>OY729418.1:295000-4794520 GCA_963422275.1 Paracoccaceae bacterium
CCAGAAACCGGGAGGATGCCCCGCAGGGCCGGAGCGAGTGCGTCGGAAAGGCCGTTTGCAGAGAAAACGCGAGTGTCTGGCGGAGCAAGGAACAAGGCGGCATTCGCATCATGATTCGTGGCAATGCTCGATGCATCTCAACTCTCTGCCCTAGGGAACCTCTGAATATAGCCTGAATTGCTTATGCACATGGCTCCGGCGACACAGGGCATTGTGTCCGTGATGTCGGTGATGGAATGTTCGCATGATATTCTGGACGTGGAACCGTCCCATGACCGAAATCCCCGCCAGCCTCATCGCCTTTCAGCGCCGGTTCCCCGACGACGACGCCTGCGGGGCCACGCCCTGCAGCGCCAAGCGCCTCCAGACCTGTCTCGACGAGTTCGTCTTTCGCTTCAATCGGCGCCGAAACCGCCACACTGCCTTCCTGTCCTTGTTCCTGCAGGCTCTACGCGCCAAACCTCAGCCCTGCCACATCTTGATCAAACCGGAACCAAGTGCATAAGCAGTTAGCCTGATTTTGGGCGTTGCATTGCGCATCCGGTGCGCGCCCGCTGTCTTGCGCCACGCCTTTTTTGGGGGGAGGATCACGACATGCAGCGCCTTCAGCAACTGACCTTTGCCAGCCTCCAATGCGATCGCAAGAAGCGCAAGACGCGCCGCGAGATCTTTCTGGAGCGGATGGACGGCCCGATCCCCTGGGAGCGTCTGGAGGCCCGCATTGCGCCGGCGTGTCCGAAGGGCGGCCGCAAGGGGCGACAGCCGCATCCGCTGTCGGTGATGCTGCGCGTGCACTGCGTGCAGCCGTTCTGCAACCTGAGCGATCCGCTGATGGAGGACCGGCTTGCGAGGCGGAGAGCATCCGGCGCTTTGCCGGGGCGGTGCTTGAGAAGGTTCCGGACGAGACGACGATCCCGACTTCCGCCACCGGCTGGAGCGCCACGGACTGGCGCACCAGCTGTTCGGGAGATCAGGGATCACCTGGCCGAGGGGGGGGGTGCTGAAGAAGGGCGGCATCGTTGACGCCACCATCATCTCGGCGCCATCGTCGACCGGGAACGAGAGCAACGCCCGCGACCCGGAGATGCACCAGACAAGGAAGGAGAACCGGTGGCATTTCGGGATGAAGCTGCACATCGGCACCGACCCCCGGGGTCTGGTGCATCACCTGGAGGGAACGGCCGCCAACGTCGCGACCTGACGCCTTCGGACCGGCTTCTGCACGGCAAGGAGGAGCAAGTCTGGGGTGACTCTGGATATCGCGGGATCGGCAAGCGCGCGGAGCACGCGCATCGCGAGGTGTCGTGGCGGATTGCCATGCCCCCGGGCAAGCGCCGGACGCTGGCGCCGGGCAGCGCCGCGGCCAGGGCGGAGAAGGCGAAGGCCCGGGTGCGGGCGCGGGTGGAACATCCGTTCCGGATCGTCAAGCGGGTGTTCGGCTGCGACATGGTTCGCCATCGGGGTCTGGAGAGGAACGTGCAGCGGCTTGCGCCACTTCCGGGCTTCTCGAACCTGATGATTGCCCAGCCGCACCTGTCGTGACAAGGGATCAGTGTGTCCGGAATTTGCCGGACCGGCCCTGCGGGGGCTGAAGCAGCGGCGGTTTCGTCCCGAAAACGCGCATTTGCGGCTTCCGGACCGCCGAAAACCGACCGGTGCAGCCGGGAAGGGCAAATCCAGCAGCAAACCCCAAAAAAAACCCTCCAAATCAGAGGTTCCCTAGGTCGTGTACTCATAAAGGGAAAAGGGATTTTCTTTCCGGCTCTGATGTAATTCAAGCTTCCAAACAGCGGGAGATTGAGGATGCAGGGACGGCACGATCTGACGGATGCGGAATGGGCGATCATCTCGCCGTTGCCGCCTGACAAGCCGCGGGGCGTTCCGCGGGTGGACGACCGGCGGGTGATCGGCGGGATCTTTCAAATCCTGCGCACCGGCACGCCGTGGCGCGACCTTCCGGAACGCTGCGGGCCATATACGACAGTCTGCAACCGCTGGGCCAGGCAAGGGGTGCGGGAGCGCCTGTTCGGGGCGCTGGCGGCGCGCTCGCCGGGGTCTCTTCATCTCCTCGACGCCTCGGTGGGCGCGCCCACCAGCACGTCGCGGGCCAAGCCTCCGACAAGGCTGCCGTGCCGGCCCTCCTTGACGGCCTTGAGCCGGCCCGGGACACCGTCGCCGACCGCGGCTATGACGCCCGCGCCATCCTCAAACGCATCGCCGACCATGGCTCTTGCCCCCACATCCCGACCCAACGGGATCGCCGGGAGCGGCGCTCGGTGCCCGATCACCTCTACCGCCTCCGCAACCTCGTCGGACGTTTCTTCAACAAGCTCGAACACTTCCGAGGCATTGCGACCCGCTACCACAAGCTCGCAAGAAACTTCCTCGCCGCAATCGCCCTTGCCTGCATCCGCCTCTGGATCAAAACTAATGAGTACACGACCTAGAGTTGCACGAAGCGGTTCACGCGGCGAGTGCTCTGAGAGCCTTGCTGCCTCACTTTGACCCTTCGGCGTCGATCTGGTCGATTTGACGCTGTAGCGAAATGCGGTCGAGGCTTTCGACCGGCAGGTTAGCGAACGCCAGAATCCTGCGGCTCAGCAGGCGGTAGATCTCCGCAAAATGAAGAATTCGTTCGCTTTCCGAACCCTCAAACTTGACAGGGTCGGGAATGTTCCAATGAGCGGACAGTTGCGACCCAAGCCAGGCTGGACATCCCTCGGCGGCTGCGTTGCCACATACTGCAAGCACAAAATTCATTTAGATGCCGCTATCCTGAAAGGTATCGACTCCTTTTGGATGCAGTCTGGATGTCTCGTGGCCAGCCTGCTCCAGCACCCGCAGCGCAAGCGGGTTCACGGTTGAGGCAGGATTTGCACCTGTCGAAAACGCCTGGAATTTTCCTTTTCCTGCGTCATTGAGGATAGCTTCGGAAAAAAAATCGAGCGCACAGATTTTTCGGTGCACATAAAGAGAACATTGAACATCCTGTCGCTCAGCTCTTCAATGGCCTCCTTGGACAGCGCGGCCGATGTCCAGACGTTCGTTGAAGCAGTCCGCGACCAGATAATCGATCATTGCCCCAAAGCTGGAAAGGTTGACATTGTACTGTATGGACTTGCCGTGCCTGCTCGATTCGATCAGTCCTGCTTTGGAAAGCGAGGACAGATACGAGAACAGCGTGCTTGGCTTCAATCCGGTCGATTCGGCGAGTTCGCCGGGGCAAGCCCCACGGGGAGCACGACGGGCGAGCAACCGAAAGACTTCAAGGCGCCCGTCATGGCCAAGAGTGGACAGACTGGCAACTTGGGTTTTCGTTTCCATAATGCATGAATTAACGAATTCGAACGCCAACCACCTTTTTTGATTGTCGGCACGGAAGGCGGCAGAGTTGACAAGGCCGTCGGTTGAAAGCACGTTGCCGCAACGCAATTCCAGCGTTGCGTTAGGGCCAGTCGTGCCCGATTGAATCAACAGAACCGGATACTGCATAAGGACACCCTAAGTGACGACCACCCCGCCCCCACACTCTCAAAACCTTTCCCGAGGAGTTACGCCCTGAACATGCCGAACATCACTGTAACCGAGTTCATGGACATCGCCGCCATCGAAACGCTGCGGAGAAAGTTTGATGTCATGTATGATCCAAGCCTATTCGATGACACCGAGCGCCTCCACAAAAGTTTGGCTCAGACGCGAGCAATACTCGTTCGAAACCGAACCAAGGTTGACGATCGACTTCTGAGCAAGGCACCGTGCCTGGAGTGCGTCGGCCGCTTGGGTGTCGGTCTGGACAACATCGATCTTGACGCCTGCGAAGTCCGCAATATAGCAGTCTATCCAGCCTTCGGCGCCAACGACTTGAGCGTCGCGGAGTACGTTGTCACATCCGCCATGATGCTAATGCGCCGAGCTTTCCTTTCGTCCGACAAGATGCTGGATGGATCTTGGCCGCGGCAAGCGTGCAGCGGCAATGAGATTTCCGGCAAGGCGATGGGACTGATCGGTTTCGGGAGGACCGCGCGGCGGACCGCCGACTTGGCACAAGCCATTGGCTTGCAGGTGTTCGCCCACGACCCGCATCTTCCTCTAGATCATCCGGCTTGGAGCTTGGCGGAGCGGCTGGAGCTAAGCGAGTTGTTGGCCGTGGCAGATGTGGTGAGCCTGCACATTCCACTTTTGGAGGACACCCGGCACCTCGTCGATTCGGACCTCATCGCGACGATGAAGCCAGGCGCCATTCTGATCAACGCGTCACGCGGAGGAATTGTCGATGAATCGGCCCTTGTTTCAGCTATTCGAGAGGGCCTGCTCGGTGGTGCGGCGTTGGACGTTTTTGAGACTGAGCCGTTAACCATCGAAGCGGCGCAAAAATTCGAGGGCCTGCGAAACATTCTCCTCACGCCTCACATTGCCGGCGTCACCGAGCAATCCAATGCACGTGTCAGTTCGCTCATTGCCGAGAAGGTAGCGAAGCATCTGTCTGGCGCAGCCGGGATTTGATATGAGAAGACCCCGTCGCGCATTGCGGAGATTGTCGACTTGCGGTTCGGGGAGTATTCATCGATTATTGCGTGGCAGCTACCGCTGAAAACCAGACTCCCTCGGATGCTCTGCTCGGGCGACTCGCCAGACCGCAAGGGCCAAGCTGAAATTGCCGGGAAATTTCGGGAGAATGCTGGCACCCTCCTGAAACTGGGTCGCCGTTCGGCGGGGCCTGTTCGTGGCGGAAAGAGGGCGAAGCACTTGGAAGTTTTCGGTCTTCTGAAACTTTTCGAGAGAATCAACACCCAGATTCTGTCTGTTTGCCGTACGATCGCTATTGTGGCGTTGGGCCTGATGGTCGCCGTGATTCTTTTGCAGGTGTTCTTTCGATATGTCCTGAACAACGCTCTCCCTTGGCCCGACGAAGCGGCTAGGTTCCTTATGCTCTGGATGACAGGCTTGATGGCACCTTCGGCATACAGATGGGGGAGTTTCGTCTCAATCGACACGATCAAGGACATGCTCGGACGCAGGGCGGTTCTTGTGCTGTCACTGGCGACTCTGCTGCTGGGGCTGTGTGTCCTGCTTGTCGCACTGTCATTCGCCAACAAGCACATCACGAGCGGTTGGCTGTTCGATTCCAGTTCACTGAAAATTCCACTGCAGTTGATCGGCTACAAGGCCGTCAGGATAAAGCTCGCGTGGATGTACATGTCGCTGCCCGTGGGATTCACGTTGATGGTTTTGGTGAGCATCGAATTGATTCTGAAGCAATTGCACATGCTGTTCAACTCGGCGATCGACTACGGTCCGCTCCCGGACCAAATCAAGGTCTCGGCGGAGTAGCGACATGCTGGTAACCTTCCTTCCGCTGTTTCTGGTCTTTCTGTTTGTTGGCGTTCCTGTCTTCTTTGCAATGCTCGTTGCGCCAGGGGTGATTCTATGGCTGATCGGTCAGGAACGGGACATCGCCTTCTTGTATCGCAACATCTACAATGGAATGGATTCCTTTCCTCTGATGGCGATACCGTTCTTCATGCTGGCCGGCGAATTGATGAACCGCGGGGGAATAACCCATCGTCTCGTGGAGTTCGCGCAGACAATGATTGGCCATCGCCGAGGCGGCCTCGCGCAGGTGAACATTCTTTCCTCGATGCTATTTGCGGGCTTGTCCGGTTCAGCCGTCGCCGACACCTCCGCGCTGGGTTCGATGTTGATCCCTGCAATGGAACGCAACGGCTATACCCGTAAATTCGCGGCGGCGGTAACCGCAGCGTCCTCGGTGATCGGGCCGATCATACCTCCATCGGGCATCATGATACTCTATGCCTACGTGATGGGAGAGTCGGTTGCCGCCCTGTTTCTGGGCGGGATGATACCGGGAATTCTGGTCGGCGTCAGCTTGATGCTGGTGACCTCCTACCTAGCGAAAGTGCACAATTTTCCCGTCGCGTCAGAAAGAGTCAGCTGGAGCGAAAGGCTGCGAGCCGCAGGACGGGCTTTCTTCCCGCTGCTGACCCCGGTGATCATTCTCGGGGGCATCCTTTGGGGCGTGTTCACGCCGACCGAAGCGTCTGCCGTGGCCGTGGCCTACGCCTTGTTCATCAGCATTTTCCTGCTCAAGGCCATGAAATGGAAGGACCTGCCGGACGTGCTTGTGCGGGCCTGCCTGACCTCATCGGTGGTTCTCCTGCTGGTCGGCGCGGCAATGGCGTTCAAGGCGATCGTCGGTCTTAGCCATCTGCCCGAGATTCTCGCATCGTGGGTGCTTGCGCTCTCTTCCAATCCGCTGGTGCTTCTCTTCCTCATCAACATTCTTCTGTTCATCGTCGGAATGTTTCTGGATGCGGGACCGGCAATCATAATTCTCGGTCCGATTTTGGCACCGATCTTCATCGACCTCGGCGTGCATCCGGTTCATTTCGCAATCATAATGTCGGTAAACCTGACCGTGGGCCTCGTCACGCCGCCCATGGGACTGGTCCTGTTCGTGGCCTCGAGCATTTCGGGGGTGAAGGTGGAATCTCTGGCCAAGGCGATCCTTCCCTTCCTCGCCGTCGAGGTCTTGGTGATCTTTCTCATTACCTACATTCCTGCGCTCTCGATGTTCGTGCCGACCGCGTTCGGGTTCATACGATAGGAAACTGCGAACAATTGGGCATGGCAAGCGATTGTGCAACACGCCGCGTTCGGGTATTGAGGCTGACAGCTTATTCAATGGAGAAAATCACATGAATGAAAAAATTTCAGTGGTCGGGAGAGTCGCTGTCGCAGGCCTGTTGGCTGCGAGCCTGCTCGGCGGAGTTCCGGCAGGGGCGGCGGACTACAATTTGCGCGCCGTGGTCGGGCCAGACCTAAACGACGAAGACTATGACGGAATCATTGTCTTCAAGGATTTCATCGAGTCGCGGTCCAATGGCGAGATTTCGGTGGAGATCTTTGCAGGCACGCAACTCTGCGCGAACGGCGCAGAATGCCTTCAGGGCATTTCCGACGGAACAATGGACGTTTACATCTCGACTTCTGGCGGTGCGGCAGGAATCTTCCCGTACGTGCAGATCTTTGACCTCCCGTACCTGCTGAGGGACGACCGGGTGGCGGAGAAAGTTCTAGAAGGCGATTTCGTCGACAAGCTGCGGCAGCTTGCCCTTGAGGACTCCGGCGGCACCATCCGTCTCATGACAATCGGAAACACAGGTGGCTGGCGCAATTTTGCCAATACCAAGAAGGTCGTGAAAACTCCCGCCGACATGGAGGGGCTGAAGATCCGCACCGTAGTCGCCGACCTCCCGCAGGAGCTTGTCAAGGCGCTCGGAGCCAGTCCCACGCCGATCCCATGGCCGGAATTGTTCACTTCGTTCCAGACGGGCGTCGTAGAGGGTTCCAAAAACGGAATCACCGACATCATGGGCATGAAGTTTCCTGACGCCGGTCTCAAGTACATAACATTGGACGGCCATGCATACATGGGCGCTCTCTGGTGGATGAACAACGAGAAGTTAATGTCGATGTCAGAGCATTTGAGAGTCATCGTGGCGGACGGTTTCTCGCAACTCCAGCAAGCGACCTTCGCGTCGCCCAAGCGCAAGTCCATTCAAGCTTACAAGGATTTTTTGGACATCGGCGGCACAATCTACGTTCCGACACCTGAGGAAAAGCAGATGTTCAAGGAAGCGGCAGCCCCAGTGTACGAGTGGTTCCAGGAAAATGTCCGCAACGGCAAGGAAATCTACGACGCGCTGGTGGCGGCAGCTGCCGAGGCTGAGGTCGAGATCGCCGAACTCAATAGTTCCGCCATCCAATAACCTGTACAACATGTCTTCGAAGGCCGCTCCTCTTCGGGCGGCCTTTTTCATGCGGGAATGAACCAGCACCCGAATTCTAATTGCCGCATCCGCATCGCCCGCAAGCGTCCCTCGCGGTATCGCCACAGACCTGTGCAATCGAAAATCAGTCTGTCGCGCGGCTGGAGGATGTCAATTGAACAGAATTGACAGCAACCCAAGCCCGCTCTATCCCAAGCGTGGATCGTTGAAGAGACGGAGCAAGCCAAAGTGACCGAAATGCACAGGAGTTTTCGTGCAAATGGATATGTCTTGCCCGAGGAGCATGTTTCTACACAGGAACTTTCGATGTTGCGTGACGTATGCAGTGATTTGCTGGAAGGACCTGTCGATGACAGCGGCGGCAACCGGCATCGGATCGGGTTGGGAGAGCGCCGACGCTTTCTGGCTCACATGCATGAGTCCTTCCCGGACCTTGAGCAGTTCATTGTGTCGGGCACGCCGGCAGCACTTGCCGTAAAGTTGATTGGCGAGAAATGCCACCTCTTCAACGAACAGTTCGTTGTCAAGGGAGCGGGTTCCGGCGCAAGTTTCGC
This sequence comes from Paracoccaceae bacterium, assembly GCA_963422275.1. GTDB lineage: Bacteria > Pseudomonadota > Alphaproteobacteria > Rhodobacterales > Rhodobacteraceae. The sequence goes on from OY729418.1 coordinate 303,366, forward strand.
GTGGCACCAAGACAGTGCCTACGTCGGATTCGACCATACTCCCTATCTGAGCGTCTGGATTGCCTTGGATGACACCAACGTTGAAAACGGCTGCGTATATCTGTTTCCGCGAAATCTCGATCTCGAGGACTCAATCGAGCCGCATGAATGGAACGAAGAAACCCGCGAGCTTTCGGGATATGAAGGTCCTGAAGAAGGAATTGCGATTAACTCCTTGGCTGGCGCGATGGTGGCGTTTTCAAGCCTGACGTTTCATCGGTCAGGTCCCAACACGACGGCAAACGCTCGTCGGGCCTATCTGGTGCAGTACAGTTCGGAGCCAATACGCGACCCGCAATCCGGAGCCTTTAAGAGATTCGCAAAAGCCGCGACCCCTGCCCAGACCTAGCCTTTCCAGGGGAGGTGCCTGCATAAGCCATGACTTTCTCAGCGAAGCGGATACATCCACCCTCGATAATCGCTGACAAGAACTTTCGCTCGCTCGATTTCCTCCGTCGTCATCCTCTTCACGAGTTCCTCGAGACTGATCTTGGCGTCCGGGTCACCGCCAATGCTGGAAAGCGTGTACCACAGGTATGCCCTGACCAGATCGGGAGCAGGCAGCCCCCTGCCGATTTCGTAGTACCAGCCGACACCGGACTGCGCTCCGGGATGCCCCTTCATGGAAGCCCGCAGGTACCATTCGAAAGCACGCTCGTCGTCCCGTTCGACTCCGAGTCCCATCGCGTACATGACACCTATAAGTTCCTCGGCATCGGCATTTCCAGAACGCGCCGCGGGCTCAAACTCAGCCATCGCCTTCTCGAAATGCCCCGACTCCATGAGATCACGCGCTTTTTCTATGTCGCCCCAAGCGGGCGCGGAAATTCCGGCCGTCAGCAACCAGAAGGCGGGAAAGAGATACAAGTGAGTCATTCTTTCGAGGTGTCCCTGCTTCCAAGTAGTGAAATCCCGGTGATACGGGCAGTTTGCCAAATCGCGTTCCTGCTCACAATGGCTTTGCTTGCGCAAGTCCATGCTGCGGCAAGTGAGCCGAAGAGTGTGGCGCTTTCGGGACCGGTCGCGGTTGGCGAAGAGGATTTCAACCAATTTGATAAAGCCCAAGCCGAACTCGGCAGGCTTCTTTTCTATGACCCGATTCTGTCGGGAAACCGCAACATCTCCTGCGGCACCTGCCATCACCACGCCTTGGCAGGGACGGACGCTCTGGCACTCGGCATCGGTGAGGGGGGCACCGGCATCGGAACCAATCGCGTCGCCGTGGACGGCAAAGGTCGAATAAAGCGTCGCATGTCGCGCAACTCGCCTGCCCTGTTCAATCTCGGCGCACGCGAGGTTCAGGTTCTTTTTCACGACGGGCGGGTCAGCGAGGACAACCTGTATGAGAATCGCTTCAACACGCCGGCAGAGGAGTTCCTCCCGCAGGGCCTGACCTCCGTGCTCGCCGCTCAATCGCTGTTTCCTCTGATCGGGGAGATCGAGATGGCTGGCGCCCCCGAGGAGAACGAAGTCTCAGCAGCCGTCAACGAACGGATCGACTACGGCTGGCCCCTTATCGTGGAACGGGTTCGAGATGTACCGGAATATGAGCCGCTATTTGCCCAGGCGTTTAAAGAGATTGATTCTTTCCAAGACCTCGAGATAGTTCACATTGCCAATGCCATCGGCAGCTTTGTCGGACTGGAATGGCAATCCTTCGACAGCCCCTACGACAGGTATTTAGCTGGCGACAAAAGCGCACTGACCCCTGCCCAAGAAACCGGAATGCGCCTCTTTTTTGGCAAGGCTGGATGTGCCTCCTGCCATAGCGGCCCATTTCTCACCGACCACGATTTCCATGCCCTCGGCATCCCCCCGCTGGGACCCGGAAGAACCCGGAAGTTCGATCTCCATGCTCGGGACGTGGGAAGAATGGGCGAAACCGACCGATTGAGCGACGCCTATCGCTTCCGCACACCATCCCTTCGCAATGTCACCCTAACCGCACCGTACGGACACAACGGTGCCTACAAAAATTTGGAGGGGATAATCCGCCATCATCTCGACCCTCTAGCGAGTCTGGGCAACTGGCAGCCCAAGCAGACGGTGCTCCCGGATGTGCCCTGGCTCAACGAGCTTGACTTCATAGTCCATGACGACCATCTGGAAATGTCGCGATTTCGCCGCCATATCGACATTGATCCGATAGAACTCTCCGACAAAGAGATCAGGGAACTGGTGGCGTTTTTGCATGCGCTGACAGGAAAGAGCAGCGTTGACGGGAGACTTGGCCGCCCGGAATCCGTTCCGAGCGGGTTGCCGGTTGATTAGCGAGGAAGCGAGCACCCGCTCCTGCACTGAGAGCGGCGCCTGCAGGTTCAACTCGTCCGAGATAATTGCACTTCTGGCTTGACGGTCAAGAGAGGACTCTTCGCCTTCTCGCTGAGATCGCATTTTCTTGCCGCCGTTTCGCCGAAAGCCCATTGGGAAGTGCGTGCACCTGCCACACGGCTCGTGACGGAACGATGTTCGCCTAACCTTACCCGAGTTATGGATAAGCTCTGTTTTCTTTTGGAATGCACCGAATGGCGTCTGGCACGACGATTTTGCCGATTTTGACCTTTGGCTGCGCCAGAATATAGGCAGCCAGACATGACAGGATATGAACGAAGGCATTTGTTGGGGACCGGTGTCGTGTGTGTTCCAATCCCATGCTTGATTTCAGTTTATCGAACAGCGTTTCAATGATGAACCGCTTCCGCAACATGATTTTGTCCAGAATGGGCAGAAGAAAGTTTTTCATGTTGCGGCGAATGCCAGTGATCAGGTGCAGGCCCTGCTGCCACAAACGCTGGAAAAGCGGCTTCGAAAGGCAGCCTTTATCGCCGAACACCTTGCCTTTCAACTCGGCAATCATGGTTTCAAACGGCTTGCGGTCGTCGGTGTTTCCAGGCGTGATCTTGACGGCCATGACCTGACCCTTGTCGTTGATGACCAGATGCAGCTTGAACCCGAAAAACCACCCCATGGTGCTTCGGCCCCGCTTGGCCAGTCCCTTGAACACCTTGTTCCGGTTGATCCGTGCGTTGTGGCAGACAGCGAGCTTGGTGCTGTCCACAAAACAGATTCCGGTTTCCTCACCGCGAAAGCATTGCATCAAGATGCAAAACGGAACCGGCAAGCGCGGCATCAGAGCGACAAACCGTCCGCAGCTCGGCAGGTCTCCAAAGCGGTCGCGATGTTTCCGCTCCACGCCATAGAACCGGAAAGCCTTGAAATTCTTGAAGGGCGAGAGATGAAACAACTCCATGATGAAGAGCCTTTCGCTGAGCGAGAGCTTGCCCGAGCGCGAGCGCTGGCGGCCTGTGCCGATCAGCCGATGCCGCTCCCATTCTTCAAAGGTCTTTGCAAAGTCGTCGAGACAACAGAACAGTGCGATGATGGAGGTGCTCATTGAGGGGATCCCATCCGTTGATTTTGGTTGCGGATACAGAATCAGGCCACGCCCGATTTGGGAACCCCCTCACCCCTCTTATCCAGAATTGGGGTTAACCTTCAAAAGTTGGCCGTGTACCGTTATTGAGAGGAGAAGAGCGGCCTTGCACAAGCAGCAAGTGAAAGGATGACGGTGCGAGATTTCCAGCTTCCGGGAAGGTCCACGGTTCATGGCGCAAACGGAATGGTCGCGACGTCGCAACCGGCATCCACGCTGGCTGGCGTCGAGATCCTGCGACGCGGCGGCAACGCGATAGACGCCGCCGTCGCGGCGGCGGCAGTTCAAGCGGTTGTCGAGCCGCACTCGACCGGAATCGGCGGCGACTGCTTCGCGCTGATTGCTCCTGGAGGCGGCGACAAGCTGATTGCTCTGAACGGCTCCGGCCACGCGCCAAGTGAAGCGAGAGCCAGCACCTATCACGAACTGGGATTCACGCGCATCCCGCTGAACAGTGCGCATTCGGTAACGATCCCCGGTGCTGTCGATGCCTGGGTGCGCCTGCTTGCCGACCATGGAACCCTTCCGCTCTCCGATGTCCTGGAGCCCGCGGTCCACTATGCCCAAGAGGGCTATGCGGTCCACCCGCGAAGCGCGTGGGGCTGGCGCAAGAGCATCGACAAGCTCAAGGCGGACCCTTCTGCAGCGCGGATTTTCCTGCCGAATGGCTGTCCGCCCTCTCCCGGCGACTTGCTTCGCCAGCCTGAGCTCGCCGCAACGCTCCAGCGGATTTCGCGGCACGGCCGAGACGGCTTCTACCAAGGGCCGGTTGCAGAAGATCTGGTTGCGCGCCTGCGGTCGCTGGGCGGCTTGCACACGTTGGAGGATTTTGCCGCCCAGTCCTGTGAATATGTCGATCCCGTCAAGGCATCCTATAGAGGGTTCGACATTCACGAGTGCCCGCCAAACGGCCAGGGAATCATCGTTCTGCTGATGCTGGGAATTCTCGAGGGATTCGACCTGTCCGAGCTTGAGCCGCAATCGGTCGGGCGGATTCACCTCGAAAGCGAGGCAACGCGTCTGGCATACCATGTCGCTGAGCAGACAGTTGCCGACCCTCGCCAAGTTGATGTGCCGGTGGATCATCTGCTGTCGCCCGATAGCATAGGCGAGTTGCGGCGGCGGGTTCGCATCAATTCGAGAATGACCGATGTTCCCGACACGGCGCCAATGCATCCCGAGACCATCTACCTGTCAGTGGTTGACAGGGATCGCAACGCGGTGTCGCTGATAAACTCGATTTGCTTCGCCTTCGGTTCGGGCTTGATGGGCCCCAGATCGGGCGTGCTATTGCAAAACCGGGGCGCAGCGTTCTCGCTCGACCCCGCGCATCCCAACGCCATTGCCCCGCGCAAGCGGCCGCGCCACACGATCATTCCAGGCATGATGACACGTGGCGGACATGCGCTCATGTCGTTCGGCGTAATGGGCGGACAATATCAGCCCGTCGGTCAAGTGCACGTGCTCACGAACTTGATCGATTACGAGATGGACGTGCAGGAGGCGCTCGATAGCGGCCGGGCCTTTGCCCTCGCCGGGTCTCTGGATCTGGAGCGCACCATGCCAGAGAAAACCGCAAGCGGACTGGCGGCGCTTGGACACAGTGTCCGGCGCGCCGAAGAGCCGCTGGGATCGGGCCAGGCAATATGGATCGATTGGAAGCGCGGCACCTTGACCGGCGGGTCGGATCCGCGAAAGGACGGACTGGCGCTCGGTTATTAAACTTCAGCAACTTTCTCGGCGCAGAATCCCCTCGCTAATTCGAGAGAAGCTCCCCCAAGGCCATGTCAACAAAGGCCACATCGTCGGAGTTTGCCGCTTCTCCTGCATAGTGCCCCCAGATCGACGGGATGATCCGGAGCTCGGCGTTGAGCATGTTTGTCACTTCGTTTGCACTGTCCTCCGGTAGAAAATAGAGATCCGTCTCGCTCAGTATGACGATTGCCCGGGCCTTGATCGCGCCGTGCGCCATTTCAAAATCTCTCCTGATTACCACTCAAGCTAAGGAACCTCTGAATATAGCCTGATTTTGGTCGTTGCATTGCGCATCCGGTGCGCGCCCGCTGTCTTGCGCCACGCCTTTGACATGCAGCGCCTTCGGCAATTGACCTTTGCCAGCCTCCAATGCGATCGCAAGAAGCGCAAGACGCGCCGCGAGATCTTTCTGGAGCGGATGGACGGCCCGATCCCCTGGGAGCGCCTGGAGGACCGGCTTGCGAGGCGGAGAGCATCCGGCGCTTTGCCGGGGCGGTGCTTGAGAAGATTCCGGACGAGGCGACGATCCCGAGTTCCGCCACCGGCTGGAGCGCCGCGGACTGGCGCACCAGCTGTTCGGGAGATCAGGGATCACCTGGCCGAGCGGGGGGGGGTGCTGAAGAAGGGCGACATCGTTGACGCCACCATCATTTCGGCGCCATCGTCGACCGGGAACGAGAGCAACGCCCGCGATCCGGAGATGCACCGGACGAGGAAGGGGAACCGGTGGCATTTCGGGATGAAGCTGCACATCGGCACCGACCCCCGGGGTCTGGTGCACCACCTGGAGGGAACGGCCGCGAACGTTCACGACCTGACGCCTTCGGATCGGCTTTTGCACGGCGAGGAGGAGCAAGTCCGGGGTGACTCCGGATATCGCGGGATCGGCAAGCGCGCGGAGCACGCGCATCGCGAGGTGTCGTGGCGGATTGCCCTGCCCCCGGGCCAGCGCCGGACGCTGGCGCCGGGCAGCGCCGCGGCCAGGGCGGAGACGGCGAAGGCCCGGGTGCGGGCGCGGGTGGAGCATCCGTTCCGGATCGTCAAGCGGGTGTTCGGCTGCGACATGGTTCGCTATCGGGGTCTGGACAAGAACGTGCAGCGGCTTGCGCTGCTTCCGGGCTTCTCGAACCTGATGATTGCCCAACCGCACTTGCAATGACAGGGGAGAAGTGTGTCCGGAATTTGCCGGACCGGCCCTGCGGGGGCTGAACCGGCAGCGGTTTCGCCCCGAAAACGCGCATTTGCGACTTCCGGACCGCCGAAAACCGACCGGTGCAGCCGGGAAGGGCAAATTCCGCAGCAAACCCCAAAAAAAACCCTCCAAATCAGAGGTTCCCTAAGTTCAACTTAAGCAGCCGTTGGGGCATTGGCGGCGTTCTGAGGGCCACACAGGCAAGTCTGGGGATGATGTCGGGCAGGTCGAAGCGACGATTGAAGCGGCATTCGAACTCTGAGATATATCGCTGGGCATACTCGGGGCGAATCGCATGGCAGGTGCCGCGCAACGCACTCTTGACATTGCCGAGAATGGTGTTCGCCCAACGAAACTCAGGGCGCTCGACGCTGGCTTTCCCGCTTCCCGCGACAATCTTGTCATGAGCGCAACCCGCCGCGGTGACGCCCTGGAAGCAGGCCAAACCATCGGACACCGCCGAAGTGTCGGCATCTAGGTGCCTGTGTGCCCAGGCGGCGATTTCGCTGGTGCGGAACCCTTCGACGACAGTGAGCTTCATGCGCAGCGGGTGTCCCTTCTCATTGGTCTCGACGGCGGCCACGAAAGGGATCTTGGCCGGCGCCCCCGCCCGCGCTTGCCCCCACTGCGCTCGCCGCCGAGACAGGTATCATCGAGTTCGACCCGGCCGGTGAGCGGGAACTAGCGGTCGCGCTCCATCATCACCTACATCAGCTTGTGTTTCATGCGCCAGGCGGCGTTGCAGGAGATGCCCGGATGGCGATGCAACTTCATCGCCGAGACCCCCTTCCTGTCCTGGGTGATGAGGTGGATGGCCTGAAACCACACCGCAAGCGCCAGCTTGGTGGAATCGAAGATGGTGCCGGCGGCGACCGAGGTCTGGCGGTGGCACCGATTGCACTGCTGGAGCTTGCGGCCGGTCAATTGGCAACCTTTGTCGTGGCCGCAATGAGGACATGGAAATCCATTCGGCCAACGCCACCGATAGAGGGCATCAAAGCATTGGTCTTCAGTTCCGTAGAGCGAGAGAAACTCGTTCAGGCTGATTCCTTTCTAAAACTGCACTGGGTTTCGCGCCATGCATGTTTCCTTTCTCTATCATTGAGTTACATGAACGATATTCCATGCTAAACGTGGCTTAACTTCAAGGGTAATCAGGAAATCTCTTCCGTAGGTTTCGCTGTCGTTAATGTCGCTGCTCTTCCAAGTCCAGACCTGCGCCAGCATGTTGTTCGCGTCGCGCGTCAGAAACAGTTCATCCCAGAACTCGACAAGAAAATCCTCGACGGACGAGTATCCCATCCGGCGGTAGAGATGTTCACGGTAGAAGGTCTGAGAAAGAGCCTATCCTGCCCAGCACCTTCCCATTGCGCACAAGCCCGTTGCTAGTTGATCCTCGTACCAGCCGTCTCTCCAGGCAGAATCCGCTGTCAGAGCCGCTTTCATTCCCTCCAGAAACACATGGTTGTGGGGGGACGTACGCGCCGAGCCTGCAATCGGGGCGATGCGCTCGACCTCATCTGGAAACAGTGCCGCCCAGTGGTAAGCCTGTTGCCCCCATGGACCAGCCTACTGCAAGGGCGAGCCGCTCGATGCCGAACACCTCTCGCAGGAGACGCCGCTGCATTTTCAAGTTGTCAAGTATGGGGATTCCCGGAAAGCGAGCCTTGCCGAACGGCTCTGGCGTATTGCTAAGCGAGGATGACAGGCCGTTGCCGGTCAGATTGGGAGCTAAAATGAAATATTTGCCTGGATTGCTTATGCACATGGCTCCGGCGACACAAGGCATTGTGTCCGGGATGTCGGGTGATGGAACGTTCGCATGACATTCTTGATGTGGAACCGTCCCATGACCGAAATCCCCACCCGCCTCATCGCCTTCCAGCGCCCGTTGCCATCGTCAAACTTTGGTCACCGCCGACACCCTCCTGCACCGAACCAAGCTGTCGCTCGCGATCCGGTTCTGGGCCGCCTGTCTGATGGCCACCCATTCCAACGGCATCTCCACCTTGCAGTTGCAGAAGCGGCTCGGGATCGGGTCCTGTCGCAGCGCCTAGATGCTCGCCGCCAAGCTTCGCCGCGCCATGGCCACCCCCGAGCGCAGCCCGCTGTCCGGTCTGGTCGAGATCGACGAGGCCAGCCTGCCGCAGCGCGACACCTGAAGGCAAGATGCCGGAACTTCGCTGTGCGCAACACCGCCGCGACCGCGATCGTCAAGACAGACGGCTGGAGAGGCTGCAGAGCGGTGCCTCGGGGACCGCCACCGGCCCCATGTCGTCGGCGATTTCGGCGCCGATTGAAGCGAAAGACGAACTCATCGAGACAGGTCTGTAAGCGCTCGTGCCGCAGCAAGAATGCCGACCGTATATATATCAACATTCCGCGTAGATGATCTCGGGCAATCCCCAAACTTCCATGCGGAGATTGTAATTTGGGCTGCGTTCCACTGCAGAACGCGTCAAGACATCTGCAGGCCGCCCAAACAAGCAGGCCAACCCTGCTGTCATGCTGATAAACCTGAGCACCGGCACACGGTTCGGCGCGAATTCAACCAGCATGTCGGTATCGCTGGCGCGATTGAAATCACCGCGCAGGACAGAGTCAAACACTGCCATTTCCATAACATGCCAGCGTTTGCATAATGCCGCGATCATGTCGCCCGACGCACCTAAACAGGCGTTCTCTGTTTTCGGAATTCCCCAATGTCGTGTTCAATGTCTTAGCCGTCGCGTCGGTTTAAATATCTGCAAGCTTCAACAGCACAGTCGTAAACAGTCTCTGCCGTTGCACGAACGTCACCAGAGCGAACAGAAAGAAAGCCGATCAGGCTCCTAAATCTATCGCCTGGCCAGTTCTGGCTGATTTCTCGGCGGCCTCGCCCACTCGCACCGACCAAAGTCCATCCTCGAGCGCAACCTCTGGCATGCTATCGCCTTTCCGCACCATTTCCAGAAACCTCACGTGCTGAAAGTAGGTCGAACCATGGTGGTCGCCAGCGCGCAGAATCGCCTCGTCGACTTCTATTTCCTGGCTGCTCACTTCCTTGAATGCACGGTCTGAAATCTCGACCCGAGACAATCGCTCGATTCTGTCGGGAGCAAATCTCGCCGGGCCAGGAACGCAGGCCTCGATGCGGGCTCGTGACCCCGTGACCGAAATGACTTCCTGCCAATGTGAGCCTTCGGCAAACATGCAGAGGTCAAGCATTCCTCGTATTCCATTGGCAAAGTCCACGACAGCATACGCATTGTCGAGAATATCCGGCGTTTCCCCGTCGTAGGTCTCATCGAGATGATTGACGTCCATTGCAGCAGACGCGAACACCCGGACCGGGTTGCTATTGGCCAAGAGGCGCATCAAATCCCAGTAATGGCAGCATTTCTCGACCATGGTTCCCCCTGTCCGGCGATTGAAACGGTTCCAGTTCCCGACCTTTTGCAAGAATGGAAATCGGTGCTCTCGGATCGAGACCATGACAGGACGACCTATGGTCCCGTTTCCCAGTTCGCGCATGAGGAACTGCACGGGTGGCATAAATCGGTACTCCATCGCCACCCAAACCGGGGTCGAGCAACTCCGGGCTAGTTCCGCAACGCTTTCGCAGTCTCCTGACGTGGTGCACAGCGGCTTCTCAACGAGCACAGGTTTCTGCGCTGGGAGAATGTCCTGAAGAACCGCGTAGTGGGTGTCATTGGGTGACGCGACCACGAATGCATCGCAGATGTCTGCCGAAACAAGATCGGAATGGTGCGCGAAAGTGGCGACTTGCCTGCCCGCAATTTTACGCGCCTGCACCCGCATTCCTTCGTCAGGGTCCGATATCGCCGAAACCTCTGCGTCATCGAGCAACTGTATGTTCCGAATATGTTCCTGACCCATCATTCCTGAGCCGATTAATCCGTATCTCACGGTCATTTCAGATCTCCAGCACCGGCAAGCTCATTTCTGCGGCAAGTTCCCTCAACGCCGCCCGGTGCTCGCCGTAGGTCAGCGCTACATGATGCTCGAGCCCGCTCGCGATGATATCGGTCAAGACATCTGCTGTCGGCCGCTCGAACCGCACAACGCCGGATGTTCCAGAATACGGCAATGGCCGCTTTATTATCCTTCCCCCCGCAAGCACCATCTTTTTCCTGCCGAAAGCGCGTGAGATTCGCATCAGTGTCACTCGTCCAGGTCGCAAGGGAAATTCGAACAGCAAAGGCATTTTCCTGTTTGAATGAATCGTCGCCACGGGACGTTCATCCGGGTCGCACATTGAACGGGGTGCCTGACCGCAGTGCCAGACAACGCCCGAGTCATCGTCCTGATCCATGTCGACTATATCTGCAAGAAACACCGGCGCACCCGCAACCCTCTGGAGGATCAGTTGCGAGAAAGCCCCAAACACGTCCGCTTCGCAGGCACAGGGCACAAGCAACTCCCCTAACATGGACGCAGGGCCGCAAATCGCTCCTCCATACTCGGTAAACGTCTCGGGCCAGCAGCGAATCGCGAATGCGTCCAGACGTCTTTCTGCACGGATCTGGTCGAGAGCCACCCGCAACGCCAACGATCTGTTCAGTTGACCCTCGTCAACTTCCCTGAGCCCGGAGACCGCCTGAGCGGTTTCAGAGCGCAGTTCATCTCGCTGCTCCTGCGGAACATGTCTTGCCCGAGCAAACAGTTCATCCAAAGGAATTTCAGCGACCTCGATCTCGGCGATTTCCTTTAAGGAGTGCGAGTCGTTGACGCATGTGTCAAACCCGTCTGGATGGGTTCCGATCAACCCAATTCTTGACCCGCGAATGGAGGGCACGACCGACCGCCGCGGCCGTAGAGAGCTTGCGTGTGCGTCTGCATCAAGTCTTCCCGAAGCACGCCTGCCCGAAAACAGTTCGGAGAGCACTTCCGGCGTTACTTGGCTAGGGTCCGAATACAGCCATGAAAACGGTCTGTTGGCGAGGCCAAGCGAGTGACTTGCCAAGTTTAGTCCGCAAAAGGAATTGAGCCTCAGGCGGCCGCCGGACCGAGGCTCCTTGACTGCCCAGATTGAGATGGGTTCGGGAAAGCGGTTCGCAGCCTCTGAAATCGTTGACGCATCGGTAAAGGTGACTTGCAGCACGAGCAACTGGTCGAACGCCTGTGCCTCAAGATCGTCCATCGCCTGTGAAGCAGCCCCAGCATCTGTCAGGAGCTCGGGCTTACCCACTATTTCGAAGTGGCCGCAAGTCAACGTCTTTAGCATGCCGCTGAACTTGCGGGCAGCAAGCTCCACATCAAATGTCGGCCGACAGAGCGGAAGGATCGCTACTTGCATGTTGAACTCACTGACACCTCCACGAAGCATATAGAGCGGATTCCCAGTTCACAGGCCTTGCGCCGTACCCAGCGGACAAGAGCATTGTTACAGGTGGGTTAATCAATGCAGTCTTGAAGATGAGAAAGCGAAGTCGTGCATTGCCAAGCAAGCCATCCGGAAAATTGTTCCAAAAAAGGCGCAATTCGTGAATTGCAGGCTTGTCCTGGCGCTGGCCGCTGCGAGACAGGCTCTCGGCGACGGGTGTCTGCCAAACGCAACGAGATGGAACCATCTGAGGTAGCTGTCGGGACACTTGGTCGCGATGCCGCGGAAGCACAGCAGGAAACCCTTGATCGAGCGGTGGCGGCTGGTGGCCGTCTGGATGTGCAGAGCGCCGTGTACCTGCTCGCGCGACAGGCCGCGCTTGCGCTCCTTGGCAGCCCGGACAGCGCCGTGCCGGCAGTCGCGTCGCCGTCAGCTCATCGATGCTGGAAACCCAGTCCCGAAACCGCACCCGGTCCATCCGTCTGCCCCCCCATGGTCAATGCAAGTCGGAATCAAGTGTATCGCATACGCCTGCGAAGTGCGAACAGAGCCTACCTTAACAAGGTGATCGCAGCGGACGAATGAGGTTGCTCTACGACGGAAATCGTGGCGGTCTGCCCATATTTGCCTCTTTGTTCCCAATATTGTTTCCTTGCGCTGCGTCGTCCCGATTTCGTGGAGTATGCAACGCGACTCTGGCAGGGAACGAATATGCCGCGTTTGCGCAATAAAAATGCTCTTGTCGCATCTTTTCCCCTCCCGCCCCTCGCCGAGCAACGCCGCATCGTCGCCAAGGTCGATGAACTCACGGAACTCTGCGATCAGTTGGAAGACAGTCTTGATATTGTCTCTAACCGCCGTGGTCGCCTCCTCGAATCGTTCCTTCGAGACGCGCTAGAGCCGGACGCGACCAAACTTGAGGTCACCAAATGAACCCGCTGCTCCAAAATCTGTTGGTGTCAACTAAAATCGGTCTGGCCAGTGATCGACTGCTCACGCTTGGCCGAAGCCTGCTCGGTTTCGAGGAAGTATGACGGCGTTGAAGGCTGCAGCAGAGTTGCCAACGCTACGCCAAGACTGTTGTGAAAGCGATCGACACGAAACCGGGGCACATGTCAGCGCATATAGGACAACGCGACGCTCGGAGTGGTGTCTTCTCGACGCAAACAGTCCGAGACGAGAAGTCTGAATTGTGCCACTGTGCAAAACAAGATCGCAAATTTGGGGCCATCAACATGGACTGATTGTTCGAGCCGGAACCCACTTGTTCAAGCATCGATACCGTCCTCCAGGACGGGGGATTCCAGAAGTCGGCCTGCATGCGGGTCGGCAATTCCCAGATCAGTCTGTCGCGGACCCGGGTTACAGGCAAGCGTGGCTCCGACCAATGCCTTGAAGACAAGGTGAGGAGGCTCCCAATCCACGACCGAATCCATTGAGTCGCGAATTTCTCCGAAGCGGGCAGCGACGCTCGAAAGCGACTCGCCCGAGACCAACCCACCAACCGGAAGCGGCAGGTGCGCCGCAACGCGGCCCGCGTGCACGACGGCCATTCCGCCCCCAGTGCCGATCACCGCGTTGGCCGCTTCGGCCATCTCCGTAGGTTCATTGCCGAAAACCGTCAAGTTGTGGCTGTCGTGGCTGACCGTCGTGGCAAATGCGCCGTCCCACTTGCCCCAACCCGTCAAGAATCCGAGACGCGGCTTTGCATTCGCGCGCCCGTGCCTGTGGACAACGCCGATGCGCGTCACGTCTTTCGGAGGCAAGAGATTGCCGCCCTTTACCGGAATTCTGCGTTCTTCCCACTGCGTGAAACGCGGACGATCGATGGTGGCAACGCGTGCAACCGGCCCTCTTGCGGGAATCTCGAAATCGGCAGGGGCCAGCTCTTGCAATAAGGGCTTTCTTGGCAATGTGGCAGATGATTGACGCCCGTATGTCGGAAGCTTGCCATTTCGGAAGACATGAGCTGACTCGAAGTCGTTCAGATCGCGAAAAAGCACAAGATCTGCCCGACACCCCGGCGCGACCAGCCCGAGATCCCGCCGACCGAGTCGTATTGCAGCATTCAGAGTTGCGGCTTGCAGCGCCCGGAGTGGTTCAAGTCCGTGACGCACCAAGAGCCGCAGGACTTCGTCAAGCCCGCCTTTGCTCAGCAAGTCATCGGGAAATACGTCGTCGGTGCAGAGGGTTAAAGTCGGCGGAAAAGCTGGCAAGGCCTGAAGTGCCTCGGCAAATTCGGGCAGGAGATGAGGATGAGAACCTCGAAGCTCAATTGTCAGCCCTGCCCGCAGTTTTTCTATCAGGTCAGAAGCGGATGTCAGTTCGTGGTCCGAGCCGACACCCGCGGCTGCGTAGGCCTGCAGGGCTGCGCCTGAAAGTCCCCGAGCATGGCCGAAAACCGGTTTGCGCGATTCCAGCCCGGCCTGGAGAATGCCGCGCATTCGCTCTCCCCTCTCGACAACGCCAGACATGTCCATGACTTCGGCAAGCCCGGCGACGCCCGCCCGCGCGAGGAGATCGCAAACAACCTCCGGAGTGAAATCAGCGGCTGATGTTTCGTAGCCTGGAGCGGAAGGCACGCAAGATGGCGCGAGCGTCAATATGCGTAGTGGAGAGGCCTTCGCTTCCGCAATCGCGTATTCCATCCCGGCCAAACCGGCAACGTTCGCGAATTCATGCGGATCCCACACCACTGTCGTGACACCGCGAGGCAACACGGCGCCTGCATAGGTTGAAGGCACAACCATCGAGCTCTCGATGTGCATGTGAGAGTCAATCAGGCCCGGCGCCAAGATCATGTCAGCGGCCTTCAAAATCTCCAAGGCGCGATTCAGCATGTCCGGCGCATGCACAGATGCGATGAGCGGACCAGTGATACCGACATCCGCTGCCCGCAGTTCACCCGTTGCAACATCAGCAACGGTCGCTCCCTGAATCAGCAAATCAAATGGCGCATCGCCGCGAGCGGCCGCCACCGCTCTGTCCCGAAGCCCGGATTCGTTCAAGTCCTCTGGTTCAATCACGCTTCAACCCCAAGCGCTGACAAGAACATCTGCCTGACCGCGCCAACATCCGGGTTCGCGGCAATTTCGGCATTTGCGCCGACTTGAATTGCCGTATCCACGCAAGTTCTGCCGCGGGACTCGGAGTCGGCAAGTTCAACATCGACCCGTGCCGGAACGAGGGTGAAGCTATCGGGGCGGATCAAGGCAGCGGCAGCGACGGGATCGTACAGCGCCATTGACTGGCTACCCCGCTCCAGCGCAATGTCAAGGTATCCGCCAAGAAGATCGCGAAGCAGGCTGGCCGCGGAAACGGCGGTCACGTCCTTCTCGGTTACGACAACGCTGCGGCAGGCATGGAGATCGACGACGCGAATTGGAACGCCCCGCGACAAGAGAACCTGAAGCGCTTCAGGGTCCGCCACCGCGTTGAACTCGGCATGAGCGGTGTGGTTGCCCGTCGACGAGCTTCCGCCCATCCAAACCAAACACCTGATGCGCGAGAGAATGTCCGGCCTTGAAAGCGCCAGCACCGCCAAGTTCGTCAGAGGGCCGAGAGCGAGCAGTTCCGCGAATTGTTGGGTTTCCAGCCATCTGGAGAGTGCTGCGACAGCGCCTTCGGGCACACGCAATTCTGCATCCGGCAGGGACCGCCCGCGAGTCCGGATTCCGGAAGGCCCCAGGATATGTTCTGCGGTTATGGATTCTCCAAGCAGCGAGCGAGCGCACCCGGCAAAGAGCGGAAATGACCACCCGAATTCGGCCGCGGCTCCTGCGGCATTGCGCTGGACCTGATCAAGCCCGGAAACGCCGAAGGTAAGCGACACACCATCGATAGCACGTTCGCGGGCAACCATCAGCAACGCGAAGATGTCATCTCCGCCCATGTCGGTGTCTATCCAGACACCCATCAGTCAAAGCGCTCCAACCTGACGGCAGCATCGCGCGGCAAGTCAAACGCAACGGCTTCACCTGGCGCATGCGTCGGAAATCCGACCGGAGCGTCCGCCCTGATCACTCCCAAGTCGCTGTCGAGCACGTACTCGTTTTTCTCCCCCGCAAATGAAACACCTCGAATCACGCCGGCAAACGGCCCGGTGCCAAGCACGACCGCTCCCGGGCGCCAAGCGAGAGCTCCGTCGCCATTCGGGTCGCGTCGAATTGTCTCGAAGCCCACAAAATCTGCGACAAAGCCGGATACCGGCTGGCTGTAAATATCCTCTGGGGTGCCGAGCTGTTCAACGCGCCCGTCTCTCATGACAACGATCCGGTCAGCCAGTGCCAGTGCCTCTGACTGGTCATGGGTGACGAACACCATCGTCACTCCGGTTTCCCATTGAACTCTCTGCAACTCGAGCCGCATCTCGAGCCTGAGACGGGCATCAAGATTGGAAAGCGGTTCGTCTAGAAGCAGCACCTTGGGTTTCATCACCAGCGATCGGGCAAGAGCCACGCGCTGTTGCTGCCCGCCTGACAGCTCGGCGGGCGCCCTGTCAGCAAGGTCTTGCAATCCCACAGTGCCCAGAACCGCTTCCACGCGCGCAACAAGGTCGGAAGCGCGACGAAGACGCAATCCGAACGCAACATTCTCGAAAACAGTGAGATGCGGAAATAGCGCGTAGGACTGAAAGACCAGACCGACCTCCCGCTTGGATGGCGGCACATGGGTCATCTCGCGTCCATCCAGCTGGATCGTTCCCGATTTAGGCGTCAGCAAGCCCGCAATTGCGCGCATTGTGGTCGTCTTTCCGCAACCGGACGGACCGAGCAGAGCGAGCAGTTCGCCCTTTCGAATGCCGAGGTCCATCGCCTCCACCGCCACGGTCTTGCCGTATGCAAGCGTGAGTCGCTCCAGCGACACGAAATCAGACATAGCGCGAAAATCCCAAGAATCGCTCGGCGGCAAAGACTATCGCCATTGACATGAATGCCAGAAGCGCGGACAGCGCGGCTACTGAAGGATCGTAGTTGATTTCCATGTACGCAATCATGTCTATGGGAAGGGTCCGAACGCCTGGACCAGACAGGAAGAGAGACACCGGCACCTGATTGAAACTTGTGACGAACCCGAGGATGAAGGCCGCAAGAATGCCGCCTCTCAGATTCGGGACCACAACGCGCAGAAAGGCGCCTGTGCGTGAGCAGCCGAGCAGCATTGCAGCCTCCTCGATGTCGGTTCGCAGATTTTCCATGGATGCGGACACGACGCGAACCGCGTAGGGCAACACGAGTGCGGTGTGGGCGAGAAACAGCGCAAGCATGATCGTAACGCCAGTCGGTATGACGAGATAGCGAAGCAACGCAAGACCGACAATAATCCCCGGGACGATTATCGGTGCGGAAAGCACGAGCCGGACAGGCTCAGCGCCGGGAATGCGGTAGCGGGTGAGCGCGTACGCCGCCGGGACACCGAGAACCAGCGCAGCCAGCGTGCCGAACACTGCAAGGAGCATGGAGACGCCGAAGCTTTTGCGAAAGCTTTCGATTTCAAAGACCTTGATCACCCATTTCAGCGAGTAGCCTTGGGGAGGGAAGGCAAGATTGTTCCCGGCGGAAAGCGCGGCGGCGATGATGATCAGGAACGGCCCAATCAGAAACGTGAGCGTGAGGCCCAGGATGGCCCATTGAGCAAAGCGGCTGTTCATCGATGTCGTCTCGCCGTCGCCATGCGCTTCAGAAGAACGTTGACCGAAAAGCTCATGACAATCAGGATCATTGCAATAACCGAGGCGGAAACGAAATCGTTTGCCACCGTGACTCGCTGGTAGAGAAGCGTCTCCAGCATCAGCACCTTGGACCCGCCGAGAATGGCGGGCGTGATGTACGCCGTGAGCGAGCCGGTGAACACCAGCGTGCCGCCAATGACCAAGCCTTCGCGAGTTAGAGGAAGAATCACTCGCGTAAAGACCTGCAGCCAGTTGGCGCCAAGAATCCTGGCGGCTGGCACCGCGTCCTTGGGCAAGTTCTCCATGGCCGAGACGAGAGAGATGATCATCAGGGGCATGAACAGCTGCAGCAGCCCGATGAACACCGCCGTTTCCGTAAAAAGAATTCTTATCGGCGCATCGGCGAGTCCAAGCGTCGTCAGCAGCTTGTTAACGAATCCGGTGCGCCCTAGAATGACAAGCCACGCATAGGTGCGAGCGACCGGCGAGATCATCAACGGAAGAATAACGAGTCCGAAAATCCTGCCGCGTGCCGTCGTCGGCAGTCCGACGATGGAGAATGCCGCCGCATAGCCCACCACGGCCGAAACCACTGTCACCATTACGCCCAGCTTCAGCGTTCGAAAGAATACCGTCTGGTTCCGCTCGTTCGAAAAGAATTCAATGTAGCCGGTCAGCGACCAGTTGCCTCCAACACGAAATGCCTCGGAAAGTAGTATGCCAACCGGCAGAATGAAGAGCACCGCGGCGAAAAACGCCGCGGGCAACGCTAGGGCAAGGCCTTCCGTCCGGTTTTCAAACATCCATCAGTTGACGACATTCGTGTTCCAAAGATCGAGCCAAGTCTCGCGGTTATCGAGAATCACGGATGGCGGCAGAATATCGAGGGTTGCGACGGTGTCGGCCCCGTAGGTGAGATTGGAGGCAGCCTCGTCCGAAACCACAACCTCGGCGTTCGCCGGGCTGTCGATCAGCGCTTCAGCCAGCTTCGTCTGCACCTCGGTCGAAAGCCAGTAATTCATGAATTGAAGTGCAAGTTCCTCGTTCCCGTTTCCCTTGGTCATTACCATGACATTCATGCCGCCGGTCTGTCCCTCCTTCGGCGTAGCCCACGCCATCGGAAGTCCATTGTTCTTGAAACGACCCCAAGCGAAGCGGCCAACCGGGGCGGCCCAAATCTCCTCCTGCTGCATGAGCTGGGCAAGCTGGGACGAGCGAACATAGAAGGTCACGATGTCGTCCACTCTTTCTCCGACCATGGCGATGGGCATCTCAAGCGAATGGTCAGCGTCGCCGTATGCCTTGCCCAGCATGTATAACGATGGCGGACCTTGGGTTGTCGTGATGTCCGGCAAGGCGACGTTGCCAGCGAGTTCCGGGGAGAGAAGATCCGCCCAGCTGTCGATCTGCGCTTTGTCCGTCCGATAGACAATGGACGTCGCATAGAATGTGTAACCGATTCCCAAACTGTCGCCGAGCGGGTCCTTTGCGATGTCATAGAGTTTGGCGTGATTCGGGATTTTCGAGACATCGATTGGCTGCAGCAGCCCCTTGCGAGCTGCCCCGAGAGCGTCATGGGTCGAAAGCACTGCCATATCGATGACAGGATTGTCCCTATTCGCCTCGATCTTGGCCAGACGTTCAATCGAGTTACCGGTCTCGACAACGATGTCGCAACCGCAAATTGCCTCGAACGGCTCGTAGACCAGTTCCGTGAATTCATCCTGACTGAAAGAGTAAACCGATATCGTCAGCGTCTTGTCCTGCGCCGAAGCCGCCGTGGCGACTGCGAGCGTGGCCACGCCAGCCAAAAGAGTATTGAACTTCATGTTGTTTCTCCTTGTTGTAAGCTGAGGGGCAAACCAGCAAAAATAAAACGCACTGGGTCACAGAAATTCTCAGTCACGGTCAAATCAGCTCGCGGACGGCACCCACCCGGGAACCGTCCAACCCGGGGTTGTCCATCGTTGCTGCGGACAGAATATTTCGAT
The DNA here is from genome assembly GCA_963422275.1 of Paracoccaceae bacterium. Taxonomy (GTDB): domain Bacteria; phylum Pseudomonadota; class Alphaproteobacteria; order Rhodobacterales; family Rhodobacteraceae. The sequence goes on from OY729418.1 coordinate 322,773, forward strand.
GATCGCCTCCATGGATCGAGCGCTCCCTGCTATTCCGCTGTCTCGCGTCGCACACGATCGAGAGCTGCCACGGGGCACCTTACGCCACAAGCTCTGCAGAAGGCACCCAAACCACGTCAGGTCTGGCCTGCGAAGCGCTGACAACCGAAAACCAAGGCAATTGACGCCCTATTCGCTCACCTTGACATAGCGGTGCATCAAGTTTCCGTGCACCTGCGCGGAGTTAGCGTATGCCATAGCGCAGAACACGCCTGACGAGACGACAATTCTCATGGTTTTTGAGATCAATGCATTCCAGCAATTTGCCCTGAGCACACTGTACAGGCGGGAACTGGACAGTCAAGTTCGGCATCGCCAGTTCGAAAAAATCTGCCGCGCCCCTGCCGCAGATCCAACTTCAGCAACATTCGACGGTGACGCCGCCATCCAAGCCCTGCAGCAAAATCACATCGCCCGAAGACAAGTTCTCGAAATTGCTTAGAAAGGAAGGAAGATTCCAGACGTTCTTCCAAAGAGCAAATCAAGTGTGAATAAAAGCTGCACGTTCCCGCAAGCCCGAACGCGGTCAATCGATCACTCGCTTCTCTGCCACCTGAAGCCCCAGCGCAAATTCGTCTCGCATCCCTTTGGTCGCACTCTTCAATGCAAACCACCTTCTTGCAGGAATAGGTCTCAGCGGCTTCAGTCCCTCATGTTGCCAAAACGTCCAGACCGCAACGTTCAAGCCCGCATCAAATATCCTGTGCGCCGACAGTCTCCAAGTATTTTCGGATGGCCAGCTTCGCCGTCCGCAGGTTTCTTGCGTTGCGCATGGCTGCGTTGTCTTCCGCGAGCCGGTCCGCGATCCAGCCAACGTAGGTCACTGCCCGCATCGCCATCACGAGGTCGAACGCTTCCAGCGAAACGGATCGTTTTCTGGAGTAGGCTTCGAAGAGTGCCTCTTTCAGCCGAAAGTAGTTTGGCCGCTCCAGATACTTGACCAGCACGGTCGCCAGGTCGAAGAGACGATAGCCGAATCCGCCGTCATCGAAATCGATGAGTTGAACCCTTCCTCCGGAAATCAGCACGTTATCGGGAACCAAGTCAGCGTGAATCAGGCCAAAGTCCAAGTCGCCTTCAATTCGAGACAGATGTCTGTCCGCCGCATTGCGAAAACCCCGCAGAAGGTCCCGGTCTTCGGAATTCAACGTCGGGTTTTCCCAAAACCTGCCCCATACTGGAGATTCGCCCAAAAGCCCTTTTCGATCCCAGTGCCAGCGCGTGAAGTTTCGAGGCAGTGCCCATGCGTCCGACACGGAATGCAACAGCGCCATTTCTGCACCCAATGACTTGAATAGCGATGGAAGGTTTTCGCGCTGGTCAAGGCTTGCCGCTGCCAGCGTTGTTCCCGGCAACCAACTCATCACCGAGACCCGAATTCCATCGAGAACATGCACGTAATCCCCCTTTATCGACCTAACCGGAGAGGGCACCTGCAATCCGCCCCGCGCCGCGGCGTCGAGCCATTGCAGTTCGGAGCGAAGCTCGAGATCATTTCTGTAACCGACGCGATGCACTCGCAGTGCATAGGTTCGTCCGCGGTGATCGACCCGGTAGACGTGATTTTCCCGGCAACCGGCCAGTTCAAGCTGTCCCCCTTCAAGCTGCCAAAGAGGCAGAGCTCGGGTAGCGGCTTCAATCATTATGCGGCAAGCCCGTAGCTATCTGACCATAGCAAGCGACTGTACCAACCCAACACCCAGCAACTGCGGCACACTGACTCGATCAACGAATCTTGATTGACAGGACCTAGGCACGGCGCGGCAGCGGGGATAAACGATGACAATCACGGACCTTAGAAAGAAAACATGGGGAAACTCTATCAACCACGCATTCAGGCTCATTTTGGATCTTGGTCGGTGATTTGGGGATGCACAACAGAGTCCGGTCATTCAGCCTCGATGGAGCGGAATTCAGCCAGTTTCAACCCCATAAGGCCAGAGACCGCAGAACACTGAACAAGTCTGCCGCAATCCCAGAACTTGGAATGCAATGCAAAAGTGGATCGGGGTCGCGAGCATGTCATTAATGCATGCGACGAGATTCCGAAAGGTCATTTCTTGAATCGGGCAAATCAACGCAACGCCGTTGTCAACACCTGATCGAGCGCGTCGAACAGGAAATCCGCGTTCTCTCTGCTGAATGTCATCGGCGGACGAATCTTGAGCGTGTTGCCGGAACGGCCGAGACTCCCAAGCACGATTCCCCTGTCGCGCATTTGGTTGACGACACGACTTGTGAAATCGGTTGCCGGTTTCTTTGTTTCGCAATCGAGCACGAACTCTGCCCCGAATATCAAGCCCGAGCCACGCGTATCTCCGACGATCTCGTGTTTCAGAGCCAAATCATTCAGTCTTTGCCGGGCAAATTCTCCGACCCTTCGAGCATTTTCGAGCAACCCCTTTTCCTCGATCTCATCCAATACGGCCATTGCCGCGGCACACGAAACAGGGTTCCCTCCAAACGTGTTGAAGTAGCGATACTTCGTCTGGAACGACGCCAGCAAGGCACTTCCAGCAACCACTGCCCCGACGGGATGGCCGTTGGCCATCGGCTTTCCCAATGTAACGATGTCGGGCTGAATTCCTTGGCGCAGGTGCCCCCACATGTGCGTGCCAATCCGACCGAAGCCAGGCTGGACTTCGTCGGCAATGACGATCCCTCCGGCTTTTCGGATCTCCTGAACTGCCGGCTTCAGCCACCCTTCTGGAAGGTCGGGAAAACCCTCATTCACAAAAAATGGGCAAAATATCGCTGCCGCAAAACCGTGACGTGACTCTTCCAGTTCCTCGATTCTCTCTCTTACGGCTCGCGCAAAGGCATTGGCATGGGCCATCCCGGCCACCCCTCCCAGCGGACGGTAGCTATCCGGAGCAGGAACGAACCGGGCAAAGCCAGAGAGGGCCTTGCCCACACCAGGCGAATTGCTTCTCGACAATTGCGAAACCAGGGCCGTGTTGCCGTGGTAAGTCCAGTCGGTCGCTATGATTCCCGACTTGCCGGTTGCTGCTTCCGCCATGCGAATGGCCAGGTCATTTGCTTCAGACCCCGTGCACGTCATTACGGCAGCATCCAAGGCTTTGCCGAACGTGCAGGTCAAACGGTCCAAATAATCGAGGATGCCTTCGTGCAAATACCGTGTGTGCGTGTTCAGAGTCGCGGCTTGCCGTGCAGTCGCTTCGACCACCCTTGAGTTGCAGTGTCCGACGTGCGGCACATTGTTGTAGCAATCAAGGTACTTGCGACCATTTTGATCCCAAAGCCACACGCCTTTCGCCCTTACGACGTGCAGAGGCTCATCGTAGAATGTCGACACCTTCGGACCAAGCAGCCTCGCTCGGCGCGCGGAAATTTCGGAGGCATCTCCGGGGTGTTCGCTTGGCATATTCAATTTCAAAGGTCGGACGACTGTTCAGTCTCGTTGCAAGGTTTCGTGGTCGTTGACGAGAAAGGGTGTATCCATAAATTCGCGAGAGTTCCATACGGTGGCAGTTCTGCCAACCGGCAGGGCCAAACCACTAGGGTTTCAAGCGTTCAAATCGATAATTGCTGCAGCCTGCACACTATTGTCTGGAACGCTCTACATAAAATATGGCTCTGTTCACATTACGCAGGCCTGCGTAATATGCATTGTTCCGACTTGCATTGAACGTGGGGGACAGAACGATGGATCGAGCGCGTTTTCGGGACTGGTTTTCGACCATCGATGAACTGACGGCGGTGCAATGCCGGAAGGTTGCTGCGGTTCTGTCGGCTCCGCCGGAGGGCGCGACCCTCGGTGGCGGCGGTCGGGCTGGAGATCGGTGAAGAGCGGCTCTGTCCGGGCTGCACCGCAAGGAGCAGTGGCTGTCCTTCGCCACCGCCCCATGAACCAAGACTGCGCGGCTTGGAAGCACCGCTTTCAGGGTGCCGAAGGTCTGCTCCACGACCCACCGTCGCATCGAAAACCGCCACCGAACCGCACTTGACCTTCAGGCCGCACTCCTGCAATTGGCGGTTGACCTCCGACAGCGAGCTTGCACTGGCTAGCAGGAGAACTCGGATCGTCAAGTCGACATCGCAGCCGGTGCGCCCCAGATGCGAGCGCCCCGGACGAGAGCCGCCGCCAAGCGTTGCCAGTCGATCAGGGCGCGACCTTTTGCAGGCCGCTGTTCCGTCTCACACGCTTGGCAATCAGACCCATGAAGAAATCCACCGTCCTCTCCCTCAATCGAACACCGTAACAATTACTTGCACCGGTTTCGGTGTTGCATGTCAGTAGCTAAAGGGCACATTTCACAATAGTTTTTTTCTGGCCAACCGTCTTGGATTCGGCTGGCCCCTCAACTGGACCCCAAGACCGAAATGGCCACTTTCGAAACGGTCTTTTACTGGTTGGTCGGGCAAACCTACCTTTCACCCTGAACACTTGATTTCCGGCTCGTGCAACTGCATCCGCTTCATCGCCCGGGTCTGGGATAGTCCAAGAACTTGTTCCATAGGTCGCGCGTGGCCTCAAGACATGGCAGTCGGTAGCCAAGCAATGTGAAAATGCTGGGATCAACCGTTCCATATCACTCCCGCGCCCAACCGGTCGCGATTTCCCTTGACGCACTTCTTTGGGCAGGCAGCCGGAACGAACGCACTTCCAAGATTTGGCGTGGACAGGGTATGGTGATTGATGCTGCCGTCTGCAATTCGAAAGCCGGTGTTCAGGCGTTAGGCAGGGTACCGCCTCGCTGCTATGGTCTGCAGCGTGAAAGAGCTTGGCCCAACAAGCGTTGAACTTGAACTTGCCGGGAAATTATACCAACCGCAACTGTGAAACTGTTGCGGAAACGAATTCGCCCTGTTGCTAGATGCGGGCGGGCAGAGCGTGTCGACGATGCTCGTCCTCAACTATCGCTAGAATGAATTTCTTCAGCAGCAAATCTCTCCCGCCAAGTTTCCATTTCACCCGTCGGAAGGATCGTATGCCAAGGACGTAAAGTCAACTGGGTCCGGGTTCCCCAAAGGGGTTGCTCTTCGAATGAATGCTACGAACTGCATCCTTGCTGCCTTGGACATACACTTGGGCTGGTTCCTCGGAGTTGCAGTTACTGGCATTCAATAGAGACTCCGATAAAATTCAACGTGGCGATGATTGCCAGGCGGATTGCGCCGGACAAAGCGCGTTGGCCTGCGCCAGATTAACTTTGACTTGATTCCTGCCTGCGGAAGTTCTGCGAACGAGCGCAGTTTCAACTTGAGAAGCCGCAAGGGGTGGAGCGCATCGACAGGGGCGGCTTCTCGGGGACTGACTTTGGAAACTCTGGCACCCGCCGGACCGCAACTGGCCGGACGGAGCCTGCTATCCGAACGGTGAAACACACGGTCGGGATGCCGGTTCGGAGCGCCTGCCATCGCGAAGCGGCGAGGTTGCCCCCGGAGACCAGAGACATCGGCGACAACCGCGATTTCGGTCGTTCTCGCCACGCCGAAGCTCCAGCGAAAGGTCGGGGGAGCCGCTTCGGCCATTATGAGGGGCGGTGCTTTCCCGAGTGCCCTCCAGCCATGGATCACCTTGACCGAACTGACAACCGGTTCGCGCCGCGCTTGACTTTCCGCCGCGGCGAGGCATGGTCCGGTCCAGAGGCCGAGGAGGGCCGAGAAGCCATGAAGCATCGCCGAGGTTTCGCCAAATGGTGACACCGAGCGAGAGTGCGGTGCGCGAAGCTTGTGGGGCGACGCTTCGACAATGGCCTGACGGCTTGGCGGCGGTGCTGTTCGGCAGCCGCGCCCGCGGTGTGCACCGCCCGGACAGCGACTGGGACGTCGCCCTCGTCTCGCGCTCCGAACGCCGTCTACCGGGCGGAACCCCGTTGCGGGAGTTGGACGGCGTCGACGTGTGGGTGCTGCCGGAATCCGACCTTCGGCACCGGGCCAACGCGCTGGGTTCGCTGGCTTTCGAGGTGGCGCGCGACGGCCGGCTGATCGCCGGTCGCTGGGAGCGGCCACGAACGGAGGGAATCAAGGTGACCATCGACGTCAAGTCTTGGAAAAGCGACATGGGCCAAGCCTTGATCAATGCGCGCGCTGCGGCGGCATCCCTGGCCAGCGGGGTAGGGTTGACGGACCTGGACGCGGCAGCGGGCGAATGCGACGCTTTCGTCTCGCACTCCGCGGCCTCGGCCGAGTTTCTGGGCAAGGCCGCGCTGGTTCGCCGCCTCGTGGAGACGGAGCCGACCCACGACATCAACCGGCTGGCGCGAAGGCTCGAGCGCAGGCGTCCAGAGCATGCCGACGCCGCGGCGCGCCTTCGGGAACTGGACGGCGACATCGTGCGACACCATCTCGGCCCCTATGCGGAGGTCGATGTAACGGCGGGCGACTGCACCCGTGCCGGCACCCATCTCGCCGGTTCGCTCGCGCTCTGGGCCGACGAGATCGAGGAGACGCTCGATGACGCAGCCTTGGCGGAATCGGCGCGAAACTTGATGCAGACGGCAGTGGAAATCTCGCCGCAAATTGTCGAGTTTCTCTCGAAAGCCTCCAAGCCGGAATATCTGGAGGAAAAGGGCACCGGCGGCAGGAGCGGCGAGATCGTCCATGCCGCCCTAGCGATGGTGCCGACCCTGCTGTCGGCGATTGGGCGATTCGCGGAGCGAGTGAAGGCCTTGCGGACGCCGGACGATGACAGCGACTGACCGCACCCCTGAGATCGCGCAGACCGCAAACGCCATTCTGAACCCGCCCATGGAGGCAAGCTGAAATCTGTTCTGGGCATGCCCGAGCTGGACCGTAGGGACCCAGAACCACAAACGGCGGGTATCCGCAGCCAACCGGAAAACCAGATGCAAATCCGACGTGCTCAACAGCCGTTGAAGAGTGAAGTGATCACACCCGCAACGACGGGGCAGGTAAAAATAGGGTAACCAAAACCCCGCTCAATCGCATGCGGTTGGCAGTCGGCTCGGGCAAACGGCTGTTGTGATACCCGTTCCAGTTTTGCCCAAAATCGCACAAGTTGTTGCCAAACCCAAGTAGTGACGCATAATCAGAGCGAATCTGATTGAACCGCGGGCGATCGCCCTCGCAAGTTTCCGGTCGTCTTTTCCTGACCGCGATGCAGAGTTGTTGCGCAGAGCAACATGCAGGCAAATACAATGGGGCAGGCAGAAACTCAGGCACAACAAAACCATGCACCGGAGCCATGACAAAATGCTGGCCAAGCCCCAGCGTTCGTTCAAGCGGTGCCGGTGGAACCGGTAGATCGTCGAGTGATCGGGGCAACGCACACGCGCCGACCGCCCGCAGAACAGCCTGAAGTCGAGACACACCGTCAGCGCCTGTTCGAGTTTCCGATTCGACCGCGAGTGCCAATGGCCCAGAGGGAGAACCCTGATCATCAAGCCAACATCACAGGTCGGTTCGCCCAAGGCGCCAAAAGAAAGCATGGCAACATGCGTTTCTTTGTTGCATCCGGAAGGAATTCCAAACCGTTCATTTCACTGGCCCGCACCACCAGCGTCGGCACATAGGCGAAGGTGTCGCTTTCCATCGTGGTTTCAAGTCACTTGGCAGCAACTTCCGAGCCGAATCTCCATCGCTGTCCTGGAGACCTGAAAATCGTCCGCAATTTGCTCGATATCCTTGTCGCTCGCGCTCTCGCCCAAATTGTCGGATTCAGCGGCAACCAAATCGCTGGGCATCAGCAACTTCGCCGCCAGGCGTTTAGCCTAGACCTCCACCTGCTCAGGTTCCCCCGAATGATAGAGCACATTGTCTCGAATTCCGCCCAGTGAGGTATCGATTATCTCACTGTGCAGCAGGAAGTGCGGGGGTTTGTGCGCAACCGCGAATCGCTGATGCTTCCGCACCTCGTGACGATTGACACGAATAACGCAACTGCCGTTCTCACAAGTGATTTTTCCTGAAACACCTCTGTCGAGTCTCATCACCCTGACTGCAACGCCAAGTTCCTTGGCTAGTTGCCCAATTTTCACGGGACAATGCTTCAGATACTTGTCAATCACGGCTCTTTGTTACGAATTCAATCTGCTCAATTCCGTCCAAGCCATGACAATCCCCCTAGCTTCTTCCTCATCAGCGGGGTCCAAACCCCGTTCCAACTCTACGGTCCACTAGACGCCGCCCGCAGTGCCGATTTCAATATTCTTGGTTCAATCCGCGAATCGTAAGTTTGACCGAGTGCGACGAGATGGAATCCCCCTCAAATGGTGGTCAGGAAACTTGATCGCGATGCCGCGGACGCGCCGCATGAAGCCGTTGATTTAGCTGTGGCGGTTGCCGGCCGTCTAGATTGCGCAGCGCGGGCCAGCATCGGAGACGATCGGGGCGACCGCCGGGGCTGCGCCGCCATCAGTCCATCGATGCTCGAAACCCAGTCCTGAAACCGCACCCGATCCATCAACGTGTCCCCGATGTTCGATGCAAATTGGGAACAGTCTATCGACCATGCCTACGAACTGCAAATTGAGCCTAAAATATTGTGGTCTCGAGCACCCTTCGGGCGGCTGTTGCCCAAGTGGGTCTCGACCAATCCGAGTATCCAGCCTCAGATGCTGCTTGGCAGAGCGGCATTTCGTCAGGACGCGTCTACGTCAAGGGAATCGCAATGCGGCAGATGCAATGGGCTGGCATGCACCACCGGCAGCTTGTGGACGCGAAATTGGCTTGGACATGGGGAATTCAGGATCGTTTGACAACGCGAGGCTTGTTCAAGTTGGCTTCGCGATACAGGAAGCCGTCGCTCGTAAGCAGTCAGGGGGCATATACAAGCGGCGGCTTCGCGCGATGCGGTGTCGCTTCAAGTGCCAAGCCGCAAGCTATTCAGCCTTGATCCCGTTCAAGGTGAAACAAGGGGCGAGATCAACCACGTCCTGCGCGGGCGCTTTTCGGTATTGAATGCTCGGCGGCAATCTGAGCGGCTCGCCTATCCAATTTGGTTCATTGTCGCGAAAGTTTTCCTCGCGTTGCGACCAACCATTGCACTACAGTTCCGTCTCGATGCGCCGGCTGGCGCGGAACAGGTGTTCATGCGCTTTCTGCGGGTTCAATTGAACCAAATCGCCTGAATTCAAATTGAACTCGCCGGGCATCCTGACAGTCATCGGGCCAACCCCCGCAACGTCCACATAGGCGATCGTGTCCGATCCCAGATGCTCCACATAACGCAAGCGGCCTTCCCACTCGCCGCCGGTCTGGCATACTTCGACGTGCTCCGGCCGAATGCCAAGCAGGTCGCATCCGCGCCGCGATGCCGATTCCCCGCTGATCAAATTCATCTTCGGGGCACCTATGAAACCTGCAACGAACGCGGTTTCCGGCCTGTTATAGAGTTCCATGGGGGATCCGACCTGCTCGATTCTGCCCTCGTTGAGCACAATGATTCGATCTGCCATTGTCATGGCTTCGACCTGATCATGTGTCACGTAGATCATGGTCGCGCCTATTTTGGCGTGCAGCTCTGCCAGTTCCACGCGCATCTGCGTACGGAGAGCAGCGTCAAGATTCGACAGCGGCTCGTCAAACAGGAAGACTTTGGGATTTCGCGTTATTGCCCTGCCGATGGCCACACGCTGCCTCTGTCCGCCGGACAGGTGCCGCGGCTTCCGGTCAAGCAGGTTCTCCAGCTGTAAAATGCGCGCTGCCTCCTCAACTCGCTTCCGTATCTCCGCCTTCGGCAGTCTTGCCAGCGTCAGGCCAAATCCAATGTTCTCGGCCACGCTCATGTGCGGATAAAGCGCATAAGACTGAAAGACCATCGCGATGCCCCGTTGCGAGGGCTCCTTGGTGGTCACGTCCACACCGCCTATCCTAATCTCACCGCTGGTGCCATCCTCAAGTCCAGCAATCAGGCGCAGGATAGTCGATTTCCCGCAACCGGATGGCCCCACAAGCACCGTGAACGATCCCGCGGGAACCACCAAATCAAGATCCTCCAGAACCCGGACGCTCCCAAAGGACTTCCAGACCGAATTGAGAGTTACTTCAGCCATCTCGACTATCCCTTTATTCCGGTGCTGGCGATGGAGGCGATGAATGCCCTTTGCAGCGCGAGATAGAATGCAAGGACCGGAACGGTGATGACGGTGAGATAAGCCATTATCTCGCCCCAGGCAGTGTTCAGCTGAAAGAAATATTGCAAACCAACCATGATTGGCCGGTAGTTCTCTTCCTGCACGACCATTATCGGCCAGATGAACTGGTTATTGTACATCACCAGAAATTTGAGGATTGCGGCCGTCGCAATCACGGGGCCGGAAAGCGGAAGTATGACACGGCGATAAACCTGGAACCAAGTTGCACCATCAACCCTTGCCGCTTCCACGAGGTCTCTAGGGAGATCCTTGAAATACTGCACAAACAAAAAAATGGTCAATGCATCTGCTATCCAGGGAATGATCTGGACATGGTAGCTGTTGAGCCAGCCAATCCGAAACCCGTCGATTCCGATCCAAGGGAGGTTGTTGACTATTAGCAGGAGCGGAATGGCTATCGTCTCGAATGGAACAATGAAAGTGGCCAATATCAGCGACAGCACAATGGTCCTTCCCCTCCATTGCAGGAAGACGAAAGAGAACGCCGCCAGCGATCCGAGAAACAGCGAAAGCACCATGGTCGTGGCCGTAATGAACAGCGAGTTGAGGATAAAACGGCCAATCGGCGCACGGTCGAAAGCGGCGCGATAATTGTCCAGCGAAAGGTCACCGACCGGAAGAAACGCGCGAAGCGACGCGCTGTCGCGGAGAAGCTGCAAGTCCGGCTTGAGCGACGAAACGATCATGAAGACAATTGGAAAGATGAACACTAACGCGACCCATGCTAACAGCACATACCGCACAGCGAGGTGAGCAACGCGCGGCCGCCGCATCAGTCCCGGTCCCGCGTCAGGTATCGTTGCAGCAGCGAAATGGAGAGCACCAACAGAAACAGCACTACCGAAATGGCGGAGCCACCGGCGATGTCCCGCTTTTCGTATCCGCGGATTACCATCTGGAAAACGAGGCTTTGCGTCGAGTCGAGCGGGCCTCCGCGGGTCATCACCTGGATCTGCGGGTAGAGCGTGAACGCCTGCATCGTGATGACCACCATCACAAGGATTGCCGTATTTCGAAGTCCCGGCCAAGTGACATAGCGGAAGGTTTGCCACCGTGTGGCGCCCTCGATCCTTGCAGCCTCGTACAGGACAGCGGGAATTGTCTGCAGGCCCGACAGCCAGATTACCATATAGAATCCAACCCCCTGCCACACCGACATTGCCATTATGGCCGGCAATGCGGTCGACGTCTCGCCAAGCCAATCGACCGGCCTGATCATCCCGAAGCTGAAGACCCCCAGCAACGTGTTCAGCACGCCGTTTTCGCCGTCGTAGATAAATCGCCAAAGCACCGCAACCACGACCATCGATATGACAACGGGCATGAAGTAGATGGTGCGGAAGAAATTGATCCCAAAAATCGGGATGTTGATGAGCAATGCGAGTGCTAGAGCCAAGCCAGCTTGAACCGGCACGACGACCGAGACGAAGGCAATCGTATTCCGCAACGCTTTCATGAACACGATGTCGCGTGCCAGCACCACAAACCTGCGATCATCGGAAAGGTCTATGCTGAACCACTTCCTCATCCGGTCGAGATGCGGGTGGTCAGGATTGTTTCGGGTGAATTTGCGCAACCTCGGATAGCGCGGCTTGCCGTCGTCACCCAGCACCTGATTACCCTTGGCATCCAGTTCGGGCTCGACCGTCAGGAATCCGATGCCGAACATTCGGCTGAAATTGCGGCCCCCGACAAATTCAGTCGGATTCGGTGAAATCAGTCGCTGGTTCGTGAGCGAAAAGCCGAACGCCAAGACAAACGGCACGATGAGGAAAACCACAATGAGCGCGAATGCTGGCAGTACCATGGTCCATCCGGCTACAGTCTGGCGCTGCCCAGCCTTGGGGTCGTTCCTCACGCGGCTGCCTTCATTGCGGGTTGATCGCCCGGACCGTGCGAGTGTGTCCGGGCGATCCCACTCCCCGACCTGAGACGGCCAGGAAGATCGGTTACTTGTAGCCTCCGTTGTTCTCGATGTCCTGGTCGATTTCGTCCGCTGCAGCGTCAAGCGTGTCGGCAACGTCCGCACCGTTCGCTATGTCGGCCATCGCCTTCTCGAACACCAAGGCGGCAACCACGTATGCAGGGGTCACAGCACGCAGCGTCGCCTGCTGGTTGGAAAGATCGAAAAAGATTTCCATTGGACCGCCAGAACTGTAGTTTTTCGACATCTCCGCAGTTGCCTTGGTCGGCGGTATGAGACCAATTCCGTCCGAGAAGGATGCCAAGTACTTGTCCTGGATGGCAAATTCAATGAATGCATTGGCTCCATCCTTGTTTTCCGACGAAGCCGAAACCCCGAACTGCCAACTCGCCGCACCAATTTTCGGCCCGTTCCCGAAGTCGGGCGCAGGCAGGAACAGCATGTCGTCGCCAAAGGCATCAAGCGCCGGCAGTGCAGCCCAGTTGCCGTTCCACTGCAGAGCGTACCTTCCGTCAAGGAACCCTGTTTCGCGGTCTGCTCCGTCTTGGCTCGTGCCAGGGGCGAGTCCGCGATCGAACAGCGACTGCCACCATTCGCCAAAGGCCATGCCCGCGTCTCCGTTCAGGGCGCCTTCGGCCATGTTTTCGGACGTGTCGATTATGTCTCCGCCGTGACTCTGCAGAAACGGCCCGAACGCATAGGGATACCACTCTCCTGTCCACGCCATTCCCAGATCGAGCGCATAGTCGAAGTCGCCAGCGGCCTGCAGCGTGTCCAATGCGGAATCAAACTCTTCCTTCGTCCACGGATTGTCGAGCGACGGCACCCGAATGCCGTTGGACTCCAGAACCGAGCGACGCGCAAAGACCGCGCAGGCCGCGTCCCACAATCCAACTGCGTACAGTTCTCCGTTCCACCGGCCTATCGCGCCGGGAAGAAATCCGGAAAGCTTCGATTCATCGATCTGCAACGGCGCCATGTAGCCAGCCCATGCCCAGTTCGGCAGGATTGGACCATCGACGTCAATGATGTCGGGAAGATTGCCCGCAAGCGCGGCCGCGATAATGGATTCGTTGTATGATTCCTGCGGAAACGATTCCAAGGAGACCTTCCAGTCCGGCTGGCTGGCGTTGAAGTCCTCGATGATCGTGTTGATTAACTTGCTTTCAACTTCGTTGCCCGCGCCATGGTACCACATGCTGAGTTCGGTTTGGGCGGTGGCGCCGCCGGCGACAAGTGCAGCAAGTGTCGCGGTCGCCGTGATTGCACGTTTCAGGTTCATGAAATCCCCCTCTGGTTGCCTGTTCCAATAATTGATCGAATTGGATGTGATCGTCAAGAATGACAATGTTGTCATTTAGATGCGGACAGTAACTGAACATCAAACTTGGTGTCAACCAAAAACAGTTAAATTAAGGACTTTTTAATTTCTCAAAATCGGTTTACAGTCAATTTCGGCAAGTTGAGCCCTTTTGTTAACGTTGTCTTTTCAGGCGGGATCATGGTGAGTATCGTGGACGTTGCGCGCCTTGCGGACGTATCTATCAAGACCGTGAGCAGGGTTGTGAACGGCGAGAAGTCGGTACGAGATGTGACGAGGGAACGGGTCAGGCGCGCAATCGACGAGTTGAATTACCAGCCGCATCGCGGCGCCCGACTGATGCGTGGACGGAATTCGGGACTGATCGGAATGATCACCGGGGCGATCACCGCTTCGGGGCACTCGCCGAACGAATCCGGCCTTTCGGCCATTCACATTGTCAGAGGCGCGCAGCAGGTATGTCGGGCGGCTGGAAAGACGTTGATGATTGCGGACACCATGGATGCCCAGAATGAAGTCGGCTCACTGCTGCGGACGTTCGAAGGGCACAGCGTCGAGGGGGTGATCTATGCGGCCGATTACCATCGCCAGGTCGTGTTTCCACTTTCACGATCGACACCTGTCGTGCTGGCAAACTGCTTCGATTCCGCCGGCACGCCGGCCGTGGTGCCGGACGACTATCTGGGACAGCGCCTAGCCACGGAACTGCTTCTGGAGCAAGGGCATCGCCAACTGGCCATGATAGGCCTGCATGACGAGGTGCTTGCCGCCCACCTGCGACGTAGCGGCTATCTCGACGCCTGTCGCGCTTGGGGTCTGCCATACGAGTCGTTTCGTTATCACGCAGGTTCTGTCGAACAGCATGAAAGCGACGCGTTCGCGCCGCTTTCGGAAGCCTTGCGGTCTGTGCTGGACTCTGACGAGCTTCCCACCGCGATCATGTTCGGCAATGACCTCATGGCGATGCGAGCTCGCCCGCAGTTGGCTGCTGCCGGCATAGATGTTCCAGAGCAGATGTCGATTGTGGGTTTCGACAACGATATCGGAATCTGCGAAAATCTGCAGCCTTCGCTGACCACGGTAACACTTCCCTATCTTGAAATCGGGTGTCACGCCGCGGAAAAGCTTCTGCAGATGAGCCAGCCGGAGCAAGGCGTGGCGATCGAGCGCGTGCCGTGCCGCATCGTTGCGCGAGATTCCGCATTCCCGATTCCGCGCCCGCCCGACAACGTCAATTCCAGGGATTTGACCACGATGACGGCAACCTGATGCTTGCGCTCGAAGACAAGTGGGCATGGGATTTCTGGCTGGTCAGAGATAACGAGACTTGGCACCTTTTCTTCCTGCAAGCGCCGAAGGCGATCGGCGACCCCGATCTTCGCCACTGGAATGTGACCTTTGGTCACGCAGTATCTACGGATCTACGGAACTGGACATGCCTAAGGGAGGCATTCGCGCCTTCTCGAACGCCGGCCTGGGACGACTACACAGTGTGGACTGGCTCGGTGGTACGTGACGATTCGGATTTGTGGCACCTTTTCTACACTGGCACGAGCAAAGCCGAGAACGGCCTCAAGCAACGGATCGGGCACGCAACCAGTGCCGATCTTCTCAATTGGCGAAGATGCGGCGACGGTCTAGCGCTGGACATCGATCCAGCCGAGTACGAGGAATACACGCCGGGACATTGGCATGACCGGGCCCTGCGCGACCCGTGGGTCATGCGCGATCCGTCCGGGAACGGCTGGATCATGTATTTCACGGCGCGGGCGCCAGGCGGCGGTGAAGCCAACAATGCCGGTGCCATTGGGTTTGCCCGTTCGAATGATCTGCACGACTGGAAATCGCTTTCCCCTGTTTATTCGGGCTGCTTCGGGCAATTGGAAGTTCCGCAGGTACTGGAATTCAGCGGCAGATGGTACTGTCTGTTCTCCACCGACGCCCAGCACTGGTCTCATGACTATCGCAGTTCGTATCCGGGCAACCCGGTAAGCGGAACGCATTACCTTGTGGCAGACAGCCATCTGGGCCCTTGGAGCGTTGCGGAAGGTCCGTTTCTCGACGGATCCAAGCCGCCGTGCCGCTATGCAGGAAAGATAATCGAGACTGAATCCGGTCACTTTTACATGGGGTTTCTTCATGACGGCCCGAATGGAGAATTCATAGGAGCCGTCTCTGACCCCGTGCCCATCGCGGTCACCCGAGCCGGCAGGCTGGCATTGTTGCCGGCTAACGAGAAAACTTGATCCGAGCTCGAGTTTCGTTCCACACCTTTCACCAGGCACGCCGCAATGCCGACCGAGGAACTTGCTATTGCGGCAAAACCAGATCTGCCGCGATCGATCTGGAAAGGACCAAGTCCGCGTTTCTCATGTCATTGCCGTCTGCCCTTTCGTCCGCCGCGATGGCACTCAGGCCGTGATCGAGCCAGCGATTCACCAATCGTGACCGCAGTTCCGCCCGATCGACCCGAATGGCGACGCTCAGATCCCAATACGTGTGCAGGCGCGACCAAGGAGCTTGGTCGAGCAGTAGGTAGTTTCCTTCAACGAGAACGAATTTGTGGTCGGTTCCGACGACATCCGCCCCCGCAACGGCGACATCCATCTCACGATTGAACACTGGAACGAACACTTCCCGATCAGATGCAAGGCGCTTGATCAAGGCAAGGAAACCGAATGCGTCAAAGGTCTCGGGAGCGCCCTTCCTTTCAAGAAGGCCTCGACGCCTGAGCATGCCGTTGTCCAAATGGAACCCGTCCATCGCGACCACAACCGCCTCAGGTCCGAGACCATCCGCCAGTTCGGCGGCAAGAGTGGATTTTCCAGCGGCAGGCGGACCGGAGATGGCCACCAGCACTCTGCGTTCGGACTCGCGTGCGTCTCGTATCGAGCCTGTCAGGCGTCGGCGTTCAGCACCGGTCATTCAGGTGGCTTCGCCGCTCCCGTCATGAAGGCAACCGCATCGGACATTTTATACTCGTTCGGATCGATGATGCAGATCCGTTGTCCGAGCCGGTGGATGTGAATTCGATCTGCCACCTCGAAGACATGGGGCATGTTGTGCGAAATCAACACGATTGGCATGCCGCGTTTCTTGACATCCAGAATCAGGTCCAGCACCCGCCTTGATTCCTTGACTCCGAGAGCCGCGGTAGGCTCATCCATTATGATCACCTTGGAGCCGAAAGCCGCGGCTCTCGCGACCGCCACGCCCTGGCGCTGGCCCCCGGAAAGCGTCTCGACAGCCTGCTTGATACTCTGAATGGTCAGAAGCCCGAGATCGGTGAGCATGGACTGCGCCTGGCGTTCCATTTCGGGCCGGTCCAGAGACCGGAAAATGCTGCCCAGGAACCCAGGCTTCCGTATTTCCCGCCCCATGAACATGTTGTCGGCAATTGCAAGCGCGGGTGAAAGGGCGAGATTCTGGTAGACGGTCTCGATGCCGGCGGCCCTCGCCTCCATCGGTGAATTGAATTTCACCGGCTGTCCGTCAAGGTGGATATTCCCCTCGTCCACGCGGACAGCGCCGGACAGCGCCTTGATCAATGTCGACTTTCCCGCTCCATTGTCCCCGATGACGGCAAGGATTTCTCCTGGAAAGAGTTCAAAGTCTGTGCCGTCCAAGGCAACCACGCGTCCAAAGCGCTTGACAAGACCTTGCGCGGACAGGACCGGTCGCCGAGGGCCTTCTGTCATGAGGATACCCTGCGTATCCACTGATCCACCGCCACGGCCACGATGATGAGCCACCCTATGGCAAACACTTGCCAGAGAACGTCAACGCCAGCGAGTCGCAGGCCTGACTGGAACACGCCGACGATCAGCGCACCGAACAGCGCGCCAAGAATTGACCCGCGTCCGCCAAAC
Organism: Paracoccaceae bacterium; assembly: GCA_963422275.1. Lineage (GTDB taxonomy): Bacteria > Pseudomonadota > Alphaproteobacteria > Rhodobacterales > Rhodobacteraceae. The sequence continues at coordinate 340,008 of OY729418.1, forward strand.
AGCGAAATGCCGCCTATCACGACCGCGGTGATTGACTGGAGATTGCCCTCATAAAAGCTTTGCGGCGACACGGAACCGACCCGTCCAATGGCTGCCCAAGCGCCGATCGCGCAGACGAACCCGGCGAGCGCGTAGACCGAGACAAGCGTGCGGTCGGTTCGGATACCAGCCAGTTCGGCGGCTTCCTTGTCGTCGCCGGTCGCGTAGACATGGCGCCCCCATGCGGTTCGGTTCAGAAGATACCAGAGAACCAGAAAGATTATGATCATCAGCATCGACCCGTAGGTCAGCCTCGCGCCTCCAAAAGTCAGGCTCTGGCCGAAAAACTTGAGCAGCGGCGCCGCGTTGTCGATATCCTGACCGCGAATCGACTGCGCTCCGGATAGCCAAAGGTTCAGCGCGAAAAAGACATTCCAGGTTCCCAGCGTGACGATGAACGGCGGCAACCTAAGCCGAGTGACCAGCAAGCCGTTCATTGTTCCGGCCAACGTTCCGCACACGAATGCCGCAAGAAGAGCCAAGCCGGTCGGCACTCCAGCCTCCACCGCCAACTTGCCCGCAATCACCGACGCAAGAACCATGATCGCGGCAACCGAAAGGTCTATGCCCGCCGTAATGATTATAATGCTTTGCGCCGCAGCCAAGATTCCGATGATTGAAACCTGCTGCATGATCAGTGAGAGATTGAAAGGCGAAAAAAAACGCCCCCCGGCAATCATCCCGAAAAGAACGACGCTCACCGCAAGGACTATCACGGGCACCATTGTCGGGTGGCGATGAAGGAAACGCTGCACAAGATGCAGTGCAGTGCGACGCTTCGCCTCTGCGGCAATCGCCGTTTCCCTGAGGACTTCGGCGTCTGCAGAGCCTCGATCGTCTCCGCTTCCGCCGGATTGATCTTCCCGCTTGGTGTCGCCTTGGCTTGCCATCCGCATCTTGATCAAGTTTGCGCACAGTCGCTTCACTGTGCTTGCAAAAGGGCGGCTAATGCCGCCCTTCGCCTATGTCAACAACAGAATTCCGGGCGTCAGCCCCAGCACAGGGCCAATCCATCTTCGGAAGACAGGGAATCAAGTCCTTCAACTGGCGTGTCGGTAATCAACTGCACACCAGTGTCGAAGAAATCGAGACCGGGAGTGTTATCGGGCTTGGCTCCCGAATCGGCCCAGTTCTTGATTGCCTCAATGCCCTTGGACGCCATGAGAAGCGGGAACTGCATCGACGTTGCGCCGATTATGCCCTCCCCTACATTCATCACGCCAGGACAGCCGCCATCAACGGAAACGACGAGCACGTCATTTTCGCGCCCGAAGGCCTTCAATGCCTCGTATGCGCCCGCAGCGGCCGGTTCGTTGATCGTGTACACGACATTGACCTCTGGATCTTTCTGGAGAAGGTTTTCCATTGCGGTCCGTCCGCCCTCCTCGTTGCCGTTGGTTACATCGTGACCCACGATTCGCGGATCGTCTTCGTCACCAATGTCCGTCGGATCCTTGACGTCGATGCCGAACCCGGTCAGGAAGCCTTGGTCGCGCAGATAGTCCACGGAGACTTCGGACGGGTTCAGGTCCAGAAGCGCTATCTTCGCGTTTGCGGCATCGTCACCAAGCGTGGCCTTCGCCCACTGGCCGATGAGAACGCCAGCCTTGAAATTGTCGGTGGCGAATGTCGCGTCCGCAACGTCCGCCGGCTCGAATGGCGTGTCGAGCGCAATCACCAGCAGCCCCGCGTCCCTGGCTTGGGTGACCACCGGCGCAAGGGCTCGAGAATCGGACGGCGTGATGAGAATTCCCTTGGCGCCGGAAGCGATGCAAGTTTCCACAGCGGCCACCTGCGTCTCCACGTCGCCATCGATCTTGCCGGCGAACGTCTGAAGAGCGATGCCGTTCGCCTCGGCCTCCTTCGTGGCACCTTCCTTCATCTTGACGAAGAATGGGTTCGTGTCGGTCTTCGTGATGAGACATGCACTGATTTCAGCTGTCGCAGGGACTGCTGACGCAGCAAGCAAGGCCGCTCCCCCAATGCACGCCAATTGAATAGGATTGAGTCGGTTCATTTTTACCTCCATTGACTCGCCTAGTCTTTCCGTCCGGAACTGAAGCCCTCGAAGCAGGCGTTCCGTAGCGCATTTGGCTAGCATGACTCAAGTTCGCGCGTCAATTAAAAAATAAGACTTAATTATTAATTCGGGTTGACAGCGAGCCTGCCGCCGCTCAAGTTTGAAAGCCAGCAATTCAATTGCTCAACTGCAACCAGTTTCGATCCCCAATGAGCAGACTCGACAGACATCTGCCGGAAAACGGGATGCGCGGCACCAACCAGAGCAGCATGCGCGTCCGCAACGAGCGCCTTGTGCTGTCAGTCCTGCGATTCACCAGCCCTCTTTCACGACCGGAAATATCAAGGATAACCGGACTTACCGCTCAGACAATCTCGGTAATCATCCGCAAGCTGAGGTCGGAAGGCCTACTGCTTGCCGGCGAGCCCGTGCGCGGACACGTGGGCCAACCTTCCATTCCCATGGAGCTTGCAACCGATGGAGCCTATTTCTTCGGTCTCTTCGTCGGCCGTCGAAGTTCGGACTTCGTGCTCGTTGACTTTCTCGGCAACAAGCTTGGGCAAGAGCGCACTTCATACACCTACCCCAACGCAGACGAGATCGTCCAGTTTGCCCTTCGCGCCTTCCAGACCCTTTCCGACCAACTCGGCCCTGATCGGTGCAAAAAAGTTTCCGGCATCGGCGTTGCCCTGCCGTTTCGTCTTTGGGACTGGGCCTCCGAATTGAACGTGCCGAAGGAGAAGCTGTACCCTTGGGCCACCCGCGACATTCGATCGGAACTTGAGGAAGCGCTCCGTCTTCCCGCATATCTGGAAAATGACGCATCTGCGGCGTGCGCGGCCCAGCTCATCTTCGGAGAAACCCGCCTTGCGGGGGACTTCCTGTATTTTCATGTCGACTACTTCATCGGCGGCGGCGTTGTCCTCAACAGAAGCCTCTACACCGGACAAACTGGCAACGCAGGCGCTCTTGGTTCAATGCCCACTGTCGGCGAGAATGGGCGACACTGCCAGCTAATCGATGTCGCATCCTTGGCAACGATGGAGCACATGCACATCAAGGCGGGACAACCCGATCCAGAACTCTGGAGAGATGCCTCAACATGGGTTCTGGACGAACGCCTTGTGGACAAGTGGTGTTCCTTGGCAAGCAACGGCCTGGCCGACGCAGTGACCGCCGCTGTTTCTGTCATAGATTTTGATGCCGTTCTCATCGACGGCAGAATTCCGGGCGAACTTCGAACAAGGCTTGCCAACGAAACGCGCAGAGCGCTGAAACAACGAAACTTCGCAGGCATAGAGATTCCCGAAGTGCATGAAGGATGCATTGGATCGGACGCCCCCTCCCTCGGCGCCGCCAGCTTGCCGCTGTCCAATCGGTTCCTCGTCGAAGGATTTGCCTCTTTGCAAGGCGGCGGTTGAGTCCATCCTTCGTTCCGAGGCAATTCACTGTCCTCCGTTTCCCTGAAACCTTGGAGCCGAAGCTGTCGATTGATTTGGGGAATTTCCCATTCGCTGGTATATCTGGTATATATTATGATGCGGACGACGCCGTTAAGCGCAGAGAAGCCAACCGCCTAGAGACAAGTGCAAGACAACGCGCACTGGAATCCGGCGAGCCTGGCGTCTGCTCGGCTCCAGAATCGAGAGACTGCATGCATGGAAGAATCCAGGCCCATGGCGACCGGAACAGTGCAAATTGACAACGAGCGTGTCCGAGTGACTCTTTGGCAATTTGCCCCTGGTGAGGCGACGGGGCATCACCGCCACGAAATGGACTATGTCGTCGTGCCGCTGGCCACGGGACGGCTGTTGATAACCAACCCGAACGGAACCGAATCGCGTTCAGAGCTTGTTGCGGGGAAGTCCTACTTCCGGCATGCTGGAGTCGAGCACAATGTCATCAACGACAACCCGAAAGAATTCGCGTTCGTCGAAATCGAGATGAAGCAACAGACAGTCGACCCAAGTCAGCCTCTCGCCTCGGCATCAGCGAAGCCGCTATCTGCAAAGGAAAGCTGCAGGTAATCGTAAAATGCTCTGGTCGGCGCCGTCATCTCGCGCGACTTCAGCCATGCAAGACCGACATCCATCGTGGGAACCGGGTCCGCCACCGGGCTGACTTCGACGTGCTGGCCTTCAAGCGACCAAGGCCGATAGACCATGTCCGACAGGATCGTGACCCCCATACCTGTCGCCACCATGCTTCGAACGGCTTCCACTGAAGAGGTGGTGAATACCACATTTGGACGGTGCGGCGTCGAATTCCAGTACCGAAGCGCCGTGCGGTCGGCCTCATCCACGGAAAGCATAACGTACGGCTCCCTGGACACGTCAGCCAAGGAAACGGAATCGGCTCCCATGAGATGATGGTCGGCACAAAGCCAAAGCCGTCTCTGGGAGCGCATCAAGACTTTGGAGTCAATCGCGTCTTCATTCTGGAGATTGGACGTCAACAATACCGCGATGTCCAACTTTCCATCGATGATTCCAGCCTCGATTTCCGCTCGCTGCTGTTCTTTAAGCAGAACCCGGACCTCGGGAAATGATCTGCCAAAACGCATGAGAATCTGCGGAATGAAGTATCCTGCCACTGTGTACGTCAAGCCGACTCTAACATCACCCTTCAATGTTCGACCGGACCGTCGCAATCCACGCGTCGCCTCCGAGACCGCCGCCAGAACATTCTGCGCATGCCGAACAAACTGGTGCCCCTCGTAGGTCAGCGACACGCCGCTCGATTTGCGCAGGAACAGCAAAACCTCAAGTTCCCTTTCAAGACTGCCGATCGCTGCACTTACTGCAGACTGGGAGACATTCAGGTTGGCGGCGGCATCCGAAACCTTTCCGGCATCGGCGACAGCAATGAAATAACGGATCTGCCGAAATGTGACTGCCATCGATTTTTTCGATATCGCTTTGCAAAAAATACTATTTTACAAGAAAAACTGCAGGTGTAAATCTACGAGCACTTGCCGATTTGAGATATCCATGCTTTCGGCAACTGACAGTGTCGCCGGTTGACGCTAGACGATTGTTTCGAAGTTGTTTGCGTTGCATCGCAAGGCAACACCCGGCGGAATCAGAAAAAGGGAGAACGCTATATGAGAATTGAATGGAAATCGGGATTGGCAGTCGCCGGAGCGTCCGTGCTCGCGTGCGGTGCGGCAGCCGACGACTGGTACCCGTACCCGGTCGAGGTTTGGGACCCGCCTTTTGACATGGCAAGCCCGCGTGCCACCATGGATTACATGCCGCTTGAGGCAGCTGCGCAGGCGTGGGACATTTGCGTTTCGTTCCCGCACATGAAGGATGCCTACTGGCTTGCAGTCAACTATGGCGTGGTCGCCGAGTCCGAGCGCCTTGGCGTAAAGATGCAGCTTGTCGAAGCGGGCGGATACACCAATCTCAATACGCAGATCACGCAGATCGAGGACTGCGTGGCACGCGGAGCCGATGCTGTTGTCATTGGCGCAATCTCGTTTGACGGAATGAACAATCTCATCTCCGAGATTCGAGCAAAGAACGTTCCCGTAATCGATGTCATCAACGGCATTTCCTCACCAGAACTCTCAGCCAAGTCTCTTGTTTCCTTCGGCGAAATGGGAGCGAAGGCCGGCGAATACATCGCCAACCTCCACCCTGCCGGATCGGGAAAGGTAAAGGTCGCGTGGTTCCCAGGTCCGCCCGGGGCAGGTTGGGTGGAAGCCGGGAACGCAGGTTTCCAGGAGGCAGTTGCTGGTTCCGACATCGAGGTCGTGGAGACCAAGTACGGCGACACGGGCAAGGAAATCCAGTCCAAGCTTGTCGAGGACACCCTCGAGGCCCATCCTGACATCTCCTACATAGTTGGCACGTCGCCGACAGTGGAGGCATCCATAAGCCTGCTGCGTGCACGCGGCCTGACCGATCAGATCAGCCTGGTTGCCTACTACTTCACTCCAGGCGTTTTCCGTGGGATCAGTCGCGACCAAGTTCTCGCCGCCCCGACCGATTCGGCAGTCATTCAAGGGCGAGTGGCAATCGATCAGGCAGTGAGGATCCTTGAAGGGGAACCTTACGCCAAGCATGTTGGACCAGCACTCTATGTGATCGATTCCAGCAACATCGACACGTTCGACCGCAGCTCTTCGCTCGCGCCCGATGACTTCAAGCCGACATTCACCGTAAACTGAGTTCGGTTCCGCATGGCGGCGCAAGCTGATCACGACAAGCCGAACGGCGGACCCCTGAAATCTGGGGGTCCGCCGCTGCTGAAGCTTGACGGAATCACGAAGCACTTTTCCGGCGCACCGGCGCTGGAGAATGTGGACTTCTCGGTCCATGCCGGCGAAGTGCATGTTCTTTTCGGGGAGAACGGCGCCGGAAAATCGACGCTAATCTCGATTGCTGCCGGAGCGTTGCGTCCAGATGGCGGAAAGCTGCACTTTCGAGGCAGCCCCGTTGACATCTTCTCTGTGCATCATGCCCGAACGCTCGGAATCAGCGCCGTGTTTCAGGAGTTCTCGCTGGTTCCACAACTCACGATCGAAGAAAACCTGTTCCTTGGAGCGGAAGAAACTTCCTGGGGCATGCTGAACAAGGCCGCGGCCCGCAGGCGTGCGGCCGAAGTTCTTGATCGCCTCGGGTTTGCGCTCCGGCCATCCCAGCGCGTTGCGTTCCTGTCCAGGGCTGAACAGCAGATGGTGGAAATTGCCAAGGCATTCCGTTCCGAACTGTCGGTGCTGATCCTCGACGAGCCGACGGCGTCGCTGACCGATCGCGAAACCGAGCGGCTCTTCGCCCTGATCGAACAGGTCAAGGCGCAAGGCGTTGGAATCATCTACATCACCCATCGCCTGAACGAAATCCGAAGCATCGGTGATCGAATAACCGTTCTTCGAGACGGGCAGGCTGTAGCCACTGTCGAGGCTGACATTTCGGAAACGGATCTCGTGCGCCTTATGACGGGAAGAATCATCGACCAGATTTTCCCAAGCATCGAGTTCAAACCCGGAGGCACTGTTCTCGAGACGAGAAATCTGTCCACTCACGACGGAAACATTGAAAGCGTTTCACTGCATGTAGGTCGCGGAGAGATCGTCGGCCTGGCGGGCCTGATCGGATCGGGCAAGTCGGACATTGCGCGAGCGTGCTTCGGAATCAGCCCGGTGTCCGGCGGTGACGTCTATTTCGAGGGCGAGTGCACGACTGGCCTTTCTCCTCGCAGCATGCTTGACCGGGGATTGTTCTACGTGCCGGCGGACCGGCGCGACGAGGGGCTGATGATGATGCGGAGCGCCCGCGAGAGCATAGCGATCCCGGCACTGTCGACCCGTGAATTCTCGCGCGGCTTTCTGCTGCGGACGCGCGCGGAAGCGAAGCTGACCCATGCGCTTGCCAAGCGCCTGAATCTTCAGCCTCTCAACGTCGAGCGGATGGTGGAGCATTTTTCGGGCGGGAACCAGCAGAAGATCATGCTTGCGAAGAGTCTCACGCGGACGGTCAAGCTTTTTGTCTTCGACGAGCCCACTGTCGGCGTGGACGTTGGAACGCGAGTCGCAATTTACGCTTTCATCGCGCAGCTTTGCGAAACGGGTGCGGCAGTGCTGCTGATCTCGTCAGACCTGCCCGAGATCTTGCATTTGACGCGAAGAGTCTATGTTATGTGCCGTGGGGTCCTGACGGCCGAGCTGTCCGGCAGTGAAATCTGCCAAGAGGAAGTTCTCAGGCATTGTTTTGAGAGGGAGGCGGCATGACACCGGATCAAGGCAAGCAAGCACGGCCGGCGAAGCCATCGCTTGCAAGCAGTGCGATTCACTTTGTCAAGCTTGCATTCGTGCGGCTAGGCGTGCTTCCATTCCTTCTCCTGATTGCAGTTGTGGTGTTCACGTTCTTGTCAGACAACTTCCTGACAGGCAGAAACCTGCTCAATGTCTTGCGACAGACCACCTATCTTGCCCTGGTGGCGTTGGGCCAGATGTTCGCTCTCCTCACCGGAGGCTTCGATCTGTCCGTTGGCACGATCCTTGCCGTCACTTCGGTTGTCGGTGCAACGGCCATGGCGGGTGCCTATTCGGCAATGCCCGACGCCGTCGGCCTTGCAATCCTGATCGGCATCCTGGCGGGTATCTCCGCAGGGTCCGCCATCGGGATGATCAACGGAATAGGCGTTGCGGTCTTCGGCGTCTCCCCTTTCATGATGAGCCTTGGCATGGCGTCAGTCGGCTTTGGCATTGCGCTCTACCTGACCGGGGGCACGCCAGTGTACGGAATGCCGATCGAATTCGGCGACATATTCGGTTTCGGTGCAATCTACGGCATGCCGACGCCAGTTCTGGTTGCGCTGCTCTTCATTCTCGTCTTGTACTTTGTGGTTAACCAAACCCGTCTCGGGCGCCATTTCTACGCTGTAGGCGGCAATATCAAAGCGGCTCGACTGTCGGGAATCAACACGAAGTTAACCCTCTTTCTCGCTTATGTTCTGTGCGGGTTGATGGCAGCGGTGTCCGGAATTCTCCTTACGGCGCGCCTCGACACTGGCGAAGCCAACATTGGCGCAACGATGCCCCTTGAATCAATAGCGGCCTGCGTGATCGCCGGAGTGAGCCTGCGGGGCGGAATCGGTCGGCTCGAGAATGTAGTGCTGGGGGCGCTTTTCATCGGGCTTGTCCAGAACGGAATGAATCTTGCCCGTATAGAATCCTATCTGCAAATCGTCGTCATCGGCGTCCTCCTCATCCTTGCAGTCGTCGCCGACCAGTTCAGGTTGCGATTCATTGCGAGCATGCAGGATTGATTGAATGATTCGGGCGGCATCGATAGGTCTCGGCTGGTGGTCCGATGAACTCGCAAAATCGATTCAGAACCGATCAGAACTGATCAGAATTGCTTCGTGCTACTCGCGCAGCGCGGAAAAACGGGCAAAGTTTGCTGCAAAATTCGCGACAGAAACGCATGATTCATTTGCGGCTGTGCTTGCCGACCCGGACATCGATGCCGTCATCCTCACGACTCCGCATTCGCTTCATGCAGAGCATGTGTGCCAAGCGGCTGATGCCGGGAAGCATGTTTTTGTGGAAAAACCGTTTGCGCTCACGGCAGAAAGCGGTCGAAAAGCGGCATCATCCTGCGAGGCCGCAGGCGTGGTGCTGGCGGTCGGGCACAATCGGCGGTTCTCGGCGGCAGGAAAGAAACTCCAGAGCCTGCTAAGCAACGGAGATTTCGGAACTCTGCTGCATCTGGAGACCAATTTCTCTGCGCCGGGTGCGCTCGCCTACACGCCAGACAAGTGGCGGGCGAACCGAACCGAAAGCCCGGCCGGCGGAATCGCAGGTCTCGGGATCCACATGATCGATCTGCTGTGCTGGATCGCTGGCCCTATCAGGCACGTCCGCGCACAGGCAACGCGTCGCGCCGTTTCGGTTGACATCGACGACACAACCTCCGCACTGTTCGAGTTTTCATCGGGAGCCACCGGCTATCTAGGCTGCTCGTTCGCCTGCCCTTACACCACAATCTTCAACATTTACGGCACAGCCGCCAACGCGTTCTCCGACATTGACGGCGAAGTCCTGTACACACACGTTGCCGGCGAAACGCCGGAACCCCTGGAATTGGAGCCGGTCGACACACTAAGGGAGGAACTGGATGAGTTCGCCGCTGCGTGCGACGGCAACGGTCGATTCCGAGTGTTTCCGAGCGAAGCCGTTTGCAACGTTGCGATCATGGAGGCGATTGCCAAGTCGGCAATCGAGGGTACAGTGATCGAAATCGACCCCGAATCCCGATCGGCGTGGACCGAAGCTCATTGATTTTCAGAGGAATCTAAATGGCTACCGTAATCAACTGCGACATGGGAGAAAGCTACGGCCTCTACAAGCTGGGAGAGGACGAGAAGCTCATGCCCATAATTTCTCTTGCGAACGTGGCCTGCGGGTTTCACGGGTCTGACCCCAACCACATGCGCGCGACGGTTCGGCTTGCCAAGATGCATGATGTCCGCGTTGGCGCCCATCCATCTCTTCCCGACCGCCAAGGCTTTGGACGGCGCGCAATGGAGATTGAACGTGAAGAACTCGCGAACATCATCATCTACCAAGTAGGCGCACTGAAGGGCTTTCTTGACGCGGAAGGCATTGATCTCAACCACATCAAGCCCCACGGAGCACTCTATGGAATGGCTTCACGCAATGAGGACGTGGCGCATGCGGTATGCGACGCAGCCGACGTTTTCGGCGTGGTGCTGCTCGGAATGAAGAACACGCTGCACGAAAAAATCTACAAGAAGCGGGGACATCGATTCATGGCGGAGTTCTACGCGGACCTCAGCTACAACGATGACGGAAGCCTGATAATAACACGCGAGCACGAATCATATGATCCCGAAGATGCAGCCCGACGATGCGTGCGAGCGATACGGGAAGGCAAGACTTCATCGGTCAACGGAACTGACGTGGAAGTTGGATGCGACTGCATTTGCGTGCATGCCGACACGCCGAATGCAACGGAAGTGGCCATGGCCGTGCGAGACGCGATTCAGCCGCGAATCTTCGACGTACAGTGACAGGAGATTGAGGCGCGCATCGCGAGATCGGAGCAAAAGCTGCCCTGCATCGCGTTAAACCACCATTCACAATTTAATGAGGAAGGGAAAATGCCCAGTGAACAAGTCCTATCGCCATTGCCAGGCACATTCTACAGGCGACCGGCGCCAGACCAGCCGCTTTACAAGGAGGAAGGCGACAGAGTTGCCGTTGGCGACACCGTCGGACTGGTCGAGGTCATGAAGTCCTTCCATGAAGTGAAATCCGACAGGGCCGGGACGGTTGCAAAGTTTCTGGTGGAAAACGAGGATCCCGTTACGGCTGGCCAGCCTCTCGTTGAAGTGCTGAACTAACCGCTTCAAAGCATGCCGATCAAGACTCTCTTCATTGCGAATCGAGGCGAAATCGCCGTCCGGATCATCCGCGCGGCACGCCAATTGGGCCTCAGGACCGTTCAGGCGTACAGCGAAGCCGATGCGTCCTCCTTGCCCGTGAAGCTTGCCGACAAAGCGGTCTGCATAGGCAAGTCACCTGCTTCAAGGTCTTATCTGAACATCGATGCCGTCATCGCCGCCGCCAAGGGCGCAGGTGCGGACGCGGTTCACCCAGGATACGGTTTTCTGGCTGAAAACGGCGATTTCGCCGATGCCGTTGAGAAAGCGAACATGATCTTTGTCGGTCCCCACAGCTCCACAATAAGGAATCTCGGGGACAAGGTAATGGCACGGAAGGCGGCGGCGAATATCGGCCTGCCAACGGTTCCCGGCAGTTCTGGACGGCTGGAGAATCTCGAAGCGGCAGAGCCAATGCTGAATGAAATCGGATTCCCGGTAATGATCAAGGCTGCGGCCGGCGGCGGTGGACGGGGCATCAGAACAGCCTTCAACCGCGATGATTTCAACCGCTTGGCTCCGCAGGCAATCCTGGAGGCGCAAACTGCGTTTGGAGACGGAGGAATATACATCGAGGCCTACATCCAGAACGCGCGGCATGTCGAAGTTCAGGTGCTAGGTGACGGTGAGAGGGTCATCCACTGCTATGATCGCGAGTGTTCGCTCCAAAGACGTCGGCAAAAGGTGTGGGAAGAGGCACCGGCACCCCCCGTGCCAGACCATGTTCGCCAAGGTCTGTGCCAAGAAGCGGTCAAGTTTGCCGAGTCGGTAGGCTATCGCGGGGCGGGAACTCTCGAGTTCCTCTACGATGCAGCAACTGAGCAATACTATTTTCTGGAAATGAACACCCGCATCCAAGTCGAGCATCCAGTCACGGAGTTGGTCACCGGAATTGATCTGGTGCGGGAGGCAATTCGGATCGCCAGCGGAAATCCGCTCCGACATCGGCAAGAAGACATCGTGATCAATGGCCACGCGATAGAATGCCGGATCAACGCCGAGGATCCGGAGAACGACTTCATGCCAAACCCCGGAACCGTTGACTCAGTCACTTTTCCTGGCGGCCCGGGAGTTCGTTTCGACACCATGCTGTTTTCTGGATGCAGTGTCCCTCCATTCTACGATTCATTGCTTGGCAAGCTGATTGTCTGGGACGACTCCCGTCCCAGAGCGCTCCGGCGCTTGTGCGGCGCCCTCGATGAACTGGAGATTTCAGGGATCAAGACCACGAAACCGCTGCACCTTGCGCTGGTTGACAACGAAAGGGTCGCCAAGTGCGACGTGCACACGGACTTTCTTGATGAATGGCTGAGCGATTTTCACTTCTCCAAAGTCAACCAAGGAGGATGACGATTATGGAAACCAGGTACTCGTTTGGAGGCGATGATCACATTTTCGCCGAGGTGGATGAAGAAATGTCGCTGGCAGCGTTCTTCAGAAGCCTGTCCGTCACAAAGGCGGTCAATGAAAGCGGCATTTCGGGCGTGACGGAGGTGTGTCCGGCAAACGCATCGTACCAGATCAAGTTTGACCCTGACCGAATTAAGCCAAACGACCTTTTGTCGGAGCTGCGTGCAATCGAGGCAGCGGCACAAAACGCAGAGGCTACGCTGTCGACGCGCGTAATTGAAATTCCTGTCCACTACAATGACCCGTGGACACATGAGACCTTGATGAGGTTCAGGGAGCGCCACCAAGATCCGGAGAGCACTGATCTGGAATTTGCCGCTCGCATCAACGGCTTCGACTCGATCGAATCTTTCATCGAAGCGCATTCGGGTGCACCATGGTTCGTGACGATGGTCGGCTTCGTCGCCGGCCTTCCGTTCATGTACCAGATGGTCGAACGAAAACGGCAGATAGAGGTACCGAAATATCTTCGTCCGAGAACCGACACGCCCAGGCTGACTGTCGGCTACGGCGGATGCTTTGCCTGCATCTACTCGGTGCGAGGCGCTGGAGGATACCAGATGTTCGGAATAACCCCGATGCCAATCTACGACCCTAAACAGGAGATCAGCTACCTCCGTGACTTCATGGTTTTTTTCAAGCCGGGGGACATCGTGAAGTTCCGACCGGTGGACCGGGCCGCCTATGACGAAGACGTGGCCGCGGTGGAAGCTGGAAGATTTGAACCCATTATCGGGGATTTCGAATTCTCGCTGGCGGAGTTTCAAGGCGGAGTGGACGAATACAACACCAAAATCATGGAGGCACTTCATGGCTGTTAAGGTAATTTCGCCCGGATTGGCCACTTCAGTCCAGGATTTGGGCCGCCCAGGATACTATCATCTCGGCATTCCGATTTCCGGGGCGATGGACCGATTTGCGCTCCGTGCAGCCAACCTGCTGGTTGGAAACGACGAGGGAGCGGCCGCGTTTGAAACGGTCTTCCTCGGTCCCGAATTGGAGTTCACGGTGGACGCCACTGTCGCAGTGACCGGCGCAGACTTGCCCCCGAAGGTTGACGGCACTGCCAAAGAGACCTGGACTTCATTCAGGGTGAATTCGGGGCAGGTGCTTAGCTTCGAATACCTCAAAGCTGGCGCGCGCGCGTACATCGCAATATCGGGCGGTCTGGACGTGCCGCCGGCCTTGGGCAGTCGGTCGACATACACACTCGGAGCTCTTGGCGGCTTTGAAGGCAGAAATCTTCAAGCTGGAGATGAGATCAAGATTGGACCATCCGAAGCACAACCGTCGGAGGGCCGGAGCGTTTCAGACCGACTGCGCCGAATGCCAAGCTCAACCGCAGAACTGCGCACGATGCCAGGCCTCTACTGGCATCGCATCACAGAGACTTCGCAACACAACTTCTTTGATGACACCTGGAAAGTGGCACCCGAGGCAGACCGGATTGGCTACCGTTTTCAAAAAGGGCAACCCTTGGAATTCAACGAACGCATACAGCCGTTCGGGGCCGGGTCAGATCCTTCCAACATCGTTGACAGTTGCTATCCATATGGTTCCATTCAAGTTCCTGGCGGCACAGAGCCGATCGTCCTGCATCGGGACGCCGTCTCCGGCGGCGGCTATTTCATGGTCGGAACGGTCATATCTGCGGACATGGACTTAATCGGACAACTGCAGCCGCATACTGACACCAACTTTGTGGCGGTGGACATGGACACTGCGCTTTCGGCCCGCAAGGACCGTCGGGATCTTCTCGATCAAGTGCGCGCCACAGTGTAACTCACACCTCCTGAGCGCCAAACGCTGGCCAGTTTTGGCGCGCTCAGCGAGCGCATTGACGTCCACGGGTATCTAGTTGGTCATTGACGCCGAGGGGATTTCTCATTGATCGCAGCCCAAGCATGAGAGGTCGTTTCGGAAAGGCTTCAGTACGGTTGCCGCGCCTTTGTCTCCTGCACCCTGACGGAATTGCTGGGGACAAACCCTCAAACTTGCACGTGTCAGCAACTGGAATCTGACGTTCAAACTCCCGAGCTTGCGGTCAGCCCAAGCTCAGCCGATGTCACCGCAACGGCGTGAATGACATTCAGCTTGAACCCCATTCCCTGTAGCCTCGCAGGAGCTTGCCGCCCCCTTGTTCTGTGGCGTTCCCGCTTCGAAAGGCAAGAGCTCCGTTCACGAACACCATTTCTATTCCAACTGAGCGCAGTTCAGGATCTTCGTATGTCGCCTTGTCGATTATTGTTCCAGGGTTGAATATCACGATGTCTGCCGCGAATCCGGGAGCGATGCGTCCCCGGTTCTTCAGTCCGAACACATCGGCTGTCTTCCCGGTCATTTTGTGAATGGCAGCTTCCATCGAGAGCAACCCCATCTCGCGGGCAAACTTGCCGATTATCCTCGGAAATGTTCCCCAGAGCCTGGGATGCGGATGATCGTCGTGGGGAAGACCGTCCGAGCCGACAACCGAAAGCTCCGACTGCAGAATCCTGCAAACGTCATCCTCATGCATTTGAAAATAAATCGCCCCCGCTGGATCCAGCCTGCGTGCAGCTTCAAGCAGCGACACCCCCCAATCGTCGGCGATGTCTGCCAAGTCGCGGCCAGACATCTCCGGATGCGCACGCGACCAGGTAACCATGATCCGAACCTTTTCGGTGACAAGATCCTCCCGCAAATTGGTCGAACCTGCGGCATAGGGATAGACATCGACGTTTATCGGCTGCGACGATGCAAGCTGCTGAATCAAGGGCAATGTCTCGGATGTTCGTCCCCAGTTTTCGACCCCGGCGCATTTGTGGTGCGAGATCAGCAGCGGCAACTGCGCGGACCGCGCTGTTCGGGACGCTTCGTGAATGCTGTCAATAACATGCACAGACTCGTCCCGCATATGAGTGGTGTACACCCCGCCGCGCTCGGCAACAGCATATCCAATTGCGGCGACTTCATTTTCATCGGCCGCTGCATTGGTTGGATAAAACAGTCCTGTGGAGAAGCCGCTCGCTCCATCTTCCATGCATTGGGCAACGCAGCCACGCATTTCGGCGATCTCGTCGCTTGTGGCGACAAGGGACACATCTTTCATGACTGCCAGACGAAGAGCCGAGTGCCCAATCAACGCCAGCACGTTCACGCTTGGTGGCACACGTTGAAGCCAGTCGGCATACGCTGCCATGGTGGGAAACCCGTACGCCTCCCGTCCACCGAGGAGGTTCATGGGAGCTGGAGGATCGCCGTCGAACGAAACGGGTGCAAGCGAAATGCCGCAGTTTCCGGTTACAACAGTCGTGACACCTTGGCTGATCTTCGGGGTCATGTCGGGACAGTCGATAACTGCCCTGTCGTCATGGGTATGCGCATCGATGAATCCGGGAGCCAACGCGAGACCGCGTACATCAAGCTTCTGCTCGGCACGGATGTCGTCCTTTGAAGCGGCTGTTCGGACGGCAACAATGCGATCCCCGGTAACCGCGACATCTCCATTGAATGACGGAATTCCCGTACCATCGTAAATCAACGCGTTGCAAAACAGGATTTCGGCTTCAGTGACAGGCATTCGGCAAATGTCTTTGGATGACCCATTCGACCGAAGGTAACACAGCCTGCCATGTCAAGCTACGTCAAGTGTTGCTGATCCGATAGAAGTACTGACAAATCAGGGAACCTCTGATTTGGAGGTTTGTTTTGGGGTTTGCTGCGGGATTTGCTGCGGGATTTGCCCTTCCCGGCTGAACCGGTCGGTTTTCGGCGGTCCGGAAGCCGCAAATGCGCGTTTTCGGGGCTGAACCGCCGCCGGTTCAGCCCCCGCAGGGCCGGCGCGGCAAATTCCGGACACACTTCTCCCCTGTCATTGCAAGTGCGGCTGGGCAATCATCAGGTTCGAGAAGCCCAGAAGCAGCGCAAGCCGCTGCACGTTCTCAACCCTCGGCAGCGAACCCTGTCGTAGCCGAACACCCGCTTCCCGATCCCGCGATGCCCGGCGTCAGGTCGCGGCCTTCGCGGCCGCTCCCTCCAGATGGTGCACCAGACCCCGGAGATCGGTGCCGATGCGCAGCTTCATCCCGAAATGCCACTGGTTCCCCCTCTTTGTCCGGTGCATCGCCGGATCGCTCGGATTGCAGAACGGCTGCACGTGGTACACGCGCAGCGTCACCGACCGCGGTGCCGCCGCCGCCCTTGGGACATGTCGGCGCAATGCGGTCTTCCAACGCACCTAGGGGATCAGGCCGTTCATCCGTTCCGAAAAAAATCTCGCGGCGTTTCTTGCGGTCATGTTCAAGGCTCGCAGAGGTCAATTGCTGAAGGCACTGCATGTCGTGATCCCCCGAAAAAGGGGAAACTGCTTATGTACTTAGTTCCGGTTTGATCAAGATACGGCAGGGGTGAGGTTTGGCGCGCAGCGCCTGCAGGAACAGGGACAGGAAGGCAGCGTGCCGATTTCGGCGCCGATTGAAGCGAAAGACGAACTCATCGAGACAGGTCTGGAGACACTTGGCGCGCAGCCCGTGGCAGACGCCCCGCGCCCAGCCCTTGAGATTGGAAAACGCGGTGTGGATCCAGGCGAGAATCTCATGGGCGGGCCTGTCGCCGACGACATGGGGCTGGTGACGGTCCCGAGGCACCGCGCTTCAGCCGTCTGTCTTGACGATCGCGGTCACGGCGGTGCTGCGCACAGCGAAGTTGCCGAGATCCTTGGCGCTGCAGGACCGGATCGTGGCCAGCCGCAGGCGCCCGGAACCAGATCGTGAGCGACAGCCTGGTTCGGTGCAGGAGGGTGCCGGCGGTGGCCGAGGTTTGCCGATGGCAACGGACGCACTCGAAGCTGTGCTTCCTGGTCTTCAGCTCCCATCCGCGGTCGTGGCCGCAGGCGGGACACCGGAAGCCGTTCTGCCATCGGACAGCGATGAGCCACCGGGCGCAGGCGTCGTCGTCGGGGAACAGGCGCTGAAAGGCGATGGGGCGGGCGGGGATTTTGGTCATGGGACGGTTCCACGTCAAGAATGTCATGCGAACATTCCATCACCCGACATCTCAAACACAATGCCTTGTGTCGCCGGAGCCATGTGCATAAGAAATAACTGGGAATTGGAGACGGCGTGACCAGCGTTGTCTCTGCGATGGGCGATTACTACGGTTACTTCGACCGTGCTCTTTGGCAAAAGTTTTCTGCTTGGAGTACAGAAACATGAGCGAGAAAGTAACCCAGTCGCACCCGGAGGAATCACCGAATCGTCAGTCCAACGGATCCGGTGGTGGAAGTTCAAATCATGGGGAGCGACTGGTGCGCATTGAAGCTCATTTGGAACACGTGGCCAAACGCGAGGACGTGTCGGAAATCAAGGCGCTGATTGAGCGGAAGGAACCGACAATGTTGAGATGGCTTATCGGCGTGACCGTGATTGCCGCCGTCAGTCTGCTTGCCGCTATTTTTCGATCATTTTTCTAGGCTCAATTCGCGAATCGCAGGCATGATCTGACGCTGGCGGCTGCGAGGCAGGCTCTTGGCGATGGACACCTGCCGAGGACGACGAGATGGAACCACCTCGGATAGCTGTCCAGGCATTTGGTGGCGATGCCGCGGAAGCGCCGCAGGAAGCCCTTGATCTGGCTGTGGCGGCTGGTGGCCGTCTGGATGTACACGGCCCCGCTTCACCCGCTCGCCAGCGGAGCGGGTGACGCTCTCGTGAAGAATGCCGAGCGCCGCGGCGGCGTGGCCTGCGGTTCAGGTTCCGCTCGCCCTTGCGGCTTTTGAGCGCGAAGGTCTCGTCGGCCTCGACGGTCCCGGCGAGCGACGTGGCAAAGGACAGCGTCAGTTCATCGATGCTGGTAAGCTCCTTTAGTGGCGAAGAGGCGTGGGCAGTGCGAAAAGGTTAAGGACAAGCACCGACGACTAGGTCGGCGGCTGAACTCCAGCAGGTCGGAGACGAGTTAACCAATTCTCCGACATTGAACGGTCCGCAACCACACACCCGATGTCCGAAGTGTGGTTGAACTGCAAAACCCCACCGCCGGGCGCATTTACATGGTGTGCGCCAGTGACGGTCTGGTGGTGAAACAGGCGCGGAAAACCGGGATTGAGGTCGGCTGCTAGCGAGCGACCGTAACGTGTTGGAGTGCCCCGACCTGCCTTGGCCCGACGATGCCGAGGTAATCGGCGAGATGCGCTGGATGGCGCGGTTTTTTTACGAACGTGACGCATGCCATTCTCGCTGCTGTGCTGCTTGTTCTTGTCGCCATCTCTGTCAGGTCTCTGACTATGCGTGGCCGGTGATCAGTGTTTTTGACAATGACACGGTGGGGATGTATGCGAGTGCCGATCTGCCTGTGGAGTTATCCAAGCTGACTGTTCGCATACGTAACCCGAGTTATGGATAAGCTCTGTTTTCTTTTGGCATGCACCGAATGGCGTCTGGCACGACGATTTTGCCGATTTTGACCTTTGGCTGCGCCAGAATATAGGCAGCCAGACATGACAGGATATGAACGAAGGCATTTGTTGGGGACCGGTGTCGTGTGTGTTCCAATCCCATGCTTGATTTCAGTTTATCGAACAGCGTTTCAATGATGAACCGCTTCCGCAACATGATTTTGTCCAGAATGGGCAGAAGAAAGTTTTTCATGTTGCGGCGAATGCCAGTGATCAGGTGCAGGCCCTGCTGCCACAAACGCTGGAAAAGCGGCTTCGAAATGTAGCCTTTATCGCCGAACACCTTGCCTTTCAACTCGGCAATCATGGTCTCAAGCGGCTTGCGGTCGTCGGTGTTTCCAGGCGTGATCTTGACGGCCATGACCTGACCCTTGTCGTTGATGACCAGATGCAGCTTGAACCCGAAAAACCACCCCCTGGCGCTGCGGCCCCGTTTGGCCAGTCCCTTGAAGACCTTGTTCCGGTTGATCCGTGCGTTGTGGCAGACAGCGAGCTTGGTGCTGTCCACAAAATAGACCCCGGTTTCCTCACCGCGAAAGCATTGCATCAAGATGCAAAACGGAACCAGCAAGCGCGGCATCAGGGCGACAAACCGTCCGTAGCTCGGCAGGTCTCCAAAGCAGTCGCGATATTTCTGCTCCACGCCATAGAACCAGAAGGCCTTGAAATTCTTGAAGGGCGAGAGATGAAACAACACCATGATGAAGAGCCTTTCGCTGAGCGAGAGCTTGCCCGAGCGCGAGCGCTGGCGGCCTGTGCCGATCAGCCGATGCCGCTCCCATTCTTCAAAGGCCTTTGCAAAGTCGTCGAGACAGCAGAACAGTGCGATGATAGAGGTGCTCATTGAGGGGATCCCATCCGTTGATTTTGGTTGCGGATACAGAATCAGGCCACGCCCGATTTGGGAACCCCCTCACCCCTCTTATCCAGAATTGGGGTTACGTAGCGTTGCACAGCCGGAGAAAAGCAGGTGGGTGGGTGGTAGCGGATGTCCTGATCGACGATCGGTCGCTGGCGGCAAAGCTTGATCGCGACTGGGCCTTTGCGGGTCTATGATGGCAAACCGGCGGTAGGGGTGATGCGAATGAGAGTGTTTAAGGCCGATTGTCCGTACTGCAAGACCCGCAGCGTGGCATTCACGATCAAAAAAGAGGAATGTTGGCGTGCCCCCATCGATCCGCAACGTTTTCTAGAGACGCGAATTGCATGGACGAACTTTGAGCATACCCAGCATCAGATGTGGCTGAATTCTCGCGTGTTTAGGTGGGACACATTTGCAATCTGCGGTCAATGCAACCGTGGGATCGTCGCGACATTCTCCGTAAAAGACAAAAACGACAATCCTGCGACGGCATCACCAAGCCTTCTATCCCATGATTGCATTGCGCCATCGGCCCCGGACACCGGTGCACCGGACCACACGCCCGAGAATGTCGCACGGTTCTTCAAGCAGGGCAAGGAGAACCTATGCGGCAACTGGGATGCCGCCGGTAGCATGTTTCGCAAAGCGCTAGAGGCTGCCCTGAAAAACAAGTTTCCAGATATCGATGGCAATTTGTATGAGCGTATCAAAAAAGTTAATGAAAAAGGAGGGCTGACGCCCGATATGGCCAAATGGGCGCACCAGATACGACGTCTCGGCAATGATGCTGCACATGAAGAAGAGCCGTTTTCGGAAAGGGATGCGCTGGATTTGCATGCTTTCACGGATTTGTTTCTCCGCTATCTCTTCACACTTCCAGGCATGTTGGAGGAAGCTCGCAAAGTGGCACCTCGTTCTGAGGTGCCGCCAAGTTAGGCATGCGATGCCATATCCGTCCCTTTGCCTTTCCCCGATATGAGCAATTCGGTGACGGGTTTTGCTGCACGGGCATTGGCGAAGTAGCGTGTGGACTTCTTCAATGTTTGTCCAGCCGAAAATGCCATGTATCTCCAGTCGGTCGCTGATTGACATCAGGAATCGTCCCTTGAGGCGGCGGGGCATGTCGGCCAGGCACTTGAATATTCGGGATAGAACAGATTCTCTTCCATAGTCGTTTTAGGCCGTGTACTCATAAAGGAAAAGGGATTCTCTTTCCGGCTCTGATGTGATTCAAGCTTCCAAACAGTGGGAGATTGAGGATGCGAGGCTGGCATGATCTGACGGATGCGGAATGGGCGATCATCTCGCCGTTGCCGCCTGACAAGCCGCGGGGCGTTCCGCGGGTGGACCTTCCGGAACGCTGCGGGCCGCATGCGACAGTCTGCAACCGCTGGGCCAGGCAAGGGGTGCGGGAGCGCCTGTTCGGGGCGCTGGCGGCGGGCGCGCCGGGATCTCTTCATCTCCTCGACGCCTCGGTGGTGCGCGCCCACCAGCACGCCGCGGGCGGAAAAAAGGGGGTCCGGATCACGCCATCGGACGCTCGCGAGGCGGGCTGAGCACCAAAATCCACGTCGTCGCCGACCATGGCTCTGCCCCCACATCCCGACCCAACGGGATCGCCGGGAGCGGCGCTCGGTGCCCGATCACCTGTACCGCCAACGCAACCTCGTCGAACGCTTCTTCAACAAGCTCAAGCACTTCCGAGGCATCGCGACCCGCCATCACAAGCTTGCAAGAAACTTGCTCGCCGCAATCGCCCTCGCCTGCATCCGCCTCTGGATCAAAATCAATGAGTCCGCGACCTAGCCAGTTCCGTGCGCGGGAGGCGCTTCGCCCGGTTTGGGTTGGTAGTTCATCCCAAACCATGTCGGGTCATGGGACAGGGTTTTGCGTGATAGCGGATCATGTTCTGGAAAAGGAGCGAAAGTGCATGTTTTGTGTTGAAAAACAGGCCTTATGGCCTAAATATGTTGTGTCATGGGGGTGTAATGACCCCACCAGACGACGGAAAAGAGCTATGGACGACAGGATAACCCAACAACAGTTCGCAACGCTTCTGGACCGATTGGACCGGATCGAACGCGCCGCAGTGACAAAACACGATGTGTTTCAGGCCGTTTTGCTGGTGCAGGGTGCTTGGACGGGTGTGATCGTTGGCACGGTGGTTGTGCTGGCAGCGGTCGGGGTATTGTGACTTCACATGAGTTCAAAGGCAGGGACGGCACACGCCGGGACTTTCCTGTGAAGGCTTGGCGGCCGCTTGGGCGTGGCGTCGAAACAGACGGCAAGGCGCTGGGAGGAGGGCCTAGCGAAACCATTGGTCCAGTGGTTTGTCTGATGTGTCTTCTCGCGTGGTTGCGGTCGGCTGGGATCGAGGATCCCTATCCGGTCGATCCGCCGCGCCGTGATCGTCCGCCGAACACAGAAAAGGCCTGTGCCTCTGCCCGGTTGCAGGCGGTGGCTCCAACTGTAAGACTGCCCCTATTTCTTTCTCACAGACGGCCCTCCAAGCGGCATTGTGTTCCTTGATCTAGCGGATGGTTTCCGGCGTATCGTTCGCCGATCCTAGTACCAACTCGAAAACTTGGCTGGCCACATTGTCAATCGCCGGACTGCCCGCATCCGTCGTTTTCGGACTGCCCACCGTCAGCGCGAGTGCGGACCGCTTCAGTAGATGGCGATATTCAAGGCGTACCGGGAAACATTGGCAGTCACAGCGGCATAGTCATGATGCTCCGTGATCATCCAGATGTTCGGGATCTTCTTCAGCAGACAGCGCACAAGAGCTTCGAATGCCGCTTTCTGGACCGAGTTCGGATTTCCTTGGGCGTTTTGCCGTCCTTGGCTAAGGAACCTCTGAATACAGCCTGATATGTGGGCGCGGCATTGTGCATCCGGTGTGCGTCCGCCATTTTGCGCCACGCCTTTCTTTTGGGGGATCACGACATGCAGCGCCTTCGGCAATTGACCTTTGCCAGCCTCCAATGCGATCGCAAGAAGCACAGGACGCGCCGCGAGATCTTTCCGGAGCGGATGGACGGCCTGACCCCCTGGGAGCGCCTGGAGGCAAGCATTGCGCCAGCGTGTCCGAAGGGCGGCCGCAAGGGGCGACAGCCGCATCCGCTGTCGGCGATGCTGCGCGTGCACTGCGTCCAGCTGTTCTGCAACCTGAGCGACCCCCGGCGATGCACTAGGTCGTGCACTCATTGATTTTGATCCAGAGGCGGATGCAGGCGAGGGCGATTGCGGCGAGGAAGTTTCTTGCGAGCTTGTGATGGCGGGTCGCGATGCCTCGGAAGTGCTTGAGCTTGTTGAAGAAACGTTCCACGAGGTTGCGTTGGCGGTACAGGTGATGGGATGCGGAGCGCTGCTCCCGGCGGTCCCGTTGGGTCGGGATGTGGGGGCAAGAGCCGTGGTCAGCAATGAGCTTGAGGATGGAGCGGGAGTCGCAGCCGCGGTCGGCGACGGTGTCCCGGGCCGGCTCAAGGCCGTCAAGGAGGGCCGGCACGGCAACCTTGTCGGAGGCTTGGCCCGGGGTGATCACGAAGCGGCGCGGCAGGCCAAGGCCGTCGACGACGACGTGGATTTTGGTGCTCAGCCCGCCTCGCGAGCGTCCGATGGCTTGGTCCGGACCCCTTTTTTCCGCCCGCGGCGTGCTGGTGGGCGCGCACCACCGAGGCGTCGAGGAGATGAAGAGATCCCGGCGAGCGCGCCGCCAGCGCCTCGAACAGGCGCTCCCGCACCCCTTGCCTGGCCCAGCGGTTGTAGCGGTTGCATACTGTCGTATATGGCCCGCAGCGTTCCGGAAGGTCGCGCCACGGCGTGCCGGTGCGCAGGATGTGAAAGATCCCGCCGATCGCCCGCCGGTCGTCCACCCGCGGAACGCCCCGCGGCTTGTCAGGCGGCAACGGCGAGATGATCGCCCATTCCGCATCCGTCAGATCGTGCCGGCCTCGCATCCTCAAGCTCCCACTGTTTGGAAGCTTGAATCACATCAGAGCCGGAAAGAAAATCCCTTTTCCTTTATCAGTACACGACCTAGACTCGGGGACCGGACGCCAAGCCGTAGTTCTAAGAGCTCGGTGCACATGGAACGAAGATACCGGCACCTTCGAGCCGAGCTGGGAATTCCTTGATGCAAGACGCGAACCGCTAGCCAAGCGTAGCGCACGGCGTGTCAACCTGGAACACTTCTGGCGTTACCTGCCCGTATTTTATCTCGGTGCCTTACGCGATGTGGGCGATGAATTCTCACCACGGTCTTCGCAATTCTGGGGACGGTTGCTCAGGGCGTTAGAGATTCCACCCGATATCGAGTCCGACGCGGTGCAGATTCTTGACCGGCTCAACCGTCGTTTGCTGGATTCCGATCCGCGCCTCAAAAAGATCGCGGAGACGCTGTCCCTCGCAACCCGGATCGCGGCGAGGGATCGGGAAGGCGGTCTCGATCTGCGGATGGTCCCTCTGAAGACGTGGGATCTACTCTCGAGGGCTGAAATCATTCTTCGCAACGAACCGGATCTGCCGTGGCTCCCGCTGCGGCGTCAGGGTCAGGGGATTCAGAGCCTGTCAGTGATCTTCCTGTTCCAGGCATTCATCGACCATCTTCTGAGTGAATTGTTCGGACCGGGAAGCGAGCCGGTGCTGGCTCTCGAAGAACCGGAGACCCACCTCCATCCCCAAGCCGCTCGCACCCTGTGGCGCTGCGTTAGCGCACTGCCTGGGCAGAAGGTCGTCACCACTCACTCGCCGTACTTCGTTCAGCATGTTCCATTCCGCGACCTGCGTTTGGTGCGGCTGACCGCAGATGGGACCGTAGTGCGATCCCTGCCAACGAGTTTCTCTGCCCTGATTCCCTCACTCGGTGGCCTTGAAGAGGTCGTGGCCAAGTCAGATGGACTCCTGACGTACGAACGTACTTCGCAAACGCTCAAGGCCTACGGCACCCTTAACGAGAAAACCTACCGCGCTTTGCTCGCCTGCTGCACTACGCACAAACGGCGCACCGAGCTTGAGCAGGTGCTTAAAAATCTGCGGGATCGATCCTCTCTGTACATCGGCGACGACGAGCTTCAGTCCCTTGAGACATTCGCCCAACGCATGCGCGGCGAGATCTTCTTCGCGGAACGCTGGCTGATTGTCGAAGGGCAGGCTGATTACCTGATCGTCCATGCTATAGCACATGCTTTGGACTACGACCTCGACCAGCATGGTGTTTCCGTTATTGACGCTCAGAACAACGGCAACCCAGCTACTTTCGCAGCGCTGGCACAGGCGATGGGCATCCCTTGGCTGGCAGTATTCGATGGCGACGAAGCCGGGCAGGGATACGCCCGGGCAATTTCCAATCGAGGGTTTGCTGCCGACGAATTGAAGCAACGCTGTCGAACCCATCCGGCTGGTGATCTGGAAGCGCAGCTCGTGGCTGACGGACTTGGACCGGAGTTGCGCGAGACGCTAACGGCAATAGACATTCCAAACGCGCGTGAACTGGACGATAAGGCGTTGTTGTCCCGATTGCGGAACAAGAAGAGAGCCTATGCGGCAGAGTTCGCCGTGCGAGTTCGCCGCGACTCGGACTTGGCGAAACGTACACCGGAAACGTTTCGTGACGCCATCTCTCAATTGCGAGGATTGGCGTAATGCCGAGTCCGCTTTGGGCAAACTGTCAGAAATTCAGCGCAAGGCGGTCGAATGGAATGAC
This sequence comes from Paracoccaceae bacterium, assembly GCA_963422275.1. GTDB lineage: Bacteria > Pseudomonadota > Alphaproteobacteria > Rhodobacterales > Rhodobacteraceae. The sequence continues at coordinate 365,389 of OY729418.1, forward strand.
GGCGCACTCCTCGTGCTCGCCGGACCCGGCGCCAGCAAAACCCGTGTACTCACTTGTCGCGTCGCCCACTTGCTTGATCGATCGCCGGACGAACGTTTCCGCCTTCTGGCACTGACATTCACGAACAAGGCCGCCCACGAAATGTCGAGCCGAGTGTCCGCCCTTGCGCCAAGGCTCGAAGAACGCGCCGATATCCACACCTTTCATAGCTTTTGCGCACAAGTCCTGCGCCAGCACGGCGTGCATCTCGACATCAGGCCTGATTTCGCGATCTACTCCAAGACCTCCGACCGGGAAGCCGTGTTGGAAGATGCGCTCAGGCGAAATGCCCGGCACTTCGACCGCGATGATGTCCGCCTCTTGCCCATGATCGATGCCCTGAAAGCCCGGCTTGTCAGCCCGAAACAAGCCGAAAAGTGGGTTGCCGAAAGGAACAGCGCATCATCCGAGGAAGCCTGCCGCGTGGCTTATGCCTACCGCCTGTACGAGAGCGAGCTTCGCAGTGCCAACGCGTTGGACTTCAACTCGTTGATCTTCGAGGCGTATCAACTATTCGGTTACCCGGCAATGGCGCGACACTATCAAACCGTCTACAGATACTGGCTCCTCGACGAGTTCCAGGACACCAACGGCGCGCAATACGAGCTTCTCCGACGCATGGCGGGCAGAAACTTTCACCAACTTTTCGCCGTGGCCGACGACGACCAGACAATCTACGAGTGGAATGGCGCCGATGTTCAACGGATCGGCGCCTTGGTCAAGCACTTCGCATGCGACGTGATCCAACTGCCAGCCAACTTTCGTTGCCCACCGCGCATCGTCGAGGTCGCCAACCGGCTTGTCGTTTACAACGCCCGTCGCGTCGCGTCGAAATCACCCACTAAGTCGGCGCGGAGCGATTGTTTGCTTTCCTACGGAGAGCAAGTGCAGTGCCGCGAGTTTGCTACGGACGACGAAGAGGTTGCTGGCATCGCCAGTGAAATTGCATGTCTGGACAGGGTGGCACGCGGAAAGAGTGCCGTGCTGGCCAGAACTCGGGCGCTACTCGAAGCCGTGCGCGCACCTCTTGAAGCCAAGCAAGTGCCGACGACAATTCTGATGCGCCGAGACGACTTCGTATCGCCCGAGATGCGCTGGCTTGTCGCCTGCCTGAAGCAGATCAACCGGCCACTGGACCGACGTAACATGGTCACGCTAGTTGGCGCGTTCAACAACTTCTCGCCTGCGTCGACGGATTTCGACGACCTCATGTCGCGCTCGGCAGTGGAGGGAATCACATACTTGAAGGCTTGGACGGCTGCGGTCCGGCAAGCCGGATTGTCGTCGCCCACTGCGGAGATCGTCAATCTGATGGTGGGTCTCGCTGGCGGAGATTTGAAACCCGCTTCGGCAATCGATCAAATCCTAGGGCATTTCGAGAGTGACGAGCATAGCGAAGACCTTAAAGATGATCTCAGCGCTTGGCACCAAATCCGAGGGGCAGTTGGACAAAAATCACTCGACAAGTTCCTTCAAGAACTGGAACTGCGCTCCAAAGAACCCGCTCCCAAACCGGGGGCAGTTTCTCTCGCTACCATCCACAGCGCCAAGGGCCTAGAGTTCGACACTGTGTATCTCATCGGCCTAGCAGAGGAAGTCCTCCCCTCTTGGCATAGCATCAAAAGGGGAAACAGCAGTTCAGCACTGGAAGAAGAGCGCCGCAGTTGCTTCGTCGCAATCACTCGAACGAAACAGCGTCTGATCCTGTCGCGGGCACATCGCTACAAGGGATGGGTGAAGCAACCGTCCCGGTTTCTCGTGGAGATGGGCTTGCTGATGCCCTAAGCAACAGTGCGCTACAAGGGGAAAAACCGCAAATGTCCCTAAGGCCAAGAAATATCCGCGCCTGATTTATGGAATCTTGCCGGGTGTGCCGAACGGACCGGTCACGACAGGGTCGGTGGCGTTGGGCTTGCCGAAGGAAAGAACTTTGAAGCGTTAATGGACTTCATCAGCCGTAACACGGGCACCCTCGTCTCGCGGCTAGGTTGTGTACCCATAAAGTGCGGGGCATGATGCGGACAGGATTACTGCGTTCAAGCCATGGAGGCGCTGGCGATGTCTCGCCGCGACTTGACTGATCGGGAATGAGTCGCGCGGGGTGCCGGATGAGCATGGACACTGCACGACGGTCTGCTGCCGCTGGGGCAGGGTGCGCATTTTCAATGCCTTGAGCGCCAAGTCGCCGGAGGCGCTTCATCTCGTTGACAGCTCGATCAGGCACGCCCGGGGCGGGACACCATGGCCGACCGAGGCTGTGACGCCCAAGCCATTCTCGATCTGATTAAGGTGCCTCCGCACGTTTGCGTTAGGTCGCCCGTGTGAGATCAATCCTTGCTCCAACGCTCAACGCATCAAGACTCGACGTTGATGGCAAACGATTAAGCTATCCTTCAGATTCGAAAGTTGATTTTATCGTGAACCCCGAAACGCATGAGCCAGAGGCCCTTAGCGGAACAGCCGAATCGTTCACTCAGCACTTCTTGCGTCAGATTTCCAGACTAGTTGGCAATGGCATGTCACTTCTTTAGACTGTGCCACAAGCCGTGGCATGAGCCCATTTGGAATGAACATGCAAGATTTGCTGGCCGCGTTTGCCAGCCTTAAAATTTGGAAGAGCGGGGAAGAACATGCCCCGCACAAGCCGTTGCTTGTGCTGTGGGCCATTGGCCAGTGCCTTCATGGAAAGAATCGCATGACGCTTTACAAAGAGATTGACAGAGAGTTGGGAAATCTCCTGCGTCGATTCGGAACGCCCGGGAAGACAAAGTATACCAACACCAACGATCCTTTCTACCGCTTGAAAAACGACGGCGTTTGGGAATTGTGCAACGTAGGTCACATACCCCCGAAGAAGCTAAGTGGAGTCCCCAGTAAAAGTTGCCTGATTGCCGAAAAGGCGAGCGGTGGGTTTCCTAGGGGGATATTCGACGCCTTCCAAACAAACTGTCAGAAGGCTGTCCTGATAGCGCACGTGCTGCTCGTTGAACATTTTCCATTCGCGCGCCACGACGAAATCTTGGACGCGGTTGGAATTCAATCGAACTTCAAGCATGTGCACCGAAGGCCTCTCGATCCGTTGTTCAACGCAAAGGTGCTGGACGCATACGATCATCGATGCGCCGTTTGCGCTTTCGCTCTCTGCATGAGCAACGAGTCTCTCGGGCTGGAAGCGGCACACATAAAATGGCCGAAGGCTTGCGGGCCCGATCAAGTCGCGAATGCACTTTCACTGTGTGCACTTCATCACAGACTGTTTGATAAGGGTGCCTTTACGTTGTCGTTTGACTGGAAGATAGTGGTTTCGATGTCTGCCGGTGGCCCTAGCTTAGTCGATTCTCTAGGACGCTATGAATCCCGTGAGGTCTTGCTACCCAAGCGTGAAGACGACTTTCCGGAAAAGCAGTTCTTGGCGTGGCATCATCGTGAAGTTTTCGGAACTTTCTCAAAAAAAAAGCCCAAAGGCAGCGGTTCACTTGACTTGATATAAGGTCTGCGACAATTCCGGCACATTATATACGCCGCTCGTAATTTTGACAGGTCTGCACGAATCGCCGACGGTTGCCTCCTAAATCGAAAGCGCTTGATCCGGCATCGGCTGAAGGCCATTGTGAGATCCCCACACAGAGGAACGGCCGCAGGAAGCCCTTGAACTGGCTGTGGCGGCTGGTGGCCGTCTGGATGTGCAGGGCGTCGAAGGTTCGGCTGCAGGGCTTGCAGCGATGGCGGCGAAAACCACGTACCCTGCCCTGGGACACCGCATCGCCGTCAGCTCATCGATGTTGGAAACCCAGTCTCGAAACCGCACCCGATCCATTAGCCCGTTCCCCATGTCCAGTGTAAATCGCGAGCCAGTCCATCAGCCATGCCCACGAATTGCAAATTGCACCTATGGAGTTGGTGAATCTCTTCAAGTTCGTCACCTCGGTTCCCTGGTTAATCACGCTATCTCCACGACCTTCAGACTCTCGATCCCCGGTCGTCGACGGTCTTAACCACCACCCGGTTGTGCTCTTCGGGATCGAACGGCAGCGAGACGGTCTCGCGATAGGCGTCTATGTGATCGCGTCGATCTCAACCTTGAGATTGCGCACGAGCTTCGCCCAACCGTCCTTAGCCCCAGCCATCGAAAAGAATGCCTAGGGAACCTCTGATTTGGAGGGTTTGTTTTGGGGTTTGCTGCGGAATTTGCCCTTCCCGGCTGCACCGGTCGGTTTTCGGCGGTCCGGAAGCCGCAAATGCGCGTTTTCGGGGCGAAACCGCCGCCACTTCAGCCCCCGCAGGGCCGGTCCGGCAAATTCCGGACACACTTCTCCCCTGTCATTGCAAGTGCGGCTGGGCAATCATCAGGTTCGAGAAGCCCGGAAGCAGCGCAAGCCGCTGCACGTTCCTCTCCAGGCCCCGATACCGAACCATGTCGCAGCCGAACACCCGCTTGACGATCCGGAACGGATGTTCCACCCGCGCCCGCACCCGGGCCTTCGCCTTCTCCGCCTTGGCCGCGGCGCTGCCCGGCGCCAGCGTCCGGCGCTTGCTCGGGGGCATGGCAATCCGCCACGACACCTCGCGATGCGCGTGCTCCGCGCGCTTGCCGATCCCGCGGTATCCAGAGTCACCCCAGACTTGCTCCTCCTCGCCGTGCAGAAGCCGGTCCGAAGGCGTCAGGTCGTGAACGTTGGCAGCCGTTCCCTCCAGATGGTGCACCAGACCCCGGGTGTCGGTGCCAATGTGCAGCTTCATCCCGAAATGCCGCTGGTTCCCCTTCTTCGTCTGGTGCATCTCCGGATCGCGGGCGTTGCTCTCGTTCCCGGTCGACGACGGCGCCGAGATGATGGTGGCGTCAACGATGGTGCCCTTCTTCAGCAAAACCCCCTGCTCGGCCAGGTGATCCCTGATCTCCCGAACAGCTGGTGCGCCAGTCCGCGGCTCTCCAGCCGGTGGCGGAAGTCGGGATCGTCGTCTCGTCCGGAACCTTCTCAAGCACCGCCCCGGCAAAGCGCCGGATGCTCTCCGCCTCGCAAGCCGGTCCTCCATCAGCGGGTCGATCGGGTTGCAGAACAGCTGAACGCAGTGCACGCGCAGCATCACCGACAGCGGATGCGGCTGTCGCCCCTTGCGGCCGCCCTTCGGATACACCGGCGCAATGCGGGCCTCCAGGCGCTCCCAGGGGATCAGGCCGTCCATCCGCTCCGGAAAGATCTCGCGGCGCGTCTTGCGCTTCTTGCGATCGCATTGGAGGCTGGCAAAGGTCAATTGCCGAAGGCGCTGCATGTCAGGATCCCCCCAAACGAAAGGCGTGGCGCAAGACAGCGGGCACGCACCGGATGCGCAATGCAACGCCCAAAATCAGGCTGCATTCAGAGGTTCCCTAGCGGGGGAACAGGCTACGGCCGTCTTAGTCAGGGTCAAACATCCACAGAGCGATTCTGGTCCGCGCAGCTGGAGTCCACATTGCTGGTCTTGGTGCTGTAGTAGTCGAAGCCTTGGACCGAGATACGGAATTTGCTGGCGTCTTCGCCATTCGTGATGCGTTCGACGCGCGCATCCGATTGGCCAATCAGCCAAAAGCTCTCGTTGCCCGCCCGCTTTTTCTTGAGTTCATCGGTCAGCAGATTGGCGTTCATCTGCGCCTTGAGCAGGGTGCCGCCGGACCAGTGGGTCTCGTCGATGTCCTTGACCGCCTCCGGGTCGAACTGAAAGCAAGCCCAAGGCTTGGGCATCTGGTGAAGATGGTTGTGGTGAGGCGAGAGCTTGGGAAATGGCATGCGTGTCGCGAGGTTCCTGACGAGTTGAATGCAAATGATGGTGCTGTCGACATTGACATGAATGTCGGTCAGGTCGCGTTGAGCGATAGCGAAACAATGCATGCATGCTCCCGATGTGTTACGTCTTCAAACGAAGGCACAGTGGCACCAGAGGATCAAGTCCCGTGAAGAAGGGCAGCGGCGGACGCCACGAGAGGGCGAGAATGTTGGCGCACAAGGCGAGGCGCAAGTTCGCCCAGATGTGCGCAAACTGGTATCACTCGGTCTACCGCAAACGAGGCCTGAACAGGGTCATTCTTGGCACTGGTTGGGGTGGGCTGGTTCAGAAGCTGAGTTGCAAGATGCGTGAGGTTGTTGCTGTCAATTCTGCCAACACCTCACACCGTTGTCGTGAGTGCGGGCCTGCAGACAAAGCCAATCGCAGGACGCTGGCTTGCTTCAAATGCATGTCTTGCGGGCACGAGAGCAATGCGGATTTGAATGCCGCGTTGAATGAATATACTGGCCTTTGGGAATTAGGGCTTCTGCGCGTGGAAGGCATTGCCACAAGGCACTCGTTGAAGCGCAAAAACATCCGCTTGGCGGTCCAAGATCGTCAAGTGGATAATTCCCTGACCTTAAGGAGTGCGCACGCCCGGCGGCAGAGCGCAAGCGTATATTCCCAATCGACCATCTCGGTATAGTTGGTGTCGGCCGCTCCGAAACTGGCGAAGCATTGGCGAGCGCACTGACGCTGATGTAGAAATGCCCAGAGCTGTCGCTTCGCAAAGGGCCAAACTGACTGGAGGCAAAAATGAGCTATATCCTGGCAATCGACCAAGGGACGACATCGAGCCGAGCCATGCTGTTCAATCAAGATTTGCAAATTGAGGCAGTGGGCCAAAAGGAGTTCACTCAGCATTTCCCGAAATCCGGATGGGTGGAGCACCGCCCAGACGAAATCCTGTCGTCCACGCTTGAATCTTGCCGGAGATCCCTGTCAGGAATTGAAATTTCAGAAGTCGCGGCGATCGGAATCACCAATCAACGCGAAACAGTTGTTGTCTGGGACCGGAAAACTGGCGAACCGATATGCAATGCCATCGTATGGCAGGATCGCCGCACCGCGGCAACCTGCGAGAAATTAAAGGAAAGCGGAGCCGAGAAGGAAGTCACCGCACGGACCGGCCTGTTGCTGGACCCTTATTTCTCGTCATCGAAGCTTGCATGGATACTCGACAATGTCGAAGGCGCCAAGGACAGAGCGAACAAAGGCGAACTGCTGTTTGGAACTGTGGACAGTTTTCTGATTTGGCATATGACCGGCGGACGACGGCACGTAACCGACGCGACAAATGCGTCTCGTACAATGTTGTACAACATCGATTTGGGTGCATGGGATTCCAAAATGCTCGAGCTGTTCTCTGTACCACTGGCAATGATGCCGGAAGTGCGGAACTGCTCGGATGAGTTCGGTGCAACCGATCCGTCTCTCTTTGGCCGCTCCATTCCAGTACGAGGTGTCGCCGGAGACCAGCAGGCTGCAACCATCGGTCAAGCCTGTTTCAATCCCGGAATGATGAAATCGACCTATGGAACCGGATGTTTCGCCCTCCTCAATACCGGTTCTGAGCGTATCGCTTCCAAGAGCCGCCTCCTGACAACAATCGCCTATCAGCTTGAAGGCACGCCTACATACGCACTTGAAGGGTCAATCTTCATTGCTGGTGCTGTCGTTCAATGGCTGCGTGACGGTCTCGGCCTCATCAATCGTGCCGAGGAGAGCCAAGCATTGGCGGAATCAGCGGATCCTGACCAGCGGATTTACCTTGTTCCTGCTTTTACGGGCCTTGGCGCACCGTATTGGGACGCCAACTGCAGGGGAGCCATTTTCGGTCTTGCCCGAAACACCGGCCCCGCCGAATTGGCTAGAGCATCTCTCGAGAGCGTAGCTTTTCAGACCCGTGATCTGCTTGAAGCCATGACTTCGGATTGGCCGGAAGCAGGCAGCACGATCTTGCGGGTCGACGGCGGCATGTCGTCCAGCGACTGGACCATGCAGGCACTTGCAGACCAACTAGGTGCACCGGTCGATCGACCGCAAATCACGGAAACGACAGCGCTCGGTGCAGCATACCTGGCAGGACTTCAGTCTGGAATTTACCCGCCGCCGGAGCAGTTCGCAGAGAGTTGGTTGTTGGAAAAAAGATTCGTTCCAAGCGGCGATGTCGATTCCAGAGAGGCAGCATATTCGGGTTGGAAAAGCGCTGTTCGGCGAACGCGCAGCGACGCCACTTAAAATCCCGTCCTGAACCGCATACCATTCATCCCAACGTGCATTGATTAGTAATACAAAAGCAATTCCTGCCTGTCGCCGTTCGCATTCGGACGACATCTATCCAGTAGATTTTGTGGCAGCGGCACAGTTGTGCGGTTCAAGCCAAATCCCCTAAGCCTGAAAAAGACCTTTCTTTTTGGTTCCGGCTACCCGAGATGTGGCATTTGGCGGTGACGGCTGGGATTTCCGCTAGGACCATCATCTATAACAAGACCGTTGCGAAAGCGCATTTTCCTCTGCATTTCGCCTTCCGAAGCCGGTTGCGCATCTCGCGCGGCCGCCGGTCGGTGGCTGCAGCGCCTTTCGGACGTGGTTTTGGCCCATAAAGGCGCGGTTTCAGGCCCCGATGTGCCGCATCGGGCAGGTTCACTCCGACCCTAGGTCGTGTACTCATAAAGGAAAAAGTGATTTTCTTTCCGGCTCTGATGTGATTCAAGCTTCCAAACAGCGGGAGCTTGAGGATGCGAGGCCGGCACGATCTGACGAATGCGGAATGGGCGATCATCTCGCCGTTGCTGCCTGACAAGCCGCGGGGCGTTCCGCGGGTGGACGACCGGCGGGTGATCAGCGGGATTTTTTATATCCTGCGCACCGGCACGTCGTGGCGCGACCTTCCGGAACGCTACGGGCCGTATACGACAGTCTACAACCGCTACAACCGCTGGGCCAAGCAAGGGGTGTGGGAACGCCTGTTCAAGGCGCTGGCGGCGCGCTCGCCGGGATCTCTTCATCTCATCGACACCTCGGTGGTGCGCGCCCACCAGCACGCCGCGAGCGGAAAAAAGGGGGTCCGGATCACGCCATCGGACGCTCGCTTGGCGGGCTGAGCACCTCTACCGCCAACGCAACCTCGTCGGACGCTTCTTCAACAGGCTCAAACACTTCCGAGGCATCGCGGCCCGCTATCACAAGCTCGCAAGAAACTTCCTCGCCGCAATCGCCCTTGCCTGCATCCGCCTCTGGATCAAAATCAATGAGTACACAACCTAGGCCGCGGGACAGGGGATATCCCCGACTGAAGACCCTTGTTGGCGAGCACGCGCCGGGCCGTGCAGTTGGCTACCCTGATTGGGAAGTACGGTGCCTCCCCCTCGGCCACGATCGTCGCATCGACAACCGTCACCGGCGCGTTCCTGGCCTTCAGGCTGCACTCCTGCAGCTAGCGGTTGACCTCCGACACCCCAATTCTGGATAAGAGGGGTGAGGGGGTTCCCAAATCGGGCGTGGCCTGATTCTGTATCCGCAATCAAAATCAACGGATGGGATCCCCTCAATGAGCACCTCCATCATCGCACTGTTCTGTTGTCTCGACGACTTTGCAAAGACCTTTGAAGAATGGGAGCGGCATCGGCTGATCGGCACAGGCCGCCAGCGCTCGCGCTCGGGCAAGCTCTCGCTCAGCGAAAGGCTCTTCATCATGGTGTTGTTTCATCTCTCGCCCTTCAAGAATTTCAAGGCTTTCCGGTTCCATGGCGTGGAGCGGAAATATCGCGACTGCTTTGGAGACCTGCCGAGCTACGGACGGTTTGTCGCCCTGATGCCGCGCTTGCCGGTTCCGTTTTGCATCTTGATGCACTGCTTTCGCGGTGAGGAAACCGGAATCTGTTTTGTGGACAGCACCAAGCTCGCTGTCTGCCACAACGCACGGATCAACCGGAACAAGGTCTTCAAGGGACTGGCCAAGCGGGGCCGCAGCGCCAGGGGGTGGTTTTTCGGGTTCAAGCTGCATCTGGTCATCAACGACAAGGGTCAGGTCATGGCCGTCAAGATCACGCCTGGAAACACCGACGACCGCAAGCCGCTTGAGACCATGATTGCCGAGTTGGAAGGCAAGGCGTTCGGCGATAAAGGCTGCATTTCGAAGCCGCTTTTCCAGCGTTTGCGGCAACAGGGCCTGCACCTGATCACTGGCATTCGCCGCAACATGAAAAACGTTCTTCGGCCCATTCCGGACCAAATCATGTTGCGGAAGCGGTTCATCATTGAAACGCTGTTCGATAAACTGAAATCGAGCATGGGATTGGAACGCACACGACACCGATCCCCAACAAATGCCTTCGTTCATATCCTGTCATGTCTGGCTGCCTATATTCTGGCGCAGCCAAAGGTCAAAATCGGCAAAATCGTCGTGCCAGACGCCATTCGGTGCATTCCAAAAGAAAACAGAGCTTATCCATAACTCGGGTTCCGACAGAAGTGCTGCGTCAAGACCGCGCAGCACAGGCGGCCGGCGAAACCGGCAGATCGTCGCGTGACCGGGAAGGAATTCATCAGTCTCTCCCTCAATCGAGCGTCATGACAAGCGCTTGCAGCCCTTAGGCGCAACTTGTCCATGGCCGGGGGCGCATTTCGCAACAGTATTATAACATGTTTTAGGCGGGGCGAAGTGCACGGCAACTTGCAGCCCCGGTGCGGGCATTGCTGTTCGAATATATCCTTACCTTCCCCAAGCTTGGCGAGTCACACCAAGACCAGAAGACGGCTTTAGACACTGACAATCCTTCCAAGCGTGATATCGTCAACAATGTCCGGCACATAGCGGCAACTCTGCCCAATGCCATCGACCGCCTGCATCCGTCCCGAAAGATTTGGCGCGGCGGTTGGTCTTGCGTCGCTCTGACAAGACCATTGCGAAAGCAGGCATTTGTTTCTGAATTTCGATTTCCAGAACTAGTCGCGCATCTGCGGTTGCCGTTGGATGATTGTGGAACCTTCCTGCAGCCGGTTTGGCCCGCAGGCGCGGTTTCAGGCCCCCGATTATACCGCGTCGGGCAGGTGCGGGACAGACTCCGGCCTTCAGGCCGCGGCTAGGACGACCCGGCTACCCGCCTTGAGCAGAGTTGAAGCTATCGCCTTGAAATCCAGTTCCACCTCCATGATCTGGAACCACGCCCCGGATCGTGGCGCCGGGCTTGACGTCATCGAGAACCGTCATCGCCGGATCGTCGAGGATATATGCAGTTCGGAGGGTTTGCGCATTCCCTGCCAAGCGTTGGAGATCTTTCGATATTCAGCCTTGGGGACTCTGAGATGGCCTTGCCTTTTCGGATGCCTGACAGCCAAGTTCTGGTCGTCGACCGAGCGCCAAACTCCACCCTGCGTTCCCCATTGTGCCTGCGAAGGAGGACGGAGCCTCCGGTGCGGCGCTGTTCCCGATTCCCGGGAGTACGTATTGGGAACGACATACCCATCCCATGCGACACATCGCGAACACTTGGGATATCCGTTGTGACCCGGTCTGCAAGTCTGGCGCCAGCCCGATGGCGCAGCCGAACGATCCGTTTTGAAACCGCACCCATCGATGCTCGTCAACTCCCATAGCCCGGAAGGAGGATTCCCGCGCTTGCCGGCAGGCCGAGATTCTTTCCTGCCTTGATCAACAACTTGTCCAGGCTGTAGATGGCGTCCGCTCCGCGGTTTCTCGCGATGGCAAGGTGCAGCGCATCCCCGGCCCTCAGGCTGGCGGCGAAATGGCCGAGCCAGTCCCTAGCGCGATCAAAGTCGCCGCGGTTCGGCAACAGGACAGCAAAGGACTCTTCGACCATGGTCTCGAACCGTGAACCCGCCGCGCGTGCCGCCGCGGCGTCCAAGCCGCCCATGCGAACCTCGCGAGCAAGCATCGAGGCGAACTCGACCCGGGTCCAGTGGCTAATCGCCAGATCCTCCGCCGGCAGGCCTTCGAAAAATCCGGCGATCGGTTCGCTGGTGGCCTCAGGCAGAATGAGGGGGACGAGGAAGCTGGTGTCGAAATAGCGCATTTGCGTCGGCCGCCGGTCTCACAGCCCCTCGTCCCGAACCTCGCGCAGCAACTCGGCGGCGGGGCGTCGCAACCGGGGCATGGCAGCCCGAAACCCGGCCAGATCCTGAAGCGGCATCGGCTTCCGAGGGCAGACGGCAGGAGAGAGATGCGCCACGGCCTTGCCGCGACGGGTGATGACCACTTCCTGACCCGCCTCCACCTGGTCCAGAAGTTCGCTGAGACGGGCCTTCGCCTGAGCCAGATTGATCGTAACCATGGCAATCTCTTGTAGTCATGAATCTGGTCATATGATAGAGTAGATCGCCCTGACACACCACAGGCTTGCTGAAAAATCCCATAACCGTCGTGGGCCGAGCGGATGCGGACAGATCGGAGAGGCATACGGCCCGCTGTGGCCTCCCACTGTCCGTTCACAAGATCGATCCGGAAGCTTCTTTCATGATCGAAGGCTGTGACTCGCAGGCGTCCTTGGCAATCTTGTCGAGCACTTTCTACTGCCACTAGCGGAGCGTTTCGTCGCGTTTCACCGTCGAAAGCATATACACCTCGATAAATGCGTTCGATCTAGACAGCTTTTTCGGGCGGAAACGCCGTAGAGCTTGCACGTGGCGAAGCCCGCCGCGGCATGGCGCGCCAACTCGGCGACGTTCATTCCGAGCGTCTTGGCCTTCCGTTCGATGCGCGCTCATTCCGAATCGAAGAAACAGATCGAGTGCGGCGGCGGCGGGATCGTTTTCGGTTATGGTTTCGTCTCTGGTTGGATCCGTTTCTAGCGCCGATATTGCAAAGGCCATGGTATCTGCGCAAAAGCCTCGGTTCTTCGGATCCGCTGATCGCCAAGTATGCTAATAGCATGCACGCAGGGAATGTTCTTGAGACATTGACGGACTTCGAATGGCGGATGATAGCCCCGTTGCTGCCGAACAAGCATCAGGGGGTGCCGCGGGGTGGCGACTGGTGGGACCTGCCTGAGCGATACGGGACGTATACGATCTACTTTAACCGGTCCAACCGCCGACGCAAGAAGGGTGTGTGGGCCGCCTGATGGATGCGGTCGTGCAGACCTATGACGGCAACGTGTAGATGATTGACAACTCCAGCGTCCAAGTTCATCAGCACGCGTCGGGCGCAAAAAGGGGCAGATCGTTGAATCGGTCGTTCCTGGGGCGGACTGACCAAGAATATCCATCTAGTTGTGGACATCGCCGGCCGGCCGATCCGCTACGACCTCAGCCCCCGGCCAAACGCATGACAGCATGACCACTGGGGACTTGCTGGCGGATCTGCCGCCGGACAGCTTCCTCCTGACCGACAAGGCCTGCAACACCGAATAGATACGCAAGCTGATTGAGGACCGTGATACCGTCTCGATCATCCACGATCGCAGAGACACAAAGACCCCCCCCCTGCCTTCAGCAAGATATTGTATCGACTGCGAAATCGGATCGAACGTTGTCTCAACCAATTCAAGCAGTTCCGGCACATCGCAACCCGCTACGAAAAGCTCACGGCCAACTTTTTAGCCATGATCAAGCTTGCAACCGTCAAAATCTGGCTCCGGGCTTATGAGTCAACGGTTTGGCCTTTGGCAGTGTCGCGCTCTTCGCTTCCACTCAACCGGGCAATGCGGCCAGCCAGCGCTCCTTGCAGTGCAATCCGGACAGGGCTGCTCTTCATTAATCCTCAGCTCGATCGCCGCCAGAGAGGCCACACCCTCCCGGCGCTGCGCCGTCTTCAGCTCATCGGCATTCGAGAACCGGTCCCGAAACCGCACCCGATCCATCCACCTGTCCCCCATGTCCAATGCAAATCGGGAACCAGTCCAGCAGCATGTTCACGAATTGCAAATTGAGCTTTAAGAAATCGTGTCTGGCTCTCACCAAGTCTAACCTGATCCCCCCATCGCTCGATCGGGGTACCATACGATTGCCGGGTGTCCTCCGGCGCAGTTAGGAGAGGCGAGCGCTTGCCCACCTTAAATCCGACCTCCCTCCAAGAACGCGCCAAGAATGCTTACCGGCGACCAAGACACCACTTGAAAGCTGCAACTCCACGATTTATGAGAACCTGCTCATCGGCGTCGAGGTAGCGACGTTTAAACGCTTGCCCATGTACTCCCACGCATTGCCGGAATTTCCTGCAGTCTTTGCCGCAACCAAGCGCAGGTTGGGTGTGCTCTTTTGCCAGACGACTTGGATGTATTGCAAATGCCGGCCACTGGCTTGGTCAGCACGTTGGAATGGAGATTAACTTGACAACGACAGCAGAACTGCAACCAGAAAACTCGCCCCGCACCTCCGGGCAACGCAGCAAACAATCCCCCGTGGGTCCAGTGCCGAAAACCAAAGTCCTGATCTTTTCCGCATCCAATTCCACCTTTCTGCCGAGCTTGGGTGGAATCCAGATGGTCTTGAAGTGGCTCCTTGACAATCTGGACAGAACCCTGGGCAACAACCAACATTTTCAAGTTTCCGTCGTTTATCCGCACGAAGCCTCGGCAGAGTTCGCCAGATTCGAGAACATCCCAGCCTTCAATGCACAATTGAGCGCGCCGAGCGAAACCCGAAAGATCGCCAAGATCCTCGCGCTGGTGAAGGCCATCCCGCGTCTGGGAGCTCTGTTGAAAAGAATCAACCCCGATGTAGTGCATTGCCATAGGATCGTTCCCGACGGCCTGCTTGCCTTGCTGGCCGCTAGAATGTCCGGGGTGAAGCCTAGGTTTATCCTGACTTCGCACGGTCTCGGTTTCCTCCCATACGACCCCAAGATAAGCCACACATTGAACCCGCTGACCCGGTTTTTAGCCCTGCGGGTCGCCAAACGCATGGCGTTGCATGTACTGCCCAGCCAAGCGGTCTACGAGCGCGCCCTGGCAGATCATGTTCCCAGATCGAAACTCATCGTCATCCCCAACGGCATTCCGAATGCAGACGAAATCGACTTTGAAGAGGATGTCCGGCATTTTCCGAGAGACAGCGGGTTGCCCGACCCTAGGTTGCACTGCGAAAACGGGCTCAATTTTTTATGCCTTTCAAGCGGGCAAGCGGTCAAGAACATCGGCACCCTGATCGAGGCCTTTGCCTTGGCCCAGCCCGAGCTTGGCAATTCAAGGCTGTTTCTGTCCTGCATTGGACCGCTGGAAAGCCAGATGAGGCACCAGGTCGCGGAACGGGAGCTGAACCAGTGCGTGCACTTCGTTGGACATGTCAAAGGCGCGGAGAAGCGCACGTATTTCTGCGCCAGCCATGTGTACTGCCTGCCGTCAATTTGGGAGAACTGTCCTATTTCCCTGCTCGAGGCGCTCAAGTTCCGATGCGCCGTCGTGGCCACCCCGGTCGGCGGCATTCCAGACATTGTGGTTGACGGAGCGAACGGCCTGCTGGTGCCACCTTCCGATGCGAAAGAGATGGCCTCGGCCCTGGTCAAGCTGTTCAAGAACGATGATTTGAGACGGCGTCTGGTTGATGCGGGCACTCAGACCGCGCGCAAGCACTCGGTGTCGGAGGCAATTGAGAAGCATCTGCAAATTTGGAGAGGGCGTTGACTTCGCCCACCAAGCCGACGTTGTGGCTTCTGGTGTTCGTCTAAGACCGCATTATTGCATTTTCGTTCTGAAGGCTGGCCATCCATGATCATGCTGGGCGGTCTTCAGTATCGGCACCTCTGGCGCGCAGCAACGGTGCTGACTGTCGAGTATTTCATCGCCCTTGCTTTCTGCCTGCTTCTGCCGGGCTTGGCCGACCTGCGTTGCTGCATCAGGGGTACCGGCACGCCTCTCGCGCTGATTGTCGGAGCAATGGCGCTTCATCTCGCCATCGGCGGTGCGGTGCGCTCCTTATCCCCCGAAAAGCCTCCGAATTTCGAACGGCACACGGCATGTCATCTGTTCTTCTTGATCGTGCTTGTAGCCGCCACAATAGGAGCTAGGGAAATCCCCGAGCAGGTTGGAGACAAGACGTTTCTGGATTGACTGCTTGCGACCCTGACGTCAAGAGCGGTGCCGTCATAGCGTTTTCGCCACTCCTAGAGCGCATCTGAGCGTTGCAGGCTTACAGGCTGCAACACCGGCCGGAGCCTTCAACGACGCCAACGATGCAGGGTTCATCGGTTGCATGACAGTGATGCTTGCCTCTGTGTCCATAATCCATGGATCCCGCGCAGGCTCCCGCCCGTATCCTGCTCTGGCCGCGGAGTGGCATGCGTGGCGGGCGCACGGCCTGATGCCGCATCGCAGACCGAGAGGCTTAACGACATCGTCAGCCTGTACATCAATCCGCCGGGTCGCGCCGTGGCGCTGTCTATCGGCGGCCGCCAAGAAGAATCGTGAAAACTATATCGCTGTGCCTGCGGAACGCAAAACGGGTCTGTTCGAAAGCAAGGCAACTAGTTCCCCTGTGTTTCACCAAACTACCGGAACCAAGTGTCCTGCCAATTTGGCATCGTCTGATCCAGTTCGTTTTCTTGGCACTGACTCTGATAGAAAATGGGACTGCAGGGAATTCCAGCACGGCGGGGTCGTTGGTGGCAAAACCAAGCGAGATCATTCAATCGGTCGCGCAGCATTTCTTGTATTCTTGCGCTGAGCCGCGGGAGCGCGAACCTTTGCGCGTTGGACGTTCCTACCATTCGGCTACTCCTCTTTCCTTGACATCAGTCCATCTTTCGCCGAGGTCACGGAACGACCTCGGCAGGGCTGACAGGGTCGGATCGTCAAATCTCAGGCCTAGGTGCCGGATTGCAATAGCTGCCACCAATCCAGCCTGCTGTTTGTCTCGAAGTCGCTTTGCCGGATCACGGCTGGGATCGTTCTCAACGATCCACTGCTTTTGCATCGCGTAAACCCTTGGGTCGATTGTCACAATCCGAAGGGGTCCCCTCCTTCCCATTCTCCCGTCGCCAGCCAACCCTCGAAGAAGAAGAGCCAGTCACTGGCCCACGGGACGATCGTCTCCGCGATGTACTCTTCGGGGATCCAGAGTCTCTCCCTCGGATCGTACAGGCAAAGCCGGGGATATTGCGGGGCGGCCCTATTGAAATAGATGTGCGGCGGCCATTCGCCCGTCTTCCTCGGGTCCAAGCCGATTACCGGATCGACGACTTGGACCGAGGCATAGTCGTTGGCAAGCGTCCAAGTGTCGAAGAAGCGGCGCCGGAAGTAGGTGACGCGGATGCGATAGCGTCGCATGATCGGCGTCAGCGGGCCTTCCCACCCCCCCCCCATCCAGCTGGCCTCCAGCGTCAGCTTGAAGTCTGGGAAGACCGCGCGAATTCGGCGGCCCTGCTCTCCGACGCTCAACGCGATCATGCCTGCCGCTGGAATCTGTCCCGTCCCCGGCAGGTGTGCTCCGCTTCCTTGTTTTACCTGCGACCCGTAGCGCTTGATGTAATCCGCCACGACATCGCGCGCCGGCCGCTCGCCGAACAGGTCGCCCAGGATTGTCCTCATCTCCTCCAGCGGCGCGCCCTCGATCAGTCGCATCAGCTTTTGTGTCAACTCCCGGAGGTCGCCGATGAAGCGCTCCTGATCCTCCAGGCTTGCCGGCCAGCGATCGGTCAGCACGTCGGCCCGGCAGGCCGGGTTTTCCTCGTGGACGAACCGCCCGGCACGCTGCGCCGCCTCGAATATTTCCAGCATGGCGGTCGACGCAGGTTGGGACGGCGCTCGCAGCGCATGTTGCGAAACCGCTTGATGAGCTGGAGCGAGATCAAGGCCCTGGACTTGCGATAGGCCGGCATCTGGTTCGGCACCGGCTCGGTTTCGCCCTCGGCCATGATGCGAAGCCGTGCTTCCTCCAGGGACCGCCGCTCGAAGCATTCGGCGAAAGCGGCGTCCGCCGAGACCGGCGTCATGTCGGCAAACCAATCGGCGAAGCCCCAAGGGTTCGCATACAGCCGTTCTTTGGGTTCTCGTGGATCCTCGGGCTTCGAATGGAAGATGAAGGAGGTCCGCTCGCGCAGCTCCGGGAGGAGGATTGCCGGCGTTATGTCGAGGTGCATCCGTCGGCGCATTCGATCGTCACGCAGCGCGTCCGACGGATGGTCTTGTCGTGGTATCGGGAGCCCCGCTCGCCCCGGATGCTCCTCTCCAGCAGCGACAGCGCGGTCTCGGGGTCGGTTTCGCGAGGCAGGCCGAGCTGGGCCATGGCGTCGATGTCATACTCGTCGCGCTCGGAGTCCCGGGCGATCGTCGCCCCGATGGCCATCGATCCCTGGGGGTAGGTCAGCTGGACGCGGCCGTGCAGCGGGCTGTCGGGCCGGTCGATCCACTGGCTCACGGTCTCGTGCCGATCGACCGCCTTGCCGTGGTCCGTTGGGCTGAGTTGAATCCGCAGCGCGATTTCGGCCAGCATCACGTCCAAGGGGCCAAGATTGCCGGGAATGTCCCGGCCAAGGGATTGAAATTCAACGAGAACACTCCTTCTGTTGGCGGCTGCACAGGCCATGAGTTCACATCATATTTCACATATGGTGTGGTGATAGAAAGCTTTCAAGTGGTTTCATTTCACTTTATACTTCACATATAGACGGGAGGTAGGGAGAGCCATGACATGACCGAAGCGAGGCCGCTGAACCCCATGCCGACGCGGGAGGTGCCCCTGCCCCGGGCGCCCTTGGCGCGCGTCATCGCGCAGGCACGCTTCCCGTCCATCCTGGCCATCCGCAACCCCGACAAGGTCGCCGTATTGCAAGAGACGCTCCGCGAGACCTATCCGAATCTCAGCCAGGACCAGGTCCACAGCATCGAGTTGACCGGAGGCCAAACCCCAAATGTTCGCCAAGGCCTCATCTGGCGCCTCGCCGACCGGGAGAAGGACGCTTCCTGGCGGGTATCCCTCGGAGTGGATTTCGTGGCCCTGGAAACCTCTTCCTACGACAGCCGGGGCGATTTTCTCGACCGTTTGCGCGGCGTCGTTTCCGCGGTCGAGCAGACGTTCAAACCTGCGTCGGCCAGCCGACTTGGGTTACGCTACATCGACCGGCTCGTCGACAAAGCGGTCGAACGCGTCGGCGATCTGATCCACCCCGAGGTTCTTGGCATAATCCGGCCCCCGGGAAACCCGCGTCCCGCGCTTGGAGAATCTGTGATCCATATGGTGACCGAGGCGCAATTCCTGGCCCAGGACGGCTCCCGCATCCAGGGACGTTGGGGGCAGTTGCCCGCGAACGCGACCCACGACCCTGACGCGCTGGAACCCGTCGGCAATCCGAGCTGGGTCCTGGACCTGGATATGTTCACCACCGAATCGCAACCCTTCGCAACCGAAGACTTGCTGACAACCACGACGACCTTTGCCAAATGCCTCTATTGGCTCTTCCGCCAAATGGTTACGGAAGAGTTCCTGAGGTTCCACGGAGGAGAGCCATGACCGCGATCGCGCCACGCGAAACATCGGATACCCGCACCTCCGCGGCCGGGAGCATGAATCGCTCCTGGCTGGACGCCGCTTCCGCCGCCAGGCTGATCTCCACTGTCCTTTCGGGGTCGGCGACGGCCAATACCTACATCCAGGGCTCGGTGGCGACGACGGTCGCGCGGAGCTTCGAGCGCACCGCTACCGGCCCGACGGGGCAAATCGAGCATGTGCCCGCAGAATCGACGGCCGAAGCCCTCATGGAAATTCGACTCCGGTCCGGCCTGACGTGGGAGGAGCTTGGCGATCTGTTCGATGTCTCGCGTCGAAGCGTCCATCATTGGGCGAACGGCAAGCCAGCTTCCGCCATGCACGATCGAACGATCCGCAAAATGCTGGCGGCCATTCGCCACCTCGACCAAGACAGCCAGGTTGGCACTCGCGCCTTGCTTCTGACCGTTGACCAAGCTGCGGGAGTGTCCGTGTTTGACCTTTTGAAGGATGGCCGTTTCGAAGAAGCCATGGTTCGCGGCAGAGGCGTCCGGGTGCCCGAGCGTCAGCGTATCCCACTCTCCCGTACCGCTCGGGACGCGCGCAGGCCGCAAGCGCCAACACTTCTTCTGGAGGCCGAGCAGGGACGGCCCGACATTCCGGCCAAGGCCCGCGCCGCTCGTCCCAAGCGGGTGCACAAGACGGCGGGCTGACGCTTCATGTCTTTGACGGAAGAGGACGAACAAGCGATCGACCAGGCTCTCCAAGCATGGTGTCAGGGGGATATCTCTCTGGACGCCGGCTTGGAGTTTCTGCATCCCGCCGATCTGTCCCGTCCGCACAGTCCTGCTTCCGCCCAAGTCGCCGAGGCCCTCACGAAGGACGGCGAGGCCATCGAGGCTGGACCGACGCCCGTGCTGGACGAAGTGCGCGGCGCGGTGATCCTCAGCCAGACTTGCGATGTCGTTCGTGGCTGTCTCGACCGGGCATTCGTCGAGGTCGCGCCTCTGATCGAGGTGTCCGAGCAATGGGTCGAAGAAATCCGCCGCCTCAAGCGACCCGCCTTCGCCTATGTTCCGGCCACCGCCGGTCAACTCCTCGTTGCGGACCTCGACCGCACCATGACCGTCGAAAAGGCCCTCATTGCCAGATGGACTCGCATTCCCGGTTGGGAGACCGATGACGAATTGCGTGACTTCGCCAGCGCTCTCGCTCGCAAGCGATCACGCTTCGCCTTCCCCGACGATTTCGTTGCCGCGGCCCGGAGCCTTCAGAAACATCTGATCGACAAGCATAACAGGCAGACCGATGAAGGAGCTCATCTCCGGGCGCTGCGCGAAATCAGAGTACGCGCAGCGCCATCCTGGAACGACAACGAGGTCTGGCTAAGCTGGTGGTTCATCAAGGATGCCGACCCGGTCGAGGTGAAGGCCGATTGGCCGACTTTCCTCAAGGAGTGGCTTGCCCTCTTCGACCAGACCAAGCGATTCCGCCTTGAACCCTCCATTGCTTGCCGCCTGGAGGACATGACGGCCCACGATTACGTCGAGAGCGACCGCCTCGACCTTGACCGCCTTTCCGTCTTCTGAGCAAGCGGCAAAGGACGGGATAGGTTGCGGCTTGCGGATGGCCGGCCGACAATCCGTATCGTAGATAGCCACGCGGATGCCGGATGCGCCTCCGTCGCAGTGGATGTCCGCCCCGCGCGCTGTCGCTCAGAACCGGCTTCCGACGGTCAGTCGGATGCCGGTGCCGTCGGCGGTTTCGCCTTCGGTGCGCCAGCCTTGGAGGTTCATGCCGAAGCTGCTGCCGAGGGTGAAGCGGCCGCCGAGGCGGTATTCGCGCCGGTCGTCGGACATCCCGAAGCCGCCCCAAGGGGTGAGCAGGCCGCGGTACAGCCCGAAGCCGTAGCCGAGCTCGGCGTCGAGGCGTACCGGCGCGGGGGTTCCGTCCGGCCCCTCCGCGTCCTACCCGGTCAGGCCCCGGTTCCACAGCCGGTCCATGCCGCTGTCGTCCTCGCCTAGGTCGTGTACTCATTGATTTTGATCCAGAGGCGGATGCAGGCAAGGGCGATTGCGGCGAGGAAGTTTCTTGCAAGCTTGTGATGGCGGGTCGCGATGCCTCGGAAGTGCTTGAGCTTGTTGAAGAAGCGTTCGACGTGGTTGCGTTGGCGGTACAGGTCATGGGATACCGAGCGCTGCTCCCGGCGATCCCGTTGGGTCGGGATGTGGGGGCAAGAGCCATGGTCGGCAATGCGTTTGAGGATGGTGCGGGCGTCGCAGTCGCGGTCGGCGACGGTGTCCCGGGCCGGCTCAAGGCCGTCAAGGAGGGCCGGCACGGCAGCCTTGTCGGAGGCTTGGCCCGGGGTGAGCGCGAAGCGGCGCGGCAGGCCAAGGCCGTCGACGACGACGTGGATTTTGGTGCTCAGCCCGCCTCGCGAGCGTCCGATGGCGTGATCCGGACCCCCTTTTTTCCGCCCGCGGCGTGCCGGTGCGCAGGATGTGAAAAATCCCGCTGATCACCCGCCGGTCGTCCACCCGCGGCACGCCCCGCGGCTTGTCAGGCGGCAACGGCGAGATGATCGCCCATTCCGCATCCGTCAGATCGTGCCGGCCTCGCATCCTCAAGCTCCCACTGTTTGGAAGCTTGAATCACATCAGCGCCGGAAAGAAAATCTCTTTTCCCTTTATGAGTACACGACTTGGGTGCCCTGTTTGCAAGAAAGCTTGCCAAGACCGCATCTTGAGCAATAAACTTCAAGGGTCTCGGCGAAACCGATGTGTTGGGCAGCACCGAGGATTCAACGGAGAAATTGCGCCTAAACGTGCCTAGGCACTTAGACCTATACATTGGCCATAGCCGCTGCTATCGACACCAAATTCGCATCGTGCACGAATTGGACTCCAGATAAATCGCAAGACAAGGAAACGAAATGACCCGGTCTCCTGCGCCAAAAGGCGTCTTTGCCGCAGTGTCCACGCCTGTGGATTCCCAGTTTCGGCCCGACTGCGCTCGATTTCTTGACCATAGC
This sequence comes from Paracoccaceae bacterium, assembly GCA_963422275.1. GTDB lineage: Bacteria > Pseudomonadota > Alphaproteobacteria > Rhodobacterales > Rhodobacteraceae. The sequence goes on from OY729418.1 coordinate 387,644, forward strand.
AGATGGCTGCTGGAGAATGGCTGCGTCGGACTGGCGCCGCTAGGAACCACGGGCGAAGCAAACTCCTTTGGATTGCGGACACGCTTGGCTTTGATCGAGGCAATGGTCACGGGTGGAATTCCAATGAATCGTGTCATTGTCGGTGCCGGCGCGCCTTCCATCGAAGACACGGTTGAAGTGTCGCGGGCGGCAATCGATGCAGGCGCCAACGGCCTGCTTTTGCTGCCACCATTCTACTACAAGAACCCGAGCGAAGCGGGCCTCTTCTCGTTCTACGCCACAGTGGCCGAGCGAGTGGGCGAAATGTCGCCTCGTTTCTTCCTGTATCACATTCCGCAGATGTCAGCCGTGCCGATAACGATTTCCCTTGCCCGTCGCCTTCGGGAGGCCTTTCCGGGAATGTTTGTGGGACTGAAGGACAGCAGCGGAGACTTCGAGAACACGCGGGCGTTTATCGAGGCCTTTCCGGGTCTTGAAGCTTTTGCAGGCGCTGAAATCTTCGCCGTCCAGACGCTCGAGATTGGCGGGTGGGGATGCATCTCGGCGACAACGAACGTGTCCGCTCCTGTCGTCGCCGAACGCATCTTGTCGAAAGACAGCAAGAAGAACAAGAGGCTCGATGAGGACATTGCCAGAATGCGGAGCCTGATCGCTGGTTTGAGCACTGTTGGTGGAACGAAGGCCGCCATTTCGGTCTTCCGGAATGATCGCGAATGGACCCGAGTGGTACCTCCCAATGACGAAGTCGACGAGGAAACCGCCAAGAAACTCGCCGGGGACCTGGACAGACTGGGGAACTTGCGGCGTTTCTTTCGCTGACGAAAAAGCTGAACCCTTGCGACCAGCGCAGTTCAAGGTGCATCCACTTTTCAAAAATGCGAACTGGGTGCCTGATGCGATGCCGAACTGCGCTTGAAATCCCGAGGCGATTTCCGAAAGTCGCCTGAATGATTGTGCGCACGCCGTCCCTTTTGGCAAACTGCCGCTTGCTCTTTGGAATTTGGCAGAGTGAGGCGCGAACGCATTCCACGCAATGCAGATGAACTCAACTGTGTCCTCCTAACGCAAACCCGCTGCTCGGATACAGTCAGGCAAGCGCGTCGACGGCTTCGCGGATTCTTTCGCAGCCGATATCGAGAGTTTCGCTTGAAGCTGCAAACGACAGGCGAAAGAAACCCGGCGCCCCAAACGCACTTCCGGGAACGACCGCCACGCCTGCCTTCAGCAAGTATTCGCAGACAGCCTCGTCATTTGCGAGAAGCCCAGTCTTCGTGGTCCGCCTGCCAATCATCCCGTCACAAGAAACGAAGTGGTAGAATGCCCCCTGCGGAAGATTCAAGCCCAGAAGTTCGATCTGCGACAGCCTGTCGAACACGAGGTCACGTCGCCGGCGATATTCCTCGTTCCATTCATCCAGAAAATCGTTCGGGCCAGCAAGGGCGGCGAGCGCGGCGGCTTGCCCGATCGACGACGCATTCGTCGTTGATTGGCTTTGGAGCTTGGTCATTGCCGCGATGAGTTCGTCAGGTCCTGCAGCATAGCCAACACGCCACCCGGTCATTGCAAACGACTTTGACATCCCATTGACTGTCAGAGTCCGGTTCCAGAGATCAGGAGCCACTTCCGCCATGGTCGCGAATTTCGAGCCCGGAAAGACGATCTTTTCATAAATGTCGTCGCACATGACAGCGACGCCTGGGTGCCGCCGAAGCACATCGGCCAGTTCCAGGAGATCTTCTCTCCCGTAGACCGCACCCGTTGGATTGCCGGGAGAATTCAGGATCAACCACCTTGTATTGTCCGTCAGCGCTTGCTCGAGAGCCACACCCGACAGCTTGAATCCTTCACTTGCCGGGCAGTCGACGATCACCGGCGTCGCGTCCGCTATCTTCACCATCTCGGGATAGCTCACCCAGTAGGGGGCGGAAATCACGACCTCGTCGCCTCGGTTGAGGGTCGCCATGAGCGCATTGTAGATCAACTGCTTTGCGCCCGTTCCAACAATGACGTGCTCCGGCGCATATTCGGCGGAGTTCTCGGTACGCAGCTTTTCGGCAATGGCGAGTCTGAGCTGCTTGGTTCCGGCCACGTCCGTGTAGCGTGTCTCGCCCCTCGCCATAGCGTCCCGCGCCGCTTCCAGCACAAATCCGGGGGTGTTAAAATCCGGTTCGCCCACCCCGAGCTGGCAAATGTCCTTGCCACCCGCTTTGAAATCACGGGCGATCTTTGCCAAGCGGGTGGTGCCGGACTCACTCGCCCTGGAAATCCTTTCACTTATCTGCACGGCGTTTTTCTTCATTTGGGATGGTGGTTTCATTTAGATCACTTTCCAAAAATCTAGCAGTAGCGATTGAGCGCAGTGCCTGCCTGCAGCTTGAAGTCCATGCAACTCTCCTGTCGGGTGCCAAAACCGTTGCATTTGTCAAGTGAAAGCATCTTCGCGCTCTGGCGGCGGATGCACTGAAACATCTATCCGCTTTGTCTGGGCGGCTCGCGGCTCCGCAATGATTAAAAGAATGGCTCAATTTACAATTCATGGACTTGCTGATGGACTGGCTCCCGATTTGCATTGGACCTGGGGTCAGGTTGACGGATCGGGTGCGGTTTCAGGATTGGTTTTCAGAACATCGATGAACTGACGGCGGCAAAAGCGCATCACTTCGTGAGCGGAATTAATTCGTGGGTTCGAGTCTCATCATCAGGTAGCGGTTGTACCTGCAAAACGCATCAGCGGTGCGGAACTGGCCGAAAAGCCTGCGCTGAATGCGGGTGCGCCGCCTTTGGCTGACAAGCATCCGAAGAAGGAATATCGCAAGTCCGCGCCTTCGCGGAAAGACCTTTGCAAATTCCCTGTCAACTGTGCCGATGGATTGTCCAACCACGTTGAAAAACTCCTGCTCAAGCTCAATTGAAGGGGCTACGCCTTCGGTGATGTCTTCCTCAACAACCACCTTGACAGGCCTTGCCTGCAGTGCGGCGCGAAAGTCCGCCAAGCGGTGACCGCCGCCGACAAGCCCAAACTCTCCGGCCTCTTCGTAGTAGGCTTCTGATCGGAAGCAGTCAGCAATCACGACAATGCCGCCCTCGCCAAGCAAACTCAAGGCCTTGTCCAGCGCCGTGTCAACCTCAATGTACTGGAAACTCTCGGAAAACAGGCACACATCGAACAGGGAATTGGAGGGAAAATCCTCAAAGCGCGTACAAATCACTCGCACCGCTTCCCCGGCGTTCTCCCGACAACGCGCAGCAAGATACTCGCTTGGAACAACCACTTCCACTTCGTGGCCAAGCAAAGCGAGATCTCTGGCCGTCTCTCCCGCGCCGCCGCCCACATCGAGCACACGAAGCGTCTTGTCGGGAAGCAGATTGAAGAGCCTTTTCGTGTATGTTTCCTGAGCTTGACGCAAATTCCCGGCGCAGACGTCAAGCCCCTCAGGCCAGTATCCGTAATGCAGGTTCTCTCGGCCAGTCAGGAATCGAACCAGTTTCACGCCAAGGTCCAAGCCGAGTGCACGCGTGTTGATTCTTCCAGAACCGGATTTCACGGAATGGAAACCTCGCGCGCGCCGCAACTGCTGACGATCGAGCCGGAGCAAGCGCCATCGCAATGCGCCACAATCAAGTCAGCGCCTCGAATTCCTCGAAAACCCGCCTGTAGGTCCTGGTTTTGAAGGGAACAATCCTGGTCAGCAAATCCGACTGCGGACACCAGCGCCACTCGTTGAACTCCGGGTCTTTCGTCACAATGTCTATTTGGTCGTCGGTCCCAACAAATCGAAAAAGAAACCACTTCTGCCTCTGGCCCCGGAATCGCCCGCCCCAGAGCTTGGGAATCAAGTCGGTGGGGAGATCGTAACATATCCACTCATCAAGGCTTCCAAGAGGAACGACCAAGTCCCTTCCGGCACCGGTTTCCTCTTCCAGCTCTCGGAATGCGGCATCGGCGGGTGACTCCCCTTCGTCTATGCCGCCCTGCGGCATCTGCCAAGCACCCTCTGGCCCGTCGATTCTCTGGCCAGCAAACACCAGTCCGTTGGCATTCACCAGCATGATTCCGACGCACGGTCGGTATGGCAGTGACTCAATTTCCTCGATGGTCATGCGCAGACGATAACGCACATGACATCGCGCGCCAGAAGGATCCGGGACCAGTGCGCAGTCGCCGCGAAGTCCTTAGTTGCGCTCGAGCACGGACAGCCCAGACAGAAGATCAATTGAATAGGCCAACTGGAAGTCGGTGCTCCGCAGTTTCTCCATTTTCGTGAACCGTTCCTCCACAGCGGACTCGTCCAGACCGTCGTCGATGGGGGAGTCGTTGTCCAGCCTGTTCACCAAGGCAGCCTCTGACAGCAAGTTGCTTTCGGGCGCAGTCTCTTCGTCAACCTCTTTCAGTGCACGTTGCTGTACGACGATGTCAGGATTAACTCCTTCAGCCTGAATCGAAATTCCTGACGGCCTGTAGTAACGCGCCGTGGTAAGGCGCATTCCGCCCCGGTTCGGGCCGAGATCGACAATTGACTGAACGGAACCCTTTCCGAAACTCTTGGTGCCAACCAAGATAGCACGCCCATGGTCCTGAAGTGCCGCAGCGACGATTTCGGATGCGGATGCAGACCCGCGATTGACCAGAACCACGATCGGCTTCCCCTTCATCATGTCCCCGTGCTCGGCCACGAACCTGCTGTTCTGGCTGGCATCGCGTCCCCTGATCGAGATGATCTCGCCCTTGTCGAGGAAAGCGTCAGTTAATTTCACGGCCGTATCCAGCAATCCACCAGGATTGTTGCGCAAATCCAATACCATGCCTGAAATTTCTTCGAGGCCTCCGACTTCCTCCGTAACTTCGGCAATGCCCTCTCTGATGTTCGACATTGTCTGCTCGCTGAAAGTCTTGACCCGAACGACCGCTGCATCGCCTTCCAAGCGCACGCTCGCGGACGATATCTCGATGTTTGCCCTCTCGAGCGTCACGTCGAAAGCGGAATCCAAGCCCTCGCGCGAAATGGTAACGACCACTTCCGAGCCAACCGGGCCGCGCAGCAGGTCCACTGCCTCATCCAGCGTCAGGCCGAAAATCGACTTGCCATCGACCATCGTTATGAAGTCCCCGGCCTGAAGGCCTGCCTCGTAAGCGGGGGTGTCGTCAATTGGAGACACGACCTTCACGAACCCTTTTTCCTGCGTGACCTCTATTCCGAGGCCTCCAAACTCGCCGGTGGTCTGTTCCACGGACAACGCCATGGCTTCAGGCGACATGTAGCTAGAGTGCGGGTCCAACGAGGACAGCATGCCGCTCACAGCTCGCTCGACCAGCTCTTTGTCGGAAAGAGGCTCGACGTAGTCTTTTTGAATGTGATCGAAAATTTCTATGAACAGATCCATGTTTTCGTAGATCGAACTCGATCCCGACATTTCTTGTGCCACCGCAGTGCCATTTACCGCTAACAAAACGCCGATGGCGGCGACCGGTACAGCTGCCAGCTCGGAAATTGAATTTTTCATTGGCCGCGATTCCACTGTTTTTTTGAAGATACCTTGCAGGTCTGATGCCGCAACAAAGGCGCAGCAACTGCTTCTAACTGAAATTTGGTCAACTTTCCAATCGGAAACCGCACTCAAGCCGGCAACAAGCGGCGTTTCCGCCATCCGGGTTTCGGTTGTGTCTAATGACTTGATTTTCCTCGATTACCCTCTGTTGCGAGTAAAGCCTCTTTGCAGCGCAGAGTCAACTGAGCGCATCCGTCACATCATTCGTCTCATTCACCGACCCCAAGCAATCCGCAATCGGTTGGCCAATTTGCGCTCTTGGATGGGTGCTCGCAGATTCTCCCAAGTGCTTCCCGCTTGTCGATTGCACTTCTGGCGCATGCAAAAATCCGTTGATTCAATCCTGTCTCAAATGTCGATCCTTATCAAGCTGCGCCCGGTCATTTCCAAAGGACGATCAAGTCCCATCAAGCCGAGCAGAGTGGGCGCAACGTCCGACAACGTGCCGTTGCGCAGGTCAGTCCCCGACGGAACGCCAAATGCGGCAATGGGTACAGGATTGGTCGTGTGCGCCGTATGCGGACCTTTCGTTTCCGGATCGATCATCATCTCGCAATTTCCGTGATCAGCAGTCACAATCATGGAGCCGCCAACTCCGGCACAAGCCTCCAGCAACAGACCGAGGCACCGATCCACTTCCTCGCACGCCCGAACCGCCGCATCCAGATTCCCAGTGTGGCCAACCATGTCAGGATTCGCGAAATTCCCAACTGTGAGGTCGTAGCCGCCCCGCAAGCCTTCGACGAATTTGGCGGCGACTTCGCCAGCAGCCATTTCGGGTTGAAGGTCATATGTCGCAACTCTCGGGCTTTGAGGCATGTACCTGTCCTCACCCAGTTCCGGCTTTTCCTTTCCTCCGTTCAAAAAATAGGTGACATGCGGAAATTTCTCCGTCTCGGCCAGCCGCAGCTGCTTGCGCCCGTGAAAAGCGGTCCACGCGCCCAGCGTGTTGGGCACTGGCTGTTTCAAGAACAAGGCCGCAAGCCACGGCTTCGGTTGCTCGAAATAGTTTACCATACCCAAGAGAGGGGAAACTGGCCGTGTGCCAGAAGTATCGAAGCCGTCGAACTCCGGATCCGATATTGCTGCGGCAAACTGCCGCACCCTGTCTGCCCGAAAGTTCACGATGAACGCTCCATCGCCGGGTTCGACCCCGGAATAGTCACCAATTACCGTCGGCTCGATGAACTCGTCAGTTTCGCCGCGCCGCGCCGCATTGTCTATCGCCTCCAGCGGCGACCTCGCCCTAAGTCCGCGCCCGCGCATGAAAGCATGCCATGCTTTCCCAACTCTCTCCCATCGCCGGTCCCGGTCCATGGCGAAATAGCGCCCGCCCACAGTTGCGAAGCGGACGGAGTCGGGAACGGTCTCGATCAACGATTTGACGAGGTCGCGCGCTGTGCCAGGCGGGGTGTCCCGCCCATCTGTCACCGCATGGACAAGAACTGGCAGGTCCTTGCCAGCAAGAATGGAAACAGCCTTCGCAACGTGCCCAACCAATGCATGCACAGCCGCATCGGACACGAGTCCCATCACATGCGCCGACCCGCCAGATTGCCGGATTGACTCGGCGAATTCGACAAGCCCGGGCATCTCGTGAAACTCGCCGGTCTTGATCGCGGCATTGATTCTCTGCACCTCCATGAGGATTGTCCGCCCTGCCCCGATGTGCAGGTGCCCAACTTCCGAATTGCCGATGCTCCCGGAGGGAAGCCCGACGGCTTCACCATGAGTTACAAGTGTCGAGGAAGGGCAGGATTCGATGAGCCGGTCAAAATTCGGCGTGGACGCCAGAGCAATTGCGTTCCCCTCGGTGGCCTCGCGCTGACCCCAGCCGTCGAGGATGCAGAGTGCAACTGGCTTCATCTTGCCCAGCCGACGCTTGCTCTAGGTCGTGTACTCATAAAGGGAAAAGGGATTCTCTTTTCGGCTCCGATGTGATTCAAGCTTCCAAACAGCGGGAGATTGAGGATGCAGGGACGGCACGATCTGACGGATGCGGAATGGGCGATCATCTCGCCGTTGCCGCCTGACAAGCCGCGGGGCGTTCCGCGGGTGGACGACCGGCGGGCGATCAGCGGGATTTTTCACATCCTGCGCACCGGCACGCCGTGGCGCGACCTTCCGGAACACTGCGGGCCGCATGCGACAGTCTGCAACCGCTGCAACCGCTGGGCCAGGCAAGGGGTGCGGGAGCGCCTGTTCGAAGCGCTGGCGGCGCGCTCGCCGGGGTCTCTTCATCTCCTCGACTCCTCGGTGGTGCGCGCCCACCAGCACGCCGCGGGCGGAAAAAAGGGGGTCCGGATCACGCCATCGGACGCTCGCGAGGCGGGCTGAGCACCAAAATCCACGTCGTCGTCGACGGCCGCGGCCTGCCGCGCCGCTTCGTTCTCACCCCGGGCCAAGCCTCCGACAAGGCTGCCGTGCCGGCCCTCCTTGACGGCCTTGAGCCGGCCCGGGACACCGTCGCCGACCGCGGCTACGACTCCCGCGCCATCCTCAAACTCATTGCCGACCACGGCTCTTGCCCCCACATCCCGACCCAGCGGGACCGCCGGGAGCAGCGCTCGATGCCCGATCACCTGTACCGGCAACGCAACCTCGTGGAACGTTTCTTCAACAAGCTCAAGCACTTCCGGGGCATCGCGACCCGCTATCACAAGCTTGCAAGAAACTTCCTCGCCGCAATCGCCCTTGCCTCCATTCGCCTCTGGATCAAAACTAATGAGTACACGCCCTAGGCGCAAGGGCCGCTTTTGGCCGCAGGCATTCAAGAGATGTTCTCTTGGGCAATTGCGGACAGTCATCATTCAAGCTTGGAGAAATGCTCAGGCCGCAAGAGCCAAACCGAGAAACCGGCAAATTTTTTGTCCGACTCTAGTTTGTTGCAGAAGGCTGGATCGAGGACATCCAAAGCTTTTCGAGTTGGTAGAACTCTCTGACTTCGGGTCGAAAAACATGGACGACTACGTCACCGGCATCGATCAGCACCCAATCACCCTTCGCCTTGCCTTCGACTCTGGTGGCCCAGTTCAACTCCTTCTTCAGGGTTTCCACAAGCTTCTCGCTAATCGACACGACCTGCCTGCTGGATCGTCCTGAAGCGATCACCATGAAGTCCGCCATGTCGGACTTTCCGTCAAGATCTATGGAAACGATGTTCTCGGCTTTCTCGTCATCCAGCGATTTTAGAATCTGGCCGAGCAAAGGGCCGCACGAGCGGTTTTCTTGAAGTGTCTGGACAGTCACCCCAGAGGCGGTCGCTTCATCGACCGCTGTTGCATTTTGCGACAGGACGGCTTCCTCCTTTTCAGTTTTCGCCCGCAACTCGCGCTGCGAACCATCGCACTCTCGATATACGTCCAGCCGTCGCGAATTTCAATACCAAACACTGATTCAACCCGACTCGCGGCCAAGTGCAGGGCAAAAACCGGTGTCGGCAAGAACAAGCGTGAAGCCCGGCGTGGACACAGGACTTCGAATGTCTGGATGCTGGGCACTGCTATCCACCGACGCCATGGGGATGTATGCGCCGCCATAGGCAGTTGTGCCAACCAATGGCACCATCCAGCCGCTGTCTTTCACCGACTGCAGACAAGACCGAGAGCGACAGCATGGGAATTGAGGAAGAAAGATTGGGGCGAACGCAAATTGCTGCGGTAGCCCTGGTACCGCCTACCCGACAAAAGCGGCTCATCCGTGCAGGAGAATTCAACACCGCACGCGAAGACTTTCAAGTCCATGAAAATGATAGCGGTTCGCGTATCGCGGGCGCGGCGCGGCTAGCCTTAGATCCGGAAATCTGCCGAAAAGAGTTGAAAGAGCGACTGACAGCTCGATTCGCGCAAGCGGCGCGCCAACGCAAAAGTGGATTCCAGCCCCGAAAGAGGCATGCGGGGCCGCTCTGCGAAACGGATCGAAACTGTCGGGGACAGGGAATGCCTCAGGATCTCGGTTTGCTGCCGCCAAGAGGAGAGCCACTGTGTCGCCGCGCTTGAAGTTCACCCCGAACATCTTCAAGTTCTCCTTTGCATGCCGCTCGAACATGTGGAGAGGAGGGTCAAACCTGAGGATTTCCTCGACAGTCGTGGCAACCTGCCCGGGCGCCACCAGATCTCCGACCGGCAGGCCTGACTCCAGTATCGCCTTGATGCCATTGCCAATGGAATATGCAGTGGCCTCGTGACCTGCGTTCAGGAGCAGAATGCAGGTGGAAATCATTTCGTCAGCGCTCAGCGTGCCGCCTCGGTCTTCTGCCTCGATCAATCCGGAAATCAGGTCATCGCTGGGCCGTGACCGGCGAAGGTCAATCAACTCGCCAATGTATGACGTGAAATCGGACGCCGCCGCGACTGCTTTGTCCTCTACGCTTCTGTCGCGCTTCGCTTGGTACATCGCCACCATGTCGTGCGACCATCGAAGAAGCTGGCTCGCCATGTCAGCTGGCACGCCAAGAAGCTTGGCGATCACAAGTACCGGCAGCATTTCGGCAAGGCTGTGCTGAAGTTCGAACTCTGGAACTTCGAGACGGGACACGATGTTTTCGGCCTGGGCACTGATGTCAGGCTCGAGCGCGGTGATCCTTCGGCTGGTGAATGCGCGCAGGACCAGCCCTCGCAGTCGGGTGTGGTCCGGAGGGTCGAGCTCGAGCATCGACCGCCTCTCCAGCCTGTTGAAGGGTTCAAGCCGAACTGATTCCTCGGACTTGATCTCCTTCGGAATTTCTCGTCCCCAGCGGCGGTCCCTGAGGATTGCGTTGACCGCCGAGCTGGAGATGGCGCACACTCGGTCGTATTCGGCCCAGTAGAACAGATCGCCAGCGGGCCGCACCTTGCGGTAGAACGCATAGGGATTCTGGACGAACCTGTCGTCAGTGGGCGATTGCGAAAACGCTGGAAGTGACCAAGCCATTTGCTAGCGGGGCAGCTCCGTCAGGTACGCTCGTAGTCCCTTTGGTCGTCTATGACTTTGCCGTCATTGGGAAGGGTCCCCTTGACGACAGCGGCAATGTCGCTGTTGAGCTTGAGAATTTCGCGGGCCGACGCCTTCAGCGTATCAGTGTTCGCGATCTTGCCTTTAGTCTCGATCTGAATGAGCAACTTGTCCCGCTGCCCAACCCTCGATATGGTTGCCCGGGCCTTGACGACTTCCGCATTCTGCTCGACAAACTTCGCGATTTGCTCGGGACGCACAAACATTCCCTTAACCTTCGCGGTTTGATCGGCACGCCCCATCCAGCCCTTGATGCGCTTGTTCGTGCGTCCGCAAGGGCTGGTTCCGGGCATGATCGCTGAAAGGTCTCCCGTCGCAAACCGAACCAGCGGATAGTCCTTGTTGAGAGTGGTGACGACGAGTTCACCCACTTTGCCATCTTCCACCGGAATGCCGGTTCCCGGCGTCACAATCTCGACCACAACGCCGTCGTCGACGATCATGCCGTCCATGGCCGGGCTTTCATAGGCGATGCTGCCCACATCGGCAGTACCATAGAACTGCAGACAGGCAATTCCCCGGTCCTCATACTCTTGCCGCAGGCTTGGGAACAGGGCCCCGCCACCCACTGCCGCTTTCCGAATTCGCGACAGGTCAAGCCCGACCGCGTCTCCCCGGTCGAGTATCGCTTTCAGATGGTCTGGCGTCCCGGCATAGGCAGTCGCCCCGGCGTGGGCAGCGGCCTGAGCCTGGAGTTCGCTCTGCCCCGTTCCAGCGGGCATCACCGTCGCGCCGATTTCGGCGACCGCGCTCTCGACCATCATTCCCGCCGGAGTGAGGTGATAGGACATGCAGTTCAGAACGATGTCCCCTTCGCTGATGCCGCAAGCGCGAAGGAACCTGCCGACACGCCACCAATCGCCGGTGCGCACGCCCGGTTCATAGATGGGTCCCGGGGATTGAAATATCAGAAGGGGAAAATCTCCCTTCGGGCAGGCGTAGCCGCCGAATGGCGGATTTGCAGCCTGCGCTCGCATCAGGTCGGTCTTTCGGGTGACGGGAAGGTCGGCAAGCGCCGCAGCCGTCGTTATCGCTTCTGGATCGATTTCGGCTAGAATCTCGCGGTACGCAGTGGAATTGTCCCGGGCATGGGCGATTTGCTCCGGAAGTTCCGTCGCGAGGTCCAATGCGCGCTGTCCGGGAGTGCGGAATTCAAGTCCGTCCAATACTTGCTGCGACATTGCGGCTCCTGTCATGGGCACTCACTGCACGGGCTTCACAGGCGCGGCTAGCTCAACCAGCGCTTGCGCCGTCGATATGACCGTACATCCCGGTAACTCTTCCGGCCCTGCTCGGACATGCCGAGATAGAACTCCTTGACGTCGGGGTTTTCCCGAAGATCGGCGGCTGGCCCGTCCATCACAACGCGCCCATTCTCAAGAATGTAGCCGTAGCCAGCGAATCTCAACGCCACGTTGGTGTTCTGCTCTGCGAGCAGGAACGAAACCCCTTCCTTCTGGTTGAGGTCGCGAACGATCTCGAAGATCTCCTCGACAAGCATCGGCGCGAGCCCCATCGACGGCTCATCGAGCAAAACCATCTCGGGTCGGGACATGAGGGCCCTGCCAATCGCGCACATCTGCTGCTCGCCGCCGGAAGTGTAGCCAGCCTGCGACTTTCGCCTGTCCTTCAGCTTCGGAAAGTACTGGTAAACCTTGTCGAGATCGTCGTTGACCGCATCCCGCCCGTCGGATCGCGTGTAGGCACCGGTCAGGAGATTCTCCTCCACGGTGAGATGCTCGAAGCAGTGCCGGCCTTCCATGACCTGAATGACTCCGCGCTTCACGAGTTCGGCCGGATTCAGGCCCGCGACCGGAATCCCGCGATAGGCAATGGTTCCCTTCGTGACCTCTCCACGTTCCGAATGCAGGAGATTGGACACCGCTTTCAGCGTCGTCGTCTTGCCTGCGCCATTGCCGCCGAGAAGTGCCGTGATCCCGCCCTTCGGCACCTTGAGGCTGATCCCTTTAAGCACCAGAATCACGTGACTGTAAATAACCTCGATGTTGCTTACATCGAGCAGAACTTCCGGAGCGGTGTCAGTGCTGTCCATGCGCGGCGTCACAATTTCCCGGCACTGCACGGGGCAAGCTGGCCCGAGTCCCCCCGGGCCAGCGATTCAGATTGTCGAAGCGCACGTCAGCCGCAACGCTCTTCGATGTTGTTTTCCGCGGCGTAAGCAGCCGAATCCTCCAGAATCAGCGCTTCAATCACTTCCGTGTCCGAAGGGCCGAAATCCGTGATCAGCGTCCAGGTCTTGCTTGACGCGTCCCATTGCTGCACTGCGCCGAGTCCGGCGCCACGGTGGTTCTCGCAGGTTACGTTGAAAATCGGACCAAAGTTCGGCAACCCAAGGGCTTCCATCTTTTCGGTCGTTATCTCCAGCGCTTCCAGTCCGTCCCGCATCATTGATGGCGTGATGTCGGCGGCGGCATGGATTTCCTGTGCGGTTTTGGCTGCCTCGGACGCAAGCATCGCGGCATACATTCCCCGGTTGTAAAGCACGGTGCCGGTCTGATCGCCGTTTCCGGCAGCCAAGCCGGCGTCGTAGACATAATTCTTGAGATCGTCGTAGACGGGGAAGCCGGTACCTGTGTTGTGCAGCGCAAGCGACTTGTACCCGTGCGCGGCCTCTCCTGCCGGAAGGGTGTCGCTTTCCGAGCCGGACCACCACACTCCGATGAAGTTTTCCATCGGGAAGCGGATGTTAGCGGCTTCCTGGATCGCGACTTGGTTCATCACGCCCCAGCCCCACAGCAGAATGTAATCGGGCCGCTCGCGGCGAATCTGAAGCCATTGGGACTTCTGTTCCTGACCTGGATGGTCGACCGCCAGCAGCGTGAGCATGTAACCGTGCTTCTCAGACAGTGCCTCCAAAGTCCGGATCGGTTCCTTTCCATATGCAGAGTTGTGGTAAACGAGCGCGATCTTCTTGCCTGAAATGTCATTGTCGTTCAGGGACAGTATGTGGTTGATCGCATGGCTCGCGCCATCCCAGTAGGTGGCCGGGAAATTGAAGATGTGGCTGAACACCTTTCCGTTGGCCGCAGACGTCCGGCCATAGCCCATTGAATGGACTGGAATGTCGTCGGCCGTTGCCTTCGGGATCAGTTGGTAGGTGATTCCTGTCGACAGGGGCTGGTAGACGAGAGATCCCAATCCCTTGGTGGACTCGTAGCATTCAACCCCCTTCTCGGTATTGTACGCGGTTTCGCATTCGACGAGATTCACCTTGACGCCTCCAATGCCTCCGTCACGCTCGTTCAGGAGAGTGAAGTAGTCGGCATATCCGTCGGCGAACGGAATGCCGTTCACGGCATAGGGCCCAGTCCGGTAGCTAAGCGATGGGAAAACCAGATCCGCCAGCGTCGGGGAGCCGGAGATGGCAATGGCTGCGGCCGCAATGGCCAATAGAGTGCGTTTCATGTTGGACCTCCTAGATGATTGAATTACGTCGGACGTGGATCGCCCCGCTTCGCAGTGCACTAGTATGGAAAAGGCCAGAGTCGCAGCTTTTCCTTGAGCAATCTCCATAGCATGGATAGCCCGTGCGGTTCCAGAATCAAAAACAGGACGATCAGGAGCCCGATGATGGCAAGCTCGATCTGGGCTGCCAAGCCTGTGTCCCAGCCGAATTCGCCAACCATCACGTTTTTCAGGAGAACCGGCATCAGAACCAGGAACGCGGCGCCGGCAAAGGAGCCGAAAACCGACCCCAGCCCTCCTATGATGATCATGAACAGAACGATGAACGACTTCTGGATGCCGAACGCCTCCGTCACCTCGACTGCGCCGAGATACACGGCGAAGAACAGCGCCCCCGAGATGCCAACGTAGAACGAGCTTGCGGCGAAGGCGCTCAGCTTTGCACGGAGAGGATCGACCCCGATGATTTCGGCGGCTATGTCCATATCCCTGATCGCCATCCATTTCCGCCCGTTGGATCCTCGCGTCAGGTTGCGGGCCAGCCATGCGAGCGCCACGACAAAGACGAGACTGAACAGGTAGACCGCGGCGGGAGACGCGTTCGGGCCCGTTATGATAATGCCGAAGACAGTTCTCTCCGGTGCGGTGATCTGGCCAGAGGCGGAGTAGTTGTAGAACCAAGCCACCTTGTTGAACAACCAGACCAGAAAGAATTGCGCCGCGAGCGTTGCAACCGCGAGATAGAAGCCCTTGATGCGGAGCGACGGCAACCCGAACACAGTGCCCACGACCGCGGTGACTGCACCCGAGAGAATGATGCAGATGATTATGCTCAAGTCTGGAAACGATGTCATCAGCTTGTAGCACGCATAGGCTCCCACGGCCATGAAGCCTCCGGTTCCCAGTGACACCTGTCCACAATATCCGGTCAGGATGTTCAGCCCGAGAGCCGCGATGGAATACAGCAGGAACGGCAGGATCACGGCGTTCAGCCAGTAATCGTTGACCGCGAACGGGACCGCGAGGAACGCGAAAGCCAGAACGGCGAAGTAGCACCATCTGTCAAAGGCGATCGGGAACGACTGCAGCTCCGCTGCGTACGAATCCTTGAAGTCGCCTGCCTCCCGATAGAACATTGCTACACTCTCTCGATGATTCTTTCGCCGAACAATCCCTGGGGCCGAAACACCAGGAAGACCAATGCAAGCATGTAGGCGAACCAGTTCTCCGTCGCGCCGCCGAGAAAGGGCGCCCCGATCAGGAATTCAAACATTTTCTCGCCGACCCCGACAATGAGCCCGCCGACAATCGCACCGGGAATTGAGGTGAACCCTCCGAGCATGAGGACGGGCAGCGCCTTCAGCGCGATCAGGGAAAGCGAAAACTGGACGCCGGACTTTGATCCCCACATGATGCCCGCGACGAGTGCCACCAGCCCGGCGATGGTCCAGACGATGACCCAGATCGTCCGCAGCGATATCCCGACCGAAAGGGCCGCCTGGTGGTCGTCGGCCACGGCGCGGAGCGCACGGCCGGTCTTCGTGTACTGCGAAAACGCAACAAGGCTGGATACAAGCGCAATGGCGAGGACGGTCGCCCAGATGTCCAAGTTGTCAATATAAAAACCGAAGAAATCGTCGCCGCCGAGAAACGCTGTCTTCTCCTCGATCCAAATGTTGCCTCCCTGCGGGATTCCGACATCGAGATCCTTGATCTCGGCGCCCCACATGAGGTCGCCGAAACCCTCCATGAAGAACGCCAGGCCAATTGTCGCCATAAAAAGGATGATGGGTTCCTGATTGACGAGATGCCGGAGAACGAGCCGCTCCACCAGCCATGCGAAAACGAACATCATGCACAGAGCGAAGACAATCGCGACTATGGCCGGCAGGTTCCAGCCGAAGTGATGAATGTCCGTCCCGAAGACGGCATTGATCAATTGCGCGAACGGGACCTGACCATCCTGGAAGCCAACCAGCGTAAGCGCGGCGAACAGCGCCATCGTTCCCTGCGCATAGTTGAAAATGCCGGAGGCCTTGAAGATCAGGACAAAGCCGAGCGCGACCAGCGAATAGAGGACGCCGGCCATGAGCCCGTTCAAGATGACCTCGAGCCCGAAAAACAGGTCAGCCACGATCCCGATTCCCCCACCTGCCATCCATTCGGAATGGACAATGTCGTTGCATCGCCGCATCAAGATGTGTCCGAACGCGCACATTGCCGACTGGCTGCGCACTCCAGCATTGCCTAATCATGCGCAACCCCCAGATACGCATCGATGACCGCCTGGCTGCCGCGAACTTCGTCAGCCGTTCCGTCTCCAATCTTGCGACCGTAGTCCATGACGACTATCCGGTCGGCAAGGTCCATGACCACTCCCATATCATGCTCGATAAGCGCAATTGTTGTCCCGAACTCATCGTTCACGTCCAGGACAAACCGCGACATGTCCTCTTTCTCCTCGATGTTCATGCCCGCCATAGGCTCGTCAAGCAGCAGCAGCCGCGGCTCCATCGCCAAAGCCCTGCCAAGCTCGACCCGCTTCTGAAGTCCGTACGGCAGCCTGCCGACTGGCGTCTTCCTGATTGCCTGGATTTCCAGAAAGTCTATGATCTTCTCGACCGCCTCGCGGTTTTCGATCTCCTCCTTCTGAGCGCTGCCCCACCAGACCATCTGGCTCAAGATCCCGCGTTTCATGCGCGTAAGCCGCCCTGTCATGATGTTCTCCAGAGCCGACATCCCGTGGAAGAGAGCGATGTTCTGGAATGTGCGAGCGATTCCGTGACGGGCGATCTGGTGTGGCCTGAGCTGCTCCCTCCTTTTGCCATCGAACCAGATTTCTCCCTCCTGCGGATGGTAGAACCCGTTGATCACGTTGAGCATCGACGACTTTCCCGCTCCGTTCGGCCCGATGATGGCGCGGATTTCTCCCGGCAAGATGTCGAAGGAGACCTCGCGAATGGCCTCCACGCCTCTGAAGCGGAGGGTGATGCCTCGCATCTCGATCACGGGTTGAACCTCGTTCCGTGCCTCGATTCGGTTTCCGTTCACCATTGCGGGGCTGTTGGGCGAAGTTTCGGTCATGCGGCCTTCCGAACAGACTCGACGGTCTTGGCGTCCCTTATCTCCAAGGTCGCCGCAATCGATCCTCTTCGACCGTCCTCGTAGGTCACTTCGGTGTCCACGAACACCTCGCTGGATCCGTCGTACAGGGCATCGACCAAAGTGGAGTACTTCTCGTCTATGACGTGGCGGCGGACCTTTCGGGTTCTCGTGACCTCTCCGTCGTCTGCATCCAGTTCCTTGTGCAGAATGACAAATCTGTTGACTTGGCAACCCGCGAGCGATTCGTCATTTGCAAGTTCGGCGTTCATTTCCTCGATGTGACCTTGGACCATTTCGTACACCTGCGGGTGGGCCGCCAGTTCCTGGTAGGACGCGTAAGCGACGTTGTTGCGCTCGGCCCAGTTGCCGACGGCGGTCAGGTCGATGTTGATCAGGGCCGTGCACCTGTTCCGCCCGGCGCCGAACACGACCGCCTCGAGTATGTTCGGGTAGAACTTCAGCTTGTTCTCGATGTATTTCGGTGCGAACATTCGCCCGTCCGCGGTCTTGCCGACATCCTTGGCGCGATCGATAATGCGAAGGTGGCCTGTATCCTGCTCAAGGAATCCTGCGTCTCCGGTCGCGACCCACCCTTCAGCATCCTTGGTGTTTCGGGTGCTCGCCTCGTTCTTGTAATACTCGACAAATACGCCCGGCGACCGATAAAGCACTTGCCCGTCGTCGTCGATCCGGATCTCGACATCCAGACTGGGAACGCCGACCGTATCGGGTCGGACGTCACTGTCGGACTGCTGGGTAATGAAGACGCTGGCCTCGGTCTGCCCGTACAGCTGCTTGAGATTGACCCCGATCGCCCGGAAGAAATTGAAGATATCCGGGCCGATCGCCTCTCCCGCCGTGTATCCTATCCGCATGCGCGAGAGTCCGAGATTGTTCTTGAGCGGGCCGTAGACCAACAGGTTTCCGATCCAGTATTTCAGGCGCTGGGCGAAGCCGACCCGTTCGCCGCTCAAGAGTTTGGGACCGACTTTTCTGGCGTGCGCGACGAAATGTTCGTACATCCAGCGCTTCAGCCGTGCGGCATCTGCCATTCTTACCGTTACGCTCGTGAACATTTGCTCGAAGATGCGAGGCGGCGCGAAAAAATAGGTTGGACCGATCTCCTTGAGGTCAGCGCGCACGGTGTCTTCGCTTTCCGGACATGCCACGCAGAAGCCTGCAAGGTGAGCCTGCACCATGGAAAACATGTAGTCGCCAACCCACGCCATCGGCAGATAGGCGATGACGAGGTCGGTTTCGCGCAGGCGATCGAATTCGCAGGAGTTTCTCGCCGTGTCGATAATGTTCCGGTTGGAGAGAACCACGCCTTTCGGGCGCCCCGTGGTGCCCGAGGTGTACAGCATCACGCATTTGTCGTCCGGCCCTTGGGCCGCGCGCCGCCTGTCCAGTTCCTTGCGCGCCGCTTTGGAGGCAGCCTGCCCCGCCGAAAGGACTTCGACGTAATCGTGCAGCCGGTCCCGGCTGTATTTCCGCATTCCCCGAGGGTCCAGGAAGATCACATGCTCCAGCGCGGTCAGCCTCTCCTGCACCGACAGTACCTTGTCGACCTGCTCTTGGTCCACCGCCACGACAAACCGCGCCTCGCAGTGGTCAAGGACGAACGCCAGCTCCTCGGCTGCAGAATCTTGGTAGACGGGCACCGGAAAAGCGCTGGCCGACTGGGCCGCTGTCATCGCGAAATAGAGACGCGGCCGGTTTCGGCCGATGATCGCCACATGGTCTCCTTCGCCCAGTCCGCAGCCAATCAGTCCTAGCGCAAGATCGGTCACTTCGCTGGCGGCCTCGCTCCATGTCCAGCGCTGCCAGATGCCGAATTCCTTTTCCATGTACGCGGGACGGCTTCCGAACCGCACCGAGTTGCTCACCAGAATTTTCGGGATGGTGTCAAGCGAACGTTCCGAAGCGCTGTCCGCCACGACAAACCTCCTCTCGCTCGCTCCTGCGCGGTGTCATGCACGAACCAGGGCAACGTGCCAAGCCCAAGCCCGCGCAAGGGCGTTTAATCGCAAGTTGCGCACTCTTCAAGAGCGTAATTCGCCCGGAGACCAGCAGCTTACCCAAATCCAGGGAGACCGCCCTGCCGTTGCCCAGTTTTCCGCCTCTGGCTCGAACACGCGTCAGGTTTGCCCCTGCAGGTTTGCCAGCACATCGAAGCCAAGCTGCCTGAACACGTCCACATTGTCGATCATGACCCAGTTCTCGCTCAGCTTTCCCTCCCGAACCAGCCAGAAATCGGAGAACCGCATTCGCATTTTTCGCCCGGTGGGCGGAAACCCCAGGTAATTGCCCTTGTGCGTACCCGTCAGGAAACCTGTCGCGGCAACCCAAGTTCCATCGGCAAACTCTATGTCGTTCTTTGCGTGGTAGTCGGGAAACGCCCTGTAGAAAGGGCGCAGAACATCGTTCTTGAAACCGTCAAGCCCATGGATTGACCCGAACCCGGGCGGTCCGTGCCAAATCATGTCCTCATGCCAGTATCTGTCGTGTGCCTCGATGTCCTGGGCGTTCAACGCCTCATACATCTTTTGCACAAGCTGAAGGTTTTGTTCGGCAGACATCTCTTCAATCCATCTCCGTTCCTGATTACCCTTTCACTGCGCCAGCCGTCATTCCTGCCACGATCTGCCGCTGGAAGACGTAAATGAGGATCACGATCGGCACCGTGACCGACACCGCGCCGGCAATGCCATGCATCAACCTTTCCAGACTCTTGTTCTGCCCCATGTAGTTTCCCAGCGCCGCTGTCATCGTTGTCATCTCGCCGTTCATCAGCTGGCTGGCTATGAGGAAGTCGTTGTACGCGAGCAAGAAGGAGAACAGGCCTGCGGTTATGACTCCAGGCCACATCACCGGAATGATCACGAGCCGGAACGCTTTCCACCTGGAGCATCCATCGATCATCGCGGCCTCGTCGAGCTCTTGGGGAATGTTCAGGAAAAACGCCCTGAGCATCCAGATTGTGAATGGCTGGTTGATGGCGACAAGCACAATGACGAGGGTCTCGTAGCGGCTCCAGATTCCCAGCTCGAAGAACGTCGGCTTGTAGGCGGTCAGCAAGACCACATGCGGGAGCGCCCTGAACACGAGGGCAGCGACGAGCAGCCAGAAGCCGAGCGAACCCCTGTACCGAGCCAGCGCGTAGCCCGCGAGGCAACCAATGGTCAGGGACACCGAAATCGTCGCCAGAGTAACGATTGTCGTGTTCACGGCATAGCGCCAGAAGTTGTCCTCCACCCAGATGTGGCGAAAATTCGCGAGAGTCATCGGGGCGAACAGGCTCGGCGAGGAGGAGAACGCATCGACCGGCGCGCGAAACGAGATCAGGAACATCCAGAAGAACGGAAAGACGGCGAGGACTGTCCAGACAAACAGCCCGCCTCCGGTGACGCTCCTCAGCCAGATCGGTCTGCGACCCCTCATCTGCTCGCCTTCTGCTCACGGAAACTGTGGCGCAGCACTGGGATCAGGAGGATTACCACACCGAGGACCGTCAAGATGGAATAGGCCGCCGCCTTGTGCACATTGTCCTCGAAAGCGAGAACGAAATAGGTCAGATACTGCACCGAGTTTGCATAAACATCTGAACTGAACACCAGAATGGGCTCGAAGACGCGATAAGCGTCCATGATGTGGATCAGCGCGATCACCGTGAGCAACGGTGCGAGGTGCGGGATGATGACGTAGCGAAGTCGCTGCCACTCGTTTGCCCCGTCGATCATTGCCGATTCCAGGGGGTCGCGCGGCAGGGTCTGCAACCCGGCGTACAGAATGATGAAGGCAAACGGCGCGGCAAACCAGATTCCGTATGCGATTATCAGCGTGCGAATCGTGATCTGGTCGGCAAGAAAATAGAACCTTCCAAGTCCGAGATTGTAGATCAGGGTGGAAACCAGCGAATTGTCCAGAAACAGCCAGTAGACGGCCAACGAGGACACAATCGGAGTCACGATCATCGGAAGAAGCGTTGCGAAGACCAGCGTGCCGCGCAACCGTCGGGTCACGCTGTTGACGGCGAGCGCCAGCCCCAGGCCGATCGCGAGAATCGCGGGCGTTGTCAGAAACGTGTAGAGTAACGTGAATTCGAGTGCACCCCAAAAATCAATGTTCGTGACTTCGCGGTACAATCCAGACAGGAACCCCTTGGCTCCGCCCTTGCTCCGCGCTTCCGTGACAACTTCGGCAAGGCCGTCGATATCGGTGGCCTTCGCGAGGTTGCGTCCGCCAACGAACTCCCAGACCCTGATTGCCTCCCCGTCTTCGCTCAGGACCGGCTGGGGAATGGTTCGGGTGTCTTTGCGGGTTTGCCCGCCAAATGTTGGAACCTCGACGGTTACGTCTACAAGTTCGGTCTTAACGTACGATTGATGAAACGCGAGGTACACGATTCCGACCAGTGGAACCGCGATTAGCAAGAGCATCACCACAACCGACGGTGCTACGAATGCAAGAAAACTGCGAGTCTTCATGTCTTGACTCCGCAGCCAATCAAATCAGCAGGCAGATAGGGGCGTCCGGGAGCCGATTCCTCCCGGACGCGAGAGATCAGTTGGACAGCAGTCCCGCATCCATGGCGGCCGACCGATAGTCTGCGGACGCATCTGCCAGCGATTGCGCGGCACTTTCCTTTCCGGCAAGGAAGTCACCGATGTTGTTGCCAAGCGCGCCGTGAGCGAGAGCGGACTGCGGGTTCATCGGATAAGGCGGCGCATTGGCCATGACGCTGTCAACGACGGCTTCGGAGTACTTCGTGGACACGTAGTTTGATCGAATCCAAAGCGCAGCGTCGTTGTTCTCCGCCACCACCTCCGGGCGAAGTGCATGCATCATGACCCTGAATGCCAGATCCGGATCGCCATCCAGGTTCTTGGGAATAACGTATCCGTCCCACCAAAACGTCGTTGCCGGCGGACCGCCTTCGACCATCGCCGGCGCCGGAGCGAACGCAACCTTGTCGACCACAATGCTCTCGTTCGGATCGTCCATTCCGTTGGCTTCGTTGCCCCACAGAATTGCCATTGCGACTTCGCTCTGCTGAAGTTGGCGCTTCACATCCAGGAAGTCGAGAGCCAAGGCGTTTGGCGACATGTACTCAGATAGCTTGCCCATCAGTTCCAGCGCCTCCAGGCCTTCCGGCCCATCGAAAACCGGGTCAGAGGTTGCAGGATCGAACAGCTGACCGCCGTTTGCGAGCAACAGGTTAACGAACTCGTTGGCGACTTCCCACCCGCCAGAACCGCCGAAGGCCGCGCCAAACGGATAGGTGACAGATTCCTCGCTCTTCAGGATCTCTGCCGCTGCGAGGAGTTCATCATAGGTCGTGGGCACCTCGAGACTGTGCTTTTCGAACAGGTCCGTGCGGTAGAAGAAATGCTGGGCATTGGCCATGAACGCAATCGCGGAAATGTCGTCGCCAAAGCGAATGAGCATCTGATCCTCGATCTGGAACCGGTCGCGATACTTTTCGACAAGATTGTTCAAGGGCATCAGCTGCCCTTTCGCCTGGAGCAGCGTGATCGAGCTGTTCGCCACGGCCGACCCGTCATAAGGCGAGGTGGACGCTTCGAATGCCCGCTCCCGCTCTTCCTTGTGAGTTGTGGTCAGCTTGACGTCAATCTTCAGGTCGTCGGTCTCGCACTCCTCCATCACATTGGCCAGCAGCTCGAGAGTGTCGAAAAAGTTGGTAAGGATGTTGACTTCGCCGGCATCGCTGATGCCGCAGTCGGCGCTGGCAACGGATGGTGCCGTCGCGACCGCTGCAGCAGCGGCTAGTGTCTTGAATCTGTTCATGGTTCTACTCCCTCGTGTTTTGTTTGTTGCAATCCGGAAATCATCCGAAAATCTGCACGAGTATTCCGAATTCGTTGAACATGGCCCACTCCTTCTGAACCTTGTCGTCCTTGATCTGCCACTGGGTGATCCCCCACAGATGGACCTCGCGCCCTGTCGGGTCACCGTAGGGGCCGTTGCCGCGATGCGACCCGACCCCGTTCCACCGAATCGAGACGAGGAAACCATCTTCGGAGTTTCCCATCCAATAGATGTCCTCGACCTCAACGGAGAGATTCGGAAACATTGCCAGTACCGACAGCACGAATGACTTGAGCTGCCCGACTCCCCGGTAAACCCTGCCGGTCGCGCCTTCGCAGACAACCGACGGTGCATAAAGCCGATTCATCACGGAAAGGTCGCGGCGATTCCAGACCATGTGGAAGGCTGAACGCACGAATTCATCGACGTCGGCAACCTTGTCCGGAATCGCGACCCTTGCCGGTTTCCCCTGGCCGAACAGGCGCTTCGGCTCGCTTGCGAGAAAATTGGGGGCGATCGGGTCATCCCCTCGCCGACCGGCCGACTCCTTCGCGCACTTCACCAGATCGCATCCCAGCTGCCTCAGCATCCCCGCACTGTCGTACAGGACGTGCTCGAGAAAGATTTCGTTGTCCTTGGACACGCAGTTCGCGATGCAGAGAAGCCGTACGGGTTTCCCCTTGGGCGTGCCAAACCGGCTGAAGCCGGTATTGGTTCCCATGATCATCGTGCGGTGGGAGGTATGAAATCCCACCTTTTCGTCACCCGCCCAAATCACCTCGTCCGCCACGAGGCGGATGTCCGGAAACGCGTTGTTTGTGTGAATCGTGTCCGCCACAATCTTGTCGCGGCCGTACTGAAGCCCGACATCGTCCCAGACCCGGCAGTCATGGCTGTATGTGTCGTAGATGTACCCTATGTCCTTCTCTTCCCAAATCCGATGCGTGATGCGCACGATGTAGTCGACAATGTCAGTGTAGGTCGGCTCGAAACCCCGCATCGGGTGTTGGCGCTCCCCACCAACCCGGTTCTGGAGGAATCCGTCCGTTCCTCCCCGCCGATAGGCATCAAGCGAAATCGAGAAGTCCCCCGGCATGTGCTCCCGGAGAAGCGGCTCGAACCTTTGGGCAATGCCTTTCCGACCCTCAGTTTCACCGTACGACATGGTTGCGGTCGCTGCAGGAGACTCCGTCTCGCTCATCTCGCATAACTCCTGAAATTGGAACGATCACGGGGCACCACGAGAGGTGACGAGAAATTCGGAAAACGTGGTTCAAAGCAATCGGAAATGCTCGTCAATGAGTCTCGATCCAGAAGGCGTCGGTCTTGCATACGAATGCAAGACTATCACGAATCGTGCATTCAGGCAAGGCGCAACGGGAAATTAAGGAAAATGAACTTGGCGGTTTCATTCCGCAGTTGACCGAATGCCGTTTCGGCAAGCTGTATCGCGAATATTATTATTTCATAGGATAAGTGAATATCTGGAAGTCTTGCAATCATTCTGAAAGCGGATTCGTTCCAACCTAGGTGTAAACGTACGCAAGACTGTCAGTGCTGGAATTCGTCTTCCACGATCGCGAAATCACGATTCGGCCGTCCGGCCCACCTCAACTATCCGCCGGCACGAGGTTCACGGTCAGGTGCGTGCCGATCGCTTCGGCGTAGCGGCGAAGGGTCGCGAAGACATGCACCACCATCCGCCGGCCCGCCGCCGTCATGTAAATCCCATGCGTGATGCCGCCTGCGGCTCGCACCCGCAAATCCCGCAGCTTCCCCTCGAGATGCCTGATATGCGGTGCACGGAGAGCCTACAGCCCGATATTTTCCACCGTCTCGAGCAGCCGCAGCGCACCACCGGCAGGGCAACCATTTCGGCGTCAGCAGCCGACACGGTTTCGACCGTCCACCCCATCTGCGTCATATGGCGCATCCGCTATAAGGGAACCTCTGATTTGGAGGGTTATATGCATAAGTGCCCAATAGATTGCTGATAGTTTACGCGGATCCCGTCGTTTTTCCCGTTATTGGATCTATAGCGAAGAATGGTGATTCAATGCCAAGACGTCGGTTTAAATTTGCGATTTCTGTCGGAACCAAGATGCTATGTTGTGTGCCAAGCTTGTATACCCAGTTCTTGCCGTCAGGAGAGCTAATATTTACAACTGGATAGGGCTTTCCATCTTCACTGTTTACGTGCCCGTAAGAAATGCGGCACCCGACACTTTGTGCCCAATTTGCGTATTGCCCCAGTGTCGGGTGACCGCCGAAGGGAACCGCCATCTGGGTTACGCCGTAACTGCCATTTCGCAGCGTGGGAGATTGGCAGGAAGTGGATTGACGGGCGTTAACATGGCTGATCGGCGTTCCCACAAATCCCAAAAATGACGGGGGGCCTTGTTTATCTCTGTAAATGGTTTTACAGACCGTTCCAAGCTTTTGCTCAGTTCAAGACAAAGCGTTAGCTCCAAATGCCTTTGTAGGTCGCCAAGCGTGTCTGCGCTCGTGCAAATGTCATGTTCAAGGCACTGTGCGATCCACTTGCCACAATCCTGAAAGATTATCACACGAAGCTGCACATTTATGTCCATTTTCATTCTCCTGTAACAATCTAGATATTCTTGTCTTCGACGACCTTGATTTGCTGGAATGCGGCGTTGACCCAAAACACTTTCTTGGTGGGTTGGTAGCTGGTGGGCTTGACTCGCGCCTTCGGGCAGTCGGGTGTTTCAGTCATTTTGCTCTCCTTGGAAGTTGGTTGATGATATAATCTCGACAACTGCTTAGTGCGCTTGCACTCCATTCCTCTGTCCCCTTTGATACGGTTGCATGAGGTGCGCAGCAATTGCAGGTTGTCGATGTGGTCGGTTCCCCCTTTGTTACGCGAAATGATGTGATCTATCTCGAAATGTGCATTGCATCTCCCTGCAGTTGGGTAGTGTTTCAGTCTGAAATGAGAGAGAGGTCGCGCCAAAACCTGGCCAGCCTCCGAGTGAATCGGGGACAGCTATAACCGACGCATTGGCCATTATACCATTCATAGTGGCGACCGTAAGCACTGATGCCGCCACTATATGCGGCGGCTTCGCTTGTCGAAAAAATGAGAGGTATTTGAAAGGCCGATGGCGAGTGCACCAGAAATAATCAATCTCGTCAGGTCGTTTCTCCTGTCCAGGTTGCCAAGGCTCCGGCGGGTACCGGGCCGTTGCAAACAACACACAAGCCTGTAAAGCCCCGCCTGTTCGTCGGACTAAAAATCTACTCCAATCGGGTCAAAAGCTTTTGCCTGTCGCTTGCTATGCTATTTATAGATAATCCGATCTAACGTGTCTATAATCTATAAAAGGTACGGTTTCATCAAGCAATCGCCTTTAAATTTCCGGTTCTGCGGCACGAGCCATGACGAGCGGGATATCATTGTTAAATCCGGCGCACTTCAGCTTGCATCGCATCCAGCGTTCGCCCGGCACGACACGCGCGACGCTCAGTTGTAGGCGGCGCATTGATCGCGGCGAACGAATCGGCAAACGAGTTGCGGCTCGGGATTCTGTTTCCTGATATTCATGAAGCGTCGCGGAGATGGCTCTTCGCTCTCCCCGTATCTCTGTGTGCTGGCACATCCCTCGCCACCGAAAACAATGCAAGGGGGTGCGATGGCTGACATTTCACGAGATCGTGACGTGTGGCGTTGCTGCGCCCAGGGTTATTGAATCCCTGAGAATAAGCATGAAAATCTTGCCTGATGCTTGCATCTGCACTGTTGCTTGCAGACACATTGCATTGCCGCCGGGAAAAGGAAAACTGGAGTTTTCAAAAGCGATTGCCCTGCCGTCACAGCGAGATAACCTGTGTGATCGAAGTGAACGATAGCCTGACAGGGAAAAGATCGGGATATCTCGGAACAGGCTTGGGAAACGATATTGGTTCGCTCGTTGCGCAAACTTGACAATAATGGGTGTTTAGCTAAGGAACCTCTGATTTGGAGGGTTTTTTTGGGTTTGCTACGGAAATTGCCCTTTCCGGTTGAACCGGCCGGTTTCTTGCGGCCCGAAGTCCCCAAATGAGCGTTTTCGGGGCGGAATCGCCACCGTTTCAGCCCCCGCATGGCTGGTCCGGCAGATTCCGGACACGCTTCTCCCCTGTCACGACAGGTGCGGCTGGGCAATCATCAGGTTCGAGAAGCCCAGAAGCAGCGCAAGCCACTGCAAGTTCCTCTTCAGCCCTCGATAGCGAACCTTGTCATGGCCGAACACCCGCTCGCGATCCGGAACGGATGCTCCACCCGCGCCCGCACCTTGGCCGCCGTCTGCCGGGTTCATGGCAATCTGCCACGACACCTCGCGATGCGCGTGCTCTGCACGCTTCCCGATCCCGCGATATCCGGCGTCACCCCGGACTTGCTCCTCCTCGCCGTGCAGAAACCGGTCCGAAGGCGCCGGTCGCGACGCTGGCGGCCGTTCCCTCCAGATGGTGCACCAGCCTCCGGGGGTCGGTGCCGACGAGACTGTGAAAGCATCAGCTTTCGCGGACGATTTTCCATTGTTCCTGACGGCGGTGTCCGTGTCCGGACCGGACCGGTCACCGCCAAGGAGCCGGACATTTGGCACCTGGGGCCCTTCGCAGGAGCCGACACCACATCTCCACCCTGAAGCCGCGCTGAATGACGGGAAAACACGGCTCCCGGAGCAATGCTGCGCGCCAATCATCCCGGTCTGCCGCTTTTGCAGGCAATGCTCCCTGAAGGCCGCCGCGCCCAACTCGTTCATCACCCGCTTGAAGTTATACCCCAGTGTCATCGGGCTGAACGCGCCGCGGCGCTTTTCGTGTCCGCGCATCGGGAAACGGTCCATTCCCGCCCATCGCTTGACGGTGCCGAAAGGATGCCCGAGGAGCGCAGATCTTTGGCGCATCCAGGGTGCGCCGGCGCTCATCTTCCCGCGATGCCGGCCGATCGCGTCCTCAGGCTCCCAGCGGTCCAATCGCCGCCTCGGCCGCGACTTTGTCAGGCATCGGTCCCTCGGCGAACAATCCCGGCAAACCGCTGCCACCGAGCCATATCCGAAATGCCGCTTGCCCTCCCTTGTGCGGGGCGATCCCCTTCGGGTCAGCCACTGGCCGGCCGGGCAGGCATGCGTGTCATTCCGGGCATCGCAACGGAAATCGTCGTCTCCGCCAAATCGCATGACGTCGCCCCTGTCCCTTCGGGGCGGATGTCTCGGCATCGGGACGCATGCGTCCAAGCCCCTGTCTTCGCGGATCTTCAACGGTTTGCCGCCGAAGCGACCGGAACCCGCCAGACCGGTTGATCGCCCGGCGCCCCTGTCTTCGCCGGCCTTCGTCATCATCGGCTCCAGCCGGCCGGCTTCATTGCCGTCCCGCACGACATCCTCCGCGACAATCGGCTTGCATCGGTCGTCCACCGCGATCCGGCAGTTGCAGCCGCCCACGGTCCTGCCGGACTTGTTCAGCGCCGCGCATCAGCATCGGCCTCCGACATCCGACGCTCCCCGCTTGCCTGCAAGCTTTCCCGCAAGGACTGCTTGTGCTTGCGCCGTTCCACCAGATCCCCGATCTTCGCCGCCAGTTCCGGATCTTCTCCGCTGTCCGCTCCATCCTCCGATCCCGCATCCGCCTCGTCCAACGGCCTGCGACACGCGGCAATCCTTTGGTCCGGACGCTTCAGACCCGTTCCCGGACTTGCCTTCGCAGGGAGGCTGCCCGCAGCGCAGATGCATCTCTGTTGCGGAAATCCGCGATTGTCCTGCAGCTCGGCGTGGCACCCCGGCACCGCCAGATCACCTCCAGGTTCCGTCGCGTCTCCGCTTGCAGCCGGCACGAACGGCGCACCCGGTGTTGACAGCCATGCAGGCAAAGCTTCGGCAGCAGTCCCGGATCACGGGCCGGCTGGCCGGCCCCGCAGCGTTGTTCCGGGTGCCGGAAACCCAACTCCTTCAGATCCAGTGTGCCGACGAACGCACCGATCGCGCGCACCGGATTGCATTCGGACACATCGTCGTCCAGGCAGGGCGGAACAAGCGTCAACTCGCTTCGGGACGGCACGACCGCAAAGGATCCCTTTCGCTCAATCCAGCTGTGCGCATACTTGAAAACGGAGTGCTGGCGACGCGCGGAGGCCTCAAACGCGAGGTCGCCCACAGGAATCAGATCGCGGCCGATTGCGACGCTGACGTGCCGCCGCTGGCTCAATACTCCGCTCCCTCGATCGGGTCCAGTTTCCGGCCGGTAAGCGGATCGACACGGTGGCGGCGGATCCGTCGCGGCAGGCGCTTCCGTTCTTCGAGAAGGCCGATGTCATCTTCGGCCATGTCCATCAGGCTCTCGATCCGGTCGATGGTACCGAGCGCAACCAAGGCCGCTGCCAGCGAGCCGAGCGTAACGCCGGGGCTGCCGCGCTCAAGACGCTGCAGGACGCCGACGGAGACCCCCATCGCCGCGGCGAGATCGACTTGGCGAAGCCGCCGCTTGCGTCGGGCAGTCCCGATGTCCTCGCCGAGTATGCGAAGGGCAAGGCGGACGCGGGTTTTCATGTGCGCTTTCATAAGAACCCGTATATAATTTCTTAAATCTGTGAGCAATTTGTTTAAAGTGCTTGAATGGCGAACCGTCTTTCAGACTGCCGTTTATGAGCGCCTTGAAAGCGGAGTTGCGCGGGATATCGTGAATCGCTGTTGACCGACCGTTCATGACGCCGTACCCTGATCACTGCATGCACAAAACAGACCTTCGCCTTGATGCTCTCTGTTTCGGGGGGGGGCGCAGCGAGCTTGCCGGAAATGATTGAAGGTGTTGGAGGAGGCAGAAATGACCGACTACCAGGAAATCAAGAACCTGATACGGGAATACTATGCGGAACTGGATCGTGCCCCGCCAGGAAAGGTGGGAGCCGTGATTGGAAGCTATTCAGCGCCTGGCTACCGCTGGCGCGGAATGCATCCATTCAATGAACTGGAAAGCCCGGAAGCGGCCGGCGAAACATTCTGGGAACCTTTCCGCTCAGCGATCTCCCCCATACAGAGGCGTCCCGATGTATTCATGGCAGGAACCAACGACATCGAGCCGGTCGGGGGCAACTGGGTGTGCTGCATGGGGCATCTTCTTGGGCTTTTCGACGAAAACTGGCTTGGAATCCCCGCAACAGGAAAGATGGTGTTCCTGCGGTTTGTCGAGTTTCATGAGGTCGAGGCTGGCAAGATCTGCCAGACAGCGCTGTTTTTGGACATACCCAGCGTGATGCGGCAAGCAGGACTGGACCCCTTCCCCCCAGAAACAGGCGCCTGGTTCCTGACGCCCGGCCCGAAGACCCACGACGGGCTGCTTTACGACAAGCAGGACTCCTCCGAATCCCTGAAGACAATGGACTTGATCAACAGGATGATCGACGATCTCGTGAATTCCAAAATGGAATCACCGCAGGACGAACTCGCGAGAACATGGCACGACGACATGATCTGGTTCGGACCGACAGGCATAGGAGCTGCCTATACGCGCCGCCGGTATCAGGAGCAGCACCAGGGGCCATTCCGGGACGGACTTGAAGACATAACGTTCAACGGCCATGTGTGCCGGTTCTCGGAAGGAATGTTCGGAGGATTCTTCGGATGGCCGAATCTGACGATGAAACCGACCGGCGGCTTCATGGGATTTCCGGCGGCGGGCAGCACCGCCGACATGCGTGTCGTGGACATTTACAGAAGGGATGGCGGCCTGCTGGCAGAAAACTGGATTTTCATCGATCTCCTGTATTTCTACCTGCAGCAAGGGGTGGACATCCTTTCCCGAATGAAAAGAATTTGCAGGACCTGAACAGCGCGACCTTGCCTGTCATACCTTGGAACGCAATGAAGTTGCGGCAGATTTTGGGGACAGCTCACCTGATTTTTTTCGAATGCGCAAGCCCGCAATAATTGAACCACTAGACCTCAATAGTGAGAAACCGGAGTCGAAGTTTCATGTTTGAACGCCAGGAAATCGAGGAAGCGTCCCGTCTCGTCTACTCTTCGATGGACCCGACACCGCAGATCGCTTGGCCGATACTGGAGAAAGAGGTCGGCGCCAAGGTCTGGGTCAAGCATGAAAACCACACCCCGACCGGAGCCTTCAAGGTCAGGGGCGGCATCACATTCATCGATTGGCTCGTGCGAACCCACCCTGGCATCCCGGGAATCGCAACTGCAACGAGAGGCAACCATGGGCAGAGCATCGCCCGCGCTGCCGTTCGCGCCGGACTGACGGCGAAAATTCTCGTGCCCCGGGACAATTCGGTAGAGAAAAATGCCGCCATGCGCTCATTCGGCGCGGACCTGATCGAATTCGGCGACGACTTTGACGAGTCCCGTGTCGAGGCGGAAAGAATTTCCCGCGACGAGGGCCTTCATCTCGTGCCGCCATTTCACGACGAGCTTGTACGGGGCGTGGCGACCTATGCCCTCGAGCTGTTCTCGGCCGTTAGCGATCTGGGCATCGTATATGTTCCGATCGGATGCGGGTCCGGAATCTGCGCCATGATCTCGATGCGGGACGCGTTGGGACTCGACACGGAGGTCGTTGGAGTTGTCTCCGAGAATGCGCCGACCGCCAAGCTCTCGGTTGAATCCGGAAAACTCGTCGAGACCAACTCCGCCAGCACGTTTGCAGACGGAATCGCGGTGCGCGTTCCGGTCAAGAAAGCGTTTGACATCTACTCCACCGGCACGGCGCGAATCGTGTCGGTTTCGGAAACGGAGATCGCCGATGCGGTGCGCTTGTTGTATCGTGCCACCCACAATCTGGCTGAGGGCGCGGGTGCCGCCTCGCTCGCCGCCCTGCTGCAGGAGCGTGACTTGCAAAACGGCCGGGAAGCCGCCGTGATCATGAGCGGCGGCAATATCGACGCGCCTTGGTTTGCCAAGATATTGGCGGGCGGAATCCCGAGCGTGAACTGACTGGAGTGCCCGTCAGTTCATGATCGCACGAGCTTCTCGTAATCTTCCGCGATCACGCGAGTCAGACTGCCAACCTCGAAATTGTAGTCGCCGATCTGGCCAACGGGGGTCACCTCTGCAGCGGTGCCCGTGAGCCAGCACTGTTCGAAGTCTTCCATCTCCCTTGGCAGGATGTGCCGCTCGTGGATCTTGATCTGCCGGTCCTTGAGCAGCCCGATGACAGTTTGTCGGGTGATGCCGTTTAGAAAACAGTCTGGAAGTGGAGTGTGAACCTCCTCGCCCTTCACGAAGAAGACATTTGCACCGGTCGCCTCCGCGACATAACCTCGATAGTCCATCATCATTGAGTCCGAGCATCCTTTCGCTTCGGCATCATGCTTGGAAATCGTGCAGATCATGTATAGCCCGGCAGCCTTGGCATGACTTGGAATGGTTTCGGGGCTGGGGCGCTTCCACTTGGAAATGTCCAACTTTGCCCCCTTGTACTTGGCGTCGCCGTAGTAGGCACCCCACTCCCAAGTCGAAATTGCAAGCCGGCTTCGATTTCGCCGAGCCGCCACACCCATGTCCTCTCCCGCCGAACGCCAAACCAATGGGCGCACGTATGCGTCCATCAGGCCGTTCGCGGCCATGACGTCGGCCTTCGCCTTCTCAATTTCCTCGATGGTGTACTCGACCGGTATCTGCAGCAACCTCGCCGATTGCAGAAGTCGCTCAGTATGCTTCCGGCTCTCGAATATCTTTCCTCCGTACGCTCGCTCGCCTTCAAACACCGAGGATCCGTAGTGCATGGCATGGGTCAGGATATGAACGTTTGCCTCTCGCCAAGGCACGAGTTCTCCATCCCACCAAATGAAGCCGTCGCGGTCATCGTACGATCCGGGCATGCTGTTTCCCCTTCAACTTTCCCGCGCATTGGCGACAAGTCATGAAATTTCATTTACGCACAGCCTTCAAGACTGACCGTCGAAATG
This sequence comes from Paracoccaceae bacterium, assembly GCA_963422275.1. Taxonomy (GTDB): domain Bacteria; phylum Pseudomonadota; class Alphaproteobacteria; order Rhodobacterales; family Rhodobacteraceae. The sequence goes on from OY729418.1 coordinate 420,459, forward strand.
CAACTGATGCACCAATTTACGCTGGCAATTCAATAATGTCAATAAGGTTGACTTATTTTTTGCGATGCCGTAGCTTAATTCGAATCCTCGGGCACGAGCATGCAGGACAACGTGACTTCAGGCGACAAAAGCGGCGACAAGCGTCTCTTTCTCACAGATGACCAGTTGAGAAAGGGAATCGAGGCGATGTTCTTCGCCTACAGAGGGTTTACTGCGGACCCTGACCGCATCCTTGAGGAATACAGCTATGGCAGGGCACATCACAGGGCCATACATTTCATAAACCGGCAGCCCGGAACCACGGTAAGCAACTTGATCCTGATTCTCGGAGTGACCAAGCAATCGTTGAACCGGGTGCTGCGCAAGCTTGTCGAGAACGGACTGGTCGATGTGACAGTGGGCGAGGAAGACCGGAGGACTCGTCGACTGCACTTGACCAAAGAGGGCCAGCAGCTGGAGCGAAGGCTTTTCGAGGCACAGCGCAAGCGGATGAGAGCGGCGTACCGGGCAACCGGTCCCGAAGCCGTCGCAGGTTTTCGAGCAGTTCTCGAGCAAATCATGGACACCAGATTCCGCTCCGAAACCATGCAGGAAGGCAGAAAGGATGGATAGTCGACCCAATTCCGGAAGCTTCCACATCCTGCTCGTCGACGATGACTTGAGAATTCGCCAGTTGCTCCAGAAATTTCTGATCAGGAACGGCTATTGGTGCACCGAAGCCCGAGATGCGGCACACGCGTCCCACCTGCTCGAGCTCTTCAAATTCGACATGATCATTCTCGACATCATGATGCCGGGCGAGGACGGCGTCAGTTTCGCCAAGCGCCTGCGCGAACGTACAGAAGTTCCGATCATTTTCCTCTCCGCAAAGGGGAACGTCGAGGATCGGGTCGACGGTCTCAAAGCCGGTGCGGATGACTACGTTTCGAAACCGTTTGAACCGGATGAGCTTCTCCTGAGAATGCAGGCAGTTCTTCGAAGGATGCAGTTTGTCGGTGACGAGATGCCGACCGAGGTCATGCTGGGGAAATACCTGTTCGACATGGAACGCGGCGAACTGTGGCTCGATGATCGACAAGTAAGGCTTTCGCCTTCTGAGGTGTTCATGATGCGCAGGCTGGCCAAGACGCCAAGCCAGCCCATTGACCGCACAGAGCTATTCGACGGAGCGAGCGAGCATGACTTTCAGGCGCTTGACCGGGCAGTCCATCTCAGAGTCGCGAGGCTGCGCAAGAAACTTGAGGAAGACCCGCGCAATCCGCTGTATCTGAAGACAGTGCGCGGGAAAGGCTATATGCTGGTTCCCGACTGACAATTTTCACGGCTTCCTGCTCCCGGCGACTGCCTAACGCAGATGAAGTTCGCGCAATCACTTGAATGCCGCTGTCGACGGACTCCAAAAGACATCAAGCAAGCAACTGAGAAAGCCAGAATGACCACTGCATTGATTGCCCACGCCGACTGTCTCAATCACCAAACGCCGTCCGGACACCCCGAGAGAGCGGCACGGCTGGAGGCTCTGTTTGCCCACTTCAAGTCCACGAAATATAGTGGCCTGCTCCGGGTCGAGGCGCCCCTATGCGACGAGCAAGCCATTCTGCGCGTTCATCCTGCGAACTACATCGATGCGATCCGAAGGAGAGTTCCGGCGCACGGCCACACCAGCCTCGACGCAGACACGCATCTTTCTCCCAACTCGCTGACCGCAGCTCTCAGAGCGGCAGGCGCGGCGGTCTGCGCGGTGGACCTTGTCATTCAGGGCAAGGCGAGCAACGCCTTCTGCGCCACGCGCCCGCCTGGCCATCATGCGGAAACCTCACGAGCGATGGGCTTCTGCGTATTCGGAAACGTGGCGATTGCAGCAATGCATGCGCTGGAAGTTCTTGGCCTCGAACGTGTGGCAATAGTCGACTTTGACGTGCACCATGGAAACGGCACAAGCAACCTGCTGTGGGATGAACCACGCGCCCTGTTCGCGTCCACGCATCAAATGCCCTGCTATCCTGGCACGGGCGCGTCATCGGAAACGGGCGCGCATGGGCAGATCGTGAACGTTCCGCTTGCTCCGGGAGAGGGCAGCGTCGAATTCAGGGATGGCATGAAACGGATCATTCTGCCGCGATTGGACGCGCACGACCCTCAACTGATCTTGGTATCGGCAGGCTTTGATGCTCACGCAAGAGATCCGCTTGCCAATCTTGAACTGCGTGAAGATGACTACACGTGGGTAACGAACGCGATTCTCGACATAGCCGAAACTCGTTGTGCCGGACGAGTTGTTTCATGCCTTGAGGGCGGTTATGATCTGTTGGCATTGGAAGCGTCAGTTGCGGCGCATATGCAGGTATTGATGGAGCGCGGCAAATGACAGAGAAACCAATCGGCGAAATGACATTTGAGGAGGCCTTGGCGGAACTTGACGGCATTGTTCAGGCGCTTGAGTCGGGGGACACGCCGCTGGAGGAATCCATCAAGCTTTACGAGCGGGGGAATCGGCTCAAGAAACGTTGCCAAGAAGCTCTCAGCGCTGCTGAGGAGAAGGTGGAGAGAATAACGCTGGACGCTGGACGACCGTCGGGAAGCGTGTCTTACGAAGAATAGAATCCGTCACAGCGGGCAGTGCTCGGCAGCTGTCGCCGCACTTTCACGTCCCGCAAGTCTGATTCCAGCCAGCGCGTGCAGCTCAGGCCGGAGCCCGAAGCGCATTTCGCTGAACGGGCGATTTGCGAAGTGCTGGACAACCGCTCACAGGCTGGCAAGGTTGGGTGCATCATGGCGCTTTCGCCATAATAGAGCGAACGAATGCGCTTCTCGAACAATCGCGGTCCCCAGACAGTGTTGCGCCCGTCAAACGTCCGAGCAAGAGGCTCGCATGAATCTCCGGCTGCGATACAACACTGAACCGGGTGTTCCCTAAGTCGTCCAGCCTGCTTGATACCCTCGCCGCCTAGCTGCTCGTTCAGCGATTGCATCGTTTGGCCAGCGTTTTTTCCGGTGCAGTCATCCGAATTTGTCCCGCCCGGACGAAATTGCCGCCAGCGCCGTCTCAGCGCTTACTCGGCTGCCTGATTCAAGCCAGCGAAACCACTCAGCTGCTTGTCCCAGTGCTGGGCGAATATCCCGCCCTTGGCAAGCAGTTCGTCGTGCGACCCCTGCTCAGCGACCCGTCCCCGGTCCATGACAATTATTCGGTGCATGCGAAGGATTGTGGAAAGTCTGTGCGCGATCGCAATAACCGTCTTGTCTCTCATCACGTTGCGCAGCGCGTCCTGAATCGAGGCCTCGATTGTGGAGTCCAGCGCGGATGTCGCCTCGTCGAGAATCAGTATGGGAGCGTCTTTCAAGACGGCGCGCGCAAGAGCAATGCGCTGCCTCTGCCCACCCGAAAGCTTCACTCCACGCTCACCCAGATATGCGTCGTATCCATATCGACCGGCCTGATCGGAAAGATCGAGAATGTAATCATGCGCCTCGGCCTTGACGGATGCTTCGATAACCTCTTCGCGGGTTGCATCCGGCTTGCCGTACCGGATGTTGTCAAGCGCGGATCTGTTGAACATTGCAGTTTCCTGGGTCACCATGCTGATCTGCCGCCTCAGGCTCTCCTGGGTTACCTTCCTCAGGTCGTGTCCATCTACCGTGATCTGACCAGTGTCCGGGTCGTAGAGGCGCAGAAGCAACGCGGCGAGAGTGGACTTTCCAGCCCCGCTCGGGCCGACGAGTCCAACATGCTCTCCCGGCTCCACCAGAAGGTTTATGTCGTGCAGTCCACCATCCCGGTGATCGTACGCAAAGCTCACGTTGTGAAAGGCGATGCGGCCTGAAACCGGCGAAAGTTTCTCTGCATCGCTGAGATCTGTCATCCGGTGAGGCCTGGCCAGAGTCCGCATTCCGTCCTCGGCCTCGCCGACGTTGGAGTAGATCGCCATCAAAACGAAACTTACCCAACCTGACATTTGAGCGATCCGAAGCGAAATCGCGCCGGTCGCGACAATGTCTCCCGCACTCGCGACGCCGCGCGTCCAAAGCAGAAGCGCTCCGCCAACCAGCACGACCGGAAGAAAGCCTGAAACTGCCATGAGCGAGAAGCGAAAGGATGACGCGACCAAGCCGAAATCCACCGCCTTGGCACGGAAATTCCCCATTGCATCCAGGGCGGCGCGGTCCTCGTGCTGGCTGTGCGAAAAGAGCTTCACCGTCCTGATGTTCGTGATCGTGTCCACGATTTGCCCGGACAGAACCGATCTTGCTCCTGCCCGCAAGCCCGACCGGGCACGGATGCGCGGGAGGAACCAGCGAATCAGGGTAAAGTAGGCAACAAGCCAGATGGCAAGAACGACCGCGATGCTGAAATCGATTGCGGAAAGCAGCAGCACGGATCCGATCAGAGACGCCAGCGCGTACGAAATCACGTTCACGAATTCCACGACGGTGTCGGTCACGGCACGCGATGCCTGAAGCTGCTTCTGGGCAATTCGGCCCGCGAAATCGTCGTCGAAGAAGGAAACCGACTGCTCCATCGTGTGCCGATGCAGGCGCGAGAGCGTAAGCGCACTAACGTTCGGGGCCACGATGATGGACGATATCGCGGAGCTGGCACCGAATATCACCGGCCTCAGCAACAGAAAGAATGCGGCAGCGCCTGCAAGCAAGAGCAAATTGTTCTCGAATGCAAGTTCCCGCTCGGCAGCCAGCACGCTGTCGATTACCCATCCAAGTATGAATGCCGTTGAAACTTCAAGGCTGCCCGCCAGCATTGAGACCGTCGAACCTGCGGCAATCACGGGAAACGCGCCCTTCAGGCACCAGACATAGAATCTGGCGAGTGTCCGGGGCGGGTCGCCGTCAGCCTTCTGAAAAGGATCGATTAGATCCTGAATGCGCATCACGAATTCCTGAGTTTCCTCATGCGACGCTTTGCGGCTCCGGCCTGAAATGTCGAAATTGCAATCGAAAATTGGAGCATCTTTGTCCGCGGCAACATAGTTGCGGGCCCAAGTCCCGCCAGAGAATGCATATCCATTGCATCCAAGAGGGTCAGGACTTTGTGGCGCAATGAGTTGGAAACCCGATGGCTAGCATGATTCTTGTTGATGCAACAGGTGCTTCCATTTCGAATACGTGGGTGGCGCTTGTGGAACTCAACCGCGCGGATGTACGGGCCTGCATTGCAGGGATGCGCGAGCGCCTCCGATGCTTCGCCTCGCGCCCAAGATAGCAAGCAATGAGAATTGATTGCTGAAATCGATGTGCATTTCCGCAAAACTTGCGCCTTTCACTGGTCAGCGCTCCTACAAGCCATTCAGGCTTCAGCGAAAAAGCTGACAATTCGCGTCCACGCAAGGAGGACGCGGCCAAGATGCGTCGTCGACTCGCGTCATTCAGTTGCACAGCCGGGCGAGAGTTCATTCGCAGCGGCGGCAAACTTAGCATCCAATCTGGACGGTCGATGATTTCCAAGGGTGTTCCCAGTTCAAGGACCTTCGAGCAGCATATCCAGTTACGTTGCAATCATGCTTCCGGCACCACCTTCTCGCGCCGGTGGGTGACTGTCACGAGCCAAACAGCCATCTCCACACGCAACGGACAGCAGAGCGTTCCTGTCAAGGGAAAAGCTCGACTCGATCCAGAGCACCTCCAATCCCGCAAGCATTCGCCCAAGATCCGAACCGGAAAAATCCGATGTCAGGTCCTTTGCCGCAACCGGGAACTTCCGCCGAGCGGCGTTCGCAGCAATGGCTTGAAAGTCAGATTCCAGTTCCACTCCGCGCTCGGCGCCCCTGAGAAGCATCGCGTCCACAGCCAAGCGCTCGCCCAGTCTGTAACCCAGCGTCGAGGGAGTCTCGCTGCCGGATTTTGCCCTGAACAAAGTCTCGACACGCCTTGCGATTTTTCGGCTCAATCGAACGGACTTGGCCATGTCGCCCCCACCAAGCAACGCCAGCCGTCGCAATGCGTCGGGATCGATGCCAAGTTTGCTCTCAATCCTTTCCAGGATCGGGAGGGCATTGGCCGTTGATCCCGGCAGGATCCTTTCCAGAAGTCCGACCTTCTCCATTGGCAGAACGCCGCGGGAGGATTCACGAGCGTCAAGCATCCGAAGCAATTCCTGGCCAATGCGCTCGCGTGACAACCGACCCACCCCGTCCACCATTGAACGAACGGCCGCCAGACCGTCGCCGTCAAGCTCCACGCCATCCCCTCCGTAGTGAATGTGAAATCTGAAGAACCTCAGCATCCGCAGGCAGTCTTCCCTGAGTCGATCGCTGGGCTCGCCAATGAATCGCACTCGCCCGGCCAGCAGATCGCCCATGCCGTCAAGCGGATCGATGATCTCGCCCTCCGGAGTGGAATAAATCGCGTTCATGGTGAAATCGCGTCGTGCAGCGTCCTCCGAAATGTCATCGGAAAACGCGATGGACGGATGCCTTCCATCGGAATCCAGGTCCCTTCGAAAGCTCGTAACCGTGAATTGGTTGCACGATGCGAACACCGAAATTGATCCGTACTTCACGCCTGTCGGAACAGTGCGCAACCCGGCCGCAGCAGCAGTTCCAAGGATCTCGCCAGCATCTGCGGTGGTCGCCAGGTCCACGTCGGCAATTGGCCGGCCCAGTATCGAATCCCGAACGCAGCCTCCGACCAAGAACACGTCGTGTCCAGCGTCCTCCAGGACGCCGCAAATTTCTCGCCATCCTGCGGGAATCGTCGTGTCGAGGTCGATCCTCATTGCGATTGAAGTCTTCTGGCGAGCTCCAGAAGGATTCTGGCCGTCGCGCCCCAAATGTAATGCCGGCCATACGGAACCGCGTAATACTTCCGAATTTCGCCTTTCCAGACGCGCGATTCCTCTCGGTAGTTGCGCGTGTCCATCAGAAAATCGAACGGAACCTCGAACAGCTCTTCGACTTCATCTTCCCTTGGACTTGGCGCGAACGGCCTTTTCACGAGGCCGACAATCGGCGTGATCAGAAAACCGGTGACGGTTAGATGGCTGGAACCCCATCCAAGCACCTCGACATCGGACGGATCAAGCCCGATTTCCTCCTGAGCCTCCCTCAGCGCCGTCTCCTCGGGCCCGGCATCGTTTTCCTCCGCCCTACCCCCCGGAAACGCGATCTGACCTGCGTGAACTTGGAGGCCTGGCGACCTTCTCGTCAGAATGACGTTCAGCCTGCCGTCCCGATTCGTGATCGGAACAAGAACGCTTGCCGCCGAAATATCTCTGTCGGAAGGCGAAGGCCCATGTACAATCAAGTCGAAGTCCGATGAGGTCTGGCCGGGCTTTCCCAAGACGCGTCTGATCGCTTCCAGCCGTTCAGCCATCGCCGCTGCCGAAACCGGCTGTCGCCTCAAAGCCCAACTCCCCCGGATTGAACTCGTAATGCGCACCGCAGAACTGGCAGTCTGCAGTCACCAATCCTTCAACGGTAGTCATCGTTGCAATGTCCTTCGCCGAGTAGATCGAAAGACCTTGCCTGACTTTGTCTGCGGAGCAAGTGCATCCAAATTTGAGCGGTTGCCGATCATAAGCGCGAGGCTTCTCCTCGTGGAACAGCCGAAACAGAAGGCTCGCAAGCGAAACGCTGTCATCTGTCAGTTCCACGTCATTGGCCGTGTCCAGGAGAGCGCAAGCCCGGCTCCAATTCTCCATGTCCGAGTCACCTTGAATTTTGCCCAACTCGTTGACGCCACCGGATCCGTTGATTCTGCCGGCCATTGCGGGCGGCGACGGTTTTGGCATGTGCTGAATCATGACTCCCCCTGCTCGCCAGCACCCCGAACTGCCTTCACTGGATCTCTGTGTCGCGGCAAGGACAAATCTGGTCGGAAGCTGCTCGGAATGCATGAAGTATGCCTCCGCGCACTCTGAAAGGCCCCTCCCCTCGAGCGGAACCAGACCTTGATAGGGCTCTTTTCCGTCGCCGCGGTCCACGAGCACGGCAAAATAGCCGTTGCCGAACATTAAATCAGGTTTGTTCCAATGTCCCAGTCTTTCAGCGTCGAAACTTGCAAACGAACGAATTCTTGCATGACCGGCGGCGCGTTCCGGCGCAATGTAGTCCGAGTTGACCAACCGCACTGGACCATCACCTCTAACTTGCAGCGACAGCTTCCATTTTACGTTGATGATCTGTCCTATGAGCGCCGCAAGCAAGACCGTTTCTGCCACGGCCGACTCTACCTCTGAGGGATAGGCCCAGCGTCCGAAGATCTCGTCCAGAAGCCTGCCAAGGCGGGCTGCACGCCCCCTGATCCCGGCTTCAGCAAGATGGAAGGGCAGAACGAAATCAATGTGCTCTTCCCTGTTTTCGTGTTGCATGTCTTGCAGTTTCCGTAGCGTTGCTAAATGAGATTGGGGATCTGCATCGAGATCTCGGCGTTGAGGGGCATAGCATGATACCCAGGTTTGGTGAACCGGTGGCTGCGGGCATTCGATACCGGGAACGGCAAGGCGCGTATGTTCTTCTTCTGCGCGACGGCCTTGTTCTGCTGACGCGGCAATCCGAGCCGAAGCCGGAATTCCAGTTGCCGGGCGGCGGGATCGACGCGGGCGAGACGCCGCTGCGCGCCTTGCACCGGGAAGCCCTAGAAGAGACTGGCTGGACAATTCGGGTCTTGCGCCAGATCGGAATCTATAGACGGTTCACCTACATGCCAGAGTACGACATGTGGGCGAGAAAGACTTGCCGCGTTTATTTTGGCCGCCCCGTGATGCGTGTTGGGCTGCCAGGCGAGACTGGGCACACGGCCCATTGGGTTCCGCCGGAACTGGCCATTGAGCTGCTGGAGAGTTCTGGAGACAGTAGCATCGCTATCGAATTTCTCCAGAATTCCATGGCGTGGTACAGTAGCGGGTTTGCGTGCGGGATTTTATAGTTGAAGGCTAAGCGCGACCGCCCTTTCGGCGAGATTTGGCTGAGATACCGGGCGCCCCTGCCTGGTACAGCCTGCATCGACTCGTCGGGGGCTGTTTCCGAATCCTGAAGCTAGGGAACCGGATCGTCAACGCCTTCGGCGGGCCTCCAGAACTCAGCAGGGAGGCCGCACAAAGCGCAGGCGAGACCCTTGCTGCAGCCAACTTTCCGCCAAGACGCGTTCTTCAGAAGCTTCAGGATGAATACGGATTGCATCACAGTTCAGTGCGACTAGTGGGCGCGGGCAGAACCGAGCCACTATCAGGGCGATATTGCAGAGGCGGGCAAAACAAAATAGTCCCTTCAACCTTGACGCGGACCCGGGATTGAACGGAGCATGCTGCATGGCGACCAGGACCAAAGTTGTACTAGCCTATTCGGGCGGCCTCGACACCTCAATCATCCTAAAATGGCTCCAGACCGAATACGGCGCCGATGTTGTAACTTTTACCGCCGACCTCGGTCAAGGCGAAGAGCTTGAGCCTGCAAGACGGAAGGCTGAACTGCTTGGGGCGAGGGAAATCTACATCGAGGATTTGCGGGAGGAGTTCGTCCGGGACTTCGTCTTCCCGATGTTTCGGGCCAACGCTATTTACGAGGGGCAGTATCTGCTTGGGACATCGATTGCCCGCCCGCTCATTTCGAAGCGGCTGATCGAGATCGCTGAAGAAACCGGAGCCGATGCCATCGCGCATGGCGCAACGGGCAAGGGCAACGATCAGGTGAGGTTCGAGCTTGCCGCCTACGCGTTGAACCCGGAGATCAAGGTAATCGCCCCTTGGCGGGAGTGGAATCTCACCAGCAGATCGAAGCTTATGGAGTTTGCGGAACTAAACCAGATACCGATCGCAAAGGACAAGCGCGGTGAAGCCCCCTTCTCGGTGGATGCAAATTTGCTTCACACGTCTTCCGAGGGAAAAGTCCTGGAAGACCCGGCTGAAGAGGCTCCGGATTTCGTTTACCAGCGTACGGCCAACCCGGAGGCGGCGCCAGACAAGCCAGAGTATGTCGTGGTCGGTTTCGAGAACGGCGATGCCGTGGAAGTTGACGGGAAATGCCTGTCTCCAGCATGTCTTCTGAGCCATCTGAACGATGTCGGTGGACGCCATGGCGTGGGCAGGCTGGACCTTGTCGAGAATCGCTTCGTCGGCATGAAATCCAGAGGAATATATGAAACCCCAGGCGGAACGATACTGCTGGAAGCGCACCGTGGAATCGAGCAGATCACGCTTGATCGAGGCGCAGCCCACCTGAAGGACGAACTGATGCCGAGATACGCGGAGTTGATCTACAACGGCTTCTGGTTCAGCCCGGAGAGGGAGATGCTCCAAGCTCTGATTGACGCAAGCCAGAAGCATGTTTCTGGAAAAGTGCGTCTGAAGCTCTACAAGGGCAGCGTCCGGACGGTGGGGCGTGAGTCCTCGAATTCGCTGTATTCCGAAAGGCATGTCACCTTCGAGGAAGACGAGGGCGCGTATAACCAAAAGGATGCCGCGGGCTTCATCAAGATCAGCGCGTTGCGCCTTCGCTTGCTTGAAATGCGAAACCGCAGTTCCGGTTTCGGGTAGGCAATGCAGGCTTGAGTGAGTGTTCCAAGACGCACGGACGATCTTCAGTGCCAAGTCGATCATCTGGACACTGCTTCGCTTGTCGGAAAACAACAAACATTGGTTGCCGGCGGACGCACTCCCGCCGGCCGAGCGACGGGTTCCTAAAGCCTTAAATGCGAGCGCTTCGTGCCGTAGCCAGCCATCATCAGCGCTGAACTCAATCGGGAACCCAACCCTAGCCTGACGGCAAACTGCCAGTAACGCTGGATATGTCATCATGAATCCGACCACTCGCGCACCGTTGCCCAAATTGCGAGACAGCAAGGCCTTTGAGGTTGCAAATCTCTTCAACGTCCGCAATTTGCCGTCAATTATATCAATGCTGGATGTTCGAAATGCGTAAATCGAGCTGGAAAATGCAATGGGCCAGCTTCTCGGTCGCTTCGTCCATCGCAATCGGAACGGCGCTCCTAGGGGTGTCAGGCGCAGCTTTCGCCTCCGATACCATGATTTTGGCAGGCGGATGCTTTTGGTGTGTTGAATCGGATTTCGACTCGGTCGATGGCGTCTTGGAAACCACGTCGGGATTTACGGGTGGCCACACGAAAAACCCGACCTACAAACAGGTGACTCGTGAAAACACGGGCCACCTTGAGGCAGTCGAGATTGTCTACGACCCGAATACGGTTTCCTATCGGGAGTTGCTGGACAAATTCTGGCGCAGCATCGATCCGACAGACGACGGCGGTCAGTTCTGCGATCGGGGACACAGCTACACGACGGCAGTATTCGTTTCTGACGATGAGCAGAGGCAGGTTGCGGAATCATCGAGAGAAGCTGCGCAAAGGGCGCTGGGGCAGACCATTGTCACCCCAATCCTTGATGCGCAGGAATTCTACGATGCCGACGATTTCCACCAAGGCTACTATGCAAGCAGTAAACATGTCCTGACGCGTTTTGGAATCGTCAGGAAATCCGAAGCCTACAAGCGATACCGGAAGGGTTGCGGGCGCGATGCGAGAGTCAAGGAGATTTGGGGCGATCAAGCGGCCTTCGTCCACTAATCACCGCCAAAGCTCGCGGCTGGCGATAAGGCGGTTTCAAAGCCGCCGCGTGTCCGTGAAGTACACGGGGGCTTAATCTTTCCCGGCGATTTTCCTCCGTGCGCGGAAGGCGGAGCATTGCCGGCGAACTTGTCCCGTCAATACGGGTGGAGGTTGTTGATGAGAATAATCCGCACAACGTAGACGGCGACCAGAAGGATAAGTGGAGAAAGATCCAGCATCCCGACAGTCGGGACAAATTGACGGATTCGCGAGTAGAGCGGATCCAGAATTCTATCGAGGGCTTTCCAGATCTGGGCCACGATCGGCTGGTGGATGTTGAGCACGTTGAAGCTGATCAACCAGCTTATCAAAACGTGCGCCAAAACTATGTACATCAATATGTCCAAGGCGGACAGCAGTATCTGGATCAGTGACGACATCGATCCTCCCTTCCTCCCTTGAACCAATCAGTGATTTTTTACAGCAAATTGCATGAAATTTCAAGCGATGGATATCGTCGAAATGGAAATATCAGGGTTGACCGCGCGCGGACTGAAAACCAATACGTTATGGGCTTCAGTCCGATATCCACTTCTTGCCCCTGCCTTTTGACTTCCGCGCCTTCGGGCGGTAGGTGAGCAAAGTCTTGGCCACCTGCCGTGGTGTCGCCCCTCGATAGTCCGCCGAACAAACCGGCTGCTTCTCCGTTTCGTCCTTCCGGCCATAGGCACTGCCAATAACGACGACTGCTTGATCTGGCGCCTGTGCTTTCTGCCGTTCGGTATCCACTCTTTGGCGAATCACATCCTGTACCTCGTTTGCGCAGTCCTATTGTTCTGACAGAGTCAGCTTGGGAACCTCCGAATATAGCCTGATCATGGGCGTGGCATTGTGCATCCGGCACGCGCCTGTCATTTTGCGCTGCAGCTTTTTTTTCGGGGGACCACGTCATGCGACATCTTTAACCAACGAGCCTTGCAAGCCTTGAACATGACCGCAAGGTTGCCGCTTGGCAGCGGTCATCTTGAACATTCTCGTCGCGGATACCTCGGTCCTGATTGACCTCGAACGCGGATACCTTCTCGAGACAAGCATCGCACTGAAGTTCCGGTTCGCCGTGCCCGATCTGCTGTGCCGGCAGAAACTTGCCGAACATGAATCGATTCCCAGACTAGCCGCCCGTAAGGTTCGCGCTCTGCGGCTACACTCCCCCACCGAGGCGCTCGTCACTCATCTTCGCCAATGTTGGTTGAAAGCCACCCCGCGTTGCCAGCGCAAGGGCTTTCGTATGTTTGTGCCTGGAATCGGATCCGGCAGTTGCGACCTCTGCAAGGCGTTCGACCTTGTATGCCGGATAAAATCCGCATGAGCCATGAGTTGGCGCGAAGGCCTCCCCGTCCCGGGCGTCACCAGCCCAATCCGCTTGCCGTGGTGCTCCTTGACGAGGTGCATCGCCTCCACAAGGTCGCCATCGTTGCTGACAACGACCGCGCAATCATATACATCCAGCCACGCGTCGTTCAGCAGGTGCACCGCAAGATTCACGTCGGAACCCTTTTCCTCTGTCTTGATCACCTCTGCAGTACGCCGATTCCCGATCGGCTGAGCAAGGGGTGCCGACACCCTGTGGCTCAGGAAATGTCCGAAATACACATCGACTTCAGGCCGGTAATGTTGAAGTGCGCGGAGATAGACATCCTGCCGCTGCGATTTCGATTGGTCGGCGTGCGTCCCGGAGACACGAGCCGTGAAGTAATTAACTTTCAGGATGTCGTGATGCGCCTGCAGAACCCTCATGAACAGCGCAGGCAGGTCCAACCATTTCCAAGCCGTGCCTTTTAGTGCTCCGTAGTAGAGATTGAAACCGTCGACATAGACGTAGGTTCGCATCGCTCACCATAAAAAAGCAGGGGCCTCCGAAGAGGCCCCGCGCCTTGCGATCGAAACCGCAAGGGGTATTGGCTGCAAGCTAGGCGTTTGAGCCGTCGATGTCAAGCCAAATGCCCACACGGACGAACTAGCTAGGCACGGAATCACTTTGTAACTTGTCTACAGGTCCAAGTCACGGTCGCCTCCCTTTGGCGCACGCACCTGTTCCGCCATCCCGACCGGCCTGTCGTTTCTGCATCCACGACATGGAATTGTTTTTATCATATAGTTGCAAGCGCTTGTCATGATGTTCGATTGAGGGAGAGACCGATGAATTTCTTCATGACGGTGGTGGACAAGCGTGTGAAACCCGACAGTGCACTGCGAAAGGTCGACGCCCCGATTGACTGGCAGCGCTTGGCGGCGCGCCGCATTTTCCGACCCTGTGGCTGGCTGCACGGCACGAAGGGTGCTTGCCGACAAGGGGCTGTCAAGCACGGCCAACCGCACCTGCCCTGCCGAAGCGGGGGTCCAGTCGGGGATCATGTTTCAGGCTGTCCGGGGACATCTCCTGTCCCGGCACCGCGGCGGCGAGGTCTCGGTTTCATGGGTCTCTGGTCCGTGGAGGCGGAGACGGCCTTCAAGGCGATGGCACCGACCCCGCCCGATGCGGCGCATTTAGGCCTAAAACTGTGCCTTTGGGCGTCAAGGCCGCTGCCGAAGGCTCCATAGTCATTGATCGGCGACCGCAAGCGCTCAGCTAGCTCCGGAAATCGCAATGCAGAAAGAAATGCCCGCTTTCGCAATAGCCTTGTCATGCCGACTTCTTTAATCTTGCTTTGCAGGCACAGCGCATCACGGGACCCAAAAGGAACGCCGAAACTATTGCGAGCGATTGCCATGATTCATTTGGTGCCATCCTGCTACCATTTACAGCGTTGACCGGGGTATTCTCTGGTTGCGGCTTGCGCGACCGCTCGCCCCCGAGCTGTCGACAACAAAAAACCTGGCGCAAGCAATTTTCTGTTGCACAGCCTAGGGAAAGGCAAACGGTTCTTGGGAATCAAACAGCAAGCAGATTGTTGAAAATTTCCATTGGAAACAGGGTTTTAATTGCAACCCGTGCATATCATCCACTTGGCACGCAGCTAGAGACTTCCACACCAGAATTGCTGGTTTTACCGGACTTGACACGCGATGCATGGTAACTTGGCGAAGCATGTGCTTCGCCTTGATATGGCGAGGCCTCAAGAAAATCATGGCGGTTTGCAATGGGGCACACAAAAAAACCGAGCGAGATAACGCTCCAGAGCCGCCGCTCCATCTGGGGTTGGATGTTCTTCGATTGGGCTAGCCAACCATATTTCACGCTTCTGCTGACCTTCATATTCGCGCCATACTTCACCTCCGCCGTGATGTCGGATCCAGTGCTGGCCCAAAGGTACTGGGGTTGGATGCTTGCCGCCGTCGGAGCGGGGGTGGCATTGCTTGCGCCGGTACTCGGATCCTTCGCCGACAGTTCTCGATCGCGACAACCGTGGATAGTCGGGTTTTCGGTGCTCTACATTGTCGGCTCCTTCTCTCTCTGGTGGTCGGTGCCAGGATCCGAGAACGTCTTCTGGATTCTCTTTGCTTTCGGGGTTGGCATCGTCGGTCTGGAGTTCGCCACCATTTTCACGAACGCAATGCTGCCCAACTTGGGAAGAACGGGTGAGATCGGCGTGATTTCCGGTTCGGGATGGGCATTCGGCTACATTGGGGGGCTCATTTCTCTGGCTGTCATGCTCCTGTTTCTCGCCGAGAACGAGCGCGGTGTAACCTTCCTTGGCAACGCGCCACTGTTCGGACTTGATCCCGAATTGCGTGAGGGCACCCGTTCCGCAGGCCCCTTCACTGCCGTCTGGTACATCCTGTTCATGATTCCGTTTTTTCTCTGGGTTCGGGACGCGCGGTCGAAAACCTCCGCAATCGAGGGATTGAGAGGACTTGCCAAGACCCTCATCGAACTTCCGAAACATAGAAGCCTTTCCGCTTATCTGGTGTCGTCAATGCTTTATCGAGACGCCTTGAACGGGGTCTTCGCGTTCGGCGGAATTTATGCATCCGGCGTGCTCAAATGGTCAATCATGCAGGTTGGAACCTTCGGAATAGTCTCTCTGGTGTTCGGAATGGTGTTTGCATGGCTGGGCGGTTTCGCTGATCGGAGATACGGATCAAAGTTCGTGATTTCGACTTCGATTCTGGTACTTGCGGCAGTATGCCTTGTGATCATCACGACATCGCGAAACATGGTGCTGCTGTTTCCGGTCGATGCCGATTCGGTCCTTCCGGACACGGTATTCTTCGCGTGCGGCTGCGTTATCGGCGCGGCTGGCGGGACAATACAGGCAGCGTCCCGAACCATGATGGTGCATCAGGCAAATCCAGAGCGGATGACGGAGGCGTTTGGCCTCTACGCACTTGCAGGCAAGGCGACGGCGTTTCTTGCTCCGCTGCTCATTGCGATCACAACAGACGTGACAGGTGACCAGCGCTTGGGCGTTTCTCCTCTCATAGTGCTGTTCCTGCTGGGACAGATCATGCTAAACTGGGTCAGTTCGGAAAGCAGAGTATATCGGGGTTCCACGCAATGAATTCTTTTACTGCAGGTTTTCTGGCGGCGTTCGCGCTCGCTTCGTCCGCTGCGGTTGCGCACGAGCCGAAGGCCAACAGCCTGTTCGGAAAAGTCATGGTGGGGGTGACCGGAGATCCAAGCCCGATCGGCAGCTACACTAAGGGATGTATCGCAGGTGCGATCCAGTTGCCGGAGACAGGCCCAACCTGGCAGGCAATGAGACTGAGCCGGAACCGGAACTGGGGACACCCGGTTCTCATAGACTTCATAGGCGATCTTGGCGAGCGCGCCGCCAAGGCGGGATGGAAAGGCCTTTATGTCGGGGACCTGTCTCAGCCGCGCGGCGGGCCCATGACGTCCGGCCACGCTTCCCATCAAATCGGCCTCGATGCTGACATCTGGATGCTCCCACCGAAACGCCTAAATCTTTCAAGCAGCGAGCGCGAGGAAATTTCCTCGATTTCGGTGCGCACGGCGGACCAATCCAGCGTCAACGAAAACTGGACTGACACCCACATGCAGATCATGAAGGCTGCCGCCATGGATCCACGGGTGGATCGCATCTTCGTTGCCGGGGCAGTCAAGGTGGAGATGTGCCGAAAAGCGGGCAAGGATCGCATGTGGCTGCAGAAAATCCGCCCTTGGTACGGCCACAACACCCATTTCCATGTGCGGCTGAAATGCCCAGCGGAGGCGAAAAACTGCATCACGCAGACCCCCACCGTCTCCCAGCTTTCGAATGGCGGCGACGGATGCGATGCCAGTCTCGACTGGTGGGTTGTCGACTATGTCAAGTTTCTGAAGAAACCGCGGCCCGAGCCGAAGAAGCCAGTCAAGCCGAAGCGCGGCGTGCGCGACTACGTCATGGCGGACCTTCCGCCTCAATGTCGAACGGTCCTGCATTCAAACTGATCGTTGCGCACTGCCGGCAAGGCTGGCAACCCAAGGGCTATAGAAGAAGTCACATTCCGCAACAATGCTTGACGCTTCAAGCAATTCGATGTCCGGCTTGCAATCCAATTGACAATTTGCTGAAGCGGGGCAATAGCGGCGTTGCTTGGCGCAAAACCGTCGCCGGAAGCGAATATCGACGGTGTCATTGAAATGTTGGAGGCCAAATATGGAAAGATCCCTGCTGGAAAACCAGATCGAGGCCGCATGGGAAATCCGCGACACGATTTCGCCAGAGTCGAGAGGCAGTGCCCGGGACGCAATTGAGGCTACCTTGGACGCACTTGACAGCGGTTCGCTCAGGGTTGCCGAAAAAGGGGACGACGGTAGCTGGCAGGTGAACCAATGGGCGAAAAAGGCCGTAATGCTCGGGTTCAGGATTCAGGACATGGCACCGCAGGCAGGCGGCCCGCAGGGTTCCACATGGTGGGACAAGGTCGATTCAAAATTCAAGGGCTGGGGGCCCGAAGAGTGGACGCGCGCCGGGTTCCGTGCCGTTCCCAACTGCGTTGTCCGCCGATCCGCCTACATCGCGCCGAGCGTGGTCCTGATGCCGTCGTTCGTAAATCTCGGAGCCTACGTCGATTCCGGAACCATGATCGACACTTGGGCGACGGTTGGCTCTTGTGCGCAAATTGGAAAGAACGTCCATCTTTCCGGGGGAGCCGGAATCGGTGGTGTCCTTGAACCGATGCAGGCTGGACCCACGATCATCGAGAATGACTGTTTCATCGGTGCCAGGTCGGAGGTGGTCGAAGGTGTGGTCGTGCGCCAGGGATCTGTCATCGGGATGGGGGTGTTCATCGGGCAATCCACCAAGATAGTGGATCGCGCCACGGGAACCGTGCAGTTCGGCGAGGTACCACCCTACTCCGTTGTCGTGTCGGGATCGATGCCGTCGTCCAACGGCGTCCACCTCTACTGCGCGGTCATCGTGAAGCGAGTCGATGCCAAAACCCGTGGAAAGACTTCGATAAACGAACTTCTTCGAGATTGACGGCAGAAAATGGCAGTTTGCAACGGAATTTGCGCGAAGACACAATGATCGATCCGGTAGAACTCACTTCCAAACTAGTCAGGTGCCGGTCGGTAACGCCTGACGAGGGCGGCGCAATCACCCTGATTCAGGCGGTTCTCGAAAACGCGGGGTTTGCCTGCACACGAGTGGATCGGGGGGAAGTCTGCAATTTGTTCGCAAAGTGGATGTCTGGAGACGAAAGTCGAGTGTTCGGATTCAACGGACACACTGACGTGGTTCCGCCCGGTGACCTTTCAGCATGGGGCGTGGACCCATTCGAGGGCAGAATCGCGGATGGAAAGATCTGGGGGCGAGGAGCCGCAGACATGAAATCTGGAGTGGCGGCATTTGTCGCCGCCGCGGTCGATTTTGCGAGTTCCGGCAGACATTCCGGAGCGGTCGTCCTCGCCATAACCGGGGACGAGGAGGGAATCGCAAAGAACGGAACGCTCGCCCTTCTGGACTGGATGGAACGTAACGGTGAACGGATGGACGTCTGCCTGGTCGGGGAGCCGACCAGCCGCGAATACATGGGCGAAATGATGAAGGTTGGCCGTCGCGGGTCGTTGTCGGCCCGGTTCGACTTTGTCGGCGAGCAAGGTCACACTGCCTATCCCGAACGCGCCAAAAACCCGCTTGACGCTGCGGCTCGACTTGCCGGAACCTTGGCAACTGCATGTCTGGACAAGGGGTCGGAGAATTTTTCCCCCTCGACGCTGGCACTCACCTCGATTGACACGGACAACCTTGCAGGCAACGTCATTCCCGGAAGGTGCACTGCCAGCGCAAACATCCGCTTCAACGACCTGCACAATGCTGATTCCCTGTCGAATTGGCTGAGGAAAGAGGCGAACAAGGTGCAGCGTGAATTCGATGTCGACGTGGAAATGATCGTTCAGGTCCAGGGCGAAAGCTTCCTGACTCCGCCGGGCCCTCTGTCCGACCTTGTTGCACAAGCCATCGAAGACGAAACAGGACAGAAACCGGTGCTTTCAACGTCCGGCGGAACCTCTGACGCCCGTTTCATCAAGAATCACTGCCCCGTCGTCGAGTTCGGGCTGGTCGGGAAAACGATGCACAAGGCGGATGAGCACGTCGAGATCGACGACATCGTCACGCTCAAGGCGATCTATTCTCGAATCCTAGCCAACTACTTCGCGTGAGGCATGCGAAAAAGCGACCTTATTGTTTTCGTCAAGGAGCCGAGGCCTGGCCGGGTCAAGACCCGACTTGCGCGCGACATCGGCACAGTCGCGGCGGCGCAATGGTACAGACGGCAGTGCAGGTCGCTGCTCTGCCGCGTCGAAAGCAGCCCGAAATGGGAAACAACCCTTGCAGTCACCCCCGACACCGAGGGGCTGGCCAGCCGTGTCTGGCCTGACCGCATTCCGCGAGTTCCGCAGGGAGGCGGGAACTTGGGAACGCGAATGGCCCGGATATTCCGGAAATCGGGGCACGGTCCCGCAATAATCGTCGGATCGGACATTCCCGACATCACTTCGGCCCGAATTGAGGCAGCTTTTCGCCTGCTGACGCGCGCCGATGCAGTGTTCGGGCCTTCTCCTGACGGAGGGTTTTGGCTCGTGGGACTCAGGCAGCCAAGCCTTGCACCCGCTGCCTTGTTCGCGAATGTCCGCTGGTCAAGCAGGCATGCGCTCGCGGACTCCCTTGCGACCCTTAAGGGCTTGAAGGTCGTCTTTACCGAGTCAATTGGAGATATTGATTCATTGGCGGACCTCCGGCGTGCGGGCCAACGATGAGGCTCTGATTCGACTTCCGCTTCAAACGGCCGTTTTCTGAATCTCCGAAATGTAGATTTCCCTGAGACGCGCAGCACTGGGTCCGGGGACGCCGCTGCCAACAGGCTTGCCATCAATCTCGATGACGGGATAGACAAAAGTCGCGGCGGACGTAATGAACGCCTCGGCGGCCCCTTGGGCCTCCTCGATTGAAAATGGCTGTTCCACGACCTTCATCTGAGCTTGCTGGGCAAATTTCATCACGGTTCGCCGCGTGATGCCATGAAGGATGTCGTTGGAGAGAGCCCGGGTCACGATTTCCCCTGAATCCGTGATGATGAATGCATTGTTCGAAGTTCCCTCCGTGACGAGTCCGTCCTCCACCATCCAAGCATCGTCCGCGCCGGCCTTGACCGCAGCTGTCTTTGCCATCGCGGCATAAAGCAACTGCACCGTCTTTATGTCACGGCGGTGCCACCGCAAATCCTCCTTCGAAATGACCCTGATTCCATTTTTGGCAATGGGAGAGTCGATCAAGACCTTCTTCTGAGTGAACATCACCAGCGAAGGATCGACGTCCGGGTACACGAAGTCACGATCGGCAACGCCGCGTGACACCTGAAGATAGACGATGCCTTCATCAATTTCGTTTCTCGAAATGAGCTCCCTGTGCAGAAACAGCAATTCGTCTGGGTCTACAGGCGAGGTCAAATCGAGTTCGCGAAGCGAACGTTGAAGTCGTCCCATATGGCCATCATAGTCAAGCAACTTTCCGTTCAACACGGAAGTGGCGTCGTAAACGGCATCCGCAAACAGGAATCCACGCTCGAATATGGAAATTTTTGCCTCCTCTTCAGGACAAAACTCCCCATTGACATAGACAATTCGGCTCATTCCACTCTCCCTGCATCTTCACAACGGAAATCTCTGCTCTCTGTCGGGCCAGCCATTTTTCATCAGCCCCACAATTTCGGCTCAGGCGGATCGAGGCAACTGCCGATATACTCCATCGCAGGTTGTCGATCATCCGCAAGGAGCAACGGTCCGTCCAAGTCGACGATGTCGGCCCCCTGGGCCACCAGCACGGCGGGTGCCATTGAAAGAGAAGATCCAATCATGCAGCCAACCATGATCCTGAATCCCTGCGCAACAGCCAAGTCCCTCAGGGCCAACGCCTCGGTCAGGCCTCCTGACTTGTCAAGCTTAATGTTGATAACCGAGTACCGACCATTGAGGGTATTTAGCGAAGAGCGGTCGTGGCAACTTTCGTCGGCGCAAATGGCGATCGGGGATTCGATCTCGTCAAGCGCGTCGTCCTCGCCTGCCCGAAATGGCTGCTCGATCATCTCAACCCCCAGTTCCACAAGCCGGGGCAGGACCCGCGTGAATTCGTCGATGCTCCAGCCCTCGTTCGCATCCACGATGATGCGGGAGCGGGGGGCGCCTGCGCGCACGGCCTCCAGCCTTGGAATGTCGCCCCGGCTGCCCAGCTTGACCTTGAGCAGCGGTCGTTCAGAATTTTCCAAGGCAGCCAGCCGCATCCTTTCGGGCGAATCCAGGGAAATGGTGAAAGCAGTTGTCAACGAAACCGGTTCCGAAAGATCCGCGCACTCCCAGACGCGCGTCCCCGACCGCTTTGCCTCTAGATCCCACAGAGCACAGTCGACGGCGTTTCTTGCGGCGCCGGGCGGAAGAGTTTCCTGCAGTTCACGACGGTCCAGCGGCGTTTCCAGCCTCTTCACGTCGGCCATCGATTTCTCGACTGTCTCACCGTACCGTGCATAGGGAACGCTTTCACCGACTCCAAAGTGTCCGTCAGCCTCAATGCGAACTTCAAGCACATGCACCTCGGAGCGCGAGCCTCTTGAAATCGTGAACGGTCGCTTGAGCGGAAAACTGCGCTCCGCGGCAAATATCTTCATTGAAGGAAGGCCTCAGTTTTCGGAATTGCTCGACGGTCAGCACAAAATCACTCTCAAATTGCCTGCAGGGCATCCACCAATCGGCCTGCTCCATGCCTGACCGGATCGACCACGGGTATTTTCAGTCGCGATTCGACTTCCTGAACATAGCGTTCCGCCTCCGCCTCATCCAGTTCGCTGGTGTTTATTGAAACGCCGATAGCACTGCACGCCGGGTTGGACATGCGAGCCAACTGCAGCGCCAAATCCCGGAGGGCCTCGAGACTTGGCGGCACATAACCAGGTGTGCCGCGCATTTGCTCGCGAGTGGCGTCGTGGCAAAGTATCAGCGCATCTGGCTGGCCGCCATGGATCAAGGCGAGCGTTATCCCGGAATAAGACATGTGAAACAGCGACCCCTGCCCCTCGATTAAGTCCCAGTGGTCGTCTTCATTGTCTGGAGTCAACCATTCTACCGCACCGGACATGAAGTCTGCGACAACGGCATCGAGCGGCACGCCCCTGCCCTCAATGAGAATTCCGGTCTGCCCCGTTGCCTGGAAGTCCGACTTCATCCCGCGCCGCTGCATTTCTCGGTGGACGGCAAGGGAGACATACATTTTTCCGACGGAGACGTCGGTTCCCACTGCCAGACATCTCTTGCCGGTGCGTTTCTGGCCGCTAGCAATCGGGTACTTCTGAGTTGGAATCCGGACATCGTGCATCTTTCGTCCGCACCTTTCCGCAACGCTCACCAAGTCCGACTCGTCTCGCAACAGATTGTGCAGACCGCTGGCAAGATCAAGTCCGGCCTCAAGCGCTTCGATCAGCACGGCCTTCCAAGCCTCAGCGATGACGCCACCCCGGTTGGCTACGCCGACGACCAACGTTTTGGCTCCAGCCTCTTTCGCCTCAGCAATCTTCAGGTCCGGAATTTCGAGGTCCGTCTTGCAAGCACCCATTCGAAACTGACCGACGGCCTGATTCGGTCTCCAGTCCCTTATTCCCCTGGCCACTTTCGCAGCCAGATGGTCATGGGCATCGCCGAGGAACAACAGGTATGGCTGTTTAATCATGGCAACCTCCTTAGATGAACCACCAGAACAAATACCACGCTAAGAGACCGTTGCGAAAGCAGGCATTTCTTTCTGCATTGCGACTTCTGGAGCTAGCTGAGCGTCTGGCGGTTGCCAGTCAATGTGTGTACCTTTCCGGTAGCGGTCTTGACGCCCTCAGGTGCGGTTTCAGGCCCTGATGCGTCGCATCGGGCAAGTTCAGGACAGAGACGCCTAGCCTTGATCCCGGAGCTGGCAAACGCCGCAAAATGGCGCTTGCGGAACCACCGTTCGTCCAGAAGTTTATAAGCTTCTCGCAGCCCCGCGCAATCGTGCGACGACTATGTGCCCCGGCTACATGCACAAAACAGCAACGTTGCTATCATCGTCGGATGGCAGGGCGGAAATCCGAGGTTTTCGGTGCAGGGAGAAAGGATCAGCGACAAGTATATCAGCTCACACGCCAGATCGCGAACGAATGCGCCGGATACTCCGGATAAGGCGCCAAGTCATGAACCGAAGTCGGTAATTAATCACATCTGGTCGATGCCCCGGGGACGGAAGACCTTGCTCATGAACACCTTGAACCGCATTCGAACTGCTTAGGGAACCTCTGAATACAACCTGATTTTGGGCGTTGCATTGTGCATCCGGTGTGCGCCTGCCATTTTGCGCCACGCCTTTTTTCGGGAGATCACGACATGCAGCGCCTTCAGCAATTGACCTTTGCAAGCCTTGAACATGACCTCAAGACGCCCCGCGAGATCTTTTCGGAGCAGATGGATAGCCGTATCCGCTGCCAGTGATGCTGCGCGTGCACTGCGTTCAGCTGTTCTGAAATCCGGCGATGGAGGACCTGCTTGCGAGGTCGAGAGCGTCCGGCGCCTTGCCGGGGCGAGTCCGGAGAAGGTGCCGGACGAGACGACGATCCCGACTTCCGCCGCCGGCTGGAGCGCCGCGGACTGGCGCACCTGCCGTTCGGGAGATCGGGGATCGCCTGGCCTAACGGGGGTTCTGCTGAAGGAGGGTACCATCGTTGAAGCCACCATCATTTCGGCGCCGTCGTCGACCGGGAACGAGAGCAACGCCCGCGGTCCGGAGACGCACCAGACAAGGAAGGGGAACCAGCGGCATTTCGGGATGAAGCTGCACATCGGCACCGGTCCCCGGGGGCTGGCGCGCCATCTGGAGGGAACGGCCGCCAGCGTCGCGACCTGACGCCTTCGGACCGGCTTCTGCACGGCGAGGAGAAACAGGTTTGGGCGGACGCCGGATATCGCGGGGTCGGGAAGCAGGTAGAGAGAGCGCATCGCGAAGTGGCGTGGCACATTGCCATGAACCCGGGCAAGCGCCGGACGCTGGCGGTGGGCAGCGCGGCGGCTCTGGCAGAGACGGCGAAGGGCAGGGTACGGGCGTTCGGCTGCGACATGGTTCGCTATCGAGGGCTGGAGAGGAACGCGTAGCGGCTTGCGCCGCTCCCGGGCTTCTCTAACCTGATGATTGCCCAGCCGCACTTGCAATGACAGGGGAGAAGCGTGTCCGGAATCTGCCGGACCGGCCCTGCTAGGGCTGAAACGGCGGCGGTTCCGCCCCGAAAACGCTCATTTGGGGCTTCCGGGCCGCAAAAACCGGCCGGTGCAGCCGGGAAAGGCAGTTTCTGCAGCCAAAGCCAGAAAAACTCCCCAAATCAGAGGTTCCCTAGACAGGCTCCTAGGCGAATATGCACCGGATTCAGGTCGCCATCTCGGCTTTCGCGACCCCGGGCGGCGAAACCGCAGCGGTGCGGTGAGTTCTCCGCACTTGGCACGGGTCTTCTGCATCAAGCGCCGCTGCGTTCACCCGAGTCATCGTCTCGTGTCGCCGGAACTGTTATTGACCTAGACGGCCAGAGCCGCTTGCATTGGGCAATGGAGAACACGGTCCACCAAGTAAGGGGCATCGACTTCGTGGCATCGCGACATTTCGCACTTGAACAACGAGGACGCGGACAGAACGGCAGACTGAGCCTTCAAGTCTGACATGAACACGCTGCCGGTCGGGTCCGGTGCCTTGCCAGCCTCCGTCATTTTGCCGAAATCACCGTCACATCAAACCAATCTCAGTGTTGAAAAGTCCTGCGGTGAAAGGACCAGTCTCGGAATCCAGTTTTGCAGTCGTGTCCTGAAATCGGTCTTGGCCACAGTCCCCACCGCCGTGCCCCCTCAAAGCAATGCTGGAAAGGGCCGGGCCAGAAACGGAGGTTCCGGCCCGGCCAACCGATCACTGCGCGATGGCCACGGCTTCAACCAGCTCCTGCACCGCGGTCTCGGAGTCATACTCGCCGTTGAAATGCGCCGTCACAACGTCGTAAACCGCGTTCTTGACCGACGCGGGCGCGGCATGGCCGTGCGCCATGGAGCCAAAGAGATTGCCCGAGCTGGCGGCAGCGGCAAGATCCTTCATCCCCCGCTTCCCGCAAGCATCGAAGGCCTCGTCGCTGACATCGATGCGGGCCGGAACGGATCCCTTCACGACATTGAACGCAGACTGGAAGGACGGCGACATGATCGCCGACGCGAGCGCCGCCTGTTCGGGCGAAACCTCTCCGCCCTGGTCAAACATCGCGAACTGGTCCGCATTGAAGGTCACCTGGGCGGCGGTCCCGGGAAAGCGGAAGCAGAGAAAGTCCTCGCCAGGCACCTTGCCAGCGTTGAGAAACTCGCCCTTCGCCCAGTCGCCCATCATCTGGAACGCGGCATCTCCGTTGATCACCATCGCCGTCGCCAAGTTCCAGTCGCGGCCCGAAAAGTTCTCGTCAACGTTTGCCCGGATGAAAGCCATGCGATCGAAGGCCTCCCTCATGGCGTCCGATCCGAGGGCTTCCGGATCAAGGTCGATGAACGCGGCCTTGTACAATTCCGGGCCGCCGACCGACATCGCAACCGCGTCGAACACGGTCGCGTCCTGCCAAGCCTGGCCGCCGTGGGCAATCGGGGTGACCCCTGCCGCGGCAAGCGCGCCGACCGCGGCGACGAACTCGTCCCACGTCGTCGGAACGGCAATTCCGCTGGCGTCAAGAACCGACTTGTTGGCCCAGACCCAGTTCGTCGAGTGGACATTGACCGGCGCCGAAACCCATTTGCCGTCCGACTTCGCAAAGGCCTTGAGGGCATCAGGCACAACCTCATCCCATCCCTCCGCCGCCGCAACTGCATTCAAGTCGGCAAGCGCCCCCTCATTGGCCCAGTCCAGAATGTCGAAGCCAAGCATCTGCACGGCAGTCGGGGCGTTCCCCGCGGTCACGCGCGCCCGAAGCACGGTCATCGCCTGCTCGCCGCCGCCGCCGGCAACCGGCATGTCTTTCCAGCCGATGCCTTGCGACTCGAGATCCTCCTTGAGCACGTTCAAGGCGGCAGCTTCGCCGCCCGACGTCCACCAATGCAGGACTTCCACGTCTTCCGCAAGGGCGGCGCTCGCGCCGAACGACGCGACCGAGGCGAGAACCGCTGTTTTCGAGAATTGTCTCAGCATTTCCATCTCCATTCAGATTGAACTCAAATGAGCCGACCTCTAGCCAAATCAGGCGTGGAAAGCAAACAGCCATTCAGGACCGAGGCATCCGGCCGGGGTTGCGGCAAGGCGGGATGCCGAACCAGGGCGATGCCCTGGAAATGATGACCCCGCCAACCATTTCGGACTTCCGTCGCGAGCGTGCCGGGCCTTGCGCCGGCCGAGTTCCAGGATCTTCCGGTTCGCGAGGATCATTGCAACCGCAAGCGCACTGAAAGAACTGCGACAGGCAAGAGCCACACCGGCATCCCTCACGAAAGCGTCGCCCGCTCTTTCGGCGAACGGTTGCACTTGCCCTGCACATCCAGACGGCCAGCAGCCGCCACAGCCAGATCAAGGCCTTCCTGCTGTGCCGGAGACGCTTTTGCAAGGTACCTGCATTTGCATTTCTGCTGTTTTTTTTGAGGACTACACTATAACCTTGTACTTAGTGTACCTAAAATATGAAGAGGACCCATAGATATGGGGGATCTTTAAAATGCCGCACGCCGCATCCCATAGTACGTTTGTTCCGCTTGAATCAGAATATGCGCTTTCGTCTCTAACCCATTGTTTCGCATTGGAGCCGCGGTTGTTGCTATCGGCGGACGCAGGGGCTTTGCTGGGTATTGATTTGATAGCGGGTGAGGATAGCCATGTTCTAGCCCAAGCTGCATCTGATTCGAGTGATCGGAAAGAGAAGAAGCAAGTCCAGTCTTCTGGAACGCCATCCGGTAATGTGCTCACCACCATCAACGAACATGACGCAATTTCCAAGCAAGGAGCTCTTCTAGACCTTGCAAGTGCTGGTTTGCTGCCCGATTCGCTCAAATTTGAAGAACTTGAAATCATCCAACTTACCCTGAATGGCATGGTTGACGACGGCGAACAGTTGCTTTTTCGCCCTGCGGATGCAGGCATTGATGGCGCATCGATTGCTGCCTATTGGGACGAAGCCAGCGGAACGCTCACTCTGACCGGTCAGAACCAAAGCAAAGTCGATTGGCTAGCGGCACTGGCGCGTGTAGCCTACCACAATCCAGACAGCAGTCCGACCGAAACAAAACGAACAGTTTCAGCCGTTATTGTGAACTTCCTAGAAGGGGCTGACGCCTCTTATTTCGAAAAAAACAGTTACACCACGGTCACTGATTTGGGAGAACGCATCAGAGAAGGACCGGTTGCGGAAATTAATCCCCGGCAATTGGACCCGCGTAACGACAATTACGGCTTGGAGTTCATCGCTTGGCTAAGAGTGACGCAGAATGGCGATTATACATTCTACACTGATTCCGACGACGGATCGATGTTATGGATCACATCGGCCGACGGCGTTGAACGCATGGTGGTCGACAATGATGGTCTCCATGCCAATCAGGAGCGATACGGTTCATTAAATCTTGTAGCTGGCTATCACCGGATCAGGGTACGCTTCTTTGAAAGCGGCGGCGGTGAAGTCCTCTCCGTTCACTACCAAGGGCCAGGTATCAGCAAGACAACAGAGTTGCCTTTGTTTAGGAAGCAACTGGGCGATGTAGAAACCGTTGTTTCCTTCGTTGTGGAAGGACAACCCAATCCCCCCGAATTCATTCGGAAACCGGTATTCTACAAATTGGCACCGGGAGAAAGCTTCCGTGTCACTTCAAAGAATCTTGGCTTGGAAGATAGAGACACCGCAGACCATTTAGTTAAGATTACCGTTGATGGCTTATCGGGAGGAAGGTTCAAAGACGCCGCTAATGACGGTAAAAATTTGCAGTCATTCACTTTGGCGGACGTCAAGGCTGGCAATGTGTTCTTCGTGTATGCTGGGGGCAACCCTGCCGCCACGCTGACCGCTAATGACGGTGCCAGAAGCACTACAAGCCAAGTAGCATTCACCGATAGTCCTTTCTCAATTATCGAGAATAAACAAATTCCTTTGGATAAGGATAGCGCTCTGCATCTTGTCATTAATGGTCACGGCTGGGATGATAGCGACGCGGAGCTTCGCTATGAAATCCAACCGGAAGCACCGCTGGGCGCTTATTGGAATCCTGTAACGAAGACACTTTCCATTTTCGGCGGAAAAAGCCTTGAAGAGTACGAAACCGCGTTAAGAGGCGTCCAGATTGTTGGCGGGCCGGCAACCGAGGTAATTGGCATCATTGGCCCGAAAGCTGTTCCTCATGTCGTCAGAACCAGTGCTGGGGAATTTGTGCAGATGCACTTCTACAAATTCAAGGAGTATTTGAGCGTTCGATGGCAGGCAGCGTTTTCGGATCGTCCCGCGCTAAAATATGACAATGCAATCAAAGGGCATTTGGCTACTTTGAATACTATTGCCGAGTATTATGCTGCTTGGGAAACTCTAAAACGGGAGGCTGACGGTCTTATTTTGCTCGGCGGTAGCGACCGCACGTCTGATGAAAACTGGATGTGGCATGAACCAAACGGCAAAGACGTTCCTTTTGAATTTAGGTTAAATGAATTACCATGGTGGGATGGTGAAGGTCGTAGCGATTCTGAGGATTTTCTTGCACTAGCTGTAGAATTTGATTGGGCACCGACAAGAAACAAAGCTGGATATTTTTATGACATTCATGACAATGGATCCCAAAGTTTGGAAGGTTATGCTGTCGAATATATAGTGAAAAAAAACTACGCGGGTTACATAGGGGTGATCAGTAATTTTGATCAAGCAACACCTACCACACCTCAGGATGCCTTTATCATTAACAAAGGAGAAGATCAGAGAGCACAGGACGGAGATCGAGGAATCCATTTGACAAAACCCGACCGAACAACCCGGGGAGATCAAAATCCATCGGAAAGTACAAACCGTGACAAACTGCCAAATCCGATATTACCGACTACGCATTTATATATGAAGCGCCTCTTCGACTTAGTGTGGAATATAGGATTCGGGTGGGATCGGGACGGTGGAAAAATTAGAGATTCTGATACAGATCAATTGCCGATGAAATTTTGGGGAGCGGCCTATTCTGAGAATTTGTTCGTATGGGATATGGCATTCGTAACATTATTCGCAAAATATTCTGATGATGTATTTAACGCAATAAGTGGTTTGGAGAATTTTTATGCCCGACAATGGGAAAATGGCCAAATATGGAGAGAGATAACAAAAGACGGGGATGATTTTCAAGGAGGCACTGCCAGAACGCCGAACGAAGTTAACCCGCCGCTATTCGCTTGGGCGGAGCTTGCGTATGCAACTCATACCGGCGACGTTTCCCGTTTAGAACGAGTATTGCCAGCATTGGAAAAACATCTCTTATTTTTGTCATGGCGAAGATTGATCAATACAGGAGGGGCGGCGGGTCTTTACTATCAAACACAGTATGGATCAGGTTTCGACAATACTCCAAACGGAAACGACGGCAATGGTATAAACAACAGATTCAATATTGGCGAGACAAATTGGAACAGCTCGGATAAATTTCGCGACATGAGACGATTGGGCTGGGTCGAATTGACAGCACAGATGGCTCAGGCGTTCGAATCTCTTGGAAAATTGTATGCGCTAATCGGTCGCGAAGGCAAGGCAGCTTACTATGAGAAACGTGCCAAGGAGACGGCACAAGTGATAAATGAAGTTGCATGGGATGATGCAGACAAGTTTTATTATAATGTCGAATTCGACGGGAGTTTTCGGCAGGCAAGCGGCACAAAGGTCAAATCACTTGGCAATTTCTGGGTATTAGCTGCAGGGGTTTCGCCTCGGGACCGCGCCGAGTACATGCTAAACCACTTGAGGGACCAGAACAAGTTTTGGACAAAAATGCCGTTCCCAACTCTTTCCAAGGATCATCCTTGGTTCCAAGGTGGTGATTCCCGGGGACGGTATTGGCTGGGGGGGGTATGGGCTCCAACGAATTACATGGTTATAGAGGGGATCTATCGTTATGGGGATTTGGACCTTGCAAGGAGAGCAGTTGAAAATTATCTTAAATTTATGGATAGAACATCTGATAATAGCCAACATAATAGCTTAATGGAAGTATATGATCCAGAGACAGGAAAAAGAAGCTTGAACGCAGATGGCGCTGAGTCAAAAGACGACTTTGTCGGCTGGACTGGCTTGGGCCCTGTTGCAATGCTTATCGAAAACTATTTGGGTTTCCGGGTAAATGGGATTGAAAAATCTTTGCTTTGGGATCTCAAGATCATGGAAAGACATGGGATCGAGAATTTGCGGGTAGGTATAGATAATTATGTTGATATTATTGCCAGTGCTAAAAATTCAGAAGATAATTCTGTGACTGTCGCTGTATCGGTCTACAAGAATGATAAATCTCCCGGCGTTCTTAATCTCAAAATTGCCCACAATTTGAATAAAATTATATATGATCTCAAAAAAGGCACCTTAAATCTACCAGAAGTTAATTATTCAGACTTACCTGAATTCTTAAAATCTCTGAAAGACCTAACAGGTTGGAGTTTCGTTCTGCGTGGATCCCCAGCTGGCCTGTCCATAGATCAATCGAAGGGCACTCTGACTGACACGGTATCTGATCGAACTAAAGGCTTTAAAACTAAAGTGATTATTTCGAATGGCGATGCCGTCTATATTATACCCTTGGTACGCGAGGGGACTCCGGCCGTTTCCGGCAGCGCGACCCAGGGCCAGACGCTGACCGCGTCCGGCGATGCCATCACGGACGCCGACGGGCTCGGCACGATTTCCTGGCAGTGGCAGAGAAAGACCGCGGACGGCAGCTGGACCGACATAAGCGGCGCGAACGCCGCGGCCTACAAGCTGACCGAGGCGGACGTCGGATCGCTGATCCGGGCCGTGGCCTCCTACACCGACGGGCACGGGGCCAGGGAGACCGTGCCGAGCGCGGCGACCGCAACCGTGGCCAACGTGAACGATGCGCCGGAAGGGACTCCGGCCGTTTCCGGCAGCGCGACCCAGGGCCAGACGCTGACCGCGTCCGGCGATGCCATCACGGACGCCGACGGGCTCGGCACGATTTCCTGGCAGTGGCAGAGAAAGACCGCGGACGGCAGCTGGACCGACATAAGCGGCGCGAACGCCGCGGCCTACAAGCTGACCGAGGCGGACGTCGGATCGCTGATCCGGGCCGTGGCCTCCTACACCGACGGGCACGGGGCCAGGGAGACCGTGCCGAGCGCGGCGACCGCAACCGTGGCCAACGTGAACGATGCGCCGGAAGGGACTCCGGCCGTTTCCGGCAGCGCGACCCAGGGCCAGACGCTGACCGCGTCCGGCGATGCCATCACGGACGCCGACGGGCTCGGCACGATTTCCTGGCAGTGGCAGAGAAAGACCGCGGACGGCAGCTGGACCGACATAAGCGGCGCGAACGCCGCGGCCTACAAGCTGACCGAGGCGGACGTCGGATCGCTGATCCGGGCCGTGGCCTCCTACACCGACGGGCACGGGGCCAGGGAGACCGTGCCGAGCGCGGCGACCGCAACCGTGGCCAACGTGAACGATGCGCCGGAAGGGACTCCGGCCGTTTCCGGCAGCGCGACCCAGGGCCAGACGCTGACCGCGTCCGGCGATGCCATCACGGACGCCGACGGGCTCGGCACGATTTCCTGGCAGTGGCAGAGAAAGACCGCGGACGGCAGCTGGACCGACATAAGCGGCGCGAACGCCGCGGCCTACAAGCTGACCGAGGCGGACGTCGGATCGCTGATCCGGGCCGTGGCCTCCTACACCGACGGGCACGGGGCCAGGGAGACCGTGCCGAGCGCGGCGACCGCAACCGTGGCCAACGTGAACGATGCGCCGGAAGGGACTCCGGCCGTTTCCGGCAGCGCGACCCAGGGCCAGACGCTGACCGCGTCCGGCGATGCCATCACGGACGCCGACGGGCTCGGCACGATTTCCTGGCAGTGGCAGAGAAAGACCGCGGACGGCAGCTGGACCGACATAAGCGGCGCGAACGCCGCGGCCTACAAGCTGACCGAGGCGGACGTCGGATCGCTGATCCGGGCCGTGGCCTCCTACACCGACGGGCACGGGGCCAGGGAGACCGTGCCGAGCGCGGCGACCGCAACCGTGGCCAACGTGAACGATGCGCCGGAAGGGACTCCGGCCGTTTCCGGCAGCGCGACCCAGGGCCAGACGCTGACCGCGTCCGGCGATGCCATCACGGACGCCGACGGGCTCGGCACGATTTCCTGGCAGTGGCAGAGAAAGACCGCGGACGGCAGCTGGACCGACATAAGCGGCGCGAACGCCGCGGCCTACAAGCTGACCGAGGCGGACGTCGGATCGCTGATCCGGGCCGTGGCCTCCTACACCGACGGGCACGGGGCCAGGGAGACCGTGCCGAGCGCGGCGACCGCAACCGTGGCCAACGTGAACGATGCGCCGGAAGGGACTCCGGCCGTTTCCGGCAGCGCGACCCAGGGCCAGACGCTGACCGCGTCCGGCGATGCCATCACGGACGCCGACGGGCTCGGCACGATTTCCTGGCAGTGGCAGAGAAAGACCGCGGACGGCAGCTGGACCGACATAAGCGGCGCGAACGCCGCGGCCTACAAGCTGACCGAGGCGGACGTCGGATCGCTGATCCGGGCCGTGGCCTCCTACACCGACGGGCACGGGGCCAGGGAGACCGTGCCGAGCGCGGCGACCGCAACCGTGGCCAACGTGAACGATGCGCCGGAAGGGACTCCGGCCGTTTCCGGCAGCGCGACCCAGGGCCAGACGCTGACCGCGTCCGGCGATGCCATCACGGACGCCGACGGGCTCGGCACGATTTCCTGGCAGTGGCAGAGAAAGACCGCGGACGGCAGCTGGACCGACATAAGCGGCGCGAACGCCGCGGCCTACAAGCTGACCGAGGCGGACGTCGGATCGCTGATCCGGGCCGTGGCCTCCTACACCGACGGGCACGGGGCCAGGGAGACCGTGCCGAGCGCGGCGACCGCAACCGTGGCCAACGTGAACGATGCGCCGGAAGGGACTCCGGCCGTTTCCGGCAGCGCGACCCAGGGCCAGACGCTGACCGCGTCCGGCGATGCCATCACGGACGCCGACGGGCTCGGCACGATTTCCTGGCAGTGGCAGAGAAAGACCGCGGACGGCAGCTGGACCGACATAAGCGGCGCGAACGCCGCGGCCTACAAGCTGACCGAGGCGGACGTCGGATCGCTGATCCGGGCCGTGGCCTCCTACACCGACGGGCACGGGGCCAGGGAGACCGTGCCGAGCGCGGCGACCGCAACCGTGGCCAACGTGAACGATGCGCCGGAAGGGACTCCGGCCGTTTCCGGCAGCGCGACCCAGGGCCAGACGCTGACCGCGTCCGGCGATGCCATCACGGACGCCGACGGGCTCGGCACGATTTCCTGGCAGTGGCAGAGAAAGACCGCGGACGGCAGCTGGACCGACATAAGCGGCGCGAACGCCGCGGCCTACAAGCTGACCGAGGCGGACGTCGGATCGCTGATCCGGGCCGTGGCCTCCTACACCGACGGGCACGGGGCCAGGGAGACCGTGCCGAGCGCGGCGACCGCAACCGTGGCCAACGTGAACGATGCGCCGGAAGGGACTCCGGCCGTTTCCGGCAGCGCGACCCAGGGCCAGACGCTGACCGCGTCCGGCGATGCCATCACGGACGCCGACGGGCTCGGCACGATTTCCTGGCAGTGGCAGAGAAAGACCGCGGACGGCAGCTGGACCGACATAAGCGGCGCGAACGCCGCGGCCTACAAGCTGACCGAGGCGGACGTCGGATCGCTGATCCGGGCCGTGGCCTCCTACACCGACGGGCACGGGGCCAGGGAGACCGTGCCGAGCGCGGCGACCGCAACCGTGGCCAACGTGAACGATGCGCCGGAAGGGACTCCGGCCGTTTCCGGCAGCGCGACCCAGGGCCAGACGCTGACCGCGTCCGGCGATGCCATCACGGACGCCGACGGGCTCGGCACGATTTCCTGGCAGTGGCAGAGAAAGACCGCGGACGGCAGCTGGACCGACATAAGCGGCGCGAACGCCGCGGCCTACAAGCTGACCGAGGCGGACGTCGGATCGCTGATCCGGGCCGTGGCCTCCTACACCGACGGGCACGGGGCCAGGGAGACCGTGCCGAGCGCGGCGACCGCAACCGTGGCCAACGTGAACGATGCGCCGGAAGGGACTCCGGCCGTTTCCGGCAGCGCGACCCAGGGCCAGACGCTGACCGCGTCCGGCGATGCCATCACGGACGCCGACGGGCTCGGCACGATTTCCTGGCAGTGGCAGAGAAAGACCGCGGACGGCAGCTGGACCGACATAAGCGGCGCGAACGCCGCGGCCTACAAGCTGACCGAGGCGGACGTCGGATCGCTGATCCGGGCCGTGGCCTCCTACACCGACGGGCACGGGGCCAGGGAGACCGTGCCGAGCGCGGCGACCGCAACCGTGGCCAACGTGAACGATGCGCCGGAAGGGACTCCGGCCGTTTCCGGCAGCGCGACCCAGGGCCAGACGCTGACCGCGTCCGGCGATGCCATCACGGACGCCGACGGGCTCGGCACGATTTCCTGGCAGTGGCAGAGAAAGACCGCGGACGGCAGCTGGACCGACATAAGCGGCGCGAACGCCGCGGCCTACAAGCTGACCGAGGCGGACGTCGGATCGCTGATCCGGGCCGTGGCCTCCTACACCGACGGGCACGGGGCCAGGGAGACCGTGCCGAGCGCGGCGACCGCAACCGTGGCCAACGTGAACGATGCGCCGGAAGGGACTCCGGCCGTTTCCGGCAGCGCGACCCAGGGCCAGACGCTGACCGCGTCCGGCGATGCCATCACGGACGCCGACGGGCTCGGCACGATTTCCTGGCAGTGGCAGAGAAAGACCGCGGACGGCAGCTGGACCGACATAAGCGGCGCGAACGCCGCGGCCTACAAGCTGACCGAGGCGGACGTCGGATCGCTGATCCGGGCCGTGGCCTCCTACACCGACGGGCACGGGGCCAGGGAGACCGTGCCGAGCGCGGCGACCGCAACCGTGGCCAACGTGAACGATGCGCCGGAAGGGACTCCGGCCGTTTCCGGCAGCGCGACCCAGGGCCAGACGCTGACCGCGTCCGGCGATGCCATCACGGACGCCGACGGGCTCGGCACGATTTCCTGGCAGTGGCAGAGAAAGACCGCGGACGGCAGCTGGACCGACATAAGCGGCGCGAACGCCGCGGCCTACAAGCTGACCGAGGCGGACGTCGGATCGCTGATCCGGGCCGTGGCCTCCTACACCGACGGGCACGGGGCCAGGGAGACCGTGCCGAGCGCGGCGACCGCAACCGTGGCCAACGTGAACGATGCGCCGGAAGGGACTCCGGCCGTTTCCGGCAGCGCGACCCAGGGCCAGACGCTGACCGCGTCCGGCGATGCCATCACGGACGCCGACGGGCTCGGCACGATTTCCTGGCAGTGGCAGAGAAAGACCGCGGACGGCAGCTGGACCGACATAAGCGGCGCGAACGCCGCGGCCTACAAGCTGACCGAGGCGGACGTCGGATCGCTGATCCGGGCCGTGGCCTCCTACACCGACGGGCACGGGGCCAGGGAGACCGTGCCGAGCGCGGCGACCGCAACCGTGGCCAACGTGAACGATGCGCCGGAAGGGACTCCGGCCGTTTCCGGCAGCGCGACCCAGGGCCAGACGCTGACCGCGTCCGGCGATGCCATCACGGACGCCGACGGGCTCGGCACGATTTCCTGGCAGTGGCAGAGAAAGACCGCGGACGGCAGCTGGACCGACATAAGCGGCGCGAACGCCGCGGCCTACAAGCTGACCGAGGCGGACGTCGGATCGCTGATCCGGGCCGTGGCCTCCTACACCGACGGGCACGGGGCCAGGGAGACCGTGCCGAGCGCGGCGACCGCAACCGTGGCCAACGTGAACGATGCGCCGGAAGGGACTCCGGCCGTTTCCGGCAGCAATCGCGAGCGGATTGATAACCTAATCCGAAAACCATTTTTTGAAATGGATCCGATATTCAGAGTAAAGGAGCTAGCATCTGCACTGACCTTGAAGCCATTATCTGAATCCACGCAAGCACTCCAAGCGGAATCATTTAAGCTTTCTGAAAAGTCTACATCGGTACAAGGGTCAGCGCTAGAGACGATGCTCCGAGTTGCACAATCGTTTGAGCCGATGACCCGTACATTCATCGCTCCAGGCATTGAAAAGGTGACAATTGCGCTACCCGCATCGGAAGTAACTTCTGTCTCATTGGTCACTTTGCTCGGGCTGGAGGGAAATGGCGACGAGATCGAAGTTTTGTTTAGCAAGACTCCAGATACTGTAGTTTTCGATCCAAGTGAGATGGTTTTACGATTTATCGGAAAGTTCCAGACTGACGCGGCAGCGACCTCCGCGCCCGTTGTTGTATCCGAATTGTCCGATCCCGTGCTTAGGATCTTTGTGCGACTTGGAAATGGCCAACTCGTTATGTTACATGCCGATTTAACCAAAGTCGGGTCTGATGGAAAAGTCCACTTTGAAATTACGAATGTCGAAAGGAACGACGAGGATTCGGAAGCACCCGAAGAGAAATCGTCTATAGGTCCGGCTACACTTGCCCCGCCAACTAGGAAACCTCTGAATACAGCCTGATATGTGGGCGTGGTATTGTGCATCCGGGGCGCGCCTGCTGTCTTGCGCTGC
Organism: Paracoccaceae bacterium; assembly: GCA_963422275.1. GTDB lineage: Bacteria > Pseudomonadota > Alphaproteobacteria > Rhodobacterales > Rhodobacteraceae. The sequence continues at coordinate 457,284 of OY729418.1, forward strand.
ATCCTCTTTTCGGGGGATCCTGTCATGCAACACCTTCAGCCGCCGAGCTTTACAAACCTAAGACTGTTGCGAAAGCGGGCGTTTTTCTCTGCATTCGCCGTTCGGAGCCGGTTGCGCGCCTGGCGATCGCCGAGGGGTGGCTGCAGCACCTTTCGGACACGATTTTGGCCCCAAAAAGCGCGGTTTCAGGCCCCGATGCGGCACATCGGGCAGGTTCAGGGCCGTTTCTGTCTCCACGGCCCGCCGCCGCCATGAACCGGGATCACGCCGCCCTGAAGAGCCACTTCAGAGTGTCGAAGATCCGCCCGAGATCCACCGCCGCAGCGACGCCAGCTGGTTGAAACGGCGGCGGTACCGGGACAGGGGATATCCCCGGGAAGCCCGGAACCTGATCCCCAACTGGACCCCTGCCGCGGACGCGCCGCGCGCTCCACGATATTCGCATCGACAACCGCCACCGGGTGTGTTCCCAACCTTCAGGCCGCACTCCTGCAGCTGGCTGTTGACCTCCGAGAGAAGCGCCGTGTCAAGACCGCGCAGCACAGGCATCCGGCGAAACCGGCAGATTCGTCGTGCGGGCGGGACTTCGCTCGATCACCGACCGGCCGACGGACGGCATGAAGTCAAGACGCACCGTCAGCACCCGCTTGAGTTCCCGGGTCCAACAGCGAATGCCACTGGCCGAGGAGGAGAACCCGAATCATCGGGTCGACATCGCAGCGCGCGTCCCGGGCGCGACCGCACCGGGCCGAGGACCGCCGCCAAGCGCTGCCAGTCGAAGGGCGCCAATGCGTCCGAAAGGCAGCGGCAAGGGGCGACAGCCGCATCCGCTGCCGGTGATGCTGCACGTGTACTGCATGCAACCGTTCTGCAATCCGGCGATGGAGGAATTGCTTTGCCAGGCCGAGGGTAACGCCCGCGATCCGGAGATGCACCGGACGAGGAAGAGGAACCGGGGGCATTTCGGGATGAAACTGCATATCGGCACCGATCCCCGGGGGTTGGCACGCCATCTGGAGAGACCGTCCGCCAACGTCGCGACCTGACGCCTTCGGACCGGCTTCTGCACGGCGGGAGAAACAGGTCCGGACTGACGCCGGATATCGCGGAAGTGGGAAAAATCGTACACAGGAGAGGGCACGCTGACACTGCAGCAAAGTCACCACAGAGAGCCAGTCCTGCTCGGCTCCTTCACCGTCGGTTGCGTCGAACGCCCGGACCCGAAACCTGCCATCGGACGAACGCGTGAAACCCGACCGCGCTCTGATGGACCGTCAGTGCGTCTCGACTTTATGCCATCCGTCGGTCGCTCGGCGCTTGAGTGCTGCACCGTCGCACGACGGTCTGCTGGTTCCGCTAGCTGCAAGAGCGCGGCTTGAAGATCAGGCACGCGCCGGTGGCGATTGTCGATGCAACCATCGTGGAGAGTACGGCGCGTTCGCGGTGTCAGATCGAGATCGTGGCCGAGAATCGCGCTGAGGGGGAGGCACAGCACTTCCCGACTCTAGTGGCCGACTGCACGGCGCGAAGGTTGCTCGCCGACAAGGGGCTGTCTAGCCGCGGTGGGGGTCCTGTCGGGGATCATGTTCCGGGCAGGCCGGGGCCGTGGAAACGGAGACAACCCTGAAGGCGATGGCCCGACCCCGCTCAAGGTGGCCAGCCGGATCGAGCTAGCTGCAGCCTGAGGGACGGAGTTTGTCCCGAGCCTGCCCGCTGCGACGCATCGGGGCTTGAAACCGCGCTGTGGGCGTCAAAACCGTGGCTGGAGGCTTCGCAGCCACCGATCAGCAACCGCCAGACACACACACAATCAACTCCAGAAGGCACAATGCAAAAACGCTTTTATCTTAGCCATCCGTTGACACCAATACTGTCAAACATTAAAAATTGCTCTGAATTGCAGTTGGGAAAGATCTAGATGGATTTTTTTATGATAATGGATACACGAGCCGTGATGCTAGACAGTGCGCTTCGCAAGGTAGGCACCCTAATTGACTGGTAGTGTCTAGCATGCCCGGCCCCCGGGGTGCGATGTCAATCTGATGATCCAGGTTCTCTTGCCGGGCCAGTGGTGCTCGTTTTCGGACCGCGAGCTTGAGCATGCGCTGACGGTGTGTCTTGATGTCATGCCGTCCTGCGGCAGTTCGACTCTTAATTACAATCCCGCCCACATGGCGATCTGCCGGTTCCGCCAGCTTCCTGTGCGGTGCGGCCTTAACGGGGTTCTTCTGCCAGAGGTCAGCCATCAGTTGTGCGAGCGCTCCCTGAAAGGCAAGCCTGCGCCAGTGAAGGTTACCGATGTGACAGTCGTGAAAAGCGTAGCGCGTCCTCGGCGTCATTGTAGCCGAGGACGAGATGCCTATGATTTTCGAGCGACTCTCGGCGGATCTAAACGCCCGCTAGTTAAAGAAAGGCGGATGCTGCTGCTTCGTTTTCAAGAAAACAGCGAGAACTGCCATCCAGACTCGCTTGGCCGAGGCGGGCATCCGCTGGTTCCGCATCGCAGATGGTTCAATCGTCGGGCAGTACATCAGCGGTGGGTCGCGGAGCGAACCCTTGGTAATCCAAGCGCCGCTTCGGAGCGGCGCGGGCGCAACACTTGGAGTGTCAAGGCAGGGGGGCTGAGTTGAAAGGCCTCCTGTGTCGCCGTCTACCTAGACAACTATCCGTTCCGGTTCCACCGTGTCGGCCTCTCCTTCGACTGCTGGTAACCATGCCTACCTCGCCGTTTCAACTAAACATCATGCGTATGATACACGAATTGGGCCTAGGATTTTCAGCTATCATTTTTCTGCCGCTGTTTCTAAGTGCCTGCTCTACAACTTTGCTGCCGCTCGACGATTCGGCACATTACTCCAAGCGTCGTGCACAACTTGAAACGGCGTATAGCTTGACCAAATTGCCGAGAAGGGCAATGCAGCTACCAGAAGCCATTGCCCATGCACTGAAGCGCAATGCAAGCTATCGGGTGGAGTTGCTAGAAGAGGTCGCGGCACGTTACGACCTGAGCGAAGCGGAATATTCGCTTTTGCCAAGTCTATTGGCGAAGGTCGGCTATAACACGCGCAGCAAACCGGACGAGCGTTCAAATTCGTCACTGACAAAGGAAGAAGCGACCTTGGAATTATCATTTGACCTGCTTGACTTTCGGGTTGGTCAGTATGCAGCGCTTCAAACTGGCGATCGCTTGTTAGCGGCAGCGGAGCGGCGGCGCGGAGTATTAAACCGGCTTGTTTGGCAGACGGAAACAGCGTTCTGGCGCGCCGCACTGGCACAGCAAAGGCTAAATCGAGTGCGCCATGTTTTGCAGACAACCGAGGCGGCTTTGAAAGATTCTCAGGCATCGCTTACCGAGGGTGCAGACCCGTTAACGGCGTTGCAATATCAGCGCACTTTAATTGGTATGATGCGGACTTTGCGTATGATTGAGGAACGGTTGTTGGAAGCAAATTCAGCACTTGCCGAACTATTGGGTCTATCACCGAACACAGTCCTGGAATACGAATTGCCAGCGTTCACAGAGTCTGAAACGCTAGACGAGAAGGCGTTGCCAAGTTTGGAGCGTCTGGTTCTGACACATCGTTCCGACCTGCGAGAGCTAGCCTATCAGGAGCGAATCGGGATCTTCGACATCAAGCGGGCGATAACCGAGATGATGCCTAGCTTGTCGGTTACAGCCGATTTGGGGCTGACGCCGAAAGCCTGGGTCAATGCGGAAGCCGCAATCACCAAGAATTTGGTTGCGTTGTTTTCCGATGCTGGCCAGCGACGGCGGAAGAGGGCTGAGGTTGCTGACAAGATTAACCGTCAACGGGCGTTGGTGCTGACTATGGCAGCGATGACACAAGTGCATGCAAGTTACTGGAGATGGCAAAACAGTAGGGAGTTGTATCTTCTTGCTAATCGGATGAGCGAGATAAATGCGCGTATTCTTACGATTTCACGCAATAGGGCTGGCAAGGGGCTTGGCGGAGATCTAGAAGTGGTGCGTACCGACACGGAAGCCTTGCTAGTAGACTTAGAGCGCGATGATTCGTGGGTTAACATGCGCAGTGCGTTTGGCCGATTGTTCGTTGTGACCGGTGTTGGTCCATTGGATGGGCTAGATGTGAATGAAATAGAGATGGAGAAGCTGACGAAGAGCGTCTCACACTGGCTGGCAAACCGGATACATCTGATTGTGCCAGAGACCGATCTACCAGTTGCTCCACAAGACAACGGTTCTATTTATCAAGGCACTCTTCCGCCTGCTGTGGGTGCAAGGGAGCCGCCAGTTGATGGTGCGAACGCCGATGTTAGCTAAGGAACCTCTGATTTGGGAAGTTTTTCTGGTTTTGGCTGCGGAAACCGCCCTTCCCGGCTGCGCCGGTCGGTTGTCGGCGGTCTGGAAGCCCCAAATGCACGTTTTCGGGGTGGAATCACCGCTGTTTCAGCCCCCGCAGGGCCGATCCGGCAGATTCCGGACACACTTCTCCCCTGTCATGACAGGGGCGGCTGGGCAATCATCAGGTTCGAGAAGTCCGGAAGCAGCGCAAGCCGCTGCACGTTCCTCTCCAGACCTCGATGTCGAACCTTGTCATGGCCGAACGCCCGCTCGCGATCCGGAACGGATGCTCCACCCGCACCTTGGCCTTCGCCGTCTCCGCCTTGGCCGCGGCGCTGCCAGGCGCCAGCGTCCGGCGCCTGCCGGGGTTCATGGCAATTTGCCACGACACCTCGCGATGCGCGTGCGCCGCACGCTTCCCGATCCCGCGATATCCGGCGTCAGTTCGGACCTGTTTCTCCTCGCCGTGCAGAAGCCGGTCCGAAGACGTCAGGTCCCTCCAAGTGGTGCACCAGCCCCCGGGGGTCGGTGCCGATGTGCAGCTTCATCCCGAAATGCCGCTGGTTGCCCTTCCTCGTCCGGTGCATCTTCGGATCGCTGGCGTTACTCTCCTTCCCGGTCGACGACGGTGCCGAAATGATGGTGCCCTTCTTCAGCAGACCCCCCCCCCCCCCCCCGGCCAGATGATCCCGGATCGCCCGAACAGCAGTTGCGCCAGTCCGTGGCGCTCCAGCCGGTGGTGGAAGTCGGGATCGTCGTCTTGCCCAGAACCTTCTCAAGCATCACCCCGGCAAGGCGCCGGACGCTTTTCGCCTCGCAAGCAGGGCCTCCATCGCCGGGTCGCTCAGGTTGCAGAACGGCTGAACGCAGTGCACGCGCAGCATCGCCGGCAGCGGATGCGGCTGTCGCCCCTTGCCGCCGCCCTTCGGACACGTCGGCGCAATGCAGGCCTCCAGGCGCGCCCAAGGGATCAGGCCGTCCATCCGCTCCGGAAAAATCTCGCGGCGCGTCTTGCGATCGCATTCGAGGCTGGCAAAGGTCAATTGCTGAAGGCGCTGCATGTCGTGATCCCCCGAAAAAAAGGCATGGTGCAAAAACAGCGGGCACACACCGGATGCACAATGCAACGCCCAAAATCAGACTGTATTCAGAGGTTCCCTAATAAACGGCGAATGGTGAGCCTTATTTGTTCTTTGAGTTGCTGCCTGTGGGTTAACGCGGCTATGGGCAAAGATGAGTTGACCGCGTTGGCACGGGTAGTCTCGGTGCAAAAGACTGTGTTGTCGTCTTGGATGCCTGGACGAATCAAGGAAATCGATTTTCGCGAGATGGCGGTGGTGCCGAAGGGGGCGGTGCTGTTCCAGCTTGACTGCGTTCTCCTTGAGGGAGAGTTGGAAAAAGCAGAAGCGTTGCTCGAAGCAGCACAGCGCAAGACGGAGATATTGCGGGCACTGCACGGGATGCGCTCGCTTGGTGCGCTAGATGTTGCCTTGGCCGAGAGCGAGGGCACAGCGGCAGAGGCGACTGTCAACCTGTTGCGCCTGCAATTGTCGCGTTGCGCGGTCCGTGCGCCGTTTAGCGGCGTGCTATCCCGCCTATTGGTCGATAAGCATCAATATGTTACCCAAGGTCAACCAGTGCTGCATTTGGTTTCGCTGGACGATCTTGAGATAGAAATACTGTTGAAATCGGAATGGCTATCTTGGCTGAAAGAAGGCTTGGCGTTCGAGATCGATATCAAAGAAACCGCTGATAGGCATAGGGGGCATCTAGTGCGGATCGATTCAGTTATCGATTTCAATTCCCAAACCATCCGCGGTCGCGGCATAGCCGCGACTGGTCAAACCTCGCTTTTGCCTGGCATGTCGGGAACGGCGATATTCGAAAGGCCTTAGTCGCAGGGAGCACAGATTGGTTGGACCAATGCCGGTCTGGCCGCGTCCGAGTGATGGACCGGATGCAGAAGGACTCTCCAATCCAGATGTAATGAAGGCCTTGCTCGATCTAGGCTTGCAAGTGCGCGACGCTTGCAGCTTGGACGAACTTATGTTCACCATGGTCAACATCACGCAGACGCTTGTTCCCCATCAGGGAGCGATACTTATCGAGTGCCGTGGTACGGGTATGCGGATACGGGCGATTTCCGGTGTGACCGTGGTTGATCGGAACGCACCATTCACTTTGTGGATGGAACATGCCGGACGCTATGTGCGGCACTCAGCCTTGGCATCACAACTCCATCCGCTATCGCCTGAAAGCCTGCCTGCTACCTTGAGATACGAATGGACGGAATGGATGCCAGAAAACGCATTCTGGATTCCATTGCTAGGACAGGACGAAGGGCATAAGCCTCGCGGGATTTTGATTATCACACTTTCGTCATCTCCTGACGAGGAGGCGCAGGCGGTGTTCGCAAATTTACAAAGCCTGTATACGCATGCTTTGTTGCGGCTAGCACCGCGCTTCGGTCTTCGGCGGTCGAGCGCTTGGCTAATGAAGCGACGGCAATTGAGTTTTGTCGGCGCAGTAGCGTTTGCGGCCTGCATTACGATTGCGTTTGTTCCAATGCAACTGAGCATTATTGCCCCCGGCGAGGTAGTCCCCAATAAGCCGGTGGTGATACGATCCCCTATGGACGGGGTGGTAGCGTCGTTGCATGTGAGTCCAAATGATCGAATCGAGGAAGATCAAGTTCTGATGTCGCTTGACCGAGTAGACTTACGCAATCGCTTGGATGTTGCCCAGCGCACTAGCGACATTGCCGCCGCCCAATTGGAACAACAGCGCAAGAAAGCATTTCTGGATGCTCGCCAAGGCTTCGACCTCGGTGTGCTCGAGCGGGTACTCGAACGTCATAAAATGGAGGTGGCACATTTAGAATCTCTGATGGAGCATACGGAAATTGTCGCGCCAACCGGCGGGGTTGTCATAATGCAGGATGAGTCAGAATGGGTCGGACGAGCGGTCCGGCTTGGCGAGCGAATCCTGATGATCGCAGACCCAGCCGATGTCGCCATCGACATCAGGGTGCCAGTCAGCGACATGATCTTACTGGAACATGGTGCTAAGGTTGCGTTTTTCCTCAACGTCGCCCCCGGCATGCCTGTGCCAGCTTCGCTTGCAAGGATCAGTTACAGTGCCCAGGTAAAAAGGGACGGCGTATTGGCTTATAGTCTCAAGACGCTGCCAGTGAGCAATGTTGCCCTGCGACCGGGGTTGAAAGGTCTGGCCAAAATCTATGGCCGGAGATCAACTATTGCCGGCTATCTCCTGCGTCGCCCTTTGGCGTGGGCGCGTCAATGGGCGAGAGTGGCGATGCAGTGAACCCCCATGTCAATCGACCACGGATCATCCTTCCCGCCGTCTGATACCAGACTCGCACCGTTGCGACCCGAGATCGCCATCTATAAAGCGCCACCCCTGCGCGGCGGGGTGCCGAGTTGGACCCTGTGCGACCCAAGGGTCAATCGTTTCTTCAGATTGGGTTGGCTTGAATACAAAATCATCCGGTGTTGGCACATCGGCGAAACGGGCAAGGTCGTGGCCGCCGTGCGGCGCGACACGGGGTTGGATTGCTCTGTTGAGCGCGTCTTAAACATGGCCGATTTTCTTGCCGGTTACGGACTGCTGGTCTTGCCGCCTAAAAGCGCTGTCTCCCTCGCAATAGGCCAGAAGCGCAAGATGCGCCAGCACTGGGCAGTATGGTTGGCTAAAAATTACCTGTTCGTGCGGATTCCGCTTGCAAGACCCGACCCCTTTCTGCGACGTACCCTGCCCTTGGTACGCTGGATGCTGGGATTGGGCTATGCAATGCTAAGCGCTGCAGTCTGTGTCCTCGGTCTGGTTCTGGTCTCGCGTCAGTTTGAGGCGTTCATTAACACCTTCAACTATTTCTTCTCATGGCAAGGAGCACTTATCTACGCCCTTGCGCTGACCTCCGCCAAAGTTATCCATGAATTTGCCCACGCTTATGTTGCGGTCAAGCACGGTTCCCGCGTGTCGTCCATGGGCATCGCGCTATTGGTGCTCTGGCCAGTTCTGTACACCGACACGACTGAATCATGGAAATTAAAGGAAAACGGCAAGCGTCTTCAAATAGCCGCAGCCGGTGTCGTCAGCGAGATCTTTCTTGCTGGCATGGCACTGGTAGCCTGGAACTTCGCCCCCGAAGGCATTTTTCGAAGCACCGCATTCGTCTTGGCAACAACTACTATTGTCTTGACCCTGCTCATCAACGGCAATCCAATGATGCGCTTCGACGGTTACTATTTTCTAAGCGACCTCCTAAACCTGCCAAATCTGAATCAACGCAGCATGGCAATGACCAAATGGCAACTGCGTAGGTCATTGTTCGGTTGGGATGACCCGCCGCCGGAGCCTCTTGCCCGGGGGATTCGACGGTTCCTGATCATATTTGGTTGCTGTACAATGATTTATCGTTTTTTTCTGTTCCTTGGCATCGCCATTCTTGTGTATAATTTGTTTTTTAAGGCGCTAGGCATCATCCTTTTCGTCATAGAAATTCTCTACTTTATAGCCATGCCGATATACAATGAAATTAAAGTTTGGTTCATGCGCAGAAAGGAAGCAAAATTTAACCTAAACACATTTTTTACCATGCTTGCCTTTCTCTTGGCAACGCTCGCCTTCATTACTCCTTGGAGAGTTTCAATAACGGAAACTGCAATACTTGTCCCCGAACGCCAAGCAATCGTCGTGGCACCGCATGACGGAGTGATCAAAAGCATTATGATCGAGCCAAGTGATATACTCGAGAAGGGTCAGCCATTGTTTAATATCGTTTCACCGGAACTCAGTCACAGCATCAAGATCAACCGTCTTCAAGAGTCCAGTCTTTTGTGGCGGCTTGAACGGGTGGTCGACGACGCCGAATTGTTGTCGCAGCGCATCGTCGATCAACAACGCCTCGTTCAAATTCGTGCCAAACTTCGCGGCCAAACAGACGAATACAATCGCTTGCGCATCATTGCGCCATTTTCAGGGCAAATCGTAGAAGTCAACCCCGAAATCAGGGAAGGGGGAGCAATTCCGAAGAATACAAGCCTAGCGGTCATCGTTGATTGGGATAGGCCTTCGGTCGATACCTATGTGCGAGAGAAGGATCTCGGGCGCTTCGCAGTCGGCGGTTCAGCAGTCTTCTTTCCCGACGACATCGATCTGTCGCCGGTGCCAGCTGTCATCGAAACCATTGCCGTTGCCAGCCAGAAAGTATTGGACAATCCTTTTGTTGCATCGCAATTTGGTGGAACCCATGCGACAAGAGTCAACGTTGATGGACAAGTTAACGCAGTCGAAGCTCTCTACAAAACAAGATTACAGCCTGTTGTGCCCTTGCCTCCAGATTGGCCGAAGCGCTTCGTTCGCGGAACAATCCAGATCAAAGCCGTTGCCACGAGCCCGGCACATAGATTGTGGACGAGAATCCAATCCGCGTTTGTTAAGGAAACGGCATTCTGAATCTTCGACCGGAAATTGTATCAAAAATTGGCTCGATTTGCAATTCGTGGGCATACCGTTGGACTGGCTCCCGATTTGCATTGGACACGGGAAACAGACGGATGGATCGGGCGCGGTATCGGGACTGGAGTTCGAACATCGATGAGCTGACGGCGGCGCAGCGCCGGGAGGTCGTGGTGATTCTGTCGGACCCGCCGGAGGAAGAGGTCTTCTCTGGCGGCAATCGAGCTGACGAGCTGAGGATCGACGAGGAGCGCCGCTGTTCGCACTGCGGCAGCGGTGGCGCGGACGCCGGTGATCACCCCGCACGCTCCGCTCGATCCGGCCGTGAAACGCGTCCACGGAGATCGCCTGCTCGAAGATCTTGCACGGCTCTTCGATACCCTGCCTCGCGTGATACAGTTCAGACAGCTTGGCCATGTTGCACCTTTCTGGATCCATGAGCGTGGTGCGAGAGCCTGCTCGCTTCCGCCAGCAACGCCGCGGACCAGCTGCAGGCAATCGAATCGCTCCCCGGGCATCGCGGCATTTAGCCGCCTTTAGGTCCTCGGCTTCAGAACAACCTGCATGCATGCATCCTCCCTCACACAAGACATTACTCAAAGACCTAGTGTCTTGTCCGATTAATTAATGGCTCAATTCGCGAATCGCAGGCATGCCCTGGCGCTGGCGGCCGCGAGGCAGGCTCTTGGCGATGGATGCCTGCCGAGGACGACGAGATGGAACCACCTCAGATAGCTGTCCAGGCATTTGGTGGCGATGCCGCGGAAGCGGCGCAGGAAACCCTTGATCTGGCTGTGGCGACTGTTGACCGTTTGGATGTGCACGGCCCCGCGCACCCTCTCGCCGGCGGAGCGATTGACGCTCTGGTGAAGAATGCCGAGCGCCGCAGCAACCTTGCGGCACTGCTCCGCCGTCAGTTCATCGATTCTTGAAAACCAGTCCCGAAACCGTGCCCAATCCATTGTTTTGCTCCCCATGGCCAATGCAAATCAGAACCCAGTATAGTACATGCGCCTGCGAAGTGCGAACAGAGCCTAATTAATTGAAGTGCGCTGTTCACTGATTCGATGATTTCGGCGGCGGATTTGGTCCAGCGGAATGGCGTCGACCGCTCGTTGTGAACCTCCAAGCAGCCACGGATCGCGCGCTCCAGGGCGACGACGGAACGATGGCTGCCACGCCGCAACTGGTGTTTCGTCAAGCTGGCGAAGAAGCGCTCGACCAGGTTGATCCAGGAACTGCAGGTCGGCGTGAAATGGCAATGGAACCGCGGGTGGCGGAGCAGCCACTGTTTCACCTTCGCAGTCTTGTGGGTACCGTAGTTGTCGAGGATCAGGTGGATCTCCAGATCGGCGGGAACGACCCGGTCGATGTGCCGCAGGAAGCAGATGAAGTCGATGCTGCGGTGGCGGCACTTGAGTTGGCCGATGACCTTGCCCGTGGCTGTGTCCAAGGCCGCGAACAGCGTCGTCGTGCCGTAGCGCCGGCAGTCGTGGGTGCGCGTCTCCGGCGTGCCCCAGTTCAGCGGCAACGACCGTTGCGTCCGCTCCAGCGCCTGGATCTGGCTCTTCTCGTCCACGCACAGCACCAGCGCCTTGTCCGGCGGATCCAGGTGGAGGCCGACGACATCGCGCACCTTCGCCACGAAGTGCGGATCGGCCGACAGCTTGAAGCTGTGCGACCGATGGGGCTTCAGGTCAAACGCCCGCCAAACCCGATGCGCGAAGTCCCCAGCATCACCAAGGCGCCATTGGACAACTGACAAGAACATACTTCAACTAATTAATCGGACATAATAACACTAGGGAACCTCTGATTTGGAGGATTTTTTAGGTTTTGGCTACGGAAACTGCCCCTTCCAGCTACGCCGGTCGGTCTCAGCGAGGCTGAGCAGCATGTTTCGACGGAGTGCGCCGCCCAGGACGCAAGCATCGAGCAAGGCCGTGAACCGATCCGCGTATCGGCTCATACAAGGCCTTCCTCCACATCGATGCGCGCAAGGTCACCCAAGGCCTCGGATCGGGAGGCGTCCCGTTTCCCCTTATAGGCAAAGAGATCATTCGCTCTGACGCGACGGTGCCGGTCGGTCCTGGCGAACGGGATTTCACCTTCCTCGAGGAGCTTTGCGAGGAAGGGGCGGGACACGTTCAGGAGGTCAGCGGCCTGCTGGGTCGTCAGTTCGGCCTCGGCAGGGGTCATCCGAAAACCCCGACCGCTCGACACGAGCCTCAGCACCTCGAGCAAAGATGCCGTTAGTGCGGGTGCCAGTGTTGCGGTCTGAACTTCGCCGCCTTCCAAGGCGAGGGCAAGCGTTGTCGGTTCGCCTTCCTTGATCTGGGAGGCGACAATTGTTCTGAGCTGCTCGGCGTTTTTGATCTCGACCTCGTCAGGCAAACGATCAAAGAGCGCCTTTTTCCTGAGGGCATTCATCTTGTCTCTCAGATTCTCTTTCCTTGGCTTTTAGGGCACCCATTTCTCGAAACAATCAAAATACTCAAAATTCATTGCAATTGTATGAATGCAGCACCAGAACTCCTGCTGGCGTCAAATCATGAACAGCCATATGCGCCACCCGCAAGACCGCGGCCGTCAAAACCCAGGGAACCTCTGATTTGGGGGTTTGTTTTGACTGCGGGAGTTGCTCTCTGTCTGCGCCGGTCGGTTTCCTGCGGTCTGGAAGCCCAAAATGAGCGTTTTTGGGGTGGAATCGCCGTCGGTTTAGACTCCGCAGGGCTGGTCCGGCAGATTCCGGACACACGGTCCCCTGTCACGGCAAGTGCGGCTGGGCAATCATCAGGTTCGATCGGCCAGGCGATCCCTGATCTCTCGAACAGCAGGCACCCCCGGGTGCACAATGCAACGCCCATATGTCAACGCTATATTCAGAGGTTCCCTAATGATCGAAACCTCACTTATCTCCCGGCCAGCCAGTATCGCGTTCCCTTCCGCTCACCCGTCCTGACAAGCGCACCTAGACCAACCAGTTCTCCCAAGTCTCTGCGTGCGGTTGCCGGACTCGCACCGGTGATCCGCATGTACTTGACAGCGCTCCTGCCACCACAGAACCCCACAGGACCAGCTTCGAACATCCGAAGCAGGGCTTTGGTCTGACGTGCGTTGATCAGGTTGCGCAGACGGTCCATCAGACGGGCTTTGCAAATCAGATGGTTTATCAAAGATCCCGAGTAGGCTTGTGCCTCAAGGACAATGTCCGCAAACCAAGTTAGCCAGCCAGCGACATGCATCGACTTGTTGTTTGCCTCCAGCTTCTCATAGTAAATTTTTCTGACTTTTTCGATTTGGACGAAAAGCGCCGCAAGACTGGGGTGGCCAATGGCTTGCGCTAGAACCTTTTCGCAGAGCGTTCGTGCAATGCGGCCGTTCCCATCTTCGAAGGGATGGATCGACACAAAGTACAGATGTGCAATCCCTGCTCGAGCCACTGCCGCCATCGGTGCCGGACCGTTAGGCGCTGACGCGTTGAACCACTCAATGAAACGCACCATTTCGGCCGTCATTCTCGCGGCCGGCGGCGCCTTGTAATGAACACGTGGCTTTTCGAAGGGGCCGGAAACGACTCGCATTGGGTTGCCTCCCTGCCGCCAGCCGCCAAGGTCGCGCAGGTCATCGCGGCCGCGGCAAACCATCTTGTTCCAGCGAAACAGATTTTCTTCGTCCAGTGGTGCCTGCCAAGTCCGAAATCCGTCCGTGAGCAGATCAGCAACACCGCTCTCGGCCACGCCCTGTCGCCGTTCAGCACTCAGACCAAAGGCGCACGGCACTGAAGACTGGACTGAAGCACGGTCAAGGTACACTCCCTCAATCTCGGAGGTCTTCATCGCCTCTGCAGTGATGATTTCGACCGAGATCGAGGTGCGGTCTTCTTTTGCAAGATGGCTCCATGCTCCGGTCGTCTGTCCCGCTTTCAGTAAAAACCTCTGTTCCTGAGCGACAAGAGCGTCATGCTCATATCGCCACTCGGGCCAGTCGGGTTGCTGCCAGTTCCAGCGCATGAGCGATAACTGCATGATGCACCGATTGCGCCACTAAGCAACGAGCGAAAGCACAGACATCACACTGAATGTGGCTGGATTGAAGTGCGAGGCAAGCTGATGGCAGGCTCCGTTCATCTAGGCTGACCGCACACTTGCGTGCGTTCAAAAATCCAGAAACCGGAACCCGCGATCAACGGGAAATGAGGACGTCACGGTTTGCCCGCTTGCACCGGGAAGACAACAGCCCGGAGAACCTTGCCGTGATGCGGCGGCAAGCCTAGGCATCGCGCGTGCCGCATTGGGCAAGCGCTCGATCCGAGGCAAGCTGAAGTGCGCCGGATGGGACGCCGACTCCCTGCTCGACCTGATTTGCACACCGTCAGGCTACCGCAGGCTCAGCCAAAAAATGCAGCATGATTGATCGGGAGCGGCCTCCAGGGTGGAAAAGTCCTGATGAACGAGGTGGCATATCTTGAAGGCGGCTTGGCGATAGGATACGGGATCGAATTACCCAAATGCCATGCCTTGTTCATTTCCTGACCAGCAATGCACCGAAGACGCCCGCAACAGGACTTGAGCACATGCGCACGGTCGCGAATGAGAGTGCGACAATGGATATCCAAGAACCAAGACTTCAGGAGAAATAGCCCGATCATGAATCTTTATCATGACCGTCCGACGGTAGCCGACATTCGTGCCATGAAAGCTCGCGGCCAGAAAATCACGATGTTGTTCGTCGAGACTCTGGAAGAAGCGGAAGCGGCGACGGCAGCTGGCATCACGATGCTGTCGATCATCGATCCGTACTGGACACCCGAAATGCGCGAGGCAGCTGGCAACTGCTTCGTGCAGGTAGGCCTGCTCTACGGGGAACTCGTCACCACCGACGACTATCTCCGCGCTGCGCACAAGGCTATCAAGATTGGCGGAGACTGTGTCTACTGTGCCAGTTCGCTAAGCACCACAAAGGCACTCTGCGACGATGGAATCCCGGTCGTGGGCCATGTCGGCCTGATTCCCTCCAAATGCACATGGACCGGCGGGTTCAAGGCCGTGGGCAAGACGGCCGTTAGCGCGATTCAGGTCTGGGAACACGTTGCGGCACTCGAGGAAATTGGCTGCTTCGGCGCGGAACTCGAGGTTGTGCCTGACCGAGTGGCTGCCGAAATCACCAAGCGCACCAGCTTGATCATGCTCGGCATGGGCGCCGGATCGAACGCGGATGCACAATATCTTTTCGCTGAGGACGTTCTCGGCCACACCAGGACCCACCGGCCCCGGCATGCAAAGACCTACCGCAACTTCGCTGCCGAATACAGGCGACTGCAGGGCGAACGGGTCACGGCGTTCAAGGAATTCATTGAAGACGTGGAAACCGGTGTCTACCCGGGACCCGAGCATGTCGTCACAATCGACGACTCCGAATTCTCGGAGTTCATGAAGCGTGTCGACAGTTGACTATTCAAGATTTCAGAAGAGCGAACTACACTCCTGTCACCGCATTGCGCGTGATTGACTAGATCAGGTTCGCGCCGTGGCTTCCTTGAACTTGTCAGGCTCTCGTCAAACTGTCCGGACCCGTGCAACCTTGCTCGATCAGGCCTTGGTGTCGCACCATGCATCTGAAACTTCAGTGTTGAATCGCCTCGCATGTGTCCTATAAGGCATGGCTGGCCGTTTGCTGTGCCGTTTTCGCCAAAGCCGGTCCGGCACGCTTCAATTTATAAAACGAGGGAACCCAGCTCCGACACCAGCTGGGCACCTGCGCTATCAGCCAGCGCAATGCCGATCAGGGAGCTTCGCATGATCATGCTGAAATCAACCGTCGGACAATCCTAAGGAGAACGGAATGAAGAATTTTACCAGAATGGCAGCCGTTGCCGCGGCCGCGTCTTTCGCAACGTTCGCGTCCGCTGCAGACAGCGAACTCGTCATATTGGAATGGGCGGGCTTCGACGACCCGAACTTCTTCCAGAATTATATCGATCAGCATGGCGACGCGCCTACATTCGCTTTCTTTGGCGAAGAGGAGGAGGCTTTTCACAAGCTTCGGTCCGGCTTCCGCGCCGATGTATCGCACCCATGCTCTCAATCCGTTTCGAAATGGCACGAAGCGGGACTGCTTGAACCGCTCGACCCATCCCGCATCGATCGCTGGGACGACGTGAACGAAGTGATGAAGGAAGGGTTCAAGTTCGACGGAGAGTATTTTCTCCTCCCCATGGATTGGGGGTCCACCGCTCTCACGTATCGTGCGGATTTGGTGGATGAGGCCGACATCCAGTCATTGCAGGCGTTTCTGAACCCCGACTTCGCGGGCCGCATATCGCTTCCAGACAACGTGGATGACGTATACGCACTGGCATTGCTGGCGACTGGCAATTCCGACTGGACAACAGCAACTGTGGCCGATGTAGAGAAGGCTTCAGCTTGGTTGCGAGAGGTGCACAAAAACGTGCGCACCTACTGGATTGACCCGGCCGAGCTCGCGCAACTGATGTCCAGCGGCGAGGTCATCATTGCGTGGGCCTGGAACCAGACGCCCGCGCAGATGTCTGCAGAAGGTCACCCTGTCACCGCAAACCGGGAGACTGCAGAAGGATCCTCCACCTGGTTTTGCGGTTACGTGAACTTGGCCAACGGACCCAACCCCGAAGACAAGATGTACGATTTCTTCAATGCTTGGCTAAATCCGAAATCGACGGCGTACATCGTTAGCGAATGGGGATACGGACACGGAAACCAGACAGCCTTGACCGAGTTGGGACAACAGGCGGTGGATGATGCCGGACTGGGTGAGGTTGACGTTCCGCTACTTGCTCAGGTGCCGTTGAGTTCGGAAATTCGCGAACTCATGATTCGCGAATTCGAGATGATCAAGGCCGGTTTCTGAACCTGCAACGAGCAATTGCGCCCCCTTCGATTGGCGCCGCCGGAATCTGGTCGGCGGTGCCAAGCCGTAACGGACCGCAGCTACAAGAGAATTATCGAGTCGGCGTCCCAGCCGATTCGCACTTTGGCACCAGACGCGAGGACGGGACGTGCAACAGTGTTGCGCATTGATATTGTGACCGGTTCGTCGCATCCCTTCAGCATTACATCGTAATAGGTCATGTCCCCGAAATAGGAAGCATCCGACACCGTTCCGTGCACCTCCCGTGCAGAAGCATCTGATTCATCGAACAGAATTGTCAGCGTCTCCGGTCTCACACCCGCTGTGAGCGTCGACATTGACGCAGTCGAACCCACTTGGCCCCGTTCAATGTCCACCTCTCCGAGTCCGGCCACGTCCACACGGTATCCGGCAGGAGTTTCGGACTTTACGCACACCCCGAGAAAGTTCATCAACCCAATGAATTCGGCAACCTGCCGGGTGACGGGTTTCATGTAGATGTCCTGCGGCGTGGACTGCTGCACAATTCGGCCGTCGAACATGACCGCGATCCTGTCCGACATGTTGAGGGCTTCCTCCTGATCATGCGTCACCAACACGAACGTGATACCCACGGCGCGCTGCAGGTGCCTCAATTCCGACTGCATCTGCTCGCGCAGCTGCTTGTCCAGCGCGGAAAGGGGTTCGTCGAGAAGCAGCACCTTTGGCCGCAGGACAAGCGCCCTCGCCAAGGCAACCCGCTGCCGCTGGCCGCCGGACAGGCTGTGCGGCTCCCTGGCACCGAATCCATCCAGGCCCACCATTGACAGCGCTTCGTCCACGAGGTTCTCCATTTCCCTGCGTGCCAGCCTTCTCCGCCGCAGACCGAAAGCAACGTTCTCCCAAACCGCCATGTGCGGAAAGACCGCGTAGTTCTGGAACACCATGTTGGTTGGGCGGCGATTGGCCTCGACGCCCGCCATCGTCTGGCCGTCTATGTAGATGCTCCCGCCGTCCGGCTCGCCAAAGCCGGCGATCGTTCGCAGCAGGGTGGTTTTTCCGCAACCTGATGGACCGAGCAGCGAAAAGAACTCGCCCTCGCCTATTTCCGCGCTGATCTTGTCCAGTGCCACAGTAGTGCCGAAACGCTTGGTCAGGTCCTTGATCACTATCATCGGATTGGTCAAAAGACTCCTCCCGCCGCAACCGCCCCGGCCCGTCGTTCGCCTCGCCGTCGGAAGTACGCGGCGAATATCAACAGAACCAGGGAAACAGCCAACATGATGGTTCCCAATGCCATTATGCTTGGCAGCTTGCCGGGAAAGCGCAACTGTCCCCAAATGTAGACCGGAAGCGTCGTTTCGGTGCCTGCGAGAAAAAACGCGATTATGAACTCGTCGAGCGAGATCGTGAACGTCATCAGCAGGCTTGAGATCACCCCAGGCATGACGAGCGGCAAGCTGATCAGCCGGAAGGTCGACCACCTGTCTCCGCCGAGATCGAAGGCGGACTCCTCGAGACTTCGGTCCAGATTGCTGAACGCAGTTGTCAAAATTATTAAGGAAAATGGCGTGCAGATCAGCACGTGCCCAAGGACAATGCTCCACAGCGACAAATCCATGCCAAGTTGCAGGATCACGACCAGCAGAGATACACCCACAATGATTTCCGGCAGCACCAACGGAACCATGATCAGACCCATGATTCCTCTCTTGACCGGAAATCGATAGCGAGCCGCCGCCCGGGCAGCGCAGATGCCTAGCGTCGTGCTAATGAGCGATGTGGCAACCGCAACGATCAGACTATTGCGTAGCGAAGAATGAAGCTGGTCCTGTTCCAACAGCAGCCGGAACCAGTCGAGCGTGAAGCCCCGGAGCGGAAAGGCCACAATCTTGCTGTCATTGAATGCGAAGATCGGAAGCAGGATCACTGGCGCATACAAGAAGACGAGAAACATTGCCGTGTAGAATGCCAGCCAACTCAGTTTCCTGAACGTCATCCGCGATCCTTGAGATGGCGCCGGTTAAGATAGACAAACAGAAGCGAAATCACGGCAACGATCAACATGGCGGATATTGCCAGCGCCGCCCCAAGCGGCGCGTTGTTTGCCTTCTTGAACTGGAGCTCGATCATGTTCGCGATCAGAAGGCCGTTAGGTCCCCCCACCAGTCGGGGGGTTACGTAGTCTCCGATTGTCGGTATGAACACGATCAGTGCGGCTGCAACGATGCCCGGCAGCGCCAGCGGAAGCGTCACTCGCAGGAATCTCTGGGCGGGACCTTCCCCGAGGTCCTGCGCTGCCTCAAGCAGCGAGCGATCGATCTTCTCAAGCGCGACGAAGATCGGGAGAATCGCAAACGGCACCCAAGCGTGGCTGAGAGTAATGACCACCGCATTGACGTTGTAAAGGATGAAGCTCAACGGCTCCTCAATGATTCCAAGACCCATGAGCGAGCCGTTGACCACTCCATTGAACCCAAGAATGACCTTCCAGAGGAATATCCGCATCAAGTAGCTGGTCCAGAACGGGATCGTGATCAGGAGTATCCAGATCGGCTTTCTCGAAGGCCTGACGTGAAAGGAAACATAGAAGGCGATCGGGAACGCGAGGACGATGGTCACGCAGGTGACGGCGGCCGAGACCGCAATCGAACGCAGCATCAATACGCGATAGATCGGTTGCGACCATGCCTCCCTGTAATTGTCAAACGTAAAGGTCTTGTCCAGATCGAGATATACCTGAGTCCAAAAGCTGAAAATTATGACGGCGAATATGGGCACCGCCAGCATCAGCAGCGCGTAAAGGAACGCGGGGCTTACCAGGGCAAGCCCATTGGCGGTTTCACTGCGGGCCAAGCCGGGAATTCCAAGTTCCAACAGCCAAATTCTACATCCCCGCCAGGATTTTAGCGTTTTCTGCCGCCAGCATGCCCCGGGGTGGCTCCTCATCCAGCGCCATCACGGGGACAAGTTTTCGCAGATGATCGTGGAAAGACCGAAGTCGGTATTCGAGATCGGACAGGATTATTCCATCGTACGCAGACGACTTAACGGCCTCGCACGACCAGACCGTGAGCATGCGATCTTCCTCGACCGCATCGCGGTCAATCCGACCGCTAAGATAGCGGGCCAAGCGAAGTTCGCGCGATTCTTCAGGATGACGAAACACCGCGCCTCGCTGAACAGTGCAGGTCGCCGAAACCGGAATCTCCTGGTAAAAAATTGCACTGTCGGGATACAGGCCAAGCACAAAATTGGGGAACAGCGAAACGTAAATCCATGATCGACGATGGTTCTCTGGAAGCCAGCTCGCGTCCGGGAGTATCCGCCTGTAGTGCCTGACCGACCAGAGTCTGCCCTCACCTTCGTTGAACTGTCCTTGGGACCGTGAGATTCCGTCAATGTACGGCTCATCGACATAATTTTGTCCGTAAAGGTCATGAAGTGCGGGATGGGCTTGCCGGACATGATAGCCTTCATTGTCCACATCCCTCACGGATTTCCAGTTTACGTTCAGTGGGTCCGCGTACGCGCTATCGGGAACCGGTTCCATGCGCGCAAGTGAATAAGAATCAACTTCAGAATCAAAACGGCGCAGCAATTCACCAACGCCTGGCTGCGGTCCCATCTTGAAACGCACGAACAAAAGGCCGTTCCAGACTTCCATCTCGAGCGGCTTCAACCCCCATTTGGCTGGATCCATGGCCGGGAACGTGTCCCGCCTGGCAACTCCCCGCAGAGTTCCATCAAGATTGTATGTCCAGCCGTGATACGGGCAGGTCATTACATTGCCGCATCGTCCGCGTTCTTTCGCAACAACGCGCGATCCTCGGTGGCGGCACAAATTGTGAAACGCGCGAAGAACGCCATCTCTTCCGCGCACGACGAGACCGCGCTCGCCGGCAATGTCGAGGGTTATGAAGTCGCCCGGTTTTTTCAGGTCATTCACATGGCACACGAACTGCCAGTGAGTGCCGAACAGCTTGTCGCACTCAAGCGCAAAGAGCTCGTCCGAAAAGTAAGTCCATCCAGGCAGGCCGGAACGATCCCAGTTTTCAGGGATGTCCGGATTTGGCTTCGCGCCTGGCACTCCCTCCCCCATCGTGCCGACTGTCCGCGATTCAGGTTCCAAGCGCTTCAATCACATCGGATTTGCCAGCACGACATCGCTTTCTCCAAGGCAGGAAGATACTCCGCTAGACAGGATTCCAGCCTTCTTTCACCAAGTCCGCGTGCACCTGCTTGATCGCCGCCGCCAGCCTGCTCACGACAAAGTCTATCTCCTCGCGCGTTATGACAAGCGGGGGAGACATCACGTTCAGGTGCCCAACTGGTCTCACCAGAACGCCTAGAGCTTCGGCCGCGGTTGAAATGCGTTTCCCGATTTTCACCGATTCCGGGAACATTTCCTTCGTTTCGCGATTCAGGACGTTCTCCACGCACCGCATCAATCCGAGACCGCGCACGTCGCCGACAAGTGGAAGGCCTTTCAGTTCGCTGAGCTTGTCGCCAAAATACTCTCCCACCTCCTGGGCGTGAGCCAGCAAGTTTTCGCGTTCCATGATCTCGATGTTCTTCAGGGCCGCGGCGCAGCAGACGGGGTGGCCGCTATAGGTGAACCCGCTGGCAAACCAACGGCCAGGGTCTCCATGAGACATCACGTCATGGACTCTATCCGAATAGATTACCGCTCCGATCGGAAGATATCCTGACGACAACCCCTTCGCGGAGGTAATGATGTCGGGAACGATTCCAAATTCGTCATGCGAAGCGAACCAGTGGCCGAGGCGTCCAAAAGCGGTCACCACCTCGTCGGAAACATAGAGAATGTCATGCTCGCGACAGACCTCGCGCATGCGCTTGAGATAATCCTTCGGCGGCACCAGGACGCCGCCCGCCCCCATCACCGGTTCCGCGAAGAAGCCGCCGACTCGGTCGGCGCCGAGCTCCGCGATCTTCGCCTCAAACTCCGCGATCAGAAAGTCGCAGAAATCAGACTCTCCTGTACCGTCGGGAGCGCGGTAAATGTCCGGTGCCGACACGTGGTGGATGGTGTCTTGAACATACCTGAATTCGGGTACGCGGTCGGCCTTCTTGAATCCTAGCGACATGGTCGCAAAAGTTGAGCCGTGATAGGCTTGCCGACGCGCAATCATGTGAATCTTGTCGGGCTTTCCGTTGCAGGTCTGGTAGAACTGGACAAGTCGGAACGCACTGTCCACTGCCGTGGACCCGCCGGTCGCGAAATGCACGCGATTCAGGTCGCCGGGCGCCAGTTCTGCCAGTCTCGCGGAGAGAACTGCCGCGGGCTCGTTGGACATGTCCACAAAGGATGACGTGTAGGCGAGCTTGCGAACCTGGTCGGCGATTGCCTGCGCCATCTCATCCCTGCCAAGTCCAATGTTTGTGCACCAAAGACCGCCGATCGCATCGATATAGGTCTGTCCATTTGCGTCCGTGACTTCGCTGGCCGCCCCCTCACTGATAATCAGCGAGCCAGACTCCCGAAAAGATTCGAAGTGAGTGAATGGATGGAGAAAATGCCTTCGGTCCTGTTCCCAGATCTCTTTCCCAGCGTCATTGACGACTTCCGCTTCATGCATGCCTTGCCCCCTGTCGGTTAACATTTGACTGCCCGGCTTCCAGCCTAGAGGAAATCGAACGACGAATCCAGCAAGGAGGCCAAGATGAAGCTCTTCTTCTCCCTGTGGAGCAACGTGCATCAAGACTGCTGCGAAATCCGCCTCTGTCCCTGACATGATTACGCTGGAGGACTTGCAAGTTTTGTTCTGGCGTTGAATTGAGGGAGAGTCGAAGGGGTTTCTCATGGCGATGCTTGCCGAGCGTGTGGTGCTAGGAAGCTTCTGATTTTGGGGTTGTGGCTGCGAGAGTCGCTCTTCTTGGCTGCGTCGGATCGGTTTCCTGCGGTCCGGAAGTCCCCGATGCGCGTTTTCGGGGCGGAATTGCCTCCGTTTCAGCCCCCGCAGTGCCGACCCGGTAGATTCCGGACACACTTCTCCCCTGTCACGGCAAGCGCGGCTGGACAATCATCAGGTTCGAGAAGCCCGGAAGCGGCGAAGGCCGCTGCATGTTCCTCTCCAACCCCGGCAGCGGATGCGGCTTCCGCCATCGGGACAGGTCGGCGCAATGCGGGCTTCCAGCGCACCTAGGGGATCGGGACGTCCATCCGCTCCGGAAAGATCTCGCGACGCGTCCTGCGCTTCCCGCAGTCATGTTCAAGGCTCGGCGGCTGAAGGCGCTGCATGACGCGACTCCCCAAAAAGAGGATGCGCGCAAATGACAGGCATGCCCCGGACGCACAATCCCACGCCCATATATCACGCTAACTGCTTATGCACTTGGTTCCGGTTTGATCGAGATACGGCAGGGGTGGGGTTTGGCGCGCAGAGCCTGCAGGAACAGGGACAGGACCCGATCCCGAGCCGCTTCTGCAACTGCAGGGCAGAGATGCCGTTGGAATGGGTGGCCATCAGATAGGCGGCCCAGAACCAGATTGCAAGCGACAGCCTAGTTCGGTGCAGGAGGGTGCCGGCGGTGACCGAGGCTTGCCGATGGCAACGGGCACACTCGAAGCTGTGCTTCTTGGTGTTCAGCTGCCACCCGCAGTCGTGGCCGCAGGCGGGACACCGGAAGGCGATGAGGCTGGTGGGGATTTCGGTCATGGGGGCGGTTCCACGTCAAGAATGTCATGCGAACATTCCATCATCCGAAATCCCGGACACAATGCCTTGTGACGCCGGAACCATGTGCATAAGCAGTTCACGCTATATTCAGAGGTTCCCTAGACGTCGCCCCCGAGACGGCCATCGCCGTAAGAGAGTGCAGATACCAAGAACTGGAACCAATCCACTAGGTCGTGTACTCATTAGTTTTGATCCGGAGGCGGATGCAGGCGAGGGCGATTGCGGCGAGGAAGTTTCTTGCAAGCTTGTGATGGCGGGTCGCGATGCCTCGGAAGTGTTTGAGCTGTTGAAGAAGCGTTCGACGAGATTGCGTTGGCGGTAGAGGTCATGGGATACCGAGCGCTGCTCCCTGCGGTCCCGTTGGGTCGGGATGTGGGGGCAAGAGCCATGGTCGGCAATGAGCTTGAGGATGGCGCGGGAGTCGTAGCCGCGGTCGGCGACGGTGTCCCGGGCCGGCACGGCAGCCTTGTCAGAGGCTTGGCCCGGGGTGAGCGCGAAGCGGCGCGGCAGGCCGCGACCGTCGACGACGACATGGATTTTGGTGCTCAGCCCGCCTCGCGAGCGTCCGATGGCGTGATCCGGACCCCTTTTTTTCCGCCAGCGGCGTGCTGGTGGGCGCGCACCACCGAGGAGTCGAGGAAATGAAGAGATCCCGGCGATCCCGTCGCCAGCGCCCCGAACAGGCGCTCCCACACCCCTTGCTTGGCCCAGCGGTTGTAGCGGTTGTATACTGTCGTATATGGCCCGCAGCATTCCGGAAGGTCGCGCCACGGCGTACCGGTGCGCAGGATGTGAAAGATCCCGCTGATCGCCCGCCGATCGTCCACCCGCGGAACGCCCCGCGGCTTGTCAGGCAACAACGGCGAGATGATCGCCCATTCCGCATCCGTCAGATCGTGCCGTCCCTGCATCCTCAATCTCCCGCTGTTTGGAAGATTGAATCACATCAGAGCCGAAAAGAAAATCCCTTTTCCCTTTATGAGTACACGACCTAAAGCGCTTTCGCGCTCGGCGGTGTTGCGGCCGGCGAGTCGGAGCGCCATGTCGCACACGAGCTCCCGTAGAAGAAACCCGGATAGGTCATCGTAAGCCGGCCGCACACCTTTCTAGCTGCCATGTCGTAGAAACCGGCGAGCGAGAACTCGCCCGTGCACATATCCTCACGCATCAGCACGACTTTTTGCTAGGGGCTGGGGAGGTTTTGCACCATCGCGGCCTTGCTCGAAAAGATCAGATTACGGCTTCGAGACGTTTGGCAAGGGCGTCGAAGTCCTCGGTGCATTTTTGGCGGATCGCGGGGATGTTGCGTGCGGCCTTTTTGCCCAGCGCTTTGCGGCCACCGCCGGGACCGTCACCTGCGCCGTACGCCTTGGCCAGAGGGGCGAAATAGGTCTCCTTGACGTCGATCTCCGCGCGAACGTCTTCCCAACGCCAGTCAGTGGGCAGGCTCAGGCCCGCGAGAACCCAGGTTTCGATCTCTTCCCAAGCGTTCTCGGCGAGGAAGACACGGCCATTCCCGAGCTCGGTCTCGATGCTATCCAGCTGCTTGCGGCGGCCCTCGACGGCATCGCGGTCTACGCAGAGAATGAAGATATCCGTCATCCCGTCATGCAGGTTCACGAGTTCCCGAATGCGTGCGAGTTTCAGTGCCTCGACGACTCCGCCAAGCAAGGGGTCGCAGCAGACCTCTATACGTGCATGCTTTCGACCCATATCCACGAGGAGCCGCTTGAACAGCGGTTTCAGGATGTATTGGTCGTTGCGGAAATCCTCGGGAATGACCAGGACCCTCATTCCGATGCCTCCCAATCGTCTTCGTACCCTTCGGTGAAAGCGAGCGCGGTTTCCATCCAACCGCTGGCGAGAAGCCTGCCCAATCCCTGGGTTTTCCGAAACTTCTCGGCGTTGGGCAGGTCGGTTATCGGATGAATGACAGCATCGTTCTTATCCTCCAGGCGGCAGGTGACCGACATGTTCTTGAAGGTCTCGTCGCTCACCAAGGACAGCAGGTCGGGCGAATGGGTCGTGGCGATTACCTGCACCCTGCCCTTCGCGGTCTGCCGCTCGATCAGATCTACCAGGAGATGAAGCCGCGACGGGTGAAGGCCGTTTTCGATTTCCTCGAAGAAATAGAGACCGTCCGAGTCCATGCCGAGCAGCGCGGCGATCATGCCGAGAAAGCGCAAGGTGCCATCCGAGGCAATGTTGGCCGATACCTTAAGTCCGGTTTTTTCGTGGATTACGAGATGAACTTTGCCAGACGCATCGCGGGGGAATTCGAAATCCTCTACGTCCATCGGCGTCAGCTCCCGGACCCATTCGTTCAAGATTTTTTTACGTTCGGAATTGTTGCAAATTTCTTTCAGAACTGCAGGAAGATGCTCACCGCTATCACCCAAGGATGTCTGAACCTCAGGGGTCGGCTCTCGCATGCGATCCGGTGCAAAATCAAAAAAGCGTGCCTGATAAAGCACATCTATAACTTTTCTGACTTTCTCGTAAGTTTCGAAGTTGGATGCCCAGCGCAGGATTTGGAACAATGCTGGTTGATCTCGGTTCAGGCTCCCGTTCTGGTCGTCGAAAACCTTCTCCGAATAAACTTCCTCCTTATTTATCGTCAAACTTTCCGCCGCAATTGAAAGCCTGCCGCCGCTCAACGCCTCGGGATTAGCTCGGATAAAGTAGCTCGCATCGCCTACGGTATCACAGCTCAAGCGCATCCTGACTTCCAGCGCAAACGGGGCGAGTTCCCGGTCTGATGTTGAGGCTCCGAACCGAACGATTCCGCTCGCCGATCCTCGAATCGGCTTCCAGTCGGCTCCATATTTCCCGCCGACGATTTCCGCGAGCGTGTAGCCACGACCGACGCCGTGGAGGAAACGGAAAGCGTCGCGGATGTTGCTCTTGCCGCTGGCGTTGGAGCCGACGATCAAGGTGAACGGGCCGACGCGCAACGTCTCGTCGGAAAAGTTCTTGAAATCAAAAAGGCGAAGCGAGGTGATCACGGTCTCCTCCCCGGCGGCGTACCCGCCCCGCTCGACACATGCATGATCCGGTTGGACAAATACGGGTGGCCGCACACCTTGTCGTGGAAGTGCACGTAGGCCGACACGAGGATACTGCGTCTGAACAGCGAGCGCAAGATAGAAGCAGTCATAGACCGTGTGGCGAGGTCGGCCACTTCATCGGAATGCTTTTCGTTGCCCAGCCATTTCACCACAGTGCTGGCATCGACCACACAACTGGACCTGTACCGTTGCGGTCGTGGTCCACCCGTATCGGCACTGCCGACCGACGAACGGAGCCACTGACGAGCACAGCGAAGTCCTCTTCCGTGTCGAGTAGCGGCGTGCATAGAATCTCCCGGTGCTCGACTTTGGCGGACCGTTCGTTGGCCGCGGCTTTATGTTTGAGCGTGCCGACTACTTCCCGGTTTGCTTTTCGCACCATCAGTTGCGCCATCGAAATTGTCTTCAACGGTTCGTCTTCATTGCTATCATTCACATAAACCCCCCTTCCCGATTGTGCAATCCGGGCCGTGTTGCCACAGCGTCGTTTGCAGCCCCAGAGACCTCTGGCGCAGCAGGGCGAGACCGACGCGGGCGGCGATGTGGTTGGACAGCGATTCGAGGGTCGAACCGAGGGGGAGACACCTGCGGTTTCAGTTTCCGAGCTGTTCTTGGCCGGTCCCGACGCCCCGCTGGCCAAACAAAGGCAGGCGATGCGACTGTGGCTGCAAGGAGTCGTGCACACCGACGGGGACAGCTTCGTGGAAAGGGTTTCAGGCTGCCCGGGGGCTTTTGCTGCTTCGGGACAATGCGGTCGCGCTTCATGGGGTGTCGATGCCTGCAGGTGGAGCTAGCTTTCAAAGCCGTCAACCTGATCGACTTGGTAGCGGCCTGAAGTTGGAGCCTGCCCCGATCTCGGCACCGGCGGCTCTGGAAGTACAATACGGAACGAAATACCTGCTTTCGAAATGGTCTTTTTGAAGTGGTTTTGGACACTGGCGAGAAAGGCAGATATTTTTTGGAATCAAGCCCACGGCATCCCGAAGCCAGCATGTAGTGGATCACGTAGAAGACTTCGCGGAGACCCGTTTTGTACAGCCACCCATCTTGCTCGACTTTGGGACCATCGGCTCGATGCTAGCCTATTCCGCATTGGTCGCGTCGTTTGGACTTTTACATTGGCTCAGTTTGCAATCCGTGGGCAGGCCTGACAGACTGGCTTCCGATGTGCATTGGAACGGGGACAGGCTGATGGAACGGGCGCGGTTTCGGGACTGGTTTTCGAGCTTCGATGAGCTGACGGCGGCGCAGCACCGGTGATCGCCCCGGACACCCTGCTCGTCTCCGATGCCGGCCGCTGCCACCGGCCCGCCGCCGGCGAACGGGTGTACGGCGCCCTGCACATCCAGACGGTCAACAGCCGCCACAGCCAGATCAAGAGCTTCCTGCGGTGCTTCCGCGGCATCGCCACCAAGTATCTCGACAGCTGTCCGAGGTGGTTCCATCTCGTCGTGCTCGGCAAGCATCCATCGCCAAGAGCCTGTCTCGCAGCAGCCAGCGCCAAGCCTACGATTCGCGAACTGAGCCTTTACATTTGGCATGCGTGACCTCGTTCCAAAGGCATGGTTCCCGCAATTCTTGGTTTGCCAATGCACCGCTATATCTTGAGGCCATGCGCGACTTATGGAACAAGCCCCAGACACGTATTTCGTTGCCCGAAGCTAGCTTCAGCTGTCTTGCCTGATCGGGGCTTGTCCCGGTATCGGTTTCGATGGCCATCCAACAGAGCAACACCATATGCCCCGACCAATATGCGGAAAAGACGGCGGGGGTCTGCGGGATCCACGCCAGTCTCGAGGATATAGTCGATCAGAAAGCGCAAATGCGCACCGCCTAGGCGTTCCTCCGTTTCGAACCAGCCACAAAGCATCATCTCTTCCCGGCGCGGCTAGGGAGATTCCAGAATGTCCAGCGCGCGGACCGTCTTCGCTTCGGGGGCGTCGTGCGAAGGATGCTCGCGACCCGGTGGTTGAGAGGCCGGTTGGAGGTTAGCGGGGTCGGTTTCCCGCATCCAGTCATGAAGGATGTAGTCATTCACAACCTCCCAAAAGTCTTAGCTCAGTTTGCAATCCGTGGGCATGCTTGATGGACTGGTTCCCGATTTATCTTGGAACGGGGGACGGATGGATCGGGTGCGGTTTCGGGACTGGCTTTCGAACATCGATGAGTTGACGGCGGCGCAGCGCCGTGAGGTTGCGGCGGTTTGGCAGACGCCGGACCCGGCTTGCCGGGATTGTCGAGGTCAACGAGACCTTCGCGCTCAAGAGCCTCAAGGGCAGGCTGTCGCGCGAGCAAGTATCGGTTTCGATCGCCGCCAGCGCCAAGACATGCCTGCAAATCGCGAATTGAGCCAAAGTCTTAGACCCGTTCTCTCAGCAGGGCCGGATACCACGCGGCCGTTTCGGCTGAGCATTCAATCATGCGCAAACATGCTCCAACCTCGCGTTTGACAGCACTAGTGTCGAGATCGGGCCGCCACTCGCCGTCTGCCCCGATGAACCTCAGACAGGTTCGTTCGAATTCGCTCTCCCTGCCGACGACCGCGCAAAAGAACACACCGCGCCGTGTGCCGCTGCTCATGCCGGAGCCGACCTTCCACGGTATGTTGATGATTCGCTCGTGGCATCCTTGGAGCGCCTTGCGTCTTCGGCAAGCAGCTTCTCGATCTCTTCACGTGTCTCGGCGAACACTTGCGCACCTTGAGCAGCACCCTCAATATTCCAGAGACCAAACCGTTGCGACTGCGGGCGTTTTTCTCTGAATCTCACCTTCCGGAGCTAGCTTTGCACCTAGCGGGCTGCCGATCGGTGGCTGTTTCGCCTTTCGGACGCGGTCTCGGGGCCCAAAGGCGCGGTTTCAGCCTCCGATTCGACGCATCGGGCAGGTTCGGGACAGACTCCGGCCCTCAGGCCGCGACGAGATCGATCCGGTTAGCCGCCTTGAGCAGGGTCGGAGCCATCGCCTTCAAAGCCGTTTCAGCCTCCACCGCCCGCGATCCACCGCCGCTGCGACGCCAGCCGGTTGAACCGGCGGCGGTGCCGGGACAGGGTACATCCCCGGGAAGCTCGGAACATGATTCCCAACTAGATCCCCGCCTCGGCGAGGCAGGCGCTATTGGCGGCGCTCGACAGCCCCTTGCCGGCAAGCACTTGCCGGGCCGTGCAGTCGGCCACCACGTTCATGAAGAAATCCATCAGTCTTTCCCTCAATCGAACACCGTAACAATGGCTTGTACAGATTCCAATGCAACATGCCAATAACCGGAGAGGCGCATTTCGCAACAATCTTAGACCATCATATCAGGTCAGGGCAATCGCTTTTCAATTTTCCAATCGGCGATTTGCGGCAACTTGACGATGGCACGAACCAGGCTAAGCAGGGCGTCGTCGTTCCAGCCAGCGTACTTCAGCTTGCTTCGCACCCAAGTAATTAAAAGCGCTCAGGCTCCCTAGATCCTCAAGGCGGGCTCGCATCGTATCGAGAGTGCCCTAGTTGCTCTTCAGCGACAGAACGCAGCCGCTACCGCGGTGACCAACGTCTCGGCCGTCGATAATTGCGCGGTCATCACGTCAACGGTCGCAACGTTCCCCTTGATGC
This sequence comes from Paracoccaceae bacterium, assembly GCA_963422275.1. GTDB lineage: Bacteria > Pseudomonadota > Alphaproteobacteria > Rhodobacterales > Rhodobacteraceae. The sequence goes on from OY729418.1 coordinate 487,325, forward strand.
TGAGTGGTTCCGCAAGAGCCAGCATTACCGTGGTCTCGACCAACTTGCCGTCCGCCCGAACTGGGCCAAGGGTCGGGTGCGTCAGCACCGCTGAGGGCGGACACTGGTGCACCAGATTACAAGGCACCCAGCTTCATGAAACGGCGCGGAAACGGCTCCTCGCTCTTCCCTGTCTCTGACTGTCGACACATCCACCGCCGCCAGAAACGATGCAAGGATGTGCAATGACCGTCATACAGCATCATTGCTTGACGCGATCGCTCTTTGCATCTATCGCACAAACTTCAAATTTGCTACGGTAGAACGGCGTGCGCTTTGGGAGGAGGACAGCACCAGTTCGGATTCAGGGAAAGTATATTCTGGATCCTAGACACTGCATTTTGCTCTCAACAGGGCTGCACGCTGTCGCAAGATGGCGTTCCAGTTCAGGCCGCGCAGCAATGGAGGTTTTCTGATGAGCACATGGAGTCTGGAAAACTGGTACCCGTCGAGATTCGGCAGGGACGATGTCATCGGGGCCTTGAATCTGATCACCCCGGAATCGATCCTCAAGGCGCTAGCATTGGTAAAGCAGGGCAAGATCTACGACCTATCGTTCATTCTCGACCAAGACATGCCTGTTCCCGGATTTCATGGCTCGTACTTCGCCAACACTCAATACACTCTGGAAAACGGGACTGAATGGCACGCCCGGATGATCGGAAAGATGAACAACGGATATTCCGCCCAGAACCTGCGTCTGGCGATCAGCGACCATTCCGGCACCCACATCGATCAACTTAACCATGTTGGCCAGATGCAGGAGGACGGTGAATTTTTGGTCTACAACGGCATTCGCAACCGCGACATCATCGATACTTTCGGAACCAAGCGCCTGGGCGCCGAATCAATGCCGCCGATCATCGCCCGAGGCATTCTCGCGGATGTCGCCACGCACAAGCAGGTCGAAATGCTTCCGCCAGGCTATGCAATCCAACCCGACGAACTGGATAAAGTCCTGCACGCTCAAGAAACCGAGGTCCGTGAAGGTGATGTGGTACTGGTGCACACTGGCTGGGGCCGAAACTGGGGCGATGCCGAGAAGACGCTCTCTGGAGAGCCCGGGCTGGGCAAGGCTTGTGCGGAATGGGCCGTGGAAAAGAACATCGTCTGCTGGGGGCTGGACCAATTCGCTACCGACCCAATTCCGTTCGAATTTCCGGGAGAGGCGTTGCCGATGCATATCGCCATGCTGACCAAAGCTGGAATTCGGCTTATGGAGAACGTCAACATGGCGGACATCGTGGAGGACAAGGTCTACGAGTTCCTCACAATTGTCGCACCACTGAAGATCAAGGGTGGAACGGGATCTCCGGTCAGGTTGCTCGCGGTCGTCTGACTGCGAACCGCGACGTGAACGATATCACAGCAGTTTCCAATGCCACCGCTGGGTCGGCGGCAGAAGGCAATCATCCCTACATCCGCATCAAGGGCGTCACCAAGATACTGCGCACCGAGCTGGGTGCCGAAATCGTTGCACTTTCAAGAATTGACCTCGATATAAACGAAGGTTCTTTCGTCGCTGTGGTCGGCCCGTCGGGATGCGGAAAGACAACTCTTCTTAATCACATCGCTGGTCTCGTGACGCCAACACAGGGCGAAATCAGCGTGGGAGGCAGGAAGATTCAGGGACCGGCACGTGACCGCGGAATGGTGTTTCAAACTGATGCACTGTTTTTCTGGCGCACCGTTCGTCGCAACATCGAGTACGGATTGGAGACACAAGGCATCCCCCGCAAAGACAGGCGTAAGCAGGTGGACCGATACCTCGATCTAGTGGGACTGGAGGATTTTGCGGACCTGTATCCGAAGGAACTATCCGGCGGAATGAAGAAGCGCTGCCAGATCGCGACCGTGCTCGCAAACGACCCCGAGGTTCTCCTGATGGACGAACCGTTCGGGGCTCTGGACTATCCCACAAAATGCCAGCTTCAGGAACAGTTGCTGAACATCCTGGACCATGAGCGCAAGACTACAGTTTTTGTGACCCATGATATCGAAGAAGCCCTATACCTTGCGGACAAGGTGCTAGTGATGGGACGGGGATCGATGCGTCAAATCGTCGATGTCCCCCTTCCCCGGCCGCGGCCGCCTGACCTGAGGTTCAGTGTGGAATTTGCACACCGCAAGGCCCACCTCTGGCGCCTGCTGGAGGGTTGGCAACCAAATGCAGAAGAGCCGGCCGATGCTTGAGATGATGGCGTCAGGGCAAAAACCTGCATTTGGAGAGCGTTGGACCGGCCTTCTGGCGGTTGTGGCCCTGACTGGTGCATGGTGGTTTGCCGCGATTTCGCTCGCGGACGAGTCCGGGAGATCAAGCGCCCTGCTGCCGTCGCCGCACGATGTCATTGAAGCCGTTCCGCGACTTTCGGTCTTTGCCGGTCCCGGCACCCCGCTAACCTACGGCAATGCGCTGAAAGTCATCGCGGTGAACACTTTATCGAGCGCAATCACTCTGTTTGGAGGGTTGGTTTTTGGAGGGGTGATTGGAATCGGCCTTGGCTTGGCGCTGGGCTGGAGCAAGCGGTTGCGGCAAGTTTTCGAAGCGCCGTTCCTAATTCTGCGCGTCATACCACTGTTTGCCCTTCTTCCCCTGTTCCTCTCATGGTTCGGGGGCGCACGCGTAGGATCCATCGCGTTCGTCGCCTTTGCCGTGTTTTCCATGTTGTTCATCAACACGATCGAGGCGATCCGCAACGTCGATCCAATTGCGCGTTTGTTTGCACAGACGCTAGGAGCGTCGAGGGTCCGCGTCTACAGGACCGTGGTTGTTCCGGCCATCGTTCCCGAGCTCGTTGGCGGAATACGCGTTGTGATCGGTCTCGCGTGGGCGATTCTGCTTGCGGCGGAGTTTCTTGCCGCCCAGTCGGGAATCGGACGCATCATGATCCTAGCCCAGCAATACTTCGATCTTAGTCGCATGATTCTGATCGTGCTTCTGATAATGCTCTACACCTTCGTGCTCGACAGGCTGGTCGCAATGACCGCCGCATACGCAACGCGATGGGTGCCTAGGGTGTAGCCGGACGGAAGGCAAGCGCCGCCCTTCTATCCCACCCGATTCCACAGGCGCGAGACAAGGAGGAGTAATTCATGACAACTTTAAATACTTTGGTGCGCATTGCTACCGCTTCGGCGCTTGCGCTTGGTGTCACAGCTTCGACTGCGACTTTGGCTGTGGAGGTGCCTCAGGTCAAGGTAAGGTTCGCGCACTTTCCCTACTTCGACCACACCCAGTCCATTATCGGCCTCGAACAAGGCTGGTTTGAAGAGGTCGGCATCAGTTTCGACCCGAATCCTCATGGCATTGTCGTTCAGGCATCGGAGGCGTCGGCGGTTCTCGCCTCGGGCCGCGTGGACGTGATGTCGGCGTCGGCGCAGCTGTTCCTTCCCGCCGCGAAAACGCTTCCACCCTACAAGGTGTTTTTCTACGCCGACATTTTTCAGGGATACGCCATAATGGCACAGCGCGACAGCGATTCAAAATCCTTCCAAGAGTTCCTTGCGGAGGGAATGTCGGCCGATGATGCCTTTCTGTCCACAATGCAGCAATTGAAGGGCATGCGGTTCGCGTTTCCAACCGAGGCGGCGATCAAGGGCTTCATTGACCTTGCCATCAAAAAGGGAGGAATGACCCTTGCAGACGTGGATGCAGTCGGAGCGCCCGACGACGCAGCAAACGTGGCCCTTATGGAGTCCGGCAGGGCCGATTTCCAAGTTGGAGGCGTTCCTTCCCGCATAACACTGCAAATTGCCGGATTCAAGCCCATCCTGACGTCCGGCGACATCGCTGCCTATGCTGAAGCCACTGCCGACAGCATTGAACTGCGCGCCGTCTTTCACGACGGCTGGGTGGCAACCGACGAATGGATTGAGGCGAACTATGAAACGGTCTTGCGCCTTGCATCAGTTGGATTCCGGATCAACCAGTACATCAACGATCATCCGGATATGGCTGCCGCGATCCACACTCCATTTCTGAACAGCGTCGCGGGAACGAACTTTGAAGACAGCGTGGCCAACGTTGCCTACACCTCGCTCGACCCGTTCTGGACCTTCGATGCCCAGACGGGATGGATTGTCGATGAGGCCAATCCACTGAACGCCCAGCACGTGATTGGCTCGGCAATAAAGATCTACGAGGAGCAAGGCCTTTTCCCAGAGGGAGAATTCGCATGGGACAATTTCACCCTGGCGCACAAGGTCTACGCCGACTTGCTTGACTACAAGGATAGAGCTGAGACGCTGATCGCTGAACTCGACAGCAAGGAGTTGTCCGGAGACGTCCGCGATCTTCTTGCCAAGGCTAAGGCGTTCCATGCTGCATTCGATTTCCTCGACGCTTACAGGTTTGCCGAGGCAGCCATGGGCGGCTGACGCACGAGTGTTAAGCAGCGGGCGAGAAGAATTTGCCACCGTCTGCCTCAAAAGTTCTCTCGGGGGCGTACCTCTGGTACGCCCTCGGGATAGTGATTGCCTTCATCGTCTGGGAGGCCGCCGCGCTGGCACTCGGCCAGTACCGGCTCCCGTCCTTCAGCCTGATCGCGCCTAAGTTTTTCATCCTGCTAACAGAAAGCCAAATCTTGAGTTTCCAGGGCGGAGGCGACCGCGGCTTCTGGCCGCATTTGCTGCACACCATCGCGTACACCATCGGCGCAAGTGCAATGGGCACCGTAGCAGGCGTTGCGTTTGCTCTCGCTGTCGTACGCTCAAGACTTTTGCGTGCAGTCACGGAGGTGCCGATCGAACTTCTCCGCACCATTCCGCCGCTGGCCGCCATTCCTTTCATCCTCATCTGGATCGGTCCCGGAAACCCGGCGCAGCTGATGATGGTCGGCTACTATATCTTCGTCATGATGATCATCGCGACCCTGAACGCCGTCGCCAACGTGAACCCCATTCTTCCGACGTTCGCCGCCACCCTCGGTGCCGGGCCGAACAGAATTTTTCTGACCGTCCTGCTTCCAGCGCTCACTCCGGCCATCGTCGGCGCACTTCGGGTTTCCTTGGGAATCGCTTGGGGCATACAGATTGTGGCGGAGCTCATGGGCGGAAAGCTGGGTATGGGACGGGTCTTCAGCGCCATGATTTCGTTTCAGGCATTGGACGCAATCATTGTCGGGATAATCTGGATTTCGCTTGCCGCAGCGCTTTTCGACCTCGCTCTGGTGATGTCCCTGCGACAGATCACGCGCTGGGCTCCCTCGCTGAACTGAAACCGAAGGTATATCGGAAACGAAATGACGCGACCTTTGGGATACAATGGCAGGATCCTGCATCTTGACCTTGGCAATCTCAGTTGGTCGATCGAGCAGCCAGATGAAATTTTCTGGCGCATGTACGCAGGCGGTGGCCTGCTTGCGACATACTATCTGATTAAGCGCTGCCCACGAGGAATCGACCCGTTCGATCCTGACAATCTTCTCATATTGACGTCCAGCGTCGTCGCAGGCCACCCCTATGCCGGACTCGCTCGGTTCACGGCCGCCGCCAAGAGTCCATTGACAGGCGGAGTCGGTGAAACCCGATGCGAAGGCCCGTTCGGACAAGCGCTGAAGGCAAGCGGCTTTGATGCGCTGGTCATTGTCGGTGCGAGCGAAGCAGCCAAAACGATAGTAATCGAAGACGGAAACGTCACTTTTCACGACGCGTCCGAGCTTTGGGGACAACCAGTCTCGATAACGACGGACAGTCTTGAGAACGAGTTCGGCCCCGGAATTGTCACTGCCGCAATTGGGCCCGCTGGGGAGAAGCTTGTTCGGTTCGCCAGCATAGTTACGGAGCGAAGCTATCAAGCATCGAGAATGGGCATCGGTGCCGTCATGGGTTCCAAGCGCCTCAAGGCCATCGTTTTTCGCGGCGGCGAACTGCCGCCGGTATCTGCCAGCGAAGAATGCATTCGCCTTACGGAATCGTATCGCGCTCGGATGCTCGGCAACCCTCTCACAGAGTGGCAGTTCAAGCCGCCAGGGTTCGCTGCTTGGGTGCATGTCCATGGAACCGATGCGGCACTTTGCGCTCGCAACTACCAAGACAGCGTCTTTGAGGCAGCGGACGCATACATTCCGGAAAACTTCATGCGCCGCTATGTGAAAGAGGGCAACTGTCCGGGGTGCCCAAATAATTGCATCAAGTTCTACTCCGGTGGAGATGACCTCCCGCCCTCGATGGGAGGCATCCATCAGGAGATCACTGGAGCTATGGGACCCAATATCGGGCTTGAGAAACTCGACGACGTGCTCCGGGCGAATGCCCTCTGCAACGAATATGGCCTTGATCCAGTCTCGCTCGGCTTCACGCTGTCAATGGCTGCAGAATGCCTTGAGCGCGGTATCTTGGCGGAAAGCGAGGTTGACCTGCCGTTACGCTTCGGTAACGCCCATGCATTCCTTGAAATGACTTCTCGCATCGCCCATCGGAAGGGATTCGGAAGTGTCCTGGCTGAAGGGTCCCGCATCGCCGCTAGGCAAATCGGACCGGAGGCAGAGCGGTGCGCGATGCATGTCAAGGGACTGGAAATGTCGGTGTTCGAGCCGCGAACCCAGACGAATCTCGCATTGGGCTTCGCCACGGCGCCAATCGGCCCTCGCTATGACATCTGCGAGCATGACTGGGACTATGATCTTGAAGTTGGCTGGCCCCACACACTGGAAGGATCGAGAACGCTCGGAATTCTCGAACGGATCCCCATGCAACATCTCGGTGTCGACAAGGTCCGTAACTTCAAGGCGCTCAACACGATCTGGTCCGCCGCTGACGCGTTGGATCTATGCATTTTCGCGATCGCTCCAACTCGCGTGTTCACGCTCGAAGAGATGACGAGAATGCTCGCGGCCGTCACCGGCTGGAATACATCCTCGCACGAAATCATGCGACTCGGCGAAAGACGTGTTCATCTCATGCGAGCTTACAATTTGCGGGAGGGAATTCCATCGGCCGCGGACACACTTCCGGACCGGTTCTTCGACGAACCGATCCGTCAAGGAGCCTGGAGCGGAACAAAGCTTGACCGCAGTCGGTTCAGAGAGGCTGTGACAGCTTACTACACGATGGTGGGCTGGCACGACGACGGATGCCCAAAATACGAGACAATGGTGGACTACGGGCTCCAATGGGTTTTCGACGAGGGACATTTGCCGGTGCGGTAGTCTCAACCTTCCAATTAGCTCAATTCGCGAATCGCAGGCTTGGCGCCAGCCGCTGCGAGGCGGGCTCTCGGCGACGGGTGCTTGCCGAGCACGACGAGATGAAACCACCTCGAACAGCTGTTCAGGTACTTGGCCGCGACGCCATGGAAACACTGCAGGAAGCCCTTGATTTGGCTGTGGCGGCTGTTGACCGTCTGGATGTGCAGGGTGCGGCTGAGAGTCCCCCCGGCACGGTCGATTGCAAATTTAACCTTCCAATTTCTGCCTGCAGCACTCCAAGCGACAAAATCGCTGCGCATTGATTGAAGGGTTCAAGCGAAAACCAGCCCAACGATAGTGGGCGGACAATGCCGAGCACGTCATCACCGCAAGGGTCTCCGGGCCGCTACCCTTCCGGGTGCGTTGCCGACCCTCGTTCGCGCCGCATCGAGCGCTCCAGCACAGCGCGTTCTCGAGCGACCAGTCACGAAGCAAGCCGAAGATAACTTGGCCAAGGCTCAGGGGAATTGCTTACGCACATGGTTCCGGTGACACAAGGCATTGTCTCCGGGATGTCGGGTGACAGGATGTTCGCATAATATTCTTGACGTGGAACCGTCTCATGACCGAAATCCCCGCCAGCCTCATCGCCTTCCAGCGCTGGTTCCCCGACGACGCCTGCGCCCGGCGGCTCATCGCCGTCCGATGGCCGAACGGCTTCCGGTGTCCCGCCTGCGGCCACGACTGCGGGCAGCAACTGAAGACCAGGCCGCACAGCTTCGAAGTGCGCCCGTTGCCATCGTCAAGCCTCGGTCACCGCTGGCACCCTCCTGCACCGAACCAGGCTTCGCTCGCGATCTGGTTCCGGGCCGCATGTCTGATAGCCACCCATTGCAACGGCATCTCCGCCTTGCAGTTGCAGAAGCGGCGCCTCGGGACTGCCACCGGCCCCATATCGTCGGCGACAGGCCCGCCCATGAAGTTCTCGCCTAGATCCACACCGCGTTCTGCAACCTCAAGGGCTGGGCGCGGGGCGTCTATCACTTGCTGCGCGCCAAACCTCACCCCTGCCGCATTTTGATCAAACCGGAACCAAGTGCATAAGCAGTTCAATCCATTGGCCCTTGAGAGGAAACAAAAAGTTGAGATTGAACATCCGTTGCCAATGGCACGGCAAAAAAGTACGAAGGAATTTCCCAAGGCTTGTTGGTAAACAGGAAAGCCCGCATCCGAAATTGATGGGGTTGCAGTCCGAAGCGACAGGATAAACTGCAGGACTGGACTGTAAATTGCCTGCGTGTCCGGCTTCTGCACGGTTTGGGGTTTGGGAGGGAGATGATGCCAGCTGTTCGCTACCATTACGAACGCTTCCCGCCTGACGAGCGACTGGATTGGCGAAAGCTGATCCCTTTTATCGGACCCGCGGCGGCGGCACTGGCGCGCTACGACGAAGCGCTGGCGACAATTCCAAACCCCGAGATCATGCTGGCACCGCTTACCACGCAGGAAGCAGTGCTCTCTTCGCGTATCGAAGGGACTCAGGCAACGATGAGCGACGTGCTGCAATATGAGGCTGGGCATAAACCCGCTATGCCCGGTCGCCATGATGACATCCGCGAGGTGCTTAACTACCGCGCCGCTATGCAGCAAGCGGAACGGCTGCTCGATGAGTTACCGCTTTCGCAACGGCTCCTTAAAGAAACGCATAAGGTTCTGTTGAGCGGAGTGCGAGGTGAAAGGAAAGACCCCGGCGCTTACCGGCGTATCCCCAACTGGATTGGGCCGCCCAACGGTACCATTGAAGATGCCCGGTTTGTGCCGGTTGACGCGAACCATCTCCCTGCGGCCATGGATGCGTGGGAGCGCTACATCCATGCGGAAGCACCCGACAGGCTGGTGCAACTGGCCATTCTGCATGCCGAGTTTGAGGCGCTGCATCCATTTCTGGACGGCAACGGTCGCTTGGGGCGCATGCTTGTGCCGCTATTTCTGTGGCAAGCGGGTGCAATCAAGGCGCCCATGTTCTATATCAGTGCCTATTTCGAAAACCACCGGGATGCCTACTATGGCAGCCTCCTTGCCGTCTCCCGCGATGATGACTGGACTGGTTGGTGTCGATTCTTCCTTGGAGCCATCACGAAGCAAGCCGAAGACAACTTAACCAAGGTTCAGGGGATTGGCGATCTGTATGATACCATGAAGGGCCACATCATAGAGTTGACCCGCTCCCGGTTTGCCATCCCTGCACTGGATTGGGCTTTCAAGCATCCGATTTTCAGAAGCGCGGACTTTGTGACCCGGTCGGATATTCCGGAACCCACGGCGCGGCGGATTCTCAAGATTATGCGTGACAACGGAATTCTTGCAACCATCACTGAGAGGCGCGGGCGGCAAGCGGCATTGCTGGCATTCCCAGAACTGTTGAACATTGCAGAGAGATAGGGGGATGCAGCAGAGCCATTGAAAATGGGCAATTCACGATGAGGTTTTACGATCATTATTTGCCTAAAAGTGATCGTTAAATTGCGTTGCCGCTAATACATTAGCGACAAATCGCTTCTTGCGCTCCTGTACCTGGACGCTGGCAGATGCTCCGCGGTGAGCGAGAAACACAAGCGTAGCGGTGACTTGTTCCATGACATCTACCGTGTAGCCTGCGCCAAGCAGCCGGGCTGGCAGCCGACCAAGTGACAAACTGCCAAAGCGAGTGCGACACGGTGCGTTCTAGTGGAAGCGTCCGAGCGGGTGGCAAGATCGCCAGGGATCTCTTGGGGCGAGGCGGCCTGATGTCCTGCGGCGATCCAAACTGTTGATTGCGGGATGCTGTGTCCAGCGTTTCCGGAACGGACATCGTGACGCCGGCCGAGAGATTTCTGCCGATGGCATGATCCGCCGCAGAGGCTATTGCCACGGCCGTCTTCATCAGGGCCAAGACATCTTCCGGGTCTCCGACCGTTTTCGGCAAGGGCGCAGAGCCGGTTCGCGAGTGCCTCAGCATCCAATGAGTGCCTGGCAGCCGAGACGAATGCGCCTGTACCGCAGGCGTTGGCTCAAATGTCTTTGCCGGCGCTCAATGACTGGAAAAAGGCCAAAGTCCGTTGCTCGGAGGCAGGAAAGATTAATTCATGAAATAACTCACTACCGAATGCCGTGTTCGTACGCGAGGTCGCGCATCCTGACTGTCTCGGTAAGGACGTCGTCAAACAGCGTGTTCATGTAGGATTGGTGAACATATTCTGCCGAGAGGAATCCTCGGTAGTTCACAGTTCGCAAAGCTTCAAACATCCTGCCGAAGTCCAGAGTGCCCTCGCCCCACTTGGCCTGCAGTGCGCCGGGACGCGCCTGCCGGAGATGGATGTGGCGGGCATGCGGCAGAAGCGGATCGATGGCGGTCTGCGTGAAGCCCGACGCGACAAAATGCGCGCAGTCCAATGTCAGCCCCAGTTCGGGGACCGAATCCAAAAAAGACAGCGTTGTTTCCGGATCGGCGAGAATGCCTCCCACATGAGGTTCCACGGTTAGAGTGACACCTGCTGCGTTCGCGATGGGAAGAAGTACGCGCATCGCCGCGGCCGAGTGATCGAGGAGCGCTGCGGTCTCAACGCTTGGCTGAGCCACGCCGGGCAAAACAAAGATGCTCGGGATCGCCAGCGCGCTTGCAAATTTGCAGACCCGCTCAAAATCGTGGCGGTTTCGATCAAGATGCCGTGGATCCGACAGCGGACGGTCGCCAGGGTGGTCCCCAAACAGCCAGTAAAGATTGGACACCCGCATTCCCGCTCGTGCGAGTTCGTTCGCGGCGTCATCGGGCCGGTCAAGAATGAACTGCCGGTCCAGCGCGGCGCCGTGAAGCAGGCCGACGTCAATGTGAGAGAACCCCAAAGCTCCGGCGATGGCCCAGCTTTCGGCCAAGGTGCAGGCAGTGAACGACCAAGAGGTGACGGAAAGTTGCATAGAATAGTCTGTCGAAAACCTTGTTGGAACAGTCTTGGCCAGCGATTACGCACTGTCGCGTCATATTGCAACCCGTCTCCCCGCCGCCGAATCGATTGACGGCGCAGGCAAGAAGTGAATTGACAAGGCAAATTGGACAGACCAATAAGGACGGGAGCCAAACAGGCTCAGCTTGTAACCAACACAGATATGGAGAGGAGAAATCGATATGAGAATCTTGTTCGCATCCGCGGTGGCCCTGACCACTGCGCTTTCCGCTGGAGCGGCCGTTTCGGACGCGGCGATGGCGGAAAAGGGACACGATGTGGATATGGTGCTGCTGCCAAAGTTCCTCGGCATCCTGCCGTTTGATCAGGCCAATCGCGGTGCCGAGGAAGCTCACGCGGAACTGGAGAACAAGGGCGAGCTTCTGTACACTGGCCCAACGCCCGAAAACTCGGTGGCTGGCCAGATCGAGATCATGACGACATCTGCCTCACAAGGGCAAGCCGTGGTCATGCTGTCGAACAATGCTGGTGATCAGATCGCTCCGGCCGCGGAAGCCGCACAGGCTGCAGGAACCAAGGTTGTGACCTGGGACAGCCCGATTGCCTCGGCGGTGGGCGAGACAGTGTTCGTGGCCCAAGTCGATTTCAGCGACATCGGCGTCGTCATGGCGGACATGGCCCATTCGATTATGGGCGGAGAGGGCGAATTCGCCGTTCTGTCCGCGACTCCCGACGCCGCAAACCAGAACGCATGGATTGCAGCCATGAACAATGCGCTTGAGGGCGACAAGTACGCCAGCATGACGCTTGTCGACACGGTCTACGGTGACGACCAGTCGGAGGTCAGCTACAACCGGGCCCTCGCGCTAATCGACAAGCACCCCAACCTCAAGCTGATCATGGCACCGACATCCGTGGGAATAGTCGCGGCAGCGAAGGCCATGCTAGACGAAGGCCTCTGCGACGAGGTGAAGGTTTCTGGACTCGGCGTTCCGGCCGAGATGGTCAGCTACACAATGAATGGATGCGCTCCTGAGTTTGCTCTGTGGAGCTTCGTCGATCTTGGCTATCTGACCTATTACACCTCCTATCTGATAGCGACGGGCCAGATTGCAGGCGAGGTCGGGGACAAATTCGAGGCCGGACGCATGGGCACGTTCACCATCGAGAAGGACCCAACCCGCGAAGCCGGAAACCGCGTTCTCATGGGACCGTTCACCGTCTACAACAAGGAAAACGTCGAGGCGGCGGCTCAATAGGTCGCCTTGTGACTTTCGCGGCATCGGCCCGGCCTCGCGCCGAGGGGCCGATGCCCGCCAGGATCTTCCACGTTCTGACGGACCGCGCTTGATGATTGCTCCGGTACTTGAGATGAGAGAAATCACCAAGTCGTTCGGCCGGACTGCCGCGCTGTCTGACTTTTCCATTTCACTGGAAAGCAAAACGATACATGCCGTCGTGGGGGAGAACGGCGCCGGCAAATCGACCCTGATAAAAATCATGACCGGCATCTATCATCCCACGTCGGGGGCGATGCTGGTTGACGGCGTCGAGACGCGCTTCCTTTCCACGCAAGAAGCGCAACTGCAGGGAATCGCGGCCATCTACCAAGAGCCCATGGTCTTCCCGGACCTCGATGTGGCCGAGAACATATTCATCAGCCATTTGGACCGCCCTGCGCGAATCAATTGGTCAGAAATGTACTCCGAGGCCGAACAGATCATCGCAAGGCTTGGCGTGAAGCTGGATGTGAGGCGGCAGGCATCAAGCCTGACGTTGGCCGAGCAGCAAACCGTGGAGATTGCGCGGGCAATCTCGCGAGATGCACGGGTCCTGATCATGGACGAGCCTTCTTCGTCTCTTTCCAGCCACGAGGTGCAGCGGCTTTTCGCAATTGCTCGAACTCTGCGAGATCAAGATGTGGCCGTCCTTTACATCAGTCACAGACTGGAGGAGATATTTGAGATTGCGGACAAGGTTACGGTCGTGCGAGACGGCAAGCACATCAGCACCGCACCCATTTCAGAGGTAACCCACGCAGTCCTGATTTCGCAGATGGTGGGTCGGGACATGCAGGACAGGTTTGCGCGCACGGAAGGGCATGCGACCGAAGACATCATGCTTCGCGTGACTGGACTTTGCCGGGAAGACGTCTTTCACGACGTAACCTTCCACGTGAGAAAGGGGGAAATCATATGTTTTTCCGGCCTTGTCGGGGCGCGACGGACTGATGTCGCTCTCGCGCTGTTCGGAATCGCACCCGCAGACCGAGGTACCATGGAAATCGAGGGCAAGGAGGTCGACGTTCCCTCCCCCAGCGTGGCCAAGAATCTGGGGCTAGCCTACGTTTCCGAGGATCGCCGCAAACTTGGAATCGCGATGGCCGAAAGCGTGACCTCGAATATCACGCTTGCAACGCTGTCCAAATACGCGAAGCGACTTGGCTTGGTGGACCGCCGGCGCGAGCGCGCCGATGCAGCTGGATGGCGCGACCGCCTGAACATCAAGGTCGAGGATCTAGGCTCTGCCGTCGGCAACCTTTCCGGCGGCAACCAGCAGAAGGTGATGCTGGCAAAGTGGCTGAATGCGTCTCCCCGGATCTTGATTGTAGACGAGCCCACACGCGGCATAGACATTGGCGCGAAGGCCGAGGTTCACTCGATCCTGCGCAATCTGGCCTCCCGCAGCGTGGCTATCATCATTATCTCGTCTGACCTGCCGGAAGTTCTTTCCCTGGCCGACCGCGTACTCGTGATGCGTGAAGGACGACTGGTGGGCGAGTTTGCCGGCGAGACAGCCACCGAGGAAGCCGTAATGCATTTGGCGCTGGGAATTGAGGCGGCGAGCGAGGCTGCTTGAGATGATCGAGCGGATGCATCCGACCACGCTCAGGGTCTGCATTCTGTTCTTGGTTCTGGTTGCCGTGGTGCTCTTTTTTTCAACGCAAATCGACAGGTACTTGAGTCCACGCCTCTTCACCCGCATATCTACTTCGGTCTCGATCATCGCGATCATCGCTGTCGGCCAGGCAGTTGTCGTTCTGACACGCAACATTGACCTTTCCGTGGGATCGATTGTCGGCTGCGTGGCCTATTTTATCGGAGGATTTCTAGCTGCCTTTCCCGATACGCCGCCGGTTCTCGTCCCGCTTCTGGCAATGGCAGTTGGCATGGGTTTCGGGGCGTTCAACGGTTTTCTGGTCAGCCGGCTGAAACTGCCCGCCATCATTGTCACACTGGCCACGCTAGCCATTTTCCGTTCAATACTTGTGGAGAGTTCTGACGGGGCATCGATCACGACCGACTCCATGCCTGCCTGGATTACCGAGTTCGCCCGGATGAACGCGCTCGTCATCTCCGGGTTCCAGATTCGATGGATTGTGGTTGTCGCGCTTGCGGTGTTTGTTGTCATGCACATCTTTCTCACGCGCTTCCGGGCTGGAAGGCGATTTTATGCAATTGGCTCCAATCCTGATGCAGCCGAGTTTGCTGGCATCAACGTTCGCCGCACGGTAATGCAGGCGTTCCTCATCTCCGGAGCGCTAGCCGGGCTTGCGGGCTTCATTTTCCTTTCGCGATTTGGAAACATCACTGTCGTGGCCGGGCTGGGATTCGAGCTCAAGTCGGTCGGAGCCGTGGTCGTGGGTGGCGTCAACATATTCGGCGGGTCCGGAAGCGTGATCGGGGTCCTGCTTGGCGCGACGATGATTGACCTGATCGACAGCTCGCTTGTGAGGTGGGTTCTGGTGTCAGAATTCTGGCGAGATGCGGTTCTTGGCATGTTGATCCTGATGGCCGTGGCGACGGATGCGCTTTTGACCCGAAGGCTTTCGGCGCTCAGAAAGAAAGCTGACGGAGACGAGTCGGCAGAAGTCGCGATGCTGGCTGCCGACGCTGCGGGAAACAAGAGATAGAATGTCGCGCTTCCTGGACAGCCTGCGCAGTTGGGAAAGCTTCCTGCTGCTGGTCTTCGTTGCCCTGTTCGCGCTCAACACGCTTGCATCTCCGTATTTCCTCACCGTCCAAAACCAGATCAACCTGTTCCAGCTGTCCATCGAGAAGGTGGTCGTCGCCGTGATCATGACTCTCGTCATCATCAATGGCGAGATCGACCTGTCGGTTGCCTCGATAATGGGTCTGGCCGCCTGCGCATTCGGATGGCTCTTTCAGGCCGGCATTCCGGCGCAATGGGCAATTGTCCTGGTCTTGCTGCTCGGAGTCGCATGCGGTGCGTTCAACGCGTTCTGGATCGCCTGGGCAGGAATTCCATCGCTGGTGGTCACGCTCGCGATGCTGATAGCCTACCGGGGGCTTGCCCGCGTGCTGGTGGAAGATCGTGGAATCACGGGGTTCCCCGACTGGTTTGATGCCTTGGGCCAAAACGCCATCCTGGGACCGCTTCCGCTTTCGATGATCATCTTCTTCGCGCTGATTGGGCTGTTCTGGCTGGTCCTTCATTGGACGACTTTTGGGCGCAAGGTTTACTTCATCGGCTCGAACCGCAATGTCGCGGAATACTCCGGCATAGAAGTGAGGCAGGTAAAGGCTTGGCTCTTCACGATGTCGGGCTTGATCTCGGCCTTGGCCGGACTGCTGTTTGCCGCGCGCGTCGGAGCGGTCCGGGGAGATGTCGCTCTCGGCTTCGAACTTGACATTATCACGATCGTCCTTTTGGGCGGCGTGAGCATTTTCGGGGGAACCGGCACGGTCACGGGAACATTGCTGGCGATACTAATCGTTCTCAACGTCCGCAACGGAATGGCACTGGCAAACATTACGGGACACCTTCAGACAGGTGCATTGGGCATCCTTCTGATACTTTCGGTAATGGTGCCGACAATTCAGGAGACTGCAAGCCGTTTGCTCAAGAAGATCTCAGGGGGTGGCGCATGACGACCGCCGACGCGGCGCATTTAAGCTCGCATTTCAGGTCTTCGCCGATTGGAAGAAACGGTGGACCAGTTTCCGAACGGGTCGTGCGCAGAGTGCTTGACCTGATCAGGACGGGAGACCTTGCGGCGGGCAGAAAGCTGCCAGCCGAACGTGAACTGGCCGCCCAGCTGGCGATCAGCAGACCCACGGTGCGCGAAGCCTTGCGTGCCTTGTCGATTCTCGGCGTGCTCGAGATCAGGCATGGCGACGGCGTCTACGTCAGTTCCCTTCAGGAGACCAAGCTGCTCGAACCGCTTGATTTCTTTGTGTCGCTAACCGTACAGAACACCGCACAACTGTTCGATGCCCGAATACATTACGAACCGGTAACAGCAGGTCTCGCTGCTGAACGGCTGTCTGGCGAAGCAATTGAGCGGCTTGCCCAAATCGTCTCTGCGCAATGCGCATCGCCGGAGGATGCCGAGCTTTTCCACAACACCGACGTGGAGTTTCACAAAATCCTCATGGACGGGGCCGAGAACGCTTTTCTCGCTCGATTCGGAAAGATGCTCCAACTGCTGGGGGAAAAGAGCCGACGGGAATTTCAGAAGCGGCAATCCATCCGTCAGCAGTCGATTTGCGATCACGAGGAGATCCTCGCCGCGATTCAGGCCCGCGACGCCGCGACGGCGGCGAGTTCCATGCGCCAGCACATGATAAACGTTCGAAATGCATTGAGGAAGATAAATGGCGTCTGAGAACAGGAAAGCGCGCATAGCGGTACTGGGGGCAGGATGGTGGGGATGCCAAGTCTACGTTCCCGAACTCCTTGCCCACCCTGACATCGACTTGGTAGCGGTCAGCAAGATCGAGTCGGAGGATCTGTCGGCGATACAGGAAAAATTCGGAATTCCCGCCGCTTACACGGACCACGAAGAACTGCTTGCGAGCGAGCGCCCAGACGCGGTCGTTGTCTCATCTCCACACATTGCGCATTTCGAGCAGGCGCGGGCAGCGATTGCAGCCGGTGCGCATGTCCTTGTGGACAAGCCGATGACGACAAGTGCGGAGCACGCCCGCGAACTGGTGGCACTTGCGGCCAGGAAGAAGGTGAAAATCATCCTTCCCTATGGATGGAACTACAAGGAGTTCACCCGCACAGCAGCGCAGCTGATGTCCGAAGGCAGGGTTGGCGACGTCCGGCATGTCTCTTGCCAGATGGCTTCGCCAACCGCGGATCTGTTCGGTGGAAAGGGGCTCATTGAAACCGCCGATCACATGTATCGTCCCGCGCGTTCCACTTGGGCGGATCCCAAGAAGGCGGGAGGATACGGCTGGGGCCAGCTGAGCCACGCATTGGGCTTGATGTTTCGTCTTGTCGATCTGGCACCAGAAATGGTCTTCGCGCTTGGAGGCAGATCGCCTGCCAGTGTCGACTACTACAACGCCGTCACGGTCCGGTTCAGCGGAGGCGCGACTGCCGCGATCTCCGGGGCCGCAACCGTTCCGAAGCAATGCGGCAATCAATTGGACATTCGCATTTTCGGAACCGAGGGAATGTTGCTGCTGGATACCGAGCGCGAGCGCATGGAACTACGGCGTGACGATTGCGACGATGTCGTTCTGGACATCCCGACAGGAGCTGGTGTCTATCAATGCATCGAGCCGGTGGTGCGCCTTGCCGACATCGCCCTTGGCCGTGAAACGACCTTGGAAGCCCCGGGCATCGTGGGAATGCGCGCCGTTGAAGTTCTTGACGCCATGTACCGCTCCTTTGCATCCGGAAAAACCGAGCGGGTGTAAGAATGGGGAAGTGGCCGACATCACGGGAAGACATCCTCAGGGGTGGTTTTTCGACGCCTGTCGACGCGCCGACCATTCCCCGCTTTCCCTTCAGCTTCCGCGATGTCGAGGTCTTCACAATGACCTATCGGACTGACATCGATGCAATCGCGGCGCTGCTGCCCGAGCCTCTTGAAGCGACTGGTGACGCGGTGATGATCCATCTGTATCAAATGAACGACACTGACTGGATCGGTCCTTACGGAGAGGTCAATGTCATGGTTGGCGCCGCATTGCCGGGAATGGCCGCAGGTGCCTACTCGCCGTACCTTTTCCTGTCGTCGGAAGTGGGGGTCGCGCATGGGCGCGAGATTCACGGACAGCCCAAGAAACTGGGCGAGCCGGCACTCGAGTTTCGAGGCGACCTCATTGTGGGAACGCTTCGCCGAAACGGAATCGATGTGGTGACGGGAACCATGCCGTACAAACAGCGCAGAGGCGAAATCGGCCAGTTGTCCTGTATCTTCCCGTTCGCCACCAACATCAATCTGAAGGCGGTGGACCACATTGACGGAAGTCCGGCCATTCGCCAGCTGACTTCCCGGAAGCTCGCGGACCTCGAAGTGACAAGTTGCTGGCGCGGTCCATGCACTGTCGATCTCCGACCAAATGCGCAAGCGCCGGTGCACCGCCTGCCCGTCCGTGAAATGGGAGACGGGTTCTACTGGCAGGGCGGCTTCACTTTGGTTCCCGGTGAAATTCTGCTTGATTACCTGAAGGAGGAATAGATCATGGGATCACACGCGTGGGTGCTGAAAGTCAGGCCCGGATACGAGGAAGAATACAAGCGCCGGCACGACGAGCTGTGGCCTGAGATGGACAAGGCACTTCGCGACTCCGGCATCACGTCATACACCATTTTCCGTCATGGACTTACGCTGTTTGGATACTTCGAAACCGACGACTTGGAACGCACCGTCTCCGCCTTGCGCGACGACCCGGTCAACGCAAGATGGTCCGAATACATGGGGGCCATCATGGAGGTTGAAATTGATCCGGCGACTGGATTTCCGTTTCTGTTGCCCAAGCAATGGAGTCTGAGCGAATGAATCTTTCAGGAAAGAATGCGGTTGTAACTGGCGGCAACCGCGGCATCGGGCTTGCAACGGTTCGCGCACTTGCCGAAGCAGGCGCCGATGTGAAGTTCACGGCCCGCACCGCGGCAAGCCTTGAAGACGCAAACCGAGACTTGCAGGGGTTGAGCGGGATCAATGGCGTCGTCTGCGATGCGACCGACCGGGCCCGCACAGCCGAGGTGCTTGACGGCAAGGTCGATATCCTTGTCAACAATGCCGGAATAATCGATCCGATCGGGCACTTGGCCGATATCTCGATTGACGACTGGGCAAGAAACATTGAGGTCAACCTGATCTCGGCGACGCATGCAATCCAATGCGTGCTTCCAGGCATGGTTGAGCGAGGCGGCGGAACAATCGTCAACCTGTCATCCGGTGCAGCGCACCGGGCCATGGAAGGATGGAGTTCGTACTGCGCGGGCAAGGCGGCACTCGCGATGGTAACCCGCTCAGTGCAGGAGGAGTACGGTCGGAAGGGCGTGCGTGTATTCGGCTTCGCACCGGGAGTGGCTGACACGGGAATGCAAGAGAAAATCCGCGCTTCCGGCATGAATCCGGTGTCGAAGCTGCGACGTGAAGACCTATCGCCAACACGCGAACCGGGATACGCAATCGCATGGCTTTGCACCGCCGAGTCCGATTGCATGGCAGGAGGCGAACTTGACATTCGGAACGAGGATTTCCGGCGGGCAGCGGGAATGGCGTTGATGCAATGACAGCGACACGCGTCGTCATAACCGATGCGAATTTTCAGGATGTCGCAGCCGAGACTCGCGCTGCGCTGACTGCGGGCGCGCATTTTGAGCGGTTCGACTGCTCGTCCTCCAGAGAGGTCGAGGCTGTCGTCGAGGGTGCCAACGTTGCCGTGGTTCAATTCGCGCCGTTCTCCGCCAAGGCGGCGGCGGCGATGGCTTCCGGTGGCACAGTGATCCGCTATGGCGTTGGCTACGACAATCTGGACATTCCGGCAATTCGCCGTTGCGGGCTGCGCGCTGCTTACGTTCCGGACTACTGCACGGAAGAGGTGGCCGACCACACGGCAGCGATGGCGCTGTCGTTGCTGCGAAAGCTGGCTCAATTCGACACCTCGATTCGATCAGGCGCGTGGGACGTGCACGGAGTCGGCTTTCCCATGCTTCCGCTTGCGAATTCCGTGATTGGGTTCCTCGGCTTCGGACGCGTCGCGCAATCCGTTGCCCAAAGACTCTCCGCATTTCGCGTGAGCTTCATCGCGCACGATCCATATGCTGACGTCCGGGAATCGAACATTGCCGTCGGTCCGGTTTCGCTGGACGAACTGTTCGCCCAATCCGACTGCTTGTGCCTGCATGCGCCATCAAGCGATGCAACTGCCGGCATCGTCAATGCCGACACCATCGCCCAGATGAAATCAACCGCCTGCGTCGTCAACACCAGTCGCGGCAACCTGATAGACGAAGCGGCCCTGGCGAAGGCATTGGCTGACGGAAGTCTAGCGGGAGCGGCTCTGGACGTGTTCGGCTCCGAACCCCTCGGCGCCGCATCGCCCCTTCGGTTGGCACCGAACCTTCTGCTGACTCCTCACGCGGCATGGTATTCGGACGCAGCCGCAGCTCGCCTGCAGGCCATGGTCGCAGACGAAATCTCGCGTGCACTGGACGGTCGCCCGATCCGATGCTCCATACCTGGAGGGCCCGTGCGATGAACGTAATACACCATCTAGGGTATTCTCGAATCTCCTGCGACCCAGTCGGGTTCGACCAAGA
Source organism: Paracoccaceae bacterium (assembly GCA_963422275.1). Taxonomy (GTDB): domain Bacteria; phylum Pseudomonadota; class Alphaproteobacteria; order Rhodobacterales; family Rhodobacteraceae. The sequence goes on from OY729418.1 coordinate 507,966, forward strand.
TTTGATCCGAATGCCGCGGGAATCCGTCAACGTGGAGCCAGCGTGCAAAGTTGCCCAATTCAAAACTCGGCAATTAGTGCGCCTGAACATCGATCAGGGATCCCCAAAATGAACATTCGCAAGGTGGAAGCATTCCCCGTGGCCTATCCCGAGCCAAATGATCATCATCGAAAACGCTCGGTTTGCCTGGTCAAGATCACGGACGAAGACGGAGTTTCCGGATGGGGCGAGGCTTGCTCTTACTTTCCGGAGGCCACGCTGTCGGTAGCTTTGCTGATCGCGGGCGTTTCCGACTTGCTCGTCGGACGGAATCCGCTTCACAACATCTCGATTTGGAGAGACTTGAAGTCTCACGCTTGGTGGTACGGAACTGGCGCCGGCTTGGCCACGATCGCGCTTTCGGGGATCGACATCGCGCTCTGGGATCTGAAGGGAAAGCGGCTTGGCGCAAACTTGGTCGACATGCTGGGAGGTCCCGCGCATTCCCGGTTGCCAGCTGTCGCAAGCGTTCATGGAACGAAAGCGGACATCACTGAAATGGCGGAAGAGTTTGCCGGACATCTGGAGGGTGGGCTACACGGTATCAAGGTGGGTTTCGGCAAGCGCGGAGACGCGAACCTGGGCTTTGATGCAAAGCGAGACATGGAATTCACCAGGCAGGTCCGCGATGCCATTGGCGACAAGCTCCTGATGATCGATCTTGGCGTGAAAAACCTCTGGGACATTCCGACGGCGATATCCCGTGCCAAGGCATTCGAGGAGCACGACGTTCATTGGCTTGAGGAGCCTCTGGGGCACGACGACCCGGAGGGCTACAGGGCTCTCCGAACTGGCAGCTGCATGCGAATTGCCTACGGTGAACGGGAATGGAACGCCCGCGGCGTCCAGCGAATTGTTGAGTCTGGCACTGTCGATGTCGTTGGCCTCGATCCGGGGCGGGTCGAAGGAATAACGGGTTTTCAGCAATCAGCGCAGATTTGCGAAATGCACCGCAGGCAGGCAAACGCGCACAATTTTTCCACTGCGGTTGTAAGCGCGGCAAGCGCGGCGCTCAGCTGGGCGAACCCGGCGTGCAGACTGCTTGAGCTTCAGCCTGTCTACGGTCCGGCCCAAAGGGACCTGGTCGACAAGCCGGTTTGGCACGACGGCGGTTGCGTTCCGCTGCCGGAGGGTCCCGGGCTTGGCGTGGAGGTGAATGAGGACCTCGTTCGGTCGAGCGTGATTGAAGGTTGACCCATGCCGAATCTTGACTTTGGACTGGAGGGAAAGACCGCTCTCGTATCAGGCGGGGCCGGCGCAATAGGCACTGCAGTCTGCGAAGGTTTCGCCAATGCGGGCGCCAAGGTCGCGGCGGTCGACATTGACAGCGGAAAAGTCGAGGCCTTGGCTGCAGAGTTGGGGCAGGAGCACGCGGGATTCGTGGCTGATCTGACGGATGTGGCCGCCCTGCCCGAGCTGGTGTCAAAGGTCGAAGCCGCACTGGGGCCTGTCGTGATCTTGATCAACGTCGCAGGCGTGATCCTGCGCAACAAGGACCTGTTCTCCGTTACCGAGGCCGAATGGGACAGTCAGCACAACATCAACCTGAAAACGACTTTCTTCCTTTGCCAAGCGGTTGCATCCCGGCTGGTCGCCGAAGGACGAGAAGGCGCGATCGTCAACTATTCGTCACAAGGCTGGATGTCCGGTGGCTACGGCGGTTCAGTTGTCTACAATGCCGCCAAAGGTGGAGTGACCACGCTCACGCGCGGGCTTGCACGTGCCTGGGCCCCGCACAGAATCCGGGTTAATGCCGTCGCCCCCGGTCTCGTCGATACCCCGATGCTTGTCTCGCCGGAAATCACGCAGACCGAATTGGAAGCCCTCACGCAAAGCGTCCCCCTGAAACGTCTCGGCCAGCCCGACGACCATGTTGGCGCCACGGTTTTTCTGGCCTCGAGGTTGGCAGACTATGTCACTGGAGCGACCGTAAATGTCAGCGGCGGATTCCTCATGTATTAGGAACCTATTGGCGATTCCGGGACAATCAAGCCGGCGGACACCATTTCCAGCCACATCTCCTGCGGAATTTCGGCGCTTGCGTTCGCGCAATTTTGCCGGACCTGTTCCGGACTCATCGCCCCCGGAATTATGGTCTGGACTGCGGGATGGAGCAGAGGAAACTGCAACGCAGCGGCGCCGAGGGCAACGCCATGCGCATTGGCGATGTCGCGCAAGGCGAGCGCTTTTGCACGATGCTCGTCGGTTGCGGGAAGATAGTTGTACATCGCTTCCGGGTTTTCCGGATCGACCAGCAGCCCCGAGGCGTAAGGCGCTCCAATCACGACCTTGATTCCGCGGTCAATGCATCTGGCCATGGCCCCCGGCAGCGACCGCTGGTCCATCAGCGTGTAAGGCATGGCCACGAGAAAGAAATCCACGTCCACAGCATCCGCCATGAACGTGAAATCCTCTAGCGTGTTGATGCCCAAGCCAACTGCGGAGATTTCCCCCGCAGCTTTAAGCGACTTCAGATATTCGAGCCCACTTTCCTTCAAGTCGGAGAAATGACGTTCGAAGTCAGCGCCTTGGTATCCTCGATCAAGATCATGAATTACCAACGCGTCAATTGTCGGCGTTCCGAGACGCATCTGGCTCTGCGCGATCGATTTCGCGAAGCCCCCCGCCGTATAGTCGAATGTGACGCCGAAATTCAGCCCGCCCACCCACTTGATACGGGAATCCTCGCCTCGTTTGGCCGGGACATAGACGCGGCCCACCTTGGTCGAGATATATACGTCGGGTCGGTCGACTGACCGAAGGAATGTGCCGAGGCGATGTTCCGACAATCCATGCCCGTACCATGGTGCCGTATCAAAAAAGCGAACCCCGCCGTCCCATGCGGCTCGCAACGTCTCTTCGGCGTTCCGCTCCGTGATTTCCTCGAAAATGTCGCCTAGCGGTGCGCAGCCAAAGCCGATTCGGCTTGGCCGGATTGCCGATGAAAGGGCGACACGCTGGACTTTGTTCCTGTGCATAACAGCATAGTATCCGCCATGCCGGTACATTCAAGCAAAGACTGTTGCGAAATGCGTCCCTCCGGCGATAAAGCCATGGACATGCCTGCCTTTGCGTTGTTGCTTGCAGGCACATTGCATCATCAGCCGGACAGGGAAATCGGAATTTTTAAAAGCGATTGCCCTAACCAAACAAACCAAGTTCTTGACCAAGTTTGGTGTCGAGTACAGCATACTTGTTAGAATGAGACGCACGGTCCCTCGATGCCGAGTGTTTCAGAGCGCAACCAAGCTAAGGATTTGAGAAAACATGACACGGCGAGTGAAAACCGGTGAGGCCAAGACCCACCTGTCCGCGCTGTTGGCTAAAGTGGAAGCGGGCGAGGATCTCGTCATTTGCCGCGGTCCGATACCAATCGCTCACGTTACTCGGATCGACGACAAACAGGAGCATGCCGCGCTAAGCGCGACCCTGCGTCGGGAACGGGCAAAGCAGAAGGCCGTGACAACATCTGAAATTTTGTCGTGGCGCCACGAGGGGCACGTGCGCTGATGGCGTTTGTTCCCGACGCCTCGATCGCGGCAGCATGGCTGCTGCCGGACGAAGATGCCGCGCTTGCCGACCGCGCACTCGACCGGCTAGCCGACGAAACGGCGAAAGTTCCGAGCCTATGCTGGCATGAACTGCGGAACCTGCTATTGTCAGCCGAACGTCGGAAGAGAATTGACGAACACCATGCTGACGTTTCCATTGCCCGGATCCGCCAACTTTCCATTTGTTGTCTGGGAGAGATGGATGACCGTCATGGCATTGGCCCGTGGCTACCGCCTCACTGCCTATGACGCCAGTTACCTGGCCCTCGCGACCCGGGAAGGTTGCCCGCTGGCAAGCTTGGACCGCCGGTTGAACGAGGCGGCCGCGACGGAAGGCTTGGAACCGTTCGCATAGCTAGCGCCATGGAATTCCCGGAGCAGACAATTACATCCCCAGATCGAATTCGCTTCGGTTCTGTCCCCTTCATATTGTGCCCGCAGTTCTTCTCGCTACAGGCGGGTCCCGGCGGGCCTATTGCACCCTCTGGGACCCCCGATGCGACTAGGTCGTGTACTCATTGGTTTTGATCCAGAGGCGGATGCAGGCGAGGGCGATTGCGGCGAGGAAGTTTCTTGCGAGCTTGTGATAGCGGGTCGCGATGCCTCGGAAGTGTTTGAGCTGTTGAAGAAGCGTTCGACGAGGTTGCGTTGGCGGTACAGGTGATCGGGCACCGAGCGCTGCTCCCGGCGATCCCGTTGGGTCGGGATGTGGGGGCAAGAGCCATGGTCGGCAATGAGCTTGAGGATGGCGCGGGCGTCATAGCCGCGGTCGGCGACGGTGTCCCGGGCCGGCTCGAGGCCGTCAAGGAGGGCCGGCACGGCAGCCTTGTCGGAGGCTTGGCCCGGAGTGATCACGAAGCGGCGCGGCCGGCCAAGGCCGTCGACGACGACGTGGATTTTGGTGCCCGTCCCGCCTCGCGAGCGTCCGATGGCGTGATCCGGACCCCCTTTTTTCCGCCCGCGGCGTGCTGGTGGGCGCGCACCACCGAGGAGTCCAGGAGATGAAGAGATCCCGGCGAACCCGTCGCCAGCGCCCCGAACAGGCGCTCCCACACCCCTTGCTTTGCCCAGCGGTTGTAGCGGTTGCAGACTGTCGTATATGGCCCGCAGCGTTCCGGAAGGTCGCGCCACGGCATGCCGGTGCGCAGGATGTGAAAGATCCCGCTGATCACCCGCCGGTCGTCCACCCGTGGAACGCCCCGCGGCTTGTCAGGCAGCAACGGCGAGATGATCGCCCATTCCGCATCCGTCAGATCGTGCCTTCCCTGCATCCTCAATCTCCCACTGTTTGGAAGCTTGAATCACATCGGAGCCGAAAAGAAAATCCCTTTTCACTTTATGAGTACACGACCTAGGTCCCTGCGCAGCCGGATGATTTCCTTGTGTAGCGCCTTCATCTGCTACTCTCGTTCGACTCGTCGCCGACTTCGGAGAGGAGCGTCTCCAAAAGCGCACCGGTTCGGCCTGCAAGGAAGGTACGTCCCTCGCCGGGCGGCTGGAGCACTAGTTCATCCGCCACGGGCAAGACCGGGCTCCGTTGTTTGCGGTAACACTGTTATCTGGATGAAAGTGGAGTCTCAGCGTGAACGCCAGCGCCGCAGTCTCCAGCACTGACGTCGGGGCGACGCCGAAATCTTCTCGATAACCGCCACGCGCTCGGCAATAACGCATGGCAGTGCGCACTATCAGCCCCCTCCCCTGTCAGAGACTCACCGCGACATAGAAGATGAACCCAATGTCGTCCCGCCCACGACTTATCGGAACTCTTATCGCTGAGAAGCTTGGATATTTACCGAAACGGCAGCCAGAATGTTTGGGCAAGGAGAATGTTGGTATCAGAGCGATTAAAGTTGCGCATTAAAGGACCTTTGCAAAAGCAAGCATTTCGTTCTGCATTGCGACTTCCGGGGCTGGCTGAGCGTTGCGGTTGCCGATGAATGACCACGGATGCTTCCCGGCAACGGGTTCGGGATCCGAGGCGCCGCCTCCGGCGGGTTCGGAACAGACTCCAACCATCATGCCGGGATCAGGTCGATCCGGTTAGCCACCTTGAGCAGGTCGGGCCATTGCCTTGAGAGTCAACTCGCCTCCACGGCCCGACGCTCCATGAACCTCCGATCACGCCGCCCGCCGCTGCCAGTCCATCAGGTGTTCACCTTGCGAAGCGCATTGTCCGACTCCACCCACTCGGCAATCATCGACATGAAAAAATCAATCCCGCTCTCCCTCGATTGGCGTCAGAACAACCACCTGCAAACTTTTATGTGCAACATGTCAATGACCGGAGGGCGCATTTCACGATAGTCTTAAGAATAAAATTCAGTGCCGGTTGATGGTGGCAAGGCTAATTTGGGTAGCTCACCCGCAAGCGTTGCTTCTCGCCAACTTCAGCACACAATGTCGGATCCAACGCACGATATCCTGACGGAGCCACCAATCGCTTCCAAAACCGCGATGAAGCTGCAAGGCCGAATCTGCGCGTTTTCCCGAATGCCCGCCTCTGTCGCCTAGAATTTAAGGTGGGCAGGAATGTTATATACGGTAACAAGCGGAAGGTCGGCACGACAACCCATTTCAGAATACCGGTGCAGGAGTGGATGGGTACGAAAGCATTGTTGACCTGCCAGCAGGCAACGCAGATCTTCCGGGCTGCCTGCGCAACATTGACGGAATCGCTCCAATTGCACATGGATGCGGTCGATGAATGCCCGGAATGTGAGATGGACCAAGACCAGTGATGCACTGCAGTACCCCAAATTTGGAACCGTGGGTCGCCGCAGCACCTGCCCTACCGAAGCCAAGCAGAGCCTAGCTGCACTCGACGAGGCGGCACTTTTCAGCTACCCGCGGTCGGCAGGAGAGCACCGACCCTTAAATTCCGTGATGCAGGCCTTTAATCCAACGCTCTAGAGCCCTGCATCCGAAAGCAAGCCGACGAAAGGAAAAATTATGTCAGCCAAGATTACCAAGATTCTTGCGTTCGATGTCAGATTCCCGACCTCGCGGAACTTGGACGGCTCCGATGCAATGAATACGGCCCCCGACTACTCTGCCGCATATGTCATCGTGGAAACGAACGGCCGACACAATGGCCATGGGCTGACGTTCACAACCGGGCGTGGAAATGAAATCTGCGTCGCCGCGATCAATGCTCTCGCGCCGCTAGTTCTTGATCGGGAAGTCGACGGCATCTTGAGCGACATGGGCGCTTTCTGGAAATCCGTGACTGGAGATAGCCAGCTGCGATGGCTGGGACCTGAAAAAGGCGTTATCCATCTTGCCAGCGCGGCGATCATAAATGCGGCATGGGACCTGTACGGAAAGACCGTTGGGAAGCCGGTCTGGCAACTGCTTTCCGACATGTCCCCGTCTGACTTGGTTCAGCTCGTTGACTGGACGTATTTGAAGGATGCACTGGACCCTGCCGAGGCACTGGAAATGCTAACCCAGGCAGAGCCAGGCCGGGCGGCGCGGATCACCGAAATGGAAGCAAACGGCTATCCGGCCTACACCACATCGGCGGGCTGGCTAGGGTACTCCGATAAAAAAATGCGCGAGCTCGCGCACGAAGCGGTGGAAGATGGCTGGTCCCACTTCAAGATGAAGGTCGGCAGCGACTTGGCCGAAGATATTCGCCGCGCGGCAATCCTGCGCGAGGAAATCGGCGCGGAGCGAAAGCTGATGATGGATGCCAATCAAGTCTGGGGTGTCAATGAAGCCATCGAAAACATGAAGCAGCTGGCTTGCTTTGATCCCTGGTTCATTGAAGAGCCGACAAGCCCGGACGACATTCTGGGGCACGCCGCCATCGCGAAGGCGGTCTCGCCGGTCCGCGTTGCCACCGGCGAGCACTGCCACAACGCGGTGATGTTCAAGCAGTTCCTGCAGGCAGGTGCCATGGACGTTTGCCAGATAGATTCCTGCCGGCTCGCAAGCATCAACGAACTCGTCGCGGTACAGATGATGGCAAACAAGTTCGAGATCCCGGTTTGCCCACACGCTGGCGGCGTCGGCCTCTGCGAATATGTCCAGCATCTGGCAATCTTCGACTATGTCGCCGTGTCCGCATGCTTAACAGACCGCGTGCTGGAATATGTCGATCACTTGCACCAACATTTCGTTGATCCTGTGCACATCCGAAGGGGCAGATACATGCCACCGGAAGCTCCGGGCTATTCGATCGAGATGCTTCCGGAAAGCGTTGCGCACCACACATTTCCAGATGGAGCGGAATGGACAGGCGGATGATCGCCGACGCCAAGTAGCCTGTCAAACTGTTGCCAAGGCGCCCGCGCCTTGATGCTTTGGCTACGAGAGCATTCGCCCCGCCTTGGCAAACCGAGGAACTCAGATGAAAAACTGGCTCCGTCAGATACCGATCGCCCATCGCGGGCTTCACGATGGCCGACACATCCCCGAGAACAGCATTGCCGCCTTTCGTGCCGCGGCAGATCGGGGCTTTGCAATCGAGCTTGACATCCAGCAGCTCGCGGATGGCAACATCGTGGTTTTTCATGACGAATGCCTGGCGAGGGCGACAGGCAATGCCGGACTTCTCTCCGATGCCACCAAAGAACAAGTCAGTGACCTCCGGCTGTTCGAAACTGACGAGCCAATTCCCCTGCTGTCACAAGTTCTGGAACTCGTGGCTGGCAAAGTGCCCCTTCTCATCGAGGTGAAGCGCTATCGCAGTACCAAGCCGTTCGAGAACGAACTGGCCCATCTGCTGGCCGGCTACAATGGGCCATTCGCTGTCATGTCTTTCAGCGCCAATCTGGTTTCCTGGTTTCGCCATCAGAGACCGGATTTCTGCAGAGGCCTTGTTTGCGAGTGCCTGCAAGAACTGCCTGAAGAAGCGCTGCGGAGTTGCAAGCCACACTTCATGGCGTGCAGCAGTTCGCGTCTCCCCTTGAGCGACTCCAGCATTCCCGTTCTTGTCTGGACGGTGAGGTCGGAGGCAGAGCACCGCGCTCACTCCGGTTTGGCGGACAACATAATTTTCGAGGGGTTCATTCCCGGGTCAGAACATTCCCAGTGCAGCGCAGACGAAAACAATGACGAACCCCGCAACCCATGAATGCCAGAGCACTGCCACCGAGAACTCCACATCCAGATGCGAAAGGTGAATTCGGCCTTCCGGGTGAATGAAAGGAAAGTCCTGACTGGTGCCGTGATAGCTTCTGGGTCCGGAAAGAGTCACACCGAGAACGGCCGCCATGGCCGCTTCGGGCCAGCCCGCATTCGGCGAGCGGTGCTTTCTCGCGTCCCTCCACATCACCTTGACTGCATCCACCGAAAACTGGCTGGCGGCAATCAGCAACCCGGAAATTCGTGCCGGAATCGCGTTCAGCAGGTCATCGAAACGAGCCGTCGCCCATCCGAAATCACGGTATTTCTCGTTACGGTATCCAATCATGCTGTCAGCAGTGTTCACAAACTTGTAAACTAGCAGCCCAGGCAACCCCAAAAGGACAAACCAGAACGCGGGCGCGACGACCCCGTCCGAAAAATTCTCGGCGGCACTTTCGATTGCCGCACGTGCAACCCCGCTCTCGTTCAGCTCGCTGGTGTCCCTGCCAACTATATTGGCGACCGCGGACCGCCCCTCCGGCACGCCGTTCTGCAAACCCTTGGCGACTGATTGCACGTGATCCACCAAGCTTCTGTGCGAGAGCAGAGCGGCCGTCACCAGCAACTCAAGCAATCCGAAATCGGGAACCGCCGCGACGACTGATCCAATGGCCGCCATCAGGACACAGCCTGCCGCGAGAGAGGCTAGCCCGAGCTCCTTGCGGCGTTCTCCCCGATTGAAGCGATCGTCCGTCCAGGAAATCAGTCTTCCCATTGCAACCGCTGGATGCGGAATTCGCGACCATATCTGTTCAGGCTCTCCGACCAGCGCATCAAGCAGCAATGCTATCAGGAGAATCGTCGTATTGCCCATTGCAACCTGCTCTGCACGAGATTCGTCGACAATTGAACCGTCGTTTCCATGGATGTCTGGTACCTAGCGAGCGTTATCGTGTTTTCTTGCCATTCGTCAGTTTTCAGCGCACCTAAGTCTCCAAATTGGCCAAGTGCGACGAGTAGGCATCTCGCACTGGCGCGAAAGACTTTCGATGGTGCCGAGTCGGACCGTTGGAACGCAACGCTTCGAGATGGTGCCGTGTCCCGTAACCGGAATTGCGTTCCCAGCCATATTCTGCGTGTTCCAAGGCAAGCGCTCGCATGAGCCGGTCTCTCGTGACCTTCGCGACAATCGAGGCGGCCGCAATTGAAAACGATTTTCGGTCGCCCTTCACGATTGCCGACGCTGCACACGGAAGACCCGACGGAACTCGGTTGCCGTCAATCAGCAGATGTTCAGGGGTGGTCGGAAGGCCTTCGGCAGCACGGCGCATTGCCAGCATTGTTGCTTGCAAAATGTTCATGCTATCGATTTCAGGCACCTCCGCGTGGGCGACTGACACCGAGCAGCGATTGACGATTTCTCCGTAGAGCAATTCGCGCTGATGCCTGTTCATTCGCTTGGAGTCATCCAGTCCGAATGGAATGTCGTCAGGGTTCAGGACTACGGCGGCGGCTGTCACCGGCCCAGCAAGTGGACCGCGGCCCGCCTCGTCGATTCCGGCAACTGTTCTTGCCCCGAGAGACAGGCACTGAGCTTCCGAAAAGAAATTCGGCTCGACTCTTGTCTCCGGCACCATTCTTGGGATCACCGACCACACACGTGCCAGGACAAGTTCATGAGCCGCTCACGCGAGGGGAGGGGAAGTCAAGTGCAAAGGCCTGCAAGCGAACTGCCCTGTGTCGCTAGAGCCGCACGCGCAACCGCGATTCGCAAACCCGGAACATGAAAGCACCCATCGAATTCACCCCAGTCGAGCAAGCTCAAATGCAGGCGTCAATTTCGCCAAATGCTCAGCTCAAATCCGGCATTTTTCATGCACGGCTTGTCAAAATACTTGATCAACCGACTGTCCTGCCATCGCTCTCGGAGACAGACTGCGGGCGTTGGCTGGCTTTGAGCGGTGCGTGCACTGTCAACGCAGGGTTTTCCATCGTCGTTGACCCACCGCTTGCCGTCCCAGTATGCACCGTCGCAACTATCGGCCAATTGGGTATCGTCTTTTTCCACTGAAGCTGGAGACTTCGCCGTTGTTCCAGCACTTGTCTCGTTATCCTTCGCGATTGCATTGCCGATTATCGCGATCGCGGCAATACCGGCCATGGCCTTGACGAGATCCTCACTCGCACGGGCAGGGACCGCTGTAAAGCTGACTGAACACAATACCGATGCAGCGAAGAGAGCCGCGATTTTCCTGATCATGGTCTGTACCTCCAAAATCTCTAAAAATTCAGTCATGGATGTAAATTACCACGATTTGGACAAATTCGCAAAGATAGTTTGTCTATTGTCCGGGCAATTGCTTCGGCTCAATTTTTTAGGCTCATTTCTTATTCCGTAGGCACAGTGATATAAAAAGCCGTTGCGAAATGTGCATCCCGGTCATTGACATGTCGGGCCGAAGGGCTGCAAGCGCTTGTCATGACGTTCAGTTGAGAGGACCGATGGATTTTTTCATGAACGCGATGGCCGAGCGCGTGGGTCTCGACAACGCCCTGCGAAAGGTCGGCGCCCTGATCGACTAGGTCGTGTACTCATTAGTTTTGATCCAGAGGCGGATGCAGGCGAGGAAGTTTCTTGCGAGCTTGTGATAGCGGGTCGCGATGCCTCGGAAGTGTTTGAGCTGTTGAAGAAGCGTTCGACGAGATTGCGTTGGCGGTACAGGTCATGGGATACCGAGCGCTGCTCCCGGCGATTCCGTTGGGTCGGGATGTGGGGGCAAGAGCCATGGTCGGCAATGCGCTTGAGGATGGCGCGGGCGTCATGGCCGCGGTCGGCGACGGTGTCCCGGGCCGGCTCAAGGCCGTCGACGACGACGGCGCCGAGATGATGGTGGCGTCAACGATGCTGCCCTTCTTCAGCAAAACCCCCCGCTCGGCCAAGTGATCCCTGATATCCTCAAACAGCTGCTGCGCCAGTCCGTGGTTCTCCAGCCGATGGCGGAAGTTGAGGATCGTCGTCTCGTCCGGAACCTTCTCAAGACTCACCCCGGCAAAGCGCCGGATGCTCTCCGCCTCGTAAAGCTGGTCCTCCATCAACGGGTCGCTCAGGTTGTAAAACAATTGAACGCAGTGCACGCGCAGCATCACCGACAGCGGATACGGCTGTCGCCCCCTGCGGCCGCCCTTCGGATACACTGGCGCAATGCGGGCCTCCAGGCGCTCCCAGGGGATCAGGCCGTCCATCCGCTCCAGAAAGATCTCGCGGCGCGTCTTGCGCTTCTTGCGATCGTATTCGAGGCTGGCAAAGGTCAGTTGCTGAAGGCGTTGCATGTCAGGATCCCCCCAAAAAAGGCGTGGCGCAAAATAACAGGCGCGCACCGGATACGCAATGCAACGCCCAAAACCGGGCTATATTCAGAGGTTCCCTAGTAATATATTTGTACCACAAGGGGCGGTTCATCCCCGCATGAGCGGGGAACACGCCCGGTGAGGTCTGGAATATTCAAAAGCTGGCGGTTCATCCCCGCATGAGCGGGGAACACAGACGATCCGCGTTTTGATATAGACCGTTCCGCGGTTCATCCCCGCATGAGCGGGGAACACAGAGGTTTTGGTTAGAGGGTCATGGCATCACCCGGTTCATCCCCGCATGAGCGGGGAACACCTGAAATCATAAAATATTTCCTCAACCCCACCCGGTTCATCCCCGCATGAGCGGGGAACACCATCGTTCTTTCCTTTCGGGTTGTGGCCCGACCGGTTCATCCCCGCATGAGCGGGGAACACCTGACATCATAAAATATTTCCTCAACCCCACCCGGTTCATCCCCGCATGAGCGGGGAACACGAATGGCTCTTGACGAGTTTCCGCTTGTTTCCCGGTTCATCCCCGCATGAGCGGGGAACACGTGGATATCGCAAACATTTGGGCGTAACGTCTCGGTTCATCCCCGCATGAGCGGGGAACACGGAACACCCACATTCGATACATGGATGGAGGACGGTTCATCCCCGCATGAGCGGGGAACACGAATGGCTCTTGACGAGTTTCCGCTTGTTTCCCGGTTCATCCCCGCATGAGCGGGGAACACTTTCGTTCATCAAAGGTCAAGCCAGTCATGGCCGGTTCATCCCCGCATGAGCGGGGAACACTCAACCATGTCGCCCAACCCCATCGCCGCCGCCGGTTCATCCCCGCATGAGCGGGGAACACATATCCGATGTCATTGTATTTTGGCTCTTCCTCGGTTCATCCCCGCATGAGCGGGGAACACTGTCTCGATCGACATCGACACCGTCTGTTCGGCGGTTCATCCCCGCATGAGCGGGGAACACATGCCAGCGAATGGCTCGATGTAAGCCGATTGCGGTTCATCCCCGCATGAGCGGGGAACACCCTGTTGGCGTCATGGTGCCAGATGATGCAGTCGGTTCATCCCCGCATGAGCGGGGAACACCAAAAACTCCTCCCACAGGTAATCTACAGTGGAGGTTCATCCCCGCATGAGCGGGGAACACAGTGTGCATATCCGCCGTGTGAGCGCGGATTGCGGTTCATCCCCGCATGAGCGGGGAACACAGGTTGAAATTGCGTTGCAATCAATATCGTCTCGGTTCATCCCCGCATGAGCGGGGAACACTGGGCCAGCCGCGCCATCGTCCCCCTTGTCGCCGGTTCATCCCCGCATGAGCGGGGAACACGATATGATGAGGCATGGCTGTCCAAGCGCTGCCGGTTCATCCCCGCATGAGCGGGGAACACCCCTTCCAGTCAACGCTTTTGCCGTCCTCGCCCGGTTCATCCCCGCATGAGCGGGGAACACACTATACCGCAATGTCCGCGCTGGAGCTGCTCCGGTTCATCCCCGCATGAGCGGGGAACACCCGCGATCCGAGCGTAAATGCGTCCGCAATGTCGGTTCATCCCCGCATGAGCGGGGAACACCTTGGGCCTGTGCCCGCCGCTCACTTAGTCCACGGTTCATCCCCGCATGAGCGGGGAACACATCCTGCCGAAGCTGGAGTTGCCCGCCAGCGCCGGTTCATCCCCGCATGAGCGGGGAACACACCTGTCGACATTAATCGCCGCCGATTGGTGGCGGTTCATCCCCGCATGAGCGGGGAACACGCGGGCCGCTCATCCGGGTAGAGGTCTAGTGTCGGTTCATCCCCGCATGAGCGGGGAACACTTGGGGTTAGGCTGTCGCAGTGTCTACGAAAGCGGTTCATCCCCGCATGAGCGGGGAACACATCAGCGCAATTTTCTGTGCGCTGTCAGTCTGCGGTTCATCCCCGCATGAGCGGGGAACACGCGCGATCCACTACCGGGGCGATTGGCAATGACGGTTCATCCCCGCATGAGCGGGGAACACATCCCACTCCATGCGAGCGCGAGCAGTATCAGCGGTTCATCCCCGCATGAGCGGGGAACACGTTCGTCCAGTCGGAGAAACTGCCTTCTCAACTGGTTCATCCCCGCATGAGCGGGGAACACCACGGCACCCATGGCCTGCAATGCCAGCACAGCGGTTCATCCCCGCATGAGCGGGGAACACCCTGCATCAGACCCTCTCGCAATCTCTTCCAGCGGTTCATCCCCGCATGAGCGGGGAACACCCTGCATCAGACCCTCTCGCAATCTCTTCCAGCGGTTCATCCCCGCATGAGCGGGGAACACAAAGCCGGGCCCACTGGTGACGAGAGTCACGGCGGTTCATCCCCGCATGAGCGGGGAACACTGCGCCGTCCGTTCCATCGCTTCCCGGATCGCCGGTTCATCCCCGCATGAGCGGGGAACACAGTGAAAAAGTGCTGCGTAAGTTGGGAAATCCCGGTTCATCCCCGCATGAGCGGGGAACACACTGGTTCCGTTGTCGCGAAAATTTCTCTAGCCGGTTCATCCCCGCATGAGCGGGGAACACGACCAACATGGACGACTGACCGCATCCCGACACGGTTCATCCCCGCATGAGCGGGGAACACGCCGAGCTGGCAAGCGAACACATGATCATCGACGGTTCATCCCCGCATGAGCGGGGAACACCCGAGACCAAGGCAAAAATCAGCGCAAGCATGCGGTTCATCCCCGCATGAGCGGGGAACACACTTTTTCGAATCATCCCGATTCGGCAATAGGCGGTTCATCCCCGCATGAGCGGGGAACACGTTCGCGCTGTACAGCGCCGTGCCAAACGCGCCGGTTCATCCCCGCATGAGCGGGGAACACGACCTTGACTATGCATACGCTAGCTTGACCGACGGTTCATCCCCGCATGAGCGGGGAACACCGTTGCACGGCGCGGGTATACTTCCTTGCCAGCGGTTCATCCCCGCATGAGCGGGGAACACTCACGATGCAATACGCTCATCACAGCGCGTTGCGGTTCATCCCCGCATGAGCGGGGAACACTGGAGATCGACGACGAGATGATCGCCGATGAACGGTTCATCCCCGCATGAGCGGGGAACACGACGTAGCCGAAATTATGGCTGCACCCTGCCGCGGTTCATCCCCGCATGAGCGGGGAACACGGCGGGAGGTCAGCAGTAGATCCCCCTGTCGTCGGTTCATCCCCGCATGAGCGGGGAACACTTTTGACTATCGGGACTTATGACCAGATATTTCGGTTCATCCCCGCATGAGCGGGGAACACATGCAGCTAAGCAAGCTAGGTAGCAACCGTGGCGGTTCATCCCCGCATGAGCGGGGAACACGCGAAATCCATAAATCAGGCCATGGGCGGATACGGTTCATCCCCGCATGAGCGGGGAACACGCCCCGGAGAAAATCCACCGGAAAAGGTCAACCGGTTCATCCCCGCATGAGCGGGGAACACTGTGTGTCTGTCGGGTGCAGACCAAATAGTCGCGGTTCATCCCCGCATGAGCGGGGAACACCTACGACAGCTTGGCTAGCAGTTTCTCCATCACGGTTCATCCCCGCATGAGCGGGGAACACATGGCAAATGTGCCCAATCTGCCATATTGCGCCGGTTCATCCCCGCATGAGCGGGGAACACATTGATCAAGCAAAATATGGCAGTGGTGCATTCGGTTCATCCCCGCATGAGCGGGGAACACATTTTCGATCACCGAATGACCGATCCAAACGACGGTTCATCCCCGCATGAGCGGGGAACACCGGTCGGGATTTGCGCGTCTATTTTGTGGAAACGGTTCATCCCCGCATGAGCGGGGAACACATCACCACTATTGCATGCTCTGGCTTGATTGCCGGTTCATCCCCGCATGAGCGGGGAACACGCTAAAGACCTCATCAAGACCTGATAGGCCTCCGGTTCATCCCCGCATGAGCGGGGAACACGATATCCTGGAAACGCAACGAAAAGCGGGGAACGGTTCATCCCCGCATGAGCGGGGAACACGTCTTGTCATTGATTAACGCGATATTTCTGAACGGTTCATCCCCGCATGAGCGGGGAACACAACGATGATCCAGTCTCCAGACCGCCAAACCTCGGTTCATCCCCGCATGAGCGGGGAACACTCGGTTTGCAGATTTTCCGTCAGTCGCGCGGGCGGTTCATCCCCGCATGAGCGGGGAACACCAGCGCAGACCGATCTAATCGTTGAAGTGCCGCGGTTCATCCCCGCATGAGCGGGGAACACACCCGGAGTTTGCAAAAGCATTTGACGACGCGCGGTTCATCCCCGCATGAGCGGGGAACACTTTTGGGGGGAAAGTGCAATTTTGCTCTTGTGCGGTTCATCCCCGCATGAGCGGGGAACACTGATAGCCGAGGATGTCAAGACGGCTCAAAAGCGGTTCATCCCCGCATGAGCGGGGAACACGAATCGGGATCGGGCACCAGCACATTTTCAATCGGTTCATCCCCGCATGAGCGGGGAACACTCGACAATGATAGACCCCGTCAACCGACAAAACGGTTCATCCCCGCATGAGCGGGGAACACCCGGTTCCCGAACCGCGTTTCAAGAAATCAATCGGTTCATCCCCGCATGAGCGGGGAACACTATGGTCAAGAACCTGCCGCAATGCAAAGGAACGGTTCATCCCCGCATGAGCGGGGAACACTGCTGCAAGCCTTGCTTGAGTGTGCGGCGACGCGGTTCATCCCCGCATGAGCGGGGAACACGATTCTGGGTATGTGGCAACAAACTCTCATATCGGTTCATCCCCGCATGAGCGGGGAACACGCTGGACGCGGTCGATATCGAGCACAGGATCGCGGTTCATCCCCGCATGAGCGGGGAACACTGGCGATTGCCAATCTGCGATTCACAGCCATTCGGTTCATCCCCGCATGAGCGGGGAACACCAGCCAAAAATATGACCGTTCATCGCATAATGCGGTTCATCCCCGCATGAGCGGGGAACACGCTGAAACAGATCGTCCATTTCCGGCATCGCCCGGTTCATCCCCGCATGAGCGGGGAACACATACAGCCGAGCCAACTCATCCACCCCCCCCCCCACGGTTCATCCCCGCATGAGCGGGGAACACCGTGATGAGCGCGATAAAATGTAGCTAACCAACGGTTCATCCCCGCATGAGCGGGGAACACGCGACGAGGCGCTCATCTATTCAATCCGCGCTCGGTTCATCCCCGCATGAGCGGGGAACACTACTGGTAGGTGTGGAGGACCTGATACAGGTCCGGTTCATCCCCGCATGAGCGGGGAACACTCTTGTTCATACATCCCTTATTGTCCCACATTCGGTTCATCCCCGCATGAGCGGGGAACACATCAGGCTCAAACAACTGAGAAGCGTTTTGTGCGGTTCATCCCCGCATGAGCGGGGAACACGGCTAAGGAATGTCTTTTCAGCACTGAAAGAACGGTTCATCCCCGCATGAGCGGGGAACACGCTCGTCCAGGCCTTGCTTGAGTGTGCCACGACGGTTCATCCCCGCATGAGCGGGGAACACACTGGCAATCTGGTAGGATAGTAGCCAAGAGGCGGTTCATCCCCGCATGAGCGGGGAACACGCCGCGAGATTTGCGCTTGGAGCCGCGCGCGCCGGTTCATCCCCGCATGAGCGGGGAACACAAAAAGTCAAGCGCGGATACTATTCTCCAGGACGGTTCATCCCCGCATGAGCGGGGAACACAACAAGAGGCCAAACAGGCAGTCGCGGATATTCGGTTCATCCCCGCATGAGCGGGGAACACCTTTGGAACATCCAATGACAAAGAGTTTATCCCGGTTCATCCCCGCATGAGCGGGGAACACGACCGGCTTTGATCTGACAATCGCCTGATGAACGGTTCATCCCCGCATGAGCGGGGAACACTTCATGTATCTCCGAGCGATATTTTGCACCACCGGTTCATCCCCGCATGAGCGGGGAACACGACCGGCTTTGATCTGACAATCGCCTGATGAACGGTTCATCCCCGCATGAGCGGGGAACACACTTGGAGCAGTGCCACTCCATCGGCACACCTCGGTTCATCCCCGCATGAGCGGGGAACACACTATGCTGATATCCGTACCCGCCTGCAGGACCGGTTCATCCCCGCATGAGCGGGGAACACATTGACGATTTTGAAATCAGGCGACCTGTTGCCGGTTCATCCCCGCATGAGCGGGGAACACTCATCAGCAACAGGGCTGAACCATAAAGCCTGCGGTTCATCCCCGCATGAGCGGGGAACACGTTGAATTTCTAGTTAAAGACACTATATCTAACGGTTCATCCCCGCATGAGCGGGGAACACAGATCGCCACCATTTCGCAAGTCGTTGTCCAGCGGTTCATCCCCGCATGAGCGGGGAACACAGTCAATTTCTGCGGGCTTTGTCTGGACATCACGGTTCATCCCCGCATGAGCGGGGAACACATCTCGTGCAAGCTGGACAATTTTTGTCCAGGCGGTTCATCCCCGCATGAGCGGGGAACACCAAAGTATCTACGCCCTCTGGCGGCAACTCATCGGTTCATCCCCGCATGAGCGGGGAACACATGATTGAGCTTGCGACCATATTGCCGACACCCGGTTCATCCCCGCATGAGCGGGGAACACGTTGCAGTCTGGGACAGATCGTTGAACGCTGACGGTTCATCCCCGCATGAGCGGGGAACACCTATCCTTGGACGCCAAAAGCTGACGATGGAACGGTTCATCCCCGCATGAGCGGGGAACACGGTCGGTCAAGCAAGCCCTCGGTCATTTCATGCGGTTCATCCCCGCATGAGCGGGGAACACGCCATGAAGTCCCGCGCCGACAAGGCGTAGGCTGGTTCATCCCCGCATGAGCGGGGAACACCGTTGACCCCTCATACACAATTGATGATCATACGGTTCATCCCCGCATGAGCGGGGAACACTTTCATTTCCATCTCCTTTGTTTTGATGAGTTCGGTTCATCCCCGCATGAGCGGGGAACACCAAAGTTCGCTTGACCTGCTTTTCGGATACCCCGGTTCATCCCCGCATGAGCGGGGAACACTTTTGAAAAGCGCATTGGAGATTGGACGGCGCCGGTTCATCCCCGCATGAGCGGGGAACACATTTCTGACCTGTATTTTGCACCGCCTTCATTCGGTTCATCCCCGCATGAGCGGGGAACACAAACAGACGAATCATATTCTCGTCCAGTATATCGGTTCATCCCCGCATGAGCGGGGAACACATATATAAAGGACCGAGAAATGCTTAGATTCGCGGTTCATCCCCGCATGAGCGGGGAACACCGATGATGGATTTGTGATCGCTCCGCTAGACACGGTTCATCCCCGCATGAGCGGGGAACACATTTCTGTCCGCAGGACGGCGATTAGGCCGTCCGGTTCATCCCCGCATGAGCGGGGAACACTATGAGGCACGATGGGGCGGAACGACGGATTACGGTTCATCCCCGCATGAGCGGGGAACACAACAATCACACTCGTTGCCACCGTTTCAAAATCGGTTCATCCCCGCATGAGCGGGGAACACGGGTATTCTGCGATTTTTGCCCCGCCGAGTGCCGGTTCATCCCCGCATGAGCGGGGAACACGGATCGGCTTGTTGCACCCGACAGCGGACCAACGGTTCATCCCCGCATGAGCGGGGAACACGGAGAACACACCAAAGAGGAACGCGCGAAAGCCGGTTCATCCCCGCATGAGCGGGGAACACTTCCACTGCTCCAGTTTTGGGCGGTGATGGGCTGGTTCATCCCCGCATGAGCGGGGAACACTCCCATCTTGGGAACCTTGAACCACAGCATTTCGGTTCATCCCCGCATGAGCGGGGAACACTAAGTCAATTCTGATATATTCACACCCTGCGACGGTTCATCCCCGCATGAGCGGGGAACACTGCCTAGACTACGCCTATGCAAGTTTGACAGACGGTTCATCCCCGCATGAGCGGGGAACACGCGCGGATGAGCCGCGCTCCCACAACCCACAACGGTTCATCCCCGCATGAGCGGGGAACACGCGAATTTGACAGCGCGGAATAGACCCACCGACGGTTCATCCCCGCATGAGCGGGGAACACTAGGAACCCACAATGCAACACTTGCGTATCTACGGTTCATCCCCGCATGAGCGGGGAACACTCGGGACTGACACGTCGTAGCGTCTGCCGTCCCGGTTCATCCCCGCATGAGCGGGGAACACCTTGCGGATTGTGCCGACGGCTTGCGCTCTTGCGGTTCATCCCCGCATGAGCGGGGAACACTACCGTATGGAGCGGGAAAACGTTGAAGTTTTCGGTTCATCCCCGCATGAGCGGGGAACACTGCTGATGCCACTGTCGATCCTGATAAAAATACGGTTCATCCCCGCATGAGCGGGGAACACGAGCGAGATTGAGGGTCGCGGGTGTAACCGCTCGGTTCATCCCCGCATGAGCGGGGAACACTGTGCCAAGTGGACAAATCCCTCACAACCTCACGGTTCATCCCCGCATGAGCGGGGAACACGTCCATACTGCCACACGGGGGTATGGATTTCACGGTTCATCCCCGCATGAGCGGGGAACACCCGCCGTCTCCGTTTCCAGTCCCCGGCGGTGTCGGTTCATCCCCGCATGAGCGGGGAACACGTGACCGCAAGCGGTATGTCGTCCAAATCAGGCGGTTCATCCCCGCATGAGCGGGGAACACTGAGGAATTGGGCACCGAACAATCCAATCGCCCGGTTCATCCCCGCATGAGCGGGGAACACGTCGGATTTTTTGTTGGATTTCGCAATGGCCGCGGTTCATCCCCGCATGAGCGGGGAACACCCGCTTGTCAATTTTCACCCGCCCGGCGGCGTCGGTTCATCCCCGCATGAGCGGGGAACACAGATAAGTTTTTACGCCCGCGCCAACGCCTTGCGGTTCATCCCCGCATGAGCGGGGAACACGGCTTCCGATAAAAGGCGATGTTTCCGATTGGCGGTTCATCCCCGCATGAGCGGGGAACACCATACAAGCTACGAATGGATACCCGATCATTACGGTTCATCCCCGCATGAGCGGGGAACACTTTTTCTTGATTGTCTATTTTTTTTTGCATTTCGGTTCATCCCCGCATGAGCGGGGAACACGCAGTCAGCAGAGGAAGCACTGCCAGTTAAAACGGTTCATCCCCGCATGAGCGGGGAACACGCAGCATTAGTCTATGGATCATATTTGAACAACGGTTCATCCCCGCATGAGCGGGGAACACCTCAACCTTGATCGATTGATCTCCGACAACATCGGTTCATCCCCGCATGAGCGGGGAACACTTCCCGCCGAACTGCGGGGCAAGGAGCTTTCACGGTTCATCCCCGCATGAGCGGGGAACACGAACTCGAAAAAAGACATGATCATCCTGGAGACGGTTCATCCCCGCATGAGCGGGGAACACCTGGCCAAATCAGCCCCAAAGCCAGATATCGTCGGTTCATCCCCGCATGAGCGGGGAACACTTCCCTTTGCGGTTGTGGATGCATCGGGAACACGGTTCATCCCCGCATGAGCGGGGAACACTTTCTACGGGGTTCTTCTTTTAAAAACAATAACGGTTCATCCCCGCATGAGCGGGGAACACTCCAGATAGCCGATTAGATTTATTTCACCGCCCGGTTCATCCCCGCATGAGCGGGGAACACATCTGAAAAAGTGCAGATTTGTAGAAACTGAACGGTTCATCCCCGCATGAGCGGGGAACACGAGCGACTGATTATGTGGTCAGCGACATTCAGCGGTTCATCCCCGCATGAGCGGGGAACACCGGTATTGGATCGGCTGATGCCACTGTCGATCCGGTTCATCCCCGCATGAGCGGGGAACACATGCAACCTGGTGGGTGCCGGGCAAATCTCTGCGGTTCATCCCCGCATGAGCGGGGAACACTAGCTCGGACACCGCAATCGCGCGATCTCCGACGGTTCATCCCCGCATGAGCGGGGAACACCATTACGCACAAGTATGATTACAGCGGCGAGCCGGTTCATCCCCGCATGAGCGGGGAACACAGGGTTAGCAGTGTGGGTATAGACACTGTGATCGGTTCATCCCCGCATGAGCGGGGAACACGCCTCAATGCGCTTGGATTGTGCACTGGGAGCCGGTTCATCCCCGCATGAGCGGGGAACACAATTGACCCTTGCTTACACTACTCTATTTTCACGGTTCATCCCCGCATGAGCGGGGAACACGTAGCCTAGCGCAATTGAGGCTAGGAAAACGGCGGTTCATCCCCGCATGAGCGGGGAACACGAATGCCGACGACGGACGCGGTCCGCCTCGGACGGTTCATCCCCGCATGAGCGGGGAACACGCAATCAGGCGGCAAAAGGCGACTGGCATTGCCGGTTCATCCCCGCATGAGCGGGGAACACAGCGTCATGTTAAAGTAAATATCGGCGGCGTTCGGTTCATCCCCGCATGAGCGGGGAACACGAATCAGGCTTCGCTTTCGCGCGCCAACGCCATGGTTCATCCCCGCATGAGCGGGGAACACTTCTGATTAGCCGCGCGCCGGATGACGAATGGCGGTTCATCCCCGCATGAGCGGGGAACACTTTTGCCCATTCAAAAGTTTGGCCGCCGTATTCGGTTCATCCCCGCATGAGCGGGGAACACCATCGGCTGCACGAGAGTTTTCAGAACTCCTGCGGTTCATCCCCGCATGAGCGGGGAACACAAATTCCCCGGCTGGAGCGTTATCTGACACAACGGTTCATCCCCGCATGAGCGGGGAACACGGGGAAGAAGGGGAAGGGAACCGGTGATGCGCCGGTTCATCCCCGCATGAGCGGGGAACACAAATCGTCAATTGACGTGATGAAAATTGACGGCGGTTCATCCCCGCATGAGCGGGGAACACATTTACCGATTTCTGAATCAGACGAAATGATTTGGTTCATCCCCGCATGAGCGGGGAACACTGCGTCAGAAACGCCTTCTTGGTTTCCGGTTGCGGTTCATCCCCGCATGAGCGGGGAACACTCCGGATGCGCGCGCTCAAGACAAAAAGGCTGCGGTTCATCCCCGCATGAGCGGGGAACACGAGGCCTCTTATTCAATTTTTTTAAGCAAGTACGGTTCATCCCCGCATGAGCGGGGAACACACTTCCTGCAGTCAGTTGATTTAAATCACAAATATTCGCAACACAAGTTCTACCGCCAATTTCAGGCCAAAGTTATCGTTTTTGGTTTTTCGTCAAATTCTGGGGAAGCGGCGAAAATGAGACCAATTTCAGCCCGTCAAAATCCACCGGCATTCGGCGATTTTGGCCAACGGTCGCAAAGTCGAATCCTTGGTCGGTTGGTGCAGTCCAAGCCATAACGGCATCGCCATTTCCTATATACGCTTCCACGTCAGCCCAAATTCGCTCTCGAACACGTCGAGAGTAACGACCGACATACACACCAGCGCGGATCTCCAGCAACCAAACTGCAAGCCTACCGCGGAGACGGGGAGGTGCATTCTCAACCGCGATGACCATCATCTCCCCCTCCGGGCTTATCCTCAAACGCCGGCCCAACGGCCTCAGGCGAAGCTTCGGGAACCGGCAAATTTCCGGCCATCAAAACGTCTTCAATTCCAGGAACAATCTTTGCAAGCAAACCCGATGTGCGAAAGCTGTCTCTACAAGCAAGCCGGACGGCACGCTCAACCGGCAAATCGAGTTTGCCCTTCTGTGCCCTTCCAGCGATTCGAAATGCCTCCGGAACAACAGTTCGCGTCTTCCACAAGTCCGCAATGTCATATACGAACGATCGTGGTTTGCCAGAGTGCAGGAATCCGATCGCGGGTGCATATCCTGCAGCCAGTACCGCTGCTTCCGCAAGTCCATTCAGGCAGGCGTTAGCGGCACTGAGACAACGATTCGGAATGTCAGAACTGTCCCAGTCGTCAGGACTGTATCGGCGCCGTTTCCACGCAACGCCAAACTGCCTTGCGAATAGATCATAGCTTTCGCGGACGCGGGCGCCTTCAATGCCTCGAAGTTGATTGATCGATCGCTTCAACGGTGCTGCCTCGTTAAAACGAATGCGGTACATTTCACGAACAACGCGAAGTCTGGCCGCGGAATCAAGCGCCAGCGAAGCCTGCCACAAGAGCTTGTCTGACCGGGCTCCGCCTGGCTGCCCTGCCGCATAAAGCCTCACTCCTGCCTCCCCCACCCACGTGACCAATGTCCCTGCGCGGCCGGCAAGTGCAACAGCGCTGTGCGAGATGCGTGCACCCGGTTCAAGCATCAGGCATGCCAAGCCTCCGACAGGAATGTGAGTGCGCGTGCCATCTGCATTGATGGCAACAAACGCCCCATCCTTGACGTCGATCTGGGCACGCTCCACGAAGACCATAGCCGCACGCTCCTTAATCGGAATTGGCTTGGGCGGAACGATTCCCGGAAGCGGCAATTTGCTTCACCTATGGTTCAAGCGCGGCGGACTAGCATCAAACCGCACCCAAATGCCTTGGCACGGCCAAAACCAGTCAACAGCGCATTGGTGAACACATCCGGTTCGCTTACAGTGAGAAGCCCTCTCAGGTCCAGCACTCCCAAGGTGGCATCCTTTCCACCGGAGCGTTTTAGCCTGCGAACTCGATAATCTTCCACCACAATTCCATCGATTGAGAATCCACGACGCTTGCCTTGATCTGAAATCCACGTGAGAGCCGCATCCTCGGCGGCATTAATGCGTCTTGCGGCACGAGAATCAAGGCTCGCGACCCCCACCCTGAGCTCCTGTTCCCGCATTGCATGCATCACGATATCAACGCGGCGATTTTTTCGCGGCCTCCGATTGGTGCCTGGCACTGTTTCTTCGTTGGGGACAGAACGCCGGTCTCGGGTCGCATTGGCTCGCAAGATAAAGGAGAGCTGGTCCCCGACCGCCAAATCCGGTGCAAACTGCTTTGACTCAAACGGTTTGAACAGGCGCAACCCTTTGTCCTGCGGTTTTTGGGCCGAAAGAACCAAGAATTTTCCCCGTCCATCCGAGCGCCAAAGAAAGTCCCGCTTCGCATCGCGGTCCGGAAACATCGTCCAGACCAACCGACGATGAGCATCAAGCGCCAAGTCCCTGTCCTTCGGGTCAAGCAAGGGCCCAAGCGCATGCTCAGGTGCCTGCCTGTCGAGTTCGGCACGGGTAAGGTAATGTGTCATGCAGCCTCCTCGTCTTCAGTCTGGCTGTCGCCCAAATGCCAGACGGCGCACTCATCGAAGGTCCAAGCTCGACGATCAAGCGGCTCGCCTGGCACCAGTTCAATTTGCTGAGGCGGTTTCAGGCCAGCCACAGGGTCGGAATAGGCCGGGTGCCGGTTGCGCTCCTCTTCCGCCCAGTCTTTGGAGCGAATCCATTCCGGTATTTCAATTTGCGCAAGCGCCTCGCGCGGACCTTCCTCCAAAACAACGACAGGATTGACAGGGGCTGCCAGAGGGCACGCCTTGCGACCAAGATAAAGCGGAAACACTGGTTGCCGCAGATGATTCACAAAATCGCTCAACGGCCAACGGCCATTGCCCCAAACCGCTGCCCCGATCAACACGTCGCAACGATAATCGCGAAATGTTATGATCGTGTTGGCGGCGCGACCGACACTCGCCAGTGCATCGCCCCGGGTTTGGGGACGCTTGGCCTTGGGCGTCGGAACGGTCTGGACCGTGTGGTAGTCACGCAACGGCTTGGATTGCTGAAACGGTTGCACCGCAACTGAGTAAGCGCGGAGATTCGCCAGGCCCTCGACATCGCCTCGGTCGATCCCAAGCGCTGCACCCACCAATCCCAACACTGCGGACCGCATGGGGGCCAGCTCGCTACCGCGACGTTCATGTCCTGCATAGCTGCCGAACGAGGCCATCGGCGCGGCCAAAAGAAAAACCAGGTGTTCACGCATCGCCCAGCTGCCTCGCAACGAAAGCCTTCACGTCAGCCAACGTGCCTGAACCGCTGTTCACGTCCATCTCAATCGAATTGTCGACCGACGGCCCATACGCATTATCGATTGCCGCCGCCGTCTCTTTGAGACGCTTGACGGACTCTCCAAGCAGGTTCTCCGAACTGACCGGTTTCAGGAACGCTGCAGCCAAGGTTCTCGGCTGCTGGCTACCGGCCTCCGCCCGAACAAACGAGGCCCGGGTGTGGTGACTGTAGCTGTTTCGCTTTCCCGACGGGCTGGCGGTGGCAAATGCTTCTGTCACTGCCCCGAGCGCTTTCCCTGCCAGCGCAAGATCACCCGAGAGGTTTTCCACCAGTCTGCCGGTATCGACACAAACATAAAGGTAATACACTCCGGACCCGAATCCAGCCTCGCCGACAAATCCGGCACCCATGTCTTCAGTTGCCCTCTTTAGGTCGTCGACAGCGGTGTAGTAGTCATCCTCGACCTCGGCCCTATGCGTTGTGATTGCGTGCGAAACCTGTACTGCTGCCTCGCGGTTAAAATCTGGCGCATCGGCCAGCATGCGACCGAACATTGCAAGGTCGACTGCCCCGTCAGCAGCTTGCAGGATCTCCTTCCCGAGGGTTTTCGCCTCCTCTTTCAGGGATTCTCCAGAAAGGGCACGCTCCGCAATCTTGAACGCGGCACTCCGCTCATCAGGCGAGATGAACGCAAGCTGCCTGATACGAGCTTTCTCTTTTTCCTTGTCATCAATCTTTCCGAAAACCGCGGCCACCTTGAGAGCAATGGTTCGCGCCTGCTCATCGGTTGCACCCTTGTCGCATAGGTGATTCAAGATCTCGTCTCCGAGCAGCCGAGTGCGTTGACCCAAGCTGCCTTTCAAGGCCGCGGACATGGCAGGCGAAATCCGCGCAGCCCGTTTCAGGGACTGCGACGATATCCGGAGCCGGTTCACCCCCCCGTACATTGCAGTTTTCGGACGACCAATATCATCCCGGTTGGGATTGGAAGGCGGATAAACTGTAAGGAAGTGCAGTTGCACAAAGCATGTCATTGGGTAATTTCTCCTTTGTTGGTTCCGGCGAATTCCATGCCGAAATACTGAAAGCACCAATCGTTTCGAACCTTGTCGTTCCAGAAATAGAGATCCTGTGCCAGCGCGTTTCCGTCACATGCAACGTCAGACCCGAGAACCCTGATTGAACGGCGCAGCGGGACTATTAAGTCGCGATGGGTGCGTATGCGGATCAGCGATTGGAAGCGGAGAGCGCCAAGTGTCCGCGGCCCGTCCCTTGATGGCTTTGCGCCGAACTTGGAAGCAAGCCGTTTCCCCCTGATATCCTTGACAAGCGCAAGGGTCGTTGCCAGAAGGGATAGTTGGCTCGCGGATGCGTGCCGACCGGAATCGGCTAGCAGCCTGTTGAGGTGGTGGATCTCTTCGACGCAAAGCGCGTCCGCAGGAGACACGCAACGCCTCAAGCGGGCGCGTGCCATCCGAGCCGCGCTCTTGTCATTGCCCAGGGCGGTCTTGTACCATTTTGCCACGACCTCCCCGACACTGCTATTTTCCGTCATTCCTGTCTCTCCTTCATGCTTTGCTAGGAATAGGAAGGCCCAACGCAGTCCGCACCTGTCGCGAGATCTTGCCCAACAGCTTGCGCCTGGCAGTGATTCGCTTCTCAATCACGGCAACGTTGTGTTCGGCAAGACCGTCGCCGATTCTCATGTCGAAAAGGCGCATGGCCTCTTTTTTCAGAGTTCCATGCCAGTTCTCTTCCACGTTCTCGTCGGCACCTTGCACAATTTTCTTTGCTGATTCAGCAAATTCATTCTCGGTTGCAGAAAAGAACTCCTCCGTCACCGAATTCGCAGCCGTGCCGACAAGCTGCCAAGCTGTCTTGAGGGCTTTCCGCAAAGCTTCCGACGCAATTTTGGCGGCATCGACCAGTTTGTGAACACGGTAAAGCCTGTCATCTTCGAGGCGCGGAAAGCCCGGATATCTGTGGCAGGCAAAATCGACTGGTTTCATGTTGTCCATCGCCCAGCCCCCAACCAGCAATTCGAAATCCGGCGGCTCGCTTCGGTTCCCGTACTCGTGCACGACCTTCGCGATGCGTTGCGTTTTCGAACTCTCCTGGTCCGATCCCATGGTTACTCCAAGCCAGTTGCGGTAGCTAAGGCGGCCGGCCCTAGGATGAACGGGCAGCCATTCCGGGTCGTCTTCCTTCTTCCGGTAATAGGGCGTGAGCGG
Source organism: Paracoccaceae bacterium (assembly GCA_963422275.1). Classification (GTDB taxonomy): domain Bacteria; phylum Pseudomonadota; class Alphaproteobacteria; order Rhodobacterales; family Rhodobacteraceae. The sequence continues at coordinate 536,188 of OY729418.1, forward strand.
ATGTTCGCACCATTGGTAGTTCGTTCCGTATGGTTTTTGGACCACGCCCACCACGCGGTCGTCCTTGAACACGAGCCGCAATCGCCTAGGCATGCCAAAGAACGCCTCCAAGGGATGAATTTCGTCTCGCGTGAGATGCTGTCCCGCTTTTCCCGACGTTCGTGTCGGTCTGAGCCACGGCAGAGCCGATTTCGCTTCGTCGATCGCAAGCGGCATGCCCGGGAGAACATTGGCGAATACCAGTCGCCAAAGAGTGAAACGACCATCCCCGGAATCCAGCGGCTGCACCAGCGTTGTCATCGGCCCGCCACCACGCATCGAGGTACGGTTGCCTGCTCCGCCAGAAGGCGCGAACGCCTGCAGAGTGTAGAGAGCCATTGCCGCTTCGACGGGCGAAAGCGCAGACAAGCGGTTGCGCTTGACCATCAGGTCTGCATTCTTCGATACGGTCGAGGCTCCGGCAGAATCAATGTAGAGCATGTCCACCGACTTGATGCCCGACTTGCTGGCGGAGTGTTCGAAGGCTTCCAGATCCTGAAGAAATCGCGGGCCATCCCCGGAAAGCGAAAAACAGTGGGCGAATTTCACCAAGGCCTCTCGAAGCCTGTCGGCGTCAGGGTGGTTCAAGCGGGCACGCCAATCGCTTTCGTCCTGTGGCGGATCGACCAGCGAGACCAATCCGACCAGGAGCTCAAGACAAGCGAGATTGAAGTCCGGCCGGTCCCAAGCCAACCTCGAAATTCCCGGCTCGGCAATCCGGTCAACGGAAATGACAGCGGACTCACCGTTTCTGATCGCAGGAATCCACGGGTCAGTCACCAAGCACAAGCTCACGCGTCTTCCCCCTCGTCGCCATCTTCAGTCAGCAACTTCATTCGTGGGAAAGGGACGTCTGAGTCACCACAGGCCAACACTGGTGGAAATCTGTCGAATTTGAATCGCAAATCAGCAAGCGCGAATTGAAACTCCGGCCATCTGAATTGGAAAAACACGCCGCGGAAATCAAGCATTTCATTCCTCACTTTCGCAATTACCCTTATCTAACACTGACTATCATTAGAATAGACAAACACTTATACATTTTTTCAGGCGTTGTCAAGCAAAAAATCCCCGCAAAAGCGGGAAACTAGTCCGAAGCATACGCAATCAAGCACTTGTACATCGGTTCATCCCCGCTTCTACAGGGAACCAAGCCATATACAGGTATGCTTTCTGGGGGTCGCAAGCCCATCCCGTCAAGAAAGGGAACTGACCCTCAGGCCACACTCGTCATATAGCAGGCTGTGCCCTATCGTGCAACCATCCTCGTCAATCGGGCAAACCTTGCAGGCCTCACGCCTCCATTCCGGCCATGAACTTTTGACTGCCCGAATTTCCGGAGTGTCCTGTTCCGGCACCAAGCAACCGAAACGCTTCAGGGAGGCAGAAACCTCTGACAATGCCCAAGCCGCAGACAAGTCATCGCCGTCTGCAAGCGGAGCCAATCGACCACCATTGCGGCGGGCAAGCACCAGAGTCACTTGCGGCTCACCGAGACGGGTCGGAAACAGTGCGTCATTGCTTACTGCTCCGCGGGTTCCAACAACATAGCCGGATTCCGTCTCCACCACGTTTCCTCTAGCGATACTCGACTGGGCCCTTTCATTTCCCTCTGCGCTCAGCTCGGCATCCTGGAGCGCCTGGGGAACCTGCGCCATTTTGTCCTCGCAATGCACGGCCTCGATCAACTCGCGCAGCCCACAAGGCGAAACAATCGCACCCTTATCGAACAATGCCTTTGCCGTTCGCCACTGTTCATCGAGACGGTAAACCCAAGACCCCCGGCCAAGAACATCGCGAAGCCAGTCTTCGCCCTCCACTTTGTCAGGGTCCGGAGAAACGACATGCAGTGTTGGCGTGTGCACTGGACGGTCTTTCTTGGGACGCTTGCCCATATGCCGCCATAACCTTCCAGCCCTTTGAATGAGCGAACCGATTGGTGCGAGATCGGAGACCATCACGTCGAAATCAAGGTCGAGCGATGCCTCGACTACCTGCGTTGCGACCAGTATGCGACCTTTGCGCCCTATTCCGTTTTTGCCAAACCTGCTCAAAAGTTCCTGCTCACGTCCAAGACGGTCCACCAATGCGAAACGCGCATGCAGCAAGTCTGCAGGAACGCCGTTTTGACGCAAAGCTAGAACGGCATCAATTGCGTCGTCCACAGCGTTTCGCACCCATACGCATGCGGCACCGCAGTTCGCTGCTGACGTCAGGACTTCAATTGCGCTATCCTGCTCCCGAAGCCGCCTGACATCGACAGTTCGAACACTCTCGCCAAACGGCGAAACGGCGCCAGTCGACAGTTTGCCGCGCCCGACAAGATGAATTCCGGGATAGTGACCAGCGTGAAGTTCTTCGGCTTCCACTTCAAGGCCATCCTGGAACGCCTTGACATACGATTGGCGCGTCGCCAGCGGAAGGGTCGCGGTCATCAGGATTGCCGAACCGCCCAGACGCGCCTGCATCTTGAGAAGCGCCTCCAACTCCCGTTGCATGTAAGGATCGTAGCTGTGTGCCTCATCGACGATAAGCACCTTGTCCGAAAGGCCAAATAGCCTGAGTGTCGAAAAGCGGGACGGCAGAATGCCAAGCAACGCTTGATCCACCGTTCCAACGCCCACATTTGCGAGCAAAGCCCTCCGCCGGTTGTCGGAAAGCCAGGCGCTGCCTTCGGATTCAGGAGTGCCGTCTGAAAGCGCACCCTGCAAATCTCGCATCGCATTTCGCAGTCTCGCGCGTCCATGCGCAAGCACAGCCGTGGGGGGCGTTTCAAACAGCTGCGGCAAGGCAACCAGCATACGTTCAAACATCGCATCCGAAGTCGCCATGGTCGGAAGCGCGAAAAATATCCCGCGAGCTTTTCCAGCCCGAATCATCCGGTGAGCGAGAATAACCGCAGCCTCCGTCTTTCCCGCGCCTGTGGCATCTTCTATTACGACCAGTTGCGGGCCACCGGAAAATTCCACCTCGGACGCCGCATCCTGCATGGGTCGCAGGCTGCCCAAGTCCGGAAACGGTCTGTCAATCCGAGCGGGATCTGGCGGCTCCAGGCCAGCTTTCCTGATTGCGTCACCCGCTCGACGCCGTGCGTCCTCCAGCACTGCCTTCGCTTCAAGTGACACTCGCTTGACCGGAAACCATTCGCCGTTCGAACCGATCCAGTCCGCAGCGACAGTCAGGCCGCTCAAAGCCCACCCAAGCGCCTTGGCCTTTTGCGCAGTCATGCTTTCCAGCGAAGCATCAGGGAACAGTTCCAGCAGACAGGAAACCCAATCCAGCGCCGCTTCCTTACCACTTCCGATGCTGCGCTGCATTTCAATTCTCTTGAAACGATTTCCACCTAGGCGCGTGGGCGGACAACCGTGATGTCCGGACACAGCCCCATACAATTCGGTGCGCACTGACCTGTCGGGACTTAGCCCGGCAAGGACACAGTCCAGTGATCCGCACAACAAGAAGTCCGACAGCTGCCAATGCCGCGGCGCTCCCTTTCTGTCTTCACGGATCAAGGCACGGAAAGATTCGGATAGCTTTCCGACATCATGCAACGCAACCAAGATCACCATCGCGCGGCGTTGAGCGCATGAAAGGTCGGCAAAAGCTGTATGGGACTTGATCAGGCACTCCGCGCACGCAGCAACGTCCAGCATGTGAACGACTGCAGGCAACTCGTTGCCCTCGTTGTCAGACTTGCCTGGCCAACTGTAGAACGCTTCCAATTTGTCTGCTCCGAAACTAAGGTTTGTTTCATAAGTCGCGCGTGGTCCCAAAATGGAAAAACGTCATAGTCATATCTTGGAATTCGGCCCCACCCGCACACTATAAATACCCGGATGACGCAAGTCAAAATGACATGATCGACAAATGCAAAGAGTTAAAGGTTGTCTAAGAAACCGCTGAATATAACCTGATATGTGGATAGCATTGTGCATCTGGGACACGTTTGTCATTTTGCGCTGCGCCTTTTTCGAGGGATCGCGTCATGCAATGCCTTCAGCCATCGAGCCTTGAACATAACCTCAAGAAGCGCCGCGAGATTTTTTTGGCTCAATTCGCGAATCGCAGGCCTGTCCTGGCGCTGGCGGCTGCGAGGCATGCTCTTGGCGATGGATGCCTGCCGAGCACGACGAGATGGAACCACCTCAAATAGCTGTCGAGACACTTGGTGGCGATACCTCAGAAGCGCCGCAGGAAGCCCTTGATCTGGCTGTGGCGGCTGGTGGCCGTCTGGATGTGCAGGGCCCCGCGCACCCGCTCGCCGGCGGAGCGGGTGACGCTCTCGTGAAGAATGCCGAGCGCCGCGGCGGCGGGCCGATGGCAATGGCCGGCGTCGGAGACGAGCAGGGCGTCCGGGGCGATCACCGGCGCCAGCGCCCGCTTCACGCTGTCCGCGTCGAGTTTCGGCAGGGTGCGGCTGAGGGTCGCGCCCTCGGCAAGCGACGTGGCGAAGGCCAGCCATCGTTCCTTGCGGTGCAGCCCGGACCGCGCCGTGCCGGTGAAGGCGCCGAAAGTCCGGCCGCAGGGCTTGCAGCGATAGCAGCGCAGACCGCGCGACTTGCCCCGAGACACCGCGCCGCCGCTGCCGCGGTCGGCGACGGTGTCCCGGGCCGGCTCAAGGCCGTCAAGGAGGGCCGGCACGGCAGCCTTGTCGGAGGCTTGGCCCGGAGTGATCACGAAGCGGCGCGGCAGGCCAAGGCCGTCGACGACGACGTGGATTTTGGTGCTCAGCCCGCCTCGCGAGCGTCCGATGGCGTGGTCCGGACCCCCTTTTTTCCGCCCGCGGCGTGCTGGTGGGCGCGCACCACCGAGGAGTCGAGGAGATGAAGAGACCCCGGCGAGCGCCCCGAACAGGCGCTCCCGCACCCCTTGCCTGGCCCAGCGGTTGCAGACTGTCGCATGCGGCCCGCAGCGTTCCGGAAGGTCGTGCCACGGCGTGCCGGTGCGCAGGATGTGAAAGATCCCGCTGATCGCCCGCCGGTCATCCACCCGCGGAACGCCCCGCGGCTTGTCAGGCAACAACGGCGAGATGATCGCCCATTCCGCATCCGTCAGATCGTGCCGGCCCTGCATCCTCAATCTCCCACTGTTTGGAAGATTGAATCACATCAGAGCCGGAAAGAAAATCCCTTTTCCCTTTATGAGTACACGACCTAGAGGCGGGCAATGATCTGAGTTGGTGACAGGGTCAGGATTTCCAGGATATTGAACCCGCGTTTCTGGCCGTGGAGATGACGGACCTGAGGTCTGCGAAGACCTGCGCACCCTCGAGGGTTCGGAAAGCTCCCGAGATCTTCATGCGCACCTTCATCATGCGCAGGTCCTGTTCGGCCTGATTGTTGGTGAAGGGGACTGTGAAGTCCGCAAGGAACCGCAGGACGTCATCGCGGCAGTCACGCAAGCGAATGATCAGGTTATGACCTGGCCGTCTGGCTTTTCGACCTCGGGCGCCGGATTTTTGGACCAGTGGTGGCTGACGTTCGTGGAAGGCGAGGCCCTTGGCGAGGATCGCCATGCATTTGGCGAGAATATCCTCGCAAACCGAAGCGGACAGTTTGGTCTCGTCGCGCCCCTGAGCCGTGGCCTTGAGCTGATTGGCACTGTTGAGCAGCGCGCTCAACTCTGTCGCCCATGGCTCTTTTCCGATCTCTGCGATGGCCCTCAGTTCGCGCAGGTGATGCGCCCCGCAGAGGGCGTGTGCATCCACTCCACTCATATGGGCGCAACTGCTTATGCACGTGGTTCCGGTTTGATCAAGATGCAGCAGGGGCGAGGTTTGGCGCGCAGAGCCTGCAGGAACAGGGACAGGAATGCGGCGTGGTGATTTCGGCGCCGGTTGAAGCGAAAGACGAACTCGCCGAGACAGGTCTGGAGGCGCTTGGCGCGCAGCCCTTGAGGTTGGAGAACGCGGTGTGGATCCAGGCGAGAATTTCACGGGCGGGCCTGTCTTGACGATCGCGGCGGTGTTGCGCACAGCGAAGTTTCCGAGATCCTTGGCACTGCAGGACCCGATCCCGAGCCGCTTCTGCAACTGCAAGGCGGAGATGCCGTTGGAATGAGTGGCCATCGGACGGCGACGAGCCACCCGGCGCCGGCGTCGTCGGGGAACCGGCGCTGGAAGGCGATGAGGCTGGCGGGGATTTTGGTCATGGGACGGTTCCGCGTCAAGAATGTCATTCGAACATTCCATCACCCGACATCCCGGACACAATACCTTGTGTCGCCGGAGCCATGTGCATAAGCAATTGGGCGCAACTGCTTATGCATTTGGTTCCGGTTTGATCAAGATGTGGCAGGGATGAGGTTTGGCGCGCAGCGCCTGCAGGAACAGGGACAGGAAGGCGGCGTGGCGATTTCGGCGCCGATTGAAACGAAAGACGAACTCGTCGAGACAGGTCTGGAGGCGCTTGGCGCGCAGCCCGTGACAGACGCCCCGCGCCCAGCCCTTGAGGTTGGAGAACGCGGTGTGGATCCAGGCGAGAACTTCATGGGCCTGCCTGTCGCCGACGACATGGGGCTGATGGCGGTCCCGAGGCACCGCGCTGCAGCCTCTCCAGCCGTCGGTCTTGATGGTCGCGGTTGCGGCGGTGTTGCGCACAACGAAGCTGCCGAGATCCTTGGCGCTGCAGGACCGGATCGTGGCCAGCCGCAGGCGGCCCGGCGTGTTGCCGTCGCCGAGTTCGACCGCGCCGGCGATCGGAATCTTGCCTTCGGGGCTGCGCCCCGGCCCCGGCGGCGCGCCCTTGTCGCGCTGCGGCAGGCTGGCCTCGTCGATCTCGACCAGACCGGACAGCGGGCTGCGCTCGGGTTTGACCATGGCCCGGCGAAGCTTGGCGGCGAGCATCCAGGCACTGCGACAGTACCCGATCCCGAGCCGCTTCTGCAACTGCAGGGCGGAGATGCCATTGGAATGAGTGGCCATCAGACAGGCGGCCCAGAACCAGGTCGCGAGCGACAGCTTGGTTCGGTGCAGCAGGGTGCCGGCGGTGGCCGAGGTCTGACGATGGCAACGGATGCACTCGAAGCTGTGCTTCCTGGTCTTCAACTCCCACCCGCGATCGTGGCCGCAGGCGGGACACCGGAAGCCGTTCGGCCATCGGGCGGCGATGAGCCACCGGGCGCAGGCGTCGTCGTCGGGGAACAGGCGCTGAAAGGCGATGAGACTGGTGGGGATTTCGGTCATCGGATGGTTCCACATCAAGAATGTCATGCGAACATTCCATCATCCGACATCCCGAACACAACATCTTGTATCGCAGGAACCATGTGCATAAGCAATTGGGCGCAATATGATTTCCAGTGATCATGCACGATCGTCCCACCGGTCGGAAAGGTTGGAACAGCACCGCGCCTGGGGCTGATCCGGTAGTGGGTGAAGGCTCCATCACAGATTGTGTGCAGCCAGTGCAGCTTGCCGGCAACGCGCAGTCCGGTCTCGTCCAGATGCCGAACGCCGCCTTCCGCGAGCTTGGCGCGAATGTGCTCGACCATACTGCCCAAGCGACGCGCTGCACCATTGACCCAGTTGGTCACGCTGGCCGCGCACAGGCTGGTGGCTCCAAACAGATCACGCAGGAGTTGGCAGACCCGATCTTCGGGGATCAACTGCTGAACATTGCAGCAGACCGCCGCCGCCCGAATGCGCTTGCCGCATTGCACGTGCGCGCTCACGCCATCGGGAAAGGACGCCGTCGTCGTGGCTCGGCAATGGGCACAACAATAAATCGCTGCCTGATGTTCGGTGACCTCCAGGCGCGGTGGGGGCACGTCGAACACCTGACGTTTCTCCACCCCCTCGATCATCCTTGCCGTCAGGCCATGCTGACAGGTGGCACAATGCTCAGCCTCATGCCGTTGCACAAAGTCTGGCGTTGGCGTCTGGCGCAGGGTGTCGCCTCGGTGGCCAGTCTGGCCGCCACTTTTCTTGCCGGACGTACCACGCAGGCTGCGTGGTGCCGGCTTCTTCAGCCCATCACTCGAGGGGGGCTTGCTGCTGTTGCGGCTGTTTTGCCAAGCTGCCTGCGCAGCTCATCAATCTCTTGCGCTTGGGATGCCACCAATTCTTCCAGCTCAGCGATCCTGCGCAGAGCCATGGCGAGGCTTTGTTCAAGGGTGGGAACCTTGTCCATGCCACCATTGATGCAGAAAAATCGACCCGGCGCCATGGAATTCTGAGCAGAACGAAAACTTCATTCACCCAATGGCAAATCAGACTCACCCCAAACACCACAAAACCAGACAAGTCAGCGGGGTGCTTGGGAGTTACATTTATGATACGAACTCTAAACTCAAGAGAAGAAACTGCAACCATCTGAACTTTCGTCCAATCTCTCGCTTTCCATTGAATCCATGGCTTTACTCGCCACGGCAATTGCCTCGTCAATCACCTGCTTGTCGCTGATGTGACTGCAGAGAATAACGAACAGCATGGAAGCATATTCAAGTTGCCGATCTTCCGGGAATTTGTTGAACGCTTTCAGGAGTGCGTTGTACGTCTCGTCGAATTCGCCAAGCTTCGTGGCCCTGTTCAATTTACCCATTCGCGGCTCCACACCAGATCTGGGTTATGCCCTCTCGCAGTTCCTCGTCGCTGACATCAACCCATCTTGCCGCAATCACCTGATCCGGTCTGACTAGGTAGATGGCATGGGGTATCTCGCCGAGATACCTCTCGCGAACATAGTCGTTGAGGTCCACCCTTGTAGCACTCGCACAATCAAGAGCCGGGAGATCCACATCGATTCCAAGCAAAACCGCCCTCCCCCCAAGCCTGTCAATCAGCCAGCCCGTGTCCTGGGGAGCGTCGGCCACGACTGCTCCTGGCCGGGTCGCCGCAGGCAGCCGAGGATCGTCCGCCCCAGACAGTCCCTGGTAAACGCAAGGAACCGAGAGCCTCCCCGAGTTTACCCAGGCACGCGCAAACGATTCAATTGAAGCTAGCTTGAGCACCTGATCGCGCATGACCCGTTCCATTCCGTCCGCCGGGGTCATGAACTTGGTGGTCCAAGTCGAGTTCGCGATGTTTTCGTCTGCCCCCTGGATCCGCTCTCGATTGTAGCATTCGAGAATCGATGCACTTGACCGTCCCTGAATCACGGCAGCGAGCCTCCAGCAGAGGCTGTCCACATCCTGAAGTCCGCTGTTGCCGCCTCGTGCCCCAAACGGCGAGACCACATGCGCTGAGTCGCCTGCAAACACGACCCGGTCGTGCACGAACCTCGCGAGCCGCCTGCACTGGAAACTGTAGACCGAAACCCATTCAATCCTGAAATCGGTTGACCCGACGACCTTCTCGATCCGAGGGATAACGTTCTTGAGTTTTCGTTCCTCTTCCGGATCAGCATCCCAGCCCAGTTGAAGATCGATCCTGTAGACGTTGTCTGGCTGCTTGTGGAGGAGTGCCGACTGCCCATTGTGAAACACAGGCTCGAACCAGAATCTCCTTTCCGAAGGGAGTTCGGCCTTCATTTCGATATCAGCGATCAGGAACCTCTCCTCGAACAGTTCACCTTCGAATTCCAGTCCCAGCATTGCCCGAACTGGCGAATTAGCACCGTCGCAGGCAATCAGGAAATCAGTCTCCAGTTCGTAAACGCCATCAGGCGTCTCGATTCCAACGCACACCCCGTCATCCGAGCTGTCAACGTCAACAACCCGGTTTTTGAAGCGGAGATCAATCAGCGGTATCTCCAATGCGCGTTCAACAAGATAATGCTCAACGTAGTACTGTTGCAGGTTGATGAAGGCAGGCCGCTTGTGGCCTTCCTCTGGAAGGAGATCGAAGCTGAACAGTTCTCGATCACGATGGTAAGTGCGGCCGACATTCCAGGTAACCCCCTTGGCGACGGCCTTGTCCCCAATTCCGAGACGATCGAAGATCTCGAGTGATCGCTTGGACCAGCAGATGGCGCGCGAGCCGGTCGAAACCATGTTATTGTCGTCTAGAACGACAGACGCAACACCGTAATTGGAAAGTTCGATTGCGGCGGCAAGGCCGATGGGGCCTGCTCCAACGATTGCAACAGGTTTCCGCAACTCACGGCCCGCAAGTCCCGGAGGGCAGCGATATTCAAAGCGCTTCCATTCGAAAGCCATCAGTCTGGCTTGCTCTTCACCCTGAAGTTGGCGATGAGGTCTGCAACTCTCGAACAGACAGATATCACGCTTGCAACGCCTCCCACATCTCCAGGTCGCGCTCGGCCGTCCAGATGCGCGGGGTATCGATCCCCCTCGCTTCGTCAAAGGCCCGGGAAACGTTGAATGGCAGGCAGTGCTCGTAGATCGCGTAGTCGGAGAATTGCGGGTCGCACACCTCCCGAACCGCATTCCACGCATCCTTGAGGTCGCCGCCTCGCGCGGCTACGCGCTCCGCAGGGGCATAAGTCGACTGAAGAAATTCTAGCGTCCCTTCCAGTGCCGCGTTCACCTTTTCGTAGCTGTCAAGCGCATCGCCACGTCCGGGCGCAATGGCTCGCGGGTCATACACGGAAACGTTGGCTAGCGTAGTGCTCCAATCCCTGAAATGCCCGTCTCCGCAGTAGCAGGCGGAACGGCACTCCACAATGTCGCCGGTGAACATGACATGTTCGTCAGGAACCCATACGACAGCGTCTCCGGCAGTGTGAGCACGGCCGAGGCGCAAGACGTCCACCCGACGGCCTCCCAGATAGACTGTCATTCTGTCACTGAACGTGGTGGTTGGCCAAGTCAGTCCAGGAATCGACTCGTGCCCCTCGAACAGGCGAGGAAATCGCTGAAATTCGCTCTTCCAGTCTTCCATTCCCCGTTCGGCGACCATCGCGCGAGCCTTGTCGGACATGATGATCTGCGGCGCGGCGTATGCGGACGCGCCGAGCACGCGAACCGCGTGGTAGTGGGTCAGAACAAGGTGTGAAATCGGCTTGTCAGTCACCTTGCGGATTTCCTTGATTACCTTTTTGGCCAGCCGTGGCGTTGCCTGCGCCTCCACGATCATGACCGAGTCATCGCCGATGATGACGCCGGAATTTGGATCGCCTTCAGCAGTGAAGGCGTAGAGTCCATCGCCAATTTCAGTGAAGCTGATTTTTTTCTTGGTCAGGTCGCCCTGTGATGCAAATGCCTTTGCCATTTTCGTCCTTTCTTGCTGAATCTTCCAAGAACCGAGCATTCAAGCACGGTTTATGCATTCTGGATAATTCCCCTCGCCAGATCGAAATCAAGACGGCGGCGGTATTTTCCGTCCTTCCGGATTCCCTTGAAACTCGTTAGAAGCACATCGTGCGACCGTTGTCGCAAGTCCTCAAGATATTGGTTCCAGTCGTCTAGACGAACCTGTCCGTCGACACTGAGTTTCGTGAGAAATCGGCTCGATACCTTGATTTCCACGTCAGCAAGCTCCCCCACTTTGCAAAATCGTATGGACGCCCGAGTCGAATTGTCGGCTGCAATCAGCCCAGCATTTCCGTTTGGGTCATTGAACCGCACCTTGATGCCCTTTCTCGTCGGCACCGGCCTGAGCGATTCGAGATCCGCAAGCTGGCCGACCTCCGTCTCCCCTGACCAGACCTTGCACCGAAACGCAGCGCCTGGCTGGAACATTGCCAATCCAACCGGATGGTCGGTGTCAGCAAATTGTCGTGAGGTCAGCGAGACGAACCCGCACAGCCGTTCGCGAAAGAGCTTGCTTCTGATGAATGACTCCGGGACAAGGGCGGCAACCCAATGGCAGTTTTCCAAGCATCGATCCAAGGCGAACTTGTAGACATTGTCATAGAGACAATCTGGAAAATTCAAGCCTCTGGCTGTCGCGCTGTTCTTGGCGAGCCAAGGCGGGTTCGTCACGCACACTTTGTAGCCGGTTGGAAACGAGGCGAGGGTGTCCCTTTTCGAGGCACTGCTTGCTGACGGCTCGATGTCGAACGCATGAAACGAACGGCAGATCCCGAGGTGCCGCAGATGCTCGATGATGTTATTGGCGCCAGCAAACGGTTCCAGCAACGTCTCCCCCGGCAAGCCGCAACGTCGGGCCCAAGCGCTGAACCCGGGATGGCCAAACGGGTTCCGGGCCGTGAAATACTGGCCGTTCTGTCTCTTGCCCGCTTCCGCCGTTGCTGTCTCAGTCACTTGGACTGTACTCCGCGACTGTCTGCTCGATTGTTCCGAAGATGTTGTTGCCGCTGGAATCCTCCATCCATATCCGCACCGTGTCGCCGAATTTCAGAAACTGCGTCGAGGGCTTGCCGTTTTCTATCGTCTCTATCATCCTTATCTCGGCGATGCAGGAGTATCCGACTCCGCCGTCCGCTATGGGCTTTCCCGGGCCGCCGTCCAGCTTGTTGGACACTGTCCCCGACCCAATGATCGTTCCGGCCGCCAGCGGCCGGGTCTTGGCTGCATGCGCAATCAAGTCCGGAAATTCAAATGTCATGTCGGCACCCGCATTGGCCCGTCCGAATGGCTTGTCGTTGACATCCACGCACAGCGGAAGACTCAGCCTGCCACCGTCCCAAGCGGCTCCGAGTGCATCCGGGGTTGCCGCAACCGGCGAAAAAGCGGAAGACGGTTTGCTCTGGAAAAAACCGAAGCCCTTGCCAAGCTCCGCTGGAATCACGTTCCTCAAGCTCACGTCGTTGACAAGCATGACAAGCTTGATGAATGTGCCTGCCTCGTCGGCGGGAACCCCCATCGGAACGTCGTCCAGCACGACGGCAACTTCGGCTTCGAGGTCGATTCCCGCGCGCTCGTCAGCCTGCAGGATGGGTTCGCGTGGCGCAAGGAAGCAATCCGATCCCCCTTGGTACAGGAGCGGGCTAGTGAGAAAGCTGGGCGGCATTTCCGCTCCCCGCGCCTTGCGGACAAGCTCAACGTGGTTGAGATAGGCCGAACCGTCCGCCCATTGGTATGCCCTCGGCAACGGTGAAAGCGCATTCATTTCATTGAATGGAATCGCCGCCGGGTCCCCTGGAAGCCGCACATTCAACTCCTCAAGCCGCGGTACCACTGAATCCCAGTCGTCGAGAGCCGCCTGGAGCGTCGGAGCGACATCCTTTGCGGGCAAATATCTTGCCATGTCGGAGGCAACCACCACCAGAGCCCCGTCCCGGGTGCCATTTCGTAACGTTGCAAGCTTCATTCGCCTTCCCTCCAGAATTCCATTCCATCACGCCCAATAGCGACGTTTCCATCCCAAGTGCGCCGAACTTCCGCCAACCAGTCAGAATCATTGATTTCAGGGCAGTCGCAAGGGACGAGATGATGAAGCACAAGCTGCTTCACGCCCGCCCGCTTGGCGATCTCGCCAACGTCGGCGGCTTCCGTGTGGCTCGCCATGAGATGTTCCCGCAGACGCTTCGCGTTGGTCGTTCGCTTGACCAACCAGTCGACACCTTTGGAAAGCATCGCCTCATGCACAAGAATGTCGCTGCCTTTCGCGAACTCCGCCAGTGGCGGGTATCTTGAGGTGTCCGAACTGAAGGTCACCCGCCAACCTCCTGACTCAAACTTGAGGGCATAGCATTCGGTGACGGGAGGATGCGGAACCCAGAGAGCGGAAACTTTGACATCACCTGAATGCACGTCTCCTTCGCGATACTCTGTCAAACGCACCATGTCCCGTATGTCGGGGCGCCCCTCGTCGGCAAGGCGAAGCTCAATGTCAAACCGCAACGAAGAAAAGAAGCCACCGAGATACTCGGCGGTCCCGTTAGGACCATACACCGAGATCTCCCTGTCAAGCCCGGTCGTCCAAGCTGAATGAAGCATTGGTCCGAGCTCAATTACATGGTCCGAGTGAAGATGCGTGATGTAGACTTGATCGATGTCGCGCAACTGGACCCCAGCATTGATGAGCCCTCGCGTCACGCCCAGTCCGCAATCGACCACGCACTTCCGGCCACCGATCTCGATCAGGGACGAGGTTGGCATTCGATCTAGTCGTCGAACCGAAGGGCCGCCCTTCGTGCCCATCAAGACCAGTCTGTCCCGTTTCATCGGCAACTGCGCGACCCTCCTCTGGCTATGGACTCGCACTTGATCATGGAGTTCCGTTGAATTTCTTCTCCAGGGACGTCCAGCATTCGATGTAGTCCTCCTGGAGCGGTGCCTCTTGCGCCGCAAATCTGGTGAGATGCTGCGGAAAGCGGGTCTCGAACATGAAACTCATCGTGTTGTCAAGCTTGGCCGGAGCAAGCTCCCCGGTGGAAGCCACCTCGAAGGCATCCCTGTCCGGTCCATGCGGGAGCATCATGTTGTGCAGGCTTATCCCTCCAGGAGCGAATCCTTCCGGCTTGGCATCGTACACACCGTAGATGTTTCCCATCAGTTCGGACATGATGTTCTTGTGATACCAAGGTGGGCGGAACGTGTGCTCCGCGACCGACCAGCGCTCGCGAAACAGTACCAGATCGATGTTGGCCGTTCCAGCAAATCCCGATGGAGCCGTCAGGACAGTGAAAATCGACGGGTCCGGATGGTCGAACAGCACCGCCCCAACCGGAGAGAAGGTGCTCAGGTCGTACTTGCACGGAGCATAGTTGCCATGCCAGGCCACGATGTCCAGCGGAGAGTGATCCAGATCGCACGCATGAAAGCCGCCGCACCATTTCACGATCAGTCGGGACGGAACATCCCGTTCCTCGAAGCAGGCGACCGGTGTCTTGAAGTCCCTGGGATTCGCCAGGCAATTTGCCCCGATGGGCCCTCGATTGGGCAGATCGAACTTGGCCCCATAATTCTCGCAGACGAAGCCCCGAGACGGGCCATCCAGGACAGCGGCCCTGAACACCATTCCTCGCGGGATCAGGGCAAACTCAGGTGACTGGATGTCCATGACCCCAAGTTCGGTGGAAAATCTCAACTTCCCCTCCTGGGGAATGACGAGTAATTCGGAATCCGCAGAATAAAAATACTCGTCTTTCATGGATTCGTTTGCAATGAAGACATGGGCCGCCATTCCTGTCTGCGTGTTGACGTCTCCAGCCGTGGTCATCGTGCGGATGCCCGAGATGAATGTCGTGGGATCGATTCCCACGGGAAGCGGGTCCCAGCGATACTGCCCCAGCGAGGTCAAGTCCTCGATGACATGCGGAGCGGTCTTCCAATAGGGCAGATCGATGCGCTTGAACCGAGACGTGTGCCTAACGGACGGCCTGATCCGGTAGCACCAAGTCCGCTCGTTCTCGCCCCTTGGCGCCGTGAACGGCGTCCCCGACAACTGTTCCGCGTAAAGTCCGTACTTGCATTTCTGCGGACTGTTCTGGCCCTGCGGCAACGCGCCGGGGAGCGCCTCGGTCTCGAAGTCGTTGCCGAATCCGGGCATATACCCTTCGGAGAGGGTAAGCGGGTACACAGGCCCCGCAACTGCTTCAATGCCCATGGGATTTCCCTCGCGAATGCATTCTCGATCGCTCCGAAACACCTATGTCGGGGCGGTTAGCAGCCAATATTGTTGCGCTTGCAACAATGTCAAGTGAATTTGATCGACATCAAGCGCTCAGCGAAGTTCGCTGTTTGCGGAAGGCAATTTACCGCTGCTGCAAGATTCTGGGCCGTCCGTTTCCAGCCT
This sequence comes from Paracoccaceae bacterium, assembly GCA_963422275.1. Taxonomy (GTDB): domain Bacteria; phylum Pseudomonadota; class Alphaproteobacteria; order Rhodobacterales; family Rhodobacteraceae. The sequence continues at coordinate 551,771 of OY729418.1, forward strand.
GTCCGTATGGAGGGACCAATGCCGAAATTCCAGTTCCAGCCGACGAGACACTTGACGAATCTCGGTATTTTGCGATTCATGCAAAATGGAAAAATTTGACCTGAACAGCTTCCTTCCCTATCAAGTCAATGTACTTGCAAGCCGAATGAGCCGCAGTCTGGAAGCGCGCTACCGGAACAAATTCGGAATCACCGTGTCGGAATGGCGAATTCTCGTGCATCTGTACCAAGACCAAGCCGGTTTGGTCAGCACTCGCGACATTCAGCAGCGCGTGGACATGCACAAGTCCAGAGTGAGCAGGGCGGCGAAGAAGCTTGAGGGATCCGGCTACATTATCAAGAGACCCCACCCGACCGACCGGCGCATCATCAATCTCGCGCTTACCGAGAAAGGGCACGAAATCATGGGCGAGATCAGTCCAATCGCAAGTCAGTACCAAGTCGATCTGCTTGCTTCCCTCGGCGAACTGGGCAAGCCGTTCAGGGATGGATTGAACGCTTTGCTGGAGGCAAGGACATGACCGCTGTTCTGTACGACTACTGGCGATCGACGGCGTCCTACCGGGTTCGGATCGCGCTCGGACTTGCAGGAGTGGATTACAAATCGGTCTCGGTGAACCTGCTTGAACGGGAGCAAGAGGAAGCGCCCCACTTGGCAAGAAACCCGCAAGGCCTCGTGCCTGTGCTGGAAATCGACGGCCGGACGATTTCGCAGTCGCTCGCGACAATCGAGTACCTCGATGAAACAAGAACGCTCGGCTTGCTTCCGAACAGTCCCGAAGGCCGGGCGCGCGTCCGGCAGATGTCATACGCGATCGCGATGGAAATTCACCCGATATGCAATCTCATGGTTGCGCAACATGTTGTTGCCGCTTCGAAGGGTGCGATCGCCATCGAGGACTGGATGCAAAAATTCATCGACAGGCTCGGCGCTGTGGAGGCAATGCTGAAACAGCCGGAGACCGCTAGGTACTGCCACGGCGATCGGGTGACAATGGCTGACATTTGCCTGTTTGCACAGATGTACAATGCCATCCGATGGAATGTCTCGTTGGATGGATGGTCTCAAATCCAGCGGGTCGTGCAGGAACTCGATAAGATAGAGGCATTCAAGAAGGCTCATCCAGACAATTTCAGACAGGAGCAGTGGACAAGATGACCAAAGAAATCGTCATTCTAGACGGTGCGCGCACCGCAATCGGCACCTTCGGCGGATCTCTTTCCGGGATCGCCCCGACGGTCTTGGGAGCAAAAGTCGCCGAGGCGGCAATGGAGCGTTCTGGAGTCGATTCAGAGCAAATCGGCCATGTAGCATTTGGACATGTAATCAATACCGAAGCCAAGGACATGTATCTTTCAAGGGTTTGCGCCATGAATGCCGGCATGCCGGAGGCCGCCCCGGCCATGAACGTGAACCGGCTGTGCGGGTCGGGGGTTCAGGCAATTGTCTCGGTCGTGCAATCGCTTGCGCTCGGCGATGCCGATTTCGGGCTTGCGGGCGGGGTTGAAAGCATGAGCCGCTCACCGCATGTCATCTCGTCAGCTCGCTGGGGACGAAAAATGGGCGACGCTGAGGTCGTCGACATGATGGTGGGTGCCTTGAACTGCCCGTTCGGAACCGGCCACATGGGAGTGACCGCCGAGAACGTAGCTGAGGAGCACGGCATCACTCGTGACGCCCAGGACGCATTCGCTCTCGAAAGTCAGAACCGGGCTGCCTCGGCGATCGCCGAGGGAAAATTCAAGAGCCAAATCGTTCCAATTGAGGTCAAGTCTCGGCGCGAAACACGCGAATTCGACACCGACGAGCACCCCAAAGCAACGTCGGTAGAGGAACTGGCCAAGCTGCGGGCCGTGTTCAAGCGAGATGGAACAGTTACCGCCGGAAATGCATCGGGAATAAACGACGGTGCCGCCGCAATGGTGCTTGCCACCGCCGAGGCTGCGGAAAAGGCTGGCCTGATCCCCAAGGCACGAATTCTCGGCTACGCCCATGCTGGAGTCCGGCCCGAGACGATGGGGATCGGGCCCGTGCCGGCCGTGCGGAAGCTTCTTGAAAGAATCGGTGCTTCAGTTGACGACTTCGATGTCATCGAGTCCAACGAGGCCTTCGCCGCTCAGGCACTTGCGGTAGCCAATGCCCTCGAATTTGATCCTGAACGAGTCAATCCAAATGGCGGCGCAATAGCGCTCGGCCATCCGATCGGCGCCACTGGAACCATAATTGCACTGAAGGCACTCTATGAACTTGAGCGAAGAAACGGCAAAAAGGCGTTGATCACCATGTGCATAGGCGGTGGCCAAGGCATCGCTCTTGCAATCGAGCGGGTATCGGATTCCACCGGCGGAACGGCGGTGAGCGTTCACTAGCGGTGTCTGCCAGCAATTGATTTCGATTCAAGGTGTGAACCGGTGGCAGGTAATTGACCAGCCGCAGTACAGCTTGGGGGAAAACTGCCACCTTTCGCTTGCCTATGTTATTATCCTTGTCGGGACAAAATGCTGCAAATGTCTTGAACAGGTCGCTGCCAAAGGCAAAGCCAAACCCAGTCACGACTGCACCATAGAGAGTGCTCAGGCTGATGTTTCGAAGCCTTGCGTGCAGCGAGGAGGCAAACGGGAAATTGTAGATCCAGATGGGTGGATGAACCCAGTTCTCTCCGATGAGCCTTGATGGCTCAAGACACTGCATCCAAGACTAATGAACCTCTGATTTGGCCTGCGGTCCGTAAGACCCAAAGGCACGTTTTCGGGGCGGAATCGCCTCCGGTCAGCGACCGCAGAGCCGGTCCGGCAGATTCCGGACACGTTTCTCCCCTGTCATGACAAGTGCGGCTGGGCAATCATCAGGTTCGAGAAGCCCGGAAGCAGCGCAAGCCGCTGCACGTTCCTCTCCAGCCCCCAGCAGCGCACCCTGTCATGTCCGACCGCACGCTTGCCGATCCCGCGATATCCAGCATCACCCCGGACTTGCTCCTCCTCGCCGTGCAGAAGCTTGCCCGAAGGCACCGGTCGCGACGCTGGCGGCCGTTGCCCCCGGATGGCGCGCCAGACCCCGGGGGTCGGTGCCGACGAGACGGTGAAAGCATCAGCTTTTCACGGACGATTTTCCATTGTTCCTGACGGCGGTGTCCGTGTCCGGATCGGACCGGTCACCGCCAAGGAGCCGGATATCTGGCACATGGGCCCCTTCGCAGGAGCCGACACGGCATCTCCACCCTGAAGCCGCGCTGAATGACGGGAAAACACGGCTCCCAGAGCAATGTTGCGCGCCAATCATCCCAGTCTGCCGCTTTTGCAGGCAATGCTCCCTGAATGCCGCCGCGCCCGACTCGTTCATCACCCGCTTGAAGTCATGCCCCAGTGTCATCAGGCTGAACTCGCCGCGGCACTTTCCGAGTCCGCGCATCGGGAAACGGTCCATTCCCGCCCATCGCTTGATGGTGCCGAAAGGATGCTCGGCGAGCGCAGCTCCCTGGCGCATCCAGGGTGCGCCGGCGCTCATCTTCCCGCGATGCCGGCCGATCGCGTCCTCATGCTCCCAGCGGTCCAATCGCCGCCTCGACTGCGACTTTGTCAGGCATCGGTCCCTCAGCGAACAATCCCGGCAAACCGCTGCCACCGAGCTGTATCCGAAATGCCGCTTGCCCTCCCTTGTGCGGGGCGATCCCCTTCGGGTCAGCCACTGACCGGCCGGACTTCTTCAGCGCCCGCGCATCAGGATCGGCCTCCGATATCCGACCCTCCCCGCTTGCCTGCAAGCTTTCCCACAAAGACTGCTTGTGCTTGCGCCGTTCCACCAGAGCCCCGATCTTCGCCGCCAGTTCCGGATCCTCTGCGCTGTCCGCTCCATCCTCCGGTCCCGCATCCGCCTCGTCCAACGGCCTGCGACACTCGGCAATCCTTTGCTCCGGACGCTTCAGACCCTTTGCCGGACTTGCCTTCGCATGGATGCTGTCCGCATTCGCATCGGCCTTCGGAAAAGTCCCGCCGACAGCCACCCGGCGGCCCTCCGGAAGCGACAGCTCCCGGCATGGCGGAAGGAACTCCCGGCTGGCGGCCCGCAGCGCAGATGCATCGCTCTCGCGGAAATCCGCGATTGTCCTGCAGCTCGGCGTGGCACCCTGGCACAGCCAGATCACCTCCAGGTTCCGTCGCGTCTCCGCTTCCAGCCGGCGCGAACTGCGCACTCGGTGTTGATAGCCGTACAGGCAAAGCTTCAGCAGCAGTCCCGGATCATGGGCCGGCTGGCCGGCCCCGCAGCGTTCTTCCGCGTGCCGGAAACCCAACGCCTCCAGATCCAGCGTGCCGACGAACGCATCGATCGCGCGCACCGGATTGCGTTCGGACACATCGTCGTCCATGCAGGGCGGAAGAAGCGTCAACTCGCTTCGGGACGGCACCTTCCGGCAACGTCGCTCCGGCATCGCGGCAACCCTTGCGGCTGCCCAGATTGCCGGCGAGCATGGCACTTGCAGGCTGCGGAAAACCAGGGCACGGGCGGACAGGGACCGCTTCATTCGCGCTCGTCGGCAACCCGGCTCGCCGACATCTCTGTCATCGGCTCAGAGGTCCGCCCCGTTCGGGATCGGGGAAATGCTTTCACAGTCTCCGATGTGCAGCTTCATCCCGAAATGCCGCCGGTTCCCCTTCTTCGTCCGGTGCATCTCCGGATCGCGGGCGTTGCTCTCGTTCCCGGTCGACGATGGCGTCGAGATGATGGTGGCGTCAACGATGCCGCCCTTCTTCAGCAAAACCCCCCGCTCGGCCAGGTAATCCCTGATCTCCCGAGCAGAAAGCGCGCCAGTCCGCGGCGCTCCAGCTAGCGATGGAAGTCGGCATCGTCGTCTCGTCCGGAATCTTCTCCAGCCTCGCCCCCGCCGAAAACCGACCGGCGCAGCCGGGAAGGGCAGTTTCCGCCGCCAAAACCCGAAAAACTCCCCAAATCAGAGGTTTCTTGGAGGAAGCTATTGTTGTCACTGGAACAAGGTACGTTGCTCCAGCGTTGGTTTCTGACTGCCAGTCTCCCTTCCGCCGCCTGCGGGACTCCGCTTCGGATAGAACACGAAGATCGCGCGATTCCATGCACAGGCTGATGAATATTTGGCCGATGCCATTTAAATAAACAGTTACACCATGTATATTGGGTATAATTGAAAACTTGGTTGGGCAAAGCCATGAAGACCGTGGAAGCGATCAAGATCCTGTGGGAGTGGGAACGGAGAGGCCGCTCGGTCTTCTCGATTGCGGATCTTCGGAAGATATTTTCGGAGAGGTCGGAGAAGACTTTCGCCGAAGGCCTGAGGCGTCTGGTGAGGCAGGGCATTCTCGAGCGTGCGGCACGCGGCGCCTACGTGAACCCCCTGTCCCGCCGGCAAAGCGGTTACTTGATCGAGGAGATCGCGATCAGCCTGCGGCGAGGCGAGTACAGCTACGTAAGCCTCGAGACGGCCCTGTCGGAGTACGGCGCGATCTCGCAGGTCCCGATGAGTTGGAGCACAATCATGACCACCGGACGGAGCGCGGAGATCCGGACGCCGTGGGGCGTCATCGAGTTCACCCACACGGCGCGGCCGGTGCCGGATATCCTGAAAGGCGCCGTTGTCATGGAGGGCCGCCCGCTGCGTATCGCCAAGCTGGAGACGGCGCTGCGCGATCTTCGGCGGGTCGGGCGCAATCTCGACATGGTCAGTCGGGAAGACTACGAAAACATTCTGGAGGAGCAGGCGGCCGCGTCGCTCGATGATCGGGGCGCGGCGGCATGACGCATGATCTTGCGTATCTTGTTGACCGGGCCATGGAGGATCCCCGGCTCCACGGCATGCGGCCTGTGGTGGAGAAGGAACTCCTGCATTATGATATTCTCTTTGCCTTGGAACGTGGAGGGTTCCTCGACAGGCTGGTGTTCCAAGGCGGGACAGCGCTCCGGCTCTGCCATGGCGCGCACCGCTACAGCGAGGATCTCGATTTTGCCGGTGGCGCTGATTTCACCGGTGACCTCTTGGCACCGGTGGCCAGCCATTTGGAGGAGTTCCTCTCCGGCCGTTACGGCCTCCATGTCGCGGTCCAGCCGTCGGAGCCCGGGGAGATGCCCGGCGGCGCGGGACCGACCGTTTTCAGATGGCGGATCAACGTGATGACGCAGCCCGCGCGCGCGGATCTCCCGCGGCAGCGGATCCATTTGGAGATCACCAATATTTCCTCGCACGACAGCGAAGTCTTGCCGCTGGCACGGAACTACGATTTTCTGCCGGACGGCTACGAGGACATGCTGATTCGGGTCGAGACTAAGGATGAGATTCTCGCGGACAAGCTGGTCGCCTTTCCCGCCGCGCTGCCGCGTTACCCGCGCTGGCGTGATATCTGGGACATGCGCTGGCTGGGAAGGCGGGGTGCCGTTGTGAATGCCGGAATGATAACCGCGAAAATCGAGGATTATCGGATCGGCGATTTTGGTGACCGCCTTGAAGCGGCGATCGGCCGGATTCCCGAGCTTGTCCATGACAATGCCTTCGCCGCAACGATGATGCGCTTCCTGCCTCTGCCCGTGGTGGACCGGACACTCCGCCGGACGGATTTCTTCGATGTTGTCGCCAGGGAAGTTGGGGAACTGCTGACCCGCCTGAAGCGGGAGCTGGCACTGTGGAGGGACAGAAATCTTTTGGCTGGCGGACAGGGTGATACTGGAGACGGTCATTCCGCGGCGGATGGCCGCGCACGGCACCAATCATGACAGCCCTTTCATCATTCCCGACCTGTTCAAGCCGCCGTGTTAGGGAACCTCTGAATATAGCCTGAATTGCTTATGCACATGGTTCCTGCGATACAAGATGTTGTGTTCGGGATGTCGGATGATGGAATGTTCGCATGACATTCTTGATGTGGAACCATCCGATGACCGAAATCCCCACCAGTCTCATCGCCTTTCAACGCCTGTTCCCCGACGACAACGCTTGCGCCCGGTGGCTCATCGCCGCCCGATGGCCGAACGGCTTCCGGTGTCCCGCCTGCGGCCACGATCGCGGGTGGGAGTTGAAGACCAGGAAGCACAGCTTCGAGTGCATCCGTTGCCATCGGCAGACCTCGGCCACCGCCGGCACCCTGCTGCACCGAACCAGGCTGTCGCTCGCGACCTGGTTCTGGGCCGCCTGTCTGATGGCCACTCATTCCAATGGCATCTCCGCCCTGCAGCTGCAGAAGCAGCTCGGGATCGGGTACTGTCGCAGTGCCTGGATGCTCGCCGCCAAGCTTCGCCGCGCCATGGTCAACCCCGAGCGCAGCCCGCTGTCCGGTCTGGTCGAGATCGACGAGGCCAGCCTGCCGCAGCGCGACAAGGGCGCGCCGCCGGGGCCGGGGCGCAGCCCCGAAGGCAAGATTCCGATCGCCGGCGCGGTCGAACTCGGCGACGGCAACACGCCGGGCCGCCTGCGGCTGGCCACGATCCGGTCCTGCAGCGCCAAGGATCTCGGCAGCTTCGTTGTGCGCAACACCGCCGCGACCGCGATCGTCAAGACAGACGGCTGGAGAGGCTGCAGCGCGGTGCCTCGGGACCGCCACCAGCCCCATGTCGTCGGCGACAGGCCGGCCCATGAAGTTCTCGCCTGGATCCACACCGCGTTCTCCAACCTCAAGGGCTGGGCGCGGGGCGTCTGTCACGGGCTGCGCGCCAAGCACCTCCAGACCTGTCTCGACGAGTTCGTCTTTCGTTTCAATCGGCGCCGAAATCGCCACGCTGCGTTCCTGTCCCTGTTCCTGCAGGCGCTGCGCACCAAACCTCACCCCTGCTGCATCTTGATCAAACCGGAACCAAATGCATAAGCAGTTAGCCTGATATGTGGGCGCAGCATTGTGCATCCGGTGCGCGCCTGCCATGTCATGCCGCAACTTTTTTTCGGGGGCATCACGACATGCAGCGCCTTCGGACCGGCTTCTGCACGGCGAGGAGCAGCAGGTCCGGACTGACGCCGGATATCACGGGATTGCGAGGTGGGCGGAGCGCGTGCATCGCGAGGTGTCGCGGCATATTGCCCTGACCCCGGGCAGCGCGGCGGCTCTGGCGGAGACGGCGAAGGCCAGGGTGCGGGCACGGGTGGAGCATCCGTTCCGGATCGCGAGCGGGTGTTCCGTTGCGACAAGGTTCGCTATCGAGGTCTGGAGAGGAACGTGGGGCGGCTTGCGCCGCTCCTAGGCTTCTCGAATCTGATGATTGCCCAGCCGCACTTGCAATGACAGAGGGTCAGTGTGCCGGGAATCTGCCGGACCGGCCCTGCGGGGCTGAAACGGCGGCGGTTCCGCCCCGAAAACGCGCCTTTGGGTCTTCCGGACCGCAGAAACCCGGCCGGCACAGCCGGGAAGAGCAGTTTCGCAACCATAACCAAAAAAAAGGGAATTATGTAGCAAAATCCGCAGCGCCGCCTTCTATCGCCGAGTGAGTTTCCATCTCTGGCTGAGTTCGGCCTTGGTCGGTTCCCGGTTTTCGCTCTTGGCGGCGGGATTGGCCGGGTGCGCCATGACCTGCCGCATGGCCGCTTCCATGTCGGCCATCGTTGCGTCGTCGCGCTCCGTTTCGGCAATCGCAATGTCGATATCTTCGGCGTCCGCCTTGGTTTCGACCGCAGCCAACGGCCCGCTGCGTTCCGACCGACGTGAAAGGGCAACCGCTGACATGGTGACGGTGTCTCGTCAATGTTGGCAGAGAGGATGCGGGGCGACCAAATCCCGATACCGGATTCGCTTGCCCCCAGCCCGGATCAGCGCGTCCATGCGGTCAATGGTGTCGATCTTCACGTCGCCGCTGCCAAGTCGCATCGAGGCTTCATTCACATAGCGGTGCAAGTGCTTCGCGGAGACATGGTGCCAAGTGCCAGCGATGCTGCGTTTCAGGACAGCCCACACCGATTCGATTCCGTTCGTGTGAACGTCGCCGCGCGCGTATTCCCCGGCGCTATGGCAGACCGTTTCGTGCCGGTGCGGCAGCCTCCGGTAAATCCGGGAGTCGTCGGTGTGGATCGTGGCCCCGGCCTCGACAACGGCTTTCGCAAATTCGGCAGCGGTCTTGCCGTCCGCGTCCTCGACCGGCTTGGCGACCGTCGCGCCGCTGCGTTCCCTCGCACCCATGACCGGAACCTTCCCTGCCGGCCCGCGGCCTGCACGCTGTTTCTTGTCCGCGTGCTTGTTGGCCTCTCTCCCGCCGATGCAAGCCTCATCCATTTCCACAATGTTGTCCAGCCGGAATTCGCCGGCCGCACAAGCCTCGCGGATACGGTGCAGCATATACCACGCCGTCCGGTACTGGACGCCAAGCTCTTTCGACAACTGCATGGCGGAGACGCCCTTGCGGGCCGTCATGACGCTATGGATCGCCACGATCCAGTTTTGCAGCGGAGTCTTGGTGGCGTGCATGATCGTGCCAGTCGTGACCGTGAAATACTTGCGGCACTCGCCGCACCACCAGGCGTGCGCCTTGGTCTTGGCCGGGCCGATCTTCTCCGTGCCGCCGCAGTGCGCGCAGGTCGGCTGGCCGTTCCAGCGCACTTTCTCCAGCCACGCGATGCAGCTGTCCTGGGTCGGGAACATGCGCAGCAACTCGACGATGCTGATGGTCTTTGCGGTTCCTTTGGGCTTGGGCATTGTGTGTCTCCGCTCTCTCTTGCGGATTTATATATGTTCTTTGGAATCAATGTTCAAGAGGATCTTGCGGATTTTGCTACATAATTCCCAAAAAAAACCTTCCAAATCAGAAGTTCCCTAGAGAAATTTTCGCGAACTGGTAAAAAGGTCCGTCCGACCAAGGCAGTCGCTTTCAAGAAATTTCAATTTCCCATTCTCAAGATGCAACGTTTCTGCAAGCGATGGTGCAAGGGCGGGGCCCGCACAGTAATCTCTCCAAGTTTTGAATGGCTTGATGGTCCCCCGCGTCTCGCCAGTTCAGAACCTTCAAGCTGTTTCGCGACCCGCGTTCGCCGACAAGTTGCACGACATGTCGGTCCCTTTCGAAGCACCAAGACCTCGATCCCTACTGAAAGCAATTCGCGCTTTTCGCACAATTGTCGGTGGCTATTTTCGTGATCTCTTTCGCTTGGCCATCTCGCCGAGACAGTCAATGCCAGCAGCAGCACAAACTTGAAATCAACGGCAAAAGTTCCATGCAGTCAGCTGCAAATGCAAACTTCATCTTGCACGTTGTCAGGGATTTGATCCCAATCATCGCACTTCATTGCAACAGTGCGCTTGCCACATCCGTCCGCGCAAAATCCGAACCGACATAAAGTAAGGGACACTCCCTTGATTTCGCGACTTCGTACGCGAAACAGTCACCGAAGTTCAACCTCGCAGGATGGACCCCTTTGCCCCATTTCGAATAAGCAACGGCAGTCCGCCTCGCCATAGCCGGTGAGACGCTTGCAGTCTCAAGATCGAGTTCACCTATAAGATCTATAAGATAGACCATTTCCGCACCGAGACCGCGTCGTTGTGCAACAATTAATTCCTCTGCCACCGTCTTGGCAGGCCATCATTGTCATAAAGAAAGTCTTGGCTGCGAGCAGCATTGCTCCCCGCAATGGCCTGCACTCGGGCAATAACTGCACGCCGTGCATTGGCGTCAAGCCGTTGACTTATCGGTACCAGCCTGACGGTAGCTTGACCATGTCTGGTAAGAACAACCTCGTCGCCTGCCTCCGCGCGCCGAACTAGATTCGTCAATTGCCCCTTTGCTTCAGTGACGGAGGCCCATATTTACCCGTTTCCTTTATTGAATTTTGCCGAGGTCAATATGGACTATTGTATGGTTCAAAACAAGATGGGCAACAAAACCCTTTGCCCATTGATTCAGATCTTCGTGCTTTCACAAACGTTTAGTGCTTTTCCAAAGACCTGCACAAGTGCCGGAATTTGGTGGGGCATTAGGATTGCTTTGGATTCCGGACCTGCAGGACCAAGACTCTTCCACACAGACATTGGTCAAATGTTGCTGTCGCTCATGGCATTTCCTCGGCAATTCGGCATCATTTCCTTAATGATAGCAACTCGGCCTGCCCGCTCGCGGCCAGCCAAGTAATTCGCCGGGGCAATGAGTTTTCCTTGCAACCACATTCCTGTACCCAGAGCGATCAGCCATGGCGAGCTTTCGCATCCGCATCATGCACGGCGGGCGGAGAGCAATTCTACCGGGAAACTGTGGTCCGTTGAAGAGTGCCATTGAGGTGCATCGGGAAAAGACGAGCGCGTTTCAAACTGACACCGGCCAGCTTCGAGAGACGCAACGCCTATCCGCTCAAGCGATGACCTAAAACTCGGTGCGCAGAGTGCACCACGTTTCGATGAACAAAAATCGCCTGAGCAGCCGGAAAGAAATCGACACGGAGAATCTTGGATGATGCGGCGGCTGGACATGAAAATCGAGTGAGCCGAGACGGGCACATGCCCGATATGAGGGCAGGATAAAGTGCGCAAGGATGAGATAGCGACCTCCTGCTTAAGACTGTTGCGAAATGTGCATCTCCGCCATTGACATGTCGCGCTGAAGGGTTGCAAGCGCCTGTCATGGTGTTCGATTGAGGGAGAGGACGATGGATTTCTTCATGACGGTGGCGTCCGAGCGCGTGGGTCAAGACAGCGCGCTGCGATGTCGATCTGACGATCCGGGTTCTCCTCCTCGGCCAGTGGCATTCGCTGTCGGACCGGGAGCTTGAGCGTGCCCTGACGGTGCGCCTCGACTTCATGCTGTCCGTCGGCCGGTCGGTGATCGAGCGTTACCCCGCCCGCACGACGATTTGCTGGTTTCGCCGGCTGCTTGTGCTGCGCGGTCTTGACGAGGCGCTTCTGTCCGAGGGCAGCAGCTAGCTGCAGGAGTGCGGCCTGAAGGTTGGGAACGCACCGATGGCAGTGGCAGTGGTTGACGCGACCATCGTGGAGAGCGCGGCGCGGCCGCGACATCGGATCGAGGTTGTGACCGAAGATCGCGCCGAGGGCGAGGCACCCGAGATTCCGGTGGTTGAAGAGGGGCGGTCGTTGCCTCTTCGGTTATAAAGGGATTTGTACGCACCGACGGCGAGGGCTTCGTGGAGCAAACCTTCGGCATCCTGAAGCGGCTCTTCAGGGCGGCGCGGTCCCGGTTCATGGGGTGGCGGACGGTGGAGGCTGAAACGGCTTTGAAGGCGGTGGTCCTGACCCTGCTCAAGGCGGCCAACTGGAGCGAGCTGTCTGCAGCCTGAGGGCCGGAGTCTGTCCCTCCCCTGCCCGATGCGGCGCATCGGGCAGGGCCTGAAACCACGCCTTTTGGGGACAAAACCGCGTCCGAAAGGCGTTGCAACCACTCATCGGCGATGCCCAGGCGCGTAACTGGCTACGCAAGGCGAAATGCAAAGGAAAACGACCGCTTTCACAACAGTCTTTGCTTCACAAGATTTGTGCCACCGTCAAGTGGTGGCAAGCAGCACCGGACAGGAAAATTGACGGCGATTGCCAGTCGCCCGATCGATGAAACTTGAATGAAACCAGCATAGGGAATATCTTCCTTCAATGAACGGCTCAAATTCTCTCCCGGCTTGGCATCAAGTGGCTGACCATCTTGTGGCAGTGGCCGCGGGAAGGGCTGAAGCGGATCTTGTCGTTAGAAACGGCAATTGGGTCAACGTGCACAGCCGGGAGATTCTTCCAAAACACGATATCGCCATCTCTGGGGGCCGTTTTGCGTATTGCGGCCCGGATGCTCGCCACTGCATCGGCGACGGCACCGAAGTCATCGATGCCGACGGTCTGTATATGGTTCCTGGCCTTTGCGACGGGCACATGCACATTGAATCGGGCATGCTTACTCCGGCACGCTTCGCTCAGGCAGTCATCCCGCATGGAACGACAACGATGTTTGTCGATCCGCACGAAATCGCCAACGTGCTTGGACTTGAGGGCGTTCGCATGATGCATGATGAGGCCGCGCTGCAGCCCATAAACATCTTCGTGCAGATGCCTTCGTGCGCACCAGCAGCGCCTGGGCTGGAAACGCCGGGAGCCGAGGTCTCGCCCAAGGACGTCGCTGAGGCCGCGCAGTGGTCCGGAATTATAGGCCTCGGGGAAATGATGAACTTTCCGGGGGTGATTGGGGGCAATCCGCAAATGCTGGCGGAAATGGCCGTGATGCAGTCTACCGGAAAGACGATTGGAGGCCACTATGCTTCGCCCGACCTCGGCCCGGATTTTCATGCCTATGTGGCGGGAGGCCCTGCGGATGACCATGAAGGCACAAGAGAAATCGATGCGGTGACTCGGGTTCGCCAGGGAATGCGCACGATGATGCGCCTGGGGTCCGCCTGGCATGACGTCAAGAGCCAAATCACGGCCGTTACAGAGCGTGGACTGGATCCAAGGAATTTCGTGCTTTGCACCGACGATTGCCACTCTGGCACGCTGGTCAATGACGGGCACATGAACCGAGTCGTGCGGCATGCAGTGGAATGCGGCTGCGATCCGGTGGTTGCCATCCAGATGGCGACGATAAACACCGCCGCGCATTTCGGCCTGGAGCGCGAGCTCGGCTCGATCGCTCCGGGGCGGCGTGCCGATCTGCTTCTGACATCGTGCATGCAAACACTTCCGGTCGAGAGAGTGATCGGTCGCGGCAAAACCCTGGCCGACGAAAGCGGCTTGGTTGCGGACACGCCGCATCTAGACTGGCCAGACCATTCCCGAAACACGGTGCGACTCGGAAAGCCGCTTTCCGAGCGAGATTTCTGCATTGAGGCTCCTGCCGGGGCAAATCGAGCGAAAGTCAAGGTGATCGGCGTCATTGAGAACCAGGCACCTACACGAGCGCTGGCGGCCGAGTTGCGAGTTGCAGACGGGTTGGTTTCCGGGGATTCAAAAAACGACGTCTGTCAAATCGCGCTGGTGGAGCGGCACAAAGGAACCGGCAAGGTCGTGAACGCCTTCGTCAGCGGATTCGGATATCGAGGCAGGATGGCGCTTGCCTCGACAGTCGCCCACGACAGCCACCACATTGTCGTTGTCGGTACGGACCGCAGGAACATGGCGCTTGCCGCCAACCGACTCGGAGACGTCAATGGCGGAGTGACACTTTGGCAGGATGAGCGCGAGATTGCGCTGATCCGCCTGCCTGTCGCCGGACTGATGTCGGACGCCGCACCAGAAGAGGTGGCCCGCGACGCTGAGGCGTTGAATTCAGCGATGGTCGCCTGCGGGTGCCGGTTGAACAATGCATTCATGCAGCATTCGCTGCTGGCCCTTCCGGTCATTCCCGAACTGCGAATATCCGACAAGGGGCTTGTCGATGTAACCAAGTTTGAAATCACCAATTTGTTCGAGGAACAATAGCCAGTGCCAGTTTCGCCAACGGAACGCTCAATCGTGACATCTCCCGAGTCCATACGCAGATCATTCGACAACGCCGACGAGGCTGTCGCTCGGCTCAAGACCCTGTATGCGGAGGCAACGCGCTTTCTGCGCCAGAAACTCGAGCAGGAGGTACGGGGGGATTCCTGCCAAAACCGGTACCGTGCATTCTACCCAGAGGTCAGGATATCGACTCGGACGCATGCGCATGTCGACAGCCGGCTCTCTTTCGGACACATTTCATCGCCTGGCGAGTATGCCACCACGATCACGCGGCCCGATCTCTTCGAAAACTACCTGACCCAGCAAATCCAGCTCCTTATCGACAACCACGGCGTTCCGGTGTCCGTCGGCCTGTCCACAACGCCCATTCCGGTGCATTTTGCGTTGCACGAGGATTTCAAGATCTCCCGTGCTGCATCGAGCGAGTCGGGCGCACCCTTGCGGGATGTCTTTGATGTACCGGAGCTCGCCACCATGCACGACGACATCGTGAACGGTACCGAGTTTCTCAATGACGACGGCACCAAGCCGCTTGCTCCCTTCCAAGCCCAGCGAATCGACTATTCCCTCGCTCGAGTCCAGCACTACACGGCAACCCGGGCAGAGCATTTTCAGAGCTTGGTCCTGTTCACGAACTACCAGTACTATGTCGATGAATTCGAGGACTACGCTCGAGAAATGCTTGCCGACCCGACAAGCGGCTACACTTCGTTCGTAACCCCCGGCAACCACTCGCTAACAGACTCGGCGGGGAAGATTCCATGCGGCCTGAAAACCCCGCAGATGCCCGCGCAGCATCTGAAGCGTGAAGACCGACAGGGAATCACCCTCGTGAACATCGGAATCGGACCTTCAAACGCCAAGACTGCAACGGACCATATTGCGGTGTTGCGCCCGAACGCCTGGCTGATGCTCGGCCACTGTGCCGGATTGCGGAATGGGCAGAGCCTTGGGGATTATGTGCTCGCTCACGCTTACCTGCGCGAAGACAACGTGCTTGACGAAGACCTGCCGACTTGGGTTCCGATTCCGGCTCTGGCCGAGGTGCAGAAGGCACTCGAGAGCGCGGTCGCCTTCGAGACGCAGCACGAGGGATACGGTCTCAAGCGAATCATGCGTACCGGAACGGTGGCGTCAATCGACAACCGAAACTGGGAACTTCGAACCAAGTCTGGGTCGCTGCGACGGTTGAATCAATCAAGGGCAATCGCGCTGGACATGGAGTCGGCCACGATCGCGGCCAACGGATTCCGCTTCCGGGTGCCGTACGGAACACTGCTGTGCGTTTCCGACAAGCCGCTGCACGGCGAGTTGAAGCTCCCTGGAATGGCGACCGACTTTTATCAGAGCCAGGTGAAGAAACATCTTCGCATCGGTATCAGGGCACTGGAATCTCTTCGGGAAATGCCGCTCGAGTTCCTCCATTCCCGGAAGTTGCGAAGCTTCGACGAAACCGGGTTTCTCTAGCCCCGAAAATTTTGCGTGCGCAGTTGAATTGCAAGGAATTTAAAAATATCACGAAACATTCGATCGCAGGATGACACGAAAGCCGATCATGCCTGCGGTGTCTTGTGCAACCGAAATCGGAAGGGTTTCAGATGGCAAATGACCTCGTTAATCAAAGACAAATCGTTGAGAAAGTCGCGAATGAAACAGGCCTCGAGAAGAAAATGGTTGAGACGACACTGAAATCGCTCGGAAGCGTTGTCGTCGCGGAAGTGGCTGCAGGCAACTCTGTTGCACTCCTCGGTTTGGGAAGGCTGTCGTATCGCGAGCGTCCGGCAAGGACAGTCAGAAATCCGCACACCGGAGAGCCAATACAGAAAGATTCAGATCGGACCCCAAGGATGTCATTCACCAAGAGCCTCAAGGCTGCAGTAAACGGCTGAAATCGGAACACGCATTCCCGCATTTATCCCAACCAATCAGACCTCTTGATTGTCGCGCCATTGCCAACTGCAGAGCAAGATGTCGATCACTGTTCCGATGTCTTGCGAATGAACGCCTGATCAAGTTCTTGCACCTTCGCGGGATTTGCAGCCCGCGACACAGCGGGCACGCCAGCGGATTTCTCGCGCAAGCGACCTGAACTTCGCGCATTCGAGTCAATGGCGTCCAGCTCGAAGCAAGCAACCTTCACGCGGATGAAACGGCGGCGGCGCTGGCTTTGCAGGGATCTACGGAGAATGTTTTTCCGAAACCTGCTGGATTTCGTGCGCAATGCCCAAGAATTCCGATCGAGCGGAACCCGCGAATCACCGCATGCGGCAGGAAACGCAGACCAAGATTATATTTCCCCAGCTTCCAAGACAGGTTGCCAGTCAGACTGCGTCGCGCCATTCAGTCTGCTTGAATTGATGCGACGTATACCAACCCTACCAAATGGAGAGAAAAATGATTCACCGACGGCAAATTAACCTCATTGGTAAGACCGTTGCGAAAGCGGGCGTTTTTCTCTGCATTTTACCTTCTGGAACTGGCTAAGAAACCTCTGATTTGGAGAGTTTTGTGGGGTTTTGGCTGCGGGAGCCGCTGTTCCCGGCTGCGCCGGTCGGTTTCCCGTGGTCCGGAAGCCCCAAATGCGCATTTTCGGGGCGGAATCGCCGCCGGTTCAGCCCCCGCAGGGCCGATCCGGCAGATTCCAGACACACTGCCCCCCTCCGCCGGGGTGTGGCGAGCGCAGCGGCTGCACCGTATCAGCCAGTTCGATATCGACGCCGAGATCGTCAGGTGTTGCGCACCGCCCGCGAGAACTCGATGAAGAATCGAACCGGTCCCTCCGGCTCCACCCGATGCCGAACCTCTGGGACGATGACCTCGCTCGATCCCGGCTCGATCGAGAACGACCTGTGGATCGGGGTGCCCACTTGATAGCGGAGCGTCCCGGAGATCACGTGGATTCGGGCCCATACGCCGTGCTTCGTAGCGTGCTCGGACAGGAGCCCGCTCGGGATCGTCGTCTCGTCGAACTCCGGGGTCCGGCGATATGCGGCAAGCCCGTCGGGCCACTCCATCCGGTCGCAGCTCACGCATTCGAGCTCAGTGCCCAGCATCGCCTCGCGCCCAGCGTCGCTCACGACCCACGGTCGGCTCACGAAAGGCGGCCGGTGGCGCACGTGCTGGCAATGACCGCATCCGAGATCCGCAACCCAGTCGCCAACCTCGTCGAGATGAAAGCCGATGATCGCGCGTTTCACGGCGTCCCGGCGCCCACGGCCGGCTCCCTCTCTGTCATGCCTCTTCGCGCTCGATCGCATCGGACTCGCCACCCGCGACCCGATACCCGCGCCATCCTATCCGGGTTGCTGGCGTATGGGCTCGACATGGCGCGCCGCGCCCGTCCGCGCGCTCTCTGCGGCAGCCAATCTGCAGCATTCAGGACAGGAATCCGTCGGAGAAGACCATCGCGATACCGATGACCACGACCACCGTGCCCGCAACCTGCATCGCTCCGAGCGACTCCTTCAACACAAACGACGAGAGCAGCATGGTGCCGGTCACAATCACCGGCACCGCGACGCTCGCGGCGACCGGTCCGGTCCCGCCGACACCACGAAACAGGTAGAAATACCCAATCTCAGCGAGCCCGATGCACAAGCCCGCGCCTGCCGCCCATGCGTACGCCGTCGCGGACAGCTTCAGCACATGACCGCCGCGATCCTGCGCTTCAACGCTGCGCCCCCTTGACGAGCCAGATTGGAAGGGCGAAGAGCGGGAGCGGGGAGGTCGCGAGCAGCAGACCGCCTGCGACCAGTGTGCCATCGACGTCGACGACCAAGGGCGGCACGCCTGAATTCATCGGACTTCTCCCGTGACCAGCGCAAGCCCTGTCAGCCGGCGATCACCAGAGCTGGCAACGGTATGCGTCCCCGAGCGCCGATCGGGGTCAGGACCATTTTCTTGTTCGTACCACACACTGACGCCACGTTCATCAATGTATTGATTCACATGCAATTCTCGGTCGGTTCAGACGAACTCGACAAAGATTGGGAGCCATGGGATCATTGACTGATTCCAAGTATAGGTGTCGCTGACTGAAAAATGGCTCTGCGATCGGGGCAACGTGGATCGATTGCTTTCCCGCGTGCAGGATCGCGTCCCCGCACCCTAGGGATCGTACCGCTCATCCGCGGCACGGGCTCACGCCCGCAACCGCTCGTTGCGCGGATCGTAGGCGGGCGCCGCGAGCACCGTCGCCGCGCGCGGCTCGCCGAGGACGTCGATGACGAACGTCGTGCCCGGCGAGGCGAGGCGAGGCTCGACATAGGCGAAGCCGAGGCTCTTGCCCGTAGAGTGGCCGTAGGCGCCGGAAGTCGTGACCCCGACCACCTTGCCATCTGCGATCACCGGCTCCCCGCCGTGCACATCGCAGTCCGAAGGCTCAACCTCCACGTAGACGAGCCGTGTCACGATGCCTGCCTGCTTGACGCGCTGCATAGCCGTCTTGCCGATGAAGTCGTCCTTGTCGAACGCGGCGAAACGCTCCATGTCCGCCTCGACCAGCGTGACCTCGTTGGTGAGCTCCACACCCCAGCCCCGGTACGCCTTCTCCATGCGCAGCGAGTCGACAGCATAGACCCCGAAGTCCGCGATACCGAATGCTTCCCCGGCGGACCACACTGCATCGTACAGATCGGCGAGACGCGCCATCGGACAGTGCAGTTCCCAGCCGAGCTCGCCGACGTAGCTCACCCGCAGTGCGCGGATCGGGATCCCGGCCGCATCGATCTCCTTGCCGGTCAGCCAGCGGAAGTGCCCGTTGTCCAGCTCCGCCGCGGTCAGCTTCGCCAGCACCTCGCGCGAGCGCGGCCCCGCGAGCACCAGCACTCCCCAGTCCTCGGTGACGTTTGTCACGGTGACGTCGAGCCCGTCGCGCGGCCCCTGGACGAGGCTGTCCATGTCCCGATCCTCCGCACCCGCGCCGGACAGCACGTAGAAGCGATCCGCGGCGAGCCGGGTGATGGTCGACTCGCCAGCGATGCGGCCCTCCGGCGACAGATAGTGCGCGAGCACGATGCCGCCGATCCGCCTCGACATGCGGTTCGCGGTGATCATGTTCAGGTAGACCTCGGCGCCCGCCCCGGTCACGTCGTACTTCGCGAAGCTCGACAGATCCAGCACCCCGACCCGCTCACGCACCGCGCGGCACTCCGCCGCGACGACCTCGAAGACGTTGTTGTGCCGGAACCCGGGCTCCTCCTCCCGGCCGTCGAGCGAGAACCACTTCGGGCGCTCCCAGCCGTTGGCCTCGGTGTACACGCATCCCTTGGCGGCGAGCTTGTCGAACAGCGGCGTGACCCGCTCGCCGCGCGAGGCGGGACGCTCTTCGCCGGGCAGGTGCAGGGCGTACATGTGCTCATAGTCTTGGTGGGACTTGGTCTTGGTGTACTCCCCGGGCGCGTAGCCGCCGAACCGGCGCGGGTCGACACCGGCCATGTTGATCTCGCTGTCGCCGTGCACCATCCACTGCGCGAGATACTTGCCGCTGCCCGCGCCGGACGCGATGCCGATGGACGCGCCGCAGCACTGCCAGAAGTTCCTCGAGCCCGCGGCTGGACCGAGCAGCGGGTTCGCATCGGGGGTGTGCGGGATCGCCCCGCACACGATGCGCTTGATGCCGGCATCGCGCCAGATCGGCATCCGCGCCAGCACCCGCTCCACATAGGGTGCAAGCCGGTCGAGGTCCGCCTCGAACAGCTCGTTCTCCGAGTCCCACTCCGGCCAGCCGCCGCGGCGACTCCAGCATTCGGACGAACCCACCGGCTCGTAGATGCCGATCAGTCCCGCCTTCTGCTCCTGGCGGTAGTACGCCGACGCATACGGATCGCGCATCACCACCATCTCCTCGTCACGTTCCAAGAACTCCTTGATCGGCTCGGTGACGAGGTAGGTGTGCTCCATGTTGGTGATCGGAACGTCGGTGCCGGCCATCCGGCTTATCTGGCGTGCGTAGCACCCTGCCGCGTTCACCACCATCTCGCACACGACGTTGCCCCGGTCGGTGATTACCTCCCACTCGCCGCTCGGGCGCTGCTTCAGGTCCGTCACCCGGGTGCGCCGCGCGATGGTCGCCCCCATGTCGCGTGCGCCCTTCGCCAGCGCGTTGCAGCAGCTGGCGGGGTCCACGTGGCCGTCCCCGATGGTCCATGCGCCTGCAAGCACGCCGTCGACGTTCACGAACGGGTTGATCTGCCTGATCTTCTCCGGGTCGATGATCTCGCAGTGGAAGCCGATGAGCTTGCCGACGCTCGCGACGTGATGGAACCACTCCACCTCAGTCGGCTTCAGCGCGAACCGGATACCGCCGCACCCGTGCCAACTCACGTACTGCCCGGTCTTCGCCTCGAGCTTCGGGTAGAGCCTGACCCCGTAGTCGTGGATCTTCGCCATGTTGTAGTCGGCGATGAAGCTCGGGCACTGGCCCGCCGCGTGCCACGTCGATCCGGAGGTGAGTTCACCCTTTTCCACTAGCAGGAGATCCGTCCACCCCTCCTCGGCGAGATGGTAGAGCAGCCCCACCCCCATCATTCCCCCACCGATGACGACGACTCTCGCATGTGTCTGCATGGTGTCCTCCGGCGATGTGTTCCGATGGCCCTGGCACCCCCGACAATTTCAAAGCATACGGGGTCGCCGCACAATATGTCCTGATCGCCGACCGCCTTCCGGGGCACCTGCCTGCGACGCTCGGTGAACTAGCGCCTCTGCGATGGCGCAGAAGAACATCGCGCATCGTGAGGAGCGAGGCGCCCAAGCGCCTCGACTCACTCGCCCAAGTGACACGCCGCGAACCGACGCCAGCACCATATACACCATGTACAGTATCGAATCTTTCCATTCAATCGTGTATGCGCGTATACGCGACCCTGATCGCATGCATCACGGGCTCCCATTCACCGCGGGACACGAACTGTCGGAAATATCCTGCACGCACCAATCCTGACGGCCACTTGACACGCGCCGGCCTTGGTCGCGAACATCGTTCACGCAACTTTCGATGGTTTCGTGACCTTCGCCTGATCAGGCTATGAATGGACGATCATCCGGATTATTGAACGCATAGCGCCGAGCTTCGTTGGTACCTGCTGCCGCGGGGGAAAACCACTGATTTCTAGTTTGATATTGGCAAAATTCAGACAAACCACAAAAGAATTTATCTACACTGGAACGCAGTCGATAAATCATCAATGTGCGTTCTTCTCAGATTAATTCAGCGGACTGATCAATAAACGAAATGCGCTACTCCATGCCCCCCCATCACAGACGAAAATGGAGACCAGGTACTTGCATATCAAACGCATCCTTCACGCCCTTTGCCCGACCAAATCGGATAAACAGGAACTCTTGAGATTCATCAGCGAAATAGACCAAGCCGCAGTTGAGGTTGGCGATTTCTTGGAGAGACTTAGACCGAATGAAATCTGATCCATCGTTAGAAGGCATCAGTGATGCCGCAGGAGAAAATCGCGCACCGGGGGAGTGACGTGATCGGGCGCCTCGATCAGGATGGAATGCTTCAGTCCGTCGAGGATGACGAGCTAGGAATCAGGCAGGGTGTCGGCGATGAGCCGGTTGAGGCACGGATTGCATCCGCCGTCGATCTAGCCGGTGAACATGAGACACGGGCAGATCACCTCGTATCGGGGGTATCGAGCACTTGGCGCTGCTGGGGTCTCGATCGCATCGGGCTGCACCTCCATGAACGCATCGGTGTACCAGCGCTCGACCAACGTGCCGAGCCGCGCCTCGACGCCTTCGTCTTCCATCGCGGCGAGAACGCCATGCACCTTCGCGCAGACCTGTGCAGTGCGGCTCGCGGGTGCACGGGGCCGTGCACATCCAGACGGCCACCAGCCGCCACAGCCAGATCAAGGGCTTCCCGCGACGCTTCCGCGGCATCGTCACCAAGTGTCTCGACAGCTGTCCGAGTTGGTTCCATCCCGTCGTTCTCGGCAGGCATCCATCGCCAAGAGCATGCCGCGCGGCGGCCAGCGCCAGACCAAGCCTGCGATTCGCGAATTGAGCCTTGTATTTTATAAAAACCTTTATATTTCAATAGGTTAATTATTTTATGGTGTTTCCCTGGACAGATACTTGACATCTTCGACGGCGGGGGTACATTAATCTGGCTTCTTATCGGTGAAATATTTGCCGACCCTCGTCGGTGGGCTTTGAAAAATTCATTATTGTCGGAATGTGGCGATTGACCATTGAGTAGCGAAACGGCCCCGGGCTTGCCCGTCCTGGAAATGCGAGGGGTCTCGAAGAGTTTCGGGGCTATCCAAGCGCTCCAATCGGTCGATTTCGACATTGTTGCCGGAGAGGTCTTGGGCCTTATGGGCGACAATGGCGCCGGCAAGTCCACGCTTGTCAAGATCATTGCCGGAAATTATCCGCCGAGCGCGGGGGAAATCGTTCTTGAAGGAACACGGGTGCGGTTCAGCCGTCCACTCGATGCTCGCCAATGTGGAATCGAGATCGTGTACCAAGATCTCGCCCTCTGCAACAATCTCACCGCAGCAGCCAATGTATTCTTGGGACGTGAACTCAAGAAATCCATCGGTCCGCTTCGCTACATCGACCACGGGGCAATGTACAAGCGGGCGAGCAAGCTGTTCGCCGAACTCAAGTCGGAGACCCGGCCGCGAGATGTGGTGCGCCAGATGTCGGGCGGTCAACGCCAAGCGGTTGCGATCGCTCGAACCCGGCTGAGTGATCCAAAGATCGTGCTCATGGACGAGCCGACCGCTGCGATCTCGGTGCGTCAGGTTGCGGAGGTGCTTGACCTGATACGCCAGCTCAGGGACAGCAATCACGCGGTTGTTCTCATCTCGCACAGGATGCCGGACGTGTTCAGTGTCTGCGACCGAGTCGCGGTGCTTCGGCGCGGCCGCAAGGTGGCCGACAAACGAGTTTTCGAGACTTCTCCCGAGGAGATCACCGGCCTGATAACCGGAGCCATAGAGAGCGCATGATCGAAAGTAACAAGAACGGCGGCGGTCATGCGGAGATCAATGAGACAGTGAGTTCGCGGCGCGAACTCACTGCCGCAGGTGCCATGATCCGAACCCAGCCATTCTGGGTCCTTGTCGCTATTATCGCCATTGGGCTGGTCATGTCGGTGATTTCCGACGTGTTCATGACCGAGCGGAATTTATACAATGTCACCCGGAATTTCGCGTTCTTCGGGATTATGGCGCTTGGCATGACGGCGGTGATCGTTACCGCTGGCATTGATCTGTCGGTCGGCTCGCTAATGGGACTGACCGGCATCGCGGCCGGTCTTGCCATGCAAGCGGGATATTCGATTGGGGTCGGTTTCGCGGCCTGCATGGGAACGGCGATCGTGGTAGGCCTCATCAACGGCATTCTGATTGCCTACCTCAAGATGCAGCCTTTCGTGGTGACCCTCGGCATGCTCGCCATGGCACGATCAATCTCGATGGTCATCTCGAACAACAAGATGATCTACCAATTCGGCCCCGACCAGGACTTGTTCGAGTGGATCGGCGGCCAGAACATATGGGGCGTTCCCAATCCGGTTTGGGTTCTGGTCGTGCTAACCGTCATCTTCATTGTCGCTTTCCGCTACACCACTTGGGGACGATGGGTCTTCGCGGTGGGCGGAAACGCGGAGGCAGCAAAGCTCGCGGGCATTCCGGTCGAGCGGGTTATCGTTTCCGTATACGTCGTGTCGGCAAGCTGTGCCGGCCTTGCCGCGTTCTTGATGGTCGGCTGGTTCGGATCGGTCACCAATGCGCTTGGCTTGACTTATGAACTCAACGTGATTGCCGCCTCCGTCATCGGCGGCGCCAATCTCATGGGCGGAATTGGATACGCCGTCGGTGCGCCTATCGGGGCGGCACTCATGGAACTCATTCGAAATTCCCTGCTGCTTGCGGGAATCGACGCCCTCTGGCAGCAGTTTTTCATTGGCCTTTTCATCATCATCGCGGTGTTGCTGGAACGGCTCAGGAATCGGGGTTCGTAACCCGGTACAGGCAGGCTAAAGCTTGGCATGCCTGCTCCCAGCGATTGGGAAATCTTCAATCAACAAAAGGAGAGACTATCATGAGAAACGCATTTATCGCGGTGTTCGCTGCAGCCGTCGCTGTTGTCGGTGCACCGTTTGCACTCGCCGAAAGCCACGGGGAGTTGAAACTTGCCCTTGTGCCAAAGGCGATGAACAATCCGTTCTTCGACCTCGCGCGCGACGGCTGCTACAAGGCCCAGGATGAACTGGACGGCGTCGAGTGCGTGTATATCGGACCCGGCGAGCACACAGAGCTCGAACAGCTTCAGATTGTCCAGGATTTGATTAGCCAAGGCGTCGATGGCATCGCGGTTGCCCCTTCGAACGCGCCAGCGATGGCCAAGGTTCTGAAAGCGGCGGCAGATGCCGAAATTCCGGTCATGACATGGGACTCGGACGTCCTCGAAGAAGACCGGGGCGTTCGCGCGACTTACGTCGGAACCAAGAACTACGATATCGGAGTGAACTTGGCGAAGATCGCGCAATCCCTTCAACCCGACGGCGGCAGCGTGTGCCTCCAGACCGGCGGCGCGGCTGCGGCCAACCACAACGAACGGCTCCAAGGCATTCGAGACACGCTTGGCGGCATGTCCGACACGACGCCTCCGGGCGACCGGTTGACCGGCCAGAACGGTTGGACAGAGGTCGACGGCTGCCCGCTCATAACGGACGATGACGGCAACAAGGCGGTGCAGGGTCTCACCGATGTCTTGGCCAAGGAGACCGACCTGACGGCGTTCATCTCCACCGGCGCGTTCACTCAGTGGTACGACAATGCGTATCGCCAGGCCGTGGCTCCCTACAAGGATCGTATGGACGCGGGCGATCTTTCGATCATTGTTGCCGACACGCTTCCAATGCAGATGGAACAGCTCGCGGACGGGCTTTCTAACGGCCAAGTGGGTCAGCGTCCGTTCGAAATGGGCTACATGGCGATGTTCATCATGAAAGATCTGGTTGAAGGCAAGGAAGTCGACGACCCGATCTACACCGGGCTCGATGTGTGCACGGCCGAAAACGCCGATAGTTGCCTCGCCAACTAGGCACAGCCGGAATCGGCACCACGGAGGCAGGCGCATTGCCTGCCTCCGTGATGCAACGACAGAAGTCGGACACAGTATCCAGCAAGATCGGGGTAGTCCCGAATGATTGCTCCGAAACTTCCGCAATGCGGCATGAACCAAACGTGAGACCGTCGCGAAATTCGGCTTGACGTCTGGTCTTGCGATTTTCGGATGGTTCTACGGTTGACGGTCGCCGATGGATGACCGTGGGCGTCGGTTTACAGCAGCTTGGCACCCGCTGTTTGCGATTGTACGTGAGGGCAGCCTCCCAAACCTGCCAGCGTCCGCGTCGCTGACCGAACGAGAACATTCCGCAACAGCCTTCAGATGCTGGCTTTGCAAGGAAACGCCTTGTTCAACGGGCGCGTTCTGCCACTCACGGGACCTTGCCTGGCATCAATCGTGGCCATAGGTTGGTGCCTATCGGGCGACACAGCCACCGCAAGCCGATCAGCGTGTTTCAGACGGACTTGGCAGCGAAGAGCGCGATTCAAGCCTAGTTCGAGCAAATCGAGCGGATGCCCCCGATGAAGATAACTCAAAAGCCACTAGCATTTCCATGCCAGCGCACAGGCCTTGATTTCGTTTTTTGAGACCTTTGCCACCAGAATCCGGTGTTTGGTGCGATCGGAACCTAGCTGTATGGTTTTGCGAGCGATTCATCGAGAAAGCCGGATTGGGTCCTCGTCACAATGGGCAGTGGAGCACCCAAATCAACGACAAGCAGCAGATATGCTTCGAATGGCTGGAGGATTACCCCGCCCCGGAAAAAGTGAAAACCATCGACTGTCATTGAGAAGGGTGCACAATATGACGTGCTAAGCCATCCATCCGAGCGAAACGCTGGGTAAAATATTTATGTGCTCGGAATGAACGCGATTAAGCTTGCAAAGCGGACCGAGGTTTCGGACCGCATCCGCCGATCTTCTTTGGACGACTGCGGCGGGCTTAGAGTTGACGCGTTGCCATCAGCAACGATCGAACGGTCACTCCGAATTCACGGTGCTGAAGGAAGCCGGGTCAGCCACTATTAGGGGGCATCTGACTAAAGGATCGAATCCGTTTTCAATTGGCTCTGTTCGCATTTCGCAGGCATATGCGATGCACTTGGTTCCGACTTGCATTGACCATGGGGAGCGGAACAATGGATCGGGCGCGGTTTCAGGACCGGTTTTCGAGAGTTGCTGCGGTTCTGTCGAATCCACCGGAGGCGAGGCCTCGCTGGCGGCGATCGAGTTGGGGATCGATGAGCAGCGCCGGTGTCCCGGGGCAAGTCGCGCGGTTTGTGCCGCCACCGGTGCAAGTCCTGCGGCCGCACCTTCGGCGCTCTCGCCGGCACGGCGCTGTCCGGGCTTCGCTGCAAGGAGCGGTGGCTGTCCTTCGCCGCATCGCTTGCAAAGGGCGAGACGGTTCGCGAGGCAGCGCGGTGCGCTGCGGGATTGTACCGAGCACGGCGTTTCGCTGGCGGCGGCGCGCCCCTCAGTTGCCCCCTTCCGGCACTCGACGCGAACAGCGTGAAGCAGGCACTGGCCCCGGTGATCGCCTCGGACGCCCTGCTCGCCTCCGATGCCGGACGCTGCAATCGCTCCGCCGACGAACGGGTGCGCGGGGTCCGGCACATCCAGACGGCCACCAGCCACCACAGCCAGTTCAAGGGCTTCCTGCGGCCGTTCCGCAGAGATGCAACCAAGGATCTTGACAGCTGCCTTCGGTGGTTCCATCTCGTCGTGCTCGGCAAGCCCCCGGCGCCAAGAGCCTGTCGCGCCAGTGCCAGGACATGCCTGAGAATCGCGAATTGAGCCTTTCAATTCGCTCATGGAGCAACAGGATTTGTTGCTAGGTGGCATCGAAAGCGAAACTGGACTTCAAGGCAATGGCCATGAACCTGCTGTCAAGGCCGCCAGCTGGATCGATCTTAACCCCGGCCTGAGCTTGCCAGAGATAGCGCTTCGGAGCCTAAAACTACACCTGTTAGTGTTACCCCCGTGATATGCACCTCGGGCTCCGCCTACTGCTCAGCGAAAGCATGGAAAGGCGTGGCGGAGGGATGCAAGAACCGAGAAGTCGCCGTCGAGATCCTGGATGTCGGGGGCCAGAAACAGTATGGTTGCTAGCCAGCCATCGGTGTCGGCGAGAGTTTGACGCTTGCGGCCATTGACCTTGCCCGCGTCAAGGCGGGCTGCCATCAGGAGTCACTGTTTGAGTCTACCGTTCTGCTACGCGGCGAAACAGCGCCGCACCGTAGAACCCGGCAGGCGGTCCTTCGACAGCAGGCGCCGAGGGAGAATCAAGCGCAGGACATGAAGGATAGCATTCATCATCCCCGGCAGATACGCCGTTCTCAGTCCGCCCAAAACCTTTGGCGATGGCAGGTGGAGTTCGATCACCCGCCGTTCGGCTCTGGTCAGAAGTCGGAGATACCGCGCACCGTTCGCCCTCAAACAGTGGGAATCCAGATACGTGCAGCTTGACCGTCACGCATGTGCCGAGGATCAAGAAAGATTGGTCGCGCCGCCACTACCCAAAATTGCACCACTGTCTTGGAAAAGGGGTGCGTTCGCTCAAGCACCCTGCGAGGCGAGGTCGCGAAGGAATCGGGAAAGAGCTGTGAATCCTGGAGACTCAAAGTCCCATACACCGCTCTGGGCACCTTCGCCTACCCTTGCCATAGGGTTGCTCATGGCGGCGAGATAGGCATGCGCGAAGCTCTTGTCGACATTCCTCGAATGCAAGACGTTGTGGCCCTGCAGGCATTTAAGGTACTCGTCGACACATCGAGCAAGATCTGTACCCTCGACTGAACGTCGACAAAGGGTTTCAATAGCTCCGCGGTCGGACTCACCCGGAACGATGAAGACTCCGCTTGATGGCACGGCGTCCGAAAATTCGCCACGGACCGCCGGTGGTGTTAACCTGCTTTGCGCAGATGGTCGCAAATGCTTCTGAAAGCACTGTCTGCGTTATCGTCGGCGTCACGAACGACACCAAGCGATTGGAAAGATGGCCGGGCCCGCACGCTTTCGTGAATTGCCTTCAAGTTCACAGGAAACTTGTTGATTCCCCCAGCGTCAATCACCTGAATTTCTGATTTGTTGTCAAGACAGTGCTTCAAAAGCGCTTTGAACAAATTGACCTCGTCTCGGCCTTCAACCAGTAGCAATCTGTCCGCATCAATCTTCAGTTTCAGTTCCATGCTTTACGCACCCCGATCACTATCGAATCTCCAAGTTGAGATCGCGTACGCCTTCGATCATCTCACCGGTGAATGTCATCGCCTCCACTTTGCCCGTTTGTTTCCTCACGAAGAGCTTGTGTATAGACAGACTTGCAGGCGCATCCGCATATGCCGCAATTGCGGCCTCTAGGCATTCGGCACTGTGTGTCGTAGCAACGAGTTGCACATTCCACGCCTGCATCCACTGGCGCGCGCGTGCCCAGATTTCTTTTAGCGCGGAATAGTGAATTCCGTTTTCGATCTCATCGGCAAGCAGCATGCCACCACGGCAGGTGAAGAAACTCAGCAACAGCCGATACAGTCGAACAACTCCTCCGCCGAGATCATGCAAAGGGAGTTGAACTCCGCCAGTAGTAATAGCCGACAGGTACGATTCGCCCCTGCTGTCCGTCAAGATCTCCAGATCCTTAACTGTTGGGAGCAACAAATTAATGGCGTTCGTCAACTCCTTTTTTTGATTCGCTCTGACCATCTCGGAATACCGTTGAAGGTAATCAACAGGAGTATCCAACTGGAACTTTGTACTTTCGATGACACATGGCGACGACGGCTTTGGAGGTGACGGATTCTCATAGAGCACGACCCCCCAAGGTGTCGGTTGCATGCCCCCGATATCACTTTCCGCTAGTTCGCCATCGAGATGCGTATCTATCCGTCCAACAATCGGGAGTTGCCTCAAGTTCATTTCCGCTGCCTCCCCGGTTGCTACAGGACCTGCAATTTGAGCTAACTTCTTGAATTCGGCCCTCATGCGATGGAGCGATCCACTCTCCTTCCCATGCAACTCCAGCACGTCACTCGATAAGCTGGAAACTGGATTCAGGGCTGGGCTGGCAGAACGCTGGACGTTCGCATTCCAAAGAAGCCCAGGATTGTATCGCCCCATGAACAGCCATATGGCCTCAAGCAGCGCCGTCTTCCCAATGCCATTGACGCCGGTCACCAGATTCACCTGGGACAGATTGGGTAAAGACAAGCCACTGACGCCCCGGTAGCGAACGATCTTGAAGCTATCAAGGTGAGTCATCGAATCACTCTTCCATCCTGTTGATCCCCGCCAGCCGCAATCGATTCACTGGTGGCAATGACGTCAAGTCAAGGCTCCCTGTCCTAGCGGACTTGCAAAACCTAATGTGCCAAAATGTTCGCCAGCATTCAATTCGGACATAGAATCTCGCCTTTTGCTTCCCGGACACTGTTTCTGTCGGAAGCCTATGTCATTCAGACGATAACTTATGCCACGACTTCAAGCCGAAGTGTTGAATGAGATGTCCAGTTCAACACGCTCCCCATCAGCATCGGGAAGAAGCACCGAGCAGCCGTCCGATGGCAGCAAACCAACATTGGGTTCTGGCTATGGAACGCGAGAAATGAGCAGGAGTCGGGGTGTTCGCTTGCTGCAAGGTCGCACTAGGCAATGACCTGAATGCCAATCTAGGGAACCTCTGAATACAACCTGACGCCTTCGCGCTGACTTCTGCAAGGTGAGGAGAAACAGGTCCGGGCTGACGCCGGATATCACGGGATCGGGAAGCGGGCGGAGCGCGAGGGGTCGCGGCGCATTGCCATGAACCCGGGCAAGCGCCGGACGCTGGCGGCGGACAGTGCGACAGCCCAGGCGGAGACGGCGAAGGCCAAGGTGCGGGTGGAGCATCCGTTCCGGATCGCGAGCGGGCGTTCGGCTGCGACATGGTTCGCTGCCGGGGGCTGGAGAGGAACATGCAGCGGCTTGCGCCGCTTCCGGGCTTCTTGAACCTGATGATTGCCCAGCTGCGCTTGCAATGACAGGGGAGAAGCGTGTCCGGAATCTGCCGGAGACCGGCCCCGCGGGGGCTGAAACGGCGGCGATACCGCCCCGAAAGCGCGCATTTAGGGTTTCTGGACCGCAGGAAACCGACCGGCGCAGCCAGAGAGGCTCCCTAGACGCAAGCCAAGCTAGATGGCGCTGTCGCCCCGACTTCTTCGCCGATCTGCCCCCTGTGCAAGAGCAGGTGATCCGCAAGGACGCAAGCCATCATTGCCTCCCCAACCGGAACCGCTCTGATTCCCACGCAAGGGTCATGACGTCCCTTCGTCACGATTTCGGTGCTGGCACCGCTCTTCGTGACTGTTCTGCGGGGCTTTAGAATGGACGATGTCGGCTTGACGGCAAATCGGACAACTAGATCTTGGCCAGTAGAAATTCCGCCAAGCACGCCACCGGCATTGTTGGACAAATAGGTTGGTCCGTCGGAGTCTGGTGCCATCTCGTCGGAATTCTCGCTTCCCCTCAAGGACGCCGCCTTCATTCCGGCCCCAATTTCAACCCCTTTCACTGCGTTGATCGACATCATCGCAGCGGCAATATCTGCATCCAGCTTGCCGTAGATCGGGGCCCCCAAGCCCACGGGCAAGCATGACGCGACGACCTCGATTACCGCACCTATCGAATCGCCGGCTTTTCGAACACCTTCCAAGAGAGATTTCCAGGCATCGACAATCTCCGGGTCCGGTGTCCAGAACGGATTGCGATCTATCTCCGATGATGAAAAGCGGCTACGCACCGCTTTGATGTCTCCCATTCGAACCATGAAGCCACGGATTTCGACATTCGGGGCGAGCGCGGCGATCACCTCCCGTGCCACGCCTCCTGCAGCCACGCGAGAGGCCGTTTCCCGGGCGGAAGAGCGCCCGCCGCCCCGATGGTCACGAATGCCGTATTTATGCCAGTACGTTACGTCGGCGTGGCCGGGCCGGAACTTGTCCTTGATTTCCGAATAATCCTTCGGCCGCTGGTCCATGTTCCGGATCTGGAGTTGAATGGGTGCACCAGTTGTGAGACCTTCAAAAACGCCGGACAGGATCTCGACTTCATCCGCCTCGCGCCGCTGAGTGGTGTACTTGTTCTGTCCGGGCTTGCGACGGTCCAGCCAGCGTTGCAAGTGCCCCTTTTCAAGCGGTATCTTTGGCGGACAGCCGTCGACGGTCACACCGATTGCGGGACCGTGACTTTCACCCCAAGTCGTGAATCTGAAAAGCCTTCCGAAGGAATTTACCGACATTGGCTGCTCTCCTTCGATCCTGTCAATCCACCGCAGATTCGTCGTGATTCAACTCACTGGGCCACTTCACTGGCTTCGCATCTCCCGGGGGCAGTCGACTCCGGGATGCGCAAGCGTACTATTCCGTCCAAGTTTCGGCAATGGACATCGATTTTGACAAAGCCACCAGAGAAGAGGCACCTTCCCGATCAAAAATCACGCACAACCTTCGGGGTGAAACATCAGATTTGTATGTGCACCCTGCCGCCTTCGACCCTCACGGGATACGTGTTAAGATTCACGCAAGCTAGCGCACCCTTTGCCTCTCCGGTCCTGTAGTCAAAACGGCCATTATGCTTTGGACACTCGATGATGTAGTCCATGACAAGCCCATCCGCCAAGTGAACCTGCTCGTGCGTACACAGGCCGTCGGTGCAGAAGAACTCGTCCTGTGGGGATCTGTAAATCGCGAACGTTCTCCCGGCGTGGTCGAATCGGATCAAATCCTCCTCCTCGATGTCGTCAGCGGCGCAAGCGTCAATCCACTCTGTCACTGGGTCCTCCGGATTCTGATGGTTACGAAAACACTGGTTCGTGCAGTTCCGCGCGGTACGGCCGCGCGGATGAAGGCAGCTTGCGAACAAGGAACATGTCCTCGTACTTGAGCTGCTTCTTCAAGATTGGCCAAACCTCCCGGTATGCATCCAACATAGACTTGTTGGGCGGCGGCAGATCGTGCTTGATCATTTCATGAAGCTTCGGCAATGCGTGATAAGGTACCATCGGGAACATGTGATGCTCGACATGGTAGTTCATGTTCCAGTAGATGAAGCGACTGATCGGATTGAGATAGACCGTTCGCGAATTCAACCGGTGGTCAAGCACATCTTCAGCCAAAGCCGCGTGCTGTAGAATGCCCGTGAGCACATGATGCCAGGCACCGTATATCCGCGGCAGGCCAATCACCATCAGCGGAAGAATTGAATTCATCCAGAATGCAAGAGCGATTGTCGCCAGATAGATCGTGACCCAGACCCTCGCCACCAAGAAGACCTTCCAAGTCTCCGCTTCCGGGATGTATGTGCGTTCCTCGGGCTGGAGCCGGCCGCTAGCGTACCGTATCATGCTAGCAATGCCTGCCCAAGTATCGAACAATCCGATTAGATTCAAGAACAGGCGCGCCAAGTCCGGCGGACGCATGGCCACTATTTCCGGGTCACGGCCAACTATTATCGTATCAGTGTGGTGGCGGGCGTGGCTCCATCGCCAGACAGTCGGGTTCCGAAGGATCATGAAACTCGCGATCTGGTAGATGACATCATTCATCCACGATGTCTTGAAAGCCGTACCATGTCCGCATTCATGCCAACGTGAATCGGATGAGGATCCATACAGCACCCCGTACGCAAGCCAGAAGGGCAACGACCACCACGACGGCCAAAGATAGATTCCCATTCCCGCAGTGCAAACGATCACGGCGAGCCAGATTGCCGTATCGCGAATCGCGGGACCGTCACTGCGGCGCATCATTTCCTTCATGTCCCTTCTCGATACATTCGTGTGATACCACTCGGCAGCAGCAAGACCATTCTCGACCGCCTTGCGTGAATCCACGCCGAGCAAGCTATAGTCGCGCTTTGTGTTCAAGAAATCCCTCCTCACCTAAGCCACAATGCATGGCGAAGCCACGGAAACTCTTCGCTCCATATTGCCACATTGAAAAAGCCTCTTCAAGAAACTGTTCGGTCTCTCTCAGGGCAATCGCTTTTCAATTTTCCCTTTCGGCGGCGGCTTGCGGCAGCTTGACGGCGGCCCAGATCATGCCGAACAAGGCATCGTCGTCCCAGCCGGGCGCGCTGCCAATTTTCGTTCATCTCCATATCAAGTGCCCCAGTGCGGCACGTTCCCGATCAACTGGTGTGCGCATCATGGCGGGAAACGCTGCGGCTGTCAGTTTCGCGCTTTCGGGTTTCTCAAAGCAGGCGCTCATCGTCGCAGGAGCGCCCTGGCTGCCCTTCAGCAACAAACCGGTCGCCGTGCGCCGCGGGCCCCGACCACCGTCTCGGCCACCGGCCGCTGTGCGTGCATAAGCATCGGCGACCGCGACCCCGAAAGAACTGGCATCACCGTGGTCTCGCTCGACTTGCCATCCAACCGAACTTGGCACCAAGGTCAGTCGCACTTGGGCCGAGAATGTTGACACAAGATGCACCGGATGGTGTGCTGCAGTGCCTTGCCATCGATCGCGGCAAACAGGTCTGAGACCGCGTCGTGGTTCGAGATTTCATGCCTGAACTTCATGAAGCGGCGTGGAAATCACTCCTTGCTCTGTCCAGTCTCTGCATGTCGATACATCCCTCGCCACCGGAAATGATGTAGAGAGTGCAGTGGCCGTCATCTCGCGAGACCGTGGCGCGTGGCGTTGTTGCACCGAGGTTCTCACCCCCAAGAGCAAGGAGAGAATCCTGACTAATGCCTGCCTCTAAGCTGTTGCTTGCAGGCGCATTGAATCGCCAGCTGGAACGAAATTTTCAAAAGCGACTGCCCTGCTTCAAAGCCCATGCAATTGACATTTGCGTGCCTTATTCAGGTTTGCGAAAAGCTTAATTACGCTGTCGCTATTAAAGTAACTTTAATTGGACCGTGCCAGCCTGCACCGTGGTCTGGTTGGCAATACCAGGGCACAGATGTGGGTGGTAAGCAGTCCGGGAGCCTTCGTGCCATTTCCGTTGCCTCCAGACCCTGCCTTGGCTCTTCACGGCCCATTGCAACGAAAGCTTGAGACGGCAACTCTCACCATCGGCCGACTCGAACCGGAGGGCGCTGCACTAGACCCCACGAAGGAGAACGGCACGACAGAGAGCCTGCGCCAGTTGTTGCGTTTGACGCGGGCGGTAATCAGGGACGGCCAGTGCCTCAGGCTGCCGTCAGGCGGGTGATTTCGGATAGCGGAGCTGAACTTGACTTTCGGCCCAAGCGACCGCATGCTTTGAGACGAAGGTTGCATAGGGCTGAGAAGCCACGAAAGATAGCTGAGGTGATGCCGAGCGAGAAGACGGTGCAGGAGGCATGCGGGGTGACGCTGCGGCAATGGCCGGACGGCCTCGCGGCGGTGCTGTTTGGCAGCCGTGCCCGCGGAACGCACCGCCCGGACAGCGACTGGGATGTCGCCCTCGTCTCGTCCTCCGAACGTCGGCTGCCGGACGGAACCCCGCTCCAAGAACTGGATGACGTCGACGTGTGGGTGTTGCCGGAATCCGACCTTAGGCACCGGGCCAACGCGCTAGGGTCGCTGGCCTTCGAGGTGGCACGCGACGGCCGTCTGATTGCCGGCCGCTGGGAGCGGCCGCAGATCGAGGAAGGCAAGGTTTCCATCGACATCAAATTCTGGGAAAGCGCCATGAGCCAAGCACTGAGCCATGCGCGTGCGGCGGCAGCCTCCCTCGACAGTGTCGCATGGTTGACAGGCCTGAAAGCGGCAGCGGTCGAATGCGGCGCGTTCGTCGCGCATTCCGCGGCATTGGCCGAGTTTCTGGGCAAGGCCGCGCTGGTCCGCCGCCTCGTCGAGGCGGAGTCGCCCCACGATATCAGCCGGCTAGCGCAGAGACTCGAGCGAAAGCGTCCAGATCAGGCCGACACCGCCGCACACCTACGGGAGCTGGACGGCGACACCTCGCGCCACCACCTCGGCCCCTATCCGGAGGTAGAGGTGACGGCTAGCGATTGCGCCCGCGCCGGCGACCGGCTCGCCGCCTCGCTCGCGCTCTGGGTCGATGAGATCGAGGAGGCACTCGAGGACGCGGCCTTGGCGGAGGCTGCGCAAGAGCTGATGCAGACGGCGGTGGAAACCTCGCCACGAATCACCGAGTTTCTCGCACAAGCCTCTAGACCGGATGGTCAGGGGGAGGGTGCCAACGGGGAGAGCCGCGAGGTCGTTGACGTCGCCATGGCGACGGTGCCGACCTTGCTGTCGGCAGTGGGGCGATTCACGGAGCGAGTGAAGGTCTTGCGGAAGTCGGACACCGGCGGCTTCAGGCCCTGAGCAAAGACGGCCTGTCGGAACGACAGTTCACGACGGCACCTTCCATCCGGATCTGGGCTGGAAACCCGCTGCTCCAGAGTGGGGAAGTGTCTCCCGCCGTGGTTCGTCAAGCTCGTTCCACAGTCCCCGGGCCCGATCGCTATGACCGTGTCGCTAAGACGTGCGGCCCAGTCCGGGGTCAACCGGGTTAGCGCCAACTGAAGACGCGTTGAACAGGCTGGGCACTCGAAAAATGCATGGATTCAGCTAGCAAATGCAACGTCTTGCGGCATATTCCCCAAGCAACATCGGTCACGATTCCCACTCGAAAACAATGTCCTGCAAAACCTTCTATTCAACAAGCGAGATTTCAGTGTTAGGTCGCGGAACGTGCTTTCTGGGTGGCAACTGGAATGAAATGATTCCATTGTTCTTCATTTTCTTAACGAGATCATTCACTTGCTTTAACCGCACTGGCACTTGTTCAAGCACATTTGTACTAATCACTTGAAAGGAAGAAGGCCCATGCTCCAACAAAAACTTCCTTATCTGCAACTCCGCCTGCTGCAAAAATTCAGGACATCCCACTCCCATTGATTGCTGTTGCAAACTGGCAAACTCTTCATCGGGGAAAAGGGATTGGGAATTTGGACCTCTATTGATTTTATTGCGTGTTTGGTATTCTAAGAGTTCGATCTTGCTCTGAACGTCACGAAAAACTTCAAGACCCTTACTGGAGTTTGTACCAAAAACAAGACGCATTTTCACTCGGTTTTCTCGCGGTTTCAATATCTTGCAATCCGCTACGTATTTTGCAGCCCTAGCATCCTTTATTTTTTGCTTGAGCAATATCAATATCCGTTCTTCATTATTCAAATTTGTCGGTAAGCTATTAAAATCTTTTTCCCATTCGGAATCTGCCAAAAAATGACCAAAAGATTGCGATACCGGTGAATATTCGGCGTGGCGGTTGATATGCTCCGACATAAAATTGAGAATAAACTCGCCGTCTCTTTCGTGCAAAAACTTAAGTATGAGATCCGAACGGATGTTCCATCCCGTCGGATCAATGAACGTAAAAGTAAAACCGTCTTGGCAAATGCTAGCGATGTGCTTAAGATTGTTCTCAAACGCACCTCGAAATACTGTAATATTTAATCCTTTTTGCTCCTGAGCATACGCTTCAAGCCGATCACAAGCGTCATTTGCTTGTTCACAGAAGCAATACCGTATTCTCAAGGCATTCCCTGGTTTCTGTTTCAGAACCTCGTGGACAAGCTTTAGACCCCGCACCGCTTGGTCGAATGACGTATCGGATAGAGAGTCATCAGACACTTGCCACGGCCCCGCCAAACCATCGATGAAATTGAAACTTTGGAATCTATTGCGGAGCACCTTGAACGCCAGCAATTGAAGGTATTCTCTCAAGAATTTGTGTTTAATGAGGGACTGTTCGCGCCCTTGATACAGTTCGAGTTCTGTGTCCACACTAACCTCTTAAGATCTCACCGAGCCCAAAATTCGGTTGGGCACGATCTGCCATGGAAATCCGTTCCATTCCTCACCATCGAGAAGTCGGCCACCAGATTTTGGCCGTGCGCCACCCCATTGCTTGAAGAAAAAGGCGACTTCCGCTGCACTGCACTGGTCTCGAAGGTCTTTCGCCCACGAAGCATTCATGGGGCGCGAGTATGGGCCGCTCTCCCCTCCAACTATCGCCCACGCTATCCCAGACAAGTCGATTGAACCCACGGGGCCGAGAAGTGGCTCAAACGAGACAAATCTGGCCTTTGAATTGATTTGGCGCAGATGCTCGATTCGGCTTTTGTGTGCCTTGTCCTCCACGGACACGCCTAGCCAAATATGTGCCGGTGCACTTGACCCGCGATAACGTCTAAGAACGTAATTGCGCATCAAGGAGCTTCGTTTGGTCAGCACTTGGTAAACATGCCAGTCAGCCGTCTCCATCGCATCAAAAACCTGGTCGATGTATTCGCGGCCCACCATCTTGTGAAACAGGTCGCTCATGGAGTTTACGAAGATCATCCTGGGGCGTTTCCATCGCCGTGGCTGTGACAACCTCTCGGGTCTCAGTACAAGGTCGAATCCCCTCTCATAGGGATGCCCTGAAACACCGCGGAATCGTTCGGCAAATCGCTCTGCGTAGCAGTTGTCGCAACCGGGACCGATCTTGGTGCATCCCGTAACTGGATTCCATGTCGCATCAGTCCATTCTATCGCACTGTTATCTGCCATTCCACTTGCCTCCGAATTTCCATTGCCGTGCGCAACTGCACAAGTTCAAAGCATTTTCCGGGTCTCCTGCATCGAATTGAATGCACAGGGCTTACCTTGCCGCCGGAAACAGTATCGACACAGTATGTCTTTGGCTTCCTGTTGCTGAGCCGTCGCTGCCCAACCGTCGGACAATCCATTTTCGATATCGTTCGCTGTCCAAATTCTCGTTCTTGAAACAAAGAGAGAACATTATTGCACGAATGCGTGCAGAATGCAAACAGGCCTTTTCATGCCGAACTTCGGCTTGCCAAGCTAAATCGATGCCGGCCTTCCCAAGAGATCGGCCACCCTGGGGATTTGCTCAAGCGACCATTTCAGTTGATTCTGCTCCGCTCCATCCAGTTCGCGCGGCGCAACGCGATTGGACGGCGGGATGCCGGCCGCGATGTCGCGAAGCTGCTGACGCAGAATGATGCCAAGCAAATGCCCGTGGGCGGAGATCAGGTCGTCGACCGCGGCCTCGGAAACGACATCCAGACGCCGAAATCTGCGCAATCTTTCGGCGGTAGACCGAGCCAGGATTCCATGCTCAATTGCAACTGTCCTTGCAGCCGAGAATATCGGCATTATGCCGCCCTTCTTGAGATCGATTCGGCCACGTTCGAGCCTCAACCTTCCCCAAAACCCCAGTGGGCTGCGAAATTCGCAGGCCCTTGTCGCCATCAGCCGCAGGAACGGAACCGCCTCGCTCGCGGACCGCAACGCGTTGCCGCGCAGAGTTTCCGCCATGTTCATGTCCCCGTGCACGGGCATTGCATCGAAAAAGATGTCCGCGTTCATGATGTCTTCAGGCCGGGTACGCGAGAGCCATTCCGCAATATGGCTGTTCCAGCCAGAAACGTCCCGTCTCCACTCGATATTGGATGCCATGACACCGCCGGAACACAATCTGACACCAGATTCATCAAGCGTTTCAGCAACGCGCTTGCCCAACTTCTCGAACCAGCTGTCGGCATCGCCTCCAAGCTCTCCCTCGCGAAAGACAATCGCGTTGTCCTGGTCCATTGCCAACAGGCTCTCGCCACGCCCGCCCGAGCCAAGAACAAGCATTGCGTAGGGCGTCGGCGGCGCGGAGCCTGACGCTTCAGTCAATTCGGCTTCCGCGAGCTCGCAGGCCCGGCGAGTCAGGTCTCGCAATTCGCGCGAGATTATGGCCGTGATGTCGCGGGCATTCACGCCTTCATTCGCCAGTGCCTGAACGACTGAAGTGAGACCTGACCAAACACGTCCCAAGTCCGAAGGGCTACTGGCCGCTTCGATCTCGCGCCCTAAAGCGACCGCATCGTCGGCGTGGTCGCTGAACAGGTCCCGTGCGCTGACCGCCCCAACGAGTTCGCCCTCGTCATTCGACACGCCGAGGTGCCTGATCCCGTTGGTGGACATGGCGATGATGGCTCGATACACGAATTCCTTTCTGGCAACAGTTATCAACGGTCTTGAGCAGAAATCCCCGACCTGCTTCGTCAATGCGGACGCTCCGTCAAAATGGATTGCGCGGAGCACGTCCCGCTCTGTCAGGATTCCGTAATCGCCGCTTGCATCCAGAGCGACGAAGAGTGAGCCAAGGTTCTTGGTAGCCATAAGGCCAAGAGCCTCGTCCAGCCGCAGGTCCGATCCCACAATGATCGGTGGCGAAGCCATCACGGCACCCACCCTGTGGCGAAACGGAAAGCTGTCCATGTTGACGACTTCAGCGGCTTTCGGCAGGTCCGGGCGACCCAGCCCGCCCGTTTTGGATCGAATCGAATTGCATGCTCTTTCGGCTTCGGCAAACGTTGCGATGCCGCTGTTTCGGAGTTTC
Source organism: Paracoccaceae bacterium (assembly GCA_963422275.1). Taxonomy (GTDB): domain Bacteria; phylum Pseudomonadota; class Alphaproteobacteria; order Rhodobacterales; family Rhodobacteraceae. The sequence continues at coordinate 591,594 of OY729418.1, forward strand.
GGTATCAGTTTCACGAAGACCTGCGCGGTCAACACCGCGTCCGGCAACGCACGGTGGCGATCCTCAAGGGGAATTGCGAGCCAGCCTGCAACCGTTTCAAGCGACCAGTTCGGAAGTTCCGGCCCAATGCACTGAACAAGTTCCTGAGCGTCGAGGACGCGCGGCGGCGTCCACGGCAACCGTTTCCGGGCATGCTCAGCTTCAAGAACGGCAAGGTCGAAGGCCACTGAATAGCCAACCGCGAGGCTGGGTCCGGTCCATTTCGCAAACTTGGCCATTGCGTCCGCAAAGTCCGGCGCGCCAGTCACATCCTCGTCCCCTATTCCATGGATGTCCGTCGCAGCGCTTGGTATCCCGATATCGGGATTCACAAGGAGGGAGAAAGAATCCTCGAATTCCTGCCGTCCGGGCGAAACTCGCACCGCCGCGATTTCAACGATGCGAGCTTTCTTGAGGTGCAGTCCCGTCGTTTCGGTATCGAACGCAATTAGGTCCAGCGACCCGAGCGGAAGGCTGGCAAGATTGCCGGGCGGCAGGCTGAACGTCATGTCGCGAGCCGCCTAGCGAAACGAGTGTTCTCCTCCGAGCGGAAGCACATCAGCTTAATGGGCTTCCTGCGAACGGCCATCAAGTCGGTTGGTTGGGAAAGTAGTCTTCGCAATCGCCTTCGCGGTGGACATCGGCAGTGCTGCAATGCAATCCGCCACCGAATGCATATGCGCCCCGCAGATCCACCTCCAAAACTTCCAGACCGAGTTTGTCTATCTGATCCGCTTGGTAAACCTCCGTTTTTTCCACGCACACCGTTTTCGAATCGAGAACCAAGACGTTCATCGAGAGCCAAATCGACGAGTAGCACAAAGGCGGCGGCTCGTTGTGCGCGGGTTGCGCAGCATCGACGATTTCCCAGTCGTTCATCTTGAACAGTTCGCGCTGAGCCTCTGGCATGCGCCTGTGCGGATTGTTCAAGATAAGGCCAGGGCGCAACGGGGTGAATGTTGCGTCGATATGAATGGGATAAGGATCTCCCGGGAAATTGACCGCATGCACGCGATGTTCCGGGAAATGGCGACGCAGCCACTCGATGCCTTTAAGGTTCGTGGTAAATCCATGTTGAACGACGAGGTCCTTCCCGAACCGGAGGACATCGGCGGCGTCGAACAGTGGCTCTTCCTCGGTGGTCACGAAATGCTTGGCTGCGGTCCATTCGAGCCGCTGTTCAATGCTGACATCGTCAGACAGGTAGTCGGGCCTGTAGTCTTTGTCCGTCAGCCGCGGCTTCGGCGCCGCTTCGTGGCGAAACGCAGGGTCCTCCTCCCAATAGCGTTGCATCAGCGGCCGGTAGCAAAGGTATTCGAACCAGCGGCAACGGTAAGACATCGTGGCCTCGATAATTTGATTTCCGACGGTCAGCAGGACATCGCGCGGAGGCATGCAGCCAAACTGGCTGCCGTTGTGAAAATCCGGCGTCGTCACGGCCTGTGAAAAGTCGATTGGCGTCGGTCGATCAACCCGCACGCCGCGTGCGCGAAGCTGATCCGCGAACTTGTCCAAGAGCTCGTTGCCCCTGTCAATCGTTTCCTGCGGACGTTTCCCCCACTTCCCGCGCATGTCAGAATCTTGCGGGATCTTCGCATCTATGGCCGGTTCCGGCGGCGGAATGTGACAGTCCGTCGCGCGACCGACGATGACATGCTGCAGTGGATCCCATTCGTTCCAGCTGTTCACAATCGTTCTGTATCCAGTATTAGTCATTGCAAGTCCTTTCCTGCAGTCTTGACTCCCAGCGACGGGATTCAAAAATCTCCTGCTGTATGCAAGATGCCAGCCCGAAAAGGCAAACGTTGTTTGCCCCGCGCAATGGTCGACAAAATTCAACGTTCTTGGTCAATGACCGCTCGATCGCACGCGGCCCGCCATGGCATTAAGGCTGGCGGTCTTTCGGAAGGGCGATAGATCAGCCTTGGCATGCAATGATCGTGCCTGACGGCCACTGGAAATATCGAACCCCGCAGGGCATCCTTCTTGACCGTTGATGCTGCATTCAATACGCAGGAAAATTGATTCCGGCCGCGATTTTGGGCTTCATGCCGAAAGGTCGGACGAGGATTTCGGAGATTGCTGCGGTGGCGGAGAGAAAACTTGACCTCATAACGATTGGCCGCGCTTCGGTCGATCTGTACGGAACTCAGGTAGGTGGACGCCTTGAGGATATGGGATCCTTCAGCAAGTACATTGGCGGGTCGCCGACCAACATTGCCGCCGGCGCATCTCGCTTGGGCTTGCGTACCGCCCTCATCACGCGCGTTGGCGACGAGCATTTCGGGCGTTTCATTCGCGAGCAGCTGGAGAGAGAGGGAGTCAATGTCCGCGCCGTGAAGACGGATCCGGAACGGCTGACCGCCTTGGCAATTCTCGGGATACGCGACGACAACACCTTCCCCCTGATTTTCTACCGAGAGAACTGTGCCGACATGGGCCTTGCGGAAGAGGATATCGATCCCGAATTCATCTCCAGTGCCCGATGCGTCTGCGCCACGGGAACACACCTTTCGCACCCGAATACCGAGGCGGTTGTCTTGAAAGCGATCCGGCTGGCGCGGCAGTTCGGCGCCAGAACCGCCTTGGACATTGATTTCCGCCCGAATCTGTGGGGCCTCGCCGGACACGGCGAAGGCGAAAGCAGATTTGTCGCTTCAAATCGTGTCACGACCAAGCTTCAATCGAATCTGGATCTGTTTGACCTTGTGGTCGGAACGGAAGAGGAGTTCCACATTGCAGGCGGCGACACCGATACGATCGCGGCGCTCGCAAACGTTCGTTCAGCCACTGCCGCGACTCTCGTGTGCAAGCGTGGCCCAATGGGGGCTGTTGCCTTCACGGGAGCCATACCGTCGAAAATCGAGGATGGTGAATCCGGAGAGGGTTTCGAAGTCGAGGTGTTCAACGTGCTGGGGGCCGGGGACGGGTTCATGGCAGGTCTGCTGAAGGGATGGCTAACCAGCCGGAATTGGCCAGCTTCGATCAGGATTGCCAATGCGTGCGGCGCATTTGCCGTTTCCAGGCATGGATGCACCCCTTCCTATCCATCGGAGGTCGAACTCGATCACTTTCTTGAAACGGGGGTCAAGAACCCTGCACTTCGAAAGAATCGGGAACTCGAGCAAATCCACTGGGCAACGAACCGGGGAAGAGCTTGGCCCGTTCTCCGCGTGTTTGCCTTTGACCACCGGAGCCAGTTCGAGGAATGGTGCATTTCCTCCGGTGCGTCTCCCGAAAGAATCGGGGAGTTCAAGCAGCTTTGCCTTGAAGCGGCATTGTCCGTGTCAGACGGCCGCGACGGATATGGCGTGCTTTGCGACAGCCGATTCGGCCGTGACGCGCTTCACAAGGCCGCCGGGTCCGGCCTCTGGATTGGACGGCCGACAGAGCTGCCGGGATCCAGACCGATCAGGCTGGAACCGGATTTGGGTGCTGATGTCGGGGAATTGCATGAATGGCCGCTAGAGCAAGTCGTCAAGGTTCTCTGCTTTTGCCACCCCGACGATGGCAAGGAAATGTGGGAATCGCAATTGCAAGTTCTTGAGCGGCTCTTCGAAGCGGCCCGGAGATGCCGGCTGGAAACGCTTCTGGAGGTCGTTCCGTCAAAGGTCGGGTTGGTCGACGACGCTTCCTGTTCGACCGTCGTCAATCGGATCTACGGAGCTGGACTGTTCCCTGACTGGTGGAAGCTTGAACCGGCGCATTCCGATGCAGCCTGGCAGAGAACTTGCAACGCGGTCGCGTCCCATGATCCGCACTGCCGCGGGATCGTCCTGCTTGGCCTTGATGCTCCCGAAGCCGATCTCGTAGAGAACTTCGCGACGGCTGCGCGGCACAGTCTCGTGAAAGGGTTCGCTGTTGGACGTACCATTTTCGGGACGACGGCAAAGAAGTGGCTTGAAGGACAGCTGGACAATTCGTCTGCAATCGAGATTATGGCTGGACGATTTCGAGCGCTGTGCGAAGGCTGGGACCAAGCAATGGTCGCGGCGAGAAGAAGCTTCGCGAAGGACTGAGGCAGCGAAACAGGCGAAGAGGAGTCCCGTTCAAGTCATGGCAAATCTGCTCAGACCACCCCTCGGAACCTCCGGGAAGATTCACGAGATCACGCCCGCCGACGCGGGTTGGAGCTACGTGGGATTCGACTTGTTCCGGCTGGCTGCCGATGACGTTGCGAGCGACGGCACGGGTTGGTCGGAAGCCATCATCGTCATGGTCGAAGGACGTGCGAAACTTTCGATCGGCGGTTCGCGCTTCGGCGAAATTGGTGATCGAATGAACGTGTTCGAGCAGACGCCTCCACACGCCGTGTATGTTCCGGGATCGACGCACTGGAATGTCGAGGCGACAACCGCCTGCACGGTTGCGGTGTGCAAGGCTCCCGCCAGAACGAGCCGGCCCGCGCGCGTGATTGGCCCGGATGGAGTTGCTTACGCAGAACGCGGAAAGGGATCGAACTTCAGGAAGATCTACAACATCGCGATGGAGGACCGGGGTGTGGCTGACTCCCTGCTGGTCACCGAAGTGTTCACGCCGCAGGGCAACTGGTCGTCCTACCCTCCGCACCGACACGACGAGGACAATTTCCCCGACATCACCTATCTCGAGGAAACCTACTACCACCGGATGAACCCCCCGCAAGGTTTCGGCTTCCAGAGGGTGTTCACGGATGACCGTTCGCTAGACGAAACGATGACGGTTCATGATCATGACGTGGTGTTGGTTCCCAGAGGACACCATCCCTGCGGCGCTCCGTTCGGCTACTCGATGTACTATCTGAACGTGATGGCGGGGCCGGTAAGGAAATGGCGGTTCAAAACCCATCCGAACCACTCTTGGCTGACGGATTTCGATCCCGACGGCGAGCCAGTCTAGCAATTTGCGAAAGAGCGTTTCGGCAGTTCAGGTTTCGAACCAGATCTCGATTGAATTGCGCCGCCCTTCCCGCGCACGCGGCTCAATGGAGCCATCAGGTCTGTGCTGGAAGAGTTGCGTCTATCCGGCCTTTCGGTTCTTGATCGGTGCCCAGAGTTTCTTGTTGGTGAGGTAAAGCAGAACCGACAGCAGAAGCAGTAGCACGACAGCCGTTAACCCTGCTCTCTTGCGCGCCATCATCTTTGGCTCGGCGGCCCAGGTCAGGAAGGCGGTGACGTCGGAGGCCAGTTCGTGCACCGAATTGGGCGAGCCGTCTGCGAACTCGACAATTCCGTCCTCTAGCGGCGGCGCCATCGAGATCCATCCGCCGGAAAAGGCTTCGTTCGCATAGAGCGTCGTGTCAGCCTCCGCCATTTCCTCGCCTGTGTACGACGTTAGAATCGAGGCCATGTACTCGGGTCCTCCGCCACCGCGGAAAAACTGGGTCAGTCCTGTCCCCATCGGCCCCGAAAATCCGACCCGCGCCTTCGCCATAAGGGACAGGTCCGGAGCGCCGACCGAATCGTTCACCGGAAAATGGTCCGTTGGCTTGGCCGTCCGGTAGTCGTCGAGTTCTGGATCAAACACCTCGTAATTCTGCACGAACGCCTTGAGCTCGCCTTCAATGAGACCGGGACCGCCCTCGTCCGCCAAAGTCCTTAGCGGTACGTAACGCAGTCCGTGACAGGCCGCGCACACCTCTTGGTAGACGATCAGGCCACGCTGGAGCTGGGCTTGATCGAATTTCCCGAACGGCCCCTCGAACGAAAACGAAAAGTCCTCGACATGTGTCGCCCCACCTGCCGACAAGCCCGGGCTGCCCGCACCGGCGATCGCCAGGGAAAACGCAGTCGCAACGATCCTGAACATTAGGCGGTTCCGCGCTCTTCGGCCCGACTCGTCGGCGGATAATGGGCGTTAAAATCCTCCTCGATGGTTGGAGGAGGAGACTCCGGTTCTTCCAGAACGCCCAGAATTGGAAGAATTATCAGGAAATAGATGAACCAGTAAGCCGCTCCCGCCAAGGAGATTATTGCATAAATCCCTTCGGCAGGACGCGCTCCCGCCCACGTGAGCACGATGAAGTCGAGCACGAGAAGCCCGAACCACCACTTGAGCATCGGCCGGTAGCGACCGGACCTGATCGAAGACGTGTCAAGCCAGGGAGCTAGGACGAGGACGATAATTGATCCGAACATGGCCATGACCCCAAAGAATTTGGCATCAATGATCCCGCCGGTCAGGAAACTGGTCAGCTGGACAATCCAGACGTCCGAGGTGAATGCGCGGAGAATCGCGTAGAACGGCAGGAAGTACCATTCAGGAACGATGTGTTCGGGCGTCACGAGCGGATTGGCCTCGATATAGTTGTCAGGATGGCCAAGATAGTTGGGCATGAATCCGATGATCGCAAAGAACACGATCAGGATTGCTACTAGCGCGAACAAGTCCTTGACCACGTAGTATGGCCAGAACGGAACCGTGTCCCGTGCGGCCACCTCCTTCGAGTCCCGCCGAACCTCGACACCTGTGGGATTGCTGTTTCCGGTCGTGTGGAAGGCCCAGATGTGCACCACTACCAGCCCCGCAAGAATGAAGGGCAGCAGATAATGCAGCGAGAAAAAGCGGTTTAGCGTGGCGTTGTCCACGGCCGGTCCACCGAGCAGCCATGTCTGTATAGGCTCGCCGATTCCGGGGATCGCTCCGAACAGCCCGGATATCACGGTTGCCGCCCAGAACGACATCTGGCCCCACGGCAGAACGTAGCCCATGAAGGCGGTTCCCATCATCAAGACGTAAATCAACATTCCGATGATCCAGGTAATCTCGCGCGGCGCCTTGTACGAGCCATAGTAGAGGCTCCGGAACATGTGGCAGTAGGCGGCGAAGAAAAACAGCGACGCTCCGTTCGTGTGAAGGTAGCGGAGCGCCCACCCAGAGTTCACGTTCCGCATGATGTGCTCGACGCTTGCGAAGGCCATGTCGACATGCGACGTGTAATGCATTGCGAGAGCGATTCCGGTCACGATCTGCATAACGAGGCAGAAAGTCAGGACGACACCCCATATCCACATCCAGTTCAAGTTCTTCGGAGTCGGAATCATCAATGTGTCGTAGACAAGCGAGACTACGGGGAGCCGCCGGTGCAACCATTTCTCGAGCCAATGCCTTGGCTGGTAGCGGTCGTGTGGAATTCCTGCCATCGTTCCCAAACCTCAGCCGAGCTTTATCGTTGTCTCATTGATGAACGCTGCCTCGGGAACATGCAAGTTTTCGGGCGCGGGCCCCTTCCGGATACGTCCGGAGGTGTCGTAGTGAGAGCCGTGGCAAGGGCAGAACCATCCGCCAAAGTCGCCGGAACCGTCTCCCAGCGGCACGCACCCCAAGTGCGTGCAGACTCCTTTCATCACGAGCCACTCGCCGGCCTCGTCCATGGCCCGGTTCTGGTCGATCGCCGCATCCTCTTCGCTCCTGTTGGCGTTCCTTGCCAACGGATCGAGCAGAAGATCGAGATCGGCGTTTCGGGCCGCATCGATCTCCTCCTGGGTTCGTCGCCTGATGAACACGGGCTTTCCGAGCCACTTCACGGTGATCTGCGTTCCCGGCGCGACCCCCGACACATCGACTTCAACTGATGAAAGCGCTTGAACGTCGGCACTGGGATTCATCTGGTTGATCAAGGGCCATACGGCTGCACCGCCGGCCACCGCACCAGTTCCGGCGGTGGCATAGTAAAGGAAATCCCGCCGTGAACCTTCTGGCTGGTCAACTTCCGACAATGTGCGCTCCATCAAGCAAGTCAGTTGCGCGGCTGCCAATGCCCAAGCGTCGCCACGCCAAATTTCGTCCGAGTGCTATACAATTGATCTTGCGCCTCGTCTAGAAGCCAAATCGGTCCGAATTCAGTTTTCTGCGGAAATTTGTGAAAATCGCACGGGCTGCTTATGCATTTGATTCCGGTTTGATTAACATGATGTAGGCAAGGGGCTTTGCTTTGACAGCGAGGGCGAAGGGCGGTCGGAAAGCGGCATGGCGGTTTTGGGTTGGTTGAAGCGGAAGGCGAACTCGCCGAGACAAGCATGCAGATATTTACGGTGCAGCCGATAGCAGACACCTCGCGTCCATCCCCTGAGGTTGGAGAAGGCTTGGTGGGTACACGGGAAGATGAAATGAGCGACCGTCTTGCCGACAATATGGACTTCGCGATGGTCCGCAGGAATCCTGCGTAAACGGACCAGCCGCCGGGTCTTGGCGAAGACGGTAGTTTCGACAACAGGACTGAGGTCTCTGGCGCCATAGGAAGACATTTCGGCCAGCCCCAGGCAGCCCGGGATGTTTCCACCCCCGAGCTCGACTGCGCCGATGATGAGCATTTTGCCATGTCCACGCCCTTGCCCATCGGTGGGGGGCGTTCCTGATGCGGAAGGGAAGGTGGTCTCGTCGATCCCGACCAGATCGCTGTGCTCAGGGTCGATCATCGCCGCACGCAGCTTGCGTGCGAGCAGCCAAGCGTTCCGGCACCAGCCGATACCGAACTGTTTCTGGAGCTGCAGGGCGGGGATGCCGTTCGAGTGGGACCATCAGGCAGGCGGCCCAGAACCAGATGAAGAGGGCAGCTTGCTGACATGCAGTACCGTCTTGGCCATCACGGATGGTCCGTCGGCGGCAGCCAGCGCATGTCAATCAACCAAACTGGCAGATATCATCATCGGGAAACAAGCACTGGAAGGCGAGAAGGTCGTCTGGGACCTGCTTCATCTTTCAGTTCCGGGGCGAGCAACGAATAGCGAATACTCTAACGTCCCATCGCCCTTAAACTTAAAATCTGGCAACGAAATCGTGCAACCGGAACTAGTTGCATAAGCGGCTTGCTCAAGTTGCTTATGCAGCATTTTGACCAGAATACCAAAAAACCGTGATGCATTCATGTTCAAGTAAATGCTGTCCGGTCCAGCGGAATCACTTTTGTTGCCGACATGTTTCGGCGACGAGTTACACTCTATTGAAGACTGTTGCGAAATGCGCCTCTCCGCCATTGACATGTTGCGCCGAAGGGGTTGCAAGCGCTTGCCATGATGTCCGATTGAGGGAGAGACTGATGAATTTCTCCATGACCATGGCGGCCGAGCATGTGGCACCGGAAAACACCCTGCAAAAGGTCGGCACCCTGATGGACTGACAGCGCCTAGGGCGGGCCGCTGCGATGTCGATCTGATGATCCGGGTTCTCTTGCTCGGCCAGTGGTGCTGGCTGTCGGATCGGGAGATCGAGCGGGCGCGATTCGGACGCCTGGTGGTTGAAGAAGGGCGGTCGCTGCCGCTTTGGCTGCAAGGGGTTCGTGCACACCGACGACGAGGGCTTCGTTGAGCGGGTTCTGGCGCGTGCCGCCAACGAGGGCGAGGCCCTGCATTGGGAGCTGAAACCGCGCCCCTAGGCGCCAGACCGCGGGCGGAAGGCTCTGCAACCACCGATCAGCAGCCGCGCCAGGCGCGCAACCGGCTCCGGGCAACGAAATGCGGAGAAAAACACCCGCTTCCACAACGTTCTTTTTCTTGTTCAAGGGCAAGTATCTGGCTTCAACAGACGCTTGTGTCCTGCGTTTTGATACACCTTGCCGCGAGCAATATTTTTGAAATCCTTGTGCAGAGCCTCGTCCCTCGACACCAAGATCTTGACATTGGCAACTAGAGCCATGGCGATGATATGGGAATCATCGGACTCCAACTCGGGAAGAGCGTGTTGTTTTTCTTCAACCTTTCCTGAATCGATGAGTTTTGTTTTCCCGGCTCTCGATAACTCCAGCAATTTCTTTCTGAAAATACCGGTGGATTCTTCCTGAAATCTGCCAGTGGCGGAATAGGCGATTCTGCCGCCTCTGTTATCGATCCAGTTGTGGATGGGTTTCATGTCGTCGTGCATGTTGACGAAATCGCTCTGGCAGTTTGCGTCCAGAATGATGCACATGAGACTAATCCTCGAAACCCAGCATGCGATCGGTTTCGCGCAGAAAGAACTTCCGATAACCTGGTGGGGCACCTTTCATATTGCCCATCCCGTCAAAGGCAATGTTATGAATGCGCACGCCGTTGTTCCGCGTCTGGTCCAGATAGACCAGCGAGACATCATCTGGACCGATGGTACCACGACGGATCTCGATCCGGGCACGATCGATCATGTAATCGCTGTGGGTCTCGATCACGAACCCTTGGTCTCCGTGTGCGCTTTCGGCAAGTCGTTTCACCAGCAGGCTGGCCAGAGCCGCCTGCGCGCGGGGGTGCAGATGTACTTCCGGCTGCTGTATCAGAAGCATCCGACGGGATGATTCAAGGATATTGACCAAGATGGGCAGAATCTGACTCACACCGTAGCCGACATCGATTAGATTGACCTTGGGTCCCTGCGCCTTGACTTCAAGTTGAAATGGGTCGCTGCCGGGTTTGCCAAACTGCCGCATCTGGATATCGCCAAACATGCCGGACGCCCTGCCGAAATCGATCAAGGCACTGCGAAGGGAACCCCAAGATTTTTTCCGGTTTTTGGCCATATTCATCAAACGGAAGGGGATATCAGCCCCGGCAGGGTCGGGGATTTCCGCCATCGGGTCATAGGTACGCTGTGGTTTGGAACGAAGAGGCGCTATGCTCATTGTTGTTTTTTCGATCGTACGGAAAAAATTTGCGCGAGAACGAGGAAAAGCATTTTTCAGAAATTTGTGTAAATCCCCTCCGGCGCTTTCTGGTTCTGCCTTAGTGAAATAGAACCAGTCAAACAGATTGAAACCTCTTATTCCTGCTGAAAATTTGATATTGAAAACAGGGCCATTTTCTGAGTCCTTCTTTGTGACCTCCATATCTTCCAAACGCTTGTCCGACTTGTGGTTCTGGTGCTCACACTCAATTCTTCCATTAGGAAACCGCCAAGATTGCCGAGTTACCAAGGGCTCCGTGCCCCCCTGACGTTCGCTTAGCGTGACCCGGTAATGATATTTCAGCCGGCTCTTCGAATCTTGTAGTGTCATGCCCAATTCGAAATTATCATTTAGCGGCCTTCTTCTGCGCACGATGTCACGAAATGAGCCCATCTGGTAGGGAGGCTCGTTGAAATTGGGAGGCCTGTGCATCTGTCGAGCGGTTTTGGCCAGCACATGCAAGCAGCCCAGAACTGTGGATTTGCCGGTACTGTTCTCACCGACCAGAAAAGTGAGCGGGCGCAGCCGCAAGGTCTGTTCGTCAGCAAAGCAGCGCACGTCTTTCAAGACAAATTCAGTTACGCGCATCCCCTTATCCTCCCAGAGGGCACAGACCTTGCCAACTGATCGAACCGCCAAGTCTCCATTGGTTTCTTCATTTCCTTGGTGCCCATTTAGGCAGCACAGGTTAATCGTGCAACTCAGCAATCAATTTCAAGTGCATGCGATTTGCCCTTCAGGCCGCCGGCAATTCCTCGATTCATCTTTCTGCTGTTGCCGAGCTACTTAGACGACAGCGGCGTCCATATCCTAATTCCCGACTTCTCAAACTTTCAGATATTCACACCGCTTTGCATCCGGCATTGGCCCGATTGGCGCTTGAGAGAGCCGCACTCGCCACGGACTTTCAGAGAGGCATTGTAGTAAGCAAGAGGTAACAAATCAATGCGAAGGCTGTTGCGAAAGCCGGAAGGCAAGTGGTTTTCGGTTTCTGGAACTGGTTCTGCGGTTGGCACTTGACGACAAGGGGCTGGCGATTGACCTTGGATAGAAGCACCGCGTCAAGACCTCGAAGCACAAGCAACCGGCGAAACCGGCAGACCGTCGCGTGGTCGGGACTTCGCTCGATCACCGACTGGCCGACCAGCATGAAGTCGAGGCGCACCGTCAGCGCCCGCCCCAGGTGTTGCCAGTCCATCAAGGCGCTGACCTTTCACAGCGTGCTGTCGGGTTCCATGTGCTCGGCCATCACCATCATGAAGAAATCCATCGGTCTCTCCCTCAAACAAACATCATGACAGGCGCTTGCAATCCTTCAGCGCGACCTGTCGATGGCAGAGAGGCGCATTTCGCAACAGTCTGTTCAAAGGAGTTTAACAGGACCATCCGATTTTCGGAGGCTGAGATTCGGGAAAAACTCGGTCTCCGAATGCCTCGCATCTCTTTTTGCCCACCCTGCAACGAAATCGAGACAGACTCAAAAGTTGACAATATTACAATGGGCTATAGGAATCGAGTTGCGTCGCAGTTGAGGCGAGTTTGGGCTGCCATCGAAGCAAGCAAAGACACCCAAAGGCGGCTTGGTTGTGCGAATTCCAAGGAAGGTGCGCGCATCGAAAATACTAATCGAGATTCAAGATTCACCTTGGGCCAGCATCATTGTGATTGACGGGTTCTGGACTTTCGGCTCGGGCATCGAGTGTCGCGTTTGGATCAAGCGAGGTTAGCAAAAAGCTCAATTCGCGAATCGCAGGCCTGTCATGGTGCTGGCGGCTGCGAGGCAGGCTCTTGGCGATGGATGCCTGCCGAGGACGACGAGATGGAACCACCTCGGACAGCTGTCGAGACACTTGATGGCGATGCCGCGGAAGCGGCGCGGAAAGCCCTTGATCCGGCTGTGGCGGCTGTTGACCGTCTGGATGTGCACGGCCCCGCGCACCCGCTCGCCGGCGGAGCGATTGACGCTCTCGCGAGGATGCCGATTGCCGCCAGAGAGGCTTCGCCCTCCGGTGGATCCGACAGAACCGCAGCAACCTTGCGGCACTGTGCCGCCGTCAGTTCATCGATTCTCGAAAACCAGTCCCGAAACCGTGCCCGATCCATTGTTCCGCTCCCCATGGTCAATGCAAGTCGGAACCCAGTGCAGCATATACGCCTGCGAAATGCGAACAGAGCCTAGGGGACCTCTGATTTGGAGGGTTTTTCTGGTTTTGGCTGCGGAAACCGCAAATGCTCATTTTCGGGGCGAAACCGCCGTCGGTTCAGCCCCTGCGGGGCCGGTCCGGCAAATTCCGGACACGCTTCTCCCCTGTCATGACAGGTGCGGCTAGGCAATCATCAGGTTCGAGAAGTCCGGAAGCAGCGCAAGCCGCTGCACGTTCTTCTCCAAACCTCGATAGCAAACCTTGTCAACCCGAGTTATGGATAAGCTCTGTTTTCTTTTGGAATGCACCGAATGGCGTCTGGCACGACGATTTTGCCGATTTTGACCTTTGGCTGCGCCAGAATATAGGCAGCCAGACATGACAGGATATGAACAAAGGCATTTGTTGGGTACCGGTGTCGTGTGTGTTCCAATCCCATGCTTGATTTCAGTTTATCGAACAGCGTTTCAATGATGAACCGCTTCCGCAACATGATTTTGTCCAGAATGGGCAGAGGAAAGTTTTTCATGTTGCGGCGAATGCCAGTGATCAGGTGCAGGCCCTGTTGCCGCAAACGCTGGAAAAGCGGCTTCGAAATGCAGCCTTTATCGCCGAACACCTTGCCTTTCAACTCGGCAATCATGGTCTCAAGCGGCTTGCGGTCGTCGGTGTTTCCAGGCGTGATCTTGACGGCCATGACCTGACCCTTGTCGTTGATGACCAGATGCAGCTTGAACCCGAAAAACCACCCCATGGTGCTTCGGCCCCGCTTGGCCAGTCCCTTGAAGACCTTGTTCCGGTTGATCCGTGCGTTGTGGCAGACAGCGAGCTTGGTGCTGTCCACAAAACAGATTCCGGTTTCCTCACCGCGAAAGCATTGCATCAAGATGCAAAACGGAACCGGCAAGCGCGGCATCAGGGCGACAAACCGTCCGCAGCTCGGCAGGTCTCCAAAGCAGTCGCGATATTTCCGCTCCACGCCATGGAACCGGAAAGCCTTGAAATTCTTGAAGGGCGAGAGATGAAACAGCACCATGATGAAGAGCCTTTCACTGAGCGAGAGCTTGCCCGAGCGCGAGCGCTGGCGGCCTGTGCCGATCAGCCGATGCCGCTCCCATTCTTCAAAGGCCTTTGCAAAGTCGTCGAGACAACAGAACAGTGCGATGACAGAGGTGCTCATTGAGGGGATCCCATCCGTTGATTTTGGTTGCGGATACAGAATCAGGCCACGCCCGATTTGGGAACCCCCTCACCCCTCTTATCCAGAATTGGGGTTTGTCAGGGCCGAACGCCCGCTCGCGATCCGGAACGGATGCTCCACCCGCACCCGGGCCTTCGCCGTCTCCGCCAGAGAAGCCGCGCTGCCCGACATCAGGTCGCGACGTTGGCGGTCGTTCCCTCTGGATAGTGCACCAGCCCCGGGGGTCGGTGCCGACGTGCAGCTTCATTCCGAAAGGCTCTGTTCGCACTTCGCAGGCGCCTGTGCTATGCTGGGTTCCGACTTGCATTGACCATGGGGAGCAAAACAATGGATCGGGCACGGTTTCGGGACTGGGTTTCCAGCATCGATGAGCTGACGGCGGCGCGGTGTCCCGGGGCAAGTCGCGCGGCCTGCGCCGCTATCGCTACAAGTCCTGCGGCCGGACTTTCGGCGCTCTCACCGGCACGGCGCTGTCCGGGCTGCATCGCAAGGAGCGGTGGCTGTCCTTCGCCGCACCCTGCCGAAGCTCGACGCGGACAGCGTGAAGCGGGCGCTGGCGCCGGTGATCGCCCCGGACGCCCTGCTCGTCTCCGACGCCGGTCGCTGCCATCGCCCCGCCGCCGCGGCGCTCGGCATTCTTCACCAGAGCGTCAACCGCTCCGCCGGCGAGCGGGTGCGCGGGGCCGTGCACATCCAGACGGTCAACAGCCGCCACAGCCAGATCAAGGGCTTCCTGCGACGCTTCCGCGGCATCGCCACCAAGTGTCTCGACAGCTATTTGAGGTGGTTCCATCTCGTCGTCCTCGGCAGGCATCCATCGCCAAGAGCCTGCCTCGCGGCGGCCAGCGTCAGGACATGCCTGCGATTCGCGAATTGAGCCTTCCGAAATGCCGCCGGTTCCCCTTCCTCGTCCGGTGCATCTCCAGACCGCGGGCGTTGCTCTCGTTCCCGGTCGACGACGGCGCCGAAATGATGGTGGCGTCAACCAGGGTGCCCTTCTTCAGCGCTCGGCCAGGTGATTCCCGATCTCCCGAACGGCAGGTGCGCCAGTCCGCGGCACTCCGGCCGGCGGCGGAAGTCGGGATCATCGTCTCGTCCGGAACCTTCTCCGGACCCACCCCGCAAAGCGCCGAACGCTCTCGGCCTCGCAGAGCAGGTCCTCCATCGCCGGCAGCGGATGCGGCTGTCGCCCCTTGCCGCAGCCCTTCGGATGCGTCGGCGCAATGCGGGCTTCCAGTCACGCCCAAGGGACCGGGTCGTCCATCCGCTCCGGAAAGATCTCGCGGCGCGTCTTGCGGTCGCATTCAAGGCTTGCAAAGGTCAATTGCCGAAGGCGCTGCATGGCATGATCCCCTAAAAAAAGGCGTGGCGCAAGACAGCGAGCGCCCCCCGGATGCACAATTCGTATCGAACGGGACTCTTCAATTTCGTTATTTTACCATCGCTGTGCCCCCGCTTTAGCCAAGCATTCATTTGCGATTTCTTCAATTCCGATCTTTGTGCAATTTCTTCGCCCTTTAATGGACCATCACGCGTGATTTCGGACATCCACGCCAGGAAAAATTTGTAGAAAACATCAGAGGTCTCCCCTTTCAATTCCGGCAACAAATCCTTTAGGTCATTAAAACAACGATCGCTGCCACTGGTGCCACTGGTATCGAACGGGACTCTTCAATTTCGTTATTTTACCATCGCTGCGCCCCCGCTTTAGCCAAGCATTCATTTGCGATTTCTTCAATTCCGATCTTTGTGCAATTTCTTCGCCCTTTAACGGACCATCACGCGTGATTTTGGACATCCACTCCAGGAAAAATTTGTAGAAAACATCAGAGGTCTCCCCTTTCAATTCCGGCAACAAATCCTTTAGGTCATTAAAAGATTCCGCTCCCTCCTTGACGAGCTCTGAGTTTCCCGATTTCTCGCTATCCTTGCGCATCTTCACCCAAAGTGGAACCTTCCATCTCTTCAGGTTTTGGACAGCCCCGCACCACGTCCCTCCCTTTTGGGGCGCGCTGTTTACGGCCACTGCTGCATCGGAAAGGCAGTAAATGTACTTGTTCCGAGACATTGCGTTTCCGACGTTGAACCCTGCCTCAGGACTGAACGGGGATACCAGAATCAAGTTGCCAAAACGCAGGTGTTCTCGATACTTCCTGGATGTCGACGCGCGCAGCAGATTGTTGGCCATCACGCCGATCGATGTCCCCTCGCTCTGAAGGGCACCCAGCATAGCGCTTTCATCAATTCCACGCGCTGCACCTGAGATCACTGATTTGCCTTGTTTCGCAACGGCACGGCCGAGGTCCCATGAAAAGGTGAGGTCATCGTCGTCGGCATTTCGAGATCCGACAACTGCGATACCGCCATCGCCAAGAAGCTTTTTTTTGCTGCCGCAGCCGAACAACACTGGGGGAGCATCGTCACCTAGCTTGCCCTTCAGGCGTTCCGGATATTCTTCGTCTGACTGCGTGATTGTCCAAAGTCCGGCTCTATACCATTTTTCGAGTTTGAAACCTAGCGCTGCTCCTTGATTCAGGAGGCTCTCTATCCGCTCCAAGGTTATCTTCTGAGACATGCGCGTCTCGTCATCCTTCCAGTCGGAAAGGAGACACTTGGGATCTCCTTTCAGAAGGCTGGACGGGTCACGTTTTTTGTCCTTTAGCCAACCATAAAAAGCATTCCACTCCTTGACAGAAAGCGGCGTTGCGGCTGTCTCCGGTAATCGAACCGTTAGCAGGATGACTGCCTGTAATCGATCGCTCACAGTCATTCTGCGCCCCTTGATGTTGTCAGAGCGCAGGGCCAAACGGGGCCACTGCCAGCGCGTCGGAGAAGGATGGAAATCACCGTCAGCGTCCACCGAGAATCCACGACATCATCGACCAGCAAGACCGGCCCCTTTGGGACTGCTCCATCGATCCGAAATGCGCCATCCAAGTTCCTGCACTGATAATAGCTGTTCTGTTGCATCTTTTGCGGCTCATTGTTTTTGATCTTCTTTACCACCGGTTTGAACGGCAGTCCCAGTGCATCTGCGAGTCGCCTGGCGAAGCCAGGGACGAGGGCCGGATGGTTTAGGGAATTGACACAGGCCACCCACTCGGGCCTTGGTGCAGGTCGCCAGCGATCATTCAACATCTCGGCGACGGCATCTACCAGCTCCTCGCGAAAATGGCCAGCACGCTTGCCGTCAGCGACCAGCTGTCCCCAGCCAGCGTCACCCCAGCGCGACAAGATTCTACCGGTTTCGGCGCGGAGCGATACGGGTATGCTTCCACTTAATCCATACTCATCCAGCGCACCCGGCACCACTTGCTTTTTGCACTCCAGCCCGAACTCGGCGTGACGAAGGAATCTCGATGCGGTTATCGCGAGTTCACGTGTGAATTTCGAGGGTACGATCGGACGTCCCAGGCAGGGAGCGCATTTGCCACAGGGTCGGGGATTTTCGTCATCCAGCGCCTTGGCAAGGAACTCCATCAAGCAACCCTCTTCGGCAACGTAACGCTGAACTTCCTCCCATTCGATCTCGCGCTGCGCAGTCAGCCGCGCGATCTTGTCGCGGTCCATTCGGTAGGGCACAGGCGTTCGTTGCCACTGCCTGCCCGACTTGATGACTGGCGCCGGGTTTTCCACTGACAGGAACTTGAGCGCTTTCTCAATCTGGCCCCGCCTGAGATTAACCGCTTTCCCGATCTGCTGCGTGCTCAAACCGTCACTTTCTTCTAGCGCCTCAAGTATGGCTAGCACCCACGCTTCTGCTGGAAATGCGCTTCTTCTGAAATAGTCAAGAATACGCTCATCCTCTGCGCCTGACATTAGAATGCCGACTGCGCGGTCTATCGCACGGCCCGCCCGACCGACCTGTTGATAGTAGGCGACAATGGAACCCGGCGCTTGGTAATGAACAACGAACCCGAGGTCTGGTTTGTCGTATCCCATTCCGAGAGCAGTCGTCGCGACCAGAGCCTTTATCTTGTTATCCAAAAGCTGTTGTTCGAGATGCTGGCGATACGCATCCGTGTCTTCGAAGCCGTCGCCCAGCACTCCGCTGTAATATGCTCGGGATTCAATCCCCTGCGACCGCAGCCAGTCTGCGACTTGCTCCGCATCCCGTCTGGTGAGCGTGTAAACAATTCCGGTCCTGGGCAAAGAGCCTATGTGTTCCGCCAACCATGCCAAACGCGCCTCTGGAGCAGGCAACCGCAGCGTTTGCAGGGCAAGGGTGGTACGCATTAGGCTTCCGCGCTGAATGCCAATGCACCCAGTTGGGTCCGTACATCCTGGATCACGCGATTGTTCGCCGTGGCCGTCGTGCCCAGAATCGGGACGTTGCGCGGCATGTGCCGCAAGATGTTGTCGAGGCGCCGGTAATCGGGGCGAAAATCATGACCCCAGTCAGAGATGCAGTGCGCCTCGTCCACGACTAGCAGGCCAATTCGTCCCGCGATCGGCAGAAGAACTTTCTCGACGAACTCTTCGTTCGCCAGTCGCTCTGGTGATACGAGCAGCGCATCAGCCTCGTCCTTTCGAATGGTACGCTGAAGCTCAGGCCATGACTTTTTGTTGGCCGAATTGATTGTGAAGGCACGGACACCAAAACGTTCTGCGGATTCAATCTGATTGCGCATTAAGGCGAGGAGAGGGGACACGATAAGCGTTGGTCCACGCCCGCGGTCGCGAAGAATGCGCGATGCAATGAAATACACCGAGCTCTTGCCCCACCCTGTACGCTGCACCACAAGCAGTTGCTTGCGTCGGTTGACCAGCGCATCAATGGCTTGCCATTGCCCTTCTCTGAACCCAGCCGCACCATCGCCGATAGCTTGCCTTAACATGTAGAGCGCGTCGCCTTTATTCATCATCAGTATTGTTCCACCAGCGTTTCCTGCCATTCCCAAACATCTTGATTAAGAAGCCTCTGATTTGTTTGGCTGTGGGAGTTGCTCTTCCTGGCTGCATCGGCCGGTTTTCCGCGATTCGGAACGGATGCTCCACTCGGACCAGCTTCTCCTCGCTGTGCAGAAGCCAGCCCGAAGGCGTCAAGGTCGCGACGTTCGCGGCCGTTCCATCCAGATGGCACGCCAGCCACCGGGGGTCGGTGCCAACGTGCGGCTTCATCCCGAAATTCCGCCAACTCCCCTTCTTCGTCCGGTGCATCTCCGGGGCGCGGGCCTTGCTCCCGTTCCCGACCAACGACGGCGTCAACGATGGTGCCCTCCTTCAGCGAAAACCCCCGTTCGTCCAGATGACCCTTGATCTCCTTAAACAGCAGGCGCGCCAGTCCGCGGCGCTCCAGCCGGCGGCGGAAGATCGTTATCGTCGTCTTCCCCGGCATCTTCTCCAGCATCGCTCCGGAAAAATCTCGCGACGCGTCTTGCGCTTCCTGCGGTCATGTTCAAGGCTCGCAAAGCTCGGTGGCTGAAGGCGCTGCATGACGAGACCCCCCGAAAAGAGGATGCAGCGCAACATGCCATGCACGCCCCGTATGCACAATGCCACCCACATATCAGGCTGTATTCAGAGGTTCCTTAATGCACTGACTGTGGCGGAGATCATGGTGGCACTACCGATTTTTACCCAAGACATTGGGCTCGGTGGCATCGGTTTCGGGTTTTGCCGACCTGTTCAAGGCCTCATTTTCCTCTCAATTCCCGATTCCGGGCACAATCTTCCCTGTGAATACATGCGGCCCTCACAGTTTGATGGTGGTAGGCGGAGGCCCTTGTGTGAAGGCATTTTTACCGACAATATCTGTGGCACCGCCTCACGATGCGCAGGCATTTTGCTGTCTCTCTAGCGACCCAATCCACCAAGTTCGCATATGACGCTCCACTCCTTGTCGGCAACAGGTTGCACGGAAAGCCGCGAGTTGTTGACAAGAACCATATCCTTGAGTCGAGGATCTGCCTTGCATGTCGCCAAGCCCACTGTCTTTGGCAGCGGAGCAACCGCCTTGATGTCCACGCATTCCCAGCGCGGATCTTCGGTGGTGCTGTCAGGATGCGCTGTCGCGATCACTTCGACAATTCCCACGATTGCCTTTTCCGACTGCGAATGGTAAAAGAAGCCTCGGTCGCCGACCCTCATCGCTCGCATGTGATTTCGCGCCTGATAATTGCGAACTCCGTCCCACTCCTCGCCTTCTTCACCCTTGGCGACTTGATCGTCCCAACTCCATTCGCCGGGTTCGGACTTGAACAGCCAGTATGCCATTGTTCCCCTCTCTTTATCCTGTCACTGCATCGCTCCAGACGGACCCCGCCGAACGGCAGGCCAGTGTTTCGCGTGTCTTGCAGTCCCTGCAGTTCGCGTCAACACACTATCGAGATGCTTGGCGACGGACAATGCCCAGTGTCCAAGTCAAGGTCCGGGCCCGCAGCATTGCCCTGACCGGAGTGGAATTTGGCGTGTGCAGCTAGTAGTGTGCAGATCCTATCCGCCGATGTCGGCGGAAAATCCCACAACTCGCGCGAGAGAGTTTGTCCCGGTCGCCGCCAGCCAGTATCTTCGCTTGTTACTGCAATCACTGCGCCCCGCCGAAGCTGAGCAGCGGCAGACCCCCAGAGTTTCAATGACAACCGAGATGACCTGATGCCCAATCCGCTCGCGGACGCCCTTACCATCAGCAAGAGCACTGATTCATGCAAAAGGTTTGCCGAACTGGAAGACGGCAACGTTGTCACATACGCGGAGTTTTTTGATGGAGCGCGCCAAATTGCGTCCCTGATCACCTCATGCGGAATTAAGCCTGGAGACCGAGTTGCCGTTATGGTGGAAAAATCCATCGCCGTCCTGCAAACTTATCTCGGATCGGTGATGTCCGGTGCCGCATTCCTTCCGCTCAACCCGGCATATACGGATAGCGAGGTGCGATTCTTCCTTCAGGACGCCTCGCCCAGTCTCTTCATCTGCGACCCGGCACGGCAAGACACTCTGTCAACTTCCGCCAAGAGCGAGGGTGTCAGAGATGTCCTGACGCTCGACGCAAACGGTTCAGGAAGCCTGAAGAACCGAATTCATTACGCTAGGCGCGATTGCGACCCGGTGCCCAGGTCTTATGACGACCTCGCCGCGATTCTCTACACTTCCGGCACGACAGGCCGTCCGAAGGGTGCAATGCTTAGCCACGGCTCTCTCGTCTCGAATGCCGCGACTTTGAAATCGCTCTGGCGATTCACCAAGAGCGATGTTCTCTTGCATGCGCTTCCAGTGCATCACACGCATGGCCTGTTCGTCGCGACGAACGTTGCCCTCATGGCAGGTTGCTCGCTGCTGTACTTCCAAAAATTCGATGCCGAAAAGATCGTCCGCGCACTTGCAAGAGCTACAGTGATGATGGGGGTTCCCACGTTCTACACTAGACTGCTCAAGCGCGAGGAGATTTCCAAGAGCGAACTTTCGAATATGCGGCTGTTCATTTCCGGCTCCGCTCCGCTGAGGACTGAAACGCACCGGGAGTGGGAGCGTCGTACCGGTCACCGGATTCTGGAACGCTATGGAATGACTGAGGCCAACATGATCGCCTCCATCCCGTACGACGGGCCTCGGAAGCCGGGCACGGTTGGCATTCCTCTGCCCGGCGTGCAAACCAGAATCTGCGACCCCGAAACTGGCCGAATCGTGCCTGAAGGCGAAATCGGCATGCTTGAAGTGCGTGGCTCTGGAATGTTTTCCGGTTACTGGAACATGCCGGACAAAACGAGGCGGGAGCACCGAGAGGGTGGTTTTTTCATGACCGGGGATCTCGCGAGGGTTGACGAAGACAGCTTCCTCGCGATCGAGGGCCGGGCGAAGGACCTGATCATTTCCGGTGGAATGAACATTTACCCAAAGGAAGTCGAGGCGGTGATCGACGATGTGCCGGGCATTCTGGAAAGCGCGGTCTTCGCCGCCCCGCATGAGGATTTTGGAGAGGGGGTTGTTGCTGCGGTGGTCGCTGACAGCGAAGTCGAGGTGACCGAGAGAGAGATTCGAGACCATATTGCCGCTAACCTCGCCAAATACAAGCACCCGAAACACATTGCGTTTCGCAAGTTCCTTCCGCGCAATTCGATGGGCAAAGTCCAGAAGACCATGCTTCGCGATGAGCACGGAACTGTATTTGCCTCCTGCTGACTGTTTTTGAGGCTGCCCCGTCGGGCACCGGAGGATCAGTCCGGCCTTGTCGCCTTCATTATGTCCTTTTGGGAGAACTTCGCGTACCAATCGGCAAGCGTGTCGCTCTCCTTCCGCCATTCCCGGTTCTCGTGCCGAAAGTCCAAGTAGCCAAACGCACTGCCCACCGCGATCTGCCCTATGTCCATCGGGCCATTCAACTTTTCCATCCAGCTCGATTCGATGGCTCGGATCGCGGACTTGACCTTGAACCACTGCGCGTCGACCCATTCCTTGCTCCGAAGCTCCTCCGGTCGCGCCTTCCACTCGTAAGTCATCAACACTGAGGCATCCATCATTCCTTCAGCCGTGGCCTCGATAATCAACGAGTCCCACAGTTCGGGAGGCGCGGGATACAGTTTTCCACCAAATTCGCTGTCCAGGTAACGGCAGATTGTCCGACTGTCGTATATGACCCTTCCCGAGTCGGTGATGAGCGTGGGTATCTTGCCGAGCGGGTTGGAAGAAACAAGTTCGTTTTCTGGATCGCCAGGCATTGCCGCAACGCTTGCGTATTCCACCTGATCGGCAAGGCCGAGCAGATGCAGCACAATGTCCACCTTTCGGACAAAGGGCGAAGCCTTGTTGAAAAACAGCTTCATTCCTCGCACTCCGTTTCTTCATGCCTTCCGGGTTGCCGCCGTGATATCAGAAAGCAGATCATGGTTTTCCCATCGCTTGATCAGGTCGGTACGGTTGGGGCGATTCCGCTCCTGCAAGCCCCTCTCATGCCTTGGCTTGGTTTGTCACAGCAAGCAACCGCTTCCCAGACACGCCAACGATCAAAGCTTCGACGATTGATCGCGCAGGCTGATCGCTGTCGAACTCGACCTCGGCAAATTGCTCTGTTCTTCCCCTTCGAAGTGATTCTACAAGGACTGTGCAGTTCTTTCCAACCTGTGAGCGCAAGTAATCGCGTGCCGAGGCAACTCCTGCGTGACGAAGACGGCTCGCTCGCTCCTTCACCTTCTTGTCGTCGACCTGCGGCATCCTTGCTGCCGGAGTCCCCGTGCGTGGGCTGAAGGGAAACACGTGAAGCCAAGTCAGGTTGCACTCATCGATCAAATCCAGAGATTTTTCGAACATCTCGTCCGTTTCGGTCGGAAATCCCGCAATCAAGTCGGCACCGAATACTATGTCGGGACGCGCCATTCGCGCCTTTTCGCAGAATCGAATCGCGTCTTCGCGACAGTGCCGTCGCTTCATCCGCTTCAAGATCATGTTGTCCCCAGCTTGCAGCGAAAGATGCAAGTGCGGCATCAACCTTCTGTCTTCCGCCAAAACATCCATGAACCCCGAATCCAGTTCGATTGAATCGACGGACGACAGCCGAAGTCTGGCCAAAGTTGGCACGCGTTGCAATATCCGCCTGAGCAGGTAGCTCAGCGCCGGTCGCTTGGGAAGGTCGATTCCCCAGCTTGTGACGTCAACCCCGGTGAGCACGACCTCGCTGTGACCTCGATCGACGAGCGCCGCAACCTCCCGTACCACCTCTTCCGGCGGAACCGAGCGGGAGTTGCCCCGGCCGTACGGAATAATGCAGAACGTGCACCGATGGTCGCACCCATTCTGAATCTGCACGTAAGCCCTTGACCTGCGGCCGGGTTGCCCACCGGTCTGCCCGCCAAAGCCCGAAACGGACATGATATCCTCCACGAGCAATTTGCCGTCGCGGGCTTCTTCGCCTCCGTTCACCTTGAGCTTCCGCCATAACTCGGGATCTGTCTTCAGACTGTTACCGACGACAAGGTCCACCTCCTCCATGGAACGAAAGCCTGCGGAATCAATTTGGGCGGCACATCCCGTTGCAACAATCTGGGCGGCGGGATGCTTGCGGCGAAGACGGCGGATTGCCTGTCGTGACTTGCGTACGGCCTCGGCAGTGACGGCACACGTGTTAACAACGACCGTGTTATTCAGCCCAGCCTCCTCTGCATGGCTCTTAATGACATCGGTTTCGTGCGCATTGAGGCGGCACCCGAGCGTTTCGAACTTGTTGCTGCCAGCAGACATCATGGGCCCGTCGCGAAATCGCGGGAGATCGTTCCGTCGAAGACGTAGGCCGTCTGGCCGGTCATCCAAACGCCGTCGGAACGCCAATCGATTTCAAGTCGTCCACCATCGACATCGACCGTAACCTTTCTGCCGGTGAGCGAACGTCGTGCCGATGCGACCGCGGCCGCACATGAACCGGAACCTGATGCCGGAGTAATTCCCGTTCCCCGCTCCCAAATTCGCATTCGTATGGAATTCTTGGACTGCACGGTCACGAATTCAACGTTGGTCCGCTCTGGAAATAGCGGATGTCTTTCCATTTCGGGGCCCAATTCGTCGACCAGCACGGTTTCAGCGTTCTCCACGAAGAAGACGCAGTGCGGATTGCCCATGCTCAAGGCGGATGGGTTTCCCTCGATCGGAAGCGAAATCGTGTCCAGATCCTTCACCAAGGGAACCTGTTGCCACTCAAACAACGGCACACCCATGTTGACGCTCGTCAGACCGTCTTCCGCCTTGACGCACTCGAGGGGGCCGCGACCGGTTTCCAGAACAAGCCGTTGCGCACCGCTTTCATCCATCAGCATGCGAGCGACGCAACGGGTCGCGTTCCCGCATGCCGCGGAACTGGACCCGTCCGCATTGAAGAAAACCAGCCGCGCGTCATATGCGTTCGAGTCCCGGATCTCGGCCAGCTGGTCAAAGCCCACACCCCGCCTGCGGTCAGACAGCACACGAGCAAGCGCGCTGGAGGCCAGCGGGCTGCTTTGACGGGAATCGATGACCACGAAATCGTTGCCCAATCCGTGCATCTTGCAAAATGGAATGCTATCTGTCTGTGTTGCTTGCATGGCACGAGTGCTATACTTGCATTTATGCCGCTTGACCACATTTTGGCTTGCGTGTATTTTTAGTTGCCGCCTTGACAAGCCGAGTCACAGGCCGTCGGTGGAATCATTTTGTGGGCCCGTAGCTCAGTTGGTAGAGCAACTGACTTTTAATCAGTGGGTCACAGGTTCGAATCCTGTCGGGCTCACCAGTCACTCTTATGCTATATCCACGCAGATTCAGTTGGCAGACGAAACATGGCTGGATTATGAAGCCCAGTTCTTAATGCCACTGGTTCCTCTTCTTCGTCTGGTGCATCTCCGGATCTCGGGCATTGCTCTCGTTCCCGGTCGGCGACGGCGCCGAGACGATGGTGGCGTCAACGATGCCGCCCTTCTTCAGCAGGATTCCCGCTCGGCCAGGTGATCACCGATCTCCCGAACGGCAGGTGCGCCAGTCCGCGGCGCTCCAGCCGGCGGCGGAAGTCGGAATCGTCGCCTCGTCCGGCACCTTCTCCGGACTCGCCCCGTCAAGGCACCCTGACGCTCTCGGCATCGCAAGCATGTCCTCCATCGCCGGATTGCTCAGGTTGCAGAACGGCTTAACGCAGTGCACGCGCAGCATCGCCGGCAACGGATGCGGCTGTCGCCCCTTGCGGCCGCCCTTCGGATGCGTCGGCGCAATGCGGGCATCCATCCGCTCCGGAAAGATCTCGTGGCGCATCCTGCGCTTCTTGCGATCGCATTCGAGGCTGGCAAAGGTCAATTGCCGAAGGCGCTGCATGTCGTGATCCCCGAAAGAAAAACTTGGCGCAAGACAGCGAGCCCCCCCCCCCGGATGCACAATGCCACGCCCCAAATCAGGCTTTATTCCGAGGTTCCTTAGTTGATCACCAACTTGAAGTCACATCGCGGGCTGCGCCCCCAGGGGGAATCCGCCGTGATGTGACGGATCGGCTTTTCCGTCAGCAACGCCGCTAGGAGCCAGTCCCGCCTGGCTCCTTCACCGTCGTCGCGTCGAACACCCTGATCTAAAACCCGTCATCGGCCGACAGCGAGATCCCTTGCTCGCGGAGCAATCGGCTAGCTTCGCCTTCCTGGTCCGAACCGCAGTCTCGCGCAGCGAATGGCCGCACCCGGCATGAAGTAGTGGCACCCGCAGCATGTTTCCCACCGACCTGTCCTTGCACAGACCCTTCAACGCCTCCGTCTCGTACATCTTCGTGATCATGTGTTGGAAGAACAGCAACTGGCCGTCGGATATTCGCGGTAGACCGACGCCGAAGCCCCCCTGTACCCCGAGCATTTGAGCCTCCTGGCGGATCGGCTGATACTTCTTCCAGTCCACACCATAGGGCGAATTGGACAGCATGTAGTGAAAACGACTTGTGCTTGTGGGCATCGTTGGTCAGCGTATTGCCGAAGGCGACCTGTTACGGGCCGTGGCCGGTCATCAGCATGTCGGATTGGCAGATGCCGAGAGACTCGCTGTTCAGTTTCGGCTCGAACAGCGTGACGCAGATCGAGAGGTAAAATTCTTCAGTGCCACTTCGGCGAGCACCAACATTCTGCTGTCGCCGCAGGCAGGGTCATGGACTTGCCGGATGATGCCCCTCTCCATCAGCTTGGTGTCGGCGGTGACGATGAGGCGGATGACTTCACGCAGCGTGAAAAGCTCGCCCGCGGTTTCGCCCGAGATTTCCGAGAACCACCAGACCAGATCCTCGAACAGGGTGCCGGTCGCGATATTGCCAACGCGGTCGGGATGCAGGTCGATCTACGTGAAACGGTTGAACACCTGCCAAAGAATGCTGCCCCCGCTAAGGCACTTCAGTCATTCGGTGAACAGGAACTTGTCGAGGAAAATGTCACGGACGTTGCCGGAAAACTTGGCGATGCAGTCGATCAGGTTGTCGAGCAACTGGTTCGGATCTTGTGCCTTCAAGCTTTCGAAGGTGCACGTGCCGAGGATTATAAACTTTGATGTTCTCTCCGGCGGCAGCGAACAGGATCAGGTCCCTGGTGATGCCATCCACATCGTTGGGCAGCCCCCCACTTCGAGGACATCCTGCTTGGACGCTTCGAGAAGGCAGTCGAGACGGCACAGCACGATGAGCGGCAGAATGACCTTGCCATATTCGGATTGCTTGAAATCGCCCTGCAGGGTCTCCGTGATTGACCAGACAAACCCGTCGATCCCCCGAACATCGCCATTCGTCCCCGGCATTGCCTTTTTCCTCGTTCCTGTTACCCGGCAGACAGGCATTCGATCCGTTTGTTGATCTCGCCCCGCCGGAACTGCTAGGCTCTATCAACCGTGAAGCCGATATCTTGCCGTTGTCCGCTAGCTGGCCGTTAACAAGAAGCGACGTGTTCACTTGACAGGATTCGAAGCCGTGGACAGCAGGTCGCGCACTTTTCGCGCATGCTCTGAAAGACTTGATTGCCGAATGGGGTGCTTCCGGGTCATCGATGGGCTTCCGCCCACGGATTGACCGCCTCGACGCCAGTGTTGCGGAAGTTGCGCTCGTTTCGCGTGACGATTGCAAGGCCATGACGAGCCGCCGTTCCCGCGAGCATGGCATTCGGAAAGTGGCCATCGAGCGGTTCTCCCGCCACCGTTTTTCTTCCATGATTCAGGCGCACGCCTGTGCATCGGCGATGGTCCAAGCGAATATCCGTTCGTCGAAGATATCGTCGAGAATGCCATTGAACCGCTCGGCGAGTTCCTCGCGGCGCTTCCCGGGTTCGAGACGCCCAATGCCGTTGAGGATTTCCCAGACGGTGATGGATGCGAGGCCGATCCCTTCGGCATAGATCCCGTCGAGGAACTTGGCGACACGCGGTTCCGGATTCTGCCGCATCATCTCCGAGACAACATTGGTGTCGAGAAGACAACTCACTCTATCCGACACCTAGCCCTGCCTGCGCCAGCGTGCGCTGGGATGCACTTGGATAAGATAAATAGTTGTAAATAATCTATATTTCAGATCTTCATGGCGAATTTATCTCCTTGCGTTCCCGCCTCGGATGCGCTTCAATACGCCCCGGTTTTCGGCCAGTGGCTTTCGGTTTGCTTACTGGCTCAAAGCCCCTCTGGATCCCGCCCGAGCCGGCGGTCCGAAGAGTGCCTCTATCGTTGAGGAGCAACGCCGTGCCCGAACGCCAGTACCGAACGCTCACCAAGCGTATCGTGGACCGCCTCGCAGTCAACGGCAAGGATGGCGTGTTTTGGGGCAGCGAGATCCCGGGGTTCGGCATTCGCGTCTATCCAACCGGGCGCAAGGACGCCGCGAAGATCATCGCGCGCCTTAAGGCCGGACTGCCTCCGCTCGAGCAGGAGTCCGAGCCAACCTCGCCGAGTACTACGAGCGCGAGTACGTCGCGATGCACTGCAAGCCCAACACCGTGAAGCACTACGGCCTCATGCTGAAGAAACACATCGTGCCTAGACTCGGATGGCTCCGCGTCTCCGAGGTGAAAAAGAAGCACATCCTCAAGTTCCAGTTTGGGTTGAGCGACATCCCCACGGTGGCGAACCGGACGGTCGACATCCTGGTAAAGATGTTCAACATGGCCGGGTCTTGGGAGATGCGCCCGCCGGGACGGAATCCGTGCAGGTCGATCCGCCGCTACAAGGTGGAGCCGCACAAGGAGCGCTTCCTGACACCCAAGGAGTTGGCCCGGCTCGGCCACACCCTCGACATCGCGCCTGAAAAGCGCCTCGCGGCTCGCCGACAGCAAGGCGGGTCCGCGCATCGTCCCGATGCCACCGGTAGCGGCGGAAGTGCTCGCGGAACTGCCACGCGTTCCCGGCAATTCGTGGGTGTTCCCTGGCCGGAAGAAGGGCACCCATCAGACCAACATCAACGACTCCTGGAACCGCATCCGCAAGCACGCCGACCTGGCGGGCGAGACCGATCCTCCGTGTTCCGCGCCATAACCGTCAGCCGCGCTGCCGCTGCTTACATCCTCGCGGCGGTCGCCGCGCTGGCCCTTTTCGGGACGGGCCTAGCCGAGACGTGGCGCGGCCTGATCGTGGCGCCCGAGCATCGCTGCTCTCCCTACGACCGCAATCAAGACTACCACTACCCGCAGTCGATCGAGCGGGAGATCGTGCACCGCCTGGGCGCAGTCTATGGCCCCTACACCGGCACCTGTTTCTCCTCAACATCCGAGACGGACATCGAACACATGGTAGCGACAAGCGAGGCTCACGACAGCGGCCTCTGCGCTACCGACAGGGCGACACGAGCCCGGTTTGCCACGGACCTTCGCAACCTTACCCTTGCCTCGCCGGGCGTGAACCGCCACCGCAAGAGCGGCAAGGACGCCGGGGAGTGGCTGCCTGAGCGCAACCGCTGTTGGTTCGCCGCCCGCATCGTGGAGGTGCGCCGCGCCTACGGCCTCACCATCGACCAGCGCGAGGCGCAAGCCCTTGAACGGGTTCTCGCCGGATGCACGGGCACTGCAATGGAGCCGATGGTCTGTCACACCTCCACCGGACGCGACTCGGGACGGGGGCTGGGGGCTGGGTCCGCGGCGGACGGCAACGGCGACGCGCTCGCCCACTACGACGACAATCGCAACGGTCGCATCACCTGCAAGGAGGCGCGCCGCCACGGCATCGCCCCGGTCCGCCGCGACCACCCGGCTTACCGCTACATGCGCGACGGGGATGGAGACGGTATCGTCTGCGAGTAACCACGTCGTTCATCGCCCGAGACTGGTGCTGTCACCATGTGCAACACGATATGCCAATCGACGGTGAGATACCCTGCTTTCATGAAACAGAACAGAATCGACGAAGCCGTACTGGCACTGCTCTATCTCGGAATCCATGACCAAGATCCGGTGACGGGTGCACGGACGTGGAAGTCGTTCGATTGGGATGCGATGAACCGCCTGCACGAGATTGGTGCCACAGCGCGCTGAAATACGAAGCTGGCGCGCAGGAGTTGTCCCCACATGCGGAGCCCCGTGGAAGACGGTCTGGCCGCCCCGGAGCGTGCTCGATCCGACGGTCCTCACCATTCGCGTCTTCGTGCCGTGTCCGAAGCGAAGCGGCTGCACGACGGCTGGTGCGACGACAAGCTGCCCCCGCGGCGAGGCGGAGCCGGGTGCCGAAGATGAGCTCGTGGCACTGGTAGGCGAGGTCGTTGGAGAGAGCGAACGCCTGCTCGGTCAGGCGCGTGAGCCCGTCGCCGACCTAGGAGGTCAGGGAGGCGAAGAGCGCAAGCTCGATCGGCACATTGGCCACAACGGCAGGAGCTAGCGCAGGATCGAGCAGGTCCACCACTCGCACCGTCGCAGTTTGGGGCACGATGATCGTGCCCCAAACTGCGGCAAAAAGCAGGATCCACTTCGCGTTGTCCTTCCACAACACGCAGCGCCTTCGGCAATTGGCCTTTGCCAGCCTCGAATGCGATCGCAAGAAGCGCCGCGAGATCTTTCTGGAGCGGATGGACAGCCTGACCCCCTGGGCGCGCCTAGGTCGTGTACTCATTAGTTTTGATCCAGAGGCGGATGCAGGCAAGGGTGATTGCGGCGAGGAAGTTTCTTGCCAGCTTGTGATGGCGGGTCGCAATGCCTCGGAAGTGCTTGAGCTTGTTGAAGAAACGTTCCACGAGATTGCGTTGGCGGTACAGGTGATGGGATGCGGAGCGCTGCTCCCGGCGATCCCGTTGGGTCGGGATGTGGCGGCAAGAGCCCTGGTCGGCAATGCGTTTGAGGATGGCGCGGGAGTCGCAGCCGCGGTCAGCGACGGTGTCCCGGGCCGGCTCAAGGCCGTCGACGACGACGTGGATTTTGGTGCTCAGCCCGCCTCTCGAGCGTCCGATGGCGTGGTCCGGACCCCCTTTTTTCCGCCCACGGCGTGCCGGTGCGCAGGACGTGAAAGATCCCGCTGATCACCCGCCGGTCGTCCACCCGTGGAACACCCCGCGGCTTGTCAGGCAACAACGGCGAGATGATCGCCCATTCCGCATCCGTCAGATCGTGCCGGCCCTGCATCCTCAATCTCCCGCTGTTTGGAAGATTGAATCACTTCAGAGCCGAAAAGAAAATCCCTTTTCCCTTTATGAGTACACGACCTAGATCTTAAACTGCCGCTAGGCACTGCCAGTCCGTCAGGGCGTTAGCCTTTCGGAGCGTGCTGTCTGGAATCATGCTCTCGGCCACCGCGGTCATGAAGAAATCCATCGGGGTATCCCTCAACTGAATGTCGGGGAAAGTGCCTGAAAACCTTTCAGCTTTCAGATTGACATGATCCATGGCCAGCGGAGTGCATTTCGGAAACTCCTTCAAGCCGGGTCGCCACCGGTCACTCAACCAGTCATTGGGACTCACCTTTCATCGAGAAGACGAACATGGAAACCAATTGTTTCTGTTACACCACTGGAGCGACAAAATTGGATGGAATTTTAGCATGAGGAAACGCTCATCTCGTGAAGTGCGCCTACTCCTCTTTCGAAGCCGCAAAAAAATATGTCACCGACAGCGTCAGCGGAAAAAGAGGCAGGCCAATGCTGAATATCTTCAGGATCAGCAAAAACTGAAAGAAATGCAATACACCGAAACAGTTTCTAAATGGGGTTTGCCGCGCAAGGTCACACTTACCTTAGGCGCCAATCAGATCGAGGCTGCTGGCATTCCCCTTAAACCACCAGAGAATTTCAGTCTCGAGCAAAATTCGGCAGAGGTTATTCAGTTCCTTGAGAAGTTCCGGACGCGTACCTACCGAGAACAGCGGTCGCTTGCACCGAAGTCAATCATTGGACGCAGAAAATGGATCGACGTCTATATAGATTTCACGCAAATCAAGGAGATTTCGACCGCTGCTGCCCTCGTGCTGGCGGCCGAATTCTATCGAGCAAGGTATGCTTCGCGTATCGGTGCGCCTAATTCCACCTCGCGTCCCCCGGGGCTAGTTGATTTCGACCAATGGCAGTCTGAAACGGTACAGGCACTGAGCCAGCTTGGGTTTCTGGAGCTGCTCGATGTTAACTTGAATGCACGTAACATGCTCGACGCTAACGACAGCAATAGAAACATTCAGCAATTCATGACAGGCAATCAACTCAACCCAAAAGATGTCGAGAATCTTAAGGATGGCCTTTCGAAACTTACGACAGGGCTAGAGACTGCAGGGGGTGTCAAATTCGGAATATACGATGGTCTTTGCGAGGCAATGACAAACACGATAGACCATGCCTACCAATTCCCCGAGGATCTCCAACTGCCCTATCTGCAGGGCCAATGGTGGATGACAGGAAGCGTGAATGCCAACGGTTCAGAAATTGATGTTGTTTTTTTTGATCAAGGGGTATCCATACCGTGCCATCTGCCGAAGACCAAAAGGGAGTATGTGGAAAAACTCTTCCGTTCTCAGGCGGCCAACGATGCTAAGATGATCAAAGCTGCCATGGAGGAACGGAGAAGTTCCACGAATGAAAGCAACCGGGGAAGAGGTTTGGTCCAGATCCAAAATCTCATCGACCATGCGCAGGCGGGGCGGCTGCGCATCTTGTCTCGGAGCGGGGAATACATATATCAGAAGGGTGAAGGTAAAGAAGGAGAAAATGTGCGTAGCCGAACTCTCAAGGGCGACATCGGTGGCACACTTATCCACTGGAGTTTGAACGTGAAATCAGGATAGCACAATGCCAATGCTGAACATCGCCAATGACTTTTCAAAGACGCCTGCGGGACGAAGCGCAAACCTGCATGGTGAGCATAGCGGGGAAACATTTCGCGACGAGAAACTCTGGCCAATGTTGCAACAAGCCATGAAATCAAATTCCAAACTGACGGTGACGCTAGATGGAACGGCTGGCTATCCAGCCTCGTTTCTTGATGAGGCCTTCGGGGGCATGATCAGAAAGGGGTATTGCAACAGAGACCAGATACAAGAGCACCTAGAGATTCAAGCTGTCAGTCCATCATATGAAGTGTACAGAAAATTGGTCATTCGGTACATCGAGGAAGCGGCATCTTGTCAATGAAGGCATAGAGATTTTGATCTCTTTGCCCAAGTGATCAGGGAGCCACTCACAATTCTGACCACTTTGTTCAGCTTCATAGCCGGCCTTTTTTCATCTTGGGTGATGCTGATTTGTGCTCTTCGCGTTCATCAGTTTTCACGCCGCTTTGACGACTTGTGCGAAAGCATTCACAAAGCTGCCGATTTAGGGGTCGATTACTGGCTGCTGGATTCGAAGGATGGCATGCCAGCACTAGAGGCCCGAATTGTCGGCCACCAGCAACTTATCACCAAGAGCTTGGATTCTCTCGGTGCCAGGCTTAGACGCTCCGAGCGGAGAGATTGGGCCGCACTCCTAGCTCCTTTCATTGATATCTTGTCTGGCGATGAGTTCATGGAACGGGATCCCGAGCCAAACCCCGCCCGTGCTAAACAAGTGCAGTATGAAATGGCCGAACTCGTTGCTAAAATCACGGAACTTCAGACAGAATCTCTCAAGATTCATAGAATGCTGCGTGTGATTTTCTAGTGCACTGACGGCATGAACTAGGGCAATCGCTCTTAAATTCCGGTTTTCCTTTTCTGACCGGTGATGCAATTTATCTGCAAACAGCGCAGAGGCAGGCCATGCAGAACTTTCCTGTTTTCTTGAAGAGGGTTGAGGATTCCAGTCGCAGCAACACCACATGCCACGGCCTCGCGAAATCACGGCCATTGCAGTCCCTGCTTCGTTTCCGGCGGCGAGGGATGTGTCAGCACAGAGATCAGGACGAGCCAAGAGCTGTTTCCGTGCAGGTTCATGAAACTCAAGAAAGGGACTTCGACCCATGATGCATTCTCCAATATATTCGTCGCGATCAATCACGCGGCCTTCAGTCAACGCTTCCCCGGCTGGCTACAGGAGACGCGCCGCTGGCCCGGCTTGGCGGCAATCGGAAAGGTTGCGGTGACGCACAAGATCAAGGGCAGAGCGACAACAGAAACGCGTTGCACTAGATAGTGTCGTCATGAAATGCCGGCCCGGAGCGCCAGACACCGGATCTGCACCGCGGCAAGAAACGATGCGGCATTCCTGGCGCATCGCGTGGCAATCCCACGCCAGCGCTTGAGCCACGGAAAGGCGTTCTCCGCCAAATGCCGGCGCCGGCAGAGATCGGCATCATGCGCTCCGGGGCGCTTGCGGTTGCGCTTCGGCGGAACCGCTGGAATGACTTCATGCTCCTCGCAACAAGACAGGATGGCATTCGTGTCACAGGCCTTGTCCGCCAGCAAGCACTCGGCATCCATCCCTTCAATCAGCTCCACCGCTTGACGGCAATCCGCTGCCGTCCCCTCGGCCGCCAGCACCCGCACCGGCATCCCAGGCGCGTCCACAGCCAGATGCAGCTTCGTGTCCAGCCCCCTTTTGCGCGACCCATCGCCTGATGGCCACCGACCGCACCGCTCGCATGGGGATGCATCTTGAGATGACTGGCGTCAATCATCAGCCACTCATCGTCTGGCTCATCCACCAGATGCTCCGGCAACGCCCCCCAGAGACCCTTGTCCCGCCAGCGACAGAACCGGCGATGGGTGTTTTTCCAGTCTCCACAGTCTGGCGTCAAATCACGCCAGGGAGCGCCGGCGCGCAGAACCCGGAAGATCGCATTGATGAACCGTCGATTGTCCTGCGCCACCCCAACTTCCCGCTCGGCCAGGCAGATGAGGCACCAGCAACAGCCAGACCCTGTCCGAAATGTCATGACGCCGATGAGCCATTCCCATGTGTCGCCTCCAAGAACCATCAAGTGAGTTCGACAGACAGGACAGATAAACATCACTCATGACGACATTATCTAGGGCACTCGATATAGAGATTAACGAGGAACGACAACGCATCCAGAAGGACAGCAGCCCGGAGAACCCTACGGCGATGCACCCGTCTTGAAGTGCGCCAGGTGGGACGACGACATCCTACTCAGCATGGTCCGTACCGCGCAAGTTGCCGACAAACGAGAAAATTGAAAAGCGGTCACCTTGGCCAGTGCCCAAACTCAATTACTTGATTGTCATCAAACTGCTGGGCTCAATTCGCGAATCGTAGGCCGGCTTGGCGATAGCCGCTTGACGAGCATGAAGGTCTTATCGGCCTTGACAACCCCGGCAAGCCGGTCCGGTGCCTGCCGAACCGTCGCCAGGAAGCGATGGCGTCAGCTCATCGATATTCGAAAACCAGTCCCGAAATCGCACCCAATCCATCTGCCTGACCCCCATTCCAGCGCAAATCGGGAGTCAGCCCATCAGCATGCCCACGAATTGCAAATTGAGCCTTTCCTAATCTATTTTATTGCTTATGCACATTGCTCCGGCGACACAAAGCATTGTGTCCGGGATGTCGGGTGATGGAATGTTCGCCTGACATTCTTGACGTGGAACCGTCCCATGACCGAAAGCCCCGCCAGCCTCATCGCCTTCCAGCGCCGGTTCCCCGACGACGCCTGCCCCGGCAGCTCATCGATGTCCGATGGCCGAACGGCTTCCGGTGTCCCGCCTGCGGCCACAACCGCGGGTGGGAGTTGAAGACCAGGAAGCACAGCTTCGAGTGCGCCCGTTGCCATCGCCAAGCCTCGGTCGCCGCCGGCCCCCTCCTGCACCGAACCAGGCTGTCGCTCGCGATCCGGTTCCGGGCCGCCCATCTGATGGCCACTCATTGCAACGGCATCTCCGCCTTGCAGTTGCAGAAGCTTCTCGGGATCGAATCCTGCCGCAGCGCCTGGATGCTCGCCGCCAAGCTTCGCCGCGCCATGGTCACCCCCGAGTGCAGCCCGCTGTCCGGTCTGGTCGGGATCGACGAGGCCAGCCTGCCGCAGCGCGACAAGGGCGCGCCGCCGGGGCCGGGGCGCAGCCCCGAAGGCAAGATGCCGGTCGCCGGAGCGGTCGAACTCGGCGGGTGTCGTGGCAGATTGCCCTGCCCCCGGGCCAGCGCCGGACGCTGGCGCCGGGCAGCGCGGCGGCTCTGGCGGAGAAGGCGAAGGCCCGGGCGCGGGCGGAGCATCCGTTCCGGATCATTAAGCGGGTGTTCGGCTGCGACATGGTTCGGTATCGAGGTCTGGAGAGGAACGCGCAGCGGCTTGCGCCGCTTTTGGGCTTCTTGAACCTGTTGATTGCCCAGCCGCACCTGTCGTGACAAGGGAGAAGCGTGTCCGGAATTTGCAGGATCGGCCCCGCGGGGGCTGAACCGGCAGCGGTTTTGCCCCGAAAACGCGCATTTGCGGCTTCCGGCCCGCCGAAAACCGACCGCGCAGCCGGGAAGGGCAATTTGCGCAGCCAAAACCAAAGGCTCAGTTTGCAATTCCTGGGCATGTCTGACAGACTGGCTTCCGATGTGCATTGGAACGGGGACAGGCTGATGGAACGGGCGCGGTTTCAGGACTGGTTTTCGAGCTTCGATGAGCTGACGCCGGCGCAGCACCGGTGATCGCCCCGGAAACCCTGCTCGTCTCCGATGCCGGCCGCTGCCACCGGCCCGCCGCCGGCGAACGGGTGCGCGGGCGCCCTGCACATCCAGACGGTCAACAGCCGCCACAGCCAGACCAAGAGCTTCCTGCGGTGCTTCCGCGGCATCGCCACCAAGTGTCTCGACAGCTATCTGAGGTGGTTTCATCTCGTCGTGCTCGGCAAGCATCCATCGCCAAGAGCCTGTCTCGCAGCAGCCAGCGTTAAGCCTACTTTTCGAGAACTGAGCCTAACCAAAAAAACCTCCAAATCAGAGGTTCCCTAGCGAAGTCGTTCGTTTGCCGCTTGTCTTAGCATTCTCCATCTCGGCCATACATTTTGATTGACGACCCATTTTTAGCACCAAATCATGTAGTTTGATTTTCATTCTATCAACGTTAATTTTCAACATATCATGTTCGGTTCTGTAAGATGCCAATGCCACAATGGGCGATGCCGGGGCAAAGAAATCAGATGATGGAAGCAGAAGAGCTCGGATGCAGATTGCGCGTAGCGCGCGATGAAACACTTGTTGTTCACACCGGTTTTGAAATCGGGCAAGCGAAACTCACCGACGCGCAGGCATGCTCCCATTTCAATGTAGAGACTATTGCAAAATACACTCCTCCGGCCATGGACAGGTCGCGCTGAAAGGTCTGCAAGCACTCATTCTGGCGTTCAATCGAGGGAGAGGTCGATGGATTTTTCATGATATTGGTGGCCGAGCGCGCGTCCCGGACAGCACGCTCCGCAAGGTGAGCGTCCTGATGGGCTGGCAGCGCCTAGCGGCGGTTCTCGGCCTGCTTCGCTCGCGTCCGGGACGCAGCGCTAATGTCGGAGGTCAAGCGCCAGTTTCACGAGCACAGCCTGAAGGATGGGCACGTGCCAGTGGAGCGCGCGGCGCGTCCGCGTCGTCAAATCGGGATTGTCGTCGAGGACCGTGCTGAGGGAGAGATATCGCAGGCCCAAGCAGGTGCTTGCCGACAGGGGGCTGTCAAGCGCCGCCGGCCGGACCGGCCTGTCCTAGCCCGAGGGACAGAGTCTATTCCGAACCCGCCCGATGCGGCGCTTCGGGGCCTGAAACTACAACCGTAAGGCCTCGCAGTCATCCATCGCCCGCCGCCGCCAGACACGCAACCAGTTTCGGAAGTCGCAATGCAGAGTGAACTGCCCGCTTTCACAACGGTTTTTTGCCACAATTCACGCCTTGACCTCCGATTGATCCGAACGATTTTCAAAGAATTTCTTTGCCTTCATAAATGCAGACTTCTTCCTTACGTGGTCTCTATCGCTGATTTGGGCATTGTGCTGGTTGCCCCCAGTTGTTGATCGGTGATGTCAATGCGTTCTCCGACA
Organism: Paracoccaceae bacterium; assembly: GCA_963422275.1. Classification (GTDB taxonomy): domain Bacteria; phylum Pseudomonadota; class Alphaproteobacteria; order Rhodobacterales; family Rhodobacteraceae. Next base: position 629,374 of record OY729418.1, read on the forward strand.
AAACAACATATGGTCGCTGAATCTTCGCCAAGGTCTGCTAGACCATTCACTCGGTTGCCACTTTACAGTGGTGTAAGCTAGACTGTTCTTTGGATTTGCTGACACATATGGGATACTGTCACAGATTCATGAAATCGGCATGATTCTGCGGCAATTTTCCTTGATGGCTTCGTTCTCCATCTTTACCATCGTTATTGCAGTGTCATGCACTCGATTGACCGCCGACAGAGGCGCTTTTTGGAGATCGCAACATGATCAGCCCGCAGGCCAAAGCGATTGAATCTCAGCTCCGGCTGATGCGCGAGGAGTGCACGGGGCCGTTCGACCTCCAGAAGCAGCGAGAAAATGCACGCAATGCACATGAATTGACCGGAGTTCCCATTGGCGTGCCCCACGTATCTGGCCAAATGGCCGGCGTGCCTGTTTTGCGGGCTGTCCCGGACAATGATCAAGGTCGGTTCAGCGTTGTCTTTCTTCACGGCGGCGCATTTTGCCTGATGAGCGCCTGGACGCATCACAGGTTTGCTGGTTACATTGCCCAAGCTTGCAAGGCACAGGTAATTTCGCCAGACTACAGCCTCGCTCCAGAAAAACCGTTCCCAAGAGCCCTGAGCGAATGTGTTTCCGTAATCACGGCTGCAAGAGAGGAGCACCCGCGTCGCCTGATCGCGCTCGTGGGGGATTCGGCTGGCGGTGGTTTGGCACTGTCGGCACTGCTTCAGATGCGTGACAGCGGAGCCCCGCTACCCTTCGGAGCAGTTCTCATGGCACCTTGGCTTGACCTGACGCTTTCCTCGCCTTCCGTCAAGTCCGCTGCCAAGCGCGACGTTATCCTTATTGAAGAGAATTTACGCGAAATGGCGGAACTCTACACAGGAGGCGAAGATCTTCGGGACCCTCGCGTCTCGCCTGTGTACGGAAATTTTGCCGGCTTGCCGCCGCTTTATGTGCAGGCATCGGGAAATGACCTGCTGCGTGACGATTGCACACTTTTGCGGGACGCTTACATTGCCCAAGGCTTGGAACTGCAATACGAGCTTTTTGCCGATATGTTCCACAGTTTCCAGTTTTATGCTGGCAAGATGCCTGAGGCAGAACATGCGATAGGCAAGGCCGCAGGCTTCCTAAAAGGGGCTTGCGACAAGATAAGCAACGTTCAGTTTTGAACATACTAACCACGGGCATAGCACTGATAGGCAGGGATCGAGACCGGGAAAGGTGACTCGCGGCTTTAGGCACGTGAATGTCCATTCTTGGAAGCTTTTGCAATGCGAGATCAACCGACGGCTTGGCTTGTCGCAACACCTTCACACTCGCATGGGGATTGGAAAGTCGAGTGCGCCTGTGCCTAGGAAACCTCTGATTTGGAGAGGGTTTCTAGTTTTGGCTGCGGAAACTGCCCTTCCCGGTTGCGCCGGTCCGACAAATTCCGGACACGCTTTTCCCCTGTCATGACAGGTGCGGCTGGACAATCATCAGGTTCGAGAAGCCCAGAAGCGGCACCTCGATAGCGAACCATGTCGCAACCGAACACCCGCTCGCGATCCGGCACGGATGCTCCACCCGCGCCTGCACCCTGGCCTTCGCCGTCTCCACTTTGGCCGCGACGCTGCCCGGGTTCATGGCAATTTGCCACGACACCCCGCGATGTGCGCGCTCCGCACGCTTTCCGATCCCGTGGTATCCGGCGTCAGCCCAAACCTGGTTCTCCTCACCGTGCAGAAGCCGATCCGAAGGCGTCAGGTCGCGACGCTGGCGACCGTCCCCTCCAGGGGGGGGCGGTGCCGATGTGCAGCTTCATCCCGAAATGCCGCCGGTTCCCCTTCCTCGTCCGGTGCATCTCCGGATCACGGGCGTTGCTCCTGTTCTTGGTCGACGACGGCGCCGAAATGATGGTGGCGTCAACGATGATGCCCTTCTCCAGCACCGCCCCGACAAGGCACCGGACACTCTCCGCCTGCCGAAATTCGCCGGCGGAACGGAAGACGCCATGCCCAAGCCGCCGCCGGGGCGGCTTGGCGAAGAGGCCTTCCACCGCGTTCAGCCGGGAACCCGAGGTCGGGGCGAGTGGAAGGGCCGGCGCGGATGCCTGGCAAGCCGGGCGCGTGTCCGTTCATGCCTGCGAGTGGATTGGCTGTCCAGGATGGCATGGATCGGGATACCGGCGGGAATGCTGCGCTCGAGGAACTCCCGGCGGCGGGCGGCGCGCTGTCTAATGACCGTGCCAGAGCGGGCAGGTTCAGGGCGGACAGCACCGCCGCATGAGCCAGTGACGCGACACAGGACCGACAATGTCGGTCAGCCTCTCGGCAAGGGCGGGATCGTTCGAGAGCTTGAACTGTCGTCAGCGGTGCGGCGCCAGGCCGTGCACGCGCCAGATCGTCCACACGGTCGAGGCGGCAACGCCCGTGGCCTTCGCCATCGCGCGCACCGTCCAGCGGGTCGCTTCGTGCGGCAGCCTGCAAGTCAGATCGACGATCTCGGCAGTCTTTTCGGGCGACACCGGCGGCTTGCCCGGCGGGCGCGTCCTGTCCCGGAGAAGACCGTCAACGCCTTCCTGCATGAAGCACTCCTGACGGGGCCAGACGCATCGCTTCGATCTGCCGGTCTCGCGCACGATCGCCATCGTGCCTAGGCCCCGTTCGCCGAACAGGATGATCCGCGCCCGCCACACATTCCTCTGCGGCCGGTTCCTGTCCGCGACAATCTCCTGCAAGCGCCGACGATCACTCGCCGAGACCGCAAGCGAAGCCCCCGATCGCATGTCCGCCATCATCCATCGCTTCCATCGCAAACGCATCATGCCAGAACTATATAATAAATACAATCCACTAGAGATTGTCGAATTCCGTCCCGGCCTTCCTTTCCTGGCTTGGGCAGCCTTTTCGACATGATCATCGTGCTGGACGGCAGCGGCTACAGTGCCAGCACGAAACAATGGCTTCGCAAGCAGGCAGGTACAGAACAAGCTCTACCTGTCCCAAGCCTAGCTGTTGAACCGGAGACGAGATGGCGGCGAGCGGTGAGACAGTTGATCCCTGCGAAACTTGAGCGCGACTTGAAGAAGCGTCGGACGCGACGCGAGATGTTTCCCGGGAGATGGACGGCCCGCTCTTGCGGTTCCGTCTTGAGGGACGCATCGAGCCGTTCCAAGGCAGGTCGCGGTCGCCGGCCGCATCCGCTCGGCGCGATGCCGCGGGTGCATTGCGTTCGGCTGCCTGCAACCGGGCAATCCCGGCATGGAAGATCTACCTGCGAGGTTGAGGCGGTGCGGCACCTGTCGGTTGTTGCTGACGGGTTCGCTTCCGGACGAGACGACGATCCCGAACTTCCACCACCTGCTGGAGCGGCACGGGCTGGGCAAGACGCCGTTCGGGGAGGCCACCGCGCACCTGGCCTTGCTCGGGCATCGGCGGAAGACCGGGATGATCTTGGACACGAACATCATTGCGGCACCGTCTTCGACGAAGAGCCGCCGGGGTTGGCCAGCGCAAGGAGAGCCGGGACACGGCGGTGGACTAGCAGATCAAGACTGTTGCAAAATACGCTCCTCTGGCCATGGACATGTCGCGTCGAAGGGCTGCAGCCGCTTGTCATGGCGTTCGATTAAGGGAGAGACCGATGGATTTCTCCATGACAGTGGCAGACGAGCATGTGGAGCGGGAGAATGCGCTTCGCAAGGTAGATGCCCTGATGGACAGGCAACGCCTAGCGGCGGTTCCCGTCCCGGGCGCTGCGATGCAGGTCTGACGATCCGGGTTCTCCCGCATGGCCAGTGGCCGCTCGCTGTCGAACTGGGAACTCAAGCAGGCGCTGACCGTGCGCCTCGACTTCCTGCTGTTATGCGGCAGTTCGGTGCTTGAGCGTTGCCCCGACCATGCGACGATCATGGAGAGCGCGGCCAACCAGATTGAGCTTGCTGCGGTCTGAGGGCCGGAGCCTGTCCCGAACCTGCCCAATGCAGCGCATCGGCGGTTGAAACCGCGTCCGAAAGGCGCTGCAGCCACCGATCGGCCACCGCCAGACGCGCAACCAACTCCAGAAGGCGAAATGCAGAGAAAACGTCCGCTTTCGCAACAGTCTTGATCGCGATGAAGCCCGGTCGGTGCCGGTGCCTAGACAAGGCGGGGGCGCAGGGCGATGGCGAAAGGAGAGCCGTAGATGGCGCCCTTGGCGAATCTGCGCTTATACTGGCAGGATTTCCAGATGAGTGCCATCCATGTCTGGGCACGCTGCAAGGGGATCGGAGCATGACAACGCAACAAGGCACGAGGGGGTCAGCCTCTAAATGCGCCCGACAACACGATACCTTGCTTGAAACGGCACGCTACCGTGCGGGCATGCGCGAGATGCCTGAGACCCACCGTGACTGGTAGAGGCTGGAGCGCTATGTCAACTCTTGGCGCAGAGCCGCGACGCTCCGATGTTGACTTTCTCGGCAGACCGCAGTATCCAATCTCGAAAGGTTGTGACCTCTGGCGCAGAGTTCCCGAGCAGCAGATGGCGGGCGCGATATTGATATTGCGCTGGTGGAAGTGTCCGTTGTTCTGATCGCGAACCAGAATGACCCTTCATTCCTCAATTCGGACTTTCTGCGTTACAATGGAATAGTGGATAAGGCGTTGAGATGGAGATTGCCAGCCGTCAGAATGCTGATCTGCGGGATGCGTTGCTTGATCTAGACAGGGTAACGGCCGAAGCACGGGAGGAGGGGCTTCCGATTCCGTCCGACTTGGCGTTGGCGAACGCTCGCCGGTTGTTGCTGGCTATCTACAGGCTTTCGCCCCAACGTTTCGAAGTCTATCCCACGCCGGATGGCGAGGTCGCCATTGACGCGCCCGGCGGCCAAGGACGCTCGGTCCTGTTGCTTTGCGACTCGGACGGCACCGCCCTGTGCCTAGTCAATATGAACGGCAGGCACAGGCGCGCGCGCTATTCGGATGCAAACATGCTGCCCGACGGCTTCGTTCGGGAGGCGCTAGACGAGTTGGCGCGGCGGGATGAGTTGGCCGCATGACGGTTTTGGGGATGATATCGCGCCGGGAGAAAATCTCGGCAGGGACATATTTTAGAGCGGTCAAGCCAAGCGGGCTCAACGCGGCAAAGTTCCAGTCAATGCATTCTTGGAGAGGGAGGGCGAACCCCGGCTCTCGGTCGATCGCCTCGATCTCGCTTCGCCGGGGGAGGCGGCTGATATTGCCGATAAAGTGGCCGCTGCCTGAGGCAGGACATTTTACGGTTGGGCTGTGGTCACCGCGGAGACAGCCGCCTCAAACGGCCGGCAAGTGACCGCATCGCCGCAACTCGACAACCCCTGCCATGCCGATATCCTCCTGCCCGACCTCGATGTCGAGAAACGAGACGAACAGAAACGTCACGCACAGGAACTCGCGGACGCCTCCATCTGGCGCAACCGTGATGCCGATAGTTGAGCCAATTTCCCGGAGTGCGCATTTGACGCCCGATATGTCTGTTCACCGCAAGAAACTCATCGAAGTCTCCCCGTCGCTGGAGACAATCAACCGGGTTTCAGTGCAGGAGAAGTTGATCCGGTACGGCATCCTTTGACATAAGACCGTTGCAAACGTTGGCTTGACTTTCGGCTCTGCGATTTCAGGAGGTGGCCTTGGATAGCTGTAGCGGGTGCTTGCCAGCCGCCTCACACCAAGACTTCCACGAACCGCGGTCGCGATGTCTCGAAGCGGCACCTGAGAGTGCCGAAGGTTTGCTCCAACATCCATGCGCGCCGCCTAAAGACTGTTGCAAAATGCGCCCCTCCAGCATGGACATGTCTCGCTGAAAGGCTCGCAAGCACTTGCTCTGACGTTCCTTCAAGAAAAAACCCGATGGCCTCCTTTATGACGGTGATGGCCGAGCGTGTGGACTGAACAGCACCCTGCGAAAGCTGAATGCACCAATGAACTGGCGACGGCGGGCAGCTGTTCGTAGCCCGGGGGCGCCGCCGAGATGCCGATCCGATGATCCGAGCCGCTTCCCCATGGTCAGTGGCGCACGCTGAAGGGAGCCTCCACTTCATGCCGTTCTGCAGCCGTTTGGCACTTGAGCGTTGCCCCGATCACACGACGGCCTGCCAGTTTCACCGGCTGCCTGCCCACCACGGTCTTGACGCGTTTCTCCAGATGTCGGGAACGTGGTGACGTTTCCATCATGTTTCACCGGCTGCCTGCCCACCACGGTCTTGACGCAGCACTTCTGTCGGAGGCCATCGCCGATTGTACGCAGCTTGAAGATCGGGCGTACGCTGGTGACGATTGGCGGCGGGTACAGACAACCACTGGCTGAACAGGGCAATCGCTGACGCTTCGGCTGGAAAGGCTTCGCACACACAAACGGGAGGACTTTGTTTGGCGGGTTCTGGACTGTCCTACCAACGAGGGCAAGGCACCACGCTTCCAGACCTTGGCCGTCGGCGGCACGGGCCGGTGGATGCTTGCTGAGGTGGGACCAAGTTGAAAACCACATCTTGGGCTGCCGAGGACATCCCCCGTTACGGCATTGCAGGCGGTTCAACCGGCTGGCGGCGCGGTGCGGTTTCGGTTCATGGGGGTGCTGATCCGTAGCGGCGGAGCTGACCTTCAAGGCAATGATGTTGAACTTGATCAAAGTCGCCAACCGGATCGACCTGGCCGCAGGCCTGAGTCCGGAGTCGGTCCCGAGCCTGCCCGATGCGGCGCATCGGAACCTTCAACTGCAACTTTGGGCATCAAAACCGCTGCCGGAAAGGCTCCACAGTCATCCATCAGCAACTGCAGGCGCACAACCAATTCTCGGAAGTCGCAGTGCCGAGCAAAATGCCTGCTTGCGCAACGGTATTAAAATGCAAACCGAGTCTTGAATTCCGGTAATAGGCTTGTCTTGACATCACGCGTCACCCGCGGTTAAGCTGGTTTGAATCCTCGGCCAGTACCCGCAGCGCGCTGTCAGCCGCCTCTCTCGCAGGCTCTCTACCCCTTCACTGCACCTGCGGTCATGCCCGCGATGATCTGGCGGGCGGCAAAGAACGTGAACAGCAGGGGCGGAATGACAATGAGCGTGCCCATCGCCATTATGCGTCCCCATTCCACGCCCGTGTCAGTTATGAAACCGGCCGCTCCGACCGGCAGCGTTCGGGTCTTCCGTCCGGTAAGCAACAGTGCCAGTATGAACTCGTTCCACGCGATCCGAAACGTGAAGATTCCCGCCACCGCGTAGCCGGACTTCATCAGCGGAAGCAAAACCCGGAAGAACACCTGAAGTGGCGTTGCGCCATCGATGATCGCGGCCTCTTCAAGCTCTACCGGAATCTGCTTGTAGAACCCGAATAGAAGCCAGATCGCAAACGGGAGGTTCAGGGCCGTGTAGAAGAAGGTCAGCACGGCGAGGTCATTCTTCAAGTTCAGCGTCACCACCAGGGCGAATGCTGGTACCGCCAGCACTGCCGGCGGTACCATCCTCACGAGCAGCGTCGCATTGGCTACGAAACGGCGCCCCCTGAATTCGGTTCTTGCCAAGGCGTACGCGCACAGACCCCCAAAGAACAACGTCATCGCAGTCGAAAGCGTCCCTACTATCACGGAATTCCAAAGGTAGAGATCGAATTTTCCGCGTGTCATGATATGTTCGTAGTTGTCCAAGGTCGGCACAAAGAAAAACCAAAGCGGTTCCTTTGACTGAACGATTACATCGTTCTTGAATGATGTGGCTATCATTACCCAGATCGGGGCCAGCGCCAGGGCCGACAGCAGGATTAGCGCGGCATAGTGGCCTGCGTTGCGCCACGGGTTGTTGAGGCCGTTCACCGTCATATGTCCGACTTCTCCTTGAACGGGTTGCCGATCACGAGAATGCCGAAGCTAAGGCCGAACACCAGCAAGATCAGAAGCACTGAAATTGCGGACGCATATCCAAGCTGCTGCGTGTCGAAGGCCCGATTGTAGATGTGGAGCGACAGGAGCTCGGTGGCTCGCCCCGGACCGCCGCCCGTCATGATGTACATCACCTCAAGGGCCCGGAACACGTCGATAAGCCGCATCAGGAGTGCGATGACCAGTATCGACCTGAGCATGGGCAGCTTGACGAAGAATATGATCTGCCACCAGTTCGCCCCGTCGATCCTGCTTGCTTCCAGAACTTCGGAGGGAAGTGCCTGGAGTCCAGCGATGATTATGATGAAGATGAAAGGCGTCCACTGCCATATGTCAGTGAACACGATCGCGAAGAAGGCAAGTTCCGCATCGCCCAGCCAAACTTGGGGCTCGATTCCGACCAGGCCGAGATAGTAGTTTATCCATCCAATTCTTGCGTCAAAGAGATACCGCCAAATCAGGCCGACCACTACCGGTGAGACCATCAGCGGAAGGATGAAGATCGTTCGAAAGACGGATGCACCGCGGATTGGCTTTTCCAGAAGCAGCGCCAAGCTAACTCCGAGAAGCATTTCAATTGTCACGGTCCAGAACCCGAACCGCAATGTCACCCAGATGGATTCAAGCACGCCCTCGTCGAACAACATGCGCTTGAAGTGAGCCAGCCCCGTGTAGGGCGCAGAGGAAATCGGCGTGCCAATCTTCCAGTCGTAGAAGCTCAGATAGAAGGCATCGAATATGGGATAGACAAGCCCGCCGAATATCACCAGCACTGCCGGCAGGATAAAGAAATACGGAGTGAAAACCCTAGGATCGAACCTTGGACGTACCGACCCGGCCGCCTTGTCTTCGCTTTCGTTGACCATGATGAAAGCCCAAAGGGTTCTAAGGAGTGCCAGGCGGGATTACCCGCCTGGCAATGGCCTTCCGCCTACTGGGAGCGGTATTTGGCCCAAGCGTAATAGCCCTCACGCTCCATGATCGCCCGCGCCTTTTCATTGGCCGCGTCCATGATTGGTTGAATGGGCTTGTCGGTCGTGACCACCTCGGTCAGGGCTTGGCCAAGGACGTCGATGTTGAGCTCGTTCCATTCCGGGATCAAAGGACGCCAGTCCGGGTCGGCGCACGGCAACTGTGCCGCCACAACCGGATACTCGTCAAAATTGTCGGCATTGTTCTCGATCGTCGACATCCTCACCGGGTCTCCTCCCAACTCAACCATTCGCTGGTCACCGGCCTTGGACGTGATGTACTGAATGAACAGGAACGCCGCTTCCTTGTTTTGCGAGTTGGCGGGAATCCCGACCGCGAATCCGCCTGTTTCGGAGCCGCATCGCACTCCCACCGGGTGCTGCCCATAGCCGACCTTGCCGTCAATCTTCGAGAGATTGGGATTGCGCGACATCGCGGCAATCTTCAAGGTGTCCAGATACATTGCAGCATCTCCCTGCAGGAACGCAGCCGATGCCTCGCCAAAGCCGAAGGTTGGAATTCCGGCCGGCCCTGTCTGGGCGATTTCGCGCATGACCTGAGCCGCTTCAACAGCTTCCGGCGAATTGATTATCGGATTCCATGCATCGTCGAATATCCGCCCGCCAAGCGGCGCCAGATGCAACAACCAGCCAGCCGTCACCTGGTGACCGGTTTTTCCCCGTGACGTCATTGCCGGAATGCCTGCAGCATGGAGCTTCTGCATGACTTCCCTCAGTTCGTCATAAGTTTGGGGCGGTTCCAGGCCCTGCTCCTCGAAAATGTCTTTTCGATACGCGAGAATGGAGGTTTCGGCACCGAACGGGATGCCGTAGAGAGCGCCGGATTTGCCGGGCATGTATCCTTTCTTTCCGCCCACGACACCGCCATTCTGCAGATAGGCATCTGCCACGTCATCGATGTCATATTGAGGATCGACAAGCGACCCGCTAGTGAAAAACTGGGAGAGCGGAGTCAGCAAGCCCTTCGAGACATACTCGCCCTTCCACATCACGACCCAGGAAACGACATCGTATTCCCCTTCGGGCTTCGACATTTCGAGCAGCTGCCTGTCGCGAAGCTTCAGGTACTGAAGTGCATCGATTTCCACCTCAATGCCGGTTTCCTCAGTGAATTCCTCAATCAGGGTCTCGGCAGCCTGAAAGTGGGCCAGAGCTGGCCAGCTGACGACAATCGTCGTGCCGCGGTATCTTTCGTAGGGATCCGCCAAGCTGGCCGATGCACCGGCCAGCATCACTGCGGCAGTCCCGGCACCCAGCAGGCAGGCCATTGATTTACGAAGCAAATTCATCTTTCTTCCTTTCCTTCTGAAATTGCGCTTCAAACTCCCGAAAAACCGTTAAATCGATTCTCCGGTTTCCGAACTGAACAGGTAAAGCCTGTTCGCGTCGAAGACGTACTCGCCACTCACCATTGGCTTGGAGTCCGGCCCCACCTCTACGGCCGCCGTAACCGGCTCTTGGCCGACCCGCGCTGCGAGAAACTGGCTAGATCCAATATATTCGGAGACATCCACATCCAAATGGATCGGAGCGTACTGTGTATTGTCGGCCCGGCCCGGCAGGTCTGGAACCGAGAAATGCTCAGGCCGAAGGCCGACTGTCAGCTTGCGCGCACGCGACTCCTGCGCTCTTGCGGCCAGCCTGTCGGGCAACGGCAACTCAAATCCGTCGCCCTTGACTGACACGGGGTCCTCGCCCGCCATCTCCGCCTGGAGGAAATTCATCGATGGCGATCCAATGAAGCTGGCGACGAAAAGGTTGTCGGGCGAGTTGTAAACCTCTCGCGGCGTTCCAATCTGCTGAATTTTCCCGCTCTCCATGATGACAATCCGATCAGCCATGGTCATTGCCTCGATTTGGTCATGGGTCACGTAGATCATTGTGCGATCAAGCCGCTTGTGAAGTATCGACAGTTCCGTGCGCATCGAGGACCTGAGCATGGCGTCGAGGTTTGACAGAGGCTCATCAAAAAGAAAGCAGTATGCATCGCGAACAATCGCGCGGCCCAAGGCAACCCGCTGCCGCTGCCCGCCCGAAAGGTCTCGAGGCTTTCGGTCAAGATATTCTGTCAGCTCGAGCATTTCGGCCGCTCGACGCACCCGTTGCTCAATTTCATCCCTTGGATCCCCGCTCAAACGCAGGGCAAACGACATGTTCTCCCTGACGTTCATGTGCGGATAGAGGGCGTAGGACTGGAACACCATCGCAATGTCCCGCTCTTTCGGCGGCACCCAGGTGACGTCCCGTCCCGCAATGAAGATGGAGCCGGCAGAAACATCTTCAAGGCCGGCGACCATCCTGAGAGTCGTCGACTTTCCGCAGCCGGAAGGCCCGACGAAAACGACGAACTCCCCCTGCTGGATTTCAATGTCCAGTTCGGGAATTACAGTGATGTCACCGAAGCGCTTGACCACGTTCTTCAGCACGACACCAGACACCTGGCTACCCTCGCTTCCCACCTGGCCAGAGTGCACGGAGAGCCGCAACGTGCGGCGGTTCCGTTGCTCTTGCCTGGGTGCCAGTCCACGAAGTCTTGTCCACAAGCTTCCTGCGTCCGCCCGCCGCTCGTCCGCCAATCAATTCATTGAACGGCCGCAATCTGTTTCCGGACTCAGTCTCCTCGCTCAAAATGGCCGATTTTCCCGGCCCGGGCAGAATGCCTCCGGCCATCGACATTGTCTCTGCCTGCAGAGAGTTTGAGACGTCATGCGCCGCCAGAGCAACAAGGCGCAACTCGACCGACAGCAGAGATCTTGCCGCAAGGGCGAGGAAATCCCCCTTGTTCTTGATCGCGTTCCGGACATACAGAAAGAATCCTGCGTTGCTCCGACGATAGCTGCATCCGCTGGAGTTTCGCACCATGATAGCGGGTGGAGCACCTGCGGCACTTGGGGTCTTGGCTATTGTTGCGGCCATCAAAGCTCTCTATTTCCCCAACGGTTGCACTCTCGCTTCGTGTGACAATAAGCCTGAACAACCCAATTAACAATCCGTCTTTTGGCATCGGCGGCCAATGCCGGGAACTGCTCTTGCACCCAGGCATTTCGCCAGCACTTGCCCGCCGCGTCAAGCGCGCCATTGCCGGCACAGGACATTGCGGCAGAACTCGAAGGGCCTGTGGGCTAGGTTGTGCACTGATTATGTCGGATCCGGAGCCTGACGCAGGCCAGGGCGATGGCCGACAGGAAGTTTCGCGCCAGCTTGCCGCAGCGCGTGGCGACCGCGCGGAAGCGCTTGAGCCTGGTGAGGAAACGCCCGACAGGATTGCGCTGCCGGCAGGCACCGGGTCGACCGAACGCCGCTCCTTCCGGTCGCCCAGGGTGGGAATGTGCGGCCGCGAGCCGCGCGCCCGGACCGGATCGAGAATGGCTCGGGCGTCACAGCCCCGGTCGGCCACGGTGTCGCGCGCCAAGGGAACGCTGGCGACCGGCGCGAACTTGACCGGCAGGCCGCCGGCGCCGACGACAACATGGATCTTGCTGCCCACCCCGCCTCGGGAGCACCCAATGGCGGGGTCCGCCCCCTTTTCCGCCCGCCGAGTGCTGGCAGGGGCGAACGATCGAGCTGTCGAGGAGATGGAGCACCTCCGGCGCCTCGGCGCTCAAGGCATTGAAAATGTGCATCCTGCGCCTTTCTTGGACCAGCGGTTGTAGCGGTTGCAGACCGTCGTGCAATGTCCGCACTCTTCCGGCAGGTCGCGCCACGGTACCCCACGCACCTTGTTTGGCAGCGGTGGCTGGATCACGGCCCATTCCCGATCGGTCAGGTCGCGGCGAGACATCGTCGGCGCCTCCATAGCTTGAACGTAAGAACCCCGTCCGCATCATGTCCCGCATCTATGGGCACACAACCTAGCCGGCTTCAGGCGCCCCGAAACTCTTTGCGATATTTTCCGCAACGGATCTGGCCTCCAGGAAAAATTCGTTTTCGTGCGATGTAAGCTGCCTGAAGGCCGACCAGACCATTCCATAGTCAAGTGCTGTATCCGGTTGCCACTTGATAACCCGAATGTTTGAGCGTGGAATGCCCGATAGCGAGAAGGGATCGACGATGGCAATGCCGACACCTTGCGCGACAATGTGAACGGTGGAAATCGCGCTGGTCGTCTCGAATCGTGGGCGCAGGCTGATCCCGGCTTGTACAAACCCGGCTTCGACCAAGCCTCTGAGGCGGACCGAGCTTTTCGGCATCACGACATCCGCGTCCGCCAAGTCAATCGGCGATATCGACTTACGCCCCGCAAGCTGGTGGTTGACGGGAGCTATCGCGACCGCGCGAACGGTTGCAAGTGACCGAGACCGCAGTTGTCCTCGATCAACAGGAAGCAGCGTGAATCCTATGTCGGAATGCCCGTGGAGCACCCAGTCCTCGATCTCGATCCTGGGGCGCATCTCGATGGAGAAGGTAAAATCTGGAAACCGAGCCGAGAATCTGGCAAGCGTCTCCGGGATCAAGCGGCTGAATGCCAGCGGTCCAATCGCGCAGACACGCAATCGCAGGCCTTGGTTGTCGCGAATGTCCGTCGCCGCCGTGCGGATATCTTCCACCAGTTCGATGGCATTCCCTGCCTTTTCGAGAAACATTCGCCCCTGTTCCGACAGGCGCAGCCTTCTTCCTGCGCGATCGAATAGCTGGAATCCGAGTTCCGACTCGAAACGGGCCAGGAGCTTGCTGACGCTGGATTGGGTCAAGCCAAGCGCGATGGACGCTTCCGAGACGCTTCCAGTCTCAACGATTGCCTTGAACGCGCGCAGCTGGCGAAGCCGAATATTCATCGAGAAACATATTCCCTTGCATCATACAATAAGTCAAACAAGTCAGTATGCAAATATGATTGGAACAAATATCCTGCGGCGGAAGGCTGCGTGCAACGCATGTTCGCCATGATCTATCGCTTGGAGGGAAAAAAGATGCTTAGGTCCAAGTCAATTGCGACAGTTGTCGCAACCGCAATGTCTCTCGCATTCGCCCACGAGGCAGTTGCCGAGTACCCCGAAAAACCAATCAACATGATCATCGGCTTCCAAGCGGGTGGCGGCACCGATCTGGCGGGACGTGTCTTGGCCAGCGAGCTGCAGGACATTCTGGGCCAGCCCGTTTTGGTGGTGAATCAGCCTGGGGCCGCGTCAATGATTGCTGCAGGCAACGTGGCTAGGGCTCAACCGGATGGTTATACTGTCTGGTTTGGCTCGGCAGGCACGCTCGTTACCAAGGAGGCATTAGGCCAAGCGCCGACGAACTATGGGGAAGGCCTTATCCTTTCGGGGCTTACAGGTACCTTGGTTGCGGCGATCGGCGTTCCGGCAAACAGCCCGTATAAATCGGTTCAAGAGCTCATTGATGCGGCAAAGGCAAATCCCGGCAAGCTGCGCTGGTCACACAACGGTATCGGCGCAGCGTTTATGGCCATGGGCCAGGGGTTCGTGGCGGCAAACGAACTGGATGTCGTCGGCGTGCCGTTCCAAGGAGCCGCCGGTCTCCGACAAGCGCTATCGGCAGGACAGGTGGATTTCGGCGTTCTGAATGCAGGAGACCGACTGCGCTTGGGTGAGGACCAATTCACCATTCTTGCAGTCATCGCAAGTACGCGGGAGCAGGTTATCGATGACGAATTGAAAACCCTGGCCGAAATGGGAATCGGGTTTGTCGAGGTGCCGTCGCCAATTGGCGTGATGATACCCGCAGGCGTCCCGGCGGATGTCTCCGAACATCTGTCCGAAGCTATCGCGGAGGCTGCCGCTCGGGACAGCTTTCGAGAAGGAATGAAGAAGCTCTTCATTCCGGTCACCTATCTGGGACCGGTTGAAGGAGACGCCTATGTCCGCACACTTCGCGAGAATATCGAGCAAATACTTCCGCAACTGCGAAAGTAGGCGCATTGCCAGAGCTGAACGGCACTCGGACCAGCTTCAATCCAGGCGCCGGCGGCAATTTGCCTCGTCAAAGCAAACCCGGGATGCCGCTGGCGTGAAACGCGATCTTGATTGGCTACCATCGCTGACGTTTGCAGTTTTCGGCGCGGTGTATCTCCACTCGTCACTGCAAATCGCCGAATCGTTCAGCGGCGGTTTCGGTCACAGAACGGTGCCCCTTGCCATGAGCACCCTTGTCATGTGTCTGGCTGGCTGGATCTTCGCTGAACAAGTGTTGACGCGCCCAAAAGGCAGCCCCAAAAGAGATGCGCAAGATATTGACATGGCGGCATTTTTTACCCGTGCAAGCCCTGTTGCGATGTTGATGGCACTCTACGGCTTGTGCCATATTTGGTTTGGATACCTTGCTGCCACGCTGGTTAGCGGCATTCTCGCGTTTCGCCTCCTCGGCAACCCCTGGCTCTCCGCAGTCATTCACGGCATAGCAGGAACAGCTATCCTTTACGTCCTCTTCATCAGATTTCTCAACGTCTACGATCCTCCCGGCATCATCCTGGATCTGACGGCATTGAACTAGGAACGGCGCAGAAGGTGGATATACTCTATGGCTTCTTGACGCTCTTCAGCGACCCGCTCGCGGTTGCCGTCGTGGTTTTCGCGGCAGTCACTGGCGTGATCGTGGGCGCGACCCCAGGACTCACGTCGGCTGCCGCGATCGCCATGCTGGTCCCGGTTACCTTTTACATGGAACCACTCCACGCTCTGGCGGGACTCTACGTAATCGGGAAGGCGGGACGCTTCGGCGGGTCGATTGCGGCAATCCTCTTCAACACGCCCGGGACGGCAGCGGCCGCGGCCACGACAACCGACGGGAATCCGATGTACCGCAACGGAATGCCCGGAAAGGCGCTCAAGACAGCCGCCGTGTCGTCGGCGATCGGCGATCTCGTCGGCGACATTTTGCTGATCTTCGGTGCAATCTGGATCGCCCGGCTGACGAGGGGCTTTGGGCCGCCCGAGTATTTCGCAGTGTATCTGGCGGCATTTCTCGTCGTCAGCTCCGTGGTCGGCCCGTCAATCATCAAGGGCATCATCAGCACTGCCGCAGGCATTGTCGCGGCAATGATCGGGACAGATCCGATGGAAGGTGTGCCCCGCCTGGATTTTGGATTGCTGAACTTCCAGTCGGGCCTCACGCTCGTGCCGCTTCTCGTCGGCATGTTCGTGATGTCCGAACTGTCTCTGCAGGCCGAGCGCATAGCCCGCGAGAAAGGCGGCTTCAGCTTGGCTGCCAAGCTCGTTCCCGGGGGCGACCGCCTGCAGCTCGCCGAATTCAAGCGAATAATCCCCGTGATCCTGCGCTCTTCGGCAATCGGAGCAATTATCGGCATCCTGCCCGGGCTGGGCTCGTCTGTCGCCGCATTCACCGCCTATGGCCAAGAACGCCAGCGGTCAAAAAGCAAGGAAGAATGGGGCAAGGGTGCCATCGAGGGAATAGCGGCACCCGAATCAGCCAACAATGCGGTTTCCGGTCCGTCAATGATCCCCCTCCTGGCGCTTGGCATCCCTGGCAGCACCATTGCCGCAATCCTTCTTGGCGTATTTCTTATCCACGGAATCACGGTTGGGCCAAGAATCTTTGAAACATCCCGTGCGCTTGTATTCGGACTCTTCGCGTCAGGCCTTGTCGGAATCGCGGTGTACTTTCTGCTGGGTTACTTTGGCGGCGCCTACGTAGGGCGGATGATTTCGCGTGTTCCGCCAAGGTTGATCTACCCGTACATTTTTCTGACCTGCTTTGTCTCTTCCTACGCCGTGCGCGCGAACGTCTTTGACGTGTTCGTGATGTGCGCTGCCGGATTGGCCGGTTACCTCATGCGCAAGCAGGGCTACTCGACAGCCGCCTTCATTATCGCTTTCGTACTGGCGCCCGGCGCCGAGAGAACATTCCGCCAGTCTCTCGTTCTGTCCGACGACGGATGGCTTATTTTCTTCCAGCGGCCGGTTGCGCTGCTCTTCTTCGCGATGGCGATTCTTGCGGTCGGCGGAAAGCTGTCCAAAATTCACCGATCCAGGAAGTCCGCATCGCTCGCATCTCGACAGAGGCACAAAACGGAATGACCAAGCAAGCCCCCGGCAAGAGGAGACATCCGAATGTCCTGATCATCTACCCGGACCAGATGCGGTACGACTGCATGGGTCCGTCGGGGAACCGCATCGTCAGGACGCCAAATCTGCAGAAACTTGCGGATGAAGGCGTGACATTCAACTCCGCTTTCATTTCCTATCCCCTCTGCAGCCCGTTCCGGGCCTCGATCATGACCGGCAAGCAAGCGCAGGGGCATGGCATCTATCAAAATCACTTTCCCTTGCGCGCCGGCCA
Source organism: Paracoccaceae bacterium (assembly GCA_963422275.1). Taxonomy (GTDB): domain Bacteria; phylum Pseudomonadota; class Alphaproteobacteria; order Rhodobacterales; family Rhodobacteraceae. Next base: position 646,487 of record OY729418.1, read on the forward strand.
GGAGTTTCTGGCCGAACGGCTTGTCTCGGTTGGCTACCAGACCCTTTACGTGGGAAAGTGGCATCTTGAGGGCGGACCGAAGCCCGGCTTTGTCCCTCCGAACCGACGCTTCGGTTTCCAGAAATTCGCCGGATTCAATCGCGGCCATCATTACATGAACGGGATCTTCTGGCGCGACACCGATCAGCCCTACCGTTGCAGCAGGTACGAGCCGGATTTCCAAACCGACCATCTGCTCGCGTTCATCGACGAGGCACTGCAAGAGAGAGCGGGCAGCCCCTTCTTTGGCTTCGTTTCCTATGGACCGCCCCATCACCCGAACGACATGCCCGAGCATTGGCGAAGCAAGCACGATCCACATGCGATAGACCTTCCCCCCAGCGTCCTTCCGCCCGAAGAGCAGGCGCAGGTCCAGCGGGAGCGTGTCGCGATCGACTGCGAAGGTAACATGAAGGCAGCACTGAAAAGTCGATGCGCGCATGGATCGAAGCCCCAGCTTGAGCCGGAAACCGAAGAGGAACTCCGCGCTTTCATTGCCGAATATTACGGGATGATCAGCAGCATCGATCACAATGTGGGGCGCATACTCGAGCATCTTGATTCACTTGGGATCGCTGATGACACCGTCGTGATCTTCCTGTCTGATCACGGCGACATGCTCGGTGAGCACGGATACTTCTGCGGTTCCAAGTCTCAGGGATACCGCGCGGCGATGCATGTCCCGTTAATCGTCAGGTATCCGAGTGGCTTCGAAGGCGGCCGCCGAGTGGATGGCCTTGTGGATGTTGGCATAGACACGCCCGTGACCTTGATCGATCTCGTCGGAGCAGAACAACTGGGCGAGGCACACGGCGTGAGTTATCTCGGCTTGCTCGACGGATCGGCCGACTCGGTCCGCGACCGCGTCATGTACCAAGCCTTCCGAATGAACGACGGTGCAACGGGTGAATTCACTCCCGTGCCCGAGCGCGGCATCCGGACAGCGGACTGGCTCTACGTCAGGCAGCCGGCGCGAAGAAAATTCCTGTTCGATCAAGCGGCCGACCCGCACGAATTGGCGAATCTCGTCGATCGGCCAGAGCACTCCACCTTGATGGACCGGTTCGACAGGGAAATCCATGACCACATGGTCGCCACCGGAGACAATTGGGGTCTGCACCACGATTTCCCGCCTCCAAACTTCATGACCCATGAAGAGGCCGAGGCGTCCCTGAAGAACGATCTCCTGCCAAGAGCAATTCTTGTGCCGTGACCGGCAAGATGGCCATTTGCACTGGAACGCGCCCGAGTTCGGTTAGAGCGCGTTGCTCGGGACGCAACACGGCAAGCGCGGCTGGACAATCATCAGGTTCGAGAAGCCCGGAAGCGGCTGTCGCCCCCTGCCCCCGCCCTTGGAACAGGCCAGCGCAATGCGGGCTTGCAGCGCGCCCAAGGGTTCGTGCGCACCGACGGCGAGGGTTTCGTCGAGCGGGATCTGGTGCGGCCCGCCAACAAGAACGAGGCACCGCACTTACCGGCCATGGTGGCCGACTGCACGGCGCGAAGGATGCTCGTTGACAAGGGGTTGTCCCAAGGCTCAGGGACTCCAGAAGTGGCAACTGGAAAGGCCGTTTGCTAAAGTGCATTGAGACAATTGAATGTGAGGAAGCAAAAAATGAAAAAAATTCTCGGTGTTTTTGGGGCGCTGGGGTTTGCGCTCTTTGCCGGCATCGCTTCAGCAGAATACCCTGAACGCTCAATTTCAGTGATGGTGCCGTTCGGCGCAGGCGGCGGCACGGATGTTCCGGCAAGATTCTTTGCAGCGGAAATGGAAGTCATTCTCGATCAGAACATCATCGTCAGCAACGTTGAAGGCGCTGGTGGAACGGTCGGCGCAACACAGCTATCCAAGGCCGAGGCCAACGGATACAACTTGGGATTCATGCCAGTCGGAACCACAACCACACAACCACACCTGAAGAAAACCAGCTACAATGCGGACAGTTGGACGCCCATCTGCATGGTCAGCCAAGGTCCGTTCTACCTCGTTGTCGGGAGCAACAGCCCCATTCAAACGATTGACGACTACATTGCCGCAGCGCAGAGTGACGGAATCAAGTTCGCCGGCGCAGGACCGGGATCGATGGCCCACGTCGCGCAATTGACGCTGGACGACAAGCTGGGCATCACGACGCAGTACATTCCAACAAAGGGCGGCGGCGACATCGCAACTGAAATCAATGGCGGAAGAGCTGACGCCACGGCGTGGTTTTCGGATTTCTCGAGTAGGTTCGGCTGGCGCGCCATCGCCATCATGTCTGACAAGCGGTCTGACCAGCATCCAAGCGTGCCCACGATGGCCGAACTCGGTTACGACACCCAAGTGTCGGTTTGGTTCGGATTCTTCGCGCCAGCCGGAACACCTGGCGACATCGTGTCCGTCCTTTCCTCGGCATGCGAGAAGGCGGTCGCGACTGAAAGCTTCAAGGAGAACATGGCCGGCGCGAATCGATTGATTCGCTACATGGGCAAAGCAGAGTTCACGGCATTCTTCAGGGATGCATTTGACCTGAACGGACAGCTTCTGCGGGAGGCGGGCTTGATCAAGTAGGAAACTTCCGGGGAAATGCGGCACCGTCCCGAACAGCGGGCTGTGCGCCATCTGGTCACGATGGAGGCAGCCCGCACAAGATACGGGGGCCGCCGTGCGCCGCAAGGTTGACATAACGCTCTCGACCTTGCTGTTGATCGCCGCGGCATCATTTTTCGCGGTGACTTTCACTGACCAGTTCGATGTGCCGACCTTTGGCGGCGATGTCGGTCCGGCTTTCGCGCCGCGCGGCTATTTGCTGGTGTGGATGGCTCTTGCCGCAACGTCTGTCCTGCAGGCCTTGCGCGAAAGGGATGAAGAGCCGCTCGAGGTAAATCTGCGGCAACTCGTTTCCGTGGCCGCCGTGGCGGGCGCCACGGGATACGCGATGACGGTTGTGGGGTTTGTATTCTCGACAGTGCCAGGGGTTTTCCTGTTTTGCTGGGCATTTGGGTATCGAAAGCCGATAATGCTGGCTGTCCTGAGTCTCGCCGCGCCGCTGACGATCTGGGCTCTCTTCACCTACGTGTTCGAGCTTCTGTTGCCCAGGTCGCCTTGGTTCCACTTGATTTGAGCGGGAATGGTGCATTTCTTCGCGGCAATTGACCAGTTCGCGACCGCAGAGGTCTTTGCGTCCATTCTTGCGGGGTGCATCTGGGGCACAGTGGCGGGCGCCTTGCCGGGAATGGGAACCGTCTCCGCCTTGATCGTGGCGTTGCCGTTTGCCTTCGGCATGTCGACCGAAGCCTCGATGGCGCTGTTTCTCGGAATTTACGTGACATCGGTTTACGGAGGATCGATCTCGGCCATCCTGATCAACACTCCTGGCACCCCACAATCGGCCGCAACAGTTTTCGACGGCTACCCGATGGCAAGAGCGGGAAAGGCGGACCTCGCGATCGGATGGGCGACGCTGTCCTCGCTGGTCGGGGGGCTGTTTTCTCTTGTCGTCCTGATTGCAGCCGCACCCGCCTTGGCCCGGGTGTCGGTGGCATTCGGTCCAGCAGCGATTTTCGCCTTGATACTCTTTGCGCTCACATGCATCGCCTGGGTCTCCACCGGCAACACGGTCAAGGGGCTAATGGCCGGAATGATCGGGTTGTGGCTGACAACCATCGGCCCCGATGATCTTACGGGGTACGCGCGGTTCGATTTCGGATTGCCTGCATTGGCAGGCGGGCTTTCGCTTGTACCCGTGCTCATCGGACTGTTCGCCCTGTCGGAAGTCTTTCACAGAGCTGCCTTCTATTTCGATGCAAAACCGCCGGAGGTGACAAACGTAGGGTTTCGCCTGCCCCCGTTCGCCGAGATCACGCTGAGGACACGCCAATTCGCAAAGAGCAGCGCGATCGGAACGTTTATCGGCATACTGCCCGGGACAGGTGCGACTGCGGCGACTTTCATCAGCTATTCCGAGCTTCGCAGAAGCTCGCCGCGCAGAGAGAATTTCGGCAAGGGCGAACCCGATGGACTCATTGCGTCAGAGGCTTCGAACAACGCCGTAACTGGCGGTGCGCTGATCCCGACGCTCGCTCTGGGCATTCCGGGCGATGGCGGCACAGTCGTTCTTCTGGGAGTTCTCACGATCCAGGGAATCGTGCCGGGCTTCGATCTCGTCAACAACAATCCCCAGATCCTGACCGGAGCTTTTCTCGTTATCCTGTTCGCCAACATTATCATGTTTGGCCTGGGCGCTGTCGGAGCACGGCTGTTCGCGCGAATAATGGCGATGCCTGAACCAGTTCTAATGGGAATGATCCTGCTCCTGTCTTTGGTGGGCGCCTTCGTCGTGCGCGGCAATTCGCTCGACATTTTGGTGGCTGTGGTCGCCGGCATCGCGGGCGTCTTGATGCGATTTGCCGGTTACCCGATCGCTCCGGTTGTCATCGGGATGGCGCTTGGCACAACCTTCGAAGGCAAGCTTCGCCAAGGATTGATCAGCGCGCGCGGAGACTTCTGGGACTTCATCCGGGATCCGATTGCATTGTCAATTCTTGTGCTGGCTGCAATTGTGGTTGCGTTGCCCGTGATTCGCCGCAACTGGTCGCGAACCGTTAAATCAAGAGGTTGAGAATGACAAAGCCAAACGTTCTGCTGATTGTGACGGATCACTGGCCCGCCGCCCTGCTTGGAGCCGCGGGACATGCCTGCGTGCACACGCCCACGCTGAACAGCTTGTGCCGAAACGGCGTGCGCTTTGCGAACTGCTACTCTGAACACCCCGTCTGCATTCCAGCGCGCCGCACTCTGATGACCGGCACATCCGCAAGGACTCATGGCGATCGCCAATTCCAGGACCGGCTCGAAATGCCGAACCTTCCGACGCTTGCGCAGACTTTCCGAAATGCGGGCTACCAAGCATACGCGGTCGGCAAGATCCACACCTATCCACAACGCGACCGCATCGGGTTCGACGACGTCCAGCTGGACGACGAAGGCCGGACGCTGCATGGCGTGACAGACGACTACGAAATTTTCCTGGGCGACAGGGGATACGTTGGACGCCAGTTCGGACACGGGATGAGCAACAATGCATATCAGGCCACCCCGTGGCACCTTCCGAGGAGGTGCACGCGACAAACTGGGCGACCGACGCAATGGCGAGATACGTCAGGCGTCGCGACCCGAAGCGGCCGAGCCTCTGGTATCTTGGATATCGCCATCCACATCCACCATTGGTTCCTCCGCAGCGAATCCTTGACCACTACACCGACATGGAAATGGACAGAAAGTTTGTCGGTGACTGGGCAAAGGACATTTCGCAACTGCCATACCATTTGCAAGGAGTCGCCGCGAGAGGCGTTTATTCGGAACGCGAGGAAACTGCGGCAAGGAGGGCGTTCTACGCCCTTTGCACCCACATCGATCAACAGATCGGCTCTCTGATCGGCACGATCAGGGAAGAGGGCATTCTGGACGATACCATCGTAATGTTCACGTCTGATCACGGCGACATGCTGGGGAATCACAACATGTGGGCAAAGCAGACATTCTACGAATGGTCAGCCGGCATTCCGATGATCCTGATGGGCACAAAGGACAGCAGCAAGGTGGCGCACAACCGCACTGACGATCGTCTTGCATGCCTGAAAGACGTAATGCCGACATTGCTGGACCTGTGCGGCATAGAAGTTCCCGACACCGTGGAGGGACAGTCGCTGATCTCCGGTAAACGGCGAGAGTCGCTATATGGAGAATTTGGCGAAGTTGACCACTGCTCGCGCATGATTCGGTCCCGAACCCACAAGCTAATCTATTATCCGGTCGGCAATGTCTTTCACCTATTCGATATTGAGAACGACCCCATCGAGATGGCCAATCTTGTCGACCAGCCCGAACAGGCAGCTCGCGTGAAGCACATGAAAGAATTGCTACTTGCGGAACTCTACGGCTCGGATCTGGACTGGATCGTGAACGGTGAATTCGCGGGAGCGTCGGGCAGATCGTATCGCCCAAGACCGAACCGGGAACTATCGCTTACCCGAGGCCACCAATGGCCGGTGCCGCCAATAAATCCAAAAGGGGGGATGAATTTCTTCCCCGAAGCTCCTCGAGACGGAGACGGTGGCACCTGACCGGACATCCCAGCGTCGGAACAATGCTGCCTGTCTCTCTCGCTTGCAGTAGAGAGGTGGTGCCTGTCCCCTGCAAGATGCGGGGCTGCATCGTGCGTGAACTCTATTCGGAACCAGACGCGCTTTTCGCTTTGCTGACGGCTTCCGCCGAAATCCTGGCACGGCGGACAATCTCCATGTCCCGGTTCAGCTTGAACTCTTCCGGATCCCGCACGCTCCAATCGTAGAAGCCCTTTCCCGATTTCATGCCAGTGAGCCCCTTGGCGAACAATTCGCCGACCGGTGTATCAATCGGATCGGCAACATTTGAAAGATCGGCCCAAACCGCCTTTGCTGCGGGGCTGTTCAGCAGATCCAGCCCCGCCAAGTCCGCGTGCTCGAACGCTCCCATTGCAGGCAGGCGTGAAGCGTAGCCCTGCTTCAGTATGGTGTCGCAGGCTTCCGGAGTTGTCAGTCCCTTGCCGACAAGCGTGGCGAACTCCCTGAGAACCGCGTGCTGAATCCTGGCCCAGAGAAATCCCGGAATGTCGGGGCAGAGCACCGGCGCTTTTCCGGTGCGCTCGAGAAGTTCGGTTACGGATCTGGCAGTGGCCGGGTCGGTCAATTCGCCTGGAACCACTTCGACCACTGCAACCAGGTGCGCTGGCTGCGCGTAGTGCGCGATGCAGAACCGCTCCGGGCGCGCGAGCGCCGCCTGGATTTTCCCAGCGCCGATTGCCGATGTCGTGCTGGACAGAATCGTTTCCGGGACGCATTCGCGCTCTGCTTGGGCCAGCAGCGCCTGCTTGGTTTCAAGGTCCTCGACAACTGCCTCTATCGCGAATCCCGCTCCGGAAACAGCGTCTTCCAACTGGGTCGTGAATGTCAAGCGCGCCCAAATCTCCTCATCTGGAAGGTCGATCAATTCCTGTTCCGAGAGGAATGAGAGAGCAGCTGCAATCCGGGTACGCGCGGCATCGAGCGACTTTTCGCTTCGTCCCCACAATGCAACCGCCGCGCTTCCGAGAGTCAGGGAAAGAGCGATTTGCGCTCCCATGGTGCCGCTGCCGAGCACGGTGCATCGCGGAACGAGATCATCCGGCATATTCCCACCCCTCGCCAACTTTCCGGACCAGTCCGCGAGACTGAAAGTCTTGCAGGCTGGCATTGATCGAGACGAGAGCCCGCCATTCGCGCACCATGTTCTGATCGTCGCAGGTCCTGTCCCGCAATTCCGCGAAGCCGATGCCCGGCTTTGCCTTGATGTGGGAGATTATTGATGCCTCAACCTGATCCACCCGCCTGCGGCAATCCTCAATCAGCTCTACCGTCTCGTCGGGATTTTTCGGCTCGTCATGCGCAAAGATCACTGTCTGGACATCCCGCTCTTCCAGAAATCGCTCAATCTTGTCGAACGTCGCCCGCATTACATGAGGGTTCTCGTACAAATAGAGCACCGGATTGAACGGCGGCAGCAACGGATCCGCGATTACAAGACTTCGCCTGGAGCACTCGAAAAATCCGATCTCGGCCATGGAATGGCCAAGAGCCTCGACCACTTCCAGAACCACGCCCCCGCCTAGATCAATCAGGTCCCCTTCCGCCAGGAACTTGTCGATGGGTCCCTCCGTCGGACCCATCCAGTCGAGATATTCGCTGCGGAGATCGAATGATTCGCCCTCGGGAAACGCGTGCACGATCGCTCTCGCGTTAAGCATGTTGTCGGCCACCCGGTCGGCGCGGGCCGAATGGCCGAGCACTGCGCAACCAGTCTCCGATTTCAGCCAGCCATTGTTTCCAACGTGATCCATGTGCTCGTGCGTCAGCAGCAAGTAATCGAGATCGGAACGAGAATGCCCCAACTCGTCAAACGCTTTCTTGAGCGCAGGAAGGCCAGCATGAAGTCCGCTGTCGATCAGCGCCAGCTTGTCCGAGCCCTTGACAAAGAAGACACGCGTGGCAGTTTTTCCCTCGTGGTCGCCTGGAAGCCCCATGCTCACCGAGGCAATTGGTCCGTTGCGATAGCTGACAACGCCTTTGCTCATGGAATTTGCTCTCCTGTTACTGTCCCGTGAATTTGGCCGGACGCTTTTCGAGAAAAGCGGCAATGCCTTCCTTGCCGTCGCTGGTTGCAAAGAGACCCGACAGAACCCTCTGCTCAAAGGTCAACCCTGCGGGTAGCGCGGCTTCCATTCCATCGTCCACGACCCTCTTTCCTTCGGACAGCGCAACAGGGGCCTGCGATGCCAAGGCCTCGGCAAGTTCGAGAGACCGCGGCATGAGATGGTCAGGTTCGCACGCTTCCAGCGCAGCTCCGTACTTCACCGCCTCCTCGGCCGTGATCATGCGCCCGGTCAACAGGATTTCCTTCGCTCGCATCCTGCCCACCAAGCGCGGAAGGCGTTGCGTGCCGCCGCCGCCGGGCAGCAAGCCCAGCTTGATTTCAGGCAATCCGAGCTTCGCCTTTTCGCTCACGAGAATGAAGTCGCAGCAAAGGGCCAGTTCGAATCCTCCTCCGAGCGCATAGCCGTTGACCGCGCAAATCGTTATCTGCGGCAAGGCGGCAATGGCGTCGAAGGTCTTGCGCGACCGGCGCTGGAAGCCGTCAAACTCGGTTTGCGATGCGCCCTTGTAGCCAGCTATGTCCGCTCCTGAAACGAAACCACGCCCGGTGCCGGTAATGATCAGCGCGCGGACTTCGCTTCGCTTCTCGAGGGTCAGGACATAATCTCCCAGCGATTCCATGATCTCGAAATTCAATGCCCCCAAGGCCTCTTCGCGATCAATTCTGAGGACTTCTATCGCCCCCTTGCGCTCAAGTGCAAGATTCGGGTGAATTCTCTCTTCCATGATCAGATTGAGGATTATGCAGGAAAGTGCCGGAACCTACCCATCAGGCAGACTCCGGGCGATCAATGTAACGGATGCGGACGGGGCGCATAAGCGCGTCTACCGCTTCCTCAAAGGTGACGTCCACGCGCATGTCTCGCCCCAGTTCCACCTTGCTCGGCTGATAAGACGAACGAACTATCTCCACTTCGCGCGGTTCCGAGCACTTGGATTCCTTAGTCATAGTTTTCCTCCAATGCGCTGTAGCTTCCCCCGCAGCGCAGCCTCGAACTCATGTCGCTTCACGGTCTCAGCAGAAAGCAACTTATCGTTTGACGCTTCCAGCGAAAGCACTTCCCAATGATGCTTTGCGAGTCGGTGATCATCAGTTATCCGAGGCACTAGCCAGACAATATCGCCGTCGTTCAGATCACGCGACGGAGTGGACGTCGGCCCGCCGATAGTTTCAAAAAATGGAAGGTCTACAGCGACCGCGAGCTTTGTCCCCCATCGTCGTAACGTTGGCCCCTTGACCTGAAGTTGCGGCATCAGTCTCTTCGCGCTCGATGAACCAAGCTTCGGCGATCGTATCGTCGGAAAACTTCTGCTTGATCTCGATGAGCGAGATACCCTTGCGGTGGGATTTGCCGGGTGCCTTGTGCGCCATGTCTTGTCTCCCTGATATGGCTTGAGATCACACAGGAGTGCCAGGGTCGTCAATCCCATTTCGGCACTTTCCTGCACACCCTCCCATTAGATGGTCCCTTTTTCCTTCAAAACCGCGACTTCCAGTTCGTCCAGAAACTCCGCCAGCGTCTCCTCGGTATGCTCGCCGACAATGGGTGCGGCCATCTTGGCGACGGCAGGGGTTTCGCTTAGTGAAATCGGGCATCTCAATGCTTTTACCGGCCCGGCCTTGCGGTGGTCCAGAGTGACCAACCTGTCGGAATCCGTGTTTATGAGCTCGTCCATGACTTCTCGAGACGTTCGAATCGGCGCGGCCCAGACATCCTCTTTCTTGAAGATGTCCATCCATTCAGCGGTTGTGCGAGACTTGATCATCTTCGCGATTTGGCGTGTTGCGGCATCGCGGTCAGTCCATGAATCGAGCTTCGCGAGGCTCTCGTCGCCGATCAGTCGACCCAGCTTCTCCAGCGGGCACATGGCGATTGCAATCCATCCGTCCCGAGTCGAATAGCTCCCGTACGGTGCATCGTTCCAGCATGAAGCAACGCCAGCTTCGGACCGTTCGAGTTCGACGCCTTGGTTGAGCACGGCAAAATTTTCCTGCCCCATCGCCGCGAGCAGCGAAGAGAACAGATTTGCCTCGACTTTCTGGCCCACTCCGTGCCTGTCGCGAGCGATCAACGCAGCCAAGATCCCGATCGCAAGTGATTGGGAGGCTGCAAAATCGGCAACGGGGGTGCCGCAGGCAGTTGGCGGGTCACCCGCGCGACCGGTGTTGAACATCACTCCGCTCATGGCCTGGACCAGCATGTCCTGGCCCGGCCAGCCCTGGCTCGCCAATTGGCTGCCGGCACCCCAACCTGAGCCGGATGCGTAAATGATCTTGGGGTTCACTGACTTGAAGTCCTCGTAGCCGAGTCCCAGACGGTCCATCACGCCCGAGCGGAAATTTTCCGTCACCACGTCGCAATGCAGAGCGATTTTCAACAGCGCTGCTCGCCCCGCCTGGCTCTTCAGGTCAACAGTTACTGATCTCTTGTTGCGATTGAATGCATGGAACGCGGAGCTGTCGCCGCCCACGAACTTGCCGATCATTGGCATCGAGCGCATCCAGTCACCGCTCCCGGGGCGTTCGATCTTGATCACGTCGGCTCCAAGGTCCGCCAGCGTTTGGGTGCAAAGCGGCCCGAGCATCATTTGCGTGAAATCAAGCACCCGAATTCCTTCAAGGGCAGTGGGTGGACTTTGGCGTACCATCAAGATTTTCTCTCGTCTGAAGCTGCAGTTTGACTCTCGTAAAGCATTTCCAGTTCGTCCACTATACTCGGCGCAGGGATCTTGTTCCTCAAGCAGTTGACAAGCACCATTCCAGCCTTCGTCTGGAAAGTGGGCCACCAATGGGCAAGCGGACGCACGAACGCGGCTTCCTGCGTTACGCGCGTGCGGAAAAAGAAATCGTCAGCGGCAGAATTGGCGACAGGATCTTCCCACGCCGCGAGGCCGGCCGGCTGGCCGCCGTTCCTTCCGGCGAGCAGCTGCCCTTCGTCGCAACAATACCAACTCGCAAACCTGACGGCACTTTCCTTGCGTTCGGACATTGACGACACTGCCATTCCGGCCCCGCCCAGCAGGCTGCCGCTACCGCTTGGCGGCGACCCGAAACGCCAGCCACCATGTTCAGGCTTGGTCCGCCCAGCATAACCGAACGTGAATGGGATGTAGGCAATGTCAGGTTTCGACAGAGCGTAATGAAACAGGGCCTGTGGCGTGAAACTCCAGCAATCGCTTTCAACGTTTTCCGACAAGCACGATAGCAGCTTGCATGCCCGGATGGCCGCAGACCTGTCCGGAAACAGGAAAGAGCCTCCGTCCGGGGCGGCGCCTTCGCCGTCGGCAAGGCTCAGCAGGCATGAAATCGCGTCGGTATGATGGAGCGCGAATGCCACGGAGGCTGGCCGGAATTTCTGAAGATCGAAAACTTGTTCCCACGTCGTTGGTGCCTCGATGCCGAGCTTCTGCAACTGTGCTGGCCGAAAAGCGGAGACATGGCATGCTGCGTCGGACGCGAACGCAACGGTGACGCCATTCACCACGAATGATTCCTGCGCTTTGCCGACGGCACGGTCAGCCACCTGCCGCATCTCGTCTTCACCTGCAAGAATGGCGAGCGGAACAATGGCTTTCTCGTTCAGAGCCTGGGCGATGTGCGGATAATCGACAATCATCACGTCGCAGTGCGGGGAAAGCTCAATCAAGGGCTGATCGTTGAAAGCGGTTAACGGTCGCTTGGCAATCTGGACTTTGTCTCCTGTGCGTGCGCTCCACACTTCAGCTGCAGCTTGAAGTGGCTGTATGCATCGGGGATCGTCCCATGCAACAATTCGAAGTGTATTTCCAAGCATGGCTATTCCGTTTGCTGTCTGCGCAAGATCATGACAAATCACCAAATTGAATGAAAGCCGTTTCATTCAATCTGCGGGTCCATCTGACCGGATGGCTCGCGATGCGGGTTGCGGTCACCCGTGGCTCTCTCGTGTCTTGCCCGTGATTCTTTTGCGATTGCCGGTCATGATTGCACGAGTGTTCAGCGCGAGACTAATCGACTCTTCGATTTCAAGCGCAGCCTCTCCTGGAGATTGCGTCAGAAGAGCACATTTCCAAGTCGGCATCCTTACCTTGCCGCGAATTGGCAAAGAAACTCGCGCTTGCTCGGCTTCCGGACAATTGCTCGACCCTCATGCAGGCATCGTGCGGTTGTTGTCCAAGCCGTTTGCGTTCACCTTCGCGTGGCAGGAAACCCGTGCACTGTGCGCAGTTTGGCTTCGAGCTGAATAAAGGCGATTCGGAGTTTACGGTCTCATTGCCAAGAAGAAGAGAAGGACGGCATCTCCTTACCGCTCCGCAACGCTAGCGCCGCCATCAGAACTTGGTTCTGACAGCCATCCATTCTGAAACATCCCCTCCTTGTTGGAGACCTGGCCTCCAGCTCCGGCGGTTGGGCGGAAAAGAAGATTCCTCCTCGTTCCCGCCGTCGTCATCGGGTCAGCCCATCGGTCAGGATCTCGTGGATCTCCGGCTCTGGCCGACGATAGATGCCGTTGCTCGTCACCCCGCCGTTCGCATGCCGGTAGTGCGTACGGCCGGTCAGAATCAGTTCCGCCCGGCCGATGGCCGATAGAGCGCGATCCTCGGAAAGCCTGCCGAGGTAGTCGACCAAGGCACGGAAGTTGCCCCCGTCGGCAAGTTCAAGGGCAGTGTAATAGTCTTGCTTTGCTTGTGTCCTAATCACCGGCGGGAACTCGCCTGCCTTTACGTATGGCAGCGACATCAGCAGCCGCGACATCCGCCCGTTGCCATCCTGAAACGGGTGGACCCTCACGAACTCGTGGTGCAGCCACGCCGCTTCCACCTCCGGCGCGAGATCCAGCCCCTGATGTCCGACATGGAATTCAAGGAACCGATCCACCTCCGACCGGACCTGTTCGGGCGGACAGTGTTCATGAACGAAGCCATCGTCCCGCAGCGGGTTGTTCGGTCTGACCTTGAACTCGCCCTTCCGCAGCGGGATTTCGGTCCGCAGCCTCGTGAACGGGTTGAACCCCGTCGCTGTCTCCTGATGCCGGGTCAGCAGCGCGTGCCACTCCTTCAGCGTGTGCGCCGTCAACGGCCGCTCTTCCCGCGCCTGCGCGAAAGCCATCTCCAACGCCGCTTCCTGGTCCTGGAGCAGCCCTTTCAACGTGTCGTCGGCGATGCCCGTCACCGAGTGCGAGCCGCGGACACCTTCGAAACCTTCCGCTATCAGGGTTTCGGTGACCCCCCTTCGAAGCAGGTAGAGGCTTTCCACCTGGCCGGTCTCAATGGCGAACGCCCGTTTCTGCTCGGCAAGCCAAATGTCCATCGCCGACCTGTCAATCTCCGGGTCCTCCAGCCGCGTGCGAATCCGGCGCCAGCGGCTAGCGGCCTCGCGGGCACCGCGGTGGCTCCAGCCATGCATCTCCGGCGCCAAGTCGCGTACCGGGCGCCAAGTCGCTCTGGCCGGCTTTTTCGCTTCGTCAGCCACTGCCACTCCCCCTTTGAAGTCCCCGCTTGCTCTCCTGATATCATCCGCTGCCGAATCACAAAACCTCCGGCGGCTGCATCAAGGGATTCCGGTCGCCCACGAACGGTCTCGTGAGGGTTAGCACCTGCCTAAGCAGAGAATATCGCGCTTCGAAACAAGAGATGATTCCGCGAACCTTCGCGGGTGCAAGACTTAACTTCAAAATCACTCCAGAAGGTTCTCGCCGCCATCGTCCATCTTCGCCGGGCGTACCCAGTATCGGTACTGTGGGGTCCATTCCTCTCCGCCAATGCCGGCGAGAGCGAGCAAGTTCCACATGGCGCAGTAGATGTCTCCGGGACCGAAGACCGCGCCGTTCTTCCGAAACACTTGGTCTCCCTTTCGCTCGTAGACTACGACGCCAGGCATGTTGTCAGAGTCCGCCATTACGGCTTGATCGAGAATGTACTTGCTGCCGCCATGAGAGGCTAGCCGGAAGCGCCAGCCGCGTGAATTCGCGAAATCGCGCTGGATCCTTGGCGTATCCTTGGACAGCAACACCACTGACATGGCGGCTTCCAAGTGCGGCAAGATGCCATTGAAGCCGTCTGCCCACAACGTGCAGTAACGGCATCCTTGGCCCATATTGTGGATTGCAAGCAACTTCTGCTTGTCGCCGAACAGGTCGAGCAGGGACGCTTCGCCGTTCATTGTTTGAAACCGATAGTTCGGCACAAGCTTCGGCACCGTTGCCGAGCGCAGTTCGTTCAGCTTTGCCGTAAGCTTGAATATCTGCTGTTCAATTTCAGCGATTTCCTCGTCCGACATGGTAAAATCTCCTCGCGATTCCTATTTTGCTTGGGATTGTTGATCGTCTTGCTCGCGACCCGACGGCGTCTGGCAACCACTCGAAAGCCCGATAGAGAAGACACGGGGATACAGGTTGATCACAACAGCCTTGCCGACTCTATGCACCATAGATAGACACATTCCAAGCTTAGCGACGCATTCCCTCCTGATCAAGCCAACATACTGGCTTGAGCGCGATCCTTATTCGGCGGGCTTAAACTACCGCATGATTTTCAGTGTTCCGCTATCGTTGCGCAACAAATGCCCGAGATGAACTGACTTTCGACAATCCATTGTTTAGATACTATTTTTCCATTCCACCACTCTATTGTCTGCCGCAATGGCACCCCTCTGCCACATCGGGCGATTCTTCGACCGCGCAAGGGCGTCTTTCATGGTCCGGCTTCGCCGCCGGTATCCCGTGAATTGGCGAATGCTTCTTCTGCCGGATTAACCATTCAGATACTCCTCACCGGTTGCACGGCCCGGTTTTTGCGAGGCAATCTAGCCACGTGCAGATCTCTTGTCGGGGCAGAAAGACCGTATGTCCCCTTGCCAGATTACCAGAGCTTGAATGAGCAGCGACCTGGCGCAGGTTCCGGCGGTATAGAGTTCGTCCACGACCCAAAGCACGCCGTGTACATGCAAGCTGTTGTCAATAGCGACTTTACGGAGCAGAGCGTCGCCGGTCAGCAGGATGCCACGGTGAGCTAGTGCAATAAACACAGCAGAAGCAGTCATTGGCAGCGAGGGCAGGATTGCGCTTCTTGATTGCAAGGGTCTGATCAGCTTCGTCCGATGTCAGATCGTGAGTGATCATGCTGGCAGCATCGAGGTGTCGCTACTGCTGCTTGGAGAAGTCGAGGACTTCGAACACACGCACCGACAGCAGAACGACTTATGGCAGGGCAAACCACAGAGCACGGCTAGGGAACCTCTGATTTGGAGGTTTTTTTTGGGGTTTGCTGCGGAATTTGCCCTTCCCGGCTGCACCGGTCGTTTTTCGGCGGTCCGGAAGCCGCAAATGCGCGTTTTCGGGGCGAAACCGCCGCCGGTTCAGCCCCCGCAGGGCCGGTCCGGCAAATTCCGGACACGCTGATCCCTTGTCACGACAGGTGCGGCTGGGCAATCATCAGGTTCGAGAAGCCCATAAGCAGCGCAAGCCGCTGCACGTTCTTGTCCAAACCCCGATAGCGAACCATGTCGCAGCCGAACACCCGCTTGATGATCCGGAACGGATGCTCCACCCGGGCCCGCACCCGGGCCTTCGCCTTCTCCGCCTTGGCCGCGGCGCTGGCTCGGGGGCATGGCAATCTGCCACGAAACATCGCGATGCGCGTGCTCCGCGCGCTTGCCAATCCCGCGATATCCGGAGTCACCCCGGACTTGCTCCTCCTCGCCGTGCAGAAGCTTGCCCGAAGGCGTCAGGTCGCGACGTTGGCGGCCGTTCCCTCCAGATGGTGCACCAGACCCCGGGTGTCGGTGCCGATGTGCAGCTTCATCCCGAAATGCCACCGGTTCCCCTTCTTCGTCTGGTGCATCTCCGGATCGCGGGCGTTGCTCTCGTTCCTGGTCGACGATGGCGCCGAGATGATGGTGGCGTCAACGATGGTGCCCTTCTTCAGCAAAACCCCCCGCTCGGCCAGGTGATCCCTGATATCCCGAACAGCTGCTGCGCCAGTCCGTGGTTCTCCAGCCGATGGCGGAACTCGGGATCGTCGTCTCGTCCGGAACCTTCTCAAGCACCGCCCCGGCAAAGCGCCGGATGCTCTCCGCCTCGCAAGCTGGTCCTCCATCAGCGGATCGCTCAGATTGTAAAACAGCTGGACGCAGTGCACGCGCAGCATCACCGACAGCGGATACGGCTGTCGGCCCTTGCCGCCGCCCTTCGGATACACCGGCGCAATGCGAGCCTCCAGGCGTTCCCAGGGGATCAGGCCGTCCATCCGCTCCAGAAAGATCTCGCGGCGCGTCTTGCGCTTCTTGCGATCGCATTGGAGGCTGGCAAAGGTCAATTGCCGAAGGCGCTGCATGTCAAAGGCGTGGCGCAAGACAGCGGACACGCACCGGATGCGCAATGCAACGCCCAAAATCAGGCTAATTGCTTATGCACATGGTTCCTGCGATACAAGATGTTGTGTTCGGGATGTCGGATGATGGAATGTTCGCATGACATTCTTGATGTGGAACCATCCGATGACCGAAATCCCCACCAGTCTCATCGCCTTTCAACGCCTGTTCCCCGACGACGACGCCTGCGCCCGGTGGCTCATCGCCGCCCGATGGCCGAACGGCTTCCGGTGTCCCGCCTGCGGCCACGATCGCGGGTGGGAGTTGAAGACCAGGAAGCACAGCTTCGAGTGCATCCGTTGCCATCGGCAGACCTCGGCCACCGCCGGCACCCTGCTGCACCGAACCAAGCTGTCGCTCGCGACCTGGTTCTGGGCCGCCTGTCTGATGGCCACTCATTCCAATGGCATCTCCGCCCTGCAGTTGCAGAAGCGGCTCGGGATCGGGTCATGTCGCAGTGCCTGGATGCTCGCCGCCAAGCTTCGCCGGGCCATGGTCAACCCCGAGCGCAGCCCGCTGTCCGGTCTGGTCGAGATCGACGAGGCCAGCCTGCCGCAGCGCGACAAGGGCGCGCCGCCGGGGCCGGGGCGCAGCCCCGAAGGCAAGATTCCGATCGCCGGCGCGGTCGAACGCGGCGACGGCGACACGCCGGGCCGCCTGCGGCTGGCCACGATCCGGTCCTGCAGCGCCAAGGATCTCGGCAGCTTCGTTGTGCGCAACACCGCCGCAACCGCGACCATCAAGACCGACGGCTGGAGAGGCTGCAGCGCGGTGCCTCGGGACCGCCACCAGCCCCATGTCGTCGGCGACAGGCCGGCCCATGAAGTTCTCGCCTGGATCCACACCGCGTTCTGCAACCTCAAGGGCTGGGCGCGGGGCGTCTGTCACGGGCTGCGCGCCAAGCGCCTCCAGACCTGTCTCGACGAGTTCGTCTTTCGTTTCAATCGGCGCCGAAATCGCCACGCCGCCTTCCTGTCCCTGTTCCTGCAGGCGCTGCGCGCCAAACCTCATCCCTGCCACATCTTGATCAAACCGGAACCAAATGCATAAGCAGTTCAGGCTATATTCAGAGGTTCCTTAGATGTCACTGGATATCCAAGACAGCGATTCCAGGAACAGTTCATACGCCATGGTCTTGTTCCACCCCGAATTCGATTGGTATCCGAGTCTCGCCTTGGCTTTCTGTCGCTGGTCAAACAGCTGGGCACTGTCTGCACCTTCCCGGTCCGACCGCTAGATGAGTTGAACTTTTCCTGCAGCATTGCCTGCAGTCCGGTGCAAGAAAAAGCCGAAGCCCTTGACAATCTCGATGACGGGCCGGGCCGGTCAATCGTTGACACCGCAGGCACGAAGCTCGCTTTCTGCATCAGGTACAAATTTACGATTGCAGTTCGGGAATGGGGAATGGGCAAAGAGCGACATGCAAAGGCTATAGGCCCAAGGCCACAATCCCCGGAAAATCCGGGGCGAATTTGTATATGCGAAACATGCGACCCGGTCCACCGACATGGAAATCCATCACGATGTCGCCGTCAGGAGCGATTTCGACTATCCGCTTGTCGTAGCCCTGAACCAGAAGCGTGTTGCCGTTTGGCATCCGCCGCGCACCGCTCATGAATGGCGAATAGATGTTTGAACTGCCGTCGGTGTTGAAACTCCAGGCAATCTCAGGAGACTCGCTGGCCACGATCATTCCGTTTGCATCCCTCGGAAGTTGCAGTTCCACAAGGTCGGAATAGGCTCCGGTGATCAGCCCCATGCAAATTTGATCGTGTTCAGGCCGGCCGTCGGCGTTCCGCCGCATCCCGTTGTTGAAGATCAGGACATCGCCAGTGTGCGGCTCTTCCCCTGAAATGAAATGGGCGTCATGCTGCCAGAAAAGCACTTGGTCATCGGGTCCGCCTTGACCGTGCACCTGCGGGTTTCCCCAGCGCCAGATCAAGTCGCCTCCACGCCGATATCGCCCGCTGGCCGACCCTTTGGCCTCTTCCTTTGTGGTTGAATGGTCAATCACCCAAATCTCGCCAAATACGGCGGATGAAAGCAGGATGACGTCTTCCTCAGCGTTGTAGGAAACGCTGTTCACATGGAACAGTTGCCCGGCGTTGAACTGAATCGAGTCCAGCCGCGGCCAGTTGAGATCGATCTTCTCGGGATGCGCGGCGGGATCGCCGTAGTTGGGGGCATCCGGGTCGACGTTCTGGACGAAATGATCGTGAGCGGCCCATTCCCACACAATCTCGGCACCGCCGGAGTCGATATCGGGCTTGATCTCGTAGATCTTGTCCAGCACGATGTGCTTGATCATGCCCTGCTGCGCCCAGCCAAGGCCTCGCGCCTTCTCGGCAGCGAGCGTCATCCAAGAGATCGCGAGAATGTTGCCGTTCGGCAGCATCTCGACATCGTGGTGCAGCGCCTCGGCGCCGATCTCGAAATGCGTCCACTCCCAAAGAACCGCGCCGTCCTTGGCCAAGATCGAGACCGTGCCATTCGCGCCAATCGGAAACTGGCCATCCATGACGAGCCAGCCAGGCTTGCAGGTCGTCCGAAGGAGATTGCCGTCGGACAGCAGATAGGCGACGGTTGCCTCTGGAAGGCGATGCTTGGCCTGCCACAGATGCACAATCCGACCGTGATCGTCCATAAGGAATGTCCGGTGCGTCTTTTGCACATCCGAGCGGTCGTTCACTTCATGAACCAGCATGTACCCTTGCTGAACGCCCGCTCTCCCCGAAGGCGGCAACGGACCGGTCATTCCCGGTGCGCGGGCGAACATTTTCTGCTGATAGGCCAGAGTCTGCGCTGGCGTGCCCATCGGCATCCTGTTTTCGACATCTGATCCGGGCAACGGCATGTCGTCGCCTGCCTTCACGCATCCATCGCCGTCCCTGTCGAGCAGCAGAATGCGCTTGGACGCTTCGGCAATGTCTTCAGGCCCGATCACCAAGTCGCCATCTTCGTCCAGCAGCCTGACAATGCCGCTTCGCCGGACGAGGCCGGGTATCAGCGTCGGCCCGCCGAAATCTTCCTCTCTCAAGCAACCGTCGCCGTCGCCATCGAGGCCTCGGAGCACTTGCGGGGCCGCGGCGATTTCTTCCGGCGAAAGCACTCCGTCCCCATCCGAGTCCAAAGCCCGGAACAGCGTGCCAGCCCGCCAACGCATGTCCCGCAGAATGGCTCGCGCCTCTTCATCCGTCTTGCGCGCCTCGTCTTTCATTTGGCTTGCTCCTCCCAAAGATGGTATCTTTGGAGAATTATAAGCTCTGCTTGACAGAGCGGGCAAATCCAGCCTGATGCAGGGGGATCAAACGGCAGTTTCCGCCACGGCAATCAGTCTGGGCTTGGCGCAGCGGAACTGCTTGGTCTGGCCGATATCGCCATCGTCCCGAACGTCCTCATCGATTGGCCCGTCGTCATGATTCACCTCGGAACCGCAATAACATGCTTCTCCAACTCGCCGAAAGGAGAGCGCCTATGCCGTAAACCCACGCAATTGTTGGACTGTTTTCGAGACGCTGGTTTTTCCATACAGCGTGTCAACACTATCGCAACACGACGACCCGGGCGGCGAGGACGGCGAAATCTCACGCAACCGCCCCGAGACCGTGCTTCGCCACCAGCGTCAGAAGCTTCAGCGACGCCCCGCGCGGATGTCCTCCGGGGCCATATCCTCCACCGGCGTCAGGCACATCTGGTCGAACACCTTCATCGTTCGCTTGGACATCACCCCCGCTTCCGTCATATCGAGTGCCGTCTCGTGCACCGACGCCAGCACGTCGCCCCCGTACTGCTCAGCCATCGCAGATCACCTCGCCGATCGCCCTGTTCGCCAGCATCGCGTCAAGATCGGCTTCGTCCAGTCCCTTGGCGATGGGCGAACCGCGCGAAGGCCCTGGTCTTGAACGTGCGCAATCCGGACATCGCGTGCGGCTTCCATCATGCAGGATGCATATAGCGCCAAGTGCTACATCAATCAAGCTGTCGGCGTCGCCTCGCGCTTCGCGCCGCAGGCGGGTCACCGTCCGCGCAACACGGCCACATATCCACTTGTCACGGGGTCTTTTGGTGACGGACGCCATGGCCTCGCATCGCCGAGAGCCGGAGTCTGGCCGGGAGCCGGGCGGCGGTCGGTTCTTCGGAAACCCGGTCCGCTCGGTATGCAGGTTGAACGTGTCGGTGAGCACGATACCGCCGAACGGCTCGTATGCGTGATCGTCGCCGATACGCCCGTGGAACGCCTCCTCGATATGGATCGCCGCGATGTAGTAGGCAAGCAGGACCAGCTCGTTGGCGTGAAGCTCCTCGCGGTATTTCCGGCGCAGGTCGTCTTCCCGGATCAGGGCCGACTGCAACAGCCGCACCACCAGGAAGATCCCGGTGCCGGTGAAGGGGTCGAGGACCTAGACGCCCTCGTCGCCGAGCGACCGGCCGAACTCGCCGCGCAGCACCCGGTCGGCGCTCGCCAAGATGAAGTCCACGATCTCGATCGGCGTGTAGACGATACCGAGGCGGTCTGCATCCTTCTTCATCGCGGTCGAGAAAAACTTCTCGTAGAGTTCCATCAGCACGCGCTGGCGCGCCGCGCTGTTGTCGAGGCCGCGCGCCCGCAGCCGCACGCTGTCGTAGAAGCGTTCCAGATCGCGGGTCTCGTTCTCCAGCCCGAACTCCCCGAAGTCCTGGCGCAGCGCGTCCCGCGCCCGCGCGACCGGGTTGCCGGCCGAGAAATCGTAGTGCTCGAACAGTGCCTCGAAGACCGGCCGCGTCAGGATGTGCTGCGCCATCATCTCGATAGCGCTCGCGGAGGTGATCGACTCGTTGATCGAGACCTTCGATCCGGTGGACGAGCCGCGAGAAGATGACGGCCACGTCCCCGGCCCAAGTCTCCCAGTACTTCCGGTCGCCGCACTTCTCGACGATCTTCGCGTAGAGCGCACCCGGCGGGAGGTCGAGCGGCGGCACGGCGACCGGCAGGACGATGTAGCCGTACCCCTTACCCGGCGCCTTGCGCATGACACGCCCGACGGCCTGCACGATCTCGACCGGGCTGTTGCGCGGGTTCATGAACAGCACCGCGTCGAGCGCCGGGACGTCGATGCCCTCCGACAGGCAGCGCGCGTTCGAGAGGATACGGCAGGCTCCCTCCGAGGAACCTTTCAGCCACTCGATCCGGGCCTTGCGGTCGAGCGCGTGATGCTGGCCGTCGACATGGCGCGTCTCGCAGCGGAACGCTTCTTCCCGTTCCGTCTCCGTTAGATAGTGTCGTCATGAGTGATGTTTATCTGCATTGTCTGCCGAACTCACTCGATGGTTCTTGGAGGCGGCTCATGGGAATGGCTCATCGGCGTCATGACATTTCGGACAGGGTCTGGCTGTTGCTGGAGCCTCGTCTGCCTGGCCGAGCGGGAAGTTGGGGTGGCACAGGACAATCGGCGGTTCATCAATGCGATCTTCCGGGTTCTGCGCACCGGCGCTCCCTGGCGTGATTTGCCGCCAGACTGTGGCGACTGGAACAACACCCATCGCCGGTTCTGTCGCTGGCGGGACAAGGGGCTCTGGGGGGCGTTGCCGGAGCGTCTGGTGGATGAGCCGGACGATAAGTGGCTGATGATTGACGCCAGTCATCTCAAGGTGCATCCCCATGCGAGCGGTGCGGTCGGTGGCAATCAGGCGATTTGTCGCGCAAAAGGGGGCTGAACGCGAAGCTGCATCTGGCTGTGGACGCGCATGGGATGCCGGTGCGGGTGTTGGCGACCGAGGGGACGGCAGCGGATTGCCTTCAAGCGGTCGAGCTGATTGAAGGGATGGATGCCGATTTCTTGTTGGCGGACAGGGCCTGTGGCACCAATGCCATCCTGTCTTGTTGCGAGGAGCATGAAGTCATTCCAGCGGTTCCGCCGAAGCGCAACCGCAAGCGCCCCAGAGCGCATGATGTCGATCTCTGCCGGCACCGGCATTTGGTGGAGAACGCCTTTCTGCGGCTCAAGCGCTGGCGTGGGATTGCCACGCGATACGCCAACAATGCCGCATCGTTTCTTGCCGCGGTGCAGATCCGGTGTCTGGCACTCTGGGCCGGCATTTCATGACGACACTATCTAGAAGATCGATGGCGTGTCCGACGATGCCGTCCCAATGCGCTTCCAGCCGCTTGGAGGACGCTATGGTGTTGGTGAATGCGCTGGCGCGCGCCAACGGAGATCGGCCCGTCGCCGGCCGCCAGATGTCGCTGCAGCGCCGCATCGACATGCTGCTCCGACATGGCCAAAAACACGACCTTGTAGTCCGACAGCAAGTCTTGTTCGACCGCGCGGGAGAAAGGCAGGCGGTGGAACTCCGGCCCGTAGATCTCCGGGTCGTCCATGGAGAACACGTCGACGTCATGGCTTGGGGGCGTGCTTCCCGCAGCGCAAGCGATATCGCCGCCGGATCGGTGGTGACAGGGATCTCCAGCTCCTGAAGCGAGGCGTCCTCGTCGTTGCGCCCGGCGCGGGTGTCGGAACAGACGCCGATGTAGCGGTGCGGCACCGCCCGCTGCTCCGCCCAGTCGCGCATCGACTGCTGGAACAGCGAGATCGACGGCACTAGGTAGAGCACCCGCCCGCCGACGCCGGCGAACGCTTCGGCGATGCGCAGCCCAGTGAAGGTCTTGCCCGTGCCGCAGGCCATGATCAGCTTGCCGCGATCGTGCGCCTCGAAACCGCCGGTCACGTCGTCGAACGCGGCTTTCTGATGGGGCCGCAGGCTGAACGGCTCGCGCCGGAAGGCCAGAGCCTCCGGTTCGTCCCGGACCATGTCGGGCCAGTCGAAGGGCCGACTTGCGAGATCGCCGAAGCGAAGCACCGCGCGGAAGCTTCAGCGGAACAACGGTCTTGACGGCGTTCGGCCCCCATCCATCGCCGGTATCGACGACGATGTGCGCCGTGAAGGGATCGCGGGCGGAGGCCGCGATGAACGAATCGAGATGCGGCTTCGACATCCGCGTGCCGGGCGCGTAGCACTTGCACTGGATGGCGCACCAGCCGCCCTGGCGCTCCTGGGCGACCAGATCGATGCCCGTGTCGGATCCGTCGAAACCCGGTTGCCGGCCTGCCCATTCCGACCAGAGCCAAACGCCGGAGAACCGCTCCTTGTAGAGCGGGTCCTCGATGAAATAGGTCTTCATCAACCGCTCGAAGAGGCGCCCCTTCCCGGCTTCGGAATCGGCGATGGACCGTATGTGCTCCAGCGTTCTTTGAAAGCCGTCGGTCAATCCACGTGCTCCTCAAGGCACCGCTGCACCCGGGCTCTCTCCGCGGTCCCGCCAGCCGACCAACCGCAACCGGTCCGGTCCCGATCTTTCCTCCCGCAAGCCGCCCGGCAATCTTCATGCATATTCTCTTCCCATCCGTAACGGAAACGTCACGCGGCGCGCGGCGCGACCTCCCGCTCGATCTTGGCGCGCACCGTGCGCTCGGCGACATCCAGATCGTAACGGGTCTGAAGAGCGAGCCAGAACTCCGGCGTCGTCCCGAAATAGCGCCCCAGGCGCAGCGCGGTGTCGGTCGTGACGGTGCGGCGTCCGAGCACGATATCGTTCAGCTGCGGACGCGAAACCTTGATCTCGCGGGCCAGACGGTACACGCTGAGTTCCATCGGCGTCAGGAACTCCTCGCGCAGGATCTCGCCGGGATGCACCGGCGGCAGCCGCCGGCCCGAAACCACGTCCGAGAAATCGACCCTGTGCCGGTCCACATCTTCGCGTTCGATGGTCATGGTCCCTTCATCCCCTAATGGTAATCGACGATCTCGACCTCCCAAGCATCGCCGTCGCGCCAGACTAAGCAGATACGCCATTGCTGGTTGACGCGAATACTGTACCGCCCCCTTCGATCTCCCCGCAGGGTTTCCAGCCGGTTGCCGGGCGGCACCCTCAGATCGTCGAGCCTCCCAGCCGCATCGATCGCCAGGAGCTTGGCCCGCGAAGACGGCCGCTTCGCGCTTGTCGGCGAAGCTCTTGATCACGGGCAAACATAACGAAATACGGTACGCTTCGTCAAGCGCCGGGCCGCCGTCACGGGTCTCGAGACGGTATCCGGTCCTCCCGAAACGAGCGACGCCGCCGGGAAGCGGGGTGATCAAGAGATCGCACGGTCAACCCCGGGCCTCGTGTCCACCTTTCAGATGCACCGCGGGAACATGTGCCCGCTGGACAGCAGCGGCGCGGGTTGCCAAAGGTCCAGATGGCGACGAACCGGAACAATCCCCTGCAGCCACCTTCAAGCCTCCAGCGGCGCCAGACTCAATACGGAAAAACGTCGGTCCGCCGCAGTCATCTGGCCTTCGCTTCCTCCCCGGCGTCGGAGAAGTTGGTGATGACCACGCTGCCTTGCGGAAACTCGGCGACAATGCTCAACCTGCCCCCCATGGCTTCGATGTAGACGCGGAGGTTGGAGACATACATGTCCGCCCGCCGCTCCAGCTTGGCGACGGCCGGTTGGTTGACCTTCAGAACCTCGTCCACCGCCTTCTGCGTCATGGCTCGCGCCTTGCGCAATTCGTGAAGGGGCATGGCGGCGCGCAGCTCCGCTTTCCGGGCATCGACGCGCTCCCGGCGATTGGGGGTGAAGCCCTTCGTCAACTCGTCAAAGGCGTGGCGCCCACTCATTCGATCACTCCTTCCTCTCTCAGTTCCCGCAAGTGCTCGTAATAGAGCCTGTCGGCCCGCGGCACGAACCGCCTGTAGAACCGCTCGTTGCCCGTCTTGTCGCCGCCGAGTGCACCTTGGATCGAAGGCGTAGAACACGCGGATGGGCTTGCCGGCGCTCTGGACACGAAGCTCGCGCATGTGGCCGTGCCGGAAACCCGCCACCCCGGCCGAGTAGGGAAACCGCAAACCGGGACCGTGCTCCGCCAGCAATTCGACCACCGACGCAATCTCGTCCTGTTCGCTTTCGGCAAGCTCGGTCCACCAGTCCCCGAAATCATTCATGTATTCGACGTCCCAAGTCATCGACCCATATATCCCATTGTAGGAATGCGGCCAAGATTTGGAGAAGCATTCAGTTCACGGCTTCGCCGGGCAGAGTTCGGGGCTCATCAGTTCATCGATCCTGTCCGCCACCCGCTGAGCTGGTTCGCGAAGCTGCTCGACCGTCCAGTCCGCCGCGTAGCCCTCGGTCACATCGGGTGGCCGTGCATGATTGACCAGCCGTTTGGTCAGCGAACGCGGCAGCATGAGTTCGCGTTCGGCCACCGTGATGAAGGCGTTGCGCAGGCCGTGGAACCAGAAGCGGGTTCCCCCGGCCTTGCTAATATCGGGATAGAACTGCGAAAGGTGCGAGACGTGACCCGACGCGGCCTTCCTGGAGCCGGAAAGAGCCAGCCCCCGGGCTCCAGGTCCGGCTCGTCGGCATCCGCCCGGCGACGCTCGAAGATCGCGGCGAGCTGCCGGGTGATCGGAAGCTCAAGCGGCTCCCCGGTCTTGGTCTCCTCGACCCTGAGAATGTGCCGTTCAAGGTCCAACCGCTCCCAGCGCAGCGACACGACCTCGCCCATGCGCATGCCGGTGTAGAGGCCGATCAGGAAGATGTCTCGGATGGCCGGATCGAGGTCCACCGAGTCGACCCTCGCGCGCCTCCGCACGCTCGCCGGCCGGGTCCTCGCCCCGGGCGACGTGCCCGAGCAGACCCTGGGCCTTGCGCCGGGCTTCGTCCGTCGTCATGCGGCCGAAGCGTCCGATGACGACGCGCTTGTTGGGCGCCTTGCGCCCGCCGTCGCCGGGGCGGTAGCTGACGATGAAGGACTTGGTGCCTGAGGGCTGAACGCGCACGCCGAAGCCGGTGAGACGGTCGTCCCAGGCAATCCACGACTTGTCGGCGGGCGCAAGCGCCTCGACGGTGCGCTTGGTCAGGTGGGTCCTGACCCTGGCGACGCGCTTTGCGGAGTGTCAGTTTTCCATGCTGCGCAGCATAGTACCGGGCAACACCATTATCAACACCTGAAAAGAAACCGGTTCACATGGTAGCGCGTCCCATGTGGCGCAACTTCCGAACCGATTCCCCTGTAACTCAATGAAAAATGATACTTCTGTCGTCTCCATCGAAGTCGGATGCATTCCTGTCTATCCTTAATCATGATGTTTCTCGGACATGGATGGGGTATGGGGTTTGGCAAAAGCGGCCAGCCGCGCGGTTCCGTCATCCCATGCCGAGAGGTGAAATCCTTGCGCGATGGGAGGAGTCGTGTGCGCCGTTCAAGTGGCGGCAGCGGATAATCGCGTAGGGGCAACTTTGAATGCGCTCTGGTATGGCTAGGTTGTGTACTCATCATGTCGGATCCGGAGTCTGGTGTAGGCCAGGGCGATGGCCGACAGGAAGTCGGCGCGCCAGTGCTCTTCCGCTATCGCAAGCGACGGGATCGGGGAAGAATCGGACAACTAATCGAAAAAATCCCGATGATGTCGAATTTGCATTCTCCCAGCCGGGCCGCCACAGCCTCACGAGCAACACCAGCATCGCCACGACATCGTAGGTGACAATAGGTGACAAGACGTACCAAGGTCTCGGAGGTAGGTGCCTGCTTTGCCTCGGGAACCAAGAGCGGTGGCTCAAATCCCATGGCGACCGTATATATCGAGGACCGGTCCAGACGGAAGCCCCGCGCCACACGGGCATAGCCTCGCAGGTATCCACCCACGAAAGTTGGCGCGGGAAGGCGATCGAGCGAATCGGCTTCAAGGGGATCGGTTAGTTGAGGGTGCTTCTTTACCGCCATTGCTTCAAGCCCCTTGCGACGCCGGTGCGATCTGCACTCCGCGCCGTTTCGCGACCCGCAACCAACCACAGGCGGTTTCGATGTCGTCCTCCCGGGACTTGCGCGTGATGGTTATCACCCCTGCCCTCAGAAGGATGTCTCGAAAGCACTCGACTACCGCAGCGGGCGAGCATCGATAACGGCCCGGGAAGGCATTGAACGGATAAGATTGACCTTCACCGGGAGCAGCAGGTCGTTGGATTACGTACGGTTGATCGGCACCAGGACGCCCTAAAGCGCACCATCGCGCGCATGTGCCGTCAAGCTACTGAAAAGATTGATCGGACCTTGCGATTCCGACATATAAGACTGTTGCGGAAGCGGGCGTTTTCTCTGCGTTTCGCCTGCTAGGGCCAGGTGTTGTGCGCCTAGCGGTGGTTGATGGGTGGCTGCAGTGCCTTCCGGCCGCCTTGAGCAGGTCAAGCGCCATCGCCTTAAGGGTCGTTTCGCCTCCACGGCCCGCCGTCCCCTGAACCGGGGTCGAACCGCCGGGAAGCGCCGCTTCAGGATGCCGACCTTTCGCAGCGTGCTGTCGGGACCCACGCGCTCGGCCGCCACCGTCATGAAGAAATCCATCGGTCTCTCCCTCAACCGAACTTCATGACAATGACTTGCAGCCCTTCGGCGCGACATGCCCATGACCGGAGGGGCGCGTTTCGCAACGACCTTTATCTTTGAGTGGATACGAAGTAGAATGCATCAAAGTTCATCGTGATGCATTTTTGGCGGATGTCACAAGTTCGAGGGTGGGTTGGAAATAGCAATGGCAACCCTCTCGCCAAAAGGGATCAACAAGGAGGGACAAGCCTTGACACATTCACTTGCGCGACGCGCATTCAATGCGCTCGCCGGCATGACTTTGATGCTTTCGATTTTGACGTCTCCGACATTTGCCGAAACTGCCGAACTTATTTTCAACGTTTTCATTCCCCGACCGGCGCCGCTCTACAAGAGCGGCTTGGAACCTTGGGCCCGAGACGTTGAGGCCGCGTCGGAAGGAACGCTGAAAATCACGATCCCGACCTCCTCTCTTGCGCCGCCCGCGCGGCAATACGACATCGTGCAGGACGGGGTGGCCGACATGTCGGTGGCACCGCTTGCCTTTCGCGACAAGCAGTTGAGCCTCTACACCATCGGGGCGATCCCGCTCATCGCCGAGACCGCCAAGGGCGCTTCGATCGCCTTTTGGGACACACACGAAAAGTTTCTTGCAGACGTGAACCAGTGGCAAGACTTTGTGCCGCTGACGCTGTTCACGCTGGGAGCACCGAGCATTCTCTCGAACAGCCATCCGATCCTTTCCAAGGGCGATCTGGACGGATTCAAGGTTCTTGCCGTCGGCAAGGAGAAGATCGCCACTTGGCGCAACTTGGGTGCATCCCCCGTCGGCGGCAGCGGTCAAAAGCCTTTTGAGGTCGTGTCAAGTGGCGTTGCCGACGGAACAACGAACCCGCTCGGAACTGCGGTGGTTCAGGGCTTGCTCGAAGCGACCAAGCACGTGACTCTGGTGCCGGGAGGAATGGGGGGACGCTCGGCGTTTGCCATCTTCATCGGCCGCGATCGATTCGAAGCCCTGCCGGCGCTAGCGCAGAGAGCCCTGATTGACACGTCCGGCGCGAGGCTGGCAGGAAAAATCGGCGCGATCATGGATGGACACGACGCCTTCGGGTTGAAGCGCTTCACCGAGAAAGGCATCAAGGTGCACGAGGCGCCACAAGCTTTCGTCGACGATGTCCGCGAAGCGAGCGCGTTTGTGACCGAGGCCTGGACCGAAACGGCCGAAGGTCTTGGCGTTGACCCCGCCGCCGCTCTGGCGCATTTCCGCTCGGTAGCCGCGAGCCAGTAATGCGACTCCGACGCAACGGGCGTCCAGGCCCGTTGCCCTCCCAAAGCGCTGAACCGGGCCGCAATGTCCGATAGCCTTGGCAAATGGGACCGCTGGGGCGCGGTTTTGCCGCGATTGCTGTCGTACATAGCGGCGGCCGGAATATTCATGCTGATGGCGCTGGTCTTCGTTTCGGTGTTCTTCCGCTACGTGCTGAACTACCCGATCATCGCAACCGAAGACATGATGGCGATGCTGCTGGGCTTCACGATCTTCACAGCCGTTCCCGGCGTGACGCTCTCTCGTGGCCACATCTGCGTCGAGCTTCTGACCGCTCCTTTCCGCCGATTCCCTGCGGCCAATCGCTTTAGGCTGATTCTGATCGACATCGGTGTCGTTGCCATGACCCTGTACATGGCGAAGCGCCTGTTTGATCAGGCGGAGCGCTTCAAGAGCCGCGAGACGGGAACGCCGCTCATGGATTGGCCGCTCTATCCCTTCGCGTATGCGTTTGCTGCACTTCTGGTTCTTGGCGCCGTGCTGTTTGCGCTGCGCGCAATCAAGGACCGCGGGCAGGTTGCTTCGAAAGGCGAGACCTCGCTGTGACCGAACTGCTGATCGGAATCCTTGCCCTGCTCGTCATCGCGGGTCTGGGCTTCCCTCTCGGCTTTGCGCTCCTGCTGGTCGGATCGGCAGGGTTCGCCTACGTTCACCCGCGCGGTCTCGATGCAGCGGGAATCGTGGCGGGTCAGCAGATTTTGGAACTCGCCGCCAACTACCAGTTTGCAGTGCTTCCATTGTTCATCCTGATGGGCGTTTTCGTGACCCGATCCGGTATCGCCGACAATCTGTATGACACGGCAAGCAAATGGCTTGGGCATATGCGCGGCGGATTGGCGCTGTCCACCGTGACTGCCTGCGGCGGCATGGCGGCGATTTCCGGCTCCTCCATGGCAACGGCCGCAACAATGACCAAAGTCGCGATTCCGGCAATGCGAAGGTACAATTACGACGATGCATTCTCAGCTGGAACCGTCGCTGCAGGCGGGACCATCGGCATCCTCATCCCACCCTCAGGCGCGCTCATCGTGTACGGGCTCTTGGCCGAGGTCGACATCGCGAAACTGTTCATGGCGGGCCTGATCCCCGGCGTGATCTCGGTGATCTTCTACATCGTCGCAATTCAGATTGTCTGCAGCCTCAAGCCGCACTGGGCGCCGCGAGGCGAACGCACGCCATGGCGTGAACGGATGGTTGCAATCAAGGACATCTGGAGCGTCGCCGCCCTGTTCCTGTTGATCATGGGCGGCATTTTCTTTGGCGTGTTCACGGCATCCGAAGGCGGCGGGGTTGGAGCTGGCGGAGCTCTGCTGATCGCCATCAAGCGACGCCGGATGACCTTGCGCATTTTCGTTGAAAGCCTTTTCGAGGCCGGAAAACTGACCGCGACGGTCTTTTCTGTCGGCTTCGGCGCGCTCATGCTCAATCAGTTCGTCAACTTCGCTGGTGCGCCTCAGGAAATCCTAGCTTTCATCAACGGTCTAGGGATCGGTCCCTGGGGTGTCGTGGCGGTTATTCTGATGTGTTACGTCGTGTTGGGCATGATTGTCGACGGGCCGGCCATGATCTTCCTGACCGTGCCGATTTTCGTTCCCTTGGTCGACGGCCTGCCGCTTCCAATCGATCCGGATCTCAAGCTGGTCTGGTGGGGGATCATCGTGGTTGTTGCCGTCGAGATCAGCCTCATCACGCCTCCCATCGGAATGAACGTCTTCGTCATCGCTTCGATGCTGCCGGAAATCTCGCTGATGCGGATTTATCGGGGGATCACGGCCTTCTTTGTCGCAGACATAGCTCGTCTGGCGCTTTTCGTCTCCATGCCGGGGCTTGCACTTTGGCTCGTGCGTCTGCTGACATGACCGCGACTGGCAACAGATATCTTGCCGGATGAGGGTCCCGCTTCAAGACCCATGCGTCGATCTCGCTTATATGCCCATAGCTGTCGATTATCGAAAGCGGAGGCTTGGGAACAAAACTGAAGTTTGGCCAATCCATGCCGAACAAAACAAAATGCTGCTAATGAGCCCATCCGAGCAATGTCAGGCTTCCTGTGGACAGGAGGGGTGTGCGATTCTGGCGTTTCAATGGCTTCGTGGAGCAGGTTCTGGCACGCCCGGCATACGCGGGCGAGGCACCGACATTCCCGACGATCCATCGGCAACCGCAAAAACACTCCCGAAATCCACAGAACCGACATCAGTCCGGCTTTCGAAACGGTCCTCCGCCAGTTTCCCCCATGCATCGCTCCATCGTGCAGATCTCCTCCAGAAACCCCAGCTTTTGCGCGACGATGCATCTGCCCTTGGTTTCAGCCGCCTCGCGAGCGGCGACCACAGCCTAGATCCAGCCTCTGCCAACACCACGCTACGGAAAAATTCTTTCGTTACCAAAGCCGATTGACGCCATAACGGTCGAACACCGCATCGACTGACACGATTGCCAGATCGTGCGTCAAGGCCTGCGCGATGAGCATTCGGTCGAACGGGTCGCGGTGATGGTTAGGCAAGCACCCAGCACGTTCGGCATCGGCGCAGCTGATCGCTAGATCAGCGAAGCCTTGGCCGACGATGCAACCCGCGATATCCATTGCTATGGCCTCGCCGACTGGTAGTTTGCCGAGGCGTAATTTGGTGGCGATCTCCCAAGCGGACGCTGCACTAACCACAATGTCATTTGACTCGTCCGCGATCACGCTGCGCGCGGTTTCAGACAAACGCCCACTGTCTGCGATCCACCAGAGAAACGCATGGCTGTCCAGAAGTGTTCGCACCACTACCTGCCTTCCCATACCATCAGTTCCTCCTCCGGCAACGGGTCGAAGAAACTCTCGGGAATGACAATTTTCCCCTTGAGGACATCGGGCTGGCGCTTGCTCTGGGGCCGACAGCCGACGAGTCGCGCGACGGGTTCGCCCCGGCGGGCGATCACGACATCCTCACCAGCCTCGACCTGCGCTAGAAGTCGGGAGAGTTGAGTCTTGGCTTGATGGACATTGACGACAAGCATTGCTTTTACCTTACCAATGATTTAGCTATTATTTTAGCTAGATAATTGGCGAGGTCAAGGCAACCTGCACTTGTACCATTCGGCCAAAAGACTGTTGCGAAATGCTCAAGTCTGATCTCGGACATGCATAGTTTCAGGTTCCGCAAGTTGTTTTGAATTGCAATCGAGGGAAAGGTGGATGGATTTTCATGGCGATGGTTGTCGCGCGCGTGGCGCCGGACAACGTGCTTCACAGAGTTGGTGCTCTGATGCACTGGCAGTGGTCGGCGCGTGCCAAGCTGCTAGATGCTGCCCTTGCCGTGGCGGCACACCGGCAGCTCCTTGGAAACGCGGTCCGGCGTCAGAACCAGCAGAGGAACACGGCTGCCAAGTTCATGTCATCAAGCCGCCCGCCTGCTTTCAGGATCCCGCTGGCCAGCGCCTGCATCAATGCGGGACGGCGATCCGGCCATCCATTCGAGCGTACTGATAGCCTGCGCAACCAGCACCGCCACCACAGGGCTTCCTCGGTAGTGGCGTTCAGATGCAGGGTTCTGAACTAACAGACTTGACCCTCGACGATGTTCTGCATGTCGTCGAACAGCAGCACAACCGGGTGCTTCCATCCGGCAGGCGAAAAATGTTTTTGAGCGCGAGAAAGTGCCAATCGATCAGGATCTGTCATAATTCCGGGCCTTCTTCCGGTGCCAGCGCATAAACGGTCTTCGCCGAGAGGCTCCGGGAAGGGTGTCTGATCCGCCGTCTTTTCACATCTCGCAGAGACCGCGAGAGCAGGGCGGTCTCGCTGACACCGGGAACGTCCAAACGAGGCGGCGTGGATGCTGTCAATCTAGGTCTCGCGGCCAACAATGAAGTGCGTCGTTTCGCGTTCTTCAGTTCCGATGAAATTCATGAGTCTCGCGGGAACGAAATCGGACACTGCGATCTCCATCTGTTTGACGCTTCCGGAGCGGCAGGCGGCGCAGAGGTTTGGGATCGGGTTCGGGGGCCATTTCGAAGCCGCGCATCAAGAAATCATGGAAGCTCGGGATCGGGCACACTAGCTTGCCACGGCCGTTCGACTGCAACACGCCCTTGCCAATCAGGTGGCCGCGAAACACCTTGGCTGTCATACCTTCCGGAAGGCCGCTTTCCGGCAGCGCGGCGTCAGTCGCCTTAATATAGGCGAGCACTTTGCCGCGTGGTTCCCCCTTATCGGGCAGCCACCGCATGACTTCGCGAACCAGCTCTTTCGCGTCCTCCATCTCGTCACTGACGCGCTCCCAGTAATAGTTCTCCCGGCGCTTGCGTCCGTCCACGAGCACCGCCCGTCCGTCCACTTTCGCGAGCCGTCCGTTCGCTTCAACAAGACCCCGCGCGAGCGCCTGCATCGACACGGTCAGGTGCTGTGGCCAACCATTCGACCGCGTTGCCAGCTCGGCCGGCCAGTCGATGTCGGCACCAGCCCTGTCGACGTGGAATTCATCCAACAACATCTCCACCGCATGCACAACGTCTTCATCTGGAAGCGGCGCGAGCGTGTAGGTCGCTCCGTCAGCGATGCGGCTCAGGCCGCGCGCATTGGCAACGGAGCGCGTGTTGGCGAGGCCAGCCAGCACCGGCACCACGGGAAGCTTGTGGATGGCGAGGTGCAGGGGCCGCAGCACACGAACCTGGGGACTGGAGATGTCCTGCGCCTCGTCGAACATTAGGGAGAGCGGGCGCTTCCACTCGTGGGGCGGGAGCATTTCGGCGACAACATCGAGCGAGGGATATGGAGGAGCCAGAGTCATGCCGGTGGCAATCCCGGTACGGAGTCCGAAAACCGCCGCGTCTGCATCGAAATTCTCGTTCACGGTCTGCTTGAACTGCTGCACCCTGTCGGGAGCCACGGCCTTTACAATCGCTTCCGCGAGACTGTGCATAGAATCGAGCACGGACAGGTCAAGCTCGACGGCGTCGGGCGCCGCGTCGTCTGCGGCCCAGCACTTTCGCAGATGCGAGAGCAGAGCTGACTTGCCAGCACCGGGCGCACCCTGCACAATGCGGGTTTCACCTGCGGTTTTTTCTTTCCAAGACCCCTTGACGCTGCCTAGGGCACGCTGGCACGCGCCCTCGATTTCGGCGATCTCGAACTCGCGGCCGACGAAGAACATCGCCGGCGCGCGGTCCGTGCGGTTGGCGAATGCCTCGAGACCTTCCACATCAGGGCTGGCGATACTGCCGTTCATTTTCCGGCGTTCTCCCGTCTGCCGCCTGCGGTCGGAGCGCATTCTATCATGACCGGCGGCGCATGTCACTTGGTCAAGCAGCGCTGCCACCCGTGAAACTTTTCAAAGTATTGAAAAATCTATTGAATTTTTCTTGAACTGGAAAGGCCAGCAGATTGGAGAGTTCAGGAGAGATGAATGCCGGCCGGCGACACCTTTACCCAAGGCGTGGCGACCGCCGTCGGTATCCAGAAGCTTCTGCATGACAAGCAGTTTCCGGTCCAGCTCTCTGATCTCCATGTCAGCAATCTTGGAAGTGGAAAGCGGCCCGTCCTGGAACGCTTGGACGGTCTCCTGCTTGTGCCGGAGTGGCATGACCGGCCCAAACTCGTCGAGGAACGACTGGATGTGACGGAAACCGCCGGTCGCTGTCACCCACTTGTGCGTGCTCCTAGCCAGCAAGCTCTCAAGGGCCGCTGAGCAGCGCATCCCGCTCCGCATAACAACGGGTGCATCTGCCGCGCATCAAGCTGGCAATACTTGAAGGCTCAATCGCGAATCGCAGGCATGTCCTGGCGCTGGCGGCTGCGAGGCAGGCTCTTGGCGATGGATGCCTGCCGAGCACGACGAGATGGAACCGCCTCGGACAGCTGTCGAGATGCTTGGTAGCGATGCCGCAGAAACGCCGCAGGAAGCCCTTGATCTGGCTGTGGCGACTGTTGACCGTCTGGATGTGCACGGCCCCGCGCACCCGCTCGCCGGCGAAGCGGGTGACGCTCTCGCGAGGATGCCGAGCGCCGCCAGCGAGGCCTGCGGTTCAGGTTCCGCTCGCCCTTGCGGCTTTCGAGCGCGAAGGTCTCGTCGGTCTCGACAATCCCGGCGAGCAACGCGGCGAAGGACAGCCACCGCTCCTTGCGGTGCAGCCCGGACAGCGCCGTGCCCCGGGACACCGCGCCGCCGTCAGTTCATCGATGCTGGAAACCCAGTCCAAAAACTGCGCCCGATCCATTGTTTTGCTCCCCAAGGTCAATGCAAGTCGGAACCGAGTGCATCGCATGCGCCTGCGAAGTGCGAACAGAGCCTAAATGTTTGAACTGCCGTCGGTGTTGAAACTCCAGACAATCTCAGGAGGCTCGCTAGGGAACCTCTGATTTGAGGGTTTTTCTGGTTTTGGCTGCGGAAACTGTCCTTCCCGGCTGAACCGGTCGGTTTTCAGCGGTCCGGAAGCCCCAAATGCGCGTTTTCGGGGCTGAACCGCCGCCGGTTCAGCTCCCGCGGGGCCGACCCCGGCAAATTCCGGACACGCTTCTCCCTTGTCACGACAGGTGCGGCTGGGCAATCATCAGGTTCGAGAAGCCCAGAAGCAGCGCAAGCCGTTGCACGTTCCTCTTCAGACCTCGATACCGAATCATGTCGCAGCCGAACACCCGCTCGCGATCCGGAACGGATGCTCCACCCACGCACGCACCCTAGCCTTGCCTTCTCCACCAGAGAATCCGTGCTGCCCGGCGCCAGCGTCCGGCGCTGGCCCGGGGTCAGGGCAATCTGCCGCGACACATCGCGATGCGCGTGCTCCGCGCGCTTGCCGATCCCGCGATATCCAGAGTCACCCCGGACTTGCTCCTCCTCGCCGTGCAGAAGCCGGTCCGAAGGCGCCGAGATGATGGTGCCCTTCTTCAGCACCCCCCCCCCCCCCGCTCGGCCAAGTGATCCCGGATCTCCCGAACGGCAGGTACACCAGTCCGCGGCGCTCCAGCCGGTAGCGGAAGTCGGGATCGTCGTCTCGTCCAGAACCTTCTCAAGAACCGCCCCGGCAAAGCGCCGGATGCTCTCCGCCTCGCAAGCTGATCCTCCATCGCCAGATCGCTCAGGTTGCAGAACGGCTGCACGCAGTGCGCGCGCAGCATCGCCGACAGCGGATGCGGCTGTCGCCCCTTGCCGCCGCCCTTCGGATGCGTCGGCGCAATGCCAGCCTCCAGTCGTGCCCATGAGATCACGCCGTTCATCCGCTCCGGAAAGATCTCGCGGTGCGTCTTGCGCTTGTTGCAATCGCATTCGAGGCTGGCAAAGGTCAATTGCCGAAGGCGCTGCATGTCGTGATCCCCCAAAAGAAAGGCGTGGCGCAAGACAGCGAGTGCGCACCGGATGCGCAATGACACGCCCAAAATCAGGCTATATTCAGAGGTTCCCTAGAGGTCTTTCACAGTTCCTCGATGCCCCGCCTCTGCGTGTTACATGCCGGACAGTTCGGCAGGTTGTTTCTCTCCGGGTCCGTGAGCGTGGTGGCGAATGGTTTCGCTGGGGTGCAAAGCCCGTCTGAACGAGCGATGCGGCATAGTATATCCTGGAGCGACGCTATCAGTATGGACATCTGGATAAACCGGTCATATCATGCAGTCATTTAGCGCGGAGCAGAAGAATGAAGGTAATCGGCGCGGCTAAATTCAAGGAGCGATGCTTGGCATTGCTCGACGACCTTGACCAAGACGGCCTCGTCATCACCAAGCGCGGCAAGCCCATCGCACGCCTGCTCCCTTATGAGCGGCAGCACGCCGAATTGATCGGCAGCCTTCGTCACAAGATGGAAATTCGGGGGGGCATCCTCTCGACTGGAATCGAATGGGACGCTGATGCTGAATCTTGATACCCATATTCTTGTCTTTGCCGTCGGCGGTGCGCTGCGTCCAGCGGAAAGCGTGCTGCTGTCACGCGGAAGGTGGTCGGTCTCGGCTATCGTGCTGTGGGAGATCGCCAAGCTCGTCCAACTCGGTCGGCTGAACTTGGACCTCGACGACCACGGTGTCAAGCGTGTGCTGGCTTGTCTGCATGTTTGGCCCATCGACCTTGAAGTCGCCAAGGCCTCCGTGCGCCTCGACTTCAGGGGCGACCCGGCCGACGAGATCATCGCTGCCACAAGCATCGTGCACAACATTCCCTTACTTACCCGTGACCGCACCATCCGACGATCAAAGCTCGTTCCTCTGGCCGCACCGACAGAGTGACGGTCACGGGCAACGCCATGCCGGCCGCACCAACATGCCGGATGTTTTCATTCTCGCCATCGTCGAAGAGGGAGATGGTTTCGTAGCCACACCGTGCTATGCTTGCCATCCCTTCCGACGCGAGCTGAATTTCGGGGCAACGAATGAGATGTGCAGGATGAACGACTGGCTTGCGTGGTGCACGCGCCTTCGCAAGGAGGGAGGAATGTGAGAAACAGACGATCAACATCCCGGCTGCGGAGGGTGGTTTGAACTCAAAACAACAGATTTCGGGCCGATTTATCGACGCCATGGTCGGTCTGCGTCCGCTGACTGCGTTGGTCAAGCCGAGCAACACCGGCAAGTCCTCTAGCGACCTTGATCTACGCGTTGCGTCGATATTTCGGCGTTGGGGAACAGCCCGTGGTTTGGCACCTTCTCCGAGGTGGCTGGCACCGGCGGCGCTGGCCGGGGAATCTTTCCGCCGCAACTATCCACGCACTCGGCAAAGTGGCTCAATCGTTCCTGGATAGCCAGATGCATGCGAACGAAGCGAGCGTCGTCCGTTGCCCTTGATCACTGATCTGATTCGTTCCGCAACCGCTTGCTGTCCATCTGCCTGACCTCCAAAACGAAACGTTAACCATTGCATCACCAAGCCTGCGGAATCGGAAATGAGCCTTTGGTTTCAATGGGTTTCTACCGATCTGAATTCGTGGCACTTTGAACGACAAGATCGTTAGCGATGCCTCAATTCCCGACGCTGGAATGTTACCAGCGTTGTTGCGCCAAGTCGTTGAAAAACTGTTCATTTGCATGAGAGCCAGCCAAGGTATGTGCTTAGGTTGTGCACCCATAAGATGCAAGACAGGATTGGCGGGTTTCAAGCCATGAAGATGTTGCCGATGTTCGCCGCGACTTGACTGATCAGGAATGGGCCGTGATCCGGCCGCTGCTGCCGAACAGGCCGCGCGGAGCGCCGAGCAGGTCTCCGGCAAGACCGTCGTGGCGACGGCCCCCTTCGGCATTCCTCCGGCGCAAAACACCATGGCCGACCGGGTTCATGACGCCCAGGCCATTCCCGACCCGATCCGCGAGCATGGCTCGCGGCCGCATACTCCCGCCCGGGGCGATCAAAAGGGACAGCGTCCAGTCGATCCGGCGCTCTGCCAACAGCGCAATCCGGCCGAGCGTTTCCTCAGCAAGCTCAAGCGCTTTCGCGGCATCGCCACGCGCTACGGCAAGCGCGCCCGGAACTTCCTCTCCGCCATTGCCTTGGCCTGCACCAAGCTCTGGGCCCGGCACAACGAGCACACAACCTAGGCAGCTGCCCCTTTCCCGGCAACGATGCAAGGGGCAGAAGCGGTGCGACCAGGCATGTCATTCACGGTGTCATTCGACGACCGGCGGCACTGGCAGCGTAACGTTGCCGACAGGAACCGGCCGCAGAAACCCGCGAGGCGAGCGCACATCATCCCGCGCAACGGTCGACAGCGGCGGCTGCGCTCTGTCGTTGAAGGGCAACCCGGGCGCCGCCGCAACCGGACCGGTAATCTGGCGATGCCGAAACAAGGGGAGAGCGTGCGGTGCATCTTGGCAGGCACAGCGCCTGGTGCTTCCGCATTGCCCGGAAACGACCCCCCGAAAATGCCGGCGCCGTCTTCGGTCAATCAAGGAGAATGGTATCTCCGCGACATGCAAGAACAGGTTGCGCCGGTGGCGGGAGCCGGCAAGAGTTCATTCGCGGCCCAGGCATCAAGCATTGAAACTGGGGACTGTGCCGCAATTCAACGCAAGGGAAGCGGCAATGACGCACTGTCCGTTTCGCACGGATCCAGCCATCTTCAAGTCTAAGACGAGAATCAGGAAGCTCTCCAGCGAAACCGGAGCCATGTCCGGGTTCCAACTTGCGCCCCACCCCCAGGCTGCCCTCGGCGACTCCGTCGCCGGCAGGGGGATTCAGGAACAGCGGGTCACCGTTTCCCGGATTGGTCGCGAGGCAGAAGCACCGGCCCTCGCATGACGACGATCTGGTCCGAGACGGCCAAAGCCTCCTCCTGATCGTGGGTCACGTAGACCACCGTCAGCCCAGGGTCTTCTGGATCTCCCGGATCTCCTCGCGCACGGTGCGGCGCAGCTTGGCATCGAGATTCGAAAGCGGCTCGTCGAACAGCAGCACTTGGGGTTCCAGAACCAGCGCCCGAGCCACCGCGACCCGTTGTTGCTGACCACCCGACAGCTCCGACGGCAACCGGCTGCCGTATCCCCCGAGGCCTACCAGATCGAGACCCTGCAAGGCGCGATACAGGAACGAGGCGGCGGCAAGCAGTCCGCCGTACCCCATGCCGAATTGCCGGTCGTCCAAAGGCTTGAAAAGCGCATCGGCCCAAGCGAAATTCCAGCCGCGGATGCCAATCGAAAAACCCTGAAGGGTCAGCCAGACAAAGCCGGAAGCCCCGGCCACCGTCAAAACCAGCGAAAAAACCGGATCGGTCCGGCGCCGCTTCAGAACCAGAAGCGGCGCAGCCAGCATCAGCGCCAGCGGGGCCAGCCAGAGCTTCTCTCCCGACGCAATCAGGAAGCCGGCCGGTGCGAAGTCGCTGTCCAGCGGATAGCCATCGACAAGCCATTCAAAAAGCAGGAACCCCTCTATCCCGTACCAAGGGACAACAAGGTATCCAACCCACCCGACAATGATCCAGAACGTCAGAACCGAATGGGGACGACCTTCATCAA
The DNA here is from genome assembly GCA_963422275.1 of Paracoccaceae bacterium. Taxonomy (GTDB): domain Bacteria; phylum Pseudomonadota; class Alphaproteobacteria; order Rhodobacterales; family Rhodobacteraceae. The sequence goes on from OY729418.1 coordinate 686,669, forward strand.
CCGGCCGACGCAAGCGACGCGCTATTGCGGCAACGTGGAAACCTCGTCATCCCATTTCTTCAGAAGACGCCGGCGCGTGTCGCTGGAACCGTAGGTCCTGAAGTCGCAGTCGATCAGGTTGATCTGCGACATGTCGGGAACGCTCGCCGAAGTCTCGGCTCCCATGTTCGACGGAACCTGGAAGGAATTCACTTGGAGAGCAAGGTTCTCCAACTTGTGGAAAGGGGCGTGCCTAGACCGTAACCTACAGGTTTTGTTGGGTTATTTCAGGAATTCAGGTTCTATCAAGTAACTTGTCAACACTATCGCAACACCGTGAATCGGGCGACAAATTATCACGCGACCGCCCTGAGACGCAACCGTGACGGGCGCCGGCTCTGCGCCTCGCGCCGCCGGGAGAAGAGGTCCGGCCGGTATCGGGGCGGCGGCAGGATGTCCAGAAGAGCATGTCTCCGCCGTTCCTTTTCACCTGTCCGGAGGAGACAACACCCATGACGACAACGATCGCCCTTCCCGGAAACGCCTGCACTTGGCTAGTTAACCACTCCACCCTTTGTCCGAAAGCACTGGTTGCGGCAAAGAGATACGAGTAAGTGCCCACCGTGTCCGCCGACCCTGGAACAAGGTCCGCGCCAAGCCCCAAGGCACCCACCGCTGTTCCCAAGAGGTCGCCGTTCGCCGCTGACCAAACCCCTCCGGCGATTCCCATAGACCATGACGTGAGGCTTTTGCCCACGGATCGTCCAACCGAACACCGGTTGTCGTGGGCCATGTCCGCGATCTCCTGCCTCCTTTCCAGTATCGCCGCCTCCCGCTCCACAGGGTCGCTGAGCCGGCCGAGTTCGACGAGAAAGCCCCGGAGACTGCGCATGTAGGCTCTGTGCGCTTCCCGGTGGTCATCCCGGAGTTGGAGCACCTCCTCGAGCGGGACCGCCGACAGGTCCAGCGTGACTGGCTCCAAGTCCAGCCTGATCACGCCTTCACAAGACGGCATCGACTCCCTGGACAATGCATCCAACAGGTCCGTAGCCGCCTTCGGGCAGTTCGTCGCCGGATGCACCGCCATCCCGCGACGGGCTCCCGCGCGTCGCGCCAGCTGGCCCAGGATCACCAAGATCGTCGTGCGGACCACGGGGTGGAGCGGGATCGACACGCCGTCTTCGCTGGGGCGCGCCAGTCCTCTCTGTCTCAGTTCGTCCACCAAGAACCCCGCCAGCTTTGCGTCCGCCCCGTAGCCGATCCGCGACTGAGACAGTTCCGCGAAGCGGCGTTTCTCCGGCAACCCGTCGAAGACTCCTCCCGCAAGCAATTCCACCATGATCTCCGCCAGCGTCTCGGCCACTTCTGCGTCGATCCACTCCTTCGGTTCCAGAACGCGAAGGAGCCCTGCTCTTCCAACGGTCCGGCGAGGGACGGATCCGCGTCTCGATGGCGCCCCCGCATGTAGTTGGGCAGCAGGATGGCCACTTCGTCGAAGAAGAGCAGCAACGACTTGATCCAGTCCCCTTCCTTCGCCAGCCAGTAGGGAGCCGGGTAGTAGTAGGCGGTATCTCTCATTTCTTCCTTCCGCGTCTATTGGGCGCCGCCGCCCGGTCCCTTTTCGTTGGTGGGACCCTGGGGCACCGGCACGTGAATTCACGGTTCCGATTGTTGGGCGATCCCTTTGGGCCGGGCCGTCGCACTTCGTTTCGAGCCTCGGCAAACTGCCGCCCTGGCATCCGAGCTTCAGGTCCGCACTGCAATCGTCGTCCGCACCGGCCTGCCTCAGCCGTCCGCCGGCACAAGTCCCACGGTCAGCCGTGTGCCGGTTGCTTCGGCGTAGCGGCGAAGGGTCGCGAAGGACGGCGACACCCCGCCGCCCTCCAGCCGCGCGACGGCGGACTGGGTCGTGCCGAGCCGCCGGGCAAGCTCCGCCTGCGTCAGCTTCGCCGCCGCGCGGGCGCGGACCAGCGCCTCGATGAGTGCGTACTCCTCGTCGACGCGCGTGTATTCCTCCCGGAACCCGGGATCCTCCATGAAGCGCGCCTTCAGGTCCTTCAGCTTCGTCATGTCATCACCTGCCTCATCCGTTCCCTGGCGGTCGCGAGCGCATGGCGTGGCGTCTTGCGCGACTTCTTCGCGAAGACGTGCAGCACCACCACCCGCCGTCACGTAGATCCCCCGCGCGATGCCGCCCTCGGCCCGCACCCGAAGCTCCCAGAGCTTTCCGTCGAGATGCCTGACATGCGGTGCGCTGAAGAGCCTCCAGCCCGACATTCTCCACCGTCTCCAGCAGCCGCAACGCCACCGGCAAGGCGGCCATTTCGGCGTCGACGGCCGACACGGTTTCGACCGTCCAGTCCATCTCCGACATATAGCGCATTCGCTATAGTCTTTCAAGCACGCGAACCCGGCGAGACCGCTCGCCACCGATTTCCGGCCAGCGGGTCTTCGACCTGATCGCGCCGATCCGGGCGCGGGCGCCGCCCGGTAGCCCTATGTGGCAAACGGTCTTCCGCGCACTGCCAATGGACTCTCCTGCGGCCTTTTCCCGACCAATAGGTCCCGCGCCACCGAGAGTCGGAGTCTGGCCGGGAGCCGGGCGGCGGCCGGATGTCCCGGGGGCGCCGAATAGCTCAGCATCTTCTTCACCGTCCGACGGTCGATACCGAACCGCCGGCCCGCTTCCCTGTGGCTCAGACCCTCCTCGACAACCGCAAGCCGAACCGCCGCATAAAGCTCCACGCCATACATCCCCGCCCCTCGCCGAACTAGACAAGGGGCTATAGATGGCGCAATTTTGCGCCGCCGTGACCGGACAAACCCGGTGCTTCCTGTGGAGCATTATTCCGCCGCCGTTAACATACAGGAACGGATGCTCCACCTTGGCCCGCACCGACGCCTTGCGCTTCTCCGCCACCGCCGCCGCTCCTGCCTTGTCCAGCACCCAACGCTTGCCGGCCTTCATCGCCACCTGCCAGTCCACATCCGTGTCCCGGTTCTCCTCGCGCTTGCCCACCCCTTGGTAGCCCGTGTCGCCCCACACCCGCTCCTCGCCCCCGTGCAACAGCGCGTGCGCAGTGGCCACATCCGATGTGTTCGCCGGCGTCGTCTCTAGGCTGTGTGTCAGACCCGAGCGCGCATCCACCCCGATATGCGCCTTCATCCCGAAAGACCACTGATTGCCCTTCTTCGTCCGGTGCATCTCCGGGTCCCGCTCGCCCTTGCAATTCTTCGTCGACGACGGCGCGGCAATGAGGCTCGCGTCCACGATCGCCCCCGTCTGCAGCCGATGCCCAAACGCGTCCAGGTGCGCGTTGATCTCCTTGAACAGCGCCTCGCCCAGACCGTGTCTCTCCAGCAAGTGGCGGAAGTGCAGGATCGTCGTCTCGCCGGGCAGCGCACCCGACAGGCGTAGCCCCACAAACCGCCGCACCGCCGCCACCTCGTAGAGCAGGTCTTCCATGCCAGGGTCGCTCAGCTTGTAGAACCACTGCACGCAGTGCACCCGCAGCATCACACCCAGCGGATACGGTCGGCAATCGCGCCAGCCTTCAGATAGACCGGCTCGATGCACTCCTCCAGACGACCCCAGGGAATCAGACCGTCCATCTTCTCAAGGAACGCCTCGCGCCGCGTGCCACGCTTCTTCAGGTCGTGCTCCAGCTCCGCAAACGTCGCTTGCTCCATGCCTCGCACTCCAGTCCGTCACCAATGGACCCGATTATGCCAAACCCGACTTGTTCAGAACTTCCTTATCGACCTGTCCGATTTTCCGGCGCCACCTCAGGTTATGATGGCGTCGAAGTCTCGAACCATATCGCGGCGCTGGAACATGGTTTGCGGCGCATGCGCGGGGGGGGGGTTCCCCTCTGCAATCGCCTCATCCGCGAGGTCCACGCCAAGTTGCTCGCGCGAGGCCACGGCAGCGGCAAAGCGCCGGGCGAACTCCGACATGCGCAAAACTGGATCGGCGGCAGCCGTCCCGGAACGGCGCGTTTCGTGCCGCCGCCGGCTCATCTCGGGCCACAATTCAGGTCCGACCCGGAGCGCTTTCTCCATGCGCGGGAGACCGGTTTGCCCGCGCTCCTGCAGGCGGGCCTCGCTCACGTCCAGTTCGAGACCAATTGCGTTTCCTGTCCGCAGTTCGGCTGAGCTTGGGGCGCAATCAGATCCTGGTTTGCACAAACCCTTCGTCAGCAAGTCCAGGTCAAGCCGCAGTGGCCGAGCCGGGAAAATCGGATGCCGTAGAGGCCATTGGTGCATCGATCCTGTCGGCGACCCGCTGAGCGGGTTCGCGAAGCTGCTCAACCGTCCAGTCGGCGGCGCAGCCCTCGGTCGCGTCGGAGGGTCGGGCGTGGTTGACCAACCGCTTGGTCAGCGAGCGCGGCAGCATCAACTCGCGTTCCGCCACCGTGATGAAGCAATTGCGCAGGCCGTGGAACCAGAACTTCGCGCCCGCCGTCTTGCCGATCCGGGGATGGAGATGCGAAAGCTCCACGATGTGTCCCGTCTCGCTCGTCGCCGAAGAAAACACCCAGCCTTCCGGCTCCTCCGCCGGGTATCCCGCTTCCTCCCGGAGGCGTCCCAGGATGACCGCCAGCTGCCGGGTGATCGGAAGCTCCAGCGGCTCCCCCGTCTTGGTCTCCTCGACCCGCAGTTCAAGCCGCTCAAGGTCCACCCGGTCCCATTGCAGGGAGATGGTCTCGCCCCGGCGCATCCCGGTGTGCATGCCGATCAGGAAGATGTCCCGCGTCGCCGGGACGACCGCCTCGGCCTGCGGCGAACCACAGATCGACCGGATTGCGCAAGCCCTCGCGGTCGGCGCAGGGGCGGCGGCAGGCCGAGCGCAGCAACGACATCGACTGGTTCGCCACCGCCCACCCGTTCTTCCCGGTGATCAGATGGAACCGGGCCTCCACGTCCCGGCGGGAGATGCCTTCGAGCGGCCGGGCGAGCCAGTCGCCGAAGCAGCGCCGCATGGGACTGCGGCAGAGGACTTCCGTCGTCGCCCGCCTCGGAACGCCCTCCCGCCGGATCCTCTCTCCCCGTGCGACACGCCCGAACAGGTCCTGGGCCTTCCTCCGCGCCTCAATCGGGGGCGAAGCGTCCGATGACGACACGCTTGTTGGGCGCCTTGCGCCCGACGTCGCCGGGGCGGCAGTTGACGATGAAGGACTTGGTGCCGGAGGGCTGGACGCGGCACCCGAACCCGGTGAGCCTGTCGTCCCAGGCGATCCAGGACTTGTCGGCGGGCTCGAGGGCCGCGACGGTCCGCTTGGTCAGGTTGACCCTGACTTTCGCAATGCGCTTGCCGGAACGGGTTTCGGTTCTTGTCCTGCTGTCATGACAGTGCAGGGCGCCGTTTGGGTCAGCACTGCCGTCAACACACGAATGGAAACCGAGGCGCAAGGCAGCGTATCCGGTTCGCCTCTCGGTTAGTGAAAACACTGTGCTATCCATTGATATATAGCTATTTATGTCGTGTTGAGCGCAACCGCACGCATCCCTGTCAGATAGAACACAATAAGGTTCTTCAACAGCTTGCCCGGATTCTCGTTGCGGGCGCTGCTGGCCAGCGAGGAGCAGCCGCAGACGCTGGAGCAGTGCGGCTATCTCAGCATGCAGCTGACGAAGCCCCTGGGATCGATGGCCAACGACTACGGCCACATCTTCCGCACGCCGCTGGTGGAAGTTGACATGGAGAATATCGTGTTCTGCCGCCGGATCATCGTGGTGTTGTTGCCGGCGCTGCAGAAATCATCCGACGAGACAAAAAACCTAGGCGAGATCATCGTGGCCATGACCAAGGCAATGATGAGGTCCGTGAGCGGATCGGAGGTCGTCGGCACCCGCGAGGAAATCGTGGAGTCGGCGCCAACCCGCTCGCCGCCGCCATTCCTGGCCGTGTTCGACGAGGCTGGCTATTATCTGGCCAAGGGGCTGGACGTCATGGCTGCGCAGGTGCGATCGCTGGGATTCTCAATGGTGATCTGCGCCAGGATATGAAGGCGATGCGGGGAAACAATTCGCATGTAGCCGACAGCGTGGTGGCCAACACATTCCTCCAAGCGGTCGGGGCGACCGTCGATGCGGAAGCGACGCTGACGTACATCCAGCGCAAGGTTGGTCAGATGATGGTTGCCGAGGCGGGGTCGGCGGAACGCGCGGCTAGCCTGTTCGGCACAGCGTGGTGCGAGGGAAAAAGCGTCGGCTGGCGTCATGTCGATAGAGTCTCGGTGGACGACTTGCGCAACTTGAGCGAAGGGAGGTTCTACTTCATATTCCGGGAAAGCGTGATTCGCGGCCGGAGCTTCTACGTCGGCGACGAATTCGCGAAATCGATCGCCGTCAACGCCTTCGCGCGGCTGCGGGGGACCTTCCACCCGGGTGCCGGGACTGCACCAGTCCTTCGAGATCGCGTTCGAAAAGGCCGTGATCGCCACGCAGGTAGCAATCGTCGCCCCGCCGCAGGCGGACATGTCAGCGCGCCCCTGGCTTCGCAAGCTAGTCAAGGTCACCTCCAGTGCATCCGGACCGGTGCCGTCACCCGGATTCGCGGGCACCTCGGTGTCCCGATTCTGCTCGGTCCTTGCGCAATGGTCGAGGAGCGGAGTCTCACCGACCCTGCGGTGGCAGGGCAGTTTGCCGATTTCAGCCCGGAGGTTCGGGACGTAGATGCGGAAGTTGGACGGCGTAACCGAATTGGACAGCCCGGACATTTCCACCGGAACATCTGCGCCGCCGGCACGGCCTGGACAATCGGGATGAGATTACCGCTGCGACACCCTCCAGGAAGCGTCTGCAGCCCGATGACCTGATAGATGCCCCGTTCCAACGCCGTCCGAAGGAGAGCGCGGACTCGGACACGCAAGACGAGACTTACCGGAATTGACGCCGCAGCGCACCCGATAGGACAGCGGCCCGAGTTCCGCATTCGGGCATTGCGCCGTGGCTGGACCAGGTCGGGAGCTAGCTGGAGCTACCCGGCGGCGGAGACCGGGGATGCGGCAAGGGTCTGCGCGCGGGACGGCAACCCCGGCTGGCGGCGTGGGCCGCCGGGGCGTAGCAGAAGAACCGACTGCTGTCCGAACGCTGGATGTCGACCGCCACGGTGGCCAAGATCGAGCGCGGCGACGACCCGCTAGCGGCCGACCCGGAGAGCGGAAACACGCCGCTGATCTGGGCCGGTTACTGGACAGAGGATCCCGAGGTGCTCGATCTGCTGCTGGCGCGCGGGGCCGACGGGATCCCGATCAAGTCCATTGTCGCGAACTTCCGATCTGCTGCTGGCGCGCGGGGCCGACCCGAACCGGAGGTCCCTGAAGGGGCCCGCCCTGCACACCGCGGCGGAGTGGGCATCCCCGAGACAGTCCGGACGCTGCTCGCGGCCGGGGGCGATCCCAACATTGCCGACGGGCGGGGTCGGACGGCGCTGCACTGGGCCGCGGCGGAGGACGACACGACGGAGAGCGTGCGGCGGCTGATGGCCCACGGTGCTGACGCGACGCGACGCGGACAGCCGGACGACACTGGATCACGCGCTAGGGAACCGACGGACCCGCAGCACGAAGGCGGGGCGACGTGGCCGAGCGGGGTCTCGGCGACCGGTCCCGCTGGCCAGAGACCGCGGAGCTTAACAGCCTCTCGGCTGAGAGGTCGCACAGGATCAGCTAGTGCCTGAAGCTGCCGCCGGGCGAATGACATCCGTCGCCGGTCATGTTAGGGTGGTGTCTGGCCACAGGCGGCCGAAGGGAGGCGACCGGTCATGACCGCAGCTGGAACGGGCGCAGACCTAGAGGGTCTCGAAAAATTCGCCCAGCCCTCGGATCGCGAGGAGGCGAGGTTCTTCGTCGGCCGCGAGCGCGAGATCGGCGACATCGCGGCGGCTTGCTCGCGCGCCTTCGAGAGGGCTGGGGAGGGCCGCCTGCCCGCCGGAACGACGCGCATCGTGCAGGGCGCCCCCGGCGCCGGCAAGACGGCGCTGCTCACGCGCCTGCAAGAGATCTGGGACGGGGACGGGACGGCGCCCATCGCCGTCAGGCTGCCTCTCTCCGACCTTCTTTCCAGGTGCGCCCTCGCGATGAAGATCGTCGAGGCCCTGGACCCCGGGAAGATGCGGGAGTTCCGACGCACCAGGACGAAGAGCCTCGGGGCAAGCATCCGAATCCCCTTCCTCGGCGACATCAGACGCCGCGGCGGGATGTCCACGGACCCGTCCCTCGACGCTGTCAGGCGGCTGTTTCCACCGCGCAGGTGGAAGCGCCCGATCTGCCTGATGTTCGACGAGGCGCAGAACATCACCGAGCTCCAAGTTCGCGTTCTGGAGGATCTGCACTTGGGCACCTACGGAGTTCCGGTGGTGCCGGTACTGGCCGGCCTCGCCCACACCCGCGAGGTGATCGAGGAGCATTTTCTCAGCCGCATCACAGACGGGGCCACCCACACGCTTGGCCCACTCGCGGAGGACGAGGCCGCCGCCGCGGTGGAGATGTTCCTGGACCGGTTTGGCGTCGACCGGGCGGACGCAGGCATCGACTGGCCTCGCGAGATCGCGAGGCGATCGAGCGGCTGGCCGCAGCACCTGCACACGGCGATGCAGGCTCTCGCGCGCGGGCTTCTGGCAACGGACGGGCGACTCGCGGACGTGGACGGCGCGGCAACGCTCCGCGACGCCCGCGAGCGGCGAAAGGCCTACTATCGGAGCCGCGTCAGCACGGGGATGAGGCTTTCGCGAGAACTGGTCATGGGCGTGATGGAGGCGCTTCCGGAAGACGGGTTGCGGGATGGCCAAGTGATCGGCCTCATCGAAAAAACCGCCAGCGCCGAAGGGGCACCCGAGGAACGCCTCCCGAAGGGCATGGACGCATACGACTTTCTCGACCACCTGATCGCCAAGGGTGTGCTACAGTCGGGCGAGCGCGGCAAGCTGGTGTGCCCGATCCCGAGCTTCCGCGATTTCATGGCCGGCGGCTTCGAGATGGCCCCCGAGCCGCCTCCCGGGCCGGACACCGCGCCGCCCGGACGTCGGCGAGCGACAAGCCCGTTCCGTCCCTGACCGGGGGACTGCCGAACCGGTCGGCCTTGGAAATTGGAATGCCTGATCACGCGCAACCCTGCTTGGCAGCGCCGCCGCGATGGTGTCCACCGTCATGCCGTCAGCGGTTCAGTTGACAGGTGCCACGCCTGTAGCTTGCCCAGTGAGTCGACGCCTTGGCCGCAAGCGAAAACGTCGGAAAACGGCTTGCTGCGCACCTGAATTTTTCTCTGCAACAACGTCAGAACTCGCGATGAATCCAGCCACATCTTCATTTTTCCGCAGCTGCTCCTGTCAGTCCGAAGCTCGATTCCGCCGACCCCCTGCCTCTTGCGCGAGAATTGTCCGCTACCAGTCTGCTTCACTGAGTCCTGACGGTTTCCTTCGCTCGTGTCTTATCAATGTTTGCCGGAAGGGTTGCCCAGAAGTTAACCCCGCCGGCTTCAAGCCTCTCGGGCTCCGCAGCGCGAGCTGCAAGGTTTTGCATCGGTTTCTTCAAGGCATTCTTGCAGGCGGTCGGATCTGCCTCTCGACCGTCGCGACTTGCGGGCCACGGGAGAAGGCGCTCCCTTCCGCCGGTCCAACTGGGCAGGCCGTTGCACCAAGGGCGACAGCCTAGCCGGCGTCTGCACCAAATCAAGGGACGATCCTCTGGCCGGCCGCCGCCGTCCCATCTCCCGCTGCCGTTCCTGCCCGCCGTCCGCGCCTCAATCGAGACGCGCCCGTCCGGTTCATTCATGTTCTCCGCTTGCGCCTTTGGCCTGCCTGCCCTGGCTCTCTCTATCTTTCGAGCCTTCGAGTCCGTTCCGCCAGCGCTACCGCTTGCCGGTGCCGGTCTCTCGGTGCCGCAGCCCCCCCCCTGCAACCCCCATCCCGTGAAAAAACGAAAGGTGATTATACACTTAACGCACGTCGTCCCGCCGTGAATTACTCTGCTTCGGTCAATTCCCAGCTGCCGCGCTTGCTTCTGGCTGTGTGCAACGAGTCGTCTTTCCACTCTTCATGAGCTTGATCAGGATACCTGTGGCAATGGCATCGTTCATGCTGGCCGGTTCACCCTTTTCTGGTCGCCGCCTTCACGGAAAATCGATGGCGTCTTCCTCAGCGTTGTAGGAAACGCTGTTCACATGGAACAGTTGCCCGGCGTTGAACTGAATCGAGTCCAGCCGCGGCCAGTTGAGATCGATCTTCTCGGGATGCGCGGCGGGATCGCCGTAGTTGGGGGCATCCGGGTCGACGTTCTGGACGAAATGATCGTGAGCGGCCCATTCCCACACAATCTCGGCACCGCCGGAGTCGATATCGGGCTTGATCTCGTAGATCTTGTCCAGCACGATGTGCTTGATCATGCCCTGCTGCGCCCAGCCAAGGCCTCGCGCCTTCTCGGCAGCGAGCGTCATCCAAGAGATCGCGAGAATGTTGCCGTTCGGCAGCATCTCGACATCGTGGTGCAGCGCCTCGGCGCCGATCTCGAAATGCGTCCACTCCCAAAGAACCGCGCCGTCCTTGGCCAAGATCGAGACCGTGCCATTCGCGCCAATCGGAAACTGGCCATCCATGACGAGCCAGCCAGGCTTGCAGGTCGTCCGAAGGAGATTGCCGTCGGACAGCAGATAGGCGACGGTTGCCTCTGGAAGGCGATGCTTGGCCTGCCACAGATGCACAATCCGACCGTGATCGTCCATAAGGAATGTCCGGTGCGTCTTTTGCACATCCGAGCGGTCGTTCACTTCATGAACCAGCATGTACCCTTGCTGAACGCCCGCTCTCCCCGAAGGCGGCAACGGACCGGTCATTCCCGGTGCGCGGGCGAACATTTTCTGCTGATAGGCCAGAGTCTGCGCTGGCGTGCCCATCGGCATCCTGTTTTCGACATCTGATCCGGGCAACGGCATGTCGTCGCCTGCCTTCACGCATCCATCGCCGTCCCTGTCGAGCAGCAGAATGCGCTTGGACGCTTCGGCAATGTCTTCAGGCCCGATCACCAAGTCGCCATCTTCGTCCAGCAGCCTGACAATGCCGCTTCGCCGGACGAGGCCGGGTATCAGCGTCGGCCCGCCGAAATCTTCCTCTCTCAAGCAGCCGTCGCCGTCGCCATCGAGGCCTCGGAGCACTTGCGGGGCCGCGGCGATTTCTTCCGGCGAAAGCACTCCGTCCCCATCCGAGTCCAAAGCCCGGAACAGCGTGCCAGCCCGCCAACGCATGTCCCGCAGAATGGCTCGCGCCTCTTCATCCGTCTTGCGCGCCTCGTCTTTCATTTGGCTTGCTCCTCCCAAAGATGGTATCTTTGGAGAATTATAAGCTCTGCTTGACAGAGCGGGCAAATCCAGCCTGATGCAGGGGGATCAAACGGCAGTTTCCGCCACGGCAATCAGTCTGGGCTTGGCGCAGCGGAACTGCTTGGTCTGGCCGATATCGCCATCGTCCCGAACGTCCTCATCGATTGGCCCGTCGTCATGATTCATCTCGGAATCGCAATAACATGCTTCTCGGTGGCATGGATGGGGTATGGGGTTTGGCAGAAGCGGCCAGCCGCGCGGTTCCGTCTCCCATGCCGAGAGGTGAAATCCTTGCGCGATGAGAGGAGTCGTGCGCGCCGTTTGAGTGGCGGCAGCGGATAATCGCGCAGGGGCAGCTTTGAATGCGCTCTGGTATGGCCAGGCCGAGGTTGTGGTGAAACTTGATCCGCCGCACGCTGATGCGTACCAGCGCGGCAATCTCCAGCAGTTTGAGCCAGATGCTGCGGCAACCCGCCCTAACCAGGTGGGTCTGAGCCAAACCGACCCGACGCAACGCACAGAGCAGCACATAGGCCATGAAAGCAAACCACAGCCGCAGTTGGTTGTGGTGCGCATGCTGCAAGACGAACTGCGATCCGCGAACAGACCGAGCTGGCATTCCCTGATCCGGTTCTCCATCTTGCCGCGGGCGCAGTACAGAGTCTCGTAGAGTCGGCGGACACGCACATCCTCAGGCTTCAGCAAGGTCACCACGAAACGCGGATTGGCCTTGCCGCAGGGTCGTCCAGAGGAAGTCCTTGCAGCGCCGTACCGGCCACAGAAGACGTATAGCGGCAGATAGCAGCAAGTGGCGTAGTAGCAGTGAAAGGTGCCCCTCCTGATACCCGTGCAAGGGATCGTCGGTGGCATCCAGGTCAAGCACGATCTCCGAAGGCACCGCCGCATGGGCTTCCACGAACAAATCTACAAACCCCGCCTCCACCGCCGCTAGGTCATGGCTGGTCCTGTGATACGGCGTCGACTCCGCCAGGCTCAGTTCCAGCCGGTTCAGCGTCGACTTGCCGGCCATCACCGAATCGTGGCGCAGATCATCATGGTCGATCGGGTTCTCGTATCCCAAGGTTATGGCGAACACCCGCTGGCCCACAAGCGTGCGGACCTCATGCTCCATCAACCTCCGTTCTCCATGATAGATGAAGCAGGCGGCGAAGCGATCGATCCGATCGCATGATCGGCGGCACCCAGCAACAGCGCGCCAGCATCGGAGGTCATTGTTCCACCATCGAAGGCGGTGACCACGGAGCGGTCTTCGACGGGTTGAAAACCGAATCGATCCAGATTACAGTCTGTGCACATTGGGGAGACCCTCTTATCTGGTTCAAGTCATTGTTGGAAAAGACACTTTACCAGATCCAGAGACCGATGCAGCCACTGGTTTGGGGAACCCGGCTAGGTCGTGTACTCATAAAGGGAAAAGGGATTTTCTTTTCGGCTCCGATGTGATTCAATCTTCCAAACAGCGGGAGATTGAGGATGCAGGGCCGGCACGATCTGACGGATGCGGAATGGGCGATCATCTCGCCGTTGCCGCCTGACAAGCCGCGGGGCGTTCCACGGGTGGACGACCGGCGGGAGATCAGTGGGATCTTTCACATCCTGCGCACCGGCACGCCGTGGCGCGACCTTCCGGAATGCTGCGGGCCATATACGACAGTATGCAACCGCTACAACCGCTGGGCCAAGCAAGGAGTGTGGGAGCGCCTGTTCGGGGCGCTGGCGACGGGCTCGCCGGGATCTCTTCATCTCCTCGACTCCTCGGTGGTGCGCGCCCACCAGCACGCCGCGGGCGGAAAAAAGGGGGTCCGGACCACGCCATCGGACGCTCGAGAGGCGGGCTGAGCACCAAAATCCACGTCGTCGTCGTCGGCCTTGAGCCGGCCCGGGACACCGTCGCCGACCGCGGCTATGACGCCCGCGCCATCCTCAAACGCATTGCCGACCATGGCTCTTGCCCCCACATCCCGACCCAACGGGATCGCCGGGAGCAGCGCTCGGCATCCCATGACCTCTACCGCCAACGCAACCTCGTGGAACGTTTCTTCAACAGCTCAAGCACTTCCGAGGCATCGCGGCCCGCTATCACAAGCTCATAAGAAACTTCCTCGCCGCAATCGCCCTCGCCTGCATCCGCCTCTGGATCAAAACCAATGAGTACACGACCTAGGGAACCTCTGAATATAGCCCGGTTTTGGGCGTTGCATTGCGCATCCGGTGCGCGCCTGTTATTTTGCGCCACGCCTTTTTTGGGGGGATCCTGACATGCAACGCCTTCAGCAACTGACCTTTGCCAGCCTCCAATGCGATCGCAAGAAGCGCAAGACGCGCCGCGAGATCTTTCTGGAGCGGATGGACGGCCTGATCCCCTGGGAGCGCCTGGAGGCCCGCATTGCGCCGGTGTATCCGAAGGGCGGCCGCAAGGGGCGACAGCCGTATCCGCTGTCGGTGATGCTGCGCGTGCACTGCGTTCAATTGTTTTACAACCTGAGCGACCCGTTGATGGAGGACCGGCTTGCGAGGCGGAGAGCATCCGGCGCTTTGCCGGGGTGAGTCTTGAGAAGGTTCCGGACGAGACGACGATCCCGAGTTCCGCCATCGGCTGGAGAACCACGGACTGGCGCAGCAGCTGTTCGGGAGATCAGGGATCACTTGGCCGAGCGGGGGGTTTTGCTGAAGAAGGGCACCATCGTTGACGCCACCATCATTTCGGCGCCATCGTCGACCAAGAACGAGAGCAACGCCCGCGATCCGGAGATGCACCAGACCAGGAAGGGGAACCAGTGGCATTTCGGGATGAAGCTGCACATCGGCACCGACACCCGGGGTCTGGTGCGCCATCTGGAGGGAACGGCCGCCAACGTTCACGACCTGACGCCTTCGGACCGGCTTCTGCACGGCGAGGAGGAGCAAGTCTGGGGTGACTCCGGATACCGCGGGATCGGCAAGCGGGCGGAGCACGCGCATCGCGAGGTGTCGTGGCAGATTGCCATGCCCCCGAGCAAGCGCCGGACGCTGGCGCCGGGCAGCGCCGCAGCCAGGGCGGAGACGGCGAAGGCCCGGGTGCGGGCGCGGGTGGAACATCCGTTCCGGATCATCAAGCGGGTGTTCGGCTGCGACATGGTTCGCTATCGGGGTTTGGACAAGAACGTGCAGCGGCTTGCGCTGCTTCCGGGCTTCTCGAACCTGATGATTGCCTAGCCGCACTTGCAATGACAGGGGAGAAGTGTGTCCGGAATTTGCCGGACCGGCCCCGCGGGGGCTGAAGTGGCGGCGGTTTCGCCCCGAAAACGCGCATTTGGGGCTTCCGGACCGCCGAAAACCGACCGGTTCAGCCGGGAAGGGCAAATTCCGCAGCAAACCCCAAAACAAACCCTCCAAATCAGAGGTTCCCTAGTCACCTGAATCTAAAGTTCGGGGCATAAATTTTGATCGACGCGGAGACAGAAGCGTTTGACGGCGGCAAGGATGTCGGCGGCAGATTTTGTCCGCTTGAAGGGATTTGGATCTTTGTTGTGTTGTTCGATAAAGGCGAGGATGTCGGCTTCGATCTGACGGGTTGAGGTGTGCACGCCGCGCTGCAACTGCTTGCGCGTCAGTTCGGCGAACCGGCGTTCAGCCTGGTTGATCCAAGACGCCGACGTGAAGTGGACATGCCAGTGCGCTCGCCGTGCCAACCAGGCCTTGACCGCTGCGGTTTTGCGAGTGGCGCAGTTGCCCATGACGATGTAGACGTCCTGCCTTCGGGGACGCGCCTGTCGATCTCCTTCAGGAAGTCGGGGAACTCTCTGGCCCGGTGGCGGCGACAGCACTTGCCGATGACGCGACCGGTGGCGACATCGAGGGCTGCGAACAGCGAGGTGGTGCCGTGACGCTTGCAGTCGTGTGTGCGGCGCTCGGGCATGCCCGGCAGCATCGGCAGAACCGGCTGTGTGCGGTCGAGCGCCTGGACCCGGCTTTTTTCATCGGCACAGAGTACCAGAGCGCAGTCCGGCAACGACAGATAGAGACCCATGATGTCTCGGACCTTGTCCACGAACTTGGGATCAGTGGACAGCCTGAAGGTCTCCGTGCGATGCGGCTGCACGCTGAAGGCCGCCCATGTCCGCCGGATCGTCGCGTGCGACAGCCCGCTCTCCCGGGCCATCGATCGTATCGACCAGTGCATGGCTTCGGCTCGGCGTCGTCTCTAGCGTCCGCTCGATAACCTCGGCCACCACCTGTTGGTCCGTGAGCGTCCGTGACCGTTCCGGCCGAGGCTCGTCCGACAACTGCTCGATGCGCCCCCTCAGGAAGCGTCGGCGCCACTTGCCGACCGTGTGCTCGTGCACGCCGGTCTCGGCTGCCATCGGCTGGCCAATGCCACGAGCCACCACAAAGACTTCCCAAATCCAACGCCGATGGCCAGTATATTATGCCCTTAACTTCAGTTCCAGGTGACTAGGGAACCTCTGAATACAGCCCGGTTTTGGGCGTTGCATTGCGCATTCGGTGCGCGCCCGCTGTCTTGCGCCACGCCTTTGACATGCAGCGCCTTCGGCAATTGACCTTTGCCAGCCTCGAATGCGATCGCAAGAAGCGCCGCGAGATCTTTCTGGAGCGGATGGACGGCCTGATCCCCTGGGAGCGGCTGGAGGCCCGCATTGCGCCGACGTGTCCGAAGGGCGGCGGCAAGGGCGACAGCCGTATCCGTCGTCGGTGATGCTGCGCGTGCACTGCAGCCGTTCTGCAACCCGATTGACCCGGCGATGGAGGACCGGCTTGCGAGGCGGAGAGCATCCGGCGCTTTGCCGGGGCGGTGCTTGAGAAGGTTCCGGACGAGACGACGATCCCGACTTCCGCCACCGGCTGGAGCGCCACGGACTGGCGCACCAGCCGTTCGGGATATCGGGGATCACCTGGCCGAGCGGGGGGGGGGTGCTGAAGAAGGGCACCATCGTTGGTGCCACCATCATTTCGGCGCCGTCGTCGACCGGGAACGAGAGCAACGCCCGCGATCCGGAGATGCACCAGACGAAGAAGGGGAACCGGTGGCATTTCGGGGTGAAGCTGCACATCGGCACCGACCCCCGGGGTCTGGTGCACCATCTGGAGGGAACGGCCGCCAACGTCGCGACCTGACGCCTTCGGATCGGCTTCTGCACAGCGAGGAGGAGCAAGTCCGGGGTGACTCTGGATACCGCGTGATCGGCAAGCGCGCGGAGCACGCGCATCGCGATGTGTCGTGGCAGATTGCCATGCCCCCGGGCCAGCGCCGGACGCTGGCGCCGGGCAGCGGCTTGCGCCGCTTTTGGGCTTCTCGAACCTGATGATTGCCCAGCCGCACCTGTCGTGACAGGGGAGAAGCGTGTCCGGAATTTGCCGGACCGGCCCTGCGAGGGCTGAACCGGCGGCGGTTTTGCCCCGAAAGCGTGCATTTACAGCTTCTGGACCACCGAAAACCGACCGGCGCAGCCGGGAAGGGCGGTTTCCGCAGCCATAACCAGAAAAACTTCCCAAATCAGAGGTTCCCTAGCGCTGAAAGCGGAGGGCTTCGAGGTGGGATGCAGGATCCGCTCGATGAGCATGGCCGATGCCAGCCGGCCTTCGCGCAGGAGGATGGCGGATGAGGCTATTGCTCGACCCTGACCGTGAAGGTCAGGGTGCGATGCTCTCCGGGACTGAGTTTTTCGACCATCGCCACCAAGTTGCCGGCTGCGCCGGGGGGCGGCTTTACGACGAGCTCGTGCTCGACCGAATTGCCTTTCTCGTCCACCAGTGTGGGCTTGCAAGAGGAAGGTGCGCTGGCGCAACTCTTCAGGGTGGTGCGGTCGGGGGTCATCGTGCGGATCCGGGCATCGGTCGCGGGTGCGTTGCCGGTGTTGCGCGAGATGACGCGGTAGACGAGGCAGCCGCCCGGAAGGATATCGACGCCGTCCTTGGTGAACGTGCCGTCGTCGTTGGTGCCGTCACAGTCGGCATCCACGGCCTGCTCCAGCGTCACCTCGACGACGCTCCGGAGGAGGATCGAGGTCTCCATCATGGACATGTTGTCTTTAGGCTCCTGATCTTCTCTTTTCTGGCCGTTCTCGTCAATCAGAGCGGGGTCCGCGAAAACAGTGGTTGGATATTTGCCGTGCCCGGCGCCGGTCCACCGGACCCGGACGATGACCTGTTTCCGTGCCTTCAATTCCAAGCCGCCGATGTCATCGATGTTGTCGATGGTCTTCAAAGCCTCTTGGTTTGAAAGGATTCCGTCCTTGTCTGCGTCGTGGTACAGACTGGCTTCGATCGGTGGATCCGGCGGCAGTTCGAAGATGAACCGTCCCTGCTTGATGGCAAAGTCGCCCCTATTGTGCACGGTCACGACGTAGTCGACGTAATCTTCGGTCTCGCCGGGCGTGATGGAGCCGGCCTGCCGGCCGGGGCGCAGAACGACATCGGCCTTCGGCTGCCGCACTTGGAGCCGGCCCAGCAGCTGATCGTTGTCGAGTTCGAAAAGCTGCGAATAGGCCCGGAAGCGGATGTCTATATCGCCCGGCTTGATATTGTCCCCGACCGTGACATGCGCCTCGTAGTGGAAATCGCTGCCGGCCGCGAGTGTTATGGCATTGCTGATGTCTTTGCCATCCTTGCCCTTGAACGTCACGGTGATCCCCGACGGGAATGCCTTGCGATTGTCGGCCGCATGCCCCTCGTCACCGCTGCCTGTCAGCCTTGCCTTGCCATAGCTCGCTTCCAGACCGTACTTCGCGGTGATTTTCGTTTGCAACCGCAGCTTGAAGACCGCGGTCCGGCCGGGCCAGGCACGGAGCGTCACGAAAGGCTCGCCGCCATGCGTCTGGTCGCCATAAAGGGACCCAAGGCCCGCGTCGCCCACCGGCGCAACCTTGGCGCCGCGGGCGCCGTGCGTGGAGCCTCCACGGAAAGTTAGGTCAATTCTCCACAATAAACGCAATATTTTCTCATGGCTGTCGGTTTCTCCAAACGCGTTGGTCACCGTAAGCTTGACTTTTATCTTTACCTGTAAGATTGTATCCAGATCGTGAAATAAAATCTTGCCGCGAATGGTTTTCATCGACTGTATTTTCTCGAACTTGCTGGTGCCCTCCCATTTAATCGATATTCCAGGTGTGAGCGGAGTTACTTCCCAGCGGTAGGTCAGAGCGTTCAAGTAGGGGTCGTCGCTCTGCGAGGCGTCCAGTATCAGAGTGCTGTTTTTTATATTGGGGCCTCTCAACTTGCCCACTGCGACGGCAACCGGTGGGTGTTTCTGAATCGTGACCTTCACGTTGTCGGTCGCCGAGATGTCTGCGGCGGTCGTCACCGTGAGCGTGAAGGTCAGCACGACCTCTTGGTCCAGCTTGCTCGGCGCCTTGAAGCTCGGTGTCGAGGTGCTGGCGTCCAATAGATCGACCTTCGGCTCACCGTCCGTCTGCCGCCATTGCCAAGTTAGCACCCCGCCCCCAGGATCGGTGCTCGCGGAACCGTCCAGCTTGACCTCGATGGACTTATCCTTAATGGACTCCTTCACCGTCTGGTCTTTCCCAGCGTTCGCCACCGGCGCCTGGATCTGTGCGCCCGCCGGCGCGGCGGCAAGGAGGGAGACCAGCGCGAGCATGACCGGGCGGTTCATTGCAGCCACCCGAGCAGGCTTTCGTCCAGCTTCAACCGCAGGCGGAGATAGAAGCCCTTGCGCTGACCGCCGCCCAGATCCTCCTCGTCATAGCCGAGGACGTTGTATCCGGCCGAAAGCCACGCGTCCTCCTGCAGCACCATCCCGGCCTCGGTGCCAAGCCGCCAGACGGGGTTGCGGAAGCCACCCTCGAACAGCGCCGAGCCGGCAAGCCCGATGTCAAACCGGTCAGTGAGGTCGAAAGTCAGCCGCGAAGAGAGCTGCTGCAACAGATGCGTCTCCGATACCGAAGATTCTTTCCGGATTTTCTGGCTGGACCATTTGCCGGCGTAGCCTCCGTTCAGGATCAGTCGCGCCGTCGGTCGGTAGTCGGCCGACACGGCCCAGAGATGCTTGGCACGATGCCCATCCTCGTTCGCCTTGTCCCTGAGGTGCGCCCATTCGTACCACGCAAGCGCGTTGGCCCGATTGTCGCCGGCCGGCCGCCAGGCCAAGCCGGTGCGCAGGCGGTTCTCCAGACTGTCGCTCTCTCCGTCCCGGTCGTCGACGAAGGCAGTGCGGTTGCGGAGCAGCGCACTCCAGCTCGGGCTCACCTGGCGCGCAATGCCGAACTCGCCGTACCAAGTTCGTTCATCCGACCCGCCGCTCCATTCGGCCTTGGCCCTGGCCGCCCACAGCCGGTCCGGGGATTCATAGTCGGCCGAGGCTGCGACGGACGCGCTGCTGTCCGCATTCTCGATCGCCGCGACCCGTTCCACCCGCAGCTTGGCGGCGAGACCCCGGTCGGTCGTCCAGTGTCCCCGGACGCCGACGGCGAGTTCGGACGAGGAAGCCTCCGCGCCGCGCGTCCGGGTGCGGTATTCGGAAAAAGAGCCCAGATTGGCGATGCCGCCATATTCGCCGCCAATCACCGTGGTGTGTCTCGACCCCCCGGGCGTGAAAGCGTCCCATTCCGAAGCGCCGGTGTCATGCTTCGCATAAATCCGGCCCTTCGCGAACCGGTATGAACCGCCGACGGACAGACGCTGGCGGTCAAGTGCATCAGCAGCCATGGACCCGCCCATCCTCCGCTCGTACTCGCCTTCCAGCGACAGGCGCGGCAAGGACGCTGGCCGCCAGTCAAACCCGACAAAGGCGCTCGCCGTCGTTTCGTTTCCTGGCTCATTCGCGGCGCTCACCATGCGCTCATCGACAATCCGCCCGCCGACACGGGACGACAGACCATCCGAGATCGCACGCTCGACGCCGGCCTTGACCCCCGTCCGCCTGCTGCCATCGATACGGTTTTCCGTGTGAATCCCCTCGGTTTCAACCCAGAGCCCCTCGCGCAGTCGGGTGCGAACCTCCGCCCTGGCTTCCGTTCGCCCGGCGCCGAGAAAGGCATCGGGGGCGTCGAACGATTTCGCCGTCTGCGCCGCGCTCAGATGAATCTCGAGGCGGTCCGCCCGATGATCGTATTGCACCCGGCCGGCCCGGCCGTTCCCCTCCCGCTCGGAATCGCTGTGCGCGAACTCCGTGGTCAGCGTCCCATCCTCGCCGACCCTGGAGGAGGTCCAAGCGCTGTAGAGACTGAGCGGCTTCTCCGGCTCGGCCGAGTCGACGACGCCAACGCCGGCGACGAAGCCGTCGCTGACCCGCACGCGCGCATTCCCGCCGCGGACCCAGTGGCGCGTGCCGTCGCCGCGGCGCTCGAACGTCAGCCGGATGAATTGCGGATTTCCATCGTCATCCAGGGCGGGAATCGGGTCGTTGAAGATGATTCTGTCTTCGAGGCCGCCCAGGCTGTAGTCGTCGAAGCGCGACTTTCTTTCAGCGCGCAGGATCACGCCGCGGCGGTCGCGGGCGACGATCTCCACACGCTCGCTGCGGGGGACGATCTCGCCGCAGTCGTTCGGGATCTCGTGGATCGAAAGCCCCCGGGCGGGAACCTCGATCACGCAGCGCAGATGATCCTCGCGCGCGGCGAAGACGTTGGCAGCGACGCGGCCGCGTTCAACATGCGCCTTGCCCCCGGTCAGGTTGCGTCCGTGCCGTCCGAGATTCAGATGATCCTGGCCGGCGGCGGCGTCGAAATCGCCGTAGAGCGCGTAGGAGCGATCCTTCTCAACCTTGACGTACAGCTTGTCGGAGGACTGGGCGTCGAACGCCCGGACCGAGCCGTCTCCGTAGATCGGAAAGAAGTCGTCCGGATCCAGATCCCGGAAACCCGGCGCGTCGGCGTCCCGGTCGCTGTCGTAGGAAAGCGTCAGCAGCGCGTCGCCGCGCACCCGGCCTTTCAGATACACGCCGGCGTTCACGCCCTCCCTCGTTTTTTCGAACGGGCTCAAGTCCCGCGCGCCGACCAGATGGCTACCCCCCCCCCGGCACCCGCGCCAAAAGCGCCTTCCACCACGCCGACCGCGATCATCGGGCGAAGGTCGGGCAGAAAGACGATTGCTTTCTCCACCGCATGAAACGAGGACTCGACCGTCACCGTCCGGGAGCCGGCGACCTCCGGCGGAACGAGATCGAAGGTCGCGCCTTCGGCGCCGATCGGCACCTGCGTGCGGCCGTCGGCCAGATCGACGAAGTCGAGCGCGTTGTCGAACGACTGGATCTCCGCCGCCAGGTCGCGTGTGAGCGGGGGGGGGCGCGCGCGGCGCGAGGGCGAACTTCCGGTCGAACAGCACTGCCAAGGATCGGTTCGCGCCGAGGGCTTCGGCCCGCGCCGCGGCCTCGCCGCGAACCGCGTCGGTGCAGGGATCAAGGGCGAAATCGGCGCGATGCAGCTCCCCCTTGCGCAGGTCGACGAAGCGGGAGCGCACATCGAGCACCTGGCGATTGTCGATCAGGCGAGGATGGACGTCATCGGGCAGGGTCATCAGATCGATCCTGGCGACATGGGTGACGGGATCGAAGCCGTATACCGAGTAGCGACCGAACTCGTCGGTGGTGGCGCTGGCACCGTTTTCGAAGATGATCCGGACGCCGTCGGCGTCGCAATCGAGGAAGACCTTTCCAACCACGGCGCCCTCTTCCCGGAACACGCGCGAGGCTTCGACCATGACCTCCGCCTGGTCAATGGGACTCAGCAGCCGTTTGCGGCCGAACTCGACATAGGCGAAGGCCAAGGCCCGGTTGACTTGGCGCCCGAGACCCGCAGTCGAGCCGACGCGTGCGGCGTAGGAGACTGAAACGGTCTCGCCATGCTTGAAGTCGGGCAACGAGAAAACAAGGCCGGGGCTGCCCCAAGGATTCCGATCAGTGTGCCCGAATGCGTCCATGTGTGCGCAATCTTCTCCGTTCTCGCCCCTGAGCGTACGCACGCCGAGCCGCTCACATAGAGGAACCCCGGCGGCAGCGTGTCTTGCAGTCGGCCGAGGCGCCGACATAGCGGATGCCTTCGGGAATCGGACCGTTCAGGACGATCACGGAAACTGGGGCGAAGTCCGTGTTTCGATAGAGGAAACGGTACTCCAGAACATCACCTAGTGCTACGCTCCCGCCTGCCGGCGGTTCCAGCGTCTCGTTGCCCTGCGCATCCAGGTGAACTACGAACATCTCTGCCTCGACGGCGACTTGCCCCACCACCCTTGCCGGTAGCACAAGGAGCAGGGGCAGTGCGGCCGAGAGGACAACGAGGCGGCAAGCAGACCGCCACCCACCTCCGCCGCACCTCGATAGTACTGGTGACTCACCGCAGGTCATTCAGGCAGACACGTTGGCTATGTGATAATCTGAGTCATAAGGTAATATGAATGGAAAGGTAATATAAAAGATGGGTAAAGAGTCAATCTTTTTTTCGTCGATCAGGGTTTTTGTTCCGGCCGAGGCTACGGAGGAGCGTGGACACCGGAGATGATCGGACGCATCCCCGGGTCTGGGATCGGCAGCGTCAACGAGGCCGCTCGAACTCGCCGGATGTCGCTGTATCGTTACCGTTCCCATAGCCGGCACACGCCCTATCAACAGCGCAATGGTCAGCCCCCGAATCAGCCGGGGCCACCCCCCATATGCGTTAACTTGTTTGGCATAAGAGGGTTCTTGGATGGAGGGGAGATTGTGTGGAGGATTGGGACGTTCTGGTGTCGTTTCTTCCGCCCGATTGGCGTGAGTTAGCACGGAAGACTGGTGCGTTGAAGGATTTACGCAACGACAAATCGGTCGAGAGCCTGTTGCACACGCTGTTGCTGCATCTTGAGTGCGGCCACTCGCTGCGCGAGACCGCGGTCCGGGATCGGGAAGCGAAGCTGTTCGATTTATCTTCGGCAGCCTTGTTGAAGCAGTTGCGGAAGACGGAAGGGTGGCTACGCGCCCTGTGTGCGGGGCTGTTACGCGAGCAGGGCGTCGCCCTTGCGGGCGGCGGCGGGTTCCAGGCGCAGACGTTCGGCGCGACGGTGGTGAAGGAACCCGGTCGGTCCGGCTCGCTGTGGCAGCGGATGTGCCAAGACGCTGGGGCAATTCCTGGTTGGCGAGTGCGTGGGCGCCCTCGCCGGTCGCGGCAACGCGATCGCTGGCGATCTGCACCATGTGGTGTCGTCGGGCGGTCATGTCACGGTGCGGGTGGACGACCGGCGGGTAATCAGCGGGATTTTTCACATCCTGCGCACCGGCACGCCGTGGTGCGACCTTCCGGAACGCTGCGGGCCGCATGCGACAGTCTGCAACCGCTGGGCCAGGCAAGGGGTGCGGGAGCGCCTGTTCGAGGCGCTGGCGGGAAAAAGGGGATCAAGATCACGCCATCGGACACTCGCGAGGCGGGCTGAGTGCCAAAATCCACGTCGTCGTCGACGGCCACGCCATCCTCAAACTCATCGTCGACCACGGCTCTTGCCCCACATCCCGACCCAACGGGACCGCCGGGAGCAGCGCTCCGTGCCCCATCACCTCTACCGCCAACGCAACCTCGTCGAACGCTTCTTCAACAAGCTCAAACATTTCCGAGGCATCGCGACCCGCTATCACAAGCTCGCAAGAAACTTCCTCGCCGCAATCGCCATTGCCTGCATCCGCCTCTGGATCAAAATCAATGAGTACACGACCTAGCAGCTACCGATGGCTGGCTGCGGCGTCTTCCAGACGCGGTTTTGGCCTTAAAGGTGTGGTTTCAGGCCCCGATGCACCACATCGGGCAGATTCGGGACATTCTCCGGCCCTCAGGTTGCAGACAGCTCGATCCGGTTGGCCGCCTTGAGCAGGTTAATGGCCATCGCCTTCATGGCCATTCAGCCTCTGTGCCCCGCCACCCCATGAACCGGGACCGCGACACCAGCCGGTTGAACCGGCGGCGATGCCGGGACAGGGGGATGTCCCCGGGAAGCCCTCCCCGTCGGTGCACACGAACCCTTTATAGCCGAAGCGGCAGCGACCGCCTTTCTTCAGCTGCCGGGCGTCCAGATTCGTCGAGAGCCGCTCGGACACCGAGACCTCGGGCCAAGCGCCGTCGTTGGAATTGCCAGATGCACTCAAACCGAACGCTAGGAAACCTCTGATTTGGAGGTTTTTCTGGTTTTGGCTGCCGGAGTTGTCCTTCCCGGCTGCGCCGGTCGGTTTTTTGCGGTAAGGAAGTCCCAAATGCGCGTTTTCGGGGCGGAATTGCCTTCGATTCAGCCCCCACAGGGCCGGTCCGGCCAATTCCGGACACGCTTCTCCCCTGTCACGGCAAGCGCGGCTGAGCAATCATCAGGTTCGAGAAGCCCGGAAGCGGCGCAAGCCGCTGCAGGTTCCTCTCCAGCTCCCGGCAGCGATCCCTGGCCTTCGCCGTCTCCGCCATGGTCCGGTGCCTGACGGGGTTCATGGCAATGCACCGCGACACCTCGCGATGCGCGCGCTCCGCACGCTTCCCGATCCCGCGATATCTGGCGGCCGTTCCCTCCGGATGGCGCACCAACCTCCGGGAATTGGTGCCAACATGCAGCTTCATCCCGAAATCGTGAAAGAAGCAGCCCACCGGTCCGGATTCGACAGTCGCCGGGGAGACGCCCACGCCCACTGTGCAAGCAATTTGCCACATCGCTTCGCCTGGAGAAGGACCACCGCATGAGGACAGCGACACCGATTGATTGATCTTCTGACCTACCGCCTTCTCAGGACCTCCAAGACTTCCTGGCTGGACCGAGACCTTGCGATCTGCAGCGGCGTGTCGCCGTTG
This sequence comes from Paracoccaceae bacterium, assembly GCA_963422275.1. GTDB lineage: Bacteria > Pseudomonadota > Alphaproteobacteria > Rhodobacterales > Rhodobacteraceae. The sequence continues at coordinate 711,724 of OY729418.1, forward strand.
GAATTCTTCGCGTTCAGGTTGGCGCCGCCCGCGATCAGCGCCGTTGCCGCTTCCGCAGCGTTTTTCTCCGCCGAGAGGTGCAGCGGCGTCCAGTCACCGGAACCCTTCGCGGAGACGTCCGCCCCCGCGTCCAGCAACGCTTCGACCAGATCCGGCCGGTTCAGCAACGCCACGTAGTGAAGGTCGGTCCAGCCGTTCTCGTCCACGGCGGCCGGGGACAGAGCGCGTCCCGCAAACTCGCGGTGTCCCGCGATGTCCGGATCGGCCAGACGAAGCTCCGCGATCGGCCGGCGAAGGCTCTCCGGCGACACGCTCACGCGTTCGCCGCCGCCGGTTCTGCCAGGTGCGGCAGCGCGGCGCCGGACACGGCCAGCGCGACACCGAATGCGGAAAGCCACCGGATCAAGACGGTTCTCCCTTCAACCGGCCGGACCGCGGACACCGCGACGGTCACCGCAGCAACTCGACAAGGCCGTTCGCGAAGCTCATGAGGCCGGACGTCATTCCCGGCGGCAAGCCGGCCGCCACGCCCGCCGCCACGCCTTGCAGGCCCTGCTCCGGAGAGCGGTCCTGCATCAGTTCCTTCAGCGAGAGCAGGCCGTCGCCGTCAAATGAAGCGATCAGGTTGGTGGCGAGAAACGGACCGATCAAGGACGCGGAGACCCAGGCGACGGAGAGGCTCTCCAGGGAAACCCAGGGATCCCGCTCCCTTTCGGCGACCACCCGGTGGCCGACGAACAGGCTCGCCGCGCGCACCGCCCGGCTGAGTTCCGCCTTGGAGAACCGCCCGTCCCCGCTGACGTCGATCAGGTCGAAGGCCAGGGCAACGCATCGCGCCGCGCCGGACTTCCCGGTGGCGCAGCGCTGCTCGATTTCACGGATATCCCGGAACGCGGCGACGGACTCGGCGAACATCAGGGAGAGGGCGGCCGGCATGGCGCGGGACGGGTTCGGCCACCGCCGCCGCCGACGCGACGACCGCCAAGATGGCCGTCAAGGACAGGACCCGCTTCGTTTCGTCCCTCGCTCCAATCCCTCGCCCGCTTGACCGGTCGCCACCGCATTCCCCGGCGAGGATGCACGCGGCGAACCGGGAGCCAAGGCGACCCGCGAGGCCCGGGGCAGGGCCGCGCCGGAAACGCGCCATTGCGCGATGAACCCTGTCAGGCGCAACGCCAGCCGAGCCAGGATCGGGGCGTGCAGGGGAAATCGGTTGTGCGGACATCATCAATCCCGTCAAATCCGGAGAGTCCGCACCGTTGTCAGGATTGCGGATCGGTCAGTGGAAAGAACCGGATAAGTTCCGCATGGAATCCTGTCAAGACGAAAAAATGCGCGGTTTCGGGGCGGTATCGCCGCCGGTTCAGTCCCTAATGCCTTTGGATGAGGGGACATACTTTTGTATGCGCGGTACTAGTGTGGTGTCCCTCAAATACACGCACTACAGTATTGGCCTCACAAGCAGCAGGAGGCTCTCAATGGCGCGCGGACGCCCACTTCCCCCGCAGGTGTCGCCGATGAGCAACGCGAACAATCAGTCGCCATCTCCCAGTCCGACTCAATGCCTTGCGGCCCGGTCCAGCGGGCGCGCATTGTGCTGGCCTGTACGCAAAGGCTGACTAATTCGGCCATTGCCAAGCGCCTGGGCACCTCGCCCTCGACAGTGGGCAAATGGCAGCGACGGTTTGTCGAGCACGGCGTGCAGGAACTGCATGACGAGCTTTGCCCCGGACGGCCTCGCACCCATGAGGATAAAAAGGCGGCCGGGCTGATCAACCGCGCCTTGCAGGAAAGGCCCAGCCACGCCAGCGCTTGGAGCATGCGCCGGATGGCCGAGGACGAGGGCGTGTCGAAGAGAACCGTGCAACGGTGGTTTTCCCTGTTTGGGGCCAAGCCGCATCGCAGCGATGCCTTCAAGCATCAAGGTGCTGTGTGTCGACGAGAAGAGCCGGGTCCAGGCACTCAATCGCAATCGGCCCACGTTGCCGCTGGGACTGGGCTACGTCGAAGGCTGCCCCCATGACTGCATCCGGCACGGAACCGCGATGCTGTTCGCCGCCTTGGATGCGGCCACCGGCAAGGTGATCGGAAAATGCTGCCATCTTCACTTCACACCCGCCTCCGCTTCGTGGCTCAACCAAGTGGAGCGCCGGTTCGGCCTCATCAGCCAGCGGGCCATCAAGCACGGCTCGATTGCATGGCTTGCACTTGGTGCTGAGGTCAGCGGTCATACCATTTGACAGCAGCTTGAATGATTCATACATCGTATCGCCTCAAGTCGCTCAGGTGGAACTGTGGATGATCTCCGAGAATCAAGCCTTTGGGCCAGCATCCGGCAAAACAAATTCGCTGTGCTGGGCCGCGCCGGCATGGACCTATACGCAGACCCGCCGGGAGTCAGCCTCGAATCGACATCAGGTTTCTACGCTTGTCTTGGAGGTTCATCGGCAAACATCGCGGTCGCGATAGTCAAGCACGGCGGAGAGTGCTCATTGATAACCTCCGTTTCCGACGACGCGATTGGCAGGTTTTGCCTGAGAGAACTTGCGAAATTCGGGGTGTGCTGCTCCCATGTGAGCACCGTCGGAAACGGCGCAAGCAATTCGCTGGCTATCGCCGACAGCAGGCTGGATGACCATCAATGCGTTTTGTACCGCAATGGCGCAGCGGATTTCCAAATGACGAAGAACGACGTCGAGTCAGTCGATTACAAGTCTTTCGGCGCCTTGATTGCGACTGGAACTGTATTTGCCGCCGAGCCATCGCGCAGTGCCGCCTTCCATGCTCTTGATCTCGCCAAGCGGTCGGGGCTTCCCCTGATTTTCGATATCGACTACCGTCCCTACTCTTGGCCGTCGGCGGCAGTCGCCGCCGACACGTACTCCCGAGCCGGCGCAATGTGCGACATCATCATTGGCAATGATGCGGAGTTCGACTTCATGGCCGGGGACAGAGGAAAGGGCCTCAACAAAGCCCGGGAACTCGCCAGCAAACCAGGCAGGATCGCGGTGTACAAGATGGGAGATCTGGGAGCTATCACCTTCACGGAGAACAGGAGCTTCAAGACGGGAGTCTACGCGGTTGACGCACTAAAGCCGATCGGTGCGGGAGACGGATTCATGGGCGGCTTCATTGCGTCGTTCGCTGACGGCCGTCCGCTGAAGGAATGCGTCCTGAGAGGTTCCGCCAGCGCTGCCATCGTGGTGTCCCGAGTGGGCTGCGCGCCGGCGATGCCAACCACCCGGGAACTGGATGAGTTTCTAGCCTCGCATACCGGCCCGACCGAATCGCCAGAACAGGATCGAGCATAGATGCACATTGCGCCGTATGACAACCGAAACGTGCCGCTGGTGGATGTCGATGATCCAACCGTTCCTCTGAACTACTTCAACATCGTCAAGCTGAAGAAGGGTGAGGCATTCGAATACCGAATTCCCGGCTATGAAACTTGCATCGTTCCGGCAACAGGTTCCGTCGACGTTCAAACTTGCGGCGAAGCCTATCCTTCTGTCGGCAACCGCGGCGAGAACGTGTGGGATGGTGAACCGGAAGGTGTTTACGTTCCGAGCAGCGTTCAGGCGAGCTTCCAGTGCGTTTCCGGTCAAGCCGAGGTTTTCGTTGCCGGCGCGCGGCACGACGAAACGCTCGAGCCGTTTTCCGTTCGGCCGGACGAAATCGATCTCGTCCAGTACGGATCCGACGACACCAAGACTCATCGAAAGATCAAACACATCCTGGGCCAGAAACAACGTGGAAAGGTGGGGCGGCTTCTGGTTTCGGAATTGTTCACCGTTGGTCAGGGCGGCTGGTCCGGATTTCCGTCGCACAAGCACGACACGGATCGGCCGCCGACGGAAACGCGCCATGACGAAACCTACAATTTCAGGTTCCGGCCAAGCTACGGATCCGGCCTGCAGATGCTTCAGGAGGATGACTGTCGCGGCGGCGAGGCATACCACATCGTGGATGGCTCGACTGTCTGCATCGGCAAGGGATATCATCCCTGTGTCGTAATGCCTGGATACGAGATGTATTACTTCACGATTCTTGGTGGATTGAGCCAGCGCAGCCTGATCCAGCACTTCCAGCCGACGCATGCGGAGCAAATTCACACAATTCCCGGCATTCTCGACATGATCTCAAAATTCAAGTGACGCTCGCCACTCTCTCCGAGGTCCTCGCGCCTGCGCTGGAGAACCATTATGCCGTCGGCGGGCTGGTGGTGCTGGGCTGGGAGGATGCGCGGGCTTACGTGCGCGCCGCAGAAGCCGAAGGTACCGCCGTGATACTGCAGGCCGGACCCGCTTGCCGGAAGCATACACCGTTAAGGGTGCTCGGCGAAATGTTCAGGTTCCTGGGTCAGAGCGCTGAGGTTCCGGTGGTTGCGCATCTGGACCACAGCCACTCGATGAGAGAATGCATGGAAGCGGCGGAATGCGGATTCACGTCAGTGATGTACGACGGCTCCGCAAACGAGATTTCGCGGAACATCGACGAAACTGCAGCGGTTGCTGAAATGGCCCAGTCTGCAGGGATATCATGCGAGGGGGAAATCGGTTATGTCGGCTATGACGGCGGCGAGGCATCGGCCGCAACTGCTCCCGATCAAGCTGCCAGATTTGCCCGAGAGACCGGCGTGGATGCGCTTGCGGTTTCGGTAGGCAATGTCCATCTTCAGCAAACCAAGGTTGCAGACATCGACTTTCAGGCAATATACGCCATTGAATCCGTCACATCCGTTCCACTCGTCATTCACGGCGGCTCGGGCATAGATTCTGAGACCCGCAGAACGATGGCCAAGGATACCGCCGTATGCAAGTTCAACGTTGGCACAGAGTTGCGGATGGAATTCGGGCGTGCGTTACGTGCGGCGATAGATCGTGACGCTGCGCGATTCGACAGAATTCAACTTCTTTCCGAAACCGAAAAGCCTGTGGAGGAGGCCGCAAGAGCGATAATTCGATCGTTTGGTCCTGCGGCTAACGAGTAATTTTCGAGCACTTGGAAAACACCGCGTCCCTTCTTCGCTCAAGCCTTGAATCTGCCAGCGCAGAAAGAACACCTGAACCCCGCCCTCTCGAATCGGCGGCCAACCGCTCTTCGCTCGCCGCCCATTGCGGAACCGAAATCCCATAGCCGTTATGCCTTCGCTTTACGGCGTCTTGCAGTCTCGCCTCAGAATCTCTGTCCACCGCTTTCGCTTTAGGCACGCTCCATGCAATTGAACCAGCCGCTGAATAAAGATTTGGTGCTGATTGGCGCAGGCCATGCGCATGTGCTGGTCCTCGTCAAAGCGGCAAAGCGTCCGCTTCCAGGAGCGCGGATAACGATAATCAACCCTGAGCCGACGGCACCCTACACGGGCATGCTTCCAGGACTTGTCGCGGGGCACTACGCGCGAGAGGAATTGGAAATAGATCTCGTGAAACTGGCTCAGAGAGCAAACGCGCGGTTCGTGATCGGACGCGCCACGAACCTGGAGCGGCGGGAAAGAAGAGTCCATGTCGCCGGAAGAGCCGACATCGCCTATGACATAGTTTCACTTGATATCGGAGCAACCTCGGCGATGCCTGAGTTGCCCGGTTACGCCCAACATGCAAATCCGGCAAAGCCGCTCGGCCCGTTTGCGACCGCTTGGGAGCGATTTGTCGATGCGGTCTCCATGGGGCAGCGCGCTGCCAGAGCCGTCGTCATTGGCGGCGGCGTGGCAGGTGTCGAGGTTGCGGCTGCAATGGCCTGGCGTCTCCGGGCATCCACAGAAGGGCAAGTTGCCGTTACTGTCATCGAATCGAGAGGCCGGATCCTTGACGAGGCAAGGCCCAGAACAAGAAAGCTGTTGATTGGGAAACTGACCGACCTTGGCGTTTCGATTCGCTGCAGTGCGCAGGTAGCCGAAATACAAGAAGAACATGTGCTTCTCTCGGACGGAGAGACGATCGCGTGCTCGTTCGCTGCCGGCGTGACCGGGGCGAGACCGCACGCCTGGGTGCGGGAAACGGATCTCAAAGTCCATGATGACTTCGTTTCGGTGAACAGGCACCTCCGGTCCTTGAGCGATCCGCACGTTTACGCGTGCGGCGACTGTGCGCACTTTGATCACTCGCCCTTGGAAAAGGCTGGGGTGTACGCCGTGAGACAGGCACCCGTCCTATGGCACAACTTCTGCGCCGAACTGTCGGGCGGCAAGCGAAGACCCTACCGTCCGCAACGGGATTTCCTGAAATTGATATCGACCGGCGGCAAGCATGTTGTGGCGGAGAAATTTGGGATCGCCTTGTCAGGCAACAGGCTCTGGAAGTTCAAGGATTTCGTCGACCGGCGATTCATGCAGCGATGCACCCCGGTTCCAGCCCCGCCACCTCCGATTGCATCGGAATCCGTCGAGAATTCCGGCGGACTCCAGCCGAGTTCGGAAATGATGTGCGGCGGCTGCGGGTCGAAGGCAGGCAGCGAAGCCGTCAGGTCAGCGCTATCCAGCTACAGGCCCGTTGGAAGAAACGATGTTCTATCGAGAATTGGAGATGATGCAGCCATCCTGTCCGCAAATGGCAAATTTCAGGTGATCTCGACCGACAGCCTGCGCATCTTCACGAACGATTTCTGGATGCACAGCCGCATAGCGGCCGTTCATTCGCTCGGCGACATTTGGGCAATGGGAGCAAAGCCGCAGTCTGCGCTGGCCTCAATCGTGCTTCCGCAAATGCCTGGACGCTTGGTCTCCAGCACGCTACGGGAAATTACCGAGGCGGCAGCCGGGGTTTTTTCCGTCGAAGGCGCGGAAATCGTAGGCGGACACACAGGATTCGGAACCGACACGATCATCGGATTCGCCGTCACCGGAACGGCCGAAGGAACGGTTGTCACCAAGGCCGGCGCTTGTCCCGGCGACAGGTTGATTCTGACAAAGGCAGTGGGCACAGGCACCCTGCTTGTCGGTCGAATGGCCGGAGCTGCCAATGGCAGAGACGTAGCGACAGCCGAAGATGCAATGGCCCGCTCGTCCGGAATGGCAGCCGAAATCCTTGCCCAGGTCGCCAACGCGATGACCGACGTTTCCGGATACGGGTTGGCAGGTCATCTCATGGAAATGCTCGAGCAATCAGATGTGGCTGCCAGCATCCAGCACTCCCAAATTCCGCTGCTTCCTGGTGCGGCAGATCTTTTCGAAGCCGGATTTCGCTCGATGATCTGGAATGACAACGCGCGGGTCGCTGCAAGAATGACCGTCGCCGAGGGATGCCCGGCAGTCCTGTTGTTCGATCCGCAGACAGCCGGTGGACTGCTGGCGTCGGTGCCGTGCGAGAAAGCCGGGGACACATTGAATGCCCTTCGTGCAGAGGGTTATCCAGCCTCGGAAATTGGTGAAGTCATTGTCGGAACCCCTTGGATCTCAGTCACCTGAGCCACGAGTTCCCAGTTCAGAATTTCCAGCCGACCGACGAGATAACACTTTTGCAAAATGCACCCCGGCCATTGACATGTCACGCCGAAGGGGTTGCAGGCGCTTGTAATGACGTTCGATGGAGGGAGAGGCAGCTGGATTTCTTCGCAAACGTTGCGGACGAGCACATGGGTCCCGACAGCGCCCTGCGAAAGATCGGCGCACCGATGGACTGGCAGCGCCCTCCGGCGCTGCGCTGCCGTCAGCCCATCAATGTCCGAAACCCAGTCCCGAAACCACACCCGATCTCATCTGCCTGCCCTCCGTTTCAATGCAAATCGAGAGCCAATCCACCAGCAATGCCCACGAATTGCAAATTGAACCTTCCTGTATAACAAAGAGCAGGCATCGTTCCAGCATTCAGGCATACTGCTTATGCACTTGGTTCCGGTTTGATCAAGATATGGCAGGGGTGAGGTTTGGCGCGCAGAGCCTGCAGGAACAGGGACAGGAAGGCAGCGTGCCGATTTCGGCGCCGATTGAAGCGAAAGACGAACTCATCGAGACAGGTCTGGAGGTGCTTGGCGCGCAGCCCGTGGCAGCCGCCCCGAGCCCAGCCCTTGAGGTTGCAGAACGCGGTGTGGATCCAGGCGAGAACTTCATGGGCGGGCCTGTCGCCGACGACATGGGGCTGGTGGCGGTCCCGAGGCACCGCGCTGCAGCCTCTCCAGCCGTCTGTCTTGACGGTCGCGATCGCGGCGGTGTTGCGCACAGCGAAGCTGCCGAGACCCTTGGCGTTGCAGGACCGGATTGTGGCCAGCCGCAGGCGGCCCGGAACCAGATCGTGAGCGACAGCCTGGTTCGGTGCAGGAGGGTTCCGGCGGTTGCCGAGGCTTGCCGATGGCAACGAACGCACTCGAAGCTGTGCTTCCTGGTCTTCAGCTGCCACCCGCGGTCGTGGCCGCAGGCGGGACACCGGAAGCCGTTCGGCCATCGGACGGCGACGAGCCGCCGGGCGCGGGCGTCGTCGTCGGGGAACAGGCGCTGGAAGGCAATGAGGCTGGTGGGGATTTCGGTCCTGGGACGGTTCCGCGTCAAGAATGTCATGCGAACATTCCATCACCCGACATCCCGGACACAATGCCCTGTGTCGCCGGAACCATGTGCATAAGCAATAACATCGAATCCTTGCGCACCATCCGAGCGCTTGACAATCCAAGGTTCATCAGCCAACCCCGCATAATGTCGTTTGGATGAGCGAAGCAATCCAGCCTGAGGCAGTTGAACCTTCGTGGCGGCCTGCGAGCAAAGCCTTGAACTGGCGTGATCAAGGCTGACCGTTCATTCATGCACAGCCAGCCAAGCTCAGCCCTGCTTCTCTTGCCGCTTATAGACCATCAGCAGCCCGTTCTAGTGTACCAGTTTCAGTCTGTCGGTTTGTTCGCACGAATCGCGAACACCATCTCCGAACAGGCTCTTGCGTAATGCGTTCTTCACACACGCGACAAGACCGTCCTGCTGTCATCTGAAGCCCAAGGGCTTCGTTGCAACAACGATCTGGACTCCGTTCGATGGGAAGACCCTGCCGGCGCGATCAGTACAGAGACGATTTTCGCGATTCGACAGGCGTGCACCGTGGCTTCGATCCAGATTGCAACCTTGTTCAAAACCATCTCCAAGCGTTCGCCGCACGGCCCCTAGAACACAAGAACCCGCGCCTAGGCCACCAACTGCGTAAACTCCACAACGCATCGATCACCAGCAAGGCCAGCGGCCATCTCAGTCCACGCGACGCTAGCCCGACAGTTGGTTGGCATTCAAACTGTATCTCCGCGCACCCTCCCCACAACCGTCGCGCTAGTGTCCAGCGTCCAGGTGACGGTCTGCACCTTCAACCCACCCGACCAGAGACGCCGGCCTCGTAATGTCAACAGCGGATCACCGGAAACTGTCGCAAGCTCGGCCCCGACTATATCGAGCGCTATCTTGCCATCTTCGCTTGGCACTGCAACCGATTCCATCAAGCCCTGAACCCGAGCTTCATCCACAGCACCGCCGCACGAGTCCTATTCTTTCCGCACGCTCATAGCTGGATGAGTTTCAGGGAAAAGCAGACTACTTTTTGTTCGCGCGCCTCTGCTCCACGACAGTGTCTGCAAGCCGTCCGGTCAACTCTGCCATATGGGCGAATTCCCAAGCGTAAGTTCCAAGACCCATGGTTTGCGAACGCAGCTCGATGATCAAGTCATGCAGTTCGGACTGGGGCATGTACGTTTCGACCTCGTCCCAGCCTGTCCAACCCTCCTTAGGGGCAAAGCCGAGAATCTGGCCTCGACGCCTGGAGACAATTCCCTGGGCGTTGGAGGTGTGCTGAGTGGGAACGAAAACTCGCACGGAGCATATGGGTTCCAAGAGGACTGGGCTGCATTCGGGAAGCGCTTCCTTCATTGCCAGCACGCCAGCCTTTCGAAACGCCCAGTCGGAACTGTCCACGGCGTGATACTTGCCATCAAAAAGATTGATCGCAATGTCGGTGACCGGGAAACCGAGCGGGCCCTCGGCGCAGTATTCCCTAACCCCTGCTTCCACGGCCGGAATGTACTGCTTCGGCACGACACCGCCCGATATCGTGTCCGTAAACTCGACCCCCGTTCCTCTGGGCATGGGCCTGATTTCAAGGTGCACATCCCCAAACTCACCGTGTCCGCCCGATTGTTTCTTGTGGCGCGCGCGGTGCTGGACTTTCTTTTTTACCGTCTCTTGGTAGCCAGTCGCGGGGGTCTGCAGCCGAACGCTGGTATTGAAGCGGTTCTTCAGCATCTGTGCCATGACCTGAATGTGGGTGTTGCCCTGCCCCCAGACCACGTTCTCGCGGGAAAGCTCGTTGAATCCCCGGGATATTGAAGGATCCTCCTCGATCAGCCGCGCGATGGCTTCCGAGAGCTTTGCTTCGTCTTCCCATTTGTCAGGCAGTACCACGGTAGAATAGACCGGTGCAACCGGTGCTGGCCAATCCATGGTCTGTCCAATACCCTCGGTGGACAGCGTATGGCCAGTCTGCACCTTCTCCATCCGCCCCATTGCAACGACATCTCCACTGCTGGCTTCGCTTTCCTTTTGCATCTGGCCAGCAGTCATGCGGTGAAGTCCGCTGATCCTGGACGGCCCGAACGTCATCCCATCCTTGACTTCTCCGCGCCACACCCGGGCAATGGAAAACTTTCCCGAATGAAGAAGGTGCCGGGTTTTGAAGACCTGCAGAAGGAGTTCATCGTCGGGCACGCTTGACTTTCGCCCAAGCGTCGCCTCGACGCCTGGCGCCTCGTGTCGCAATGCCTTGAAAAGTCTCTTGACTCCCGACGCCTGTTCCGCACTTCCAAGAAGCACAGGCATGATCAGTCCCTCGCTCATGTCTCGAGCAAGATGCCTGTAGACCTCTTCGGTTGGGGGAACGATATCCTCCAGCAACTGCTCGAGGAACTCGTCGTCGAAATCGGCCAGTGATTCCAGAAGTTCCTGCCGAGCCTCCTCGTTCCTGTCCTCCACCGATGAGGGGACTTCGATCAGTCGCGACTGCTCTCCCGGCGTGTACTCGTAGGCTCGTTCCGACGCCAAGTCGACATACCCGGTGGAGCCGTCTTCTCCGCGAATGGGGATCTGCCGCAGGACCAGTGGCCGAATGGCCACCTCCTGCAACGCCGCCATAAGTTCGCGGGCAGTCTCCGAAGAGACATCGAACTTGTTTATGAAAAGAATTGCCGGCACGTTGTGCTCATCAATGAACTTCAAGGTCGGGACCAGCATCGCCACCTTCGACGCCTCTGGCTCGCAGACCACGATCGCCGCGTCCGCAACCGCAAGCGCCGCGCGCGCGTCCTGCTGGAATTCAACCGAGCCTGGGCAATCAAGAAACGTCCACGAATCTCCGAGATAGGAGGCATCGGCTACGTTGACCTCTACGCTCATGCTGCGCTCGCGCGCTTCCTGCGAACTGTCGCCAACCGTGGTGCCGTTCTTGATGTTTCCGCGGCGTGGAATGGCGCCTGCCTCGAAAAGCATCGCTTCGAGAAGCGAAGTTTTTCCGCTCAGGTACGGACCGACAATCGCGACGCAACGTGTTCCCGAAGCTGTTTCTTGAACCATTGTTTCCCCACCAGACAATTCTGCGGCACCATCTGCGGATTCATACCGATCCCCGACCGCATTGCGTAATTAATTTTCGGCAATCGTTGCGGAATCCACAAAACATGCAAGAGCGAATTTAAGCTGGCCCCGAATTTTTCTTGGAAATGCCCGGCATGCGAAGATAACCCAGAAACGGAAAGCGCATGCAATTGCCTGCATCGAGCATGGGCATGTCGATCAGCCCGCGTTACAAAGCTATTGGAGAGTGCGCAAAAACGTGAATCCTTCGCGGCGGCGCGGCGCACCGTCGTGTGCAATCGAATTGCGGCAGTGGCAAGAATGTTCCTGGCCGTGTCGAACTGGCGGCGATGCGCCAACCAATCAGATCTGATGCAGGCGGCAGCCATCGTTTCCCAAAACGCAGAATTCCAAGCCATGCTCGAAACACCAAATTCTGGGAGACACCAAGTCACTGACTGAGCAACAGGTCTGAAATCTCCCGTGCCGCGGAATCAAGGCCGTCGCCGTCCAAGCTGTTCAGGTTCAGTGCGGCAAGCACATCAAAACGGCCCCTTGCCCTATGCTTTCTGTATCTCGGATCGTAGTGGGCTTCCATCAGCTCCAAGGCCAGCTGTTCGCTGGCGCCGTTTTCCGCAAGCTGAAGCCAGCCGACGACCGTCTCCCTAGGGTGAAATGGTTGAAGCGCCTTGATCCTTGCCTTCAGCGCGCTCCGGTCTCCCGTCAATTCGCCATAGCTTCCGACAATGTATCGAGCCCTCTCCCGCAATGGCGCCAAAATCTCGATTCTTCCGGCGGACGCCATCCTCTTCCAAAGCGACGGCGGGATCTGGCGATTGCCTATCCTGCTCGATTCGGCTTCCACAACAACCGGCAATCGGTGATCGAATGCGGCAGTGGCAAGAATGTTCCTGGCCGTGTCGAACTGGCGGCGATGCGCCAACCAATCAGATCTGATGCAGGCGGCAGCCATCGTTTCCCAAAACGCAGAATTCCAAGCCATGCTCGAAACACCAAATTCTGGGAGACACCAAGTCACTGACTGAGCAACAGGTCTGAAATCTCCCGTGCCGCGGAATCAAGGCCGTCGCCGTCCAAGCTGTTCAGGTTCAGTGCGGCAAGCACATCAAAACGGCCCCTTGCCCTATGCTTTCTGTATCTCGGATCGTAGTGGGCTTCCATCAGCTCCAAGGCCAGCTGTTCGCTGGCGCCGTTTTCCGCAAGCTGAAGCCAGCCGACGACCGTCTCCCTAGGGTGAAATGGTTGAAGCGCCTTGATCCTTGCCTTCAGCGCGCTCCGGTCTCCCGTCAATTCGCCATAGCTTCCGACAATGTATCGAGCCCTCTCCCGCAATGGCGCCAAAATCTCGATTCTTCCGGCGGACGCCATCCTCTTCCAAAGCGACGGCGGGATCTGGCGATTGCCTATCCTGCTCGATTCGGCTTCCACAACAACCGGCAATCGGTGATCGAATGCGGCAAACCGAGACACGATCCTTCCCTCAAACGATTTTTGCGTGGGCTGGCCTCCCGACAAAGATCCAAAGAGAGAGCCGCGATGGTTAGCGAGATATTCCAAGTCGATTGTCTGAACTCCGTGGTTCTCCAATCGGCAAAGGATTTCGGTCTTCGCCGTCCCAGTGTTTCCGTCCAGCAGCACGATTTCCACCGGGAAAGGGTGCGTGTAGAGGAACTCTCGGACCAGCCTCCTGTATGTCCGGTAGCCGCCAGCAAGGGTCGTTGCCCTGAATCCGATCTGGGAGAGTATCTCCGCGAAAGCCGCCGACCGCTGGCCGCCGCGCCAGCAGTAGATCAACGGTCGGTATGAAGGCCCCTTTGTGCAAAGTGCCGTTTCCAAATGGCGTGCGGCATTGCGCGCCAGCATCGCCGCGCCCATGCGTTTCGCCTTGAACCTGCTCTCCCGGGTGTAGACAGTTCCGACAGAATGCCTTTCCTCGTCATCCAGGACAGGTAGGTTAATCGCATTCGGAATGTGATCATCAAGGAACTCGCTGGGAGACCGGACATCGATCACCTCATCGAAGGGAGGCTTGAGGAGTTTCGAAATCTCTGCTGGGTCAAAAATCATTCGACTTTCCATCCGTTCGGTCTCCACACTCTCTTGCCGGACTCGGATTCGAGGATTCTGCTTGCTAAATCATATTAAAGCGTCGATGCTGATCATAAGGCCTCGTAGCTCAGCAGGATAGAGCGACCGCCTCCTAAGCGGTAGGTCACAGGTTCGAATCCTGTCGGGGCCGCCAAGCGGGCTTCCCCTTGCAACTGCTTGATGCCGCTGCACTGACTCGCATCACGCAATGGGGTGTCAGACCTGAGCTTGGACGGCATTCTCGCATCGCCGATCCATCAGGATTGCTCCTTGCGATCCCACGGGGCAACCGGCAGTGTTGCTTGGCACGCCGCTACCCTCATGAAATGTCGTGGCGCAGTGGTGTTGGAGCCGTTGCGGCGATGGAGCTTGGCGACCGGCTCGCAGTCTCCGAGCATGTTCCATGTGTCGTTCGGCGACAAAGGCAACAAAACGCGCCTGAGCGGGGCGAGCTCGGGCATGGGCGGCTTGGCCGGTTCGTGTTTCGGCCTTCCTGTGCGGAAAGCGGGCGCTTTTCCCGATCAGGCGAAGCCGGGAGAGTCGAAGCTCGCGCGACTGGCATTCAGCGGTGTCGGAACGCCACTCGAACGCCCGGCGCAGGAAGCGGATGCCGCGCGCGTTGCGTTCCGGGCGGTCTTTCGGTAAGGATTGCCGGGCGGGCAGACAGGAAAGAGAGCGGCATGGGCCCGAAGGCGAGCGACCCCGATCTCGGCGGCCTCGTTGAGTTCACGGAATCCACAGGTCGCGAGGAACCCGAATTCTTCGTCGGGCGCTTGCCGGAGATCCAGGACATCGAGAGCGCATGCAGGCGAGCGTTCCGGAGAGCCACGGCCGGACGCATTCCCGCCGGAGCGACCCGCATCGTGCAGGGCGCCCCCGGCGCCGGCAAGACGTCGCTGCTCCTGCACCTCTGCGAGAGATGGAGCGCGGACGGCGCGACAGCCGATTTCGCCCTGCTCGACCTCTCCGCGCTCAATTCCGAGCGCAAGCTCGCGGAGAAGATCATCGAGGCGCTCGACCGGGGAGAGCCGGCGGCCGCGGCAGGCAGCCTCGATGCCGGGAAGGGGACGCAGCTGCGGCGAACCCGGACAACGGGACTTGAGGGCGGGGCCGGCATGCCCGCAGTCGCCAGCGGACGATACCGCAGGGAGACGGCCACGGCACCGCCGGAGGCGGACTTGGACGTCGTCGGGCGGCTGTTCCCGCTGCACGAGTGGAAGCGTCCGCTCTGCCTGATGTTCGACGAGGCGCAGAACATCGCCCGGGATCAGGTTCGCGTTCTGGAACCGCTGCACCTGGGCACGCACGGGCTTCCCGTGGTGGCAGCGCTCGCCGGCCTCGCCCACACCCGCGAGGTCCTCGCCAGCCACGGCCTGAGCCACATCGCCGACGGCGGCACGCACACGCTCGGAGCCCTGGCGGAGGAAGATGCCGCCGCAGCCGTGGAGATGTTTCTGGACAGGTTCGGCGTCGATCGGGCCGGTGCCGGCATCGACTGGCCCGGCGAGCTGGCGGCGGGATCGGACGGCTGGCCCAGGCATCTGCACACGTCGATGCAGGCGCTCGCGGAGGGGCTTCTGGCCGCGGACGGACGCCTCGCGGACGTCGACGCGAACGCGGTGCGGGCCGACGTCCGAACCCGACGCGCGCGCGCCTACTGGAGCCGCATCAGCCCAGAGATGCGCCGTGCCCGGGGATTGGCCGCAGCCGTAATGGCAGCATTGCCAGAGGACGGCCTCGAGCGCGACCTGATTATGGATGAAATCAAGGCGGCCGCCGACCCGTCAGGCCCGTCCGGAAAACTCCTTCCGAAAGGCATGGACGCAGACGACTTCCTCGATCACCTGATTGCCCGGGGGGCGCTGCAGTCGGATGGACAGGGAAGGCTGGTCTGCCCGATTCCGAGCTTCCGGGAATTCATGGCGCGCGGCTTCGCGATGGCGCCGGAGAACCGCCCCGAGCCGGCGCGCCGCAACGGTCCAGGCGCCTGAGCGGGGCAAGCCGCAGCGGTCCTGCGCTCGGGCTTTTGGACACGACAGAAATCGGGAATCTCTGCCAGCCGGGCTTGGGATGGCTGTGAAGGGTGGCTAACGCCCGCTTGGGCTTTGAGTGCCCAGTCCAGTGGATTGATTCTAAAGCTGGAACCCTCTTTTCTTGCGGCGATGATTTTGCCGGAATTGGTGGTCCGGGAGAATGGCCGCGCCTCTGCGGCATTGCGCTCTCCGATGAAGCGGAGGATGGCCTGCCGAAGTTCGGCGGCGGAACTGAAGACGCCAAGCCCAAGCCGTCGCCGGGGCGGCTTGGCGAAGAGGCCTTCCACCGCGTTCAGCCAGGAACTCGAGGTCGGGGCGAGTGGAAGAGCCGGCGCGGATGCCTGGCAAGCCGGGCACGTGTCCGTTCATGCCTGCGAGTGGATTGGCTGTCCAGGATGGCAGGGATCGGGGTGGCGGCGGGCGAGTTCAGGGCGGACAGCGGCGTCACTGTGCCGTTGCGCTTGCATTCATGGGTCATGGCGCCGCCCCGCCCTCTCTTCAGGGGCAGGCCGAGCCGGATGCGGTCGAGCGCCTGGATCCGCGGCTTCCCGTCGATCGGCAGCGCCGCCGCATGAGCCGGTGGCGCGACGCAGGGCCGACAATATCAGGTCTCGGGTTTCCAAGCGCCCGCCTGTTCCGTTGCGTTCTTGCACAGCGGTTCATTAATCGTCCAAGGCGCGGGACACGGCGGCACTTCGTGCATGAGCCCGTACGGGATCGGGAGCATCTTGCCTCTCCAAACCACTGCAATCAAACTCTGGCGGGATACGCTGATAGCCGCACCGCTATCTTTGCCGGATGTTCTCTGGCAGGTAGGTCGCAAGCTCCGGAAAAGCGATCAGGACGAACACCATCAAGACCATGATCGCGAACATGGGAAGGGCAGTCCTGGCGATGTAGCCCATGTCATGACCGGTGATGCCCTGCATGACGAACAGATTGAATCCTATCGGCGGCGTGATCTGGGCCATCTCGACAACAACGACAATGAAAATTCCAAACCAGATAATGTCGATCCCAGCCTGACGGACCATAGTCTCGACGATTGCCATCGTCAGGACAACCGAAGATATCCCGTCCAGAAAGCATCCTAGTATGATGTAGAACACCATCAGCGCCATCAGAAGGGAAAACGGATGCAGGCCCAGTTCGTCTATCCATTCGGCAAGCGCGCGGGGAAGACCGGTGAAGCCCATGGCGAGAGAGAGCGTCGCGGCCCCTCCCAGAATCAATGCAATCATTGCAGACGTTCGGGTCGCCCCAAGCAAGCTGGCAACGAACGTCTGCCAGTTGAGCGAGCCTTGACCGGCGGCCAGAAGCAACGATCCGATCACCCCGAAAGCCGCAGCCTCCGTGGCCGTGGCAAACCCGAAATACATCGAGCCTATTACAATCAGAATCAGCAGAATCACCGGAATGAGAAATCTTGAATCGACGATCTTCTTGAGAAAGCCGACTCCAAGCCCGATGTCCGGCACTTCCCCGCGGCGAAAAATTGACCAGAGAACAATGTAGCCCATGAACATGGCGGCCAGAACCAGACCGGGAATGACGCCAGCCATGAACAGCTTGGTAATGGATTCATTGATCGTGACGCCGTAAACAATCAGGGTGAGCGACGGTGGAATCATTAGGCCGAGGGTGGCGGCGCCTGTCAGCGTTCCGATAATCATGTACTCGGGATATCCCCGGTTCCGAAGCTCCGGGATGGACATCTTGCCAACCGTGGTAAGCGTCGCCGCCGATGATCCCGACACGGCCGCGAACACGGTGCAACCAACAATGTTAGTGTGCATGAGGCCGCCCGGCAGTTTGGCCATCCATGGGGAAAGCCCTCGGAACATGTCTTCTGACAGTCGCGTTCGGAACAGTATCTCCCCCATCCATATGAAAAGAGGCAATGCAGTCAGCGCCCAGCTGCTCGAGGCGGACCAGACCGTGGTCAGCATCGCGTCGCCCGCTGGTCTCGTGGTGAACAGTTCCAGCCCCACGAATGCCACGCCGAACAGGGCGAGTCCGACCCAAACTCCGGTTCCCAAGAGAAGGAACAGGACAAATAGAAAAATCAGTACGAGATACAGCTCTTCCATGCAATCGCGCGCCCTAGTCGCCGATCTGCCGGGATGCTGCGGAGTGGGTTCCAACCAGAGTTACTCGAACGAGGTTGTCCACAAGGGCAATCGCAAACACGACGGTGCCGAAGGCCATGGCCGACTGCGGAATCCACATCGGGGTTGCGTCCTGACCCTGGGAAATGTCGTTGAGCTTGTATGACCAGTAAGTGGTCTTGATCGCATATCGCGCCCAGTAGATTGCCAGCGCAGACGCGACCGCGAAGCACCAGACCTCACCCCAGCGGCGGTGCTTTCCCATCAATCCCAAAAGCAAATTCACGCGAATGTGGTTGCCGTTGTTTAGAGTGTAGGCGAATGCAAGGAACGACGCGGCCGCCATGAAATAGCCTGCGTAGTTGGTTCCTCCCGGGAACGTCATTCCGGTCCACCGGGCGAACATCTGGCATGAGATCAATGAAAGTATCGCAACGAGGCAACCCGCCGCGACAACTCCGCAGGACAAATACAGCCCATCGAGGGACTGCCGCACTATGCGAAGGAACGTAGGCAAACGATCGCGGGGTTATGAATTGCAACAGCTTTGGCAGGACCCGACGGAAGCCTCCGACGGGTCCTGCCTAATATCCGGCATGCTACTGCATTGCCCTGAAGGCTTCAACGACAACGGCGCCAGCGGGACCGGCATTTTCGAGCCACTCGCCGGTCATGATGTCGCCAAATTCCTTAAGCTCGTCTTTCAGGGATTCGCTTGGCGGTCCAACGGCCATTCCATTCTTGGCAAGCTCCCCCAAGGTGAACTCGGTATAGTGAACAGCTCGCCAGTAGCCTGCGTATGAAGCCAGGCTGGCACAGCCTCCGATGACGTTCTGCGTGGCTTCATCAATACCGTTCCAAGCATCCATGTTGACCAAAACATAGTTTCGCGGCAGCCAAGCATCGACTTCGTAGAAGTGAGTGAGGCTTTCCCAAACCTTGCGGTCGTAGCCAGTGGACCCCGAGGAAATCATGGATTCCGCAACGCCTGTGGCGAAGGCTTGCGAGATTTCCGCAGCCTCAATCTGGACCGGCGTCATTCCGGCTAGCTCCGCTAGACGTGCGGTGGCAGGGTTGTACGAGCGGAACTTGACTCCATTCATGTCAGCCACGGAATTCACTTCCTTCTTGAAGTACAGCCCCTGCGGTGGCCATGGAACCGAGTACAGCAGATGCAGATTCTGCGACTTCAGCAGTTTCTCCATCTCCGGCTTCGCCGCTTCCCAGAGCTTGGTGGCGTCGTCAAATGAAGTTGCCAAAAATGGGACCGAATCGAATCCAAACAAGGCGTTCTCGTTCTGGTGTCCCGACAGCAACCTCTCGCCAATCGGCACCTGCCCGGTCTGGACGGCCCGCTTGATGTCGTTTCCCTTGAACAGCGAACCGCTGGGATGGGTCACGATTTCCAAGTCTCCGCCGGTTCCGGCGGTCACGCACTGGGCGAATTCGGCTCCAGTCGCCGAATGGAAATTAGTCGCGGAGTAGGCCATGGGCAGGTCCCACTTTTCCGCCAAGCCGGGTCCTGCCATCAGAGCAAGGCCAGCAGCAACCAACGTTGCCGTGGTCAGCTTCGTATTTGCCATATCTGTGAATCCTCATGTTTTGCGATGGCAAGCTTCATCTTCCAGCCAGCCTTACACGCGTTGCCGAAAACGGTTGGGGGAAAAAGCCGAAATGTCAAGAGGCAATT
The DNA here is from genome assembly GCA_963422275.1 of Paracoccaceae bacterium. Classification (GTDB taxonomy): domain Bacteria; phylum Pseudomonadota; class Alphaproteobacteria; order Rhodobacterales; family Rhodobacteraceae. The sequence goes on from OY729418.1 coordinate 731,188, forward strand.
TTGCGCCGACTATCAAATTCGCGACTGCCCGGCCAGTTTTCGGGCCTGCGGTCAACCCTATGTGGTGGTGGCCGAACGCCGTGTACAGGCCGGACGAGCCAACTTCGCCGATGAGAGGCAGGCTGTCGCTAGGAGCAGGCCGGTGGCCGAGCCACTCCTCCTCTCCATCCCAACTCAGGTCTGGAAAGGCTTCCAAGACCTTCTTCCTGATCAGTTCGAGCGGTCGTCTCGATGGCGGGGGCGACAACCCTCCGAATTCAAGGACGCCGGCACAGCGCAGCCCGCCATCCATTGGCGTGGCCACGAATTTCCCGGACGCGACCATCACCGGAGCGGAAAGCTGCATCGTCGGATTCTTGAAGACGACATGATACCCTCGCTCGGTTTCAAGCGGGACTCGAAGGCCGATTTTCTGCATGAGAGTCTTTGACCAGGCTCCGGCAGCAACCACGGCCGTTCCACATTCAATGCGCCCTGCATTCGTCTCCACCGCTTGAATGCGCCCATCCAAAAACTGAAAGTCCTTGACCTCCGCTTGGGCAACGGTTCCGCCAGCCGCCTCGAGTGATGCGGCCAGTTCCCCAACGTACTTTCCCGGGCTGCTAACAAATCCGTGATTCTTCATGACGGCAAGAAGCCCGCCCTCGAAACCAAACGACGGAAGAATGTCCTTGACTGCCGGGCCCTCGATTTGGACCGGTTCGAATCCGGCGGCACGCCTCAACTCCCAAGTGTATCCGTCACTCTCGAACGCCTGCCTGGATTCGTAGGCAAATATGTAGTCGGAGTCGGAAAGCCATCGTTCCGCGCCGGTTCCAGCGGCAAGCTCGCGGTGTTGTTTGGGGGAGTCTGAAACTAGCGTGGCGAGACCCCGCGCGATCCGCCGTGTGTCCTTGTCGTTTGCATGAGAAAGGTATCGGACAAGCCATGGGACGATGCTCGGGAGCCGCTCCCATACCAAGAACAGCGGAGAATCCCTATTCATCAAGAGAAACGGTGCCTTCTTCACCAACCCCGGGGCTGTGACCGGGGCAACCGAACAGGCAGCGAGCACTCCCGCGTTGCCGTAGGATGCGCCCTTGCCGGGTTCCTGCCGGTCAACGAGCGTGACCTCTTGGCCAGCGCGCCTGAGCCAGATTGCCGTGGACACGCCGGCAATGCCCGCACCGATGACGACAGTTCTGTCCCGCATCGACATTCTCATTCTGCTCCGCACGCTGTCAAGATTCGCACTCCGCTCCACTCATGCCCGACTGCTCATTGCCTATCCCATCCACCTTCGAACCGGGGCCTGGGATTGCTCCAGAGGCTGGCAGATAATGTCGACAAGCGTAGGGGCTGGCCATTCGACTGCCTCGCGAAGGGCAGTTTCAAGTTGGGCAGGATCCTCCACTCGCCAAGACTTGACGCCATAGTTCGCCGCCACGGCCGCGTGATCCGTCCGGTCAAAATCGACATTGTGATATCTTGCTCCACAGTCTGCATGCTGGCTAGCCCGTATCCAACCAAAGCTATCGTTCGTCAACACTACAAGCGTCAGAGGCGCACGGTAGCGAACAATCGTCTCCAGTTCGCCGGCCGTGAAACCGAACGAGCCGTCGCCCATAACCGCCACGACTTTGGATTCTGGCCGGCCAAACCACGCGCCCAGCGCCGCCCCAAGCGAGTAGCCAAGAGCTCCGTGGGCGCGATTGGTGATGAAGTGCCGACCAGCGTTCGATTGCTTGTAGTATGCAGAAAGATACGGGCACGACGTTCCTGGGTCAGACACGACAATGGCGCTCTCGGGAAGAGCCTTTTGCAGATCCGCCACAACGCGCTCGGGGCGTATTGGAGTATCGTTCCTGCTGGCAATCGCATCGAATCTCGCGAATTTCCGGCGCTTCGCGCTTGCGATCGCCTTTGCGCCCTCGAAACCGACGCTGGAATCGACTTTTCGATCCAGCACCTCGTTGATTTCGCGAAGCGCGAGACGCAGGTCTGCGACCACCCCAACCTCGGTGCGGCAGTTTGCCCCTATCGCCATCGGGTCGCTGTCGATATGCACGATCACGGCGTTCGGGCACGGGGCCTCCCATCGCGAAGTGGTTGTCGATCCCGCCCTGCAACCAAGAAACATCACCAAGTCGGCCGCCTGCATGAATTCCCAGGTTTCGTCGGTTCCCCCGTTCGATCCAACGACGCCGAGACAGTTTGGATGCGTGTCGGGCAGGCTCCCCTGACCCGAAATCGACGTCGCCACGGGTATGTCGAGCCGCGCGGCGATGCGCGAGAGCTCGCTCATCGCATTGGCAATCACGACGCCTCCCCCGCAGACGACAAGAGGCACTCTCGAGCCCAGGATCGCGTCCACAACCGCTTCCGCGGCGCCCGGTTCCGGCGCCACCGGCCAGGCAGGGAAGGAAGTGTGGCTTCTGTCGGCCCAGACTTCCTCTGGCGGAACCTGATCGTGCTGAATGTCGTAAGGAAGGCCGAGGTGGGCCGCGCCGGGTCGGCCAGTCGTCATGGAACGGAATGCCGTGCGGACCATCCGCGGGATTTGATCCGCTCGCACGATGACCGAGTTCCACTTCGTGAGTGGTCTCATAAGCGCATCCTGATCGACTTCCGTGAGCGGGAACTTTCCGTATGACGACACGGAAATGTCGGTGGTGATTCCCAGCACGGCTGACGAGGACTCGTTTGCCTCGATCAAGCCTGGCAAAATGTAGGTGGCACCTCCCCCGGACGGTCCCTCGCACACTCCCACCCTTCCGGTCACTCGAGCGTATCCATCCGCCATGTAGGCTGCAGTACGCTCGTCGCGAACCAGAACATGGTTGATTGCGTGGTCAAGGCGATGCATCGCGTCGTAGAATGGGAGCGTCGTGTCTCCGCACAGCCCGAAAACATGCCGAACATCGTAAGCTTCAAGCATGCGCAACAGCGCCTCAGCGCCATTCAGGGAATTCTTCAACTCGGAATCTCCTTTCAACTGAGGGTATGGGCTTTCGTTCATGGGTTGCAAAACTTTGTTGCCCAAAATCTCGGCGACGACGACGATTCTCGTCAAAGACCGGCGTTTAGCACACTTAAGGCCTAGGGAACCTCTGATTTGGGGAGTTTTTCTGGTTTTGGCTGTGGAAGCTGCCCTTCCCGGCTGCGCCGGTCGGTTTTCGGCGGTCCGGAAACCGCAAATGCGCGTTTTCGGGGCAGAATCATCGCCGGTTCAGCCCTCGCAAGGCCGGTCCGGCAAACTCCGGGCACACTGACCCCCTGTCATGACAGGTGCGACTGGGCAATCATCAGGTTCGAGAAGCCCAAAAGCAACGCAAGCCGCTGCACGTTCCTCTCCAGACCTTGATGGCGAACCATGTCGCAGCCGAACACCCGCTCGCGAGCCGGAACGGATGCTCCACCCGCGCCCGCACCCTGGCCTTCGCCGTTTCCGCCTTGGCCGTCGCGCTGCCCAGCGCCAGCGTCCGGCACCTGCCCGGGTTCATGGCAATCTGTCACGACACCTTGCGATGCGCGTGCTCCGCACGCTTCCCGATCCCGCGATATCCAGCGTCAGTCCGGACTTGCTCCTCCTCACCGTGCAGAAGCTGACCCGAAGGCGTCAGTTCGCGATGTTCACGGCCATTCCCTCCAAGTTTAGGTGCGATCATGAGAATCGCAGATGGGATTCAGCATGCCCTGCAACCCCGGAAGGCATCCGGTCGTCTCGGGCAAGATAACGTTACCCCTCCGGGCAAGGCCTTGAGTTCAATCGCCAGCGCTCTCTCACTCGGTGTCTATTGCCGTTCCAGATGCGCGGCGTATCCGGGAGCGGCACAGAATACGGTCATGGACAGGTGAGTCGTGTGCAGATCAGCAGCCGCCTCGCCCTGCTCGTCCGTGGCTGCACGCTTCCAAGTCTTGTCCGGAAACAGGAGAAGGAGATCAGCGCCTGACAAGGGCTGCCCCCAGATCGCATCGAGATGACCGCGCGGGCGAGATTCCGTTCCTGCATTGCCGCGGGAATGACAAGCAAGGACTTCCGAATCGTCGACGACCCGGTACTCGGGATACTTCCTGCACAACTCCCATGTTTCACGCCGGATGACGAGAACACCGTCGTCGCGGCGCTCCATACGGCAACCCCTGTCTCCTTCGCCGCGGATCCCGCCGACAGGCATCCGCGCCGATACGGAGGCCAAGGACTCGTGCGGATCGACTGCCGTGATGCCATGCTCTCCACAGTCAGGTTGTTCGGCAAGAAGCCAGGCGACTAGATCTCCAGGCGATCGTCGAACATGGACAGGCGAATCTTGCTGCCGCTCATCGAATAGTCGCGATGCGCAACAGCGTTCACCACTACCTCAAACAGCTCTGCCACTGCACTGGGGTAGGTCCAACGCGAGCGGGATCCTTGCGCGCGCCCACGCGCATGTCTCTAATGGCGAAAGTCACCGCGCCGGCGATCTCTCGGGCATCGATCTGGCCCGATGCACGGTCTCCGCCCCGGTATCTAGTCGCCGCGATACGGGTGTTGGGAAGCCATTGTTCCGGATTCGGTGTGCACAACAACATGTCGGCGACGGTGGCGCAAAGAACTCCAGCCTCGTCGAACCGGTCGGTGCCCCGTCATTGGGTAGAAAGTCACGGAGAGCGGAGAGAGTTCGATCCCGCAAGACGGCAGGGCGGATGGCGTCCGGGCCACGACGAGCGTCCGACTCGAAGCAGTTCAAGACCGGACCTCTATCCGACTCGGCATAGCCGAATTCGGGGCCGAGGACACCGCTTCGGATTCCATATGGAAACAAGGAAGTGGATTTCAGCATGGGTGCCCAATACGGCGTGGACGGCTGGTTCGCATCGCCCGGCGTGGATCTCGCAACCTTTCGCAAACGGGGTTGGCTGTAGTGTGGATCACGCGTCGCAACGAAATTCGTCAGGTATTCTGAATTGCTTATGCACATGGCTCCGGCAACACAAGGCATTGTGTCCGGAATGTCGGGTGACAGGATGTTCACATGACATTCTTGACGTGGAACTGCCCCATGACCGAAATCCCCGCTCTGCCTCATCGCCTTCCAGCGCCGGTTCCCCGACGACGACGCCTGCGCCCGGTGGCTCGTCGCCGTCCGATGGCCGAACGGCTTCCAGTGTCCCGCCTGCGGCTGGCCACGATCCCGTCCTGCAACGCTCAAGGATCTCGGCAACTTCGCTGCGCGCAACACCGCCGCGACCGCCACGCCGCATTCCTGTCCCTGTTCCAACAGGCTCTGCGCGCCAAACCTCGCCCCCGCTGCATCTTGATCAAACCGGAACCAAGTGCATAAGCAGTCCGTCTGAATGTGACGGGGGTTGCCAGTGATCTCTTTGTGTTTCGAATTAGGAGGTCATGGTGATGACGGTGAATGTCGCCTCGCGCATGCGATATCCCAATGTTGCCGCACTCTGCGAAGCCTTCGGTGTCGAGGAGCCCGGATGGCTTTCATGGATAAGCTTGAAGCTCTTTGGTCCAATCACCCCACGGCCGAAACCTCGCATGGTACGCTAAATCTCTTGCAAACTCGATGAGCGTATCCCGTGTGTCTTCGGCATCCAAGGCTACCGGGATTATGATATCGGCATGATATGGGTTATCAGCGAGAGGCGACAAACTTACACTACATCCGACAGCCTCTATATCGCCAGCAAAAAGAATATACCAGCCCCAGAATGACTTGTTCAAGGGTTTTGCGTTTTTCTTTCCGATTTCGGCCAGGTGATCCTCTGGTGCCAGTCCCATTCTGTTAACAGAAATCTCATTACTGTTTCTAGGTGGTTTGAACCGCGCAACGGGAGCGCGTCCTCCTCCCATCGCGTCGAGTCTACGAAAGGCGCGTTTCGCGCCGCTTTCCGATCGTTCCTCTCTCCCGAACTCGTCAGTTGGCTCGATGGCACCGGGAGCCACGTTAACAATACGTTCGCCCACTACCGAATGCCCACTCTCTTGATCTCCAACCATCTACCCTCACCAAGTAGATTCACCGCATCATCAACTCGAACCCGACCCTTTGACTTCTGAGTATGGTAGAAAAGCGCACCAGAGCCATTTTCCTCAATCAAAAACAATACGCCACTCTTAACATCGGGATTTCGCAGATCGATCGCGATGCTTCCTTCGTCCATAGGATAAATATCTGGTTGGTCTTCAATGTGGCCAGCAATTTGTCTCAACAAAGCCTCCGCTTTCGTCAATCCAAGGCTTGATGGTTCGTCCAATCCCTCGTCGACAGCTCTATCCGGACATGCTGCCAGTTCGCTCAACGCATCAGTCAGCCATGCTTCTTTTCTTGCGTTTACAGCTGCGGAAAAATTGGCAAACGATAATATGTTACCTTTACCGCCTTCGGACGGCAGTGACGCGTATCTTAGATTCTTTGCAAAGAAGTCACCGGTCATGTGCCGTTCAAATTGACGGGATATTGAACTCCATGCTCGAACACCCGAATCTGGACGGATAGAATACGATACCGGTTTGAGGGAAACATCGCTGTGATCCTCGATAGACGCCACATTGTTCGCGCTCTTAAAAAGCTCCCATTGCCGCGCAGCCCACATATTGCCGCTGTCCTGGACCGCAACTCCTTGCCCGATGTCCGGTTTGACGAGTAAAAATGGAGACATATTCTGCATAAGTTATCGCTAGTCCACTGTCAAGCCAAGAGTATTAAAGATCGCCTTCATAACAGCCGCAATGTGATCTAACTTTTTCCCAAAAGTGTCATACTGAGAATCTGGCATATACTTGCTGGACACCTCAAGAAACAAGTCTGCGCTTGGTAAGACGGACTTGTCCACAGTGAGGCCAATAACCCACGACTGCTTTGTATTGGAACACTCAAATTTCACATGTGAGAGTGTCTTGGTCGCACCAATCGCGAATGGATCGTCGTTGCCTGGAAGCCAAGTTAGACTCCTTACCAATTCTTCCGCTGCCTCGATGCCGCCGTCAACGGTGAGCCACGAAGGCATTACGAGCCTCCAAGTCGCTGGTAATCCAGCATCCAAAAATTCACTGGCTGCACCTTCAAACAGCATGGCACAACGCTTGGCTTTGTCAATATCTTCCGAAAGCCGAAGATCGAGAAAGTGGGTCTTGTAGCCATCTAATCTCGCTTCAAATACACCATTTCCTGAAAACAAAGTAACCGTCACAACAGAAGACGCAATAGTATTGCCATTCTCTAAACTAATAGCATCAGAAGGAATTAATACCTCACCGCTGAGAGCGTCATGAATTGGTTCGATGATTTGCGCAAACGAGCCAAGACGACTGAAGGCCGGACGAGCAAATGCGACGTCATAATAAGCGTCAAACCTAACTATCGTTGCTTTCATTGCTGCAATCTCAAGCTTCAAACGTTAGTATCGGGTTTTGCTTTGCCATCAATCAGCGCAAGTGACGGATCCCTAGCTTCACTGATTGTCGATAGAAAGCCATGAGTGTTTGATTGGAGTACATCGCGCGGGTGGCTGGTGACCATCGAGTCTCGTTCGTGTAAGAGATGCACCCAAAACGGAGGCAGGTCAAGGGAGAACATCTAACCAAGGTCGCGTTTTCGGCGGCGCCGGCTTCCTGGCGGCCAAGGCCTGTTGCCGGTCGGCCTTCTAGGACCTAGGCAGGAGTTCGTACAGACGGGTTTGCGGCATGTCGGAGATGCGGTCGAGAACAGCCTTCGGCCCCTCAGTTTCGTGCGAATCGAGAGCGATATCCCCAAGCCGTCGTGCCATAGGATTTCTTGCTTATCGATGAAAGTCATCCAGCGATGAGTGCTGGATATGGGATGGGTTCATGCGGCGCTGTGAACGAAGCGCGAGATCCTGGTGGACCAAGGAATTGCGCTTTCCGAGTGACAAACTACCGGTGGAGGATCGTGCTCTTTCCCTGCCAACGGCTTTATATGCAATGCGTTAGGGAACCTCTGTTTTTTTTTGGTGGTTTTGACTGCGGGAGTTGCTCTTCCCGGCTGCACCGGTCGGTTTTCTGCGGGACGGAAGCCTCAAATGCGTGTTTTCGGGGCGAAATTGCCGCCGATTCAACCCTCGTGGGGCCGGTCCGGCAGATTCTGGACACACTTCTCCCTTGTCACGACAAATGCGGCTGGGCAATCATCAAGTTCGAGAAGCCCAGGAGCAGCGCAAGCCGCTGCACGTTCCTCTCCAGCCCCCGGCAGCAAACCTTGTCATGGCCGAACACCCGCTTCACAATCCGGAACGGATATTCCACCCTAGCCTTTGCCGTCTCCGCCAGAGCCGCCGCGCCGCCAGCGTCCGGCATCCGAAAGAGCAAGACCTTGCGGCGCGACACCTCGCGATGCGCGCACTTCCCGGTCCCGCGACATCCGGCGCCAGGTCGCGACGTTGGCGGCCGTTCCCTCTAGATGGTGCACCAGCCCCCGAGGAGTGGTGCCGACGTGCAGCTTCATCCCGAAATACCGCCGGTTCCCCTTCTTCGACCGATGCATCTCCGGACCGCGCGCATTGCTTTCGTTCCCGGTCGGCGACGGTGCCGAAATGATGGTGGCGTCAACGATGCCGCCCTCCTTCAGCAGGACTTCCCCCGTCGACCAAGTGATCCCCAATCTCCCGAACAGCAGGCGCTCCAGCCAGCGGCAGAAGTCGGGCCCGTCGTCTCGTCCAGAACCTTCTCCAGCCTCGCCCCGGCAAGGCGCCGAACAGGAAAATTGAGAAAGCGATTGCCCTGCTTTCTCCCTGACAAAATCTTGACGTTAACCATGTTTTCGGTCACCCGGCAGCAGAGATATGCAGATTCGAATGAAATTCGACTTGATCGGCAGTGTTTTTCCTGTCTTGACACCATAGTGAGGGCAAGCCGCACGCCACAGCCACCGGGCTTGACAGGTTGCCTTGAATGTCGGTATCGGCGCAGTTCGGCGCAGCTTCGACTCGACGGAGGGGTTGGGTCTGCGCCCGTTGGGGATTACTGGAAATCGACGCTGAATTGCAGCCAGCATCAATCCCGCAAAACTTGGACGCTCCCGACAAAGAGTCGGTTCGCTTTGAATTCACCGGAACCGGCGGCGAGTATTTCGGCATATGGCTTGCCAATCTTGTTCTCAGCATCCTGACTGTAGGGATCTTCAGCGCTTGGGCAAAAGTCCGGCGGCGGAGATATTTTCTTGGCAACACTAAAGTTCTCGGAGATGGATTTGAGTATCACGCGACTGGGATCATGATACTCAAAGGGAGACTCGTCGCTCTTGCGGTTTTCGCTGCATACTTTGGCGTCGGCTTGCTCGACGCAGCCATCCAAGCCGTGTTCGCAATCGTCGGAATCTTTATTTTGCCGTGGGCCATCAACAGATCCAACAAATTCAACGCCCGAATGACCTCGTGGCGCAATGTCCGGTTCGATTGGAATGGGACATATTGGGGAGTTGCCAAAGTAACTCTGCTGTGGCCGGTGCTGGCCTTCATCAGCTTGGGCATCCTGCTGCCATTTTCCGCCCGGGCTTCGCGAGAATACACCATCCGGTGCCATTCTCTTGGTCGGGCACCATTTTCAGCGGCTATCCCTGTGAGTCAGGCTTATGGGGCGCTCGGAAAGACGTTTCTCTTTGGAGGAGTCCCTCTTGCGCTCGCGCCATTCGCGATTTTTCTTGGGGATCACTTCCTGACCTTCATTCAAAAAAATGAAGAAACCATATTATATGCCGTGCTATTAGTGTCGATTGCACTCCCAATCTGTTTTCAGATGTTCATGCGCAACGTCGCAATCAATGCAATGTCTCTCGGCAACATGGCCCGATTCCGCTCCGACATTCACGTTTTGCGATTTCTTTGGATTGTCGTTTCCAACCTGGTGGTGACGGTATTTTCATTTCTTCTGCTCTATCCTTGGGCCGCGGTTCGATCTTACCGTTATCAAGCTAGCTGCATCGCGGTAGTCCCGTTGGTGGATGACACTGGACTCGTTGACGCCGAAATTGGCAAGGTCGGAGCGGTCGGCGAAGAATACACCGAATTCGCTGATGCCGGGTTTCAGCTTTGAAAATCTCCGGCTATCTCTATGATCCCGGATCTTCGGCACGGTCTGAAGCAAAGCTAGCTCGCCGCGGCAACCGCTTCTTTTTGACATCCCCGGCTCTCAGCAGCGAGCGCGAAGTTGAAATCGGACTGGTCGCGGACCGCTTGGCGAAAATTCCACAATCTGTCACGTTCGGGAACGGGCAACGCTTTATTCCGCGATATCCGCTTCCTGAAGAATTCCTTCACCTTGAAACGGCCAGGGCAGTTCGGTGGATTGACTGGCTTGAACGAGCGACACTTGTAAAGACGGTTGTTCTTCTTGCATTCCTTGCGGCTAGCGTGGTCGCGTTGCGTCAGGCCGTCCCGTTCGCGGCAGATGGAGCCGCCGCATTGATTCCGGCCGAGATGGAGAGGGCCGTTGGCAAGCAGGCGTTCCGCGAATTTGACGCGATTGTCTTAGAGCCAAGCCAACTGTCCATAGAACGACGAGAGCGCATGGTATCGACTGCAAACGAACTAGCTCGCATTGGCGATATCGACCCCGTCCCCGCGATTGAATTCCGGCACGCCCCCTTAATCGGTCCAAATGCTTTCGCGTTTCCGGGAGGGCCAATCCTAGTGACCGATGAGCTTGTCGAAGTCCTCGAGGGAGATGCCACCGTCGTAGCCGTGATTGCCCACGAGATGGGACATGTGGAGAAACGTCATGGGTTGCGGCAAGCCCTACGCGTGGGCGGTATCCTTCTAATCGCGACGCTTGTATTCGGGGATGACGGTTCGATGCTGGAGGAGTTGTCCACGATAGCCGGCTCGCTTGTGAACTTGCAGTATTCGCGCGATTTTGAGCGGGATGCGGACTCTTTTGCAGCGGATATTCTGATTGCCTCAGGCAGGTCATCGGAGGACTTGGCGACTGCTTTGCAAACGCTCGCGCAGGAATGCGGAAAACCATGCAGCAAAGAGAGCGGCTGGCTCTCGACGCATCCGGTGATGGCGGATCGAATTTCGGCATTGCAGGATCGCTGAAGGCTTGGAGAGGCCGTCGAGCGCCTAGCCCATGCCTGTTTTCCGGGCATGGGGCGATCGCATGAAGTCGATTCGTCGCGACCGCTCGCTGGCAGGGGTTGCCGCAACACGGAAACCGTCCTGAAAGGGCAAGCGAACATTCAAACAGCAGCACCCTGATCGCACGGTGTTCGGTCGGTTGCTCGCCAGAATTGGGTGAGCGCCTCGCGCTCAACGGCTTCACCCGGGATTTGCTGGAGCGTCAAAGTACCTGCGGCTGGAGTGCTCCGGTCGCAGGCTGTTGGCACTTCGCGATGGTGCTTCCCAAGAGCATGCCCGATTGATTGAGCGGGACGTTGGCGGTCTGGCGATGCCTTGCGCCTGCCAGTCAGCCGGGTGTCATAACGAGACCCGCCATTCTTGCGGCGCTCGGCAGACTGTCCGCAGTGGCTGGCAGAGTATCGACAATGCAGAGAACGAATCGCCCGCGAGCGGCGGCAAGCATTGATTTCAGCATTGAAGATGGTGGATCGAGGTCAAGCATTGACGGATGCTCGGCCGCGCGTCTGTCCTACCAATGATGCAAGAATAAGACTGTTGCGAAAGCGGGTGTTTTTTTCTGAGTTTCGCCGTTTGGAGCCGGTTGCGCGCCTGTCGGTCGCCGGTCGGTGGCCGCGACACCAGCCGGTTGAACCGGCGGCGGTGCCGGGACAGGGGATGCCCCCGGGAAGCCCGGAACATGATCCCCGACTGGATCCCCGCCGCGGCCAGGCAGGCGCGGTTGGCGGCGCTTGACAGCCCCTTGTCGGCGAGCGCCCTTCGTGCCGTGCAGTCGGACACCATGGCCGGGAAGTGCGGCGCCTCGCCCTCGTTGGCAGGGCGCGCCAGGACCCGTTCCACGAAGCCCTCCCCGTCGGTGCGCACGAACCCTTTATAGCCGAACAGGCACCGCCCGCCCTTCTTCAGCCACCGGGCGTCCGGACCCGCCGAGAGACGCTCGGACACCGAGACCTCGGGTGCCTCGCCCTCGGCGCGGTCCTCGGCCACAACCTCGATCTGGCGCCGCGGTCGCGCCGCGCTCTCCACGATGGTCGCGTCAACCACCGCCACCGGCGCATTCCCGACCTTCAGGCCGCGCTCCTGCAGCTGGCGGTTGACCTCGGACAGAAGCGCCGCGTCAAGACCGCGCAGACCGAGCATCCGGCGAAACCGGCAGATCGTCGTGTGGTCGGGACTTCGCTCGATCATCGACTGGCCGCAGAACAGCATGAAGTCGAGGCGCACCGTCAGGGCCCGCTCGAGTTCCCGGTCCGACAGCGAGTGCCACTGGCCGAGGAGAAGAACCCGGATCATCAGATCGACATCGCAGCGGTGCGTCCCAGGCGCGATCGCACCGGGCCGAGGACTGCCGCCAGGCGTTGCCAGTCGATCAGGGCGCAGACCTTTCGCAGGGTGCTGTCCTGACTCACGCGATCATCCGCCAGCTTCATGAAGAAATCCATCGATCCTCTCCCTCAATGCAACATCATAACAATGACTTGTACAGATTTCAGCGTAACATGTCAAAAGCCGGAAAGGCGCATTTCGCAACAGTCTTGGAATTGTTGAGGATCCAGATCGATGCACGAGGTTTCCAGCCCGCTAGCGGTTTCTGCGTGACACCGGCTCTGCGAGCCTTCGCCTTCAGAGCTGTCCTGTAGGCATTCGCCGCAAGCGTCGAGGTCGGCGTCCCGTCAACCTCTCGCACCTGCAGGAGCCAGCCCTTCGACTGCAGGCGGCGGGGGTGTGAAGGCACACTCTTGTTATGTTGTGTTTCCACTGGAAAAGACGACGGTCAACGGGAGAAGGGGAAGGCTTGAAACAGAGGGCGAACAGCCCGCTGACCGCGAACTCTTCGATCTCGATACGTTGGCGGCGGGACTGGCGGACTCCAGTGCATTGTACAAGGAAAGGGAAACGCTATGAGAACACCTTGGATCAAGGCCGGAGGGGTCCCGTCGTTTTGCTGCGCGGCGGAGCAGGGTCCGACTCCGGACCCATGGCGCAGCCGCGGCCCAAGAAATCCCGAAAGCTCGGGATTGGACAGATCAGCCGGCCGCGCCCGTCGGACTGAAGCGCACCGATTTCGATCAGGTGGTCGAGAAATCTGGTCGATGTCATTTCCTCTGGAAGGCGCACATCGGGTGGGCCGGAGGCATCAGCCTTCTCCTCAATGAGGCCTTGCACGCCGCCGTCCGAAAGCCCGCCTTCAGGCAGCGATTTCATCACCTCCGCAACCAGCGACCGGGCACGAGACATCTCTGGGCTGATACGCCCCCAGTAGCAGTTCTCACGCCGCGCGCGGGCGTCTCGGATCACGGCTCCGACATCCACATCGGCGAGCCGGCCGCCAGCTTCCAGCAGCCCGTGCGCGAGGGCTTGCATCGCGGCGTGCAGGTGCTGCGGCCAACCGTCCGACCGAACCGCAAGCTCGGACGGCCAGTCGACGCGGGCGAAGTCCCTGACGACGCGGAACCCGTCCAGGAACATCTCGATTACCAAGGATGCATCGACAGCCGGCAACGGGCCGAGATTCCAGATTCCCAAGTCGTAGACGCGGCTGAGACGGTGTCGCCGAAGCACGTCTCGCGTGTCGGCGAGGCCGGCGAGGACCGGCACCACGGGAATCCCATAGGTGCCGAGATGCAGTTTTTCCAACGTGGCGATCTGGCGCGCTCCGATCCTTTGCGCCTCGTCGAACATGAGGCAGAGCGGACGCTTCCATTCACGCGGCGGATGCAATCGCCTGACGGCGTCAAGGGACGGCTCGAGCGGTTCCGTGGCCGTCGACCTGCGAATCCTGCCGCTGACGATGCTCAAAACGCCGCCACCACCCTCGATGTCGGTTGCCCGACTCGTCCGGAACTCAGCCTCCCTCCCGGCACCGAGATTGCCAGCGGCGACCGCAGGCAGGTTCCGGTCGAGTGCCTCGACGATTTTCAGTGCGAGGCCGCGCTCGGAATCGAGGACGTCGATGTGAAGCTCTGCGGCGGCGGGAGAATCCTCCTCCTCGGCCCATTTCTCCTGCAGGCGCGCGAGCAGGGACGTCTTGCCGGCCCCGGGGGCACCCTGCACGATGCGCGTCTCGCCGCGAGGCAGTCTTCCCGTCCTTGCGGCATCGAGGACACTTGCACAAGCGTCCTCGATGCCCTCGATCTCGGCCTCGCGACCCGCAAAGAACGGAGACTGCTGGCGATCGGTGAGCCTCTCGAATTTCGTGAGACCGTCAAAGTCGGGGTCGGACATTTTCGAACTCATGGCTAGCCGCCTCCCTTGCGTCACGCGGCCGGACTCCAGCCTATCACGGCAGGCCGCAATCGTCACGCATTCCGCACAATCCCGCGCCGCTGGTTAGAACCGGAGGCTAGGAAACTTCTGAATACAGCTTGATCATGGGTTGGCATTGTGCATCCGGGACGCGCTTGTCATTTTGCGCTTTATCCTCTTTTCGGGGGGATCGCGTCATGCAGCACCTTCAGCCGCCGAGCCTTGAACATGACAGTGGCAAGTACAAGACGCGCCGGGAGATTTTTCTGGAGCGGATTGACGGCCCGATCCCCTTGGGCGCACTTGAAGGCCCGCATTGCGCCGGTCTGTCCTAGGGGCGGCGGCAAGGGACGATAGCCGCATCCGCTGTCGGTGATGCTGCGCGCGCGTTGCGTTCAGCCGTTCTGCAATCCGGCAACCCGGCGATGGAGGGCTTGCTCTGCGAGGCTGAGAGCGTCCGGCGCCTTGCCGGGGCGAGGCTAGAGAAGCTTCTGGACGAAACGACTTCCCCGAACTTACGCCGCTGGCTCCAAGATCTTCAGCATCGCCGTTAAGTGTCTCGGCAGATGCCTCCATCTCATCGAACTCGGAGACCGACCACGCCGAAAGATGTTGCTAGGGGGCGCCCGAACCACGCACGCGGCTTGCGAATTTGACCAATCACTGTCAGAACTTGACACATGCCGCATCAGGCGGCATTGAGGCACTCATTGCATTGCCCGGGGTACAGCCTGCTCTGCCTCCGCCGCCCAAGGCAGCAGTTGACAGCCTGTTGCTTGTCTTTGCGGAGTTGCGTTGTGGAAGGCAGCCTTCGAATTAGGCGAGTGGGTGCACCGACTGATGGCTTGGAACGGTCGGGAGCCGGTAGTTCGGGACAGTTACCGTATCTGATGACCTGAGAACGAGGGAATCCGTGCACGCTCAACACATCGAATTTCTTGAACTGCTGAACGGGCAGCAACAATATGTCGTGCCACGTTGGCAACGCCGTTATAGCTGGGGGCAAGACGACATCAAGCGGCTGGTGGAGGATCTTTGGATCGTTGGGCGTGCGGGAACTACCGCGACGCACTACGGCGGCACGTTGCTCACCTTTCCGGAACCCGGAGCGGCTGGCGTGGTAAAGACCATTCGCGTCGTGGATGGCCAGCAGAGGCTAACGACCGTGAGCATCCTCCTTGCCTGCATTGCGGCCAAGCTTGGACACAGCGGCAGATGCGGGGGCTGGACCGCCGAAATCATCCATGAGGATAGGCTGACGAATCCCAAAAAATCGCCAGAACTGCGCCGCAAGCTGAGGCTCCAGAACGGCGACGAGGAGGAATATCGTCGAATTATCGAGGGCAACCCAACGGGCGCCGGCGCGGTGACCCAAGCGTGGCGGATTGCGCGCCGTCTAGTTGCAGACCGTGACGTAGGCATTTTGCTCCGGGGCCTTGAGCGGCTAAGGGTTGTCAGCATCGGGCTCAGCGAGAGCGACGATCCGCAGCAAATCTTCGAGAGCTTGAATGCCACTGGCCGGCCGCTCACGGAGAGCGAAAAAGTCAAGAACTGGCTACTCATGGGGCTTCCTGATGCGGAACAGCAGGACCTTCACGACAATCATTGGCTTCGGATCGAACAACTCTTGGACGCGAAGCACACAACTGAACCCATTGACATGTTTCTGCGCGACTTGCTGCGCTGGCGCACGGGACAGACCCGCGGCATCAGACACGTTTATCACGAATTTCGAAAGTGGGCAGCTAAATCGGGGCAAGACCAAGACCGACCGGTACTGTGTCGTGACCTCACCCGTCTTGCCGGACTCTACGGATTGATCACCGGGACAGCGGGACTCTACGGCAGTGCAAGGGTTGATCGCGAGCTCAGGCATTTGCGCGAGATGCAGATCGATGTCCAGCGCCCGTTGTTGCTCCGGCTGCTGAACGACGCAGACGAAAACGATTGCGGGGGAGATGGCATTGTGGCGCTCGAAAAGACATAGTCGTGCATAGGTGCCTGGACAACGCGAATGTGGCTGGCGGACCGGACATTTGCTGGCTTGAACAAGGCGGCCGCAGAGATCGCCTATGAACCCGGCCCCGACGAAGGCGAGGATTTCACCGAGCACTGGCTCGGAAGGATCCGTCGTCTCCGAAATACCCGCGTTGGGGTTCCGGGAGATGAACATGTCCGCGAGGGGATTCGCACGCGAAAAGCTTACGGCGGAAGCGCCACCCGTTCCGCGTTCGCCGTGCTATGTGAACTGATGGAAGCCGAACACCGCGAGGAGGCGCCCGCCCGAAACCGGCTGACGATCGAACACGTAATGCCACAGAAGCTGACTGAAGAATGGAGACTTTACTTGGGAGGTGCCACGGAAAGCATACATGGGCAATATCGTGACCGGCTTGCGAACCTGACCCTGAGCGGGGACGCCACCAACGCGGGGATGGGTTCGAATTCATTCGCCGCGAAAAGAAAGGTGTACCGCAATAGTCCTGTCGGCCTGACGAGACGCTTGGCGGAAGAGAGCAAATGGGACGAGACGGCGATTGAACGGCGCGCCGAAAGTCTCGTTTGCAGAGTGCTCAAACGCTGGCCGTGGACAGATCAAGAGGCTGTCGATGCCGCACAAGGGTACAGATGGCGGATCGAGAATGGCCCTTGGCATGCGGAAACCTTCGTGAGTCAGATGGTTCTTAACGTCGCGGCGGCAATCTTGGATAGCGACCCTGCAAACGCCGCGAGGTTGGCCAGGGAATTGTCCTACTTTGAAATGCACTCTGCCGAACGCTATCCTGCCGATTCAAAGATCCGCGCGCGCGGGCGTGCCGTGCCAAGGCACGAAAAGTGCGTGCTCTACCCCTACGTGGGTCGTTACGTAGCTATAGAGCGTTGCCAGAAGATGGGCGAACTGTGCGGTGTCAGGATTGAGGTGGAAGCAGGATACGACGAAAATGACATGCCCCACGCGTTCTGGAAGTTCCTCAAGGAAAAGACGGGCGGTGTTCCAGGACAAAAGGATACTTGGCGGGGAGGAAACCAATGGGTGGGTCCTGTTAACACGATGGGCGACAGGATTGCGATCAGTGTCGGCAATCCAGAGTTTTTGCGGGCCTGCATCAAGGGGCCGGTAGATGAAAACTCGAAGGAGATGGCAGCGCGGATGCGATCATGCTCGCTGATGATTCGCGACCTGATGGGGGACCAGCAGATTTTGGGCGATCTGGAACAGAACAGCGTCAAAGGCGCAAGCATATACGTGCAACGGCCTTGGGTACGGGACGACGAGGGCACTTGGCCCGACGCTGCGCAGTGGATCAAGTGGCAATTTAAGCGATTGAAGGAGATTGCCGCTAGCCAGTCCCGCGAGAAACCTTGAACCAGCAAGTTCTGTCCCGAACTTTTGGGCTGCTAGCTTGGTTAGTTGCGTTGACTGGACGGGTCCCAATGGCAACCAGATTCTGAGGCCGTGCAACAGGGGGAATGCAAGCTTTGCATCATGTCCTAAGTGCAGGACGGTTGGTGAAAACGACAACGTGATGGGCAGTATCCTACAGGTTACGAGTGCTGGCTTGCATGGCCTGAACCTAAGAAAGCAGTCGGCATTCGTCAGGAGTCCAGCCTTGCTAGGGAACCTCTTATTTGGAGGGCTTTGATGCGGCCCTCCTTCAGCAGAACCCCTCGTTCGGCCAGGCGATCCCTGATTCCCGAACAACAGGTGCGCCAGCCCGCGGCGCTCCAAGCGCGCCCGAGGGTCGGGCCGTCCATCCGCTCCAGAAAGATCTCGCGGCGCTTCCTGCGGTCATGTTCAAGGCTCGGCGGCTGAAGGCGCTGCACGACGCAATCCTCCCGAAAAGAGGCACGGCGCAAGACAGCGGGCGCGCGCCGGATGCACAATGCCACCCCCACAATCAGGTTGTATTCAGAGGTTCCTTAGGCTCAAGCCCTGTAAACGGGTTGTCATTCAGGTTGTTCTGTTGTTGAAGTCCCAAGACATGGAGGGGTTTCCATGTCCGACTGCTGTTTCCGGCTTTCCGAGGCCCGTTCGCTCGAACCTAGCCGCTGTTGCCCAACAAGGTGCAAGGCGTGCCGCGGGTCGATGACCGGCAAGAGCTCTCATGCATCGTCCACCTCATCCGGTACGGCCTGATGCTACGTGATGCGCCGACCCGCCACTTGGCCGCACAAGACTCTCTGCAATCGCTTCGCGCACTTTCGCTAGGATGTGAAATTGGGAATGTTCCGCAACGGCAGGGGCTGCTGTCCATGGTCGCGACCCAGCCGCATTTCCAGCTATAAGCCAGCGGTACCATCGAGCTTGATTGAAAGCACTGCGAGCCACTGATATGTGTGCATTGAAGCGGGCTTAACAGGTTGGCAAGTTCAAGAGGTTGGTCGATGGCAGTTGAATATGGCGGAAAAAACGTGTTTGGCGCTAGCGTCGGAATAATGATGCTGGAAACAAGGTTTCCGAGAATCTACGGAGACATCGCGAACGCTCACACTTGGCCATTCCCAGTTCATTACAGGAGGGTACGTGGCGCCTCTCCAGACAGGGTCGTGCGCAAACGTTCTGAAGGTCTGCTCGACGCATTCATTGAAGCTGGCAGAGAGCTTGTATTGCTCGGCGCGGATGCACTCACGACAAATTGCGGGTTCCTTTCATTGATACAGGAAGCCGTCAAGAATGCAGTGGGCGTGCCGGTTGCGACTTCGTCGATCATGCAGGTGCCCGCCGTTCAAGCGATGCTTCCCGCGGGCAAACGGGTTGGCATAATCACGATTTCGAAAGAGAATCTGACTCCAGGGCACCTTGCGGCTGCCGGCGTCCCCTTGGACACGCCAATCGTGGGGACCGAGGGAGGGCGTGAATTCTCTCGCAAAATTCTGGACGACCTTCCCGAAATTGATTTCGATCTCTGCCGCCAAGACCTGCATGATGCCGCGGTGGAAATCACCGAGCAACATGAAAGCGTCGGCGCCATTGTTCTGGAGTGCACCAACATGGTTCCGTATGCAGCCGACATTCGAAAGCTTACCGGACTCCCTGTCTATTCGATCTACACGCACGTCACTTGGCTGCAGTCTGGATTGATGCCGAGAAGTTTTCCGCAGCAGCTTGACGACCCCGTTCGCAGACGCAACTAGCCGTTTCCCTTTCAACGTGGAGAGCACGCCAGTCCCGGCAATGCCGAGATAACGGAGAACTTTATGGAAAAGCACAATATACTGATCTTGGCTGGCGACGGCATCGGGCCTGAAGTCATGGCAGAAGTGATTCGGGTGATCGCTTGGTTCAACGATCGAAGATCGATCAAATTCGACGTCTCCGAGGACCTTGTCGGTGGTGTTGCGTACGACAAGTTCGGAACCCCTCTGCACGACGACACGTTGGACCGCGCCCAAAGAGCTGATGCTGTCTTGCTGGGTGCTGCCGGTGCTCCTCAGTATGATCACTTGGATTTTTCAGTGAAACCCGAACGCGGGCTGCTTCGGCTGCGCAAGGAGATGGACCTGTTTGCAAACCTCAGGCCCGCCATCTGCTTCGACGCGCTGGCAGAGTTCTCTTCGCTGAAAAGCGACGTTGTTTCCGGCTTGAACATCATGATTGTCAGGGAACTCACGTCGGGAGTCTACTTTGGAGAGCCGAGAGGCATCACGCCAGACAACGAGGGTGGCAGGGTCGGGGTTAACACCCAAAGATACACGACGAGCGAGATACGCCGCGTAGCGCGAACGGCTTTTGATCTCGCGAGACAGCGCAGAAACAAGGTCTGCTCGATGGAGAAGGCTAACGTCATGGAGTCCGGCGTTCTCTGGCGCGAGGAAGTTCAGTGGGTTGGAGACAACGAGTATCCAGATGTGGAGCTTTCCCACATGTACGCTGATGCGGGAGCGATGCAACTCGTGCGCTGGCCAAAGCAGTTCGACGTGATTGTTACCGACAACCTTTTTGGGGACATGCTTTCGGATTTGGCAGCCATGCTGACAGGGTCCCTCGGGATGCTTCCATCTGCGTCCTTGGGCGCCCGCCCCGATGAGGGAAAACCCAAATCCTTGTACGAACCGGTACACGGGTCCGCTCCCGACATCACCGGCCAAGGCAAAGCCAATCCCAGCGCAGGCATCCTATCCTTTGCAATGGCACTGCGATACTCCTTCAATGCAGGCAACGAAGCTCAGCGGCTCGAGGCGGCGGTGGAGCGTGTTCTTGCGAAGGGCATCAGAACCGCCGACCTGTTGCAAGTGGAGGGAGTCGATCCCACCTCGACGTCTGAAATGGGAGATGCTGTCATCGCCGAACTGGAGGCATCTCTGTAGCAGAGACCATTGGAGAACTACTCGATCGGACTGTCTTACTGAGTGCTCGCATTGCACTCGTTCAAGCCGGGCCAGATTTTCTGGCATGGCTTCAAAAAATTTGAACCACGACCCACCTGAATCGAATTTCCGGTTGCAGGATGGCGATCGTTCATTTCGCTTGAAATCTAAGGCAATGATGGATAGAGGCGGTTCTTCGCAGTCGGAGTGTAGCTCAGCCTGGTAGAGCACTGTCTTCGGGAGGCAGGGGCCGGAGGTTCAAATCCTCTCACTCCGACCAATAGACAAATCCCGCAACGCTTTCCCCAAAAGCCAGCCGCAACCATATCAGCAAAGTTGCAAGAGTGAGATGTGCAGGTTTCACGATTTCACACATCGTGCACTTTGAGTGTTCGCCGCCGACTCGGACACCAAGAGACGCATAAGTTCGCTGTCCAGTCTCAATGAGCAACGTTCAGTAAGACCATGCATTTTTCTTGAAGAGTTCGATCTCTTCCGGCTTCATAGTCTCGCCCAGCTCTTCGACTTGCTTAATCACAATAGAAGACTGTTTCGAAATGCGCCCCTTCGGCTAGGGGCATGGCGTGCCGAAGGGCTGCAAGTGCTTGTCATGACGTTCAGTTGAGGGAAAGTCCGATGGATTTCTTCATGACGGTGGTGGCCGAGCGCAGCCGCCACTTCATCCACCGCACCAAGGAAGAGATGGTCCGCTTCGACGGTCGGCCGCTCTACCCGCAACGGCACTGCGACACCCTCAGCTACGCGTTGCGTCCGGCGGAACAGGAACTCTACGACGCAACGACGCGCTACATCGCCGAAACCTATAACAAAGCGCGCATTTTGAACCGTTCTGCTGCTCGCCTTGCCATGAGCGTGTTCCAGCGCCGCCTTGCGAGTTCGACCTACGCGTTGATGCGCTCGTGCGTGCCGGCCGGGCCGACGAGTTGGAGCGGGATCAGACGCGCATCGCCGACACGCCCGATTTCTTCGAGTCCCGAACCGCCGACGAAGACGCCGGCGACGGAAGCGAACGGGAAGGTCATGAAGCGTTCGAGGAGGCCGCCTAGGTCGTGTACTCATAAAGGGAAAAGGGATTCTCTTTTCGGCTCCGATGTGATTCAAGCTTCCAAACAGCGGGAGATTGAGGATGCAGGGACGGCACGATCTGACGGATGCGGAATGGGCGATCATCTCGCCGTTGTTGCCTGACAAGCCGCGGGGCGTGCCGCGGGTGGACGACCGGCGGGTGATCAGCGGGATCTTTCACATCCTGCGCACCGGCACGCCGTGGCGCGACCTTCCGGAATGCTACGGGCCATATACGACAGTATACAACCGCTACAACCGCTGGGCCAAGCAAGGGGTGCGGGAGCGCCTGTTCGGGGCGCTGGCGACGGGCTCGCCGGGATCGCCCTCGCCTGCATCCGCCTCTGGATCAAAACTAATGAGTACACGACCTAGGGCGGCCTCGCCGCGATCACCCTGGCGGAGCTGCGGGAAGAGCGTGCCGAGGTCGAGGCCCTTCTCGCCCGGGCACGCCGTCTCGCGGAGTCAGGCGAGGACTCCAAGTTCGAGAAGCTGCGCGCGGTCATGGCCGATCCCGCCTTTGCCCGGGAGAAGCTCATCGTCTTCACCGAGCATCACGACACGGCGGAGTTCCTGGTGCGCCGCCTGGAAGGGATCGGCTTCGTCGGGCAAGTTGCCCTGATCCATGGCGGACTCGACTATCGCGAGCGCGAGGCCCAAGTCGAAACATTCCGCCGTCCGGTTGACCGAGGCGGAGCCGGCTATCTCGTCGCAACCGACGCCGCCGGCGAGGGCATCAATCTCCAGTTCTGCTGGCTGATGGCGAATTACGACGTGCCCTGGACCCCCCCCCCCCCCCCGCTGGAGCAGCGGATGGGGAGCATCCACCGCTACGGTCAGACGCGCGACCCGGTAGTGATCGTCAACCTGATCGCCGGAGAGACATGCGAAGGACGGGTTCTCAAGGTGCTTCTCGACAAGCTGGAGGCGGTCCGCAAGCAGCTTCGCTCGGACAAGGTGTTCGATGTCGTCGGGCGCCTGTTCGAGAACATGCCGCTCAGGGACTATCTGGAGAAGGCGGCGACGGATGACGGGGCCCGCGACGCCGTCGAGGCGCTCGACCGCCGCCTGACGCCCGAGCGGGTGGCCGCCATCGGCGAGCGGGAGCGCGCCTTGTATGGCGGCGGCGAGGCGCTGGCGGTATTCCCCCCGGCGGCGTGCCCCTGGCCTGGTCGGCACGCGGACTGACGGAGAACGCGGAAGAGTGGTTGAAGGAGACCGTGCTGGGCATGGCGGCGGCACATCGGGCACGTATCGAGGAATTGCTGCCGGACCGACGCCGATGGATCGCGCGCGGTTACGACTACAAGACTGCCGAGTTGATGGCGTGGCGGCGGCGCGTGAGCCCCGGCGCGCGCCGGGGCGATGCGAGCGCACGGGCGGAGCTTGCTATGGTGAAGGAAGAGCAGAGCCGACTCGTCGCAGAGAAGAAGCGCAAACTGGCGTCGCTGGACACGGAGCCGTCGCTGATCGAGCCGGGGCCGGCGGCGATGCTTGCCCATGCGCTGGTCGTGCCGACGGACGATCCCGACGAGCGCCAGCGGCACGACGCCGAAGTCGAGGCGATCGCCATGCGGCTGGCGCGCGCCCACGAGGAAGCGGCCGGCGCCGCGGTCCGCGACCCGTTCGGCCGTCTCTTGGCCAAGGCGCGGGGGAGTGTCGTCATATCGAGATCCGAGATCGTTTCTGGAGCGGAAGAGGTCAAGGCGACCACCATCCACGGCCATTGTTTCGGAATCCTCATGCGAGATGAGGTTTTGGCCTCGACCGGTCGGGTTCCCCGACCGCTGATGGATTTCGAGCAGCGGTTTCTTTTGGAGGATCTACGGGGCGACGGCTTCGGCACTATCCACAAAAAACGCAAACGGCTCAAAGCCTTCGAGGCGGCCGGGGCGAGACTCCAGGACGAGCAGCCGGGCTGGCCGACCGACGCAACGGACAAGGCCTTCCAAGCCGCGCTTCTCGATTGGCTGCGCTTTCATCGTGCCATGTTGATCGGCGAGCTCGTGCCGGAAGCTTTGCGCTATCTTCGAAACAACCCGGCGTCCCGGCATCTGGACAAGTTTGAACATATACTTGTTGACGAGTATCAGGACCTGAACGTTGCCGAGCAGGAGGTCATCAGCCTGCTTGCCAAGGACGCGGAACTCACGATCATCGGGGACGAGGACCAATCGATCTATTCCTTCAAGCACGCTTATCCCGAAGGGATCGAAGATTTTCACCGGAGACATGCCGGAACGGAGGACGAAACGTTAGACATGTGTCGGCGGTGTCCGACCACGATTGTCGGACTGGCCAACGAGCTGATTGGACACAACAACCAGAGAACGAATCGAGTTCTGTTGCCGCACGTGGGAAAGGGCCAAGGAGAAGTCCATATCGTCCAATGGCCGAGCATCGCGGCCGAGGCGGAAGGACTGGCCCGGTTCATTCAACGGCGCATCGCTGAAGAGCGTGTTCAGCCCGGTCGGATTCTCGTTCTCGCTCCACGCCGGGCATTCGGCTATGCGGTTCGCGACGCTCTCAACGCGATCGATGTCCCCGCCCACAGCTTCTTTCAGGAACAGGCTCTCGAAGGCGACCCTAAGAGCGCGAACGAGAGCAAGAAGCAACAGGCGTTTACCCTGTTGACTCTTTCCGTCGATCCGACGGACGCGACAGCGCTCCGCTGCTGGTGCGGCTTCGGCAGCCAAAACCTCCGAGAGCCTGCCTGGACGCGGGTTCGCGAGCTGTGCAACCAATCCAACCGTGCCTTGGGTGACGTTATTGCCGACATTCGAGACGGGCGCGTTCCTTTGCCACATGGCGGCTCTCTCCGATCCAAACTCGTTGAACTTCAAGAGCGGTTGCAAGATCTCGGCGGGTTGATTGGCCGAGATTTGGTCGATGCGCTGTTCCCAGCAGACGACCCCGATTTCGGGGAGCTTCGCGAACTGGCCGACGGACTTTCCGGAGATGCTGATCCCAAAGCCCTTCTGAACATGCTCCGCACAAGCATCACCCAACCGGAACTGCCTACGGATGTCGCCTACGTACGAGTCATGAGCCTGCACAAATCGAAGGGCCTGACCACCGATCTCGTCGTCGTGATGGGCTGCGTTGAGGGACTGGTCCCACATGTCGATGACTCACTGACCCAAGCGGGGAAGAACAGGACTCTCGAAGAGCAACGGCGGCTGTTCTACGTTGCATTGACCCGTTCACGCGACACGCTGATTTTGTCGAGCGTCACAAATCTGCCTCGGCCACGGGCCCATCGCCTTCAAGTACGGATAACCGGTCGCGGGCAGAATGTTTCTACGATCACCTCACGCTTCATCGATGAACTCGGCCCTACCAGACCGGATCCGGTCCACGGCGCGCGATTGCTCGAAGCGACGAGGGCCTACGCATGACACCGGAGAGGAAGATTCTGGTCATTGCCGGGCCGAACGGAGCGGATTGCCCGATCTTCGTCAACGCGGACTCCATCGCCGCAGGGTTGAGTCCGTTTCGGCCGTCATCGGTCGCGTTCCGGGCAGGCCATCTGATGATCGAGACGATCCATGGATATGCAGCCAGGGGCGAGAGCTTCGCGTTCGAGACGACCCTGAGCGGACGCGGCCATGCCCGATCGATTCCTCTCTGGCGGGGACAGGGCTATCGCGTAAAGCTGTTCTTCCTGCGGCTGCCGAGGCCGGACATGGCGATCGCCCGCGCCGGCCTCGCCCCGCCGCGCCAGACCTTAATGCGGCTGGAGACGCCACCGTGACCGCAACGCCCCGCTTGGCAAGCCGGCACACCGGGTTGCCCGTCGCGTGAAACAGGACTATGTTGGCGCTGGCACTGAAGGCACAGCGTTAAAGGCAACTGTAATGGCCCAACTAACGGTGAGAAAAGTGAGTGGCGAAGTGGTCGACGCGCTCAAACTAAGGGCCGCGGCCAACCGCCGGTCCGCCGAAGCCGAGCACCGCGAGATCCTGCGCGCCTCGTTGCTTGGGACGGCAGAAGAGGATTTCGCCGCGCGGGCCGAGGCGCTGCGGCGACGGCTGCGCTCGTCGGTCGACAGCAGCAAGGCGATCCGGGCAGATCGCGACCGGGACAACGCGGCGTGACCGGCTGGGTTGTCGATGCCAGCGTCATGGTGAAATGGCTGGTCAGGGAGGAGCATTCTGATGAAGCGGCCGGCCTTCTGAACGGCGGATCGACGTTTGTCGCGCCGGCGCTGGTCTTCGCCGAGGCCGCCAACGCGTTGTGGGCGATGCACCGGCACGGCGACATCACGGCGGACGATCTGGCGGACGCGGTGGAATCCTTGCGGGCGGCACCGATCTCGCTCCCCGCTTCCATGCTCCACCTCACCGCCGCTGCCGCGCGGCTAGCGGCCGACCTCGACCACCCGGTCTATGACTGCTTCTATCTCGCCCTGGCGGTCCAGACGCAGTATCCGGTCGTGACGGCCGACGCGCGCTTCCACGACAAGGTACGCGGGCACCCCTATCTGTCCGACCGAATCGTGCATGTGGCGCACGCCGTGCCACGCGGGGCGGGCGCCCGGTCGGGGAACGGATCGTGATGACCGCGCCCCGGCTCAGGGACTTCGACGCCCTCGCCCGGCGCCTCGAAGCCGTCGCCTGATTCCGTCGAGCGAGGACACCATGGCCCAGAAGCTCCCCTGGATTCCCTAGCACCGCGTCGTGAAGCTGCGCGAGGATGTGCGCACGGGCGAACTTTCGCTCGCCGATTTCGCCGCCGACCTCCACGACGTGGTGATGCAGAAGGGCGCGCGGCCGGTCTACGAGGATCCGGGCCGGTTCTCGCGCTGACCTACCCGACCTTCCCCTTGCGGGAGATCGCGTGCGACGTCGCATTACGCCTCGCCGGCCGGAACGCCAAGGCCATCCGCCAGCTCGAGCTCACCTATGGCAGGGGCAAGACCCATACGCTGGTGGCGCTGCACCACCTCGCGCACGATCTGGAGTCGCTGCCGGCGTTGCCCGCGGTCGAGCAGTTCCGGTCCCATATCGGCGCACCTCGGCATTGAACGCTCTCGCGTCGTCACAGAGGACATGCCGGCGGGAGGCGCGTCGGAACACCATCGGTGACGACCAGATCTCCCGGATCACTATCTTGTCCGCCGACTTCGACCATTCGTCGGACGGTCCGAGATGGAAGTGCCTGCGCAGCCCTCGGCAGTGATCCTCGTCCGGGTGGCTGAGGAGCAGCACGTCGACGTAGAGCCGTCCCGCGGCGTCCCGTACGAGCTTGTCGCGAAGCTTCTCAGCAACGTCGGGCGTATCGTCATCGGGATCGTCGGCGGCGGACCGGATGTTCATGTCGATCAATATCCTGTTGCCTCCCTCGGTCTGGACGAGCGTCATGTCGCCGTTGCCGACCGGGAAGAACGAAAGCTGGGCAGTCATGGTCTCAATCTCCGAAACGGAACACGGGTTCGCTCGTCCACATGGGGATGCCTCGGTCCCAGTTCAACTCCTGTAGTTGACAAATATCGTCTTAATCTGTAGTTTTGTCAACCGAAGCAAGGAAGGTTGAAAATGACTGTAGGACAACGCATTAGAGTATCACGCCGTGCCTGCGGCATGTCTCTCCGCGACCTCGAATCCCGAATCGACAACCGCGTCACGGCACAGGCGATCAGCAAGTACGAACGCGCCGAGTCGATGCCCAGCTCGGGCGTGCTCATCGCACTGGCCGACGCCCTCGAGATACCGATCGATTACCTCGCGAGCGACAGCGAGATTTGCCTCGAAGCCGTCGATTTCCGGAAGAAGCGGCTCACCAGTCGCCGTGAGGAGGCGCAGGTCGAAGCCAATGTCCTGCACCTCCTGGAGCGGTATCTCACGGTCGAGGAGATCCTGGGGCTCCCCACCGTCGCGTGGGACATGCCGCGTGACGCCCCCTGGCCCGTGCTGCGCGACCCGGCCGAAGCCGAGCCAGCCGCGCTCGGCATGCGAGCCCATTGGGGTCTTGGTCTCGATCCGATCCCGAACCTTGTCGATCTGTTGGAGGAACGCGGCATCAAGGTCCTCTCGATGAGCCTCCCCAAAATCGACGGGCTCACGGCACGGGTGCGCCGCGAAGACCGGAGCCTTGCCTCGGTCGTCGTCGTGAATCGGGAGGATTGGGGCGAACGCCAGCGCTTCACGCTCGCGCATGAGCTAGGCCACATGGCCCTCGAGCCCGTGGCGAAGGTCGACGAGGAGAAAGCCGCGCATCGATTCGCGGGCGCGTTCCTGATGCCGGCCGAGACGCTGCGGGCCGAGATCGGCAAACACCGCAAATCCATCGGTTGGGGCGAAATCTTCGAACTCAAGCGCATCTTCGGTGTGAGCGTCCAAGCGCTCACCCACCGCTGCAAGGACCTCGGGATCCTCGGTGCGCCTGCGTTTCGGATGCTGTTCAACGAATTTACCCGCCGCGGCTGGCGCAGCCCGCCATACAAGGAGCCTTGGGCGATGCCCGGCGAGCGTCCCCTGCGATTCGAGCGCCTGTGTTTTCGGGCCCTGTCCGAGGGAGCGATCTCGGAAGCGAAGGCTGCCGAATTGCTCGGCCATTCCGTCCACGAGCTTAACCGCCGCATGGACGAACCGCCGAGCGTGGACGCAGAACCTGCCGGCGCGTGAGTTTCGTGAAGGTCCTGGTGGCTGACACCTCCGTCCTGATTGACCTGGACCGCGGGAGCCTTGTCGAACCGATATTCCGTCTGCCGTTCGAATTCACCGTCCCCGACTTGCTCTACGAACGCGAGATCAGGGAGCACGGTGGGCCGGATTTCGTCAGGCTCGGGCTTCGCGTCGAGGAGCTAGATGGCAACGGAGTCTCGCTGGCTCTCGGCTATCTCCGCAAGCGGAGGTCGCTGTCTGTTCCGGACAGATTCGCCCTTGCCCTCGCGAAGACAAACGCGTGGACGCTGCTATCAGGAGACCGCGGATTGCGCGAACTGGCAGAGGAAGAGGACGTTCGATGTCATGGGGTCCTTTGGCTGCTCGACCAGATGTTCGAACACCGCGTTATCGACCAAAACGACCTGTAAGCCGGACTCGGCAAGATTGCCGCCCATCCGCGATGCCGGCTACCGAAGCCGGAAATCCGAAAGCGGCTCCACGCCTATTTCGTTACGCTAATCCACAACACCTTTGCCCTGGAGGCCAGCGATGCAGCTCGACATGCACTACTACGCCACCTACGCCATGGCGCGCGCGGCGGGCGTCGAACCGGACAATGCTCGCATCATTGCGACGTCCGCCCAATTCTTGGACGACAATGTCGCCCGAAGTCATGTCGACTTTCGCGACGGGTCGCATCTCGACCAAGAAGCCACCGCCCACCATCCGATGGACCTATCAAATCGTGATGACCGCGATCAGCGTAGGGTCTGGGTACCGTTCCATTTCATTCCGGGCAATGAAGGAGACGGCTGCACGGAGCGCCTAAAATGCCGCATGGACAGCCCGATCGTCCGGGAGTTGCGGGACCATCACCTGACATACGCGGACCGCGGTTTCGGGCTGCACCTGCTCGGCATCACGGCGCATGTCTATGCTGATACGTTCTCCCACTACGGCTTCTCGGGAGTCAGCTCGCGCGGCAACAAGGTCGATAATTCCAGTTTTCGATTTCACGAAGAGGTCGAAGAAGGGGACGCCACAACCGTACCATTGTCACCGGAGATGAGAAGTTACGCAACCGAGAAGGCCGATCGGTTCTTCAGGGATCGTGGCGACTACGGCGGGTTGCTCACCAATGTCAAGAGCTGGTTCGCCGAAGAGCTTTCGGGTGCTCTCGGGCATGGTTCGGTGGCAACCTTGCCGGACAGACCCTGTCTGGTGTGGAGTTTCGATTAGGCTCTGTTCGCATTTCGCAGGCGTATGTGCAGCACTGGGTTCCAACTTGCATTGACCATGGGGAGCGGAACAATGGATCGGGCACAGTTTCGGGACTGGTTTTCAAGAATCGATGAACTAACAGCGGAGCCTTGCCGCAAGGTTGCTGCGGTTCTGTCGGATCCACCGGAGGGCAAAGCCTCGCTGGCAGCGATCGAGCTGGGATCGACGAGCGCAGTCGCCAGCGCCAGGACATGCCTGCGATTCGCGAATTGAGCCTTTTTGAAATATTTGGTGTTTAACCTCAAGTACTAATTGCGACAGACAGAAGCTCACTGCATGGTAGATCGATCTTATCCTCAAGCGCACGTCATCATTGGGGTCAGTGGAGGCTTGACTGCGACCAGAGTAATGCCTATTGCATCACCGAACTGCGGCGAAATCGCGCAATTCAGAACATCTTTACTGCAGATTTCGTTTTATGAAACTTGGGAGACTCGCGGCACACCGTACAAAACCGCCTTCGGGAGAACAGGGATGGAGAAGTTCTCTTGCTCCCCAACCAACAGTTCACTGTTGGCGATGCCTGTGTGACCTTTCGGACTCGCTACAGCAGTTCTTGCTCGCAGAAGCGATCTTCTAGAGGGAGCTTCACTCGACGCAACCGAGCATGAAATCTTGCAAAAAGTATCGGAACACCATCAATGGGATATAGAGTAGTCGTTGCAGGTGCGACCGGCAATGTCGGGCGCGAGATGCTGACGGTCCTGGATGAGCGCGGCTTTCCCGTCGACGAAATCGCGGCACTTGCCTCGAACAAGTCACTCGGCGCTCAGGTGGATTTCGGGCGCAGGCTGCTCACAGTCGATGATCTGGCGGAGTTCGACTTCGCGGGATGGGATATCGCTTTGTTTGCCATCGGGTCCTCCGCCATGGCCGAGTATGGGCCGGTCGCGGCCGATGAGGGCTGCACGGTCATCGACAACTCGTCGCTCTATCGCTACGAGGACGATGTTCCTCT
The DNA here is from genome assembly GCA_963422275.1 of Paracoccaceae bacterium. Taxonomy (GTDB): domain Bacteria; phylum Pseudomonadota; class Alphaproteobacteria; order Rhodobacterales; family Rhodobacteraceae. Next base: position 761,743 of record OY729418.1, read on the forward strand.
CATCGTTCCCGAGGTCAACCCGGGCGCCATCGAGGACGTACGAAACCGGAACATCATTGCCAATCCGAACTGCTCGACCACTCAGATGGTGCTTGCACTGAAGCCGTTGCATGATCGGGCTCGGATAAAGCGAGTTGTCGTGTCAACCTATCAGTCCGTGTCCGGTTCCGGAAAAGCGGCGATGGGTGAGCTGTGGAATCAAACGAGATCGTTGTACCTGCCCGAAGAGGAGCGCGAGCCGGCGGTCTATCCGCATCGCATCGCCTTCAACGTCATCCCCCAGATAGATTCGTTTCTTGAAGACGGTGCGACCCGCGAGGAATGGAAAATGTCTGCCGAAACAAAGAAGATTGTTGATCCGAAAATCGAAGTGACTGCAACCTGCGTGCGGGTTCCGGTATTTGTTGGGCACTCCGAAGCGATCAACATCGAGTTCGAGGATTATCTCGATGAAGCTGAGGCTTCAGAGATATTGGATGCCGCGCCAGGAATCCGCGTCGTGGACGAAAGGAAAGCCGGGGGGTACGCGACTCCAATGGACTGCGTGGGCGAATCGGACACCTTCGTTAGTCGAATCCGGCACGACCCGACGGTCAGGAACGGACTCAATCTCTGGTGCGTTTCAGACAACCTGCGCAAGGGAGCAGCCCAAAATGCGGTGCAGATTGCGGAATTGCTGGTATCAAGAATACTAAAGGGGCACTGAGACGAGGATTCCACCCTTTTCGGATTTCTTGATGGAGACATGAACGATCCGCGCTTGATACCGTGGAACGGTCGTGTTGCTGCGGCAGAATTTGAAGGTTCCGTTCGAGCGGACATGTTTGTGGAGGGGAAGTGGCTAAGGTGCGGCCAGCCTGCAGTCTCTCTTCATGTCTCCCCAAGCGGCGTTCAGGCTTGCCAATTGCTTTTCGGAGAGTCCTTCCGCGCTCTGGAGTTCCTTGAGGAGTGGGCTTTTGGCCAATCCGGAAGAGACGGCTACGTTGGATACGTGCACCGGGAAGCATTGTCCAATGGCTGGTCCCCGACCCACTGGGTCAGCGGTGTCAAGTCGCACCTGTATCCTTCCCCAGACATGAAATGCATTCCAGAAATGCAGTTGCATCTCGGAGCGCTTCTGATGCTGGAGGGGCGAGCGAAACGAGACTTCTATCCGGTTTCCGGAGGTGGATATGTTCCCGTCCAGCATGTCAGCAGATTGCAGGACAGACCGAGCGATTTCGTGGAGGTCGCCGAACGGTTTCTTGGCAGCCCCTATCTGTGGGGAGGAAACACCGCTAATGGAATTGACTGCTCAGGACTGGTTCAGGTGGCGCTTACGGCCATTGGCAAGAAATGTCCACGCGACAGCGACTTGCAGGAAGAATCCTTGAGGGGCCGTGCTCACTCGGGCAACTCCGTGAGACGCGGCGACATTGCATTCTGGAAGGGACACGTGGGAATAATGCTTGACGGTGAAATAATGCTTCATGCCACGGCCCATCGCATGGCTGTAGTGAAGGAGAGTTTCTCGCAGGTCCGAAGCCGCATAGCCGACTTGGGAGACCACCCGTTCCATGGCTTTCGTCGGATCTAGTCGATTGTGCGCAGCAGCTTTCGCTCGAAGAACTGAATGACCCGTCCCAAGTCGTTCCCACGCCGAAGTATGCGCCCGTCAGCTGACACGATCTGGTACAAGTCACTCTTGGTTGCCGAACGCGGCCATTTTTCGATTCGGTAAAGCGGGTGCTCGGAAGTCCTTCGAAAGATTGAAAAGATCGCGACATTCCGCAGGTTGGATATCCCGTAGTTGCACCACTCGCCTGCAGCCACCATTCGCCCGTAAACAGGCAATATGAAGTTCAGTTCGGTTCTGTGGAAACTGACGATTTGCGGAAGGTCTGAGATTTTGCTCTGGATGCGTTGGTTCCGGAACAAACTCATCTCATGCAACGTCATGCCAGCATTGTGGCAAGTTTTGCAGACTTGTGCAAGCAACGGATGAAAATTTTCGTGGCGCTTCATTCAGGCTTGCATAACATCACAGCTCCGCCTGCCCACGGCGTTAGGAGATTTGAATCTGCGGTGGAACTGCCGAAATCCAGCGAAACATAGGCCGCTTAAGTTACATCGCCACCTGACAATTCACTGGAAGTCACGCCGCTGGCGAAAAAGTCGTGGCTTGGCTGCAACCGCCTAGGTTTCAAGCCAATGTCCGTGCAGTTGCCAGGATTGCCAAGATATCGAGCTTCACTGCCAAGGGTCGTTCAAGCAGCTTGGCTGATGACGGGATGTACCAGACATGAAGAATGCAATCTTAAGACTGTTGCGAAATGCGCCCCTCTGGCCATGGACATGTCTCGCTGAAGGGTTGCAAGCGCTTGTCATGATGTTCGATTAAGGGAAAGACCGATGAATTTCTTCATGACGGTGGTGGACGAGCGCGTAAAGCCCCACAGTGCCCTGATGGACTGGCAGCGCTTGGCGGCGGTTCTCGGTACGGTGCGCATCGAGTCTGGGGCGGGCTGGCTGCAATGCCGACCTGATGATCCGGGTTCTCCCGCATGGCCAGTGGCGCTCGATGTCGGATCGGGAGCTTGAGCGAGCACTGACGGTGCGGCTCGTTTTCATGCTGTCCGTGGGCCGGTCGATGCTTGAGCGCTGCCCCGTTCGCCAGACGCGCAGCCAGTTCCAGAAGGCGAAAATCAGAGCAAAATGACCGCTTTCGCAACGGTCTTTCCATGTCATTCTGGGCAACTGCGGCATCCACAAACAAGCCAAAGTCCAAGCCTGGTCTGAACGCCAGCCGCGCCGGGCATTTCATTTTCATTCTGGCATCCGATTCCTGGCTGAATGCAGTCGAAGGGTTCTTCGCAAGGTTGACATGGCGACGTTTCAAACACGCTGTCTTTCACGCCGGGGCAAACCTGCAGGCGGCAATCAACCGCTTCATCATCGAGCACGATGCGACCGAAGCAAAACTGTTCACTTGGCGTGCCGCCCCCGACCTGAGCATCGTCGCAAGGAACCGAGGATTCCAAACGTTGGAGCCAGTCCACTAGATGTTTTCCGAGGTGTGGATTTCAAATCCGAGTGTGACGTTTTGCGCCCCGGCATCCGGCCTTGCCTTCTTGGCCTTGATCATCGCGGCAACCGCCTCTCGCGCGAACATGTCGAGGGGATGCGAAATGACCAAGGTCAGTGTTCCGTCTATCAAGGCGGCACGCGTCGCCTCGAACAATTCATAGCCGACGCTGACAAATCCCTTTCTTGGCGGACGCTCGCGCATCGCGGCCAGCACACCGGTGATGCCGCCGCCAGAAATGAACAAGCCGCACATATCCGGGTGCTCAGCCAGAAGCTGCACGGTTATCTCGCGCGCCGCAGTCGACGACTCATAGGTCGAAAGAGGCTCAAGCAGGGTGAATCCCGCATTGTGTTCACGGAAGTAGGAACGAAATCCGCTTTCGTTCAGTTCTTGGTTTCGATAGCGGTGGTTGCCGACAAGAATACCGATTTCCCCCGGTTCACGACATATCTTGTCGAAGGCCCAAGCGGCGGTGCGCCCGACCTTCCAATTGTCGACCCCTACAAAACCAATATTCCCCTGTGCAGTCAGCGGAGCAATCAGGGCAGAAATGGGCACGCCCTTGTCCAGCACTGCGTCGATGGCATCCGAAACCAATGGATGCTCGGCCGCAACCAAGCCGACGGCTTCGCATTCGTCGCCCATCGCAATCAGTTGTTTCGCCACATTGTCGGGGGAAAGATCGTCCAGATATTCAAGCGTCAGGTCGACAGTGCCCTCCGCGCAGCCCCGCGCTGCGCGCAATAGCGCCTCGCCCATTCCACGATAGAATGCTCGACTTCCCTGGTGCAAAAGTATGCCAAGGCGGTGAGATTCCCGGCTTTTCCTGATCGATTCTTCGATCGATCCCAACCCGTAAAACCCGATTCTCTCAGCAACGTGCAAGACGCGTTCATGCGTTGGCTGGCGAACCGATCCCGCGTCGTTGATGACACGATTCACGGTTGATACGGATACGCCGGCAGCTTCCGCCAAATCTGGAATTGTGGGGCGCTTCATTATCTCGACTTAACTCATTTTGTTTCATTTCTCCAGAGGAATGACATTAAATGGAATGAAAACACCCCTTTGGTTGAATGGAATTGACTTTATTCATCTCAGTGTGTCAAGCATGTTGCATCTTGATGCGGCTTGAATGAGCGACGGCTTGGCATGAAAGGGATGAGACCCTGATGGACGATCTGAAATTCGGGTCACGTGACAAGCATGGGAATTGGACCCCACACCGCCGACTGGAAATTGCACCGTTCTGGGAAGGTCGGTTCAACCGGATTGGGCAATTCGCGATCAACTTTCTTTGGCCGTGGAATGCCTTTCACATGGCCACGGCACTGCTTTATTGGATCTTCGTCATTCCCGATATGGAGATCATGCGGACCTTGAGTTGGGGTTGGGCGTTCCGGCTTCTTGCCGCGAATGCTGTCGGTATCTTCTTGATGTACGGCGCTATTGAGCTCTTCTACTATGTCAGGCGCATTCAGGGTACGCGGTTCAAGTTCAACCACAAGTTCCCGTCAGAGCATCCCTTTGACGGGTTCTGGTTCAAAAGCCAGAACCTCGACAATTTTTTGCGATCCTTCCTGATCGGCATCCCGATCTGGACGTTTGTCGAAGTGATGATCCTTTGGTGTTTCGCCAATGGTTGGGGCACTTGGCTCGATTGGCAGGACAACTGGCTTTGGCTAAGCGTCCTGGTGCTGTTGGCGCCGGCAATTCACGAGATTCATTTCTTCTGCATCCATCGGCTGATCCACACGCCGTTTCTTTATAGATGGGTGCATTCGGTGCATCACAACTCGGTCAATCCGAGCCCTTGGTCGTCGCTCTCAATGCACCCGTTCGAGCACCTATTGTATTTCGGCGAGATCGTCTGGCACTTGATCATTCCGTCGAACCCGATCGTCGTGCTCTTCAACAGCCACATCGTGGGCTATGGCGCAATCAACGGCCATATCGGCTTCGAAAAACTCGAACTGGCCGACGAAAGGGCGCTCGATAGCCACGCTTATGCCCATTATCTGCACCACAAATATTTCGAAGTGAATTACGGCGGCAACGGGCTGGTCCCGCTCGACAAGTGGTTCGGCTGTTGGCACGATGGGTCGAAGGAAGCCGACAAGCGGATGAAGGAAAGGTTCCGCAGAATGAAGGCGCGCGCGAACGCCGGGAAGACGGCGGCCCCGGCGCGATAGTGGGCGGAACGATGGACGATCTTGCATTCGGCAATCGCGACGAGCGCGGCAATTGGCGTCCCAACGAGGCGCTGAAAACCGGCGCGCTGTTTGCCTGGCCTTTCAGCCTGATAAAGTTCCTCAGGTGGCTGCCGAATTATTTCCTGCCCCATAACGCCCTTTTCATGGTGCTGGGCGCCGTGTTCTGGTACCTGCTGACGCCAACGAGCGAGACATTGCGGACTCTTTCCTGGGACTGGGCACTCTACATCCTGGTGCGAAACTCCCTGTCGATCCTGATGATCTACGGCGCGATGGAGATCTGGCTCTATGTCAGGCGGTCGCAGGGCAACCGCTTCAAGTACAACGGAAAATTCCCTGCCGAGCAAACCTCGAACGTGTTCATTTTCAAGAGCCAGAACATCGACAATGTCATTCGCACCTTCGCCACCGGCTTGCCGATCTGGTCAACCTACGAGGTGCTGGTCCTGTGGGCTTGGGCCAACGGTTGGGGTCCGTGGACGACATTCGGCGACAACCCGGTCTGGCTGATTGCGTTCTGGCTGGTGATTCCCCTGTTTCACGAGTTTCACTTCTTCTGCATCCACCGGCTGATCCACACACCATTTCTCTACAAGTGGGTGCATTCGGTGCATCACAACTCGATCAACCCCTCTCCCTGGTCGTCGCTTTCCATGCACCCCGTGGAGCATCTGCTTTATTGGTCCGACAGCCTCATCCACTTGATCCTGCCGTCGCACCCGCTCTTGCTCCTCTACCATCTGCATGTCACTGGCACGGGGGCAGTCGTCGGCCATATCGGCTTCGACAAGATAGAGGCCGGCGAGGACACGGCCGTCGATACCCATGCCTATGCCCATTACCTGCATCACAAATATTTTGAGGTCAATTACGGCGACGGCACGGTGCCTTTGGACAAGCTCTTCGGCACTTGGCATGACGGCACCACGGAGGCAGACGCCCGCATGAAAAGGCGCTTTCGGCAAAAAAGGGAGCGCATGAATGCGAAAAAGGCGAACCCGGCCGAAAACAGGCAGGAATAAGGGCCGGCCCGGATTTCATAACCCGCAATCGAAGTAACCAACAATGGAGACAAAACCATGAAAACATTCAACATTCTGAAGGCAGCGACGGTCGCTGCCATCGTGGCAACCAACGCCATGGCAGCGGATATCGCGGTTGTCGGCGGAAAGACAGATGATCCGTTTTGGAACAAGATCAAGCTTGGTCTCGATCACGCGGCCATGTTTATCGAGTCTACCGGCGGCTCGGTCACCTATCTGCAGCTGCAGACTTACGACAACCTTGGCCCGGACGCGGCGCAGCTTGTACGCACCGCGATCAGCCAAGGTGTCGACGGCATCGTGATCCCGAACTGGGTTCCGGAAGCGGAAGACGAGGCAATCAGGGCCGCGATTGACGCTGGCATCAGGGTGATGCTGATGAATGCGGGCGACCTTGAGAAGGCGCGGGAACTGGGTGCGATCAATTATGTCGGCAACAACGAGTACAGTGCCGGCCTCGCTGCTGGCGAGTATTATGGCGACCAGGGCATCATGAATGTGATCTGCGTTAACACGGTGCCTGGCGCGGCCAATCTTGAAGCGCGTTGCCAAGGCGTTGCCGACGGGATCGCAACCAAAGGTGGTGTTTCGAACCAACTGCCATTGCCCGCGACCTCCTTCGGCGACCCAACCGCCGTTGCCGAGGCGATCAAGGCGACGCTTCTCGGCACCGACACGATCAAAGGTGTCATTACCATTTCGGCCGGCGACGCCGACAGTGCCGCTATCGGCATTCAACAGGCTGGCAAGACCGGGGATGTCATGCTGGCCTCCTTCGACTTCAACCAGTCAGGTCTGGACAGGATCAAGGCGGGAGAACAGGGCTTTGCCGTCGACCAGCAGCCCTATCTGCAGTCACTTCTGGCCGTGTCGCTTCTGAACGCCTACATCGAATACGGCAACAACCTGCCCGTGGCACCGATAGCGACCGGGCCGGGCATCGTCGATAGCTCGAATATTGACGCCACGCTTGCCGGTGTTCAAAAAGGCGCTCGCTAAGCATCGATTTACCCGCATCCCGTGGTCCACCCGGGATGCGGGCTTTCCAACAAGAACATATTTTCACCGACAGGGCCGACCATCATGAACTTCCTTTCACTCGGCAGTCTCTTGCGTCGTCCCGAGGCCGGAGCGCTTCTCGGCCTTGTTGCTGTTCTCACCTTCTTCGTGGTGTTTGGCAGCACCCGTTTCCTGCAGCCTGCAGGTGCGTCAAGCTGGCTCAATGTCGCCGCCAATCTCGGCATCATCGCGTTCCCGGTCGGTCTTTTGATGATCGCAGGCGAATTGGACATCTCTGTCGGCGCGATGATCCCGGCAGGTTCGATGACCGTGGCGATCATATCCGGCCATTGGGATCAGTCGATCTGGCTTGGGATCGCCGCCGCGCTCGCCATGGGAGTCGTTGTTGGCTATATCAATGGCACCTTGGTAAACCGTACCGCGGTGCCCTCACTGATCGTCACGCTAGGAACCCTCTTTGCGATGCAGGGCGTTATCCTGGGTTTGTCGGTGTTGTTCACCGGAACGGTGAGCGTGGCGTTGAAGCCCGAGGAGTCCGGACCGATCGCCAAATTCCTCTTCGGTCAATTCCTGGGTGGAACGTTTCAGGTCATCATCTTGTGGTGGCTCGCCCTTATGGCAATCTACATCTTCTACGTCCATTTCTCGAAATACGGCAACTGGATCTTCGCGATGGGCGGCGACAAGGAGGGCGCGCGCAATGCCGGCATCCCGACAAGCCGTCTGACGCTGATCCTGTATATCATGTCGAGCACTAGCTGCGCCTTCGTCGGCATGTGCCAGGCGATTCTGTTCAATTCGGCTCAGGTCAGCGCAGGCATGACCTTCATTTTCAATTCAATCATTTCGGTCGTTGTCGGCGGCGTGCTGCTGACGGGCGGGTTTGGCTCGGTCTTGGGCATCTTCCTCGGCACGGTCACCTTCGCCATCGTCACCCAAGGCATCTACTTCACCGATTTCGACCGCAACTGGTCGAGCCTGATCATCGGCGTCATGCTTTTGATCGCGGTCCTGATGAACAACACATTCCGGCAAATGGCGCTAACCTACACGCCGAAGAAAGGGAAGCGAGCGGCCAGACATGGCTGACAAAAGACCTGTTCTGGAACTCAGGAATGTCGGCAAATCCTTTGGACCGATCGATGTCCTGCACAGAATATCGCTGAATGTGCATGAGGGGGAAGTGCTTTGCCTCTTGGGAGACAACGGCGCCGGCAAGTCCACATTGATCAAGACGCTGGCAGGCGTCCACAAGCCGACCGCGGGGGAAATCCTGATGGATGGCGAGACGGTCGAGTTCAATCGCCCCAGGGATGCGGCCGACCGTGGTATCGCGACCGTGCATCAGTTCGGCGGCACCTTCCCGCTGATGTCGATCGGTCGGTCCTTCTTCGTCGGCGTCGAGCCGACCAAGGGCTGGGGACCGTTCAGAATCTTCGACCGAAAGAAAGCCAACGAGGTCGCAATAAGGGCAGTGCAGAATTTTGGCATAACCCGGATCGAAGATGGCAGTCGACTCGTCGGCGGCCTGTCGGGCGGCGAACGCCAGTCGCTCGCCATAGCGCGAGCGGTGCATTTCGGTGCACGGGTGCTGATCCTCGACGAACCCACCGCCGCGCTCGGTGTGAAACAAGCGGCCCACGTCCTTCGCATCGTCAACGAAACCAAGCGCCGCGGACTGGCGGTCATCTTCATTACCCACCAAGTCATGCACGCAATCGCCGTCGGTGACCATTTTGCCGTGCTTATCCGTGGTGCCATCGCCACCGATTTCCGGAAAGGCGAAAGGACCCGCGAGCAAATCACTGACCTGATGGCAGGCGGCGAAACGATGGCCGATCTTGAAGCCGAGATCGGATGAGGCAAGATGGCAGCAAGTATCGCAGCTATCGACAGGGGCTTCATGGAGGCCGGTCAAACCGGGATTGTGGCCACGGGCCGGTGCGACCATGCAGATGGTTTACGGTCCAGGCGAAGGTGGTTACCGATGCGTGCGGCACACGAGACATTGCAACAGATCCTCTGGCCGCAATCGCTGGATACGACATCGATGCCTCAATTGTGGCAAGCCCCGATCCGAATCACATGCCCCATCTTAGCCTGTATTCAAGCAGGCAAGACGGTGCTTTACGACAAACCCTTGTTCCGGTCTTTGGTGGAATGCGTTTGGGAGCTGGAGCCGGCTGGCGGCGAAGGCGCGCGATTAATCCAGTCGGGCTTCATGCGCCGTTGCAAACGATCCTGCGCCAAGATGAAGAAGACCTTGGCCGACGGCACATCTGGACGAGGACCTTGATGCAAAATTTCCACCGCAATGTGAAAACGTTTGCCGCCGAGTTCATTGCCGGCATGGCGAGCGCCAACTCCGCGCTGCACGAATTCGACGTGGCGCAATTGATCCTCGATATCGATTCAACACCATCTCTGTTTTTTGCCAAATGGCACACCCGGCAAGGTGGGATCGGTTCTCATGGCACTTGAGACCGCCGTCAAACAATTAGTGACTATCAAGATCAGCAACAACGTCAATTACAACTACGATGTGCAAGGTGAGTTCGCTGGAGAACATGGCACGATTTCGCTGGCTGACCCCGTGCATTCGCGGCTCGACATTGTGCAACGGTTCGAGACCCGTTACGCACCCGATTGGCGGCCTCGCCACGCAAAGGCTGATCGGCGCCGGAATCGAGACCCTCTGCGCCTTGTCGAAACCGGAGGAGAGGGACGGCGGCGGCCGCAGCGAGCAACGGGAACGAGTGCTGCGCCGCGATTGTTGCCACGGCAGGCGTGAAAGCGCTCAACGAAGACAGCAAGACGCGGGTCGAGATGATGGTCAACCGGAGGAGTTCTACGCATGAAGCTGGGTTTGGTGTCCGACAGCCTGGGTGGGATGTCGTTCGAGGAAATGCTCGACAATGCGGTTCGCATGGGCGTCGGCGGCGTTGAAGTGAATACCGGCGGCTGGTCCACAGCCCCGCATTTCGATCTAGCTACGATGAAGACAAACGCAAATGCGCGCTTGGCGTTTCGGCGGGCATTCAGCGACAGGGGGCTGGAGATCATCGCCCTGAATGCCAACGGCAATCCATTGCACCCGGCCGATCCAGCGCAGGGCGAGCTGCTCAAGGACACTATCCGGGTGGCGGGCGAGATTGGTGTCAAGACGGTCTGTGCCATGTCCGGCCTGCCTGCGGGCAACAGCACCGATACAACGCCCAACTGGGTCGTCTCAAGCTGGCCGCCCGAGACGCAAGTGATTTTGCGCTATCAGTGGGAGGATGTCCTGATTCCCTTCTGGACCAAGATCGTGGAGCTGTCCCGGGAGAATGGCGTCGAACGCATCGCCCTCGAACTGCACGGCAATCAATGCGTCTACAATGTCCCTTCCTTGAAAAAACTGCGCGAGGCGGTCGGCCCTGCGGTCGGTGCCAATCTCGACCCCTCGCATCTTTTCTGGATGGGTGCGGACCCCCTCGCAGTAGCCGCAGCACTGGGGGAAGCCATCTTTCACGTGCACGCCAAGGATACGATGCTCAACGCTTCTGTTCAGGCAACAACGTCGCTTCTCGAAAATGGCTCGCTTATGAACATCCCGTCGCGCAGCTGGTCTTACATCGCACTTGGATTTGGACACGGCGAGGAATGGTGGCGCCGGTTCTGCTACCGGCTCAGGATGGCCGGCTATGATGGCTGGCTTTCGATCGAGCACGAGGATGTGCTCCTCAACGGCCTCGAAGGGCTCGAAAAATCCGCAGCCCTTCTGCAAGGCGTGATGCCCATCGCCCCATCTGACTACGAGCCTCAAAACATCTGAAGGGAGCAACCATGCCGTGGATCGACACGTGTTCCACCAACGCCATCGGTGCTGAAGAAGCGCTTCGTTTCGACTACGATGGCCGTACCTTTGCGATCTACCGCAATCATGAGGACGCCTACTTCTGCACCGACGGCCTGTGCACGCACGAACAGGTGCACCTGGCCGACGGGCTGGTGGTCGAGAACACGGTCGAATGCCCGAAGCATTCCTCGATCTTCGATATCACCAATGGCGAAGTCGAAACGCCACCCGCCTGCAAGAACTTGAACACCTATCCTGCCAAGATCGAGAAGGGACGTGTGCTGATCGAGATCTAACCGCTGGTTTTGAGCGCTCCGCCCGGGTCGCTATGCTTCGGCTCGAAAAACCCGTCAAAAGATGCCGGTCGCGGTTAATGGAAATGGGCTTCGGCCTTGACCTCTAGGAACTAGTCGGATCGAGACCTCAACACGCTTGACACCATGCAGCTGGAATTCACGAAGTGAACATGAAGATCAAACCATGCATCACAAAAGTCCCCACGCATGAAGACACCTGCAACATGAAGAAGCGCGGCGACAAGATATCGATGCTTTAGGTCTCGACCTCAGACGAAGTCGCCGCTGCCGCCGCAGCGGAAATCCATATGCTCTCGATCGAGGGATGGTTTTCAGCCCCGAGATGCGCGAGGCCATGGGCGATTGCTTCGTGCAGTTGGGTTTTCCTATGTTGGTAGGGGCAGTTTTGACGGGCAGCCACTGGAAATAGCGGAGGGCTATATGCGCGCGGCGCTCCATTATTCCGCCACGGGTAGCAATTGCACCAGGTCGTGTACTCATAAATGAAAAAGGGATTTTCTTTCCGGCTCTGATGTGATTCAAGCTTCCAAACAGTGGGAGATTGAAAATGCGAGGCCGGCACGATCTGACGGATGCGGAATGGGCGATCATCTCGCCGTTGCTGCCTGACAAGCCGCGGGGCGTGCCGCGGGTGGACGACCGGCGGGTGATCAGCGGGATTTTCTACATCCTGCGCACCGGCATGTCGTGGCGCGACCTTCCGGAACGCTACGGGCCGCATACGACAGTCTATAACCGCTACAACCGCTGGGCCAAGAAAGGGGTGTGGGTGCGCCTGTTCGAGGCGCTGGCGGCGCGCTCGCCGGGATCTCTTCATCTCATCGACGCCTCGGTGGTGCGCGCCCACCAGCACGCCGCGGGCGGGAAAAAGGGGGTCCGGATCACGCCATCGGACGCTCGAGAGGCGGGTTGAGCACCAAAATCCACGTCGTCGTCGACGGCCGCACCATCCTTAAACGCATCGCCGACCATGGCTCTTGTCCCCACATCCCGACCCAACGGGACCGCCGGGAGCGGCGCTCCGCATCCCATCACCTCTACTGCCAACGCAACCTCGTCGGACGCTTCTTCAACAAGCTCAAGCACTTCCGAGGCATCGCGACCCGCGATCACAAGCTCGCAAGAAACTTCCTCGCCGCAATCGCCCTCGCCTGCATCCGCCTCTGGATCAAAATCAATGAGTGCACGACCTAATGCGCCGCCTCATTCGACATCCAGAAAGCGCTCTGCAACAATCGCCTGCCTGTCGCAGCCCATGTTGTCCGGCCCCGACCTGCATCACCTTGATCGATTGGCGCACGGCAGGCAAAACCTTGGATGAAGCGGTTGGGCTTTAGACGACATGTGCGGTAACTCGAAGCCATCGACTTTTTCGCAGCGGAACTTGAAGTCGTTCTGGAGTGTATCGGCGCTTGGATATCGAAGAACACTTCCATAATCATGCTCAGGATGAGCCCGGGGCCCAAGGCAGATGTCCATGAGGCTTCTTCGTTGTCCGCTCACTTGGGTTACTCCCGCTCCTAGGGAACGAAACGGCAGTTTCAGGGATACCGTGCAGACCCGTGCGGGGGATTGAGGCCATGGGGCAAATCCAGCCTAAATTCTTTTCATGCAACGGATAACGGAATCATTCGTGAAAGCGAACCGGTCGGGTTTCACTCAATTCACATCTAGGTGTGGGGTGTGAGAATCAAAACGCCGACCAGCGTCCGATAGGCTTTTGAACCGTACACATCGTTTCGGGTCAAGAAGCCCTTCGCTGCAAGGGTTTGGGGCCGTCGCGGCGCTTGAGCGAGACGACCGGTGCACAGTCACCGAGCGCGGTCCGCGTTGTCGTCACGACAACACAGGCAACGAACTGCGGCGCACGGTGGCATTCCTCACACATGGCACACCTACGGTCGGGATCATTACCTCGGTGCACGAGGGCTACCTCACATGTTTCGCCGGGCAACTGGGCAGTAAGCACATGTTACCGGAGCGCCGCGATGGATCGTTCGCGTGTTAGCGTTCAAGGCGGTATTTCTGTGTTCACTCGTTATGGCGAGCGCGGGGGGCAATGGACGGAGCCGTTCCCTCCAGGTGGCGCACCAGACCCCGGGGATCGGTGCCGGTGCGTAGCTTCATCCCAAAATACTGCTGGTTCCCCTTCCTTGTCCGGTGCATCTTCAGACCGCGGGCGTTGCTCCCGTTCCTGACCGACGACGGCGCCGAGACGATGCCACCCTCCTTCAGCAAACCCTCCCCCGTTCGGTCAGGCGATCCCTGATCTCCCGAACGGCAGGCGCTCCAGACGCGCTCAGGGGATCTAGCCGTCCATCCGCTCCGAAAAAAATCTCGCGGCGCTTCCTGCGGTCATGTTCAAGGCTCGGCGGCTGAAGGCGCTGCATGACGCGATCTCCCCGAAAAAAGGATGCAGCGCAAAATGACATGCCCCCGGATGCACAATGCGACACCTATGATCTGGCTGTATTCAGAGGTTCCTTAGTAGCTTGGAGAGTCCACACCATTTCGTGTCGCTCCCGGTGCGTCTGATCTCGGCAACCAGTTGTTGTAGCCTCCGGAGCGACTCGATTTCTGCCTTGAGTTCGGTAATCGTGATCGCGGCTGTCGCCTCGTTGAGGGTTGCGCACTCCGCGGCCTCGACCTCTTCTTCCGGCGCATCGCCCAGGTAATCAAGATCATCGGCTTCGAGCAAGAAACTCTGGGAGACGTTAGGTAGGGCAGCTACACGCTGCATCACTTTAACTTCGCACAAAAGCGGCTCTCCAAGCGGTTGCGCCTGTGCATCAGGGATTGGTAGATGGCTTCCGGCGACGAGGCCAGACGCCGCATCATTTCGGTCACGTCAATGCGATGGACGCCGTCGCGGAACCGACCATCGAACCGGTCTCCGCCCAGCAGAGCAAGGAACAGCCGAAAATCCGCTTCCTTACCGTTGTGCGGCGTGGCTGTCATGAGCAGGAAATGCCGCGTGAGTCCCGAGAGCTGCTGCCCTAGGCGATATCGTTTGGTGTACCGTATCTCACCACCGAAGAACATCGCCGACATCTTGTCCGCTTCGTTCGCAGATTACCAGATCGTAGTGGCAGTCGCGCGCAAACAGCTTCGCCTGTATGTCCTCGTTTCGCGCCAGCTTGTCATACTTGGCGATTGCAAATTCGTTTTTCAGAAACCAGTTGCCCGTCCACGCCGCCTCGAACTTGTCGTTCGTCATGATCTCGAAATTGATACCGAACCGACGATAGAGCTCGTCCTGCCACTGTTCGACGAGGCTGCCCGGGCACACAATCAGGCAATGTGCCAAGTTCCCCCGGACGATTAACTCCTTGATAAGCAAGCCAACCACAATTGTTTTGCCCGACCGTGGACCGCCGGCTCAAAGGAACCGAAAGGACTGCCTCGGCAGCAGGGCATCGTACACGGTAAGTAATCTGGTGGGTCAGTGGTTCGACAAGTGGGGTGTACATTGCAAGCATTGGATCGAACAGGTGGCGAGACGGATACAGTGTGCTTCTGCGACTAGGTCGTGTACTCATTGGTTTTGATCCAGAGGCGGATGCAGGCGAGGGCGATTGCGGCGAGGAAGTTTCTTGCAAGCTTGTGATAGCGGGTCGCGATGCCTCGGAAGTGCTTGAGCTTGTTGAAGAAACGTTCCACGAGGTTGCGTTGGCGGTAGAGGTCATGGGATGCCGAGCGCTGCTCCCGGCGATCCCGTTGGGTCGGGATGTGGGGGCAAGAGCCATGGTCGGCAATGCGCTTGAGGATGGCGCGGGCGTCGCAGCCGCGGTCGGCGACGGTGTCCCGGGCCGGCTCAAGGCCGTCAAGGAGGGCAGGCACGGCAGCCTTGTCGGAGGCTTGGCCCGGGGTGATCACGAAGCGGCGCGGCAGGCCAAGGCCGTCGACGACGACGTGGATTTTGGTGCCCGTCCCGCCTCGCGAGCGTCCGATGGCGTAATCCGGACCCCCTTTTTTCCGCCCGCGGCGTGCTGGTGGGCGCGCACCACCGAGGAGTCGATGAGATGAAGAGATCCCGGCGAGCCCGTCGCCAGCGCCCCGAACAGGCGCTCCCACACCCCTTGCTTGGCCCAGCGGTTGTAGCGGTTGTATACTGTCGTATATGGCCCGCAGCATTCCGGAAGGTCGCGCCACGGCGTGCCGGTGCGCAGGATGTGAAAGATCCCGCTGATCACCCGCCGGTCGTCGACCCGCGGAACGCCCCGCGGCTTGTCAGGCGGCAACGGCGAGATGATCGCCCATTCCGCATCCGTCAGATCGTGCCGTCCCTGCATCCTCAATCTCCCACTGTTTGGAAGATTGAATCACATCAGAGCCGAAAAGAAAATCCCTTTTCCCTTTATGAGTACACGACCTAGGCGATAGAGTGCACCATAGCCGTCGAAGCTTCATGGGGCTGCCTTGCGACACGAGCTCCAATCGGTTCTCGTCGTCGCGGAATAGAAGTTCCTCGGCGACCCCGCCGCATGTTGACCGGCAGAGCAGGGTCAGCGCGTCCACTTCATGCCATTTCACCCCTACTACCGTAGCGGTCTTGGCTACGCGAACCCCGCGAATTGTACACTCGGGTTGAATATCTTCCAGCTTCAAGGCGACAGCGTCTTATCTGTTCGCTCAATTTACAAACTGCGGGCATGATGCGGACTGCTCCGCCATTCAAGACGGTTGCAAAATGCCGCATTCGATCATGCATCGCGGCAGGGACAAGCATGCTGGCGGGTGCCAAAGGCTGTACCGAGCTGCAACCAGGAAAGAGCGGCGTGGATTTGTTCAAGGCGATGATTGCCAGGCGGGTGGACGGGACAATGTGCTTCGCAAGGCGGAGGCCTTGAGCGACTTGGCGGTTCCGGTGCAGGTTCTTGGCCCGGTGCGCTCGG
Source organism: Paracoccaceae bacterium (assembly GCA_963422275.1). Taxonomy (GTDB): domain Bacteria; phylum Pseudomonadota; class Alphaproteobacteria; order Rhodobacterales; family Rhodobacteraceae. The sequence goes on from OY729418.1 coordinate 778,136, forward strand.
CCCAAGGCGTGCCGGGACAGGATTGCGACCTGACAATCCGGATTCTTCTGTCGGGGTCGCCGGGGGGGCATCCGCAATCATTTGTGGCAACTGCCAGACGCCCGGCCAGCTTCGGAAACCGGAATGCAGAGCGAAAAACCGCTTTCGCAAAGGTCTTGCGTCATGCAACAATCGGACACGAGGGCATTTGAAACGGGATGCGGAGCAATGGCGCAGGAGGGCCCGGGGAGCGTGCGTCGGGAGGGGCTGACAGTCGTGCAGCCGTTTCAGGCGTTTCCGGACAATGCGGTCGCCAAACGCTGGTTCGATGAACAGCCGCGGCCCGAAGCCCGGTTTTACCCGCACTGTGGGTTGACCGATGCGCCAGCCGTCGCCACAGTTGGACCAAGGGCTTCCTGCGGCGCTTCCGCGGCATCGCCACCAAATGCTTGGACAGCTATCTGAGGCGGCTCCATCTCGCCACGCTCGGCAAGCGCCCATCGCCAAGCCTGCAATTCGCGAATTGAGCCTATCTGTTTGTCGCGAGAGCATAACGAAGCGCAAAGGTTAGAGGAACATATTGCGCAATTCAGAATCATACTGAGTGCTATCCACGACTGTAGTCATTGCCAATCTCAAGAACGATTCGTCCCTTTAGCTGATGAGAATTCGGTGCCGTCGAAACAGTGCAGTCCAGACGAGATCGAGGGAGAGTCCTATCATTTGTTGGGCCCGTTCGCTCTCGTTTCGACCAACGGCATACCGCTCCATCAACGCATCGAAAGGTTCGTCCTCATAAAGCAGCATGCCATCGGCAAGCATCCGCGCATAGTCATCGGCAAATACGGCCTGCCCCCGGCGGGATCAAGTTGCAGGTCGCCCGATACTGCTGCCTCGCAGTCGATCCGCGTGCCGGTTTCGTCGTTCTCTGAGAAGAACATCGCCTTGTGGCGAGCGAGCGAAAGCACGAGCGAGCGGTCGCCGATTGCGTTGGCGGCAACGCTGGCCTCGTCGAGGCGCGCAAGATCGTGCCAGTGGCAGGACAGCCGCTCTCCTCGACGCCGCTCCTGTCGAAAGAAGACGTGGACCGCTGTCACTTTCTCCCAAAATGTCCGTTCGGCTAGCTGGACGGCGGGAGTCGCTTGGGGAAAAGCCAGAGGCCCGGGCACCTGCACCGCTGCGTCGCAGGCAACCAGAATGATCCTGCGTGGTTCGCCCGTGGAGCGCGCCGAACCCGATCATGACCTCCGGGCGCACCAACGCGGTCTCATTGAACAACGGCTCGTACCCGACATAGAGGCGGTCGCTGTCGATCGACTGGCAGTAGCGAAGCCGGCACGCGCGATCCCGTCCTCGACGTTTGGGCGCGCCTGATTTCGAACCCATTCGGCAAGGCGGGCACGGGTCTCCCGCGTTCGACGCTTCTCCTAGCTGCGCGTTGGTGGAAGTACCTCGTTACCGACGCCGGAAATCAGGTCCGGGGCGACGGCGCGGATGTCGTAGGTGATTTCAACATCTTCGGAGAAACGGCGAATCGCGCGTCACACCTTCGACAACGATGTGCCGCCCTTGAACGTCAGGTGTTGGGCGAAAGGGCTGTCGAACAGAACGCTGAGCGTCGCGGCGACCCAGATGTCCTTCTCCAGAAGATGCGTTTTGTGACTGCTGCTGCGCTGCGCCACCTCCCAAAGCGTCGCGCCGATCATCGGCGGAAAGGTCCTGAAACCGCGTCTCAGCCATGCGAAAGGCGAACACTCACCGGTTGCGCGATCCAATTGGGCATGATGGCTCGTCGGGCCGAGAGTTCGTGGCAGTTCTCGTCGCAAAGCGTAGGCAGTACCGCTTCCAAACTGCCCTCGAGTTCTCGGGCTTTGCCATGTCAGGGCACGGACGACATCGCTGGCTTTGCGGTGTAGGGCCACGAGTTGCCAGCGCGGCGCGCGACGCAACTCCACTACGGACGATCCGAAGTGAAAACGACGGTTGGGGTCGGAAGTGAGGCAGACGGCACGAACCGGATTTTGCGTAGTCAGCCCTAGTCGATTGGCCGCCGCGCCGTCGCACAGCACGATGGTTTCACCCCACAATGCCGACAGAGCGGTGAGCGCTTGGTCGATCGCCGCACGGTGACCGAGGTGAAGCAAGCAAGGCACCCGGACACAGGGGCGTGGCCTCCAGAAGAACTTCGGCGTACCCCATGATGCGCTTGGGAAGACTCCACATCGGTCGGGTCTCCAGTTGATCTGTCAGAAATCTACTGGCACTGTTGTCGTGTTTCAATGTCAGACAGTTTGTTTCCGTGTGGTCGGCGCGGGAGTTGGGGTGGCTTGACGGACTTTGCGGTCGGTGTGCCATCGTGTCAGCCGAGTTGATCGAAAACCTCGTTTCGAATTGAATTTTGTACCTTGACTACCGTCATTTCGTGTATTAGATATGACACATGACACACTTCGGCTCCACAGTCCGCATGATCCGCGAACGGCTGCGCCGCGATGACCGGCGCTATTCGGTACGCCAGGTCGCCGGGCGAGTCGGCATCGAGCCAGCCTATCTCAGCAAGATCGAGCGCGGCGAGGTAGCGCCGCCCTCGGAGGCAACAACGGTACGCCTCGCGAAGGAGCTAGGCGAGGACCCGGACGTCATGCTCGCGCTCGCGGGCAAGGTGTCCGCCGACCTGCAGGCCATCATCCGCAGGCGCCCGCGCCTGTTCGCGGACCTGATCCGGCAGTTGAAGGAAGCGCCCGACGAAGCGGTGCTGCGGGTGGTGCGCGAAGTGCGCGATGGCAATTGGTAAGGAGAACTTCAATGATTGTGCTTGAGAATGACCGTCTGAAATTTCGTTTCCCCGAGGTCCACGCGGCGGCGCACTGCGGCATCGAATTCCAGCGCACCCTGCGCATCCCGGACGATGATCGCGACTATCCGCTGCCGCCGGGCTTGGACACTTTTCCGCTGCGCCATCTGGACGACTACGCGCCGCGCCTGCCGGAAGCGTGGCGGGTGCGCGGCGGCGTGATTGCACCAATGCACCAAGCAGAGGCAATGTGGATCGACTTCTACTCGGACTACCCTTTCGTCGTGAAGGTGGCGACAGGCAAGATCTGCGCGATCACCGGCGATCCCTGGGTCGACCGGCTGAACCAGGATCCGCAGGATTACGCAGTGCTGCCCGATCAGCCCTGGCTCGACGGGTACTGCATCGAGGAAGGGTTGGTACGCCAGTTCGTCGCCATGCCGCTCGGTGAGGGTTACACGGTCGAGGAGCAGCTGACCAGCACCGCGGTCCACGGGGGATTGCAAATCATCGCTTACCCCATGAAGGCGGCACGGTACGAGGAAATGCAAAAGACGCAGGCCATGCAGCGCCACAGTCCCCTGTATTCCTCCGACGAGGCCATGATGGAGGCACCCATGGGCCTTGCGCCGGGTGGGCGGATAAAGCAGGAGATCTACGACGACGACTACGGGCTCGATGCTTGGGACCAGCGGCACGGCAGCCGCTGTTTTGTGTCCCTCGTCAACACTGCCCAGTGGATGGCGATTACCGGGGAACGACCACCCACCGAGCCACCCACGGCGCAAGACTACGCCGCTCACGGCTTGCCTTGGTTCGACTACTATGGAGGGGATGCGCGGGTGGTAGCCGGTAGCGGCAAGCTGCGGGGGCTGAAGAGCATCGTTCAACAAGCCAAGTCAACGGGGCAAGGGACTTTGCCGGGCAATGAGACGATCACCGCTCCACCCGTCGTCGCGTTGGGTAAGCCACGCCCCGTGCGGGAAGTCGCTGGCGATTGGACTTGAACCTGAAGGGCTCGGTCATAAGCGGCTGTCATTGCAGGACCAATGGATGCACAGTGGAGTGATATGACGCCGGTCCGCCAGCCCACGGTTCAGAACATCCAGATGCTGGTCGAATTTCCGCCGAGATTCTACGGAAACGGCGCGCAGCCATCGGTCTCTCGATGGCTGCGCAAATAGAAGATGGTGCATTTACGCTGTCTTGGCTGGCGTACGAGGAAACGGTAGAGAGCTTCATCAACTTGATCCAGACGTGATTTCCAAAGTGCCATCCGGCTGGATCAGGCACTGTGCTCGATATTCAAGCTCAAGGCCAAAGCTTTCTTCGCAGAGAATTCCTAGGCTCAATTCTTGAATTGTGGGCATTGTGGTGTTTGCCGTGCCCGATTTGCCTTGGGGGGGGGAGACGGATGGAGCATGAGCGGTTTCGGAACCGGGCGGCGCATGCCGGTGAGGTGGCGACGGTGTTGTCGGACCCGCCGGAAGGAGAGGACGCGCTGACAGCGCTCGGGCTGGGCTTCGAGGCTCCGCTTGCCGCAGGCAGGACAATCCGCCAGGCAGCCGAGCGCTGCGGGATTGCGCTGAGCACGGCGTATCGCTGGCGCCGCCGCTTTCGGACCGCGGCGCGCCAGGCGCCGGACTCGTCTGGCCAGGACCTTCGTTCGCGATAGCCGGAAGGGGAAGCCTCACCGCAAGCCGCGTCAGCGCTCACCCTCAGCCACACGCTTGCCGGTTCGCACCGCAGACAACGTGAAGGATGTGCCGGGTCCGAGGAGCGATGCACATCCTGACGATCGGTGGCCGCCACAGCCAGATCAAGGGTTTCCTGCGCCGCTTCTGCGGTCTCGCCACCAAGCGTCCCGGTCGCTGTCCGAGGCAGTTCCACCTTGTCGGGCTCCGCGACCAGCCATCGCCGAGAGCCTGTCTGGTGGCAGCAATGAACAGCCATGCAGGCAATTTGAAAATTGAGCCATTTGAAGCAATCGGAGGCGCAATGCTGTTTCCGTCTCCAAGGCCCGCCGCCCCATAAATCGGGACCGCCGCCAAGAAAAGCCGTTTCAGAATGCCGAAGGTCTCCCCGCGGGCCGCCGCCGCGACACCAGCCGACAGAACCGGTGGACCGTCGCGTAGTCGGGTTTTCACGCGCTCGTCCATCACCGTCATGAAGAAATCCATTGCTCATCTCCCTCAATCGAACGTCATGACAAGCGTTTGCAGCCCCTTCAGCGCGACATGTCAATGGCGGAGAGGCGCATTTCGCAACAACAAGACATGGAATTGGTCAGAGACGCAGAAGCGGCGATTCGGAGGGAATTCGAGATCTTCCTCGCGTAAACGCCCGAAAACAGGCCTTTCGGTCCTGCATGTTTGTAGCTGCAGCCATGTCATCGAGACCGTAGAGTCTTCGTCGGCTGAGTTCTTGAGTTCGATAAGCCCGAACTGCAGACCGTTGACGAACAGCACGATGTCGGTCCGACGTTCCCGCCTGTTTTCGACCACGGCGAGTTGGTTGACTACGAATCAGTCATTGCTCTCCGAGATGTCGAAATCAATGGCCCGCACCTGCGCACCGCGGACCCCGCCGCCAGCGGTTCAATACTCCACGCTCGCGTCATCGCCAGCATCCGGCGGACATAGCGGTTGGGAGCCTCGATAGTCGCGCTCTCGGGGCGCGGGTCATCTCGCAGAAAGCGTTGTCAAGAGCGGCTGGGGAAAGGTCGGGATTGAGCCACGCCAAAGCGTCGCGAAATCAGTCTTCCAAAATGACATAACGAAAGTTGGAACGTTCTGCTTCCGGTGTCTTCGGGAACGATGTCGATGCCCGGAGTTATAGCCAGCCGAGATGACCGCGCCATTCGGCGCTGCGGCGTGCTGACATAGCGGCCAAGTGTAAACACATGGCCGTGCCTGCGTATTTCGTCCAACGGGTCGCTTCGACAGAAGCCCATTATGCTCAAGCGTGATAGCAATCAGCAATGCTGGCGATGCCCTCATCCGCAAGCTAACGGTGGGTACGGTCGACCATGCACCAAGCGCACGGTGTCGACGGACAGGGTCTCGTTGCGCGGTCTCGGCACCTCCCGTTGCCGTGGTCCCGAGCCAGAAACCACAACCCGGCCAAGGCCTGAGTCGAATAGAAGAACTGGTCAAAGAGTGTCGCGATGCAGTCCGCAAGGCCCACCTTGACAAGCTTTTTCGGATTCCTTCTTCGCCAGATTGATTTGACGACATCGAGCCGTTGGCGAAGATGAAGTCAGTCTTGAGATCGGAATGGTGACCAGCATGAAAGCTTTCACCGTGTTCAATCAGTCCTTTGATACCTCGGACGGTCAGATTAATCTTCGCCAATCCGCCATGTGGCCGCCGGGTTCCCATGAATCCCGAGTAAGTGCAGGAACTTCTCCGGTCCGCGTCTACCAGACGTACAGCTGGTTCGGCGCGGGGGACGGCGTCATCGGTGTCCACTCGCAAGTGCTTTCGACACCAAGCGCAACTGTCGGCAACCAGCGTTCGACCAAGCGGGTGTCGAGCATATGTGCCTTGTTCCTTGATAATCGTTGACACATCACCGCTTGGTGATCTTCGGGCCGGCATATATGACGAAAACGGGGTTGCCTGATCGCCCGGACCACCAATAATGAAGGCGGAGCGTCATGTGGCGAACTTTGCCGTGCCAAGTGCAGAACAGAGATCTTCCGAGTTCGTTCGGATGGGGGAAAGTCAACTCGTTGCGGAAGTCGCGCTTTTCCGTGTTCGATGAGTCTGAGAACAGCGCATTGCCGCCTGTAAAGTAGTCTTGGTATATCCGGTGACCTTCAGCGGTTCGCACGCCGTCCGCGTCGAAGGCATGTGCCAATCTGTCCAGAATACCGAGCAGAATCAGAAATCGTTCCGCCGCGCTCTTGACGAAAGGCATCCCGTCAAGCGGCTCGAAGCAGTCTTGGGCCAATACCAAGTTTGGGAACCGGTTCGTCGCAACCTCATTCAAATCGGCCCATGACCGGGTCGGCACTGCCGCGCTGCGGAGCCTTTCTTGCAGTGCGGCCGGGTCCCACCAGTTTTCAAGGGCTGCGGTCTTGTCGTTCAGTCCCTCGGCTTTCCGCCGCCAAATCACGTCGATGGGCAAGCAATTCCAATCCGAGGGCGTGACGCTAACTAGCCCGCATTCGCTTCCATGCAACGTTCGAAACGCGGCCTCGCCGACCGCGGTATCGGTGACGACCTCACCGCTGCATTCCAGCCAGTCATCGATGCCATGCTGGCGCAGATCGTCCCAGAACGGACCGGTGTGCGTCATCCAGCTCATCGTGGCGCGGCGGCTTTCCAAGTCAAGGCGCCCAATCGCCTGCTGCATCGACATATTCGGTATCGGATTGACGGTCGGAAACCGGCGGTTGCAATGCACTTCCCGGCCGAATGTCCGGGCAGTGTTGCGCATGGACATTAGGCGTGCAAGCGCGTCGCGAAAGGATGATATATCGTGGAATTGCTCGTGGATAGATAGATCGTTGGCCAAGAGATCCATATCAACTCCAGCCAGCAAAATAGTTCATGTCTCTGTCGAACTGATCGAAGAAGCCAGCTGGCCAACTGTCGATACTGCCGTCGGTCTCTAGGGTCGGGCTCTGCACCTGCGGCTTGCTGCCCGTCTGATCCTCACGCTGTGGCTGGAAGAAGTGCAACGCCACGTCCTCGCTGGCCAGCGTACGGTTCTTGACCGCCCGTCGAATGCCGTTCAGTACGTGGTCGCTGTGTGTTTCGATCATGACCTGGACCCCGGCCGCTACAACTTCTGCCATGAATGCCCCCATGGCCGCCTGGCCGGCCGGATGAAGATGCACTTCCGGATTCTCGACTAGGATCAGGCCGTTATCTTCGGCAGACAAGGCTGCCACCACAATGGGCAGAACCTGCGTCAGGCCGAATCCGGTATGGACTGGGCGAAGAAAATCCGTGTCACTGGATACTCGCATCCCCAGCGTCAATGCGTTGGTGCGCGGCACTTGATCGATTTCCAGTACACAGCCAGGAAAAAACCGTGCCATCCGGGCTTCCACTTGCGGCAACCGTGTCGGCGGCGTGTCTGGAAGCACCAGCCTGCCCAGCACAGGGATGTCGCGGCCGGAATGAAGAACGCTGAGCGCATATTCTCCGCTTGGGCCGACGACGGGTGTAAGCTGGGGGTCGTCGAGCGCATAGAGTTCGCGTGGCCCAAGTCGCTCGGCGGTCAAGTAAGTGAGACCACGCAAACGGTCGGTCAGCGAATGGCCTTTTTCCAGAGAAGGCAGCAGATGACGAAGCGGGTGTGATCCGTCGACGTTCCAGTCTTTCCCGTCACCTGTCTTCCCACAGGCCCTGCGCACCGCCATGGACATCGCGTCTCGCTCGCCCGCGAACTCCCATTGAAACCTAGACCCATCACCGTCAAGCAGCGTCATCTCGAAGCTATGGCGCCCGTGAATCTGATCGATCACATCGGCTGCGGTGCCGAGCCGGACGGCCGCCCCATTGAGCATCAGGCGCGATGACCATTCATGTTCACGCATGGTTTGATGCAATAGAACGAGCGCCTGCATCGCCGAGGATTTCCCGGCGGCATTGATGCCAGAAAGCAGAGTGAGCGGGCGAAGCGGCAACTTCAGCGATGTAAAGCACTTGAAATGCCGTAGATCAATCCGCTTGAACACCCAGTGTCTCCGTGAACAATTGCCGAGATAGCTCGAACCGAGCCCTTACCTTTTTTTCGTCATTCGGGCCATAAGTAATTGTGACAATAAAATCCTCATTACTGAGCAAATCCAGCACAGATACATGAAGATTCTCGACTGACTGAGCGACATAATCCGGGGTGTAATGGGACAGACCGGTAGACATGACATCCCAGAAGGATACATTGAGGCGGCTGCGCCGTGTCTGCCCAAGACTGTGTCTTCTAAACGCATGTTCCTTGAATACCCTGTAGTTATTGGCAAGGCTTCTGCGAAATTGTTCGGACAATCGCGACAATTCCATCTCGCTCATTCTGTTCATTTTGCGCAGGCCTTTGGCGAGAAAATCATCCATGTCGCCACGATATTCGCTGAGATCAAGAAGCTGGAAGGCGCAGAATCGGTTAACGAATTCCCGATCCCTCATGGTCTTACTATTCAGACTTCCGCCCGTCGCCTCCACGAATATCTCGGTTTGCGACTCGATTTTAAGAAAGCGTGTGGCCTGTCCCATGAACAGACTGTTGCGCATCTGCTGGCGAGTCAGCGGGATACCGCCATTCACCCTTTCAAAGATATCCAATCGAGCCTGTTCCGGCACCCTGGAATCAACGATGTAGAAAATGAGGTTGCAGTCCTCGACCCGGTTCTGAAGCTTTGATGGCAGATCGGCAAACCGCTGGCCGTTGAGCTCATCGCGCGCTGGGAGATCCAACTTCAGTTCGCCTTTCACAAATCGTTGAAATGTGGACAGGCGTTGCAGACCGTCCACAACGACCATTCGCCCTTCCTTGTCTTCCGCCAGATAGAAGACTGGAAGGGGAATCCGCATGATCACGGATTCGATCAGTTTGCTCTGTTTATCGGTAGGCCAGATGAAATCGCGCTGGAAATCGGGATCCATGACGTAACTGGACCGGTCTATCCGCCGGATGACATCGTGAATCGTCCGGGTCTCGTGCCGGATAAGCAATGAGTCGATTGGATAGTTGCTCCATGATCCGCTCTCCGAATCAAGACCATCGATCTCCTCTCTATCCTCTGGGCGGTCAAGTCGCTCGGCGTCTATGGCGCTATCACTGTGAAGCTGTTGCATGATTTCTTCCCCGTTTACCGTCTCGGCTCCGTCAGCAGCAATCGCAACACAGATGCTACCTGCGGTGTGGTGGTCGCGGGCATCTGGCAGATCTCGTACTCGGCATCGGTCAGCCCGTAACGACGCATTCGCAACTCGTGCCGAAATGCAGATTCCAGTGTTTCTATCTGGGCAATCCTTTGCAACCGCGCCACTAGCCCTTGGCCTCCGCCGTTGCGGACACAGAGGCCACTCCGCTCGCGAACCGGGTTAGGCGTTCGGTGAAAGTCTCCGCCGTGCTCGCATCGTCAAGCCGCCGGCACACATTGGTGAGCAAGTTCCTCGGCCACTCGTAGGATAGGTGTTGGCGAAGCAGTGAACTGGGTCGATGTACTCGCCGCTCCTCTTGCCGAAGATGACACAAGTCAGATCGGCCGCGGCGATGCATTCCTCGAGAATGTCCGCGCCCGGACGGCAAATCTCGAATATCGCGAGAATCTTCGTCATTGTGCCGATTCGCCTGTTCGCCGTGTCGCTCGTCGAAGTGACTCAGACTTCTCCGGCATGAACCCGGCGTGATGCCGCCCTGCCAGTAACGATGCCCGTCCGGCACAAGAATTCGGTTTCGAGCAACGAAGGCATCGTGCAGGTGCCGGGAAGTAGTCCAAGATATCGGCAACAGGTCGTTCAACATATGTATTGACAATCTCATTGGCTCAATTTGTAATTCGTAGTCATGCTTAACGGACTGGCTCCCGATTTGCATTGGACATGGGAGGAAAGGCTAATGGGTCGGGTGCGGTTTCGGGACTGGGTTTCCATCATCGATGAACTGACGGCGGCGCGGTATCCCCGGGCAGGGCGCGCGATCTTCGCCGCCATCGGTGCAAGTCCTGCGGCCGGACTTTCGGCGCGACCGCTTCCTGCGGCGCTTCCGCGGCATCGCGACCAAGCATATCGACAGCTGTTTGAGGTGGCTCCATCTCGTCGTGTTCGGCCAGTGCCCATTGCCGAGAGCCTGTCTCGAAACGGCCGACACCAGACCAAGCCTGCAATTCGCGAATTGAGCCATCTCATTTGAATGGGCATAACATATTCCAAGCTCTATTTACATAGAGGCAATCGGTTCCGTATATCCGAACTCGCGGTCGGCAAGGAGCGACACCTGATCGGCATACTTGCCTCAGAGCTTGAATTAAAACTTTTAATTTTCAATAGCTTGTGTATCTTCAACAGCTTTCTGATGTACCAGCTGTCGCGCCAGAACACGAATCGTGCCCACAACACCCAAGCACGAGCGCTTGTTGCCGTAAGTTCGAAGTCTTTAGCTAGGGAACCTCTGATTTGGAAGGGGTTTTTGGTTTTGGCTGCGCAAATTGCCCTTCCCGGCTGCACCAGCCAGTTTTCGGCGGTCCGGAAGCCGCAAATGCGCGTTTTCGGGGCGAAACCGCCGCTGGTTCAGCCCCCCGCAGGGCCAGTCCGGCAAATTCCGGACACGCTTCCCCCCTGTCATGACAGGTGCGGCCGGGCAATCATCAGGTTCGAGAAGCCTAAAAGCGGCGCAAGCCGCTGCACGTTCTTGTCCAAACCCCGATACCGAACCATGTCGCAGCCGAACACCCTCTTGACGATCCGGAACGGATGTTCCACCCGCCCCGGGCCTTTGCCGTCTCCGCCCTGGCCGCGACGCTGCCCGGCGCCAGCGTCCGGCGCTTGCTCGGGGGCATGGCAATCTGCCACGAAACATCGCGATGCGCGTGCTCCGCACGCTCGCCGATCCCGCGCGGTATCCAGAGTCACCCCGGACTTGCTCCTCCTCGCCGTGCAGAAGCCCACCCGAAGGCGTCAGGTCGCGACGTTGGCGGCCGTTCCCTCCAGGTGGTGCACCAGACCCCGGGGGTCGGTGCCGATGTGCAGCTTCATCCCGAAATGCCTCCGGTTCCCCTTCCTCGTCTGGTGCATCTCCGGGTCGCGGGCGTTGCTCTCGTTCCCGGTCGACGATGGCGCCGAGATGATGGTGGCGTCAACGATGGCGCCCTTCTTCAGCAAAACCCCCCGCTCGGCCAGGTGATCCCCGATATCCCGAACAGCTGCTGCGCCAGTCCGTGGCTCTCCAGCCGGTGGCGGGAGTCGGGATCGTCGTCTCGTCCGGAACCTTCTCAAGCACCGCCCCGGCAAAGCGCCGGATGCTCTCCGCCTCGCAAGCCGGTCCTCCATCAACGGGTCGCTCAGGTTGCAGAACGGCTGAACGCAGTGCACGCGCAGCATCACCGACAGCGGATGCGGCTGTCGCCCCTTGCGGCCGCCCTTCGGACACGCCGGCGCAATGCTTGCCTCCAAGCGCTCCCAGGGGATCAGGCCGTCCATCCGCTCCGGAAAGATCTCGCGGCGCTTCTTGCGATCGCATTGGAGGCTGGCAAAGGTCAATTGCCGAAGGCGCTGCATGTCAGGATCCCCCCAAAGAAAGGCGTGGCGCAAAACAGCGGGCACGCACCGGATGCGCAATGACACGCCCAAAATCAGGCTGTATTCAGAGGTTCCCTAGATAGTGTCGTCACGAGATACCGGCCCAGAGCGCCAGACACCGGATCTGCACCGAACCAGGCTGTCGCTCACGGTCTGGTTCCGGGCCACCTGTTTGATGGCCACTCATTGCAACGGCATCTCCGCCCTGCAGTTGCAGAAGCGGCTCGGAATCGGGTCCTGTCGCAGCAATTGTATGTTGTTTCGTATCAGGGGGCTTCGTTCTGGTTGCAGAAGCGGCTCGGAATCGGGTCCTGTCGCAGCGCCTGGATGCTCGCCGCCAAGCTTCGCCGTGCCATCGGCTGGCCACGGTCCGGTCCTGCAGCGCCAAGGATCGCGGCAACTTCGCTGTGCGCAACACCGCCGCGACCGCGATCGTCAAGACAGACGGCTGGAGAGGCTGCAGCGCGGTGCCTCGGGACCGCCACCGGCCCCATGTCGTCGGCGACAGGCCGCCCATGAGATTCTCGCCTGGATCCACACCGCGCTCTGCAACCTCAAGGGCTGGGCTCGGGGCGTCTGCCACGGGCTGCGCGCCAAGCGCCTCCAGACCTGTCTCGGCGAGTTCGTCTTTCGCTTCAATCGGCGCCGAAACCGCCACGTCGCCTTCCTGTCCCTGTTCCTGCAGGCTCTGCGCGCCAAACCTCGTCCCTGCCGCATCTTGATCAAACCGGAACCAAGTGCATAAGCAGTCCAGATTATTCCGACAATGATTGCGTCTAGGTCGTGTACTCATTGATTTTGATCCAGAGACGGATGCAGGCAAGGGCGATTGCGGCGAGGAAGTTTCTTGCGAGCTTGTGACAGCGGGTCACAATGCCTCGGAAGTGCTTGAGCTTGTTGAAGAAACATCCGACGAGGTTGCGTTGGCGGTACAGGTGATGGGATACGGAGCGCCGCTCCCGGCGGTCCCGTTGGGTCGGGATGTGGGGGCAAGAGCCATGGTCGGCGATGCGTTTGAGGATGGCGCGGGCGTCGCAGCTGCGGTCGGCGACGGTGTCCCGGGCCGGCTCAAGGCCGTCAAGGAGGGCCGGCACGGCAGCCTTGTCGGAGGCTTGGCCCGGAGTGAGCGCGAAGCGGCGCGGCAGGCCAAGGCCGTCGACAACGACGTGGATTTTGGTGCTCAGCCCGCCTCGCGAGCGTCCGATGGCGTGGTCCGGACCCCCTTTTTCCGCCCGCGGCGTGCTGGTGGGCGCGCACCACCGAGGCGTCGAGGAGATGAAGAGATCCCGCTGATCGCCCGCCGGTCGTCCACCCGCGGAACGCCCCGCGGCTTGTCAGGCGGCAACGGCGAGATGATCGCCCATTCCGCATCCGTCAGATCGTGTCGGCCCCGCATCCTCAAGCTCCCGCTGTTTGGAAGCTTGAATCGCATCAGCGCCGGAAAGAAAATCCCTTTCTACTTTATGAGTACACGACCTAATGCCTGAAACGAAATCATGGCGCTGAAGACCCGTCCCATACCCAGCCTTCGCCTTGGCGAGAAGGTCGCTGGCGTTTTCGGACAGCTCCTTGCCGTCGAGCTCGGCGATCAGCGCCTCGGCCCTGTTCCTGCGATCAAGCAAGTCGGCGTAGACCTTGTGCGCCAGGGTGAAATTGTCCCATGCGAATTCCCCTTCGGAGAAGAGGCCCTGCTCCTCGTAGACCTTTATTGCCGAACCAATCGCGTGCTGGGCGTTCAGTGGATTGGTTTCATCGACAATCCATCCCGTCTGGGCATCGAAGGTCCAGAACGGGTCGAGCGAGGTGTAGGCAACGTTGGCCACGCTGTCTTCAAAGGTCGTTCCCGCGACGCGGTTCAGAAAGGGCGTGTGGACCGCGGCAGCCATGTCCGGATGGTCGTTGATGTACTGGTTGACCCGGAATCCAACTGACGCAAGGCACAAGACCGTTTCGTAGTTGGCCTCGATCCATTCGTCGGTTGCTAACCAGCCGTCGTGGAAGGCGGCGCGCAGTTCAATGCTGTCGGCAGTGGCACTCGCATAGGCAGCGATGTCGCCGGACGTCAGGATGGGCTCGAATCCGGCAATTTGCAGTGTCATGCGGGAAGGAACGCTCCCGACTTGGAAATCGGCCCGACCGGCCTCCATCAGGGCAACGTTCGCGGCGTCATCGGGCGCCCCGACCGCATCCACATTCGTAAGGCTCATTCCGCCCTTCTTGATGGCCAAGTCAATGAAGCCCTTGATCGCCGCCTCGGTTGGAAAAGCGAACCGCATTGCCCCTCAACTGTCCCATTGCGGCCAGAAAGGCGTCGTCGGCCGACATTCCCTCCGCGAGGAACTCTTGGAAGGATTTCGAATCATCGCCGCGCTGCGCCATGACGGCGTATCCCTGGAAAATGTCGGGGTAGAAAAACACCTTGTAGGGTGGAGCGTTTTCGCAGCGGCAAGGAACAGCTGCGCCGACGCCGACATCACGTCCACGCGGCCCGAAGCGAGAACCGCCGAAGCCTCCGATGCCTGAACGACAATGCCATGGGGGTCCGGGTCGAAACTGCTGCCGACCTCTTCAAGCCAGCCTTGATCGAGGCCGATAATGGACTGGGTTTGGTCGAAGTGGAGAAAGTGCGCGAACCGCACCTTGACATGCGGCACCTCCACGGCCACGGCCGCAGTCGATGCTGCGACACCAAGCGCAAGCGCTGAAGCGGCGGCAACGTGCGCCAGAGCATTTAAAGTTGTCATAAAGTTTTCCTCGTTGTCCCACGCCAATGGAATCAAATGGGGCGGAAAGGTCGGCGCCTGCCTTCCGCCCCGGCTACACCCTAGGCACCCATCGCGTTGCGTATGCGGCGGTCATTGCGACCAGCCTGTCGAGCACGAAGGTGTAGAGCATTATCAGAAGCATAATCAGGATCATGCGACTAAGGTCGAAGCACTGCTGGGTCAGGATCATGATGCGTCCGATTCCCGACTGGGCGGCAAGAAACTCCGCAGCAAGCAAGATCGCCCACGCGAGACCGAGCACAACGCGCATTCCGCCGACGAGTTCGGGAACGACGGCCGGAACAACCACGGTCCTGTAGACGCGGGCTCTCGACGCGCCTGGCGTCTGCGCAAGCACACGCGCAATTGGATCGACGTTGCGGATCGCCTCGATCGTGTTGATGAACAACATGGAAAACACGGCAAAAGCGACGAACGCGATGGATCCTACGTGCACGCGCCCGAACCAGGACAGGAACATGGGAAGAAGGGCAAACAGTGGCATTTCGCGCAGAATCGGGAACGGCGCTTCGAAAACTTGCCGCAACCGCCTGCTCCAGCCCAGCGCCAAGCCAAGGCCGATTCCAATCACCCCTCCAAAAACCAACCCTCCAAACAGAGTGATTGCGCTCGATAAAGTGTTCTCGGTGATGACTTTCAGCGCATTTCCGTAGGTCAGCGGTGTTCCGGGCCCGGCAAAGACCGAAAGTCGCGGAACGGCTTCAATGACATCGCGCGGCGATGGCAACAGAATGCTCGAGCGCCCGGACTCGTCCGCGAGCGAAGCGGCGGCGAGCCCACCACGCTCCTGTCAGGGCCACAACCGCCAGAAGGCCGGTCCAACGCTCTCCAAATGCAGGTTTTTGCCCTGACGCCATCATCTCAAGCATCGGCGGGCTCTTCTGCATTTGGTTGCCGGCCCTCCAGCTGGCACCAGAGGTCGACCTTGCGGTGTGCAAATTCCACACTGAACCTCAGGTCAGGCGGCCGCGGCCGGGGAAGGGGGACATCGACGATTTGACGCATCGATCCCCGTCCCATCACTAGCACCTTGTCCGCAAGGTATAGGGCTTCTTCGATATCATGGGTCACAAAAACTGTAGTCTTGCGCTCATGGTCCAGGATGTTCAGCAACTGTTCCTGAAGCTGGCATTTTGTGGGATAGTCCAGAGCCCCGAACGGTTCGTCCATCAGGAGAACCTCGGGGTCGTTTGCGAGCACGGTCGCGATCTGGCAGCGCTTCTTCATTCCGCCGGATAGTTCCTTCGGATACAGGTCCGCAAAATCCTCCAGTCCCACTAGATCGAGGTATCGGTCCACCTGCTTACGCCTGTCTTTGCGGGGGATGCCTTGTGTCTCCAATCCGTACTCGATGTTGCGACGAACGGTGCGCCAGAAAAACAGTGCATCAGTTTGAAACACCATTCCGCGGTCACGTGCCGGTCCCTGAATCTTCCTGCCTCCGACGCTGATTTCGCCCTGTGTTGGCGTCACGAGACCAGCGATGTGATTAAGAAGAGTTGTCTTTGCGCATCCCGACGGGCCAACCACAGCAACGAATGCACCCTCTTGCATCTCGAGGTCTATGCCCGACAGCACAACGATTTCGGCGCCGCGCTCAGTCCGCAGTGCCTTGGTGACGCTCTTGATGCGGATGTAGGGGTGATTGCCTTCTGCCGCCGACCCGGCGGTGGCATTGGAAACTGCTGTGATATCGTTCACGTCGCGGTTCGCAGTCAGACGACCGCGAGCAACCTGACCGGAGATCCGGTTCCACCCTTGATCTTCAGTGGCGCGACAATTGTGAGGAACTCGTAGACCTTGTCCTCCACTATGTCCACCATGTTGACGTTCTCCATAAGCCGGATGCCGGCCTTGGTCAGCATGGCGATATGCATCGGCAACGCCTCTCCCGGAAATTCGAACGGAATTGGGTCGGTAGCGAATTGGTCCAGCCCCCAGCAAACGATGTTCTTTTCCACGGCCCATTCCGCACAAGCCTTGCCCAGCCCGGGCTCTCCAGAGAGCGTCTTCTCGGCATCGCCCCAGTTTCGGCCCCAGCCAGTGTGCACCAGTACCACATCACCTTCACGGACCTCGGTTTCCTGGGTGTGCAGGACTTCATCCAGTTCGTCGGGTTGGATTGCATAGCCTGGCGGAAGCATTTCGACCTGCTTGTGCGTGGCGACATCCGCGAGAATGCCTCGGGCGATGATCGGCGGCATTGATTCGGCACCCAGGCGCTTGGTTCCGAAGGTATCGATGATGTCGCGGCTGCGAATGCCGTTGCAGACTGGAAATTCGCCGTCCTCCTGCATCTGGCCAACGTGGTTAAGCTGGTCGATGTGGGTGCCGGAATGGGCGCAGATTCTGGGCGGAGTATCCGTTGCTCATCTTTCCGATCATCCGGTCGTGCCATTCAGCCCCGTTTTCCAGAGTGCACTGTGTGTTGGCGAAGTGCGAGCCATGGAATCCGGGAACTGGCATGTCTTGATCAGGAACGAAGAGAGGTCGCAGGTCTTTCCCCGCTTTACCAACGTCAGTGCCTCGAGGATCGATTCCGGGGTGATCAGATTCAAGGCCCCAATGACATCGTCCCTGCCGAATCTTGAAGGGCACCGATTCTCCAGACTCCATTCGCTCATCAGGAAACCTCCATTGGTTGCGCAACCCAACGGGAACCGGAACACCATTAATTGATGTCGTGTTGCCGGGTGAGAGCGAAACGCAGTGTTTTGGATCCAGAAAACGCGTTTAAAGAATCCGCACCGGTGCAACCCTTCTCCCAAAGCGCGCACCGTCGTGCAGTAGAAAATTCAACTATGATGATAGACGCAAAGCAGAAACGCGTCAAGCAATATCGCAAACCCGTGCGGGGCAGTCGCTTTTCAAGTTTCCGTCTTGCTGGTGCCTTGGGGCAGCTTTGGGCGGCGCGAGCTTCGGGGGCGGGATGGCAGGATCCGCTCGATGAGCATGGCCGATGCCAGCCGGCCTTCGCGCAGGAGGATGGCGGATGAGGCTATTGCTCGACCCTGACCGTGAAGGTCAGGATGCGGCGCGCCTCGGGCAGGAGCTCCTTGATCTCCGCCTCGAATTCGCCAGTCGCGCCGTCGGTCGGCCTCTTGGCGAGTTCGCCGTCCGCAACCGAAAAGCCCGCTTCATCCACCAGTGTGGGCCCGCAAGAGGAAGTCGCGCCGGTACAGACCTCCAAGGTGGTGCGGTCGGGGGTTCGCGTGCCGATCCGGACGTCGGTCGCGGGCGCGTTGCCGCTGCTGTGCGAGGTGACGCGGTAGACGAGGCAGCCGCCCGGCCGGACGTCAACGCCGTTCTTGCCGAACTCGGTGTCGGCGACGCCGTCGCATCCGGCGTCCACGGCCTGCTCCAGCGTCACGGTGACGTCGCTTTTGAGGATCGAGGTCACCAGCGCGGCGGTGTTGTCGTCATGCTTCTGGTCCCGTCTCATCTTGTCGTTCTCGTCGGTCAGCTCGGTAACCACGTAGACGAGGAGCGGAAACGAGCCGAACTCGGTGCCGGATCTTCGGACCCGGACGATGAGTTGCTTGCTCTCTTCAAGTTCCAGGCCGCCGAAGTCGTCGATGTTGTCGACGGCGGTCGAAGCCTCGTCGGGTGAAAGGACCCCGTCCGCGTCCGCGTCGTGGTGCAGGCTTGCTTCGATCGCCGGCGGCGGCGCCGGGTTGAAGGTGATCGCCCCCTTCTTGATGGCGAAGTCGCTCTCGTTGCGCACGGTCAGGAGGTAGTCCACGTGGTCCGCGGCCGTTCCGGGCGTGATGGAGCCGGCTTGCCGGCCGGGGCGCAGAACGACATCGGCCTTCGGCTGCCGCACTTGGAGCCGGCCCAGCAGCTGATCGGCGGCGTTTGCATGAGTCGACGAATAGGCCCGAAAGCGGATGTCGATGTCAGCTGGCTCGACGCGGTTCCCGACCGTGACATGCGCCTCGTAGTCGAAATCCCCGCCGGCCCTGACCGTGGTGGCTTTAATGTCGTCGCCCTTCTTGTCCTTGAACGCCACGGTGATTCCCGACGGAAATGCCCCGGGATTGTCGGCTGCATAGCCTTCGTCACGGCTGTCTGTCAGCCTTGCCTTGCCATAGCTCGCTTCCAACCCGAACGTCGCAGCGATGTTCGGGCTCAACCGCAGCTTGAAGACCGCGGTCCTGCCCGGCCAGACGGGGAGCGTCACGAAAGGCCCGCCTTCATGCATCTCGTTGGCGAGCGCGGTCCCCCCCCCCCCCCCCCCCCGTTGCCCGCCGGCGCAACCTTGCCGCCGCGGGCGCCGTCGGTGGAACCGCCGCGGAAGGTCAGGTCGGGCCCGGCGCGGATAATCTCCCTCGAGGTGATGGTGTCGGTTGCTCCAGCCGTGTCGGTCACCGTCAGCTTAATGATGGCCACCACAAAGCGCCGGCGCACCGGATCGGTGAATTTGATCCTGCCGCGAATGAGCGGCTTCGGCTGCGACTGTTCCCACTCGCCGGCGTTCCAGTCGAACGACACCCCGGGTGTTGCCTTGACCATGTTCCAGCGGTAGGCAAGGGCGTCCTCGTCGGGGTCGCGGCTATCCGAAGCGTCCAGCACCAGATATCCGCGCTCCACGTCGACCGACAAGGCGGCGACCGGCGCTCCGTTGAACTTCCGAACCGTGACGGTCGTTTCGTCGGTCGCCGAGCCGCCCGCCGATGTCGTCACCGTGAGCGTGAAGGTCAGCTTGACATCGTCGTCCAGAAAGCCCGGCGCCTTGAAGCTCGGTGTCGAGGTGCTGGCGTCCAATAGATCGACCTTCGGCTCACCGTCCGTCTGCCGCCATTGCCAAGTTAGCACTCCGCCCCCAGGATCGGTGCTCGCCGAGCCGTCCAGCGTCACCTCAGCGAACTCCTCCGCAGTCTGGTCATCCCCGGCGTTCGCCACCGGCGCCTGGACCTGTGCGCCCGCCGGCGCGGCGGCAAGGAGGGAGACCAGCGCGAGCATGACCGGGCGGTTCATTGCAGCCACCCGAGCAGGCTCTCGTCCAGCTTCAACCGCAGGCGGAGATAGAAGCCCTTGCGCTGACCGCCGCCGAGATCCTCCTCGTCATAGCCGAGGACGTTGTATCCGGCCGACAGCCACGCGTCCTCCTGCAGCACCATCCCGGCCTCGGTGCCAAGTCGCCAGACGGGGTTGCGGAAGGCACCCTCAAACAGCGCCGAGCCGGCAAGCCCGATGTCAAACCGGTCAGTGAGGTCGAAGGTCAGCCGCGAAGAGAGCTGCTGCAACAGATGCGTCTCCGATACCGACAATTCTTTCCGGATTTTCTGGCTGGACCATTTGCCGGCGTAGCCTCCGTTCAGGATCAGTCGCGCCGTCGGTCGGTAGTCGGCCGACACGGCCCAGAGATGCTTGGCACGATGCCCATCCTCGTTCGCCTTGTCCCTGCGGTGCGCCCATTCATACCACGCGAGCGCGTTGGCCCGATTGTCGCCGGCCGGACGCCAGGCCAAGCCGGTGCGCAGACGATTCTCCAGACTGTCGCTCTCTCCGTCCCGGTCGTCGACGAAGGCAGTGCGGTTGCGGAGCAGCACACTCCAGCTCGGGCTCACCTGGCGCGCAATGCCGAGCTCGCCGTACCAAGTTCGTTCATCCGAACCGCCGCTCCATTCGGCCTTGGCCCTGGCCGCCCACAGACGGTCCGGGGATTCATAGTCGGCCGAGGCTGCGACGGACGCGCTGCTGTCTGCATTCTCGATCGCCGCGACCCGTTCCACCCGCAGCTTGGAGGCGAGACCCCGGTCGGTCGTCCAGTGTCCCCGGACGCCGACGGCGAGTTCGGACGAGGAAGCCTCCGCGCCGCGCGTCCGGGTGCGGTATTCGGAAAAAGAGCCCAGATTGGCGATGCCGCCATATTCGCCGCCAATCACCGTGGTGTGTCTCGACCCCCCGGGCGTGAAAGCGTCCCATTCCGAAGCGCCGGTGTCATGCTTCGCATAAATCCGGCCCTTCGCGAACCGGTATGCACCGCCGACGGACAGACGCTGGCGGTCAAGTGCATCAACAGCCAGGGACCCGCCCATCCTCCGCTCGTACTCGCCCTCCAGCGACAGGCGCGGCAAGGACGCTGGCCGCCAGTCGAACCCGACAAAGGCGCTCGCCGTCGTTGCGTTTCCTGGCTCGTTCGCGGCGCGCGCCGTGCGCTCATCGACAATCCGCCCACCGACACGGGACGACAGACCATCCGAGATCGCACGCTCGACGCCGGCCTTGACCCCCGTCCGCCTGCTGCCATCGATACGGTTTTCCGCATGAACCCCCTCGGTTTCAACCCAGAACCCCTCGCGCAGTCGGGTGCGAACCTCCGCCCTGGCTTCCGTTCGCCCGGCGCCGAGAAAGGCATCGGGGGCGTCGAACGATTTCGCCGTCTGCGCCGCGCTCAGATGAATCTCGAGGCGGTCCGCCCGATGATCGTATTGCACCCGGCCGGCCCGGCCGTTCCCCTCCCGCTCGGAATCGCTGTGCGCGAACTCCGTGGTCAGCGTCCCATCCTCGCCGACCCTGGAGGAGGTCCAAGCGCTGTAGAGACTGAGCGGCTTCTCCGGCTCGGCCGAGTCGACGACGCCAACGCCGGCGACGAAGCCGTCGCTGACCCGCACGCGCGCATTCCCGCCGCGGACCCAGTGGCGCGTGCCGTCGCCGCGGCGCTCGAACGTCAGCCGGATGAATTGCGGATTTCCATCGTCATCCAGGGCGGGAATCGGGTCGTTGAAGATGATTCTGTCTTCGAGGCCGCCCAGGCTGTAGTCGTCGAAGCGCGACTTTCTTTCAGCGCGCAGGATCACGCCGCGGCGGTCGCGGGCGACGATCTCCACACGCTCGCTGCGGGGGACGATCTCGCCGCAGTCGTTCGGGATCTCGTGGATCGAAAGCCCCCGGGCGGGAACCTCGATCACGCAGCGCAGATGATCCTCGCGCGCGGCGAAGACGTTGGCAGCGACGCGGCCGCGTTCAACATGCGCCTTGCCCCCGGTCAGGTTGCGTCCGTGCCGTCCGAGATTCAGATGATCCTGGCCGGCGGCGGCGTCGAAATCGCCGTAGAGCGCGTAGGAGCGATCCTTCTCAACCTTGACGTACAGCTTGTCGGAGGACTGGGCGTCGAACGCCCGGACCGAGCCGTCTCCGTAGATCGGAAAGAAGTCGTCCGGATCCAGATCCCGGAAACCCGGCGCGTCGGCGTCCCGGTCGCTGTCGTAGGAAAGCGTCAGCAGCGCGTCGCCGCGCACCCGGCCTTTCAGATACACGCCGGCGTTCACGCCCTCCCTCGTTTTTTCGAACGGGCTCAAGTCCCGCGCGCCGACCAGATGGCTACCCCCCCCCCCGGCACCCGCGCCAAAAGCGCCTTCCACCACGCCGACCGCGATCATCGGGCGAAGGTCGGGCAGAAAGACGATTGTTTTCTCCACCGCATGAAACGAGGACTCGACCGTCACCGTCCGGGAGCCGGCGACCTCCGGCGGAACGAGATCGAAGGTCGCGCCTTCGGCGCCGACCGGCACCTGCGCGCCGGGAGCGCCTTCCTGCATGTCCCGGACGGCGAACCTGCCGCCTGTCGCCTTGAGCGTGACCACCGCGCTGTCCGGCGTGGGAATGCCGTGGCGGTCGATCAGGCGAACCGAAATCGGCACCGGCGTGCGGCCGTCAGCCACCGCCTCGGCCGGGGCGACGACCTCCAGCCGGGCCGTCTTTCCAGGAGCGAAGACGACGATTTCCTTCCGGCTGCGCTCGTTGCCGGAAGGATCAAGCTGACGAAGCGCCAGCCTGTTCTCCCCTCCATTCAGGGGAACCGCCACATACTCGCAAGCCGCCGTCTTGCCGACCGCCCACGACACCTTCAGGCCGACCCGGTCCTCGCCGATCTCCTTGCCGTTGACGTCGAGCGCCAGCCGGCCGCTCGATTCGCCCTTCACCCGAATGGAAACGACCCGCTGCCCGAGCACGTCGCCGTCGGCCAGATCGACGAAGTCGAGCGCGTTGTCGAACGACTGGATCTCCGCCGCCAGGTCGCGTGTGGCCGGAAGCGTCTTCAACGCCTTCCGACCTGCGGCCGCGGGGCTTTCCGGGCCCGCCTTTGGCCAGCCGGCCAAAGGCGCGGATGAAGGCGGATCGGCCACAACCCCGCCGGAAGCGGCCACAACCCCGCTCGACGCGCGCGAACGGGCGGCGGCGGGGTCGCGCGGCGCGAGGGCGAACTTCCGGTCGAGCAACGTCGCCAGGGACCAGTTCGCGCCGAGGGCCTCGGCCCGCGCCGCAACCTCGCCGCGAACCGCGTCGGTGCAGGGATCGAGGGCGAAATCGGCGCGATGCAGCTCCCCCTTGCGCAGGTCGACGAAGCGGGAGCGCGCATCGAGCGCTTGGCGGTTGTCGGTCAGGCGGGGGCGGGCCCCTGCGGGCAGGGTCGTCGGATCGATCCTGGCGACGTGGGTGACCGGATCGAAGCCGTATACCGAGTAGCGACCGAACTCGTCGGTGGTGGCACTGACGCCGTTTTCGAAGATGATCCGGACGCCGGGCACGCCCGTTTCTCCCAGCCCGCCGCCCGGCGTCTGGACGCCGTCGGCGTCGCAATCGAGGAAGACCTTTCCAACCACGGCGCCCTCTTCCCGGAGCGCGCGCGAGGCTTCGACCACGACCTCCGCCTGGTCAATGGGACTCAGCAGCCGTTTGCGGCCGAGCTCGACATAGGCGAAGACCAAGGCCCGGTTGACTTGGCGCCCGAGACCCGCAGTCGAGCCGACGCGTGCGGCGTAGGAGACTGAAACGGTCTCGCCATGCTCGAAGTCGGGCAGCGGGAAATCGAGGTCGGGGCCGACCCCGCCCGAAGGGTCCCGGTCGGTGCGCCCGAATGCGTCCATATGCGCGCAACCGGCTCCGTTCTCGCCCCAGCAGCGCACGAACGCCGAGCCCTTCACGTAGAGGAACCCCGGCGGCAGCGTGTCTTGCAGTCGGCCGCGACCCGCCGTCGGGCCGTCCTCGCGCAGCTTGACCACGACTTCATAGAAGACTAAATCGCCTTGCTCCACCTGCTTCGCACCGGCCTTTTTCTCGATCGCGATCATGTCCGCGGCGTCATTGGCGACGATCTTCACCACGTCCTCGACGGTATCGCTTGGCGGGGCCGGCGGGTCGCCGCCGCCGCCGCTGAAGCCGGTCGCGGTCACGTCCGCGCGGAGCGAGACACCCGCGTCCAGACCGGCGGGCATGGTCACCTGCACGATCATGTCATATTCGCCGCCGGGCGCGAGTTCGCCCGTGCTCTTGGTGACGGTCGTTTCGCCGTCGCCGAGGAGGTGGTCGCCATTGGCGTCGTGGTAAATGACGATCATGGAGAAATCCCCGTCGTCGCCGCTTGCGTTGACCGCGGCGAGATCGAATGTGTCGGCGGCGTTGCCCTTGTTGGTGACGACGTGCCAGAAATCCGCCGTCGGGTATCCCGGAGCGATTTCCACAGGCGGGTGCCGCGAGATCTCCACGCCGCGGACCAGCAGGACGGTCGCCGTGACCTCGTTCGATTTTCTGGTTTGCCTGCGGCCGGCGATGTCGTCGTACTCGACCGTTGCAGTCACCTTAATCAGGAAGTTCGGCGGCGGCATCGCCGCATGCGCCGGGGGGGCCAACAGCATGGCGCCCGCCAGTGCGGGCGCCATGCATCGGGCGGCGAGCGTCCGTGCCGCGCTGCGCGCCGATGGCGTGGCCACCTTGAAATTCGCTTGCCGCCAGACCCGCGCTCCCCGTTCGATTCCAGGCGAAAGGGCCGCTTGTTGCCCGGCGCCTCCGTTCGCCCCAATCAATCCCGATGGCTGCTCTATTCGTTGTCGACCTTGATGGTGAACGTCAGGACCCGTCCTGCATTTGGCGTAAGCGTGACGGCCGTGGTTGAAATGGTCCCGGTGTTGCCATCGTCCGGCCTGGTGAGGGATTCGGTATCGCTGCTCCCGCTGGCGATGGTCGAGCCGGAGGCGTCCTTGAGCACAGGCACGCAGTCATTGCTGCATGTATGAAAGGTAGTGTACGTCGGCGTTTCAAGCGAGATTATGGTGCCCGAGGAGTCCACGTTGCCGCTGTTCGTCACCGAAACCTGGTAGGAGATGCACTGGCCCGGATTGACCTGGATATCTGTGGCCGCGTAGTCGCCGATGGTGCCGTCGCAACTGTCGTCCAAGGCCTGCTTGATCTCTATCATCGGATCGACTTTCTCGACCGTCACCGTGTCCTCTTGGGAAGCGCTCGGGCCGCTGTTGATGCCGGTTGCGGTCACGGTCATTTTCACCGTGGCGGCCGCGTCCAAGTCGGGGACGGTCACCTGCACAAGAAATTGGAACGTGCTGCCGGAATCCAGCGCTCCCGTGGTGGCTTCTTCCTCTCCGTCGTCATAATCCCCGTCGCTGTTGTCGTCAAGGAACACCTTTATGTTGTCCGCCCCGAAATCGCCGCCATCGCCGCTAACCACGTCGATGGCGGTGAGATCGAATGTGTCTGAGTCGTTGCCGGCGTTGGTGGCGGTGTGCCTAAATATCAGCGTGTCGCCAGCCGCGCCAGACTGCGCGGTAGCCATCGACAGCTCCACGCCGCGGACCGTCTGGACGGTCGCCACGAGTTTGTTCGATGTCTTGGATTTATCCTGGCCCGCGGCGTTCTTGAAGTCGACCCTGGCCGTCAGTTCGATCTTGTGGTTCGCTGGCGGCACGGCCGCCCGCGTTTCGGCGGCGAAGACCGCCCCCAGCAGCAGGACGGCGCCGGCCAGCGCGCCCCTGAGGCGCTGGCCGGGGTTTCGGGATGGCGTATGCTTGGTCATTCTCGGGATCTCCTTGGTTGAACGGTCGGCCGGAGGCCGTGGGGTTGTCTCGGTCATGCGATTGCTCCCGCCTATTCCTCGATCCGGACCCGATAGCCGAACGTTCCGGTCGCACCGGTGGGCAGACGACCCTCCAGCACCCATCTGAGCTCGCCGTATTCCGAGGGCGGCACTGTCTCCACCACCGCCGAGCCGTCGTCGCGCACCCGTCGTCGCAGGATCGGCGGCGGCTCCCATTCGTCCTCGCCGGCGAGTTGGACCTCGAACCGCGCCAGCGGCTCGGCCCGGGCCGAGCCGCCGACATAGCGGGTCCATTCGGGGATCGGGCCATTCAGCACCACGGCGGAGACCGGGGCGCCGGTGTTGCTGTAGCTGAAGCGGTACTCCAGAACCGCACCCGGGGCCACGCTCCCGCCGGCCGGCGGGGCCAGCGTCTCGTTGCCCTCCGCGTCCTGGCCGACCACGAACATCTCCGCCTCAATGGCGACCTCCGCCGCCGCCCGGACCGGGAGCGCAAGGAGCGGCACCAGCGCGGCCAAGAGGACGACGAGACCGCAGGCAGACCGGGAAACGCCGCCGCGACTCATCCTGCGCCCCGCATCGACAACTCTCGCGAGAAACGGCCCATGATCTTTCGAGCGACGGGGCCGGAAGCAACCTGCCGATTCCCGATAGTCCTCCGGTGCCGGAGTGCATTCTCTTTGCGTTCTGGCGCGACGAGGCCGCTGATATGGGTCAAGGTCGCGTCGCGTGTGCGTGGATTGAGCGACGGGGCGTTCCTCAGGGCGCCGGCGTGCCCTTGCCGCCGTCAGCTCGTCCACATTTGACACCTGGTCCCGAAACCGTCTCCGATCCATCCGTCGAATTCCTCTCAAACGCAACGGCACTCCCGCCACAAGGCCCGCACCCGCGATTGGACCATATATATATCGAGCTCAAGTTCCTCAACAGAGTTTTCTTGCCGGGCAGGACAATTTTTCGCACCCTGGTCGGGCAGGGGGAGCGGCCATTTCGTTTGGCTCTGTTCGCATTTCGCAGGCACATGTGCTATACTGGGTTCCGACTTGCATTGACCATGGGGAGCAAGACAATGGATCGGGCACGGTTTCGGGACTGGGTTTCCAGCATGGATGAGCTGACGGTGCCGGAGGGCGAAGCCTCTCTGGCGGCAATCGAGCTGGGGGTCGGCGAGGCCAACGAGACCTTCGCGCTCAAAAGCCGCAAGGGCGGGCGCGCGGGGCCGTGCACATCCAGACGGCCACCAGTCGCCACAGCCAGATCAAGGGTTTCCTGCGCCGCTTCCGCGGCATCGCCACCAAATGCCGGGACAGCTATCTGAGCTGGTTCCATCTCGTCGTGCTCGGCAGGTATCCATCGCCAAGAGCATGCCTCGCAGCCGCCAGCGCCAGATCATGCATGCGATTCGCGGATTGAGCCTTCTGAAAAGTCCCTTTTGCAACGGTCCTTCATTTACAGCTCGTCACAGCGCGCAAAAAATCAGGCGGCTTTTCACTCAAGCGAAAGCCTTGAAAAAGAGGAAAGGAAGCCCGGGGCGACCGGGACTGAAAGGGAAGAGAGAGTTTTCCCGGGCTCGGGAATTGCCAAAAGGAGCAAACCCCATGGCCAAAACCGCTACAAACCCGAAAACCCATCGGTCGCGCAAAGCGACTGATGAAAACACCGCATCGAACGCGGCCGAAGTCGCCGATATTCGGGTGATCCCACTCAGTCAGCTCAAGCTCAGCGACAAGAACGTTCGCAAAGTGGCGCCAAGCGTGCCTGAAGACGCTGAACTCTTTGCGCCCATTCGCGCAGAAGGCGTCAAACAAAACCTGGTCGTCTATGAAGGTGGCAAAAACACGTTCTACGCCGACGCCGGCGGGCGGTGCTTGAAAGCACTTCAAACGCTCGCAGAAGAAGGAGCGATCCCCAAGGATCATCCCGTTGCTTGTCTGATCGAAGACGAAGACCGAGCGACGATCTCATCAACCATCGAGAACATGCAACGGGCTGCCATGCATCCGGCTGACGAATATGAGGCCTTTGCAACCTTGATCGATGAAGGGCGCAGTCAAGAGGATGCAGCGCAGAAATCCGGTGTCCCGGTCAGCAAGGTCAAACGCCGCTTGAAGCTTGCTCGCGTCGCGCCTGAGATCATCGATGCTTTCCGGGCAGGTGACATCTCCCTGGAGTGCATTGTGGCCTTCACCCTGACCGATCATCATGATCGCTAGACAACGGTCTGGAATTCGGTCAAGGACAGCCATTATGTCCATGCGCAATCCATCAAGCGCCTGCTGACCGAAACGTCTTGCTCGGCCAACTCGAAACTCGGCAAATTTGTCGGTCTTGAAGCCTATGAAGCTGCGGGTGGAACGGTGATGAGCGATCTCTTTTCAGATCGCGACACGACCTGTTTCGATATCCCCGACCTGGTCGAACGTCTCGCTCTTGAGAAGCTCCAAAAGGCTGCCGTGGAATTTACTGGTCTAACCCCGATTCTGGATAAGAGGGGTGAGGGGGTTCCCAAATCGGGCGTGGCCTGATTCTGTATCCGCAACCAAAATCAACGGATGGGATCCCCTCAATGAGCACCTCTGTCATCGCACTGTTCTGCTGTCTCGACGACTTTGCAAAGGCCTTCCTGATTACCTTTGAATGCAAGCTGTATTTGGGATGGAATATTGTCATGCAAGGCAATGCTCGGAAGGGAATTTACATGGCACGCAACCCAGTGCAGTTTCAGAAAGGAATCAGTCTGAACGCATTTCTCTCACTCTATGGGACCGAAGACCAATGCTTCGACGCCCTGTATCGGTGGCGATGGCCCAATGGCTTCGAATGCCCTCACTGTGGGCATGACCGAGGCTGTCAACTCAACACCCGCAAGCTCCAGCAGTGCCATCGCTGCCACCGCCAGACCTCGATCACCGCCGGGACCCTGTTCGGGGCCACCAAGCTGCCGCTCACGGTGTGGTTTCAGGCCATCCACCTCATCACCCAAGACAAGAAAGGCATCTCGGCGATGATGCTGCACCGCCATCTGGGCATTTCCTGCAACGCGGCGTGGCGCCTGAAACACAAGCTGATGCAAGGGATGATGGAGCGAGACCGCGAACACCCGCTCAGCGGCCGGGTCGAGCTCGACGATGCCTGTCTCGGCGGCGAGCGAAGCGGCGGCAAGCGCGGGCGAGGGGCGCCGACCAAGACCCCTTTCGTGGCCGCCGTCCAGACCAACGAGCACGGACACCCGCTGCGCCTGAAGCTCACGGTCGTCGAAGGGTTCCGCACCCGCGAAATCGCCGCCTGGGCACACCGGCACCTGGGCGCCGGCACTTCGGTGGTGTCCGATGGTTTGGCCTGCTTCCATGGCGTCACCGCGGCCGGTTGCGCTCATGACAGGATTGTGGCGGGAAGCGGGAAAGCCAGCGTCGAGCGCCCTGAGTTTCGTTGGGTGAACACCATTCTCGGCAATGTCAAGAGTGCGTTGCGCGGCACCTGCCATGCGATTCGCCCCAAATGCGCCCAGCGATATCTCTCGGAGTTCGAATGCCGCTTCAATCGTCGCTTCGACCTGCCCGACATCATCCCCAGACTTGCCTGTGTGGCCCTCAGAACGCCGCCCATGCCCGAACGGCTGCTCAAGTTGCGCTTGGCTTAAGTGGCAATCAGGAAGACCTTTGAAGAATGGGAGCGGCATCGGCTGATCGACACAGGCCGCCAGCGCTCGCGCTCGGGCAAGCTCTCGCTCAGCGAAAGGCTCTTCATCATGGTGCTGTTTCATCTCTCGCCCTTCAAGCATTTCAAGGCTTTCCGGTTCCATGGCGTGGAGCGGAAACATCGCGACCGCTTTGGAGACCTGCCGAGCTGCGGACGGTTTGTCGCCCTGATGCCGCGCTTGCCGGTTCCGTCTTGCATCTTGATGCAATGCTTTCGCGGTGAGCGGGATCTGTTTTGTGGACAGCGCCAAGCTCGCTGTCTGCCACAACGCACGGATCAACCGGAACAAGGTGTTCAAGGGACTGGCCAAGCGGGGCCGCAGCGCCATGGGGTGGTTTTTCGGGTTCAAGCTGCATCTGGTCATCAACGACAAGGGTCAGGTCATGGCCGTCAAGATCACGCCTGGAAACACCGACGACCGCAAGCCGCTTGAGACCATGATTGCCGAGTTGAAAGGCAAGGCGTTCGGCGACAAAGGCTGCATTTCGAAGCCGCTTTTCCAGCGTTTGCGGCAACAGGGCCTGCACCTGATCACTGGCATTCGCCGCAACATGAAAAACGTTCTTCTGCCCATTCTGGACCAAATCATGTTGCGGAAGCGGTTCATCATTGAAACGCTGTTCGATAAACTGAAATCGAGCATGGGATTGGAACGCACACGACACCGATCCCCAACAAATGCCTTCGTTCATATCCTGTCATGTCTGGCTGCCTGCATTCTGGCGCAGCCAAAGGTCAAAATCGGCAAAATCGTCGTGCCAGACGCCATTCGGTGCATGCCAAAAGCAAACAGAGCTTATCCATAACTCGGGTTGGTCTATGGAAATGGGTCGATGCTCATATGGAGCTTGACCACGGTAACCTGCGTTCATTTGGACGCATCTAGGCGCAGGAGCTTCCAGATGACTCTGATCTCCTCAAAGAGCTCGCAAAGCTCAACGCACGAGAAGAGGAGTTAGCGAAAATCGGAGATGAGCGCGATCCAACCGACCAAGAGATCGAAGAAGCGGTCGCGGCGGTGTTGCGCACAGCGAAGTTGCCGAGATCCTTGGCGGCGCAGGACGGGATCGTGGCCAGCCGCAAGCGGCCCGGCGCGTTGCGGTAAGTTGGCCTCGTCGATCTCGACCAGACCGGACAGCGGGCTGCGCTCGGCGGCGACCGAGGCTTGACGATGGCCACCGGCGTACTCGAAGCTGTGCGGCCCGGTCTTCAGCTGCCACCCGCGACCGTGGCCGCAGGCGAGACACCGGAAGGCGATGAGGATGGCGGGGATTTCGGTCATGGGACGGTTTAACGTCAAGAATGTCACGCGAACATTCCATCACCCGACATCCCGGACACAATGCCTTGTGTCGCCGGAGCCATGTGCATAAGCAATTCAATCAGGATCAAAACCAGTCAGAAATTTGGGTTGAGTACGATACCAATCGATCCAACGTCCAACATCCTTGAAGTCTTTCAAACTCAATCGATACTCATGCCTGTTGCGAAACGCATAGGCTTCGTTTGAGAATGTCGAAGTGGTCACCATCATAGCGCAGGACGCATTGACGTCGGACAGCGTCCCGAACAGTTCCCGGATCATCGAGCAATTCTGCGACGACCTCTTCGAATTGGCGTGGAGTGATGGTGTCGATCATTTCGGGTATTCTCTTGAGGGATTCTAAGAGAAGCTCAGAAGCGGAAACGATCTGTGCGCCGACCGCGTTAAGCTGCTCTAGCGTACTCTCATCTGGTTCGGCCTGCTCGTAGCAGCCGGTGTCGTCCGTTGACAAATGTCGCAAAAACATTGTCTTCAATATCGGACACCTCTGACTTGCTGAAAAAGAAGAGGTTATTCGCGAGAGGCTTATACTCACCACGCAATCTTTCCATAGCTCCGTCAGGTGGCCTGTATGCAGAGACGATACCTACCGGTACCTGCTTCAGCTCTCCAGACTGCTGCCTTGGCGCAATTACTCCCTCGAGAAGCTTAAACCCTGCGTCACTGCCATTTCCGGTGTGGACTTCGGGCATTCCGATTGAGGATAGGTCATCCACGCCACTCAAATGCAGATCGACGACGACAGCCGAAATGCCAGCTGCCGAACCATCTTTTTCAATCTGTTCGAACCGATCTACAAATTGCGGGATAGAGTTGATGACTTCCGCCTTGATGCCTAGTCTGGGGAACCTATGCCTCAAAGGCCGGACCGATTCTATTTCGTCATCAAGCACCAAGACCAAACTATCTTTTGGCATCGAACCTACGCCCCTCGACTAATTTCAGGTTCGGGAGTTCCGGACCATTCGAAAACCCACGTATCTCCCTGGCGAATGTTCTGGATGATTGGCGGGCGGAACGCCGCTAGGTAGGCACCGGCTTCCCGCCGTACTGATGGAAACAGCACTCCGCTAGATCCTGCAGCCAACAATTCCGCGGCCAGGCGCTGACCGGCCGGATATCCAACCGCTGGGTCCGGATCGAAGAAGGTTTCGTCCTGGTATCCATCCAACTCGTGAAACGCTGTTGCAAAGGATGCATTCAGTTCGCGATAGGCCGTTATGTTCTCAAACACCCCCGTCGCTTCCAACTCGCGTGTGAGATGCCAAGCGACTTCCACCTTAGCGGTGTCGGCCTGATCCTCTTTCCAAGTTGCATACCACGCGCCGCGGTCTGCTCCGCTAAAGCGGTTCCCGGTCTCTCGTGTATAGCAAAAAGCAGCATTGACGTATGTCCACCCATATCCGTGATGCTCATTGACGAGCTCGTTGAGGTTCACGCCATCGGGGATGAATTCAGGCAATCCTCGGCGAGATGACGACAGACCTTCCAGTTCCTCTAAAAAGGCAAGCTCCTCATCATCATCGGCAAGAGGCGCCAGAGCAGGCTCATCGATGTAGGCCGTCGAAATTAGCCTTTTCGTGTTAGCTTCAACAAACTCGCGCAGAGGGATTTCGGAAACATTGATCACACGCCGCCTCGCAGGGCATCAATGTGCCGACGAACCGCCATCATGGCCGGGATACCGCCGTCGATCATCTTGTCGACAGGCGATTGTCCGCTGAAAACAGCGCCGGTGTTTGGCTGCTTAGGCCATCCTTTTTCCAGCGGTCCATTGAACAGCAACCGAAGTCCTTTGAAAATGCCGATCAGAAGACTGGCTCGCATCATCTTGTCCTGATCAAGGTTGCCCTTGAATGATCCGGCTTTCATGCGACTCCATGTGGCTGTTGGAACATCCAACAATGATGCCGCTTCCGCGTTGGTCAATGACCAGGCCTCAGCAACACGCACCAATGCTTTGACCACAGTGGATATGCGTTGCGGGTCTGACAGGGGAACAATCGCAATAGGCTCGACGATCTGCTGTGCAACCGTGTTCATGATACACCTCTCTTATGACGTGCATGTGTATGTCATATGATAAGGATATGGTCAACCATTTTCAAGATCACCAACCTGTCGATCACAGCAAGCGAGAAGAAGCCGCCTACTATCGATTGCCTGGGTTTAGTGGTCTTCGATTGGAAAGACGTTCGATAACGGATCCGCAGGTTGAAGTGAGCGTCAACGGAGCTGGGTGATGGCGAAGTGACTTGATTGAATAGTGATCCATGAAGCGATCTCCCGGGTCTTTGTTGCTGCATTATGCTGGTCGCATCTGGCGGTCCGAAAACAAAGGTTGGTAGCCTCCTTTTTCCCCTGACCGTTCCGGCCATTCCTCGCGAGACAAAAAGGAGGGCCCCTGCTTAGAGATCCCCTCATATTTTGCTTTGGAATTGATACGCAATTGATTGAACATGCGTATCGTTCGAAATTCTTGGCAACGTTGCCTTCCGCCGATGCAGGCGTTTGACAGTGATGCAAGTTCATTTCGCGGTTGTTTCTGGGGCGCACACGAGCTGCGTTGCCAATGCGAATCATTGGGATCGCCATAGCGCCTTCGAGCAAACTCGGAGGCAGTCGATGACCCAACAAGGCGTATTGCGACGAGACGACATCAGCGAATTCATCTCGAAGATATATGAAGGCGACCTTCATGCGAAGCGAGTCCTGTCGCTTTCGAACGCAACGCTTGGCGTGCTCACCAGCGCCTCGTTGGCCATCCATGCAGTCGGTCAAGGTCTGGCCCAGGCGATGGGCAAGCTCAGCAAGCACGGCGTCAAGCAGGTCGACCGGTTGCTGAGCAACGAAGGCATCGATGTCGAGCGGTTCTTCGGCTGCTGGGTGGCGTACATGGTCGGCGCACGCCCCGAGATTGTGGTGGCGCTGGACTGGACGAGCTTCGCGCGCGACGGCCACGAGACGGTCGTGCTGTCGATGCTGACCGGGCACGGGCGGGCGACGCCGCTGATGTGGAGGACGGTGCAGGCGTCGACGCTGAAGGGCAATCAGAGGCGCTATGAGGATGAGTTGCTGCGCGCGCTGCGACACGCGATGCCGGCGGGGGTGAAGGTGACGGTGGTCGCGGACCGGGGGTTCGGCAACGGCCCAGTCATTCAGTGTGTGGGCGAGGAGCTCGGGTTCGAGCATGTGCTTCGCATCCGCGGTGATTTCCACGTCACCAACGCGAAGGGTGAGCGGCGCTTGGCATCGGATTGGGTGGGCGTGAAGGGACGCTCGCGCACGCTGCGCGGTGCGACGGTGACCGAGTCCGAGTTGCCGGTCGGCACGGTGGTGTGCGTGCACGCCAAGGCGATGAAGGAATCGTGGTGTGTGGTGGCCAGCGAGGACAAGATTGCCACCCGCACGCTGATTCGCTGCTACGCCAAGCGTTGGGGCATCGAGACGAGCTTTCGCGACATCAAGGACATGCGATTCGGGATGGGGATGTCGGCGATGCGCATCCGACACACCGCGCGCCGTGACCGCCTGCTGCTGCTCAGTGCGTTGTCGATAGCGCTGCTGACGTTGCTCGGCGCGGCTGGCGAGAGCATCGGCTGCGACCGTTGGCTGAAGGCGAATACGGTCAAGACCCGCGCCCATTCGCTGTTTCGCCAAGGATTGATGCTCTATCAACATATTCCCAACTGGCCCGAGCATCGGCTGCGTCCACTGGTCGAACAGTTTGCACACATGCTCCTGGAGCAACGCGTGTACCGTGATATCTTCGGGGTCATTTGACGACTAAAATGAGGGGATGTTTAAGGGGCCCCTGCCCTTCTCCGCTGCGCTCCGCCTGACGGTGTTTATCAGCCCTCAGCCAGCCGCCCATTGACCATCATTGCAACTGAGACCAAAGAGAACTGGAATGGACACCAACCTCATCAAATTCCAGACTTCCGACATTGAGACTTCCAAAGGCGTCGGTTCCATTGCAACCATCAAATTCGAAGTTGATGTCGAACTCGTTCCAAACAAGAGCGACAACCCGATGTCACCAACCCACCGTGTGATGGCTCGTTCCCCGCGCGGCCGCCTCGTCGAATGTGGCGGTGTCTGGAAAAAGCAGAACCAGGAAACAGGATCTGACTATTTCACGCTCTCAATTCGTGACTATGGCTTCAATGCCAATCTGGGCATGGCCGCTGGTCAAGATGACGACAGCGTTCAAGCCGTGATCCCCTGGGTCCCGAAAGAAGCCGCTGCATAAACTTCTGAAAACCCTCCCATATTGGCCGGTCATACGTGACCAGCCATTCACACGAAAACCATTGTAATCATTGAAATAAAGCCAAATATCGGCTAAGAATGAACTGCGTAATTCAGGGACATTCGAAATGTCAGGCAAGACAAAATCTCCAGGCAACATACTGATCAATCCGGCTGACTATTCAAGCCGATTGGCCCAGTTGGAAGTCGACAAGGATTCTAAGGAAATTGCGCGTCTCGAAAATCATCTTGCGCATCGCCCGCGCCTTGGTGGCGCGATCACCTGTCTGGATGAAGACGGCAAGCATGTCATCGAAGATCGTGATGGCATTCACCCCTTTTCTGACGGCAATATCCCCCAAGCGTTGAGCTAGAGATCAGGGAACTGGCATTTCAACACGGCGTACACAGTGGTCGCGGAGAGATCGATGATTGGTTCGAGGCCGTGAGCGCGAACGCCGGTGATGACGTGCAATCTGATGAAGTCGAGCAGCTGATCGTAGGGCTTCGCCGTCTGGGTCCAATCGACGGAGTTGTGCTTGCCAAGCTGCACGCTCGCTATATGGAGGAACTTATCTCTCCCTAATGGCCTTCGACCCTTTCAACGATTTTGATACGCACGGATATTTACGCAATCATGCCGCCACAAAGGATCCGGATATCGTAGGGCAGGGGCATTTCAGCCCGCGATCCGGGGGTTTGGCAGTACCGATTGTCGCCATTGCGCATCGCACCTCATCATGCATCGTCCGGAATGGGGGTACAGAGACGTTGCATGAGCTCGATATACCATTTCGAATGATCGCCGGTGTTGTTTGCCATGCCCGGCTTCGTCAGACAGCCCCGGGGTTTTATGAAACTGTCGATCCGGCGCCTCGGTTCTTCGCTCCACAGCATGTTGAAGGCGGCGAGCTTGGGATAAAATTCGAGGTGGGAGCAGGGCAGGTGGTCGTGAATCCACCACGCCAATCCGCCCCCTCGTCATGGAGGTCGGCGAACCATGGGATGACAATACAGGCCGCGGCGCCCTTGCGCCCGTCTGCATCGAGCCGATCCCAGATATGATAGGCAGAATTGTACTTCACGCTCGCGCCATGGCCGTGATTGTTCCCGAATTCACATACCTTGGCCGACCGGTAGCCAGAACGAATGGCGATGCGCCCAAATCTGTCCTGCATGGGTTCGAGAAGCTCATTGCAAAGGTACGTGCCAAGTTCGATGGCCAAGTCCGGGTTCTCGGGAAGGTTCGGAACGCCATAGAAATTGGCAATCTCCGACATCAAGAAATCACGCAGATAAAAGTTCTTGCTGAGCCGAACCCGGCCCAGATCTTCCAGACCTTTCATGGAACCAGGTGCGCGCATACGCTATAGGCCCGCAGCTTTCGTCAAATTCACCCGGAATCGATCTCGACGTCGCTGATATCGGCGGGGGGGGGCGGCGTGACCAAGCTGCTTTTGAACATGTCGTTCATCGACCTCTGCGTAGGAGGCGAGGCCAGCGCGCAAAGAATGGCCGGAGAACAGTTTGACACGATCGGCATCGGGAAGATCCGGCCGCAAGCAGGCCTCCAGCATGGTCCGCTTGATCAGCCGTGCGACGTGTTTGTCGGACAGGTGCTCTGACTGGACGCCACCGTTGTCAAGGGTCACCCGCCGGAAAACCGGACCGCAGTCGATTTTCGCAAGTTCAGCCATTGTTCGACGGCGTGGACAGGGCAGGTTTGCTCAGAGCTCCCACGCGCAACCTCGGCTTCTTTCCAGCCGGTCTTGGTCTGCTGGATGATCTCAGCTCCGTCTCCAAGGACTGCCGTTCTAGGAACCCGGACCGCATCGCCGGATCGCAGAAGCAAGCCTGTGGGAGGTCTGCAACCCTTGATTCGGATCAGTTCAGGTCGACTTCCAGTTTGTACTTGCCGTCGGCGAGATGCCCGAACAATGATTCGATGTCCGGATGATCAACCGGCTCGCCCGATTCGTCCACAATCAGATTCTGCTCCGACACGTATGCAACATAGTAGGCTTGGTCATTCTCTGCGAACAGATGGTAAAACGGTTGCTCCTTGCGAGGACGGATTTCCTCCGGGATTGCCTGCCACCATTCCTCGGTGTTGGCAAACTCGGGATCGATATCGAAGACCACCCCCCGAAACGGAAACATTCTGTGTTTCACGATTTGGCCAATGTCGAATTTTGCCTGGGTCCTGCGCATTCTTTCCGTCCTGTTGAAATGCAAGCTTCCTCGCTTTTAATCTATACTGTAGTGACTTGAGATTCAAGACACTTCACAGAGACCGGGGGCACGTCCGTTGCAAGAACTTCACCTAGACAGGCGACTGCACAACACGGTCCAAGCTTCAGTTCGACGTGATTGCAGATGTGCCGAACTGTCCTAAAATCCGCTGTCGCGCAACAGGTAGCAGAAAGCTGTCAGCATCGGAAACGAGCAGAATCAAGACTCCAACTCCAATTACGCTCAATTCACCAGTTACGGTTGTCGCTTCGACATGAGCTTGCGATGAGATCAGGTCGAACATGCTCAGGAAACCCGTCTTGGCAAAACTTCGGCAAACGTTCGCATTCACCCCTTTACATTGCGTGGCCGACGAGTTGTGCAACCGCATACTTGTCGTCGGCAGCGCAATAATTCGTGAGCGATCCGTTTATTTCTGGAATTGTGTATTGAGCTTGCTAACTATGCAACCAAGTTGCTTATAAATGGGAGAGCACCATGCAGGACGCGTTTCCGAGGTTCAAGTGCAAGGTGAAGCTGCTGTTGGTGGACGACAAAAAGTGGGTTCGCGAGACTTATTCCGGTGCCATAATGCGGCTGCAGAATTTTGAAAATTTCGAAATTACAGAAATCCTGGAGGCAAAGGACTCTGACGAGACGCTGGAGACGATCGAAAAGACCCCTCCCGACCTCATCCTGCTCGATAACCAGCTGAAGCAGGAGAGCAACGCCCCGTCCGCGATGGACGGTGAGCACCTGTGCAAGGCCATTCGAGAGAAAGGGGTGAAGTGTCCAATCATAATCTTCTCGGGAGCATGGACTTCAAGCGACCATAAGGTCGGTGGATTGGAAGCGGGTGCCATCGACTACCACGAAAAGGACGAGAGCATTCACACGCTGCTCGCGAAGATCGAGAGGTATTTGGAAGAATACGAGAAATCCGAGGACGTGGTGTACAAAATCGGTCAATGGAGATTCAAACCTTCCGAAAACTGGATAATGCTTCCAGACAGCCGAAGGTGCAGTTTGACCAGAAAAGAGTCAGGAATTTTGAAGTATCTTTATCGGGCGCGCGGGGCGGCAGTCGAAAAGCGAGTGCTGCTAAACGAGATCTGGTCCTACAATGAAAGAGTCGAGACGCATACGCTGGAAACGCACATCTACCGGCTTCGAAAGAAGCTCGACGACGACAAGAACCCAAACTTCATCTTGACTGCAACTGGCGGTTATCGCTTAATGATCTAGTCTAGACGTCATTGCGGTGTGTTCGCCGAAGCGAAGCGGACAAGCCCCACCGCGCTTGAGTTTAAAGCGCTTGAGGTCATGACGCACCATCAATCGAATGTAGTGCGCAACGATTCTTCCGGACTGCTGGAAAACCCTTTCCGTCCGGGCATCCAAAGGGCTAGTTTGCAGGAGCTTTCCAAAGTCTGCCCAATTAGCTAGGGACACCCTGGTCCGATTGCATCCGGGAACCAATTTTTGCTTGAAAGCTGGTAGGACGCCGACGTGAACTCGTCCCGCGTCGCTGGCAAGCGAGTTGAAGGATTGATGGAATCGATCGCTTCGAACCTCGGGTGGTATTGTGTTGACTGGACTTCTTATGTTAGTGACTTCGCTGTTGGGGATGTCGAAACTTGGCTGGCTAGAGAGAATTTCTTGCTGCAAAAGACCATTCTGGTAATCGGCGGGGACGAATGGCAGCGGGATGCGATGTCCAGCCTTATCGAACAGAACGGCGAGTTTGCTTCCGCGTCAGTTCCGGATTTGCAATCGGCTAGGCAATTACTTTCCGAGCGCCCGGTGGACTTGACTTTACTTGACTTGGACGCTTGCGATCAGGAACCGGATTGGGAGGCCCCGGGCATCTTCCCCAACGGAATGTTGAACATTCCCGTCCTGATGCTGACCTCCAAGCCTGTCGGCGCAGATCAAGACTTGGCATCAGATAGCACCGCGCAGCGGTTCCTGGAAAAGCCAGTGTCGATTCGGGATCTCTATGCTCGGATGCATTCCCTGCTCCAAAGCCACGAACGGGCTGGACACGCAAGTTTTACCGTGGGCAAGTATTCGGTCGATCCGTTCAAAATGGTTGCCGCTTGCCCTGAAGGCACACAGGTGCCGCTGACGGAGAAAGAGTTCAAGATGCTTCGGTGCCTGCATCGCGCAGGAGGGAGCATCGTGAGCAAGGACGAGCTAAAGCGGCAGGTGTTCGGGTATAGTTCCGAGATCGACACCCATACCGCTGCGACTCATGTTAACAAGCTCAGAAACAAGCTTGAAAGGAATCCAAAGCGCCCGCAGTTCATCCTGACGGAACGTGGTGGATACAGACTGGCAAGCTGACGTTGACAATTTCGCATCTGGAAAAATCCGCTTGTCGTGACAACCCGCTGTTCGCCGCTGCTGGACAGTGGCCGGTAAGCAAGAAAGCCAGATGACGTTCACGATCGGGACTTGGAACGTGAACTCCGTTCGGGTTCGGCACGAACTCGTTGTCAGGCTGCTCGAAGAAATGAAGCCTGACATTCTCTGCCTTCAGGAGCTAAAGGCACCCACGGAATTCGTCGATACCGATGGGTTTGTCGAACTTGGGTACAGACATGTGCTGGTGCGCGGTCAGAAGGCGTTCAACGGCGTTGCAGTGATCTCTAGGCTGCCTCTCACATGCAACGGCAGCATGGATTTTCTCGGCAAAGTGGAATCTCGCCACATGTCCGTGCATCTGGAGAGCGGCATTGCAATCGAGAATTTCTACGTTCCGGCAGGCGGATATGTCCCGGATAGGGATACCAATCCCAAATTTGGAGACAAACTTGATTTTGTTCGGGAAATGCGAGACTGGTCCCGTCGCGCCCAACCGAAACGCACGGTTCTGGTGGGAGACTTGAACATCGCTCCTCTCGAGAACGATGTCTGGTCGCACAAGCAGTTACTCAGCGTGGTCAGCCACACGCCAGAAGAGGTGAACGGATTTTCGGAGCTGCAAGAGGCTGGCGGCTGGGTTGACATTACGCGCAAGGACATTCCTGATGGAAAGCTGTACTCGTGGTGGTCGTACCGCTCGCCAAACTGGGACCTGGCAGACAAGGGGCGTCGGCTCGACCACATTTGGGCAACTCGCGACATTGCTCAAGCAGGACACTCATCATGGATCGCGCGCGATGTCAGAGGCTGGGACCGGCCGTCCGACCACGCGCCGGTATTCGCCACGTTCGATTTGTGAAGTTCCCTTTTGGGATTCTCGGGTGAACCCGATATAACCAGTCCATCTCCAAGGAAAAAGAAAAGCACACAATGCTCGGACTAAAGAAAAACCGTTCCGCCGATTCGATCACGACGAGTACCGAGGCAACCTTCATGCAGGATGTCGTGGAAGCAAGTCGGGAGACTCCGGTCATCGCCTACTTCAGCGCTGCATGGTGCGGACCTTGCAAGAAATTCGGCCCCGACCTTCAAAAGGCCGTCGGAGCGGCAAATGGCGCGGTGAAGCTGGTGAAGATCGACGTCGATGCCAGCCAGCGATTGGCCGCCCAAATGGGCGTCAAGTCAATTCCAGCCGTGTTTGCGTTCGTGGACGGCAAGCCGGTCGACGGATTTCTTGGGCAAAAAACGCCGAGCGAACTGGCAGCGTTCGTGCGGAAGCTCGCAAAATCGAACGGGTCGGGGAACATAGAGGAAGCGGTTCGGCAGGCTGAGGAGTTTCTGGATCAGGGCGCGGCAGTCAACGCCGCTCAGGCATTCGCCGCAGTCTTGAGCAAGGCCCCAGACTGCGCAGCCGCGTACGGCGGCTTGGTGAAATCCCACCTCGCGCTTGGAGAGGCGGAAAGGGCAGACGC
Source organism: Paracoccaceae bacterium (assembly GCA_963422275.1). GTDB lineage: Bacteria > Pseudomonadota > Alphaproteobacteria > Rhodobacterales > Rhodobacteraceae. Next base: position 819,128 of record OY729418.1, read on the forward strand.
GATTCTCAATTCGGTACCTGAAAAAATTGCGTCAGCCAGCGAGATCAAATCGGCCCGAGCCGCAGTCGAGCTAGTCCACCTGGCAGCGAAGACGGGGTCGGTTTCCGAATTGAGTCGACGGGCCAAAGAAAATCCGAATGACCATCAGGCACGGCTGGACCTGGCAATAGCACTCCACGCTTCCGGCAGGGTTGAAGCGGCCATCGACGAACTGCTGGAGTTGTTCCGGCAAGATCGGGAATGGCAAGACCAAGCCGCTAGAACCCAGTTGCTCAAGATATTCGACACTCTCAAACCCAACGACCCAGTAGCCTTGAAAGGCCGTCGGCACCTTTCCTCAATGATGTTTTCATGAAACGGGCAGTCTTCCCGGAAGAGATATCAAAGTCACAGATGTTCACTTTGTCTAGCTTGCCGGAAACGATCCCCGTCTTCCCTCTGCCACGCGTCATCCTGCTGCCACGCTTCCGGATTCCGCTCAATATCTTCGAGCCGCGCTATCTAGCGATGCTGGACGACGTCCTCAAGAGCCCGGACCGGCTCGTCGGCATCATCCAACCGCTCAGCGAGCGGGCAGGTGAAACGAAGGTGCAGGCAATTGGTTGCGCAGGAAAGATTGTTGAATTCTCGGAAACGGAGGACAAGCGGTATATCACGTCCCTCAAGGGCGTCATCCGCTTCCGCGTCATCGAGATGGTTTCGGGATTTTCACCTTATCTCAAGGGCAAGATGAGCTGGGACGAGTTCGAGAACGACCTCAAGCCGGAAGAATCGATGAAAGGGTTCGATCGGAGTCGGTTCTTGGAGCTTGTAGGCACGTATTTCAAGACCAAGGGGATGACTGATCAATGGGAGAGGCTGAAATCGACCAAGAACGAACGGCTTGTCGACCTCCTGTCCATCATCTGCGACTTTGATATCGAGGAGAAGCAGGCGCTGCTCGAAACGCCCACCCTCGACGAACGTCGGGAAATTCTCGAAGCGCTGATCAGTATCTCGCTTCATTCCGATGCGAAGAGACGCACTCTCCAGTGACCGATGGAATCAAGGCCGACGGCCGCGTTCTTGAACTTCTCGTGTGTCCGGTGACACGCGGCCAGCTCACCTACAATCGTGAGCGGCAAGAACTTGTCTCGCGAACTGCGCATCTCGCGTTCCCCATCCGCAACGGCATCCCTGTAATGCTCGTCGAAGAGGCGCGCGAAATCGACTGAACACGCTGCCCCAACAGAAACCATGCACCCGCAGGCAATTGCAGCAGAGTGACCCTCCATTCTGCTCTTCAGCCAGCGGACAGGTTTCATGGATGTTCTGAATCTTAACGACAAGAAGCGTCCCGGAAGAGGTCCTCCTGTTGTATAGTTGGGCTAGGGAACCTCTGAATACAGCCTGATATGTGGGCGTGGCATTGTGTGTCCGGTGCGCGTCTGCTATCTTGCGTTGCATCCTCTTTTAGGGAAGATCGCGTCATGCAGCGTCTTCAGCTGCTGAGCCTTGCAAGCCTTGAAAATGACCGCAGGACGCGCCGCGAGATCTTTCCGGGGCGGTGCTTGAGAAGGTTCCGGACGAGACGACGATCCCGACTTCCGCCACCGGCTGGAGCGCCGCGGACTGGCGCACCAGCTGTTCGGGATATCAGGGATCACCTGGCCGAGCGCGGGGGGGGGGGGGGGGTCTGCTGAAGAAGGGCGGCATCGTTGACGCCACCATCATTTCGGTGTCGTCGACCGGGAACGGGAGCAACGCCCGCGACCCGGGGATGCACCGGACCAGGAAGGGGAACCAGAGGCATTCCGGGATGAAGCCGCGCATCGGAGACTGTTAAAGCATTTCCCCGATCCCGAACGGGGCGGACCTCTGAGCCGATGACGGAGATGTCGGCGAGCCGGGTTGCCGACGAGCGCGAATGAAGCCGTCCCTGTCCGCCCGCGCCCCGGTTTTCCGCAGCCTGCAAGCGCCATGCTCGCCGGCAACCCGGCAGCCGCAAGGCTGACCGCGATGCCGGAGCGACGTTGCCGGGAGGTGCCGTCCCGAAGCGAGTTGACGCTTGTTCCGCCCTGCCTGGACGACGATGTGTCCGAACGCAATCCGGTGCGCGCGATCGGTGCGTTCGTCGGCACGCTGGATCTGGAGGCGTTGGGTTTCCGGCACGCGGAAGAACGCTGCGGGGCCGGCCAGCCGGCCCGTGATCCGGGACTGCTGCCGAAGCTTTGCCTGCATGGCTGTCAACACCGGGTGCGCAGTTCGCGCCGGCTGGAAGCGGAGACGCGACGGAACCTGGAGGTGATCTGGCGGTGCCGGGGTGCCACGCCGAGCTGCAAGACAATCGCGGATTTCCGCAAGAGCAATGCATCTGCGCTGCGGGCAGCCAGCCGGGAGTTCCTTCTGCCATGTCGGGAGCTGTCGCTTCCGGAGGGCCGCCGGGTGGCTGTCGACGGGACGTTTCCGAAGGCCGATGCGAATGCGGACAGCATCCATGCGAAGGCAAGTCCGGCAACGGGTCTGAAGCGTCCGGACCAAGGGATTGCCGAGTGTCGCAGGCCGTTGGATGAGGCGGATGCGGGATCGGAGGATGGAGCGGACAGCAGAGAGGATCCGGAACTGGCAGCGAAGATCGGGGCTCTGGCGGAACGGCGCAGGCAGTCTTTGCGGGAAAGCTTGCAGGCAAGCGGGGAGCGTCGGATATCGGAGGTCGATCCTGATGCGCGGGCGCTGAAGAAGTCCGGCAGGACCGTGGGCGGCTGCAACGGCCGGATCGCGGCGGAGGACCGGTGCAAGCTGATTGTCGCGGAGGATGTCGTGCAGGACGGCAATGAAGCCGGCCAGCTGGAGCCGATGATGACGAAGGCCGGCGAAACCCTGGGCGCCGAGCGATTGACCGGTCTGGCGGGTTCCGGTCGCTTCGGCGGCTTACCGTTGAAGATCCGCGAAGCCAGGGGCCTGGACGCATGCGTCCCGATACCGAGACATCCGCCCCGAAGCGACAAGGGCGACGTCGCGCGATTTGGCGGAGACGACGATTTCCGTTGCGATGCCCGGAATGACACGCATGCTTGCCCGGCCGGTCAGCGGCTGACCCGAAGGGGATCGCCCCGCACAAGGGAGGGCAAGCGGCATTTCGGATACAGCTCGGTGGCAGCGGTTTGCCGGGATTGTTCGCTGAGGGACCGATGCCTGACAAAGTCGCGGCCGAGGCGGCGATTGGACCGCTGGGAGCATGAGGACGCGATCGACCGGCATCGCGGGAAGATGAGCGCCGGCGCACCCTGGATGCGCCAAAGATCTGCGCTCCTCGGGCATCCTTTCGGCACCGTCAAGCGATGGGCGGGAATGGACCGTTTCCCGATGCGCGGACACGAAAAGTGCCGCGGCGAGTTCAGCCTGATGACACTGGGGCATGACTTCAAGCGGGTGATGAACGAGTCGGGCGCGGCGGCCTTCAGGGAGCATTGCCTGCAAAAGCGGCAGACCGGGATGATTGGCGCGCAGCATTGCTCCGGGAGCCGTGTTTTCCCGTCATTCAGCGCGGCTTCAGGCTGGAGATGTCGTGTCGGCTCCTGCGAAGTGGCCCATGTGCCAAATGTCCGGCTCCTTGGCGGTGACCGGTCCGATCCGGACACGGACACCGCCGTCAGGAACAATGGAAAATCGTCCGTGAAAAGCTGATGCTTTCACAGTCTCGTCGGCACCGACCCCCGGAGGCTGGTGCACCATCTCTGGAGGGAATGGCCGCCAACGTCGCGACCTGACGCCTTCGGACCGGCTTCTGCACGGCGAGGAGGAGCAAGTCCGGGGTGACACCGGGCAGCGCGGCTAGGCCCCTCTCGCGGAGACGGTGAAGGCCAGGGTGCGGGCACGGGTGGAGCATCCGTTCCGGATCGCGAGCGGGCGTTCGGCTGCGACATGGTTCGCCATCGAGGTCTGGAGAGAAACGTGCAACGGCTTGCGCCGCTTTTGAGCTTCTTGAACCTGATGATTGCCCGGCCGCGCTTGCCGTGACAGGGGATCAGTGTGTCCGGAATTTGCCGGACCGGCCCTGCGGGGGCTGAACCGGCGGCGGTTTCGCCCCGAAAACGCGCATTTTCGGCTTCCGGACCGCCGAAAACCGACCGGCGCAGCCGGGAATGGCAGTTTCCGCAGCCAAAACCAGAAATCCCTCCAAATCAGACTCCGATACCGATTGGGTGCCACTTTGTTTCCAATTCGGGCGCGCGCAGGCGCAATGTGTCCGGGGGCCGAATTCGGGGTCCCGCCCGCCGGCAGGCCCGACGATGATCCCAAGCCGGTTCAGCCGACCGCGCCATGGCGATACCGGGTCGGCGACCGACACAACTTGGCAGGCATTGGGAAGGCTCAATTCGCGAATTGCAGGCTTGGCGATGGGCTCCTGCCGAGCGTGGCGAGATGGAGCCGCCTCAAATGGTTGTCAGGACATTTGGCGGCGGTGCCGCAGGAAGCTCCTGATCCAACTGTGGCGGTTGCTTGGCCGTCCGGATGCGCAGGGGGCCACGCACCCGCTCGGCGGAGGGCCGGTGGCAACCAGTGTCGATGCCCGTTGCGCGAGAGGCCGCGCTTGCGCACCTTGCCACTGCGGACAGCGGTTCAGTCTCCGCTCGCCCTTGCGCGCTCTTGAGCGCGAACGCCTCGTCGGTCTCGACAATCCCGGCGAGCCGGTCCGACACCTGCCGAACCGCCGCCGGAAAGCGGTGGCGTCAGCGAAATGCCGCGCTCGGCGCAATCCCGCACCGCCTTCAGCTCATCGATGCTCAAAAACCGGTTTGCTGGCCATGCCCGCGAAGAGCAAATTGAGCCAAACGGTTTCCACGGTCGTTTTCGCGGGGCGCGATGATCGCCGGTGGCGGGTCGGGCAGACTGCCGAGATCCAGCCTGAAGGAATTTCCGAGATGCGCCCGGGAGTGTCGCTCGCACTTGGGCCGGAGGACAAGGCCGCGCCGACGAAACCTGGCGGAACAGCGGGCGCCCTGCCTCTCCGCTTCCTGCCAGCGGCAGGCAGAAAGCGCGGGGACGGATGACGGCAGCTATTGTCACCTGGCATCGTTGAGGCGCCGATGGATTTCGGTTCCCCTCAGCGACTTGTTTGCGTCCGCGAGATCAAATGGCGTGACGCCGTGCCAGTCGCGCACGTTCGGGTCGGCGCCGGCCTCCAGCAATGCCCCGACAACCTCCGGGTGTTCGCTAAATCTCGCCGCGCGGTGAAGGGGCGTGACGCCGTACTTGTCGCGCGCGTTCAGGTCGGCGCCGGCCTCCAGCAATGCCCCGACAACCTCCGGGCGTTCGCTCAATCCCGCCGCGACGTGAAGGGGCGTCCAGCCGTCCTCGTCGCGCGCGTTCGAGTCGGCGCCGGCCTCCAGCAATGCCCCGACAACCTCCGGGCGTTCGCTAAATCCCGCCGCGACGTGAAGGGGCGTCTCGCCGTACTTGGCGCGCGCGTTCGGGTCGGCGCCGGCCTCCAGCAATGCCCCGACAACCTCCGGATGATCGCTAAACATCGCCGCGTAGTGAAGGGGCGTCCAGCCGTTCTCGGCGCGCGCGTTCAGGTCGGCGCCGGCGGACAGACAGCCCCGCACAATTTCAATGGATGCGCCCGCAAATGCCTCCGTGTTCCAGTTGTCGCAGTCCGTTGCGGTTGCGGGATAGGCCAGTGTGGTTGCGGGATGGGCCAGCGACAGAGCAAGCGCCGCCGCAAGCGTGCCGAATGCAGTTGTGTCCATGAGTCAATTCACTCCTTTGTGTTTTCTTGTCCTGAGCGCGCATTGAAAATCATGCGCCTGAAAAAAAACCGTTTCGCCTTGCGTCGGGGGAGCCGCGGCAATGGCACGGCACAAACTTGCGGCGCGCGACGGCTGGCGCATCGGTCAATCCACAGTGAAGGCAAAACCGGGCTTCGGGCCGCGGCTGTTGCTCGTGCCAGCGCTTGGCGACCGCATTGTCCGGAAACGCATGGAACGGCTGCACGACTGTCAGCCCCTCAAGACGCACGCTCCCCGATACCTCCTGCGCTATCGCTCCGCATCCCGTTTCAAATGCCCTCGTGTCCGATTGTTGCATGACGCAAGACCTTGCGAAAGCGGTTTTTCGCTCTGCATTCCGGTTTCCGAAGCTGGCCGGGCGTCTGGCAGTTGCCGCAAGTGATTGCGGATGCCCCCGGGCGGCCCGGAACATGATCCCCGACCGAAGCCCCGCCCCAGCCACGATCCCGACATGACGGCGCGGCTGAAGCCGCACAGGCAACTGGCGAAACCGGCAGACCGTCGCGTGGTCCGGGTCGCTCCGCCACCGAACTGCCGCAGAGGGGCATGAAGTCGAGGCGGACCGTCAGCGCCTGCTCAGGCACGAGGTCCGAAAGGGAGTGCCGCGGCGGCCCCGACAGAAGAATCCGGATTGTCAGGTCGCAATCCTGTCCCGGCACGCCCCGGGCCGAGCGCGCCGGGCTAGTCAAGGCCTCCGCCTTGCGAAGCGCATTGTCCCGTCCACCCGCCTGGCAACCATCGCCTTGAACAAATCCGCGCCGCTCTTTCCCGCCAGCATACCTGTCCCTGCCGCAATGCATGATCGAATTGTGAATTGGATCATTTCGGGGGACTGAGCAGTCAGTGAACTTGAAGTGATTTTCCAGCTTCAACAGGCGGACAAGCCCTTCATATGGTCGGAATAACTCCAAGAATGGCTGATGAACAGGTGATAGTGCTTCATAGGTCTCTCTTTTCATTTAGCTTATCGACCAGACGAATTGACCTCGACTTGGTTTGCAGCACATCACAAAGACCCGAGTGTTCCAAGTCAAAATTCGAACCCCGACTCGCACCCGTGCGGTGAATTCGGTCCGGACCGAAGCATCATGCCTATCAGGCATGGTCAGGATAACATGATATATATTGGCTTCCGCTTTTCTCGATGGATTGTATCCCGCTACTTGCACGGTGTCCAGTCAGCTTTGACGGTCGAGATCTTGGGAGCATTGGAATTCTCTCCTGTGTGTCTCGCGCAATACGGTGAATGGAGGGACGGTCACGGTGCTCATATGCCGCCCGAAAGTGCCCGCCAGTCATTTTCAGTCTCGCCAACGCACTCGCCCGGGTCACGGCGGCGATCGAAGTTGAACTAGGGAATCTCTGATTTGGAGGGTTTTTTTTGGCTTGCTGCGGAATCTGCTCTTCCCGGCTGCACCGGTCGGTTTTCGGCGGTCCGGAAGCCGCAAATGCGCGTTTTCGGGGCAAAACCGCCGCCGGTTCAGCTCCCGCAGGGCCGATCCGGCAAATTCCGGACACGCTTCTCCCCTGTCACGACAGGTGTGGCGGGCACCACATCATCCCGCGCCGATCAGATCCTGGGCACCTTGGCAATTGCCAAGGCATTCGGCGAGGGTGCGGGCAACGATCTGAAAGCGCGCCGGCCAGCCAGCGGGTTCCGCAATCGGTTGACGCGGGAATGCTTCAGGCAAGCGTACCGCAGCCACGCGCTGGCAATACAGCGCCGTTCGGCAATTTCGCGTGCAGGGACATCTCTCATGTCTGACCCGCAACGGTGTGCCAATGCACATGGTAACCAAACGCCTGAAAGTGACAGATGAACTAAAGCAATACCTTAAATTCTATTTTTGGAGCGTCATTTCCTGTCCGGCAGGCTCGACGGCGGCTGCGCAAAACTTGAACTCGGGAATTTTCCCGAACGGGTCCAGCTGTGGATTGGTCAAGAGATTTGCGGCTGCCTCCGAAAAGCAGAACGGAATGAACACCATCCCCTCCGGAACGTCTCTGTCCTCCCGCGCTGTGAGGTGAATTTCCCCCCGTCGGGTCGCGACTCGAAGCCGACTGCCTGGCCCGATGCCCATTTTGCTCAGATCTCTTTCGTTGAGACAAGCAATGGCCTCAGGTTCAAGTGCATTAAGGTTGGCTGCTCGCCGCGTCATGGAACCAGTATGCCAATGCTCCAGCAACCGCCCTGTCGTGAGTATCATGGGATACTCGTCGTCGGGAAGCTCGTCGGGCGGCACGATCCTTGCGGGAACCAGTTTTCCCCTGCCGCCCGCAGTTGGAAAGCCGTTCGCAAAGATGACCTCGTTGCCAGGCAAGTCAGGCGCATCGCACGGATATGTAACCGCGTCCTCCCGCTCAAGCCGAGTCCAAGTGATGTTCGCGAGAGACGGCATGACCTTCGCCATTTCATCGAAGACTTCACTTGGGTGAGAATACGACCAATCCAGCCCTATCCTGTTTGCAAGTTCATGGATAAGTTCCCAATCTTGGCGGGCATCGCCGGGTGGACTCAATACAGGCCGCGCGATCTGAACCTGACGGTTTGTGTTGGTGAATGTACCCCACTTTTCAGCATGCGCGGACGCAGGAAGCACAACGTCAGCATGCCAAGCGGTCTCGGTGAGGAAAATGTCCTGGACAACGAGATGCTCCAGCTTCGCGAGTGCGGCACGGGCATGCGACTGGTCCGGATCTGACATGGCAGGATTCTCGCCGAGAACGTACATGCCCTTGATCTGGTTGTCATGGATGGCGTTCACAATCTCGACGACCGTCAAGCCGGGCTTCGCGTCAAGTTGCCGTCCCCACAGGTTTTCGTACCGCTTGCGCACATTCTCGTCTGCGACAGACTTGTAGTCTGGAAACACCATCGGAATCAGGCCCGCGTCAGACGCACCCTGCACATTGTTCTGGCCCCGCAAGGGATGCAGGCCCGTGCCGGGCCGGCCAATCTGTCCGGTGCACAGCGCCAGCGCGATCAGGCACCGTGAGTTGTCCGTACCATGCACATGCTGGGAAATGCCCATGCCCCAGAAGATCAGCGAGGCGTTCGAAACCGCGTAGGCTCTCGCGACCTCGCGAATTGTCTCCGCGGGAATGCCGCAGATCGCCTCCACTTTCTCGGGCGGAAACCGCGACACGTTCTCTTTCAGTTCCTGAAAACCCTCCGTGTGCGCTTGAACATACTGCTGGTCAAACAGGTCATCGAAGACAATGGTGTGCAGCATTCCGTTGAGAAGCGCCACATCGGAACCCGCCTTGAACTGAAGTGTGCGCCATGCATACCGCGCCAATCCATGCGAATGCCCGCGCGGGTCGATGACGACCAGCTTTGCCCCGTTCTTTGCTGCGTTCTTGAGAAATGTCGCGGCGACCGGATGGTTTTCCGTTGGCCGGGCGCCGATGACAATGATGCATTCAGCATGCGCGGCGTCAGTGAACGGCGCAGTTACCGCGCCCGAATTGAGGCCTTCCATCAGTGCGGCCACGGAGGATGCATGACAAAGTCGAGTGCAATGGTCGACATTGTTCGTGCCAAAGCCCTGCCGGACGAGCTTCTGGAACAGATAAGCCTCCTCGTTGGAGCATTTGGCGGATCCGAATCCGGCAAGCGCCGAACCGCCGTCGCGGACGAGAATCTCCTTGAGACCGAATGCTGCTCGATCCAAGGCTTCTGTCCATGTCGCTTCACGAAAGTATTTTTTGACGTTGCTCTGATCGATGTGAATGTCGCCGGCCTTCGGCGCGTTCTCTCGCCGGACCAGCGGCTTCGTCAGGCGATGGGCATGATGGACGTAATCGAAGCCGAACCGCCCTTTCACGCAAAGTCTGCTCGCGTTTGCCGGACCGTCGCGACCGTCCACGTAAAGAATCCTGTCGTCCTTGACATGGACTGTCGTCTGGCAGCCAACGCCACAGTACGGGCACAGCGTATCAACCGACCGGTCCTCGAATTCGGTGCGCACTCCTTCGCGGTCGAGGAGATTTGCCTCCATGAGAGCGCCTGTCGGGCAGACCTGAACGCACTCGCCACAGGCAACGCAGGTTGATGTCCCCATCGCGTCATCGAGATCGAAAATGACCTTGGAGCCATGCCCTCGATACGCGAGACCGATGACATCATTCGCCTGAACCTCTCTGCATGCACGAACGCAGAGGTTGCACTGAATGCAGGCGTCCAGATTGACAGCGATCGCCGAGTGAGACGAGTCGGGTGTCGGCGGGCGCTTTGCCGGAAAGCGCCCGTTGGTGTCGACGTCCATCTGGTCAATCCATTTCCAGAAGCGGGACTCTGGATCGTGGGCCACTTCCCTGCCGGGTTGGTCGGAAAGGAGCAGTTCAAATACCAAATCTCTCGATTTCCTGGCCCTTCCACTGTCCGTGAGCACCTTCATTCCAGTGGCTGCCTCGCGAACGCAGGATGCCGCGAGCGTTCGCTCTCCCTCGATTTCCACCATGCAGGCCCGACAGTTCCCATCCGAACGGTAATGTTTTTCCGGAAGCCAGCACAGATGTGGTATCGCGATGCCCTCGCGTTCGGCCACTTGCCAGATTGTTTCGCCCTTGGTCGCCGTGACCTGGCACCCATCGAGTTCAAAGGCGATTTTATCGGTCATTGCAGATCCTCCGGAAAATACTTGAGTGTTGACAAGAGCGGATTGGGCGCCGCCTGACCGAGACCGCATATTGACGCATCCATCATCACGGTTGAAAGGTCCTGGAGCGCCTCGACGTCCCATGACGTTCGCTCCATCAGTTTGCAGGCCTTTTCTGTTCCTGATCTGCACGGCGTGCATTGGCCGCAACTCTCGTCTTCGAAAAAGCGCATGAGATTAAGGGCAATATCCTTGACGTCGTCTTGGTCGGAAAAGACCACAACCGCATGCGAACCGACAAAGCAGCCGTATTTCTCCAATTTCCCGAACTCGAGCGGTTCGTCTGCCAGCGCCGCTGGCAGAATCCCCCCTGAAGCTCCACCAGGAAGATAGCCCTTGAACCTGTACCCGTCCTGCATTCCTCCGCTGTGGATTTCGATTAGTTCGCGCGCGGTCGTGCCGGCCGACACGAGTTTCACGCCGGGTGATCGAACCCGTCCCGATACAGAATAGCTGCGCAGGCCTTTTGCCCCGTTCTTTCCATGCTCGGCAAACCAGTTGGCGCCCTTTTTCAGGATCTGCGGAACCCAGAACAAGGTTTCCACATTGTTGACGAGAGTCGGACGACCGAACAGGCCCACTTGGGCGACATATGGAGGGCGGTGGCGAGGCAGGCCGCGCTTGCCCTCGATAGACTCGATCATCGCGGATTCCTCTCCGCATATGTATGCGCCCGCACCGCGCCTGAGGTGTATCTCCGTGTGTGAACTCAGCCCAGCTTCCTCCACCATCGCGATTTCCTTCAGCAGGATTTCCCGTGCGGATGGATATTCGTCGCGAAGATAAACGTATACCGCCTCGGCCGCGACGGCCCATGCACCGATCAGCATGCCTTCGAGAAATGCATGCGGGGCGGTCTCGAGGTAATGCCTGTCCTTGAATGTGCCCGGCTCGCCTTCGTCTGCATTCACTGCCATGAGCCGTGGACAGTCGGTCTGAAGCACCAGTTCCCACTTGCGGCCGGTTGGAAAGCCGGCGCCCCCGAGTCCGCGCAGGCCGCTGTGGGAGAGTTCGCCAACTACATCGGCGACAGTTCGCTTCCCGGCAAGGCATTCCGCAAGCGTCGTGTAGCCCCCATCCTCGCGATAGGTGTCAATGCTGTGGTAGGCAGGCACGGCTGGCAAGGTCTCATTGGCGGCGATTGTTGATCTGACCTTGTCGACGGTGGCTAAATCGACATGATTGTGGCCCACCGCGCAGGTTGGCGCAGTGTCGCACCGGCCCATGCATGGAGCTTTCAGGATGCGGACGCCGTGCAACTGCTCGTCACGCAGAGCTTCAACGAGCTGGTCTGCCCCGTTCAGGGCACAACTTATTGAATCGCAGACCCTGACGGTGATGGGCGGTGGAGACGCCTCGTCGTCCAGCACAATGTCGAAGTGGGAATAGAACGACGCGACCTCGAACACCTCAGCCATCGGAATCTTGAAGAGCTGCGCGAGAGCCTGCATGTGCCCAGCACCCAGACAACCGAAATGATCCTGGACGCGGTGGAGATGCTCGATCAGCAAGTCGCGCTCGAAAGGCCCGTCGCCGACGACTGCGGAAACTTGCTCCCTCTCGACACGCTGGAGCAGGCGCCCCTTTGGAAAAAATGCTGCCTTGCGCCGCCCTGACCCGGGCGGAACCGTAGTGATCTTCGCCATACTATCCTGCATCCCTCCACCGCAATGCCCGCATGCGTTTCGCCGCGCATCAAATCGGCGACTTCAACGAATGCTTCGCCAACCTCGATTCAAACAGCACGCCGTCGGTTCGCAGAGCGTGCGAACTGGCCCCGCCGCGACACCTAGCGTTCGTCTCCGTCCAAGTCAGTCGATTTCATCGCTGTTACTCTTCGAATGATTCTAATGCATCCATGTCAATCTTTTGGGCATTATACACTTGATTTGCCAAGAACATTGTTCCACGTGGCAGGCGAGGCAACCCCCGCCGTCAACTCGCACTCTCGCCGCGCATCGGGAAAATGCCCGCCAGACAGAAGGGGAAAGTCCTCTCAAGAACGTTACGGGATGCATTGACGTCCCGGTCACCTTCCCAGCCGCAGTGCCGACATCGACAAACCCTGTCCTTCAGCGAAAGAGGCTTGTCGAGAAAGCCGCCGCACTTGCGGGAGACCCGGGACACATTGTGCGGGGGAGCCTTCAACAGCCAGCTGCCAGCGCTCTCGGCCTTGCAAGCCAGCATGTCAATGAAGGTTCCCCATTGCCGTACCAGCATCGATCGGTTCAGACCTCGCTTGCGAGAGCCGCCCTCCGATGCCAGATTCCTCGTCTTGATGTCCTCGGCAAAACACCGACTGCCCGTCTTCTCGAGACTCGCCGCAAGCTCGTGCAGATGTCCGTGCTCGCGTTGCGCCAGACGACAGCTCTCGCGGGACAGCGCGGCAAACTTCCCGCGTCTTGAAACGGAACCGCGAACAGCCCTTGAAACCCGTTTCTGCAACGCCTTCCTCCTTGACCTGTCAACAACCCGCCTAGCAACATGAACGCTGTTGCTCAACGTCGCCATTGCCTTAATGCCAACGTCAATCCCAACAACATCGCCAACGGGCCTAGCTTCAATGTCCGGCAGTCCCCGAATGAACTGCACCTCAACCCTCAACGGCGTGTGGACCACTCTCGCAGACTTGACCAGCCCCTCCCTGTTGTCCTTGAAGCGGAACTTGCCGATTCCCTTCACCGAAATCACCGAATGCCTCTGAAACGGGACTTGAACCGCGGCAAGCCCTCCTTGCCTGAAAAAGCGAGGAAACGTCTTGTACGACCGGTTGAGAGCCGAACGCCGGAATTGCAAGTGATACTTCTCGAAATCGGAAAACTTCCCGCGCATTTCCGTCGCGACTTGCACTGGTCATGGAAGGAAACGGACTTGCCGTTCATTCGATGCGCTTCATTGCATTCGCGCAATGCATCGTTCCACAACGCGGTCTGCTGTTCGTGGAACGCGTCAAGGTTCTCGTGAACCTGCCTGCTCAAGCAAGTCTTGTGTCGGGTTGCTCGAATCATGAAACGTGTCTTGAACAATGCTCTTGGTTAATCAAGTACGTAATGCTCAATTTTCGTCTTGTATACCATACACCACATCTGGTATATCAGTACATGAATGGTCTTTGGGTGTCAATCGCAATGGCGAGGCATGCTTCGACCAGCAAAACGAGGGCTTCGGCAACCTAGCCCGGATCCTGCAGCGAATGCGCGAAAGCGGAGCCGGGCGGTGCCGACTCTCATCAAGTGGAAAGGATATGGAAGTATGAAAAAGCTTTTGAACCTGTTGGGTGGAACTGCACTGGCGGCCAGTGTTGGCTCGGCGGCCTTCGTGGGCATGCCGGCCATGGCGCAGTGGTCTCCCAAAAAGCCCGTCGAGTTCATCATTATGGCAGGAACGGGAGGCGGTGCGGACCAGATCGCGCGCCTGCTGCAAGGCCTCATCGAACAGAAGGGCCTTTCGCCACGCCCGTTCATTCCGATCAACAAGCCAGGCGGCTCAGGTGCGGAAGCCCTGCTTTACCTCAAGAGCAAGACAGGCGACGACCATACAATTCTGGTCACGCTCAACTCCTTCTACACGACCCCGATTATCCAGAAGGATCTAGGCGTCGACATCTCGACGTTTACGCCAGTCGGACGCATGGCGCTTGACACCTTCCTGCTATGGGTGCACGACGACCGCAAAGACATCACGGACCTCGGAAGCTACGTCGAAGCAGTCAAGGCAGCCGGCAAGGACTGGAAAGTCGGCGGCACCGGCTCTGGACAGGAAGATTCCATCCTCACTGCCATGATGGAGAAGGAATTCGGATACGAGGTGACCTACATCCCCTTCCCGGGAGGCGGCACAGTTGCCAAGAACCTGATCGGCAAGCACATCGATTCGACGGTCAACAACCCTGCCGAGCAGAACGAATTCTATCGTGCCGGCGACTCCAAGCCCTTGGTTCAGTTCACTCCCGAGCGGATGGAAGCCTATCCGGACATTCCGACCGCAAGAGAGCTCGGTCATGACATCGTCTACTTCATGCAGCGATCGATCAACGGCCCTCCGGGAATGTCATCTGAAGCCCAAGAATGGTACATGGATCTCTTCAAGACCCTGTTCGATTCCGAGGAATGGCAGACCTTCTGCGTGGAGGACGGGCTTACTTGCGACGAGTGGGTTGCGGGTGCCGACCTTGCCACATTCCATTCCGAGCAGGGACGCCGGCACGAGGAACTGATCGAAGCGGTTGGTGCAGAAGCGATCACTGGAGAATAGTCTTTGCCTGACTCCGCAATGTCGGTTGCAGCCGGGGGCGCGGACGCGCGGCCCCGGCACATCGATGCAGTTTGTGCGGGGCGGTGAAGACAAGCGTGCGCTCTGAATTTCCTGGCAACTCGCTCATGAAAGTGCCCTGCCGATTGAAGGCGCGAATTCAGTGACTGTGCGTCAAGCGGAACTCGTTGCAGCAATAGCGACGATCCTTGGGTCTCTGGGCCTCATGTGGTCATCAACAGACGGGCTCGAGATCGGCTGGGTGCCTGAAAAAGGCCCTGGCTCCGGATTCTGGCCGTTCTGGCTCGGGGCCGGCATGCTGCTGGCTTCCATCACGACGCTATTGCGCTGGTTTGCAAGAGCGACGCCGGAGTCCCGTTCGAACGAGCCTTACATTTCATGGAGCGCAGCCAGGGTCGTCGGCACGTCGGTGGCCGCACTGCTCGCGCTCCTTCTCGGAATCCACCTGATTGGCATCTATCTGGCCTTGCTCGGATTCCTTCTGTTCTACATCAGGACAATCGGGCGGCACACCTGGTCGACCACGATCCTTCTGGTCGGCGGGATACCCGTCTTCATCTTCGCGCTGTTTGAATGGGGACTGAAGATTCCGCTCCCCAAGTCGGTCACTGAGGAATGGTTCTATCCTGTCTACGACATCATGTACGGGACCAATCATTTTTGGGCTTACATCGTCGCATCGTTTGCAACCATCGGGGTTGCCGCCTACATCGCCAAAAAGATGGCGAAACCTGAATCCAAGGCGGAGTGAGCGACCATGGAGGCAATTCTCGCATCTCTGGCCGGAGGTCTCGTCCAAGCGTTTGAACCAATCAACCTGTTGATGATCATCATCGGCTGCGTGGTCGGCCTCTTTGTCGGGGCAATGCCCGGTCTCGGCTCGGTAAACGGTGTGGCGATACTTTTGCCGGTCACGTTTCTGGTACCGCCGACGGCAGCGATCATTTTCTTGGCGGCAGTCTACTACGGTGCCATGTACGGCGGGGCGATCAGCTCGATCACCCTCGGAATTCCTGGCGCATCGACTGCGGTCGCAACGGTTTTCGACGGACGTCCGCTCGCCGCGGCCGGAAAAGCCGACCAAGCGCTGACGACCGCCGCTTTGGCCTCGTTCATCGGCGGCACGATCTCGGTCGTGCTGTTCACGCTGTTCGCGCCTCCGCTGGCAGACTTCGCCCTGAAGTTCGGCCCGTCAGAGGAGTTCGCCCTCATGGTGCTGGCATTCGCCACGTTCATCGGGCTGGGCGGCGACGACATCCCGAAGACCGTGTTTTCCATATTGGCCGGCTTGGTTCTTGCCACGGTCGGGGCCGACATCATCTCCGGCAAACCCCGTCTGGTATTCTTCGAGATTTCGGGATTCTTGCACGGAATCAATTTCCTCGTGCTCGCAATCGGAATTTACGGCATCGGCGAGATGCTGTGGACGCTTGAGTCCACCAGCGGCAAGGTGACCGTCCACCAAGTCAGGATGACATGGCGTGGCTTCCTGAACAACTTGCGTTCGGTGAGAGAGTACATCGGTACAACTTCTTTCGGCTCGGTCCTCGGATATTTCGTCGGCACTCTTCCGGCAGCGGGCGCAACCCCTGCCTCGCTCATGTCGTATGGCCTTGCCAAGACCTTTTCCAAGGACCCGGATTCATTCGGAAAGGGAAATCTTTCAGGCATTGCCGCACCGGAAGCCGCAAACAACGCCGCATCGACCGGCTCGATGCTGCCGATGATCACGCTCGGCATTCCCGGCTCGCCCACCACTGCCATCCTGTTGGGTGGAATGATCATTTGGGGACTGCGCCCGGGCCCGCTTCTCTTTTCCGAAAACCCTGATTTTGTCTGGGGATTGATCGGGGCCCTGTACGTGGCGAACCTGTTCACGGTCATCGTCAACTTGGCCTTCATCCCGATCTTCGTGCGCATGCTCACGCTTCCGTTCACCATACTGGCGCCGATCATTTTCGTGCTCTGCGTGGTGGGCGGCTACGCGCCGACGCAGACAATGCATGACGTGTGGCTAATGCTTCTGTTCGGCATTGCCGGATATCTCTTGCGCAAGCTGAACTACCCGGTTGCTCCGGCGGTTCTCGCGATTGTGCTGGGTCCGCTGGCCGAGCGGTCGCTGCGACAGTCGCTTATCGGTTCGCAGGGCGATGTCACCGTGTTTATCGAAAGGCCCATATCCGCCGTCTGCATCGCCTTGGCCGCTGCCCTGATGCTTTATCCGATCATTCGGATAATCAAAAAGCGAAAGAGCAGGACGGAATTGAAAGGGGCCGAGGACTCGTAACTGTCCATCGCCTCAGACCGCCGGAGAGGCATCGCCTGATTCAAAGACAATTCGCTCAATTCAGACCCACAAGAGGATATCCCATGTCAATTCTTGCCAATGACATGCCGCCGAAGGCGACAGCCGACGACTCATCCGCCACTGTCGAAGAAGCCGGTACCGATCAAGGTGCACTGACGGATGGCTTTCATCTAGTCATTGACAGCTTGAAACTTAATGGAATCAACACAATATACACTGTTCCCGGTATTCCGATTACGGATCTTGGCCGCTTGGCGCAGGCGGAGGGCATGCGCGTGATTTCGTTTCGCCACGAACAGCATGCAGGCTACGCGGCATCCACCGCCGGCTACTTGACCAAGCGGCCGGGCGTCTGCCTCACAGTTTCCGCCCCCGGTTTCCTCAATGGCCTCACCGCGCTGGCCAACGCGACAACCAACTGCTTCCCCATGATCCTGATCAGCGGCTCATCGGAGCGCGAAATCGTCGATCTGCAACAGGGCGACTACGAAGAGATGGATCAGCTGGCCATCGCAAAACCGCTTTGCAAGGCCGCGTACAGGGTGCTGCATGCCAATGACATCGGCATTGGCATCGCGCGCGCCGTCCGCGCTTCCCTCTCGGGACGCCCCGGAGGTGTCTATCTCGACTTTCCGGCACAGTTGTTAGCGCAGGCAATGGACGCCGGCGCCGGCGCGAAGTCGCTGGTGAAGGTCGTTGATGCCGCGCCGCGTCAAATCCCTTCGCCTGAATCGGTCAAGCGCGCGCTAAATGCACTCAGGGGGGCGAAGCGGCCGCTGATAATTCTCGGTAAGGGCGCAGCGTATGCACAGGCTGATGAAGCAGTCCGGAAGTTGGTCGAAAAGACCGGTTTCCCTTACCTGCCGATGAGCATGGCGAAGGGGTTGCTTCCCGACAGCCACCCGCAATCTGCCGGAGCGGCACGCTCGCTGGCATTGAGGGAATCGGACGTTGTGCTGATGATCGGAGCGCGCCTCAACTGGCTGCTGTCGCATGGCAAGGGAAAGGCTTGGGGCGCAAATCCGAAGAAATTCGTGCAAATCGACATCGATCCCCTGGAAATGGACTCCAATGTCGAAATTGCGGCACCGGTAGTTGGGGATATCGAGTCATGTGTCCTCGCGCTTGCAGAGGCGATCGGAAAGGACTGGAAGGCGCCGTCGGCCGAGTGGACCGGCGTCATCAGATCCAAGGTGGAATCCAATGTCGCCCGCATGGCCCCGAGGCTGCAGAACAACAACGTGCCCATGGATTTCCACGGAGCGCTTGGAGCCATTCGCGAGATAATCAAGCAGCGCCCCGACACCGTTCTGGTGAACGAGGGAGCCAACACGCTCGACTTCGCCCGCTCCATCATCGACATTTACCGGCCGCGCAAGCGCCTTGATGTCGGCACATGGGGCGTAATGGGAATAGGCATGGGTTCCGCCATCGCGGCGGCCATAGAGACGGGATCGAAGGTGCTTGCGATCGAGGGCGACAGCGCCTTCGGTTTTTGCGGAATGGAGATCGAGACCATCTGCCGATACAAGCTGCCCGTCTGTGTCGTCGTGTTCAACAACGGCGGCATCTACCGCGGAACCGACGCGAACCCCACCGGGGGGGCGGATGTCGCGCCCACGGTCTTCGTCAAGGATGCGCGCTACGACAGAATGATGGAAGCGTTTGGCGGGGTCGGCGTTTGCGCGGTCTCGCCCGACGATCTTTCCCGCGCCGTGAGCGAAGCTTTGGACTCGGAGGTTCCAACCCTGATCAACGCCGTGATCGATGCCAAGGCCGGCACCGAAAGCGGGCGCATCGGCAATCTGAACCCGCAGAGCGCGATTTCGAAGAAGCAGCTGCCTCGTTGAAAGGCCGCTGCCATCAGAAGGAGAAAAAGATGAAGGCCCTGGAAGGCATCAGGATTCTCGATTTCACCCACGTTCAGTCCGGCCCGACATGCACACAGCTGCTAGCCTGGCTTGGCGCCGATGTGATCAAGGTGGAACGGCCAGGCATAGGCGATGCCACGCGCAAGCAGCTGGTCGACGTGGAAGGTGCCGACTCCCTCTATTTCACGATGCTGAACCACAACAAGCGCTCGATCGAGCTGAACACCAAGAACGAGACAGGCAAGCAGGTTCTCGAGCACTTGGTGAAGTCATGCGACGTGCTTGTCGAGAATTTCGCTCCCGGCGCGCTTGACCGAATGGGCTTTGGATGGGACCGGATCCAAGAGATCAATCCGCGAATGGTCTATGCCTCCGTCAAGGGCTTCGGCCCCGGGCCATACGAAAGCTGCAAGGTGTATGAAAACGTTGCGCAATGCGCAGGAGGCTCGGCATCGACCACAGGATTTCTGGACGACCTGCCAATGGTCACCGGCGCCCAGATCGGCGATTCGGGAACCGGCCTCCACTTGGCTCTTGGAATCGTCGCCGCTCTGCTGCAGCGCGAAAAGTCCGGCCGCGGCCAAAGGGTGCTTGCCGCCATGCAGGACGGAGTGCTGAACCTCTGCCGCGTCAAGCTCAGGGATCAGCAGCGCCTCGCCTCCGGTCCTCTGACGGAATACAGCCAGCACGGAGAAGGCGTGCCCTTTGGGGAAGCAACGCCGCGCGCTGGCAACGACTCGGGCGGCGGGCAGCCTGGACGAATACTAAGGTGCAAGGGGTGGGAGAGCGATCCGGACGCCTACACCTACTTCATCACGCAGGCTGCCGTTTGGGGCAGGATCTGCGACCTTATCGGCAAGCCGGAGTGGAAGGACGACCTCGACTACGCAACCCCCAAGGCCAGACTGCCTCGCCTGAATGAAGTCTTCGAAACCATCGAGAACTGGACCAAGACCAAGACGAAATTCGAGGTGATGGAAATCTGCAATCCGCTCGACATTCCGGTCGGGCCCATTCTCTCGATGAAGGAGCTCGCTGAGGAACAGTCGCTTCGTGAAACGGGAACCATCGTCGAAGTTGATCACCCGGAGCGCGGAAAGTATCTCTCGGTTGGATGTCCAATCAAGCTCTCGGATTGCGAAGTTGAGGTAAAGAGATCTCCACTCTTGGGCGAGCATACATACGAGATCCTGAGGGATGTTCTGGGCTACGAGGGAGCGGACTTGGAAATGGTGATCGGGTCCGGCGCGGTTGGAGAAGTCAAGAGGATGGCGGCCGAATAGCTCTTCTTCTGCGAGCTTCCGTGTTGCCGAAGCGAACCCCGTTTCAAGGAAACAGAACCGGCGTCTCTATTCCAAAGGACAAGATTCAGAATTGCCCTGCTGCATCAAAGTGCGCGAAAGTGCCGATGCAGCTCCGTGACTAGTGGATTGATTCCAGCTTTTGGCATCCTCTCTTTATGGATCTCGGTGCCAGGCGGAATGCTGGCCAACCATCGTGCCGTCTTGAGCAGGGTCGGGGCGGCAAAGAGGGTGCCGTTGCGCTTGCAGTCATGCGTCATCGTGGCGCCGCGCCCCATCTTAAGCGGCAAGCCGGGCTGGGCGCGCAAACACCTGGGTCTGGACCTTCTCAGCGATCGGCAACGCCACGGCGGGGTCCGGCGGTTGGCGTGCATGCCAACAATGCCGGTCAACCTCTCGGCGAAGGCGGAATCGCCTGAAAGCTTGAACTACCGCTTGCGATGCAGCGCCAAGTCGTGCGCCCGCCACACATGCTTCTGCGATCGGTTCCTGTCGGCGAAGATTTGCTGCCAGCGCCGCCGGTCGTCGGATGGCATCGTGAATGATCGCCTGGTCGCATCTCTTCTCTCCCTTCTGCATCATTGCGAAAGGCGCATCCTTCGGGAGGAGAAGAGAAAAACTATCGTCTAGGTTGGCGCGACCGGGTTCGTTACAGGCGCTCAGAAGGGACTGTATCTCGAATACCCGGCAAGCGGCAAAATTAAGACGCGCTTCGGATTTCTGGATGATCAAGAGCAGGAAGCCAGTCGCGACCTAGGTGACGATCGATCACGTTGTCGTCTTCCGACCGCTCGGTTTCCACACGATGGAGAAGCTCCCCAAGGAGCAGCCTGGCCGCGGCCAGATGATCTTGGCACGGACCAAGTTGCAACGCAAGCAGCGGGGGCTACAAATCATGCAGCAGCGCGGGCTCGGTGACTTGGATGTCGTCTTCCAGACTGCGTTTCGAGGCAATGCCCCTGGCTTTGATGTGGGAATGAAACGCCCGCACCGCCTCCGCAGTGTCGATGTCGCCCTGAACCACCATCCGCATCGTTTTCAGGATCTGCTCCGGATCTTCGCTGAACAGGATCTTCCTGCCGAACAGCGCCACCCGGGCGCCGAACTTTTCGCTCTGCCGAACAAGCTCAAGCGTGTCGCGGGTCGTGCCTGCGCCGCCGCCGAGAACTCCGACAATGAGGTTCCCCGGATCGTAGCGGCACAAATCCTCCATTGCGCGCGGCCCGTTGAAGGGAATCTTCAGGAACTCCGGCCGTTCCGCCCGGGTCAGGCCTGCAAGACAGCGGACGATGCAGTCGTTCACGAAATCCGGAAGATCGTCCTTCGCGATGCCGACGTCGATCTGCGGATTGAACACTTCCAGGAAATAGCGAAGCCCCGTTCCGGAAATGTCGTAAAGAAATCGATGAAAGCAGTTAAGGAACTTCAGGTCGCTGTCGATGTCGTTGGAAAAAGTAATGGAGTAAAGCCCCAGATCGACCATCCTTGCCGCGACCTCGGCATTCGCCGAGCGGAACTCGCGGGCTGGAGCGGTCTTGTAGGCCGAGTGGCGTGGACCCCAGATGTCCGTGGCGTCGTTCAACCGAACAGCCGGGGTGACAGCGGAGCCTTCGAACAGCCCCCCTTCCACTAGCCGCTCGGCCGCCGACATCGACATGAGCATGATGTCGGCAAGCCCGGTCCGGGTGATGTCGCGCATCGCCTGAAGATGCTCCGGAAAAGACCTGAAGCGCCCGGACTCGTCCTTCTTCGGGCCGAATGCCACCACGCCGCCGCCCATGTCCCCGTCCTTCGCGTCTGCAATCACGAAATCCGACGGGCGGTATTCTCCGCCGCGGATTCTCGCAAGTTTTCGATCCAAGCTTCTGTCCATCAATGCACCTCGGTTGAATTTCGAAGAAATACGGATAACCCACCCCGCCCGGCTTCCAAGTTTTACCTCAGATCTTGACGGACCCAGCGGTCATGCCCGCAAAAAAGTATCGCTGCGCGATCAGATAGGCCAGCAGAAGCGGAAGGGAGCCCAGCACGCTCATCGCCATCATTTCGTTCCACTCGTAGGCATGCTGACCCATCAGCAACTGAATCCCGATCGGCACCGTGCGCATATGCATCGACTTGGTGAGTGTCAAGGCGAACAGGAACTCGTTCCAAGCCAGCAGAAAAGTGTATACGCCCGTGGCCACAATGCCCGGAATCGAAACCGGCACGACAACGCGCCAAAGCGCGGTCCAGCTCGATCCGCCGTCAACCAGCACCGCCTCGTCGAGGTCTCTCGGCAAGGTGTTGAAGTAACCCGTCATCATCAGAATGGCGTAAGGCAGCGTGAACACCATGTAGGTCAGGATCAGGGCATAGTAGGTGTCGAACAGGCGGAATGCCACAACCAGCCCGAAATACGGGATCAGCAACGTGATTGGCGGAACCGTCTGAGTGCTGATGATGAAAACGTTCAACGGCTTCTTGAGCCGGAACGAATACCGACTGAAGCTATAGCCTGCCAAGATCGCGATCAGCAGCGTAAGCAGGGTGACCACGCCTGCGACGAGGTAGCTGTTAATGAAAAACCGTATCTTCGTGGCACTGGCGAAGATTGCCAGATAGGCGCTCAGAGTGAACTCCTTGGGGAGCAGGGTCTGCGGAACGGCGAATATCTCGGTGTTCGACTTGAGCGAGCTGAAAATCATCCACAGAACTGGAAACATGACGAACACCAGACCAGCGGCAAGCCCCGCATAGGTGGCGACCGTCAGCCAATCGGTCCGTCGGCGCCCCGGCATCGGCTAGTCCCTCGCCTTCTGATGCTTGATGTAGAAGTAGGTTACGCACATCGACAGGGCTAGAACAACGATCGCGCTCGCCGACGCGAGCGAGAATTGATATTTGGAAAACGCGAGCTTGTAGGTGTACGTGCTCAGCATCTCCGTCGCATGAATCGGCCCGCCTCCTGTTGTCATCCAGACCAGCGGAAACACCTGCATCGTCCAAATGAAATCAAGAAGCGCGACGCTGATTATGATCGGGACCAGGTGCGGCAGCGTTATGTGCCAGAACTTTTCGAGTTCGTTGGCGCCGTCGATGCTGGCAGCTTCGTAAAGTTCTCCCGGAACGCCCTGAAGCCCGGCCAGAAGGCTCACCATGAATAGCGGATAGCCTGCCCAGATGTTGACGAAAGTCAGCGCGTGAATCGCGGTGCTTGTCGATGCGAACCACTCAATGTTCCGGTCGGTGATGTTCAATGCGGCGATTATGCTGTTGATCACTCCGCTCGGATCGAGCAGCAAGCGCCAGATGATCGCAATGATCACCGCCGTGAACAGCCACGGCATGATGTATAGAATCCGGAAAATGCTCCTGATCGCGGGATTGATCCGGCTCGAGTTCAGCAACACCGCGAAGAACAATCCAAGCAGGAAGTGAAACACGACGCTCATGATCGTGAAGTACAGGGTGTTGCGGACGGACTGCCAAAACACGTCATCCTGGAAAATGGTCTTGAAATTCTTGAGCCCCACGAATGAAGGGCTTGGCGTCATTATTGCGCGGTCGAGGAGCGAATAACGGATCGCGACGATCATTGGAAAAAGCATCAGAACTGAAAAGAGGATAATCGACGGCGCGACGTAAGCGTACGGCGTCAGCAACCTGATGGTCTTGTAAGACAGCAACCTGGATCGAGGCGTTCTTCGAGAGTTCGTTCCGCCTTGCGCAACTGCAGGTTGCCTGTCCAAGAAGTTCAACACTTCGCCATGTTTTCGGACGGGTCTGCTCCGCCAAGGTCCGGAATCGAATCAATTCCAATGCCGGGCGGGGTTAGATGCACCGCCCGACATTCGTTCGCTAGGATATGCCTAGAACTCGGCTTCCCACTTCTTCTGGGCCTTGGCCACCGCTTCTTCCACAGTCTGCTTGCCGTCGAGCATCAACTGGATTTCCTCGTCGAACATCCTCATCAACTCCTCCGCCACAGGAAGGCCGACGAATTCGTTCGCCAAGTATCCCGACTGGAATATCTCGAAGGCTTTTGCGAACAGCGAGTCGGAAGCCACGAAGTCCGGCTTGGCGTTCACGTTGCCGGGAAACGCATTGGCGATGGAAACGAGCTTGCTGTTGACTTCCTCGCTCATGAGGTAAGCCACCAGCTTGAAGGCCTCCTCCTTGTGCTCGCTGTTTTCACTGACCCCAATGCCCCACGACGCATAAGGCAGGCCCCTGCGCCCGTCATAACCATCGACCGCCGGAAAGTCCGAAATCGTGAAATTCAGGTCTGGATTCCGTTCGCGGATCAAATTGATGTGCGCAAGCGTATCGACCATCATCGCGACCCGGCCGTTCACGAACTCCTCAACCTTGTCCTGCTCCTTCTTCGCGAAGGTGCCGGGGGATATCAGCCCCTCGTTGTACATGGACTGGATGAACTTCAGAGCGCTTGTCACGTCTTCGTTCTCCAAGTCGGGCTGACCATCCTTGAGCATGCTCTTGCCGGATGCCCAAACCCAGGACATCACATCGTTCTGGACGCCGTTCGGCGACTGGAGCGACAGCGGCAGGACCCAGCCGTACTGGTTCGCGGACTCGTCCGTCAGCTTTCTGGCCGCCTCATGGAACTCGCTCCTGTTCGTCGGAGGTGCGACCCCGGCCGCCTCCAGAAGATCAAGGTTCAGGAAAATCGGATAAATGAACGAAGCAACCGGGAACATGTAGCTGTTTCCGTTCAGCTTGATTATGGCTGCAACCTGACTGGCGTCGAAATCGGAAGCGGCCATCAAATCGTCGAGCGCGGCGATTGCCCCTTGCTTGGAAAGTCCGTTCACCCAAGCACCATCCAGACCCACGACATCGCTGAGCGTACCGCTTGCTGCCCCAACGACGATTTGATCACGGGTGCTGGAATAGGGTCCGCTGATCAGATTGACCTTGATCCCCGGGTTCGCGGCTTCGAAATCATCCATAATCCCACGGAACGAGCCTGCAGGCAGCTCCGGCTCCCACCATTGAATGAATTCGATCGTCGTTTGCGCCGACACTTTTACCATGCCGGAAACCGACACCAGCAATGACGACAACATTACCAATGCAACTTTCTTTATTTTCATCGTTTCCTCCTACTGTAGTTGGGATTTCCGGCTGGAACACCGGAAACCTGAGGCAATTGGTAAACAGTGGATTTTCCATTGTCAAATTATACCTTGTTCACGCGCGAGCGGTTTCAAGTCTCTCTTCAATGGAAGTGGCATCCGATCAAGAGCACGCTAAAAACCGATCGAATGTTCCAAAACGCAGCGGAATCTGGACAATTCGCATTCAAGCGGTTTGAATGCCGGCCGCATGCATTCAATGCCACGCGCACTGCCGGAGAGTTTCATGGGCGAAAGAATCGTTCTCGGCCTCGGAAACAACATCGACTTCGAAACTGTGTGGAATCCCGGGCCAATCGAGAGGCTGATCATCGAATACAATGTTAAACCCGGAGAGATCGGCACCGAAGGGCCGATCGCGAACGTCCGCGATTTCGTCGTGTCGGTTCTTGGCTTCCTGAAATCCGGAACAGGCGGAGAGCGACTGCTGGCCTCGCAGGAATTGGCCTACCAGTTGGCGGGCATGTTCGAAGGCAAAATCACCGTCGGCGGGACTCCGTTTCGGGCGGCGATTGCCATGCACAAGATCGGATACACGCCCGGGCTTCATTTGGTGACAATGAACCATCACGTTCGCCGGTCGATCCCGGACGGCTGCCCTTGGGTTTGCTCCAACGACGAGAATGGAATCCATCCCCACATCATCGTTCAATTCGCGAAGCACTCTCGCATCCAGGCAGGCGATGTTTCGGTCGAGGCAAATAGGGCAAACCGCATCATTTATTCCAACGACCCGCATACGACCGATATGAACATCAGCCCACGTTTGGCGTCGTTGGCCGCAGACGCAGAGGTGTTCTTGATTTCCGGCTTCAACGCGATGCAAAGTGGCAAGCTGCTCGCGGCGAGGCTTGCGACGATTGCGGAAGTCGTCCGCTCGCTTCGCCCCGGAGCGGTGGCATTCTACGAAGACGGCTGCTTTCCGCTTCCGGAATTAAGCATTCAGGTCCGCGACGCCCTTTCGAAATTCATTCACATACACAGCTTGAACGAAGACGAGCTGCAAGGACATTTGAACCGGAACATCCCGTTATTGGATCCCTTTGAAATACTACGGGCATTGCAGGATTTGCGAAAATTGATACCTGTTCCGACCATCATTGTTCATACCGCCCAGTGGGCACTTGCATATGGCGCCAATCCCGACCGATACGCGACATCGCTGAAGGCAGGAATACACATGGCCTGCACGCGCATGCGGCGTGGCGATGACTTCGATCAGCTAGATTATATCGAAACGCAACGAATGCTGCCGCGCACAGATGGCTTGAAATTCGCCGCCGAACTCACCAAACTAGCGAAGGGTTTGGTTTGTTGCTATCCCAGCATTCAAATCGATGAAGCGGCGGCGACAACAATTGGCTTGGGCGATGCATTCGTCGGAGGCTTCCTGCCCATGATTCTGCCGGCTTCCATCCAAACTTTCCCTTGAGATCAGACCAGTTTTGATGCAACTGGGGAACCTCTGAATACAGCCTTCTATGTGGGCGTGGCACTGTGCATCCGGTGTGCGCCCACTGTCTTGCGCTGCAGCTTTTTTCGAGAGATCACGACCTGCAGCGCCTTCGGCAATTGACCTTTGCAAGCCTTGAATGCGACCGCAAGAAGCGCCGGACGAGACCACGATCCCGACTTCCGCCGCCAGCTGGAGCGCTGCGGACTGGCGCACCTGCCGTGTTCAGGAGATCAGGGATCATCTAGGTTGTGGACTCATTGATTTTGATCCAGAGGCGGATGGAGGCAATGGCGATTGCGGCGAGGAAGTTTCTTGCGAGCTTGTGATGGCGGGTCGCGATGCCTCGGAAGTGCTTGAGCTTGTTGAAGAAGCGTCCGACGTGGTTGCGTTGGCGGTACAGGTGCTCAGCCCGCCTCGCGAGCGTCCGATGGCGTGATCCGGACCCCCTTTTTCCCGCCCACGGCGTGCCGGTGCGCAGGATGTGAAAGATCCCGCTGATCGCTCGCCGGTCGTCCACCCGCGGAACGCCCCGCGGCTTGTCAGGCGGCAACGGCGAGACGATCGCCCATTCCGCATCCGTCAGATCGTGCCGGCCTCGCATCCTCAAGCTCCCACTGTTTGAAAGCTTGAATCACATCATCGCCGGAAAGAAAATCCCTTTTCCTTTATGATTACACGACCTGGGAGAATTGGAAGAGACCCAGGCCTGATTTCACAGCCCACCGTCATCCTGTTCTTGCCGTGAGGTGCCCTGATTGCGGTCGTGCCCCCGGCGTTTGGTGCCGCCGACCGAGCGGCCATATGGCGAATGATTTTCATACTGGCCGGAAGGCCGAGGCCGACCGGGTGTTTATAGACCAGCACGGGCCGGATGCGTCCATTGAGCGCGACGGCTGGGTGATTGATCCGCGCGGGCGCGTTGGCATTCGCCCGCAGCCTGAGCAACTGGCATTGTTCTGAAGCTGGCTGCCGATACTTCCCAGGGCGCGATCTGGTGCGCAGCTCGCGATCCTGGCTAACCAGTTTTCCTTGTGGAGAGGAACCAACTGGCCTCGCTTCGGCGGGGCTGTTTTCTTGCTATCACTCATAACGGCGCGCTTGCATGATGCTATCATGTCAACTATATTGATAGCACGCTGCAAAGGAACTTGAACTATGGGCCAAATGACCGTTCGCAACATCCCAGATCCAGAGTATGCCGCTCTGAAACGTGTAGCCGCGTCCAACGACAGGAGCGCGGAGGCAGAGGTTCGGCATTTGATCGCTCAGCATGTCAATACTCTGGGCGGCGATGGCTTTGGATCAAAACTGGCTAGAAAATACAGCGGCATTGTCGATCAGGATTTCCAGTTTGAACGCAGCGAGACAGCTAGCGATCCGGTGAGCTTCGAATGATTGTTGTTGATACAATGGTTCTCTCTGAGCCTTTCAAGCCCAAGCCCGATCCTTTGGTGATCGAGTGGCTTAACCAGCAAGTCTCTACCGAACTGTTTGTGACCACGATCAATCAAGCGGAAATGGAGCATGGGCTTTGGGCCATGCCGGAGGGGAAACGCCGAGTGCAGTTGCATCGCGGTATCACCGAGCTTTTTGAGGTGGATTTCTCAGGGCGTGTTTTGTCCTTCGATTCCAAAGCGGCACTTATGTTCGGCACGAACATTGCCCCTGCCCGGCAGAAGCATGGCAAAGATGCAATTAAGGACATGGATGGAATGATCGCAGCAATTGCAATCAGCCATGATCGGTGCCGCGTTGCAACGCGGGATCGCCGCCCGTTTGAATTGATGGGTGTTGAAGTGATTGACCCATGGTCAGGCCCTTCCGCCCACTAAGGGTTGCTGCCGGGACAAACCATGTCTGAACGCTTTCATCACAAGCCGCTATTAGGTTGTGTACTCATTGATTTTGATCCAGAGGCGGATGCAGGCGAGGGCGATTGCGGCGAGGAAGTTTCTTGCAAGCTTGTGATGGCGGGTCGCGATGCCTCGGAAGTGCTTGAGCTTGTTGAAGAAACGTTCGACGAGGTTGCGGTGGCGGTAGAGGTGCTCAGCCCGCCTCGCGAGCGCCCGATGGCGTGGTCCGGACCCCCTTCTTTCCGCCCGCGGCGTGCTGGTGGGCGCGCACCACCGAGGAGTAGAGGAGATGAAGAGATCCCGGCGAGCCCGCCGCCAGCGCCCCGAACAGGCGCTCCCGCACCCCTTGCCTGGCCCAGCGGTTGCAGACTGTCGCCTGCGGCCCGCAGCGTTGCGGAAGGTCGCGCCACGGCGTGCCGGTGCGCAGGATGTGAAAGATCCCGCCGATCGCCCGCCGGTCGTCCACCCGCGGAACGCCCCGCGGCTTGTCAGGCGGCAACGGCGAGATGATCGCCCATTCCGCATCCGTCAGATCGTGCCGGCCCCGCATCCTCAATCTCCCACTGTTTGGAAACTTGAATCACATCAGCGCCGGAAAGAAATCCCTTTTCCTTTATGAGTACACGACCTAGCCGAACGAGGGTTCTGCTGAAGGGATGCCACCATCATTTCGGCGCCGTCGTCGGCCAGGAACGAGAACAATGCGCACGGTCCGGAGATGCACCGGACGAAGAAGGGGAACCGGAGGCATTTCGGGATGAAGCTGCACGTCGTCACCAATCCCTGGGATCTGGTGCGCCCCACCTAGAGGGAACGGCCGCCAACGTCGCGACCTGACGCTCTCGGACCGGCTTCTGCACGGCGAGGGGAAACAAGTCCGCCCTGACGCCGGATATCGCTTGATCGGGAAGCGGGCGGAGCGCGCACATCGCGAGGTGGCATGGCACATTGCCATGGACCCCGGCGGGCAGCGCGGCTTCTCTGGCGGAGACGGCGGAGGCCGGGGTGCAGCATCCGTTCCGGATCGCGAGGCAGGTGTTCGGATGACAAGGTTCGCTATCGAGGGCTGGAGAGGAACGCGCAGCGGTTTGCGCTGCTTCCGGGCTTCTCGAACCTGATGATTGCCCAGCCGCACCTGTCATGACAGGGGAGAGGAGAAGTGTGCCCGGAATCTGCCGGACCGGCCCTGCGGGGGCTGAAACGGCGGCGGTTCCGCCCCGAAAACGCGCATTAGGGGGTTTCTGGACTGCAGAAAACCGGTCGGCGGCCGGGAAGGGCAACTCCGCAGCCACAGCCCTAAAAACCCCAAAATTAGAGGTTCCCTAAGCGACCGTGCAGGCCTTCGTGGTCAGGTTAGCTAGCGTTCCGCCCAGCCGGCGAATATGTTTTCGAGCACAACCACGACATAGTAGAGAACGATCCCCAGAAACGCGAGAGCGATAAGAACCGCGAACATCAGCGGATAGTCCGAATTGGTTTTACCGCTGTCGAACAACGCCCCGAGGCCGCGACCATGTGGGCTCACGATTTCCATCAGGTTCGTGCCAATGAAAGCAAGTGTAACGGAGACCTTCAGCGCCCCGAAGAACTCTGGCAGAGTCTTGGGCAAGGCAATTTTCCAAAAGATCGTGGACTGCGAGGCGCCAAGCGAGCGCAGGATATCTCGATACTCGGGCTCCAACGTCGACAATCCGATGGAAACCGAAACGGCAATCGGAAAGAATGAGATCATGAACGCAATCATGATCGTGTTGAAATCGTGTGCGCCAATAAACAGGAGCGCAATGATCGGCACGACGGTAGCCTTGGGGATGGCGTTGAAACCCACAAGCAACGGATAGAGGGCATCGCGCATGGTACGCCAGAACCCCATGATCATTCCCAGCACGACTCCGGCGAGGATGGCGATCAGCAGGCCAACGACCGTGCGCCAAAGCGTCTGCCAGCCCATCACCAGAAAGAGCTTCCAGAATTTCACGACCGCTGCCGGCAGATCGGATGGCGAAGCCATGATGTAATTCGGCCAATCGTTGACCCAGACCAGTACCTCCCAGAGCCCCAAAAAGACGATCATTGCCGCGACGGGAACGGCAATTCTGCGAATCATGCGGCGGCCTCCACATCCGCCAAGGGCTTGCCTTGGGCGATTTCAATCTGGCGGCGCAAAATGTTCAGCCGCTCGATGGCCTCGGGTGCGTAGAGATCATCCAGCACGCGCCGGCCAGTCGAAGACACGTTCATCACATACTGTGCCGTTGCCGGCCGTCCCGAAAGCACAACCACCTGATCGGCCAGAAAGATTGATTCCCTGAGATCGTGAGTGATCAGGACGCCGGTGAAGGGTTCTTCGGCCTTCAAACTGTGCATGGTCATCCAGAGATCTTCGCGGGTAAAGGCATCGAGCGCTCCGAAGGGTTCGTCCAAGATGAGCACTTCGGGCTGATGGACCAGTGCCCGGCAAAGGGATGCACGTTGGCGCATGCCGCCGGAGAGTTCTGAAGGGCGCTTGTCCTCGAACCCCTCGAGACCAACGAGGGCAAGCAGTTTGCGGGCCCGATCCTCCTTTTCCCGGCTTGAAAGCTTGGTTGGCACGATCTCCAGTGGCAGCAAGACGTTCTTCAGGATTGATCGCCACTCCAACAGCACTGGGTTCTGGAATGCCATTCCGACCGTCGACCGAGGACTCTTGACCCTTTCGCCATGCAACCGAACTTCGCCGCAGTCTGGTTTCATCAGCCCTGCAATCAGCCGTGTCAGGGTGGACTTGCCGCACCCTGAAGGACCGACCACTGCAACGAATCCGCCTTCGGGAATTGACATGCTTAGATCGTGCAGAACCGGCAAAGGCCGGTTGGCTGTGACGTAGGCATGAGTCACACCCCTAATTTCGATCAGCCCTGTCACGGTCCTGTCACGATTTTATTGCTTGCAGACGGGCGGGCCACAGACAGACCCGCATCCGTTCAATTGATCATGAACCCACCGCCGTCGGGCAGGTAGGCATCCGTGAAGTAACGCGACGCATCGGGAGAATTCTGAAACTCGTAGGTCTCAGCCAATTGCTCCAGTGCCATCGCCATACGGGCCGCATCGATACCGCCCAACCCATTGGCCTTGACCGACTCCGTCAATACATTCGCGTCGACCGCAAGCAGCAGTCGGCGCTTTTCAAGCGCGGCATCCGCCGCGGGGTTGCGTTCAACCAACGACGCAATCGCGGCGTCCGGGTTGGCAATCGCGTCCACCCAGCCATCGGC
This sequence comes from Paracoccaceae bacterium, assembly GCA_963422275.1. Lineage (GTDB taxonomy): Bacteria > Pseudomonadota > Alphaproteobacteria > Rhodobacterales > Rhodobacteraceae. The sequence goes on from OY729418.1 coordinate 851,016, forward strand.
GACGGCTGCCAGGAAACTCTTGACCTTGTCCGGGTTCGCTGCGGCAAAATCGGTGTTGGCAATGATTGCGTTGCCGTAGAGTGCCAGACCGTAATCGGCCATCAAGATGGTCGAAATGTCATTCTCGGCAATGCCAAGGCGTACCAGATTCAGAAAGGACGAGAACGAAAATCCGGTGATCGCATCGACTTTGCCTTCAGCGAGCATCGGCTCACGCGTAGGGAAGCCCACTGGCTCGACAGTGATTTTTGCCATGTCCAGGTCATTGGCCGTCGCGAAGGCAGGAAACTGTGCCCACGCACCGTCCGGCGGCGGCGCCCCCAAAATGCGGCCCTCCAAGTCCTTTGGCACAGTGACGCCCAGACTCTTGCGGCCAACCACAGCGAAAGGTGGCTTGTCGTATATCATCATGACCGCCGTGACCGGTGCATCAGGGTTTTGATCCAGAAATTTGATCAGGCTGTTGATGTCTGCAAACCCAACCGGAAACGCGCCGGTTGCGACTTTTGGAATAGCATCGAGCGATCCCTGTCCCGCACTGATTTCGACGTCAAATCCGGCTTCCGCAAAATGGCCGTTGTCAATGGCGATGAAATAGGGGGCTGAGGGGCCTTCAAACTTCCAGTCCAAGGCAAAAGGCATCTTTTCCTGAGCGACGGCGACCGTCGCAATAAGGATACCGGCAACAGCCAGAATAATTCGGTGAAACATGGGGGAATTCTCCTTATGTGGTGATTTGTTGACTAATCTCCCGCCTCGCTTGCGATACAACCTGTCAACGCCTGGACCGTGAATTCGAGGTGCAACAGTAGCATTGGAGCGTCCTATTTGGCAATGGCATTGCCTCAAGGAAACAGGACATTTCCTTGCTAAAGGCACTTGACAATATACGATGTCGTTTCAACCCGCCGGGCGGGTTCCCGAACCTCTCGTCGTTCGTGCAGGCGGCGATGACGTACCGCCTCAGCGCCGTCGGGGAGTCCCCTATTGTTTCTCTAATCGGTTTGGCGGCGCAAGGCCGAAGCAATGCCAGATCCTGTGCAGTGTCCAGCGCATGGCGGCCCGGGGTGTGCCCGAAACGGTATGCGAGAGCATGTCCCCGACATTATTTCTCCGCGACCTACACGTTGCCCGGTGGCAGACGGCGTCGACACACAGGCCGCCCACCCTTCCCTTATACAGTGCTTCTGCCCACCGTTGCGTCGGTATCGATCTCCTCAAGACACCGACGGTCTTCTACCCCGACAGTGAACGATCCCCGCGCACATTGCGGAGACTCCTTCAAGATGGGTCGCGTTTGGACGCCCAATCGGTATCCGTTTCGCGCTGTACACTGCCGCCCCGCATGGGATTCATTTGCTTCAAATACAAAGCTAGAACAGCCCCTCAATCTGTCCAAAGTCGTTCAGGCGAATAGATTCGGCCGCGGGAACTCTCGGAAGCCCCGGCATGGTCATTATCTGCCCGCAGATCGCAACCACGAAACCGGCCCCCGCAGATAGCCGCACCTCTCGGACCGGCAGCTTGTGCCCTGTCGGGGCGCCTCGCAAACTCGGATCCGTGGTGAAACTGTACTGCGTCTTGGCCATGCATACCGGGAGGTCTCCGTAGCCATCATCCTCCCAGTGCTTGAGTTGATCGAGAATTTTCTGGTCCGCCTGAACTTCGTCTGCACGGTAGATGCTGCGGGCAACCGTTTCGATCTTCTCGAAGAGGCCCATCTCGTCGGGATAGAGAGGCGCGTACTGCGCGCTGCCGCCCTCCACAAGCTCCACGACTTTCCGGGCCGCTTCCTCTGCGCCTTTTCCGCCGTTAGCCCAATGCCGGCATATGCAAGCGTCGACGCCCAACTCTGCACAGTAGTCCTTGATCGCTTGCACCTCCGCGTCGGTGTCGGTCACAAAATGGTTGATGCCGACAATTGCGGGCACACCGAATTTTGCCACGTTTTCGATATGGCACCCCAGATTGGCGCATCCCCTGCTCACGGCATCGACATTCTCGGCGGCAAGATCGGCTTTCGCCACGCCACCGTTCATTTTCAGCGCGCGGACGGTCGCCACGATCACGACCGCTTTCGGCGCCAGCCCGGCCTTGCGGCACTTGATGTTGAAGAACTTCTCTGCCCCAAGATCCGCACCGAATCCAGCTTCGGTTACGACGTAATCGGCAAGCTTGAGGGCCGTCGTCGTGGCGACCACCGAATTGCACCCGTGCGCGATGTTGGCGAATGGCCCGCCATGAACGAAGGCTGGATTGTTTTCCAGCGTCTGAACCAGATTGGGTTGCATCGCCTGTTGCAGCAAGACCGTCATCGCTCCTTCGGCGTTGACGTCCCGGCAATAGACGGGCGAGCGATCACGCCGATAGGCCACAATGATGTCCCCGAGACGTTTCTGCAGATCGTCAAGATCCGTGGCGAGGCAAAGTATTGCCATGACTTCAGAAGCCACGGTGATGTCGAATCCGGCCTCCCGTGGAAAGCCGTTCGCGACTCCGCCGAGTGACGTGGTGATCTGCCGAAGCGCCCGATCGTTCATGTCCAGCACGCGACGCCAGGCAACCCTTCGAGTATCGATCTCCTGCTTGTTTCCCCAGTAGACATGATTGTCGATCATCGCTGCGAGAAGGTTGTGCGCCGATGTTATGGCATGGAAATCTCCGGTGAAGTGAAGATTCATTTCCTCCATGGGCACCACCTGCGCCTGACCGCCGCCTGCCGCGCCTCCCTTCATCCCGAAGCATGGACCGAGCGAGGCCTCGCGAATGCATAGCATCGCGTTCTTTCCGATCGCGTTGAGGCCGTCGCACAATCCGACTGTCGTCGTGGTCTTCCCTTCGCCTGCCGGTGTCGGATTGATGGCTGTCACCAGTACCAAATTGCCGTCATGGCGATCCTGCACCGACTTTATGAACTGTTCGGAAACCTTGGCCTTGTCGTGTCCGAACGGGAGAAGATGCTCTTGCGGAATGCCGAGTCTTTCTCCAATTTCCTGAATTGGCTTCTTGTTGGCCTTGCGTGCAATCTCGATGTCTGTTGCCATTCATTCACTCCTTGGGTGTCATCAAGACGATCTATTCGCCCAATTTTGTTCCGACTTTCAGATCGGTCTGGGCCACCCATTCTCCTGCAGCGACCTTCGCACCGCCGCTGGGTCGCACTCGCTTGGCAAGTATTCGTCCGCCTGCCGCCTGAATCGCGATTCCACCTTTGTCGACTGCCATGACTTCTCCCGGGCTTCCGGCACCCTCTGTCTTGGCGGCATCGAAGATCTTCAGTTCTTCGCCGCCAACGGTGGTCCAAGCCCCCGGCGCAGGGTTGGTTCCACGGATCAGGTTGTACACGTCGTCAGCAGGCTTGGCCCAATCGATTTCGGCATCTGACTTGCGGCACCAAGATTCGTATGTTGCCTTGCTTTCATCCTGTTGCAGTCGTGGAGGATTGCCTGTCCTGAAGAGGTCGCAGACTTCCAGAACTGAATCGACGCCGGCAGGGTAGATTTTCTTGAAGTAGAGATCGATCACCGTGTCGTCCGGACCGATATCACATTCCCACTGAAGAAGGACGTCGCCCTCGTCCAGCCCGTCGGTTGGATAGAACCAGCTGAAACCCGATTTCCTCGATCCCTGGATGATCGGCCAGTTGACCGCGCTAGGTCCTCGGTGCAATGGCAAGAGCGACGGATGGAAGCAAATCGATCCCATCTTGGGAATGTCTCGCACCTCTTCCGGAACGAACAGGACGACGTAGGCCATGACCATTAAATCAGCGTCATGCGATCGAAGTGTCTCGATCACTTCCGGGTCCTTGAATTTTGGAGGCTGGAATACCGGCAACCCCTTCGCCAAGGCGAATTCCTTGAGCGGGTCTGTTGGCCTGCCTTCCTTGTCAGGCGCGCAGTAGACCGCAGCGACTTCGTCCTTGCCAGCTGCAAGAATCTTTTCGAGCGCGTCCTTGCCGAACGCCTGCTGGCCCATCACGATTAATTGCATTTCAGGCTTCCTCTCATTCAACCGCTTTTTCATTGTCAATGTGCTTGCGCCGACCGCCCTTTCCAAACCGGCTCAAGTGTCAAACTGGATGATTCGTCAATGGTGCCCGACTAGCGGAATTCTCCTGACCCGCTGCGGGGCAGCGCGGGCTTTTCTTCAAAGGTTCCGCAAAGTCCAAGCCCTAAACCAGGGTTTTGCGGCGTGCCTGAAATTGCGGAAAGATAAAACGGGCGCGAGCGCAAATCCTCGCATCGGGAGGCAAGCGTGTGCATCAAATTCGGAAGGGACGGCTTCCATCCAGCGACCTGTTGTATCGCTTCCACCGTCGCGCTTTCACCAAAGCGGGTCACGGGCCGTTTCCAAGGCCACGCTCATCAGCGCCCTGCTTCCAAATCCTCAGATTCTCCAACGAAAAATTTCCATGTGCGCCGCACGTAATCATGCAGCCTCAACGTGTGTCCCCTAACCAAGTCAGAGGCAAGTTCCTCATTCCTTGCTTCAATGGCCTCTATGATTTTCATGTGATCGACAACAGAACGGTCCGCACGCGATGTGTCGCGCATTGCACGACGCCGGATCGGTTTCAAGTGGGTGAACAGTTCCTCGCCGAGCTCTTGGAGCTTCTGGCAATTCGACAGTCGCATTATCGTTCCGTGAAACTTGATGTTGGCTTCCGAGTATTCGCTGAGGTTCGCCTTTGCCTCGTCCTCGGGAAACTGCATCCCGATCTGCCGAAGCATCGCGATGTCTTCGCCAGTCGCGACCGCGCAGGCCAGCCGTGCGGCCATGCTTTCGAGAGCTGCCCAGACAATTATCATCTCGAGGACTTCCCGCTTGCTTTTCCTGTTGATGAATATCCCTCTACGAGGCTTGATCGTAATGAACCCTTCCTGCTCCAGCCGGGTCAGCGCGTCACGGAGCGGCGTACGCGACACGCCAAGCTGTTTCGCCATCTTGCGCTCATCCAGCCGCAGGTCGGCAGACTCGCTGTAGACATCCACTTCAAGGACCGCCTCCCTCAACGCCGCATAAGTGAGATCATTGAGCAGGAAATTGCTTTCGATTGGCTCAAGCCTAACTGAGGTTGCCATTCAGTTACCTAAGATTTGCGCGTTGTTTCGCATTAACTTGCCTTTTGTGGTATACCATAGACCAGTGAAGCTTTTTGCACAACCGGCAAGCGAGCGGTTTTCGGAGCCGTAACGTCAAAAATCGGCATTTCCCAAGGTGGCAACGCGGCCGCAGCGAGGTACTCGTTGGGCTCAGATAATCCTACGGCGAGTGGACCATCCCCGACGTGCCCAAAGCATTCCGCATCCATAATGCCAAGCTGCAAGCGTTGATGAGCAAACCGAATTCCTTCGGAGGAGCACAATACGTGCACGGGTCTGACCTTGGTATCACAGCGTAGTCACATTAGAAGCAGTGAAATCGGTAACACCCCCAGCACGGTGTAGCAGTGGTGCAACCGCGATTCCACTTGCGTAGAGGTATCGCGCTTGAAACTACTATTACCGTAATGACCTCGTTCCGGGGCATATTGCCTAACCACCATTGAATCTGCAATGGAGTGTCTCACTGTAGTTGGCTGATTTTCCACAGGCCCAATCTGGGTACCGACGGTTTCCCAGCGATGCACTTGCACACCAATTCGTCGGAAGATCGCCGCTGGTGCTTTGATCAAGCTTCCTTCAGCTTGCCAAAGAGGTTTTGAGGCATTTCCCTCAAGGCACGGATTCCGTGATTCTTTGCCAATGGGTCGCCGCCATGTAAATTCACTTGAAGTTGTGAATATATAAGACTGTTGCGAAAGCGGCGTTTTTCTCTACATTTCACCTTCTGGAGCCGGTTTCACGTCTAGCGGTTGGCCGATCGGTGGTTGCAATGCCTCTCGGCAGCGGTCTTGGCGCCCAAAGGCGTGGTTTCAGGTCGCGACGCACTCGATCCAGCTGGCTGCCTTGAGCAGGGCCAGGCCATTGCCTTCAGGTTCGTCTCCGTCTACACGGCCTGCCGCCCCACTCGTTCCCTTGGAACTTGGTTCTGCGCATCGGCGTGAAGTCACACAGAACAAGCAAGGAGGCCACGAAATGCCTGCGGAGAGCCCGTCACAAGCCTTGTGTCGAGATCAAGCCGAATTGGTATCACTGAGAGGTTAAAGAGAAGGCATGAAGTTCAAGAATGACGCCTACAATCTCGACGAAGACGTTGAGGCACTAGTCAATACCGTGAACTGCGTTGGCGTCATGGGACGCGGTGTTGCTCTCAAGTTCAAGAAAAAATACCGGAAAAACTACAAAGACTACAGGGAGGCTTGCAAGAAAGGTCAAGTCAAACCCGGACTCATGCACATACACGATTTCGAGCTCGGCCGATTGCCGATCGATCCAAAGCCAAAGCCCCGCTATATCATCAATTTTCCGACCAAGCGGCATTGGCGGAGCCCGAGCAAAATCGCGGATATCGAGAGCGGCCTCAAGGACCTCGCCAAGCAAATTCAAGAGCTGCAAATCCAATCCATTGCAATCCCCGCGCTCGGCTGCGGCAACGGCGGTCTTGATTGGCCCGAGGTTCGCAAGCTTATCGAGACGGAGTTGCATGGTGTCACAAAAAAATGCGAAATTTTAGTGTTCGAACCCGGCGGCGAAAAAATACAAAACTTGCGTGACGTCACTGAGACCGAGGCGCGGAAGAGATAAAGGGCGAATGGCGTTTAGGGAACCTCTGAATACAGCCTGATTTTGGGCGTGGCGTTGTGCATCGGGGGCGTGCCTGCCATTTTGCGCCACGCCTTTCTTTCGGGGGATCACGACACGCAGTGCCTTCGGCAATTGACCTTTGCCAGCCTCGAATGCGGTCGCAAGACGCGCCGCGAGATCTTTCCGGAGCGGATGGACGGCCTGATCTCTGAGCGCGCCTGGAGTCCCGCACTGCGCCGGTCTGTCCCAAGGGCGGCGGCAAGAGGCGACAGCCGCATCCGCTGTCGGTGATGCTGCGCGTGCACTGCGTTCAGCTGTTCTGCAACCTGAGCGACCCGGCGATGGAGGACCAGCTTGCGAGGCGGAAACGGCGAAAGCCAGGGTGCGGGCACGGGTGGAGCATCCGCTCCGGATCGCGAGCAGGTGTTCGGCTGCGACATGGTTCGCCATCGAGGGCTGGAGAGGAACGTGCAGCGGCTTGCGCTGCTTCCGGCATTCTCGAACCTGATGATTGCCCGGCCGCACTTGTCGTGACAAGGGCGAAGCGTGTCCAGAATTTGCCGGACCGGCCCTGCGGGGGCTGAATCGGCAGCGGTTCCGCCCCGAAAACGCTCGTTTGGGGCTTTCGGGCCGCAAAAAAACCGGCCGATGCAACTAGGAGGGACAGTTTTCGCAGCCAAAACCAGAAAAATTTCCCAAATCAGAGGTTCCCAAACTTATCGAAACACAGCTTGGTGGGCAAGTTCACCGAATACGGGTGAGACACCATTACAGATGCCCAGAACGAACCCCTCGACCGAATTAAGGGTATTGTCCAACGGTCAATGCCTGCGCTTTGCCTGAATTCCGTCGGAGCGGTCACAGATGCCGAGAAACGCCTGTGGAGGCTCATCGCAACTGCGCTGAAGGCTAGATGGACAATCCAAGCATGAGTCTGGGCACATCTCCCGTCAGCCCTGCGGATTCCCGCGCCAGCGCCTGCCGGAACCAAGGCAACTCGTTAACTGCCAGCATGCCTGCTCCCCGCGCTAGCCTAAGAAACGGGCCATCATTGGAGAACATGCTGTTGAGTCCATCGATCAACAGCGCGAGCGAGACCGAGTCAAACCTGCGCCACCGCTGGTAACGCTCGAGCACAAGAAGGCTTCCCAAGTCCTCTCCACGTCGTCTTGCAAGCACAATCACCTCAGCAAGCGCCGCCACATCCCGCAACCCCAGATTCAGGCCCTGACCCGCCAAAGGATGAACCGCACGGGCGGCATCGCCCACAAGGACGACCCGCTTCGCCACAAGCGAATCCGCGATCGAAAGACGCAGGGGCCAGACGAAACGCGGGCCAGCGATCGTCACCCGGCCTAGAAATTCACCGAACCGGGGACGCAGCTCCCCAAGAAATCCGCCATCATCAAGGGACGCAATTCGACGGGCGTTTGCGGACTGCTCAGTCCACACGATAGAAGATCGGTTGCCTTTGAGCGGGAGTATCGCCAATGGACCGGCGGGCATGAACAACTGGTGCGCGACACCGTCATGCGGCCGCTCATGCTGCACGGCGCACACAATGGCAGACTGACCGTAGTCCTTTCCGGTTCGGCCGATCCCAGCATTGGACGCCACTCGGCCATCGCGGCCGTCGCATCCTGCAAGAATGTATGCGGAAAGTGACCGACCGGAGTCAAGACAGATCTTCATGTCGCCGTCGCGGGCTTCATGTCCGGTGATGCGATCAGGGGCAATTTGCCTTATCCTGCCGTTCTTTGCGAGCGCTTTCGAAACTGCGCTTCGCAGGTGCCGATCCTCGACCATTTGCCAAACCCCGGTTTCTCCGGTTTCGGCGAGATCGATGCCAAAAGCTCCAAATCCAGCACCCTCCCCAGGTCTCCCGTCGGACACTTCGAAGGCGGCTATCTCTTGGCAATTGTCGCGCAGCGCTTCCCACAGTCCGACCGACTCAAGCAATCGGCGAGAGGAAAGCGACATCGCGTAGGCTCGGCCGTCGAATTCCGGGGAAAGCCGGTCGCTCGAATGGAGCGAGTTCACGACCAGCGTCGTTACACCCTCTCGAGAAAGGGCCAGCGCGAGGACGGAGCCAGTAATTCCGGAACCCGCAATCACCACTTCAGCATCAAAGCCCATTTGTCCAGTATGCAGGAGATCCCCGCGTTGTCCAATCTTGAATCCGAAGATAGCATGTTCAACATTCGAACGTTCGGAGCAATCAGATGCACAATGATTGGTTGACCTGCCCTGCCTGCGATCTAGGCCGCGGAATTGGGGCTGGCGAGATAGATCCGGTCGAGTTGACCGAAGCATTCCTTGACGCGATCAAGTCCGGTCCGGATTCCAGCATGATCTACACGCATGTTACGGTCGGACGCGCACGTTCCGAGGCACGTGAGGCGGCTGAGCGGGCGAAGCGAGGCGAGAGAAAATCGTTGCTCGATGGAGTCCCCGTTTCATGGAAAGACTTGTATGACATCGAGGGAATCCCGACAGAAGCGGGATCTGCGCTGCTGAAGGGCAACGTCGCCGAACAAGATGCCAGCGCAGTTGAGACGGCGTCCTCGTGCGGGATGGTCTGCCTCGGGAAAACCCACATGACGGAGTTGGCGTTCTCGGGCTTGGGTGTCAATCCGGTCACCGAAACTCCGCCAAACGTCAACAACGCCGATTGGGTGCCGGGTGGTTCATCGTCAGGCGCGGCAGCGTCAGTGGCATTCGGTCTGGCAGCCGCAGGAATTGGTTCCGATACAGGCGGGTCGGTGCGGGTGCCGGCCGCCTGGAACGATCTGGTCGGTTTCAAGCCCACCAAAGGCATGATTCCGACAGACGGAATGCAGCCGTTGTGCAGGCGGTTTGACACCATTGGGCCACTGACAAGAACTGTCGAGGATGCAGAAGCTTTGTATGCGTTGCTTTCCGGAGCGGAAGACCATTGTGAACCAACGCTTGAGCGAGAAGCGTCGCAAATGAGCTTCCTCATCCTGGAGAATGTTGCGATGGAAGATTTGCGACCGGAACCGGCGGCGGGGTTCGAGAGGGCAGTCAGGAGACTGGAAATGGCAGGAGCAGCTTTCGAAGCCGCAAATGTATCAGCTGCAAGCGAAGCCTCGGATATGTCTGGAAGTATCTATTCCGTCGAAGCCTATGCAATGTGGGGTGACTTGATCGAGCAGAATCCAAGCCTGATGTTCGGGGAAATTCTCCGCCGGTTTCGCTCGGGGGCCAGCACCTCTGGCGTGAATTATGTCAGGTCAACATACCGGCTTGAAGAATTAAGGCAGGAATACCTGCACGCAGTCTCGGAGTTCGATGTCGTTGCCATTCCAACCAGCCCGATCCTGCCTCCTGAAAGAGAGCGTCTTCTCGCCGACGGCGATTTCTTCGCGAAGGAGAATCTTCTTGCCCTCCGAAACACGCGAATTGGCAATCTCATGGAGGTGCCCTCGATCACCTTGCCGACGGGGACACCTTCAACCGGCTTGCTGCTGTTGGGCAAGCCCTACGAAGACGACCTGCTCCTCAGCACAGCAAGAACTGTGGAGCGCATACTTGCCTGACCGAGGGTCTCCTCGGGCTCGCTTGAATCTCTGAAATTTGCCTTTCGAAAATTGCCAGTCCATTCCACCGGTCTCCTGGTTGCAAGCGCCTGTCATGGTGTTCGATTGAGGGAGAGGACGATGGATTTCTTCGTGATGGCGGCGGCCGAGCGCGTGGACCGGAACAGTGCCCTGCGAAAGGTCGGCACACCGATGGACTGGCAGCACCTGGAACGTGCCACTGCGATGTCGACCTGACGGTCCGGGTTCTTCTCCTCGGCCAGTGGCATTCGCTGTCGGACCGGGAATTCGAGCAGGCGCTGACGGTGCGCCTCGGCTTCATGCTGTCCGTCGGCCGCGGTCGGCGATCGAGCGCTGTGCTGCGCGGTCTTAACGAGGCGCTTCTGTCCGAGGTCAACAGCCAGTTGCAGGAACGCGGCCTGAGGCCGGGAACGCGCCGGTGGCGGTGGTTGGCGCGGCCATCGTAGAGAGCGCGGCGCGACCGCGGCATCATATCGAGGTTGTAGCCAAGGGTCGCGCCGAGGACGAGGCGCCGCGCTTCCCGGCCCTGGGGTGTCCGACTGCACGGGGCGAAGGGCGCTCGCCGACAAGGGGCTGTCCATCGCCGTCAACCGCGCCTGCCTGACCGAGGCGGGGATCATGTTCCGGGCTTCCCGGGGACATCCCCTGTCCCGGCACCGCCGCCGGTTCAACCGGCTGGCGTCGCGGCGGCGATGGGTCGTGGAGCAGACCTTCGGCACCCTGAAGCGGCTCTTCAGGGCGGCACGGTCCTGGTTCATGGGGCAGCAGGCAGTGGAGGCGAAAACGGCCATGAAGGCGATGGCCCCGACCCTGCTCAAGGCAGTCAACCGGATCGAGCTGTCTGCGGCTTGAGGGCCGGAGTCTGTCCCGAACCTGCCCGATGCGGCGCATCGGGGACTGAAACCGCGCTTTTTGGGGCCAAAACCGCGTCTGGAAGGCGCCGCAGCCACCCATCGGCGATCACCAGGCACTCAGCCGGCTCCGAACGGCGAAATGCAGAGAAAAATGCCCGCTTTAGAAATAGTCTTTAGTCTGGAATTTGCAATTCTGCCACAGGTGCTCGGGCTGTCGCGGAATAGCCAGCCCTTTTGGCATTGAAACTTTCAAGCGCTTGGCCTACTATCTGCATGAACGAGGCGACATGATCTCGGAACATGAGGCAAAGTATGATGTTTCCCGAGCGGTTTCGTGAACTGCCCGAGTATGCGTTTTCCCGGTTGCGCTCGTTGCTGGATGGTCATCCTGCAGGCGCAGAGACATTAGAAATGTCGATCGGCGAGCCTCGGCACGAATTTCCCAAATGGATCGTGCAGGAGATTCTGGAGAACGTCGAGAGCTTTGGAAGGTATCCGGCCAATTTTGGCGACTCGAATCTCCTTGGGGCCATCTCGGACTGGATTCGATTCCGCTACGGAGTGTCCGTTGATCCCGAAACTCGAATTGTTGTCCTGAATGGAACACGCGAAGGTATGTTCAACGTCTGCATTGCACTCTGCCCGGAGAGAAAGAATGGCGCTCAGCCGCGAGTGCTGATTCCGAATCCGTTCTACCAAGTGTATTCCGCCGCTGCGCTAGCCGCCGGCGCGAAGCCTGTTTGCGTGCCTGCCAACGAAGACAACTCGCATCTGCCGGACTACGCGGCACTTCCATCCGACATCCTGCAGACCACATCAATCCTCTACATTTGTTCACCCTCGAATCCACAGGGTGCGGTCGCCACGAGCGATTATCTGGCCGGTCTGATCGAGCTGGCCGAGAAGCATGATTTTCGGGTGTTCGCCGACGAATGCTACTCCGAGATCTATCGTGGCGAGGCGCCTGTTGGCATCCTTGAGGTCGCCGCGGCCAAGGGTGTCGACTCGGAGCGAGTTGCTGCCTTCCATTCCCTCTCCAAGCGGTCCAACGTTCCCGGGCTGAGATCGGGCTTCGTTGCCGCCGGTCCCAAGGCTACGCAGCAGATCAAGATGATGCGCGCATATTCGGGGGCACCGCTGCCGACACCAGTGCAGAAAGCATCCGAGAGCCTCTGGAAGGACGAGATCCATGTCGATAAGAATCGGGAATTGTACCGGAAAAAATTTGAAGTCGCGGATGCAATTCTAGGAGGAGTCGAAGGTTACCGCCCGCCAGATGCAGGGTTTTTTCTCTGGCTGAGAGTCGACGACGGTGAGTCGGCGGCTTTGAAGCTTTGGACCGAAACTGGCGTTCGGGTGTTGCCTGGCGCCTATCTTGGGCGCGAGGCCAATGGCCGGAATCCAGGAAGCGGCTACATCCGCATCGCCCTTGTCGCCGAGGAAGAGGAGGTCCGGCGCGGCTTGGAGCAGGTCAGGGGCTGCCTGTACAAATAGCAAGTAAAGGATAGCAACATAATGGCATTCAATGCACGACAACGAGACCCCTTGATCGACAGCGACTGGAAGCTGTACATCAAGCGCAGGAGCAAGGAGTTGTTCGGACTCTTTCTGCTGTCAGCCGCGGTCGCGTTCGGAATGCTGTTATACTCATATTCTCCGAAAGATCCGGGACTGTTTTCGGTCACCAGCGCCCCGGCTCAAAACCTGCTCGGAGCGAGAGGGGCGGCGATCGCAAGTCCGCTGATGATAACGATCGGACTTGCCTCTTGGACGATCGTGACGTTTCTCGTTGCGTGGGGCTTAAGGTTCACCTTGCACGCCGGAGAAGGCGCTTTTCTCAATCGCCTGATTTTCCTGCCGATGTTGGTCGCGAGCGCGTCGGTTGGCTTGGCCTCGGTGGAACACTTGCCCTCGTGGCATCATCAATTCGGGCCGGGCGGAATGTTCGGGGACACAATACTAGGTGCAACGGTGTACGCTTGGCCAGGGGAACGTCAAACCGGCTTCAAGATCGTCACTGCTGCGTTCTGGTCCCTGATCGCTTTGTTCCTGCCCATCGTGTTGGGCTTGACGTTTTCCGGAATCCGAAAGACTGCCGCAGCGGTCGGAACGCTGCCCAAGCGGGCGATTGCTGGGGGAAGGTTTGAGCGAGCGAGATCCCGAAATGCGCTGGACGCAGAGCACGGCTCGCCGCTTCCCCAATCGGAATCGGATACCCAGCAGGTGCCGGAGCCAAAAGCTCAAGAGAGGATTCCGAGCGGAATGGCGCTGCAGATGCAGCAACCGGAAACAAATTTGAAGGACGGCTTTCCGCTGGACGAATTCATCGAGGGCGCTCCCGAAAAGCGCGGCGCGTTGAAACGCCTCCTCGGCGGCATTTCCTTGGCAGCATCCCAATTGGGCACGTTCGGCTTGAACACGGGAGACGCCGACGACACATGGTCCGCAAAGTCAACTCGCCGTGCCAGGCAGTTAACGCTCACCCGATCCGGCAATGCCAAGTCCGTGGAAGAGCCTTCGACTCTTGGTGCCGAACCTCAAATGCCAGTTATCCGCGCCACTCCCAGAAAGCCGCGGAAGCAGAGTCGAAAAGCCACGAAGGAGAAACATCCAACGCTTCCCCTGGAGAAAAACTCGTCGGGGTACGAAGGGCCTCCCCTGAATCTTTTGCAGGAACCTTTGCAGAAAATTACGAAGAGTCAAAGCAGCAAGGCATTGGAAAGCAACGCCCGCATGCTGGAGGGTGCGCTTGAGGACTACGGGGTCAGGGGCGCAATTGAGACCGTGCGGCCTGGGCCTGTGGTCACCCTTTACGAGCTTGCGCCGGCACCAGGAATAAAGGCATCCAGAGTCATCAGTCTTTCCGAAGACATAGCAAGGTCCATGAGCGCTCTCTCGGCAAGGATCTCGACGGTTCCGGGACGGTCGGTAATCGGCATCGAGCTGCCGAACCACGATCGGGAGACGGTGTTTCTCAATGAACTGCTTTCCTCTCAAGATTTCGGGGATTCAAAAATGAATCTTCCCATCGCATTGGGAAAGGACATTGGCGGTGATCCCGTGGTGGTCGATCTGGCGTCCATGCCCCACATGCTGATCGCGGGAACGACCGGGTCCGGGAAATCGGTGGGAATCAACACAATGATACTGAGCCTGCTGTACAGGCTGTCCCCCGACAACTGCCGATTCATCATGATTGATCCGAAAATGCTGGAATTGAGCGTTTACGACGGAATTCCGCACCTCCTGTCGCCGGTGGTCACCGATCCGAAGAAAGCGGTCGTCGCGCTCAAGTGGGTGGTCGCCGAAATGGAGGAGCGATACCGGCTGATGTCCAAGATCGGCGTCCGGAACATCGGCGGATACAACGCAAGGGTGCACGCAGCCCTGGAGCGTGGCGAAAAGCTCACGCGCACGGTGGCAGTCGGCTTCGACCAAAGTACGGGCGAGCAGATCTTCGAGACGGAAGAGTACGAGCCGAAGAAGCTGCCGTTCATCGTCGTCATTGTCGACGAAATGGCCGACCTGATGCTGATTGCCGGAAAGGATATCGAGGCCTGCATTCAACGTCTCGCGCAAATGGCCCGAGCTTCCGGAATCCACCTTATCATGGCGACGCAGCGGCCATCCGTGGACGTGATCACCGGAACCATCAAGGCCAACTTTCCGACGCGCGTATCGTTTGAGGTCTCGTCCAAGGTCGACAGCCGCACAATTCTCGGTGAACAAGGGGCGGAACAGCTTCTTGGAAAGGGTGACATGCTGTACATGTCGGGAGGCGGCAAGATCAGCCGCGTGCATGGCCCGTTCGTATCCGATGACGAGATCGAGAAAATCGTGAACCACCTCAAGTCCCTGGGACGGCCGGACTACCTCTCCGAGATAATCGAGGGACCGGATGAAGCCACCGCTGCGCAACGCGATCAAATGCTCGGCCTCTCCGCGGATGGATCCTCGGAAAACGAGGAGTATGACAAGGCTGTCGCAATAGTGCTGGGAGATCGCAAGTGTTCGACCTCCTACATCCAGAGAAAACTGGGAATCGGTTACAACAAGGCGGCCCGACTGGTTGAGCGGATGGAAGAGCAAGGATTGGTGAGCGCGGCAAACCACGTAGGGAAGCGTGAAATACTCGTGCCAGAGTGATGCAATGAATGCAGATTTCCAAATCAACCGAGCAGCGCACCTGAAATGCAGTGCGCGCGTCCTCGCTCACTGCATGCTGGCCGCTGCCACGGCATTCGCGGTCGCGATCGACACCAAAGCGGAGACACTGGGCTCCGGCAGCCGGGAGGCGAGCGGTCAAGGCATAGCCGAACTGCCTGACAGCGAAACGGTCCCGCCGGTCCGAATTGAGGATCTTTCCGAATACTTGCGTGGAATCGACACGCTCGTCGCAACGTTTTCACAAGAGAATGCCGACGAAACGATGTCGTCAGGCACGATATACATAGACCGTCCGTTCCGGGCGCGACTCTCCTACAGCCCGCCCAATCCTGCACTCATTATCGCGAATTCCGGACAGGTGGCCGTGTTTGACCGGAAATCGAACACCGGACCGAACCTGTACTCGCTCAGGAGAACCCCGCTTTACGGCATTCTTTCGAGAAAGGCGGATCTTGCCAATCCCAGATATCTAATCGGGCACTTCGTCGAAGGGGAAATTAGCGAAGTTCACCTTCGTGCCAAGAGAAATGACGACAGGGCCATGATCAAGCTGATTTTCCACAATCGCCCGGTTTCATTGCGTGGGTGGGAGGTCATTGACGAGTTTGGAAACAAGGTTTCGGTAACGCTGGGCAACATCCTTTACGGTCCTGAGCTGGACCGGGTCATCTTCGATATCGACAAGGAGGCGGAAAGCTAGGAAACCTCTGAATTTCTTATGCACATGGTTCCGGCGACACAAGGCATTGTGTCCGGGATGTCGGATGATGGGATGTTCGCATGACATTCTTGATGTGGGACCGTCCCATGACCAAAATCCCCGCCAGCCTCATCGCCTTCCAGCGCCTGTTCCCCGACGACGACGCCTGCGGCCAAGACCGCGGGTGGCAGCTGAAGACCAAGCCGAGCAGCTTCGAGTGCGCCCGTTGCCATCGGCAAACCTCGGCAACCGCCGGCCCCTCCTGCACCAAACCAGGCTGTCGCTCACGATCTGGTTCTGGGCCGCCTGTCTGATGGCCACTCATTCCAGCGACATCTCCGCCCTGCAATTGCAGAAGCGGCTCGGGACCGGGTCCTGTTCCTGCAGGCTCTGCGCGCCAAACCTCGCCCCTGCCGCATCTTGATCAAACCGGGACCAAATGCATAAGCAGTTCTTTGGAATACAAACGCCGGCATTTGCGATCTTCGTTATACCAATGTTCAGGTTGAGGTGCTAAATTAGACAAATGAGCAAAAACCATGCACCAAAACGCTCCGCCGTCTCCGGCCGGTATGTCACCAAGGCAATTGGCGCGCGGAAAGCGGAGAAGTTCTCCGCGGTGGAAGGCGTGGTTCTCACCCGGAAAAATGATGAGCGATACAGAACACTGAAGTTGAGCGGACTGAAGGGCGATGCATTGCGGTCCGCCATTACTGGTTCGTTCAAATCCAGCAAACGCAAATGAGCCGGTATGATGCGGTTGAAGATCCCCTCTGCTACCCCGGTACGACCGTCCTAAGAAACAAGGCCGACATCCGCGACCAGGATGTTCTCGATCAGTTCGAATATCTCATGTTCGAGACCCGGGCGGAAGAGGATTTGCCTCCGGGCGATCTGGACTATGTGCACTACCGGGCCATCCACCACCATTTCTTTCAGGACGTTTATGATTGGGCAGGCGAGATCCGGCAGATCCGCACGGCTAAAGACGGCAATCGGTTCTGCCACCCGGAATACATCGATACGGAGATGGAAAAGCTGTTTGCGCAACTCGTTCAGGAGGATCATCTCCGCGGAATCGACGACCTCAGCAAGTTTGCCAAGCGGGCGGCTCACTATATCGCCGAAATCAACGCAATCCATCCGTTCCGCGAGGGAAACGGCCGATGTCAACTGACACTCTTCAACCTGCTTCTCAGGGCGTCAGGCCGCGAATTCGACGAAGACCGGCTAGTCCCCGAGCGATTCATGAATGCGATGATCGCCAGTTTTCATGGTGACAATTCCCAGCTTGCCCTTGCGATCGAGGCAATAATCATCCCGGCTCCCTAGAACCGGGCCTGCGACCAGGAATGCTCGTCGCGTTCACCGGCCTTGAGAAACGCCGTTATCGCAGTCAAGTTGAACAATGCCTAGGGAACCTCTGAATATAGCCTGAATTGCTTATGCACTTGGTTCCGGTGACACAAGGTATTGTATCCGGGATGTCGGATGATGGAATGTTTGCATGACATTCTTGACGTGGAACCGTCCCATGACCGAAATCCCCGCCAGCCTCGTCGCCTTCCAGCGCCTGTTCCTGCAGGCTCTGCGCGCCAAACCCCACCCCTGCCGCATCTTGATCAAACCGGAACCAAGTGCATAAGCAGTTAGCCTGATTTTGTGCGTTGCATTGCGCATCCGGTGCGCGCCCGCGAATCGATGCGCGGCTTTCTTTTGGGGGATCACGACATGCAACGCCTTCAGCAATTGACCTTTGCCAGCCTCCAATGCGATCGCAAGAAGCGCAAGACGCGCCGCGAGATCTTTCCGGAGCGGATGGACGGCCCGATCCCCTGGGAGCGCCTGGAGGCAAGCATTGCGCCAGCGTATCCGAAGGGCGGCCGCAAGGGGCGACAGCCGCATCCGCTGTCGGTGATGCTGCGCGTGCACTGCGTTCGGCCGTTCTGCAATCTGAGCGACCCGTTGATGGAGGACCGGCTTGCGAGGCGGAGAGCATCCGGCGCTTTGCCGGGGCGGTGCTTGAGAAGGTTCCGGGCGAGACGACGATCCCGACTTCCGCCACCGGCTGGAGAGCCGCGGACTGGCGCACCAGCTGTTCGGGAGATCAGGGATCACCTGGCGGAGCAGGGGGTTTTGCTGAAGAAGGGCGGCATCGTTGACGCCACCATCATCTCGGCGCCATCGTCGACCAAGAACGAGAGCAACGCCCGCGACCCGGAGATGCACCAGACCAGGAAGGGGAACCAGTGGCATTTCGGGATGAAGCTGCACATCGGCATCGACACCCGGGGTCTGGTGCACCACCTGGAGGGAACGGCCGCGAACGTTCACGACCTGACGCCTTCGGGCCAGCTTCTGCACGGCGAGGAGGAGCAAGTCCGGGGTGACTCTGGATACCGCGGGATCGGCAAGCGCGCGGAGCACGCGCATCGCGCGGTGTCGTGGCAGATTGCCCTGCCCCCGGGCCAGCGCCGGACGCTGGCGCCGGGCAGCGCCGCGGCCAGGGCGGAGAAGGCGAAGGCCCGGGTGCGGGCGCGGGTGGAACATCCGTTCCGGATCGTCAAGCGGGTGTTCCGCTGCGACATGGTTCGCCATCGGGGTCTGGAGAGGAACGTGCAGCGGCTTGCGCCGCTTCCGGGCTTCTCGAACCTGATGATTGCCCAGCCGCACCTGTCATGACAAGGGATCAGTGTGTCCGGAATTTGCCGGACCGGCCCTGCGGGGGCTGAACCGGCGGCGGTTTTGTCCCGAAAACGCGCATTTGCGGCTTCCGGACCGCCGAAAACCGACCGGCGCAGCCAGGAAGGGCGGTTTCCGCAGCCAAAACCAGAAAAACCCTCCAAATCAGAGGTTCCCTAGGGAAAGGTTGCCGTCCTTCTTCACCTCCATCTGGGCAAACTTGCCCCGTTTGTTTAACCAGATGCAAGAGTTGCCCGTCTTCAGGATGTCCCCCTGACCGCAAAAATCGCTTTTCCGCCCGCCGAGTTTCTCAAAGTTCCAGTAATGGATCCCAAAGAAGTAATCGTCGTCGCCGCTACCATCATCTTCCACTCTAAGGCCGCTCCATCGATCGAGAAGCCTGGGAATTCTCTCTACTAAACACTCCGGGTCGACTTCGCTCCAATCCACGCTAGTGACAGAAGTGCCGGTGCCCCATGGTTTTGATGTGCCGTCCTCGTATTCGAGTTCAACGGCGGCGAAATTACGAACGAGGATCATTTTTCCTTCACGGAAATGCACGGAATCCTCCATGCTCTTGAGGAACTTTTCAACCGATCCGGGTGTCATTTTTTTTGGCTGTGTAGTTGCCATTCTCATCCGGGAACATGTGATAAATTGACCCTTCGGCTTGGAGCACGCTGCCCTTGGCCGGGTTCTTTCGCACCGCTTTCATGATCCCGGCGGAGCCGTCCACCGGAGGGTTCTTCAGCGAAGTTTTACTGTTCTGTCCGCCGCAGGCGGACAGGGCGAGAGCGGTCGCGGCGATGCGGCTTTCATTAGGCTGTCTTCTTTCGTGGATTGCCGACGCCTGCCGGAAAGGACACCGGCCCTTGGGGGCTTTCGCCCTTGACGTGGTGCGCTAGTTCGGTATGGTCAGCGCTTCGCGGGACTGCGGTGCCAGCTGGCTTCCCCTTTCTGGCCGCGCGGCAGCCGGGGGAAGCAAATCATGCATTTATCCTCCATCGACCCGGCCGCGCAAGAGGCCGGCGGGGCAGCCGCCTTCGGAAAGTCAAAACTGTCGCGAAATGCTCCCGTCAGGTCATGGACATGGAGAGGTTGACAGGCTCCGCAAGCTGTCATCGGCAATCGCTGACCGAACCGCAGCGAAATTTGATGCATGCGCAGAGAGAGAGAGCATCTATCCCAGCCAGCATTCGAAATCTTGATTGCCTCCTTGGCGGCGGGCGCAACGCAGTCAGTGCCGATAACCGCGAGCAGCCTAACATTGAACGCCGAGGAGGACAAAGCTGCTTCCTTGCCGTACAAAGCGGAGGCGAAGGTCGGGTCCATCGGTTGGCATTTTCCGATGCAATCTGACCCTTGCGCGCTTCAGAGGCTGGCAAGACCGTCGCTTGCAGCAAGTGAGTCCGATTCGAGGACAAGGATCAAGCTAACCAGCTTATCACGCTCGTCCGACTGCAGTGCATCTTTGGCGGTCAAGCGATCGCAAAAGTCGATCGAGTCCATATCCTTAGACAAGTGCAACGCGCTCGGCATCGAGGACAAGCCGAAGAAGGTAGCCGGCCAAACGCACGTGAGGAACGTATTGTCGCAGGCTTCGAGGAAATCCAGCGCTTCGTTTGCGCAAGTTGTTTTGCGCGCGGCAATTGCTTTTCAACTTAACGGCGGCACATTGCCGCAAGGTTTTCATGCCACTGTCCTTGCCGGCTGCGTTATCCGGTCCTTGTTCAGTTCCACATCGAGCATCCAGTGCATCATGTTGTTGCCCTGTCCCTGACCTCACGCTGTTGCCAGACCCGGCCAGCTTGCATCTCCTGCAGCCAATCGACGTCCACGCTTTTCGCCCGTGTCCGCATCCAAGTGCTTGAAAGCGCTCTTACTCTCCAGATCCTTCAAGCAGGCTTAATCTTTGCGAGAGTGCCAGGCACTGGTATCAGTCCATTAGCACCTGCTGAGCTGACGGCTGTACATCTTCTGCCGTTCGACCAGTCTGTCTGCAACCTTCACGAGCCAGCGCTTCGACTGGTAAGATTGCCGTGCAAACCCGGAATGCCCTTCGTGATAGGCGAGATATTGGTTTCTCACGTCGTTTTTCGGCACGCCGAATTTCTTTGCCGTGATGTCGATGTACCATCCGATGAAATCGGACGCATCTTTGAAGTTGGTACGCTTTGCTCTTCGCTTGCCGGTCGACTTCTTGTACCACTCCCAAGTGCCGTCAAGCACCTGCGCGTAACCGAATGCCGACGACACCCGCCCGACGGGAACGATTCCGAGCCAAGTTTTCATCGGCGTCCGGGCCCATCGCTCGAATTTGCTCTCCTGCCAGATGATCGCCATCTGTACCGATGTCGGAACTTTCCAGCGGCGTTCAACCGCACGCATGCTGGATTTCCACTGAGGTTTCTGCTTCAGAATCGAGCAGGCGTCATCGAGGGCTTTGGGCGCGCCAAAGTTGGCGACCGAACATCCTGCAAGCAATGCAATAACTGTGAATATTTTCAGCATTACACTTATCGGTCCCCAACAAAGCCGCAACACGACCGTATAATAAATGACGGACGAGGCAAGTTTACACGTCAACAACTTGATTTCAAGCATGTTCAAGACAATCTTGGACAGGCTTGGCGGACATTCACGATTCACATTCCCTTCCCTGTGGATGCAAACCAAAATAAAGTTGCCTCGCTCTGGCGCGGACTGTGTACACTTGTCGGCGCAGCACTATTCCGGGTTCGGACACTGGCCACCCGCTGCCACAGGACATGCAAACAATGGACATTGCCCCGGGGACAGACGATCTGATCGCGCGTGCGCTGAATGACCTGCGCCTTGGATTGCCCATCGTCATTCGCGACGGGAGCGCTGGAATTTCATCACTGGCTGTCGAGTCCGCGAAAGGCGGGAGGCTGAAACTCCAATTGGCAGCGAAAGCGCCAGCCACGCTTGCACTCACGAGGCGCCGCGCCGAAACCTTGAAGGCAAGGTCCTACGATGGCACCATTTCGCGCATTCATGTTCCGCGAGGCGCGTCGCCGAAATGGATGCAGGCCGTCGCTGATCCGTCTCGTGACCTGGACTACCCGATGAAAGGGCCGTTCAAGGAGGTTAGAGAGGGCTCCGCTGACCTGCACCGCGCGGCCGTGTCGCTTGCCCGCAGGGCCAGACTCCTCCCGGCTGTGCTGAGCCATCCCGTCGAAGACGCCATGGCATTTGCAGTTCGCAACAGGCTTACCTGTTTGGAGTATGACTCGATTCGGCCAGTCCCCGGCAAATTCCGGCCACCCGTTCAGGTCGTCGACGCGCAATTGCCGATAGCCGCTTCCGAGCATGCCCGCATTTACGTGTTCCGCACAGAAGATCTGTCCGAGGAGCATTGCGCAGTGGAAATCGGGCAAGTTCCCCGCAACGAGCCAGTCCTTGCGCGCCTGCATTCCGCGTGTTTCACTGGCGACGTGCTCGGTTCGCTGAAATGTGACTGTGGCCCGCAACTCGGAAGCGCACTGGAACGAATGGCTGAGGTCGGCAGTGGGGTCCTGCTGTACCTGAACCAAGAGGGACGCGGAATTGGCTTGGTCAACAAGGTCAGGGCGTACGTCCTGCAGGACCAGGGATTCGACACAGTTGACGCGAACCACCGTCTCGGCTTTGAGGACGATGAGCGCGATTTCCGGATCGGAGCCGAAATTCTCAAGTCGCTTGGACACATCTCGGTGCGCCTTCTGACGAACAATCCGTCCAAGGTGCAGATGATGGAGACTCACGGAATAAACGTTGTGGAGCGCGTGCCACTGATTTCAGGCAAAACGGCCTTCAACGAGAGGTATCTTTCGGTCAAGGCGCGAAAGAGCGGCCACAAGCTTTGATGCACGCGCCGAGCGATCTATTCGTGACAGAGTGGGAAGCGCGCCTGCTTGGCAGGAGAATGCCGTGCGCGACGGGAAGGGGCGGAATTCGGCGCGACAAGCGCGAGGGGGATGGGGCGACGCCCGCCGGAGTGCACCGGATCACGGGAGCATTCTATCGGCCGGACCGGATTCCAGCGTGGCAAGTCCCCGCCGGAATTCCAGTGCGTCCGTTTCAAGGCTGGTCGGACGACTCTGGCGATCCCCAGTACAACAAACTGATCCGCCAGCGCCTCGATCACGCATTCAGCCATGAACGTCTCTTCCGCTCCGACCCGCTCTACGACATAGTGCTGCTGACCGACTACAATCGCGCAGACCCGGTTCCCGAACTGGGGTCGGCAATATTTCTCCACACTTGGAGAAGCCCGCGGTCCCCGACTGCTGGCTGCATCGCATTCGACAGAAGCGACCTCGTCTGGATCGCACAACACTTGACAATTGAAACGCATCTGATCGTGAAGGGAAGAACTTGATTCCGGGACGGTCGCCCTACGTTCCCGGCGTCGGTCGCGCACCAAATATCGCAGTGCCGATACGGACGTGCGTTGCACCAAGCCGTACCGCTGTTTCGAAGTCACCGCTCATTCCCATGCTCAGGAACTGCAAGCCATTGCGCTCCGCGAGCTTGGCTAGCAGACCGAAGTGAAGCGCCGGCTCCTCGTCGAGGGGCGGGATGCACATCAATCCCCTGAGCGGCAAACCGAGTTTTCGGATGCTGTCGACGAAGCCGTCCGTCTCTTGCGGAATAACGCCAGCCTTCTGCAACTCCTCTCCCGTATTGACCTGCACGAAGAGATCCGGGCAGGATCCCAGTTCCTGAGCCAAGCCCGCGATTCTCTGGGCTAGCTTGAGGCGATCAATTGAATGGATTGCGTCAAACAACTCCATCGCGGCGCGCGCCTTGTTGGACTGAAGTGCCCCGACAAGATGAAGCTCTACACACTCATGTTCGCTCCGAAGCTCGGGCCACTTCCCGACGGCTTCTTGGACTCGGTTCTCTCCGAACAGTAGATGCCCTTTAGCGAGAACTGTCCGGACCCTGTCGATTGGCTGAAGCTTCGCAACCGCGATCACGCTTGTTGACCCTGCGACTCGTCCAGACGCGGTCTCGGCCGACCGCACGCGTTCGGAGATTTCAATGAGTGACACTGTCTTCAAGCCTCTTCGGTCGGTCACTCGCAGTTCCCGGAAACATCTAGCAAAACCCCTTGAACGATTCGATCGCTGTTTGACGATTGGTTATCCCCCATCCTTGCTTTACACTGCGGGCAGGGGTAGGAGAATGCGGTATTCTAACTGTGAGGCCCTTAATGAGGAATTTTGCGACTTTCCGGTTTGCGCTTGCGGTTCTGCTGGCCCTTTCGCTTGCCGCCTGTGCTGGCAAGGAGGGCACTGAAACTCCGAAGAAGCAGGACGAGAAGCGCAACACGATCTGGGAACTTTTTGACAACAAAGACGATCCGCACACAAGTTTTCAGGTCAACAAATACATTTGGAACGCCACGCTCGAAGTTCTGGATTTCCTTCCGATCGAGACCATTGACCCGTTTACGGGCGTCATCGTTACCGGATGGGGAACCGCGCCAGGAAGCAATGTCGCCTACAGAGCCACCATAATCGTGAAGGATCCGGCACTTGACGCGCGCTCGTTGCGCATTTCGCTCGCAACGAAAAACGGTCCGGCGAGTGCGGAAACCGTCCGTGAAGTTGAAAACGCGATTCTAACCCGCTCCAGGCAACTTCGCATGGCAGACGACCGACTATAGCTTGCGGCCGGAATCTGTGACCCGCGGAAAGTCAGGGGGATCGAAGGCGATGCCCAGCAATGAATTCGTTGATTTCGAGCCGTTCTGGCAGGAGGCATGGAGCAAGGCCGGCGCATTCAAGGCATCTCGCAGCGCCGAGCGCCCAAAATACTACGTACTCGAGATGTTTCCGTATCCATCCGGCAAGATCCATATGGGGCATGTGCGGAACTACACGATGGGAGACGTGGTCGCGCGCTACCGAATGGCCAACGGATTCAACGTCCTGCATCCGATGGGATGGGACGCCTTCGGAATGCCCGCCGAAAACGCCGCAATGGAGAAGGGAATACATCCCGGTCAATGGACCCGTTCCAACATCGCCGACATGCGAAACCAGCTGAAGCCGCTGGGACTGTCCATTGACTGGACCCGCGAGTTGGCAACGTGCGATCCGGAATACTACGGTCAGCAACAGTCGATGTTCATCGACATGATGGAAGCAGGCTTGGCTTACCGGAAGAACGCCGTGGTCAACTGGGATCCAGTCGACAGGACCGTGCTCTCCAACGAGCAAGTGATCGATGGAACTGGGTGGCGATCCGGCGCCCCTGTCGAGCAAAAGGAGCTGGCACAATGGTTCTTCCGCATCAGCGATTTCTCGGAAGAGCTGCTCGAGGCAATTGACGGCCTTTCCGATTGGCCCGACAAGGTGCGTCTCATGCAGCGGAACTGGATCGGGAAGTCGCGCGGGCTAGAATTCGATTTCGAGACCGTAGGAGCGCCTCCGGGCCACGATACGCTGCGCGTGTACACGACTCGCCCCGACACTCTATGGGGCGCGACGTTCGCTGCCGTTTCACCCGACCATCCACTTGCACGCGACGCATGCAAGACGAACGCCGCCCTCGCGGGCTACATTTCCACCTGCCGCCGAACCGGAATCTCGGAAGCCGATCTGGAAACGGTCGAGAAAACTGGAATGGATACCGGCGTCAGGGTGCGCCATCCGCTTGACCCGGGCATCACCCTGCCCGTTTGGGTCGCCAATTTCATTCTCATGGATTACGGAACCGGCGCGATTTTCGGGTGCCCGGCGCACGACCAGCGGGATCTGGAATTCACGCGCAAGTACGGTCTTCCCGTAATCGACGTGTTTGTGGGCAAGGATTCCGATCAGTTCGTCGACGACGTGGCATATGTCCCGCCGAAGGACGAAACGGTCAGGTACTTGAGGCCGATCGCCGGGAAGGAGTGGCAAACCGGAGAGGAAGCTGTCACGGCGGCGATCGAATACTGCGAAGCTAGGGGTTTCGGTGCCGGCGTGGTCAAGTATCGATTGCGCGACTGGGGAATCAGTCGACAGCGGTACTGGGGTTGCCCAATCCCGGTGGTTCACTGCAGGAAGTGCGGCGTGGTTCCCGAAAAGAAGGAAAACCTTCCTGTCGTCCTGCCTGAAGACGTGAGTTTTGACAAGCCCGGAAATCCGCTTGACCGCCATGACGCCTGGCGTGAATGCGCCTGTCCCAGCTGCGGAGCGAAGGCGAAGCGGGAAACCGACACGATGGACACGTTCGTGGACAGTTCGTGGTATTTTGTTCGATTCACCGCACCAAGAGCGAATGTGCCGACGGTAATGGAGGATGCCGAATACTGGATGAACGTCGACCAGTACATCGGGGGCATCGAGCATGCCATCCTGCACCTGCTCTACTCCCGGTTTTTCGCTCGCGCGATGAACATTGCGGGCCATCTGCCCGCAAAGGCCATCGAGCCGTTCGATGCCCTGTTCACCCAAGGCATGGTGACTCACGCAATCTATCAGACAAGAGACGAACGAGGGCGTCCGGTTTACCACTTTCCCGAAGACGTGGAAGTCGGCACGGACGGGGCCAAGCTCAAAGCCACTGGAGAACCGGTGGAGACAGTTCCGTCGGCAAAGATGGCAAAATCCAAGAAGAACGTCATCGATCCCAAAGACTTGATCGCCCGCTACGGCGCCGACACTGCGAGGTGGTACATTATTTCGGATTCACCTCCAGACCGGGACGTGGAGTGGACCACGACCGGTGTCCAGGCTGCATCGAAGCATCTTCAGCGCGTGCTGCGCCTGGCAACAAAAGCATCGAATGAGTCTGGCAGTGGAGACCCGTCTTCCAATTCCGGCTTGGAGGTGGCTGTGCATCGAACGATCGACGAGGTGACAAGGGGAATCGAGACATTTGCGTTCAACAAGTCCGTCGCAAAGCTCTACGAGTTGTTCAACACTCTCAGCAAATCGGAAGCAGGCGGTGCCGCGAAGAGAAGAGCCATGAAGACTCTGGCCGTTCTTATGTCTCCAATCACGCCGCATCTTTCAGAACAGATCTGGAATCTCCTCGGCGGCGCAGGTCTTGTCGTCCAGCAGAGCTGGCCGGAGGCCGATCCAAAGATCATCGAGGAGAATCTGATTGTTATCCCGATTCAGGTCAACGGAAAGCGGAGATCGGAAATCAGGGTTCATCGAGGGGCGCAAGCCGAGGAAGTGGAGCATCTCGTGCTCGAGAACGACGTGGTGACAAGGATTCTTGCTGGGCGAAGCCCCAAGAAACTCATCGTTGTTCCCGAAAGGATCGTCAATGTGGTTGCCTAGCCCAAAGCTGCTATTGCTGATTGCCGGCTTGCTGTCACTTTGTGGGTGTGGATATCAACCAGTCTACAAGAAGAATGAACCGGGCGGCATGTCGCTGGGCGAATTCGAAGTGACCGTGGCCGGCAGTGGACGCGATGCCTTCATTATTGAGGAGTTGCTTCAAAACCGCCTCGGGCAGGCTGGAGTCGCGCCTGACTACACCCTGTCCCTATCGCTATGGGTGCGCGATCGAGAGATTGCCATCGGTGGCGCAGGCGGCATAGACCGGACTGCCACCGATGGAACCGCGTGGTTCAGGGTTCATGATCGGGCAAGCGGGCGGAAGTTGCTCTCAGGTGAGGTGTCAGGTTCCGTCTCCTGGTCGTACAAGGATAAAATTACAGGAGCTGCGATGCCGTGGAGGGATGCCAGAAATCGCCTGCTGACGCAGATCGCGGAGCGGATAGCCACCCGCCTGATTGCATCCTCCGAAAGCTGGAGAGAGTGAAACTCTCGAACCGCGGGGCGGACCGCCACTTCGCCGATCCAGACCGTTCGAAGGCAGGCACATTGATATATGGCTTTGATCCATTGTGGGTCGAGGATCGGAAGGACAAACTGATCTCCGCACTCGTTGGACCGCTGGGCAAAGCTGACCTCAGAGTCCGCGACATCAGCAGCGACCAGCTCCGAAGCAACCCGAACAGTCTCGGTCTGGCAATCAAGGAAATCGGGCTTTTCTCATCGGGACAAAGGGTGGTGTGCATCGAGAACCCAAGCGATTCAACAGCAGCGCTGATCGGCTCCGCCCTAGACGCACATCAAGCGGGAGACGCCTGGCTCGTCGTGACCGCAAGAAGCCTGCGGCCAGCATCAAAGCTGAGGAAGACCTTCGAGACACATGCAAACGCCCTTGCCGCAGCGGTCTATGCTGACGCGATCTCGAACAGAGAAATTGAAGATATGCTGAGACTCTTCGATCTAGGGGCATTGTCTTCCGATGCGTCAAGGAAAATCTTCGCGCTAGGCCGTGAAATGCCACCGCAACTGTTTCGGCAACTGCTTGAGAAAATCCGGCTATTCAAGCTCGGTGACGATGAGCCGCTGACCTGCGAGGAAGTGGAGGCTTGCGCACCCGATACCGGACAGGTGGTGCTGGACAGCCTGCTCGATGCGGTTGCAGACCGGCAACTCAAAACGGTTGTTGAAAAATTTCGCCAAGTCGAGGCTCAGGGAATCAAACCGGCCACGATTTGCGTTGCGACAAAGAGGATTTTCAAGAACATCTATGCGGTCGCCTGTGATCCGGAAGGCCCTGTCGAGGGGGTCAAGCGCTTGAGGCCGCCAGCATTCGGACCTAGGCGAGACAGTTTAATCAGGCGCGCCAAGGCTTGGGGGCCACAAGGTGCAGAGAAGGCCCTGCTTCATCTTTCCGAAGCGGACAGAACGATCAGGTCGGACATGCCCGTGCCTCCGCGAGTGATAATGGAGAGATCCCTGCTGCGGGTCGCGATGATGGGACCTCGATGACAGTGCAGGTTATCGGCCACATTCGCAGCCGCGCGTTTCGGGTTGTCTGGATGCTCGAGGAACTTGGCAAGGCGTACGAGCATGTGTCGGCCAGACCTCATTCCAAGGAGGTTCTTGCCTGCAACCCGTCCGGGAAGATCCCGGTTCTTCAAGACCGCGGCATCACCATTGCCGACAGCACCGCGATACTCGGCTATCTTTCCGATTCGCATGGACGCTTCACCCACTCGTGCGGGTCCGAGATACGCGTGCGCCAAGATTCCTGGACATACCTGCTGCTCGACGAATTCGACGCATGCATGTGGGCTGCCGCCAAGCACAGCTTCGTCCTGCCCGATGAATGGAGGGTTCCGGACCTGAAACCTACCTTGAAATGGGAATTCCAGTGCGCTGCGTCATCGCTGGCAAAGCGGCTCGGCGCAGGCCCGTACCTCACGGGAGACGAGTTCACGGTGCCGGACATCATCCTCACGCACTGCTGCGATTGGGCGGAACTGGCAAAGTTCGAGGTTTCGGAGCCAAAGATTCTTGCCTACCTCGACCGCACGCGCTCGCGCCCCGCCTATCGGCGGGCCGCTGCAAAGAGGCAATAGGTCTCGATCCCTCGATAAAAGCCGCTGCATTCCCACGATTCAACCGTTGCGCAAATTGACGAGTCCGTTCACTTCGCCAACTTGAACCACCGGAATCAGGTCCCAATCGCCGCTCATGCCCAAGGTTGCAGGAATCGAAACGCGCAATGAATCAGCATCCTGCCGATTTCATCACGGACGCAGCAACCTTGAAGCCGTTGCGTCCGGACCGCCAATCGCAGGAGCCCCATTCGGGATCAAAGCGAAGCGAAAGCATGCCAAGACGTTGCACCAATTCTCTTCGGTTTGCATTTGTCCCGTACCTTTTGCTCACGCGACCTGCCGGTTCTTCGCTACAGCATCAAACAAAGCGAGGCTTTCTGCATTGCCGGAACACTTTCCGGAAGGCTCAATTCGTGAATTGCAGGCAGCGCCTGGCCATGGCCGGTGCACGGTGACAGCCGTCGAGGTGCTTGTGGCGATGCCCGGAAGCCTCGCAGGAAGGCTTTGATCGGGCTGTGGCAGCCGTTCGAAGAGCATCAGTGCGGCTTGCGCTTCAGCATCCGCTATCCCTTCCGGTTCACGCGATTCGACAGTAGAGAGGCTGGCAAAACTCCTGCGGACCAACGGTCCAAGCTGGAGAAATCACAATGCCTGCAAGACCGGTGCCGTTCAAAGCTGACGGGAATGGGCCTCCGCTCGGCGGGCAAGACTGAACTCTCCTGGTGCCCAACCGAGTGGTCCGAATCCATCAAGGTTCAAAGCGAGATATGCGAGAATTGAACTTGCCTGGCGCCTTTGGACTCGAAATTGCCTGCCTCGTGCCAACTCCGTGCACTTTCGCCTCGAGTGCGCGTGCCTTCCGTTCGCAATGTTTGAATCTAGGCGATCTGGGATATAAATGACTCAGCAGTTCGAAACTTGATCGTCATTCGCGATTGCGGCCAATGCCAAGATAGAATTGCCGTGCACGGTCAATACATCCTTGCAAAGAGAAAAGGCCATGAAAAGATACTTGTTGACGGCTGGCATTGCCGGTTTCCTGACAATTTCCGGCAACCCATTGCTCGCAGACATCACGGCCGATGAAGTAGTGGAGTTTATCGAGACCAAACTGTCCAAGTTTCAACTCTTCGATTTCAATTATGAGAACAAATTCGAAACCGATCAGGGCGTGACGCTGTCTGGAGCAACCATAAAAAACGGTTCTCTATTTCCCGTCGAGTTCGAGACCTCTTTCGATATAGCCGTGTTTGAGGAATCCGAGAATGGCGCAGTCTCGATAAGCGTTTCAAGCCCTATTCGCACTCTCACCAAGGTCCCAGATGCGAATGGAATAACGGACACCGTATCCTCTTTCCATCACGAGGGTTACAATATTCATGTTCAGGAGGAGAATTCCAAGTTCAGGTTCAGACTTGTTGAGCGCAACGCTAGAGTCACCGCAGGATCGAAAACCATGATGGAATTCTCCGCGGCGGAAACTCAAATTGATGTTCGCATCACGCCGCCGATTGAGATTTCCTGGCGGGGCGACCAGTACGAAACGAAATTGGGCAGTGACCGCATGACGGATGGAGTCTCGATCGGCGTCATGCGGTCAAATGGGGATATCGAGATCCAAGAGTCACCGGAAGGAGTGATTTCCGGAAAAATTCTTTTCGAAGCTGACTCCATTGAGATCGGTGAGGATCTGCTGGCACGGATAGCTCCTGATTTAAATGGACTGTTTCGTGATCCCTCATCGTTCATCGCTGACTTTTCGATGGTTGCGAAGCGGGTGAACGAAGACGAATTTTCCACAGCCTCGATCAAATTTCACGAGGTGCGCGCGAACGCCGCCGGAGTCCGGTTGCTCCTGACTGGAGACCTTGCTGTTTCCGACTTTGAATCGATGCCGGAAAGGCTGCGCACATTGGGCCAGGTGACAATGGTTGTCGACGGCGGTGCAGAGCTTTTGACGAGGCTGAAGCAAATCCCTGGCAAAAACGCGCTGCTGCTTGCCGCAGGACTGAAATTCATTTTTGGACATGGAGCGCCTGGTCCTGGGGGAGAAGACAGCAAGCTATTCAATATCGAGTTCACAAGCGATGGAAAAATCTGGGTCAATGACATTGATCTGGGCCAATAGGAAGGCTTGGGAGCGCTTCGGTCGAGCAGCCCAACTGCAGTGGCAAACTGCCAAGAACTCGCTCAAGCTGAGGCGACTTGAGTGCGCAATTTGGAATTTAGACGAAAAGATGAGGTTGTGATGGTGAATCTTGCTGACTTGGCAGAACAGTTGCTCGATGAAGCCAACCGAGCCGGGGCAGATGCAGCGGATTCCATCGCGGTCAAGGACCATTCCCTGCAAGTGGACGTGCTCAACGGTGCCCTAGAGCAGGGCGAGCGGTCAGAAGGGGCCGACGCGGGACTTCGCGTGTTTGTCGGAAACCGGCAGGCGTGCGTGTCTGGAACGGACATGCGAAAAAGCGCCCTCGCCGAGATGGCCATGCGCGCCGTCGCGATGGCCAAGGAAGCACCGGAAGATCGCTACGCCGGCCTTGCCGACGCGGACCAGCTTGCCGTGCAAATCAGTCTTGCCCCTCTCGAAATGCAGGACCCGACGAGTGCGCCTTCTCCCACAGAATGCGAAAGAATGGCCTTGGAGACCGAGACCGCCGCACTGGCGGTCCAGGGCGTTTCAAAAGTCGACACCGCCGCAGCCGGCTGCGGCGAGTACGCGGTGCATCTTGCCGCCACAAAC
The DNA here is from genome assembly GCA_963422275.1 of Paracoccaceae bacterium. Classification (GTDB taxonomy): domain Bacteria; phylum Pseudomonadota; class Alphaproteobacteria; order Rhodobacterales; family Rhodobacteraceae. Next base: position 882,804 of record OY729418.1, read on the forward strand.
GGATTCTCGAACGGATACAGGCGAACCTACAGGTTCATCGCCTGTTCGGCGATTGCCGGAGACAGCCTGAAAATGGAAAGCGACTACCGAAGCGAGATGCGGGTCTTCGCATCGGACCTGCCTTCCCCCTCCGAAATCGGAACCACCGCCGGCGAGCGCGCCGTTTCCAGAGTCAGGCCTTCGAGACCTCGCACAGGAGCTTTTCCCGTCATTTTCGATGAACGGGTCGCGGCAAGTCTCGTCGGGCATCTGCTCTCCGCTGCAAACGGCACGGCTGTCGCGAGGGGATCCAGCTGGCTCGAATCGCTTGGATCAAAGGTGCTTCCCGAATGCATCGATCTCGTGGAGGAGCCACAGCGGCCTAGATCCATGGTGTCGCGTCCCTTCGACGCGGAAGGCCTGCCTTCCGTGAAGAGGAGCATTGTCAGCCAAGGAAACCTGAAGACCTGGATTCTCGACTTGGCAACGGCCAGAAAGCTGGAAATGGAAAGCACGGGGAATGCCTCTCGCAGCACGTCCGCGCCGCCCAGTCCTTCCGTCAGCAACGTCTCATTGACTCAAGGCGACAGGAGCAAGATCGACTTGATGCGCGAAATGGGTACCGGTTTGCTGGTTGATTCGCTGATCGGCCTGACGATCAATCCCACAACCGGCGACTACTCGCGCGGTGCATCGGGATTCTGGGTGGAAGGGGGAGAAATCGTCGGGCCGGTTTCGGAACTCACGATCGCAGGCAACCTGAAGCAGATCCTGAAGTCGATTGTTCCAGCCAATGACGCCAGACCGTTCGCGAATTTTCGAGTGCCAAGTTTGCTTGCAGAGGGATTGGTAATCGCTGGTGAATAGGGCCAACCTGCCAGAATCGCCCAAAGTGAGCAAAACAGCGACCCGCTCGGATCCTTGACAGTCCACCGAAGCGCCGGCTTTCTGGCGCACTCGCACAAGTTTGCGGCGCCGAAGTTTCGGTGACGTGCAAAATCTCCCGTCTGGCCAGCAAACTCTGGCTAAAGCCAGTTGCATCCAACAGTGCCAGCGGGCCTATTTCTGCTCGGTCTCGGCACTCTCGTTCGAGATCGCCTTCACGCCAGCGGATCCCTTCGCATCCTTCATCCCGCTGCCCATGGAAAGGCCAAGCTCCTCGCCGAGCGTCTTCAATGCCGGTAGCTGAACGGCCATTCCGAGAATCGAGTCCAGCGCCTGGTTCACGGGCGTCTTGGTGTTTTCGTCTCCGCCCGTGGCGCTCCCGAGGCCGGATACGTTGTGAATCCTGATCGAGTCGATGCGTTCCGCTGGCTTGACCATCTCGGCGAGCGCCTTTGGCAAGACTTCGATCCGCGCGATCTCCTCCTTCATCTCGATCAGGCGTGCATCAAGCGCGTTTTCAGCCTCATGCAACGCCCTGCTACCCTCAGCCTCCGCAAGCAAGGCTTCCCGTTTCGCGGCTGCCCTCTCCCGTTCGGAATCCGCCTCGGCTTTTGCAGCATGCAGGCGCGCCTCCGCATGGTAGACGGACGCATCCTTCTCGGCCTTGGCCAAGGTCAGCAGGCGGGTGCCGTCAGCTTCAGCCTTTTGTTCGGCATCGAGCAACGCCAGCATCTTGTTGCGCTCCGCCTCGGCCTGCCGGTGCGCTGTCACTATTGACGCTTCAGCCCTCGCCGCTTCCGCGCGGGCAAGGTCTGCGGCGGCCTTTGCCGCGCTTTCCGTCTCGGCCTTCTTGGCGATGGCGATGTGACGTTCCTGCTGCTGAACCTGAAGGTCGCGCTCCTTGGCGATCTCCGCGGCCTGGATTTCCAGATCGCGCATGATTTCGACCGCTCTCACTGCTTGGTTGCAGGCAACCTCAGCCTCCCTTATCGATTGATCCTTTGCAATTCGCGCGGCCTCGGACTCCTCCTCCGCCGTCGCCCGTCGTCGCGCGATCTCTGCGGACTGGGCAGCGCGCAATGTCTCAATTTCCTGCTGCTGGCTTATTCTTGCCTGCTCCTCGTCCTGCTCGATCTCCAGCTTGCGGCGCGTGGCCTCCATTGAGGACAAGCGTACCGACACCTCCGCGTCGGCGTCGATCGCCGCCCGCTCTTTCTTGGATTTTGCGATCACCTCCGCCAGCTTTCTCATTCCGACCGCATTGAACGCGTTGTTCTCGTCCAGCGTGGCAAACGGCGTTTGATCGAGTGATGTCAGGGACACGGACTGCACCCGGATCCCGTTTTCGGCGAGGTCGGCGGTGATCAGGCCGCGAACTGACCTGACAAATTCGGCGCGCCCTTCATGAACCTCGTCCATCGTCATTTGCGCGGCGATTGCCCGCAGCGCGTCCACAAGCTTGCCTTCGATGATTTCGCGCAGCTTGTCGGCGTTGAAGGTTCGGTCTCCCAAGGTCTGGGCTGCCTTGGACACCGCATCGGAATTGGCCTCCACCGCAACGGAAAAACTGGCCCCAATGTCCATCCGGAGACGGTCCTTCGTGATCAGGCTTTCCTCCCCGGAGCGTTTCACCTCGAGCCGAAGCGTGCGCATGTTGATCTCGGTCACGTCATGAAAATACGGCAACGCGACCGCGCCGCCTGCCATGATAACCTTTTGCCCGCCGACGCCTGTCCTGATCAGGCTTACTTCCCGTGTCGCCTTTCGATAGAGCCTCGCCAGCACGACGATCACGGCAATGGCCACAACGACGGCGCTTGTTGCTGCCGCCCAGAATCCAGACATTGACTATCTCCCCAAAATCAGCTTCGCGCGCGGGATTAAATCAATCTGTCGACTGATCTCCAACCGGTCGCAACGGTCAAATTCCAAAACGCTCGGACACGCCGGGCGAAATCAACACGGGAAACCCGGGGCAGCGACAGCACAATCCTCCGGTCCCCTGTCCTCGGACCGACAGGAAATGTCCTGCGATGCGTTCATTGCTTTCTCGCCAACACGAAGTCATACTCCACGCAATGGCACGGTGAAGGAGCCATCTTTCCGTCAGGAAAGCGCAGATTGGATCTCTTTTGGAACGGCATGATCAGGCTCTGCTTCACGCCAAATACGGGATCGCTATCGAGAAATTCGTCGCCCTCAATGAAAAGCATCGTGGTCAGCCGATTGAACCCCGGAGCCTCAATCCGGACATGCACATGCCCGGGCCTCATCGGCGACCGGCTTGCAGATTTCAACAACAGGCCAACTGTTCCGTCATCCGGAATCGGGTAACTTGTCGGCATGATCGAGGTAAACCAAAAGCGCCCATGATCGTCGCTTCGGAACAGGCCGCGAAGCGCCTGGCCTTCCCGGCCAGGCATCATGATGTCATACGAACCGTCGTCGTCGGAATGCCAGATGTCGACCTTGGCCCCGTGGACCGGATTGCCTTCCGTATCCAGCACCCTTGCGTTGAAGTACAGGGGATCACCCTTGATTCCACTGGAAATGTCCGCGCCGTTCTCGAAACTCGCACGTTCCTCCACATAAAACGGTCCCAAAACCGAGTTTTCCGTGGCGCCGTCCGGAAATCGGTTGTTGATCAGGTCGACCCGGGCTGTGGCCCCCATCACGTCCGAAAAGAGCATGAATTCCTGTCGACCATCCTTGCAAAGATGGCCGGTTTTGGTCAAGAAATCGATCCCCCACTCCCACTCCTCCTCGGTTGGTTCGATCTCCTCAAGAAAAGCGTGCAAGTGGCGGGCAAACGCGTTCATTACCTTTTTCGCTCTCGGCGCAGGGGCGTTCTTCATCGTTGCGAGAACGGCGTTGGTGAGATTCTCCTCTCTGATGTCGCGCCCGTGGCCATCATGCGCTCGGACCGGCGCGGGCGAAGGCTCATCCGCAGACTTTTCGGCATAAAACTCCATTACGAACTCCGATGGCGGGTTCCCCGGCCAATGTATCACGGCCTCGCGAAACGCTTCGCGGCTGAACAGGCGGCTGGCGTAGCCCGCGACATTAAGACGTTCCATTTTGTTGAGCGGGTGACCGCCTGCCCACGCGAACTCCATTCCGAGCCATTTCAGCCGGAACAAGCTTACGGACCAATGGATGTCCGCAAGCGTGAAAGTGTCGGCGCAAATCCATTCCCGGCCATCGGCAAGGCGATTGTCCAGATCTGCCACGGCCGCGAGTATCTCGTTCGTCGCGTCGATCATCATGGATGGCGTGCGAACGTAGCTTCGTGCGGCGGCCTCCTTCCGTATCTTGGCGTCGTATGCAGCAATGAGGTCGGAACGGCCCACTGCCAAGGATCGCCCTTCCATCAGTTTCATTATCTTGTAGTCATGCACTCTGGGCATGCTTTCCTGCAGCTTCTTCGGGCGAAAATCCCCCTCTGGATGCGCCCCGTACAGCACCGCAACGTGAGGCGTGCCATCCACTATCGCCACTTCCCGGTCTATTTCCCCTCTGAGGCGGCTTGGCGCCAGATCGGGTCCGCCGCCGCAAACGCGGTTGATGTGCTCGCAGATGGCACGGCTGTCGACAAGCACCTGCCCGATTTCATGGTCAACCAAGGTCGGGACCACGCAAGGATCGAAGCCTTCTGTCGAAATCGAGGAGCGACCCGTGTACCCATTGACCATTTCTCGGCCAGTCCCGCCCCGCATCCGAAGGCGAACATAATCGGGATGATAATTCTCCATGCTTGGCGGCAGAATCCCGATGTCATGACTGATATACGCAGCTCGTTTCTCGGCCAGCGAGGTTCGCACCTTGTGCGAGCAGATTGACAAGGCGAAGTGGTAGAGTTCAAGGCGGCGCGGGCCCGTTCCGATCAGGCGATTTCGCGCCGGGTCCGCAAGCGGCACGTTTGCAGCGGCAACAATTCCCTCCAAAGACTGGTCCAGCATTCCATTCCTCCTTGAATTACGCCGCAGCTCTGTTGATTAAAGTGCACGCGCCATTCACATGGGATGACAGGATATGCCCAAATCATGGCCCTTTCAAGTTTGACTGGCACCTTCATGATCGATCGTTACAATACGCAACTCTCCGCGATGCCAAGGTGCCGTCTCCAAGTCGTCCGCCCGGCCAGTTTCCCGAGATTGCGCCGCTACCGAACATCGTCGACGAGACGATCAAGGGCACAAAGGAATCCTGGTCCGGGAACATTGAGAACATTGCAACTTGCTCCAGCTACGCTGTCATGTCGAAACGAATTCGGTGACAGCGGCCTGAATGGCAATGGCATTCACTTGACAATTTGGCGTCGATTCCTTCAGGAGCCACGCTTTTCCCTATGGGAAGTCCTGCCTTCCAGTTGTGAATCCAGCAGCACCGTGCTTTCGTCCGCACCCCTCTTGCTATATTCCCTGACCAGCTATGCGACCGTCTCGGGCAAAGCTCACGTCCGCCCGCTCCACAATCCAAGATATCGTCGCGCCAGTATCGAGCAACTGCTCTTGAAATCGGTCTGCAGTTTCTCGTCTCCGGCCGTCCGCAGCGCTTCCGGCGCTTGCCTTGAGATATTGCACAACGCCGCGTTGCTCCGTCTCGCGTGATGCAGGTCGAACAGCTTTGCCAATTGGAAGCCGGACCCACCAATTGCTGAATGCCATTGGCCTGCAAGGGTGCCCGGCAGCACTGGCAGAGAATCGAGTGAACGGCGCAACAAAGAAGGTTGCGAAACGAACATCGATCATGGACAGACGCACTGTCAGGCCTTGGAGTTTGTCTGACGTTCAGTTGGGAAAGCGCCGGATAGATTTCTTCATGGCGATGGTTGCCAGGCGCGTGGCCCCAAAAAATGCGCTTCGCAAGGTGAATGCCTGGTGTACTGGCCACGGCGGGCGTGAGTCATGGGTGCCGCGGCACCGAGACGGAACTGAACCTCAAGGTGGTGATTCTGACTCGCTCAAGGCCGCCGAAGCGGATTGACCAAGCTCCAGCCTGAGCGCTGGAGTCTGTCCCGTGCGGGCAGAGCCTGCGTGCCTGAAACTGCGAACGCCCGCGCCAAACCATTTCCGGCGGAGCCAGAACTGGTTCCGAAAACCGCAAAAGCGCGCATCAGGCGGCTCTCGCAACGGTCTTCAGCATTAAATTGTTTCAGCTAATTCGACAGTCACTCGCAAATCAAGATCAGATACTGCTCCTTGCGCACCATGTGCGCTTGCACTAGAGTCAGCACCAAGATCCCAGCAGAACTTGTGCCTCGCAGAATGCTAAACATGAGAGTGCCCCTGATTTTGACTTGCTTGGTTGCTGCCACTGCGAGTCCTGTAACGGCGGATTTGAAATCTTTCGGCGGAAAAGAGTTCGGCATTGTCCCTCGACAAGGCATGATCGCGTGCGTTCCAGAAAGATCGGAAACTACCGCCTGCCCAAAGCAGCGATCATCGGAAGGTGACCGCAACGCACTTTCCGCAAAGGGGCGCTTGCCGCTCCGCGTTTCGGGCGTAGCCAAGATGGGAGTGAGCTATAACGGTGACAATTGGCATACAGTCCGCCAGTTCAACATCAGATTCCATTTTTCCGGAACGATCGACTGATGGCTTCGCTTCGTTTACCCGCGGTTGGCGATTTCACTTGCAAAGCCCGTCTGCCGTGAATCGACTGCTGACAGTCCGGGCATCTCATGCCGTCGTCGGGTAGCCGCCGTGCATTCGAATGGGAATTATATACGGGTTCTAACCAAGCAGGTCTAGAAGCTGACTCCGAATCGGCTCGATCTTGATCAACTCGGACAGCAGAAACTCCACGTTGTCGGGGCCGTCAGCACGACGCGTTTCGACAATTTCATCGTAGTCGATCTCCAGAAGTTCACAGAACTCGCGGCCGGTCATTGCCTCTTCGAAGGCGATCTTCCGTTTAAAGCCGTCCCATATCGCTTGCCGGCCACTCTGATTAAAGGCGCAGAAGTGCGCTTGGAACCGATACTGGATGTGCGGTGCGGTGCGCTCGATGAACCCGTGCATAGCTTGGTGTTCCGCACTGGCCTTTTTGGTATCGAACACATGACCATCCTTCAGCTCGACGATATGGCAGTTCTGCACGCCGCCGCGGCGCTTGAACACCATGAAGTCCGGTTCCGATCCGGCGAAGTCCAAGGTAGCACTATGCTTGATCTGACGTTTGCGGGCAAGCAACACGCCCTCGGGCATGATCTCCTGTTCGAGAAAAGCGTCTAGGTTTGGGATGTTCGGCACCAAGGCCGCGATCATCTTCTCCAGTTCCGACCCCGATGAGATCACGGCGGACTGTACCTTGCTGACAAGTTCGCCGAGTGCAGCGTTGCCAAACAGGCGTTCGTAGGAGCCTGATGTGTTCTTGGGTTTGGCGTCCCGAAGTCGAGCCATGAGGTTAGCCGTTTAGGTCGCAGCCAAGGAAATTTCGTCGCTGTTTCTTCGCGGCCTGGAGCACGGAAAACGAGCCAGCCGCCGGATCGATTACGAAATCGCCCTCGTGGCTCACAGCGGCTATGAGTTCGCCTTGCAGGTCCACTGGCTTCGCGTGTGGATGGTCGCGTTGCGACACCTGCTCCTTAATCACGTCCGGAATGTTGTGAACTTTCCAGACGCCTTTCGCCTTGCGCGGCTGCTTTTGCAGGACGACGCAGTATTCCGCCCGCCGACGGGTGCGGTAGCCCATGCCGAACGTGCCCTTGTCCCACGTCACCAAATCCACAATGTCGAGGCTCGTCCCGTCGAACCACGAGCGCACGCCTTGGCAAAGGTGGAACTTGTCCACCCACAGGAACAGATGGCCGGAGGGGATCAGGGCGCGGTTTATTTCGCGCACGAAGTTGCCGATCATGTTGTCGCCCATCTGCGCCAAGGCGCACCGGCGCTTGCCGCGACCCCTGCCTTCGTTCCCGTAAGACAGCTTTTCGAGGACGCCCCGATATTGCGGGTCGAGGAAAGCTACGGGAATGGCTTTGCTCGGTAGCATGGACAGGAAATCGAGTCCGTCCATTTCGAGCCGGGTGTTTCGCTTAAGCGCACTAGGCAACGGGAAGGGCGGCGTTTGAATGACTCTTTGGTCCGAGAACACCGCCGTCGTGTTGATAGGCTCTGCAAGCTGTTGGGCATGGCGTGGCACGGTGTTCCTCTCAACCGGCTGTGAGCGTCTTGTGGCCAATTACGCCACGGGCGTCGCGCAAACTCTGGTCGATGCGGGCCTTGGCGTCGTAATTGCGCCGCTTGCGTCGAATGGCGAACTTGTCCGCATAGAGGCACATTTGCTTCTCGGAGAAGTGATGAAAGGTAATCACGCAGTCTTGCTTCAGGAGCGTCCAGAGGGATTCGATCCCATTCATATGGGCCTTCTCGCGGCAAGCCTTGTGGTCGTCCAGGTAGATCATCGAACCAAGCTTGACCTCGGAAGGCACCGCACCTTGCAGGTGCGCTGCGCCTGTCCCGTCAATCGGATGAACCTCGATGCGCCCGGACCTGCGCTCGCGCATTCCAATGATCGGCTGCTTACCGAAGATTCCGTGCCCGGCTCGGAGCTTCTTCGAGGCATGCTTGTTCTTCTCACACTCACCGATGTACGTCTCGTCAACATCGACTTCGCCGGCCATCGGACCGCTAGTGCCTGACTTGTTCAGCCACATCTCACGGATTTGCTGAGCCAGATACCATGTGGTTCTCTGCGTGCACCCGAGACCGCGGGCCATTTGGCAACTTGAGATCGACTTCTTGGCAACGACCATGAGATAGACCGCGCAGAGATGCTTGCACGGCGACAGGTTAGCCAAATAAAACGCCGCCTGGTCGTGACGAAGAAGTGCTTGCGGCAATCCTTGCAGCGATAGATCTGTCGTTTCCCGTTCTTGACCCGGCTGATCCGAACGCTTCCGCAATGCGGGCAGCAAGACTTGCCGCTCCATCGCATCCGCTTGATATGCTCCTGCGCATCCTTGTCTGTCGGGAATCGCGTTATAGAATCCCAAACGTTTATAATTTCGATCTTGCTGCGCTTCGCTATCTCCCATGGCTAGAAACATAGAGATATTAAACGCTAATGCCAAGAGACATAATTTCTTTTTGTTTCATAGTCTTAAGGGGTTTCTAACTTGAAACATACATAATTTCCATTCGAATAGTTGCGCTTTTGCCCCTAACCAAATGGAACATCCAGCTTCTCATGCTGTTCAACGGCTGCCGCTCCAGTTTCAAGTGTCATGGCAGACTCATGAATTGATGTGTATTGACCGGCTGGACGGTAGCTATACAAGTATTCGTCAAGAATCGATTCAAGAGCGATCGGATCGATGCCGAAATCCGCGAATGTACCGTCTTCACCTCCCACAACATTGTCCTTGGCCAGTTGGCGAATTTGGTCAAGAGTCAAGATCTTGTTCTTTATGAGATCTCCGCTCACTGCTTGGCAAAAATCCAGAACCGCGGCCATGGGCCGAACGGCCCCAGCCGGAAGGCCAAGGACGATCCTGCGGCGCCGAACGATGCGCAGCATGAGGTGCACGAGTTCACGAAACGTCGCCATGTCCGGCCCCCCCAGTTCATAGATGCCGGGTTCAACCTCGCCGTTCACGGCACTGACGGCAGCGCGCGCCACATCATCTACATAGACGGGCTGGAATCGTGTTTCGGCTCCGACTAGCGGAATAACCAAGGAGCGACGCGCCATGCTTCCGAACCGGTTGAAGAACTGATCCTCAGCACCAAAAATGACGGATGGCCTCAATATAACCGCATTACTGAAAATTGAGCGTGCCGCGTCTTCGCCAGCAGCCTTGCTCCTAGCGTATGCACTCGGACTGTTCATGTCCGCACCAATAGCCGAAACATGGACAAGACTCTCGGCTCCCTCCTCAGCCGCCGCCGCCGCAATGTGCCCCGCTGCCTTGGAATGGACGGAATCAAACTTTTGGCGACGGGTTTCGGCAAGTATTCCAACACAGTTCACCACTGCATCGGCGTTGCGGACGGATTCACGAACCGAACTCTCGTAGCGCACGTTTGCCAGAACGGGTTCAACCTGTCCTGGAACTCCGTAGGGGCGCACAAATATTGCCTCGTTCGGGTTGCGGACAGCCACGCGGACGCGTTCTCCGTCCTTTGCAAGCCTTCGAGCGATGTAGCGACCAAGAAATCCCGATCCGCCGAAAACCACAACGATTCTGGACAAGTTCGCCTCCAACGAAATGCTGCGCCAAGGTATCGAAAACGAACGTCGCAGGCAACGGGAAATCGAGATGCGTGATCGAAGGAGAACTGCTGGCCATGGCCCATCGCTCGGCCCGAATGCGGAAAACAGCATTGAGCGAAATCATGTGGCCGACAGGTGGTTGTTTGACACTTGGCGAGGATTGAACTAAATGATGCGCAGTTGCAGGTTGCCCAGATGGCGGAATTGGTAGACGCGCTAGCTTCAGGTGCTAGTGCCTGTATGGGCGTGGAGGTTCGAGTCCTCTTCTGGGCACCAGCAATACACGCCACGAAAATCAAATCCCGTCTGTCCGGTGCATCCAGGTTGCCGCATGACTTGCGGATTACCCCTCTTGGATGAGACAAGCGCGTTCAAAGTCGGGCGTTTGGCGAATTGCATCGCGCAAGGCAACAAGGACAATTGAGTTTGCGGACATTCCTGCACCAAAGAGATCTTCCAGACGGCTTTCAATACGGCCCGGTCGTGGCCATCGACACCGAAACGATGGGACTCAACCACGCTCGGGACAGGCTGTGCCTGGTACAGCTCACATCTGGCGATGGACGGACAGATCTGGTCCAGATCATGAGGGGGCAGACCGCTGCGCCAAATCTTGTCAGTCTGCTCTCGGACCCTGACACACTAAAGCTCTTTCACTATGCCAGATTTGACATAACGGTGCTGCGCGTGACATTCGATGTCATTGTCGCACCAGTCTATTGCACCAAGGTCGCATCCAGACTCGTCCGCACATATTCGGATCAGCATGGATTGAAGGCAATCGTTCAGGAACTGCTCGGATTCGAAATCAACAAGGAAGAACAGTCGTCTGACTGGGGGGCCAAGCATCTGACCGAAAAGCAAATTAAGTACGCCGCCAGCGACGTGATTCATTTGCACGCAATCCGCAAAGAGCTGGACCTGAGGCTTGAGCGCGAAGGTCGCGCAGGCCTTGCAAAGGCCTGTTTCGAATTTCTTCCCTTCAGAGCGGAACTGGACATTGCGGGCTGGGGCAATCAGGACATCTTCAGGCACTGATCCGAAGCACCACCCCAAAGAGGGTGGTGCGCGCCAGTTCGCAGACTCCCGAAACGGTTCGGCGGATTCCCAGTCATCCCGACCATACATGGATTGTGCCTGGGTGATTGTGCCTGGGTTTTCGTTGAAGTTCTGGATTTGCGTGCGTTCGGTTTGGGGTTGTTTCGAGCAGATGCAATGCACCTCTTCCCCGACATTGGCGTACAGAGATGTCTGGTCCGCGCGCCTTTGAGGCGGAACTGAACTCCAAGGCAGTGGTCTTGAACTTGCTCAAGATCACGAACAACGGGATCCAAAGCCGCTGCTGCACGCACCCGCAGAACCAGACATGAGGCTGACTTCCAAAACGATCTTGCACCAAGAACACGACTGTTGCGAAATGCGCCCCGGCCCTTGACATGTCGCGCCGAAGGGTTGCAAGCGCTTGTCATAACGTTCGATTGAGGGAGAGATCGATGGATTTCTTCATGACCGTGGTGGATGAGCGCGGCAAGCAGATTTCCACCCACCTGTACGGTCAGGAAATCATCACCGAGACCTTGTACCATCTGCAAGGCCGACCTTCTGCTGAAGGGCGAAGGCGAGGTTGCCGACAACATCGTGGGCGAACCGGAACATTCCACGCTTGCCAACGACGCCTTCCCGTCCCGCAAGTTCGACTTCATGCTGTCCAACCCGCCTTGCGGAAAGACCTGGAAGGCCGATCTGGAGCGAATGGACGGCAAGAAGGGCATACGCGACCCGCGTTTCCTGATCGAGTATGGGGGTGACCTAGACTTCTCTCTGGTCACACGATCCAGCGACGGACAGATGTTGTTTCTCGCCAACATGCTCTCGAAGATGAAGCAGGACACCAAACTCGGCAACCGCATCGCCGAGGTCCACAACGGAAGCTCGCTGTTCACCGGCGATGCTGGCCAAGGGGAGAGCAACATCCGCCGCTGGATCATCGAGAGCGACTGGCCAGGTCGTGGACTCATTGATTTTGATCCAGAGGCGGATGCAGGCAAGGGCGATTGCGGCGAGGAAGTTTCTTGCGAGCTTGTGATGGCGGGTCGCGATGCCTCGGAAGTGCTTGAGCTTGTTGAAGAAGCGTTCGACGAGGTTGCGCTGGCGGTACAGGTGATCGGGCACCGAGCGCTGCTCCCGGCGGTCCCGTTGGGTCGGGATGTGGGGGCAAGAGCCATGGTCAGCGACGGTGTCCCGGGCCGGCTCAAGGCCGTCAAGGAGGGCCGGCACGGCAGCCTTGTCGGAGGCTTGGCCCGGAGTGAGCACGAAGCGGCGCGGCAGGCCAAGGCCGTCGACGACGACGTGGATTTTGGTGCTCAACCCGCCTCGCGAGCGTCCGATGGCGTGATCCGGACCCCCTTTTTTCCGCCCGCGGCGTGCTGGTGGGCGCACACCACCGAGGCGTCGAGGAAATGAAGAGACCCCGGCGAGCCCGTCGCCAGCGCCCCGAACAGGCGCTCCCGCACCCCTTGCCTGGCCCCGCGGTTGCAGCGGTTGCAGACTGTCGCATGCGGCCCGCAGCGTTCCGGAAGGTCGCGCCACGGCGTGCCGGTGCGCAGGATGTGAAAGATCCCGCTGATCGCCCGCCGGTCGTCCACCCGTGGAACGCCCCGCGGCTTGTCAGGCGGCAACGGCGAGATGATCGCCCATTCCGCATCCGTCAGATCGTGCCGTCCCTGCATCCTCAATCTCCCACTGTTTGGAAGCTTGAATCACATCAGAGCCGGAAAGAAAATCCCTTTTCCCTTTATGAGTACAGGACCTGGCCGTGGAGACGGAAACGGCACTGAAGGCAATGGCGCTTGACCTGCTCAAGGCGGCCAGCCGGATCGAGCTTGCTGTGACCTGAGAGCCGGAGTCTGTCTGGAACTTGCCCGATGCGGTGCATCGGGGGCTGAAACCGCGCCTTTGGGCGCCAAGGTCGCTACCGGAAGGCACTGCAGCCACCGCCAAGCGCGCAATTAGCTCCAGACGGCGAAATGCGGAGAAAAGCGCCCGCTTCCGCAACAGTTTTGTCTTCAAATTAAAGTTCCTGCACGAGTCTCTTGCCTTGCTGGAACATGCCGGAGCGAATGAAAAAGGCGGTGATGACAAGGTGCAACTTCAACATTTGCAATTGCGGAAAGCGCAATGGCGGATTATTGTCTGGAAATCAAAACAAGAACAAACGTCATAGGCAGTGAGGCAGTTTCGGGACAATGGCGGAACCGATTCCTGGTGCATCTCTTTCCATTGGATGTAATGTCATCAGGAAAGAAGCGAATGCGCTCCTCAGGCTAGCAGACGAACTGGATGATTCATTTGTCAAGACGGTCGACCTTCTTTCGGAAACAACCGGAAAGGTGGTCGTGTCCGGAATGGGAAAATCCGGGCATGTCGGCAGGAAGATCGCGGCCACGCTGGCCTCGACCGGAAAGCCGGCCCATTTTGTCCATCCTGCGGAGGCAAGTCACGGTGACTTGGGCATGCTGGCGGCAAACGATGCGGTTATCGTGATCTCGAACTCCGGCGAGACTCCGGAGTTGGCGAATGTTATCGCTCATGCGAAGCGGTTGATGATTCCGCTGATCGGGATTTCGGGAAAGGCCGATAGTACATTGATGCGGCAGGCAGACATAGGGATTTTGCTTCCTGAAGTCGGAGAAGCCTGCGAGAGCGATATCGTACCCACAAACTCCACGACAATGACACTCGCGCTTGGTGACGCGATAGCTGTTGCCTTGATGGGCAAGCATGGCTTCACCCCGGAATCCTTCCGCGACTACCATCCGGGCGGCAGGCTTGGATCCCGTCTTTCACGCGTCAGGGATCTGATGCATGAGGGAGCCACGATGCCCTTGATCGACGAAGATGCAAGCATGCCCGAAGCTCTGCTGCTCATGACGCAAAAGGGATTTGGCGTCGCCGGTGTCGTATCTGAATCTGTACGCCTTGCGGGCATCATCACGGACGGCGATCTTCGTCGGCATATGGATGGCTTGCTCGGGAACACGGTCTCCGACGTCATGACACGTGACCCTTTGACGATTGCTCCTGGAGCTCTCGCAGAAGAGGCCATTGCGCTCATGAATGAGCAAAAGGTAACCTGCCTGTTCGTCGTCGATCCGGAGGGCAACGGAGAAGTGACGGGCATTCTGCACATCCATGACTGCCTGAGGGCTGGGGTTCTCTAGCGGTCATGGCACAGATTGATCGATACTCGCTGTTTGTATCGAGAGCCCGATTTGCGCTGGTGTCCATAGCAGTGATTCTGCTCGCTGCACTTGTATACTTCATTGATCCGCTGCCGCCGCAGACTAGTGGCAGCACGGAACCAAACTGTCCAATCATAGGGTTCAATTTTGAAAGTGCCGCCCGCGGCAACACGACAATTGCGATCAAGGCCGAGTGCGTACAGTACAATAACGCCAACAAAAGCAAAATCCCGCTATCAAAGCCGACAATTGTTCTAAGCGATGGCGAGTTCCTGCATCAGCTTACCGCTCCAACTGCCACTGTATTTCTTGACGAAAAGAAATTGAAAATGAAGAGTGCCTCGATGTCTGGATACAGTGGCGCCATCACATTGTGGGCAGAAAGCTTTGCGGCCGAATTCAAGGACCTTATCACCGTGGACGGGGAAGAAATCAATTTCGTCTTCGAAGGCGGTAGCGGCTGCGCCAGGAAATTTCGTGTGGAGCTGCAGGAAGCCTCCAACGGGACAACCCCAAGCGGCTTGTTCGAGTTTCGCGATGGCGTGAGACTGACATATGATACAGTGAGTCGGGGAAGGGACTTCGCAAGCGACCACGAAGCCGACGTGGAACCGGAGGCGGCCTGCCTTGACAAAATTTGATCACAGCGCACCGGAGGAATGCGCCCGAGTTGACTATTGGCTGTGCTGCAGGTTGCCCTGAATTGGAATCGGGGACAGGGCCGGATTGATTTCTTCGCGTCAAAGATTGCCGGGCGCACTGTATCAGACAGCGCGCCTCGCGAGGGACGCCATGAAAGACTGGCGACGTATGGTACGGAACCCCGGTTTAGCGTGCGCCGGGAACCAAGAAGCCGTCGAAAAAACGGTCTTGCCATAGAATGTTTCTGCATTAGGTTGCAGTGCGAGAGGCGCCGCTCGATTGAGGAGCGGCAGAAGCAAGTACATAGTTTAGATGGTCTCGCGCAGGAGAATGCTGTTGTCATCGCAACATTCGATATCAAGACAAAACACGCGAATGGCACAAAGCGGCTCGGACAGTTGTCCAGACAGCAGATGGGCAATGCCAGTGGGGGCGCATGAAGTCTTTGAGGCAGCAGTGCGGGCTAATTGCGGTCTGGATGTGGAAGTCGCCCCGAACCCACTCCTCTTTAGACCAGTCGAGCGCCGCGGTGATCGGGGAGAGCCACTTGACACTGTCTTCACCGTTCGCTCTCGGCAAGCAAGGCGCCAAACGACAGCTAGCGCTCCTTGTGATGCAAGTCCGGCAGTGGTGTGCTGATCAGAGCTTTAAAGGTCGTGCCACATTCCCTGCACTGGCAGCGGCGCAGGATTCGCGTCTTTCCGAGCGGCAAGCCCGCCGAAAATCCACGGAACTGAGCAGCAATTGGGTTGACGCATCCCGAATTCTTCCTGCTGCAATGCTCATTGATGTGGTTTCATTGTTGAGGGCGATGCCTTATATCAGCATCAGCGTCAGATACTCACAAGGAGTTACCAAAAATGTTCAAATTCATGCAGATTTCGCTCGCAGTTCTTTTGTCCGCCTCGGCCGCAATTTCCGAGGATAGTCAAGCCAAGATGATTCTTGGCGCTGGAGAGGATGGATCGGACCCGATCGAAGTCACAGCCAACACCGCAAGTTTCAGCTCCAAGAACAACGTTACAATGTTTTCGGGCGGTGTCTCCGTAGTTCAAGGAACTATAGAGCTGTTCGCAGATCAAGTGATTGTGCAGGGCACTTCCGAAGACGCCTTGGAAATGGTTAGAGTCGATTTCCTGAACAATGTGCGGCTCCAGACCGGCATAGGATTCGCGACCGCCGATTCGGGCTCGTATGAATTTAGCGAAGATTTAATAAAGCTTACTGGGAATGTTGTTTTGGGAGCCCACGACGAGGATGCCACGGCCACCGGAGAGGTATTGCTCTACAATTTCGAGAGTGGCACGGTGTCCTTAGACTAAAGCAGATGGAGCGACGGCTCTGAGTGGATGATGACTGATGAAGAAGGCGATACCTACAACAGACTGATTGTCCGGCACATTTCAAAGAGCATCCGCCGTTTTCCCATTCTCAAAGATGTTAACCTTTACCTGAAAAGAGGTGAGATCGTCGGCATGCTAGGTCCAAACGGAGCTGGCAAGACTAGCATTTTCTACGCAATTGCGGGACTGATGCTACCAGATTCCGGCAAGATTGCCATCGACGGCCATGACGTATCCCGTTATCCGATGTACCGAAGATCGAGACTTGGCCTCGGCTATCTTCCGCAGGAAGTGTCGATCTTTCGCGGTCTCACCGTGGAAGACAACATCCGAGCCATACTTGAGATCCGCGTACGAGATTCAGATCAACGCGAATTGGAACTCCAGAGACTTCTGCACGAATTTTCACTCATCCATTTGCGAAAGGTGCAGGCGATTTCACTTTCAGGAGGAGAACGACGGAGAGTGGAAATCGCCCGCTGCCTCGCGGCCCGCCCCCGCTACATTCTTCTTGACGAACCATTCGCTGGCATCGACCCGATTGTCATCAACGACATTCGGACTATGGTGCTGAAACTTCGGACTTACAATATCGGTGTACTCATCACCGACCACAACTTCCACGAAGTGCTGACAATCGTCGACAGAGCTTACGTGATGTTCGGCGGCTCCATTCTTGCGAACGGCACTCCGGAAGAAATCAAGAAGAACGAGAGCGTTCGCCGCATCTATTTCGGAAATAGCCATTAGGGTCAAATACGCTTGGCAATCGCCGAACGAATTCAAGCCAAGAGACCGGAATGCCCACAGGGCCGGGCACGACAAAAAGCAAGACTGTTCCGAGCGAACTGGCCAACCGCCGGAAAAAGATAATGACACCGCCGTCGAACCGGTATAGGATCGGAAAGGACTCGGTCCCAGGATGATTCGGCGGCATAGCCATATTGCCGGAATTGCGGCCGGAGGACATTTTCCGACGAATTCACAGAGTATCGAGGCTTCCGATGCCTGCATTTGCGCGAGGTTTCCATGCAGTACAACATTTGCGGACGACACATACACATCGGAGAGAACCTTAATGCACACGTTAAGCAGCACCTTGACCAGATCGTAGGGAAATACGCCGCGCGCCCGACCTCGGCGCACATCACCTTTTCAAAGTCGGCTCGCCAGCTAACCTGCGAAGTGACGGTGCATCTGTCAACGGGACTATCGGCTCAGGCGAAGTCGAATGCCGTGGAAATCTATGCCGCCTTCGACTCTTGCTGCGAGAAGCTTGAAAAGCAGCTGCGACGATACAAGCGTCGACTGAAGAATCACCACAAGACGCGTTCATCCCCCATAGAGTCCATCGAGGTGCCTTCGTATATCCTCGAATCGCATGACGAGCATGTCGAGGTCGACGAACCTGAATCATTGCAACCCGTGATAATCGCCGAAATTGAAACGAAAGTACCCACTCTTATCGTCGGGGAGGCGGTAATGCAGATGGAGTTGTCGGGCGCATCGGTGCTGGTGTTCCGAAACCAGGCGCACAACGGCGTCAATGTCGTGTACAGACGCGACGACGGCAATATCGGCTGGATCGATCCGCGGCAATCCGCCGCCATGGACAGCGCAGGCCAAGCGTGACAGTTCATTTGACCGCCGAACGAACAATCGGGAAGCATGTTGTCTGTGAACGATCCACCAATTCAAAGCAAGGAGCAACCTTCCTGCATTTGACTGCGGACCAGTGACCCGTGTCGGAGAATGGAGACCGCTCGGATTCACGTCGCTAACTTGCGTCGAGCAACGGAAACCAGGTTCGTCCGGTTTCCGTGAAACTGACGGTCCGGAAGGTACATCTCCGTCGTCCAGAGCACTTTGTCTGGGACCTGCAGCCTAAGGAACCTCTGATTTGGAGGGGTTTTTTTGGTTTTGGCTGCGGATTTTGCCCTTCCCGGCTGCACCGGTCGGTTTTCGGCGGTCCGGAAGCCGCAAATGCGCGTTTTCGGGGCGAAACCGCCGCCACTTCAGCCCCCGCGGGGCCGGTCCGGCAAATTCCGGACACACTTCTCCCCTGTCATTGCAAGTGCGGCTGGGCAATCATCAGGTTCGAGAAGCCCAGAAGCAGCGCAAGCCGCTGCACGTTCTTGTCCAGACCCCGATAGCGAACCATGTCGCAGCCGAACACCCGCTTGATGATCCGGAACGGATGCTCCACCCGCGCCCGCACCCGGGCCTTCGCCTTCTCCGCCCTGGCCGCGGCGCTGCCCGGCGCCAGCGTCCGGCGCTGGCTCGGGGGCATGGCAATCTGCCACGACACCTCGCGATGCGCGTGCTCCGCGCGCTTGCCAATCCCGCGGTATCCAGAGTCACCCCAGACTTGCTCCTCCTCGCCGTGCAGAAGCCGATCCGAAGGCGTCAGGTCGTGAACGTTCGCGGCCGTTCCCTCCAGATGGTGCACCAGACCCCGGGTGTCGGTGCCAATGTGCAGCTTCATCCCGAAATGCCACTGGTTCCCCTTCTTGGTCTGGTGCATCTCCGGATCGCGGGCGTTGCTCTCGTTCTTGGTCGACGATGGCGCCGAAATGATGGTGGCGTCAACGATGGTGCCCTTCTTCAGCAAAACCCCCCGCTCGGCCAGGTGATCCCTGATCTCCCGAACAGCTGCTGCGCCAGTCCGTGGTTCTCCAGCCGATGGCGGAAGTTGAGGATCGTCGTCTCGTCCGGAACCTTCTCAAGACTCACCCCGGCAAAGCGCCGGATGCTCTCCGCCTCGTAAAGCTGGTCCTCCATCAACGGGTCGCTCAGGTTGTAAAACAATTGAACGCAGTGCACGCGCAGCATCACCGACAGCGGATACGGCTGTCGCCCCCTGCGGCCGCCCTTCGGATACACCGGCGCAATGCGGGCCTCCAGGCGCTCCCAGGGGATCAGGCTGTCCATCCGCTCCAGAAAGATCTCGCGGCGCGTCTTGCGCTTCTTGCGATCGTATTCGAGGCTGGCAAAGGTCAATTGCTGAAGGCGCTGCATGTCGTGATCCCCAAAAAAAGGCGTGGCGCAAAATAACAGGCGCGCACCGGATGCGCAATGCAACGCCCAAAATCAGGCTATATTCAGAGGTTCCCTAATGCCGCACGTCCATTCCAGGTCTGGGTTGGCTTGGAACCTGTCCACTCGCGAAATGTAGCGAAGAAGCTGCCGCTTCGACCGATCCGCCACCTCGACAAGCCGGGCAAAGAAACTTGCTGGCAGCAATGAATTCACTCGTGATCGCTTCAAGGATTCCGCCGTCCGAACCATTCGAAACAGCACCTCCTGTTTCACGGCACAATCTGGCCTCTATCTCGCTTTTTGCAGAACCATGCGGGAATCGAGCCGCCAGCGTCTGGCGCGCCAGTCTCGGTCCGAGCTTGTCATACAGCATCTCCCGCAAGGCCACATCCTCAGGCGTGGTCGAGAGAGACCATATCTCGGCAGGACCAAGTGTCAGGTAGAGAAGTTGCCGACACTCGCCTTCCTTGTGCCTGAAAATGCACCACACTGGAGTGCCGCCCTTCGAAGGACCTGCCAGTCTGGTCTTGAGAATGGACTGTTCATGGTCCGTCAGCCCAAACATTTCTCGGAGACAGCGGATGGAATTGCTCGACGGCGGGCTGAAAACGAAAATTGAGGAGGCCATTTCGAGCACGGAGTTCTCGAAATCCTCCGGCAACTGGGAGGCGAGTGCGATTCTGACATTGTGCTTCCGTCCCTCCCTGATGTCCTGCAATACCTGCTGTTGAATGCCAGGAATTCGACCAGCACGGTGAAATTCGTCCATGCAAAACAGCTTTGGAGATCTTCTCAGGCTTTCCGAACGACGTACATGGTAGCTTTCGTAAATTTCAGGCATGTGGCCGGAAATCACGGCAGCCCGAATCTCTTCCACGTCGAGCATCCAATCCCGCATCACTATGTGCCTTGCGAGCATGAACATTGCAGCAGCCTGTCGACGTGCACCGTCTCCGCCATCCCCAGACGTCACCTCGTCCAGGTCCAGCGCCACAACGCTGGCAACCCCCAGATTGAACAGCGTTGGACCCGATAGGATGACGAAGTCTCTTGACGCTTCCGAAATCCTTCTATGGAAGCTGGCGAGCACCGGTTGGCGGTTCGATCCATCAGTCGCGTCTCCGTACAGCGATATAACCTGTTCCGAATGACTGGCGGAAACCAGATCGGATAACACGGGCACGGCACGCGATTGCGCCATTGCCGCCTCCGCCACGCGGCCCGCAGCAAACAGGGCATCAGCTGCCTCCCACCAACTTGGACAGGTGCGGCACTGGAAATCTATTTCCTTGAAGGCAGAATCGACTGCGGGCACTTCGCCCGCGATGTACCTTTTCGGGTTGCGGTCGTCGCAGACATCTTCGTAAGCGAGGTCCACCACCGCCCCTATAAGTCCTGTCAGCGCGCCCGTCATGCCCGGCTTGCCGTCGCAGCAAAGCACGATAAGAAAATTGACGAGAAACGATCGTTCAGACGCGAACGGCTTGCGCATTCCGAGACATGTGTCGAAGACATTGACAGCGTGCTTGGGCGTCATCTTCAGCTTGAAGTGACCGGCTTCATGACGCCGCCGTGCCGGAAGCGCCTCCCTTATGAGTTCAATCAGTCCCTTGGATGAATGGCCAATGTCAATGACTGCAACCCGCGGCAGGTCGGTGCCGTCACTTCCATCGGTCACTCCGTGGAGCAAGGCCGCAAGGTTGAACGCGTTCATCGCCACCGATTTTCCCGAACCCGGCGTGCCGATGAAAATTTCTACCCAGTTGTTCTGTTTTGAGGAGCCGGGCCGATAGGGCCAAATCTTTCCGTCGCCAGTCCGGAAAAGAATCGGGCCGGACGACCAAGGCCCAGCCTGCCGCGCGAGCGGTGCCATCGCAAGCGCACTTGACAGAGGCGCGGCCGCTGGTGGCGCCGTCGTCTCCAGCGTGATGCCCGGAACCGACGAGACCACTGTCGCGATTGGGCTTCCAGTCACGCCGTCCGCACCTGCGTTCCCCCAGCTCTCGACGGCCCTCCGCAAGATCGCGCTGTTCCTTCGCAGTTCCTTTTCATCCTCCAGCTCCGCCCATGCCGCGAACGATATCTGGAGGCGAACAATTGTGTCATCAGCACCGTCGGCTTCACGCAGCAAGTCGAAAGCATCGCGAATTCTTCCGTTCCGGGTGGGAGCCGCGAATGCAAACAATCGTGTGTATTGCTCCTTGATTCTTCCTGACTGAAGCCCGCCGGACTCAATCAGCATGGCGCATCTCCAAGAAATCCTCGAAGTCGCGGACGTCAGCGACGCAACAAGCGCGTTGAACGGAGTCAGGATTTCCGGAGCAATCGTGACATCAAGTCCGGAAAACAGGGCGTTGCCGATGCGGACGATGCCGGGAGCGACAATCTCGGCGTCTTCGGTCGCCAGTTGCCAGCAAATTGGCGGCGCGGTCGGTGCGGCAGAATGGATTGAAAACATTCCAGAGGGCGATGCTGGCGTAGGCATGTCTGCTTTCGAGTTGAATAGTCTGGGAGTCCATTCCGCCTTCCACGGATTCGTGAAGGGATAAAGCGACGCGCGTATTTCCCGAAGTGCGGAGACCGCGTCGAGCACGTTGGCGAGCTGTCCAAAATTTCGAAACTCCCTTTGCATGGCTTCGACAAACGTGACATGCCGCGCATACATTTCGTCCGTGCCACATCCCGGCAGGCGGGACCCCGCTCTCTGGCTGCTTTTCGGGACGGAAGGCCCGTGCCGCCGGGCATCGCTATCGCCGCAATGCCTCGTGTGCACCGAGATTAGGTTGGACTCGCTGACGAGGCACTCCGCAAGCCTGCACTCTCGATCAGAAAGCACATCCTCGATTTTGAGCCCGAGCCGTGCCGCCTGCTGCCTGCTGTGGCTTGCAGCTCTTTGCGCAATGCGTTCCGCAGAAGCGGGGTCTCGCGCAAAGGTGAACTTGACTGCATGCCCCGGGCCGGACAGGAAAGGCGCGAGGACGACCCGCATTCTGACTGCGGCTTCGGCAAGCTCCTGGTTGCCAAGCTGAAGATTTGATCCGTCGATTCTGATGATTGAGACCAGAGAGCCGTCCTTGAGGGAAAAAGTCTGTTCATCCTCGACAGATTCGATGCGGATGCGCTCCTGCAGGGAATCGCTGAACAGACCGCCGAAGAGATCGGCAAACAGGTCGCTTACATACTCCAAGACTGTCATCGCGGTGTCGCGTGGACCGCCTTCGCCAAAACGTCTGCCCGCCGCGACCGTTTCCGAAGCGGCAGATCCATTGACGAATCCAGATGCCACAACGGCCCGCGCCTGCACCCGTGAATTGCGACGGCAAGCGTGTTTTCCGCCCTGCTTCCACTGAATGTCCTGGCGTCTAGAGGAATCGTCACACCGAAATTGCGCAGATCGTGCGCTTGACCCATCGGAAACAGGAAACCCTGTCGCCAGAGAGCAACCGCCAGGCTGGATATCGCTTCCCTGTCCTTGGTAATTCGAAATTCGACCGATCCGGCGTGAGCCGAGACAAGTCGGCCGCCAGCTGCATCGATTGCCTCAATTGCCGGAAGCATGGCAATCCGGTCGTGTGCGGCAATCCAAGCGTTTTCCGGCAAGCGCGGTGAATCTTTTCCGAACGGATGGTGAAGTTGGCACCGGAGGAAATTTTCCGCCGCCACCCCAGACGACCACGACATGGTTGCAACCTTAACACCCCCGCACACGCTAAAAAGGCCCGCAAGAAGGTTGCAGAGACCATGATCCACTTCGGGGTCCCGCCAGCCGGTTCCAGCATAGGCTTCCTGAACGAGAAACTTGCCGTACGGCAGGACATGCTCCGCCTCTTCGAGAGTCAGGCATGTCCTGCCGTAGATTTTCTGCGCGCCGGCAAACCAGTGGCGAAGCCAGCTTGGAGCCGACATCGCGCTTCTCTGGAAAACTCCCTTCACGACAATTGGGCGATTCAGCTTGGCAAGCTCGATGACAAGCTTGGATGAGAGAGGCCCGTGCAGTCTTTCGCCGTCGATTCTGTACCACCGTGTTCCTTCGGGCACCGCTCTCCCGGAGAGGTTGCGCACATAGGCGATACGCGGGCGGAACGTTCGCAACGTCATTTCCGTCTCGCTGGTGTGCCCGCTGTGCCGCGGGTTCCGAATCCCACAAAGGTGCAAGTCTCGCGCCATTTCCGCCACCGTGGCATTCAATGCACGTGACTGCCCCGCGGATTCCGGCATGAATTGATTCAGCCCTGCTGCCAAGCTTGATCTCGAGAGCAAGTCGAGGGCGGGATCATGGCCGTCAATCCCCTGCCCTTGCGCTCCGACGGCAACCTGAAGCGCTGTGGAAACGACTCTTCCAAACACCCGGAAGAGGTGTCCTGCAGATTCCGCCGAGGCCGCCTTGGCGAAACCCCATTCTTCCAGAAGAGCTTCCCACGACACACCTGCCCAGCCGTCTGGAAGTACAATCGCGCCGGGCGAAAGCGCCCCGATCTTGCGGGCTGACGATGGCGGGTGATTTGTCATCCAAACGCCGCCTTCAACGGCAGGGGAAACTTCGGTAGCGAATGCCCTGACTCCAAGAACCTCATCGATGACGAATTCGTTCCCGTCGGGAGCGGAAACGATCATGCCGACAGTCGGAATTCGCGATTTGCGTTCGCCTGAAATTCCGCGAAGCTTCAAGTCTTGGCGAGACATCAGATTTGACCGCTCTGAGCGATGGCCACCTCTTGTCCGCATATCTGGAAGATATGATCAGCTGGCATTTCTCTCTGCCAGTATTGGTCAGCCGCCAAAGCGGACATGTCAACGAATCTTCCATCCTTCCAGCACCCGAAAGCCGATGCGGGCGGAATGCCCTTTCCGTTGGTTCGCCCGGCCGCAGTCGGCCAGAATCTTACAAAATGGTCCAGCCGAGACGCAGCTTTCGCGAACGCTTCGCGGTCCATCAGCGAGCGCGCGGAAAACAGCGCCTCGAGAAATCCTTCGGCATGCGCACTGCCGAGAATGTGCGCCAGCACGAGCTCGCGCCTGGCAACATCGTCGACAACTGTCCGGGCAGCTTCCGAAAGCTCCGGGGCTAGCGAATCGCCGGACCCGCCTTCGGATGCGAAGAGCACTTGCCAAGCAAGTTTTGCAAGGGAGACTTGGTCGAGGCTTGGCGCCCAGATCAGGCGCAGTCTTCCGCGCAGGGCCGCCCAAACAATGTGGCGAAGGTTGTGGCAGAACTGGCAAATCGTGCGGATTCCACCTGTCCCGCAGGGTGTGTGACTTTCGATGTGATCGACTTCCATGAAACCCTGAATTCGGATTTTGCAGACATGGCAGGTCCAGTCGTCCCGATCTAGTCGCGTGGAAATTGCCTTGCTGCACTGCGTTGCAAGGATCGCGTGCTCGCGCGCGCCCATCGCGAGAATTTCTTGCGGTGCACCAATCAATTCCAAAATCATCTTTCGCAACTGCCCCGCTCAATTGATGCTTCTGAGCGACCCGTCCACCGAAACGCTGGTCGCTCCAGTTCCGAACAGCGACCCAACTCCCACGCCAAGCGTGGTTGGAATGGCGACAAGGGCAGCTCCTACAAACACCAGCGTGAACGCCGTGGAAAGCCGCGCCGATGGATCGTTCGGATTCTGGGAATGCTGACGGAACTTCAACAGTCCCGCAACTGCCAGCACGATGCCGAGAATGAAGGCCGCTGCGCCGATTAAATCTGCAACATTGCCAGCCTGCGCCTGCAATCCAGCGGCGACATCTCCGATGTTGGCAACCTGCGCTCGCGCCTCCGCCGCGAAGGCTGCAATGGGCACAAAGACAAAGGCCCTTGTTGAAAAACGCATGGGCAGGCTCCTTTCAACTGCAGATCATGGTTGCGCTCGCATGGTGTGAGCCCTTCTGGAGAACATCACACAAGTGCATTTTGGCTGGCGGAAAGAGATTGCCAAATGCCTCCCATCCCCGAAAGCAGCTTTTGGATGGACTATCTACACAGCGAAGAAATCAGGCTCCGTGCCGTTCGTGAGCGGCTGGCAGAAATCTTGCCAACCCAAGATAGCTGGGATCTTAGCGCTTCAATCCAGTCGGAGGAGTGCGATCGAGAACGTCCTTCGCGGAGGTTGAGGTCATACACTGGCGGAATGACGACACTTTCTCCGCTCCCAAATTCCTGAAATCACCCTGACGATTGCAGGCGAGGGCCGCAGGTGAATCCAATTAAGGAGAAAGAAAATGCAAGATGGCACAACCAAATGCCGCACACTTACAGCGAATTCGAATGCCGCACCGCTAAATGGAGATAGATGGTCGAGGGAGGAAATTGAGTTGCTGACCGAGCTCTGGCGGAAGGATGTGCCGCCCGAGATGATTTCAGAAACGACCGGCCGCACTGAACGGTCCGTGGTGGTCAAGGCAAGCAGGCTTGGTCTCGCGTTGCGTGGCTGCCGGAAGGTGCGCGGCGCCCCAAAGTATCCGAAGAAGGCCCAATTGCGGAACTGTCTCAGGTGCGAGCAGCAATTCTTCTCGCAGGGAGTTGGAAACAGGATCTGCGTCAAGTGCAAGTCCGACTTTAGCTGGCGCTCCGGCGGTGATCGCGGCACCGCCGGACACTGACCTATCGGGCGTCATCGGTTCGATTTGGATGGGCGGATATCCCGGCAGTGCCAACATGGCCTCCCGCAACTTGCGGGAGGCCTGGCACCGCTACAAGGCGGATGTAAAAGCCATCCTTTCCCTGCGCGAAACGATCGAGCGCGCAACCGGGGCACGATTCGCGAAATCCGGAAGCGGATTCAAGACTCTTTGTCCTTTTCATAACGAACGAACGCCGTCGTTCTTCGTTCAGGAAGAGCGGGGTCGCTTCAAATGCTTTGGGGCCGGATGCGGCGTAAATGGAGACGTGATCCAGTTCCTATGCGACTGGCATGGGATTGGCTTCAAGGACGCCTTGGAAAAAGCGGGCAGTCTGGCCGGACTGCCTCCTCCCGATTTTGCGGGAATAACCTCACCAGTCACGCCCAACGCCGCTCAGTCCGCTTGGAGCACCGTGCTTCGTGCAAACCACGGAGCACGGGCTGCATCGCCGGGCATTCCGCAGCGGATGCAGACATCAGCGTCGTTTCTGGGATTTGTGCCGGCGCAAATTGCCCCTCCGGAAACCGGAAAGCTAATTCATGTTCACGATCCACTTTTGCGTCGCAATCTTTGCATCCACCCGACGCTTGTCCATGTCTACAGATCCGTCGATTCTCAGATCTCTTGCGTGATTCTCCGACAGGACAAATCTGACGGGGAGAAATTCTTCCTACAGGTCAAGTGGTCAGAAAACGGAGAGCTTTCGAAAGCAAGTCCCGGTAACTGGATATTGGCACGCTTCCCGCATGACGTGTTGCGTCCTCTCTACGGACTCGAGGACTTACCCTCCTGGATTGCCAGCGGTGGTTCACGAATCCTGTTTGTAGAGGGGGAGAAAGCACGAGACGCCGCAGCCAAGCTGCTTCCTGCGGAACACACTGGAACTCTTTCACTTTCCACCATGGGCGGCGGAAACGCGGTAAAATTCTCGGAAATGAGACCATTATTCGCTGCACTTGAAAGCCGGGTCATCTCCTCCAACAACTTGGCCATTCATGTGTGGCCAGACGCGGATCAACCCCTCATCAGACCGGACGGGAAGCTGATCGACCGGCAAGCCGGTTTTGCACAAGACATTGTGACGTCGTTGCACGCCGGTGCCGATGAAGCTGGATTCGACATGCAAAACATTGGGATTCATCGCGTTGTCCCGCCGACCGGGGTGGCGAAAGGTTGGGACTTGGCCGATGCGCTGGCGCAAGGCTGGACGGAACGCCTCGTCCTGCACCACATTAAGGTGAGTTCGCTACCTGTCGCCGGTTCGAGCATGAAATTCGAGGGATCGCGGACAAAACCAAGTGCTTCAGGCAATCTTGGTGAATTGGATGTGACACCTGGTAGCGAACTGGTCGCTGAGCTGAAACCCGTTCAATGGTGACTCGCTTGGGTCTGGAGGCTGATCCGAATTGCGATAAGACATTCCAAGACCGTTGCGAAAGCGGTCATTTTGTTCTGCATTTCGCCTTTGGGAGCTAGGTCGTGTACTCATTAGTTTTGATCCAGAGGCGGATGCAGGCAAGGGCGATTGCGGCGAGGAAGTTTCTTGCGAGCTTGTGATGGCGGATCGCGATGCCTCGGAAGTGCTTGAGCTTGTTGAAGAAACGTTCCACGAGGTTGCGTTGGCGGTAGAGGTGATGGGATACCGAGCACCGCTCCCGGCGGTCCCGTTGGGTCAGGATGTGGCGGCAAGAGCCATGGTCGGCAATGCGTTTGAGGATGCTGCGGGCGTCATAGCCGCGGTCGGCGACGGTGTCCCAGGCCAGCTCAAGGCCGTCAAGGAGGGCCGGCACGGCAGCATTGTCGGAGGCTTGGCCCGGGGTGAGCGCGAAGCGGCGCGGCAGGCCAAGGCCGTCGACGACGACGTGGATTTTGGTGCCCGTCCCGCCTCTCGAGCGTCCGATGGCGTGATCCGGACCCCCTTTTTTCCGCCCGCAACGTGCTGGTGGGCGCGCACCACCGAGGAGTCGAGGAGATGAAGAGACCCCGGCGATCCCGCCGCCAGCGCCTCGAACAGGCGCTCCCACACCCTTGCCTGGCCCAGCGTTTGTAGACTGTCGTATATGGCCCGCAGCGTTCCGGAAGGTCGCGCCACGGCGTGCCGGTGCGCAGGATGTGAAAGATCCCGCTGATCGCCCGCCGGTCGTTCACCCGCGGAACGCCCCGCGGCTTGTCAGGCGGCAACGGCGAGATGATCGCCCATTCCGCATCCGTCAGATCGTGCCGTCCCTGCATCCTCAAGCTCCCACTGTTTGGAAGATTGAATCACATCAGAGCCGGAAAGAAAATCCCTTTTCCCTTTATGAATACACGACCTAGTTGCGCGCTTAGGGAACCTCTGAATATAGCCTGATTTTGTGCGTTGCATTGCGCATCCGGGGGCGCTCGCTGTCTTGCGCCACGCCTTTGACATGCAGCGCCTTCGGTAATTGACCTTTGCCAGCCTCGAATGCGATCGCAAGAAGCGCAAGACGTGCCGCGAGATCTTTCCGGAGCGGATGGACGGCCTTGATCCCCTGGGTGCGACTGGAGGCCCGCATTGCGCCGACTTGTCCAAAGGGCGGCGGCAAGGGGCGACAGCCGCATCATCCGCTGTCGGTGATGCTGCGCGTGCACTGCGTGCAGCCGTTCTGCAATCCGGCGATGGAGGACCGGCTTGCGAGGTGGAGAGCGTCCGGCACCTTGCCGGGGCGAGTCCGGAGAAGGTGCCGGACGAGACGACGATCCCGACTTCCGCCGCCGGCTGGAGCGTCGCGGACTGGCACACCTTCTGTTTCGGGAGATCGGGGATCACCTAGCCGAGCGGGGAGGGGCACTTAAGGAGGGCAGCATCGTTGATGCCACCATCATTTTGGCGCCGTCGTCGACCAGGAACGAGAGCAACGCCCGCGATCCGGAGATGCACCGGACGAAGAAGGGGGATCGGCGGCGTTTCGGGATGAAGCCGCGCATTGGAGACTGTGAAAGCATTTCCCCGATCCCGAACGGGGCGGACCTCTGAGCCGATGACGGAGATGTCGGCGAGCCGGGTTGCCGACGAGCGCGAATGAAGCGGTCCCTGTCCGCCTGTGCCCCGGTTTTCGCAGCCTGCAAGCGCCATGCTCGCCGGCAACCTGGGCAGCCACAAGGTTTGCCGCGATGCCGGAGCGACGTTGCCGGAAGGTGCCGTCCCGAAGCGAGTTGACGCTTGTTCCGCCCTGCATGGACGACGATGTGTCCGAACGCAATCCGGTGCGCGCGATCGCTGCGGGGACGGCCTGCCGGCCTGTGATCCGGAACTGCTGCTGAAGCTTTGCCTGTACGGCTGTCAACACCGAGTGCGCCGTTCGCGCCGGCTGGAAGCGGAGACGCGACGGAACCTGGAGGTGATCTGGCGGTGCCAGGGTGCCGCGCCGAGCTGCAAGACAATCGCGGATTTCCGCAAGAGCGATGCATCTGCGCTGCGGGCCGCCAACCGGGAGTTCATTCCGCCCTGCCGGGAGCTGTCGCTTCCGGAGGGCCGCCGGGTGGCTGTCGGCGGGACTTTTCCGAAGGTCAATGCGAATGCGGACAGCATCCATGCGAAGGCAAGTCCGGCAAAGGGTCTGAAGCGTCTGGACCAAAGGATTGCCGAGTGTCGCAGGCCGTTGGAGGAGGCGGATGCGGGACCGGAGGATGGAGCGGACAGCGCAGAGGATCCGGAACTGGCGGCGAAGACCGGGGCTCTGGTGGAACGGCGCAAGCCGTCTTTGCGGGAAAGCTTGCAGGCAAGCGGGGAGCGTCGGATGTCGGTCCTGATGCGCGGGCGCTGAAGAAGTCCGGCAGGACCGTGGGCGGCTGCAACTGCCGGATCGCGCTGGACGACCGGTGCAAGCCGATTGTCGCGGAGGATGTCGTGCAGGACGGCAATAAAGCCGGCCAGCTGGAGCCGATGATGACGAAGGCCGGCGAAGCCCTGGGCGCCGAGCGATTGACCGGTCTGGCGGGTTCCGGCTGCTTCAGCGGCGAACAGTTGAAGATCCGCGAAGACAGGGGCTTGGACGCATGCGTCCCGATGCCGAGACATCCGCCCCGAAGCGACAAGGGCGACGTCGCGCGATTTGGCGGAGACGACGATTTCCGTTGCGATGCCCGGAATGACACGCATGCTTGCCCGGCCGGTCAGTGGCTGACCCGAAGGGGATCGCCCCGCACAAGGGAGGGCAAGCGGCATTTCGGACATGGCTCGGTGGCAGCGGCTTGCCGGGATTGTTCGCTGAGGGACCGATGCCTGACAAAGTCGCGGCCGAGGCGGCGATTGGACCGCTGGGAGCATGAGGACGCGATCGACCGGCATCGCGGGAAGATGAGCGCCGGCGCACCCTGGATGCGCCAAGGAGCTGCGCTCGTCGAGCATCCTTTCGGCACCGTCAAGCGATGGGCGGGAATGGACCGTTTCCCGATGCGCGGACTCGAAAAGCGCCGCGGCGAGTTCAGCCTGATGACACTGGGGCATGACTTCAAGCGGGTGATGAACGAGTTGGGCGCGGCGGCCTTCAGGGAGCATTGCCTGCAAAAGCGGCAGACCGGGATGATTGGCGCGCAACATTGCTCTGGGAGCCGTGCTTTCCCGTCATTCAGCGCGGCTTCAGGGTGGAGATGCCGTCGGCTCCTGCGAAGGGGCCCATGTGCCGGATATCCGGCTCCTTGGCGGTGACCGGTCCGATCCGGACACGGACACCGCCGTCAGGAACAATGGAAAATCGTCCGTGAAAAGCTGATGCTTTCACAGTCTCATCGGCACCGATCCCCGGAGGCTGGTGCACCATCCAGAGAGAACGGCCGCGAACGTTCACGAGCTGACGCCTTCGGGTCGGCTTCTGCACAGCGAGGAGGAACAAAGTCCGGGCCGCCGGCGGCTGGCCCACGATCTCGTCCTGCAACCTCAAGGGCTGCGCGCCAAACCTCACCCCTGCTGCATCTTGATCAAACTGGAACCAAGTGCATAAATAGTAACATCCATTTGGGGCTTCCGGACCGCAGGAAACTGACCAGCGTAGCCGGAAAGAGCAATTTCCGCAGCCAAAACCCGGCAAACTCTCCAAATCAGAGGTTCCCTAAACATCCGTGATCTTGGCAAAATCTCGTTCGCATCGGCCAGTTCCACGCCCTCCGGCGTGTCTTCAAGATATTCGAAAACATGCAGAACGACGCGATATCCTCGCATCAGGAATGAACGAAGACAAGCAATATGCAACTTGCCGAGTCTGGGACCGATCCAGATTGCGTTGAGAGTTGCAAGCAACATGCTGGTTTTCTTTTCAGTTCCTTTATGCGTGACTAGTACCGAGCTTTTCTAACATCAAATGGATATCCCCATCCCGGCACAATGGCTTTTAACGCCCGCTTTCGCAACAGTCTTAGTAAGGAGGCTTTCCGAGGTTCAAGTCTCGCTTCAGAGGCATTCGAAGCTTCAACATCCCCGGCCATCCGAATTGAAGGCAGGCATTCAATGATTTCAGCGAAGGGAACCGGCAAGTTCCGTTTCAAGGGCAACAGGCAAGGGCTAGGGAACCTCTGATTTGGAGGTTTTTTTTGGGATTTGCTGCGGAATTTGCCCTTCCCGGCTGCACCGGTCGGTTTTCGGCGGTCCGGAAGCCGCAAATGCGCGTTTTCGGGGCGAAACCGCCGCCACTTCAGCCCCCGCGGGGCCGGTCCGGCAAATTCCGGACACACTTCTCCCCTGTCATTGCAAGTGCGGCTGGGCAATCATCAGGTTCGAGAAGCCCAGAAGCAGCGCAAGCCGCTGCACGTTCTTGTCCAAACCCCGATACCGAACCATGTCGCAGCCGAACACCCGCTTGACGATCCGG
Organism: Paracoccaceae bacterium; assembly: GCA_963422275.1. GTDB lineage: Bacteria > Pseudomonadota > Alphaproteobacteria > Rhodobacterales > Rhodobacteraceae. The sequence goes on from OY729418.1 coordinate 914,595, forward strand.
AACGGATGTTCCACCCGCGCCCGCACCCGGGCCTTCGCCGTCTCCGCCCTGGCCGCGGCGCTGCCCGGCGCCAGCGTCCGGCGCTTGCTCGGGGGCATGGCAATCTGCCACGACACCTCGCGATGCGCGTGCTCCGCCCGCTTGCCGATCCCGCGGTATCCAGAGTCACCCCAGACTTGCTCCTCCTCGCCGTGCAGAAGCCGATCCGAAGGCGTCAGGTCGCGACGTTGGCGGCCGTTCCCTCCAGATGGTGCACCAGACCCCGGGTGTCGGTGCCAATGTGCAGCTTCATCCCGAAATGCCACTGGTTCCCCTTCCTGGTCTGGTGCATCTCCGGATCGCGGGCGTTGCTCTCGTTCTTGGTCGACGATGGCGCCGAGATGATGGTGGCGTCAACGATGGTGCCCTTCTTCAGCAAAACCCCCCGCTCGGCCAGGTGATCCCTGATGTCCTCAAACAGCTGCTGCGCCAGTCCGTGGTTCTCCAGCCGATGGCGGAAGTCGGGATCGTCGTCTCGTCCGGAACCTTCTCAAGACTCACCCCGGCAAAGCGCCGGATGCTCTCCGCCTCGCAAGCCGGTCCTCCATCAACGGGTCGCTCAGGTTGTAAAACAATTGAACGCAGTGCACGCGCAGCATCACCGACAGCGGATACGGCTGTCGCCCCTTGCGGCCGCCCTTCGGATACACCGGCGCAATGCGGGCCTCCAAGCGCTCCCAGGGGATCAGGCCGTCCATCCGCTCCAGAAAGATCTCGCGGCGCGTCTTGCGCTTCTTGCGATCGTATTCGAGGCTGGCAAAGGTCAGTTGCTGAAGGCGTTGCATGTCAGGATCCCCCCAAAAAAGGCGTGGCGCAAAACAGCAGGCGCGCACCGGATGCGCAATGCAACGCCCAAAACCGGGCTATATTCAGAGGTTCCCTAGTCAAGTCCGCGCGGATTGTCCCAACGCCGCTGCGCGTCGAGGTGCAGCTGATCCGTGAATTACCGGAGGTTGAGGCTAGGTCGGTCGGTGACGTTGTCGGAATTGACGTCGGAGTGAAGGCAATGGCGACGTTGAGCAGCGGAATTCAGATCGCCAAGCGGGTTGTCGGTAAGTCAAGGAAGAAGGCATCGCAGAAACGGGTTTTAAGGGCTGTTCGCGGTTCCGCCTCAAATCTGCCACCAGTGCGGCGGCTTTCCAGACAGGAAGCTGGCATTGAAGGATAAGGGAACATTCCTGCGTTCATTGCGGCCCATGTCGGGGATCGGGACGTCAACGCATCCCGTAGCATTCGCGAGCGGGGTCTTTCCCTGCTGTCGGGCGAGCATTTTCCCGATGCGCGGCGCGGATGCGGGGCAAGTTGCAGCTACCGGCCGAGGACAACGATTTCCTGCAATTGCCCGCGTGTGCGTAGTGTTGAATATTCTCAGTGCCCCGATTATTGTTTGGCTGATGGTTCGATACCTGTCGGGCGGGGCAGTCAAGGAACGGAAAAATGCGCTCTTCAACCCAGTTGGTGGTTTCGTTGACAACCATTCCTCCGCGATTTCCAACTGTGGGAATCACGCTTGAGAGCATTCTTTCCCAGCGTCTGAGGCCGGATCGGGTCGAATTGCACGTGCCAAGGACATATCGTCGGTTCAGGGAGCATTCGTTCCACCTGCCGAAGGTGCCGGAGGGCGTGGAAGTGGTGGTCGCCGACAGCGACTTGGGACCCGCGACAAAGGTGCTGCCAAGCGCGTTGCGCCACCGAGGCTCCAACACGCGGATCATCTACTGCGATGACGACCGCATTTGTCCGCCGGGCTGGACCAAACTGCTTGTGAAGAAATCGCTGGAAAGACCGCAAGACTGCATTGTCAATGCGGGATTCGAGATTGAATTGTTGGGAATGCCCGTACACACACCGAAAAATCCCAAACCGCAACCTAGAGCCAAGCGAAGACGCGGCCTGAACCATGCGCTGTACTGGGTGGATCGTCTGATCCATCAACTGAAGACCAGAACGCTGTCAAAGCCCCCGAGAAAGCAGTTCCTGACCGACGGTTATTTGGACATTGGAGAGGGTTGCGGGGGAGTGTCCGTGTCCCCTGAGTTTTTCGATGATTACGCTTTCGACATCCCCGATGTACTGTGGGCGGTGGATGATGTCTGGCTTTCAGGATGCCTGGCGCGAAATGGAACGAGGATATGGGTTGATGCGGCAGGAAAGATGCCAGCCGAGCATTCGGGCACAAGCGCCGCCTTGTGGAAGGCCGTTCTGGACGGATGCGACCGGCACGACGCCGACAGGGCCTGCGTTGAGCATTTCAGGATGAAGTATGGGATTTGGTAGCGGACACCACAGGGAGCTGGCGGCATGAGCGATATGAATTCGGCAAGGCAAGGGGATAGTCTCGGTTGAACTTCCGCATGACGCACGCATTTCCCGCCGCATTCAATTGCTTGGAAAAGACTGTTGCTAAATGCTTCCCCTCCGATCATGGACATGTTATGCTGAAAGATATGTAATTACTTGTCATGACGTTTAGTTGAGGGAGATGCCGATTGATTTCTTCATGACAGTGCGGTCTCGGTTCAGGAGACGGTGGGCCGTGGAGACGGCATTGAAGGCAATGGCCCGACTATGCCCAAGGCAACCAACTGGATCGAGCTAGCTACGTCCTTGAGGGCCGGATTCTGTCTCGACCCTGCCTGATACGGCGCATCGGGGACTGAAACCGTGCCTTTGGGTGCCAAGACCGCGTCCGGAAGGCGTCATAACCACTGATCGGCAACCGCTAAGGAACCTCTGATTTTGGAGGGTTTTTTGGGGTTTGCTGCGGAAATTGCCCCTCCCGGCTGCACTGGTCGGTTTTCGGCGGTCAGGAAACCCCAAATGAACGTTTTCGGGGCGGAATCACCGCCGTTTCAGTCCCCGCGGGGCCAGTCCGGCAAATTCCGGACACGCTTCTCCCTTGTCACGACAGGTGCGGCTGGGCAATCATCAGGTTCAAGAAGTCCAAAAGCAGCGCAAGCCGCTGCATGTTCCTCTCCAGACCTCGATACCGAACCATGTCATGGCCGAACACCGGCTCGCGATCCGGAACGGATGCTCCACCCGGGCCTTCGCCGTCTCCGCCTTGGCCGCGGCGCTGCCCGGCGCCAGCGTCCGGTGCTTGCCCGGGGGCATGGCAATCTGCCACGACACCTCGCGATGCGCGTGCTCCGCACGCTTGCCGATCCCGCGATATCCAGAGTCACCCCGGACTTGCTCCTCCTCGCCGTGCAGAAGCTTGCCCGAAGGCGTCAGGTCGCGACGCTGGCGGCCGTTCCCTCCAGGTGGTGCACCAGCCCCGGGGGTCGGTGCCGACGTGCAGCTTCATCCCGAAATGCCACTGGTTCCCCTTTCTCGTCCGGTGCATCTCCAGATCGCGGGCATTGTTCCTGTTCCTGGTCGACGACGGCGCCGAAATGATGGTGGCGTCAACGATGCCGCCCTTCTTCAGCAGCCCCCCCCCCCCCGTCGGCCAGGTGATTCCCGATCTCGCGGCGCTTCTTGCGATCGCATTCGAGGCTGGTAAAAGTAAATTACCGAAAGCGCTGCATATCGTGATCCCCCGAAAGAAAGGCATGGCGCAAAACAGCGAGCGAGTGCCGTATGCACAATGCCGCGCCCACATATCAGGCTATATTCAGAGGTTCCAAAACCGGAATTTTCAACACTCTTGCCTTGGTTCTGGAGCAGAATGCATTGCTGGAACAAACTTCGTTTGGTATGCATCCACTTGGATGTCGGGAATTTTCAGCAAAATGCTCGGCAGTTTGCCATTGGTTCGGCGAAAAACAGCATAGTTCATACATTGAGATACAGGTTGAATTGGCGACAATTTTTGATTGTCCCTCCGCTGGCGGCAGGCGTAGCGGTTTTCATGTGGATGACACGGGAAAGGGATGGCGAATTGCCAGTCGCGCAGAACGAGGAGGCCCTCGCCGTGCGTGTCGTCGAAGTTTCGAAAGTGCCGTTGCGATTCTTCGTGACTGGATTTGGCCGTGTCGAAGCGGCCCATACATGGTCTGCCATCAGCCAAGTGCAGGGACGTGCTGTATACGTCAATCCCAAAATTTCCGTTGGACACCTCGTCGACAAGGACGAACAGCTGGTCATCATCGATCCTCGCAACTATGAAATCTCTCTGGCCAAGGCCCGTACCGCGCGGGACGCGGCGCAGGCATCGCTAGCGGAACTGGAAGCCAGACGGGTAAACATCCTCGCGACGCTTGAACTCGAAGAGCGCATCGAAGCCTTTCTGCAGACCGAGTTGGAAAGGCAGTCAGAACTCCTGGAACGTGGCAACGTCGCCCAGAGCATTGTCGACCAGGCAACACGATCATTGCTGACGCAGCAGAAGATCGTGCTGGAACATCAGAACAACCTGAACCTGATTCCGGTGCAGCGCAAGACCCTTGAAACCACGCTGGCAATCCGCAATGCTGAAATCGAGGAGGCAACGCGGAATCTGGAGAACGCCCAAATCCATGCGCCGTTTGCTGGGCGGGTCTCCCGCGAGGCGGTGGCACTCGGGCAGTTTATCAGAGTCGGCGACAATCTGTTCACCATCGATTCAATAGACACCGCTGAAATCGTTGCCGAGTTTCAGCCACAGGCACTGCGCAACTTGCTTATAACCATCATGGGAGGAAACGTGGATGTCCTGTCGCTATTTCCCGGTGAGTTGAACGAAGCGTTCGATTTCGTCAAGAGCTTGAACCTGCAGACCACGGTGCACTCGACAAACTTCGATGGATACACTTGGCCTGCGGAACTGATCAGGTTCGGCGGAAGCGTGGACGAACAAACTGGTGCAGTCGGTCTCGTCGTGCAGGTTGACGCACCCACTGTTCCGGATCCGGTCACACAGCGCCCGCCGTTGGTAAACGGCACGTTCGTGGAGATCCATCTCTCGGCTCCGGAGGATATCCAAGCGATCTCAATTGAAAGAAACGCGCTGCATGCTGATTCCGACGGCAGTGAATTCGTCTACGTAGTGGACGAGGGATCTCGCTTGGCGCGGCGCGGCGTCATCGCAGGCACCGTATTGAACGACAAGATTGTCATTCTAAATGGGCTTGCGGACGGAGACACCGTCGTGTTGTCTGATCCGCAACCGGTTGTATACGGAATGTTGCTTCAAGCAATGCACAACTGAGAAATCAGCGGAAATGATCGCTTACTTCACACGCCACCCGGTCGCCGCAAATCTTCTCCTTCTAAGCGTCATGATACTCGGCGGCTTATCCCTGCCGAACATGGAGCGAGAGAGCTTCCCGGAATTCCTAGTGTCAAACGTCTCGGTAACCATAGTCTATCCCGGCGCGTCAGCAGCCGATGTTGATGAGCAGGTCTGTTTGAAGCTCGACAAGTCTCTGGATTCAATCAACGAACTAAAAGAACTGGAATGCCTTTCCGTGGACGGCAGAGCAACTGCAATACTGACGATGAAGGAGAGCGAAGACATTGGACAATTCTACAACGACGTTTCGTCTGCCGTTTCCGCCATCAACGACTTGCCGGCGGCGGTTGAAGCGCCCTTGATCTCCATTGAGGGACGAACGGAAGTCATAGCCTTTCTGGCGGTCTCCGGCATCGGAACCGACGAGAGCCTGATCCGGTCTGCCGACCGCTTCGCCAGTGACATTGCCGCTCTGCCAGGAGTGGCGAGCGTCGACATCCTTGGCATATCGGAGAACGAGCTCCGTATCTCGTTTGACCAAAACAAGCTTCGGCGCTTCGGAATTGGCGCAAAATCCGTGGCCGATGCCGTTGCGGCACGGTCTCTTCAGGCACCGATCGGGACGGTAAGCACACAAGGCCGGGACATTATCCTGCGGTACTCTGATGCCCGACGATCTATCCCGGATCTGGAAAGTCTTGTGATTCTGCAAAATGAACGCGGCGGGTTCGTGAGACTTTCCGATCTCGCATCGGTGAGTCTGCAGGAGGTCGATCCGGAAGCCCGGGCTTTCATTGACGGCGAGCGGGCGGCAATCCTTCGGATTAACAAGAGCAAGGAAGCTGACGCCATCGACGGCTTTGCGCAGGTCCAGAGCCTGATCATGAAGGAACAGGCAAAATTTCCCGATCCGTTCAAGATTTCCGTGATCAACAACTCGACGGAACCGGTGCGTCAGAGGATTGATTTGGTGTCGAAGAATGCGGCAATCAGCCTCGTGCTCGTCATTCTGGTCATGTGCTTATTCTTCTCGGTGTCAGAGGCGATCTGGATATCCTTGGCGCTTCCCTTCTCATTCTTCGGCGGAATTGTCGCGTTGAGCGCCATCGGCGTAACCATCAATATGATCTCCCTTGTAGCCTTGCTGATGGCTATCGGCTTGATCATGGACGACAGCATCGCAATCGCGGAGAACATTGCGACATGGCGCGCGAAGCTCGGAAGGGATGCAGTCGTGAGAGGCGTCATCGAGGTCATGCCCGGCGTGATTTCTTCCTTTCTGACAACGGCGTGCGTCTTTGGTCCCCTGATGTTTCTTTCGGGGGAGATCGGCGCGATTCTGAAGGTCGTTCCCATCGTCCTTCTGATTACGTTGACTATCAGCTTGGTCGAGGCATTTCTGATATTGCCCAACCACTTGAGTCATGTTCGCATGGATTCAGAAGTGAATGCACGCCGACTGGCGCCCCGTATTCTGGAGAATGTCAAGGAAAAGTTTGTGCTGCCGATCTCCGCATTTCTGGCGCAGTGGCGGTATGCGACCGTTGGTGCAGTTGTCGCTGTCTTGATTTCCTGCATCAGCCTCATCGCTTCCGGAACTGTAAAGGTCATAGGCTTCCCGTCCATCGAGGGTAACACCATTGAAGCGCGTGTTGCGCTGAGTTCCGGTCTGCCACTCGCGCGCACGGAGGCGGTTGTCGACCAGTTAACCGAAGCATTGAAAAAAGTAGACGCGGACCTGACCCGCGGCACACGGGACGGCCAGCAGTTGGTAGAGCGTGTTCTGGTCTCCTACGCATCAAATTCCGATGTCAAGGACAACGGCGCACACACTGCAACCATCACCGTGGACCTGCTGAGCAGCGAAGAAAGAAATGTCGCGGCGGACGACGTTCTTTCCGCTTGGCGCCATGCGGCAGGGCCAATTCCCGACTTGGTGCAAAGCAATTTCACTCAAACAACACTCGCTCCAGGCGGCTTGGACCTTGACGTTCAACTGGCGTCGCACGACCTGAATCAGCTCGAGCAGGCAACCACCGAATTGCGCAACCGCCTGCTGGCGCGCAATGATGTGACGGATGCCTATCAGGACTTTTACGGCGGCCGGCCAGAGATCGGTCTGAAGCTTAACGAATACGCATATGCCATCGGGCTGACGCCGCAATTGGTGACACGCCAGTTGCAAACGGCTTTTTCGGGGACCGAGACGGACAGCTTTCGCGTCGGGCTGTCTGACGTGTCGGTTCGGGTCGAGCTCGGAGACACTGTGCCTACCATATCGGATCTCGAGGAGTTTCCGGTTGCCGTAGCGGGCGGCAAGCAAGTTACGCTTGGAGCGATATCCGACATTGACCTGTCATACACCTATGGCCAGATAACCCGTCAGGACGGCAAGGCCATTGCCCGGATTTTGGGCAAGATTGATCGGGGTGCAACCACGTCTGCAGAAATTTCCGCACTGGTGACTGGCGAACTGGCGCCTCGTCTGGAGCGGGACTTTCCAGGGGTCGGCGTCAGCATCGGCGGCGCCGCGCAAGAGCAGCTGGAGACCCAGGCATCGATCCTGGCGGCGCTTTTGACCGGGCTGACCGGCGTCTACCTGGTCCTCGCGTTTCAGTTCCGCAGCTACACGCTGCCATTTGCGATCATGCTGTCCATCCCGTTTGCCCTGACCGGTGTCATATTGGGACATCTTCTCATGGGGCTGGATCTCGCAATGCCCAGCTTCGTCGGGTTCGCCTCGCTGGCCGGGATCGTGGTGAACAACGCCATCCTGTTCATGACCTTCTTCAAGGCCGAGATCCGCGGCGGCGACTGCATTCAAGCGGCGGTGGAGGCGGTTCGGCGCCGGTTTCGGCCAGTGCTGCTGTCGTTCCTGACAACCTTCATCGGCCTGATGCCCATCGTCGCCGAGACAAGCCCGCAAGCGCAGCCGCTGGTTCCGCTCGTCGTTTCCGTTGCGTTCGGGCTGCTCGCCTCCACGGTCCTCGTCGTCTTCGTGTTCCCAAGTATTCTCGGCATCTACTTCGACTTCAAGAGCGTCGAAAAATGGCAGGCGACATTCGCCGAGAATGCGCCGCGAGCGAGCGAAGGGTAAATCTGGGGGCCTATATACTGTGTTGCCCAAGACTTTTTTTTGCGTTGCTCAAAAGCGCTGAGCAAATCTTGCAACTTCATCTTGAATGGATCTGTCGGGCAACTGATGTGCTGGCCTCGTGACTAGGTCGTGTACTCATAAAGGGAAAAGGGATTTTCTTTCCGGCACTGATGTGATTCAAGCTTCCAAACAGCGGGAGCTTGAGGATGCGAGGCCGGCACGATCTGACGGATGCGGAATGGGCGATCAGCGGGATCTTTCACATCCTGTGCACCGGCACGCCGTGGCGCGACCTTCCGGAACGCTACGGGCCGCATGCGACAGTCTGCAACCGCTACAATCGCTGGGCCAGGCAAGGGGTGCGGGAGCGCCTGTTCGAGGCGCTGGCGGCGCGCTCGCCGGGATCTCTTCATCTCCTCGACTCCTCGGTGGTGCGCGCCCACCAGCACGCCGCGGGCGGGAAAAAGGGTACGGATCACGCCATCGGACGCTCGCGAGGCGGGCTGAGCACCAAAATCCACGTCGTCGTCGTCGGCCGCGGCCTGCCGCGCCATCCTCAAACGCATTGCCGACCACGGCTCTTGCCCCCACATCCCGACCCAGCGGAATCGCCGGGAGCGGCGCTCGGTGCCCGATCACCTGTACCGCCAACGCAACCTCGTGGAACGTTTCTTCAACAAGCTCAAGCACTTCCGAGGCATCGCGACCCGCGATCACAAGCTCGCAAGAAACTTGCTCGCCGCAATCGCCTCTGGATCAAAATTCAATGAGTCCACGACCTAAACCCTGTTAACTGCTTATGCATTTGGTTCCGGTTTGATCAAGATGTGGCAGGGATGAGGTTTGGCGCGCAGCGCCTGCAGGAACAGGGACAGGAAGGCGGCGTGGCGATTTCGGCGCCGATTGAAACGAAAGACGAACTCGTCGAGACAGGTCTGGAGGTGCTTGGCGCGCAGCCCGTGACAGACGCCCCGCGCCCAGCCCTTGAGGTTGCAGAACGCGGTGTGGATCCAGGCGAGAACTTCATGGGGGCCGGCCTGTCGCCGACGACATGGGGCCGGTGGCGGTCCCGAGGCACCGCGCTGCAGCCCCTCCAGCCGTCGGTCTTGATGGTCGCGGTCGCGGCGGTGTTGCGCACAACGAAGCTGCCGAGATCCTTGGCGCTGCAGGACCGGACAGCGGGCTGCGCTCGGGGTTGACCATGGCGCGGCGAAGCTTGGCGGCGAGCATCCAGGCACTGCGACAGTACCCGATCCCGAGCTGCTTCTGCAACTGCAGGGCGGAGATGCCATTGCAATGAGTGGCCATCAGACAGGCGGCCCAGAACCAGGTCGCGAGCGACAGCTTGGTTCGGTGCAGCAGGGTGCCGGCGGTGGCCGAGGTCTGACGATGGCAACGGATGCACTCGAAGCTGTGCTTCCTGGTCTTCAACTCCCACCCGCGATCGTGGCCGCAGGCGGGACACCGGAAGCCGTTCGGCCATCGGGCGGCGATGAGCCACCGGGCGCAAGCGTTGTCGTCGGGGAACAGGCGTTGAAAGGCGATGAGACTGGTGGGGATTTCGGTCATCGGATGGTTCCACATCAAGAATGTCATGCGAACATTCCATCATCCGACATCCCGAACACAACATCTTGTATCGCAGGAACCATGTGCATAAGCAATTCAAGGGGAACTTTTCCCTGCGTTGACCGAAGCGGTCGGTCCTCTCCTCGAGACGCACAAGCGCTTCATGACAGCTCTCGATCTCGTCAAGGTGGAGGGCTTCGTCGATGAGGTGTGGACCGCTCCGGGTCGGCCTCGGGAGGATCGCCGGGCACTGGCCCGTGGCTTCATCGCCAAGGCGGTGTGGGGTCTGCCGACGACCCGCCACCTGATCGACAGGCTCAAGGTGGACCCGACGTTGCGCCGGCTGTGCGGCTGGTCGCGTGTCGCGAAGATCCCGAGTGAAGCGACGTTTTCGCGGGCGGTTGCCGAATTTTCGCAGTCCCGTCTTCCGGAGAGGATGCACGCGGCTCTGGTTGCAGAGACACTGGGCGACGCGCTCATTGGCCACGTGTCGAGGGACTCGACGGCCATCGAGGCCCGGGAGACGCCGGCCCCGAAGCCGAAGGCCGGGACGCCGAACCGCAAGCGCGGCCGGCCCCGCAAGGGCGAGGAGAGGACGAAGGAGCCTGGGCGTCTCGAATGGCAAGCGAACGGGATGGATCTCGATGAGATGCTTGACGAGCAGCCGAAGATCTGTGATCATGGGGCAAAGAAGACTGCCAAGGGGTTCCTGGAGGCTTGGCGCGGTTACAAGCTGCATATCGACACAGCAGACTGCGGGGTGCCGCTAAGTACCGTTCTCACCTCGGCATCCGTCCATGACAGCCAGGTCGCGATCCCGCTGACGATGATGACCGCCGAGCGTGTAACCAATCTCTACGATCTCATGGACGCGGCCTATGATGCCAGGGAGATCCACCAGATGAGCGAACGGCTTGGCCATGTGCCGATCATCGATGTCAATCCGCGCCGGGACAAGGACCTCAAGGAGGAGCGAGACCGGGAGGTCCGGGCCCGGCGTGCAGTAGGCCATGTCGATCCCGAGAACGTGCGGTTCCGGATCCGGTCCGGTGTCGAGAGGACCAACGCCCGCCTCAAGGATGAGTTTGGCGGGCGCCATGCCCGCGTCCGTGGACATTCCAAGGTCGCCTGCCATCTCATGTTCGGCATCCTGGCCCTGGCGGCTGACCAGTTGATACGTCTCGCCGCCCCATAGGGCGGCTCCGACAACGCATGCCGACCCTTCGCGGCCCTCTCGAAGAGAGTGGCCCGGAGAGGCGTGTCCCGATGTCCGCAAAGGTCCCTGTTTGGTCTCATCGTCTCTGATGAGACACCGCGAATCCATGGATTCCGACCTCCAAGTGCAGAGGTGACCGGGATCAACCGACCGACCCCGGCTCACCGGACCCTAGGGGCAGGAATTTTGCAAGAGGTTCCAAATTCTGGGCACACACAGGGGTGTGTGGCGCCACAGTCGTACGCGTTGGCTGGCTGCCCGAGGAACGCCATGATTCATAGGTGAGGCTCGCTCTTTTGGCCAGTCGGATGACGAGGGTTCCAATCTGCATCCCGGAGCAGGGCGTCGAGCCGGACCCGCACAAAGGCTTCGGTCGTTCCGGTCACGCCGCCGTCGAGGGATCGACGACCTCGACGGCCATGCCCTCGAAGTCCCGGACATTGCGCGTTGCCACCGCCATGTTGCGGGACCGGGCGATCACCGCGATCTGGCAATCCGCTGGTGCGACGGGACGGCCGACTGAGCGGCGCATGGCGGCAGTCTCCGCGTAGGCGTCGCGCAGCATCCGCTCGATGTCCCAGTTCGAGGCTCAGCGCACCCTGATCGTACAGGGCGAAGTCGCGATCATTGCGTCTCTTCACGCAACCGCCCCCAAGCCGTTCTTCGCGACCAGCGTCAGCAGCTTCAATGACGGGCCCCGGGGCCGCTTTTCGCCGCGCTCCCACTGGCTCACCAGTCCTGTAGTGACATTGAGGTAGCGCGCGAACACCGCCTGACTCGCGTTCTCGCGAAGCCGAAGCGCGCGAATGTCCTCCGGCGCCATCTCCTCGACCGGCGTCAGGCACATTTCGTCGAACGCCCGCACGGTCCGCTTCGACATCAGACCGGCCTCGGCCAGACCGGTCGCCGCCTCATGCGCGGCCGCCAGCGCTTCACTCTTGTACTGTTTGGTCATCGCATTTCACCTCAATTATCGCTCCAACCGCCTGCGCCGCCGCGATCCCCATCCGGTCCAGCGCCAGATATTCGTCGGCCAGTAACCGGAAGGTCTCCAGCTCGTCCCGGCGCAGGTTTTCCCGGCCGCTCTTGGCGAATCCGTACACGAAGAACGCCAGTTCTCCCCGGCGAAACAGCATGATCGTGCGGAACCCGCCGGACCGACCGCCACCCTTGCGGGCGATGCGCTGCTTGATGACGCCGCCGCCCAGATCGGCGTCGACCAAGCCCCTCCGTGCGCGCAGGACAGCCTCGCACAGGGCGGAGTCCTTCAGTCCCTCGCGATCAGCGAACCGGGCGAACGCCTTGGTCTTGAATGTCTGCAATCCGAACCCCGCAAACGCCTATCGCCATACTCATTCTATAACACCAAGTGCGCCCTTTATCAATCCGCACTCGGCGCTTCCCCAGTCTGGCATCGTGCCGACACCAGCCTGATGGTGAGCTCTGCCCGCCATCATGCGCTGCCTCTCGGTATCCGTATAGCTGTCAGTACCACCGCTGTCGCCACCTGCCTGCCTTGCGCCGCCGAGAGGAGAGTTTCGGCCGTGAGCGGGGCGGCGGTTGGCGCTCCGGAGAGGGGCCTTGCCGCCGACCGCGCCCGATATGCCGAAGCGAAGGCACGGGGGGCGAAGTACGGAGGCAAGAACCCGGACGTCAAACGCAAGGCTGCCCACGCCGCCAGCGCGAAGCGGCGGCAGACCCGCCTCGATGCCGGCACGACTTGCGGGCGATGCCGGGACCGTCGACGCCGAGCGGCGCGACAGGGCTGGTAAGAACGAAGCCAGCAGCCGGCGCATGGCGCCTGCCGGTGTCCCGACTGCGCGAAGCGGTCCTACGAGCGGTCCGACCACTTCCGCGGCATTCCGGTGTGGGAACCCAGCTACACGGCGATCGAGCTCGACACCGGGACCGCCCACGGCCCGTTCGATTCGGAAGCCGAGGCCACCGTCACCGGCTGGACCTGAGCGGTCCCGGTCGGCGGGGGCGGCGTTGAGTTCGAGGACAGCGAGTGCCCGGCAGACGGGAGGGAGTCGGTCCTTCCCGCGCCGGGCGCGGCACAGCCAGGGAGGCCCGGCATGTTCGACCTTTACTCCGATTACGACCCCGTAACCCCGGCAGGCGGCCTGTTGCTGGCCGAGACCGGCATCGACCTCGACTCCGTCCGGGAGACACTGGCCGACGACCTGGCCCGGCGCTGCCCCGACCGCGAGGCCCCGGCGGACAAGAGTTGGAGAGGAGCTTCGAGAGGATGAACGGCAGGGGGCCGGAGCGAGAGGTTCCGGTCCCGCCCGTTCGTCAATCCATCGTCATCATCGAGAGCACAAGGAGCATTGCCATGAGCTTCGGACTCAACCGCGCGGAAGTCATCAGCCGCCTCGGCGCCGACGTCACCGTGAACCATCTCGCCTCGGGGGGGGGGCCGCGCGGTCAACCTGAGCGTCGCCATCGACGAGAGCTACATCGACCGGAACGCCGGCGGCGAGCGGATCGACAAGACCGAGTGGCATCGGGTCGTCACCTTCCACGACGGGCTGATCGACATGCTGATCAGGAACGCGAAGAAGGGCCGGCTGGTCTACGTCGCGGGCAAGATGCAGACGCGGTGCTGGCACAAGGACGGCGAGGACTCCGACCGGTTCTCCACCGAGACCCTCCTAGGTCGTAATCACAACTCGGATTCCGCGTCTGACCTTGTGCTTCAAAGTGGCTGCCATCTCAACTTGAGCGGCAGGACGGCGGCAAATGCACTTCCGGCTTCTCAATTACGAGCGTCTCCCGGCTGTTCATGTCACCAGTTGCAAAGAGAACCTCCAAAACTGATTTGGATCCATGAACGTGTGCGACTCAAGCGAATGCCTTGCTTTGCGTCCAAAGTTCGGCAAAAAATTCTGAGTATTTAATCGAGGAAGAAAATCGGAGTTTGTCGCCAAGCCACAAGTCCATCCGAATTTGACGAGCTGCCAAACTCAGTGGCGGCTATTTGCCCGGATTTGGTCAAACCGACCCAAGCCAAGCAGCATCGCGCAGTGGCGGTTCGGTCGGGGATGTGCTCTCATTGGCATAAAACAAGGAGAGGCCATGCATATTCGAGACATCGTTCAAGGGACACACAAAACCGCTTCCCGGCGCTTCGAACTCGCTTCCATCGCCCTCATCCTGTCATCTATCGTGGCTTTGGCATTCGGGACGCTTCCAGACCTGGAACCTGAAACCCACGCCTTCCTCGGCACGTTTCAATCCGCAATCACGGTGATTTTCACCATCGAGTACGGTCTCAGGGTCGCATTCGCTTCAAACAGGGCGAAATTCATATTCAGCTTTTACGGAATCGTGGATGTTGTCGCTGTTCTCCCGTTCTATCTCGCTCTCGGGAGCGACTTTCAGGCTCTCAGGGCGATCCGCATCGTGCGCATTTTCAGCCTTACCCGCTACGAGTCCGCCATCACCAGAGTCAGGAAGGCCCTTGTGCTAGCACGAGACGAGGCGGTCCTGTTCTTGGTTGTAACGCTCATTCTGCTATTTCTTTCGGCCGTTGGGATATATCATTTCGAACATGAGGCTCAGCCGGACCAGTTCCGTTCCGTTTTCGATGGTCTTTGGTGGGCGGTCGCGACGCTAACCACGGTTGGATACGGCGACATATATCCCATAACACCAGCAGGTCGCTTCTTCACTGCAATTGTGGTTATCTGCGGCCTTGGCGTCATCGCGGTACCCGCCGGCCTGATTGCTGCCGCGCTGACGACGGTCCGCCAAGAAGAGCAAGACAAAAAATGACGTGTGTTCTGTTCGGGACGCGAGACGGCAGCAACTCAATGCCACGCGTCCACCGCCGAGGGTACGGGTCGAGCAATTGGAGTCGGTCCGAACGGAGGCAAATCGCTCAGCTCAACCTTGCATTGACCCACCCCAAATGTCGCTAACCGATTCAACGAGAGGATCAGTGACAAAGCTCATGCCTTTTCATGGAGCTTTGGCATCAATGTCCGACGTCTCCCAGAGTGCAAATCGATTGAGTCCGCTGCCACGACTTGACACTCGCTGTGGCTGGAAGGTTTTCGTGATCTCGACATAGGTCAGGCATTAGCCCGCAAGGTTGAATCCAAGTCGATTCGACCAGCTCATCGAGGCCGCATCTGGCAACGGTGATTTTGCTCACTCTCGATGTGCTGGAAGGGAAGCGGACTCCCTGCCACCGTCAGAATTGCTCGTCTGGAATCAATTCTGAACAAACTTCTCCACGCAAAAAACGCCACTCACGGCAATTTCAGCAGAAAGTCCCCGCAGGCTTGTTTGGAGTTTCACGGTACTGGCACTTGTAGGATCGTATCACAGATACAGAATCTTCAAGGCAGCCCCAAATGACAAAATACATGGCATTGGCAGTTATTGTCGCGCTCGCTCCGCTCACTCCTGCCCAAGGCGACTGGATACGCGACATGACAAGCGACTACTGCAGTCCGAATTCTCGGGACCGGATTGCGGACAGCGTGCGGCATCAGATCGAATCGTCCGTCCAAAGGTCAGAAGGATCAATCAATCCGCCTGTTCCAGTTGGCGATCTCGGATGCTTGGATGGGCTGATGAACATGAACATAGACAGTTTTGCGTCGGTTGGGACACTGGGCGAACTGTTCTCCGGCTCGCTAGACGGTATCGTGAACTTTGGTGAGGGACAAGCTCGCCAATTCTGCAGCTTAGCGAAGCAACGATGGAACGAGGCGTCCCAGCCCCTCAACATTGCGCTTGGAGATCTGCAGGGTGGGGCTGTGCCTAAATTCATGGAACGGTTCGGCCTCTCCAACTTTCCCCAGGAATTGATCAAGAATCCGCATGGCGCGGAGCGCAATTCCTCCAGCAAATCAGGCAGGCTGGAAAAATCCCGAAATGGTAGGCGCGCGGACCAAACTGGATCAGGCCAGTATCGATCGGCTGGACAGGCCAGCAACCTCGATTCGGCACGCCGAACCGAAGCTGCCGCGGGCGGCGCATTTACCATTGAGCAGTTGGTCGATGAAATCTGGCAATCGCTCTACGGAAAAGGAGAATGATAATGGATGTCGCAAAAATCGTGAGTGCTGGGAGCCTGCCGGTGACGGTATTGGCAGTCGCTCTATCCGCCCAGCCTTCGCTTGCATTTTCGCCCGGATGCCCATGCGGGGCTGTTCAGGGCATGCACAGCCAGACTCGCCAGCACGTTTCCCGCGAAACCACTGAGACGGCCCGTCAAATAGTCGGAGCGCTGAGAGAGCACTCCGGGCAGAACAGCAGATACCTCGACCGTCAGGTGGAGGCAATAAAGCGCATTGCCGACGGCCAAGAGCAGAATTCCAGTCTTAGGCTTCGGGACCGGTTCAGGGCCGAAGCGGAAAGCGGACGGTTCGACCCAAATTCCGATTTCTGCCTGCTAATGGACATTTCCGGCGAGAGTGGAGGCAACTCGCTCCGTAGCGCCAATGGCCCGAGGGATGTTGTTCGCGGCGCGTCGGACTGGATGTCTGGTGCCGTGGTTCCAGTTCAGGAGCACGGCGTAAAGATGGCGGCGTATCTCGCCGCCGAGCGCGAGGAACTCAAGAATGCGGGCGGTGCCAAAGACGCAACAACAGACTGGAAGCTTGCCACCGGGCATCCGACTATTCCCCTGGATGACCTAAGAGTGCAGAACGCACTTGCGAGATTGGTCTCGAACACGATTGATCCGTTCCCTTCCCGCCCGCTGACCGAACAGGACCTTCGCACACCCGCCGGGCTGTCGGAGGCGGCTCGCAGGAGAGCAACGGAAGCTCGCAATCATGCGGCCATGGCGGCAATCGAACTCGCATTGGAATTGGGCAATCCGGTTCTGCCGTCCGATCCCTACAGGCGAATTGCAGCGAGGTCTCATTACGCTGCGGACATACCAGACATGATCAGCGAGCTTCAGAGACTCGATATCCGCGTAGCATCCTACGATGTGCCAACCGAAGACACCTTGGAAGAACGCCATCGAAAGAACGAGCGAGCGCTTCTTCAGGACTTGATTGATATCCAGTCGCTGAGCGCGCGCTTGAATTTCCATCGCCTTCAGCAGGAATCAAGGAACTCCGTCGTGCTTGCCGCAATCCTTGGCGTGATGACAGACGGCACCACCACGACATTGTTGTCGAACTAAGACAGCAAACGCACAAGGCGGCAACCTGCCAAGAATTGTCGACTGAACCTTTGCCGAACTGGGAGATTCCCATGTCATCTGCCTCTGCTTGTGGTTCTGCACAGTGCCAATGCCGGTCGGCCATACAGTACAATGCATCTGTGTCTGCATAGATGTCTGCTTGTAATTCTGGATCAGGAAGCGATAGCGGCTTCGCCGATGACCCGCGGACGAGTCGCCCAAGCATCTCCGGAGTCAGTTCAGACATTGTCGAGATGCTTTCGCATCCGGATCTGTTTTCGATTGTCATGGGGGCAACAGTCCTCGCAATTGCACTAATGCCGGGAATTTGGCTCGCGGCGATTCCGTTCGGTCTCGGCTACGGCGCATGGTTCTACGGCAGGAAATATCGGTTGCCTTTCCGGCTTCCTGCAGCCTGGACCGGACCCGATTACTCGAATCCAGAACCGGGCAGCGTGCAACGGTTTCGTCAAGGACAGGGAATCCTCTATCTGGGAAACGACATCTCGACTGGCGAGGAACTGTGGTTGTCAAACAGCGACGCCAGACGCCACGCGTTCGTGTTGGGGACGACGGGAGCTGGAAAAGCGCTTCCCGTAGACTCTCTCTTGCTGACCCCTGGGGGCTGGACAAGAAACGGGGACATCCGCCCTGGCGACAAGGTAATTCACCCTTCTGGAGAGTCTCGCATTGTCCTTTCGATTCACCCTCAAGGTCCACTTTCGGTCGTGAAGATCCAATTCGCAGACGGGCGCATTGCAGAGTGCTCGCGTGACCATTTGTGGAGCATCAGGAAGCTGCCTCGAAATGGCGTCGCCGTTTCCGAATGGAAGAGCGATTTCCGACTCTGCACAGCCGGAGACTTGGGGATTGAACTGCAGATGGGGAAGCTGCAGGATCTGGAAAACCCGGCAATGCGATTCTTCGCACCGTATCCGTCCGCAATGAAGGGGAATCTCTCTGGTTCGCTCCTGACCGAGGTCAGTGCCGGCGCGGCAGCCATCAACGGCATGGAATCCCTCGACTTCTTTCCGTCGCTTGCAGGCACTCAAGAGCAGCGCCTTGAATGGCTTGCGAGATTTCTCGCGAACAGGATTCCCGCAGGCAGCTTTCCCGACGAAGCCGGGTTTATCGAGATCCCGATACTAGGCGATGTGGACGGGTTTCGGATTCGCCATGTCATCTGGTCGCTCGGCGGCTACGCCTTGCAGGTTTCCAAGAGAGGTTTGGCCGTTGTCAGAGCGACGTATCCGGGGCAACAGCGCATTGGCTTCGAATTTGGTTCTTGCGACCCTGCCTTTTTCGAAAAAGGACTCGAGATCGTGGATATAGAGGGGTTCCCCGACAAGGACGGGGATGCCAACGAACCAAGCCTGATCGGACACCCGTCCTCAGATGACAAGCTCACCGAATGCACCGCCTCCTCCACGAGGGATCCGGCTTTGCGGTTCGAAAAGGAGATGACCTGCATTCGAACGGATTCCGACGACGGACTATTCGTGACGGAGAACTACATCGTGACTCACAACACCGAGCTGCTTCTCGGCATGGTTGCACAGTCGCTGATGTGGTCTTCGGGGTTTCTCTTCATTGACGGAAAGGGCACGGCAGAGTTCCACGCAAGGGCATGGTCTCTGGTATCGCGATTCGGGCGACAGGACGATTATCGGATTCTGAATTTCACCGACAGCGGCGAAGACCCTGACACCCCTGCCGGGGGTCCCGGGGTACAGTCCAACACACTGAATCCGTTTTCGCATGGGACTCAGGATCAACTCATGAATCTGGTGGTTTCCCTCATGAGCGATGTCGGCTCCGGCACGGACATGTGGAAGCACAGAGCCATGTCGCTCGTAGCCTCGACGATGAAGGCGCTTTGCGAAATGCGAGATGCTGGTGACATTCTTTTGGATGTCCAGAGCATACGGGACTACCTGCCGCTTGGAAGCGGCATAAAGAAAGATCTGCTCGAAGGGAAAACCATTTCCGAGGTTGCCGAAGTCCCTACCGCCGCCTGGAAGGAACTTCGAAGCCGCGGGGGCATAATAGAACTTTACCTTCGGGCGCTCAACGGTGAGTTCTCCGAAACATCGAAGCTGGCCCTTAAGGGCTTCTTCGACTCCCTGCCAGGATTCAGCCTGCACCGCGCCCTTAACGGAGATGCACAGGAGAGCAAGGCTGTTGAGCAGCACGGGTTCCTAGCCATGCAGCTCACGAAACCGCTAGGTTCGCTCGCGGACGACTTCGGTCACATTTTCCGCACGCCATACGGAGAAATCGACATCGAGGACATCGTGCTCAATCGACGCATTCTCGTTGTACTGCTGCCCGCACTCCAGAAGGCACCCGAAGAGATGCGAAATTGCGGAAAGATCGTCGTCGCAATGCTCAAGATGATGATGGCCAAGGCGTCTGGATCAGAAATCGAGGGAAGCAAGCAAACCTTGATCGACGCGCGCCCCACGCGTTCCCCCTCTCCGTTCATCGCCGTACTTGACGAAGCAGGCTACTATATGGTCAAGGGCATCGATACCATGATGGCCCAAGCACGATCACTCGGGTTCATGATCGTAATTGCTGGCCAAGACATGGCCGCAATGCAAGCCACCTCGCCGCAGATTGCTGAAACCGCCTCTGCCAACGCACGCCTGACAGCAGCTGGCGCGATGGAGGACGCGCAACGCACATGGGAATTCCTGCGGCGAAAATTCGCGCAGCACAGAGTTCCGCTATCGAGCGGGAAAACTGCAAGATCGGGGTTGCTCGGCACGCGCTGGGCAAATCGAATTGACGTGAGTTTTGTCAAGGAGGATCGAGTCAAGATTCAAGACTTGCAGCGCCTTCGAGAAGGCGAATTCTACTTCCTGATGGAATCAAAGCTGGTGAAAGCCCGCACATTCTACGTCGGCGAGCACTGGGCTTCGAAGATTGCCGCGAACAAGTACCTTCTTGTGCGGGGGCCGGCGGACCGGGCACCAGGATTGGATCAGTCCAAGGAGATCGCGTTTCTCGAGGCTCTCTCCAAGATCGGAGAGATCATCCTTGACGAAGAGCTCTTGGTGGAGCGAATGAATGAATTTCCCGATTGCTCGCAAGATTCACTTGCTTGCGCCTTGAGGTACATAGAGTCAAGGATCTCACGGCTTTCTGAAAAATCTAGAACGCCAGCCGCACACCGGGACGCCAGTCTTCTGGGCCTTATATTCGGGTTGGCTGAGGCGATACCTCGCGAAGAAACATTGCAGGAAGACAGGGGCGGACCATTCAACGTGTTCTGACAATATTTGCACCTTTCCCGATCTCCAAGTTTGAAACGATGCAATGAACGATTTTAGTCATCGTTCCTCGCCAACTCGACTTCGAAAGTGTACTAGGCCCTGTCCTTGCTTGAGACAAGGGGCACATCGTTTCATCGCTGAACGAAACTGCCAGATCATGAATGTTAAAGCTTTTGTCATTCACCTAGAGCGTGCTGTGGCTAGGCGCGCCAACGTTGAAGAGATCATCAGCGCTTGTCCAGTGCTTGCGGAAATTCAGCTTGCCACAGACGGCCAGTGTCTTCCAAGTGAAGAGATTGCCCGCGTCTATGTCCCGGGAATCCATTATCCCATTTATCCATTCAGGCTGCGGGCTGGTGAAGTTGCGATATTCATGAGCCACAGAGCCTGCTGGCAGAAAGTGCTAGACGAAAATCTTGATGCAGCGCTTATTTTGGAAGACGACATTCAGATTGAACCGGAGACATTCGCAGACACCTTCAGATGGGCGTGCGAGCACGTTGAGGCACTTGGTTATATCCAATTTGCGACCCGGCCATTGCACACAAAACACCGAACATTGAGACTTTGTCCAGCACCAAGTGCATCCAAAATCTGTGAACCATTTGTTGTGCCGCTCAGAGCTCACGCACAGATTGTCTCGGCGGAGAGCGCGAGCCGATTGCTTGCCTCGACGAGCCGTATCGACCGGCCGGTTGATACTTTTCTTCAACTTCGAACGATTACCGGCCAGCGGGTTTTCACGATGTGCCCTTCTGGTATTTCAGAAATCAGCTCCGGGATCGGCGGCAGCACGATTCATTCCAAAGAAAAGCGCGAAAACTGGCTTGAAAGGGAATGGAGCCGTTTCGTTTATCGATTGAAAGTTCGCCGCCTGTCTTCAAGAGACTGGTTGTCTTCTGATCACGTTTAGCTAACCCCAATTCTGGATAAGAGGGGTGAGGGGGTTCCCAAATCGGGCGTGGCCTGATTCTGTATCCGCAACCAAAATCAACGGATGGGATCCCCTCAATGAGCACCTCCATCATCGCACTGTTCTGTTGTCTCGACGACTTTGCAAAGGCCTTTGAAGAATGGGAGCGGCATCGGCTGATCGGCACAGGCCGCCAGCGCTCGCGCTCGGGCAAGCTCTCGCTCAGCGAAAGGCTCTTCATCATGGTGTTGTTTCATCTCTCGCCCTTCAAGAATTTCAAGGCCTTCTGGTTCTATGGCGTGGAGCAGAAATATCGCGACTGCTTTGGAGACCTGCCGAGCTGCGGACGGTTTGTCGCCCTGATGCCGCGCTTGCCGGTTCCGTTTTGCATCTTGATGCAATGCTTTCGCGGTGAGGAAACCGGGGTCTATTTTGTGGACAGCACCAAGCTCGCTGTCTGCCACAACGCACGGATCAACCGGAACAAGGTCTTCAAGGGACTGGCCAAGCGGGGCCGAAGCACCATGGGGTGGTTTTTCGGGTTCAAGCTGCATCTGGTCATCAACGACAAGGGTCAGGTCATGGCCGTCAAGATCACGCCTGGAAACACCGACGACCGCAAGCCGTTTGAAACCATGATTGCCGAGTTGAAAGGCAAGGCGTTCGGCGATAAAGGCTGCATTTCGAAGCCGCTTTTCCAGCGTTTGCGGCAGCAGGGCCTGCACCTGATCACTGGCATTCGCCGCAACATGAAAAACTTTCTTCTGCCCATTCTGGACAAAATCATGTTGCGGAAGCGGTTCATCATTGAAACGCTGTTCGATAAACTGAAATCGAGCATGGGATTGGAACACACACGACACCGGTCCCCAACAAATGCCTTCGTTCATATCCTGTCATGTCTGGCTGCCTATATTCTGGCGCAGCCAAAGGTCAAAATCGGCAAAATCGTCGTGCCAGACGCCATTCGGTGCATTCCAAAAGAAAACAGAGCTTATCCATAACTCGGGTTAGCTAGCAAATTGCCATCGGAACAGTCCGCGGGAGAATTTAACCGAGTCCCAAACCCATTGCGAAAGTCGATTTGACGTCTGGCTGTGCGGTTTTCGGAGTTGCTTCCGGGGCTAGCGGTTGCCAATGGATGACCACGGCTACTTGTTGGCAACGTTTGTGCAGTTGGCAATTTATCTCTGGCAGAAGAGGCCCGTTAAAACTGCACCGCACAAGGCAGCCTTATGGAACCCGCCGACCGCCCGCCTGCCCAAGATTGAATGGATACATTTCGCAACAGTCTAGATAGTGTCGTCATGAGTGATGTTTATCTGCATTGTCTGTCGAACTCACCCGATGTTTTTTGGAGGCGGCTCATGGGAATGGCTCATCGGCGTCATGACATTTCGGACCGGGTCTGGCTGTTGCTGGAGCCTCATCTGCCTGGCCGAGCGGGAAGTTGGGGTGGGGTGGCGCAGGACAATCGTCGGTTCATCAATGCGATCTTCCGGGTTCTGCGCACCGGCGCTCCCTGGCGCGATTTGCCGCCAGACTGTGGCGACTGGAACAACACCCATCGCCGGTTCTGTCGCTGGCGGGACAAGGGTCTCTGGGGGGCGTTGCTGGAGCGTCTGGTGGATGAGCCGGACTGCAAGTGGCTGATGATTGACGCCAGTCATCTCAAGGTGCATCCCCATGCGAGCGGTGCGGTCGGTGGCAATCAGGCGATGGGTCGCGCAAAAGGGGGCTGAACGCGAAGCTGCATCTGGCTGTGGACGCGCATGGGATGTCGGTGCGGGTGTTGGTGGCCGAGGGGACGGCAGCGGATTGCCGTCAAGCGGTCGAGCTGATTGAAGGGATGGATGCCGATTTCTTGTTGGCGGACAAGGCCTGTGACACGAATGCCATCCTGTCTTGTTGCGAGGAGCATGAAGTCATTCCAGCGGTTCCGCCGAAGCGCAACCGCAAGCGCCCCAGAGCGCAGATGTCGATCTCTGCCGGCACCGGCATTTGGTGGAGAACGCCTTTCTGCGGCTCAAGCGCTGGCGTGGCATTGCCACGCGATACGCCAGGAATGCCGCATCGTTTCTTGCCGCGGTGCAGATCCGGTGTCTGGCACTCTGGGCTGGCATTTCATGAAGACACTATCTAGGGTAATCGCTTTTGAAAATTCCGATTTTCCCTTTCCAACTGGTGACGCAATGTGCCTGCAAGCAACAACGCAAAAGCAGCATCATGCAGGGCTTTCTACTTTTTCCTGAAGGAGTTGATTACCTTGGGCACAGGGTAACGCCACTTGTCACGACTTTCACGAGATGATGGCCATTGCGCCCTCTTGCATCATTTGAGGGAGGTGCCGGCCCGCAGAGACAGGGCAAGGAGCCGCTTCCGTGCAGTTTAATAAAGATCGAGCACGGAATCCCGGGCCTCAATGTGTTCTCTAGCCTGTTCAGCGCGGTTGGTACTTACTGCCTTCAGTCGACGCTGATCCGGCAGGCATCGAACTTGACCAAACGTCTCGGCAATGCCGGCTCTTCCGGAATTGTCGACCTAGGGGCGCATCAAGACCGCCGACGCGATGGCCTACCGCGGCGGTATTCTGTCGCTGAAGAGTAGCCCCAGCCCAACTTTATCCTTGCGAGCCGTGATTGACTGGGATTTGCCCTGGATTGGGCTGATTTTGGCTCGCAACTGATTGATGGATGGCGGGAGAGAGTGATGTAGTGCTATAAAAGATTCTGCATGCATTGCGTCGGATCGCCCCCTGCGCTACAGTGGCTCGATGTTCATCCGCCGAACCCAAACGCGCAGCACCGACTCCGGCAAGGCGTATTTCACCCATCGCCTCGTTCGTTCCGAACGCGTCGGCTCCAAGGTGCGCCAACGCACCTTGCTCAATCTGGGGCGATACTTCGAGATCGAGCAACACCACTGGCCGGTTCTTTGCCGGCGGATCGACGAGATCCTCACCTGCCAGCTCCAACTCGATCCCGATGGCCCCGCGGGGCTGGAAACGCACGCCTAGCACATCGCCGCGCAACTGCTCGCGTGCGCTGACCCTCCCTCGACGATGGACCCGATATCCCGAACAGTTGGTGCGCCAGTCCGCGGCGCTCCAGCCGGCGGCGGAAGTCGGGATCGTCGTCTCGTCCGGAACCTTCTCAAGACTCACCCCGGCAAAGCGACGGATGCTCTCCGCCTCGCAAGCCGGTCCTCCATCGCCGGATCGCCGGATTGCAGAACAGCTGGACGCAGTGCACCGCAGCATCACCGACAGCGGATGCGGCTGTCGCCCCTTGCCGCCGCCCTTCGGACACGCCGGCGCAATGCTTGCCTCCAGGCGCTCCCAGGGGATCGGACCGTCCATCCGCTCCGGAAAGATCTCGCGGCGCTTCTTGCGGTCGCATTCGAGGCTGGCAAAGGTCAATTGCCGAAGGCGCTGCATGTCGTGATCCCCCAAAAGAAAGGCGTGCAGCAAGACAGCGGGCGCGCACCGGATGCGCAATGCAACGCCCAAAATCAGGCTGCATTCAGAGGTTCCCTAACTGATCGAGAGCTCGCTGCATTGGGTGCTCGATGTGGTAAATAGACGAGAATCGGTGACGCAATCGGAAGGGCAACGGTCTGGGGAGCTTGCTTGCGGTGATGCACCGACTGGGGACAACGATATCCTACAATTGCCCGCGTGTGCGTGGTGTTGAATATTCTCAGTGCCCCGATTATTGTTTGGCTGACGGTTGGCACCGTCGGGCAAGGAAGTCAACGGATGGGAAAATGCGCTCTTCAACCCAGTTGGTGGTTTCGTTGACAACCATTCCTCCGCGATTTCCAACTGTGGGAATCACGCTTGAGAGCATTCTTTCCCAGCGTCTGAGGCCGGATCGGGTCGAATTGCACGTGCCAAGGACATATCGTCGGTTCAGGGAGCATTCGTTCCACCTGCCGAAGGTGCCGGAGGGCGTGGAAGTGGTGGTCGCCGACAGCGACTTGGGACCCGCGACAAAGGTGCTGCCAAGCGCGTTGCGCCACCGAGGCTCCAACACGCGGATCATCTACTGCGATGACGACCGCATTTGTCCGCCGGGCTGGACCAAACTGCTTGTGAAGAAATCGCTGGAAAGACCGCAAGACTGCATTGTCAATGCGGGATTCGAGATTGAATTGTTGGGAATGCCACCCCCGAAAAATCTCAGGCCGCAACCTAGACCCAGGCTACAGCGCGGCCTGAATCATACGGTGGATCGTCTGATCCATCAGCTGAAGAACAGAACGCTGTCAAAGCCCCCGAGAAAGCAGTTCCGGACCGACGGTTATTTGGACATTGGAGAGGGCTGCGGGGGAGTGTCCGTGTCCCCTGAGTTTTTCGATGATTACGCTTTCGACATCCCCGATGTACTGTGGGCGGTGGATGATATCTGGCTTTCAGGATGCCTGGCGCGAAATGGAACAAGGATATGGGTTGATACGGCAGGAAAGATGCCAACCGAGCATTCGGGCACAAGCGCCGCCTTGTGGAAGGCCGTTTTGGACGGATGCGACCGGCACGACGCCAACAGGGCCTGCGTTGAGCATTTCAGGATGAAGTATGGGATTTGGTAGTGGATACGCCACGGGGAGTTTGTGGCCCGAACGACAATGAATTCGGCAAAGAAGATGACAGTTTCGGTTGAGTTTCCGCGTGCTCATGCGTGCTCCGTGTGATATTCAATTTTTTGGAGGCCATTGCGAAAGCTAGCTCGATTTTTGGTTCTGTGGTTGGCGACAACCGGGGGATGGCTGTGCAAACCTTTTACAAAAGAACAAGGAGAAGAATACTTAAAGATTATTTTGGAGGATAATCCAGAATTTATTACTAAGAAGATTAATTCACTTTCCAAGCTTGATGAGTTGGGACATCCAAAAAAATATACTTATGGTCAGTTTGGAAAGATCAGTCCAACAACACTACGGTATCTGAAGGTCGCATCTGATTTAAAAAAATACTTTAACGAAAGCTTTGGAGGAGAAATTGCAGAAATTGGCGGTGGATATGGAGGTCAATTCATAGCTCTTGATCAAATATTTACTATTGAACGTTACGCCATTTTCGATCTTTTTCCAATTTGTGAATTAATAACAAAATACGTAGAATCTCATAGCATTCACGGATCTTACTGTGTGACAACAATTAATCAATTCATGCCTAAGAATTTTGATTTTTGCATAAGCAATTACGCGTTTTCTGAGTTACCGTTAAATCTTCAAATGGTGTACTTCAAGAAAATTTTAGTTAGGTCAAAGAGAGGGTACTTCACGATGAATAGCGGGAAAAAGGCCAACGCCTCTACCGATCGACTCACGATAGCGCAATTACAGGAAATGATACCAAATCTTAAGATTTTGGAGGAGCGACCACTTACCGGTCCTGACAATTATATTGTCGTTTGGGGTATCTAAAGTCTCGATTCAAGATCGCTACCGAAAGACATCTGCAACCCCCATCGGCAACCGTCAAACGCGCAACTAGGTTGTGTGCCCATAAGATGCAAGATGTGATGCAGACAGGACTGTTGCGTTCAAGCCAAGGAGGCGCTGACGATGTCTCGCCGCGACTTGACCGATCGAGAATGGCCGCGCGGGGTCCCCCGCGGCGCGACATGCCGGAGGACTGTGGACATTGCACGACGATGTACAACCGCTGGTCTAAAAAGGGTGCAGGATACGCATTTTCAATGCCTTGAGCGCCAAGTCGCCGGAGACGCTTCATCTCGTCGACAACTCGATCATGCGCGCCGGCACGCCGGGGGGGGGCAGGCTCCCGCCATCGGCCGCTCCCGGGGCGGGACGGGCAGCAAGTTCGCCCGGAACTTCTTCGGAACTGGTTTTCGAGAATCGATGAACTGACGGCGGAGCAGTGTCGCAAGGTTGCTGCGGTTCTGTCGGACCCGCCGGAGGGCGAGGCCTCTCTGGCGGCGATCGAGCTGGGGGTCGGCGAGGCCGACGAGACCTTCGCACTCGAAAGCCGCAAGGGCGAGCGGGTGCGCGGGGCCGTGCACATTCAGACGGTCAACAGTCGCCACAACCAGATCAAGGACTTCCTGCGACGCTTCCGCGGCATCGCCACCAAGTGTCTCGACAGCTATCTGAGGTGGTTCCATCTCGTCGCGCGCGGCAGGCATCCATCGCCGAGAGCCCGCCTCGCAGACACCAACGTCAGGACATGCCTGCGATTCGCGAATTGAGCCATCTGGAAATTGGGAATTCGATATCTTGCCCTGTCAAAGATTTTGAGAAAGCCAAAGCAGCGAATATCGTTGCTATCCCGGGTTGCAACCTAGGCAGTTGCATGTTCTGTTCGGTCAACCTCAAATCCGAAGCCAGTCCTTGCACCAAATATCGGGATTCAAATACTTCCTGCTACGGAACCAACGAGAAGGTGCAACAACAATCTTGTTTGCACTAGGATTCAACCATGCTCCCCACCAAGAAAAGCTGGAATTAGCTATTATGTGATGCCGACAGGCACTCATCAATCTTATGTCCTCGCAACTATCCTTTCCCATGTTGTTCCGCACTACCCGTACCGGGACAGGCAGCTTCAGGTTCTCCGAAACCCAATCAACGTCGTCAGAAAACGCATAAACAACCGGCGTCGTTTCGCAATGTTCGGCGATAGTTCTGACCGCACGCTCATAGTAGTCCATTGAGCAAGTTCCAAAAATGCGCGACGCCTCAGCATTTTTTACATAGTCGCCACGCCGAACATGCAACGAGACCGCCGAATCGATTCCCCGTAGCTCTTCAAGGATACCTGCATTGAACTTTGAGGGCGGTTTTATCGGGGATAGATCTGATCTGATCGCATCGCAACTATCATTAAAATAGCGTTCAGATTGCCAATACCCAATGAGATAGGTCCCGTCTGTCGCTTTTTCGATCGCGGAATTGTAGGCCAATCCCTGTTCGTGCAACAACGAGGGCTTAGTAAAGCCAGCCCGCCAAAACAGCCACTTCAATAGCTCTGAATCTTTGCGAGGTGGAAACAAATGGTGCGGCACTTCCGCAATCTGAACGTTGAAGTGTACCAGATCCAATGGGATCTTGCTACTCTCGAAAAAGTGCGTGTCCAAACCAAGTGGCACACCCAGTCGCAATGATAATGCCCGGCCTGCGGCATACTGAAACATCTGATTTCCAACGCCGCCCCTGACGCAAGCCACAATCAATGGCCAAACACCTCGGCCAAGGTCTCCCCCAGCAACTCCAGCTGTTGGTCAAGCAGATAATGGTGATTACCAACAAACAACCCTTGACGGTCTAGATGATCCGCATGGCGAAGGTCGCCATGGATAGTGTGATCCAAGTACCGGGTGACCGCTTTGTTCTTGGCAAAATTGCCTGCAACTATGGGGCGACACTCGATTCCCTTTCTTTGCAGGAAGTTCACTAGTTCCTGCCGCTCAATATTCACGTTCTCCCGAATAATCATGGAAAATCCGAACCAACTGCTTTCACCGGTTTCTTGCTGAATCCTAAGTTCAGGAAAACTCGCCATCAGGTTACGAAAACGGTTTGCGTTTGCTCGGCGTTCACGTACGATCATTGGCAATTTCGCGATTTGCTCGCGTCCGATGGCACCCGACAGTTCAAGCGGACGCAGATTGTATCCAGGCAAAGCAAAACGGAACGCTTCTTGAAACGGGTCGCGACCGGTTGTGTCCATCACCTGATTTTTTCTTGGTAGGTCGCGTGTCCAGCCGTGAGCGCGAAGGCATAGCATTATATGGTAGAGTTCCTCGTCGTCCGTGACAGCGACCCCTCCCTCCATGGTCGAGATATGATGGGAAAAAAAGGTGCTGTAACTGCCTGCCAGTCCGAAAGTTCCTGCTTGCCTTCCGCCAAATGTAGCCCCAAGTGATTCACAGTTATCTTCCAATAAAATTATATCTTTGCCCAAGATTAACTTTAGCCGATCAAAGTCGTTTGGATTGCCCAATAGATTCACCGCAAATACCGCTCGAGTGCTATCGGTAATGGCGTCTTTGACTGCATCAAGATCAATATTCAATGTATCTGGGTCAACGTCCACAAAGCGAAGAGAAAGCCCGTGCTGGTACAGTGGCGAGAATGTAGTGCTCCACGAGACGGCAGGGACAACAACTTCGTCTCCAATCGAAAGTTGATGCTTGGAATGGAATCTGAGTGCCGCGATAATGAGCAAATTCGCGGACGAGCCGGAATTGACCATTACCGAATGGGTTGATCCTATGGCACGAGAGAATTCTCTCTCAAATGCCGCCACCTCCGGTCCCATCGTGAAGCGCCCGGACGTCACAACCCGCTGAATTGCATCGTGCTCACGCGAATCCCATGAGGATGTTGCTAACGGAAAGCTTGGATTAGGCACGGGGAATGACTTGATCGACGAAATGTTTGTAAGTTAGCCTAAGTCCTTCGTTTAACGAAACCCTGGGGCGCCAGCCCAGAGCATTCTGCACTTTAATTGACGTCAATTTGCGGTATACGCCAACTGGCTTCGATTCGTCGTATATAAAACTTCCTTTCCAACCAATCACGTGCGCGGTGGCACGATAGTACTCTGCAATGGAATAGTCTACACCAACACCTAGATTCATCAAGAACGGAAGCCGTTCCATATTGCGAGCACAGAACCAGATTCCGTCCGCTAAATCCTCACTGTACATGTACTCACGCCGTGCTGTGCCATCTCCCCAGATTTCAACCTCTTTCGCACCTGACAGCTTGGCTTGGTGGATTTTGCGAATAACGGCAGGAACAAGATGAGAAACGCTCGGATCAAACTTGTCAAAAGGCCCATAAAGATTGCAGGGAATAAGCGTTTTGTAGTTCAGCCCATTCGTGCGACTCACGTACTCGCACAGGCGGGCTGTTACAATCTTTGCAAGTGCATAGCCTTCGTTGGAAGTCTCAAGTGCACCTTCAAACACATTCTCTTCAGACAAAGGATTTGGAGCGTTTCGAGGATACATGCAAGAGCTGCCAAGATTGATCAATCTGGAAACTCCGGCCTCCCGAGCGGCCATCACGACATTACGTCCCATATCCAGATTGTCGCTAAGGAATCTCAGTGGATTCCGCAAATTCGCTTGAATGCCCCCGACAAGGCCAGCTGCATGAATTATCAAATCGGGCTTGCTTCCGTTGATGTATTGCCCACAAGCGGTGGTGTTTCGAAGATCCAATTCCCCCTTGGAAGGGGCAAGAATTTTACAGGCTGGGGCGGCAGGGTGAGAAAGCAGGCTACGTCCTACCATTCCGCCAGCGCCTGTTATCAGAATCTTCATAAAATTCTGCTCAAAATAGAGACGTTTTCTTGCGTTCAAATAGCCGTTATCGACCAACTAGCTAACGATGAGTTCACTTTTATGCTGTTCATTGGCAAACCGGCGTTGCTTTTTCAAACGTCTTGCCCATACTCTCTTGCGCCAAGGCAATAATACCTTCATTTCAATCGTGGGATCCAAATATAGAAGCACAGATCTCAACATCCATTCACCCATACTCCCACGTCCACCTTTGTCCGGCCAGAGTGAGCGCTCTGATCGAATCAACCGCTTTCCGAATGACGCGCTTGAAACGGGTCTGGCCATCGCTGTCTTGGCAAGACAAGCAAACAAAAATACAAGATTGTATTTGTGAAGCAGCAATTCACGTGCCTCGATGATTGCATCTAGCGAATTCCTCCATTGTCGATTCTGGAGGCAGTTTACCATCATTTCGGCCGAGCCTTCCGGGTCATCCAAGTCGACATATGCGAAACAGTTGTTCGGTAGATCTTCTTCCACGTTTTCGCACCCTGCATAAAATGGAAAGGCGTAGCACAATAGCGGATCCGACAACTTTTCGCTCCAAGTGAAACGTCCGGCGCCATTTTCAAGGGCTAAATGGTAGCGATAAGGCAAAATAGCGTCGGCTTTGTCGTCAACCATCTGAAGCCCGTGTCCAAAAATATCGAGATGCTCGGGAATCATCGACTTTAGCTCATCAATGAACTTAAGGCGGCGACGGTGATATGTCGTGTAAGTCTTGTTACTTGTAACAACCGAAATCTTATCCAACTTCGGTGGTGGTTTTAGATTGATCAACCAATCATATCCTTTCAAATTTTCTTGATTGAACGGTTTGGAGAAATCAACGCCAACAAACCATCTAGCGCAATTGTTTTGCTGCAATTTCTCAGTTGCGATTTCTTTTTCACTTGCTGTAAGCACGATTCCGAACTGATTGAGAAAGCGTGTATTGTATGGGTGTATAACCTCCGGCTCCCCGGTTATGAATACAGTTCGTTCACGTGGCAAGCGTGTTGATACCGAATAAGAGGATTGTGTGTATAACAAAAGAACGTCGATGTTCGGGGGGATATCCATTCCTATGGATAGTTTCACACCATCAACCGTATTGGTTGCACCCGGTGCTTGTTTGTAGAACCACTCAGGTGGGGTATCGGTAAAGATGTGTGCGGATATTGGTTCATCGCAAACCGATGAAGTTGTATCCGAATATTTTGCCATTTTTATTCCTCGTGGCTGCAAATGCAATCTTGGCTGTGGCACCTACCAGAGCAGATCCAATCAAGACAAGTTAAAACAGACAGCAGAGTCGGTTACAAACGTTTGTGTGAGGATTAATGTTGTTAAACAAAGAAATATGGACACTTTTGGTGGCGTTTTCCTTTCGGGCTCGGTGAGAAGCTGATGTCTAGACAATCATTGAACCTAGGCGGCTCGCACTTCGTCCCCCAACCCGGCAGCGACGAGTTCCGGTAGAGACGGGACCGCCACAGCACCTCCTCCTAGACCGAGTATTACTGCTAACAATGGAGTGAATGTCGCGGCCTGCGATGTCAAGAGCGTCATGGAGAAACCCTTGAGGGGGCGTTTGATCAGATATGAGAGCGTCCGCGGACAACATTGGCGTTATCTGCCTCGACAATTCAACGAGAGTCTTAATGCTGCACAGAGTGACAGCGGCCGACCAATCGGTTTTCAGGAAAAAGCTATTTCAAGACTGTTGCGAAATGCGCCCTTCCGGCCATGGACCTATCGCACCGAAGGGCTGCAAACGCTTGTCATGACGTCCGATTGAAGAAGAGACCAATGAATTTCTTCATGAACGTAGTGGACGAGCGCGTGAAACCCGACGGCGCGCTGCGAAAGGTCGACTCCCTGGTGGACCGGCAGTGCCTAGCTGCGGTTCCCGTCCCGGTACGCTTGCACCCGGGACGCGCCGTTGCGATGTCTGCCCGATGATCCGGGTTCTCCTGCCAAGCCAGTGACACTCGCTGTTGGACCGGGAGATCGAGCGGACGCTAACGGGGCGGCTCGACTTCCTGCCGTCCGGCGGCTGCCTGCGGAGCGTGGTTTTGGCCCGGCGTGTCCGCGGCACTAGATCGAGATTGTGGCCGAGGGTCGCGCCGAGGAGGAGGGCTTCGTGGAGCGGTGCCTCTTGGTGGCGCGGTCCAGGTTCATGAGGCGGCGGGCCGTGGAGACGGCTCTGAAGGCAACGGCACCAATCAGGTTCAAGGCGGCCAACCGGATCGAGCTGGTTGCGGCCTGAGAGACGGAGTCTGTCCCGAACCTGCCCGATGCGCCGCATCGGGGCCTGAAACCACGCCTTTGAGCACCAAGAACGTAGCCGAAAGGCGAAATGCATAACAAAATGACCGCTTTCGTAACAGTCTTTCGAGAGAAATTCCTCGACCTTCTAGCGGAACTGCCTCCGTTCCCGGCCGCGATGAGGCTGACCCGGGTAACACCACTGGGGCCGACGGACCATGGCTTCGGCCATTCATTCCGCAGTTAATGCCGCGAGAAACAGCGTGGTTCAGGGTCTGCCGAGAGTTGATGACCGCGCGGCTGGCTCAACCGCCGATGAGGATGTGCTGTACCTGTCGAACAATCTGCTCGCATTGGCTGGATAGACGTCGTCAAGAGCTTGCAACTGCTTATGCGTAGCTCATCAACTTTTCTTAAAAGAAGTCTCTGAATGACCGTGTGGAATCTCCTGTATTATATTGGTCCTACATTACAAGAAATCCCGGGGCACTTTGGCGTGAGGCTCTTTCGACAACACTCCCCACGAAGCAAGGAAAATTGCTTTCCCCGCAACAGGCATCGAACGGCAGAGGATGTCTTTATATCAGAGCGGGATGCAAGAGCATTAGATCGCTCGACATTACATATTCCTGACTTGTGACAGCACCAAGGCAGCATGAGCGGGTTTGTCGTTTGCAAGGGCGAAGAAAACATCAATTCGATCACTACCACTCTCGCAGGCGTCATGAAGTTCTATGCTTGGCCAAAGCCTCCGCTGCAATGCTAGGAGCAATGTCCATTTCTTCCGATCAGGAAGCCGTCCGAAGTGGAACTCTTGTGAAACCCGTTTCGTTCTCCGTATCTTCGAACTATTGGAACGAACCAACCAAAGGCAATCCAGCAACGGACAATGAATTCAAGCCTAGCAGTTGAACGCGCTTCGGCAGACTATTCGGCAAAGCATCTTCTCGTCCTGTTCCTGTTGCGGACGGCATCATTGAGTTCGAACCCATAGTCGACAGGCATTCGTTGTGCAAAGAGGCCGCGGGCAGTGATGGTCGGCCCAATCATGAACGTACGGATATGACGAAGTGAATGCCCAGGGTTGATTCCCTTCCTACCCATCCAGATCAGCACTCCTCCCGCCAGCAAAAGCAAGACAACCGTCCAGATGCTGAAATGCACCAAGGCCAGTCCAATGAAGATCACAATCCGTGCATCCATGAACAGGAATCGTGCCGGACGCTGGGTTTCGCGCCAGAAATTTGTCTCGCCAAACTTCATCGCGGAATCTGCAGCGGTCGATTGTCATCGAATAAGTGCGCTAACTCCTCGGAATGGACGCGACCGTCCCCGATCAGTGATTCTGCCGCTTCGAAGATAGATTGCTTGAACATCCCAGCCCCAGCTGTTCCAGATCCGTTGATGATGTCGCTCAGGTATGCGGGCCAGTCTCTGAAATGCATGCCGAGAAGCGACCTGCGAAGGGTTTCAGAAAGCGAAACGTACTCTCTTACGGGCACCCTTCCTGTCCCATCTGCCGCTTGAACAAGATGCTGCACCACCATGAAGCGCAACGACGCGGCTAGGTCGCTCGCACGCTGGTCGCGCTCCTCGGCCGAAAATGCGGCAAGCAGTCGGCGAGTGCAGTCTGGGACGCTGGCAGCGTGGGTTGTCGTGTAGACGAGGTGGCCTGTTAGCGCGGCCTCAAGAGTGGCGCTTATTGTCTCCAAGTCTCTTGCCTCTCCGACGTTGATTATGTGAGGCTTTCTCCGCAACGCGGACCGGACCCCCGCCGAAAAGCTCGAAATATGACGCCCAACCTCAGATTGGCCGATCAGCGATGGCAAGTTTCCAGACTGCCAAATCACGTCCCCGAAGTTGTATTCTATGGGTGCCTGGATATCCACTATCTTTACAGGCCGGTCCGAGTTCTCGAGATGGTGCCTTGTAAGTGCCGCCATCGATGCGGATTTGCCGCTCCCTGTAGCACCGGCAATGACAACGAGGCCGTTTGGAGGGCAAAGCTCGGCAACTTCACCTTCCGACAGCCCTACCTGCTCGGTGGTAGGAGTCGCGGAGGGCAGGATCCGAATCGTGATTTCCACGCCCGAACTGCCCAGTCCGAGTATGCCAGTCGCATTAACCCTGAACCGCCGCCTCGCTCCATTTGGCAAGTTCAGTTCGTACGAATAGTCAAGAATGCGCCTCCCCCTGATTTCCGTAATTCCGTTGGTCGCCTGGTACGTCTCGGTAAGTATGTCCTCGACTTCCGAGGGTGACCAAGGCCTTCGGCTCAGGCGGTACAGTTGTCCTGCGAACTCGCCTCTGGGTTGCTGGTTTGACTGCACAGTGATGTCCGACGCACCAGACAGTGCGCAGGCAACGAGCAACCCTCGGAAATATTCCGTTGATGCGCGCGATGGCTCAGGAAACGACACCATTTGCGCATGACCATCCGTTCCGAACAACATTGGCTCCGCGATTTCGGTTCCTCTTGATGGCCGAAAGCGTGGTTCGTTGTCGTGAATCTGGACATCAAACGGCAATTTGTGAGGAGCTTGGTTCAATTCAAGTTCACTTCGGTGATCGACCTTCGAGATTTTCGGTGCTGAACGTGCCCCCAGAGGGAAACCATCTGTCCGAGTCTGGCTGAAATTCCGATTGCCGAACGATTTGAACGACCCGCTCCCCAATTCGCATTGTGTCTCCGTTTTCTGTCACCCCAAAATCCGCGTCCGCAAGCACCATTTTGTTCATCATTCCAAGCGCTACCAATCTTCGGTAGCGAAGCATTCCCTCGAAATCCTGACTCAGTCGTTGCATCCGGTGAGCGAACTCCTCGTCCGCCTGCCGCCGCCCCGCATCCCACCCCTCGTCAAACGAGTCTCGAAATCTCTCTCGCTCTGCATCACTGGAAGGAAGCAGACCTCGTGCTGGCGCTTCAGGAGCACTTGCACGTGACAACAGATAACTTCGCCAAGTCGGGATTACAGGAGATATTTGACCTGGCTTTCGAATGTTGAGATACTCGTCCGCTACGGAAACTACGCTCCCATCTTTTCGGCTATTGAAAGCGTTGTGAGCGCGGGTCACGACGGGGGGAATCACATGCCCCGCTCCGCGTGGTGCCGCAGTCGAAACGCGGTTGAAATCGTACACCGTCGACAATTCGCTTTCGCGCTCTTCCAAAACACCGAGAAGCTCCCAAGCGCGACGCCAGCGTCCATACTGGCTCCCGTATTTGAGAGCAGCCTCGCGGAGGGCCACGTCCCGGATTTCGCTTACTTCGTTTGTGCCGCCTTCCTGTCCCAAGTTGAAAATTGCAGTGTCGGGCGAGGCAGGGGGATCAACGCCATTGTAGAGCGCTTTTCCGTCAGCGCTCACTTCTTTTGGCAGTTGCCTTGCACCACCGTCTTCCTGCCCCTCCATTCCGCAACCTGGAATTCCTGCCAGTCCCACAAGGGCGAGCATTCTCGCTCCTTTCAACGACATCGGCACCTAGTTCGCATAGTGCAACTCAATTGCCGTTCCGTCGTCTGCCGACACCACGGTTGCAAGTCCGAACAGCGAAATGTCAATTGCACGCAGCGCGTCCCGGTGAGAGTCGCCAGCGTAGGACACGGAAACAAGAACAGGCGTAACTGGCTCCTTTCCGATTATTCTTAGCGTGCGCTCCATGCGACTCGCGATGGATTGCAACAACGGCTCCACCGGGCCATTCCAGTCGATGTCGATCCACTCGCTGAATCTCGCGTTGGAATCAGCCCAAACGTTTGCCTCCTCCAGACCCGATGGAGCAGTCTTGAGTCCTGCGTAACGCTTTTCAATCTCGGCAACGATTCGATTGGACCTGGCAGTCTCGGCAACGGCCTCCGCTATGACCGTGTCTGCCGGGTCAGATGCGACGATCGGAGATTGGATTTCAGGATCGGCGCAACCTGCCGATGCAAGCACGCCAGCCAAGGCCGCCAACAGGCGCTGGAGTCTTTCCATGGGCATGGATTCAATCCTCTGACAATCGCATTGACAACCAGAATTTAGGTAGGAGCTGTGAGATGAATTTCAGAAAATTCGAGCAAAACCGGTTTTTAAGGTGGAAAACTGGAGCCGCTGACAGAGCTGGGCGAATGGATCAGGATCCTGGATATCCTTGTTAGCCACCGGACCACGGAATCGATTGAAGGAAAGGTGGACGTCCGGCCGCCAATCCTTTGCCGGAACTCGCCAGCACCCTCTTTGTGCACCCCATCGATGTATCCTTCTGTTGATGAAGTACTCCACGGAAATCGAGAAATTTAGATGAACTCACCTACGCAAATCTCGCACAAAATGCTCAATTAAAGTGGAACTTCGTCGCGGCAAGGAGTTTGCACGTGAAATTCACGCTTGAACCATTGGGGGTAGAAATTATCCCAACCGAACTTCCAGGCACTCTGTCCGCAGACCAGGTCAGGCACTTGAAGCGGCTGATCCGATCAGCGTCCTCGCGCTGCGCAGATACGCTTCGGTCGAGGACACTCTCGGAACTTGGGACTCAGCTTTGCTTGCGCGCGCTACTGTTAAGTCAGTCAACGGTTGGTTCGGAGCTCTCTGCGCTCAGGAATCTTGTCGCCCTCATGAAGTCTCGCCGCAAAGCCTGCTGCAAAGTCGACATGGACATCTCGCCTGAAGCCACGATCCCGGAACTGGACGCTGTCCGTCCCTGGATGTGCTTGGCAAGTTGGGATGAAGTTGAAAAATTTCACTCATATCTCGAATCCGCAAGCACCCGAAGGCTGATCGATCTGGGCAACGAGGTGATCGACAGCCTTATAGATCACAGTCGAAAGACTGGAGATTTCAGGACTCAAGGAGACATTTGGGTTTCGCTGGCCTCGACCGCTGGCCGTCTTTCATTCGGGAAGCGGATGAATTCGCCCAACGACAACTGGGAGCCGCTAACCGAAAAGCACATGCAGGAGATTGATTCGCATCTGCCGCCTGGAAGTCCGGAGGAGGGACTTCTTTCACTGAACACTGGCGAGCGGAACCACTGTGGAATTGCCAGGCTCCTCACGAGAACAGCTTGGCTGACCGGAACCCGATCTTGCGAAATATTCTCATGCCGTCTTATGGAATCAAACCCAGATGCAAAGCTCACGCACCAGCAGGCGAAGGACTCATACCGAAATCCTGTCCCGGCAATCAAAGCGGGCTTGTTTCGCGACATCGAGAAGCCCTGCACGCAGGGTGGCCACGAGACTCCGCTTGATGAATCGATCCATCCGGCAGAATTCGGTTTTCCTGAAATTTTTGTAATCCAGACTGCCAAAACTGCGAACTCGTCGCCAAAGATCGATAACGCGCTTCGGGTGCAGATCCTCGATGGGATATCGAGAGAGGATTTCCATGTGCTTTGGCTCGCATCCCTCTTCAGAACTCCGCAATACAGCTGGGTCAGCAAGAAAAGCCTCTGCAATATGAGCACCGCATCCTGAAGAAAGCTGTCCGCGAATTGTACCCTGACCGCAGGTGCCCGG
Organism: Paracoccaceae bacterium; assembly: GCA_963422275.1. Taxonomy (GTDB): domain Bacteria; phylum Pseudomonadota; class Alphaproteobacteria; order Rhodobacterales; family Rhodobacteraceae. Next base: position 953,081 of record OY729418.1, read on the forward strand.
TCACTCTTCACTATCTTCGACATGCATTTGCAGACATAGCCAGAAAAACGATGCGGCCAGCGGCTGTCGCTGCCCTGACAGGGCACACATCGGCAAGCACGATGAGAGCGTATGGCGGCAAATACGTTAGGTGCCGGCGAAAGTCCGGCTCGAGCCGCTGGATGCCGCGGCCCGACCCCGCAAGGGTGGAGATGAATGCGAAGGCGTGGAGTGCGGCGACAGCCCCATGCTCGGAGCCAAGTCCGTTTGAGATGCCATATCCAGAGCCCATGATGGATTGAAAACATGTGCTGCAACCTTCCGAACAAACTGGACGCTTGCCGACGAAAAGAGACCGTTGAAACAGCGCTGCTCGTCCTTCGCCAATTTGCCCACGTTTCCTGCCAAAACGGGATTTTGGCCGCACCTGAAGCTTGGAGCTATTCGGTGCTGCCATCTGCTCGGTCCGCCTAGCTAGCCGACCCTCCCAATGAAAGAAGTCGACATGGGGACAAGTGAGAGTTTCGCTGGCATGGAACGCGTTCAACAAGTCGGTTTTGAGATTCGTTTCACTGGCAGCCTTGGAGTCATTGAAATTAGCACTGGCATCGGAAGACCAGCCGCTTCCAAAGCGCAGCGCGAGACGCCAAATTTTGCCACAAGCATCCGCTTCGATGCCACGAGCGAACGAAATGAAGAGAACTCCTTGGCCCTGACATTTCAGTTTTCAGGTAACAGCACTCGCCCACTGTCCGTCAGAAGCATTTCAAGCCGACGAAAATGTCGTGGGCTTGACCGCAATGCAGTTGTGCAGTTGGGGCGAAGCCTGAATCGATTTTTTGGCCATTGTATCCGAGCCAAAATCCACGACTTGCGCAAATTCCAATCGATATTTTCTGGCCATTATAGGGCACCGTCTGGGAATGAAAAAATTAATGCCTATAAATTTAATAAATGTTCCTTTGTTGTTCTTTACAATCTCTTTTGATTACCTTATTGACAGGAATCAATCTCAAATTCCAATCGAGTCGGTTGACCATGGAAACACCAAGCAGCAGCGAGGGCAATAAGCAGAGGATGCCACGTGTTGAGATCTATATCGAACGCAGCAGCATTGGTTTCCTGATTCTCACGAAATTTGGGTCCTTCGCGAGAACGGATCTCTCGGTTTGGAAAGAGCTGTCCGGTGAAGGGCTGACTCGCCCGCTGCCGGTGACTTGCGCCCCCGCATTTGGCAGCGTCGCCCCCGCGGCGGAAGCAACGAATCTAAAAATGGATCAGGCTCCTGGCTTTTTCGATTCTTGGGATGGCCATCGGGAAAGGGCAGGAAGATTAGAAAATTGCAGAGCGTCTGAACAAATGCTTGTCAGGTACGCTTGGAGACCCTGTGAAGCAACGGGGACTGCAAACAACCAAGAATGTCCAAAAAGGGAAATCGGGATCAATGGCTCACTTTGGAGAAGCAGTTTTTCGTACCGAGGTGATTCAGTGCTGCGGAGGGACGAACCTCTTCGTCGGCGTTTGGTTCGGCACGGCAAGACAGTGCCGAGATTTTTTCAATCAGACTGCCTCTCATTTGAGTCGGTCTCTTAATGGAGTTTTCAAATGGAATCTGAAATCAGCAGATCGAACGGTGAGACCAACCCCGTTCAAGAACGGCCAACCTGCCATCTTTATTTCAAACCTTCAATGCTGAAAGCTATCAAGAAGGCCTCACCGGAGATGCCTTGGAAAGACAACTTCAAGCTTTTCATAGAGGAAAATCCCAGAAGGGCCTTGCTGAGGCCTCCAAATGTTCCATTTGAGCATGAACTTTCGGAAATTCAGCTTAAGAAACTTCCTGTGGACGCAAAGTTGTCGCTTTGGGTGGTCGTGGCGAATCAATACTACGCGCTTCTGGCGGCAAGTGGAGAACTGAAGCGCTTTTATCCGAAGGTGCGCAAACACGACAAGCGATTCGTTCAGTTCGTAATTGCGTCCCAGGGCATCAAGGATGCAGGCTTGGCTCGACCAGTCGTCTGGCCATTTGGAACAAATGACTATCGAGGAAAAGCCATCCGAAAAACCACGATCAAGCAGTTTGCTGGGAGTCTCATCGCGCCTGCGAATTTTCGGGGTGAGCGCTGCCTGTGGGGTTCTGGCATCATCGTCGATCATGTTGATGAAGGCCAGAGAGCGAAAATCCAGAGCTGGGCAATCAACGAATTCTTGAAGCGCACTTGGAAGAACGGGATTTTGGACATTGTACCGGACAAGGCGCATGACCTTGTGAAATCGGTCGGTAGCGAACGGGAAGAAGAACTATCCTTTTCCGAGGGTCTCACCCGCTGGAAGGCAATTCGGTTCCTTTCCGAATTGGGGCACCTGCATCCGCGCCGCAGACAGGTACCGATGAGACCAGTTAACACGATGCCGACATGGAATGACATCGTGTTCCTGTTGAAATGTCTCGGGATGGAGGACAGCGTGGGAATCAAGGCCCAATATCGTACGGCAAGGATCGTTTACGAGCGCTATCTGGCGGCAACGATCATGCATGAGATAACGGGCCAGCCTTATTACAAGATCGGAACGTATATCGGTGATCGTGACCACTCGTCGGTTTACAATGGAATCAAGCGCTTTCGTTCCCATTCGGAGGTTTTGCCCGTTCAGGACACATTGCTGAACATTCTAAGCGAGCTTGCCGAAAACATCGGTGTCTTTCGGGCTTGGGAATTGCATGTTCAGAAAATCCAGAGGTCGCGTTAACGGCATTTAACTGCGCATTTGAGCATTGAGATCCCCGGCATGACTGGAATGGTTTTGCCGGGGCCACTTTATCTCAGGCGAAGCAAAATAGATTGTTGGTCGCAGTGAAAAACTGCTGCGAAAGCAGATATTTCGATTTCGACTTCCAGAACTGGTTGAGCCTCTGATAGTATCAATGGGGACTGCGGCGCCTTCCAGCAACGGCTATGGTGCCCACAGTCGCGGTTTCAAGCACCGAAGCGGCGCTTGGGGGTGCCGGGTCCGCTTAACGACCCATCCTCGCCGCACTTTCCACATGATCGCGTCGACAAAAGCACCATGCCAAGAATATGTCGCACAGGCAGCCAGCAAAACTTGGCAGGTCGTCTTGTGGGCGGGGTAACGCTCAAGCACCGAACGGCCGACGGACGGTCTGAGGCCGAGACTACCTTCAGTGCGCGCTCAAGCTCCCGGCGCGAACATGTTGCTCTGTCATCACGATAATGTCCAGAACTGCTTATGCACATGGTTCCTGCGACACAAGGCATTGTGTCCGGGATGTCGGGCGATGGAATGTTCGCATGACATTCTTGACGTGGAACCGTCCCATGACCAAAATCCCCGCCAGCCTCATCGCCTTCCAGCGTCGGTTCCCCGATGGACTTGCAGCGCCTCGCGGCGGTTCCCGTCCCGGTGCGCTCGCGCCTGGGGCGCACTGGCTGCCCGATCAGCGTTTTCTTGACGCAGCACTTCTGTCGGAAGGCAGACGCAGGAGCGCGGCCTTAAGGTCAGGAACGCGTCTGCAGTGTCTATGCGACGATCGTGGCGTGCGTTCGGCGATACCTGCGAAGAGTTCGAGCAGCAGGATTCAAGGCAGCGGCTACAGGCAACGACGGCAAGACTTAAACGTATTCTCCCCTTTTACCTCCCGATGCCCAAGGTGAAACTGTTCGCGATTTGGGAGAATCGAGACAGGCTAAAACTCTGGTGAAACCCGTTAGGAAACCTCTGATACAGCCTGATTTTGGGCGCGGCATTGTGCATCTGGTGCGTGTCTGCTGTCTTGCACTACAGCTTTCGGGGAACCACGGCAGACAGCGCCTTCGGCAATTGACCTTTGCCAGCCTCGAATGCGACCGCAAGAAGTGCAAGACGCGCTGCGAGATCTTTTCGGCGGATCTCCTAGGCACACCTGGAAGGCCCGCATTGCGCCGGTCTGTCCCAAGGGTAGCGGCAAGGGACGACAGCCGCTATCGGTGACGCTGCACGTGCACTGCGTGCAGCTGTTCTGCAATCTGAGCGATCCGGCGGTGAAGAACTTGCTCTGCGATGCCGAGAGCGTTCGGCGCTTTGCCGGGGCGAGGTTGGAGAAGGTTCTGGACGAGACGACGATCCCAACTTCCGCCGCCAGGTGGAGCACCACGGGCTGTCGCGCCTTCCGTTCAGGAAATCAGGGATCACCTGGCCGAACGGGGGGAGAGGCCGCTGAAGAAAGGCAGTATCGTTGACGCCACCATCATCTCGGCGCTGTCGTCGATCAGAAACGGAAGCAACGTCCGCGATCTGGAGATGTACCGGACGAGGAAGGGGAATTGGCGGCATTTCGGGACGAAGCTGCACAGCGGCATCGATCCCCGGGGCTTGGCGCACCGCCCGGAGTGAACCGCCGCACTTGCCGTGACAGGGGATCAGTGTGTCCAGAATCTGCCGGACCAGCCCTGCGGGGACTGAACCGGAGATGCTTTCGCCCCGAAATCGCGCATTTGGAGATTTCGAACCGCAGGAAACCAGCTGATGAGCCAGGAAGAGCAATTCCTGCAGCCAAAACCCAAAAAAAGCCCTCCAAATCAGAGGTTCCTTGGAAGAACATTCGATGTCGCCGAACCGACTCTGCACATCATAAGATGCGAAATTTCCGAGGCGCTCGTCCAGCCAAAACATGAAGCACCGCTAGCACTGGCAAAAAATGCGTCTTCAGCCATTACGAGCACCCTCTCGATTTCGCGAGCGGCCGTTACCACCACGCCCCGCTCCAAAGCGCACGAAGTTTCCATTCCTCTCCATAGAGATAACGATTCCGCGGTTCGCCAGCTCTCATTTCTCCCAGAGCATGCAGATAGGCATCGCAAACAATCTGTGGCCAATCTGCTGAATGCGGTCACCGTCATGAAGAAGAATGCCACTGGCAAACCGGTCGCCCGCAGCAGACTTGAGGCGAATCAAGCCCTTGAAGTGGTCTTGGCGTGCCGTTGCGCCCGCCTTGACCTCAATGCCCACGATTTCCCCATTCAAGCTTTCCAAAACAAGGTCGACTTCGACCTGATCCTTGTCCCGGTAATGGGAAAACATCGGCGCTTCGTCGCACAGTGCAGCCGCCTTGACGAGTTCTGCATAGACAAAACATTCCAAAAGCGGACCCAGCTGCTGTCGGTCCCTGGAAATGGCCACCGCATTCGACCGCCTGAGCATGGCAAGCAGGCCGGAGTCCAGAAACTGTAGTTTCGGTGCCTTGACAAGCCGTTTGAGCTCGTTGTGGTGCCAAGCTCTCACTCGGCGGACCAGGAACATGCGCTCAAGCAGTGCCAACCAGCGAGCGACCGTCTTGCTGTCGACTCCCAGCTTGGCTGCAAAGCGTGAAACGTTGAGCAACTGCCCGGCAGCCACAGCTGCGTGTTCGATCAAGCGACCCATTTCTCCGGGCTTTTCAACCTTTGCAATATCGGCAATGTCACGGGCGGCGAGAGCTTGCACATAAGATCGAAGCCAGCTTGTTCGCCTAGCTGGAACGGCACGCGACAATGCCTCGGGAAAACCTCCGGCGAGAACACGATCAAGCAGGTCGTCAGTCGGTCCCACCATCGCATGTCCCGGAAAGTTCGCGGCGAAGGCACGGTCCAGAAACCCCGACACCTCGGTGCAGGCGATCTCCGTTTGGGAGAATGGCAGAAGATCGATCGTCTCGACGCGACCGGCAAGCGAATCGGGAGAGACTGCCCCCTTGAAGAGATCGACCGACCCTGTGATGAGAAATCGCCCCGGGCGGGGATTCTCATCGACTGATTTCTTGATTTCAAGGACAAGCCCCGGCGCTCTTTGAATCTCATCAATTACGGCAGTTTCCAGACCACGCATGAATCCGGCGGGGTCGTCTACGGCAAACTGCCTGAACTGAGCATCATCCAAGGTGATGAAAGAGTGCTCGTTGGCTGCGGCAATGCGGCGGGCAAGCGTTGTCTTGCCGGACTGGCGTGGGCCGACGATGGCAACGATGCGGGTATCCTTGAGCGCAACGCGAACTCGCGGTTCAGCGTGCCTTGGCACATAGTTTCCCAACCTTGTCGTACCGTTTGCCATGAAGTGCCGTCCAATTTGGAATCATAACTCGTCCAATTTGGATTGCAAACAAGATCGGCAATGATGACTGACATGTTGCCGGAAAGTGCAGCGAATCCGAGACCACCAGCTTTTTCTTGGGTTGATTTGCATTTCGCAGACATGGCGATACAATGTTTCCCGCGTCATTTTAGCGATCAGGCAGATAGACAGCGAGTGGTTTTGGAACTGATTTTCGCAAATTGACGCTTTGACGACGACGATGCCGGAGAGATTGAAAGGCCGCACCTTGTTGGCAGCGATCAAACTGGGCGAACGGTGCCGGTCGCTGCCTTCCACCCGCCGCTGCGGCCCTGGCCATCCACGCCAAAGTTTCACCTGCTTCGCCGGCGAGCAGGTTTGCGGCACCCTGCACATCTAGACGGTCAGTAACCGTCATAGCCAGATCAAGGCCTTCATGCGAGGCTTCCGCGGAGTCGCGCAAATAATGCCTCGACAGCTGTCCCAACCGGTTCCATCTCGTCGAACTCAGTGCCGACCTCTCCGAGAGCCAGCCCGCCTCGACCATGATTAGACCTTGCATGTGTTTCAAGAATTGAGCCTTTTCTATAATGGAATCTCTAATCCGGGGATGATATAAATTCACTTCTACGGTCATTGCAAAATGCGACCTTCCGGTCTTGGACATGTCGCTCTGAAGGGACCACAACTTCTTGTTTCAACGCCAGATTGAGGGAGATCCCGATGGATTTCTTCATGACGATGGTAGCCAAGCGCGTGAAACCCGAGAACACGTTGCGAAAGGTGGGCACCCTGATGGACCGGCAGCGCCTGACGGAGGTTTCCGTCCCGGTGCGCTCGCGCCTAGGGGCGGGCGGGCTGCATGTCGGTCCGGCGATCCAAGTTCTCTTGCTGGGCCGTGGCACTCGTTGTCGGGTCGGGAAATCGAGCGAATGCAGACGGTGCGCATCGACTACAGGCTGTCCGTCGGCCGTTCGCATCTGAGCGGTGCCCCGCCCGCGCGACGACCTGCCGGTTCACTGGCTATCTGTGCGGCAGGTCTTAACGCGGTGCTTCTGTCGGAGGCCATCGCCAGCTGCAAGCACGCAGCCTGAAGGTCAAGCGGGTGCGGCGCATCCTATCAGCAGATTGAGATTGTTACCGAGGGGCGTGCCGAAGCCTGGAGGCAGAGCCGACCTTCAAGGCGATGGCCATGAACTTGCTCAAGGTCGCCAAGCGGATCAAGCTGGCCTCGGCCTGAAGGCAGGAGTCTGTCTGGCACCAGCCAGCCATCGGCAACCCTCAACCCAGAATCGGTTTCGGAAACCATAATGCAGGAAGAAATGTCTGCTTTCGCAATGATCTTTTCTTTGCTGACCGGACTGGCAATTCCCTTTACCTATATTTTGGCTCAATTCTCGATTCGCAGGCATGTCCTGGCGCTAGCGGCTGCGAGGCAGGCTCTCGGCGATGGATGCCGAGCGCCGCGGCGGCGGGGCGATGGCAGCGACCGACGACCGGCCGGTTCCGCCGGCTGCCCGGTCAGCGCGGTCTTGATGCAACCCCGGATCGAGTTGGCCGCTCCTGAGGGTCGGAGTCTGTCCCAACCCTGCCCGATTTGGCGCATCGGGGGCTGAAACCGCGCCCAGGAGGCGAAATGCAGAGAAAAATGACTGCTTTCTCAGCAGTTTTTGAATGTGTAAACAGCAGATGGAGTGTTTGAGGATGACGTTAGTTCTAACACAGGGAAGGTTTGGATGAACAGTCGGAAAATACTTATGCTTTCGCTTTGCCTGGTGTTGTGGATGCAGATACCGGGCCAAGCGCAAGAAACGCCGGGCGAAGCTCAGATCATGTCTGCACTAAGCTCCGTATTGCCGCCATATTGGTCGGCTGAGTCAGTGGACATCCAAGCTTCTGTCAACGATGGGGACGAGATAGAGCCGCTCTACCGACAACGGTTCATGGCAAATGTGGTGCCCGATGAGGACCTGTATGCTGCGGCACCCCGCAATCAGGCTTTAGGCCCATTCACAGTGGTCGTTGCGACGAGGGCGGCGGCGGAGCCTCGAAAGTTGTATGGAATTGCGTCATCGACGCTCGCGCTTGGCCAATGGGAGACGAAGGTCGTGCTGGAGAACTCGGTTGATGGACTGGGGATGCCGCGATCATTTTTCGACCGGCCATTGATCGTTGCCGGTTCAAACGAAGCTAATCAAGTTGCGGCGAATCTTTTGAATGCGCAAGAGTTGGTAAAAACCCTTGCGGAAGGGCTTGCGCGCGCGAGTGCTAATGCGGAAGTCTTGGAGCAAATCGCCGCGCAGGAGCAAGAAGCGCTTGAGGTCGCCAATCGCCAGCGGCTTGAAGCACTGATGGCAAAATACGAGCAGGAGCGTGCTTCGATCACGGCGACAGCTGAAACGCTGAAGGCGGTGAGTGAAGCGGAAGCGGAAACGGTGGCACACCGTAATCTTGTCAGCGCCCTCGAGACGCTGGCGGATGAGAAAAAGCGAGCAGCTGAGATAGAGAAACAGGTCGCTACCGCCGAAATAAAGGAAAAAACGGCGCGTTACGATGCGCTCCTGGTTGCGTTGCGTTCTGATAATCTCTCGCAAAAGCACGCGACGTTCGACTTGGCGATTGCCTCAGATCAAAAACACCTGAAGGAAATGGCGATTGCGGAAGCAATGAAATCTGGCGACGACGGGCTTCAAGCGAAAGCGCTGATGGCACTGATATCAAAGTCACCAGAGATTGGCATAACAATCTATGGGCAAGATGATTCGCTGTCCAGAGAGCACATTTTTGAAATCAAATCTCTTGATGAGAGCAACATGTCTTTTTCTGGAAATTATATATATTCTGGCAGTTATAGCTATGAACAGAACTGGCCCAATGGAACAGGTTCAATTCAAAGAGACCGGATATCGTTGCGCGGATGGTTTGAAGAGTATCACGACTTTGCCTGCGTTGTGAATGCCCAAGTTAATGATCAGGGTATTTTGGTCGGATCAATGAGATGCAACTCCGATAGCGTCAGTGAAAAAGTTCAGTTGAATTTGTAGTTTTTCGAAGGCTCAATTCGTGGGCAGCAGGCATTTTGAACACATCCTCACTCCTCTGTATTCCTCTAGTGGCCATTCCCTTCCCTTCTTTGTGGCAGCCTTCGCGGTTGCGCAAACTGAGACCGCCACGTCTCCGTACCTGGACTTCGGGGAGTTCAAAACCGTTGTCGATGCCGACAAGGTTGATGCTCTCGATAAGCTCAAATGGGCCGGAATGCAATTCGTCAACGCGCCGTGGGTGCACGCCGGGATTGTGAGGCGTGAATGAAGTGTTTGGATTTCGGGCGGTTTCGGGCATTCATCCGACAGTTTTCATGGCTGTCGGCATGGAGGTTCCCGGCGACACCGCTTCCCGAGCTGTCCGACCTGAGGCGAAGACGTAGCAGAATCCAAGACCGACTTGCCGGCCTCGGCGATCTGAGGCCCGGCACTTTGATCCCGCGATTCCGCAAGTGCGGCAAGCCCACCTGCCACTGTGCAGCAGAAGGAGATACAGGACACGAAACGAGCCGGTCCTTGACCTGGACCGTCGAGGGCAAGACGCAGACCCGCGTTATCCCTGCAGGAGCCGTCGGGGAGACCCAGGCACAAATTGCGACGCATCGGCGCGCCCGGTCTCTCGCCCGCGAGCGGTTCGAAGTCAGCGCCCAGATGCGCGACGTGCAACACGAGGCCCTAACGGCCGCTAAAAAAACATCTCGTCGCGGCGGTCGGACCGGAAGTCGGCCGCGAGCCTGATCGGCGAAGGCGTCATCGATGACTTCCGGGCGATCGAGACCGAAGCGCGGCGGGTGGCGTTGCAGATCATGGGGGTGGTCGTCACCCGCAGGCTCAATGCCGATCATTCCGACGACAAGGGACCGCACCGGCCCTGCGAGTGCGGCGGCGAGGCACGCTGCGACAGTTGCCACAACGGCTTCAGCCCGCGCGATCGCGCGCTTGGCATGGAGGACACCTTCCTGTCGCCGGCGGCGCTTCGCCTGATCGGCATCGCCGCGGCCAGGGCTGGCTTCGGGGGCTCCAGCACCCTGTTGCGCGAACTGGCCGGTCGCGCCGAAGACGGTGGCGCGTCATGCCAAGGCGATCTGCGGGACCGGCAGCGAGATCGGCGATCACGGGACCAGAAAGCGGTGCGAGGAACCCGACGAGGGCCAAGCCGACGAAGTGATCGCCGCCCTGCGCAGCCAGGCAGAGACCTGCGAGGAGTCTCGGAAGAACGACGCGTGCTTCTCCAGCAACCGCGAGCGCCTGAACTGCCCGAAGTTCAGGGCAATGGGCTTTTGTGTCGCCAGCGGCGTGGTCGAAGGGAGCTGCCAGAACATCGTCGGCGCTCGCCTCAAGCAGGCGGGCAGGCGTTGGCGCCGTCGACGGCGCCAACGCCATCATCGCACCGCGATGCGACGCGGAGAGCAACCGCTTCGACGATTTCCGGGAACGACGCGCTGGCTGCAAATCGCATCATATTGCTCTACGAATACGACATCGACACCATTCGCGACACCGAATGTTTGGAGGATAACAAATACAGCGACTATCGTGCCCTGCTCGTCTGGGCACTACCAACCAAGCAGGTAAATACCGATCTCGAAGCCTTAAATAAAACCGCTCAGCCCATGCCCGTATGGCACGAGCTCGCCTTCTCAAACGCCTGCCAACTCAAACAGACTATCGCTGATCTCGACGTCAAAGACATTATGTGGCAACAGATCCATAATCCAAAACTGCTCTCAATCGCCCAACTCCCGACCTTCAGCACAACCGACGCAGTCCCAACACCAAAAATCATAGTGCCAGTTCGGGTGTTCGCAGACGAGGCGCAGAAGTATTTCGCCGAATGCATGCCCTCTACAGACAATCCCCCCGTGCACCGCTCGCTCTGCGGTGCACAATACTGAAAAGTGCACAATTTCCAGTGACCATTGACTTGCGCGCGCATTCGAGGCGCAATCCACTTGCCTCGGCATTTCCTTTCTTGTGCGGGCCATGTGGTCCATGAAGAAGGTCGATCATTGTCAACTGTCGCCGGAACTTACAGCAGTCCTGTTCGTCTGGAGGCTTGTGCATTCCCCACCAAGCTTCTCGGCGCAGTGTTTTGATCTGTGCGTCAGGTGCTGGGTTGGAGTTTTGTGCTTTGCGATTCACCCGCAGTATTGCGGTGACCCCAAAGAATGCGGAAGTCTGGGATCAGGTCTCATGACCGGAAGATGACGGCGGCGGCAAAGTTCCAAGCGAGCTTGCCGTAGCGCGGGCCAATCACGCGGAAACGCATGAGCTGGTGAAGAACCCCTCGACAGGATTGCGCTGCCGGCAAGCACCGGATCGACCGACCGCCGCTCCCTTCGGTTGCTCCGGGCGGAAAGGTGCGGCCGCAAGCCATGCTCACGAATCGAATCGAGAATGGCCCGGGAGCGTCACAGCCCCGGGCGGCCACGGTGTCGCGTGTCGGGGGCACGCCGACGATGACATGGATCCTGCTGCCCGTCCCGCCCCCGGGAGTGACCAATGGCGAGGTCCGGGGGCCATAAGCATCAACTTGCTGTCGGATCCTGGATATCGCGGTGGTCTATGGCTGCGCGATTCCGGGGGTAGTCGATGGATGGGGATTGGGACGTGTCGATGTCGTTTTCGCCGCACGGTGGCGGGAGCTGGCGAGCGAGACGGGGGCGTTGAAGGGTCTGCGCAGGAACAGGTCGGTGGAGAACCCGCTGCGCGCGCTGCCGCTTCATGTCGGGTGCGGCCATTTGCTGCGCGAGACCGCGGGCAGGCTGGCGAAGCTGGCCGACTGCTCCACCATGGCGCTGATGAAGCGGCTGAAGAAATCGGGGAACTGGCTGTACGTGCTGTGCGCGGAGGATCACGCCGTCGGCCGCTGACGGGGAGTGCTGGTGAGCACTTCAAGTCACTGACGCAGCTGGGACAAATGCCGAAATGCGACGACGAAAGAGCTAGGGCATGGCTCTGTGGCAAGCTCATGGTCGCGTTGCCGGTGGAAAGGCGCATCCACCATGCCGCCGCGGTTTCCCATGGGGATGCCGCCTAGAGACGCCGCCGACCGCGCAGCGCTTGGCGTGACTTCAGGCTCATGCTCAGCCAAGCCGCCAGAGACCTCGAACCCCGTCGCCCCTTGCTCGGGCGATCGGCTCAACTTGCCCGATGCTTCCTGGAAGCCCCAAAAACAAGTTGACGCTTATGGGTCCGGGGCCTCTTTCCCACCCGCCGAGTTGCTGGTGGGCGCGATCGAGCTGTCGAAGGATGGAGTGTCTCCGGCGCTCAAGGCATTGAAAATGCGCCCCCTGCCCCTTTCCCGGACCAGCGGCTGCAGCGGCTGGATCACAGCCCCTTCCCGATCGGGCAGGTCGCGGCGAGACATCGCCGGCACCTCCATGGCTTGAACGCAAAACCCCTCCGCATCATGTCCCGCAACTCATGGCTACACAACCTAGGCCTGAGGGCTAGAGTCTGTCTCGAAAGCGCCAGAGGTGACGCGCCAGAACTTGAAACCATGCCCCACAGGCACCACGCTTCTGTCGAAAGGCTCCGCAGTGAACTGCCTAGAAACCACACAACCAGGCACAAGCCAACTTTTGTAGCGGCTTTGTTCAGCATTGCAGCGAAATTTGATGATTCTCTGAGATCGAAAGAGAGCGTTTCTTGAAAAATGCGTTCAGGGAAGGTCTGGACAAGTGCGAGTTTGGCGTGTGCAGGGTTTGTCTCGTCGGTGTCATGGGCGAAGGGAAGTGCTGGACCTTGCGCGGTGCTGCCTTGGCACCGCTCCGCCGTCGTCTTCAGCCGGCACCCGAGCGAGTCCAGGTGCGTGGTGGTCTCCCCGAACAGCGTCTTGCCCTGCCCGCGTCGCTTCAACAGGTGGCGAAAGTTCAGGATCGTCGTCTCGTCTGGAAGCGAACCCGACAGGCGCCGAGCGGATGCGGACGGCTCGATGCCCCATCAAGACGAGATCGCAGAAGTGCAAGCCGTCCATTCTCCAGGAAACACCTCGCGCCGCGTCCGACGCTTCTTCATGCCGCGCTCAAGTTCCGCAAGGCCCAACTATCTCATCGCTCGCCGCCACCCCGGCTTCAGTTCAAAGGCCTGGCACAGCAAGCAGGACACGGCAACTTGTTCAGACCATTCCTAGAGCTTTCCGGGCAGCCACAGGGCTATTTGCGGGAAAGCCGCAAGCAGGACGGTCCCAACACAGAGAAGGAGAAAGAATGGCAGTGCTGCCAGTATCGTACGGCCCATGTCTGCCGAGGTCAGGCCCTGCAGGATGTAGAGGTTGAGGCCCACTGGGGGCGTGAGCGCACTGAGCTCAATCATGATTACCAGAAAAACGCCAAACCAAAGTGGATCGAAACCTGCCTGAACGATGAGCGGAACCGCGATTGGAACGGTCATCACTGTCATCGATGTACCGTCGATGAACATGCCAAGCACTATGTAGAGCACAGCTAGGATCACAAGAACACCGTAAGGCGAAAGCTCCAGCTGAGCGATGCCATTCGTGATCTGCAAAGGCAGGTGCAGAAAGGCGATCGCTGCGGATAGAAATGCGGAGCAGGCAATGAGTATGCAGATCATTGCCGAGATGCGGATCGTCGCCATGAGTGATTCCGCCATTAGCTTGAACGAGAACTGGTGGGTCAAGGCGGTGATGGCAATGGCGCATGCCACGCCGACCGCCGCAGCCTCGGACGGAGTGGCCAACCCGGAGTAAATCGAGCCCAATACGACAACCATCAACACTCCGATCGGAATCAGCTCAAGAATCCCGTAAAAAATCTCGATGATGCGGACACGCTCATGAAGTTCAGGTTCGATGCCTGGGCGGATCAGAGCGACGATGATGATGTATCCAGAGTAGAGAGCTGCCATCATAAGTCCAGGCAAAAGGCCGGCCGCGAAGAGCTTGGCGATCGATACCTCCGCAAGAACTCCGTAAATGATCATCGCGATTGACGGCGGGATAAGGAGACCGAAGCTGCCGGCACCTGCCAGCGAACCTGACGCCATGCTGAGGTCGTAACCGCGGCGCATCAGCTCCGGAATCGTGATCTTGCCCACCGTCGCGGTCGTTGCCGTGCTCGATCCGCTGATGGCGGCGAAGATCGTGCATCCGAAAACATTGGTGTGAAGAAGCCCACCAGGTACACGTGACACGAGCGGCGAAAGGCCGCGGAACAGTCTGAGCGACATGTCGGTCCTGAAAATGATGTCGCCCATCCAGATGAAGATCGGAATTGCGGCCAGCTCCCATGAAATCGCGCTCGACGAGATAACCTTGGTCGCGATCGTGCCGATCCGCGCCAAGCTGAAGTCCAAAACGATGTACAACGCGCCTGCGCCAACAAATGCCAGCCCAGCGAAAATCCACATTCCGGCGCCCAGAAAAAGCGCGACCAGGGCGAGCAGGATGGCTGAGGCCGCCAAAGGGGACATATAATGCCGACCTTCCTCGTTCAGATCGTCAGGGACTCGTCCCTCTCCACCCCCAGAGCGACAAGACGGCAGAACTTGACCAGAAGTTGCAGTGCCAGCAGCGCAAGGCCAATGAAGAGGATCGCCTCCGGGATCCAGAGCGGGATGGGAAAATAATGCTGGCTGACCGAGCCTCGCAGCCAGAGTTTGGCGACGGTGCGCCACTGATAGTACATCAGGCCGAGCACAAGCATCTCGGTCGCGATTATCGCGAAGGCCTCCGTTGCGGCGCGGGCGACCGGACGCAGGCGGCGGGTCACCACGCTGATGCGAATCATGCTCCCGCGTTCTAGCGCCCATCCAAGCGCAAGAAACGTGGTGGCGGCAACGCCGTGCCCAACCAGTGCGTCTGCCATGAATGTCGATCTCGAAAAAAACCGCAGGACAATTTCAAGCAGAATCAATCCGACCATCATCACCAGAATGACCGCCGCAATGCTTGCCGCGATCCTGTTAAGGATGGATGAAAAAGAACCAATGGCCCTGAGCCACCCGGGCTCCAGCACCGGCTGCGATTGCTCCACTATTTCAGGGCAAGCTTGTGCGCCGGGCCAAGTCTGCCCGGCGCCTTGCTCTTTCCTGTCAGTTCCGGACTTTTTCGAATTCTTCCAGAATTCTGACGCCCCGCTCGCCGACCTCTTCGATCCAGGCAGCGCGAACTTGCGCACCAGCCTCTCCCAGCAGATTGAAAACTGATTGCGGAACATCGTCATCCAAGGTCACGCTCATTCCATTCTCGATCATTGCGTCATACGAGATTTGGATTGCGTTCTGCATCAGTTCCCAGTTGAATGCGTCGCAAATGGGTATCGCATCCATCAGTGCCTGTTGCGCCTGTTCTGGAAGACTGTCAAACTCGTCCTTGTTCACGTGGGCGACAAAGAGCGCCATCGCGTAGTTCAACTCGGTAAAGTCGGTCACGTAATCCCAAATGGACAGCTGCTTGCCGCCGTCCGCCGATGTTAGAACTGCATCGACTCCTCCGGTCGACAATTGCGGCACGAGGTCTGCCCAAGCGATCTGCAATGGTGCGGCACCCGCAGCCTTGAGTGTCTTGGTTCCGTTCACGTCGTAGGTCCGGATCCTCAGTCCCTTGAGCATGTCGGGAGACGTGATGGGAGCCTTGGCATGAATGCCGCTCGGCGGATTGGGCATTGCCCACAGCAGAACCATGTTGTTTGCCTCGAACATCTTTGCGTATTCGGGACGGGCGATTTGCCAAAGTTGGTAGACCTGCGTCGCCGTATTGGCGATGAACGGCAACGAACTCAGGTTGAAGAGTGGATCGATTCCGCCCAGCTGGGTCAACAGGGTCACGGCGGACTGGACGCCCCCGTCCTGTACTGCGTCGAAATGATCGACGGACTTGTATCCCAGCACGCCACCACCTTGATACGTGATCTCAAGCGTGCCACCGGCCATTTCGTTGACCTTGCCGAGGCAGAACTTGGACGACTGGCCAGTCAGGGCCTGTTCGCCGTATTCGTCCGCCATGTCCCACTTGATTGTCTCGGCCGTGGCGTGGCTAGCAAATGCGGCAATTGCCGTCGCACTGACGACAGGCATCAGCTTCTTGCGCCATGCGTTCTTCATCATGTTGGTTTCTCCTCCTCTGCACTCTTCAATCCATAGCGGCAACTTGCCGCACGAGTCACGCGAACCGACCGCTTCGGGAGTTGCTTCCCGAGCAAAGCTGGGCAGTGCATCACCCCGCTTTGAGTTCGACATTAATCACTAACCAGGCACGCAAGTCAACGCACGGGAAGGACAACTTGCCATAGTTGAAATTGCCCCCGCCCAAGGAAATTGACATCCCCCGGAAATCGTCAGTGCGCTGGAAGTGCCCGCACACGATGAGCCTGACGATATCCGGTTCGAGACGATGCAGCCCCGCATGGTTCGACCTTGAACTGCCCGTCGTAATGGACAGTTGCGTTGCTGCTTTTGATCGAGCCTGACTAGTTAAGGAACTTCTGATTTGGAGGGGGTTCCCTAGGATAGAACCGGTGCCAAGACAATCGCTTTTCATTTTCCCGTTCGGCGGGGTTTCGCAACAACTTGGCTGCACTGGATCATGCCAAGAAGCTTGGCCCAGCCTGCGGCAACCGTGTCAGTGCCGTCTGCAACCCGTACGGATCGGTTCGTTCGAACAGTCACGGAACATGTCGTGGTCTAAGGTCCCCTGCCCGATCTTCATGAAACGGCTCTCTGATGTTCCCGCATCTTTCCAGGTCGGGGCATCCCTCGTTGCCGGCAGGAGCGCAAGAAAATGCAGGGGTCAGCATCTCGTGAAGGTCGTGGCGTAGCCGTTGCTGCGCCTAGGGTCTTCTCAACCCATTCAAGAACGAGGAGAGAAGCCTGCATGGTGCCTGTCTCTGCGTTGCTTTTGCAGGCACATTGCATCATGGGCAAGAGAAGGAAAACCGGATTCTAAAGAGATTGCCCCGCACCAGTCCGGATGGGCTTGAATTCACGCACAGCTGCCGTACAGAAGTGCAAGCCAAAAATCGGTCGCCGCGAGAATGCGGATTGTTTGGCATAACCCAGGGAGGAGCTAGGGAATGAGTCACGGCTTGCAACGCGGAGCGGTTGCACTGGTATCCGGCGCCAACCGGGGAATAGGTGCCGCGATTGCAGCAGAACTGATCTCCAACGGATACAAGGTGAGTTTGGGTGCCCGTCAGCCGGAGGCGCTGGCCGAAGCGCACGGTCCGGAAACGGCTGAGCGGACGTACGCGGAATTCGACGCATTCCGCGCCGAGACCGCTGAACTCTGGGTCTCTGCGACACTAAAGCGCTATGGCCGAATTGACGCGCTGATAAACAACGCTGGCTCAGCAGAGCGCGTCTCGATGCACGACGACAACGAAGCCGCTTTGGACAGACTGTGGGCGGTGAACGTGAAAGCGCCCCTGCGCCTGACACGTCTGTGCCTTCCGCATCTCGAGCGAACCGGACGCGGACGTATCGTCAACATCGCATCGTTGTCGGGAAAGCGCGCACGAAACGCCTTTGTCGGCTACAACATGACGAAGTTCGCCATCATGGGACTTACGCACACCACCCGCCATGTCGCGTGGGACAAGGGCGTAAGGGCCACGGCAATCTGCCCGAGTTTCGTGAAGACCGAAATGAGCGCATACACCGACAAGGTGGCGTCGGAGGACATGATACAGCCGGAGACATTGGCCCGCCTTGTGCGAACGACAATCGAGCTTCCAAACAATGCGGCCGTCGCCGAACTGCTGGTGAATTGCCGCCTCGAGGACATGGTTTGAATTGCGAGAGACCTTGGAAGACACTCGGTTCCGCTCCCTTGCCACCGTCCTCTCCGATGCCCGCATCCCGTCCGAGGTTGATGTCGTGGTGGTCGGTGGCGGAATCGTGGGCGTTTCCACCGCCCTGAATCTAGCCGAAAGGGGGTTCAGGGTCTGCGTCTGCGAGAAAGGCCGAGTCGCTGCCGAGCAGTCCTCGCGCAACTGGGGATGGGTGCGGCAAATGGGACGTGACCCGGCGGAAATGCCCCTCGCCATCGAGAGCTTGAGGATCTGGAGAAACCTGAACGAGAGATTCGAGATCGAGACGGGATTCCGCGAAACGGGCATCTCGTATTTATGCCGCAATGCAAGGGAGACCAGGAACGTCGAGCGCTGGGCCGAAACCGGCAAGAAGTTCGGGCTTGCGCAGAGCATGCTGGGACCCGCCCAGATTTCCGAGCTCCTTCCGGGAGCGACTCCCAATTTCTCCCTAGGCCTGCACACCGCGTCTGACGGCAGGGCTGAGCCCGCCATTGCGGTTTCGGCCATCGCGAAGGCGGCGATTCGCCTCGGTGCGACCATTGTTGAAAACTGCGCTGCAAGGGGGATCGAGACCCAGCGCGGCTGTGTGTTCGCTGCAGTCACCGAGAAGGGTCTCATTCGCTGCAATTCCGTCGTCGTGGCTGGCGGCGTGTGGTCGCGCCTGTTTCTGGGCAACCTTGACATTGATTTTCCGCAGCTCAAGATCCTCGCAACCGCAGCACGCATCGGCGATGTCTCTGGCGTGCCGGACATGCCTGTCGGCGGCGGCGACTTCGCATTCCGCCGCAGGCTCGATAACGGATTCACTGCAGCGCTTCGAAACACCAACGTCGCACCGCTGGTTCCGGACAGTCTGCGGCTGCTTGCGGATTTCTTGCCGGCCGTGAAACGGCACTGGCATGAACTCCGCCTCAGCGTCGGTCGGCAATTCGTGACGGAACTCGTCATGCCTCGCCGATGGTCGCTTGACGCCACGACCCCGTTCGAGCGTTTTCGGATTCTCGACCCCGCTCCACGAGAATCGCTGAACCGCAAGATGCTTAAAACGCTTCGCCAGGCCTTCCCAGCGTTTGCGCAGGCTCGCATAACGCATGCTTGGGCGGGACTGATCGAGGCAACGCCAGATGAAATCCCGGTCATTGACGGAGTGGACGAGATCCCTGGCCTGTATCTTGCATCCGGCTTCTCCGGCCATGGGTTTGGCACCGGCCCGGCGGCGGGGCAATTGATGGCGCAGCTCGTGGCACGCGAACTGCCATGTGTCGATCCCTCTCCGTTTCGCTTGTCGCGATTTGGATCCACTGGAAGGGAATCTAGCGTTCAGGCCAGCGTCGTGGCGAGAGGGGACTGAAGCGCATGGGATGGCGCGCAGGGGTCGATTCCGGAGGAACGTTCACCGACATCTGTCTGCTCGATGAAGAAACCGGTCACCTGGAGATCTGGAAGACGCCTTCAACTCCCGACGATCCCTCCAAGGGAATTGCCGACGCCGTGTCTCGTGGCCTGGAAAGAGTCGGCGGCAGCATTTCGGAGATCACTTTCTTCGGCCATGGCACCACGGTGGCGACCAACGCATTGATCCAGCTTCGAGGAGCGCGAACGGGACTGATCACCACGGACGGCTTCAGGGACCTGCTGGAAATCGGCCGCCAGAAGAGACCGAGCCTTTACGACATGATGGCGGAAAAGCCGGAAACTCTCGTGCCCCGCGACTTACGGATCGAGGTGCCGGAGCGTATCCGGGCGGACGCGTCCGTGGAGATTCCCCTGAACATGGAATGCGTGCGAAGTGCGGCGGGAATCTTGGCAGACCGTGGCGTGAAATCCGTTGCGATCTGCTTTCTCTACAGTTTTCTGGACAGAACCCACGAGCAATCTGCCGGTTTCACGGTCGCGAAGGAGATGGATGGGGTTTTCCTGTCGCTATCGAGCGAGGTGGCACCGGAATTTCGAGAATTTGAGAGGCTATCCACCACGGTCGTGAACGCCTTTCTTGGCCCGGTTATGCACAGGTTCGTCAACCGGCTCGACAAGCGGCTGCGCGACAGCGGGCTTCGGGTGCCGCCCCGCCTGACACAGTCAAACGGTGGAATCATCGGTGTCGAGACAGCAGCCCGACATCCGGTTCGAACGCTTCTGTCAGGCCCATCCACCGGCGTGGTGGCAGCGCAAGCCATTGCGCAAAAAGCCGGATTCGACAATGTCATCACCTTCGATGCAGGCGGCACGTCGTCCGACGTCGCACTGCTCGAAAACGGAATTTGCGGGCGGTCAGCCGAGTCGAATGTGCATGGTTATCCGGTCAAGCTGCCCATGCTGGACATTCACACGGTCGGCGCCGGTGGCGGGTCGATTGCGTTTGTCGACAGCGGCGGGCACCTGAAGGTCGGTCCCGAAAGCGCCGGTGCCGACCCCGGGCCGGCATGCTATGGGAAAGGCGGCACGACACCCACCGTGACGGATGCGAACGTGGTGCTTCAAACACTCAATCCGGATGCCATTCTGGGCGGACGAATGCAAATCCGGCACGATCTGGCGGAGACCGCAGTCAGAGGGCTTGCGTTCCGGCTTGGGCTGGGCCTGAACGAGACAGCTCAAGGGATAATATCGGTGGCGACCGCAAGCATGGCAAAGGCGATACGGGTCGTTTCCATGCAGCGCGGCCACGACCCCAGAGATTACACGCTGATGGCATTCGGCGGCGCCGGACCGCTTCACGCGGCGCGCCTGGCCCGGGAGCTCGGCATCTCTCGAATCATCGTGCCGCCAGCACCGGGAACCCTGTGCGCACTCGGCCTCTTGCTGACCGACCTGAAAGCAGATTTCTCCAGAAGCAGGTTGATGAGTCTGTCGCCGGACTGTTATGCCGAGATCGCGGATATCTTCGATGGGCTGGAATTTCAGGCGACACAGTGGTTTGAGCGGGAGGCCGTCCCCCAAGAAAGGCGGGTGCAGGTTCGCCGTGCCGACCTGCGTTATGTCGGACAGAATCACGAACTTCAAATTCCTTTTCCAGCCGGACCGATCGCGGCCACCTGCATCGGCGAACTTGCGACCAATTTCGAGGAGGCTCATCGGCGGCGCTTTGGCTTTGCGGTGGAAGGCGAAGCCCTTGAACTCGTCACTCTCCGGATTGAAGCTATAGGACTCATCGACAAGGCGGGACTGATTGCCAAGCAAGATCGAACCCGCCTCCCCGCTCCCGAACCGCGCGGCAAGCGTGATGTCTGGATGCCAGAAGCGCAGGGAATGGCACGCTGCCCGGTGTTTGCCCGGGAGGACTTCCAGTTCGGACACGAGATCAGTGGTCCCGCAATTGTCGATCAGATGGACACCACGACGCTGGTTCTACCGAACATGGCTGCGCGCATCGACACCTGCCTGAATCTGATTCTGGAAACGGCCGCATGACCCAACTCAACCCGATCACTGTGGAAGTCATAGGTTCCGCACTATCCTCGATCGCGGAAGAAATGGGCGAGGCACTGGTGCGTTCGTCTTACTCCACGAACGTCAAGGAACGCCGCGACTGCTCGACTGCGCTGTTTGATCGGAGAGGCAACACTCTTTGCCAGGCCGAGCACATCCCGATGCACTTGGGCAGCTTCATCGGAGTCGTCGGCCATATCCATGACCGATACGATTCCAACGACATTCAGGCTGGAGACGTCTTCATTGCCAACGATGCTTACGAAGGCGGCGGAACCCATCTGCCTGACATTGTGCTGGCCGAACCAGTCTTCGTGGATGGCCAGCACATCGCCTGGACGGTGAACACTGCTCACCACGCAGACTTCGCCGACCGGGGACACGAGCACATCTACCAGGAAGGCTTGCGAATTCCGCCCGTCCGCCTCTACCGAGAGGGTGTGCTGCAGGGCGACTTGCTGGAGATGGTCCTGCTCAACTGCCAGGTCCCGGACGAACGCATGTCGGACATCCGGGCGCAAATGTCGGCAAATCGGCTGGGCGTGAAGCGAATGCAGGATCTATGCGCCAAATTCGGCACTGAAACGGCTATTGCGGCGGGCGAAGCGCTCTTGGACTATGCGGAGCGCAAGATGCGGTCCGGGTTAGCCGAAATTCCCGACGGCACGTACCGATTCACGGACACGTTTGACAGCAATCAATTTCCCTGCGCTCTGGAGGTCTCCGTCGCGATCACTATCGACGGCACGAACATGGCGCTTGACTTCGATGCGCCGCCGCAAGTGCGAGCCGGCCTGAACATGGTATTCACCGCCTTGCTGGCATCTTGTTACTACGCGGTCAAGTCTGCGGTGGATCCAACCATCTTGCCGAACGCAGGTCTCGCCCGTCCCTTGACTGTGACGGCCCCTGAAGGATCGATCCTGAATTGCGTCCATCCCGCCGCTGTGGACGGACGGGTCGCGACCTGCCAAAGAGTTGCCGACCTTGTGTTTGGGGCCTTGGCCCAAGCGCTTCCCGGAAAGATCGCCGCGGCAGGAAACGGATGCTGCACGGGAGCGATATTCAGCGGCACACGTGACAACGGGGCGATCTGGGTCTACCTCGAGACAATCGGCGGAGGTGGTGGCGCTCGCCCCTCGGCAGACGGAATGTCGGGCATCCATGTCCACCTGACAAACACTTCGAACCTGCCCGTCGAAGCACTTGAGACAGAATACCCTTTGACTCTCCTTCGCCATGAGCTAGCCGAGGGGTCGGCGGGTGCGGGCAGGTTTCGCGGCGGCCTTGGCATCCGAAGAGTCTACCGGGTCGAGCGCGAATGCCGGTTCACCGCAGAGGGGTCGCGCTTTGCCGCGCGGCCTTGGGGGCTGGAAGGCGGTGGCGAAGCCAGCGGAACGAACCTGGATTTCGGAGACGGCAGAACCGATTGTTCCGGCACGGTTGACCTCAAGGCCGGACAGATCGTTTCTATCGCGACTCCCGGAGGCGGCGGTTATGGCCCGCCCGCCAACCGTTCACTGCACGCTATCGAGCGGGACGTTGCGGAAAACCGATATTCCGCAAGCTTGGCTCGGGAACTTTACGACCGAATTGAATGATGCTTGGAAACCACAGATCGAAATAAGCTGATCCCGTTAAACGGGCAGACTTGGACAGCTTTGGGACCGCAAATCGCATTCAAGTCAGCGACCACTATCGCCTCGTTCGCGCCATGACAGACAGCCCTTTCTCGCGCGACCCGGCATGCCGCCCAATTTCTCCGATCTTCAATGCTTCGACTGTCTGTCGCAACTGGAATGGCAAGTCAATCCTCTGCCCAAGCTGAAGTGCTTGATGCTCCGAGAGTCTTTCGCGACGGCTACAAGGAGCTTGCAGGCAGGAGAGGCAAAAGGGTTGATGCCGACCGACAGATTGCATCTCGATGCCAGGATTCTGATACTGCAAGACATGTAAAAGCTGTCAGACGACAAGGCCAAGCATCGGACCCGCACCCGTCCGAGCTTTCGGGACTTTCTCGATCCGAGCCCGCTGGACGGAGTGCCCGACGCCAAGACGATCTGGCTGTTCCGGGAGTGCCTGAGGGAAGGCGGCTCGCGTGGCTCTGCTGGCGCACGTGAATGCGGCGGAGTTCGCGGCCAAGAAGGAGTTGGATCGCGGATGCCTCGATCATCGAGGTTCCGAAGCAACGCAGCACATGGGCCGAAAGCACGCATCAAGAGCGACAAAACGCTGACAGCAGGATGCGCAAGCGCGCTGAACCAGAAAGCCTGACCTGAGCCGCTATGGCTGCAGAAACCATGCCAGCATCGATGCCACGAGCAAGCTGATACGTTCGTGTCAGCCGATGGCGCGCGACAGCCGGGTGTTCACGGCACTGCTGTTCCTGAACACTGCAACCGGATTGACATCCGATCCCGCTGCTGCACGGTCCCGCAAGAGGCCTTCGAACACAGTTGTGCCACGCCCGCAAAATAGATCAATTGCTTATGCACATGGTTCCTGCGATACAAGATGTTGTGTTCGGGATGTCGGATGATAGAATGTTCGCATGACATTCTTGATGTGGAACCATCCGATGACCGAAATCCCCACCAGTCTCATCGCCTTTCAACGCCTGTTCCCCGACGATGACGCCTGCGCCCGGTGGCTCATCGCCGCCCGATGGCCGAACGGCTTCCGGTGTCCCGCCTGCGGCCACGATCGCGGGTGGGAGTTGAAGACCAAGAAGCACAGCTTCGAGTGCATCCGTTGCCATCGGCAGACCTCGGCCACCGCCGGCACCCTGCTGCACCGAACCAAGCTGTCGCTCGCGACCTGGTTCTGGGCCGCCTATCTGATGGCCACTCATTCCAATGGCATCTCCGCCCTGCAGTTGCAGAAGCATCTCGGGATCGGGTCATATCGCAGTGCCTGGATGCTCGCCGCCAAGCTTCGCCGCGCCATGGCCACCCCCGAGCGCAGCCCGCTGTCCGGTCTGGTCGAGATCGACGAGGCCAGCCTGCCGCAGCGCGACAAGGGCGCGCCGCCGGGGCCGGGGCGCAGCCCCGAAGGCAAGATTCCGATCGCCGGCGCGGTCGAACTCGGCGACGGCAACACGCCGGGCCGCCTGCGGCTGGCCACGATCCGGTCCTGCAGCGCCAAGGATCTCGGCAGCTTCGTTGTGCGCAACACCGCCGCAACCGCGACCATCAAGACCGACGGCTGGAGGGGCTACAGCGCGGTGCCTCGGGACCGCCACCAGCCCCATGTCGTCGGCGACAGGCCGGCCCATGAAGTTCTCGCCTGGATCCACACCGCGTTCTCCAACCTCAAGGGCTGGGCGCGGGGCGTCTATCACGGGCTGCGCGCCAAGCACCTCCAGACCTATCTCGACGAGTTCGTCTTTCGTTTCAATCGGCGCCGAAATCGCCACGCCGCCTTCCTGTCCCTGTTCCTGCAGGCGCTGCGCGCCAAACCTCATCCCTACCACATCTTGATCAAACCGGAACCAAATGCATAAGCAGTATAGATCAAATACAAGGTCGCCGGGAATCGTGTAGCTAAAGAGCTGATGTGCAACGAATTGCTCCGGGAACATAGCGAAATAGGGCGAACTGCTTATGCACATGGTTCCGGCGACACAGGGCATTGTGTCCGGGATGTCGGATGATGGAATGTTCGCATGACATTCTTGACGTGGAACCGTCCCATGACCGAAATCCCCGCCAGCCTCATCGCCTTCCAGCGCCGGTTCCACGACGACGACGCCGGCACCCTCCTGCACCGAACCAAGCTGTCGCTCGCGATCTGGTTCCGGGCCGCCTGTCTGATGGCCACTCATTGCAACGGCATCTCCGCCCTGCAGTTGCAGAAGCAACTCGGGACCGGGTCCTGCCGCAGCGCCTGGATGCTCGCCGCCAAGCTTCGCCGGGCCATGGTCAACCCCGAACGCAGCCCGCTGTCCGGTCTGGTCGAGATCGACGAGGCCAGCCTGCCGCAGCGCGACAAGGGCGCGCCTTCGGGCCCGGGGCGCAACCCCGAAGGCAAGATGCCGGTCGCCGGAGCGGTCGAACTCGGGGACGGCAATACTCCGGGCCACCTGCGGCTGGCCACGATCCCGTCCTGCAACGCCAAGGGTCTCGGCAACTTCGCTGTGCACAACACCGCCGCGACCGCCACCGGCCCCATGTCGTCGGCGACAGGCCCGCCCATGAAATTCTCGCCTGGATCCACACCGCGTTCTGCAACCTTAGAGAAGGCCGCATCGTCCCTGCCCTCGCACTCATGGTGTTGCGGGAACGGAATAAAGAGCGACGGGACGAAGTGTTTTGTCGGCAGGTCGCTGAACCAGCCAAAAAATCGGCATATCTCATTCTTGACGCTTTTCTTGCGCCAGCTGAGGCCTGAGGCCACCTGCCCCAACATCACCAGTTTGCCTAGCCGGTCATCCCCTAAACCACGCCATGCAATAATGTCGATTCCCGCGTCCTTCTCCTGACCTTTCGACCATAGAGGTGGACAGTCCAAGGAGCGTCCGAGTTGCATCTTCTTGGTCGCATCTGTTAGCGCGGGAAGAAATCCAGAGCCTGTCGGTCTCGGCCACCCGAACGAAATTGACTGGCCGTCCAGAACTCCTGCCGCTGCTTTGGTGGCAATTGTTTGGAAGTGATTTGCTAGGGATTGACCAAGCGCTTTCGCCGTATTTCCGCCAATACGATGATCCCGTATTGCGCTAGCTAGAAGGCAGAAAAGATAACAAGTTCGAGCAACAACTACAAACTCATCCGCGCTTACATTCGCCAACGAGATTGACCATTGCTGTGGCGTAACATCCATTGAAAACGGATAATTCTCTCCGAGAGCCGTTGAACGAAACTCAATTTCCTCCAAAACGTCGTCGGCAAGCCGTGCGCGTTCTTCTTCGAGAATCTCTGTTTCAAGCTCGACGTTTGATAATTCGTCGATCTCAATCAGGTGCCCCCGTCTTCCATTATGTCGTAAAGGCGCAACACATCGCTACGCGTAGCTACACCACGAAGGCGTACGAGCACCTCGACCTCTAGCCAGTCGGCAAGCCGACTGCGCGTGTCATTTGGCGCTGGCGGATTAATCGACATCCGAGTCATCTCCCGCCTCAGCAATTTCCTTCCCCCGACGCATGGCGCCATGCAGTAACAGCACGCTTCGACGAAGGTTGTCTCCCGCGCTCATCAAGTCTCCGCGCCCGTCATAGTTGCCGACTAGCCTCAACGTATCTTCCGCGTGCTTGATTGTGGTCATTAATGTCGTGCTGAACCGGAGGCTCTTGTCCTCGACCTCGCCATAGGCGGCATCGAGGTCCCGATTGCCTTCCAGCATGGTCCGGGTGGTCGAGTTTCCAAGCACCTCGACAAGCTTGTTCAAGTCTGGGTTCTGGCTACGAATCACGGAAGGCTCTTTCCGTTGTCCGTAAAGCCAAGACATGAATTCCAGCAAAGATTCATGTTTTTCCTTGGGAACAGGGTCTGGCTGAAGGGCTTTCGCAATGTCATCGACTTGCAGACCTAGGCAGCGCCTGACATTCGGCCGGGATATCGCAGTATAGAGATGAGAAAATGGAAAAGACTTTCCTGTTGTCTGGGCCATGTCGAAGCCGACCTTTTGACTCTGCTTGAGAATCCTCCATCCATTGACCAACCGAACGACAGTGTTGTGACTGTCTCCGAGCCGTCGGCTGATCTGCCTGATCTCACCGCCATCCTCATGCCAGTCTGTGGCGTATTTTGCTTTGGAAAGCGCATCCCACTTGAAGGGACCATTGATGTGCTTGTAGCCTATGAAGTCTCGAGCAGCGCTTCGCGTGGGCACTCGCCGAATGCGTATAGCCGCTGGGATTGCGTTCTTCTCCAGATTCTCGCCCAGATCGATTTTCAGGCGAGACCGTAAATCCAGATCGGTGTGGATTCGCAACGCTGCCAAGCGGCGATTACCCTCC
This sequence comes from Paracoccaceae bacterium, assembly GCA_963422275.1. Taxonomy (GTDB): domain Bacteria; phylum Pseudomonadota; class Alphaproteobacteria; order Rhodobacterales; family Rhodobacteraceae. The sequence goes on from OY729418.1 coordinate 980,347, forward strand.
AGAACCACATTGTCGCTGCTCAACACGATCAACGGTTCGTAGTCCAGCCATCCCGAACTCAAGATGGATTGAATCAATTCTTCGACGTCAGCATGATCAACAAGATAGTCGAGGACTTCATCCTCGGTTTCGAATACCTCATCCGGCGTGCGCGGATTGCGAAGGTCGAGATGGAGATTGGCCAAGCTCTCGAACACATCGGCCCCTGCCTGTGCTTCTAGTTGTTCAGACATCACTTCTCGCAACTCCATTCCCGGCAAGACCTTCAGCGCCTTGATCCATTCTTCAAGTCCATCGCCAAGGAAGCACCACGACCCCGCAACCTTTTTTCAACTTGGTCATCTCTGGGCAAACATGGCTAGCGCAATGCCGCGACGCGTTCTCCGACCCGTTCACCGCTATCAATCGGCGGCAAGGCGCTACGGCACTTGTTCGCAGACTCGGCGTCGCGCAATCCGATGCCCCTAGTGTCCGCCTTTGCGACACATTGCGGCTGCTCCGGGCCAGGTTCGACGGCCAGTCGAGCGAGGTCACGGTGCCGCCGGCTCTTCCGGACCTGCGCGATCATTGCGGCGGCGGTCACGATGCCCCCGCTCGGTCTGGTCCGCGCCGTCGCCAAGGTACCGCAAGCTGCCGATGCACAGGAAAATTGAAAAGCAATCACCTTGGTCAGGGGGCTTGCGGATCGACTTGAGCTTGGCCTAAGCGAGACAGTCCAAGGGATAGTATCGGAGGTGCCTGCGAGCATGGCAATGGCGATACGGGTCATTACCAGGCAGTGCGACCACGCCCCAAGACATTACACACTGATGGCGTTCGGCGGTGGTCTCCAGAGAAAATGGAGGCCTTCTCGTACGATTCACCCAAACTCGTCGGGCAGAAGACCTCGGCGAGATTGGCCCATCCATTGAGGAGGAAGGGTTGCGCGACTTTGACTTCCAAGTGGCCAAGACAGACGTGAGACGACGGACGCGGCGCGATTCTTCCCGCAAGGTCGACCTCGCGCTTCGGACGTAATGACCGTCAGGTTAAACTTGGGACTAGGTGCTGCCGTTTACTCTGGCGCTTTGTCTGCAGAGGTTTCTGCACGATGGAAGGAGTCGGCGCAGGCGGACTTTTCAAAATGGGCGACGAGAATGTTAATCAAAGTGCAATCTGGCGGGCCGGACAATTCGTCAGCCCCTAAAATAAATGCAGATTATGTCGGCTGGCCGCCATTTGGCATCCGACTGTTGGATTGAAATTTCCCGTGTCGTTTCAATATCCATGCTGTTTTACGACTTGACACCAACTGCTTCCCTCATCCGCTTGGTCCAATGAAACAGTTGCTGCGGGAATTCACCGTGGCAGCGAAATCTCCTGCCTGGACGATTATTGCCGAAAGGCAGGCTTAATGCGTCAATAAGGCGGCACAGTGTCGACTCGCGTTGATAAAATGGGCTGAAAACAGCAAAACCGTTTGCGGACGATTGCTTCGACATAACCACGAAAGCAAATGTCATCGAATCTGTCGCCAGCGAAGTCAAATTACCGAGACAAGTCGAGTTTTTTCATGAGGTAACCGATTGATTTGGCTAAAGAACTCCGTTTCCGTGATTTCAGTCGCCCATTCAAGCCGCACTTGGATAAACAACCTTTCAATCTTTGCATGCCCAAGGGCCTCGCGCCGCAAGGCAATCGCGTTCAATCCGGCAAGATGCCCCAAATCTCGTGCGAACGCACTCATCGGATTTTTCAGGGAGCCGTAGTGCGTCTGCAACTGTCTAAACAGCTCAGACACCCCGGTCTCTGCACCGAGATCAAGCAAGAGATTCAAGATCTCGCACTGTCTATGTGCCAACGCTCTCTTTCGCTTGGACCTCAGTCGCCCATACATTTGATTCATTACGTCTCGGAACAAACTTTTCTGAAGTTGAACCTCGATTTCTCTCAGCATTCGCTGGCACTGAGCCGCAATTCCGCGAAGACCAAATCTAATAAAGGGAGTGAGATCATGATTCCCCAGTCTCGTCTCGCTCAGACATGCTAAATATTGGTTTTTTTCCTCGTAATAGTAGTTTGACATAGATATAAAAAGCGTATCCGACAAACGAGCCCGTCGCAGCAGAAGAGCTTCAAGGGCACGCGCGGTTCTCCCGTTTCCGTCGAGAAATGGATGCATTGCACCAATATGATAGTGTAGCGCCAAGGCTTGAATAAGAGAATCGTGAAGTTCGAATTCCCGGCTTGCCGCACTCAGGAGCTGTTGCAACGCCACCTCACAATCTCGCCCACCTTCAACGCCTCGATGTCGAGGGTGGCCAAATGTCACGTTTTGTCCTGCGCCACGCAATTGTCCAGGAGGGCAATGATCGTCATCGCATCCAGTTACGATCCGCCTGTGAATTTCCTTTATCAAATCGACGTCTACCGGTCTGTCTGTCGGAAGTTGCGCTATCCAGCGGTATGTATTCATTGCCGCTCTTGCCTGTTTTTGAGATCGGGTTAGGTCCGTTTCGGGAGTGTTGCATCCAACCGCTTCCTCATACTCGCGATCAGTAAAGCTTGCGCCTTCAATTCGCGAAGTGCCTGCAACTTCGCGCTTTAGCTCCATCTCGCTGAGTTTTTCTGCCCAAGACCTTTGAAAGGGCAGTTTTCCGAACGCTAAAATCGAAGCTTTCGCCTCGGCCAACTCACCGATGACCGCAGGCAAATCGCACGCGATCCAGTTGCATGGAGATCGATACAATGTCACCATTTTAGTGGTATATCATATTCATTTTTCTTTAAAACTAAAAATAACCATATAACATATTGCTTATATTTTATTTTTCTTGAAATCATAATTAATGATTCCATTTTATTTGTTTTTTGTTTTCGAAAAATATGAAGTTTGTCGTAGCGGCGCCAAAAGCACTCTACATCGCCACCATTTGCGCTGGATGCCTCACCGAGCAATGCGGACGAATATTCGCTCCGTATCATTCATGTGATCATGCTGTTCTGTCTCCACGATTCGTTTGACGCCCCCGAATTTCAAACACTCAAGTGATGGTGCCAGTTGGTCGTCATAAGTTTCCGCCAATCTCTGGCACATGGCCTGTAAAGATCTCGTTTGGCCGCTATGCACATAGAAGTGTCGTTTCCGCGCTGCTACCGCCTTGCTCCCGGAATAATAGATGCTAAGCGAGCGATCGTCCCAATATCCAACCGAACCAAAGCACAGAGATGGCCTTATCCAACTGACTTGAAGATTTGCTGCTCCGCCCGATTTGCAAAGGTTCAATTCGTGAAACGCATGCAAGGACGGGGTCGTGACCAGACAGTCCCTCGGGGAAGATCGATCACCGAGTTCGACAAGATGGAACCGCCTGAGACAGTTGCCGAGGCATTTGACAGCGACGTCGCGGAAGCGCCGCAGGAAGCCCTTGGTCTGATGTGCAGGACGCCGCAAACCAGCTCGCTGACGGAGCGGTTGACGCTTTGGCGAGAAATGGCAGCGTTGCGCTCGGTGCAATCACGTAGCGCTCAACAGATTTGCGGGTCTCACCTCTCGGCAAGCGACGCGCCAAACGACAGTCAGCGTGTCAATTCACGAGAACCAGTCTGAAACCGATCGCTGTCCATCTGCCTGACCTCCAAGAAGAATCGGAGAACATTATGTTCCCATGCCTACGAAATGCTAAATGAGCCTTTGCACATCAAGGGCGGCTGGACGATGACCACGTATCGATGGCACCATCCACCGAATGAGTCATTTTTGCACTTACCGGCGCAAGTTTCATGACTTTCACGCTGGCAGGCTGACAAGACCTGTTCCTTCCAATGCCATTGATTCGGCCAAATGCAGGACGTGCTGGGTAGGTGCGTTCCTCTGCTGTGAATGACGACCCGAACGGGTTGGGCGTCCACCAACGATTGGACCCGTACATATTGCCGTTCCAACGTCCGGCAACTGCCAAGTCGCTGTAACCGTCCCCATCCGAGTCCACCACCGCAACCTGTCCGGCGCTGTCGAATCGAAACTCGTCATGCCATATCCACACAATCTCGTCGGTGCTGGTTTGAAACTGCAACGCAAGTTTGCAGTACATGGTCGCCGCCCCTCCGCTCACAGGAGTCGGGGCCTCTGCGTTCAGGAATGCGTACCTGACACCTTCCTCAGGGCTGAAGTGGCCCATCCTGATTTTTCCGAACGCAGGAAACGACGGGACATATGTCGCCTCGGCGACATACTCTTCGGCGTTGCTTTCGGGTCCGTAAGTGCAGTGGATCTTTCCGTCGCGGCTCTTGTACCTGCACGACTGACCATCTCGTGCCTGTCCAATGATTGATTCTTCAAGCGCCTTTGGGGCATCAAGTGTCGGTCGAATCGAGGTTGAATCCCCATGTGCCGGGCCTGAAGAAAACAATGCGAGAATCAGAAGCGATGTCATTCGGGAATTTTTTTTCAAGATTTTCTCTTCCAGCCTTTTCTCTTTGGTTGAAGGTTGCCGAACCGGAATTGGCCATGATTGCGAGATACGAAAACAATTTTCTGTGGGGAACCATCTTGAACTCCTTTCAGGCGGCAATGGGTAAACAGGAACCGGGGAGGCTACTGATCACCGCCGCGCGGGTTCAGATCTAGTGGATCGTTTTCATCTTGCTGGCTAGGCAGCTGCCCCTTTCCCGGCAACGATGCAAGGGGGCAGAAGAGGTGCGACCAGGCATGTCATTCACGGTGTCATTCGACGAACGGCTTCACTGGCAGCGGATCCTTGCCGACAGGAACCGACCGCAGAAACCTGCGAGGCGAGCGCACATCATCCCGCGCACCGATCAGGATCCGGGCGTCAAGGCGATTGCAAGGGCAGACGGCAAGGCGGGCGAAACCGCGGCGATGCACGCGCAACGGTCGACAGCGGCGGCTGCGCTCTGTCGTTGAAGGGCAACCCGGGCGCCGCCGCGACGGGACCGGTCATCTGGCGATGCCGAAACAAGGGGAGAGAGTGCGGCGCATCTTGGCAGGCACAGCGCCTGGCGCTTCCGCATTGCCCGGAAACGACCCCCCGCAAATGCCGGCGCCGTCTTCGGTTAATCAAGGAGAATGGCATCTCCGCGACATGCAAGAACAGGTTGCGCCGTTGGCGGGGGCCGGCAAGAGTTCATTCGCGGCCCATGCATCAAGCATTGAAACTGGGGACTGTGCCGCAATTCAGCGCAACGGAAGCGGCAATGACGCATTGTCCGTTTCGCACGGATCCAGCCATCTTCAAGTCAAGACGAGAACCAGGAAACCCTTCGGCGAAACCGTACCCATGTCCCGTTTCCAGCTTCAACTTGCGCCCCAACCCCAGGCTGCCTTCGGCGACTCCGTCGCCGGCAGGGGGATTCAGGAACAGCGGGTCACCGTTTCCCAGATTGGTCGCGCGGCAGAAGCACCGGCCCTCGCCGGCTCAGTCCGACCACGACCTCCGACCCGACCGCCAGCGGGTCGTCCACGTCTCCGGAAACGGCAAAAACCTCGCCGAAGTCCGCAGCCAGCGTGTATTCCATGCGGCTCCCCACATAGGTGGACTTGGACACCCGCATTGCAATTCCCCGCCTCGCCCCGAGGTTCAGGCGCGTGGGTCGCACCGCCAAGGCCGCCGGGCCTTCCCTCATTCCCCGGCTCGGCAGCATCTGGCGGAAATCGCCTATGGCCACCTCCGCCCGATCTCCCGAGATCCCGACAATCTTGCAGGGGATGATGTTCGCCTCCCCGATGAAGTCGGCGACGAAGCGGTCAACCGGAGCCTCGTACAGCTCGCGCGGGGTGCCGATTTGGGCAATGCCCGCGTTGCGCATGACGACGATCTGGTCCGAGACGGCCAAAGCCTCCTCCTGATCGTGGGTCACGTAGACCACCGTCAGCCCCAGGGTCTTCTGGATCTCCCGGATCTCCTCGCGCACGGTGCGGCGCAACTTGGCATCGAGATTCGAAAGCGGCTCGTCGAACAGCAGCACCTGGGGTTCCAGAACCAGCGCCCGAGCCACCGCGACCCGTTGCTGCTGACCGCCCGACAGCTCCGACGGCAACCGGCTGCCGTATCCCCCGAGGCCCACCAGATCGAGGCCCTGCAAGGCGCGATGCCGCGTCTCGTCCCGGTTGAAACCCGAAAAGCCCAAGCCATACGAGACGTTCTCGATAACCGTCATGTGGGGAAACAGCGCGTAGCTCTGAAACACCATCGACACGTCGCGGTCGGTCGCCGGCAGAAGCGTCACGTCCCGGTCGCCGATGTGGATCGATCCCTTGGAGGCCATTTCAAGCCCGGCAATCATCCTGAGCGTCGTGGTCTTGCCGCAGCCCGAGGGGCCAAGAAGTGTCACCAGCTTTCCGGCCTCGATCTCGAGGTCGATGCCGTCAATGGCGACAACGTCCTTGCCGTAGACTTTCGTCACCGACCGGAAGCTGACCGGGGCGGCGTTGGAGAAGGCGCTCATTGAACCGCCCCTTCAGGCATGCGCGCGCGGCTGGATCGTCCGCCGCCCGATTTCAGTGCGTCCCACCAGTGCCCGCATCAGGCCGACGGCGGCCAGCATCACGAAAATCAGCGTGGTGGAATAGGCAATGGCCAGGCCGTAATCGTTGTTCTCGACCCTTCCGATGATGTAGCTCGTGGCCATGTCGTATTCGGCGGAAACGAGGAAGATCACCGCGGAAATCGCGGTCATGGCTCGCACGAAGCTGTACACAAGGGCGGCAAGAATCGCCGGGCGCAGAAGCGGCAGGATGACGCGGCGGAAGGTTTGCCAGCTGTTCGCCCCCAAGGTCAGCGAGCTTTCATCAAGCGACCTGTCAATCTGGGACAGGCTCGCAATGCCAGCCCGCACCCCCACCGGCATGTTGCGGAACACGAAGCTGACGACAAGGATGATGCCGGTCCCCGTGATCTCGATGGGGGGGACGTTGAAGGCCAGAATGTAGGCAACGCCAATGACGGTTCCGGGGATTGCAAAGGACAGCATCGTGCCGAACTCGAACGCGTCCTTGCCGGCGAAGGTCTGGCGGGTGAGCAGATATGCGGTGAGCAGTCCGACAATGGCCGTCAGGGGCGCGGCCGCCGCGGCAATTTCAAGGGTGGTCCAGAAACTGTTCCAGGCGGCCCCCGACCAGCGGATGCCGCCGTTCTCGAAGCGGAACGAGAAGGCGGTTTCATAGTGCTTGAAGGTCAGCGTGTGGTTGACCCCCCAAAGCTCGACCACGGAGCCGTAAAGGATCATCCCATAGACGATGGCAGTGAAACCGGCCCAGACCAAGGTGGCGATCAGAACCGGCACCGACAGGCCGCGAGGCAAGTGCGGATGCACGCCGCCGTCGCCCTTGCCGGAAACCGTTGCATAGCTTTTCTTCCCGATCCAGAAGCGCTGCGCGTAAAAGGCGCAAAGGGTGAAGCCGAGAAGCGCCATCGCCAAGACCGCAGCCTTGCCCTGATCATACTGCGCGCCGACAATGGCGAAGAAGATCTCGGTCGACAGCACGTCGAAGTTGCCGCCAAGAACCAAGGGGTTGCCAAAGTCGGCCATGCTTTCGATGAAGCCCAGAAGAAAGGCGTTGGCGAGACCGGGGCGCATGAGCGGCAGGGAAACGGTCTTGAACACCTGCCATTTCGAGGCCCGAAGGGTCTGGGCCGCCTCTTCCATCAAGGGGCTGACACCCTCCACCACGCCAATCAGAACCAAAAAGGCGATGGGCGTGAAGGCAAGGGTCTGGGCAATGAACACTCCCGGCAAGCCGTAGAGCCAGCGAGTCGGCCGGATGCCGAACAGGTCGGCGAAGAACACGGTGACCGAGCCGGACAGTCCGAAAAGCAGGATCAGCGCAAGACCGATGACAAAGGGCGGCGTGATGATTGGCAGAACGGTCAGGGCCCTGATCGCGCGCTTCCAGCGAAAACCGGTGCGGGTGACGACGAGAGCGAACCCCAAACCGAGCGCGGTGGTGGCGATGCCGACAATCACGGCCAGAAAAAGGGAATTCCACGCCACCCCGCAACGACCGCCGACAAGGCAGCCAATCCCCCAGAGCCGGTCGTCGAAAAACTTCGAGGCAAAGACACCGGCGGAGTATCCGCCGGCCTCGGCGACAAATGCGGTGGCCAGCATCTTGGCGATCGGAAAGAAGACGAATGTGCCAACAACCGCCACAACCCCAACGATCGAACCCACGACAAAGCCGTCCCCGTTCACCGCACCGCGTGCGGCAATGCCCTGGGCGAAAACGAACAGGAACGAGGCGGCGGTAAGCAGTCCGCCGTACCCCATGCCGAATTGCCGGTCGTCCAAAGGATTGAAAAGCGCATCGGCCCAAGCAAAATTCCAGCCGCGGATGCCAATCGAAAAACCCTGAAGGGTCAGCCAGACAAAGCCGGAAGCCCCGGCCACCGTCAAAACCAGCGAAAAAACCGGATCGGTCCGGCGCCGCTTCAGAACCAGAAGCGGCGCAGCCAGCATCAGCGCCAGCGGGGACAGCCAGAGCTTCTCTCCCGACGCAATCAGGAAACCGGCCGGCGCGAAGTCGCTGTCCAGCGGATAGCCATCGACAAGCCATCCAAAAAGCAGGAACCCCTCTATCCCATACCAAGGGACAACAAGGTATCCAACCCACCCGACAATGATCCAGAACGTCAGAACCGAATGGGGACGACCTTCATCAACCGGCCGGCGCAAGAAGCGACGCGCTATTGCGGCAACGTGGAAACCTCGTCATCCCATTTCTTCAGAAGACGCCGGCGCGTGTCGCTGGAACCGTAGGTCCTGAAGTCGTAGTCAATCAGGTTGATCTGCGACATGTCGGGAGCGCTCGCCGACGTCTCGGCTCCCATGTTCGACGGAACCTGGAAGGAATTCACTTGGAGAGCAAGGTTCTGCGCCTCGGCGCTCAGTGCCCAGTCGTAGAATTTTTCAGCCTCTTCAATGTTGCGCGCACCTTCGATGATCGACATCGAGCCGATTTCAAAGCCGGTACCCTCGCAGGGGGCCACGACCTTCACCGGAAAGCCGCTGACCGCCTGCTTCACGGCGTCATGCATGAAGACAATGCCGATGGTGGTCTCGCCGCGGGCCGCGGCCTTGATCGGTGCCGAGCCAGACTTGGTGTATTGGTTTATGTTCGCATGCAGCTCCTTCATGAACTCAAACCCGCCGTCCTCGCCGAAAAGCTGCACCATCGTCGCCAGCGTGGTGTAGGCCGTGCCCGAGGAATTCGGGTTCGCCATCTGCACATGGCCCTTGAATTCGGGCCTCAGAAGATCCTTCCAGCATGACGGTTCGGGAAGGTCGTTCGCGGCCAGAAGCTCGGTGTTGTAACCATAGCCAAGCGCACCCGAATAGATGCCGACGGTCTTGTTGCCGGCGCTTTCAGCCTGAGCGATGGCCCAAGGATGCAGCTGATCCCGCATGTCCGAAACATAAGCGCGGGTCAACCCCTCCTCGGCCGCCTGAAGATGCGGGTCGCCCGTTCCGCCCCACCAGACATCGCCCTTGGGATTACTGGCCTCGGCCTTGACCTGGGCAAAGGTTTCACCCGACGACTTCCGGGTCATGGCAACCTTGATGCCAGTCGCATCCTGGAAACTGTTGGCCATCAACTGGCACCAGTCCTCCTGAGCGCTGCAATACAAGGTCAGCTTGTCGGCCTGCGCGGCGCCCGCAACCGACACCACAGCAAAAGCCGACACGGCAAGCAGTGATTTCAACAATGTCATGTATTGATCCTCCCGAATCGAATGTTCTAGATAATGTACAATAGGAACGCCGAACCAATTGTGCAATCGTCATTGACTGCAAGGGCAGCATGCATGCCCCAATTCCCGATGTTGGCGAAGAGAGACTGCCAACTTGACCGCGCTTCCAATGAACGAAGTGTGCCAAGCAAAGCCTTTCGGCACGTCAGGCATCGCATCAACCTGCACTTGCCTTGAGGAGATAATCACGTAGATTAATTCCCGATTTGCCTTGAAATGGGGGGCAGGCTGATGGATCGGGCGCGGTTTCGGGACTGGGTTTCGAACATCGATGAGCTAGCGGTGGTTCGGCAGTCACCGGACCATCTTGTCGTGCTCGGCCAGCGCCAAGCCCACGATTCGCGAATTGATCTCAAACTATAGTCAACGCTCCGAATCTGTTACATATGTTGACCCAACGCATGACCAAGCAGTCTACTAGGTTCAAGGCCTGGTTGGTTGAAGGAGAACATAATGACCGATACAGAGGACTCGTGCGGCCTACGCACTTCACAGACCCAGATACACCCCAGTGAAGCCGAAGTTTCACAGCTTCTTAAAGAGGCGGCGCAACAGTATGAAGCGTGCATGCGCCTTGCGGACTTAGCTGACATTTCCGAGATGGACGAGGTCGGTCACACCAGATACGCTTGGGACAATCCGATAGAACTTGTGGTGGCGGAATGGCAGAATGCCGAATTGGTCTGATCTTCAGGATGAACTTAGTCGCATTGATCCCGATGAACGAGGCAACTACATAGCTGAAAGATCAAGACAATCGGCCAAGCTAATCGCTCAGCGGTATGATCGAAACGTTCTCTATTACGCCTCTAGCTTCTTGCAGAAGCCCCAAATTCCAAGTCTCTTCACGTCGATCAACATGGAGGACATCAACGGTCATGGCCAGGGTTTTTCGATCATGACTTCAGCAAGGGCCTCCTGTTAGTCTTGTACACGCCCGGTGGCATGGCGGAGGCTGCACAGACCATTGTCGACTATCTCCGAAGCGAGTTTCTTGCTATCGACGTTCTCGTCTCCGCTTATGCGATGTCTGCTTACACGATGATTGCGCTGGGGTGCAACAGGATCATCATGGGCAGGCAGAGCCAGCTGGGACCGACAGACCCTCAACTCATCGTCGGGAATCGATCATTCTCGGCGCATTCGATCGTTGAGCAGTTTTAGGAAGCGAAAACGGAAATCTCCGACAATCCTGTCTTGGCTCACGCTTGGGCACCGGTACTATGATCACTCGGTCCCGCGTTGTTTCAAGAAGCTCGGAAGTCAATTTTGTACGGGGAAAGCCTCGTGCGGGACTGGTTGCAGAAGTATATGCTCTCGAAACGACGAGACCCAGTGACTCTGGTGAAAGCCGTTGCCAAGCATTTTGGCGGCAATCAACATGGAAGCCACGGCAGGCGAATTGACCGCAACGAGGCAAAACGACAACAACTTGAAATCATCGACCTCGAAGACGACCAGAATCTGCAGGAAGAGATCCTAACCCTCTATCACCTGTCGACCATAGCATTTGAAATGGGCCTAGCAGCAAAATCGGTCACGAGCAGCAACGGTCGGCTTTGGATCGGGAACATGGAGATGAAGGGTGGCGCTCAGTAGCTTCCACAGGCATAAACAAGTGAGAATCCAACAAGTTGTCCACCAAATGCAATCGCTTTTGGAAAATTCTGGCTTTCCCTTTCCGTCCGGTGATGCAATGTGCCTGCAAGCGACAAAACAGAGGCAGGACTTTCTTCTTGCTCTCGAAGCGGTTGTGACCCCAAGCGCAGCAACGTTGCGCACCACGACCTCGCGAGATGACGGCCATTGCGCTCCCTTGCATCACTTCCGGCGGCGAGGAATATGCCAGCATGCAGAGGCAGGGCGGAGCAAGGAACGATTCCCGCGCTGCTTCATGAAGCTCAAGCACGGAATGCTGAGCTGCGATGCATTCTCCGACTTGTTCGCCACGATCGACCCGTTCGATCTTCAGTCGACACGGACCCGGCTGTGCAGGTCAGTATGCCGATCTTTTCGCAGGCCTTGCACCGATAGTGGCGCAGGTCACGTGACCTTCTTGCGCCGCACCTGTTAGCTTGTCAAATTTCGACAACCAATCTCGAAACCGCCGCTGTCCATTTGCCAAGGGAACCTCTGAATATAGCCTGATTTTGGGCGTTGCATTGCGCATCCGGTGCGTGCCCGCTGTCTTGCGCCACGCCTTTCTTTTGGGGGGATCCTGACATGCAGCGCCTTCGGCAATTGACCTTTGCCAGCCTCGAATGCGATCGCAAGAAGCGCCGCGAGATCTTTCTGGAGCGGATGGACGGCCTGATCCCCTGGGAGCGGCTGGAGGCCCGCATTGCGCCGACGTGTCCGAAGGGCGGCGGCAAGGGGCGACAGCCGTATCCGTCGTCGGTGATGCTGCGCGTGCACTGCGTTCAGCTGTTCTGCAACCTGAGCGACCCGTTGATGGAGGACCGGCTTGCGAGGCGGAGAGCATCCGGCGCTTTGCCGGGGCGGTGCTTGAGAAGGTTCCGGACGAGACGACGATCCCGACTTCCGCCACCGGCTGGAGCGCCGCGGACTGGCGCACCAGCCGTTCGGGATATCGGGGATCACCTGGCCGAGCGGGGGGTTTTGCTGAAGAAGGGCACCATCGTTGACGTCACCATCATCTCGGCGCCATCGTCGACCAGGAACGAGAGCAACGCCCGCGATCCGGAGATGCACCAGACCAGGAAGGGGAACCGGTGGCATTTCGGGATGAAGCTGCACATCGGCACCGACCCCCGAGGTCTGGTGCACCATCTGGAGGGAACGGCCGCCAACGTCGCGACCTGACGCCTTCGGGTCGGCTTCTGCACGGCGAGGAGGAGCGAGTCCGGGGTGACTCCGGATACCGCGGGACCGGCAAGCGCGCGGAGCACGCGCATCGCGAGGTGTCGTGGCAGATTGCCCTGCCCCCGGGCCAGCGCCGGACGCTGGCGCCGGGCAGCGCCGCGGCCAAGGCGGAGAAGGCGAAGGTCCGGGTGCGGGCGCGGGTGGAACATCCGTTCCGGATCGTCAAGCGGGTGTTCGGCTGCGACATGGTTCGCTATCGGGGTCTGGACAAGAACGTGCAGCGGCTTGCGCCGCTTCCGGATTTCTCGAACCTGATGATTGCCCAGCCGCACCTGTCGTGACAAGGGAGAAGCGTGTCCGGAATTTGCCGGATCGGCCCTGCGGGGGCTGAAGTGGCGGCGGTTTCACCCCGAAAACACGCATTTGCGGCTTCCGGACCGCCGAAAACCGACCGGTGCAGCCGGGAAGGGCAAATTCCGCAGCCAAAACCAGAAAAAAACCTCCAAATCAGAGGTTCCCAAGCCTTCCGTATGAATTGGAGGGCGTTCTGCCACTATGCCCGCGGTTTGCTAATTGAGCCAAACCATTTCAAGCAAATTTGGCCAGAGTAACCTGTTCTCGTCGGCATGACTTGCGTTTCATTGATCCGAGAGAGCCACTCGGAATTTTCCGTGGAACCCGGCTCTGCAAACAAATCAGGGTTGCTGATTGGCAGGTTTAAGCGTCAGTTGCCAAGACTTGCGAATATCTTGCACGCGAACCGCCTATACCCGCGAGGACTTGGCTTTCCAGCAGTCGATTCACTGAACAATTGACAAAGGCAACGGGCGAGGGAGGGGCAAATGTCTCAATTCACGGCAACCCGGTTGAATTCATGGATGAATGCGTCGCACTCCTCGTTGACCAGAGTAGCGGTCTTCACCCCCAAGGGTGTTAGATCGAGGCACTCCCTGCTGTCCCGAATTCCTGGACATTCACCGGCTGGATACTCAAGCGCGATATGGAACGTTCGCCTCGGAGATGCGGAATTGACCAGCGGCAGCACCTCGTCCAGAAAGCCGACGCCGGAAACAATCGAGATTCTCTCGACAAGCGAATTTTCCTCAATCCGCTTGCACGCCAGCTCTCCAAGAAATCCCGTGCCAAATTGCGGCTTGATGACCCGCTCGCTGTAATCGATGTAAGCTTCACGCGGAGTCAGCCCGTCGAACTCGCGGCTAGGCGTATCCTTGCGGGATTCGAACTGGAGAATTGGCGTGTCTTCCGCAAGACCGTAGTGTTTGTGGGTTTGACGCTTGAGATGGTCCGACAGAGCGAAATGGTCGGCTCGAAGATATCTGGCAAGGCATGACCCCGCCCGATTTTTTCCTGAGCGCGGCGGTCCAGATATCAGAACCAGTGCAAGCTCTTGCGGAAATCTCCCCAACTTTGCCCTGTCTTCCAATGTCGCGGGGAATTCTGCCAAGTTCCAGCATCCAGACTGCAAAATCCGTCGCTTGTTATACGAGACATGCGGAAAACTGAAGAATGCGCACGAATTCCGCTTTGCCGAAGAGCTCAAGCCTGCAAATCGACAATGCCGTCAAGCACCGGGATTCCGCCAGCAACCACCGCCCCGGTGCAGTTTGGCCTTCGATGCAGCTGCTCGGCAGCCATTGAAACTGATCGGCGGCATTCTCGCGCTTCAGTTTGCCTTGCGCCAGCGTGATCTTGAATCCTCCGGCAGGGTGTGCGTCCATGATAAGATAGTAACGGACCGGTTGCGGGAAACTGGGACAATGAATTGAACTGCTTATGCATTTGGTTCCGGTTTGATCAAGATGTGGCAGGGATGAGGTTTGGCGCGCAGCGCCTGCAGGAACAGGGACAGGAAGGCGGCGTGGCGATTTCGGCGCCGATTGAAACGAAAGACGAACTCGTCGAGACAGGTCTGGAGGCGCTTGGCGCGCAGCCCGTGACAGACGCCCCGAGCCCAGCCCTTGAGGTTGCAGAACGCGGTGTGGATCCAGGCGAGAACTTCATGGGCCGGCCTGTCGCCGACGACATGGGGCTGGTGGCGGTCCCGAGGCACCGCGCTGCAGCCTCTCCAGCCGTCGGTCTTGATGGTCGCGGTTGCGGCGGTGTTGCGCACAACGAAGCTGCCGAGATCCTTGGCGCTGCAGGACCGGATCGTGGCCAGCCGCAGGCGGCCCGGCGTGTCGCCGTCGCCGAGTTCGACCGCGCCGGCGATCGGAATCTTGCCTTCGGGGCTGCGCCCCGGCCCCGGCGGCGCGCCCTTGTCGCGCTGCGGCAGGCTGGCCTCGTCGATCTCGACCAGACCGGACAGCGGGCTGCGCTCGGGGTGGCCATGGCGCGGCGAAGCTTGGCGGCGAGCATCCAGGCACTGCGACAGTACCCGATCCCGAGCCGCTTCTGCAGCTGCAGGGCGGAGATGCCATTGCAATGAGTGGCCATCAGACAGGCGGCCCGGAACCAGGTCGCGAGCGACAGCCTGGTTCGGTGCAGCAGGGTGCCGGCGGTGGCCGAAGCTTGACGATGGCAACGGATGCACTCGAAGCTGTGCTTCCTGGTCTTCAACTCCCACCCGCGACCGTGGCCGCAGGCGGGACACCGGAAGCCGTTCGGCCATCGGGCGGCGATGAGCCACCGGGCGCAGGCGTCGTCGTCGGGGAACAGGCGCTGAAAGGCGATGAGACTGGTGGGGATTTCGGTCATCGGATGGTTCCACATCAAGAATGTCATGCGAACATTCCATCATCCGACATCCCGAACACAACATCTTGTATCGCAGGAATCATGTGCATAAGCAATTGAATTGTTATTCCAGCCTTGGCTGGACGCTCCCCGCTATCGCACTGTGAACTGCAAATTAAGGCTGGAAAATCATGCAAATCGAGCTGCTGGCGTTTTCGATTGTCGCATTCGCTCTTGGCATCGGGGCCTGCTGGCTTCTGTTCGTTGCACCTGCTCGGCGGCGAACGGATACCGCGGAGAGCAGGGCCACGGCGTTGGAGAAGGATGTCGGAAAAGAGCGATCCGAGCGTGAATCGCTGGCATTGGAGAAGGCCGCCGCGGACGTCAGCGCCGCCCGGGTTCCACAGATCGAGCAACTCAACGATGAATTGCGCGGACGGCTTGAGGAAACCGGCAAGCGACTTGCGGAAACTCAAGCTGTCGTCGATGCTGAAAGAAAAAGCCACGCTGCGCGGATCGAAGAGTTGGAGAAGATGGGGGATCAGATCGAGCGGAAGTTTGCTGTTCTCGCCTCTGACGTTCTGGGAAGGAATAGCGAGAGCTTCCTGAAACTTGTCTCCGAAAGATTCGAGAAGCACACGGAGAGTGCGGAGAGCGATTTGAAGGAACGCCAGAAGGCCATCGAGACGCTCGTCAAGCCGATTGGCGAAAGCCTTGCAAGTTTTGAGAGCCGGGTCAACGAAATCGAGAAGTCCCGCGAAGGTGCCTACCGCGCAATCACCGAACAGGTGAAGAACCTTGCAGAGGGGCAGACAGGACTGAGATCTGAGACCAGCCGTCTTGTCCAAGCGCTGCGGCAGCCGAAGACGCGGGGGCGGTGGGGAGAGTACCAGCTCCGAAATGTTCTCGAAATGGCAGGCATGACCGAGCACGTGGATTTCATCGAGGAACAGACATTTGAAGGGGAAGACGGACGTCTTCGTCCAGATGTCATTGTCAAGCTTCCGGGAGGCAAGTCGATCATCGTCGACGCCAAGACACCACTCGAAGGGTATCTCGCGGCGGTTGACGCCGATGACGAGGAGACGCGCTCAAGGAATTTGGGCGAACATGTTCGCCATGTTCGCCAGCACATCCGATCTCTCGCGTCCAAGAAATACTGGGATGCGCTTCCTGTCACCCCGGACTTCGTCGTGATGTTCGTGCCGGGTGAAGCTTTCTTCGCTGCCGCGATCGAGAGCGACCCGAATCTCTTCGAGCAGGCGGTCCGTGATCGGGTGCTGATCAGCACTCCCACGACATTCATAGCGCTGATCAAGGCAATTGCGTACGGGTGGCAGCAGCACAGCTTGGCGGAAAACACTCAGGCAGTGGCCGGTCTTGCTCGAGACTTGTACGACCGGATCAGGATGTTCGGCGGCCACATGGAAGATATCGGAAAGTCTCTCCGGCAAGCGGTGGAGCGATACAACAGAGGGGTCGGAACGCTTGAGAGGCGCATCCTGCCGACGGCCCGCAAATTCGAGGCAATGGGAGTGTCGACCTCTGGCACCTCAATCTCCACAATCGAGCCGATCGAACTTGAAGCACGATCACTGCAAGCAAGTGAGCTAATCTCGTCATCCAATGATGGCAAAGTTCAACCTCAGGAAATCACAGGAGCATAACGGTCGTTTTCAGAATCGGAATTCCGAAATTGGAGCCGGTTGAACCGGTTCAACCATTCGCAAGACTTGCAAGGGCCCGTGCAAACACTGGAAAGTTCACGGCCAGCGCTCCCGCGACCAAGAACGTGAATCCGGGTCCAAGAGTGCTCGGCCCACCGGGACTGGCAGCGTAGTTCAGAAAGAGAAGCCCTCGGGCAACGGCCAGAAAGCCTATGAACTGGATTATCAGGACAATTGCAGCCACAGCCTCGCGGGAACCGGAAGCATCCAGCGGATCGAGCAGCAACCTGCCATAGGCGAAGATGTCCTCGGCCGCGACAACCTCCCCTGCGCCGAACAGAGTGCCAAGAATTACCGACAGGGTCGAGGAGAATCCGAGAAACGCGATGCCGGTGACGAAGCCCATAACAGGCTTGATCCAAGTTCCCGACTGCGGGCCAAGTTCCGAACGCCGAGCTGCAACGCGGAGCGACTGGACCACCAGTGCGAGCCCCATCAGAAAGAAGATCGCCCTGAGAAGACTTTCTAGCGCAACTGTTGCTGCGGCAACGTTCGAGATTATGACAAGCAGATCTGCAACCATTGAGGCCCCTATCGGCGGATGTAGACGGTGCCTTGCTCCATTACGACCAGCTGTCCCTCGACACCGTCCTCGAAAACATCCAGAATTTTTCCGTATCCTGGCACGCGGTCACCAACGCGGCCGTTTTGGAGCGGGAGCACGCCTGACGCGATGCGGTCGGCTGTGACAATCGAGTAGGCATTGCCAAGCCGAAAATTCTCTTCGAATTCAGCGCTTTGCCGCTTTATCCGTGGAATCTCGCCCTTGCTGCGCCTGACCCGAATTCGATCGTATATCGTTCCTCCGCTCCCAATGCCGGGGAAACGCAGTTCCATTTCCCGGCCATTCAGTTGGCCTTGGCTTTCCTTTGTCCAGCCGGCGGTCGCAAGTTCGCGGCTTTGAACCGCAACGCCTTCGATCAGCGCTTCCAGTCTCGATACCTCGCCCGAAACAAATTTCAGCAACTCTTCGTCAGTTGCGGTCGGTGCATCATCGTGTCGCGCAGCATTCTCGCTGTCGGCGAGGCCATCCCGGATCTCGCCCACCGCAACATGCAACCGTCCCAACTCGCTCGATTGGATCAAGATCGCGTCTTCCAGCCCGTCGACGCGAGATATCAGCTCGCCCAACTCCGCGCTCGGTTTCGTGATAGCTTCCTGAATTGGATTCCGCGATTCACGGAGTTCGGCTTGGGCAGGCGTCACGTCTGGTCCAGGCAGATCTTTTGCGCTTGATGCGTGCACAACAGCCTGCATCGGATTCTGGTCCGGCTGCTCATCGCCATCCCTCTGAACGCCTGCAGCGGAGAACCGCTGAAACATTGGAACGAGATCGAAATCGATCTGCCTGCCAGATGGCTGACCATCGGCGATTTCGGTACGGTTGGCAATCTCCAAGATGGCGGACTCGCTGGCGCCGTTCTTGGCAGCCGAGAAGCCGGTTACCGAACTCGCCCCGTTTTCGGCTGCCGCTTTCTTGAGTTTGCCCACAGCTTCAGGGCTTTGCCCGACGGGCAAAATGTCGTCATTCGGCGCAAAGACCTTTTCCATCGGCGCATTCCGCTCGGCTTCCGGCAGAATTGCACTGGGATCGCTTCCATCAAGAGAATTCAGAATAAACTCCATCCGCTCGTCAATTGCTTCCAGAACACGGTCGCCTGACGGGGTTGTGTCATCGGCCTCGTCTTGCCCAACCCACTTGGGAAGGCCATTCTGGTCGTGGCCCGGTCCAATATCCGAATCACGTGATGATGCTGCATTGCCAGCATTCTCTCCAGTTTCCCGATGCGTGTCCTCGAACCCTCCAGAAACCAAGCTTCGATCAGGCAGGGCAAGTATCCCTGCGCTTGCGGCCAAACCGGCAACCAATATGAAGAGCGGCACGCCAAGCCCGGACTTCTTCCACATTGCCACTCTGGACCGCCAGGAACGTGGCAAACTGCGCACCGGGTTGGCGGCTTCATTCCCGCCTGAATTTTCATCCTGCCCGGACTCCCTTGAATTTGGCGGCTGCTTCGCTCCGTCCGCGATGTCGGGCGCAGAAGCTCTGCTGAATGCCTGTGGAGCGTAGGGAAACTGTGCCTCGCCAAGATTTTTTCCAACGGGCTGTCGATGATTCGCCCGGAGGATTCCGGTTTCATCCAACTCTTCGCTCGCTGGAGGATCGGGCAGGAAAATCTCGTCTTCAGAATGCGAGAGTTCCCCAAGCTCGATGTACCGCCCGTCATCCCACCCCCAATCGCTCTCATCGATGTTCTGCTCGAAATTCTTGTCAGATTCATCCGCTGCATCCGCAATGATTGAATCAGCGCCCCCCTTCCTGTCGCGAGTTCGCTGTTGAACTTGATTGAGCTGGCTATGCCGTTCCTCTTGCGGATGATTCAAAGGCGGAAGGTCACCTGTCATGCCTTTCGCCAACCCCCGGTTCTCAATGTCATTCTCGTCATCTGAACCGAAAATGCCGTCGAAATCCGAACCAGCGGTTCCAGCGGGCCCTTGTACAATAGGCGGGTCTCCCGCTTCTGAGACCTGCGAACGGCCGGATTCGGCAGATGGCAAGGATGTTTGCTTCGATCTCCCTGCTTCCGCACTCTTTTGTCGACGCTTGCGAGACTTGGCTGCATCGCCTGGCCCAGAGGGTTCCTTCTTTGCACCGGCGGCGAGGTCGTCAGCTTGGAGTGACTTTCCAGCCACAGCCAATCCGCTTGCGCGCACAATGGCAGCGTCGGCCATTCCCGACGCGCGCTTGGGAGACTCAAGTCCCTCGGCTCCGAACGGATCGACGAAGACATCTTCAGCGGAACCGGCACTTGGATCATCAAGTTCAGCTTCGTCCTGAAACGGGAACAGCCTCTTGTCGAGCATGCCTTTGCTTGCGGAACCGTGTTGCCGGCGGGCCGGTGACGGAGGACCGCCACTCCCGCCACAACGCTGAATCCCCTTGCCGCTTTTGCCTGTCATTGTTCTCGTCTCATTGTCACTTGCTCATCGGTCGCCGTCTTGAGGAAAAGGATTCCGATCGGATGCCCGGACACAAGGTTGATTCTCGGTCCTCTAGGTGCGCTTGCCGCAATGTCCGAAGCGGCGAGTTTCGCGGCATCGCGAAGGCCTGCGTGAAGACTTTCCTTATGGCTGGGCTCCTCAGCCGCTATGAGTGCAGTTCCGTCCACCCCCGTCACCGCCTGCGCAGTGGTCGACACGCTGTCGGCGAATCCTGCAACAAAACTGGCTGCCAGGGCAGGAATGTAGCGCGAGAGAATTCGACGATCTATGCTGCTGGCGACGAAAGCTTCGGCATTGATGCCGTCGATCGCGACTGCGTCCACGGGAACCGTTTTCCCGTCGGGCATGGAGAATGAATCAAACTCAACGATCAGGCCGTCCACCCCCTGCGGTGCAGTGAACCTGCCGGTCAGGTAGGCGCCTTGGAAGCGCCCTGAATTCACTCTCGCGACGATCGGAGACGCATGATCTGAACTGACGGAGTTGACCATCTCTGCATAGAGAATCGTGCCCGCCGGAAGCGTCCAGCCTCTTTCCGGAACACGGGCATCCACCTCGCTGACCGCGCGCCTGCTTGCGATGGCTGAAACTCGCCTCTCACGCTCTTTCTTCTCTGGAAGCTCTACGGAGTAAATGGCGCTTTCCGGAGGATGAACAAGCATGGCACGCGATATTGCAGTCATCTGGGCAAGCATTGCAGATTTGTATGGATTTTCATCTGCCGCGGCGCGTGCGCCCGTCGAGAGCGAATTGGAATTTGCGGACTCTGCCGACGACGACACCGGTGCCGCTCTATCGTCAATCTTCGCGCCGTTTGCCTGCCCAAGACTCTTCTCTTCCGTTGAAGCCGGAAGCCACGGAAACCGACTCGATCCGCCCGGTGGGCTGACCTGCTCGAGAATCCCCTCGGGAACGGAAATATATGATTCTCCAAGACGTCCAGCCTGGTTCGAATTCGATTCATTGGCCGATGTCAGCGTTTCCCGATAACGTTCCGACTCCTGTTGCCGCAGCCCTCCAGGAGTGGGGTCCATTGGCGGAATTCGGGAAAGTTGCGACGACGCCGGCATCTTGGAATCGAGTGCAAAGTACGTCATGCCCGCCGCTGCAAGAAGCGTCACCATGATCAGAAGGCGGGTTCTTCTCCGAGTGCTGGCAAGCCGGCCTTTGCCATAGCTTGCAGTCGCTCCTGAATCGGAGGCGTTTCTCTCGCTATGCGATCCTGCGGAAGGTCCGTCCCTCCGCAAATCCGAACTGCCCTGTTTCGTTCCCGTTCGAAACAGGTTTCCCAAACCAAGTCCTTCAGCCACCCGTTTCGACGAAAGGGCAAGCATGTGCAGCGCCCGAAACACTACGGAAGCTCCAGTTCGGCGCGAACGATCTTGCCGTTCCTTGAAAACAGCAGCACGGGACTGGCTGGCAGCTTGTAGGCACGAATCCCCCCTGGTCCCGAAAGAGATGCTTCCCAGCGCGGTGACAACAGCGAGAGTTTCGTTCGAACGTACAGGTCGTTGGCCACAATCCAGGCCGAGGCTTGAATTCCTTCGACCGAAACCCTTTCCGCATTGGCCGTCGGCCCGGCGCCGGTCAGCACAGACAAAAGTTCTGCATCGCCCGGTTTGGGAAGATCGGCCCCCACGCGAACTGAATCGGGGTTCGACAATGGGCCCGGCTTCATCACCAGTATGCTGCTGCGAAAGTGCGTCCGTTTGCGGTCCACATTGACGCGAAGCACCACCGCCGTGGGCTCTTCCGCAAGCGCCACTACAAGATTGGTCCAGCCAACTCTGACGAGAGACGAAATGGCCAGAGAGTTCGAGTTTTCGCCAAGCTGAATCACATGGTAGTCTTCGCCGCTTCCGATGACATGCTGGCGCACCGGCCAAGGCTGTCCCGTCGCATCGTGAAATGCGACAACGGTCGCGATGCCCGGCGCAACGTTCAGAACTGGGACTTCGCCGCCAGGTTCCAGCGACACCAGTTCCATGTCGATGATCGCCTCAGGTTCTGGAGTGTCCGTCATTGCCCTCTCGTTCTCCTCGTAGATCTCCCGGTACCGGCGCACCATTTCCGGCGACATGGGAAATGCGCTCTCCGCCGCACTGTCGAATCCATCTTCCTTGAGCTTGGTCTCTGGCGCGCCGTCTGTCATCGCCTGCCCGCTTGAAGCAGAGTGCTGGAGACACAAAGCCAGAGCGGCAAATGCCCCCGTCCAACGGACTGCGCAGCCTGCGGCGTCTTGGCCGCGAATGTTCATTGCGTCTCCTGGATCCGGCCCGGACGAACCACAATCTGGGTGATCCCGACAGCCTTTGGAGCTTCCCAGGTTGGCAGGCGCGAGACGACCACTTCGGCGAGAAGATTGTCCCGGCTGATTTCGCTGGCCGACTCGTAGGTGATGTTCAGCGGTATCTGGACAGTCCAGCTGTATCGCTTGTGGGAGTCCAAGCCCGAACCGACAATTACGGCACCGTTCGCGACAATGGTCGAAACAAGACGGCGCTCCCTGATGTAGTTCAGCATGCCTGACTTCCGAACCGCATCGAGAAAACTGTTCCAGCCATCCGGGCGCTCGAAATAGCTCGAGGCTTCCGTCAGATCTTTGCGCCAGTTCGCAAAGTCGAGAGTCAGGGCGCCGGTTACCGCCTCGACGGCAAAGTTAGTGACCTGCCCATCCGTCAGATACGGACTGGACAGCGCTACAAGCGGGAGTATCCCGCCGTCTTCCTTGGCAGCGAAGTAGCGAGGCTCCGGCTTCGAAGCGAGCGCCCACACCGCGGCGGCCACGGCAGTGCCAGCGGTCAGTGTCATGACCAGGACAACCAGAGACATGCGCCGGTGGCTGCGCATCCAGGTTTCGTGCCGAAGTCTTGCTGTTTCGGCTTCGCCGTATCTTCTTCGGAGCATGGCCCTCCGTCCGAAATCCAGGTTCAGGCACCGGGTCGCTGATGGCCCGTGCAGCCAGTCGCCCGAAAGTTTTCGGGACATGCCAGCTTGGAAGCTGCGGCCTCCACCGTGCACCAACCCGCCAACTGATAGTGCATGGAAGCGAGACACGCGTGTTCAATGCTGCGGGAATCAGCGACAGATTACAGTTTCCGGTGGGAAAATTTCGAAGTCCGGCATCCGCATTGTCCGCCCAACGGAAAATTGCGCAACGGATCAAGGATCGAAAATGGCCGAACTCTCCGTGCGGTTTCCGGCAAAGAACAGAATTCGCCGCACTGCATCGCATGGTGAACGGAATTCGGAAAAAATCAATCCCATTGGGAGAGATGGCCGGCCGGGGCGAAGTCTCACCGTTTCGATCTCCGAACTTCTGAAGGACAAACGGCTTTCAGCATTGTTCCGCACAGCGTTCGCGGTTTGAACTGCAGAATCTCAATTTGCCATTGTCTGGCGCATGCGACATAAGCGCCTGTACAGTCAGCCACGAGCGCGGTTCGAAGCATGCAAATTGAGTTCGACCGAATCGAGGATTCCGGGGTTCCCAGGATCTCCCAGTTCAGCCGGTTCAGCCGGAGGCAGACCTTGCGGACACTCATTGGGAGTGCCGGGGCGATCGCGGCTATTTCCATCGTTCCGGTCCCGGCTGCGGCGGCCATCCCGGAGATGCCGGATTGGATGCGGGACTTGGTTTTCGAGCGGCTGGGTCGAACCGATTTTCGTGAAGGGCGAGTCGAACTCTCGATGCCTGACAGGGCCGATACCGGTCTGTCGGTCCCGCTCGTTGCGTCCGTTCCGGATTCGCCAATGACGGAAGCAGATCATGTCAGGAGCCTGCATGTCCTGACGACTCGAAACCCCCAGCCGCTCGTCGCCGATTGCTACTTCACGCCGCGCTCAGGCATCGCCAAGGTTTCGCAGCGCATCCGGCTCGCCCAAAGCCAGCATGTCTTCGGCTTCTCGTTGATGAGTGACGCCTCCGCCTGGATGACGGCGCAGCATGTGTCGGTGACCCTTGGTGCCTGCGCAGTCGATATCTTCCTCCCGGACGCCCAGCGGGCCGAGCGCAGACGCGAATGAGACCCGGGCGGACGCTGCTTGGAGGCACCGTGGCGCAACAGGCATTGAACATGGGAGCCATGCATTGGTCAACGTAAGGACACGAATTTCAATGCCCTCCACCGTGGCCAGAGGCGAGACTTTCGAGATCAAGACGCTGGTCGCGCATCCAATGGACAACGGCTTCATGTTCAACAGGAGCGGAGAACTCATCCCGAGGCGCATCATTCACCGGTTTGAAGCGCTCTACAACGGAGAGACTGTCTTCAGGGCGGACTGGCACGAAGCGGTATCGGCAAACCCGTTTATCTCGTTCTACGCAGTGGCGGGCGAGTCCGGGCGGATCGAATTCAGATGGCACGACGACGACGGCTCGGTATACACCGCATCGGCCGACATCCAGGTGATTTGAGCGGCATCCGGCGGTCGCGGGTCGTGGCACCGGTTGGACTCGCGCTGGCACTGGCGACATGCGCACTGCTCGGAACTGCGTCGTCCACACAGAGACCTGACTTGTTCGGAGACGACTTTCCGGTTTCGGGATATCATTACATGGGAGAGCAGGTCCGTGCGCTTCAGGATGACAATTTTCAGAATCCCGGAATTTTTGCGGTGGAGCAAGGAGCAGAACTCTGGGCTTCGGCAGAGGGAACTGAGGGGCTTTCCTGCCAAAGCTGCCATGGCAACGCTTCGGATTCGATGCTGGGCGTTGCGGCGCAGTATCCAGAGTATGATAACGATCTCGGCCGCCTGATGAATCTGGAGTCGCGCATTAACGAGATGCGTATCGCTTACATGGGTGCTCCAGCCTTTCCGCTGGAGTCCGAATCAATGCTTTCGCTTGCGACATTTCTAACCCACCAGTCGCGCGGGGTGCCGATGAACGTGGATGTATCCGGCGGGGCGGAACGCTTCTGGAAGGAAGGCCATGAGTTCTATTTTCAACGGAGAGGCCAGCTGAACCTGTCCTGCAGCCAGTGTCATGACGACCGTGCCGGATTGCGGCTGCGTGGCGACCGCATAAGCCAGGGCCACGTCAATGGATTCCCTGTCTACCGGTTGATGTGGCGCTCAATGGGCTCCAGGCACCGCATGTTTCGCTGGTGCAATTGGGCGGTTCGCGCGGAACCAAAGGAACTCGGATCACCCGAGTATCTGAGCCTGGAACTCTACCTAGCCTGGCGCGGTAGAGGACTTCCTGTAGAAGTGCCGGCCATACGTCCGTGACAATCATGAATGTCCCATGTTCAGTGAATGCAGATCGATCAGTTCTGGTCGGGCGGTTCAGTGCCTCGCGAGGCTTGTATCCGGCTTGCTTGGCTATCAGGGGCCTGCTTGCATGATCAGGCCACGCGTGGTCCTGATCGTCGCTGCGCTGCCAGTGGCTTTTGCGGTTGCCGCCGGACTCTGGGCCAACCGGCATCCCGAATTCGCTCCCATCGATCCGCCGGGAGCAACTGCATTTGACAGGGAGCTTCTGCGTGACGGAAAGGCGCTTGCCGGGATTGGCGCGTGCGAAGTGTGCCACACCGCACCTGGCGGCATCCCCTTCGCAGGAGGCTTGGCGCTTCCGACGCCTTTTGGCGTTATCCATTCCACGAACATTACGCCGGACACGGCGACCGGAATCGGTGACTGGTCGGAATCGGCGTTTCGGCGCGCCATGCGAGAGGGAGTGGACCGTCGTGGAAGACATCTCTATCCAGCCTTTCCGTACGATCACTTCACAAAAGCGTCCGACGAAGACATTCATGCAATCTACGCCTACCTGATGGCACTTGATCCAGTCGTGCAGAAGGCTCCGGAGAATGAACTGCGGTTTCCGTTCAACATTCGGATGCTGCTGGCGGGGTGGAAGCTCCTGTTTCTTGAAGCAGGTGAATACGAGCCTGACAACAGTCGGGACGAGGAATGGAATCGAGGCGCTTACCTTGCCGAGGGACTCGGGCACTGCGGCGCTTGCCATTCTCCACGGAACATCTTCGGCGCAGTAATGCAAGCATCGGCCTACGGCGGCGGGGAGGCGGAAGACTGGCACGCTCCTGCCCTCAATGATGAGTCCAGAGCGCCGATCCCCTGGGGCCAACTGGAGCTGGTGAATTATCTGTTTGACGGTTGGGACGAAGATCACGGCATTGCCGCAGGTCCGATGGGGCCAGTCGTGAATCACCTCTATGATCAGTCTGAGGATGATGTATTTGCAGTTGCCGCATATTTCGAAACCTTGCAACGCTCCCAGCTTTCGGACGAGGGAAAAGACGCCGTGCTCGCCCATGCAAGATCTTTGGATTGGATTGCAGAACCCGGATACATGCCCGCAGTATTGCCGGAAGATCCAGCTGTCCGGCGCGGCATGGATGTTTTTCGCGACCAATGCTCGAAGTGCCACAAGCGCGGCGGCCGCCAGTTACCGGTCTCGCTGGCCCTCACCTCCACGATGAACGCATCGGATCCTCGCAACGTGATTCATATCATCTTTGACGGGATCCGGCCGCCCCGGGGCGTCTTGCAAAGATCCATGCCGGCTTTCGGGTCTTCAATTTCGGACAGCGACATCGAAGACTTGCTCAAGTTCGTTCGCTGGCACTTTACCGACCACCCACCCTGGGAGGACATAGCGGAGCATGTGGCAGCAAAACGCGCTTCCTGGTAGTCCGCCCGCGTTCGCAATCCCCAGCTTCGATTGTCATCGGTCGGGAATTCATGTGCAGGACTGGCAGCTTCGATGGGATAGACGGCGGCCCCCGCCTAACCCTCGCTAGTCGGGGCGCCAAGCGTTGCCAGTCGATTAAAGCGTTCTCCCTGCGAAGCGCATTCTCCCATTCCACGCGCTCGGCAACCATCGCCATGGAGAAATCCATATGGCGCGTCGATTATCTTGGGAAACCTCTGAATACAGCCTGAATTGCTTACGCACATGGTTCCGGCGACACAAGGCATTGTGTCCGGGATGTCGGATGATGGAATGTTCGCATGACATTCTTGATGTGGAACCGTCCCATGACCGAAATCCCCACCAGCCTCATCGCCTTCCAGCGCCTGTTCCCCGACGACGACGCCTGCGCCCGGTGGCTCGTCGCCGTCCGATGGCCGAACGGCTTCCGGTGTCCCGCCTGCGGCCACGACCGCGGGTGGGAGCTGAAGACCAGGCCGCACAGCTTCGAGTGCGCCTGCTGCCATCGCCAAACCTCGGCCACCGCCGGCGCCGAACCAAGCTGTCGCTCGCGATCTGGTTCCGGGCCGCCTGTCTGATGGCCACCCATTGCAACGGCATCTCCGCCCTGCAGTTGCAGAAGCGGCTCGGGGTCGGGTCCTGTCGCAGCGCCTGGATGCTCGCCGCCAAGCTTCGCCGTGCCATGGCAACCCCCCGAGCGCAGCCCGCTGTCCGGTCTGGTCGAGATCGACGAGGCCAGTCTGCCGCAGCGCGGCGCCTCGGGACCGCCACCGGCCCCATGTCGTCGGCGACAGGCCCGCCCGTGAAATTCTCGCCTGGATTCACACCGTGTTTTCCAACCTCAAGGGCTGGGCTCGGGGCGTCTGCCACGGGCTGCGCGCCAAGCGCCTCCAGACCTGTCTCGACGAGTTCGTCTTTCGCTTCAATCGGCGCCGAAATCGCCACGCTGCCTCCCTGTCCCTGTTCCTGCAGGCTCTGCGCACCAAGCCTCACCCCTGCCGCATCTTGATCAAACCGGAACCAAGTGCATAAGCAGTCAGCCTGATTTTGGGCGTGGCATTGTGCATCCGGTGCGCGCCCGCTGTCTTGCGCCACGCCTTTCTTTCGGGGGATCACGACAGGCAGCGACTTCGGCAATTGACCTTTGCGAGCCTTGAACATAACCGCAGGACGTGCCGCGAGATCTTTCCGGAACGGATAGGTGGCCCGACCCCTGGGCGCGCCTGGAGGCCTGCATTGCGTCGGTCTGTCCCAAGGGCGGCGGCAAGGGGCGACAGCCACATCCGCTGCCGGTGACGCTGCGCATGCACCGCGGGTAGCCATTCTGCAATCCGGCGACCCGCGATGGAGAACATGCTTGCGAGGCCGAGAGCGTCCAGCGCCTTGCCGGGGCGAGGCTGAAAAGATTCCGGATGAGACGACGGTCCCGACTTCCACCGCTGGCTGGAGTGCCACGGGCTGGCGCACTTGCCATTCGGGAGATTGGGGACCACTTGGCCGAGTGGGGGGCCTGCTGAAGGAGGGCAGCATCATCTCGGCGCCGTCGTCGACCGGGAACGAGAGCAACGCCCGCGATCCGGAGATGCATCGGACGAGGAAGGGGAACCGGCGGCATTTCGGGATGACGCTGCATATCGGCACTGACCTTCGGGGGTGGCTGGCGCGCCGCCTGGAGGGAACGGCCGCCAGCGTCGCGACCTGACTCCTTCGGAGCGACGCCGGGCATTGCGGGATCGTGAAGTTGGTGTTCGGCTGTGACAAGGTGCGCTGCCGGGGGCTGAACCGGCGGCGGTTCCGCCCCGAAAACGCGCATTCGGGGCTTCCGGACCGCAGAAAACTGACCGGCACAGCCGGGAAGAGCAGTTTCCGCAGCCATAACCCAAAAAAAACTCTCCAAATCAGAGGTTCCCTAGGGATTCTCGGCAGGTTGATCACCACTATCCCGATCTCTTGTTCACCGATCCATCGTGCACGCCCGAACGAATTTCCCAATCGACGTGTTTCCGGTGCTTCGTCTCGCTACCAACCAAGAGAATCGCCACTATTGAGTCTCTGAAGTATCTGTTTCTGATTTCCCAACGTATCCACTGATCAGTCCACTCATCCAGAATATCACCTGTATCAACAGATCTGTCTGCAAATATCGAATTGAACTCGTCGAACTTGACCGAAGCTTCCTTGCAGCGTTCTCCTCCCGGGAGAGGCCATTGTGGAAATCGTCCGGGGAATACGAACCAAAACTGTCGCAGCCGGGCCAATGATCGGTGACCCCAATGATCTCGACAATGTCGCGGGTTCATCCACCGAAACCGCCGAGCACTATGCAGGCCCTGAATTTTTCGCGCACGACAGTTCTCATTGCCGTCAGTTCTTCCGCCCACTCATCGTCATCCGGCTCATGAGACGGAAGTTTCAGCCGTTGCTCCCGCGCCAAGCGGGCTCCGTCACGCGCGAGGAAATTATGCGCTTGACGCCCTCCACCGCCGGGCTCCGTCACGCGCGAGGAAAACGAGGCTAGCAGCAGTTTCGTGCTCAGCGATGAACGTGGTGAGTTCACGCGACGCCCTCCGGATATGTACCGGCCACGCCAAATAATCGGTCACGACGATCGTGCCACAGTGCCGTGGATGGTTGCGATAACGCCTGATCAGTTCGAACAGCAAATCCGTGTTGCCGCAGACCGCCACCATATGCCAGATTTCTTCCCGAGGCGAGCAAGTGCAAGACTGTTGCGAAATGCGCCTTTCCGGCTCTTGACATGTTGCGCTGGAAGGACTGCAAGCGGTTTTCATGATGTTGCATTGAGGGAGAGGATCGATGGATTTCTTCATGAAGCTGGCGGATGATCGCGTGAGTCAGGACAGCACCCTGCGAAAGGTCCGCGCCCTGATCGACTGGCAACGCCTGGCGGCAGTCCTCGGCCCGTGGCACTCGCTGTCGGACCGGGAACTCGAGCGGGCCCTGACGGTGCGCCTCGACTTCATGCTGTTCTGCGGCCAGTCGATGATCGAGCGAAGTCCCGACCACACGACGATCTGCCGGTTTCGCCGGATGCTCGGTCTGCGCGGTCTTGACGCGGCGCTTCTGTCCGAGGTCAACCGCCAGCTGCAGGAGCGCGGCCTGAAGGTCAGGAATGCGCCGGTGGCGGTGGTTGACGCGACCATCGTGGAGAGCGCGGCGCGACCGCGACGCCAGATCGAGGTTGTGGCCGAGGACCGCGCCGAGGGCGAGGCGCCCGAGATCTCGGTGTCCGAGCGTCTCTCGGCGGATCCGGACGCCCGGTGGCTGAAGAAGGGCGGGCGGTGCCTGTTCGGCTATAAAGGGTTCGTGCGCACCGACGGGGAGGGCTTCGTGGAGCGGGTCCTGGCGCGCCCTGCCAACGAGGGCGAGGCGCCGCACTTCCCGGCCATGGTGTCCGACTGCACGGCGCGAAGGGTGCTCGCCGACAAGGGGCTGTCAAGCGCCGCCAACCGCGCCTGCCTGACCGCGGCGGGGATCATGTTCCGGGCTTCCCGGGGGCATCCCCTGTCCCGGCACCGCCGCCGGTTCAACCGGCTGGTGTCGCGGCGGCGATGGATCGTGGAGCAGACCTTCGGCACCCTGAAGCGTCTGTTCGGGGCGGCGCGGTCCCGGTTCATGGGACGGCGGGCGGTGGAGGCCGAGCTGACCTTCAAGTCGATGGCGCTGAACCTGCTCAAGGCGGCCAACCGGATCAAGCTGGTCGCGGCCTGAGGGCCGGAGTCTGTCCGGAACCTGCCCGATGCGGCGCATCGGGGCCTGAAACCGCGCTTTTTGGGCCAGAATCGCGTCTGAAAGGCGTCGCGGCGACCGACAGGCGCGCAACCGGCTCCAAACGGCGAAACTCAGAAAAAAACACCCGCTTTCGCAACAGTCTTAGTGCAGGGCAGTCTCGGCCATGGCATCGCGCAAATGGCCGTCGTTTAACCCGAATGCCCGCCTGTCAAGACTGTTGCGAAATGCGCCTCTCCGCTACTGACATGTCGCGCCGAAGGGCTGCACGCGCTTGTCATGATGTTCAGTTGAGGGAGAGACCGATGGAGTTCTTCATGAACGTGGTGGCCGAGCGCGTGGCACCCGACAACGCGCTGCGAAAGGTCGGCGCCCTGATCGACTGGCATTGCCTAGCGGCAGCCCTCGGCCCGGTGCGCTCGTGCCTGGGACGCGCCGGTGGCGGTTGTCGATGCAACCATCGTGGGGAGCGCACGCGAGGGCGAGGCGAAGATCACGCTCCCGGCTTCTCGGGGATGTCCCCTGTCCCGGCACCGCCGCCGGTTTAACCGGCTGGCGTCGAGACGGCGATGGATCGCGGCGGACCTTCGGCACCCTGAAGGCGATGGCCCCGCCCCTACCCGATACGGCGCATCGAGGGCTGCAACCGCGCCTTTTGGGACCAAAACCGTGGCCGGAAGCGTTGAGCCACCGATCAGCAATCGCCAAGCGCAACCAGCTCTAGCAGCCGCAATGCAGGAAAAATTCTCGTTTTCGCAACAGCCTTCGGGTCCACATCGCGAACCGCGATTGTAAAATTTGCAACGTGGAACAGGAACGATAGCAGATACATCAGTGCTTATCAAAGAAACACAATCTCAGAGCGACGGTGTATACAATGTATCTGCACACGCACACGAGTAATAAACAATGATACAGCAAGACAATAAGCCGAATCAGTCGCCCGTTACGTTTCGTTTCCGCAACATCGGTCCAGTAAAGGCAGCCGATCTGGAATTGGGCAATCTCACGATCATTGCGGGCCGCAACAACACTGGCAAGACATATCTCGTGTACACGCTTTATGGCTTCCTGAAGATGTGGAAGTCTTGGCCTAGCATCGAACCTTTTCTCTTCAATAGAGCAACCCCATCGTTTGACCTGCGGCAAATTTCCCAGCAACTCCGCAACGACGGCCAAGCGCGCTTCACCTTTAGCAAAATCGAGATCGAACAACAGCGAGCGGCGGTGCTGCAAGCGCTGGCCCGGGGTTTCTCGAAAAAAGCGATAAGCCAAGTGTTCACTTCTAGGCATGACAAGTTCGGGGAAGCTTCAATCGAGGTTGTACCTGTCAGCAATGGCACCAGCCGCGATAGCCCCACTGATGTCCGCTGCGAATTGCCCGAAGGCGGCTCTTTTTCAATCAAGCATGACGGCCAGCAGATCACCATGGCCACAGACAAGTCACGAATGAAAGCCTTGGCTCGTGATATGGACTTCTATGTGGCTTCCGGTTTCATGAAGTTCCTGCTACAAGGGATGTTTCCCGAACCGTTCATTCTCTCTGCCGAACGGTTCGGTATTTCTCTGTTCTATCGGGAACTCGACTTTACCAAGAATCAGTTGGTCAATGTTCTTCAACGGATTGCAAACAACAAGCCAAGTGAACAGTTGTCGCCCTTTCTTATCATTGACCGGGCCACCAGTCGCTACGCGATGCCAATCAAGGACAACATCGATTACACCCGTAGCATCCCAGACCTGAGAAAAACCAAGGGCGAACTTCAAGAGAACAAGCTTTTCGACGACATCAAGGACATGATGGAGGGGTACTATGGCGTGTCCGGCGACGAGATACGCTTCATGTCAAAGGCGCGCGGCGAGGGACGTAGTTTCAACATTCCTCTGCACCTTGCTTCCTCATCGGTCCGCGGATTGTCCGATCTCTACTTTTTCCTGCGGCATGTCGCCAAGAATAACCAGTTGCTAATCATCGACGAGCCCGAAAGTCATCTCGATACCGCGAATCAGATTTTGTTCGCGCGCATGCTAGTGCGCTCCGTGCGGACAGGACTGAAGGTTCTTGTCACCACTCACAGCGATTATCTTATCAAGGAAATCAACAATCTCGTCATGTTGAGTCAGAACTTCAAGGGCAAAGACAAAGTGCTCAATAAACTAAAGTATGTCCGGGATGATGCGCTGCACCCGGATCTGCTTCGTGCATATGTGGCAGAGAATGGCGGTTTGGCGTGCTGTAAGATCGACCAGTTCGGTATCGAAATGCCAGTGTTCGACAGGACCATCGATAACATAAATACCACTTCGAACGAGCTAGCGTCGCGGCTGGAGGCAGAAAGTGACGTGACATAAATGTTTGAGGTCTGTCTTCAGAAAATTCTTGACCAACAGAAAATTCTGAAACCCATAAAGCCTGATGGAACCGTGGTTCTGCGGGAAGAGAACGTGATGAAGGTGGAAGTGTCCAATGTGGTCTCCGACGCCGTGGTTCTCAACCTGAGAAAGATCGGCAGTTTGTCAGGTATCAAAGACGGTCCGTGGAAACAAACGTGCGATTACGCGATAGTCAGCCGTGGCAGCAAGAAGGTTCGCGTGGTGTTGGTGGAGCTAAAAAAGACGTTGAATGTCGAAGAAACCAAAGGGTTTGAGCAATTACGGAGAACTTTGCCGCTCTTGAAATATCTTCGCTCGATGTGCACGCTGGAGTGCGGCCCTTATCCTGAGCAATTTGAAGTACGTTACGCACTACGCACTAGTTGCAACGAAAAGAAGCCATCGGTTCGACAAGCAGCAAATTAGACCGGATCAGCCGCCGTTGATCAAACGACATGGAGACATTTCCGTAGCTTGTCATCTCGTTGGGCAGCACCTGAATTTCAGTCGACTTTGCATGAACAATAAAACCTTTTCGTAGTTGAACTGGGTGGATAATGAAGGCAGGCAGCTAACGGGACTGGTGTAATAAGGTTCCGTCCTGCTTGATAACCCCAGCCCCAAGAGACATGGATGTGTTTGTTAAGTTCAGAAACAGTGCGCACCGTACCCAGATCTACACGATTCGGAGAGGTGGCTGGAGACGACCTTTGGGCACAAGATCAATCTCGTCTTCCGTTGTAGCATTTACGCAGTTTCAAGACTGTTGCGAAATACGCATCCCGGCCATTGACATGTCGCTCCAGGGGCTGCAAGCGCTTGTCATGACGTTCGATTGAGGGAGAAACCGATGGATTTCTTTATGAACGTGGTAGCCGACGCGTGGCACCAGACAGCATCCTGCGAAAGGTCGGCGACCTGATCGACTGGCAGCGCTTGGCGGCGGTTGTCGATGTGACCATCGTGGAGAGCGCGGCGAGTCCGCGGCATCAGATCGAGGTTGTGGCCGAGGACCGCGCCGAGGGCGCGGCACCCGAGGTTTCGGTGTCCGAGCGGCGCTCGGCGGACCCGGACACCCGGTGGCTGAAGAAGGGCGGTCGCTGCCGCTTCGGCTGCAAGGATTCGTGCGCACCGACAAGGAGGGCGAGGCGCCGCACTTCCCGGCCATGGTGGCTGACTGCACGGCGCGGCGGGGATCAAGTCTGGGATCATGTTCCGGGTTTCTCGCGGGCATCCCCTGTCCCGGGACCGACGCTGGTTCAACCGGCTGGTATCGCGACGGCAGTGGAGCGCGGCGCAAACCTTCGGCACCTTAAAGCGGCTCTTCAGGAAGGCGTTGCAGCCACCGATCGGTGAAATGTAGAGAAAAACGACCGCTTTCGCAACAGTCTTGATGTCGGAACTCTCCGAAACCGAGATCCCGACCGCGGGCAGTGTTTCAGAATTGCACGGGGTCATTGACCTTCCCCCAGCCATTCCGTCAGAGTTCGGAGACGTACATCTGCCGCGGTCTCCAAAAACAGCCTATCTTCGTCAGCGTTCAGCAGCGGCTCGGGATAAACGATACCTCGGTCTGTTTCTTCGCGGTGAGGAGGCGAAGTGGCCAGCACGATCAGTTCAGGCGGCCGGGCCGTGAACAGGACGCTGAGGGATTCCACCGCTCACGTCTGAACGGTGGTGGCGATTGCTTCAGTAGATACGCGTGCGCACTCTTGGGGAACGTGACGAACCAAGTTCGGTCGCAACGGCCTCGCAAGCCATGTGGAGTCAGTCGAATGGCGAGGGTGGCTCGCACGGATCGGGAATTGAAAGCAACTGCTTATGCACTTGGTTCCGGTTTGATCAAGATGCGGCAGGGGCGAGGTTTGGCGCGCAGAGCCTGCAGGAACAGGGACAGGAAGGCAGCGTGGCACTTTCGGCGCCGGTTGAAGCGAAAGACGAACTCGCCGAGACAGGTCTGGAGGCGCTTGGCGCGCAGCCCTTGAGGTTGCAGAGCGCGGTGCGGATCCAGGCGAGAATTTCAGGGCGAGCCTGTCGCCGACGACATGGGGCCGGTGGCGCATCCTTGTCGCGCTGCGGCAGGATCCAATCCCGAGCCGCTTCTGCAACTGCAAGGCGGAGATGCCGTTGCAATGGGTGGCCATCGGACAGGCGGCCCGGAACCAGATCGCGAGCGACAGCCTGGTTCGGTGCAGAAGGGTGCCGGCGGCGACCGAGGCTTGACGTATGGCAACGGGCGCACTCGAAGCTGTGGGGCCCGGTCTTCAGTTGCCGCCCGCGACCGTGGCCGCAGGCGGGACACCGGAAGCCGTTCGGCCATCGGACAGAAGGTCGATTTTCGACGACTTGCGTCTGGACGGTCCCGGCTTCTCCGCCAGCTCTGGGGTCAGCCACCGAACCATCTCGGGAATGTCGACGCAGACCAGCCGCTCGATGCCGGTCGGCGGCTTTGTCGCTTCCCGCCGATCGCGGTCTGTGGGGTCGAACGCCGGCGAGACCAGCCAGCCATCAAGCGGCAGTTCCAGACCGCGCCGCACTTCCTGGGCAAGATTCGCGCGTGCCGCCTCCATCTTCCGCAGCGGTTCGGCCAGATGCTTGACGACATCGTGACCGCGGGGGTTGCGCTTGCAACTGCCGACAATCCCGACCGACTCGGCTTCGGGCTTGGTCCAGTGGAATCCGAGCAGGTCGATCTCGGTGACCGGTTGCGGCTTCACCTTCCAGTCGTGGTCGATCTCAAGCGCACCTTCGGCCTCGGGAACATTCGCACCCTCAAGCACGTGAACCGAGTAGCCGACGTGGCGACTGAAACCTACCGGGTCAACCAACCACGCCTCCAGCAGCGCGAGGCCGACCAGTTCCTCGAGGGCAACGCCCTCGACGGTCTTGAGCGACTCCTCCAGCGCCTGCACCTGGTCAGCCGACGGCCTGCTCCCGACAGATGGACGCCCGTTCGTTTGCGGATGAACGGCGATGCTCTCGTCGGCCCTCCGCATGGCCGGCCCGAGTGCCGTGACCCAGAAACGCAGCCAGCTGTCGTGGATGCGCCAGCGCGCGCCCGCTGGCCATGCCGTCTCGTCCATCCAGTGCATCGGATCCTTCTCGTCGCGCTCGAACTCTCCTGGAACCAGGAACCGCGGCGACGGCCGAACGATCTCCATTTTCCGGATATTCTCCAAGCTGTCCAGAATCCGGTCCTCTTCCCAGGCGTCGTCGGCACCGAACTTCAGGCCGCCGCGCAGTTCGGCGGCGGTCCGCCAGCCGGTTCGATGCCTGGCGAGGGCCTTGAGCACCGCTTGGTTGTCGTCCGACAGCTCGCCGCTGGTCCATGCATGCAGCGGATCTCGCCATGAATCCCTGGTCTTGGAGAGGGCCCATTCGGCGAAGGCAAGTCGCCATGCGGCATCGTCGTCCCACCGCATCATCGCCGCCGGCCCCTTCCTCTCGCCGCCGTGGAATTCCTCCCAATACCTAGGCACGTTACCGAAGGCGGCGTAGAGGGTCAGGAACCGGCCGGGGAAGTCCAGCCAGCCCTGGTCCTGGGCCATCTCGAAGATCTCGGCGACGGACCAGCCGGGAACGCGCTTCGGCCAAGCACGTTCGTGCAGCGGCTGGTCGCCGTCGAACAGCCGGGCCATGCCCTGCTGATCGGAGCCGGCGAGAATCAGCTTGCCGGGGCCGGGGCCGGGGTTGCCAGCTCGCTTCTGGCGGTCGATCAGCTGCTTGATCTGGCCGATCATTCCTTCGAGTTCCGGGGATGTGTCGGCGATTTGGAATTCGTCGATGAAGACGGTCCAGTCACGCTGCACCAGCAACCTGACGGCCTTGCCGACCGCGTAGCCGGGCGACACCCGTTCGGCTAGTCCCGGATCCCAGTTCTTCAGCGGTGCGTCCAGTTCCAGTTCCGCCAACGCATCGACAAAGCTCGACATCAGCCGGTTGCCATCCATTCCGTCATCGAGCTCAAACATCAGCGCTGGCTTGCCCCGGCCGTCGGCATCGAGGCGGCGCAGGGTCTCGGCCACGAAGCCGCTTTTGCCGATGCCGCGTCGTCCGATATAGACTTCTACGTGAAACGTACCCGAAGTCAGGGACTGAGTCAGGTCCCCGATCAGGTCTTTGCGTCCGTAGAATCCCCAGTCATTCATTGCCGCTTCTCCCTCTGGGTGCGGGCGGGGGAAGCCCGGACCTGGACCATCATGCGATTCGGCCTGCCCAAAGTCAATGCAGCGGCGGACTGGAAGGCGGCGCATCCGTTCGCGTTTCAGATTTATCTCCAGTTTGTGTCCACCTTGGC
Organism: Paracoccaceae bacterium; assembly: GCA_963422275.1. Classification (GTDB taxonomy): domain Bacteria; phylum Pseudomonadota; class Alphaproteobacteria; order Rhodobacterales; family Rhodobacteraceae. The sequence continues at coordinate 1,017,442 of OY729418.1, forward strand.
TCGCTCTCTAATAGTCTAGAGATTTATTCGCTGTCGCGCTCAACGCACGGCAACTGGCCACACAGGCCGAGTTGCTGCGCACCCAGTTCCTCGCCTACCAGAACATGATCCGCAACACGCTGAACCTGCCGGACACCATCTGGGGCGATGTGGAGACCTCGGTGCTGGAATTGCGCGGCGTGATGGCGGCGGCCAATGCGCTGGCGGCGGACGGGGCCGCGCTTGACGGGCTATTGCGCAGCCGGCTGATCACCGATCCGCTCTATGAAGCCTCACCGCTGGCGAGAGAGGAGTTCGCGGGCCGCTACGATGAATGGTCGGGCCTGTCGCAAAGCGCGCTAAACGCGGCTCTGAGCACCGCGCGGATGACGGTTGCGGATGTGGACAGCGAGGCGGAGCTGCTGGCGCGCATCGCGGGCCAGGGCGAGACAGTCAGGGGCCAGGGCGAGACAGTCAGGGGCCAGGTCGAGGCAATCCAGGTGGGCAATGAGCTTTCGGCCTCGATCGCCCGCCAGCTGGCGCAGCTGCGCACCCTGACGGCGGCGCAAAACGAACAGACCAGCCTGTTCCAGGCCCGCTGGCTGGCCGAACGCGATGCGGAAGAGGCCGAAAATCGCCATGGCCTGCGCCGAGCCCGGGAGATCGAGCGCCGCCGAGGAACCCCGAAGGAACTGATCGGCTCCTTCTCGAGGGGGCAGTGATCATGTCACTCTCACCCTGCCCGCGCGGCTTTGCAGTTCTCATTGGTGGTGTGGTTCTGACCGCCCTGGTCCTGCTGGCCCGGGGCGAACCCGCCGTGGCGCAGCAATATCCCGGTGATGTGGCCGGTGACGTGCCCACACTCGAAGAAGAACAGGCGCTGGCAGCGGGACGGGGATAGACATATCGATCAAACCGGCCAAGGTCTTTGGCGAGATCTACAGGGCCGGGGCGCAAATCTATTACGCCACCACTGGCGTTGTCCGTAGCACGATGGCCGTGTTCGTCTGGCTGGCGCTGGTGTTTCTGGGGGCAATCATCGCCGGGATGATGCTGCTGGCCTATGTTCAGGTCTACATCGCCTTCACCGCCGGCATCGTCACCCTCGGTTTCGGCGTGTGGAAACAGACCTCGGACATCGCGCGCAATTTCTTCTTCGCCGCCGGGGGCAAGATCTTCAGGCTCTTCACCGTTTTGCTCATCGTCGCGGTGATCCGCTTTCAGCTGTTCGGGATGGGCGGGGTCGCAAGCGTCGAGGACAGGGCACTCATGATCGGAATGTGCGTGATCTTCATCATGGTCCTGGCCACCGTCCCGGCCACAGTGGGAAGCATCGTCGCCGGTGGATCGTCGCCGGCAGCTGAAAACACGGTTGTGGAAGCTGCGACCTACGTCCCGCGCGAGGCGGCCAAAAAAACCGCCGGCGCAGGTCTCTCCACCGCCGGCCGGGGCACAAATGCGGCGGCCGCTGCAGGGTGTAAAGCCACGAGAAAAGCGGCGGGCCGGGTGGCGCGCGCTGTCAAGCCGGGGTCCGGACCATGAGACGCGGCCATAAGACATGGCGGACATGCAGGCCTCCCGGTCGCATCCGGAGCGCGATGAAGGATCAGGAATAGAAAACCGGCAAGGGAGGCAAGTCATGACGGATCAGACAGGTACGGCAACCGGAGAAACGCCCGAGGCCCCAAATCGCCATCAGAGCGAATATCTCGCGGCACGCGCGGAATGGGATGATCGGTTCGCAGGCCAGCGCAAGACCGTGCGGGTGCTGGCGGGGATTACCTTTCTGGCCCTCGTGCTCGGCAGTCTCGGCATGGGCTATGGCATTTATACCGGCACCCACAAGCAGCTCATTCCCTTCATGGTGCAGGTCGACGAACTGGGCCGGAGCGAACTCGCCCCGCCACCGCAGCGGGTGGCGCTGGCGTCCATCTTTCTCTTTATCATCAATCTCGGCGATTACGGTGACCTGGTGATCCAGAGCGCCGAAGCCCTGCTCGATGTCTCGATGCAGGACGCCAACCTAGATGTCATTGACCTCTACAACCGTCTCATGCGCCTGGTGTTCGAACTGCTCGGCCGGACCTGGTACAGCGCTGCGGACAAGGTGGCCGCCTTCGCCATCCTCATCGTCGGCTCCATGCTGCTCGGCCTGATCGTGACCGCCTATATCGAGGTCTATATCGCCTTCGCCGCCGCCATCGTCGCCCTTGGCTTTGCCGGCTGGTCCGGGACGCGTGACATCGTGGTGCGATTCCTCAAATACGCCGCCGCAAAAGTCATGGGCCTCTTCGTCGCGCTGTTTTGCGGCGTGCTGATCTCGCAACTCGTCACCCTTGAACTCAACGAGGAAAGCGGCAGCGCGGTCCTGCTCACCGGTCTGCTGGCCATTCCGGGCCTGATCATGCTCACGGCCCCGCCGGCGATGGAGCAGGCGATGACAGGACGGCCCGGCACGTCTGCGGCCAGCAAGATGGCCGGCTTGATCGCAGGCGCAACATTGTGGGCCGTCGGGCGCTTTGTCTTTGCGCGCACGAAACCAAAAAGAAAACGGAAGGGAAAACCATGACACGAGCAAGAATCGAATACGACCTCATCCACGCCCGCAAGGCGCTGGTGTGGGAACTTGAGACCATTCGCACCACCCCCAAAAACGCTCCGGACGCGCGACCCGCGATCCCGGCGATCGCGCTCTTCACGGACCTCATAAACTATGGCGGCGTACTGTCCATGACACGTGACCCGGTGGATATTGCCGACAAGCACGCCGTGCTTCTCCAGTTGCATGGGGTGGCGGTCAATTCCGGGACCTTCGAGGACGCCATTGCGGAGTGGCTCAAGGCCGCCCGGGCGAGCCTGAACGAGGACATGGACACATGAGTTTCGCACAAGAGGCTACCATGGGTGAGATGAAACCGGGATCGGGCGGACGTGTTTGCAGCCAGGCGGTTTCAACACCCATGCCCGCCACAATCCAAATCTTCTTCGCAGGCATTCCGCCGCTGGCGGGAATTGCCCCGGCAGGGCAACCAGGGCCGGGAAACGGTGAACCGTTCAGAGCGCATGGAGGACATCACCATGGGACGTCCGGTCTTTCGATGCCGGACCTGGCACAGGGAGACTTTTCCATTGACCAAACGGACACGGTGACGACGCATGACCCGCAAACACCTCGAAACCCGCCGCACCACCAGGTCCCGGACCCGGCTGCGCAACAAACGCCTGCTGCGCAAGACCATGACCTATCATCTGCGTCTCGCGCGGCGCAGGTGGCGGCGGCGCAAGCCCTGCACCCCGCCCCCGCCTCCGAAGTGAGCGTGCGGGCACGGTCTGCCTGGCGCAGCGTTCAGGCCTGCGTCGCTTTATTCTGGCTGGCCCTGCCCGCCTGCGCAGAGCTCCGGGCGGCTATGACGTGTATTCCCATTATGCCGCCGCCCCACCCCCGAAGCCCCTCACCACGATGACGGTAAACGAGGTACTGGCCTGGCAGGAGCGCATCGACGCCCGGTCGCGCTCGGAAGCCGCAGGCCGTTTCCAGATCATGGAAGACACGCTGCGCGGTTACCTCGTGCCCACCATGGGTCTGACCGGACGGGAGATGTTCAGCCCCGAAATGCAGAACGCCATGGCGGTGGTGCTGATGAAACGGCGGGGCTGGAATCCAAACAGCCGGTCGCATGTTGCCATGGGCAATGCGCTGGCGCTGGAATGGGCAGCACTTCCCTTGCTGTCCGGGCCGCGTGCCGGTCAGTCGGCCCATCGCAACACAAAAGGCGTCCGCAACCGGGCGCTCACCACGCCCGGGCTGTTCCTTGCGGTGCTGAGAAACCCGGCCCGGAAAGACGTGGTTCTGAACGCGGTCCGGCAGTCGCGGACACCCCGGTCCCCATCAACCAAACGCATCGCCGGCGCGCGCGTGACCCGGATCGAGGACATCCGGCGCACGTCAACGCGGCCCCTCAGCCCGGACACCATGACCGGCGGGCCGCTCACGCCCTCCCGCGTCATCAGGTTCCGGGTCGATCCTTATGCGCAGGAATAGAGGGCTGTGACATGATGCAGGGCAAGAAGACGCAACCGGTCGAAAGACTGCAGAACTCGGGCACCACGGTGGCGGTGCGTTGGTCGCACGATATGCTGATCGCCTTGGGAAACGACCCGTCGGTCTCGGGCTGGCTGAAACAATCCATCCGGCAGCTTGCACAGCGCGACCCGCTCGATGCGCTTTATGACGCAGAATTGCTCTGTGCGCTGATGAGGGATCGCTGGGAGGTGAGCACGGGCATGAAGGCACCCGACCCGATCCTGCAGAGACGGAGAACGATGGTGGCTAGGAACCGGAAGACCCAACACAAGGGGCGCAGGAAGAGGCCGAAACGCTCCGTCGCGGAGCGGGTCGCCGCGCTCGAAGCTGATATCGCGCGGGTCCGGACGCGGGAAGAAGCCCGGCTCATCCGGGTGGCACGCAAGGCGGGGGTGTTCAGCCGGCGCATCAGGACCGCCGATCTGGCCCGGCTGTTTGCCACCGTGCCGGAGGAACAGGTGAAGGCATCGCAACTCAAGCAACTGGAGGTGAAAATGACCACACTCAAACGCAAGGCCACGGCGGAGGAACGCAGGCTGGACGCACGACGCAAGATCCTGCTCGGCTCCTTCCTCATCGCCCAGTTCGAGCACAAGCCCGACCTGAAGGCCGAAATGCAGCCCGAACTGAAAAAATTCCTCGACCAGCACAGGGATGCCAAAGTCGCGAAAGCCAACAAGAAACTGCTGGCGGATTTCCTGACGTGACGGAAACACTCCGCCCCTGCGCGAACACTCCATTTCGAAGGAGGACTGTCCCATGAACCGCGAAGCCCTCAAACTCGCCGAGGCGATTGCAGCCGGCCTGCTCCTGCTCCCTGCGTGCTGGCTCGTCCGCGCCGGGTTCATCACATGGGAAGACCCGGGGACCGGGCGGGGAGAGACCGGCGTGCTCTGGCGCTGGATCGGGCTGGCCGCAGCGGTGCTGCTCTGCGCCATGGTCGCCACGCTCCCGCGCGCGTTTAACCTCGCCACCTTCGTGATCGGCCTGACCGGGGCCGGGCTGGTCTGGGGCATCGGCATCAACGGGCCGGACTGGTACATGGCTCCGGGCAAATTCTGGGATATCCGGGTGCTCTGGCTCTACCTGACCGACGCCCTCCCGTTCACGAGCCCGCGCTATGACACATGGGTGTCGATTGCATGGCTGTCTGCCCTCGGTCTCGTCATGGCGCTGGCCGGCGCGCTGGCGACGGTTGGCTGTCTCGAACTGCCCATCCGCGAGTTACGCAGGGCGCGCACACACGGGGGCACCAACCGCTACCGGTCGAAGGAAACCGTCTTTGGTGATGCCAACTGGGCGGACTGGCGGAAGATCCGGGACAGTGTGGGGGATCCGGAAGGCATCGTGCTGGGCGAGGATTATGACCCGCGCAAGAACCGGAAGACCTTCGACCGGCTGGACCGGAGCACCTGGGGGCCAGGCGGCAAGGCGGAGCTGGTCACGCTGAGTACGGATTTTGCCGGTGGCCATTCGCTGGTCTTCGCCGGCACCGGCTCCGGCAAGACCGCAGGGATCGTCTATCCCACGGCGCTGACCTATCGCCATCCGATCATCTTCATGGACCCCCAGCACGAGATCTACGAGACCGCCGCCGCCGCGCGGGCGGACATGGGTCAGTTGCACAAGTTGTTGAACGATTGCGGGACCCGCCGCCGCCGCGCGGGCGGACATGGGGTTCCAGGCCCGTGTCATCGAGATCGGCCATGGTGTCGATCTGATCGGACTGCGTCCGGCCCTGGCTCGACCGGTCCGGCATCGCCTACATGCACCTCGCGGACAGTCTTGTCGGGCGGCAGGACGCGATGAAGAGCGAGTATTCGCAATTCTACGCGGTTGAAGGCGCAAACCTCGTCTCGGGGCTGCTGGAATACCTCGTGACCAATCAAGATCAGCAGGTCTTCAGGCATCTCTACAAAAACTTTTCCATGGCGGAAGAGGCCTTCAAACAGCATATCAAAGCGATCACTGAAGATGCCGCAGCATCCGAGTCTGTCCGGGATCGGCCTGCGTCTTATGTCGAGATGGACAGCAAGAACTTCTCGAACCTGCAAACCAATGTGAAGCAGGCGCTGAACTGGGCAGCCTTTCCGGAACTGTGTGACATGCTGGATGGTGAGCCAAAATACGCTCCCCAGCTCCTCGCGCCAAAAACAGATGTCTATATCCGCCTGAAGATCGCCGATCTGAAGTCCTTCCCCGGCATGGCGCGCGCCATTCTCGGGGCCATCCTCTATCACGTCAATGAAAGCCAGGACGGCGTCGAGCGGCTGATGATCGTGGATGAAGCCTTCCAGGTCGGCCGCCTGCAGGGCTTCGAGCTGATCCGCGACACCATGCGCAAGCGCGGGCTGCACCTGATGCTGATCTTCCAGTCCACCGCCCAGATCGAAGAGATCTATCAAAAGACCGGCGCGCGGGCCTGGAACAACTCCGTGGTCGCGCGGGTCTATGCCGGCTCGGACAATGAAGATGACCAGGCAAAAATCTCGCGCATGATCGGCGAATACACCGTCGATGTCGAAGGGCGCTCGACCTCCGCCGGAATGCGCGGCTTCGGCATCGGCACGCCCACTGACAACAGGACGAAGAACATCAACCTGCAAAGGGCCAGCCTGATGCGGCCTGAACAGGTGCGTGAACTGGAAAAGGACGCCGTCCTGATCTTCTTCAAGGGCGAGAAACCGCTGATCTGCGGCAAGGCCTTCAGCTTCCGGCGCGCGGAATGGCAGGAGATCATGCCGTTGCGGTCCGGGACGACAAAAAACGGCAAGGACAGCAAGGGTTTTGGGCTGAGAAAGCATATCAAGGGCGCTTTGGGAAAGAAACCGAAAGCACCGCTGTCACAGCTCGCAACGCCACGCAAGCCAAATCCACAAAAACACCAACGCCGCAAAAAGCCCTGACGGGCGCACGGAAGGAATGATTGATCGATGACGCACCGGGCGCACCTGTCCCTGCTGTTCGGGGCGTCCAGCCTGCTGACCGGCGCGGGGTTTCTGGTTGAGGCTGTCCCCTTCTTCGTCGCCTATCTGCCCTTCGCCGCCGTACTGGTCGCCCTGCCCCGCCGCGACGGAACGCGGGAGTACGCAGGCGCGCTCATGGCGGGTCATTTCCTCTGGCCGGCCCTCATCGGCGGATGGGGGTTGATCCGGCTCGGCATCGATCCGTTCGCCGTGATCATCGGCGGGACCGCAGCGGTGGTGCTGGTGAGCACAAGCGTGGTCTGGCTGGGGATTGGCCTCTCCGCACTGGTTTTCGCCGCCCTGCCTGTCTTTCCGGCCAACCCGCTTCTGGTCACAGGCAGCATCCTGCCCGGCTTCGGTCTCCGGGGGCTTCTGCTCCTGCTCTTCTGGGTGATGGTCATTGAAGTTCAGAAACGGATTCTGATCCGCGCCGCGCTTCTGATCGCCTTGCTTGTCGGGCCACATTTCGTTGAACCATGGCTCGATCCGCCGCAGAACGTTTCGGTGGAATCAGCCAGCCACGAAGAAATCGACATATCGGGCGATGTCGCTTTGACAGAGCGGAGACACTGGGAACAGATCATGGCGCGGGTCGAAGGCGGCGATACAGTAATCCTCGGTGAAAACACCTTTGCCCATGATGATCATGCAGCCATCTTCTGGTGGTGCCACAGAGTGCGGGCGCGCGACATTGCTGCGCAGATCGGAGTACTTGGTCCCACCGGGCTTGGAGAGGTCTGGCGCTTCGATGCCGCACCCTGCCCGCAACCGGGTCCGGTCTATCGCGCGGAACTCGGGATTCCACTGGTCAACGCAGGTTGGTGGCCGCAGAAGCCGCATCCTGCGTGGAAGGCAAACTCAGATGCACCACGGTCAGAGCCACACTGGCTGATCTGCTTCGATGCTTTCAGCCTGTGGCGGTGGATGGACCGGATCGACCAGTCGTCATCCTCGCCAATGACTACTGGACCGCACCCTTCGCCACTGCGCTTCTGCGACGCAAGATGGCGCGGCAGTTCGCGGCGCTGTTCAGGGTACAAGTGTTCCACGCGGATCGTGGCAGGACGATTTTGATGACCGAAGGAAACGCTCATTCCGGAGCAGTCGAGCTGGAATAATGAAAGACGTGTTCACCGGAGGTCCGGTTGGTCCCGCAAATAAACGGCATATCCTGCCAGCATCGCCCAACGTAAAATCACACCCAGTATCAGAGCTTGACACATGTGTCATATGTTGATACATACCGCCATGATCCAAAGCACCAAAGGCAAACTCGCCGCCGATGCCGTGAAAAACAAATACGGCAAAGGCTTCCCTGCCAATTTGGTGAAGCGGACCCGGGCGATGCTCGCCGCGCTGGATGCTGCGGTTGTGGTGGAGGACTTGCGACTTCCACCAGGCAACCATTTGGAAGAACTGAAAAGAGATCGGGTGGGGCAACACTCGGCGCGAATAAACGACCAATGGCGAATTTGCTTTGTCTGGACCGTGAACGGCCCCGCCGATGTTGAGATTGTCGATTACCACTGAGAGGAACCGTTATGAGCCTTCTGCAAGAACCGATGCACCCCGGCGAAATCCTGAAAGAACTCTACCTTGATCCCCTGGAGATGGGGGCAATCGCATTTGCCCGTCGCCTTGGCGTTCCACGCACTCGGGTCGAACGTCTTGTGAAGGGAATGACCGGGATGACGCCTGACACGGCCATGCGCCTTGCCCGTGCATTCAATACCACGCCGGAATACTGGATGAACATGCAGACAAACCATGACATGGCGAAAGCGGCCAAAACGGTTGATGTATCGAATATCAAACCTCTTGTTGCCGCCTGACCAGCGTTCCGGTTTTTGTGCCCGTGCATTTGCATAGAGAATGGAGCGGTTGGCCAGCGTGGCGGGCAATTGGCGCGGCTTCATCACATCCTCCGATGCTGCAGATCACACACCAACAGGGAATCAGAAATCGCAAGCTTTTGCATCAAAAACCGACCAAATCTTGCAAGCGCACATCCGCAAAGTGACCCGAAAATCACTCCGCTTCAAACGCTTGGAGGTTCTTAACGGACAACATTATAGTATAGGCCAGGATCAGACTCAGCGATTTTGTGCAGTCCTTTGAGGATTTCGACGCCTTTGTTGACGGCTTCGAAGTCACCCAGATGACCATCACCGTCGATGAGGATTGCAGCGGAGGCAAAGACTTCTTCGTGGCGATTTCCCGGTTCATGAAGGTGTGCCAGCGCAGCAGAAGGATTTTCACACACAAGAGCGTGTAGCTCTTCAATGTGAACATTCTTTTCCATTTAGATTTTGATCTCTGCGTCAGGGTTTCCGGCGGCGAGCGCGTTCATGTAGGCGAGGCATAGCTCGCAAGAGCGGTATTGGCCGCCATAGGCGGCTTTCTCTTCGCGCTCGACGATCGGGAAGGTCGAGTAGATGTAGCGGATGTCGTCGCGGTCGGTGATGCCGTAGAGGTGGAAGAAGACCGCATCGAGCTTGGCACGCAGCACAAGGCGGCGATCTTCGTCCCAGACAAAGGGCGGCTTCACGGTTCCGGCGTCGTCCACATAGCCCATGTCCCTCGCAAACGCTGCCATGTCATGGGCGGTGTAGGTGAGCTCAAGAACAGCTTCCCGCGCGATCTCGACCGCAGTTTTTGGACCAAAATTAACCTTCTTGAAACACTCAGGCGGAATCACCGGAAGTTGTTCGACTATAAAAAGGTTCAGGGTTTGCCCCTGAACTTTTTGCCGTGTCGCATAGTCGAACGGTGTCGAATTTAGGTTGGCACACAGCAACCATTCGTCTCGTTGATCCGACTGCGGAATAAGAAGCGGGACTTTGTTCCCAAACCCGACGACCGGAAACAGTGCTGAGATCATAGTTCTGACATTCGTCGGCGCAGTAATCTCTTTGAAGCCAAGCACCCAATCGCTTTTGTCCAATGTACATTCCGTCTCTAGCACCCAGTATTGCGGATCGGGTAGCCAGCTCGGGTCTTTGTGTTGTTCGTCCGTCGAAGGGAGTGGCTGAGCTGGACGATGTTGGTTCTCTGGATTAATCACTACGCTTGCAGCGCGATGATCATAGGCCTGAACCATCTTTCCTTCATAGAGAGGCAACCAGTTGCCCGACGCGCTTCCGAAAATGTTCTGACCAATATGGTACGCGCGCTCCAGCTCGTCCAGTTCAGAGCGCGTCCTAAACAAGCCGGAGTCGTTCGTCATATCGAACATGCGCAGGTACTTCACCGGCCATGCCTTCACCTCCGTGCCAGTAGACCGATCGACCAAAGGCATGGCATTGCCATATATGGTCGAAGTCAGATCAGCATCGCGCTTCGAGCGAAAAATCGGCGTGGTGCCGGTGTTCGGATTCACCCGCGAGAAGTCCTCAGCGCCAAGTGCGAACCTCACCCCATTTTCCGTAAGGTCAGACACATCGTGCAGGAAGAAGGCACACTGCGCTGCATAATCTGTCGGAGACGGTGACGCGACCAAGGCACAGAATTTGAAGCGGCGGTCAACATCCGGGAAAAACGGCCCGCATTTTCTGCCTTGCCTCCCATTCTCGAAGTCATAGAGCGCCCTCAGCCGCCCTTCTGTCGCCACACCCTTGAAAAACTTCGCGGCGGTTTTGTCCGAGGCGATACCGGACGGGACAAGCAGACCAATCAAGCCGTCCTGTTTCACCACGTTCATCGCCCGCTCGACGAAGAGCGAATAGAGGTTCACGTCACCGCCCGAGAGCAAGGGGAAATCCCCAGAGAGTACCGCAAAGTGTGGGGCGATTATGCTGCCATTTTGTTGTCTGCGCCTGATTTCATACCGGGATACCATTGTTCGAATTTACTGCGGAGAGTTCCGTCGAGTGTTCGGGTGCGGGTTTGCAGCATGAGGTGGGCACCTCGTTTTGACCAGCGCATTTGCTGGCGTTTACCAAAACGCTTGCCAACGACGGTGTTAACGGTGCTTTCGACGAAGCCGGTTGAGACGCGCTCGCCGTATCGGCGGCGTTCAGCGTAGTTCGGGATCATGTCAGCATTGTTGGCGATGTAAGTTTCGAACTCGCGCGCCGCTTTGCGCAGGGCCTTGATGCTGGCGTAGCCCGTTTCGATGTCGTCCAGACCGATGACCAGATCTTCGATCACCGCCTGACCGTCATGCAGGTTGCCGTTCCACAGGTAACCTTTGATTTGGCGGAGAATTCGGGACATCTGTTCGGCTTCCTCTGGATTGGGATGGGCAAGACCTTTGGCATATTGCTGCATTACAGTGAGGCGCACGGTGATGTGGAACCAGTCGAGGATGTGTTCAGAGGCAGGTGCCATGTGCTGGGCCATGTTGATGACGCTGTCTCCGCCATCGGTCATGAACATCACCGGTTGGTTTTCTTGCCAACCCTGGTCTTTCAATACCTCGTGCAATCGTCGCTTTGGCTTGTCATCAAGGCTCTGAACCAGGCCTAGATAGCGGCTTGAAGCATCCGACGGGATAGATTTTCCCACCGTGACTTCGAAATGCGACTGACCGGCGTCGCGAGACCGAACATATCCACCGTCGATTCCGACCGTGATTGAGCCTTCGGGATTGGGCATCTTTTCCCGTTGAACTGCGCTGGTTTCGATGAAGCTGAAGCGCTCTTCGGCCAGCTCAGATTCCATCCGCGTCGCCACGCGACCAAGATGTCGGCGGATGGTATCCGGGTTCAACCGCTCATCGATCGGCAGCACATCCTTGAGCAAGTCTGCCGTGACCCCGAAGGAGACCAGCGATGCCCATTTCGTTTCCAGCCAGAGCAGTTCCGGTGCAACATGATCGGGTAAGAGTTCTGTCAATGGGCTGAAGGTGTTGGTCGAAGCTGCCTGGCATTGGCAGTGGTAGAACCGGGGGCTTTCGATAGCGACATCGCCAAACACCGTGCGATACCGGATTTGCCCACGCGCTTTGCAGCGCAGCTTTCGCCCGCAGCAAGGGCAATGGGAGCGTTCTGCACAGAACACTGCGCATTGGGCCGAGACGATTTCCTGCTGAAGGTTCAGCAGAAGATTCTTACTTTCGCCAATGGATAGGCCGATGCCATCAGTGCCTTTGGTGAGCCCGCCGATCTTTTCCACGTGGGTCGTTCCATCCGGTCCAGTGATCCTGACTGTGAGTTCGATGTTCATTGCCTGTTATCCTGCTGCTCGCTCTCATATCGTTTCCGCGTCCCGTGCCCGCATGATCGTTTGCCGACTGGTACCCATGTCGCGCGCCACCCCTGAAACCGTTTCACCCTGCGCGATCCGCGCCCGGACCTGCGCCTGTTGGTCAACTGACAGCGCCGTTGGCCGCCCCAGCGGTTTTCCTTGCGCCTTGGCGCGCGCCAAGCCGGACTGGGTGCGGTCAATCAGGAGATCGCGTCGAACTGAGCGACAGCGTTGATCACCCCCATGGTCAGTTTCCCCGCCGAGCTGGTCAGGTCTACGCCGCCAAGGGCCAGACAGTGCACGCGAATACCCATCTCTTCTAGCTTGGCCACGGTGGTGCTGACATCGATGGCATCCCGGCCAAGTCGGTCGAGTTTGGTCACGATCAGCACATCGCCCCGTTCCATCTTGTCCAGCAAACCGCTGAACCCCTTGCGACGGGCGATGGCCACAGATCCGGATACGGTTTCAGCAACAATACGATGCGGCTCCACTTTGAAACCTGCCGCTTCGATCTCCTGAAGTTGATTTTCCGAGGTTTGCTCTATGGTTGAGACCCGGGCATAGGCAAAGGTTCTGGGCATGGCCGCTCGCTGTAAAGAAATCGGTGTCCGGAATCATAGATGTGTCCAATAGGCCGTCAATATAATTTTAGGACATACCTGGAGCGCCTGTCCGTAACCGTCCCCTTCTGAACACCCCTACCACATCTGTTGGCGCATCAGATCTCGGTGATCACCGGCCCAAAACCGTTTGTTCACATCACCCCGTGAAAACTTACCTTCCACGAAGGGCTTGCGCGCCGCTATTCGCGCCATCGCGGCTTCCACATCGTCAGACAAGAAATCAGATACCGGTCTGTCGGGAGCGTGCGCAGCCACAACGTCTTCGAGAAAATCAGTCATAACGCCCATATCTCTCCAGGCATCATAGCCGTCAGCTTCGTCCCGGTGCTCAAGATATCCATGGACACCGCCGCAATCTTCGGGCGGGCAGGTTCCGGATCCGCCAATGCAGGTCGGATAGGACTTCTTCGGTGACGGGTTGATCGCTTCAATACGAATATCGTGTTCCCAATGATCGCCCATGTCGTAGACATACGAAATCCTTGCGTTCTCCCGAAACCCGAATCTTGCAGGGCAACGTCTGGATTGGCAGCATGCAATTCAAAAGAGCCTTACCGCACCGCGTAGACATCGAAGAGAAACAGATGAATGCCCTCCCAGCCCATGGCCACCTGCAGAATGCCGTGCAGTTCTCGCAACGTCGTCGAAGACAGCACCAGCACCCGTCGCCAGATCATCGGGCTGATCCCGAGAAGACGGATTTTTAGCTGATAGGTTTCTAGAGCTCCTGACATCCCAATCCATTGGCAGCATCAGGCTCAAAATTCAACTGCCCCACACTTTACCGTACTCTCGACGGAATTCCTGCGCATTGCGGGATGGCGGTGAATGGTGCTGCTTGATCCACCGAGGCCAACACCGGGTTGAAATTCGCCCAGCGGCAGGCGCTGGCATGAACTGCACCGCCGGTTCAAGCGCTTATTCTGCGCCTTGGAAACCGGCGCTCATGTCAAGGACCGCCGACGCGATCATGCCGACGGACGGAAGAAATGTCTGGCCTTCGATGCCGTCACCGCTTCCCGAGTCCAGAACTTGATCCAAATGGCGCCAGAGATCGAACAAGGCCGACCGACCACCCATGTTCCATCGGAAGATATTCGGTCTCTCGGCTGCGGGGCTGGCCAGGTTTCCATCCCTCGAAACGCCTACCAGGGAAACACCGAGTGCCCGACCGCCCGCATCAGGGCCTCGACATAGTAGTAGTCGCCGTAAGGCAAGAGAGTGTCGCTGCGCCCGAGATCCACGAATGCAGCTCCCTCCCCCAGCAACCCCTCAGCATTTGGCAGGCCGGAAATGTCGCAGTGTTCCACCAAGCCGAGAAGCATGCGGTCCGCCAGCGCAGTGTAGCGGGTGGCCTCTGATCCGGGGCCAAACCCCCGCGCCAACGTGTAGAGCCCGGCCGCGGTGATTGCGCCCGCAGACGAGTCACGGTAGGGATGCCGTTCCGGTGCCAGCTTGTAGTCCCACAGCGGAACGCCGTCGTCAGGAAGATTTGCGGCCACGAAGTCGGCCATTGCCGATGCGGTGTCGCGGTACAGTGCTACTCCGGTATTGAGGTAACTCTGGGCAAACCCATGAATTGCCCACGCCTGCCCGCGTGACCAACAGCTCTCATCGTTCGCTCCCTGATGGGTGAAACCGCCAAGGGGCCGGCCCGATTCCGGATCAAACTCGAAGCAGTGATAGGAACTGAAGTCGTCGCGGATCAAGTGTGCAATCGCTGTCTCGTTGTGCATGTCGGCGAGGCGGGCGAACGAGGCTTGTCCCGTTTCCCGGTGCGCCCAGTATAGCAGCGACATCCCCTGAAGGCTGTCGACGTTAAGCGTTCGGGTCTTCCTGGCGGCAAATTCCGATGTGTCGCGCCGCAAAGGATTCCAGCACATGAGGAACGGCATCGGCTGCCGCCACCGCGCGGCGAGGAAGTCGGCAGCCCTCAGGGCCATCGCGCGTGCAGCCTCGTCTTCCGTCATCTTGAAGTCGGCAACGCATGACAGCACGAACAGAAAACCGAGGTCATGATCGTGCCAGGCAGGAGTTTCCAGGACCTTCCGGAAGTATTCACGGCGTGCCCGGGCACTGTTCCTGAGCCGGCAGCTTCCGGTCAGCGAATAGGCAAGCCACATTTGCCCGGGCCAGAACGCGGCCACCCATTCGTCCTCGGTGCAGAATTCGTATCGGTGGGTGCCAGGCACTCCCATGCGCGGATTGCGCAGGCCGAACCGCGGAACGAGTCCCTCGATCTTGGAGACGACCCGAGCAAGGACCTGCGAGAACAGATCTGCATGGGCCG
Organism: Paracoccaceae bacterium; assembly: GCA_963422275.1. GTDB lineage: Bacteria > Pseudomonadota > Alphaproteobacteria > Rhodobacterales > Rhodobacteraceae. The sequence goes on from OY729418.1 coordinate 1,032,574, forward strand.
TGGGCGGTTGGAACAGCGCGAGGTTCTGGTAGGACTGTCCGGTGTCCGTAGGGTTGTTCAGCGGCATCCAGATCTCTGGCATCTAAGAGAACAGCGTGCCGCCGTTGATGTCGATGTTCGTGCCGGTGATAAACGCAGCCCCGTCGGAGACGAGGTAGGCAACAAGGTTTGCGACATCCTCCGAAGCTCCCTCTCTCTTCAGCGGCGTGACGCTGGCGACATGGGCGCGCACTTCGGGCTTCGTGAACTGTTTGTGAAAGCCTGTATCGATCATGCCAGGGCAGACTGCGTTCACGCGGATGGCGGGTCCAAGCTCCTTGGCCAGCCCGCGCGTCATCGTCATCACGGCACCCTTCGCCGCACCGTACGCGATAGCGCCCGGCCCGCCTCCGTCGCGGCCAGCCTGACTCGCCAGTCCGACGATCGATCCCCCGTTCAACATGAATGGCACCGTCGCCTTGACGATGCGGAAGTACGATGTCGTGTTGAGGTCCATGACCGTGTTCCAGTGTGCGACATCCATCTCTTCGATGCTCCTTCGCGCGATCAACCCGCCAGTGACGTGAACGAGAATGTCGATCCGATCGCCGAACATGCCGCGCGTCGCATCGACGAAACGCTTGACATCGGCATCGGACGTCATGTCGCCCTGCTGCGCCATCGCGCGCCCACCTGCCTCGGTTATCGCGCTTACCGCGCTCTCAGCTCCTTCGGCGGAGCTGTGGTAGTTGATGGCGACGCCGGCTCCGGCCGCGGCCAGCCGCATGGCACATGCCCGGCCGATGTCTCGCCCTCCCCCGGTTACGATTGCGATTCTTCCGCTCAGGTCAAGGCTAGCGGTGGAATTGTCGATCTGTGTTGGGAGCATGGTGTATCCTACGTTGTTGACAGTGATTTCGGAACGCTGACCGTAAAGGCCCGGTCCTTGGAGTCCGTGAAGTAGAGGTCGCAGTCGTAACCTTGGTCGTCGAGGAAGTGAAAGACCCGGCGCGGTGCCTCCATGCGGTAGGGAACAAGCAACGTTGCGATGCGGTGGCTTGTCGCGGCTGGGAATGTAGCGCGCAAGTGCGTGCTCATTTGCAGACCCCGGATTTCGTCGGCGTCGACGCCCGGAAATCCCGTGAACTGCGTCATTTCCGGCAAACCCGCTTCCGACCACAGGAACGTGCCATAGATGCCGGCGCGCGCGCCCTGGTAGCGGAAGGTGGAAGCGCCCAGTTCCATTCTGTCGCCGACGTGAAACAGCCAGTCCAGGGTCAGCGGCCGCGCGGCTTCGACATGATCGACGATCACGAAGTAGCTGTCGTGAACAAAGTAGACGTCGCGCAGCACGCGTCGCACCTCCGGCGTGAGGCTGCGGTAGGCCGCCGTGGCATCACCTCGGATGAAGATGTGGTCTGCCTCATCCCGTGCGTCGAGGATACGGCCGGACGCCTGCATCGACTTCGCCTTGTCGCGACCGGCATACTGGCCCTTGCCGTCGAGCAGGACCGCGTTCTTGGAAATGGTCTGGCGTCGCCAGTCGCGATGCATCGAGGAATTGAAAGCGACATAGTGGCCAGACTGAATCGCAAGGTCCTCGCCGTAGGCGTAGATGCAGAACGCGTTCTGGTCGCCATTGCTGTGGCTGACGGACCCCCAAGGGCTGGACTTCATGACGAACTGGAGATGGTGCTCGGGCTCGCCCATCCGCGACTGGATGGTGGCCCAGCCAATGCCACTGAACCAGCGCAGGCAGTCTCCGGCGTTTGGTGGGGCGGGTTCGACCCGGTCGAAGTCATGGCGGAACAAAAGGTCATCGAAGCTTAGGTCCCACCAGCCCCAATTGTAACACTCCCGTTCCGTGCCAGGATCGTTGCGTCGAACTTCGTCGAAGTACCACTGGTAGGCCGGGTTGCCAGTGACGGCCCCTAACTGGCGCAGGTTATAACCGATCTTGAGGCACGGAAGGTCGCCAAGCGTGCTGTCGTCACCAAAAGTCGCCCGTCGTGTCCCCGGCGCCTTGGTGTAGAGCGGAAAATCCCCCGTCCTTTGCAGGAACGGCCGCTTGTAGAGATTTAGGCCGGTCGCGTTGCGCAGCAGGTTTGCCGCGTCGATCAGGCAGGCCATCCCGGTCATCCAGTAGTGGGGACCCTCGGCCCAACCGCCGTCGCCGTCGGCCCACGGGGGGTAGAGCGTGTACAGGAACTCGACCGCGTAGTGAAGCCACTCTTCAGCCTCCGGCTCTTCGCCAAGCATGGCGATGCAAGCGGGAATCAGCACCGACGAGATGGACCGAACCGCATGGCTATCGAACGGAAACAGGTGGATGCGCGCGTTTCGGATGACATGGTCTGCAACCTGGCGTGTACGGACCAGCAGAGCACCGCGCACCCGGGTGCGCTCGCCCGGCGTCAGCCGATCATGAAGCCAGTCGTAACCCCAAGCAAGGGCCAGCGCGACGCGAAAGGCCCATTCGTCGGTGTAAGTCAGCGAGGTCGTGCCTCGGGGGTCCCACCCCGCACAATTCAACAGCCAAGCCTTTGCTCCCGCAATCAGCGACTCGTCATCCAAGATGACGCCGGCGACAGCCTGGTGGCGAACGGCATAGATCAACTCTTGGCATTCGACGTAGGTCCGTCGCCAGATCGAGGAGACACGCCTGCCGTCGGGATAGGGAGCCGGTTCCCGCATCGGTTGCCTTCCCGTCCAGGGGGCAACCGAACGTTCCATGAAACTGGTCCAGCCACAGTGATCCGGATCGGCTTCCAGTGCGCTCCGAAACCGGGCGACTGCCGCGACATCGAGCCAAAGCCTTGGGTGGGACACCGGAACCTCGCCGAACCGTGACAAGCGCGGTGTCAACGGTGTTTCCGGCAGGCCGTGGGGAACCGTGAATGTGCGTGTCCTGCTCCAGGACGTAGTCGGTCTGCCATCGCCCCAGACGCAGTATCGCCAGTCGTAGGTTCCGGGCGCGAGGGGATCCGGAGGGGTCAGGAAGTTTGCCGGAATTCCGACGTGGACAAATTCCTCCCCGCCCTGCGAACGGATCGAAAGTGCGTAGTGAGCGTCATCCTCAATGTCCGGAATCCAGGAGAACCGCGGTGGATTCTCCGCGATCTCGGTGCTGACATCTGGTGCGTACTGTACCATCAACCTCCCAGCAGGCGGCTCGTCGAGCGTTCGCAGGTCATCGTTTGACATGGTGTTGAAGTCCGTTATGTGCGCAGTGAAACTTGGGGCGGCATCGCCAAGATGCCGCCCGGATGTTCGTCAGGAACCGTACTGCCGGTCGTATGCCGACTGCATGGCTTCCAGAACCTGGTTCAGCCCCATGCGGTCAAGATCGGCCATGTAGGCGTCCCAGTCGGCTTCGACGTCGCCAGCGCCGAGTATCCATGCCTGCTGCCGCTCCAGCATGTAGGTGCGGACGGAGAGCCAGTACCTGTCGTAGACGGCCTGCTCGTCCTCGTTGAAGGCAACGCCCAGGAACTGGTCGATCAGGTAGTCGCCTTCGTCGTAGAGTGCGATGCCTTCCAAGGCGTATTCGTTCGACCACTGGGTCTCGTATCCGTAGTCTTGGTAGTAGCCGCGCGCATGAAGCTGGGCACCGATCTCGTACAGCTGCGAGTTTACTGGCCGACCGCTTCCGAGGATAAGGTCGGTGAAGACCGGCTTGCCGTCGACCATCTCCCAGTGTGTACCCTCGACACCGAAGTTGACAATGTTGCGGCCCTCTGGCGAGAACCAAAAGTCAAAGTACTTGATGGTCTCCACCGGGTGCTGGTTGGTACCGCCGATGGCCCAGCCGTCTGGCTTGACCGGAATGCGGCGGTGTTCCTCGATGCGGGCTCCCGAAATGGAGGCAGGAGGAGCGAATGCCTTGAAGACAAACCCATCGATCTTGCTCTGCAGCGTGGTGTTGTAACCGCTTGTCGACGCGAACCAGTCATGTGTCATGCCACCGAGGTCTTCCGACAGAAGGTACTCGCGCGAACTCGAGCCGCGGGTGAAGATCTCGGCGTCGACAAGCCCTTCCGCATACCATTGCGCCAGGTTCTTGATGCCTTCCCGGTATCCCTCGCCGGCGTATGGATGCCTGATCTGGCCGCTGTCTACGTAGAAGTCGTGATAGGTGTCGGATCCCGACGACCGGCCGTCCCACAGCGTAACGAGGCGGATCAGCTCCTCCCACTGGCGCGCGAAGTATGGCACCTCGTCCTTCTGGCCGTTGCCATTAGGATCACCATCGCGAAATGCCTCAAGCACCGCCTTGACTTCGTGGACATCCTGCGGAACCTCAAGGCCCAGCTTGTCCAGCCAGTCGTAGCGGATGAAGTATGCACGCCCGTACTTTCCATCCGGAAGGTAAGGGATGTAGTACATGTTTCCGTCGGCAGCCGTGATCGATGCCTTGATGGCCGGAAACCTCTCGAAGAACGCCTTTAGGTGCGGCGCGTGCTCCTCGATCAGGTCGTTGAGCGGCAGGAACGCACCCTGGGGTCCGTACTGGTTGACCACATCCTTGATCCGCGACGTTCCGACGATGTCCGGAATCTTGCCCGAGGCCAGCAGCAGGTTAATCGCCTCGCCGCTATTGGTAGTGTTCGATCCCACAGTCGCGTTCTTGAGGTGAATGTTGGTCAGCCGTCGGGCTTCCTGCACGACCGGCCAACTCTCGTCGTAGGCCGGATAGCGCTTGTGATGCAGGTGCACCGTCAGTTCAAGCGGCTCGTCGGCGATCTTCAGATGACCGTCCGCGAACGCGGGTACCGACGGCGCCACCATTGCAAACGCGGCAATGGCAAGTGCTCGTTTAAGCATGATTGTTTTTCCTTTCTTCATTGTGGTTCACTCCTTGACTCCGCCCAGCAGAATGCCCTTGTTAAAGAATTTCTGGATGAACGGATAGATCAACAGCACCGGAATTATCGAGCAGACGATGATCGCGGCGGTCACTGTCTCGACGCTGTAGGGTGCGCTGAGCAGTGTGGCGGAGAATTCCTCGTCGTCCGAGAGGGCTTCGATCGTGTGGCGCAGGTAGACTTGGAGGGGAATCTTTCCCTCGTCGGTCAGCAGCACCATCGCCCAGAAAAACCCGTTCCAGCGCGCCACGATGCAGAACAGGGTGATCGTTGCGATGGCTGGCTTCGACAGTGGGATGAAGACCTTCCAGAGGATCTGGAATTCATTCGCGCCATCCATCCGCGCGGCTTCCTCGAAGGATGTCGGAATGCTTTCAAAGAAGTTGCGCAGAAGAATGATGTTGAAGGCGTTGCAGGCGAACGCGATGATGATCCCGAAATAGCTGTCGAGCAGACCGAGGTCGCGGATGTTCAGCCAGAACGGGATCATGCCGGCGTTGAACCACATGGTGAACGCGACCATCAGATTCCAGAATCGTCGACCCAGCAGCTTTGGGCGAGAGAGAGCGTATGCTCCGGGGATGATGATGAGCAGACTCGTGAGCGTGCCGCCGAAGGTGTAGATGAACGTGTTCTTGTAGGAATTCCAGAACAGCGGCTCCGACAACACACGCCCGTAGGCGGCAAGCGTGACCTCCACCGGAGTCAGTACCACCGTGCCGGCGCGCGCGGCGAAGCCGGAACTGAACGACACCGCGGCGATGTAGATGAACGGATAGAGCGTGCTCAGGGTGAAAATCCCGATCAGCACCATGTTGGCGCGCATGAATATCCGATCGCCGCGCGAGTAGAGGTTCATGCCGGTCATGACTGTTTCGTCACCACAGCGAGGTGCGCGAGTAGCGCTTCGAGAGGGAGTTCGCGATCATCACCAACACAAACGCGACTACGGCGTTAAAAAATCCGGCGGCGGCGGCCAGGTCATACTGGCCGCTCTGCAATCCCTGGCGGTAGATGAACGTGTTGATCACGTCCGCCGTCTGATAGGTGGCGGGTTGGTAAAGCAGAATAATCAGCTCGAATCCGACCTCCATCAGGTTACCGATGCGGATGATCAACATGATGATGATAGTCGGCATGATCACCGGAATCGTGATCTTCCACGCCATCTGCCAGCGCGAAGCGCCGTCGACGACCGCACTTTCGTAGAGCGACGGATTTACGCCGGCGATCGCCGCCAAGAAGACAATCGAGGAGAATCCCGCCTCTTGCCAGATGCCGGACCCGATGAAGATCGGCCGGAACCATTCTGGCTTGATCAGAAAGTAGATTGAGTCGATGCCGAACCAGCCAAGAACGGTGTTAACGATACCCGCGCTCGGCGAGAACGCCGTGATGACGATGCCGGCGATGATGACCGTCGAGATGAAGTGAGGCAGGTAGACGATCGTCTGCGCCGTGCGCTTGTAGACCTCGTTCAGAATCTCGTTGAACATGAGCGCAAGAAGGATCGGCACCGGGAAGCCAAAAATCAGGCTGAGCGTGCTGATGACGATGGTGTTCTTGATGGCACGCAGGAACTGGGGGTTCGAGAATAGCGTCTCGAAATGCTCGAAGCCGACCCACGGGCTAGCCGCGATTCCCCGGAACACCGAGTAATCCTTAAACGCGATCTGCAGACCGTACATCGGCTTGTAGAGGAACACGGCGAACCAGATGATCATCGGTGCCAGCATCACATAGAGCTGCCATTCCGCCCTGAAGTGGTCAGCGAGCCACCCGACCCGCCTCCGCCAGTGCGCGGCAGCATCTTGCTTCGGTGGCGAAACGTCAGTCACTGCCGTTTTCCGGCCGCGGGCCCGCTCGGTGCAACACCCTGCCCGTCCCGGCGTCGAACACCTTCACTGCCTCCGTCGGAACATGGACTTCGGAAATTCCGGCCAGGTGGCCAATGGTGCCGTGGGTGTCGACCTTGACGACGAACGGTTCTCCCGCCAGCGTCGCGTGCAGCAGTGCATCCGAACCCAGCGGCTCGACCAAGTCAAGTGCAACTCGGACTGGTGAGGAGTTCCCTGTCGGCGCGGTCACCACATGCTCTGGCCGGATGCCGAGGACGACCTCACGGCCGGGGCATTTCGGCACCGATGCGGGGACGGCGATCCTGCTGTTGCCAAGCGTCACCGCCTGCCCGTCCGCGCCAATTTCCAGCGTCCCCCGGAATTGGTTCATCGGCGGGGAACCTATGAACCCTGCCACGAAGGTGTTTCGCGGATTCACGAAAAGATCCATGGGCGCTCCGATCTGCTCGATGCGGCCGTCCTTCATCACCACGATGCGGTCGGCCAGAGTCATCGCCTCGACCTGGTCGTGGGTCACGTAGATCGACGTGACGGCGAGCCGGTTGTGCAGTCTGTGAACTTCGGCGCGCATCTGGGTCCGCAGCTTGGCATCGAGATTCGAGAGCGGTTCATCGAACAGGAACACCTTGGGATGGCGAACAATGGCACGTCCCATGGCAACCCGCTGCCGCTGTCCACCGGACAGGTCAGCGGGCCGCCGGTCGAGGTAATCGACCAGCCCCAGCACCTCGGCAATTTCGCGGATTGAGCGGACAATCTCGGCCTTTGGCACCTTCCTTATGCGGAGCCCGAAGGCGATGTTATCCGCCACGTTGAGGTGCGGGTATAATGCGTAGTTCTGGAACACCATCGCCACATCGCGATCCTTGGGCGCGACGCGGTTCATGACCCTTCCGTCAATGCTGAGGCTTCCCTCGGAAATCTCCTCAAGTCCGGCGATCATCCGCAGCGTAGTGGACTTTCCGCATCCGGAGGGACCCACCAGAACAACGAACTCGTTCTCGGAAACCTCAAGATCGATTCCGTGTACCACCTCGACAGCACCGAAGCGCTTGTAGACGCCCTGCAAGACGACCGTAGCCATTCCATCACTCTAGAGCCGGGGACGGCAAAAGCTGCCGCTTAGACTTCATTTGGTACATCAGCATCTTGCGATTGGCAACATCGTGTTTGGTCCAGCAGAGAGCTATCGCTTTAAAGAACCGTTTCCCTATTTCTGCATGACATACGAATCTGCCCCAAACAACAGGAAATTGGGGCAGAAAATGCAGAAATTAAATGAGATTTTCGAGGAGATCATCGATCCCCAGCGCAGCAATTCCACCCGGCATGACCTCAACAAAATGCTGGTGATTGCTCTCATGACCGTGCCGACCGGGAGCAAGCATGTGCCGACATGGCCGATTTCGCCAAGTGCAGGCTGGGTTTTCTCCGCGATTTCATGGATCTGAAACACAGCGCTCCAAGATACGACGCCTTCTTGGACCCGCTCAACGCCATCGACCCCTCGGAACTCGGGGCGATGTGGCGCAGTTCCTTCGACGACGCCTCGAAACGCTCGCCGCTGCGGAAAGTGCGGGCGCATTGGGCTATCGAGAACCCCTGCATTGGGTCGCTCGATGCCACCATGAACGGGGCACCCTGCGCAACGGCGCCGGCAGGAACGATGGCTTCCTCTTGGATCTGCTGGTCCAGAACATGCGAAACGGCGGTTCCCGACAGCACGGCGGCTGGTCCGCGATCCATTCCGTTGGCGGCAGCCGCATCCCGTGAATATCCAGTCGGCTTGCTCGCTCTCGTCGTCAGGAGTCCGACGGCATCAAACCCGTAGGCCATGCGGAAAGAAGCGACAGGAACATCGCTCCAGGTTAATCGGCCGGATGCTCTTCCCCGTCATCCACCACCGTCAACGGGCCATTGGCCGCCACCGAATCCGACAGCCTTATCTGGCCACATCCTCTCGCAGCGGGGATGCGGTCGACCAAGATTCCCTCGAGGCGGCTTAACGCAACCACCTCCTCGTTTGCCATCAAGGGGCAGTCCTGCAGGAAACTTCCCAAGCTCCCGATCCCTGGACGGGCCGACAGCACAAACGGGTCCACTGCATCCGGTACAGCCTCCCGGTCAAGAAGCCTCAGCCGCCGGAGCGGATCAGGAAGCCGAGGACCACCACGCCGAGCGAGACTATGCCGGCCATGGCGAGCAGCATGCGGGTCTCCCGCCTGGCGGATTCCTCGGAAAGGCGCGCGATGTCGGTCTTGTATTCATGTTGGCAGGTTTCCGATCGGGCCTCCTTGGCCTCCCCTTCAAATCTCGCCATTCGCTCGGCCAACTCGGCCATGCGTTCATCGCTCATGCACTCAAGATAACTGCTGAAGGCCGGCAACGCAACAACCACCGCCCCAATCTCAAGGGCACACCCAAATTTTACAGCGCTTGATCCGCAATTGCGGAATGGTTCGGGGTGCCAAACGCTCGACCGCGGTCGACCGAATGGTCGGCGGCACTCAGTCTTGACGACGCGAGCGGGAGCATTCGCCACGACGGGGAGGCTTCGCGCCCGCAGGTGGTTTTCCGCCGCATCCGAGACGGCCTCCCGGCCATGAAGCCTCAGCCGCTAGCGCGGATCAGGAAGCTGAGGACCACCACGCCGAGCGAGATTATGCCGGCCACGGCGAGCAGCATGCGGGTCTCCCGCCTGGCAATTTCCTCGGAGAGTCCAGAGATGTGCCTAGTCATTTCCGCATCCCGCTTGGCGGATTCCTCGGAAAGGCGCGCGATGTCGGTCTTGTATTCATGTTGGCGGGTTTCCGCTCGGGCCTCCATGGCCTTGGCCTCCCCTTCAAATCTCGCCATCCGCTCGGCCAACTCGGCCATGCGTTCATCGCTCATGCACTCAAGATAACTGCTGAAGGCCGGCAACGCAACAACCACCGCCCCAACCTCAAGGGCGCACCTAAATTTTACAGCGCTTGATCCGCAATTGCGGGCAGAAGCCTGCGCAGCTCTCGTTGCAAACCGCGCGACAAGGAACTGCATGAATTCCATGAGTCCCGGAATTCGCCGAGAGGGTCCTCGGAACCCGTCGGACAGCAGGATCAAGCACGGATTGCGCCCGCAATGGTTGGCAAGGCAGCACGGTGCTCGTCCATCCGGAATGAATGCCCCGTCGACAGCACCTCCGGGATTCCGCAGACCGCCATCTCATCCGTGCAGACCATCGCGCCGGTCTCGGCGTGTTCTTCGATAAAGACATGCCGCGTGGTCTTGTCCGTGCTCTCCACAGGCCGCATCGCCACCATGTTGCTGGCGCGACCCTTCGTGCCGACAATGGCAGTTTTCCTGATCGCGCGTCAGGGATGCACGCTTCGCCTTGGGCATATTCTTGCGCTTCCCGCCGATGCACGTTTCATCGGCCTCCACTGGTCCGGCAAACAGGAGATCGCCCGTCCCGAACGCCGTTCAAGCCGGTCATGACCAGACAAACCGCGATGGCCCAAGTCTGGCAGCCGAGCTTCGCGCCTTCCATAATGCTGCCAGTCTTGAGGAAGAGCCGGGGCTTGCCGTCGCAGTCGCGGCAACGGCGTGTCATGGTCCTGTGCCTGATGCCGAACCGAACATCGAATGATCCACAACGCGGGCAGCCTGGACCATCCGCACCAGTTTCCTGAGGCCGCTGCCGTCCCTGCGAGCCTTGCCCGGTCCCGCTTTCGCCATGACGCGTCCTCCCTCGGCACTTTCGTATACAATTCCCAAACATGCGGCAGAACCATCCGCGATCCAGCGAACGAAACCGCTCGCCCCTCTCGCCAGTGCTGCAATCCAGCTCAACTGCTTATGCACATGGTTCAGGTGAGACAAGGCATTGCGTCCGGGATGTCGGATGATGGAATGTTCGCATGACATTCTTGACGTGGAACCGTCCCATGACCGAAATCCCCGCCAGCCTCACCCCCTTCCAGCGCCGGTTCCCCGACGACGACGCCTGCGCCCGGTGGCTCATCGCCGCCCGATGGCCGAACGGCTTCCGGTGTCCCGCCTGCGGCCACGACCGGGAGTGGCAGCTGAAGACCAGGAAGCACAGCTTCGAGTGCATCCGTTGCCATCGTCAAACCTCGGCCACCGCCGGCACCGAACCAAGCTGTCGCTCGCGATCTGGTTCCGGACCGCCTGTCTGACGGCCACCCATTGCAATGGCATCTCCGCCCTGCAGTTGCAGAAGCGGCTCGGGATCGGGTCCTTTCGCAGCGCTAGGGATCTCGGCAACTTCGCTGTGCGCAACACCGCCGCGACCGACGGCTGCAGCGCGGTGCCTCGGGAGCGCCACCAGCCCCAGTCGTCGGTGACATGCCGGCCCATGAAATTCTCGCCTGGATCCACACCGCGTTCTCCAATCTCAAGGGCTGGGTGCGGGGCGTCTATCACGGGCTGTGCGCCAAACCTCACCCCTGCCGCATCTTGATCAAACCGGAACCAAGTGCATAAGCAGTTCCCGCTTTTCCTGCTGATGGGCAACTTCGCGTCGCGGCCAGGCATGAGCGAGGCTCTCCTCAAGTTCGCAAGCGCCTGCCTAGGCCACCGACAGGGCGGTGTGGCAATGGCGGCAGTCGGCGCCTGCGCCGGGTTCGGCACGATTTGCGGCTCCTCGCTTGCGACGGCGGCAACGATGGGCAAGGTTGCGCTGCCGGAATTGCGACGTTTTGGCTACTCCGGGTCGCTCAGCACCGGCTCGCTGGCGGCTGGTGGGACTCTGGGCATTCTGATACCTCCATCGGTGATCTTGATCATCTGCGCAATTCTGACCGAGCAGAATATCGTCAAGATGTTCCTGGCCGCGCTTGTGCCCGGCATCATTGCGGCTTTCGGCTACATCTTGGCAATTGCGGTCTTTGTGCGCCTTGTCCCGGCATCTGGCAGGGCAACACCGCGCAGGCCATGGCGAGAGCGGCTCCGCTTGTTCAGAGGCATCTGGCATGTGGTGGCCATTTTCACGTTCATGATAGGCGGCATATATCTGGGATGGTTCACGCCCACTGAAGGAGTTGCCGTCGGCGCGGCAAGCACTAGGCTCGTCGCTGCCTTCCAGAAGAACTTTTCGCTGTCCGCGCTCTTGGACGTCATACAGAGCATGGCGGTCACGTCCGCCATGATATTCTTGGTGCTGTTGGGGGCGGAGTTCTTCAATTCGTTCATTGCCCTGACTCGGCTGCCGAATGAGCTGGCAAATTTTGTCATCAGCAGCGAATTTTCGCCCTTGGCGGTCGTCGCATGCATTCTGCTGCTGTATGTATTTCTCGGCTGTCTCATGGACAGCCTTGCGATGATCTTGCTGACCATCCCGGGTTTCTTTCCGGTAGTCATCGCTCTCGACTTCGGAATGTCAAAGGAGGAAGTGGCCATCTGGTTTGGCATTCTGACGCTACCCCAATTCTGGATAAGAGGGGTGAGGGGGTTCCCAAATCGGGCGTGGCCTGATTCTGTATCCGCAACCAAAATCAACGGATGGGATCCCCTCAATGAGCACCTCTATCATCGCACTGTTCTGTTGTCTCGACGACTTTGCAAAGACCTTTGAAGAATGGGAGCGGCATCGGCTGATCGGCACAGGCCGCCAGCGCTCGCGCTCGGGCAAGCTCTCGCTCAGCGAAAGGCTCTTCATCATGGTGTTGTTTCATCTCTCGCCCTTCAAGAATTTCAAGGCTTTCTGGTTCCATGGCGTGGAGCGGAAATATCGCGACTGCTTTGGAGACCTGCCGAGCTACGGACGGTTTGTCGCTCTGATGCCGCGCTTGCTGGTTCCGTTTTGCATCTTGATGCAATGCTTTCGCGGTGAGGAAACCGGAATCTGTTTTGTGGACAGCACCAAGCTCGCTGTCTGCCACAACGCACGGATCAACCGGAACAAGGTCTTCAAGGGACTGGCCAAACGGGGCCGAAGCACCATGGGGTGGTTTTTCGGGTTCAAGCTGCATCTGGTCATCAACGACAAGGGTCAGGTCATGGCCGTCAAGATCACGCCTGGAAACACCGACGACCGCAAGCCGCTTGAGACCATGATTGCCGAGTTGAAAGGCAAGGTGTTCGGCGACAAAGGCTACATTTCGAAGCCGCTTTTCCAGCGTTTGTGGCAGCAGGGCCTGCACCTGATCACTGGCATTCGCCGCAACATGAAAAACTTTCTTCTGCCCATTCTGGACAAAATCATGTTGCGGAAGCGGTTCATCATTGAAACGCTGTTCGATAAACTGAAATCAAGCATGGGATTGGAACACACACGACACCGGTCCCCAACAAATGCCTTTGTTCATATCCTGTCATGTCTGGCTGCCTATATTCTGGCGCAGCCAAAGGTCAAAATCGGCAAAATCGTCGTGCCAGACGCCATTCGGTGCATTCCAAAAGAAAACAGAGCTTATCCATAACTCGGGTTGACGCTCATTGTTGTCGAGGTCAGACTGATTACGCCGCCTGTGGGACTGAATGTGTTCATAATCAACAAGATGGCCGGAGACGTTCCTGTCTACGAAACTTTCAAGGGCGTGCTCCCGTTCCTGGCAAGCGATCTGATACGTGTGGCGCTGCTGTTCATGTTCCCTTGGATCACGCTGTTCCTCTTGGATGTATTCTATTGACAGGCAACGTGTTTCAGTTGCATTGGACAAGGCTCAATTCGCGAATCGCAGGCATGTCCTGGCACTGGCCGCCGCGAGGCATGCTCTCGGCGATGGATGCCTGCCGAGGACGACAAGATGGAACCACCTCAAATAGTTGTCGAGACACTTGGTGGCGATGCCGCGGAAGCGCCGCAGGAAGCCCTTGATCTGGCCGTGGCGACTGTTGACCGTCTGGATGTGCGCGGCCCCGCGCACCCGTTCGCCGGCGGAGCGATGGCAACGACCGGCGTCGGAGACGAGCGGGGCGTCCAGGGCGATCACCGCCGCTAGCGAGGCCTTGCCCTCCGGCGGATCCGACAGAACCGCAGCAACCTTGCGGCACGGCTCCGCCGTCAGTTCATCGATTCTCGAAAACCAGTCCCGAAACTGTGCCCGATCCATTGTTCCGCTCCCCCATGGCCAATGCAAGTCGGGAACCCAGTGCAGCACATGCGCCTGCGAAATGCGAATAGAGCCTTGGACAAAGATCTATTCTCGTTCGTTGTGGCCTGCGGTCAACAGGAGCGCAATATCGCAATATATTGTGTGCTGGGGCATAAGGCATTTCCGTAGCTCGTGATATCCTGCAGGGCTTGGCTTGGTTGCGAAAATCGAGGAGAATGCAAGTTGTTCTTTCCGTTCGGCCTTCGCGGCAATCCCGTCCTCATATGCGGTCATCGAGGGCACAGCGCGGGTGCCCCGGAGAACACGCTCGCGGCGATCAATGCCACAAAGGCCCACGGCGGACACATTTGCGAAATCGACGTGCAGCTTACCGCCGACGATGTCCCTGTCGTCATTCACGACAGGCTTCTTGATCGAACCACGAGCCTTCAAGGGCCAGTAGGCGGAGTCCTTTGGTCGGAGCTTGCCAAGGCGGACGCGGGCAGCTGGTTCGACGCACGGTTCCGCGGCGAGCGCGTCTTGAGGCTCGACGAAACGATAGAGCATTGCAGAAAGATCGAGATGGGCTTGATGATCGAGCTGAAAGAAGATTTTGATCGGAAGCAAGTGCTGGAAAGCCTGCTGCTTTGCGAATTGCGGCGGTGCAATGCGTTCGAGGACGCGATCGTGAGTTCATTCGACCATGTGAGCTTGAATCGAATGCGTCGTCATGAGCCGCGTCTCAGGACAATGGGAATTACGCATGCCCGCCATTGCGGCATCGCTCAACTTGCGCAAATTGCGTCTCTGCATTTCGTTTCGATCGAGTTCGAAGCCTTCGCTCTAGAAGATGCACACTCGCTGCATGCGAACGGCGTCGGCGTTGCGTGCTCGATTCCGCAGAGTTCCTTCTCGCTTGTTCGCACGGTGACAAGGGGCGATGAAGTGCTGTGCGCCATAAGGTCGGGATACGTTCAGATGCTCACGTGCGATGACACTCAGTGGGCCACCCGGTTTGCTTCCGGCGACTTGTCGAAAAGCTATGCTTAAAAAGAAGGATTATATCGGAAAGTCACATTTTTCCCGACTGATTCCGTCGAATCGACCGTCTTTCAGACACATGAAGGGATATTCGGCCTGTCAAGGGCACCTAGAAAATCTTGCCGAAAAGGACTGACTCTTCTTGAAGTCACGGACCTGTTCCGTGATGAGGGAACCGCTAGGGAATGAATTGCCGGGACTACGGCGGAAGGCCGATGTTCTCGATCAGCACCGGGACCGTCATGGAAGGCCCGAAACGCTGGTGCTGGGCCATCGGAACCCGCTCGTTCACGACGAGCATCAGGGGGATTCCCCCGATGAAGCTCCATCGCGAGCTTGATGTCAGCCAAAAGGCTGCGCGGTTCATGCTTCACCGTCTCCGCAACGCGCACGAACTGGAGCGGGACTATTCATCAGCCTGATCGAGGCTGATTAAGCCTGTGCTGGCGGCAAGTGCAAGAACGGGCTGAAGTCGGGGGCGGCACTGGCCGCGGTCGCGGCGGTTGGCTAGGGAACCTCTGAATATAGCCTGATTTTGGGCGTTGCATTGCGCATCCGGTGCGTGCCTGTTATTTTGCGCCACGCCTTTTTTTGGGGGATCCTGACATGCAACGCCTTCAGCAATTGACCTTTGCCAGCCTCGAATACGATCGCAAGAAGCGCAAGACGCGCCGCGAGATCTTTCTGGAGCGGATGGACAGCCTGATCCCCTGGGAGCGCCTGGAGGCCCGCATTGCGCCGGTGTATCCGAAGGGCGGCCGCAGGGGGCGACAGCCGTATCCGCTGTCGGTGATGCTGCGCGTGCACTGCGTTCAATTGTTTTACAACCTGAGCGACCCGATGATGGAGGACCAGCTTTACGAGGCGGAGAGCATCCGGCGCTTTGCCGGGGTGAGTCTTGAGAAGGTTCCGGACGAGACGACGATCCCGACTTCCGCCATCGGCTGGAGAACCACGGACTGGCGCAGCAGCTGTTTGAGGATATCAGGGATCACCTGGCCGAGCGGGGGGTTTTGCTGAAGAAGGGCACCATCGTTGACGCCACCATCATTTCGGCGCCGTCGTCGACCAAGAACGAGAGCAACGCCCGCGATCCGGAGATGCACCAGACGAAGAAGGGGAACCAGTGGCATTTCGGGATGAAGCTGCACATCGGCACCGACACCCGGGGTCTGGTGCACCATCTGGAGGGAACGGCCGCCAACGTTCACGACCTGACGCCTTCGGATCGGCTTCTGCACGGCGAGGAGGAGCAAGTCTGGGGCGACTCTGGATACCGCGGGATCGGCAAGCGGGCGGAGCACGCGCATCGCGATGTTTCGTGGCAGATTGCCATGCCCCCGAGCAAGCGCCGGACGCTGGCGCCGGGCAGCGCGGCGGCCAGGGCGGAGAAGGCGAAGGCCCGGGTGCGGGCGCGGGTGGAGCATCCGTTCCGGATCATCAAGCGGGTGTTCGGCTACGACATGGTTCGGTATCGGGGTCTGGACAAGAACGTGCAGCGGCTTGCGCTGCTTCTGGGCTTCTCGAACCTGATGATTGCCCAGCCGCACCTGTCGTGACAAGGGAGAAGTGTGTCCGGAATTTGCCGGATCGGCCCTGCGGGGGCTGAACCGGCGGCGGTTTTGCCCCGAAAGCGCGCATTTGCGGCTTCCGGACCGCCGAAAACCGACCGGTGCAGCCGGGAAGGGCAAATTCCGCAGCAAACCCCAAAAAAAACCCTCCAAATCAGAGGTTCCCTAGGTGAGCTGGACGAGAGGCGGCACAGAAAAGGGCCGACAGCAATGCGGATATTTCCCGTTTCCCGTCAATGAATCCAAGCCCCCCTAGCCGAGGGACGGTTGGAATCGGGTCGCAGAGCCGCCACAATGGCCGTGGATTGACGAAATCCCCAACTTGGGCCAAAGCCCCTGACGGAGTTTGCTTGACAGTCGCGCCGACGGCGGTGACACTGCGGAGACAAGGCGCCAAAGACGGGAGAGCGCAAATGACCGGGGACAAGCTCGAATGGCCGCGCCTGTCTGAAGCGGACATCAACGAACTCGAGATATTCTCGCAAGGCGGTGACCGCGGACTCTCCGAAATCTTCGTTGGCAGACAGGAGGCACTGGACAAGTTCGCCCAGCGGCTGGCCCTACTGAAGCGTCGCGTCGACGACCCGCTCGACCGGGAGCCGGCAAAAGATCTGGCGCTGGTGTTCCAAGGGGCGCCGGGCGCGGGCAAGACTTCCTTGCTCAGGCGAATCGAGACAATGAAGGTCTCGCGGACAATCACGATGCCTGCATCCACCCTGCGCACGCCGCCGGAGGGGTTTCTCGCGGAGGTGGCCAGACGCCTGCCCGACTCGAAAGTCGTCAGAAGGCTGTGGGAGTGGCGGCCTGTCGTCACCGGCATTCAGGCTATGTCGTTCGGCGTCAGTTTCCAGCCAGCGGCGGAGGACTCCGCCGAAAGGACTCGCCATCTGCAAGACGCGCCAGTGGTGCTGCTCTTTGACGAGTTCCAGAAAGTGGCGGGGGCGGAAATGGCACCGCAGGCTGCACAAAACTTCAGGGACAATCTTGACCTGCTGAACGAGGCAACGCACGGCCTGCCGGTCTTCCCGGTGTTTGCTGGCCTTGCCGAAAGCGGCGACCTGCTGCGCAAGGTCGGCCACCTGACCAGGTTGAACTACGATGCGGAAATCACCCTGTCGCGCTTCGACGACGCGACCCAGACCGAACTGCTGGGCCAGTTCGTCGAGACCCGTCTGGCCTCAGCCAGACCGTCCGAGGCCACGGTCGAGGCGTGGGCCGGAGTCATGGTTCGCGACTGCCAGGGCTGGCCGATGCACTGCCGGCACTTCCTGTTGTCCCTGGGACAGGGGATCAAGGCCGCGGACTGGCGTCCTGAGGCTACTGACTTCGACTCGGTGCGGATGCGAACCGCGGGACTGCGCGGCACCTACTACGACAGCTGCATGCAAGATGCACTTGAAGACCGCTACGGGATTGTCTCCGCCGCGCTCGAGGAACTGGGCAGGCAGGGACCGCTGCCCCGCGACCTGATCGAGGCCGAACTCGCCGATGCTGATGCCGAAGCTCGCGGCGGCGCCAGCCTGCGTCGGCCCAAGCTGTGGACGCTTCCCGACAACACGACCGCAAAAGAATTTTTTGACTTCATGGTGCATTCGGGCGTTGTGCAGAAGTGCGGCAAGACTAAGTTCGACTGCCCGATTCCCTCGCTTGCAAGCCATGTCGCGGCGATGGCCGCCGAACCGTCCGACACACTGCATGAAGCGGTCGCGAGAGGCGACCTCCGGGCAGTGCAGGATGCGCTGGACCGGAACGCCAATCCGAATTCGCGGGCCGAGACCCTGCACGCCACCGACTTCCGTAGCCGTACGCCGCTGATCCTAGCCGCCGAATCCGGCATGGTCGCACTCGTGAAGGCGCTCGCGGAAGCTGAGGCGTCGCTACCGGAAAAATTGCGCAACTTCAAGGCGAAGGACGCGGCCGGATTGACCGCGGCGGATCATGCAGAAGTGGCGGAAGACCGGCGGATTCTGAAGATGCTGCAACGGGTCGTTGCGACCGAAACCGCCAGAAGTCGCCCCCTAGGTCTGATTGCCAGGAAATCGACGGCAAGGACGGAACCCAAAGGCAGGAGACGAACAATCCGGATGACTGACGAGGACATGATGGCGCAAGGTTACGTCAAGGCCGTGGCCGAGCGTCGCTGATCCTTGCCGCTAAATCCGGCATGGTTGCGTTCATGAAGACGCTCGCGGAAGCGGAGGCGCCGTTGCTGGAAAAACTGCGCGACCGGACGCAAAATACGCTCGCCGGTTGTCGGGTCGTCGGAGGTGGATTCGGCCTATCGGCTATAGTCCTGCCGCACGCAGGTCAAGCTCCCGGTAAAAGGGGCGAAGAGTGACCGAGCCGGAAATCAAGTTCACCCATGATTGATCCCCGATGCCGGTCATGCCAGACTGCCTGCAGGCCAACGGATTGATTCTCGACCTCGATATCGACGGTGTCTGCATTCCGACCAGAGACCGCGATCATCGCAAATCAGGCTGGGTCGCTCCACCTATCATCGGTTCCCAGCAGGCACCGCGAAAGCGAACACGGAAACTGTCCATTTAAGTTTCACCGCTAATAG
The DNA here is from genome assembly GCA_963422275.1 of Paracoccaceae bacterium. GTDB lineage: Bacteria > Pseudomonadota > Alphaproteobacteria > Rhodobacterales > Rhodobacteraceae. The sequence continues at coordinate 1,051,492 of OY729418.1, forward strand.
GGAACTCCTACGGCATTTGACAGGAATTTCACGAAATTCCCGCCATTGCGCGCAATTGCCGTGAAGCGGTGGAGAAGGTCCGCTTTGCATGCATCTTCTTCTCGAAAGCTCGTGATTGCCATGAAATCCTTGCGCTTGAGATCCTCGATCAGCGGATGGTGCGGGTCGTGTCCTCGGGGCGGCCGCTTGAGGGAAGCTCCCATCAAGTCAAAAGTCTCCCGGAAGGACTTGGCTGCCGTGATCCGCCGCCAATCATCCGGCTTGCTGACGATGGCGTCCCGGATCATGGCCAGTGTCTTGCTGTCCGGATGCCATATTCCACAACCGGCAAAACAGGTTTCGGGCTCCAAATGAAGGTAGAAGCCCGGCGCGTGGGCATCCTTTCCAGCAACATGGCGAAAGTGGGCCCCCGCATTGGTCTTGTAGGGCGACTTGTCCTTGGAGAATCGGACATCGCGGTAAATGCGGAAGAGCGAACCGCCATTCGAACGTGGATCAGCAACGAAATGAGGGCTGATCTTCCTAAGATGTTGGTCGAAGGCGCGGATGAAATCGAGCATCGGATCACGCACATCGATCCTGTATCTCTCCTTGTTCGCTTCAAACCATTTCCGCTCGTTGTTAGATTTGAGGTCACGAAGAAAATCGAAAAGTGCAGGAGAAATCGATTGTGCAGACATCTCAATCCAGTCAGACTCTAAAAGATCCGTGCCCTTTGCTCAGGATTGCGACTCAGCCAGCGGAAAATCTTCGGATAAGTTCCGCATAGAACCTTGTCAAGGTGAAAAAGGCGCTTCGCCAAGACAACGGACGTCAAGAATTCCGGTTTCTGTCCTTGATGCAACATGACTGAAAAAAGCGACACAGAGGCAGGCATTGGCACGCAAAGCTCGCGCAGGCTTGGAAATGATGGCAAGCAGGCCGATCAGTTCGTCAGCAGGAAGGTCAATCAGTTCATCAGGATTGATGGCCAGGTTGGGCGCAAGGAAGCCTTCATTGCCTCGCTCGCGGCAATGCTGGACCAGGTGGCATCGACCGGCGCCGTTCGCAACAGCATCGTCCGGAAGCCTGCGCACCATGTCGTGCTGGTGGTGGGGTCATGTCCGGGGCCGTTTTCGACCAGCCTTTTCGTCATGAACCTCTACTGGCTGGGCCTGGCTGTCCAAGATGTCGGTCAGGCTCTCGCGGGTCAGCGCCTCGCATCATGGATGGTTGGTTTTGATCCCGATGAGGTTGGCGGGTTGTCGATGTCGTTGTCCCAACTGCGGAAGGGCAGGAATCACGATGCTTCGCCCTTGAGGCGGGTGCAGAAGCGAACTTCGGTCTCGTCCACGGCGAAATGCGCGATACAGCGGCCGAGCCCAACCGGCTTTTCGCTCGGTTTGCGGTCCGTCCTGCATTGCTCGACCGTCTCGTCAGCCATCTGTTTGGCAAAATTGTTCTCGATTTTAAATGCAGCAACGGCAGGCCATTGACGAAAGCACGATATCTAACACCCGCTGGGTCTCGTCGCAGTTGTAGCGAAGCGGTCGGGGGACCGTGACGCGGTTCTGCGCGAGGCGTTTCCGCATTGCTCGCTGTCGGGCGATGGCGTGCCCATGGAAGAGCGCGGGACTGTCGGTGCCATGCCCGACGCTTTTGCACAGCGCCTCGACATCGACATTGTCCCGTTTCGAGACTTCGCCCAGCAGCTGGCCAAAAACTCGCGCCAAGTTGGACAGTCCTCGTCCAATGCCAAGATCTCGGCAACCTCGGGCTGGGCTGCGCGGAGAAAGGCGGCAAGCATGGTAGTATCGCCGCGGACAGCGTGAAGCGGCGCTGGCGCCGGTGATCGCCCCGGACGCCCTGCTCGCCGGCGGAGCGGGTGTGCGGGGCCGTGCACATCCAGACGGCCACCAGCCGCCACAGCCAGATCAAGGGCTTCCTCCGGGCGACAACTCACCGCAACACCTGAGCGTGGCGCGCTTCGGCCCGTTCGGGCTACGCGTCTGCACAACGAAGACCTAGCAGACCGAGGGATGGACCCTGACGCCAAAGCCCTTTAGGTCCTGATCCCAGAACCAAGCATCCTTGCCGTTGACCGGTAGGGCGTCCACGGTGCGCTTGGTGAGCTTCGGGGTCTTCTCTGGCATCAAGGGGTCCGGCAACTTGAATTTTCGGCTCTTGAATTCGATGTGGAGTTCGTAATTATTCCGCAAGCGACCGAGGTGGCAATCCTGCGCATTGAAGCACATTGGAGGCGGAGAGGCTTGAAGAAGCGGCTCACTCCGGTTGTCAAGCAAGGTGGGATAAGGCTTGTGATGTGTTCTATATTGGTTATATTGAACACGAAGCAGTTGGAGCACCGACATGTCCCGCACCACCATGACCGTCCGTCTCAGTGGCGCCCTCAGCGACTTCGTTGCCGCGAACGTCAGCGAGACAGGCGCTTACGAAAACGTCAGCGAATACATCCGAGATCTGATCCGCCGAGACAAGAAGCGGGTAGAGCGCGAGGCGTTCGACCGTCTGAAGGCAGAACTCATGCTTGCGTTCGCAGCGTCCGACAAATCCTACAAGCAACTGACCGCTGCTGAAGTCATCACCCGCAATCGGACCTGACCGGATGGCCATCGTGCGCATCCAGGAGGCGGCATCGCTGCGCCTCGACGATATCTATCGCTACACAAGGGACCGATGGGGGTCTGAGCAGGCCGACCGCTACATCACCGGCATGTTCGCCGCCTTCGAGAAGATTGAATTCCACGGCGTCGTTTCGAGTCCCATCCCGGCTGAATTTTGCGTTGAGGGGTTCTTCTTTCGGTACGAGCGTCATTTCGTTTATTGGCGTTATCTCTCGAATGGCGACATCGGGATTGTGACAATCCTGCACGAGCGCATGCATCAGATTGACCGTTTCCGGGATGACTTCGGGCTCGGCTAAAAGGCCCAATTTTTAATAGGCGGCAGATTTGCGCAGAGTTTCGTGTTTGCAACACGCGATCCGACACTGGCACAGGAGAGAATTGGCAACTTGAGTCATCCGCTCCGTCACCTGCCTTCGCGAAAGGTTTCTCCTGATCCCGCCGCGGCCGGATTTTCCCGTTATTTTCGATGGCTATGCGGGGCAGCGCATGCTGAAGCGTCATCTCGATCAATCGAAGGGCGTGGCGGCACGCTATACGCGCAGCGCAAGAGAGGAGCAGGTGACATGGTAAACATCGATAAGACTATTGCGAAATGCGCCCACGGCCATTGACAGGTCACGCCGAGGGGTTGCAAGCGCTTGTCATGATGTTCAATTGAGGGAAAGATCGATTGATTTCTTCATGATCGTGGCGGACGAGCGCGTGAAACCCGACAGCGCACTGCGAAAGGTCGGCTCCCTGACCGACCTGGCAGCGCTTGGGGCGGCCGTTGCGATGCCAATCTTATGATCCGGACTCTCCCGCATGGCCAGTGGTGCTTGCTGTCGGACCGGGAATTCGAGTGGGCGCTGACGCTGCATCTCGACTTCATGCTGCCACTTCGGCTGCAAGGGTTTCGTGGAGCGGGTTCGGGCACGTCCCGCCAGCGAAGGCTGATCCGGGTATCATGTTTCGGGCTTCCCGGGGATGTCTCCTATCCCGGCACCGCCGCCGGTTCAACCGGCTGGCGGCGCGGTCCCGGTTCATGGGGCGATGGGCCATTTACCGTTCGCTCGGAATGCCGCGCCAGAGAAGCGATCAGGCGATTGGAGGCAAAGATAGCGGCGACCCTAGGCGATCCTTTCGCAAACGAACATTCCATCAGTGTCCACCGCATCGTCCACTAACATCAAGGCAATTCAACGCCATCGACAAAATGCTCCACTGCGGCACTGTCAGAGCCACTCACCATCGCGGTGATTGCATGCGTTGCTGTAAATCCTGCCAATTGACGCACACGCTTTCGCAACATACCTTTCTCCCCCTTGGCCTTGCCAATGTAGAGAATGTCGGTTGGACCTGCCTCCAGAATCCGGGATCGCTTGTCACGAGTAGTAAACGAATGATTGCCCCAGTCGGGCAGACAGATGGCGTAGATGCCAGGAAAATCCGGAAGATCCGTCCAGTTTGCGGGCTTGGAACTGCCGATTCTCACCAGCAGGTCACCTAGGGAACCTCTGATTTGGAGGGTTTGTTTTGGGGTTTGCTGCGGAATTTGCCCTTCCCGGCTGCACCGGTCGGTTTTCGGCGGTCCGGAAGCCGCAAATGCGCGTTTTCGGGGCGAAACCGCCGCCGGTTCAGCCCCCGCGGGGCCGGTCCGGCAAATTCCGGACACACTTCTCCCCTGTCATTGCAAGTGCGGCTGGGCAATCATCAGGTTCGAGAAGCCCGGAAGCAGCGCAAGCCGCTGCACGTTCTTGTCCAAACCCCGATACCGAACCATGTCGTAGCCGAACACCCGCTTGATGATCCGGAACGGATGCTCCACCCGCGCCCGCACCCGGGCCTTCGCCTTCTCCGCCTTGGCCGCGGCGCTGCCCGGCGCCAGCGTCCGGCGCTGGCTCGGGGGCATGGCAATCTGCCACGAAACATCGCGATGCGCGTGCTCCGCGCGCTTGCCGATCCCGCGATATCCGGAGTCACCCCAGACTTGCTCCTCCTCGCCGTGCAGAAGCCGGTCCGAAGGCGTCAGGTCGTGAACGTTGGCGGCCGTTCCCTCCAGGTGGTGCACCAGACCCCGGGTGTCGGTGCCGATGTGCAGCTTCATCCCGAAATGCCACTGGTTCCCCTTCTTCGTCTGGTGCATCTCCGGATCGCGGGCGTTGCTCTCGTTCTTGGTCGACGATGGCGCCGAGATGATGGTGGCATCAACGATGCTGCCCTTCTTCAGCAAAACCCCCCGCTCGGCCAGGTGATCCCTGATCTCCTCAAACAGCTGCTGCGCCAGTCCGTGGCTCTCCAGCCGGTGGCGGAAGTTGAGGATCGTCGTCTCGTCCGGAACCTTCTCAAGACTCACCCCGGCAAAGCGCCGAATGCTCTCCGCCTCGTAAAGCTGGTCCTCCATCAGCGGGTCGCTCAGGTTGTAAAACAGCTGAACGCAGTGCACGCGCAGCATCACCGACAGCGGATACGGCTGTCGCCCCTTGCGGCCACCCTTCGGATACACCGGCGCAATGCGGGCCTCCAAGCGTTCCCAGGGGATCAGGCCGTCCATCCGCTCCGGAAAGATCTCGCGGCGTGTCTTGCGCTTCTTGCGATCGTATTCGAGGCTGGCAAAGGTCAATTGCTGAAGGCGTTGCATGTCAGGATCCCCCCCCAAAAAAGGCGTGGCGCAAAATAACAGGCACGCACCGGATACGCAATGCAACGCCCAAAACCGGGCTATATTCAGAGGTTCCCTAGGTCGTGTACTCATTAGTTTTGATCCAGAGGCGGATGCAGGCGAGGGCGATTGCGGCGAGGAAGTTTCTTGCGAGCTTGTGATAGCGGGTCGCGATGCCTCGGAAGTGCTTGAGCTGTTGAAGAAGCGTTCGACGAGATTGCGTTGGCGGTACAGGTCATGAGATACCGAGCGCTGCTCCCGGCGATCCCGTTGGGTCGGGATGTGGGGGCAAGAGCCATGGTCGGCAATGCGCTTGAGGATGGCGCGGGCGTCGCAGCCGCGGTCGGCGACGGTGTCCCGGGCCGGCTCAAGGCCGTCAAGGAGGGCCGGCACGGCAGCCTTGTCGGAGGCTTGGCCCGGGGTGATCACGAAGCGGCGCGGCAGGCCAAGGCCGTCGACGACGACGTGGATTTTGGTGCTCAGCCCGCCTCGCGAGCGTCCGATGGCGTGATCCGGACCCCCCTTTTTTCCGCCCGCGGCGTGCTGGTGGGCGCGCACCACCGAGGAGTCCAGGAGATGAAGAGATCCCGGCGAGCGCGTCGCCAGCGCCCCGAACAGGCGCTCCCACACTCCTTGCCTGGCCCAGCGGTTGTAGCGGTTGCATACTGTCGTATATGGCCCGCAGCATTCCGGAAGGTCGCGCCACGGCGTGCCGGTGCGCAGGATGTGAAAGATCCCGCTGATCACCCGCCGGTCGTCCACCCGTGGAACGCCCCGCGGCTTGTCAGGCGGCAACGGCGAGATGATCGCCCATTCCGCATCCGTCAGATCGTGCCGTCCCTGCATCCTTAATCTCCCACTGTTTGGAAGCTTGAATCACATCGGAGCCGAAAAGAGAATCCCTTTTCCCTTTATGAGTACACGACCTAGATCAGCCACCTGTGAAAGCTTGCCGACAACCCGGTCGATGTCGGATGTCTTCATGCCGCTTTCCGGTTGTCAGGATGTCGCAAGGTCAGGGTCTTTTCGGCAGGCACGGCGGTTTGTCCGCAATGGCCATCGTGGAACGGGCAGCGGTGCCAAGCCCGAGGCGGTCATTCAATCGGTCGCAGAACACAACCGCATCATCGCCCTTTGGCGTGATCATTGCCGATGCAAGATAGGCGAGCCTGCCCGAGATCAGGATCGCAATCCATTGGACCTTGGCCCTGACGTCATAAACGGGCACAAAACGGAAATTCGACCAGTTCAGGCTTCGGCCGCCTCATGCTTTCGGTCGGGGGAATGCCGCTAGCCTTCCAGATATTCCCGGATGGCAGCCTAGATCGCAGTCATTGCCGACAGACCGCCACCGGATGGGGTGCCCGCCCCAAGAGGCTGCCCACGGCTACGGGATTATGCCGGACGGCTCGGAAATCGCCAGAGCGCAGATGCGTCATGGTGGAAGACACATCGACCAAGCCGCCGATTATCCAAGAAACCGAGGTCACCTCACCCCATGGAAAGAGCAAAACATGAATATCCTACCCGCCAAACCCCACCAAACAACCCCTTGTGCCATCGGAACCAACTGCATAAGCATTTGCTTCGATTTACGGAAAGCGACGGAAAGCGACGCAATGCGCCGAGGCGCTAACATAATGACGGCGCGACTCCTGCCAACCCTAGATGAAGAAACAATTCAGGATCCTGACAAAACACGCCAACTCAATAACCCCAATTCTGGATAAGAGGGGTGAGGGGGTTTCCAAATCGGGCGTGGCCTGATTCTGTATCCGCAACCAAAATCAACGGATGGGATCCCCTCAATGAACACCTCTGTCATCGCACTGTTCTGCTGTCTCGACGACTTTGCAAAGGCCTTTGAAGAATGGGAGCGGCATCGGCTGATCGGCACAGGCCGCCAGCGCTCGCGCTCGGGCAAGCTCTCGCTCAGCGAAAGGCTCTTCATCATGGTGCTGTTTCATCTCTCGCCCTTCAAGCATTTCAAGGCTTTCCGGTTCCATGGCGTGGAGCGGAAATATCGCGACTGCTTTGGAGACCTGCCAAGCTGCGGACGGTTTGTCGCCCTGATGCCGCGCTTGCCGGTTCCGTTTTGCATCTTGATGCAATGCTTTCGCGGTGAGGAAACCGGGATCTGTTTTGTGGACAGCGCCAAGCTCGCTGTCTGCCACAACGCACGGATCAACCGGAACAAGGTCTTCAAGGGACTGGCCAAACGGGGCCGCAGCGCCAGGGGGTGGTTTTTCGGGTTCAAGCTGCATCTGGTCATCAACGACAAGGGTCAGGTCATGGCCGTCAAGATCACGCCTGGAAACACCGACGACCGCAAGCCGCTTGAGACCATGATTGCCGAGTTGGAAGGCAAAGCGTTCGGCGATAAAGGCTGCATTTCGAAGCCGCTTTTCCAGCGTTTGCGGCAACAGGGCCTGCACCTGATCACTGGCATTCGCCGCAACATGAAAAACTTTCTTCTGCCCATTCTGGACCAAATCATGTTGCGGAAGCGGTTCATCATTGAAACGCTGTTCGATAAACTGAAATCGAGCATGGGATTGGAACGCACACGACACCGATCCCCAACAAATGCCTTCGTTCATATCCTGTCATGTCTGGCTGCCTATATTCTGGCGCAGCCAAAGGTCAAAATCGGCAAAATCGTCGTGCCAGACGCCATTCGGTGCATTCCAAAAGCAAACAGAGCTTATCCATAACTCGGGTTCAATAGTTTGCAAACAGCGCAATGGCTTGTGGCCGACCTAGTTGTTTCAATCATGCTGTGCGGTCGCACATTGGCCACGAGTACAGAGTGCCGTCTTGGCGTGAGCGCGAATAAAGTCAGCGTGTGGTTGCGGTTGCGGGCGAATGGTAGCACGGTCATCCAAAGGAACGACTACTGTTCCACCGCAGCACATACCCTCGGTGCGACCCCTTGCAAATGCGTGGGATAGGTGAGTTGGAGAAGTCGTCGGCAGCGACTTCGAGCAGTGCTCGGAAAGTTGTGTGCAGATAATTCGAGCCTTCGGCCGTTTCGTCCGAAGCATTCCAACTGTGGATGGGTTTGGCGTCGCGTGACGCCCACGGCCTATGGAGAAGACGACAAGGTCGGGGGAAACCGCTGTGAGCAGGGTGTCGCCGAAATCCAAAGGGTTCATATGGCCAGGCAAGCCCCCATGGTGAGGATAGACGAGGACTGGAGCGCGAAGATCGTTGCATTTGTCTACCAAATCCACAAGACCGACACCATCAATATCCCCGGGCAGTAAAGCAAGTCTGGTGCCGCCGATGGAAATTGAGATAACTGCACTGATCGAGTTGGAACGTATCATTGCCGCCGACCGGTGGGTACTGCCAACCCCTCTTGCGGCCAAGTATTGGCTTGGCCCTAAGACCTCAAGCTTTATATCGTCAGTGAGTGGTTCGCTTATTCCAGAGACCAATCCGATTTCGAACTTGAGAACGCCGGATTGGTGAGCCTCAGATAGTTCATACACAAGGTCTTCCCAAACCTTGGTGTCCTTGGACGCGTCGCTGTTAAGAATAACCCGCCCGATGGAAACCTGGCGCGTGGCAATGATGCCGACAAGCGCTCCGATGTGATCCGCATCGGCATGTGACAGGTAGATAGATTGAACATGGGAGATCTTCTGTTCAGAAAGGAATTTGGAAAGTGTGCTCTGCTGGCCGACATCGACGACAACCACATCGGCCTCACCGGCGATCAGCACCGCGCAATTCCCGTGTCCGACATCAAGAAAGCAGAGATGTCGGCGCAACAGTTCGGGAGTATTCACTTCAGTTCCCAGTCATCAAAGAACAATTCACTGTGATTCTTCGCCCCAGTGTTGACAAGGGCATGAAAGCGGCGGTCCGGCTTGACTAACTCTTGAACATCCGATGGAAGATTGTCTTTGTCAATCCGCACCTTCCGGTGAACGTCCCAAGCAGGAACGACGACGTATGCGCATTGACGTTCATCATCGACATCGGCTATACGCACCAGTGTGCGCCAAGCCTGTCGACCGGGTTCGAAGCAGCCATCAAGTTCTCGCACACAATTCTCCAATGCTCGACGTAAATCCATTGGCTCGATAGCTCCCGTCTTCAGCAGCCCGGGAATATACCTCAGGTAATCGCGTCGAATCGGCGGATCGGTGATGGTCGTGCACAATACACTGGGAACTTTAGCTTTAAAGCACTCGGCGACCAGCCGGTCGCCGTCCCATTTCGCGTACGCGCGCTTCTTGAGATGGAAGTCGCATAAGACCAGGTCGGCGTCTTTAATCGAGGTAATGAAAGCGCGAGGATCGTTAAGCGGGCCCTCGACCTGATGCGGTTGGAGATCTATGTCCTCTATGACGTATTCGTAAGCGTCCCGAGCGTCCTGCTCGTCGTCCACGATGAACACACGCTCCATTCGCCGACCCTGAATTTCAATCATGACTGGCTACCGAGGATTGGCAGATGAACAGTAATGACGGCACCGCCGAGAGGCCCGTTTTCAAGCACTTCAATCTTGCCGCCAAGGTCTTTGACGGCGTCACGGACGATTGTCAGCCCGAGTCCCGTGCCCTGCTTGCGTGTGGAGCGGCCTGGGAGCCAAATGTCTGATTTTCTGATTCCGACGATCCCTGGCCCACTATCGCTGACCGAAAGAGACCAATGACCCTCTGAGATTTGGGAGGAAATCTCAATGACTCGCTTCTGCGTGGCTGCATCCTCAAACGCCGCGACGCTGTTGTTAAGGAGGTTTGTGACAATAGATTCGACGGAAGCGGGTCGTCCGCGAAGGAACGGTGCACTCGACGCTAAAGACTTGACGATCTGAACGTCTCGACCTTCAAGGAAGGGGCTATATGTACTTAGCATGCCCTCCAGCAAACCGTGCAAATCGACCCGAGAAGTCCGACGCTTGTCGTGATCGAGCAGGTTCAATGTAACCGTGCTCAGCGTATTAAGGCTGCCTAGGGCACGTCGGATACCTTCAATCGGGCGCTTGAATATCTTCCCGTACAGGTCACCGACATTCTCCTTGGCGCGCCGGTCAATTGCGGCGAGGGATTGTGAAATGATCTTGAAAGAATTGGCACTTGATTCGTGAGCGAAGGTTGCCGCCGCGATACCGACGGTACTGAGTGTCCGATAGAGTTGGATCTCCCTTTGGAGGATATCAATCTGGCGATTGCGCGAGGATTCATAGAGTGCGAAGGCCTTTTTGATGTCTTCTCGAGCCTCTCCCTTTGCTGCTGCGATCACTTTTTCCATGTACCGCTTTGCCTTTCTGGAACGTATGGTGCCTTGTGTCCGGTTTTTCTGACGCCGTCGCTCAGCCTCATCAAGCCTTCGATTCGCCATCCAGTCCATGCAGTCCCGTGCGAAGAAACGCAGTTCATTGAACGCAGCGTCCTCGATGAATCCTGAACGATCCGTCTTTTGGACAAGCTGGCTGTGAGCGTCAAAGACGTCGATGCGGCCAATCGATGTATTGGTACTCGGACGTTCTTCAGGACTCTGCACTCGCCGAAGGTTCATGTCGAGCCAATCGCTACCCGGTCCGCCGTAGGGATACGCTTTCAAGCCGTTGTAAAAGAAATGCACACCACCAAATTCGGCAAGCCATTTTCGAACCTCTTTTACAGAAGTTTGGCGTAACGAGAAACTTTCCTGGTTTAGAATGAACACCCACAGATCAAAAGTCGCAGGCGGGCATCGGTAGAGCCGCTCATCGCCCACGATGTCGAGGTGTTCCGCCTGAAAAAGGATTTGGCCTTTCCAGTCCTTCACCTCGGCAACAGCTTCCCCTGTGTCCCGCAATTCAGCATGGAGGTGGTACTCAGCGTCGTTGAAGTACCGCTCTCGAACGAGTGTCTCGAGGTCATCAAACTCGGGAGCAAGAAGCTGTGGCCGGAACCCTTTGGAGCTATTGCCAAAGGGGTCGGCGAGAAGTATGAGCTCGCGAGCAAGGCGCTTCACCGCAAAGCGGTCAAAGCTGGCGCCAAGATGGTCGATGACAACCTTGGTACCTGAAGTGCTGCCTTCATCGCAGGCATTGGTCTTGATCTCAAGAGCGTAGTCTTCGACGAGGTTGACCTTGTCGAATTCACTCCAGTCGATGACCAGTTCGTTCAAGCAGTCGGACTGCTGCTTTGAGATGGTCGAAAGCAAAGCGGTCCGACCCATACGCAGCGCGGCGAGCCGGCCCAAGCCTTTGCTGCCCGAGGGGACCCGACCGAGCGAAGTCAGCTGCGTTGGCGCCTTGGATGAACGCCCCAAGACAAGCCAACCGTTAGCAATCTGGTCTGTGGTCATGCCATCGCCGTTGTCTACGACAATGATCTTACCGCCTGGTTGGACCGTATTTCGAAGATTAACGCGACATTCGGTTGCATCCGCATCGTAGGCATTCTTGACGAGTTCTAAAATCCCTTTGTCCAGCGTTGGATTTAGCTCTTCGCCAAGCCGCCTGACGATTTCAGTGGAGAACCTGAGCTGTGCAGTCGTCATGGTTTCTGCCACCAAGGCATCTCGGCCAGTGCACGCGTGGTCAAATGGCGACAACGTAGCCGCGAATTGATCCAAGCATCGGTACGTGGTGATCGCAGCCGCTGCAGCAATTGGCGGCATGACTCTACTGTTCCGTCCTTCGGAAGTAGCACGATCAGATGGTTTTCGACGGCGACCGGACGGTTGCAAAGAATCAGCGTCGCAATGGCACGATTGTTACTATCCGGCCGTGATGTTCTCCTGACAGTAACAAAGGGGGAAATGAAAAGGCGGCCGGCAAATCGACGAGTCTCCGCGATGTTGTCGCATTCGCTCCAGCTTGGGATTGATCGCGCATGGATATACGGGACAAGCGGTCCGGTTTCCGCATGCCGATGCGGCACAACTGGCCCGACATGAACTTCGAAGCGTTTACCGACGCCGCAACTGGATTTCTTTCTCGACCGAGATTTCTTGCAGGACCCGCCGGCATACGTTTGCTTCCTGAAGTGGAAGAGGTAAACGTCCACATCCGCCCATTGGTCAAACACCCCGAGTGAGGTTTCACTAATCAGGCATCCGGCTGCACGTGTCATTTTTCGCCACGCCATATAACGGCTTCCAGATCGAAGGACTTCCGGCAGGATTGCGGCTATTCGTGATTCGTCCGAGACGTCTTGGATCGCGCGTTCGACGAATAACGCGGCGTGATTGACGCGACCACTCGCCCAGATGCAGTCGTCCGGCGCAATTGCATATCCGAACGGCGGATTCATGACAATGACGTCAGCGTTCGGAAGCTGTCGTGAGGGGTCGATGGAATCCCCAACCATGATGTTCGGAAATGCTTCAGCGAGCACACTGGGGTCAAAGGGCGGACGAACTCTAGAGCGTTTCGCCGCCAAGAGCATTAATCGGGCTTTGGCTAATCGTACAAAGTCGGCAGATATGTCGAATCCACCCAGCCGCTTTCCCCATGCGCTCAGCGTGACAGCGAAACTCGCTTCCAGGGGCAGTCGGAGGCCGATTGCGAGAAGCAAGTCGCCAGCACCGCATGCCGGATCGAAATACGTCAATGCGGAGTCCGTCCCTTGGAACACAGAGTTAGCCAGTCTCCTCGCCAGCCTGGCTCCAGTAAAGAAGGCCCCCTGTCGCCGCAGCTCGGCTTGTGTCACTCGTTCACGAAGGATCTGACCGGGCTCGCCGTCCAAGCAGAGGGCGAGCCTCTCCTTCCACTGAGCGCAAGTGATCGGCTCACGAAGGTGGGCCAGTTCGTGGATGGAATCGACATATTCACCGAAGAGTGGCGGCTGGCGGGGAAATGTCGGTTGTTGCAGGGTGTATGGCACGGGCAGCAACCCGGGAAAAAGGAATACAACTACAGCCCATAAACTGTGACTGCGGCTGCGTCCAGTTCTGATGAACCATCTGGGCTAGGAAACCTCTGATTTGGAGGGGGTTTCTGGTTTTGGCTGCGGAAATTGCCCCTGCCGGCGACACCGGCCGGTTTTTGCAGCACGGAAGCCCCAAATGCGCGTTTTCGGGCTATCAGGTATGTTCCCGCCGCCGTCGGCAGGCTCCCCGGGGTCGGTTCTGTCGAAGTGTTATGGCATGCTCTGGGTGATCAACGAGATTCATGCCCAACTTCAACAGCGTGATTTGAAGCATATGATGGAACAAGGGGTTGCATCGGCGATGCCGGTTTCATGCAATGCATTTTCCAAGGGGGGGGGTGAGGGTCAGGAGGTGTGTTCGTGCACGTCTGGCGGAGGGCCTTGCCGAGCTGGCCTGCGACCTAGGGAACCTCTGAATATAGCCCGGTTTTGGGCGTTGCATTGCGCATCCGGTGCGCGCCTGCTGTTTTGCGCCACGCCTTTTTTTTGGGGGATCACGACATGCAGCGCCTTCAGCAACTGACCTTTGCCAGCCTTGAATACGATCGCAAGAAGCGCAAGACGCGCCGCGAGATCTTTCCGGAGCGGATGGACGGCCTGATCCCCTGGGAGCGCCTGGAGGCCCGCATTGCGCCGGCGTGTCCGAAGGGCGGCCGCAAGGGGCGACAGCCGTATCCGCTGTCGGTGATGCTGCGCGTGCACTGCGTTCAGCTGTTCTGCAATCTGAGCGATCCGCTGATGGAGGACCGGCTTGCGAGGCGGAGAGCATCCGGCGCTTTGCCGGGGCGGTGCTTGAGAAGGTTCCGGACGAGACGACGATCCCGACTTCCGCCACCGGCTGGAGCGCCGCGGACTGGCGCACCAGCTGTTTGAGGAGATCAGGGATCACCTGGCCGAGCGGGGGGTTTTGCTGAAGAAGGGCACCATCGTTGACGCCACCATCATCTCGGCGCCGTCGTCGACCAAGAACGAGAGCAACGCCCGCGATCCGGAGATGCACCGGACGAAGAAGGGGAACCAGTGGCATTTCGGGATGAAGCTGCACATCGGCACCGACACCCGGGGTCTGGTGCACCACCTGGAGGGAACGGCCGCCAACGTTCACGACCTGACGCCTTCGGACCGGCTTCTGCACGGCGAGGAGGAGCAAGTCTGGGGCGACTCTGGATACCGCGGGATCGGCAAGCGCGCGGAGCACGCGCATCGCGATGTTTCGTGGCAGATTGCCATGCCCCCGAGCCAGCGCCGGACGCTGGCGCCGGGCAGCGCCGCGGCCAGGGCGGAGAAGGCGAAGGCCCGGGTGCGGGCGCGGGTGGAGCATCCGTTCCGGATCATCAAGCGGGTGTTCGGCTGCGACATGGTTCGCTATCGGGGTCTGGACAAGAACGTGCAGCGGCTTGCGCTGCTTCCGGGCTTCTCGAACCTGATGATTGCCCAGCCGCACTTGCAATGACAGGGGAGAAGCGTGTCCGGAATTTGTCGGACCGGCCCTGCGGTGGCTGAACCGGCGGCGGTTTCGCCCCGAAAACGCGCATTTGCGGCTTCCGGACCGCCGAAAACCGACCGGCGCAGCCGGGAAGGGCAGTTTCCGCAGCAAACCCCAAAAAAAACCCTCCAAATCAGAGGTTCCCTAGGTGCGGCGGGTCGTGATGTACTTGCCGTCCTTCTTGATGGCGGCCTGCTGCAGGCGGACGGGGTCACGGATCAGGTCGCCCCATTCGGTGGTAATGTTGGCGGCGCGGCAGCAGCCGGCCAGTTCCTTGAGGAGGACGAAGGCGAGGAAGGAGCGGAAGTTCAGGATCGTCGTCTCGTCCGGAACCTTCTCAAGACTCACCCCGGCAAAGCGCCGGATGCTCTCCGCCTCGCAAGCTGGTCCTCCATCAACGGGTCGCTCAGGTTGTAAAACAATTGAACGCAGTGCACGCGCAGCATCACCGACAGCGGATGCGGCTGTCGCCCCTTGCGGCCGCCCTTCGGATACACTGGCGCAATGCGGGCCTCCAGGCGCTCCCAGGGGATCAGGCCGTCCATCCGCTCCAGAAAGATCTCGCGGCGCGTCTTGCGCTTCTTGCGATCGCATTGGAGGCTGGCAAAGGTCAATTGCCGAAGGCGCTGCATGTCAAAGGCGTGGCGCAAGACAGCGGGCGCGCACCGGATGCGCAATGCAACGCCCAAAACCAGGCTATATTCAGAGGTTCCCTAGATAGTGTCGTCACGAGATACCGGCCCAGAGCGCCAGACACCGGATCTGCACCGCGGCAAGAAACGATGCGGCATTCTTGGCGCATCGCGTGGCAATTCCACGCCAGCGCTTGAGCCACGGAAAGGCGTTCGCCGCCAAATGCCGATGCCGGCAGAGATGGACATCATAAGCTCTGGGGTGCTTGCGGTTGCGCTTTGGCGGAACCACTGGAATGACTTCATGCTCCTCGCAACAAGACAGGATGGCATTCGTGTCACAGGCCTTGTCCGCCAGCAAGCACTCGGCATCCATCCCTTCAATCAGCTCGACCGCTTGACGGCAATCCGCTGCCGTCCCCTCGGTCGCCAACACCCGCACCGGCATCCCATGCGCGTCCACAGCCAGATGCAGCTTCGTGTTCAGCCCCCTTTTGTACGACCCATCGCCTGATTGCCACCGACCGCACCGCTCGCATGGGGATGCAGCTTGAGATGACTGGCGTCAATCATCAGCCACTTGCAGTCCGGCTCATCCATTAGATGCTCCAGCAACGCTCCCCAGAGACCCTTGTCCCGCCAGCGACAGAACCGGCGATGGGTGTTTTTCCAGTCTCCACAGTCTGGCGGCAAATCACGCCAGGGAGCGCCGGTGCGCAGAACCCGAAAGATCGCATTGATGAACCGACGATTGTCCTGCGCCACCCCACCCCAACTTCCCGCTCGGCCAGGCAGATGAGGCTCCAGCAACAGCCAGACCCTGTCCGAAATGTCATGACGCCGATGAGCCATTCCCATGAGCCGCCTCCAACAAACATCGAGTGAGTTCGACAGACAGTGCAGATAAACATCACTCATGACGACACTATCTAGGAAGTACGCCGCATCGCAGACCCCGAGCGGTACGGCACCCTCTAAACGGCCACCTTTCGCGGGTGAAGCACACAGCAACGTGTAGCATGATCGAATTACAGGGGCTGACGTTCAACCGTCAGAGTGCGCTGAACAATCTTCGGGTCCTTGTCGATCAGCGCGAGCAAGACCTGGGCAGGGCTTTCTGGGGAGCGTCGGTGTTGTTCCCAGTTCAGAAGCGTCGCTTTCTTCACGCCGACACTCTTGGCAAACTCGGCCTGCGACAGGCCGGTGCGGGTTCGAGTCGATCAGGGCGCTGACCTTTCGCAGGGTGCTGTCCCGGTCCACGCGCTCGTCCACCATTGTCATGAAGAAATCCATCGATCTCTCCCTCAATCGAACATCATGACAGGCACTTGCAGCCCCTAAGCGTGACATGTTAATGGTGGGAAAGGCGCATTTCGCAACAGTCTCGCCGTGATCTGGCTGTGGCGGTGTTGGCCATTTGGATGCACAAGGTGCCGTGGATTCTCCCGCCATCTGTCTTGGACGAGATTTCAATCTCGTCAATCAGCCAGCGAATTTCTTGCGCGCGAGGCAATATTCGGATTGTCCGCCGAGCCCAGGATTGGTATGCTGATCCAGCGTTCCGTGAGCGCACGCATATTTCCGGGCATCTAACACAATCGCCCGTTCATCTGCCTCTGCTTGTCGGGCCGCGAGTTCCAGCAAGGGAGGCGTTTTGAATGGAATTATCATTAACGGTCAACGGCACGCCACATTCAGTGGACGTGGAACCGGAGACCCCATTGCTGTGGGTTCTCCGCGACAACATTGGATTGACTGGCACGAAGTATGGCTGCGGCATCGCGAAATGCGGGGCCTGCACGGTGCACATCGACGGCCGAAAGGCATTTTCCTGCTCCACCAAGGTATCCGCTGCGGTCGGCAAGGAAGTCACCACCATCGAGGGATTGTCAGACGACAACTCCCATCCATTGCAGGTTGCATGGATCGAGGGAGACGTTCCGCAATGCGGATATTGCCAGTCGGGTCAGATCATGGCGGCGGCGGCTTTGTTGAGCGAACGGCCGAGCCCGTCGGATTTCGATATCGATGCGGCAATGTCAGACAACATCTGCCGTTGCGGCACATACGCCCGGATCCGAAAGGCAATCCACCGGGCTGCCGAAATCGCGGGAGGATGAAAACATGAAGAAGATGCAAATGGACCGGCGGCAGTTTGTCATCGCTGGCTCTAGCGCGGCTGGCGGATTGGTGCTTGGCTTCCATATCCCGGGCAGGGCGAATGCCGCTGCAATCATGGACGATCCGTGGATGGAGACGGGAGAGGGACATGAGGTGAATGCCTGGCTGGTCATCGATCCCGACAACACGGTGACCATCCGGGTTGGACAATCCGAAATGGGCGAAGGCGTGTTCACCGGAATGCCGATGCTTGTCGCCGAGGAACTGCAGTGCGATTGGTCGATGGTCAAAGCGGTGTATGCGGATACCAACCGACACGTTCAAAACACTGCAGAGCCCTACATGGTAGCCGCAGGCGCTGCCAAGGACACAGACAACCTTTATCAGCGGATGTCCACCGGAGGCTCCGGAGCGGTTCGCCGTTCCCGGACTTACCTCTCGCAAGCTGGGGCCAGTGCGCGAGAGCGTCTGAAGCAAGCGGCCGCGGACGCGTGGGGAGTTGACCGGTCAGCGGTAACCGCCGAGAACGGCATCCTCTCCTCAGGCGGCAATTCCGGAACATTCGGCGAATTCGCCGCGGCCGCAGCTGCGGTTCAACTGGAGTCCGAGCCCGCTATCAAGACGCCTGATCAGTACACGCTGCTCGGGACATCAGTCCCTCGTCTTGACACGCCGCTGAAGGTCAATGGCAGCGCCACGTACGGAATAGACGTGCAGGTACCGGGCATGGTGTATGCGGCGGTCGAGGCTTCGCCGGTACCGGGCGGGCGGCTCGTGAGTTTCGACTTCGAGGTCGTCAAGGACCGGCCTGGCGTGATCACTGCCTATCGCATTGGAGAAGGCGGAATCGGTGTCCTGAATTACAGTCTCGACGAGGTTGCCAATCGGGTGACGGGGTTGCAGAGCGGTGTCGCGGTGATCGCCGACACCTACTATCGGGCACTGACCGCGCTGCAGCTGATGCCGAAAGAGTGGGATTCTGGCGAGTTCGGGGACATCAACGACGAAAGCATCATTGATGGTGCCCTCGAGGTTCTCGCCGACCCGGACGACTCGACCTTCAATCCTGCGGATTCAGTGGGCGATGCACGGGGCGTGATTGCCGCTTCCTCCAACACGATGGAAGCCACTTACATCACACCGTATCTGGAGCATGCATGCATGGAGCCGATGAACTGCACCGCGCACGTGACGGGGGACCGGGCGGACATTTGGGTTGGAACGCAGAATCCTCCAAGGGCGCTTTCAGTTGCGGCGGAAGAGGCCGGATTGCCGGAGGAGAAAGTGTTCGTGCACACCGCTTTCCTGGGCACCGGATTCGGACGGCGCCTGCGTCAGGATGATGTCCGTCAGGCCGCCGCCATCGGCAAGGCGCTTGGAAGGCCGGTGAAAGTGATTTGGACAAGAGAGGAGACAACCCGTCAAGGCAAGTTTCGTCCCTACTCAACCTATCATTTCACGGCATCGGTGGACGCGAACGGCAAGCCTGAGGCATACTGGAACCGGATTGTCTCGCACTCGATCTTCAACCACCAGATTCCGCAATTCATGCAAGAGGGAATTGACAACCAAGCCGTTGAAGGCCTGGACGAGCGGCTTCCCTATGACTTCGCCAACAAGCAGGTGGACTATGCAATCCGGGATTCCCACTTGCCAGTGCACTGGTGGCGATCTGTCGGTGCATCGCAGAATGCGTTTGCCATGGAGGGCTTCATTGACGAGCTTGCTCATGCCGCCGGCGCAGACCCAGTCGAATTCCGCCTTGGCCTGTTGCCGGAGGGATCCGAATTCCGCGTGCCGCTGGAGACCGTGGCAAGGGAATCCGGCTGGACAACGGATCTCGGCAAGGGCGAGGGACTGGGCGTTGGCATGGCCGAAGCGTTCGGAACCATCGTCGCTCAAGTGGCCTATGTCACTGTCAGCCGGCGCGGGCAGCTGCGGGTGGAGACCATCGATTGCGCGATCGACTGCGGACATGTCATTCATCCGAAACTCGTCGAGATGCAGGTGGAAAGCTCCGTCGTGTTTGGACTCACTGCCGCCCTCTATGGAGAAATCCATATCAAGAACGGTGCGGTCGTGGAGGACAATTTCGACCAGTATCTGATGTTGCGCATGAACGAGATGCCGGAAATCCGCACCCATTGGGCGCTGTCTGGCGGCGACAAATGGGGCGGAGTCGGAGAACCGGCCGTTCCACCCGTCGCTCCTGCGGTCGCTAACGCGATATTCGCGGCCACGGGCAAGCGAATCCGGAGGCTTCCTATCCGCAACCATGACCTGACCGCTTGACGCGGTTTCACGAAACACCGGCGGCCGGGTTTTAGGCCGCCGGATGGGAAGGCGGCGGCATGCAGTGCGTGAATGGTTTGCTTTCGGCAATCTCCGCAACCGCGCTCCTGTCGGCTACCGGGGCGAGTGCAGAATTTCCAGGTGTCGTCGCCCTTGCCAACATGTGTGCAACCTGCCACAGTCGCGACGAAGAGCGCCCTTCATCGATCCCGTCCCTGACACCTCTCGATGAAGAGACCATGCGGGCCTTCCTGATCGGTTTTCGAACAGGAGACATTGAGGCCACGGTCATGGACCGAATCGCCAATGCCCTCACCGATGCCGAAATCGAGGCTTTGGCGCGCCACTTCGGCGACACCACAGAACAGGAACAGCGCCGCCGGGGCTTGAAATGACACTTGCCGGCCAGCGCAAGTCGCGCCGCGATTTCCTGAAGATAGCCAGTGGCGTTGTCACCGCCGGTGCGTTGGCGGAGCGGGGAGGCGCGGATATCAACGCGCAGGTGGTGGTCGTTGGCGGTGGCTTCGGTGGAGCAATCTGCGCTCGCTATCTGAAGCGCCTCGTGGCTGGGCTGGACGTGACTCTGGTCGAGCGACGACAGAAATTCGTCACCTGCCCCTTCAGCAACGCGGTGATTGGCGGCTTGCAGGAACTGGACTCGGTTTCCCACGGTTTCGGCGGGTTGCAAAGGGACGGCATACGGGTGTTGCAGGAGGAAGCGGTCGCAATCGATCCTGACGTCCGCGCGGTTCATCTCGCGGGCGGCGGCATGCTGCCATACGACCGCCTTGTTCTCTCTCCGGGAATCGATTTCAAGTGGAACTCAATCGAGGGGTATGACGAGACCTCCGCCTCGCGCATGCCGCATGCCTGGAAGGCGGGCAGCCAGACAGTGCTCCTCCGCCGTAAACTAGAGGAAATGGATGACGGCGGCCTCGTCGTGATCGCGGTGCCTGCCAACCCGTATCGGTGCCCGCCAGGCCCATACGAACGGGCAAGTCTCATTGCCAACTACCTGCATCGGCACAAGTCTCGCTCAAAGGTGATAATCCTCGACAGCAAAGACGATTTCTCGAAACAAGGCCTCTTTCGTGAGGGGTGGAATCAGCTGTATCCCGGCAAGATTGAATGGCTTGGATTTTCGGATGTCGGCAATGTCATTGCGGTGGAACCCGACGCAATGGTCGTGCATACAGATTTCGAGGAGTTCCAACCGGATGTCGCCAACATCATACCGCCACAACGGTCCGCGCGGTTTGTTGACACGGCAGGCCTTGCTGCCGGTGGCGACTGGTGCCAAGTCAATCAGCGGACGTTTGAGTCCATCGTCGTGCCGAACATTCACCTGCTGGGGGACGCCATAATCGCCGGAGCGATGCCCAAGTCGGGATTCAGCGCGAACAACCAGGCCAAGGTTTGCGCCCGTGCAGTTGCTTCGATGCTCCGGGGCAAGCTGCCGCCTGAACCTGTTCTCATCAACACCTGTTACAGCCTGCTGGCAGAGGACTACGGCATTTCGGTTGCGGCGGTGTATCGCTTGAACGAGAGTGGCGAAATCGCGCCGGTGCCCGGTTCCGGGGGCGTGAGCCCTCCCGGCGCCCCAAGGGAAGTGCGGCATGCTGAAGCCGAATTTGCACGCGGTTGGTATGCAAGCATCACCGCTGACATGTTTGGGTGATGCGGAAAGCTCCGTGTGGAAGACCGCTCTGACTGGCATCATCCTGTCGGGGGTTGCGCTGGCTGCATTTGGCGCCCCCGGAGTTGCAGAGGAAGACTGGGCCTGCAGAGTTGAGGAATTCGCGATTCCGGAGTCCTTGACCGGTCGGCCCGGAGACCCTGCGCAGGGCGAGCGGGTCGTGCGTGACGCAAACAACGTGACTTGCCTGATCTGCCATTCAATTCCGATTTCGGGAGAGCCGGATCCAGGAAACATAGGTCCTCCGCTGCAAGGAGTCGGAAGCCGTTACTCGGCAGGTGAACTGCGATTGCGAATCGTAGACCCGAAACTCCTGAATCCGGATTCGGTAATGCCGTCTTACTATAAGATGGACGGCCTGCATGAGGTCGCGGACGAATACAGAGGCCAACCAATCTATAGCGCACAAAACGTGGAGGATGTCGTCGCATACTTGCTGACACTGGTCGAGGAGTGAAGCCAAGACACTGGCTGCGGAATTCGCGTTGGGCCCGCTACAATGCACCAGAGCGGCAAAGGCCTTGCCGGACAGCCCATGACAATGCCGGCACCCAGGCGAAGATCCAAAGAGGAACGCGGCATGAGTGATCGCGAGATTGGTCCTGATTTGTCAGGTCTCGAGGAATTCGCAAAGCGCACGAATCGGGAAAAGGCTCTGTTCTTTGTCGGGCGGAAGCCTGAGATCAAAGACATCGCAGGCGCAGGCGCCCGTGCGTTCAGCACGGTAATGGCGAGAGACCTGCCTGAGGGCCAGACTCGCATCTGTGCAGGGCGGCGCTCATGGAGCTGGCAAGACTGCACTGCTCTCGCGCCTGCGCGAGATCTGGGACACGGACAGCGCGGCACCTCTCCCGGTTCTGCTTGACCGGAAAGTCCTCAATTCCGAGGAGGTTCTTGCGGAGAAAATTGTCGGTGTGCTGAACCTAAAGAAACTGCCGGAATTCCGGCAGACGGTGACGCAGCGTTTGCATGCGGACGTCAAAATCCTCGGCGTCGGTGGCGAGACCGTTAGCGCAATGTCCACGGCTCCGCCAAATCCCTCTCTCGACATTGTCGCGGAGATGTTCCCGCTCCACGAGTGGAAGCGTCCGCTCTGCCTGATGTTCGACGAGATGCAGAACGTCATCAAGCCGCAAGTCGACGTGCTGGAGCCGCTGCACCTTGGCACGCACGGACTTCCCGTGGTGTCAGTGCTCGCCGGCCTCGCCAACACCCACGCCATCCTTGGGAAGCACGGCCTGAACCACATCGCCGACAATGCCACCCACAAGCTCGGGGTGTTGGCGTTCGAAGAAGCTGCCGAAGCCGCGGAGATGTTTCTGGACGGGTTCCGCATCGACCGAACCAGCGTTGGCATCGACTGGCCCGCCGAGGTCGCAGCGACCTCGGATGGTTGGCCCAGGCATCTGCACAACTCGTTGCAAGCTCTCGTTCAAGAACTTTTGACCGCCAACGGCCGGCTCGCGGACATATGGATGCGGACGCAGTGCGGCGGGGCGTTCGCACACGCCAGGCGCGCTCTTATTGGGACCGCATCGAGAGCAGCGAGTTGGAAAGATCGAAAATTTTGCTGACAGAGTTGATGCAACGACTTCCCGATGAAGGACTCGAGCGTCACGAGATCGTGGACGAAATCGAGGCGTGCGCCGATTCCTCGGGTCCGTCCGGGAAGCGCTTGCCGGAGGGTTTCACCGCCACTCTATTCCTCGACCGCCTGATCGCCAAGGGCGCACTGCAGTCGGACGGTGCTGGCAAGCTCATCTGCCCAATTCCGGGCCTCCAAGACTTCATGGCACATGGTTTTGCTATGCCACTCGGTCCATATCCCCTGCCGAAGCGGTCTGAGCGGCGGACGAATGCGTTGCGGCCCTCCTGATAGATCCCTGAACCCAAGGTGTTAGACGGCTGCACACGGAAACTCTGAGAAGTGATGAAGGCGGCGATCTCCACACCCAAACCGTGAACAACCGGCACAGCCGCCTCAAGGACTTCTTGCATCCCCGCCGTGGCATCGCAACCCGCTATCCGGACAACTATCTGAGCTGGTTCCACCTCGTCGCGCTCGGCAAGCGCCCAGCGCCAAGCCTGCAATTCGCGAATTAAGCCATTTTTTGGAGTAGTTCCCATTTTTTATTGCGAGTTCAGGCGCAATAGCCTAGTCGGAAAGTTCAAGAGGGGACACACATGAC
Organism: Paracoccaceae bacterium; assembly: GCA_963422275.1. Taxonomy (GTDB): domain Bacteria; phylum Pseudomonadota; class Alphaproteobacteria; order Rhodobacterales; family Rhodobacteraceae. The sequence goes on from OY729418.1 coordinate 1,075,053, forward strand.
CAACGAAAAGCTAAGGATAGTAATATTCCAGAAACGAGGACACTGGCTGGCTCAATGTTTGGATTACGACATAAGTGCTCGGGGCAAAACCTTGAAGGAAGCCCAAGATAGCCTGGCCATCGCAATCCAATGCCACCTTGGCGAAAGCATTGAGCACACTGGCAAGGCGTTTGGCGGGATTGATTCAGCCCCCGAAGTGTTTCAACGCAGGCGGCAACCAAAAAGCGTGACAAGAGTGCAACTCGATGAAGATTAGCTTGACCTGATTTCCAAAGTTCCAGCGCAGTCCGCCATGCATTTTGCTCCTGACATTGAACTTGCGGTCGCTGAGTAGTTCGCATGTCTGTTCCTTTTGGAACCCACTCATCTTTCAATCAGTGTTTTTGACTTGGGCCAAGAAACAAGGGGGCGAGGTTTCCGTTCGGAATGAGCTTGGCGACGATGGTGCTCCGGGGGGGGGTGCAACACCCTGCACTTACATCACAGGGCCGGTACTCGCCCGCGTAGGGGTGCAGGCAGGCGATGGCATGATAGTTGATGGCTTTAAGCATGGTCTGTGACAGGAACGGCACACCAACCCCAAATGCCGCTGTAACAGCAGATTCCAGAAACCAATAGTGTCGCCCACCGTTCTCGACTGTCATTGAGTTATACGAGGAGTGATCCTCTCTTTGCCCCGTCAACTCGTAGAGAATCATAGGCTACTGCCCCTGCCCCGCTTCTCCAATATCCCTATCACATCATTTCGGGTGATAGCGCTGCCATCCCCCATCGTTCCCATGATGAATGATATCTGTTGCTCACGCCGTTCTTCTTGGGTTATCGGCCGCTTCGCCGCTTTCCGTAGGGAACTGAGAGCCTTCGGGTCCGTCTGCGGTGGTTTCTCGTTTGCGTGCGCTGACACGGTCTATCCTCTCCGATGTTTTCCGCTTCGTCCACGCGTTCCTAGCATAACTGAGTGACCGGGCTATGCCACTCTTGTTGAAACACGGCCCAGGAACATTTTATTGTCGTGATTGAGTGCCGGCGACCGGTACAAGGCTGCCTGCCGCGGGAGCTTAACGAGGTCCAATTTGGCACACAGACAACGAACTGATCCGCATCTGGATCGCGTCCGCCGGAACCAAACGCCGCCGCTACGCCATATACAACTGCACGATGTGACGGGTCTGGCGTGCCATCAGCCGCCGTGCGCCTCGGTCGCGCATAGCGGTCCCGACTACGCCACCCGATCCTACCAGCCGGGTCGCCGCGGCAGATAGGCTGGGTTGTCGTTGGTCATCTTCCACCCATTCCCGTCCTTGCGCAGCCGCTTCACCACCAGATCATCGTCGGTGTGAAGCACGAACACCTATCCGTTCCGAGGCTCGGCGGGCGACCGGTCCAGCAGGATGAAGTCGCGGTCAGCTAAGACGCCGGCGCCATCGAATCGCCCGCCGCGCAAGCAGCCGGCAGAACTAGCAGATCGTCGCGTGGTCTGGGTTACGATGGGTTACGACCGACCACCGAAATTCCGCAGAACAGCATTAAGTTCAGAGTGCGCCTTCAGCACCTGCCCAAGCGCGCGTGCCGAAAGTGAGTTTGACCGATCATGCGGAAGCACTCTGGATCATCGGATTGACATAGTGTCCTGGCACCCAAGCGCGAACGCACCAAGCCGAGAACCCACACCAGACGCTGCCAGTCAATCAGGTGTTCACCTTGCGGAGCGCATTGTCCCGTTCCACGCGCCCGGCAACCATCGTCATGAAGAAATCCATCCCACTCTCCCTCAATCATGCTTCAGAACAATCACTTGCGCAAGTCCTCCGGCATGTATGTCCAAGGCTAGAGAGGCCGTTTTACGACAGTTTTGGAATTCAGGATGGTTCCCCACAGGAAATTGTTTCCGTATCTCGCAATCATGGCCAATTCTGGTTCGGCAGCCTTCAACCAAAGAGAAAAGGTTGGAAGAGAAAATCTCGAAAAAAATTCCCGAATGACATCGCTTCTGATTCTCGCATTGTTTTCTTCAGGCCCGGCACATGGGGATTCAACCTCGATTCAACCGACACTTGATATCCCAAAGGCGCTCGAAGAATCAATCATTGGACAGACACGAGATGGCCAATAGTGCAGGTGCAAGAGCCGCGACGAAAAGATCCACTGCACTTACGGACCTGAAAGCAACGCCGAAGAGTATGTCGCCGAGGCGGCATATGTCCCGTCGTTTCCCGCGTCTGGAAAATCAGGACGGGCGTTGCGGAGCGCGTCGGCATCAAGGGCAGCGTCGCGGTCGCCAACGCGACGACCGCGCGTGGCCGATGGCCAAGACGGTGATTTTCCGTTCAAAGAACATGGTTCAATCTGTAATTCGTAGGCATGGCTGATGGACTGGCTTGCGATTTGCTTTGGACTTGGGGGCAGACGGATGGACCGGGTGCGGTTTCGGGACTGGGTTTCCAGCATCGATGAGCTGACGGCGGCGCAGCGCCGGGAGGCCGCGACGGTTTTGTCGAATCCGCTGGAGGGCGAAGCCTCTCTGGCGGCAATCGAGCTGGGGATCAACGAGGAGCGCCGCTGTCCGCACAGCGGCAGCGGCGGCGCGGCTACCCTGTACATCCAGACGGCCACCAGCCGCGACAGCCAGATCAAGGCCTTCCTGCGACGCTTCCGCGGCATCGCGACCAAGCATCTCGACAGCTACCTTAGGTGGTTCCATCTCGTCGTACTCGGCAGGCACCCATCGCCGAGAGCCTGTCTCGCCGCGGCCAGCGCCAGGTCAAGCCTGCGATTCGCGAATTAAGCCAAGAACATCGAAGCGTCTGGAGCTCTTTCCAAACTTTCGCGGAAGTCTCAGCTTGATTGCCGGCTGTCTGCTTCCCCACCGTGAACGGGACCTACGCCCCGCCACGGGCACCAAGAACCTCGCGGGACATATCAGACGACTTGCCAAAGACACCGTCTAGCACGACTTCAAGGTATGGCGACCCATTGACTGTCGCTACTGGCCGACTCTGCCATCGCATGGATAATCTCGATGGAATGCAGCCCGTCCTCAGCAGACGGGAACTCCAGTGCCAGGGGATCGGGGTCCGTTCCGGCCCGGCGTGCTAGGATAACGTCGCCCAAATCTCGATAAATGTTGGCGAATGCGGGGATCATGCCCTCTGGGTGGCCGAAAGTGATGCGATTGGATCGTTGCTCCGCGTATGAAAGATCGGCAGAGCCTCGCTCCAAAATGCGGGTAGGCTCATTCAACGGAGTCCAGAGAAGTTGGTTCGGGTGCTCTTGCTTCCAGCTAAGCCCTCCCCTTTCGCCAAACACCTGAAGTGTAAGGCCATGGGAGCGACCGATCGCAAGACCGCTGGCCCAAGCTCGCCCAATAATCCCCCCTTCCATTCGAAACGCGGTGAACGAATCGTCTTCAAGTGCCCGCCCGCCAATGCCATGCGCGAAATCACTCGATACCTTGGTGATTTTGCAGCCCGTCACAAAACACGCCAAGTGCAATGCATGAATTCCTGCATCCATCGTAATTGCCGAAACACCCGCCTGTTTCGGATTGAACCGCCAGCGAACTCTAGGATTCTCCGCTTCTCGCGCATCCGCCATGAAACCGCCGGCGAATTCCGCAACCACTACACGGATAGTGCCCAGTTCTGCTGCAGCGACCATTGCGCGCATCTGGCGCACGAGCGGATATCCCGAATAGCCGTAGTTAACTGCGCATATCCGGTCCGATCGCGAGGTGATTGAAACAATGTCACGTGCCTCGCCCACCGTCATGGTCATCGGCTTCTCGCAAAGAACGTGAAACCCCGCCTCCAAAAAGGCATTGGAAATCTCGAAATGAGTTGCGTTTGGAGTTGCGACCGTGACAAGCTCGACCCGATCGTCTCGCTCCATCTCGCCTTCAAGCATATCCCGCCAAGTGCGATAGGCACGATCTCTTGCAAGCCCCAGTGATATTGCAAATTCCACAGATCGGGCAGGGTCGGCGTCAAGCGCACCCGCCGAAAATCGAAATTTGCCATCGAGTGCAGCAGCAGCCCGATGGCTGAATCCGATCTGGCTTCCTTCGCCGCCGCCAATAAGACCCCAACCAATTTTCCTCATTTCGGAACCTGCAGTTGCTCGCTGGAATGGCATAATTCAATTTTCGGATCGGATGGCAACATGCAGTTCTGATTCCGTTAAAGAGAACCAGGCACGGGATTCGATGCGCATCTCTGCGCAATCACGAGAATGACCTGTTCAAGAATCCTGGCGTCGTTCGAGACGCTAGCCATCTTCACTTGATCCGTGACGACAGCAGATTGCGACCAACAGGCAAAACCAGACCAGACACTCACGACCGTCAGGTCGCGCGACGAACTAGCCAGTGCCGTGTCCAAGGCTCATTTCGGGCCAGCCACGAGCTTTTCCCCATATACCATCATTCATTTGATTGCACTGACTTCCAGATGGCAAGCGACTGCTGCGCAGTATCTCGCAAAGCGGCGGCGCTCGCTTTGACGGCCGGTCGGATGGCTGAGAGACCGCCAGTCTTGGCGTTTCCTATTCGCTGGGTGCAGGTCCCGAGTCGTCGGCAAAAATTCCGATATAGTCGCTATACAGAAACACCCGGTTGCGTTTTCGGCCATTCAATCCCTTTAGAATGCCCGCCGAAACAAAGCGTGAAACAAGGTTGTTCGCCGCTGCGTAACGAGATTGGTGATGTTTCGAACATCGGAAACAGTGACCACTGGCCGCTTGTACAGCTCCTCCAGCACCAAGTGGCCGTTGCTGGCGACTCCCCCGAAACGGCCGGTGATGACAGTTCGATGCCGCTCGCGCAAGTTGAGGACGCGGCGGGCCGTCGCGACGGCTTCATTTCCGACCTCTGCCACGGCACGCAGAAAAAATTCCAGCCAGCCTTCCCAATCGCCCGCGTCGCGAACTGCCTGCAGGCGTTCATAATATTCAGTCCGATGCCGTTTGAAATAGTGCGAGATGTAGAGTACCGGCTTGGCGAGAAGCCCCTTCTCGCGGAGAAGAAACCCGATCAATAACCGCCCAATTCGCCCGTTTCCGTCAAGGAAAGGGTGAATCGTCTCGAACTGGGCATGTGCCAGCCCGACCCGAATGAGCGGAGGCAGATTGTCGTCCTGATGGAGAAAAGTCTCTAGCTCCCCCAATACGCGTGGCACTTCCTCGAACGGTGGGGGCACGAACATCGCATCGTGCATCGTGCAGCCCGCTGGGCCGATCCAGTTCTGCTTTCGACGCAACTCGCCCGGCGTTGAACGGCCGCCGCGCACGCCGCTCAGCAGTTTTTGGTGCATTTCGCGAATCAGCCGAATTGACAGCGGGAAATCAGGCAACCGCTCGAGTCCATGATTCATGGCCGCCACACAGTTGATAACTTCATCCGTGTCGCTGGAGTGGCTCGGCGACAACAGTCGGGCCTCGGCGGCTAGCACATCCTGGAGTGAACTCTGCGTGCCCTCGATTTGGCTGGAGAGCACGGCTTCCTTTCGCACATACATGAGCACGAAAAGGTCGGACTGAGGCAAAGTGTGGATCGCCCCCTCCAGCTTGCCCAAGACATGGTTTGCTGCAGACAAAAGAGTTGGCATCGTTCCTGTCATGTCAATTTGCGGTTGCGGTGGCAACGGCGCTGGAACAAACGCCCGGTAACCAGCAGGCTGTAAAACATAACGGCCGGCGCGGCCTTGATCCTTCGATGTGCAGACATCTGCCATGGTTCACTCCACTTAATGCCGTGATTCTCACTTGCATTCTAGCGGCAATATGGAGCGCCTTGCCGTCCATATTATACGTTGAAGGCAATATAGGGCACTTTGCCGTCCATATTATACGCTGCAAGCAACATGGAGCATTCTCTCGCAATAATATCGGCTCACGCCAAAGCGGTGGCATCGCCCCTTGCCCATTTCTCGTAAGTGCACAGTGTCAGTGTAGAAGCTCTTCGGATTCCCTTTCCAGATCCTGATATCTGGCCTCACTCTCTTCTGGAGTCTGCATCGGTGCCGGAAGGGCATCTCATTGCCAGAGTCAGTATTTGGTGCATCGACCCAAGCACCATAGGCAATGTATCGCTTCGCAGCGCAAGAAGGCTTCAAAGATGCTGTTCTCCACAAACGGCACATGCTCGGCGTCGTGTGGTTTTCGGTCCACCTCGCATTCGATGGCAATGGCCTTACCGCCGAGCTAACTGTGATACTGTGGCAACGGCCGCTGAGCGACTCGCAACCAGAAGCGATCTCGCTGCCGATACTTGCCATCGCCGAGAGCGTGTATCCAGGCGGCGATAGCCAAGCCTACGGTTCGCGAATTGAGCCAAATAGAAAGAGCTAATGCAGATAACCAAGTTTGGTTTTCACTGCGAGGAACCAATACGATCTATGCGCTTGAATGACTGGTAAGTCAAAAATGAAACCTCTCTGGTTGGTATGCGCAGGATAAGTACTCCCTTGGACGTTGTTCTCAATAGTTGGGCATTTTCTTCAACCACGCCAGTCGAATGGATAACACGGTGGTCCCCACGCAACAGCGATAAATCGCTCATCGCCTCATCATACCCATTTGCGAGGACATATGCGGCTACTAGTGGGCCAAAGATCAACAGTAAAAAACCTGTCCGTTCCAACCTTTCATTTACGCGTGAGTGTTTTCCGAACCACATGCAGAACAATAACCAGCACCCTAAGGCAGGCAACAGCCAGTCCATGGCGGAAGGATGTTGAGCTTGTACCACACGCAAAAATCCCCCCACAATCACCACCACACAACCAAAGTAGTATGGGAGGGCGCGAAAGAAACGGGTGCGCTGGGGGTTCGTAGATTCTTGAGCAAGCTCATTTTCGGACCGAAAACCCTCTATCCGTGATAGAAACATTTCAGCAACAATAACGACAGTGCTTAACAACCCGAGTTATGGATAAGCTCTGTTTGCTTTTGGAATGCACCGAATGGCGTCTGGCACGACGATTTTGCCCATTTTGACCTTTGGCTGCGCCAGAATATAGGCAGCCAGACATGACAGGATATGAACGAAGGCATTTGTTGGGGATCGGTGTCGTGTGCGTTCCAATCCCATGCTCGATTTCAGTTTATCGAACAGCGTTTCAATGATGAACCGCTTCCGCAACATGATTTGGTCCAGAATGGGCAGAAGAAAGTTTTTCATGTTGCGGCGAATGCCAGTGATCAGGTGCAGGCCCTGTTGCCGCAAACGCTGGAAAAGCGGCTTCGAAATGCAGCCTTTATCGCCGAACGCCTTGCCTTCCAACTCGGCAATCATGGTCTCAAGCGGCTTGCGGTCGTCAGTGTTTCCAGGCGTGATCTTGACGGCCATGACCTGACCCTTGTCGTTGATGACCAGATGCAGCTTGAACCCGAAAAACCACCCCATGGTGCTGCGGCCCCGTTTGGCCAGTCCCTTGAAGACCTTGTTCCGGTTGATCCGTGCGTTGTGGCAGACAGCGAGCTTGGTGCTGTCCACAAAACAGGTCCCGGTTTCCTCACCGCGAAAGCATTGCATCAAGATGCAAAACGGAACCGGCAAGCGCGGCATCAGGGCGACAAACCGTCCGCAGCTCGGCAGGTCTCCAAAGCAGTCGCGACATTTCCGCTCCACGCCATGGAACCGGAAAGCCTTGAAATTCTTGAAGGGCGAGAGATGAAACAGCACCATGATGAAGAGCCTTTCGCTGAGCGAGAGCTTGCCCGAGCGCGAGCGCTGGCGGCCTGTGTCGATCAGCCGATGCCGCTCCCATTCTTCAAAGGCCTTTGCAAAGTCGTCGAGACAGCAGAACAGTGCGATGACAGAGGTGCTCATTGAGGGGATCCCATCCGTTGATTTTGGTTGCGGATACAGAATCAGGCCACGCCCGATTTGGGAATCCCCTCACCCCTCTTATCCAGAATCGGGGTTTAACAGTACAAATGCGGGCAGCCAGCGTACGGCGGCACTTGCGTAGTCCGTTGGAGAGACCAGAGAGATGAATTCCATGCCAATCACACGATAATACGCCCATTCTCGTGCCGCCGATGCGGTGAGGATCAAGCCTGTTAACGCTGCAACCGCCGCCGGTGCTCTCCTCAGGAAACTCTTGAATAACATGCCGTCACCTTTTCGATCTCCAGACTAGTTTTGGTCAGTGTACGGTATTTGTCAATCTCTAGAGCCGCTTGCGAAACGCCGCACTGAAGCGGTTTTTGCCACCGCTGAGGGCGGATTTCGCTGGAAGTCGGGACCGCTCTCTGATTCTGTAGGGTTTCGGACAACCTTGACAGGGAAAGCGGCCCCATGCCGCTGGGACGGAGACTGTCTGGATTCTGGCATTCCATTCAAGCGGGTCTCTTCCCTTGGCTGGAGGAGGAACTTGGGGACCTTGGTGAGAGATACCGCCGCCTCTTCACGGTTCTGGAGATCGCGAGGGTCGGAGCTTTTTCCCCACTTCCATGGCCTGCCCGGCCGGACGAAGACCGAGCGGCCCTCGCGCGCGCCTTCATCGCCAAAGCGGTGTTCAACATTCCGATGATGCGCGCCCTGATCGAGTGCCTTGAGGTCGACAAGACGTTGCGCCGTCTGTGCGGCTAGGTCGTGTATTCATAAAGGAAAAGGGATTTTCTTTCCGGCTCTGATGTGATTCAAGCTTCCAAACAGCGGGAGCTTGAGGATGCGGGGCCGGCACGGTCTGACGGATGCGGAATGGGCGATCATCTCGCCGTTGCTGCCTGACAAGCCGCGGGGCGTTCCGCGGGTGGACGACCGGCAGACTATCAGCGGGATCTTTCACATCCTGCGCACCGGCACGCCGCGGGCGGGAAAAAGGGGTCCGGATCACCTGTACCGCCAACGCAACCTCGTCGAACGTTTCTTCAACAAACTCAAGCACTTCCGAGGCATCGCGACCTGCTATCACAAGCTCGCAAGAAACTTCCTCGCCGCAATCGCCCTTGCCTCCATCCGTCTCTGGATCAAAATCAATGAGTACACGACCTAAAGCGCAGAGATTGCCGTTACGCTTTGGCATTAATCTCGCACGACCCCTTGGCTGGCTTTGCTGCAGGGAGCCGCCACGCCCGTGAATTTCGAGAATTAAATGGCAATCCTCGCGATTCGATTTCATTTGCCGCTACGCGATGATGCTCAAAACCCCGAGGCAATTTGGCCCTGCAACTCGTACATTGCGTAGATCACGCTGGATATGACGACGAACACGGCCAAAAACGCCAGCGTGCGCAACAAGGACAGCTTGCGCTTGGTGTCCTCTTGCATGGTATCGAGCCAGTCTTCCAGCAGGCCGGGAAGGTGAGTCGGCAGATCCGGAGTCCGCGACATTATTTTCAGCGACAGGTTCAGTTCAGGATCGGGCCACCCGGTTCCCGCCAAGTGCATTGACGTGCCAAGGTCGTTTCCGTTCAAAAGGTGACGATGCACCAAATCAATTCGATGCCTTGCATATGGCGCGGCAAAGGGGCGAACGCGATTGATCGCCTCGGCCGCCGAAAGGCCGCTGGCCATGAGCGACGCGATGGACTGGAGAAAGGATACGCCTGACTGCATCCTGTAAAGTGTGAGCGGGGGCAGCCTGTCTGCCAGGGTGCGCCCATACCGCGACCATCGCGGAAGCATCGCGACAGCAATGACTGGAACCAGCAATGCCAAAATGCCCGCTGCAATGGCATATCGAGCTGCGAATTCGCTGGCAACGCCGAGTGCAGCGGCCATCCCGGTCCAGCTTTCCCGCGGATGGAGCGCATCCAGTGCTGGGACGATCTTGACGCCAAAGTGGGCTAGAAGGCCATAGGCCGTGACTATCAGAAAAACTGGGTACGCGAGTGTCCCTATCACGGCACCACGAATTCCGGATTTCCTTTCCAACGCACGGCGATAGGCATCAAGATGTTCTGAAAACCGATCGCTGTCCTCTATCGCCTCGATGAACATGCAGTCCTCCCTTGGAACCCACCGTCTCAAGGATCTGCCTAGCCCAAGCCCATTCCTCATGCCGTGGTTCACGTCGGACAGTATCACGGCCAGTGTGCTTCCCTTCTGCTTTCCTTCGTTCGACGCGACCCTCCAAATCACTTCCAACGCTTCGCTTCGCGAAAGCCCCGCGCGCATCAGCGCGACCAAGCCGCCGTACAATCGTCGGCGTTGCCTTGAATCGAAGCTCAAGCGCGCAACGAGATGCTCCAGCCATATAAGCGGCGACATTTTCATGTGACGCCTTCTGCCGCCCTGATGTCGTCGGCCAGCCGGGAGGCGTGCATTGGAAAGTCCCTCTTGTATGCGCTCAGCAGATCGACCTCCTCCTCCACCTCGTTTATGTCGCATTGCCCGGAACCAACCTTGATCATCGCGTGGTGCATGACCGGGGTTCCGCCAGTTCCTCCCTCGGATTTCGGAGAGAGCCAGTGGTCGCGAAGCGCCGAGCGGTCTCCCCTCGCGTAGTGGTCAAGCAGCACGGGGTCGGGGAGGCAAGTTTCCGCAACGACAGTCCGACCCGTCAAGCCATTGTGACATCTGGGGCAGCCCGGACCGCGGACGAACAGACGGTCGGGGGATCGTTTCGAAATTCTCATGACCTCCTTCGCCAAAGCGTCCCCAACCGCGCTCATTCGAATTCCAAGATCAAAATTGACCTTGCACTGTGGACAGAGCACGCCGATCAGTCTTTGATAGATCAATCCGCGAACGATGGATGGTTCCGCGAGTTTCCACGGCTCGACGCCGAAGTCGCTCATCCGGTCAAGTATCCCCAGGGACGAGCCAGCGTGAACCGTCGACCAGAGCGAATGCCCGGTCATCGCAAGCTCCATCGCGTACCTTGCAAGGTCGCGATCCCTCAGCTCACCGAGCACGACGACGTTCGGGTCCGAGCGCAACGTGGCCTTGATCGCCTCGATGAAGGCGTCGGACCGGCTCTGTCCCGACCGGGGAACAACTGCCACGTGCACGGCCCCCGAGATTTCCAACTCCACCGGCTCCTCGATCGAGAACACCGATATCTCGTTGGCCTTCTCTCTTATCATGGTGTTCAGGATGCACTGCAGAGTTGTAGTTTTTCCCGACGAAACCTTTCCCGCCAGCAGGTACAGTCCGCTGGTCCGACGGCGCATGACCGCAATGTCCCGAACTTGGTCAGGCAGGTATCCGAGGTCTCTGACATCGGCATCGCCCTTTCGCGAAGAGTGTTTGAGGCGTATCACGAGCGACGGGCGGTGACCCGATGTGGGCGAATACTGCAACCTCGCCAGATCCACATGCGGCGGCAGGAGACCGGATGCACGGGTCAGCGAGCCCTTCATGAACGTTGAGACGCCCGTTTCGGCGCCTTGGTCGCTGGCGACGGCAAAAGCGGCGTTAATTATGGCAGTTCCGTCTTCTGCAGCCCTGTTTTCCAGAGGCCTCAAGCGGCCATGCACCCTGATGCGTATCGCGCAGTATCCGGGATGCACCTGGAAATGAATGTCGGAAGCGCTTTCCTGCGCAGCTTCGGCAATGATTCTCCGCAAATCCTTCTGGCGCTCGATTTCACTGCGCACACGCGCTTCCGCACCACAAGTGCGATCGAATTTCTCGTAGACGGAGAGAATCGTCTCGCTATCCGATTCGATGATCCGCAGGATGGCGCGATCGATGCGAGCGGCACGATCGAGCACGGCCTTGACTTCCGGCGACCACCGGTTTCCCTTCGCAACGATGGCGAGTCCGTTTCGAAAGACCGCGATCAGCCGACGTTCGGCTTCCGGGACCTCGATTTCTCCACCATTGCCGGTCGCGAGCAGCCCAGACGCGAACTCTTCGATAGCCTCGCCAGACCAAGGTCGATGTTGAATGGACTCGGCTCGAACCGGTACCAAGGCACGCCCTGCAACCTCTCGCTCAAGACTGTTATCGGCCAATGCGATACACCTGCACTTTTCCGGCAAGCCGGGTCAAGATGCTTCCCATCCCCACCTCCTCGACGCGGGCACCGTTCGGGAGTTCCGAACCAGCACCGACATTCAGACGCTCGCTGTCGAATTGAACGACGGCAGTGAGGCTGTTTCCGCTCCCGTAAATTTCGAGAAGACGGATTTCCGGCTTTGCGGAAGCCTTCGTCTTTCCGAGCCTTCGCTCCAAAACGACGGCTTCAGGTGCAGATGCCTTGTCCGCTTGCCGGCGGACTCCTGACCGGGCCTCAAGGATCTCGCGTTCCAGATTGATGAGACGTTTCCATATCTGCATCCTCCCTTCCTCCATTTCCGCCGCTATCCGGTGTCCGGCAGGCGTGTCCCGAAACACGCGGAACTGCCCCGGCGCTATCTCGATCGGAGTGTCGGGACCCAGAAGTTCCATAAGGTTCTTGATCAGTTCGGCCTGCCGGATCTGCCGTTCCATCAGCAGGATGCTTTCGGAGATTTCCGACTGTCTCTCGAGCAGCCCGCTTGCGCGGAGCAGTCTGGAGCGGGCTTCCGTGACAGGATCCCGCACGAGGCCTGCGACCGGCGCAGCATCAACATCTTCGTTGCTGGCCGTCGAGTGTTCGCGGATTGCTCGGTCAGCGCCTGTCGCGTCTGCAACTTCGGTGTCGGAAGTCCCCTCCACCTCCGCTTTCCGCCGGTCCATCTCGGCTTGGATCGATTCACCCGCAGTGCCTGCGCCAGCGCTCATGGCAAGGGCATTTGGGGACAGTTCGTGGCTGCCGCCCACATTTGGATCACTGCGTGACTTGTCTTCGGAAGCCGTGTCGATTGCACAATTACCGGATTTCGCTGTACCGGAAATCTCTTGCCTTCCTGAATTCATCGGGGACTCTGGCGATGAGGCACCGCCCGTTCCGCAAGTTGTCGCGTCAGTGTCGGCTGCATCGCCGCTCGCTTTCTGCACGATGTCCGGGCCGGGCTTGACGAGCCGCAAAAGCGCGTTCGTCCATTCTGGCGGTTCCGGAAATGCGACAACCGGCCAAGCAAGAATTCCAGCAACGACTGCAAAGGTCAGGCATGTGGCTTTGCATCCGCGTCGTTTCCTGATTCCGGCAGTTTCTGATTTCACTGAAGCAATGAACATCGTCTGTCTCGCGTTCTGAATGGTTACTGTATTCCTGTCGGTCGCAACTCTGCGTGGTATGCTCTCGCATTAAGCAGCCAGACCCTGGTCTGGGGCCGGAAGACAAGGGATTCCGGAACGAGAGCCGGAACGTCGGAAAGAAGCCTGGCGTATTCATTGATGGCGACAGATGTCGCGATTCCAATGTCGTGTCTGTTGTGGACTCGCATGCTTCCGTCGCCTGACCCGGAAATGCTTGGCGGAACAACCCGCGCCGTCATCTTCAGGTCCAGCCCAAGGGTCTGAAAACGTTCCCGCAACACTGTTTCAATGCGCCTCGCGGGCCAGGGATCTGCATTGGCTGTTTCAACAGGAGCGTCGATTGGCATTGACAAAGACGCACTCTCGCCATTGCCGGAGAGTCCAACCCTCAAGCCTGTTCGATTTTCGACCATTTCGCGGAGGTACGGAATCCGGCCAGACTTTCGTCTCCAGCCTGCATCCAGCCATGCCTCCTCTCCAGACCATCTGCAAGTCAGCGGCTGCAGAGTCCAGCCAGGAGGAATCACGGCGACACTGTCCATCTCTTGCATGCAAGCGAACACGAAATCGGCAATCTTCGGGACCGAGTTCCACGGCAGTTCTGATGAAGTAGATTTTCGGGCACGTTCAAAGGCTTCTTTGCGGAGTCTTTCCTCGGCCAAGTACCTCGATAGCTGAAGCCAAGCATAAGCCAAGGCAACAGCAACGATCGCGGCAAGCAACATCGTCGTGCCGGTTTGGAAACGCCGGTCCACCAAGCGCAGACGGGATGCGTGCCTGAATGAAATGATTTTTGAGAGACCTAGCTGTTCCGACTTCTCGATATTCCACTCCGACGGCGCAATGATTTTCCCCCAGCCGGGCGCATCGAGAGATTTAACGAGGGTCGCCCTTGCCTCGGCAGCATCGAAAAGCACACGATCTTCGTAAATCTTCGCGTCCCGCATTGCGACGATCCACCATAACCTACCGGTATCGAGCGGAAAGGTTGCGAGCCAAGTGCCGCCGAGCGAGTCGGCATCAAAGAGACTCGCGCCAGCAAGCATTCCCGCGCCCAACCCCTCGGACTTCATCCCGAACCCTAGCTGCTTGGCACCGAAACTTGCCGCGAGGTCGAATTCACTGCCTTGGCCGCCTGCCATCCCGGCTTGGTCGCGAAGCGAAGTTTGAGGTCGCACGGGTTGCCAGAGCAACCCGAGCGCGGCCGTTTTCCTTCCAACCCGCAGACGATTGGGCGCAAGGACCTGAACGGAAATCTCTTCTCGCCAGTCGGCAAAATTTTCGAGAACCTTCATTTCAATCGCTCCCGTCCCCGCTTGAAACAGTGCCGGGAGTGTGAGCGGCGATCACCTCCGCACGGCGACGCAGTATTCTCGGGCGAATGAGCACGACTGTGGAAACGCGCTCAAGCGAAGTTGCGGATTTCCCGCCGAAGAGCTTCGCCCCAATGCCCGATCGGTCGACGCTTTTCCGGTCCCGCTCAAAGCCGGCGAGGACAAGCGTCTGGCCATTTCTCAGCACCGCCTCCTGCTCGAAGGACGTGGTCGAGACCTTTGGAAGCTGTATGGTCTGCCGGTCGGAAGTAAATTCCGCCAGATCGTTCAGGTCTGACATCTTGATGCTGTAGCGAACGAGTATTTCGCTGTTGTTGAGCACACGCGGCAAAAGATACATCTCGAAACCGCTCGTGACCGTTCCCGGCTCAATTGTCGTTCGGGTTCTGCCCTGTGCGTCCGGAACGGCTTCGACCCTCCGTGCGTATGCAGTTTCCCGCACCACTTGCACTGGAACCATGCGGTTGTTTGAGGTTGTCGCTCCGGTACGGGTTTCCACCGACACGTCCCCCTGCCGATCAAGTGCCGAAATGACGGCATCAAGGTTCACCGCGCCGTCCAAGATCCGCGCGTTTACGGTTCCAGAAGCCTCTGCGACCGAATGACCCCCCGACCACACAATGCCGTTGGACCCCTTTTCCCCGACGATCAGGTCCAGATTGATCCCGAAGCTCTCGGACTCGTTCAGAGCGACCGTAAGAACATTCACGTCGAAGGCGATTTGACGACCGAGGTCTTCATTCAATTCACGGACATAATCGGCAACCCGCTTGTGGTCGTTGGGGCGAGCCACTACCGACACGATACCCGAACTCTCCGCGTAGTTGACCATCCCGGACTCGCCCGATATCGCCTCCAGCGCCGACCTGACCTCTTGCGGAAAGTCGATTCGCAATGAGGTGGCTGCCGAGCCAACGCTGCCGGAAAATTCCGACCGAGAAGGAAGAACGGACACTTGGTACTGGCGCTGCACGAACTCGCGCAACACAATTCGGCCCCGCTCGAAGCTCCAATTCAGATCGAAGCGACTGGATATCTCGTCAAGAACCGAGGACAGCGGCCCCTTGAAATCAGGGACCGCGAGCGTTGCGCGAGCGGAGGATGAGGCAGGCAGGGGGGTAGCTTGACTTGCGAAAGCCTGAGCGGGCGACATTGACCCAGCCAAATATTCGCCTGGCCCCAACCTGAGCATGTGCGGCACCCCCGTTATCAATGCAAGACGGGCCATTATCTCTTCCAGGCCAAGCGGCTCGGTTCCTTTCAGGTAAACAGAGTTGGATCGTTGAAGATGCTTTGGAAGACTCGATGCATCTCCAGTTCTTTCTGGTTCTGCGGCAACGAAAGTTCCCTCTGAAACCTGTGCGCCCAAGGGACTGATTCCCTGACGGCCGCGAAACGTTTTCAACGAACTGGCCAGTTGAGCCGAATCCTGCTCCAGCTGGGACTTGACATTGCGCATTGAGCCGCTGCATCCCGGCAGTGCCAGGCACAGTCCGGCAACCGCCAGCAGGCATTGGCCAACTCCACGTCCAGGAACAAAACGCAAGGAGCGGACTTTCAGCGCGAGCCAGCCATGCTCACTGCATGGAGGACATTGTTTCCTCGGTAGAGCGTGACGGCAACCTCGGGATTGGTTACGTGCACTGCATTGATCAATTCACTGACGGCACTCTCGAAAGTGCCGGAGAACGTCGCCGATACCCGAATCCTGTAGTCTGTCTTGCTATCCCAAACCACGGTCCAGCCCGCCGCTTCCGACCATCCCTCAAGGGACTCCCTCAAGCTCGCATCGGCAGGCACTGCCCAGTTGCTGGACGGGCCTTTGGGCTTAGCTCTCGGCGTTTGCTCACCAGCAATTGCGGCGAGTCCGCCAGCCATTGCCACCGCGACAGGAAGCGCATTGACGACCTTCGCAACGGACATCCGCACCGATGCGGAATGCATGTTTTCCAATTCGCTCATCATGGCAGTTCACCCTCCAATGGGTTTTCTTGTGAAGCACTCAAGCGGGGAATGGTGCGCACTTTCCCGGAGGCTCGCGGCAACGGGTCTCGGAATCGGAGGAGTTCTGCCCTGCCAGCAATCCGGTCACCGTTCTCGAATAGAACCGCGACCTCGTTTCCAGTTCGGCTTATATCCTGGACGCGCCCATATGGACCAACGACTGTCCCAGCCTCCACCCCGAGGACCGTTGCGTCATCTCCGTCTAGAATCAGCCCCGCACTGCCGTCGGAGAACTCGAACGCCGTCCAACCACGGCGAATTTCCGAGAGTGGATAGCGTTCCGTTGCAGACACGGATACGGGCTTTGACGGAATCGAATTCGATGGCTTTGAGTCTGTCTTGCGCCGTGTGCCCTCTGGCGCTGGCCCTCCGACAAGCTGAGGGTTCAGGAGCAACCCGGCCAAATAGGTGTAAGCCTCAATTTGCTCAGGACTCATGTCGGCCACCTGTGAGAGAACCTCTGGTGAAACCAGCATGAAGACGCCTTGTTGCTCGATCCCGCCAAACAAGCGAGTTTTCCTCGCATGGTTCTGCGTCGAGATGTCAAGACGGGTGTCTTCCGATGAGCGAGGCGGAAGCACATGGCCGAATTTGGCAAATTGCGGTTCAATTCCAGAAGCCCCTCCATCAGCTGGAGGAGACATCAGTTGCGGCAGACCGCCTGCTGCAAGAGGGGTCTCCTGCCTGCCATGGCGATTTACTGCCACGGTATCGCTTTCATTGGACCTTGCGACCCCTGACCTGTTTGCTTCCTCAGGGTGCTGCGTTTCCGAACGTGATCTCGCATTCGCTCGCCCTGCCTTTGAAGGCGAGTCATGTCCCGGCGAGCCATCGTCCACTTCGATCGCGCTTGAGACACTTCGCAGCGCTTTGGTCTTCTCAGATCTTCCGCTCGAGAAAGAAGGGCCGGGTGTGTGCGCGATTTTCGCGGTCCAAGCGTCATGATCAAGGCGAGCAAACCAAAGTGCCCCGCCAACAAGAGCGGCGCTGATTGCGCCTGCCGCGAGAGAATATTTTCTCATTTCAACAGAGCGCTTTGGCCAATGGGATTGTTCTTGCTTTGAAACCCCTGGAAAGGCACAGCATTTGTCCGGCCCAAGCGGATCAATCTCCAGTGAACTTGAAAACGGGCTTTGCTTCGACACCGGAGTGCCCGTGACGTTGGGGTGGGGCAGCACGGGGATTGCAACGTTGCGCTCCAACTCAGTAAGGCTATGGCCCATGCTTGGGCCGGACAATCAAACGATTAGCTGCACATCGTGTGTACAATCCAGTCCGACTCCGAGACTTGTACCGCTTTCAAGTGGAAAACCTTGCTGAGCCTGGTTCAACAAGGATGCACAGCAATTAAGACTGTTGCCAAATGCACCTCTCCGCCATTGACATGTCTCGCTGAAAGCTGTACAAGTCATTGTTTTTATGTTCTATTGAAGGAAAGAACGATGGATTTCTTCATGACGGTGGCGGCCGAGCTCGTGGACCGGGACAGCGCGCTGCGATGTCGACCCGATGATCCGAGTTCTCCTCCTCGGCCAGTGGCACTCGCTGTCGGACCGGGAGATCGAGCGAAGTCCTGCCCGCACGACGATCTGCCAGTTCCGCCGGCTACCGTCAGACGCGCAACCAGTTCCAGAAGTCGCAATACAAAACGAAATGCCTGCTTTTGCAACGAGGTTATGATATGGAGGCTTGCGTTGCAAATTTGCATCATGCGGTGGCGAATCGCCATCGCACGCGGGATGCTCCGTTGCCTCGCGCGTTTCCGTCACCTATACAAAAATCGCTTTCTGGAAGTGTACGTGAAAGTATTTATCCGGTAGAAATTCCAAGTTTCAAGGAGAAAACAAATGAAGAAGATTGTGCTAACCATCGCAGCTCTCGCCCTTTCCGGGGGAGCGACGATGGCGGAGGTCAGCGTATCGGGGTCGGCCAAGATGGGCTTGCAATTCGTTGACGATGAAAGCAACAAGAAAGGCAGCAAGGTAGATACGGTCGGTCTGTTCCGCATCACATTTTCGGCATCGGGTGAAACCGACGGCGGGATCTCGTTCGGAGGCACTGGGACGTTCAATACCCATGAAAGTCCAGCCACGATGGACAACGAGGCCGAGGTCTATATCAGCAACCCCTCTTGGGGCAAAGTGACGATAGGCAGCGTCGACGATGCCGAGGCTAGTGGCGTGGGGAACGCGGGTCTGGACATTGGTATCGGGGACGATGCCGAAAGCACCGGGCGTGGTGGCTCAGCGGACCTGCGGTACGACCACAAGATCGCGATGATCTCCGTTGCGGTCTCGACAGATTTGAGCAAAGATGCAGGCGAAAGAGAGTGGGGAATAAGCATGGGCTACGCCGCGACTCCGGTAACGGTTGGTATCGGCATCAACAGCCAGAAAGTTCTTTCGGCTGGCCTCGGCTACTCGGTCGGCGACATCTCCGGGAAACTCTCTTATCAAAGCCAGCGTGCAGATAACAAGCCTGTGATGCCTGAACTGAAAGATTTCAAAACAGGTACCACCGAAGAGAAAGCCGCTGCTCTTGCAACAGCAATTAAATCATATAATACGGCCCTCGATTTGTCCCGCAAAGCGAGTTCGTTGGCCGCTGACGTGAATTTCAAGGCAGGCGACACGACCATCACGGTTGCGGCCTCCCGGTGCTCGGGTACCAACGAAAACGCGGGATGCGGCGATATAGTCTCCAGCGGCGGAATTGGCATGGCCTTGGATCTCGGCGGCGGCGCAGTGCTCAAGGGCGGGTTTGGTGTCAACAAGAACCAGGCGAAAAAGAAGATAACCAAGGCCGATTTTGGCGTCGCCATGTCCTTCTGACCTAGTGAAATGTATTCTTGTGAAAAGAGCGGGCAAATGCCCGCTCTTTTTTTTGGGATCTATCGCGCGACGCTTCGAGTCTTTGGTGTGCCCTTTCTTCCGTCTTTTCCGAACCTATGCTGTGGCTTTCTGTCAGTCAGCGTTCTGTGGCAAATTTACCTTGGCCGCTTATGGACATCCCTCCAAGCGAAACCAGGGATTGGTGTAACAAGCGATTGCGGTTAGGCATTTTTGCAGATTCAGTTTTTTGGTTGCCGCATATTTCGGCCACAGACCTGCAAGAGCCCGCAATCACATCAAGACTGCAAGCTCAGGTTTCTACGGCCTGCGAAGCCACAGATCTTCCAATTGCGTTTCTCCGACCTTTTCCCCTGCATTGCCCTTAATTCATGCCGTTTAAATTCGGAAGGCCGTTGCGAAAGCTAGTTTACACATGATTTTGCGGGGTTTCGGGCTAACACCTCTGGCTGGTTCGGAACAGTATGAAGGGAATCTCTATAATCCATGGAAGCGGGTGCTCTTTCGGCTCTAGTTTGATGATTTTGGGGTCTTGGGCAGCAGAGTTTAGCCATTCAATCTCGATAAGAAAATTCAGACGATTTTCAAACCGCGAAGACATGCTCGACTCGCACCCCAACGTATGCGGACCCAGCTTGTGCCCATCATCGACACCGATATGGTTCTGCAGCCATAGCGGCTCTGGCTGCGCTTCCTAGGCTGTGGACTCAATTGATTTTTGTGCGAGATTGCGCAGGATGAAGCGTGCTGCGGCGAGGGTGACGGCGGAGAGGAAGTTGCGGGCGCGTTTGTCGTAGCGCGTTGCGACCCTGCGGAACTCCTTGATTCTGGCGAAGAACCGCTCTGCGCGATTGCGGCTTGCATAGGTCTTGAGGTCCAGCGGACGCTGCGTTTTGCGATGGCTTCCGGAGGGAATGACGGCGACGCCGCCGCCGGCTTTGATCCAGGTGACAATGGCGTCGGTGTCATAAGCCTTGTCGCCGATCACGATCGCTGCTGGGTCATCGTTGCCGAGCAGCGCCAGTGCCTGGGTGCAGTCGGCGACCTGACCGGGCGACAGCCGCATCGCCGTGGGATGCCCCCCGCCGTCGACAGCGACATGAATTTTGGTGGTCAGACCGCCCCGGCTGCGCCCGATGTGCCGGGGCTGTGCATCCCTCCGCGACCCGGCTCCGTGCTTGTGGACGCGGACCGCCGAGGAGTCGATCATCCGCGTCTTCAAGTGCCCGGCTCCGCCGCCGTCCGGACCGTCGTCCTGCCCGACAAGTCTCTGCAACTTCTCCATGATCTGCGACCAGGTCCCGTCCTTGCTCCATCGATTGCAGCGGTTGCAACAGGTCGTGTACGGACCGTAGTGTCGCGGCAGGTCGCGCCAGGGGATGCCACTGCGCAGCACGAAAAAGATGCCGTCGAAAACCCGGCGGTCGTTCTTGCGCATCGGTCCTTGCCGACCGGTTGGCAGAACCGATCGCAGAACCAACCATTCCGCATCGGTCATGTCGTGGCGGGAACTTGCCATAAGTCGAAACCCCTTCCAAGGATCATCCGTCGCACAAGACCCTTATGCAATCTCTTCATATAATTGGGTACACAGCCTAGGCCCACGTCTTGTGCTGCTTCGGAACCTCAACTCCAAGGGGCCACGATCTGGCCTTTCCAGCAAGTCGCCCTTCTCAGACGCTCTCGGAACAGCTAGGGAACTTCTGATGGGGGGCTCAATTCGTGAATCGCAGGCTTGGCCTGGCGCTGCCGCTGCAAGACAGGCTCTCGGCGATGGATGCCTGCCGAGCACGACGAGATGGAACCACCTCAGATAGCTGTCGAGATGCCGCGGAAGCGTCGCAGGAAGGCCCTTGATCTTGCTGTGGGACTGGTGGCCGTCTGGATGTGCAGGGTGCGACTGAGAGTTCCCCCGGCACGGTCGGTGGCGGCCGGGGCACCTGCTCGCGAGAGAGGCCGCGCCGCCGTCAGCTCATCGATGTTGGAAACCCAGTCCCGAAACTGCACCCGGTCCATCAGCCTGTCCCCCATATCCAATGCAAATCGCGAGCTAGTCGATCATCCACGCCCACGAATTACAAATTAAGCCTTTGGTTTTGGCTCCGGGAAGGGCTATTTGTGCAGTCAAAATCAGAAAAACCCTCCAAATCAGAGGTTTCCTGGCGTCACCGACCTAGCGGAAGTATCTAGTTTCATCGGATTGACATCGCAGTCGACAATACCCCAAGCGCGAGCGTCCCGGGGCAATAACTCGCGCCGGACGCATGCCTGTCCATGACCGGAACAGGAGTTTTTCGCCGCAGCCTCGCGTTAGAAATTGTCGATGTCTCTGCATCCTGAATGCTGCGTTGCAAATGTTTTGCGCCAAGCCTCCGTTCCAGCGCAGTTTTGAGCGCATCGTGCAAGTCGCAACCTTGCCCCGGGCAACCGACTCAGGAACATTCGCAGAACAGCAAAGAGCGATTAACACGCTTGTGGAATCATCCGCGATGCAAGTGGTTGGTTCTTTCGATTCTCTTGTAAATCAGTGCCGATTTTACGGTTTTTTCGATAGGTGGAGCTTTGCTTTCTCGTTTCGCGACGACAAGGGCGAAAGAGGTGTTCCAATGGACATCTTTGGCATTTCGCTTACGCTCCTTCTAGGCACGACCGCGTATCTGGGTGCCACGCATTTTCCTAGCACTTTCGGCGCGGCTGCACCGGAACTGGGGAACGAGATCCAAACCCATCTCTACGCCTTGGAAAGAGCGGATTTCGACTTCGGCGATGCCGACGAGAGCGGTGGAGCAATCGCCAGCTTGGGCAATGACCTGTTGATCGCGACGGCGAGAGGAAGAATTCTCCTGACCTGCCCGAACAAAAGCGTGGAAGACCTCGGTGGGAGGGTTCCAATGAATGCATCGACTTGAGATTCGGACGAGACCTTCTCCGAGCGGGAAGACAGCGTTTTTCGGGTCGCTGACATTCTGTTCGAAGCTTTCGCCAAGTCGCTTCGAGCTGTTTGCCACCCATCACTATTTCACCGGAGAGTTCGTCCGGTTCAGGTTGTCCTCAACGATTATTTAACGCGTCCCTTCCCACTCCTGGGCGCAGCAGCAGGAGCATCGTCGCTGTGTTGCCGCCATGGCGAACGATATTCGACGCGGAGCCGTGCTTGAAGCCTTGGCCGGCCAGTGATCAATCCGGCGGGAAAATGCTGACTGACGGCCATGATCACCTGTTGGTGATAGTTGAAGATCATGCAAGGGATAGCTGGTAAACCGATACCCCAAATCCCCGCCCCTGCCCGGCGATCCGCTCTCGCATATGGGCAAGCTCGTCCGAATTGCCATCGAAACCGGAGTTGCTGAAACGTTGGCACTTGGCCATCGCAATCCGCAAGGGCTGGCGCGGGACCGGGACAGCAATCTGTGGGCCACCGAGCACGAACCGCAAGGGAAAGACAAACTCAACCTTCTTGATCCCGGCGACAATTACGGCTAGCCGCAGGTTACATATGGGCTCGAGTACGGCCGCAAAGTCCCCTCGGCGATCGAAGACCGGAAAGTGGGTTGACACGACGGCTTCGTGGCATCGGTTTTTGCTTGGGTGCCATCGGTCACCACATCCGCGATTGTCGTGAATGATGCACAATGGTTTTCGCTTTGGGGGGACTTGCTGGTTGCCTCACTAAAGGCCAAATCGATATTCAGGATCCGCCATCTTGGCCAGCGCGTGCAATATGTAGAGCAAATGGAGATTGACGTTCCGATCCGGGACATGGCATGGATGGCGGATGGCCGCCTAGCGTTGCTATATCCGCACAACGCGGCAAGGGGATGTTTCTGAGCCGCTCTGGGAAACACTGCAACGATGATTCCCGAACGCAGCGTAATATCCATGCGGTGCGCTGCGACCCCGTTGCGGCCGAGCGCGGCGAGCGACTGTATGAGTGGCATTGAGTTCCTGCCACAGCTTGGACATCGATCAGCATGGTGACGACGGCTTGCATCTCTCTGGCGCAATTGGGCGGCATGCTGGAAGCACCGGGAGCTGCGGTTATTCGGATACACTTGGCTTACTGGACCATTTCTGGACGCAGCATAGCCTGGCACGATTCCTCGTTAATTCTGAAGCGTTCGCTTCGAGCGCATCGATGTCCGAAACGAGCGCTCTCGAAGTTCAAGCCCGCATGATCGCGGACTTCATCGCTGCCAGCATGAAAGTTTCTCGTCAAGGCGGTCACACTTCTTTTGGGTCTTGGACAATTTGTCGGCAGAGAGTTGCCCCCCAGCGTCGACCAGTCAGGCAACGCCGCGGTGGTCACCGACCCTGAAGACTGCGTCGCTTCATCCAAGGCAGCGCAGATCTGTTCGCTCTTATCCATCGCGGGTGATTTTCATGGATTGGCAGATTTAGTTTCGCAAGGAATCAAGATTTTTCAAGACAAGCCTTCGGCGTGCAACACCCGCAGATTTTCCAAGCAGCAGGGAGAGTGCGCAGTCTTAATGCGGGCACCATACCACGTCTCATGAAGGCGTAACGATCGGGCGGGCGGACGAGGCAGGGCCGGAAGCACTGCTGGCAATTCCGCATGTTGACAAAACCGCTGCCGAAATTTCCGTATAACTTTCACAAAATCGTATATTGGGAGTTAATAGCCGGTTTCATGCCATATATGATGGTAAAATGTTCTCTCCGCAGTTGTTCACATTGAACAACCTCGCCCGGTGCTTCCTCAACTTTAAAGCCCGAACCGAGGCGGTGTACCCCGAGCGAGTAGCGACTACCGATGGCTGTTCCTGCTTGCCTCGACCTTGAGCGGGCCGACTTAAGCGGCATTCTGTGCGGGGAGCACAGGCCCGGAAGCGGATGCCGACCGGCTTCTACGCCAATATGTGCACGCCAATTCGGTGACTCGGCGATCACACCCCGCGAATCAAAACCTTGTATAAGCCGGATCATGCCATTTGCTTGTTCCCTTTGGAACTTCAGGCTAGTGGCGGGGCGTGACATTTCACGGTTCCCGTGCCCCCCCCCCCCCGGACAAAACTTCACGGTCCTGGAGATGAATGCTCTTGGATGGGCTATGCTCGAAGCAGACCGCACCGGCGTGCATGCGAGTTAGCTGGCCTCAAAAGAGAGCTTGCTCATGGCTTGTTGCCTTTCTGCAGCTTGGCCATCAAGTCAATGCCGCAATCCGCTGCAAAACGGATGAGGTCGATCATGACCCAGTTTTCAGCCAGCATGTTCCCCCGGCGAATGTAGAAATCCATTATCGTTTGGCCGATTGATCCCTGAGTTGGGGGAATGCCGAGGAAAGGAGAACCAGTGAAATCGCCCACAAGCGAGGGCCAGCCGGTGAATGCCGCAACACGCCCGTCGGCGATGAATGCATCCTTCGGCCAAGTTCCACGACGGCTTGGAAAGGACCTGACCGAGGGCTCTTGGGCGAAATTGTGGAATTCCTCTATCCCGCGACATGATCCAATGCCCCACGGACCGTGCCAAGCCATATCTTCATGCCAGAACCGCTCCATGCCTTGGCTGGCAAGATCACTGCCAAGCAACTGGTTACAGCCGGCGATCATGCGTTCCACGAGGCTTCGAGTGGTCGCGGTGACCTCTTGCGGCTGAGGGTCCAGAATGATTCCGTCCGAGCGAGGCGGGCCGGGAGGCACGCCGGAGCGTCCGACGCTTGCTGACAGCATTTCGATGCCCGCTTGGGCTGCCAATCCGGGAATGTCCAGTAGACAGCGCATTTCAGTCACGACCCCACCATCGATTTTGTAAAACTCGCCGAAGCGAAGGCGGCATGTGCCGCCAATAGGCGGGATTCCGATCCAGGCCTTGGACATTTTCGCCGCAACATCGCCGGTTGCCGCCACCCAAGTCGCGCCTTGAAATCGGTCTCCCATGAACAAGTACGGTTCTTTCTTGGCGTCATCGAGACAAGTTGCCACGGGTAGAATGAAACACTCGAAGAAAGCGTCACGCCCGGTCAGCCGTCCAAATGGTGTAGGTCCCCAGAAACGGAGACAGGGAGAGAAGGCACTTCGGGGCGGAACTAACTCTGTGACGCAATTCCAGACCAACCTCTTGGCACTCTCAAGATTCTCATGATGCGTTTGCATGGACACTCTCCTTTAGCCGGTCTGGTGGCAGGGACCGAACATTTGCAACTGTGCGCCATCTGCAACTTCGCAAACGACCTGCAGTCCAACGTTGACCCGCACCGTCGTGTCCGAAAATCGCAAGAACTTGATGCCGAGCTGTACTTGCTGCTTGGCAAAATGCCCCGGACGGCAATTCCGTGTTGCCCGGCACGGACAGCTTGGTTGCGCAGGCGCCCTGTACAGAAATGACGCCAAGGTCGGACCGCCACGGGACACCCCGTGCTTGCCGAGCAGAATCGGGGAGTCCGCCCTCAAGGGTTTCGTGGCCAAGAAAAGTATTTCCGTGCGAGGCACGCGAGTGCCTGTTGCCATCGACTTCCAAAAGATGCTCCCGCGAAACGCCTGAATGAATAGAAAGGGGCTGTGCGAATGTTCACTTGCGTGCTGCGGATACAGAATTGAAGCAGGTGTCTGCCCCATCCTGTTGCTGCCGCCCGCAGCCTGTACCGCACAGCAGTTCGCCCTGGCACTTGCCCCGCGTCCGTTCCAGTTAGGTGAGTTAAAGCCAGCTTCGCCACGAAGAAAGTCAGCAAGCAGGCTCCATTGATTTTCATCGTGATGACGACAGCGGATGGCGAGCACTTCGAAACTCCGATCAAACTCCGGCTTTTGGAGACTTGACGGTCTCCGCACGATATCTGGCGATTGAAACTGCAGTTGAAGTCGATTTCCCACAGATTATCGGAGAATCTGATGAGAATGAAGCAAGAATGCGCTGTCTTGAAGCCCATCGACTTCCATGGCACCCGCGAGTGCAGTGCGGTGGATCGTACAGTGTTGATGGCGAATTCGAAGTGGTCGGAAGTGACGTTCCATTAGCTCCTGGCTTGATGAGTGGCGATGGGCCGCCAGAGACAATCGAGGAACCCGCCACCATCAATCAGCAACGGCGTAGAAACAATGTTTCTACACTCACGCTTGTGAATGTCGATTTGGCTTCACGAGCGTTCTAGGCAGCTTTGTCACCAGACGTGAAATCAAGTGCAATGGCAGGAACAATTTCGGTCTTGCTGTCTCCAGATTCGAATTCGGCATCTTTCGCTATTCCGCCAGAAGCATTAGCGGGAACCAAGGAGGACTTCGGATGCACGCCTAGCGGCAGCATTCCAACGGACGAAGGATGTCTCTGCGGGGACTCTTGAACGGATTTCCAGTCTACAGTGTCAAATCCCTCGCAGTTCCGGCATACTGGAGTCCATTCTGGATATTCCAGGCGGCACGCGTCGCATATCCATTGAGGGCCGCGGGGAGCAGACAGGGCTTTCGTCAGCAGGTCGCGAACGGTCTCCGCCGTTCCACCTTCGCCGCGCTCGATCGCTGCCATGATCGTTAGAGAACGTACCGTTGGATGTTCCTCGACAAGCGTGCCTATTTCGCGTCGCGCGGCGGGAAAGTCCTCCGCTGCGACTGCAAGTTCCGCCATGATCATCTGCGATTCCGGGTCGCTCCTGTTTTTCGAAACAAGCCGCGTAAAACGTTTTCGTCGTTCTTCCGGCGACTCGTCGGGATCAATTGCGGCAAACGCAGCGGCAAGGTCGGGATGGGGTTGAATGTTCCATGCTCTCTGAACAATCTTGGCCGCAGCCCGCTTCTCCCCTGAGTTGCGTTTCATCTCTGCCGCAAGAACCGCTGCGGGAACCAGTCCTGGTGCGGCCTTGTTGGCCGCCAGCGCCGCTCGTTCTCCCGATCCGAGATCTTCGTTTGAAATCATTTCCCTCGCCTCGGCAAGACACAGAACCGCATCCCGGCGAGCAAACACGTCGCGTGGGAGCGTTCTGAATCGCAGTTTTTCGGCGAGCGTTTCGCGGGCACCGCTCCAGTCCTCATTTCCGGACTGCAGGCGAAGCAGTGTGTTTTGCACTTCCTCGTGCCGGGAGTTTAGGGCGAAGGCCTTCTGTGCAAGTTTCAGCGCGACTTCGGTTTCTCCCTCTGCCAGCTTTCTCTTGAGAATGCCCGTCAATCCCACGAACCTTGTGCGATCGTTCTCTAACAATCCCTTGTAGGCCTTCATCGCCCTAGCCTGGTTGCCAGACTTCTCGGCTGCCTCCGCAATCAATATTCCGGTCAACTCCGGTCGCCTCAAGAGCCGATCAGCTTTCGACGCCTGCTTAAGTGCAAGATTCGGGTCGCCGGACGCAAGTGCCATCAAGCCCTCGCCAAGTGCCTCGAAGCCTCGTCTTTCTCGATTCTTGTCAAAATAACGAGACAGTGCGGTCTCGTCCCCGACGAGGAATTTGGCCAAAGCCTGCACCAGCCCAAGCAGCTTGAAAAGCAGCCAGAATACCGGAAACAGCAGAAAAATTCCGAGTGCAAACGTGACTGACGAGATCGAAATCTCATGGTTGGCGATCACAAAGCGAACTGTTCCGCCCAAATTTATCAAGAACATTGCCGCGTAGCTGAACAGGGCTACAATCGCTATAAAGAAAGTTAGCTTTGCCAGAGACCAAACCATTTCAAGATCTCAGCCGCTCTTGCCCGTGCCAGCCAAGCTGTCCAGCGCGTTCAAGACGGCAATTCGTGATTCTGCGGCTTGGATCCATTCAGACATCGCGGCACGGCTAGCATCGGGAAGCGTGCCGAGAATCCGAAGGGTGTCCTCAATGTTGTCCTCACGCACAGCTGCCTCGGCACGAGAAAGAATCGCGCCCAAGCTTTCCCCATCTCGAGGCGAAAGAGGTCTCACTTGAAAAAGCGACCGCAGAAAACCGACCAAGCCGCCGTCGTTGCCTTCGGTGACGGCCTGCCCGTGCGGTGCCGCTAGCGCCGCACGGGCATAGCCTGCGAAACTGTCCCTCAGATATGACGCTGAGACAATCCCTGTTGCGGCGTGTTCAATCACAACCGCTGGGAGATCATCCTCGCTCAAGCCGGAATCCGAAATAATTCTTGAATAGGGCGTTCCTATTTCGACAGCTGCCCGAACGGCAATTATTCCCAGTCCAAGCGAACTGGCCGCCGAACGCCCGATTGACGCGGTTTCCAGTTTCGCGATTCTTGTGGCGTTGGCCCTGACCATTTCCTCAATCTCGCTGGATACCGTCAAGTCAGCAATGCCCGCTTCCAGAGTGTCCGTCATTGACGCAAGTTCGTCCACCGAGGGAATTTTCTCAAGACTTGCCTCCATCTCGGTGACTCTGTTTCGTAATTCATCCACCCTGCCTTCAATTTCAGCCAACCGAGAAGAAGCAAGAACCTGCTCGGCTTCCTCTGGCGTGCCCACGGCAATCACCGAAGGCGGTCGTTGAAGTTCCGCAAAGCGTCCCTGGATTGATTTGGCCAGCGTGTCGAGCTTGCTCGTCACATCGTCCACTCTCGTCTTCAAACCGGCAATCTGGTCCCGAACCTTGGCGCTCTGGTCTGTGCTGCTTCTCCGAATTCGATCTACTTCGTCCTCCAGCTCGATGGCCCTGGCGACTCCGTCACCGATAGATGCAAGCGCGGCATCGATTCGCATGATCTCGGTCCGCAGATCATCGATGTCTTTCTGCTGCCAGCCAAGTTCCTGCGTGAGTTCCATGTGGTCCGTATCCTGAAACTGCAGAAGGGCATATGCAGAAAGCGCCCCGACGGCAGCAGCAAGAACACCGAATCCGATGGTTGTGGCGTTAAGGACATTGCTCCAGGATTTTCGATCCTCGGGTGCTGCTGGTTCAGCGATTTCCGGATCGCCGGACACTTTTTCCTTCATCGCCGCCTGTGTCGCATCCTCGGAACCTGGGTCTGTATCTGCATTCTTCTGTGTCAGCTTCATGGATTCCTGCAGGGAATGCTCCTTCCAAAATCAAGATCCTTGCCGCTCAATCTCTACCCGCTGGTTCAGCCCGCATCTTGCGGAAAACCTAAACGGGTCGGCGGCGGGCATTGCTCATGCATTCCGTCGATCTGTCCTAATAACCAAGGAAATACACCGGCATCTGCACCTGCCAGGCGAAATTTTCCCGCGGACAACCGCCAAAGCCGCACTTGCGTCCATGATTACCCTTAAAATGGCATGGTCGGAAACATCAATCAATCCGCGAACTGCCACTTACGGAGGTCTCATAATGCATCTTGCTCAAACGGTGCCATCAGATATCCAGCCGGCGAAAAATTGCGGCTTTAATTCAATCCGGTATCTGGCGCGAGGTTCGCCGCGACGTCAGGCGCAACGTGTTCCCGGACGAGGTCGCGACGAGCCTTCGCCGGAACCCGGACGGCTCGGTCCGCCGGGTCAATCGCTGGACCGGAATCAACCATCTCAAGACGGCGGGGAGGCCCGCTGCATGAACGTCGCCTGGCCGGCGCGGGAGTTCGATTTCGACAGTGCCGCCGTCGCCAGGTTCGCCGACCTGCTTCGCAACGGCTTTGAGAATCCCGAGAGCATCTCCGGCGCCGTGAAGGTCGACATTCCCGGACACCCGGACCTAGGCTTCGTCGCCCGCTTCGGCGAGGAGCTTGCCATCGAGCGCGGCTGTCCGGAGACGGACGCCGACACTCCTGTCTCGATCCCGGTCGCGACCGTCCACCGGATCTTCAGGGAGTCCGAGTTCATTGACTGGCGCGACCCCGACATCATCGGCACCATCCCGTTCTCCGGCGACCTCGGACTTGCCAACCACCTCGCCAAGTCGTGTCTGCGCCCCGGCGATCAGCACAGAAATCGGAAATACAGAAACCTGACTGAAATCGAGCGGCTCCGCCAGCCGTCCCAGATACGGATTCTGGAACTGATGGAAGAAGGCCGGCCGCGGTCCGGGCCTTGAGCCGGAGTCGCCCTGCCGCGACTGGACGATCGACCTCCTGGCCGAGAGATTCGGCGACGCGACCGTTCGCGTCCGCTCCGCCACGCAGCGCCAGAGCATGCGGGAGTTCGTCCGGGAACTGAAGGATTTCGAGCGCAATCCGCACAAAACGATGATCGAGGGGTTCGCAAAGCCTTACACGGAGGGCGCGACCCTGCCGGAAGAGATGTGGGCGGATTTCGGCCCGCTGTTCTTCGATCGGGATGACTTCATTCCGCCCCAGCTCTGGCTGGGGTCGGTCCCGACGTATGTCCCGGCGTCCAGCCTGCACCGCGACCCGCTGCACGGCTTCCTGTTCCAGGTGATTGGGCGCAAGCTTATCGACCGGCGCACACCCTTCGGCAACCCCTACCCAGGCTGCACGGCTTCCTGTTCCAGGTGATTGGGCGCAAGAGGCTGGACCTGCATTCAGCCGACTAGGAGGATCTGCTCTATCCGATGAAGAGTTGCAACACCTACCAGCCCTGCTGGTTCAGGCCGGAAGACCCGGACTGCGCAATCTATCCGAAGGCCAGGGGCGCGAAGTGCATTCCGGTGATCCTGAACCCCGGCGAGCTTCTGCTGCAGCCAGCGGGCTGGTTCCATCAGGTCCACGCGCTCGACAGCCCGAACATGTCGGTGAGCTACTTCTGGAGGCACTGAAGCATGAGGAGCCTCAGCGTTGCTGGGGCGAAATGGCGCAGCCGACCCAGGCACGGTTGGAGAGGCCTGCCCGAACCAACCGGCTGAACCGCCGGGCACCGCCTATGCCCGGCAAAATCCAACAGGGGTCGCAGGATAGAGAATGCGGCCCCGCAACGAAAAGGAAAAGCTCAATTCGTGAATCGCAGGCATGTCCTGACGCTGGCCGCCGCGAGGCATGCTCTTGGCGATGGATGCCTGCCGAGGACGACGAGATGGAACCACCTCAGATAGCTGTCGAGACACTTGGTGGCGATGCCGCGGAAGCGCCGCGGGAAGCCCTTGATCTGGCTGTGGCGGCTGTTGACCGTCTGGATGTGCACCGCCCCGCGAACCCGCTCGCCGGCGGAGCGGTTGACGCTCTCGTGAAGAATGCCGAGCGGCGGGGCGATGGCAGCGACCGGCGTCGGAGACGAGCAGGGCGTCCGGGGCGATCACCGGCGCCAGCGCCCGCTTCACGCTGTCCGCGTCGAGTTTCGGCAGGGTGCGGCTGAGGGTCGCGCCGCCACGCGATCGGCGGCGACCAGGATCGGCACCTGCTCGCGCGACAGGCCGCGCTTGCGCGCCTTGCCGCCGTGCCGGTGAGGGCCCCGAAAGTCCGGCCGCAGGATTTGCAGCGATAGCGGCGCAAACCGCGCGACTTGCCCCGGGACACCGCGCCGCCGTCAGCTCATCGATGCTGGAAACCCAGTCCCGAAACCGTGCCCGATCCATTGTTTTGCTCCCCATGGTCAATGCAAGTCGGAACCCAGTATAGCGCATGCGCATGCGAAGTGCGAACAGAGCCTTTGAGTATGACCGCCAGTTACCTTCAAAGCTCGATGGACAAGATCCCTGAGGCACGTGACCCAAAGCCAATCGAGCTCTGCATCAATCCCGACGGGTCACTTTGGGCAGAGTTTCAGAGTGATCATTTCATGCGGTCCGTCAATCGACAGCTCTCGCCGAACAAGATCAAGGATCTGGGTAATCAGATTGCATCTGCCGGCGAATACCACGCTCAGCCGGACCAAGCCTATCGTCTCGGTCAGCATAATCTATCGCGACCGCCCCATCCGCGCGCAGGTCATCCAGCCCCCCGCCGTTGATGGCGGCTATGCGATTTCACTGCGGTTCTTTGCGGACTTACCGCTCGAGCAGATCAAGCTGTCCTACCTGTTCGGAAAAGAGCGCCATAATGAAGGTGCGCGGTGCAAGCGCAATGCGGAGTTGCGCGATGTCGTAGCCACTGGCGACATCGATGCGGCGATCAAGTTCTGCATCACACACAAGCTCAATATGATCGTGTCTGGCGGCACCTCGACCGGCAAAACCGTCACGGCGCGCAAGATTCTGTCTTTCGTGCAAACCGACGAGCGCATTATCACCATCGAAGAGGCAGCTGAGCTGCGGCCGGCGCAGCCCAATGTCGTCACGCTGATGTCCGACCGTGATAGCCACGCGCAGCGCGGATGTATTGCTTACATCGACCCTCCGTATGCGGCCGGACCGGATCGTCTTGGGCGAAGTACGCGGCAAAGAGGCCATGACTTTCCTCGAGGCCATCAACACCGGGCACGGCGGCTCGCTGACCACACTGCACGCCGAAACGCCACAACTGGCGGTTCAGCGCCTCGCAATCGCCGCCCTGAAAACCGATTTGCCCATGACTTTGATATGAACGACTACATCACCCGTTCCATCGATGTGATCATCCAGGCCGGACGCCATGAAGGCGCGCGCGGCATCACCGAATTTTATCTGCCGATTGATCCGGCCCAAGCGAAGGAAACAGCCCATGTTTGAATACAAGATTGAACAGATCAACACTGCCAAGACAAAGCCGCCGAAGATCGAAGCGCAGCTGACCGCCCTTGGTCAAGATGGCTGGGAACTGATCTCCGTCGTGCCGGATTTCGACGGCGAACACATCCTGAAGGCATTCCTGAAGCGTCGCACCGGCGCGAACGCCTAAGGCCAACCCGAGGAGGATCCGATGGGCGTCGTCACCTGGATGGTTCAGACAACCGATAACTTTCTGGACGACGCGGCCCAAACAACCTTTGGCAATGTCGCCGGTCAACTGGGCGGCGTCATTGCCGTAGCCTCGACGCTCGCCGTGATCGGCATCTTCCTCAACATGGTGTTGCAGTACAAATCCATGGATGGGCGGACCGCGTTTTGGTTTGCCATAAAGCTCATGCTCATCTCGCTTTTTGCGATGAACTGGGTCCAATTTAACGCTGTGGCCAGCGCCCTCATCGACGGAATCGACCAGCTTGCCGGTGGTATGGTGGCAGGGCTTGGCGGCGGCGGTGCCGGTGCATCTTATTTCGCCGAGGCCTTTGACGATCTCATTGAAGAGTTCGGCGACCACTTGAACGCGGCCGGTGACAACATGCATTGGATGGCCGGAGCCCTGATCGGCGCGCTCTGCGGCCTTGTTCTGATCTTCGCCAAGATCATGCTGGCCTTCATGATCGGCATCGTCCCAATCATGATTGCGCTTTCACTGTTTGACGTAAGCAAGGATTGTTTTCACCGCTGGCTGTCCAGCACGGTGTCCTATGCGCTTTACCCTCTCGTGATTGCAGGCGTGTTTTCCACTGTCGTCGGCATGTCGCGCTCGCTCATGACCGAACTCGGAAATCCCTCCGGCGCGAGCAACATCGGCGCGCTGGTGCCCTTTTTTATGATGATGTTCCTCGCAGGCGGCCTGATCATCGCCACCCCACTGATCGTCCGCTCTATCTCAGGCAACTTTATGATGGCAGGGCCGCCGAGCATTCCTGGCCCAGGCGGTTTCGCAAAGGGCTTGATAGGCAGCAGGGGTCGCGGGCGCGGGCAAGGTTTGGGACGAGGTCAAACGCCGAGATTGCCGGGGCTGGAATACGGCAGGCGAGTACTGCGACTGTATCGATGGTTCAGCGCGTAGCGGAAAGGGCGAAACGGCTAGAGCAGGCATTTTGACCAAGCAGAAAGAGGGGCGAACCAATAGTTAACATATTCTTTCTGGCCTCGATGCGTCAGCCTAGACCTCGTGGGTTCAAGCTTCAAGCAAGCTATTTTGGGGGCACGATGTTAGCATGCATCCGCTTGGCCATAAACGGCGGAATTTTCTGGTTCAACCTTCGGAGATCATCGCTGTGACAATACCTAAGACGCTTTCCGTTTCCGCAGGGACACAATGCGTGTCCCTTAATTTTCTGGCGCGACAGCAGATGCAGATAGTCTGCTAAGATTTTTGCATCCGGGGACACTTCGAGGAGATCGGCATAGCTTTCCAAAACGCCGAGAATACCGTGTGATCTTTCACCATATGGCCACGTGCCATTGACCTCATAGTACGTCTGACTGACGAAATAGTCGTGCATCGGCCCCGTGAGAAAGGTTTCGAACCGGTGATCCGGGGCCGTCAAAAGCCATTCCTCCCACACTCCCAAGCAACAATTCCCGTCTTTTGGAAAGACGTGACGATCAGCGATCCGGGGAATACGTCCACCTTCCTCGAAAACCATTGGTTCCTCTGCTGGGAAGTCAGCCGCAATCCCCGCCTTAATCTGGTAGGAGTCGAAGGGGCCATTAGGCCCAGAAACGACAAACAACCCTTCAAGAACTATGAGGCTTGCGCTTCGCAAAACACTCAGTTCTGGCTGATGCTGAGCTACTGCCTTTTGGACCTCCGAAAAGAGGACGTCCGGTATCGTCAATTCGCCCAAGGTTTGCCGCCACTCCCACTTTCTTTGCGGGCGCTAACCGCCGCCTCCATCCGCGACTGCTTTTCACTGTGAGTGATAGAGGCCGCAGCTTCCGAGGCCAGGAAGGGCGCTGCAAGGCCCGCACCACCAAGAGCACTTTTCTTTTCAAGGGGAGCGTTGGCACTGTTTGCCGCATTCTTGGAATCATCTTCAAAGAAACTGTGACGGAAAACGGTCTTCCAAATCTTATTGGCGTCTGAATCTGTTGTGTCGTCAGCATCAAGCTTGTCGAGTTCCCGCACGGAATCCTTGGCTTGGTCGATCAACCTCCCGATACGGTCGGTGTCCTTGTCGTCCGACACCTGAACACCGTTGGCGTAGACGGGACTATGTTTGGAACGTTGCGATAGATTGAGGAGAGTCTCACGGAAAGACTTGTCGTCACGACCGTCATCAGCCGCATAACACTCAATGAATAGTGCGGTAGCGACCAGACCGCCGGGAAAGGATCGCTTAAGCCTAGCGGCATGCGTCTTCGTAAAGAATTTTCCTAACCGAATGATCCGACGAAGTTGGTAGCTGCCCGAAGTCTCAGGGCTCTTCCACGATACCTCTCGCTCGATCCATTGGTTCATAGCTGCCGGATCGGAGGCAATCCACTCGTCCCCAGAAGACAGTTCATAACGCCACCCGGAATCGGTCCAGCGCCGACGGAATACTGGAAAATCGCACTGGTACCCGTCTGCATATACTACCCGGACACACTTTTTCTTGGTCACCGGGGCGTGCTTCATGTTGGTCGCCTTAAGGGAGATTGCTTGTCGAACCCAATCACGGGTTGTTCTTGGCCCCTTGGCGTCGTCCTGATCGAACACGATGCCCAGGTCGATGTCGTACCTGCTTTCCTGATCGGCCTCGGGCGGCTGGGTCATGGTCTTCTGCGCATAACCGCCTTGGTTAATGGTCTCCTTAAAAGCAGGCTTTTCCAACTCTTCCAGACCTTTCTCAATACGTTCGAGATTGGTCTCACGCCTGCGCCTCATATCCGCCCGCTGATCATTGCTCAGCCGAACAAGCTGTTTATGAAAGTTAGAAATTCGCGTGGAGAAATCATACATATTGAGTACCTGCGTCCGTTATGCCCCTCTATGTGGTAGCTAAATCAACACGCTTCAAGGGTACAGGGCCAAGAAAGAATCGGAGAACGAATCGTGTATTCACTATTGCCTTGGAAATGGCTTGGTCCCGCCGTTGCAGCGGTCGTGGCGCTCTCGCTCTATGCTGACGACATTGGCCTGATGTTAGGCTTCACGGTGACTGATCAGAACCTTATCCGGTACCTCCCACCATTGCTCTTGGGTCCGCTCGCTGGATTCTTCGGCCCCACAGGCTACTGGGCACCCTGGCGGACCGTCTGGCGTTGGATACCTGCTCTCAACGGCTGGTTGCCAGACTTGAACGGTGTATGGTTGGGGACAACTGGCTCCAACTGGCCGACAATCAAAAAAATGCTGGACGGAGCGCAAGCCAATTCGGCCTTAGACAAAGAGGTGTTGCACTCAACTCCAGAACAGAGGGATGCAATGGCTGTTTTGGTCACGGCCTCCTTGTTTCGCTTGAAAGTTCAGGCTGGTCTCAGTTCGACAGACGGGCGTTCTCACTCGATCACTGCCAAGCCCCACCGAGATCAGCATTCTGGGCGGATACATCTCACCTACGTCTACGAACAAACCTCAGCAAATCCGGCCATCACAGACGAGGAACG
The DNA here is from genome assembly GCA_963422275.1 of Paracoccaceae bacterium. Taxonomy (GTDB): domain Bacteria; phylum Pseudomonadota; class Alphaproteobacteria; order Rhodobacterales; family Rhodobacteraceae. The sequence goes on from OY729418.1 coordinate 1,111,374, forward strand.
GCATATGGGCGCTGCGGATCTGACCATCGACCCTGAAAACCTGGACGTGGCCGAGGGAGTTTATTGGACAAGAAGAAATTGGCAAACTGGCTTAAATACGGCAGGACGACTTGAACTCCGCCGGGTTGCGCCAAACAAGAAAAAGGGTATGTCTCTCCGCCAATACGCAACAGATGAGCGAAAACGTCTGCAGACCTAGTAGATTTGGTTCGCAGAGATCTGGGATACGTTGCAATCATTTGTTTCATTCTAGATTGCGCACAACGGAGCGCTATGCTTTGCATGTCGATAAATTGCCATTTTTTTCGCGTCATTCCCCAACGGCCGCTTCAATGAATCTCTCCACTCTTTCCGTCCCGGCCTGATAATCGCTTGAACTGAGCTTAAAATCGGTCTGCGCCTTCTTTTCGCTGGAGACAATTTCATCGATCTCTTCGCGCCGTTTTCCTCCACCTTCAGAACCATCACCTGGAGCCGCTCTTGGCACTTCCAGCGCCCCTATTTTCTTCTCCAGCACCTTGATCTGCCCTTGCAGCCCGCGCATTTGATCACCGGCTGTGGGGTATGGCAGATCGCCGGTTTGCTTATCGAAGATCTGCTTAAAGAAAGGCTCAATTCGCGATTCGCAGGCATGTCCTGGCGCTGGCACCTGCTCGCGCGACAAGCCGCGCTTGCGCACCTTGCCGCCGCGCCGGCGTGGCATGCGGTTCAGGTTCCGCTCGCCCTTGCGGCTTTCGAGCACGAAGGTTTCGTCGGCCTCGGCGGTCCCAGCGAGCCGGTCCGGCGTCTGCCGAACCGCCGCCAGGAAGCGGTGAGCGCCAGCGGAACGCCGTGCTCGGCGCAATCCCGCAGCGTGCCGCAGCCTCGCGGATGGTCTCGCCTTCCGGTGATCCGACAGAACAGCAGCAACCTTGCGGCACTGCGCCACCGTCAGTTCATCGATTCTCGAAAACCAGTCCTGAAACTGTGCCCGATCCATTGTTCCGCTCCCCATGGTCAATGCAAGTCAGAACCCAGTGCAACACATGCATCTGCGAAATGCGAACAGAGCCAAAGGAAAAGAAGATGCTGAATCTGCATAACATTCAATGCATTCGCTCCGGCGACCTTCTCGCTCCCGTTAGCTTCGGCGGGGGTGGCGGCGGCACCCGAACCCGCCAGAATATAATTAAGCCGCCCAAGCCGACTCCTAGCCCAAAGATCGAAAAGGACGAAGCCATCGATTGCACGATAATCGCTGCGGGCGGTGCTGTGAGCGGTTTGCGAGGTGGCCTTCCCGGAGTGATTGCAAGTACCATAGGCGCAGGAGGTGCTTGCTTGATAACTGCCATGAGAGACTAAATTCAACAAACTGGGCCACCTGACCAAGGTGGCCCAAAACATTGAGGATTGCTCAACTGTTAAATCGTGGGCCTGATGGCAGGCTTCCCTCGATTTGAATGATTGCATCTTACATGGGAAGAGTAGACAAATGGATCAGGAGAGGTGGCTAAGGGTCTTGCCGGCCCTCCATGCTGCCGCCATGTACCAGCACCATGCCTGCAATTCGCAAATTGAGCCTGAAGGATCGACTATGTCAGCCGTAAATCTGCACATTCTTGTTTGCACTTTATCCGCTGCTTTTCTCCCGGACTTGGTATTGTATTCGAAGCCAGTTTTAAGGTGGGGTGCAACTGCATTTGGCGCTGCAGGCGTTTTCCTGCTTGGCGTGAGCGCTTTTGGAATTTCATCTTCTGATGCACTGATAGGAACAATCGAGTTTGCGGTGCTTTTCCCCATATTCTGCATCCTCATAAAAAGAAGAAAAGACCGTAAAAAGCTGTAGCTCATGAGTAGTAGCTGCGTCGGCGAGGAACAGAACGAACTCTCGTGGCACTTCATCGCGATGGCGGCGAGATTCCGCTTTCCTGGTTCGGCAGGACGCTCTGGAAATGCGCCCCCTCTACGTCGAGCTGGTCTTCCTCGCGGTCTGCCTCCGCCTGATCGGACTCGTCGAACCGTTCATCTTCCAGGTCGTCATCGACCGGATCCTGCCGTTTCGAGGCGCTGTCCGAACTGCTCGGCATCCTGACCGCGAACCGGGTCAAGCACGAGTTCGATCACCTGTTCAGGCTTCCGCTCTGCCGCTTCCGGAAATGGTCGGTGGGCGAAGCCATCGCCCGCATCGGCGAAACCGACACCATTCGGAACTTCCTCGTCGGCACGGCGACGGGCACGCTTCTCGACCTGCTCTTCGTCGCCGTCTATCTGGGCGTCCTGCTGGCCCTTTCGGTGCCCCTCACGCTGATCGTGCTGGCCGCGCTGCCGTTCCAGTTCATCGTGTATTTCGCCTTCGTCCCATTCCCGATCGGTCAGGTCGCAGCGAGACATCGTCAGCGCCTCCATGGCTTGGACGCAACAATCCTTTCTGTATCATGTCCCGCACTTTATGGATACACAATCTAGCGGGCCATCTTGAGCAGATGGCTCGCTAGAACATCGAGATAAATTATGGATTCTGAAGATCTTTCTACACTCTGCTTGTTGGCGGCCGCTGTCTTCTCGGTTCTTACGCGCGATAAAAACGTGTTTTGGACCAGAATTGCCGCAATTCCTGTTGCAGCGGGTTTTTCTGTGCTCACAGGAATGCTGCTTGATGCCCCTCTCGGTGAAATGCTGACGGGGATATTTTACTTCGGCGTCATTTTCGTTGTGGCACACATTACATATCTGCGGAAATGAGATTCTGGAGTTCTGGGGCTTGCACGAATTTCAACTCGCTTGACCGCGCCGGATTCGCCTGCCTAAAACAACGGATCAAGAATGGGCCGTTGGGACGAAGACAATTCCCGCGAGATTCCGCTTTCCTGGTTCGGCAGGACGCTCCGGAAACACACGCCCCTCTACGTGGAGCTAGTCTTTCTCGCTGCCTGTCTCCGTCTGATCGGCCTCGTCGAGCCGTTCATCTTCCAGGTCGTCATCGACCGGATCCTGCCGTTCCAGCGCGAGGCGTCGCTCGCGGTCGTGGTGGCGGTCTTCGCCGCCGCCAGCCTGTTCCAGCTCGGGTTCGAGGCGCTGTCCGAACTGCTCGGCCTTCTGACGGCGAATCGGGTCACCCGCGAGTTCGGCGCGCGCATATTCAATCACCTGTTCAGGCTTCCGCGTCGCCACTTCCGGAAATGGTCGGTGGGCGAAACCGACACCATCCGGAACTTCCTCGTCGGCATGGCGACGGGCGCACTTCTCGATCTGCTCTTCGTCGTCGTCTACTTGGGCGTCCTGCTGGCCCTTTCCGTGTCCCTCACGCTGATCGTGCTGGCCGCACTGCCGTTCCAGTTCGCCGTGTATTTCGCCTTCGGCCCGTTCCTGCGGCGGCGGCTGCGCGTCCAGTTCGATGCCGGTGCCACGCACCAGTCGCGAATGGTCAAGAACATCTCCGGCATCGCCGCCGTGAAGGCGGTCTGCGCCGAAGGCGAAATGCTGAAGCGGCTGGACAAAACTCTCGGTATGAGCCTGCGCGCACGCTACCGGGTCGGCATTCTCAACATTTTCAGCGACAGGCTGATCTTCGTTATGGAGCGGGGCGTGACCATCGCCATCCTGTTCGTCGGCGCGCACCTAGTCTTCGAGGGCCAGATCACGCTGGGCGAGCTGATCGCCTTCCACCTTCTGGCCGAGAAGGTGACGGATCCCATATCCGGCTTCTCGGGACTGTGGGAAAGCTGGCAGAACATCAAGGTGTCGCGCCAGCGGCTGGGCGACATCGTGAACGTGCCGACCGAACCCTTCGGGGATCGTCCGAAACTGCCGCCCGGCCTCGAGCCGCGTCTCAGGCTCGAGAACGTCGGCTTCGCGTATGTCGGCAACGCCCCCATTCTGCAGAACTTCAGCTTCGAGGCTCCGCCGAAGTCGCTGTCGCTCGTAATCGGACCGTCCGGCATCGGAAAGTCCACTTTCGGGAGGCTGGCCGCCGGCCTCGACACCCCCTCCGCGGGCAGGGTCACGCTGGGTGGAGAGGACATTGCCGAGCGCGACCCCAACGACGTGCGCGCGGCAATTGCCTACATCCCGCAGGAGCCATACCTGTTTTCCGGCACCCTGCGGGAGAACCTCCTGATCGGAAAGGCCAGCGCCAGCGACGTGGAGCTGGAGGAAGCACTCGACGTCGCGGCCGCGGGATCATTGGCGATCCAGCTGCCGCTTGGTCTGGACACTGATGTCGGAGAGCGCGGCACGGCTCTTTCCGGAGGGCAACGGCAGAGAATCGCCATCGCCAGGAGCATCCTGAAGCGGCCGAAGGTGATCGTCCTGAACAAGCTCACAAGCGCGCTCGACGACGTCGCATAGTCGCATAGCAGAGGCTGGCAGCGGGGCTGCAGCGCCTGAGGCGAACGACCGCCATGATCGTGATCACTCACCGCCCGGACATCTTCGGCCATCCCGACCGGACCGTCGATTTCGGGAAGCTTCCCTGACCCGCGTCGCCGACGCTTCATGCAACCATTCTCTTCACGGTCCTGGCGTTTGCCGCCATTGTCGCGATGTCCTGATCGATCTTAACCGGACGGACGCCCTGGCCGAAGCCGGCACGGCAAGATCTGAATGGGAGCGCCTGCAAATCGAGAACGCCCGCATCGGGGCTTGGACACACTGGAGGCATGCACCAGACTCGAGAGGAAAAGGGACATCCATGCAAGGGAGATGGAGCGGAAGATCGCGGAACGCGGCATGCTGGACGCGGCATGGCGCAGCCGCCTTCTACGGCGGCGCACGGAGATCGACTCTCGCCTGGCGGAGCTTCGGGAACTGATGCAGTCCAGCGGCCGGCGCGTGCGGGAATCCAAGCTGACCGCGCCTTCCTCCGGCACCGTGGACCGGCTCCGGGTCTTCACGGTCGGCGGGATGGTGTAGGCGGGCCAGGAACTGATGCGGATTGTTCCCCAGGACGGGAAGCTGGATTCGAGGCGGTCTTCTCCGATGACGATGCGGGGTTCATCGAGGGCCATCTTTTGGACGTGTCCGCGGATGCAGAGGAAACGGCTCCGGGATCTTGGGGGTTCATGGCAAGAACACTGCCTGACGAGCCGCATCTTGCCGCGGGAACGACGCGGCATCCGCTGAAATCCGGGATGACGGGAACCGCAGACATCGTCACCGACGAGCGACGGATTGTCACCTACTTCTTCGTCCCCATCGTGAAGACGGTCGGAGAGGCACTGGGCGAACGCTGATCCCCGGCCTCGGGAAAGGGTGCGAGCCAGCGGACCGTTGGACGCCGGAAGCAGGAATCGAAAGACATGATATGGAAATGCCGGCGCGATGAAGACCTTTGACAACCTTGGCTTGGTGGAAGTTCCCCCGCCTTCTATGTCCTCGATCTCGACCTCGCAGCTCGCGAAAAACGGAGGCTCCTAGCGATCGGTGCGTCTCTCGAATTTCCCGAGCTGTCCAAGTCTGGGCATATGGATGATCGCCTCCCTTGCGGCATGAAATGGCGCACCGGGGATTCTCTTGCGGCCGGAGATCACGTCAAAACACTCAGAACGCAATTTCCTGAACCATACGGGGTTTCGGAAAAGAGAGGCAGAGCGAAAGATGCATCGTGTGGCCCTCTGCGCCGACATTTTGCAAGCTGCAAGGAACAGCCTCAGTCCCCGCCCGCAGCCGCTTGGCGATCGCCTGTTCAGGGGCCAAGAAGCCAAAAGACAAGTAGTGCAGCGCTGCCACCCGCACCAAGCAAACTTTGACTTTCAGGACGCACGCTATCGGCGATGTGCAAGAAACTCCTGTACGGTCAATCCGACATCCCGCGCGATTTGGCGAAGCAAAATTGGCGACAGGTCACGGCCACCATGCACCGATGCGGCAGTCGCGCGGCCATCCTCAGGGCGAAACCGCTTGTACGACCCCCAGCTGGCGAGTTTCCTTGAACCGAGCGCGACGAGAATGACGATTACCTCGAACGGCCCGAAAACGGGATCGGAAGAAGGCGCTCGCTCTCAGGCCACAACAACGATTTGCTTGCCGACGAAATCACCCGCCATTGCAGGGGCTTCAGAGTCGAGAATCATGGAGATGACTTCCCAGAGATTGCCGTTGAGTTCCTCGAGCGTTTCGCCTTGGCCGTGAACTCTTGGAAAACCCAGAACGTAGCCAATATACAAGCCCGCATCCCGACAGCGTTTGATAACGGCGGTGCAAGTGTGCATCGTCAACTTCGCCTCGCGTTCCAAGACTTTGTGGCCATTCCAGCTGCATGCCCAAAGGGGTCAAGATCATCCTAAAGGGACCGGTTTCGAGAAAAGTGACAACGTAGTCGTCAAGCATTGTCGCAACATCATGAGTCGGCGGATCGGGATGGAATGAATGAAGAATTCCCTTTAAAAGCCAAGCTCAGTTTGCAATCCGTGGGCATGCTTGATGGACTGGTTCCCGATTTGTCTTGGAACGGGGGACGGATGGATCGGGTGCGGTTTCGGGACTGGTTTTCGAACATCGATGAGCTGACGGCGGCGCAGCGCCGTGAGGTTGCGGCGGTTTGACAGACGCCGGACCGGCTTGCCGGGATTGTCGTGGTCAACGAGACCTTCGCGCTCAAGAGCCTCAAGGGCAGGCTGTCGCGCGAGCAAGTATCGGTTTCGATCGCCACCAGCACCAGGACATGCCTGCAAATCGCGAATTGAGCCTTTTTTAATATTCCGATTGATTAAATCATCGATGACATAGTTGCATGCACCATTTAAAATCCGCGAATCGGCGGTCATTATGGTTTTGAGGATATCCGGCGTTCAAAGTGATGCTACCTTGGCGCCCCGACTCATCCAGCAAGCAACCTTTGCCTAGAGTGTCCGCCTGTCTTCCGGCGAAACATCAGGACTTCACCCTTGTTGCCATTGGATGTCGAACCGTTCCTTTATTGCTGCCGTTTTCGCCCAAGGTTCGCCAGGCAACTGGTCTACGAGCATCGTAAATACACGGCGAAACGATTCGGCTATCGAGTCGTCGTCCAGAATTTCCGCCTCGTTTGCTGGAAGCAGGGGCCGCATGTCGAGCAACATGCGCGAATTAGCCAGCTTTGCGAACATGCGTTCTTGGGCTTGAGCGCATGAGATTGACTGTCCAGAAAGCGCGAGGTGCTTTTCGAATATTTCCACGATGCGGCCCATGTCGATCCCCTCGAAGACATCAAGCGCATGCGCCAGATCATAGAGATCGCGGCCCTTGTCGCGCTGAAGCAAGGCACGCAGTTTGGTTGCGAGCATTTCCTGGCGGGAGAATGTCGGGATGGCCGCTTCGCCGGAGAACCAGGGATTCTCCACCTTGAGCGAAAGAGCCTCTGGCGGATCGAAGGCTTCGATCTCGCGCGTATTGATCTCGACTTTCAAGCGTATCGGCTCATCGCTGCCGTCTTCAGCCACAAGCCGGAAGCGAAGCTTCGGTGCGACAGGACTCTGATCGAACCTCGCCTGTCCGAGCCAAGGCTCCAGAATCACGCGTAGCCGGTCAAGGATCGGGCCAATCGGGCCGGAGGATGTGCGGACGAGATCGATATCCTCCGAATAGCGCAACGGAGCCGGAAAATGCAGCTTGTTGAGCGCCGTGCCACCGCGAAGCCTCAATGCTTCGCGCAACATCTCGTCAGAAAAGATCTCTATGAGGGCACGGCTGATAATAAGGTCCTGTTCAACCTGACGCTGATCAACCCATGGAACGACATTGCTCCAGGCGACGATGTTCTGGGACGGGATCAATCGTCAAGCTCCGGGGCATGCCGCACGACGACACGCCAACGTGCATCGCGTTCCTGCGGTTCAAGCATGAAATCTGGATTCCGTGCCTCCTGCCGGTCCAGTTCGACCCATGGGAGCGGTCCTCGCGATCGTAAGGCCTCCAGCATCGGTTCAGTCAGAGTTCCATAGCCAAGACGGTCCAGCAAATGCCCGAGACGCTGCACCACTGGTCGCTCCATCATGGCCGCTGACAAGGAGGCGAGCTGTTCGGGATTGATCCTCTGTCCGAGATCGGAGATTACCGTGGCAATATTGTCGATCCCGCCGGATGCCTGCGGATAGCGCAACAGGTCAAGTGCGGTGAGCGCAGGTGAGGAGACTTTCATCGTGCCGGTATCGGTCTTGCGGTCCTCGATCCCGGGTTTGACCGCATCCATGTCCTTGCGGAAACAAAAAACGATCAGGCTGCGGCCAGCGCGGATCCTAGGAAAACGCTTGGCCGAGATGGCCTGAAACTCCATGACGGCTTGATGTGTTGCGCCGTGCAGTTCCGCGGCCTTCAGGAGTCCGACATAATAGCTTTCGCCCTCATGATGCATGAGCGCATCGATATACCAAGCCGGTGGTGGCGCGCCCCATGACACAAATTGCGGCGGAACGACAACATAGAATCCCTGCCGTGGATTCAGGAGGGACTTGCGGCGTTGCAGCCGCTCAGCGGCATCCAGAAACGCGCCATGCCCGATGCCGAGTGACCCTTCGGCTTCCTCAGCGGTAAACACAATTCGCCCCTTGGAAAGCAGGTCGCTGACATAGCTGGACAGTGTGGATCGTCGATCATGAATCATGTTTCTTTATCCGCCTTTGATGCGGATATTCCAACATGGTTTGTATAATCCAGACAAATTGTCTGAAAATTCTGCACAAGAAGCGGATAAACTGGCATGAGAAAGGTGCGGTCGTTGCCTGATCAACCCGTTCCCGGTCGAGAAACCCTTTCCCGTTCTTCTCGTGCTCGCGCTGGACGGCCTCGCCGATCCCGTCGAGCGCCGATATCCGTTCGCCGGTGACCGCTTCGAGGCGTTCCTTGAGCGCCGCCGCATCGTCGGTGACCAGTTCGGCCCGGTCGCGGGTGCGCGATATCTCGACGTAGAAGGACTTGGCCGTGGTCAGGTGAAGATGATTCGCCTCCATCGCGGCGATCACGTTGTCCATGGTGTGTCCTTGGAACGAATGCACGGTCGATGCCTAAGCGTGGTCGAGATGGCGAAGTTGTGGGTTGTTCTTGTCGAGTTCGAGCCTGTGTCCGTCCTCGAGACGGAACGATACCCGTCCGTTTCTGATACTTTCGACCTCGGCAGCGCCGCTGTTCACCAGCCTGAGTCCCGTATCGTTGCGCGTCCAGCGGATGCGATCATCCGCACGAAGCTCGATAGTCTCGCTTCGATAGACCTCCGCGCCGCCGCGGTGCCCGCCGGTCTGCGAGGGTTTCCAATCCACAACCGACCTATGTGTGGCTGCGGTTCGCCGACCCGGAGCGTTTCCACACCAAGCGATTGCGGGACCTGCCGCCGGTCGGCCGCAACGTTTTCAGATCGCCGAACGCACCCCCGCCAAATGCCTTGGCGCTCAAATTTGCTCGGGAGCACCAGATCTGGGTGCCCCGCTCATGATGGGCATCGGGAGTGCCGGGAGAAGCTGTTCTCGGAGCGGCCATGCGCCCGAGAATAGGCGTCGCGAACCGCACCCGAAACAACCTCCGGTTTGGGATTTTCTACGCTCGGCGGACTTGGCGACGCTGCTGCAGGCCTGCCTGCACTTGGCTGCGAGAGACTAAGTTTAGCGGATTTCCTAACCTGCGCTCACAACCGGCCGCTCTGGCGATCCATCGCGCGGAATCGGAAACAATGCCGCTGGCCCGCGTCGCCGGACGGGCGCCCGTCCGGTCTTGCGACTTTCACGTGGGTCTGGAGGGTGCCGGTCTCGCGGGGAAGTCTCGACGGCGGTATGCAAACAGGTTCACCGCGCACATGTCCAAGGTTGTCGAACAAGCTGTACACAAGGTTACTTGCATTGCAAGTATGTGGTAGCTTGGACTTTTCCGATCGTTGCGGAGGACGCGACAAATGGCGAGCATCACCATCCGTAATCTGGACGACGACGTGAAGACGCGGCTGCGCATGCGCGCCGCCGAGCACAGCCGCTCCATGGAAGAGGAGGTACGCATCATCCTGCGCGACGCGGTGAACAGTGGGCAGGCTGGTCCCCGGGATCTGGCAAAGTTCACCCGCGAATGCTTCGCACCCCTTGGCGGCGTGGAACTCGAACTTCCTCCGCGTGGCCCGATGCGCGAGCCGCCTGACTTCTCCTGAGCGGTCCGCATGTACGTCATAGACACGAATGTCGTGTCCGAACTCATGCGCCCCGAACCAGCATCCACGGTTTCGGCGTGGGTTGCCAAGCGTGACGCCCAGGAGATGTACCTGACGGCGGTGACCGAATCGGAGCTGCGCTACGGCGTTGCGATCCTGCCGGCGGGCAGACGCCGCAACGCGCTGGAGGCCGCCATGATCCGGTGGCTCGACCTTGGTTTCATCGAACGAATTCTGCCGTTCGACAGCGCCGCGGCTAGAGGTTACGCGGAGATCGCGGCAGGTCGCCGCCATGCAGGTCGACCCATCGGCGAGGCAGACTGCCAGATCGCCGCCATATGCCGATCACGCGGTGCTGTTCTGATCACGCGCAATGTGCGGGATTTCGATGGCACGGGAATCGACGTCGTCGATCCCTGGACAGCCACAGAGGTTTGACGTGGATTGCCAGGTCCCCAGTGAGGCATGTCCGCCGTCACGATTCCGTGCTTCGCTGCGGATCAGCCAAGAGTGCACCAGCCGCGTTCCAGTTCAGGTGGGATGCGGATGAACAAAGCCGATACCTGCCGCAAGTTCGTCGTTCCCAAACTGCAAGCCGCAGGCCAGGACTTCCGTCCGCACGCGATCAACGAGCAGAGGACCTTTACTGATTGAAGGGTCGTGTTTGCGGGGGCAAGGCCCGCCGTGGGAAACAGAAGTGCGCCAATTATCTTCTCCGCTACAGCCCGCGCTTTCCGATCGCCATCGTCGAGGCGAAAGCTTGCTTGCAGCAAGCGGCCGAACGAAGGCCTTCAGCAGGACATGGACTGCGCGGAGATCCTTGGCCTGCGATTCGCCTACGCGACCAATGACAAGGGCATCGTGGAGTTCGATTTCACCACGAGTGCTGAACGGGAGTTGTCGAACTCGCCGACCCCTGCCGAATTATGGCCCCGCCTCCGACACACCGATGGCCCCGAAGATGACGGAATTGCCGAGCGCCTGCTTACGCCGGGATTCCCGGACCGCGCCAAGCCACTGCGCTACTACCAGGAAATCGCGGTCAACCGTATGGTTCAGGCGGTTCGGCAAGGCTGGCGGCGGGCCCTGCTGACGCTCTGCACCGGTGCCAGCAAGACCGTGGTCGCTTTTCAGATCTGCTGGAAACTGTGGCAGGCGCGATGGAATGCCAAAGGCGACAGCCGTCAACCTAATATACTGTTCCTGGCCGACCGAAACTTTCTCATCGACGAACTGATGGCCAAGGATTTTCGGCCCTTCGGCAATGCGAGGCACAGAATTGTGCAGGGTGACGCCGTCAAGAGCCGCGACATGTATTTCGCGACCTACCAGACTCTGGCTGAGGACGAAAGTCGGCCCGGGCTCTACCGGGAATACGCCCCGAAGTTCTTCGATCTCATTGTTGTTGACGAATGTCACCGGGGCAGCGCGCGGGACGACAGCGCTTGGCGTGAAATCATCGAGTGATTCGAGCCCGCGACCCAGACCGGGATGACCGCGACGCCGCGGCGGCAGGAAAGCGCGGACACCTACGTCTATTTCGGCGATCCTTTATACGAGTACAGCCTCGCTCAGGGCATCGCCGACGGTTTTCTGGCACTTTACTAGGTTCACCGCGTCATCACGGATTACGATGCCGCCGGGTGGCACCCGACGAAGGGCCAACTGGACCGATACTGGAGGCAGATTCGAGATGTCGATTACCACACGCCCGATTTTGAAAGGAAGGTCACTTTGCGTGCGCGGACGCGGGCCATCGCCACGCATCTCGCCAACTTCATATCCGAAACGGATCGATTCGCGAAGACCATCGTCTTTTGCGTCGATCAGGAACACGCCCTTGAGATACGCTCGGCGCTTGCCGTCTCAATGATTCTTGATGTTATGGCGGTGCATGAATTTGCCAACGTGGCGGTTCAGATGCTTCAGCGGCATCTTGTTGATATATGCCATAATGTCCGCGCTTGAGCATGGCCCAGAAGCTCTCAACCTCGTTGGTATGGCCCTTCACGCATTCGGAAACCGAGCGCTTCACGACTTCATGCTCTCTGTCAATGCTGATACAGGCATTGCATCATCGGTATGGCCCACCCGTTCTCCCTCGCATGGCCTGTTGCAAATCCCTGAAGCATTTTCGCGTTCGCGGATTCAATCATTTGGCGCGAACCTGATTGACCTCGCGGTCCTTAACTGCGGCAACCGCCCCCGACCGGACCAGGTCCTGCGTTTTCAATCTCTTTCCGCTTGCTGTTGCTTATGTTGCAGCGCTTGCCACCGAAAAACGCTTCATCCGCTTCCACCGGCACAGAAAACAAGGCTTCGCCGGTCTCGGCAACAGTTCACAGACGGTGAAGCGGGAACCATTCGGATTTCTGCGAGATGCCAAGCTCCCGATACAACCGCATGGAAGTGATGCCCTTGATGTTGGTAGCAGATAGATACAGTCCGGTTGCCCATTCAGGATAGCCGAGATGAGCTTTCTGCACGAGCGTGCCGCCGCGAACAGTGAACATCGGCCTTTTCAGGCAATCCCGGCAGCGATGCGTCTGCGATTTGTCCTTGATGTTGCACTGGACATTGAAAGACCCGCAATGAGGGCAGTGGGAGGGGCGGCCAATGCAAGCTCTCAATCAATTCTCCAGCCACCTCGTCGGTTCGAAAAATGTTCAAGACCTGAAGCGGCGCAATGCCCTTGCGGTTTGATTTGCCAAGCGCCCTACACATTGTCTTTCCCTCTTAATGCAATCAAAGGTTATAATTCCCTTTCGAAGTAAATGAACATTTCTCCCTTTTCGGTTTGCGCGGACTCGCCAAGAATAACAGAAGCAGGCGAGTGGACGGCAATCTCGCTTGGTCTGGCCGATTCTCCTCAGGAGTTGTTGCCTGGAGACACGTTGCAATCCCCCATCCGGAACCCGGCCAGGTTCTGACCGAAAGCATCGATATCATCTTCTACCCGACCCCGGGCGACATTCCGGCAGACCCTCAGGGGCTGCAACCGATCTGGTGCGGTGCTGACACGCGCAAAAAGCTGCCTGTGCCGATCGAGGCGCACTTCCGGCCAAGCCATCGACTGGCGGGGCGAGATGAAAATGTAGCGGGGCCCTGGTACCGGAGATCCGAATTGATGAAGAGCAGAGAGCGCGACAGATTGCTGAAAGAAGTGTGTCCGTTTTGGCTGCCGACTGCGCGAACGGCAAACGCGAGGATGCAAAATTGCAATTGCCATGAGAGGAAAGCCCATCCCTTGCATTGAGACTCTACAAGAGCCAACTGTCCTGAGTCGGCTGGCAACACCTTGGCCAAGAAAAGCAACCGAGGCGTTCGGGTCATGCTTTCCAAATCCGAACAACTATCTCCGACATTCCTTCCACACTTCGCTCATGAGCGACAGCGCTTCCCCAGTCCAGCGGAAACGACTGAACGACATTTGAACTGATTCCGACAATTGTATGGTCAAGATTGGGAACACCGGCGACCTGCTCGCCAAATATCCGTGCCGTTCGCGCTGAAAACAGCGGGATTATGCAACGTCCCGACCGGAGTGCGGCAAGCGCCTTGGCATTCAGTTTTCTTTCTTCTTGAACATAGACAACGCGTTCCACCACCTCCAATCCACACTTCGAAAGCGCTGCCTTCATGTTCATTGCGACCTGGCGGCCCCTTGCAAAGAGAACGGGGCCTTGCGGCCTGTGGTCCAGAACCATTCTGCAAAGAGCTTCCGCAGAGCCGTCCGCAACAAGGGTTGTGAAACCAGCGTCACGTGCGGCGTTTCCGGTTTGCGCACCGACGCAATAGGCCGTCATTCCCGTCGGAATTCGCGAACTGGACAGCGCACCGACCGCATGGCGGGAAGTGAAGATCACGGCCTGGCAATCCCCGAGATCGATCTCGGCGCCAGTTTCGATGATCGCAATGACAGGAGAGATGATCAGGTCGACATCGCTTACGCCTTTTCGCCTTAGCGACTCCGCCAATCGTTCCGATGCCGGTCTCGGTCGATTTACGATGATTGGAAATGGAGCGTTTTCCACGTCAGACGCTTTCGCTTGTCTCGCACTGGACCGAATGGTACTTGCCTCTGGAATTGGGTGCAACAGCAGCTGGCATGCAGGAATCGGCAACCATTCTCGGATTGGAAAGCAGTTGCGACGACACCGCAGCCGCGGTCGTGAGCCACAGCCGGGGAAATCTTGCGACAATCCGCTCGTCAGTTGTCTTCGGTCAGGACGGCCTTCATTCAAAGTATGGCGGCATCGTTCCCGAAATCGCCGCTCGCGCTCACGCAAGCCGGCTGGATCACTGCACTGAAATCGCGCTCTCAGAAGCTGGAATCCAGCTTCGCAAAATCGACGCGGTCGCGGTTACCGCCGGCCCGGGGCTCGTTGGGGGGCTTCTTGCAGGTGTATCCTTCGCCAAGGGGCTTGCGGCCGGGTCCGGGAAGCCGCTCCTTGGAATCAACCACCTTGCCGGGCATGCATTGACGGCAGTCATGACGCATGGAGTCGCATTTCCCTATCTCGGACTCCTCGTGTCTGGAGGTCACTGCCAGTTCCACGCAGTCCTAGGGGCCAACCGGTTCATCCGCCTTGGCGGAACGATAGACGACGCCCCCGGCGAGGCGTTCGACAAGTCCGCCAGGCTTTTGGGATTGGAGCAGCCCGGCGGGCCGGCAATCGAGAAGGCGGCCGCGGGTGGCTCCCCGGATCGCTTCAGCTTTCCGCGTCCGCTCGCCGGACGCGAGGGCTGCAACATGTCGTTCTCTGGATTGAAGACTGCGCTTCTGCGGGAACGGAACGCACTTGCCGGGGCTGCCGGAACTCTCGCGGCGGCAGACGTGGCCGACTTGTCCGCTGGGTTTCAGGCCGCCGTTCGCGACGTGCTCGCAGAAAAATCGCATCGAGCGTTCAGCGCGTTCCAAGCTTGCGTGGGTGCGCGTGCAACGGTGTTTGCGGCATCCGGCGGCGTGGCCGCAAACAAGGGAATCAGGGCTGCGCTGGAAGATGCAACCCGGCAGAACGGAGCGACGTTCGTCGCTCCGGAGCCCAAGTACTGCACAGACAATGCGGCAATGATCGCGTGGGCAGGCATTCAGCGCTATCGGCTAGGCCTTCTGGACGACTTGAGCTTGCAGGTTCGGCCGCGATGGCCGCTCGACGAGAAGAGCGCTCCTCTCACCGGATCCGGGAAAAGGGGCGCGAAATCCTGAATCCTGAAGGGCTCCGGCTTCAGGCGCGATCCCGCGGCGGTAGCCACGTCAATATCAGTATCGGTAGTGATTCGGCTTGAACGGTCCCTTTCGCTCCAATCCGATATAGTCGGCCTGCTCTTCCGTCAGCTCCGTCAGCTGGGCGCGCAGCCTCGCGAGGTGCAGCCTCGCGACTTTCTCGTCGAGACGCTTTGGCAGAACATGCACGCGCTTTTCGTAGTTTTCGGGGTAATTCCACAACTCGATCTGGGCCAGGACCTGGTTGGTGAAACTGGCCGACATCACGAAACTCGGGTGACCGGTCGCGTTGCCAAGGTTAAGCAAGCGTCCCTCGGAAAGCAGGATGATCCTGTTTCCGCTCGGCATCTCGATTAGGTCAACCTGGTCCTTGATCTTGGTCCATTTGTGGTTTCGCAACGCCGCGACCTGAATCTCGTTGTCGAAATGCCCAATGTTTCCGACGATCGCCATGTCCTTCATTTTACGAATGTGATCGATGCTGATCACGTCCCTGTTTCCTGTGGCGGTCACCACAATGTCTGCGGTGGCTACCACGTCGTTCAGGACCACCACCTCGAATCCGTCCATTGCTGCCTGCAAGGCACAAATGGGATCGATCTCGGTTACCTTGACGATCGCGCCGGCGCCCCTCAGCGATGCGGCAGATCCTTTCCCGACATCTCCATAACCGCAGACAACGGCGACCTTGCCCGCTACCATCGTGTCGGTTGCCCGTCGTATGCCATCCACCAAGCTTTCCCTGCATCCATACTTGTTGTCGAACTTGGACTTGGTCACGCTGTCGTTCACGTTGATCGCGGGGAAGGGAAGCAGCCCCCGATCCTGCAACGCATAGAGACGGTTCACGCCGGTGGTCGTTTCCTCGGTTACACCCCTGACGGTCTCCCGCTGTCTTTGGAACCATCCGGAAGATTCTGCCATCCTGCTCCTGATTTGAGCGAAAAGCGCATCTTCCTCCTCGGACATTTGATCGGGCACCAGTCCGCTCTCGCCACTTTCCAAGCGGGACCCGAGCAGAACGTAGAGGGTTGCGTCGCCGCCATCATCCAAAATCATGTTCGCCGGTCCGTCGGCGAAATCAAATATTCGATTGGTAAAATCCCAGTATTCCTCAAGAGTCTCGCCCTTGTGAGCGAAAACCGGAATGTCCCTTGCTGCAATGGCAGCGGCAGCATGGTCCTGAGTCGAAAAAATGTTGCATGAGGCCCAGCGCACATCCGCTCCCAGCAGCTTCAGGGTCTCAATCAGAACGGCGGTCTGGACAGTCATGTGAAGCGACCCCGCAATGCGGGCGCCGGCGAGCGGCTTGCTTCCCTCGAACTCCTCCCTCAGTGCCATGAGACCAGGCATTTCAGTTTCCGCAATTTCTATTTCCTTGCGTCCGAAATCGGCCAAGCCGATGTCCTTGACCTTGTAGTCGCCTGTCATTGGAAAGATTTCCTGTGGGTCTGTGGGATTGCCGGGAGGTGGCCCATAACATCAAGAATCCATCTCGACAATGCATGAATCTAGAGCAATCGCTTTTGAAGAATTTCGGTTTCCCTTTTCCAGCATGCGGTGCAATGTGCCTGCGGTATGCCCTTAGATTACTGAGTCCAACCAGTGCGCATGTCCGGAAAAGCGATTCGGGACCGAGAACTAGGAATTTATCGCCGTTAGGGAAGGTCTGGACAAGTGCGATTTTGGCATGCGCTTGAATCACTCTTGCCCTGTCCAGGCGTCTGCGCCGACCGTGCTTCATTGCGATCTGCCAGTCCACCGCCGCGTCCCGGTTTTCAACCGATGTCCGAGCGAGGCCAAGTGCGCGGCTCTCCCCGAACAGCGTCTTGCCTAACCCGTGCCTCTCCAGCAGGTGGCGGAAGTCCAGGATCGTCGTCTCGCACCGACCGTGGATGCGGTGGAGAACCTGGTGCGCAAGGGTGCCGCCGTCCTGATCGAGGGTCGGCTCGCCACCCGCAGCTACCGCGACCGGGACGGCAACGAGTGGAGCGTCACCGAGATCGTGGTGGCCGGGCCGCAGGGCTTGATGAACGTGCTGGGTGCGCGGCGGGAATCGGCTCCAGAAGGGCAATCGAACGGCCCGGAGAATCCGTGCGCATGAGAAACTTGGCGTCGTTTGCCGCGTGCCAGTCATGACGAAGAGCCGGTACCGCTGGCAGATGACCCAGCCGGTTCCGGCCACGACGCCTCTGGCCGGTTGCAACCCGACGGGACAGTCGTCCGTGCTCTGGGAGACGTTGCGCGAGATCCCGGTCGTGGGCGAGAGATTCGGCTACCTGCTGTGGAGGAAACGCAATTACTGCATCTTGTAGAAAGCCTCGCACAGCGCGTCGGAGACACTCGTGCGGGAGCCCTCGCCCGCGACGGGCTCGCCGGGTTGATGGCGTTGGCCATCTGTTGCGGGCCGGCATACTCAGCGACGCGCCGTCTTCGGCGGAGAACCAGGCCCGCGCGCTGGGGGGGGGTGCGGGCGGACGTCCCGCTGCTCCTGCACGGGATCGCACCGGAGGGGTTCAAGGCCACCGTCACGGAAGTCGGCGAGCGCCTTGGCGGTCATGAAGCCGGCGTCGCGATCGATCCCCAGCTGTTCGGCATCGAGCGGGTCCCGTCCGTCGTCGTTCCCGGCGGCGTGGCGGGAGTCGTCTATACGTCGTCGGCGAACCGTTACAAGCCCCGCTCGACGAAGACAGGCGATCATCCGGCGTGTCATGCGTGAGCGCACGGGGCTGCGAATCGAAAGTGCCCGCCGCGGCGGAACTTTCAGTCGCGGGACTCGCGATCGGCGATGCCCGACAGCTCGACCGGCGACCGGTCAGGGAAGGTCGCAATCAGCGAGAGGTTGCCGCCCATGGCCTCGACCGTCTTGCGCAACGTCGAGAGCAGCAGGTCGCTGCGTTGCTCGAGCCGCGAGACGCCGTCCTGGGTGATGCCGAGCTCACGCGCGACGCTGATCTGGGTGAGCTGGCGCGCCTTGCGCAGCTCGCGCAGCGTCATCTCCTCGGCGATGAGCTCCGCGGCGCGGTCTTCGATCTTGCGCCGCCTGGTGGGGTCGAGGCCCGCCATCATGTCGTCGAGGCTCACCGTCATCACGATCCTCCTTCATGTTCGCGTGCCGCGAGCCGTTCAGCGTGTCCACGCGCGGCCGTCCCAGTTGCGGTCCGAACTGTTCCAGCAGGCGCGCGATGGCATAAATCTCGTCCTGGAGGCGGCTGCCCAGACCGCAGAACTCCGGCACGAACTCACCGTGGAAGCCAGCCGACCAACTCATGGGGGCAATATGGGCATCAGGACATATGAAATCAACCACATGCGCTTGACCTCCAGGGTGGCCGTGGCGGGCGGCGCCGAGCTGAGAGGTGGTCGAGGGAAGACGCCCTGCCCCGTCAGCCGAAGTACCGGCCCTCTGCCGTGAAGGTCCAGGCGTTGACGGCGATGACCTCGTCGACGGCGGCGGCGGAGGTCAGATACTCGTACTCGCGTTGGACCTGGCGGTAGAGCCAGCGCACGAGATCGCGCAGCGCTTCGATCACGGTGTCCTCGGCGCCGTCGGTCATGGCGTGCCCGGCCGGGCTGTCACGCTCGACCTCGATGGCCATGCTGTACTCGTGGCAGTAGTGGCCGCGGTGCCGGACGTCCGCGGCGAGCTGATAGAAGTTGCGCCGCTGCACGCTCCGCAGGAGGTCCGCGATCCGGTGCAGCTCCGTGTCCTTGGGTGCGTGGGCGCGGACGGCCCCGGTCGCGCCCCGGGCATGGCTGACGGAGCCTTCGAAGCAGGCGCCGTCGCCCTGGGACCAGAAGCCGAGGCGGAAGAAGATGTGCGGGGGCGGTCCCGCATTCCCCCGCCCATCAAGCGTACGGGGCTGGTCCGCAGCGTCACGCCGAGGACTCGGCAGACGGTCTCGACGATCCGGGGCATGGTCAACACGCCTCCGGGTCCAAGCCGGGCTGGGCGATAGCGGATCGGTCGGACAAGGTCATGGGAACGCTCCGGTTGCGGGGGGACGGGGAGGACCGGCGACCGTCAGGAGCCTACACCGCCGCGGTGCGGTTGCTTAGTCGCGGGAGCAACTGGGGGTTGCGTCTTCGACGGGTGATATGTGAAGTGGTTGCGGGTGGGGCAGACGAGGTTGTCCCACCAGTGGCGTGCGAGAGCACCCGTGCAGGAGCCTGGCCCGAACCATGATCGGCTTTTGTCACTGATGGCGCGGGTTCGCCCGCGACCTCGTTCAAGAGATCGAGACTTCGCCGTGGTTCCTCCCCACCTACAACGGCAACGGAGTTTGGGAGAGCATTCGATGGCGCGCAAGAAGAGACCTCCTCAGCCTCTGAAGGTGGTGCACCCGAATTGCGTCGGGATCGACATTGGCAAGGACCGGCACTTCGTGGCGGTCGATCCGGAACGGAGTGCGGAACTGGTTCGGGAGTTCGGCACGTTCACGCGTGATCTGCAAGAGATGTCGGAATGGCTCAAGTCGTGCAGTGTGACGAAGGTGGCGATGGAATCGACGTCGGTTTACTGGATCCCGGTTTACGAGGTTCTGGAGCGTGCCGGCTTCGAGACGATGCTCGTGTAACCTCGGATGAGGAAGCAGATCGGCGGGCGCAAGAGCGATGTGCTGGACTGCCAGTGGGTCTGGCAGTTGATGTCCTACGGCCTTCTGCGGGGTGCCTTCCGATGTGGTGCCGCTGCGCTCGTTCATGCGCCAGGCGAAGCAGTTGATCGAGGATCGCTCGCGCTGCGTGCTGCAGATGCAAAAGGCGCTGACCCAGATGAACGTGCGTCTGGATTCGGTGATCAGCGACATCATGGGCAAGACGGGTCAGCGTATCCTGTGGGCGATCATCGCCGGCGAGCGTGACCCGTAGCGGCTGGCGAGTTTCCGGGACCGGCGGATCAAGGCGAGCGCCGACACGATTGCCGCGAGCCTGGAAGACACATGGCGCGAGGAGCACCTGTTCGCCCTGAAGCAGGCGATGCAGCGCTGCGACTTCCTGAAGCAGCGGACTGCGAAGCACGGACCACGGAGCAAATCAAGCACCTGACCCCGCCTGAGGATGCGACGGACGACGACACGCCCGATGACACTCCTCGTGCCGCGTCGCCGGGCACCGCCCCCAACGATGTCCCGAGAAGCGGGAGCAAGAGGATCTTCGGGCAGAATAAGGACATGGCTCTGACGCTGCACAGGATGATGGGGGTCGATCTCACCGCGATCCCGACCATCGGCATCAACACCGCCTTGGTGATCGCTGCGGAGATCGGCCCGGACTTCTCCGCCTTCCCCTCCGCACAGCACTTCAGCTCCTGGCTAGGGCTGGCACCTGGGACCAGGATCAGCGGCGGCAAACCCTTGCCGGGCCGTGGACCCAAGGTGGTCAACCGCGTCGGCCAGGCACTGCGCATGGCGGCCATGACCGCTCGCACCAGCAAAATCTTCATCGGCGCCAAGCACCGCGGGCGCCTCGCCCGAATGGACACAGCCGTCGCGGTCGTCGCCACCGCCCGAGAACTCGCCTGCCTGATCTATCTGATGGTGACCTGCGGCCAAGAATATGCGGAGAAGGGTATGCAGGTCTACAAAAGCCGGCACCTCGACCGAAAGTTCTCGTCCCTCCGTCGACAGGCCAGCAAACTCGGCTACCAACTCGTCCAGATCAGCGACACCAAAAAAAACAGAAATGCCGCAGCGTCAATGGCTTAGAGATAAGTTACTCAAGAGAGAGGCTTCGGGACGCATGAAATCCTGGCAGGCCGTGATCCGCTCGTACTCGAAGGCCGCACCCGCGTTCAGGCCCTCAGCTCCTTGCCGTTGGTCGGGCTGTAGACGCACACGGCGTCGTCGCCGTATCCGTGCGCGTAGCACGGCAAATCGTTGACCTTCACGATCTCGTCGATTCGGATGTCGGTCAGATGCATCGGTCTCTCCCTGGCCTCACGCCGGCACGATCTGCAGATAGCCGTCCGGGACCATCTTCGGGTATGGCGAGTCGCGGTAGATCGCGACACGGAAGTCGGAGCGGTCGATGTGTTGTACGCGATAGCTGCACTTGGGGCTGGTGAGCGGCATGACATTCGCAAGCCGTTCGGCGGCGGTGCGCACCTTGAAATGCGTCGCGCACTCCGGCGCTGGCGTGGTGACGATCCTGATGCACGGCTCGGACTTGTCCTCATCGAGCATTGCCGAGGCGTTGCAATTCGGGCCCTCCCCGGCTGGACGCGCTCCCAGGCGTTGCGCAGCGGGCCACATTCGTCGCCCGGCCCTCTCCAGTCGCAGAAGACGATGGGATACGCGGGCTTGGCCTTCGGGTAGCTCGATCACTCCATGTCGGTGAAGTAGTAGCACACACCCGGCCGTAGGCCCTGCTCGTCGAGCCATTCGAAGCCGGGCCGGAAGTCGGTGCCGCCCTGGCCCCGGAGCGCGATCTCGTCGGGGAGATCGTCGGCTGCGTTGCGGCGACCCCGAGGGGTCGAAGCTCGGCGGCATCTCGGACGTGCCGTCCTTGCCCCGGCCTTCGCCGTCATTGGGGACTCGGACGGGAGCGTAAAGCTGGCGGCGCGCAGCAGCACGTGGGTGACAAGCTGTGAAGCGTCCTGCAACCGCTCCGAGACCCGCTTGACTGCCTCGCCGAGCCGCCGGTAGAGGTCGCCCAAGGCATCGTGGAGCTGATCCTCGATATGGCGCTCGATGTCGTCGGTCGCGAGCTTGGCGATGAAGTGGTCGGCGTCCGGGGCCGGAGTAATGCGGTAGCGGATAGCGAACTTGCCCCGGAGCGCCTCCTTCGAGGGGTAGTCCTCAATGCGGAAGATCTTGCCGAGGTCGAGCCGGGCCAGGTCGTCGTAGTCCTCGATGAAGCGGGTGCGCTCGCGTCGTAATGGACGGCGACATGATTGCTTGCCTCGCGGTCGTAGAGCCGGCCGGACCAGGCGGTGATGCGCAAGGATACCAGCATGGCGTCGTGATTGAGGTCCATGGTGCGTGCCCCTCCTTATCCGTTATCGAAGCGTCCACACGGGGACGTTCAGGGCGTTGGCGAGAATGCGCTTCGCGGCGTCGAGGATCACGTCGCTCGCGAGCCGGTAGAGCGAGCCGCAGAGCGCCATCAGTGCGCTCACATTGCCGGAGATGTCGTCGTTCTCGAGGTCGTTGAGGACGGCGCGGGGATGGGGCAGCTTGCGCCAGACCTTCAGGAACGCCGCGAACTCGACCGCTGCGGCCTCGCCGACGGTGCCCCGGAACAGCGCCCGCTCGGCCACCGAGTCGAGGCCGTTCCCCCGATGCACGATGTTCGATACGAACTCCCAAGTCCTCGGGCACGGGAACGCGCGCTCCTTCGACTGCGGGTCGAAGTGGTGCAGCAGTGTCGGCTCGCACTGGATGAAGAACAGCACCTCGGGCGCAATGCCGTTGGCCGCACCCCAGGCGCACCAGTCTTCCGCGTCGACCCGGATCTCGAGGTGGACGAAGCGCGAGGCGCCCTCGGGCAGCTCGCACTCGCCGACCTTGCGGTCGAGCACCAGTTGGTACAACGCCGCCCGGACCATCGGCACGGCGGACAGCAACTCCTCGAGGTTGATCATCCAGCCGTCGAGGTCGTCCGAGGGCGGCGCCTAGGGAACCTCTGAATACAGCCTGATTTTGGGCGTTGCATTGCGCATCCGGTGCGCGCCCGCTGTCTTGTGCCACGCCTTTCTTTTGGGGGATCACGACATGCAGCGCCTTCGGCAATTGACCTTTGCCAGCCTCCAATGCGATCGCAAGAAGCGCAAGACGCGCCGCGAGATCTTTCCGGAGCGGATGGACGGCCTGATCCCCTGGGAGTGCTTGGATGCCCGCATTGCGCCAGTGTATCCGAAGGGCGGCCGCAAGGGGCGACAGCCGCATCCGCTGTCGGCGATGCTGCGCGTGCACTGCGTGCAACCGTTCTGCAATCTGAGCGACCCGGCGATGGAGAACCAGCTTGCGAGGCCGAGAGCGTCCGGCGCTTTGCCGGGGCGGTGCTTGAGAAGGTTCCGGACGAGACGACGATCCCGACTTCCGCCACCGGCTGGAGCGCCGCGGACTGGCGCACCTGCCGTTCGGGAGATCAGGGATCACCTGGCCGAGCGGGGGGGGGTGCTGAAGAAGGGCAGCATCGTTGACGCCACCATCATCTCGGCGCCATCGTCGACCGGGAACGAGAGCAACGCCCGCGACCCGGAGATGCACCAGACGAAGAAGGGGAACCAGTGGCATTTCGGGATGAAGCTGCACATCGGAGACTGTGAAAGCATTCCCCGACCCCGAACGGGGCGGACCTCTGAGCCGATGACGGAGATGTCGGCGAGCCGGGTTGCCGACGAGCGCTAATGAAGCGGTCCCTGTCCGCCTGTGCCCTGGTTTTCGCAGCCTGCAAGTGCCATGCTCGCCGGCAACCTGGGCAGCCACAAGGGTTGCCGCGATGCCGGAGCGACGTTGCCGGAAGGTGCCGTCCCGAAGCGAGTTGACGCTTCTTCCGCCCTGCATGGACGACGATGTGTCCGAACGCAATCCGGTGCGCGCGATCGATGCGTTCGTCGGCACGCTGGATCTGGAGGCGTTGGGTTTTCGGCACGCGGAAGAACACTGCGGGGCCGGCCAGCCGGCCTGTGATCCGGGACTGCCGCTGAAGCTTGCCTGTACGGCTGTCAACACCGAGTGCGCAGTTCGCGCCGGCTGGAAGCGGAGACGCGACGGAACCTGGAGGTGATCTGGCGGTGCCAGGGTGCCACGCCGAGCTGCAGGACAATCGCGGATTTCCGCAAGAGCGATGCATCTGCGCTGCGGGCAGCCAGCCGGGAGTTCCTTCTGCCCTGCCGGGAGCTGTCGCTTCCGGAGGGCCGCCGGGTGGCTGTCGGCGGGACTTTTTCGAAGGCCAATGCGAATGCGGACAGCATCCATGCGAAGGCAAGTCCGGCAAAGAGCCTGAAGCGTCTGGACGAAAGGATTGCCGCGTGTCACAGGCAGTTGGACGAGGCGGATGCGGGATCGGAGGATGGAGCGGACCGCGCAGAGGATCCGGAACTGGCGGCGAAGATCGGGGCTTTGGTGGAAAGGCGCAAGCACAAGCAGTCTTTGCGGGAAAGCTTGCAGGCAAGCGGGGAGCGTCGGATGTCGGAGGTCGATCCTGATGCGCGGGTGCTGAAGAAGTCCGGCAGGACCGTGGGCGGCTGCAACTGCCGGATCGCGGCGGAGGACCGGTGCAAGCCGATTGTCGCGGAGGATGTCGTGCAGGACGGCAATGAAGCCGGCCAGCTGGAGCCGATGATGACGAAGGCCGGCGAAGCCCTGGGCGCCGAGCGATTGACCGGTCTGGCGGATTCCGGTCGCTTCAGCGGCGAACCGTTGAAGATCCGCGAAGCCAGGGGCCTGGACGCATGCGTCCCGATACCGAGACATCCGCCCCGAAGGGACAAGGGCGACGTCGCGCGATTTGGCGGAGACGACGATTTCCGTTGCGATGCCCGGAATGACACGCATGCCTGCCCGGCCGGTCAGCGGCTGACCCGAAGGGGATCGCCCCGCACAAGGGAGGGCAAGCGGCATTTCGGATACAGTTCGGTGGCAGCGGTTTGCCGGGATTGTTCGCTGAGGGACCGATGCCTGACAAAGTCGCGGCCGAGGCGGCGATTGGACCGCTGGGAGCATGAGGACGCGATCGACCGGCATCGCGGGAAGATGAGCGCCGGCGCCCCCTGGATGCGCCAAAGAGCTGCGCTCCTCGGGCATCCTTTCGGCACCGTCAAGCGATGGGCGGGAATGGACCGTTTCCTGATGCGCGGACACGAAAAGCGCCGCGGCGAGTTCAGCCTGATGACACTGGGGCATGACTTCAAGCGGGTGATGAACGAGTCGGGGGCGGCGGCCTTCAGGGAGCATTGCCTGCAAAAGCGGCAGACCGGGATGATTGGCGCGCAACATTGCTCCGGGAGCCGTGCTTTCCCGTCATTCAGCGCGGCTTCAGGGTGGAGATGTCGTGTCGGCTCCTGCGAAGCGGCCCATGTGCCAAATGTCCGGCTCCTTGGCGGTGTCCGGTCCGATCCGGACACGGACACCGCCGTCAGGAACAATGAAAAACCGTCCGCGAAAGCTGATGCTTTCACAGTCTCCTCGGCACCGACCCCCGGGGTCTGGTGCACCATCCGGAGGGAACGGCCGCCAACGTCGCGACCGGCGCCTTCGGGTCGGCTTCTGCACGGCGAGGAGGAGCAAGTCCGGGGTGACTCCGGATATCGCGGGATCGGCAAGCGGGCGGAGCGCGCGCATCGCGAGGTGTCGTGGCGGATTGCCCTGCCCCGGGCAGGGCGCGAGTGGAGCATCCGTTCCGGATCGCGAGCGGGTGTTCGGCTGCGACATGGTTCGCCATCGGGGTCTGGAGAAGAACGTGCAGCGGCTTGCGCCGCTTTTGGGCTTCTCGAACCTGATGATTGCTCAGCCGCACCTGTCGTGACAAGGGAGAAGCGTGTCCGGAATTTGCCGGATCGGCCCTGCGGGGGCTGAACCGGCGGCGGTTTCGCCCCGAAAACGCTCATTTGCGGCTTCCGGACCGCCGAAAACCGACCGGTGCAGCCTGAAAGGGCTTTCGCAGCCAAAACCAGAAAAACCTTCCAAATCAGAGGTTCCCTAGGCGCTGCCAGCCTATCGGGCGCGACCTTTTGCAGAGTGCTGACGGGGGCGACGCGCTCGGCCGCCACCATCAGGAAAAATCCATCGGTCTCCTCCAATCGAACGTCATGACAAGCGTTTGCAGCCTCTTAAGTACGACCTGTCAATGACGGAGGGGTGCAGTTCGAAAAAAATCTTGGATTGAGAAGCCAACCTCGTTAATTTTTCAGACGCATGATCGCGCAAGCATTCTTTTCTGAAGAAGAACATCAGAATTTGCTTTGATTTGACCAAGTGCAGGACTCATGGCCAGAAAATGACAGCAGCAGTTTCCTGGCGTCGAGAAAGTCATTGATTCGGCCTTCTGCCAGCAGCAAATCGAGGGCTTGCCGTCGCCATTGCAGATAGCATGGCCACCTCGGGTGTGGCCAATGTAGCGCGAAAGAGCTCTTTCTTGAGCAGACTGGCCACGTGCGGTGTGTCTTCCGGCGTGTCACATCGATCATCGCCGTTCTCGCAACCTCACTCCAGGGCGCGAAGCGTTTGCAGAGGTTCTTGTGCAGGCAATGGCAGATGGCGCGGCGACCGCAGCGAATGGCGTTCGTGGTTACAGGCCGGTCGTCGCCCGGACACCCGCCGCATCTTGTGGGGCAGCAGTGGTTGAATGCACGCGAACTGAGCTTTGGACAGCCAGAAATTGAAGCAGGCATGACAACTGCAAGGGTCAACGCTCGGACTGTCATCCAAGCGGGATGGGGCAAAATTTCTTCGTCATTGACGGACCAAAGACAATATCATATATGGCTATCGGTGGCTTTGACAAACATTTCAATGAATTATCATGTCCCGGCTCATATCCGCACCCTTCTTCAGCGCCCACCCGGTCTTCCGCCGCGCCGAATACGCCGCCGCCGTCAGGCGCCATCCAGGTGACAGGGTCGTCACCGCCATGCTCGCCCAGCATCTTCGGGCTGGCAACGTCCGGCGCATCGCACGCGGCGTCTTCGCGTCCGTGCCGAAGCACGCCGATGCCCGAACATGGCCAATCGACCGTTTTCTCGCCGCCTCCCGCCTGCGCCCCGGCGGCGTGATTGCCTATCATTCGGCTCTCGAACTGCACGGTTGCGCCTATACCGAGGGACATGACGTGCAGGTCGTTGCCCCCGGCGAGTCCTGCTTGTTCGAGAAGACCGGGATCACCTGCCGATTCGTCAAGCCGCCGCGCGGCTTCGGCGGACGGAACGAGGCATCAGCGGACGGCGTGACGGTCGTCGACCGCCTAGGATTGAAGGTCGAGGTGACGACGCTCGAGCTGACCATCGCCGACCTGTTCGATCGCCCCGATCTGGCCGGTGGCGCGGAGGAACTTTTCGACTCGCTGGACCTAGTGGCTTGCATCGATATCGAGACGCTAGTTTGCCACGCGCGTGCGCGTGGCAACGCCGCCGCCGCCGGTGCACTAGGTTTCTGGTTGCGGCGCGAGCAGACGCAGCTGGGCGTTTCATGCCAAGCGCTGGAGGAACTCCGTGCGCTAGCTCCGTCACAAGCGCGTTATGCCCTCGGTGCCCGCCCGGGAACTGGACGGATGGCGAAGGGGTGGAATGTCATTCTACCCGCCAACATCATCGAACGCCGGTTCGAGGGGCTGTGAATGATGCCGCCCTCCACCAAGACGCTGCAACGCCTCGCCAGCGAAACCGGTTACCAGTTGGCACTCTGGAGAAGGCATTGCGGCTTCTGCACCTGCTGCAGGAGATTGCCGGCGACCCGGCACTCTACGAACGACTTGCCCTCAAGGGCGGAACAGCGCTCAATCTCTTCCACCTCGATCTTGACCGCCTGTCTGTCGACATCAACCTGAACTATGTCGGTGCGCTCGACCGGGCGGCAATGGAGAGTGAACGTGCCACGGTTGACACTGCCATCGGCCGTCTCTTGGCTTCTCATGGCTACGGAGTTCGCCGGTCGGCCCAGCGAGCATGCTGGCGGTAAATGGCTGTCCCGCTATATGTCTGCGCTCGGCGGCGGCGGTATCTTGGAGATCGACGTGAACTACATGGCGCGCGAACCCCTGTTCGGTGCGCCGCGCATGGCGTCCTGTTCCATTGGGAGGCATTCGAACAAGTGATGTTCTTGTCCTCGACCTCCACGAGATCGTTGCCGGCAAAATCGTGGCACTTGTTGACCGGCGTGCCGCGCGGGATTTGTTTGACGCGCGTCGTATCCTGTCGATCAATGGGCTCGATTGGCGACAGATCAAAGCGGCAGTGCTGGCCATGGGTGCCAGCGGACGGCGCGACTGGAGAATCGTGTCGGCCGCCGCCATCGACGGCGACCCGCGCGAGTTCCGCCGGAAACTCGCAGTTTGCCTGCCGCGCAATCGCTTTGCCGGCGTGAGAGAAGTTGATGCCTGGATCGAGGAGACCGTTTCACTCTGTCGGGAAAGGCTCGCATTCCTGTTCGATCTGTCGGCGAATGAGCGGGCGTTTCTCGATGATGTTCTCGGCCACGGTGAAATTAATGCCGACCTGCTCGATGTGGGCCCCGAGATACGAACGCGAATTGGGATCATGCCGATGCTGGCGTGGAAGTGCCTGCATGTCCGCAAGAGCCGTGGGCAGCATGAGTGAGGCATGGATATCTTCCGTCCTTGGGATGTTGACCGGATGCGGTCGCGACCGCATCCGGTTCATGACTTGATGCCGTCGGAATCTGGTGCGCGAGGAACTGTGCCTGCCACCGATCCTTTCGTCACATGTTGGAAACCGCGGCTTCCCGCCCTGCCGTCCGGCGATGGTGTCGGCACTGTTGCCTTGCAACTGCCCCCGGGGGAGCAGTCGTCGTGCGCGATTTGAAGAAGCGTCGGACGCGGCGCGAGGCGTTGCTCGAGAATATGAAAGGTCTGATCCCGCGAGATTGACTGGAGGAGCGGACCGTGCCGTTCCACCCGAAGTCCAGCCACACCCGCTCGGGGTAATGCTCGCGTGCACTGCGTGCAGTTGTTCCAAGACCTTGACGACCCCGGGATGGAGTACAAGTTCTTGCGATGTGGAGTCGGTGCGGTGCTTCGTCGGGTGCGCTGCACGGCGAGACGACGATCCTGCACTTCCGCCACTTGCTGGAGAGGCACGGTCTGGGCGAGGCGCTGTTCGAGGAGATCAACGCGCACCTGGACGCGCTCGGGCATCGGCTGAAGACGGGGACGATCGTGGACGCGAGCATCATCGCCGTGCTGTCGTCGGCTAAGAACCGAAACCGGGGGGGGGGGGGGCAGGAGATGCGCCGGACAAAGAAGGGCAGCCAGTGGTGTTTCGAAATGAAGATGCATATCGAGGTGGACGCGGAAATGGGCTTGGCGCACCGCCACCGGCTGACGCGCAGGGTCAATCCCTCCGCAACCACTGAAAGGCGACGCAAGACGCCTCGCTCGGTCGTGGACCATGCCTCCAATCGCACTGTCTTCGACAGGAAATGCAACGCTTGGGTCTCCAATGCTCCCCGGCTTCTCTGCACATCAACCCAACAACTCTTGTGACCAACAAAAATCGGAGCTGTTCAGACCTTCCCTAGCATGTCTTCGGATGACGCCAGTCCAAGCGGTGTTCCGGCATCCGCCCAGACTCCAGGGTAAACCATTCCGGAAAGACGCGCCCGCTCGGCAATCCGGTTCCAAAGAACATTGAGCGAAAATGCTCGTTCAGGAATTTTGGCGAGTTCGTACGTCTTGATGATTTGCGCACCCGAATAAATCAATCCTGGCATTCCCTTCGGGCATCGGCGAATCCTGCCGCTGTCGGCAAAGCGAAAGTCTCCCGTTCCCTTGTGCCCGAATGCATTCGCCTTCGGAACAAGAAGAAGCAAGGCATCCATCAATTCAGGGTTCCATTTCTCCTCGAGCATGAGAAGGGGATTGCCTCCCTGCCACACAGCATCGGCGTTAAGAGTGAATACCGGCTCGGCGCCCAACACGGGAAGTGCATGCCTGAGCCCGCCTCCCGTATCAAGGATGTCGGGGGTTTCGCGCGACACGACAACACCATCCCAAGCGGACAGGTGCTTCGCAAGAATCCCGGCCTTGTAATGAACATTCACGACGCAGTTGGCGATGTTTGCCTCACGCACGAGTTCGAGCGCATGGTCGATGAGCGGGCGGCCACCGACCTCGATCATCGGCTTCGGTCGATCCGCAACCAAGCTGCCGAGGCGCGTTCCGAAACCCGCCGCAAACACCATGATCGAGCTAGGCTTCAGCTGTGCCACGCTGTGAGTCGTGCGAGCGCTCCCGATGTCGGCTTGGGGATGTGCCGGTCAACGAACATGGCAAGCTCCGACAGGTATGGATGAGCGAGGTTCCCGGCCAAATGGCTCCAGACACGGTCGATCAGGCCGACATACCTGCACTTTCCATCCCGCATTGCGAGCCGGGAAAAGACTCCCAAGATACCCAGATTCCGCTGCGCTCCAGAAACCGCCACCTCGCGTTCGAGCGTGCCAAGCGCCGTTCCAGTCTTTTCTGCATAATACTGGAGCATCGCGCCGCGCATCTCGGACGGCAGGTCCCGGCGAGCATCATCTAGCAAGGACGCGAGGTCGTATGCGGGGTGCGCCAACTTCGCATCCTGATAGTCCAAGAGGCCAACTCGCCGCGGTCCGACGCGGGCAGGAAGCCAGATGGCGTTCGCAGCATGAAAATCCCTGTGCACGAAGAATTTGCGACCTCCGATGCTGTCTGTCATCCCGGCAACGATGTCGCGAAGTGCAGAACTCAATTCGCTGGACGGCTCAGACCCCACAACTGCGAGGCGATACCAGTCAAGCGCCCGCAAGGCGACCTCTGCCTGCAGAATAGGCGAATACTCCGGCAGGTCGGGCGACGGGCGGTTTCGAAGCTCCACGAGCACATCAATGGCTGTTCGATAGAGAAGGGCTTCCAAACCCGGTCTTCTATTCAAGACACTCGAGAAGAGCTCGTTGCCGAGGTCTTCAAGCAACAGCAACCCTAGAATCAAGTTCTCCGCAAGAATGCTGGGCGCACTCAGTCCCAAGGCACGGAGATGGCTGGTCACTGCCACAAAATTGGCTTGGGAGCCGCAGGACTCCATCGGGGCGTCCATTAGAATTGCCCGATTGCCGTTTCCAGGCTGGGTTATCCGTTCATACCTTCTAAGAGATGCATCACCCGCGATAACGCTTCGTTCTGCACCCGACCACCCCGCATTCGCAAGAAAGCTTGATATTTCCAGACCGCGGTTTGTCAACTACCGGCCACCACTTGTTCGCCAAGTTTCCGGCACCTTGTCTCGATCCGAAGCCTCCGTTCAAGATCGCTTTCGCGTGGAATATCGAACTGGATCAGCAAGGACTTCTCCGGGGCGAGACCTCCAAGCCGCTCCGGCCATTCCACAAGGCACAAAGCCGACCCGAACGCTTCGTCCAAGCCGAGTTCATCCAATTCACCGGAACAGGCGATCCGGTAGAGATCGGCATGCCAGATCTCCAGGGATCCAGCGTAGTAGGTCTGGACAAGTGTGTAGGTGGGGGAGGGGATTTCGTCATCGGTCCCGCACTCGGCCAGCAACTTTCCTATGAGCGCCCTTGCAAATACGGTCTTCCCTGCCCCAATCGGACCGGAAAGCAGCAGGGTGTCGCCCTCCTCCACAAGCCCCGCGATCCATTTTCCTATCTCTTCCATGCGCTCGTGAGAGCAGACGCGGAGAATTGCGCGGTATGTCCTGTCATCGGCCGTCATGGCTCTGGATCAAAATCGATTCCTATCGACGGATGCTTGCAGTTGCCGCACCGAGCATATCCACAACACGCCATCAGCGAAACCTCGGAGGCGCAACGGGCCACCAGAGGAAAGGCAAGCGCCATGAAACCGCGAGGTCTGGGCGACAGGCTGGATTCCAATTGAAAATTGCAGCCTGAAGCGATATCCTGCAGGGGAGGGAAAATGTCCGTAGCTGTCAGATCTTCGGGGGACTGTCCAATTGAAACGCGATCGATTGCAAGGGGCCATTGCCGCAGGAGCGGTCGGTGCTGTCGTTCTTGCGGTTGGCGGAACGTATCTGGCGGCGCAGCGGGGACTGGATGGCACTGCTGGTTGCGGCGCGTCGCAAATTGCGACCGGCTCGGAAACAATAGGGGGGTCCTTCAGTCTCGTGAACGGGGCCGGCGCAACTGTAACCGATGCTAACGTGATCACGAATCCATCGCTAGTGTATTTCGGGTACACGTTCTGCCCCGGAATTTGCCCGATTGACAACGCAAGGAACATCGAGGCTGTGGAGTTGCTGACGGCGCGGGGACTGGATGTCGTGCCAGTGTTCATTTCGATCGATCCGGAGCGAGACACGCCGAAAGTGGTGGCGGAGCATTCTGAAGCGTATCACCCGAAAATGATCGGGCTGACCGGCACTGCCGAACAGGTGAAGGCTGCGGCAGACGCCTACAAGGTCTACTACAGACAGCCGGAGTCGAAAGTCGGGAATTACATGCTCGATCACTCGACTTTCACCTATCTCGTCTTCCCGGACTCTGGATTTGCCAATTTCTACAAGAGAGACGACTCGCCGACGGTGGTGGCGAACAGCGTTGCCTGTTTCATCGAGAAAAACGGACGCGCATAGGACGGCGAAATCAACATGCCGGCCTTGTTCTGGATTGCCCCTTCAGGGTCAACCGGTCTCGCCAATCCCCCGAACGAAACGATTGGCCAGATTGGTGAACTCGTCACGAACCTCGTGTGGATGGCGCGGAGCAACCTGAAAGCCATCGACATTGTCCAGACACTGTCGTCCAAACACCTTGTTCGCTTCGGAAATCGAGAATCCGGCGATCTGGGTGGCTTCAATCCAAGCAGCGTGCCTGTCGGCTCTCTTGATGTCGCGCTCGATCTTTGCCGGCAGCTCGATGGGCAGTCCGAAGCGCAGGTGAATTGCCGCCGCAAGTCGCTTTTCCAGTTTTGGATATTCTTGGCCAATCGCGCTTTTCACGGGAGAAATCATGTCACCGATGACGTACTCCGCGGCGTCATGCAACAACGCGGCCAGACGCCAGCGGAGTGGGCTTGCCGGCGCAATCCGCACAAAGATCTCTTCCACTAGAATTGAGTGTTCGGCAACCGAACAGGGGAAGCTTCCTGTTGTCTGGCCGTTCCAACGCGCCACGAAAGCCAGCCCGTGCGCGATGTCCTCGATCTCGATGTCAACCGGAGACGGGTCGAGAAGATTGAGCCGGCGTCCGGATAGCATGCGTTGCCAAGCGCGGGGCTGTGCCATGGGAATCACGCCTCGCTCGTCAAGCTGTGAAATCGGGGTCATGCATCCAATTCATGCCAAAGCAATTGATTTTGAAAAATTCCGGGTCTCCCTTTCCCGCCGGTGATGCAGTGTGCCTGCAAACAATAGCACAGAGGCGGATATGATACAGAATTTTCCTGTTTTCTCGAAGGAGCCAAGACGACCCAAGGCGCGCAGCAGCGCCACGCGCCGCGACCTCGCGAGATGACGGCAATTGCACTCCTTTGCATCGTTTCCAGCGGCGAGGGATGTGTCGACATGCAGAGACAGGGAAGAGCAAGGAGCCATTCCCGCGCGTTTCATGAAGCCGAGCATGGGGTTCTGAGCCGCGGCGGCGATTGTGGATTGCGTTTTATCGATGAGGGGCGCCAGCGTGCACCTTCGCGACGGTATGAGCTCTGTCTAGGTTGTGTGCCCATAAGGTGCGAGACATGATGCGGACAGGGGTGTTGCGTTCAAGCCATGGAGGCGCTGACGATGTCTCGCCGCGACCTGACCGATCGGTAATGGGCCGCGCCGGGTGCCGCGGGTCAACGACCGCCGAGTGCTCGACGGCATTTTCTTCATCCTGCGCACTAGGGTGCCGTGGCGTGACTTGCCGGAGGACTGGGGACCGTATGCGACGGGCTGCAACCGCTGGTCCGGGAAAGGGGTGTGGGTGCGCATTTTCAACGCCTTCAGCGCCGAGGCGCCGGAGGAGATCCATCTCTTCGGCAGCTCGATCGTGCGCACCCATCAGCGCGCGGCGGGCGGGAAGGGAGGCGGACCCCGCCATCGGCCGCTCCCGGAGCGGGTTGAGCAGCAAGATCCATCCTGGCGAGCGTTTCCTCGCCAGGGTCAAGCGCTTCCGCGCGATTGCCACGCGCTGCAGCAAGCTCGCCCGGAACTTCCTCTTGGCCATCGCCCTGGCCTGCGCCAGGCTCCGGACCCGACATAATGATTGCACAACCTAGAGGATCTGGAGAACGCGGAGAGCGGACACTAGTTGGTCAAGAACGCACGCACTAGGTAATCGATGTGATGCTGAACGAGGAACGACACCCGGACGGACAACGGCTCTAGAGCCTTGCGGTGATGCGTTGTCCGGCTCTAAACATCACGCGCACCGCGCGGATGCTAGACGCGGGACAAGCTAAAGCGCGCCGATTGGAATGTTGCGCCCTGCTCGACATGGCTCGTGTTGCCGTCAAGCTACCGCCGAACGGGAAAATTGAAAAGCGATTGCTCTGCGACAAAAGGTCTGAACAAGTTTGCTGTGTCATGCTTGTCGTGCCATGCTGTTGATCCAGGTTCTGTACTCATAAAGGAAGGCTCTTCCGACAGGTCCAGATAGAGAAAGTCCCGACAGCTTGCCTGCAAGCTACTTGAAGTTGTCGCAGAACGACACCCGGAGCATCAAGCCTTTCATCTTGGATAGCGGATTGCCATGACGTTCCATCTGCGAAAGGCTGTCGGCACATTGAAGATCGGAGAAACCGGGTGGCATGGCGAGCCTCATCAGAGGCAAGATGTCATACCATGTCATAAACGATTCGAATAGAAATTCCCTGTTTTGTTCTTTTTTTATAAGTTTTTTATTCTATTTTTTTGAGTGCTGATGTTGACAAATCGGATAAGCTCGTGTAACGGAGCGAGCAGGATTTCCCTTCCCAGCACTAGCTTGGAGCGGTTCCGCTGGTCAAGTCATTTGCTCGACCAAGTGCGTACCGCGTGATGTACGCCGCTTATTCTGAAACACATCGAAAGCGGGAAAATCCCGAGAAACAAGGAACCCAATTCATGAATCTATTCGAACCCTCGGAAAAGCCGCGCGTGTTTGCCATTCCCCCGGGTTGCGATTTTCCGCGCGAATTGGTGGAGGGTTTGCTTGAGAGGTTCAAGGGGCAACCGCCCGAGAATCTGGCAAAAACCGAAATTTTCCTGAACACGCAACGATCCCGGGAGGTGGCAACGAACGAACTGGTCAAGCGGGGGCCAACGTTTCTTCCCAAGATTCGACTCATCACCTCGCTTTCCCACGACAAGCGCTATCCAGACATTCGGGGGCCGGTTTCACCGCTTCGCCGGAGGCTTGAGCTTGCCCAAGCGGTGGCAAAGCTTCTTGAGGGAGACCAGAGATTTGGCGCCAGAACAGCGGCGTACGAGTTGGCCGACAGTCTTGCCGCTTTGATGGACGAGATGCACGGCGAAGGCGTCAAGCCAGAATCTCTGCGGAACCTGGAACGCGAGCTGGACATGTCCAATTTCTCCAATCACTGGCAGCAGAGCTTGGCGTTCATCAACATCATCGGGCAATACTGGGGCACGGACGCGGTGCCGGACATAGAGGCACGACAGCGGCTGGTCATTGAACGCATGTGCGATGAGTGGCGGAAGTGTCCGCCAAAGACTCCAGTGCTCGTTGCTGGTTCGACCGGGTCGAGGGGAGCGACGCATCTCCTCATGCAGGCTGTTGCCATGCTGCCCCAAGGCGCGGTGGTCCTTCCATGTTTCGATTTCGACATGCCTGATGAAGTCTGGAGCGAAATGAAAACAGAGGAGCATCCGCAATACCGGTTCAAGACGCTCATGAGCAACCTCGCAATCGCATCCGGCGACATCCGGAAATGGCGAGAAGAATCGATCTGCGACGATAGTCGAAACAGGCTCGTTTCGCTGGCGCTGCGCCCTGCACCGGTTACTGACCAGTGGATGGACGAAGGCCCGAAACTGGAGAATCTCGTCAGCGCGACATCGACCATGAGCCTTATGGAAGCGCCAAACCCAAGAATTGAGGCAGTGGCGATCGCTCTTCGACTTCGAAAGGCTCTCGCTGATGGCAAGACGGCAGCCTTGGTCACTGCCGATCGAAGACTCTCCCGGCAAGTCAAGGCCGCGCTCGGTCGCTGGGGAATCGTGCCGCTGGACGGTTCCGGAGATCAGCTCATCCAAACTGTCCCGGGACGACTTCTTCGCCAAGTTGCGGACATGATGGGCAAAATGCCGTCAAGCGCGGAGATCATCGCTCTCTTGAAACACCCGCTTGCCCATGCGGAAGGGAAGCGGAAGCGGCACTGGACCTGCACGGGGATACTGGAAAAAGCCTTTCGTCGGGCCGTTGCCGAAGCCCCGTCCAGCGTGATCGTCAATTTCCGGGAGCACAAGAAAGCCCGCCGATGGGCCGCTTGGCTGGAATCGTGGCTCGATGATCTCGCGAACGCAAGAGACGATGATCTTTCCAAGCTGGTCGAACTGCACAGAAACTTGGCCGAACGGCTCGTGGCCGGATCATCAAGACGGAGAACCGACATTCTCTGGGGTCGCGACGAAGCGGGCCGGACCGCGCTCGAAATCATGGACGAGCTGCTGGCTGTCTCCGATCAAGGAGGGAAGTACTCCCCGCCGGACTACGCCTCGCTGTTTCGAAACTTGGCAATCACTTCATTTGTGTATGAACCCTACAAGACACACCCGAGCATACGGATCTGGAATACGCTCGACGCGAGAATGCAGCGGCCGGACGTGACCGTCGCGGGCGGCTTGAACGAGAGCGTGTGGCCAGCTGCAATTCCTCAGGATCCATGGCTGAATCGCCAAATGCGAAAAGTTGCAAATTTGCGCATGCCTGAAAGGGCCGTCGGGCTCTCGGCACACGATTTTCAGCAGGTGGTCGCGGGGTCCGAGGTGCTGCTGTCCCGCAGCGTTCGAACAGTGGACGCCCCAACCTTGCCATCACGCTGGATTTGCCGACTCACGAGCTTGCTGGAGGGGCTTGACGGCGACGGCCAGGCGGCACTGAAGAGCATGAGGGAACGCGGCCAGTGCTGGATCGATCTCGCAAGCAAGCTTGAAGCACCGGCACCGACGGAACGTGCCAAGCGCCCGTCCCCCAAACCTCCGGCCGCTGCCCGTCCGAGCCGGCTGCACGTAACGGAAATAAAAACGTTGATCTCCGACCCTTACGCAATCTACGCAAAGCACGTGCTGAAATTGCGTCCGCTTGACCCGTTCAACGAGGGGGCAAGTCCTGCCGCAAAAGGAACGCTGGTGCATAAGATCTTCGAGAAATTCATTCAGGACAACAAAGGCGCGTTGGATGAAAGCGCTGCCGGAAAATTGGTGACCGCCGCCAAGGCCGTACTGAAAGAAGCCGAAATTCCGCGCTACGCGGCCAGTTTCTGGCTGGCCGAGATCGGAAACATCGCGGATCAATTCATCAAGAGCGAGATCGAACGCCAAAAGTCATGGACTCCAGAGCATTTCGAGGCATCCGGCATATTCGCGTTTCCTGACCTGCGAGTGGGCAGCGGAAACTTTGAAATTAATGGCAGGGCAGACAGAATCGACGTGGATTCGAAGGGAAACTGGGCCCTGTACGACTACAAGACAGGTGCCGTGCCCAGCAAATCGGATGTCGTGAAGCTAGACAAGCAGATGCCTCTGCTGGCAATCATGATTGAAAAGGGGGCCTTTGAGGGAATTTCGGGCGGCAAGGTCCTGCAATCGTCCTATCTTGGCGTTGGCAACAAGTTCGGCGTGATCCATGTGCAGCGGGAAGACGCAGAGGGCGCTGACCTTTTTTCCAAGGACTGGGAAAGCTTCCAAGACCTTGTCAAGAGCTATCTGGACCCTGCCCAAGGATTCACTTCAAGACGAGACATGAAACGCCTGCGTTACAGCAGCGACTACGACCATTTGGCCAGATACGGAGAGTGGGACGAGACCTCATCGGCAGACGAAGAAGAAACAATGCAATGACTGAACCGCGCTTCGATGAGGCCACGCAACCGCAGATCAGGGCTGCTGACCCGAGGCACTCGTCCTGGGTTTCCGCCAACGCCGGGTCTGGAAAGACCCGAGTGCTGACCGACAGGGTGGCCAGGCTGCTCCTGGCCGGCACCCCGCCAGAAAGAATCCTCTGCCTGACGTTCACGAACGCGGCGGCTTCCAACATGCAGAATCGGCTTGTGGAAACTCTGGGAGGTTGGGCAATGCTCGGGGACGAGCGCTTGGCGGCGAAACTGTCTGACTTGGGCGAAGATCCAGAAAGCATCGACCGTGAGCGAATGGCACAGGCCCGAACGCTGTTTGCGCAAGCTTTGGAGACTCCCGGAGGCCTGAAGATACAGACCATCCATGCATTCTCCACCGCACTTCTGAGGCGTTTTCCGCTGGAGGCGGGAGTGTCTCCGCAATTCACCACCATCGACTCCAGAGCGGAAGCCCTGTTGCGTGAGAGGATTCTGGAGACATTGGGAACCAATCGCCAGCAGATGTTCGACAGGCTTGCGGATCACGTATC
This sequence comes from Paracoccaceae bacterium, assembly GCA_963422275.1. Lineage (GTDB taxonomy): Bacteria > Pseudomonadota > Alphaproteobacteria > Rhodobacterales > Rhodobacteraceae. The sequence continues at coordinate 1,149,889 of OY729418.1, forward strand.
GATGAATTCCCTTTTAAAGCTCGTACCCGAGATTGAAGGCAATCGGGACCGGTTCAGTTCAAACTGCGACAAGGACGCAATTTGGAGCGAGTTCGGAATCGATCCAGCCCTTGATGAGCAAGAGCTTTTTCAGGGAATGTTCCTGAATGGCGACATCCAGATGCTGGAAAGTCTCGCCAATCACTTGAAAGAGGGACCTGCGACCGATGCCAAGGCAGCAGACCTGCTAGACAAACTGGACAAGCGCCATCCAGGACCAGCGGACAGGGCGATTCTGGAGCGTGTCTTTCTCTTTGGTAAAACGGCGAGGGTTCCCTTCGGCCCCAAGACGGGCAGGTTTCCCACCCAGAACACCCGCAAGAAAATGGGAGACCGCCTGACTTCTGAAGTTGAGCGCTACATGGATCGGGTGAGCGATGCCCGAATCAAGCGGATGAATCTCAACGCTGCATCGAAAACCTTGACCCTGCACCGTTTCGCCAACGCATACCTGAGCGAGCACGAAACACAGATGCGGGACGGTGCCTTCCAAGATTTTCTCGGTCTGATCCTCAAGGCTCGCGAACTGGTCAAGAACCCGGAAATGGCGCCTTGGGTTCTCTTTCGGCTTGACGGCGGAATTGATCACATCTTGGTTGACGAAGCCCAGGACGTCAATCCAGAGCATTGGGAGATCGTTGCCAGCATTGCAGACGAGTTCACTTCCGGGATGAGCGCTCGCGGCAATCTCGCCCGGTCCGTGTTCGCAGTTGGAGATGAGAAGCAGTCAATCTTCGGGTTTCAGGGGGCGGCGCCTGAGAGATTCGCCGAAATGAAGCGTTATTTCGAGGGGCGTTTCCGCGATGCCGGAAAACCGTTTGTCGAAGAAAACCTGAAATTCTCGTTCCGGTCGTCGCAAGCAATCCTGAGCCTTGTGGATCAAGTCTTCGCCGGCGAGGATGCAGGCTTCGGTGGGGGAATTGCCCACCGCGCGTTCAAGTCGAAGATGCCCGGGCGGATCGATCTGTGGCCGTTCATCTCAAAGGAGCGAGGTGGCGAGCCGCTTCCGTGGCATGATCCTGGAAGCGAGGCAATGCCGGCGGACGTGGAAGAGACATTGGCGAAAGACATTGCCGAGCATGTTCGCAAGATTGTCAGCGGCGAAATGATCCCAGAGGGCGACTGCGGAGAAAGAAGGGCTCAGCCCGGGGATATTCTCATACTTGTGCAGCGTCGCAACGAACTGTTCAATTCCATCATCCAGGAACTGAAAGCGAAGGCGCTGCCCGTTGCCGGCAAGGACCGGCTCAGGATTTCCGAAGAGCTGGCTATCAGGGATCTCAAGGGCCTGCTGTCGTTTCTTGCCGTCCCGTCGGACAACCTGTCGTTGGCGGCCGTTCTCAGGTCACCCATATTCGGCCTCGATGAAGATCAGCTTTTTTCGCTTGCTCATGGCCGTGGCGAAAAATCGCTGTGGAGTGCATTGCGTGAATCGAGCGAGTTCTCCGACGTCAGAGAGGTTCTGAATGATCTGCAGAGGCATGCGAGATCGCTCAAGCCATACGACTTGCTCGAGCGAATCCTTACAGTGCACAAGGGGCGGGAAAAGCTTGTCGCGAGGCTCGGGCATGAGATCGAAGAGGCGACCGACGCTCTTTTGAACCAAGCGCTCGAATACGAAGACGATGAAGCTGCCTCGCTGACCGGATTCCTGGAGCGGACGTCAGGCGAAGATCAGGAAATCAAGCGGCAGCTCGACCAGGCGGGAAACGAGATCCGGGTGATGAGCGTCCACGGTGCCAAGGGACTGGAGGCGCCAATCGTGATTCTGCCCGACACCGCCATCCGGTCAATCTCTTTCAGGGACAGCCTGCTGTTCACTGAAGGGGGCATGCCTGTGCCAAATGTGAAGCAGGAGGAATGCCCTCCTCTCATCCAAAGGGCGCTCGACAGCTACAAGGAGAAGGAGGAAATGGAGCGGCGGCGCCTGCTCTATGTAGCCCTGACACGCGCAGAGAGTTGGCTCATTGTCTGCGGAGCTGGAAACATCGAGAACGTCAAGGAGGGACGATGGTGCTGGTATGATCGGATAGAGCAAGCCATGAACCAGATCGGCGCCGACAAGAATTTTCCGGTCAAGACCGACGAGAACGGCGACCTGATTGCGGGCCGCAGATTGCAAGTCGGGACTTGGCCTGGCATGAAACTGGAAGAGCCATTGGATCAGACCGCAGATGTCGCTCTCGAAGACTGGATCGAAAACCGCGCAACGGTTCCAGTTTCGCCTTTCGGACCGCGTTCGCCATCCGATCTCGGCGGAGAGAAATCGGTTTTGGCCGAAGCTGGCGAATCCGATCAGGAATCCGCGATGAAAAGGGGAGCGTTTTTGCATCTCCTGCTCGAAATGATGCCCGGCCATGCCAAAGGAGATCGCAAGGAAGCGGCTCGAGATTTGCTGTTTTCGAATGGCACGGAAATTTCGGAGGCTGAGTTCTCGGACATATTCGACGAGTGCACGCGCATTCTTGACGACCCGGGCCTCGCGCATCTGTTTTCCGAAGCTGCCTTGGTTGAAGTCGGCATAACCGCCAGCTTGCAAGGATTGGGCGGCGATCCGATCTTGGGGTACATCGACCGGCTCGTGATCAGCGATGACAAGGTTCTTGCTGTTGATTTCAAGTCGAACAGGGATATCCCTTCCTCACCAGCCGGCACTCCCGAGGGGATCTTGAGACAGATGGGAGCGTACCACGAGGCGTTGCAGGCGATTTATCCCGAAAGGGAAGTGAACGTGGCGATTCTTTGGACGCGCCCTGCACAGCTAATGAAGCTATCAGCAGAAGACTGCCTCGCGGCACTCGCGCGTGCCGAGCCACTTGACGCGGCAATCGCTGATTTCTAGATAATACTGATCGCAAAAGGAGTTTTGAGCATGGGTATCATCAAGGTTTCCGACGATTCATTCGAGAGTGACGTGAAGCAGTCCAGCATTCCCGTTTTGGTTGACTTCTGGGCAGAATGGTGCGGTCCATGCCGACAAATCGGGCCCGCACTCGAAGAGCTTTCCGCCGAATTCGATGGACGTTTGGTTGTTGCAAAGGTTAACATAGATGAAAATCCGCATTCGCCCGCGGGCTTGGGCGTTCGGGGCATACCGGCCATGTACATCTTCAAGGACGGCGAGGCGGTATCGAACATGGTCGGGGCATACCCGAAAAACTCCATCAAGAAATGGATTGAGGACTCGATCTGAGACCGTTGTCAGACAGCGAGAGTCCGGCCTGCCGAAACACCTCGGTCTTCCCGGATCCTCGACTAGGAATTCTCTTGAAGGACAGTGCCGGCCAAGTAGAGCGAGCCGCAAACCAGAATCCGTCCGTCCGCCTGTTCGGCGGCGATGCGGCGAACCGCGTTCTCGGCATTGGAGGAAGGCTGTGCCGCGAAGCCAACCTCACTGGCTGCATGCGCGATCGAAGTTGCCGGCAATGACGCCGTCTCCCCCGGGATCGAAACGCCGTAGAGCTTGTCGGCCGCGGTCCTGAGCGACCGGAGAAAACTCCGGGCATCCTTTGTCTCAAGCATTCCGCAGATTATCTGCGTGGTTCGCGCGGGCATCCCCTTCAGGGCTTCGGCAAGCGCTGCACCCGCCGCAGCATTGTGTCCCCCGTCAAGCCAGACCTCGGATTCTCTGGCCGCCTCCACTAGCGGCCCCTTTCGAAGCCTTTGCATTCTGCCTGGCCAACGGGCGTTGGTGAGCGCGGCTTCGATCGCTTTCTGCCCAAATCCGAGCTTTCGAAGCACGGTTATCGCGGTACCGGCGTTGTCAGCCTGATGCGGACCAGCCAAGTTCGGCAACGGAAGAATAATTTCCTCGTCCCGGTCCCGATAGCGCAACTGGCCACCCTTCCCGTTAACGAACCAGTCCGTTCCGTGAACGGCTAGAGGCGCCCCGACTCTGGCAGCCGTTTCGAGAATTGTCTCCAACGCAGCTGGGTCCTGACGGGCAACGGCACAGGGGACGCCTCGCTTCAATATCCCGGCCTTCTCCCCGGCAATTTCACGCAGCGTTTCGCCAAGATACTGCTGATGATCCAGCGAAACCGGTGAAATCACAGTGAACTCCGGCTTGTCGATCACATTGGTCGCGTCAAGCCGGCCACCGAGGCCAACTTCGAGAAGCAGCACGTCCGCCTCGACTCTGGAGAAAGCAAGCAGGGCCGCGCAGGTCGATATTTCGAAGAGCGTAATCGGCTCGCCGCGGTTTGCGTTTTCGCACTCCAGGAGAGCATCCGACAGATCGCTTTCATCGATCAGGGATCCGGAAAGAGTGATCCGTTCGCGAAACTGGGTGAGGTGCGGCGAAATGTATGCATGCACTTTCAGGCCAGCGGACTCGAGCCCAGCCCGAACCATCGCCAGCGTCGATCCCTTGCCATTCGTTCCCGCAAAGTGGATGACGGGCGGCAGCCTGTCCTGCGGATTGCCCAAGGCTGACAACAGTCGAATGGGGCGCTCCAAGGTCAAGTCAATGCGCTTTGGATACAGCGCACTCAACCTGTCGATAATTGCGCTCGATCTTTTCCTTTTCACTCTACTTTCCAGCGGGGATGGCAGCTTGCGTGTCCGTGCGGACAGTGATCTCTCCCATAATTGGCGGAGATTTCTGCATGAGCATGCGCGTGATGGAAATCAGTTCATTGCGCAGCTTGCTCCGATGTGTCACCCTGTCCAGCATTCCATGTTCCAGCAGGTATTCGGCCCGCTGGAACCCCTCGGGAAGCTTCTCCCTGATGGTTTGCTCAATGACCCGCGGGCCGGCGAAGCAGATCAAGGCGTTTGGCTCGGCAATCTGGATATCACCCAGCATGGCGTAGGACGCCGTCACGCCGCCGGTCGTGGGATGTGTCAAAACAACGATGTAGGGAAGCCTGGCCTTCTTGAGACTCTGAAGCGCCACCGTCGTTCTTGGCATCTGCATCAGGCTGAGGATTCCTTCTTGCATGCGGGCCCCGCCCGCAGCGGAAAACAGTATCAGGGGGGCCTTGCTTTTCACGGCCTGACCGCAGGCCGAGATGACCGCGTTGCCGACGTACATTCCCATCGAGCCGCCCATGAAGCTGAAGTCCTGCGCAGCGGCCACGATTTTCGTCTTGCCGATTTCCCCTTCCGCAACAAGCATTGCCTCGGTTTCTCCAGTAGCCTTCTGCGCCGTGCGCATCCGCTCCGTGTACTTCTTCTGATCCTTGAAATTCAAGGGATCGGCAAGCGGTAGCGGGACGGAAACCTCCTTGAAAAAGCCGTTGTCAAACAAGCTGTCGAAGCGCAACCGCGGGGTAATTGGCATGTGATGGTCGCATCGCTGACAGACATTCAAGTTGTGCGACAATTCCCTATGGAAAAGCATCGCCCCGCATTCTGGACATTTAGTCCATAGATTGTCTGGAACGTCACGCCGCGAGAAAATCGAGTTGATCTTCGGTCGGACGAAGTTGGAAATCCAGTTCATTGATGAATGCCTGCACTGCTTTTCGTGGCAGACTTAACCGTTCCCATGAATTTTTTCAATCGCGTCGCCGGGTCCCAAGGCAATCGCATTTTTCAAGAATTCCGATTTTCTCACTCTTGTCCGGAATGCATGTGCATGGAAAAAACAACATGAAGGCTGGCATCCGGCAAGAATTTCCACTTGTTTTTAACGGGGTTGAGAACCCTAAGCGTAGCAATGCCACACGCCACAATCTTCACGAGATGCGGACCATCGTTTGGCACGGCATGCGCGGGCCAGCGTGGAACGAAGAAAATTTGCTTCATTCTTGCAATGTACGCCGCAATGGCGCAGATGCCCATCGAACATCGACACGGGAGACAGGGCAGCAGCCGAAACAGCCGAATTGAGGCACGAGCGCGTGCATCTTTGTCTCGATGCCAAGCGCAAGCTGGAACGGGCGGCGGCCTGCGAGGAAACGACGGTCAGCCGGTGCGTGCTGAGCAACGCCGTGGCCGCAACCGAGCGAGTCGTGTTGCCAGCGACCGACTGGGACGCTTTCCACGAGGCACTGCTCAATCCACCGCCCCCAATGCCGCTCTAAAGCGGGCCGCCCGCCGCTGCTGTCAGCGCATCGATGGATGAATCGCCACTCTCTATCGAGCCGCTCGGCGCGCATCACGACTGCACCGCCTTTTCCTGAGGAGAACCCGCCCTCGACGCCTACATCCGCAGCCAAGCCTCGCGGGATGCGCGGCTTCGCGTTGCGCAGGTCTTCGTCGCGGTGACCGAGAGACCCGGAGCAATCGTCGGCTACTACACCTTGAGTGCGGTGAACTTTGAGAAGGATGACCTGCTGGTGAAACCAGCCAAGCGGTTGCCGCACTATCCCGTGCCGGCGGCCGTTGACCGGGCAACTAGCCATCGATCATCACAGCCAGAGACGCGGGCGCGGCGAGACCCTGCTGCTTGATGCGGTCCGCCGGGTTGTCCGTGCGAGCAACGCGATTGGCGTCTACGCCGTCGTCGTTGATGCCAAGAACCAGCGCATCTGCATCTTCTGCAAGTGCTATGGATTCAGACCCTTCCCGTCCACACCGCTTGTTCTTGCCGCTGCAAACTTTCGAGAAGCTTGGACTGTAGGTTTAAAGGACTGCGAAGCAACGGGAGCGCTCAAACACCGCGCTGGCTTGAGCATCCGAACCTCGCCGGATCGCGATCAACCTCGACTATCTCCTGCGCGAAGAGCGTAGAACGCCCTGTGGCATTAAGCTCTTCACACCAAAGGCAATCCGCTATGGGAGTGTGGCGGCGTACGCTTGAGCTATATTTCACTGCGTTTTCAATGCCATCGGCAGGCGTTTAGCGAATCGGAGTATATGCTCTGAATCATAAGTGACACATCTTCCGGTTCCTCACGAACAAGGCCGGGCCAGTCAAACGGCCGGCTCGCGAGGTCGCCGAACCGGAGCACGAGCAGGTGGGCGTCAAATGTGCAATGGCCCTGACCGCCCTCGCTCTCCAGCCGTCACCGGTATCGACGACGATGCGCACTGTGAGCGGACCACAGGCCGAAGCGGCAATGAAAGAATCGATACCTGCCTTCGATATTTACGTGTCAGGCGCATGGCACTTGCGCTGGATGGTGTGCCAGCACCCTCCGCGTTCTTCGGCGTCGAGATCGGTGCCGATGTCTCCGCCGCCGAAATCGTGCCGGGTCGCGGCCCATTCGGACAACAGCTACACATGAGAAAACCAGTCTTGGTAGAGCGGGTCCTTTAACGAAATGTGCCTTCGTCAGCCGCTCGACAATCCTCACAGGTGATGGCTTTCCGTCCGTAACAGGAACGTCACGCATCGCGCGGCACAACTTCCCGCTCGATCCTGCGGCGCAGCGTGCGTTCGGCGACGTCCAGATCGTAACGGATCTGAAGGTTGGTCCAGAACTCCGGCGTCATCCCGAAATAGTGCCCTAGGCGAAGTGCGGTATCGGTCGTGACAGCGCGGCGTCCGAGCACGACCCGGTACATGCTAATCACCATCTCTGTTGAAACTCGGGTGCGCTCATTCACCGAAAGTTCCTGCGGCGTAACGCTCAAGCCCGAACGCCCCTGTTATCATAAGGTTAAGAGCGAGACATTGCCGCTTCACGATGTCACCAGGATGGGGTGGGTGTGTAGCCCATAACCGGTCTCCTCAGTGGCAGCCAAAATGGTTCACATCGACCGCCCTGTTTGTCTCACTGCCCTACTTTCTGCTATTGTTTAGCATCTCGCCGCAAAAAGATTTCTGGGTGGCGAGAAGGGTTGCAACGAATCAAATCTTGATGCGGACATCAATCTCCAGACAGACTGTTGCGAAATACGCCCCTCGGCCATTGACATGTCGCGCCGAAGACCTGAGACTGCGCCTTTGGGCGCGCAAGACTGCGTCGGGAAGGCGCTGAGCCACCCACCTTACAACCGCCAGATGCTCAGCCAACTCCAGAAGGCGAAATTCAGAGAAAAACGCCCACTTTCACAACAGTCTTAATGATTCTTGCACGTCAATTTCAAAAGAATTTTCAGAAATGGAAGGCGTTAAGATTGTGAACGGGAGCCGGGTACTATTTGATTAACTCTTCCAACGCTGGTCCAATTCAATCCGACTGATCTATGGGGACTGGGGGAGCACACGCCCTCGGGGTTTGAATTATTCTCTCAATGATGTGTTATGTACCAGACTTTGACACTGTCCATCCGCCTCGGCTAACCGCCGCACGCCCGGCCCGTTCAGAGATTCCAGCTTGGTCGGTGGCCTATGCTGGCGATTTCTCTTTCCAAAGATCGAGATCGCGCAACAGGTCAAGAGCCTTGTCGATGCGTTCCCCAGTCGCCTTGAGCGGCTTACGGGCCTTCGTTTCCTCGACAGGGCCAATCTCCTCTTTCCCGTAATAGTCCCATTCATCGCGCAGAAACACGATGGTGGCGGCAAGCTCAAGGATAATGTCGGACGCCTCATCCATCCTTTGCAGCAGGGAGCAGGCTTTATCGGCGTACAGCTTGCCAAGGTGTTTTGGCTGCTCAACTTCCTTTGCGGACCTGAAGATCGCATAAAGCACACCGTGACGGCCCGGTTTTTCCTCGATCTCGATCTGCCCCTCGGCAAGCGCATAGTTGCATTCAGCGGCAAGATCGAAGGAATAGGGTCCATAATGATGGTAAGTGAACTGCAGCCCAAAATCGGCACCGCACCGGTCAAGAAGATAGGCTTGCTTCTGCAACCGAGTCCGACCGATCAGTTTGCCTCCATTCAGCGCAACCAAGTCGGAAACAATGTATCTCTCGTTCATTTCCGCATCCCTTTCAGAAGTCTTTCAAGCTTTTCCGCAGATTCGACGTCCGGCGCATAGGCACGCTGGATTCTCTTCTCGCCTTGAAGCGACTTTACGATTAGAGAGTCGGTAGAGATGTCCACTGGCTCGTCCATATCCCGAGGCGTCTTTACTAGCACCTTATTGAGTGCCGATCCATCGCCGAAATCATACCATTTGTATGGTGCGAGCGATGCATCGTCGATGAGGAGCCCGTCACGAAAATCGGGCGGCGCGCTCTCCAGCACACGCCTGAAGCGCCGGAACAGATTGCCGTCAGGCTTGTCGTGCACGCCGACATCGACACATTTGTAAAGGTCACGGTCTCTCAGTCGGCACGCCAAGCCCGAAATCGTCTCGTTTGCATGCGTCCGGCAAGCTTCGAGAGCGGACCAGACAGCAGCATCGTCGAGATCGAGATAATCGCCGAGCATCAGTTCTGTCGATGCGAAGTAACGCAGAACCGGATTCTTGCACGCCAGCCTGTCGTTCTTCAGGCAATCCGCGACTCTTCCCAGAAGAACTTCCAGCATCTTTTCCGCGGCTCTCGTGGTCTTGTGCATATAGACCATGCGGTAGAGGCGGTATCGTGCCTCCAGATACTCCTCCGCCACCTGGACACCCTTGGGACCGAGGTACAGACACGGCGCCTCGACCAACTCGTCTTTACCGATGGTAACCTTTCCAACCTCAAGACAATCAATCAGCCAGTCGAGATCGATATGTCCGAATTTGACACCAGTCATCAACCGATCGCGCTGGATATAGTCGAGTCGGTCGGCATCGAACTGGCTCGAAACGATGGCCCCGTAAATGTCCTTTCGCTCGTCCTCTCTCAGCAATGCGCCGATTGTTTCGGGCATCGCTTCATCCACGTCTCGCAATACACGGTTGACATCGGTATCACCCCGAACAATCTCGGCGCTCCACTCCTCATGCCTTCTGCGAAGTCCGACCGCGCTGGCCGCGGCCTAGAACGTGTGGCTGAACGGTCCATGCCCGATATCGTGCAGGAGAGCAGCTAGAAGCGCGACACGTTCTCGCTCCGGGTCGCGCTTATCCTGTTGTCGCGCGATAATATCGGCCAATTTTCGTGCAATATGATACGTACCTATGCTGTGAGCAAAACGGTTATGAGTAGCGCCGGGAAAGACAAACTCGGAAAATCCCAGCTGGCGGATACGGCGCAGCCGCTGGAACTCCGGTGTATCCAGCAATTTCCACGCGATCAGATCCGTTTCGTTTCGGTCGGCATCAGTGCTGCCACCGAATAAGATCAACCCGTGAACAGGATCGCGAATGCGATGTGTTCTTTTATTGTTCCCTGCCATTGCCTGCCGTTTAGCCGACCGTGGCGTATCGCGTCAAGGTCGGATCAGTCGCTGATCGCTTTTCGCACCGCTTCGGCCAGTTTGTCGATCTCGGCCAATATTTTCGTCTTGATGATGCATCGCTCGTCCAGAATTTCCAGCGAGTCGCGGTGTTCTGCCTTCACGCAAGTCTGCGGCCGGTGGTGGCCCAAGACCGTTGCGAAAGCGTGCGTTTTCTCTGCATTTCGCCGTCCGGGGCCGTCTGAGCACCTAGCGGACGCGCGGCATGTTCATTTAACCCCAACCTCCGCCTCCTAGCTCAACTAACCCCAATTCTGGATAAGAGGGGTGAGGGGGTTCCCAAATCGGGCGTGGCCTGATTCTGTATCCGCAACCAAAATCAACGGATGGGATCCCCTCAATGAGCACCTCTATCATCGCACTGTTCTGCTGTCTCGACGACTTTGCAAAGACCTTTGAAGAATGGGAGCGGCATCGGCTGATCGGCACAGGCCGCCAGCGCTCGCGCTCGGGCAAGCTCTCGCTCAGTGAAAGGCTCTTCATCATGGTGTTGTTTCATCTCTCGCCCTTCAAGAATTTCAAGGCTTTCTGGTTCCATGGCGTGGAGCGGAAATATCGCGACCGCTTTGGAGACCTGCCGAGCTGCGGACGGTTTGTCGCTCTGATGCCGCGCTTGCTGGTTCCGTTTTGCATCTTGATGCAATGCTTTCGCGGTGAGGAAACCGGAATCTGTTTTGTGGACAGCACCAAGCTCGCTGTCTGCCACAACGCACGGATCAACCGGAACAAGGTCTTCAAGGGACTGGCCAAACGGGGCCGCAGCACCATGGGGTGGTTTTTCGGGTTCAAGCTGCATCTGGTCATCAACGACAAGGGTCAGGTCATGGCCGTCAAGATCACGCCTGGAAACACCGACGACCGCAAGCCGTTTGAAACCATGATTGCCGAGTTGAAAGGCAAGGTGTTCGGCGATAAAGGCTGCATTTCGAAGCCGCTTTTCCAGCGTTTGCGGCAACAGGGCCTGCACCTGATCACTGGCATTCGCCGCAACATGAAAAACTTTCTTCTGCCCATTCTGGACAAAATCATGTTGCGGAAGCGGTTCATCATTGAAACGCTGTTCGATAAACTGAAATCGAGCATGGGATTGGAACACACACGACACCGGTCCCCAACAAATGCCTTCGTTCATATCCTGTCATGTCTGGCTGCCTATATTCTGGCGCAGCCAAAGGTCAAAATCGGCAAAATCGTCGTGCCAGACGCCATTCGGTGCATTCCAAAAGAAAACAGAGCTTATCCATAACTCGGGTCAACTAGGTCGAGCGCTTGTTCGCCGACCTGAAGGAGAAGCAAATCCGGCGCGAGGTTTGCTGATCGACCGCCGAACTGGTGCAGGCCATCACCGGATACACCAAGATCGTCAACGAAGACCCCAAGCCCTTCCGATGGCACAAGTCGGCCGACAACATCTTGGCGTCATCAAGAGCTTCTGTTTCAGAATCCTAGAAACCAACGTCGCCACAACATCATAACGATACCAGCTTCGGAATCAGGACACTAGTTCAACGCATGCACGTTCAATCGTTTCGAGATCTCGCTCATTGGTCAGTCGGTGAACAAACAACGCCCCGAGTTGACCCAAGACATCCTACAGCACATCGCGCGGCCGCTGGGTGGCAATTGCTGTGGTCAAACCGTACTTCTTGCCTTTCTTGGCGATCAGCCCGAAGGCATCGAGGGACACGCTATTGAACTCATCTCCAACGGAACGTCCCCTGAATTGGTGCACTTTGTCCAAGAAGCAGATAACCGGCTGCGCAGGATAGTGTCCGGCGCCACCGACAGCGGCAGGCCTGCCGCGAGTGATCTCGTTCCGTTCCTGTGACTATTGGCACCCGGAGCCACGAAATGGCGGCACGCGCGTGCGGCTCCCTGTCATTTCCAACGAAACATCGGAAAAACACGTCATCGATTCAGGATAGATATACTGTCATCGGTCTGATGAGATATCCAGGTTAGGTCCGGGCCAGCTGGCGAGCCTGTTTCAGCGTCATGAACATCCGGGCTTTATTGCTGGCGAAGCTCTGAAACCCGAACTCTTCGTACCAGCCCTTGCGCCGCCTGAAGGCTTCCGCATCGCCATCCGACATCACGTCCAGCAAAATGGCATGGCAACCCACTTCATCGGCAATCACACACGCCTTTTCAAAGATGTGGTGCATGAGCAAACCGCCAATCCCAAGCCCCTGCACCTTTTTGTCAACCGCGACTTGCCCCAAAAACAGGACGGGGATTTCTCCATGGTTCGGTGTGCCCCTTGGCGGTTTGGCGAGATCGACCATATTCATCGTGCCAACATTGATGGCATGGTAGCCAAGAATTTTCGTCTGTCCCGGCTCGACGGCGACATAGACTCGGGTCAGGTCGTCCTTCTGCTGCTTTTTTGCGGACAGCTTCAGAAAATTGTTCAGCCGCTCCACGCCACAGTCAAACCCGAAGCGATCATGTCGCTTCGGGTTCCAGTTATCGATATTGAGAGGGGTATCTTCAGTCAGCATTTGCCACGCGACGCCGGTAGGAAGCGGCCACTTGGAGCGCGCGCGGCGTCGGTGCGGGCGGCTTGTCCAGTGCCGCAGCGAACAGTCTGGCGTCTTCTGCCGTCAGCACATGGCGCGAGTTGGCCTCAAGGACCCGCTGCGCTTCCTTCGCGATGGCGTTGCGCAGGAACACAGATTTTTTGACACCCAGTGACGTCGTGGCGCGCTCGATCAGCGCGGCAAGGGTGTCGCCATGCCGCACCTGAGTGGTGCGCGTCTGCTTCTCGCTGTTCAAGCCAGTAAAATTCAGGTCTTGCATGATGGGCCTCCTTTCCATTTGTAATGCAGATTGCATCACATGTAAAGGGCAACTATCCTGAGAACAGCAGTTCTCACTAGGTCGATTGCCGGTTCCGGATGGCACCCTGCGGCCGGTCCCTTCAAAAAGTGCCTTCGCTATCCGCCTCCAGAACGGCCACTACCCGCTATAAGGCCGCCCTGACTGAACTAGGACAAGCGTTTGATCCGCGATGCCTGACAGCATAATCTGATCGATGGATGGCCCGTAGAAGGGCTTCCGACCAAAAAGGAGGTGCCAGCATGGGCACCGGCATCACACCGTCCGAGACATCGATCCCGGGACAAGTCCGTGTCGATGGAGAAACTGGTGCGCCGCCTGAAACCGTCAGGGCTTTCACGCGGCATTTCGGGGAGAATCACAACGTGGAGCTTCTGCCCTCGGTCCGATGCGGCTACAGGCCGCTGCTGTCGTTCTCCGGTGAGGGCGAAGCATGACTGCTCCGCTCGCGTGGCTGATAGACACAAATGTCATCTCCAAAATGATGCGTCCGCGGCCGGAGCCGCGGGGCCACCGCCTTTCCCGACTCCATAGCCGAAGAGGATCTCGGCATTGCTTCAATCGCCGTTTTGGAGATGCTTGACGGCATCGGCCGTTTGGCCCCCGGTCGGCGTCGATATCCGCGTGCCCGGCGCAGGGCACTTGCACTAGATGCAGGTGCCGCCGCAGTCCTCGGTGACAAGATTGATGCCAATATCCTCGCCGTCGAAATCCCGTCTGCCAGCCGCCCACTCGTAACCATAGCTTGCTATCGGAAAACCGGTCCTGGCAGAGAGGGTCTTGCTTGAACCAAGCATTCATCAACCGCTTGAACAGGCGGCTGTTCTCGGCCTAGGGAACCTCTGAATACAGCCCGGTTTTGGGCGTTGCATTGCGCATCCGGTGCGTGTCCGCTATTTTGCGCCACGCCTTTTTTGAGGGGATCCTGACATGCAGCGCCTTCAGCAATTGACCTTTGCCAGCATCCAATGCGATCGCAAGAAGCGCAAGACGCGCCGCGAGATCTTTCCGGAGCGGATGGACGGCCTGATCCCCTAGGAGCGCCTGGAGGCCCGCATTGCGCCAGCGTATCCGAAGGGCGGCCGCAAGGGGCGACAGCTGTATCCGCTGTCGGTGATGCTGCGCGTGCACTGCGTTCAGCTGTTTTGCAACCGGAGCGACCCGTTGATGGAGGACCGGCTTGCGAGGCGGAGAGCATCCGGCGCTTTGCCGGGGCGGTGCTTGAGAAGGTTCCGGACGAGACGACGATCCCGAGTTCCGCCACCGGCTGGGAGCCACGGACTGGCGCACCAACTGTTCGGGATATCAGGGATCGCCTGGCCGAGCGGGGGGTTTTGCTGAAGAAGGGCGGCATCGTTGACGCCACCATCATCTCGGCGCCATCGTCGACCGGGAACGGGAGCAACGCCCGCGATCCGGAGATGCACCAGACAAGGAAAGGGAACCAGTGGCATTTCGGGATGAAGCTGCACATCGGCACCGACACCCGGGGTCTGGTGCACCATCTGGAGGGAACGGCCGCCAACGTTCACGACCTGACGCCTTCGGGCAAGCTTCTGCACGGCGAGGAGGAGCAAGTCTGGGGTGACTCTGGATACCGCGGGATTGGCAAGCGCGCGGAGCACGCGCATCGCGAGGTGTCGCGGCAGATTGCCATGCCCCCGGGCTTCTCGAACCTGATGATTGCCCGGCCGCACCTGTCGTGACAAGGGATCAGTGTGTCCGGAATTTGCCGGACCGGCCCCGCGGGGGCTGAACCGGCGGCGGTTTCGCCCCGAAAACGCGCATTTGCGGCTTCCGGACCGCCGAAAACCGACCGGTGCAGCCGGGAAGGGCAACTCCAGCAGCAAACCCCAAAAAAAACCTCCAAATCAGAGGTTCCCTAGCCGCCAGCGATGGACCGGCTGTGGTCCAGCGTCTTCTGAAAGCCGTCGCTCAAGCCCTACGCTCCCCGAGACGCCGCGAAGCCCAGAACTATCCAGCAATCCCGTCTGCCAGCCCGATTTCGATCTTCTCCGCCGCAAGCCGCTCGACAATCCTCATATATGGCAGCTTCCGCTTGGAACAGACTCGCGTCGATATCGACTCGCTTTCAGTGAAGCGTCATGATCTCGCCCCGACGCATGCCGCGTGTAGCTCGAACATCAGGAGATTGCGTGTACCGGTGCACTTGGTTGCGCACCGTTGCCTCAATGCCGGTGAGCGCACCCGTCAGCTTCATCGATATTCGAAAACCAGTCCCTTAAAAACGCGCCCGGTCCATCCGCCTGTCCCCCATGTCCAATGCAAATCGAGAACCAGTCCGGTAGCAGGCTCACGAATTGCAAATTGAGCCAAAAAATTTGAAAGCCCTTCCAGCCATCTCCTTGCAACATGCTCTTTCTAAAGTGGTCATTATAGGCACTCAGAATGTAGTCGGGGGAATGACCCGATGAAATTGAGTGCAGTTCCTTGACCAAAACCTGTCTGTCTTCGGCAGTAAGGTAATAAGGAATCTGCCGTTGCAGGCTCTCGACATTGAATTCCATGCAGACTGTCAGGCTTCATAAAGCTGATCCACATTCGCGTCCCAAACTGCCTCAAATTCAGTCCCAAGGGGTTCTTGACCATCCAACAGTGACGCATAGACCGTAGCAATCTCCTGCCCAAAGTCTAGCACAGCAGCTTGGCTCAAGGAGGTTAGCGAATTCTTAAATGAGCTAAATGTCGGTGCGGCATTATTCGAAACGTATGTAGAAAGTTCGATTTCAGGCCAACTCGCCAGATCTGAGGAGAAGTGTGAATCTACCCGAGTTATGGATAAGCTCTGTTTTCTTTTGGAATGCACCGAATGGCGTCTGGCACGACGATTTTGCCGATTTTGACCTTTGGCTGCGCCAGAATATAGGCAGCCAGACATGACAGGATATGAACGAAGGCATTTGTTGGGGACCGGTGTCGTGTGTGTTCCAATCCCATGCTCGATTTCAGTTTATCGAACAGCGTTTCAATGATGAACCGCTTCCGCAACATGATTTGGTCCAGAATGGGCAGAGGAAAGTTTTTCATGTTGCGGCGAATGCCAGTGATCAGGTGCAGGCCCTGCTGCCACAAACGCTGGAAAAGCGGCTTCGAAATGCAGCCTTTATCGCCGAACGCCTTGCCTTTCAACTCGGCAATCATGGTCTCAAGCGGCTTGCGGTCGTCGGTGTTTCCAGGCGTGATCTTGACGGCCATGACCTGACCCTTGTCGTTGATGACCAGATGCAGCTTGAACCCGAAAAACCACCCCATGGTGCTTCGGCCCCGCTTGGCCAGTCCCTTGAAGACCTTGTTCCGGTTGATCCGTGCGTTGTGGCAGACAGCGAGCTTGGTGCTGTCCACAAAACAGATTCCGGTTTCCTCACCGCGAAAGCATTGCATCAAGATGCAAAACGGAACCAGCAAGCGCGGCATCAGAGCGACAAACCGTCCGTAGCTCGGCAGGTCTCCAAAGCAGTCGCGATATTTCCGCTCCACGCCATGGAACCAGAAAGCCTTGAAATTCTTGAAGGGCGAGAGATGAAACAACACCATGATGAAGAGCCTTTCACTGAGCGAGAGCTTGCCCGAGCGCGAGCGCTGGCGGCCTGTGCCGATCAGCCGATGCCGCTCCCATTCTTCAAAGGTCTTTGCAAAGTCGTCGAGACAGCAGAACAGTGCGATGACAGAGGTGCTCATTGAGGGGATCCCATCCGTTGATTTTGGTTGCGGATACAGAATCAGGCCACGCCCGATTTGGGAACCCCCTCACCCCTCTTATCCAGAATTGGGGTTGAATCTGCTGCGAAAGCAGCGGTTAGGTCGTGTACTCATTAGTTTTGATCCAGAGGCGGATGCAGGCGAGGGCGATTGCGGCGAGGAAGTTTCTTGCAAGCTTGTGATGGCGGGTCGCGATGCCTCGGAAGTGCTTGAGCTTGTTGAAGAAGCGTTCCACGAGGTTGCGTTGGCGGTAGAGGTCATGGGATGCGGAGCGCTGCTCCCGGCGACCCCGTTGGGTCGGGATGTGGGGGCAAGAGCCATGGTCGGCAATGCGTTTGAGGATGGCGCGGGAGTCGCAGCCGCGGTCAGCGACGGTGTCCCGGGCCGGCTCAAGGCCGTCAAGGAGGGCCGGCACGGCAGCCTTGTCGGAGGCTTGGCCCGGGGTGATCACGAAGCGTCGCGGCAGGCCAAGGCCGTCGACGACGACGTGGATTTTGGTGCTCAGCCCGCCTCGCGAGCGTCCGATGGCGTGGTCCGGACCCCCTTTTTTCCGCCCGCGGCGTGCTGGTGGGCGCGCACCACCGAGGCGTCGAGGAGATGAAGAGATCCCGGCGAGCCCGTCGCCAGCGCCCCGAACAGGCGCTCCCGCACCCCTTGCTTGGCCCAGCGGTTGTAGCGGTTGCATACTGTCGTATATGGCCCGCAGCGTTCCGGAAGGTCGCGCCACGGCATGCCGTGGCGCAGGATGTGAAAGATCCCGCTGATCGCCCGCCGGTCGTCCACCCGTGGAACGCCCCGCGGCTTGTCAGGCGGCAACGGCGAGATGATCGCCCATTCCGCATCCGTCAGATCGTGCCTTCCCTGCATCCTCAATCTCCCGCTGTTTGGAAGATTGAATCACATCAGAGCCGAAAAGAGAATCCCTTTTCCCTTTATGAGTACACGACCTAGTCCCATCACGGCAACTGCTGCTGTCGGAGAAAGTGATTGGTGCAGAACAAACCTATTCATAAACCGGCCCCATCTCTTCAATTGTTGTATATGTTAAGCAACTGAAAAATATCGCCTTGTTTTTTTTGCCACAACTGTTCCAAGCTTGGCTCAAGTTCGGCTTCGAAAGTGGCAAGGTCGGGCTGGTTAATGTTGCGAATCGAATTGATGTCCACAACCACGCCGTGAAACGTGTTTCCATTCGGGAGTTGACCGCTCGCGCCAGTGATCAAAGAAAGTACATGAACAATGTCGTTGTCGATCTGATCTACACGTATGTTGACAGCGTCGTCTTTCACCTCGACAGGCCCGAGCGTTATGCCCATCTTGATCTGCTCAGCTAGCGTCCGTGCCGCGATAGCGTTCACATACTTCAAAGAGTACCGTCCGGTGCTTTCGATGACCGACACCCGCAATTTGCGCTATGATATCGAGGATCTCCTCCTTGAATTTTGGCCACTTCGGATATGGCAACATGCAACTGATTACGATGTTTCGCTCACCAACCGAAATGGAAAACTTATTCCGCTCAAGGCGCATTAAGGGGGCAAACTGAAGGTTGGGAATATTCTTTCGAACTGCTTATGCACTTGATTCCGGTTCGATCAAGATGTGGTAGGGGCGAGGTTTGGCGCGCAGCGCCTGCAGGAACAGGGACAGGAAGGCAGCGTGGCGATTTCGGCACCGATTGAAACGAAAGACGAACTCGCCGAGACAGGTCTGGAGGCGCTTGGCGCGCAGCCCGTGGCAGACGCCCCGAGCCCAGCCCTTGAGGTTGCAGAGCGCGGTGTGGATCCAGGCGAGAACTTCATGGGCGGGCCTGTCGCCGACGACATGGGGCTGGTGGCGGTCCCGAGGCACCGGGCTGCAGCCTTTCCAGCCGTCTGTCTTGACGATCGCGGTCGCGGCGGTGTTGCGCACAGCGAAGTTGCCGAGATCCTTGGCGCTGCAGGACGGGATCGTGGCCAGGCGCTGCGACATGACCCAGTCCCGAGCTGCTTCTGCAACTGCAGGGCGGAGATGCCATTGGAATGAGTGGCAATCAGACAGGCGGCCCAGAATCAGATCGTGAGCGACAGCCTGGTTCGGTGCAGGAGGGGCCGGCGGTGACCGAGGTCTGCCGATGGCAACGGGCGCACTCGAAGCTGTGCTTCCTGGTCTTCAGCTGCCACCCGCGGTTGTGGCCGCAGGCGGGACACCGGAAGCCGTTCGGCCATCGGACAGCGACGAGCCGCCGGGCGCCGGCGTCGGGGAACCGGCGCTGGAAGGCGATGAGGCTGGCGGGGCTTTCGGTCATGGGACGGTTCCACGTCAAGAATGTCATGCGAACATTCCATCATCCAACATCCCGGACACAATGCCTTGTGTCGCAGGAACCGTGTGCAATAAGCAGTTCTTTCGAATTGGTTGCAGAATTTCGGCTGCTGGAAGCCGTGTGACAACGGGTTTTGGGCTAAGTTCGTGAAACAGAATTCTAGGAAGAATGTCGGCCAATTGCGGTTCGCCCTTCAGCCCCATCTCAAACACTGCGTCAACCAGCGGTTCTCTTTTGAGAGCTTTGGGCAGATGACGCCGATGTGGCGGTCGCCATCCGACTGATCGTCAACCGTGGCGAAGCCAAAGTGAGATGGGTCCTCGTTCATTCTTGCGCCATAGCCGGGCGTAGCTTGCCGCACTTTCGGGAGTGTCCACAGCGTCGATCGAACGGCCCGCCGCACGGCGTGGAACTGGTGGTAGCCGGCCACGATCTTGACAAGCCCCGCGCCGGTGTCCTCGAACACGGTGAAATCCCGGATCAGGGTCAGGAACCGGCTCTTCTCGAACACGCCCCCGATGACGGTTTCGAGTTCCGGCGCGCCCTTCGGGGCGATGACGGAGCCGTCCACGGTGCGCCAGGGCATGAAGCGTTCGAGACTGGCGGTCAGCGAGCGGAGGCGCGCGCGAAGCCCGTCCGAGGTCACGAGCGCGGTATTGGTGCGGAACAGGGACGGTATCTGGTCCTTGTAGGTCTGGAGCTGGTTGAAGGCCCCTTCGAGGGTGGCGTTTTCATCACCGGGGTTCTTCAGCTCGATCACGGCCAGCGGCAGGCCGTTGACGAACAGCACCACGTCAGGGCGGCGATTGTGTTCGTGCTCGATCACCGTGAACTGGTTCACCGCGAGCCAGTCGTTGACGGCTGCATCGTCCAAGTCGATCAGCCGGGCGACATCTCTGCCGACACTCCCGTCCTCGCGGGCGACCTCGACCGGAACGCCCTCGACCAGATAGCGGTGCAGGCGCCGGTTCTCCTCGACGAGCGAGGGGGTTCCCGTCTGCCGCACCTTGCGCAGCACCTCATCGTAGCTGCCGCGCTCCGGCGCCGTGCCTTCCGGGCCGATGTCCGGTCCGTGCAGCATTGCTTAGCCGAGCCCTGCAAGCCATGCGAGAGCGGCGTCTTCCACCTCGCTTTCGGCGAATTTGGCCATCAGGCCGCGGCCCCACCCATTCCCAGGACGGATCTTGCGCGCTCGCGGAGGAGCATCTCATAGAGATTCATGCTTCGGATACAGGCGATGAGGTACGAGCGCATTGGGCCCGGGGAGCCGCGCGCCAGCCAGTGGCAAGGCACATGTCGTGCCGTCCACGTTTCAAAAAACCATAGAATGGATTGTGACTGGCTACCAGCGCGGCTCATTCGACCCGTCCCGTCCAATCGAACTGCGCTCCCAACACTCGAAGCATGACGAATGTGTTTTGCCGAGGGACTTGAAACTCGTCGCAGACATCCGGCAGTTTCACGTCCTTTCTGGACGCCGGGGCAGGCTGCTCGTTCGTCACAACGGTGGCACCGCGCACCTGCGCGCAGGCTACGAGCCAGCCGTCCGCACCTGTCGCGAATTTCGCCTTCGCGTGGTCGAAGTAGTTTGGATGGCGTTGAACCCACATCATGATTTCCGTATACACGCGCGCCAGCTCATCGGTGTCCACTGGCAGGAAGAATTTTTCCGGGACATCGTTCTTCACCCATTGAAACAGATCCTCGTCACTGCGACCGGCGAGGAGTTCGTTTCGCACTCTGTCAACGCTGAAAATCCAACCCTCTCCGTGGTAATGAAGCAAGCTTTTCCAAAATCCGGGGCATAGATCGAACGCGTAATACAGGTTCTTCGCGGTGATGAGGACGTCCGAGTCCACAAGGTATGTCGTCCGATCCGCCATCAGGAGAGCGGGATGCCATCAGGAGAGCGGGATGCCCAGTCTGCCGGCGTAGTCCTGGAACGTTCCGCCCCGCAGTCCGGTCAGTTCATAGGCTTCCCTGAAACCGATTTCGCCCCCCATCGCCGCTCCCATCACATGGGTCGCGAAAAGCTTGCCGACACGCGCATTCTGGGTGCTGTAGAAATTTCCTCCGGACGATGTCGCGCCGCCCCGGTGTTCCCGGTCGATGTCGCGCCCGTAGAATTCGAAGAAGGCGCTGCGCTCAATGAGCTTTAGGTCCATTGCTCGACGGGCGGCGACCACCGGGCTCACCTTGAACGACCGACCAAGAGCCTCGAAGGGATGCCGTTCCCGCCTGACCTGCATCCAGCGCTCCCGCAGTTCGCACGATGGCACAAGGAATTCGGCCGCTGCCCGATTGCACCAATCTTCCACCTCCGTGCCGCCGGGAAGCAGGCTCTCGAAACCGGAAAGCCCTCCTTCGCCGAGCCAGATGTGCACCAGCTCGTGAGCCAGCGTGAACATTTGGGCGGATTTCGCATCCGCGCCGTTCACGAAAATCAAGGGTGCGTAACGGTCCGCGAGCGCGAACCCGCGAAACTCCGCCACGCTCAGCCGGCGGTGCGTATTGTTGCCGACGATGCCGTTGATCACAGCCATCACGCCGAGCCGCTCGATCTTGCGGCGCAACTCATTCACGGCATCCTGCCAACTGCGCACTCCCGCCGTCCAACCCTCGTCCAGGCCGAGGGCACGCCGCATCTCGCGACCTACCGCAACAGGGTCGTCGGCAAGGCGGGCGCTTGCCGCGAAGGCCAATGGCTCCGCTTCGTTCTCTACGAGATGCTCGCGCAGCCACGCCTGCCGCCGCTGCATGGTGTAGATCGTGTCGATCAGATCCGGGCTCGCTCTGGTTGTTGCCGTATCCGCAACGGTGCGGAAATCGGCAATCGGGAGACGTTCGTCGGGAGGCTCGCGGAGAAACAGGTAGCCGAATGGTACATGGACGGCGCGGGCGAATGCCTCCAACTGTTTCAGGGTGGGTTGAGTCTCGCCGCTCTCCCATTCGGGAAGCTTTTTGAACTTCGCTGCCAGATCTTCCTGGGCGACCCCGGCGCGCTCGCGCGCCCAGCGCAGAAGTTCGGGACTGACGGGCGCGTGGATCATGGGCGCTCGCCCGCCAAGCTCGCCAGAGCGGCCTTCAGGACCTGGAAGCAGACTTTAGCGGTATGTTCATCCGGCGTGAAACCCGAGGTCATCTGCTCGTAGGGGTGGATGTAGTTTCGGAAATCGCGCAAGCCGTGACTGAACTTCTTGACGTCGATCTTCAGAACGCCGACTTCGCACGCAACGTCGATCAACTGCGCAAGGGTCCATTCATGAAAGCGTTTCGGCGAACCGTCCGCCGTCTTCGGCGTCGCATTCGCCTGATTGAATTTCGCCGGAGACTGCCGCGTTGCGCCAAGCAGCACAGCCTCCAGCACGCTGCCGCACAGAAAGATGACGGACAAATGAGCACCTGCGGCGAGCGCTACGCGGGCTTCGTCAAGCCGTGCCTCGACAATGGACGCGACCTCCGCGTCAATTGGCATTTTCTGAATGTCCGGAACCGAGAATTCGCGGGCCAGAAATTCGCCTTCGTTCATGGCAGAGCGAGGGACGGCAGATCGACCGGTCAGACGTCCGGCGATGCCGCGCGTCCTCGACAGCAACTTGCTGTCGAGGTTTCTTTCATAGAGGTCGCAGTCTGCCTCGTAAGAGTCCAGCATCTCGGACAGCACCGTGCCAATCTGCCGGTCGGATTCCGACGCCCAAAATGCGCGGAGCTTCTTCGCCTTAGACGTTCCGAAAGTCTGGTATTTGCGCCCGTGAATGTCGACGTTATGCTGTTCGAAGAACTCGCCGAACGTGGCATCCGTGAAGTCGAGAACATAGCCCCCGCCCATGCCGAACAATTTCTCGAGATAGCGCTTCTCGATGTCCGTCAACGAACTCACGCCTCCACCTCCTTCTCGGCATCGCGGAGACGGACTTCGCCGGACATAAGCTTGGGCAGGAGAAGGTCGCGGGTCTGGGTGAGAGCGGATGCTTCGCAAATGTTAGCACCGAGTCGATCGAAAAACGGTCGTACGATACTTTGAAAGGCCCAAACAATTCGCCTCGGTGGTAAGCACAACTTATATTGTGCCATCGTCTTCCAGCTCGTGCATGGCATTTTGATGCCGGTCGATGTCCGGCCCGTGTAATCCACGAACTCATCCGAGGACAGGCACGCAAGTGTAAACGCTCCCCACTCCTGTGCCCGTGGGACCGCCACAACAATATCGGTCGAGCAAATGCCGTCTAGAGGGGCAATTCCGACCTTATGGAAGTATGGCCGCAGCTTTCCGAACAGGATCTCCCCTCTGTGGAATTGGGTCTTGTTGCTTTTGACCTTCCCCGCACCTTCCCATTCCGAAAGCGCAATCGATCGGCGCGGCATATGCTCCAAGCCGATGTACGGTGTGTCCTCGGATACGTCAGCAGGACGGATGCCGCGCCGCGGAGATTCCGCGACGTCCGCAAGGATTCCCCGGTCCCACCCGACCGGCTTGTCTTCGTCGTCCAGCGCGTCGGGGAACAGTCTCCATATCTCGGGCGGCAGGTAGGGCGCACGCTCTTCCATTCTCGCCCGTACCGGGCCAAAATCGACGAACCAGTCCTTGAAGATCGTCCGAGCCATCGCCTCCAGCGTCTCGTTCATCCGCTGGTTCAGTTCGATCTTGTCGTCCAGCGTACCGAGGATGTGGGCGATGGCGTGCTGCTCGGGCAGGGGTGGGAGAGGAATCTCGTAATTTGAAACATGATCCTATTTAGCTCGTGGCATTCTCGTGCCTTCCGATCCAAGGGATGCGAAATCAGCAAAAGGCTTGGAGGCCAAGCAGTAGTGGAGAAATCTCTGCTCCATGCTGTTTTGGGCGCGAGCCACCCAGATGTCCGTTGAGCAAATCCCATCGAATGGTGCCTGGACAACTTTGCGAAAATAGGGCCGGAGTTTCCCGAAGAGTATATCGCCACGCTTGAAACGCATTTTCGTGCTGGTTACATCACATGCCATACCGTGCCCAAGTAAAGACAAGGTATCTTCTCCAATGTGTTCCAATCCGATGTAATTCATCTTTCCCGCATCGGACGGCGAGACTGTTTCGCGCACAAGTATCGCACAATCGCCGAGCCGAACCGTCGGCCAGCTATTTCCTGAGCACCGTACCTCTTTCTCCGCCAATACCACATGCTCCCGCTGGATCTGCTTGCGGAAACTCTCCGGTACCCGATCCCAGACAAACAGATCGACCCGGAACGGGAGGTTGCTTTCCTCGAACGCCTCGCGAAGATCGGCAACGCTGCGCGCCTGCTCGGGGGTAGCGAACACCACCATGTCGAGGTCGGATTCCGGGCGCGATGTCCACCTGACCCGAGAGCCGCAGACCCACGCCACCGTGTCCGGAAGATGTCTGGAAAGCAGCGACAGTACGGTTTTTCGCTGCTCGGCCGTTATGTCGATGGCGGGGCTCATTGCCATGCTTCGCCGCTCACTGTCTGGTATAGCCCAATGGCGTCGTCGAGGAAGTCGGGCACGAGGGCGAGGCACGCCTTGGCTTTCTCGCCATCGTAGTCGTGCGACAGGTCGGTGTGCGCGTCGGCGTATCGCAGCCACTGTTCCAGCGGAGAGGACAACAGCCGGTTTTCGTGAGCGAGGCGAAACACGGGCTTGGGGCTGTTGGGCGGGTCGGCGACTCCCAGACCCTCGATCAGGTAGCGTTTCAACACCTTCCACAGGCAGTCATAGCAGGTTTCGAAACGCTGAATGACCGACTCCGCAATTCCCTCGCGGGTGATTTCCGGCAGGGCAGGATCGCAGTCCTTGTGGTTCTCGTACTGCTCCTCCAGGCGCTTCAGGGACAGCCGGAATTTGTCGTAATCGATCATGATGTTTCTTCGCGGACCATGGTCACCATGATGCGCGGTGAAAGACCAGGGCCTCGACGGTCTCCACCGCATCGGGATCGGTTCCGGGCAGGTCTTGTGGGTCGCCGTGCTTTCCCTGCCAAGATTCCGTCCCGGTATCGAGACCGATCTTTCTGACCGATATCCGGTCGGGCGAAAGGTCGTCGTAGCCCTCCTCATAACCGTCCACCGCGACACGGAGCGCAGGCGGATAGATGCGAAGAAGATCGATGAGTTCGGCAACGGTCATGCTCATGCGTCACCCTCCCAAAAGCCCAGCGCCTTGAGATTTTCTGCAATCGCAGCGTCGAGCCGCGCGCCCTCGGCCTGCTGCGCCTGCAACTCTGCAACCAGCCGCGTCATCTTGCCCTCGAACGGCTCGCCGTCGTCCTCGCGCGGGGCGGCTGCACCGACATAGCGGCCGGGCGTGAGCACATGGCCGTGCTTGCGCACTTCGTCCAGCGGCGCGCTCCGGCAGAAGCCGGGGACATCCTCGTAACCGCCGCTGCCGCCCCGCCAGGCATGGCAGGTATCGGCGATGCGGGCGATGTCCTTGTCGGTCAGTTCGCGGTGAGTGCGGTCCACCATGCGGCCAAGCGCCCGGGCATCGACGAACAGCACCTCGCCTCGCCGGTCGCGGAACCTGCCGTTGCCCCGGTCCCGCGCCAGGAACCACAGGCAGGCCGGGATCTGGGTCGAGTAGAAGAGTTGGCCCGGCAGCGCCACCATGCAGTCCACGAGACCCGCCTCGATCAGCTTCGCGCGGATCTCGCCCTCCCCAGACTGGGCCGAGGACATCGAGCCGTTGGCGAGCACGAAGCCGGCCGCGCCGCCGGGTGCCAGATGGTGCACCATGTGCTGCACCCAGGCGAAGTTGGCGTTGCCCTTCGGCGGGACGCCATACTTCCAGCGCTTGTCGTCGGCGAGCCGCTCGCCGCCCCAATCGGAGACATTGAAGGGCGGGTTGGCGAGGATGAAGTCGGCCTTGAGGTCGGGATGGCGGTCGGCGTGGAAGCTGTCGCCATGGGCGATCCGGCCCTCGATGCCGCGAATGGCGAGGTTCATCCTGGCGAGCCGCCACGTCGTGTAGTTGCTCTCCTGTCCGTAGATCGAGATGTCGCCGCGCGCCTTGCCGCCATTGCCATTGCCGGTCGCGTGCGCCCGGATGAATTCGACCGACTGAACGAACATGCCGGACGAACCGCAGCACGGGTCGTAGACCCGGCCCCGATACGGCTTCAGCATCTCGACCAGGAGCTGGACCACGCAGCGCGGGGTGTAGAACTCACCGCCCTTCTTGCCCTCCGCGCTCGCGAACTGCGAGAGGAAATACTCATAGACCCGGCCGAGCACGTCTCTGGAGCGCGCCTCCTCATCGCCGACGCGGATATTGCCGATCATGTCGATGATCTGGCCGAGGCGCCGCTTGTCGAGGCCCTCGCGGGCGTAGTCCTTGGGCAGGACGTCCTTCAGACTCGGATTGTCGCGCTCGAGCGCCGCCATGGCGTTATCGACGATCTGGCCGATTGTCGACTGCCGCGCCTGCGCCTTCAGACGGCTCCAGCGCGCCTCGGGCGGGACCCAGAAGATGTTCTCCGCGAGATACTCGTCACGGTCCTCGGCCGCATCCTTGCCCCATTCGGCGAGCACCGCCGCGCGACGCTCCTCGAAGGCGTCGGAAATGTATTTCAGGAAGATCAGCCCGAGGACAACATGCTTGTATTCGGCCGCGTCCATCGAGCCGCGCAGCGCATCGGCCATCGCCCACAACTCTGCCTCATGGCCGGTCGTCGCGCCGCCGTCCGGCCTGGCTGTCGCGTCGCCTCGCTGTTTTCCGGGTCGTCCCCGCGCCATGCCGCGCCCTTCCGGTCAGTTGTCGCTTCGCCATCCGCCCCGGACAATTGCCGGAGAGCGGCCTTTCAGTCCCGTTCCGCAGCCGGACTGCTTGCGGAAATCTGCAGCGCGCCGCCGGACAGCATACAATCGACTGCCCGCATCCTGCGACCGCGACCGAAGCATGACCTGTTCCGGCGCGCGTGATGCAGTGACCGATTCCGGGCTTCCCATTGCACCCATCAGCTCGTCGATCCTGTCTGCCATGCGCTGCGCCGGCTCCCGGAGCTGTCCAACGGTCCAGGCCGCTTGGTCAGCGAGCACGGCAACATGAGTTCGCGCTCCGCCACCGTGATGAAGCAGTTGCGAAGCGCGTGGAACCAGAACTTCGCGCCGCCGGCCCGACGGCGGGCGAGAATATCCCAGAGCTGGCGCGTGATCGGCAACTCCAGCGGCACCCCCGTCTTGGTCTCCTCGACCCGGAACAACCCCGCCTCCAGGTCCACCCGCTCCCAGCGCAGGGGGAAGATCTCGCCCCGGCGCATAACTGTGCAGAGGCCGAACAGGAACACGTCCCGGTGCACCGGATTGCGCACCGCCGCATCGATGCCCGCACGCCATTTCGGCAGAACCTCCGCCGGAGAGGAAATCCGCTTCCGGGGCGTGCGGTGGTAGCGCCCGCCGCCGGCCAGCCACAGCTCGACCGGATTGCGCAGGCCCTCGTGGTCCACGCAGGGCCTGCGGAAGACCCAGCGCAGGAACGACATCGTCTGATTGGCCGGCACCGGGCCGCGCTGTTCGGTGATGAGGTGGAAGCGGGCCTCGATGTCGCGCCGGCCACCCGCCCGAGCAGTTCCTGGGCCCGGCGCCGGGCCTGGTCGGGGGGCGGCGCGGTAGTTGATGACGAAGGACTTGGTGCCGGAGGGCTGCACGCGGCAGCCGAAGCCGACCAGCTTGTCGTCCCATGCGATCCACGGCTTGTTGGCGGGCTCCAGCGCCTCGACGGTCCGCTTGGTGAGGGTGAGCTTCACCTTGGCGACGCGTTTTGCGGAGTGCTGATTCATGGAGCAATCCTACCGCCCGCGCCCGAATAGTCAACTCAGAAGTCAACCCCAAAAAAAGAACCGGAGCGTAGCAGAGCCACTGTCTGGCGGCGTATGGCGACGATGACATCTCATAAAGCGTTGCAAATGAGCTGCTATTGTCACCCCCTGTCCGCGTCTGTCTACGTATGCCCTCGATTGAACGAAGGGTTCTCGACGCGGCGCGCCGAGCGCGACGGCGGGAAGACCGCAGACAACCAGCGCCTCGCCCAGCACGCGGCGCTGATGACCCGCGCGGCCAAGCGCGATGTCGACCGCGGGGCGCTCGGGCAGAGCTGGGAGCGGCAGGCCGCGTCGGGGCCGCCGCCGACGCTGGCGTCCGAGGCGGTGGACTGGGCCGTCGCCCATCTGTCGGGGCGCGAGACGGCGCGCAGCGGCGCGGCGCCGTGCCGCTGCGCGCCCGCGCCGTCGACAAGGCGCTGAGGGGCGGACCCCTCACGGCCAGGCAGAAGGAGGCGGTCAAGCTCATCCTGTCGTCCGGCGAGCGCATCGCGGCGCTCGAAGCGGTTAAGCCGGACAAGGCGACGGAGCGGGAGACTTCGCTCGATCGGGACCGGAGCTCCGGCCGAGAGAGAGAAAGATCTACGTCGCAAGAGCGGGAACGGTCCCGAGCGCCGAAGAGCGTTGATCGCGATATTGGGCTGTAGGCGCGGCTGAGAATCGGGACCTCAGGCCGGGGAACGCGCGCGGTCGTCGTCGCCAGGGTCGGGCGTGATGCCACACTGGTGGTCGCGCTCGACAATGCGGAACCGGGCGCGCAATGACGGAATCGGCCGTATCGCCGATGGTGGCGGGGCACCCTGTCCTGCTTGACAGTTTGCTGACGGACCCAATGTTCATGCAACCGGCGAAGGGGATCCGGGCCGGTATTGTGGGCTGCGGCGAGGAGGATCGGCCATGCCGGAGATCGAAGTTCCCGTCGTTTGCATCGTGGTCAAGGGCTGCCCCTCCACGAGATCGGAACGAACCAACGTCATGCGGGCCCGCAACATGCTGCTCCGGGCTTTCGAGGACAACCATTGGCCCGGAAACGCGATGTTCACGGTCACGCCGGGGGGCTTCGTCAAGGCGCCGTTTCCGGATGGCTGGGACGGAGCCTGTGGATGGGCTTCGCGGCCGAAGACTTTCGGTCGCTGGTCCCGCATGCCCGGAGCGCCGTGGACGAAGTGCTGACACCGCGGGCGCTCGACGCGGCACGCGGTCGAACGGACTTCCTGACACTGGGGGTGGACCTGAACGACGCGAGCGGCAAGCGGAAGATGGACAGGAAGCCGCGCGGCACGCACGCGGAGCTTGTGGCTATCGTCGACGTCGAGCGGGGCGAGCCGGTGCGGTGGGCCGGCAAATCCTATCCGGTGGATTGGCGGGAAGGAACGCTTGTCCAAGAAGCTCACCTGAACATGTTCAGCAAGCGGGTCAGTTCTGCAATGACGCCAAGGAGCCGCAGGCACCGTCGGAGCGAGGAGATGAAAGAGCTGGCAAGGACCTTCGCTCCGACCATGATCCTGCATCATCTGCATTCCACGGATTGGTGGCGAGTATGGTCGACCGCGTGGAGCGGTGCGCGCGACCTTGCCCGCACCGTTTTGTTCAACCAACCAGTCCCACAAGGCGGGGCAGAAATCGAAACCGTAGTGCAGGTTCCCGGCCCGAATGAACGCGTTGGCGTCCATCACGGTTTGAACGGTCGATATTCGATCAAGGAGGACCGGCCGAGGATGTCGACGATGGTGACCGACAAATCCGAGCCATAGGCGTCCGTCAGCCGTATCGGTTTGCCGGGTCGAAACGACACCGGCTGCTGCTGTCCCTCGTTGATGGCGATGTTGTCAGCGTATAGATAGGTCCGGTCGTAAGTATCGCGTATTGGGCTCAGCCGTCCGCGCAGGCTAGGAAGGTGCCCCGTGCTCTGCGCGAAAATCGCTGCACCGCCGGACTCCAGCGGTTCGAGTTCGAGCAGAAGACCACCCCGATTTGGCATCCACGCTCTCTCCAGTCCGGCCGCGTACCCGGGCCCGGCGGCGTAGATCGTCATCGGTAGATGCGTCGTGTAAAGATCCAGGGCTGCATTGCCGTCCTCGTCGGTAATCGCCCGCACCCAGGTCTTGTTGGGAAAAAGCGCGAGGACCTCGATGCCGGCAAAAGGCTTGCCTCTGGAATGCACCGTGACCGTCGCGTCGGCGGGAACAAGCTCCAGCTTCGCGGCAGGGATTCGGAGCACCAAGCTGGAATCGTCAACTATCTCATATTCCGGCAGCACACCGGTGGCTTCTTCAGTTTCCGTACGGATGATCGACACACCATCCCCCCGGCGTTCCATCAGGTACCTTCGGTGACCCGACCCCGCCACGTCGGCGACAGGAATGCGGCCGAACACGGAAGCGAGCACCTCGTTGCGGGTAGCCTGGCTGGTCTCCATGCCATCAATGGTCATGCCGTTGGGTAGCTGGCCGGGCGAATCGATCTCTAGGCGGTCCTTGAACATGGATAGCCGGATCCTCCGCGAAGACATGGAGTAGTCACGGTGCGCGACCGCATTGACCACTGCCTCGAACACGGCGGCTTTGCTGTACTGGGAAACGTTCTCCCGCTCCGGAGTCTTGCGCGCGGAAACGCGCATATTCCGAACGACGAACTGGACCGCGTCCCCGATCTGTGTGGGCAGCGGGCCAGCGATCTCCTGCGCGTCCAACTGGCCCGAGGCACGATCCAATCCGCGATAATGTGTCGCCGCGATGGTCGCTTGCGGCAACCAGTCCTGAGGTGAGGGGGCACAAAGCAATATGCCGGCCATGGTGGCTCGATCCACGCCGGCTTCATCCCGCGCCAGTAGGCGGAGATTCAGCAATCCACGCCGCGGATCCGCCGCGCTCGACACGCTGAGCAACGGCTCCCACAGGCGCTCGCTGAGCGTCTCGAAGCCGGTCGCGGGCACGACTTGATTGTCGAACCAGAGATAACGGCTCTGCGCACGATTCTGCGCCAGCCTCAGACTCTCGTCCCTCCGGAGGCGCCGCTTGGTTGCACCAACCCGAATGAATGCTTGCCCGCCTC
Source organism: Paracoccaceae bacterium (assembly GCA_963422275.1). Lineage (GTDB taxonomy): Bacteria > Pseudomonadota > Alphaproteobacteria > Rhodobacterales > Rhodobacteraceae. The sequence continues at coordinate 1,180,819 of OY729418.1, forward strand.
GCTCATGTAGAGCCTCGCCGCGCGGCACTGCCACCAGCACGAATGCCTCACCGTCCAATTCCCTGTGATGGACGTCGACGCGTAATGGCGGCTCAAGGGCGTCGGTGCTGATCTCTACCAGCAGGCGATCCAAGGCTACCATCTGTTCTCGCGACATACCTTGGATTGTTCCGTCGTCGGCCACTCCGCACAGCACAACACCACCGTCCGCATTGGCGAACGCGCCCAGTTCGTTCGCGAGGTCGTCTCTGTTCGGACTGGTCGGTTTGTTGCCGGTGAACTCGATCCGTTTGAATTCCCATCGACTGTCCTCGCCCAAGTGAAGCTGTCGGCGGATGTCTTCGTCTTGGATCATCACGCGACCGTCCCCACCGCCTTCTCGGCATCGCGGAGACGGACTTCGCCGGACATGAGTTTAGGGAGGAGTAGGTCTCGGGTCTTGGCGAGGGTGGACGTTTCGTGAATGTTTGCGCTAAGGTAATCAAGGAGTGGTTGCACAACACTTTGAAAGGCAAAAGTAACTTTCTCTGAAGGTAGGCATATCTTGTATTGAGCCATCGTCTTCCAACTGGTGCGTGGCATCTTAGTGCCGGTGGATGTACGGTCCGTGTAATGCACGAACTCATCCGAGGACAGACAGGCGAGGGTGAACGCTCCCCATTTCTGTGCCTGAGGGACCACGACAATAATGTCAGTCGAGCAGATGCCAACTCCGACCTTATGAAAGTACGGACGCAGCTTTCCATACAGGATTTCCCCTGGATGGAATTGGGTCTTGTTACTTTTGACCTTACCCGCAGCTCCCCAATGCGAGAGTGCAATCGATCGGCGTGGCATATGCTCCAAACCGATATACGGCGTGTTCTCCGAAACGTCGGTAGGATTGACACTGCGGCGTGGAGATTCCGCGACGTCGGCAAGAGTTCCCCGATTCCATCCGACCGGCTTGTCTTCGTTGTCCAGCACGTCCGGGAACAGTTCCCAGAGCTCCGGCACCAAGTATGGAGTGCGGCCTTCCATCTTGGCGTGGGTGGGGCCGAAATCGACGAACCAGTCCTTGAAGATCGCCCGCGCCATCGCCTCCAGCGTTTTGTTCATCCGCCGGTTCAAATCGATCTTGTTCTGAATTGGGCCGATGACACCGACGATTTCCGCCTGTTCCTTGGCGTCGGGAACACCAATAAGCGTTTGCTTGAGGTCCTGTATCGTGACGTGCCCCAAACCGGTGGTCTGCTTGTTTCTGGCGATTTCTGCAAACATCGGCTTGAGCCATTTCAGCAGAAAGAACAGGAAGTCACCGAAGACGCCATCACAAGGGGTCACCTTGAAAATATGTTGATTGAGCCAACCGTCTTCGCCGTCCCAGCGGAAGACATCGATGGACGTATCGGGATTGCCAAACCAAGAGAAGAGCATATCGCCGAGTCCGACAGATACCGACGGGCCATAGTCCGCCATTGTTCGCGCAGTCTGCGAAGTTACTCCATCCTTCAACTCGGCGATCTTGATTATCGGTCGCACCGCCTCGGCGAAGTCGATGTTCTTGAAGGCCAGACCGTTCTTCCAGCGAGCCAGACTGAAGATGCTGGATCTCCGCCAATCTTTCGGAGCGGCAGACCCAATCATGCGCGCCAATCCTCCAGATTCTTCTGGATGACTCCGCTCAACTCCTCCGCTTCGGCGAACTGCTCCGCAAGCGTCTTCTTCAATTCCGCGAACCGCTCCTCGAATGGCGCACCGTCCTCGTCGGAGAACTCCTTGCGGGTCCGGTCGATCATGCGCCCCAGCTTCCGAGCATCAATGAACAGCACTTCCCCACGCCGGTCGCGCAAGATGTTGCCGGGATTCTTGTTGCGCGCTAGGAACCAAAGGCAGGCGGGAATCTGGGTCGAGTAGAAGAGCTGCCCCGGCAGCGCGATCATGCAATCGACCGCGTCGGCCTCGACCAAGGCGCGGCGGATGTCGCCTTCTCTGGACGTGGCCGTGGACATGGAGCCGTTGGCGAGCACCACGCCCGCCGTCCCGTTCGGGGCGAGGTGATGGTGGATGTGCTGGAGCCATGCGTAGTTGGCGTTGCCAGCGGGCGGTGCCCCGAACTTCCAGCTTGCGTCCTCGCGCAACCGGTCGCCTCCCCAGTCGGAGACGTTGAACGGCGGATTGGCGAGGATGAAATCGGCCTTGAGGTCCGGCAGCTCGTCCTTGTGGAAACTGCCCTCGTTGTTCCAGCGGATGTCAGCATCGAGCCCGCGCACGGCGAGGTTCATCCTGGCGAGCCGCCAGGTCGTGTAGTTGCTCTCCTGTCCGTAGATCGCGATGTCGCCGATGCGCCCGCCATGCTCCTCGACGAATCTCTCGGACTGCACGAAAATGCCGCCGGAACCGCAGCACGGGTCGTAGACCCGGCCCTTGTACGGCTCCAGCATCTCCACGAGCAGCCGGACGACGGAACGCGGTGTGTAGAACTCGCCCCCGCGCTTGCCCTCGGCCCCGGCGAAGCCGCCCAGGAAGTATTCGTAGACACGTCCGAGGATGTCGCGGGAGCAATCGGCCGCTCGGCCATGCCGATGCCGCTCACCAAGTCGATCAGTTCGCCGAGCATGACCTTGTTGAGCGCCGGGCGGGCATACTCCTTGGGCAACACACCTTTGAGCGAGGCGTTGTTGGCCTCGATCGCCAGCATCGCATCGTCGATGTCCTTGCCGATAGCCGGCTGCCTGGCCCTGACCTGTAGATGCGACCACCGCGCCTCCTTCGGAACCCAGAAAACATTCTCGGCGAGGTATTCTTCCGGGTCTTCTGCGTCGGCAAAATCCTCCCTGAGCAGCACCGCCCGCTTCGCCTCGAAGGCGTCCGAAATGTACTTGAGGAAGATCAGGCCGAGCGCAACATGCTTGTAGTCGGACGGGTCCAAGTTGCCGCGCAGCTTGTCCGCCGTCGCCCAGAGCCGGGCTTCGAACCCGAGATTGGCGCCGTTGTTGTTCGCTTGCTTCGCCATGTGGTCCGAACCCTTGATCGCCGCCGAAGATACAGTTTGCCCCGCCGGTCCCATGAACGCCACATTGGGCCTGACCGGCACGGCCCGAGCGGGTGAATATCCCGCAGTACGCCGTGTCGCCATTCTGGCGTATCCGACGCTGGCCGACAAATCAATACGATGTCGGGTCATGGGGCGTGGATGGTTCCATGTCGCCCGGTTTGCCGTTCGAGCAACGGGCAATGAGAGTAGGGTCACAACCAGTCCAGGGCCGGGCGTCCGGGAGGCGACCCGGCGTCGCCTTCCGACTCGGCGCCATCCGTCCGCTCGGTTTCCCTAGGTCTGACCCAAAGGGGAGTTCTCTCCTGTTCCGGCGTGGTCCGCCCTCTGGAGCTTGAAGACTCAGGCATGGCGGCCAATACGTCGCAGTGCTCTACCTCGTCGGGCACCGGAGGCGGCTCCGTCCTGTATCCCATGGCGCAGGCGATGACGGTCGCCGAGATGGGCGTAGATCGCGGTGGTCTCGCGCTGGCGGTGTCCGAGCAGCCGCCCGACGGTGTTGAGCCCGACGCCGTTCATGACGCCCTGCGAGGCCCATGTGTGCCGGCAGTCGTGGATGCGAAGGCTGGGCAGTCCGGCTTCTTCGCTGACGCCCACCCAGAACGTGTAAAGGCGATCCGACATCAGGTCCTCAGGGAACACTCGCGCCGCGCCTTCGGTCCGTGGCAAGGCCGCGAGCAGCCTTGCCGCTTCCGGCCCGAGCCAGACGGTGCGCGGTCCGGTCTTGGTGTCTTCGAGACGCGCGCTCGCGCCGTCTCCGGTCAACTCGCCGATTTCGTCCCACTTGAGGTTGATGACTCCGGAGAGCCGCGCCCCGGTGAGGGTCAGCAGGCGGATTGCCGCGACCGGCTAGGGATGTTCTTCCCGGCGTCGGTCCAGCGCCGCGCCGAGGCGCTTCAGCTCCTCGCGGTCGAGGTATCGGGCGTCGGGCCTGTGCGGGTTCCTGACGATGTTGGCGCAGGCGTCGGGGACATGCTCGCCTAGGTCGCCCCACTGCCGGGCGGAGGCGAGCATGGCGCGCAGGATCTCGAAGGCGCGGTTGGCCGCGCCGGGCTTGTCCGTGCTCGCCGCGTCGAACCATGCCAAGACCCGCACATGGTCGATGGCGTCGAGCCGGAGCCGCCCGAAGTGCGGCATCAGGCGATTGCGCAGGTAGATGTCGAAGGTCTTGAGCGAGGACGGTTTCCACCGATATTCCCGCCGCGCACGGTAGTGTGCGGCGAAGTCCCGAAACAGCGGCGCCTTGTTCTTTCGCGGCGGCTTCACGTCCTCGCCGCCCCACAAGCGGGCGAGATGGGCGTAGCGCTCGGTGGAGGCGACATCGGCGTGGCCGAGCAACCGGCCGACCGTGTAGAGGTCGAGGCCGCTCATCACGGCGTGGGAGGCGAACGTGTGCCGGCAGTCGTGGATGCGCACATCGTCGATCCCGGCGAGACCGCGCAGCTTCTGCCAGCGCAGACCAAGGTCCTTCATGGGGAGGTCGCCCGTCCTGTTCGGGAAGACGAACCGCCCCTCTCGCGGCAGACCGTTCAGGACGGCCCGTGCGGGAGGCGGGAGCTGGATCGCCTTCGGCCCGGTCTTCGAGTCCGGCAGGACGGCACGGGTATCGCGTATCCAGTCCCACCGCAGGCCCGTGATCTCGGACGACCGCGCACCGGTGAACAGCAGCAGCCGGATTGCGGCGGCGGCCTGCCGGTCGTCCGCGTGGTCGAGCACGAAGCCGAGGCGCTTCAGCTCGTCCGTCGAGAGGAAGCGCTCGCGCGGGGTCGTTTTGTACCGCCGCACGTCGGCCCGGCCGATCTCCGGGACGCGCATATTGCCGAAGAACGGTATGAGATGGCGGTCGATCAGATGGCGGTTGCCTTCGCGCATGGACTGTTTCCAGCGCCGCCCCTGGCGGCGTATGAATTCCTGCACGAAGTCGGCGAACAGGGGGCCAGCCTAGCGCTCGGCCTTCGTGGCTGCGATCGCCGCGAGAGCCTTCTCTCTCGCCTCGGCGGCGATCATCTCGTCCGCCGTGCCGAGGATCGTCCTGGCTACGCCAACCGGACGCAAGGCTTTGACAAAAAAGATCTTCGTTCCGTCCTTCGCGACGGTGAAGGCGAACCGGTCGGGTCTCGCTCCATGCACCGTCGGTGCGTGTGGTGTGAGAACGACGCGCCGACCGGCGTCCCAATCCCGCTTCCTGACCGCTCAAACCGTCGGGTGATGAAAGCCGTTTTGCAACCGGCATTTAGCCCGAGCGGCGCTTGCGGCGCGTAACGTAGCACGCTACAGTGAATCATGAGGATCAGGCACAAGGGACTGCGGGCGCTGCACGAACGCGACGACACGGCGCGGCTTCCCGCCGGTCGCGGGCCACGGCTTCGGCGTATCCTGTTCCGTCTGCAAGAGGCGACGCATCCGGGCAGCGCCGACGCGCCGGGCTTTCGGCTGCATCCCCTGAAGGGCAACCGTGCGGGCCAGTGGAGCGTCCGCGTCTCGGGCAACTGGCGCGTGGTGTTCCGCTTCGAGGACGGCGAGGCCGTGGACGTGGACCTGATCGACTATCACTGACCGGAGGGAATGCTGACCATGAACGACATTGCGAACGATCGCGTCGGCCCGATGCCGAACCCGCCGCATCTGGGCGAACTTATCCGCGAGAGCATGGACGATGTGGGCTGGAACGTGACCGAGACGGCGGCGCGGCTCAGTTGCGAGCGCGGCACGCTGTCGCGGCTGCTGAACGGCAAGGCGGGCGTGTCCGCGAACATGGCGCTGTCTTTGGAGGACATCGGCTGGGGCACCGCCGAGCACTGGATGCGGATGCAGGCGAGCTACGAGCTTGCACAGGCGCGTCGCGAGAGGGTCGCCGCCGAACGGCGTGCGGGCGCGCTGCACGCATGATTCGGTGTCGCGTCCTCGATGCGGTGCGGTCCTTCTGCAAGGAAGCTTGCGCCTTGGGCCAAGCTCGACCGGAACGGGATCGATGACGGGAACGAATACAAAGCTCACCGCGGCGGTCGAGGCCTGTTTCGCCGATCTCGGCCGGGTGCGCGCATCGGGCGGCGCGACCGGGGCCGCGAACTCGCCGTCCCCGCCACCGTCGGCGGGCGCAACATGGCGAGCGGGGATTTCGCGGTGACGGCGGGATGGGGCCATTTCGGCGCGGGCAAGGCCGTCATGCCGGGCCAGTCGAACGCGCCTTCACGCCGGAGGAACGCGCCGCGCTTGCCGACACCCTGCCCGTGCTCGGCGACATCACCTTCGATATCTACCTGAACGCCGGCGCCTGTTGGCGCAACTTCCCCGCCGCCGTCTGGCGCTACAGGCTCGGCGGCTACCAGGTCCTCAAGAAATGGCTCTCCTACCGCGAACACACCATCCTCGACCGCCCGCTCCGTCCCGAGGAAGTGCAGTACTTCAGCGAAACGGCGAGAAGGATCGCTGCGATTCTCAAAACAGCCGCGGGACCCAGCCGATGAGTATCCGCGATAAGCTGCGGAGCCCATTCGGAATCGCATACGTTCGCGCTGGCCGGTTCGCTCTTTGGACAATCCTCCTGATTCTTCTTCTGGTCTGCATTGTCTTTGAAATCTCCGATTGCGGAGCAATTTGGGAATGGCTGCAGGAGGGGGACAGCAGGGAATCCAATGGCGCGACGCTGCGCAATGTCGGCTTGGTGGTCGCTGCCGTTATTGCGCTGCTGCTAGCGATCTGGCGCAGCCGGGTGGCCCAGCGCCAGGCCGCTACGGCTGAACGGAGCCTGCTGAACGAACGTTACCAGAAGGGTGCGGAGATGCTCGGCAGCAAAGTTCTTGCGGTTCGTCTGGGCGGCATCTACGCACTGCAAGGTTTGGCCGAGGAAGATCCCAAGCAATACCACGTCCAGATCATGAAGCTCTTCTGCGCGTTCGCACGCCGCCCGACCCACGACGGAGACGATGGCATCGGGAAAGGCAAACAATCTGATGCCCCAGATGAATCCGACACCGAGACCGAACGGCGCCGCGAGGATGTCCGGGCCGTTATGGAGGCCATCGGCTCCCGCAGCGAATCGGACATTGTGCTGGAAAGGGAAGACAGCTTCAAGTTGGACCTGACGGGCGTCGATGTCGGGGATGCAGATCTACGAAGGGCGAATCTTTCTTGGATTGTGCTCAAGAACGCGAATCTATCCGGGGCTAAGCTCAACAGGGCGAATCTCTCCATGACTGGCCTCGACGGGGCGAATCTGTCAAAAGCGGATCTCACGGGTGCGAACTTGTCCGGGGCGACCCTCACGAATGCGAAGTTATGCGGGGCCGAGCTTTACCATGCGAATTTGTCCGATGCCAAACTCCATGGTGCGGATCTGTCCCGCGCCGGACTCGGGGGAGCGAAGCTGTTCAACGCACAGCTTAATCATGCGAACCTGTCCGGTGCGTCGCTGTATTACAATCGCAGTGAGGTTTCCGACCCCACTGAGACCAAGATACCGGCGACCGGCCTGACCCAGGCCGAATTCGATAAGACCGTCACCGATCCCGACAACCCTCCAGGGCTGGATCCCGCCGTGATCGACGCCGAGACCGGCAAGCCGCTGGTCTGGCGCGGAGAACGCCCGGGCAACCGCTGATCGTACAGGCCTGCAGATTGGCAGAGGCCGGATCGGACGTCATCACTGTGTCGACTGCATGGCGCGATATGGGATTCGCGCCGGACCGTCGGCAGGCGGTCGCAGCCCGCTATGGTCCGACGCTTTCCGGGCATACAAGCCCGGCGGCTGGCAAGCTCTCAAAATGCGGCATCCTGCCACGAATTCTCCATTCCCAGCCGCTTGCTCAAACCGGACAGAACCCAGCACATCACCGATACCGCACCGGCACGTCGCTGCTACAATTCTTCTGATCGGATAAGATGAATCTCTCGATAGATGGTGACGGATGCTGCACTCCATGTGGCAATTGCCACGAGTATCGATAGAATCAGAGGGCATGGGGTATCCTGGAAATGTCACTCCAGCCCGTTGCCGTATATCATCGACGCCGCGATGGCGGCTCCGACTTTTCCGCCGCTTCGACAAGGTGCGCATCGGCAAGGTGTGCGTAGCCGGCGGTGGTGCGGTGCCGGCGGTGCCCGAGCAGCTTGCCGACCAGGGGCAGATTCTCGCCCGCCATGACCGCTTGACTTGCGGCGGTGTGGCGCAGGTCGTGCAGCCGAAGGCTGATGGCGTTCTTGCCGATATCGCGCCAGCGCAGGTCGAGCACTTCGCTCCTGCGACAGCCGGTGAGCGCCAGCAGCCAGATCGCGGCGACGGCCTCGGGCCATTCCGCTTCGCGGGCGTCGAGGAACCGCGCGACATGGTTGCGCGGGTTCTTCGCGATGCCGAGACAGGGGTTGCTGCCGCGCTCGCGCAATCCCCACTCTTCGGCCCGGAACATCATTGCGCGCAGTATCTCGAAGGCGCGGTTGGCCGCGCCGGGTGGTCCCTGCTCGCCGCGTCGAACCACTCGGCCACGTCCTCGGGGCCGATACGGTCGAGCGGCACCTTGCCGAACGCGGGCAGGATGCGGGCCTTGAGGTAGATGCGCACGGTCTTGCGCCCCGAGGGCTTCCAGTGCGGCTCGCAGCGGCACAGATACTCGTCTGCGAACTTCCGGAAGGTCGGGGCCATCTTTTCCCGCTGGATGTCTTCTGCGGGATTGTCGCCCGCGCGAATGCGCGCGAGCATGTCGTGAGCCAGGCGCGGGCCTCCGCAAGCTCCATCTCGCCGTGCCGGGCGATGACGATGCGGCGGCTCCGCCCCTCGATACGGGTCTGCACAATCCAGACCTTCCGTCCCGACGGGTGGATCCGAAACCCGGCAGCGCGTTGTCGAACAGGATGGTGTCCTTGCCGCCGGGCCTGCTCTCGCGGGCCAGGCGCGGGGTGAGGTCAACGGTGGGCATGGTGGGCTCCTCCTTCACGCTTTTCGCCGCTTCCGGCCAGGGCCGCATGGATGCGGTTCGACACCCGGTCGGCGGCGGCGGCAACGGACCGGTCGGACAGGTGGACATAGCGCTCCGTGGTCTCGACCAGGGCGTGACCGAGGAGCTTCGCGATCGTCACCATGTCCAAGCCGTTCATGGCCGCGACGGATGCCCAGCTATGGCGAAGGTCGTGCAGCCGCAATCGGGGCAGGCCCGCCTCGTTGCGAATGCGGGTCCATTGGTACTCGATATTGTCGATGTGCCGCATCGGCGGACGGGCAATCGGGGCTGTATCGGGGGATGGCGTCGATGACGGCGCGCGCGGTGCTCGACAGCCAGACCGTGCGCGGCCCGGACTTCGAGTCGGGAAGGTGGATGCGCGTGCCGCGAATCCAGTCCCATTCGAGCGAGACGACTTCGCCGACGCGGCATCCTGTGAGCATCAGCAGGCGGATGACGGCGACGGCCTGGGGGCACCAGAACTCGTCGCGGGTCAGCACGGCGTTGAGCCGGGCCATCTCCTCCGCCGTCAGAAACCGCTCCCTGGGCTGCATCCGATATCGCCTGGCGTTCTTGCAGGGGTTGGAGTTGTGGGGGCGGTATTCCCAGAGATCGACCATGGACGCGGACCAGTCCTTGACGTGTTCGACGGCGATGGCGTCTACGGTCAAATGGCCGAAGGTGGGCAGGATGTACTTGTCGACCATGTAGGCGTTGGTCTCCCGGGTTCCGGGCTTCCAGTGCCGGGCCTAGCGTTCGAGGAACTCGGCGGCGAAGGCGTCCATCGGGTGTCCCGGCGTCCTGGGTCCGTTGTCGTTCTTCACCGTGTCGAGGAAGGCGGCAATCAGCTTGCGGGCCTCGGCGCACGCCGGTCGGCTGCACGGCGAGGCCGAGGCCGGTCACCATGTCGTCGCGGAGTTCGTACTTCCTGGCGCGGGGCTTGGCGGCGCGGACGCGCCGGGCGAAGGTGGGCTTCGGATTGTCGCTCATGGCTTGCGGCTCCTGTGTCGGGCCGCGCGGTGGAGCGAGACGGAATGGACCGTAAGGCTCTACAACTAAGGCATTTTCCGCCAGTTCACGCGATGGCGGGCGCCAGCCGGAAGGGCATCGCCGATGCGTCGGGTGTGAGATCCAAGGCCGCCCCCGTGCGGTCGGGACGGCCGGAGCTGCGGCATCGAGGTTCGGGAAATCGCCGGCGGAGGATCCGACGGGCGGTGCGGTCGAAGCCGCAGGCAGTCGTGCGCGGCACGTTGCCGGAGGCGATGGCGGTGGTACACGGCGAAGCCGTCACCGGCGACGCACGGAGTACTGCGGCGACGAGCCGAGCACGCGAGGCGGGCGAGGCTGAGAACGCGCCTCCGCGGTAGCGAAGCGCGGGGTGGAAACGCAAGCAGGAGAAGCGGCGGCGCGGAGATAGCGCTCCGCACCATAGCTCGCTATCGGAAAACCGATCTTGGTAGAGAGGGTCTTGCTTGAACCAAACCTTCATCAACCGCTCGAACGGGTCACCCTTCTCGGTCTCGCCGCCAGCGATGGACCGGATGTAGTCCAGCGTCTTCTGAAAGCTGTTTCAAATCCCAAGCGAATCCGGCCGCGCTCTCTGGATTCCGCTGCCACCGGAGCTAGGGAGCGGGCGACCGCCACTCGAATGCGAGGACTGAAACCGTCCGGGAAGACCGTGTCTGGGCTTCCCGGCTTTCGGCGCAGCTTTCCAAAGCCCCCGGTGCAGCAACTGGGGCATCCCTTGAAACGTCCGCACGTCCGTGGTAGAATTGGTCACTGTAGCAAAAAAACGGATGTCGCTTATGAGCGACTCGCTGGCCCCGTCCCGGCCCCTGACCCTGACGGGATCGCTCGGCTCGACCTTCCGGCAAGTCCGGGCGCCTCCCGACGCCGTTCCCGAAATGGCCGCCGAGTTCGACTGGAACCGGCTCGGCCGGAGGGTGGTCATCGATCCCGTCGCTGGACTGATCGCGTGGATGTCTCCGAGCTCGGCGCATGAGGGCTATGCTCGTGCCGCCGACAAGGTCGCCGAGGGTGCCGGCGAACGGTTGGGCCTTCTCGTCAAAGCGCTCGGCGGAACGCGCTGGCGGCTGCGACCAGACGACCCGGACAACACCGGTGTGGAACCCGATGCCTGCTTCTATGTCGGAGCCAGCGCAGAAGGCTGGCAGGCGGCCTTTGAAAGCGGCGGCCAAGCTGCGGCGGAAGCGATCGAGGCAGAGACGCCGCCCGACCTCGTGGTCGAAATCGAGTGGACACAGATCGACCGCGAAAGCGGCAAGGCGCAGCGCTACGCCGAGCTCGGCGTCCGCGAGATGTGGCGAGCCGAGAAGTCCAGCGACCGCGACAGTGTCACCATTCAAATCCTTGACCTGCAGGCGGACGGCGGGCTGGCGCCAGCCAAGAACGGCTCGCCGCTCTTCGAAGGCTTGGACGCGGACCGGGTGGAGCGCCTGCTCGCCCTCGCTTACCGGACAAGGCTGCGCGAGATGGAGGGACTGCTGGAGGAGTTGCTTTCGCCACCAGTTGAGGCGCGTTCCAGCCCGGCTCGCGGAACATGAACCGTTTCAAGAGCGGCGATCCCTGCGAGAACGCGCTTCCCGGAACCGTCCATCCAGTTGCCGCAGAGTGCCGTCGGCCCATCGTGCACGCAGTCGGCTGCGGCGAATCACGGGCGGAAGCCGCCCTTGAGCGCAACTGCTCGGTAAATTTGGTCGCCTGTGGATTCCGCATATCTACGGAATGACACCGCTCGAAAGCCTCCCTTGCAACTCTCAAAGCTGCCAAGCAGGCATTCACCATCAACTGTCGGCAAACGCTCGCCAAAAACCGGACATGAGCTCAGCTTTCGCAAAGATCTTTCAATGGACTTCCTGTTCGATCCAGACCAGCACCTGGCCGTCGGGGACCACGGTGAAGATTTCAGAACTGCATGGCCCAACGATCTCCAATGCTTCCATGCCCCCGCCCGCCTAAACGCTTGCGTCTTTGCGCGCAGGATCGTTCATTGCGCAATAGTCGTCTCGCTTGTTGAAGGCAGTGCCCTGCGTCGGCGAAGCGATCCTCTTGATCGCTGCCACCATTGTGGTTGTGTCCGAGATCATGCAAGCGCTCGTGACCGCTAGTTGGCAAGCATCTGCCCAAGGTTCGGGAATTGAGTCAAATTGACTATGCACATGGTTCCGGCGACACAAGGCATTGTGTCCGGGATGTCGGGTGATGGAATGTTCGCATGACATTCTTGACGTGGAACCGTCCCATGACCGAAATCCCCGCCAGCCTCATCGCCGTCCGATGGCCGAACGGCTTCCGGTGTCCCGCCTGCGGCCACGACTGCGGATGGCAGCTGAAGACCAGGAAGCACAGCTTCGAGTGCGCCCGTTGCCATCGTCAAACCTCGGTCACCGCCGGCACCGAACCAAGCTGTCGCTCGCGATCTGGTTCCGGGCCGCCCATCTGATGGCCACCCATTCCAACGGCATCTCCGCCCTGCAGTTGCAGAAGCGGCTCGGGGTCGGATCCTGTCGCAGCGCCTGGATGCTCGCCGCCAAGCTTCGCCGTGCCATGGCCACCCCCGAGCGCAGCCCGCTGTCCGGTCTGGTCGAGATTGATGAGGTCAGCCAGCCGCAGCACGACAAGGGCGCGCCGCTGGGGCCGGGTGCAACCCTGAAGGCAAGATGCCGGTCGTCGGCGACAAGCCGGCCCATGAAGTTCTCGCCTGGATCCACACCGCGTTCTCCAATCTCAAGGGCTGGGCGCGGGGCGTCTATCACGGGCTGCGCGCCAAGCGCCTCCAGACCTGTCTCGGCGAGTTCGTCTTTCGCTTCAATCGGCGCCGAAATCGCCACGCTGCCTTCCTGTCCCTGTTCCTGCAGGCTCTGCGCGCCAAACCCCGCCCCTGCTGCATCTTGATCAAACCGGAACTAAGTGCATAAGAAGTTGAGTCAAAATCAAAGAGCTCATCCGGCAGCTTTCAAGCAAGGCTTTGAGTGTTGCCCGATCTTCAAGCTGACTTGGCCCGAAACTTGCTCGCAAGAGACGCTCGATTCACGTGTCGGGCTGTCGAAGTCATGTCAGCATCGAAGTATCGGCGTCTGAGCAAACCGGCAATTGGAAAGCCGAACTGACAGCTTTCAATCTGCTTCCCGCAATATTTTTCAACCTGATATCAAATCGCTTCACGGAGGAACTCACTCTGCGGGAGCAGCGGGCGCGGCCTCGGGCTTGGAGGACGCGGAATCCGAGGATTCAGCGCTTTTTGCAACCTCTTCTTCGTACCAGAGCGAGTGGTGCTCCTTCGCCCACTGCTTGTCGACCTTGCCCGTTCCCATGGCGCCAAAGGCTCCTTCCATTCCAATCGAGCCAAGATAGATGTGGGCAATGATGATGGCCATGAACACGAAAGCGACGACCGAGTGCCAGAGCTGCGCATACTGCATTTCCTGATACGGAGTGAGGGTTTCCGGCAACGGATCCATGCCAAGGAGCGAAGTGACCCCAAACGCATTCAGCTTCTCGAAGGTCGCGGCGAACATCGGCATTTCGAACGGAAGCAGGAGCGACAACCCCGACGCCGAGATCGACACGCCGAGAACGATCACGATCCAGAATATGATCTTCTGGCCAGCGTTGAATTTTCTTGCGGGCGGGTGCGTGCCCTTGGTGAAGAGCCCTCCGCCTTTTACCAGCCAGATCATGTCGGTGCGATTCGGAATGTTGTGTCTGATCCAGCAAGCAAACACGAGGACGAGCGCGACGATGAACGCCCAGGCGATATTGTTGTGGATCCATTTGGAAACCCGCGCCAGCGGTGAAAACACCTCATGGCCAAGCAGCGGAATCAACGCGACGCGCCCGAACAGCGTGACTAGACCCGTGATGCCAAGCACGATGAAGGATATTGCGAGTAGCCAGTGTGCGCCACGCTCAATCAGCGAAAACCGCAGGAAGGTTTCTCCGGTCTTCTCTCCCTCGATGCGGATACGGCCTCGCAATAGGTAGAATACGGCAAGAAGCGCAATCATTCCCAGAAGCAGGTACCCGCCATAATTCCTGAGTGGGCCAGCGCGAAGCGAAACCCAAAGCATTCCTTCGTCCTGCACCAGCAAAGTCGAGCCAGGCGCACTTGTCGAAGCGATGGTGTCGGCACTGCCGTAACGGATTGCACGCCACAGATCGGTATCAGACACGCCTCCCATCGGCCCTAGCTGCTCAGTCAAGCCAGGAGCGAGCGCAGGGTTGCCTGTGTTGACGCTGCGAAAGGCGTCGTCCAGTCGCTGCCCTCGCTGGCGGGCAAGTATGTCTTCCAGCGTTTGCGCTCCACCTGTCGTCGTGCGCGCGCCTTCTTCGGCCATGCCAAGCTGGTCCGCCAATCCGCTGGACAGGGGCACGAAGAAAATGACCCATGCAATGAACAGGCAAGAGATCAGAACTCTCATTGGTGCGACCTCAATGGTTGGCCAAGCCGCGCTGCGGAATGAGAAGACAAGGCGCTTGCTGAGTTGATGCAAGACGACGGAGCGGCCGAGGGCCGCTCCGTTTCAAGATTGAGCGAGGGTCAATCAGCCGCTCTTCTGACCGTAAGCGGTTCCCCAGCCCCAAGCACCAGAACCGAAGCCGCGCTGCACGACACGTTCGCGATAGATGCCGGAAACGATGTCGCCGTCACCCGCCAAGAGCGCTTTTGTCGCGCACATTTCAGCGCAGAGTGGAAGCTTGCCTTCCGCGATCCGGTTGCGCCCGTACTTGGAAAACTCGGCCGATGAGTGGTTTTCCTCCGGTCCACCCGCGCAGAACGTGCACTTGTCCATCTTGCCCCGAGAACCGAAATTTCCCGCCTGCGGAAACTGAGGCGCGCCAAAAGGACATGCGATCAGGCAGTATCCGCAACCAATGCAGAGATCCTTGGAGTGAAGAACAATGCCGTCTTCGTCCTGGTAGAAGCAGTCAACCGGGCACACGGCCATGCAGGGAGCGTCGGAACAATGCATGCAAGCCACGGAAAGCGAACGCTCGCCAGGCATGCCGTCATTGATCGTCACCACCCTGCGTCGGTTGATGCCCCAAGGCACCTCGTTTTCGTTTTTGCATGCCGTCACGCAAGCATTGCATTCAATGCAACGCTCAGCGTCGCACAGGAACTTAGCTCGTGCCATTTCCCATTCCTCCCTAAGCTGCCCAGATCTTGCAGAGAGTGGCTTTTGTCTCCTGCATCTGCGTTACAGAGTCATAGCCATACGTCTGGGCTGTGTTGCTGGATTCCCCCAAGATATACGGGTCCGCTCCTTCGGGATACTTGTGCCTCAGGTTCGCACCCTCGAAGTGCCCTCCGAAGTGGAAGGGCATGAACGCGACACCCGCGCCAACCCGTTCGGTCACCAGAGCCATTACCTTGACCTTGGCGCCCTCGGGACCTTCAACCCAGACCTGCGCACCGTCTCGCAAACTGTAGTCGTTGGCATCCCGTGGGTTGATCTCGACGAACATGTCCTGCTGCAGTTCTGCAAGCCACGGATTCGACCGGCTTTCGTCGCCACCGCCCTCGTACTCAACCAAACGACCCGATGTCAGGATTATCGGATACTCCTTGGAGAAGTCATTCTTCTGAATGGACGCGTAAAGGGTTGGCAGACGGTAGAACTTCCGGTCCTCGTAAGTCGGATAGTCAGCCACCAAGTCACGCCGCGGCGAGTAAAGAGGTTCGCGGTGCAGCGGGATCGGATCCGGAAATGTCCAAACGACCGACCGCGCCTTCGCGTTGCCGAAAGGCGCACAACCATGCCGGATCGCGACACGCTGGATGCCTCCTGAAAGGTCGGTCTTCCAGTTGGTCTTCGGACCGGCAACGGCATCTATCGCCGCCCGCTCCTCTGGCGTCAGATCGCTGTCCCAACCAAGATCCATAAGCATCTGCATCGTGAATTCGGGATATCCATCCTGGATTTCCGAACCTACGCTGTAGACGCCTTCCGCAAGCAGGTTCTCGCCGTCCCTCTCGACCCCGAAGCGTGCCCGGAAAGTGAGCCCGCCTTCGGCGACAGGCTTCGACATGTCGTAGAGGTTCGGGGTTCCTGGATGCCCCATTGATGCAGTCCCCCAGCATGGCCAAGGCATGCCGTAGTAATCTCCGTCGGCAGGACCGCCCACGGCCTGCAATGTCGTTCGATCGAACGTGTGCTGATTGGCCATGTGCAGCTTGATCCGCTCCGGCGACTGACCGGTGTAACCGACCGTCCACATGCCCGCATTGAACTCGCGCGTGATGTCCTCGACGTTGGGCTGGTCTTCGCCATCCATGCCGATGTTGCGAAACAGGCGGTCGGCAAATTCGAACTTCTTCGCGAACCTCGCGATGATATCTTGGTCCGGAAGCGACTCAAAAACTGGTTCCACAACCTTTTGGCGCCATTGAAGCGAACGATTGGAGGCAGTAACCGAGCCACTTGTCTCGAACTGGGTCGAGGCGGGAAGCAAGTACACGCCGTCCGTGCGGTCATGAAGAATGGCGGAAACCGTCGGATACGGGTCGACCACGACTAGCAAGTCCAGCCTTTCCATCGCGGTCTTCATTTCCTTCAGCCGCGTTTGGGAGTTTGGAGCGTGCCCCCACAGCACCATCGCCCGGACGTTGTTGGGCTGATCTATCTTGTCGGGATCCTCAAGCACGCCGTCGATCCATCTGGACACCGGGATGCCAGTGAGGTTCATCAGCATCTTGTCCTTGCCGTCCGCGCCTTGGATGGTGTCGAATCGGCCTTTCAGCCAATCCAGATCCTCGTCCCAGACACGTGCCCAGTGGGCCCAGGCGCCAGCCGAGAGACCGTAGTATCCGGGCAACGTGTGGCTGAGGACGCCGAGGTCCGTCGCGCCTTGCACGTTATCGTGGCCGCGGAAGATGTTCGTGCCGCCTCCCGAGGTGCCCATGTTGCCGAGAGCAAGTTGCAGCACGCAGTAGGCGCGCGTGTTGTTGTTGCCGTTGGTGTGCTGGGTTCCACCCATGCACCAGATCACGGTGCCAGGCCGGTTGTTGGCCAAGGTCCGGGCCACGCGCCGAAGCTGTGACCCCGGCACGCCAGACACGCGCTCAACCTCGTCGGGCGTCCAGTGGGCCACTTCCTCGCGAATCTGATCCATCCCCCAGACGCGGGTCCGGATGAATTCCTTGTCCTCCCACCCGTTCTCGAACAGGTGCCAGAGGATGCCCCAAACCAGCGCGACGTCCGATCCCGGGCGAAGCCGGACATATTCGTCGGCGTGAGCCGCTGTCCGCGTGAAGCGCGGGTCGCAGACAATCAGAGGCGCGTTGTTCCGCTCCTTCGCGCGCAGGACATGCAACAGGGACACGGGGTGCGCCTCGGCCGGGTTGCCTCCGATCAGGAAGATCGCCCTGGAATTGTGGATGTCGTTGTAGCTGTTGGTCATGGCGCCGTAGCCCCATGTGTTCGCAACGCCGGCAACGGTGGTCGAGTGGCAAATTCGCGCCTGATGATCCACGTTGTTCGTGCCCCAGTAGGCGGCAAACTTGCGGAACAGATAGGCCTGCTCATTGCTGTGCTTGGCCGAACCCAGCCAGAAAACGCTGTCTGGTCCGCTTTCCTCGCGAATTTTCAGCATCGAGTCGCCGACCTCGTCGATCGCCTGCTCCCAGCTGACGCGAACCCACTCGCCAGCCACCTTCTTCATTGGGTACTTGAGACGGCGCTCGCCGTGAGCGTGTTCGCGCACGGACGCGCCTTTGGCGC
The DNA here is from genome assembly GCA_963422275.1 of Paracoccaceae bacterium. Lineage (GTDB taxonomy): Bacteria > Pseudomonadota > Alphaproteobacteria > Rhodobacterales > Rhodobacteraceae. The sequence goes on from OY729418.1 coordinate 1,198,530, forward strand.
AGTGCGCACCAAGGTTGAACGGACTGTCCCATCCAGGCTCCTGCCCGACCCAAACTCCGTTGTCCACCTCTGCGATCACGGAACAGCCCACCGAACAGTGGGTGCAGACCGACTTGAGAATTTCAACGCTGCCAGTGGCAGCTTGCTGGGCGGCAGCCCTAGTTACGGTGCCGCCGACGGCCCCGACCGCGGCAAGCCCGCCGATGGCCAGGCCGGAACTTCGCAGGAACGAGCGCCGATCCATCGCCCTTTCAGCCATATTAGACAGGAGCGTCGTCCGCTGGGGACGTCTCGCAACCCCGTTGGTCTTTTTCCTGAGCATTTCTTTCCTCCTTGCGGCACCTCTGGAAATTCCGATGTGCCAAAACTCTCTGGTCTATGGCCGATGGGCGTCACGCAACCGCTGGCCATTCATTGTCGAGCTGATCCGTCAGAAACGGGCGCTCTCGTAGTAGGCACGGGTGTGGCCTGTGTCCATCATCAACGGACTGGCTTCGTCAGCCACGGCCGCTTCAGCTTTCGCCCCTGCCATCGTCGCAACCGCGGCGGAAGGGGCGAGAACGGAAACCAGTTTCAGGAAATCGCGGCGATCGGCCGAAACGCCTCCCGATTTTTCGTCCATCTGTTTGAGTCCTCCTGTTCAATCCCGTGGACCGCTTGCCGCGATCCAACGCTTAAGAATACATTCGACCGGCAAAAACGTCAAATTTTGCCACGCGAAATCGATTCATCATTTTCCCTTTTTTTCATTCTAAAGCAACATGTTAAAATAATAAATCTATCCGTCTGGTTACAAAAAATAGCTGACTTTTTTAGTCGGATTTGCGTATCTTGCCGGTTGCACACCGTTGATTCGAAATTCCGTAGACGCGGATTTAACCCCTGGACCGCGCAAGTGCATTCATCCGCAAATCCGTTCCGCATTCCCGCGAAGCAATTTGCGACCGGGGCGAGGCCCGTCCGCAATCACAAGGCCCCTGATTGCGAAACTGACGGCGGCGCAACCAAGTCAGCGCGCCTGGCGATTACCTGCGGCCAAATCCATCGGCCAGCCGAAACGCTTCCACCTCGATCTCCATGAATTCACGGCCCACGGCGCCGACCGGGGCGTAAAACACCGAACTCTTGGCACCTTCCAGATCCGTGAAGAAATGCACAGCCCAAGGCCCGATGTGCCGGTCAAAAAATCCCTTCTGCTCGTCAAGAGGCGTGGGCGGGCCAAATCGACCTGTGATCATGCCCGCCATCATCTCGAAGAGGCTGGCAATGTTGTCCTCGGGCTCGAACACGTTCGGCGCGCGGCTCATTCCCAAGCGCGCCATGTCCTTGCGCAGGGCAGCCAATGGCTTCTCGTTGAGGAACCCGGTCAGATAGTAGCTGCAATACGGAAGAAGCTCCCCTCGGCCAACACCGATGAACAGGGTCGTGAACTCGCTCTTCAGCATCTTCGGCGTGGACACCTCGGCCAGACGGCTGAGAGCCTGAATGGCCCGACCGAGATTTGTGTCGTCCCCCTCGATGGTCGCGATCCCCTGCAAGAGCGACCTGTCGGGAGGCGTCGCCAGCAGCGCTCCAAGAAAATCGTAGAGGTTGGCGCGAAATGCGTCTTCTTCGGGGACTTGTGGTTTCTTCGCCTTCGCAACCATTCAGGTTTCGCCTTCAAGAGAGAACGCAAAACGCATGCGGCGCTTGACGAGCGGAGGGAGGTCTTCGATATCGGACACTGGCAAGTCGTTGCCGACCTTGTCAGGTTCGACGTCAATTTCGGTGAATTCCACCTCTTCTTCCGGAACGCTTTCAGCATCGGCCGCACGAGGATATCCATCGCTGTTTTCCGCGTCGCCGACTTCCGCAGACTTCTCCAACCTTGCCAGCATCCCCTTGCCGACTTGATAGGCAGTCTGCAGATTCTCCACCACGGTAGCGGCGTCTGTATAGTCCTCGCCGTAATCCACAAGCTCGTCGAGGTTCGCCAGAACCGGATTTGACAGCCAGAGCTTGCGCAACGCCCGTCGCCGCAATCGATCAGGCACGGCCTTGGCCATGAACGCGGAGAAGTCGTCACCGGGTTGCAACGTGTCGGGGTCGGGCAATTCCAGCTCCGCAAGCATCTCCTCGTCAGATCTTTCTTGCTGCGGCTCGGCATCGGCGGACTTCGGCGCGATGCCCTTCTGCTTCCGCTCGGCTTCGGCCTGAGCCATCACGCCCGCCCTTCGGCGCTCCCAGAAACCGGGATGGCCCGTCAATGCAGCGCCTCCTTCATTCTGCCTGGCGCGCGGTAGACATCCGACTCTTTCCGAATCCTTGGATCCCCTATGCCATCCTGTTCGAGGTCAAATCTTTTCCGATCGCGCTTGCGCTTCACGAACTCGTCATGCTCATGATGTCGGTCGCAAAAATCCTGCACGAATGCCGCAAGCCCTTCGGGCATAGGCACTCGCTCGACGATCTCCTCGCCACTGTCAAGATACCCTTGCGCTTCGTACGGCGAGGCCGTGACAAGCAATACCTCAATTCCGTGAAGCGCTTCCTTGTCATCGGTCTCACGCATCACTACATAGACCGAGGGAACACGAGCGGACAGACTGGCAAGATATGCTTCCGTTTCGGATGCCCAAAGTTCAACCGGTACCGTTGCCGCGTGGTAATCGATCGCTTGGCCCTCGCGTCTCAGTTCCTTCCAGTGCGCCATCGGCGCACCTGGCAACACAGCCACCGCTTTCCATGTCCATCGAACCCAACGCGTTGCACCCGGGGCCCTGCGGACCACTATTCCCAGCGGAATCGATGCAACCTTCGGCGACATTGCTGCTGACATCCCCCAGATGCGTCCGCTCCGACGCCACCCGCAGTACCGTCGGATGGAACTGCATCACGCAGATATTCCGTGATTGCACGAAAACGCAAGCCCAATTATTGCGCTGGCGACTTGTTTCTGGTACCAGATCTTCGCTGGTTTCGGCATTTCGCGCACCTCTCCTGCGCAATGCATTCGCAACAGGCTGCCGCACCATGCGCGCTCGATGAAAGCCTTGACCAACGCATATCCCCAGTGGAGAGCCAATGCCAGCGCATGGTATGGGCGATTGGGCAGGTCCTGGTTGCCATGCTGAAGTTCGGCACAGTTGTTTGGGAGAACGCAATTGACCAAATCGTTGATCCTATGCGATTGCCTGGGAAGTCAGAAACTGGACCGCGACACCATAGAGTCGGGCACTGACGTCCGGTGCTCGCGGATTCATTCGGCATTGTGCACCGCCCAAGCAGAGGTGGCCGCCAAAGCGATGACGAACGGCGACGCCATCATCGCATGTCATCAGGAACACGCCCGCTTTCTCGAAATTGCCGAGGAGATCGGTGTCGAAGCACCTGGATTTATCGATTTGCGAGATCGCGCAGGATGGTCCGACGAGGGGGCGTTGGCGGGGCCAAAGCAGGCGGCACTAGTTGCAGAAGCCTTGCTTCCGGTCCCAAAGATCCGAGCGCTTGACATTCAGTCTGAGGGACTTTGCCTCATTCTCGGCGAGGCGGACATCGCGATGGCAGCGGCTGATCGACTGGCAGAACCGCTGTCCGTGACAGTCCTGCTAGCGGACTTGCCCGAAAGCCTGCCTTTTCACCGCAAATTCGACGTTATTGCCGGACAGTTGGCGTCAGCGTCCGGCGCCTTGGGCGGGTTTTCGGTGAAGATTGACTTGCTTCGGCAGATCGAGCCGGGAGGCCGGGGAGGCTTTTCGATGGGAAGTCCTCGAAACGGTGCTGAATCGTCCTGCGACATCATACTTGATTTTCGCCGGGCCGCCCCTCTCTTCGGCGCCCACGAAAAGCGCGAAGGCTACTTGCGCGCCGACCCTGGCAATCCCAGTGCGGTTGCCGAGGCTCTATTGCTTGCCTCGCAGATGGTCGGGACATTCGAGAAACCGCTTTACGTGCGTCTCGAAGAATCGCTCTGCGCCCATTCGCGCGCCGAAAAGATTGGTTGCACAAAATGCCTTGACGCATGTCCGACGGGCGCCATCACTTCCGCAGGCGAGCATGTCACCATAGACTCGCTTGTTTGCGCGGGATGCGGTCAATGTTCGGCGCTTTGCCCTTCCGGCGCGGTCACAAGCGAAAACCCGCCGCCTGCGAGCCTGTTCCAGCGCATCGACACATTGGCCTCGACATATCGTGCCGCGGGCGGCAAGAATCCGCGCCTGCTCGTGCACACCAGTGCTCACGGCACCGAGATGATCGCGCTGGCCGCGCGCTTCGGGCGCGGCATTCCGGCAGATTCGATCCCCCTTGCAATCGATGCCGTGTCCAGCTTCGGACACGCTGAAATTCTTGCCTCGATTGGAGCTGGATTCTTGGAGGTCGATATACTGCTTTCACCGACAACCGAACGTGGAACTATCGATGCCGAAATCCTTCTGGCCGAGGTCCTGGGGGGTGCCGGGCGGATTCGCGTGCTCGACATGCAAGATCCTGACGAGTTGTCCGACTCGCTCTTCGACTCTCAGCCAACGGAATCAGCCGTCGACCCCATTCTGCCGGTCGGGTCGCGGCGGCAGGTGACCCGTCTCGTCGCCAAGGCGCTGCATCCGGAGAATCAGGGAATATTGCCGCTGCCGGACGGAGCCCCCTACGGCACGGTCGAGGTCAACACCGAAACCTGCACGCTCTGTCTTGCATGCGCGTCCTTGTGCCCGGCCGGTGCATTGGGCGACAACCCGGACATGCCGCAACTGAGGTTTCAGGAAGACGCCTGCCTGCAGTGCGGCCTTTGCGTCAAGGTGTGCCCGGAAAGCGCGATTGCGCTGAAGCCGCAATTCAACCTCTCGGATTCAGTCTTTGCGCAGCAGGTGGTCAACGAGGAGGAGCCCTTCGAGTGCATCGAGTGCGGAAAGCCGTTCGGTGTCAAATCGATGATTGAAAGAATATCGAGCCAGCTTGCAGGCAAGCACTCCATGTTCGGCGACGCGAACGCAACGCGGTTGATGCAGATGTGCGACGACTGCAGGATCCGGGCACAGTACCATTCGGAAAACAATCCGTTCGCTGCGGGCACGCGCCCGAAGACACGCACCACCGACGATTACCTGTCAAATCGCAAGGACCGCTAATGCTCGAACGGCGCTCCCAAGTCGGCCGCTTCAATCTCGTTCATGTAGGCGATTATGGCTTCCAATTCTTGCAGGGTCATTTCGATCGGCGCGATCGGCGAAGGAAAGGAAGCATGAAACGGCTCGGTCACTCCAGCGACCTGCGTGAAGGAGGGATGCGGATTGAGCAAGTGGAATTTCCGAAAGCGAAGCTCCCAGTCTTCCAGCGTGCGGAGCATCCCAAAAGAGGGCGTGGACCCGAGTCCCTTCATTCTGTTGACCGGCCCTACGACATGGCATCGTCCGCAGAGCATCAGGGAGAGCCGCTCGCCGGCGACGACGTCGCCGTCAAACTGCCTGGTCTCAACAACTTCTGGCACGCTTGCGGCAGACACGTAAAGCTGGGTCCCGTCGCGTCTGAAGCTGTCAATCGTGCGCTGGCCGATATCCGATTCAATCCAGGCGAGGAAGCGCTCGGCGAGATCCACGCTGCCCGATTCCATGTCAGCGCGGGTCATCTGGACATGATACAGAGTCTGCTCCCCCCTGAACGCGGGCCTTCCACCGCCAAGTGCGGATTCGGGGCCGACAAGGATGTCCGCCTCGACATCGCCCGCCAGATCGACCGGCATCGCGCGAATTCCCGTCTTGAGAGAAAACCTGGGAAGAAGGTATTTCAGGAGACCGCTCTCGGACAATTCCGGACTTGCAGCGACCACGATAAGGCGTTCTTGAGCGGAAGCCGCGACTGTCGAAATGAGCAAGATTGCCAATGCAATGGTTTTCAAATTCCAGTCAATCCACTATCCGTCTCACACCCTGCCGTTGCCGCAAGTCTAAAGCACGGCGGCGACGGCAGTCAATCCCAGCTGCATTCAAGAAAGGAAAGCCATGAGCGACAATTTCAACATGACGATGCGCAAGTTTCTCAAGCAAGTTGGCGTGACGTCGCAGCAAGCCATTGAGGAAGCGATGCGAAAAGCCGGCCCGGAAAAAACGGCTAACCGGAAATTCGAGGCCAAAATGGTCTTGACGGTGGAAGGGATCGATCTGAGTCATACGGTCAAAGGCAATATCGACGGAAAATCCGAATGAGATCGACCCGCGACGATGCGCTAGCCGCCCTCAAGAGGGTGACCGACCCCGTCAGCGGACAGGACCTTGTCTCTGCCGGAATGGTTCGCGCGCTCACAGTCGAGGGCAGTTCCGTCCGTTTCGTCATCGAGATCAATCCGGCCCACGCTGAGCGGATGGAACCGGCCCGAGCGGCTGCCGAGGCAGCGGTGAAGGCCCTGCCTGGCATGGAGAGCGTGTCGGCGGTGCTCACCGCGCACACCTCGCCGAAAGCGCCTCCGGACCTGAAGCCGAAACGCCGCGCGGAAAGCAAGGGGCCGGAAAAGATTCCCGGCGTGGAGCGGATCATCGCAATCGCTTCGGGAAAGGGAGGCGTGGGAAAATCCACATTTGCCTCCAACCTGGCTACCGCGCTCGCCGCAGAGGGCTGGCGCACAGGATTGCTGGACGGGGATATCTATGGTCCGTCGCAACCGCGGATGCTCGGCATTTCGGGCCGCCCGGCATCGCCGGACGGCAAGACAATTCTTCCGATGCGGAATTTCGGCGTGACAATGATGTCCATGGGTTTGCTGACCCGGGAGGACGAGGCCGTTATCTGGCGCGGCCCGATGCTGATGGGGGCGCTGCAGCAAATGTTGATGCAAGTTCAGTGGGGAGCTTTGGACGCTTTGCTTGTGGATCTCCCGCCCGGCACTGGCGACGTTCAAATGACTCTCTGCCAGAAGGTCGAGGTGACCGGAGCAATCATCGTGTGCACGCCGCAGGACGTGGCGTTGCTGGACACGCGCAAGGGCATCAACATGTTCCGCAAGCTCAACGTCTCGATCCTTGGCATGGTCGAGAACATGTCCACCTACATCTGCTCGAACTGCGGGCAAGAGGAGCATGTTTTCGGACACGGTGGCGTTGCGGCGGAGGCAAAAAAGCTTGGCGTGCCGCTCCTTGCGGAAATACCCCTCCATCTGAGCGTCAGGGTTGCAGCCGATGCCGGCGCGCCAATCGTGGTGGCAAAGCCGGATTCGCCGCCAGCCAAGGTTTTCCGCGAGGTGGCGCGCGATCTAGTTGCCGGAAACATCGCGTGAACTCGGAGACCGACGATCCTGCCTTTCCCCCGCTCTTCCGGGGAATGAGAATCGATGGCGCCATCGATCCCTTTGCAAAGGCAAGAGCGCTTGCAGAACTCGGCTGCGATGCCGGACTCATCACCCACAATATCGGTACCGACCGCATGGCAGCGGCGCTCGTGCTTGCGCCGGAAGTCACGCTTGAGGATGCAATGGCAATGCTACCCGTCTGCGAAATCGGCTTTCAGAACGCCCTGGGATCGCTCGCACCACCGGAATTGGCGATCCACCTTGGCTGGAGCGGCAGCATCTTCGTGAATGGAGCTCGGTGCGGCAAGTTTCGCGTTGCCGCGTCACCCAGGGATCCCGAATCCGTGCCAAACTGGATGGTGGTGGGCTTCGTCCTTCCGCTTATCCCGCAAAATCCGGATTCACCCGGCACTGCCCCTGGCGAAACGTCATTGCATGAAGAGGGTTGCGTTGAAGTCTCCCCGATCAATCTTCTGGAAAGCTGGTCAAGGCACACGCTTATGTGGATTAATCGCTGGGGCAACAACGGAGCGGCGGCAATTCACAACGAGTGGCGCGGGCTAGCCAAGGACATTGGACAGGATGTAGAGATCGAATGGAACGGCGAGTTGCTGCGCGGCAAGTTTCTTGGGGTTGACGAACGCTTCGGCATGCTGCTTCGAGATGGAAACGAAACCAGGCTGCTTCCCCTTTCTGGCCTGTTGGCATTTGACGATGAGCAACGTTAACCTCGCGCGCGCAATTCATTTCGACGAAAGCGACTTGAACGTGTTCTACAGCCCAGCCCGCACGGGCGAATGGTGCATTTCCGGCGGATTCGAGTTCTCCAATTGGTCTGAGGCCGACCTGACCGGAAAGTCGCGGCAGGCCTTCGCAAACGGCTGGCTCGGACTGGAAACCTTCGGCCGGGTGACCTTCGTGGCCGTAACCAGGATTGAGAGGCGAGAATTCGATCTCCTGACCCGTTTGCTGGCTCAGCACTTTGTGTTGGTGTACGGAGCGCCCGACCTTGAGGCGGCTCATACGGTGGCACTCGATGAGATGAACCACATGGCGGGCATCTGCGGCGAACACGACCCGAACACGCTCCTGACCGTGACACGTGAGCTAGTCGAGGAAGGCGTCAGGGAAAGCTTCCGTACAATCGAGTCGCGTCACGCTGGCCTGGAACAATTCGCCGTTCACATAGAGCCTGACGGTCCGACGTCGCACTGATTGCGTGCAGCAGGCTTGCCGACGCGCGTGCACTTAATTGCGGCAACAACAGCGGCGAAACCTGCACGGGACATCGCGGCGGACCAGCAGCGAGATTTAGGGAAGGTCTGAATAGCGGCCGACTGCACGGCCCTGAAGGCGATGGCGCCGACCCTGCTCAAGGCAGCCAGCCGAATCAAGCTTGCTGCGGCCTGAGGGCCAAGTCTGTCTGGAACCTGCCCGATGCTGTGCACCGGGGGCCAAAATCGTGTCTGAAAGGCGTCACAGCCACCGATTGGCAACCGACTCCAGAAAACGAAATGCAGAGAAAAACGCCCGCTTTCGAAAAAGTCTTGTACCGTCATTCCAGAACGGTCGCCCACTTCTGCAGACAGGATCAACTTGCTGTCGCTGTCGAGAGCCGTCTAGGTCAATGCATCGACAGCGTCCAACGATGGTGCCTTGGCCATCCCGACTTTCTTTTCCTTGGGTTGGCAGAGCGACCAGATTTAATTGCGCAGGACCCGCAAGGATTTGACATCGCGAACAGCTTCATCATGATATGATACTGTGTTAGCCGCGCCCGACAGTTTTGCAAGAGTGCTTGATCGACACTCCAACCGTAGGAGACAGCCTGAATGAAAGCCTTATCGTCGCCGTTCACGGCCCTCGGCATCGCCGCGACCGCCCTCGCCCTGTCCGCCTGCAGCGGACAGAATAATGAAACTTCGCTGAAAAACCCTCCCGTGTATCAAAGCGAAGGGTCATTTTACAGTAATGTTGGGCCGGATGAGAATGGCAGATTCACAGCCAAAAAAGTGAAGCCCGAATCGGTTGAAAAGAGGTTCGAACGCCTGAAATTCTCCGTGCATTTCCACGAAGGAAAAATGATCGTCGTTCGTAATATCGACGCCGGTGTAGTCGAACACAATGACGGCACGTCCGAACCATGGGGCACCCGCACTTCTGTCACTAGCGTGGAGGATTGGAACACAGTGAAGAGCCTGGACGGGCTTCCCGATGGATGGAGCGGCCACAGGGAAGAGCGCCTTAATCTAGGCGGGGACGTTTACTTTTTGAAAATCCAATACTCGGACTTTGATAAGCCCTACGGGTGGGAAAGAGATCTTTGCGGTCAGGGCGACAGCCTGCAGGAGGGTGACTCTTGCATCTGGGGAAGCTTCTGGGGCGAGTTTGCGAAGATAGAGGTGAAAAAGGACGGCAGCCTTTCGCTGAAGGTTGCAAAGCTAGAGGTGAAAAAGGACGGCAGCCTTTCGGTAGAGGCTGACTTCGACCAGAACGAAAGGGACGGCAAAATTGGCAATAAGGGTTTCAAGGCGGAGAAAACCGGCAGTGGATGGAAAATCACGGAAGTCCCGGAGAAAGTCTCCATCTTCGATGAACAGGAACAGAAGCCAATCGGCTCTGACATCCCTTTTGTCGCAGGCGGCACCCGGGTCGAGACCGACACCGACTATCTCGTTCTTGAGGCAAGGATGCTTGACCATTCGAAGCGTCCGGAGGCGAAAGACGACAAGAGCCCGTTCTTCACCGTCGCGCTTGCCGACGGTTCCGACCCGCTTGATCGGGATCGCCTAAGCCGCCTGACCGGAACGGCAGAGTATCGAGGACCAGCGTTCGGCGTTCACACCATTAAGGAGGCCGGTGAGAAGGCGGCCTTCGGGGAGTTCCGGGCGACGGCCAGACTGACCGCCGATTTCGGAGGCAGCGCGCCGGCAAGCGTGACAGGCTCAGTGACGGGCTTCAAGGTGACGGGTGGCACCTCAGGCAAGGGAAGCCTCGCGGGAATGACCGTCCAGCTGCAGGAGGCGAAACTCGCCGATGACGAACTGCTCTTCAAGGGCGCGACGGCTTCCGGCAGCGGGTACGACGGGGAATGGGGCGGCCAGTTCTTCGGCACCAAGGAACCCGACGGCAAGCCAGGCTCGGTGGCGGGCACGTTCGGCATCGCCAGCGGCGACATCGCCGACGACGCCTACGAGGGTGCCCTCGGCGCGTTCGGCGCGCACCGGCAGCCGTAGCGACGCGGGCAGGCAGGATGCCCCCGGCCCCTTGTTGCCTGGACGCGGCGATGCGCGGGTGGCGGAGTGTCCTGCTGTGCCTGGTTGCCCCGGTAGCCGCGTTCGGCCATTTGCACCTGTCCGACGACCCGAGGATCGCGCGCCAGTGGCGCCGCGCTGGCTCAACCGCGGCTTCAGTCCAGAACTCGCCGTCGTCTGCGAGGTCCAGCGTCCAGCTCCCCAGCTACCGCAGAAACCGCTTCGAGGCGCAGCTGATCCGACAGTTCTGAACCAGCGCCGCCGTCAGCGCGACAGGTCCAAGACTGCCACGAAATGCGCCATTGAGCATGTCGCGCCGAGGGGTTGCAAGCGCTTGTCATGACGTTCGATTGAGGGAAAGACCGATGGATTTCTTCATGAACATGGCAGGCCGAGCGCGTGGATCCCGACAGCGCGCTGCGAAAGGTCGGCACCGCCGCCGGTTAAACCGGCGGGCGTCACGGCGGCGGATCGTGGCAGGCCGTCCATCCTCCGGGAAACGCCTCACGCCGAGTCCTACGCTTCTTCATATCGCGCTCAAGTTCCGCAAGTTTCAGCTGTCTCATCGCTCGCCGCCACCTCGTCTCCAGTTCAACGGCATGGCACAGTAAGCATGATATGGCAAACTTGCTCAGACCTTCCTTGGCGGTTGCGGCAAGTCGACGCAACAACCCAGCATGTTCAGGACAACGTGACGAATTGCCCGGCTCTAAAGGCATTTCGCGTGATCACCGCGAATTCTCGGGACTGTCTAAACTCCCTTGTCCATATCGCACTGACACAGCACTTGGCTCGATGCCATCCAAAGCATTTGGAAAACGCGGCTACGGCACTGACGCATTGTGGATGAAAAGCGCCTCTCCGTCCAGCCTGTACCCATCGATCAGCTCTTTGCCGCGTGGCCCCGCAAGCCAGTCCTCGAGCTTGCTTGTCAGATCGGCTTTCACGTGGGGATGCCTTGCAATGCTGACCGGCAGATACGAGTACTGGTTGAGCAGCGCCGGGCCGCCGAAATACAGAAGGGCTAGGTCCCCCTTGTTCCCGAATTTCAGCCAGCTTGCGCGGTCGACCAAGATGTAGGCATTCATTCCCGACGCCGTGTTGAGCGCCGCTCCCATGCCAGCACCGACTGCCCGATACCAATTGCCAAGTGACGACAGATCGAGGCTGGTCTCGCGCCAAAGCGAAAGCTCTTTCTTGTGTGTCCCGCTGTCGTCTCCGCGGCTGACGAATGGAAGTTCGGCATTCGCGATCGTGCTTAGAGCCGCAGAGGCGATTCCCATTTTCGCTATTCCGGCCGGGTCGTGGGACGGACCAACGAGGACAAAGTCGTTGTACATGATCTCGCGTCGGTGCGTCCCGAAGCCGCTCGCCACGAATTCCCGTTCGGCACTCTTCGAGTGTACCAAAACTGCATCCACGTCTCCGGCGCGGCCAAGCCGAAGCGCCTGTCCTGTGCCAACGACCAGCAGTTGAACCTCAATTCCCAAATCCTCGGCAATTGCCGGCAAAAGAACATCGCTGAGACCAGAATTGTGAAAAGATGTCGTAACCGCCATCCTGAGCGTATCCGCATGAATCGCTCCAACCGACCAGAAGGCCGTTGCAAGAACACCGAACCAGCGCATGATCATTCCAAGATATCACCCTTTAGAAATGCAGCCGCCTCCGCCGTGCTTGGCTCTGCGAAAAAGCTGCCCGCGTTGCCCATCTCGTGTAGCCTCCCCTTCAGCAGAAACACCACTGTGTCAGCGAAACGTCGAGCTTGCCCCATGTCGTGCGTAGCCATGACAATTTGCGTTCCGCTCCTTCGGGTGTCACCGAGAATTGCCTCGATCTCCCGTGTTGCCCGGCCGTCCAGATTTGCGCATGGCTCATCGAGAAACAGCACTTCAGGCGAGCGTATCAGAGCTCGGGCAAGGGCCAGCTTCTGCCGTTCTCCCCCCGACAGAACTGAGGCTTGGCAGTCGAGCACGTCTCCCAAGCCGATCCTTTCGGCCCATTCCGCAGCGTTGGTCCGGGCCACAGTTCGCGGCGTTCCATGGACAACGAGCGGATAAGCTATGCAGTCAACAACTCGCCGACGCATCATGATTGGAGTCTGAAACACGAAAGCTTGGCGTTGGCGGGCCTCGGCATCCGGCATCGACCATGTAACCGTGCCGCCGTCCGCACGTTCCAGCCCATGCATCAAGCGAAGAAGCGATGTCTTGCCTGATCCGTTCGGACCAACCACGACAATCACCCCCGACCCATCGATTTCCAGATCCACGGGACCCACAAGACGCTTGCCCTTGCGAGCCACGCTGGCCTCTTTGAGACAGAGAGGAAGGATCGAGCCTACCATAGGCTGGCCCGCTCGGTTTGCAGCAGGCTGTGAATCGCAATGTTGACGGCAACGGCGAGCAGTATCAGCACGAAACCGAGCCCAAGCGCCAAGGAAAAGTTGCCCTTGCTCGTTTCCAGAGCAATCGCAGTTGTCAGCACACGGGTTGCCTGATCAATGTTGCCGCCCACAATCATGATAGCTCCCACTTCACCTATTGCACGTCCGAAACCAGCGAGTGCAGCCGTCAGCAGCGCCCGCCGTCCGTCCCATACAAGCGCCCGGATACGCTGGCCCTTAGTGGTGTTCAATGAAATCAGGAGATCATGGTACTCTGCCCAAAGTTCGCGTATCGCCTGATGCGCTATGGAAGTCACCAGCGGCGTCGCAATGATCACTTGTGCAATTATCATTGCCGTCGGTGTGAACAAAAGGCCCAAAACGCCGAATGGTCCCGTCCTGCTCAGCAAAATGTAGACGACCAGCCCAACGACAACAGGTGGCAAGCCCATCAAGGCATTCAACACAGCAATGACATGGCGTCGCCAGCGGAATCGGGTTATCGCAAGCCAAGCGCCTATTGGAAGGCCAATCGCGGACGCTATGCCAACTGCAGTCAAGGAAACCTGAAGCGACCGCAGCGTAATCTCCGCCAAATCCGCGTCGAGAGTCACGACTAAGCGTCCTGCTTCCAAGATGCCTTGCAGGACATCATTCATTTGCGCTCATCCGAACGATTTGCCCTTTGGCCAAAAGCACCGTCTTGCCGGGAAATTGACACCGGGTCCGGCAACCTTCCGTCCGAAGCCACCGATGCCGGCCGCGCGGCCGCTTCCTGCAAGACGCAAGCCCACCCGCCTTGTTCTGTCCGGGCAGGAAGTCATCCCGTCCGTGAGATAACCATTGCGCTTAGCAATCGCAAGCAACACAAGATCAGGATCGAAGGTGTCTCTATGTCTTGTTGCTAGCCAGTTCGCGCAGGATTCAAAGCTCGCTCGATGGTTCACAACGTCTGTGGTCGAAATTCAATCGAGGGCCGTCGAAGTCCAAAATGATACTGCTCGAATAAGAGAATGATCTATACTGCTTATGCACTTGGTTCCGGTTTGATCAAGATGCAGCAAGGGTGAGGTTTGGCGCGCAGAGCCTGCAGGAATGGGGACAGGAAGGCAAAGTGGCGGTTTTGGCGCCGGCGAGCGCATCGACAAACTCGATATCGTGTGGCTATCCGATAATGAGCTGAGGGCGGACAGTCATGCCCTGAAGGATACAGAGGGCCGAACGCCCGCCGCGGGTCTCGCCGAGCGGCACGTCGACATTTGCAGGCTCGATTGTGTTCGGCTCGGCCAGCTGGCTCAGCGCGTGGTTGTTGCAATCGAGGCCAGGCAGTGGTGTCGTCTTTCCAAAGCACGCGTAAAGAATCTTCTGGTCACGGCAGTGCGGCGAGGGCGTGTCGCCCCATCGCCGGGGCCTCGCTCGACTTGCTGTCCACCCGGACTTGGCCCAAGGTCAGCCACGCCTGCACCGCGAAGGCGGAAACCAAGTGCACTGGATTGCACGACGCAGCGTCCTCGAACGAGCATCGCAGCACCCTGCCCTTGATCTCGTGCGTCGCCGCAACCTTTCCGACCGCCGCTAGGCTAGGCCAGCGGTGCGTCTCCTGCAACCAGCCGGGTTAACGCTAACTGAAGGCCGCGCGATCGATCGCGATGAACAGGTCGGAGAGTGCATCATGGGGCGGAGTCCCGTTCTTGAGCTTCATGAACCTGCACGGAAAAGGCTCCTTGCTCTTCCCGGCCTCTGCCTGCCGGCACATCCCTCGCCGCCGGAAACGATGCAATCAAGGGAGCGCAATGGCCGTCATCTCGCGAGGTCGTGGCGCGTGGCGTTGCTGTGTTGGGATTCCAACTCCTTCAGGAAAAACGGGAAAATCCTGCATGGTGCTTGCAGGCACATTGCATCGCTGGCCGGAAAGGGAAACTGGGATTTTCAAAACAATTGCTTTGTCCAACCGCAAGTTCTGCTTGAAGGACTCCAAGCCCCGTCATATTCTCGCCTAAACTTCCGCTGCAAGGATTTGGTTTTATGAATGAAATCGATTACGGCAAGTCGACCTTGCCCAGCCGCCACGTAAGCGTTGGCCCCTCACGTGCCCCCCATCGTTCGTATTACTATGCCATGGGGTTGTCGGAAGGGGAAATTGCCCAACCCTTCGTCGGGGTTGCCACTTGCTGGAACGAAGCGGCTCCCTGCAACATCGCTCTGAGCAGGCAGGCCCAGTCCGTCAAGCTTGGCGTGAAGTCGGCTCAAGGGACGCCGCGGGAATTCACGACGATTACGGTAACCGACGGCATCGCCATGGGGCATGAGGGCATGAAGTCATCGCTTGCCTCCAGGGAAGCGATTGCGGACACCGTGGAGCTGACAATGCGCGGGCATTGCTACGATGCGCTCGTCGGACTCGCCGGATGTGACAAGTCACTTCCGGGAATGATGATGGCGATGGTCCGTTTGAACGTGCCTTCCGTGTTCATCTACGGAGGATCGATACTGCCTGGCCGCGTCGACGGAAAGGACGTCACCGTTCAGGACGTGTTCGAGGCCGTGGGACAGCACCAGTCCGGCAAAATCTCGGATGCGGCTCTGAATGCTCTCGAACGCGCGGCATGTCCGTCCGCCGGTGCCTGCGGGGGGCAGTTCACAGCTAATACGATGGCTTGTGTTTCGGAAGCCATAGGCTTGGCGCTTCCGAATTCGTCAGGTGCGCCCGCACCGTATGAAAGCCGAGACCAGCACTGCGAAGCCTCCGGTGTCGCCGTTATGAACCTGCTGAAAAAAAACATTCGTGCCCGAGATATCGTAACCCGAAAAGCACTCGAAAACGCTGCACGGGTCGTCGCTTGCACTGGCGGGTCCACCAATGCCGGGCTTCACTTGCCCGCGATTGCCCACGAAGCGGGAATTGACTTTGACCTGTTTGATGTTTGCGACATCTTTCGTGACACACCATATTTTGTCGACATGAAACCCGGCGGCAGGTACGTCGCAAAGGATCTGTATGAAGCGGGTGGAGTGCCCGTCGTCCTGAAGGAGCTTCGGAAGGCAGGACTGATTCACGAGGACTGCCTGGTCGCAACGGGACGAACCATTGGAGATGAACTTGACCTCGTCGAGCGCGAAGCGGACGGCAAGGTGATTCATCCGGTCGAAACCCCAATCTCCGAAACTGGAGGGGTCGTAGGTCTGAAAGGCAATTTGGCGCCTGACGGAGCGATCGTGAAGGTTGCTGGAATGAGTGAAAATCAAGTAAGGTTCTCTGGCCCAGCAAGAGTTTTCGAGAACGAGGAGGAAGCCTTTGCAGCCGTCAAGAGCCGTGAGTACAGCGAAGGCGAAGTCATCGTGATCCGGAATGAGGGACCTGCCGGTGGGCCAGGCATGCGCGAGATGCTTTCGACTACCGCTGCGCTGTCAGGCCAAGGAATGGGCAAGAAAGTGGCGTTGGTTACCGACGGACGCTTCTCAGGCGCAACCCGAGGTTTCTGCGTGGGCCATGTGGGGCCGGAGGCTGCCCATGGCGGACCCATAGCCCTGATCCGCAATGGAGACCTGATCGCGATCGACGCGATAGCGGGAACGATCTCAGTCGAACTATCCGATGAAGAGCTTGCTTCGAGAAAGGAGAGTTGGACCGGCCCTTGCGCAACCAACTACGCATCCGGAGCACTCTGGAAATACGCTCAGCTAGTGGGTTCCACACGCACTGGCGCCGTGACGCACCCTGGAGCGAAGTCCGAGAGGCATGTTTACATGGATCTCTGATCCATGCATCGAGCGCACTTTCACAGCCTTTTGCGTGGAATGTGCAGATGGCGGAAAAGCAATGGTTGCCTGTTTCAAAAAGCGTTCGAAATGTGCATCGGCAATCGTTGCGGTCGTCACTTCAAGCTGGAGCGCAAAATTGTTGCGAAGCGCATCCTTTCGGTCATGAACATAGACGTTTGCAGGCTTTGAAAATTACCTGTGCAATTGTTCGGGCTGGGCACTTAAGCGCAATTCCGACCGCACTACGACCCGCCGGTTCCGTTGGCTGCTCTTGCCAGTGCGATCTTGACGAAGGTTGCTGTCGGAAGACACTCACAGTCATTCACCGGTAACCGTCAGCTCCAGAACTGCAAAAATGCCCGCGACCCGGAGATGCACAAGACGAAGAAGAGGTATCGGCGGCATTTCGGAATGAAGTTGCACACCAGCAGCAGCACCCCCGGGGTCTAGTGCACCATCTGGAGGGGACGGCCGCCAACGTCGCGACCTGACGCCTTCGGGTCAGCTTCTGCACGGCGAGGAGGAGCAAGTCCGGACTGACGCTGGCTATCGCGGGATCGGGAAGCGTGCGGAGCACGCGCATTGCGAGGTGTCGCGGCAGATTGCCATGAACCTAGGCAAGCGCCGGACGCTGGCGGAGACGGTGAAGGCCAGGGTGCGGGCACGGGTGGAGCATCCATTCCGGATCGTCAAGCGGGTGTTCGGCTGCGACATGGTTTGCTATCGAACCCCAATTCTGGATAAGAGGGGTGAGGGGGTTCCCAAATCGGGCGTGGCCTGATTCTGTATCCGCAACCAAAATCAACGGATGGGATCCCCTCAATGAGCACCTCCATCATCGCACTGTTCTGTTGTCTCGACGACTTTGCAAAGGCCTTTGAAGAATGGGAGCGGCATCGGCTGATCGGCACAGGCCGCCAGCGCTCGCGCTCGGGCAAGCTCTCGCTCAGCGAAAGGCTCTTCATCATGGTGTTGTTTCATCTCTCGCCCTTCAAGAATTTCAAGGCCTTCTGGTTCTATGGCGTGGAGCGGAAATATCGCGACTGCTTTGGAGACCTGCCGAGCTACGGACGGTTTGTCGCCCTGATGCCGCGCTTGCCGGTTCCGTTTTGCATCTTGATGCAATGCTTTCGCGGTGAGGAAACCGGGGTCTATTTTGTGGACAGCACCAAGCTCGCTGTCTGCCACAACGCACGGATCAACCGGAACAAGGTCTTCAAGGGACTGGCCAAGCGGGGCCGAAGCACCATGGGGTGGTTTTTCGGGTTCAAGCTGCATCTGGTCATCAACGACAAGGGTCAGGTCATGGCCGTCAAGATCACGCCTGGAAACACCGACGACCGCAAGCCGTTTGAAACCATGATTGCCGAGTTGAAAGGCAAGGCGTTCGGCGACAAAGGCTGCATTTCGAAGCCGCTTTTCCAGCGTTTGTGGCAGCAGGGCCTGCACCTGATCACTGGCATTCGCCGCAACATGAAAAACTTTCTTCTGCCCATTCTGGACAAAATCATGTTGCGGAAGCGGTTCATCATTGAAACGCTGTTCGATAAACTGAAATCAAGCATGGGATTGGAACACACACGACACCGGTCCCCAACAAATGCCTTCGTTCATATCCTGTCATGTCTGGCTGCCTATATTCTGGCGCAGCCAAAGGTCAAAATCGGCAAAATCGTCGTGCCAGACGCCATTCGGTGCATGCCAAAAGAAAACAGAGCTTATCCATAACTCGGGTTATCGAGGTCTGGAAAGGAACGTGCAGCGGCTTGCGCTGCTTCCGGGCTTCTCGAACCTGATGATTGCTCAGCCGCCCCTGTCATTACAGGGGAGAAGTGTGTCCGGAATTTGCCGGACCGGCCCTGCGGGGGCTGAAACGGCGGTGATTCCGGAGCGAAAACGCTCATTTGGGGCTTCTGGACCGCCGAAAACCGGACGGTGCAGCCGAGAAGGGCAATTTCCGCAGCCAAAACCAGAAAACCCGCTCCAAATCAGAGGTTCCCTAAGGGATTGCAATGGCCATCATCTCGGTGATGCTCTTGGCGCATGGCGTTGCTGCACCTGGGACACTCAACCATTCAAGTGCATCTCGATTGCCCTCGGGCAAGTGCCGCAGTCCTCACGTCATGCCTGCCGACGTTCCTTCCAAAGGCGAACGACAAAGCGATCGTCCTGCTCTTCAAGATCCGGTTCTGTGCCGTTGTGAAGCCGCATGGACTCTATGATTCGGTTCCGTACCCCCATTCCCTGATGCTCGATGTAACGGTAGTCGCGGAGAATCTCCTTGAGCAACTCGTTGCGGGCCACCCGTACGATGCCCTCTCTCATCTTCTCTACGGTGACTCCATTAGGCAACCGGCCCGGCGAAATGACTTCGAGTCGGTCCACATATAGCGAGACCTCGATGTCGGTGCCTTCCCGCGCGTAGTCTCTATGCACGACGGCATTCACTACGGCCTCTCGTATCGCGTCAACGGGAAAGGCACGCCTTCTATGGCGACGGGCACCATCGAGCCATGCGACGCTTCCCATGTTGCGTTTCACGAAGTCCACCGTGCGATCGATAACGCCTCCCTCCGCCACGGCCCCGCGCACCGAGACGATTGGGGACAACGGTCCACGGATTCGCTCCTCGTCGACGGTGTTGTAGTCCTTGTCAACTCCGGGAAAGGCCGCAGCGGTCACCCCCGCCTGCGGCAGACGGCGATTCGGATTCTGGCCAAAGAGAAGGAGGCCGGCAACCGAGGCGTTATCACCGTCTCCAGCTGCAACCAGCAAGTCCGAGTTGAGCAAAAGGTGTTGCCAGCCTTCGACGTCCGCCCGATGCGGCGCCGATCGCTTCATAACGTTGCGAAGGTAGTTCTCGATCCGGCCGATATCCAAGCTCTCCAAGCTCATATTTGCAACGGCCATTATCTCGTAGCGAACAAGCCTCGCAGCTTGGTAGAGCCTGCCTTCTTCCTCGCGCGTCGCTTCACGTGACTGGCTGCCTGCGCGGATGTATGTGCCCCATGCTTTTCCACGTTTGGCCTTGTGGGGCTTGCCCGGACTGTCAGCAGGGAGTTCCACGATACCGACTATGCTGCCATCCTCCATAACCATTGAAGTCCATACCGGTATCGTTGGGGGTTGAAGGTTGTTGTGAGCTATGTTCATGACCCACTCTTCCGCTTCCTTCGGGCTTCTGGTCAGCCCGGAGATTTGACCGTCATCTTCAACCCCGAGCAGGACGATACCCCCTTCAAGGTTCAACAGCGCAGACATCGCTTTGGCAACGCCATCCGGATTGCTGTGGTCCCGCTTGAACTCAACGCTCGAGTTCTCCTGTCCAGCGATGAGTTCAAGCAACTTCGTTTTGTTCACTGGTCAGAATCCGTACTTTCGGCGGCGCGTCTCAAAAGCCTCGTGACCACCCTCGAGGATTTCCTCTACGAGCTTCCGAACCATTTGTGCGTCAATCGATCCCGCATGCCCGGGCACGACACATGCCCGGCCGCCATCTGCCTCACCGGCAGCTGAGAGGCCGAGAATAAGCTCGGCGTCGCCAAGTACTGGAATGTTTGCGTTATGTGTCGAGAAGATGAACTGTCGTCGTTGCTTTTCCTCTCGCATTCGAGGAACGATGCCTTCGGTGATGAAGCGGTTGTCAAGATCGTCCTCCGGCTGGTCTATGATCAGCGGCGCACCGGACTCGAGCAACAACAATAGGAGCACAGCAGTTGCTTTCTGACCGGTCGAGAGATCTTGCAAGGAGTGCCAGATGGGTGCCTCTCCCGCTGCCGCAATGTTGAGAAGTATTTCCATCGTCGGCGCAAGGTCCAGTTCCTCGATTCGCATTAACATTTCCGGCGTTCCACCGGCGAGTCGCTTTGCCTGGCCAAGCGGAATGCCGTAGGCTTCATGTAACGCTGGCGCACCGGACCGGCACGCTTCGACGAATTGCGTAAGCGAAAACTCTGTAAATCTGCTCAAACTCGCTACGGCCTCAGACATCCGGCCTCTTATCTCTTCGCGAAGCATCTCGTAGAGCGACTCGCGATTGCCCGCACTCGTTAATTCCACTTTTACGCGATTTCTGAGCTTCCTGGAGACGTTCACTGCTGCCAAATCGAACGCGCGAAATTCCGCTGCTTTGATATCTTCCCACTCCGCAAGCAGCGTGCGCCGCTGGCCGTCGTGCTCCTTTTCCAATCGCCGAAGAAGCGCAAGGCGCTCCTGAAGCGGGCGCAATTCCTCAATCCGGCTGCGAAGGCGAATGAATTCCTCCCCATCCACACTCGACTTTTGCAGTTCCCGAAGGATCTGCTCGTATTTGGTTTGAACGCGCTGCCTTCGAACATCCCAAGCTTTCCGCACTTGGTCGATGCCATGATCCGCCTGCTTCAGTGCAAGCGTCAAGTCGTGAGCAATGCGCTCGATTTCCTTGCCCAAGTCGACGAGAACTTGGTTCGTGCCAGAGAGGATTTCCCTGCCTGGCAGTTTCTCCAGTGCCCGATCAGACAGAAATGCCAAGTCTATCGGAAGTTCCTTCTGCAAAAGATCCAAGGCTTCCCGGAAAGGCGCCAGACGGTGAGGCAGAGAACCAAGCACGCGTTCCTCTCGCACGAGCAAGCTCTGCTCTTGCAGACGCTCTTCGAGGCCCACTTCCTGAAACCGTTCGAGCATTTCCTCCAGCCCGGGGAGGGCTGCAAGTCTCTCTTCTGTTGACTCAATCTCCGCCCGGGTGTCGCACAGCGCACGGCGATTCTTGGCGATCTCGTTCCGCAGCGACATCCTGCGACGGGAGAGCGACTCATCACGTTCAACGAAGCGATCAAGCAAGCGGGTGAGCTTATCGGGGCTTTTCGCAAGTTCCGAAATCTCATGCTGACCATAGGCTTCGACTCGCGGGAGGATGTCCGTGGGGGTGAGGTGAAGCACTTCCCCGCCAGCCCCCCGCACCAGCGGCGGATTCGGTATGGTACGCTCTATCCGATACTCTCGAACTCCCGGATGCTGAACGCGGACCTGAAGAGATATCTTGGTCCCGCTGCGCAACACATGACGGACAATCCCCTCATGTGCCTTGCGCACTTCTTCGCCGATTGGCGCGAGGCCAAGCACGGCACGAATGCTCTCGATAACGGTGGACTTGCCAGTACCTCGCCCTCCAATGAGCACGTTCAGATTGGAATTGAAAAGAAGCTTCACGCCATCGAGGAATCCCCCTTCCCAGCCTAATGACACCAGTTCCATGTGCTCGTCGAGCTTGAATTCCCCATCTTCGGGATTCAGTCGAATACGTGACCCGGGGTCCAGGAATGCTTGCCGTAGTCCGTCGATGCTGACTTCCTGCATTTTGATCCACGAGGTGGCAGCCGGGCCGTCAAGCTGCTCGGGTTTGACAATGTCCTTTGCATTCACAGCGGCGATTGAAAGTCCATGTTCCGGGGAGGGCGTGCGTCGGTAGTCGGGATTGCTATTCTTCAAGATCTGCCGGATTTCCGGCGGCAGCCCATTGACCGCCCCCGGGATCTGAACGGCCAAGAGGTTCTCGTCCTGCCAAGCGCGAATCCTGGCTTGACCCTTTAGAACCTTGAACAGACCACCGTGGCCGGTTACGTGCGCCGCTATCGAAATTCCTCCTTGAAGGTGGACGGCCTTCAAGACACTTGCAAATTGCTTGGTGGCAGGTGCAGAAGATGGGTTGGTATCGTGAATGCCGAATTCGCCAAGATACCGTTCAAGGCGATCGAGTTTGGTTTTCGGTGGATAGAGGCATAGGACATGAATGCCCTCACTCGACGAAAGCTCGAACCCGGGAAAGATGTGGACTCCACGGTCGTGCGCAACGGATTGAAACGCCGCGACAGAGCTGACGCTATTGTGATCGGTGACGGCAAGTACCTCGATGTCGCATTCAATGGCCTTTTCGACAATAGCCTTGGCATGGCTGATAACGTCTCCATCGGATGGCTGCCCACGGAATGTGCCGCTGTAGTGCTGAGGGTTCACTTGGAGCGCACACTTGAAAAAACGTGCGCCGGCACCAAGCCGACCGGTAGCGATACAATTTGCTGACATCGTCACTTGCGTCGTACTCCCAGGTCCGCGCTGGACCTACTTCATCCCCGTGCCCAGCCTAGTCGGAATCCTCGACTAAGTCTAAGTGCTAAACCTGTCGGTGAAGCTCTTCAGGACTCAGCTTGCAACAGGGAATCCTGCACAATTCCCAAGCATGGCCGTTCGGTCAGGCGACAAGTGATGTCGTAGAGCCAAGTGTGTTGGCCCGATTGACACAACTTGTCTAGCTCAGCACCACTCAGGACGATACACTCGGAACATGCACGGCCATTGACCTCGATGCAACGCCTCTCGTCAGTGGACCCTTCGGACCGAACGTCGCAAAGCCCTCCATCGCAACTAATGTTCGCAGGGCACACCTTTGACTGCGCAGCTCATAATCAGCCCCATGACAGTGGATTCGACCTTTTCGTCGCTGTGCATCGAGACCCCTTCGCAGTGCGCTCGTCTCCGCCATCGATCATTGCGGTAGCAACAGGAGCAATGACGGCTTCAATCAGTGGCCCAAGGAGGTTAATGGACAGCTTAAGCATGAGTTCCAGTTTCTTCAGTCTTTACGCCTTCCTCGTGACCAGTTGCTCAATCCGATCACGAAGACAATCGCAATCTTCGGTATCTAGTTTCCAAAACAGCCACCCTTGTCGGGGGCAATTCAGTTACTCATGAAGTTCAAAAGTCAGGTCCGTGCAAGTCATGTTCAGTTATTGCCAACGGGGATTGCACTTGTCGAACTAGGCAGATCTCACTTGTTGAAGCTTCCGATCGGTGATCTGCTCGTACGCTCACGCCTGTACCTCCTTGGCTGACATAGGCACCATCTCAGATGCCGGAATGTCCACGCCGGGCGTGTTGCAATTCAGCAGGTAGGCCAGAGAGGTGTGCAAGTCAAGGTTATCTTGACAGCAGGGCAATCGCTTTTCAATTTTCCCGTTTGGCGGCGGCGCAGCAGCGGCGCGGTGTCCCGGGGCAAGGCGAGCGGAAACTGAACCGCTATCCCCGTCGTCGCGGCGCCCTGCACATCCAGACTTCCAGCGGCCGCCACAGCCGGATCAAGGGCTTCCGAGGCATCGTCATCAAGCGCCTGAACAGCTATCCAAGGTGGTTCCATCTCGTCGCGCTCGGCAGGCATCCATAGCCGAGAACCTGCCTCGCAGCCGCCAGCGCCAGGACAAGTCTACGATTCATGAATTGAGCCAAAGGAAACCTCTAGCATCTGCGGATGTGGGTGCATTCCGGGATCTGGCCTGATGATTTTGGTGTCTTGGCAACAAAGTTCGGACATTCAATCCCGATAGGTGGAATTCGAGAGGTTCCTTAAACAGTTGAGGATTGTCGTGGCCCGCAGGGTCTTCCGCGGTTTTCACTGCAAAGCCAACTAAGGGCGGCGCATGTGTATAACATCAGCGGTATAGTTGGGAATGTGTTCACTCCCGATAACCATCGGGAAAGGCGCGAATGGAGTGAACGCAGCAATTAAACGGTGAGTGGCGGAACAAACAGGAGGCCGCTCCAATGGACTTTTATCTTGTTGACCCGACAGATGCGCCTTTCCCTGCAGCGATGCGGGGAGACCTGCGACCAAGTGCGTCATTCACGGCATCATCCGATGATCGACGGCACTTGCAGCGGACCGTCGCCGACAGGAACCAGACGCAGAAGCAGGCGTGGCGCACGCGCATCATCCCGCTCACCGACCAAGGCTTGGGTACCAGGGCAGCCGGCCAGACCAGACATTGCCTTTGATGCTGGCGCAGGAAGGCATTGAAGGCCTGCTTCGGGACAGAAGGACGCGCCCGTCCGGCAACAAGTCGGTGGCGGGCGGGAAGGTTGCGAAATCGCGCGGCTCACTCAAGAGCCGCTGGAAGATGCGCGTGGTGACGTCGAACGATGAGAGGAGCCAGATCCAAGTGCTTGACCTTGCATCTCACCCCAACCTCGAGAGGGTAATCGCCGCAAGAGAGCGCGAGTGCCAGACATTGAAATTGTTCGATCCTGTCAGTCGCATGACGATCAGCAACGTGGAAGCCTAGGCCACGCGGTGCCCGCTGACCCATACCGATTCAATCCTGGGAACCTGTTGCGATACCGATATTCGAATGACATCGGCAAGCAGGCCCTGTTCCAATTGACCGCGATCCGTAAAGCCAACGGTCCGTGCCGGGTTGGCCGTGACCGTCGCCATCGCGCGCGGCAGGTTCTGCCAATACTCTCCCAGCCGAAACGCCGCCAAAATCAGCCCTGACGGTATGTAGTCCGAGGACAGGATATCAAGACAATCTTGCCGCGCGAGATCAAGTGCTGACACATTGCCGAAATGGGAACCGCCGCGGATGACGTTGGGTGCGCCGATGATGATCTCAATTCCCACGTCCCGGCACGCTCTTGCGGCTTCAAGGGTTGTTGGAAATTCGGCAAGCTTTACGCCAAGGGTTGCAGAATGTTCAACTTGCGCGAGGCTCGTGTCATCGTGGCTTGCAAGCGTTGCGCCCAGTCGTGCAGCGGCGGCTACAACCTCGCGCTCGTGGGCATCGCCATGGGTTTTGCGCAATTGGGTCAGGTGTGCCACATGCTCATCGAACTGCTCATCGCTAAGACCGCGCTTGCCCTTAATATAAGCCCCGAGCTTCGTGAGGTCGCGGAACTGGCGCTGCCCGGGTGTGTGATCCATCAAGCTCATGAGGCCAATACGATCGTCCGGGGTGAACTCCGCCAGCTCAACGGCCAAGGTCTCGGAACATATTTCAGCCCGCAGGTGCAACCGGTGGCGAATTTTCAGAAGTCCCGCTGTGCGGGCCGAAAGCAGTTCACGCGACAAATCCCGGGCATAAGCCTGGTAACGTCCATGGCCTTGTGGAATCGCTCCGGTCCGCATGGCATCGAACACTGTTGTTATTCCGCAGCCTGCAAGCTCTGTGTCATGTGCCATGATTGCAGGCAAGTGTGGCCAATTGACCTTTGGGCGTGGCTCGATATGCCGTTCGAGATTGTCCGTATGCAACTCGACAAGCCCCGGCGCCACAAAGTCACCCTCCATATCCTGAGCGCCTGAGGGCACATGGTCTCCCTCCTCGATGTCGATGATTTTCCCCGCGGCAATGGTGATTGCGCCACGCAGGATCCGATCGTAGAGGATTAGCTGTGCGTTGGCGAGGCAGGTTTCCTTCGTCAAAACTTGGTTGCCTGACACATCGAGGAGTGGGGATGAAAGGCGTTCATGCATGACTGACTACTGTCGCTTTGCGATCTACTATCTGCCGCCCAAAGGCAGCGCTCTCGCCCGCTTCGGAGCAGACTGGCTCGGCTGGGACATCGAAGCGGGCACGCCGAGGCCACAACCCGGGCTCGCGGAAATCGGGCCTGAGTTTTCGGATTGGACTGCCATTCCCGCAAAATACGGGTTTCATGCGACAATCAAGCCACCGTTCAGACTCGCGGAGGGTATGGGACGAGCTAAACTCGAAGAGGCTTTTGCAAAGCTTTGCGTTCTTCAGTCTGCGGTTGATGTCGGCGGGCTCAGGCTGGCGCGCATCGGTCGGTTTCTCGCATTGGTGCCCGAACGCGGCGGCGGGCCGCTGCTCACACTCGCAGGCAACTTTGTAACCGGGATCGATGCCTTCCGCGCACCACCGACCAAGGCGGAAGTGGCGCGCCGCCAAGCGGCTGGGCTCAGCGCAGCGCAAGAGAGGTTGCTGGCACGCTGGGGTTATCCCTACGTGCTCGAGGAGTTTCGATTCCACATGACTCTGACCGCCAAACTCGACGCCGAAGCGCGCGCACGCGCGGGCATTGCCGTCGAAAAGCGACTGCCCCAAGTCAGTGGCAGCTTCGTCCTGGGCGAAATGGCGCTCGTCGGAGAGCGCTCCGACAGCCGGTTCGAGGAAATTCACCGCAGGTCGTTTCCCGCTTGAAGCGCCGCAAGAGCCTGCCTCACTGCCTGCGACAATGGGCCGTCATTCTGCACTTCTATCAGCTTGGCACCGGCCGGGAATGCCAGCGCGGGACGGGCAAGGCGCCCGGCGATCTCATCAGCGGTCTCACGGCCACGCATTCCCAGTCGCGCAGCGAGCGTCTCGGGACGCGCGGTCAAGAACAGGATGGTGACGCGGGGAAACATCTCTGTCGCCTTGTGCAACACCGTGCGCGACAAGTTGGCGAGGCGATCTTTTCCCGCAGCGATGTCCCTTTGCATCTCCGAAGGAATGCCATAGTGCAGCCCATGTGCGCACCACCACAGGCAGAACGCGCCGGACGCAACAGCATTCGCGAACTCGGTCTCGGTCATTGTGTCGTGGGCTTCAGCTGGCATTGCCTTGGGTCGTGTGATCACGCGTCGTGCGCTTGCAAGAGTCGGAACAGCCTGCTCCAGCGCGGTCATAACACTATCCTTGCCTGCCCCGGACGGGCCAACGACCGCAATGAGACGCCCGGGCTTCATAAAGCCGTCTGCGGTGAAAAGCGACTCACATTCAGTTCGCGGTCGCAAACCCGGGTGCGGGCTGCCTCGTCGTGAAAGATCCCGATCACCGCAGCACCGCGAGTCTTGGCCGCTTCGATCAGACGCAGCACAACCTCGCGGTTCCGCGAATCAAGACTTGCGGTCGGTTCATCGAGCAGCAATGCAGGGTAGCTGTGGGCAAAGCCACGCGCGATGTTGACGCGCTGCTGCTCGCCCCCCGAAAATGTGGTTGGCGAGAGATTCCAGAGTGTCTGCGGAATGTTGAGATTCTCAAGCAGCATTGCGGCGCGAGTCCGGGCCACCTCGTGATTGACTCCAAGGGCCAGGAGCGGCTCCGCCACCACCTCTATTGTGGGCACGCGCGGCACGACGCGCAGGAACTGGCTGACATAGCCCAGGATCTCGCGCCGCAATGCCAGGATCTCGCGCGGTGTGACACGGGTGACATCGACCCCACCCACCCGGATTGTGCCGGACAACGCAAGATAGTTCCCGTAGATAATCCGCATCAGTGTGGATTTGCCAGTTCCTGAAGCGCCAACCAGCGCAACGCATTCACCCGGCGCAACGAAAAGATGGGCATTGCAGAGAACTTCGATCATCGCGCCCCCTTGATTGTGGAGGGTGAATGCCTTGGACAGGTTTTTGACCTCGATCATGGCTCAGGCCTACAAAACTGAACTGACAAGCAACTGGGTATGGGGGTGCTGCGGATCGTCGAGCACCTGATCGGTCAGACCCGCTTCGACCACCTCCCCCGATTTCATCACCATCAGGCGGTCGCTCAGAAGGCGGATGACCGATAGGTCATGGGTGACGACGACGGCCGAAAGGTGCAAGTCTCGAACCAGTTTGCGCAAGAGGTCAAGCAGCCGCGCCTGGACACTAACGTCCAAACCACCGGTGGGCTCGTCCATGAAGATGAGCCGTGGCCCGTTGACGAGGTTGCGCGCAATTTGCAGGCGCTGCTGCATGCCTCCCGAATAAGTGGTGGGACGGTCGTTGACGCGATTTTCGTCGATTTCAACGCGCCCCAGCCAGTCGATGGCGCTGGCGCGGATCTGACCGTAGTGGCGCGCGCCTCCCGCCATGAGGCGCTCACCCACGTTTCCACCAGCCGAAACGCCCATCCGCAGCCCGTCACGGGCATGCTGGTGCACAAAGGCGCAGTCGGTGCGTGCCAACTGCCGCCGTTCGGGTTCGGACATGGTCAGCATGTCCTTCAGGCCTTCGGCACGCGTGTCGAACAAGACTGTGCCACCGTCAGTGCTCAGATACCCGGCAAGGCAATTCAGCAGGGTTGACTTGCCGGATCCCGACTCTCCGACGACCCCCATGACCTCGCCACGGTAAAGGTCGAACGAAACATTGGTGCAACCGATGCGTGCGCCATAGCGCTTGGTCAGGCCCTGAACCGAAAGGAGAAGGGTCACGCGGCAGTTTCCGACACCTGATCGTCGCCCCGATGGCCTTCGGCGCGACGTGTTTCGCAGTAGTCGGTGTCCGAACAAACGAACAGCCTGCCACCGACGTCATCGATGATCACCTCGTCGAGGTAGCTCGTCTCGGCACCGCAAAGGCCGCAGGGATGCGGAGCCTTTGATGGATCAAACGGATGATCTTCGAAATCGAGACTGACTACCTCGCAATGGGGCGGAAGCGCATAGATCCGCTGTTCGCGCCCAGCACCAAAGATCTGGATTGCCGCCATGCTCAGCTTTGGGTTGTCAAACTTGGGAATCGGAGAGGGATCCATCACATAACGCCCTTCGGCGCGTACAGGATAGGCATAGGATGTCGTGATGGCCCCATGCCGAGCAATGTCCTCAAAGAGCTTGACATGCATGAGCCCGTATTCCTCGAGCGCGTGCATCTTGCGCGTCTCGGTCTCGCGCGGTTCGAGAAACCGGAGCGGCTCGGGGATTGGCACTTGGTAGACGAGTATCTGATCCTCGGTCAGGGGCTCTTCGGGAATCCGGTGACGGGTCTGGATCACGTCGGCTTCACTGGTGCGGGTCGTGGTTTCGATGCCGGCCGTGCGCTCGAAGAATTTGCGGATCGACACTGCGTTGGTAGTGTCGTCCGCGCCTTGGTCGATAACCTTCATGCAATCGTCCGGTGTAAGGATCGCGGCCGAAACTTGGACCCCGCCCGTGCCCCACCCGTAGGGCATCGGCATTTCTCGGCTGGCAAAGGGAACTTGATATCCTGGAATCGCGAGTCCCTTGAGGATCGCGCGGCGAATCATTCGCTTGGTCTGTTCGTCAAGATACGCGAAGTTGTAGTCGCTCATTCGGCGGCATCCCGTCGGGCTTCGGGCGATGCGGCGCGGCGCAGCTTTCGCACCAACTCCAGTTCGGACTGGAAATCCACGTAGTGGGGCAACTTGATGTGCTCGAGAAAGCCGGTCGCTTGGATGTTGTCGCAGTGAGAAAGAACAAACTCGTTGTCTTGGGCAGCAGCACCGACATTGTCCTCGCCCAATTCCTGCCAGCGCAATGCTCGATCCACTAGTGCCATCGAAATCGCCTTGCGTTCCACTTGGCCGAAAACGAGGCCATAGCCTCGCGTGAACTGCGGCGGCTCCGTCTTGGATCCCGTGAACTGGTTGACGGTTTCGCATTCGGTGACCGTGATCTCGCCGATCTCAATGGCGAAGCCGAGCTCTGGGATTTCCAACTCAACTGCAACCAAACCAATCCGCAGTTCACCAACAAAGGCGTGGTTGCGCGCGTAGCCACGCTGTGTGGAATAGGCGAGTCCAAGGAGAAAGCCTTCGTCTGCCCGGGCAAGCGCTTGAAGCCTGAGTGCCCTGCTTGCAGGCAACTCGAGCGGCTCCCTGGTCAGATCCGGAGGTATGATGTCTTCGGCGGGGGGATCCTCGATCAATCCCTCTCGATTCAGAAAGCCCATCACATGGGGCACAGGTTCAAGGCTGGCGACGGTCGCCTCCGCCCTAGGCGTGGTATCGCCATCTGCGGCAAGCTTGAATTCCAGAAGCCGGTGAGTGTAATCAAAGGTCGGCCCAAGGATCTGCCCGCCCGGCAGATCTTTGAAAGTGGCCGAGATTCGACGGTCACAGGCCATGACAGTTGTGTCGATAGGTCGCGAGGCGCCAAATCGCGGCAGTGTCGTGCGATAGGCGCGGACAAGAAAGATCGCTTCGATCAGGTCACCGCGTGCCTGCTTGATGGCCAGCGCCGCAAGATCGGGATCGTAAAGCGACCCCTCAGCCATGACCCTGTCGACCGCAAGCGTCAGCTGCTCCCGGATCTGCGCCAGTTCGATCTCTGCCACGGACGAATCACCCCGCCGCTCCTCGGCCAGCCAAGCGTGAGCGTTCTCGATGGCACGCTCGCCGCCTTTGGCAGCTACATACATCGCTCAACACACCTTCGTGCTGCGCGGCAGGGCTGCGACAGTCGCACCGCAGGTGAAGATGAAATCGAGGCCTCGCGGGAACCGCAACCGGTTGGCTTGAAACGCGGCAAGATCGGGGAGGCTCAGGCGCATGTCGTGATCTTCGGCTATGCCGGGCCCACGGAGGACATGTCCGTCGTTCACCAGTCGGTCTGTCTCAACTATGACGGTCGCGGAACGGTCTGGATATTCGTCACTCCCTAGGGGATAGCGCTCAAGCGGAACAAGAGCCTCCCAGCGGCCAAGTGCAAACGCACAAGCGTCGGGACCGACGAGCGGTGCACCGATATGGAATGCGACCCAATCGCGCACGTCTGTGCAGTCGCGGTTTCCGGCTAGGTGAATTGACGTTTCGGGATCGCAGAGCGTCAGCAAGACCACGGCAGCCGCCTGAGAAAGAGGTGCTGGCGGCATGACCACGGCGACCTGCTCGATCCGACCCGGACGGGCCATTGCCGTCATGATGGAACGAAAGGCGACGGCGGATTGATGGGACGGGGATTCAAACCCACCGGAAAGGGTTGCCGTTTGGCTCATTGGTCTCCTCCCCGTGCCATTGTAAAAAACTCGACTTTGGTCGCGGCGGCCTTCGCTGCACGGACCGCGCGCGCCGCAGACAGCTCGGCATCCAGTGGCTCAATGACCCGCGCGCGAACATCCACCGCACGCGCGGTCTGCATGAGCGCGTCAATCAACGCGGCGGCAGTGGCGGCTTCCTCGCTGCGTCCTTGAACATAGCCGTGCCCGATGACCGCCTTGCTGTCGGGCAGTCCGGCGCCAAGTCGCAACGCGCAACGAGTGACGGTCATTTCGCCCAGGTTGAAGGGTGCGCCGGTAGCGCCTGCCCGACCACGCACCATGACAGCGCCCTGCTCAGGCGGACGGAGCCAATCGTACTGCGGCCGAGGACCAATTGCGTCCAATAACTCCACGATTCGGTTTGCCGGAGCCCTCGCCAGAAGCCCCAACCATGCCCGTCGGTCGATATAAGGAGAAGCGGTAACGTCCATCTAGACAACTTGTCCAACTTGTCAATTAAATATACAACTAGACAAGTAACCACCAAACTTGTGTGATATCAATATGTCTGTTTGGTGACAGTTTCTTGATGATACGAATTTGATTCATCTTTCGGAAAGGCTTGCAATAATGGGACGCCCTCCGGCCCGTAGCGCTTTGTGGAAATCCATCGCCGCGGAGTTGCGCTCCGACATCTGCGCCGGTGGCTATCCAGCTGGCGCCCGATTGCCTACCGAAGCCGAAATGGCCGCAAGATTCGGCGTCAATCGCCACACCGTCCGTCACGCGCTAAGTCACCTCGTCAAGGAGGGAACTGTGCATACGCGCCGAGGCATTGGCTCCTTTGTTGCCGTCGCACCGACTGATTACCGTCTGGGCAAGCGTGTGCGCTTTCACCAGAACCTGCGCGCGGCTGGGCAGGTCCCTGCGAAGACCGCTCTCGGGATCGAAACCCGCCGCGCGGCCGAGGTCGAGGCTCGCACCTTGGGCCTTGCGCAAGGCGAGATGGTACATGTCTATGATGGTCTCTCCTTGGCTGATGGAGTGCCCATTGCCATATTCCGTTCGATCTTTCCGGCCGAAAGACTGCATGGGCTGGCAGAGATCCTGCGCGAGGAACCGAGTGTCACAATCGCGCTCGCCCGGCTTGGCGTCGAAGATTTCACACGTCGCTGGACCCGTCTATCAGCTGTGTCTGCAAGTCCAACCCAGGCACTGCACTTACGATGCAAGGATGGAGCGCCGCTCTTGCGCTCTCGAGGGCTGAACGTTGATGGCCACGAAATGCCTGTGGAATATGGCACCACATGGTTTTCGGGCGAGCGGGTAACGCTTACCGTCGAGAGCGAAACGCTCTGGCCCTGAGAGCTTTCAACCGCCGTATTTTTCCAAAAAGGCCGCAGTCGGCAGAGTGCGGAAATCTGACAGTGCAGCACGCAAAGCCTGATGATCCCAGTCCCACCACGCAAGGGCCATAAGTCGGTCGGCGATGTCTTTTGGTTGTCGGTGGCGCAATTCAGTGGCTGGGATGCTCGCAACGATCTTGTAGGGAGCGACGTCATGCGTGACGACGGCTCCTGCCGCCAAGACTGCTCTTGCCCTATGGTCACCTCAGGCTTGACAATCACCCCATGCGAATCCAAGTGTCATGACCGATATGCGTCAATCTCGATGCACGATGCGCAAAGAAAGCGGCGGCCGGCTCTTCTCCGTCCCAATAGTCCGCGGATCTGTAGAGAAAGTGATGCAGCGACGTCGTCTGCAAGGGGTGATACGTGGGCCCGGTCCGGACATTGGCAATGTCGGACAGCCGATCACAATAGGAATAGTCGCCGAAATGGCTGCTGAGCCAGCTTATCAGCCATGATCATTGCGCCGCCCCTCTTGCCAAGCGGTTGCGATAGTGACTCGACACTTGGTCAAAGAAGACGATCGAAGCGAAAAGAAGAATGAAAATTGCCACCGAATTCATCGAACTCGCCCTACCCCCAAGTCATGGCGTTCTTGATCTCATAGCCGATGCCGCCTGCACCGAAGAAGCCGAGAGTGGCCGGAGCGCGAATGTTGATCTCGAAGCGCAGGAGCGCATAGCTGAGGTGGTTGGGTGCAACTTGCGGAAAAACCCGAGAAGCATCTGTTGTCCCCAACTGCCGCCTACCGAGGTGAGTCCTTCGACCCGCTTGAGGTAGGCGTTCTCGTTCACTTCGGAAAAAAGCTTGCTCAAGGCACCTGTGGAATGGAATGCGATGGCGATCATCGCAGGCACGGTACACCTCCCAGTACAAAGATCAGCACCAAGGCGATCACGATCTCGGACACGGCACGCATGATGTTCAAGAACGCGCCTAAACACTAGGGAACCTCTGAATATAGCCTGATTGTGGGCACGGCATTGTGTATCCGGGGTGTGCCTGCTGTCTTGCACCACGTCGTTTTTTTCGGGGGATCACGGCATGCAGCGCCTTCGGCAATTAACCTTTGCCAGCCTTGAACATAATCGCAGGAAGCGCAAGACGCGCCGCGAGATCTTTCTGGAGCGGATGGACGGCGAGGAAAAAGGGGCTGGAGAGGGACGCGCAGCGGCTTGCTACGCTTTTGGGTTTCTTGAACATGATGATTGCTCAGCCGCATCTGTCGTGACAGGGGAGAAGTGTGTCCGAAATTATGCCAGACTCGGCACTGCGGGGGCTGAAACGGCAACGGTTCCACCCCGAAAACGCACATTTGGGTCTTCCGGACCACAGAAAACCGACCGGCGCAGCCGGGAACAGCAATTCCCGCAGCCAAAACCACCATCCCCACATCAGAGGTTCCCTGGCATCTCAACTCCCAAATCGACACCACACAAAGCTTGGTCGATAATTTGCACAACCTGCGGAGACAGTTGCCGGTGCCGTCCGCAATAGTTGCTCAGGTCTAGGTCGTGTACTTATAAAGGAAAAAGGGATTTTCTTTCCGGCTCTGATGTGATTCAAGCTTCCAGACAGCGGGAGCTTGAGGATGCAAGGCCGGCACGATCTGACGGATGCAGAATGGGCGATCATCTCGCCGTTGCCGCCTGACAAGCCGCGGGGCGATCAGCGGGTGGACGACCGGCGGGCGATCAGCGGGATCTTTCACATCCTGCGCACCGGCACGCCGTGGCGCGACCTTCCGGAACGTTGCGGGCCGCATGCGACAGTCTGCAACCGCTGCAACCGCTGGGCCAGGCAAGGGGTGCGGGAGCGCCTGTTCGAGGCGCTGGCGGCGCGCTCGCCGGGATCTCTTCATCTCCTCGACGCCTCGGTGGTGCGCGCCCACCAGCACGCCGCGGGCGGAAAAAGGGGGTCCGGATCACGCCATCGGACGCTCGCGAGGCGGGCTGAGCACCAAAATCCACGTCGTCGTCGACGGCCGCGGCTGCGACTCCCGCGCCATCCTCAAGCTCATTGCCGACCATGGCTCTTGCCCCCACATCCCGACCCGACGGGACCGCCGGGAGCGGCGCTCGGTGCCCGATCACCTGTACCGCCAACGCAACCTCGTCGGACGTTTCTTCAACAAGCTCAAGCACTTCCGAGGCATCGCGACCCGCCATCACAAGCTCGCAAGAAACTTCCTCGCCGCAATCGCCATTGCCTGCATCCGCCTCTGGATCAGAATCAATGAGTACACGACCTAGTCCCCGAGGCTCAAGCTCCAATGCAAGACTGTTGCGAAATGCGCCCCTAGCCGCTGGCAGTTACGCCGAGGGGCTGCAAGCGCTTGTCATGACGTTAGATTGAGGAAACGACCGCCGTCGTGAAGAAATCCGTCCGGCCCTCCGTCGCCTGCACTCATGACAGCTTGCGGAGCCTGACAGCCCCCATGTCCCTGACCGGACGGGAACATTTCGCGACAGTCTTGACTTTTCGAAGGCGGCTGCCCGGCGTGCCTCTTGACATCGTGGCCGGGCCGATGAGAATTCAACGCATGATTCACTTCCCCCCCCCCCTGGACTTTCCGGCAACCCTTGAGATAGGGTCTCGGCCCGACCGCGGCATCGCTCCCACCGAATGCCGCGCGGTCCGAAAGGGGAAGCCAGCCTCCAAGGGCCGGCGCCCTTCCCGGCATGCGCCGGCAATCCACGAAAGGAGACTGCCTCATGAAAACCGCATCGTCGCCGTTCGCGGCCCTCGTCATCGCCGCGACCGCCCTCGCCCTGTCCGCCTGCGGCGGACAGAACAGCGAGACTTCGCTGAAAAACCCTCCGGCGGAGACCTCCGACAAACAGGTGGACGGCTCCGCCGGGATCATGAAAGCGGCGCGAAAGAACCCAGCCAAGGGCAGCGTGCTTCAAGTCGAAGGATCAGCATACGTCGAGGTCGGGCCGGATAAGAATGACAACTACACAATGAAAAAATTGACGCCCGAATCGTTTGAAAAGATGATCAAGGGCGTGAAGATCTCCGTGCATTTCCGTGACGGAAAAATGTTCGTCGTTGACAAGCGGGACGCCGTTGAAGTCGAATACGAGGACGGCACGTCCGAAACATGGGATGCCGGAACTTTTGTCACTAGCGCGGATCTAGACAAAATCGACCCGTCACTTTCAGTGGAGAGCATTCCCGGGCTTCCCGCTGGATGGAGCGGCCTTAGAGAGGAAGATGATGGCAGCGGCGGCGACGATTACTACTTGATGAAATATTACTCGGACTTTGAGAAACCTACCGGGTGGAAAGGCAATCTTTGCGGTCAGGGCGACAGCCTGCATGCGGGCGACTCTTGCATCTGGGTAAACGGATCGGATGAGGTTGCGAAGATGGAGGTGAAGAAGGACGGCAGCCTTTCGATAGATGTTGAAGGCAAGGTGGTGGTGGCCGCCGCCAGGGTCGGCTCAATTGATCGGGAGGGTTTCAAGGCGGAGAAAACCGGCAGTGGATGGAAAATCACGGAAGTTGCGGCAAACCTTGCACTCACGGGCGGCACCCGGGTCGAGACCGACACCGACTATCTCGTTCTGTGGGCAGGGGTGGCTGACTATTCGAAGCTGCCAGAGGCAAAAGACGCCGAGGCGCTCGTCATCGGCGCTTTTGCCGACGGTTCCGACCCGCTTGATCGGGATCGCCTAAGCCGCCTGACCGGAAAGGCGAATTATCAGGGGCCGGCGTTCGGCGTCCACACCGTCAAGGAGGCCGGCGAGAAGGCGGCCATCGGGGAGTTCCAGGCGACGGCCAGCCTGACCGCCGATTTCGGAGGCAGCGCGCTGGCAAGCGTGACAGGCGAAGTGTCGGGCTTCAAGGTGACGGGTGGCACCGCAGGCAAGGGAAGCCTCGGGGAAATGACCGTCCAGCTGGAGAAGGCGGAACTCGCCGATGGCGAACTGCTCTTCAAGGGCGCGACGGCGTCCGGCAGCGGGCACGACGGGAAATGGGGCGGCCAGTTCTTCGGCACCAAGGAACCCGACGGCAAGCCGGGCTCGGTGGCGGGCACGTTCGGCATCGCCAGCGGCAAAATCGGCGCCGACGCCTACGAGGGTGCCGTCGGCGCGTTCGGCGCGCACCGGCAACCGTAGCGACGCGGGCAGGCAGGACGCGGCGATGCGCGGGTGGCGAAGCGTCCTGCTGTGCATGCTGTGCCTGGCTGCCCCGGCAGCCGTGTTCGGCCATTCGCACCTGTCCGACGACCCGAGGGTCGCGCGGGCGCGGGCGCTGATCGGCGCCGGCGCCCTTGAAGAGGCGCTTGGCCTCCTGCGGCGGCTGCCCGCCGACCATCCCGACCGCACCGACATCCGCTTTCTCGCAGGCCTCGCCGCCATCCGGGCCGCCGAGAGGGCCGGAGACGAGGCGAGCAGGGGCGCTTTGCTTGACGAGGCCGTCGCCGCGCTGCGCGCCATTCTGGTCGATGACCCAAGCCTGGTGCGTGTGCGCTTCGAGCTTGCCCGCGCCTTCTTCCTCAAGGGCCGGGACGGTCTCGCTCGCCGGCACTTCCGGCAAGTGCTCGCCAGCCGCCTCCAGCCGGGCGTCGCCGAGCATGTCGGCGGATACCTGCAGGTCATCCGCGCCCGCCGGCGATGGGACGCCTGGATCCGGCTTCAGGCCGCGGGCGACACCAACGTCGCCGCCGCCTCCGACGAGGAGAGCGTTCTCATCGCCGGCGTCCCCTTTCGCATGGACGGGTCCAGCCGCGCCCGCTCCGGGATCGGCGTTGCCGTCAAGGTCGGCGGCGAATACCGCCACCGGCTCGGCGCCAGGCTGCAATGGCGTCTGGGCGCCGACGCCACCTTCGACCTCGGATCCGGCCGAACCTTCGTCGCCGCGCGGACGGGACCGCGCCTGCTGATCGATGCGGCGTCCGAACTCAGCCTGCTCGGGGTCGCGCGCCAGTGGCGGGGCGGCGGCCCGGAACGGCGCGAGACCGGCCTGCGCATCGAGGCCGAGCGGCGACTGACCGACCGGCTGACGGTGAACGGGCACGCCTCGTGGAGCCGGCGACGCGACCGGAAACCGGGCGGCGACTTCGACGGACCCATGCGCCACGCGGCGCTCGGCGCCGCGTGGCTCGCCAGCCCCACCGTGCGGGTCGACGCCTCCGCCGGCTGGTTGCGCCAGCGACCGCGGGCGCCGCGCTGGCGCAACCGCGGACTGCAGGCCAGTCTCGGCGTGTCGGTGGCCGCGCGGCGCGGCCTCACCCTCGGCGCCAGCGTCAGCTGGCAGAGAACCGTCTACGAGGGCAACTGGCATCCGCTGACACGAACCCCCGGAGAACCCCGCAAAGACCGGTTGATCAGACTGCGCGCCGCGGCCCTCAACCGCGGCTTCACCCTGCACGGCTTCAGTCCGGAACTCGCCGTCGTCCGCGAGGTCAACCGGTCCAGCGCACAGCTCCGCAGCTACCGCAGAAACCGCCTCGAGGCGCAGCTGATCCAACAGTTCTGAACGACCCGCAACCGGCTCCAAACGGCAAAATGCAGAGAAAGCGCCAGCTTTCGCAACGATCTTGCACCCGAGTCTCACTTGCTCATCCCGCCTTCACATTTCAAAAGACGGCAAGTCGTCTCGCTCCGGTTCCGGCTTGCAACCTCCTCAGCCACCACTGTTGGGTCTGGATCATGCCGGCCTTGGCTGCATCCTCTTTTCGGAGGGATCGCGTCATGCAGCGCCTTCGGCAATTGACCTTTGCAAGCCTTGAACATGACCGCAAGAAGCGCAGGACGAGACACGATCCCGACTTGCGCCGCCGGCTGGAGAGGAACACGCAGCGGCTTGCGCCGCTTCCGGGCTTCTCGAACCTGATGATTGCCCAGCCGCACCTGATCATGACAGGGGAGAAGCGTGTCTGGAATCTACCGGATCGGCCCTGCGGAGGCTCAACCGGCGGCGATTCCGCCCCGAAAACGCGCATTTGGGGCTCCGGCCCGCAGAAAATCGGTCGGCGCAGCCGGGAAGGGCGATTTCCGCAGCCAAAACCAGAAAAAACCCCCCAAATCAGAGGTTCTCTAATATCAGCCGAGGCCACGGCGCAAGCCCGCGCCTGGCAAGCAGCGACAGGGCGAAACCAGCCATGGCGCCAATCAGCATGGACACGGCCGCGATGTTGATGGTCTCGATTAGCGCCGGGGAATAGATCAGCATATGCTCGGGCAGGAGGTCGATTTTCTCCCAAGCCTCGGACAGTACCATAGCCGGGAAATCATCCAGCTGTGAAAGGCCGTTCCAGAAACCGCCCGCGCTGCGATCATCGGCAACCACAAAACCCGTCGCCATAAGCATCGTGAAGATGAGCAACGCAAGACCGCTGCAAAGTCGGTGGCGGCGCACCAGTGCCAAGTAGCTCCGGATCCGACCGGCAGAGGCGGGAAACGCACTAATGCTGGAAATCTGTGACTCCCTCATCAAAAGGTCCCTGACCTCGCAGTCAGAGCCCGATGAAGGTGTGCGAACCGACCAGTTCGACCGGGCCTGACGGATTGCGACAATGGTCTCGTAGTCTTATGGCTGATCGGCTCAAAGCCGACGGTTTCACCGGCTGCCACGCCGTATGCGCAGTCGACGTCAGTTTCGTCTAGATTCTGCGCCAACTCGATCATCTTGGCCTGCTTGGGGAATCTCGATCGAGGGAATCAGGTGGCCCGATGTCGAGTTCGGGTCACCAAAGCCAAAGAACTTTCCCTTCATGTCGTCGAAAGACGCGATGCCGTTGTCAAGGCGGGCAAAACCGACCGAATGGCACGAAAACGAGCCATCGAAGTTCGTCTTGACGAGCACGGGTTCAACGGCTTCGGGGCCGGCGAAGTAGGTTACCCCAATTCTGGATAAGAGGGGTGAGGGGGTTCCCGAATCGGGCGTGGCCTGATTCTGTATCCGCAACCAAAATCAACGGATGGGATCCCCTCAATGAGCACCTCTGTCATCGCACTGTTCTGTTGTCTCGACGACTTTGCAAAGGCCTTTGAAGAATGGGAGCGGCATCGGCTGATCGGCACAGGCCGCCAGCGCTCGCGCTCGGGCAAGCTCTCGCTCAGCGAAAGGCTCTTCATCATGGTGTTGTTTCATC
Organism: Paracoccaceae bacterium; assembly: GCA_963422275.1. Taxonomy (GTDB): domain Bacteria; phylum Pseudomonadota; class Alphaproteobacteria; order Rhodobacterales; family Rhodobacteraceae. The sequence goes on from OY729418.1 coordinate 1,238,156, forward strand.
TCTCGCCCTTCAAGAATTTCAAGGCCTTCTGGTTCTATGGCGTGGAGCAGAAATATCGCGACTGCTTTGGAGACCTGCCGAGCTACGGACGGTTTGTCGCCCTGATGCCGCGCTTGCCGGTTCCGTTTTGCATCTTGATGCAATGCTTTCGCGGTGAGGAAACCGGGGTCTATTTTGTGGACAGCACCAAGCTCGCTGTCTGCCACAACGCACGGATCAACCGGAACAAGGTCTTCAAGGGACTGGCCAAGCGGGGCCGAAGCACCATGGGGTGGTTTTTCGGGTTCAAGCTGCATCTGGTCATCAACGACAAGGGTCAGGTCATGGCCGTCAAGATCACGCCTGGAAACACCGACGACCGCAAGCCGCTTGAGACCATGATTGCCGAGTTGAAAGGCAAGGTGTTCGGCGATAAAGGCTGCATTTCGAAGCCGCTTTTCCAGCGTTTGCGGCAACAGGGCCTGCACCTGATCACTGGCATTCGCCGCAACATGAAAAACTTTCTTCTGCCCATTCTGGACAAAATCATGTTGCGGAAGCGGTTCATCATTGAAACGCTGTTCGATAAACTGAAATCAAGCATGGGATTGGAACGCACACGACACCGGTCCCCAACAAATGCCTTCGTTCATATCCTGTCATGTCTGGCTGCCTATATTCTGGCGCAGCCAAAGGTCAAAATCGGCAAAATCGTCGTGCCAGACGCCATTCGGTGCATTCCAAAAGAAAACAGAGCTTATCCATAACTCGGGTTAGGTCGCAGCGTAGGACGATGCGCCAAGCCAGGCCAAGTCCAGCGTGCCACCCAAGAGTCCTTGGATTACGCCGTTGTAGTCTGCGGGAGCGAAAAGCTTGGTTTCGATGCCGAGCAGCTCCTCGGTATAGGTGCGCAGGCACTCGTTGTTGTTTAGGCGGTCCTGGGCGTTTTCACCGCCCAGAAGACCAATGCGGAATTCGGTGATGACATGGCCGTCGCCAAGACGGCTGAGGCAAGAACTGTAAGCAGTAATTTTTTATGGGTCGCACTCCGGTTTCAGATTCAGTTACTGCACTTTGCAGGGGTTGGGTTAGAGATTTCATTCGAGAGTTTGCCAAGAATCGCTAGAAACGAACCTGATGAAGCCATGCTTGAACCTTCCAATCTATCGAGGTTGGTCAATGTGGCCGCCTCAGAAAACGAGGTGCCGCCCCCATAGATGTCGCGCGCCACGTTTGTGGCCAGCAAGTCGGGAGTGCCGTCGAACACGATCTTCCCATCGCGCATGCCGATCACGCGGTCGCAATAGCGCCGCGCCGTATCGAGGGTATGCAGGTTGGCAATCACCAAGCGTCCATCACGATCTGGGCATTCACCGGGTCAAGCGACGCGACTGGCTCATCGGCCAAGATGATCTTGGGATCTTGCATCAGGGCGGGGGCAATCGTGATACGCTGCTGTTAAACGCCCGACAATGCTTCGGCGCGTTTGGCCGCCTGCTCGACGATGCCTAAACGATCGATGATCTCGACCGCACGCTCGATGTCGGCTGCAGGAAAGAGATTGAAACGCGTGGTCAAGGTCAACCGGCGATTGAGAGCACCGTGCAGCACGTTCGAAATCACATCCATCCGCAGCACAAGATTGAACAGGTGAAACTCACCAGTGTGACGCGTCGCAACGAAGAGATTCCGCTTTCACAACGGTCTTATTAAAGCACTTCGGTGTGCCGACCCTGCGTTTTGGCGTCTATCGCCATGTAGCCATCGAAGGCTTCTTCGAGTGTCTGTTTGTCGCACATCTCAGAGCGTTTTTCAGCGGGTTACTCACCCTTGGCGGCACATCCGAACAGGTCCCTGTGCCAGCCGCTTTGCCTTGTCGGGAACGATGCAGCCCATAACCGTCCGATGACTGCGCGCTTGTTGGGCGCACTGCATCCGCCATCACGGTAGTTGACGATGAAGGACTTGGCAATCGAAGGCTGGACGCTCACGACCCCGACAGCGTAACGTTTCAAGACGCGGTCGGTCAGGAACGGATTCACGGTTCTCCCGGCGTTTGCGTCCCATCCCTTCCATTCCGAGCGGAGTCGCCTGCTTAAGGCCAAAACCGCCACTTGAAAACCCAGCTCATGCGGTTCGATGCCGAAGCTTCGGCAAACGACAAGCCGGTGAAGGTTCCACCTGCCAGCCTCCGATTCCGATCGAAAATCCTAGCTTCAGCCCCTTTTCGGCGGTTTCGTCAAGGCCGCCGGCCGATGAGGCTTCGCCGTCTGACCGGGCGAGTTGAGAACCAAGTCCAGCATTGCATCCCATCGGATGCGGTTGCCGACGACGGCGCCGTGTTGGTGCAGGTGATCCACCATGCGGTCTTTCGCGGTTTCGCGCACTTCGCGCAAGCCATTGTCGACATGTTCACCTAGCAAGCACATCACTTCATGAGCGGTGCCATTCCAATCGGAAATGTCCGTCCAGAAATCATGCCCGATGAGTTCCATGTGCAATCCCATATCTATAGTTTCGCTGCGGCCGTAGCAGACCCCCTCAATGCACCGAACATTCTGAACGTGTTCATCGCCGCGCCGCTGTTTTAAATGCAGTCTCCAAGGCTTTGCGCTGACTGGAATTCCCCCAGTTCGGCCCAGATTTTATTTGAACAACGTTGCGGCTGCTCTGATCGCCATATTCCAAATCGATGCTCTCAATGCCGGCCCCCTTTCCACCTCGTGCCTGCTGGCAAATTCCGATGGCAATTTGCTCAAGGTCCTTGCCGAAAATGGTCTCCTCGCTGGACGACAGAAAAGCGTCGACAACTATAGAAGCGAATACGGCTGCGTTTTCGCCTGCGCGCAATCGAAACAGATAAGGGTTTTTTCGAGAAACAATCCTGAGCGGAGGCGTTGCCTCCAGTTTATCTCTGAGTCTGTCAGCAAACCCCTCGATAGTCTCATGCACGGCAACTTCTGCCTCCGCCCACCACAATGGCTTCGGTTACCTCATCCTGCCAGCCTTTCCTTCATGACTTTGCAGTAATCCTCGGATGTTTCGATTCCGACGCTTCTCCGGCCAAGTGACTGCGCTGCGACCAAAGTGGTGCCCGACCCAGCAAATGGATCCAGCACGAGATCGCCGGAGTCGGTTAACAGGCGGATGAACCAGTCCGGCAGGCTTTGCGAAAATGCCGCCGGATGTCTCTTGTAGCTGCACTCTGTCGCTATGTGCAGTACGTTGGTTGGGTAGTCCCGTTCGCGTCCGATCCAGTTCTCGGCTTGCGATTCGTCGCGCTCGCGGTCAATCTCAGACAGGTTACGCAGCCTAGCGCGTTTCCAGCTGCCCATCGGTACCATCACCGCTTCCTGGCACATTTTGAACTTCCGCCCTGCCGTGAAATGCAACAGCCGCTCCCAAGAGTCCCGAAACCTGTTCGGTCATTTGCCGGGATAGCAATTCTTTTGCCAGCAGCACTCCTCGACCTAGCGCCAACCCTGCTGGCGCATCGCCAAGATGAGCTCGATGACATAGGTGTGGCGCTCGCCATTCACAGCCTTCTCCTTGATGTTGAGGATGAAGGACCCGTCCGGCGCGATGGTCTCCAGCATTGCCGTGGATCTTGGCAGGAACCAGTCGACATAATCGTCGGGGTGGATGCCGCCGTAGATGCTCTTTCGCTGATCGGCGTATGGAGGCGACGTGACAATGAGATTGACCGAGCTAGGTGCCACATGGCGGTTTGTCACCATATCCCTGCAGTCACCCTGAACAATCAAGGGAGCGACCGGATCGCACTTTGAGAATCCAGACGTTTCTCAGTGGAAGACGCGGGTGCTGCATGCATGAACGTGATTTCTGTCATTACGCTCACTCTTGCTGCCGGGATGCTTCCAAACTGCCATAGGCTGTGAGCAGCGTTTTCGCAAGGCAAAGCGTAGAGGGTTCCCGTCCGTGATGTGCAGCACGTTTCATTGGATCAAAAGCTGATATGCTTTGTACACATTCAAGTTTATTCGCTAGGCATGCCAATGGATCGTTGTCATGAAAACAATTGCCCCGATCAGCCAGAAAGGCGGCGTTAGCAACACGACCTTATGGCCTTGGCCACCATTCACGCCTTGGCTGTCCGGCGTGAAAGATAGTCAGCTGCCGTCATTGATCTCGACCAGCAAGCGTTGGCCACCTTCTGGAATAACATCCGCAAGAAAAACGGGACCGCTTTCACGCGATGGAGACGCACTTGAGGGAATTGCTGTCACTGCCGGATTCAGGACCGGCACCAGCACCGAAGAAATCTCCTTTCCATCCCGAATCCTGACCACGCGTCCATTCACCCGGACACAGAACAGCAATTGTCATGTGTGGACGTTTCAACCGTGTCGCAACACAGAGCATTGACAGCACAAGACTGTTGCTCTGGACTTCCCTACGCTCCAGTGACGCCAGCTTGAAGATGTCGGCTAGAGCGGGAAATCACCCAGGCGAAAGTCCCCGCAGGCGCTCCGATCTTCTCCGCAAAAGCTCGACGGTCGTCAGCAGAAATATCGAGACTGCCACAAGAATCGTCGCGACGGCAAGAATCGTGGGGCTGATCTGCTCCCTCAAGCCGTTGAACATTTCCCAAGGGAGCGTCTTCAGTCCGGCGGAGCCCACGAACAGCACGACCACAACTTCGTCGAAGGACGTTATGAACGCGAACAGGGACCCCGAAATTACGCCTGGAAGAATCAATGGCATCTGCACCTTGAAGAATGTGCGGATGGGGCCGGCTCCCAAATTCGCGGCTGCGCGGGTCAAGCTCCTGTCGAAGCCAACCAGCGTGGCCGTCACCGTTATGATCACGAATGGAATCCCCAATGCCGCATGTGCAAGAACGACACCCACGTACGTGCCCTGAAGCCCTATCCGCGAGTAGAAGAAATACATTCCCGTCGCGGAAATGATCAATGGTACCATCATTGGCGAGATGAGAACCGCCATAATTGCATGTCGGAATGGAACATGGCTTTGGCTGAGCCCAATTGCCGCAAGCGTCCCGAAGCTTACAGCCAGCAGTGTGGCCACCGGGGCTATCCGGAACGAGTTGAACAGCGCCACCTGCCAGTCGGGGTTGGTGAAAAAGTCGTCGTAGTGCCGCAGGGAGAACCCGGCCGGGTCCAGTCTCAGCATCTCGGGCGAAAAGGTGAAGTAGTCGCCCGCATTGAAGCTCAGCGGCAATATCACGAGAATCGGGAAGATCAGGAACAGGAAGACCAGGAAACAGAGAGCCCTGAACGCGTAGTGCCAGACCCGATCGAGAATGGTTGCATATGGAGGGAACCGGTTCACTGCGTCTTGATCAGCCGAGCTTCACGCTGTCTATCCCGACGATCCGGTCGTAGACCCAATAAAGGATCAGGACAACTGCAAGCAAAAGTGCACCAAGCGCGGCTCCAAGTCCCCAGTTCAGCGAACTCGAAATATGATACGCTATTCGGTTGGAGATGAATGTCCCCTTGGTGCCCCCCACAAGCTCCGGCGTAATGTAGTACCCAATCGACAGGATGAACACCACGACCGAGCCAGCGCCGATGCCCGGCAGGGACAGCGGAAAATAGATGCGCCGAAAGGATGTCCAGGCGTTCGCGCCGAGGGATTTTGCCGCGCGGACGTATGCCGGGGGGATGGTCTTCATCACCGAATAAAGTGGGAGGATCATGAACGGCAGGAGAATGTGTGTCATGGCGACGACTGTGCCAAACTGGTTGTTTATCATCACCAGCCTGGCACTATCGCTGACCAGACCGATGGAAACGAGAATGTCATTGATGACACCTTCCTGCTGAAGAAGAACCTTCCAGGCGGACGTCCGGACCAACAACGATGTCCAGAACGGAAGGAGTACCAGAATCATGAGCAGATTGGCGCGGCTTAGGGGAAGATGGGAAAGGAAGTATGCAACCGGATAGCCAAGCAAAACGCAGCAAATCGTGATGGTCAGCGACATCGTCAAGGTGCGAATGAATATCGTGACGTAGATCCGCTCTTCCTCGCCCCTGGATTCCGGGCCATCGAAACCCTTCTTCAGGTCCACCGCGTTCAGAAAGTAGCCTTCCGTGAACCGTGGCGAATAGATCCGCATTGTGCGCCACAGTTCTGGACGTCCCCAGCCATCGTCCATGGCAAGGAACATTTCCTTGAGGATGCCGGTATCGAATCCACTCGATTCTGCCGCCGCGACTCGGACTTGCTCGCCAAATGCGCCGGGCAGTCTAGCGGTTGCGTCGGCACTGACGCGAGCCAGTTCTTGAAGGAGCGAAACATAAACGTATTCGTCCGGAATTTCACCGTCTGAAGTCCGTTGCCATTCGGCAAACGCAAGCGTGGATCCTGGCAGAAGCCTCCTTGCGTCGGGATCCTCGAAAAGTTCAGCTAGGCGGTCGGTTGAACCCCAGAATGAATCCAGATTCAGGAACCAATTCGAATATGCGGCCGTTTCAACTCCTTTCAGACGCCTGCCGCTCTTTCTGAACAGGGAGGACACGCCGGATAATTCGTAATTCAGGCGCGAGCCTACACGAGTGTGCAATTTCGATTCAATCGCCAGCACAAGATCAACATACAGCGCGGCGAAGACACGGTCACCCGGAACGTCTTCTTTGTCAGGGTCCCAGTCCCGCAGTTCCACAACCGTCCGGGGAAGTGTGTCGGGCACGATCCCGTTCTCGACTGAGCGAAACAGCATGTCGCCGATCGGAATAACGAACGTGACCAGGATAAACGCCAGAAGCGGAGCGATCAGCAGCAGTGCTCTAGCTTTTTGCCATCGCAACGAGCGCCGAAGCCGGCTCCGCAACTCCGCTTCGCCCTCAATGTCTTGGGGCTGGAGTCCAGCTTGAGCCATCATGAATTATGGAAATGCAACTTGAAAATTCGCCTGATCGGACGCAAGGAGGGCCGGCTATCCGACCCCCCGTTGCGTTCATCGCTTACTTGGCAAGCCAAGCCTGGAATTTCGCGTCAAGATCGTCGCGATAGTCCGCCCACCACTCGAAGTTGTAGATGAAGGTGTTCTTCGCGTTCTCGGGATCTGTGGGCATGTGGGGAGCCATATCGATGCCGAGAGAGTGATGCATGCCGACAAGCGGTGCGGATGACACCCGCGCCGGACCGTATGAGATGAACTTGGCTTGGTCGGCAAGCCGCTGAGTGTCGGTCGCGAATCGGACCAAGTCAAGCGCCGCGTGCAAACGGTCATCAGGAAGTCCCACCGGAATGATCCAGCCGTCGAGATCGAAGACCTGCGCGTCCCATAGCATGGCGACCGGTGCCTTCTTCTCCTCGATGAGTGAGAATAGGCGCCCGTTGTAGGTTGATCCGATCACGACCTCGCCGTCGGCGAGCAGTTGAGGAGTGTCCGCTCCAGCCGACCACCAGATCACCTGATCCTTGATAGTGTCGAGCTTCGCAAGAGCTTGGGCCTGCCCCTCATCGGTCTCGAGAACGCTGTAGACGTCATCCTTCGCAACACCGTCGCAGAGCAGTGCCCACTCGAGATTGTTTATCGGACGCTTCTCCAGCGACCTCTTTCCGGGAAAGTTCTCAAGATCGAAGACATCGCAGATTTCCGTCGGCTCACTCCCGCCCCATTCGGCAACGTCAGTGCGGTAGCCAAAGGTTGTCGAGTAAACGATTTGCGGGATGAAGCACTCGGAAACGATCATGTCGCCGAAGTCCTCCGTCGCGGGCGTCCCATCCGGCGCGGGAGCCAGGACCGTGTTATGATCGATCACCATCGCAAGGCCCTCGTCGCAAAGCCTGATCGCATCCGACGGAACGACGTCGACAAGATCCCACGTGACATTTCCCGCCTCGGCCATAGCACGAAGCTTTGCCACTGCCTCGTTGGAGCTCTCGTCATGGATGATGTTCACGTCCGAATTCTGCTCCATGTACGGGTTGTGGTAGGCGTTGATCTGGGACTGCGAGTAGGCACCGCCCCAAGACACGACAGTAAGGTCTATTGCCGCAGCCCCGCTCGCCGAAAGCGCAACGACGCCAACGGACGATAGAATTAGATTGTTGAGTCTCATGCTGATTCCCTTTCATTTTAACCGCATTGAGTTTTCTGTTCGATAGAATGCCACGCTGCCGCAATTCACCCGAGTCATGCATCCAGCGCCCGGCAATCCTCAGGCAACCAGCCGATTTCAATGGTCTCGCCCGGATTCAGCCGGAGCTGGTTGGGCGAGTTCCTCGACTTGACGATGAATTCGTCGTTGCCTGCCACTTTCAGCCTGGTTCTGAAGACATCACCCATGTAGATGAACTCCAACACCTCGGCCGAAATTCTGTGTGCCCGGTCGGGCAGTCGGCTCGCGTCGGTCTCGACCCGCTCGGGGCGTATTGAAATGAGCGTCCGCTCACCAACCGCATTCACGTTGACGGGAACGGCCGCAACGATGTCGCCGCTTGCGAGCCGGACGATAGCGACATCATCTTCGATGTTCTCCACGGAACCGTTCAAGGTGTTGTTCTCGCCGATGAACTGCGCGACAAAGCTGTTTTCGGGTGCCTCGTACAACTGGTCCGGGGGTGCCAACTGTTGTATCCGGCCGTCATCGAAGACAGCAACTCGGTCTGACATTGTCAGAGCCTCGGTCTGATCGTGGGTCACGTAGACGATAGTCACCCCCAGTCGTTCGTGCAACCTCTTTATCTCGAACTGCATGTGTTCCCTGAGCTGCTTGTCCAAAGCACCGAGAGGTTCGTCCATCAACACGACATCCGGCTCGAACACGAGCGCCCGCGCAAGAGCGATCCGCTGTTGCTGGCCCCCTGACAGCTGGGATGGCCTCCGTCCCCCGAACTCGCCCATTTGCACCATTTCCAAGGCCCGGACAACTTTTTCCTTTTGTTCGGACTTGCCCATCGCCCGAACCTCCAGCGGGAAAGCCAAGTTCTCGGCAACAGACATATGCGGGAAAAGCGCGTAGTTCTGGAACACCATGCCGATGCCGCGCTTGTGCGGGGGGATGTTATTTATGGGGCGGCCATCCAGGCGGATGTCACCGTGCGTTGCAGTTTCGAACCCAGCGAGCATAAGCAGGCATGTTGTCTTGCCCGAACCGGAAGGCCCGAGCATCGTCAGGAATTCACCCTTCCCGATCTCAAGATTGAGGTCCTTGACGACAAGAACCTTGCCATCATAGGTTTTTTGGACGGCGTCGAAGCGAACGAAGTTTCTGTTCTCGATAGAACCCAGCAAAAATTCTCACCCAGCATCCGTTCACTGCACGTGAACAATCATGCCATAATGCACGATTTGGCACATCGCGCAACCGCAAACCTATTTGCGCCTAAGGCAATCGCTTTCGAAAAATTCCGGTTTCCAGTTTCCAACTCCTGATGCGTGCACATGCAAGCAACAACGCAGAGGCATGTGCAATGCGGGATTTCCCCCTTGCTCTTGAAGAGGACACAAGCAGAGCAAGGAGCTACTTCATGGAACTCATGCACGAGACATCAAGCCGCGCCATCCAATAAACTTGGTGTCCGCCTTCGCGGCGCAGGCGGACCTTGGGCCAAGTTCGGGTGGATGGCAAGTTGGACGAGACCAGCTCTTCTGAAGTTGCTCGCCCTAGGTCGGCGCATCGAGATTCGAACGGCGGTGGTCTGCCAGAGCGCATCGCTGGCCTGGCCTAGCCACGGTCGGAAAGAGCACAAGATTGTTGCGAAATGTGCCCTCCGGCTATTGATCATGTCACGCCAAAGGAGCTGCAAACACTTGTTTCGATTGAGGGAGGCCCGATGGATTTCTTCATGAACGTGGTGGACGAGTGCGTGAAACCCGACAGCACCCTGCGAAAGGTCGGTGCCTTGATCGACTGGCAGCGCCTAGCGGCGGTTTCCGTCCCGGTGCACTACAACTTCATGCTTTCCGTCGGCCGTTCGGCTGTTGTCGATGCAACTATCGTGGCGAGCGCGGCGCCAGATCGAAATCGTGACCGGGCAGCCGGGGTAACCCCTGTCCCGGCACCGCCGCCGGTTCAACCGGCTGGTGACGCGATCCCGGTTAATGGGGCGGCGGGCCGTGGAGACGGAGACGGCTATAAAGGCGATGGCACCGACCCCGCTCAAGGCGGCCAACCGGATCGAGCTTGCAGCGGCCTGAGGGCCGGAGTCTGTCCTGAACCTGCCCGATGCGGCGCATCGGGGGCCTGAAACCGCGCCCTTGGGAGGAAAACCGCGTCCGGAAGGCACTGCAACCACCCATCGGCAACCGCCAAACGCGCAACTGGCTTCGGAAGGAAAAAATCAGAGAAAAACGCCCGCTCTCACAACAGTCTTATCAAGAAAGTTGCCGAAGGCTTATCCATTTGAATCCGATGCTACAAGATATTAATGCGGGGCGGGCGGCCTGCGGGTCTGGCTGTTGCTCGACGAAGTCGCGACATGTGCGGGGCCGAGGCGGGCACCGATACCAAGCAGAGTGCCGTCGGCGACCATTTGTGCACCCGGCCTCCTCAGGAAACCGGGCATCGAACACGGCACGGAACATCGGACGATCGTGTTTCCAACGGCTCGGCTTGCAAGGGCATTGAACAAATGTGCCTCCCACCCCCAAACCTCAAAGCACAACATTTGGGCAATTCGGATTTAAGCGGATAAGCTTTTTTGCTTTATTTTTTTGGCTCAATTCGCGATTCGCAGGCATGTCCTGGCGCTGGCGGCTTCGAGACAGGCTCTTGGCGATGGATGCCTGCCGAGCGCGAAGGTCTCGTCGGCCTCGACGACCCCGGCGAGCCGGTCCGGCGACTGCCGAACCGCCGCCAGGAAGCGGTGGCGTAGAGTTTCTGGTAATCGCAGAGCGCCTGATAGAGGTCCGCACTCACCGTGACGGTGATCCTGGCCGGTGTGCGGTCGGGGAGTTTGGCCAGTTTCAGATTGGTCATGATCGATCCTTTCAGCCCTTGTAGGGACGCAATACAATGTCCCTTTGGACGACAATGCGCAGCGGCCAGCTGGATGCTGAGGTTCTTTTCGGTAGGCTCTGTTCGCGCTTCGCAGGTGTATGTGCTGCACTTGGTTTCGACTTGCATTGACCATGGGGAGCAAGACAATGGATCGGGCACGGTTTCGGGACTGGGTTTCCAGCATCGATGAGCTGACGGCGACGCAGCGCCGGGAGGCCGCGGCGGTTCTGTCGGATCCGCCGGAGGGCGAGGCCTCTCTGGCGGCAATCGAGCTGGGGGTCGGCGAGGAGCGCCGCTGTCCGCACTGCACCGCAAGGAGCGGTGGCTGGCCTTTGTCGCACCCTGCCGAAGCTCGACGCGAACAGCGTGAAGCGGGCACTGGCGTCGGTGATCGCCCCGGACGCCCTGCTCGTCTCCGACGCCGGGCGCTGCCATCGGCCCGCTGCTGCGGCGCTCGGCATTCTCGCGAGAGCGTCAACCGCTCCGCCGGCGAGCGGGTGCGCGGGGCCGTGCACATCCAGACGGCCACCAGTCGCCACATCCAGATCAAGGGTTTCCTGCGCCGCTTCCGCGGCATCGCCACCAAATGCCTGGACAGCTGTCCGAGGTGGTTCCATCTCGTCGTCCTCGGCAGGCATCCATCGCCAAGAGCCTGTCTCGAAGCCGCCAGCGCCAGATCATGCCTGCGATTCGCGAATTGAGCTAATTTTAGAGCGATTGCCTTGGTTGCCCCAGAACAACCTCTTGCGGTATGGATTCGGCTGTAGGGCACAAGTGCCCCCTGCCTTTTGTCCTCAACATCGAGTGTTAGGATGAGAATTTCGCATCTCAGACTTCGGAAACTGATCCGCTCGATAGCAGGATGTGCACTTCTAATCGTTGCGGGGTCGCCCTTGATGAAGGAAATGGACCTGTCCAGCCAAGTCGCCGGATACACCTTCAAGTATGCCGGAAAAACATCGGAGGCTGCACTTAGATAGTGTCGTCATGAGTGATGTTTATCTGCACTGTCTGTGGAACTCACTTGATGGTTGTTGGCGGCGACACATGGGAATGGCTCATCGGCGTCATGACATTTCGGACAGGGTCTGGCTGTTGCTGGAGCCTCATCTGCCTGGCCGAGCGGGAAGTTGGGGTGGAGTGGCGCAGGACAATCGGCGGTTCATCAATGCGATCTTCTGGATTCTTCGCACCGGCGCTCCCTGGCGTGATTTGCCGCTAACGGCTTGGCTTGCTGTCCCACCGTCACACCATCGAGGGCCGCCGAACGCCTGCACCTGCGCAACAACATTGAACATCAGGTTGCCGACCGCTTCGTCGACTTCATGATATCCATGGTAAACGACAATATTGTTCCCGTTCACGATGGCGGAAACAGCCAAAGAACAGGCGCAAGGCGCGGTTAGGCGCGACGAAATCATCATCGGGACGAGAACTTGGCTGCGCGGACCGGGGCTAGCTTTGGGGCTGGTGGGCTATGGGAATACTTGTAGACCGCAGGCAAGGATGAGCAGCACGCTCTTGAGGACATCCCCGTCCGGTTTTAGTCACCGAAATGGAGCAGTCGATGACCTACTGCGACCGCAACGGTTCGGTGCAATGCGCTAATTCTGTTGCGATTCCCGCAAAATCATTTCATTTCCATTGAAACGATTTTGCGGTGAACCTGTTTTATGGATTGAAATCAATGTTTTGACCGTTTCATAGTGCCGGATTATCGTTTCAAATCATATGAAACAATATCTTGAAGTTTCAAAAATATCATATATTATAACAAGATAATCGTTTCATGATCAGGGTCAATCATTTCATGGTGTTGTCAGATCAAGACCTTCTCGATTACATCGCCACCCATCCCGGTGCGCGTCGGAAAGATATAAGGCGGCATATCGCCCCGGATGCTAGCAACCCGACGGTCTGGCGTGCCCTCAAGCGGCTGATGGAAGAAAACAAGCTGGAGGCCTCCGGCAAGGGTCGTGCCACCGGCTATAGCTTGGCCGGCGCTGCGGTGGTTTGTGCCCATCTCGCCAAGCCCTATAACCGACGCAAGCCGGCGAATTACAACAAGGACTTCATCGATCGCTACGTGCCGGGCAAAAGCTTCTATCTCAGCGCCGCTGACCAGCAGCGCCTGCGGGATGTCGGCACGCCCAACATGTCGCCCCTGTCGGCGGGTACGTATGCTCAGCGCGTCTACGAACGGCTTCTCGTCGATCTGTCCTGGGCATCATCGCGGATGGAAGGCAACACTTATTCGATCCTCGAAACCGAACGGCTCATCCAGTTCGGCGAAGAGGCCTCAGGCAAGGACCGCAAGGAAGCGGTCATGATCCTCAATCACAAGGAGGCGATCCAGTACGTCGTGAACAATCTGGATTCCATCACGATAAGTCGATCCGATCTTACCAACATTCATGCTCTGCTTTCGGAAGGCCTTCTTGCCGATCCCGCCATGGCTGGGCGGTTGCGCCGTATGCCCGTCGGCATTACCCACTCAAGCTACAGGCCACTTGGCGATCAGTTTGAAATCGAGGAAGAGTTCACCATCCTCGTCGAAAAAGCGACCTCTATAACCGACCCGTTCGAGCAGTCCTTCTTCTTGCTCGTTCACATCCCTTATTTGCAGGCCTTCAATGACATCAACAAGAGAACCTCGCGGGTCGCCTCCAACATCGCGCTCCTGAAGGCCGGTCTTGCCCCAATGTCGTTTCTGACCATGGATGACGACGATTACATCGACGGGCTGATCGGGATATACGAGTTGAACAATGTTGCCCTGCTACGCGACGCCTATCTAGACGCCTATATTGCCTCGGCAGAGAACTATCGCGCCCTTCGCATCGAACTTGAAACGCCCGACAAGGCCGCACTCGTCTATCGCGAATTTGTGCGCGAAGCCGTTCGACGCAGTGTGCTTGACTGGAAAGCGTTCGATCCCGCGCTGGTTACGGCCATGACCGCTGAGGCAGGTATTCCCGATGAGGATCGCCCGCAGTTGGTTAATTACATCGGGAAAGAATTTCGTGGGTTGCACGAAGGCAATGTCATACGCTACCGGCTACAGCACACTGACCTCGAGGCCATCGGTCGAAAGTAGGCATAGGTGTTTATTTGTCGTGGTGCATCGCTTATGGGTGCGAGGAGCGATTGGATTTCAGGGTGTGAGCGCACTTCAGCGACCGGATTTTCTTAACCGTCGGCGATTTCTGCAAGTGTCATCTTGCGTTGCTTACTGAGTTGTTTGTCTAGAAGACTGTCCGAGCAAAACATCTTAAACTATTGAAATATATATATATATAATCTTTTTCTAAAAAGATGCAAAATTTTAGAATCAATCGCTTGGCTTAATACTCGGACAGGCTCCTAGATGCTGACAGGTGAGTTTGGTGAAGCTCGGCTCTGTGGTGCTGGACGGCATCAAGGTCAAAAACCAATGCGTCGAAACACAAGGTGATGAGCCATGCGTGGATGATCAAGGATGAGGCCGGGATTGCGGCCTAGCTGGCGCGTTCAAGACAACCGACACGCTCGAAAATCCCGCGGTGGCGAAGATATGCCGTTCTGTATGGTTGGCGGGCCTCGACATCTGTCTTGGACCAAGGAGGCCAAGGCTGCGGTCGGAAAGCTAAACCCGGGAAAACACAAACGCCGCCAACCTGCTGCTGACGGAGCTGCCCTGTGCGATCAGTCGCCAGACCGGCTTTGCCAATGTCAAGAACGGCGTGGAACGCTTCGCCGTCTCCATACTTCGGCAGGTGGGATCGGAAAGCGATCGCGTTGGCCTGTTGGCGGGGGATGCCTGCGCCGCGCTCTGCAAGGGGGCACGGCGATCATCTGGCACGATGGCGGTCGCGGCGGCGCGGGAGAGGATTGATACCTTCAGGGACGAACCCTCAAGGAGCGATGTGTTCCTCTCGTTGGCTCACCGGGCGAGGAGACAGGGGGCTCCCGCGCGGTGCGGGCTGATGAGATGGAAAAGCGTGGCCTCGGCTTCGGCAACGGCGGGAGTCGGTGTCCGGGAACGGGTGCTGCATGGGAACCTGCGTCGGCTGCCGCCAGCGCGACCCCTTCCGCTTCGATAAAGAGGCGTCAAGCGGATGGGGCAAACAATAGAAGACTGTTGCGAAATGCGCCCTCTGGCCGTTGACATGTCGCGCTGAAGGGCTGCAAGCACTTGTCAGGGTGTTTGATCGAAGGAGAGACCGGTGGATTTTTTCATGACCGTGGTTGCCGAGCGCGTGAAGCGGGACAGCGCCCTTATTGACTGGCAGTGCCTAGGGAACCTCTGAATACAGCCTGATTTTGGGCGTTGCATTGCGCATCCGGTGCGTGTCCGATGTCTTGTGCCACGCCTTTTTTGGGGGGGATCACGACATGCAGTGCCTTCGGCAATTGACCTTTGCCAGCCTCGAATGCGATCGCAAGACGCGCAAGACGCGCCGCGAGATCTTTCTGGAGCGGATGGACGGCCTGATCCCCTGGGAGCGCCTGGAGGCCCGCATTGCGCCGGCGTGTCCGAAGGGCGGCCGCAAGGGGCGACAGCCGCATCCGCTGTCGGTGATGCTGCGCGTGCACTGCGTCCAGCTGTTCTGCAACCTGAGCGACCCGATGATGGAGGACCAGCTTTACGAGGCGGAGAGCATCCGGCGCTTTGCCGGGGCGGAGAAGGCGAAGGCCCGGGTGGAGCATCCGTTCCGGATCATCAAGCGGGTGTTCGGCTGCGACATGGTTCGCTATCGGGGTTTGGACAAGAACGTGCAGCGGCTTGCGCTGCTTCCGGGCTTCTCGAACCTGATGATTGCCCAGCCGCACTTGCAATGACAGGGGAGAAGTGTGTCCGGAATTTGCCGGACCGGCCCTGCGGGGGCTGAACCGGCGGCGGTTTCGCCCCGAAAACGCGCATTTGCGGCTTCCGGACCGCCGAAAACCGACCGGTGCAGCCGGGAAGGGCAAATTCCGCAGCCAAAACCAAAAAAAAACCTCCAAATCAGAGGTTCCCTAGCGTACGCCTGCGCACATTAGAGGTTCTCAAACCCCCTTAAGAAAATCCTGCCTGATGCTTGTCTCTGCGTTGTTGCTTGCAGGCACATTGCATCACCGGACGGAAAAGGAGATTGGAATTTTTCAAACGATGGCTCAATTCGTGAAACATGCGCATGGTCTGACCATGACCGTTGCGAGGCAGGCTCTCGAGACAGCATATCATCGAGTTCGATGAATGGAACCACCTGAGATATCTGTCGAGGCACTTGGCGGCGAGGCCGTGAAAGCCTCCCAGACAGGTCTTGATTTGGCTGGAGCGACTGCTGGTCACCTGTTAGTGCAAGGTGCCACAAACCGTTCACTGTCAATATGCCTGCGGATTGCGAAATGAGTCAAGGCGACTGTCCTGATTTCCGTCACAGTCAGCCATCTTCATTCACTCAGGACAATTCGCACCGTCGAGATGATCGCGCAAACGAGACAGCTGCCAGAATCGGGGAAAGCTTGAATCGTAAATGCGTGTGGGGATCTGGTGCTTTGACATCCGGCTAAGCTGGGAAGTGTCTCGACAGGCCGTACGTGCCACTAGGTCGTGTACTCATTGATTTTGATTCGGAGGCGGATGCAGGCGAGGGCGCTTGCGGCGAGGAAGTTTCTTGCGAGCTTGTGATGGCGGGTCGCGATGCCTCGGAAGTGCTTGAGCTTGTTGAAGAAACGTTCGACGAGGTTGCGTTGGCGGTACAGGTGATCGGGCACCGAGCGCTGCTCCCGGCGGTCCCGTTGGGTCGGGATGTGGGGGCAAGAGCCGTGGTCGGCGATGCGTTTGAGGATGGCGCGGGAGTCGCAGCCGCGGTCGGCGACGGTGTCCCGGGCCGGCTCAAGGCCGTCAAGGAGGGCCGGTACGGCAGCCTTGTCGGAGGCTTGGCCTGGAGTGAGCACAAAGCGGCGCGGCAGGCCGCGACCGTCGACGACGACGTGGATTTTGGTGCTCAGCCCGCCTCGCGAGCGTCCGATGGCGTGATCCGGACCCCCTTTTTTCCGCCCGCGGCGTGCCGGTGCGCAGGATGTGAAAGATCCCGCTGATCGCCCGCCGGTCGTCCACCCGCGGAACGCCCCGCGGCTTGTCAGGCGGCAACGGCGAGATGATCGCCCATTCCGCATCCGTCAGATCGTGCCGGCCCTGCATCCTCAATCTCCCACTGTTTGGAAGATTGAATCACATCAGCGCCGGAAAGAAAATCCCTTTTTCCTTTATGAGTACACGACCTAGTGGACGCGGTCGGCGCATCGCCACCCCCCCCCTCGCACTTGTTCTTTCACTCTGGTCGCTGCACCATGATTGGGTTTCGAACCTGGATGAGAGCCGAAATCCGATGTCGACGGATGGCATTTCGTTGCAAACGGTTGCAGGCTGGCCGGTCGCGGAACTTCAATCGTCCCAAACATCATCACCTTGTTTGCAAAAAGCCGTTGCGACGTGCAATGTCACGCAACCAGTAAGCGCTGTCCTTCGGAACACGACGCTGCGTTCCATAGTCCACGAAAACGATGCCGTATCTCGAACTGTACCCCGAATCCCACTCAAAATCGTCGAGAAGCGTCCACACGTAGATGCCGCGAAGATCGACTCCGCGACGCATTGCCCTGTATGCAGCCCGAAAGGCCTCGTCGTAATACTTGATGCGCGCGGAATCATTCACCCGCCCCTCAGGGTTGACATAGTCGTTGAACAGATAGCCAACCTCCGTCACGTAAATTGGCAAGTTGCTTCCATAGTCTCTGCCCGGCTTCATCAAGATCTCTTCCAGCCCGTCGGGTCTCAGCCCGCTTCCGATTGAAGTCAGCGGCCCGAGCGGCGCCATTCGACAGGCATGAATGATCGGGATCGTGCGGTCGAAGCGCACAACTTCGTGCACATAGTAGTTGAGACCGAGAAAATCGATTGGTGTCGCGATGCAGTCAAGGTCACCTTTCTGGACGATATGGTCGTCATCGAGGCATGGAAGGTAGGGGAGCATGTGCGCCGGATAAGTTCCCTTCAGGAGTGGCTCGAGGAAAAGTCCATTGGCTTCGCCGTCGACCGTCCGTGCGGCTTCGATGTCGTCAGCAGAGTTCGAAAACGGCTCGATTACCTGCAGACAGTGGACAACACCGACTTGCGCGGATTCGATATTCGCCCGAATTGCCGGAACCGCAAGTCCGTGAGCAAGGTTAAGGTGATGCGTGGCGACGCCAGCGGCATGGTAGTCCCGCAAGCCCGGTGCATGCAATCCGCGAGCATGGCCGAGAAACGCGCATGACCAAGGCTCGTTCGTGGTGACCCAGTAGGGCACGCGATCCCCAAAGTGCTTGGTAACCGCCGATGCGAAGTCCGCGAAGCGCGAGGCCGTGTCCCGACTGAGCCATCCCCCCTCCTCCTGCAGAGACTGCGGGAGGTCCCAGTGATAGAGGGTGACCATCGGCGTCAGCCCGTGTTCCAGCAAGGAATCCAGAACGCGGTCGTAATGATCGAATCCCGCCTGGTTGCGGCTTGACTTTCCGTCAGGAGAAAACCGCGGCCAGCTGAAGGACATGCGGAGGCTCCCGAAGCCAAGATCGCGTGCCAGTGCGTGGTCCTCCGGATAGCGGCGATAATGGTCAGCCGCGATGTCGCCGTTGTCGCCGTTCAGCGTTCCGCCTTCGCGGGCAAAAACGTCCCATATGCATTCCCCGCCTCCATCGGCTTGGCGTTGGCCCTCAATCTGATAAGCCGCCGTGGCGGCACCCCAAACGAACCCATCTGGAAATTTGATGGCTGTGCCTTCATTCATGTGTCTTTCTCCAAGATCATGCTCCTGCGGCGCCGCTTCGTATCCTGCGTCTTCGGGCGATCATGTCGACCGAGACCGCCGCGAGAAGAATCAGCCCCGTGATGATTGATTTTACGTTGGCGGACTGGCCAAGAAGATCCAGGCCGTTGGCGACGCTGCCGATCACCAGTGCCCCGAGCAGGCTGCCGAGAATTCGCCCGCGTCCTCCAAATAGACTGGTTCCGCCGATGACGGCGGCGGCGATCGCATCGAGAACGAGGTTGCCGCCGCCTGTGTTGCCGTCCACGGCAAACTGGCGCGAAACCGCTATGACCCCAGACAGCGCCGCAAACGCCGAACATGTCGCAAACAGGGTTACCCGAAGGCTTGCCACGTTGATGCCGGCGCGTCTGGACGCCTCAGCGTTCCCCCCAACAGCAAAGATATGAACACCGAACGGGGTATGTTCGGTCACGAGCGTGAGGACGAGAGCGAGAATCGCCAGTATCAAGAGCAGGACCGGCACGCCGTGATGTTGTGACAGGACCGAGTAAGCGAGGATCGCCAGTGCAGGAAACAGGGCTGCACGGCCAAGCAATCCAGCCCTGTCGCCAAGGCCGGCATTGCGCACCGCTTTCCAATGCTTGACGCAGAAAACAAGCCCGGCTGCCGTGATCGCCGCAACCAGAAGAAGCGAAAGCCACGACGGCATGAACGAGGCGGCGATGCCTGTGACAATCGGGTCTTCGATGAGAATCTGGCCGATTTGATTGCCAACCAGAATTCTCTGTACGCCCTGCCAAACAAGCAGGCCGGTCAGAGTCACGATGAACGAGGGCGCGCCCACTAGAGTCACTAGCTTGCCGTGGGTCCACCCGATCGCCGCGCCGCAGACGATCGCCGCGCCAATCGCCGCCAATCCCGGAACTCCGTAGCTGGACGAAAGCAGGACCAAGACAACCGCGCACACGCCCGAAACCGACCCGGCGGACAGGTCAATTTCGCCGATGAAGAGCACAAGACTCACGCCAAGCGCCATCACGCCCAATACGCCAACCTGCAGGGAAAGATTGGACAGGTTGCGAGGAGTGAGAAAATACTGACTGGAAAGATGGAAGACGATGAAGACAGCCAAGAGCGCCAACACCACTGGAATGAAGCCAAGCTCTCCCTGATTGACTTGCGCTGCCATCTTGTGAGTCAGCGAACGCCAGGTCTTGGAGGCATTCGATTCCGATGCCTTGGGATTGTTCATGACAGCGCGGCGTCCTTCGCCGCGCTCCCGGTGATCGCGCGCACAACGTCGTCGTGGGTACATTTCCTGGGATCCAGTTCGGCGACGCGCCGTCCTTGGCGCAGGATGATCGCCCGGTCCGCGAGCGCGAAGACATCGACCATGTTGTGCGTGATCAGCAGAACGCCGACACCCTGATCCTTGAGTCGCTCGATAAGGCGGTGGACACTTGCCGTTTGCTCGACCCCAAGCGCAGCCGTGGGTTCATCGAAAATGACCACGCGGCTCCGCCAAACGATGGCGCGCGCGATGGCGACAGCTTGGCGCTGCCCGCCGGAGAGAGCGCTTACCGGGCTGGAAAGAGAGGGAATCCGAGCTCCGAGGATCTCGAATGCCCGCTCCGCCTCCACTTCCATGCTCTTGCGGTCCAAGAGCAGGCGAAGGACGGGATTGCCTCGCATTCTGCTCTCCCGCCCCAGGAAAAGGTTCTGGGCAACGTCGAGATTGTCGCAAAGAGCGAGATCCTGGTACACGGTCTCGATCCCGGCAACGCTCGCATGCCGCGGCGATGGAAGCTCGATGCGCTTCCCGTCCAGCAGAATCTCTCCGGCATCCGGTCTATGGACACCGGAGACGATTTTGACAAGCGTTGACTTTCCAGCCCCGTTGTCGCCGAGCAATGCCTGTACCGAGCTGGCGCGAACATCAAGGTCCACGCCGCTCAGGGCCTGCACCTGGCCGAACCTCTTGCTTAGCTTGCGGGTCTCCAGAAGTTGGACGGCCGGTTCACTGGCCGCGATCACTTCAGAAATTGCACGCTTGCGCCGCGGTCCCTGTGCAGACGTTTTCCTTCAAGGTGAAGCCATCCTTGATTACCGTGTCTCCAATGTTGCTTATGTCGACCACGGTTGGCTGAAGCAACAGCGCCGGAACATCGCCCCATTCGGTCTGCACAACATCCGGAAATATTCCGGAAACATCTTCGCCATTGGCGAGCGCAACTGCACCCTGCGCGGCTGCGGCTGCCTGTTGCTGAAGCGACTTGTAGACCGTCATGGTCTGCAGCCCATTCAATATGTTCGTAATGGCCGCATCGCTGGCATCTTGGCCAGTCACCAGCACCTTTCCTTCAAGATTCGCTCCCCTTAGCGCCGCAATGACGCCTTGCGCAAGGGTGTCATTCGCCGCGACAACACCATCAATCATGTCGTTGTTGGCCGTAAGTGCCTGCTCCATTGCGACTTGGGCATTGGATGCCAGCCATCCCTTTGCCTCGGCCTCGTGGACAATCTCGATCTTCCCTTCCGCGGCCAAGGGATCAAGCACCTTGTGGGCGCCTACCTTGAACGCCCGGCATGCCGCGCAGAATTGCTCGCCATTGATGATGGCGAGCTTTGCGCCTTCGCCAAGATTGTCAACGAGATACTGGGCCTGGAGAACGCCGACGAGTTCATTGTTGAACGTGACAAACCCTTCTGTAACCACACCGACCATCAGTCCGTCGTATGCGATGACCGGCACTCCCTCTCTTTGTGCCTGTTTGACGACCGGGACCGCCGTTGTTTCGCCGATCGTGTTGATGACGATCGCCTTGACGCCCTGAGCGAGAACTGACTCGCCCTGCGCGATCTGCCGGTTGCCGTCTCCCTCCGCATTCAGCGCGATCACCTCAATGGACGGATCCAGTGCCTTGACGGACTCGATGAAGAATGGTCGATCCTTCGTTTCCCAACGGTCCGCACACTGTGTGCAAGGCATAAGGAACGCGATTTTCATTGTCTCGGCGACCGACGCGACCGAGCCCGCGACCATTGTCACGACGAGACCGAAAACGGCGAGAAGCCCCTTGGTGCAAATGTTCATGATTTTCCTCCCTTTGAATGCAAGCCCCTCATTCGAGGAACAGATTGAGCCACGTATCGCCCGGCTTTAGCCTACCGACACGCTTCTGGCATTTTTAATGACTGGTATTTGCCAGCGCAACAGATTTACCGGCAGTCTGTGCGTCAAATCGAGTGCCGATGCCTCTTCAAGTCCGCTTGACGAGCTGGCGAAGTGCACATACCCGGGCATTATTCGAGTTCCAGGCGCCGCTTGGCGTCACTCTACCGGTGTCACCCTGATAACGTCAGTCGATACGGCCCCTTCGGCAACAAGAAGCCCAATCCCGCCAGACGCAAGCGTAACCGCGGATGTATCCATGGCGGAAAGCTGAATCCCTCCTGCACTCGCGGACAACCTTCCGCCCTTAACCGCAATTGCCGCCAGAACGGGTTCTTCAGGGATCAAAATGACATCGGTCTCGGCCAGAACCTCTTGGTTCTCGTCACGCACGCGCACGATTTCGAACTTCCCGCTTTTCCAGATTCGTGCAGCGTAGTACCGGCGCAGACCTTGGACGCGCACTGCCAATCCCGAGTAGTTGCCCCAGTGAACGACAAGTTCGGCCTCGACCTGGTAGTCCGTCCATTGTCGCGTTCCATGAATTATCATGCCTTCGCCCACAGACTGCGAGACATGGAAGCTCGATCCGGAGTCCCAAGAAAAGCCATCGGAAGCGTCAACCCAAGCACGGTGCCAGAAGTTGCAAGGTATGTTGGGACGGCGAAGTTCAAGATTAGGCGCTCCGCTCCAGCCAATCCGGTCCAATTGAATCTCTCCACAACTGGATTCACCTTCGCTGGCAACGACAATGCCGACCTCCGCGATTGGTTGCGAATCGCAATCCGGGAGAGTCCAGTCGAGCCTGGTGCCACAGCCGGGGCCGAGGGTGGCTTCCGGTCCATCGACATCGAGCAGAATGTCCGCTTCGCCGCGCCGACGGATTCGGAGATTGACCAGCAATTCGCCAGCGTTGTCTTCGTGGGCCCGCAATTCTGCCGAAAGCAGCTGGCCGGGATAGACAAGCGGGGTCGCCATCAACTGGTATGTGCGCATCTGCATGACGTCGCTTGGATGAGAGGTAGGGGTTGTTGCAACCACTGACTTGCCGTCCGCAAGGTTTCTGAAGGTGATCGCGAGCACGTTTTCTCCGTTCCTCGCAACCCCTGACACAGCAGCGTTGCAGGCAGGGTCGGTGCCGTCCGCTATCTGAAATCCCTGCATCGATCCGGGGAGGGAGAAATGAAACTGCGCACCGCCTTTGGGAGCGGAAAGTGGCATCTCTGCGTTGATGACCCTTCCCAAATTGGCGACATAGTATGCCATCCGCACGGCGTCGTTGATCGAATTTCCACCGTCCGCAGACGAAATCAGCATCCGGTCGGCCAATGGTCCGCGCCAGTCGGGTCCTTCGTTCAGCCCATCCAGCCCAAGCATGATTCCCTGCAGGCACCCTACGTTTCCCGCATTGCAGTCCGTGTCCCATCCCGACGTGTTCACGATTGTTTGCGCACGCTGAAAGTCATCCGGAGCGTAGAGCACCGCCATGATCATCAGCGCGTGATTGGGAACCACGTGACAGTTGCCGGGATACTTGCCGTAGCCGTATTCGGCGGCAATCAGGCGTCGGGTGTCGCGCCAGTCGGCGTTATCCCTGTGCCAAGCTCGGACGTCGGAAACCAGTCTTGCGATCAGGCAGTCTTCGGGGATCACTGAAAGCCCCGCATCGATCAAGCGATCGATGTCCTTCGCAGCGAATGCGCAAGACTCCATGGCGGCCCACAGCATTGCTGCGTGAACCGCCTCCCCATCATGACTGACCTGGCCAGCCTCCGCGGCGAACGCGGCCGCAAGCTCAGGCCTGCCCGGGGCAACCATCGCCCAGCCGTCAACGAAAATCTGCGCTCCAATCTGCTCCGCAACAGTTTGTCCGTTTGTCGCGATTGAGCCGCTTTCGGGCGCGGCAACGCCGCGCTTGAGATTGAGCCAAGCCGTGTGCTCCGTGGATTTCCCCTCACCGCCCCACCACAAGATGGTGCGTCCCTCTATGATGTAGTTCAGCCATGCCTTTCCGATGTCTTTCGATTTCAGGCTCTCCGACAGGTTGTAGTCCTCGAGGGCGCGGATGAAGGTGAACGTCCCGGAAATGTCATCGTCAGTGACCACCAGAGGGCAGCCAAAGCGTTCGTGCACGTAGTATTCGATCAGGCCCAAGTCGCGCATGATTCGGTCATGGGACCAACCCTCGAATGGCCGTCCGAGATAAACCCCGATGAGCTTGCCGAGTATTCCGGCGTAAACGCGCTCAAGATAGTCGTCTGGAAGAGCCTTCTTCATCAGCTTTCGTACCGCTTCTGGCTGCCTCCGTACCAGTCGCACGTCAATTCGGCCGGCAGCCGGCGTCAATCGGTTCTGGAGTGCCGAAGGGGGAAGAAGCGCCCCAGGAAACGTCAGACAATCCTTTGCATTGTACAACCCCAATTCTGGATAAGAGGGGTGAGGGGGTTCCCAAATCGGGCGTGGCCTGATTCTGTATCCGCAACCAAAATCAACGGATGGGATCCCCTCAATGAGCACCTCTATCATCGCACTGTTCTGTTGTCTCGACGACTTTGCAAAGGCCTTTGAAGAATGGGAGCGGCATCGGCTGATCGGCACAGGCCGCCAGCGCTCGCGCTCGGGCAAGCTCTCGCTCAGCGAAAGGCTCTTCATCATGGTGCCGTTTCATCTCTCGCCCTTCAAGCATTTCAAGGCTTTCCGGTTCCATGGCGTGGAGCGGAAACATCGCGACTGCTTTGGAGACCTGCCGAGCTGCGGACGGTTTGTCGCCCTGATGCCGCGCTTGCCGGTTCCGTTTTGCATCTTGATGCAATGCTTTCGCGGTGAGGAAACCGGGGTCTATTTTGTGGACAGCACCAAGCTCGCTGTCTGCCACAACGCACGGATCAACCGGAACAAGGTCTTCAAGGGACTGGCCAAGCGGGGCCGAAGCGCCAGGGGGTGGTTTTTCGGGTTCAAGCTGCATCTGGTCATCAACGACAAGGGTCAGGTCATGGCCGTCAAGATCACGCCTGGAAACACCGACGACCGCAAGCCGCTTGAGACCATGATTGCCGAGTTGAAAGGCAAGGCGTTCGGCGATAAAGGCTGCATTTCGAAGCCGCTTTTCCAGCGTTTGCGGCAGCAGGGCCTGCACCTGATCACTGGCATTCGCCGCAACATGAAAAACTTTCTTCTGCCCATTCTGGACAAAATCATGTTGCGGAAGCGGTTCATCATTGAAACGCTGTTCGATAAACTGAAATCAAGCATGGGATTGGAACACACACGACACCGGTCCCCAACAAATGCCTTCGTTCATATCCTGTCATGTCTGGCTGCCTATATTCTGGCGCAGCCAAAGGTCAAAATCGGCAAAATCGTCGTGCCAGACGCCATTCGGTGCATGCCAAAAGAAAACAGAGCTTATCCATAACTCGGGTTGTACAGCCCCGGCGCAACTGGGGCAAATCTGGTGGCGGACTTGTTCTGATCGATTTCAGTGGTTTTTGCTCGACACTGTCGCGGCTTATGCTCCGAAAGCAGAGCAAAATGGTTCTGCTGAAACGCAGGAAGCCAGTGGATTGTTTTCGCTTATTGTCCCGGAAAATGCATCTTTCCAAGCGCGATGCGGGAAGATGTGCAACCAAGTGTGTCATTCACGGCGTCATCCGACGCTCGGCGGGCTTGCAGCGGACCGCCTTCAACAGGAATCGGACGCAGAAACACGCGCGGCGGACGCACATCATCCTCCCGCTCATCGATCATGACCCGGACACAATGGCGATTGCCAAGGCGTCCGACGCCAGCAGAAAGGCGTCGACAGCCGAGGATATGCTGGCGGGGCAAGCCGTTTGGACATATCCGGCAGGAAAGCGTGAAGACCGCCACTATGGGCGAAGCTCTGTGTGCCAGCGCGTCTCCGCCCTGAAGGCTTCCAACATCTTCGACGCAGTCGCTTTCCACCGACCCTGCATTGTGTACCGGGGCCGACAAAAGGGTGCCGAACCCCGCGTTGTCGAGATCGATCACAAAGAACGAGAAATTCTGCTCGACGGCGTTCAGAACGACCCCGTGCGCTAGGTCCGCAACAACAAGCGCCTCGGGCACGTCAATTGCTGCTCCGCAAAGCGGCCGGCGTCAGAGATGCCGGATATCTTTCTGAATCGCTGACAGACGCAGGCACGAACTGGCGAATGACAGCTGGATCATGGGACAGCACCAGGCATCACCGGGAGGGAACGCGGCTAGGGAGCCGGGATCGATCCCGGCTTTTCAGGAAATGCACTATTGCCTGCAATTGGATTAAAGTATAAAATTCTTGCAAATGTAAAATTGCAATAGTTCACGCGATAATGGAGTTTGTCATGGCCGTCCAGCTTATCGGCAAGAGGTTCAAGGCGCTGCGCGAGTTGCGCGGACTGTCGCAGGACGGTCTTGCGCGGCTGTTAGGCTTCAAGGACCGGCAGACCGTTTCGGCCATCGAGACCGGCACGCGTCGTGTGAAAGCGGAAGAATTGGTGTTCGCGGTCGAGAAGCTGGAAATGCCGCTCGATTATTTCACCGACCCGTTTCGGCTTGTCGGCGAAGGTCGCTTCTCGTGGCGAGAGACCGCTGGACGAACTGGCCGACTCGAGGAGTTCGAACGCAAGGCCGGCCGCTGGATTGCGGCGTTCCGCGCACTGGCGCCGCAGGTCGGGCGCGAGCCCCCGCTCATGCGCCGAGCGCTGGGCCTTACCCGCCATTCACGTTTCGAAGACGCCATGCTGGCTGGCGAGCGGTTCGTCGCCGAGTTTGATCTTGGCGAAACACCGGCAATCCGCTTGCTCGAAGTCATGGAGCGGGAATTGGGCATCTTGGTGCTCATGATCGATGCCTGCAAGGGTGTTTCCGGTGCGGCTTGCCGACTGCCCGAATTGGATACGGTCCTGATCGCACGTCGTGAAGTCGAAGGCCGCCGTCACTTCGATCTCGCGCACGAGTTGTTCCATATCCTGACGTGGGACACCATGCCGCCCGAACATATTGAAGAGGTACGAGAAACCGGCGGCCATCGCGTAGAGCAGCTCGCCGACAACTTCGCAGCGGCGGTGCTGATGCCGTCTTCGACGCTGGAACGGTATAGCGGATGGTCGAATCTGACCGGGGACCGATTGACCCTGCAGCTGAATGCGGTGGCGGACAAACTCCATGTGACGTCCTCGGCACTGCGCTGGCGGCTGGTTGCACTTCGCAAACTGAAGCTATCCGTGGCGCGTTCGCTGTCAGAGGCTGCCTTGTGCAACAATGGCCACGAAGTCGCCACGGATGCTATGCCCGCCCTGTTTTCAAGGCCTTTCGTCGAAGTCATCGGTCTCGCCATTGAGAGAGGCCATGTCTCGGTGCGCCGCATAGCCGACTTGCTCGATCTGACAATAGACGACCTGACCGACTTGTTCGCGGCGCACAGTGCGGAGTTTCCTGTAGATTTGTGAAACGCAATGACGCGACACCTTGGCCCCTTGCTTGTAAACACAAATGTAGTACTCTCTATCATATCAGTACAAATATATGTTTTTACTTGATTATTTTTTAGAGTTCTAATACCGTAAGCATTTTGGAAGCGGAATGGATTGAACATCCACGCATGTCGTCGCGGCGGCGTCGACTGAAACGGCCTATCGGTTCGTAAAGGTGTAAAGGTTCCGTCGGGCCGTGGAGAATCTGGCAACGGGTCGTCATCCTGACCGAATCTAGCTCCCGCAAGAGGGCGATAACACCAAGAGCCATGCGCTATCGTCGGCCGCATGGCGGTTCTCGGCACTGATATTGCCACAGATCTGACGCCGGTCGAGGTCGACGGGGGATACGATTTTCTCCCGTGCTCCGGCCGGAGCACGGGCCGTGCGACCTGCTGACGCTGTTGGAGCGGGAGCGTGCCCGGGCAGGTTCCCTGAAATGGCATTTCGACCGAAGCCGGAGCAAGCTGAAGGCGACTGTCGAAGAAGCGAAGGAACTCCGCCGAACGACGAAGTACATCCCCACGCTGCAGGCCGAGTTGGGGCTGCTGGAGCAAGTCCTTTCCGAAGTCGGCACCGAGCCTTCCGAACACAACGCCATCGGGTCCGTGCGCATGGTCATTCGCCGATTGCGCGGAATCCTGACGCGCGCTATCGACGGCGGAGCCCGCCGGGGGCGGGTTCACCCGGAGCGCTAGGAAACAGCCGGGTCGCTACGCAATCAGATCGCTCGACTCAACAAGCGTCTAGAGGAGGAGCAGGCGAGATCGGAAAGCCTCAGAGAGACCGCCGAGGAGCTGTCTGCGGATTCGCTTCGGCTCTACAGGAAGCTGGCCATATTGCGCGACACCGAAGCCAGGCTTCGCACGGTGTTCGATGAGAACTACCGGCTGTGCAACGTCCTGAGGAGGTCGCGGCGCCAGAAGAGCACGATCATGTCCCTGTCCAGGGAGAACGCCCGGTTGCGTAGAACCGTGAAGGGCGCGCGGAACCGGATTGAGGCACTGGAAGCCGAGACCACGAAGCTCCGTGCAACCGCGAAGGTGCTGTCGAAGAGGCTCTATGGGCGCAAGAGCGAGCAGAAGAAGAAACCGCGCTCGGAACGCAAGCGCGGTCAGCAGCGTGGCGTGCCCGGCCACGACCGCACCCAGCGCCCCGAAGTGCTCGCCCCGCCGCTGGTGCTGCGCCTGTTTCGCGGCACGCCCTACGGAACCACCTTCTGGGCGCGCTTTCTGTTCGAACTTTGCGTCTGCCTGCGCCCGGTGCGCCGCATCGCGGCATGGATGTCGGTTCACGCACTGGCGGTCTTGCCGGGGACCCTGGCTAACAGCCTGAAGCGCTTCGTGCCGCTATTCCTGCCTTTGTTCGAGGCGATCCTGCGCCACGCGGACGAGACCTCTTGGCGCGTACGGGAGTTGGCCGGGGAAGACCGGTCGAACCGGGCCTGGCTGTGGACCTCGGTCAGCCACGACGCGGTCTGCTTCCACATCGATGAGAACCGCAGTGTCGAGGCGGCCGAGAAGCTGTTCGCCGGAATCGTCATCTACGCGGTTATCGTCTGCGACCGCTACAGCGCCTACAAGAAACTGGTGCGCATGCTCGGGGGCGTGGTGATCCTGGCATTTTGCTGGAGTCACATGCGCCGCGATTTTATCGACGGCGCCGCCGGCCAGACGCGGTTGACGCAATGGTGCCAGAGGTAGATCGAGCGGATCGCGGAGATCTACCGGCTGAACGATGATCGGTTGGAGCACTACAACCCCGGTCTCAAGCGCCAGACGCCGGCGTTCGACGCGGCGCAGACCGCGCTGAAGGGAGCACTCGACATCCTGTTCGCTCGTGAACCACCGCGAGGGACTGTGCGTGTTCGTCGACCGGCCGTTCATCCCGCTCAACAACAATTTTGCTGAAGGCTCAGTTTACAAATCGCATGCATGGCCTGTCGATTGCGGCAGCAAGGCACATGCGTGCTGACGCATTTTCCAACTCAACGCGCCTAAACCATCGCAAATAATTGTCGAGACATTTGGTTGCAATTCCGCGGTGGCGCCGCAAGAAGTCCTTCAATTGGCTGTGCCGGTTGTTCACCGTCTGAATGTGGAAGGCATCGCGAACCCTTTCGCCGCCGGACAGGTTGAGCGCTTCGTGGCGAACGCCCATTGCAGCAGCACAGGGTGGATATGCGCGATGGCCGTCGCTCACCAAAACGATATCCTCGTCCACGACCGGGGCGATGACCTCTCGCAGCGTATCCGCATTGACCGCTGGAAGAACAGCGCTGACTGTCATTCCAGTGCGGTCGGCGGCAACCAGCACCGGAACCGGTTCATCAGACAGACCGCGTTTGCTGGCTTTCCCACCCCGGCGGCGTGCCTTGCGACCCAGGTTTCGCTCGCCCTTGCGGCTTTCGAGAACATAAGTTTCGTCAGCTTCAACAATGCCTGTGAGCTTGATCGGATTCCGGCTTTCTGCCGCAAGAAACCGGTGCCGCCAGCGAAAAGATGCATTGATGGCCAGCTTGCAATGCTCAGCCGATGCGCGCACCGTCATTCCAGCCGAAAGGCAGTTGCTGAATGTCAGCCATTCATCCTTGCGATGGAGACCTGACAGAGGCGTGCCTGTCGCAGCATTGAATGTTTTCTTGCAGCCCTTGCATTGATACCGCCGCAAGCCACGTGCTTTGCCACGCGATACCGCTCCGGATGTGCCGCAATGTGGACAGCGGCGATCTTCGCCCACGCGTGTTTCGATTGCGGTCACCGAGGTTGACGCTTGCGAACCGCCTGAGAACAATGCTTCCACTTCTCGCCGCTGCACTGGGCTGAGTTGATCGATCCCCGATAGCCATTCTTGAAACTGCTTGTGATCCATCACAACACCTCCCTATTTCACACAAGGACATATCAAAAAACGCATGCGATTTGTAAACTGAGCCTTGCTGAAAGGATCCTGAGGGGGCTAGCGATCGGCCGGCTTCTCTCGCACGGCTCCGACAGCTTGAAGGGAGCCGCGTTCACCGCGATCCTGTACTCCTTCGTGGGTACGCTCTCGATGAACGGCATCGACGTGCTGCGCTGGCTGGAGGCGTGGCTGACAGCGTGCGCGGAAAATGGCCGACACCCCGCGCTTCCTGATCCTGCCCTGGGTCGAGATCCCGAACCTCGGCTCGCACATCCTCGCCCTCGTGCGCCGCCGGCTGCTCGGGGACTGGACCGAACGATACGGCACCACGCCCGTGCTGATCGAGATGAAGGCTTCATAATGCTTCTCCGTTGTGTAGGTGGGCGGGCGTTTCTACCGCATTGATAAAAGGCGTTTTGGATTCCGTTGTTGCCGCCGTGGCGCCCTTTACATCGTGCCGGACGTGATGTTCCAGTATCGCAGGTTAGAGGTGCAGATCTGCATCGGGGGGGGGTCCCTGACGGTCTGGGCATGGTCACCCTCCATCATCGTTGAGCCCGCGCAGCAGCGGCAGTTCGTCCTCGACCGGCAAACGCACATATAGTCCGCGCGTCTTGCCGCGGGTCACATGGCAGCTGTCCAACCTGCCGCCTTGATCCGTTCCCAGACCGTCTGCCGCGTGACACCCAGACGACCCATTGCCACAGCGAGGGGAACAACCCCCTCCGGAGGCGCCTCACGAAAGCGCGCGCGCACGGTCGGGGTCATCTGGATCCGAAGGGGCACCTTCGATATCGGGTTGGGCAACCGGAACCAGCCCCTCGCGGATCCAGCGATAGATGGTGTCATTCGAGACTCCGGTCTCTTTCGCCACATCGGCAACGCCCATGAGCACCGGCTCGTCCCTGGCGGGTGAGAACCGTCGCGGTCTCCCGGTCGTTGTAACAACATGACAGCTTGCGCACGAACGCGACCGTGCTGCGGTCATCGCGCCGGGGTGTCGGAGAGCCTGCGAGCATCGGCAAAGTGATCGTGTCGATCTGCCCGCCACGCCAGCGCAATGTTGCTATGAGCTCACGCTCCTGTCGCGCAAGCTCGATCGTCACCTCGTCCAGGAGGCAGACGCTTGCGCGCACATGGTCGTCAACGACGCCTCCCAGACCTGCAACAGGCGCGCGCCGAGACCCTCGAAAACCGCCGAGGCAGGGGCCGCGGGCTGACGCGCCCGGGCCGCCTCCACCCCCGCTGGCGTGACCGCATCAACGCGCTTGCCGCCTGTCGACCAACACCCGCCGCGCCGGCGCGCAGCATCCCGCTTCCGGCACTCATACCCCCAGCTCGTCTTGCTGGAGTAGACGGTCATCGGCAATCCGCAGCCGCCGCAGACCGCGAGACCCTGGAGCTGACCCTTCCCGCGCCGCGGGCGCCGTCCGGAGCCATGGGGGTGCAGGCCAGCTGCTCCTGGACTTCAAGCCATTCTGCCCAACTGATATATTCTTCATGCGTCTCCGGCTGAAGAATATCCCAGCGCTCCTGGACCGGCCGCAGCGGCGCACCGTGACCAACGCCGCGTTTGAAGCCGTCGGCATAGGCGCCGCCCATCGCCGGGTTGGTGAGGATGCGGTACACTCGTTCATAGTGCGCCGGGCCCCATTCCAATGGGACTTATATACCTAACTTGACGAGAGGATTTTCTGTTGGCTACAATGCCATTTTCACCTGCAAAGAAACCGTTGCGGTGTTCTTTTCTGACCGCCAGCAGGTTGAGAAGGCCTATTCCGACCCACTCGGGGGCAGATTCACCATTGTCTAGTCAGATATATAAGTCCCATTCCAATGGCCCCCCGGGTGCCGGCGGAACATCCTCGCCCGCCTCACGCAGCAGCATCGTCGCCTAGCAGGCCGAACCGGCTTGCCGAAAACGCGCAAAGACCGTCCTGCTTATCCCCGAGATTCATCCAGCGATGATATCTCGGCAGGGGATGGGCCGGGTACGGGCGGCGCTATGGACGAAGCGGAGGATTATGGTCTGGAGCTGGAAGCGGCGGTTGTATCGCCATGCGAAGCTTGCGAAGTATCGTTCAGCGTGATCGGGCCCGAGCTTTCGATAGGTGCCGGTGATTGCAGACTTGATATTGCCCAGCGTGGTGTTGACCCATTTGAACGGCGTCATGCGGGCTGCCTGACGGCCCGATCCGGTGCGGATCGCGCGATGGCTGTCGGCGATCCCATCGAGCGCGTTCCAGCAGTGCAGCCCGTCGGTGAGGACCTCGGACCCGGGCGCTAGTGGACAGATCGTTACAAGTATATCCGTTATTATGTTCTTCTGATTTGTCGATCACGGAGGTCTGCAAGATGCGCCCTAGTGTTTCATTCACGCTCACTTCAGGCGACCGGCATCGCCTTGAAACGGTTGTCTCGGACCCGAAGAGGCCGCAGAAGCACGTCTGGCGGGCGCGCATCGTTGTTCTGAGCGACGACGGGCTCGGCACGATGGCCATCATGAGAGAGACCGGCAAGGCGAAGAACAGTGTCTGGAGCTGGCAGGAGCGCTTCATGGAAGAAGGTGTGGACGGACTTCTGCGGGACAAGACGCGTCCGCCGGGCAAGACGCCTCTGGCTCCTGAGCAGGTGGCGAAGATCGTAGGGTTGACCCACACCCCGCCGCCTCACGCGGCGACCCACTGGACGCTGCGGGCGATGGCGAAGGCTGTGGGGTTGCCGCTTCGACGGTCTGGCAGGCGCATGGCATGATGCCGCACCGCTGGCGGCCGTTCAAGCTTTCGAACGATCCCGCCTGCCTCGAGACGCTGACCGACATCGTCGGCCTCTCCGTTGCGCCGCCGGCTCACGCGGTCGTGCTGTCGATCGATGATACGTCGCACAGTCAGGCACGCGACCGCACACAGCCCGGCCTGCCGCTGAAGAAAGGCCGCGGCGCCACTCACAAGCACAAAGACGTCCAGGTCTGGCTCGCACGCCATCCATGCTGGACCTTCCACGTCACCCCCACCTCGAGCGCGTGGCTGAACGCGGTCGAAGGTTTCTTCGCCAAGCTGACACGACGACGCCTCAAATACGGCGTCTTCCGCTCCGTACGCGAACTCCAGGATGCCATCCGCCGCTTCATCGACGAACACAACACCACAAAAGCCAAGCCCTTCGTCTGGACCGCCGATCCCGATACCATCATCGCCGCAAGAAAAAGAGGGTTCCAAACGTTGGAATCAATCCACTAGTCACCTGAATCTAAAGTTCATGGCATAAGTTTTGTTCGCCCCGAAGGCAGAAGCGCTTGACGGCGGCGAGGATTTCGTCGGCGGATCTGGTCCACTTGAAGGGTCGGGGTTTTTCGTTGTGCATTTCGATGAAAGCACGGATGTCGACCTCGAGCTGGAGGGTAGAGCGGTGCACCCCGCGTTGCAGCTGCTTGCGTGTGAGTTCGGCGAACCAGCGCTCGACCTGATTGAGCCACGAGGCGGAAGTCGGCGTGAAGTGGACGTGCCAATGCGGACGCCGCGCCAGCCAAGCCTTGACCCCGCCGTCTTGTGGGTGGCGTAGTTGTCCATGACGATATTGATGTCCAGTCCGTCCGGGACATTGCGGTCAATTACCTTCAGGAAGTCGAGGAACTCTCTGGCCCGGTGGCGGCGATAGCACTTGCCGATGACCGAGCCGGTGGCAACGTCGAGGGCGGCGAAGAGCGAGGTCGTGCCGTTGCGCTTGTAGTCATGGGTGCGCCGCTCAGGGATGCCCGGCAGCATCGGCAGGCCGGCTGGGTTCGGTCGAGGGCCTGGATCCGGCTCTTTTCGTCGACGCAGAACACCAGCGCGCGGTCCGGCGGCGACCTGTCGAGGCCGACAATGTCGCGGACCTTCTCCACGAGGTGCGGATCGGCCGACAGCTTGAACGTCTCCGCCCGGTGCGGCTGCAGGCCGAAGGCGCCCCGGATGCACCAGATCGACGTGTGCGACAGCCCGCATCCTTCGCCATCGAGCGCAGCGATCAGTGGGTGGCGTCCGCCGGTGTCGTCATCAGCGTCCGCTCGATCACCTCGGTCACCTGCTTGTCCTCGATGGTGCGTGGACATCCCGGATGGGGCTCGTCCGACAGCCCCTCGATGCGGTCCTTGACGAAGCGCCTCCGCCACTTGCCGACGGTGTGCTCGTGCACGCCGGTCTCGGCCGCCACCGCCTTGTTGCTCAGGCCGTCGGCGCAGCGCAGGATCATGCGGCAGCAATCGGATAATCGGATATGGATAGCGCGACACGGTGCCGCTGAACCTGACCCTCCAGAAACGACCATTCCTCACCGCCCAAGACCCGGGCCGTCAGCGGCCGTCCCGTACCGCGCGCCATCGAGATGACCTCCCTTGTCCGACTAGGAGGGCTATCCTGCAATGAATCTTACTTCAGTGCCAGGTAACTAGGGAAAGTCTGCACAACCCCATGTTCGGGGTTTCGAGGGGGAGAGGCGGCTTGGATTTGAAGCTCGACGATATTCTCGACAGGCCGGGGGCTGCTCTTGTCACGGGATTAAGGAGCGAACGGGCGATATCCACGTCGATCCGCCTCCTTCCCCGCTGGCCCGCCAGCGGCGGGCAGACTGCTCCCCTGTCATTCCGTCGCGTAGCGGCCGGCGATCAGCAGCAACGCGATGTGCTGCCTGTTCTTCGCCACGCCCCGGTAGCACACCCTAGTGTAGCTGAAGTGCCGCTTCACGTACAGGAACGGATGCTCCATCTTCGCCCGCACCGACGCCTTGCGCGTCCCGGCTGCCTCTTCGGCGCCACTCTCGCCCGCGCAAGGCGCCTCCTACTACGAGCACGACGGCTACTACGCGAAGGACGATCCCGAGCACCGCGCGGCCAGCGCCTGGGACGCCTCGACAGGGACGGCAACCAGCAGACGGTGGCGGCAACGTTCCGCCACGGTATCTAGTGTAATTTCCTGGTAAGGCCGTCAGACCTGCGACAGGACGAGTGGAACTGTGAAAAATCTTTGTGAATAAGCTAGTTGTGTACTCTCTTCTGTCGCCTTGGGCACTTGCGCCTCGGTCTGCGATGCGCTTCAATACGCGGGATTTTGACTCCAGACGCTTGCGATTCGATTACGAATCCGGGCCGGATGAAAGTGCAGGAATCGAGCCACCGGAAACCCATGATGCCGGAGAAAGTTGCCCCGAAGCTCACCAAGCGCACCGTGGACGCCCTCGCGGTCGACGGCAAGGACGCCGTGTTCTGGGACCGGGACCTCAAGGGCTTCGGCATCCGGGTCCATCCCAGCGGGCGCAAGGTCTTCGTCGTGCAGACGCGCGGCCCGCACGGGCCGAGGCGCGCCACGCTCGGGCGCTACGGCAACCTGTCGCCCGATAAGGCCCGCAAGCAGGCCGCCGAGGTCATCGACCGCATCAAGCGGGGGCTGGAACCGTTTCCGGCGCCGGTGGAGCCGGAACTCACAGTGGCCGGTCTGGCGGAGCGCTACATGCAGGGCCATGTGACGGTGAACTGCGGGGAGAGGACGCAGGCGAGCTACCGCTACACGATCGAGGCCCACATACTACCGGAACTCGGCGACCTGCCCGTCAGCGAGGTCGACCGGTCGCGGGTCGCGAAGTTCCACTACCGGCTGCGCGGGACGCCGCAGGCGGCGAACGCGGCGGTGAAGATCCTGTCGCGAATGTTCTCGCTGGCCGAGGCGTGGGAACTGGTCCCGCCGGGGCGGAACCCATGCCGGGCGGTGCGCCGGTACAGGGAAATCAGGCGCGAGCGGTTCCTCACGCCCGGGGAGTACCGGGAGCTCGGCCGGATGCTGAAGGAGGCGGACGGCTCGGCGAGGCCGTCGGCGATCGCGGCGCTTCGCTTGCTGATGCTGACCGGGTGCCGCAAGAACGAGATCGTCGGGCTGCGGTGGGACGATGTGGACCGCGCGGCGCGCGAGTTGCGGCTGAGCGACACGAAGACCGGCACGCGCATCTCGCGCGCGACAGCGAGAAGGTCGGCGGCAGCATCGGCGCGGACATCTTCGAGCCGGACGCGGACGCCGCCTGAGACGGGACGGGAGAGCGCGATGGCGAAGCTCGGAAAGCGGTCGATCTCCAAGCATACGATGGAAGCGCTGAAGGTCGACAAGGACACGGTGTTCTGGGACTCGGAGCAGCCGGGCTTCGGCGTCAGGGTGTATCCCACCGGCGCGAAACACTACATCGTGCAGACCCGTGCCCGCGGCGCGGCGAAGCGCCTGGACGAACCGACGGTCGCGGAGCTTGCCGCGCGCTATCTCGAGGAATACGCGGAGGAGCACTGCAAGCCCAACACCGTGAGGGCCTACCGCCGCAGGGCGGAGAGGCACATCGTGCCGGCGCTGGGGAAGCTGCCGATCGGGAGCGTGCGGCGCGAGCACGTGCGCGACCTGCATTACGCGATGCGGGCGACGCCGGCGATGGCGAACCAGACGCTGGACCTGCTCTCGCGGATGTTTAACATGGCCGAGTCTTGGGGGCTGATGTCCGAGGGAAGCAATCCGTGCCGGCGCCAAACGAAGTATCGGGAGCAGCCGCGCGAGTGGTTTCTGACCGCCGCCGAGTTCCGCCGGCTCGGGCGCGCGCTCGACGAGGCGGAGGCGAGCGGCGCCGTCTCCGTGCATGCCGCAGCGGCGCTCCGGCTCCTGATGCTGACCGAATGCCGGAAGAACGAGATCCTGACGTTACGCTGGCAGGACGTGGACCTTGAGGCGATGGAGTTCCATCTCGCGGATACCAAGACGGGCGCGCGGACGGTGTCGCTGTCGCCCGACGCCGTGCGGGTGCTCACGGGCATTCCGCGCGCCGAGGGCAACCCCTGGGTGATCCAAGGCCGGAAGAAGGGCGGGCGGCTGTGCTTCATCGACCGCCAATGGTGCCTCGTGCGCAAGCGGGCGAAGCTCAAGAATGTCCGGATTCACGATTGCCGGCATTCCTTCGCCACGCGCGGGTCGCCGACAGCATCGCGGCTGATATTCTGTAGTCCACGGTGATGGCGGCGCGAGGATTGTGGTCATTGCGAAAGGCTGCTGGATAACCAAAATGGGGGTCCCGCTTCTCCGATCCCATTTCGCTTTCATCGACAACGCAATCTGATCGTCGAGCAGCCAATGGTCCACTTCCCCATCCTCCACCAGATACAGGTCGAAGACTTCGGCCTTTTCCCCGGCTCGGATGAGCATGCGCCCGGACCACGCATCGATTTCCATCCCGGCCTGACGCTCGTTGTCGGTGCCAACGGCCTTGGAAAAACCACCTTCGTTACTTTGATCTACCGAATTCTCACCGGCCCCCACGATATCTCGTCGCTCTACGGGCAGGAAGAGCTTGGATCCCGAAGGCTCAGTGCGCGTCCCCTTCCACCAACCGAACGCAGCTTTTTTGCCCAGCGCGTCACCGACAGGGCGGAAAGCGCCATTGCCCGCCTCTCCGTCTCCTTCGGATCGCATGCGCTCTTCATAGAGCGAAAGCTGAGCACACTCGAACTGGTTCGCCTGACCGTTGACGGCCAGGCTCTCCCCACGGACGAAGACGGCTACCAGCACACCCTAGTCGAGCTTGCCAACGTCGGTTCCTTCGGCGACTTCGTCCTGATGCTCCGTTTCATCGTCTTTTACTTCGAAGATCGCCGCGCTCTGGTGTGGGACCAGACAGCGCAACGCCAAATTCTCCGCATGCTGTTCCTGCCGCCCAAGTCAGCCAGGACTTGGACAGATAAGGAGCGCGCCATACTCGAGACCGACAGCCGCATGCGCAATCTACGCGCCATCCTGACGCGCGAGCGGGGATCCCTCACCCGTGCCGAACAACGGGCGCAAAGCGGGGAGGCCCTGCGCAGTCAACTCGGGGCTCTCGAGCAGCAGCAAAGGATCGACGTAGAGAAGCTGGACGATCTCGGCAGCATCACTCTCGAACTAGATTCGCACCGCCAAAAGGCCCGTCTCGATTTCCTGTCGGCGGAGCAGGACAGGGAAGCGCGGCTGCGTACATTCGAGCGCGCCAAGCTTCTCGCCCTAGACGCCCGGTTCCCCAATCAGGCCGATACAGCGAAGTACATCCTGGCCCACCTAATGAGTGAGAGCGAGTGCCTGGCTTGCGGCGCGACCGCCCCCGAGGCGGCGGCCGGATTTCTTTCGCGGCTGGACGCCCAGCATTGCGTGGTGTGCAATTCCGCCCTCGGCTCTGCACAGAACATCATACCGCCCGCATCGGTCGCCGACCACCGGGTCGCAGAAGCCGGACGGGCGCTCGAGGACACGAACCGCCTGTTGGCTGGCGCCAAGTCCGCACTCGAGCAAGCGGAAGTAACCTACTCTGACCATACGCGCCAATGCGCCCAGCTCGACAGCCGCATCGCGGACCGTGCGCTTCGCATCAGCCAGATCGTCGACCAATTGCCGCAATCGGAGCGCGAGATTCGCCAGCAGCGCGATGAACTGTCGGGCCTGCGGACCCAGGTCGACGCGTTGAGCGACGAGCTGACCGACATGCGCGAGACTTTCCGCTCGTTCGTCGAAGAGAACACCACGAGCGTCGTCAACGCCTCCGAACGCGTAGAACAGGCCTTCGCGGAATACGCGCAGGGGTTTCTGGAAGAGGAGCTGAGCATTACGCGCTCGTCCCACAGGGCGCGCGTGGGACAGGGCGGCCAGACCATCGAGTTTCCGTCCTATGCCCTCGACATGACCGGGTCGGACTTCCTGGACAAGGTGCGCCGCACCGGACCCTCGGACGTCTCGGAATCACAGCGCGAATTCATCGACCTCGCCTTCCGCATGGCGCTGATAAAAGCGGCGTCGCAGTCCGGCTTCGGCAGCTTGGTCATCGACACCCCGGAATCGTCTCTCGACGTGGTGTTCGCAAGGCGCGCGGCCGAAATCTTGATCCGGTTCGCCTCCGCGGATGATGGCAACCGCCTAGTCGTCATCTCCAATCTCGTCGAAGGATCCCTGATCCCGGCCCTGGTAGGCACGGCCGACCCGGATAATCGGGATATGACCCGGCTGGTCGATCTCTTCGAGATCGCGAAGCCGACCCGTGCGATCTTGCGCGCCAGGAGTGATTACGAGGATGCGCGGCGGCGAATGTTCGGTGCCGCACGCGGCGATCCGGGCTGACTGGCATGTTGTCGCAAACTCCCGCAGGCGATCCGCACACCGCCTCCGTTCGTCGACGCGTCCGAATCGTAACGCTGCTAGACGCCGCGAATCATGCTGGTATGACGCCGATGCCGATTCTTCGATTTCATGCGGTGGCATACTTGGCGAACGTTTTGGCGCCCGTCTGGCAGCTGGACGCGCATGACGGCAGATTGCTGAAGCGACGTGGCGGTCCCTTCTACCCAGCCCTACAAAAGGATCTCGACAGGCTCACCGGCATGGGCTTGGTACACCTCACCCAGCTTCGTCACCAAGAGGAAGCGCGGGGCCGATGGCGTCTGGATGGCTCTTACGACCTCAACTATCGCTTCGCCTCCCCGGTCCTGGACTGTCTACAGGCCATCTCGGACGACGAGCGGATGACCCGCGCCTATATCTGCGAACTCCTGCTCGCCCTGTCATCGCTGAGCGATGACGATATCGATACAGCAATGCAGGAGGATGCCACTTATTCCGATCCCCAGGTGACGGAAGGCAACGTCATCGACTTTGCGGAATGGTCCGACAGGAACTGGACCGCGACCGCTGCCGAGCACTTCAGGGACATCCTTCCGTCCGGGGACCGCACGACTCCGGGCGAGCAGCTTCATCTCTACGTGGCGCATCTACACCGGAGATTGCACGGTGCCCGCTAGTCTCGGTCCCTGGGCCGATGCCGACTTTGTCACCACCGGCCGATTGCACAACGGCATCGGTGCCGATCAGGAGCTACCCGCCAGCGTGCGGTTTCGCCGCAACGTCGCAAAGCTGCTCAAACGCAGGCATTCGGTTGAAGACGCTAGGCGTGACTCCCTCGCCGTGTTCATTCTCTCCCCCCGCCGACCTGATCTCGTGACCCACCCTCGCATCCCCATGTTGGACAACGGCCGCACCGAGGTCGTCGGTAGGATATGGTTCGTCAACGAAGCCGTTCGAACGGGTCACTATATTGAGGACATCTCCGGCGACGACGCCTTGGTGTTCGACACGATCTGCACGCAAATCGGTCTCGGAGACAGTCCTGCGGTTGTCTTCGACCCTCGACTGGCCACCCCCGAGATCCGCTTCTATCCCGACGGTCTGTCGAACGGAGATACGTGCATCGTGCACGCAATATCGGACACTTATGTCTCCGCCGACACCATCAATCGGGTCGTCGAGCGAATCTATGAGAGTTCCTTTATCACGCCTAACGCCGGAGTGCCCGGCACCTCGTCGGTGTGGCAGGATTCCGGCCAATGCTGGCCCTCCCGCAACGCCGAGGCGATCATTCAGGCGCACCTCAAGACCGGACTCCATGCCCACTTCTTCGATTGCGACGTTCGTCACGAGCAACCGTCCAAGGCCGGTCGGCTCGACCTTGAGATAGAACGTCCCGATCCCAACGACTACTTTACCATTACGCGCCTCGCCGTGATCGAACTGAAGGTCCTGCGGTCGTTCCGCTACAATGGCCGTGCGGTACGAGATGACGCCATTCCGCGATGGATCACCAAGGGCGTCGGGCAGGTCGTCGCGTACCGAATCGAACGGCATGCGCAGATGGGCTTCCTCATGTGCTTCGATATGCGTGACACCGATACGGGCGAACAGTGCTTTTCGCACGTGTCGTCGCTCGCCCGCGATCGGTCCGTCTGCCTGTCGCGATGGTTCCTCTACAACTCCTCCGAGGCCTACCGCGCAGCCGGGCTCGTCTGACCGCTACGCGCGGTCTTTCTTCAGGATCAGCAATTCCTCCGACAGCATATACTGACCGCCCTGCTGCGCGGAGCTGCGCATCGACCGGCAAGGTTCGATGGACTCGAGCGAGAAGCCGGTCTGAGGCATCAAGTCCTTGAGGATGCGCGCACTCGGTATCGAAACCCCGGCATACCGGCTGTCCCCGATCACGACCCATGCGGTTCCACCGGCAACGAGCGATTCGGCGACACCCCGCAATGCATCCACCATGTCCGAGAAGTATCCCGCCACCATATCGGGAATCCGACGGTTCCACAGTCGGTGGCGTTCGCCCCTAAGCCTGCCAAGGGCGTCGCTTAGGATTTTCGATCCTGCCGGCGCCGCTGGGTAGGCGCGATCCACCTGCACGTGGCTGCAAAGCGTGCTCTTCCGCAACCGCGCATTGTCGCCGCGGTCCGCTAGGTAGCCGAGCATCCACAGTTCAACATTGTAGATGTCGGTGTAGTCGAACGAGTTCGGGTATGGCGGGGAGCACACGCAGAGTTCGGCCTTGACCTGCATGGGCAGGATTTCCCGGCAATCCCCCACGGCGATACTGTAGTCCGCGCACAATCGCGGCGAGTACTTTCCGATTTCGCCAATCGCCCCGTATGCCGCGGCCGAAAACGCCCGGTCGACGTCGCCTGCGTCCAGCGTCCGCTTTTGCCAGTTCTTGCGATATCGACGACCCTTCCCATTGACCGTGACATTGCTGAGCTGCACCAGACAGCCCCCCAGAAGAACGCGGAGCAGCCTTCGATGAGACGGCTCGGCCACGCTGTCGATTGCCCCTAAATACTGGAATAAGCGATCCGCGATGGGCCGGCCGAACAGCCATCGTTCGTCCTTTCCCGGTTCGACGAAGGTCACCGGAAGGAACGGGGGGCGCTGGGCTTCCCACCCTGCCTGAACGCGCCGGATTACCAGACCCACTTCGTGTATGAGATGGTCGAGTTCGTAGCTGCAGAGCTTTGCGATCACCAAGTCCGCCAGGAACGGGTTCACCTCAATCGCGACCGGATGCACCCCTAGGAACTGACAGGCAAGCGCCGAGGTTCCCGATCCTCCGAACGGATCGCAGCAGCGCTGTACTTCCAGCTCGCTTTCCCTGACCGCCCGGGCGATAAGTTCAGGCGCGAAGGCTTCCTTGAAGTGATGCCACGTCTGAAACGGCAATACTTCGGCGCCAGCGTTGGTGCCGACGGACACCAAGTCGCGCTGCTTGGTCCATCTCTGGAAGGTCACATGCATTTGCGGTTCGCCCGGTTTGCGACGTTGACTATCACGAATTGTCGTCCTCTGCGTTGGCCTGCCAATCAGCTGACCGAACATCCGCGTCCTGGGGCAGGTAGCACGTCGCGATGCGTGATATATGATTCCTGCAAACAGGATCCGGCACAATCCGGATCGGTACCGAGCCCCTCGGTTGGTATTCTTGGAAGGTATCGGCTCTGAGTTGCGGGTCGGCGTTGGTCGCGTGACCGATGATAGACATCAGATGATGGGCACCGCCATCAAGTGCAGCCGCGACGTAGTCGTCGACGCTCACATATTCGGTGCTTCTGGGTCTCATTAGACCGACAGGATGCAAGTGCCATGTGCCAGAGTAACGCACGATGCCGGGGGTTAGCCCGTGCTGAGGGACGTCATGTGGTACGGGGCTACACAATGGTTAAGGCTCAATTCGCGAATCGCAGGCATGTCCTGACGCTGGCCGCCGCGAGGCAGGCTCTTGGCGATGGATGCCTGCCGAGGACGACGAGATGGAACCACCTCAGATAGCTGTCGAGACACTTGGTGGCGATGCCGCGGGAACGCCGCAGGAAGCCCTTGATCTGGCTGTGGCGGCTGTTGACCGTCTGGATGTGCACGGCCCCCCCCCCCCCCCCGCACCCGCTCGCCGGCGGAGCGATTGACGCTCTCGTGAAGAATGCCGAGCGCCGCGGCGGCGGGGCCTGCGGTTCAGGTTCCGCTCGCCCTTGCGGCTTTCGAGCGCGAAGGTCTCGTCGGCCTCGACGATCCCGGCGAGACGGTCCGGCGACGGCCGAACCGCCGCAACCTCCCGGCGCTGCGTCGCCGTCAGCTCATCGATGCTGGAAACCCAGTCCCGAAACTGTGCCCGATCCATTGTTTTGCTCCCCATGGTCAATGCAAGTCGGAACCCAGTATAGAACATGCGCCTGCGAAGTGCGAACAGAGCCTGGTTAAACACCATTCGCCGCCTCGAAGCTGTTCAGCGCCGAGCGCAGGTTTTCCACGATCTCAGCTGCGAGCACATCTGGCTCCGGCAAGTTCTCCAGATTGGTCATGGAGGAGTCCTTCAGCCAGAACACATCAAGGCTGGCCTTGTCACGTTGAAGAAGCTCTTCGCGCGGGTAGGCGCGCCATCGACCGTCCCCGGTTTCTTCGCTCCAGGTTGCTTGCCGGATATGGCGGTTCTCCGGATTGTAGCAAGCTACGAAGTCCTCAAGGTGGGCGTAGGTCAGGGGTTTCTTCTTGAGAGTGTGATGCACGTTGGTACGGTAGTCGTAGTACCAGACCATCGACGTCTGCGGATCGGGGCTGGCCGGGCGGTTGTCGAAAAAGATGACATTGGCCTTGACGCCTTGGGCGTAGAAGATGCCCGTTGGCAGCCGAAGAATCGTGTGCAGGTCGGTGGTGTGAAGCAGTTTTCGGCGGATCGTCTCGCCGGCCCCGCCCTCGAATAGCACGTTGTCGGGCACCACTACGGCCGCGCGGCCGGTCGTCTTCAGCATAGTCCGGATGTGCTGGACGAAATTGAGCTGCTTGTTGGATGTCGTCGCCCAGAAATCCTGCCGGTTGTAGGTCAGGTCGTCGGTTTCCTGCTCGCCGTCGGCGTTGGTGAAGCTCATCGAACTCTTCTTGCCGAATGGCGGATTGGCAAGGACGTAGTCGAATGTCTCCGAGGGTGGGGAGATCAGGGCGTCGGCGGGCGAAATCGCCGTTTCTCCCGTCATCTCACCAATCCCGTGCAGCAACATGTTCATCAGGCAGAGCCGGCGCGTCCCCGCCACGATTTCGTTGCCATGAAATGTCGAGTGCTTCAGGAACGCCTTTTGGTCCCTGTCGAGCGCCCAATTCTGCGTGTCGGTCAGGAAGTCGTGGGCGGCGAGGAAGAATCCGCCTGTTCCGCAAGCCGGGTCCGCGATGGTTCTGTCCGGTGTCGGACGTACACACGCCACCATCGCGCGGATCAGGGCGCGGGGCGTGAAGTACTGTCCGGCGCCGGATCTGGTGTCCTCCGCGTTCCGCTCCAGCAACCCCTCGTAGATGTCGCCCTTCACGTCGGCCCCGAGCATCACCCATTGCGTGCCGTCCACCATGTCGATCAGCCGGAAGAGCTTGGCCGGATCGGTGATCTTGTTCTGTGCCTTGGAGAAAACCTGACCCAGCATGCCTTTCTGCTGTCCCAGGCTATGGAGAAGCGTAACGTAGTGCCCCTCAAGGTCTGCGCCCCGGCGGGTGGTGAGGCTCGTCCAGCCGTAGCCCTCGGGGATGCCGACATCGCGACTATAGGGCGGCCTGGCATACTCATCCGCCATCTTGAGGAAGATCAGATAGGTCAATTGCTCAAGGTAATCGCCATATCCGACGCCGTCGTCACGCAACGTGGTGCAGAAACTCCAGA
Organism: Paracoccaceae bacterium; assembly: GCA_963422275.1. Classification (GTDB taxonomy): domain Bacteria; phylum Pseudomonadota; class Alphaproteobacteria; order Rhodobacterales; family Rhodobacteraceae. The sequence continues at coordinate 1,282,929 of OY729418.1, forward strand.
CCTTCGAAACGATCGGGACGATGTTCATGCTCGGACCTCGTGGACGATCAGTTCGTCGCCGTCCAGTTCCCAGAACTCCACGCCCGGCGGGATCATGTGGGCCTGTGTGCGCAGGAAGCAAGCTAGGGAACCTCTGATTTGGAGGGTTTTTTTTGGTTTTGGCTGCGGAATTTGCCCTTCCCGGCTGCACCGGTCGGTTTTCGGCGGTCCGGAAGCCGCAAATGCGCGTTTTCGGGGCGAAACCGCCGCCGGTTCAGCCCCCGCGGGGCCGGTCCGGCAAATTCCGGACACACTTCTCCCCTGTCATTGCAAGTGCGGCTGGGCAATCATCAGGTTCGAGAAGCCCGGAAGCAGCGCAAGCCGCTGCACGTTCTTCTCCAAGCCCCGATACCGAACCATGTCGTAGCCGAACACCCGCTTGATGATCCGGAACGGATGCTCCACCCGCGCCCGCACCCGGGCCTTCGCCTTCTCCGCCTTGGCCGCGGCGCTGCCCGGCGCCAGCGTCCGGCGCTTGCTCGGGGGCAGGGCAATCTGCCACGAAACATCGCGATGCGCGTGCTCTGCCCGCTTGCCGATCCCGCGATATCCAGAGTCGCCCCAGACTTGCTCCTCCTCGCCGTGCAGAAGCCGATCCGAAGGCGTCAGGTCGTGAACGTTGGCGGCCGTTCCCTCCAGATGGTGCACCAGACCCCGGGTGTCGGTGCCAATGTGCAGCTTCATCCCGAAATGCCACTGGTTCCCCTTCCTGGTCTGGTGCATCTCCGGATCGCGGGCGTTGCTCTCGTTCTTGGTCGACGACGGTGCCGAGATGATGGTGGCGTCAACGATGGTGCCCTTCTTCAGCAAAACCCCCCGCTCGGCCAGGTGATCCCTGATCTCCCGAACAGCTGGTGCGCCAGTCCGCGGCGCTCCAGCCGGTGGCGGAAGTCGGGATCGTCGTCTCGTCCGGAACCTTCTCAAGCACCGCCCCGGCAAAGCGCCGGATGCTCTCCGCCTCGCAAGCCGGTCCTCCATCGCCGGGTCGCTCAGGTTGCAGAACGGCTGAACGCAGTGCACGCGCAGCATCACCGACAGCGGATGCGGCTGTCGCCCCTTGCGGCCGCCCTTCGGACACGCCGGCGCAATGCGGGCCTCCAGGCGCTCCCAGGGGATCAGGCCGTCCATCCGCTCCAGAAAGATCTCGCGGCGCGTCTTGCGCTTCTTGCGATCGCATTGGAGGCTGGCAAAGGTCAGTTGCCGAAGGCGCTGCATGTCAGGATCCCCCCCCCAAAAGGCGTGGCGCAAAATAACAGGCGAGCACCGGATGCGCAATGCAACGACCAAAATCAGGCTATATTCAGAGGTTCCCTAGCAGGGACTCAGGCCGGCCGGGACGTAAGCTTCGCTCGACAACGAAGATCTTCCTGTAATCCGGCGGCGCCATGTGGAAATAGAGCATGGCCTCGGCCCAGTTCTTCATCTTGGCGCTCGGCACGTTCCCGCCGGACGTCCAAGTATGGGATTTGCACTCGACGATCACCCTGGGGGTCTCGGACCCCAGATCGAAGGCATGGCTCTTTCTCACCGCACCCAAGCCGCATGGAACCCTATGACCGGGTTGCAGTCGAAGGCCGTGGTCGGCAAGAGCCTTCCGCGCGCGCTCTTCGAACGCCCGTCCGACATGGGAATTGCTGGTCGAGCCGTCTCTTTGAAAATCACTCATGCTTCTACGCCTGCGCGCTTCGTTCGCTTTCTTGAAGGCGCTTCGACACATGCGGCCCGAATCCGGTGCAGAAGGACGGAGGCGGGCTCGTCGTCCGGATCTTGGGGGGCGAGTTTGCCGGCGAAGGCCTTCTTCAGGATGGACTGGCGGAGGGCATCGGCGCGGGCGACATTAGCGTCGACCTCCGTGTCAAGCATATCGGCGGCCTCAAGGCGAGCATCCAGAATCCAGACGATTTCAGTTTGCTCAGCGGGAGAACAGAACGGTACGGGCAGAGCTTGCACCTTGGAAATACTAAGTGTATGAAGTCCCGATGTGGAACTCGCTTGAGCCGTGATTCGTTTCCGTCCAATCGGCGACATCATGAAATATAGTGCGAAACGAGACGACAGGAGGCTATTCGCACCGAAACGGATCAGGTGATTCTGGTGGGTCATATCGCGTACACTGCCGTCCCAGATTGCAACGCGCCCGATTTGTTCGATGGACCCATTCCCTTCAACGAACAAAAGGTCTTCCGTCGCGAGGCGGGTCTTTCGCAGCTCATCTTCGGTAACGCCAATCTCCATAATCTCATCAAGATTCAGTCGGTTTGAGTAGACGTTGGCAACTCGCAGATACTTTGCCTTAAGCGGCAATGCACTGCGCTTCTGGTTCTTCGTAAGACCACCAGTAACTTGACCAAGATCAGACAAAGAAAGCCACAGCCACCGCGCCGGAGTTCCAGAGGATACGTTCGTTACAGCATTGGTCTTGACTGCGAATTCCGCAGGCCGCTTCGGCTTCGTGGGCTTCCTGCCCTTCCTTCTGCGCCTTCTCCACTGGGCGACGGCCTGCTGCCATTCCTGGAGGGCGGCTTGGTAACGGGTCTCGCGCTCCTCCCGAATCTGGGCAAGGAGGGCTTCCGGGCTTTCCAGCTTTTCCGGGTTCTCCACCCGCCACTCCGCAGTGAGCCGGCCTTCAAAGGCCGACTTGAGGAGTGATTGGCGGTAGAGGGCAATGGAGCGCTTCGCGGCGCGTAGGCTCTCGACTCCCCGGTCGATCTCGCCGAACAGCGCCTCGATCCTCTCCACGATGCGGCGCTGTTCGTTTGTGGGCGGTAAACCAATTTCGTGCTTTTCGAGAACGGCGGCGGGCACGCGCTTCTGGCCGACGGCTCCAGTCATGTTGTGCTCGGCGTGAAAGCGAAAAGCGCGGTTGGATATAGTGTGATAGATGAAGCGCGGATCGATGCCGTCTCGAGTCCTCAACACGTGAAATTCGGTTGATCCGAAGCCGTACGTACTCGCCAAGTCAGGCACAATGGCCATCTTGCCATTTTCCATGCACGGCGTGATCTTGGCGAAGAGGATGTCGCCCCTACAAAAAGGCGTATAGCCTTTCCGGACGGCCTCGAAGAGTCGGGTTTCGCTGACGTCGATGTTGCCGGTTCCTGGCTCAACGGCTGGCATCGGGACAAAGGACACGACGCTCTTGGGGTCGAGGGCGGTCTTGTCAACGCGCGGGTTAATGTCACATACCTCAGAGAGTCGCGCGTTGGTCCATCCTTTTGGCAACTCGGTCATGCCGCCAGCGCCTCGTTCACCTCGGACATGACCTCGTCCATCCTATCGCCAAAGAGGACGTACATCCGCCCCAAACCGCCGTGCGTATCAAAGGGAGACAGCTCCAGATCGTCGCGCTCGATGGTGAAGGAGGTCGCGAGATGGTCGCGGATCATGCGCAACCAGTCCATCTGCTCGTCGGAGAACTTCTCACCCGCCCCGGCGTGGCGCTTCAGGACCCAGTTCTGAAAGTTCCGCCTCACCCGGTCGGAGTGGCGGGTCAGTGTCTCGTCGAGGCCGCAGACACGACGAATGAGCGCAATCAGCGCGGTGAGCTCCCCAACTGGATTGGTGCCCTTGTAGTCGTCCAAGTGCGCGTACGCACGCCACACGGTCATGGGAGCCAAGCGCGGGCGGTCTTCCTTCAGCTTGGCCAGCACGTCCTTGACCATGGCGTAGGTCACCTCGGAACACCGGGCGGGCTGATTGAAGTAGATGGTCAACGCCTCGATCTCGTCGCGGCTTTCCTTGAGATAGTCCTCGAACTCCCGTGCGATCGTCCTCGCGTTCTCGGCCACGTCCCCGGCCCACTCCGCCCGCAGGAGCGTGTCGAGGTTGTCATGGTCGATGGTCTGCTCGTTGTCGCGGCGGATCGTCTCCATGAGATTGATGAGTGGGCCGGTGAAGACGTTGGCGGCCTGCCTGACCCGCTCCTCGCGCGCAGCCTGCATGGCGGTGTCATCGGGTTCAGCGTGGCCGGCGTCCCTGGCGTCGGCCTCGACCTTGTCCGGGTCGATGGCGTCGAACAGGTCGCGGACGATGGCAGTGAGGGGCTGGCCGGCTGCCTGCGCGATCTTGGTCTGATCCTCCGCTCCGAGTTTGTTGTCCAAGCGCGAGAGGCGCCCAGCCAGCGAACTCACCGTCTCCTCGGACCGGTCGCCCATCATAAGGCCCATGGCGAGATCCTTGAATGGCACCGAAGGCTTGGTGTCGAGCGGTTGGCTGGCGGTCTTGAGCGATCTGGTGACGCCGACGGCGTCGACGATGACGTAATGGGTCTTGGCTTGGGCCGACGGCGTGACCTTCCGGAGATCGTCCGGCGTGAGGACACGGGTGCCGCGGCCCTTCATCTGCTCGAAGTAGTTTCGGGACTTCACGTCGCGCATGAACAGCAGGCATTCGAGCGGCTTCACGTCGGTGCCGGTGGCGATCATGTCCACGGTGACGGCGACGCGCGGGTCGTACTCGTTGCGAAAAGCCGCGAGGGAGGACTTCGGGTTCTTGGCCGCGTTGGTGATCTTGCGGCAGAAATCGTTGCCCTCGCCGAATTCCTGCCGGACGGTCTGGACGATGTCGTCGGCGTGGCTGTCGGCCTTGGAGAAAACCAGGGTCTTGGGCAGCTCGTCGCGCCCGGGAAACATCTCCGGCCACTTGTCGCGGAACGTGCGGACGACAGTTCGGATCTGGTCGGGGTTCACGACCGAGCGGTCAAGCTGGGAAGCCGTATACTCCTCCTGTTCGTCCTGCACTTCCCATCGGCGCGCGCGGGTTTCGCGCTCGCGCTTCTCGACAAGCTGCTCGGCTCTCAGCGTCTCGCCACCTTGGGTGATCCGGGTATCGATGAGGTAGATCTCGTTGCCGACATTGACCTTGTCGGCCACCGCCCGCTCGTGGCTGTACTCGCTGACGACGTTCTTCTGGAAGAACCCATAGGTGCGGTTATCGGGCGTCGCGGTGAGCCCGATCAGGTAGGCGTCGAAATACTCGATCACCTGGCGCCAGAGGTTGTAGATCGACCGGTGGCACTCATCGATGACGACCACGTCGAAACTCTCCGGAGGGAGGTTGGGGTTGTACACGACCGGTAGAGGTTGCTTGGGTCGCCATGTCCGTTCCTCGGGGTGTTCTTCTTCCGCGCCTTCGGCCAGCTCCTCGCCCTTCAGGACGGCGTACATGCGCTGGATCGTGGAGATGACGACCTGGCTGTCGCCGGCAATCTGAGGCGAGGTGAGCCGCTGGACGTTGTAGAGCTCCGTGAACTTGCGGTTGTCGTCGTTGGGGATGAAAGCCATGAACTCCTGTTCGGCCTGCTCGCCCAGGTTCCGGGTGTCGACGAGAAAGAGGGTGCGGCGGGCGGCGGCATGCTTCAGCAGGCGGTAGACCTGGGTGATCGCGGTGAAGGTCTTGCCGGCGCCGGTCGCCATCTGCACGAGCGCGCGCGGCCTGTCGGCCTTCAGCGAGGCTTCGAGTTTGGTTATCGCGTCGATCTGGCACTCGCGCAGGCCGACGGGATTCAGCGGTGGCAGCGAGGCGATGCCCGACCGAAACGACCGTGGGGCGAGCGTCCAGGCCTTGAAGGTCTCTGGACGGTGGAAGGTGAAGACTTCGCGGGAGCGAGGATTGGGATCGCGCCCGTTCGTGAACCGCGTGATCTGTCCGGTGCTCTCGTAGAGAAAGGGCAGAGGTTCGGCGTTTGAGACCCATTTGAGCTTCGCCTTGGCATAGCCCTCGGACTGCTCTTCGACCGTGGTGAGCCTGACTCCCCAGCTGTCGGGCTTGGCCTCGACGACGCCGACGGCCCGCCTGTCGGCGAAGAGCACGTAATCGGCGGGTCCGACGTCGGTCTGGTACTCGCGCACCGCGATTCCGAGCCCGGCGTTGAAGTCGAGCGCGTCCTTGTCCTGCACCTGCCAGCCCACCGCCCGGAGGCGACCGTCGATCCGGGCGCGGGCGACCTGTTCCGGGGTCTGGTTGGCGGCATGTGGCATGCGGTCACTCACGCTCATGCGCTGTCATGGACAGGCGGAGTCGGATGGGCACTCGCGACGGCAATCAACTTCCTGGACCGGATCATATCGAGCACACGACGACCCGGGTCGGGAGCGGTGTTCATTGCGGCCCCGCGGCCCAGGGATCGACTGTCTCGACGTCGGTGTTGCAGAACTCGCCGGTGTTCCGGGTCACGACGGCGAGCCCGCGCGTGGCCGCGGCGGCGGCGGCGAGGAAGGCGTCCGGCACATGATCGTCCAGCGCCTCGCCGCGCCGGCGCTTACCCGGAGCCAGACGACCGATGCCGTCGAGCACCTCCCAGACGGTGACGGACGCGAGGCCGAGGCCATCACCGGCGATCGAATCTAGAAAGGCGGCGACCCGCGGCTCCGGCCGCGGCCGCATCATCTCGGAGACGACGTTCCTGTCTATGAGCCAGGCGAGCGGAGCGGTCACGCCTATTCCTAACCGGAGAACAACAGCGGTTTGTAGCCGCACCGGACCAAGGGCGGAAGCTCGACGCCGTGCTCCTCCCCGAAATACCGCGCGAAGGCCTCGGACGGTTTCGGGCGGCGCTCGGTCTTCGTGCGTTTCTCGTGGATCAGGCGGCGGACAAGCTCTTCCATCGACACGCCGGTTTGCCGGGCTTCGCGCCGGAGCCAGGACTTGTCCCCGGGGTCGATGTCACGGACGGTGATGCTGGTACCCATGCCGGCGCCTCCTGTTCGGTCGGGGTCCATCCTACGGACCACCCGTCAATCAAATTATGCTATCAGGAATCGTGGGTCAACGGCTTGCGGCTTCGGCTTGACGGACACGCCGATGGCGCAGACTTCGTCCACCGCCCGAAAGGCGCGGCGGAACCGGGCGCGACCGCTGTCGCAGTCAGGCGCACCGCTGCGTACGCTAGGGAACCTCTGATTTGGAGGGTTTGTTTTGGGGTTTGCTGCGGAATTTGCCCTTCCCGGCTGCACCGGTCGGTTTTCGGCGGTCCGGAAGCCGCAAATGCGCGTTTTCGGGGCCGGTCCGGCAAATTCCGGACACACTGATCCCTTGTCACGACAGGTGCGGCTGGGCAATCATCAGGTTCGAGAAGCCCAGAAGCAGCGCAAGCCGCTGCACGTTCTTCTCCAGACCCCGATAGCGAACCATGTCGCAGCCGAACACCCGCTTGACGATCCGGAACGGATGTTCCACCCGGGCCTTCGCCGTCTCCGCCTTGGCCGCGGCGCTGCCCGGCGCCAGCGTCCGGCGCTGGCCCGGGGGCATGGCAATCTGCCACGACACCTCGCGATGCGCGTGCTCCGCGCGCTTGCCGATCCCGCGGTATCCAGAGTCACCCCGGACTTGCTCCTCCTCGCCGTGCAGAAGCCGACCCGAAGGCGTCAGGTCGTGAACGTTGGCGGCCGTTCCCTCCAGATGGTGCACCAGACCCCGGGGGTCGGTGCCAATGTGCAGCTTCATCCCGAAATGCCACCGGTTCCCCTTCCTCGTCTGGTGCATCTCCGGATCGCGGGCGTTGCTCTCGTTCCTGGTCGACGATGGCGCCGAGATGATGGTGGCGTCAACGATGCCGCCCTTCTTCAGAAAAACCCCCCGCTCGGCCAGGCGATCCCCGATCTCCCGAACAGCTGGTGCGCCAGTCCGTGGCTCTCCAGCCGGTGGCGGAACTCGGGATCGTCGTCTCGTCCGGAACCTTCTCAAGCACCGCCCCGGCAAAGCGCCGGATGCTCTCCGCCTCGCAAGCTGGTCCTCCATCAGCGGATCGCTCAGGTTGTAAAACAACTGAACGCAGTGCACGCGCAGCATCACCGACAGCGGATACGGCTGTCGCCCCTTGCCGCCGCCCTTCGGACACGCCGACGCAATGCTTGCCTCCAGGCGCTCCCAGGGGATCAGGCCGTCCATCCGCTCCGGAAAGATCTCGCGGCGCGTCTTGCGATCGCATTCGAGGCTGGCAAAGGTCAATTGCCGAAGGCGCTGCATGTCAGGATCCCTCCCCAAAAAAAGGCGTGGCGCAAAATAGCGGGCGCGCACCGGATACGCAATGCAACTCCCAAAATCAGGCTATATTCAGAGGTTCCCTAGCGCATTTATGTCGTCAACCTATTGATTTTAATAAAAAATCAAGGTTGAGATGCGCACAAGTTCGTCTTATATTCTCAGCAGGAAGCCGCAGAAAAATTGGCGGTTCACCGGGGCCAAACGAGATTGTCCGGGTCTCCGTGGGGCTCCGACGCATTTCGCCGATGGCCGCAGCGAGGAGAATGCCGGCCTGGGAAACCGCGCACATCACGGACCGCGTGCCGGAGGGAGATCCGTCTTCGACCCCGGGCTGTGGCGGCAGGGGCTCGTCGCCGGGACGGCGGGCGCGGTCTCGATGGCGATCCTCGCCTGCGCGCTCGCGCTCGCGCGCGATATACCACCGGGCATGACTGGTATGCGGCATACAAGCTCACCGTCGCCGACCTGATGATCGGAGTCGGCTTCGACGAAGACGCGCTGGTCGAGTACCGCAACGCGGACGGCATGGTCGAGACTGTCAGCCGTTTCGGTCTGCCCCATACCTTCGAGGCGCGGTGGGCGCGGAAGGATATTCTGGAGACGGCGTGGAATGGCGCGACGCCCCGCGTACGATCCGGCGCCTTCGCAGCGGCCCGAGGCGCGAAATCGCCTGGTGCCGGAGAAGTCGATGGCCGCACCGGCCCGGATCATGCCAGCCTCATTTGCGTCCTCGCCCGCGACCGCCGCGCCGACAGATGCGCGGGCGGACCGATTGCCGGTCTCCGAATCTCGCCTGCCCGCGAAACCGGTGTCCACCGCCACGCGGCAAGACAAGCTCGACTTAGGCAAGGACACCAAGGCAACGCCCGCCCGCCGCCGGGGCGGCAGGCGCGACCACGGGCGCTGGGTCTGATGGTCGCCTCGATCGGCGCGGTCGCGAGCCCGTCCCAAGAGGCGCACTACTACGAAGCGGATGGCTACTACGCGAAGAATTCGCCCGAGCACCTCGCGGCGAGCGCCTGGGCGGGCCGGGGACCAGAAGACGGTGATCGCCACCTTCCGGCATCAAACTTCCCGGAACCTCGACCCGGCGCTGCACACCCATTCGGTGATCGCCAACATGCTGCAGGGCGCCGACGGCAAGTGGCGGACGATGGCCAACGAGAGCCTGTATGCCTCGAAGATGCCGACGGGCGCTTCGAGATCGCGGGCGTATCGCGCGAGACTATCGAGGCATTCTCGACACGGCGGGCCGAGATCGAGGCGGCGATGGACGGTCGAGGCCTCGGCTCGACGGCGGAGAACCAGCATCTCGCTCGCCGCGCGGCGCTGATGACCCGCGCGTCGAAGCGCGACGTTGACCGGGAGGCGCTGCACGAGACCTGGAAGAGCCAGGCCGCCGAGCTCGGCTTCGATGCGAAGGCGCTCGTGGCATCGGCCAAGGAACCGGCGCGCGATGCCGTCCAGGCCGATCAGGATGCCGTACGGGATTGCGGACCGAACGGGGCGCAGCCCCCGGACCTCGGCCCGCTGTTCGCCCATGCAGCGCAGGCGAATCCGGCGCACGAGGCGGTCGACTGGGCGCTGGCCCATCTCTCGGAGCACGACGCGCCGGCACTGGAAGGGGGAAGCGGTCTCATCACCTACAGGGCGGTTGCGCAGGAACGCGAGACGGTGGCGCTGATGCGAAGCGGCGCAGGCCGGAGCAAGGCGCCGATGCGCGGCTGGACGGTGGATCGACACCTGAGGAAGGGACCGCTCACGGCCGGGCAGAAACAGGCGGTAAAGCTGATCCTCTCGGAGAAGGACCGCACGGTCGGCGTGCAGGGCTACGCCGGGACCGGGAAGACCCGGATGCTGAACCGCGCCCGGACCCTCGCCGAGAAGAAGGGCGCGAAGGAAATGCGCGCGGCGTTCGCGAAGACGATCCTCGTTGTCGACGAGGGCTCGCTCGCCTCCACCATCCAAACCCGGGATCTGCTCAGGATCGCGGGCGATCTGCGCATCCCGAAGCTGGTGCTGGTCGGCGATTCCAAGCAACTCGACGCCGTGGATGCCGGCAAACCGTTCGCCCAGCTTCAGGCCGCGGGCATGAAGACCGCGGTGATGGACGAGATCATGCGCCAGCGCGATCCCGACCTGAAGGCTGCCGTCGAGGCGAGCCTCGCCGGCGAGATCGGCAAGGCGTTCGAGAAGCTCGGTTCCAATGTGGCGGAAGTGAACCCCGACAACATCGCGGGCGCCGTCGCGGCAAGATGGCTGGAACTCTCTGCGGAGGAACGCGAGCGCACCGGGGTGATGGCCCCGAGCCACGAGCTGCGCGAGGGGATCAACGCCCACATTCGCGAGCGCCTTGCGCACGAGGGCCGCATCGCGGGGCCGATCCTGCAAACACAACGCCTGGTGTCGAAGGGCTACACGAACGCGGAGAAGGCGCTCGTCTCCAACTACGCGCCCGGCGATGTGATGGCGTTCCATCGCCCCTACAGGCGTCTCGGCGTGGAGAAGGGCGACGAGCGGCGCGTCGAGAGCGTCGATCACTCAAAGAGAACCGTCTATCTCGAAGGCCCGGACGGCGCGGCCGTCGCCTGGAAGCCGTCGGAAATCGGCGGACGCAGGGGCAGCAGCGAGGTCTATCGCGCCGAAACCGTCGAGCTTCGCGCCGGCGACCGTATCCGCTGGACGCGCAACGACAAGGGGCTTGGCCTGGTCAACAGCGGCACGGCCGAGGTCATGGGCGTCCGCAACGGGCGGGTGACCTTCATTCTGGAGGGCGGCCGCAAGCTCACCCTCACCCCGGGCGATCCGCAGCTGCGCCATCTCGACCATGCATGGGCTTCGACCGTGCACGCTTTCCAGGGCCGCACGGTGGACAATGTGATCGCAGCATTGGAAGTCAACCATCCGCAGTTGACCACTGCCAAGGCGTTCTACGTCGAGATCAGCCGCGCCCGTGACCGGGCGGAACTGGTCACCGACGACGCCCAGGCGCTCAGGGAGCGGCTCGAAGCGGTGACCGGCGAGCGCATCTCGGCGCTCGAAGGCATTGGGGAGAGCGTTCAACCGGGACGTGAACGCGGGCAGGAAAAGGACGGGAAGACTCTGCCCGATTATGAACGACCGGGCCCGGAGCCATCCGCGCCGGAAAGGGAAATCGAACCGGCAATGTCCCGGCAGAAGGTGCCGGAGACCGAACCGTCCGCCCGCGGCAAGCACATTGAGGCGGATCTCAGTCTCTGAGGTCGATTCGAGCAGTTGTTCACATGATAGCCAACGGCTCGCTCTCTCTCAACAGTCAGTCAGTCCAAACCGTCATACTTGACCTCCCGATGCGGCAGGCAGCTCTCCGTTCAGCCTGCCGAATTCATACATGTGCACCTGCCCATCGCGCTCTCCGCGCATGTGCACGAGACAAAATCCGCCCTGATCCACCAGCCGGACCTTGTGGCAGCCGAGAAGCTCCAGGATCCGACTCTCCCACGCCGGCCCCTCCTCCCAGAGTGCCCGGTAATCGGTTTTGATGCTCAGTGGATTGTCTGCGTGCATGAGACTGGCGCACAGATTGTAGAGTCGGGAGAACTCGCCGCGGCTGAGGAATCCGTCCGTCTTTTCGACGAGCTCAGACTTCACGGCCGGGCGCCGGGATGGCCTTTCAAGTATCGGAATCGGATAGAAGTCCGGATTAATCCTCTCGACGAGCTTCAGTATGGTGTCGCCGTTCCACTGGTTGCCCAGCTTCCTCCGGCTCCGGTTCATCTCCTCCATGGTCTGGCGATTCGCCACCAGAGACGACATGGCAATGAGTTCCAGAATCTTGCGAAACTGGAGATAGACGCACTCCGTCACGACTGGCACGTAGAGGCGCCCCGCCGCAATCTCCGAGAGCTTCTTTATCGACGCCGTCCGCCGCTTGATCTCTTCCATTTGAGCGACGTACTCTCGCAGCATGACTTCCATGGTTTCCTGCCTCACGGTTGATCCCGTTTGAGGGGCCCGGCGCGCCTTCAATTACCGGCGCATCGGTTTCCCGATGTTCGTGCCCGGCTGCCTCAAGAACCCTACGCAGTTCGTCACGTACACAGGTCACGCCTCCGCGTCATGGTGCAGCAACCAAGCGGCTAAGATTAAGCCGGCCGACGCAACAAGTCCAGCATCCGCAGCGATGACGACCGACTCTTTAACCTACCATCCGCCCATGGTCAGCTCCCGTCCCGTTCCGGATCTCGTTGGCCGTCTCAATCATCCTTTGCGCGAAGTACAGGTCGTCGGCGACCGGAACCTCGGCTGGCTGCTCGAATGCGGGGAGCGGGCGTAACAACCCATGCACGGTCGAGCAGACTTCTTCCGGGTTCATCGCGATTGCAGCATCCGTGCCGCCGCGGCGATTGAGCGGCGGATGGTGCGGCGCAGTCGCCGATGCACTCGTGCGAAGCACGGTGCGAGGCCGAGAGGTGCGAAGACGGAGCACGAGCGCGGCACGCCCCGGATCGTGTCGGGGACGGGAAGCGCGCGCGAGGATGCCATCGCTGTCGGGTCGGCATTGACACGAATGGAAACGGGCCGCGGCGCAGCGAACCACCGGGATGCCGAGCTGCCTTGCCTTGTCGACGAGGTTGTCGGCGATGCCGGAGCCGGGGAAGGCGATGATTGCCCTTGGGCAGGAGGTTGAGCAGTTCGTCGTTGCGGCGGAAGGGTGTGGCGCGTCCGTGTTTCTGCCAGTCGGGCTTGCAGACGATCTGATGGACGCCGTTGCGCTCAGCCCACTGCGCGGCGATCTTCTCGACGCCGGGTCCGCCGCCATGCACCAGGATGAGGTCGCTGTACTTGGCGCGGGCCTTGTCGAGGCGGGCGATCACCGCCGCCGGGTCCTGCACGTCCTTGCCCGCGGCGATGGCGACCAGCGTTCCCTGCGGCAGGTGCGCTTGTGTCTTGCGGTCCTTGCGGGCGCGCTGGAAGTCGCGGGCATCGATGGCGGCGCTAGTGAGCCTGCCGGTCTGCGAGACATGGCTGCCGTGTCTCGGACGCCAGACCTCGCCGGTGATGCTGCGGTACTGCTCGGCGGCGGTGTCGCGCAGTTTCTCGAAGGCGTCGCGGCTGTCGAACTCGCCGCGCTCGGGGGTGGCGCCGAAGAGGGCCGCGGTCTCGCAGGCGATGGCGGTCTGGGACTGTTCGGCGAAGGTGTCGATATCGAAAGTCATGTCGATCTCCTTGACGATCGGGTTGCACGTTCGGGGCCGATCCCCGATGTGATGGTTCGTTGGGTCATGTGCGTGGACCGGAGCCACCGGGGCCGGAATGAATGGCCCGGCGCGGTGCGCGAGTGGTGCGGGCGCACAAACGGAGGGAGCGCAGCGACCGGAGTGCGGAGCCACGGTCGCGCGCCGCGTCGGGCCTAGGCGCTTGCGCCGTTTCATTCCGAGTCGCGGCCGGAACGGAGCGTCAGCGGAGTGGAGGACCCCGCAGGGGTTGGCGCAGTGAGCACACATGGCACAATGAACCATCACATCGGCTGACGTATTCTCTCCACCCGCTCGGTCCCTATCGGCGGTTCCGCCCGGCACGTTGTCTGCGATGAGGCACGGACCGGGGTCACCCATCGGCCCGCTCCGCCAGCGCCTGCGCTGCCCAGGCTGCCGCACGCGCCAGCACATGGCCGTGGCAGGGCTCCGGATGGCACCAGCACGAGAGCCAGCAGCCGTCGAGCGCGGCGAGTTCCTCCAGCGCGATCTCGCCCGCGCGGATACGGCGCCAGAGATCGGTGCGGTAGCGGGCGATCGCTTGGCCGCGGTCCTGTCCGGGGAAGATGCGGAACGGATTGCCCCACCTCGTGCGGCGGTCGATCAGCACGGTGTTGTTGACGACATGAACGTACTCGAACGCCTCGCGCAGCCGGGGTTCGTGCTTCAGGTTGACGACGGCTTCCATGACATCTCCCTCCCGCTTCAAGGCGTTCGCCCTCTCTTCGCTCCACTCCCTCTCCGGGGAGCATCGGAAGCGGTTGGCCCGGAGGCGCGCGCGGGCCGCTCCGACGGGACCCGCTCCGGCCCGGCTGCATGAAAAATGGGCGACCGCTGCTGCGGCCGCCCGAAGTCGAGGGGGAGAATGGAAGCGGCGGCTCAGAACGGAATCTCGCCCGTGTCCAGTCGGCAGGCGAGGAAGCCCCTCCCGGGCGCTCGCCCGCTACTCGCCAAGCTCCAACTCCCGGGAACAGCGACGGGAACGGGACGGACAGCGGGTTGCGGGAGGACCCCGCATGGCGACGAAAGAGGAACGCGGCGGCGGGGCGAAGGCCGGGCCGGAAGCCCGGGGCAGGATGGCGGCCTCCAGCGCGGCGGCGGCTCAGTCCGCGATGACGGTCACCGATGCGCGCCGCCCAGGCAGCGGTCGGCGATGCGAAGCGCGCTGTCGATGTCGACCGCGACCATCATCGTGGGGATCGGAGCGTCCATCCCCTCGACGGCGATCGCGACGCGGTGGAGGCCGATGCCGGCCGCCGACGGGGCGGCAGTCGGCATGATTGTGGGAACGCGTTCCACCGCCTGTCCCCTCGCCGCGGGCGGCGGGCGTCGGGCGGGCGTATTTCACGCACAACCCGGCCGATCTCCGGGAATGGTAGATCTCCCTGTCCGCCTCCCGTCGTGCGATACGGCAGGGATCGCAGGTCGACCCGTCCTCGACCGGAGGCCGGCGTCCGCACCGGGTGCAAGCGTTCGCCTCGCGGCGCGCTGCCCGCCGCTTCCGGCTCGCGAGCCGGGCGCTACGCCGTTTCACTTTGACGCTGGCTCCGCCGTACAAGGCGCCCGCCTCCCTACCCGCGCGGTATCTCGCCCGGTCGGCCTCACGCCCCTTCTCAAGGCAAGGCTCGTAGGACGAGTGGCCGCCCGGCTCCCGGCCAAGCTCCAACTCTCGGCGGCGCGGGACGTATCGGCCGGGGCAAGGCTGCGGAGGAGTTCACTGACAACGCACGGAGGACCACTTGCCGGCAGGGCGCCCAGGCGGCGCCCGTACCCGGACCACCGCGATCCGGTCGACGATCCGCAGTCGGGAGTTCAGAGGCGATCGGCCTCGCCGAATTCGCAAGCTTGAAAGACTATAGCGGATGCGCTATATGTTTGAGATGGATTGGACGGTCGAAACCGTGTCGGCCGTCGACGCCGAAATGGCCGCCTTGCCGGTGGCGTTGCGCGCCCGGTTGCTTCGGCTGCTCAAGACGGTGGAGAATGTCGGGCGGGAGGCGCTGCGAGCGCCGCATGTCAGGCATCTCGAGGGCAAGCTGTGGGATCTCCGGGTGCGGGCCGAGGGCGGCATCGCGCGGGGGATCTCGTGACGGCGGCGGGCCAGCGGGTGGGGGTGGGGCACGTCTTCGCGAAGAAGTCGCGCAGGACGCCGCGCCAAGCGCTCGCGACCGCCCGGGAGCGGATGAGACAGGTGACGGCATGACGAAGCTGAAGGACTTGAAGGCGCACCTTATGGAAGATCCGGAGTTCCGGGAGGAATACGCGCGTATCGACGAGGAGTATGCGTTCATCGAGGCGCTGGTCCGCGCTCGCACGGCGGCGAAACTGACGCAGGCGGAGCTTGCCCGGCGGCTCGGCACGACGCAGTCCGCGGTCGCGCGGCTGGAAGGCGGTCGGGTGTCGCCGTCGTTCGCGACCCTTCGCCGCTACGCCGTCGCAACCGGCACGCGGCTGACCGTGGACCTCGTCCCGGCGGAGGGCTGAGGCGGGCCGGGCGGTCGAATCGCGATTTCACGATACTCGCGAATCGGCCTGATCCGCGATCGCGGACGACGAGTTCCAGCGTCAACAGTCCTACTTGGGGCTACGCTTGGCTTGGAACGAATCCGCTTTCCGAATGATTACGTGATTTTCATATATAATCTTAAACTATTGAAATAATGTCATAATTCTCACTATGCGGCTTATCGCCACGACACCTCCCGCAATCTCGATCCGCAGCTCCACACCCACGCGGTGCTCGCCAACATGGTCCGGGGCGCCGACGGCAAGTGGCGGACCATGGCGAACGAGGCGCTCCCGCCGCCGACCCGCGCCTCGCCGAGAGCTGGCAGCGCCAGGCTCGGGTTCGACGCCCGCGCCGTGGTCGCCGATTCCCTGTCGCGGGAGGCCGGCGGGGAGCAGGCCGCGGTTCGGGAAGCGGACGGCGTGGGACGGGAGGCTGTGGCGAGCGTGCACGCCGTTGGGAAGGCCGACCCGGTCGGAGCGGATGGCGCAACGAAAGCCCCCGAGGCCGTGGCCGTGGACTGGGCGGTCGCCCACCTCGCCGAACGCGAGACCTTACGCCTGATGCGCGACGGCCAGGGGCGCGGCCGGTCGGTGATGCGAAGCTGGATGGTGAGCGCGAAATGCGTGCCGCGTTCAAGAAAACCGTGCTGGTGGTGGATGAAGGCTCGCTCGCCTCCACCGTTCAGGCCCGCGATCTGCTCAGGATCGCGGGCGTGCTGCGCATCCCCCGTGTGGTGCTGGTGGGCGGCTCCAAGCAGCTCGACGCGGTCGACGCCGGAAAGCCGTTCGCGCAGTTGCAGCAGGCGGGCATGAAGACTGCCGTCATGGACGAGATCATGCGCCAGCGCGACCCCGACCTGAAGGCGGCCGTCGAGGCGAGCCTCGCGGGCGCGACCGACAAGGCGTTCGAAAAGCTCGGGGCGAACGTCGCCGAGGTGAAGGCCGACAATATCGCGGGCGCCGTCGCCGCGCGCTGGCTGAAGCTCTCCCCGGAGGCACGCGAACGCACCGGGGTCATGACCCCGAGCCACGAGCTGCGCGAAGGGATCAACGGCCACGTCCGCGAGCTGCGCGAAGGGATCAACGGCCACGTCCGCGAGCGCCGCGTCGCCGGCGTCGATCACGCGCGAAGGGAGGTCCTGCTCGACAGGGATGAGGGCGGCAGCGAGGTCTACCGGGCCGAGGCGGTCGAGCTCCGCGCCGGCGACCGCGTCCGCTGGACCCGCAACCACAAGGCGCTCGGGCTCGTCAATAGCCACACCGCAGACGTGACCGGAGTGAACGACGGGAAAGTATCATTCCGGCTCGAAGACGGCCGCGTGCTGAGCAACGAAGGCGACCCGCAGCTGCGCCATCTCGATCATGCCTGGGCCTCCACCGTGCATGCGTTCCAGGGCCGCACCGTCGACAACGTGATCGCCGCGATGGAGGCGAACCATCCGCACCTCACCACGCAGAAGAGCTTCTATGTCGAGATCAGCCGGGCACAGGACCGGGCCGAGCTGGTCACCGACGACGCCAAGGCGCTCCGAGAACAGCTCGAAGCCGCCACCGGCGAGCGCATTTCTGCGCTCGAAGGGATCGGTGAGGCAGAGCCGAAGATGGAGGGTAAGGCGAACAATGCTGTGCAAGGCGTCGACCGTCAGCCGGCTCAAGGGCCGGGGACGGGCACCGAAATGGTCCGAACGGACATCTCGCTGCCAGCGAAGGAGCATGAGTCATCGATGCGAGAGCGCGGCCACGGCATGGATCTCGAATTGTAAGTGGAGCCGTCGGCGGCGTCCTCTTCGCATGCGTAGGTGATCGCCGTAGTGCAACACCGGCCGTGGGTCTCTTCAATAGGCCGGAATGAGCCAGAATGAGCCAGAATGAGCCAATGCCATGTTCTACAGGGGTTTCCAACGTGCTCCTCGACCCACCCCAGTGGAGTCTACCAATCCCTTGGCCTTCAGAGTGGTGAGGTCTTCCCGTAGTCGCCGCTCGTTTGCCTGAGACCCCAGAGCAACGCGGATATCCCGGAGCGCCAAGGCGCCGTCGGATCGGTGAAGAAGTGTCAAGACTGTCCTCTGCTGCTCTGTCAGCTCGCCGTCGTCGTGTCGAGGCGGCACGTAGTCGGCGCGCCGGAAACGCACCGTCACGCAGTCGCCACGATCCTCGATCTCGGGGCGGGGCAGCCCGGCCGAGGTCGCCAAGTCCGCCATTCTGATCGTGCCTCGGCCCCATTCCTCGATAATGCCGCGCCTATAGAACGTGCGGGCGATGAGCGGGTTCCAGGGCCGCGACTCGTGCGGCCCGAAGAGGTCGCCCGGAGTCAGTCCGAAGTGCAGCGGACCGGTCGAGGTCACCTCGAGTCGGTCGTCGTAAACCGCGAGCCCAATGGAGCCGCCGCCCATAGCATAGTCTCGGTGGCATAGGGCGTTCGCCAGCGCCTCCCGCGTGGCCAAGGGCGGGTAGAGCGGCTCGTCGATGCGGGCCATGCGGCCCGACTCGAAGCGGCTTGCAATGGGCAGGGTGTCGCGCAGAAAGCGCTCGGCGTTTGCGAGTAACGTGAAGGCATTGCCGTTGAACTGCCGGTTATCGAGGAACTCCGAGCGGTCGAGGCCCCGGAAACGCGCTACGCGGAGCAGGCACTGCGGCATTTCGCATTCGAGGCGCTCGGCGTTCCCGAACAACACTGCGGCGGCCCGAAACAGGACGCCGTCGCGGAGCAGCCCCAATCCGCGCAGCAGG
The DNA here is from genome assembly GCA_963422275.1 of Paracoccaceae bacterium. Lineage (GTDB taxonomy): Bacteria > Pseudomonadota > Alphaproteobacteria > Rhodobacterales > Rhodobacteraceae. The sequence goes on from OY729418.1 coordinate 1,301,426, forward strand.
TCTTTTGCACCCCGGCTACCGGGTTCATTTAGCCGGCCGATCCGGACAGCCTCCGCAACCGTGTTGCGAATCTCCGCGAGGTCCAGATCGTCTACTGTCCACCCGTCGGCGGGCTGGTTCTCCCAACGTCGCTCGTTGTGAATGCGTTCGAAGAGCAGGCGGTTGTATTCTTCGGCGGACATGGTCTGCGTCGTGTTGCCGACACGCAGGTAGGAAGCGCCTCGGTATTGATACGGTGGCGATACGCCAGGATTCACCCGAACTGCGATCACTTCCAGATCTCCCGATACACGAATCCGTCCGATCTCCAGAAACGCGGGCGGCTCGATCCGCTGAATTTCGGCGCTCACCTGCTCGACCGTCCGCTCGCTGACTTGCTGACCCACGACCCGGCCGTCCGGCGCGATCCCGAACAGCACATATCCACCGCGCTGGTTGAGCATCGCGCACACGGTTGCCGCCGCCTCGCGGCGCGTTCCTGTCGTGGTCTTGAACTCCAGGGTCTCGGATTCGCCGGATGCAGCGAGCGCCGCGATCTCCTTCGAGGTCAGGGCCATGGATCAATCCGCCAAGATTTGGTCGAGCACAGCCTTCATTCCATCAGGCTGATATCCCTCGTTGACCATTTGACTGATGATCAAGTCGCGAAAATACTCGTACCTCATTCCCTGCAAGAATTCTCCGGCAAATGCTCGCAATATCTCGCGGCCCTTGAAGTGCTTCTTCCAGCTCTCATTCTGTAAGAACGCTTGGCGAACGCGGCACTCGTATCCGGCGAACCCGTTTGCGCCCAAGGGTCGCACGTCCTCCAAGACGACTGGGACGTCGAAGTGTCCGGTGAGAGAGACCCGGTTCCCGATCCACGCTGCAAGGGGATGCTTAACCACAATCCAGCTCGTTCCGTCCTTTGGCGTCCACCCTACTCGCCCTACGGCTTGTAGTCACATGGTCAGCGCTGCTCTCCACCCACTCGTCCACCTGCGAAAGCCTGAATCGGAACAGCCGACCGACGCGGTGGGCAGGCAGACCCTGCGTGTCGACCCAGCGGTATACCGTATCTTTGGCTACTCCCAAGTGAGCGGCTACTTCAGCGATGCCGACCCAAGGTTCCTCGGAAATCATGATTCCACCGACCTCGATTGATTGGAAGACCGTATCGATCCAGACGAAACTATACAGAACGTGACGTATACCGTCAAATCCAGAAGCAGCAGGTGCCCGAGAAGGACGAAGACAGAACAGTGGGCAGTCAACGCAGACTCAGCCGAGATTCGGGTGCGGTGTGCTCTAGCGCGGGACTCGCCGGTAAGGATCGTTCCAGCTACTCGGAACCTTGTTCTGGACCGGACCGTGACGGCGGCGAGTTGGCGATCGACTCGGGCACCAATGACGAAACGAACTGCAGAATTTCGTCGACCTCATCCGTACGGCCGTCTGCAATGAGGTCGCGCCGCAGGACTTGGGCGGCAAACAGCGCGGCCTTCGCGACCTAGATATCGAGCTCGGTGCGCGGCCATTCACGGCGGTCGAGGGCCTCCATGACGAGTTCGACCACGAGCCGGTTCGCCGAAACATCTCGATCTTTGGCGATCTTTTCGATGCGCACCCACTGCTCCGGCGTGACCCGGATGGTCCTCGTCAGCGTCTCCGCCATCGGTCTCTTGGCATCCTCCCGAGCAAGTCCCGTCGCCATACGGTACGACAGCTCTGCCGAAATTCTTAGTGATCGGTGCATCGCCGGGCATCCCTTGATGCGACAATTCCGGCCCGATGTCGGTTCCGGTGAAGCAGTCGGATTGAGTGCCCGGTAGGAAATCTCCTGGACCGACGCGCATGCTCCCGTAACACGCGAAACGCCCGATCGGGCGCACGGTTTGCAAGGCGTTGATTCGGCCGGTGAATTCCAGCAGTCAATCTGAGTGCTCTGGGCACCCGATCGGGCGCGACTCGGCCCAACAACACCTTGAAGGTATAAGTCGTTGAAATTGCATCTAAATGCATGACAGGCGCGCGCTTGGCACTCCCCGCAGCCTGCTACGTGTGGTGTGAGACCCAAGGCCGCCCCCGTGCGGTCGGGACGGCCGGAGCTGCGGCATCAAGGTTCGGGGAATCGGCGCCGGAGGACCCGGCGAGCGAGCCGCCAGCGCCTCGAACAGGCGCTCCCGCACCCCTTGCCTGGCCCAGCGGTTGCAGACTGTCGCATGCGGCCCGCAGCGTTCCGGAAGATCGCGCCACGGCGTGCCGGTGCGCAGGATGTGAAAGATCCCGCTGATCGCCCGCCGGTCGTCCACCCGCGGAACGCCCCGCGGCTTGTCAGGCAGCAACGGCGAGATGATCGCCCATTCCGCATCCGTCAGATCGTGCCGGCCCTGCATCCTCAAGCTCCCACTGTTTGGAAGCTTGAATCACATCAGAGCCGGAAAGAAATCCCTTTTCCCCTTATGAGTACACGACCTAGACGCGCCAGCGCCGTTGCCCTGCGAGTCCCGGCCGGAGCGTCAGCGGAGGACCCCTTTAGGGGTTGGCCAGTGAGCACGTGTGGGACAGGGCCAACGTCGGGATGAGTGCCCCTATCCCCATTGACGGACGTGCTTTTTTGGCAAGCGGAGCGCGCAGCGAGCGTGCAAGCGGAGCATCCGTGTTTGCAGTCAACCCGGACTCGGGGGTTGAAGGCGGTCTACCGGTATTTCATCCAGCGACGTTCACTGATTTCTCCACAGGCCCGACAATCATGCAGTGATCGGAGTGGGAGCGGACGGCGCCCACTCGCGGTCCTCGCGCACGAGCACGTTGGCGAGGATGATGAGCTTGCGCATGACGGCCACCACCGCAACCTTGTGCGGCTTCACCTTGTAGCGGCGCACCGACCGGCACGGGTTCCGACCCGGCGGACGCATCTCCCAGAGCTCGGCCATGTTGAACATCTTCACCAGGATGTCGACCGTCTGGTTTGCCACCGTGGGCATGTCGCTCAGCCCGAACTGGAACCTGAGGATGTGCTTCTTCAGCATGAGGCCGTAGTGCTTGATGGTATTGGGCTTGCAGTGCATCGCGACGCACTCGCGCTCGTAGCGTTCGGCCAGAGCGGCCACGGTCGGCTCGGGTTGGGGCTCCTGCTCGACGGGCGGCAGTCCGGCCTTGAGGCATACGATGATGTTCGCGGCGTCCTTGCGGGTTTGGTCGGGCGCGATGTCTCCGTGATGGCCGACCGTGAAGCGCTTGGACTTGCCGTTGGCCCGCGTCTGCACTACGTAGATCTTGCGCCCCGTCGGATAGACACGAATGCCGAACCCGGGAGCTCGCTGTCCCAGAACACCGCGTCCTTGCCGTTGACCGCGAGGCGGTCCACGATGCGCTTGGTGAGCGCTCGGTACTGGCGTTCGGGCATGGCGGTGCTCCTCGACGATAGGGGCGCTCTTCGGTTCGCCGGATTGGGCAGGCTCCAGAGGGGTTTCGACCCAGCAAGCAAACCGAAAGCGACTGGCCGAAAATCGGGGCGTATTGAAGTGCATCCGAGGCAGGAGCGCAAGGGGTCGAATGGACCGTGAAGATCGGAAATATAGATTATTTACAATGTGTTATACTATCCAAGTGCACCCCAGAGCACGCTGGCGCAGGCAGGGCTAGGTGTCGGATAAAGTGAGTTGCCTTCTAGACACAAACGTCATCTTGGAGTGTTACCAGACTGGTTTGTGGCGCGCACTCGCAGGCGGCTACCAAGTGGACACCGTCGAGGATTGCGTGACTGAAACGCAAACTGGCTTTCAACTTCGACAACCAGAACGACAGATCGACGAGTTGGCATTGCGCGTGTCGCTGGCAGCGGTACATGTCGTCGGGGACCAAGAGAGTGCCAAACTGACTGTGCGGATCCCCGGCATCGCCTTGGATAGGGGGGAGGCATCGCTCTGGGCACATGCGTTCCACCGAGACGACGCTTGGCTATTGTGCGGGCCCGACAAAGCAAGTCTTCGCTTCGGGATACTTCTCGGATTCCGCAAGCGGCTGGTGTCTCTGGAACGACTGTTCGACGATATCGGCTATCGACCAGCCTCCAAACTGAGAGCAGCATATACAAGGAATTGGCACAAAAGAACAGTTGGCCAACTGATTTTGACCGAGGGAGGGAGACTGTGAATTACCGCCCGTCGTGGCGATCGACTGGCTTTCAGGAACAGGCGGGAACGGAATTCAGAACGCGGCTGCTTGGACCCCAAGCCATGATTGATCCCCATTGTCTAGAGGCGGCACGGTGTGGCGCACGCTGGACATTACCGCATTTTGCACCCGTTCCAGTTGCGTTCGACGCAAGGCATGCGGCTTCTCGGCACAGGCATGTCGCAGGCGGCGGAAATTAACATCCGAGAACATGATTTGAGACTGTTGCGGAATGTGCCCCTCAGCCATTGACATGTCGCGTCGAAGGGCAGCAAGCATTTGTCATGACGTTCAGTTGAGGAAGAGACCGATGGATTTCTTCATGACAGTGGTGGCCGACTGCACGGCGCGAAGGGTGCTTGCCGACAAGGGGCTGTCCAGCGCCGCCAACCGCGCCTGCCTGGCCAAGGCGGGGATCATGTTCCGGGCTTCCCGGGGACATCCCCTGTGCCGGCACAGCAGCCGGTTCAACTGGCTGATGTCGCGGCGGCCTGAGGCCGGAAGGCGAAATGCCGAGAAGACGCCCGCTTTCACAACAGTCTTGGTGCGGGAATCATTTATTGAACTGTTGTGAAATTCTTGTCCATCTGATGCGCAACTGACGCGAAATTAATATAGTTTTGCAAATACTTCACAATCGGCTATTCTAATTCCCGTGGGAGGCGCTCGCCGGGCGGTCCGTCAGGGCGTTATTTCCCGGTAGCAAGGCATAGGGAGGATGTCCGAATGTCTTCCGTCAATTCAAGGGCCGGCCTTGTCGCGAAGTCTGGATTCTTCACCGGGTTGCACCCCGGAATGGGAATCGCGGCGAAAGCGATGGTCGTAGCATTTGTCCTTTTCACAATTATCAACGTCGATTTTGCTGGCAACGTCTACAGCACTCTCAGAGGCTGGGTCGAAAGCGGCTTGAGCTGGTACTACATAACGACGGTCACGGTGCTCTTCGCCATCTGCGTGTTTCTCATGTTCTCCAAATGGGGAAAGGTGAAACTTGGCGACGACGACAGCAAGCCAGAATTCAAAAACTTTTCGTGGTTTGCAATGCTGTTTTCCGCCGGTGTCGGCATTGGAATCCTGTTCTTCGGGGTTGCCGAGCCGGTTTTCTATTTCGATAATTCCGGCGCGTTCGGCTATCCAAACAACCCGCATGCGGACAACCAAGGCCATACGGAGATGACGATTCTCCGGGCAGTCGATGCAATGCGGGTCACCTTTTTCCACTGGGGATTCCATGCATGGGCCGTCTACGTGGTGGTCGGGCTCTGCCTCGCATATTTCGGATTCCGGAAAAAGTTGCCGCTTACGCTCCGGTCGTCGCTCCACCCGCTTATCGGCGACCGCATCTACGGACCGATTGGGCACGCAGTCGATCTGCTTGCGGTTTTCGGGACTGTGTTCGGTGTCGCGACTTCGCTTGGCCTCGGTGTCAGCCAGATGGCAACCGGACTCAATGTTCTCTTCGGCATAAGCGACGGCATTGTCACCAAGCTGGTGCTGATACTCGTAATATCGGTAATTGCGACGCTTTCCGCAGTGTCTGGGGTCGGAAAGGGCATCCGGATCATTTCGGAGTGGAACATCTGGCTCTCGATCATCCTGCTCGCGGCGTTTGTAGCGGTTGGACCGTTCACGTGGCTGATGAGCTTCTTCGTGACTGCGCTCGGCGATTATCTGTGGAATTTCATTCCCTTGGGATTCTGGACCGCCAACGACAGCCCCGAGGTCGCCTGGCAGGGAGGATGGACAATCTTCTACTGGGGTTGGTGGATTTCTTGGGCGCCCTTCGTGGGAATGTTCATTGCCCGCATCTCGCGGGGGCGGACCATCCGCGAATTCATGGTCGGAGTGATGTTCGTTCCAACGACGATTGCCTTCTTCTGGCTGTGCATGTTCGGTGGCAACGCTATCTGGCAGGAACTCAACGCCGCTGGTGGACCGGCAACCGAGGGTGGCGCCGACATAATTCTAACGGTTCGCAGTTGGGACCTTCCCGGTGCGCTCTACACAACGATCGGCAACCTCGGAACCACGTCTTGGCTGGGCGATTTGAGTTGGATTTCGTGGCCGATATCTGCGTTGGCAACCGTGCTTCTCGCCTCTTGGTTCATTACCTCCTCGGATTCGGGAACCCTTGTCATCACGACAATGCTCTCCATGGGTGACGATAATCCACCAAAGATGTTCAGGATCATCTGGGGGCTCGGAGAGGGATTCGTCGCAGGCGTGCTGTTGCTTGCCGGAGGTCTTGCTGCGCTGCAAACGGCGTCAATTGCTGCGGGTTTCCCGATTTCGTTCATTTTGCTTGCAATGGCTTGGGGCTTGATAAAGTCGCTGTCCGAGGATTCTGCCGCAGTGCCGGGCCCGGAAGAAGAATTCGCGCCAGACGGAACTCGCATGGCACAGGACCTGCACGCCTGAAGCGACAGCCATGTCTCCCGGCTCGCAGGAGCTGCATCAAATCGGACGAGGGCGGAACCTTGGTTCCGCCCTCGTCAGTTGTCCGGGGATAACAGCACGGCTCTCTTTGCCTGGCAAGGCATTGAGATCAAAATCCCAGACCCGGGAGACCCCGGCGGAATTCGTCCATGGTTGAGAGAAGCTCTCTGCTGATGTTCGGTTCTGACAATGCGTGACCTGCCGCAGGCACTATTCGCAAGTCTCCCGCGGGCCATTGTTCCGCAAGAGAGTGCGCCGCTTGCGGCGGGCAAACCATGTCGTAGCGCCCTTGCACGATGATTCCCGGAACATCCTTCAAGCGATGCATCCGGCTGAGTATCTGGCCTTCGCTTCCAAGAAATCCACCATTCATGAAGTAATGGTTCTCCAATCGCGCGAAAGCCCGGGCATATTCGTCCGGCCACCCTGGATTTTGAAGCGGTCTTTCAAGGCCTGAAGTGGCATTCTCCCACGCGAACCATGAATGGGCAAACCGCTTCTCCTCCTGCCTGTTCCCGCTGAACAGGCGCCTGTTGTATGCCTTGATCAGATTGTCTCGTTCATTTTCGGGAATCGGCGCAACAAACTTGCCCCACAGATCTGGCCAGAACTTCGCAGCGCCGCCGCCGTAAAACCAGTCAAGTTCGCCTTGCGTCATCAAGAACACACCGCGAAGAACGAGACAGGCAGCCCGCTCCGGGTGCTCTTGGGCGTAAACCAAAGCAAGCGTCGCGCCCCATGAGCCACCGAACAGAATCCAGCGCTCGATGTCCAACTCTCTTCGAATCCTCTCAATGTCCGACACGAGATGGGCGGTCGTGTTGGCATGAACGGACGCATAGGGACGCGAGCGTCCGCAACCCCGCTGGTCGAACAGAATGGCACGGTAGATTTCCGGGTCGAAGTATCGACGCATCATCGACGAGCATCCAGCTCCTGGACCGCCATGAAGAACAAGCACCGGTGCGCCAGTCGGCGCACCGCATTGCTCGACATACACATCATGTTCTTCCCCTACCGACAGAATCCGTTTGTCGAATGGCTTGGCTGCCGGATAAAGATGATTTGACAAGACCGAATGGTGTCTCAACCTGTCCGGGCCTCCGTATTGAATCAAGACGCACCGTTCATATAATCTTAACGGCATGAAGCGGAGCAGTTCAATGCAGCCAAATTCATCGACGGACCCGGCCGAAATCGCCAAATTCGAGAAGATGGCCTCGGAATGGTGGAACCCTCACGGAAGCTTCAGGCCACTGCACATGCTGAATCCTTGCCGACTCGGCTACATTAACAGTCAAATCGAGACCGAATTTGATCGTGACTTGCGCGACAATCTGCCGTTCACGGGCCTCAAGATCGTGGACATCGGCTGCGGCGGAGGACTGCTTTCCGAGCCGATGGCGCGCCTTGGCGCGACAGTCACCGGAATCGATGCGGCGGAAAGGAACATTCCGATCGCTCAGTCGCATGCAAAATGCTCCAGACTGGAAATTGAATACCTTCACGCGACCGCCGGACAGCTTGTCTCCGACGGCCGGAAATTCGATGTCGTTCTGAACATGGAGGTGGTGGAACACGTTCCTGAACCGCTCACGTTTCTGGTGGACTGCCAGCGTCTCATGAACCCGGGAGGCCTGATGGTCTGCTCGACAATCAACCGCAATCCGAAAAGCTTTGTCATGGCAATCGTCGGCGCAGAGTACGTACTCGGATGGCTGCCGAAAGGAACGCACGACTGGGGCAAATTCCTGAAACCGGAAGAGCTGTCCGGCCTCCTGCAGGCTGCAGAGTTCGAGCCGGTGGACGTCAAGGGATTCGTTTTCAACCCCTTCCGTTGGGAATGGAAGGTGTCTGCAAGCGATTTCTCCGTGAACTACGTCACTGCAAGCGTGAAGCCGGTTGTTTCGGGAAATTAGGCTTGGGCGCCGGTTCCGCCGGTCTTTCGGCATCGTTACCGATGCATTCTTGGAGATTAACGCGCCGACAATGCAACCTCGAAAGAATTTCGCCGACCGCAAGGCCCTAGCAATGCACCGGCACAGAGCCGCTCGGCCGCCTGGTCCGGACCAGTTCGTGAACACACAGGCCGTTCAGGAGATCCGCTGCCGTCTGCACGAGATAAACCGACATTTCGAAAGTGTCGCTGTCGTTTCGGGATTTCCCGAAATCTGGCGCAGCCATTTTCCGGAAGCGACTTCGGTTCAAGACGACGAGACGCTAGCTCTCGAGGAATCGGGCCATGACCTGGTGATCCATGCCATGGCTCTGCACTGGGCCAATGATCCTGTCGGCCAGCTGGTCCAGTGCCGGAGGGCCTTGGTGTCGGACGGGTTGATGGTCGCGGCCTTTTTTGGAGGCGGCACACTGGCTGAACTTAGGACTTCAATAATGGAAGCAGAACTCTCTCTCCGTGGCGGTGCCAGTCCTCGCGTGGCTCCAATGGGGGAAGTCCGCGACCTCGGAGGATTGCTGCAGCGAGCAGGATTCACGCGGCCCGTAGCCGACCGGGTCAAGCTGGATTTGTCTTACAGTTCGATGGCTTCCTTGATGCGCGATCTTCGCTCTCTAGGCGAAACGAATGCGCTGGCATCACGATCAACTGCTTTCTCCACGAGAACGCTCTTCGAAGAGGCCTCCAAAATTTACGCTCGGAACTTCTCTGACGATCAGGGAAGGTTGCACGCAACCCTCGAATTAATTTTCCTGACTGGATGGGCACCGATCCCTGACCAACGGCAGCCAGGCTCGGCCATGATGAAATCCGAGGGTATCTTGAAAAATCGGAGAATGGACTCGAATTGAAAGGCACGGCAATGTCGGCTTTTGCGGCATGCTCAAATTTGGAGTGCGATCAAGCATGATCATGCCAACACCATCTATTGTCCACGGAGGTCCCGATCATCCAAAGGTTGCGTTCGGGAAGACTGGAATTCTGATCGCTAACTTGGGCACCCCCGACGATTACGGTTACTTCGCCATGCGCCGCTATCTAAGCCAGTTTCTTTCCGATCGCCGCGTAATCGACTATTCGCCATGGATCTGGCAACCGATTCTCCAGTTCATTGTCCTGTCCAAGCGGCCGTTCTCGTCGGGGGCGGCATACAAGCGCATCTGGAACGCCGAAGAGGACGAAAGCCCTCTTCTGACCATAACCAGAAACCAGACACTGAAGCTCGCGAAATTCATCAAAGGCAGGACTGCAGACGATGTACTGGTGGATTTTTGCATGCGCTACGGAAATCCTTCGACAAAGTCGCGCCTGCAAGCTCTCGTTGCGGCCGGGTGCACGAAAATTCTGTTTTTCCCTCTCTATCCGCAATATTCGGCCGCAACGACGGCGTCTGCAAACGACGAACTGTTCCGGTCCCTCCAAGAGATCAGATGGCAGCCTGCGGTTCGCACGGTCTCTCCGTATTTCGAACATCCAAAATACATCCGGGCATTGGCGGATTCAGTGTCTCGCGCCGCGGACGAACTGGATTTCACTCCGGATGTCTTTCTCGCGTCATACCATGGTCTTCCGAAGAGATTTCTTTCCGAAGGGGACCCGTACCACTGCCACTGCCAGAAGACCTCGCGGCTTCTTCGAGAGCGGCTCGAACTGGACGTTGATCAACTTGTCACCAGCTTCCAGTCTCGCTTTGGGCCAGAGCAATGGCTTCAACCGTACACTGTCGAGGAAGTCAAAAGGCTGGCGCGGGCCGGGAAGAAGCGCATCGCTGTCTTCGCTCCAGGCTTTGCCTCAGACTGCATCGAAACGCTTGAGGAAATCAGGGATGAGATCCGCGAGAGCTTCGACGATGCAGGAGGCGAGCGTTTCGCTTACATTCCGTGCCTGAACGCGAGCGACCCCCACATCGCGATGATGACGGACATTGCCATGGAGAACCTTCAGGGCTGGGTAGGCGCGTCAGCATAGATGGCGTCAGCCGCCCAGCCAATCCCTGAGAATGGGAACCAACGGCTGGTCGGCAGGCGGCATCGGATAGGATTTCATATCCTTCGGGCGAACCCATTTTAGATCTTGGCCCTCGCGGTTCTGCGGCAGCCCCTCCCACTTGCGGCATGCGAACAGAGGCATCAGCAGATGAAAGTCTGCATACCCGTGGCTTGCAAAGGTCAGAGGGGCGAGACAGCTCTGCCACGTGCTGATTCCCAATTCCTCCCTCAATTCCCGGATCAAAGTCGCTTCAGGGACCTCGCCGCGCTCCATCTTTCCGCCAGGGAATTCCCACAGCCCGCCAAGAAACTTCCCCTGCGGCCTTTTCGCCAGCAGCACCCGCGCGTCACGGTCAATCAACGCGACGGCCGCGACGACCACAAGCTTCATGAGCGATAATCTGCGTTTATGGCAACGTAGTTGCTTGAAAGATCGCAAGTCCAGACCCGGGCCGACCCGCTTCCCATGCCAAGATCGACGTTGAATTGAAGTTGCGGCTTCCGCATGTACTCGGCAGCCACCGCCTCGATGTAACCGTCAGCCACCGCCCCATTCTCCGCCACCTTAATGCCGCCAAAACTGACGGACAGCCTGTCTCGGTCCACTGCGGCACCGGATTTGCCGACAGCCATGACGATGCGCCCCCAATTTGGATCCTCACCGGTCAACGCGGTCTTCACGAGAGGGGAGTTGGCAATCGATTTTGCCACCTTTTCCGCATCGTCCGAGGATACAGCGCCAGAGACATTCACCTCTAGCAGCTTCGTTGCGCCTTCGCCGTCCCGCACCAGCTGAATTGCAAGATTTTCCATTACATCTGAGAGACCTCGCTGGAACGACACTCCGCCCGTGGAGTCACCGGAACGAATGCGCTTCGCTTTCGCCGCTCCGGTGGCAGCCACGATCAGCGTGTCTGACGTCGACATGTCACCGTCGACCGTTACAGCGTTGAATGTCCGGCGATTGATTTCCGTTACCATGGACTGGAGCGCTTCTCGCTCGATGTCCGCATCCGTGAAGACAAATGCAAGCATGGTCGCCATGTCCGGAGCGATCATGCCCGAACCCTTGGCTATTCCTGCTATGCGGACCTGGTCTTCAGCCAGGTTCACGACCGCCCCTGCACCCTTCGGGAAAGTGTCCGTTGTCATTATTGCTCGCGCGGCATCCTCAATTCGATCGTGCCTCAGCCGGTCTTTCAGCGGCTCAAGTGCATTCAGCAGCTTTCCCTCGGGAAGCACTTCGCCAATCACGCCAGTGGACGCCGTCAGCACACGTTCTTTGGGGACGCCGGTCTCGGTGGCTACGGCATCTGCCAGCGTGGAGACGGCATTGAATCCGGCCTTGCCCGTAAACGCGTTCGCGTTTCCTGAATTCACCAAGATCGCCGCACCGCTGACGTTTCCCTTCTCTCGGGCATGCAGCGCGATCTTTCTCTCGCAATCCAGAACCGAAGCGGACCTTGTTGCTGATTTGGTGAAAACTCCCGCCAATGCTGTGCCGGACGCCAAGCGCACCAGCATAACGTCGTCTCGGCCCTCGTAGCGAATGCCGGCGGCGAAAGAGGCGAATTCCGCGCCGCTGATCTCGGGAAGATCGGGAAAACCGCCTGGCGGCGCGAGAGGTGAAATCTCCATTGCAAGTCCATCTGTCTAGATACAGCGAGAAGCCTAGCACGGAGAAAACTCGTTTTCGATTGCCCTCTTGAATAAATTCATCGACGACCCTCCGCGAGACCCAGTGGCAGCCCTTCGTTGAATACAGTCGAAAACCAGTGCATATGATGTCTTGACACCGAAAACACCAAAGGGTTGAAGATTCAATGCCGCCATGCGGCAGACCGTGACTCTGACTGGACGGGGATTTGCAGGCAACTGTCCCAAGCGCTTGAGCAACTGGGGATGGGTTCTGCTGGCTTGCGGCTTGGCTATCAAGCGACATGAAAGACGACAAACATTGTCTCATGATTTGCTCATTCAATGTTTCGAATTGGCTTGAGAAGGGATTATCGATGCATGCAGCGCTTTCCGGAGTAAAATGCAGCGCCACTTCTATGTAGACTCCTGCCTTGGCTGCACAGTAAGTTTTGAGTCGCTTTGGCAATCCAAGCGCAACCCTATATGCATGCGTAATCATACGATCATGAATTTTATGGCAACTTGGAGCGTGTGCCGCGGTCTTTGGTTTCTGGAGTTTTGCGCATGGGAGCATCCTCTGCGGTGAAACCGATGCAATCGCCAATTCCCATGCACGCGGGTGAAACATGAAGCGTCCACTCCCCACCGGTCTCTACGAGGATTTGTTGACGTTCGCGCTGGACGCGGAAAAAGCTTCCCGTGTCGCGGACGGATGGTACGTGGATTCCCGTCGCTTGTCAGATCCAAACGCCCGCCCGGAGTTCTTGGCTCGCCACGTGTACGAGCTGCTTCGGCACGCACTTGAAGCGATGCCAGGAAAAACTGATGACAAGAAGGCTGCAGCTCAGATTCGCCTTGCAAACCTCTTGGTGGAGTCACTCCTCAAATTTGGGGCGGCAGCCGACGACAAGGTCAAAGAGCCCGCCCAATTACTGCTGGAGGTCGCCGAGCGCGGTGGGCTGGCCAACAACCCCTCATCTACGTCTCGCCCGATTCTCCCACTTCGTCGAACGGACCTCCTCGTCAACGGGAAACGCGACGTTCAGATTTCGGGGGAAATCAGGCGCGAAATCCCCAGCGCAGATCGAATCGATCTTTTATGTGCATTTGTGCGCCACTCTGGGTTGCGTCTATTTCAAGATGAACTCAAGGCTCAAGCTCAAAAGGGAGCGCAAGTGCGGGTAATCTCGAGCGTCTACACCGGCTCCACGGAACGACGCGCACTGGACGCGCTTTTCGCGCTTGGCGCCCAAGTAAAGGTATCCTACGACGTTAAACGAACACGTCTTCATGCCAAAGCTTGGCTGTTCCACCGGGCAAGCGGGCATCACACTGCTTACATCGGCTCTTCGAACCTGACCCATGCGGCGCAAGTAGATGGGCTCGAATGGAACGTGCGCGTGAGTGCCACCGAGAATCCAAACGTGATTGAACGCTTCAAGATGACCTTTGAGCAATACTGGCAAGATCCCGAATTTGAAGACTACGCGCCGGAAAGAGACGCAGAGCGGCTGGACCGCGCATTGTCAAAACAGAGCCACCAAGGCACTCCTGCGGATGACAGCGTGGTGCCACTGCTGGTCGATGTCTCGCCAAAACCCCACCAAGTTGCTGCTCTTGAGGCACTGGAGGCCGAGCGCTTGCGCGGGCATTCGCGCAACCTCGTGGTCGCCGCGACCGGCACGGGAAAAACCTGGATCGCGGCGTTTGACTTCAAGCGACTGCGTAGCCAGGGCAAGGGTCAGTCCCTGCTTTTCGTGGCACATCGCGAAGAAATACTTCGTCAGAGCCAGCAAGTCTTTCAACTCGTCCTGCGAGAGCCTGGTTTCGGCGAGCAAATGGTCGGTGGCGAACGACCTCGATCGGGCCGCCATGTCTTTGCCTCGATACAGTCACTCACGAACCAAATAGCAGATATTGAGCCGGACAGCTTTGATGTGGTCATCGTGGACGAATTTCACCATGCGGCAGCCACAAGTTACGAACGCCTCCTGTCAAGATTGAATCCGCAGATTCTGCTTGGGCTTACCGCCACGCCGGAGCGTGCCGACGGGAGGTCGATTCTCGAATGGTTCGACGGCCGCATAGCATCGGAATCTCGGCTATGGGATGCACTTGACCAAGGCCTGCTCTGCCCATTTCACTATTTCGGCGTCAATGACCCGACCGATCTCTCAAAGATTCGCTTCGAGCGGGGAAGATACGTCCCGAGCGAACTTGACAACGTCTTCACTGGCGATCACGTTCGAGCGCTCAGGGTGCTTCAGGCCGTCAGGGAATTGGTGACAGATCCGAACCGGATGCGGGCATTGGGATTCTGCGCCAGCGTTGGCCATGCCCGCTTCATGGCGAGTGAATTCAACCGTTTCGGCTATCCCTCTTTGGCACTCGACGCTAGCACTCCTCGCAATGAACGCCGCGATGCGCTCACCCGCTTGAGATGTGGGCAGCTTCGCGCAATCTTCGCCGTTGACTTGTTCAATGAGGGCCTGGACCTGCCAGAGATCGACACCGTCCTAATGCTTCGGCCAACTGAAAGTGCCACCGTGTTTCTCCAGCAACTCGGACGCGGCTTGCGATGGGCCGAGGGCAAGCGGGTTCTCACGGTAATGGATTTCGTCGGGCAGGTGCGTCGCGAGTATCGCTACGATGTTCGCTACCGGGCCCTGCTCGGTGGAACCCGGCACCAGATCAAGAAAGCCATCGAAGCAGACTTCCCGCTTCTTCCGCCTGGATGCGCGCTCAAGCTTGATCAAGTTGCGAGAGATGCAGTGCTGAGCAACCTTAAGGAAGCGGTGAAAAATTCACGTAACCGCCTCGCCGACGATCTGCGCGCCCTTGGTCACAATGCGCGATTGGGCGATTTCCTGCGTGCTTCTGGCACAGAGATCGAGGAGATATACGCCCGACCTCAATCAGGACATTGCTTCACGGAGTTGCGGCGGCGAGCGAATTTCGATATCAGCGGAGGGGCACACCCTTCGGATTTCCCTCTCATGCGCTCATTCGGTCGACTGCTGCATGTAGACGACCGCCAGCGACTGGACAGGTGGCAGGCACTGCTGGAAAGCGATCATCCCAATCCGATCTCGGCGCTAAAGGGCCACGATTTCCGGCTAGGCCTAATGCTGTTCGCCATTCTTGGCCAACGTCATCAGCCAATCTCCGAGGCTGACCAGATAGTGCTCAAGCTCCGCAAATCTGAGGAGTTGCGTCGAGAACTCATTGATCTGATTGAAATTCTGGCCGATCGCATTCGAACTGTCCCAAAACCGCTCGCTACGGCCAGGGACATGCCCCTTGCAAGCCACGCCACCTATACACTCGGCGAGATCGTGGCTGCTCATGCGCACTGCGACACGCACGGTGCACTAGTCCTGCCTCAGAGTGGGGTTCTTTGGAACCAAGCAACACAAACGGATCTTCTGTTCATCACGCTGGAGAAATCGGACCAGGACTATTCCCCTGCGACCCGCTACGCTGACTTCCCCATTTCCCCAACCCTTTTTCACTGGGAATCCCAGAACACCGCGTCACCGGACACCGCTGCCGGACGCCGCTATGTCAGACAACCTTTCGACCATACCAATGTGGTTCTGTTTGTACGCGAGAGAAAGAGAGACGACCGTGGCGGAACCCTTCCATATTGCTGCCTCGGACGGGCACGGTACCTTAGCCACGAGTCTGAACGTCCAATGAAAATACGGTGGAAGCTAGACCGCCCAATGCCAATGGGGCTGTATCAGGTGGGGAAAGCCGTTGCCGGCTAGGCGTCGAGGTGAATTCTGAACGTCTCTGCCCCGCAAATGGCTGACCATGCAGATTCTGGCTGTGCCGGATGCGAACGGTGCAATGGCCACCTGGAAGGTGTGGTCCCTGACACATGGGTGGGAGTTGGTCATGCCTGCTGGAACTGACAAGCATGTTGGCGCCGAGGTTTTTTGGCGTGGTCTCCTAGATGAAGGTTTCTGGACGACTACGCCGATTCGTATGAAGCGCTGGAAGAAAGCTGGATGCCCGGTTCCGGCGTTGACGGTACAGTGCGCTGACCAGTCCACGGGCACAGGCGACGTTTCCTAGCCGACAGTCGGCAAGACGATCAATCGAAACCCATCCACGGCATGCCGGGCAGAAGCGCGAGGAGCCGCTCCGCAAAATTCCGGGCAGCCTCTTCAATGTCCCAACAGTAGCCGTCCGTGAAGCCGGGAGGGGGATTTTCTTAACCGATTTGGCTCTATCATGTCGAAACCCGTCAATTTATTCGAGACGCTGCATGAAAAAAGCTGTGGACAAGCTGACGCCTTGCTTCGTCGAACTTATCCCGGAGGTTCTGGACCATCGCGTGCTTTGCATCTCGGTTGAATGCACAACCACAACACACAGATACGCTTGCGGTTGCGGCGAGAAAGTTGTTCTGTCGCTTCACCCAATCGATTGACGGCTGACCTTCGATGGGAATTCGATCACTATGCGCCCGTCAGTCGGGAATTGGTGCTTTGCCTGCCGATCGCACTATCTGATCACCGACAACCGGATCGAATGGGCAGACGGTTGGCCAGAAGAGCAAGTTGTGGTCGATCGCCACCGTGACGCGGCACGCCGCACCTCTGGTGTGGCAAGGCCCAATCGAAAAACCAGCCGTTAACGTGCCCACGGCTGTCGCTGCCAGCCTGCCTGGGTGGCTCAGACGCATGATTGACCGGATCTTTCTCTCCCAAGAACGCACATCAGACGAAAGCTTGCTCGGTCTGCATAGGCAATGATCGAAATGGCTTGCTTCGACTGGACTTTTCACACCGACGGTATGGGACATGGCGCAGTCAGGACGAAAATGGCCGCTGCCACAGGTGACTCTTGATCAATTCTTATTACAAGACCGTTGCGAAAGCGGGCGTTTTTCTCTGCATTTCGCCGTCCGGGGCCGGCTGAGCGACTAGCGGCTGCCGATGTCTGGCTGCAGTGCCTTCCGGACGCGATTTTGGCCCCAAAAGGCGCCGTTTCAGCCCCCGATGCAACTCATCGGGCAGGTTCCGGACAGACTCTGGCCCTCAAGCCGCGACCGGCCCGATCCGGTTGGCCGCGCTGGACAGCCCCTTGTCGGCGAACGCCTCGCCCCCGATGTCCTGATCCAGGACCGCTGGATAGAAACGAGACAGATCGGTCAGAACGGAACGGTCAATGCCTGCGTCATCAATGATCGTGTCGCGCCTGGACGGGCCAAGCGCGACGGCATCCGATACAGCTTGTTCAGCACCACCATTATCGCTTCTGACGACGAACGGCCAGACCCCGCGACGCACTCGGCCAGCAGGACCCCTGCGCAAATTGCTGAGCCTGTATCGAGGCGAGCAGCAGCTTCCGTCTGGCCTTGGCCTCCCCCCACTATCAGAGCCTGCGTTGCCCGGAATGGTGCCTGACCTACCCGCCAAATCGCACGGTGATGGCAGAGTTTTTGTTCGCAAGCATGGCAGCGATACGGAGACCCCTTATGCCAACTCGATAGTCAACATCACCTTGGTCAACGCCAAACTGAACAAGAAGCGGATCGGTGCCAAGGCCCCTTTGGTCTATCTTGCGGATTTTGCAGATGAGAATTCAGAATTGAAACATGCGCTGAGCAGCCATCTCATCGAGATGGATGATGCTTCGGTTGTCCAAGACGATTTCACTGCATTCCTGAAGCATCGCTCAGAAGTTCTCTATGCCGAGATCTTGAAGCGCATCGAACCATCCGAAGCACCTGCTCAGATCGATCCCGTGCATGAGATGATCCTCGAAGGAGAGGGTCAGCTGGTCGAGTCCAAATCCACCCTGCGATACGACATGCGCATATGCGAAGTGAACAAGAAACTTGAACATGTGGTCGCCAAGACAGTTGCGGCATTCATGAATTCTGACGGTGGAAACCTCTTTATCGGAGTGGATGACCATGGCAATGCCATTGGTCTCGAACTCGACTACGGCACACTGTCAAAAAAAGATCGTGACGGTTTTCAGCTCCATCTTGCCAATATCTTCGACAAGTATCTTGGCAAGGATGTGATGAAGCTCTGGAAGCTCGACTGGCTCAGCTATGACGACAAACAGATCTGTCATGTTCAGGTCACACTGGCGAATAAACCCGTTTATGTGACCTCGGAAGGTAAGGAAGAGTTCTTCGTCCGCAAAGAAGGATCATCACAGCCCCTTTCTCGTGCAGAAGAACATGAGTGGAATAAGGGACGGTTCTGAGATCAGATCAAATAGACAGAGCCCAGCCTCTGAACTGCTTGGGGGCCAGAGCGGGATACCCGCCCTGGCATTGCGGTCACTCGGTGACCGGATCTTCATCGCGGCGCGGGAAGGCGACTATTTCGACGCCGGGAAACATGCTGTGTTTGACGTTGATCGACGTGATGTTGCCGCTGTCGTCGGTGTTGACGAAGAGCACGCCGCAGCGGTCCCAGAAGTTTTGCCGTCTTTTTCGCCGGATTTGACGTTCAGTTTCAGAGTTTGAGCAGCCATTTTTTGATCCTCACTTTGAGTGTTTCGATTAACATGGCCAAAGCGGGCACCAAGGGGATGTCAGCGGGAAAATTGCATCGAGAGGAATGCGTTGGCGCAGGGGAATTTTCTCGTTGAAGCGGGCTCCGCACCGCGTCTGGCACGGCTGCCCGCTTATGTTCAGCAATCAGAAACATGATTTTGAGGATCTGACTTTGGCGACCGGTCTCTGTGCCGCTCCGTCGAAACTGGCATGAAACAGCGGCAAGTTTTGCACCGGACCTGCGAATTGCCATGGGTAATATGATCTACCGGTCATAAAGCGGAAATATGATCTGCGGATCATACAGCATGAAAGGCAATCGCCCGTCGTCGCACGCCAGCAGCAATGGCTTCCGCCAATGGCTGTGGGAACCCATCCGGCAAGTCTGCCAGTGTCTTGTCCAAAGCCGCTTCAAACTTAGACGCGATTTCTGACAAGACCTCTTCCGCCAGCGGAACACCAAAGCCCGCCGCCTTAGCAGCTTGAAGGAAATTGCGTGGTACCACCACATTGATCCGATAGTGTCCGCCCACCGCCATCGCGAGGCGCATCCGATTCTGGCGAATTTGACCGTCATCCACAGCTTTCTGCGCGCTCAGCACATCATAGAGTGGGGTCATGCGGAAACCGCCAGGGCGCAATGCGATGCTGAAATTCTTGGCGTGCCCGTCCGTCGCTCCTAGAAGCCAAAACAGCGCCTGTGCGCGGAAGAAGGCGCGCTGATCTGCTTCCGGGTCATCACTGCCCGTCAGCAACGCAATCCCTTCGGTGATCCCTGGCCCGCCATCCATTTGATATTTCTGACTGGGTGGCACCGAAAGCGCCTGACAAAAGTCTTCCTGCGGGAGGCGGATCAACCGGCCATCCTTGGTCCAGCGCCGATCGAACCTCGTCACAACAAGGCTGCGCACATCCTCAAAGTCAGCAATCTCGACCTCGGCCACATCCATGCCCATGGCGCGGCAGAAGCTCATGCAGAAGAATTCGTTCTCAACACTGTCAGACAAAACGATACCTGCAGGCAGAACGCCAAGCTGGGTCTTGAGGATATGAGTTGTCGGTGTAAGGCCCGATGGACGGACCCACGCTCCCTCGTGCCGAAGCAGCGCTGTTTTCTCCTGCGCCCCTGCGATCGAAATGCGAAAGTCGTCTTCCTCCTCCAGCCCAAGAGGAGCGCTTGCGAGATTGCGCAGCATATCGGCAATCTGCGCCTCAGATACGGGTTCTCCCTCGTGCGCGCCAACCTCGGGCACCTCACCCGAGACGAACTGCAACGCCCCCACGCAATCGCGCCCGATTTTCTCCAGCATGTGCCACGCGTCCGTGCCGCCTGCACGCACCCGAACAGCAACGCGCTCGCGTATCGCCTGATTGTCCGGTAGTAAGTTTTCGAGGTACGCGATGACAGGACCGCCTTGATGCGCCTCTTCGCGCAAAGGCAGTGACAGCGAGATGGGCATGGCGTGCTCCCACGACAGCCAGTCCTGATCGTAGGCAAAGCTGATCGCGCCCGATCCAGCGAGACGCAGAGCCCCCACCAGCCTTCCATTCAGAAGCACTTGCATCGTGCCGCTACGCCCGCGTTTGGCCATCAGAAAATATCCTCGATCTCAAGCGAGCCACCGCGCTCCACCAATCGAAACTCAAGCCCAAGTGCAGCCATGACAGCGAGCACCGTAGCGAGCTTGGTTCCGGCATCGCCATTCTCGAGCGACGAAATCGTCGCGACGCGCAAATTCGTGCGCGCACTGATATCGCTTTGGGTCCAGCCGCGCGCCTTGCGCGTCCGGCGGAGTGCCTCGCCGATCTGTTCGGCCGTTCGTGCTGTGAGGTCCATGACGCGGCTCCTTTTACGGCACAGCGTAAATCAAAATATATTACGCTGCAACGTAAATATCTGCATTTTACGCCAGAGCGTAACTCATAGACTGCACTCACGCCTGCAGCCCCGCCGCGCGGACCTGCTCAGGCGTCACCAGCCTCGAAGCGATCAGGTCCTCGATCTGTCGATTGGTGATGTGACGACACAGGGGATGGCGCTCGTGAATCCACTCGGCGAGGCTGGCGCGCCCTTTGGCCTCGGCCTCTCGCACCTTCTCACGATCGGCTTGTATCTGGGAAAGCCCCTTCTCCCATCGACGCAGCTTGAACCAGTTGTCCGAGAAACAGACCTTGCTGCGCGTGCAACCCTCGCTCTCCTTCGCGCAGGCTTTGACCGCCTGAAGCAGGTCATCGGGCTTCACCCCGGCCTTCACGGCCGCTGAGATCAGGCGCAGACTGGTCCGCCGGTCTCGGGTCCTGTCCTCGGGATAGGCCACCAGGATCTTCTCAGACTCAAGATCTTCAAGCTCTTCCGTCGCCTCGCGCCTGCGCGCAGGTGGTTTATGGATGGTTTCAGGATGGTTTGGGGTCCACAGTGACCCCCGTCTCAATATCGGGTTCCGCAGCAGGTTCAAGCGTTGCCACGCGCTCCAGAACGATGCGGCAGATGACGGTGTAGCCGTTCTTGCAGTGCCGCCGCCCCGTCTCGATCAGGATGCCTTCCCGCAGGAAGTCTATGATCGTGCGCTTCATAGGACTCTCTTTGATCTCTTTATGAAGCTGAATTATTCCTTTCGATCACCAGATGCCCGAGCCATCGTCGCTCGCCTTGTCGGCCAGAAACATGATGATTTGCTTGCGCGCGGCACTGCCAAAGCGGCGCTCGGCGCATTCGTTTGCGATGTGGCCTTGGATCGTGCTAATGTTCTGCGAAAGCTGACAGGCTTTTTCTATCAGGCCCCGGTTCACAGTTGCCGCTGTGGCGGGGTCTTTTCATTTTGGACTGGCGAATTTGGCTTTGAAACTTTCGCTTTTTATTCACTTTTTGTCAGAGGGCGCTTTGCACCCATAAGTCGTGGTTTTCGAACCGCTTCTTTCTGGATTGCAAATCCGTGCAGACCGGTTCGATTCCGGTGCTCGCTTCCATGCTTGCTGGTTTCTTCCATTGCCAAACGTTCGCTGGGGAACCTCTGACTTGAAGCGAGTTTGGTTGCGTCGCGGTCGGTTTCCTGCGGTCCGGAACCCCCAAATGCACGTTTGCGGCGGAATTGCCTCCGTTTCAGTTCCCGCAGGGCCGTTCTCTGGCAGATTTCCGGACACACGGTCTCCTTTCACGACAAGCGCGGCCGGGCAATCATCAGGTTCGAAAAGCCCGGAAGCGGCGCAAGCCGCCGCGCGTTCCTCTCCAGCCCCCGGCAGCGCACCCTGTTGCTGCCGAATGCCCGCTTCAAGATCCGGAACGGATGCTCCACCCTTGCCCGCGCCCTTGCCTTCGCCGTCTCGCCAGCGTCCGGCGCCTGCCGGAACTTTCTCCAGCCTTCATCCCGGCAAAGTGCCGAACCCTCTTGGCCTCGCGGAGCAAGTCCTCCATCACCGGTAGCGGATGCGGCTGCTGTCCCTTGCCGCCGCTCTTGAGACAGTCCGAATTCGTAGAAGGCTGGGGCGTAGTTGCCGTTCTATCGATAGTGTCAACGGCAGACGCTTAGCTAATACGGCATTTGATTGACCATGGCGCAAACACTGTAAGTTCACACAAAAAAACTGACACCGGACAACAGCAAACACGTGTCAAAACACAAGGCTCAATTCGCGATTCGCAGGCTTGGTCTGGCGCTGGCGGCTGCGAGGCAGGCTCTTGGGGATGGATGCCGGCCGAGCGCGACGAGATGGAACCACCTCGGACAGCTGTCGAGATGCTTGGCGGCGATGCCGCGGAAGCGTCGCGGGAAGCCCTTGATCCGGCTGTGGCGGCTGGTGGCCGTCTGGATGTGCAGGGCGTCTGGGGCGATCACCGCCGCCAGCGCCCGCTTCACGCTGTTCACGTCGAGTTTCGGCAGGGTGCGGCTGAGGGTCGCGCCACCACGATCGGCGGCGACCGGAACCGCAGCAACCTTGCGGCATTGCTCCGCCGTCAATTCATCGATGCTCGAAAATCAGTCCTGAAACCGCACCCGATCCACTGCTCCGCTCCCCATGGTCAATGCAAGTCGGAACCCAGTGCAGCACATGCGCATGCAAAATGCGAACAGAGCCTTAATTATGTATATGGAAGAAACCCGGTTCACATGGGACGAGGACAAGAACTTCTCCAACCAGCGTAAGCACGGCCTCAGCTTTGAAGTCGCGGCACGCGTGTTCCTCGATCCGCTACATCTCTCTGTGCAGGATCGCATCGAGGGTGGGGAGCAACGCTGGCAGACAGTCGGCCAGATCGACGGATTTGCCGTCGTTCTCGTGGCGCACACGTTCACCAAGCCTGGGCCAACGGACGAGCCGATAGAGGTGACCCAGATCATCTCGGCTCGCCTGCAACACGTAGAGAAAGGAAACGATATAAAGAAGGTTGAACACACACCCGACACGCTCCCGTCCTTGACGGAAGCGCAGAAGAAAAGCCTCAAGTGCCTAGCCGCGATGCCCGACGATGAGATCGACAAAAACGATATCCCCGAGCTGACCGACGCGCAGCTCGCCGAGATGAAGCGGCCCGAACATTACCGCCCCGTCAAAAAGCAGATCATGGCCCGCTTGGATGCCGATGTGTTGGCCTGGCTCAAGGCTGGCAGCAAAGGCTACCAGTCCCGCATGAACGCCATTCTGCGGCAAGCGATGCTGAACGCGAAGTAACGAGAAACCATGACCAACTGGTAGGGGTCTGTTCCGGTTAGGTGCAGAATGAGACCCTAAGCGTTTGGTGCATTGATCATTATCAGTGCGGTGTATATCAGGGCCGCTAGGGAACCTCTGATTTGGGGAGTTTTTCTGGCTTTGGCTGCGGAAACTGCCTCTCTTGGCCGCATCGGCCGGTTTTTTGCAGCCCGGAAGCCTCAAACGAGCGTTTTCGGGGCGAAATCGCCGCCGGTTCCGCCCCCGCAGGGCCGATCCGGCAAATTCCGGACACGCTTCTCCCTTGTCATGACAAGTGCGGCTGGGCAATCATCAGGTTCGAGAAGTCCGGAAGCAGCGCAAGCCGCTGCACGTTCCTCTCCAAACCTCGATGGCGAACCATGTCGCAGCCGAACGCCCGCTCGCGATCTGGAATGGATGCTCCACCCGCACCCGCACGCTTCCCGACCCCGCGATATCCGGCGTCAGTCCGGACTTTCTCCTCGCCGTGCAGAAGCCGACCCGAAGGCGTCAGGCCATGAGCGTTGGCGGCCGTTCCCTCCAGATGGTGCACCAGACCCCGGGGGTCGATGCCGATGTGCAGCTTCATCCCGAAATGCCACTGGTTCCCCTTCCTCGTCCGGTGCATCTCCGGATCGCAGGCGTTGCTCCTGTTCCCGGTTGGCGACGGCGCCGAAATGATGGTGGCGTCAACGATGCCGCCCTTCGGATACGCCGGCACAATGCGGGCCTCCAGGCGCGCCCATGGGATCAGGCCGTCCATCCGCTCCAGAAAGATCTCGCGGCGGTCTTGCGATCGCATTCGAGGCTGGCGAAGGTCAATTGCCGAAGGCGCTGCATGTCGTGATTCCCCCGAAAGAAAGGCGTGGCGCAAGACAGCGAGCGCTCCGGATGCGCAATGACACGCCCAAAATCAGGCTGTGTTCAGAGGTTCCCTAGATAGTGTCGTCATGAAATGCCAGCCCAGAGCGCCAGACACCGGATCTGCACCGCGGCAAGAAACGATGCGGCATTCCTGGCGTATCGCGTGGCAATCCCACGCCAGCGCTTGAGCCACGGAAAGGCGTTCTCCACCAAATGCCAGGGCCGGCAGAGATCGACATCATGCGCTCCGGGGCGCTTGCGGTTGCGCTTCGGCGGAACCGCTGGAATGACTTCATGCTCCTCGAAACAAGACAGGATGGCATTCGTGCCACAGGCCTTGTCCGCCAGCAAATACTCGGCATCGATCCCTTCAATCAGCTCGACCGCTTGACGGTAATCCGCTGCCGTCCCCTCGGTCGCCAAACACCCGCACCGGCATCCCATGCGCGTCCACAGCCAGATGCAGCTTCGTGTCCAGCCCCCTGTTGTGCGACCCATCGCCTGATTGCCACCGACCGCACCGCTCGCAGGGGGATGCAGCTTGAGATGACTGGCGTCAATCATCAGCCACTTGCAGTCCGGCTCATCCACCAGATGCTCCGGCAACGCCCCCCAGAGACCCTTGTCCCGCCAGCGACAGAACCGACGATGGGTGTTTTCCAGTCTCCACAGTCCGGCGGCAAATCACGCCAGGGAGCGCCGATGCGCAGAACCCAGAAAATCGCATCAATGAATCGACGATTGTCCTGCGCCACCCCAACTTCCCGCTCGGCCAGGCAGATGAGGCTCCAGCAACAGCCAGACCCTGTCCGAAATGTCGTGACGCCGATGAGCCATTCCCATGAGTTGCCTCCAAGAACCATCGAGTGAGTTCGACAGACAGTGCAGATAAACATCACTCATGACGACACTATCTAGGCCAACCTGTTGGGACGCCTCGCAAAATTCTTCAAGCCACCGCCTGGAATGCGGTGCTTGGGAAGTGGTCGTGCTCGGGCTGGAGAGTTGAATGGATTTGCAGAGCCCTTTGCGCTGTTCGCCACCGCGCTGGCCGAGGCGGTTGGCGTGACATCGGTGCGGGTCAACGAAACCATTCGCGGGCGCCGAGGCATCAATGCCGAGGTCGCGCTACGTCTGACCCCTTACTTTAACATTTGGCTCTGTTCGCACTTCGCAGGCGCATGTGCTATGCTGGGTTCTGACTTGCATTGACCATGGGGAGCGGAACAATGGATCGGGCACGGTTTCGGGACTGGGTTTCCAGCATCGATGAGCTGACGGCGGCGCAGCGCCGGGAGGCTGCGGCGGTTCTGTCGGATCCGCCGGAGGGCGAGGCCTCTCTGGCGGCAATCGAGCTGGGGACCGGCGAGGAGCGCCGCTGTCCGCACTGCGACAGCGGCGGCGCGGTGTCCCGGGGCAAGTCGCGCGGCCTGCGCCGCTATCGCTGCAAATCCTGCGGCCGGACTTTCGGCACCCTCACCGGCACGGCGCTGTCCGGGCTGCATCGCAAGGAGCAATGGCTGTCCTTCGCCGCGTCGCTTGCCGAGGGCGAGACCATCCGCGGGGCTGCGGTGCGCGCTGCGGGATTGCGCCGAGCACGGCGTTCCGCTGGCGCCACCGCTTCCTGGCGGCGGTTCGGCAGTCGCCGGACCGGCTCGCCGGGATCGTCGAGGCCGACGAAACCTTCGCGCTCGAAAGCCGCAAGGGCGAGCGGGGCCGTGCACATCCAGACGGTCAACAGTCGCCACAGCCAGATCAAGGGTTTCCTGCGACGCTTCCGCGGCATCGCCACCAAGTGTCTCGACAGCTATTTGAGGTGGTTCCATCTCGTCGTCCTCGGCAGGCATCCATCGCCAAGAGCCTGTCTCGCCGCGGCCAGCGCCAGATCATGCCTGCGATTCGCGAATTGAGCCTAACATTTTAACATTGACACCCGGAACTGGATGAATATTCAGGATCGTTTCGAGCGTGAGATTGCCACGCGGGACAAAGTCGACGCTCCAAATGCTATTCGACCCCGAGAGAATGCATGAAAGAACGCCTTTCAACGGCGGTATCGAGGCTAGTTGAACATGGATCCGATACAATCACCGCCGTAATCGCCATTGCAGTTCTCGTGTTTTTATTGATCGGCACCGTATTCTTCGTTCGCTTCGCGGTTTGGTTTGTTTCACGAATATTCTCGCGCCGGTCATCAAGGCGATATACCAAGCAACAACAGGATAGAGGACATCAATTTCTGCATGTCTACCTGGCCCGGGTCCGGGCCGCGAAACCGCTAATTTTCTACAGGTTTCTCGCAATCGCAGACGCCAAGGAAATCGGCACTAAAACGCTGGAGGAGTGGGTGAAAATCGCGGCGTTGGGCCGCGACACCGTCGAGTGGCCGCTGTCGGCCACGGTTGAACTTTTGGATGACGGGTCGACCCGCACCGTCATCACCGACAGGACGACCGGGCATACCGGTCCAGTCGGCGACCTCTCTCACGGGTTGGCCCGTGGGCAGGCGTCACGGCTACTCCCTGAAACCTGCGGTCACGCCGAGGCGTGGCTGTCTCGGCGGTCTGTCAGGCCGCTGAAGCGTGACCCGGCCGCGGCCAAACCCAAGGCCGCGAAGGGTTCGGCTAAGCCGCGTGTCAGCAAGGATGCGAGGGTTGAACAGCTTGAATCGCAATGTACTCGTATGGATTATCTCGGCTTGAGGCGAAAGGAACCCAAGGTTATTTCAGCCCGCGGGCATGCTCCCGAAAAAGATCTGCTGCCAAGTCCAGTGCCGCCGTTAGCTGGCCACTCATCGCAGTGCAAGAAGCCGACATCAAACGACGTAAAAGGGAAAAAGGCCAAACAGCGCATCTCGTCCGGGTGGGTGCCCAAGGACGGCAACGCCTATGTTTCTGGCCGGGAGACCGGTGGCATGATTTATGTTGGTAGGGGACCACGTATCAGTCTTTATAGCCAACCGGACAACGCCTTTATCGATCCAAGCAAGAACGTCGCATCGCGTGGAGGTGATTATGAGGGCCAAGGCATGGATTATTGGCCCAATTATTCGACTATAGATGCTCGGTCACGAGCAACTTATCTTGACTGGCTATCCAGCGGCCGCTCTGACACTCGCTATAATGTCGGATACGTGTTTCTTTACTTCTACGGACTTGAGCGACGGGTCTTTGTCGACAAGGCGGATGCACACGAACGTGCTGATATCGTTGCTGAAGTTCGCCGGCTGCTTGAGGTCTACGGCGATAACAACTCGATACGTCGTTACCTTGGCGCCTTCGTCGATACAACTAGCCTCTTGGACTCGAGCGGCGACCCCCAACCTGTCTTCGAGTGCGACCGTTACGAGGTGCCTGCGAATGTCTTGCTCGCACTCGGTAGAATGGCGGCGCGCAGTGTACCGCTCACATCGGACTGGGTTCTGTCTTGGTATCTATGCCATCCCGAAACGAGGCTAAGAACACCGGCCAAGCGGGCTTTTGCCGAGTTCAAGGCTTACTTTCAACACTTGTTTGATCAAGAGTATCCAAATGGCTTGAAGATTCGCATTCCAAGGCGGCGTTTAAAGCTCCAATATCATGCTGCGTCGGGAAATTTTGCGATAGATCTAAACGAGCACCTAGGAGATATACCCGACGTTTCAAGTCTCACGGTGCCGCTCCGCATTGCACAAAGAATAGCCGACAAAAGCGCTGATGGCCTGGACAAGTACAGTCGTTTCCTCGGCCGCAATCCTGACGGCAGAGGCTCGATCGAAGCTCACGCGCTCTTGCCAGAGGCTCTATGGCCGTTATTCCCCTGTCCCGAGAAGGAGGAACTTCAGGCTTGGGCAACGAAACAGATCGAGTCTTGTGGTCTCGTAATGGTCGAAGACGTCGTCGAGCGATTGGAGGGGGATCGGCCTGACAGGCTCGGAAAGAGCCAGCTGATTGGAGTGGCCGATGCGCTCGCGAGACTCGGCGTGGGCATGGCACCCGATCCACGTTTTGCACTCAGGAAGCCACAATTGGGCGAACCCGTGATCCTGTTCCATCTGCCGAAAGATATACGCACGATCGAGAGCCCCAGCGAAGCGTATCGAAGTGCGATTCTCAACCTCGCGATCGCAACGCTTGTAGCCCACGCAGATGGTCAAATCGATCATGAGGAGCGGGCGCATTTGGTTGGCCAGATCGATGTCAATCAATCCGTGACCGAAGCGGAACGGGTACGGCTGCATGCGAATCTCTCCTGGATGTTAGCTGTCCCGCCCGACATCGGCATGCTACGGACTCGGCTCCGCAACGCGCCCGAAGATATACGCAGCGTGTTGGGTCAATTGGCGGTCGCAGCAGCAGGTGCGGATGGAGCGATTGACCCGGAGGAAATTCGTGTCATCGAGCGGCTCCATGCGGTGATGGGCTTGGATCGCGAGCGTGTCTACGCCAATCTGCACGCGCTCATGTCTGCACCGGAGCCGGTAACCGTGCGTCCCGCCGATCACACAACGCGCGAGTTCGCGATACCGTCGCCACCACCCAAGCCTCCGGACGCAGTGATTCTGGACCCAGCGCACGTATCCGCTGTGATGGCCGAAACCGCGCGTGTCAGTCAATTGCTTAGCGACATTTTCGTAGACGATGACGCAGACGAGAAAAGCGTCGACGACAGCGCTTCCGAAGCGGATGATGGATTCAACGGCCTCGACGCGCCGCACAGGGCTGTCGTGTTGGTGCTGATCACGCGCCGCCAATGGACAGAGGACGAGATCGCATGTTTGGCCGACAAGCATCAACTGATGGCCGCGGGCGCACTCGAGACTATCAATGAATGGGCTTTCGACAAGTTCGGTGACACCCTCATCGAAGAACACGATGGCTATGAAATAAATGGCGATATCGCCAAACAGCTGATGCGTTGACGGGAGAAGGATATGAAGCGTCCCAAGATCAAGCCGCGCGAACGCGACACGATCATCCAGGCCTTGCGTGCAGGTGTCGTGCCCAAGCTGGGCCTGCCGCATATCCAGGTCGGGCGTGCACGAGAGACCACCGAAATGGTCCGCGATGTCGAACGGATCGGCGAAGGGGGTGCCACAATTCGCTTCGTGATAGGCGAGTACGGATCGGGCAAGACGTTCTTCCTCAATCTCGTTCGACTCATCGCTTTGGAGAAGAGCATGGTCGTGCTCTCAGCGGACCTTGCGCCCGACCGGCGCATCCATGCCACAGGCGGGCAAGCTCGTTCGCTGTACGCGGAGCTCATGCGAAATGCCTCGACCCGCACGAAGCCTAAGGGTGGTGCACTCGCCAGTGTTGTGGAGAGGTTCGTCACCCAGGCGGTTCGGGAAGCAGATGCGGTCGAGCGAACAGCCGATGCCGTGATCCGAGACAAGTTGGAGCATCTTGAGGAATTGACAGGTGGATACGAGTTCGCCACTGTAATCGCGAAATATTGGGAAGGGCACGAGACCGGCGACGACGAGCTGAAGTCAAATGCTCTGCGCTGGCTCAGGGCCGAGTTTGCGACTAGAACGGATGCGCGCAAGGCGCTCGGCGTTCGCACGATCATCGACGACGCCAGCGTCTACGATCACCTGAAGCTCATGTCCGCATTCGTGCGCGAGGCGGGCTACGGCGGATTGCTTGTAGAGATCGATGAGCTTGTAAACCTCTACAAACTTACCAACAGTCAAGCGCGCAACGCCAACTACGAACAAATTCTCCGCATCCTGAACGACGTTTTTCAAGGTAGTGCCACGCACCTCGGCATCGTGCTGGGCGGCACCCCCGAGTTTCTCATGGACACAAGGCGGGGCCTGTACAGCTACGAAGCGCTCCGGTCGCGGCTCGCGGAAAACACGTTCGCGCGAGACGGACTTGTCGATCTGTCCGGGCCGGTCGTGCGCCTGTCCAGTCTGACGCAGGAAGACTTGTTCGTGCTGCTCGTCAATGTCAGGCGCGTGTTTCTCGGAGACGAGATTAACGCCGCGCCGGATGAAGCTCTGGAAGCGTTCATGGCGCATTGCTCGCGGCGGATCGGCGACGCCTATTTCCGGACACCGAGAAATACGGTTACTGCGTTCGTGAACATGCTCTCGGTCATCGAACAGAATCCGGGGACCGCGTGGCAGGATCTCGTCGGCGGTGTTGATATCGCGGCGGACGGCGGCGATGACTTAAGCGACATCGTCGACGGCAAGACATCGAAGGTCGGACAGGAGGGTGACGATGACCTCGCCAGCTTCCGCCTCTGACCGAGAATCCAAGGCGTTCAATCTTCTGACAGAGCCGATCCGACGGTGGATTTGGCAAAAGGGGTGGCAATCGCTGCGGGATATTCAAGAGTATGCGATTCCGCACCTGATTAATAGCGACGATGACCTCATCATTGCAGCTGCGACCGCAGGGGGAAAGACCGAAGCGGCGTTCCTGCCGCTGATCTCGAGAGCATCCATGACCGAAAAAGGCGAGGGCTTTGACGTAGTCTATATCGGTCCCCTGCGGGCGCTCATCAACGATCAGTTCCGGCGACTCGAAGATCTGTGCGAGGTCCTGCAGATGCCGGTATATCCTTGGCACGGCGATATCTCACAGTCCGTGAAAGCACGCGCCAGGAAGGTCCCGCGCGGCGTCCTGCTGATCACGCCCGAATCGCTCGAAGCCATATTCGTCCTGCGCGGCATGGAGGTGCCCCGCCTCTTCGCAGGTACCCAAGCCATCGTTATCGACGAACTCCATGCTCTGCTCGATTCCGAGCGGGGCGTTCATTTGCGGTCGCTTCTGACCCGGCTCGAACTCTCGGTCGGCCGACGCATTCGGCGAGTCGGGTTGTCTGCGACCTTGGGCGACATGGCACTGGCCAATGCCTATCTGCGTCCCGAAGCGCCGGAGAGGGTGAGGCAATTGGTCAGTCGCTCCGACAAGCAGGAGCTGCGCATCCAGTTGCGCGCCTACATCGCCGGTCGACGTCCCGAGCACCCTGGATCGGAAAACGCCGACCCGGACGGCACCGATGCGCAGGGATCATCTGCGACACGGGCCGTGGGCGAGCACATCTTCGACAAGCTTCGCGGATACAACAATCTCGTCTTTGCGGTCTCTCGCGGGAACGTAGAACTCTATTCGGACCTCTTGCGTGGGATGTGCGAGGAGAGACGTCTTCCGAACGAGTTCTTTCCGCATCATGCCAGCCTGTCGCGGGAGCATCGCGGCTTCGTCGAGAAGCGCCTCAAGAATGGCAGCCTGCCGGTCACGGCGATCTGCACATCCACCCTGGAACTCGGGATTGACATTGGCGACGTGGCATGCGTCGGACAAATCGGTGCGCCATGGTCAGTCGCAGCGCTACGACAACGGCTGGGTCGGTCAGGACGTAGGGCAGGCCAGCCCGCGGTGCTACGCATGTACGCCATCGAACCGGAGATCGAGTCAGAATCGCATCCCGTGGACACGTTTCATCTGGGACTGGTGCGCTCAATTGCCATGATCGATCTGCTGGTCGAGGGCTGGTGCGAGCCACCGAGAGCAGAAGCGCTCCACCTCTCAACGCTGACACATCAAATTCTCTCGGTGATCGCGGAACGCGGGGGCGCATCAGCGCAACGGCTCTTTGCGACCCTTTGCGACCGAGGCCCGTTTCGGTCGATCGATCCGGTGCTGTTCAGTCAGCTTTTGCGCCGGCTTGGCGACCCCGACACCGCACTGATCGAACAGGCGCCTGACGGTACGCTCCTGCTTGGTCGCGAGGGCGAGCGTGTCGTCGAGCATTACAGTTTCTACGCGGTCTTTCAGACACCCCAGGAGTACCGCGTCGTTCATAATGCAAAGACGCTTGGCACGGTCCCCGTCGATGCGCCGCTCACACCAGACCTGACGATCATATTCACAGGTCGACGTTGGCGCGTTCTTGAGGTGTGTGACAGGGAAAAAGTCATCGAGGTGGTACCAGATCATGCTGGCAATCCGCCACGCTTCGGAGGAGATCCAGGCGACGTTCATGAGACCGTCGTTCGACGCATGCGAAAGGTGCTGCTCGCCGATATCGTGCCCCCTTATCTCGACGATGCGGCGGTAGAGGTGCTTTCCTCCGCCAGAGCCGCCTATCGACGATCCGGCCTTGATGACCTGCCAATACAGACGATCGGTGAAGATCGGTACCTAATCGCGCCCTGGACAGGAACAGTTGGCGGGGCCTCGCTTGCGATCGTGTTGGCTTGCCTTGACTACCGCATCAGCACGTTCGATGGCATTCTTGAAATCTCATCGAAGGGATCAAGATCCAAGAACCCGATTTCCGCGCTCGAAGATATCGCAGCCGACAAAATCGTCTTGCCTGACCTCATACGAGACCGTGCGAGCGCATTGATTTTCGAGAAATTCCACCGCTATCTCGGAGACGATCTGTTGCTTTCCGATGCGCTGTCAAGGCGGCTGGACTTGAGTGAGGTGCCCGGAATCGTTAAAAACCTTTGTTCAAGACTGTGACCGTGCTACGCTTTTTCTGAGAATTGCATCTTCGCCTGTCTTATGGCAGGCATTTCCATCAATGCCCCTCATCAAGACACCTTTCCCAGCGAGAGGGTCATCCAACACGATACCCAACAGGGGCGGCATTCCGCAGATCGTGTTCGCCGGGCACGTCATTCTTCCCCCGCATTCAGCACCTCGGCCGGAAATCTGCGGGCCGCCACCACCACCCGGTCCAGCTTCTACCTTGCGTCCTTCCCCAATCACTTCGTCACGTTTCAGTGTCGTGAGGAACCAGGCATAGCGAAAGGTACGCTCGATTAGCCCGGCATGTCCTGGCCTGTGCGGGCCCGGGTCCGCGACGAGTGAACTCGTGCCATGTTTATTGGACGGTCCGGCCGGAGGTGGTTCGCTGTCCGGCTCGGGGACCACGGTGGAAATGAACTGTCGGATTTCCTCGACCTCATTCTCGCGCCCGGCCGCGATCAGGCCACGCGCGATGGCTTGCGCGGCGAACAGCGAGGCTGCTGTGACCCGGGTCTCAGCCTCAGTGCGGGGACTATTCCTGCCAGTCCAGAACCTCCATTGCAGGCTATCAAGGAGCCAGTTCGTCAAAATATCCCGATCCTCCGCCACGTTTTCAATACGGTTCCATTGATCGGACATGACCCGGATGTTGCTTTGCAACGTCCGTGCCATCGGTTTTGCCAACCTTTTTGCACGGCTTCGGATGCAATTCGGTTCGGGAAAATGCCGGACATTCCCGGCGCCGCGGCCGCTGAAACCCCGCTCATGGACCGCGGCGCTTTCCGAACGAGGCCTTTGGCCAAGGTAGCAGATTGGTAGCTGTCATCAACGGGCGCAGTCTTGCGCGCGCTCATTTTGGGCGCTCCGCAGGAAATATCCTGGATAGTCGCGTATGACGTCACAATACGCGGCGCCACCGATCGGTGCTCGGACTTGCCAAGAAATTGATCTTTTGAAGTGTTTTCCGTGTGACACGTATGCTCAAGAGCATCTGCTCGATCCGGCATCACAAAGGTGCCCTATGTTATTGATTTCACGTAATAATGCAGGACAAGCGCGCATGGGCAGGCATCTTTAAATGCGTCGGGTTCGAGAACCGAGGTCGCCTTGGCAGTCTCGGACGACAGACTGTACAGCATGAGCGATGGGGAATGAAAGTCGTTCTAGTTCAACGGGTTAACTTGATCGGTGCTTGAGTGGCGGTGATCGGAGCGCACTTGCACGGTTCTATGCCGGGGCCATCGGTCGGCTTCTAGGCAACAACTCAGGAAGTGGATATGGCGTCGCGAGCGATCCCATGACGGCGGACATGCCGCCGCCGTGCACGAGGACGAGATCGCAGTCATTCGCTATCATTATGCGTACAGCCTGATCCTGCCGCCCTTTTTTCACCGCCGCGGAAGGACCGCTCGGCACAGACATAAGTCATCAACTGTTCTTCGGCAAACATGCTGGCCCTCGATTTCATTTCTTCCGAGTGCACGCAGCAATTGCAACAAGGAAGAGTCTCAGGGTCTCGGCAGAGGCAAGGCACTCGATACCGCAGAAAAGTGATGTTGCCAAAAGTTGACACCATGCAAGGTCGACATTAAATCTTTAGTGTTTTGGGCTAAGCTGGTAGTTGCGCATTGTACGGACTGCAGCCGTTGCAGTTTGAAAATCCAAGCAGAAAACAATGGGCATTATATGCTTGATTTACCAAGAACATTGTCAAGACGCATTTCATGATTCGAACGAACTGGCATAAAGCCAAGCTGACGGCACAGGTTCACAGGAACTTGGATGCGTTCCTTAACCAGCAGACTCAACTCTGGAACGATGCGCTTGAGGAAAGAATTGTCTGCTGCCGAAAGACCGGCAAGTCCATTTCCTTCCACGACCAGAACAAGTCGCTCACGACAATACGTTCGGAAGATCCCGGTTTCGCCAATTGTCACTTGCAATTACGCGTTCGGTTCTCAACCGGTTGCACGAGGCGTTTTCCCGCTTTTTCAAGCAAGAGGGTTTTCCGCGGTGCAAGTCCCGTTTCAGAGGCATTCGAAGCTTCGACATTCTCGATCCGGCCATTCGAATTGAAGGCAGGCATTCGGTGATTTCGGTGAAGGAAACCGGAAAGTTCTGGTTCAGGGACGACCGCGAAGGCAAGATCAAGTCGGCAAGGGTCGTCCGAACACCGGTCTGCGTGGAAGTCCAGCTGATCCGCGAACTGACTTCAAGTCTCGCAAAGATCTGCAACAGATATTTCGCCGAG
Organism: Paracoccaceae bacterium; assembly: GCA_963422275.1. Taxonomy (GTDB): domain Bacteria; phylum Pseudomonadota; class Alphaproteobacteria; order Rhodobacterales; family Rhodobacteraceae. The sequence continues at coordinate 1,336,383 of OY729418.1, forward strand.
GACATCAAGATGAAGAATCTGGCATCGAAGGAAGCTTCCCGCAGGCGAGGGTTGAACCGGTCGATGCTCGAACGGCAATGGGGAGCCTTCATTGACATGCTGACCTGCAAGGCTGAAAGCGCTGGCGGTTGGCTTGAGAAGGTTAATCCCAGAAACACATCCCGAATCTGTCACCGGTGCGGCGGATTTCCCGACCGGAAACTGACGCTTAACGACCGCGAATGCCGATGTTCGCGCTGCGGTCATGTCTGTGCCAGGAACGTCAATGCATCCCACAGCATTCTTGAGAGGGGCATTTCCTTGATGCGTGGCGAGAGTGTGGGTTGATGGCGGGGGCTCGCCTGCCGCGCGGAACGATGTTCTTGGCAAATCAAGTATACAATGCCCAAAACAATTGGTGAGTCCGGACTCCTGATGCCGGGCCTAATCGGAGTGCCTGTACTGAGATGTTAGGTCTGCAAAACGTTGCCAAAAAGGTCTTCGGCTCGCCGAACGACCGAAAGCTGAAGTCCGTCAGACCGCTGGTCTCGCAAATCAACGATCTGGAGCTGGGGCTGGAGTCGCTTTCCGAGCAAGAACTGAGAGCCAAGACCGAAGAGTTCCGGAACCGCATTGCAAACGGCGAGGCAATTGATTCTCTCTTGCCCGAGGCGTTTGCCGCCGTTCGGGAAGCCGGAAAGCGCTCGCTCGGGCAGCGCATTTTCGATGTCCAGCTGATTGGTGGCATTTTCCTTCATCGCGGGAACATCTCCGAAATGAAAACCGGCGAAGGCAAAACGCTTGTCGCAACCCTTCCCGCGTATCTGAACTCCCTTTCAGGGGATGGCGTCCATATCGTGACGGTCAACGATTATCTGGCGCGGCGTGACGTTGAATGGATGGGCAACGTGTACGATGTGCTGGGAATAACGGCCGACGTCGTGGTGCCCGGTCAGGCAGAGGACAAAAAGAGAGCCGCCTACAAGGCGGACGTGACCTACGCGACCAACAACGAGCTGGGTTTCGATTACCTGAGGGACAATATGGCGAAGGATCTTGCCGCCATGGTTCAACGCGGCCACAACTTCGCAATCGTGGACGAAGTGGACTCAATTCTGATCGACGAGGCCCGAACGCCGCTGATCATCTCGGGGCAGTCTCAAGATCGGTCAGAGTTGTACATGGCCATCGACCGCCTGATACCGGAGATTCAGGGTGAGCATTACACACTAGACGAAAAAACCAGGAACGTGACATACACCGATGAAGGAAACGATTTCATTGAGGGAAAGCTCAAGGAGGCTGGCATCCTTCCCGAACGCCAGTCACTTTACGATCCTGAATCGACATCCATCGTCCACCACATCACGCAATCGCTTCGGGCGCACAAGAATTATCACAAGGACAAGGACTACATTGTCCGAAACGGACGGATCGTGCTTATCGATGAGTTCACCGGCCGAATGATGGAGGGAAGACGCCTGAGCGACGGGTTGCATCAGGCGATCGAGGCAAAAGAGGGCGTCGGCATCCAGCCCGAAAACGTCACGCTCGCATCGATCACCTTCCAGAACTACTTCCGCTTGTACAAGAAGCTTGCTGGGATGACCGGAACAGCAGCGACCGAGGCCGAGGAATTCCAGGAAATTTATGGACTCGGAGTCATTGAAGTCCCAACCAACCAGCTAGTCGCTCGGAAAGATGAAAACGACCAAGTCTACAGAACCGCCAAGGAAAAGACCGACGCCATTCTGGCTTCAATCAAGGAGGCCAACGAACAAAAGCAGCCAGTATTGGTCGGGACCACATCGATCGAGAAATCGGAAACGCTTTCCAACCTGCTGCACAAGAGCAATATAAAGCACAATGTCCTCAACGCCCGCCATCACGAACAGGAGGCGAAGATTATCGCCGAGGCCGGATGTCCCAGCGCGGTGACAATCGCGACAAACATGGCCGGGCGCGGAACCGACATTCAGCTCGGCGGCAATGTCGAAATGCGAGTCATCGAGGCGATGGAGGAAGATCCATCAGCCGACGCAGGGCAAATTCGCCAGAAAATCGAGAACGAGATTTCCGAAGCAAGACAGCATGTGCTTGATGCTGGGGGGCTTTACGTCCTCGCGACCGAACGGCACGAGTCCCGTCGGATCGACAACCAGCTGCGAGGCAGGTCCGGCCGCCAGGGGGACCCGGGCCGCTCAAGCTTCTTCCTATCCCTTGAGGACGACCTTATGCGGATCTTCGGCTCGAACCGGCTTGACAAGGTGCTGAACACTTTGGGAATGGAGGAAGGCGAAGCGATAGTCCATCCATGGGTGAACAAGTCGCTCGAGAAGGCGCAGGCCAAGGTGGAGACCCGCAACTTCGATATCCGAAAGCAGCTGCTTCGCTATGACGATGTCATGAACGATCAGCGAAAGGCCATCTTCAGCCAGCGGCTGGAAATCATGGAAACCGACGATGTTTCAGAGATCGTTCAGGACATGCGGCACCAGTTGATCGACGACCTCGTCGAGCGTTGCATGCCCCCGAAGACATTCTCCGATCAATGGGAAATGCAGGAACTCGGCGAGGAAGTCAAAGCCAAGCTTGGAATTGAGGAGCCTGTGGAATCTTGGGCGGAAGAGGACGGCATTGACGACAACGATATCCGGGACCGCCTGTACCGGGCTGCCGATGAGATGATGGCAAGAAAGACCGTGGAATTCAGCCAAGAGCAAATGCGGATGCTGGAAAAGCAGATTCTTCTGCATACGGTCGACACGAAATGGAGGGAACATCTGGTAACTCTCGAACATCTCCGATCCGTCATTGGCTTTCGCGGGTATGCGCAGCGCGACCCGCTAAACGAATTCAAGAACGAAGCGTTCGGATTCTTTGAGACGCTGCTGAATTCCTTGCGCTCGGACGTGTCGATGCACCTGAGCAATATTCGTCCGATTACGCCTGAAGAACGTCAGATGATGATTCAGCAGGCAATCGAGAGGCGAAAGCAGGCAGAGACGCCAACCAAGACGGACAATGGAAAGCCGCGACCAAGCAAACCTGCGGACGACTTCAAGGAACGCGATCCCTCCACATGGGGAAGTCCGGGCCGGAACACTCCGTGCCCATGCGGGTCGGGGAAGAAATTCAAGCACTGCCACGGCAGAATTTCCCAATTGGCATAGTGATCTAAGGCTCGCCGCGCCCCTCTCCCTGCTGAGCGAATGAATCCAGGCTTGGCAACGCTCCGTTCAGGCGTGTCCCCTTCGGCCCCAAAATTCTCCCAGAGACAGTCCAGACCGGTGACCTGACTCGACAACATCCTGGTGACCGGCGGCTTGACCGGGAAACGGCGAGACCGCAGTTGGCTTATCCCCGCTCACATTCTCGCCAAGAATCAACCCGAGTTATGGATAAGCTCTGTTTTCTTTTGGAATGCACCGAATGGCGTCTGGCACGACGATTTTGCCCATTTTGACCTTTGGCTGCGCCAGAATGCAGGCAGCCAGACATGACAGGATATGAACGAAGGCATTTGTTGGGGATCGGTGTCGTGTGTGTTCCAATCCCATGCTTGATTTCAGTTTATCGAACAGCGTTTCAATGATGAACCGCTTCCGCAACATGATTTGGTCCGGAATGGGCAGAGGAAAGTTTTTCATGTTGCGGCGAATGCCAGCGATCAGGTGCAGTCCCTGCTGCCGCAAACGCTGGAAAAGCGGCTTCGAAATGCAGCCTTTATCGCCGAACGCCTTGCCTTTCAACTCGGCAATCATGGTCTCAAGCGGCTTGCGGTCGTCGGTGTTTCCAGGCGTGATCTTGACGGCCCTGACCTGACCCTTGTCGTTGATGACCAGATGCAGCTTGAACCCGAAAAACCACCCCATGGTGCTGCGGCCCCGCTTGGCCAGTCCCTTGAAGACCTTGTTCCGGTTGATCCGTGCGTTGTGGCAGACAGCGAGCTTGGTGCTGTCCACAAAACAGATCCCGGTTTCCTCACCGCGAAAGCATTGCATCAAGATGCAAAACGGAACCGGCAAGCGCGGCATCAGAGCGACAAACCGTCCGTAGCTCGGCAGGTCTCCAAAGCAGTCGCGACATTTCCGCTCCACGCCATGGAACCGGAAAGCCTTGAAATGCTTGAAGGGCGAGAGATGAAACAACACCATGATGAAGAGCATTTCGCTGAGCGAGAGCTTGCCCGAGCGCGAGCGCTGGCGGCCTGTGCCGATCAGCCGATGCCGCTCCCATTCTTCAAAGGTCTTTGCAAAGTCGTCGAGACAACAGAACAGTGCGATGACAGAGGTGCTCATTGAGGGGATCCCATCCGTTGATTTTGGTTGCGGATACAGAATCAGGCCACGCCCGATTTGGGAACCCCCTCACCCCTCTTATCCAGAATTGGGGTAAGAATCAGATTGCGAAATCCACTTGCAAGCGAGATTCAGCAGATTTCGGAATGCGAATTGAATTCTGTACCCCGAGGAGGCTCAACGTTCTCGGCTTACTCTTTCAGCTTGAAGCTGGTCGGGTGAAAGCGGCCGGCAGGTGAAAGCGTGAAAATCTCGAATCCGTCCGCCGTTACGCCGACCGAGTGCTCGAACTGCGCCGAAAGCGATCGGTCCTGAGTAACCGCCGTCCAGTTGTCACGAAGAATTCGGGTGCCCGGCTTTCCCAAATTGACCATTGGCTCGACGGTGAAGAACATCCCTTCCTGAAGCCTGTCACCACTGCCCGGCTTTCCGAAGTGTAGCACGTTTGGCGGCAGGTGAAATTCCTTTCCCAGTCCATGACCGCAAAAATTCCGTACGACCGACATTCTCTGGCCTTCCGCGTACTGCTGGATCGCGTGGCCGATATCACCAAAAGTGTTTCCCGGCCTGACCTGCTCGATTCCGAGCATCAACGCATCGTGGGTCACCTGAATGAGCCTTTCGGCCTTTCTGCTTGGCTGACCCGCAACGTACATTCTGGAACTGTCACCATACCAGCCGTTCACAATGACAGTTACATCTATGTTCAGGATGTCACCATCCTTCAGTCTCTTGCTTCCAGGAATGCCGTGGCATACAATATGGTTCACCGATATGCAGGTTGCATGCTTGTACCCCCGATAGTCGATCGTGGCTGAAGCGGCACCGTGCTTGGCAATCCTCTGCATCACGAAACTATCGATCTCCTCCGTCCTGACGCCCGGATAAACAACATCGCAAATCTCGTCGAGAATTGCGGCGGCCACTGCACCAGCCATCCTCATTCCGGCGAAGTCTTTGCTTCGGTAGATGCGGATTCCGCTCCGCGTGATCTTCATTTGATTGAGGTCCATCGGAAAACACTGCTGGACTGGCGCACATACCGAAAATTTTCTGGATTCTCCAGAGTGACGCATCCCCTAATCCGCAAGTAAATGGGCACTTGCTGGCGCTTTTGCCTGTTGCCCGTCAACGTGTGTACAAGTCGGTCATGTGTCCGTCTCCGCCACCATTCCCAGATGCCAAGTGCCACTCTGACATAGGCAATGGCAAACAGAGGTACCGTCCACAGTACCTTCCCGCGTTGAAATTCGTTGGCAGATTTTCTTTTTCTACAGCGGCCTTGGTCATCTCGATGCGATTTTAGAAAACTTCTGATTGGGGACGTTCTTCTTCCTGATCACGTTCGGTCGATTTCTTGCGGTCCGGAAGCCCCGAATTTACCATCCATGGAGCGGGACCGCGCCCGATTAAGCCCTTGCTAAGCTAGTCCGGCAGATTCCAGGCACACTGATCCCGTGTCACGGCAAGCACAGCTGGGCGATCATCAGGTTCGAGACGCCAAGAAGCAGTGCAACCTCATCGAGCGCATGTCCGGTAGATTCAAGCACTGAAGAAACATCGCCGCTGTCGTCATTTTCTGGTCATGATCCCTGAGCCTAACGATTCGGCCGTTTTCTCAAGGGGGCGCATCTTTCTCCGGCAGAAGGCTTGTCGTCCAGTTCCAAAATTCCTCTGGTCTGCGCTTGTGCCCTAGCTCCCGTTCCTCGGTTCCGCTTCCCGGCTGGCTTCGTCTCGGCATATGAGTCTTGCATCCGGCACCCATCCAACTTTGATAACAATTAAGGCTCAATTTGCAATTCGCGGGGATGGCTGCTGGACTGGCTCCCAATTTGCCTTGGACCTGGGAGACAGGCGAATGGATCGGGCGCGGTTTCGGGACTGGTTTTCGAATATTGATGAGCTGGCGGCGGCGCAACACCGGGAGAGAACGGCCTCTCTGGCAGTGCCCTGCACATCCAGACGACCAACAGTCGCCACCGCCGGATCAAGGACTTCCTGCGACTCTTCCGTGGCATTGCCATCAAATGTCTCGACAGCTGTCCGAGGTAGTTCCATCTCATTGCGCTCGGCAAGCCTCCATCGCCAAGCCAAGCCTGCAATTCGAGAACAACATGGGAGAATTACCCGCGGCAACGCAGCGGATTCGCGATGTCTTGAATCTGCACAAGATTTCGTGCCCATTTTTGTCCAAGAAATCTTTGACGCCAGTCAGCAAAGCAATTGAACCGCCAACAGTTCGTCAATTATGATGTGGAGCGTTTCCAAATTGGTGGAGCTTGTGACCAAGGCAAGATTCATGTCCCTCGGTGACGCTGTTGCTGAACACCTTTTTGATGGTGCGACTGTGGCATTCGAGGGGTTTTCCCACTTGATCCCACATGCGGCGGCACATGAAGTCATTCGGCAGGGATTCCGGAATTTGGTCTTGGTTCGAATGACTCCAGACCTGATTTACGATCAGATGATCGGGATGGGCTGTGCGCACAGCGTCGTGTTTTCCTATGCGGGCAATCCAGGCGTGGGTCTCTTGCGACGAATGCGTGACGCAATCGAAAACGGCTGGCCGCATCCAATCGAGATTTGCGAACACTCGCATGCCGCCTTGGCCAACGCCTATGTGGCCGGTGCCTCCAGTCTGCCCTTCATGGTGTTTCGCGGTTATCGCGGGGTTGATCTGCCCAAGGTAAATTCCGAGATTCGTTGGGTTCAATGCCCCTTTACCGGTGAGGAATTGGCCGCCGTCCGCTCGATGTTCCTCGATCTCGCAGTTGTTCACGCCCAGAAAGCTGATCATCAAGGAAACGTCTTGGTAGAGGGAATAGTGGGCATGCAGAAGGAGGCAGTATTTGCAGCGAAGCACGCGGTCGCGACTGTCGAGGAGATCGTGGAAGAATTGCGAACTCATTCAAATGCATGCATTCTCCCAAGTTGGGTACTGGACGCGATTTGCGTGGTGCCGGGTGGGGCTCATCCATCTTATGCGCATGGTTATTACAGCCGAGATAACGCGTCGTATCTGGAGTGGAACAAGATCTCCGCTGATCGGGACAGCTTTCTTTCTTGGATGCGAGAAAACGTTACCCAGCAGACACCGGATGTGTTTGCCGCCCGGGCGGCCGGTTTCAGATACGCCACATGACGCATTTCACGCCGACTGAAATGATGGTCATTGCGGCGGCAAGGGCACTATCAAGCAATGACATCTGCTTCGCTGGCGTCGGGCCGCCATCAGAGGCATGCAACCTAGCGCGACTGGTTCATGCCCCGGACATAACGCTGATTTACGAATCCGGAACAATTGGCGCACGACCTCACGTGTTGCCGCTTTCCGTCGGTGACGGCGAGCTTTGCGAAACGGCACTCAGCACAGTTTCCGTATCCGAAATGTTCCGCTACTGGCTGCAGGGCGGCCGCATCCCGATCGGGGTGCTGGGAGCCGCGCAGATTGATCGATACGGAAATATCAACACAACCGTGATCGGAGACTACCGCAGTCCCACGGTGCGGCTTCCCGGAGGAGGAGGCGCTCCGGAGATTGCCGGCTCGTGCGATCAAGTCTACATCATCGTTAGCCAGTCGAGGCGAACATTTGTTGACAGGCTGGATTTCATAACCACATATGGCCACGGTACAGGCAGAAAGGCGCGGCAATCAACTGGATTCACCACGAAGGGACCGACCATTCTTTTTACTGACATGGCAATCTGGAAGCCTGACCCCGAAACAAGAGAGCTTACAGTCGTTTCACTTCATGATGGAGTTCGCCGCGAGCAAATGACGAAATCGGTTGGATGGAACGTCCAGTATGCAGACCGGGTAGATGCAACTCCTGTTCCAAGTTCAGGCGAACTGGAGGTCTTGCGTGACTTGCACATGCGCACCCGGGCCGCACACACCGGCCGAGCACAGGGACATGGAGAATGCCGAGACCCAATATAGCCAATAAAGAAAGACCTTTTCCGATGGCCTAGTCTCCATAACAAAGCCATGCGGCTAGCCAATTATGGTGTTTTCACGGAAAACCTTCTTTGACCGCAACATCGAATATCGAGCGGCATTCTTTTGAATGCCCTCAAGAAACGAACTTGAAGCGCAGCGCTTGATTCAAGTTTTGCATTTCCGCGAAACAACCTTGCTCACGGCTTCCCTTATGCACGCCTGGCCCAGTTTGTCACGGCATTTGAATCTGTCTCGTGTCAGTCTTCAATAAAGGCTGTGAGATCGTACATTACCGTGCAACCGGGAACCGCGAGAGGGCCATCCGTTCGGAAATGGGTGGTTGGCGGCAAATTGCAGCCGAGCCTTTCGCGCCACACTTCTTCCGCTTCTGGAAAATCGCTCAGGTCAGTATGGATGGCGCGCCGCTTGACCAGATTGCGGATGCTTGTGCCGGCAGCTTCGCAAATGGCTTCAACGTTCTTGAGAATGTAACGGGTTTGGAGTTTGATAGCGGACGCGTGGAAAGGAAAATTAGGGTCGGGCCGCGCTTCTGCCGGAACTCCCTGCACATAGTCTGTCGCCATCAGTGTCGAAAAGAACAGGTATGGACCGGCCCTTGCAGCTTGGGGTTCAGCGCCCATCGGGGTGGGCACATCGTCAATTGCGATGACTTCCTTACTGTATGGGCCTTGTGGATCGACGGCAACCAGTTCTATTTCGACCACAGCGTGGGGAACGGCCAACGGCGATTGGATAACGATTCGAGCCGGCGGGTCGGTTGGAAAATATTTGCGCCATACATCATCGAACACAGCGAAATCCGACATGCTCACAAGATAGACCTCCGCTCGCACAACGTCCTCGAACGTGCAGCCAGCATCCGCGAGAAGCCTTTGCAAATAATCGAGCACATAGGTCGTCTGGAAGCGAATTGGGTTGTGACTGTACACGAGTTCAGGGTGTGGCACGATTGCTTCAATGGGGCCGCGCGGCCCTGTGGGAGTCGTTCCTCGCGTGAATATCAAGCCTCCGCCGCGAACCGCCTGTGAGTAGACGGGCCAGCCAATCGCGGCGACCTGTCCGATGGGTTGAACGCTTTTGACTTGGACCAGCTCGCGGACCAGCGCCGCGTTCGCGCTCAAAGTCGTCATGTCCAAGCAAACGGTAGCCCCGCGCACAGGAAGTTCCGGCACTATCAGCAAGCTACTCGGGGGCGCTCCGTCGACGTCAAACCATTCTCAGCGAACGCGTAGCGCCATGTCCACCTCCATCGGATTCGTGTGGTACGAATTGATTTTCAGACATCTCGGCAGCGATGACCCAAGCCGCTGAAGTGTCTTGTCGAGATCCGAGTAGATGTATGTAAGTTGCTTGTGGATGCTCGACCCATGCCAGTGATAGTTTGGCAGCAACTTTGCCTCGGCGGGGATTCCGTGGGTTGGGTGAACCGCCATTTGACCTCCGACGAAGATGTGATCCCCCGCGCGGGCCGCAAGCGGTGGCGCGGCGGGAGAAGCGTCGGGATGATGTGCATATTCAATCTTCATTTTCTGCAAGACTCCTCCAACTGAATCCTGCGCGAGGCCGTTTGAAAGGAAAAGTGCAGAATGCACCGCCTGTTGCGCGCCAAAAGGCGTCTGTCGACATCGCAATATCCATCTGGACTTTCCTTGCAACGGCAGGAACAGAGAATCAATTGATGATCCTGCCAAAATCCGGGACGTCCCACAACCGAACACCTTGGAATGCAGGGCAATCGCTTTCCAACCTCCCGTTCGGCGGCAACGCACGCCGCGGCAGCGCGGACCATGCCGCGCAGGACGTCGTCGTCCCAGCCAGCTCATCATCGCAAGGCTCTCCGGGCCGCTGTCGGCTACCCTAGTTCAACGCTACATCGAGCACCCAGTGCAACGCGTTCTCTATCAATCAGCGCGAGTGCGCCGCGGTCGGGAAGCACGGCGGCTTTCCCGATTGCCTCCAGACCGGGCCAGCGGCAGGTTTCCTGCAATCAATCGATATCGGTGCAGGCTGTACCATCCGCGTCCCAATGCACCCGTGTCCCGCACAAGCCCTTGAAAGCGTTTCTGGATCTTCCAAGCAGGCTCGCATCGTCGCGAGGGTGCCCGAGCTGCCCTTCAGCAACAGAACGCAGCCGCCGCCGCGGCTTGTGTGCATCACCGAGGCGTTCGGCCCAGTCCGAGGCCAGCCGGGTCAACACCGACTGAAGGCCGCGCGCTGAACAGGCCGGAGAACGCGCCACGGATCGAGATCCCATGCCCGCCGCAGATGCCATCAGGGGCCTGTTTGGCGAGCGTCATCGTTTTCCGAGCTTGACGGACATGGGTGAACATTGTATTGGGCTTGAAGCTTGGTCGCGAACTCGGACAAAGCCGATTCTGGTAATCGTCGAAGCTTGCTGGCTATGCAGAGCAGTCATCACGCTCCGCATGAAGAAATGCCGGGCTCGTTGCAAGGGTGTGCACAGTCCCTGAATTCAGGTGCCTATGAGATTCCCTGCACAGAGGCAGAGTATTGCGTTCCAAGAACGAATTGTTGTCTGGCTGTTAGGAGGAACCGCCGGAATGGCCTCGGATAGTGTCCAGCCGATCGATATCCATGCACACTTCTATCCCGAAACCTTTCTCAGATTGGTTGCGGCCGAAGGAAGCCCATATGGGATGCGCTGCGAGTGGGCAGAGGGCAGGTTGCCCACAATCGATGTGGGCGGCCTGAAGACGCCAATCGAGAAGCGGTACTTCGATATCCCGGCGCGTGTGGCCTCCATGGACGAGCAAGGTGTAGCCGTGCATGCCCTGTCGCTCACCCAGCCAATGGTCTACTGGGCACCGGGGGAACTGGCAAAGCGAATGTCGGAAGCATACAATGACGCTTGCATCGAGGCACACCTTGCCTACCCGGACCGGTTTGCGGGCTTGGCGATGCTGCCGATGAATGAACCCGATTTAGCTTTGGAAGAACTGGAACGTATCTCCGACAAGCCTGGAATTTGTGGCATCTACATGGGCACGCGAGTTGGCGAGTTGGAACTGTCGGATGAGAGCCTGATTCCAGTCTACGAAGCTATCGAAACAAAAGGTCTCGCAATTTTTCTTCACCCGATTAAAGTCGTGGATCCGCAGCGGCTCAGGAAATTCTACCTTACAAACCTCATCGGCAACCCGACCGAGTCGACCATAGCGGCATCGCATCTGATATTCGGCGGGATTCTGGACCAATTCCCCAAACTGACATTCTGCCTTCCTCACGCCGGTGGGTCGCTTCCCTACCTGATTGGGCGCATCAGGCACGGCTGGGGCGTTCGTCCCGAATGCCGGCATCTGACAAATTCGCCGGAAATGTACCTTCGCCGATTCTATTACGACACCATCACTCATTCGCACGAGGCTCTCGATTTTCTGATCTCGCTTGTCGGTGCCGACAGGGTGCTTCTTGGTAGCGACTTCTGCTTCGACATGTCATACGAGCAGCCGGTTGAATTCGTGATGGAACATGCAGGCCTGAACCAGGCCGACCAATCGTTGATCCTCGCCGGAAATGCGCGCAGATTGCTCGCGGTCTGACGTCGGACAGGGCGGGTTAGCCTCGCCGTCAGCCCAAGGATTGACGCAAGCTTGGCTAACTTTGCCAGGAAACTCTAGGAGAACGACCACATGCCGCGACATGCTGTGACTGTTGAAGGATCGCCCTCCGCTTGGCCCGGCTATCCGGCGGCTGTTCGGGGCGGCGGATTTGTCTTTGCGTCTGGCGTTCGGGGTGGGCAGTCCAATGGCGCTCAAGCATCTTATGCGGATGTTCCATCTGATTTCCGCAAGCCTTCGCAAGGATACACGCTGGTTGATTCACTGGAGGGCGAAGCGACTTTCGATGCCTGGAACGCACATCGCAACATGGAGAGGATACTGACCGCTGCCGGAACGCGTGGCGATCAGATTCTGCGCCAGCGCATGTGGCAGCGCGACAAGCGGCTTTTCCCTGTACTCGAACGTGTCCGCAAGGGCTGGCAACCAGAGGCCGCCCCGAGCAGTGGGCTGGGAGTTTCGTCGGTTGGCGGGCATCATGGAAATTGGTTTGGAATTGAGTGTATTGCCGCCGACATCGAGGATCCGGAATGCCTCGGCGAGCGCATAGTCATGACTCCTGCGGAAGACACGGCCAATCCATCCGCCTCGATCTACTCTCAGATGGTAGCCAGCGGACCTCTGGTGTTCTTGGCTGGCCACATACCGATCAGGACCGCTCAGCCCGGCAAGCCCGTGGTTGCAAGCTTTGACGATGTGCCGTCGGAGGGACGATTCCTCGCCACGGGACGCAGCCATCCAGATGCGCGTGACGGCCCAATCGCGGCACAGACATGGTTCGTCTACAATGAAATTCGGTGTGCGCTGGAAAGCCATCAAATGGCTATGTCGGACATTGTACATGTTCGCGCATATCTCGCCGATTCGCGTGACTTTGCAACATTCCACAGGGTTCACAAGCACTTCTTCGATGGTGTCGCACCCGCATTGAGCATCGTCGGCTTCGCCGAGGTTGGGCACAAGGGCTGCAGGATCGAAATCGAGCCTACGGCGCTTCAGCCGGGTGCATTGCCAAGAGCAGGCGTGGAATGGCCTTGTCCGCCCCCCTTTGCCGGTCCCGCAGCTGTGAAGACCGGCCCGCTGATGTTGCTGGCCGGGATTCTGGGTCTCGGACCGAACGGGCAAATCGCCATGGACTGGAGTGCCATAGACAACGACGCAGCTGACTTCGTCAGATCGCTCGAATCGTCGACCAGTGTTCCTTGGGTGCCAGCGCAAGTCTGGTGGGCCTGGCGCCGCATTGAAGAGATTTGCAGGTCGGCAGGGATTGGGCTTGATGCAATCGCCAAGACGGTTGTCTACCTTCGCGAGGAGACAGACTTGATTGCCTACGATGCAATCAGGTCCTTGTTTGTTTCTGACGCACTTCCCGCATTCGACTGCGTTTTGGTGCCGAATCCAGGCCCGGTCGAAGCTGCAGCGGTCCAAATCGACGTCACGGCCTTGATCGATCGGTAGATGATGTTATTGGTCTTCACACTCAGAATTTCCCGATGGAAAAAGATGAGTGCATGTTTCTGGGAAAGGGAGGATAAAATGAAACGGTTTTCATTGCTTTTCGGGCTTGCAGTTGCGGTGGGCCCGTTTACCGGCCATCTGGCAGCAAACGCGCAGGACATGTATCCGGACCGGCCAATCAGTGTTGCAGCCTGCTACCCTGCAGGTGGGGGCGTGGACCGGAACTTGCGGATGGTAGAACGCGTTGCCGCCAAGTATCTCGGCCAGTCATTGCTTCCGCAGTACAGGACCGGCGGATCTGGAACCGTCGCGATGCAGTACATAAAGGATGCAGAGCCAGATGGGTACGAACTGGCGATCTGCGACAATGGCGGTGCAATCATCGCGCCAATCGCGCAAGGCCTGGATCTTGATGCCAGCGATTTCACCCCGATAGCGCAAGTGTCGTTTGTCCCGTGGATCATGACCGCTCGGGCCACTTCGCCGCATGACAGCGTTGAGGCCTTCATCGAAGCCGCAAAGACCGCAGACGCTCCAATCGCGATCGAGATCTCCGACATTGCCACATCCGACCACTATGGCTGGCTGCTGCTCATCAAGCAGGCTGGTCTCTCGCCCGAGATGTTCAAGTGGAACCCACATGGCGGCGGAGGACCCAAAATGCGAGCGATCATTGCCGGTGATGGGGCGCTCCTGTTCGACGACGCCGGCGAGATTGAAGGTTATGTGAAGGACGGCATGTTGCGACCCCTCGCCGTGGCATCATCATCGCGACTGCCTCAGTTTCCAGATGTCCCGACCATGCAGGAGCTTGGCTACGACGTGATAGCCGGGTCGTCTGTTGCGATCTACGCACCACCGGGACTGCCGGCCAACAAAGTGGAAAGACTTCAGGAGGCGATGCGACAGATCAAGCAAGACCCAGCTCTGCTCAAGGCATTTGAGCTGACGTTGCAGGATCCGAACACCTTCATCATCGACGAATTCGAGGCGGAATGGCGCAAGGACTGGGAAAACGCAGCCGAATTGCTGAGAGCCGCTCTCGGCGGTTGAATGCTGCATCAAGGCTCTGGAAGAGTCTTGAAATGGATTCTTGAGGGCGCGCTTGCCGCGATCGTGTTCGCGACAGGCGTGCTTCTCTTCCTGAAAGCGCCCGACCTCGTCCGCGGCTGGGCGTTCACAATTCCCGGCACAACCGACGTGGCGCTGGAACCGGCTTTCTTTCCACGCATGGCTTCGCTGCTGCTCGCCGCATCGGCCCTGCTTGTGATGGCCACGATTCCCCTGCGATCTGATATCCTGCCCGCGGTTGAAACAAGCGCCGTGGCCTACGTCCGCGTGGGCACGGGCCTTGGCGGCATTATGGCGTATCTGATCGCCGTGGTAACCCTCGGCTTCGTCGTTTCAACAGTTGTCTTTATCTCGATCGCCAGCGTTGTCGGCGGCTATCGCAACTTGCTGATCATCGTGCCGGTCGCAATTTCTGTCGCAGTCGCTCTGCGGCTGATATTCCGGTTCGGGCTTCACGTCGGTTTGCCCGAAGGGCTTCTCCTGTAGTCCGGCGGAATTTGAAGATGTTCGAAGATTTGCTGGCCGCTGCAACTATCGTTTTCAACTGGCAGACGATAATGGCGATTTCGATCGGCACGATTGCCGGTCTGATGATTGGCGCGATACCGGGACTCAGCGCCACGATGGGCATGGCGCTGCTGTCGCCTTTCACATTCTTTGTAAGCCCGCTCGTCGGAATTCCTTTCCTGATCGGCCTGTTCAAGGGGGGGACGTTTGGCGGCTCTGTCTCGGCCATCCTGATCGGCACTCCCGGCACGGCCGCCAACGCGGCCACGCTCCTCGATGGTTACGAAATGCGCAAGCAGGGACGCGCCGGCGTCGCGATGATGGGCGCATTGAACGCTTCGCTGATTGGAGATGCCTTCGGGACAGTTGCTCTGATTTTCGGAGCGCCAGCGCTCGCGCTCATCGCCATCCAGTTTGGTCCGCACGAATTCTTCGCATTGGTGCTCTTTTCGCTCACGATGATCTGTTACGTTTCGGGCAGGTCGCTTGCGAAGGGTGTTATGGCCGCTTCGATTGGCATTCTCTTTGCACTGATCGGAACCGACCCGATCGGCGGAACACCAAGGCTCACGTTCGGACTTCCGGAACTGCAGGGCGGGTTGAACGTGATTGCTCTGGTAACGGGGCTCTTTGGCATAACCGAGGTGCTTATTCAAATGGAGTCGTTCGGGCGGGGCAAGAAGGCCATGAAAGATTCCGTGGCTGTCCATGTTGCGGGCACCGGAATGCAGCTCGGCGCTGTCGTCACCCACCTCTGGACGATCGTGCGTTCTTCGTTGGTCGGAACATTCATCGGTGCGTTGCCCGGCATTGGCTCGGAAACCTCGCCATGGGTCGCGTACGGCCTGGCCAAGCGCGCCTCAAAAACTCCGGAGAAATTCGGCAAGGGTGCGTTCGAGGGCGTTGTCGCGCCAGAAGCCGCAAATAACGCGGTTTGCGCGGCGGCGATGATCCCGATGCTCGTGTTTGGCATTCCCGGCGACATTGTCACGGCGATCTTGATGAGCGCGCTGATCGCCCAGGGGTTGCAACCCGGGCCGTTCCTGATTTCCGAGCACCGTGATGTTATCTTCGGTCTTTTCATGTCGGTGCTGTTCGCCACGGTTGCGTTGTATGTTTTTGGCCGCCTGACGATGCGATGGTGGATCCGGATCCTGACGATCCCACGCCCGCTTCTTTATGCGATCGTCGTCGCCTTCTGCGTGGTCGGCACGTACTCGGTGAAATCGAGCAGTTTCGACCTTGCCGTCATGTTTGCATTCGGAATCATCGGTTACGTGATGCGCAAGCTGGATATAGCGATTGCACCCATGCTGCTGTCTTTTGTCCTCGCAAAGATTCTGGAGGAATCGCTTCGCAGGGGACTTGTTCAGTCGGACGGGAATTTACATGCCTTTTTTGAACGGCCAATCACGGCGGTGATTTTGATCTTGACTGTGCTTATGCTCGTCACGTTTGCGATTCTCGAGTGGCGCCGCCGCAAGCTCGGCAGAACGCAAGACAGTTCCACTGCGGCTCGTTGAGGATTGATCGGCATGCCCTGCGAGGCGAAAAGCAGCTGTCCGAATTGCATTGGTTTCACGCACTCAAGCCTGACACTTGCTGATTGTTGCGATATGCTCGAACAGCGAGAAATCTACATATACAGACAAAAGCGTCTGGAATTTGAGGACCTAATGGACGATATAGGAAACGAAGGTAGAACCAAAGCAATTCCAGCGATTGATCATGTTGCCATCGCCGTGCCGGATATCGAGAAAGCAGCCTCGCTGTATCGGAATCGATTCAAGGCGTTGGTCGACGAGCCAGTCATCGTTCCCGAACAAGCTATCCGGATTGCTTACGTGCACTTTGCAAACGCCACGATAGAGCTGATGCAGCCACTGAGCGAAAACTCGCCGGTGGGAAAGTTCCTTGCCCGAAACCCGGACGGCGGACTGCATCACATTTGCCTCACGACCAAGGACGCGGCAGCCGCACACGCTGACGCCGCGGCCCATGGCCTGCGTCCACTGCAGCCGCCTGCGGCTGGACATCATGGATCGCCGCTGTTTTTTCTTCATCCCAAGGCAACATTCGGTACACTTATCGAAATCGAGGAAGCCGCCACAGTGCGCAAACCGATTAACGTTCGTAACGGAGGCAAACATGAATCAGAGCCGTGAATCGAATTATCGCGAGATCCTGTTTGAGGTGCGTGATCAGGTAGCATGGGTCACCATTGATCGACCGGAGGTGCGCAACGCGTTTCGCGAACAGACTCTCGACGAGTTGATTGACGCGCTTCACTCCACTCGCGACGATCCCTCGATCACCTGCGCCGTGGTAACCGGCAGCGGGGAGGAAGCATTCTCCGCCGGTGGTGACTTCCACGCGATGATGCGGTTGAACTGGGTCAACGCCGCCCACTGGAACGATCGCATGCTTGGATTGGCAATGACAATCCGCGGACTGCCGATACCCGTTGTCGCGATGGTCAATGGCTGGTGCATGGGCGGTGGGCACGAACTGGCCCTGTGGTGCGATCTGGTGATCGCGTCAGACAATGCCGTCTTCGGCCAGACCGGCGCACGTGTCGGGGCCTGTCCGACAGTCGGTGCAACACAGTATCTTCCAAGGCTGGTCGGCGAACGCCTGGCCCGGGAAATGATCTTTTTGTGCCGTACCCTTACCGCTGAAGAAGCCGTGCGCGTCGGCCTCATCAATCGCGTCGTCCCGAAGGCGGAGTTGCGGCAGGCAACTGAAGAATGGTGCGCGAAATTCAAGTCTCTGAGCTCGCAGACGCTGCGCCAGACGAAGAAATCGCTCAACCATGAGTCCGACGAGCTTTATGCGTCTTGGCAACAGGGGATGGAGCTTCTTGCCCATGTCTGGGGGTCCGAAGAAGCCATGGAAGGCATGAACGCATTCCTCGATCGCCGCAAGCCGGATTTTCAGAAGTTTCGGGAACGCAATCGCGATACGGTTCGTACATATCTCGATGGCCTTGCCAACGACGAGAACAGGGCGCCGTCAAAGGGTTCTGCCGGTGACATCTGACACCGCCCGCCCGGGGCCGCTCGCTGGCATCCGAGTCATCGATCTCAGCCGCATTCTGGCCGGTCCCCTGTGCACCATGAACTTGGGCGACATGGGCGCAGAGGTGATCAAGATCGAGCAGCCCGGAAAAGGCGACGACACGCGTGGGTGGGGACCGCCCTTTGTTGGCACCGAGTCTGCATATTTCCTCGGGGTCAATCGCAACAAGCGGGGAATCACGCTCAATCTAAAGGACCCCCGCGGTCAGGAATTGTTGAAGTCTCTGCTGCGCTCCGCCGATGTCGTTGTGGAGAACTTCAAGTCGGGCACGCTGGAGAAATGGGGAATCACAAAGGCATGGCGTGAACGGGACGCACCCCGCTTGGTGCACTGCGAGATTTCGGGCTATGGCGGCACGGGCCCGCGCGCCGGCAAGCCGGGATATGACTTCCTGATGCAGGCCGAGAGCGGACTGATGAGCATCACAGGCGACGAGCAAGGCGAGCCCATTAAACTTGGCGTCGCCATCGTCGACGTGTGCACCGGGATGTACGCGGCAATGTGCGTTCTTGCTGCGCTTAACGCGCGCGCACGGACCGGAAAGGGGCAAAAGATAGAGGCGGCACTCTATTCTACGGGCCTCTCGATGCTCGTGAACGTCGCCTCTAACTATTTGGCCAGCGGCAACATTCCACAGCGCTTCGGCAACGGCCATCCCAATATCGTGCCCTATCGAGCTTTCGCTTGCACAGACGGAAGCCTGGCACTTGCAGTCGGCAATGACGCTCAGTTCGCGCGCTTGGCTGAATGTCTAGGGCATCCGGAATGGGCTGTTGACGAGCGATTCCACCGCAACGAAGATCGCGTTCGCAACCGTGAAGCCGTTGACGCGATGGTTGCCGAGGCGCTTCGAACGGATAGCATCTCCGAGTGGCTCGAGCGGCTGCAGGACCGCAACATTCCCTGCAGTCCGATAAACGGAGTGCATGCCGCAATCGAAGATCCCCAGACCCGCGCATGCAATATGGTCACCACACTCGATCATGCAACCGTTGGCTCGATTCAAACGCTCGGCATCCCGTACACGTTTTCCGATACGCCAGCCTCGATCAACTTGGCGCCTCCCCCTCTCGGTGCTGACACCGATGCCGTTCTTTCAGAAGTTCTTGGTTTGGAGGCCTGGACAATCGAGGAGTATCGTCGAGAAGGCGTCGTGTAAGCTAGCGTCGGGGTTTTCTGGCCATGTTTCGAATTGTCGATGCCGAGCCAATTGCGGTGGCATTGCCGCTTGCGCGTCCTGTCTCCATGTCCAGAGAAACGGCTAGGGAGGCACGCAACCTAATCGTGCGAGTGACCGATGGAGAGGGAAATGTGGGTTGGGGCGAGGCTGCCTCGGCGCCAATGATGACTGGAGAAACGCAGGTCGGAATGGTTGCGGCGGCGCGGTTTGCAATCGCGCGACTCATCGGACACGAGTTCATGTCAGTGGATGAAATTTCCCGACAGATTGCCTCGACAATTCATGGAAATCCCGGTGTCAAGGCTGCTCTTGAAACGGCCATCCTCGACCTCGCCGGAAAGCGGGCGGGCCAGCCGATTTACGAGTTGATCGGCGGGCGCGTCCGCGACTGGGCGCCAGTCGTCAGATTGCTGGCTGCAGACGGTCAGGATTCCGAAATCGAACAGGTCCGCCGCTCGATGGATTCAGGGGTTCAGGCGTTCAAGGTCAAGGTTGGACTTTGCGGTGTTGCGGCAGACCTCGCCCGCTGCCGAGCTATCCGGGATGCGGCCGGGACTGGACCGCGGGTTTCGGCGGACGTCAATGGAGGGTTTGAAGAAGAGGATGCGATTGCATTCTTGAAAGGCGCTGGCAACGCGGGCCTGGATTTTGTGGAACAGCCGGTCCCGCCCGAAGACCTCGTCGCCATGCGCGCTTGTGCAATGGCGTCATCGGTGCCAATCGGTGCCGACGAAGGTTTTCAGAGTGTCGCGGACATTCGCGCTCACCATGAAATGCAAGCGGCATCAGGTGGCAGCCTCAAGCCACTGAAGCTGGGAATTCGGAATCTCATGGCGGCAGGACAGCTCATGAGCCATCTCGGAATGCATGTGAACCTTGCGGGAAAGGTTGCCGAATCCTCGATCGGCAGCGCTGCAGTGGCGCATCTTGCGGTCGCCATTCCGCAACTGGACTGGGATGCAAGCATTACCAACCAGTATCTCGCGACTGACATCGTTATTCGGTCGATAGAGGTGACCAACGGCGCAATTGCTCCTCTGGAGGCGCCAGGGCTTGGTGTCGACATCGATGTAGGCAAGCTGGAAGCCATGCGGGTGCACTGAACCGAGGCGAAGTGCCGTGCGTTGACCGGGCAAGAACTCAGCGTCCGCGACGACATTGTGCTATCGGGCCCTGATCGTCAGTGCAGGCGGCAAGGCCGCGGCGATGCGAATCCATTGAAGCGGCGGCGGCAAGATAGCTGCAGGTCCGGGAACATGCAGCGCAAGTGCCCGGCACCATAGGCACTTCGCTCCCGCTTGACAGTCCGGAAACCGATTGGCAAGACCGGATACGGGTCAAGCCAAACTTTACCAGGTTGGAAGATGGTGAGCCAATCGCGGCATCTGTGCCGACCAGACAACAGAATGCAGGGAGGAAAAATGTTGAAGCGAATGTTCTTGAGCCCAGACAACATGTGGGCGCGGGTGGAAAACGGGGAGCTTTTGTACACGCCCATCATTGTCGTGAGCGATAACACGCATACGCACATCTATCTTTCCGGTCAAACGCCGCGGCTGCCAAATGGGGATGTACCGGGAAAGGACATGCGCGAGCAGCTCCGGCAGACCTGCGAGAACATCAAGATCGGTCTGGAACATGTCGGCGCGACCTTCGACGATGTCGTGACGACAACGACCTACGTGCTTGATCTTGCCGAATACTATGCGGCCTCAGACGAAAGGTTCAAGTATTTCCGAAACAACAGGCCTGCCAGCACGCTTATTCAGGTGGCCGGGCTCGGCGTGCCGAAGGCCCGGGTGGAAATCACTGTGGAAGCGATCATCGAAACCGGTCGTCTGCGCGTCACATGACACCGCATCCGACAGAGGCTCACGCACTGCGCGGAAGGCAAGCCTATACGGCGATCGTTTCGGAATTCCGGTAGCTGATCCTCTGGAAAATCACCATCACCAAAAGCAGGATGGCGGTCTGAATCACCATGAAGGCGGCAAGCCGGGCTGAGTGTCTCTCCATGAGCAGGAAGAAAACGACCGACATGACTTCGGTGCCATTCCGGTAAAGGAACATCACGGACGAGAATTCCCTGACCAAAACCACGAAAGTCATGAGCCACGCCGAAAAGATGCCGGGTTTCAACAACGGTAGAAGGATCTTTTGGGTCGACTTCCACCATGTCGCACCGTGGATGCGAGCAGACTGCTCGAGCTCGTCGTGGATCGACAGACGAACCGAATGGATCGTCCGGTAGGCGAGGTAGAAGTATCCGATCACGTAGGCGAAAATTATAATGTAGAGCGTATTGTATATCGGCGTGCGCACAAAGGCAAAGAGCACCATCATCCCAAACACGGCACCCGGGATGGCAATTGGCAGCAGAACCAGCAATCCCATCAGCGATTCACCGCGCCTCGATGCAGTCTGCGAAAGAATCACCGACATGAAAACGGCGATCGTCGCGGCGGCGGAACAGCCAATCAGGGAATTGAGAATCGCGCGTCTTGTGACATCATACTCGAACATGACGCTTCGGAAGTTGTCCAGAGTGAAGAGATCGAGTTTGAACGCTCCGGCCCAGTATTTCTGCAGTCCCACCAGAACCAGAACGAGAAGAGGCGCGATCACGGCGATGATGACATAGGAAAGCACCGTTCCAAATGCGACCCATCGCCATCTGCCGAGGTTGATTCGCCTAGCGCGATAACCCTTTCCACTGACGGTAGTGAATTTTCGATCCCCAAGAATGCGCCTCTGAATCCAGAGACCGGTTCCTGCAATCAGAATTGCGAGGATTCCCAGAGAGGCCGCCATGGTCAGATCTTGGGGATAGTTGCTCATCAGCGTCCAGATCCGTGTCGCCAGCACATAGTTGCCGCCAGCGACCCCCAACGCCATCGGGATTTCCAGCGTTCCGACCGTGAACACGAACACCAGCACCATGCCGGAAAGCAGCGCTGGCCCGTTCAGAGAGAGCGTTATGCGCCACAGCGTTTGCCACTGACCAGCGCCATGGATGCGCGCAACTTCCTCAAGACTTGGGTCCATCTGCCGTAGCGAGGCAACGGTGTACAGGTACATGAACGGCGAATAAAAGATCGACTGAATGACAATCATCGACGTTATGGAATACACGTCGGGCAGCAATTCAGGCGGCCATCCCCAATCGGTCAACACCTTGGTAAGCATTCCCGCACGGGGAACGAGCAGCAGTCGCCAAGCCATGGCCCCGACGAATGCCGAGATGAAAAGGGGAATCACGCAGAGGATTTCAAGCAACTGCCGTCCGGGAACATCGGTCCGTGAATTGATCCATGCCAGCGGCACGCCGATGAAGGTGGCGCCAAGAGTGGCACCAGCGGCAAACAGGAGCGTGGTGACAATTTCCTTTCCAACCGATGGATGCCTCAGCACCCGCTCGAAACCGCCGAGGCTGAATGCTCCCTTGTCAGTGAACGCAGCGTAGACCGACATCGATGCCGGATAGAGAATCGCGAAGGACAAAAGCGCGGCTGCGGTCCAGAAAACAAGCCTTTCGGTCCGCACATTGGTGCGCAGGCGCTGTCCCAGCGCAAGCACAGCAAAAGCGCCTGTCGCAAGTGTGACCTTCCTCCTGCTTCGAAGTGCAGACACTGCTCTATTTGCCAGCCTTGTCGCAGCCCGGGTCGCAAGCCTCTAGCTGGCTGGCAACGCGATGCATTTGCTGCCGTCGATTTCCATATGGATGGTCACTCCGTTCTCGAACGTCGCGGCACCATCAGCCCAAACACGCATCTGCGTGTAATCCGTGTTGACCAGCACTTCCGTCCGGTCGCCGAGATACTGGCATTTATGCACCGTTCCGCTGATCACGTTATGGCGCATCTCGGGTTTTTCCTGGTTGATTTTCACCCACTCCGGCCGGACGATGACCGTAACCGCGTCACCAACGCTCGTGCCCAGACTCAGGACCTGGAGACTGCACGCACTGGCGCCCTCCTCTCCGACACGCACCAGCACTGCATTGCCGTTTTCCGACTCTTCGCTCACGACCATTCCGTCGATGAGGTTCGCGGAGCCAATGAAGCCTGCAACGAAGTGTGTCGTTGGCTCGCAGTACAGGGAACGCGCACTGCCCCGCTGTTCGATTTTTCCGGCATTCATGACGAGAAGTTCGTCACCCAGGGCCATCGCTTCCGCCTGGTCATGCGTCACGTAGACTGCCGTGACCTTGATCTCCCGCTGAATGTCCTTGAGCAGATACCTCATGTCCTCGCGGAGCTTCGCGTCAAGATTGCTCAATGGTTCATCGAATAGGAGCACCTTCGGTCTGGCCACGATAGCGCGAGCAAGCGCAACCCGCTGCTGCTGACCGCCCGACAGGTCGGTTGCATTGCGCTCCCCAAGCTCTCCGAGCCTGACGACATCAAGGGCCTCGTGAACTCGGTCCGAGATCGAGGAATTACTTTCCCGCCGCATCTTCAGCGGGAATGCGACGTTTTCGTAGACACTCATATGCGGCCAAATGGCATAGGACTGCGCCACCATTCCCATGCCACGCGCCTCTGGCTGCAGGAACAAGCCCCTGGCGACGTTAGTCACCTCTTCACTGTCGATGATGATCTCGCCCTCTTCCGGACGCTCAAGGCCGCCGACGCATCGAAGCGTTGTCGTTTTCCCGCATCCGCTGGGACCGAGAAGAACGAGAAGCTCGCCTTCCTCGACTTCAAAACTCACGTCATCGACGACCCAAGCGTCGCCATACCTCTTGCGCAGGCCCCTGACCGCAACGAATTTCGCCATCTAGGCCTCTACTGAACCAAGATGATGGGCAACCGAAAGGAAGACGGGCGTTTTCCGGCTTGCAGCCATCGCCCGCCTTGTAGACGCACACCTGTTTCGGTCTCCATGACAGTCAGTCACAAGAGACAAAAGGAAGTGGCGTCAGTTTATGAAGATTGCCGCAAATTCCTCTTGGGCTTTTCGAACCAAGCCAGCGTCCGAGGCAATCTCCTTGTAGTTGGGTGCAAACGCCGCATCGCCAATGTCGTCGGCATTTGGCGTCAGCGAGAAGCTACTAGGAACTCCTTCCCTGCCGGGCACTCGGCCTTCATACTTCTCGAATATGACCTGTCCCGGATGACTGCGAAGAAAATCGATCCACAGCTGCGCAGCGTTCGGATGCGGCGCATCCGCGAAGGCGGCAGTGGCCTGTTCCTGCAACATGACGCCCTCCTCGGGAATCGCCGTGCGGATGTGAGTTGCGCCTTGGTCGGAAAGAACGTTGGCATCGGCGGAGACACCGAGAATAGACAACGGTCTCTCACCAGACATCATCATCTCCACGCCATGCATCGACGTCGAAGAGATCAGCACGTCCTGTGCTGCAAGCTTTTCCCAGTAGTCGTCTGGAAGACGCTGCTTTAGGTAGTGAAACACCAGCGCAACAGACTGCAGCGAGGAACCATCCATGAGACTCATCTTTCCCTTGAGCTCCGGCTTGAGCAGGTCGTGCCAGCTGTTGATCTCGAGGTCGGGAAGCTCTTCGGAGTTCCACATCGGAAACATCATGTACATGTCCGATGTCCAGTATGGCCGATTGTTCAGCCCGATTCTCTCCGGCAACTTCATGTGCACGTATTCAGGAGATTGATAAGCCATGATCAGGCCTCGCTCGACAGCATCGGTCAGCCAAGTAATGGCTGGCATCGTCGTGACGTCGCCGGATATCGGAACACCCTGACTCACTTCCGCCTCGATCCGTGCAATTGTTCCCGACGTGTTCCTGATGTCGTACGAAACTTTGAAGTCTTCGGGAAGACACCAGTATTCGATGAACCCTTCACGATGGGCGTTCTGCGTTTCCGGGGTTTCGAAAACACTGGCGACCACGATCAACTCTCCTTCATCGATCGCTTTCGCAACCCGCGGGTCGTTGCATCTGTCCTGAGCAACAGCTGACCCCGAGAAGACACCAAGCAACAACGCGCTAACCGCAAAGGCAGCACTCGATGCAAACATACTTTTCCTTGCAAGATTCATCACAATACCCCCCTGTTGATTCTGGGAGGCCGACCATCCTCATTGCTTGAAAAAGTGATCGAAGCCTCCCTTGCTTCAACAGCAGTATATGGAGATAGCAATGTCTTGGCAAGTTGAGCCAAGGAATTTGCCAAGGGAATCGCTTTTCAATTTTCCCGTCGGCCTCGGTGTGCGGCAGCTTGCCGGCAGCACGGACCATGCCGAGCAAGGCGTCATCGTTCCATCTGGCACGCTTCAACTTGCTGCACGTCCCGATATCCCCGCACTCTGCATCCAAGTCTTTGAAAGCGTTCAATCTCCATGCACGCTCCGGATCCTCCAGGCAGCTAGCATCGTCGCAAGATAGCCCTTAGCTACCCTTCAACGACAGGTGGCCATTGATGCAACCTTGACGAGAACAAATTGAATGTCAGGTTTGTCGCGAGCCTGCCGCCTCCACAGCAATTGAGTTGTGTTTGACGATAACCAGTCAGAGATGATGCCGATGCCTCTTGGCCGGTCAATCTTCACGCACCTTGTGGAACTTTGTCTTTCGCTCAACGAGGCTTGGCGTGCATTGGAAATGATTGAAGAGAGCGACATCTCGCCTGCTTGGGAAGCCAGCAGGCTTTGTCCTGGAAATGCAGGAATCTGTCAGAGAAGAAGCGTGCAAGCCTCAATTCGCGTTGGCGGTTTCATGGGAACCTCGGCGAATGTTTCTCAGGCTATGCAAAATTCTGGTAGTTGGGATGTAAACAATAATAGCTGTCGATAGTATGGTGCTGCGACAATTGATGCTATCGTGAATTGGAGGTGCCTTGGTCGCTATGCTAGGTTCGCATCGTACAGTCTGAACTTCAGGGCCACGCTTCGACAAACGCTGGGCGATGATAGACTGCTCGAACTCATGAAAGCCAAGCAATACGATGCGACGCGAGCCGGCGGTGTCCGTGGAGTCGCGCAGGTTGCACTTAATTCCCTGCGACAGGTCGTGAATCTGCTGGCGATCATCCTGCTTTGCGTGATGACGTGCCTGATACTGTTCCAGATCCTTGGCCGCTACGTTTTCAACTATTCGATTTCCTGGTCCGAGGAAGCTGCCATTTTCGCTCAGGTTTGGCTTGTAATGCTCGGAGCTGGCATCGCGATGCGCAATCGCAACCATGTCGGGGTCGACATCCTGATCGCGATGTGTCCAACTTGGATTCAACGCGCAGCAAAAACCGCCTCATTCCTGCTCGGTGCCTGGCTCATAGTGGTCGTGATCATTGGAAGCTTCAGTCTGATCTCGATCGGCTTGATCGTGAAATCAGCCGCGATGCAAATCCCTCTTGCCATTCCATATACAGCCTTGCCCGTGGGCATGTCGTACTTCCTCCTTGAATTCGCAATAGCCACACTTCCCGAAATTCGTGACCCGGGCACCGACGCAAAACAAGCCCCGGACATTGTGCAATGAGCTTTGCGTTCGGCGGCTTCCTGCTGCTGGTGTTCTCCGGGATGCCAATTGTGTTCGCGATGGGTGTCGCTGCGCTTATCTCGATAGCGCTTCTCACCGATGTGCCGCTTACGATAGTCGCCCAGCGGGTATACGGAGGCGTCAACTCGTTTCCGCTCATGGCGATACCATTTTTCGTGACCGCGGGCGTGATCATGTCCGCAGGGGGCATCGCGCGCCGCTTCGTCGATCTTGCCGCAGCGCTGGTTGGATGGATTACCGGAAGCTTGTTCATGGTATGCATAGTAACCGGCACTGGGCTTGCAGCGATTTCCGGGTCCGGATCTGCAGACACCGCCGCCATAGGCTCAATCCTTGCGCCCGAGATGCGGCGGCGGCGCTACAACATGGATCTCTCGGCTGCTGTCGTTGCCGCGACGGGCTCGCTCGCACCAATCATTCCGCCCAGCATAATCATGGTGATTATTGCGATCACCTCGAATCTCTCGATCGGCGCCATGTTTCTTGGCGGAATCATCCCGGGGTTCATGATTGCCGCCATGCTGGCCCTAATCTGCTGGGTCTACGCAAAGCGCGGTGGAGCCGCCTATGTTGACACCGAGCAATTCTCGCTGTCACGTCTCGGTCGAACTTTTTTGAGAGCCATCCCCGGCCTGACATTGCCGATCATAGTTGTGGGCGGGATTGTCGGCGGTGCGTTCACCGCAACTGAAGCTGCCAGCATTGCACTGGTGGCCACGCTGCTGATTTCTCTTTTCATCTATCGGGAAATCACTTTCGCCGATCTGCCCAAGCTGTTTCTGCGATCGATCAGCCTTTCGGCGGCAGTGCTGATAATTGTCTCCACAGCCAGCATATTTTCATGGCTCATTGCGACACTCGGGGTTGCCGAGATGCTCGATACCTGGCTTCGCAGCGTAACATCCTCTCCCATAGTTTTCTTGATTATCGTCAATTTGCTTCTGCTGTGCATCGGAATGTTCATGGAGAGCGTTTCCGCCATCCTGATCGTGCTCCCAGTGCTGTTGCCGATAGCACGAAGCTATGGCATCGATCCTGTCCAGTTTGGCGTGATGGCCGGGTTGAATCTTTCGATCGGGCTCATTACGCCACCGTACGGGATCTGTCTCTATGTTGCCACGGTAGTTTTCGAAGGGCGCGTGGAGAAGGTCTCGCGCAAGGTCTGGATGCCCCTCGTGCCAATGCTCGTCGTTCTTATGTTGGTTGCCTATGCGCCGCCAGTTGTACTGACCCTTCCCCAAATGTTTTTTCCGTAGCCGAGGCGCCGTTGCGCCACCATCTTCACAACCAACCACTCAAATCGGAGGAGAATCAAATGAGAAACGCAGTTGTTGCACTCGTTTCTGCCATGTCCATCATGCTTGGCTTGGCGGCGACGGCCCAGGAAATCACCATCAAGGTCGGCCATACAAACGCGGTCGATTCAATTCAGGACATGGGCCTGCAGAAGCTTCGCGAATTTCTTGAGGCGAAGACTGAAGGCAAGGCAACGATCGAGATCTTTGCGAATGGCCAGCTCGGCGACGAGCGCCAGCTTGTGGAAGGCGTTCTTCTCGGCACTCTTGACATGGCAATGGTGTCAAATGCGATCACCAGCAACTTCGTGAACGATTTTCGCGTGCTCGACATGCCTTTCATGTTCGAGAATATCGCGATCCTCAGTCGCAAGATCGAAGGTCCAGCAAAGGCATTGACCCACAAAGCAGCGAAGGCTTCGGGTTTTCAGCTTATCGGCACGTACTCGTCAGGAATTCGGCATATGATGACAAGCAAGCCGATTGCATCAATTGATGACCTTGCCAACATGAAGATCCGCACAATGCAGCAGCCAATGCACATCGCCGCATTCCGAGCGTTCGGCGCCAATCCCACCCCGCTAGCGTATGCCGAACTGTACGGAGCTCTGCAAAGCGGAGTTGTCGACGGGGCCGAAGGCGCCACTTCCGACTACAACGCAAAGAAATTCTACGAAGTCGCCGACCACTTCTCGCTAGTAGGTTGGCTGAATCTCCTTGCTCAGGTCTTCATGAGCGAAAGCAAGTTCGCAAGCCTGCCTGATGATGTTCAAGCGGCGCTGCTCGAAGCAGGCACTGAATCGGCAATCTGGCAACGCCAGTACGTGATAGACCAAGAGCAGCCGCTGCTTGCCGAACTGAGGGCAAAAGGCGTGGTCGTTGTGGACCCCGATGTCTCCGGCTTCAAGGCGTCAGCCGCTCCACTGTATGAGGGATTCATCGAGACTGATAGCCAGCAGGAACTGTTCGACGCGCTGGACGCGGTTGAGTGACGTTCCCTGCGCACCGGCTGGGCATCCTGTCCCGGCCGGTGCTTCTCATGCCGTCAGGATCTGAAAAGTTCGTTGAATCGAAATTTTCGGCTGCAATCGATCTCCGATGGCGGTGTTTGGTTTGACAGTATCTCGGTCTGATCTCTAATATATTGTTTTTGTTGGATAAAATTCAAACCGAGACATTGCCTTTGGAGCGACA
Organism: Paracoccaceae bacterium; assembly: GCA_963422275.1. Taxonomy (GTDB): domain Bacteria; phylum Pseudomonadota; class Alphaproteobacteria; order Rhodobacterales; family Rhodobacteraceae. The sequence goes on from OY729418.1 coordinate 1,365,464, forward strand.
CCCGTCATTCCCGTTCGTCATGCTCTGCAAACTTCCGCTCGTTTGCGGTGTTTTGGCCGCACTCCCGAAGTTGGCATCATCATGTTTTCAATGTGTCGATTGTCTTGCCCTCGCCGCCCCAAGCCGAAGATTCATCGTTTGCTGAAAGCAGGCTTTAAAATCCTTGGTGAGGCGTGAAGGCATGCGATTTCTCGGCAGTACCACGGTCAGAGCGAGAGTGATTGCCGGTGAGAATGGAATCGCGACAAGATCGCTGAAATGACCGGAAGCCACTGTAATCTCGTCGATCAGGGCTACACCGCAGCCCTTTTGGGCTAGCCGTGCCGCCACATTCATGAACCTTACTTGCACATGGGGAGAATAACTCACGGATCTTCGTGCGAACGCTTCGGCAAATAGAATGCCGACAATGCTATGCAATGCTGGCGCGACCAGTCTTTCACCTGCAATATCCTCCGGGTCAACTCTGCCGTGGCTTGCCAGCGGATGATCTGACCTGCAAGCACACACCGCGCTCACAGCAGCGATTTCCTCCAATACAAGGTCATGCCGTTTCGGTGCCTCAAGCACGAATCCTATGTCGCCAATGCCGGTCTCGATTTCATCCAAGACGCTCATCAGGGGCCGAGAATCCAGTTCGAAAGTTACAGCCTGATGCGTTTCGAGAAACGCCGAAATGGCATGTGGCAAGATTGATTCAGAGATTTCAGAGGTCGCAACCACTCTGATTCGTCCAATTCGACCTGCCTTCAAGTCCTCGGCACATCTATTCACCGCCTGCTGATACATGAAGAGGGGTTCAGCCTTCTCCAGCATGAGCTTTGCTTCCTCGGTTGGAACGAGGCGATTGTTGATCCGCTCGAAGAGATTGAAACCAAGACTTGATTCTGCATGCTTGATTGCATTGCTCACGGCCGACTGCGACATTGCAAGCTCTTCCGCCGCCGCCACGGTGGTACGTCGCCGCATTACAGCCCGAACTATCTCAATCTGGCGCAGATTCACATCTCATTCCAACCTGTCGGCACTGTTGGGATCGAAGTGCCCAAACATGAAACCGGATTCATGGTAACGAGGTTTGCATCGCGTGTCGACCGCTGCCGTCAGACCGAATGCATCAGATCGGTTCTTCCTGTCTGCGCACTCACAATCCTTGGGGCTAGCAACAGCAAGACATCAAGCCCAAGCAAAGGGGTCGAGGAGGAGGCTCGCCCAGTGTTTGGGCAAGAGGTTCTGCAACTGACTCTGCGGCTAGGGACGTTTTCCAACTGCCCTGCAAGTTGCGACCGCGGGCGGCCCCGGTTCAGCAAGGTGCTGCAGTTTCTAAATCGTCAGGGATGAAAATGCTGGCCAGACAGCTTGAGGGTGCAGGATCGTCCTTTTAGCCCGTTGAGAACTTACCCGAAACGACACGCTCGGTGAAGAAGCCGCAACATTCGCGCTGTATATGCATGCATGCTTCAAGCAAGATGGCATTGAAATCGAAGGCTCAATTCGTGAATTGCAGGCAAGGTCTGTTCATTGCTGCCACAAGACAGGCTCTTGGCGATGGATGGCCGGTCGCGAAGCGCGACGAGATGGAACCACCTCGGACAGCTGTCGAGACACTTGGTGGCGATGCCGCGGAAGCGCCGCAGGAAGGCCTTGATCTGGCTGTGGCGGCTGTTGACCGTCTGGATGTGCAGTGCGCCCCTCAACACCTCGCCGGCCGAGGCGTTGAGGCTCTCGTGCTTGATGTCCAGCGCCGCTGCCTCGGTGATGCGCCGAAGGCCAGCCAGCGCTCCTTGTGATACAGGCCCGACACCGCCCCGACACCGCAATGCGGACAGCACCGTCGCCACTTTCTCGCACTGCGCAACCGTCAAATCGTCAACCCGCGACAGCCAGTTCCGAAACTGTTCGTGGTCCATCCGTCCAGCCTCCAAGGCAGACTAGGCACACAATAGCTCAATGACACCAGTATGATAAATACAACCCACTAGGCTCGGGTGGACGGTGGTGTTCTGCACCAGCATCGGTTTGTTGCAGGAGATGCGTCGATGGCCCGTGCTTGGCGGTCGAAAAGGTCACGGCGACGCGCGAGATCAAGGGCCAGCAACAGCGGAAGCGTGCCACTGCCTGAACGCGGTGCGCTCGATGCGGCGATGAACGAGGACTGACAGCCACTTGAAAGAGCGGCCCAAAACTTGCGTTGATGCGCTGGGCAGGCACTGAATGGCGCAATAACGCCTTGCTCGATATGGTTCGTACCGTCGCCAAGCTACCACCAAAAGAGATAATTGAAAAGCGATTGCCCTGTCAGCATAGAGTTGGAACTTGACAAATGCCCAAGTATGTGCTAGCATTATAGTCATAGTACGGCCCGATATTTATCGGCCTTCGCAGAGGTCTGGATATTTATTTGTCGTCGTACCCACCAACCGAGCGAGAGCGCTTTTACAGTGCGGACGGTCTTTTGGGAATCCGATGTGCTGAGCAGAATCGATCATTTATGATGCCAGCCAGCTAATCCATCTTGGGAATTGGGAATAATGGTCAGCTTCGAACAAGCCTGCAGTGATGCTGAAAGAGCCGCCGAGGCGGCACGGAAGTCTGCCAATAGCGTGGCCTCGCAGGCTCGTGCATTGGCGAAAGCTGCCCAGACCGGAAATGTAGCAGGTATCAAGCGCTGTCAGGAGAAATTGCAAGAAGCTTTGATAATACTTCAGCAAGAGGTTTCGAATGCTGGCTCAAGTTGGCCTTTTTCGGACGAAGAAGAACCACGGCTATTTGGTGAACAGTATGTGGATTCACTCAAGGTCGCAGCAGTTTCGAAGGGCCTGAAAATTCATGAACGGGACGGACTTTTGATCTCCTATCCCTCAATCGTGCGGATACTTCCAGAAGAACGCGCAGTAAAGATAGACAGGAAGAAAGTGCCGACGGCAAGACCATCACATCTTGTTGACCTCCTTCTCGCGAATCAGAAAAAATCCAGCAGCTTTTCTCCGGCACGATTTCTTGAATCTTTATATGCTGTGTACGTTGATATTGTAAGAGAAACCTCTCTGGATCTCCTGTCAGTGAGCAGTGGACGCGTTGTGCCGTTGGCCAGGATCTACAAGTTGATGACGGCTCTGCCGGGCATCGGCCGCGACTATGATCGCAAAGACTTTGCTCGCGATTTGTATATCCTGGATTTGAAGGGGCCTCAACGCACCAGGAAAGGTGCCAAAGTCTCGTTTTCGTCATCCACTGGATCCCGGAAGCGTTCGAACGACTTGTTTTCTTTCATCGGACCAAATGGCGATAACGCCGAATACTACGGAATCCGATTCAGCAAGGACGACCAATGACCAATGCGGTCGCGGTAGCCGAATGGCTGAACCATATAGATCGCGAGTATCTGTCAACATTCATCAAGGACGGAGGGGCTGCGGTAAAATTCGCAGTAACCACCGAGGAACGACGGCAGGTTCTTGTCGATGGACTGAAGGCTCGTTGCGAAGAGCGGAAGTACCTGTTTGTACTATTGGACGCGGTCACAAGGCGTGTCCACATGCCGCAGGATATTTTTTTCGGTCTGGCATCGCAGATCGATTGGCGACTCCTTGCTCGCCGCGTGATCTTGCGCTTGCTCATGGAGAAGAGCTATCACGTCGATGACATCGACCCGAAAAGCAGGGCTAACATTGTCGACGCCGTCGCCCACGCTAACGATATCGAATCGCAGGTGGTTCTTTTGCAATTACGACCATCCTTGCAGAATGAGATTCTTAAGAACGCCAATATGGCCAAGGCTTTTCGGATAGCCATGACACATCTCTGCTTCACCGAAAGCGAGAACTCGACGCAGGAGGTGTATGCCGGGCAGCCGCTGCTCGACTGGCTTACCGGCAAAAACACGCGGATCGGCAATGTCAAGCACTTCGAAATTCGCACGCCCATCAACCGAACAACTGCACGCTATTTTATTGAATCAGCCCTCTATTGGGTGCGTTATGCAGACTATTCAGGAACGGTGATTCTTCTGGACAACGCCCGTGTGATGCTGTCTCGCAATCCGAGAGATGGACGAAGGTATTACACAAAGGCGATGACCGTGGATCATTATGAGCTGCTTCGAGAGTTTATTGATGACGCGCACCGATTGTCAGGATCGTTGCTGGTCACGCTAACGGACTACGAATTCGTCGATGAGCAATCGAAGAGAGGCTGGAGCATCTACGACGCTCTTCGCACCAGAGTGATGGACGACGTTCGTGACCGACACCTTGCTAATCCGGTGGCGGCTCTGGTGCGGCTTTCATAGAAGTAATCGCATGGTATCTTGCATGGACGGAAAACTCGAGGCCCGGCTGGCGGTGGAAGCCTTGCGCAACGGCGTGCCAAACAGGGAAGCCGTGCGGAAATTAGGGTGCAATCAACCGCAGGCCGAGGAACGGTTTATCGAAATGTTAGATGGGGCGTCGGACACCCAAGGCAGAACAGACTCTCACGGATTGCTTGTTTCCGGAGATTTCGGCTCGGGAAAGTCACATCTCTTGGCACACTTGGAACATCTTGCTCTCTCCAGAAATTTCATTTGCAGCAGGGTTGCAATCAGCAAGGAGACCCCCCTTTACGATCTGGGGAAAGTGTTTGTGTCGGCCATCGAAAACGGCCGGATTCCCGACCGGCGCGGACGATTAATCGAAGAGCTCACGCTATCCCTGAAACCGGAATCCGAGAAATACAGGGTCTTTTCTCACTGGGCTGACAGCGCCGCCGTGCACGGCTCTTTGAGCATGATCTTTCCCGCAAGTCGGGTCGTACACGAACAATCGAAAGATCAGGATCTCATCAGCGAGATCGAATCGTTCTGGGCGGGGGACCGCATACTGATTTCCACTATTCGCAAAGGATTGAGGCTGATCAATCAGTCGCAATATTACAAGTTTAATGCTCCAAAAGCCGCCGACCTTCCGCCGCAGAAATTGCGGTTTGCTGTCGAGTTGATCAAGAGCGCTGGCTATCGGGGCTGGGTCGTGCTTCTAGATGAAGTCGAGCTGATCGGCTCGTATTCGATATTGCAGCGTGGTCGTTCGTACGCGGAGATAGCGCGGTGGATGGGGTGCACAAAGGGAGAAAGTTACCCTGGTCTGATCGTGGTAGGCGCAGTTACGGATGACTTTGCCTCCGCTATCATCAGCCCGGATGGACAGAAGAAAGACAAAGACTACGTTCGACCCAAACTGGAGCAAAGCACAAAATATAACGCTCTCGGAGCCCTCGCTGAGAGCGGCATGCGGTTGCTGGAGCGGGACTGTCTGACACTGAAGCCTCCTAGCGACGCAGACGTGAAGGCGGCTGTAGAGTTGTTGCATGGCTTATACAGTCGAGCCTACGACTGGGAGCCACCTTCCCGCGATGCGACGACCGGGGGAGCGAGATTTCAACGGCTGATGCGTTACAAGGTCCGTGCAGCGATCAACGAGTGGGACCTGTGTCGCCTGTATCCGGACTATCGGCCCGACACTGAGTTCGAAGGCTTTACCACTACGTATGAAGAGAACTCCGATTTGGAGCGAGAAACTAAGGACGACCCCGAATAAGATCGCCACGTGGGTTCCGACGATGCTTACACGTATCTCCACATCTCGAAGACATGAAGACGAAGGGGCAGAGGCGGTCGGGTGGATGCGGTTTGTCGAAGCAGAGGACGGCCGGTGCATTCACGCTGGTCTGTTCGTGACCTCGGCACAGGGGGAGCCTCTGGGATTTTGCTTCACCCGAGGAGAAATTCAAGGTCATGCAGATGAGTGTGTGCGAGCAGCTCTGGTAGATTCCTTTCTCCGACATTCCACGGAACCGCCAATCTTGCTGTTCGGCTTGGCGAAGGAGATATCCCTGCGGACGTTCCAAGTCTTGAGTCTTGGTATGCCCCTTTGCCGTATTCGTCCGGTACCAGCGGAGGTAAATGGGGTAATGTCAGGCAGGACAGCGGATAACCTTGCTCACCGTATGCTCTGGGCAGCTAAGCCTCCCACTCCAGAAACAACGTCGCGCAAGATTCTCGACCACATCATGCAATGGACCGATCCGTTTGAGCCGCTGGAGCGCACTGCCAAAGGGTTGGCGGAAGCCTTTGCCGACCCCAGGGTCAGGGGGTTAACCGGAGCCCCCGGACTGAGGACGGTGGTCGCGTTAGCGCGTGCCCGCGAGAACATCAAGAGGCGCGTAGGGAGCACCGCGACACCAAACAGGGCCGTGCCCATTGAAGAATCGGGGAACCAAAACAAACACGACCTAGCCGAGCGGCTGTGGGCAACGCTAGCCGTGCCTCGGACTGAACCGTCTCTCGGTCCGCTGGATACGAAGCTAGAATGGCACTCCAAGCTTATGCCTTTTCAGCGTGACGGCGTCCGCACTCTTATCGAGATGGACCGCTTGCTTTTGTCGGATGACATGGGCCTAGGCAAGACAGTGCAAGCTGTCGCAGCGATGCGGATACTTAAAGCGCAGGGAGAAATCGGATCGTGCCTCGTGGTGGCCCCTGCCGGTGTGCTCGACCAGTGGCGGGCGGAACTTACGCGATGGGCACCGGAGCTTAGCGCGATTATCATCCGCGGCGGAGCGAATGATCGAGGCTGGCAGTGGCGAGCCGACAAAGACGTCAAGCTCGTGAGCTACGACGTTCTGCGTCAGGATGCTGAATTTCTGAGGAGACTCTCTTCTTCGAGGGGAGTGTTGGACTTAGTCGTTCTGGATGAAGCACAAAGAATCAAAAACCGCAACATCACAAGCGAGGCTGCGAAAAATCTAGCAAGGCTGCGGTCTTGGGCTCTGACCGGCACGCCCATCGAGAACGACGAAGAAGAATTGGCTTCCATCATGGAGTTCGTCGATCACGACGAGGGAATGCCGCCCAAACGCTATCAGCCAGGCTTGGCACTGCGGGAGCGGCATCGTGAACTGCAGCTTAGACGCAAGAAGGGCGATGTGCTCCACGATCTCCCGCCTAGACTGGAGACCAGATTGACGATCCCGCTATATCAAGACCAACGCGACAGCTACGACAAGGCCGAACGCGATGGGATCGTCTATCTGAAGTCTCTCGGTGCCGAAGTTGGAATCCAACACATTTTGGAGTTGATCACTCGTTTGAAACAGATCTGCAATGCCGATCCAAAGACAGGGACATCAAGCAAGCTAGACGACATTAAGAACAGGCTTTGGAGCCTGACGGCTCAAGGCCATAAGGCCCTAGTCTTCTCTCAATACAAGAACGACACTTCCGGTGTAGCAGCTGCAGCCAACCATCTACGGGCATTTAATCCGGTAACATTGACCGGCGATACGCCAGTTGACAAGCGTTTGGAACTAATCAATCAATTCAAGGTCGGGAAAACTCATAAGGCACTGATCATATCGCTGCGGGCAGGCGGCCTTGGCCTTAATTTACAGGAAGCGTCCTACGTGTTCCATCTTGATCGCTGGTGGAATCCGGCCGTGGAGCGGCAAGCTGAGGACCGAAGTCACCGCTTTGGCCAGACAGTCAAGGTGAACGTGATCAAGTATACTTGTAAGGATACCATCGAAGAGCGCATTGACCAGATACTGCAACAAAAGCAAGCGTTGTTCGATCTGCTAGTTGATGATGTGTCAATGGACATTTCAACACGAATGAGTCGCAAGGAGCTGCTGAGTCTTTTCGGCCTTGATTAACGAAACAACCCCGATTTTGGTGAATACGCAGTTGCCACAGCATATGAGGTGAGCCTTGTCGCGATCGACTTCTCCTGCTGCCCCTGCATTGTGCCCCCAGATGCCCGGCAAGCCGGTCGCGAATCCAATGGCATTTCGTTAGTCGGGAATTCTAGCGGCAAGTTTTGCCGAGCTGGACAAGTCGCTGGTTTGATGCCCTCAAATTTCTTTCCGGGATCATGGCAAAAGCAGTCAACAGGGCCGTCGCCGTATGGCATGCTGGAATGAAACCACACCGAGGGCTTGCGCAATGGATCTGTGGATCGAGGCTCTCAAGTCACCTGTCTCCTTCGGGTGTCGCCTGACCCGACGCCAGATCACCGAGATTCGGAAAACTGTGGCTATGTGCCCAGCTCCGATCCGCAACGAGTCGGCTAAAATCGTCTGAGAACCCCTGAACTGACATATCCCCCGCGGCAGCGTGGCGGGTGGACGCTTGCCTGCAGATGCTGGAGCTTCTAGATGCGTGCAGGATCCTAACGCCTGTGAAGAAGCGAAACAAGACTGTTGCGAAACGCGACCCTCCGGCCATGGACATATTGCATTGAAAAGTCGCAAGCACTTGTTCTCACGTTCGGTTGCGGGAGAGTTCGATGAATTTCTTCATGATGGTGGTGGCCGAGCACGTGACTCCGGCGGACAGTGCGCTTCGAAAAATAAACGCCTTGATGGACTGGCAGTGCTCCAAGGCGAACCTGCTCCGGCGTACTCACACCCGAGAAGCACAAGCTACGATGTTGATCTGACGATCTGGAGCGTTTCCGCCCAGGTCGTGTACTCATTATGTCGCATCCAGAGCCTGGCGCAGGCCAAGGCATGGCCGAGAGAAAGTTTCTGGCAAGTTTGCTGTACCGCGTGGCAATCGCGCGGAAGTGTTTGAGCCTAGTGAAGAAACGATCGATCAGATTGCGTTGTCGGTACAGCGCCGGATCGACCGAGCGTCGCTCCCTTCGGTTGCCCTGAGTGGGAATGTGCGGGCGCGAACCATGCTCGCGAATCGGATCGAGAATGGCCCGGCGCCGAGACGAACTTGACCAGCAGGTCGTTGGCGCCGACAATGACATGAATCTTGCTGCTCAACCCGCCCCGAGAGCGGCCGATGGTGGGGTCCGCTCCCTTTTCCCGCCCACCGAGGTTGGTGGGTGCGTACGATCAAGCTGTCGACGAGATGGAGCGTCTCCAGCGCCTCGGCGCTCAAGGCATTGAAAATGCGCACCCTGCCCCTTTCCTAGACCAGCGGTTGCCGCCCGTCGTGCAATGTCCATAGTCCTTCGGCAGGTCGCGCCACGGCACCCCGCTCGGCCTGTTCGGCAGTAGCGGCCGGCTCGCGGCCCATTCCGGATCGGTCAAGTCGCAGCGAGACATCGTCAGCACCTCCATGACTTGAACGCAACAATCCTTTCTGCATCATGTCCCGCACCTTATGGGTACACAACCTAGCCAGTGACACTCGCTGTCGGACCGGGAGCTTGAACCCACGCTGAAAGTGCCCTCGACTTCAAGCCGTTCTGCGGCAGGTCGGTGCTTGGTATCTGCCCTGCCCGTATGACGATCTGCCGGTGTCGGCACTGGAGCTTCGGCAGGTACGTTCGAGTGCCGAAAAGCGAGCCGCCGCGAATGCGAAGATTTTTGGGATCTTCCAGCCGTTCTTTGAGCAAGTTCAGAGAGAACTTGACACAAGACTGTTGTAAAAACAGTCGTTTTTCTCTGAATTTTGCCTCTGGAGTCGGTTGTACGTCTGTCGATCGCCGATGGGTGGCTGCAGTGCCTTCAGGGTGCGGACCTTTCGCAACGTACTGTCAGGTTTCACGCGTTCGTCCACCGCCGTCATGAAGAAATCCATCGGTCTCTCCCTCAATCGAACGTCATGACAAGCGCTTGCAGTCATATGTCATGGTGACGCCTCGCCCCTTCTTTTGGGGCAGGCCGGGCCGGCGAGGGCGAGATCCTTCGAGAGCTTGAACTGTCGCCGGCGATGCGGCACCAGGCCGTGCGCGCCAGATCGTCCACACGGTCGAGGCGGCGGCCTGCGAGACAGGCCCTCGGCGATGGATGTTTGCCGAGCGCGACGGGATGAAACCATCTAAGGTAGCTGTCGAGACATTTGGTGGCGATGCAACGGAAGCGCCGCAGGAAGCCCTTAGTCCGGCTGTGGCGACTGCTGGCCGTCTGGATGTGCAGGGCGTCCGGGGCGATCACCGGCGCCAGCACCGTGCTGGTGAGCGCGCCGAAGGTCCGGCCGCGGGGCTTGCAGCGATAGCGGCGAAGACCGCGCGTGCCTTGGGACACCGCGCCGCCGTCAGCTCATCGATGTTCGAAAACCAGTCCCGAAACCGCACCCTCTCCATCAGCCTGTCCCCCATGTTCAATGCAAATCGGGAACCAGTCCATTTGCATGCCCGCGAATTGCAAATTGAGCCAAATCGAAAAGACAATGCCGTGCCTCTCAATTGCCCGGTCCTTTACGCCAAGCCAGTCAATCCACTGTCCTGTACTGTCTTCATTCCACTTCCCGCAAGCATGACACCGGAGTGGTCGCTCGGAACTTATTGGTTTCGAAGACAACCGGCCGCAATGAGCGCTTGCCGCAAAGCTTCGATTTCTGCTGTGGAAAGAGGCGGCATGGCCATGCGGGTAGACACGCAGGAAAGGCGGCCAAGAATCTTGAGGCAGATCTTGAGACGAAGGGTCGCAAGGTGTCCGGGTGGTGCATAAACGAGTCGAGCCAAGTGATAGAGCCGCTCATGGATCGCCTGGGCAGCGTCGATGTCGCCTTCGGCAACGGCACGCTCAAGCGCCACGATTAAATCGGGCACAACCGCGGCAAGGCTTACCAGACTGCCTTCGCTGCCAATCATGAAGCACACGAAAAGATGTTCGTCGCCGGACGCCATGACTCCGACATCGGGTCTCAGGCTTTTTGCCAAGCGCCGAGTTTCTTCGTAGGCTGCTGCCTCCCAGCTCCCTTCCTTGATGCCAGCCAGTGAATCAATCTCCAACAGACCTCGCAATGTGCCCTCTTCAAAGCGGGTTCTGCCTGCGTTTACCGAACCTTGAAAAAGAAACAGCGGCAAGCCGGACGCATTCGCCACGGTTCTGTGATGTGCCTGGATCAGTCGATCGTCAGCGCCGAGAGCCCAGGAAAATGGTGGAAAGACCATGACAGCATCGGCACCGGCCTTGGCCGCATCCTCCGACATTCGAGCCGCAACATGAGCCTGTTCAGAATTTATCCCGGCAACAATGCAATGACCGTCCGACACATCGCGCGCAACGCGAATGACCTGCATGAGTTCGTCTCGATCAAGGGCAAAATTCTCGCCCGCATGGCCATTTACAAGAAAGCCCGCAAGGCCGTCGGCGGCACCGACTTCACTCAAGTGACGCCAGAGCGCATCCTGGTCAATCGTGCCGGCATCGGTCATCGGACATATGGTGGCCGCGTACACGCCGCCGAAGGAGTTTGAAGGATTCAGTTGCTGCATCGGAAGTCTCCAATTCAGGAAAAGGCCCTCGCGCGAATCATGACAAGTCAAGTGGCTTGACGGCAGTCGCGACACGTTCGGCCATTTCCAACGCGACGGGCATGAGCGGGAGTCTTGGATTCGCGCAGTCTATCACGCCAAGCGACTGGAGACCGACCTTGATCCGGCTGTGCATGTCGATAATCGGTGGCGAGCCGTAAATGGCGCGGACAACCGGATAAAGACGGTCGCTCGCCGTCCGCATGCCTGCCAGATCACCCGCTTCCGCCGCTAGCCAGAGGTCTGAAAGCCATGCAGGAGCGAGACTTGCCAATCCGGAGAGCAAGCCGTCAGCACCGACGGCGAGCTGGGCAAGAAACCAGTGGAAATTCGATGGCAGCATCGCAACGTCTGGGGCAAAGGCTTTGAGTGCGCGGTAATTTTCCTCATAGGCCAGAATCGTGCCGCTTCCATCCTTGACTGCGATGACTTTCTCAAGGCGGGCGATTTCGGCCAGTGCGGCCGTCGAGTAGCCGAGGCCAGAGGCAAGCGGATACTGAAAGACCGAAGCGGGAATCGAGACCGCATCAGTGACTGCCTTGAAGAACGCGACCGGTGCCTCGATAGTCTGCGAAGCCCCGCCGCCGAGGGACTCCGGCGGAAAAATCACGATGCAGTCTGCACCAGCCTCCTCAGCTGCACGGGATTGCTGGATGGCCTCTGAAATTCCGTTGGCGGTTACACCGGAAAGCAGTGGTTTCTTCGTGCCAACCACGCTCCGGGTGTGTCGGATTACCGCGGTGCGCTCCTCCGGCAACAATGCCGTGCTCTCGCCCGCATGGCCGTTGACAAAGACTGCAACGGTTGTGTCGGGCACTGCGCAATAGTCCAAGAGCCTGTTGAAGCTTTTCCAGTCGATCGTGCCATTGGTGTCGAACGGCAGGATAGTGGCCACTGTCACGCCTCTGAGATCCGAGTGTCTCACGTTGTCCTCGCTTCCAGACGTCAGGCAGATGGCTTCGGTCGCGGGAATTTGAGCACGGCACGAGCCTTGAGAACCTCATTGCCTCCAGCATTCACGGCCGATGCCTCCCAGACAATCGCTCGCTTCGCTTCGTCTCTTTCGGCAATCCATACATCGATGGTCAATGTGTCGCCGTAGTACACAGGTCCGGTAAACCAGAAGCGATCCTCGATGGAAACGCCGAGCACGCCGGCAAGTTCAGCGCTAAGTACGCTGGTGCAGAGACCTGCAACCATGATTCCCGGCGCGAGCCGCTGCCCGAATCGCGTACCGGCCGCGTAGTCATTGTCTACATGCACAGGCCCGAAATCGCCTGTAGCAGCGATGTACATTGCCCCGTCGGCCTCGGTCACGGTCTTCGATGCCGAAACCCGATCGCCAACCTTGAGATCGCTGAACGCAACCTGATCATACACCGCTCATGCTTTCGCTACTGGAACCAACGACGCTTTTCCTTCGCAGACCAGCGCTCCGTCCGCCGTGCAGCCAAGCGCAAATGTCAGTTGTTCTCCATCGACCGACTCTAGCTTCGCCTCGGCTTCAACTGTGGTGCCAACCGAAACGGGCTTGAAGAACCCGGTCTCGAATCGGCTGATCCGATGATCGGGCCCAGCCAAGCGCGAAAGACAAGTCGTCAGAATCGAGGCGATTGCAAGCTCAAATACGGCCAAGTCGCCGAGACCCCAAGTTCCTGCCTTGGTGCGGTCCACGTAGGGTGCCCCGAGATTGCCGCTTATGCCTGTGAACATTGCCTGTTCAGCCACCGTCATGGTTTTGCGGAACGTGACCGTGTCGCCAACTGAAGGCATGACGAATTTGTTCTTGAGCGACACTCGGTTGGTTCCTTTTCTCAGTTCGCGGCGGACGAATGGCTGGTCATAGCACCAGACCGTTCGCCATCACGCTTTTCGCTATCAGCATTCGATGAATTTCCGAGGTGCCGTCGTATATGCGCGTCACTCGCGCGTCCCGATAGATGCGCTCGAGCGGACAATCCTTGGTGTAGCCGTGCCCACCGAAAATCTGGATGCCCATGTCGGCCACTTTGCACAGCATTTCGGAAGCATATACCTTGATCATCGAGATTTTCTGGCGTGTGTTGCGGCCGTCATCGATGTCTCGGGCACAATCCAGAACCATGCAACGTGTGGCATAAATTTCCATTGCGGCGTCGGCAATCATTTTTTGCACCATCTGGAAATCGCCGATCGGCTGGCCGAACTGCACCCGGGTGGTGGCGTGATCGCGCATCATGTCGATCGTGCGCTGCGCCATGCCCATGCAGCGTGCGCCGATATGGCAGAGCCGGACGTCGGCCACGCTTTGCATGATGAGTCGAAAGCCGTTCCCCAATTCGCCCAAGACGGCATCCTGCGGAATTCGACAGTTATCAAGCAAGAGTTCGGCATGATCGTAACCGCGATGTCCCATCATTGATTGCGTGCGCGTTACCGAAAATCCTGGCGTGCCCTTGTCAACAAGGAACAAGGTGATGCCGCCGCGAGCGCGCTTTTCGGCATCCGTCACCGCCATCACGATCACATAGTCGGCGAGGTCCCCGTCGCTAATGAAATGCTTGGTGCCGTTCAGCACCCATTTGTCTCCCTCCAGTTTCGCCGTCGTTGAGATTGCGGCGGCATCTGATCCCGCTTCGGGTTCGGTGATGGCCATTGCGCAGATTTTCTCGCCCTTGATTGTCGGCGTCAGGTATCTCTTGCGCTGACTTGGCGAGCAGGCCATCAACATCGGGTAAACTTGGCCAAAAACACGACGAATCAGTGCATCGGAGGTTTGCCCCAACTGCTCCTCGACGAGGCACATATCGTAGGTGCTCAAGCCTCCGCCTCCGACTTCCTTGGGCATGTTCATTGCGTAGAAACCGAGAGATATAGCTTCTGCCTTCACTTCGGCCAGTTTTTCGGGAGGAACGACCCCCATCTCCTCAGTTTCGCCCTCGAGCGGTTGAACCCGTCTCCTCACAAATGCGCGAACTGTTTCGACAAGCATATTGCGCTCGTCGCTAGCCGGTGAGGAAATTGGGGCCGTGGGTTTCATTGTTCGGGCGTTCCTATCGAGCAGGCGAGCATCTTCAGGCATTCGCTGGCAGACCTATCACGCCAGCGGCGGCAAGGCGGTTGATCTCTTCCTCGCAGAACCCGTGCTCGCTCAGGATGTCGCAGCTGTCGCAACCCGGTTGCAGTGGAACAGCGCGAACGGGCGGGCGCACCCCATCGTAGCGGATGGGATGAGCCACCACCGTGACCGGCTTTCCTTTTACATCAACCGAGGCCAGTGAGCCAAGATGAGCAACCTGCGGGTCAAGACGAAGCTCGTCATAGTTCTGCACCCGCTCGTACCAGATTCCTGCAGAGTCGAACCTACCTGAAACAGTCTCGAAATCAAGGTCGGCAAGCTCGGCGGCAACGACTCCAGCATAGCGCTCGCGCTCGTCGTAACGGTCAATGTGCACAAGCGCGCGCAGCGCGTCGCTATCCAGTGCCTCAGCAAGTCTGCCTGGGTCGTTCATTGACAGCACCACGTGACAGTCAGCGAGCGCATAAGTGCCGTAAGGGGCGTCATGGTACCAACTTCCGATATTGCGTCCGCGTTCCATCACGTCGCTGCTGGCTTCACAGGCGTAGTATTTCGTCAATGCCTCGGTTTGCAGATCGATCGCCGCTTGAAACAGGCTTGCCTCGATCCGAGTGCCCTCTCCTGTCTGAAGCTTTCGGATGAAGGCGGCAAGAATGCCCATCGCCAGCAACGAAGCACCATGCTGATCGACGACGGCTGCGCCGACAATGGTCGGTCCGGACGTCCGGTTGCCGGTGGCGGTCACAAGCCCTGAGCGTGCCTGCATGAGGACATCCTGCCCTGGCCGCCGAGCCGCTGGCCCGTCTGGGCCGAAACCGGTTGCAGATGCGTAGATGATGTCAGGCTTGCGTCCCTTAAGGTGCTCGAATCCAATGCCGAGACGATCCATGACGCCGGGCCGGAAGTTCTCCACAAGGACATCGCAATTGTCGATGATTCTCATCATCACCCGGATTGCGTCGGGCCTTTTCAGATCAATAGCGATGCTGCGCTTGTTGCGGTTGACCGAAATGTGGAAGGCGCTTACGCCGTCGACAAAGGATTTGCCGCCAGACCAATGCCGTTCGAACGCTCCGTTGATCGGTTCAACCTTGATGATGTCGGCGCCGAGATCGGCCAGGTATTGCGTGGCAGCCGGCCCCTGCAAATAGTGGCAGAAGCTTATGACCCGCATCGCGATATTCATTTCGCCCCTTCCGCGGATTCTCTGCAAGCAACAACGCCGGCGGCAAGCAAATCATCGATTTCAGCCGCGCTGAATCCTGCCTCGGCAAGCACCTCGCGGGTATGGGCACCCAGAAACTGCGGCTTGCGAGTGACTCCGGGAGCCGCACCGTCATAGCGAACAGGGTGGGCCACCAGTGTCACCGGCGCTCCAGTCTCGCTCCTGACCGTTTGGAAGGCATTGAGATGCACAAGCTGCGGGTTTTCGAGAAGCTCGTCATAGTCTTCGACAGTCGCATTCCAGACCCCGGCTTCGTCAAGTCTGCAACTGACCTCCTCCACTGTCATTGTTGCAACCGCATCAGCCACAAGTCGAGTAATTTCGCTGCTGCGACGAAAGCCCGCATCATCCGGAATTTCTCCAAGAACTGGGGTGCCCAGCGCTTTGGAAAGGACACTTGGAGTGCTCATTGAGATTGCGACATACCCGTCGACGGCAGCATGGATGCCGTATCCGCCGGGGCTGAACCATGCTGCGACGCCATCCGCACCTCGAGAGGAGATGTGCGGCGCACCATTGAGCCAAGCCCCTATCGACTCGCCTTGAAGATCTATCGCGGCCTGAAGAAGATTAACGTCGACACGTCCTCCCTTGCCTGTGCGCTCCCGATTGAAAAGGGCCGCAAGTATTCCCATCGCGTAGAGCGCCGCCGCATGATGGTCAATCACAACAGACCCAACAGGCACAGGTGGACCATCTGCCTGTCCCGTGTGCGCGGCAAGACCAGACATTGCTTGCAGGAGCAGATCCTGGCCCGGCCGTTGCGCAAAAGGACCATCAGAACCGAATCCCGTGGCCGTGGCGTAGATTAACCTCGGATGCTCGGCGAGAAGCTTGACTGGATCAAATCCGAGCCGAGACATTGCGCCCGGCCGGAAGTTCTCCATTACCACGTCGGACCGTGCGATCAGTCGGCGAATGATATTTTTGCCAGCCTCGCATTTCATGTCGACCGCGAGACTTCGTTTGTTGCGACCGGTTGCCAGATGATTCACGCTCTGCCCGTCGACAAAATGCCCTGCAACCGCCCAGTTTCGTTGAAAAGCTCCGGCAACCGGCTCAACGGCAATCACGTCCGCGCCCAAATCGCCGATGAGTTGCGCAGCGGCCGGGCCGGCAAGAAAATGATTGAAACTGAGAACCTTGACGTCCTTGAAACCTTCCATTGCCGTATCCCGCACAGTTGCTTGGCGGATACCAAATGGCGAGTGGCGGAAATAGTATCAACCTAATTATTTGTTTTACCAACTCTACCAGTTTCTTCAATATCCACGGCAGAAGTTGCAGACCGACGTTTGGGAAACGCCGTCCCGATTTGAAACAAGCGCGCGGGATTGGCGCACACCATTCGCCGGATGTCTGCAGCACCAATTCCGCAGCTCGTCATCATCACGACGAATTCGCGAAGAGCTTCCACTGGCGGGGGAAGGACAAGCGCACCGCTGTCACTTGAGATTACGACATTCCGCGAGCCAACGCTTCGGATAACCGAAAGCGCAAGGTCAAAGCTGGCGCGCGGGAAGCAGTGCCGTTCGGTGTCAATCATCGTCTGCGGCACGGCGGTGGCATGACTGAACACGAAGAAGGAGTATTCAAGCATTGCACCGGTTGCAACAATTGCCTTGGCCTCACACTCCGACAAATAGCCTGCAGGTGCCAGCATGTCCTTGCAGCCGCGTCGGGCAGCAGCTTCTGCCGTTCTCACAGCCTCGGGACCGGACAGGTGACCGAGATTGAAAACTGCACCCGCGGAAACGCACAGATCTATTATTTCAGGAAGCGGGTCCGGAAGCTCTCCCCGCTCGGGAATTGAAAGGCAGTCCTCGATATAAGCTGAACTCCGGCCCTCCATCCGGGCAACAAAGGCGGTGTGGTGGCACGGCAACGATACAAATCTTGCTCCCCCGCCGCCGTATCCCATCTTCAGCGCTGTCTCGACCGTACGGGCTGAAAGGCCGCCAACATACGGTTCGAGAATGATTCCACCGAAAACCTCAACGCCAAGGTGTTCGAGTTCGCGATTGGCCAGCGCGGCCAGACCGGAAGTGTTCGAAAACACGTCCATCAGCCCAAGACCTTGAAGCCCCGCTTTGGCTGCGGCCCGAACGGCATCGAGCAAGGTAATGCTGCGGAGGTTGATGTGGGGACAGCAATGCACATGACTGTCGACCGCTCCACGAAGGTGCTCCATTCCCGGGGGTGAATCGGGGATGGCGAATCGCTCGGAGAGATGATCGGGTGAGTTGTCCATTTCAAGATCCTTGTCCTGAATTTCCAGCCATGCAGTCGATGTATAACCACTAGCTTGCAATAGCCAAAAACCTTTGTGCGGAATTGAATGTCCGAGACTATTGTGAAAGCGGTCATTTTCTCTGCATCTCGCCTTCCAAAGCTGGTCGCGCGCTTGGCGGTTGTCGCCCGATGGCTGTGGCTCCTTCGGAATGGCGAACGTTAGCGGGACAGTTTGATCCGAACTGATTGACGGCAGCGAATGATCAACATTCAAACCCAAAAATGCCAAATCAAGTCTTGCCCTTTATTGTGCCTGACAGATATCATCGCTCTATCGCACCTCACGCAACCAGCCAGCCAATTTTTCGGCTCTCACTTTGCAAGAATCTTTGTCTCCAAAGTTATCCGCCGCCTGCAAATCCAGCCAAAACGAGGCCAATGACGGATTTGTTCGGCTCGAACGCGACGTCCGATCAACCATTCGCTACGAAGATAACCTCAAATTCATGAGTGCTTTGCCGGACGAATCGATGAGCCTGATTGTGACGTCTCCGCCGTACAACATTGGTAAAGCATACGAAAAGTGCACGTCACGAGAAAAATACATCGAGGATCAGGCTGCCTGCATAGCTGAAGCCGTTAGGCTGCTGTCGCCGAAGGGATCAATCTGCTGGCAGGTAGGAAACCACGTCGACTCCGGAGAAATATTTCCGCTAGACATCCTGCTCTATCCGCTCTTCAGAAATCACGGACTGCAACTCCGCAACAGAATCGTCTGGACGTTTGGGCACGGCCTGCACTGCCAGAAACGTTTCTCGGGGAGGCACGAAACAATTCTCTGGTTCACCAAGTCTGAGGACTACACTTTCAATCTCGACCCTGTTCGAATTCCATCGAAATACCCCAACAAAAAGCACTTCAAGGGCCCGAATAAGGGCAAGCTATCGAGCAATCCTTTGGGGAAAAACCCTTCTGACGTTTGGGATATACCCAACGTCAAATCGAACCATGTCGAAAAGACAGCACATCCTTGCCAGTTCCCAGTCGGTCTGGTCGAGCGCCTAGTCCTGGCTCTAACTAATGAAGGTGAAAGCGTCCTTGATCCTTATCTCGGCACCGGTTCATCGGCGATAGCCGCGCTCAAGCATGACCGCCATGCCTATGGCTGCGATCTCGACAAGGGGTATATTGATATTGCTTGGAATCGTATTCACCAACTCCGTGCCGAGACTCTCAGAACGCGCCCGATGAACAAGCCCATCTATGACCCCAATGCAAAGCAGTCCCCATGAAACTCGCAAACACCTACGACGATCATCACAATGCGGGTGCTGAATGGAGCCAACGAGGACTCAAAGAATGGCTCGCCGATGTGTTTGAAGCACCCGCAGTGCCAATTGCTCCCCGTTGCACATCAGACATCCGACAGTATGTAGAAGCCAAGTTTTTGAATGAAGGATGGGCGCGAAACGTCAAGCTAAATCAGAATTATGGCATCAAAGTTTTTGCCGAAAAAAACGATCTCGCCTTTCAACTGCAAACAGGGAATATGAGCCGTGCGCCATATGACCTGCTCAAGCTACAGTATTTATTTCAAAGCCAGCGCATTGAAGCGGCCGCTCTGGCCTTGCCCACAAAGGCAGCTGCAAAAATCATCGGTGACAACGTTGCGAATGCTGAGCGCATCATCAGCGAATTGCAACTCTTCGACCGCGTTATCACTGTTCCGATCCTTATCGTCGCTTTTGAGTAAGCAGGAGGACCCCATGACCTACACCGTTGCCGTAAAACCGCGCTTCGAACGTGAAGCCATGATCACGAAACGGGTTCATGCCTCGTCCGAGTTCGGCGAGACCATTTATGACTTTCGGAGTGATATATATAAGCCCAAAGTCATTTCCTTGCCGATAGACGTCCCGATCTACCGAATGGGAAACTGCCGGGCATTCAGCGCTCAGCAAACCGAAATTGCCAGGAAAGGTTTGAACAAAGACTTTTTCGCCAAGGGACAGGAACTCACAACGGCACAGCAGGTTCAACACGATATCCTAACCAAACTTTCAAAACAGGGCACAGAGTCTGTCACTCCGATCATCTCTGTCTTGCAGGAAGATGGTCAACGTGAAGAGATATTAATTACAAGCACTGGCACTGTGGTGAACGGTAACCGCCGCCTGAGCGCGATGCGCGAACTGATGCGCCGGGAAGACGGCTCGGTCGATGATCGTTTTACCAATTTACGCTGTGCAGTCTTGCCGTCAGACGTGACCCGTGACGAGATTGATGATATCGAAGCCGATCTCCAGGCCCGACCACAGACAAAGCTCGACTATGACTGGATTGGCGATGCGTGGTTGGTCCGGCGGCAAGTCGCTAAGGGCAGATCAACAAAAGAAGTTTCCGATAGGCTGCGACGTAGCAAAGCGGAAATCGAGAATGTTCTGCAAGCACTGGACGAGGCAGATCTTTACTTGCGTGAGTGGCTGGAAAAGCCCAGTGAATATGATCGCGTTCAGGAAGGTCAGCAAATATTCGGCGACATCCCGAAGCTCATCGAAAAAAAAGCCCCTAACCTGCAAAATGCCAGCCGGGCGATAGCTTGGTCCATCTATGAGAACCGTGACAAGATAGCCGGACGTGTTTATCGACTGAATCCCGCCTTTGGAAAACTGGCACCAAAAGTGCTGGAGATTCTTGAGAGGCAGCTTGAGGTCAAAACCGATAATGAGGACAGTGGCACTGAAGATGACTTTGCCATCGACATCCATACAAACGATGAGACCAAAGACTACACTCCCATTATCGAAGCACTACGTGATGATGCAGAAAAAGATGAGAACATCGAAGTGCTAATCGATGCTTGCGAAACAGCGATTGAGCTCGATAAGGGGCAAAAAAACGAACAGGTCGCACTAAAGGCACTCAGTCATGTCAATGCAAAAGTCATTGGAATCGATGTGAATACAGCGGGAGCGAAAACACTGCCCGCCATGCTGAAGCAGATCGAGGCTATAAGGGCCGTTCTGAACAAGATCGAGGCTGCGGTTGAAAAGCGGCAAAGGATTGAAGTGGCAGGTGATGCGGATGGGAAGCAAGGCCCGTGAGCGAGAAACCGACGACGGTCACCATAAGGTACACGGATGATCAGCGCGGCACCTTGTCGGTGCCGTCGGATGCGTTGGAAACGGCCATTTGGGCACGCCTCAAGCTTGCCATCCGTTCCAAGAAGCTCGACCACCTAATTTCCGGTGGCGAGATCAATTTGTCTTGGTCAGATACACTTGGTGTTGTTCGCGAGCTTGGCAGCAAAGCGAGCCAGAGAAATCTGCATTTTCGATTTCAACCGGAAGGAACCGCGGCAGAGAAAATTTGCTCCTTTGCGGCGCAGCTCAAGAATACACGCTTGTTGCGAAGCCAAATCACGGAAACGCTTTCTCTCGATGAAATTGATGAGCGGTTGAAGACGGCCGGTTTCACCAAGCGTGAATTGAAGCAATTTCAGTTCCGAGATCTTTCGCATCTTTTGGCGCTGAGTAATGGCGCGAACTTTTCGGTTCCTGGTGCTGGAAAGACAACAGTCACTTTTGCACTTCACATTCTGACACGAAAGCTGGATCAGCATTTTATCGTCGTAGCCCCCAAGGCGGCTTTCCAGACCTGGATCGATATTGTTGATGAATGCATGGAAGATGATGCGCCAGATAATGGTTCAGAGCCATTTACCTTACTAACGGGCCCCGAAGAAGAAACGCGTGTAGCCTTAAACTCTGGCGCCAAGCGCTTCATCATTTCCTACGACATGGTGATACGGCAGCAAGGTCTTCTAGCGTCGCATTTCGCGATCACGCCAACGCATCTTGTTCTGGATGAATCTCACCGCATGAAGGCTGGCTGGCAGTCCCAACGCGGCGCGTTCTTCCTACGCATCGCCGATAACCCCGTCCGTCGCGACATACTTACCGGAACACCGATACCTCAGGCGGCTTCTGATATGGAGTCCCAGCTTGATTTCTTGTGGCCGGGGCACGGCTATGGCCTTGAAATATCACTTGGGAAATCTCCGCGCGATGTCCTCGGCAATCTTTATGTCCGCACAACCAAAGAGGAACTTGGCCTGCCAAAAGTAGAGCGTCACTTCATCGATGTGAGCATGGATTCGGGTCAGTTGATGCTTTATTCCATCGTTCGCAACGAATTTCTGCGCGTCCACTCCAAGCAGATTTCACATTGCATGGGCAATGCGCAGTTTCTGCGTGCCCGCCGCTCTGTGATGCGGCTATTGCAACTCTCGATAAATCCTTCGTTGGCCCTGAGTGCTATGGCCAATGATGCCATGACGGTCGATTCTGCGATTATTGACCTGGTCTTGGACGAGGGCCACTCGGCAAAAATGCGTGCGGTGATGGACCACGCCTATGATTTGGCAAAAAAGGGGCATAAATCTGTCATCTGGACAATCTTCACAGACACGATCCATAGCTTTGCCTCTTCATTAGCTGACCTCAATCCAGTCTACATTCACGGCGGGGTTTCGTCGGGATCTGTCGATGATCCAGATAGCCGCGAAGGTCGAGTGCGGCGGTTTCACAAGGATAATGGATGCTTTGTTCTTGTGGCAAACCCGGCTGCCGCAGGAGAAGGCATTAGCCTTCATACCGTTTGCCATAATGCCATTTACGCTGACCGAAGCTACGTCTCTACGCATTACCTGCAGTCGATTGACCGGATCCACCGCCTAGGGTTACCGCCGGACCAAGAAACGCACATCTATGTATATCGCTCAAAAGCACCGCCAGTTATCGGCAGTGTCGATATGTCGGTGAGCCGCCGCTTAATCAAAAAAGTCCGCAACATGCAGATGTTGCTCGACGATCCAGACTTGCATGAGATCGCATTCGATGAAGAAGAGGCCGCAGATCCAATCGACTACGATGTCGAGATCCAAGACATTATTGACCTCATCTCAGAACTGGAGGGTAGCGCAGCGGACGTTCCGTTAGAGGAAGCATGAGGGCTGCGGTCTCTACCGAAAGGGTTTTTTCCCTGTCGTGCTTCGAAGGCCTGCGGCTGTATAGAAAATATGCCGCTGATTATCCTGAACTTCCAGTGGCTAAATTGCTCTCGCTTATCGAAGAAGTGGAAGCAGAAGCGAACGTGCTGGACATGGAGGCTTCTGTTTATCTGTCCGCCTTGGTTGAAGCTGACTGTCCATTAGACGGGCACGACTTCTATCGGGCCTGCATAAAGGGCGCGCTCGCGAAGCATCGACCGATCTGGGCGAAACTTATGCGTCAAGGCCGTTCTCGTTTTGTAAAAACCCTCGGTTCCAACGATCAGGATGTTTTTGCTGCCGCCGGACTCATGAAAGTTCCGGCAACATCGCATGTTGTCGAATGGTGGGATACGGTCTCAGGCTTTGCTCGTTTGAGCTCGGATCAAGAGAAGATGAAACAAGGCCGCATCGCCGAAATGCTAACTCTTGAACTTGAGCGGAAGCGTCTCAAAAAGATTGGTATCGAGAGGGATCCCGAATGGCCTGGTTTTGACAACAATTATGCGGGTTATGACGTACTTTCATACGATCATGGCCCTTCCGGTACGATCAACCAGTTGATCGAAGTGAAATCGACAACTGTTTCTCCGCTTCGTTTCATCATTACGCGGAACGAATGGAACAAGGCCGAGAAAGCCAGAGACAACTACATCTTTCATGTTTGGGACATGAAAAAAGATGAAAAACCGGTGCTCCACGAGCGTACCGTCGCCGATGTTGAACCGCACATTCCCACGGATAGCGGCAAGGGACACTGGATGAATGCTGAAATTCTGATTTGAATCAACTGCTTATGCACCTGGTTCCGGTTTGATCAAGATGCGGCAGGGGTGAGGTTTGGCGCGCAGAGCCTGCAGGAACAGGGACAGGAATGCAGCATGGCGATTTCGGCGCCGGTTGAAGCGAAAGACGAACTCGTCGAGACAGGTCTGAAGGCACTTGGCGTGCAGCCCGTGGCAGACGCCCCGAGCCCAGCCCTTGAGGTTGCAGAGCGCGGTGTGGATCCAGGCGAGAATTTCACGGGCGGGCCTGTCGCCGCCGACATGGGGCTGGTGACACTCCCGAGACGCTTGGCGTTGCAGGACGGGATCCTGGCCAGCCGCAGGCGGCCCGGCGCGTTGCCGTCGCCAAGTTCGACCGCTCCGGCGACAGGCATCTTGCCTTCAGGTGTCGCGCTACGGCAGGCTGGCCTCGTCAATCTCGACCAGACCGGACAGCGGGCCGTGCTCGGGGTTGACCATGGCGCGGCGAAGCTTGGCGGCGAGCATCCAGGCGCTGCGGCAGGACCCGATCCTGAGCCGCTTCTGCAACGGCAAGGCGGAGATGTCGTTGGAATGAGTGGCCATCAAATAGGCGGCCCAGAACCAAATCGTGAGCGGCAGCTTGGTTCGGTGCGGGAGTGTGCCGGCGGCGACCGAGGCTTGACGATGGCAACGGGCGCACTCGAAGCTGTGCGGCCTGGTCTTCAGTTGCCACCTGCGATCGTGGCTGCAGGCGGAACACTGGAAGCCGTTCGGCCATCGGACGGCGACGAGCCGCCGGGTGCAGGCGTCGTCGTCGGGGAACCGGCGCTGGAAGGCGATGGCGTCGACTTCGCTCAAGACAGCTAGCCGGATTGAGCTAGCCGCGGCTTGAGGGACAGAGTCTATCCCGACCTGCCCGATGAGGCGCATCGGGGCCTGAAACCGCGCCTTTGGCCGCCAAAACCGCCTCAGGAAGATGCCACGGCCACCGATTGGCGACCGCCAGGCGCTCAACCAACTCCAGAAGGCGAAGTGCAGAGCAAAAGCAACGGTCTTTATAATGCCCCGCAGAGACTGGGCACCTTGTGCAACGTCAGCAGCGGGCTTGAAATCAAGATTCACAGTGCGGCGCGATTGCTTTAATTAACCACGAAGAACTGGCGGGAGGGAAGCGTGAACAGCGAGGCAAATTTTTGTCCCCTAGAAGGCGTAAAAGTCGTGGAAGTGAGCCACATGATCTTCGGCCCTTCCTGCGGAATGTTTCTCGCATTTCTCGGGGCGGAAGTGATCAAGGTGGAGCCGGTAAATGGCGACAAGACGCGCCAGCTCACGGGAATGGGGGCGTCGTTTTTCCCCACTTTCAACAGGGGGAAGAAGTCGGTTGCCCTGAACCTTGAAACGAATGAGGGACAGTGCGCACTTGAAGCGTTGCTGGCGAATGCGGACGTTCTGGTCGAGAACTTCCGCGATGCCTCACTCGGCAAAATGGGGCTTGAGCCGGACCGCCTGAGAGAGAAATTCCCGCGACTGGTTGTCGCGTCTTGCAAAGGGTTCCTCCGCGGTCCCTATGAAAACCGGCCCGCGCTGGACGAGGTTGTGCAGATGATGACGGGCCTGGCGTACATGACCGGCCCGACCGGAAGGCCCCTTCGCGTGGGATCTTCGGCCAACGACATAATGGGCGGACTGTTTGGCGCGTTTGCGGTGTTGGCAGCGCTTCGGGAACGTGAAACGACGGGTTGCGGCAGGCTGGTGAGAATCGGCCTTTTCGAGAACAGCCTTCTTCTGGTGGCGCAGCACATGGTGCAATACGAGCTTCTGGGGACCGAACCGCCTCCGATGCCAGAGCGTTGCTTCTCTTGGCCAGTCTACGACATTTTTCACACAGCCGACGGCAAGGACATGTTCATTGGCGCAGTGACCGACGGTCAGTGGCGAACCTTGTGCGAACTGATGGATTTGGCGGAGCTTCTCGACGACCCCCGCCTTCAGAGCAAAATGGATCGTATTGAGTCAAGAAACTGGACTGTGCCCGTGTTCCAGAAAAGTGCCCTGACACGCTCCTCGGCTGAACTTTCGGCACTGTTTGAAGAGCACAACATTCCGTTTGCTCCTGTTGCCAAGCCAGCTGAAATGTATGTTGATCCCCAGGCAAACAGCGGGGGCGGCTTGCCGGAATCCTGGCTTCCGGATGGGCGCAAGGTTCGGGCACCAGGAATGCCTGTCGAGATTGACGGAATGAGGATCGACGCGGGCTTGCCTGTCCCTTCGCTTGGCGAAGACACATCCGAGGAATTGGAAAAGCTTGGATTCGGAGGGAAATTCATAGCGGAGGCTTCGCAGAATGTCTGCTAGAGACTCGTATCCCGCAGGGCAGGTGCATCTGCGTGAGCTTGGCTTGCGCGACGGCCTGCAGTTGACCAAGTCGTGGCCTGACACCAAGTCCAAGCTTGAGTGGATCAATCTAATTCACGGCGCGGGAGTTCGGCACATCGAGGTTGGCTCGTTTCTTCCTTCCAGCCGTTTCCCGCAATTTGCCGACATTCGCATGCTAATTGAAGCCGTGTCCCGGCTTTCGGACCTGAGAAGCGCTGCGCTGACGTTGAACGAGAGGGCTGTTGCGGATGCACTGAATACGGATGTGGATGAGATGGTAATCGCCGTGTCCGCAACCGAAGAGCACAGCTTGGCAAACATCGGAAAGACAAGGTCCGAGGCGGTGGAGCTCGTGCGCAGCGCTTCGGGCATGAGGGGCTCTGGCGACGCAAAGGTCTTGGTGAGCGTCGCGATTTCAGTGGCCTTTGGCTGCTCGATCGCAGGAGAGGTCGAGCTTCGGGAAGTCATTCGCCTTGCAGAGCAATGTCTCGAAGCGGGAGCGGACGTGATCGGAGTCGCCGACACCGTCGGATTCGCAGCGCCGAGGCAGGTCGCGCGAATGTGCGACGAGATTCTGCGCAGCATCGGCGACGTTCCCTTGATCGTCCATCTGCATGACACTCGGGGAACGGGCATCGCAAATGCGTACGCCGCACTTGAATCGGGGGTTCGCATTCTGGATGGAACGCTGGCCGGTCTTGGCGGCTGCCCGTTCGCTCCCGGGGCCACCGGGAATGTGGTGTTCGAGGATCTTGTCTTCCTGTGCGAGCGATGCGGGTTTCCGACGGGAATCGATCTGCAAGAGATCGTCGGCGCGCGACGCGTGCTTGAAAGATCAATGCCGAGCGAACGATTGCATGGTTCGCTCGCCAATGCAGGAACTCCGAGGACAATTCGCTGGCGGACAGTTCGCGACTGACACGGGGCAAGAACCCAATTCGCGCTGCAGCAGCCGCAGGCGGATGTTGGTTGTGGAAATCGCACACGGATTGCGCTATAGACTCGGTTAATGGACGCAGTCGGCGCTTCGACGAGCTTTTGTTTCACGATGCAAGCTGATGAGCGCAAGATACTGGTGCGCAGGGTTGCACACAGCATAGCGGTTTCAATGTCCAGCACACCTCTGACGGCCAGTCGTCGGGGCGGCACACGGGCAATGGGGCGCGAATTCGGTGCAAGAGTTGGCTGGTGGCAGATTGCTTGCCGATTCAGCAGGTCCAAGGTATGATTGAGGAGTTCTTTCCAAAACTCAAAGAGAATAGGAGACGGAAATGAGAATGAGTGCGATGATGGCTTTTGCGGCGGCGGCACTGCTGTCGACGCAAGGCGTTTCGGCACAAGACCAGCAGTTTGTATCTATTGGGACGGGTGGTGTTACGGGAGTCTACTATCCGACCGGTGGCGCGATTTGCAGGCTAGTCAACAAGGATCGAAAGGAACACGGCATCCGGTGCTCGGTGGAGTCCACCGGCGGCTCGATCTATAACATCAACACGATCAAGGGTGGCGAGCTGGAGTTTGGAGTCGCGCAGTCCGACTGGCAGTACCATGCCTATAATGGAACTTCGAAATTCGAGGGCCAGCAGTTCGAGAAATTGCGGGCCGTGTTTTCCGTTCACCCGGAACCGGTCACGATTCTCGCCAGGAACGACAGCGGCATCGACAATATCACTGACGTGATTGGCAAGCGATTCAACGTCGGCAACGACGGGTCGGGCACGCTTGGCACTTGGGAAGTGATCGAGGAAGCCATGGGCTGGAGCCGCGAAGACCTGGCGCTTGCCGCGAAGATGAAGTCGGCCGAAACCGGTGGAGCCCTTTGCGACAACAAGATCGACGGCTACTTCTGGCTCGTGGGACACCCCTCCGCACTTACTCACGAGACCGTTGCATCGTGCGATGCCAAGATCGTTTCGGCGGTTGCTCCGCAAATCGATCAACTGGTGGCAGAGCGTCCCTACTATCGCCATGCAGTCATCCCTGGCGGAATGTATCCCGGAAACCCCGATGACGTTTCGACTTTCGGCGTCGGTGCAACTTTCGTGACTTCTGCCGACGTATCTGAAGAGGCTGTCTACATTGTCGCGAAGGCGGTTATGGGCAACCTTGAGGACTTCCGCCGGCTTCATCCGGCGTTCGCTCACCTCAAGGCCGAGGAGATGATCAGTGATTCCCTGTCAGCTCCGCTTCATCCCGGCGCGATTAGGGCCTACAAGGAACTGGGCTTGATGGAATAGCCCGACTGCCAGAGCGGGGCATCATGGCCCCGCTCTCCAGCATTTCATCGCCTTGATCTGGAGGGCTTGGTGGGCAAGGAAAAAACCGAGGGCTTGTCGTCGGCAATTGACGCTGAAGTCTTTGCGGCCGATCTTGATGTCGGCGCTCGCAATCCGGCAGGCTGGCAGGGAGCCTGCATAGTTGGCGTTGCATTGCTGTGGGCCATCCTGCAGGTCCTCAACGCTTCGCCATTGCCGGCGCTGCTGGCGCAATGGGCGGGGATGAATTGGCTGTATGTAACCTCCGACACTGAAAGGGTGCTTCACTTGGCCTTCGGATTGACGTTGGCCAGCTTCGCCTTTCCAATGTTCAAGTCGTCCGCCCGCGATCGAATTCCCTGGTATGACTGGGTCTTGATTGCAGCCGGCCTGTTCGCCACGCTCTACCTGATAGCCAACGCAGCAGCCATCGCGAACCGTTCTGGCCTGCCCACAACAACCGATCTGGTGGCATCTGCAACTGGGCTGGCATTGGTGCTGATCGCGACATATCGCGCACTCGGCCTGCCAATGGTCGTGGTCGCGGGTGTTTTCCTGCTCTATGTGTTCTTCGGGGACGCGGAATTCTTCCCTGACGCCATGCAGTGGAAGGGAGCAAGCTTCGGCAAGGCGATGTGGCACTTCTGGATGCAGACAGAAGGCGTTTTCGGCCTGGCGCTGGGCGTCTCGGCCTCGATGGTGTTTCTCTTCGTGCTGTTCGGCTCGCTGCTGGAGAAAGCGGGCGCAGGCAATTACTTCATCAAGCTCGCTTTCGCGCTGATGGGGCACCTTACCGGCGGGCCGGCAAAGGCGGCCGTCGTCGCGTCTGCCGCCACGGGGCTGATTTCCGGCTCTTCGATCGCCAACACCGTGACGACGGGAACCTTTACGATACCGCTGATGAAGCGCGTTGGATTTCCGGCCGAAAAGGCCGGCGCGGTGGAAGTGGCCTCGTCCACCAACGGCCAGCTCACGCCGCCGGTCATGGGCGCTGCGGCGTTTCTCATGGTCGAGTACGTCGGCATTCCGTATCTGGATGTCATAAGGCACGCCTTCCTGCCGGCGATCATCTCCTACATCGCTCTGGTCTACATCGTTCATCTGGAAGCCGAAAAGATGGGCCTTGAAGGATTGCCGCGTTCCGGACCGGCCCGAACTCTTGCCCAGAAACTCGCGGCTTTCGCCTTGGAGTCGCCGTGTTCTGCGCACTCTGCCTCGTCACGTACTACGGCCTTGGATGGTTGAAACCCGCACTGGGCGACTACTCCTTCATCGGCATGGTCGCGCTGTTTCTGGTCGCCTACGGCGTGCTGGCGAAATGGGCGTCGAATCACCCCGACCTGACCGTTGACGATCCGAACTCGCCATTCACCGAGCTTCCCCAGCCAGGCCCAGTGGCCAAGACTGGGGCCTACTTTGCGCTGCCTGTGGTCGTTCTGATCTGGAATCTCATGATCGAGCGGAAGTCGCCGGGCCTTTCGGCGTTCTGGGCAACAATTGCAATGATGTTCGTGATGCTGACACAGCATCCGGTCAAGGCGTTCTTCCGCGGCGAGAGCAAAGCCGGGAAGGTGTTCCAGCGCGGCTGGAATGAGCTAATCGACGGCATGATCTCCGGCTCGCGCAACATGATCGGCATCGCGGTCGCCACCGGCACCGCAGGAATAATTGTCGGCACCGTGTCGCTGACGGGAGCGCATCAGGTGATCGGAGAGTTCATAGAGGTCATTTCGGGCGGCAACCTGCTCCTGATGCTGATTTTCGTGGCCTTGTTCTCTCTAGTCCTTGGAATGGGCCTGCCGACAACCGCGACCTACATCGTGATCACTTCCCTGATGGCACCGGTGATCGTCGCCGTCGGCGCCAAGTCGGGGCTGATCGTGCCGCTCATCGCAGTGCACATGTTTGTCTTCTACTTTGGCATCCTCGCGGACGACACACCGCCAGTGGGCCTTGCCGCATTCGCTGCCGCGGCAATCTCGAAGGGGGACCCGATAAAGACCGGCGTCATCGGCTTCTCGTATGACGTTCGAACGGCAATTCTGCCCTTCCTGTTCATCTTCAACACCGAACTTCTGCTGATTGACGTGACCTTCGGCAGGGCGGTCTTTGTGTTTCTGATCGCTGTCGTCGCGATGTTGCTGTTCGCTGCGGCCACGCAGAACTGGTTCCTGACCAAATCCCGCATTTGGGAAAGCGTTGCGCTTCTGCTGATTGCATTCACGCTGTTCCGTCCCGGATTCTGGCTGGACCAGATTTCGGATCGGTATGATCAGGTTAAGGCGAGCCAGATCATCGATCTTGCGGATGCCGCCACCGATCAAGCGGCGCTCCGGGTGCGAATGTCGGGCGAGGATTTCGCCACCGGCAGATTGGTGGAGACCACAATCGAACTGCCCTTGGGCAACCGCGCCGACGGTGACGGTGCCTCAAGACTTGACCGGCATTCCGGCATTTCGTTCCGTACAGAGGACGGCGGAAGGGTTTTCGTCGACTTGCTCAACTTCGGCCAGTATGCGCAGGGGAAGGGAATTGATTTCGACTGGGAGGTGCTGTACATCGAAGTTCAAGCAGACAGGTTGCCCAAAGAGGTTTTCTACATTCCGGCGCTGTTGCTGCTCGGGCTAATCGGCTGGCTGCAGTTGAACCGGACAAGAAAGCTCAAGCCAGCATCGGAGCGGGGGACGTGACAGCGATGAAGTCCATGTTGCTGGCCATCGACCTCAACCAAGAAAGCAGCTGGAAAATCACATTCCCGCATGCGATCGCACTTTCAAGGCTGTACGAGACGAAGCTTCATGCAATTACCGTCATTCCGGATTTCGGAATGCCAATTGTCGGGGCGCATTTTCCGCCGGACTATTCCGAGAAAGCAGTTTCCGAAGCGCGGCGCGCACTGCAAGCCCTGCTTGAAAAAGAGCTTCCTGGCGACATCGCCAGCGAAGCTCATGCGACGCAAGGCACCATTTACAAGGAAATCATCGCCGCCGCCGATCGCGTCAATGCCGAAATGATCTTGATAGCTTCTCATCGTCCCGAAATGCAGGACTACCTCATTGGCCCGAACGCGGCTCGCGTGGTTCGCCACGCCCGACAGTCGGTTACCGTTCTGCGCTGACGATCCTGCAATCACCTGCTGCATGCAGCAGTGCCTCCAATAGCGAACCTTCAATCCATGTCACACGTATTTGGCCGCCATTCGCGAGTGAACCCTCCAGCTGCCGTTCTCGGAGACGGGGTATATCTTGTCGACCAGAACGGAAAACGTTACCTCGACGGATCGGGAGGCGCGGCGGTTTCATGCCTAGGGCACTCCGACCCGGATGTGCGCGAGGCGATCCAGCGGCAGATGGACAAGGTGGCGTTTGCGCACACCGCTTTCCTGACGTCGGAACCAGCTGAGGAGCTTGCCGACCTGCTGATCGGCACGGCGCCTGAAGGCATCACCAAGGTCTTTCTGGTTTCCGGCGGCTCCGAAGCCGTGGAGGCTGCGCTGAAGCTGGCGCGCCAGTACTTTGTCGAGATCGGGCAACCGCAGCGCCACCGCATTGTCGCCCGGCGGCAAAGCTATCACGGAAACACGCTCGGCGCTCTTGCAGCTGGCGGGAATGCATGGCGACGCGAACAATTCGCCCCGCTCCTTGTGAAAACTTCGCACATTGCACCTTGCTACGAGTATCGCAATCGTCGTGACCGCGAAACCCAAGAGGAATACGGCCTGCGCGCGGCCGACGAACTGGAAGCCGAAATAGAGAGGCTGGGGGCGGAAAGCGTCATGGCCTTCATCGCCGAACCGGTCGCGGGAGCCACCTTGGGGTCCGTGCCACCGGTTCCGGGCTATTTCAGGCGGGTACGTAAAATCTGCGACCGCTATGGCGTGCTGCTGATCGCGGACGAGGTCATGTGCGGTATGGGACGTACCGGAACTCTGTTCGCAATGGAGCAGGAAGATATCCGACCGGACATTGTCACGATCGCCAAGGGGCTTGGCGCCGGCTACCAGCCGATAGGCGCAATGCTATGCCAGGACTGCATTCATGATGCAATCGCGGCGGGGACGGGCTTCTTCCAGCACGGGCACACCTATCTCGGGCACCCGATGGCGGCGGCCGCCGGAACTGCGGTGCTGAAGGCGATCCGGGACCGCGACCTTCTTTCAAGAGTGCAGCGCCAGGGAGAAAATCTTCATGCTGCGCTTCAGCGGGAGTTCGGCCAGCATCCGCATGTCGGCGACATTCGCGGACGGGGACTTTTCCGCGCCATCGAGCTCGTGCGCGACCGTGAAACCAAGAAGCCGTTCGACGCGCTGGCAGGACTTGCCGGAAGGATAAAGGCAACTGCCTTCGAAGCCGGCCTGATTTGCTACCCGATGTCAGGAACGGTGGACGGGGTGACCGGCGATCATGTACTTTTGGCTCCCCCGTTCATCATTTGCGAAGGCCAGATCGATGAACTTGTCTTGAAACTGTCCAGCGCTATCGACGACGTTCTGGGCACGGCAAGATGAACGCCGCTCTCCCGCGCGTGATGGTAGCCCCGAATGGGGCTCGCAGGACGAAGGCAGACCATCCGAATCTGCCTATCACGATCGATGAAATCGTTGACGAGGCGAAGACCTGCTTCGAGGCGGGCGCGGAAGCCCTTCACGCCCATGTGCGCGACGAGAACGGAATGCACAGCCTCGACATTGATCTGTATCGCGAACTGCTGGACCGCATGCGACGGGAGATGCCGGAAATGGCGGTGCAGGTCACCACGGAAAGCGCCGACAAATACGCTCCGCCAGTCCAGCGCGAACTGCTGGCGCGGCTTCGTCCATCAGCGGCATCGGTGTCGATTCGAGAAATGCTGTCTGACGGAAACAGGGCGGCTGCGCGCAGCGCCTATCACGGCGCAAGGGAAGCAGGCGTTGCCGTGCAGCACATAGCGTATGACAAGCGGGACGTCGCGTCGCTCAAGCTTGCAGCCGAGGACGGAACTCTGCCTTCCAGCCAAATGCAGGTGCTGCTCGTTATGGGGACCTACGGCACGAAACGGACCGCTCGTCTGGAAGATCTTGCCCCGCTGCTGAATCTGACTGCAAATCTTCTTCCGGAAGCAGACTATGCGGTCTGCGCGTTTGGACCGGAGGAGACGGCACTTCTCAGAGCGGTGCTAGGGCAGGGAGGAAAGATTCGCGTCGGATTCGAAAACAACTTTTTTTCGCAAGATGGCAGCTTGGCACCCAGCAATGCCGCAAGAGTCAGAGAGGTCCTTCAGCGCCGCAAGCGTCTAAAGGCACTGCAGTCTTGACGGGACAGAGCGAACGTTTCGCAGCCAATTATGCCGCACAAGCCCAATCTGCCTGCCGCTCGTCGGAATGAAGTGCCATTGAGCGCTTTCATCTTGTTGCCCGACAGATGCACTTTTCCTGGCAACGATGCGAGGAGACATGCGACCAAGGCTGGCATTCACGGTGTCATCCGACAACCGGCGGCGCTGCAGCGGATCGCCGCCGACAGGAACCGACCGCAAAAGCATGCGTGGCGAGCCCACATCATCCCGCTCACCGACCAAGGTCTGGGCACCGCATTGCGAGGGCAGGCGGCAAGACGAGGCAATGGGTCTGGCGCTGGCAGGAGCGCTTCATGCAGGAAGGTGTCGACGGCTGCTTCGGGACAGAACACGCCTGCTCGCACCTGGCCTGTCACTGAAAAGGGCACGATGACGCCTGACTGCAGACGCAACGGCATTCCGCCCAGCGCCCCAATCCACGCCATCCGTGGCAACCAGTCCCCCGCAAGTACAAAGAGGTTCGCGCCGAACTTTCCAATTGCCCCGATCTTGAGCTCTTGGCTGAACGCAGTGGAAGGCTTCTTCGCCGGGTTGGTTCGCAGGAAACTCAAGCACGGGACGTTCCGTTGCGCAGGCGAACTGCGTGACGCGATTGGCCGCGACTGTTGCAAATCACCCCAGGGTTCGCGCGGCACCACCGCGCCTGCCTCCTGATGAATCACGTCCATTTTTTAGTCAAGTTAAAATTTTTGTTGACTATAACCCTGTCAAGCTTTTAGTCTGAGTTGAAATTTGGCTTGATTTGCGTTATGAATGGGGAAAGTGGCATGTTTTCGTCGTTGTTGCCATTATTGCATGGGGGATGGCGTGCCGATGGGTCGCGGCACTGTCCAGGTTGCAGCGTGGCGGTGGCGACAGTTCGGCCGGTACCAAACTGGCTCAAGGGCATCGCCGAAGTCGACGGGAAGGCGAAGATGCATGACCCGCCTCGAGAGCGGGTGCGGGGCGCCTTCCCGATCCAGACCGCGAACAGTTGGCACAGCCAATTGAAGGAGTTCCCTTTCCCGTTGCCGCGGTGTTGCAGCTAAATGCTTCGGCAACTGCCTGCCGTGGTTTCGACCTCATCGTGCTGGGCGGCAATGTCTTGTCAAGGAACCTGTCTGGCAGTGGCAATGAGTCCTTTACCCATGATTGATGATACTTGAGCCGTAGATTTTTCAAAAGAATGGTGGAAGCGACTCACACAACCTTGGCGGAAGGCCAGAATGGCTTGGAGCCTGTGGGGAGAAAACTGAGGAAGCGGAGGCGCGCGCTCGGCCTTACACTTCAGGATGTGGCGGATGGAGCTGGCCTGTCAATCGGATTCATCTCGCAACTCGAGAGGGACCTGACCTGGCCATCGCTATCCTCGCTTGCAGCGATATCGCAAGTCCTGCAAGTCAACATCAACGACCTTCTCGTCATGCCCAGCGGCGCCTCGACCACAACCAGATCCGGCGAACGCCATCCCTATCCTCTTGAAAGCCGAGAATTCAACTACGAGCGGATTTCCGCCTGTTTTCCGGGACGCAAATTGAGCGCCGTCATACTGAATGAAGCCCCGGGGCACAGAAGCGAGCCGATTCAGCATGAAGGCGAAGAGCTGTTTTTTGTGCTCGCGGGCTCCGTTACAGTCGAGATCGAGGGTCGGCGCACCATCCTCCGCAAAGGGGATTCAATCCATTTCCCTTCGCATCTCCGGCATTCGACCTGGAATCACACGTCGGATGCCGCCAGCATACTGGTTGTTTTGACAATGGACATATTTGGCGAGTCTCCAGAAGGCGACGAATTGCCCGGAACCAAGGCCCGGAAGAGTTGACATGGGCCTGCAAAAATTCACGATGAGTTCTCGAAGAAGAAAGGAAGCGAAAAAATGAAGAGCCTGTTCAAAACCCTTGTGGCCTGTGCTGCCGCGGCGTGCGTTGCGTCCGCCGCACTTGCCGAGCGCGTGCTTCGGCTAGACGAGGTTGCCGTGGGCGAACTCGATCCAGGAAAGGCATCAGACTACGCCGACACAATCCTGATGTTCAATGTGTATGACACGCTTGTGCTTCCGCGCCAAGGAGGCCCGGGACATGTTCCGCATCTCGCCGAAAGCTGGGAGGGCGAAGGCACATCCTACACTTTCAAGTTGAGGCAGGACGTGCAGTTCCAAAGCGGCAATCTGCTGACAGCCGAGGATGTCGTATTCTCATTCGACCGGATGGTCACGCTCGGGCAAGGGTTGTCCTTCCTGTTCGGAGACGTCGAAAAGGTCGAAGCGATCGACGCTCACACCGTACGCTTCACCTTGGCGCGTCCGTACGCACCGTTCGTTTCCTCGCTGGTTCGCCTGCCCATTGTCGACAAGAAGCTGGTCATGGCCAACCTTGCCGATGGAGAGGGCGAAATGATGGATTGGGGACAGGCCCACCTTTCGGCCAATGGAGCCGGGACCGGCGCCTACATCGTTCAGTCCCACAATCCTCTGGAAGAAACCGTCCTGGTGAAGAACGACAGCTACTTCCTAGGCATTGGCGAAAAAGCGCCGGATACAGTGCGGCTTCGATACGGCTTGGAGGCCGTCACGGTTCGAACGCTCATTGCCCAGGGCGAGCATGACATCTCGTCGCAATGGCTGCCGCCTGAAGTCATGAAAGCCTTGGCTGATGACGGGAACCAGCTCCTGTTCGAAGGTGGGACTGGATCGTTCTACTACAAGATGAACACAACGAAGCCACCCCTTGACGACATTCACTGCCGATTGGCGCTGGCTAACGCATTCGACTACGAATCCGTGCTGAAAGTCATCGCGATCTCGGAGAATGTCGCTGGCGGAACGGCGGCGACCGGTGCAATTACCGCCGGAATGTTCGGTGCCAATCCCTCTGACCAGCCGCTGCAGCGGGACATCGAAGCGGCAAAGGCTCATCTTGCCCAGTGCCAGTACGACCCGGCGGAATTCTCCATAGACATAACTTGGATAGCCGAGGTTCCCCTCGAAGAGCGGCTGGCTTTGCTCCTTCAGGCGAACCTCGCGGAGGTCGGGATCAGCTCAACTGTCACGAAGGTGCCCTGGGCGTTGTTCGCCGACATGGTTTCGAAGCCGGAGAACACGCCGCATGTCTCGCAGATCTACGTAACGGCAGTCACTGGTGATCCCGACACGCTGCTCTACGGAATGTACCACTCCAGCGCAGCGGGAACTTGGCAGTCTCCCGAGTATCTGAACGACCCCGAAGCGGACAGGCTGCTCGAAGCCGGACGCGCGGGTGCAACCGATGCAGAGCGCGAGATGGCATACTCGGCACTCAACGAGCGTCTGCTGGCGATTGCGCCAACGATCTACGGGTACGATCAGCTGAGCGTTTTCGTGGCGCGGCCGAACATCAAGGTGCCCGCAATGTCCGACCCGTCAATGGCGTTCGGCCTGGACACCATGGGTTTCTCCTTCCGATTGATGGAAATCGAGTGACGAATTAATGATCGTCCGGCGCGTCATGCGACGCGCCGGGTCACCTGTTCCAACTCTAAGGCTGTAAATGGCAGCTGTTTTCCGACTGCTGGCGGCACGAATTGCAGTTTCGGCGCTCGTGCTGATCGGGGTCTCAATCCTGATCTTCGCAATCGCCCGGATAATTCCCGGCGATCCGGCCCGAATAGCCCTGGGACCGAACGCGACTTCGGAACAGGTTGCAAAGCTTCGCGCCGAACTTCATCTGGACGAGCCGATCTGGGCGCAATACGGCCATTTCGTTCATGATCTTTCGCGCGGTGAACTGGGCACCTCCCTCTACACCAACCGCCCCGTCACCACCGACATCGCCCAGTTTCTCCCGGCCACGCTCGAACTGCTCTTTGCCGCGGGCATCCTCATGATTGGGATAGGGCTTCCGCTCGGGATTGTCTCGGCGAAATACAGGGGAGGCGTGATCGACAACGCCATACGGATCGTCTCGTTGCTGGGCGTCTCCGCACCGAGCTTCGTCTGGGCCGTAATCCTCATGCTGCTCTTCGCCTTCTTTCTCCCCATATTCCCGATCGCAGGCCGGATATCCACGGACTACGAAATCGCTCAGGTGACGGGTTTTCTCCTGGTCGACACACTGCTCGCAGGCAACTTGGCGGCGTTTGGAAACGCTTTCTCTCACATCGTCCTTCCGGCACTTGCCCTCGCGTTGTCCGGAATCGGGCAGGCGGCGAGACTGACGCGGTCCAACATGGTGGAGACCTATGACAAGCCATACATCGAAATGGCCCGCTCGTACGGCTTTCCGGGCTGGCGAATTGCGAGGCGATACGCGTTCAAGCCATCGCTGATCCCGTCGCTGACGATCATCGGCCTTGATTTCGCGGCCATGCTCGGCAACGCGTTTCTCGTCGAGGCGATCTTTGCCTGGCCGGGACTGTCCCGCTACGGGGTGGCGGTGATCCTCCGCAAGGATCTCAACGCCATCGTCGGAACCGTGCTGATCATCTCGGCAACGTTTCTGATCGCCAACCTCATCGTTGACCTGCTGATCGCGTTTCTCAATCCACGCATCCGCTATGCAAGATCGCCGCA
Source organism: Paracoccaceae bacterium (assembly GCA_963422275.1). Lineage (GTDB taxonomy): Bacteria > Pseudomonadota > Alphaproteobacteria > Rhodobacterales > Rhodobacteraceae. Next base: position 1,403,514 of record OY729418.1, read on the forward strand.
ATGAAACGCGCACTCGCCATTGTCGGGTCCAATCCGATGTCGTTGCTAGGAATCAGCCTGATATCCATCGTGATGCTGTCCGCCCTGCTTGCCGACTTCATCGCGCCGTTTCCGTCGCACCGCGGGACCGTCGTGGATTTCACCAACTTCAACCAACCGCCGCACTGGCCCAACGTCATGGGGACGGATCTTGTCGGCCGCGACCTGCTGAGCCGCATCATGTACGCGTATCGCATTTCGCTGCTCCTTGGCGCGGTCGTGCTGGCTCTTGCAGTTCCGGTCGGGGTCACGGTGGGTCTGATGGCCGGGTATCTGGGCGGGTGGGTGCAGTCCGTGCTGATGCGCACAACTGACGTCTTTCTCTCGATACCGCCACTCGTTCTCGCCATGTCTATCATGGGGGTGCTGGAACCGACGCTCCTGAACGGCATGATGGCCGTCACGGTGATGTGGTGGCCCTGGTACTCGCGTCTTGTCTGCAACATAACGCTGGCCGAGCGCGAGGAAGGCTACGTTGTAGCTGCGGAAGTCATTGGCGCCTCCAAGTTCCACATAATGTTCAGGGAAATACTCCCGAACTGCTTTCCCGCGATATTGACCAAGATGACTCTTGACCTCGGCTTCGTCATTCTCATCGCCTCGTCGCTTTCGTTTCTCGGACTCGGTGTGCAGCCGCCAACACCGGACCTGGGATCGATGGTGGCCGAAGGCGCCAACTACCTGCCTGACTCCTGGTGGCTGACCGTATTCCCGGGACTGGCGATTCTGGTTGCGGTGTTCGGTTTCAATCTTCTTGGCGACACATTGCGCGAAATACTCGGAACCGATCAGTGAGCGCCGCCATACTAGAGATCAACGACCTTCGCCTCAGTTTCAAGGGCCATGCCGGACAGACAGACGTGCTGCATGGAATCTCGCTGAAAATTGCGCCCGAGGAGCGGGTTGGGCTAGTCGGCGAATCGGGATCGGGCAAATCGGTGACTGCGCGGGCTGTGCTCGGCCTCATTCAATCCCTCGGCTCGGCCCGCATCTCCGGCGATATCATGTTCGACGGGGAGAATCTTGCCTCTATTCCGCCCAGCCGCCGCGACGGGCTGCTCGGCACAAGAATCTCGATGATCTTTCAGGACCCGACATCATCGCTCAATCCGGTGTTCCAGATCGGAGCGCAGTTTCATGAGGTGCTCAAGCGAGTGGAGCCCGGAATCAGTTTCAAGGAAACACGTTCCAGAGTGAACTCGATCCTGTCGAAGGTTTCGATCCCAGAGCCCGAGCGGGTGCTCAAGTCCTTTCCGTTCCAACTGTCTGGAGGGATGAACCAACGCGTAATGATTGCGATGGCGCTGGTGAACCTTCCGTCCCTGCTGATCGCCGACGAGCCGGGGAGCGCGCTCGACGTCACCGTTCAGGACCAGACGCTGAGGCTAATGCGCAAGCTGGTCGACGAGCGCCGTACGTCGGTACTGTTCATTTCGCATAACCTCGGAGTGGTTCGCGAGTTCACCGAGAGAATCTACGTGATCTACCGGGGGCGCATAGTTGAGGAGGGTCTCACCGAAGCGATATTCCGGGAGCCAAGGCATCCCTACACGCGGGCCCTCATGGCTGCCGTGCCGAGAATAACTCGGAGCGGCATTCCCGAAGTAGAGGACGACCCAGAATTGTTCCAGGCACCGCGAGAAGTTCATGAAGTCGGGGGCGTCTCCTGATGCAAGACATCGTGCTCAGCGTCCAGAACCTGTCCAAGGTCTTCGATCTCGGCCGGGGCAAAGTACGGGCTGTGAACGGGTTTTCCGCCGACATCGAGAGAGGCGAGTGCATGGCCGTTGTCGGCGAGTCCGGATCCGGAAAAAGCACGATCGCGAACATGATACTTGGGATTCATGAACCAAGTTCGGGCAAGATCGTCCTAGACGGCGAACCGTTGCCCAAGCGGCGCGCACTGAGGCACAGGAGGATGGTGCAACTGGTTCAGCAGAATCCGCTCTCCTCGCTCAATCCGAAACGTTCCGTCGGCGCTTCGATCAGGCTGGCTCTCGATGTGCACCAGATTGGCGAGCGGTCAAGCCGACAACGGCAGATCGGATTGTTTCTGGAGGAAGTCGGGTTGCCTGGTCACTACGCGGGACGGACGCCCGAAGCGTTATCCGGCGGCGAGCGGCAAAGAGTGGCCATTGCCCGAGCGCTTGCCTGCGAGTCGAGATTGGTCGTGCTGGACGAGCCGACTTCTGCGCTGGACGTGATTGTGCAGGCGCGTATTCTCAGGCTTCTGAATGACCTGAGGTCGGCGCGCGGGCTGACTTACATCTTCATCACGCATGATCTCGCCGTCGTTCGCAACATTGCCGACCGGGTTGCGGTGCTGAAGGACGGTCAACTCCTGGAGTTGGCGCGCACAGGAACGATCTTTTCAAACCCGGGACATTCGTACACCCGAAGCCTGATCGCAGCGTCGCCGGTCGTCACCCCTGACGAAGTTACGTTGCGAGACAAGCTGAAGTTAGGAGAAAATTGACAATGCTCAAGGCAAAGCTTGGCCTCGCCGAAGCATTGGCCGCCCGGGAAGGACAGCCTGAGGTTTCGTTCCATGCGTTGCACGCGCTGGCCGCCGCCGTCGCAGGCGCAAAACTGTTCACGTTGATGGTGTTTGACAGCTTGACCCGGGAGGGAAGCCGCATCTACACGAATATGCCTGATGCCTACCCTCTCTTCGGGAGCAAGCCCCTGCCGGAAGGACCGTGGATGGAAAAGGTTGCCCGCGCACAGGAAATTTTCGTGGCCAACGACATCGACGCGATTGCCGACGTGTTTCCTGACCACGAGAAAATCCGGTCCCTCGGATGTGAATCGGTCATCAATGTGCCAGTCATCGCAGCGGGCACATTGCTCGGAACGATCAACTGTCTGGAACGGGCGGGCGCATACACGCCCGAGAAGGTGACTGCGGCAAAGAACCTAGCCGTTCCCGGCGTGGCCTGCTTCCTTCTACACAAAACATTGCTCGACAGAGGAGATATATAATTGGCAAAGCAAGCAACTCGTGTCGCCACGGATGTCGGCGGAACGTTCACCGATCTCGTGTGTTTTCAGTCCGACCCGGACACCGGTCGCTCCTCCGTCACCACCGCGAAAGTTTCGACCACGCCGCCGGACTACGAGCGCGGGATGATGCAGGTGCTTGAAAAGGGCCGCATCAATCTTCCCGATGTCGATTTTCTGGCGCATGGAACGACCGTCGTGATAAACGCCCTCACCGAACGCAAGGGCGTGAAGGTTGGCCTGATTGCGACCGAGGGGTTTCGCGACACTCTCGAGATTGCCCGCGGCAATCGGCCGGACTTTTTCAACCTCCATTACGAGAAGCCGAAACCCTTCGTCCCGCGCTATCTCAGGCGCGAGCTGCCTGAACGCATGAGCTACCGCGGCGAAATCATGAAACCGCTCGACCTGACCAGACTGGAGGGCATTCTGGATGGTTTCAGGAGCGACGGCGTCCAGGCCGTTGCGATCTGTTTCCTGCACTCCTACGCAAACCCTGACCATGAACGCGAGACCGAAGCGGCAGTGAGAAACCTTTGGCCGGAGATTCCGGTCGTTTCGTCGCACAGAGTCGCGCGGGAATGGCGCGAGTACGAACGCACCAACACGACTGTTCTTTCGGCCTATGTCCAGCCAGTGGCGGAACGGTATCTTCAGTGCCTCGACGACGGTCTGACCAAGCGGGGATTTTTGGGAAGTCCCTACGTCATGCAGTCCAATTGCGGTGTCGACTCTCTCAAGTCGGCGGCCCAGACCCCGATCACGATGATCGAATCCGGCCCTTCGTCCGGTGTTTGGGGAGCAGCGGTTCTTGGCAATCTCGTCGGAGACCCAAACGTCATCGCGCTCGACATTGGTGGAACCACTGCAAAATGCTCGCTCATCGAGGATGGCAACATCAAGATCGTCACGGACTACTGGATTGAACGGGACAGGAAGTCGTCCGGCTATCCGGTCATGGTGCCGGTCGTGGACATTGTCGAGATTGGAAACGGGGGAGGATCCATCGCCTGGGTCGACGATTTCGGAAAGCTTCATGTTGGACCGCAATCCGCGGGTGCCGTGCCGGGACCGGCAGCGTATGGGAAAGGCGGGTCCGAAGCGACAACAACCGACGCGAACCTTTGGCTGGGACGAATAAACCGGAACTATTTCTGCGGCGGCGAGCTGGAAGCGGACATGGAGGCGGCGGAAAGGGCCATCTCGGTGATCGGACGCAAGCTAGGCCTCAGCATCGATGACGCCGCCCGCGGAATTGTGCGCATTGCCAACAACAACATGGTCAATGCCCTGAAACTCGTTTCGCTGAACCGCGGCTTCGATCCAAGAGACTTCACCTTGGTTGCGTTCGGCGGCGGTGGCGGCATGCATGCGGTCTCTCTGGCGCAGGAGCTTGGCATCAGGAAAGTCATCGTGCCCGCCGGCGCGTCGGTCTTTTCCGCTTGGGGCATGATCATGTCCGACTTGCGGCGCGACTTCATCGTGACCCGGTTAACCGACCTCGAGCCGGAGTCGGCTGCAGATATAGAGTCAATGCTGGAAGAAATCCAGCGAAGCGCAACGGAGCAGTTTGTGGCTGAAGGAGTCGGCCCCAAAGACATTTCCCTCAAGCGTTTCGGGAAATTCCGATACCAGAACCAAGAACACACCACCGAGGTGGAACTCGGGGCGGATCGGATAGTGCCCGAAGGAATATCTGCTATCAGGGACCGGTTTCACTCCGCGTACGAACGCGAGTACACTTACCGGCTGGATGCCCCCGTGGAAATGGTGGGCGTACATGTCGTGGCCACCGCCAGGGTCGGCAAGATCGAGATGACCGAGCTCCCGCCGACCGCGAATGCCGCCAATATTGCGCAGAAGGCCGTCCGAATGGTCGACTATGCCTTGGAGGGAGTGCACGAGGCCGTCATCTATGACGGCGACAAGCTGGAGCCCGGCATGCGCCTGGACGGACCGGCGATCATAGAGGATTCCGGTTCTACGGTGGTCATGCACCCCCGCAACCATGCCAAGATAGACGGCTATGGAAATATTGCAATCGAAGTTTGGTCGCCTGAATCTTGAGTTCGCAGTATAAATTGCAACCGACTGTGGAAGCAGAAGCACTTGACGGCGGCGAGGATTTCGGCGGCGAGCGTGGTCCGTAGGACCTTGGGAGTTCGTTGGGTTTTTCAATGCACGCCCAGATGTCCGCTTCAAGATGGAAGATCGAGCTGTGCGCGTCGCTCCGCAACTGCTTGCGCGTCAGTGCGGGTGCCGGGCCAGCTTGGCCTTGACCGCGGCAGTCTTGCGGGTGGCGCAGGTGTCCATGGCGATGTGGATGTCCAGCCCGTCCGGGACATTGCGGTCGATCACCTTCAGGAAGTCGAGGAACTCTCTGGCCCGGTGGCGGCGATAGCACTTGCCGATGACCGAGCCGGTGGCAACGTCGAAGGCGGCGAAGAGCGAGGTCGTGCCGTTGCGCCTGTAGTCATGGGTGCGCCGCTCAGGGATGCCCGGCAGCATCGGCAGGCCGGCTGGGTTCGGTCGAGGGCCTGGATCCGGCTCTTTTCGTCGACACAGAGCACCAGCGCGCGATCCGGCGACGACATGTAGAGGCCGACAATGTCGCGGACCTTCTCCACGAAATGCGGATCGGCCGACAGCTTGAACGTCTCCGCCCGGTGCGGCTGCAGGCCGAAGGCGCCCCGGATGCGCCAGATCGACGTGTGCGACAGCCCGCCTCCTTCGCCATCGAGCGCAGCGACCAGTGGATGGCGTCCGCAGGCCGCGGCCGCGAGGTGAGCGTTCGCTCGATCACTTGCGCCACCGCCTTGTTGCCAAGCCCGTTCGCACAACGCAGGATCATGCGGCAGCGATCCGACAGGGAGTGCGCCACACGGTGGCGGCGAATCTGCGCTTCCAGAAATGACCGTTCCCCACCGCCCAAGATCAGGGCCGCCAGCGGCCGTCCCGTACCGCGTGCCATCGAGATGACCTCCATTGTCGGACTCGGAGGACCATCCTGCAATGAACCCTACTTCAGTGCCAAGTGACTAAATAGCTGATCCTAAATGTGCTACAGCGTGAACGTTCCCGGGGAATGGTTGGACCACCTCCAGGAATCGTGCGACTGACTGGCACAGTTCAAGCATCGAACGACAACGATGATTCCGGGTCACGGTGTCATGCATGGCCTTCCACAGCCGCTCGATGACGTTCACCCACGGGTAGTAGGTGGGCTGGAACAGAAGCTCGAATTTCGGGTTCTCCTCCAGCCAGCGCTGTGTCACTCGACTCTTGTGGATGCCGTAGTTGTCGACGATGAGCACGATCCGCCTGGCCCGCCGATACTGGCGACGAAGCTGCTCGAGCAGCTTCACAAACACCACCGAGGTCTTTCGGCGATGTTCGGTCCAGACCAGTCGACCGGTTCGGGCATGTAGGGCACCGGCGATGTAGTGCTTCTGATTCTGCCCCGGAGTCGGAACCGTGCTCTGCTCGCCGCAGCGCATCCAGCTCGACCCGATTCGTGGATTGAGGTCCATGTCGGCCTCTTCGGCGTAGAACACTTCCGTATACGGGTCGTTCTCGGCCAACGTCGCCTCGCTCGCGGCCAGCCGCTCGGCTTTCCTCGGGTCGCGCCGGAACGTCGTCGGACGCACCCGTCGATACCGAAAGCGTAGCCTCGCCAGCCACCGTCTCACCGTCGTCGCATGAACCTCAACACCACTTCTGCTCTCCAGTTCCATCGCGAGCGCAAATAGCCCAGCTCGCGCGGGTCCTCCCTCACAATGGATTCCAGCATCGACAGCACTTCTTCGTTCTCGCGGCTCTTGCGAACCACTCGCTCCAATCGGCGTCTCACTGCTCGAGTCATCTCAATTACACTGTGTTTCATTCGGGCGGGGTTCGCGTCTGGCTGGCCAGTGGAGTGACCCACATGCGGCGCAGCATGAACACGCTTGCGCTACAGGTCCAGGAGGATCTCGCTCGCGACCCCCACGCGGGCGATTTCTATATTTTCCGGGGACGCAGAGGCGACCTCGTCAAGATTCTCCGGAGTGACGGGGATGGGACGTCGCTCTTCGCCAAGCGGCTTGAGCGCGGCCGGTTCCAGTGGCCGGTGACGTCGGGCGGTGCGGTGTCGATCTTGTCCCGGCTGCCCACGGCTGTCCGCCTATGCTGTCGCGGTGATGCGCAGCTATGGCCATACCATGATCGCGTTGCCGCCCGGCAATCCCATCCGCTCCCTTCGAGGTCCGATCACTGCCTTGATTGCGCTCCCTCGTTGTGATATTGTTTCGCTCGGACTCGGTGCTCTCGTAGAGCACTTGGGAGCAACAATGGCTAGGAAGGTCTTCTTCAGCTTCCACTACAAGCCCGACAATTGGCGTGCCTCCCAGATCCGGAACATCGGGAAGGTGGAGGGCAACAGCCCTGCCTCAGACAACGATTGGGAAACCGTCACCAAGGGAGGCGATGCGGCGATCAAGAAGTGGATCGGCGACCAGATGCACGGCAGGAGTTGTGTCGTTGTCCTCGTTGGGGCGAAGACAGCGGGCAGGAAGTGGATTGAGTACGAGATTGAGAAGGCGTGGAAGGCTGGCAAAGGCCTCGTTGGCGTTCATGTGGACAAGCTCAAGGACAGGGACGGCGAGACTTCGGCCAAGGGCGCCAACCCGTTTGCCGGTTTCACCGTTGACGGCGTTCCCCTGACCCAACTGGTCACGTGTCATACCCCGTCTGGGGCCACGAGCAAGGCGGCATACGCGGACATCTCGGACAATATTGAATCGTGGATTGAGGATGCCATCGGCGCACGGTGACTCGGTGGGTGCCGGCTCCGCTGCAGGCAACGCCAATCGCCCCAATCGGTGAGGTACTTCATGGCTAAGAAACGCGTCTTCGTGAGCTTCGACTTCGACAACGACAGGACTCTGAAGGATTTTATCATCGGTCAGGCCCGTTTGCCGGATTCCCCCTTCTAGGTGGCGGACCACTCGCTGAAGGAAGCCCAGCCTCAGCGTGACTGGGAAGCCAAAGCCCGACGGGCGATTGGCCGCGCAGAGGTATTCATCGTGATGCTCGGCCCGAGCACGCAACATGCCTCTGGGGTCCTGAAGGAAGTGAAGACGGCTAACGACCTGGCGAAGCCCCGGTTTCAGATTATCGGCTACAACGATGGTGCCGCCAAGTGGGCCGTGCCCGGCGGCGGGCGAGCGTATCGTTGGAACTGGGACAACCTCAAGAAACTGCTTTCCTAGAGGGCTCCGTGGTGACGGCGTACCGCATCGCACTCATTCATGAGGATTTTCATGCGTCTGCGCAGGCGCTTGAGACTGCCGTCACCCGCGCGGCAAGAGATTTTCCTGAGATCTCGAACCTGTTGGAGTTCTCGTCTACCTTGACCGACGAGCGTACACCACAGGTCGTTGCCTACTTGGCCAGTGCTGGCGGCAGGTCGAGTCCAATCGTAAATGGCGTCATTGATGCCGCGCTGGACCGTGATATCTCGATACTTCCGATCAGTAGCCCGGATCGACCCGGAGAGATAGGCCGGCAGCTCCCCGCCCGCATAGCCCATCTCAACGCAGCGATTTGGGAGGGCGACGGGACTCAGGTCGCAGTATCGTTGCTTGAAATGCTCGGGCTCGTGGAGAAAGAGCGCAAGATATTCATTTCCTATGGCTCAATTCGCGATTCGCAGGCATGTCTTGGCGCTAGCGGTTGCGAGGCAGGCTCTTGGCGATGGATGCCTGCCCAAGACGACGAGATGGAACCACCTCGGACAGCTGTCGAGACACTTGGTGGCGATGCCGCGGAAGCGCCGCGGGAAGCCCTTGATCTGGCTGTGGCGGCTGTTGACCGTTTGGATGTGCACGGCCCCGCGCACCCGCTCGCCCTTGCGGCACTGCTCCGCCGTCAATTTATCGATGCTCGAAAACCAGTCCCGAAACCGTGTCCGATCCATTCTTCCGCTCCCCGTGGTCAATGCAAGTCGGAACCCAGTGCAGCACATACGCCTGCGAAATGCGAACAGAGCCTTTCCTATTGTCGCAGTGAGACCAGCACACTGGCTGTTCAACTCCATACCGAGTTGGTGCAACGCCGATTCGATGTGTTTCTAGACCGCTTTGCTGTTGAGCCAGGGGTGGATTTCCAGCGTCGCCTGGACGAGGATCTGGGTGACAAGGCGTTCGTGTTGCTGCTGGAGAGCCCCGATCTGCGCGATTCCCGATGGGTCCGTCATGAGATTGTCTATGCTCACTCCCGTCGCATCGAAATACTCGCCTTGACGTTGCCGGACACGACTTCATCCGAGTTGGTTCCGACCATAGACGACGCGTTCCGTCTGCGTCTCGATGCCTCCGACCTTTCGGATGATGGATCTCTGTCGCCGGGTGGTCTGGCACTGGTGCTCGACGAAATTGAACTTGGGCATGCGCGTGCTCTTCGTCGGCGTCGGGAGCAGATCCTCGGAAGCGTCACCGCGAAATTGCGGGCCGCTGGGTGTATCTGCAGTCCAGCTGACGATTGGTGTATCGTGGCACGCGGCCCGAGCGGGAGGTCAGGACTTTTCTGGGTGACGCCGCGGCGCCCGGAGCCTGGGGATTCCCACTCTCTCAGTCATCATCACGACCGTGTGAAGAACGACCCGGGGCTCGACAATTTGCACGGCTCTGTCGTTCACGAGGTCGGTCGACTTGCAACTGACCATCAGAACCTTCTCGATTGGCTATCCGGTATTTCCGGCAAGGGCCTTGCGACGGTCGCCACGTGCTCCGTATGACCATGTACCAATGAAGAATCTCCACCGAGCCACTATCTTCTTGTCCGCAAGTTTCCCCTCGGGGGAACGGGGACAGTCGTTCAAGCCGTATGATCCGTCCGCAATTGCCGATGCTGTGTCGGCGTTCGCTCGGGCGATACTGGAGGCTAACGGCCGGCTGTCATTCGGAGGCCATCCAACCATTGCACCGCTTGTCTTCATGATCGCCCGGGAACTCGGCGTGCAGGAGTCGCTATTCGTTTATCAGTCCGATTGGTTCTTGGACCAAATCCTTCCCGAGACAGGTCAGATCGGCGACGAAAATCTTGGATCCGTTGTGCGGACGCCAGCGGCGCCGACGCTCTCTGAGAGCCTTCGAATCATGCGGCACAAAATGATCGATGTCTCCAAGAATTACGTCGCCGCCCTCTTCATCGGCGGGATGGAGGGGATCACGGAGGAATTCGCCCTCGTAAAGAAACGTTCGCCTCGCACACCGTGTATTCCGATCTTCGGACCGGGTGGTGCCGCCGCCCTCCTTCCCTCGGATGATTGCGCTCACCTCGAATTTGCACCACTTCATGAGTCTCGAGCGTATCCTTTTGTGGCGCTCCGGTTTGTGGAAATACTAGCCGATAGCGAGGTTGATGCTCGCTGACCCGAACGATATGCCGCACCCCCTGCATTTCGCAGCATCTCCCTCGCCTTCACTCCCTTTTTAGTTCCTCGGGTCACACCCAGCAGCAGCGCGTCGGTGTCCGGGGTCATCGCGCCGCCGCCGAAATCGGCCACAACATCGCGGCCCTTCAGCCGTGCAAATCGCATCGAAACCGAATTACACTCGTACGGATCGGCAGGCTGAGGTGGCCTCGGTTCGTCGGACAGCCTGGCGGCTCGGTTAAGGTGTATTCCGGTTGAAGTTCAGGCCGCCAGACTCCCCTTGAATCGATCTTCCTGCTGCTGCGCCTGTGGGGATGTGAGCAAGGCGCGAAGCGGCTTGTCCATCATATCCACAGGCGGGCCGTCCCGGTATGCCTCGGCCGGGGTTCGCCCGCCCAGCGCCGCGTGGGGCCTCTCGGCGTTGTAAAATCGGACCCAGTCTCGGATCAGGCGTCGGGCCGTGAGGCCGTCGGCGATCTCGTGCAGGTAGGTCGCCTCATACTTGAGCGAGCGCCACAGCCGTTCGATAAAGATATTGTCCATGAACCGGCCCCGACCATCCATCGAGATGCGGATGCCGGTCTCCTGCAGGCGCCCGGTGAAGGCAAAGCCGGTGAACTGGCTGCCCTGGTCGGTGTTGAAGATCTCCGGCACGCCATGCCGGGCCAAAGCCTCGTCGAGCGCGTCCGTACAGAAGCCCGCGTCCAGCGTGTTCGAAAGCCGCCAGGCCAGCACAAAGCGGCTCGCCCAGTCCATGATCGCCACCAGGTAGAGGAAGCCCCGCTGCACCGGGATGTAGGTGATGTCGGCGCACCAGACATGATCCGGGCGCTCGATCACCAGACATGATCCGGGCGCTCGATCACCAGGCCCCGCAGCAGATACGGGTAAACCCGGTGCTCGGGAGGCGGCGCGCTTGTGCGCGGGCGCCCGCCAGATCGCCTCAAGCCCCATCAAGCGCATCCGGCGGGCGCCGTAAAACGGGTAATTCAGGAACAGATCGTCGATCCGCCGCATCAGCGCCAGCGTCTCGGCGCTCTCGCCCTTCGGCTCGCAGTAAAGCGAAGAGCGCCCGATCGACAGCAGGCGGCATTGCCGGCTCAGGGACAGATGGCCGCGCACCACCATCGCGCGCCGCTCCGAGTGGCTCATCAACCCGACCCGCGCGACAAAAAATCCCGCTCCACGATCAACTCCCCGATCTTGGCGTGAAGATCTCGCAGCTCGCTCTCATGGTCCCGCGCCCGCCGCTCGGCGCCCTTCGAAAACACTTCGGCCAAGCCTTCAACCGCCTGACGCTTCCAGGCGCCAACTTGGTTCGGATGGACCTGATATTGCGCGGCGATCTCCTGAAGCGTCCGCTCGCCCCGAACCGCCTCCAGCGCCACCTTCGCCTTCAGCTCCCCCGAAAATCGACGTCGTTTCTGCTCATCCGTATTCCTCCGTCACGCGGTGGAATACACCTTGGCAGCCTGTCCGATTTTCCGGGCCCACCTCAGCAGTTCAGGCGCAGGCGGCAGCGCAAAGTGGCGAAGTTGCGAAACTGGAGGCAGGAAACATGGAAAGACTGAAGGCGTTCCCGATTGGGTGGAAGGAAGTCCCCACTGATCTACTGGAGATCCTGAAGACGTTGCTAGGCTGGCTAATCACCGCGGCGGCGGTGAGCCTCGGAGCGCCGTTCTGGTTCGATCTGCTTGGCAAGGTCGCCAACCTCCGTGGAGATGGAGGAAAGGCACAAACGCGGCAGACGTCATAGACCGAGGCAGCCCGCGTGCATCCGATGTCTCGGTGAAATCACCGACGCACACACGGGACGAATGAAAGGGAAACACATGGCCAAGTTCACAAAGGACCAGTGGAAGCTTATCGAAAAAGCGCTGCAAGGCGACCCTGAACGCTACGGCATGCCGGAAGGCGGTCGTGAAGAGTCACTGGTGCTGGGCTCGTTCAATATCCGGAAGCTCAGCCGGGCGAAGGGCCGCGAACGTGAACTGGATTTCATGGCCCGGTTCTGCGCAGCCTGCGATCTTGTCGCAATCCAGGAGGTGCAGGACGATGTGGACGGCTTGCGATACCTCAAGGAACGTACGGAATCCCGAGTCGCAGGTCGTGGAGAGTATGCACTGGCGATTTCCGATATCACCGGCGAAGTACCGGGTGAATCCGGCATGGCCGAGCGGCTCGCCTTTCTGTACCGCCACCGGCGACTCCGACGACTCGAGCTTGCTTCCGATCTGACGTACTCGGTGCTGGGCACGCTCTCGATGAACGGCATCGACGTCCTGTGCTGTGGCTGGACGCATGGCTGAAGGAGTGCGTCGAGAAGCGGCCGGCAGCCGCCGGACGACCTGTCGCCCTGGCTGCCGTGGTCGATGAGCGAGGAGCGCCGGCGCGAACTCACGGCGTCGGGATGACCGGCGCGGTCGAATGCCGCTACTACGGCCGAGACTTCGCCGCCGGGGAAATGGCGCTGCTGCGCGCGCTCGTCGCCGGTCCCGCGCAGCTCAGCCGCCGGGCCCTGTCGCTCGAGTTCTGCTGGCGCATCGGCTGGCTCAAGCCCGGCGGCGGCCTCAAGGACATGATGGCCCGCGTCACCATGCTCGCCATGCACCGCGACGGCCTCATCGAGCTGCCGCCGCCCAGGTGGCAACGGGGCCGGGCCAAGCCCATCGTCTTCGGACCCGACATCGAGCCGCCGCTGCTCCCCGCGCCCACGACCCTCGACGAGGTCCGCCCGCTCGACTTCCGCGTCGTCGTGCACAGCACCCGGGAAGACAGGCTCTGGAACGAGTTCGTCGCCCGCTGCCACTACCTCGGATACAAGCCCTTGGTCGGCACCCAGATGCGCTACGCCGTCCACGACCGCAACGGCTGGCCCGTCGCCATGCTCGGCTTCTCCACCGCCGCATGGAAGCTCGCCCCGCGCGACAACTTCATCGGATGGACGCCCGAGAAGCGTGAGAAGAACCTCCCGCTCGTGATCGAAAATCCGAGGGTCCTGATCTTGCCCTGGATCGATATCCCAACCTCGGCTCGCACATCCTCGCCATCGTCCGCCGACGCCTGCCCACCAACTGGACCGAGCGCTGCAATATCACCCCCGTGCTGATCGAGACCTTCGTCGAGACCCCGCGATATACCGGTACCGTCTACCGCGCGTCGGGCTGGACCCGCGTCGGGACCACCCAGGACCGTGGCGCCACGACAGGCTCACAAAGCGAGCCCAGCCGAAAAAGGACATCTGGCTCCGCACCCTGCGAAAAGATTGGCAGCGCACCCTCAATCGGTAGAACCCCTCCAAGGTGGGATCGGTTCCGGTGAGCAAGCCAACAAGCGGATAACCGCAACCGTTCCATCAGGCCGTGGAGATTCGGAGAGGCTCATCTCGTGAACCGTTGCGACGGCAGGAGATTCCTCGATTTCGCCGGCCAGCGTCACCACCCTCGGTTCGACAGCTCCACGGCCCGATGGAACGGTTACGGATAACCATCTCTTCGTCCCCCGGAACCCGAACGGTTACGCAGGAGGTGACGGCGAGACAGGCAAATCCGGTTTCGGATTGCTTCCGCAAATCTTGGGAGTGAATTCGGGCAGTCTGCACTGAATGAAAGAAATTTCGTGTTATCAGTAGGTTATTTCCGGTTGAAACGCTGATTGGCGCTGGATTTTCCTGGTAGATTGCAGAACTGTGACGCAAGTCATGAAGCCGAACGCCGTCGAGATCGGCGCGCTCGCGGATACGGTTCCAGGAATTGTTGATGTTGGTCTGATGGGTGCCCTTCTTCCAGCCAAGGAACACCCAGCGATTGTCCGGGGTGCGCGGCAACGCCGCCAGTACCTCCGCCGCCGCGGGCGGCATCGGAACGATGCGCGGACCCGCCTTGCTGTCGGCGAGCCGCATCTCGCCCGCCTCAAAGTCTTGGTCGTCCCAAGCAAGGCCCATGATCTCGTTGCGGCGGCATCCGGTCAGCACCAGCAGCCGGGTCGCCGCCGCCGCGTGCCGAGATGCGAGCCGCTTCGAAGGCGCGATGTTGAGGGTGCGGCCAAGCTAGGCCAACTCCCTAGGCGTCAGGAAGCGCTCCTTGTGCGGCTCCACCTGGTAGCGGCGCACCGACCGGCACGGGTTCCGGCCCGGCGGGCGCATCTCCCAGAGTTCGGCCATGTTGAACATCTTCACCAGGATGTCGACCGTCCGGTTTGCCACCGTGGGCATGTCGCTCAGCCCGAACTGGAACCTGAGGATGTGCTTCTTCAGCATGAGGCCGTAGTGCTTGATGGTATGGGGCTTGCAGTGCATCGCGACGTACTCGCGCTCGTAGCGTTCGGCCAAATCGGCCACGGTCGGTTCGGGTTGGGGCTCCTGCTCGACGGGTGGCAGTCCGGCCTTGAGGCGCGCGATGATGTTCGCGGCGTCCTTGCGGGCATGGTCGGGCGCGATGTCTCCGTGATGGCCGACCGTGAAGCGCTTGGACTTGCCGTTGGCCCGCGTCTGCACCACGTAGACCTTGCGCCCCGTCGGATAGACGCGAATGCCGAACCCCGGGAGCTCGCTGTCCCAGAACACCGCGTCCTTGCCGTTGACCGCGAGGCGGTCCGCGATACGCTTGGTGAGCGTTCGGTACTGGCGTTCGGGCATGGCGGTGCTCCTCGACGATAGGGGCGCTCTTCGGTTCGCCGGATTGGGCAAGCTCCAGAGGGGTTGCGACCCAGTAAGCAAACCGAAAGCGACTGGCAGAAAACCGGTGCGTATTGGAGCGCATCCGAGGCAGGAACGCAAGGGGTGAAACAGATCGCAAATCTTAGAAAGATAGATTATTTACAATGTGTTATATCGTATAAGGGCGTCTCAGCACACGCTGACGTAGTTAGGGCTAGGTGTCGGAAAGAGTGAGTTGTCTTCTAGTGACAAAGCTCGTTGCGGCATTGAGGGTCGCGAACAGCGAGGTCGTTCCCTTTCGCTTGCAGTCGCGAGTTTACCGCAAGTGAAACCAAATATTTTAGCCATACTAAATTTATTGTTGACAATGACTAGGCCAAACATCAAATTTAACCCACGTTAAAATAATTGCCGGGAAAATTATGGAAGCGGTTCGAACTACCTTGGCGGAAGGCCAGAACGGCTTGGGGCCTGTCGGAAAAAAGCTCCAGGAGCGCAGGCGCGAGCTCGGCTTAACGCTTCAAACCGCACCGGGTCGAATAGTGTCTTCGGCTGCCGGTCGGCTGGAAGTACCGGACTGGGCAAAGGAGATGACCGAAGTGCGGCAGACGGTTGGCCCGGCGGCGACTTCGGGCCATTGCAGGGCGGCCGATCGCGAACACATAGAGGACGTTGGTTCGTGACCGAACTTGAAATTCCGGAACCGGCCGGCGGCGTTCTCGCAAAGGTGGCGCCAACGCTGTTGAAAGTTTGGCGGCCGGAGGAAATTGCGCTTGGGGGCGGCACCGCCTTGGCCGCGCGGTGGCACCACCGGATCAGCACCGACATTGACATCTTCGTGTCGTCCGAAATGTTCAGCCGGACCGCGGGCAGATGGGACTCCCTTCTGGCCGATACCGGAGTCCTGAAACTGGAGGGCGGCGAAAGGTGGATCAAGGGGGTGTTCCCTGAGGGCGACTTCGGCATCGCCACGACCGCCCGCGTCCTTCCCGGGCACGAATCTCCGGTCGTGGACCGAGTCCGAGGATGGGGAATCGCACTGGAGCCGACGGCCGAAATCCTTGCCAGGAAACTCAGGCTGCACATGTACGGAAACGGCGAATTCGTTGCTAGGGACTTCTACGACATCTGCACGGCTGCAGAGGAGGAGGCGCCCGCCCTGCAAATTGCTCTGACGGTCCTGTCGCAGGACCAGCGCGTCGAGCTTGCAGAGGAAATCGGCACGCTCGGCGGGCGGACGCCGAAGCTCGACCGAGCCTTGCTGAGGGTCCACCGCCCAGAATGGCTGAACGCCCTCGCCTCCCGGACTGCCGGGCTGATCGGACCGGTGCCGGAACCAACACCAAAGCCCGACGACTCGTTCTCTCCGGGGTTCTGACCGATGCCGTTTGACGTCGATGCGGTTCGCAGGGAGTTCTGGCGGCTTGACCGGACCGGCGGCACGCTCCGCCATGACCGAGTTCCGACAAAGGAGGAAATTCATGCCCGCTGGCATTGGCGGACGGAGAACCTGCTGCGAAAAAGGGGACTTGATCCGGCGGCGGCGGATGTGGGCAGGGACAGTTTCCTGCTGAGCGGCCGCGGCCGCCCGCTGCTCAGGGAGGGCGATCCGCCACTGGAACGCCGCTTTCGCTACGATCCCATGCCACTGGACTGGTTCGAAAATTCGGCGGCCCGCGCCATCTTTCGCGATCCCGATCCCGATCCCGATCATGGGCTGCTAGAGCTTCTGTGCGGCAAACATCTGGCCGGGTGGGCCAACCGGCCCTCCGGAACGGAGATGTTCGGGATGCTGACCGAAGGCGCACATGGCGACGGCGACCAGCTGATGGTGCGCGAACTGCTGGCCGACATCCAGCCCGAGATCTACCCTAGGTTGCGTCGCCAGGACGCGCTCAGCGTGTGGCATGTGGCTCGCGCCGCGCTGGAATGCGAGGTTCGCCGCGGCGCGCTGTCTTGGTGGCTGAACCAGTTCACTGAAGAGCCGGCCAATGGCTGATGCAGCTGGCCCAAGTTATCGCAGGAGTGCTCGGCGCGAGCTGCGCCTCCGTTTCCGGGACCTTCCCCGACCCGTCGGCCGCCGAGTCCGTCGGGGACATGGGTTGGGTATTCCGGTCCCTTTCGCTCATTCCGCGCTGGTTCGGCCACGCGGAAGACGACAACGAACGCCAGTTGACGGTGGCTCGCCATTGAATTGAAAGGAGGATCTTTTCCATGACAAGCAATGACAAACTCAAGGTGATGTACCTTAGCCCAACAGGAGTGGCCGACTACGATCATGTGTTCGCAGACATGGCGCGAGACCACAAGCTTCCCAATACAGAGGTGCACATCACCTCCTTGAAACCAAGCGACGGGGCGTTTTCACACATTGAATTCAGAAGTTACGAGACAATTGTGTCGTCGGGGATCGTCCGGGCTTCCAGAGCCGCAGCAAGGGAAGGTTTCGATGCGCTCGCGATCGGGTGTTTCTACGACACTGCATTGCTCGACGCCCGAGAGGTGTCGGAAACCATGGTTGTGACAGCTCCCTGCTCGTCCTCGCTGGATATAGCTGCAAGCTTGTCAAACCGCTTCGGAATTATTGTCGGAAGGCGCAAGTGGGTGGATCAGATGAATGCCACCGTCGTTGCGAACGGAATGGGTCACAGATTGAGCGGGTTCTATCACGTCGATCTCGGCGTAAACGACTTCCATGCCGACCACGATCGAACTCGAAACCTGCTGGTTCAAGCGGGCCAGCGCGCGATCGAGGAAGACTACGCAGAGGCTCTCATTCTGGGTTGCACCCTAGAGATCGGATTTTACCAATATCTCTCTAGTACGCTCGGTGTTCCTGTGATAGATCCGTCGATCGCTGCGTTCAAGCGAGCGGAGTATGCTGCAGACCTAAGGCGCAAGTGCGGCTGGATTCCCAGCAGGCGATGGTCGTGTGAAGCACCTCCCGAAGAGGAAATCGCCCGATTCGGAATCATTGACAACAGCGATGTGTTCGGAAACAGGATCGTGGTCCCTGCGGAATGGGTGCCGAGCACCTTTAGTGACGGGGCGACCAGATCTTCCCTTCAGGAACCAGCCGTCAGCGCCTTGGTTTGACATCGAAGGAAAGCGCATTTTGCATGGGTGGCACTCGCTACACGGAAAGGATAAAATCGATGAAAAAGAGAATGGCCGAGCGTTTGGCCAGATTGCGTGCGCAGATGGACACCGCGGCCGTGGACCTTGTCGCCCTTGGTCCAGGAGCGCACATGTGCTGGCTGCTCGGGTTTCATCCGCACGCGGACGAACGGTTCTGTCTGTTGCTGGTTGGCCCTGAACGGGAGGCGTTTGTGATGCCCGCGCTCAACGCCGAGGACACGCAGCAGAAGTCCGACATCGAGATGCACTCTTGGGACGACGCTGACGGACCGGGCGCAGCATTGAAGTTCGCGCTTTCGGCGACTGGAACCGCGCGCGCTCGGTCGGTTTCTCTCGACGAGACCATGCGCGCCGATTTCGCGATCAGGCTGCTCGAAGAACTGCCGGATGCCAAGTCGCAATTCACGGCTGACACGGTTGGAGCTCTGCGGATGCGCAAGGACGAAACCGAATATGCGTCGCTCAAGGAAAACGCCGGTTTCGCCGATGTCGCAATGCTCTCTGCGCTGGACTCGCTGGAGCCGGGAATCAGCGAACTCGAAGTCGCCCGCATCGTAAGGGAGACGTTCATCGCACAGGGAGCGGAACCGAAGTTCAACATTGTCGGATCTGGTCCCAACGGCGCTCTTCCGCACCACGCAACTGGCGAGAGAACGGTGAAAAAGGGCGACGCGATTGTCATCGACATTGGCGCGGGAAAGGGCGAGTTCACGAGCGATATCACTAGGGTGGCGGTGATGGACGAACCGCCAGAAGAATTCGACAAGGTTCATTCAATCGTCGAGAATGCAGTTTTGGCGGCGATGGAGGCTGCCTGCCCCGGCGCACGAGCGGCCGACGTCGACAATGCCGCCCGTACGGTGATTTCGGATGCTGGCTACGGGGAACATTTTGTGCACCGCACTGGCCATGGCCTCGGCGTAGAGGTTCACGAACCACCGTACATAATGTCGTCATCTGAGCTCGTCCTTGACGAAGGGATGGTTTTTTCCATCGAGCCCGGGATCTATCTGACTGGCAGGTTCGGCGTCCGGCTGGAGGAAATCGTCTTCCTCAGAGCCGACGGTCCGGAGATACTGAGCGAACTGCCGAGAAACCGCTACCTCTGCACCTCGTCTTGATCCGGCATGACAACCGATACTTTCTCGCTGAACGTTGTCCAGGCTGGTTTGACGGCTGCTGCCGACGAGATGTTCACGCTGCTCCGCAAGACCGCGATGAGCCCGATAATCCATGAAGTGCTCGATGTGGGCACGGGTGTCACTGACGCCGATGGGAATCTCGTGGGATCCGGCGCCGGAATCCCCACGTTTGTCGGAGTTCTTGACAAAGCGGTCAAGTGCATCATCGAAATGCATGGAACGGACGCCATCAATGACGGCGACGTTTTCATCACTAACGACCCTTACTTTGGCGGTGTGACGCACCTGAGCGACGTCGTGGTGGCGAAACCAGTGCATCATGGGGGCAAGCGCATTGCCTGGACAGCATCCATTGCGCACTGGAGTGATGTCGGCGGGATGACCCCCGGCTCGATGTCGACCAAGGCTGTCGAGATTTTTCAGGAAGGGCTTCGGCTTCCGGCGGTGCGACTGTTTGACGGCGGACGGAAGGTTGCGGGCCTGTTCGAGATCATCACCGCGAACTCGCGCCTTCCGGACTTTTCGATGGGCGACCTCTGGGCCCAGATTGCCGGATGCCGCAGAGCAGGAGATCGAATATCCAAGTTGGCGGCAAGCTATGGACCAGAAACGCTTCGCGAAGCCATAAATCTTCTGTTCGATGAAGGCGAGCATCGGTCCCGGCGCGGGATGTCCAAGCTGCCGAAGGGCGAGTACGCGATCGAGGAGGAGCAGGACGACGGAGAAGTCTGGAAATCTCGCATACGGGTTACCGATGAGGAGTTCGTGGTTGATCTAAGGGGCAATCCAAAACGAGACCGGGAGCCATACAACACGAGCCGCGACGGCGCGGTGATTTCGGCGCAGATGATCTTCAAGGCACTAACCGACCCTGAGCTGTTTGCGAACGAGGGATCCTTCCGCCCGCTCAAGGTCATCACGGAACCAGGAACCATATTCCACGCCACCGAGCCGTCACCGCACGGATATTATTTCGAGACACGCATCCGGCTATTCGACATGCTCTGGCGATGCATGTCAGAGGCCATGCCGGAAAGCCTTCCGGCTGGACACTTCGGCTCCATCTGCGGAACCGTCATTGTCGGTGTCCACCCGGAAACTGGGAGGAAATACACTCTGGTCGAGCCGCAGATGGGCGGATGGGGTGCGACATCGAGACGCGACGGCTTGAACTGCATGTATTCGTGCAATCATGGCGAAACTTTCAACTGCCCGGTGGAGATTTGCGAGGCCCGTTACGGCATCGATGTTGGTTGGAAACGCATGAATGACGTTGCGGCGGGCGCGGGCCTTCATAAGGGTGGCAAGGGTCTTTCCGTTTCCTACCGTCCGCGCTCCCGCGCGATGCTGGCCGCGGGCTACAGCAAGCACCGCAAAGCTGTGTGGGGTGCAAATGGAGGCAGCGAGGGTGGCAACAACCGGATCTGCGTGATCCGCCGAGACGGGAATCGAGAGATCTTTTCGTTCGTGAGCGACTTGGTGGTGTCTCCTGGAGACCAGATACTCATCGAGACAGCAAATGGCGGCGGGTGGGGCAAGCCGATAGAAAGCTAGACCTGAAGGACCCGAATGCAGTCCACATCATTATGGCCGGAATTCGAGGTGGCGGAAACGTTGCCCGACATCGGTTGTTCGGAACCTGAGCGACGCCCTTGGTCGTCCTCGCAAGTTGCCGATGCCGCCGTTGGCGGGAATTGCTGGAGAAACGGCATGGCGGAAGCCCCAGCCTGATCGAACATGGCATGGAGAATGTTTGGCCTGTCCGCAACTAGGTTGTATACTCGTAAGTTGCGTAACCTGATGCGGACAGGTTTTTACGTTCAAGCCATGGAGGTGTCGGTGATGTCTCGCTGCGACCTGACCGATCGGGAACGGGCCGCGGTCCAACCGCTGCCGCCGAACCGGCCGCGCGGGGTGCCGCGGGTCGGCGACCGCCGGAGGAATGCGGGCACGGCACGACAGTCTGCAACCGCTGGTCCGGGAAGGACACAGGGTGCGCATTTTCAATGTCTTGAGCGCCGAGGCGCCGGAGGCGCTCCATCTCATCGACAGCTCGGTCCTTCCCGCCTACCAGCGCCCGGCGGACGGGAAAGGGGGCTCCGGACCCCACCATCGGGCGCTCCCGGGGCGGGGTGGGCGGCAAGATCCATGTTGTCGTCGGC
Organism: Paracoccaceae bacterium; assembly: GCA_963422275.1. Classification (GTDB taxonomy): domain Bacteria; phylum Pseudomonadota; class Alphaproteobacteria; order Rhodobacterales; family Rhodobacteraceae. The sequence continues at coordinate 1,425,066 of OY729418.1, forward strand.
ACCGGCGGCCTGCCGGTCAAGTTCGCTCCGATTGCCAGGCAGGTTTCTGACAAAACCGTCGCGGCGCTTCCGGGCGATCGCCACGCGCTGCGATTATTCGGCGGTTGTCTGCGATCGGGTTCCTCCGGAGGAAAGGGTTGCCGCCACTCACCGGGTTGTGTGCTGGCGCCACAGGGAAATCTTCGGGAATGCCCGAGACCTTTGACAACATTCTCAGCCTGCGCGGGGTCAAGACCCATTTTGGCATTCGCGCCGGTGTCTTCAAGCGGGTTGCGGGCTGGGTCAAGGCGGTCGACGGGGTCGATCTGGACATCAGGCGCGGCGAGGTGCTTGGCCTTGTGGGGGAAAGCGGTTGCGGCAAGACCACGCTCGGGAAATCGATCCTGCAGCTGGTGCGCGCGACCGAGGGCGAGATCGTCTATCATTCCGACCGCGGGCCGGTCGAGCTTTGCGGTCTGAGCGATCTTGAGATGAACCGGCATCGCAGGAAACTGCAGATCGTGTTTCAGGATCCGCATTCGTCGCTGAACCCCGCCTTCACGATTCTTGGCTCGCTTGAAGACCCGCTGAAGCAGTTCGGGGTCTCGTCCAGGAAGCAACGTCGCCGCATCATCGGCGACCTGCTTGAGGCGGTGAACCTCAGGCGCGAACACATGGACCTTTATCCGCACGAGTTTTCTGGCGGTCAGCGTCAGCGGATTGGCATTGCGCGCGCGTTGTGCGTCGGACCGGAACTTGTTGTGTGCGACGAGGCGGTCAGCGCTCTGGACGTGTCGATACAGGCGCAGGTTCTTCAGCTGTTGATGGAGCTGAGGCGCGAACGAAACCTGACCTATGTTTTCATCACGCATGATCTGAGTGTGGCGGAATATGTCTGCGACCGGATTGCGGTGATGTATCTGGGCCGGATCGTTGAGCTTGGCCGGGCGGAGGACATCTTTGCCGAGACGGCGCATCCCTATACGCAGGCGCTGCTTTCGGCGATACCGGTTGCCGATCTTGACAGGAAAACCGAGCGGGTTGTCCTGGAGGGCGATGTTCCCAGTCCGGTCAGTCCGCCGCCGGGCTGCCCGTTTCATCCGCGTTGCCGCTCGGCGACCGAGATCTGCAAATCCGATCCCCCGAGGCTGCTTGCCCGCGATTTCAGCGCTGAGCCGCACCTGGCGGCCTGCCACAACGCCGGCCGGACCCGTCGTCGGGCGATTGCAGGTTCCCGAAACCGGCGCTGACCGATGCGGCGACCGAACGTCCTTCTTGTCCTGACCGATCAGCAACGCCACGACACGCTTGGCTGTCGCGGCCTGACACCGTGCCGGACCCCGGCACTGGACGCATTGGCGCAGAGCGGCATCAGCTTCGACAACGCCTTCACGCCGGCGCCGCTTTGCGTTCCCGCGCGGGCGGCGCTGTTCACCGGGCTCCACCCTTCGCAGAACGACATGATGAGCAACGAGACCGGGCATCTGCTGTCCTGCGCGATGCTGGACGCGTTTCGCGGCGCCGGATATCAAGTCGGCTATGCCGGCAAATGGCATCTGGGCGAGAGCAACATCGGCAACTTCACCGACCGCCACGGCGCCGACAGCACCCGGGCCTACACCGAGTGGTGTCTTGAGCAGGGCCTGACCGACGGCTGGATGTTCAACGATCCCAGGACGCGGACGGCGCGAACCCCCTCCATGTCGGTCCCCGAAGCGCATCGACAGGAGCTGCCGGTGGACAAGACCAACGAAGCCTGGATCACCGACTTCGCCATCGACCTGCTGCGAACCCGCGACCCGGAGAAGCCGTTCTTTCAGGTCGTTTCATACAACGGGCCGCATCCGCCTTTCATGATCCCCGAGCCGTATTTCAGCATGTACGACCCGGCAGAGGCGGTCAGGCCCGGCAACTTCGGTCCGCAACCCGGCGAGCACCCGGTCCATCGCGCGAGCTACTGGCGTCAGCTTTATCTTGACCAAGGCGACAGTTTCGACTGCTGGCGCGCCAGCCATGCGGTCTATTGGGGCTTTTGCACCATGATCGACGATTTTGTCGCCAAGGTGCTGGCGGCGCTGGATGACGAGGGACTGCGCGACGACACGATCATCGTCTTTGCCTCGGATCACGGCGAGCATCTTGGCGCGCACGGGCTCTGGCAAAAGATGTCGCCCTTTGACGAAAGCATCCGGGTGCCGCTGATCCTCAGCCTTCCTGATGGGCGGGCGGGGCTGAAGGCGACGTCGCAGGCCAGCCTGATCGACATCGCCCCGACGCTGGCGGCGCTGTGCGATGTGCCGGGCGGTCGCTGGGAAGGCCGCGATCTTCTGGCCGGCCGTCTTGATCGCAGCGAAGCGCCTCCGGTCCATGCCATGCACAAGCCGCTTGGCGACTGGATGCATGCGACTGACTGGCGCCTGATCCGGTGCGATGGCTACAAATACACTTGGCATCGCGGCATGGAGATCGAGTTGTTCGACATCCGAAACGATCCGGGCGAGTGCGTCAACCTGGCGTCGGACCCCGGCCATGCGGCAATGCGCGCGCGCTTGGCGGACGCGTTGTGCGCGTTTTTGGAACGGACGGACGACCCGCTGGCGCCGGACTGGAAACGCGAGCATCATGCTCAATGCGGCAATGCTTGAGCCAACCGAGAAAGATGCAAACGCCAGCAGCCGCTACGAAATTGTTCTTCACAATGAGGATCGATCATCAAAGTCGATCATGGAGGCACTGATCCACGGTTTTTCTCCCCGGTCCGCCGATGCCCGGCAGTCTATCAATTTCCACCGCGGAACAGAGTTCTCGGCGTGGAGGCGACGGAGAGACGGTATCGGTGCTGACAAATCGACATTTGAGGTCGATTTGCTACCGCCTCACTTCTACGCCGCGAAATTCTTCGGATACTGAACGCCCGCTAAGGTCTCTGAAAGAAGCCCTATGGCTCCTCACAACCGATTGGCATAAAATGAAATTCAAAAAATCGCGCTTTGCGTTGAGTTCACGCACTGTTGCAACCAATTTATTTGTCAGAGAATCTCGCGGCGAAATTCGCGCTCTTCAGCCCGCGGGACGGAACAAGGTGGCGTCAAGGTCGGGCGGTGGGATGTCTGCCTGCCCGACTTTAAGTCCGTGCCAGAGCGATACGGCATTGGCACTTAGAACGGGCCGGTCGATTTCGCGCTCCAAGTCCGATATCCAGCGCAGGCTCGGCAATGCAGTATCGGGGATCAACAGAGCTTGGCAGTCCGACATTTCCAGTCTGGTGGTCTGCCGGAGAATGTCTTCATATTCCATAGTGGCGGATTGCCATCCCGATGGATTGCCGAGAAAATGGCAAGAGGGAACATTGATGCCGAATTCGCTCAGAAACTGTACAAACAAATGGGTTGCAGTTCCTGGATAGGTCGACAACACAGCCACAGTTTCGAGTGACAGAGCCTTTGTGGCAACCGCAAAGGAAAGTGATGTGCTGGTCACCGGAATGCCCAGCAAATCGGACAGTTGTTCGGCCTGGTCTTCGGCAAAAGCACGTCCGTTGACAAAACTCCCAGAGGTGCAGGCCCAGACCAATGCGTCTAGATCGCAATTGGCGAGCCTGTTCGCAGCAGACGCGATTCGCGGCACCTCGGCCGTTATGCGCAATGCGTCCGGGTGATGGTCTGATCCATCGACGATTCCGTATTCCGAGTTGGACAGAAAAACCCGCGCTTTGCCGTTTGTTGCCCGCTCAAAGCGATAGAAATCCGCCTCCGAACCGCCTCCGGGATAGACTAGACCCAGATGAAATGCCTTTGTCACAGGCCCCCCTTTAAAGCCGGTCAAATCCGAGGGGAAGCTGACTCAGCACCTCGGCTCCAGTTTCGGTCAGCACGACCGTGCGGCTTTGGCCGACCCCAAAGACACCTTTCTTGCGCAACGTCATCGGAAAGTGGAAGGCCATGCCCGCTGTTAGCGGACGATCATTGCCGGTGACGATCTGCATGTCGCCATCTTCGATCCAAGTCGGGGGGAAGCCGATACCGACCGAATAGCCATAAAAGTCGTGAAACAGTATCTTGTCCCGGATCCGGTCAACGACCGCGGCGCCAGCTCTCGCCACGTCCGAGGCCAGCGCACCTGGACCTATCGCGGCCACCATCGCCTCCAAGGCTTCGGCACCGACCGCGGCGACCTCCTCGGCATATGGATCGCGCGGGGCACCCAGAACTGCTGTGCGCATCAGCGGGCTGTGATACCATCCAAGCGCTGGTGAGCATTCAAGAAAAACCGTATCGCCCTGTTCCACCACGGCCCCGTTCTGAGCGTGGTGCGGGGTTCCGGAGCGTTCACCGACGGCCACCATCGGGAAAATAGTGAAGCCCTGCGTGCCCGCAGCGATCAAGGCGCTGGCAAAGGCCTGAGTAATCTCGCGGTCAGTCACACCTTCAGCAATCGTGCCGAGGGCCGCCTCCATCGCGGCGTCGGTTCCGGCGGCCGCCTGACGCATCACGGAAATTTCCGCGGGGGATTTGATCGAACGAACCTCCTCAACCAGTCCGGATATATCGACAACGCTAACGCCAAATGCATCGACTAGCGCGTCATGACGCGCTTTCGGCAAGAAAAGTCGCTGAGCCTCCATGCCGATTGCGCCCTTGAAGCAATCCCGATCCCGCATAGCATGGGCCGTTGCCGTGACCGGGTCTTCCGAGTTGCCGAAATAGACCGGTTCGCAATCGGTCGCGCTTGCGCCAAACCGGCCCTGTTCGAATTGCCACAATACCATGAAAGGCTCGTCTTCGAGGGGGAGGATCAAGCACTGATAGTCCCAGATGTTCAGTGTGTGATGTCCACAAAGGTAATAGATGTTGGACGGCGAATGGAGAACGATGGTGTCCAAACCCCTCTCTGCCATCAACGCACGGGTTCCGGCGCGGCGAGCGGCAAATTCCTGGGAGGAAAAGATGTCTTCGCGGGTGATATCCATGAGAGACTCCTTCAGAACGCAACTTCCGTGTCCAGCGGCCAGAAAGCGCCGCCGCTTTGGATGTAGTCAAGTTGATTCAGATTGGCCGGGCAGATACCGGGCGTGTCCAAGATCAGAATACGTTGTGCGACGGCACCAACCGCAGCTTGCCAGGCAATGGCAGCTTTGACAACGATGATCTTTTCCTCTTCGGGCGAAATGCCCACGCTGGTCAGACACCCGGGTCGAACGGCATGGTGCGCAGGCTTGCCAAGACCACGCGCAGATTGCCTGCGAGGGGGCACCCCGGTCAGGCCCATCGATGTCACAAAACCGGTCATGTAGCTGCCGGAATTGCGAAAATTGGCCTCACCCACCCATTCCACACGCCCTTGGACACGCAACGGCGTACCATGCAGGTCGTCGACTAATGCGCCGACTTCAATGTCGAAATGGCCTCCCACACCAAGTGCTAGACAGCGAGCGGCTACTTTGGGGTCGGCAAGGGTGACGATAACACTTTGCCTAGCATCCAGCAAGCATCGCAGGATTTCGGTACCATCTCTGGCGCTGCCGCCGCCAATATTGTCGGACGAATCCACGACCAAGGTTGGTGTTGCATCTAGGATCGCGAGGGCGGTGGGCAAAGCTCCCAAAGAGATCAGACCGGGGCGCAAGTCTTCACGCGTCTCCCAAATTGCGCGGGCGAGCGAGTTGGCCTGAACCTCGACCGTCCGCTTGTCGTCGCCATAGACCGGGACGGTGGCGCCCAAGTTTGGACTATCGGCATAGGCAAATCCCATAGCCAAGGAATTCGGGAGAGTGCCAAGCTCGCGAAGGTTCGGATCAAACTGCGCCATTAGGCTGGCCATCGGAGCATCATTGGCGCGATAGTCCAGCGTCACCGCCACCCGGGCATCCGGGCTGATCTCCTCGCGCACCGCTCTGGCAAAGGCCCCATCCGCATCCGAGATTCCCTGGGCTGCAGTCGCGCCAAGCAACGAAAGACACACTGCATCCACCGGGCCGGCCGTGTGCAGAGGCAAAAAAAGTGTTCGCAAGGATGTGATCGAAAGCAGGCCACGTGACCATGCCCGAGGGAACAGCTACCGCAAATCACAGCGGCACAAGATCTTGGCCCGCCTCTTCGAGACCGTCGATCATTCCGCCGATTTCGCTGTTTGTGCCGCGAAACTGCGCAAGCAGGTCCTTGCCCGCCGCATGCTGGTAGTGTGAAACGCATCCAGCCCCGTGACCGCGGGGGAGAAGGGAAATCTGTCTTTTCCCCGTCTTCCGAAACCAATCCAGCCCCGTGACCGCGGGGGAGAAGGTATTGATCTCGTGATGGAAACCTCCGATGGCGACTCAATCCGAAGACGTATTCAACATTTGCTCGGGAGCGTAGCCCAGCCTGCTGGAGATGCCAGCCGCAGCAGCGCGCACGAATGGAACGATGCTTTCGATCCGCTCTTCGCTAAGGCGGGTGGAGGGGCCGGACACGCTGATGGCCGCGATTACGCACCCATCGGCATTACGAATGCCGCAGGCCACACAACGCACTCCCGCGACATGCTCTTCATTGTCGAGTCCCCAGCCGCGATTGCGGGTTTCCTCCAGAATGGTGCGGAACTTCTCGACATTCTGCGCTGCGGTCGGCGGAAGTTGGTTGAAATCCAACTTCTTCAGTTTCTGTTCCAGTTCGTTATCTGGCGTATCCGCGAGCATCACCTTGCCAAGCGCAGTGCAATTGGCGGGTTCACGTGTGCCTAGTCCCGCCGCCATGCGCAGGGGCTGGGGCGAATCGAGGCGATTTATAATCACGACCGAAGCTTCGTCGAGCACGCCAAGGAAGACCGTTTCGCCAGTCTCCTCCAAAAGCTCTCGCAGATAATATTCCGACATCGCGTTCAGATTAATCGAGTTTCGGTGCGCCTGTGCGATTCTGTGCAAGCGCGGGCCGATGAGGTAGCGGCCGTTGTCCGCTTCCTGTCCGAGAATCCCGGACAAGCGGAGCGTCGTGAGCAGGCGGCTCGTCGTGGCGGGGGTCATGCGCAGCTCGCGCGCGACTTCGCGCACTCCGACCCCTTGCCTGGATTTCGCAATATATTCAAGTACATCCACGGCATTCAAGACGGTGCGCAAAGGGGCATCTTCGGATATCTTTTGCTCGACCATGAGTACCTCAAAATTACCAGGAATTCTGGATGCGAAGCCGATGTTTCACATTTGTACATGATGTACCAAAAAAAAGACTCGGCTCCAACACTATTATGGAATAGTGTTCCAGAAAAAGTGGAACGCCATATCGGAATCTGCAGTGGCTGCACTGGATGAATTGATCGAGGTTTCGGGAGGGCGGACAACACGCATCTGCCTGACCATCGCTCTGGTCGGCGTTCTCGCCGCTGGGATCTGGTCGCTGAACTGGGAAACCCTGCTCAATCTCCATTTTGGTGATTTGTGGCGGTTTCGCGTGGCTGTTCTCAAAGGGCTCGGCATGACACTCACCTTGACGTCGGCGGCGGCAGCCTGTGGCATATTGGCCGGTACGCTTCTAGCCATCGTCATGCAGTCGCCGGTGCGTCCACTGCGCTGGTTCGTGGTCGGCTATATCGAACTGTTCCGCAACACGCCGATTCTGGTGCAGCTGATCTGGATCCATTTCGCTCTGCCGATCCTCACCGGTGTGCCGACCACTGCGTTCGTCAGCGGGGTGATCGCCATCGTGCTGCAGGCCAGTGCCTATTTCTCGGAAATCGTGCGCGCGGGCATCCAGTCGGTGCCGCCGGGATATCGCGAGGCATCGGACGCATTGGGCATCCCGGTCCACACGCGCTGGATGCGGGTCATTCTTCCACCGGCGTTTCGCACGATGATCCCGCCGCTCGTCAATATGACGATCAGCTTCCTCAAGACCTCAGCCATCCTCACGGTACTGTCTGTGGGCGAGTTGATGACGGTGGCCACCCGGATCAGCAATGCCACGTTCCGCCCGATCGAAATCCTGACCGTGGTGGCCGCGGTCTACTTTTTCTTCGGTTGGCTGATCAGCCGCTTGACCGGGCGAATCGAAGCGGCGACGGCACGGCGGGAGACCCGGTAGATGACCTTCGACGTCAATGTCCTGCCAACACATTTCCCGGAGCTAATCGACGGGCTGCTGCTAACTCTGCGAATCTGTCTGCTCTCGATGGCGTTCGGCGCGTTCGGTGCATTATTTCTGTGCCTCGGAAAACTGTCGGGGCGTGGGTCTGGATATCATGTCTCGGTTTTCGTGATCGACTTTTTCCGCACCATCCCCGAAGTGGTGCTGATCTTCTGGATCTATTCCTGCCTGCCACTGCTTTTTGGCGCACGGCTTTCGGCGGAGGTTTGCGGCATTATGGCCTTGTCCCTGTTGGTTGCGGCCAATGTCGCCGAAATCATGCGGGCCGGGGTGCAATCCACTGATCAGGGCCAATTGGAGGCTGCCATGAGCCTAGGAGTTCCCGCGCACACGATTTGGTTGCGCATCGTGATCCCCCCGGCGCTGCAGCGCATGGCACCGGCTTTCGTAAATTTCATGACCGAACTGATCAAGGCCACCAGTCTGCTCAGCACGATCGGCGTGGCAGAGATGGTCTATCAGGCCAATGTGCTGGGAAATCGCACCTTCGCCTATGTGGAATTCCTGACCTTGGTGGCAACGATCTTTTTCGCTATTATCTTCCCACTCAGCCTGTTCGTTCGCCATGCCGAGGCCCGGCTGGCACACCAGAAATCCCGATAGGAGGCTTTCTAGATGGCCGGAAAACAGGTTGTGATCGATTGCCGAAACGTAGTGAAACGCTATGGGACCTTCACGGCGCTGAGAGACGTATCGACCCGTGTCCACAAGGGCGAGGTGGTTTGTGTGATCGGGCCGTCCGGCAGCGGAAAATCCACGTTGCTCCGCGCCTTTAACGGGCTGGAGGCCATCCAGGTCGGAATGATAGAAGTGCTTGGGCTGCACATGCCCGGCACTCGCAAGGAGCTGGAGGCGATCCGCCGCCGCGCGGGCATGGTGTTTCAGGGGTTCAACCTGTTTAATCACATGTCGATCCGCGAAAATCTACTTCTGGCCCCGATGACCGCGCTTGGATTGACTCGCGATCTGGCCGATGACCGCGCCCAGAACCTGTTGGATCGTGTCGGCATCGGCAACCAGATCGACAAATACCCGACCCAGTTGTCCGGTGGACAGCAGCAGCGCGTCGCCATCGCCCGTGCGCTGATGATGCAGCCCGAGGTGATGCTATTTGACGAACCCACCTCGGCGCTAGACCCGGAAATGGTAGGCGAAGTTCTGGACGTGATGCGCGACCTGGCCAGCCAAGGCATGACCATGGTCGTTGTCACGCACGAGATGGGCTTCGCCCGCGAGGTCGGAGACCGCATCCTGTTCATGGCGGACGGGCAGTTGCTGGTGGATCAGCCTCCCGATGTCTTCTTTGCTTCACCCACCGATGAGCGCCAGGCGGTGTTTCTGTCGAAAGTTCTATGAGTCCAATCTTCAAAGGAGGAAACTAATGATGATGCTCAAAATGATCATGACCGCTGTAACTTTGGCCGTTCTGGCCCCTTTGGCGGCCTCGGCCCAAGACGATCTGGTACAGGAGATCCGCGACCGCGGATTGCTGAAAACCTGCCATGCCGAAGCCTTTCCGTGGGCCATGGTCAATCCCGAAAACAACGAATGGGAAGGTACCGATATCGAGGCAGCAAAAAATTTGGCCGAGACCTTGGGCGTCGAGCATGAACTGGTGCCCTCGACTTGGGGCACGCTGATCCCGAGTCTTGAGGCGGGCACTTGCGATATTGTGATGGCGCCGCTGTTCCGCACCGCCGAACGGGCTGTACGGGTGCTGTTCTCGGAACCATCAGGTTTTGAGAACAAATCGATCATAGCCGCTGACGCTGCGGGTGCCGGTTCCTATGAGGATCTGGACGCGGAAGGCAAGACCGTTCTCGTCGTGTCCGGCTCGGCGGATGAAACGTTTGCGAACCGATATTTCAACAATGCCAAGGTTCGCGCCATGGTGACCGACAAGATCGCCACGCTGCTGGTGGATGTCGTCTCAGGTCGCGCGGATGCGATGCTCGTCGACAGTTCAACCGCCCGGAAACTGGTCAGCGAGAACGCCGCTGCCCCCGTGGCCATTCTCGAAGAGGACAACCCGCTGGATCCGCAGGGCTATTCCTATGCCATCCCCAAAGGCGAATACCACTTCCTGAACTTCGTCAACATCTGGCAGGAAAACACCGAACAGCAGGGCTTGAAGGAACGATGGTCCGCCATGTTTGCCGATTGATCGCTCCCCGACTTGCCGGGCGCAGACAGGCGCCCGGCTTTTTCATCCGAAAGGACAAGCAATGATCGAACGTATCGGCGTTGATCCGATGCCCCCTCGTCCTCTTGCTCCGGCTGTGCGGGGGGGGGGGCGATCTCATCTTCCTCTCTGGACAGGCCGCAATCGGCCCGGACGGAACAATCATCTGCGCCGATATCACGGATTAGACCGAACTGATCATCCAGCGCATCATGGATGTGCTGAAACAAGTCGACTGCACCCTAGGCCGATGTGGTCAAAGCCAACGTCTGGCTTGATAATGCATGCGATTTCTATGCGTTCAACATGGTTCATGCCAAGTATTTCTTGGACCATCCGCCGTCGCGTTCGGCTATGGTGTCGCCGATTGTTAGGGACGGCACGGTTGAAATGGAGGTCGTGGCCTGCAAACTGCAACCCTGACCAGATGAGGCAAAGGAGGATTGGACAGGTCTGCATCTTCGCTTTCTGCTGACGAGGCGATTCGCCTTTGTAAGTCTGAACTCTATTCTGTGGTACTTTGTGACACGTTGGACGGTTTCGGTCTGCGGAATCAATCGCCAAGTGCGGGGCTTCGGCTTTTGAACCCGTCCGCGAAACTGTGCGGCTATGCACGCGTTGGGCTTTACATGCCAGTATATCACGATGATTCCGCACTCGACGTTTACGGCGAGGAGGTCGACCTGATCGACAGCTTGAAACTTGGAGAAATCCCGGTTCTGTGCTGCCATGGCATCACTAGGGTCGCGCCATGGGGCGAGCTGCTCAGTACTTGATCGAGGATGGTTGGCGCGGCAGGCTGCGTGACGGACGGTTCGATTCGCGATTGTGCGATGATCCGCAACATCGCTTTCTAGATGGCATATGCAGACACTAATCCGGCGGACACTAAATACCGCGGCAAGCTGATGCTGTACGACGTGCCCGGTAAAATTGGCGGGGTGGGCATCGAAAACGGGGATATGGTCTTTATGGACGAAGATGGCATGGTCGTGATCCCGCAGGACAAGATTGCACAAGTGGTGACTGCGGCGCTCGGCAAGGTGCGCAAGGAAACCACTATTCGCATCGAGCTGGCTGAAGGCCGCACCCTGCGTCAGATCTTTACCGATCACGGTGTTTTGTGAGGGCATCAGGGGTAATCTGGACAATCGTCGCCAGTTGGTGACTGCGGCACGTCCGTTAAATTGGCAAACCTTTTTCATTACACGCCCACAAGGCTGAAGTTCCTTCGGTCGGGGTCGACGGAAACGCGGGCTATCATCGGCATGGTCAAAAGGCTTGCGCTTGCCAACCCTTCGATTGGAATCGAGCTTTACGAGCATCTGCCGCAAAAATCTCCCAGACAGATTCTCCGGTTCGATGCGGAAACGGAACTGTTCGACGGCAGGGCGCTATCCCGCCTAGGAAGAACCGTTGGGAAGGAATTCCCGGGGAGTTCGGTATGGATCGACGCCAAGCGTGATGAAATCACGCTGAACGGACATATTTCGCTTCCGACATACACGCGCGGCACGGCAAGTTCGCAGTTTTGTTCGTGAACGGTCGCCATGTCAGGGACAGCCTCTTCCGTGGAGCGCTGCGAGCGGCATACTCCAATTTCATGGCGACTGGCAGATATCCAGTTGCAACCCTCTATCTAAAGCGCCCTCCCAAAACGGTCGACGTGAATGTTCCCCCTGCAAAGGCCAAGGTGAGGTTTCGGGACCCAGGTTTGTGGTTTTGGCCCTGCGCAATGCCCTCTCTGCGGAGGGACACCGCGCGTCCCCCTTCGTTTCATCGTCAATGCTCGGTGCTTTCAGGCCGGACGGCATTGAATCTCGGGAACTGCTGGTACTGAACATAATGGATATTTCCAACGCGGACCGCGCGAGAATTCTGGAGTTTGCGAACCAGCTGGAGTCACTCCAACTCGTGATCGAGCCGTTCGGGCCGGGGCGGTCTGCATCAGGCAGACTCCTGCCATTTTGAGATCAATGGACGGTGCCAAGCTCTTGCAGGAAATCATCGACGGGATCGCTGAAACTAGCGACACACTCGTGCTCGAAGAGCGGACCAACGCGGTGATAAGCCGCATGGCCTGCCACGGTTCAGTTCGCTCGAGCTGGCAACTGTCTGCATCTGAAATGAACGCGTTGCTGCGGGACATGAAGGCAAATCCGAAGTCGGGGCAATGCAACCACGGCCGGCCAACCTGCGTGAAGGATGCCCTCTCTGACATCGAGCGACTTTTTGGTCGCACCTACGCTTTAGAATTCCAATTTTCCTTTCCCGGCCGGTAATGCAATGTGTTGCAAACGACAACGCAGAGCCCCCGGCATCATGCAAGATGTTCTCCTTGCTCTTGAAGGAGTTGAGAACCCGAAGCACAGCAATGCCACGATCACGATCTCATGAGATAACAGATGACATTTTCTTGCATCGTTTCCGGCGGCAAGGGATGTTTCGACAAGCAAAGACAGCAGGAAGCAGTTTTCATGCCGTTTCATTAAGGCTCAATTCGTGAACTGCAGGCATTCTGGTATTATTGCGCTGCTGTGCGCCTGATTTGCCTTGGAGGCTGGACGGATGGGTCACGGACAGTTTCGGAACTGGCTGTCGCGTGTTGACGATTTGACAGTTGCGCAACGCGAGAAAGTGGCGACGGTGCTGTTGGACCCGCCGGAGGGGGCGCCGCAGCCAGACCAAGGACTTCCTGCGGCGCTTCCGCGGCATCGCTGACAAGTGGTTCCGACAGCTGTCCGAGGTGGTTCCATCTCGTCGCGCTTCGCGACCGGCCATCCATCACCAAGAGCCTGTCTTGTGGCAGCAATGAACAGACCTTGCCTGCAATTCACGAATTGAGCCTTCATTAAGAGCTCGGGCACGGAGGTCCCGGGCCGTGACGCATTCTCTAAACCTGTTCGCCACGATCGATCCGAGCGACCTTCGGTTGAACCGGTCCGGCTAGCCGAGTGTCGCTACACGCTGCATAGAATGAGACCTTAGACGTATTCGTGTCTTGGCGGCACCGTCCATAAGCCGCACGGCAATTCTCGCTTCATGAGCAAAGTTTGCCACAGCCGCTCAGGTTGGCACCCGTCTCGGCAACGATGACAGATGAGTGGGGCATCGAAATTACATTGCCAGTGCTCAACCGCGCTCCCCCCCCCCTACGGGAGATGAGCGCGATAGATCCTGACGCTGGTGATATTCATTTCAACTATCAAGGGTCACCACGATGTTCCCGGAGTGGCGCTTGGCGATAAATGCCTCTTGTGCATCATGAAGCCGTTCAAGCTGAAAGGTTTCTGCAAGGAAGGGGCGAATTTCGCCGCGAGAGATATATCCGACCAGGTCGCCAAACGTGTTGGATGCGGGAACGGTCGCGCCGCAAAACGTAAGGTCACGAAGATAGAAGGTCCGCAAATCCATTTTGACCATCGGTCCTGCTATCGCGCCAGAACAAACATATCGACCGCCCCGCGACAAAATCTTGATCAGATTTGGCCAGTAGCCGCCGCCAACAACATCCGCAACCACACTTGCCTCGTTCCGCCCAGCGGCCTGACAAAAGGCGGCCTTCAAATCGTCCGGGGCTCGGGGCAGGATTGCGTCCGGCTCGAGCGCACGGAGTTGGGCATGTTTGGTCTCGCTTGCCATTGCAATGGTCGTTGCGAATCGACGGTTTGCCAGCTGGACCAGCGCCGAGCCGACGCCGCCGGAAGCCCCCGTGATCAAGACTGCATCGTCCGCTTTCACTTCTGCCCTATTCAGCATGTTTTCCGCCGTGACGTACGACGTGGCGAAGGTCGCGAGCTCCGGGTCCGAGAGAGAGCAGTCGATTGGATGGACTTGACGCTGATCGACGCAGGTATATTCAGCGAATCCACCATCAGCTTCGGAACCAAAATATCCGCATCGATTCAGGTCATCGGGAAAGTCCCAATCCCGAAGCCATGGGTCGATCAATACTCGCTTGCCGATCAGGCTTTCGTCGGAGCCAGGTCCAACTTCAACGACTTTGCCTGCCACATCCGCACCCTGAATCCTAGGAAACTTGATTGAGGCTCCGCCCCAAGCCGCGTCATCGTCCCCGGCTCCATCGAGTCCGCCGCCGGTTGTTCCTTCGGCAACTCCCTTCGAATACCAAGCTGTTCGCGTGTTCACGTCAGTGTTGTTGAGGCCACATGCACCAACCTTCACGAGCATCATGCCTAGCCCAGGAACAGGCGTAGGCCAATCGGCATGGAAAGCAAGCTTTTCCATATCCCCATGGCCTGCAAGCACGAAGGCGCGCATGGTTTTCGGAACTTTGCTCATGTGGAATCCTCCTTGGGACGATGGCTTTCCAAGTCATGCACCGGTTTTTCAAGCAGACGCAACTTCATAGGAATTAACCGTTCATGGTTTTTTTCCGTCGGCGATTTGCCGACGAAATCCAGCTCGTCCGTTTTCGCGGAATGCATCAGGTTCACTTCAAACAGAGGTACCTCTTTGATACGCTTTTCCGCCCCTCGAGCATCTTTTCCAAGTGCAGTGTGCTCATCGCAAAGAAACCACAATCCGCAACTTCATATGCCTCTCCCGATTCGCAAAATGCGTCGTTGACAGCAACCATGCTTTCATGCGTGAGAACGGTGGAACTCCCACCCAATTAGCCAGTATAGGACAGGCACAGTGCCTACAATTTCTTTCTGGCAATGCAACCTCCCGGATGCAGCAGCCTGCGAGAATCTGCGTTGTCTGGCGGGCCATTGATGTGCGGAGCCAGAACATCGTGGGCTATCGATCCCTGAAGAGTGACCGCAGACCATCGCCAGAGCGATTGATGATGTTCAACCTTCCCCGTCAAACAAACTGTTCATGCGAGCCAGCGTGTGCCACCCGAAAAACGTGGCGCACACCAGACAGAAACAGTTTTGCAAGCCGTTTGGTCGTATGGCCGTGAACTCGATCTCGACTCGTCCTCGGCAACTTAGCATATGGACAAGCACGATTCCGCTGCCGACCTTCGCGGCAAGCGATTGGCGACATGTCTCTCCATGTATGTCTCGGCATCCGCGCCTGTCACCCCCGACCTTTGCAAATGCAGGGGTGTCCATGATTCCGGTGTCTTCTCGCACGACTGCGCTCCAAGCGCTATCATGCATTAGACCACGTTGCGCTGAAGCAAATAATGGTCGTGCTGTGAGGCGTCGTTTCTGGAAAACCAGCGCGGTCATTCACGCTCCCACACTTCTTCGAACGCGGCCCCTTTCCTTGGCTCTTGTAAAATTGGAGGTTCGACCGCCGTGCCTTGCCAAGCAGTGCAAGTTGCAATTCCAACTTTTGGCCGTCCTAGCTGGTCACTGCGACGGGACTTGTGTCTGCCGGCAGAGAAACGGCTATATTGCGGACCGCAATTCTGCATGGATTCCTGTGTTCCACGTGCAAGAGCAACGGCGAAACAACAAGAAGCGCCACGGCGTGGTTTTTCGCATCATGAAATGCAGTTTTATAATGCAAAAAATTCTTGACTCATTCTCGATAATGTGGCTTTGCTTTCGGCAAGACTTTGACAATTTGAAGAAACAGGTGGAATGACTTCAAGAGCTGGGGCGATTTCGAAAGCGAACCTCGATTTTAACAGCATCATTGCTACACCCGCTGAGGCAACTTCAGCAAAGCGGCAGCGCACGATTCAATCGGTTGAACGCGCACTCGACATTCTGGAAATTCTCGCCAGCGCGAGCGGTGGAATGCCGCTGAACAAACTTGCCTCCGAGGCCAATCTCAATGCGTCAACTTGTCACCACATTCTGGCGACACTCGCAAATCGGGGTTTCGTGGGACGGGCTTCCCATGCGCGCAACTACGTTTTGGGCTCTCGCATCACCGATCTTTCCGAAAGCCGGCTAAAGCAATTCAATCTTGTCGACATAGCAATGCCGGAGTTGCGGTCTCTCAACGAACTGACGAAAGAGAGCGTGTACCTGTCCGCGATCCACGGAGCCACGCTGGTCACCTTGGCAAGGCTGAATTCAAAGTTGCCGGTGAGAGTCGGATTCGACGACGACGTTTCCAAGTCCAGCGCCGCGCACGCCACCGCAGCCGGAAAGGCCATCCTGGCCTGGCTACCTGAAGCCGAGATGGCGCGCGTGATAGCGCATGGCGGATTCAAGAAATTCACGGACCGAACGATTTCGACGATTGCCGAATTGATCGAGGAACTGCGCCTCGTTCGCCGCAACGGCTTCTCATATGAAAACGAGGAATTCGAACCCGGTGTTGTATGCGTTGGCGCAGCGATCAGGGGCCAAAGTGGTGCGGTAATCGGATCTTTCGCCACTGCCATGCCGCGGATGCGCGCCGAAGGCGGCCACTTGGATTTGGTTCGTCGAAGCGTAAAGCAGAGCGGCGCGCGGATTTCCACTGCCTATGGAAGCCCGCTTGGGAAATTCTGCCGATGAATGCGCAAATTCTCGACGTGAAAGCCCAAGAGCAAGGGGGAAGGGTCAAAGCGATGTCTGAAAAAGCCAACCCGATCGGTTCCGGCGCGGTGCCGGAAACAATGAATGCCTGGGTGCTTGGCGAGCCAGGCAAGCTGGATCTTGTGGAGAAGCCCGTGCCCAAACCCGGGAAGGCCGAGGTTCTGGTGCGGATTGACGCAATCGCCATTTGCGCAACAGACTTGGAGATTATCTACCACGGCCCGCCTGCAATCATTCACGGCGGCCAGCCATTTGCCAAGAATTTCACTCCGGGACACGAATACATGGGTGTCGTGGCCTCGCTTGGGCCGGGAGTCGACGAATACGAGATTGGCGAGCGCGTGACGGTGGAGATTCACGCTGGATGCGGCCAATGCAAGCGTTGCAGGCAGGGCATGTACACATCCTGCCACAACTACGGCAAGAACTATGGAAAGGTCGACAAAGGCCATAGGGCCAATGGATTCACAACCGACGGCGGATTCGCGGAATACGCTGTCAACAACATAAATACGCTCGTGCGCATTCCCGATAGCATGAGTGACGAAGAGGCCACGCTTGTCGTCACCGCCGGCACCGCCGCCTATGGCCTGACCGAGCTCGGTGGCCTTGTGGCCGGTGAATCCGTTGTCGTGACCGGACCCGGGCCGATCGGACTCATGGGTGTTGCAGTCGCGAAGGCCTTGGGAGCTCATCCGGTCATTCTGACCGGTACGAGACCCAATCGCCTCCAGAAAGGCATCGAACTTGGAGCAGATCATGTCGTAAACGTGCGTGAGGAAGATCCTGTTGAACGGGTCAAGCGACTCACCGGCGGGCTGGGAGCCGATTATGTCCTCGAGTGCTCGGGCGCATCCAACGCGGTCAACGAAGCTCTGTATATGTGCAATCGAGGCGGGCGGGTCTGCCTGGCCGCGTTTCCAGGCGAGAGCATGCCCGTCGACATCAAGCACGTGGTCACGAACAACATCTACCTTTTCGGCATTCGTGGTGAAGGAAAGAGCGCAACCCATCGCGCTGGTGCCTTGATGGAGATGAATTCATTCGATGCGACCAGAATCCACACGCACACGTTCGACATGGCCGATCTTCCCACCGCTCTGCGCTATGCGAAGGATCGAGTTGAGGACGCAATCAAGGTCGTCGTAAAGAACGACCACTCGCAAACTCGCGCGATGGGCGCCAAATAGATGCCGTCTTCAATGCTCGAAGACAACGTATGTTGATCTGTGAGCAGTATTGCATGCCGGAATCCCTCCCGGACGCCCTGAAACTCTGGCAAAAAGCTCCGGATGGAACTCGACTCATCTTGGGCGCAACTGACATTCTTCCTTGGGCGAGAGAGGGCAGAGCTGGAGATGTCCGTCTTCCGGCAGTGATTGATCTCAGCAGAGTTCGGGAGCTTTCGGGCTTCAAAGTTACGGGCGAACATGTGCAAATGGGAGCAAATACAGTTTTCCAGGAGTTCCTGACGAACGATACATTGAAGACGCACCTGCCCTGCATGCCATATTGTGCGGTTTGGTTTGCCGACGACCAAATACGCGAACAGGCGACCTTGACCGGCAACGTCGTGAATGCCTCGCCCGCTGCGGATGGAACGCCGCCACTTCTCGCCATGAACGGGCAGGTCGAAATCGCGCGTTTGGAGAACGGTTCAACAATTCGTCGCGCGGTTGACGTTGGACACTTTGTTGCGGGGCCAGGCCAAGTTGACCTCAAACCCGGAGAAATCGTGACCTCCATCGTCTGCGACTCCCTGAAGGGGTATGGCGGATCGTTTCAAAAGGTGGGTCAGCGCAGATCGCTGGTAATATCGACCGTATGCGCCGCCGCATGTGTGAAGCTGGATGCCTCTGGCACCGCCATCGTTGATCTGCGGCTGGCGCTGGGCGGAATCGGTCCTGTTCCCGTCCGCCTAAACGAAATCGAGAACTTCCTTCGTGGACGGTCTGTGTCATCCGTGTGCTCCATGGACGACTGGGCATTGCCCGAAGACTTGGTGGCATCGCGCACGCGGCGGGAATACCGCCGCTCCGTTTCCAAGGCATTTGTCAGGACGGCGATTGAAGATGCCGTGGCAGACTTCAGGAAGCTGGAGGTCGGGGCTTCCCAACTGGAGACAGGCTATGCATGAATTAAACATCGAGTTCGAGATCAATGGCAGACATGTGCGCAAGCGCGCGAAGCCTTACCAGCGGCTGCTGGACTTCGTCCGCGACGAATTGAACCTGACCGGGTCCAAAGAAGGCTGCGGCGCCGGCGAATGCGGAACCTGCTCGATGTTCGTGGACGGCAAGCTCGTGAAATCCTGCCTCATGCCGGTGGCAAAGGCGCAGGGTTGCAGGATCGAGACCATCGAAGGCCTCGCAGGCATCTCGGGCGAGCTGACGCCTGTTCAGAAGGCATTCTACAAGACTGGCGCAAGCCAGTGCGGCTACTGCATTCCAGGAATGGTCATGGCTGCGACCGCGGCTCTTCGCGAGGTGCCAAATGCCGGGATCGAGGAAATCAAGGAGCGGCTTGGCGGCAACATCTGTCGATGCACAGGCTACACCAAGATATTCGAAGCGGTCCGGATCGCTCGCGACGTGATGTCCGGAAAGCTGGCGCCGAGTGCGCTTGAAGGTGACGGGGCCGGGAATTCATACATAGGAAACAACGTCAGGCGACTGGACGCGCCGGCCAAGGTGTCGGGAAGACTCCGGTATGCAGGAGACATGATCATGCCGGGCATGCTGCACATGCAAGTTCTGAGGAGTCCGCATGCACACGCGACCATCAATTTGCTTGACACCAGTGCCGCCGAAGCATTGCCAGGAGTTGTCTGCACGGTTACGGCGGACGATGTTCGGGGAGAGGACGGTTTTGGCGTCTTTGTGCACGACCAGCCGGTCCTGGCAAGAGGCAAGGTGCGGTACGTGGGCGAGGCTGTTGCCGCG
Source organism: Paracoccaceae bacterium (assembly GCA_963422275.1). GTDB lineage: Bacteria > Pseudomonadota > Alphaproteobacteria > Rhodobacterales > Rhodobacteraceae. The sequence goes on from OY729418.1 coordinate 1,444,735, forward strand.
ATTGTCGCCGAGGACCCTCTTTCCGCCCGCGTTGCGCTGGACGCAATTGAAGTGAATTACCAGGAACTGCCTGCGGTCTTCGACCCGAACGAGGCCATGGCATCGGGTGCACCAGTGCTGCACGACCATTCTCCAGACAACTTGGTGAAGCACATTCCGATCCGGCGGGGCGACATTGACCGTGGATTCACCGATGCGGATTTGATCGTGGAGGAGACTTACACAACCCAGCCGGTCGAGCACGCATACTTGGAACCAGAGGCGGGGCTCGCCTACGTCGATCACGATGACGTGGTGACCGTGGTCTCGCCAAGCCAAAACATCACTCACCACCGGCACATGCTTGCCAAGATCATTGGAATTCCAATTCACAAGGTGCGCTTCATAATGAGCCCCGTGGGCGGCGGGTTCGGAGGCAAGGAAGACATGATCTATCAAGGGATGCTCGCCCTTGCTGCCATGAAGACGCGGCAGCCTGTACGGCTCGTGTTCACTCGGGAAGAGTCGATGATCTCCACGGCAAAGCGACACCCAGCAAGGATAGATTACAAGATGGGGCTGCTTAACGACGGTCAGATAACTGCGGTGTCATTCCGCATGGTATCGGATGGTGGCGCGTACGGCATGTCAACTGAAGGGGTGATGCGAAAAGCGGCGATCCTCTCTTGCGGTCCCTACAATATACCGAATGTCCAGATTGACACCTACGGGGTTTACACCAACAACACTCCCGGCGGCGCGTTTCGAACGTTCGGAGCGATGCAATCCCAATTCGCCACGGAATCTCATCTTGACATATGTGCAGGCAAGCTGGGTCTTGATCCTTTCGAGATCAGGCGCATTAACATGATGCGGGACGGCGCGATTACGCACACTCGCCAGAAGCTGGGATCGGTATCGATCGGCCGCGTGCTGGAATCGGCAGAGCAGGCTTCTGGATGGGAGTCAGGACATCCAAACGTTCGCGGTCCAGTTCGCAACGACCTTGGCGGCGAAGGAATCAGGCTCCCTTGCACGTTGGGGGCCAGATTCTCCCAGCCAGAATGGCAGAACCGGCGGGAAGTTGCGTGACTAGGGTGTGCAAAATGCGGGGCCGAGGCGTTGCGGCAAGCTGGTATGGCATTGCTCGAACCGCAACGATTGACAGGGCTGGCGCTTGGGTCGAGCTTGATGACGGCGGCACCGCGAAGGTCGTCACGGGAGTGACCGAAATTGGTGAAGGAATCCTGACGGTTCTGGCTCAGGTAGCTGCCGAAGAGCTCGGAATCAAGCCGAGTGAAGTCATCATAGGTGACAACGACACGGCGCGGTCTCCTGAGGCCGCGCACGCAGGCGCTACCCGTCAAACTTACATGATTGGCAACTGTGTCGCGCTCGCCTGTCGCGAGGCGCGGGAGAAGCTTGACGTTGAATTGGCCAACCAATGGGGTGTCGAGCCGGGCACTATCAACGCCTTCGATGGCGAAATCTGGTCCGAAGGCTCCAACTTCCGGATCACGATGGATGAGGCAGTCGACATATGCAAGAAGCGGGGTGTGGTGCCCGTGGGTTCCGGGTCCTTCACGGCCCGCCACACCGGCCTGGATCCGGCAAACGGGTCCGGGAGCCCTTGGCAGGCGTACGTATTCGGCTGTCAAGTTGCTGAAGTGGAGGTGGACACTGCTACCGGCGAGGTGCAGGTGCTAGGCGTATGGGCAGCTCATGATGTGGGCCGCGCCATAAATCCCCGTGGCGTGGAGGGCCAGATCGAAGGAGGAGTCGTGCAGGGCTTGGGGCAAGCCTTGATGGAGGACTACGTGCTCAAGGATGGCCATACGACGACACAGGGATTCGCCAAGTACATATTGCCGACATCGCTAGACATTCCCAAAATAAACAGCGTGATCGTGGAGGATCCAGACCCGCTCAGCCCGCTCGGAGCCAAGGGAATAGGCGAACCATCGCTGATCCCGACAGCCCCCGCGATCATGAACGCGATTTACGATGCGGTCGGTGTCCGCATCACTTCACTGCCAGCAAAGCCCGAGAAGATACTGGCCGCACTGGAACTGAACGCCCGGTCCGAACAATCGCAACAGGACACCGCCGGATAGGATCGGAAAAGAGCTTTATGATTCGGCGCAGATGACCTGGAACCGAAGGGTTCCTTCATTAAACGGAGAGGAGAATGATGAAGATCTCGTTACAGAAGCCGTTGCTTGTGACAGCAGTTGCCGGCTTTTCTGCTTCGGCAGGACTAAACGCACCCGCGCAGGCGGATTTTCCCGAAAAGCCGGTGGAAATGACAGTCCTGTTCGGTGGCACCGCGCAAACCATTGGCCAGCTTCTGGCCGATCTCATGTCTGACAGTCTGGGCGATTCCGTTGTGGCGGTCAGCCGGACCGGAGGAGGCGGTGCTGTCGGGTACACGCATGTTCAGAGCACGGCTGCCGATGGCCACAACATAGTGTGGAATTCGAACTCCGTTAGCACGTCGTACTATCGCGGCAACATGCCGTTCAACTACGAGGCCTTCGCGCCGATCGCGCGAGTCAGCATAGAAGTTCCCGCGCTCGCCGTGCGTTCCGATTCCGGGTGGAGTTCGCTGACGGACATGGTTGATGCCGTCGCTGCCGGCAACGAAAAGCTGAAAGTCGGCATATCTGGCAATGGATCCTTCACCCATCTCACCTCCGCGGCGCTGTTTGACGCGGTCGGCATTTCCGACAAGATCGTTTTCGTCCCATACGCAAGAGGAACCGCGCCGGTAGAGTTGCTCGCTGGGCGCATCGACGCAGCCGTCCAGTGGCCGGGACAATTCGTTCAGCATGAGCAGTCCGGGGAGATCGCGATTCTCTGCGTTACAAGCAAGGATCGAATTCCTCTGATACCGGACACTGCGACATGTGCAGAGGAAGGCGCAAGCGACTTGGACATAAGCATGTGGCGCGGTTTGGCCGCACCTGCAGGGACCCCGCCAGAAGTGATAGAAAAATTGCAGAACTCTGCCAAGGCCGCCATCGAGTCGGATGAGTTCCAAGCAGCTTCAGAGCAGATCGGATTCAAGTCCGCATACCTTCCCGCTGACCAGTTCGGCAACCTGATTGCGGCGGACGACGCCATGATTGGGACCCTGATGGAGAGTCTGGGCCTCAGGAAATAGGAAAGGTCTTGTGACTCATCGGGGATCGAACCTTCTCCTAGGAGGAATCGTGGTCTTTGGCGCCGGACTTTGGTGCTGGGGTGTGGTGGTCTCCATCCCCAGTACCGGAGATGAAGCGCGGCTCGGAGCCAGAGGCTTCCCGATGGCGATGGGTCTGTTGCTTGGGGCGCTGGGGATCGTGCTGGTGTTGCAGGCCTTGGTGCGCCCGTCCTCGGTGCCGGAAATGGGGAGTCTGAAGGGAGAGTTCCGTACTGTCGCCTGCACCGTTGGCCTTCTCGTCGGATACGCGGTGCTGCTGGAATACACGGGGTTTCTGATCGCGACGATCGTCACTGTCGCCGTCGCCGTCGGGCCGGTGCTCGGCATCTGGCGGTGGCTGCTCATCACCGGAATGTCCGGAGGTCTTGGTTTTGGAATTTACTTGATCTTGGGAAAGTTGCTCGGCGTATACCTTCCTTCGGGAAAAATTGTGAATCTCGCCCTTTAGGAAACGGAAATGGACCCGTTCCTGGCCGCGTTGGCAGCTGTTTCAGACCCATTTACGCTCTGCGCCATTGTAGCGGGGTCAGTCATCGGGATCATCTTCGGGTCCGTGCCGGGCCTTACTTTCTCGATGGCGCTCGCGCTGGTTCTGCCCCTCACCTTCAGGTTTGAAACGAGCGCCGCTGTCGGCATGCTGCTCGGCACGTATATCGGCGGCATGACGGGTGGTTCGGTATCCGCCATTCTGCTTGGAATTCCCGGGACCCCGTCAGCCGCCGCGACTGCACTTGACGGTTACAAGATGACGCGATCGGGGCGTGCGGGTCTGGCACTCGGCGGAGCGGTGTTCGCCTCGGGTTTTGGCGGTATATTCTCGCTGGTGATCATGATCGCTTCGGTGGATTTCGTCGCCCGCCTAGCCATCAAGTTCGGCCCGGTCGAGATATTTGCCCTGGTGATCTTCGGCCTTTCGACAATTTGCGGCTTGGCGGAGAAATCGCTTGTCCGCGGCCTGATCGCCGGCGTCATCGGCTTGCTGCTGATGACCATCGGGCTTGACGAGGTGGACGGAGTGGCCCGAATGACCTTCGGCTGGACGCCTCTGCTGCAAGGCGTGAATCTTCTTGTGGCGATGGTCGGGCTGTTTGCGGTTCCGCATGTAATACGGACACTGGTGGACTATCGAGATCAGCGATCATTTCAGTTGCATTCGTCGGACATCCGAAGCGAGTTGCCGTCATTTGGGCAGCTTAAGCAGAATGTCTGGCTCTTGTGTCGGTGCTCTGCGCTAGGCACTGGAATTGGCTCGATTCCGGGTACAGGGGGTCCAATAGCCGCATTCCTCGCCTACGATCATGCCAAGCGATTTTCCAAGGACAAATCCAAATTTGGAAAGGGATCTCTGGAGGGCGTGCTCGCGCCAGAGTCTGCGAACAACGCTGTCACCGGTGGCGCGATGATTCCGCTTCTTTCTCTCGGAATTCCCGGCGATCCTGCGACCGCGATAATTCTGGGGGATTTCTGATTCATGGTCTTGTGCCCGGACCGATGCTCTTCCAGCAAAGCAAGCCGGAAGTGTACTTGATCTATCTTGCGATTCTGGTGGCCTACATCACCGTTGTGGTGTTCCAGTATTTTGGAATCAGGGCTTTCGTGAAGTTGCTCAGGGTTCCTCCGCACCTTCTTGCGGTCGGAGTTCTGATTATGTGCGGCCTCGGCGCGTTCGCGATCCGCAATTCCTTCCTGGATGTCTACACAATGACTGGAGTGGGATTTGTCGGGTACCTGCTGATCAAGGCGCGGATACCGGTTACCCCGATAATCCTGGGGCTCGTCCTCGGTCCCACACTGGAGCGGGAATTCCGGACAGCGCTTATCCTCTCCGAGGGCAGTTTCACGACATTTTTCTCCTCCGTAACCGCACTGGTCTTCTATGCGTTCACAATCTGCGTGATCGGCCTGCATGTATTCTCGCGGATGAGGGAAGCTCGCAAAAAACCGCTTGCAACCACTGAAAGCATCTAGGTCGTGTACTCATAAAGGGAAAAGGGATTTTCTTTCCGGCTCCGATGTGATTCAATCTTCCAAACAGTGGGAGATTGAGGATGCAGGGCCGGCACGATCTGACGGATGCGGAATGGGCGATCATCTCGCCGTTGCCGCCTGACAAGCCGCGGGGCGTTCCGCGGGTGGACGACCGGCGGGTGATCAGCGGGATCTTTCACATCCTGCGCACCGGCACGCCGTGGCGCGACCTTCCGCAACGCTGCGGGCCGCATGCGACAGTCTGCAACCGCTGGGCCAGGCAAGGGGTGCGGGAGCGCCTGTTCGGGGCGCTGGCGACGGGCTCGCCGGGATCTCTTCATCTCCTGGACGCCTCGGTGGTGCGCGTCCACCAGCACGCCGCGGGCGGAAAAAAGGGGGTCCGGATCACGCCATCGGACGCTCGAGAGGCGGGCTGAGCACCAAAATCCACGTCGTCGTCGACGGCCTTGGCCTGCCGCGGCGCTTCGTGATCACCCCGGGCCAAGCCTCCGACAAGGCTGCCGTGCCGGCCCTCCTTGACGGCCTTGAGCCGGCCCGGGACACCGTCGCCGACCGCGGCCATGACGCCCGCGCCATCCTCAAGCTCATTGCCGACCATGGCTCTTGTCCCCACATCCCGACCCAACGGGATCGCCGGGAGCAGCGCTCCGCATCCCATGACCTCTACCGCCAACGCAATCTCGTCGAACGCTTCTTCAACAAACTCAAGCACTTCCGAGGCATCTCGACCCGCCATCACAAGCTCGCAAGAAACTTCCACGCCGCAATCGCCCTCGCCTCCATCCACCTCTGGATCAAAACTAATGAGTACACGACCTAGTTCCCGGCTTGCATTGGATATGGGGGACAGACTGATGGAGCGAGTGCGGTTTCGAGCATCGATGAACTGATGGCGCCGCCGAGGCGGCAAAGACGCGCGGCTTTCGTCGCCATCGCTGCAAGTCCTGCGGTCAGACATTCGGGGCTACCCTCAGCCGCATCCTGCCGGCACTGGAGCCGCCACAGTCGGATCAAGGGCTTCTCGCGACGTTTCCGCGGCATCGCCACCAAGTGTCCGGACAGCTGTTCGAGGCGGTTCCATCTCGTCGTCCTGGGCAAGCACCCATCGTCAGGAGCAGGCCTCGCCGCCGCCAGCGCCAGGACAGGCCTACAATTCACGAATTGAGCCTTATAATATGGTTCTGACATGATGTGTTCATGACGAAGCGGGAACATGCGATGCATGAAGCAACCCTTGAACGGTGTGCGCAATGGTGAAGGCCGCGGGTGTTGCCACCTCGACCGTGTGGACGATTTAGCGCGCGCATGGCCCTGCGTCGTGTACCCGGCCCCCGCCTGCCCTGAACCCGCTCGGCGGCATGGTCATCGGCCAGCGCGCTGCACGCCATCGCTACCGGGAGTTTCTCAAGCGGATCGAGCGCAACGTCTCCGCCGCACCTCGATCCATGCCATCTTGGACAACTGCGTCACCCACAGCGGAAACGGATGCGCTCTAGCTTGTTAGGCATCCGCGCTGGACCTTCTGCTCCGTCGGCGAGCTTTGACAGGCCCTCCTCCGTTTCATCGGAGAGCGTACCGCCAACGAGGCGCGACCATTCTCCCGAAGCGCAGACCTCGGCAAAATCATCGCCGCAGGAAAAAGAAAGTCTCAGCATTTGAATCAATCCGCTAGACAACTATTCGACTTCCTCAGGGGTGCCGTCCAAAGAGCTTTCGGATCTTCGATTTCGGACGGTGATATCGAAGACCTTCCGAAGTTCATCCGCTGGCATTCACTGATCAACCGTCATGGGAAGACACTGCGGAGCACGTCGCGACCAAACACGCTGCTTGGTAACCCTGTCGTATTCTTCGACTCTAGATGGCTTGATTGTCTTGCTGCACACAGCCATGCTATACAAAAGTGATATTGACAGGGGAAGATGTGCTCTATGTTCTCAATCCTAGGCAGGGATGAGAAGAGACGTTGCGGAGGAAGCAGGTTGACAACGGAGGACATCGCTTATGGCGGGACTATTGGTACGACCTGACAGAGGCGACCTGTCCGTTGCCTGCAGCCTGAACTCCTTTATCACGGACTGGGAAGCGGCACGAAGTGCTTTCATAGGGTGCATCAAAGACGGATTCCGCAACTTGACCAATCCGCGGCCCTAGTGATTTCAGTAGCGATTCCTCGAGGGATCTCGGGGAGGCGTGGTGCAAATACCGTATATTTGGGGGATCAAGAACTATTGTTCTGCGGGCAGAGTCTCTGATGCTCAACTTCCCGGATATGCTCAACATTGACCACCCGATCTTCCTCGAGATAGTACAACGGTCGCTGGAAAAGCTGTTGCCTGCGCTAGGTGGATACGAGCGGCACTCCTATACGTTGAACTCGAACTATCATATGAAGCTTCTAGACGGTCACGCGGACTGCTATCTCGCACGGCATGGGAGCCGGGAAATCGAGGTGGTGGCGAATGGCCTCGCAGAAACGGAATACAGGCCGACCATAGGGTTCACGCTTAGGAGCAAGGATGAATCCAGGGTATTTCGACGCATCATCGAGAAGTCCGAGATATCAGAGAATGGTCTATTCATTTCGAACTACATTTTCGTTTCATTGCCGACTTTGACGACATTCGATGAGGAGAAGGACTGGATCGACCGTACTGCCGCCCAAGCCGACACCGTTGCTGGAATTTCATATCAGGAAGATAACGCAGATGATTATGCAGACGTTTAGCCGCGAGCCCGATTTTCACTGCAGTTTCAATCTCAAACGCGAAGCTCGGTTCGCACCGGCCGCAGTTAAATCTCAGAACGTAGGCTCAGGAGCTTTCCAGACGCGCGTCGCAGAACTGCAAACGAACTCGGAATCCTTACGGGACCGGACACAGCAGCCAATGGTGATGCGCTGGCTCAAAGATGCTTTGGAAAACGTGGATCAAATTGATCAGGAGGCCGAGGAGGAAGACTATCCCCCCATCGGAGATGTAGCGAAGAGGAACGCCAAGAGCGTGCTCTTCACCGCGTGCCAAAGCCCCCTTGAACCCCATGTGTACGCCTCGATGGACGGAGAAATTGGTGTTTACTTCAAGTCACCAGTGGTGCAGGCTGCACTATTGATTTTGTTGAACAACGACGGAGGTGCAGGCGTTTACTGGTCGGTGAGCGGGAAAAGCAAACGCCAGCACTACGATGACGCATCAGAACTGCCGATCGATTTGTTGCACGCCTTGGGAGGACTGCCTCTCTCTCAATTCCTTGAATAGGCGAATGGTGCCCTTGAATGAGGCTGAGAACCTCGGCAGGAGCGTTTGCTCGAGTAAAAGTGCCAAGAAAGCCAATCGGGCGAAACCAATTCCGGAGGTGTTCCTCGTTCGCCTAGACGATGATCGAATTTCCGTGGACAGGATGGATCACGCAGAGCGCAGGGAAATGGCAAATCTCGCAACCATCAGGGGCCAAGGGCGAGGCAACGGTAGTAAAGACCTTCGGGGTTGGGCCCTGCTAAGCGTAAATCATGCAGCGGCGAACGGGCGGACTGTGGTGGCAAGCCCATTGCCGGATAACCCATACCACGCGGACATTTGCCTGAATTTGCCTGAAAGTGGAGAACGTCGCGAAAGGCAAAAGGAGTACTCTGTGGATCTCGCAGCTCGTGCGTACTGGGAAAACCCTCCTTAGGTTGTGTACTCATCATGTCGGATCTGGAGCCTGACGCAGGCCAAGGTGACGGCCGACAGGCAGTTTCGCGCCAGCTTGCCGCAGCGCGTTGCGATCGCGCGGAAGTGCTTGAGCCTAGTGAAAAAACGCTCGACAAGGTTGCGCTGCCGACAGGCGGCGGAGCGACCGAACGCCGCTCCCTCCGGTTGCTCAGGGTCGGAATGTGCGGCCGCGAGCCAAGTGCGCCGATCGGATCGAGAATGGCGCGGGCGTCATGCCCCCGGTCGGCCACGGTGTCGCGCGCCGGGGGAACGCCGACGAGCGGCGTCGCTTCCGAGATTGCCACTGGCGCGCGTTTGCACGAGTTAACCCGAGTTATGGATAAGCTCTGTTTTCTTTTGGAATGCACCGAATGGCGTCTGGCACGACGATTTTGCCGATTTTGACCTTTGGCTGCGCCAGAATATAGGCAGCCAGACATGACAGGATATGAACAAAGGCATTTGTTGGGGACCGGTGTCGTGTGTGTTCCAATCCCATGCTCGATTTCAGTTTATCGAACAGCGTTTCAATGATGAACCGCTTCCGCAACATGATTTTGTCCAGAATGGGCAGAAGAAAGTTTTTCATGTTGCGGCGAATGCCAGTGATCAGGTGCAGGCCCTGCTGCCACAAACGCTGGAAAAGCGGCTTCGAAATGTAGCCTTTATCGCCGAACGCCTTGCCTTTCAACTCGGCAATCATGGTCTCAAGCGGCTTGCGGTCGTCGGTGTTTCCAGGCGTGATCTTGACGGCCATGACCTGACCCTTGTCGTTGATGACCAGATGCAGCTTGAACCCGAAAAACCACCCCCTGGTGCTGCGGCCCCGTTTGGCCAGTCCCTTGAAGACCTTGTTCCGGTTGATCCGTGCGTTGTGGCAGACAGCGAGCTTGGTGCTGTCCACAAAATAGATTCCGGTTTCCTCACCGCGAAAGCATTGCATCAAGATGCAAAACGGAACCAGCAAGCGCGGCATCAGAGCGACAAACCGTCCGCAGCTCGGCAGGTCTCCAAAGCAGTCGCGATATTTCCGCTCCACGCCATAGAACCAGAAAGCCTTGAAATTCTTGAAGGGCGAGAGATGAAACAACACCATGATGAAGAGCCTTTCGCTGAGCGAGAGCTTGCCCGAGCGCGAGCGCTGGCGGCCTGTGCCGATCAGCCGATGCCGCTCCCATTCTTCAAAGGTCTTTGCAAAGTCGTCGAGACAGCAGAACAGTGCGATGACAGAGGTGCTCATTGAGGGGATCCCATCCGTTGATTTTGATTGCGGATACAGAATCAGGCCACGCCCGATTTGGGAACCCCCTCACCCCTCTTATCCAGAATTGGGGTGAGTTAGACTCTTAGGCCGAAGCTCTGCGCTGCCGAGCAGCGCCATCTTGCTACTCCAGAATGTCTGTGCCAAGCTAGATGCGCATAGCGGATGGTCGTGTTGACTTGGTGTGGCCGAGCAGCTTACCGATCATCGGATAGAGCACCGTGCAGAGCACACGCCAACAGGCTGTCCCTGGCCAATCCAGCCGTTTCTTTCCGGTGGGAGCCGGAAGATCTTGTGGTTCATCTCTCCATGTGCTTCACCGTCGGTACATCGATGCTCATCAGGCCACCGCCGATGAAACCGGCTAAGGAACCTCTGAATACAGCCTGATTTTGGGCGTTGCATTGCGCATCCGGTGCGTGCCCGCCATTTTGCGCCACGCCTTTCTTTTGGGGGATCCTGACATGCAGCGCCTTCGGCAATTGACCTTTGCCAGCCTCCAATGCGATCGCAAGAAGCGCAAGACGCGCCGCGAGATCTTTCCGGAGCGGATGGACGGCCTGATCCCCTGGGAGCGCCTGGAGGCTCGCATTGCGCCAGCGTATCCGCTGTCGGTGATGCTGCGCGTGCACTGCGTTCAGCTGTTCTGCAACCTGAGCGACCCGATGATGGAGGACCGGCTTGCGAGGCGGAGAGCATCCGGCGCTTTGCCGGGGCGGTGCTTGAGAAGGTTCCGGACGAGACGACGATCCCGACTTCCGCCACCGGCTGGAGCGCCACGGACTGGCGCACCAGCTGTTCGGGAGATCAGGGATCACCTGGCCGAGCGGGGGGTTTTGCTGAAGAAGGGCACCATCGTTGACGCCACCATCATCTCGGCGCCGTCGTCGACCAAGAACGAGAGCAACGACCGCGCCCCGGAGATGCACCAGACCAAGAAGGGGAACCAGTGGCATTTCGGGATGAAGCTGCACATCGGCACCGACACCCGGGGTCTGGTGCACCATCTGGAGGGAACGGCCGCCAACGTCGCGACCTGACGCCTTCGGGTCGGCTTCTGCACGGCGAGGAGGAGCAAGTCCGGGGTGACTCCGGATACCGCGGGATCGGCAAGCGCGCGGAGCACGCGCATCGCGATGTTTCGTGGCGGATTGCCATGCCCCCGAGCCAGCGCCGGACGCTGGCGCCGGGCAGCGCCGCGGCCAGGGCGGAGAAGGCGAAGGCCCGGGTGCGGGCGCGGGTGGAACATCCGTTCCGGATCGTCAAGCGGGTGTTCGGCTGCGACATGGTTCGCTATCGGGGTTTGGAGAAGAACGTGCAGCGGCTTGCGCTGCTTCCGGACTTCTCGAACCTGATGATTGCCCAGCCGCACTTGCAATGACAGGGGAGAAGTGTGTCCGGAATTTGCCGGACCGGCTCCGCGGGGGCTGAACCGGCGGCGGTTCCGCCCCGAAAACGTGCATTTGGGGCTTCCGGCCCGCAGAAAACCGGCCGGTTCAGCCGGGAAGGGCAAATTCCGCAGCCAAAACCAGAAAACCCTCCAAATCAGAGGTTCCCTAACAGGTTGTCACTGTCCATCACGATAGATGACCGCGCAAAAATGCAACCGTGCGCTTCCACGCAAGGTGCGCATCTGAGTAGTCATACACATTATACCTCGGATTCGCAAAAGCATGACCGGCTTCGTACCAGTAGATTTTGAAGGTTTTTTCCGCCGCCTTCATTGATCGTTCGAATTTCTTCACCATGCTGCGGTTGATCCACTTATCCCGGGTCGCAAAGTGACCCATGACAGGACCTTCCAGCCGTTCTGCTCTGCGCCGCGATATTGCGCACTGCCCGTAGTAAATGACCGTCGCCTGCACCGGAGTGGCTATGGATACATCCAGCGACCAACCACCCCCATAGCACCAGCCTACGGTGCCCACTTTGCCGTTGGCGCCAGGTTGGCTACGCAACCAGGCAACCCACTTCACCAATGTCTCGAGCGCTCGCTTGTTGTTTACACCCTCCCTCAGTCGATGAGCCTCACGCGAATTTGCTGGGACTTTTCCTTCGTACAGATCAACGGCGAGCGCCAGAAAACCTTCGCGTGCAAAATCCGTGGCAAATTCTTTCATCCCGGGTGTAAGCCCTCGCCCTTCGTGTATCAACATTACCGCCCCGGCAGAGGCTGGCAGCGGACCGGCAAGAAAGGCAGATACCGGTCGTCCGTTGGAAAGCGATATTGAAACGGTACTACCGCGCGATTCGACGGCAGTACTACGGCGTGCCTCGGCAATGACAAGGGGAGCTACGCCAAGCGTTTTGAGCGCTTCCCTTCGAGTTACCATGTCAAGTCTCCATTCTCTTGTTCCTGATGCGGCGGTTCATCCACCGATGCGTTGACAGCAGCGGCGGGCGGCCCCTTTAGCGCGGCATTAGGGGCGGGCGGATTGAGCAGCGCCTCGTGGAAGGCGTCCCAGTCGGTCGCCGCCCGTTCCAGCTTACGCTTGCTTCTGGCATCGAGACGAATATGCACGCGCTCGTGCCTCAATTCGGCTGTTTCGGCCACTGCCCTGTCTCCCGTGTCGATGTTCGATGGGCATCTGCGCCATTGCGGCATACATTGCAAGAATGAAGCAAATTTTCTTCGTTTCACGCTGGCCCGCGCATGCCGTGCCAAGGGGACAGAAGTGGATTAATACATGATTCTGCGCTTGATCTCCCCTTACCCGACCATTCGCGGGCTTTGTGAAAGGCTCAATTAGTGAATTGTATGCATCGGGTAGTGACGGCGGTAGCGAGACAGGCCCGCCCCGTCCATGAAATCCGTTGCGCGGCATTGGCGATGCCAGCATGGAACGGAAACACTTCGTCGCGCACCCACGAAGCCAGTCGCTCAGCGTTCTGGGCCGGGTTCGGGTAGCCGCCGCCGAACAGGCAATCGCGGATGCGCCGGTCCTCGGGAATACCGCCTCGTTGACACCGAAGATCAGCCTGCCGAGCACCTTGAAAGGGTGCTCGTCAAAATCGCAATCCCCGCAGGGGGCCATGTTCATCGCATCGGCCTTGAGCCGACTTCCGATCAACCCTGCCCACCGCGCCTGTTCGGCATCGAACACACAGGCGCCGAACCACGATTCGAAGCGCAGGCCAACCTCGGCGGCGCGGATTTCATGGTCCGGTGTGCACACGGTCCGGCCGTCTTCGTCGAGCATCGTCGCCAGAGTCTCGGCATAACGCTTGGTCACGGTAATAATGATGGTCTTGCCCGAGGCCGGCAAGCGCCGGATGCCGTCCTTTCCCATGAAGACTTTTTCGTGCGTATCGCGGAACTGGCGCACCATGGCCCGGTTGCGTTCGGGAATCGTGAACTTCCGCTCCAGCGTCTGCGGGTCCACGGTGATGATGTCCGAAGCGGTGAACAGGTCCTTGAACTCCGCCTTCGCGGCCTCGTTCATCGCGAACCAGTGAGTTCGTCGCACTTGACCTCGAAGCCGTCTTCGGCGGCGGTGCCGGGACAGAGGATGCCCGCAGGAAGCCCGGAACATGATCCCCGCCTTGACGAGGCCGGCGCGGTTGGCGGCGCCCGCTTCGAACAGCCACTTGATGAAAGCGGCGGCCGTGCGTGATACTGGTGGAGAGAGCCTCGATGCACTCGATCTGATAGTCGCGATCGACGGTCCTCCGATCGATCGCGACGCTGGCCAAATCGCGGCGCGCGGCAATCCGCTGTTCCAGGTCGTCCTGCGAACAGAAGCTCGTGACCTTCCGGGCATGCGCATCGATCTTGTGGGCGAGGAACCACGCTTCCTCGCCATTCGACAAGAAGATGAACGGTACGCCGAGTTGCTCGGCGTAGTGGTAGCCCTAGTCTTGTGCTTCAATCGGGTTGATGCTGGCGCGGATGGCACTTGCGAGATTCCGAGGAGCCGCTTTGTCCTCTACAGCCTTCCGCAGGATCAGCCGCGTTTCCTCTTCCATCGAACGGCCTTGACCGGCCGCGTGCGTGCGAAGACGGGTCTTCACATCATCGTCGAGATTGCAGACCGTAATGCTCTCGATGGACATGGCCTCCAAGTTTCAGCAGAGATCAGCTTGCATGGCGATTGTGATGCAATCAAGATACAGGCGGCCAGACGGTGCCGATCATGGTTTCCCGCGCAAGCCACGATTGCCGTTGCGCGGCACGGTCCCCATCACGAATGTCGGCGGTGCCGGCAAGACTGCCGCGCGCCACATCGCGCGGCCAGATCATTATTGCCCGCGACCGCTTGGCATCGGAGGCAACACCGGCCTTCGCCAAGCTGCGGTAACACGTGCAAAGACCCGCGACGGTTTGCGATAATCATGTGCCCGGCATCCGGTGCGCGGCAGTAACGCTGAACCGCCGGTGCGCAATGTATGGGAAACGGCGCCACCCGCTTGCGCGGAGCGCGCCGATTTGTTGCCTCTGCAATCAGGAAGGCGATGCGAATTCCTTCCCATGTCCGAATAGGTCACTCTCAGGCAGCAAATCAACGGGAAAAGTGTAACTGAAAATTTTACGGGATATTTCAAACTGAGACACTATCGTTTTGGAAAGCAATATAATCCTGCTGCCTTGTTGTCGGTTTCACATCGCGCAGATGTCCGTACAGATCATTTCGTGATTCGACAGATTGCGTCCATCGCGCCCGACCGCCGAAATGATGGAGGGGTTCGATGCCTAGGCGTTGCGCGTGAACATCCAATCAATCTTTTTGGGAGTGTAACCGATGTCCCTCGGATGGCGACGCGTTGTCGGGCCGGCGGCATTGCAAGCCGTCCACTCGAATCCCGCATTTCTCAAGACCTTGAACATCAGTTCGTGGATCTCCTCATCAACCGCTACTGGTCTCTTGCCGGTAACTGCCTCCGACGAAAGCGCGCTGACGTTGAAATCTCCCCCAACTACTGTCGCTTCATTCGGGCACACCTCATTTAGGCCATCGACAAGCCTTTCCGCCTCGGCCGCACGATCGTCTGGACCGCCCTCACTCTCGAAATGTACCGAAAACGCCCAAAGCGGCCCTTGCGAAACAATGCGGGCGCCCAAGGCAATCCGGTCGCCGACCCTGCGCTGACCTTTTCCCGGCCTTCCGTGACACCACGCACCGCCACAATCCAACGGAATGATGGCCACATCATCGAACCTGAGTCGGCTCAGAATCGCGTTGCAATGCAGGCCTGCACAGTTTGTCTCTCCAGCGAATTCGACCATTTCTCGCTCGTCTCCCAAGTCGAGCTCGATGAACTCGACGCCTGCTGCGTGCCCAGTCCCGATCGATTCAGCCAGATCAGACACCGTGTCCCGGTTCCCAGATCGATCCATGCCAATGTCGGCTTCCGAAACGAGGACAATGTCCACCTAGGCTCTCGAGAGGAGCCAGGCGCTTTCCTCCACGAATTTGCAGCGCTCCAGATTCCACGCGGCGACCCAAGCCGATTCCACCATTTTCGGCCCATCGATTGACTGCTTCACGCGGATTGAATTGAGCGCTGGGCTTGATGCCTGCAGTTCGACGTGTCTTGCAGCCGTTGCAGAAACCGCCCCGGCTACCTGCAACCATTAAATTCTGGAGGCCTCGAACGCGGGAACCTGCCTCGATGCGGACTCGCGCACGTCAGGAAAACTCGTTCAAGGAAACGTTGTCTATCCGTTTTCCGTTGCCTTGGTCAAAGAAGAGTGCGTCTTCCAGCTCCGTTCGAAGCCGCACTTCTTCTCCGAGCGAAAACCGCGGCATCGGAGCCGCTTCGAGAAACCGCAGGAAGCCTAGCGGCGATTCCGCCCCGTACAGTATTTCGCGGCCCATTGGTTCAATCGTCGTTATTTTTGCGGGCATCCCATCCTCTGCGGCAATGACCCTTTCCGGCCTAAAGCCCATCGACACGTGCGCCGCTTCCGAAAGCCCCGTCAGCAGGAGGCGCCTGTCACCTGCCACAAACCGTGAATCTTTCACTGAGCCATGGATCAGATTGATTGGAGGTGAGCCGACGAAAGAAGCGACGAACGTCGTGTTCGGCTTGCGGTAAAGGTTTTCGGCTGTGTCGATTTGCTCAATCCGCCCACCATTCATGCAAATGATCCTGTCTGCCATTGTCGTGGCCTCGACTTGGTCATGGGTTACCAGAATCGTCGTGACGCCAAGCTCACGCTGTATTCGCCTGATCTCGGTCCGCATCGACAGGCGCAAAATGGCGTCGAGATTCGATAGCGGTTCGTCCAGCAACAGCAAATTGGGTCTCTTGATCAACGCTCGCGCGAGCGCCACGCGTTGCTGCTGCCCACCTGAAAGCTGCCCGGGTCTTCGTTCAAGCAAGCTTTCTATCTGGACGAGCGCGGCGATTTCCTGCGCCTGCCTGTGCGCATCATCCCTTTCCACCGACTTGAAGCGCAGCGGAAACAGGATATTCTGCATCACTGTCATGTTCGGGTACAGCGCGTACGACTGGAACACTATTCCGACATTGCGATCCTTGGGTTCAACCTCGTTGATCCTCATGCCATCGAAACGGATCGTTCCGGCTGTCGGAGCGTATATTCCGGCAAGCAGGAAGAGCGTCGTTGACTTCCCGCAGCCGCTTGGCCCCAGAATCGCCACGAATTCACCGTTTTCCAGCTGTGTCGTGACGTCATCGACAGCAACAGTCTCTCCCCAGCGCTTTGTCACTCCGTCGAGCTCGATTCTCGCCATCAGCCCTTGATGCC
Source organism: Paracoccaceae bacterium (assembly GCA_963422275.1). Lineage (GTDB taxonomy): Bacteria > Pseudomonadota > Alphaproteobacteria > Rhodobacterales > Rhodobacteraceae. The sequence continues at coordinate 1,461,570 of OY729418.1, forward strand.
TCCAAATGTCAATTGCGTCAGGTGTCTTTGCAGGAACAGGTAGAGAATCAGGCTAGGTGCCATATAGAAGACGCTGACCGCCGCGACCATTCCGTAGTCCACTCCCATCACGTCATCTGCAACGTAATAGAGATATGTGGACATTACCCAGTACGAATTCCCGGTCCGAAGAGCTGTTACAAAGACATACTCCTCCCATCCCTTGATGAATCCAAGAACCGAAATCGCGATGATCCCCGCCCAGACATGCGGAAGCACCACTAGCCTGAAGGCCTGCCGTCGCGTCGCCCCGTCGGTCATCGCGCTCATCTCCATGTCCCATGGAACGGCGTCGAAGAATCCTTTCATGATGAATATGAAGAACGGAAGGTCGAGCACTGTAAGGACCAGAATCGGCCCGGCGAGGTTGTTCAGAAGCCCGATCCAGAAGATGACCAGGAAAATCGGAATTGTCAGCATCCACGGATGAAAGACCTCGAGAATCAAGAGCCCCTGCAGGAACGAGGAGCGACCCCTGAACGCGAAACGGGAAAGATAGTACCCGGAGAGCGTCGCGACAGTGACCTTGAAGAGCGTCGAAGTTGCTGCAACGAAGAGCGAGTTTATGAAGGCGATCCACACCCATGGGAATTGTCCGCCGGCGGTTGCGGCTCCCCTCAGTTCCTCAACGAGGTTGGGGTTGACGAGAAACCTGTAGTTTTGCAGATGCAAGTCACCGCCCACAGTCAGGAAGAGACCCAAGGCCGAAAGCGCTATCAGAATTCCTGCGGCGATCAACCTGCGCCTGACCGACTTCTCGGCCAGATGCACCGCCCCGTAGATGAACACTGCGGAGACCAGAATGCTGCAGGCCTTCCAGAGAACCAGCGACTCCACTCCACCCGTGCGCGCCGAAAACGAAATGACGACCACCCAGAAAAAAGGGAGCAGAACCGGAATGGAAACGATGACGAGAAACCCAACAAGCAGGCCCGCATTGATCCTGCGCATCCGGGTGGAGCGGCGCGCGAGTGATTCCCAGTCTCGGGATGCCGCAGTCACTACTGAACCTCGATTTTCGGGTTGGTGAGCAACGTTTTCATGTTAGTCAGCCGGTACAGGAGCAACGCAAGCGCCGTCCCAATGACGATGAGAATCAACGTGATCGCGGCACCATAGGCGTATTGTCCGGAACCGATTTGCGGCGCGAGCGTCTTGGTGTAGGCGAGCATGGCCATTGTCATGGTCGATCGCGCCGGTCCCATGATCAGGAAAATGTACTCGAACGAGACCATCAGGGCCAAGGCCTGAAACACGGTGATGTACGACAGCGGCCAGCGAAGTGCCGGTAATACGATATGGCGGATAATCGACAGCGAACCCGCGCCGTCCACTCGCGCGGCATGGAAGAGATGTTCGGGGATCGACCGTATGGTGCTTGTCAGAATCAGCATCCCGATTGAAGCGCCGATGAAACCGTTTGCAACAACAATGATCGCCATCGGCTGGTGCAGGATCAGGTTAACCGGTTCCATGCCGAAAACGTTTATCAAGACTTGATTCAACAAGCCGCGTTCCGTTGGGTCCACCACCCAGATCCACAGCAGCGCATAAACAACGGACGGGGACATCCGGGGCAAAAGCCAGATCGCCCGGAAAGTGCCGCCAAGCCAGTCAGGCAAGGCTGTCGTGGTCAGGGCGAGGATCAATGCGAACGTTACGTTGAAGATCGTCAACGTGAAGAAGACAAAGACTGCCGTCTTCGCCAGTGCCCGGTAGAACGACCCGCGCAGCTCGAAACCAAGAAGTGCCTCCTCGTTGGGCTTCACGAGCTTGCGGAACTGCTCCGTGGTAAGCTCGGTCGCAATCACGGTCTGTTCCATGTCGGTAAATGCGACGGCCAGATCGACAATGATCGGAAAGACAAGCAGTACGAGCAGAAACGCGCAGGCTGGCCCGAGAAAGACCAGCGCGTTCGTGACCTGACGTTGGCCTTGGGCGCTAATCATTTTGAAAGGCTCAATTCGCGATTCGCAGGCATGTCTTGGCGCTAGCGGTTGCGAGGCAGGCTCTTGGCGATGGATGCCTGCCCAAGACGACGAGATGGAACCACCTCGGACAGCTGTCAAGACACTTGGTGGCGATGCCGCGGAAGCGCCGCGGGAAGCCCTTGATCTGGCTGTGGCGGCTGTTGACCGTCTGGATGTGCACGGCCCCGCGCACCCGCTCGCCCTTGCGGCACTGCTCCGCCGTCAATTTATCGATGTTCGAAAACCAGTCCCGAAACCGTGTCCGATCCATTCTTCCGCTCCCCGTGGTCAATGCAAGTCGGAACCCAGTGCAGCACATACGCCTGCGAAATGCGAACAGAGCCTTTTGAAAACAGGGCCGCCGTGATGGCGGCCCTGAGGAGATCTGGTCTAGTCCAGAATGATTATGTCGTCCCCAAGCTCGGTTTCGAGTTCCTCGATGACGAATTCCGCGGCCTCTTCCGGACTCATTTCACCTGTCTCCACGGCCTGGACGCCTTGGAAGGTGATCGCGTTGTACTGCCCGATCTTGGAGTGATTCGGCATGAACTCCGCATACTGCAGCATTGGAACACCGGCGACCAATCCCCAGCCCTTGCTGGTAAACTCGGGCATCGCTGCCTGACCGTAGTTGATGGGTGTGTGGTTGGTTCCAACTGCGTGCTTCGTGTTCGGAACTGGCTGGGACGCAAGTGCCACGATCATGGCCGCCAGTTCCTTGTTCGGAGTGTCGGCAACGACATACACGATCGGATGCGAGAGATTCTTCGGCTCACCGCCCTTCTCTCCAGCAGGCGCGTTGATCCAAGTGACCTTGTTGAAATAGGCTTCGCCATCAAGCGGATCTATTCCAAACGCTTCGAGCTGCGGCCCGAGATTCCAGATTCCGTGGAACTTCGAAAGTGCCTTCTCGCCACGAAACGCGGCATGCACGCTATCCCATGAATATGTCGTCATGTCCGCTGGAAGCGCCCCCTTCGCCACGCAGTCGGCCAGCCAAGTGTAGTACTTGACCAGACCGGACTCGGTGATCTGAAGCTTGGCCTCCTCATCGTTGTAGAGATCGATTCCGAACGACGCCATCGCCATCTGGAAGTCGGGGCCGATATTGGGACGGTGCACGAAGCCGATTTCCGCCGCCCCGGAATTCTTGACCTCGGCGGCCAGATCGCAGAAGTCCGCCATGGTGAAGTTACCCGCGTTCACTTCACCGGGAAGCGAAGCAATGAATTCCTCCGACTTTCCAGCCTTCCGCAACATGTCGTTGTTGATGAAGAACATGCGGACTTCGGAGTCCTGCGGTATCGCGTAGCGCTCCCCCTTGTATTTCACGGATTCCCACAATTGGGGAATGATGTCAGAGTACAAGTCCGGATTGGCCTCGATGTGCTCCTCGAGATTTGCGGCCAAGCCGGCTTCCACGAACGCACCGATCCATTCGTGAGCCGCCACGATGATGTCGGGCGTGTCACCTACGGAATATGCTTTGAGAAGGTCTAGGGAGTCCGCGTCGAATCCTTTGGCGTTGGTCTCGATAAGCTCGAGATTCACCCTTGTGTCCGAACCGGCGGCTGCCAGAAATTTGTTAAGCTGCTCGGCGGCGTTCACTATATTGCCGGCACGCATCGGCCCGGATCGGTCGGCACGAGACCAAAGCGTAATGGTTACCTCCTCCGAGAAAACTGGTGTGCTCGCAACCATACTAGATGCAAACATCGCACCAGCAACCAGCAAGTTCAACGTTTTCATAATAACCTCCATTAGTTGGGCTTGCAGCGGCAGTATACCGCGTTGCTTCGTATGCAAACCCGTTAATGCACTCTTTTGTAAACTGAACCCCGCAGAATTGCAAAAATTTGGTGACCCCAATGGATTGATTCCAGCGTCTGACGCCTCGCTTTCCTGCGGTGGTGATCGTCACGGGGTTAACGGTCCCAAGTTAATGGACGCACCTCGGCAGCTTTGCACGCACCGATGAAGCGGCTGACCGCGCCTAGGAACTCGTCTGCCAAGCGGAACACCCCGCGCTTGGGCCACCAAAGGGTCAGCCTAGTGATGAAGCTTTTTCTCGTTCAGCCACGAGCCCAAAGTCGGGGCGAAGGAGAAGGTCTGGCGTAGATACCTGACAAACCAAGCACGAACCTCCCTGTGCTTGCGGGGGCTGGTGTTGTCGAGGATGACCTGAATCGGGATCGATTAGGATAAAGCGCATTCAATGCACCCAAGGAAGCGTAGAAACCTCTAATGGCAGGCGCGGACGGCGAAACGTCCTAACTTTAACTGCCACCAGCGATGCGGCACCAGGACTTGTGCCTGCCAGACACCATCCGCATGGTCGAGGCAGCGGTCCCGCCATATCTGCTTCCGAGGCTAGTTCCCGTTCGTGACGATCTCCTGCAAGCTCCGGCGCTCGCCGGACGATCCCGAACCGCAGCAATAAAGCATCGTCTGTCAGGACAATACAGCAAAACAATTCACTAGACACATTTGGCTGAGTTGAGAGATTTCCCCGCTTTCCGCCCCGATTACAAGAAAATTCTGGTTTCTCTCGCATGCAACTGTAGCCGAAACTCCAGCCGAGAGCAGTCAGTTTCAGCCAGGTCGTCTTGGCGGTTGCGACTTGTCGGGTGTCACTTTCAAGGCTCGTGCACGCTTGCGATCACTTTCGCAATTTGCAGGTCAAATTGAGTTTGCCAGTGATTGAAGTTGCCGGCAACTTCAGGCTGGGGATCGCGGAATCAAAAAACGCGTCCTCCAATGGCTGACGGTACCACTGACGCAAGGCAACCGTGTGGGCACATTTGACCAGAAAGGGACTCGAACGCGAATTGCGGCCACAATTGAATTCGCTGTGGTCCGGTGCAATGCTTCTGCCAATTGCCGAATTCGGTATGCCAAGAGATTGTGATCTTCAAGTGCGACGCTGGTGTCCGCACATTCGGACTCCGATTTGTCACAACGTTTCGGTCAATGGACAGAACATTCAGATGCTTCAAGTTGCGGCGCAGCTGACTCCAAAGGTGCCCTGATAACCCAGAGCATGCTTGCATTCACTCGATCAACTGTCGACGACGCAGACCTCCTGGCCCACCGCCGCTATTTTCTCATCTCCCACCAGTATCTCGACAAGCACGCCGGGGCCTTGCGCCTTCAACTCATTGGTGACTTTCTCCGTCTCGACAGCGACAGCCGCCGGTCATTAAATGGGGGAATGCTAATGCTGCCTTGACCGCCATCGACACCAGCATTTCATGCAGCAATTGCGCGTCGACGTCATTGTCGCTTCCGCTGGCAAAAGGTTAATTTAGCGCCACTTCAATATCCTGCGTTAGCCTGCCAAGATGAAACCCTCAACGATCTAGGAGCAATATGGCCGAACCCCGCTTCCTTCAGGCGCCTCAAGTTGCACATGGTCCCGATGACGCCCCCTGATCGCGCGACTGAACGTGAAATGCGAGAATGCCGAGCGGGTTCTCGTTCGCGTCAGGCAGGCCGGAATCACCTGGACATTGAACTTTCCTGGCCAGCTTGCTTCCGAACCGCTTCTTTTGCTGGGATTCATGCCGAACGGGCAAGCCAGCATCACCGTCCAGATCAAGAATTCAAATTCCGTGGTGCAATGGGGCCGTCCAATAGTTCACGAGTTGAAGAATGTGCCGACCAGCCCGCTGGAAATGCCGCCCATCAAGACGCGCATCTGCAATCCAGATCGAATGCACGGGCGATTCACTTTCCTGACGATACGCCGACGCACAATCGGCTGCACCCTGAACCTGACACCAGCACAAAGACGGTTCATGATTGCATGGGGTCTCTTGATTGCAATAGACAATTCTGGACGAATCCGCTGGATCAAGAAGCTCCACACCCGTCCGGCAGGGATAGAAGTTATCGGGAAACCTGTTCATTCACACCACTGAATTCTGCTCCGCCGAGATCGATTCTGCCGGGCAGGAGATCAACGTCTGGTATGCGAAGCATCGGCCGCAGGGGCCGTATGCGGGAGGCATTCCGGTCGATGCCCTGAGCCTGCATCATCAACCCCACCAAATGCCGAACGGGAACTTTCTTGCGGTGTCGGGTCACTCTCGCCTGATCAAGAATTGATTCAATGGGAGGTGTTCAGCGGCGTGCGCGTGCACAGTCTATACCCAGACAGCATTGGCGTAACGATGGAAGAGAGCGACGCGCTCGCGGGAAGTCCCCGATTGGCAGGCTAGAGGCGGCAAGACGTCCGGGTACCAGCCTGCCAGACGTGCAAGCATTCCATTGTATCGGACCCCATCGAGCAGCAGCAACATTGGTGGGCGTTGAAACCCATTGGCGGCTCGCGTAAGGTCGTTATCACGATGCAAGAGGTCAGCGGCATTTCGGCGGATGAGGCTTCGGCGACGCCGGTGCAAGCCGTCTTGAAGATCGACAAAGCGCATGCCTCCTTGAAGCGTGAACCGTCCTACGCCAGCGGTTCTGCGTACGTGGTTGACCGTTTCTACCCGCTGGCCGAAGCCAGCGTGCCGATCACAGATCTAGGATTTATCCGCGCCGACGCAGTGTACGACGTGGTTTCGGTCAGCAGGGGCCAGTTTTTCAGACTTGCTGACCATCAGGAACGCTTCGCAAGATCCTGCAAGAGAATGCGCCTGACCAACCCCTTCAATGCAACCGGAGAGAGGTCGATCCTGAACGAGCTGGTCGCCAGGACGGGTTTGAAGGATGCCTATGTCTGGTGGTGCGTCACACGCGGGAAGAATCCGGCGAATCCTGCCGACCGTCTTCACGCCGAAAGCTTCCGGAACCGGTTCTATGCCTTTGCCATACCGTATGTCTTCATTAAGGACGACGAGGCCCGGCGAACGGGCATTAACCTTCATGTCAGCCGAGAACGCATCCGCATTCCCCCTGAATCCGTTGATCCAAGGGCAAAGAATTTTTGCTCGCTCGATCTCGCAATGTCGCTGATGGAAGCGGGGGAGCAGGGCGCGGACTGGAGCGTGCTCACGGACATGGATGGGAATCTTGCTGAGGCTCCTGGCTGCAATGTCTTCATCGTCAAGGGCGATAGTGTCTGCACGCCAGATAGGGGATGCCTTGAAGGAATAACGCGGCAAACCGCGATTGAGTTGTGCAGAGAGGCCAGACTGAGAGTGGAGGCAAGGAAAGTGCCGTTCGCGGAGCTCCTTTCCGCTTCCGAAGCCTTTCTTACCTCAAGCGCAGGGGGAGTGATCCCCGTTTCGGCGGTCAACGGAACGCAGCTTTGCGAAAGGGCCGGCCCAGTGTCAGTCAAGATCCACAATCTGTACTGGGAGCGTCGGTGGAACGGGTGGCACGGCACGCCGGTCAATTACGGAGCAGCCTCGTGATTTCTCCCGCTTCCAGACGGTGCCTGAAGGATTTCAATTATGTTTGCGTCCGGATCTCGTGCATAGGCAAATTTGCCGCCACCGGGCATTGCGAGAGGAGGAGCATGGAATCTCACTTCCGCCGCGACAAGCTGGCGATATTCCACCTCGCAGTCCTCGACCGCAAAGCACACATGCGAATACCCCAGCCTCGCCACCGAGCGCAGTGCTTCAAGAGTCGGCGCCTTCGGCTCCAAAAACTCGAAGAACTCGATGCAGCAGGCCGAGCCAAACCGCATCAATGCAATCCTTGCGGCGCTGTCATCCAAGCCCAGGCGCAAGTTGAGATCCGTCTCTCCGCCAGACCAGAAAAACTCGCGCACGACCTTGCCGCCAAATCGGTCTCGATAAAAGCCCGTTAGGCGGTCCAAGTCGCGCGTGGTAAGATCGACGTGATGGATACCAGCGATCATTCGTCGATCTTACCGGTCAAAACCCTTGATAACGACAGGGAATCCGTTCGATGCCAGACAACAAGATAGTTCTTCTCGGCACCAAGGGTGGTCCGCGCTTGACAACAGGTTCAAGCTGGCCTTCCTCATCCGTCGTGCAGCTTGGAGGAAGGCCATACATTGTCGACTGTGGACTCGGCGTCACGCGGCAGTTTGTTGAAGCGGGTTACGCTCTCGCCGACGTCCACACGATACTGATCACGCACCATCATTCGGACCACAACTTGGAACTTGGTCCGCTGCTCCACACGACTTGGACCTCGTCACCAATGCGGGAAATCAATGTCTACGGGCCGCCGGGGCTGGTCCAGATGGTCGATCTGTTTTTTCAGGCAAGCGCCATAGATGTCGGAATTCGGCGGGCCGACGAGGGTCAGGCGGACCCGAGCAAAATGTTCAAGTGCCACGAATATACGGAAGGGCACGTGTTTCGGGACGACATCGTGGAGGTCACCGCACTGAAGGTCGTTCATCCTCCGTTTGAGCATTGCTATGCGCTCAAGTTCTCGGGGGCCACCCGAACGGTGGTTTTTTCCAGCGACACGTCCCATTTCCCGCCACTTGCTGAATTCGCGAAGGGTGCGGATGTGCTCGTGCATGAAGTCATGCACCGCGCGGGCACGGAGCGAATGTGCGGGCGGCTGTCCGACATCAAGCCGAATTTAATGGCACACATGATTGCGGGGCACACGTTTGGGGACGACGTGGGTCGAATTGCGAGCGCCGCGGGCGTTGGACATCTAGCGGTTCAGCATTTTACGCCGAGCGACGATCCCGGGACCGGGCCGCCCGAGTTCGCCGAACTGGTACGCTTGACCTGGGACGGTCCCCTGACAGTCGGACGAGATTTGGCCGTCATCCCCTTCTAGTTCGGTCGCGGACATGTCTTGCCTGCTATATTCAAATTTAACGAAGCCCGGTGTGGCTTCTGCTCGGAGGAGGTGATGAAGCGCTCTCAGGTCGCGATCGTGGGAGGTGGACCGGTCGGGCTCGCGCTCGCCGTCGATCTTGGACAGCGCGGCATCGACACAGTCGTGATTGAGCGTACCAAGCGTGTGCACAACATTCCCAAAGGCCAGAATCTGACACAGAGGACGGGCGAGCACTTCACCGCCTGGAACGTTGCGAAGCAGATCGAAGCCGCCCGAAGAATTCCCGCGCCGGTGGCGGTTAGAGGAATTACGACCTACGGAACGCTGCTTGGTGCCTATCATCATGATTGGCTGGTGCGGGGCGACGTATCAAGATACTACGCAGCGGCGAACCTTAGAATTCCGCAGTACGAGGTTGAGCGGGTGCTGAGGGACAGAGTGACGGAACTTCTGGACGTAAAGGTCCACTACGGGCGCTCGGCAGTCGGAATCGATCAAGATCGAGAAGGGCATTCGCTCAGAATTTCGGGTTTGGACAGTGCAATAGAAACGGTTTCTGCCCGTTTCGTTGTCGGATGCGACGGGAGCCGATCGATTGTCAGGAACAGTGCCGGAATCAAGCAGATAGTGAAGCCGCACGACCGAAAGATGGTTCTTGGGCTTTTCGGTTCGGTGGAGTTGAATCGCTTGCTAGAGAGGTACCCCGAAAGATCATACTTCAAGGTGCTGCATCCAGACCACTGCGGTTACTGGCTTTTTTTCGGAAGAGTCGACAATGCCGGTAAATGGTTTTTCCACTGCCCGGTTCCAAGAGAGGTAACCGAAGACAGCTTCGATCTTCCGGCACGCCTTCACTCTGCGGTCGGAAAGCGTTTTGCTCTGGAGGTGGAATACATCGGATTCTGGGACTTGCGCACCGCCTATGCCGAGCATTACCGAAATGGCAGCTTATTCATTGCCGGAGATGCCGCGCACAGCCACCCTCCCTACGGCGCGTATGGCTTGAACACCGGCCTCGAGGACGCGCGCAATCTCGGTTGGAAACTCGCGGCAACGATCGATGGCTGGGGCGGCGAGCGGCTTCTGGATTCCTACTGTGCAGAGCGGCAGCCTGTATTCGAATCGACGGCCGTGGATTTCATCGAAAAGATGATTCGGGAAGACGGCCAGTTCCTGAAGAATTTCGATCCGGATATCGACAGGGAAGCGTTCGAAGCGGAATGGAAGCGCAGGGCGGTCGCTACGCAGAATGATGTCCAGCGGTACGTCCCGAATTACGAGGGGTCCCCGATTGTGCAGGGCGGCTCCGGTCGCCCCAGTGCTGCAGGGTCCCACAGTTTCGCGGCCCTTCCGGGGCATCACCTTTCGCCACAGAAAAACGTCCTTGATCGACTTGGCCAAGACTTCAGTCTGATTTCTGTCGGGTGTCGCCCAAGCGCAGTCGCCGCGTTCCAGTCTGCAGCCTCGAGGCTGAACATCCCTCTGAAAGTCATCGAGACGGATGAAACCGCAGACACGCGACGGTGGTGCGCTGGAACGATTTTGGTGCGGCCCGACCGCTTCGTCGCGTATTCCGACGACAACCCGGCGCCTGACGCGCTTGGCATCTTGGCCAGGGCCACCGGAATGAGGCAGCCATTCGCCTGACCTGGATTGAAAATTGGAATGCCGATCGAGAGACAGCTGTCGGGGCATTTGGCGGCGATACCGCTGACCGTCTCGCCTTCGGCAACGACGCGCAGCACGACAGGCGGCAGCGCTCGTCAATTCGTGGAAACCAGCTCCGAAAATGCTTGCCGTCTATCTTCCTGACCTCCGAAGCGAAGCAGCAAACATGTCCCACCATGCCCACGAAACACGAAAAAAAAAGCTAAATAAGAGATGGCCAAGGCAAGAGAATAAGGTATCAAACTCAGTCAAATGAGAGCAGGAGGGGACGACGATGGAAATTCAGGCGCGGAGCGGAACTGATGACTTCTCGCTTCCTTCCAAATCGCTCCAGCAAAAAGATGGTTGCGTACTGGAACAAAGGGATTTCAAAGTATTTCTGAACAGATTGGAAAAAGGCTCCGTTGATCTGATTCTTACCGATCCGCCATACACTATCAGTCGGAAAACGGGCTTTGCGAATGTCAAGAATGGCGTTCAACGCTTTGCGGTTTCAATGGACTTCGGCAAATGGGACCATATTCAAATTGACTTGAAGTCATTTGCAGAGGCTTCCTATTCCGCATTGCGCCGCGGAGGCACCATCATCGCATGGTATGACATTTGGAAAATCGGAAAACTTGCTGATGCAATGACGAGTGCCGGTTTCAAGATGCTTCGACTCATTGTTTGGAGAAAAACGAATCCCGTTCCGCTCAACAGCAAGGCCACATATCTTTCGAACAGCCGCGAAATGGCCGTTATCGGTGTGAAGGTGGGAACACCGACCTTCCACGGATTCTATGACAGTGGAGATTACGATTTTCCAATTCCAAGGCACGGCGGCAAGCGCTTGCATCCTACACAAAAGCCGCTAGGCTTATTCCGCGAGTTGATTAAGAAACACAGCAACCCCACCGACCTCGTTGTTGACCCGTTTGTTGGAAGCGGCACAACCGCTGTTGCCAGCCTACTTGAAGACCGTGCTTTCACGGGTTGTGACATTGATCCAAATTACATCGAGGCCGCAAGAAAAAGAGTCGGCGCGAATTCTAACGAAGGCTGAAATATTCATTGACTTAGCTAAACCAAATAGTCACGGATTTTCTAGGAAGGTTCCGATTGAGGAACTTGAGTCCGCCGGACTAGGCTTCGGAAACGGAGGAAGCTGGTGCAGAGACGATGGTGCGCTTGCGAAAAAATACAACGTCGAACGAATCAAGTCTAAAAACCGAATTGTCGCGGTCAAGCTCAACGGCTTTAACAAGAATCCAATAAGCAAACCGGTGCCAGCAAAGTTCAAGGCGCTAATCGCCTCCCGTCGATGCGTGGTTCTCAACACATCGAATCCCGAATGTGACCACAAGGATGGCCGCAGAGATGACCCCAGGCTGAATGATCCCAACAGAGTCGTTATGGATGACTTTCAGCCATTATCGAAAGCTGCCAACAACGCGAAGCGGCAGCATTGCAAGGAATGTCGAGATACCAACAAAAGATTTGACGCTAGGGTGCTAGGTTACAAGGCTGCCCATTGGGAAGGAGACGAGTTCTACAAGGGATCTTGCATCGGATGCTACTGGCACAACCCCCATGAGTTCAATCGGCAGTTATCAAAGCAATTCAAGATTGAAGATCCGTAGCACAGAGTGCCATCGAAAATTAACTTAGATAACCCCAATTCTGGATAAGAGGGGTGAGGGGGTTCCCAAATCGGGCGTGGCCTGATTCTGTATCCGCAACCAAAATCAACGGATGGGATCCCCTCAATGAGCACCTCCATCATCGCACTGTTCTGTTGTCTCGACGACTTTGCAAAGGCCTTTGAAGAATGGGAGCGGCATCGGCTGATCGGCACAGGCCGCCAGCGCTCGCGCTCGGGCAAGCTCTCGCTCAGCGAAAGGCTCTTCATCATGGTGCCGTTTCATCTCTCGCCCTTCAAGAGTTTCAAGGCTTTCCGGTTCCATGGCGTGGAGCGGAAATGTCGCGACTGCTTTGGAGACCTGCCGAGCTGCGGACGGTTTGTCGCCCTGATGCCGCGCTTGCCGGTTCCGCTTTGCATCTTGATGCAATGCTTTCGCGGTGAGGAAACCGGAATCTGTTTTGTGGACAGCGCCAAGCTCGCTGTCTGCCACAACGCACGGATCAACCGGAACAAGGTGTTCAAGGGACTGGCCAAGCGGGGCCGCAGCGCCAGGGGGTGGTTTTTCGGGTTCAAGCTGCATCTGGTCATCAACGACAAGGGTCAGGTCATGGCCGTCAAGATCACGCCTGGAAACACCGACGACCGCAAGCCGCTTGAGACCATGATTGCCGAGTTGGAAGGCAAGGCGTTCGGCGATAAAGGCTGCATTTCGAAGCCGCTTTTCCAGCGTTTGCGGCAGCAGGGCCTGCACCTGATCACTGGCATTCGCCGCAACATGAAAAACTTTCCTCTGCCCATTCCGGACCAAATCATGTTGCGGAAGCGGTTCATCATTGAAACGCTGTTCGATAAACTGAAATCGAGCATGGGATTGGAACGCACACGACACCGATCCCCAACAAATGCCTTCGTTCATATCCTGTCATGTCTGGCTGCCTATATTCTGGCGCAGCCAAAGGTCAAAATCGGCAAAATCGTCGTGCCAGACGCCATTCGGTGCATGCCAAAACCAAACAGAGCTTATCCATAACTCGGGTTAGATAGTGTCGTCATGAGTGATGTTTATCTGTCCTGTCTGCCGAACTCACTTGATGGTTTTTGGAGGCGGCTCATGGGAATGGCTCATCGGCGTCATGACATTTCGGACCGGGTCTGGCTGTTGCTGGAGCCTCATCTGCCTGGCCGAGCGGGAAGTTGGGGTGGCGCAGGACAATCGTCGGTCCATCAATGCGATCTTCTGGATTCTGCGCACCGGCGCTCCCTGGCGTGATTTGCCGCCAGACTGTGGAGACTGGAACAACACCCATCGCCGGTTCTGTCGCTGGCGGGACAAGGGTCTCTGGGGGGCGTTGCCGGAGCATCTGGTGGATGAGCCGGACTGCAAGTGGCTGATGATTGACGCCAGTCATCTCAAGATGCATCCCCCTGCGAGCGGTGCGGTCGGTGGCAATCAGGCGATGGGTCGCACAGAAGGGGCTGAACGCGAAGCTGCATCTGGCTGTGGACGCGCATGGGGTGTTGGTGGCCGAGGGGACGGCAGCGGATTGCCGTCAAGCGGTCGAGCTGATTGAAGGGATGGATGCCGAGCGCTTGTTGGCGGACAAGGCCTGTGGCACGAATGCCATCCTGTCTTGTTGCGAGGAGCATGAAGTCATTCCAGCGGTTCCGCCGAAGCGCAACCGCAAGCACCCCTTAGCGCATGATGTCGCTCTCTGCCGGCACCGGCATTTGGTGGAGAACGCCTTTCTGCGGCTCAAGCGCTGGCGTGGGATCGCCACGCGATACGCCAGGAATGCCGCATCGTTTCTTGCCGCGGTGCAGATCCGGTGTCTGGCGCTCCGGGCTGGCATTTCATGACGACACTATCTAAGGGGATATTTGAGAAGCAAGCCGGGTATCTGCCATATCTATATCTGCAACAGACCAAATGCGCGGGCTGCAAGGGCAGATCAAAGCGCTGGAGTAGAAGGTTGGTGCTTTGCGTGTGCCTTTTGATCGTAGACAGAAAGGGACAAGGCGGTCTGAGATAGAAGTGTTGGTGACTGAGGGACAAGGTGACCAGCCTGACGCACAGGCCCGGATGTTCAAGCTTATCAGAATGCCACGGCCCGTGTGGATCAGTTTTGGAGAGGGCTGCTGGCGATTAGACGTGTTTTGTACTTGATCGCGCCGTTCGTATTGCTCATGGATTTTTCTTCCTTGTGGAATATATATGGTGTAGTATTTCTACATGAATGGAGGAGGTCATGGCAAATCATCAGGTAAATGCATCTGCCCCTGATCGCGGTGCCGTTCTGACCAAGGCTGCAACCCGTGCCGCAACACGACTTGGAATGTCGGGAAAATTGCTCTCCGAGGTGCTTGGCTTATCTGAGGCGCAGGTATCCCGCATGCGCAATGGCGAGGTTGCGTTGACGGAAAACACCAAGGCGTTTGAATTGGCCGCAATGTTGGTGCGCGTGTTCCGCTCGCTTGATGCTATTGTGGGTGGAGATGAGAAGGCCGCCAAGGTTTGGATTTCATCCGAAAACAGCGCATTGGGTGCACGCCCTATCGATAGAATGACTTCAATACAAGGGCTTGTCGATGTCGTCACATATCTGGACGCACGACGCGCTTCGGTCTGAGCTACGTGCGCTGCAAACATCTGCATGGCGTTTGGTAGAGGCTCAGCACGTTGTTTCAACGCTCAGCCTTGTCGACAATCTAGACGAACAAAGCCTGCTGGAAGATGTCCTGGAAGAAACAAAGCCGCCTGTTCCGGATGAGTGTCTGGAACTTGATTATCTTTTGAGCACACCATTTCGCTATCGCCCATATCCCTATGGCTCAAGGTTTCGCAGGGCAGGTTTAACCCCCGGCGTCTGGTATGGGGCCGAGCAGCCCGAAACTGCCGTGACCGAAATGGTGTTCTACCGATTTCTGTTCTACGCAGAGAGCCCGGATACGCCATTTCCAGACAATCCTGCCGACTACACCGCGTTTTCTGTTGGGGTTTCTACGGAATGCGCACTGGATTTGACCGTGGGCGATCTGGCCAATGATCGTGAACGATGGATGCATCTGACCGATTGTTCGGCCTGTCAGGATCTTGCCGATACCGTGCGCGAAACAGGGGTGGAGGCTATCCGCTTTGAATCTGTTCGCGATCCTGCGGGTGGTGCAAATCTCGCCGTGCTGAGCTGCCTTGCATTCAATGATCCGGCCCCCGTCGAACGGCAAAGTTGGCGCATTCGGATGAGTGCAGCCGGTGCTCAAGCACTTCGGGACCATCCGAGGACTGGCCTTGAATTTGACCGGGACGCTTTCGCAGACGATCCAAGGCTTTCGGGGATGGTTTGGGATCGGTGCGGCTGACATGCTATTGGCGCAATTGACCTCTACAATATATGAGCAGGCAGTTTTGGTGCGCTATTTGGATCCAATTGCTTATGCACATGGTTCCGGCGACACAGGGCATTGTGTCCGGGATGTCGGGTGATGGAATGTTCGCATGACATTCTTGACGTGGAACCGTCCCATGACCGAAATCCCCGCCAGCCTCATCGCCTTCCAGCGCCTGTTCCCCGGCGACGACGCCTGCGCCGGCGACGACGCCTGCGCCGGTGGCTCGTCGCCGTCCGATGGCCGAACGGCTTCCGGTGTCCCGCCTGCGGCCACGACCGCGGGTGGGAGTTGAAGACCAGGAAGCACAGCTTCGAGTGCGCCTGTTGCCATCGGCAGACCTCGGCCACCGCCGGCACCCTCCTGCACCGAACCAGGCTGTCGCTCGCGATCTGGTTCTGGGCCGCCTGTCTGATGGCCACTCATTCCAATGGCATCTCCGCCCTGCAGTTGCAGAAGCAGCTCGGGATCGGGTACTGTCGCAGCGCCTGGATGCTCGCCGCCAAGCTTCGCCGCGCCAGGGCCGGTCCGAAAGCCCCGAAGGCGCGCTTTCGGGGCGGAATCGCCTCCGCTTCAGCCCCCGCAGGGCCGACCCGGCAAACTCCGGACACGCTGACCCCATGTCGCGGCAGATGCGGCCGGGTGATCGTCAGGTTCAAGAAGTCCGGGAGCGGTGCAAGACGCTGCACGTTCCTCTCCAGCCCTCGGCAGCGAACCCTGTCGTGCCCCGACGCCCACCTCGCGACCCGGGGCGAATACTCCACCCGCGCCCGCCGCCGGGACGGACCGGCGCAATGCGGACTTCCGGGCGCGTCCGAGGGATCGGGCCGTCCATCCGCTCCAGAAAGATCTCGCGACACGTCCTGCGCCTCTCGCGACCGCGTTCAAGGCTCGGCGGCCGAAGGCGCTTCATGACGCGATCCCCCCAAAAAGAGGATGCAGCGCAAGATGGCGCGCGCGCCAGAGGCGCAATGCCACGCCCGCAATCAGGCTATATTCAGAGCTTCCTTAGCGAACAGCTTGAACCTTGAGGCGAAGCCCTTCGCGTTCCTGAATGTAACCGATGATCTCGAACAGGTTCCGTACCTGCGGATTGCCATTCGGGTCGAACATGTGCATCAGGCTCTTGGGCGACTTATCGGTCAACCCGGAAAGTTCCTGAAAGCCGATGGTGGCGTTGATGTAGTCACGTAGTACCGCCTTGCCAGTGTCCACATCGCCCTAGGTCTTGTACTCATAAAGGAAAGGGATTTTCTTTCCGGCTCTGATGTGATTCAAGCTTCCAAACAGCGGGAGCTTGAGAATGCGAGGCTGGCACGATCTGACGGATGCGGAATGGGCGATCATCTCGCCGTTACCGCCTGACAAGCCGCGGGGCGATCAGCGGGATCTTTCACACCCCGCGCACCGGCACGCCGTGGCGCGACCTTCCGGAACGCTGCGGGCCGCATGCGACAGTCTGCAACCGCTGGGCCAGGCAAGGGGTGCGGGAGCGCCTGTTCGGGGCGCTGGCGGCGCGCTCGCCGGGGTCTCTTCATCTCCTCGACTCCTCGGTGGTGCGCCCCCACCAGCACGCCGCGGGCGGAAAAAAGGGGGTCCGGACCACGCCATCGGACGCTCGCGAGGCGGGCTGAGCAGCAAAATCCACGTCGTCGTCGACCGCGGCTGCGACTCCCGCACCATCCTCAAACGCATTGCCGACCATGGCTCTTGCCCCACATCCCGACCCAACGGGATCGCCGGGAGCAGCGCTCCGTATCCCATCACCTGTACCGCCAACGCAACCTCGTCGAACGTTTCTTCAACAAGCTCAAGCACTTCCGAGGCATCGCGACCCGCTATCACAAGCTTGCAAGAAACTTCCTCGCCGCAATCGCCCTTGCCTGCACCCGCCTCTGGATCAAAATCAATGAGTACACAACCTAGATAGTGTCGTCATGAGTAATGTTTATCTGTACTATCTGCCGAACTCACTTGATGGTTGTTGGAGGCGACACATGGGAATGGTTCATCGGCGTCATGACATTTCGGACAGGGTCTGGCTGTTGCTGGAGCCTCGTCTGCCTGGCCGAGCGGGAAGTTGGGGTGGAGTGGCGCAGGACAATCGTCGGTTCATCAATGCGATCTTCCGGGTTCTGCGCACCGGCGCTCCCTGGCGTGATTTGCCGCCAGACTGTGGAGACTGGAACAACACCCATCGCCGGTTCTGTCGCTGGCGGGACAAGGGTCTCTGGGGGCGTTGCCGGAGCGTCTGGTGGATGAGCCGGACGATAAGTGGCTGATGATTGACGCCAGTCATCTCAAGGTGCATCCCCATGCGAGCGGTGCGGTCGGTGGCAATCAGGCGATGGGTCGCGCAAAAGGGGGCTGAACGCGAAGCTGCATCTGGCTGTGGACGCGCATGGGATGCCGGTGCGGGTGTTGGCGACCGAGGGGACGGCAGCGGATTGCCGTCAAGCGGTCGAGCTGATTGAAGGGATGGATGCCGAGCGCTTGTTGGCGGACAAGGCCTGTGGCACCAATGCCATCCTGTCTTGTTGCGAGGAGCATGAAGTCATTCCAGCGGTTCCGCCGAAGCGCAACCGCAAGCGCCCCAGAGTGCATGATGTCGATCTCTGCCGGCACCGGCATTTGGTGGAGAACGCCTTTCTGCGGCTCAAGCGCTGGCGTGGGCGTGGGATTGCCACGCGATGCGCCAGGAATGCCGCATCGTTTCTTGCCGCGGTGCAGATCCGGTGTCTGGCGCTCTGGGCCGGTATCTCGTGACGACACTATCTAAGACGGGCTTCCAAATCGACGCTACTCTGGTAGATCTCCGAGTTCCGCCGCGACCACGAATTCAAATTGCGAGCAAGCCACACAATACGCAAGTCACACGCCGGCGGGCACGATGGATTGAGCTTTCTTGGTCTCGCGCTTTTGGTCGTGCTCATTGTCATCCATTAGCCAGCCAAGAAGACGCGAGTTCATTGGAATCGATGTGGCTGGTCATGTTTTGTCGCTCATGTGTAGTCGAGTTGCGCTGAGATTTATAACAGACCTCCCGGGCGTCGGGTTGGAATTGCACTGGAATCAACAAAGCTCTGGGTGTCGTCTTCTGGAACTGCGTCTGGCGGGGATGGCTGTCACTACGGTGCAAGCGAACGCGTGCTCCGCCCGCTTGCCGATCCCGCGGTATCCGGAGTCACCCCGGACTTGCTCCTCCTCGCCGTGCAGAAGCCGGTCCGAAGGCGTCAGGTCGCGACGTTGGCGGCCGTTCCCTCCAGATGGTGCACCAGACCCCGGGTGTCGGTGCCGATGTGCAGATTCATCCCGAAATGCCACCGGTTCCCCTTCCTCGTCTGGTACATCTCCGGATCGCGGGCGTTGCTCTCGTTCCCGGTCGACGATGGCGCCGAGATGATGGTGGCGTCAACGATGGTGCCCTTCTTCAGCACCCCCCCCCCGCTCGGCCAGGTGATCCCTGATCTCCCGAACAGAAGGTGCGCCAGTCCGTGGCGCTCCAGCCGATGGCGGAAGTCGGGATCGTCGTCTCGTCCGGAACCTTCTCAAGCACCGCCCCGGCAAAGCGCCGGATGCTCTCCGCCTCGCAAGCCGGTCCTCCATCATCGGGTCGCTCAGGTTGCAGAACAGCTGAACGCAGTGCACGCGCAGCATCGCCGACAGCGGATGCGGCTGTCGCCCCTTGCGGCCGCCCTTCGGACACGCCGGCACAATGCGGGCCTCCAGGCGTTCCCAGGGGATCAGGCCGTCCATCCGCTCCGGAAAGATCTCGCGGCGCGTCTTGCGCTTCTTGCGATCGCATTCGAGGCTGGCAAAGGTCAATTGCCGAAGGCGCTGCATGTCAGAATCCCCCAAAGAAAGGCGTGGCGCAAAATAGCGGACACGCACCGGATGCGCAATGCAACGACCAAAATCAGGCTATATTCAGAGGTTCCCTAGCTCGGAAAGCCCGAGCGGCAATCCGATTCGCGACACGAAATACTGCATCCAATCATGCATCGCCGTGTTGAAATCAATCCCGACGATGGCCCGTATTCGCTTTGGCTTCTCTCTTGCAACATGCCTGTTGAATCGGAGGACGGGCGGAAGCAGAATGCCGACCGGAGTGCCGTGGTGCAGATCCAACCGCCAAGGGGCTGTTGCCGACACATTCCGCCTTCCAGTGCCGTTATCAAGCACGATGGAAGGCTGAACGTCAATTCCGGGTCGCAGACCACCGTGTCCGCAACCATGCTCAAGTTCACCGCAACGCTTTTTGTGCCGTCTTGCAGGGTCCGGACGCAAGCGCGACCGATCTCGGCGCCTGTCCCGGCGGTGGTTGGCGCCGAGATATGCGGGGCAACCTTGCCAGTCTGGTCGGAACCGCCTGTCTTGACAATGTAGTCTGCCAATTTTCCGCCGTGGCTCGCTATCAACGCAACCGTCTTTGACAGGTCTGTCGGAGACCCGCCGCCTAAGGGCTATCAATCCGTCGCAACTCCTTTCCTGCCAAGTCTCAAGGCATTCCAGAAACGAGTTCTCGGTTGTTCCGCCATATCGTTCCGGCGCGAAAGCAAGCGCAGCTTCAAGGACCAGATCAAGCATATCCGCCGACACGACTCCTCTATCGGTGATGAGCGGTGCACGGCTGTTCCCCAAGCGTGAAATTGCGCTGCGCAAAATCGAGATGAAACACGGGAACGATACTGAACCAGCGCCATTACAACTCGGCATCGTAGAATATGTGTTTGGTTTCAAGAAAATCGCTTGGCGCTTCGACACCATGCAGCTTTCCGATGCCGCTTTCTCGATACCAGCCATCAACCGATTCAGATCGTGTGTGCGGACGCTTGCAGCCAAGCCATGACGGGTTGCGTTCGCTCTTTCGATCGCCACGCATTCATCATCAAAAGATTCAAGCGGCATTATTGGACCGAACAACTCGTCTTGGATCAGCGGGCTGGAAACATCGTCTGTTCAAAACATCGAAGGCGGCACAAATGCCCCCTCGTTCGAGCACACCTCCGGCCGCAACACCGCGCAAGATCAAGTCGGTTTCGTCTGCAGCACGGTCGATGAGACGTAGAATACGCCCTTGGTTCGCCCGGTCGCGGGCTATCCCCACAGGCGCGGGGAGACCCGCGGCACCGTACCCGGAGCCATCGCGAAGCCGTGCGCCATGAAGGCCTGGAAGCTCGGGATAGGGCAAACCAGCTTGCCAGCCCCGTCCGACTGCAGCACGCCCTTGGCGATCAGGTGGTCGAGAAACCGCGTGGCAGTGAAGCCTTCTGGCAAGCCTTCATCTGGCCGCTGGGTGCGGGTCAGTGCGTTCATGGCTGCCAGCACTCCCGCGTCCTCAAGCCCCTGGTCAGGAAGGCTTTTCATCAGCTCGCGGACCAGACCCTTCGCCAGTCGCATTTCGGGGCTAACGCGGCCCCAGTACGAGCGCAACCGCCGGTTTCGGGCATCAGTCCGCACCCTGCATGCGTCTACATCCACGAGGCGGCCGCACACGGCCAGCAGCCCACTTGCGAGAGCCTGCAGTCCATTGTGCAGGTGCCTGGGCCAGCCGTCGGAGCTGGCCGCGAGTTCGGCGGGCCAAGCGACCTCGGCTCCGCGACGGTCGACGCGGAACCCATCAAGGTGCCTCTCCACCGCTTCGGCCGCATCATCGAACGCGAGCGCACCGAGGGTATGGATGCACGCCTCGTCGATGTGGCTCATGCCGTGCCTGCCCAAGACCTCGCTGGTGTTGCCGATGCCGGCAAGCACCGGCACGACGGGAAGCCGGTTGATGCCCAGATGCAGCGGCTCCAGCGCGTCCACTTGCGACCTAGTGGCGTTCTGCATCTCGTCGAACATCAGGCAGAGAGGGCGCTGCCACTCGTGGAGCGGAAACATCTCCGCAACGAGACCGAGCGAGGGTCCCGGCGGGGCCGTAGCCGTCGCGCTGTCGGCACCGCCGCCAACCCCGAAAACCCTAGCGTCCGCATGCAAGCGCCGCGTCACCGTCCGGCGGAACTCCGGCAGTTTTTTGGGATCCAGCACCTCGACGATCTTCTCCGCAAGCACCTCCTCGGAATCGAGGGTTTTTCGGTCGAGCAGAACCGGGCGTGCTGCCGCGTCGTCCATTTCCCAAATCTCGGCCAAGCGCAGGAGCAGCGATGTCTTGCCGGCACCGGGGGCACCCTGCACGATCCGGGTCTGAACCGCTGGTAGATTCCCTGCCATCGCCTCGCTGAAGGCGAGAGCGCAGGCATCCTCGATATCAGCGAGCTCGCGGTCGCGACCAACGAAGAACAGCGCCTTCTGCCGACTGGTGCGCTTCGTGAATTCCTCGAGAGCCTTGAGGTCGGGGCTGCTCGCTTTCGCGTTCATCGTCGCTGTCTCCCTCTTTCTGCCAGTCTAGCAAAGCAGGTGGCGAAAGTCACGCGCCGTCCGCTTCCGCCTTTCCACAGGCTCTGAGAACGACACGGGCCTTGCGCGGCGGCGGGCGGTCGCGGAAAACTGGCTCTGCCTTGTGTCCTCAACGGTTCGGGCACGATTGCGGGCATAAATTCCAGCTGCGCGGCGGCCCCGTGGTCCATCAGCTGTCGCAGGAACCGCAAGTCGTTGCGGAGTCTATCCCCACAGGTAACAAGATTTTCCCACGCTTTGCCTTGCGGGTCTGATGCGAGCCAGGATACAATCCGAATTCTGGCGTTCCGACCGGATTCGAAACGGAATTCATGACATCGAGACGCAGCGCACCTTTGGCTGGCGACTGCCTTGGCGGACGAGGCTGGCGTCCTCGGTGAAGGTCGTGTCCCTTGCTCCGCGGGTTCTGGCTTTCCGCAGTCCGGAACCTCTGGTTCCAAGCGAGAAGCCGCTCCGGCGAAACCGCTCGATGAGACCGTGCCCCTTGTCGTGCGACACCGCGCACAGGAGGGCGGAAGTGCCCTGACCCATCCGACGCTTCAAACTTCTGGTGTGAGATGAAGATCTGCCCGGATTGGCACGAGCAAACAGGCTGCGCGGAACATCGATTCGAACGACCGATGTGCCTCACTCGTCGACGCCCTCAAGCACGATCCTAAAAGGAGCTTGTACACTATGGCCTTTTCAAGCGGGTGGGTCGAACGGGTTCAATTCGCGAAGCGCAGGCGTGGTTTCATCAAGATCGCTGCGAAGCAGGCTTCGGAGAAAGGCGGTCGCCGAGTCCGACGAGATGGAACCGCCCAGAACAGCTGTCGGGGCATTTGGCGGCGAAGCCGCGCAGGAAAGTCTTGATCTGGCTATTGCGGTTGCGGACATCCAGATGCGCAGGGTGCTGCAAACTTGATCGCCGGCAATACGATGCGCTCGACGCAATTCTGTAGCGCCACCGTCAGTCTGTCGATTCGCAAGAACCGGTTTCAAAATCGCTTGCCGTCCATCTGCCCGACCTTCAAACAAAGCGGGAAGCATTGCACACCGTGCCCGCGAAATGCGAAATGAGCCTTAAAATACGAGATTGGTCCGCATTGCTCGGTTCTCGAATGATGTGTTCAAAGCAGATGAAAGACTGCCGCAAGCTGCCACTGAAGCTGTCAAGCACATTAACGAGCGACCTCTCTCCAGAATTGGGGAACCTCTGAATATAGCCTGATCATGGGGTGACATTGTGCATCCGAGGTGCGCCTGCTGTTTTACGCTGCACCCTTTTTTAGGGGGATCGCGTCAGGCAGTGCCTTCAGCCACCGAACTTTGCAAGCCTTGAACATGACCGCAAGAAGCACCGCTAGATATTTCCAGAGCGGATGGACAGCCGGTCCCCTAGGTGCACCTGGAGGCCCGCATTGCACCGGTCTGTCCCAAGGGCACCGGCAAGGGGCAACAGCCGCATCCCTTGCCGGCGATGCCGCGCTTGCACTGCGTGCAGCCATTCTGCAATCCAGCGATTGAGGACTTGCTCTGCGAGGCCGAGAGCGCTCGGCGCTTTTCCGGGGTGAGGCTGGAGAAGAACATGCAGCGGTTTGCGCCGCTTCCGGGTTTCTCGAACCTGATGATTGTCCGGCCGCGCTTGCCGTGACTGGGGATCGTGTGTCCGGAATCCGCCGGACCGGCCCTGCAGAGGCTGAACCGAAGGCGATTTCGCCCTGGAAACGTGCATTTGGGGCTTCCGGGGACCGCAGGAAACCGCCCGACGAAACAGGAACATCTACAGCCACAACCCCAAAATCAGAGGTTCCCCAGGGTTTGTCAAGGTCCCGGCACCGCTGCGCGCGCGCAAATTCAACGCGTTACCTTGCCTCTTTCTACAGGGCGCTTTCGAGGAGTTCGAGGTAGTCATCTGCTGAAGCCCTGCGCGGATTGGTCTCATTCAAATGGTCAGCGGCAGCTTTCCTCGCGATTTCGGGAAGCGCCTCGGCCCGAACTCCCAACTCTGAAAGCCTGATCGGCAATCCGGCCTGGGAAACGAAGCGTTGCATCCAGTCATGCATCGCCGTTTTGCAATCAATCCCGACAACGGTCTGTATTCTCTTCAGCTTCTCATTCACAACCTGTCCATTAAATCGCAGGACATGCGGGAGCAGAACGCCGATCAAGGTGCCGTGGTGCAGGTCCAGTTCGCCAAGCGGCGCGGCCATTGCATGGGCTCCGCCGAGCGATTTCTGCAGACACATTCCGCCCTCCAGCGCCGCCATCATCATTTCCCACCGCGCTCTTCGGTCGCCGCCATCCTCCACCGCTCTCGGAAGCCACTTTGCGGCACGTGCAACGCAATCAAAGGCGATTGCTTCAGCGGGCGGATTCTCGCGCGTGCTCAAGATCGTCTCGATTCCATGGCTCAGCGCATCAATCCCGGTGGCCGCAGTCAAGCGCGGTGAAAGGCTGAAGGTCAGTTCCGGGTCGCAGAGCACCGTGCCAGCCACCATGTTCAGGTTCACCGCGACGCTTTTCGTTCCGTCCTGCAGGGTCATGACGCAGGCGCGACCCACCTCGGCGCCTGTCCCGGCGGCGGTTGGCACCGCAATTTGCGGGACAACTCTTCCAATCTGGTCGGAACCGCCTGACTTGACGCTGTAGTCAGCCAGCTTTCCGCCATGACTTGCTATCAGCGCCACTGCCTTTGACAGGTCTGTCGGAGACCCGCCACCAAGGGCTATCAATCCATCGCAATCTCTTTCATGCCAAATCTCAAGGCACTCCAGCAACGAGTCCTCAGTCGGATTCTCGGTCGTTCCGTCATACAGTTCCGGCGCGAATGGAAGCGCGGCATCAAGAGCTCGGTCAAGAATGCCCGCCGAAACAACTCCCTTGTCGGTTACAACAAGCGGGCGACTGATTCCCAAGCGCGAGATCTCGCGGCCCAGAACCGATACGGCCCCGAATTCGAAATGGATGCGGGAAAGGTACTGGATCAACGCCATCAGAATTCGGCATCGTAGAATATGTGCTTGGTTTCAAGAAAGTCGTTCAACGCCTCGACACCGTGCAGCCTTCCGATGCCGCTCTCGCGGTAGCCGCCCGTTTCCGCCTCGGCCATCAGACGGTTGTGACCGTTGAGCCAGACGGTTCCGAATTTCAGCCTGCGACCCAGGCGCATCGCTCGATTCAGATCATGTGTGTAGACGCTTGCGGCCAAGCCATAACGGGTTGCGTTCGCTCTTTCGAGAGCCTCACGTTCGTCGTCAAAAGATTCAAGTGACACTATTGGACCAAACAACTCGTCCTGGATCAACGGACTGGAAACATCGTCTGTTCGAAACATCGAAGGCGTCACGAATGCCCCTCGTTCGAGCACACCTCCAGGCGCAGCACCACGCAAGATCAGGTCGGCTTCGTCGGCAGCACGGTCTATGAGACGTAGAATGCGTCTTTGGTTCGCCCGGTCGATAAGAGGACCGAGTTCGACGTTCGCGCTCAGCGGATTGCCGACCACGACACTCTCATAGGCGGACTTCAACCGGTCCGCCAGTTCGTCGACAACATACCGCTGGACCAAGACACGGCTTACCGAGGTGCACATCTGTCCGTTGAGCGCAATTGAAGATCGGCGTATCGCGCTGACCGCCTTTTCAAGGTCGGCGTCTTCAAAAACGATCGCCGGCGACTTTCCCCCCAACTCGAGAGAGAGCCGCTTCACTGTGGCGGACGCGTTGGCCATGATGGCCTTGCCTGTGGCAGAAGAACCGGTGAAGCTGACGACATCGACTTCAGGGTGAGTTGAAAGTTCCTTTCCCACTTCGACACCGCGCTCATTGACTGAATTCACAACGCCCGGAGGAAGTGCCCCTATCTCATCGAAGCACTTCATCACCAACGCGTTGACCAACGGCGTTTGAGGTGCTGGCTTGACGACCACCGTGCAACCAGCTGCCAGCGCTGGCGCAACCGAGCGCACTAGCAACGTGACCGGAGCGTTCCACGGGACGATTACCGCGACAACGCCGGCCGCCTCCCTCGTCAGAAGGGACATCTTGTCGGTGCCGCTTTCGAAAGTGCGTCCGAAAACGTTTCGGGCGAGACCGGCGTAGTACCTCGCCTCGCCAAATCCGGCGGCAACTTCATGGCGAGCCTGATCGATAACCTTGCCGTTCTCGAAACTCAGCAGGTTCGCGACCTCTTCCTTCCGCACCTCGAGCCTGTTTGCAAATTCCAGAAGCGCCCAGGCGCGCAGTCTTGGATTGCTGGCCCAGCCAGATGTTTCGAACGCCTTCCTCGCCGCCATGATTGCCTGCCCGGCCAATCCAGAGGATCCTGCCGACGCCGTTCCGACTATGGTTCCGTCCGCCGGATTCAAGCTTTCATAGACACCGCCTGCGGCCTCCCCGACCCATTGTCCAGAAATGTAGTGCTGTGCCTTGTGCAATTCCATGAAAGTGATCCGCGGTCCCGCTGTCAGTGGCTGCCGGTTATACTACGTCAGGTTTCAAGGCAACGAATCCCGAAGCGCCTGTCCAGGCTCGCCAACATTGAAACATGCAAACAGTTGGTTTCGACAATATCATGATTCTAGCGGAGTCCATGGACGCCGCGGCAAGCGTTTTGCCTTGCCAGAAGAAAAATTCAGGCTCATTTCATATTCTGTAGGCATAGCGATATAATGTTTCATAACTCTTCCTGGAAATCGGGCAAGATAGCAACGGTATGGGAACCAAACCCAGGACTCATAACCAGAGATGACGCCAGCGGCGATGCAGATGGCGCTGAAAAAGGTGCGGACGCATCGGTTGCATTGGGTGACGATGCGCCACCAGTCCTTGTCGCCAATCAAGGGAGGCAGCAGGACCAAGGGTCCGCCGGTGCCGTCGCGCCCGGCGTAAAGCCTAGAGTCGAGCCCACCCCGGGCGCGTCCGGCGCTACGCGAAAGAGACCCTTCCCGAGCAAGCTGGCCGAGGTGCAGTGCACCTCGGCGGGTCGCATTGATCATCGCTGTTCCCGTCGCCGCACTCGCGGCGGCCAGAGCCTAGAACATGCGGTTGAACGCGCCATGTCAGGCCGTAGCGAATGACGTGGCCGATGCCTGAGATCGCTCGCCGGTCATCGGCCCGGGGCACGCCGCGCACCTTGCAGGGCAAAAGCGGTTGAATGCGCGCAAACCGGGCCTCGGAAAGCCGGAAATGGCGGTCGAACCTGACTGTCTCCTCTGCATCCGGCGCTTCCAGCCACGGAACAACCCGAATTACAACACTTTCACAGGTCCTGGGCCTAGGATCTCCCGGTCGTCGACAAGCACGACGCCCTAGAGGTGACATAGTGGAGTGGCAGCTGCCAAAAGGCACATCTTCTAGAGAAGGGTGTCTGGATCGACGTTCTGTTTGCCGGACACCCAACCTTCAAGGGCAGCATGTCACTGTCGAAGTTGTGGCACACGATGCGCCGATTCGCTGAAGATATCGATACCACCTACCACAAAGACTGTTGCGAAACGCACCTCTCTGGCCATGAACATGCCGCATTGAAAAAATTGCAAGCGCTTGTCATGACATTCAGTTGGAGGAGAGACCGATGGATTTCTTCATCAAAGCGGTGGCCGAGTGTGTGGATCCCGACAACACCCTGCGGAAGGTCCACGCCCTGATGGACTGGCAGCTCCTTGCGGTTTGCACGATTGTCCCAGTGCTCTCGTGCTTAAAGCGCACCAGCTGCGATGTCGACCCGAGAATCCAGATTCCCTTGTCGGGCCAGTAACACTTGCTGCCACTTTGGTCACAAGGGGTTTGTGCGCATTGACGGCGAGGGCTTCGTGAAGCAGTTCTGGCGTGTCCCGCCAACGAGGGCGAGGCGGGGCTCCAGCCGGGGCTCCTGTTCCGGGCGGCGCGGGCGGGGTTCGTAGAACGGCAGGCCGTGGAGACGGAATGGCCCTGAAGGTGATGGCGCTTGATCAGCTCAAGACGGCCAACCGGCTAGTGTCGCGGCGATGGCGGAGACAACCTTCGACACCCTGAAGCACCACTTTCGTCCAAGTGCGTCACAAAAGGGCGTTGATCTGAATCGCCCGCAACTTCGCCAAGCTTGACAGCCGCCAGAGCCAGACAGCGCCCCACGCCCCTGACGGTTCCATCTCGTCGAACTCGTTGACCGGGCTTCTTCGGTCGAAACATGCATACGTTTTAAGAATCAAGTCTAAAACATCGGGCCACGCACCCTTTTGGAAATGGACAGCGTCTGTTGCCAGCCCTTAGCTGACACAGGCATAAAGCGTCGCGTTTCCGCCAGCGGCCGTTGTGTCAATGCAGACATGGCGCTCATGAAAGCAATAGTCTTCCAGCTCTGTCATTCCGACTAGCGGAATCAGTGCATCGGACCGCGAGGACAACGCTTGTCGAGCCTCTCTCAGGTCATGCTCATCACTCCAGAGGGCCACGACATCGATATTTTCCAGAGTTGCAAGTGCATTTCTCGGCAAAGTCCCCGGAAGTGTGAATTCGTCATCCATGCCGCCGCACACACCCACGGCGCCGCATCCGGCGGAGCGCGCGATATCCATCTGAATCTTGGTGTCTTCTGGCGTGGGACCAAGACAGAGCACAACGCCCCTCGAATGATAGTTCAAGTGATTGGATTCGCCCGTTGGCCCAGGAAGCTCAATGCTGCCAGGCGTCCGTTCAACCAACTCCGCCGCCTGATCCAGAAGCGCCTGAACGCGAGCCACATCAGCACTCCCTCCTTCAGGAACCCAATGCATTTGCGTCTCGCCGCGTGAAAACCTGCGGACATAGTTGGGCCCGCCAGCTTTGGGCCCGGTTCCTGACAGGCCCTCGCCTCCAAACGGCTGAGACCCCACAACAGCTCCAATCTGGTTGCGGTTGACGTACATGTTTCCCACCTTGAGACGTCCGGTGATGTTCCTGACACGTGCGTCTATCCGAGAATGCAGGCCAAACGTAAGGCCGAACCCTCTTGCGTTAATCGCATCCAAAATGCGGCCCAGATCCCATGACCGAAACGTGGCCACATGCAGAACCGGCCCAAACAGCTCGTCCTTCAGGTCGCCAATTCCATTGACGCGCACCACGGCCGGACCCGCGAAATGCCCTTCGCTCGGGGTCGCGCATTGCTTTAACAGTCGGCCTTCGCTTCTGGCTGCATCGACATATTCTGCCACTTTCGCATTCGCTGCTCCATCAATAAGCGGCCCAATGTCCGTTGCCAGCTCCCACGGATCATCTATTTTGATCTCGTCCATTGCCCCGAAAAGCATCTTGAGGAAGAATTCGGAGACATCGTCCTGCAAATAAAGCATCCGAAGTGCCGAACATCTCTGTCCCGCAGACTGGAATGCCGACACGATGATGTCTCTCACCACCTGTTCCGGCAGTGCCGTGCTATCGACAATCATGGCATTCAGTCCGCCGGTCTCGGCTACAAGCGGAGCCATCGGGTCTCCGGCATCGGCCATTGAGCGGTTGATTGCCACTGCGGTTTCAGTCGATCCGGTGAAGGCGACGCCGGAGACTCTTGTATCCGAAACCAGCTTCGCGCCAACTATGCTTCCACTCCCGGTTAGCAGTTGCAGCGTTTCTCTCGGCACGCCTGCTTCATGAAGGCATCGAACTGCGAATCCGGCGATGAGCGGTGTCTGGTTTGCGGGTTTGGCTATAACCGCATTTCCCGCAGCAAGCGCTCCGGAGATTTGGCCAGTGAAAATTGCAAGAGGAAAATTCCAGGGAGAAATGCAGGCCACAATTCCAAGCGGCGTCCGACCATCCAACTTCTCAGCCTGCAGCGAATAGTATCGAAGGAAATCCACTGCCTCGCGCAATTCCGCCGCCGCGTCCTTCGTCGTCTTTCCTGCTTCGCGACAAAGCAGCGAGAAAACTTCGTCGTATCGCTCCTCGTAGAGATCAGATGCGCGGCGCAGTACCCTGCCTCGTTCACTGGCAGATGACCGGCACCATGACTGTGCGGCAGCAAGGGCGCCATTCACCTCTGAGTCCGTTGCCTGAGTGGTAGTGCCGACTGTGTCCGAGGGGTTGGCGGGATTGATGACGAGCGTGTTGCCACCCTCTCTCTTGGCTGCACCGGTTACCACGCCCGCTTTCCAAGTTCTTGACCTGAATGGCTCCCGCACCATTTTGATATTGTTGATTACATGCGGGTTGTGCAAGTCCCATCCCCTCGAGTTCTTCCGGCCCTCGCCGAAAATGTCGGAAGGGGCGGATATCTTGCGAATGTTGCTTTTCCGCGCCTTGGCAAGCGCGGTGAACGGGTCAGCGGCAATGTCCTTTGCCTTCCACGAAAAATCGGCAAGCTGGTTCACGAACGAACTGTTCGCACCGTTCTCGAGCATCCGGCGCGCCAAGTAAGGAAGCAGCTCCCGATGATTGCCAACCGGAGCGTAGATCCGGCAACGCACGTTTCCGCTCTTCAGCACCTCGTCGTGCAGCGGCTCCCCCATTCCATGAATCCTTTGAAATTCAAATGGCTCGCCTTTGGCCAGTTCAAGTGCGGAGGAAATCGTGTGCGCATTGTGCCCGGCAAACTGCGGGTAGATCCTTTCCGCCATCCCCAGAAGTTTTTTTGCACAGCAAAGATACGAGACATCGGTCGCAGCCTTTCTGGTGTAGACTGGGAAATCGGCAAGGCCCTCCACCTGCGCTCGCTTGATTTCCGAATCCCAGTACGCGCCCTTGACAAGGCGGACCATGATTTTCCGATCAATTGACTTGGCCAGCTGGTAAAGCCAATCGATCACGCGAGGGGCGGCCTTGCCATATGCCTGGACAACGATGCCGAACCCGTCCCATCCGGCGAGCGACTGATTCCTCAATACTTTCTCAATCACGTCGAGCGACAGTTCCAGCCGGTCAGCCTCTTCCGCATCGATGTTGATTCCGATGTTTGCCTCTTTCGTCATCTCGGACAAAACCAGCACGCGCTCGGAAAGCTCCGCCACCACCCGATCATGCTGTGTTTGCTCGTATCTCGGATGCAGCGCCGAAAGCTTAATCGAGATGCCTCGATTGTCACGAAAATCGGGTGCCGTGCAGCTCGGCTTGATCGCATCGATCGCGTTCTTGTAATCCACGAAAAATCTCTCGGCGTCAGCCTTGGTAAGCGCTGCCTCGCCTAGCATGTCATATGAATAGTGATATCCGTTCTCTTCATTCTTGACCGATCGGGAAAGAGCTTGGTCTATTGTCTTTCCAAGAACGAACCGGTCAGCCAACCCCTCGATCACTGTCATTGTCCCGAAGCGAACGAACGGCACACTCGCCCACTTCAGAGCCTTTCTTCCCAATGACAACCTGTCTTGGCCGTTCTCTCCAGCCACGCAATATCGAGCCAGCATCAGCGCACGCGTCATGAGATTCACAAAGGAAGAAGTGGATTTGCCCGAGTGGCGTTTCCAGTCGACTGGAACAATCTTGTCCGCGATGAACTCGTCCCTTGTTTTTGAGTCCGGAATTCGCACGAATGCCTCCGCCAAGCGAAGGAGCGCCACGCCCTCCTCGGTTTCCAATCCGTATTCTGCAAGCATCGAGTCCATTCGCTCCAGCTTTGCCGACTCGCGCACTCGATCTACCAACTCTTCCGCTCTCTTCGACGCCTTGCGCCGGACCTCTTCCGGAAATCCAGTATCGGCCATCAGCTCATCGATAAACTGATCTTCGTTCGCGTCTTTCGCTTCCACTATTGCGGCACGGAGTTCGCCAAGCCTGCTGTGCACGGCATTCACCTGGATTCGTTGGTCGGCAGCTTGATTTCAGACAAAGTCTGATAGCCCCTGATCACTGCTTTCACTAGAGCAATTTTACTCTCACTTCAATTGAAAGTGTACAATCAACGTTGAGCTTCGATTGCATCGCACACTGCAAGTCGGATTGCATATTCATGGTGCGCTTCCAACGGCTTGCGGGAAAATATCGGTCTCACGTCAAGACTTTCTTGACACAAGGCACATTTCACTTGCTTTTCTGTGGGATTCCAGATACCAGAGAAAGTAGAAGCCATGAACTCTAGCGTCGTGGATGGACCAGTCGCCGAATTGGTGGCACGAATTGATTCCAACCAGCGGCGGGGCAAGCGTTGCGGCACGCCGAAGCGAAAGATGTCTTGGGAGTGAGCGGATGTACCTAGCAGAATATCAAGTCAAGGAAATCCTGTCCGAGCGCGGCGTGCCCATTCCGGACGGCAGATTGGCTCGAACGCCAGAAGAGGCTGAGCGATGCGCTCAAGGCATTGGCGGAAGCAATTTCGCGATAAAGGCTCAGATCACCGCCGGTGGGCGCGGACTTTCCGGGGGCGTGAAATTCTCGACAACGCCGAGGGGTGTACGTCAAGCGGCAACACAGATGCTCGGTGCGCCGCTGGTCACCCCACAGACGAGGCCGAATGGAGAAATTGTTGAAGCGGTTTGCATCGAGGTTGCGGTTGAAATTGTGCACAGCTTGTACCTTGCAATCGTGATCGATCAGCGAACTGCAGTGCCAAGCCTGCTCGCTTCGTGCGAAGGCGGCGTCGATTTTGAGGAGAAAGCGCAAGAGAATCTCGACATTCTGAAGTCCGTGGCATTGACTATTGATGGCGACCTGTCGGGTATCGATCTAGATGGCTTCTTTTTCGAGCTTGGATTGACGGGAGAGGCCGCAAAGCGGGTGGTTGAGGCGACTCGCCTTCTTGTCGACATCTATTTTGACCACGATGCCACGCTGCTCGAAATCAACCCGCTTGCAATAACTGCCGACGAGCGAGCAATTGCAGTCGATGCAAAGATGATTGTCGACGGAGGTGCACTTTACAGGCACCCGGAATTCGAGGCGATGGCCCGAGAGTCCAAGATGGACGAGAACGAGAGGATTGCGCAGGCCAACGAAATAAATTTGGTCCGGCTGGACGGAAACATCGGCGTCATTTCAAACGGTGCCGGACTGGGCCTGGCGACAAATGACCTCCTGATTGAAAAAGGCGGAAAGCCGGCCAACTTCATGGACATCCGCACGACAGCCACAAGTTTCCAGATTGCCAAGGGCGTGGACCTGCTTCTCGCCGACCCGAAGGTGAAAGTGCTGCTGGTCAACGTTCACGGAGGCGGAATGACTGTGTGCGACACTGTGGCAGAAGCGCTAAACTTCGCTTATGCGAGATCCGCCAGGAAGTTGCCCATCGTATATCGCGCAGCCGGACAAAATGCGGAGTGGGCCTTGACAATCATGAAGGACCGAAAGCTTCCGTTCGAGAAATTCCACAACATGAGCGACGCTGCCGCCCGCGCCGTCGCCGTCGCGCAGGCGAGGTGAACCAATGGCCATTCTTGTAGAAGGCGACACCCGAGTCATTGTCCAGGGCATCACAGGACGTGCTGGCACCTTCTACACGGACTCCGCTCTGCGCTACGGCCCACACTATGTTGGCGGCGTTCGTCCGGGCAAGGGTGGTCGTGCCCATCTGGGCCTTCCTGTCTTCAACACGGTTCGCGAGGCCGTCGACGATACAAATGCCAATTCAAGCCTCATTCTTGTGCCGCCGCACAGCGCGGCATCGGCAATGATCGAAGCTATCGAGGCAGAGATCGGCTTGGCTGTTTGCGTCACGGAGCGGGTCCCTGTGCATGACATGCTGCGTGTCAAAGCTGCGCTGAAAGGGTCACGCACCTGTCTTGTCGGTCCAAATTCGCAAGGGATACTTTCGCCGGGGCTCGGCAAGATCGGTGTCATGTCGACGAGCAATGCGAAGCCGGGATGCATCGGCATTGTATCGCGCTCCGCGTCGCTCACCAGCGAGATAGCCGCCCAGACAACCGTTGCCGGTCTTGGGCAGTCAACAACGATCGGAATAGGGGGTGATCCGATCCACGGTCTCGGTTTTCGCCAATGCCTTGAACTCTTTCGCAAAGATCCTCAGACACGTGGCGTGATTCTGATTGGCGAAATCGGTGGTCTGGAAGAAGAGGAAGCCGCCGAATTTCTCAGCGGCCAAGACTATGGCAAGCCAGTGGCGGCACTGATAGTGGGCAAGCACGCACCGCCGCAACGGCGAATGGGACATGCGGGCACCCTTTCCATATTCGGCGCTGGATCCGTAAAAAACAAGGCAAAGGCGCTTTCGAGCGCTGGTGTGTTGATCGCGAACAATGCCGACGATGTCGCGCCGACCATTGCGGAGGCGATTGACGCCAAGCATCAACAGCGTGACACAATGTGACAGGAACGGCGATTCTTGGAGACTGAGGAACCTCTGATTTTTGGGAGGTTGTGGTTGCGGGAGTTGCTCTTCTTTGCTGCAATCAGCTGGTTTCTTGCAATCAGAAGTCTCAGATGCGCGTTCCCGGGGCAAACCCACCTCCGGTTCGGCCCCCGCAGGGCCGGTCCGGCAGATTCTGGACACACAGTCCCCATCATGGCAAGCGCGGCTGGGCAATCATCAGGTTCGAGAAGCCCGGAAGCGGCGCAATCCGCTGCACGCTCCTCCCCAGCGAGAGGACTAAAGCCTTGCAGGAGCGACTTTCACGCAGCCGAGCGCGCGTTTCTGGCACAGCGCTTGCTGCATGATCATTGTAACCCGCTTCATCGTCAAGCGGTCGAAAGCTTCAGCCAAAAGGAACAGCAGAAGAGCGGTTGCTCTTAGTGCCGCTAGGCTTTTGGGTTATGAAGATCCCGACATTCAGCGATACCATCCCGGATTTCACCTCACGAACTGAAACAAGTCGTCACGCGTTAACGAACACATTGAATCCACCGTGGATTTGACGCGTGCGATCAAACAATTCCGCTGACGGACCGCACATGCGCGGATCAGACATTACTTTTCCCATGGCTTCGTTTCTGGCCTCCTTCGAAGGCCAAAGCATCCACGTGAAGACAACGGTTTCGTCTTCCTGGCACTTGACGGCCTTGGGAAAGGAGGTCACCTCCCCGTCCGGCACTTCATCCCCCCAACACTCCACCATGGAAAGCGCACCGTACTCTTTGAACAGCTTCGCCATTTCTTCTGATTTTTTGCGGTAAGCCTCCTTGTTGGCCGTCGGCACCGCTGCAACACATCCATCCACATAAGGCATTCTGCTTCCTTTCAATCATCGCAAAGCAAAGATTCTAGCATTACCAAGTCGATGTCAATTATTACCTCCAAGTTCAAGTGTCCGCTTGTCGATGCGTAGCCCTGCGATGCTTTATCTCTTCGGCAGCACACTGTATTCTCGTGGAAAACGTTGAACTTGCCAGAATCTGACACCATGAAAAACCCGAACGCCGCGATGCTCGTGATCGGCGACGAAATCCTCTCCGGGCGCACCCGTGATGCGAACATGCACCACCTCGCACAAGAGCTCAGCAAGGTTGGCATTGATCTCTTGGAGGTCCGGATAGTTCCCGACAACCATGAGCGAATTGCCGATGCGTTAAACGATCTCCGAAGCCAGTATGACCAAGTGTTCACAAGCGGTGGGATCGGGCCTACACATGACGACATTACAGCCGATGCGGTTGCGGCAGCCTTTGGCTGCAAAATCGATGTGCGGGCGGATGCAAGAAAGATTCTTGCGGACCACTACTCAGGCTCCGAACTTGAGTTGTCCGAAGCTCGACTTCGCATGGCCCGAATCCCTGATGGAGCTTCGCTGATTCCAAACCATGTGTCGTCTGCACCAGGCTTCACCCTCGATAACGTGCACGTAATGGCTGGAGTTCCGAAGATATTTCAGGCCATGCTTGAGGTTAAGCTGCATGATCTCGCTCCCGGAAATCCATGGCACTCTCGAAGCGTCAGAATCGATCAGATGGAGAGCTCGATAGCTGTTCCATTAGGCGAAATTGCAAGAAAATACGCATC
This sequence comes from Paracoccaceae bacterium, assembly GCA_963422275.1. GTDB lineage: Bacteria > Pseudomonadota > Alphaproteobacteria > Rhodobacterales > Rhodobacteraceae. The sequence continues at coordinate 1,497,198 of OY729418.1, forward strand.
TCTGGCGATCGGATGCTATCCGTTCAGGGAGGGGTCGCGCTTTGGATCGACAGTTGTGGTTCGAGGGCAGGACATGGATTTGCTTGAGGGCGCAGAAGCGGAAATCCGGAGGGAATTCGCGAGTTTCGTCGCGTAAATCCCTAAGAATGAGAGCCTTTTCGTGATCTGACAGACACCCGGACAGACGCGCAACTTGGAACATTCCCTGCACGGAGAAACACATTCAATCCAAAATCGACACGGCTTGCAAATCATTCGCTTATTGACGGCCACAGGCAAAATCACGGATGATATCCAACAGCACTTTGGACAGAGGCACTCGCGCCTAGGTCGTGTACTCATAAAGGAAAAGGGATTTTCTTTCCGGCGCTGATGTGATTCAAGCTTCCAAACAGTGGGAGCTTGAGGATGCGGGGCCGGCACGGTCTGACGGATGCGGAATGGGCGATCATCTCGCCGTTGCTGCCTGACAAGCCGCGGGGCGATCAGCGGGTGGACGACCGGCGGGCGATCAGCGGGATCGTGCAGGTCAGTGCGGAAACCGCCCGGATCGTTACGACACTGCCCGATCCAACGGCTGCCTTTCGGGCCGAGGCTCGCCGGTTTCCTTGAGAAGACAGTTGCGAAATGCGCCCTCCGGCCATTGACATGTCGTGCTAAAATCTGTGCAAGTCATTGTCATGGTGTTCGATCGGGGGAGAGACCGATGGATTTCTTCATGACCGTGGTTGCCGAGCGCGTGAAGCGGGACAGCGCCCTGCGAAAGGCTGGCGCCCCGATGGACAGGCAGCGCCTGGCGGCGCTGCAAGACCTCAGCCTGAAGGTCAGGCGCGCGCCAGTGGCGGTGGTCGACGCGACCATCGTGGTGAGCGCGGCGCGTCCGCGGCGGCGGATCGAGCCTGTCGCGGCCTGAGGGCCGGAGTTTGTCCCGAACCTGCCCGATGCACCGCATCGGGGCCTGAAAACGCGCCTTTGGGTGCCAGGACCGCGGCCGGAAGGCGGTGCAGCTGCCGGTCGGCCAAGGCCAGAGGCGAAACCGGCTTCGGAATCTGAAATGCAGAGACAAACGCCTACTTTCGCAACGGTCTTTTGAGGGAAGCCGCATGTTCATGACCGATGAGGGCACCAGCCGGGATAGCCAAATATCGCCGTTTCGTGCGGCTCCCGTGTGGCTGTAGCGAAGGACGACCAAGGGGATTTTTCCGGACGGCACCGCCAACAAACTGGAGAACGAGTGCGAGCGGAAATGGGCGGTATTCAAACTGCTCGAAGTCATCGCGGCCCGCGCCACCGCGATTCGATACGACGGCGTATTGGAGGACTTGCGCGGGTTTGAGTTCGCGTTTTGTTGAACGCGCTATGCCGAGTGGCACCAGACGAAGGTCAATGTCCGGAACGGCAATTGGACGCTGAACGCTCTAAAAGAACAGGGCATGATCGCTGCCTCCAAGGGGCGTTTGTCGACCCACGCATCTGCCCTCCGATGTGTATTCGTCTCTCAGGATCCGGCAAGACAACTGCGAGAACTCTGCAATAACGCGCACATGGTGAACAGTGTGCGAGAGTTTCGGGACGCAGCCTCCAGTGAAGACAGGCAAATATTCGACGAATTGCTTATGCACATGGCTCCTGCGACACAAGGCATTGTGTTCGGGATGTTGGATGATGGAATGTTCGCATGACATTCTTGATGTGGAACCGTTCCATGACCGAAACCCCCGCCAGGCTCGTCGCCGTCCGATGGCCGAACGGCTTCCGGTGTCCCGCCTGCGGCCACGACCGCGGATGGCCGCTGAAGACCAAGTCGCACAGCTTCGAGTGCGTTCGTTGCCATCGGCAAACCTCGGTCACCGCCGGCACCCTCCTGAACCGAACCAGGCTGTCGCTCACGATCGGGTCCTGTCGCAGCGCCTGGATGCTCGCCGCCAAGCTTCGCCGTGCCATGGTCAACCCCGAGCGCAGCCCGCTGTCCGGTCTGGTCGAGATTGACGAGGCCAGCCCTTTCAGCTTCCGCGCTGCGTCTCTCGATTCGACGCTCCGCGAGAAGGTGGATGCTGCCAACCAGCGATACCTGCAAAGCTACGCGCCTTTCGGCAAGGCGGGGAAGCAGATCGCAAGGGATGAAGCGGATACGGTCCTTGTCGAACTGCAAGCTGTGAACGGTCCGTCCCTGACCCTCCTGACCGGAGAGGCGGGCAGCGGAAAGTCCAAGATCGTGCAAGAAATCATGGAAGGCTTAACGACCAGCAAGGTCCCACCATCTTGCCTTCAGAGTGGATCGTTATCTTTCCTACCGTACAGGATGCGAAATCGGCACCGTTCTCATTGACCGCGATGAGAGTCTTGTGAGTGCTCTGATAAATTTGACGCCGGACGCACGATCTGTTCTGATTGTCGACCAGATCGATGCGGCAAGCGAGGTTTCGGGCAGAGTCGGCGTCGTCAGGGATGTCCTGCTCAAACTAGTGCGGGAAGCGCAGTTCTATGGCGATGTTCGATGCCTTCTGGTGTGCCGCAGCTTTGATCTGGAGAGCGATCCGCAATACCGGGCCTTGGAGGATGGAAAGGCTCAACGGATTTACGTGCCGCGCTTGTCGTGGGAAAACGATGTCCAACCGATTCTCAAGGGTGCCGGCGTCGAGTCGGAGCGACTGACCGGGAGTCAGAGAAATTTGCTGAGTCTGCCCATCAATCTGGCCATTTTCTCGAAAGCGGCGCCGACGTGATCGATGTCGCTACAGGCACGAAGTTGATGCAAAAGCTTCTCGATAAGAAGACTCGTGGCCTGCGAAGCGGCCGCGATGTTGGATGGAATGTCTGGGAGCCGCTGTCTGCCATGGCGGACTGGATGAGCGACAAACAGACTTTGAGTTGCCCTGATTGCGTTCTGGGCGCTTTCGACGACGCGCACGACTGGCTATTGTCGGAAGGGCTGATCGTCGCCGATCAATGTCGCTTGGCGTTCTTTCACGAGAGTTTCTTCAATGTCATTGTTCACTCGGATATTCGCGGTATCAGATTGTGATATCTTGGATTTCCTCCTTTCCGACGAACAGCATCCTTTGCGCAGGGCCCAAGTTCGCCAGATCCTTACGCTGATGCGGGATACCAACCGGCCTCGTTATCTGATAGCTCTGAGAACCGTTCTTGCTCACCCGAACATCCAGGTCCACATCAAGCATACGGTCGTGCAGTGGCTGTCCAAGCTCGACAACGCCACACGGGACGAGCTGAGCATCGTTCTGCAGACCGACGGCGGCGGCGAAGAATTTCCAGTCCCGATGCGAAAGGTCCTTTTTGTGTCCAAAGCCTGATTCAACCTCCTAAGGAACCTCTGATTTGGAGGGTTTTGGCTGCGGGCGTTCCCGTTTTCCGGCTGTGCCGGCGGTTTCCTGCGGTCCGGATAACTCCAAAAGCGCGCATTCGGGGCGGAATCGCCTCCGTTTCAGCCTCCGCAGGGCCGACCCAACAGATTCTGGACACGCTGATCCCTTGTCAAGGCAGATGCGGCTGGGCGATGCCCCGGCGTCGGCCCGGACCCACTTCCCCTCGCCGTGCGGAGGCTGGCCCGAAGGCGTCAGGTCGCGAGCGTTCGCGGCCGTTCCCTCTGGATGGTGCACCAGTTCCCAGGGACCGGCGCCAATGCGCAGCTTCATCCCAAAATGCCACCGGTTCCCCTTCTTCGTCCGGTGCATCTCCGGATTGCGGGAATCGCTCTAGTTCCCGGTCGACGATGGCGCCATCCTTCAGCAGAACCCCCTGCTTGACCAAGTGATCCCCGATTTCCCGAACGGCAGGTGCGCCAGTCGGCGGGGCGGACTGACGCAATGCGAGCTTCCGGACGCGTCTGGGGAATCGGGGCCCGTCCATCCGCTCGGGAAAGATCTCGCGACGCGTCCTGCGCCTCTCGCGATCACATTCAAGGCTCGGCGACCGAAGGCGCTGCATGACGTGATCCCCTAAAAAGATGCAACGCAAGATGGCAGGCGCGCACCGGATGCGCAATGCCACGCCCGCAATCAGGCTGTATTCAGAGGTTCCCTAGGCTGTGTACCCAATTATATGAAGAGATTGCATAAGGGTTTTGTGCGACTGATGATCCTTGGAAGGGGTTTCGACTTATGGCAAGTTCCCGCCACGACATGACCGATGCGGAATGGTTGGTTCCGCGATCGGTTCTGCCAACCGGTCGGCAAGGACCGATGCGCAAGAACGACCGCCGGGTTTTCGACGGCATCTTTTTCGTGCTGCGCAGTGGCATCCCATGGCGCGACCTGCCGCGACACTACGGTCCGTACACGACCTGTTGCAACCGCTGCAATCGATGGAGCAAGGACGGGACCTGGTCGCAGATCATGGAGAAGTTACAGAGGCTTGTCGGGCAGGACGACAAGCCGGACGGCGGCGGAGCCGGGCACTTGAAGACGCGGATGATCGACTCCTCGGCGGTCCGCGTCCACAAGCACGGGGCCGGGTCGCGGAGGGATGCGCAGCCCCGGCACATCGGGCGCAGCCGGGGCGGTCTGACCACCAAAATTCATGTCGCTGTCGACGGCGGGGGCCATCCCACGGCGATGCGGCTGTCGCCCGGTCAGGTCGCCGACTGCACCCAGGCACTGGCGCTGCTCGGCAACGATGACCCAGCAGCGATCGTGATCGGCGACAAGGCTTGCGACACCGACGCCATTGTCACCTGGATCAAAGCCGGCGGCGGCGGCGCCGTCATTCCCTCCAGAAGCCATCGCAAAACGCAGCGTCCGCTGGACCGCAAAGCCTATGCAAGCCGCAATCGCGCAGAGCGGTTCTTCGCCAGAATCAAGGAGTTCCGCAGGGTCGCAACGCGCTACGACAAACGCGCCCGCAACTTCCTCTCCGCCGTCACCCTCGCCGCAGCACGCTGCATCCTGCGCAATCTCGCACAAAAATCAATTGAGTCCACAGCCTAAGCGATAGCAGCGAACTCTACAACATGCTCCAGACGTCACCGGGAACGCGATTCTATTGTCTGCTGTGGTGGTTGGGCAAGATCGCGGCCGAGCGCCCGGCTTTTGAGGCGCTCTGGTGGGATGGTAAGTCAGCACGAGCCGACCGGCTCGTAGAATGGTTCGCCGTTCTGCGCCGGGTGTCCGCGAATCGAGCACTGGCGGTTCTGCTACGTGACGTACTGAAGGCGGTGCTTGGCAACCCCTTCCAGACCAATCCAGAGAAGCGAATAGAGCATCTGTTGTCCGGTCTGAGCGATGCCAAGCCGCAAGTCTCCGCGGAAATCCTTCGGGTGCTTTTTGCACGATGGTTCGCCCATCATCCAGACATGCATCCGTTCGACTATCACGATGTTCAAGGAATTGACATATCCGCATTGGCTACGTTGGCCGAAAGGGCACCAAACGTCTTTCTAGACGGTGCGATTCCGACGCTTGTCCAGGCCGTTCGCGTAGTCCACGGTCAAAATTCTTCCATCTTTGGGGCATGCATTCTTTATCAGGAAACCAACCGAACCAGACCCTGCACTCAATAGGGCATTACTGTATCTACAACTCGAAACGATCGGTGTGAACACTGCCGTCTTGGGACACCGGCTTGCGGCATTGATCGATTAACAACAGCTTCTGTCGGCGGGTCCGCGCGGAGCTGAATGGAAGTCATTCGCCGACATGGCGAAAGCTGTCGGCGAGGCAGGATACCTGTCGGTAGAAATTGTGGAGCAACGAGTGTTCCGGCATCGGCACCACGCATAATGCCAAGCAGTCAATACAAATTCTCGCCAAGTTCGTCGGCTTCCCGCTTGAATCAGGTTGCAGCTTCAGCGCCATCCCCACTCGCAGCCATTGTTGGGCACTTCCCTCCGCTTCACGCAACCTGCTGCGGAATCGAGGTTAACGAAACCTGGAGCCTCACCTGATCGTACGGGACCCTCGGCACCACGGTGCCGCGTTCGCCCTTCTGAAACTCCACGAGCCCGTATCGCGACATCGTCTTCAGCGTGCGCGACAGGTTCGACTTGTTCCGCCCGGCAAGCTCCGCAAGCTCGGTGAGCGAGTCCGGCTTTTCCCGGGCAATCATCTCCAAGAGCTCCCGGTTGCGCTGCGAGAGAACCTTCGCGAAGCTCTCGATGGAGGTGAACCAGACTGTTGGCTCACCCTTGGCGGGCTTGTGCTCTCCTCGTGCGATCGCCATGGTGCGCGCCTTCATTCGGTCGTAGCCGGCGATGCCGATCTTCAATGTCTTCATGGGATCGATCCTCTTTCCCTCAGAACCTCGTCAACTTCCTTCCAGAAATCCGCGAGAAGCGTGGCCGCGTCCTTGTACTCATAGGGCCGGATCGTCCGCAGCCGGTGCTGATGGTCTCGCTCTTCCCGTCGCCGCGTACCCGGTCCTCGCCGTTCCCTCACCGGATGTGCATTGTCGAATCCCACCAGCCTAGCACCATCCGAGGCGTGTAGCGTCAGCGAGTAGCTGAGCCCGTGCGGCCGTTCCGGCGTCGCCTCGGTTCGCACCACGATGAACTTCACCCAGTGCCTTGCCTTGTCCACGAACAGCGTCTGGCCGTGAAGGTCGAGCAGCGTGTCGAGATCGTGACCGGGGTCAGGTATCATCATCGATGAAGGTTATCAATATCTGATAACAAAGAAAAGCTCGGCACCGAACTTTCCGGTTGGCGGGCACCGATTTGATGGCACCCATTATGGACAGTGCCTCAGATTTTTCGGCGCACTCAATGCCCTTTCCGGTTTGGACCATGACGCCTAGGTCGTGCCGGCCCTGCATCCTCAAGCTCCCGCTGTTTGGAAGCTTGAATCACATCAGCACCGGAAAGAAAATCCCTTTTCCCTTTATGAGCACACGACCTGGTCCTGTGTTGACTCAAGCATTGTCGACTTCATCTGCGCCACGTGTCGTTGAATGGCGCATCAAGCGCCTCCGACCCGATGGCCGCGGAAAAGCTCTGATGGAATTGAAAGCCCGCTAGAGATAGACTCGGGCAACAGAGCTCGGTCTGCGGATGAAACGGCCACGGTTTTCAATCATAAACATGTAGGCGACAAATTAGAGGGATTGTTGTCTAGGTCGGGAATTCTGTCCGACCAGTTCCATCGCACACGAAATCAAAAAGCCGAAACCGACGTTTTTTCTCGGAGCGTTTCGAGCGAAGAACGCAGAGATGGAACGATAGAATGACGCACCAACCAATGCACAACAGACAAAGCTAGGGAACCTCTGATTTGGAGGGTTTTTTTTGGGGTTTGCTGCGGAATTTGCCCTTCCCGGCTGCACCGGTCGTTTTTCGGCGGTCCGGAAGCCGCAAATGCGCGCTTTCGGGGCAAAACCGCCGCCGGTTCAGCCCCCGCAGGGCCGATCCGGCAAATTCCGGACACACTTCTCCCTTGTCACGACAGGTGCGGCTGGGCAATCATCAGGTTCGAGAAGCCCAGAAGCAGCGCAAGCCGCTGCACGTTCTTGTCCAAACCCCGATACCGAACCATGTCGTAGCCGAACACCCGCTTGATGATCCGGAACGGATGCTCCACCCGCGCCCGCACCCGGGCCTTCGCCTTCTCCGCCCTGGCCGCGGCGCTGCCCGGCGCCAGCGTCCGGCGCTGGCTCGGAGGCATGGCAATCTGCCACGAAACATCGCGATGCGCGTGCTCCGCCCGCTTGCCGATCCCGCGGTATCCAGAGTCTCCCCAGACTTGCTCCTCCTCGCCGTGCAGAAGCCGATCCGAAGGCGTCAGGTCGTGAACGTTGGCGGCCGTTCCCTCCAGATGGTGCACCAGACCCCGGGTGTCGGTGCCAATGTGCAGCTTCATCCCGAAATGCCACCGGTTCCCCTTCCTGGTCTGGTGCATCTCCGGATCGCGGGCGTTGCTCTCGTTCCCGGTCGACGATGGCGCCGAGATGATGGTGGCGTCAACGATGCTGCCCTTCTTCAGCAAAACCCCCCGCTCGGCCAGGTGATCCCTGATATCCTCAAACAGCTGCTGCGCCAGTCCGTGGTTCTCCAGCCGATGGCGGAACTCGGGATCGTCGTCTCGTCCGGAACCTTCTCAAGACTCACCCCGGCAAAGCGCCGGATGCTCTCCGCCTCGCAAGCCGGTCCTCCATCAACGGGTCGCTCAGGTTGTAAAACAATTGAACGCAGTGCACGCGCAGCATCACCGACAGCGGATACGGCTGTCGCCCCCTGCGGCCGCCCTTCGGATACACCGGCGCAATGCGGGCCTCCAGGCGCTCCCAGGGGATCAGGCTGTCCATCCGCTCCGGAAAGATCTCGCGGCGCGTCTTGCGCTTCTTGCGATCGCATTGGAGGCTGGCAAAGATCAATTGCCGAAGGCGCTGCATGTCAGGATCCCCCCCCAAAGGCGTGGCGCAAGACAGCGGGCGCGCACCGGATGCGCAATGCAACGCCCAAAATCAGGCTATATTCAGAGGTTCCCTAGCTCTTGAAAGCGAGAAGACCTGCCTGCATTTGCAGGGAAAGATCCTTCGGAAGCCAATATCACCGAAAGTTCTGCCAAGGCAAGGAACGGGACCGGCGGCCGCAGCCGCTTGCGGTGTCGCTTGATGATGTTAGAATTAGTTTGAGACACCTGAAGAACAAGAGGAACCATAATGTCACGAATCTCCATGCACACAGTTGGCAGCACTGAGGTTATTTCTCTTCAGGATGGAGCGACGGTGTTCGGAAGCGAGGTGTTTCCAAACGCCGATCCAGGATCGATAGCTAGCCTTGATGGTCGCGCCAGCGAAGATATATTCGCCACCAACATCAATGCGTTCCTCGTGCGTTCTGGCGATAGCTGCATCTTGATAGACAGTGGAGCCCGAAACATGTTCGGAGAATCATGCGGATTTCTTGGCGACGCGATGGCCGAGGCCGGTGTCGCGCCATCCCAAATAACTCACTTGCTTCTCACGCACATGCACGCTGACCACATTGCGGGGTCGATTGGCGAGGATGGCTCGGCTGTCTTTGAGAACGCCGACGTCTACTTGACAGAGACGGAGCATCAGTTCTGGACCAGCGACGCCAATTTCTCGAATGCAGACGAACACTCGACCGAATGGCGAAAAATTGCCCTGTCCGTGTTTGAAGCATACGGAGACAGGTTGAACTTGACTGGAAAATCGGCGGAAATCGGCGGATTGCTGACTCTCGTCGATCTACCTGGCCACACTGCAGGGCATGTGGGTTTCAGGGTGGATTCCGGCTCGGACAGTTTCATGAGCATAACCGACGTATTGCACGCCCAAGTGCTTCAGTTTGCAGAGCCTCGCTTCGGGATCATGTTCGATGCGGACGCAGACGCGGCCAGAGAAACCAGAGCAACGACGCTGGACATGCTGGCTACAGACCGAATTCTTTTTTCTGGAGGGCATGTTTTGCGGCCCACAATCGGCTACCTTGAGCGCCACGGGGATGGTTATCGATTCACCGAGGCCTAATCCGTTTCCTGAAAACCTTGCCCGCTTTCGAATGTGCCTGTTGGCAGGGGTGCGCTGAAGTGGTTACGCTCGGGGGCGAAGGCGTTGACCTGCTTCCCGCAAAGCTTCGCAAAGATCGTCCAATTGGTCCAGCGACTTGTACTTCAAATGGATTTCACCTGACGAGCCGACCTTGGATTGCTTGAGCGAGACCTTGGTACGAAGATTGGCTGAGAGGTCCGCTTCAAGCGCTCGCGTGTCCGCATCCTTTTGTCGGCGGCGCGCACTTGATTGCTCACCTGCCAGATTGTCCTGCGCGAGTTTTTCGGTCTGACGAACCGAGAGTCCTTCAGCAATGATTCGCTTTGCCAGCGCGGTCGGGTTTTTGCATGGAACGATTGCCCGGGCGTGCGCCGCAGTTAGCTTTCCGGTTCGCAGAAGATCCAATACTTCTCCAGGAAGATTCAATAATCTCAATAAATTAGCTATATGGCTGCGTGATTTCCCCAAGGCGATGGATAGGCGTTCTTGCGTATGACCAAACTTTTCCATCAGCTGTCTGTAACCTTGAGCTTCCTCATATGGATTCAGGTCTTCGCGCTGAATGTTCTCGATTATCCCGATTTCGAACCCTTCGTCCTCGGTCATATCGCGGACGATGACAGGCAACTCATGCAGCTTGGCGACCTGGGCCGCGCGCCAGCGCCGCTCGCCAGCCACGATCAGGAATGAATCTTCGATCTCCGAGTCTGGCCGGACAATCAGAGGTTGAATAACGCCCTTCTCCCCTATCGACTTCGCCAGCTCTCTCAGTCCTGTCGAATCGAAATCCCGCCTTGGCTGGGCGGGGTTCGGTAGAATTTTCTCGATTGGAATCGCCCGTTCCGCCGGCAGCGCGGGTACCCCGGTAGTGTACCGCTGCGCGTTCCCTTCCAGACCCAAGTCCCCTATCAGGCTTGAAAGGCCGCGTCCGAGCCCCTGCCTGCTTTTTGAAGCATGTGCCATCTATCCTCCTGAATGCTCTAGTTGTCTGGCTCCCTGCGCATCAACTCCGCCGCGAACATCTTGTACGCGGCGCTTCCGGCTGACCTGCGATCATAAGTCAGAGCTGTCATTCCGTGCGAGGGCGCCTCGCTAAGCCTTACGTTTCGCGGAATCACTGTATCGAAAACAAGCTCTTGAAGGTTCTTCCTAGCGTCTGCCTCAACCTGTTTGCTGAGGTTGTTTCTGCGGTCGCACATTGTCAAGAGAACTCCCGTTATTCGCAAGCTCGGATTCACGAATTTCCGAACCTCGCGCACGGTCATTATGAGCTGCGACAGTCCCTCAAGAGCAAAAAACTCGGCCTGAAGGGGAACAAGCACCGAGTCCGCTGCCGCCATCGCGTTGACCGTGAGCAGATTCAACGAAGGCGGGCAATCAATCAAGACGTAGTTGAAACCGATGGACCCTATGTCCTGCTCCGAAAGCGCGTCGTGCAGAAAGAACGCCCGCCTTTCGCTTTTTGCCATTTCGATGTCCGCCGAACTCAAGTCGGTGTTGGCCGGAATGATTTTCAGGTTGTCGACTCTCGTTGAGAGAATCGACTCTCTCAATGTGCGTTCTCTTGAAAGCACGTCGTGCGTGGTTGATCTGCGCATTTCTGGTTCGATGCCCAGCCCCGTGGAAGCGTTCCCCTGCGGGTCTATATCGATCACGAGCACCCTTGCGCCGACCGATGCCAACGCCGCGCCAAGATTCAGGACGGTCGTTGTCTTGCCAACCCCCCCCTTCTGGTTGGCAACTGCGATTGTTTTCATAGACCCTTATTCAGCCACTGCGCGCCGACCGATGTCACTCAAGACCAGCACGGCACTTTCTTCCCTTGTGACGCTCGGCTCGTTCTCGATCGTGAATTCCCAGACATGCTCCGCTTCCTCGATCTCTACTTCATGCGATGCTCCTTTCGGGAAAACGCATGTACCGCCGGTCTTGAGATGACGTTCCGCCAGCCCGACCAGCTTGATCAAGGAGGCGAGACCTCGGGAAGTCACAACATCGGCCTCCTGCGGGACGCACGATTCCACCCTACCGCTCACCACCTCCACAGAAACACCTGTACAAATAGATACATGCCTCAGAAACTGGCATCGCCGCTGGTTCGCCTCGATCAACGCGAATTGCAGCTCGGGCCTCCTCTCGGCAGACATGACCGCGAGCACCATCCCGGGAAACCCGCCACCTGACCCAAGGTCGACGCCTGTCCTCGCCTCGTTCGGAAAATGTCGAAGCAACTGCGCGGAATCAAGGACATGCCGAAACCATATGTCTGCGAACGTTGATTTCGCGATCATGCCCGCACTTGGATTCCAAGCTTCCAGCAGGGACAAGTACAGTTCAAGCCGCTCTATTGTTTCACGTGAAACATTTTCGTGTTCCTGGAACTGCGCGGCATCGAATGTCATCCCTTTCAAGCCAGGCGCCGGCGCTCCGAAAGGCGGATGCGCGCCAGAATCAGAGCCATGGCCGGCGGCGTCATTCCCTCGATTCTTCCGGCCTGCCCCAGCGTTTCCGGCTTGGCAGAATCAAGCTTCGCGCACAACTCGCCGGAGAGCCCCGAAATCGCCATGTAATCGATGTCGTCGGGAAGCGGCTGGTTTTCATCCCGGGCAAACGCTTCAATTTCTTTCCTTTGGCGCTCCTCGTAATTGGCATACAGCGAATCACGCTGGATTTGCATTGCCGTTCCGTCATCTATGTCGGCCAAATCGGGCCAGACCTCCGCGAGGACTCGCATATCCACATTCTTGAATGACAGCAGTTCAATTCCTGACCTGCGCACCCCATCCTGGCTGACCTGAATGCCGAGCTTGGACGCTTGCTGCGGAGTCAGCGACTTTCCGGCAAGTCTGGTGCGCCCGGAGGCCAGTCTTCGCTCCTTGTCAGCGAAGGCACGATCTCTCGCCGTTGCAACGACCCCTAGTTCCATGCCCAATGGGGTCAATCTCTGGTCCGCATTGTCGGCTCTGAGCGAAAGCCGGTACTCCGCACGCGACGTGAACATTCTATAAGGTTCTGTAACGCCTCGGGTCACAAGGTCGTCAATCATGACGCCTATATAGGAGTCAGTTCGCGGAAACGACACTGATTCCCGTTCCGTTGCTGACATGGCTGCGTTCAACCCTGCAACCAGTCCTTGGGCCGCAGCCTCCTCGTATCCGGTCGTCCCGTTGATCTGGCCGGCAAGATACAACCCGGGCGCACAGCGCAGTTCCAGACTGCTCCGTAGTGCTTTGGGATCCACGAAGTCGTACTCGATCGCGTAGCCAGGCTGAAGTATCCTGACGCTTTCAAGCCCACGAATCGTTCTAACAAACTCCGACTGAACGTCGGCTGGCAGCGAAGTGGAAATTCCATTGGGATATACCGTATGATCGTCCAGACCTTCCGGCTCGAGGAATACCTGATGTGCGTCTTTTTCTCTGAAGCGAACAACCTTGTCCTCCACGGACGGGCAGTAACGGGGTCCCACGCTTTCGAAGTGGCCGCCGTAAATGGCAGAACGAGTCAGGTTCCTTTCAATGATTGCGTGAGTTGCTGCATTGGTATGCGTGATCCCGCAGGAAATCTGCCGCACCGCTGGAGCGCGCGACAGGAACGAGAACATAACCGGAGAGTCGTCTCCTCGTTGCTCGTCCAGAATGCCCCAGTCTATGCTTCGTCCATCGAGGCGCGGCGGTGTCCCGGTTTTCAGTCGTCCCATCGGAAGGCCAAGGCTTTCCATTCGTTGGGCCAATCTGATTGTCGCCCTGTCACCCGCGCGTCCAGCTGGCGTTGCTGACTCTCCGATGCGGATCAAGCCACGGAGGAACGTTCCAGTCGTCAAAACAACCGAGCGCGCGCGGATTTCAGAACCATCCGCAAGCACAACTCCGGCAACGGTATCTCCATTCATCAGGAAATCCGCAACCTCTCCCTCGATAATCTCCAGATTCGAAATGCTCGACAATTCTCGCTGCATCGCAGTCCGATAGATCTTTCTGTCGATCTGGGCGCGAGGACCTTGCACTGCCGGGCCTTTGCGCCGGTTCAACAGGCGAAACTGAATCCCCGACAAGTCGGCAATGCGGCCCATGACGCCATCGAGAGCATCGACTTCGCGCACAAGATGCCCTTTCCCAAGCCCGCCAATCGCTGGATTGCAGGACATCACGCCAATACCATCAAGTCGAAGAGTGACAAGTTCTGTCCTTGCGCCAGCCCTTGCTGACACCGCTGCCGCCTCTGCGCCAGCGTGACCGCCTCCTACCACAATCACGTCAAGATCAAATTGTTTCACGTGAAACATCCTCACTTTCCCAAGCAAAAGCTGGCGAATATCTCGTCCAAGACATCTTCGACATGGACATGCCCGATGAGAGCATCAAGAGCCTGAACGGCCCTTCTTGTCTCCTCGACAGCGAGTTCCTCCATCCCCCCTTCGGCTGTTAACTCAAACTTTGCGGAATCCAAAGCCGAAACCGCAGATGCCATTGCAGATCTATGCCGCTCATTCGTCGCGGTCGCCACAACCGCCGCACGACTTCCAAGTTCAGTTGCCACTCTCCTGATCATTTCTGGCACCCCTCGCCCCGTCTTTCCAGACACGGCATCAGAAACCGTATCGGGGAGCAGGTCCGCCTTGGAGCGCAGCAAAACATCTCCCTGCTTGGGCCGAAGACCGATTTCGGGCGAGACAGTTCCTTCAGTCAGGAATATCCGCAGGTCGGCCGCTGCCGCCCTGGATTTCGCACGCTCGACGCCTATCTCCTCAACGGGGTCATCCGCCTTTCGCAAGCCAGCGGTATCCAGAACGCTGACTGGCAGGCCTTCAAGATCCATCCGGACTTCGATCACATCCCTCGTCGTTCCGGCATACTCGGAAGTGATTGCCGCCTCCCTTCCCGCGAGATGGTTCAACAGCGTTGACTTTCCGGTGTTGGGGGGACCAACAATCGCCACCTCGAACCCGTCGCGAATTCGTTCGGCAACTTTGGAGCCGCGCACTTCGGCATTGAGCTCGGACGTGACTGTCTTGATCAAATCCAGCGCTTCCAGCCGCACATCTTCGGAAATCTCCTCGTCAGCAAAGTCGATGGGTGTTTCCAGCAATGCCATTGCGCGAACCAGCCCAGTCCGCCAGCCTTCCGTCTTCCGGCCAAGATTTCCTTCGAAAACACGCAGCGCCTGACGGCGTTGCGCCTCGGTTTCAGCGTCAATGAGATCGCCCAGACCTTCGACCTCCGCAAGGTCCATGCGGCCGTTCGCAAGCGCGCGAAGCGTGAATTCCCCGGGTTCTGCCATGCGAAAGCCCGGTCGGGAAGCCAGAGTCCGAAGCGCGGACCGAACAACGGCCTGACTGCCATGCAAATGAAACTCCACGATGTCCTCGCCCGTGTAGCTTCCGCCTTCCGGAAAATGGATGACAATTGCCTGATCAAGGGTCTCACCGTCCGCTCCGCACAACTTCCGAAGTGCGGCGGTGCGGGGTTTCGGAATCGTTCCGCAGAACTCTTCGACTCCGTTTTTCGCACCCGGCCCAGAAATTCGGATTACAGCAAGCCCAGATTTGCCCGGTACGGTCGACAGGGCAAAAATCGTTCCGAAAGAACGGGTTGGTCTCATCTGAACCCGCCGTTCACATTACAGGAAATCGCTCTTTCATGTGCAACGGGCCGAAAATGCAGTAAACGTTCACGAATTCATCGATTCAAAAAAATTGGCGTTTGTCTTGGTTGTCCTCAGCTTTGACAGGAGGAACTCTATTGACTCCGCGGTCCCCATCGGATTGAGAATTCGCCTGAGGACGAACATCTTCTGCAGATCTTCCTTGGTTACAAGCAGATCCTCTTTTCGCGTTCCTGACTTCAGGATGTCGAACGCGGGGAAAATCCGCCTGTCCGCCACTTTCCGATCAAGGACAATTTCGGAATTGCCCGTTCCCTTGAATTCCTCGAAAATGACCTCGTCCATTCGGCTTCCCGTATCGATCAACGCGGTAGCGATTATGGTGAGCGAGCCGCCTTCCTCGATATTTCTCGCGGCTCCGAAGAACCGCTTTGGTCGTTGCAGTGCATTGGCGTCGACGCCACCGCTCAGCACCTTCCCTGACGACGGAACCACCGCGTTGAATGCGCGCCCGAGCCTAGTGATAGAATCCAGCAAGATCACGACATCTTTCTTGTGCTCGACCAAACGTTTTGCTTTTTCAATGACCATTTCGGAAATTGTCACATGACGGGTTGCCGGCTCGTCAAAAGTGGACGAAATCACCTCGCCCCTGACGTTCCGTTGCATGTCGGTCACTTCCTCTGGACGTTCGTCAATAAGAAGAACAATCAGGAAGCACTCAGGATGATTTGCCTCAATTGAGTGGGCAATGTTTTGCAACAAAACAGTTTTCCCCGTTCGGGGCGGCGAAACAATCAGTGCTCTCTGGCCTTTGCCCAAAGGCGAGACAAGATCAATGATCCTAGAGGAAAGGTCTTTAGATGAAGAATTCTGGAGTTCCATTCGAAGCCGCTCTTCAGGGTAAAGCGGTGTAAGGTTGTCGAAGTGCACCTTGTGCCTTCCGACTTTGGGTGCATCAAAATTGATGTCTGCAACCTTGACCAAACCGAAGTATTTTTCGTTGTCCTTCGGGGCTCGAATGACGCCATCGACCACATCACCCTTTCGCAGACCAAATCTTCTGATCATGTCAGGGCTAACGTAGATGTCATCGGGTCCGGGAAGGTAATTCGCCTCTGGCGATCGCAAGAAACCGAAACCGTCCTGCATTACTTCCAGAACACCGTCACCTTGGATTTCCCAACCTGCCTCGGCTTGGGCCTTCAATATCCCGAACATCATGTCTCCCTTCCGCATCACGGAAGCTTCAGCGATTTCAAGCTCTCCAGCGATCGCCAAGAGATCTGTCGGGGTTTTTTTCTTCAGTTCGGAAAGAGATATGGTTCCTGCGTTCATGGATCCAACTGCTTTTAAAGCGCCGAATTGCGTTCGGCTTTCAATTCGATGAGGGATTCTGGCAGACCGACCGGTCGCCGCAGAAAGCATTAGTGACGGTTTTATCGCTTGTCAAGATTCATATACCGGCGATATTCAATTTCTCCTTGGCTGACATCCTGTCAACTCTTGTCAATGATGTCGTTGATCGTCTGGTCCCCCTTTTTTGTTTCACTAACATAGGATTTGTTCGGGAATATTCAAAACATTGAAGCTAGGGCAGTCACTTTTCAATTTTTCCGTTCGGCGGTGGCATGGACCATGCCGAGCAGGATGTCGGTGCAGAGAGCCGCCGTCTGCGTCCCAATATGCCCGTGCCTCATATCCAAAGGCTCAATTTGCAATCCGTGGGCATGCTGATGGATCGGGTGCGGTTTCGGGATTGGGTTTCAAAAATCGACGAGCTGACGACGGCACATTGCCAAGAGGCCTCTCTGGCGGCAATCGAGCTGGAGATCGACAAGAATCTCCGCCGGCACCCCGATCCATGCCATCCGGGACAACCAGTCCACTCGCAAGCATGAACGGACAAACACCTTTCAGGCCATTGATCCTCGTTCATGATTTCACTGGCCCCGAAGCCACTTTTCTCCTCAAGGACGATTCGTCATGCTTTGCTCAGAACGGCTTCACAACAACAAGAATCACTATTGCGATCATCAGAACCGACGGAACTTCATTAATCCATCGAAATTGCTTTCCACTCGTTTGGCAACAGCCTTCTTCCAGTTCTCGGCGCTTCCTCGCGAGATAGAAGTGAAACACAGTCATCAAGACTACCGCGAATATCTTGGTCCACGCCCAGCCCTCAGCCCAGTCCACTAGTCCCGGTGTGCCAACAAGCAAAAGCCCAAACAACCAAGTCAGAAGCATGGCAGGAGTCATTATGATCTTCAGCAGTCGACGTTCCATTTTCTGAAACAGTTTGCTTGCATCGGTGTCCAAGCCAACCTCATGCTTGTGGTATGCGAACAGTCTCGGCAGATACAGCAGGCCAGCCAGCCAAGATATCACCGAAATGATGTGCAACGCTTTGATCCAAGGGTACAGTGTATGAAGGGCATCCATCATGGTTTGAACCTCACGACTAGTGGCTTGATTCCAAAATTTTGTTTTTTCGCTTTCTTGCGGCGATGATCGCCCTAGGGTTGACGGCCCAAGTGCTTGGACACGCCCTGTAAGTTACTCTCGTCGATGAAACAATTGATTGATCCCGTAACTCGCCAGCGGAGCGAAACATCCTGCGCTTGAGCCTCCAACGAGTCAGTTTGACGAACGCGTTCAGCACGAACTCGAGAGCGAGGTGCAATGAAATATCCAGTTCTTGGATCTAGGCCTTTTCATTGATCGACAGAATTTGTCGGCATTTTACAAAACTGAACGTTCGGTTCGCTTCCAAATGCAACTGCAACGGTATAACTAAGAAACCTCTATTTGGGGAGTTTTTCTGGTTTGGCTGCGGAAACTGCCCCGAAGGCGTCAGGTCGCGACGTTGGCGGCCGTTCCCTCCAGATGGTGCACCAGACCCCGGAGATCAGTGCCGACGTGCAGCTTCATCCCGAAATGCCACCGGTTCCCCTTTTTCATCCGGTGCATCTCCGGGTCGCGGGCGTTGCTCTCGTTCCCGGTCGACGACGACACCGAGATGATGGTGGCGTCAACGGTGCTGCCTTCCTTCAGCGGAACACCCCATTCGGCCAGGTGATTCCCGATCTCCCGAACAGCAACTGCGCCAGTCCGCGGCGTTCCAGCCGGTGACTGAAGTCGGGATCGTCGTCTCGTCTGGAACCTTCTCAAGCACCGTCCCGGCAAGGCGCCGGACGCTCTCCGCCTCGCAAAGCAGGTCCTCCATCGCCGGATCGATCGGGTTGCAGAACGGCTGAACTTAATGTACGCGCAGCATCACCGACAGCGGATGCGGCTGTCGGTTCTTGCCGCCGCCCTGCGGATACGTCGGCGCATTGCGGGCTTCCAGTCGCGCCCAGGGGACCGGGCCGTCCATCCGCTCCGGAAAGACCTCGCGGCGCTTCTTGCGATCGCATTCGAGGCTGGCAAAGGTCAATTGCCGAAGGCGCTGCATGTCGTGCCCCCCCCCCGAAAGAAAGGCGTGGCGCAAGACAGCGAGTGCGCCCCGGATGCGCAATGCAACGCCCAAAATCAGGCTGTATTCAGAGGTTCCCTAGATAGTGTCGTCATGAGTGATGTTTATCTGCATTGTCTGTGGAACTCACTTGATGGTTTTTGGAGGCGGCTCATGGGAATGGCTCATCGGCGTCATGACATTTCGGACAGGGTCTGGCTGTTGCTGGAGCCTCGTCTGCCTGGCCGAGCGGGAAGTTGGGGTGGCGCAGGACAATCGACGGTTCATCAATGCGATCTTCCGGGTTCTGCGCACCGGCGCTCCCTGGCGTGATTTGCCGCCAGACTGTGGCGACTGGAACAACACCCATCGCCGGTTCTGTCGCTGGCGGGACAAGGGGCTCTGGGGGGCGTTGCCGGAGCATCTGGTGGATGAGCCGGACTGCAAGTGGCTGATGATTGACGCCAGTCATCTCAAGGTGCATCCCCGTGCGAGCGGTGCGGTCGGTGGCCATCAGGCGATGGGTCGCGCAAAAGGGGGCTGAACGCGAAGCTGCATCTGGCTGTGGACGCGCATGGGATGCCGGTGCGGGTGTTGGCGACCGAGGGGACGGCAGCGGATTGCCGTCAAGCGGTCGAGCTGATTGAAGGGATGGATGCCGAGCGCTTGTTGGCGGACAAGGCCTGTGGCACGAATGCCATCCTGTCTTGTTGCGAGGAGCATGAAGTCATTCCAGCGGTTCCGCCGAAGCGCAACCGCAAGCGCCCCAGAGCGCAGATGTCGATCTCTGCCGGCACCGGCATCTGGTGGAGAACGCCTTTCCGTGGCTCAAGCGCTGGCGTGGGATTGCCACGCGACACGCCAGGGGAATGCCGCATCGTTTCTTGCCGCGGTGCAGATCCGGTGTCTGGCGCTCCAGGCTGGCATTTCATGACGACACTATCTAAGGGGATATTTGAGAAGCAAGCCGGGTATCTGCCATATCTATATCTGCAACAGACCAAATGCGCGGGCTGCAAGGGCAGATCAAAGCGCTGGAGTAGAAGGTTGGTGCTTTGCGTGTGCCTTTTGATCGTAGACAGAAAGGGACAAGGCGGTCTGAGATAGAAGTGTTGGTGACTGAGGGACAAGGTGACCAGCCTGACGCACAGGCCCGGATGTTCAAGCTTATCAGAATGCCACGGCCCGTGTGGATCAGTTTTGGAGAGGGCTGCTGGCGATTAGACGTGTTTTGTACTTGATCGCGCCGTTCGTATTGCTCATGGATTTTTCTTCCTTGTGGAATATATATGGTGTAGTATTTCTACATGAATGGAGGAGGTCATGGCAAATCATCAGGTAAATGCATCTGCCCCTGATCGCGGTGCCGTTCTGACCAAGGCTGCAACCCGTGCCGCAACACGACTTGGAATGTCGGGAAAATTGCTCTCCGAGGTGCTTGGCTTATCTGAGGCGCAGGTATCCCGCATGCGCAATGGCGAGGTTGCGTTGACGGAAAACACCAAGGCGTTTGAATTGGCCGCAATGTTGGTGCGCGTGTTCCGCTCGCTTGATGCTATTGTGGGTGGAGATGAGAAGGCCGCCAAGGTTTGGATTTCATCCGAAAACAGCGCATTGGGTGCACGCCCTATCGATAGAATGACTTCAATACAAGGGCTTGTCGATGTCGTCACATATCTGGACGCACGACGCGCTTCGGTCTGAGCTACGTGCGCTGCAAACATCTGCATGGCGTTTGGTAGAGGCTCAGCACGTTGTTTCAACGCTCAGCCTTGTCGACAATCTAGACGAACAAAGCCTGCTGGAAGATGTCCTGGAAGAAACAAAGCCGCCTGTTCCGGATGAGTGTCTGGAACTTGATTATCTTTTGAGCACGCCATTTCGCTATCGCCCATATCCCTATGGCTCAAGGTTTCGCAGGGCGGGTTTAACCCCCGGCGTCTGGTATGGGGCCGAGCAGCCCGAAACTGCCGTGACCGAAATGGTGTTCTACCGATCTCTGTTCTACGCAGAGAGCCCGGATACACCATTTCCAGACAATCCTGCCGACTACACCGCGTTTTCTGTTGGGGTTTCTACGGAATGCGCACTGGATTTGACCGTGGGCGATCTGGCCAATGATCGTGAACGATGGATGCATCTGACCGATTGTTCGGCCTGTCAGGATCTTGCCGATACCGTGCGCGAAACAGGGGTGGAGGCTATCCGCTTTGAATCTGTTCGCGATCCTGCGGGTGGTGCAAATCTCGCCGTGCTGAGCTGCCTTGCATTCAATGATCCGGCCCCCGTCGAACGGCAAAGTTGGCGCATTCGGATGAGTGCAGCCGGTGCTCAAGCGCTTCGGGACCATCCGAGGACTGGCCTTGAATTTGACCTGGACGCTTTCGCAGACGATCCAAGGCTTTCGGGGATGGTTTGGGATCGGTGCGGCTGACATGCTATTGGCGCAATTGACCTCTACAATATATGAGCAGGCAGTTTTGGTGCGCTATTTGGATCCAATTGCTTATGCACATGGTTCCGGCGACACAGGGCATTGTGTCCGGGATGTCGGGTGATGGAATGTTCGCATGGCATTCTTGACGTGGAACCGTCCCATGACCGAAATCCCCACCAGCCTCATCGCCTTCCAGCGCCTGTTCCCCGGCGACGACGCCTGCGCCGGTGGCTCGTCGCCGTCCGATGGCCGAACGGCTTCCGGTGGCCCGCCTGCGGCCGCGACCGCGGGTGGGAGTTGAAGACCAGGAAGCACAGCTTCGAATGCATCCGTTGCCATCGGCAGACCTCGGCCACTGCCGGCACCCTGCTGCACCGAACCAGGCTGTCGCTCGCGACCTGGTTCCGGGCCGCCTATCTGATGGCCACTCATTCCAATGGCATCTCCGCCCTGCAGCTGCAGAAGCAGCTCGGGATCGGGTACTGTCGCAGTGCCTGGATGCTCGCCGCCAAGCTTCGCCGCGCCATGGTCAACCCCGAGCGCAGCCCGCTGTCCGGTCTGGTCGAGATCGACGAGGCCAGCCTGCCGCAGCGCGACAAGGGCGCGCCGCCGGGGCCGGGGCGCAGCCCCGAAGGCAAGATTCCGATCGCCGGCGCGGTCGAACTCGGCGACGGCAACACGCCGGGCCGCCTGCGGCTGGCCACGATCCGGTCCTGCAGCGCCAAGGATCTCGGCAGCTTCGCTGTGCGCAACACCGCCGCGACCGCGATCGTCAAAACAGACGGCTGGAAAGGCTGTCGCGCGGTGCCTCGGAACCGCCACCGGCCCCATGTCATCGGCGACAGGCCGGCCCATGAAGTTCTCGCCTGGATCCGCACCGCGTTCTGCAACCTCAAGGGTTGGGCTCGGGGCGGCTGCCATGGGCTGCGCGCCAAACCTCGCCCCTGCCGCATCTCGATCAAACCGGAACCAAATGCATAAGCAGTTGGATCCAATACCGGCTTGCAACGTAATTAAACAGTGATGGTAAAAGCGACAAGCTGGGCTTGCGCTGTACAGCAAGCCCCGAGAAATCGGGGGAATTAAGGAACCTCTGATTTGGAGGGTTTTGGCTGCGGACGTTCCCGTTTTCCGGCCGTGCCGGCGGTTTCCTGCGGTCCGAAAGCCCCGAAGGCGCGCTTTCGGGGCGGAATCGCCTCCGCTTCAGCCCCCGCAGGGCCGACCCGGCAAACTCCGGACACGCTGACCCCATGTCGCGGCAGATGCGGCCGGGTGATCGTCAGGTTCAAGAAGTCCGGGAGCGGTGCAAGACGCTGCACGTTCCTCTCCAGCCCTCGGCAGCGAACCCTGTCGTGCCCCGACGCCCACCTCGCGACCCGGGGCGAATACTCCACCCGCGCCCGCCGCCGGGACGGACCGGCGCAATGCGGACTTCCGGGCGCGTCCGAGGGATCGGGCCGTCCATCCGCTCCAGAAAGATCTCGCGACACGTCCTGCGCCTCTCGCGACCGCGTTCAAGGCTCGGCGGCCGAAGGCGCTTCATGACGCGATCCCCCCAAAAAGAGGATGCAGCGCAAGATGGCGCACGCGCCAGAGGCGCAATGCCACGCCCGCAATCAGGCTATATTCAGAGATTCCCTAAGTCGTCCGAAATCTTCTTGAAACGTCGCATCTGATGCGAAGATTCCGCGCAAGCGAATTGATTCCCATCCTAGGGCAAAGCGGGCGAGGCAGATGAAACTCGGAAAAACTGCGTCGAACATGGAAACCCCTCCAAGTCTTGGGGCCTTCAACCACAGAATAACCTGAATAACAGCCTGTTTATAATGCGACGGCAAGAAGCGCCGCGAGATTTTTTCCAGAGCGGATGGACGGCCCGGTCTCCTGGGTGCGGGTAGAGCATCCGTTTGCGCGCTCCTGGGCTTCTTGAACCCGATGATTGCCCAGTCACACTTGCTGTAATAGAGGAGAAACGTGTCCAGAATCTACCGTATCGGCTCTGCGGGGGTTAACCGGCGGCGATACCGCCCCGAAAATGCACATTTGGGGCTTTCGGACTGCAGAAAATTTACCAGTGCAGCCGGAAATAGCAATTTCCGCAACCAAAACCGGAAAAACTCCCTAAATCAGAAGTTCTCTAAGAATCAGTACAAGAATTAGTTGTATTTGTTTCTCCTGTTGAAAACTTGAATTCGCGAGATATTCACAGTTGTCGCCATTGAAATTCCGAGCAGTTTGACAATGTCACTCTAGAAATCCCCTTGATGTGGTTGAAAAACTGGATTTGATTTTGGAGAGCAAAATTGAGACTTCAACAATTGTTGAAAACTTTTTGGCTGTTAATAAGATCGGAAGAGTTTTGAAACTAAATGCGCAAGTTCGGCAACAACCTGTTACGGGACTGGGTTTTCAACAAGCCTGAAAGGATTGTGATGGCGGTATGAACAGAACTGTTAACAGCGGCAAAGGAATTGTGCTTGCTTCTGGATCGAAGATTCGCAGGCAAATGCTTGAAAGTGCCTTTGTGGAATTTAGGGTGGAAGTTCCAAGTCTGGATGAAGAAGCGTTGCGTGATTCCATGTCAGATATTGGTGCGAAGCCAAGAGATATCGCCAATTCGATCGCGGACTTGAAGGCGAGAAAGGTCTCGCTTCGCTGTCCGGAGGACTTCGTCATCGGTTGCGATCAAGTTCTGGAAGTGAATGAAACGGCCTTTGGCAAGGCAGACAGCGTTCAATGCCTGAAGAAGATGTTGAAGATGATGCGAGGCCGCATCCACTATTTGCATTCATCGGTTGTCGTGCATGAAGGAGGTCATCCGGTTTGGCGGCATACTGCGACTGCAATAATGACCATGCGGAATTACTCGGACGAGTATTTGGATGATTACTTGTTGGCGAGAGGGGAAGACCTGCTGGATGCAGTAGGTTGCTATAAAATCGAGGACGGCGGAGCTGGTTTGCTGTCAAAAGTTGAAGGTGATATGTTCGTTGTACTTGGAATGCCGTTGCTCGAGCTGTTGGGATACCTTGGTCGAAGAGGGGCGGTAAAGATATGACAGACGCGGATGACCTGACTTTAGTTGGCGTGATTGGATGCCCAATTTCGCACAGCAAGTCGCCATTGATTCACAACTATTGGATATCGCACTACAAGATCAATTCCTATTATGTGCCGTTGAAGGTGTTGGAAAAGAATTTTCTGGATGTGCTGAGTGCACTTCCAAAGATGGGATTCCGCGGTGCAAACATCACGATCCCGTACAAGGAGGCTGTCTTGGAGCACGCTGACAACGTGTCTGATCAGGCAGCTCTGATCGGTGCCGCCAACACAATCTCCATCCAGTCAGATGGAAAAATATATGCTTCCAATACCGATGGTTATGGATTCATCGAGAACATGAGGCACAATTTGCCGTCTTGGGATGCCACACATGGTCCAGCCATGGTTGTCGGTGCAGGCGGGGCCGCGCGCGCAGTCGTTCACAGCTTGATCTCGAACCACGCGCCAGTCATTTACGTGCTGAACCGTACGATCGACAGAGCGGAAAGCATCAGGTCGGAGCTTGGGAACAGGGTAATGGTAGTGGATGGCAACTCCGCCTTTCGAATTCTTCCGAAAATCTCGACCTTGGTGAACACGTCTGCAATGGGAATGACAGGAAAACCAGACT
The DNA here is from genome assembly GCA_963422275.1 of Paracoccaceae bacterium. Classification (GTDB taxonomy): domain Bacteria; phylum Pseudomonadota; class Alphaproteobacteria; order Rhodobacterales; family Rhodobacteraceae. The sequence continues at coordinate 1,521,834 of OY729418.1, forward strand.
TGATCTTTCCCATAAAGTCATTGCGAAAGGACACAGTCGTGTGCGACCTTGTCTACACTCCGCTCAAAACAAGATTTCTCAGGGATGCGGAAGCCCACGGGTGCAGGACCGTGGATGGGCTGGGAATGCTTCTCCATCAAGCCGCCGCATCGTTTGACTTATGGCACCGTGTGCGGCCGGAAGTTGACCAAAAAATTCGAAAACTTGTTACTGACGAGTTATGAAATCTACCCCGTTTCTTCTTGGGTTGACCGGATCGATAGGTATGGGAAAGTCAACGACGGCGAGGATGTTTGCTGAAGAAGGCATTCCGGTCTGGGATGCCGATGCGGTGGTAGATCGTCTTTACAAGGGGGATGGACAGGTTGTTGAAATTGTGAGCGCAATTTGTCCAAACGCGGTGCCTAAGGGAAAAAGAAGCATTGACAGATACATCCTGAGAGAAGCCGCGAGCAACAACCCGTCAGTGTTGAAGAGCTTGGAACAGGCGATTCACCCCTTGGTGGCCTCCGACAGGTTATCCTTCATCAAGGCGGCAAGTCAGGTGGAAAATGACATTGTCTTACTCGATATCCCGCTTTTGTTCGAGACTGGTCAGGAAAATACCCTAGATGCAGTGGCGGTTGTTACAGTGCCCCCTGACATTCAAAGAAGTCGTGTTTTGGCAAGAGGCAAGCTGACGGAAGAACAATTCATGGTTCTGCTAGCTAGGCAGAAACCTGACGAGGAAAAGTGCATGCTAGCGGATTTTGTCATTTCGACGGCAACTGTTGATGGCGCTCGATCACGCGTAAAGGAAGTGCTGACCGAAATAAATAGGGAACAGAAAGAAAAGTGACAGAGATCGTCATTGACACCGAGACGACGGGCCTGGAAGTTGCGGATGGCCATAGGATCATCGAGGTCGGCATAGTGGAAGTCAAAGGCTTTAACAGAACCGGCAGAAGATTTCAGAGATACGTCAATCCGATGCGGAGTGTCGCGGAGCGGGCGTTTGCGGTGCACGGATTGGGAGACGATTTCCTTAGGGACAAGCCGACATTTGACCAGATAGCGGGTGAGTTTCTTGAATTCATTGGCGATTCCACGTTCGTGGTTCACAACGCCGAGTTCGACATTCCATTTCTCAATTCTGAACTGCGCAATTCAAACTGCGCCGAAATCCCAATGAGCAGAGTGATCGACACGCTTGAAGTCGCGAGGCAGAAGCTTCCAGAACTGAAATCCCACAGCATGGATGCACTTTGCAAGCACTTCAGGATCGATACCTCGACACGGTCCAAACACGGTGCGCTTGTTGATGCTGACCTTCTGGTCGAAGTCTACATCGCGCTTAGCGGATCGGAAAAGAGCCTGATCGAACTGCTGGAAGCGGAGGAGCCTGACAGCGTTGGCAAACGCAAACGGGTGACAGGGAAGAGACCCTTTTCCCTTGTGCCGCAGGTAAGCGATGAAGAAGATCGGGTGCACAGGGCGTTCGTGGCGACGCTCGGCGAAAACTCGATCTGGGGCAAGTATCTGTAGGGATGCCGAATCTCTGGAAATCTGATCAGCTTGGACTTGCGGTCTTTTTCTTTTCGGCTGCACCGCGCTTCATCTCGATTCTATACAATTCGGCAAAATCAATGATCTGCAGGTTCAACGGCGGGAGTCCGCCGTCCCGAGTCACGTCCGAGACTATTCTGCGGACGAAAGGGAACAGCATTTTTGGACATTCGATCAAGAGAAAAGGCCGCAACTGATCTTCGGGGAAATGCTGGAGTTGAAAGAGTCCTGAGTACAGCAGCTCCAGAATGAAAATGTGGCCAGAGGATTTCTTGTCCTTGGCAATCACGTTGAGTTTGAGAGCGACCTCATACTTCCCTACCTCCCCAGCTCTACCGGCGTCGATGTTCACTTTGACATCGACCTCTGGAGCGCCTTGGGGCTGTTGGGCAAAGTTCTCGAATGACAGGTCTCGAACAATCTGCCGCACAATGTGTACAGACGGATGCGGCGAGGTCTTTCCGTTACCGCCAGAACCGTTTGTGTTTTCCATGCGCGTCCTCTGGATCTTCCGCGAACTGACATTTGCCTAGCACACGAGCGAAGAGCGTGCAATTTTCCGGCTGTGCGCGACGAAGCTAACCGGTCAATCAAATCGCTTTCTCACTGATCGATGAGATACCGCTCTTCATCTTTTATGTCTTCTGGTGAAAAGACACGGAAATTTCCCACCGCTTCAATATCCATCTGCCAATCATTATATGCTCAGATGAAACTTCGAGCAAAGCAGTCGGCAGGACACCCAATAAGTGCGGTGAATTCTTGGTCGGAAGCGCAGGAACATGCACGATTCCACGTCGCGAAGTTGCGTATGGACTGAAACAACTTCCGGCTCGGAAATGGAAGAAGACCTACTGAAAATTCTGCAGATTGTCTTTGCGGACATTATCCTCTCGGGAGACAATGCCATCGTAATAGGGATGGCTGCGGCATCGGTTCCGGAAAAGCATCGTCGCCATGCGATCGCGTTTGGCATGGTCATGGCTGCATTACTCCGGATATTCTTCGCGGCGATTGCATCGTATCTCCTCGCGATCCCTGGAATACTGTTCTTGGGCGGGCTTCTCCTAGCTTGGGTCTGCTGGCGATTTTTCCATGAAATTCGTTCGAGCCAGCGCAGGGCAACGGGAATCGAGGTGGCAGCAGGTCCGGGCATTTCCACATCCCGCAACCAGCTTCGCAGCGCGATGGTGACAATAATCGTTGCAGACGTTTCGATGTCCATTGACAATGTCATTGCAGTGGCTGCAATTGCACGAGAGGACACGACATTGCTGGTGTTCGGCTTGGTTCTGGCAATTCTTATGATGGCGGTCTGTGCAACGCTAATTCAGCGGATACTGACCAAGTACCCGATTCTATCGTATGCTGGGCTGTTTTTTCTTGTTTATTTGACTGTTGTCATGCTGCATGACGGAATGCCAGAAGTTATGGGGCTTTTGGGGCTTGGCTCGTTTGCCTGATATGAATTTGCGAAAAGACGACGCAGTTTGAAATTTTGGGGCACCAATCTGAAAGGGGATTTCGGACATGAGAATGACGACTGAAGAAGTTTTCGTGAAGGTTCTTCAAATGCATGGAATTGAGCATGCGTTTGGAATCATTGGGTCGGCGATGATGCCAGTGTCGGATCTGTTCCCGGCTGCGGGGATCCGCTTTTGGGACTGCGCACATGAGTGCAACGCTGGAATGAGTGCCGACGGATATACGCGGGCGACCGGCAAGATGTCGATGATGATCGCGCAGAACGGGCCGGGAATCACGAATTTCGTCACCGCCGTCAAGACAGCGTACTGGAATCATTCGCCGATACTGCTGGTTACTCCCCAAGCTGCCAACAAGACAATCGGCCAAGGCGGCTTCCAGGAAATCGAGCAGATGAAACTCTTTGAGGACATGGTTTGCTACCAGGAGGAAGTTCGCGATCCAAGCCGGATGGCAGAGGTTCTAAACCGGGTTATCGAAAAGGCGTGGCGTGGCTGTGCCCCCGCGCAAATCAACGTTCCGCGCGATTTTTGGACCCAGCAGGTGGATATCGAGTTGCCCCAGACCGTGCGACTTGAAAGGCCGCGCGGTGGGCGCGAGGCAATTTCCGAAGCTGCCAAATTGCTGTCAGCCGCCAAATTTCCGGTAATTCTCAACGGCGGCGGTGTCGTGATCGGCGAGGCGATTTCAGCTTCTGCCAGTCTTGCGGAGAGGCTGGACGCCCCGGTCTGCTGCGGATACCAGCACAACGACGCGTTTCCAGGGTCGCATCCGCTGTCGGTCGGGCCGCTCGGTTACAACGGCTCGCGGGCGGCGATGGAATTGATAAAGAAGGCTGACGTCATTCTGGCGCTCGGAACCCGCTTGAATCCTTTTTCCACTCTGCCCGGATACGGGATCGAATACTGGCCGAAAGACGCGAAGATCATTCAGGTTGACATAAATCCGGATAGAATCGGTCTGACCAAGAAAGTGGCAGTTGGAATTCAAGGCGACGCCAAGCAGGTTGCCATGCAGATTCTGGAGCATCTTGCCGATTATGCAGGCGGCGAAGGCCGAGACGAAAGACGTCGGCTCATTGCCGCAACGAAGTCTCGTTGGCTGCAGCATCTGTCGTCGATGGATCATGAAGACGATGACCCAGGAACCGACTGGAACGAGCGCGCGAGAAGAAAAGATCCCGATCTCATGAGTGTGCGCATGGCGTGGAGGGCGATTCAGAGATCGATGCCTAGCGAGGCAATCATCTCCTCCGACATCGGAAACAATTGCGCGATAGGAAATGCATACCCAACGTTCGAGAAGGGCCGGAAATACTTGGCGCCCGGTCTGTTCGGGCCGTGCGGGTACGGATTTCCAGCCATCATAGGCGCAAAAATAGGTTGTCCAGACACGCCCGTGATCGGATTTGCAGGCGACGGGGCGTTCGGGATCTCGATGAACGAGATGACTTCGTGCGGTCGCGACGAGTGGCCGGCCATAACGATGGTCATTTTCCGGAACTTCCAGTGGGGTGCGGAAAAGCGCAATACGACATTATGGTTTGACGACAATTTTGTGGGAACGGAACTCAACCCGGTGGTGAGCTACGCCCGGATTGCAGATGCTTGCGGGCTGAAGGGCGTGCAGGTGAAAACGATGGATGATCTGTCAGCGGCTCTCGATAAAGCGATTGACGAGCAAATGCAGCAAGGTGTCACGACGTTTATAGAGGTGATCCTGAATCAGGAGCTTGGCGAGCCGTTTCGGCGTGACGCGATGAAGAAGCCGCAGCCAGTGGCCGGCATTCATCGAGGTGACATGCGTCCGCAGCGGCTACCTGCCTGAAGAGTTGGACAGGTATGGAGCTTCTTGAGCGGGTTTTTGAAAAGGCCGCATCAAATCCTCGCCACATAGTGCTTCCCGAGGGCGAAGATGGTCGAATTCTGGACGCTGCCGTCGCCGCGGTGTGCCGCGGTCTTGCGCGGATAACCCTGCTGGGAGACGAAAATTCGATATTGGGTGGATTGCGCGAGAGAAGTGCAGAAGAGATCGGGATTGATGTCATTAATCCTGGCTCGAGCGGTGACTTGGAGCGATACCGCAGCAATTACATCGCTCTCCGTGCGCACCGAAACCCCACTCAAGATGAAGCGCATGCAGCGGTGATGCAACCCTTGGAGCACGCAGCCCTAATGGTTCGGCTTGGTGACGCGCACGGGACGATAGGCGGAGCAAGGTTCACGTCGGCTGACACGATCAGGACAGCTTTGCAGATCATCGGCAGATCACCCAATTCCAAGCTCGTGAGCTCGTCAATGATCATGGTGCCGGAAGAGGCAAGGCATCCCCTTGGGGAAGCGGCGGTTTTCGCTGATTGTGCGCTGGCGGTGGAACCGTCAGCCGAGGAATTGGCCGATATCGCCGTGAGTTCGGGCCTGTCCGCGAGGTCGTTGCTGGGAGTGGAGCCGCGCGTCGCGTTGCTGTCATTTTCGACGGCCGGGAGCGGACCGCACCACCGAGCGGATCTGGTGCGGGAGGCTGCCCGTATTGCCGCCAAGAACTGTCCGGAGATGCTCATCGAGGGTGAAATTCAGTTTGACGCGGCGATGGATGCAGCGGTCCGGCTGAAGAAAAACCCCGGGAGCAAGCTCGTTTATGCGGCGAACGTGTTTGTGTTTCCGAATTTGGAGGCGGGCAACATTGGGTACAAGATCGCGGAACGGCTGGGGCGAATGAAAGCGATAGGGCCGGTTTTGCAGGGTCTTGCCAAGCCCGCGAACGACTTGTCTCGTGGATGCTCGGCAGAAGACGCTCTGAATCTCATTGCAATAACGGTCATTCAAGCCCAGAACATTAGCGGGCAACAGGTGCTCGGTTAGCTCTCTCTTGCCATTTCGGGCTGCGCGGTCGCCGCACTGACAATCCGTTGCAGGACTTATGGGCCATTTCTGGGCAATCGAGTGGAGAGTCGTGACTTTCTGCGGCTGGCCAGCGATTTTGCCAACATGCAACTTGCGGGCGCAGAACAGGCGCTATATGCTGAACAAAGTTACTCACGGGGTGCTCTTGCGGAGCTGAGAGGTGCAATGCGCACCGACCCATTGAACCTGATCCGGATAATGCCGGCGTAGGGATTGTGATGACGCCATCATTCTCTTCCGCCGGTCCGAAGGAGAATGCCATGCTACGTTTGCTTTCCACGTTCAGTTTGTCGCTGTTTGCCGTTCTGCCCGCGCTGGCCGAAACACTGACGGTATACACGTATGGGTCATTTGTCAGTGAATGGGGTCCGGGACCAGCAATTGAGGAAGCCTACGAAAATCGCTGCGATTGCAATATCGAGTGGGTCGCCGTTGATGATGCTGTGTTGTTGCTTTCGCGCCTTCGTCTCGAGGGCGGTTCCACCAGCGCCGACGTGGTGCTTGGCTTGGACAACAACTTGATGGCTGAGGCGATTGCTCACGGCGTGGTTCGCGAGCACGGGCTTGAACCAATGAATTACTCATTGCCCATGGATTGGACCGATTCAGTGTTCGTGCCTTATGACTACGGCTATTTCGCAATAGTTTATGACAGCTCGGCGTTGCCCGTTCCACCGGCAACATTGGAAGAGCTGGTTGCTGGCTCGGAACAACACGATTTAATAGTCCAGGATCCGCGGACTAGCACGCCTGGCTTGGGCCTTATGCTGTGGATCAAGGCAGTCTATGGCGACAATGCGGCAAATGCCTGGACCAGACTCTCGGAACGCATACTGACCGTCACAAAGGGGTGGAGCGAGGCATACGGCCTGTTTCTTGACGGCGAGGCCCCCATGGTGCTGAGCTACACCACATCGCCAGCGTATCACCAGCTCGTTGACCAAGAGGACCGCTACAAAGCAATCATTTTTCCGGAAGGCCATTACACCCAAGTCGAGGTTGCTGCCATGTCCGCCCACACAAGCCAGCAAGACTTGGCACGCGATTTCCTTCGCTTTATCGGCACCTCCGGCTTCCAGTCGATAATTCCGACGACAAACTGGATGTATCCGGTCATTGACCTGGGTGAGGGTCTGCCAAGCGTTTTCCATGATCTCCCGCGACCGAAATCGGCGCTGCTGTTTTCATCAGAGGAGGTCAAGGCCTCTCGCTCCGCGTGGGCTCAGGAGTGGCTGGAGGCAATGAGCTTCAATTGATGGTCGGCCATCGACCGCTGCTTTGGCCAGGCGTCGTCGCATTGGCGGCGACGCCCGGTCTGGCGGCTGTGGCGATCGTTGCCTTGCTCGGTGCGGTGCCAGATTTGGAAACGGGAGCCATTGTCAACAGCTACACTTTTCGGATCCTTCGCTTCGCATTGCTTCAGGCTACGCTTTCCACCTTGCTTTCAATCGCATTTGCGGTTCCTGTCGCCCGGGCCTTCGCGAGACGGCCCGCATTTCCCGGTCGCGCGTTTCTGATCCGGCTCATGGGTTTGCCGCTGGTGATGCCGGTCATTGTCGCGGTGTTCGGCATTGCAGCCGTCTGGGGACAGAATGGGGCGATCAGTTACGGTCTGCGGTCTCTAGGCTTCTCCGGCCTCAGTCCACTCTATGGTCTCGCAGGGATCCTGATAGCCCATGTGTTCTTCAACATGCCGTTGGCGGTGCGCCTGCTTCTTCCTGTTTGGGAAACCATACCCGGAGAGACTTGGCGTCTCGCGGGGCAGATTGGCATGAATTCTTGGGTGATTCTTCGCCTGATCGAGCTTCCGCGTCTTGCCAGCGCAGTGCCTGGTGTGGCGACGCTGATCTTTCTGCTGTGTTTCACGAGCTTTGCAGCCGTGCTCACCTTGGGAGGCGGCCCGAAGGCGGCGACGCTGGAGGTTGCGATCTATCATGCCTTGAGACTTGAATTTGACATCGCCCGGGCCGTGGGTCTCGCGCTGCTTCAGGTCGGCGTTTGCGCTGCCGTCGCTCTCGTGCTGCTGAAATTCTCATGGACACCGCCCAGCGTATCCACAGAGGGTCGCCTCGTGATTCGTCCCGATGCACAGTCGCCTGTCAGTGTGCTCATCGACATGGCATGGATTGTGGCTGGGATTCTATGGATTGCCGGACCACTAGCTGCGATCCTGATCGCCGGCCTTGCGGGTCCGGTTGCTGAGGTTCTTGCCAGGCAAAGTGTTTGGGCGGCGGCTTTTCGCAGCTTGGCGGTAGGGGCAGGGTCTGGATTTCTGGCCGTTGTGCTGGGCATAATGCTTGCGATGACAACCCGAGACGTTGCAATCCGCGGGAAGCGCCCTCAACTCGCGGATCGCCTGGAGATCTTTGGAAGTCAGACACTTGTTGTTTCTCCTGTCGTTTTGGGAGCCGGATTGTTTGTTCTTCTTTTGCCCTTTGTTCCTGTCTTCGACTTGGCGTTGCCGCTTGCCGCACTGGTTAATGGCCTTGTCGCGGTTCCCTATGCATTGCGGTTGGTCGGCCCTGTCTTGCGACGCACTGCCGAGCACCACGATCGACTTTGCGGAAGCATTGGGCTGACGGGATGGAACCGTGTGCGCCAACTGGAGTGGCCCGCCGCGAGGCGAAATGCTGCAACGGCCATGGCACTCACTTCGGCCATGGCGGCAGGAGACCTCACGGCTATCGCGTTGTTCGGGACAGGAAGAGAAGCCACTCTTTCGCTGCTTCTCTATCAGGCGCTTGGCAGCTATCGAATGGGGGAGGCAGCGGTGCTTGCACTCCTTCTCATCGGGGTTTGCCTTTCAATGTTTGTCGTTATCGAGAGGTTGGGGAGTGTCGGCGCCCGGACTTGAACTGCGCGGTCTGCGCTTCGCATTTGGCGATTGGAACTTGGCCATCGACTTGGCCGTGGCAAGCGGCACGGTGACAGCGCTACTGGGGGGCAGCGGTGCGGGAAAGAGCACGCTTCTTGCACTGGCTGCTGGATTCGAGAAACCGCTTTCTGGAGAGGTGGCTGTGAACGGCTGCTTGGTGAATGACCTGCCGCCAGCCCGTCGCCCGATCACGATGCTGTTTCAGGACCACAATCTGTTTCCGCATCTTTCAGCCCAGCAGAATGTCGCTCTCGGCCTGGACCCAAGCCTGCGCCTGACCCCTCGTCAGCGGATGGACGCATCGGCTGCGCTGGAACATGTCGGGTTGAACGGCAAGGAGAATCGTCTGCCGAAAGCTCTTTCGGGCGGTGAACGCCAAAGAGTTGCCATCGCCCGGGCACTGGTGATGCGCCGGTCTGTCTTGCTGCTCGACGAGCCATTTGTTGCGCTGGGTCCCGCTCTGCGCCGTGAAATGCTTGATCTCGTGAACAAGCTCAGACGCGACAGAAACCTGACGGTTCTCATGGTGACGCACGACCCAGCCGACGCCCGCCGAATAGCGGACACTACTGCATTCATTCATGAAGGTCGGATTCTGGCGGTCGATTCGACACGGAACATTCTTGATCAGCCGCCCCGACAGGAGCTTTCTGACTATCTGGGCATTGCAGCGCCTGCGTTCAGGTGATTTGCCGGGAATTTCCGCTGCTCCTGGAAGTTGGTTCGATTGCTATCAAGCTGGGTTTGGAATTTGGCAAGCGGGAGCGATGAGTCAGCATTGACCGAAAGTCGATCTAGGCTCAGGCCCTGTAAACGGTTTGTCTTTCAGGTTTTTCTGCGGTTGAAGGCCCCAAGACATGGGGGGTTCCATGTCCGACCGCCATTTCCGGCTTTCCGAGGCCGGTTCGTTCGCATCCAGTTGCTGCCGCCTGACGGCGGCGGCAAGCCCTTGAAACCGATGCCGTGGAGGGCCCGGCGAGCGACCGTCGCGACACCGAGACTCTCCTGCCCGCTCTGCCGGTCGCCGCCACCATCATCTTCCGGTCATGAGCCTGAACCTAGGAGCCCTTGATCCTTCCACTTAACTTCGCAGCGCACAGCGCCATCGACAAGCAATTCGGAAATAGTGCCCGTCATTTGCACAAGGGCCATGATCGTATCAAGGCTGCGTCCCGTTTCCGGCCCATTTCTCGCCGGGGGTGAGCACGATGCGCTCGATCAGGCCACGGATGGCGGACGCCGCCGCATCGCGGTCCTCCGGATGGTCCAGCGCCTCGACAAGCCGCGCCACCTTGCGCCGGTAGATGTCCGAGATGTTGGGGTGGATGTTCGGGAGGTCGGCGGCGGCTTCCGGCGCCATCAGCTGGTCCTTCAGCCCGGACAGCACCCGCTCCTCGATCACCGAGCGGCGGATGCCCCTGCCGTTCGAGCAGGTGGCGGTCATGATATGATTCGAACAGCCGTAGCGGTCCTGGCCGCGCATGGAATAGGGGCCGCCGCAGACGCCGCATTCGAGCAGGCCCGAGAGCAGGTGGCGGGGCCGGTGGGCGCCGTTTAGCCGGTTGGCCCGGGCAGATTGCATGGCCTCGATGACGGTGGCGTATTGCTCCGTGATCTCGCCCTGGCGGTCCTTGACCGCCTTCCAGAGGTCGTTGTTGACGATGCGAAGTTCGGGGACTTCCCTGACGACCCACTCCTCCGGCGGGTTGATCCGCGACACCCGCTTTCCCGTCTCCGGATTCTTGATGTAGCGCAGCCGGTTCCAGACCAGCCTGCCGATGTAGAGTTCGTTGTTGATCAGGCCGGTGCCGCGCTTGGCGTGACCCCGGATGGTGGTATCCATCCAGAGCTTGCCCGACGGGCCGGGGATGCCTTCCCCGTTCAGCCGCCGCGCAATCGCGCGCGGACTCGCACCGTCGGCGAACTCCCGGAACACCCGGCGCACGACTTCGGCCTCGGTTTCGTTGATCGTGCGCCCGCCGCGTACCGGATCGCCCGAGCCGTCGAACGACTTCACCACGTCGTAGCCGTAGCAGAGCCCGCCGCCCGAGCGGCCCTGCTCGACCCGGCCGCGCAGACCCCGATGGGTCTTCGCCGCGAGGTCCTTCAGGAACAGCGCGTTCATCGTCCCCTTGAGCCCGACATGGAGCTCGTTGATCTCGCCTTCCGACAGGGTGACGATTATCACGCCGGCAAACCGCAGGTGCTTGTAGAGCGTCGCCACGTCCGTCTGGTCGCGGCTCACCCGGTCCAGCGCCTCCGCGACCACGATTTCGAACAGGCCGCGCCGCGCGTCGTCCAGCAGAGCCTGGATGCCGGAACGCAGGATCATGCTGGCGTCGGAGACGGCGGAGTCCTTGTACGCGCCGACGATCTTCCAGCCCTCGCGCTAGGCGCGTTCGCGGCAGACCCGGAACTGGTCCTCGATCGAGGCTGCCCGCTGCTAGTCGGACGAGTCGCGGGCGTAGAGCGCGTAGCTCAGGGTCATGGTCTCCGGTCTCATATTTCTCGCCAGCATCCTTCCCCGGCGCGTTGTCGTTGGCGGCGTCGAGCCTGTCCAGTTCCTCGTGCGCGATGCGCCGGCCGATCAGTCGGGCCAGCGTCACCACGGCGGCATCGATCCGCGCCTCCGCCCCGCCGCCTGCCCCGGCCCCAGAGCCGGGGTTGTCGTTCGCCGCCACGCCGCGCATGACGGCAATCCCGCGATCCTCGTTCTCCGGCATCCCCTCGCGCCTCCCGCAACACTACGCTCCCGGGAGTCCATTTGGCCCCACGATTCGGCCATGTCAAACGGGACAGGTAGGGGATTTCCTGCATGGAATCATACACTTGAGTAGCTCATGGGGCGCAAGGCGGGACATGCGGTGCCTAGAGTATGATCGAAAAAAAATTCGCCGGGCGGCATCGCCGTCATCCTTTCAGGTCAGCACGCGGAGCGCGGTTTCCGGGGCCTTGTCGAGCACCCGCAACAGGGCGCGCGCCGCGCCGGTCGGGCAGCGCTTGCCCTGTTCCCAGTTGCGGATCGTCTCGTGCGGCACGTCGATGCGCCGCGCCAGCTCGGTCTGGGAAAGTCCCAGCCGCCGCCGGATCCGGCGGGCATACTGCGCCATGTCCTGCATGGCCTCTTCCTCGTCCTCCCGCTCCTGCGCTGCGATCTCCGCCTCGGAGGTGGCGTCCACCCTGGCGGGGTCGATCCGCCCTTCGGGCAGGGTGGACGGATCGTCGGGAGAAATCCTGATGCGCGTTGTGCTCATAATCCGCGACCTCCTTGCCTTTGGTCTTGCGGGCCGAAATGATGCGAACGGCCGAACCCCGCACCGTGTAGACGACGACATACACGCGCCCGTCGACCGTGCCGAGCAGCCGGTAGCGGTCCTCCCCATAGTCCCGCCGGCGATCCTGCGCGACGATCCGGTGCGGATCGAGGAAGGCCCGGACGGCATAGGCGAAATCGAAGCCGCGACGCTCGAAACAGGCACTGTTCTTGGTCTTGTCCCATTCGAACTCCATAACACAAACATAGGCCAATGGCCTACGGCTATCAAGCCCGTAGTCTCAAAGATCGAAAACCGAGTTCGATACCCGCCCCGGCCCGGTTGCAACGGGTCGTTCCGCCGAACGGCAGTTGTCCCTCTCCTGACCATCACCTTCGACAAGGACCTGGCCGCGGCGGCGAACTTGGCGCACAGCTGCCTTCACGGTGAAGAAGACGCCGTCGGGCGGCAGCGAGACGACGGTGGGCCTGAGCGCGCAGACGGGGCCGTCGACCAGCGGCAACCCGGCCTCCCGCTTCGGCTTCCGGCTCGATCGAATGCCTGTCCTGTCGGCGGGATGTGCTTATACGTCCATACCCTGTTTGCTTTATCGACCCGTGCGCCGTCCGAGTCGAGCAGACCGAACCCGGACGACGCCGTCCAAGCTCAAAGAATCTTCGCCCCTCGGTTGTTCAGCCTGAATCGAAGCAACTCGATCCTGTTGCGTCGCAGGGCATCCGCTAGGTCGGTCGGTAGCCCCCAACCCTTCGGGAGCAGCAGGAATTTCTTACATTTGTTCGAGCCATGAACCATGAGCTGCCCGATCGCCGTATAGACGTCGGAGCGCTCCGAGCTCGTCTTGATCTCGCAAACCTCCACCAGGTTGTTCGCTCTGTCGGACACCCCGAGATCGATAAAGACGTTCTTCACCATGCGCCTGGTCCCGGGTCAGTGGGCGAGCACTCCGCCACGCATGCACCGCGTCGACGACCTCGCCATGACGCGAGAGATAATCGATCTCTCCGGAGCGATAGCCTGTGCACCTGCCGCGAGGCTCCTTATAGTAAGGCTCAATTCGTGAATCGTAGGCATAGTGATAGGATCTTTGCGGATTCGCCTTGGAGATCAGAGAGATGGATCACGAGCGGTTTCGGGACTGGTTCTCGCGTGTCGATGAGTTGACGGCGGCGCAGCGCAAGGAGGTGGCGGCGGTGCGCCAGGCGCCGGATCGGCTTGCCGGGATCGTCGAGGCTGACGAGACCTTTCTTCTGGAGAGCCGCAAGGGCGCGCGGTCTTCGCCGGTTCCGGTGCAAGGACTGCGGGAAGACCTTCGGTGCGCTCACGGGCACGGGCGCATCGCTGGCGCGGCGGCAAAGCCAAGAAGCGCGGCCTCTCGCGCGAGCAGGTGCCGATTCTGGTCGCCGCCAACCGCTGCTATCCGCCCGTCGCGGCGGCGCTCGGCATCCCTCACGAGAGCATCACCGCTTCTGCTGGCGAGCGGGTCCGGGGCGCTCTGCACATCCGGACGGTCAACAGCCGCCACAGCCAGATCAAGGGCTTTCTGCGCAGGCGGCGCGGCATCGCCACCAAGTACCTGGACAGCTATCTGAGGTGGTTCCATCTCATCGAACTCGGCGATCAGCCATCGCCCAGAGCCTGCCTCGAGGCGGCGATCGCCAGACCGCGCCTACGTTTTGCGAATTGAGCCAAAGTTTTTGTCTGTCACCACAGTACACGACTCTCATAGTTTCCTGCCGCCTTTGCTTGAGCAGAGACTTGGTTTTGGACAAGTGTGGCGCCACGCCTGAAGCGCCTGTTCGGGGTCATGCAATAGCCAGCGCCTGAGCGCATCAAGTCCGGTTCCGAACCAGGATTTTTCACGGCGCCTGTGTGTTTTGCGCCGGGGTGCTTTTGGACCCATGACACGACTTGCGCAACGGCAAGCCCATGTCACGGCCAGAGCGATTATGGCGAGGAGTGTCGCCAGTTTGGCGGGGTCGGTGATGTGCGTGTCTTCGATGTTGAAGCCCCGGGTTTTGGCATCGCCAAAGAGGCACTCGGTCCGCCATCTTTTGCGATGGAGATCAAGGGCGCGCCGAGGCTCGGCGATGTTTGTCACAACAAGCGGCAATTCGCCCTTTTTCATCCGCTGCCCGGCAAAATGGAGAAGGTTGTCTGGGGCATGCGTCATGCCGGAAAGCCAACCGGTCCAGATGCCTTTGCCGCGTTTGCGCAGGAGTGAGCGCAACTGAAAGCGACGCCCATCCTCAGCAGTGACATACGCGTTTTCGCGCACACGGACAACGAAAGGAACGTTGTTTTCAATGAGAAAACCCATCCAATCATCACCGATGAATTCCCGGTCAGCGAGCAGAGCTTCCATAGTGGAGGCGCCAAACAGGCGCAGATGGCGGCTTATCAGTTCCATGCGTTGAGTTGTCGCACCATTCCCGCGATGGTCGATCATTGTCAACATCGGCGGAACCCTGAAGCGTCGCGTCGCAATGGCCAGAACCAGGACATTGACATCTTTCTTGCCGAGCTTCCAATTGGTTCGGTCCAGCGCAAGTGGCGTCGGTCCGCTGAGGTTGAGCAAGCGCAATGTCAGTTGAGCAACCACATCGCCATCAAACCGGACATGCTGAAAAAACCGTTGCAGCCGGCGACCATTGGAAGTGTGAAGAGCTTTCCCTGAGAATTGGCTTGCCAAATGGCTGAGGTTCACGGTCCGACAATTGGCAAAACCAGTCAGCAGAATGGCAAAAGTTTCCAATCGCGTCTTGCTCAGGCCAAAATGTGGGCGTGGCGTGTTCATCAGAGGGGCGAGAAGGGTCCCGAACATCTCGAAGTTCCTTGTACAAGAGAAGCTTCAATTCGAATCCTTTTCGTCTCTCAACACAAGAGCGTCGTGTACTGTGGTCTGTCACAGGTAAATGCCGACAACCCGCATTTCTGCCAGGCTTTTTATTTCAGGAAGGCCAAAAAACCGCAGCAAATGCATTCTGAGGCTTGGACGCCAGAAAAGGGCCGATAGTTGCCTTCGATAACGGAACATTCCGGGAAATGTTCATTCCAACCGTCCTTCAAACGGACGGGAGCGGCACTCTGGGAACCGCGATATCCGATGCACGGACCGATCCAGTTCATGTCTGCAGGCCAATACCGTGCCAAGTGTTTGGAGGGGGACTCAACTAGGTTGTCAGTTCGTCCAATATGGCTGCAAGAGAGCAAGTGACTTGCAACTGGATTTCACTCTTCGAACAGCAGTTCGTCGTGCGCGGGCCGGGCGCCATGATCTGCGATGCCGTTGAAGCCCCGAAAATCGGCTCTGGCCACTTGATCGATTGCGGTGAGCACATCAAGGAAATTCACTGTCTCGACGATCTTGTCGCGGTCCATCCGAAAGAAGGAAGCAAATGGGATATATGCAAATTTGCCTGTTGGTCTGATCCTGAACCAGCGTGAACTGAAGATCCCGCAAGTATATCCCTTCCCGATCGCCCAGAGTGCGTTTGCGACATTGAATTTATCAGTCCGACTGCGCCAACTAGTTCATAGAAGCGATTCCCGCGGCGATACAGGTGTTCGGGTGCCGCCGCCGACACGCAGGCGGCAAGTTTTCTTTGGCAGGGCGGATGAGTCGATATGGTCAAGGAAATCAGCACCTGCTGCCTTCGCGTTCCTTGGCTTGCCTGGGTGTGTCATTGGTCATTGCTTGACCGCTCCGGCCGTCAGCCCGCTGACAATCTGGCGCTGGAAGAAAAGCACGAGAAAAAACAGCGGCGCCATCGCGCTGACAACGGCGGCCACTGCAAACATCACGTTTCCCTGCTCGCGGACGGTGCCGAGGAAACTTGCGATCCTCGGAACCATGGTCTGGTTCTCCGAAGACAGCAGCATGGAGGTGATCGCGAAGTCGTTGTACGCTAGCAGGAAACTGAAGAGACCCGTCGTGATCACTCCGGGCCACATCACCGGGATGATCACGAGGCGAAACGCCTGAAAGCGGGTGCAGCCATCCACCATTGCGCTTTCGTCGATGTCCTTGGGTATGTTGAGAAAGAACGAATGCAGCATCCAGAGCGTGAACGGCTGGTTGATGGCTACCAGCACAATGATCGTGGTCGCCAAATGCCCCCAGAGGTTCCATTCGAAAAATGGCAGAAGGTAACCTGACACAAGGGTTATGTGGGGCATCGCGCGAAAGATAAGCGCAGCGATCAGTATCCAGAAGGCGTAACGAAATCCCGATCTGGCGAGGGCATATCCGCCCAATGTCCCAAGGGTTAGCGAAATGATTACAGTGAAGATGACAACAACCGCGGTGTTGATTGCGTTTTGCCAGAACTCTTCCTGAATCCAAGCGCCGAAATAGCCGTTTCCGGTAAAAGCGTTTCCGGTTTCCGCAATCGTGGTGACGCCGTAAATCGCGTTTCTCCAGTCGGCCTTGGAAAAGAAATCCCCTTGAACCTTGAAGGATCCCCAGACAGTCCACAGGAACGGGCCGGCAGCAATCATCAGCCACAGAACGACGAATCCTGTCGAGAAGATGGCGAGGAAACTTGATCGTTTCTGCGATGCTGCCGTCAAGTCCGCCTCCTCAGGCTCGTCTGCGATTGAAGTCCCGCCAAGTGCGGACCAGTACCGGAGTCAACAGGATGCCCACGCCGATGATTGTCATCATCGAAGTTGCGGCCGCCGACCCGAACAGCTTGGTGTCCCCGTACAAGTCATTGAAAATGATCCATGACAGCGACGTTGCCTTGGCGGACGCGGAAAATCCCACAATGGGCTCGAAGACCCTGAATCCGTCCATCAGCTGCATTAGCGTAATGAACACGACCAGCGGCATCATATATGGAATGACAACGTAGCGAATGCGTTGCCAGCGCGACGCACCGTCGATTTGCGCAGCCTCGACGGTTTCGGCCGGGACGGTCTGCAATCCTGCGTAAAAGACAATGAAGCTGAAGGGCGAATTGTGCCAAATGCCGTAAACGATCAACATGATCCATGTAAGCGGCGCTGACGCTTTCAGCGACAGATCATCGTCTTTGAACATTCGCTGCAGAGTCGCGCCGATAATGCCGTCGGCGTCGACCATCCAGAACAGGATCAGCGACCCAATCAACGGAGTGACGATCATTGGCAGCAGCGAAACGAATATCGCCGGGCCCTTTGTAAGCCTCGGCAGGGCATTGATGCCGAGGGCGATTGCGAGACCAAACACGATCACGAACGGCGTAACGATGATCGTGTAGGTCGATGTAAACGCGAGCGCCTTGTAAAATGGGAGATTGAGAATGCGGGCGGCGAAATCCAGCAGAGTCCGCGATTCGGTCCAGGCGACGGCAACCTCGTTGAATGCCAGGTGATTTCGGTTGACGTATGTGCCAAGTCCGTTGAACCGGCCTAGCGGAGCCTTCTCATTCAAGGCTCGCGACGCTTCCGAGTCGATCTTCAAGGCGGTTTCGCACTTGAAAGGCGTGCAGTTCTCCACCTCGATCATCACCTGCTCGTGCTCCACGAACAGCGACTGTATCGAGACGGAGACGATCGGAAGCGCGATGAACGCCACCATCGCGGCGAGCGATGGAAGTATGAACAGACTGAACGTGCGGTGTGGCAAGTTGAAGTTTCTGCAGGCTGATAGCTGTTCGGGAGCTATCTAAGGGGAGAGAGCGGCGAGAGACTTCGGTCCCCGCCGCCCCTGTTGCTCAGAGGAATCCCTGTTCTTTGGCTGCGGCTGTGTACGAAGCCTCGATGTCCATGAGCGCCTGTTCGGGGCTCTCGTTTCCTTGCAGAAAGTCCGGCAGTTCGGAGAAGAATGCCTGGTGCAGCAATCCCATGTATGGAAGCATCGGATAAGGCTCAGCTCCGCTTGCGGCAGTGGCTGCAACGCCTGCTGCGGCCTTGCCGGGAACGAACGCGTCTGACAGCCACACCGCCTTGTCGTTGTTTGCCTTGATCATATCCTCGGATATGCCATTGACCATGGCGATGAAAGTTGCCTCGGCATCTTCGTCGGAGATGTTTCGAGCAATCGTGAAGCCATCCCACCAAAGAGTGGAGGCCGGAGTCGATCCGCCAGCGACAGTCGGCGCACCAACCAGAAGCGTATTTTCGACGATTTCCGGCGTGGACCCTGCATCGTCCAGAATCTGACCCCCTGTTGATCCCCAAAGCTCGGCAATAGCCAGATTTCCAGCCTCCCAAATCGGAGCAACCGTTGATGTGTTGTAGGTCAGGAAGTCCGGGTTTGTGTACTCGGTCAGCGCCTTCAGCATGTTGAGCGTGGCTATTCCGATTTCATTGTTGATTGCGGGCTCAGCCGTGCCTGGCTTGAAGAATTCGCCACCGTGCCCAATGTACATGTTCACGAATTCCTCGCCCAAATTCCAGTCGGCTTTGAAGAGCGCCGTGAAAGGATACTCCATGATGCCGGCTTCGCGGATGGCTTTTGCGGCCTCGAGCACCTCTTCATAGGTGGTCGGTATGTCGTGGCCGACCTGATCAAGTATGTCCTTGCGGACAAAGAGATGCTGCGCGTTCGCCATGAAGGCGATGGCCATGATCTTGCCATCGATGGTGATCAACTGGTTTTTCTGCAGGTGTTGACCATGCTTGGCAACGAGGTCGTCCAGCGGCCGGATGAGATCCTTGTTTATCAGCGGTACAATCGAAGAATTCGCGACGATAACGGCGGAGTACTCAGCCGGATTGGGGGTCAATGCCGCAACGGAAATCTCGTTGTGCTGTGCTGTGTGATTCTTGGAAAAGGTCACTCCGTCCCCAGCGCATTCTTCCGCAGTCGAAACGACAGCATGCAGCGCCGGAAAGTCGTTGGCCAAAATGCTGATGTTGCCTTTTGCAATGCCACACCCCGCAATCGCCGCATTTCCCGCAAGGAAAGCGGATGCCGCAGTTAGGCACAGTTTGATCTTGATGTTCATTTTGCCATTTCTCCTTTGAAGGCTAGGCACGTTGCACTCAACTTGGTGATCGGCAGTTGGTACACATTGCTTGACACAAGTTCAAGTAGCCAGAATTCCAAGACCGCTTCCGAAACCGACCCGGAATCCTGCAGGAAACGCGGGTCACTGCTTTCAACTTCTGCCCTACCCGCCAAACACTCGGATTGGCCCGTTCGATTGCGCTTCGCTGATGGCGGTCCGCCAAGCCATTTGCATGTGCAGCGCTGTGCCGGAAATCATGTTGCGCGAGCGCTTCATGCCAATCTTGCGGCTATGCGAAATTCGACTGGCTGGCAGGAGTTCGCGGAACATGATTCTTTCGTGGCCACGGTTCCAAGCCTTGCCTCGCGCATTCCGGCGGGGCGGCGAGTCCAACCGAGAAATTTCTTTGGCATCTGCGGCGGATTCGAGTTCGGCAATATGCTTGGAACCGGAAATGCCAGTTGACGCTACAGGCCGCGCCACCGCTCGCTAGGGGAACCGTCAGCCGCCTTTCAGCCTCTGCATCAGCACAACTTCGCTGGCGGGGTTGATGGGCTCGGTAAGTCCGCTCGCAATAATGCGGCCGTCCACGGCAACGGACACGCCCGCATCGATGTGCGGCTCAAGACCTGGATAGGCAACGACAAGCTTTCGGAGCAACTCTCCGACTGTGCTGGCTTCGACGGGAACCGTTTCCTGATCGTTGGCGAATGGCCGGAGACTTGCCCAGAGAACTACGTCAACCATTTTCTGCCTCGTCCAGCGCCTTCAGGATTCTTGGGGGTGACATCGGAAGTTCCGTGAGCCTGACGCCGGCGGCATTTGAAACGGCGTTGGCGATTGCCGCTAGCGGCGGGCAAATCGAGGTTTCACCAACGCCACGCACACCGTACGGATGCCCTGGGTTGGGCACCTCGATGATGACAGTGTCAATCATGGGCAAGTCAGACGCGACGGGAATCCGATAGTCGAGAAACCCAGCGTTCTGCAGCCGGCCGTCTTCTCCATAGATGTATTCCTCATTGAGCGCCCATCCAATTCCCTGAGCGGCACCGCCTTGATACTGACCCTCGACATATGATGGATGAATGGCTTTTCCCGCATCCTGCACGACAGTGTATCGAAGAATCTTTGTCGCCCCGGTTTCCCGGTCAACCTCTGCATCCACCAGATGCGTGGCAAAACTGACGCCCGCACCTTCCGGCGTGGTTTCGTAGTGGCCGACGATCGGCCCGCCGGTGCGTCCCATCCGAGACGCGATTCTCGCAAGACTCATGGGTTCGAAGTCACCCGCGTTCGGACCGGCCGGCCGCGCGTGGCCTTCTTCCCAGACGACCGCTTCGCGATCGATGCCCCACTCTTCCGCGGCGCGGCTGCAGAGCTTGTCAATCGTGTCGGAAGCAGCCTTGATCGTGGCGAGACCAGATGCGTAGGTCACGCGGCTGCCATGGCTGATGTCGTTGTAACCCAGGGTGGCGGTGTCGGCGATCGTGGTGCGAACCTTCTCGTAGTCGATGCCGAGAGCTTCCGCCGCCATTAACCCAATGGATGCCCTTGATCCCCCGATGTCGGGAGTGCCGACCGAAACCGAAACGGTTCCATCCTCGGAAAGCGCAAGGGATACAGCGGTTTCACCGGAATGGTTGAACCAGAATCCGCAGGAGACGCCGCGCCCTTGACCCGACTTGAGCGATGCGCTGTAGTGTGGATGAGCTTTGGCGGCCTCAAGGGTTTCAACCAGCCCGATCCTGTCGAATTTCGGTCCGAACGACGCTTTGGTGCCTTCTCGCGAGGCGTTCTTGAGGCGAACTTCTATGGTGTCAAGCCCAAGCTCGTTGCAAAGCTCGTCAATGACGCTCTCGACTGCAAATGCGCCCATTGGCGAACCCGGTGCACGATAGGCAGCCTGCTTCGGGCGATTGCAGATCACGTCCCAGCCAACGTTCCTGACATGCTCCAAGCTGTACGGCGCAAAGGCGCACATGGCCGCAAACTCCATTGGCGATCCCGGGAACGCGCCGCCCTGCAGACGGAATTCGCCCTCTCCTGCCGTGATTCTTCCGTTCTTCGTCATCCCGATTTTCACGTTGATCGATGAGGATGACGTTGGACCGGTTGCTCTGAACACTTCGGCGCGGTTCATGACAATTTTTACCGGACGATTGGTTTTTCTTGAGAGCGCCAACGCCACCGGTTCAATGAATACGGTTGTCTTGCCGCCGAATCCTCCTCCGATCTCCGAGGCGGTGACCCGAAGCTGGCTGGCATCGATGCCGAGGAGACTCGCGCAAACCTTGGCCACGTTGAAGTGCCCTTGCGTGCAGCACCAGAGTTCTCCCTTGCTGTCCGGACCCATTTGGGCAAGGCAGGCGTGCGGCTCGATGTAGCCTTGGTGGGCGGCCTCCGTTCGGAACTTCCTCTCTAGAACCAAGTCGGCTTCCTGAAATCCCTTCTCCACGTCGCCGTGGCCACTTTCGTGGTAGCGCACCACGTTCGGGTGCATTCCCTTCGGCACGCTGGCGTCAGCAACTCCCTCACGGATGGTTGGGGCCTCTTTCCTCATGGCCTCGTCCACGTCGGTCACGTGTGGAAGCGGCTGGTATTCGACGTCGATAAGCTTCAATGCGTCACGGGCGGCGAGCTGTGTTGTCGCGGCCACTGCAGCGACTGCGTGACCGTCATACAAGGCCCTGTCGCTCGCCATTACGTTCTCGAGGACGTTCCAGCTCTCACCCTTCAGATCTCCGGCGAAGTCGGGTCTGGTCACGACCGCCTTCACTCCAGAAGCGGCCAAGGCGCGGGAAACGTCAATCCCGACAATCCGCGCATGGGCGTGCGGCGATCGCAAAATTGCCGCATGCAGCATTCCCGGGGCCGACATGTCGGCGCCAAACATGGCCCGTCCGGTGACCTTGTCAACCCCGTCAGGCCGCAACGGCCGGGTGCCAACGACTTTGAATTCTTTGTGGGTAGCTTCGTCCAGAGGCATGTCAAGCGCACTCCCTAAGTTCTTGCGCCGCATCGGAAACGGCGCGGACAATCTTGTCATACCCGGTGCAACGGCACAAATTTCCAGCCAGCCAGTACCGAATTTCCGTCTCGCTTGGATTCTTGTTCCTTTCCAGCAGGGACTTGGCTGCAACCAGAATGCCCGGTGTGCACACGCCGCATTGCAGTGCCGCGTGTTCAAGGAATTTCCTTTGAAGCGCGTGAAGGTTCTCGCCGTCCGCAATTCCCTCCACGGTGCCAATCTCCCCACCCTCGGCTTCAGCGGCTAGCATCAGGCACGCGCAGACGAGCCGCCCGTTCAAGGTAATGGAGCAAGCGCCGCAATCACCCGTTCCGCAACCTTCCTTGGCACCGGTCAGTGCGAGCCGGTCGCGCAACGCGTCCAGCATGGTCTCTCGCGGGTCGCAGACGAATTCGATTTCGTCGCCGTTAACCGTCGTCCTTACATGGATCATGCTCATCCAGAACTCCTTGCTCTTTCGTAAGCGATTCTGGCCGCTCGACGCCCCAGCACGCCAGCAACCTTGATGCGGAACGCCTTCGTGCCTCTCTTGTCGTCAATCGGCCTGCAAGCGGCCGAGCATGCCTCGGCCACTGCATCCAGCGCGTCATTGTCCAGGCGGGAATCCACAAGAGCCGAAGCGGCGTCTTTGACCAGCAGAACGGTCGGCGCAACGGCGCCGAGTGCCACGCGGGTCTCAGTGACCCGGTCACCGTCAGTGCGCAGGCTGACGGCGCAACCGACGACGGCAATGTCCATTTCGGTACGCGGAATGAATCGAAGATAGGCATCTCCGCCATTGACGCCACGCGCTGGAAGGAACACGGAAGTTACCATTTCGCAGCTTTCAAGAGAAGTCTGGCCAGGGGCGGCCGGGATGTCGGCGACAAAAGCCTCTCGGTGCCCCGCCGCACCCGCAATCGAAACCGTCGCCCCCGCCGCCATCAGTGCAGGTACGCTGTCAGCGGCTGGCGACGCATTGCAAAGATTGCCCACGAGCGTTGCGCGCCCTTGTATTTGTGTGGAACCAATAAGGTTCAAGGCCTCGGTCACCCCTGGCCAGTCTCTCTTGACGCCGGGATGCTCTTCCAGTTCCGCACCGGAAACGGCTGCACCTATGCGCCAGCCCCCACTTTCCGGAACTATGTCCCGCATGCCTGGAATGCGCTTGACGTCGATGACAAGGTCTGGCTCGACAAGACTTGAACGCAGCTGGACCAGCACATCCGTGCCGCCTGCAAGAAACCGGACGGTCCCGGTTTCGGCTCCTGCCCGGGCAACGGCCTCTTCGATGTTGTCGGGCGCGATGAACTCCATGATTGGCTGATACCTCCTGAAGATGCGGCAATGACACTGTTATACTTCAATCGGGAACTGCATGCATGCACCGGCTTTCATGCGCGGGGCATGCAAAGAATATTCAGAACGACCGGCACCGCGAACCAATGCTTGGCGCCGCTTGGTCGATGCCTGGGCAACGATGCCAGCCGTGCGATTTCCAGCCGCCAAAGCCAGCCGAAATTTCGCGAACCCGATTGCATTGCGTTCGCTCTCTTGTCAAGCCTGAATTCAATCCCTCCGCGACACTGTTTTGAATTGGGCTTTCAGCTTTGCGTGAAAATTGCTGTCACGCGCCCGCGCTGCATCATGATGACGGGGGTGGATCGGACATCCTCGGCTCCCAGACGCCCTCGATGTGCTCTCGCTGAAATCGAACGCAGCGCGTGAAGCGATCAGGTGTCACAGAAGCAAGCTCGGCGACAGTGTCCGTGCAAATTGGTTGTGAATAGGGGCAACGGGGAGCAAGGCGACAATGAGCGGGCGGGTCGATTGGAGACGTGGCTTCGCCTTTCAGCACAATGCGCTGCTTGCTCTGCCGGGGATGATCCACCGGTGTCGCCGAGACGAGCGCACGCGTGTAAGGGTGGAAGCTGTTGGACAGAACTTCATGAGTCGGGCCAGTTTCCACGATCTGTCCCAGATACATCACGGAGATCCGGTCCGCGAGCACCGCAACGGCAGCCAGGTTGTGGGATATGAAGAGGTACGCAAGTTGAAGTCGCCGCTGCAAGTCCCGAAGCAGGTTGAGAATCTGCGCCTCGACCGAAACGTCCAGAGCCGAAGTCGGCTCGTCGAGAATCAACAACCTGGGATTGGCGGCAAGTGCCCTTGCGATTCCTACGCGCTGCTGCTGGCCACCGGAAAGCGCGTGCGCGTACCTGTTGACATGCTCCTCGCCGAGCCCGACCATGCGGAAGAGCTCGATCACCCGATTTCGGATCTCGGATTTCGGGACAATGCCGTGCAGCAGGAGGGGTTCCGCAACCAGCTTGCCGACCGGGTGTCTCGGATTCAGGGATTCAAGCGGTTCCTGATACACCATTTGCATATGGGGCCGCAATTTGCGCACTTCGGAATCCGGCAGGCCGGTTATTTCCTTCCCGCCCAGGAACACATGCCCTCCACTGGGCGTCTCGAGGCGCAGGATGCACCGCCCGACCGTGGATTTTCCGCTTCCGCTTTCGCCGACCAGGGCCAGCGTTTCTCCGGCGCGAACCGTCAGGGAAATGTTGTCCGCGGCAACGAGATCTCGATGCCGAAAGATCCCCCTTCGAACAGAATAGCGTTTGCCCAGTCCAGTCACGTCGAGAAGCAAGTCGGTCACGCAAGTTCCTTCCAGCGCAGGCATGCGACTCTGCGGCTTGTGCCCGCATTCTCGAGCTGGGGCACGACTGCCCGGCAAATGTCCCGCGCTTCGCCGCACCGAGGATGAAACGGGCAGCCCGCCGGCCGATTTTGCAGATCGGGAGCCTGTCCCGGAATGCTCTCGAGGTCGCCGGTTGCTTCGGTTCGAGCTCGCGCGGTCAGAAGGCCCCGTGTGTAAGGATGCAAGGGCGCGTCGAAAATTTGCTCTACCGGAGCTTCCTCAAGGACCATCCCGGCATACATCACTGCCACCCTGTCGCAGAGTTCCGCAATCACTCCGAGATTGTGGGTGATGACAATCTGGGCCAGACCTCGTTCCTTCCTCAGTTGGGACAGCAACTGAATGATTTGGTACTGGATCGTGACGTCAAGAGCGGTGCTGGGCTCGTCCGCCAGAAGCAGTTGAGGAGAGCTTGCCAGCGCAAGCGCGATCATCACGCGCTGCGCCATGCCTCCCGAGAGTTGGTGCGGGTACCTCCTGAGCACCTCGGCGGGGTCGAAGAGACCGACGTCGGCGAGAAGCTCCTTCGCGCGAGCCGTCGCGGCAGCGCCGCGAAGACCGGAGTGCACAAGGAGAACTTCACGAAGCACCTTGCCCACCGAGAATACGGGGTTCAGAGATGCTCGTGGGTTTTGGAAAATCATCGAGATCCGGTTGCCGCGAATGGCGCGCATCTCGTTGGCATCGAGAGCGAGCAGGTTAGTATCGAAGAACAGGATCTGCCCTCCCGTCACGACGCCGGGAGGCTGAAGCAGGCCAACGATGGACAGTGCAGTCACCGATTTGCCCGAACCGCTCTCACCGACGATGCCGACGATTTCGCCCTCGCGCACGGAAAGGTTGATTCCCGCAAGCACCACGACCTTCGCTGACGGCAAATGAAATTCAACGCGAAGACGCTCTATGCACAGCACAGGGACGTCGGCAACCGTTCCAGCGGCCACCGAGCCGGCGGACGACCCGCTGCTGGAGATGACAGTCTTGGCCTGCTCGCCCACTGATTCCGCGTTCGTCAACGTTTGGGATCCAGCAGATCCTGGAGACCGTCGCCAATGAGGTTGAACCCCATCACCGTCACTGCAATCGCCAATCCCGGGAAAAACGAGATCCACCACTGCCCCGAAATGATGCGCGGGGCGCCCAAGCCGATCATGACGCCCCATTCAGGAGTCGGAAGATGCACGCCCAAGCCAATGAAGCTCAACCCAGCGGCATCGAGAATTGCCCAGCCGCACTGGAGTGTCGACTGAACGAATATTGGCGCGAGACTGTTGGGGAGCAAATGCCACACTAGGATTCGCATGTCCGACGCCCCAACGCCGCGGGCGGCCATTGCGTAGAGAGAGTTGCGGAGAACGAGGAAGCGGCTTCTGGACAGCCTCGCGTAAACCGGGACGTTTACGAAAGCTATCGCAATAATGAGATTCGGGATGCTGGGGCCAAGCACCCCGGCGATCGCCATCGCGAGTATGAATCCCGGAAAGGCCGCAATGATGTCCATCAACCGCATGCAGATCTCATCGATCTTGCCGCCGTAATATCCTGCGACCACGCCAAACGCGGACCCGATTGCAAGACCGAAGGCAACTGCACCCAGGCCGATCCCGAAATCGATCCTGATTCCGTAAAGCACGCGCGAAAATATGTCCTCTCCGAAAATTCCGGTTCCGAAGAGATGGTTCCACGAAGGACTCTGCATCCGGTTGCGGGGATTGAGCGCGTATGGATCATAAGGTGCGATCAGCGGGGCGAGAAGGCCGAGGATCCCCAAGCAGACGATGATTCCGAACCCCAAGGCGGTCACCGGATTGCGGCGGCACCAGCCGAGCAACTTCACGGCGGTTCCGTGCACGCGAAGCGGGACCTCGGACATGCTAGAGCCGCACCCTCGGATCAAGCATCACGTAAAGGATGTCCACCAGAAGAAACAGCATCACGTAAACCGTCGTCGAATAGAGTATGAATCCCTGCAGGGCTGGATAGTCGCTTGACGCGATGGCGTTGTAGACGTAGCGCCCCAAACCGGGCCACGCGAATACGTTCTCCACCAGGACAACCCCGCCAAGCAGATAACCATAGACAATGGCAATCATCGTCATGACGGGAAGAATGGCGTTTCGAAGCGCGTGCCGGAAGATGACCGACCGCTCGGACAGCCCCAGTGCGCGCGCGGCGCGGGTATAGTCGGCCTCAAGAGCCTCGATCATGCTTGCACGCGTCATTCGAGCGAGAGGTGCCATGGCTGCAAAGGCCAGCACAGTCGCCGGCATCACTATGGATTGCACCGAACTGTGGAACGCGGGCCAGTTGCCGGTCAGCAGCGAATCGATCGTGTACATGCCGGTAATGGCTTCTGGAGGCGCAATGAAAACGCTTATTCGTCCCTGCGGAGCCGGAAACCAGTTCAGCAGGAAGAAGAAGACGTAGATTGCCACCAAGCTGACCCAAAACACCGGCATTGCAACCCCGAAGACCGCGAGCAACCGGGATATGTGATCGATCCATGTGCCGCGCCAGACAGCAGATGCAATCCCCAGCGGAATCGCGAGAACAATGGCAAGAAGCATCGCGAAAAGAGTCAGCTCGAACGTTGGCATGAAGCGCGACGCCAAATCATCAAGCACCGGTTCGTTGGTTACGAAGGAGTCTCCGAAGTCTCCTTGGGCGACTCCCTTTATGTAGCGGAGATACTGTACCCAAAGCGGATCGTTCAGCCCGGCATTCTCCGCAATCCGCTCGCGGGTCTCCGCGCTTGCGAGCGGGCTGACCATAAGGTCGATCGGATTGCCCGGAATGATCCGTGTCAACGCAAAGGTGACAACGGTCACCCCAAGCAGCACTGGAAGAAGCAATAGCAGGCGTCGCGCGATGAAGGCCGTCATGCTATGAAAACACTCTGGATTGCATCAAAAAGGCATCGAGCCGTCCGCGGAGCGGAGGGCTCGCGCTACAGTCCCGGCACCTGCTTGCTTTGAAGGGCGGCGGCAACTACTCCTTGTACAGGTATTGATATCTCGTGAACTCGTCGGCAGAGTAGAACACGTAGCCCTTGACATTGGATCGCATCGCGAGAACATGCTGAGGCTGATACAGCAACGCCCAAGGAGCTTCATCGAGAATGATGCGCTGAATCTCCACAATCGCCGCTTCTCGTGCCGCCATGTCCGTGCTGATCGTATGAGTCGCGATCAGGTCATCCACGGTCGAGTTGGCATAGTTTGCGTAGTTGCAGCAGCTATGGTGGAATTTCCAGTACACATGATAGTACGGCTCGTTGTTGATCGAGATCCAGAAGTTCGTGAAGAAAAACACCAATTCATGCTTCTGGATCTTTTCGAAATACGCAGCGCCGGGCAACTCCTGGATCTGAACGTCGATCCCGATTTCACCGAGGGACTGCCGCAGGAAAACAGCGGTTTCCTTGGCTTCCTGGCTGCCGATGGGAATCTCGAACACGGTTGAGAAACCGTCTTGGTAGCCAGCCTCGGCAAGCAATGCCTTCGCCTTTTCGAGATCGTGTTCGTATACGAAAAACTGGTCCGTGTGTCCCGGGGTTCCGAGAGGAATCGGGCTCTTCAGCTGAATCGCATAACCGTTCATGACGTCATTCACGATCGTTTCATAGGGAACCGCGTAAGAAATCGCCTGCCGAACAAGCTTGTTGTCGAACGGGGCCACCTCGTTGTTCATTCCAATGTAGGCGATCGTTCGGCTGGTGTTGCGATGAACGGTTATGCCGGGGTTCGCTTCGAGGGCTGGGATATCGATCGTCGGCAACTCAAGCGCAATGTCCACAGCTCCGCTCACCAGCTGCGCGAGCCGGCTTGACGGATCCGGAATGACCTTGAACACGATGCGCTCGATGTGTGCAGGCTCGCCGTAATAGTTCTCGTTTCTCACGAGCACGTACTGGTTGCCAGGATCTCGGCTTTCCAGTCGGTATGGCCCCTGTTCCGTTCCACGGGAGTCGGACTTGAGCCACTCATGCGCAGACGGGTCGTCATCCGTCATGTACGGTCCCACCACATTGGCATTCAGAATGGAGTTGCCGGCTTGCGCCATGTTTCCGAAAAGCAGCGAGTTCGGCCGGTCCAAGTGAATGGCAATGGTCTTGGAGTCGATAAGCTCGATGTGATCCTTGTCGGGAACTTCGGCAAGCGCCATGTTCCCCACTGTCACGCCTTGCTGGTCGAACAGTCTGTCAAAGGTGAATTTGACCGATTCGGCGGTGAGCGGATCGCCATTGGAGAATTTCAGGCCGTCCCGCATGTTGAAGGTCACCGTCGTTCCGTCCTCGTTCCACTCGAAACTCTCGGCCAAGCTGCCGACAAAACTGTTCGGATCCCCGATCCGGGTGCCGTCGTCCAGCGTCACGACCTCGTAGTCAATCAGCCAAGTGTAGACGTTGGTCAAGAACTCCCAAGTATTGACATTGCCGCTGGTGAGAGTGGGATCGATGTTCTGCAGATCCCGGGACACAGCGACGATTAGAGTATCCTTGTCAGACTGCGAATGCGCAACAGTCAGTCCGCTTGCGAACAGGAGCGCTGCCGCAACCAGCGCGAGCGCTCCGCGCTGAAAGATGTTGCAAGGAATTTTCATGGGTCTCCTCCCTTTCTTCGAACCACTGGCCAAGGCCAGATGGCGTCTTGCACACGCTTTGTGATTTTGTGGAATGGCAGCTCTCTGCCGAGCCGCATCAACTCATCGGACAAATGCTGCCTGCATGGCCCGCGTGCGCTTGCCACCTCCCGTTGACCAGCGAGCTCCTCATGTGCGGATTTCATACCATTCCACACCTTGGCCCGCAATGACAAAGGGACTCCCCCGGCCTGCGATCAAGCCCGCGGCTTCGCAATTCTGTGCCCGACCAATCAACTGGCATACCACTCGTGCTTGAGTCGAAAGACAGTTCTGATTTCGGTTGGAAACATCCTGCGCGACCAAGTTCAACCGTGCTGGAATTTGGTGCCGCGGTCTGCGGTCTCTCCAATTCCTTTTGATCGAAATCCAGTTAAATTTTCCGAATTTTGCTGGCATGGAAGCTTCTGGCGGCACGAGCATTTTTGGAAGCATCGCAGGCTAACTGCAGCGAGGAGCGGCAGGGGCAAGCCGGCTACGGGACTGCAGGCCAGTGCTGCCCAACGTTTTCCGGGACCACCGGCTCAAAGCGCCAGTTGTACCTCGACACTTGATGGTGCCCGTGATGGCAATCAAGAGGTCTGCTTGTTCAAGCAGCGACTAGATGGTTTGTCACGGAGACGATACCTCCTTATAGAAATGGAGGAGCGTTGATGTGGAAGAGTTTCGTGAAGATTTGTGCCGTCGAGATGGAAGCAAGCGGATAATTCTGTCGCAAATTTGATACAGTTTCAAACACGATCATGTTGTTTACATGATGTTCGATCAGATGCTTGCACGCGGCAGAAAGTAAATTGCGAATTCAGATTGCCGCGGAGCTTTGCAACTTTGGCGAACCGCTTTTATTGTCGGTTTGAGGGAACATGCATGAAAAGTTGCCAAGAGAAGGGATGTGCAGAGCAGTTCAACGCAAAGACCGGCACAGTTATAGAAGGCTCGAAACTCGGCCTCCAAGTTTGGATGATCCTCCTCAGGGCAGCACTTTCCAAGGAAGGCGGAGGGGTCTCGGGTACGGTCGAGGTAGACGAAAGCCACTTCGGCGGGTTGCGCCCGAACGTGAGCAAAACCCGGCGAAAGGAACTGGTGGACACAGGAAAGGGTGCCATGGACAAGACCGCTATGGCCAGCGTGAAGGACTGGGCCACGAAGCAGGTTGCTGCTCGTGTCATCACCAGAACAGACAAGCTCATTCTCGCCCAAACGGTTCTTGGTGAGACTGTCTGCAGCGATGACTCTAGAGCCCGCGAGACCGCCAAGCACTCGCTTTCCGAGCATTTCAAGGCCACTCGCACGCAAACGGTAGCGAGTCGCTGTGGAGCATGCTGAAGCGAGTGCACAAGGGTGCGTTCCACAAGCTCTTCCTGAAATATCTCGACCGGTACGCGCAGGATTTCGCCGGACGTCACAACATGCACGACGACGACACCATCAACATCAAGGGCTTGGTTGCTGCCGGCATGTGTGGCAAGCAGCTTGGGTGCCGAGAGTCGATCACCGACAATGGACTGCCGAAAGGTGCGCGGTCGTGAGCGCCATTGCTCCAATCGCCCAAGTCAATTCGACAGGAACTGGGCGACGAATAGCCTCGCGCAAAACAAAGCGGCGAATTGCGTTCGGGTGGTACGGCGGGAAGTTCTCGCACTTGGATTTCCTCACTCCATTGTTGCCGGAAAATGCAGGACATTTCTGCGATGTGTACGGTGGATCGGCTGCCGTGCTGATAAATGTCGGCCCCTATCCGGTCGAGACTTACAACGACATCGACTCGGAAGTGGTAAACTTCTTTCGCACGCTCCGAAACCAACATGGGAAGCTCGTCAAGGCGATCGCGTTAACGCCATTTTCGCGCGAGGAATTGATGCTGGCATGCAGACCAGAACCTCGCCTCTCAAAGCTGGAACGAGCACGGCGGTTCTACATCCGTGCCCGCCAGACACGAACCGGATTGGCACAAACCAGCAGTGAAGGACGATGGGCACATTGCGTTCTGACTTCACGTGCCAGCATGGCTGGAGCCGTATCACGCTGGCTTGGGTCCGTGGAAGGACTTTCCGAGATAGCGCAACGGTTTCAGCGGGTGCAGATTGAGAATGCCCCTGCTCTTGAAATCATCGCACGCTATGACACTGACAAGACGCTGTTCTACCTCGATCCGCCATATGTCCATGCCTCGCGTGGTGACGCATCTGCCTATGGGTACGAGATGACAGACTCGGATCATGAAGATCTTGCCGAGATGCTTCGTGGCATCCGCGGGCGCGCTGTAATTTCGGGATATCGAACTGACCTGTACGACCGGCTATTCGCAGACTGGAACCGTATCGATGCCCCAGTGCGCTTGTGTCATTCAACGCGCACTCCGAGACAGGAATCAGCTTGGCGGAACTTCTGATGGACAACAACGAAGTTCGGGAGTGGCTCGACGCAGAATGGAACGATGCGATTCATGCGGCCGATACTGAACCCGACCCAGAGATCGATGCGCTGGCAAACTCGAAGGTCAACTCCATTCGGTACGCACTCGTTACACAGATGCTCGGAAAGATTGCTGACCCGAACCGGAGCTTGATGACCTTGCAGAAGCGGTGGAAGGGGCGTGGGATGCTCGCAGCTTTGCCACGGCAGTAGTTCTGCCGTGGGAGCGTGACAATCAGCAGGTACTCGGGAAAAGTCCTGATCCATACGTGAGCAAACCCCTTCGAAGACCACGTCTTGATGATGACACCAATGTTCGAGACAAGGTTGCATGGGATCAGTTCGTCGCGTTTCTTGCTCCGCTGGACGTAGCATCGCCAGAAGCGCTTCATCATGCTTTCAGGCGCGTTCTGCGGGCACTGGTGCGCCGTCTGACGCGGCTGTCGTTTGGTTACCCGGTCCCGCAGCGCATCAGTCAAGCAAGGTTGGAGAATCTCGTCGCGTTGTTTTTGGAAGAACCGAGCGGGGGATTGCGCGCCTTGGCGGTATCTGCGGCACTTTTCAGAACGCTCGGAGAAGCATTCCGGCTATTTTCGAAGGTTCAGTCACAAGGCATCAACGAAGCCGATTCAGCCTCGGGCGTGCCCGGCGACGTCATGTGTTTCGACCATGATGGAAGAGTTTGCCTCGCTGTCGAAATCAAGGATACCAACCTGACGCTCGCTCATGTCCAGGAAGCAAGCCGGAAGGCGAAACAATCCAGCGATGACCTGTCCAACGTCCTTTTTGCGGTTCCTGGCATCCGACAAGGCGATGCCCCCGGCATTAAGGTGTTGACGCTTCGAAACTGGGCCGAAGGTCTGAACATCTACGATGTTACCATTTCCACCTTGCTTAGGGCCACCTTCGTTCTATTGCAAGAATCTTGGCGGGTTCGGCTTGTTCGAGAAATAGGCAATGATCTCGACGAGAGGCAGAACCAGCTATCTCGCCGGGCATGGCATGACCTGCTCAGTCAAGAGGAACCATGACAATGGGCATCCGCAAACCACCGGCGTGAGACCAAGGCGTACACCCGGCTGCCAGCCGTCACGGCCGATCTGGAGGGAGACATTCGCGTGGACGCCACGTTCGAGGAAGCCGCTCCGGCACTCGCTCAGTCGGTGTGCATCCGCTATGTCAACTGTTCGAAGCCTCGGTGCTGAATCGCCTGATTTCGGCACTTTTCTTGCAGCCGTGGAAGGCGGCGACATGGCGATCGATTCCGATGCTCGGACCAATACTGGCGATGGCATTCGAACCCACGGCACGAAATTTCGCATTCAATCGAACCATCTGAAGGATCCCTGCGACTAGGGTCAAAATTTTTGGAGGTGAAGCGGGACTGTGGGGTTGTGTGGATGCTCAGTCCTGCAACAAGATCGAAGAGCGGCATACTCGATCGATCCGTTGCCGAGGCTGGCTTCCCGGTAGTTGCGACCCTTAACGAATCCGCATTATTTCGAAGAGAAGCTGTGCGGATTCCCGGCGGGAAAGCCAGCCGTCCCCTCGCGCGATACCGCGCATCTTCCTTCGTGCTGTCCAATACGGATGGATTGCTTTATCTTGAGGCTTAACGCGGCCACTGGAACAAGATTAGGCTTGAGAAATCGGCAAAGGCATTCTGTCAACGGCATCCAATTCAAGCCGGACGAGCTTTTCCATCATTCGAGCTTTGGTCGCGCTGTAGGCTTTGACGTCCCATAAATTATCAAGTTCCTCTGGGTCATTCTCCATATCGTAGAGTTCGCCGAACCGAGAGTCGTGATAGACGGATAGCCGCCATTTGGAATCCCTTGCCGTATGGACGCGGGGCTGTGGACCAAATGCCGGATCGATTCTCTGAGTGTCATACTGGATAAAAGCGATGTCGCGTCCTTCTCCGCTGACCACCGGAAGCGGCAAACCCTGCATGCCTGATGCTGGCTCTATCTTTGCGCGTTCAAGAATGGTTGCTCCGATATCGATGGTTTGTCCGATTCCGCTTGCTCGCGTTCCCCTTTCCCCGTCAGGGTCACACCAAATGAATGGAACACGCGTGATTTGCTCGTATTGCTCGGCGCCCTTGAACAAAAGGCGGTGATCGCCAAGATGATCCCCATGATCAGAAGTGAAGGCAACGACCGTGCCGTCCAATTGGCTCTCGGACCGCGCGGTCTTCAGGACCTGACCCAATGCCTCGTCGATCATCGCAATCATTCCACATGTCAGGGCTCGCGCCTCTTGGGCTTCCCGAGCGGAACAGGCCACAGTCGACATGCCGTCAAGAGCCGCGTTCCCCTCCGACCTCGTCCTTTCGGCGGCAAGGACATGAACCGGCGCCTCCCAGCCGGATCTCGAAAACGCCGCAGGCAGCTTCATGTCTTCAGGGCGATACATGTCCCAGTACTTTCCGGGTGGGTTGAAAGGGTGGTGCGGGTCGGGCCAGGAAACCATCAAGAAAAATGGCTTTTCTGATGACGGGCGACCTGCAAGCCAGGCGCTGGCACGGTTCGCAATGTAGCGGGTCGAGTAAAACTCCTCGGGCACGGCAGTTCGAACCGCTTGCGGACAGCAATAATCATGCGGAAGTTGGTTATTCACACCAATCTGGTCCAGTACATGAGGGGCGTTCGTCTTGAGCCACCGGCGATAGTCGCCCCCAACGCCATCGCCATGCCCGGTAACCAACTCAACGTGATCGAAACCGTAGAAGGGTGTGGGAACAGCCGCGTTTTCCTCAAGCCAGAATTCTGGTGATTCGGACACGTATTTGTCGGCTGCCAAGTCGGACTTTCGGGCTTCGCGCAAATCGTCACTTGCTCTAAGGTACCCGGGCCGCGTCTTCGGGGTTTCCACCAAGGGCGGCTTGCCCGTGAAATGCAGCAGATGGCTCTTGCCGATCAATGCGGTGTCATAGCCCAAGTCGCGAAGCAGCTCGACAAAGGTGACATTGCATGTGTCCAGCGGAATTCCATTGCAGCGCACGCCGTGGCTTGAGGGCATGCGGCAGGTCATCAAGCTGGCTCGGTTGGGCATGCAAACGGGGCTTGCGACATAGAATCTGTCAAAAGCCATGCCGTTTTCGGCGAGGCTGTCTATGTTCGGCGTTTTCAAGACCGGGTGTCCGTAGCAACCCAGAAAATCCGCCCTTTGCTGGTCCGTGACAAACAGAATGAAATTGGGGCGTTCAGGCAAGGTTTCTCCCCCTTGATTGCATGATTGAACGATAAATGACCATTGCGGACCCGGCGGCCAGCCCAACAGTGTCCAGAATTGCTCCCGCGGAAATTGCGGAGCCGGGCACTAGGCAAAGAACGCCAGCGACAACAAACGACAGCCGCCAGATTGCTTGCATGCGACCAGCCCAAAACCCGACCCACCCCGCGGAGATCAGGAAAACCCCGGCAACGGAGAATGCGAAAATTCTCGCTATTTCAAAAGCGCTGCCTTGCCAAAGCATCTCGGGAGACAGAACGAAGATGAAAGGGACCACGTATGCTGGCCAGCCAAAGGCCACGGCTGCAAACCCCGTGCGAATGAAGTCGGATTTCGCGACCGTTGCGGCAGCGAAGGCAGCGGCGGCCACGGG
Source organism: Paracoccaceae bacterium (assembly GCA_963422275.1). Lineage (GTDB taxonomy): Bacteria > Pseudomonadota > Alphaproteobacteria > Rhodobacterales > Rhodobacteraceae. The sequence continues at coordinate 1,557,235 of OY729418.1, forward strand.
GGGCGTGATCATGGAAAGGATTCCGAAATAGAAAGCGAACATATGAGCGGCGATCGGCGGAACGCCAGCCTCAACCATCGATGGAATCACCAATGTGGCTAGCAGCAAATAGACGCCGACAGTCGGCATGCCCATCCCCAGAACAATGGAAATCGCACCGGCCATCAAAAGGATGACAGCGAGGTTTCCCCCCGAAAGCTGGATTATTGCCTGTGTAAGGGCAAAGCCCAGGCCCGTGATGTTCAACACGCCAATTACAACCCCGGCCATCGCCGAGACCATGAGCAAGTTGGTCACGCCCATGCCAGTGTTCCCGAGTGCCGCGAACAGCTTTTGCCATGGCATTCGCTTGCCGCGATACCCATAAACAAGGGCAAGCGGTATGGTTATCCCGACCGCGTACATTGCAGCTGTTTGGGGGCGCAGGTTCAATTGAAACAGACCGTAGATAATCACGACAAAAGGCGTGAGGTATGGCCAGCCCTTGGACAGTACCTCCAGCGGTCGAAGCCTGACATCGTTGGCAGCGGCCAAGTTCTCGCGGCCAGCATATAGATCGGCCTGAATGAAAAGGGAAACATAGTACAGGGCCGCTGGAATCAAGGCTGCCAAGATGATGTCTGTATAAGGAACCGACAGAAATTCTGCCATGAGGAAAGCTGCGGCCCCCATCATTGGCGGCATCAATTGCCCGCCGGTGGAAGCCACGGCTTCAATTGCCCCAGCCTTTTCCTTTGGATAACCTCCCTTTTCCATCATGGGGATGGTGATCACGCCGGTTGACACAACGTTTGAAACGGCACTCCCGGAAATGGACCCAAACAGCGACGATGCCACCACGGCAATCTTGGCTGCCCCGCCCCGATAACGGCCCATCAGAGCGGTTGATATCTCGGTGAAGAAGTTGCCGCCGCCGGAGGCATTGAGAAGGCTTCCAAAGAAGACGAAAGCAATAACGATCGAGACGACAACGCCAATCGGGGTTCCGATCATCCCGTTGGAATCCAGGCCCACATAAATCAGCAATCGATCCACGGCGACATTCCGGCCCTGAAAATGCCCTGGGATAAGGTGTCCCAAAAGGCCGAAGGCGAGGAAGAACAAGACAAAGCCAAAGAGCAAAGGACCTGCTGTCCGCCTCAAGCATTCGGCAACAGCGGCGATGATCACAGTCCCCACAAAAACTGAAGCCGGTGGTTTTTCAAACAGTGTGTCGACGATATCCAGATAATTCAAGGTGACATAAAGGCAGCAGACAAAAGACAGGCCGGCGGCGAGAAGGTCGTAAATCGGCACCCGCGTTCTGGCACTGCCCGGAACAAGTGGACGGGCAACAAAAACGATAGCGAGCCCAATGCCGAGGATCAGTCCGAGCAGCTGCTCTTTGATCAGCACAATGCCGATTGCACGGTACAGATCGAGTGCCTCTGCCAAGGCAAGCGAAACCAGCACGCCCCCCATGATCTTGGCCACAAAGACTATCCTGGGATTGTCCTTCGGCTCGTTCGATGCATGTCGAGCTTCCGTGGCCGTATCTGCCATCAGGAAAACCTCTTTTGTCTGCGGGGCAAGCAAGCACCCAGACCCAAGCCTAGGTGCCTGGTGCTGGGCTACATGCCCATCTCGGTGTAAAACCTGGCCGCACCTTCATGGAAGGGGACGCCGATATCGGTGTTCATCTTGGCGGGATCGAAATTAGCGAATGCTCCCGCCGATGCGACCAAGGCGTCTTTGTTGCCATGGAGTGCCTTGACGAAGTCGTACACGACATTGTCTGGTACATTGGTGCTGGTCAGAATCACGAACGGGGTTGTGAACGCCCCTTGTTCCTCTCCTACGCCTGGCAGGTTCTTGCCGGGTTTGATCATGCCAATCCACGCACCCGGTACAGCTCTGGCTAGAATTGCATTTGCCTTGTCCGTCATGGCAACGGGCAAGATGCGGATACCGCCCTCGATCGCGGCGGCGGCCTGTTTCGTCCGGCCCGAGGTGAGCGAAAAGAACGTCGCATCAACGTTACCCGTTTCGAAATCCTCGACGCCGCGCACGCCATTGGGAACGGGCACGCCAGTCACGTCGTCGTAGCTCAGCCCCACAGTCGCAAGAACGGCCCCGGAATTTTTCGCCACTGTTTTCTGTTTCAGAAACTCGCTGGCAAGGCGCTTGCCTTTCAGGTCCTCCAATGCCTTGATGTCACTGTCAGCCCGCACCATGAATCCACTCAGCAGATCGAACAGGACGGCCACGACCCGGATATTTCCCTGCGGGGACTTGAAGCTTGGGCGCCCGTCAAAAGCAGCCGATGCAACAACTCCATTGGCGATCGAGAATTCAAGTTCTCCCACGTTGACCAAAGGAACAACCACATTCGGGCCACCTTGGGGCACAACCCGCATCTGCAGACCGCCATGCTCAATCGCGACCTTGGACACGGCTGCGCCTGTCGCGTAGGCTAGCGACCCCTGCGGATTTGTACCCACCGACACTGTTTGCGCAATGGCGGTCGAGCCAATGGCTGCGGTGAGAAGAGTGGTCGAAGCGAGATTGATGAGTTTCATGTTTACCTCCTTGATTTAGAATCAGATTATCATATCAAAAAGTTGCGTTAAAATACGAATCCAGGACTTTTTCATTACATTTTGGATATATAAATTTCTTCTGAGACTCTGCGCAAAGTATCCAGCAGCCTTTGCGCATTTGGACTGAGTACCGTTTTGGGATTGGTTGTGATCCCAACTGACCCTTCCAGTGCCCAGCCACGAATATCAAGCCTGACAAGTGTACCATTGTCCACATCTGACTGGGCCATGCCTTTCGGTGAAATCCAAACCCTGCCCTCATGCACTGCGAGGGACCGGGCCAGCGTCGCCGAGTCCGTTTCCACGACAATGCTTGGCGGCTGAATGCCGTTCATGTAGAAGTATCGCTCGATTTCGTCTCGAACGATGGTTCCGGGCATATTCAGCACCATTGGCGCTTGAAGAAGTTCGGAAAATTTTGCGGTCTTGGAACCAAACTTCGGGTGGCCGCGCTTAACGTATATGCCGATGTCCTCCTTATAGAGGTGTTCAAAAGAAAGACCCTGCATCTCGGTAGCTCGTGCAAGCCGCCCGACAACGAACGCAACATCACCGCTTCGCAGCATTGTCAAAACATCAGCATTCCGACCCTCTACGACTCGAACCCTGACGTTTGGACTTTCGGATTGGAAAGCCTGCACAGATTGGGGCATCAGCCGAGCTGAAACCGTCGGGAGGGCTCCCACAACAAAATGTTCCTTGACATCCTTATTTGCGCCGAAGGCCAAATATGCGTCGCGAATTTGCGCAAGACTAGGCGCGACTTGATGAAAGAACGCCAGACCTTCCGATGTAAGGACGCTGCCCCGCCGGCTTCTTTCAAAGAGACGCACGCCAACGGTCGCCTCCAGTTCGGCAATCGTTCGCGAAACGGCAGACTGCGCCACATTCAATTCCACGGCAGCGGCGGTGACACTTTTCAGTCGGGCAACCTCTACAAAGCACTGAAGATGCCGAAATTTGATGCGATTCAAGAACATTCAACAATCTCGACAATATATCGGTTAAAAGTCCAGCGTTTTATCCTTTAGCGGCGACGGCACTGTGCCAACCGGACCTGCCGCGGCTTCTTCACATATCGATTCGGATTGAATCAGAAGATAGGCACTTCCCGGAGAGTTTATGCCGATGGTCTCGGCAACGTCGCTGCTTCGTTGCCAGCAGTTCATGGCACCTGCTTATATAAGCGGGCTTAGAGCCCGAGATATAATTCAGACTTGAAGGCAGTGATAGAAAATGATGGCCCAATTCGTGATTCAAGACCGTTGCGAAAACGGTCATTTTGTTCTGCATTTCGCCTTTCGAAGCTAGTCGCGCGCTTGGCTTGCTAGGCATCCGCGCCGGCCCTTCCACTCGCCCCGACCTCGAGTTCTTGGCTGAACGTGATGGAATGCCTCTTCGCCGAGCCGCCCCGGCGGCGGCTCGGGCATGGCGTCTTCCGTTCCGTCGGCGAACTCCAGCAGGCCATCCTCCGCTTCATCCGCGGGGGCGCCATCGCTGGCGCTAGCGTGACTGGCGGCATGTTCTGGGGTTTTTCCAGCTTGCCCTCCTCGCCAAGTTCGGCGAGGCGTTCGAATAGATGGCCGACATAATCTTCTCGCTTAGGGACTGCCAGCCGTTGCAGAAGCGCCCCCGCCGTTCGCGGTTTCAGGTCCCGATGCATCACTTCTGGCGGGTTCGGGATAGACTCTGGCCTTCAGGCCGGGATCAGGTCGATCTGATTGGAAGTCTTGAGCAGGGTCGGCACCTCCACCTCCGCGATGCTCTGCTCCCGTGCCGTACCGAAGTGGTGATTGAGGGATCGAGTTTCGACTGGAGGGTTGCGACGTGTCTCATGGCAAAGGCTCCAGCAGAGATCAAGCACGGTCGGACGAAATTGCGGAAGATCTGATCATTTCATTCAAATTGCTTATGCACCTGGTTCCGGCGACACAGGGCATTGTGTCCGGGATGTCGGATGATGGAATGTTCGCATGACATTCTTGACGTGGAACCGTCCCATGACCGAAATCCCCGCCAGCCTCATCGCCTTCCAGCGCCGGTTCCCCGACGACGACGCCGGCGCCCGGTGGCTCATCGCCTTCCGGTGTCCCGCCTGCGGCCACGGTCGCGGGCGGCAGCTGAAGACCAGGCCGCACAGCTTCGAGTGCGCCTGCTGCCATCGTCAAGCCTCGGTCGCCGCCGGCACCCTCCTGCACCGAACCAGGCTGTCGCTCACGATCTGATTCTGGGCTGCCTGTCTGATGGCCACCCATTGCAACGGCATCTCCGCCCTACATTTGCAGAAGCGGCTCGGGATCGGGTCCTGTCGCAGCGCCTGGATGCTCGCCGCCAAGCTTCGCCGTGCCATGGTCACCCCGAGCGCAGCCCTGAAGGCAAGATGCCGGTCGCCGGAGCGGTTGAACTTGGCGACGGCAATACGCCGGGCCGCCTGCGGCTGGCCACGATCCCGTCCTGCAGCGCCAGGGATCTTGGCAACTTCGTTGTGCGCAACACCCCCGCGACCGCGATCGTCAAGACAGACGGCTGGAGAGGCTGCAGCGCAGTGCCTCGGGATCGCCACCAGCCCCATGTTGTCGGCGACAGGCCCGCCCATGAGATTCTCACCTGGATCCACACCGTGTTCTGCAACCTCAAGGGCTGGGCGCGGGGCGGCTGCCACGGGCTGCGCGCCAAGCGCCTCCAGACCTGTCTCGGCGAGTTCGTCTTTCGCTTCAACCCCGGGCGCCGAAATCGCCACGCCGCCTTCCTGTCCCTGTTCCTGCAGGCTCTGCGCACCAAACCTCACCCCTGCCGCATCTTGATCAAACCGGAACCAAGTGCATAAGCAGTTCATTCAAAATCCGGCATCTCTTCGAAACGTAAAGCGTGACGAAGATTTTTCCAGAATGCCAAGGCTTTCATGTTTGATTCCAAATATATATTAGCGAATATTTTGCTTTGACTGGTTATATGCCTCTTGTCGCATCCGAGATGCGGGAAATGAGTTGAAAGGGCATCAGTCGAGTTCAAATTTGGCGAACAAGCCGTCCTTCATTATTGCCAAGATATGGCGGCCCTGTTGTTCCAGAAGGCCCAGATCGGCAAGTGGATTGCCGTCGACAACAAGAATGTCAGCGATTGCTCCTGTCGCGATGACGCCCAATGATCCCGCCCGATTCAAGATTTCTGCATTGACCGCAGTGGCTGAAGTCAGCACTTCGTGTGGAGTTTGAGCTTCCGCCTGCAGAACGATGCTGCAGGATTGGTGCTCCCGCAGGTCGCCGAGAAGGTCCGAGCCGAAACCGATCTTGGTTCCTGATGCACGGCAATGCTCGACTGCGCTCAGCCCGGCATTTTTTACTTTCTGCAGCTTGGCGATGCTCACCTCAGGCAATCCGAGGTGGCGCCCGAACTTGTCCATGATGTCGTAGGCGGCGAGCGTGGGAACCAGATACGCATCATGTTCTGCCATTAGCTCTGCAGCCGCCCGATCAATCAGGTTGCCGTGCTCGATTGTTCGAATACCGCATTGCACCGCCATTTCAGTTGAGCGCGATGTGTACGAATGCGCCGCGACGTAGGTGTTCCACGCTTCGGCCTCCTCGACGATCGCGCAGAGTTCCTCAGGCGAATATTGGGTGTTGTCGATAGGATCGGTCGGCGAGGCAACACCCCCGGAAACCATAACCTTGATGTGATCGGCGCCTTTCCGGAGCTCGTCTCGTGCGGCTGCCCGAACGGCGGGAACCCCGTCCGCCAGCCGGCTTTGAACGTCAAGTGCCGAGGAGCAGACACAAGGGCTGCGACCGTCGGTGGACAACCGGAAGTCCCCGTGGCCCCCAGTTTGGGTCAGTGCTCTGCCCGACACGAAGATGCGCGGTCCCTGGAACAAACCCCGTTCAACCGCCATGGCAAGGCCGCGGTCTGCTCCGGCACAGTCGCGTATGGTCGTGAATCCGCGCATGAGGGTTTCGCGAAGGTTTTGAGCTGCGAGGGCAGTCATCATCGTCAGCGGCATGTTCGCCAGCTTGCGGAGATCGATCTCGGAAAGCGTGACATGGATGTGGCAATCGATCAGACCGGGCATCAGCACGCCACCGCGTCCGTTAACCACACGAGCCTCTGTGGATCGAATCGGCTTGTCGGAGATCTCCTTGATGAAGCCAGCCTCCACCAGCACCTCCAACTCCATCGGTTCCGGACGCATGGCGTCCCACACACGAACGTTCCGGAAAAGAGTGCCAGTCATTTCTGCGCCTCCAAATCTGTCCGGCGGCGACTCTCCATCCGCGAGCCGCCAGTCAGAGCGTCAAGCTGTCAAACCATACACTTCCCGAGCGCATTCTTCCGTGATCAACTCGTTCTTCAAATCCTGCAGAACCAGATCTTGGTCCCGATCCTTCGGATCGCCGAACCCGCCGCCCTTTCCTGAAACAACACGAATGATGTCGCCAGTTCGGGTTGTGAAATTCGAGGCGAAGGTGATCGTCCGGCTCTCGCCCTTCCTCGGAATGTAATGGACGCAATTGGGCGACCCCTCGCGACCGCCGGCAAGCGACCAGGCCGGAAACCTCGAACGCGTGTACCAGATGGTGAGAAAGCCGTTATCAGCGCGCAGCCTGTAGTCCATGACGATGCCGTGGCCGCCGCGGTAACGGCCTTCCCCGCCCGGCGCGGTGTTCAGTTCCATGCGATCCACATACAAGCCGTTGCGTGCCTCGTTGATCTCAGCCGGGCAGTTGAACGTGTCGCCATGAAAGCCCGAGAACATCGCGCTGTTGCCGTCCTTGCCCTCGCGGGCGCCCCACCCGCCAAGTTGCGGCTCGATGATCGTGTACTGGCGCCCGGTGTCTGGATGAATCCCGCCAATGAACGTCCCGCACACTGACGCGAAGTGCCCGGCGCCCAGACGCTCGGGCATGCACTGGGCAAGGCATCGCCAAATAAGGTCGTAGACCCGGAGTTCCAGCTCATAGTAAAACCCAACGGCAGCGGGCTCCCTGGCATGGAAAATCGTGCCCTCCCTCGTGAGAACCTTTAGCGGCCGGAATGATCCTGCGTTGCACGGAGAGTAGGGATCGGTTAGTGACTTCAGAATGATTTGCGCGGCCACGATCACGCCGTCGCGGCTCGTGTTCACCGGATCGGAAGCCTGTTCCGGGTTGTCGCGGAGATCGACGACAAACGATTCGTCCCCTATCGTGATCGCGACATTGAAGACGCGCCCGTCCTCCTGCTCCTCGGACAGTTCGAACGTGCCCTTTGGCAGCTTGGCGAGTTCGGCGACGCAGGCCTTCTCGCCAAAGTCCATGAACGAGGCCATCGCTTCCATGAAGGTGGTTACGCCGTATTTCCCGGCGAGGTCCTGCAGGCGCTTGGTGCCTATGCGCACCGACGCGATTGCCGCCCACACGTCGCCCTCAAGCACGTCAGGCATCCGCGAGTTGACTTTGATGACCTCGAACATCGACCGGATCGGGACGCCTTCCGAGATGATTCTGACGGCCGGCAAGCGCAGCCCTTCCTGAAAAATTTCGGTTGCCTCTCCGGTCAGCGACCCAGGCGCCATACCGCCAACATCGGAGTTGTGGGCAATGTTAGCCGTCCAGGCAATCACCTGACCTTCAGCGAATACGGGCATCGCCACCACAATGTCGTTCAGGTGGGTGACCCCGCCGTAGTAGGGATCGTTGGTCGCGAAAACATCGCCGGGGCGGACATCCCCAGAATCCATGAACTTTGCGGCAATCACTTTCGTCGCCTTGTCCAGCACGCCGATAAACGCGGGAATGCCAGCGCCCGAACAGGCGATTTCTCCATCGGCATCCATGACGCCCGTGCCCATGTCGAGCACCTCGTAGATGATCGAGCTCATTGCGGTCTTCTTCATCGCCGCGAACATCTCGTCGGCGGCGGACTGGAGGGAGTTCTGGATTATCTCCGAGGTGACAGGATCGTTGGCGCGTCCGTTCATTTTGACATCCCTCGCGGCTCGGTCAGGGGGGGGATCGTGTGCGTGTTGCAGAAACCACCGCTTTGTATCCGGTTTGCCGCCAGCCCGCCAGCCATCATTGCCGGATCCTCAATGATTGCGGACAACGCTGTCGCTTGCGAGGCTCCAGGGCAGCAATGTCCATGCGGCAGAGCGAAGAAACGGCGAGACGTTTCTTCGAAGCGCACTCGACCTCGCCGCATTGGGGCATCGAGGGGATATTTTTACTCTTGTTATCCCAATATGATGCAGCTTTCTTGGCAAAAATGCAGAAAAGGGGAAGGTTTGCGGCCAAACGTGTCATCCGACGATCGGTGGTGCCTGTGGTGTAAAGTCGCCGATAAGGGCTGGCCGCAGAAGCATGCGTGGCGAGTGCACCTTATCCTGCTCACCGACTAGGACTTGGGCACGATGACGATTGCCAAGAAGGTCGGAAAAATTGTTTGGCTGGTCCAAGTGCCGCCGCCGCACGAGGCAACCCACCAGACGGTGCGCTTCGCCGCCTCGACCGTGTGGGACTTTGCGGGTGCATGGTCCGATGCCACATTGCAGCAACAGTTCAAGTTTTCCCGCGGCCCCTTCTTCGCTGCAACGCAGAGCAGCATTCCGTCCGGCACCGCGACCGCTGCCACTCTCGACGGCCAGTCCGTTCGCAAACGCAAGGCGATTCGCCCCCGGCTTGTTGGGCATCCGCGTTGAACCTTATCATTCGCTCTGACCTCGGGTTCGTGGCCGAATGCGACTGAGGGCTTCTTCGCCAAGCTTGATCTGCGACGGCTCATGCATAGGATATCAATCTCCATCGACGAGCGCAAGGACACCAAGGCACGTCCCTTCACCTAGGTCACCGACCTCAGGAGAGTCTTCGCCGCAAGAAAGGCGGGTGCCGAAACTGGAATCAATCCGCTAGCAGTTTTTGTCAGGATGTCTGACATGGATTCTCGACTTGGTGCGCTTCTTCCGGTGTCAGCATTCCCTTTCGAACCGCGAGTTTGAGCGTGCGCCGGCGGCCGCTACCGATGCGATGATTGTGGTGAGCGCGATGCATTCACGGCGTCAGGTCGGGACTGTGGCCAACGTGTGGCTCCGTTCGGGAATCATGTTCCGTACCTCCCGGGATATCCGCTCTGCCGACACCAAGTCGGCGCCTTTAGACATTCCCGACGATCAATCGGCCACTACCAAACGCAAAACACCTCGAAAGCCCAAGAACCAGGAGTCATGCCAGCTTTCGCAACGATCTTTCATGAGATCCCTTCTCTTCGATGTCGCAGGTTTTCGAAAATGAGGGTCTTCGCATCTTGCATCACATTGTATAGTCAGAACGCTTTCTTGATGAGTTCGCGCTCTCGTTCCAGATCTGTTTTCACCGCCCATTCACCCATCTGTTTGTAGTTGCATGCTCGCGGCTATCCATTGTCGCGTTCCCAATCGCGAACATCGCTCTAGCTCTGGACGTCAAGGCCCTTTTCACCTCGCGAAACATCCATTTCAGAGGCTGGACCCCGCCTCGGCAAGGCAGTTCCGCTTCGTGGCGTTTGACAGCCCCTTGTTGGCAAGCGCCGCGCTGGGCCGTGCAGCCAGCCGCTAGGGCTGGGAAATGCGGCACCTCTGCTTGCCCCCTAACGACATTCGGGTACCAGGCACTGAATAATTCGGTAAATAACATCGCCAAGTCATCTGATCCAAGTCAGTGGATGCATCGGGCGGCTTTAGGGAACCTCTGAATGCAGCCTGATTTTGGGCGTGGCATTGTGCATCCGTGGCGTGCCTGCCATTTTGCGCCACGCCTTTCTTTCGGGGGATCACGACATGCAGCGCCTTCGGCAATCTGATAGAACTCTATCCGGGGTCAAAAGGGGTCGGGCGGCCTGACAAATACATCCGCAAATATACGGGGCGAGAATATTTATCTGATGTAGCGAGCGGTGATGAAGGCGGGTCGCAAGAGGTTCTGACGATGACGATGCAACAGATTTTCCATCCAATAAACGGCAAGGAAGAGCTTGGAAGATTGTATCGCGACGACCCGAATTTGCTGTCGCTTGCGCTTGGCGTCCGGTATGATCCGTAATATGGCTACACATCGCATATTGATCCCTGACGGAATGCGCTCGCGCAAGCGGCGGCTCATTCTGTGGGACGACAAGGCCGGCACGGTTGAGGGTGATCATTTCACAATACCCTACATCCGGCAGATTTTTGAACGCCCAATGCCAACGCAAGTGGGCGACAACAATTATTGGACGATTAGTGATCCTGCGCATCATCCGGGCGAGTTCAAAATCCTCTTGCGGGTTCTGTTTTGGCCGTCGGTGGAACCGCCACTTGTCAACATGCTTCCAAAAGTTTTGCGTGACGCGGAAATGGCGGCACCGGACGGGCCTGGTGGATGCACGGTTATTTTCCCTGACGGTAAGCGGGATGCTCGCCCGGTTATTTTGACTGACGCCAACGGAAAAATGGAGCATAAATTGTCGGGGACGATAAAACTAGTCTCAGTGCCGGATAGCGATGTTTGGCTTGCCGAGGATGGACGAGAAGTAAGGTTGGGAGTTTTTTAATGAGTGAAATTTTGCGCATGCAATCGAAGCAACCGAAAACGGCCGGTCTCGGAGGAATGCACAAGGCAATTTTTGCGACGCCTGCCGAAGCCAGAAAAAATCTGTTCAATTGACCTTTGCCAGCCTCCAATGCGATCGCAAGAAGCGCCGCGAGATCTTTCCGGAGCGGATGGACGGCCTGATCCCCTGGACGCGACTGGAAGCCCGCATTGCGCCGGTGTATCCGAAGGGCGGCCGCAAGAAGGGGCGACAGCCGTATCCGCTGTCGGTGATGCTGCGCGTGCACTGCGTTCAGCTGTTCTGCAATCTGAGCGACCCGGCGATGGAGGACCGGCTTGCGAGGCGGAGAGCATCCGGCGCTTTGCCGGGGTGAGTCTTGAGAAGGTTCCGGACGAGACGACGATCCCGACTTCCGCCACCGGCTGGAGAGCCACGGACTGGCGCACCAGCTGTTCGGGAGATCGGGGATCACCTGGCCGAGCGGGGGGTTTTGCTGAAGAAGGGCAGCATCGTTGACGCCACCATCATCTCGGCGCCATCGTCGACCGGGAACGAGAGCAACGCCCGCGATCCGGAGATGCACCGGACCAGGAAGGGGAACCAGTGGCATTTCGGGATGAAGCTGCACATCGGCACCGACACCCGGGGTCTGGTGCACCAGCTGGAGGGAACGGCTGCCAACGTCGCGACCTGACGCCTTCGGGTCGGCTTCTGCACGGCGAGGAGGAGCAAGTCCGGGGTGACTCCGGGTACCGCGGGATCGGCAAGCGGGTGTTCGGCTGCGACTTGGTTCGCTATCGGGGTCTGGAGAGGAACAGGCAGCGGCTTGCGCCGCTTTTGGGCTTCTCGAACCTGATGATTGCCCAGCCGCACCTGTCGTGACAGGGGAGAAGCGTGTCCTGAATTTGCCGGACCGGCCCTGCGGGGGCTGAACCGGCGGCGGTTTCGCCCCGAAAACGCGCATTTGCGGCTTCCGGACCGCCGAAAACCGACCGGCGCAGCCGGGAAGGGCGGTTTCCGCAGCAAACCCACCCCCCCCCCTCCAAATCAGAGGTTCCTTAGTGAAAACCCGATTAAGATTGCGTAATTTCGATAAAAGGGCGGACGGATCGATAGCGGACGGACCTTCGGCACCCTAAAGCGACGCTTCCTGGCGGCGCGGCTCCGGTTCATGGGGCGACGGGCCGTGGAGACGGAAACGGTCCTGAAGGCAATGGCGCTTAAACTGCTCAAGGCGGCCAACTCGATCCAAGTTCGCCGCCTTTGTCATGACAATGAATTGTACATCTTTCAGCGCGACATTTCCATAGCCGGAGGGACGCATTTCGCAACATTCTTGATTCCCGCCAGAGCCACGCTCATTCTTTGCCTCCCTGCTGCCGCCTGTGCCGGGCCTCGACCTACCACGAACGACCATCGGCGCATGTCGTGCGATCCAAGGGAGGTGGCGTCTGCATTCTTGTCCGCGACCTCGGCTAGATCCTCGGCGATTTCCTGTGCGAGTTTGCCGTCGACCCGGCGATCGAGTGGAAGGAACTGACCGACAACTCCGGCGGATGACTGCTCAGCGGCGATAAGCAATTGCGGCCCGTTGCCAAGACTTTGGCTGGGGACCCAGTTCGTACACTGTCTCGAAGCTTCGGCCCAAGAATCTCATGCCCCGGAATCGGAACAACTTGCTTGAAGCGCTCATTCAACGACAATCATGTGGTCGAGGAAGTTGTATGCATCTAGGTCGTGTACTCATTAGTTTTGATCCAGAGACGGATGCAGGCGAGGGCGATTGCGGCGAGGGAGTTTCTTGCAAGCTTGTGATAGCGGGTCGCGATGCCTCGGAAGTGCTTGAGCTGTTGAAGAAGCGTTCGACGAGGTTGCGTTGGCGGTAGAGGTCATGGGATGCGGAGCGCTGCTCCCGGCGATCCCGTTGGGTCGGGATGTGGGGGCAAGAGCCATGGTCGGCAATGAGCTTGAGGATGGCGCGGGCGTCATAGCCGCGGTCGGCGACGGTGTCCCGGGCCGGCTCAAGGCCGTCAAGGAGGGCCGGCACGGCAGCCTTGTCAGAGGCTTGGCCCGGGGTGAGCGCGAAGCGGCGCGGCAGGCCGCGACCGTCGACGACGACGTGGATTTTGGTGCTCAGCCCGCCTCGCGAGCGTCCGATGGCGTGATCCGGACCCCCTTTTTTTCCGCCCGCGGCGTGCTGGTGGGCGCGCACCACCGAGGCGTCGAGGAGATGAAGAGATCCCGGCGAGCCCGTCGCCAGCGCCCCGAACAGGCGCTCCCGCACCCCTTGCTTGGCCCAGCGGTTGTAGCGGTTGCATACTGTCGTATATGGCCCGCAGCGTTCCGGAAGGTCGCGCCACGGCATGCCGGTGCGCAGGATGTGAAAGATCCCGCTGATCACCCGCCGGTCGTCCACCCGTGGAACGCCCCGCGGCTTGTCAGGCAACAACGGCGAGATGATCGCCCATTCCGCATCCGTCAGATCGTGCCGGCCCTGCATCCTCAATCTCCCGCTGTTTGGAAGATTGAATCACATCAGCGCCGAAAAGAGAATCCCTTTTCACTTTATGAGTACACGACCTAGGCCCTCCGGCAGCCGCGCATCGGCCTTCAGCGTGCATCCTCAATAATGAGCGACGCTCCTTTCTCACCGATCATGATCGTGGCGGCGTTCGTGTTTCCCGTCACGATTCTCGGCATTATCGAGGCATCCGCAACGCGAAGGCCCTCGATCCCGTGGACGCGGAGACGCGGATCGACGACCGCATCCGACCCGATCCCCATCCTGCATGTCCCTACTGGGTGAAGGAGCGACAGCCCAGAGCCCCGGCAGTGCTCAAGCATTGCCTCGTCCGACTGAATATCCAGGCCAGGCGAGATTTCATGCTCGACGAAGTTCGACATCGGCGACGTTTGCGAGATCCGCCGGCCGAACTTGAGGCCGGCAAGCGCGGCATTCCGGTCGCCCTCAGATTCCAGGAAATTGAACTTTATCGCGGGCGGGTCATTCGACCGCGGCCCCTTTATGTGGACATGGCCGGTCGCATCCGGTCGCATGTGCTCGGCAAGTATCGTGAAGCCCGAATGTGGCCGGGGCTTCAAGCTCTCGTCCGTGCACCACGCCATGAACGTCAGCATCATATCGGGTCGGGAAATCTCGGGCGAGCTGTAAATGAATGTATTGGAATAATTTCCGTTGTCGGCGAATGGGCCGGTCCGAGCGAGGAGGAAACGTAACAGCTGAAGGCCGCCACGCAGCGGATTGTTGTACAGATCGTTCACCGTGGTTTTGCTCGCGGAGCGGAACTCCAGCCCTACCCCGAAATGATCCTGAAGGTTTTCGCCGACTCCGGTCAGGTCGTGAACGACCTCCACGCCTTGGCTCTTCAGAAGCCTGCTAGGGCCGATCCCGGACAGCTGCAGCAACTGCGGGGAATTGAATGCGCCAGCGCAAAGCACGATTTCGCGCACGGCCGAGGCTTCTTGAATGCCATCCGGTCCGGACCAACGGACGCCTGCCGCCCGTTTTCCCTCGAACTTGATTCTTTCGACCATCGCTCGGAGGACCAAGTTGATGTTCTTCATTGCCGGACCGCGAAGATAACCTCTCGCCGTGCTCCACCGGCGTCCGTTCTTCGTCGTCGTCTGCACGTATCCGGTTCCGGCCTGGACCGCGCCGTTGAAGTCCGGGTTCCGGGGAACCCCTAGCTTCTCCGAGGCCGCATGGTAGGCCTCGCCCAGCAAATGCTTCGTCCTCAGATCGGAGACGGCGACCGGCCCGCCCACTCCGTGGAATTCATCAGCGCCCCGTTCTTGGTCTTCGCAGGACTTGAAGTGCGGCAGCACGCCATCCCATCCCCATCCGTCGCAACCCTGCTCCTTCCAGAGATCGAAATCGCGCGGTTGCCCCCTCATGTAGATCATGCCGTTGATTGACCCCGTTCCGCCCAGCACCTTGCCGCGCGGCTGAAACAGGCGCCGGTTGTTCAGATGCGGCTCGGGCTCGCTCGCGTAGCACCAATTGACGGCGGGGTTGGCGTAGAGCCTCGAATATCCCAGCGGAATATGAATCCAAGGGTTTCTGTCAGGACCGCCGGCCTCAAGAAGAAGAACCTTGAACCCTGCTTCTCCGAGCCGCCCGGCCACGGCACAGCCCGCCGAGCCGGCGCCGATGACGATGTAGTCGAATGTTCCTTGGGACGCGTTCATATCCACTACCCTTCACAATCCCGAGTCGGGGTCACAATCAACACCCAAAACGCAGGATTTCCGTATTCGTTCGCAGGCGGCCACTACCATCCGCTCGGTTCCAGAAGGTAGGGTTAGCCGTCAGGCCGCACGCGGGTCCAGCTTCGCGTTTCGGCGGACTCCCGTATTGCATCGATGGTCTCCTGAATGCGCAATGCCTCGCGAAAGTCAGGCATCGGCATGCCCGTTCCCGTAACTGCTTCGATGAATCTGGAGACCTCGATTACCTTCAGGTCGTTGAATCCAAGCTGGTGCCCTGGCGCCGGGCAGAATCGGCCGTACGGATGATGCTCCGGCCCCGCTTCGATCTTCGCGAAGCCACCGCGCCCGCGTCCGACTCCAGGCATCCAAACCCAGAGTTCGTTCATCCGTTCCTGCGTGAACCAGAGCGACCCTCGGCTGCCCGTGACTTCGAACGACAAGTCCATCGTGCGGCCCGGTGCCGCCCAGTTCACCTCTATTGATCCCGAAGCGCCATTTTCGAAACGCAGAATCGCTTGCGCCATGTCGTCGACTTCAACCGGCTTGAAATCGTTCGAGCCTGCAGCAACCGGACGCTCGCGATAGATGGCGGCCAAATTCCCCGAAACCTCCTGCACTGGGCCGATCAGATGCCTGATCAAGGAAACCACGTGGCTTCCGATATCCGCCAACGCGCCGCCTCCCGATCGATCGGTCCGGAATGAGTGGGCGGTGAGCGGATTCGCCATGTAATCCTCCGCATGGCGTCCTCGGAACGCGACAATTTCTCCGATCTCCCCAGCCGTGATCAAGTCCCGTGCCAGCGCCATCATCGGATTGCACAGGAAATTGAAGCCGACCATTGCGACGGCTCCCGCCGCGTCGGCGGCTTCGGTCATTCGCCTGGCGCCCGCGACATCGGTTGCGAGCGGTTTTTCGCAATAGATGGCCTTCCCGTTGGCAATCGCATCGAGCGCCATGGGTTCATGCAAGGCGTTCGGAGCTGCAACCGCAACGATGTCGACATCCGGCGCCGAGGTCAATTCTCTCCACTGGCCGGTCGACCGGGCAAATCCGAGGGCTGATGCGTTTTTGGCAGCTGCCTCGTCATCGACGTCGGCCAACACCTCTAGTTTCAGATCAACCGGCAGATCGAACATCCCTCCCACGGCACGGAAAGCGTTCGCGTGACAACGGCCCATGAACCCAGCCCCGATCAATCCGATCTTCAATTCAGGCTTGCTTGGCATTACTTGAGCTCCACCGCGACACCAGCTCCGTACAGCTATCTTCTCGCGGATTTCATGTTGTCAACCCAGACCGCCGCGATGATCACCAGACCGATCAGAACCTGCTGCCAGAACGAGGAAACGCCAAGTATATTCAGTCCGTTTGTGATCATGGCCATTATGAATGCGCCGACGAACGATGTCAGAACTATCCCCCGCCCGCCTGCGAAGCTGATGCCCCCGATGATTACGGCGGCAATCGCCTGAAGCTCGATGCCCATCGCTACGTTGGGCGGCGTCGAAGCGAGGCGGCCGACCATTACCACAGCCGCAACTGCGCTAAGGAATCCACTGATCGTGTAGATGGCGATTTTCCGCCGTTCCACGTTGATCCCTTCGAGCCGGCTGACTTTCTCGTCGCCGCCGATGGCGTAGACGTGGCGACCGAACCGCGACCGCGAAAGCACGAAATGCATCGCAATGTAGGTGGCGATCACGAAGAAGATCGGGATCGGAAGTCCCAAGAGCTTGCCGTTTCCGATGTATAGAAAGAACGGCTTCAGGACCTGGTACGAAACGCCTCCCGTAATCACCAGTGCCAGCCCTCGGGCAATGCCGAGCATTCCAAGTGTAGCGATGAACGGCGGAATCCTGCCCTTGGCGATAACGACGCCATTTATGAAGCCCGCGAGCACGCCGGTGGCAAGCCCTCCAAGAGTCGCGATCTCCGGGCTGACGCCGTTGATCACGAGCCAGCCTGTGACGACCGCCGAAAGCGCCAGCACCGAGCCGACCGACAGATCAATGCCGCCGGATATTATCACCACCGACTGGCCAGCGGCCAGTATCGCAACGATCGAAACCTGCTTCATCAGGTTCGTGAAGTTGCCGACGGTGAAGAAGAACGGCGACAGAAAAGAGAGCAGCGCCCCGATCATGAACGCTACCAACACGATCCACGTCAGCGGATATCTCTTGAGTTGATTGAACAGGCGGTTCACGGCGCGGCCTATCCCGCCAACGCGCCTGCAGGCGGAGCCAATTCCTCGACTTCCCCGAACGACGCGGGCGGCTTTCCGGTAATGATCATCGAAACAATCTCGTCCTGGCTGCATGACGAGGTCGGGCAGGTGATGACGTTGCGCCCTCCCTTCAGTATCGAAATGCGGTCGGTAAATGCGTAGACGTCGTGTATGTCGTGGCTGATCCAGAAGATTCCTATACCGTTTCGCTTCAATTGCTGAATGAGGTCGATCACCAGCCTGGTTTCCTCCATGCCCAGTGCGGCTGTCGGCTCGTCCATTATGATGATGCGCGCATCGAAGTACACGGCGCGTCCGATCGATATCGATTGCCGCTGCCCACCCGACAGATTTTCAACGTCCACGTCCAGCGAATTGATCTTGATGCCAAGCCTGTCAAGCACGGAAGCGGTCTCTTTCCGCATGTGCTTTTTGTCGAGAACCCCCAATCTCTCCGTCTCCCGCCCCATGAACAGGTTGGATGGAGCATCGAGGTTGCCGCACAATGCCAGTTCTTGGTAAATTGTTTCGATTCCGTATTTTCGGGCATCGGCAGGGTTTGCGATCGTTGCTTCCTTGCCTTCTATGAAGATCCGTCCTTCATCTGCCTGCTCAGCGCCGGCCAGAATCTTTATGAGGGTGGACTTGCCGGCGCCGTTGTGGCCGAGAATGCCGAGGACTTCGCCAGCGCACAACTCGATGTCGACGTTCGACAAAGCTTGAACTCCGCCGAAGCGCTTCGAAATCCCTTCCATCCGCACGAGTGCGGTTTCGTCAGGCACAACTATCGCGGTCGGCCGGGAAGGGGCCGGCGACGGCATCGCCGGTCCCCAGAACTATTTCGGGGTGCCGCCTAATCAAGCGTAATTCCGCGTCCCGCCAGATATTCTTCAGTGACATCCGCCGCCAGGATAATCGACGATGGAACCACGATCCAATCATCGAGGTCGGCATCGTTCACGACCTTGCTGTGCGCGGCGACCACGGCTTCGTACCCAACGAGATCAGTGTTGCCGTCGATCGTCGCGTCCAATTCGCCTGCCAGCAGCGCGGAGAGCGCAGATGGAATCGCATCATCGCCGACGATCATGACTTCTCCGAGCCGTCCGGCGCTCTTGACCGCTTGAACCGCGCCGAGCGCCATCAAGTCGTTGGAGCCTATGATGGCGTCCACGTCGGGATGGGCCTGTAGGATGTCCTCTGACGCCTTGAGGCCCTTTTCCTGATCCCATTCTGCCGAAATCGACGCGACGACTTCGATGCCTTCAGCAGCATCGAAGACCTCCATCATCCCTTCGAGGCGCAACTCTGCGGTCGAGCTTCCCCGGAACCCTTCAAGGATGGCAATCTTTCCTTCGCCGCCGAGCTGTTCGACCACGTACTTAGCCATACCCATGAAGGATTGCTTTTCGTCGAGCCCGACGAAGGTTTCGATATCCGCCACGCCGTCCTGCGCCCTCGTGTCGGCGGTGATGACCGGAATTCCGGCAGCGTTTGCCTCGAGTATCTTGGGCAGAAGCGCGGTTGCGTTCATCGGCACCAGAACGATCGCGTCAGGATTCTTGACGATCTCGTTTTCCACAACGCCGATCTGACCCTCGATATCGCCGTTGAACTGTGCCGACAGCCAAGTCAGGTTTACGCCGAGCTCCTCGGCGGCACGTTTTGCTCCCTCTCCCATCCGCGCATAATATGGGTTGGTCATATCTTTGACGATAAACGATATGTTGATTTCATCCGCGAGGGATGGCGCCGCGAAGGCCCCCGTCGCCAAGGCAAATGCCGAAATCAGAGACTTCACAGGGTTTCGCGTTCCGTTTTTCCGCTGCATAGCGTTCTCCATTCATTGCAATCACGCCAGTCCAGCCGCGATTTCCGGATGTCGGACGAGGCCGGACACGCCGCACAGGTTAGGTTCTCGCATAAGTCCATTGCAACATCGATTTTATCCGTATTGGATAAACTTGCGGAAGTGCGAGCTTCAGGCGCGGGCGCGCCGTTCAGCCCTGCGACCGGACGCGATCTATTGATTGAAGATGGCGGCGGTTCCAATCTGTCGGTAACCGCAATCACGAAACAGGATGGTGTATCGTGAAAGAGGCAAATCGAATCGCAGCCGCCGCCTTTGCCGCAGCGCTGCTGGCGGACAGTTCCGCCGCCGGAGCGGTACGTCTCGGGGCGGATGTCGACGCTAGCACCTTGGACCCGAGGATCATGAGGGATACGACCGCATACAGGGTTGATCGACCTCTTGTACGACGGCATGGTGAAGCTCGACACCGATCTGAAACCGCACCCGAACCCACTGTTTGAACTTTCACACCCCGTGAGAACGTGCCATTCCATGACGGAACGATTCTCAATGCGCACGATGTTGTCTACAAGCTCGAAACCAATCTCGATCCGGACTTTAAAGCGCGCTTCCGGCCGCTGTTCATGCCCATCAGCACGCTCGAGGCCCCCTTTGACGACACCATCGTCTGAATCACTCTGAAGGAGCCTTGCGCGCCGCTGCTGAGTTATCTGGACATGGGCATCGTCCCTAGGGATTACGTGGAAATTGGCGACGGTCTTTCGTCGGCATCGGGCCGATGAAGTTTAAACGTCGGAGCGCGGAACCAAAATCGTCTTCGAACCGTTCGCGGAGCATTAGAGCGGCACACCTGTTGCCGATGAGTTCGAGTCCGTCGTGGTTGGCGACAACACGGCCCGTGCGCAAGCGTTCGAAGCCGAGGATCTGGATACCATACAATCGCCGCTTTCGCTGCAGAACATTGGTCGTCTTGCCGATGACGGCCGCTTCGATAGCGCGGTCACGGGCGGCTCGAAACAACTTACCTCAAAATCAACGTATCGGATCCGCTTCTGAGCGACGCCAAGTTGCGCAAGGCGCTCACGATACTTGTCGATCAGGACACAATCGTGAACGCGATCTACGAAGGCATGGATCAAGTCGCCACTTCAATCCTCCTGTCGTCGCCATGGACTTACGACGCGTCGATCGCCCTGCCCGCGTGCGACCTAGCCAGCGTCAAGGCGGGGTTCGCGGCCGCCGAATGGACCGATTCCAACTGAGGCGGCAAGCTCTACAGGGACGTCGCCGACCTAAGCTTGGTCCTTTCGACGCACAGCGAGGATTCGAACAGGATCCAATCGCTGGAGTACATCCAAGCCATTATGCACGAGAACGATGTCGACGCGGCGATCAGCGTCGCCGACTGGTCCTCATTTTCGGCAAGGGTTCGCGCCAGCGAGTATCAAATCGCTCTGCTCGGTTGGTTCAATATCGTCGATCCCGACTGGCTGACGCTCGCGCTGTTTCGTTCGGGCGGAACGTTGAACTGGGGCGGCTACAGCAATGCCGAAGTCGACAAGCTCCCGGAAACGGGCAGGGCTTCCATCGACTTCGCCGACCTTACCAAGACTTGCAAGGAGGCCGCAAGGATCATCGTCGATGATCTATCCTACTACGTGATTGCGTATCAAGGCTAGGGCAATCGCTTTTCAAGTTTCCGGTTCGGCGGTGCCTTGCGGCAGCTTGATGACGGCTCGGATCATGTCGGGCAGGAAGCTGTTGTCCCGTCCGGCGGGCTTCAGATTTCCGCGCATCGAGTGCTTGCCCCGGCGCGGAATCCCTTGCCCGAGCTTCATGAAACTGCGGAGAGACGGCTCCTTCCTGCGTCAGCATCTCGTGAAGATTGCGGTGCGTGGCGTTACAGCACCTAGGGTCCTCAACCCCTTCAGGAACTAAGGAGAAACTCCCGCATGATGTCTGCCTCGATGCTGTTTTTACAGGCACATCGCGCTGCGGGCAAAAAAAGAAAACCAAAATTTATGGCTCAGTTCGCGAATCGTAGGCTTGACGCTGGCTGCTGCGAGACAGGCTCTTGGCGATGGATGCTTGCCGAGCACGACGAGATGAAACCACCTCAGATAGCTGTCGAGATACTTGGTGGCGATGCCGCGGAAGCACCGCAGGAAGCTCTTGATCTGGCTGTGGCGGCTGTTGACCGTCTGGATGTGCAGGGCACCGCGCACCCGTTCGCCGGGGTCGGGGCGGTGGCAGCGGCCGGCATCGGAGACGAGCGGGGCGTCCGGGGCGATCACCGGTGCTGCGCCGCCGTCAGCTCATCGAAGCTCGAAAACCAGTCCCGAAACCGTGCCCGTTCCATCAGCCTGTCCCCGTTCCAATGCACATCGGAAGCCAGTCTGTCAGGCATGCCCACGGATTGCAAACTGAGCCAAATTTATTACAAAGGCGATTGCCTTGCTGAACTAGGAAAATGAATTGGAACCGGTTCCGGTCGCTGGTATGCTCGTGTGCAAATCGCCCACCGCATCGGCCGGGGCGGCCGGGGGCCGCTTGAAGGTTAAGGTTACCTAGTCCGTTCAATCCAGAAAGCATACATCCCCGTTTGCCAACTGCTCCCATGGATTGCGGGTCCGTTTGGGAACGCTGTTCGTATCCGGGCAGATTGGAATTTCGCTGGATAGAGCGGTCCCGGAAAGCGCCAAGGATCAAGCGGCGCTTTGCTTCGCAAATGTCGACTCCGTACTCGCGAAAGCGAGGCTGCAAAAGCACCATGTAACAGGAATCAACACATTCGTAACCGCTCGCGAGCAATTGAGGGGCTTTATGGTAGCTCTCGACGCTTGGATCGAACAGCTTCGAACACCGTCGGCTTCAACGCTCGTGATCGTGTCGGGACTCGCACGTCCGGAATTCAGGCCTCGGTCCAAACCGCGAATTCGTTGCCGCTCGGCTCTCGGAAGTGGAACCGGCTCCCGCCCGGAAACTCGAATATGTCCCTGACGATCGCACCGCCCGCTTCGCGGACCGTCTTGAGGGCTTGGTCGAGAGAATCGCTGTAGAAAACGATCAGTGCGCTCCCGGATTCCGTCGCGCTCGCCATGTCGGCCCTGTAGAAGCCGCCGTCGAGGCCAGCGCCAGAAAAAGCGGTGTAGTTCGAACCGTAGTCCGTGAAGGACCATCCGAACGCCCTCGCGAAGAACTCCTTCGTCCGTTCGAAGTCGCGGCACGGGAATTCCACGTAATTTATTTTTGGGTGTTCATGCATTTTCGATCTGTCTCGCGGTTTTCCGCGCTTCCGCAGCCGCATGTTGATTCGATAGCAGAACACCCGCCGGTTTTCAACCCGAATGCGAATGCGTTCGGCTACCGCCGTGGACTCATTCCTGTCCAGGCACCCGGCAATCCCGGTGGGCCGCGGCGTCGGCGGGCAGCGCCCGTTGATGCGGGAGCATTCCGGGTTCGGCGCGTGAATGCTTGGCCGGAACTCGCGGGCGACGCATGTTCCGGCCACCAATGGTGTGACATATTTTGAAAGGAACACTTGGCCGGCAGGTAGGCCGACCATCGGGAGGAGACGATGAACACTGCAGGCGGCAATACAACCGCGAAGGGCAAATCGGGGGATTGCCGATGCAAGCAGAGCAAACAGGAATCAGGAGCTCCGAAGGATCGGCCTCCAATTACGGATCAGACGCTTGTGCCCAAATACTACTACAAGACTGTTGCGAAAGCGGGTGTTTTTCTCTGAGTTTCGCCGTTTGGAGCCGGTTGCGCGCCTGGCGGTCGCCGATCGGTTGCTGCGACGCCTTTCAGACGCGATTTTGGCCCAAAAAGTGCGGTTTCAGGCCGCGACCAGCTCGATCCGGTTGGCCGCCTTGAGCAGGTTCAGCGCCATCGACTTCAAGGTCAGCTCGGCCTCCACCACCCGCCGTCCCATGAACCGGGACCGCGCCGCCCTGAAGAGACGCTTCAGGGTGCCGGGACAGGGGATGCCCCCCGGGAAGCCCGGAACATGATCCCCGACTGGATCCCTGCCGCGGCCAGGCAGGCACGGTTGGCGGCGCTCGACAGCCCCTTGTCGGCAAGCACCCTTCGCGCCGTGCAGTCGGACACCATGGCCGGGAAGTGCGGCGCCTCGCCCTCGTTAGCGGGGCGCGCCAGAACCCGCTCCACGAAGCCCTCCCCGTCGGTGCGCACGAACTCTTTGCAGCCCAACAGGCAGCGACCGCCCTTGTTTAGCCACCGGGCGTCCGGACCCGCCGAGAGACGCTCGGGCGCCTCGCCCTCGGCGCGATCCTCCGTACTGGAATCCGATTGCTCGATGGTGATTCGAGGGACCGTGCCATATGCTTTGTCCAGCAGCAGCACGCCGTTGTGTATCGATTATTTACCTGCCAATTGGAGATTTGATCGCCAGAACTGGCAGACTGGTTGGTAATTCTTCACTGCCCAATGTCAGTTCATCGACGCTGGACCGGTGCCCGGTTCACGGGCCTTGAGGCCTTCCGCCAAGCCTAGATCATCCTGATAAAAGCGCCCGCCCTTGATGACACCGACCAACTCGTTGCTGTCCTGCGAAAAGCACTTCATCCCGCCAAGCGGGTCCGTGGCCAGTATCAGCATGTCGGCAAAGGCCCCTGCCGTGAGTTCACCCACCATGCCTTCCATGTTCACGATCTTCGCGTTGTTGACGGTTGCGTGTCGAAGCGCCTCGGCCGCGCCGCAGACCTTCTCGTGAATCATGAGACCGTCACCCTGGTAGGATTTAGGCGACCAGCAAAGATCGGTCCCGTATCCGATCAGCACATCGTTCTCGAGAGCGACCTCCAGCGATCTCAAGCCGGAGACAAGAACCTCGTCATTCTTCCGCGCGTTCTCCTCCGACCATCCAAAGCCCTTTCCGTACTTCGCATCGGCCTCATACGTTATCAGAGTGGGGACGAGACAGGCGTTCTTCTCGCTCATCAACTTGGCGGTGTCATCCTGCAGAAAATTCCCATGCTCAATTGATCGTACACCAGCTGTGACCGCACGTTTTATTCCGATGTCGCTGTAGACATGCGCCATCACGTATCGCCCCGTCATTGTGGTCTCGTCAGTGATGGCGGCCAGTTCATCCATCGAGTATTGCGGATGCACCAGTTCGTCTGCAGGAGAGCTCACGCCGCCGCCGGCCATTATCTTGATCTGGTCGACACCTTGGCGAACGTTCTCCCGAACGGCCAGGCGGACAGCATCGACTCCGTCAGCAATGACGGAAATGCCTCCGATCGAGGTTCCGCAACTGCAGAAATCTGCCCTCCCGCGATGGTCGCCGTGCCCTCCGGTCTGCGACAGAATTTTGCCCGATACAAAGACGCGGGGACCGACGAACAAGCCCTTTTCCAGCGCCGCCTTGTGCCCGAAGTCAGCCCCTCCGGCATCGCGCACGGTAGTGAATCCCCTTGCCAGCATCCCCTTCCAGTGTCGCCCTGCGCGGGCGGTCAATTCCGAGGGAAGGACCGAATTCCTGTCGTTGAATTGGCCTATGTAGCAATGGGAGTGGCAGTCGATCAGCCCGGGACAGACATGCTTGCCTCCAAGATCGATTTGCGGCAGGTCGGCGGAAAGCTGGGATTCATCGACAATTTTCTCTATTTTCTCGCCGTCGATGACAACGGATTTTCCGTCGATGCGCTTGCCGGCTTTGACGTCCGTAATATGGCATCGAGTCAGGGCATACTTCATGGCTGAAGCTCCTTGTTCAGGTGCTGGATTGCGGATTGGAATCGCTCGATGACAGTCCCTGGGGCCGGGTTGCATACCGGTTTCTCAAATCGAACTCCGTTGCAGCCTGGTCGCGCTGCTCGGGCGCACCCCATCCAGCCCCTCCGGCGCTGTAATTTATGAAGCGCTCGCCCTCCATGAGCGTCACCCGGTAAAGACCGACCCTCTTTTCGCGCTGCTCTCCGGGCCATAGCACCATATGGTTTTTCACGGGCGATGGCTGGCCGCCCTTCAACCCCCACCCGACAGTCTTTGACTTCTTCTTCATGGAAATGATTTCCGTTTCCGCAACGACCCTCACCTGCCGCCGAACTCCCAGACCGCCCCGGTGCCGTCCGATCCCGCCCGAATCATCTATCAGGCAGAGACCTTCGTGAAACAGGTTGGACTGGCGTTCGAGAACTTCGATTGGCGTGTTCCGAACCGTGCTGGTCGAGGGATGTTGAAGCGCGTTCGCTCCGTCATGCGAATGGGTTGCCCCCCATCCTATGCCCTCGTTATTGCTGACAACGAACGTGTTTCCGGTGCGTGCATGCTTGCCCACGGCCATGAATCCCGGCTCATCGCCGCCTGACGACATTGGAATCCAGTCGATGACCGGTGCCAGCGCCTTGGCGATGAGCTCGAACGCAACCATCTTGGTCCAGGGCATGTATGTCGCCGCGGGATACACTGCGTGAAAGAGATTGCCGGGGTCGGCCTTGACGTCGAGTGCCAGGTAGTGACCGTGATTGCTGGGGGAATTCGGAGAGGTCAGGAACTTGAAGTAAGTCTTCGACATGGTGACGGTAGCGCCATAGGGCACGTTCACCGGACCCGTCACCATCGGGTCGGACCCGTTGAAGTCGACGGTGAAATTGTTGTCATCGATCGTGACCTTGACAGCCATCCTGATCATTCGATCGGTTATCCCATCGTCATCAAGCCACTCTTCCGCGGACCAGCTGCCTTTCGGGAACTGCTTCAGCGCCTGCCGCGTCTCCCAGTCGGCATGGTCGATAAGCTCTTCAATTGCATCAAGGATCTTCGCCTTGCCAAATTTCCCGAAAATGTCCCTGACACACTTCTCTCCTGTGCGCAGGCTCGCGACTTGGGCACCGAAATCGCCCCTTATCGCGTCCGGGAGTCGCGAGTTGAACTCCAGAATCTTCCAGAGATCCTCGTCCAGAACGCCCTCCTTGATGATGCGCACCCCTGGCAGAATCAACCCCTCTTGGTGGATGTCGGTGGAATCGATTACATAGCCGGAGTCCTTGGCTCCGATATCCAGCCAATGCGCGCGAACGCACAGGAAGATGTCAATGTCGTCGCCATCAATGAATACCGGCGCCATCAGCAATGCATCCGACGCGTGAGCCGAATTCCAGTAAGGGTAATTCAGCATCACCACATCGCCGGGACGTAGCGACGAGAGATCGAGCTTCTTGATCAGCATTTTCAGGGCGTAGTCGTTGGCGCCGATGAACGAAGTGATTCCGGCGGCTTCAGCAACCATCCGTCCTTGCCTGTCGGCAATGGAGATGCCGAAGTCCAGCACCTCGTAGATCACCGCGTTGAACGCGGTTCTAACCAATGTGCGCCGCATCTGCTCTGCGGCAGACAGGAACAGGCCGGAAATGATCTCCAGTTCAGCCGCTTTGGTGGTCATTCACTGCTCCAGCATGGTAATCGCAATGATGTCGCTCTCTTCGACGACCAGTTGCTGGTCGCCGTGGATCACGAGCGTGGAACCTTCATCGGGAACAAGCATTGGTCCTCGGTGGGGCGTGCCTGCCTGCAGGTTGGTTCTTGCGGTTCGCTTCGCCTCCACCGTTCTGGCAACCGAGAGATCGAGCATCGGGGTCTTTCCGGCCCTTTCGGTCTCGGCTTGCTGCAGAAGGCTGGAGGACAGCGAAGGTTTCTGCGTGACTATGGTCAGCTTGATCGAAAGCGAAACGATTTCCGTCGGCTCGTCGAAGGTATGCCCAAATCGCTCATGATGCGCATTCGAAAACCGCTTGAACAATTGCGCTTGCGAGTCTTCGAAGCAGTACGGGACACTGAGAGTGTGTTCTTGGCCGATGAACCGGATTCTTGCGAACAGTCTGGTTCTTGGATCGATGCGCGAACCGATCCTGCTTTGCAAGCTGGCCAAGCTTTTTTGGGCCAGCGTCTCGGCTTTTGTTCTGAGATTCCTGATCGTGGCCTCGGAAATCGGTTCGAGAACCGAGACCGAATTGCTGAACGACAGATCGCTGGCCATCATTCCCCAAGCGGAAAAGACTGAAGGAAGCGGCGGGATGAGCGATTCCGGGATTTCCAGTTCGCGTTGAATCATCGGCCCAAGCAAGGGTCCGCAACCGCCAAAGGCAAGCAACGAGAAGTCTCGCGGATCAAGACCGCGCTCCAGAAGCATTTCCCTTATTGAGGAGGAGGTTCTGGAAATCAGAACGTCGAAAACCGATTTTGCCGCCTCTTCCAATCCGATCTGCAGCGGCTCGCAAATGTTTTCCTGAAGGGCGCGAACCGCCAGGCTTCTGGCAATCTTCATCTCGCCGCCGATGAAGTTTGACGTGTCAAGGTAGCCCAGCACCAAAGCGGCATCGGTTACCGTGGCAGATTGGCCGCCTCGATCATAGCAGGCAGGTCCGGGGTCTGCACCCGCGCTTTGCGGCCCGACCCGGAGGAGCTTGTTCTCGACTCGAGCGATTGACCCGCCCCCAGCTCCTAGATTCCTGATGTCGAAAATAGGCTGCAGAATTGGAAACGTGTCAATTCTTGCCTCAAACACGTCGATGGGTTCGAAGTCAATTATCAGGCAGGCGTCCAGGCTGGTGCCTCCGACATCTATCGAGAGGACGTTCTTTCTCCCCAGGTTTTGCGCGACATGAAGTGCGCCGGCCACTCCGCCTGCCGGCCCTGACATGACAGTCGAGATAGGGTTGGCTTCTCCCATGTCAAATGTCAGGGCGCCGCCGGAAGAGTTCATGATGTACTTGCTTCCCTTGAATCCGCGGGA
The DNA here is from genome assembly GCA_963422275.1 of Paracoccaceae bacterium. GTDB lineage: Bacteria > Pseudomonadota > Alphaproteobacteria > Rhodobacterales > Rhodobacteraceae. Next base: position 1,585,389 of record OY729418.1, read on the forward strand.
ATCAATTTCAGCTGCAACCTTTCCAAGATAGTTCTTGAGAACGGGCTTGATGTACGCGTCGAGAACAGTGGTGCTTGTTCTCTCGTATTCGCGATACTCTCTGACGAGGTCCGCTCCAGACGAGATTTCGATGTCCGGATATCTGTCTCGCAAAAGCTCGACCGCCTTGCGTTCGTGAGCGTCGTTGGCGTAGGCGTGCAGGAAACTGATGGCAAGCGCTTTGCAATCTCCCTGTCGTATCAGTTCATCCGCCGACATGAGGAGAGCGGCTTCATCAAGAGGGCAGATCTCGTTGCCGTAGGTGTCCATTCTGCAGCGGACCCCTCTGACATTTCGTCGCTCGACGATCATGGGCGGCTGTTCATAGTCGAAGCGGTACATGTCGGTGAACTCGAGACTTCCGCGCCCGATCTCGAAAATGTCTTCAAAGCCCAGATTCGTGATTATTCCGACCGTTGTGCCCTTTCTTTCGAGGATCGCGTTCAGCCCCAATGTGGTTCCGTGCACGAATTCGAAGATGCCCGAAATCGGGATGTCCAGCTTCTCGATTGCCGATATTACGCCATTGGCCGGGTCTCGGGGCGTTGTCGGCAGCTTGAAGGCAACTAGCTTCTCGCTCGCGAAGTCGAAAATGACGGCGTCAATGAACGTACCGCCAATATCGATTGAGAACTTGTACCTCGACATCTATCGAGCTTTCCCCTGCCAACCCGTCCACAGCCCTTTGCGCCGGTGTTGCTGAATGGCTGACGCCGCCGCTTGATCGGCGACTTCTCCAGAGGAATCGCCTTCGAGACCGGAAGAGCCGCAGAACGGAAATTCGCTCGCCAGCACCGGCTCCCCCGCTGAATTGGCGATGGGCAGTTCAACGCGCTGGCTTGACCGGAGCGCGAAACGCTTCGCAACAAAGAGGCGTGTCGTCCGAAAAAAGATCCGGCTGAACGCAAATCGATGCAAGGTGCCGGCCGATTGAGCCAGATGCAACCTCCGCCGCCGGGTCGCTGCGCGTAAATTCACCAAATGGGCACCTCTCCTGCCACGGCTATCGAATAATCAGCTAGAATGCAGAGTCCAGCAGTTTCGCTGTATAATCGCTTGTCGGGCTGTTCATTATTGCTGCGGTCTCGCCGGATTCAACTATTCGACCGTCGTGCATCACGTAAATTCGGTCGCAAAGGAGACCGACCACATTGATGTCGTGCGATATGAAAAGCATTGCCAAATTGAGGTCTTTGAGCAAGCTGACAAACAGCTCAATGATCTGGGCCTGGATGGAAACATCGAGGGACGAAAGGGGTTCATCGCATATGAGCAGCCTCGGTTCGACGGCGATGGCCCTGGCTATTGCCACTCGTTGTTGCTGGCCGCCGGAAATTTCATGCGGGTACTTGTCGGAGTTTTCGGCATCCAGGCCGACCTTTCGCAACAGGTCATCCACCTGCCCGTCCATTTCACCGGATGAAAGATGCGGTTGATGCAGCTTCAGTCCTTCCTTGACGCTGGTTCTGATCTTGAATCGTGGATTTAGGCTGCCGAAGGGGTCCTGGAACACGACTTGGACCTCCGACCTGAATTTGAAGCTCTCGTCCGGACTGAACGACGTTATGTCTTTGCCCCTGAACAGCACTTGGCCGGCATTGAACGGAGTCAGTCTCGTTATGATGTTGGCCAGCGTCGATTTGCCGCTGCCGGATTCCCCCAGTATGCCGACGACCTCGCCGTCAAACAGCTCGAGGTCGATGTCTTCAAGAGAGAAACTTGTGGTTTGCACAAGATATCTCTTCTCGAAAGACTTGGACAAATCCTTGATTTGCAAGAGAGGTGCTATGGCGCAGGTTCCTCCCATGCCTTCGTCTTGACGAGGCACGCATCGAATTGATGGTTGGCAGCCTTGTTTGTCGGAATGTTGCTGACGTCGCAAAGATCTTCCCGGAATCTGCATCTCTTGCTGAACGCGCAGCCCTTGATGCCGAATCCGGCGTTGACCGGCTCCCCCGGTATGGAGCGAATGTCTCCGAGCTGCATGTCCCTCTTGGGAATGCAGTTGAACAGGGATTCCGTGTAGGGATGCCCTAAATTCTTTCCAACCGATTCCGAGGCGATGATGTTGAGCAGCTGCCCGCCGTACATTACGGCAATTCGATCGACGTTCTGTCGAAGCAGCTCAAGGTTGTGGCTGATCAAAATGACCGCCAGATTGCGGTTTCTGCTGCGCTCGATGATCAGGTCGATGATTTTTCTCTGCGTGTGAGCGTCAAGCGCGGTCGTCGGCTCGTCCGCAACAAGGATGCTCGGCTCCTGCGACAGCGCGATGGCTATGACGATTCTCTGGCGCATTCCGCCGGAGAACTGGTCAGGGAATTGCTCGGCGGCGGCGTCTGCCTCTGGAATTCCAACTTCCCTCAGCAATTCCAAGGTTGTCTTTCTGGCGGCGGCGGATCCCGGCTGAAGGCCCTTGCCAAGCTGGAGGGCCTCCTGAATTTGCTTGCCGATGCGCACGGTCGGATTTAGCGATGAAAACGGATCCTGCGGAACGAAGCCGATCTCGTGGCCCAGCAAGTCCTTCATTCGCTTCCCGTGATCGTGTGCAGTGATTTCGAGCTGCCTGAATCTGATCCGTCCAGACGAGACATAGGCGTCGTTGTGGAGGCCGATCGCGGTCCGCATCAACAGGGTCTTGCCCGAGCCGGACTCGCCCGCCAAGCCGAAAATTTCTCCGGCGTCGACGGAGAAGCCGATGTTGTTAACCATCATCCTGCCGGACGCTCGCAGGGATACGCACAGGTTCTCAACCACGAAGAGGCGATCCGTGCCCGGCATTTCGACATCGCGCTGCAAGTGCCTGCCCACCGGTTCAGTGCCTTGCGGTGAGAGTGGGATCGAGTTCACGTCGCAGCATGTCGCCGATCACATTGAAGCTCAGCGCGGTGATGAAAATCATCAATCCGGGAAACGTGACAATCCACCAGCCAGAAGCCGTGAACGAGCGCCCCTCGGCGATCATCGCGCCCCATTCGGGTTCGGGGATCTGTGCGCCCACGCCAATGAAGGACAGTCCGGAGATTGCCAGCATCACGGCGGATATGTCCAGGGTGATCTGAATGATTATGACATCGAAGGCGTTGGGAACAACGTAGTGGGTCACCTGCCGCCATGTCGAGACTCCCAGAGCCCGTGCGCTCGCGACAAATTTGCGGGACAGAATGTCGACCGTGATCATGCGCGACAACCGAGCATAGGTCGGCCACCAGCTGAATATCAGGGCCCATATGGCCGCTTCAAGGCTGGATCCCAGCGAAGCCGCGAATCCAAGTGCCAGGATGAGAGGCGGGAATCCAAGCCAGATGTCGGCAATCCGCATGAGGAAATTGTCTACCGTTCCTCCGACGAAGGCGGAAAAAATGCCGAGGGCGCACCCGATGATCAGAACCGTCGCGATCACTGTTGCAGTCGAGAGTATGGTCAGTTGCGCACCGTGCAGAATCCGGCTCAGCACGTCGCGCCCGGATCCGTCCGTGCCGAGAAGGTAGGTCCATGAAGGCTCGACCAACCGGTTTCTGAAGTCGACTGCAAGTGGATCGTGCGGCGCGACATGCGGCCCGATGATGGCCATGACGATCACCGCTGCAGCCACCACGATGGCGCATTTTTCAATCCATCCGTTTGCAAGGGACCGCACCGGAGAGCCTAGCCCACGTAGGTCTTGCGCGGATTGATGGCATACAAGATGAGGTCAATCAGCATGTTGGAAACCACGAAGACGATGCCAACGACGAGCACTACGCCGACAACGGCGTGTATGTCGGACTGGGTCACCGCCTTTACTGCGTACCGTCCAATTCCAGGGCGGCCGAAGACCTCCTCCACGAGAACGGTAGCGCCAAGCATCCAGCCGAATTGCATGCCGAAGACCGTGAGCGAAGGCGTCGCGCCGTTGCGGAAGACATGCCTGAACATTATGCGCGGTTCGCTTGCACCCTTGGCCCGAGCCAACACGACATAGTCTTTTCTGAACTCGCCGATCATTGCGGTTCGGGTAATTCTTACGCCGACTGCAGTGAACAGCAGCGACAGCGCAAATGCCGGAAGGAACATGTGCGTCAGGACATCGAGAAAGATGTCGAATCTCAACTGCAAGATGCTGTCGAGCAGGTAGAACCCGGTTGCCCCCTCGAAATCGCGGTATGCAAAGCTGAGTCGTCCGGCGACTGGAAAGATCTGCCAGTCGGCCGCCAGTTTCTGCTGAAGCAAAATGGCAGTCCAGAAAATCGGCAGGCCAGCGCCAGCGATCGCGACCACGCGAACGGCATTGTCGAAGACCGAGCCATGGTAACGCGCGGTGACCAGCCCCACTGGAAGCGAGATCAGCAGATTTATCGTCATTGCGACCACGACGAGTTCAAGGGACGGAGGAAGCTCCCGCATGACGTCTTGGGAGATTGGCTGATGCGTGAACCACGATGTGCCGAAGTCACCGGCCAGGACCTTGGATCCGTAGGCCAGGAACTGGACGTGAAAAGGTCTGTCCAGCCCCATGTCCTGTCTGATCTGGGCGATCTTTTCCGCACCTGCGTTCGGTCCGGCCGCCACGATTGCCGGGTCGCCGGGCACGACATGCCCAAGCAAGAAGGTGATGAAGATCAGGATGAAGAGGGCGAAGAGGGAGAACACAACCCTTTCGAGGACGTATTTCACCTCATCGCCCTCCCGGGATCGATGAGCCGAGTGGTTATTCGGACAATCCTATGTCCATGATGTTGAACGTCTGGTGATGGGCGACATTGTACTTGTACCCTTCAACCTTGTCCGACATGGCCAGGACAAATCCCGGATTCGACACTGTGATCACCACATAATCGGCCCCGATGAGTTCTTGGGCCTTCATGTACAGTTCCTCCCGTTCCATCGGGTCCGACGAGGTCGCGGCGGCATTGAGCAACGCATCAACCTCGGGATTGGAATATTGCGCCCAGTTGTATCCACCGTTGTAGCCCGTCAAGGCTCCGTTGAACGACGTGTTCAGGATGGCATGCGCGTCCGGAAAACTCGGGAAATTGTAGATCATGTTGATGTCCGAAGTCGTTGCCAGATCTTGAACTGTCGCCGCCTGTGCCGGCCATGTCATCCCCTCGGCAATGAGCGCGATTCCGATCTGCGCCAAGTTCGACTGAAACTGCTCAACGGCACTTTTCTCCTCCTGAATTGCAGGGAGATACCTGACAAGGAGTTCGGTGCCCGCCCAGCCGTTCTCGTCGACCAGCTGCTTGGCGGCCTCGAGATCGAATCCGATCTCTGTTCCCGTCTGATGCCCGACCCAGTTTGAGGGAAGCGGCCCGTCAGGCATCGTGCCGAATCCCATTAGCACCTGTTCCTGATGGAGCTGCCGGTCAAACGCCATGCTCAGCATCTTGCGGAATTCCTTGTTGCCGGTCGGACCGTCGCTTGCCGTGTTGAACTGAAAATACAGCGGCGTTGCCGCGGCGCCGATATCGACGACAAATCCGTCCTCGCCCATAAGCGCCAGCTTGTCCTCAACGGTCAGGTCCGGCGCGATGTGAGCCTCGCCGTTCTTCAGAAGCGCCAGCTGTGTCGAGGGTTCCGAGACATACCGGAACACGACTTCGGCGACATGGTTTCCGTCCCATCCGCCCCAGTAGTCTTCGTAGGCGACAAGCGACACCGCTTCCGTCGGCTTGTAGGACTTGACCATGTACGGTCCGGAGCCAGCGGCGTTGACCGCGAGCCACTGCCGTCCGTTGTCGTCGCCCATGTTGGGCTCGACCAGTTCCTGGTTCAAGATGTAGATGCGTGAAAGTGCCGAAATGAACGGACCGAACGGTTCGGACAGGCTCAGCTTGATTGTCGTTGCGTCAAGCACTTCGGCCGACTCGTAAGGCCCCATGTCGTTCAAGACCTTGCCAGCGGCATTCTGAAGCCGATCAAGCGTGAATTTCACGTCGTCGGCCGTCAGGGCGCTGCCGTCGTGAAACGTGGCATCGTCTCTGAGGCTGAACGTGTATTCAAGACCGTTCTCGGAAACGCTCCAGTCTGTCGCGATTCGGGGAGTCACGGTCGTTTCACCCGCGCTGAACTGCACGAGCGTGTCGTACACTCCGATCACCAGCTGGTTGACTGTGGAATTGGTCGCGTTGGCCGGATCGAGATTTTCTGGCGTCTCGTTCTCGACGATAACCAAGACACCCGATGGTACCGCAAGCGACGTTCCCACGAAAAGGACGTGTGCGGCAACGGCGCAAGCAAGAAAATGCAATACGGATTTGAATCTCATCATATTCCTCCCTTTCAATTAGAAGATCAGTATATCGACTGCCGCCATCAGATTCAAACACGTCGCGAAAAGACGCAGGCGCACCACGGCTCTAGCCAAAGCGTTCCAGCCCAAAGCGCAACAGATCGCGCCTAGGCTTCCCGGTCAGGGCGAGCTTTGCTGCCTCCTTCCCAAGAATTGGAGCCAAGGTGTACCCGTTGGCCGACGCGACCACGACAACATCTGGATGATCAGGCAGGGAGCTGATCAGCGGTGCACCGTCAATATCGATGTTCATTGCGGCCCAGCTTCGAATGAAGGACAGTTCTCCAACGCCGGGAACAATTCTTTCGGCCACCCACAAATTGCCCTCCAGGCTGTCCACTCTGACAATCGGCCTTCCTTCCCGGTCCACGCCCGCGGTCCAGGCCCCGCCGATCAAGACATTGCCTGCCTTGCTTTGTTTCATGGTTATGTGCCTATCGGCGTGGGCCATCATGCAAGGCACCAGATCGGGAGCGGCTTCGGTCACGATGATCTGGATGGGAGCTCCGTCTACCGGCAGCGTCACGCCCAGCGATTTCGCAACTTCGCCAGACCACCCGCCGGCGGCAATCAAGATTTTTCTTGCCAGTATGCCTCCTCTTGGGGTTTCGATCTGGTAGCCGGATGATGAGCGGGACAAGCCTGTAACGGGAGCGCATTCCTCGAACACTGCGCCGCTGGCGCGCGCGGCATCCCACAGGGCAATTGACGCAGTCAACGGGTTTATCTTTCCCTCGCCCGGACACCAGGACGCCCCGACAATTCTGTCGGATATTCCCGGGACGATTTGACGAACCTCTCTTGCGCCAATGACTTCAACATCGATTCCAACATTCAATTCTGCTCGCACCTTCGATTTGAGATGTGCGACTTGGTCGTCGCTTTCTGCCACCATCAATCCGCCGGTCAGGCTTATCTCAAAATCTTGCTTGAGTTCCTGCTGAAGAGATATCCATAGGTCGATTGCTTCCTTCTGAAAAGGCAATGTGCTCAACGGCGCGTGGTCTGAAACGGCCTTGGCCCCAAAGTCCCATGACAGCAACTGCAGGTGGAGACTGCCCGCGTTCCCGCCCGAGGCTTCGCCATTCACCATTCCCCTTTCCAGGCAGACGACTTCTGCGCCCATTCTCGCCGCATGCAGGGACGCGATGATTCCTGTAATCCCGCCGCCTATGACGACAAGGTCAGCTGACTGCTTATGAATTGGCTGGTCAAAGACAGGCGTTGGCCGGGATGCAAGGGTGGTCCGGGAATGGCCCCGCCATTCCGGTTTCTCTTTGGCGACCCTTGATATCCTGACAGGTCTGGCCGGAAGCTGCGGTGCCATCAGTCTCTCCGGCGTTGGCGCAGTTCCGCAGTCGTGAAGGATCTGGAGCGCTGGCGCTGTGCAGTAGCGTCCCTGGCACCTTCCCATGCCCAGTCGAGTTGCTCGCTTTATCGATCCCAAGTCGGCGGCGCCTTTTCTTATTGACGCCAGAACCTCGTTGCATGTCACCTCTTCACAGCGGCAAATCAGCGTGCTCCCGGAAGCAATTTCACGAACAGGTGCTCGGTACAAGGTCCAAAGCGCTTTCTGGAAGGAATCTATGGAGTCAACACGTCTTGCCATTGGTTTGCCAGCGGCAACCTGCTTTTCAAGGTAAGACGCGATGTCCTGAGCGGCGAGCATTCCCTGCTGCACCGCCCACTGGGCACCTTTCAAGCCTCCTGCGTCGCCGACGACCCAAACCCCTTCGACTGACGTCTTGCCGCTTTGCTCGCGGTTTGGTGAAGCGAGACAGGTCCCATTTTCCAAGGACACTGGCACGCCCAGCTGACGTGCCAGTTCGCTCTGGCTGGCAAATCCGTCCCCAATGCAGACCGTGTCGGCAACCAGGGATCGTTCATTGCCATCTTCAATGCGCCGGAGCAGGACATTCTCGACCCTGTCCTGTCCACTTATTCCGGACACTTCCCATCCGTAATTCACCTCCGCACCACCAAGAAACAGGCGAAGGCGACAGGACAGTCCGGTTGCCACGAGTCTTGGCGACGCCGTCGCGGCGTCAAGCATCGCCTTAAAATTCCTGGGACGTCCACGTTCCGCGAGCGCGACCACATTGGCTCCCAGCACCAGGAGTTCGGCGGCCAACTGCATTCCCAAAGGCCCATTTGATGCGACCAGAATCCGTTTTCCAGGCAAGACGCCGTATTTTCGCGCGAATGTCTGGGCGGCACCAAGCGTCATCACTCCGGGCATTGTCCAGCCTGGCAGGATCGCTGGTGTCTCCATTGCTCCTGCGGCAACGATCACGACCCGCGCCCTCACGACAAGCGTCCTGTCCGGACTGGTCGCCCTGATCTGGAAAGCCCCCTTGGATTCGTCGCTTTCCCTGTGGGCATACCAGGCGGTGCAGCCGAACCTGAAATCAACGGCGCTCGCGGCGGCCCTTCGGCGGAGAGAATCGCCTTCCCTGTGCTGAAGGTCGGCGGAGTGGCGGCCGCGGAACCCGGGTGTGCGGGGCTTGTAGTACTGCCCGCCCGGCTGCTCGCGTTCATCAACGACGCAAACCGAGCACCCCCATGAATCGAGCAGTGTTCCTGCGTTCAACCCGGCAGGGCCTGCTCCCACAATGACCACATCCTTCTCGATTTCCGAAACTCCGCACTTTAATCTTGAGATTGGATGGCACGGTGTATCTGCGTCGTTCTGTTCACAGACCTCCATTCCATCGCGAACTTCAACCATGCAGGCGCGTTCTGACCGGCTTCCGTTCACTTGAACGAGGCACTCATGGCAAATGCCCATTCCGCAGAACACTCCACGGGCGCGTCCGGTTCGGCTCGAGCCGAGTCTCGCAATGTCGTGTGCGGTGAGTGCGGCCGCTATGCTGTCCCCATCCTCTGCCTCAAGAACAGCATCATTCCACTTGAACCTGAGAACCACGCACTGGTTCCCTAAAGCGAGATCTTGTTGCCGAAGGGCTCCAGCGCGTTCAGGACGTCTTGCATTTCGCGGTCGGGAAGAGGCAGGCGCGGAAGTCTGGGCCTTCCCATCTTGAATCCCATTAGGTTCAATGCGGCCTTGGTGGCCGATACGTATCGATGGCCGCCGACCAGCCTTATGACCGGAAGGATCTTGAGATACAGCTCTCTTGCAGCGTCAATGTCCTTCTCTTCGGCGGTCAGGGCGAAGAGGTCGCGACACTCTGACGGCAGGATGTTTGAACAGACGGATATCCAGCCGACGGCTCCCTCGACGAAGCTCTCGAATCCCATGATTCCGCCGAAGACCTGGAGACGTTCTCCGCAAAGCTCAATGATGTCGCGGACACGGGTGATCTCCAGGGTGGATTCCTTGATGTACTGAACGTTCGAGATTTTCGCCAGCCTGGCCACGATTTCCGGGGTCAGGTCAATATTGGCCGTGGACGGGTTGTTGTAGACCATGATTGGCAGCGAGGTTGCTTCGGCGACTATCGAATAGTGGTTCAGCAATTCCTCCTCGGTCGGCGTACAGTAAAATGGCGGAATGATCATGATTCCGTCAGCGCCGAGCCTCTCGGCCATTCTGCAGTTGCTGACGACATCTTCCGTCCTTTCGGCTCCTGCTCCAAGAATCACCGGAATTCTCCCAGCCACCGTATCGATGACACACTTCGACAGTTCAAAGCGCTCCTCGCCACTCAGCGACAGGAACTCGCCCGTGGACCCAAGCGGCACAAGCCCGTGGATTCCCTCCTGAATCTGCCATTCGGTGAAACGAGCCTGCTCATCCAGATTGAGTGCACCGTTGTCATCAAATGCTGTCACCATGACAGTGTAGCTTCCCCTGAAATTCATTGACGTTTCTCCTTAGTGGCAATTCAGCCAAATGATTCCTATGTGCGCTGTTACAGTTCATGGTGGTGGGCCGTGGCCGGTCGAGCAGCCAGTGGCGGTCAAGCTTGCAATGGTTTTCGCGTGGCGCATAGGGATGAGTTAACCGTCGGACCGGCGGCGTCTTGGAGAGATCGTTGCCGACGGCAACGCAAGGTAAAATCATGTCTGGCAATGCCAGCTTCGCGCCGCACAGATTCCAGAGCTTCAAGCTGTCGTGCGACATTGCATAGCTTTACGTGAATCCGCCTAGCAAGTGGCGACGCTGTCGGTCGATGAGAAATCGCAAACCAGACGGCCCTGCCGATAAAGCCCGGACGTCCCGGGCAGGAATGCACCACCGTAAGTGCAAAACCAAGCGCAAGCCACCTTGCACAACGGTCTTGCTTATGGCCCTATGTCGGGTCTTCTTCTCGCTTCGTGTCGAGTTGCATGGCAAGGTACACTTGTTTTCCGCTAGCCCGCTCCACGACAGAAACACTGTCTTGGGAAGACTCGACGTTGATTGAATTTTGTCATTGTGCCCTTATTGTTTGTCAATAGGCAAATTTATTCCATATAGAATTTTATTTTCAAATTCAAAATGCCTGCAGGCTTCTCTGAGGATGAAAACTCTGGAAGAAGCCTGTGTGGCCGTTGACCCAAAACACATCATCGAACTGACGGACGCAGCGTTGGCTGCCGACTACACACGGGTCCGTCGCCTCGCGCACTTGGTTGCCCGGGAACTCGCCAAAGCAGGTTAGGATTCGGGTGCCAAAGAGCTTCGCTCGCTCATTCGCAAGCGCGGATCGAAGGTTTGGCTTCCCGACTTGGCCTTCCCCCCCCCCCCCCCCCGGGGGGGGGGGGGGGGGACACTTTTGGCGGGCCATGTTGCTTCACAGCTCTCGCTCCCCTCTACGTTGTTCACCTCGACGCAGTGGTCTCATCTTTGTTAGGCGACACTTCCAAGAATATCCAAACTGTCTTTGACGTTGTTCCTTCATGGAACGCCGTCCTTCTTCTCGATGAGATCGATGCCGCGGCCAAGCAACGTGACGACCATCACGAACTTGGGGAGCCAAAGAGAGTCGTGAACACCGTCATTCAGGGACTTGACAGGCTCGATTGCAATGCGATCGTCATTGCTGCCACCAATAATCACCCGCATCTTCTCGATCCGGCCATCTGGCGACGGTTTCCATACAGGATCGACTTGGGATATTCCGATGCCTGAGCCCGGGAAGATATTTGGAAACACTTTCTTTTCGAGGGCCACGACGAAAACAAACTTTCGAAAATCTTCGCCTCCATTTCAGAAACCTCTCCGGTGCGGATATCGAAGCGATCAGTTTAGTTGCTCGACGTCTGGCATTGCTCGAATCCAAGCGGTTAGGGAACCTCTGAATAGTCTGATTTTGGGCGTTGCATTGCGCATCCGGTGCACCCCCGCTGTCTTGCGCCACGCCTTTCTTTCGGGGGATCACGACATGCAGCGCCTTCGGCAATTGACCTTTGCAAGCCTCGAATGCGATCGCAAGACGCGCCGCGAGATCTTTCCGGAGCGGATGGACGGCCTGATCCCCTGGGCACGGCTGGAGGCCCGCATTGTGCCGACGCATCCGAAGGGCGGCGGCAAGGGGCGACAGCCGCATCCGCTGCCGGCGATGCTGCGCGAGCACTGCGTTCAGCCGTTCTGCAACCTGAGCGACTCGGCACCGTCGTCGACCGGGAACGAGAGCAATGCCCAAGATCCGGAGATGCACCAGACGAAGAAGGGGAACCAGTGGCCTTTCGGGATGAAGCCGCACATCGGCACCGATCCCCGGAGGCTGGTGCACCAGCCGTTCCGGATCGTCAAGCGGGTGCTCGGCTGCGACATGGTTCGCCATCGAGGTCTGGAGAGGAACGTGCAGCGGCTTGCGCTGCTTTTGGGCTTCTCGAACTTGATGATTGTCCAGCCACACTTGTCATGACATGGGAGGAAGAGTGTCTGGAATTTGCCGGACCGGCCCCGTGGGGGCTGAGCCGGCGGCGGTTCCGCCCCGAAAACGCGCATTTTCGGCTTTCGCCCCGCCAAAAACCGACCGCCGCAGCCGGGAAGGGTAGTTTCTGCAACCAAAACCATAAAAACTCCCCAAATCAGAGGTTCCTTAAGGCATAGCACAGCTAAATTGAAAGTAGCTTCAGTGGATTGGTTCGCGTGAGCTTCTCGACAAGATGATGATCGAAATCCAACCGCTTCATCAATGCCGTAACGTTGCGCAATATGTGGCCGTAGCCGTGACCGCCCCATCGCCTCATCCGTGTCTTGGTGCAGATGTCCTGCGAAATCAGCAACTGAGCACTGTATCCAAGATCGGCTAGCATTTGAATCAAGCGCAGGCGATCCAGGTCGGTCGGCAGTTGCACATCACCCATCCAATAATGAGACTGTTCAATACCGAAGAAATCCCATTCGAGATTGACGCCGCTCTCCAGCAGTCGCAAGACACCGACTCCGTCGGGATAGGTTCGATCCATGTGGCAGAGCACGACCCGACCAAGATCAGCTCCTTCCTGCTCCAGAATGTCAATGATTTCATGGCATGCATCCTCATGGCGGCCAGGATGAACGCTCAGCGTCGCGCCCGTGTCCCTCTGCGCCTTGACGGCAGCGCAAAGCGCCCGCCTTTCAAATGGATCCAGTGGCCAAGAGCACCCCATCTCGCCAATGATTCCGGCCCGGACCGAAGTATTGTCCATGCCATGAGTGATTTCGCGAACGAATTTTCTGTGCAGCGCCGCGCAATTCAGCGCGTGAATTTCTTGATCGATATACGGGCGCGTGTAGGTTCCGGTTGCGGCAACGATGTGCACGCCGGATTTTCGGGAGACGTCGGCCTGCCCCAGTGGGTCGCGGGCCAGACCGCAGACGGATTGGTCAACGACAAGGGAGCCGCCATCACCCTTGAACGCTTTCATCTCTGCGATGGCGACATTTCGATTAAGCTGATGGGAATTGGCGACGGTCTCATTTGACAAGTAATCGATTTGCCATCTGTCTTCTAGATTGATTTCGGCATCTCTGTCGCCATCCAGTCCCGGTGCGGCGATGTCAAACAGCACATGTTCGTGAATCATCGCGTTGCGGACATCTTCCGTGCTCACTCTTCCCAGAACGGTTTGGATCTTGGGCATCGTGCACCTCAGTTTCTTGGATTCTCGGCGGACACGGTTTTTCAGGATGTGGGGAGCGTCAAGGCGATTGTCTGACGCGTGTCTCCAATTGCCCCGTCAATCGCTGCGGCAGGAGCCAAATTCATTCATCGAGCCAAGCATGGCCAGGGCGTGTAAGCGGCGAGAACAGCCATGCTTGCACCCGGAAGACTCAGAGGTGATTCCAAGTGCAATCAAGCCACCGCCCAATTCCTGATGACAAGCGCAACCACGCTGGCCATCCGCTTGAAGTCCTCTTCATCCACCCATTCGTCGGTGGCGCCATTCTGGCTCAGATTTCCTCCGAGGCATCCAAGTCCAATGCAGGGTATTCCGGCTTGGATCATCGGGTTTCGAATGTCGCTTGCAGAGTGCATCGGGTTGACCCGAGGCGACACGCCAGTAACTCTTTCTATCGCTTGACTGGCTGCAATGAAAAGCGGATGATCTTCTGGCACTTCGGATCCCGTAACGCCTGAAATCCACTTTATTTTCGCTGGATTCTCGGAAAGCCATTCATCGGCATCATTTGCCTGTTTCAGCGCATGCTCGATTTCATGCTGCACGTCTGCCAGACGTTCTCCGGGCGGAAAGCTTGTCGCGCCGCCTACAACGCAACTTTCCGGAATTCGCGAGAGTTCGGTTGTGCCGGTAACTGCAATGCTGGAGACATGCAAATTGGTGGCCCTTCCAACCAGTGCCTCAATTGCGGGGTATGACACACGCGACGCGCGTGCCTCATTTAAGGCCTTCAGCGCACGGTAAATCAGGAAGGCCTTGTCCACCGGATTTTGGCCGAGGTGAGAGAATGCGGTATGGCTGGGCTCGGTTGTATCAGGGGGCCTCCCCTTGATTGAAACCTCGAACTCCATCTGTCCGGCGGTCACGGCCTTGATTTCCTGCATGCCAATACCGGACTCTGCCGGATGCAAGTAAAGCGCTGCATCAGTTCGATGACCGGAGTGAAACAGTGCGGAAACGCCCCGGGCATGGTTCTTGCTTGGTGTGGAGGCAAAGACCAGGTCGCCAACGCAAACCTCGGAAGACGCGATGTCGGCCATGGCTGCCAGACCAGCGGCACAACCGGCCAGATCATCGGCGACACCCCATCCATGCACGCGGCCATCGAAGACCTTCCCGGAGAATGGCGCATGCCTCCAGCGATCAATATCCGAATGCGGCTCGCTGTCGGGATGAGCAAACACCGTGATACTCGGAAGTTCGCTGGAACCCTTGAGTGTACCTATGACAGCGATGCGGGGTTTCGTGGAAGAGGTCCGGTGAGCGGCAAACTCATTTACCAGCGGGACCATCGCTGGTTCGTATTCAAGCATGTCCACAGTGCAGCCGGCCGCCTGCAAATGCTTCGAAACAAGTTTCTGGACAGCAGTCTCGCCACCGGACTGTGCCGAAATGAGTTGTTTCAGCAGATAGAGAGCATGCTTTTGATTTTCCGGTGTCATAAAATTCGATGTCCAAATGCGGGGTCGCTATTTCAATGCTCATGCAAACCGACAATCGGGCAGAAATGGAAGCGGAAATTTTGCAAGCATGAACGGGCTCCGCTGTGACAATCATTGACTTAGCCTGATTTTTTGAATTATCTAGGCTCAACTCGCGAATCGCAGGCTTGGTCTGGCGCTGACGCTCCGCCTCGACTTCATGCCGCTCTGCGGCAGTTCGGTGGCGGAGCGGTACGGACCACCCGACGGTCTGCCGGTTTCGCCAGTTGCCTGTGCGGCTTCAGCCGCGCCGTCAGGTCGGGATCGGGGCTGGGCTTCGGTCGGGGATCATGTTCCGGGCCGCCCGGGGGCATCCGCAATCACTTGCGGCAACTGCCAGGCGCCCGGCCAGCTTCGGAAACCGGAATGCAGAGCGAAAAACCGCTTTCGCAAGGTCTTGCGTCATGCAACAATCGGACACGAGGGCATTTGAAACGGGATGCGGAGCAATGGCGCCCGAGGGCACCGGGGAGCGTGCGTTTTGAGGGGCTGACAGTCGTGCAGCCGTTCCAGGCGTTTCCGGACAATGCTGCCGCCAAGCGCTGGCACGAGCAACAGCCGCGGCCCGAAGCCCTGTTTTGCCTTCACTGTGGATTGACCGATGCGCCAGCCGTCGCGCGCCGCAAGTTCGTGCCGTGCGATTGCCACGCCTCCCCCTTCGCAAGGCGAAACGGTCTTTTCAGGCGCATGATTTTCAATGCGCGCTCAGGACGAGGAAACACAAAGGAGTGAATTGGCTCATGAACGCAACTGCATTCGGCACGCTTGCGGCGGCGCTTGCTCTGTCGCTGGCCCATCCCGCAACCGCAACGGACTGCGACAAATGGAACACGCTTGCATTTGAGGGCGCATCCATTGAAATTGTGCGGGGCTGTCTGTCCGCTGGCGCCGACCCGAACGCGCGCGACGAGCACGGCGGGATTGAGCGAACACCCGGAGATTGTCGGGGCATTGCTGGAGGCCGGCGCCGACCTGAACGCGCGCACCAAGCACGGCTTGACGCCCCTTCACACCGCGGCGGGATGGAGCGCTCGCCCGGAGGTTGTCGGGGCATTGCTGGAGGCCGGCGCCAACCCGAACGCGCGCGCCAAGGACGGCGATACGCCCCTTCACCTCGCGGCGAGAACGAGCAAACACCCGGAGGTTGTCGGGGCATTGGTGGAGGCTGGCGCCGACCCGAACGCGCGCGACGAGGACGGCATGACGCCCCTTCACCTCGCGGCGTTCTTGAGCGAACACCCGAAGGTTGTCGGGGCATTGCTGTCCGCCGGCGCCGACCCGAACGCGCGTACCAAGGGCGGCAGTTTCCCATTTGATCTCGCGGACGCAAACGAGTCGCTGAGGGGAACCGAAATCCATCGGCGCCTCAACGACGCCAGGTGGCAATAGTTGCCGTCATCCGTCCCCGCGCTTCCTGCCAGCCGCTGTCAGGAAGCGGAGAGGCAGGGCGCCCGCTGTTCCGCCAGGTTCCGTCGGCGCGGCCTTGTCCTCCGGCCCAAAGGCGAGCGGCACTCCCGGGCGAATTTCGGAAATTCCTTCAGGCTGGATCTCGGCAGTCTGCCCGACCCGCCACCGGCGATCATCGCGCCCCGCGAAAACGACCGTGAAAACCGTTTGGCTCAATTTGCTCTTCGCGGGCATGGCCAGCAAACCGGTTTCCGAGCATCGATGAGCTGACGGCGGTGCGGGATTGCGCCGAGCGCGTAAGGGCGGGCGGAGACTGAACCGCTGTCCGCAGTGGCAAGGTGCGCAAGCGCGACCTCTCGTGCAACAGGCATCGACACTGGTTGCCACCGGCCCGCCGCCGCCACAGTTGGATCAAGAGCTTCCTGCGGCACTTCCGATGCACCGCCGCCAAATGTTCTGACAACCATTTGAGCTGGCTCCATCTCGCCACGCTCGGCAAGCGCCCATCGCCAAGCCTGCGATTCAAGAATTGAGCCATTATCTATATTACCTATGCACATGGTTCAGGCGACACAAGGCATTGTGTCCGGGATGTCGGGTGATGAAATGTTTGCATGACATTCTTGACGTGGAACCGTCCCATGACCGAAATCCCCGCCCGCTTCATCGCCTTCCAGCGTCTGTTCCCCGACGCCGGCGCCCGGCGGCTCGTCGCCGTCCGATGGCCGAACGGCTTCCAGTGTCCCGCCTGCGGCCACGGTCGCGGGTGGCAACTGAAGATCAGGTCCCACAGCTTCGAGTGCGCCCGTTGCCATCGTCAAGCCTCGGTCGCTGCCGGCACCCTCCTGCACAGAACCAGGCCGTCTCTCGCGATCTGGTTCTGGGCCGCATGTCTGATGGGCCCCCATTGCAACGCCAAGAATCTCGGCAACTTCGCTGTGCCTCGGGACCGCCACCAGCCCCATGTCGTCGGCGACAGGCCGGCCCCTGAAATTCTCGCCTGGATCCACACCGCGCTCTGCAACCTCAAGGGCTGCGCGCCAAACCTCAACCCTGCTGCATGTTGTGATCTCCCGAAAAGGCGTGGCACCGCCTGGCGGGTGATCTCGGTGATGGCCCACAACCTCAACGCGGTGATGAAGCGACCGGCGCTGGGGTCGGGATGCCGGCCCGCGCGCCCGAAGCTGTCCCGATGGCGCCGGTCGCCAAGCGAAACCCGCAACATCGCGCGCCGACCATCCGAAGGCCACGAAATCCGGCGCCTGAACGGGCCGCCGCAAGCCGCTCCTCTGCATGCCGGCACAGACTGGTTCGGGGATTGATTCTGGGCGATTTGCCGGGATGCGGCGCGACAGTCTCTGCCATTGGATTTCCGGCAAACTGGATCGACGCCGCGCCGACGAAATCCCCGGCGGTCCGGAACGGGCGCTCGTCGCCGAAATCGTGGGCACCGGCCTCGGCAGCGCGGGTCATTTCGTCCTTGCGAAGGCACGGCTCACAGGCGAGTTCGAGCTTCGCCATTGCCCGGATGCAGGTCTGCTGCATGATGCTGGCGCTCCAGCCGCTGGCCATGATTGCGTTATGGGTTTCGGAATCGCCATCCAGAAACGCCCGAGGCCGCAATAATCGCGGCCGTTGCGGCGGATCGGCTGGCCGGGACAGACGGCGAGTCCGTTGGCAAACGGACCCGTCGCGGCGAAGATGCTAGCGCCGCGCACGAGGGTTTCCCGGTCGGCTGCGCCGGTCTTCTTGAGCGCCGCTTCCCGGCTGACACCTTTACTGGGCGCGATGCAGCTTTCGCCGTCGCGGTGGCAACTGAAATGCCAAGCGCCTCATTCTTCGCTGCCGCAAGACACATTTCCATGGCTGGCAAGGCAGAAGCGTGCCGTGCAGGCGCGGATTCCAGCGTCGCGCGCGCTCTTTCGGATGTCGACGGTTTCCAAGGCGAGGTAGGGAACCTCGACGCGCTTCGTGTTGGGCGTGCACGTCCGTTTCATGGTGTGAACCACCCGATTGGGATCCGACGCATCGCGAATCCGTTCCGTGGTGCAGGTTTCCGTCCCGTCCGGGACATCCTCGTGTCTGACGAGCGTCGTTTCCCGGGTCTCGTATTCCGGCGGCATTTTCTGGAGCCACTGCGCAGTGCATGTGTCCCGTGCGACGCGATATTCCGGCGTCGAGCATCCGGCCATTGCCAATGCCGCCAGAAACGCCCCAGTTCGCGCCGCCGCTATTCCGCACCCGGTTCGCACCCGTGGGCGCGGCCTGCGGTTGTGCTTGAGGCTCGGCGGCTGAAGGCACTGCATGACGTGATCCCCCGAAAAGATTCAGCGCAAGATAGCGGGCGGGCGCCGGATGCACAATGCCGCGCCCGCAATCAGGCTGCATTCAGAGGTTCCCAAGTGTCTGGGGGTCGGTGTTCTGCCGCCTGCAGATTGCGGACGCTGCCGCCGCCCTTCTTCGGTCCCGTGCGCAGCGGACCGCGCTCGGCCTCAGCCGATGCGGCGGCGAATTCTCGGATTGCGCTCATTCCGGCTCTCCCGCTTGCGCGGCTCGTTTGCAGTCGATCGGGCGCTTGTTCGGTGCATTGGAGTGAACCCGCGGCCCCGGCGGCTTGGCGCGGAAAGGCGTGGAAGCGGAGCGCTGCATCCTTGACTGTCGCGTCTGCGCCCGGTAGCCATGATGATCAATCTGGAGGGAGAGACCGATGCGACGGCTTCTGCCGTTCGGTTTCGCGGCGCTGCTGGAGCGGGCCGACGGCAAGCTGCCTATTCGCGCTGACGCTGCAGGCGGCCGAAGGAATCCATGGAGAATATTTTTTAGCAACGACCTTGATGGGCATCGCCATAGCACTGGCTGCGGCAAGATAACCTGCCACCGTCCGCTCGCAGCGGCCCCGGCGAAGAGAATCGTGCCGTGCCGCCTCGCGGCCGAGCAGAAACCCGCCATGACACGCCATCTCCCACACCTTGCGGAACACGCGCGTCGTGGTCTCGGAAATCGGACATTCGCGCCGACATTATAGACCGCAACCCTGATCGGACCGATTTTGCGTTCGACACGCTCGACGAAGGGGCCCGTTTCCTCCTCGGTGCGCGCATCGTCGCCGAAGGCGCCTCGATCCGGTCGAGATTCCGGGCGCGGCGCGGCATCGGCCGGTTTACGGGCCGTAATTTGGAAACAACTGCTTATGCACGTGGTTCCGGTTTGATCAAGATGCAGCAGGGGCGAGGTTTGGCGCGCAGAGCCTGCAGGAACAGGGACAGGAATGCGGCGTGGTGATTTCGGCGCCGGTTGAAGCGAAAGACGAACTCGCCGAGACAGGTCTGGAGGCGCTTGGCGCGCAGCCCTTGAGGTTGGAGAACGCGGTGTGGATCCAGGCGAGAATTTCACGGGCGGGCCTGTCTTGACGATCGCGGCGGTGTTGCGCACAGCGAAGTTTCCGAGATCCTTGGCGCTGCAGGATCCGATCCCGAGCCGCTTCTGCAACTGCAAGGCGGAGATGCCGTTGGAATGAGTGGCCATCGGACGGCGACGAGCCACCGGGCGCCGGCGTCGTCGGGGAACCGGCGCTGGAAGGCGATGAGGCTGGCGGGGATTTTGGTCATGGGACGGTTCCGCGTCAAGAATGTCATTCGAACATTCCATCACCCGACATCCCGGACACAATACCTTGTGTCGCCGGAGCCATGTGCATAAGAAATCTGAATGAATGCATTGCACAAAAGTCCTTCATGAGAGATTTCAGATGCGTTTCCTGCGTAGAGTGCACGCTAAACTGATTGGTGGCAATCGTTTGATTTTTTTGGGATATAACGTGGTGACAAGCAACGATGGTAACGCCGGACTCAGGAGCTAGGGAACCTCTGATTTGGTTTTTTTTGAGGTTGCGGCTGCGGGAGAGTCGCTCTTTCTTGGCTGCTGGTCGGTTTCCTGCAGTCCAGAAGCCCCAAATGAGCGTTTTCGGGGCAGAATCTTCTCCGGCTCAGCCCCCGCAGGGCCGGTTCGGCAGATTCTGGACACGCTTCTCCCTTGTCACGGCAAGCGCAGCTGGGCAATCATCAGGTTCGAGAAGCCTAGGAGCGGCGCAAGCCGCTTCCCGGTCCCGCGATGCCCGGCGTCAGGTCGGGTCCGCTCCTCTTCGCTGTGCAGAAGCTAACCCGAAGGCGTCGGGTCGCGACATTCGCGGCCGTTCCTTCCAAGTGGCGCGCCAGACCCCTGGGGTCGGTGCCGATGCGCAGCTTCATCCGGTGCATCTCCGGACCGCGGGTGTTGCTCTCGTTCCCGGTCGATGACGGCACCGAAATGATGGTGACGTCAACGATGCTGCCTTCCTTCAGCAGGACTCCCCGCTCGGTCAGGTGATCCCCGATCTCCCGAACGGCAGGCGCACCGCGGATTGGCGCAATGCAGGCCTCCAAACGCGACTAGGGATCGGGCTGTCCATCCGCTCCGGAAAGATCTCGCGACGCTTCTTGCGGTCATGTTCAAGGCTTGAAAAACTCGGTGGCTGAAGGCGTTGCATGTCATGATTCTCCGAAAAAAAGGCGTGGCGCAAGACAGCAGGCCCCCCGGATGCATAATGCCGCGCCCACATATCAGGCTATATTCAGAGGTTTCCTAGATGCAGTCATAGCGGATCGGCATGAAAATCAAGCTTGATTCCCGGCGGCGATCAAAAAGCGATCCTCGGGGATGGTTACTGGTGCAATGCGATAACGAAACTCAGAGCTTGTGCGGGACCGGACTGGAAAATCTGTGTCGGCTTGTCCCACGCGCTTCAGCAACAGCGATTCATCGCCTGAATGCGAAGTTTGGGGTTTGTCCCGCCAACCGGGTCGGCGGGACAAACGATGTCACTGCCTACAGATAATCAGCAGCGTTTTCTTTGGTGACCAGAACAGTCCCCGTATCGATCACGGACGGAATGGTCCCGCCGTTGATGAGCGTCATGACGCTTTCGACGCCGATCGCGCCCATGTTGTACGGATTCTGCGCAACCGTGGCCGACATCTCGTCGGCCAGAACGCTGGCGGCGGCATCAGGGTTGGCATCAAAACCGACCACGAAGACTTGATCCAGCATGTCCGCATTCTTGAGGGCCTCGATCGCGCCAAGCCCCATGTTGTCGTTGCTTGCGAAAACAGCCTTCAGGTTGGGATTGCCAGTTATGATGTTCTCCATTA
The DNA here is from genome assembly GCA_963422275.1 of Paracoccaceae bacterium. Taxonomy (GTDB): domain Bacteria; phylum Pseudomonadota; class Alphaproteobacteria; order Rhodobacterales; family Rhodobacteraceae. Next base: position 1,606,832 of record OY729418.1, read on the forward strand.
CGGCCAAGCCCTTGGCTCGATCCCATTCACCGGTTTGCTCGGCGACAATGTTCAGGCCGCACGCGCTCAGACCGGCGTTCGAGCCGTCGGCACGAGCCTTGCCCGTCGACTGCGTGATGATCCCTTGGAGAATGGCCACATCGGATCCTGCAGCGGCATTTTCACAGATGTGGTCTGCGGCGAGCGCGGCTCCGACCTCATTGTCGGTGCCAATGTAGGTCACTCCCTCGTTCGCCCCTTTGGTATCGACAAAGACCACCGGTACGCCGTCCGCGATGGCTTCGTCAACGACCGGAGCTAGAGCATTGGGATCGGTCGGAGCGAGAACGATCCCGCTGACGCCTTTGGCAAGCTGATCCTCTAGCTGGGCGATCTGGGCTGGGACGTCGGATTCCGTCGGCGGCGCGAGCACAACGATCTTCACGCCGAGTTCCACTCCCTTTTCCTCCGCGCCGCGCTGCACGGCGGCCCAAAACGGATTGCCGGCACCGGGGCCCTTCATGCTGACCACGATCGTCTCTTGCGCGGCGGCAAGCGAAACCATGCCTGCCATTGCCGCAACCGCGACGGTTGCACCAAGCCGTTTCTTCATTTGACTCTCCTTCGTCAATTGCTGGAATTCACTGTATTGCAGGTGGATTTGACAAACCCTCGGCCAGTCGAAATCGATGACCGAGGAACGAGAATAGCACATCAGTGCCGCGTTCCCAAGTCTCTCCGCAGCACGTCTATGAACACTGCCAGCACAATGATCATGCCGATGAGAATCTGCTGCCAGAACGTGCTGACATCGTTCAGGTTAAGGCCGTTCCTGATGAGGCCCATTATCAAGACGCCGCCGAATATTCCGAGCACTTGGCCCCGCCCACCGAAAAAGCTGGCTCCGCCAATGATGACTGCAGCGATGGCTTCCAGTTCCATGCCGGTTCCAGCGTTTGGAAAGCCGGAATTGGTTCTGCCCGCCATAATCAATCCAGCGACCCCTGCCATCAGGCCGCAAATCGAGTACACGACGATCAGAGTGCGGTCCACATTGATGCCGCTGACTCGGGCAGCCTCAGGATTCCCGCCGATCGCGTAAACCCGCCGACCGAACACGGTATGTTCCAGCACGATCCAGAAAATGAAATAAACGCCGACCGTAAACAGAAACACAACCGGCAAATTCAGGCGTGTTCCGTCTATCTCGCCAAGATATATCCGTGCGGCGCCCAGGAACCGGACCGGGTCCGGAAGTCCCGAGTACGGAACTCCGCCCGATATCAGGTTTGCGAGTCCGCGGGCCATGAACAGCATCCCGAGAGTCATTATGAAGGGGTGCGGCATGCGCAGCTTGGTAATTCCGACTCCGTTCACGAATCCCGCCGTGAGTCCCATCAGCGGCGAGAGAACGAGCACGATCGGCCAGGGAACTCCAGCCGCATTGGACACGGCAAGAGTCATCATGCCAAGTGCAAGGACAGAGCCAACAGAAAGATCGATTCCCGCAGTTAGGATCACCAGGAACATTCCGATGGACAGCATTCCGTTGGCTGCAGTTTGCTTGAAGACGTTGGTTATGTTGCGCCATGTGAGGAACACGTCAGGCTGAAGGGCCCACAAGACAGCGCACATCAACACGATAACGACGAGGATTCCGTATCGGTCCAGAAACGGAATGATCTTCACCCTAAATGTGTCAGTATCGGCCGAACCGGGAAGGGCGCTGTCGTTCTGGTCAGTTGACACGGTCATGAGCCAGCGTCTTCGTATTTTCCCTTGTTCCCATTATCCAGCCGATCACCTCTCCCCGCGTGGTGTCAGCCAAGTCGGATGCAGCGAAGTTGCTGCCGTGATAGAGTGCCATCACGCGGTCGCAGACATAGAATATGTCATCCATGCGGTGGCTGATGATGACAACCGATATTCCGCGGTCCTTCAGGCCGGTGATGAGGTCCAGGACCTTGCCCACTTCCTTTATCGCCAGCGCCGCGGTCGGCTCGTCCATGATCACCACGCGGGCCTGAAACGCAATCGAGCGTGCAATTGCCACAGCCTGCCGTTGACCGCCGGAAAGTTCCTCCACCTTTTGCTCGACGCTCTTTACGTGGATTTTCAGGTTGTTAAGGTGATCCTTTGCCAAGCGTAACCCGGACCGGTGGTCAAAGAGCGATATCAGCCCTCCAAGCATCTTCCGTGTCGGTTCGCGACCAAGGTATATGTTCTCGGCAATGTTCATGTTTCCGGCAAGGGCGAGGTCTTGATAGACCATTTCGATGCCTAGGTCGCGCGCATCGCGCGGACTTGAGAACTGAACGGGCTGCCCATCGAAGTATAGCTTGCCTTCGCTAGGCGGATGCAGGCCCGACAGCACTTTCATGAGGGTTGATTTTCCCGCGCCGTTGTCACCGACGACACCGAGCACCTCGCCCGGCCAAAGGCTCAAGTCAACATCGCGAAGCGCTGTGACCGCACCGAAATACTTCGAGACTCCCTTGGCTTCCAGCAAGGGCTGCCGGTCATCGCCGCGGCGGTCGTCCATTTTCTCACCCTTCTGGTGCCTATTGAAAAGGTGGCTGTTTCCGCATGCAACATAGGACGATATGCGAACTCTCGTCAAGAAACGACCGTCGACTGCGCACGGCATTGGTTTTGGCATAGCCGCACAGAGGCGCCGAGCGCCTGCCGGATCGATACCGGCCTCGATCACCAGCGTCGGCGCCGGCCAGTATCGCATCCGCGCAGTGAGATCTGCTACTTCGAAACAAGACAGAAGAGTCGGTCTGTTGCAGCGTACAATGGGTTCGGAGCAGATACGCTGGCTAGGAGATATCCCTTGCGTGTACACGGTTTCGCTGACGGTCTGTTTGAAATGCGAGATTCCTGCATGTTGTGCACGGAAGACACACCGTCAGTGGCAATTCTCGGTGCAAAACGAGCGCAGTTCAAGACTGTTCGTGCCAGTCCCGAATATCCAGTGCGTTAAGGGGGGGGCAAATCCGAGAGATGTCCTGTTCGAGCTTGGGCAGGCCGCAGCTTGAATTGCAGTGATGTCCGGCCTGCAGACGCAGGGCGCACAGTTTCCTTTTGACGAAGGCTAACTTTTGTGCCTGTCCGTGGCCGGGTTGACGACCACGCCGCTTCCCTCGATGACGTTTCCCGAACAATCCCGACGGGCGGTCCATCCGGTCCGCGAAGCGTATACCGTCGCCTTCGAGGCGATCTGCCTCCCTGCCCAGGCAATCAGCATCTCGCGCACGGCGGGAAAGAGAAGGAGCAGCCCCACGCTGTCCGTGAAGAAGCCAGGCGTTAGCAGAACCAGTCCCGCCACAAATACCAGCAGGCCATGCACAAGCACCTTGGACGGATCCCGATTCGCCGCGAGCGCGGTCTTCAAGTCGCTGAACACGACCAGACCTTGATGTCGCAGCAACGCAGCGCCAACAGCGGCGGTCAAGACCACGATTGCCAAGGTGGGCCAGAGACCGATGAATCCACCGATCTCGATGAAGAGTGAAATTTCGATCAGCGGAACCGCAACTAGAACCGCAAACAGGTACATTCGATATCCTCCATTCAATGTCCCGAAGTTGTTCCGCCAAGGTGGACATCCACGGAACTACACACTAAATAGGAACCTACAGCCCGAGAAGAAAGGGCGAAACAGCAAAACAGGGGTCGGCAATGGGCTCGCCGGTAATTCAACTCATCATCCTCGCGGGCATAGCCATATTCCTGATATTGAAATTGCGCAGCGTGCTCGGAACGAGGGACGGGTTCGAGAACGCCCAGGCGCGTCAAGCCGAAGTGCCGAGCGAGCCAAGCGTCGAGATCGACCTCGGCTCCACCGGTGTGGACCGAGACATTGCCGAATTCATTGACCCCGAGTCTGACAGCGGCCGTGCGCTTGCTGAAATGAAGGTCCAAGACCAGAGGTTCAATGTTGCGGGATTCATGGACGGCGCTCGGAGCGCCTACGAGTTGATTCTCATTGCTTTCGCGAGTGGAGAGGTGGACTCAGTTGCCGAATATCTGTCCGAAGACATCTACGAGTCGTTCCAAGACACATTGTCGGGACGAGAGGACTTGACCTATTTCGCCAAGTTTGTCGGATTCCGCGAGGTGACGCTCAAGGCGGCAGGCTACGAGAAGAAGACTCGCGAGGCAGAAGTCACTGTCGAGTTTGTCGGAGAACTGATTTCATATGTCAAGAATTCCGATGGCGAAATCGTGGAGGGAGATGCCGATGCCGTTCGAAGGCAGAAGGACGTCTGGATTTTCGCGAGGGACCTGAACGACAGGAATCCGAACTGGAAGCTCGTGGCAACCGGCGAGTAAGCGAACGCGGAAACAGCCACTTCATCCTTTTGCGGGCTGTCACGATGGAAGTGCACCATAAAATTGTTCTCGAAAAGGCAATCTTGGCGCAGGTCACGTGACGAAGACCGCTTGGAACAAAGCAGCGAGCCGGAAGTGAATCGGGTTTCGCGGGGGCGAAGGCCGACGGCAAAGGAGCGGCAGGAATGGGAACAGTTCAGCAGAACAACCGACCAGGTGCCGAGTCATGTGCGGAAGGCGAGAGCCGAGGGGGCCAGGCGACCTCGGAAATCCATTGACAGTTCAGGAGCCGCGTTAGCCAAATCGGCCCGGATTCTTTCAGGCAACGAACTTGACGACTGGGAGGCATTCCTTCGGGAGGAGCCATCCGGGGAGCAGGCCAAGACCGGAGACCCGGTTCGCTCGAAACCTTTAGGCGAAGGGGGATTGGCAGCCGGAACAGTGCGGCAGGATGACCGAAAAGCCGGTTTCAATGGCGCGGCGCCGAGCGATTCACGCCGAAAACCCGCAATCAGCCCTGTTGACCGACGGTTGCTCAGGCAGCTGAAAGCGGGAAGAGCCGCTCCCGAGTCGCGGATCGACTTGCATGGGATGACCTGCGCCGAGGCGGAGCATGCCGTCGTGCAATTCGTGACCGAGGCCAGCCGGAGAAAGCAAAGGATTGTTCTGGTGATCACCGGGAAAGGCCGCATCAATGCGCGCGCTTATTCGCTCGGCGGGCGTAAGGGAATCATCAGGGAACTAGTCCCGGAGTGGCTTGGCGCACCCGCGTTTCGGGGAATTGTTTGGCATTTCGAGTTCGCGCAGCCGCGGCACGGAGGAACCGGAGCGTTCTACGTCTTCCTGAAACGCAACCGCGGTGACGTTTGATCCGAGCGCGCGTCAGATTCTAGAAAGAGCGCTGGATCTCTTCCTGCTCGAAGATCTCGATGTGGTCTCCCTGCCGGAGGTTGGCATAGTTTTCGAACGCCATTCCGCACTCTTGGCCAGAGCGCACTTCTGAGACTTCATCCTTGAAGCGCTTCAGGGTCTTGAGCTTGCCTTCGTGTATCACGATATTGTCCCGAAGCAGGCGAATCCCTGCGGATTTTCGCACGACGCCGTCGGTCACTCGGCAGCCGGCAACGGTTCCTGCGCCCGTGATCTTGTAAATCTCCAGGATTTCGGCTTGGCCGAGGAAAGTTTCCTTGATTTCGGCAGACAGCAGGCCTGACGCGGCGTTCGTTATGTCGTCCACAAGTGCGTAGATCACCGAATAATAGCGAATGTCGACACCTTTCTTTGCGGCGGATGTCCTGGCCGGTGCATTGGCCCGCACGTTGAAGCCAATCACCAAGGCACTGGATGCCTCGGCGAGGCCAACATCGGTTTCGGTGATGCCGCCAACACCCGCGTGCAGAACCCGTACCCTCACTTCATTGTTGCCAATCTTCTCAACCGCTTGGGTTATTGCTTCGGCCGAACCTTGCACGTCGGCCTTTACAACAATCTGAAGATCTGTCGGCGAGTCCTTGCCCTCGCCGCCGTTGATCATCATTAGCTGCTCGAGGGGCGATGCAACACCGGTCGCAGCACGCCTCTCCCTGGAAACGTTTCTCCGGTACTGGGAAATCTCCCGCGCTTGCGCTTCAGTCTCGACGACGTTCAGGACATCGCCTGCAAGCGGGGTCCCGTTCAATCCCAAGACTTCCACGGGTGCAGACGGTGCGGCGGACTCAACGCGGTCGCTGGAATCGCTGATCAGTGCCCGCACCTTCCCCCACTGTTCGCCGACGACGAAAATTTCTCCGTTCCGAAGCGTGCCCTTCTGGACGAGAATTGTCGCAACCGGGCCGCGCCCGACATCCAGCTTGGCCTCGATGACGGCACCTTCTGCCGCTCGGGACGGATTGGCTGAAAGTTCAAGCAATTCAGCTTGGAGCCAGACGATATCGAGAAGGTCTTCGATCCCCTCTCCTGTCAAGGCGGAAATTTCCACATCCGGGACGTCGCCGGATCGCTGCTCCACGATCACTCCGTGGTTCAGCAATTGGTTCCGAACATTGTCGGGGTTCGCGCTCGGCCTGTCGCATTTGTTGATAGCAACAATGATCGGCACTTTTGCCGCCTTGGCATGATTGATCGCTTCTACTGTCTGCGGCATTACCGAGTCGTCTGCAGCGACGACCAGTATGACGATGTCGGTTACCTGGGCTCCCCTTGCTCGCATTGACGTAAATGCGGCGTGACCGGGCGTGTCGAGGAATGTCAGCGCTCGGTCGGCGTCTAGGCGGACCTGATATGCCCCGATGTGCTGAGTGATGCCACCGGCCTCGCCGTCCACGACATTGGTCTCCCTGATCCTGTCGAGCAGCGAAGTCTTCCCATGGTCCACATGTCCCATGACCGTTATGACAGGCGGTCTGGGTTTCAGGTCATCAAGTCTGTCCTTGACGGTCTCGATCACGTCCTCCACATCGGCATCGGAAACCCGCACAACGTGATGGCCAAACTCCCCTGCGATCAATTCGGCGGTATCGGCATCAATGGATTGGTTTTGCGTCGTCATCACGCCCATCTGCATGAGTTTCTTCACAACATCGGCGACGCGCTCTGCCATTCGGTTCGCGAGTTCCTGCACAACGATTGTTTCAGGAACTTGAACTTCGCGAATGATCTTCTCTCGAACGATTGGGGCGTCCGTCGCCTTGCGCTTCTTGCGCTCTTGGCTTCGCAGAATTTGGGCCAGGGAGCGTTGCCGCTCCTCTTCGTTCAATGCAGTTGCAACATTCCAATTGCGTCTCCGGCGCTCGTCGTAAGAAAGAACGCGGCCCGGCGACTTGGGCTTGCCTTCGTCGCGCGTTTTCGAGCGCCGCTTCTCGACCTTTCTCGCACCGTCGCCGCTTTTCGGCTTTTCTGGCTGAACGGCAGGCGTGGTGGCGGCCGCCTCGGGCAATGGGGCCGCCACCGACGCAGGTTCGTCTGGCGTCTCCACTTTTGGCGCTTCAGGTTCCGGGGCTGTCTCCGGTTCCTTGGCGGCGGCCTGAACCGCCTCTTGCCCGCGCTGTTCCTCCAGGAGCCTTTTCAACTCCTCCTCGCGCCTGATTCCCTCGGCTCGAGACCGTTTCCGTTCTTCGAACAGCGCCTTGGCGCGACGCTCCAGCACTTCTTCGGAAACTTGGGGCTTTGGAGGCGATGCTTCAGCCGGCGTTTCAGCGACCGGCTTCTTCGCCAAGGCGCGTGGAGTTATCCTCTGACCGGTTCTCCTCCGCCCGCGCTCAACTATGACTTCGTTGCGCGTGCTCAACTGTCCGCGCTTCGGCTTCTGGGACTTCAAGCCGACGCCCGCAGCGTTTGGGTTCAAGCTCAGTATCTTCTTTTCCATGCGGCAGTCTTTTCTCCAAAGCTTGAGTCACATCATGAAACCTGTCAACATTGAGGCGACAATCGCGTCACCAAGTTCGAATGCCAGCCAGACGCCGCGCCTCAGCCGAAACCATGCGTCCCAATCCGACATTATCCACAATCACATGTACCACATTTTCGCGGCCAAACGCCATACCTAATTCTGCGGCCGAGAGGCAGCCGTGCCTTTCGAGTTCACCTTCAAGACCGCGAAGCTTTCCAAGCTGGCGCGAGGACCCGTCGCTGGCGTGGAAAATCAAGCCGGATCGCCCATCCTGCAGCCATCGCCGCACCTTCGCGAATCCGGCAATGGCGCGGCCAGCCTTTCTCGCGACGGAAATCAGCTCGATCACCCTTTTTGCCAGCTGTGCCTCGACAACTTCGACAAGATCGACTGGCACTTCCACCGGCTTTTTGGCCGCGCGCGAGAACAAGCGCTTCCGAACAGCCGTGTCAACGGCCGCTCGCTCGCACCTGACCCACATTCCCCTGCCAGGCAGCCGGCCTAGAATGTCCGGGACGACAATGCCGTCCGGGCCGACCGCAAAGCGAACGAGGTCGCTAACGGGATGCGATGCGTTCGATGCGATGCAGCGCCGCATTGGCGTTTTAACCAAGCGCGGGCTCCTGGTTTTCGTCAACAGCCACCTCTTCCAAGACTCCCAGCCGAACTTCAGATTCGTCCAAGATTCCGACGGCGACCCGCGCGTTCATGACCAACCTTTCAGCTTCTTCCAAGGTTACGCCAAGCTCTTCGAACAATCCGGATTCCCGCCGCCGCTTGCCATTCACCACAATGTAGTCGCCGGAAAGTTCATACGCTCCGCACTTTGCGAACTCGTCGAGAGTGAAAATGTGGTTTAGCGCAAGGATTTTGAGCATCTCGGGCGAAAGGCCCTCGAATTGTGCCAAGTCTTCCTGGAGACCCATCGCGCGCGCTCTCTCAAGCGCTTTCTTGTTTTTTTTAGAGACGAAATTGACGGCCCGATTGTGGATTTCTTCCGCCGTCTCGGCGTCAACGCCCTCGATCATCATGAGCTCCTCGTAGTCACAGGCGGCAAGATACTCTAGCGTGTCGAATCCATCCTGCACGAGAAGCCGGGCAAACACCTCGTCCACCTCGATTGCGTCCATGAGCTGCTGCGTGCGTTCGGTGATTTTGGCGTTGCGTCGCTCCTTCTCCTGCTCTTCTGTAACGATCGATATCTCAAGCCCGGTCAGTTGGCTCGCCAGCCGCACGTTCTGCCCCTTGCGCCCGATCGCGAGCGAAAGCTGATCTTCCGGGACAATAACCTCGTTGGGAACTCCATCATCATCCAGCAGCACTTTGACGACGTTGGCGGGCTTAAGCGCACTGACAATGAAGTCCACCAAATTGTCCGTCCACGAGATGATGTCGACCTTCTCGCCCTGAAGCTCGTTGACAACGGCCTGAACTCGTGACCCGCGCATCCCCACGCAGGCTCCTACCGGATCGATGCTCGAGTCGTACGACACGACGGCGATCTTCGCACGGGACCCCGGGTCCCGTGCAACGTTGCGGATTTCGAGGATACCCTCGTAGAGTTCCGGCACCTCCGACTTGAACAGCTCGACCATGAACTCGCGCGCTGTGCGGGAAAGGAAGATCTGCGGCCCGCGCTTCTCCCTCCGAACGTCCGATATGTAGGCCCGTATTCGCTCTCCGTTGGCGTAGCTCTCGCGACCGATCTTTTGCTCCCTTCGCAACACAGCCTCGCCGCGCGTGATGTCGATGATGAAGTTTCCGTACTCCTGCCGCTTAACGGTCCCCACGATGATCGTGCCCACGCGATCCTTGAACTCTTCGTAATGACGCTCCCGCTCCGCCTCCCTGACTTTCTGGAGTATGACCTGCTTCGATGACTGCGTGGCGATCCGGCCCATGTCGAAGTCCGGCAATTCCTCGGCAATCTCGTCGCCAATCTTGGCATCGGGCATCTCCAGCCGAGCCAGATCGAGAGTGACTTCCTGGGCTTCGTTCTCGATTTCCTCAACCACGGTACGGACTCGCGTAGTCGTGAGATTGCCGGTCTGTTCATCTATTTTGGCCCGAATATCGAGATCGGCCCCGAAACGCATTCTGGCCGCCTTTACCATGGATTCCTCCATCGCCTCGATAACCACGCTCACATCGATCAGCTTTTCTTGAGCGACCGACTCCGCAATTCGAAGCAGTTCGAGCCGATTGGCACTTGCTATGTTCATTTAAATTCCCTTGTCTTCGCCGTTTCGCCCAACTTCCGTCCAGATAGCCCGGCTAGCCGGCAACATTCATTTTCTTCCACCGCTTCCCACGGCGACAAGCTCGTCGGTGAGGACTAGGCGCGCCCTTGCGATCGACTCGAAATCCAGTGCAACTGCCTCGCCAGAGATGGAAAGGCGAATTTCCCTCCCATCCACGCCCAGAATCGCTCCCTTGAATCGGCGCTGTCCCTCAATCGGATCGGTGGTCTCCACCCGTGCCAAATGCCCGGCCCAGACATTGAAGTCGTCGATACGGGTTAGAGGCCGGTCTATTCCAGGAGAGGAGACCTCTAGCGTGTACGACTCCTGAACGGGAAGTTCCACCTCGAGTATCGCCGACACGGCACGAGAAACTGCTCCGCAGTCTTCGATCCCGACGCCTTGGTCGGCGTTGTCCACCATGATTTGCAACGTCTTTTCATTTCCGCCGCCGTACCGCAGCCGCACCAGATCGTAGCCCATCGCTTCGACAGCAGGCCGGACAATTTCCAAAATCCGCCGATCCATGGACGAAACTGCTACAAGGTCCTTCATGACTTGCCCGACATAAAAAAACGGGCGCGGAGCCCGTTGTGGTTCTCAGTCTCTGGGTTTCGGGTTTGGACGCCGATCCACCGCCTGAGAGCCAATATAGCTGGCATGTCGGCGCACTGCAACAGTCAATCCGGTGGCCTTGCGCGGCTGCGTGCATCGGCCGGATGTGGCTGGACAGTTGCTGAACAAGTCATGGCACACCGGCTCTGCACCGCCGTTCGGTTTCGTATCTGTCGCGCATGTCCGCCACTGACCTTCGCACCAGTTCGGCAAGGACTTCGAAGTCGATATTTGCGAGCTTTGCAATGTACAGGCACGACACCGAATGCTTGTGCTTGCCCAAGCGGTCCATCAGGTCGCCGTACGCCGAAAAACCGGGCATGACGTAGACCGCCAAGGCTGTCTTTCGAGGTGCTACGCCCGTCAACATCATGTAGTGCTCGGATTGATCCGAGCGACGGTAGCGGCAGCGTCCGAACCCGATGATGCTGTCTCCCCACATCCTTGCCGGCTCTCCCGAGACTCGCGCCATCATTTCGACGACTTTCTTGGCATCGTCTCGGCGGCGGGTGTTTTCGACGGAATTCAGGAATGCGTCCACATCGCCATCGTTTTCAACGGTTTTCATCTTACTCGACACGATTTTCCATATCGGCACACAGAGTGACAGCAAATCGACATTGCCTGTTTCTACCAAGCGCCATTCCTTGTTGCCAGAGCGTTGGTCGCACCACCGGAGGGAGCGCCTTTCATTTTTCCGTCCGCGGCAACTTGACGTCGGCGCGGATCATGCCGAACGGGAAGCTGTCGTCCCATCCTGCGCACTTCAGCTGCCTCGCATCAAGCTCTGTCCCGGCGCGACCTGCCGATGTTCGGGATTGGCTGCCGCATTGCGACAAGGTCTCCTGGCCGGTGCGATCATGCCGGCCCCCGCTACCAGCGGATGTCTGCGCAGACCGCTGCACTCATCGTTTCGATGTCCTCGTGACTCGCGTTGAAGCCATTGAAAGCTTGCAGGTTTTTCGCGTTCTCCAGATCCTCGAGGCGTGGCTTCGCCCGTCATGAAGAAATCCATCGGCCTCTCCCTCAATCAAACGTCATGACAAGCGCTTGCAGCCCTTCGGCGCGACATGTCAATGGCCGAGGGGCGCGTTTCGCAACAGTCTTGGGCTGGCCGTCCGGCGGACCCGGACCGCAACCGAGAGCCGCCCGGCTCTTCGGCGTCTCAATCACCATGTCCGAATATAGTTCGGGCACCCGCGTCGCCCCATCCGGAAATCGGGCGGAACCTCATAGTTCGCTGGACCGGGCGCTCTCAATGTTCGCTGCGAGTTCGCCGCTCAACCGCTGAGCCTCGGCAATCTGATCCCGGGTCATGATCTCCCGAGCAAGGTCCTTTGCTTCCGCCGCTCTCTCATGGCCTTGGGAAGCGGCAAGATTGAGCCACGCATAGGCGCGGACATAATCTTCGGGGACACCTATGCCAAAGAAGTACATGCTCCCCAGAAAGTACTGGGCCTTGGCGTCTCCCTGCACGGCCGCCTTTCGATGCCAGAACGCCGCCTGCCGGTCGTCCTCGGGAACGCCCTCGCCGTTGGCATACATGACCCCTAGATTGGACTGAGCCTTGGCGTCTCCCTGCATGGCCGCCTTGCGATACCAGAGCACGGCCTGCCGGTCGTTCTCGGGAACGCCCTCGCCGTTGGCGTACATGAACCCTAGATTGAACTGGGCCCTGGCATGTCCCTGCATGGCCGCCTTGCGATACCAGAGCACGGCCTGCCGGTCGTTCTCGGGAACGCCCTCGCCGTTGGCGTACATGAACCCTAGATTGAACTGGGCCCTGGCATGTCCCTGCATGGCCGCCTTGCGATACCAGAGCACGGCCTGCTGGTTATCCTCGGGAACGCCCTCGCCGTTGTCGTACATGACCCCTAGATTGGACTGGGCCTTGGCGTCTCCCTGCATGGCCGCCTTGCGATACCAGAGCACGGCCTGCCGGTCGTCCTCGGGAACGCCCTCGCCGCTGTCGTACATCAAGCCTAGATTGAACTGGGCCCTGGCGTCTCCCTGCTTGGCGAGCACTTGCCATTCACGCAGCGCGGTTGCGTAGTCTCCTTGCTCATACGCAACGACCCCCACGCGGAAATCGGCGCAGAACCCTTCGCCGATGCCCGCGCTGCTTGCCGCAAGAAGCTGCAGGATGGCCACGAGCCTGCGGACGGACGATGTCATCGCTCTCTCTCCTCCCAGGATTCGGTTGGCCCGTTCCGATGCGCACGAATACCGGATGCACGAGATCCGGGAGTCCGCGCCGCCTCAGCGGAAGCGATCGATCCATTTATTGCATGAACCGGTCAATTCCAAGCGTTCTCGGCAAGGCTGCTGCAAATGCGTCATTCCGGCCAAGGACACGCCTGGCGGAAGACTTGATGGTGCCTGCCGAGCGCGTGGAGCGGGACAACGCCTTTCGCAAGGCGAACGCCGCGACCGGCTGGCGGCGACTGGCGCGGGTTCCCGACCCGAGCGGAACTGACGCATCGGGGGCAGAAAGCCACGGCCGGCAGCCGTCCGTTGGCAACCGCTTGCCCCCAGAATCGGCTCCGACGCTCACAATACCGGATGTCGGCCAGCTTTCGCAATGGTTTTGACCTGGCTCGGCGTCAGATGCCCCGTGCCGCGAAGGAGGCTCCTTGACGCATCCTTCGCCGCGGCAAGAACGCAAGGGATGCAATGGAAACATCTTGCGAGGGTCGTTGCGCTTACGTCGCTGCACCCGGGTGTTCTCAGCCTCGCAAGAGCAAGGAGACAATCTTGTGCGGTACCTGCCTCCGGGCCGTGTTTGCAGTCACATTCCGTCAGGGACGAAACGAGGGAAACCGGATTTTCTTGCAAGCGATTGTCTTGGTTCGAGGGACATGATGGACGCCAAGTGCAAGCCGAGAACCGGCCGGACTCTCCCGCCCGAACCTGCACTTTGGCGACTGGCTGCTCGCTGATCTCGATATTGACAGGGACGAAGCCCTAGCGGGTGCAAGGTGGAAGCGTCCCTGAGCCTGAGGACCGAACGCAGGCTTGGCAGTTTGGTTGCTATCAAGCTGAGGTCGAACACGACGAGGACGACGCTATGCCGTCGCATTCCCGGATTTCGAGTGGTACCCGCCGCGGGGCATCGCGGCGCTGTCTTGTCCGTGACCTTGAAATCGCCGAGAGCGAGATTCGGTGCCTGCTGGACCCGGAGCTCGGCACCAAGGTGGCGGCGCTCGCGCCTTGCACAGACCCGGAAAGCGCGTCAACCAAGGACCGCGCAACTTCCAAAAATCCGGTGATGGCCACAATCGAGCTTGCAGCATGGGTGGCAACCTCGATGGCTTCAGGCTTTTCCGTTTAACGGAAGGCTCTTGCCTAGAGTGCCCAAGCGTTCGCTGGATCAATTGCCATTTAGTACGACAACTTCCACCCGCCGATTCTTCTCGCGACCTTCTGCTGTTGCGTTCGTGGCTCGCGGGGCGAGGAAGCCCACGCCTTCAGCAAGCAGTTGCTCGGGGGCCACCCCATGAACCTCGATCAGTTGCTTTTGCACTGATTCCGCTCGTTTCGTGGACAGTTCCACGTTTGCCTCCAAAGATCCCTTGGCATCTGTGTGGCCGACAAGGATGACCTTTAAGTTGGAGTTCTTCTTTAGATATCTGGCAAGATCTTGGAGTTCGGGCAGGCTGACATTTCCCAAGCTGGTGGACCCGGATTCGAATTCCAGCATCTCGAACACCGCAAATCCATTTTTTTGAAGAGATTCGACCAGCGAATCTGACGCTGAACCACTTTTATCTCCATCCGCGGGAGGCAACACAGACGTCCTCAGCTTTTCGGTTGTGGTCACCTTGGAAATTTGCGCAAAGCCGATGGTTTTGGTTCGGCTCACAAGAAGCGTGACATATTCGGTGCCGCCACCGACGACACGCATGGCCGACAGAAACCGGAAATCTCCGAGATCTACGAACATATCCGGCGCCGTCGCAACGTCGATGTTCAACCGGAAATCGAAACCTCCGCAACTCTTCGTATAGCACTGAAAAATAACACGGTGCGATGTCTGGTTGAGCGCATCCCTGAACTCGGAAAGCAATTCGAGGGTTGATCGGGATCCCCCAATTCGAACCACGGATTGCTCGAGGCTTCCTTCGACGACAACGAACCGAATGTCTCCGTCCACGTACGGACCGATCGGGATTTCGTATGTGGTGAATTCTTCCGATCTTGTCGGAAGCTCATCGGACTCCCAAGGCAGCAATGACGTGTCGAAGGCATCAGAGCCTGCCGCTAAGAAGGTGCATGCGAAGAATGCTGCCGCGCCGACAGACTTCATCTTGCGGCGGCGTGATAATCCGGATTCGGACGCATGTCGGTGGCAGACGCAATCCGGTTGGACATGTTGAAGAAGGCGGCAACGGAAGCAATGTCCCAAATTTCGTGATCTGAGAAACCGCGGTCGCGAAGGGCGTCCCTGTCCGCCTCATCTATTGTGTGACTTGCTTCCGTGATCTTGGCCGCGAAATCCAGCATTGCGCGCTGGCGGGCAGTCAAGTCGCAGACCCGGTAGTTCATCACCAGCATTTCACCGAACTCGGGACTGCCCGACAGCTCGCGAACGGCGGCACCATGAGCGACCAGGCAGTAATAGCATCTGTTGATCGAGGAAACGACGACGGCAATCATTTCACGCTCGAGTTTCGACAGACCGCTATCGGCAAGCATGAGATTGTTATACATCGCCGTGAACGCGTTCAGCTTCTCAACGTCGAACGCGTAAGCCCTCAGAACATTTGGCACCAGGCCGAGCTTTTCCGCGCAGATATCGAAATACCTTTTCGTGTCTTCGGGAAGGGGGTCTGCCGGAGGCAGGTACAGCGCGGTGGGCAATTCAGATTTTTTTGGCATTCGTTAATCCTCTGGTTGCCCAATCTAGCGGGGTTGACGTCATAATCCCGATTTTTACCCAAAATTCCAGTTATCGAGAATTTTCGCCGTGCAATGCAGCGAATACCGGAACTCAAGACTCGTTGGCGAACGCATGGGCTTTCCGAACCTTCGGAATCAGATCGACAACTATTGCGTCGAGAACTGGTCGACCTCTCTTGGATATGCGAAGGCGATCACCGTTGAGCGTTATCATTCCCTCGTTCTCGAAGTCTCGGACCTTGTGCATGTCAATGTCGGCAGCGCCAAGCGAGTCGTAGCGAGCGATACTTGCGCCGTCGGCCAGACGAAGCGACATCATGAGATATTCGGCCGCCTGCTCGTCGGGACCCAGCACGTCTCGCTTTCGTTCTCCCGTTCCGCTCGCCGATATGGAGGCAAGCCACTCCGTCGGAGAGAGGTGGGTTTCGGTGGCGAAGCGCCGACCGTCAATCGTGAGGCGTCCATGGGCGCCAGGTCCGACACCGAGATAATCTTCGCAACGCCAGTAGAGCAGGTTGTGACGGCCTTCCGCGCCGGGCACCGAGAAATTCGACACTTCATACGGAATGAATCCAGAGTTCTTGCACAGGTTCATCGCGGACTCGTACATGGCAGCCGCAAGCTCCTCGTTTGGCAGTCCCTTGAGTCGCCCGGCATTGAAGCGTTCTCCGAAGGCGGTGCCGCTTTCTATCGTCAGCTGATACAGCGAAATGTGTTCCGTCCCCCAATCCAGCGCCTCAGCCAGTTCGGACTCCCATTTCTCAAGGCTTTGGTTCTGCCTTCCGTAAATGAGATCGATGCTCACCCGGTCGAAGCAATTCTTAGCCAACTTGAATGCACCGCGAGCTTCTGATGCAGTGTGGAGGCGCCCGAGCAATTTCAAGTCGTTGTCCCGCAGGGACTGGATCCCGATGGAGACGCGATTAACGCCCGCGCTCCTGAATCGCTCAAACTTGGAAGCCTCAGACGAGGACGGGTTCGCTTCAGCGGTTATCTCGGCGTCAGGTGCCATCTGCCATAGGTCGGCGATTTCCCGAAGCACGGCTGAAACCGTGTCTGGGTCCATCGTGCTGGGCGTTCCGCCGCCGAAATACACAGAGGAAACCTTTCGGTTCGGAAGTTCAGCCGCCGAATGTCGAAGTTGGCGGATGTATGCACCTTTCCATTCGGTCTGGTTGATCGAACTGGACACATAAGCATTGAAATCGCAATAAGGGCACCGCGCCTCGCAGAACGGCCAGTGGACGTAGATGCCGAACCGGCGAGAATTCCATTCTTCACGTCTCAAGGCACTCAGCTCTCAACTTCCTCATGGCGACGGCCCGATGGCTGATCTTGTTCTTTTCCGCGGGCTCCATTTCGCCAAAGGTCTGGGTGCAGCCGTCCGGGAGAAACACCGGATCAAATCCAAATCCGAGGCGACCGCGCATGGGCCAGACAATTCGACCATCGACCGAGCCTTCGAAAACGGCATTGTGCCCGTCCGGCCATGCGACGCAAATCGCGGCGCAGAATCTTGCCGTTCTGGGTTTGCTTGCCTGAATATCCTCCAAGCGGCTCCACACCATTGTCATTGCCTTGACGAAGTCTCTGCCTTCGGGTGTTTTCGCCCAATCAGCGGTTTGAACGCCAGGCTCGCCGTCCAGGGCATCCACGACGACCCCGCTGTCGTCCGAGATGGCGGGCAAGCCCATGGCGTCGGACGCGAACTTGGCCTTGATGCGGGCGTTTTCGGCGAATGTGCTGCCGGTTTCTTCAGGTTCATCCAGTCCGCAGCTGCCGGCGGTCAAGATGGAGAATCCCCTAGGAGCAAGCAGTGCCTTGAATTCCTTGATCTTGCCCTCGTTATGGGTTGAAAGAACGATTCTCTTTTCGGTCAGTTTGCGCAATTAACTGCCGACCGCGGATTTCTGTGCAGCGACGAGCTGCTTGATCCCGGCTGTGGCAAGATCGAGCAGTTGGTCCAGCGTGTTTCGAGCGAATGGCTTCTCCTCCGCCGAGCATTGCACCTCGATCAACTTGCCTTTTCCGGTCATCACGAAATTGGCGTCGGTGCTTGCTTCGAAATCCTCAGCGTAGTCCAGATCGAGAACAGCGCGCCCGCCATACATGCCGCAGGACACGGCCGCCACCTGGTCGATCATCGGATCGGATTTGATTTCTCTCGCATCGAGAAGGCGGTTGACGGCAAGGCGCAAGGCAACCCAGCCGCCGGTGACCGCGGCGCACCGAGTGCCCCCGTCCGCGTTGATCACGTCGCAATCCACCGTGATCTGCCTTTCGCCAAGCACCACGCTGTCAATTCCCGCGCGTAACGATCTTCCAATCAGACGCTGAATTTCGAAGGTTCTACCGGTTGGCCGTCCAGCATGGCTCTCGCGACGATTCCTCGTGGATGTCGCGCGCGGAAGCATGGCATATTCAGCTGTCACCCAGCCGAGTCCGGTGTTCCGCCGGAATATCGGAACGCGCGGCTCCACCGACGCGGCGCAGATCACCTTGGTGTTTCCGCAGGAGATTAGGCAGGACCCTTCTGGATTGTCCAAGATTCCGGTCTCGATGGAAACAGGCCTGAGTTCACTGACAAGACGTCCAGACGGTCGCATGATCGGTTCCTTTTCGCATTTTGGCAGTTCATATACGCCAAGTATGCCAGTTCTTTCGAGTGGGCAAAGATTATTTTTGCGATTTGCCAGCCTACCCGATGCCCGCCCAACTGCTGGTCGCTGCGCGGTGCCGCTTCGTCTTGTCGAGCATGGAATTTCGGGAAGAATCTTCTCTAGAAGCGATTATGCAATCGTGTCTGTTCCCCGCGTCCCGCGGACTCGTGGTTTCAGAGCGCAGTGGATGAAAACACCCGATATTTTAGGCTAGGGAACCTCTGATTTGGAGGTTTTTTTTGGGGTTTGCTGCGGATTTTGCCCTTCCCGGCTGCACCGGTCATTTTTCGGCGGGCCGGAAGCCGCAAATGCGCGCTTTCGGGGCGAAACCGCCGCCGGTTCAGCCCCCGCAGGGCCGATCCGACAAATTCCGGACACGCTTCTCCCCTGTCAAGACAGGTGCGGCCGGGCAATCATCAGGTTCGAGAAGTCCAAAAGCAGCGCAAGCCGCTGCACGTTCTTGTCCAAACCCCGATACCGAACCATGTCGTAGCCGAACACCCGCTTGATGATCCGGAACGGATGCTCCACCCGGGCCTTCGCCTTCTCCGCCCTGGCCGCGGCGCTGCCCGGCGCCAGCGTCCGGCGCTGGCTCGGAGGCATGGCAATCTGCCACGACACCTCGCGATGCGCGTGCTCCGCCCGCTTGCCGATCCCGCGGTATCCGGAGTCACCCCGGACTTGCTCCTCCTCGCCGTGCAGAAGCCGATCCGAAGGCGTCAGGTCGTGAACGTTGGCGGCCGTTCCCTCCAGATGGTGCACCAGACCCCGGGTGTCGGTGCCGATGTGCAGCTTCATCCCGAAATGCCACTGGTTCCCCTTCTTCGTCTGGTGCATCTCCGGATCGCGGGCGTTGCTCTCGTTCTTGGTCGACGATGGCGCCGAAATGATGGTGGCGTCAACGATGGTGCCCTTCTTCAGCAAAACCCCCCGCTCGGCCAAGTGATCCCCGATCTCCCGAACAGCTGCTGCGCCAGTCCGTGGTTCTCCAGCCGATGGCGGAAGTTGAGGATCGTCGTCTCGTCCGGAACCTTCTCAAGACTCACCCCGGCAAAGCGCCGGATGCTCTCCGCCTCGCAAGCCGGTCCTCCATCAACGGGTCGCTCAGGTTGTAAAACAGCTGGACGCAGTGCACGCGCAGCATCACCGACAGCGGATACGGCTGTCGCCCCTTGCGGCCGCCCTTCGGATACACTGGCGCAATGCGGGCCTCCAGGCGCTCCCAGGGGATCAGGCTGTCCATCCGCTCCAGAAAGATCTCGCGGCGCGTCTTGCGCTTCTTGCGATCGTATTCGAGGCTGGCAAAGGTCAGTTGCTGAAGGCGTTGCATGTCAGGATCCCCCCAAAAAAGGCGTGGCGCAAAATAACAGGCGCGCACCGGATGCGCAATGCAACGCCCAAAACCGGGCTATATTCAGAGGTTCCCTAGGAGGCGAACGTTGCGGATCCCCGCTCCAGCTTGACTTCAGCAACTAGGTCGTGTACTCATAAAGGGAAAAGGGATTTTCTTTTCGGCTCTGATGTGATTCAAGCTTCCAAACAGCGGGAGATTGAGGATGCAGGGACGGCACGATCTGACGGATGCGGAATGGGCGATCGTCTCGCCGTTGCCGCCTGACAAGCCGCGGGGCGTTCCGCGGGTGGACGACCGGCGGGCGATCAGCGGGATCTTTCACATCCTGCGCACCGGCACGCCGCGGGCGGAAAAAAGGGGGTCCGGACCACGCCATCGGACGCTCGCGAGGCGGGCTGAGCAGCAAAATCCACGTCGTCGCCGACGGCCGCGGCCTGCCGCGCCGCTTCGTGCTCACCCCGGGCCAAGCCTCCGACAAGGTTGCCGTGCCGGCCCTCCTTGACGGCCTTGAGCCGGCCCGGGACACCGTCGCCGACCGCGGCTGTGACGCCCGCAGCATCCTCAAACGCATTGCCGACCATGGCTCTTGCCCCCACATCCCGACCCAACGGGATCGCCGGGAGCAGCGCTCCGCATCCCATCACCTCTACCGCCAACGCAACCTCGTGGAACGTTTCTTCAACAAGCTCAAACACTTCCGAGGCATCGCGACCCGCCATCACAAGCTCGCAAGAAACTTCCTCGCCACAATCGCCCTTGCCTGCATCCGCATCTGGATCAAAATCAATGAGTACACGACCTAGACCCGATGATCCACCGAGAATCGCATGCATTACATTGTTCTCTTCGTCGGGCTGCGCCACACTAGGGAACCTCTGATTCGGAGGTTTTTTTTGGTTTGGCTCAATTTGCAATTCGTGGGCATGGCTGATGGATCGGTTTCGGGACTGGGTTTCCAACATCGATGAACTGACGGCAGCGCAGCGGCGGGAGGCAGCGGCGGCACGGTGTTGCGGGTCAAGTCGCGCGGTCTGTGTCGCTATCGCTGCAAGTCCTGCGGTCGGACTTTCGGTCCCCTCACCAGCACGGCGTTCCGCTGGCGTCACCGCTTCCTGGCGGCGGTTCGGCAGTCGCCGGACCGTCTCGCCGGGATCGTCGAGGCCGACGAGACCTTCGCGCTCGAAAGCCGCAAGGGCGAGCAGGTGCCGATCCTAGTTGCCGCCGATCGTGGTGGTGGGACCCTCAGCCGCACCCTGCCGAAGCTCGATGCGGACAGCGTGAAGCGGGCGCTGGCGCCGGTGATCGCCCCGGACGCCCTGCTCGTCTCCGACGCCGGCCATTGCCATCGCCGCGGCGTTCGGCATCCTCGCAAGAGCGTCACCCGCTCTGCCGGCGAGCGGGTGCGCGGGGCCGTGCACATCCAGACAGCCACCAGCCGCCACAGCCAGATCAAGGGCTTCCTGCGGCGTTCCCGCGGCATCGCCACCAAGTGTCTCGACAGCTATTTGAGGTGGTTCCATCTCGTCGTCCTCGGCAGGCATCCATCGCCAAGAGCCTGCCTCGCGGCGGCCAGCGTCAGGACATGCCTGCGATTCGCGAATTGAGCCTTTGGTTTTGGCTGCTGGAGTTGCTCTTCCCGGCTGCGTCGGCCGGTTTTCTGCGGGCCGGAAGCCCCAAATGCGCGTTTTCGGGGCTGAACCGCCGCCGTCTCCGCCTAGGCTACCGCGCTGCCAGCCGCTAGCGTCCGGCGCATGCCCGGGTTCATGGCAATTTGCCGCGACACCTCGCAATGCGCGTGCTCCGCACGCTTCCCGATCCCGCGATGTCCGGAGTCGGTACGAACCTGTTTCTCTTCGCCGTGCAGAAGCCGGTCCGAAGGCGTCAGGTTGCAACGTTGGCGGCCGTGCCATCCAGATGGCGCGCCAGACCCCGGGGACCGGTGCCGATGTGCAGCTTCATCTCGAAATGCCGCTGGTTCCCCTTCCTCGTCCGGTACATCTCCGGGTCGCGGGCGTTGCTCTCGTTCCCGGTCGACGACAGTGCCGAGACGATGGTGGCGTCAACGATGCTGCCCTCCTTCAACAGAACCCTCCGTTCGGCTAGGTGATCCCCGATCTCCCTAACGGCAGGTGTGCCAGTCCCGCGGCGCTCCAGCCGGCGGCGGAAGTCGGGATCGTCGTCTCGTCCGGCACCTTCTCCGGACTCGCCCCGGCAAGGTGCCGGACGCTCTCGGTCTCGCAAGCATGTCCTCCATCGCCGGGTCGCACGGATTGCAGAACGGCTGCACGCAATGCACGCGCAGCATCGCCGTCAGCGGATGCGGCTGTCACCCTTGCCGCCGCCCTTGGGACAGACCGGCGCAATGTGGACTTCCAGGCGTGCCCCGGGGATCGGGCCGTCCATCCGCTCCGGAAAGATCTCGCGACGCGTCTTGCGTTTCCAGCGCACCCGCCAGATCGAGATGGGTTGTCCAGAGCCATCACGGATTGATCCCACCGAGTTCGTTTTAGCTGTCCTTGCTCCGAAACGTCTGCGCCTTGGCATCCCAAGGCGCGACTACATGGCACTCATGGGCATTGCACCACTGATGCCTTCACTCGTATCGCAGCCGCGACCAGGTATCAGCGTCAATTCGAAGATGCTGTCGTCGACCGTGGCCTGGATTGGACGGAACCCGCTTCTCCGTTTGAAGACAACACCATCAACAATAATGTGAAGACTGCAGCCACCCGGCCCACACCAAGCATAGCACATATTGATGTCGTGGAATTCGTTGCAGGCACCATTGCCGCACACCCATCCGGTGTCAGCGTGATCTCGCGGGCCGCGTCTTCAGACAAAGGTGTATCGGATCACCATCTGCACTACGGAACCCAGCTTGTCCTTCATTGCATGTTTTCAGGACATGCAGTGATTTGCCACGCGTGGCTACGCCTGTCTGCGCATTTCAACGAAACTGCTTATGCACTTGGTTCCGGTTTGATCGAGATGCGGCAGGGGCGAGGTTTGGCGCGCAGCCCGTGATAGACGCCCCGCGCCCAGCCCTTGAAGTTGGAGAACGCGGTGTGGATCCAGGCGAGAACTTCATGGGCCGGTCTGTCGCCGACGACATGGGGCCGGTGGCGGTTCCGAGGCACCGCGCTGCAGCCGTCTGTCTTGACGATCGCGGGCGCGGCGGTGTTGCGCACAGCGAAGCTGCCGAACCCGAGTTATGGATAAGCTCTGTTTGCTTTTGGCATGCACCGAATGGCGTCTGGCACGACGATTTTGCCGATTTTGACCTTTGGCTGCGCCAGAATATAGGCAGCCAGACATGACAGGATATGAACGAAGGCATTTGTTGGGGACCGGTGTCGTGTGTGTTCCAATCCCATGCTTGATTTCAGTTTATCGAACAGCGTTTCAATGATGAACCGCTTCCGCAACATGATTTTGTCCAGAATGGGCAGAGGAAAGTTTTTCATGTTGCGGCGAATGCCAGTGATCAGGTGCAGGCCCTGTTGCCGCAAACGCTGGAAAAGCGGCTTCGAAATGCAGCCTTTATCGCCGAACACCTTGCCTTTCAACTCGGCAATCATGGTCTCAAGCGGCTTGCGGTCGTCGGTGTTTCCAGGCGTGATCTTGACGGCCATGACCTGACCCTTGTCGTTGATGACCAGATGCAGCTTGAACCCGAAAAACCACCCCCTGGCGCTGCGGCCCCGCTTGGCCAGTCCCTTGAAGACCTTGTTCCGGTTGATCCGTGCGTTGTGGCAGACAGCGAGCTTGGCGCTGTCCACAAAACAGATTCCGGTTTCCTCACCGCGAAAGCATTGCATCAAGATGCAAAACGGAACCGGCAAGCGCGGCATCAGAGCGACAAACCGTCCGTAGCTCGGCAGGTCTCCAAAGCAGTCGCGACATTTCCGCTCCACGCCATGGAACCGGAAAGCCTTGAAATGCTTGAAGGGCGAGAGATGAAACAGCACCATGATGAAGAGCCTTTCACTGAGCGAGAGCTTGCCCGAGCGCGAGCGCTGGCGGCCTGTGCCGATCAGCCGATGCCGCTCCCATTCTTCAAAGGTCTTTGCAAAGTCGTCGAGACAGCAGAACAGTGCGATGATGGAGGTGCTCATTGAGGGGATCCCATCCGTTGATTTTGATTGCGGATACAGAATCAGGCCACGCCCGATTTGGGAACCCCCTCACCCCTCTTGTCCAGAATTGGGGTTGCCGAGATCCTTGGCGTTGCAGGACCGGATCGTGGCCAGCCGTCCGGCGGCGCGACGTTCAAGACGGCGCACAACGGCTTGATTGACATAGCGCCTGGTGCTGTATTTTGCCGCATGAAGCAAAACGCACGCCCCCCCCCGGATTACGCACGTTCAAGACCAAGGCGTTCGTCCGTTTCGCCGACCGCAAGAGAATCGGCGATTCCGCCTTGTGCGAGGCTGTCCTGCGCTGGCGGTTGGGGCGATTGTCGGGGCGACCTGCGATGACCGGACCGTGCAAGAGCGAAACGCGAGACGTCGCCGCCCGGGGCGCGGTGTCGCGACAGTGTTGACAAGCCTCTGGACAGATCCGGCGTCAGGAAATCAATCCAGCGAAAACGGCAGGTCAGAGCCTGGGAAGTCCCCTTCCGGGATGTTCCCGGAACTTCCCGACGATGAAACCGATCATCGGGCCGGCCCAGGCGGGCGACCGGTGAAATGCGAATGCTGCCGGTTGGGTGAACCGGAAAGTGTCAGGCCTTTCGCGAACCCCCGAGAAAGCCAACCGCAAAGTCCCGGACGAACATCGCGAGCAAGAACGCCAGCCAGCAAACGAAGATCAAGAGCCGCACGCCAACGAGGAGCGTCAGCGCGGCCGCAGCGAGAGCCATGCAAATCAGCTGCAGCTGCGCGGCTTTCTTGCCCCGCACCTGGACGCCGGCAAGCTTGAACGAAGAGTGTCGCGGCTTCAGGAAGTTGAAGGCCCCAGCCTTGTTCTTCACTGAAGCGGTCATGCCGGTTTTCGAGAGATTGAAGCCCAAGGGGCCGGCACGCCAGCGTCCGACAAGTTGGAACCGACCGTTCTGAAACGCCGCCCGTGCGCCATCGGCAATTCTGCCGGATGCACGAAAGCCCCTGGAAGAGTTGACTGTCAAGTTGACGGGTCCCGCTTTTCTCTCCGCCCTGACAGAGACGCCACCGGTTCGCGACGCTCGCGCATGTCTGCCACGATGCTCAAGGCGAACTTGCCTGCCGTCGCCGTCTTTCTTGCCAAAGCCAAACATGTTCCCGCTTGCCAACCAAGTCACCCGGCACTCAAAATGCAGAGAAACGCAACACTCTGCACAAGACACCGTCCGCTGTTCCTTGAAGCCGCGCACCGAGACCTTTTGCAGGACAGCGCGAACTGCATTTCGATCAAATCCTTCCAGAACTTTTCCGCCGACCTCTGGCCGGAGTGTCGCATACCATCGGATTGGCGATTGGCTCAATTGCGCCCCCAGAATCGCATCATTTCTGGTGCAAGGCAATGCCCAGGACAACTGGGGAACCTCTGGGCGAGGCATTGTGCCGCCGGGGCGCGCCTGCCGTCTTGCGCTGCATTCAGCCGTTCTGCAATCCGGCGACCCGGAGATGCACCGGACGAGGAAGGGAAACCGGTGGCATTTCGGGATGAAGCCGCACATCGCGGGAGCGCGCAGCAGCCTGCGCCGCTTCCGGGCCGGGCGATGCTGGACTGGCTGGAGCCCTTTCACGGCTTCGAGGAGGAGGCCCGGGCGTTGGGGCGGCGTTCATTCCGACGCCGGGGGAGGGTTTGCGGCAGGCGAGCCAGACGCCGATCGAGAGCCGCAAGCGCAAGCCGCCTCTTTGCCTACCGGCACCGACTGGTTCGGGGGTTGTGGGAGATTTGCCGGGATGCGGCGCGACAGTCTCTGCCACTGGATTTCCGGCAAACTGGATCGGCGCCGAAATCAGGGGCACCGGCCACCGGCTCTGGCCGGTCATTTCGGCCTTGCGGCGGCGCGGCTCGCAGGCGAGTTCGAGCTTCGCCATTGCCGGATGCAGGTCTGCTGCATGATGCTGGCGCTCCAGCCGCGGGCCACGACCGCGTCATGGGTTTCGGGATCGCCATCCAGAAACGCCCGAGGCGGTTCCACATCGCCGACGGCCCCGAACGCATCCTGCCCGGCGAAGCGCGACGAGAAGGGCCTGTCGGGCGGGTCTGCCCCGAGGCCGCAACTGAAATGCCAAGCGCCTCATTCTTCGCTGCCGCAAGACACATTTCCATGGCTGGCAAGACAGAAGCGTGCCGTGCAGGCCCGGGTTCCAGCGTCGCGCGCGCGCTTTCGGACGTCGGCGGTTTCCAGAGCCAGGCAGGGAACCTCGACGCGCTTCGTGTTGGGCGCGCACGTCCGTTTCGCGGTGTGGACCACCCGCTCGGGATCCGACGCATCGCGAACCCGTTCCGCGGTGCAGGTTTCCGTCCCGTCCGGGACATCCTCGTGTCTGACGAGCATCGTTTCCCGGGTCTCGCCCGTGGGCGCGGCCTGCGGTCGTGCTTGAGGCTCGGCGGCTGAAGGCGCTGCATGTCGCGATCCCCCGAAAAGATGCAGCGCAAGACAGCGAGCGGGCGCCGGACGCACAATGCTGCGCCCTTCCCCGGTCCCGCGCGCAGCGGACCGCGCTCGGCCTCCGCGACCGCTTGCGCCGACGGTTGCGGCCTCAGCCGATGCGGCGGCGAATTCTCGGATTGCGCTCATTTCAGCTCTCCAGAGTGCGCGGCTCGTTTGCAGTCGATCAGGCGCTTGTTCGATGCCTTGGAGCGAACCGGCGGCTTGGCGCGGGAAGGCGCGGAAGCGGAGCGTTGCATCCTTGACTGTCGCGTCCGCACTTGGTAGTTCCGCGCTTGGTAGTCATGACAATCAATCTGGAGGGAGAGACCGATGCGGTGCGTTTTTTCTGTGCTGGAAAGGGGGAGGACGATGGCGATGCGACGGCTTCTGACGTTCGGTTTCGCGGCGTTGCCGAGGCCTTGCAGGCGGTCGAAGTAATCAATGGAGATCATTTTCGCGCAGAGTTCTTGATCGGCATCGCCAGGGCACTGGCTGCGGCAAGATAACCTGCCACCGTCCGCTTGCAGCGCGCGCCAGCGGCAATGGCTCGCCGGTCTCGACTGGTGGAGAGCCGACGATCTCGTGGCGCTTCTGCGCCGTCGGCTCGGAAAACCGAGAGCCTTGCGCCTTCGATCTGCGAATTGTCCGGGAGCGATAAGGGCCGGTCGGCCGCCGGGTCTCGATCCAGAGCGATTCTCCGCGATTGCCTCCGGGTCGAGGATGCCGTCGCCGTGCTTCAGCGCGTAGCGTTCGGGAAACATGTGGGCGACGTGGATATTCTTCGGTCCCAACTCGCGCGCCATGCTCTGGGCAACCGTGCGCATCGCGGCTTCTCTGGCGGAGACGGCGAAGGCCGGGGTGCGAGTGGAGCATCTGTTCCGGATTGTGAAGCGGGTGTTCGGCCCTGACAGGGTGTGGCGCCGAGGGCTGGAAAGAAATGCGCGGCGTCTTGCGCAGGAAACCTTGTGGTTGCCCAGCCGCGCTTGCCGTGACAGGGGACCGTGTGCCTGAAATCTGACGGATTGGCTTGGCAAGGGCTGAACTAGCGGCGATTCCGCCCCAGGACGCACATCCGGGGCTTCGGGCCGCAAGAAACCGACCGGCGCAGCCGGGAAGAGGCAAAAAAATCAGAGGATTCCTTGGTCTTGACGAGACATTTTGCTGGATGCGGTCGCAGGCAGGCATCGGGGCAGACGATGACGGCCCGACCGCCTGTCAAGCGGTTGCCGTTCGAGCCTGATGGCGAGTCCGGTCGAAATCGCGGCTTGATGGGCGGAGGACAACTTGGGGCGGCAAGATCGACTGGCAATTCATTGCCGTTGGTGCGAATTCGAGCATCGGAGGACTTGGCGATAGCCACGGCAAATTGGCTGGTCTGCGCAATGCCGTCTGCCAACGTGCAACAGTGGGAGGAAACATGCGCGCCTGGGTGATTCATGCATATGACGGATATCAGGGATTGTCGTTGGAGGAGTTTGACCGAGAAGATCCAGGACCTGGCGAGGCGCGGTTGCGGATAGAGGCGTTTGCCCTCAACTGGGGTGACATGAACCTGATGCGGGACCGCTATTCTTTCAGTTTCCCGAAATTCCCGGCCCGCATCGGAATTGAAGCCGCCGGGACAGTCGATGCGGTCGGACCCGGAGTCCGCGATATCGAGGTCGGAAGACGCTACTGCACGTTGCCGCACTTCTATTACAATCGAGGAGTGAGCAGTGAATCAGCCCTGATAGACACGCGCTACATCACGCCGGCTCCAGACGGCTTGTCAGCCGTCGAGAGCGCCTCGATCTGGATGCAGTACATGACAGCATATTTTCCTGTTGCGGAACTCTCGAATGCCAGCCCCGGCACTTCGATACTTGCGACAGCGGCGACCTCCACAGCGGGCTCGGCGGCTCTCGAGATCGGCCGGATGCGAGGCGCGACGATGATTGGAACGACCCGGTTCGCCCGCAATGAGGCGTTTTTGCGAGAAATGGGGGCCGACCACGTCTTCGTGGGCGAGGGAGACCTCACGGAATTTCTGCGCGATGCCACTGGCGGTCGAGGGATCGACGCCGCGTTTGATTGCGTGGGCGCTGGCTTGATTCATCGATACAGCCTAGCGTTGGCCAAGCACGCACGGATATACTTCTATGGCTTCCTGGACAACGAGTTTCCCGATCTGCCGCTGGTGGACATGTTCCAGGCAAACGCAGTCTTCCACCCCTATTCGCTGTTTAACTACGTGGAAAATCCGGAAATGTGCGAGAAGGGCAAGACATTTGTGTATGATGCCCTTGCGTCTGGTCGCATCCAGCCGCGCATCGATCGGGTTTACCCCATGGAAGGCTATCGGGATGCATGGGATTATTTGAAGGAGCCGCGCGAGAATCATGGCAAGGTTGTTGTCGAGACAGGTCTTTCCTGACGGCCTCCATCGCGATTTCAGTTCTCGCCGCAATCGTGGTCATGCGCCCATGAGTGTCTCGGCAGGGAGGGTTGTGACGGACGTGAAACGTGAACCAGCCGCAAGCTGTTGACTTGATTCTCGGCCAAGAGTAGCTTTCCGGCCCCGGCCCCCGAGATTTTGCCGAGCATGCAAGAGAGCAAGAACGTCGTACTGAGGGAGATGTCGAACCGGAACCGGGAAGTGTTCCGGACGCTGGTCGAGGCCTACTTGGATGCAGGCCTTCCCGTCGGGTCGCGGACATTGGCCCGCGACATTAGCGAAAAAGCGTCCCCTGCCACTATTCGAAACACCATGCAGGATCTGGAGTATTTGGGTCTGTTGGCCAGCCCACATGTGTCGTCCGGCCGAATTCCCACCGAGCTCGGCCTGCGAATGTTTGTCGACGAGCTGCTGGAAGTGGACAGGCTGGCCGAAGAGGAGATCAGGCGGATCGAATCCTTGGCGGAGGCAAGCGACGAGGACATTCCAAAGCTGCTCGACCGTGCCGGGTCAGTGCTGTCCAAGCTTACGCGAAGCGCCAGCCTTGTGCTCGCCCCGAAGAGCGAAGCCCCCATCAAGCATGTTGAATTCCTGCCGATAGCGACAGACAAGGCACTCGTCGTTCTGGTGATGGAGGACGGGAGCGTCGAGAACAGAATGTTCAAGCCTCCACCTGGCCTAACGTCTTCGGCGATGCGGGAGGCGGCAAATTTCGTGAACGCGTACTCGAAAGGCCGAACGATTTCGGAATTTCTGACGGTGATCAACAGCGAAATCGAGCAGCGTCGCTTCGAGTTGGACAAGCTGGCGACCGAACTTGCAGAGCGCGGCATCGCCGTTTGGGAAAAAGGAACTGCGCAAGACGAGCGGCTGATTGTACGTGGCCGCTCCAACCTCCTGGATGGAAAAGAGATTCATGAGGATCTGGACAGGGTGCGGCAGCTGTTTGACGATCTAGAGCGGAAACGCGACATCGCGGACTTTCTGGAATTCGTTCATGAGGGAGAGGGTGTCAGGATATTCATTGGATCAGAAAACAAACTTTTTTCGCTCACGGGTTCAACTTTGGTGATTTCTCCATATATGAACAATGACCGCAAGATCATTGGCGCAGTGGGGATCATTGGCCCCACGCGTATGAACTACGGCCGGGTTGTGCCCATCGTGGACTACACGGCACAGCTTGTCGGGCGAATGGTGTCAGAAATCTAACAGCAGGGAATTCAGCAAAAATGCAGGAAAAGACTGAAGAAACCCCGGAAATCGAGGAGGGTGCGGCACCCGACGGGGCTAGCGAGGCAGGAACGGAGTCGGCCGATCCCGATTCCTCGCCAGAGGAAGCGTCTGTGAACGGCGAATCTCAGTCGGAAAACGCTTCCGTAGTTGCCGAAGCAGCTGAAAAGGAGAAGGACCCGGCAGAAGGGCTTGCCGAGTTGAATGATCGTTACCTTCGGGCGTTGGCGGAAGTCGAAAACGTTCGCAGGATATCGGAGCGGGACCGACTTGAGGCAAGCAAGTATGGCGCGACAAGGCTGGCGCGGGACATGCTGCCGATTCATGATAGCTTGAAGCGTGCCCTCGGAGCGCTCGACGAGAAGCAAAAGGAAGAGCTAAGTGCACTTGTCGAAGGGATCGAACTCACACTGCGCGAGTTGTTGAACGCGTTCTCCAGGAACGGGATCGCGCCGGTGGTTCCGGAAAAAGGCGAGAAGTTCGATCCGAAGTTGCATCAGGCGATGTTCGAGGCATCGTTGCCGGATGCCGATCCTGGAAAGATTATCGAAGTGATGTCGGAAGGATTCACCATCCACAGCCGTCTGCTTCGCCCTGCACAGGTGGGGGTGGCGTCGAGCAGGCCGGAGAACGCGGAGTCAGTCAGGTCGTCCTGACGGAGAAGTGTCGCTGCCAAGGCTTGGTGATGCCCGAGAGCGTCATCGCCGATGTTGCGTTCATCTGCGCGCCGAGTTTTCCCGCAGCAATTCCTTGAGATCGTAAACCAAAGACAACGCGTCGCGCGGGTTTAGCTCGTCGGGATTGACCGAAGTCAGTTTGGCCTCGATTTCTGATTCAGCGACGTGGCTATCGGCACTGGCGTTAATCGCAGTAGCAGAAAACAATGACAGGTTTTCAAGTATTGCGTCGGGATTGGCCACGCTCTCAGAATCACCGCTTTCGAGCCTCTCAAGGATTTCATTCGCACGTCTAATCACCGAAGGCGGGATTCCGGCGAGCTTTGCCACCTGAACGCCGTATGACCGGTCGGCGGACCCATCCCGGACCTTGTGAAGGAAGATCACCTCCCCCTTCCACTCCCGGACGGCGACAGTCGCGTTCGCGAAACTTTCGAGGCGCCCCTCAAGCTGCGTCATTTCGTGGTAGTGCGTGGCGAATAGCGTCCTGCATTTCGTGACTTCGTGCAGGTGCTCAAGCGTTGCCCAAGCGATCGCCAACCCGTCGTAGGTGGCAGTCCCCCGGCCGATCTCGTCGAGTATGACAAGCGCGCGGGAATCCGCCTGGTTAAGTATCGAAGCCGTTTCAATCATTTCCACCATGAAGGTCGAGCGCCCGCGTGCAAGCTCGTCCGCTGCTCCAACCCGAGAGAACAACTGGGACACGATCCCGACGCGCGCTGACCTCGCGGGAACGAACGACCCGGTTTGCGCAAGAAGCGCGATCAAGGCATTCTGGCGAAGGTAGGTGGACTTCCCTGCCATGTTCGGTCCGGTAAGGAGGCGTATCCTTGGACCTTCGTCCTCTCCAGAGAGATGGCAGTCGTTCGGGATGAACGGCGTTCCGCCAGTTGTGCGGAGCGCCTGCTCGACCACTGGATGGCGGCCTCCGGAAATTTCAAGAGTGTTTCCGACATCAATTTCCGGACGACACCAGTTTTCAGTTGCCGCAAGCTCGGCCATGGCCGCCGCAACGTCTATCTCCGCGAGCTGACGAGCAAGAGTGGAGATTGGTGCAGAAAATTCGGTGACAAGCTCGCAAAGCCCCTCGAAGATTTTCATCTCGATTTGCAAGGCGTTGCTTGCCGCGTCCAGGATTCTAGTCTCCGTTTGGGAAAGTTGAGCGGTCGTGAAGCGGGCGGCGTTCGCGGTGGTCTGCCGATGAATGAAAGTTTCCGACAGAGGCGCCGAAGTCATCCTGTCAAAGTGAGGGGAAGAAGTTTCCACAAAATAGCCAAGCACATTGTTGTGCTTGATCTTCAACGAGGCAATTCTGGAAAGCTGTGCATACTTGGCCTGCAGCTCAGCGATGACCCTTCTTGCCTGATCTCGCAGCCGCCGTTCCTCATCCAGTTGGGCGTCGCAGCCTTTTTTGACGAAGCCGCCATCTCGTGCCAAGATGCCAGGCTGCCCAACAATCGCCTCATCGAGCGTCCGGGCAACCGATTCAAGATTTTTCGGTGCGCCCGAATTCAAATCGATCCCTGAAGGAACCTCCTCTCTGCCCATGAGAGCATGTATGGCCTTGGACGTCAGAAGCCCGTCTCTGATCGCGGCTAGGTCCCGTGGCCCGCCCCTTCCGAGGCATATTCGCGACAGCGCTCGGTCCATGTCGGGAACTCTTCGCAGTTCGGAGCGCGTGTCCTTTCGGAGGTTTGGCCAGTCAAGGAAGTTGCTGATTCCCTGCTGTCTCGCGCGGATTGTCTCGATGTCGGTTGAGGGGGCCGATATTCTGCGCTCCAGCAGCCGGGCGCCCCCAGAGGTTATGGTTCGATCGATGGCGGCGAGAAGCGAGTTGTCCTTTGCTCCTGAAAAATCCTTTGTGAGCTCGAGGTTGCGCCGCGTTGCCGGATCAATCTGCATTGTGCCATCGAGCAATTCCCTAGCAGGGGGTTGCAGGCGCGGCAGTTTCCCTTTCTGCGTAAGCTCCAGATAGAAGATCAGCGCACCGAGAGCCGCGAGCTCCGCGCGGCGAAATTCGCCGAACGCATCGAGGGTCGAGACGCCGTATAGTTCCGACAGCAGTCGTTCGCCTTTTGCGCTATCGAAATTCACGGCTGAAAGCGGCGTTACCGCCGCTTCGACCTCCTCGAGAACCCAATCGAAGGTGGGATCGAGGTTTTCGGAAACAAGAATTTCTCGTGGCGCAATCCGCGCGAGCTGAGGCCCTAGTTTGACTTGAGGGCAAGGCACCACGCTGAGAAATCCAGAAGAAATGTCCGTCCACGCAATTGCCAGGTCGCCGCGCACCACCGCTACGGAAGCAAGAAAATTATGCATCCGAGCCTCGAGTAACGAGTCTTCTGTCAGGGTTCCCGGAGTTAGCAGCCGCACGACCTTCCGTTCCACAACCGCCCTGGAACCGCGCTTCCTTGTCTCCGCCGGGTCCTCCACCTGTTCGCACACTGCAACTCGGAAGCCTTTCTTGATCAATGCTTGGAGGTAACCTTCGGCAGAATGCGCTGGCACTCCGCACATGGGAATTTCATTGCCCTTGAGCTTGCCGCGCTTGGTTAGCGCGATGTCGAGGGCTTCGGACGCAACTACTGCGTCGTCGAAGAACATCTCGTAGAAATCGCCCATTCGATAGAACAGGATAGCGTCGGGATGCTGCTTCTTCAGAGCCTGGTACTGCACCATCATTGGGCTTGTCAGTTCCGAGATGTTGGGCAAGATTCCTCTCGAAGTGGAACAATGGCTTTGATTCAGGGTCCGCAAATGTGGCTTCGGCGGCCTTCTGCGTTTTGGCGAAGCGTATATAGCCCAAGCGGTTGCGCTACTCAACTTGGTATTGCCGCTCAACCAACTCGAGCCAGTCACCGTGCAGAAAGCGTGGCAGCGAAATGAGCGTCCGTCGCTCCGAATCCACCGAAGCAGGCAACGGCGCCGTCCACTTCGGATTGAGCGGCGGGGCAGGACCACACGAAAAGACAGATATGAAATGCTCTCACCCGACCATGGACCTGCACACTGCGGCTTTGGAGATTGTTCTGAATTGCAGCCGGGGGAGGGCCGGAAGGGTATCTTCAAGGATGTGGTCTTGGTTTGCTCAAGGCGGCAATGGGACCAACCTGTCCCCGGCCTGAGGGACGGAGTCTGCACCGGAGCCAGCGCATCAGGGCATGAAACCGCGAACGGCGGACGCCAAGCCGTTGCTGCCGGAAAGGCACCCGCAGTCATCCATCGGCAATCGACAGCCTCGCAAACCGCAAACCCGGGCGCAAGAGTCGAATCATCCTATCTATACTGGAACAGTGCGCGGTCCCTGAATGCGGCAACGCACATGCAGTCTCTGCGAACATCTCCTTTAATAGCTTTGACTTCATGCGCGTTAAAGCCTGCTGCGACCCAAGGCAAAGCGGCAGGATGCCCAGCCTTGCATCTCGAGTGGTGGAGAAACGGCGTTTTGATGGTCAAGCATGCAGACCCAGCGACGACAACAGAAGAGCCTGGCAGCGAGAGTTTCTGTTTTCTGACCCGTCTGTTCGAGCTTGCGATGACAGCAATCTCTGTCGGAACACTTTTGGCCCTGCATTTGCGCATGCGCAATCCTCTCTTCAAGCAGCTCTCGGAAATTGTCCCGTGCGAGGCGTGCGGGCTTTGCAGTTCTTCGGTGCTTACCTGTGTCACGGCGGTGCCCGGGCATCGCCGAACACTTCCAGAGGCGTCTTGCAGCCAAGCACCTTGCGAGGCCGACGGTTGAGACGGTCTTCGTCCGCCTGAACCTCGGCATTGGACACAGCACGGAAATCCGCAGCCTTCGGAAAGTGCTGACGGACCAGCCCGTTGCTGCGCTCGTTCCGACCACGCTCCCATGAATGGCAGGGCCGGGTGAAACAAAACGCCGCATCAAGCGCTTCTGACAGAGTGGCATGACCGGCAAGCTCCTTGCCATTGTCCGCAGTGAGCGTGAGAACGGGATCCGGCATCAGGCGACGCTTGAGCGCCGCCCCGACCTCACCTGCCGTCTTCCTGTCAACCCGCGCCAGTCGGGTCATCTTCGAGGCGCGGTCCACTGCAGACACCAAAGCTCCGCGGTGGCGGGCTCCGATGATCGTGTCCAACTCCCAATCGCCGACACGCGACTTCTCATCCACGATCGCCGGCCGCTCGCCGATGCCGACACGACCGGTGTTGCGACCGCCGCGCCAGTTCGGCTTCTTGCCCCGCCGCCGCAGATGCTTGCAAAGGCTCCCGCCATTTTCACGGTCCGCGCCGATGCATTGGTGGATCCGTTCCCGGCCCGCAATCTGTTCAGGGCTCCAGCCCTGCGCCAAACACTCCCCGACCTGACACCAAAGATCGGGTGTCATTTTCCAGGGAACTGCGGACGCTTCGCGGCGGCGTTGCGTTGCCTTGCCCTGCGCCTGCATGAAGCGACACCCCCGCCTGCCACAGTTGCGCTGCAACTCACGGCAGATCGTCGGATGATCGCGCCCGAGCTCCTGCGCAATCCCTCGCCCCGACAAGCCACTTCTGTTCAGCGCATGAATCTGGCAACGTTGGTCCCGGGTCAGGTGGTGGCAGCCGTCAGGCATAGGCGAACCTCCTTCTCAAACAGAGTGTCGCCATCGCCTGGCTCACCGGCAACTCAGAACGCCAAATGCTCAGCCAGTTTCAGTGGTGCTCTTCAGACTGAAAG
Organism: Paracoccaceae bacterium; assembly: GCA_963422275.1. Taxonomy (GTDB): domain Bacteria; phylum Pseudomonadota; class Alphaproteobacteria; order Rhodobacterales; family Rhodobacteraceae. The sequence continues at coordinate 1,641,913 of OY729418.1, forward strand.
GGGGGGTGTTTTTTAGTGAGTTGCCGGGCGAAAAGCATTATCATCATGCGCCTGTGGTCCGAGAGCCATGATGCGGTGGGTTGCAAACTGGAGTTAGGAAACCTCTGATTTGGAGGTTTTTTTGGTTTTGGCTGCCGGAGTTGCCCTTCCCGGCTGCGCCGGTCGGTTTTCTGCGGTACGGAAGTCCCAAATGCGCGTTTTCGGGGCGGAATCGCCTTCGCTTCAGCCCCCGCAGGGCCGGTCTGGCAGATTCCGGATACGCTTCTCCCCTGTCACGGCAAGCGCGGCTGGGCAATCATCAGGTCGAAAGCGGCGCAAGCCGCTGCTGTTCCTCTCCAGCTCCCGGCAGCGAACCCTGGCCTTCGCCATCTCCGCCAAGGTCCGGCGCCTGCCCGGGTTCGTGGCAATGCGCCGCGACACCTCGCGATGCGCGCGCTCCGCACGCTTGCCGATCCCGCGATATCCGGCGTCAGTCCGGACCTGTTTCTCCTCGCCGTGCAGAAGCCGCTCCGAAGGCGTCAGGTCGCGACGCTGGCGGCCGTTCCCTCCGGATGGTGCATCAGCCTCCGGGGGGTTGGTGCCGACAGGCAGCTTCATCCCGAAATGCCGCGGTTTCCCTTCCTCGTCCGGTGTATCTCCGGGTCGCGGGCGTTGCTCCCGTTCCCCTTCGCCAACCGCAGTCTTGCCGCTGCTTTGGAACCCGTCGGGATCATGCCCCGGTTTCGCAGGCTGATCGCCGGCGCGCTTCGACAGTTCCGTCAATGGAAACGAATTGATCGGCCGCCAAGCCAGCGGTACGGGCCAGAGCGCGGCTCTGACCTGCCCTCGCCAAGCGGATGCAGCGAACGCGGCGGGAAAGGTCAAGGGGAGGCGCCCACGCCCACTGTGCAAGCAATTTGCCGCATCGCTCCCCCTGGAGAACTCCCACCGCATGAGGACAGCGACACCGATTGATTGGTCTTCCGGTGACCTATCGCCTTTTCAGGACCTCCAGGACTTCCTCCTGGCTGAACCGAAATGCGATCTGCAGCGGCGTCAAGCCATAGTAATTCTTCGCGTTCACGTCGGCGCCGCTGGCGATCAGCGCCGTTGCCGCTTCCGCAGCGTTTTCCTCCGCCGCGAGGTGCAGCGGCGTCCAGCCATCGGATTCCTTCGCGTTCACGCCGGCGCCGCTGGCGATCAGCGCCGTTGCCGCTTCCGCAGCGTTATTCCGCGCCGCGACGTGCAGCGGCGTCCAGCCATTGGAACCCCCCTTCGCGTTCGCGTCGGCGCCGCTGGCGATCAGCGCCGTTGCCGCTTCCACAGCGTTTTCCCGTGCCGCGAAGTGCAGCGGCGTCCAGCCATCGGATTCCTTCGCGTTCACGCCGGCGCCGCTGGCGATCAGCGCCGTTGCCGCTTCCGCAGCATTATTCCACGCCGCGAAGTGCAGCGGCGTCCAGCCATCGGATTCCTTCGCGTTCACGCCGGCGCCGCTGGCGATCAGCGCCGTTGCCGCTTCCGCAGCGTTATTCCGCGCCGCGACGTGCAGCGGCGTCCAGCCATCGGAACCCCCCTTCGCGTTCGCGTCGGCGCCGCTGGCGATCAGCGCCGTTGCCGCTTCCACAGCGTTTTCCCGTGCCGCGAAGTGCAGCGGCGTCCAGCCATCGGATTCCTTCGCGTTCGCGTCGGCGCCGCTGGCGATCAGCGCCGTTGCCGCTTCCGCAGCATTATTCCACGCCGCGAAGTGCAGCGGCGTCCAGCCATCGGATTCCTTCGCGTTCACGCCGGCGCCGCTGGCGATCAGCGCCGTTGCCGCTTCCGCAGCGTTATTCCGCGCCGCGACGTGCAGCGGCGTCCGGCCATCGGATTCCTTCGCGTTCGCGTCGGCGCCGCTGGCGATCAGCGCCGTTGCCGCTTCCACAGCGTTTTCCCGTGCGGCGAGGTGCAGCGGCGTCCAGCCATCGGATTCCTTCGCGTTCACGCCGGCGCCGCTGGCGATCAGCGCCGTTGCCGCTTCCGCAGCGTTATTCCGCGCGGCGAGGTGCAGCGGCGTCCAGCCATAGTAATAATTCTTCGCGTTCACGTCGGCGCCGCTGGCGATCAGCGCCGTTGCCGTTTCCACAGCGTTTTCCGTGCCGCGAGGTGCAGCGGCGTCCAGCCATCGGATTCCTTCGCGTTCACGCCGGCGCCGCTGGCGATCAGCGCCGTTGCCGTTTCCGCAGCGTTATTCCGCGCCGCGAAGTGCAGCGGCGTCCGGCCATCGGATTCCTTCGCGTTCGCGTCGGCGCCGCTGGCGATCAGCGCCGTTGCCGCTTCCGGAGCGTTTTTCTCCGCCGCGACGTGCAGCGGCGTCCGGCCGTTGGAATCCTTCGCGTTCGCGTCGGCGCCGCTGGCGATCAGCGCCGTTGCCGTTTCCGCAGCGTTATTCCGCGCCGCGACGTGCAGCGGCGTCCGGCCGTTGGAATCCTTCGCGTTCGCGTCGGCGCCGCTGGCGATCAGTGCCGTTGCCGCTTCCACAGCGTTATTCAACCACACCGCGAAGTGCAGCGGCGTCCAGCCCTTGGAATTCTTCGCGTTCACGTCGGCGCCGCTGGCGATCAGCGCCGTTGCCGCTTCCACAGCGTTTTCCCACGCCGCTAATTCCAGCGGCGTGTCGCCATTGGAATCTTTCGCGTTCACGTCGGCGCCGCTGGCGATCAGCGCCGTTGCCGTTTCCGCAGCGTTTTTCTCCGCCGCGAGGTGCAGCGGCGTCCAGCCGTTGGAATCCTTCGCGTTCGCGTCGGCGCCGCTGGCGATCAGCGTTGTTGCCGCTTCCGCAGCGTTATTCCACGCCGCGAGGTGCAGCGGCGTCCAGCCGTTGGAAGTCTTCGCGTTCATGTCGGCGCCGCTGGCGATCAGCGCCGTTGCCGTTTCCGCAGCGTTTTTCGCCGCCGCGAGGTGCAGCGGCGTCCGGCCGTTGGAATCCTTCGCGTTCATGTCGGCGCCGCTGGCGATCAGCGCCGTTGCCGTTTCCGCAGCGTTTTTCTCCGCCGCGAGGTGCAGCGGCGTCCGGCCGTTGGAACCCTTCGCGTTCGCGTCGGCGCCGCTGGCGATCAGCGTTGTTGCCGCTTCCGCAGCGTTATTCCACGCCGCGAGGTGCAGCGGCGTCCAGCCGTTGGAAGTCTTCGCGTTCATGTCGGCGCCGCTGGCGATCAGCGCCGTTGCCGTTTCCGCAGCGTTTTTCGCCGCCGCGAGGTGCAGCGGTGTCCAGCCACCGGATTTCTTCGCGTTCGCGTCGGCGCCGCTGGCGATCAGCGTTGTTGCCGTTTCCGCAGCGTTTTCCCGTGCGGCGAAGTGCAGCGGCATGAACCCCCTGGAAGTCTCCGCGTCGGCGCCGCTGGCGATCAGCGTTGTTGCCGCTTCCGCAGCGTTATTCCACGCCGCGAGGTGCAGCGGCGTCCAGCCGTTGGAAGTCTTCGCGTTCGCGTCGGCGCCGCTGGCGATCAGCGCCGTTGCCGCTTCCACAGCGTTTTTCGCCGCCGCGAGGTGCAGCGGTGTCCAGCCACCGGATTTCTTCGCGTTCGCGTCGGCGCCGCTGGCGATCAGCGCCGTTGCCGCTTCAGCAGCATTATTCCACGCCGCGAAGTGCAGCGGCATGGACCCCCTGGAAGTCTCCGCGTTCACGTCGGCGCCGCCCGCGATCAAGGCCAGCGCCGCGTCTCGGGCATTGCCGTGCGCCGCCACGTGCAACGGCGTGGAGCCGACACCTTGGGAAACCCATGCGTGTCCGAGCCGATCCAGCCATTGGCTCAATCGCCGGCTCGGACGACCTTCATTTTCGTGGCCCCCAGCCTTCGCGGAGACGTCCGCCCCCGTGTCCAGCAACGCTTCGATCAGATCCGGCCGGTTCAGCAACGCCACGTAGTGAAGGTCGGTCCAGCCGTTCTCGTCCACGGCGGTCGGGGACAGAGCGCGTCCCGCAAACTCGCGGTGTCCCGCGATGTCCGGATCGGCCAGACGAAGCTCCGCGATCGGCCGGCGAAGGCTCTCCGGCGACACGCTCACGCGTTCGCCGCCGAGGTAAATCTGGAACCGTGCAACCTCGGCGGGGCAGCATTCCCGGATCTCCAGCAGCTTGCCGCGCGCCTCTTCCAGCAATTCCCGCCGCTTCCGGGCGGAGTCCTCGCTCTCTGTCGCCTGAACCAGCGCCGCCGCCTCGCCGCGCAGACGCCGCGCGTCGTCCGCCGCCGCCGCCTCTGCCAGGTGCGGCAGCGCGGCGCCGGACACGGCCAGCGCGACACCGAATGCGGAAAGCCACCGGATCAAGACGGTTCTCCCTTCAACTGGCCGGACCGCGGACACCGCGACGGTCACCGCAGCAACTCGACAAGGCCGTTCGCGAAGCTCATGAGGCCGGACGTCATTCCCGGCGGCAAGCCCGCCGCCACGCCGGCCGCCACGCCTTGCAGGCCCTGCTCCGGAGAGCGGTCCTGCATCAGTTCCTTCAGCGAGAGCAGGCCGTCGCCGTCAAAATCGTATGAAGCGATCAGGTTGGTGGCGAGAAACGGACCGATCAGGGACGCGGAGACCCAAGCGACCGAGAGGCTCTCCAGGGGAACCCAGGGATCCCTCGACCTTTCGGCGACCACCCGGTGGCCGACGAACAGGCTCGCCGCGCGCACCGCCCGGCTGAGTTCCGCCTTGGAGAACCGCCCGTCCCCGCTGACGTCGATCAGGTCGAAGGCCAGGGCAACGCATCGCGCCGCGCCGGACTTCCCGGTGGCGCAGCGCTGCTCGATTTCACGGATCTCCCCGAACGCGGCGACGGACTCGGCGAACATCAGGGAGAAGGCGGCTGGAAGGGCGTCGCATCTGTGGAGACTGCCGAGCGGCGGCAGCACCAGTTCGCCTTCTGCGCCTCCGGTCGCCAGAACGACGGAGCCGCCCAGCCATTCGGCCCCGGCCACCGCGACCCTGGCCTGCTGCCCCCGACCCTCGATCGCCAGCGCCGCATCGGTGTCCACCAGCACCGACAGGCTGCCGTCGCCGCACGCCCCCACGCTCCAGATGCCGGCGGCATGGCGCGGGACGGGTTCGGCCGCCGCCGGCAGCGCCGACGCGACGACCGCCAAGATGGCCGTCACGGACAGGACCCGCTTCATTTTGTCCCTCGCTCCAATCCCTCGCCCGCTTGACCGGTCGCCGCCGCATTCCCCGGCGAGAATGCACGCGGCAAACCGGGAGCCAAGGCGACCCGCGAGGCCCGGGGCAAGGCCGCGCCGGAAACGCGCCCTTGCGCGAAGAACCCTGTCAGGCGCATCGCCGGCCGAGCCAGGATCGGGGCGTGCAGGGGAAATCGGTTGTGCGGACATCGTCAATCCCGTCAAATCCGGAGAGTCCGCACCGTTGTCAGGATTGCGGACCGGTCAGTGGAAAGTCCCGGATAAGCTCCGCATGGAATCCTGTCAAGAAGAAAAATGCGCGTTTTCAGGGCGGAATCGCCGCCGGTTTAGGCCGTGTACTCATAAAGGGAAAAGGGATTCTCTTTCCGGCGCTGATGTGATTCAATCTTCCAAACAGCGGGAGATTGAGGATGCAGGGACGGCACGATCTGACGGATGCGGAATGGGCGATCATCTCGCCGTTGCCGCCTGACAAGCCGCTGGGCGTTCCGCGGGTGGACGACCGGCGGGTGATCAGCGGGAGTTTTCACATCCTGCGCACCGGCACGCCGTGGCGCGACCTTCCGGAACGCTGCGGGCCGCATGCGACAGTCTGCAATCGCTACAACCGCTGGGCCAGGCAAGGGGTGCGGGAGCGCCTGTTCGGGCGCTGGCGGCGCGCTCGCCGGGATCTCTTCATCTCCTCGACGCCTCGGTGGTGTGCGCCCACCAGCACGCCGCGGGCGGAAAAAAGGGGGTCCGGACCACGCCATCGGACGCTCGCGAGGCGGGCTGAGCACCAAAATCCACGTCGTCGTCGACGGCCTTGGCCTGTGCCGCGCCGCTTCGCGCTCACCCCGGGCCAAGCCTCCGACAAGGCTGCCGTGCCGGCCCTCCTTGACGGCCTTGAGCCGGCCCGGGACACCGTCGCCGACCGCGGCTGCGACTCCCGCGCCATCCTCAAGCTCATTGCCGACCATGGTTCTTGCCCCCACATCCCGACCCAACGGGATCGCCGGGAGCAGCGCTCGGTGCCCGATCACCTGTACCGCCAGCGCAACCTCGTCGAACGCTTCTTCAACAAGCTCAAGCACTTCCGAGGCATCGCGACCCGCCATCACAAGCTCGCAAGAAACTTCCTCGCCGCAATCGCCCTCGCCTGCATCCGTCTCTGGATCAAAACTAATGAGTACACGACCTAGGGAACCTCTGAATATAGCCCGGTTTTGGTCGTTGCATTGCGCATCCGGTGCGTGCCCGGTATTTTGCGCCACGCCTTTCTTTTGGGGGATCACGACATGCAGCGCCTTCAGCAACTGACCTTTGCCAGCCTCGAATACGATCGCAAGAAGCGCAAGAAGCGCAAGACGCGCCGCGAGATCTTTCTGGAGCGGATGGACGGCCCGATCCCCTGGGAGCGCCTGGAGGCCCGCATTGCGCCGGTGTATCCGAAGGGCGGCCGCAAGGGGCGACAGCCACATCCGCTGTCGGTGATGCTGCGCGTGCACTGCGTGCAGCTGTTTTACAATCTGAGCGATCCGCTGATGGATGACCAGCTTGCGAGGCGGAGAGCATCCGGCGCTTTGCCGGGGTGAGTCTTGAGAAGGTTCCGGACGAGACGACGATCCCGACTTCCGCCACCGGCTGGAGCGCCGCGGACTGGCGCACCAGCTGTTCGGGAGACCAGGGATCACCTGGCCGAGCGGGGGGTTTTGCTGAAGAAGGGCAGCATCGTTGACGCCACCATCATCTCGGCGCCATCGTCGACCGGGAACGAGAGCAACGCCCGCGACCCGGAGATGCACCAGACGAGGAAGGGGAACCAGTGGCATTTCGGGATGAAGCTGCACATTGGCACCGACCCCCGGGGTCTGGTGCACCATCTGGAGGGAACGGCTGCGAACGTTCACGACCTGACGCCTTCGGACCGGCTTCTGCACGGCGTGGAGGAGCAAGTCCGGGGTGACTCCGGATATCGCGGGACCGGCAAGCGCGCGGAGCACGCGCATCGCGAGGTGTCGTGGCAGATTGCCCTGCCCCGGGCCAGCGCCGGACGCTGGCGCCGGGCAGCGCCGCGGGTCGGGTAGAGAAGGCGAAGGCCCGGGGGCGGGCGCGGGTGGAGCCTCCAAGCTGCTGCCAGATACCGGCCACTCCCGAAGGCCCGGGGGCGGGCGCGGGTGGAACATCCGTTCCGGATCATCAAGCGGGTGTTCGGCTGCGACATGGTTCGGTATCGGGGTTTGGACAAGAACGTGCAGCGGCAAGCGCGGCTGGGCAATCATCGGGTTCGAGAAGCCCGGAAGTGGCGCAAGCCGCTGCGCGTTACTCTCCAGCCCCGGTGGTCGGTGCCGACGTGCAGCTTCATCCCGAAATGCCGCTGGTTTCCCTTCCTCGTCCGGTGCATCTCCGGATCTCGGGCATTGCTCCCGTTCCCGGCCGACGACGGCGCCAAGACGATGGTGGCGTCAACGAGGCCGCCCTCCTTCAGCAGGACCGCCCTCCAGAAAAATCTCGCGGCGCGTCTTGCGCTCATGTTCAAAGCTCGCAAAGGTCAATTGCCGGAGGCGCTGCAAGACGTGATCCCCCCCAAAAAAAAGGGGCTTATAAAGATGGCTTGACATGCGCGGCTTGATTCCCTATGTTTCGAGCATCGGAAGGGAGACAGAGCCATGACGCAGAAAGCTCCCGGAAAGAGCCACCGCGAAGGACTGACCATCGTCGAGTTGATCGACATGTTCCCGACCGAAAGGGCCGCCACAGAGTGGTTTGAGGCCGCCCTGTGGAGCGACGGAAGGCATTGCGGGCATTGCGGATCGACCGAAACCTCGGATGCTCCGAGCGCGAAGCCGATGCCCTACTGGTGCAAGTCATGCCGATCCTATTTCAGCGTGCGCACTGGTACGGTCTTCGCGCGGTCGAAAGTCCCGATGCGCAAGTGGGCCGTCGCGATCTATCTCTGCCTGACCAGCCTGAAGTCGGTTTCGTCCATGAAACTGCACCGGGATATCGGCGTCTCGCAGCCGACGGCCTGGTTCATGATGCAGCGCATCCGCGAAGCCTGGGCCGGTGACGGTCCGTTTGACGGTCCGGTCGAAGTCGACGAGACCTGCATGGGCGGAAAGCGCCGCAACATGTCGAACGCGAAGCGCAAGGAACTGGCGGGCACGGGCCGTGGCGCGGTCGGCAAGACGGCAGTCGTGGGCGCGAAAGACCGGACCACCAACCGGGTGCACGCCGAGGTCGCAACTGACACGGGCAGGGAGACGCTGCACGACTTCGCAGCCGACAATGCCGAGCCTGACGCCACGGTCTATACCGACGATGCAGCGGCATATCAGGTCATCCCCAACCCGCACGAGACCGTCAGGCACTCGGTCTCCGAATACGTGGACGGGATGGCCCACACGAACGGGATCGAGTCCTTTTGGTCCATGCTGAAGCGCGCCCACAAGGGAACGTTCCACAAGATCAGCCCGAAGCATCTTGACCGTTACGTCCGGGAGTTTGCAGGCAAGCACAATATTCGCGACTCAGGAACGCTTGCCCAGATGCGCGACACCGTTGCCCGGCTCGTCGGCCGCAACCTCCTCTGCCGCGACCTCATTGCCGACAACGGACTGGATTCGGGCGCGCGGTCGCAGGTGAGGTTGGCGCAACATAGCGCGAGCTAGCAACTCGGGCGTCGCGCCCTTCAGGTGAACTTTCGGATCGATAACGGGAACACCGCGAGTCATGACTTCCTCCTTCAATTGGTCAAATCGGACGATTTGGACTGGCGACAATCTGCCGATCATGCGCGGCATGAATTCGGCCTCGGCCGATCTGATTTGCCTTGATCCGCCGTTCAACTCCAAGGCCAGCTGCGCGGCCCCGACAGGCTCGAAAGCGGCGGGCGCGGCGTTCAAAGACACGTGGACATTGCGAGATGTTGAAGCTCCAGTTGTGAATCGTCATCGCATTTGCTCCCGGTTCTCGATAACAAACCGGGCGGCGTTCGCTTCCATCCAATTTCGCAGAAGGGCGCCGTTGGATTCGCACTCGCTCGGTTTCGCGCCCGCAGTCTTGCTGAAGTTGGCCAGCAATTCATTTCGCACGTGCAAGCGCTCAGACGGTCGAAGGGCGGCTGTGGCCGGGGACATGTAGCGGTCGATTATCGACTGAGCCTGCATATAGTCTGCAGCCGGGCCAACTCCTGCCTTGCGTTTGCGGCGTTGCCCGCGCGCAAATGTCCAAATATCGAGCACCATCCATATGCCGAAGACAATGATCACGCCCCGCAAAATCAGCTCCACATTCCCGCCACCATCGACCCAACTGGCGGCAGAGCGCAGGAATTCAGCCAAATCGGACGGGCGGTGGTCATGCCAATTCCTCCGGCGCCAACCGCGACACCTTTCCCCGTGAAAGCAAGAATCCGCATCCCGCCATCATCGCCCCCCCCTGCTGTCAAGTAATCTTTATAAGCCCCCAAAGAAAGGCATGGCGCAAGACAAGGACTGTTACGAAATGTGCCTCTCCAGCCATGGACATGTCGCGCTGAAGGGTTGCAAGCGCCTGTCATGCTGTCCGTCAGCCGGTCGATGCTCGATCACTGCCCCGATCACGCGACGATCTGCCGGTTTCGCCGGGTGCCTGTGCTGCGCGGTTTTGACGCGGCGCTTCTGTCCGAGGGTCGCGCCGAGGGGCGCCGGAGATTTCGGTGTCCGAACGTCTCTCGGTGGACCCGGACGCCCGGTGGCTGAAGAGGGGCGGTCGCTGCCTCTTCAGCTGCACGGCGGGGTCCCGGTTCATGGGGCTGCGGGCGGTGGAGGCTGAACGGCTTTGAAGGCGATGGCCTCGACCCTGCTCAAGGCGGCCAACCGGATCGAGTTGGTCGCGGCCTGAGTGCCGGAGTCTGTCCCGAACCTGCCCGATGCAGTGCATCGGGGCCTGGAACCGCGCCTTTTATACCAAGGGCACTCCAAATTGACTCACCATCCCAATATGTTGGGGTGACGGTCCGGACGACCTCCATAGACTGTGGCGATCGACTCACCAGCACCGGAGGATGACGATGAGTGCGGCAACGCCGATAACCTGGACGGCACACACAGCGGACGAGCTCCACGCGCTTTCGAGGCACTGCGGGGACGCGAAGCAAGCGTCGCGCGCGCGTGCGCTCGCCATGATCATGGAGGGCGCGTCTCGCACGGAGGCGGCTCGGGCGCAGGGCATGGAGCTTCAAATCCTGCGCGACTGGGTGTTGCGCTACAACACGGAGGGCTTCGACGGCCTCGCGGATCTCCCGCGCGGCGGGAGCGAGGGCCGGTTGACGGACGCGCAGATCGCCGAGATCGGCGCCTGGATCGAGGCGGGTCCCGAGCTTGAGCGGGACGGTGTGACGCGCTGGCGCGTTCAGGACATCGTACGGAAAATCGAGGAGGCCTTCGGGGTCATCCATCCGGAGAGCGGTGCCCGCATGATGCTCCGAAGGGCCGGGTTTCGCTTGGTCTCGGGGCGGCCGGTCCACCCCAAAGCCGACGCGGAGCGGCAGAGGTCGTTCGTGGCGGAGTTCGAGGCGCAGTTGACGTCGGCGCTCAGCTCTGAGGCGCTGGCGGGTCCGATGGAAATCTGGTTCCAGGACGAAGCGCGCATCGGCCAGAAGGGGATGACGACACGGGTCTGGGCGAATGGGAAGCAGCGTCCGCGCATCGTGCGCGACCATCGCCATGGCTGCGTCTATCTGTTCGGCGCCACCTGCGCGGAGCGCGGCGTCGGCATCGCCCACGTGGCGGACAGGGCGAACACGGCGTCGATGAACGAGCATCTGGCGGCGATCGGCGCGGCCGTGGCGCCGGGTGCGCACGGCGTGATTGTGCTGGACGGGGCGGGCTGGCATCGCTCGGGCGACCTTCTCGTTCCCCCCAACCTGACGCTCGTGCATCTGCCGCCCTACAGTCCGGAACTCAATCCGATGGAGCAGATCATTCTGTTCCTGAAATCGAACCGCTTCGCCAACCGCGTGTTCAAGGACGTCTCCGCCCTGAGGGACGCCTGCTGGACGGGGTGGCAATGGCTGACCGACCAGCCCGACGTCATCACCAATACGACCCGGCGCAGCTGGGCCGCAGCCCCATCATGCTGATCCCGATGCCTCACTGTATCGGTTCATATGACTTGCGTTTGGTATAAGGACCAAAATCGTATCTGAAAAGCACTGCAGCCACCTATCGGCGACCACCAGGCGCTCAACCGGCTCCGAATGGCGAAATGCAGAGAAAAACGCTCGCTTTCGCAACAGTCCTGGACAGCAGGCACCCCCCGGATGCACAATGCCACGCCCACATATCAGGCTGTATTCAGAGGTTCCTTAGCGCGGGTTTGGCGCGTTGATTGCTCTCATGAAGCGATCACGGATTACGACCGGGTCCAAATCGATGGTGGAAACTGGCACGTTCCCAGAGCGGCACTTCGAAACGATTACCGTCATTTCTTCCGACGACAGCGCGGCCCTAACTTCTTTCGCTGTATTCTCGCCAGAGCATTCGACAACCCGGCTGCATCCGCAAGCATCCGCCACCTTGGCCAAGGACGTCTTTCGCCCTGCATACGTAGGCTGGTCGCCGGTTGATCCGTAGCTTCCATTGTCAATTATCAGGAGCGTGAAATTCTTGGCGGGATTGTTTGCGATCGTCGAAAGAGTACCGAGATTGGTCAGAACAGAGCCGTCACCGTCAATGGCAAGCACTGGCCGTTTCTGAGCCAGTGCCAATCCGATCCCGATGGATGAGCAAAGTCCCATTGTTCCAAGCATGTAGAAGTTGGATGGCTGATCATGAAGTTCGAACAATTCTTGGGATGGAAACCCTATGTTGCACACGACGATGTGCCCCCGGATTACCGGAACGAGGGATTTTAGAATGTCGTATCGTATCAAGCTGCGGACCTCCAAAAGCATGCGTCCGTCAAGATGGCGACGGGCTTTTTGCACATCTGGGTGTATTGCAGGATGTCATTGAGCAAGCAGGCTTGGCCAACATCGCTGAAATGGTATGTCGGGATGTGAAGCTGGTTTAGAAGCGCCTTTGTGTGCAGCGCCATTTCAACTTGGCAGGCGACTTTCTCCCCCAACTCGCCCCTGTAGCTGATAAGCATTGGAAGGGGGATGCAGTAAAATTGCATCAGAGTCGCTAGCGTGTTCACAACGACGCCAATGGCGGTGTTCTGCATCAAGATGCAGGATCGCTTGCCGCCCATGTAGGCACCTGCACACAAGCCCATCCCTTCATCTTCCTTGTTGCAGGGAACATGGAGAATTTCGGGGGATTGTTCGACGCACTCAATGATTCCAGCAAGTTGCTTGCATGGAACGGACGTTGCAAACTTGATCTCGTTTGCGACTAGTGAAGCCGCAATTGCCCTGTCTGTTTCAGTAATCACAAATCTTCCTGAGGTGATTTCTTTGGACGGTGAATCTGCGGAACGTCTGAAACAAACCGCAAGGCTCATGCCTAGCATATCGCATGCGGACGAGAAAAGCCAATGCCTTCGCCCCCATGAATCCAATCCCTGAGGACGAAGATCCCCGGGCTCAGTTTGCCGCATCATGACGGAGAACACGGGAAGGATCTTATTGGCGTTGCCAGATGTCGTTCCTGGAGTCGAGCCAGTGCCACTTGGCGGTGCATGAACTGTCGCGTGAAATCTGCGAGCAGGGGTCCAGCGTTGCACTCAGACCCCGCGGACTCGATGGCGGCGGCCTTCGGGGCCATTCGCTGGCGGGGGAAGGGACGGCGGTCTTGGATAGAAAACGCGTCCGGCTCAGGGGGCCGCGGGGCGGGTGAAACCAACCCGGTACACTTTTGCCAACGGAAATCGCCTAGGGAACCTCTGATTTGGAGGTTTTTTTTGGGGTTTGCTGCGGAATTTGCCCTTCCCGGCTGCAACGGTCGGTTTTCGGCGGTCCGGAAGCCGCAAATGCGCGTTTTCGGGGCGAAACCGCCGCCGGTTCAGCCCCCGCGGGGCCGGTCCGGCAAATTCCGGACACACTGATCCCTTGTCACGACAGGTGCGGCTGGGCAATCATCAGGTTCGAGAAGCCCGGAAGCGGCGCAAGCCGCTGCACGTTCCTCTCCAGACCCCGATACCGAACCATGTCGCAGCCGAACACCCGCTTGATGATCCGGAACGGATGCTCCACCCGCGCCCGCCCCCGGGCCTTCGCCGTCTCCGCCAGAGCCGCCGCGCTGCCCGGCGCCAGCGTCCGGCGCTTGCTCGGGGGCATGGCAATCTGCCACGACACCTCGCGATGCACGTGCTCCGCGCGCTTGCCGATCTCGCGGTATCCAGAGTCACCCCGGACTTGCTCCTCCTCGCCGTGCAGAAGCCGACCCGAAGGCGTCAGGTCGCGACGCTGGCGGCCGTTCCCTCCAGGTGGTGCACCAGACCCCGGGGTCGGTGCCGATGTGCAGCTTCATCCCGAAATGCCACCGGTTCCCCTTCTTCGTCTGGTGCATCTCCGGATCGCGGGCGTTGCTCTCGTTCCTGGTCGACGATGGCGCCGAGATGATGGTGGCGTCAACGATGGCGCCCTTCTTCAGCAAAACCCCCCGCTCGGCCGGGTGATCCCTGATATCCCGAACAGCTGCTGCGCCAGTCCGTGGCGCTCCAGCCGGTGGCGGAAGTCGGGATCGTCGTCCCGTCCGGAACCTTCTCAACCACCGCCCCGGCAAAGCGCCGGATGCTCTCCGCCTCGCAAGCCGGTCCTCCATCGCCGGATCGCTCAGATTGCAGAACAGCTGAACGCAGTGCACGCGCAGCATCACCGACAGCGGATGCGGCTGTCGCCCCCTGCGGCCGCCTTCGGACACGCCGGCGCAATGCGGGCCTCCAGGCGCTCCCAGGGGATCGGGCCGTCCATCCGCTCCGGAAAGATCTCGCGGCGTGTCTTGCGCTTCTTGCGATCGCATTCGAGGCTGGCAAAGGTCAATTGCCGAAGGCGCTGCATGTCAAAGGCGTGGCGCAAGACAGCGGGCACGCACCGGATGCGCAATGCAACGCCCAAAACCGGGCTGCATTCAGAGGTTCCCTAGGAAACCTCTGATTTGGAGAGCTTGCTGGGTTTTAGTTGCGGAAATTGCTCTTTCCGGCTGCACCGGTCGGTTTCCTGCGGTCCAGAAGCCCCAAATGGACGTTTTCGGGGCAGAATCACCGCCGTTTCAGCCCCCCCCCCCGCCCGGGTCGGTCCAGCAAATTCCAGACATACTTCTCCCCTGTCATGACAGGGGCAGCTAGGCAATCATCAGGTTCGAGAAGTCTGGAAGCTGCGCAAGCCGCTGCACGTTCTTCTCCAAACCTCGATGGCGAACCATGTCGCAGCCGAACACCCGCTCGCGATCCGGAACGGATGCTCCACCCGCGCCCTGGCCTTCGCCGTCTCCGCCAGAGCCGCGGCGCTGCCCGGCGCCTGCCGGGGTTCATGGCAATGTGTCGCGAAACCTCGCGATGCGCGCGCTCTGCACGCTTGCCGATCTCGCGATATCTGGCGTCAGTCCGGACTTGCTCCTCCTCGCCGTGCAGAAGCTGACCCGAAGGCGTCAGGTCGCGACGCTGATGGCCGTTTCCTCCAAGTGGTGCACCAGACCCCGGGGGTCGGTGCCGACGTGCAGCTTCATCCCGAAATGCCACTGGTTCCTCTTCTTCGTTCGGTGCATCTCCGGATCGCGGGCATTGCTCTCGTTCCCGGTCGACGACGGCGCCGAGATGATGGTGGCGTCAACGATGCCGCCCTTCTTCAGCAGGACTCCCCGCTCGGCCAGGCGATCCCCGAACGGCAGGTGTGCCAGTCCGTGGCGCTCCAGCCGGTGGCGGAAGTCGGGACCGTCGTCTCGTCCGGCACTTTCTCTGGACTCGCCCCGGCAAGGTGCCGGACGCTCTCCGTCTCGCAAGCAGATCCTCCATCGCCAGATCGCTCAGGTTGCAGAAAAGCTGCATGCAGTGCACGCGCGGCATCACCGGCAGCGGATACGGCTGTCGCCCCTTGCCACCGCCCTTCGGACACGTCGGCGCAATGCGGGACTCCAGTCGCGCTCATGGGATCAGGCCGTCCATCCGCTCCAGAAAAATCTCGCGGTGCAAGACAGCGAGCGCGCACCGGATGTGCAATGACACACCCAAAATCAGGCTGTATTCAGAGGTTCCCTAGGGAAGGCCGAACCGATTGGATCTCGCTCAATGCACCACAGGTGCTGGGGGCGGGTAACGGCAGCATCTCAGATAATTTAGCGCTTGCTGCATGCTATGCCGACACGAGGTCCGCTTACGGGCGGATGCGCCAGCCGGTCCGGAATATCCACCAGATAATTGCGATGCATGTAAGCGTAAAGCCGCCGACAGCAACAAGGCTCACGGCAACCGGAACGTCGGAATGGCCGAAAAATGCCCACCGGAATCCGGAAACCAGATAGACAACGGGGTTGAAATACGTGACATTCTGCCAGAACGGCGGAAGCATGCTTATCGAATAGAACGAACCGCCGAGAAAGACCAGCGGGGTGATCAGCAACAGCGGAACCAGTTGAAGTTGCTCGAAGTTCTTTGCCCAGATGCCGAGAATGAACCCGAGCAGGGAAAAACTGATCGATGTCAGTACGAGGTAGGTCACCATCACGGCCGGATTCTGGATCGTGAGATCAACGAAGAACGCGGCTGTTGCCAATATGACCAGACCGATGAAGAGAGCCTTTGTGGCGGCAGCGCCGACATACCCCGCCGTGATCTCGATGAAGGTGACCGGTGCCGACAGCAACTCGAAGATGGTTCCGGAGAATTTCGGGAAATAGATGCCGAAGCTGGCGTTTGCGGTCGCCTGAATCATTACGCTGAGCATGATCAGCCCGGGCACGATGAAAGTTCCGTAGCTGATTCCCTCGACTTGGTCTATCCGGCTTCCGATGGCTGCCCCGAACACCACGAAATACAAGGAAGTGGAAATCACCGGAGAGAGGAAACTTTGCGCCAAGGTTCGGAAGAAGCGGCTCATCTCGAAGATGTAGATGGCGCGAATGGCCTGAATGTTCATTCCCGCTCTCCTACAAGATTCACGAATATCTGCTCGAGAGTGCTCTGTGATGTCTGCAGGTCGCACATCGTTAACCCAGCGTTTCGAAGATCGTTCAGAAGCGCGGTGATTCCGGTTCGACTGCCTTGAGAATCGTAGGTGAAGGTGAGGGAGCTGCCGTCAGGCCCAAGTTCAAGGTCGTAGCCCTTGAGCGCCTCGGGTATTTCGGCAACCGATTCGGCCAGATCGATTCGCAGGCGCTTTTCCCCCATCTGGGCCATCAACTGCTCCTTGTTCTGAACGAGCAGGATTTCGCCGTGGTTGATGACCGCGACGCGGTCAGAGATCGCCTCGGCCTCCTCTATGTAGTGGGTTGTCAGAATGGTCGTGACGCCGATTTCCTTCAACTGGCTGATTGTTTCCCACATTCCCTTGCGAAGCTCCACGTCGACTCCGGCAGTGGGCTCATCGAGAAACAGTATTCGGGGCTCATGACTGAGAGCCTTGGCAATCAACACGCGACGCTTCATTCCTCCAGAGAGGGAAAGAACTCTGTCCTCCTTCCTGTCGGCCAGCGAGAGCTGTTCAAGAATTCGGTCCAGACAGGCTTCATCCGGGGGCTTCCCGAACAATCCCCGCGAAAACCTGACGGTCGCAATGACCTTTTCAAACGGCTCCAGAAAGATTTCCTGGGGCACGAGACCGATAAGTCCGCGCGCGGACCGGTAGTCCGTTACCGTGTCATGGCCACCTACAGATATCGTTCCGCTTGTCGGCGTTACAATGCCGCAGATCGCCGAGATCAGCGTGGTCTTGCCGGCGCCGTTCGGACCGAGCAACGCGATGATTTCGCCCTCTTCAATGTCTAGACTGACGCTCTTGAGCGCCTCGAAGCCTGTGCCATAAGTCTTGGTCAGATTTCGGACGGACACGATTGGCGACATTGACTCATTCCTTCGATTTCACCATTCGGGGAAGGACTCCTCCGGAGCAGCACATGCTCAACGGAAATGGCTCCACCAATCTCACTTGCCCACAACCAAAGTATATGGCCCGTCCAGAACGAATTGCAATGACCGGAGTTGCGATATCGCAGCATCGCCAATATCCATAAGGTAGCCCGGATACAGAATCCGCGAACCGACTTCACGCTTCGGACCGCAGAGTCGGATCGAGCGTGTCGCGCAGCCAGTCGCCGACAAGGCAAACGGAGAGAGCGAGAAAGAAGATCGTCGCCCCGGGAAAGGCCGTCAGCCACCAAGCCGTCAGCAAGCGGTCGCGGCCTTCGCTCATTATCTGGCCGAGGCTGGTGAGAGGCGGTTGCACGCCTAGGCCAAGAAAGCTGAGGGCGGTTTCAAGCAGCACAGTAAGCGGAAGATTGATCGTGAACTGAACGAGGGCGACATTCACGATGTTGGGCAGTATGTGCCGAAGATAAATGCGAGCGGGCGAGGCTCCCAGTGCGCGAACTGCGATCACATACCCATGTTCCTTTGCCGAAAGCGTGGCGCCGCGCATCAGGCGGGCGTAGACTTCCCAACCTGTCAGGCCAATCAATAAAAGAAACAACATGAAGCTGTTGTCAAACATTGCAAGAACAAAGAGCGCCACGATGATGATTGGCAACGACGCCTGCACATCGACGGCTGCAACAATCAGGGTTTCGGCGAATCCGCGCCGCGCGGCGGCCACGATTCCAAGCAGAGACCCCAGCACCGCGCCAATGAGGGTTCCGACAATTGCGACGATCAAGGTGATCCGCGCCCCGACGGCCAAGCGCACTAGCAGGTCTCGCCCCTTTGCATCGGTTCCAAGCATGTATTCCGCTGATCCGCCCATGATGGCTGGGGGAAGAAGCCGATCGAAAAGCGACGTATCCCGAAAGTCATGCGGCGAAAGCGCTTGGCCGAAGAGTGCGAGCAGCACAAAGAGCAGAATGAAGCCAAGCGACAGCTTGACAGTGAACGGCATGGAGTTCCCGGCCATGTCACTTGGCCCTGATTCTGGGATCCATGACAAGGTAGAGCATATCCACGGTGAAGTTTGCCAAGACCATCGTGAACGCAACAGCCAAGACTATGAACTGAACAGTGGCGATGTCCCGTGTGGCTACCGACCGGACGAGAAGCTGCCCTACGCCCGGCCATGCGAAAACCTGCTCGGTCACGACTGATCCGGCAATCAGGGACCCAAGGGAAAGACCTACCAGGGTGACCAGCGGAATCGCGGCGTTTGGAGCGGCGTGGCGCAGCAAGCGGTGACGAAACGGAACACCGCGAGCTTCCGCAGCCCGCATGAACGGCTGGTTGATAGTCTCGAGAAGCGAGGAACGGGTGAACCGGGCAAAGGACCCCATTGCCGCCAGTCCAAGGGTGATTGCTGGCGGAAGGACAGCTGCCCAGTTTCCGGCATCGGAGGAGCCCCCTAGATAGACGTTGAAAACAAGAGCCCCGGTCAGGATGAGAATTAGCCCGAACAGGAAGTTCGGCATCGCGAAGGCGAACACGGAAAACGCCATCACGACTTGGTCCAGCATCGACCTTCGATTCAGCGCCGCGACCGCGCCAAGGGGAATTCCTGCCAGAAGCGCAATCAAGAGAGCGGTCCCCCCCAAGAGGAGGGTGGCAGGGAGGCGTTCCGCAAACAATGTGAGTGCCGGTTTCCCAGTATGAATCGAGTAACCGAAATTTCCCTTCAGGATTCCGCCAATGTATCCAGCGTATTGCTGCCATAGCGGCTTGTCTAGACCCATTGCCTTTGCGTACTGGTCGATTACCTCCTGCGGCGCGTCGGGTGGGGCGAGCGCGGCTGCAGGGTCGCCGGAGAATCGAATGAACACGAACACCAGCGACACCGTGACAACGAGCGTGGCAATTGCCCGAAGGAACTTGAGGAAAATGTAGGACGTCACGTCGGCAACCAGCCATCTCCGGAAACCCCCGGCACTGCGGCAAGGAGCTGTCGCGTGTATTCGGACTTCGGATTTTTGAAAACCTCGCGCGACGGCCCAGCTTCCACGGCTTCGCCGTCCTTTATCACCAGTATTTGGTTGCTGATCGCCGCCGCAATCCGCAAGTCATGCGTTATGAAAAGCAAGGCGAAGCCAAGTTTTCTCTGCAGTTCCTGAAACAGGTCGAGAATCTGCGCCTGCAGCGAAACGTCGAGCGATGACACGGCCTCGTCCGCGATCAGTATTTCAGGTTCGACCGCCAAGGCCCGTGCAATGCAAATGCGCTGGCGCTGGCCGCCAGAAAATTCATGGGGGTATCGGTCCGCCGCCTGCGCTGTGAGACCGGTGAGATCGAGGAGGCGTTCCGCGCGGCTTCTTGCCTCGGCGCGGTTCACTCCGTGAATCAATGGGCCCTCGACAATAGCCGCCCGAATCGTCTGGCGTGGATTGAGGGCGCTGTACGGATCCTGCAGCACGATTTGGATCTTGGAGCGGAGATTCTGGAGACTCCGGCCCCGAAGCTTGGTGACGTCCTCCCCGTGAAAGCGGATGGTCCCTCCATTGAAATTTTCAAGGTGGAGCAGGCATCGGGCTATGGACGACTTGCCCGACCCGCTTTCTCCGACAACCGCCAGCGTCTTTCCGGCCTCCAGTTCCAGAGAGACATCCCGCACGGCAGGCTTGAGTTTGCGGTTGAGAAAAGTGCCAGTGCGGTAGGACAGGCGAAGGTTCTCTACTGAAAGCACCTTCTCACTCCGGCGCACTGGCCGCCGGTTCCTTGCATTTCGGGCGGCTGCGAGCAGCCTTTGGGTATATGCGTGTTCTGGAGAGCGAAGGACTTGACGCGCAGTTCCGGATTCCACGATCATCCCGTCTTTCATCACGCAGATGCTGTGAGCTATCTGGAAAACAACCCCGAAATCGTGCGTTATGAACAGAACTGATGTGCCCCGCTCTTGCTGGAGCGTGGCAATCAGCCTGAGAATCTCGGCCTGCGTGGTCACATCCAGCGCGGTCGTAGGCTCGTCAGCAATCAGCAGAGCCGGATCGAGCAGAAGGGCGCCAGCGATGGCAATGCGCTGCGCCTGACCTCCCGATAGCTGGTGTGGGTATGCGTCGAACATTTCCATCGGGCCGGGGAGCCGGACGGCTTCAAGCATCTTGAGCACGCGCCCGCGCCATTCGGGCCGCGGAACCTCGTGCACGGCAAGAATTTCCTCGAGCTGTCTTCCGACGCGCTGGACGGGATCGAGGCTGGCGGCGGCGTCTTGGAATATCATCGCCAACCTGCGGCCGCGGATTGCATTGAATTCGACGGCTCTCTGGGGAGGCAACGGGCGACCCTCAAGCAGGACTTCCCCGGATTTCACCGGTAGCTTTCGCGGAAGCATTCCCATCACGGCATTGGCGACCACAGTCTTTCCGGAGCCGCTTTCACCGACAAGGCAAAGGGTTTCGCGCTCGGCAATCCGGAAGGACACGCCGGAAACCGCAAGCTCGCGGTCGCCGCCTTGCGGCAGGGCGACCGCGAGCTTGTCTACTTCGATAACGCTGCGCCGGCCGGCGGCTTCTACCGACTGGCGCGTGTTCTTGCCTTCAGTTTGGCGATTCAACGTACATCTTGTCGAAAATTGTCACCGCCGAGTTGCCGGGGTCCCAGACGAGGTCGTCACGCACGGCGTAGGAAACAACATTGCGCCAGAGGTACATGCCGGGCGTCACGTTTTCCCATTCTTCGGCCAGTTCCAGATACGCGGCGTTGCGCGCCTCGAACTCCTGAGCGGCTTCGAACTTCTCGCCGAGCTCGAGGAACAAGTCGGTCGGTACCCAAGTCTTGTGGCTGGCCCGTGCGCGGCTCGATAGCGGTCCCCAATCCATCCAGAGAGGTCGGTACGGATCGCCCGAGAATTCGCTGGACATCGACATGTTCAGGAGATGGAACGGACGCTTGTAGGCAAGGGAGAAATTGTCCACGATCTTTAACCGGACATTGATGCCCACTTCGCGCCATTGCTCAACCATGAATTCGGCCGCGGTCTCGTAATTCGGGTAGAATCCGCGAGTGATGTGCCAAACGAGTTCTTCGCCATCATAGTCGCTCTGGGCGACCAGGTCCCTGGCCATATCCGGATTGTAGGAATAGCGGGCCTTTCGCTGCGGGTCGTAATAGTCGCCGTATTCCGGGAAATTGAATGGGGCCGGCACGAAAGTCGCCTCTCCCCACAACGCCTTAACGATGCCCTCGCGATCGATGGCGGTCACCATGGCTTTTCGGAGATTCGCGTCGGTCAGAGGATTGTTCGGAAGGAGCTCGGTTTCGAGCATGTTGAAGGCGAACATCGGATAATTCTCTATCGATTTCTCCATGACCCTTGTTCCGTCCGTTCCCCTGACGGTTTCGATCTGGTCCGCTGGCACGCTGACAATGACATCAAACTCGCCGGCGGCCAGCCCGGCAAACCGGGTGGAGAACTCCGGAACGATCTGGAACGTCAGCTTGGCGGCAGGCACCGGGCCATTCCAATAGTCATCGAAGGCTTCGGCCACCAAGGAAGTCGACGGGTCGAAGGAGATCAGCTTGTACGGACCTGTGCCTATTGGCGCTTGGCCGAACTGGTCCGTGCCCGCCTCTTCATAATAGTGCTTTGGCAAGACGAAACCGAGGGGCGTCACCAACCTGAACACGAAGTTCGGGTCTGGCAGCGCTGTCTCGATTTCAACGGTCAGCGGGCCGGTTGCCTCGACTCGCACGATTCCGCGGGCATAGCGTGTGCCGCGGCGAGCGAGAGGCTCCGGGCCCCAAAGCCGCTCTGCCGACATTGAAAAGGCAACATCTTCCGCATCCATTTCATGTCCGTCGTGGAACAGAACTCCTTCGCGAAGCTTGATTGTCCAAATGTTCGGGGTCGTTCTTTCCCAACTCTCCGCCAGCCAGGGGACGAGCTGCTTGCCGTCGGGATCTTCCCATCGATTGCGCCGCACGAGAGTGTCAAACAGGTTCGAGTGCACTCGGGCTCCCGTCGTTGAGATTCCTATCACCGGATCCATGGTCGGCCATAGATTATCGACTGCAATCGTCAATGCAGGCCGTTCGTCGGCAAATGCTGCGGGGGAAAGCGCTGTGGCCAAGATAGCCGCGAGCGCGATGTTTCTGATCAACGTCACTTTTCCTTCCTTTCTATTGCGTTCTCGAGTTGGGTGCGGAACCGGCAGGTTCACAGCAACGGACGAGATTGTAGGGACGATCATGTTGTAACGAGGGAATCTGCCGGCGTAAAGTTTCGACAAGCGACAGATCGATGTCCACGATGTCGCATTGCGGCCCAGCCTCGCCCAGGTCCGAGACCACTTTCCCCCAAGGATCCACGACAAGCGAGTGGCCATACGTAACGCGTCCGTCATCATGTTTGCCGGTTTGCGCTGCGGCGACAATCCAGCACCCGTTCTCGATGGCTCTTGCCCGGAGGAGCGGCTCCCAATGGGCCTTGCCCGTCGGGACCGTGAAGGCCGACGGGACGAAAATCATTCTTGCTCCGTTTTTGGCGTAGTCGCGATAGAGATGCGGAAACCGGATATCGTAGCATATGGAGAGTCCCCAAGGCCCCCATGGCGTGTTCACGACCACCGCTTCTGCACCAGGAGCATATCGATCGGATTCCCGAGACGCACGATCTTTCAAGAATACGTCGAACAGGTGAATCTTGTCGTAGCGGGCGCAGACCGCGCCCGACCCGTCAAGCAGCACGGAATGGTTGAGGAGAGTCCCGCTTTTCTGTATTGGCGTAGATCCCACATGAATCCAGATTCCGTGCCGGGAGGCATATTCGCGACAGGCTCCAATGAAGGGATCGTTCTTCTCGCTCGTCGTGTGCTGAAGGGCGTCCTCCATTTTCCTGTTCATCATTCCGGCGGCCTCGGGAAGGGCGAGCAGGTCGCATCCTTCCGATGCGGCGATTGCCGCCTGCCTTTCGACTTCCTCGACATTGCCTTCATGCCGGTTGGTCGAAGTCATCTGAACAACGGAAATCCGCAGTGTATCACGCACTGGTTGCTTTCAGTCAGGGAGGGGCAAGCGGTAGAGAGAATAGTATGGCTGCGTGCGGATTGCAAACGATCCTTGACCAGGCTTTGTGCTTTGTCGTTCAACAAGTGCGGCAATTTGGGGTGCCGCCTGTCTGGGTGCCGTTACTGTGTCCACAAACAGACCGTGGCTGCATCTGGTTGCATTGCGTGAACTTGGCTGATCATCGAACTGTCTCCGGGACCGAAACCCCGGTGCAGCCCGGTCTGCGGCATGAGCTTTGCATTGCTGCGTCTGGAGCTGGTTGTGCGTCTTGGCGGTTGCTGATCGATGGCTGTGGCGCCTTCTGGTCCGATGAGGCGTTTCAGGATGCCGAAGGTCTGCTTCACGATCCACCGCCGCCGCGATACCAACCGGTTGAACCGCCAGCGGACAGCATGAAGTCAAGGTGCACCGGGACGGGAAGCGCCGCCAGAAGATGCTACCCATCCATCAGGGCGCCGACCTTTCGCAGCGTGTTATCCCAGTCCACGCGCTCGTCCACCGCTGTCATGAAGAAATCCATCGGTCTCTCCCTCAATCGAACGTCATGACAAGTGCCTGCAGCCCTTCGGCGTGACATGTCAATGGCGGAGGGGCGCATTTCGCAACAGTCTTGGCGAGCCTGAACACCGACATCTGGACAGCGCGCAGCGCGACTTGTCCTGATGTGTTGCTCCGACATGAACGCGGCTATCCGCAGGGGATGGGCGCAATAGAGGTTTTCATCAACAAGTCACTCGATTTGCCTGCAGGGGTAAAACGCTCAAGCTTGCCCCGAGTGGTGGGGCACCCCTTGATCCGAAGGCGCGACGTGTCAGATCAACGAACTGGACTTGAGGGCAGATGCCGAAATCGTGGAGACGAAGTCCCCCGCGTGAAACGGCCAAACCCCGAGCGCAAGCTCATGGGCAGGCGAAAGCGGATGTCATGACAATGTGCAGGAATCGTAGCCTGGCTCACCGAGTGTAACAGCACCAGCGGGCATGAAGCTCTGGCCGAAAGAAGATCTCCAATCTCCCGCTACAGACGGCGGTTCAGCGACCGGAGTTGATGATTGCGACTAGGCGGCGCAATCAGGTAGGGAGGAGATGACGGTGTATGCGGCACCGGGACCACGTCAGCACAACCACTTCCTCATGCGCTCGATCTGTTCGGGCGTGCCCTCGAAGGTGTAGCCATCGCGCGTCTTCTTCATCCGGCCGCCTTCTTCAGACTGTCTTCGACATGCTTCTTCATGCTGCGCGTCAACTCTCGCTGAAGCTGTCCAGCGGACGTGATCTTGCGACCATTGAACCACATTTCGATACCGGCCATGTGGGCGTTCCTTTTGTGTCAGTCCTCTGGAGGGAATGGATCGTCGCCGTAGGTGTTGCGTTCGCGGATGCGACCATTCTTACCGTGAATGAGCATTTCACTGCCTTGGCGCAGGGCGGTCACACGCGCGGCTGCGATGGCCTCGCGCTGTGTGAAGTGGATGAAAGTAGCGCGGCTGTTGCCTGCCTCTTCACTGCCCAACCGCCTTGATGCGGCACAACGTGCTGATTTTTCTTAGTCATTTTAGACCCCATATGTCGATTTCGATTGACATAATATCAACCTTGTGTTTAAATATAGGGTAATTTATGGCGTTTTTCAACCACCACAACAACCGCAGGGAGAGACCCATGTTCGGACAACGGCTCAGGCTGGCCCGCAAGCGGGCTGGTTTGTCCATGCAAGCGCTCGCAGAGCGCGTGACCCCTCGCGTGTCGGCACAGGCGATCAGCAAATACGAGGCGGACAGGATGATGCCGTCCTCGGCGGTTCTGGTCGGTCTCGGCAAGGCGCTCGGCGTATCCCTCGACTTTCTGCTCGGTGGGCAGGTGGAAGCCCTGCAAAGCGTGGAGTGGCGGAAAAATTCGACCGCCTCGGCGCAGGACCGCGCCACGGCGGAAGCGCTCGTGATCGAGAGGCTCGAAGACTATCTTGCTATCGAGGACATCCTCGATCTCCATCCGGCTGATGATCTCTTCGCCGCTTTGCGCATAGATCATGTGGATGACGAAGAGGCTATCGACGCCAAGGCACACGCGGTACGGAAGGAATGGAAACTCGGCCTCGACCCTATCCCGAGCATGACCGCGCTGCTCGAAGACAAGGGACTCAAGGTCATCGAGGCCGATCTTCCCGAACGCATCAACGGGCTGGCCTGTCAGGTCGAGAGGACGGGCGCCCTGCCTGCCGAAGTGATCGTCGTCGCGCGGCAGACCAATGTCGAGCGCAAGCGCTTCAACCTTGCCCACGAACTCGCCCACAGGGTCATTGCCGCCACCGGCAATCCTGATCTGAAGATAGAGCCTTCGATGAACCGCTTCGCGGGAGCGTTCCTCATTCCGCGCGAGCATCTGGAAAAGGAAGCGGGAAGGCGTCGCCAAGGCATGACCTGGATCGAGATCATGTGGCTCAAGCGCACCTATGGCGTTTCCGCCGCCGCGATGCTCGTGCGTCTCGGACAAGTAGGCATCCTCTCTAAATCCGCCGTCGAATATGCCTTCAAGACCTATGCCCGCGGCTGGCGGCGCAAAGAGCCGGAGCCTGTCGACCCCGGTGAAGGCTTCGCGTCCTTCGAGAAGCCGCAGCGCTTCGAGCGTCTCGTCTGGCGAGCGCTTGGCGAACAACTGATCTCTCCTGTGCGGGCGGCACAAATGCTCGGGCTTCCCCTGAGCATCGTCGAACGCGACATCAGAGGACCGCACGACAGTTGACCTGTGTTGTCGTCAACGACGCCTCTTGTCTGATCGACCTGAAGAAAGGGCAACTGCTGCATGTCCTGCTGCCCTATCGCTTCATCGTGCCTCTCCCGATCCGCAAGGAAGAGCTTCTCGATTTCACGCCGCAGGAATGGTGAATGCTCGAAGACTGCGGGCTTGGCACCTACGAGACCTGCCAAGCGAGGAAATGGTGCAGGTGTCTGCCCTCAAGCGCGAACATAGTCGCCTTTCGGCCAATGACTGCTTCGCCCTGGTGACGACGACCTGCCATGAGAATGCCATCCTCCCGACGGGGATGACCTCCTGCGGAAGATCGCGACCGCCCGCTCCGTTCGTGTTCACGGGGTTCTCTGGATCATTGACGAACTCCACGCAGCGGGAGCCTGCAAGATTGACCTCCTCACCTCGGCTCTTGAAATCTGGCGGGCGGATGATGCGGTGTTCCTGCCAGTGGCAGAGATCGACAAAAAGCTGCGCCATCTGCGGGACGGATAGCTTCAAGGGGGTTCCCCTCCCCGGTCCCGCTTCAATTCCTGATCTCACCTGCCGCCATATCAGCGGACGCTGACGGCAAGGCACTGCCTGCGCCTCCTGCATATTCACTCCGGCTTTGCTCAGGCGAAACCTGTGGCCTGCCCTCCCTCGTGAATTGAACCGAATTGGAAAAGGAGTCTCGCCATGATTGAAGCCATTACCCTCGACAGCCTGTATAACTTGCCCGCTGCCTTCAGGCGACGGCGAACTTGATGCGTTAGGCTGCATATTCGGCCGCCACCGCTTACGCTTGCGGCGGTGAAGATAGCTTTCTTGTCGCCCTTCCTGATGTGCATCCATTGGTCGATCTGAGCGGCATGGTCGGGACGCGGCTCTGCCGTGATCCCAAGATCGGCGCAGAGGAATGCGGCTCCAAGCTCTTCCATCGCGTAGGTGTCATCGGAAGCACTCGCCGCCCTCGTGGATAACCACGCCCGTCGTTTGGATGAAGGTGTCAGTCGACGCGATGAGGTCGATGAGATCAAGCCCGGCGTCGATCTCCTCGCGCTCGTAGCCATCCACCTGCGCGACATTGAAAATGCGGGAAGCTTTCACCATTAAGGAGCAATCCAGACTGGTCAGGCCATCTTCACACTCTTTGTCATCGTGCTCGAACTCCTTGTAGAAGATGATGGAGCGAGGACTTCTCGCATTTGCGCACTTGGGCGCCACGATCCTGCCACTGGCGGTAGGCACCCCAGAGTCCTTCGGATAGCCGTCGCCCAAAGGGCCACAGTGTTGACACTGTGATAGGCGTTGCCCGTTGGGATGTTCTTCGGGTTCGTGATGGCTGTTCCGCTCGCCTGCCGCTAGTGGCAGGCGAAAAACTCCCCCGCGCTCTGTTGCGCCAAAGCCCAGCGCTCGCTGTCACGTTCACCGTAGATCAAGGCCATGCAAGGGCAGGGCAATCCAGCCTCGATGAGACGAGGAGGGATGGCATGCTAAGACCTCTAGAGAACCTTTGAATACAGCCTGATTTTGGGCGTGGCATTGTGCATCCGGGGCGGGCCTGCTGTCTTGCGTTGCGCCTTTTCGGGGGGATCGCGACATGCAGTGCCTTCGGCAATTGACCTTTGCGAACCTTGAATGCGACCGCAAGACGTGCAAGACGCGCCGCGAGATCTTTCTGGAACGGATGGACGGCCGATTCCCCTGGGCGCGTTTGGAACCCCGCATTGCGCCGGTCTGTCCCAAGGGCGGCGGCAAGGGGCGACAGCCGCATCCGCTGCCGGCGATGCTGTGCGTGCACTGCGTTCGCCGTTCTGCAATTTGAGCGACCCGGCGATGGATGACTTGCTCTGCGAGGCCGAGAGCGTTCGTCGAGCAAGCTCAAGAAGCCGAAAGGGCTAGCGTCGCGGTTGCGCAGGACGAGTTCTGAAACTGTACCGCAAAGCTGCGTGTCATAGACTGCAAGCGCAGTGGGCGTCCCCCTATGTTCAAGTACCTTCACGTTATTTGACCCGGTCGGATGCATCGCATGGGCCACGTCTCCCATCAGCGCCACCGGACCATCGACCTAGGTCGGCACAGGGTTCCGGTCGTTCATCGGGTTTTCGATCAGCCAGTCTACCAGCTGCTGGCCGAGGCGATTCCGCTTGGCCGGGAACTGGAGGTGCTGGGCGTCGGGTGGTTCGAGGAGCCTTTGGCTACCGGGATGTATGCACTGCGCTGGACATGTGCGTGGCTAGCGGCGAGGCGGAGTTCACCCGCTGGGGTTTCAGGAGACTGATCGAGGGGCGCTGCGTCGACATCCTGCAACCGGAAGCAGGCGAGCTTGGCAGCATAAAGAAATACAGGAAGTTCGTCGCGAATGCGCATGCCAATTTCATTCCGGTGATCAATCATGTTGGCTCTGTTCGCATTTCGCAGGCGCATGTGCTGCACTTGGTTTCGACTTGCATTGACCATGGGGAGCAAAACAATGGATCGGGCACGGTTTCGAGCTGGGGGTCGGCGAGGAGCGCCGCTGTCCGCACTGCGGGATTGCGCCGAGCACGGCGTTCCGCTGGCGCCACCGCTTCCTGGCGGCGGTTCGGCAGTCGCCGGACCGGCTCGCCGGGATCGTCGAGGCCGACGAGACCTTCGCGCTCGAAAGCCGCAAGGGCGAGCGGAACCTGAACCGCAGGCCACGCCGACGCGGCGGCAAGGCGCGCAAGCGCGGCCTGTCGCGCGAGCAGGTGCCGATCCTGGTCGCCGCAGATCGTGGCGGCGCGACCCTCAGCCGCACCCTGCCGAAGCTCGACGCGGACAGCGTGAAGCGGGCGCTGGCGCCAGTGATCGCCCCGGACGCCCTGCTCGTCTCCGACGCCGGTCGCTGCCATCGCCCCGCCGCCGCGGCGCTCGGCATTCTCGCGAGAGCGTCAACCGCTCCGCCGGCGAGCGGGTGCGCGGGGCCGTGCACATCCAGACGGTCAACAGCCGCCACAGCCAAATCAAGGGCTTCCTGCGGCGCTTCCGCGGCATCGCCACCAAGTATCTCGATAGCTATTTGAGGTGGTTCCATCTCGTCGTCCTCGGCAGGCATCCATCGCCAAGAGCATGCCTCGCGGCGGCCAGCGTCAGGACATGCCTGCGATTCGCGAATTGAGCCTAAATCTAATAACGAGCGGAAATGGTTCGAAGCGAACAAAGAGCGATACAAGATCGACGTGCGCGATCCGATCGCTCGATTTCATCCGTGCCTTCGGCCAGCACCTCGGAAAGACAAGCCCCCATTTCGTCGCTGATCCGCGCGCGAATGGCGGTTCGCTCTTTCGCATTTACCGCGATGTCCGGTTCTCCAAGGACAAGTCGCCCTAAAAGACCAATGCGGGGGCTCACTTCCGTCACGCTGCTGGAAAGGATGCCCACGCGCCGGGCTTCTACCTTCACCTGGAGCCCGAAACCTGTTTTGCCGGTTGTGGAATATGGCATCCGGACAGCAAGACACTGGCCAAGGCCCGCGACGCCATCGTCAACAAGCCGGACGATTGGCAGCGGGTCACAGCGGCCAAGCCTTTTCGGGAAGCCTTTGACTTGATGGGAGATTCCCTCAAGCGGCCGCCCCGAGGACACGACCCGCACCATCCGTTGATCGAGGATCTCAAGCGCAAGGATTTTATGGCAATCACGAGCTTTCGAGAAGAAGACGCGTGCAAAGTGGATTTTCTGCACCGCTTCATGACAATCGCGCGCAATGGCGGGAATTTCGTGAAATTCCTATCAAATGCCGTAGGAGTTCCCTACTAACGCCTCACTTGGGTGCGCGGAAAAGACTGACGGCAGTCGCTGATATCTCGCGGCAAAGAACGGACTAGAGACCGTTTCAATTTCAACAAATGGCACCCAAGACCTGAATTCCACTCTTTTCGCGCATCAAGGCAAACGAGATCAGAATCTTTTGATGGCGTTGCGAGAACGCACAGTTCCGAAGATCCGAAACCCGAACTCTTTGTTACCGGGCAGCGGGATGGCATTGAGAGCGAGCCATTTTTCTGCGTTGGGTGCCAATGTCAGACGCACAGGAATCGCCGCGCTGCACGCCGCTATCGCCAGCGGCAGACCAGTTGTCGCACTTTACGCATTTGTTGACGAGGACAGCCAAAAGGAGCGTCGACCTCTGGAGGCGGCTTCGCGTTGGGGGCTGCCATGGGTCTTTGCTGTCCCTGCGCGAGGACTTGATACGACACGCAGGCAGGCACCATGCGGGATTCTTCCCTTGCTCTTGCAGTGAATGTGCGCCGGCGCCGATGTCCACATGGAAAACTGTTGTGAAATGCGTCCTTCTGGTCATGGACATGTTACACCGAAAGGTCCGCAAGCACTTTCTCTGGCGTTCAATCGAGGGGAAATTCAATGGATTCCTTTATGGCGACCGAGGGCGAGGTGCCGCACTTCCCGGCCCTAGCGGCCGGTTGCACGGCTCGGCCTTCAAGGCGATGGCCCCCGAACCTGCCCGATACTGCTTATCGGTGCCTGAAACCGCACCCGCGGGCACCATAACCGTTGCTAAAAGGCACTCACAGTCCCCATTTGTAACCGCCAGATGCGCAACCAGTTCGGGAAATCGCAATGCAGAGCACAATGCCTGCTTTCGCAATGGTCTTGTTATACCCATTGTTGGCGATTTGGCGATGGACCTGCACCTGCTCGCCAGCGTTGCCTTGCTTGGCGTGCCCGGAAATGAGGTGGGCAGAGCTGTCCGATGATGATCCGACGGTTCGAGCCGTGATCTCCGGATGCTGCATCGGTTTTACAGGCTTGTCGAGCCGGTCGCGCCCGCGGGAGACGTCACTGTCAGTCCTTGGCGGCGGGCAGCTTGGCGAGGTTGCCGGCAATGCAAATCAGCATCCGCCTCTGGTGCACTTGGACGAAGCCGCGCAGCAGGAACAGCCAAGCACCGCACCTGCTTAATCTGGCCGGGCACCGGCTCGATGGCGATCTTGCGCAGCCAGCAGCGGCTGTGGTGGGCGCTCCGCTTCAAGCGTCGTACCGTGCCTCTGGCGCCAATGGCGACATCGCCGCAGATGCCGTGCGCATCCAAAGTCTCGAGAATGTCCTCGCTACAATGCCTGGCATCGGCCGAGAGTGCGTTGGCGCAATTGGCGCCGGTGTTGCTCTTGGCGGTTATACCGTGGGCGACGGTCGCCTAGGGAAGGTCTGAACAACTCCGATTTTTGTTGGTTACAGGAGTTGTTGGGTTGATGTGCGGGGCGCTGGGGAGCATTGGAGACCGAAGGTTGCATTCTCTGTCGAAGACGGTGCGATTGGATATGCGGTCCACGACCGAGCGAGGCGTCTTGCGTCGCCTTTCAGTGGTTGCGGAGGGTGGCCGCGTCAGCCGGTGGCGGTGTGCCTAGCGATGCGATGCGCGTTCTTCGCCGACGACAGCACGGCGATGATACTCGCGTCCAAGATCACCCTCGTCTTCAGTCGATGCCCGATCGAGGCCAGGCACGCACTGATCTCCTCGAACAGCTTCTCGCCCGGACCGTGCCTCTCCAGCAGATGACGGAAGTTCAGGATCGTCGTCTCGTCGGGCAGCGCACCCGACGTCAGTAGAACACATCCAAGAGAAACAGCGTTATCCAAGGGAACATGAACAACAGCGCGACACGGATCAGGTCGCTTGCCAGGAACGGGAGCACGCCCTTGAAAGTTTCGTAGACAGGAACGTCTCCAGCCATCTTGTTGATGATGAAGACGTTCAGGCCGACAGGCGGCGTGATCAAGCCGACCTCGACGACAATGAGTGTCAGAATGCCGAACCAGATGGCCACTTCCTCCTGCGACATTCCGAAGTCGAGAGCGATGATGACCGGAAAGAAGACCGGGATGGTCAGCAGGATCATCGCAAGGCTGTCCATGAGGCAGCCGAGAAAGACATACAGCACCAGAATGCATGCGACGATCGCCAGGGGCGAAAACTCGCCGCCGGCAACAAAATTCGCAAGCTCGTTTGGCAGCCGAGTCAGGGCAATGAACGAATTGAAGAACTCCGCCCCCAACAGCACCAGGAAAATCATGGCGGATGTAACCGCCGTGCTCTGGATGACGTCCAGAAGCGCGGACAGCGAAAAGTTCTTCTGGAAGGCGGCGACAAGCCCGGTGCCCGCCGCGCCGACGGCAGCTCCTTCGGTGGGCGTGAACCATCCCAGATATATGCCGCCTATCATGAACGTGAAAATGGCCACCACATGCCAGATGCCCCTGAACAAGCGGAGCCGCTCTCGCCATGGCCTGCGCGGCGTTGCCCTGCCAGATGCCGGGACAAGGCGCACAAAGACCGCAATTGCCAAGATGTAGCCGAAAGCCGCAATGATCCCGGGCACAAGCGCGGCCAGGAACATCTTGACGATATTCTGCTCGGTCAGAATTGCGTAGATGATCAGGATCACCGACGGCGGGATCAGGATGCCCAAAGTCCCGCCGGCTGCCAGCGAGCCGGTACTGAGCGACCCGGAGTAGCCAAGACGGCGCAATTCCGGCAGCGCAACCTTGCCCATCGTTGCCGCCGTCGCAAGCGAGGAGCCGCAAATCGCGCCGAACCCGGCGCACGCGCCGACTGCCGCCATTGCCACACCGCCCTGTCGGTGGCCCAGGCAGGCGCTTGCGAACTTGAAAAGAGCTTCGCTCATGCCTGACCGCGACGCAAAGTTGCCCATCAGCAGGAAAAGCGGAATTACTGAAAGCGAGTAGTTGGAAAATAGGTGCCAGGCGCTGGTCTTGACCTGCGAGAGAATTGGAAGCCATCCGGCTATCATGGCAGTGCCGGTCCCGCCCACGACAAGCATGGCCAGCCCGATCGGGACCCGGAATGCGAGCAATATGAAGAGAACCGGGAAAGCGATGATGCCCAGCGTGGTGCGTTCCATTGACTAGACGCGCCTCGCGACCCGGGTCACATCAATGAAGAACGTGTAGAAGCAGCAGATGGACAAAACGAGAAAGGAGAAAACCACCGGCAAGAAGGGGATCCACAAAGGCACCTGCAGCAACATGGTTTCTTCGCGGTAACGGTACATGTCCTGAGCTCCGTAGCACATCCGCCACGTGAAGAATCCTGCGATCATACCGAAAATGAGCGCACTGAGCGCATCCAGCGCGTCCTTGAAGCTGGAAGGCAGACGGGCGGTCACGAAGTCCACGATAACGTTGCCGCTGCGCAGGTGGCACAGCGGCAGAAAAGAGGAGACTGCAACGGCGCACCCTAACTCGACGAGCTCGAAGTCTCCGACCAGCGGGCTGGAGAACAGGAAGCGCCCGGCAATCGACAGTGAATTGATTCCGACGATGACAAGGAGAACCAGACCTCCGAAGATTGCCAGGGCAAGCGCCACTTGATGCAAAACGCGCCCAAACAGATCGCTTGGACGCGCATTTTCTTCAGACACCGCGATGTCTGCGTCAGTTCTCATACTTCCTTATCAAGTCGCGTGCAGTTTGCACGAGCATTTCGCCGTCAAGACCGCTCTCGTTGGCGTCAGCGATCCATTGCTGGACCAAAACCTCTCCGGCTGCCTTCATCTCGTCAAGCGAAGCACCGGACAGCTCGTGGAATTCTCCACCGGCTTCCACCGCCAGCTGCCGTGCAGGCGCCTCGAATCCGTCCCACAGCTGGCCAGCCAGCGCTGCCAGCGCCAAGCCGGCATTGTCGTCAATGACCTTCTTGTGGCTGTCCGTCAACGACTCGTACTTGGCCTGGTTCATGAGGAACAGGAAAGGGGTGGTGTAAAGGCCGCGATCACCCGACGCCACGGTGTGCGCCTTGGTCAGTTCATGAAGCTTGAACGAGGGCATGATTTCCCACGGAACGACCATTCCGTCAATCACGCCCTTCGACAGGGACGGAGCCACTTCGGGAACCGGCATTCCTACCGGGGTCGCGCCCAAGGCGTCAAGCATCTGGTTGATCACGCGGGTTGGCGCGCGCATTTTAAGCCCCTTCAAATCGTCCATGGACTTAACGAGAGTGTCCTTCGTGTGTATCTTGCCGGGCGCGTGGACGAAAACGGCCAATACCTTATAGTCTTTCAGATCCTCGGCGCCGACCGTCTCAGCATATTCCTGCGCCGCTTGCGAGGTGGCTTCGGCCGAGGCGGCCATGAACGGAAGATCGAACACTTCCAAGCGGGGGAACCGTCCGGGGGTATATCCTGCGACCGTCCAGACAATGTCCACCACGCCTTCTCGCACTTGGTCCACAAGCTGGGGTGGACTTCCCCCGAGCTGCATGGACGGATAAATCTCCACGGTGATCTCGCCATTCGATTCCGCTGCGATCTTGTCGGCCCAAGGCTTGACGAAATTGGCATTTGAATTCGCGGGCATTGGGGGGAACGAGTGAAATTTCAGCGTGACGGCCTCCGCCATCGCCGAAGCGCCCATGCCTAACAATGTTGCGGCAATCAACGCCGTTAGCTTTTTCATGAAATTACCTCCAGATCTTC
Organism: Paracoccaceae bacterium; assembly: GCA_963422275.1. Lineage (GTDB taxonomy): Bacteria > Pseudomonadota > Alphaproteobacteria > Rhodobacterales > Rhodobacteraceae. The sequence goes on from OY729418.1 coordinate 1,676,296, forward strand.
GACAGGCTGTATTTTGTCAGCAATGCATATTGAGGGGTTGCGATCAAAACATCAAGCGCTTTGATGCCAAACGACAACGGTTGCCAACTTGGCCATGCCATTAATTCAAGGAATTATAGAGTGACTGGAATCAAGTTAACTGATATTCGAAGATCAGATTCGCTTGTCGGCAAACGAGAGAGGAACGGCAGAATGGGCGTGATTGCATTGGGCTATCTCGGCGTTCATTCCAACAAGACCGCCGACTGGTCGGAGTTCGCCGTGAAACTGCTTGGCATGCAGCAGATCGACCGGGGTGCAGGATCGCTCAGCTTCAGAATGGACGACTACAAGCAGCGCTTCCTGATATCGGGTGAACCTGGTGACCGCCTTGCCTTCATGGGCTGGGAAGTGGATCGAGTGGAGGATCTGGAGGATTACGCCGCAAGGCTCGATGCGGCCAACGTTCCGGTGACTTGGGCGCCAGCCTGTCTGGCGGATCGAAGATTCGTGGAGAAGATGATCTGCTTCGACGATCCTGCGGGAAACAGGATTGAGCTGTTCGCGCATCCGAAAATCGACAGCGACCCGTTTGTGCCTGGGCGGGCGCACAGCGGGTTCCGGACAGGACCGTTTGGGCTTGGGCACGCGGTGCTGCATGTCGACGATGCCGAAAGCCTCGTGCCCTTCTACCGTGACTTGCTGGACTTCAGGATCAGCGATTACGGGCTGGAGCCGATGCCCCTCTATTTTTTTCATGTGAACGGGCGCCACCACAGCTTTGCGCTGATCGGGTCGGGCAAGGCTGGGTTTCACCATTTCATGGTCGAGTACGCCTCGCTGGACGATGTCGGACAGGGCTACGACCTCGCGCTCGATCGGGAAGACGGCATCGCATATACACTCGGACGGCACACAAACGACTGGATTACGTCATTCTACGCCAACTCACCGTCTGGATTCTTTGTCGAGAACGGGTGGGGTGGCCGGGTGATTGACCCCGAGACTTGGGAATCGCATGAAACGACGTCCGGGCCGAGTTTCTGGGGCCATGATCGCCTATCCTTGCCTGACGCGCTGCGCGCCCGCTACAGGGAAATGCGTCTTGAACTGGCAGCAAGAGGCGAGCAGACCCCACCGCTTGTCGATTGTCCGTGGCTGTACGGTCAGTATTCCTGATCGAACTCGCCGACCGGTTTCAGTCCGATCCAAAGGCCCCCCGTGTCAATTCATTCACCTGAGTTCGATGTTGCGATCATCGGGCTTGGCCCCACCGGTGCGACGCTGGCCAATCTGCTGTGCGGCCTGAACCTGTCAGTCCTGGTGCTGGAACGCGAGGCTGACCTCTACGACCTGCCGCGAGCGGTTCATTTCGACGACGAGACCATGCGCATCTTCCAGTGGGTCGGAATTGCCGAAGAACTTGCGCAACAGGCATTCATAAACCGAGGCATGCGCTTCATCGATGCGCAGGAAAATGTCCTGCTCGACTGGCCGCGTCCGACGGCAATGACGTCGAATGGCTGGCATGCCAGTTACCGGTTTCACCAGCCAGACCTTGAGCGGGCTTTGCGGACGAAGTTGACTGCAAGGCACGATGTCGAAATCCGGCTTGGACACCGGGCCGAGAGCTTGCATGATCATGGTTCCCAAGTGTCCATCGAATACAGGAACGGAAGCACAGGCGAAGCCGGGAAGACCAGCTCTCGCTATGTGGTGGGATGCGATGGTGCACGGTCAGTCGTTCGTCGCGCGATGAATGCGGATATGGAGAATCTCGGTTTCGAGCAGAGATGGCTGGTTGTGGATCTGTTGCTCAGGAAGGAAATGCCTGCTTTGGCGGATCGCACGATTCAGTTCTGCGATCCGGTCCGTCCCGCCACGTACTGCCGCAATGTCGGCCTGCGGCGCAGGTGGGAATTCGCGCTGCTCGATGATGAAGACAGCTCGGTGATGATGGACAAAGCCAATATCTGGAAAATGCTGCGCCGCTGGATCACCCGTGACGATGCCATCCTTGAGCGAAGCGCGGTTTATACGTTCAAGTCAGCAGTGGCAGAAACATGGCGAACCGGTAGATTGATCCTCGCAGGAGACTCGGCGCACCTGACGCCGCCATTCATGGGGCAGGGAATGTGCGCCGGCATCAGGGACGTCGCGAATCTCGCGTGGAAACTTGATCGTTGCTGCCGAGGTCGGGGCGGCGAGGCATTGCTGGACAGCTACCAGAGCGAGCGCAAGTCAAATGCGATCGAGTACATTGAAACTGCAATGAAGCTTGGTGCCCTGATAAATAAAATGAGGCAAAGTTGGTCGCAAAAAAGCACCTCCGCACCAGAAGACGATGTCATTGAATTCAGGGAAATCCACCCGAGATTGGGGCACGGACTCGGCAGGTCTGACGATGCACAGCGCGGGCAGCTGTTCCCGCAGACCCGGTTAAGCAATGGCCAGCGGCTGGACGATTCAGTTGGTTATCGTCCGTTTGCGGCCATAGACGGAGATTGCGAGCAAGCCTTGATCAACAGCGGAATTGCCGTTCTGAATACTCGCACAGAGCCTGGCCTGATACCTGTCCTGGAGGAACTCGGGGCGAAGATGGTGCTGGTCCGCCCTGACAAGCGAATTCTGGGAACAGCCAAGAACCTGAATGACTTGAAAGATTTTCTTGAACTGATTGCATCCACAGCCACCTGTGCCGGAGACCCGGCCGTTCAGTCTTCCCGAGGCAATTGAGAAGCGGGTTCTGGTAGACATCAGATGGCTCGCTAAAGCATCAAGCCTTCAAATTTGCAAGTTGGGCAGTCAGCGAAAAAGCGTGACCTTCCCACGCCAAAGTTGTGTGACAAAATGCGATTTTGTTTTCGGTAACTTCAATGCGGATGCATGCTTTATCGCGGGTGGGCGCGGTCACGGAGAAGACCGGGAGCAGCAACTGGGTCGTGAGCCGGTCTGGCCGGAGGTTCGAACCGACTGAGAGTTGAGTGCGCGACAGAGGCACTGAATGGACGGGCATTCCTCTCGGCACCAACCGCACATGCTACGAAATCGAGGAGACGGACCAGCTTTGACATATCGCCCCCATAAGAACTGGCCGCGCCTCGCAGATCACAGCTGGTCTTCTGGATGGCAATTCGCTGCTGCCAAGCATGAGTTGGGGTTTGGTTTCGGGATGAATCGATTTTATCGAGCAGGGGGCCTCGGAGATCAAAAGACATGCCGTCTGGCTGAGGGCATCTCCAAAAACTCATTCATATCTTGCACGCGCGAAACACCAAGCCCCGCTTATGACGGCGGTGGCTGGGACGTGATATCCGATGACCGCGAAACTTTGGTGCTGCCGCTCCGTGCGTTCGGCCTCCCACAGGCGGTTTCGATCCTTTCCCGGCCATGGCCGGCCATGGAAGGTACATTCTTGTTCTGTCTTCTGGGCGTGTCCCGCGCACGAGTGCTCAAATCAACGGGAATGCGTCTGAAACAATCCCGAAAGCATCAGGGGTCCTCCGGCCGATTCACAACCACGAGATCGCGCTCCGGAATGTAGATTTCCAAGCTGATCGCTTCGGCAAGGTGGCCGATTTGCTCCGCCATCGCGTCGCCTATCCGCTTGTGCACCGGACCTTGCAGCCCGTCGATCCGCTTGGCTGCGGCGGCGACGATGCTAGCTATCCTTCGGCGAAGCGCTCGAGGTCTGGGCCGGTGATCTCGTCCGTCATCTTGGCCCGTCCGATGTTGAAGGGCAGCTGGTGGGTGACATGCTCGGGAACCTCTGATTTGGGGAGCTTCCGCAGCCAAAACCGGAAAAACTCCCCAAATCAGAGGTTCCCGAGGTTGTGTGATCATTATGTCGGATCCAGAGCTTGGCGCGGGCGCTGATGAGTGCCACTATGGTCATACCGGAGCAATGGGAACGGATCGAAAGGATTGTCAAGAACCGAGATGTTTCCGCGAACTGGCTCATGATCGAGATTGTCCTGGAGGCTCTTGATCAACGGGAATAGCTGTGCACCGAACTCGATATCCAAGTCGCAAAGACCGCACTGCTTGTCGCCCAGATCCTGCGACATGATCTCGTTGCTGCCGGACGGAAGAATAAGGTCGAGAAAATCCTTCAGTTCGTTTCGACATTGGTACCCGAGTCCGTCTCCAACCCCGTTTCGCTGCTGTCACAAGCTGATTTGAACAAAGTTCCGAGTAGCTGTAACGAATCTGCTCCGGGATACGGCACGGCGGCACGAAGCGTACGATGCATCTTCAATATCCATCCACATCAGGCTGTAATCGCTTTTCTCCGGCATTGTATCACGATAGTCTTGCCGCTAGATTTTTGAGAGATTAAGTTAGAGATGCCAACCATGCGCAGCCTTCAAAAGCGCATCCTGGAGCATGCCGAAGCCCTTCTGGAGGCGGTGCCGCTTTTGCCCGGCGCTCTGCTTCATCGTCGCAGATGTGGGGCGAAACGATCGTGCCATGCGGCGGTGCAGCGACCAATTGCCCGAGGTTGGCCGCACAGAATCTGGTGCGCGCGGTCTATTTCACCTCCGGTCCCGACCTGTGGTTTGTCTTCCCGATCTGGCACTCTCCGAGGCGCGCCCGACCGTCATGCTGGCGGAGAGCAAACCTTCTGGGAGAAGACGTCGTGACCCACGTCTTCTGCTGCTAGGAGCGCTGTTGCGGCAAGCATTTGTCGAGGCACTGACACAACCTCGATCACCTCGACGAGGCGGTGCTCGCTGATGACTATGCGAAAATGCTTGCCGATGGCATGCTGATCGACGAGAGCGAGATGTTCGATGTATTAGTGGAACGGTGTACGGTGATCAAGACGAGAGCAAACGGGCCAAAAGAATGACAGGGATCTCCCTCAATGGTCAAGGGCGGCGCAAGGAATTTCGGGCGGGGCGGCTTGTTCTTGGGATATACCATCCATGACCGAAAGCGTGGGCGGCACCTGGGGTAATCCAGAATTGCACAGCGCATTCCGCTGACCCTTGCGCTTCGGTATGCTCTTGTAAGAAACAGAGGGAATGTGCCTGCTTTGAAGCTGGAAGATCTTCAACCCGAGTGTACCGTTCGCGGAGTTCGCGCGGCGGAGACCGTTACGGTAGTCAACGTAAAGTGGCACGGAGCGGACATGCTGACCCTGCTTTACCGGTCAGCATCCGGCACGGTTGCCGAGGAGGTCCTTTTTCGCGACGCCGAGGCACGATTAGAACAAGTATCGCAAGAGCGTCCATGGATCTTTGACGGTGACGGAGCTCTCTATCGCTTGGTTTCTGAGGCCCACCGTATTCGTCTCGCCCACTTGTTCGATCCAATGCTTGCGGTGCACACCTCACTGGTGGAGCCGCTGCCCCATCAGATCACAGCCGTGTACGAAGCCATGCTGCCAAGGCAACCGCTTCGTTTCCTTTTGGCCGACGATCCGGGGGCAGGCAAGACCATTATGGCTGGACTGCTCATCAAGGAGCTGATCGCCCGAGGAGACCTGAGGCGATGCCTCATAGTGTGTCCCGGCAGCCTCGTCGAACAATGGCAGGACGAGCTCTATAATCGATTCGGTCTTGGTTTCGAGATCATGACGAACGACAAGATGGAGGCGGCCCATACGGGCAACTGGTTTCTGGAGAACGACTTCGCGATAGCCAGGCTCGACAAGCTCGCGAGGAACGAGGACGTACAGGCAAAGCTGTCTGCGCGCGACTGTGACTACGACTTGGTGATCTGTGACGAAGCACACAAGATGTCGGCAACGTTTTTCGGCGGCGAGGTTCAGTACACGAAGCGATACCGCTTGGGGCAGTTGCTCTCGGGGCTCACACGACACTTCCTGCTTATGACTGCCACGCCGCACAACGGCAAGGAATCGGACTTTCAGCTGTTCTTGGCGTTGCTGGACGGAGACCGGTTCGAAGGCCGTTTTCGGGACGGCGTCCACCGCATTGACGTGACCGACATGATGCGGCGAATGGTGAAGGAGGACCTGCTGCAGTTCGACGGCAGGCCACTGTTCCCCGAGCGGATTGCCCGTTCGGTGCCCTACAAGCTGACAGATGACGAGGCGCGACTTTACCGTGCCGTCACCGAATACGTTCGGGAGGAGTTCAACCGCGCGGAGGCGTTGCAGAACGACAAGCGAGCCGGCACGGTTGGATTCGCCCTCACCGTGCTCCAGCGGCGTCTGGCCTCGTCGCCAGAAGCGATCTACCAATCGCTGATGCGCAGGCGCAATCGCCTAGTGAGCCGCCTGCGAGAGATGAAGGTGATGCGGCGCGGAGCCGCTCTGCTTAGCGCTGCCCCGAGTTTTTCGCTCGACGCCGATGACCTTAAGGATCTGGACGATGCGCCGGAAGACGAGGTCGATGCGGTGGAGCGCACAGTCCTCGACGAGGCGACCGCCGCGAGCACGATCACGGAGCTCGAGAGAGAAATCGAGTCGCTCAGGAGGCTGCAAGAGATGGCCGCCGAGATCAGGCGCGCCGGGAGCGACACGAAATGGCACGAATTCTCCAAGCTGTTAGACGAGATTCTTATGCGCGATGGTCTTGGCCCGCTTCTGGGTGGAGAGAGTCTGTCCCATGCCGGTGGCAAGCAGTCCGGCCCCAAGGCGTCCCCGCAGCAGAAACTCGTCATCTTCACCGAGCATCGCGACACATTGAACTATCTGATGAGCCGCATCGAAACCCTGCTCGGCAGGCCCGAGGCTGTTGTCCAGATCCACGGCGGCATGGGACGCAAACAGCGACGCAAGGCGCAGGAGGCATTTCTTCATGACCCGGAGGTGCAGCTGTTGCTTGCCACGGACGCCGCTGGTGAAGGCATCAACTTGCAGCGTGCGCACCTGATGGTGAACTATGATCTGCCGTGGAATCCGAACCGGCTTGAGCAGCGTTTCGGGCGAATCCACCGTATCGGCCAGACTGAGGTGTGCCACCTTTGGAACCTCGTAGCGGAGGAGACCCGGGAAGGAGACGTCTTCCACAGATTGCTGGATAAGCTAGAACAGGCGCGCAATGCGCTCGGCGGCCAAGTGTTTGACGTGCTTGGGAAGCTGCAGTTCGACGGCAAATCGCTGCGTGAATTGCTGATTGAAGCGATCCGATACGGCGACCGTCCCGAGGTTAGGGCAAAACTGGAGCAGACGGTGACTGAGGCTGTGGACCGCGAGCGGCTGCGGGCGCTGATCGAGGGACGGGCGCTCGCGCAAGACGCCATGGACACAAGCAAGGTAGCCAGCGCACGCGAGGAACTGGAACGGGCACAAGTGCGCCGGCTTCAGCCTTTCTACATCGAATCATTTTTCCTCGAAGCGTTCCGGTCGCTCGGAGGCACTGCTAGGGAACGAGAGCATCGAAGGTATCAGGTGAGCCACGTGCCAGCCGCAGTGCGTAGCCGTGACCGCGAGATCGGTCTCGGCGATCCTGTTCTTCCGCGGTACGAACGTATAGCTTTCGAGAAGGACCTACTAGCGATCCAGGGCAAGCCCCCAGCGGCCTTTATTTGCCCGGGGCATCCCCTGCTGGGTGCGGTGATCGATCTGACGTTGGAGCGCCACGGCGAGTTGCTGAAACGGGGAGCAGTTCTGGTGGACGATCGCGACAACGGCGAAGAGCCGCGGGTCCTGTTCGCGCTCGAACATGTGATTCAGGCCGGCGGGCAGGGATTGGGCGACAAAGGACGGATCGTCTCGCAGCGGATGCTCTATGTTGAGATGGATGGTGCTGGAAACCGTCGACATTTGCACAACGCACCTTACTTGGATTATCGTCCGCTGGGCAATGACGATCCGAGCGTCAGCGACATTCTCGCTCTGCCGGAACTCCAGTGGGTCTCGCGGGAGCTTGAACAGGAAGCGCAAGGGGAGGCCATCGCTCATGTCGTACCGGATCATGTCGCCGAAGTGCGAAACAGGCGCCAGGAGACGATCACGAAGACGCGCGCTGCCGTCAAGGACCGGCTGACGAAGGAAATCGCTCATTGGTACCATCGCGCCGAACAGCTTCGCATCCAGGAGCGGGCAGGCAAGCCCGGCGCCCGGCTGAACTCCGGCGAAGCGCGTCGACGCACCAAAAACCTGGAGCAGCGGCTACAGGCTCGTTTGACCCAACTGGACCGGGAGGAGCAGTTGTCGGTGATACCGCCGAAGATGCTCGGTGGCGCCATGGTCGTCCCGGCCGGCCTGATCGCACGGATGACCGACGGCGTGCCCAGGAGAGTGGTAGAGACACAGGAATCCGCGGCACGGGCACGCGGGATCGTTATGGAGATCGAGAAGGGATTGGGGTTCGTGCCGAAGGACCGGGAGTTCGAGCGCCGCGGCTACGACATCGAGAGCTTGGTGCCGGAGACAGGCAAACTGCGGTTCATCGAGGTCAAGGGACGGGTCAGCGGTGCCGATACGATCACGGTCACAAAGAATGAAGTGCTGACGGCCCTTAACGCGCCGGATGACTATATTCTTGCCATCGTCGAGTTCTTGGATGGCCATGAGCACCATGTCCACTATGTACGGCAACCGTTCGAGCAGGATCCAGACTGGGCCGTTACAAGCGCTAACTACAGTATGGACAAGTTGATCGCGCGGGCGGAGGCGCCAGCATGAACAAGCCTTCTTTCGAGGCGGTCGAAAGACTGATGGCGTTGGGGCCGTGTTGTCACCGCGACAGCCAAACCAGTCACTCTCTCCCGGGTTTGGATGCACGATGACTGTCATTCGGAACAAGCTCATTGAAGTGTCGCTCCCGCTTGACGCGATCAACGCGGCTGGTGCACGCGAGAAGTCCATCCGTCACGGTCACCCGTCCACCCTGCATCTGTGGTGGTCCCGCAAGCCCTTGGCGGTCGCCCGTGCGGTGATTTTCGGTCAGATGGTGGACGATCCGTCGTCGGTGCCCGAGGAGTTTCCGGCGCCGGAGGCGCAGGTGGTCGAGCGCGAGCGCCTGTTCGGCATCCTGCGGGAACTGGTGCTTTGGGAGAACACCGGCAACGAGGCGGTGCTGGAGAAGGCGCGCGCGGAGATCCGCCGGAGCTGGCGACGGGCGTGCGCCGACAACGCGGGCCACCCGCGCGCCGCCGAGCTGTTCGACCCGGAGAGGTTGCCCGCGTTCCACGACCCCTTCGCGGGCGGCGGCGCGCTGCCGCTGGAGGCGCAGCGGCTGGGACTGGAGGCGCACGCCAGCGATCTGAACCCGGTGGCCGTGCTCATCAACAAGGCGATGATCGAGATCCCGCCGAAGTTCGCGGGGCGGCCGCCGGCAAACCCCGAGGCGCAAGAGAAGCTTGCCGGCGGGGCGGCATGGAACGGCAAGGGCGCGGAGGGTCTCGCGGCCGACGTGCGCTACTACGGCAAGTGGATGCGGGACGAGGCGGAGAAGCGGATCGGGCGCCTGTACCCGAAGGTGGAGGTGACAGCGGCCATGACAGCGGAGCGCCCGGACTTGGCGCCGTATGCCGGTCGCAAGCTCACCGTGATCGCCTGGCTGTGGGCGCGCACGGTGCGCAGTCCGAACCCGGCCTTCGCGGACGTGGAGGTGCCGCTCGCGAGCTCGTTCGTGCTGTCGGCGAAGAAGGGCAAGGAGGCGTATGTCGAGCCGGTGATCGAGGGACGCGGCTACCGGTTCGCGGTCAAGGTCGGCACGCCGCCAGCGGGGGCGAAGCGCGGGACATCGGCGGGCAAAAGGAAAGCCTTCAAATGTCTCATCTCCGGCGTTCCAATTCCCTACGACTACATACGAACTGAGGGCAAGAGAGGAAGGATGCACGAGCGGCTGATGGCAATAGTCGCCGAGGGCATGCGCGGACGATTGTACTTGTCGCCTAAGTCGGAACAAGAAGCTGTAGTGGGTATGGCGAATCCAGCGTGGAAACCCGATTGCGAGATGCCAAAGAAACACCGGAACTTCCAAGGGCCTGTTTATGGATTGAACAATATCGGCGATCTCTTCACGTCGCGTCAGTTGGTGGCGTTGACGACCTTTTCTGACCTTGTGGGCGAAGCCCAGAAGACGATCGCGAAAGACGCGCTCAGAGCCGGGTTGACATCCAAGGGAAGCAGCTTGGCCGAAGGAGGAACAAATGCCCGCGCCTACGCCCAGGCGGTGGGGGTGTATCTCGGTCTGGCGACGAGCAAGCTAGCGGACCTTAGCAATAGCCTGTGCAGATGGGAGCCTATCGCTCAGTGCCCTCGGAATCTCTTCGGTCGTCAAGCCATCCCCATGATTTGGGATTTCGCCGAGGGCAATCCTTTGGGAGACCGCTCTGGCTCTTGGAGCGTAGTCGTAGACGGCGTCGGTAAGGCGTTTTCGAAAGCAGTCGGGATCGTAAAGCCCCACTGGGTGGGCTTCGCACAGCAGGAGGATGCGACCACGCAAAGCGTTTCGTGCGACCGTGTGGTCTCCACCGACCCGCCCTACTACGACAACATCGGCTACGCGGATCTGTCAGATTTTTTCTATGTGTGGTTACGACGGAGTCTTCGGTCAGTGATGCCCGACATCTTTGGAACAGTTGCAGCACCCAAAGCCGCTGAGCTTATCGCCTCGCCCTACCGTCGTGGCGGTACCGAGGCCGCCGAGCGGTTCTTTCTGGACGGTATGGGGCAAGTTATTTCGCGGATTGCAGAGCAGGCGCACCCAAGCTTTCCGGTTACTATCTACTACGCGTTCAAGCAGTCAGAGACTAGGCAGGACGGAGGCACAGCGAGTACCGGATGGGAAACTTTCCTTGAAGCGGTCATTCGCTCTGGCTTCGCGGTCAACGGAACGTGGCCCTTCAGGACCGAAAACAGCAGCAGGCTCTTAGGGCTAGGTACGAATGTCTTGGCGTCATCGATCGTGCTCATCTGTCAGCGTCGCTCGTCGGACGCATCTTTGGGAACTCGTCGCCAGTTCATCTCGAACCTGCGCACTGAGCTGCCGGACGCAGTCCGCCTCCTCCAATCGGGAAACATCGCCCCCGTCGACCTCGCCCAGGCGGCCATCGGCCCGGGCATGGCGGTATACACGCGCTACGCCAAGGTATTGGACGCATCTGGCGAGCCAATGACAGTGCGCGATGCGCTTGCACTAATCAACCAGATACTTGACGAGGTGCTCGCTGAACAGGAAGGCGACTTCGACGCGGGCAGCCGATGGGCGCTCACTTGGTTCGAGGAGTGCGGGTTCGCCGAAGGTGAGTTCGGTCGCGCCGAGACTCTTTCCAAGGCAAAGAACACCAGCATCGCAGGAATGATGGACGCTGGGATACTCATCTCGCAGGCCGGCAAGGTACGACTGCTCTCGCCGCAGGAACTCCCGCCCGATTGGGATCCTAGAACGGAATCGCGGCCGACCTCATGGAAGATGGTGCATCATCTTATCCGTGTCCTCGAGACCGAGGGGGATGAAGGTGCAGCCAGACTTATGCAGGTGATGGGCAGTGCCGCTGATATAGCCCGCGAACTCTGCTATCGCCTATACGCGCTGGCTGACCGGAAGAACCGCTCGGCAGAGGCGCATACCTATAACACGCTCGTCAGGAGTTGGCCGTTGATCGCCGAGCTCGTGCGCTCAATGGAATCCGTGCAAGGAAAAATGCTCGACCTTGACGGCTCTCCGAGTTGATCGGAGATCTCTGGGGGTGGCATTGGATGAAGCCGAAATCAGGCTTGGCATGCAACTCGCAAGGCATGTTGCCGCCTCGCAGGCGGGTAATCCGCATTTTACACGGAGGTAAGGGATGAAAAGAAGATTGACGGCTATAGTCGAACGCGTAGGAACAGGATACGCCGCGCTTTGTCCCGAAGTGGATGTCGCCAACCAAGGAGACAGTGTCGCGGAGGCATGCGCGAATCTCGAGGAAGCACTGATCCTGCTTTTTGAGGCCGCCTCGCCGGAGGAAGTAGAACGCCGCGCCAAACGCGAGTTCTACGTCACCGATGTCGAAATAGCCGTTGGCTAGGCTGAGATTGTTATCCGGCTGGAACGTGTGTCGGATACTTGAAGTGCACGGCTTCGCTGAAGTCCGGAAGCGCGGCAGCCACGTCATCATGCAAACGTTGGATCCAGATGGAACGGTAACGGTGCCGGCGCCGAATCATCGAGAATTGCGAGTCGGCACGCTGATGTCCATCATTCGTCAATCAGGGCTGCATCGTTCGAAGAAGGAACCTGAAAGCGCGGCTTTGTGGGTCTCGCTGACGATGAGGATCTGATTGCTAGCGCACCCTGGGTTCAAATCAGGCAGCAAGGACCAACTGCTCGTAGCGCGTGTATACCGCCATGCCCGGGCCGATGGCCGCCTGGGCGAGGTCGACGGGGGCGATGTTTCCCGATTGCATATACGCGATTGAGCGCGAGAGCGTGCTCCTCAGGGTGCCTACGAATTCACGTCGGGTCGCCATCGGCGCGTTCTCTCCGCGTCTTCGGCACACGAGGATGATGCTTGAAGCTAGCGCATTTGTACCCATTCCCACCATGCGATTGCTGAGCTCCGTTCGCATGGGCCACGTGCCGCTGACCGCGAAGCCAGAGCGAATGACTGCATCAAGGAAAGTCTCCCAGCCGGTGCTGGACCTGCCTGCGTCCCCCTTACTCTCGAATTGTTTGAAGGCGTAGAACACAGTGACCGGAACACTGGTGTGAGCTTGGTCCGCAATCTGCTTGATTGCCTGACTCATACCGTCAAGGAAAAAGCACTCTGCCTTTTCCCGGCTGCCCTGTCGATAGGACGAGGCAATGAGTTCATCAACTTTGGGGGCAGCCACCGTGGCGAAAAGGTCTGGGTACGTCGATCTTAGAGAACGCCGCAACCAGACGTAGAAGAAGTCAGACAGGTCCGCGTAGCCGATGTTGTCGTAGTAGGGCGGGTCGGTGGAAATCACCTTATTATAGCTTACCGTCTGTGTGGTTGCATTACTTTGCGTGGCGTAACCAGATCCGCAGTTCGGAAGTGAAACGAGCAACTCGCCGATCCAGCGCAAATGGCCCAACCAATTACCACTCGAGGTACAGAATGGATTACCTTCCGCGAAGTCCCACATCATTGGAATCGCTTGGCGACTGAAAGTGTTCCGAACACTATCCCGGGATGAGTCCCAACTAGAGATCGTGCTCCAATAATCCGCTGCCTTGTCGGCGGCCATTGCGAGATACACCCCCACCGCCTCGGCATAGGCTTTGGCACCAGCGCCGCCGTTTCGCAGCGGGGTCGGGCTATCGGAAAGGCCGGCGGCAAGCGCATCCCGCTCGATCTCGGCGCGTGCCCCGTGCACCAGATCGCTGAACGTGGTCAGCGCGACAAGCTGGCGGTCGGTGAACAGGTCGGCCCAAGCAAAGAACCCGTAACCGCGGCCACTGACCAAATCGCGCGTGTCACGATTCATCGGCTGGTCCGGCTTCCATGCAGGCTCCGCAGCTTGCGCAACTGCCTCCATAGTCGCGGTCGGTTCGACATAGACCCGGCCACGAATCCCTTCGGCAACAATGGCAATCAGCGTTTGCCCCATCTCGCCCGCCATGCTTCTAGCTTTCACATATTCCGGCACGATCGCCGTATCGGACAGCAGACAGCGAAAATGCGCACCACGCGCCGTCTTCGTCCCGCGCTTCGCCCCCGCTGGCGGCGTGCCGACCTTGACCGCGAACCGGTAGCCGCGTCCCTCGATCACCGGCTCGACATACGCCTCCCTGCCCTTCTTCGCCGACAGCACGAACGAGCTCGCGAGCGGCACCTCCACGTCCGCGAAGGCCGGGTTCGGACTGCGCACCGTGCGCGCCCACAGCCAGGCGATCACGGTGAGCTTGCGACCGGCATACGGCGCCAAGTCCGGGCGCTCCGCTGTCATGGCCGCTGTCACATCCACCTTCGGGTACAGGCGCCCGATCCGCTTCTCCGCCTCGTCCCGCATCCACTTGCCGTAGTAGCGCACGTCGGCCGCGAGACCCTCCGCGCCCTTGCCGTTCCATGCCGCCCCGCCGGCAAGCTTCTCTTGCGCCTCGGGGTTTGCCGGCGGCCGCCCCGCGAACTTCGGCGGGATCTCGATCATCGCCTTGTTGATGAGCACGGCCACCGGGTTCAGATCGCTGGCGTGCGCCTCCAGTCCCAGCCGCTGCGCCTCCAGCGGCAGTGCGCCGCCGCCCGCGAAGGGGTCGTGGAACGCGGGCAACCTCTCCGGGTCGAACAGCTCGGCGGCGCGCGGGTGGCCCGCGTTGTCGGCGCACGCCCGTCGCCAGCTCCGGCGGATCTCCGCGCGCGCCTTCTCCAGCACCGTCTCGTTGCCGGTGTTCTCCCAAAGCACCAGTTCCCGCAGGATGCCGAACAGGCGCTCGCGCTCGACCACCTGCGCCTCCGGCGCCGGAAACTCCTCGGGCACCGACGACGGATCGTCCACCATCTGACCGAAAATCACCGCACGGGCCGCAGCGAGCGGCCGACGCGCCCACCACAGATGGAGCGTGCTTGGATGGCCATGCCGAATCGATTTCTCTCGTGCCGATGCCGCGTTGATCGCGTCAAGCGGGAGCGCGATTTCGATAAGTTTCCTGCGCAAGAGATCCTCACGGCGAGCGGTCATTGTGGCTTGCCTGCGATCATCGATCCAAGAAAGCCACCGAAACGAAGTCTACGCTACGAGCCGGTTCGCGTCAACCGGTAGCCCCGTCAGGGCAGCCGATATTGTCAATCCTATGCGCTCGGCGGCGGCTTCGGTCTCTCGGTCACTCACATGCGCGTAGCGTAGCGTCATGCGCATCTGCGCGTGGCCAAGCAGGCGAGACACCACGGGCAGGGGAACGCCGGCCATGACCGCGTGGCTGGCGAAAGTGTGACGCAGGTCGTGGAGACGCGCGTCCGCGATGCCCGCGGTTTGGCGGACCTTTCGCCAGAGCGAGAGTTCCGACGGGCGGCTGGTCGAAGGGTCCGTGGAGGATGGGAAAACGTATGGACTGACGCAGGGCTGTCTCGCAAGGACGACCTGAGCCTCGGCGCTGAGAAAGACTGCCCGGGGACCGGTCTTGGAGTCGCTCAGCACGAGTCTGTCGCCGTGGACCTCGGACCAGCGCAAGGCGGTCAGTTCGCCCTTGCGGCACCCGGTAAGCAAGAGGAGACGGATGATCTCGGCCTGCTGGACGCCGGACTCTCTCCCGCGATGGGCGTCAAGCGCCCGGTGCAGACGTCTGATCTCGGCGCGAGTCAGGAAGCGCGTTTTCCTGGGCTGCGGGTTCCGCCGAATGGTGCGGGCGGGGTTCGACGCGAGATCGCCGCATTCAACGGCGAAACTCAGGATTTGGGATAGAACGTCAAGGCCGCGGTTGGCGCCAGCGGGCGCAGCCATTGAATAGTGGTCGAACCACTGGGATATGTCCTCGCGTCCGATCCGAGTTAGGTCCATGGTCCCGAACTCGGGGAGAAGTTGGGTGCGCAGCAAACTGTCAACCCGGCGTTTGGTGGAGGGCTTGCACGGCTCATGGCATGCAACTGTCCATGGCGACGCCACGAACTCCGCGAACGTCGTCATGGTCGATGCGCCATGGCACCGGCGACGGTTTGCGCGGCCTGCATCGCGAGCGCATCGTCGAAGTGGAGATACCGCAGCGTGGTCGCCGCGTCGCGATGCCCGAGCAGACGACCGATGGTCAACACGGTCTCACCCCGGCCAAGGGCGAAACTGGCGTAGCTGTGCCGCAGGTCGTGGAGACGCACGTCCGGCAGCCCGGCTGCCACGCGAATCCCGCGCCAGTGCCGATACAGGGTCTCCGTGCACATGGGGCCATCGTCGCGCAAGGCCGGAAAGACCCAAGCCGACGTCTTGTTGAGAGTGGCCAGGACGAGGCGGCTCGCGCTGGAGAGCCACACCGTTCGCGGTCCGGTTTTGCTGTCCGGAAGGTACAGGTTGCCTTCCCGGTAGTCTTCCCATCTCAGGTGTCGGATCTCCCCCTGTCGGCAGCCGGTGAGGATCAGCAGTCGCACCAGCGCGACCGGCGCGGGTGCATCGCGCTCGCGTTCAGCGAGCACGGCACCGAGTTGACGGGTCTCTGCCGCAGTGAGAAAGCGGCTGCGGCCCGGCGCGCGGTACCGCCGTATGCCCGCGCAGGGATTGCTGTTCTCGGGACGAAGTCCCTGCCTCTCCGCTTCGCGTAAGACAGCTGAGAGAACAGGCAAGGCGCGGTTGGCCGCGGCCGGCGTGGTGTGCAGGGTCGCGAACCACTGCCGGACCTCGCCCGGCGAGATGTCCGCAACATGTCGCTGCGCGAAGAACGGCATGATCTGATTGCGCAAATAGCAGCGGTTGACCGCAAGCGTGCGGGGCTTCCAGAGGCGTGACTGGCGATGAATGACCGAGTCGGCCAAAGGCCCGAAAAGGGTTGTTTGCTTTTCATGCAAGGCATTATACTCCATAATACAAGAAAATCTGCATTGGCGAAGGTACGATCGCGACCCCTTGGGGGGCGGCCTGCGTCCGGACCGAGGCGGTGACACTAGGCTACGAGGGGAACAATGGCGACGACCTACCATGAACGCGTAGGCAAAGCGCTGGAACTGCTGCGCAGTGGACTCGCTCCGTACGTGGAGCGCGAGATACGCGCCCGGTCGAAGCAGGTGTCCCTGGAGCGGGTACGGCGATACGTGGACGACCCGCGTCTGGCAGACAAGCCGATTAACCAATGGGATGCCGCGGGCTTGTTGCGGCTGATGACCGACATCTGGCGTGAGGTATTCCAGGACACTCTTGGTCACAGCGGCCGCAGCTTGGTGTCCGAATTGCGCGACTGGCGCAACAAGTGGGCGCATCAGGAGCGCTTCCCGAGCGATGACACGGACCGCGCACTCGACACGGTGGAGCGCCTGCTCGCGGCGGTATCGGCGCCGCAGGCGTCCGAAGTCAGGCAAATGAAGATTGATCTTCGCCGCCTGGTGTTAGACGAGCAGGTGCGCGGCGAGACCCGCCGGGTTGCGGCGCGCCAGTTGGACGGTCTCTCCATCTCGGGCGTCAACGCTTGGCGCGATGTCGCAGAGCCGCACGACGATGTGGCGACCGGGCGCTATCGGCAGGCGGAATTCGCGGCTGATCTGGGCCAGGTGCACCGGGGACAGGGTGTCGACGAGTACCGCGACCCGGCCGAGTTTTTTCGGCGCACATACCTGACCGCGAGTCTGAAATCGTTGCTCGTGGGCGCGATCCGTCGTCTGTCTGGAGGGGACGGAGACCCAGTCATACAGCTTCAGACAAATTTTGGAGGCGGCAAGACCCACTCCATGCTGGCGCTTTACCATCTGTTCTCGGGCATTGATGCGCAGACTGTACCGGAATTGGGGGAGGTAATCGAAGAGGCTGAGGCCACCCGAATTGAACCGGTCCGGAAAGTGGTTCTGGTAGGCACTCAGATTTCGCCTGGCAACCCTGAGCCGAAGGCTGACGGAACGGTCGCCCGCACGCTCTGGGGCGAGTTGGCGCATCAACTCGGCGGTCGGGCGGCTTACGAGCGGATGCGTGTCGATGACGAGCGCGCGACCAATCCTGGACACAAGCTGCGCGATCTATTGGATGAGTGCGGACCGTGCGCGATACTGATCGATGAATGGGTGGCGTATGCCCGCCAGCTTCATGACGAACCGGGTCTGCCGGGCGGAACGTTCGAGACCCAGTTCACTTTCGCGCAGGCCCTGACCGAGGCGGTTAAGCTGACCAAGAACTGCTTGCTAATGGTGTCCTTGCCTGCGTCGGACCAGGCCGCCTCGGCAAGCGCCGGCGTCGACGACTCCGAGGTGGGGGGCAGGCGCGGCCACGATGCTCTCGAGCGCCTTCGCAACGTAATCGCGCGCGTCGAGTCGCCATGGCGGCCAGCGACGACCGAGGAAGGGTTCGAAATCGTCAGACGGCGGCTTTTTAAACCGCTCGCCGACGAGGGAGCCTTCAAGCAGCGGGATGTTACCGCACAGGCCTTCGCTAACCTCTACCGGACGCACCGCGCGGAGTTTCCCGCGACCTGTGCGACAATGGATTACAAACGCCGCATTCAGGCCGCCTATCCGATCCATCCCGAGGTGTTCGACCGCCTTTATACCGACTGGTCATCGCTCGCGAGGTTCCAGCGCACCCGCGGCGTGCTGCGTCTAATGGCAACGGTGATCCACAATCTGTGGGAAACCGGGGACCGCAGCCCTCTGATACAGCCCTGGAACATCCATCTGGACAATCCACGCGTACAGAACGAATTTACGCGGTACCTTTCAGACAACTGGACACCGGTGATCGAGAAAGATGTCGACGGTGCCAACTCATTGCCGGTCGCAATCGATGACAATGCACCCAATCTCGGCAAACTCCGCGCTACCCAACGGGTCGCGCGCACGATCTATCTCGGCTCCGCGCCGATTGCCGAGGCGGCACGGCGAGGGATCGAGGACACACGTGTCAAGCTTGGTTGCGTTATGCCGACGGAGACGCCGGCGGTCTTCGGCGACGGTCTTCGCCGCCTCGCAGTTCGGGCCACCTATCTCTACCAGGACGGGACGCGCTACTGGTATGACACCCAGCCGACGGTGGCCAAGCTGGCGGAGGATCGGGCGGAGGAACTTCGGCGTGACACGGATGCGGTGGCCTCGGAACTTGAAGGCCGGATGAGGAACGACTTGCGCCGACGGGATGCCTTTGCGCGCATTCATACGTTCCCGAAATCGCCTGCGGATGTAGCGGACGAACGCGATGCGCGGCTTGTGGTTCTGCCGCCGAATACGCACTATGTCCGTGGAATCGACAATCCCGCCCAAGCGCTGGCGGTCAAGATCTTGGAGTCCCGCGGCGCGGCCCCGAGGCTGTTTCGCAACGCCTTGGTGTTCTTGGCAGCCGACCGAGCTCGATTTCAGGAATTGGACGAGGCACTGCGACGTTTTCTGGCTTGGGAGTCGATCGTCAAGGATGTAGAGAGGCTTAACTTGGACCCCCACCAAGCCAGGCAGGCTCGAGTTCAACAGAAGGCTGCAACCGACACCGTTCAAGCGAGGATTCCCGAAACATATCGCTGGCTGCTGGTACCGGAGCAGCAGTCACCGGATTCCGACGTATCCTGGAAGTCGTTGAGCCTGTCCGCGTCGGGTCCGCTTGCGGAACGGGCCTCACGTCGGCTTCTGAGCGAGGAACTTCTGGTGAAAGACTTAGGCGCTGACGTGCTTCGATTGCACCTAGATGATGTACCGCTTTGGCGCGGCGATCATGTCAGCATACGCCAGTTGATTGAAGATTTCGGACAATATCTGTACCTGCCGAGGCTCACGAGTGCAGATGTGCTTGTTAGCGCCATCAAGCGAGGCGTTGGGTCGCTGACTTGGGAATGCGACACTTTCGCATTCGCGGACGGGTTCGACAGAGGAAGGGAGCGTTATCGTGGATTACAAGTCATGCAAGGCATCGATTTCACTCGTGACAGTGGCGGCCTAGTTGTCAACTCAAAGGTTGCACGCTCCCAGATAGATACTGTAGTTTCGCCTCCGCCCCCAAAACCCCCGCCGCCCGATCCGCCGGACAGGGATCGCCCTTGCCGGTTCCATGCGACGGCGACACTTAATCATGCCCGTATCGGTCTGGAAGCTAGTCGGATTGCGGAGGAAGTGGTTTCTCACTTGGATTGTCTCGTCGGTTCGGAGGTACGAGTCACACTTGAGATCGAGGTGAGCGTGCCTGATGGTGTGTCGGAGCAAGTCGAACGAGTGGTTACCGAAAACAGCGCGAGCCTGCGATTGGATAGTCATGCTTTCGAGAAGTCATGAGTGCTTGGCTTCGGGCAGCTTTATGAAGTTGATCCCGGCAGACTGTGAGAGCCTGATCTTCAGATCGTGCCCACTCCCGAACCAGACCCGTTTTAGACAGGCCTCGGCGTGATGATCGATAGTCCTCGTCCCGTGTGATGGCGTTGTAGAGGTCCTATATTGTGTTCCTTGTGATCGAGGGCGTCACGTCCTCATCAGCAAGGATGTGTCTGATTCGACGCCGACGCTCCGGCTCCAATCCCTCCTTCTTATATCGGTTGCTGTGCGGGAACAGGGTTTCAAGAATCCTATTGGTGTGTTCGGTGCTCAGGGTCTTCAACGCCAACTGCTTATGCACTTGGTTCCGGTTTGATCAAGATGCAGCAGGGGCGCAGGTTTGGCGCGCAGAGCCTGCAGGAACAGGGACAGGAAGGCAGCGTGGCGATTTCGACGTCGATTGAAACGAAAGACGAACTCATCGAGACAGGTCCCGAGGCGCCGCGCTGCAGCCTCTCCAGCCGTCTGTCTTGACGATCGCGGTCGCGGCGGCGTTGCGCACAGCGAAGTTGCCGAGACCCTTGGCGCTGCAGGACGGGACCGTGACCAGCCGCAGGCGACCCGGCCCCGAAGGCGCGCCCTTGTCGCGCTGCGGCAGGCTGGCCCCGCCGATCCCGATCATCCCGGACAGCGGGCTGCGCTTGGGGTTGACCATGGCGCGGCGAAGCTTGGCGGCGAGCATCCAGGCGCTGCGACAGGACCCGATCCCGAAGCCGCTTCTGCAACTGCAGGGCGGAGATGCCGTTGCAATGAGTGGCCATCAGACAGGCGGCCCAGAACCGGATCGCGAGCGACAGCCTGGTTCGGTGCAGGAGGGTGTCGGCGGCGACCGAGGCTTGACGATGGCAACAGGCGCACTCGAAGCTGTGCTTCCTGGTCTTCAGCTCCCACCCGCGATCGTGGCCGCAGGCGGGACACCGGAAGCCGTTCGGCCATCGGACGGCGACGAGCCACCGGACGCAGGCGTCGTCGTCGGGGAACCACGCTGGAAGGCGATGAGGCTGGCGGGGATTTCGGTCATGGGACGGTTCCACGTCAAGAATGTCATGCGAACATTCCATCATCCGACATCCCGGACACAATGCCTTGTGTCACCGGAACCATGTGCATAAGCAATCAACGCCATTTTGCCGAACACCGTTCCTGCCTCACTGAACGCCTTTTCGATAATACGCTTGAGTTCCGTTTCCTAAGCTTCGGCGAGATGCAGCGCGACATTTCGCGTGCGGCGCACCGAAATCGCGTTGGAAAGGAGAAAGAAGCAGTCGATAAGGTCATCGTCTCCGATCACGATCTGATCGTTCATCTTGACTAGGTTGTGTACTCGTTATGTCGGGCCAAGAGCCTAGCGGCCAGTGCGATGGCCGAGAGGAAGTTTCGGGCAAGCGCAGGATCGACTGACCTCCGCTCCCTTCGGCTGCCTTGGGCGGGAATGCGCGCGGATCGGATCGAGAATGGCCTGGGCGTCGCAGCGTTGGTCGGCCACGGTGTCCCGCCCCGGGAACGCCCGATGGCGGGGTCCGGACCCCCGCCCCTTTTCCGCCCGCCGCACACTGGCGGGTGCGCATGATCGAGCGGTCGACGAGATGGAGCGCCTCCGGCGCCTCGGCGCTCAAGGTGTTGAAAATGCGCACCGCATCCCTTTCCCGGATCAGCGGTTGCAACCCGCCGTGCAGTGCCCGCAGTCCTTCGGCAGGTCGCGGCGAGACATCGTCAGCGTATCCATGGCTTGAACTCATCAACCCCGTCTGCACAAATCTTGCACCTTATGGGTACACAACCTAGGCAAGGCGATGCAGCCGTCCGACATTCGGTGCATCCCAGCTGGCGGCGAGGGGTCCTGCATGCCATCCGGGACGCGGCGATGTCTATGCACTGAGTGCATCAGGCGGCCGAGACCGTCTTGATCGAGCCGCGCGTAGTTGATGTCCAGGCGTCCGGGCTGCTTCGCCCACCGGCACGCAGGAAACTGCCCCCGGACAGTCCCGACCAAGATGGTGGAGCAGGTCAGCCCCTAGTGCTCTGTGACTTGGTGGTGCTCGTTTTCGAACAGGAGGTTGGCGAAGAAGGCGCAGGCGTTGCCGTCGCCGTGTGGTTGCTAGCGAACCGGCATGGACAGCGATAGGCGGTTGGCTAGGTCAGCGTCGAGGTAGCGCAAGCGCCCGCCACGGTCCTCTAACCGTCCGACAGGCCGGCCGACCCCCTCTAGGAAGATATCGAGATCGATCACGGTGCCTCCACCGCCAGCCGGATTCCGAGATCTCGGGCGAGGCGCAGGACCAAATCCGACATGCGCGGACCTTTTTCCGTTCTCGATGGCGGAGACTGTTGCCGGGGAGACGCCGCTCTGCATCGCAAGCTCCGCTTGGCGGAGGCCAAGCGAGCGACGGCGGTCCCGAATGACATGGCCGAGTGCCTCCGGGGTGTCGGCAGCAATGGGAGTCATTGACAGCCTTTCAACGATCATTGATTTCTTGGGTAAATCTAAGTAATTGCAACCCGCATGTCAACGATCATTGAAATTGAAAACTGTCCCCGTCGCCGTCAAGATGGAAGATCGCATTCATTTTGGTGAGCACAATCCCCGGTCCGCAGCGGCGGGACAGATGAGGTGCACTCCGTCATCCGCAGTTCGAGGAGAACTAAATCTTCGTCGATATCCAAGTCGTCGATGTCAACGCCTATCGCTTGGCTCCACGGTCGGCCGAAGGCCCTTCCGTGTAGATGGTGCTGTACCGCTCGTCCGGGTCCAACCGCTCCCACAAGGTAAGTCCGTCCGGAGCAAACGCTCGCACTCGACGGCTCAAGCCGTAGCCTTCCGAGCATACACGTTGCCAGCCTTTGATGCTGGGCGAATGATAGGAACTTGATGGTTGGGTGAGGGCGAATTCCAGTGAAAATCCCTCTCGGCACGGACTCCGTTTGCCGTTTTGAACCGTCTTCTAACCCGCCCCGACGGGTTGAAGCCAGCCGGAAAGTCGAAATTCCAGCCGACTGCCGACTTGCGAAAGACTCAGCCGTCTGAAGCGCGGAAGAGGCGTGGGCAAAAAAATATCGCGCAGCGGGCTCTCGCCGCATCCGCTGCGGGAAATTGAGAAGCACCGAGGATTTTCACTGTGGCGATATCTGCACAAGGCCGCCACATTCGAAGGGGCGCAAGCCCGACCTTGCACAAAAATGCGTTTACAGGCTGGCATTTCGATCATATCTCGACCAAACGAGATGCAATGACAATGGAATTCAAAGCAACCCAGGCGGGCATTTATCTTCATCATCTAGCCGTCGGCAGCCCCCGTCCGCCGGCTCTCGCGCAATTCTACGCGAACGTCATGGACATGACTGCAGCCAAGGCTGAGGAAGAAGAATGGCGTTGCGAGGGTCCGGGACGACGGATGATCGTGTCGCATGGCGAGGAGCGCAACCTGAAATTTGCTGGTTTCGCTTGCCGGGACGAACCGGGCCTGGCGCTTTTGCGCGCCAATTTGAAATTCAAGGGGATCCCGCAGAGCCCCTCTCCGTCTCCATATTTCGGCAAGGAGGCCTTTGCCGTAAAAGACCCTGACGGCAACTTGATATGCTTTGGGCTCGCACAACCAGAAGTGCCGAGGCCAGGCCTAAAAGGCCCGCTCCAGCACCTGACTCTCGCGTCATTTGATGTCGAGGCGTTCCAGGAGTTCTACAGCGACAAGCTCGGCTTCGAGGTGACCGACCGGGTGCTTCATGCAGATGGAGCGCTGGCGACATGCTTCGCGACATCCAACCACGAACACCACACAATTGCATGTTTCAAGTCCGACCGCCAAGGGATGGACCATCATTCATACGAGGCGGGCGAATGGAATTGCATTCGGGACTGGTGCGATCATTTTGCCCGTCACGATGTGCAGTTGACATGGGGCCCGGGACGTCACGGTCCCGGAAACAACCTGTTCGCCTTCATTCAGGACCCGGACGGAAACTGGATAGAGATTTCCGCCGAACTGGAGGTCGTTTGCGGAAGGCCCGCAAGGGAATGGCCGCAGGAGGAGCGAACACTGAATCTATGGGGCAACGCGATACTGCGTTCCTAAAACACTTTTTCATCAACGCCAAAGAGGGAATTCAGATGAAACTGTTGAGTTTTTCCAGATCGGGGCAGACTGGCCTCGCGGTCGTCTCGATCGACGGGTTGATTGATCTCACCGGCAAGCTCGCATCTCATGTCCGGTCCATGAAGGCGCTTCTCGAAGCAAGCCTTCTGGATGACGCTGCCGCGTATGCGGAAGGCCGGCCCGCCGACCTTGACCTTGCCGATGTGAAATTCCTTCCAGTCATTCCGGATGCGGGAAAAATACTCTGTATCGGCTTGAACTACGCAAAGCACCAAGCTGAAACCGGGCGCCCGGACGTGGACCACCCCACAATTTTCACGCGCTTTGCCGACAGTCAGGTTGGTCATGGACAGCCCTTGGTCAAACCCGGCTTTAGCGACCGCTTCGACTATGAGGGCGAACTGGCAATCATCATGGGCACGGGCGGAAGATGGATATCTGAAAAGGACGCGCTTGGGCACATTGCGGGCTACTCTTGCTTCAACGATGGCAGCATTCGCGACTGGCAGCGGCACACGTCGCAGTTTACGCCCGGCAAGAACTTCGCGGGAAGTGGAGGCTTCGGCCCATACCTTGTAACTTCCAGCGAGATAAGGGACTACACTGCCCTGCCAATCGAAACGCGTCTGAATGGCGAAGTGATGCAGAAGGCCACCCTTGCCGATCTCATTTTCCCGATCCCGCGCCTGATCAGTTACATCTCGACATTCACCCCACTTTCCCCCGGCGACGTCATCGTCACCGGGACGCCCGGCGGCGTAGGCGACAGGCGGAATCCTCCAGTCTACATGGCTCCAGGCGACACTGTGGAAGTGGACATTGGGCCAGTCGGCACGCTGATCAATTCGGTTGTTGCCGAAACAGGGCGATGAGCTCGGCGTCGACGCGCCGATTCCCCAGCGCAGGTGCATACTGATGTCTTGATTGTCGGTGCGGGCCCAACGGGTCTGCTGCTGGCAAACTTGCTTGGAACGATGAATGTCCCGACTGTTGTGGTGGAACGCAACAAATCGACGGTAAACGCCCCGCGCGCCGTCTCGATAGACGACGAGTCGATGCGCTCGCTGCAGGCGGCGGGATTAGGCGGCGAGTTTCTGAAAATCGTTCAGAAGGGTTACGGCTCGATTTACAGAGATCCTTCAGGCCGGGTCTTTGCGACGGTAAAGCCGATCTCGAAAGTCTATGGATTTGAGAAGCGAAACGCGTTCCAGCAGCCAGAACTGGAGGCTTTGCTGAAGGAGAGCTTGTCCCGGTTTCCCGGCATGCGGCCTTTGTTTGAAACCGAGCTGGCCAGCTTTTCCCAGACAGATGAACGAGTTGACGCGACCTTGATCGCCAAGGGAATCAAGCACTCCGTTTCGGCCAAATACATGGTTGCGTGCGATGGCGGGCGTTCGACCGTCCGCAAGCAGCTCGGCATTCCAATGCAGGGATCGTCCTTCAAGGAACCTTGGCTGATTGTGGACCTAAACTCCACCCGGAACCGCAATTTCCATACGGAGGTATTTTGCAACCCAGAGAGACCCTGCATCACGTTGCCTGGCCCGGGAGGTGTTCGACGCTACGAGTTCAAGCTTGGCAAAGGCGAGATCAGAGAGGATGCCGAACAGGAATCATTTGCGCGCAAGCTGCTAGCCCGGTTCGGACCTGACGAGAACGAACCGTTGCGTCGAGTCCAAGTCTACACGTTTCAAGCGAGGACGGCGGCTCAGTGGCGCCAAGGTCGCATCTATTTGGCCGGAGATGCTGCCCATCTGACCCCACCGTTTGCGGGACAGGGGCTGAACAGTGGTCTGCGCGATGCGAGCAATCTGGCGTGGAAGCTGGCCGAGGCGCTTGTCGGGAAGCCAACCGACTCCTTTCTTGACAGCTACGAAGCCGAACGAAAGCCGCACGCTAAATCCATGATCAAGCTGGCCGAACGCATGGGCGCGGTGATGATGCCAACGTCGCGGCTGCAGGGTGCTTTGGTTCGCGCTGCCTTCCGCTGCCTTGGTTTGTTCCCTCCCGCCAGGGAGTATTTCGCGCAGATGAAATTCAAGCCCAAGCCGAAATTTGTGTCTGGATTGGTTGTGAAGGACGGAAGACCGCAAGCGCGGACAATTGTTGGAAGCCTGTTTCCGCAGCCATTGGTGGAACTTCCGGATGGCGTGATCCACCTGATCGATGATCTTCTGCCGGACCGTCCAGTCATACTGGCCTACGCCGAGCGTCCTGAAGCTTTTCTTTCAGAGTCGAAGATCGACGAATTTGCCGAACTCGGCGCATCGGTCTTCGGCTTGACTCCTGAGTGGGCCAAGGCGGTGGATGCAGGTTTTGCCACCGGACGCGATGCGAACCGCCTTCTCGCCACCAAGGAGTTTCTGACGTACTTGGATTATGCCCTGCTTCTTCGACGCGACCGCTATGTCGCAGCGGCCGCTCCGCTGTACCGCCTCGATGAACTGCGGGATGCGGTCAGATTGATAAGGAGCGCAGAAAACAGGCAGCCATCACAATGCCCTTCTGCTGCAACCCGACCTCTTGAGAAAATCTTCTAGCGGTAGATCCGAACTGACGTTTCTTGTGCAGTTGATCCCAGAACGGCAAATGAAGCCCAAAACTGCAAAATCAAATAACCCAGAGCGTTAATGCCATCCTCGTCGAATGGAGGGTCCATCGCCTCAAAAAAATTCGTTTCGGAATGCTCCACCCGGTCATGAACATGCAAGGCGGGCAGGTCTTGGAAGTTGCCCTGCATACAACCGAGAGAGAACTGGAAGGGTTGCTTCAAGGAAATTGTCGCCGAGAATAATGCCAAGGGCGAGGCACGCGCTTTCCGACACTGGAGTTTGACTGTAAGGCCTGCCGGGTGCAGGTCGGCAAGGGGATTCCGAACTTCGCCGCCTGGCGATTGATTGGGGCCTGTTAACACGAACGGGAGAAAGACGTTGACATGATGGGCAATCCATCGCCATCGTGTCGCTGTGCCTAGCCCCAAGCGTTCGCTGTGCCCTTCTGCATGTCGTCGAGCACGGTTGCAAGTGACGTAGACTACCCAAACACTTCGGCAAATTGGCGCCGTTTGCCGGCTAGGCGCTCGATGCGCCCGAAGGGTGCCTGACCAGCACGTATGCAAGCGGCAGAATGAGGTTGGGCGGTTGTTTCCGACGGTTGAAGAACTTTCGAAACGTCTTCACGCGCCATGACAAGCGCGACGTCATCTGCATCGGCTTGTCGTCTTCGCGCTCATCATCACTGCATTGCAATGGTGCTAACAGGCTCTAGCCAAGGCAGGCAACGGTTGGAGATCGTCGGCCGGGAGGGAGCTTGCATCGCAAGCGGTTCAACGGACTAGCGAGGCCGTCAGCAGCAACGCTGCTACAGCGAAGCAGGCTCCGGAAACCGCAGTGCCGAGATGTCAAGCCAACTTTCACAATGAGGTCTTTTCGCTCTCGTCAACGTTTTGGTCAATCACGCCGACAAGACGTGGATTCAGAAGACGCCAACGGCGAGATGTGCGTTCGAGGTCTCCCTGTAGGATAATGGGCATTTGTTTCTTGTGTGCATCAATGGCCGCAAGGTAATCGGTCTGCTTCAATACTGTGGCGACAGAGCAATTCTTGCCGTCGATTTGTGTTTTCAGATGGATCAAACCGCCAATTCCCACATCCTCGCGTTTTAGTTGGTGCACGAAACCAAATAACTTTGCATCGGGTTGGGGTTCCCGAGATCGTAGTGTTTGTGCTGCATTGCGAAGAATGGCAACGTCCGAATTGGCGAAGCAAACCATGTGCTGCGGCACATTTCTCGGATGTGTCCAAGCCCAGGAGACAGTAACATCCAGTTTTGGGAAGGGCTCGATCAAATTAACAAGAGCCTCGCATAGATTAGCGCTCACTCCCTTTTCAATAGCGTCAGAAAAGGCGCTTCCGTTGCCGGCAACAGTACCCTCAGTCGCACTCCGTGCGGCATCCAAAACTTCGACCAAATGTCGAGTCATCCTCCTCTCATCCGACTCGTCATCGATTTCGTAATCCGAAAAAAGCCTGAGTTGCATCGGCACGGATATCGGTGCCGTGAGTAGCGTAACGACGAAACTTCCTTGCTCGGTCTGTCCAAGCCGGACCCGGCTCAGGAGTTCGTTCGCCTCCTTGTTGGCGCCAGCTCTATACACCATCTGCGGTTCACGAAGCGAGCAAGCAGCGGCAAGAAGCAGGTCGCGAGACCCCTGAACGATCTGGACGCGGTCATTCAGTGACATGCTGCCATCATTGCTTTCTGCTACCTTGACCCGAATAGTATCGCGGTCGGCGATTACGAGATCACGGTAGAGTGAAAGTTCGTCTCGCTCTGCGTCGGCGGCGAAGATTTCGATCAGCCGAGCGACTACGTTCGCATAATCGCCCAGCCGCTGCGTCCGAGGCAGAATGACCTCAGGTCGCTCTTGTGCAGCATAAACGTCAGAATGTTCGCCGTAGCTCTCGGTTTTGGTCCAGCCAGCAGCACGGGCCCAAGCCGACAACGCTGCAGGGGAGACTGCCAATAGTGCGTCGCGGTCCCGGATTTCTGCTCTCATCCAACTTTTCCTTCCCGTGATTGTTTCATCAGGACATGCAAGCTCTGGACGTTCAACAAGCTATCTGCAGGTACTTCGATTGTGGTAGTGAACTTATTGTCGATTTTCGGACCACCCTTCAGGTTAATCCAGAACGCATGGCATTTAACATAAGTTCTTCGGCCTGATCGTCATCCAACCCTCCTCATCTTCCGGCAATGCCAGCAAGATCAGCAAACGTGGCGTCTGGGTCTCATCTCGCGGCAGGTCATAGTTGCGGCGGTTTAGTGGATATCTGAAAGATCCCTTTTTACTAACACAGAGTTTGGTCGTCGCCTTCAGTTGCAGATCAAGTGCCGGGCGCATTTCTCCACCCGATTGTATGACAATGCGAGCCTGAGCGCTTTCAATTGCCTAGACGCGTGGCAAGCCCCTCTTTTCCCGCCCTCCGCATGCTGGCGGGCGTGCATGATCGAGCTGTCGACGAGCGCCCGGCGGTTGCCGACCCGCGGCACTCCGCGCGGCCTGTTCGGCAACGGCGGCTGGACCGCGACCCATTCCCGACCGGTCAAGTCGCGGCGAAACATCGTCAGCGCCTCCAAGGCTTGAACGCAACAACCCTGTCTGCACCATGTCTCGCACCTTATAGGTACACAATCTAGTTTGGCATGGTCCGCACCGTCGTCAAGCTGCCGCCCAACGCCGAAAGGGAAAATTGAAAAGCGGCATGCCCTAGAGATTACGATCGTGAGCTTGACACACGTTGAAATTCGCCGAGAATCGCCCGAAACCGCAAGCTTATTCCTCAACACGATTCTCGGCCATAATTCTGCCTCAGCGCCGCAAGCACAGCGCGAGCTTGGTTCATGGCACCGAGCCGGGTAGGCGGACACAAGGTGCAACGGATTGCACGACGCAACGTCCTCGAACGAATGCTGCAGTGCCTTGCCGTCAATCTCGATGACGCCATCGCCGGGGCACTCGGCTCAGTTTTAAGCCAGCCGGGTCGGTGCCAACTGAAGACCGTACGAATCGATTGCAGCGAACGGGTCGGAGATCGCGTAACGGCTCGGGATTCCGAGCTTGAGCTTCATGAAACGCGCGGAAACAGCTCCTTGCGCTTCCCCATCTTTGCATGCCGGTGCATCCCTTGCCGCCGGAAACGATGCAAGAAATTGCAATCGCCGTCATTTCTTACCGGTCATGGTGCGTGGCGTTGCCGCATCTGGGGCCCAGCTTCTGTGTTGTTTCTTGCAGGCACCTTGCATCGTCGGTTGCAGTGCCGTGCGAAGCTGGCGAAATGGCGCTCGGCATGATCGGGGCCGAGCTTGCGACAGGTCCCGGCGATCGCACTTTTGATGTTGCCGAGCGCGGTGTTGACTCATTTGAACGGCGCCCTGCGGACGGCCTTGCGTCCGGAGCCAGTGCGGATCGCCCGGTGGCTGTCGGCAACCTCGTCGGGCACGCTCCAGCAGCCGAGACCGCCGGCGATGACTTCCGTCCCAGGGGTCAGCCAGCGCCGGGCGCGATCTCGCGCTTGCGGAAGCCCTTGACCGGGGCCAGCCTGACCTTGCGCGAGCGTCCATCGGGGTGGGTCGGGACCGCCGCCACGAACGGCGTCTTGCCGTGTGCGCCCCGGCCCGCTTGTTGCCCGAGGCGGCGGCTGAGCTCCACAGACGAGATGCCGTTGTTCACCGCCACGATCAGATGGATGGCTGCGACCCAGATCGTCAGCGGCAGCTTGGCCGAATGAAAGATGGTTCCCACTGTCAGCGAAGTCTACGTCTTGCAGCGGTTGCACTGACAGACCGGCCGACGCGCCGGAAAGCAATTGCTCTGCTCCGCTCATTTCCAGACAGCGCCGGAGCGATCGCCTTTGAAATTTTCTTGTGACTGGAGTCCCCAGATGCACCGGACATCTTGCCAAGCTTGTTGCAATTCAGATGGCTTGATAGTGAGATGCACCCAAGTGGGCGTATGCAAGAAAACTGAATTGGTCTGTAGGTGTGAAGGAACGTGAATCTAACCGATTGACAGATTCCATGCAAGCTGACCAAACTGGGGATTCGGCGAAGCTAAAGGATCAATTCAAGCGTTTCCGCTTCCTGTCATTGGATATCGAGATCTCAAAGGACGGTGGCCCAATTCGGGCGATCGGCGCAGTGCGCAACGATACAGGTCGGAGCTTGGAACTATCCAGAGGCATCGGGCCGAAAGAATTCAGGAAACTGGATGAATTTGCGGACGGGGCTTCCTTTGTGTTGGGTCACAACATCGTTGCGTTCGATCTTCCGCATCTGAAAGCGGCACAGCCGGACTTGCGGCTGTTGCGGCTTCCGGCTGTGGATACGTTGCGCCTGAATCCGCTCGCGTTTCCACGCAATCCCTACCACCATCTGGTCAAGCACTACCAGGACGGACGGCTCTTGCGCGGTCAGGTGAACGATCCGGAATTGGACTCCCGCATAGCAATCGAGGTCTTCGAAAACCAAATAGGTGCGTTCCAGAAATTGCAAAAGGATGATCCCGATCTTGTTACCGCCTATCACTGGCTGACCACGCCAGATCCCGACAAGGCGGACTGGGCGCTGAACGGCCTGCTTACGTGGATTCGAAGTGCTGGGAGACCGTTATGGGACGAAACCCGCTTGGCGATAGAACGACAATTCGAGACGATGGCCTGCATAACTCATGCAAGACAGATTCTGGGATCTCCGTGTGGATTTGGCTGGACACTGGCTTACACCTTGGCATGGATTTCCGTGTCGGGCGACAACTCTGTCATTCCGCCTTGGGTTCGGCATCAGTTTCCGGATACCGGGAAGCTTGTTCGCTGGTTGAGGAATTCCCCTTGCAGCGACGGCTTATGCAAATGGTGCCGCGAAAGGCACAACGCTCGTGGTGAACTCAAGCGCTGGTTTGGATTCAACGAGTTCCGGTCAAAACCGACAAACGAAGACGGCAGCTCCATGCAACAATCCATAGCGGAGGCTGCAATGGCCGGGAGGCATGTGTTCGGAATTCTCCCAACCGGAGCTGGAAAGTCCCTTTGTTACCAATTGCCGGCATTGTCGCGGTACGACAAGACCGGTGCGCTTACTGTTGTGATTTCGCCATTGGTAGCATTGATGAAGGATCAGGTTTCGAACCTCGAATCCAAAGGCATCGGATCTTGTGTGGCGATCAACGGATTGCTGTCCATGCCAGAACGATCCGCCGCGCTGGACCAAGTCAGATTGGGGGACGCGGGGATTCTCCTCGTTTCCCCTGAGCAACTCCGCTCCCGTTCCGTCCGAAAAGTGCTGGATCAGCGCGAGATTGGAGGATGGGTGCTTGACGAGGCGCACTGCCTTTCGCGGTGGGGGCACGATTTCAGGCCCGATTATCGTTACGTGGCGAGGTTCACCAAGAAAATGGCGGGTTCAGATCCAGTGCCATCGCTGCTTTGCTTGACCGCGACCGCCAAACCCGATGTGATCGATGATATCTGTGCGCATTTTCATGACAAACTTGGCATTGGACTTGCCGTCTTTAATGGCGGGGCAGACAGGCAGAATCTCGCTTTCGAGGTTATTCCGACATCAGTGCCTGAAAAGCTTCACCACCTTCATCAGGTTCTTGTGTGGCACCTGCGGCTAGACGTTTCCGGCGGCGCGATAGTTTATTGCGCGACAAGGCGACAAACCGAGAATGTGGCTCAGTTCTTGCAATCAGCAGGCATGACGGCGGCGCATTTTCATGCGGGCCTTTCGCCCGAATCCAAAAAGGATGCGCAACGGCGCTTCATAGATGGTGAACTGAAGGTCATCGTCGCGACCAATGCATTCGGCATGGGAATCGACAAGCCAGACGTCCGACTTGTCGTGCATGCAGACATTCCAGGCTCGCTTGAGAATTATCTGCAGGAGGCCGGCAGAGCCGGCCGCGACGGCAAATCCGCTCATTGCGTACTACTGTACGTCAAAGATGATGTCGAGCGGCAATTCAGCATGTCCGCACGTTCGCGCCTCACGCGGCGAGATATCCACGGGATACTTCGGGCACTGCGCAATCTCGACCGGAAGAAGCGCCTCGGCGGCAAAGTTGTGGCAACAGCCGGAGAAATTCTCATTGGGGACGAAGAGAAGGCTTTTGCGAGAGACTCCGCCACTGACGACACTCGCGTGCGCACTGCGGTCTCGTGGCTGGAGGAGGCCGAACTCCTCACGCGCGAAGAGAACGATGTACGAATTTTCCCATCCTCGCTCCGCGTAAGCAGTGTCAAGGAGGCTGGAAAGCGACTTGAAAAGGCTTCTATTTCAAGACTTTATCAGGATCAATTGATGCGCATTACGGAAGCCCTTATAGACGCGCCCGCAGACGGTGGCGTCACCACGGACGAGCTCATGGGGGTTTCTGGACTGAGTCCTGATGGCGTAAGAGCGGCACTCTACGATCTTGAGCAACTGGGAATCGCCAGTAACGACACTGCCATCACCGCGTTCGTTCACGAAGGGGTGGCGAAATCGTCCAGAAAGCGACTAAAGGCTGCGAATCAGCTGGAGACCGAACTTATCAAGCATATGCGGGAAGCTTCGCCCGATCAGGAAAAAGGAGACACGTCAAGGCTTCATCTGCGGATTGCCGCGCAGAAATTGCGGGATGCAGGTGTTTCCGATCCACTGCCGGAGAGACTCTGGCACATTGTGCGGGGAATTTCCCATGACGGACGTGACGAGGATGGCGGCACTGGAAGTGTCGCGGTTCGAAAGCTTAATGCCGAGATTGTCAGGGTGACGTTGAAACGCGAATGGCAGGCACTGGACAAAACTGCGCGCATCCGCCGTGAAGCGGCCGGCCGGCTTCTGGAGCATTTTCTCGATTGCCTGCCATCCGGAAGCCGAGGCACAGATCTGTTGGCGAAAACCACGCTTGGGAAACTGGTCTCCGCAATCAAGTCCGATGCGCTGCTTATGATCACTGTCGAAAAGCCGACAAAGCTTGTTGACCGCGCCTTGCTCTGGTTGCACGAACAGGAAATCATTCGCCTCAACAAAGGCTTGGCAGTGTTCCGCCCCGCAATGACAATTCAACTTGCGCAGCGTGAGCGTCGCGGCTTCAGCACAATCGAATTCAAGCCGCTGGAGATGCACTACAAGGGGAAAGTTCTGCAAGTTCACGTGATGGTGGAATACGCCGAGAAGGGTCTCGAATCCATAGGCGAGGCGCTTCGCTTTGCCATGGACTATTTCACGCTGTCAGAGCAGAGTTCCTTCGTCGCTGGTTTGTCGGGCGGGAAAGTGAGCTCGGCAGGGAGACCACCCCGGAATCTTGGCGAAAGATTGTCGAAAACCTGAAAAACCCGGTCCAGCGGCGCATTGTCGCCGATAACCGGGAGCAGACCAACGTGCTTGTCCTTGCGGGACCCGGTTCCGGGAAAACAAAGGTGCTGGTACATCGAATGGCGTATCTTATTCGCGTGCGGCGAGAGACCCCCGGCGGAATCCTGGCGCTGGCATACAATCGACATGCGGCAGTTGAGATCCGACGTCGCCTCGAGAACCTGGTAGGCGAAGATGCACGCGGCGTGACCGTTCTGACCTGCCATGCACTGGCAATGCGCTTGGCTGGCAGCAGTTTTTCGGCCATTGCTGGGCAACCTGAAAACAAGATGTTTCGGGAAGTGGTTCGTCGCGCGGTCGACCTGCTGCAGGGGACAGGCTTGCCGCCGGACGAGGCGGATGAGCGGCGCGAGCGTCTTCTGGCCGGTTTCCGCTGGATTCTGGTGGACGAATACCAGGACATCGAGGCAGATCAGTACGACATGATTTCGGCACTGGCGGGGAGAACGTTGAAGGACGATTCCGGAAAGCTGTCCCTGTTCGCAGTGGGAGATGACGACCAGAACATCTACGCCTTCAACGGATCGTCAGTGGAGTTCATTCGCCGCTTCGAGAAAGATTATGACGCCAAGCCAACCTATCTAACCGACAACTATCGATCCACGGCCCATATCGTGGCTTCGGCCAATGCAGTCATCGAACCGGCCAGGAACCGAATGAAGCGGGGGCATCCAATTCATGTCAACCGCGCCCGATCGAGTGACCCGATGGGCGGTGAGTGGCAGAAACTGGACCCCGTCGCAAAAGGCCGCGTTCAGGTGCTTCCAGCTGGACCTGATACGGTCTCGCAGGCGCGCGTTGCGATGGGAGAATTGTTGCGTCTAGCCGAGTCTGTGCCGGACTGGGACTGGTCTCGTTGTGCCGTGATCGCTCGCAAATGGGCCTGTCTTGCGCCAGTGCGGGCATTTTGCGAAGTGCATGGCATTCCAACGCAAATGGGAAACGAGGAAATCCCCGGCTTCTGGTGGTTGCGTGAAACAAGGGAATTGAGAGAATGGCTGCGCGCACGTCAGCCAAGCATCGTCGACGGAGAATCACTTCGCGAGTGGGCGGACGCACTCCGTCGGGGGCCTTGGACCGATTTGTTGCGGCAGGCCGTCGATGAACACGCATTGGAAACCGGCGGGGCCGAAACACCGGTCGAGCATTTCATTGAGTGGCTTGCCGAATGGGGACGCGACGTTCGCCGTCGCCAAAGCGGACTTCTGCTGGTTACCGCCCACAGAGCAAAGGGATTGGAGTTCGATCATGTGGTAATACTGGACGGTGACTGGGACCGGCAGAGCAAGGGCGAAGATCCTGACGCGCCGCGCAGGCTGTATTATGTCGCGATGACAAGGGCGCGAGAAACGCTAACCCTCATGAATATATACGAAACCAATCAACTGCGTGAAGCGCTCGCAGATTGTCAGTCGGTACTTCGCCGTCAACCCTTGTCGCTTCCACAGGCTGGACCGGAATTTCCACAGGCTGGACCGGAATTGCACTGCACCTATTTTCGGGTGCGCTTGGAGGACGTGAATCTGGGCTTTGCAGGTCACAGGCAAAGCAAAGACAAGACGCACCGGGCAATTGCCGCTCTTTCATGTGGTGACCCGCTTGACTGGCGAGTTTCGATGAATGGTCGTTGGGAGCTATTGGATCGAAATGGCACGATGGTGGGACAAATGGCCAGCAAATTCCCCCCAGCTGAAGTCAACACCATGCGATGCCGCTCCGTGAAAGTTCAGGCTATCACCGGTTGGAGCCGCGAGGCTTCAGGGCCAGAATTTCATAATCGCATCAGGTGTGATTCATGGGAAGTTGTTGTGCCGGAATTCGTGTTCGAGCCGAAAGGGTCCCAGGCTGATGACTCTTGACCAAAAATGACGGCAGCGGTGGTGCAGATGGCGCTCAGGAAGTCTTGGGAGCATCGTGCGTGTCGTGGCGACGCTTGCGGGATGGGCGTTCTGCGGTTGCATGGCGATCGGGGGGGGGGTGCCAGACGAGATCCTGCGGCAGCCAGAGCCTCGCGGAATCGGGCGCTGTCGGCAGAGGTATCGCGCGGGCAGTCCAAACGGCTGTTCGAGGCGGGGTTCGTCATCCGCGTCCTGTTCCTCGTGAACCGGACCGCGCAACGCATCAAGCTGAGGACGCATTACAGTTATAACCTTGCAGATCATGATCGCCGAATACCGCAAGCTCTCGCCCTAGATTCAGCTCTCGGGATTTGCTGATGTGAAGGCGAGAAGTGCAGGAGGTTCTCCATATGATGAATCGCAGTTGATGGTTTTTGATTTTCCTTTTCTTCAGGTCGCGCCGTATCTTCCGCCTGCTCCGCGGCGGGTCATCGAAGTTCCATAGTCAGAGAGACACAAGCCCGCAGGCAACCAACCCAGCGCCCGCAATTTGGCAAATCTTGGCGGCAAGGAGAATGAGCCGGTCAAGTCGCCGCCCTTCCAAATCCGGGAGTGCAGAAAACCATGTGTCGATGCGGAGACCTCAGCCACATCGAAGGCATTGACCAGTTTGCGATCCCCAGATCACCTTCTCGCATCTCGTCGTCCGCCCGCAACAGCAGGTCATCTCTATGAAGTTGGTCTTTTCTGCCGCAGCGTGGGCGCGCACGCCCGTCTCACGTGTGATGCACTCAGCCAAGCTCACTCAGAACACGCAGGTTACCTGGACATTGGCGGTCGCGCTCTTGGAGCGTGACCGATCAGGACCGTTGCGAAAGCAATCATTTTTCTCTGCATTTCGCCTTCAGGGTCGCTTCCGTCTTCATAGCCCGCCGTCCCATGAACCGGGACCGCGCTGACCGGGCAGCCAGCCGAACCGGCAGATCGTCGTGCGAGCGGAGCAGCACTCGATCACCGAACGGCTGATGGACAGCATGAAGTCGAGATGCACCGTCAGCGCCCGCTCAAGCTCCCGACCCGACAGCGAGCGCCACTGGCCATGCGGGAGAACCCGGGTCGTCAGGTCGACATCGTGGCGGCGCGCCCCAGGCGCGAGCGCACCGGACTGGCCACCACCGCCATGAATAAATCCATCGGTCTCTCCCTCAATTGAACATTATGACAAGCGCTTGCAGCCCTTCGGCGCTGTCAGGTTATGAAGAAGGAATATTGGGCCAAATTGTCGATTCCGCTCGGTTGCGCGCAACAGACCACGCAATCGCCGGGGCGCAGTGAATTGCGTTCAACGATTGTGACAAAAGGGACAGTCTCTTCAGCGGCATGGAACCTCAGTTTGACTGCCCGCCAAGGCTGGTGCCGCCGCAAACGTAAAGCACTTGGCCTGTGACAAAGCTGGCCTTGTCATCCAGGAAAAACCCGGCGGCATTGGCAATGTCGTCGGCTGTGCCGATGCGCCGAACAGGT
This sequence comes from Paracoccaceae bacterium, assembly GCA_963422275.1. Lineage (GTDB taxonomy): Bacteria > Pseudomonadota > Alphaproteobacteria > Rhodobacterales > Rhodobacteraceae. The sequence continues at coordinate 1,713,425 of OY729418.1, forward strand.
ACGCCGTTGGCGATTTTGTCCTGCAACTCACCATCCTTGGGCACGATGCCCCAGAAGTTTTCCGTCAGAACCGGGCCTGGCGCTACCACGTTCACGGTGATTCCCTTGGGGGCCAGTTCAAGCGCCCAGGTGCGTGCAAGCCCGTGCATCCCCGCCTTGGTCGCGGAATAGGCCGAACGGGTGGGCATGCCCATTGACGCACGCGAAGAGATAAAGAGTATGCGCCCGCAACCGCGCTCCTCCATCCCAACCAGCATCGCCTGGGTCAGCGCCATTGGGGCTGCCAAATGCAACTGTGCCAGCGTCAGCACATCCTGCGGCTTCGCCTCCGGCAGCAGGTTCGGCAGGATCATGCCCGCGTTATGGACCAACGCGTCCACCTGATGTTCGGCGGCGACTCGGGCGGCGACTTCGGAAGTCTCGGCGGCGTCAGTCAGATCGACGGTATAGCCCGACAGATTCTCGTGGCTTGTCTGTGGCAGGTCCAGCCCCAGCGAAATGACCTTTTCGCCGCGTGCCAGCAGCAGGTTGGCAATGGCGGCCCCGATGCCGGAATTGCCCCCGGTGATCAGGGTGGCACGCGAGCTCATGTCGCCTCTCCCTGGATCATGGCAATGACTCGCAACGGGCTGCCCGAGCCGCCCTCAATCTTCAGCGGACAAGCCACGATGATTGCGCCGAACGTAGGCAGCTTGTCCAAATTTGTCAGGCATTGCAGACCAAAGCGACCATTGCCATGAAGGATCGAGTGCGCGGGCAACGGCGGGTTGAAATGAATCGCCTGCCCGGCATCCGTGCCCACGGTTTCCACCGCCAGCCCGACGCAATCGCGCTCGTGTACCATGAATTCAACCGCACCAGCATCGGGGCCAGGTGAATGGGCGCCATCCTCCTTTAGGTTGAGGTATTCGGGTGTGCCGACGCGCTTGTGCCAGTCGGTGCGCAGCGCGATCCAGTGGCGCGGTGGAACGGTGCCGTTGTCGCGCTCCCAGTTTTCCAGGAATTCTCGGGTTACGACGAAGTTGTGGTCCGTTGCGGCCTCGGTTGAAATATCGATCACGGCGGCAGGGGCCATGAATTCCTGCGCCGAGATTGCGTCCACTGTGTTCGACGGAAGATCCTTGCCTGTCACCCAATGAGCCGGTGCATCGAAATGGGTGCCGGTATGTTCGTTCAGGGAAATATTGTTCCAGTACCACGCCGGACCGTTTTCGTCATAGCGCGAGACGGTTTCCATGCGAAACGGCGCGCATTGGCCGAGTTCGGGCGGCAGCACCATCACCGGGAAATCGGGACTCAGCGTGTTTGTCAGGTCCACGCAACGGACCTGGCCCGAGGATAGCGCCTCAGCTAGATCGGACAGCAGTGATTGGTTCATTGGTTTTCCTCCCGGATTGCCAAAAGCGGGTCGGATTGCCAGCGGTCCATGACATCCTTGGCCATGTCACCCGCGCAGGTGGTTTCTTGCCCTTTGATCAGTGCCTCGACGACCGCCTTGGCGATCTGGACCGGAGGGGTCTTGGGTGGCGGCACATGCTGATGCCGGTCGTCGTCGACGGGACCGGTGAGAACCGACATGACGCGAATGCCGCTGCGCTGCATCTCGCCGCGCAGGCCAGCGATCAGCGACAGCCGTGCCGCAGCACTGGCTGCAGCCCCGGCGAAACCCGCCTTGCCTGTCAGGCCATAGACGGAAGTCACATCGACAATGGCCGATGCCGCGTTCACTCCGTCGTCCGACCGTCCGCTCATTGCAGGACCAAAAGCCTGTGCCAGCCGCATCAGTCCGGTGACCTCGGTATCGAACCCCGCTTGCAGATCAGTCAGCTTGCCGCCGAAGACGACACCGCCGACTCGCGTTAGTCCGACGGTGTTAACTACGATGTCAACCCGCCCGCCGAGCTGAGTGGCCAGTTCCCGCGTGCTGCGTGTGTCGGTGAGGTTGAGCGGCACAAGTTCCGCGTCTTCCAGTGCTGCCACCTGCTCCTGTCCGGGAAAGCGCATTAGAGGATCGGCATTGCCCAGGAACACGGTTTGGGCGCCTGCCTTGATCAGTGCCTGTGCCACCGCTTGCCCCACCGGGCCGCGGCCATCGGTCACCAGAATGCGTCGGTATTTTGGATCGGCGGTAAATACGCGCAATTGAGGGTCGTCCTGCATGTTTGGAGTCTCCACTTCGGGCATGGCGAACAGTGCCGGGTTGCCACCACGGTCCAGTTTCAGTTCCATGCAGACTCGGTCACCCTGCCGCACATCGCCATGAAGGTGTACAATCGCCATTGGTCCGGCATCCAGCCGCGCCGCGCCGATCCGCCAGGGTAGATGTTTGCGAAAGAACAGGTCGGTAGTGGTGCGGATCATGGTTTCCGCCTCGATCTCGGCGCCCTGCGGCTGATCCCGCCAGCTGAGCGGGCCCCAGCAGGTCGGGCAGCGGTCACGGGGTGGATAGACGGCGGCGGCGCAACTGTCGCAAGCCTGAAGCACGAAACGCCCTTGCCCTGCACGCACGGCCATTGCCTTGGCGGCGCGGCTGCGCAGCGTGGGCGGCACATGACCCGCTCGGGTCATTTTCAGCGGGTCCTTGCGGCGCGGAGGTGTCAACGAATCAGTCATCGCAGCACCTCCTGTTCCAGCACGGCCGCGCTCGTGCACACGCCCCGGTCGTAATTCACCAGCCCGAAGCCCGAGACCAACGCATGTCGCGCGTCTGGCACCTGTTCTCCAAGCGGACAATGCAGCACCTGCCGCAACCCTTCGGTGACGTTCTGAAACCCACCTGCTGCGCCCGCCTGCCCGGCAGACAATTGTCCGCCATTGGTGTTGAGCGGCAAGGAGCCTGCAATGGTAAATTCATTCGCGGCAATAAATTCGGCAAGGTCCGATTTCTTGCAAAATCCCATATCCGCCATCTGCATGGCAACGATCACCGGATAGTCGTCATAGACCTGCACCATATCCATATCCGTCGGCTTGCATTCGGCCGCCCGCCACAAATCGTCTATGTCGCGTGCCCAGCCTCCGCGCGTTTGCACCGGATCTGCGGCAAAGGCGTTATGCCGCTCGATTGTGGCGCGCAGACGGGCTGCGGAGAGACCGAGAGCTTCGGCAAGTTTGGATGTGGTAACGATGAAGGCCTCGGCCCCGGCACACGGCATGACGCAATCAAACAGATGCACCGGATCCGAAATCGGGCGGGCATTCATGTATTGTTCATGAGTCAGAGGCGTTTTCATCAGTGCGTATGGGTTCGATAGCGCATTATCGCGCTGTGCCACGCAGATTTTGGCAAAGCATTCGCGTCCCACACTGTACTGTCGCATGAAATGGTCGGTGATAAGGGCAAAGGTCGCGTTCGGTCCGCCGAAACCATAGGGATAGGTGGCATCCTGCGAAAAGCGCGAAAAATCGGCCAAGGTCTTCCGGAAACTGTCTATCTGATTGGTGTCGGCAGCTACGCAAGCGACAATTTCCGCATCTCTAGCCTGTACTGCCCGTGCCGCGCGGCGCAGTGCCATGACGCCACTTGCCCCGCCGGTGGGGATGTGGTCCATCCAGCGTGGACTGAGGCCCAGATGCTGCACAATGCCCACCACGCTGTCGGGCACCGCCGAAAAGCTGGCGAAACAGAACCCGTCGAAGTCCTGTGGCCCCAACCCGGTCAGCCGCGCCAGTTCCTGCAGCGCGGCGCCGGTCCACCAATGGGCGCTTTCCGGCGAAAATCGCACATAAGGAACTGTCACCGGGGCACAGACGACCGCCCCGTCATATGACCGCTGTCGCGCCATCAGATCTTGCGCCTTTTCAGGTGGCGGGTATCGATGAAGCCCCCCTCATCAAAGGTTCTGACCATCAGGTCCTTGATCTGTCCGCGCAGGATTTTCTGCGTAGCGGTCAAAGGCAGATACTCGGTAAAGGCGACCCAGCCCGGCGCCTTGAAATAGGCCATCTGATCCAGCGCCCAAGTCACGATCTCTTCGGCCTTGGCAGCATTGCCCTTGGTCCCGTCGAGAATCATGAAGACTGCAACTTCATCCCCGCGCATCTCGTCTGGGGCGGCAACGGCGGCTGAAATTCTGATCTCTGGATGGCGGTTCAGGATGGATTCCACCTCGACCGCGGCGATGTTTTCACCCGAGCGGCGAATTACATTCTTCTTGCGATCCACGAAATGCAGCGAATTGTCTTTGTCCTGTTTCATCACATCGCCGGTATGCAGCCAACCGCCTTCCCAAAGCTCGTTGGTCTCCTCCTGATTTTTCAGGTAGCCTGAAAAGAAACCATAACGCGGGTTATCGCCCGCGCGGCGCACCAGGAGTTCGCCCGGTGTGCCCGGCGCCACGTCATTTCCCGCATCGTCCACAATGCGCACCTCAACATTCTGGCAGGGTCGGCCTAAGCAGGACGTACCGATCTTGCGTGGCTCTTCATGGGCGCTGATTGCACCGCCGCTGCCGGTTTCGGTGCACGCCCAGGCTTCGATCAGGGGAAAGCCATAACGCTTTTCGAACGCCGCATGCAGTTTCTTGTCTACACCCGCGCCAAAGCCGAAACGGATATAGTGGTTGCGATCCTCTTTCGAGGGTTTCGCTTCCATCAGCATCGAGGGCATCACCCCCAAATAATGCACCACTGTCGCACCACTTTCGCGGACCGAGTCCCACCAGCTGCGCGGATGGAACCGGTCGAGCATGATCAGGCAGCCACCCACGGTAATCATGGCAATGACCGAAACGGCCATGGCATTCATGTGAAAGACCGGCAGCGGCGTCAGCATCCGCTCGCAGTCGCGGCGCAGGCTGATGTAGCCACCAGTTTCAGCATACCAATCGCCGGAATGCAGAAAATATTCATTGGTCAGGATACAGCCCTTGGGCCGCCCTGTGGTGCCTGAAGTATAAAGCAGCGCGCATTCAGTTGCTCTGCCAAGCTCTGCGTCATTGTCTGGAGCAGCGGTCGCGGCGGGCAAGTCTTCTTCGCTGGCGATCACCGGAATGGACAAACCGGCATTCGCCACGGCCTGCCGCATCTCGTCCGCGCGCTCGGGCAGGACTATCGCCAGGATCAGCTCGGAATGCCCGGCCAGGTATTCCAGTTCGGCCAAACGCAGGTCCGGATTGATTGGCACGACAGACACGCCCAGCCTGTTCAGCGCCAGCCAGATTTCGAGAAAGACCGGGCGGTTCTGCAGCAGCAGCCCGACCCGCTGTCCGACCCCATAACCGGCATCGGCAAAGCGGGTTTTCCACCTGTCGACTCGGGTGGCCATGTCGGCATAGCTGATATCGCCCGCCGGGATCCCATAGATCCCTGCGGTCTCTTCCAGCACATGCAGAAAGGGACAGGTTCCGCGACGCGCGGCGGTTTCGGCGAAACGCCGATATACGGTTTCTGAAGGCTTCAAGCTTCAGATGAACAGCTGGATGTTGCTGAACGGAGCGTCAAAGTTGATCAGGTCGATCCTTTTCAACTTGATTTTCAGGCTGCCGTCGACATCGACCAGTTCGTGGCTGACCCAGCCCGAATACCGGTCCAGAATGTCGCCACGGGTTTCTGTGTAAAGGAAGGAGGTGCGAAGTTTGTATGTTCCATCCTCTTCTCCCAGCGAAACCACCTCAGGCCGCTGCAGCAGATGATGGCAGCGGCTTTTTGGTTTTTGGCTGAAGGTGCGTTCCCCCGACAGCCGCTCCACCCGCACGGTCAATAGCAGACGATCTTCGTACATCAGCGAAGGTTGAAGCACTGGATCATCCTGCTGCCATTCCAGCGGCATCCAATAACGGCCATCATCGTGGAACAACGCAAGCCAATCCTCCCAGCGCATCTGGTCCAGGGCAGAGGCCTCGTCATAGACGAAATCGATCAGCTTTTCGGGTGTCATTCAGCGGCCTCCACTTTGGCATCCATGTTCTGGATCATGAATTTTCGCCAGGCATAGAACTGATTGCGCATCTGGCGTTCCGACGTGCCGTTGACGATCTCGGTCGCCTCTTCGGGTTCGTCATCTTCCCAGAGCCGGTGCAAGTTGACCCATACATTGCCGTCCGACAGCAGACCTTCCTGCGCGCGCTCATACATTTCCAGATCGTCGTGGCCCACGATCGAGGTCGGCGCGTTGATGAAGCGGTTATACATCAGTCCGCGCTCGTAGAGCTTGTCCGGCGCGCCTGCCAATTTGAACACCCAGCTTTCCACCAATGTCTTGTCCACAGCCAGTGGGATGAAGTTGCGCAGAATGCCGACCGGGCCTTTCACCATGACATTGGGGAAATAGATCGTGTTGTGGCGGATATCGCCCAAGATCTCATGGGTGCGCTCGTCGCCATAGGCATCGACCATCATATCCAGATAGCCGCCCACATCGTCGTAATCCTGGTGGATTGACCCGGAGACGCCGGAATGGCCGTGACCATTGGGCCAAACCCGAATGCCGGCACCTTCGTAGAACTCATACGGGCTCATAAAGGGCGCGTAAAGCTGAACCGCCATTGGCGTTTCGTTGAATTTGCTCTTTTCCTTCTCGCGCTCCCACACGCTGACCGCAGTGCCGGCCGAGCTTTCATGAGCGACCATCGGATGACAGGTGTCGGTCTGGTTATCCACCAGCATTTTCCAGTTGCATGTGTGCATGTAGCGGATCGGTGCGCTGAGGATCTCCAGTTCGCCCTTGGGTGAACGGTCGGCCATGTTGTCGATGGTCGAAAGCGCGTCGCCAAAATACTCCTCAAAGCTCAACCCCTCTTTGGCGAGGCGGGCGAAGATAAAACCGCGATAGATCTTGACGTTTTCGACACGAGACAGCCCCTTGGCCGCTGGTTCGGCATTAAAGCCAGTGCCGTTATAGCCCTTTTTCAATGGGATCGCCAAAAGCGACCCGTCGGTCTTGAACGACCAGGCATGATATGGGCAACGGAAGAATTTGCCGGTATTGCCACAAGGCTCGGAAGCGATCTTCACACCCTTGTGCGGACAGCGATTGTGCAGCACATGAATCTTGCCGTCTCTGTGCCGCGATGCCAGGATGGGCTGATTTCCGATCTTGCTGGTTATGAAACCTCCAGGCTTTTTCATTTGGCTTTCATGGCCAACGTAAATCCAGGAGTTGGGGAACAGCTGCTCCATCTCCAGTTCATAGATTTCCTTGTCCACATACACGTCACGGTGGACAGCGTATCCCCTTACAAGATCCGAAATGGCTTGGGGGTTCCCGTGGTAGCGATTCATGGTTTTCTCCTCATCGGGCAAATTAAATGTCTATCACCAGTTTCGGCGTTTTCGCGCGCGACACGCAGATTTGCATGACAGAGTTCGATGCCTTCTCTTCATCGGTCAGAATTATGTCTCTGTGGTCCGGTTCGCCCTCGATCACTTCACACTGGCAAATGCCGCAATCACCGCGCTGGCAGTCGTAAAGCGGGTCAAGCCCCGCCTCTTCGAGCACTTCGATAATCGTCTTGTCTGCCGGAACATGCACCACCTGCCCGGTGGCGTGAATTTCCACATCAAATGCCGTGTCTTCCGATGCGTCCACCTCGACGGTAAACAGCTCATAGTGGATCCGGTCGCTGCTCCAGTCCAGATCGGTGGCAATGGCCTTCACGGCTTCGATCATGCCCTCCGGGCCGCAGAAATAGACATGCGCTCCGTCCGGCGCCTTGCCCAGAATGGCGAGGATGTTCATTGCGCTGTCCCGGTCGTCATAGTGAATGGCCAGGCAATCGCCGCAAATCTCCTGCATCTCGGATACAAAAGCGAGTGCACCCTCGGTCCGGCCGGCATAGTGCACCTCGAATGAGCGTCCGGCTTGCGCCAGTTCCGAGGCCATCGACAGAATTGGCGTGATGCCGATGCCGCCGGCGATCAGGACGCTGTGTTCCGCATGATCTCCGAGCTCGAAGTGGTTTGCGACGTCCGAAATCTGCACCTTGTCGCCCGGTTTGAGCGCATGCATGAATTTCGATCCTCCGGTGCTTTCCTTTTCGCGCAACACGCCGAGCGCGATGCGGTTTTCTGCCAGACCGGGAATGCGCAGCAGGGAATACGGACGATTCCCGCCTCCGGTCAGGGACACACGCACATGGGCACCTGCCGACCACTGCATTGGGTTTCCGGAAAGCGGTTGCAACTCGAATCGCTTGATTTCTTTCGTTTCGGCTGAAACGGAGACAACCTCAAATCTTGTGGAAGACATTGCGATTTTCTCGAATCCAATTTTATGGTTTTGCATAAGTTTATATATTAAACAAAGAAAGTCAAGCATTCACGAGCAAGGAAAAAGTTGACTCGCAATTTGTTTTATATATAAAATTATGCTTGTGCATGTTGTTGACCGAAAGATTGAGCCGCATGCTCTTGAGGTGTCTGCAAGGCGCCAACCAACAGAGAAACCAGAGGAAACCCATGAAAAAGCTTAACTTTGTGATTTCCATTGCTTGTGCCGCAATCGCCGCGGCGCCTGCGATGGCGGATTATCCTGAAAAGTCTGTGGAGTTTGTCGTTCCGTTCCCGCCGGGTGACTTGGAGGATGTCCTGACCCGCATGATCGCCGACGAATTTCAGGCCACCTTTGACGTTCCGTCCGCGGTCGTGAACAAACCCGGCGGCGGCGGCGGACCCTTCCCCGGTGCTGTGTTTGTCGCAAATGCACCGGCTGATGGCTATACGGTTGGCTCGTTCGTTCTCGATATCCCGCTGGTCGGTCCGCATATCGGCATCCCCGATCTTGCCGATGATCCGTTCGATCCGATCGGGATCTTCCTGACCTACCCATTCATTCTGGCCGCACCCAAGGACGCGCCTTACCAATCCATGGAAGAATTGGCCGCGTACGCGCAGGACAACAAAGTGATTGTCGGCCATTTTGGCGCCGGTGCGACCCCAACCGAAATCACGCTCGCCACTCAGGTTGCATTCGATTTTGAATGGGGTGCTGACGCCGCTTTTGACGCGCTTGATTGCAATACGCTCGCCTCGGGCGATGCGGATGTCATCAACACGACACTGCAGCTGGTACAGCCCTGTCTGGACAGTATCACAGCCTTGGCCGCAGTGACCGAGGAGCGGATCCCCACGCTGCTCGATGTGCCGACACTGGGCGAACTGAAGCCCGAACTGGCACTCGGAACCTGGAATGGCCTCTTCGTGCATAAGGACACCCCGCAGGATGCTCGCGACAAGATTGCAGCAGTGGCCGAAAAGGTTATGGCAAGCGAAGCCGCCAAGGAACTGAGCGCACAGACCGGCGCGCTGATCTACTGGCAAAGCGCAGAAGATGCAGCTGCCCAGATCGCCAAGGACGGCGCAACCCTCGGCAAAATTGCCGAAATGAACGAGAATTGATTTCTTCGGCGTGCCTTTTGGCACGCAGTCAAGGCCCTGCTGATTGTCAGGGCCTTGTCTTTCCGCCCCAATGCGGTTCCACCAGTTCCGCTCGTGCTAGCGCACACAAGCACAATTTCGTGTCTTTCACCTGTGGTAGCGATGGCAATATCGTGCCTTTTCTCGTGCCGGTTACCATGCATGATGATGTGTTTGCCGGGGCGACCGACATCCTCGAAACCTTCATAAACGCTGTGAATGTGGCATGACAATGCAGTTGAACAATCCACCTCTTCCATAAGCTCGCGCCTCATCAATGGTGAATGGCGGTAGGGAACGGAAATGCTCGACGTTGACCAGCCTCGCCACCGGCGAAGCGATTGCCCGAACATCCAGCTGCCCGGCCGTCTATGTGAAAAAGGCCATCAATGGTGCCTACGACGAAAAACCTGGTTCGCGAAAACTGGCAAGAAACATGCGGGCAATCTACGCAAGTGGTTCGAGTTGATGATGAAAGCTCAGGATAGTCCAAGCATGGTTCCTATGCACCGAGATGAGCCAAACCTTGCCAAAAGCCAAAGGTGAAATCATCTTTGGCGCAAGCTTTGTCGAATGGTCCACCGAAGAAGCCGAAGAGGCCTATGGCGATATAATCCCTGGACATCAGCTTTTTGAAGGAAATCAGAGCCAGCGCAGGGACAGATGAGCTTTGCCGGATTGCGAGGTCCCTGATGACTGAAATGGCCGAATCGAACGCAATTCCTGCCGTTTTATTCCGTTCCGTGTAGCGGTGCCGGGTTGCAATCCATGCGATGGCCATGTTGGCAGCGAAGGGCTGGCGTCCAATCTCGATGAACCGTGCGGACCAAGTCGCTGGCATTTGCACCGCCAATCACTTCTCCGACAGTCTTCCGAGCAAGCTGGAATGCCTGCCAGTAACTGCGCGTCGCAAGCGCGTCGCGACTTGGGGCATCATTTTCGTGCGGGTCCCAGTCGTCTGCGCGCACTCGCTCGATCAGTATGGGTGTCACACGGCAACCCTCGATCGACAACGAGTGAGGTGCTCCCAGAACTAGGGTTCCCTCGTCGGCTCTCCCTTCCTGGAGAACGCAGGTTTGTCCCGATCGAGGCATAGGGGCGGAAGACCGAGTTCGGCAGCCGCACGATGGTGTGAAGATTGCGTTCCTCTATCAGGCGCTCCTTGAGCTAGGTCTGAGCAGCCTGATGATCGGGGCAAGTAAAGATACGCCGTTCCACCGGGTCTGAAAATGCTTTGGAGAGCTGGATTCGATACCGTCCTCCTCTCGCTCGCCGGAGGGAGGATTGGTCAGCACGATGTCCACGCGCTTGTCCCGCGCGCCCCCACGAGATGTGGGGACGCACCAGCGTGTTGTCGTGGCTCAGAAAGGACGGATCCTCGATACCGTGAAGCAGCATGTCGACGACGGCGAGCATGCAAGAAAGGCAATCAGGACTCTTCGCGCGTGATCTTTGACGAGTTCCCTTCCGTTTCCTGTTTCTTCAATTTTCTCTGTCGACGCTCGAACCGCAGTGTGCGAACGTGCTGAAACAGGACAAAAATTATCAGCAGCACCAGAATAGCCGAAATAGGGCGATTGACGAAATCCAGAGGGCTGTCGATCCGCACAATGGCGCTGCGCAGCTTAACCTCCATGATGCCCCCCAGAACCACGCCCAGAATGATCGGTACAATCGGCAGGTTCAGACGCTTGAGAATCAGCCCGAAAACTCCGAATCCGGCAGCCATCGCGCAATCCACAGGAGAATTCCGCAGTGAATAGACCCCGACAAAGCTTAGGATGAGGATCATGAGACCCAGATAGCGCGTTGGCACCTGCGTGATCTTTAGGAGCAGATTGGTTGAAAAAAGCAGAAACACAATCACGATGACGTTCAGCAACAGCATCGCGATGTAGAGTGCCATGACAAAATCCATGCTGCCTTGGAACAGCTGCGGGCCGGGAATGACATTGTGGACATAGAATACCGACAACATCATCGCAGTCAGCGCTTCGCCGGGAATGCCAAGCGCTAGCAACGGGATCATTGCTGCAGGCGGCACGGCATTGTTGGCAGCCTCGGAGGCGACCAGCCCCTCGGGCGAGCCATCGCCAAAAGCCTTGGGTTTCTTTGAGGTTTTCTGGGCGTAGGTATAGGAAAGAAACTGGGCAGTGAATTCGCCAACGCCCGGGATCGTGCCCATCATTACCCCGAAGCTCGCCGCTACGGAGGCAACCCTTTTCAGCCCCAGCAACTCGGCAAATCCGCCCAAAAGATTTCCCTGCACCCGCTTGGCATGAGGGGTGTGGTCTTTTTCCAGCATCAGCAACAGCGCTTGGCTGATCGCGAACAGACCCAGTACCAGCACAATCAGATCGACCCCACTGGTCAACCAGTTCTGGCCAAAGGTGAAACGGAGCGTGTATTTGGCCGGTTCCAGCCCAATCGTGTTCAGGAATATTCCGAAGAAGGCCAGCATGCCTGCGGCCATGATCTGACCGCGGTGGGCAAGGATCACAAGGATAATCCCGAGCAGTGCTGCCAGGAAGATCTCGCGACTGCCGAAATGGGGGGAGATCAGTGCCAGCACCGGAGCCAAAATGATCAGGCAGACAATCGCGAAGACACCGCCAAAGAAACTGGCTGAATAGGCAAGTGAAAGCGCCCGGTGTGCCTGTCCCCGCTTTGTCATCGGGTATCCGTCATAGGTTGTCAGCGCATTCACCGGCGTACCTGGCGTGTTAAGCAGGATTGCCGGAATGGACCCGCCATACATCGAGCTCCCGTAGATCCCCAAGAGCATCGTCAGACCGACAATAGGCTCAAAGGCAAAGGTTGCCGGCAGCAAGATCGCAATGGCAACCGCAGCCCCCACTCCTGGAATGGCCCCGATAATCACTCCGCCGATAGACCCGATCAGAAGAGCTGCCAGCACCTGCCAGCTTAACAGTATCTGTATACCGCCCAGAATAGCATCCATGTTCAATCCCTCACAGGTAGATCATAGCCAAGGGCCGGATGAAATCCGGCAGATATTCATATATTTGCCCCGCTGGGATCTTCACTTTCAGACCCGCGCGGAACACCAGCACGACCGCCACCGCAAACAGGAAGGAAATAGGAAGGGCCTGAGGGCGGCGATATCCAAGCCGGAAAGTCAGAAACAGAGCGAAAACGATGGTCGAGAGCAAGTATCCGATGATCGGCACCACACTGACATAGATCAGGAAATAAGCTACGAATTCCAACGACCGCATCCAGAGCGCCAACTCTTTCATCCGGCCAAAAATGCGCGGCGATGACAATGAGCCAATAAGGTTCAAAGCTGCGAAAAAGGTCATGCCGATCAAGGACAAGGTAGGCCAGAAAGCTGGTTGAGCGACCAGCATGGTGCGATCGACCCATTTGGTCTGGTCCCCTAGGTTGGCCAGCAGAAACGCGCAGAACGCCAAGAATGCATAGGCAAAGACAAGATCTCCGGGCCGTCTGTCACGGCGGAACAGTTCCTGAAATGTCTTTAGCCTGATCATCACCTTTTCCATGTTTCCTCACATCAGATTTCGTAAAAGAAGAGCCAGTCCCGAAAACAGATCAACGCAAAGGGCAGAGCTGGTGCTGCATCGTCGCGGCGGAACTAGATTCAAATTCATCTCGACCCTCGGTCTCGTCCTCAAAGCAACGACCCGGGCCGGAGAGCTTCTTGGCATTGATGCCACGTGTCGGGACGCCCAGGTTGAAATGGAAAGCGTGACTTGTCGCGCCCGTTCCCCCGATGCGGCCAATGTGACAGCTGGCGTGCCCCTTGTCTTCAAGCACTTTGCAAGCACCCTATCTCCTCACTTTATGCAAGATGCGTTCAACTGCAATTTCCGGACAGCAAGATCCCGCATCCCGGCGCTCTCGCCTCCAGCCCAAGATTGGTCAGCATCTGATGGGTTGTCGCGACGGCCGCCGAGAGGACGGGGATGCCGCATTCGTCCTCAACCTTTTGAATTGCGGCCAGAGATGGCATCTGGACACAGGCCGACAGTACCAGCGCGTCGATGTTTTTTAGGCTCACCTGCTTGTATATCTCGGTCAGGTTCATCGGGTCCTGCGCCGCGACCTCTAGATTGTCGGGGATTTCCAGCGAAATGCTGTCACTGACTTCCACGCCCTCTGCCTCGATGTATTCGGCCACCAGATTGGTGAGATGTCGCATATAAGGGGTCAAGATCGAAATGCGCTTGGCGCCTATCAAATGCAGACTGTCCACCAATGCGCCCGCCGAACTGACCACAGGCGCGGGATTGCCGTTGTCCAAGGTCACCTGATGCAGGCGCATCTGGCTTTCGCGGTGATAACCCTTGCCCATCGACATGATCGCCACAAGGCAGGCATAGCCCATCACATCGACGTTCGCGTCGGACAGTTCCAGCGCGCAGCGGTCGCTGTCCTTGTCCATCGCGGACAGTTCCTCTTTTGTAACCTTCTTCATCCGCATCCGGCTGGAATGGAAGGAAAACCGCTCGGGCAAGATCCGCTCGCGGGCACGCAGCATGGCCGGGATCTCACGCTCCATCGTCAGGTTCGACGAGGGGACGATTTGCCCGATCTTGAGAGTTTTGTGCAGGTTTTCCATGTCAGTCCCCGATTTTCACAACCGGGTTCCGCAGAACGCCAATTCCGTCGATACCGCATTCGATAACGTCGCCGGGCCACATCCATTCCTGCGGGTCACGGCCCGCACCCACACCGGCTGGCGTTCCAGTGGCGATGAGGTCCCCGGGTTCCAGCGTGATGCCCGAGGAGATGTCGGAAATGAGTTCGGGGATGCGGAAGAGCATGAACTTGGTGTTCGAGCGTTGCTTTTCTTCGCCGTTTTTCTTCAGCCAAAGTTCCAGGTCGTGCGGGTCGGCAATCTCGTCTGCAGTCACGATGGCCGGTCCCATCGGACAATAGCTGTCCTGCCCCTTGGAAAAGATCCATTGACCGGCACGACGATTGTCGCGAGCCGAGATGTCGTTGATGACGGTATAGCCAAAGACATGACTCATTGCATTTTCCTTGGCGATCCGGGTGGCGCGCTTGCCGATGATCACCGCGAGCTCGACCTCCCAGTCCAGCTGCTGCGTCATGGCCGCATTGTGCTGGATCGGCTCGCCATTTGCGATCACTGTGGTGGGTGGCTTCGAGAACAAAACTGGTTTCTGAGGCAATTTAGCCGAAGTATCCAGCGAGCGGGCGCTTTCGGCCACGTGTTCGGTATAGTTCAGGCCGATGCCAAAGATGTTCTTGCGCGGGCGTGGGATCGGCGCCAGAAGGCGCACGTTTTCCTCTGGCACGGCGACGCCCGCGAGACGGGCTCCGTCGGTTGCGGCCAAAGCGCGGGCAATCGCGGCCAGAGAGTCCGGACCCAAGTCGATCAATTCCAGCATGGACGAGGGCAGCGCCTCGCGCACAGCGTCCCCCAGATATTCGACGTCAACAACCTGCCCGCCAACGACGACGCCAAGACGCCCTTCGCCGACCGCGGAATGCCTATAGGTTACAATCTTCATTGTGTGTTTTCCGCTAATGCTTGCTCTTCGACGATCTGGTGCCCGCCGTTTTCCTCAAGTGACTGTTCCGCGTAGAATCCAAGCTTCTCCATTGTCGGAAAGTCGTTGAACGAAAACAGGCAGCTATCGTCGCGGTCTTGGGTGTTGCCGTGTTCGTGCCAAGTCCAGGCGGGGGCGCAGAAGATGTCGTTCTTCTTCCAGTTGAACCGCTTGCCGCCGATAACCGAGTATCCCTCACCCTTGGCTACATGATAGATCACATTGCCGGTATGTCGATGCGCCTTGGTATGCTCGGCTGGCCGAAGCATCTGCATATGGGCCCCCATGGTCAGCATCGGATTGTCGCCGGTTTGCGGATTCACATACCGCATGATCACGCCGTCATAGGGCGACCCGTCAGTCACCTTGGCGTAGTTCTGCAACGCCTCGTAGGTTGGCTCCCAAGCAAATTTCATCAGTGGCGAGTAAGGCTTGTCCCATTTGTCCATTTCCGGCCGGAGACCCGGGCCGCCCCAGCTGAGCGGGCCGTCGTTCAGCGGGATATTGGTCGATTGGTAGTCGTTCGGGTGCACTTCGTAGAAATTTGCTTCCAAGCAATTGGTGAGCGGGATGTCCAGCCCATCCTGCCACATGCTGATCTTGCCGTCCTCAGACACGCCATGTTCATGCCAAGTGCCGCTGGGCGTGATGACAAAATCATTGCCGCCAAGATCCATCCGATGACCGTCAACGATGGTGTAGGCACCTTCGCCTTCCATGATAAAGCGCAGGGCCGAGGCTGCGTGACGGTGCGCGCCAGCGCGCTCGCCGGGCTTCATCACCTGGATGCCCGAGAACAGCCACCCGCAGGCGGCGCTCACATCTTGACGCTTGGGATTGCGCAGATAAACCACGCGGCGGCCGGCATCTTCCGGGCGCACCAACTCGATGGAGCGCAGGACCTGTTCGCGCAGGTCCGAATTGCGCCAAAGAACTGGCATCGATTTCGGGGTGGGCTCCCAAGGTTCGATGTCGTTGGCAATAGTCCAGAGGGCGCCAGTCTCATACTTGGCTAGATCCTCGTAATAAGCTTCCAACTCGGCATTGTCGCGCACCCGGGCGCGGCCAAGAATATCGTCGCGGGCATCAACATCGGTTTGTGTCATGGATGGGACTCCTTTGGTTCAAATGGCTTCGGACACGGACGAGCCCTCTTCCCGTTCGCATTCCGGAAATGTTTCCGCGACAGGCCGGGCCGTTAGATTCACGGGCGTCTGCTGCTGTTGGTTCACCTGCAGGTTGAAAACGTCGAACCGGTTGTAATGACCGGTGATGTCATGCATTTGCTTGGGCTGGATGCAGCGGCCTAGGTCGATCTCGGCATGGACAATCCCTTCATCGTCGATCAGCCCTTCGGTGACCGGACGTCCATCGGGGCCGATGATGCAGGAATAGGCGCTGGACTTGCGCTCCAGCAGGGTGCGGGCATCAGGCCGGATTTGTTCCATTGCCGCGATGATTTCATCCGAGACGGTCGAGGTGGAGATGACTGTAAAGACCTTGCCCTCGAAACTGTGCGACTGGCCGCGAAGCTTGATAGCCTCGGCCATGTCGTAGTCGCGCGGGGCCACAGGCAGCGAGATATAGGAGGCCGCATGCACCAGCTCGCCCTGCGCCAACAACGAGTAACGCGCCAGCGGGTTGGTGTTCTCGCCGCAAGCCAGACCGCCTAGCGGCCCGATCTCGGTGTCATAGACCCTGAGACTTGACCCGTCCCCGCCGGTCCAGGTCAGTTTCTCGGCCCAGGTCGGCACCAGTTTGCGGTGCTTGCCCAGAATCGAGCCGTCCGGCCCGATGAAGAGGAGCGTGTTGTAAAGCGCGCCAAGCGAGACTGAACTGCGCTCGTTCAGGCCCATGACCACATAGCAGTCATGGGCCTTGGCAGCAGTGCGGATCTTGCCGATCTCAGGACCATCCGCAAAGATTGACGCCCGCACCAGCTTGTCAAACCATGCGCTGCCCGTCACTGGATCGGTAATCCAGTTCCAATAGGGGTAGCCGGGGATGAAGACCTCGGGGAAAACCACTAGCCGCGCACCATTTCCGGAGGCTTCGGCGATCAGGTGGACCGCTTTTTCGGCAGTCTTGTCCGCATCTAGGAAAGCGGGGCTGGTCTGGACCGCGGCGGCAGTGAATTTGGGAAATTCCTTGCCTGGCAGCATGATCATTTAACCTCTTCATATTTGCGGAAGGCGTTGGTCAGACCGTCGATGATCTTGTCCACGCCATCTGCATCGATGGTCAGCGGCGGAGAGAGAATGATGTTCGACCCGGCAGGGCGAACAATTAAGCCATCTTCTCTTGCGAATGCCGCGATCATCTCGCCTTGACCCTGGCCGGGGTCGATCGGTTCGCGGGTCTTCTTGCTGGCCACCAGATCAACGCCGACCATCAGACCCTTGCCGCGCACTTCGCCCACCAGCGAGGACCAGTCAGGCAGGTTTTCCAGTCCCCTGATCAGCCGATCCCCCATCAACCGTGCATTTTCCGGCAGGTTTTCATTTTCGACGATTTCCAGCGTGGCATTGGCCGCCACGCATCCCAACGCATGGCCGGTTGCGGTATAACCGTGCATGACAAAGCCCATGGGATCGACTCCCTTGGTCCAGGCGCTCATCACCCGTTCATTCAGCACTGTAGCCCCCAACGGGATGTAGCCTGCGGTAATGCCTTTAGCGAGACACATGATATCGGGCTTGACACCCCAGCCGCGCGCTCCGAACATGGCACCCGAGCGGCCAAAGCCGGTCACAACCTCGTCTGAAATCAGCAGGATACCGTGTTTGTCCAGCGTCTCGCGCAGACGGGGCCAAAAACTTGCGGGAGGAACAATGACTCCCCCGGCTCCCTGCACCGGCTCGGCAATGAAGGCGGCAATTGAATGAGCGCCATTGTGTTGAACGAGCCGGTCGATCTGCGTGACAATTGCCTCGGTCAGCTCTTCGGGATCTTCGGAATAGGGGTTGCGATAGGTCCAAGGGCTGTCCACCTGATAGCAGCCCGGCATAAGCGGACCATAGGCGTGACGGTAATTGCTCGACCCATTGACCGATGTGCCGCCGAACTGAATGCCGTGATA
The DNA here is from genome assembly GCA_963422275.1 of Paracoccaceae bacterium. Classification (GTDB taxonomy): domain Bacteria; phylum Pseudomonadota; class Alphaproteobacteria; order Rhodobacterales; family Rhodobacteraceae. The sequence goes on from OY729418.1 coordinate 1,731,419, forward strand.
TCCTTGCTTCAGCGAGATAAATCCGGTGCGGTCAGGCTGTCCTTCCAGCTTCCAGTATTGGCGGCTGAGCTTGAGCGCGGTTTCAACCGCATCCGAGCCGTTGGCTGAGAACAGCACCTTGGCCATGTTCTCTTCCGCCGACATTTCGATCACCTTGGCCGACAGCTCAATCGACGGTGCGGTGGTCGTGCCTGCAAAGCTCGAATAGTAAGAGATCTCGTCCATTTGGGCGGTGATGGCCGCTTTGATTTCGGGCCGGTTGTGCCCGACATTGACGTTCCACAAACCGCCGATCCCATCGATATAGGTTTTACCGTCAATGTCGGTCACATGGTACCCGTTGCCCTTCATGATGATCTGCGGCGGGTGCTCGGCCGAGATAAGCGGGTGAATCATCGGATGCAGCTGATGGCGAGCATTGTTTTCACGCAAAAAATTGTCATCTTTGGTGACCATTTTAGTAACTCCTGGTTGCGCGCGCTCAGCCTAGGGCGATGCAGACGGACTTGGTTTCGAGGTAGTTGTCCAGCGCTGCGCGCCCGTGCTCGCGGCCGATGCCGGATTGCTTGTAGCCTCCGAACGGCATGTTCTGGTCAGGCAGGTTGTGGGCATTGACCCAGACGGTGCCTGCCTCGATTTGTGGCACATATTTGTGCATGGTGTTCAGATTGGTGGTCCAGATCGATGCACCCAGCCCGTAGCGCGTGTCATTGGCCATGCGGATCGCATTGTCGGGATCGTCGAAGGGGGTGACAGTCACGACCGGCCCGAACACCTCGTCCTGCATGATGGACATTTGCTGATCCACGTCCGTAAAGATCTCGGGCTTCACGAAGAACCCCTCGCCCTCATAGGTGCCGGAGTTCAGCAACGGCTTGGCTCCCTGATCCAGCCCGCGTGCGATGCAGGCATTCACATGACCCTGATGGCGGGCCGAGACCATCGGGTTGATCTGGTTGGCTGGGTCCAGGCCTGATCCCACCGGCAACGATCCGACCATGCCGCCCAGGAAATCGCAGACCTCATCGTAGATGCCTTTCTGGGCATAGATGCGCGTGCCCGCGCAGCAAGTCTGGCCCGAGTTGAAAAACACGCCGATCCCTGAAGCCACGCCCAACCGGTCCATATCCATGTCGTCAAACATGACCATGGGCGCCTTGCCACCCAGTTCCAGCGTCACGCGCTTCAGGTCCTTCATTGCCTGAACGCCGATGATCTTGCCGACCTCGGTCGAACCGGTGAAAGCGAGCTTGTTCACGCCGGGATGCGCCGTCAGGGCCGCGCCTGCCGTTTCGCCCGTTCCAGTGACGACGTTGACCGCACCGGCGGGCAGGCCTGCCTCAAGGCAAAGCTCCGCCAGCCTGATGGTGGTCAGCGGCGTTTCCTCGGCTGGTTTGATCACCACTGTGCAGCCACAGGCCAGCGCAGGAGCAATCTTCCACACTGCCATGTTCAGCGGGAAGTTCCAGGGCGTGATTGCGCCCACGACGCCAACCGGCTCCTTGAGGGTATAGGCCTGATACTTGGCGCCCGGCGGCACCGGGATCGACACATCGATTGTTGAACCTTCGATCTTGGTCGACCATCCGGCCATATAGCGCATGTAGTCTGCCGAAGCGCCAACCTCGATCAGGCGGGACACCATTACGGACTTGCCGTTGTTGAGCGTCTCAAGCTGAGCCAACTCTTCGCCATTGGCCTCGATCAGGTCGGCCAATTTCAGCATGACGCGCTGCCGGTCGGCTGGCAGCATCTGACTCCACGCGCCCTTCAGCGCGGTGCGGGCGGCGGTTACGGCCTTGTCCACATCCTTTGCGGTGCCATTGGGAACCTCGGCGATTTTTTTGCCGGTCGCCGGGTTGAAAACATCCAGTGTGCTGCCAGTTTCGGCGGCGGGCTTCCGATCGCCAATCACCATTGTAACGCGCGAATCAAGAAACGAGGAAACACCGGGAAGAATCTCTCTCACTACGCTGTCAGGTCTGGCTATCTGCATATTTTTCTTCCCTTTTTCTTTTTTCGCAAAAGCTTTTTCGAACGGTGAGCAACGATATCCTTGACTTATTTTACACATAAATCTATTCATTGCCATACATTTTTGGAGATACTTCATGGCTGAACGATCTTTTGCAAAAGAAGTCGAAGACCTGAAACTTGGAAAAGGGGATCTTTTTCGGGGCGAAGGCATTCTGGCGATCACCAAGGCCCTGCTGCAATCTGGCGTCGCCTATGTGGGCGGCTATCAGGGTTCGCCGATTTCACATCTGATGGATGTGCTGGCCGATGCAAATGACATTCTCGACGAGCTTGGCGTTGTGTTCCAAAGCTCGGCCAGCGAGGCGACTGCGGGCGCGATGCTGTCGGCTTCGGTCATGTATCCCCTGCGCGGAGCGGTGGCATGGAAATCCACCGTGGGCACCAATGTGGCCTCAGACGCGCTGTCGAACCTGTCTTCGGGAGGTGTGACCGGCGGGGCGATGGTGATCGTGGGCGAGGATTACGGCGAAGGCTCCTCAATCATGCAGGAACGCACCCACGCGATTGCGATGAAATCGCAGATTTGGCTGCTGGACCCGCGCCCGGATCAATCCTGCATGGTCAATCTGATCGAAAAAGGCTTCGAGCTGTCCGAAGCATCGAACACTCCGGTTATGTTGCAGGTGCGTGTGAGATCCTGTCATATGACCGGCGAATTTGCATGCAAGGACAACAGGCGCCCTGATTTCACTCTGAAAGACGCGTTGAACAACCCCAAGCGGGATCTTGACCGGATTGTTCTGCCCCCTGCCGCTTATGAGCATGAAATCGAGAAGATCAAGACGCGGATGCCCACCGCCATCGATTTTATCCGCGACCACAATCTGAACGAATTCTTTGGTCCGACCGACGCAGACAAAAAGGGCAGGACCGGCTTGATCGTTCAGGGTGGCATGTATAACAGCACAATCCGTGCCTTGCAGTTTCTGGGTCTCAGTGACACCTATGGCAACTCGAAGCTGCCGATCTATGTAATGAATGTCAGTTATCCGACAATCCAGAGCGAGGTGGACGAGTTCTGCGACGGACTGGATGCAGTACTGGCGATCGAAGAGGGCCAGCCGGAATATATAGAACAGTCGATCTCGACCGTTCTGGCCCGCGAGAAGCGCGTGATCGAAGTTCATGGCAAGGATTACTTGCCCATGGGCGGCGATTATACCACCGCCGTTCTGACCGAAGGCATCGGCAAGTTCCTAGCCGATCACGAACCCAAGCAACTGGGCAACCGCGCACCGGTGCCCGATTCGGTGCCGACCCTGACCGATCCGGCGGTGGAGAAGCTCAGGAACGTTGTGCCGCCGCGTCCGCCGGGACTGTGCACCGGCTGTCCGGAACGACCGATCTTTGCCGCGATGAAACTGGTCTTTGAGGAAATGGGCGATCACCACGTGTCCGCCGATATCGGCTGTCACCTGTTTTCCATCCTGCCGCCGTTCAATATCGGTACAACCACAATGGGGTACGGGCTTGGTCCCGCCTCAGCGGCCGCGTTCAACGTCAAGGGCGCAAAGCGGTCGATCTCGATCATGGGCGATGGCGGTTTCTGGCACAATGGGCTAACCAGCGGCATTGGCAATGCGGTGTTCAACAAGCACGACGGCGTGTTTGTCATCGTCGATAACTATTATTCCTCTGCCACTGGCGGACAGGACATCCTGTCATCGCGCGCATTCAACAAGCGCCGCAAGACCAACAACTCCATTGTCGCGGCGGTCAAGGGCATCGGCGCCACCTGGGTGCGCCAGATCGACCGCACCTATGATGTCAACCGGATGCGCGATGTGCTCATGGAGGCGTTGACCACAGATGAGGAAGGTCCCAAGATCATAGTTGCCTCATCCGAGTGCATGCTGAACAAGCAGCGCCGGGAGAAGCCGCAGGTTGCCAAGGCAATCAAGGGCGGCAGGCGCGTGGTCAAGGAAAAATTCGGCGTGGATGAGGATGTGTGCACAGGCGATCACGCCTGTATCCGCCTGTCGGGTTGCCCGTCCCTTTCGGTCAAGGAACTGGACGACCCCCTGCGAGACGATCCCGTGGCGTCAATCGACACGACTTGCGTGGCCTGCGGCAATTGCGGCGAGGTGTCGGATGCCGCTGTTCTCTGCCCCTCGTTCTTCCGGGCCGAGGTCATCCACCACCCCAGCGGCTGGGACAAATTCAAGGATGCCGTCTCTCAGCCAATCATCCGCTACCTGCAACACCGGCGCGAACGGCGCGCGGTCAGCTTCGAGGTGCAGGGCACATGAGAGATAATGCAGTCAAGCTCGGCCTGAAGGCATTCAGCACCGATCGCCCCATCTCCATAGCGATTGTGGCGATGGGGGGTCAGGGCGGTGGCGTATTGACTGGCTGGATCATCGAACTTGCGGAGAGCCAGGGATGGGTGGCGCAATCGACCTCGGTGCCTGGCGTGGCCCAGCGGACGGGTGCAACCATCTATTACGTCGAAATGATGTGCGCCAATGGGACTGGTCAGCGACCGGTTCTGGCGCAAATGCCCACTCCCGGCGACGTGGACGTGGTAATTGCGTCGGAATACATGGAGGCTGGGCGGTCGATTCTGCGAGGTATCGTGACTCCCGACCGGACTACATTGATCGCTTCCAGCCACCGTGCGCTTTCGACCATCGAGAAGATGGCACCGGGTGAAGGCATTGCCGATAGCGGTGCAGTTGCCGATGCCATCAGCGTGGTGGCACAGCAGGAAATTGTCTTTGACATGAATGAGATGGCCGTTCGGAATGGCTCGGTCATCTCGTCGGCCATGTTCGGCAGTCTCGCCGCATCGGGCGCCTTGCCTTTTGAGCGGGAAGTCTATTACGATGTCATCCGCAAGAGCGGCAAAGGGGTCGAAGCCAGCATCCGCACCTTTGACGCCGCCTTTGAGCGCACGATCTACGGCGAACCCGAACCTGCCGCTGGCGAAGCGCAGAAAATCCGAACCTTCGCCCTGCCCGAGCGGCTGGCCGATGAACGAGCCAATGAGTTGCTTTCACGTATCCGCACCGAACTGCCTGAACCAGCGCACGAAATAGCCTATCTGGGCCTTCAGAAAGTGGTGGATTTTCAGGATGTTGCCTATGGCGGCGAATATCTCGACCTGTTGCGCGATCTGGCCGAGAGAGACAAGGCCGCAGGTGGAGAGGCGCGCGGGTATGAGTTTGCAACGACTGCAGCAAAATATTTGGCGAATGCAATGGTCTATGATGATGTCATCCGCGTCGCCTACCTGAAAACCCGCACTGTGCGCCGCGCCCGGGTCGAGGATGAGGTTGGCCTGAAAGACGGGCAAATCCTTAACACTACCGAATTCATGCATCCGCGCATGGAAGAGGTCGCTGCGACCCTGCCGGTGGGCTTGGCCAGTTGGCTGATTGCCCGCCAAAGGCTTTATGGCTGGCTGGACCGGCGCATTAACAAGGGTCGGCGAATCAGCACCTACAGCCTGCGCTGGTTCGTGTCACTATATTTTGTCGGTGGCTTGAAGTCCATGCGTCGAAAGTCGCTGCGCCATCAGGCCGAAGTGAAGCATCGTGACGCTTGGCTGTCCGAAGCCCGTGATGTCCTGATGTCCAACTATGATCTTGCGGTGACGGTGCTGTCCTTTCGTCGCCTGATAAAGGGTTATTCTGACACCCATGTCCGTGGACTGTCGAAATTCGACAAGGTAATGACCACCACGAAATCCATCGCAGCAAGGGATGACGCCGCCGATTGGGCTGGGCGTTTGCTGACCTCAGCTGTCAAAGACGCCTCTGGCGTCGAGTTGGAAGGCACCATCAAAACCATTGAGTCCTTTTCATGAAAAAATCAGAGCGGAACATGACCCAGGCACGCCCCATTCCCCTAACCCAAGTGGATTTGCCCAAAGACCTGTGGTCGCAGAAAAAGACGTTCCGTCACGGCCAGTGCGACCCAGCAGGCATTGTATACACTCCGATGTTCTTCGACATTTTCAACCAAGTCATCGAAGCTTGGTTTTGCGACTGCCTGAACATCAGCTACTATGACATTCTCGGACCTCGGCGAATCGGGTTGGGTTATGTGAATGCCGGCTTCACTTTCTTTACTCCCTGCATGATGGGAGACGAGGTTGAAGTGTTCGTGACCGTGCAGAAGCTGGGCACCAAGTCATATTGGCTGATTTTGCACGCGATGAAAGACGGCAAAGAAGCCTTGCGCGGAAGTTTCACAACTGTAACTACTTCATTGGAAAACCATCGTGCCATTGAGATTCCGCAAGACATCAGGGCTGCCATTGCCGGATACACAGATGCGACTCGCTTTGAGAATGGTGAAGAAAGGCTGGAGAGCGCGACATTCTAAATTCGGTTGAAGAACAACAAAAACAGGAAACGAGGTTGTGGCTCAGTATTCTTGCCCTGCACCGCGTGATCTTTGCTGAGTTAAATCGAGTTTTGCTGGATCAAGTAGGGATCAGTCTCGCGAAATTCGATGCTCTGGCGCAACTCTATCGATATCCCGATGGCCTTAACATGAGCCAGTTGTCCAAAGCTCTCAAGGTTTCAAATGGAAACGTTTCAGGCTTGGTGAATCGCCTCGTCAAGGACGGCCTCGTAGCAAAGGCAATGGCCAAGGAAGATCGCCGCTCTTTCAACGCCATGCTTACGTTGGAAGGCAAAGAGGCGTTTGAGAAAGCGCTCGGAAAGCACCGGATGGCGCTGTCCAAATTCTTCGAAGATTTGCCACCGGAAGAACTGTCCGAGACTGTTGACGCATTGCGCGGTCTCGTCGGCAAGCTGAATGTAGACAGCGGCAATGAGTGACCGCGCAGAAGAATCCAGGGTTGAACTTCCGTTCAAAACTCCCGAAGAGCTAGAGAACTACCTTCCATATCTGGCCGCCAGATTGTCACGTCGCTGGGAAACCGACCAAAACCTTGCGCTTGCCGAACTGGATGTCCAAGGTGCAAGAATGCGTGTTCTTTCCTGTCTTTCGGCATTCGACGAACTTACGATCAGCGAATTGTCCGTGCTTTCGGTCACGGAGCAGTCGACAACGAGCAGGACAGTGGAGCAACTGGTGGAGACCGGGTTTGTCGAAAGAAGCATCAGCGAGAACGACCAGCGCGTGCGAACCGTTGCATTGACGGGAAAGGGAGAGAGGAAAGTCGATGCGCTGGCACCTTCAATCAATGTCTTGTACAGGTCATTGGTTGAAGATATAGACGAGGCTGAGTTGAAAACCTGTATCCGTGTTCTTCAGCAGATTCTCAAGAAAATCAAGAAGAACCAGATTTGAGTTGTTCATTCGCTGGCTTGTGGCCGGGTTTCCAGATTCTATCGAAAAACAGCATCACCCGTGAATTCGCAACGATCTTCGACCCCGGATTTGCGGCTGAACGCGGCGGAAGGCTTCTTCGCCAGACTGACTCATCGGCGTCTCAAGCGCGTCCCGAAAGCCGCAAATGAGCGTTTTCGGGGCGAAACCGCTGCCGTTTCAGCCCCCGCAGGGCCGGTCCGGCAAATTCTGGACACACCGACCCCCTGTCATGACAGGGGCGGCTAGGCAATCATCAGGTTCGAGAAACCCGGAAGCGGCGCAAACCGCTGCACGTTTCTCTTCAAGTCCCCGATAGCGAACCATGTCGCAGCCGAACACCCGCTCGCGATCCAGAACGGATGTTCCACCCGCACCTTGGCTTTCGCCGCCTCCGCCAGAGCCGCCGCGACCGCCCGGTGCCGCGCCGACGAAATCCCCGGCGGTCCGGAACGGGCGCTCGTCGCCGAAATCATGGGCATCGGCCTCGGCAGCGCGGGTCATTTCGGCCTTGCGAAGACGCGACTCACAGGCGAGTTCGAGCTTCGCCATTGCCCGGATGCAGGTCTGCTGCATGATGCTGGCGCTCCAGCCGCTGGCCATGACCGCGTTATGGGTTTCGGGACCGCCATCCAGAAACGCCCGAAGCCGCGGCAGTTCCACATCGTCGACGGCCACGAACGTATCCTGCCCGGCGAAGCGCGACGAGAAGGGCTTGTCGGGCGGGTCTGCCCCGAGGCGGCAACGACCGCGGCCTTCCTGAGCGCCGCTTCCCGGCCGACACCTTCACGGCGCGCGATGCGGCCTTCGCCGGCGCGGCGGCGACTGAAATGCCAAGCGCCTCATTCTTCGCTGCCGCAAGACACATTTCCATGGCTGGCAAGACAGAAGCGTACCGTGCAGGCGCGGATTCCAGCGTCGCGCGCGCTCTTTCGGACGTCGGCGGTTTCCAGGGCGAGACAGGGAACCACGACGCGCTTCGTGTTGGGCGCGCACGTCCGTTTCGTGGTGTGGGCCACCCGATCGGGATCCGACGCATCGCGAATCCGTTCCGTGGTGCAGGTTTCCGTCCCGTCCGGGACATCTTCGTATCTGACGAGCATCGTTTCCCGGTTCTCGCATACCGGCGGCATTTTCCGGAGCCACTGCGCAGTGCACGTGTCCCAGGCGGCGCGATATTCCGGCGTCGAGCATCCGGCCATTGCCAATGCCGCCAGAAACGCCCCAGTTCGCGCCGCCGCCATTCCGCACCCGGTTCGCACCCGTGGGCGCGGCCTGCGGTTGTGCTTGAGGCTCGGCGGCTGAAGGCGCTGCATGTCGTGGTCCCCGAAAAGATGCAGCTTCCATTTCGTCGACGAACTCCAGCAGGCCATCCTCCGCTTCATCGAAGAGCGCAACGCCACGGAGACGCGGCCATTCTCCCAGTCCGCAGACCCCGACAAAATCATCGCGCAAGAAAAAGAGGGATCCAGATTTGGAATCAATTCACTAGGGAACCTCTGAATATAGCATGAACTGCTTACGCACTTGGTTCCGGTTTGATCAAGATGCGGCAGGGGTGAGGTTTGGTGCGCAGAGCCTGCAGGAACATGGACAGGAATGCAACGTGGCGATTTCGGCGCCGATTGAAGCGAAAGACGAACTCGTCGAGACAGGTCTGGAGGCGCTTGGCGCGCAGCCCGTGGCAGACGCCCCGAGCCCAGCCCTTGAGGTTGCAGAGCGCGGTGTGGATCCAGGCGAGAACTTCACGGGCGGGCCTGTCGCCGACGACCGAGGCTTGACGATGGCAACAGGCGCTGGAAGGCGATGAGGCTGGCGGGGATTTCGTTCAAGGGGCGGTTCCACGTCAAGAATGTCATGCGAATATTCCATCACCTGACATCCCGGACACAATGCCTTGTGTCGCCGGAGCTATGTGAATAAGCAATTAGCCTGATTTTGGGCGTGGCATTGTGCATCCGGGGCGCCTGCTGTCTTGCACCACGCCTTTTTTCGGGGGATTACGTCATGCAGTGCCTTCATCTGCCGAGCTTTGCGAGCCTTGAACATTATCGCAAGACGCGCCGCGAGATTTTTCTGGAGCGGATGGACGGCCTGATCCTCTGGGCGCGTCTGGAAGCCTGCATCGCACCGATCTGTCCCAAGGGCGGCGGCAAAAGGGGCGATAGCCGGATCCATTGCCGGTGACGCTGCGCGTGCGCTGCGTGCAGCTGTTCTGCAACCTGATCGACCCGGCCGATGGAGGACCTGCTTTCGAAGCCGAGAGCGTCCGGCGCTTTGCCGGAGTGAGGCTGGAGAAGGTTCCGGACGAGACGACGATCCTGACTTTCGTCGCTGGCTAGCGCACTTGCCGTTCGGGAGATCGGGGATCACCTGACCGAACGGAGGGTTCTGCTGAAGGAGGGTAGCATCACCCGAGTTATGGACAAGCTCTGTTTTCTTTTGGCATGCACCGAATGGCGTCTGGCACGACGATTTTGCCCATTTTGACCTTTGGCTGCGCCAGAATGCAGGCAGCCAGACATGACAGGATATGAACGAAGGCATTTGTTGGGGATCGGTGTCGTGTGCGTTCCAATCCCATGCTCGATTTCAGTTTATCGAACAGCGTTTCAATGATGAACCGCTTCCGCAACATGATTTTGTCCAGAATGGGCAGAGGAAAGTTTTTCATGTTGCGGCGAATGCCAGTGATCAGGTGCAGGCCCTGTTGCCGCAAACGCTGGAAAAGCGGCTTCGGAATGCAGCCTTTATCGCCGAACGCCTTGCCTTCCAACTCGGCAATCATGGTCTCAAGCGGCTTGCGGTCGTCGGTGTTTCCAGGCGTGATCTTGACGGCCATGACCTGACCCTTGTCGTTGATGACCAGATGCAGCTTGAACCCGAAAAACCACCCCCTGGCGCTGCGGCCCCGCTTGGCCAGTCCCTTGAACACCTTGTTCCGGTTGATCCGTGCGTTGTGGCAGACAGCGAGCTTGGCGCTGTCCACAAAACAGATCCCGGTTTCCTCACCGCGAAAGCATTGCATCAAGATGCAAAACGGAACCGGCAAGCGCGGCATCAGGGCGACAAACCGTCCGCAGCTCGGCAGGTCTCCAAAGCGGTCGCGATGTTTCCGCTCCACGCATCGAACCGGAAAGCCTTGAAACTCTTGAAGGGCGAGAGATGAAACGGCACCATGATGAAGAGCCTTTCGCTGAGCGAGAGCTTGCCCGAGCGCGAGCGCTGGCGGCCTGTGCCGATCAGCCGATGCCGCTCCCATTCTTCAAAGGCCTTTGCAAAGTCGTCGAGACAACAGAACAGTGCGATGATGGAGGTGCTCATTGAGGGGATCCCATCCGTTGATTTTGATTGCGGATACAGAATCAGGCCACGCCCGATTTGGGAACCCCCTCACCCCTCTTATCCAGAATTGGGGTTAGCAGAGTCTACTTCGCAAGCTGGAACCTCCTATTCTGGCGGGTCATATAACGCCGGAAATTCGAGTTCATCATCGTCGTCATCGTCCAATTCTACCGCAAACAGATCAGGATGGTCTGGGCGCAAAAAGTATTATCTTCAATGCGGAAGCGGTCGAAAGCATACAGTCTTGCCTTGCCATGACGGTAAGTGGGGTACTGTAGTTGTCCGTTAAGAACATCCAAGCGTTTGAAGCGGCGTGATTTTGGGGCTTACAAAGAATAGTTGACGGCCGTTTCACGCTGCGGGACTCCCCGTGCATTTGCAGCTTGCAGGCTCGGCAGCCTCCCTGCGCTTCGAGGATTCGCTCCAGCCAGCATCAATGGCGCTGTTTCTGCGGAAGCAGCCGACAGGCAATCTGGCGGTATGTGGCAGCAACGGACCATGCGGTCGCTTCGGGCGAGCGGCGCGTTCGGGGCAAGGGTGGCGGCAACCGCGCTGCCCACACAGCCTGCCGGACGGTGCACCCTGTCAACTATTCTTTGTAAGCCCCTTCTTTTTCTCGGTTGTTTCGGTGATCTCGTGCAAGATGCGCTTGCGGGCGTCATCGCCCCGGCTTGGACGTTTTGCGGATAATGCCATTACGCTACCTCCCTTTTCGCCGGTGCCAGCATCGCCAGTATCTCGTCGCTTAACGCCGTGGTCTCCGCCCTCGCTTTCGCATTGTCAGCATCGAAAACGGTCAGCCCCTCAGATGCGGTTTGGGGATACACCTGTCGTTGTGTGATCGTCGTTTCGCAAACGGGCAATGCGTAGTCATCCAGGGCTGTCCGGACATCGCTGCCAAGCCTCGTTCCCTCCACGACACGTGAAACGACAAAGCCCGCGCGTGGTGATCCGTCAGTTACCTCCTGGCGAGCCTTGATGAAATCCACCAGGTCCGCCGCTGCCCAGATGTCGTATGGAGACGGTTGAACGGGGATCAGAACGAAGTCGCTGACCTTGATGCAGGCTGCGATCATGTCTTCCAGCTTTGCCGCTCCGTCGATCACCACATAGTCGTAGTTTGTGGCCATACTGGTCAGCGTCTTAACGTTGTTGGGACGGTCCAGCGCGACCAACTCGATTGGATTGTCTTCGCTGGCTGCATGCCAGTCACGTGCGCTGCCTTGTGGATCGCTGTCCACGATCAGGACCGAGTGTCCCAGCTCGTGCAGCGATCTAGCGAGATTGGTGCTGATGGTGGTCTTGCCGCTACCACCTTTGGGATTCAGGACGGAAATAATGCTCATGCTCTGCCTCATTTTTGTTTTTACTCAAAAGAGCAACTGAGTGTTTGAGTTGAGGCAAGCTCGACTACAGATGCCGTCCCACATCCATGCTTTGGTGCAAGATGCGGATTACCTCGATCCCAGCCTTGGTCGTCCGAAAAAATAGGAAGTGCTTTCCTACAGCATGTTTCTGGTAGCCTGAACGCACGTCTACATCGCGCCCGCGTTTCTCGCCGCGCGCAAGGCTGCTACAGGTGTTCTGAATGTCATCTGTGTAACGGTCAGCCTGGTCGGGTCCCCATTCCTCGACTGTGTAATCCCAAATGTTATCGAGGTCCGCCGCTGCGGCAGGCGAGAAGGTGACAAGGCTCATCCGTTGGCCTGGTTAAGTTCTGCCCGTTTGCGCGCCTTGAACTCATCGAAATCGAAAGGCTGTGGCTTTCCAGACTGCTCACCCTCGATAAGAGCGTCTTGAAGGGCCTTCACCTTGCCTTCATGTTCTTCTAGCAAGCGCAGACCAGCCCGCACAACATCGCTGGCCGACCCATAACGGCCTGCCTGAACCTGGGTGTCGATAAAGCTGGCGAAGTGATCGCCAAGGGACATAGATGTGTTTTTGGGCATGATGCACCTCCTGAATGGAGGGTATACCAATACTTGGTACCGCGCAATATCACTCATTTACTCAAGCGTACCCGAGTTATGGATAAGCTCTGTTTGGTTTTGGCATGCACCGAATGGCGTCTGGCACGACGATTTTGCCGATTTTGACCTTTGGCTGCGCCAGAATATAGGCAGCCAGACATGACAGGATATGAACGAAGGCATTTGTTGGGGACCGGTGTCGTGTGCGTTCCAATCCCATGCTCGATTTCAGTTTATCGAACAGCGTTTCAATGATGAACCGCTTCCGCAACATGATTTTGTCCAGAATGGGCAGAGGAAAGTTTTTCATGTTGCGGCGAATGCCAGTGATCAGGTGCAGGCCCTGTTGCCGCAAACGCTGGAAAAGCGGCTTCGGAATGCAGCCTTTGTCGCCGAACGCCTTGCCTTTCAACTCGGCAATCATGGTCTCAAGCGGCTTGCGGTCGTCGGTGTTTCCAGGCGTGATCTTGACGGCCATGACCTGACCCTTGTCGTTGATGACCAGATGCAGCTTGAACCCGAAAAACCACCCCATGGCGCTGCGGCCCCGCTTGGCCAGTCCTTTGAACACCTTGTTCCGGTTGATCCGTGCGTTGTGGCAGACAGCGAGCTTGGTGCTGTCCACAAAACAGATTCCGGTTTCCTCACCGCGAAAGCATTGCATCAAGATGCAAAACGGAACCGGCAAGCGCGGCATCAGAGCGACAAACCGTCCGCAGCTCGGCAGGTCTCCAAAGCGGTCGCGATATTTCCGCTCCACGCCATGGAACCGGAAAGCCTTGAAATTCTTGAAGGGCGAGAGATGGAACAGCACCATGATGAAGAGCCTTTCGCTGAGCGAGAGCTTGCCCGAGCGCGAGCGCTGGCGGCCTGTGCCGATCAGCCGATGCCGCTCCCATTCTTCAAAGGCCTTCCTGATTACCTTTGAATGCAAGCTATATTTGGGATGGAATATTGTCATGCAAGGCAATGCTCGGAAGGGAATTTACATGGCACGCAACCCAGTGCAGTTTCAGAAAGGAATCAGTCTGAACGCATTTCTCTCACTCTATGGGACCGAAGACCAATGCTTCGACGCCCTGTATCGGTGGCGATGGCCCAATGGCTTCGAATGCCCTCACTGCGGGCATGACCGAGGCTGTCAACTCAACATCCGCAAGCTCCAGCAGTGCCATCGCTGCCACCGCCAGACCTCGATCACCGCCGGGACCCTGTTCGAGGCCACCAAGCTGCCGCTCACAGTGTGGTTTCAGGCCATCTACCTCATCACCCAAGACAAGAAAGGCATCTCGGCGATGATGCTGCACCGCCATCTGGGCATCTCCTGCAACGCGGCGTGGCGCATGAAACACAAGCTGATGCAGGGGATGATGGAGCGAGACCGCGAACACCCGCTCAGCGGCCGGGTCGAGCTCGACGATGCCTATCTCGGCGGCGAGCGAAGCGGCGGCAAGCGCGGGCGAGGGGCGCTGACCAAGACCCCTTTCGTGGCCGCCGTCCAGACCAACGAGCACGGACACCCGCTGCGCCTGAAGCTCACGGTCGTCGAAGGGTTCCGCACCCGCGAAATCGCCGCCTGGGCACACCGGCACCTGGGCGCCGGCACTTCGGTGGTGTCCGATGATTTGGCCTGCTTCCATGGCGCCAGCGCGGCCGGTTGCGCTCATGACAGGATTGTGGTGGGAAGCGGGAAAGCCAGCGTCGAGTGCCCTGTGTTTCGTTGGGTGAACACCATTCTCGGCAATGTCAAGAGTGCGTTGCGCGGCACCTGCCATGCGATTCGCCCCAAATGCGCCCAGCGATATCTCTCGGAGTTCGAATGCCGCTTCAATCGTCGCTTCGACCTGCCCGACATCATCCCCAGACTTGCCTGTGTGGCCCTCAGAACGCCGCCCATGCCCGAACGGCTGCTCAAGTTGCGCTTAGCTTAAGTGGCAATCAGGAAGGTCTTTGCAAAGTCGTCGGGACAGCAGAACAGTGCGATGATGGAGGTGTTCATTGAGGGGATCTCATCCGTTGATTTTGATTGCGGATACAGAATCAGGCCACGCCCGATTTGGGAACCCCCTCACCCCTCTTATCCAGAATTGGGGTTAGCATCGTCTCGGCGCCCTCGTCGACCAAGAACGAGAGCAGCACCCGCGATCCGGAGATGCACCGGACGAAGAAGGAGAACCGGCGGCATTTCGGGATGAAGCTGCACATCGGCATCGCCCCCCGGGTTTGGCGCACCATCTGGAGGGAACGGGCCGCCAGCGTCGCGACTTGACGCCTTCGAGTCGGCTTCTGCACGCCGAGGAGAAGTGTGTGCGGAATTTGCCGGGTCGGCCCTGCGGGGGCTGAAACGGCGGCGATTCCGCCCCGAAAACGTGCATTTGGGGCTTCCGGACCGCAGAAAACCAACCGGCAGCCAGGAAGAGCAGCTCCCGGAGCTAAAGCCAAAAAAATCCAAATCGGAGGTTCACTAGTAGTGGCCGCGCGAGCGCATCAGTGCGTCAGCCCGATTTTGCGCGTCGGACAGTGCCAAGTCGATGCTCTTGACCCCTTGCAGCATGTCATGCATTTCCTCGCCCGCGATCTTTATGATGTTGGTGATTTCCGGAACGGGCGGGCGTGGCCACATCTGGAGCACGCCAAAGCGAGCCATTTCGTCCACGATGGATATCAGCGGTGAAATCCGCTGAACTTCCGGATCAATGCTGACGCTGAACCTTGGGCTCACAAGACTTCCGTTCTCGATGTAGAGCTTGATTGCTTGGGCCGAAGTTAGCTCCATGAGCGCAGTCCAGACGGGTTCCACCCGCTCAAGCGCGATGTTCGAAGGTATTGCCAATGCGTAGCCCCCGAGAGGTGCGACCGGCCGGCCGGCCGGCCCATGCGGATGCGGCAGGTACTCAGTGTTGCCGCAGGCCGGCGAATCCCTGTCGAGCTCGAACAGAGGCGACAGCAGAGTGGCAGAGTACGCAATCGCCGCCTCGCCGTCCGCGTAGCAGCGTGCGCGTTCGTACCATGACATTCCGAGTATTCCGGTCGGCGAATAGTCGAGCAACTCCAGAAAATACTCTGCTGTCGACCGCGCCTCCGCAGTGCCGAACATCGGACGGAAGCCCTCGCCCTCCACATGCTCCATGTCGAATCCTGAGTCATTCGGCCGCAGATTCAGTACCGGCTGTCCGAAAGCGCTGGTGACATAGAGGAATGAGTGTCCTAGCGGTGTTCCGCGCGCCGCGTTCCATGCAATGCCGGCCACGCCGGGAACGGATTCATGAATCGCCCTTGCGGCCGCCAGCGTCGCATTGATCGTGCGCGGAGGCTGCAGGCCAAGCGCATCGAGAAGGTCGCGCCTGTAGACCAGAAGATCTGGGGTTGTCTGAACTGGAATCCCGTACTGCTGTCCCTTGTACCTTGCGCTTCGCAGCGCCTCAGGATGGAAGTCCGAGGTATCGAAGCCGGTTTTCAGGATCAAGGGGTTCAGTGCGAGGAAATGTCCTCCCTCAACCATCTCCCCGAACCAAGGCAGGTCGCAGGCGACAATGTCATAGCGCGAGATTTCGTGGCATGAGTTGTCGAGGATTTCGTCTCGAAGGCGATCGATCGAGAGTGCCCGACTCTTGATGCCCACGCCGAAGATCGTCTCGAACTGTCTCTTGAGTGCATGCATCGCCATGAAAGTGGGATCGGCATGCACAAGCAAACGAAGACCGCCGCCCAGCGGCAGCTTGCAGTCCAGTATGGCGGGATGAGGCAGGACATTCGCGCTCGCATAGGACGCGCCGAAAAAATAATTTGCTGTGCCGGATAGTTGGCCGCCACCGGACTCGGCTAGGTTGCCGACCAGCGCTCTTGTCCTCCGCGCGAATTCCTGCCATTCGTGAAGCAGCTTGGCCGTGGGATGAAGCGAGAATGACTTTCCGGTCGAAGTGCGCGGGCGACGGAACAGCAGGCCACGCTCCTCTATTGCTGCGAGGGCGCGCATGGCGGTGCCGTAGGACATTCCGGAGGCTCCCACCAGCGAGGAGCTAGTCGTGAGCTTTCCTGTCAGGTGGTTGCGGACGAGCGTCACGAGCATTCGGATCTCGCTGTAACCTTTTCTGATCGACAGCGAGAGCTCGGCCTCGAGCTCGAGTTGCTCGACGAAGTCGAGAAATCGGGCCATTTCCTGGTTGGAAATGCCCGCCATTTGGCTGCGATCCTCGGTTTCGTACGGGCCCTCAGGCTTGTTTCCGGCTTTCGTCTTCAGGCGGCTCTGCCAAGGCGTGAGCAGTGCGCCCTTTTTGCGAGCGGAATGCGTCGTGGCCTCAAGGTCAGGTTCCATGGCGGGAATTGCACAGCTGAGTATTCTCGGTCGGCCGCTGTTGGGTTAGGGAGTTCATGGCGGGACCGCGAAACGCGAGGCGGATTTTCTTGCGAGCAAGGCAGTTCTTCGCGCATCGACGTCTTGGAGTATCTGCCGCCGCCGCTGATGCTCGTCGAAAACCCGACTTCCAGTCTGGAACATTATCACAATCATCAATAGAACACCGAGATAAAGTTGCACCATGAACGCCGGTGTGACATTGAACACAAGCCCCGTGTTCAGGAAGTTCACGGTGAGTGTGCCTATTGCGGCGCCTACCACGCCGCCACGTCCGCCTAGAATCGAGACGCCGCCGATAAATGCCGCGACGGTACCTGCAAGCAGAAGATATTGCAGGCCCAGCGCTTGGGCGGTGCCCGAGCGCAACCCGATGATCACGCCACCGAGTCCGGCACAAAATCCCGAGATGGCGAAGACAATGATCATTGGGCGTCTCAGGCTGATTCCGGCAGCAAGCGCTTCCTTGCGTGCACCCCCGATGGCATAGATCTCCCTACCAAAGCGCGTGAAGTTCATGAAGATTCCGACGACGACGAACATGAACACCACGAGCATGCTCGCCGGGGAGAAGTAGCCGAGCATCTTTGTCGTGATGAAGTCGGGAACAGTAAAATCCGTCAGCATGACGGTTTTCTCCTCTGCCGCGAACAATGCCACGCCGCGCAGCAGCATCAAGGTGCCCACAGTGAGCACTATCGCCCGAACCCTCAGAATGGCAATGAAATAGCCCTGCACGACGCCGATCAAGGTCGCTGTCGACAAAGCAATGAGAATCGCGGTCTCAGCACCTAGGCTGTCGGTGAACCGCACCGCTATGACCGCGGCAAGCGCAGCGTTCGAGCCAATTGAAAGATCAATCTCCCCTGCGATTATGCACAGCGTCAGTGCCAGTCCGACGAGTCCAAGCACGGCAAATCTCTCCATGATCGCAAAGGTCGTCCGATGCGTCGCGAAAAGATCGTTGGTGATCCCAAAATACCCGTAGACGCAAACCGCGAGAAGCACTGCGAATGCTAGATCGGGATTGCCTGTTATCCAATTCCTCAGTCTATGCAACGGTTTTCCCTATTCTTGAGAGCGGCTGCCGCGGCGAGCCATGGCAAACACCATGATTGAAAAGACGATCATCAGTCCGACGGCCAGAACGCGCGGTCCGCTGTTGAATCCGTGAAGAACCATCATGTTGTCGACAGTGGAAATGAATATGGCGCCGAGGCTGGATCGAAGTGTGGAGCCAAATCCACCCATAATCGAGTTTCCGCCTACCATCACTGTGGCGATCACCAGAATCGTCATGTCTCCCGATGAGCCAAACTCGGACGAAAAATAGTTCACGTGCGCACTGGAGACCTGGGCAGCAAACGCGACCGCCACGAACGCCGAACAAACCGACGCAATTGCACATACCTTGATAGCCATCGCGAAGTTCTCGTGTCCAGTAGCGCGGCCGGCGGCGCGGTTTGCCCCTATCAGGTAGACCTGCCGTCCGAATTTCGAGTAGCGGAGCACGCACTCTGCCGTAATTGCAATGAGAATGAATGCTATCGTGATGTTGGGCAGCCCCAAAAATGATCCAGTTCCGAGCCATTCCGCCCCATGCGGACGGCGGAACGAGATAACAAGGTTGTCGCTCCACCATGAGCCGAGGCCGAACAGCAGTCCTGCCGCGCCCAGCGTAACCACAATCGGGTTGCCGCCGAGGCCGATCAGAATTCCTTGTGCCGCGCCAGTCGCCAGCGCAATGGCCATCGTGAACAGGAACGACAATTCGAATCCATAGCCTGCCGACATCGACGTTGCGAAGGCGATGATGCAGATCGCGGCGGTCTCCTTCATCGACAGCAGGAAGAAGTTTCCGGACAATGTTACAAATGTCAGCCCGACGGCCATTATTCCAACTAGTGCGGCATCGCGGATAATCGTCTTGAAATTGAAGATCGTGAGGAAATTCGGCGCCGTCGCCATGCCTGCGACGATGATCGTCAGGAACAGCGCGATCAGGACTACCACCAAGCGGGAGTTGCCCTGCACCCATCGATCAATAGCGCGCCTGGCGAAGTTTCGGATATCGCCAACGCCGGTCATAGCGAAGCCTCCGCCTCGGGAGATTGGTCAAATGGATGGGTGATCTGCTTCAGTATCGTGGCGGCGGTTATGTCATTGAGCTTGATTTCGCCGATCTGCATTCCGCGATAGAATGTAATGACTCGGTCTGAGAGACCGACAATCTCCTGAATGTCCGTGGAGGCCACGACGATTGCTGCGCCTTCGTCGGCTAGCTCGCGGAGCTTCTGGTAGATCTCCGCACGCGCGCCCACGTCCACACCCCGGGTCGGCTCGTTGACGAGGACCACCCTTGGCGTGATTGACAGCCACTTGCCCAACGCAACTTTCTGCTGATTGCCACCGGAAAGCACGCCTGCTTCCGCGTTGATGCGAGAAACGTCCACCGTGAACTTTTCCGCATTGGACCGCGCCAGCCCGGTTTCAATTCCACGGCGGACAATTCCGATCTTCGATATCCTCTCAAGTGCTGGCGAGGTCAGGTTTTCCCTGATGGGCCGACCGAGAAAGAGCCCATCGAGCTTCCTGTCTTCAGAACAGTAGGCAATCCCTGCGGAAATAGCCTCCTTTGGCGATCGTGGAAGAAATCGTCTGCCTTCAAGCTCGATTTCGCCGGAGCGGGAACGCAACTTTCCGCCGGTCGCGGCGAGCGCGTCTCCAGAACCGCTTCCGAGCTGTCCCGCGAGACCAAGAATCTCTCCTGGATACACGTCGAAATTGAAAGGTTCCAAGGCTCCGTCAGGCCACAGATCCTTGACCCTGAGAAGATGCTTGCTCCGAACGACTGGCCGTCTCTTCGGAAACATGTTTTGCAACTCGCGACCGAGCATCAGTTCCACCAGAGACTGAACGTCGAGTTCATTCGCTGCGCGCGGGCTCTGGCTCTTTCCATCGCGAAGAATCGTGATGCGATGGCACACCCTGAAAATCTCGTCTAGCCGATGGCTGACGTAGATTATCGACTTGCCGTTTTCGGCCAGCCTCGTTACCATCGAGAGAATTCGCATGCTGTCCGACTCGCCCAACGCTGCTGTCGGCTCGTCGAGAATCAGGATGCGCGGCTCGTGTGCAAGAAGGCGCGCAACCTCGACAAGTTGCTGCTCGCCAACTGAAAGCCGGTTGACGGCGATACCCGGATCAACGTCGTCAAGCCCTACCTCATCGAGATAGCGCTTTGCGCGCTTGGCAAGTGCAATCTTCGTTGCCATTGCCGGAACATGGTCGCCCGCCAGGAAAACGTTCTCCGCCACGGACATGGTGGGAATCTGGCTAAGTTCCTGCTGGGCAATGGCTATGCCCGCCCTTTCGGCGCGGGTCGGATTCGAAAACCGGACTTTCTCGCCTTCAAGCCGGAATTCGCCTGCATATCCGTCGTCAAAGCCGCTGATAACCTTGACAAGAGTGGATTTTCCCGCTCCGTTCTCGCCGACAAGACCCATCACCTCGCCGGGATATATCTCGAAACACACATCCTTCAGTGCGTGTATCGCGCCAAAGGATCGGTTGATTGAAGCCAGTCTCAGCAACGGCTCCATCGTCAACGGCCGAGTTTACGTTTGAGCCTTGGGAAACGGAAACGCCTCGGGCCGACTGCAGACAGCCCGAGGATCAGTTCGAGAAATAGCGTTTCAACCGCCCCACGCACCCGAGCAGAGTTCATCAATTCCGTAGAGCTTGCCGTCGTATCCACGAAGGGCCACCGTCTCAAGATTGTCCAGCGTGACTGCTGGATTGGGCGTGAAATTGATGTATTTCGCGAGTGCGCCCGTTTCAAGATATTCTTCGACCATCTTGATTGCAAGCTGACCCTCATGCAGCGGAGACTGAAGGGTCGTTCCGAACTGCTTGCCTTCCTCGATGAGCTGCTTGTCGCCATTGCAGACCGTTCCGACAGCAATCACGTCCTCGCCCATTACGTAGCCAGCCTCTTCGAACGCCTGAATGCCGCCGGTCAGGATCGCATCGTCCATGCCATAGACAAAGTGAACTCCCTGGTCGCGATGAGCCGCGATGAGCTTCGCCGCGCCTTTGTACCCGTTCGCCTGGCCGAAACCTTCGCCGATGTCGCCGATGATTGCCAGATCGGACCCCGCGATCGCGTCCTTGAACGCATTGATCGACAGTCCATAGCCTCCGTAGGAGTGCGGATAGGAAAGAACGAGAACATTGAAGCCTTCGCCGCCTTCAGCCTTCTTCCTCGCAGCGGCCTCTCGCATCATGTAGCCCGCGTTGCGGGCGCGCAGACGATCATCCGGACCAGCGTATCCGAAGATGTACTGCTTGTCCTGCTCGTTGGGAAGCTGGTTTATCTTGAGAACTGGAACGCCGGTCCTGGCGAGAGCTCGCAGAGAGCCGAGACCTGCGGTTGCGTCGGACGGCCACCAGATGAAGACATCTGGCAACTGGCCGGCTGCCAGCACCTGCTGAACCTGCTGATCCTGTTCCGCCTGATTGAACTGGTTCTCGAAGACCTTGATGTCGAAACCCTTGAGGGCGGCGGTTTCCTTGATTCCCTTGATGAAGCGGCCGATGTAGGCCTCCCCGGCAGGACCGTTGAACGAAACAATTGAACCCTTTTCGCTTGCGGCGACCGGAGCGCCTAGCACGCCTGCGGAAACACACCCGGCCACGATCAGCGCGAGCGATTTCTTCACGTATTTCATTGGTTTTCTCCAATTCCTGGTGTGACCCGGCAATCGGGCCGCACGGAACGAATGGACAAGCGTTCGATGAATTTAAACCCAAATCATATCCAAAATGAATATTTAAAGTCCAAATCGGATATCTTTTGGGTTTTCGGCTGCGGTGCGTTCTGCAAGCTCTTTCGCGGGCCTGATCAATGTCCAGCAATTAACTGAAGGGAATTCACCATGAGCCAGTCGAGACTTGCCGAAAAGCACGTGCTGATAACCGGTGCCGCAAGAGGCATGGGGGCAGCCGTTGGCGAACATTACGCCTCTTTGGGAGCCAAGGTCTGCCTGGGCGACATCAACGAGGACGGCTGCGAGGAAGTTGCGAGGCGGATAAGGAAGTCCGGCGGCGATGCGGTCGCGGTCAAGCTGGATGTGACGAGCAGAGATGAGATGAAGGCCGCCGTCGCCGCCACGGTGAAGGCATTTGGCTCGATCAATGTAATGTTGAACAACGCCGGAATAAACAAGCCTCTGATGTTCTTGGACATCACAGAGGAAAATTGGGACATGATCATGCGTGTCAACGCGCTTGGCGTGCTGCTTGGCATGCAGGAAGCCGCCAAGCAGATGATCATGCAAGGCAAAGAGAGCGGCCCTTACAAGATCATCAACGTTGGCTCGATCTTGAGCCGTCAGGCATTCGACGACGTCATTCCCTACTCTTGCTCGAAACATGCGGTGCTTGCAATGATCAACGGTGGAGCAAAGGCGCTTGCCGAACACAACATCACCGTCAACGGCTACGGGCCGGGTGTAGTGAGAACCGAACTCTGGGAACAGCTTGACAAGGACCTCGTCGCGATAGGGAAGTTTCAGAAGGAAGGTGAATCTATGGACCGGCTCGCAGAGGACATGATCCTGATGAAGCGCTATTCCTATCCGGAGGACGTGGTCGGAACCGCCGCCTTTCTTGCGAGTCCGGAGTCCGATTACATGACGGGCCAGCTTCTGATGATCGACGGCGGAATGGTAATCCAGTAGGCTTCTCCATTCCGAAATCTATTGGGTGTCCTGAAACGCAGTGCCTGCCTTCCGTCCGGCCAAGCGCCTGTCGCCTATGGCAAACTTGATCCGACCGTCATCGTTGTTTCATACGGTCAAGCTCGCTTGTTCATGTCGAATTCAGGGTCGGTGACCGGGGAGAAGCAAGGCTCCCAACGCCGCGTGATCTGCTCCGGTGTGATGCAGGCTTTCTGGTCCGGCTGACGACAGGCTGGAGATATTTGCCGATTCACTGCCAAAATACCGCTGGGACACAGACGTCCGGGAGTCTATCTTCAAAGCGGGTTTTTGGTCCGTTTTTCTGGTTAGGCATCGGATGCAAGTACAAGTTTCCTTGCTTCGAGCCTTCGTGAATCAAGCCCGATATCGCCAGCAATGGACTCATCGCCAAGAGCGCAAACATCGCGGGGTCTTCCACGCTTGCCGACTGGCCTTGCGCAATGCTGCACCTCCGTGTCAAGCTCCTCTTGCCACCGTTCGAAACTGGCTTGTCGATCCTTCGTTTCGAGATTGTTCAATTCATGCCATGGCTGAACTCTGGAATTGACAGACAATGGTTCCGGCGTGCCGAATGGTTCTGTTGACTCAAGCTGAAAGCCGCCTGCAAGAGAACCCTTGATCTAGGCTTGGATTCCGTCGTCTTTCATTGCTTTGTCATAAGCCGCAACTATCACTTGAGCTCTTTCCCGAACGTCCTCCTCACCGAAACCCCGCTGGTAAAGCGCCGTACCTATGCCAAATCCGTTTGCACCGGCACGAATCCAGCTGGAAAAGTTTTCCGGCCCTGCACCTCCCACCGCGTAGATCTGGGTCTGAGAGGGAAGCACCGCGCGCAAGGCGTGGACTCCCGAAGGGCCGACGAGAGACGCCGGAAATATCTTGAGACCGTCAGCGCCCGCCTCCAGTGCCGAAAAGCATTCCGAGGGCGACAATGCGCCTGGCCAAGACTCCATTCCCTTCGATTTCGTTGCCGCAATGACTTCCACATTGGTGTTTGGCGATACGATGATTTGCCCGCCGACATCATGCACGTCACGTACCTCTTTAACGGTCAAGACGGTTCCGGCACCGACAGTTGCCGCGTCACCGAACTCCTTGGCGATCATGGAGATGCTTTTGAGAGGTTGCGGGGAATTCAATGGAACCTCGATCATTCCGATCCTTTCCTGAACCAGGGCGGCGCATATCGCAAGAACCTCGTGTGGATGGACCCCGCGCAGTATCGCAATGATCTTCCGATGCATGATCAGGAGTTTCGGATCTGGGCGATTGCGGAGTTCAAGCCAATGAGGGTCACTGGTGCAGCATCCTGGACTCGTGGCGCATGCCCAACCAGACGCAACCCTTCGGCGTACGTTGCAGAAGCGTCGCTGGAGCCGATGATGACCACGTTCTGCCCAAGCCAGTAGGGACGGGAAGCAGCCAGTTCCGCGCCAATCAAGGTTCCTGTCAACCGTCCGGCAGCGCCCTCGGGACTTAAGCCGGCGATCAACGAAGTCGCTCGAATGGAGAAGAGTCGGCTGGCAACGCTTTCGGGCTTGGAAATAATGGCATCAACGGCGAATGCAAACTCAGTTTTGCTCCAGCCCTTGGCTTGCAGCGAATGCCTCAAGACAGATTGAAGGCTCAAGAGCTGATGGATTTCCCCGGTCATGAAGGACTGGAAGCTGACAATCTCTCCGGCGCTGACACGCACCCATTTTGTATGGGTGCCCGGCAGGCAGACGACACCATCGAAATCTGACGATAGGGACAAGAAGCCGGCAATTTGGGTTTCTTCACCGCGCATGACGTCGAAATTCGGCTTGGTCTGCTTGAGTCCGGGGATAATCCTGACCAGAATCCTGCTGTCCGTCGTTTCCGGTGAAGCGGTCTCCTGAACGCTCAGCGGTTCGCAAGGAACGCTCCGGTAGCTTGCTTCCACCCAACCTTGGGAAGAGCCTACCATTCCACAAGCAATTACCGGAATGGCGCGGTTATCGGATAGCCAGGGTTCGATCAGCTCGAGAAGCGCGGGTTCGAACTCGTGCGATGCGAGTTTCCCCATGCCGTTCTCCGATGATGCGCTGTAGACTTTTTCGCCTTTGCCGTTCACGCCCCAAACCCTAAGGTTTGTTGTACCCCAGTCCACAGCGATCCAGCTGACTTGCGTTGCCAATTCCACCTCAGCATCCGCCCAAATCGATTCCCTATTGCTACGTGCCATGTTCAAGCCGGTTTTGCACGAACCCATGCATCTGAATAAAGGCATTGTCTCGAGAACGTCGAACTGCATGGACGAACGACTCCGCGCTAGGAAATCCGGCACCTGCATCTGCCGGCCTGTTGAGGTGCTCACTACGATGATCGCCTGACTGCTTCACGCAAAAATTGACGGACCAAGTCATTGTTTGGGATTCGCGGTCACCGGTAAGCGCTGCAGTAGTTTTCGGGAGTCGGCCTTGCGACGCTTCCCGACTGAAATTCCAGCCGATATCGCCGCGGTCTATTTAACTGCCCCCAGGGTCAAGCCCGCGATGAAGTGCTTTTGCATCAGGAAGAACATCAGGACTGGCGGGAGCGCGGCCACGATCGAGCCTGCGGACACCAGATGCCAAGCCGCCACCCATTGACCGTTCAGTGCGTAAAGGCCGGCGGTTACAGGTTGCGTGCTGGCACTCTGGGTCAGTACCGTGGCCCAGAAGTAGTCGTTCCAGATGAACGTGAAAATCAGGACCGCAAGTGCCGCGATCGCAGGGCGCATGAGCGGAAGGACGACATACCAGAAAATTCGAATTTCGCTAACCCGCTCGACTCTCGCAGCTTCGATCAGTTCGCGAGGCAGTGCCTTGATGAAATTGCGCATGAACAGAGTGCAAAATCCGGTTTGGAATGCCACGTGGAACAATGCCAGTCCGGCCGTCGTGTTGTAGACACCCAGTGAAAGCGAGAGATCGCGGACGGGTACCATCAGGATCTGGAACGGGATAAAGTTTCCTGCGATGAACATGAAGAACAGCAGCACCGAGCCACGGAAGCGATATATGCCCAACGCAAAACCGGTCATGCAAGACAGGACAAGTGTTCCGATCACAGTGGGGATCGTGACCTTGAAGCTGTTGAAGATGTACTGCCCGATCGGCGAATTGTTGAACACAGCTGTGTAGTTTTCGATCACGTTGAACGACGACGGCCATCCCCAGTAGTTCCCAGCCGTGATGTCACCCGCCGGTCGAATCGAAGTGATCGCAACCGCGATCAGCGGCAGCAGCCAGATTACCAAGGCGATCGGCAATGCGATCTGGTAAAGAACGCGGTAGGAGGCAGATGTTCGTTCAACTGGTGTCGGAAACATCTCAGTGCCCTTCCTGCTCGTTGCGGTACATCTTCCACAGGAAGTAGGAAATGTAGATCATCATGATTGCAAACAGCACTACTGCAATCGACGCGCCATAACCCATTCGGAAGCCGTATTCACCAAGCGCTTGTTCATACATGTAAAACGCCAGCACGCGGCTTGAGCCGTACGGTCCGCCATCGGTCATGATCGAGATCAAGTCGAAAGAACGAAGGGCGCCGATGACCGTGACAACCACGGCGATGAAGGTCGCAGGCCTTAGTTGCGGAATAATCACGTACCATAGCATTCGCCACCCCCGCGCACCATCGAGGCGACCGGCTTCGATCTGTTCCGGATCAACGGCATTCAACCCGGTTAGGTAAAGTATCATGCAGTAAGCTGTCTGCGGCCACAGCCCAGCGGCGATGATGCCGTAGGTCACGAAACGCTCGTCTGCCAGGACAGCGATCGATGGGATCCCGAACGTGCCGAGAATCATGTTCATGAGACCGAACGACGGGTCGTAAAACCAGGCGAAAACCAAGCCGACGACAACTTGACTGATGACAAATGGAAAGAAGAAGAGCGATTTGTAGATGCGGATACCTCTTACCGTCTGGTTGAGGAAGAGCGCGACAAACAGCCCTCCGGGTATGGCCAGCAGGTAGAGGATCAACCACAGCACATTGTTTTGAAGAGATACGTAGAAGGCCTCGTCGTCCAGGAGTTCCCGGTAGTTTTCCAAGCCGATGTATTCCGGGTTTGGCGCGATTCCATCCCAGTCGTAAAGACTTATCGATAGCGACTGGAAAATGGGTATGATCACGTAAACCGCAAACATGAACAGGCCGGGCGCCAGGAAGATCCACGGAGTTAGCGCGATCTGGTTCTTTGTCCACCAGCTCCGCTTCGTCGCGGCGATCGACGGAATTATTGCAGTTTCGCTCATCGGACCCTTCGTCTGTCGGCTACAGAGGGCATCGCGCTTGCGCCCTTTGCGAGCGGGTCTTGGGATGCGCAGGGTAGGGCGCCCGGCTTCGGGCGCCCGTCAATTTTGATCAGTAGACTCGGTTTCGCGCCTTCTCGAGGCGATCGAGGATCGCGTCGAGGCGATCCGGCTTCACCATGAATTCCTGGAAGCCTTCCATTCCAGCCTTCGCCATCTCGGCCGGCGCGTCGCGATCAAAGAACTGCGCGACCCCGGTCGTGTTGGAAAGCATCTGGAAACCTGCGGCCAAGAACTTGTCGCTTTCGTCGATTGACGACGCCGAATTGATCGGCAACTGACCAAGCCTTTTGTTGATGTCAGTCTGCACGTCGGCCCGAGCCAGGTAGACGAGGAATTTCTTGGCGTCTTCCTTGTTCGTTGCATTGGCTGCAATGTGGATCGTGTCCGTCGGTGCATCCTCGGCAAGCGGAATGCCTTCGGCAATCTTGGGGAACTGGAAGAAGCCCAACTGGTCGTCGGTCAGGCCCGCCTCTTTCAGCGGCGCCACGGCGAAGTTGCCCATGACATACATGGCCGCATCGCCCTGAACCATCGGCGCAAGCGCTTCCTGCCACGTGTAAGCGGCATGGTTTTCGATGAAATAACCCGCATCCAGCAGTTCTTTCCAGTTGGCCATGGTGGCCCTCACCCGATCATCCGTCCAAGGGACCTTGCCGTTGGTCAGATCCATGTGGAATTCGTATCCGTTGGTGCGCAGGTTCAGGTAGTCGAACACACCGGCTGCTGTCCACAGATACCTGGTTCCGATTGTGATGGGCGTGACCCCGGCGGCTTTGAGAGCAGCGCATGCGGCCTTGAATTCCTCCCAGTCGGAGGGAACGGCTATGTTGTTGGCCTCGAAGATATCTTTCCGATAGTATACGCCCCATTGGTAGTAGGTGTAGGGCACCCCCCACTTCTTGCCGTCGATCGTCATCGAGGATGCGGCCGACTTCAAGCTTTCATTCAGGCCGTTTTCGTTCCAAACGTCATCCACTGGCTCAAAGAGTCCCGCATTGACATATGGAAGCATACGGTTTCCAGCGTACCAATTCGCGAGGTCCGGCGCATCCGCGGTGAGAAAGTTGCGTATTGAAGTCTTGTAGCCCTCGTGGTCAAATAGGTTCCATTCGACCTTTACGTCAGGGTTTTCGGCCTCAAAGCCAGCGATAAGTGCCTCGAATGCCGCTTTCGGGGCAGGGTCGGAAGTGTCCGTGTTGATGACCAACGTTCGCTGTTGTGCAAACGATGCTGTCGCGAACATCGCGCCAGCCGCCACTACGGCGAACAGGTTTCGTGCTTTAGGATGCATTTTGAGCATATTCCTTTCCTCTTGGTTCCAAGAAAATTGAAACAAGTTGTTGAATGTTAGTACACATACATTATCGCTTGCAGCGGCGTTGTCAATATCATTGGTGCAAACCAAGGCTAGCGATCACGAAGGATTTGGGAGTTGAGCGGTCGGGTCGCCCGCAATTCGAGAGTCAACAGATTGGAGGGCTACATATCAAGGCTCCGGTAGTTTTGCCTCACTTTCGGCGATAGCCGTCTGCAAAATTACCCATGTGGACCAGGTCGTGTACTCATAAAGGGAAAAGGGATTTTCTTTCCGGCTCCGACGTGATTCAAGCTTCCAAACAACGGGAGCTTGAGGATGCAGGGACGGCACGATCTGACGGATGCGGAATGGGCGATCATCTCGCCGTTGCCGCCTGACAAGCCGCGGGGCGTTCCGCGGGTGGACGACCGGCGGGCGATCAGCGGGATCTTTCACATCCTGCGCACCGGCACGCCGTGGCGCGACCTTCCGGAACGCTGCGGGCCGCATGCGACAGTCTGCAACCGCTGGGCCAGGCAAGGGGTGTGGGAGCGCCTGTTCGGGGCGTTGGCGACGGGCTCGCCGGGATCTCTTCATCTCCTGGACTCCTCGGTGGTGCGCGCCCACCAGCACGCCGCGGGCGGAAAAAAGGGGGTCCGGACCACGCCATCGGACGCTCGCGAGGCGGGACGGGCACCAAAATCCACGTCGTCGTCGACGGCCTTGGCCGGCCGCGCCGCTTCTTGATCACCCCGGGCCAAGCCTCCGACAAGGCTGCCGTGCCCGCCCTCCTTGACGGCCTTGAGCCGGCCCGGGACACCGTCGCCGACCGCGGCTATGACGCCCGCGCCATCCTCAAGCTCATTGCCGACCATGGCTCTTGCCCCCACATCCCGACCCAACGGGATCGCCGGGAGCGGCGCTCCGCATCCCATCACCTGTACCGCCAACGCAACCTCGTCGAACGTTTCTTCAACAACCCCAATTCTGGATAAGAGGGGTGAGGGGGTTCCCAAATCGGGCGTGGCCTGATTCTGTATCCGCAATCAAAATCAACGGATGGGATCCCCTCAATGAGCACCTCTGTCATCGCACTGTTCTGCTGTCTCGACGACTTTGCAAAGACCTTTGAAGAATGGGAGCGGCATCGGCTGATCGGCACAGGCCGCCAGCGCTCGCGCTCGGGCAAGCTCTCGCTCAGCGAAAGGCTCTTCATCATGGTGCTGTTTCATCTCTCGCCCTTCAAGCATTTCAAGGCTTTCCGGTTCCATGGCGTGGAGCGGAAATGTCGCGACCGCTTTGGAGACCTGCCAAGCTGCGGACGGTTTGTCGCCCTGATGCCGCGCTTGCCGGTTCCGCTTTGCATCTTGATGCAATGCTTTCGCGGTGAGGAAACCGGGACCTGTTTTGTGGACAGCGCCAAGCTCGCTGTCTGCCACAACGCACGGATCAACCGGAACAAGGTGTTCAAGGGACTGGCCAAGCGGGGCCGCAGCGCCAGGGGGTGGTTTTTCGGGTTCAAGCTGCATCTGGTCATCAACGACAAGGGTCAGGTCATGGCCGTCAAGATCACGCCTGGAAACACCGACGACCGCAAGCCGCTTGAGACCATGATTGCCGAGTTGAAAGGCAAGGTGTTCGGCGATAAAGGCTACATTTCGAAGCCGCTTTTCCAGCGTTTGCGGCAACAGGGCCTGCACCTGATCACTGGCATTCGCCGCAACATGAAAAACGTTCTTCTGCCCATTCCGGACCAAATCAGGTTGCGGAAGCGGTTCATCATTGAAACGCTGTTCGATAAACTGAAATCGAGCATGGGATTGGAACGCACACGACACCGATCCCCAACAAATGCCTTCGTTCATATCCTGTCATGTCTGGCTGCCTGCATTCTGGCGCAGCCAAAGGTCAAAATCGGCAAAATCGTCGTGCCAGACGCCATTCGGTGCATTCCAAAAGAAAACAGAGCTTATCCATAACTCGGGTTCAACAAGCTCAAGCACTTCCGAGGCATCGCGACCCGCCATCACAAGCTCGCAAGAAACTTCCTCGCCGCAATCGCCCTTGCCTGCATCCGCCTCTGGATCAAAATCAATGAGTACACGACCTAGGCTGTGTACCCAATTATATGAAGAGATTGCATAAGGGTCTTGTGCGACTGATGATCCTTGGAAGGGGTTTCGACTTATGGCAAGTTCCCGCCACGACATGACCGATGCGGAATGGTTGGTTCCGCGATCGGTTCTGCCAACCGGTCGGCAAGGACCGATGCGCAAGAACGACCGCCGGGTTTTCGACGGCATCTTTTTCGTGCTGCGCAGTGGCATCCCATGGCGCGACCTGCCGCGACACTACGGTCCGTACACGACCTGTTGCAACCGCTGCAATCGGTGGAGCAAGGACGGGACCTGGTCGCAGATCATGGAGAAGTTGCAGAGACTTGTCGGGCAGGACGACGGTCCGGACGGCGGCGGAGCCGGGCACTTGAAGACGCGGATGATCGACGCCTCTCCGGTCCGCGTCCACAAGCACGGGGCCGGGTCGCGGAGCGATGCGCAGCCCCGGCACATCGGGCGCAGCCGGGGCGGTCTGACCACCAAAATGCATGTCGCTGCCGACGGCGGGGGCCATCCCGCGGCGATGCGGCTGTCGCCCGGTCAGGTCGCCGACTGCACCCAGGCACTGGCACTGCTCGGCAACGATGACCCAGCAGCAATCGTGATCGGCGACAAGGCTTATGACACCGACGCCATTGTCACCTGGATCAAAGCCAGCGGCGGCGTCGCCGTCATTCCCTCCAGAAGCCATCGCAAAACGCAGCGTCCGCTGGACCGCAAGGCCTATGCAAGCCGCAATCGCGCAGAGCGGTTCTTCGCCAGAATCAAGGAGTTCCGCAGGGTCGCAACGCGCTACGACAAACGCGCCCGCAACTTCCTCTCCGCCGTCACCCTCGCCGCAGCACGCTGCATCCTGCGCAATCTCGCACAAAAATCAATTGAGTCCACAGCCTAGTCCTTGATTGGGCCGGGATTGAAAGATGCGCTCCTCGTGCACCCGGTTTGCCAGTTGATTCGTTGGCAAGCCAGGGGAGGAACATGAGGCTGGCACTCCCAAATTATCGAGTTGACACGGACCCTTCGGCAACAGATGAGGGCTTGTTTCTTCAACGCGACGCGCATCGAATGTTCTGCGCAAGCAGGACTCAGAACGTATCGCGCTATGCCTCCGTCAATTTCGCATTCGGACCGGATTGTGCGGGAATCGGTTTGCAGAAAGGGAGGCTGCAAGCCCCGGTTGTCGGCAAATCTGGCGCGCATTCTGACAATCTGATTGCCATGCCCGGCAACGCAGGCTATTTCGTGCAGTGCGATTCCGTCACGTGGTTCTATTCTGGCAGTCTGGGCACACGCAGCCAATTGCAGGATTCGAAGCGCTGTGCGCAATTGCCGTTTTCGGTGTTCCGGAGACAGAGTGTTTCGCAATCTCGGAGTGCGTGATCCATGAGCGTTATCCTTCGCGACGTAGTCAAGCGATACGGCGAAACCCAAGTGATCCACGGGGTGAGCCTGGATATCGAGGAAGGCGAATTTGCGGTTTTCGTCGGCCCTTCGGGTTGCGGGAAATCCACCCTGCTTCGCATGATTGCCGGGCTTGAGGAGACAACTTCGGGACAGATCGCGATCGACAGCGAGGATGTGACCCATCTCGACCCGGCTGACCGTGGCGTCGCCATGGTCTTCCAGACATACGCGCTTTATCCGCACATGACTGTGGCCGAGAACATGGGATTCGGCTTAAAGATGAACCGGGTGCCGAAGGCGCAGATCGAGGAGAAGGTTGGCACGGCGGCGGACATCCTGAAGCTAGGCCCCTATCTCGACCGGAAGCCCAAGGCGTTGTCCGGCGGGCAGCGGCAGAGGGTTGCCATCGGGAGGGCGATCGTCCGGGGACCGAAGGTGTTCCTGTTCGACGAACCGCTGTCGAATCTCGACGCAGAGCTTCGGGTCGAGATGCGGGTCGAGATCAGCCGACTGCACAACGAAATCGGCGCGACCATGATCTACGTAACCCACGATCAGGTCGAGGCGATGACGCTGGCCGACAAAATCGTCGTGCTGCGCGACGGCAATGTGGAGCAGGTCGGCGCACCGCTGCACCTTTACGACGATCCGGAGAATCAGTTTGTCGCGGGTTTCATCGGCTCTCCTTCGATGAATTTCGTCGACGGTGCAGTGTCGGATGGGTCCGTAACTGTTGCCGATCTTGGGGGTCTGGGTCTTCGACCCGAGTTTGAGCTTCCGGCAGATACCGGCCGTGTCACCGTCGGCCTGCGTCCCGAGCATTTGCAGGTATCCGAAGGCGGCGCTCTGAGAATTGACCTGATCGAGCATTTGGGCGGCGTTTCTTTCGTCTATCTTGATACGCCTTCCGGTGCCCGGATCATTGCCGAAGCCAAGGAAGCCCGGCATGTGAAAGAGGGCGGATCGGCAAGCGTGGCCTTGGGGTCAAATCCGTTCTACCTCTTCGACGCCGAAACCAAGCGGCGGTTGCGTTGACTGCGAAGAAAGGCCGTGGCCTGAATCTCCGGTGAAGTCGCCGTCGCCTCTTCGAACGAATTCAGCCCCGATTCCGAGATTGCGAGAGCGAGTCACAGGCACGCGTATAAGCCGCGGCTCTGTCTCTTCGCACGCAGGCCGGGCTTGAGCCAAATGGGTCCCGTCGGGGACGGTGCTTCGCTGCCGCGCAAAGGCCAATGCCTGCGGCAACCCGCCTTCAGCTGTTCTGGCCGCTCGGTTCCGCCGTTGCATCCGAGGTCAACGCTGCCTCCACGAGTCTCCGAGTGTATTCGGTCTCCGGGTTCTCTAGCACCATGTCCGTCGGCCCCTGCTCGACCACGTTGCCGCGTTGCATGACGATGATGTTGTGGCAGAGGGCCCTGACGACTTTCAGGTCATGGCTGATGAACAGGTAGCTGAGATCGTGCTTGCGGCGAAGCTCTCTCAAGAGATCGATGATCTGGGCCTGAATCGAAAGGTCCAGCGCCGAAGTTGGCTCGTCCAGGAGAATGAATTTCGGCCGCAGGATGATGGCTCGGGCAATGGCGATCCTTTGTCGCTGGCCGCCCGAGAATTCGTTCGGAAACCGGTCCATTACGTCAGGTTCCATCTGGACTTCGCTCAACGCATCCCGGATCAATCGCTCGCGTTCCCTCGCCGTGCCTCCAATGTTGTTCACGATCAAGCCCTCGCCGAGAATCTGGCGGACGATCATCCGGGGATTGAGCGACGAGAACGGATCCTGGAACACGACCTGCAGGTCGGTTCGAAGCGGGCGCATTTCCCTTTTGCTCAGAATGTCAATCCGCTGACCGTCGAACTGAATCTCCCCTGCCGTCGGCGGCTGGAGACGTATCAGCGACATCCCCAGCGTGGACTTGCCCGATCCGCTTTCGCCGACGATGCCAAGAGTTTCGCCGACGCGGACTTTCAGGAAAACGTCATTCACGGCGACCAGGTTCAGTGCCTCGCGGTTGAGAAAGCTTCCGTGCTTGATCTTGAACACAGAGCGCATTCCGGTGCCGCGGATGATTTCCTTGGAGTCTCCGTCCAGCGGGTCCGGAGAGCCGGATGGCTCGCTGGCAATCAGGTGCTTCGTGTAAGGATGCTGTGGATTCAAGAAAATGCCGTTCGTTGAACCGCTTTCCAGAATCTCCCCGTAGCGCATTACGCAGACCCGGTCGGATGTCTGGCGCACCACGCCCAAATCATGGGTAATGAGGATGATCGCCATCCCGTGGCTTTTCTGGAGCTCCTTGAGAAGATTCAGGATCTCGGCCTGAACGGTAACGTCAAGTGCCGTTGTCGGCTCGTCAGCGATCAGCAGGTCAGGTTCGTTTGCCAGCGCCATGGCGATCATCACGCGCTGTCGCTGTCCTCCCGACAACTGGTGCGGATACTGGGAAAACCGAGCCTCAGGCTCGGGCATGCGCACTTCCTTCAATAGGCGAATGACTTCGGCATGCGCCTCGCGCTTCGAGATCTTGCAATGGTTCAGGATGATCTCGGCGACCTGGTCCCCGACCTTGTAGATCGGGTTGAGGCTCGTGAGAGGTTCCTGGAATATCATGGTTATCCTGTCGCCCCGGATCCGCTGCATCTCGATTTCGGAAAGCTCGATCAAGTTGCGGCCCTTGAACCAGACCTCGGTTCTGTCTCCCACTTCAGCGTTCTCTGCCAGCATCCGCAGGATTGCTCTGGCCGTTACCGATTTTCCCGAACCGCTCTCTCCAACGATCGCCAGAGTCTCGCCTCGCTCGACAGTGAAGCTGGTGCCTCGAACGGCACTTACTCCGCCGCCCACGGTGCGAAAGCAGACCTCGACATTCCTGACATCGAGGAGTGGCGTCGAGCCGCCATCCCGGTCAGGCATGACTGTATGGATCCATTGCGTCCCGCAGACCGTCTCCGAAGGCGTTGAACGCCAGAACCGAGATGATGATCATCCCGACGGGGGACATCATCCAGGGTGCCGCAGAAAAGGACTGAAAGTCCAGGATCTGATTCAGCATGACGCCCCAGCTGATCATGGGCTGCTGTATGCCGACGCCGAGAAAGGAGAGGAAGCTCTCGAGAAGAATCACTTCGGGAAGCTGGAAGGTCGCCCACACAATCAGGTGGGATGATGTGTTGGGAACGATGTGGCGAAACAGTATCCTGCCGTTCGATGCGCCGACGGCCTCGGCAGCTCGGACATATTCGAGGCGCCGCATGGCCATGACCTTTCCCCTGACTTCACGGGATAGGTCCGCCCACCGCAGCAGCACCAGGATTCCCGCGAACAGGATGAAGACGAGGAGAGGTTCAGCGCGCCGCGGCAGAAGAGCGGTCAGCGCGAGGTAGAGCGGAAGATCGGGAAACGCCTTGAAGAACTCGACGATGCGCTGGACCACGAGATCGTACATGCCACCGAAGAAACCGGCGGTGACCCCGACTGCGGTTCCGACAGCCAGCGCTGCCCCCATGACAAGCATGCCCATCAGGAGCGAGACCCGAGTCCCCCATATCACCCTCGAGAAAACGTCCCGCCCGAGATTGTCGGTGCCGAGCAAGTACACCCGAGACCCGTCTTCGGTTCCGAAGAGATGAATGTCGAAGGTCATGCCGAGAAGTGTCCACCTGTCTCCAGAAACGAAGAATCGTATCACGGACTTCTTTTCCGGGTCCGGCATGAAGGTGATCTCGAACGTGTTCGGGTCCATTTCCTCTGAGAATCCATAGACGAACGGCCGTTGGAGTCCCTCGCCCGGACTGTAGATTTTCACCCATTGCGGGGGTGTGTAGAGCATGGACCTGTCCGAGGTGTGCGGGGCATACGGCGCGAGAAAGCCGGCGAACACCGCCGTCAGGATGATGAGCACGCACCCGGCCAGTCCAGACATGGCGTAGGCGTTGCGCGCAAATCGCCGGCGGACGAGTTGCCAGTATGTCAGCGAATGGGCCGCTCTCGCCTCGGCGTTCATTGATGCGCGGCCCGCCTCTGGAATTTGCGGGTTCGATTCCATCAGCCGCCGATTGCGAGAGTCGCTTGGCGAACCCGCGGATCAAGAGCCGCAAGCAACAGGTCGGCGACAAGGTTTCCGGCAACGATGATGATCGATATGATCAGGAAGATCGCCGCGATCACCAGCATGTCCTGGCTGGCGATCGATCCCAGGATCAGCGGTCCGATGGTCGGAATTCCGAGAACGATCGCAATCTCCAACTCACCCTTTATCATGTAGTCGAAGCGCGACCCCATGTTCATGATGACGGGATGCAGGGCGTTCGGGATGGCATGCACGATCATTATGCGGCGGCGCGAAAGCCCCTTGGCCTTCGCGGTCTCGACATACTGCGCGTTCATTACGTCGAGGAGGTTTCCACGCATCATGCGTAGTGTGTAGGCCTGTCCGGCCCAGATCGAGATCAAGAGAATCGGCCAGACATGCTTGAAGAAGTCCCACAGCTTGCCGAAGGACCAGTGGTCCTGGATGATGTATTCTGCGGAGTTCAAGGCTCCTATGTAGGGAGAGTGCCAGACGAAGGCCAGAAAATAGAGAATTATGAGCGCTATTACGAATTTGGGGATGACGATGCCAACAAATGCGAACACCGTGGCGACCGTGTCGCCCAGCTTGTACTGGTTCATCGCGGCGTAAATGCCCAGCAACGCGCCGATGGTTTGGCCAACGACAAGCGTCACGATGGCGATGCCTATCGATCTCGGCAGTCGGGTTCCGATCACATCGAGCACCGGCTGGTTGTAGAAGATGGAGAACCCGAAATCCCAAGCAGTGACGATGCCCTTTACCCAAACAAGGTACTGCACCCAGATCGGCTTGTCCAAACCCATAGCGGACCGCATCGCGTCGGCCTGACTCTGAAGTTCTGCGCGAGTCTGCCCGGTTATGGACATGGTCTGGTTGAGCCAGACATCCACGTAATCGCCGGGAACGGCGACAATCAGGCCAAAGGAGACAATGGAGATACCAATCAGCAATGGGATGGTGGCGACAACGCGCTGGACCATGAAGATCAGGAGTCCCATTTCTCCATATTCCTATTTCATGGGTTTGGCAGGAGAAATTGCCGGGTAAGGGCGGGCCCCCGAGGGGCCCGCGAGATTGTCGTTCAATATACGGGAACAGTTCCTGGAAGCAATTCGTCGATTTGCTGTTCGTCAGGGACCCAAAGACGCTCCCTGACCACGCCGTCCTCGGCCCATTCGAACATGAAGACCGGCGTTCCGGGGTGGGCGTTCCTGATCCGCTTGTTGATCAGCAGCGCGGCCGGAGCCTGCGTCAATCCTATTGTGTAGACGTTTTCGCTCCAGATGCGCTGGATGGTTCTGGCGGCTTCCGCTGCTTCTGCGGAGTCCCAGGTCGCCTGGATCAGGTTGACGGCATCCACCATTTCCCGCTCCCAATCGAAAAGTGTCCGGTTTCCGTCGTTGTCAACGCGATGCCAGTCCGGGCAACCGTCGGAGATCGGGACATAGTCGCAGGTTTGCCTTGTGGGAACGACCCAGTGGTGCCTGCGCTCAAGCATGTTGAAGTCGCCGGCATCCGCCACGACCTCCGCATCTTCCACAGCCCTTGGGCGTATGCTTATTCCTACCTCAGCCAGCATCGAGACCACTGCGTCGACCTGCTTCTTGTCAGTCGGCTCGCCAGTGTCATACACTAGGTCGATGGCGGCGTCCTCACCAGTTTCCGGAAGATTCCGTATGCCGTTGCCGTCGGTGTCTGTCAGGCCTAGCGCGTCAAGCATGGCTTCCGCCTTCGCCTTGTCGTAGGGATAGTAGACCGTCGATCCGACATCGTAGTACGGCGACCCAGCGGAGAATCCACCCGTATAGGGATAGGTGAAGGGTCCGCGGGCAATCGACTGCCCGATTGCGTCCCTGTCCAGGGCGTGGCTGAGTGCAATGCGGAAGTCCTTGTTGCGGAAGAACCCTCTCAACTCCCTGTCGACATCATCGTTGACCCCCAGAGTCTCCGAGAGGTTCATCTCGATTTCCCAGGAAAGCACCCTCGGGCCGAACTGCGCCTTGGTGGGTGAATCGGGAGCCTGGCTCTGCTTGAGCGCCTCGACGTAGTTTCCCGGGTTCTCCATGTTCGAGAAGTCGCCGGTGCCTGCAACGGCTTGGGTCGTGCGGTCCGACCACGTTGTGAGCTTGAAATGCATCTCGTTCATGTAGGGCAACTGGTTCCCGGCCTCGTCGACCTTCCAGTAGTACGGATTGCGACGCATGATGACGATCTCGTCAGGCCTGTGAACAACGGGCACCCATGGCCCCATCACAACGGGCGGCAGCGCGTCGGACGGAAGTGCTGTTCGGTAGGTGTCGTAGGTCGCATCGTCGTTGTATCTCGGATGATGCTGCTTGAGAACGTGACTCGGGCCGGGGCATCCCTGAATGTAGGCGAGAGACTGAACCCGCGTTGGACCTTGCGGTGTCTCGAAGTTGAACCGGACAGTCGTCGAATCAATTACGTCCAAGGTGGTTCCCTCGCCCATTCCGTTAGGCGACATCCAGGCGGAGACGTTTTCGTCCTGAACATTGTCCTCCCACCAGAACCTGACGTCTTCCACATCGAACGGATCGCCGTCAGACCAGCGAGCGCCGTCGACCAGATTCATGGTCAGCTCAGTGCGCTGGTCGTTCCAGTCCCAGCCAGTGGCGAGGTTCGGGAGCGGTCCCGACTGGTCTTCTGCCTTTACCTGCCAGAGTGCGCCGACACGCACGAGGCATTCCTGCATCGCCATGTTTATGCCGCCCCATCCCTGGTGCTGTCCCGCCATCCAGTTCCACCCCTCCGGGCGGCCGCCGATAACGTGCCGGAACACGCCGCCATATGTGCCGATGCCATCCGACATTGCGCCCGTCAGGTGGACGAGCGGTTCCAAGGGCAGGCGCTTCGCGATGGGCGGCAACTCGCCCTTGGCAACCAGTTCGCTCAAGAACGGCGCCTCCGAGTAACTGTCCAGCGCCTTGTAGGTCCAAAGTTCGTCGCGGCCGAGCAGTTCGTACTCCAGGCTCGACATGCTCTTTTCCGGCGGCATTGCGTCTGCCAGCGCGTACCCGGCGGGCAACCCCGCCACGCTGGACCCCGACAGCAACGCGACCCATAGTCGATGTCTTGCTTTGTCCATGATTTGACCTCCATCACTTGTTCAGACAAACGGAGTTCAATATTTTCGATCTTTTCTTCCGATAATCTCTTGTTGAATTCCGGCTTTGTTTGCTTGCCTCAGATTTGATAGAGTGCATGCTCGTTGACCTCGGGTGCGTTAGCGAAGGCGCGTCGAGGATCAGTTCGGCGCCGTGCTTGGCCGTGGAGCGGCAAATCCAATGGTTGAAAGCCTGTATCTGGAAAACGTTGACTCTCACTTGATACCAAGGCGCAACGAGTTCATGGTCGAAACGCATGTGCCCAAGAAATTTCGCTGGGCCTATCACCACCACGCTTCAGTGGAGGTCAATTTCCTGACCGGCTGCGAGATCGAGTACTCGTTTTCCGGAAAGCGTGTCCGCCTTCCGCAGAGCAGAATGGCGGTTTTCTGGGGTGCGGTTCCCCATGGCGTGATCGATGTCATCGGCGAGGGGCAAATCGTTAACGTGTACATCTCACTTGCGCAGGTGCTGATGTGGAGGTTCCCCAAGTCGTTCTTCGAAACGATAATCAGCGGAGCCGTCATTGCGGTCAAGAGAACAAGCTCGCCCGACGCGGTGACCTTCTGGAGATGGGCCAAGGAGTACGAAATCGACAGCGCCGCGTGGCGCTACCTGCTGCTTGGCGAAATCGAGATGCGGCTCCGCCGGATGGCACTCGAGGGATACGACATCATCCTGCGCGGCGCGGCGGCTCCAGATGTCGATGTCGCCGGACGGGCAGCCATGCGGTACATCGACGGCATGCTTCGATTCATCGCAGACAATTTTTCGTGCCAGATCAGCGTGCCGGACGTCGCGAGGCATGCGGGACTGTCGCCAAGCTACGCGATGTCGCTTTTCCGGCGAACGGTCGGCGTGCCCATCAAGGCGCACATCACGCGGACTCGACTGAGCCATGCGCAGATGCTCCTCGCGAATTCGGACTTGAAGATCATCAGCGTCGCGATGGACAGCGGATTCAATTCGCTGTCCAGCTTCTACGAGGCGTTCCAAACACATGAGGCCAAGACCCCGGCGGCATTCCGGATGGAAACGCGTCAGTGATCGATCGGCCTGACCGCGCTCTCTGGAACCTGCCGTACCTGGACCGTTTTGCAACCTAGGGAATGGGCCTTCGCCAGCCGGTGGATTCCATCAAGAATCATCAGCCTGCCGCGATTTCTGCAGACGTCCAGCGGATACTCAAGCGAGGCGGAGGAGACACGCCGCATTTCCATTGGGTGTTCGGACGGATTCTCGAGAACTTGTCTGGGCGTGACGGAATAATTCCGCCCGCTCTCGTCTGGCCAGACCGGAACATCGAGATGCCATGCAAGCGCGTCCAGCGGCAGTTGCCGCACGGGAAGCTCCAGGCGCCAGATCTCCTCCACGTCCCAATCAACCGAGTACCAGTATTCGGAAATGATCTGGGGGAGTTTCGAAGCCATGCGATGCCGCGCCTCGTCAGGAATTGAATTCCGTAATTTTTCAATGCAAATTCGGTAGTGAGGAACTATCAGATGCGCATGTTGCAGGGAACCGGCGTCTGTCAGGCTAGCGGGCGGGCAAAGGTGAAGGGATCAGACGGGAAGGCAATTCATGGCAGCCAATCCAAGAATAGCGTTTATCGGGGCGGGGTCCACAGTGTTCATGAAAAACCTTGTCGGCGACCTCTTGAAACGCGAGACGCTTTCAGGCGCGCATATCGCCTTGATGGACATAGATCGGGAACGGCTGTCGGACGCTGAAGTCGTTTCCACGAAAATGGTTGCTTCGTTGGGGGTCGGAGCCACGATTTCAACCCACACGGATCAACGGGAGGCGATTGCCGGCGCTGATTTCGTGATCGTGGCGTTCCAGATCGGGGGGTACGATCCGTGCACCATCAACGACTTCGAGGTTCCGAAGAAATTTGGACTGCGCCAAACCATCGCTGACACGCTTGGCATCGGCGGAATTATGCGCGGCCTTCGCACGGTTCCGCATTTGTGGCGCCTCTGCGAGGACATCAGGGAGGTGTGCCCGGACGCGGTCATGCTGCAGTACGTGAATCCGATGGCGATAAACATGTGGGCCATCGCGGAAAGATACCCCGACATCAAAGCCGTTGGCCTTTGCCATTCCGTTCAGGGCACCGTTGACGAGCTTGCGCACGACTTGGACCTGCCGGTTGAGCGGATACGGTACAATTGCGCGGGCATCAACCACATGGCGTTTTTCCTGAAACTCGAGCAGACAATGGAGGACGGCTCGCACCGCGACCTCTATCCCGATCTGTTCAGCGGCTATGCGGCGGGGAGGCTCCCAAAGCCGAACCGAATGAACCCCCGCTGCCCGAACACCGTCCGATACGAGGTCATGAAGCGGCTCGGGTATTTCGTAACCGAAAGCTCTGAGCATTTCTCCGAGTATGTTCCCTGGTTCATCAAGGACGGACGTCCCGACTTGATCGAGGAGTTCGAAATACCGCTTGATGAGTACCGAACCCGGTGCGAACTGCAGATCAAGCACTGGGAAACTCAGTCCCGAGAGTTCCGCGAAGCGGTGCGGATCGAGGTCGAGGAAAGCAAGGAATACGCGTCTGACATCGTGAACTCTGTCTGGACCGGGGTTCCTTCGGTCGTCTATGGGAATGTTCCCAACAAGAACCTGATCTCGTCGCTTCCGGAAGGCTGCACGGTCGAGGTTCCCTGTCTGGTGGACCGCAACGGCCTGCAGGCGGTGCAAGTCGGCAAGTTGCCACCACAGCTTGCGGCGATCATGCGGACCAACGTGAACGTTCAGGAGCTTACAGTGACCGCGTTGCTTGAGGAAAAGAGAGAGCACATATATCACGCCGCGATGATGGACCCGCACACCGCGGCGGAACTGGATCTGGAACAGATCTGGAATCTGGTGGATCAACTCTTGAAGGCGCATTCGACCTGGGTGCCGGATTGGTCCCTCGGCGAGAGGCGTCTGCGAGTGGCATGACGCGCTCCCGCCGCTGTGGCGGCGAATCTTGGGCAAGGTGTGCCCGGCACCGCGACCACGCTGACAGGATTTGCATCTTGGGGGCCGAATCTTGACAGAAACTGAAAGCCATCTCTTTCGTCTTGTCATCGTCGGCGGAGGAACTGCTGGATGGCTTGCCGCGCTGATGGTGCAGAAGGCCGTGCGCGAACTTGATCTGGCGATTGACCTGACAGTGATCGAGTCGAGCAAGATTCCGACGATTGGCGTGGGGGAAGGCACGACTTCCGTGTTCAGAGATCTTCTGCTGAGTCTCGGCCTTGATGAGTTCGAGTTTCTGCGCGAGACCGGCGCCACGATCAAGTATGGCATCCGGCATCAGGACTGGCGACGAGTCGGAGTGACTTACGATGGCCCGATCGATGATCCGCACTCGATGTGCCCGCCTGCGCCAGGTTCGGGTTCAACATGGCTTGACCAATACTGTGTAGCTTCCGGGCGCTCCGTTTGCGACACGCACTTGTTTGCGTATCTGATGAAGCGTTCGCGCGCTCCGTTTGCCCTGCGAAAGGGAAAGAAGCCGCTGGATATCGCGCCGTTTCATCACGCATATCATTTTGACCAGGCTTTGGTGGGGCAGTACCTTCGGCAGAAGGCCCGGGGTGCCCGGCATTTCGATGCCGTGGTGAAAAGCGCCCGGAGGGACGGGGAATCGGGAGACATCCAAGCGTTGGTTCTTGAAGGCGGTGAGGAACTTCCCGTCGACTTCGTGATCGATTGCAGCGGATTCCGCCGCTCCCTGATACTTGAGGTTATGGGAGCAGAGTGGATTTCGTACGAACGGAATCTCCCGGTCAACCGTGCCATGCCCTTCTGGCTGGATCACCCGGGCAGCGGGGAAATTCCGCCGTATACCTTGGCCCGGGCACTGAATGCCGGCTGGATGTGGAAAATCCCGACGCAGGCGCGGATGGGATGCGGATACGTGTATTCGGACGGGTTTCTGACGCCGGACCAAGCTCATGCGGAGATCGAGGCTGTGCTTGGGCAAGCAGTCGATCCTCGTTCCGACATCAGGATCAAGTCGGGTCGTTTGGACCGCGCCTGGATCGGCAACTGCCTTGCGACGGGACTTGCCCAGAGCTTCTTCGAGCCGCTGGAAGCTACCTCGATCCATGGTACGGTTGTCCAGATGCTCGTTTTCGTCCAGTATTTCTTGAAGCGGCTGGTTCGAGGCGATGAGCCTCGCCGCGACGACTACAACTCAATTGCCGGACGACAGGTCGACGACTTCTGCTCGTTCATCAACACCCATTATGTCAACGAGCGAAGGGACACTCCTTTCTGGACTCATGTTCATGATCGTTGCATTGCCGAAAGCACACGGTTGCAACTCAGGCTTTGGTCGGAGCAACTTCCCAAACGGGGCGATTTCACTCCCATGCCCGGAGACTTCCCGCACGTTATGGAACAGCTCTACATGCCGGTTCTGGATGGTCTCGGTCTCCTGCGCCGCGGCGTGGCCCAAGCCGAGCTTGCCGCGGTCCCGGGGCTTCGCGCCCATGCAAGAAAGACATCGGAAAAGCTGATACGCGAATTCCGGCGGGCAGTGACGAAGGTGCCGGGCCACCGGGCGTTTCTGGAGTCTCTCCATGAATGACGCACTCGGCAGATTGACCGGTGCCCGTTCATCGATTGCCATGCGAGCTGGCAGGCGGCGGCACGGACTTTTGTCGAACTGGAGGCAGTTGTCGATTGAACATGAAGTGGTGCGGATCTAGCGAATGCGCAGCATGAGATTGTTAAACGACGGTTGGGTTTTCCAAGAGGGGTTCAACAAACGGCTCCGTGGCGAACCGATAAGCGGCCAGTCCGTGACTCTTCCGCACAGTGCTGTCGAACTTCCATTGAACTACTTCGACGAAACCGTCTACCAGCGAGAATTCACCTACCAGCGGATGATTGAATGGCAGCCGGAATTCAAGGGTCGCGAGGTTTTTCTGCTTTTCGACGGGGCGATGGCTGACGCGGCGGTTTACCTGAACGGCGAATTGGTCGCGTCTCACAGGGATGGATACACACCCTTCGAGGCCCGGCTTACGGATGGGCTGCGCAAGGGCGACAATCTATTGACGGTAAAGATCGACGGAAGCGAAAATCCCGACATTCCGCCTTTTGGAGGTCAGATCGACTATCTGACCTACGCTGGAATCTATCGCGATGCATGGTTGCGGGTGACCGATGCCGTCTGGATCGAAAACGTCAAGATTGAGACACCTGATGCCTTGGCCGCAATGAAATCAGCCGTGGTGCATTGCGAGATCAGGAATGCTGGCCTGATTTCAGGCAGTGCAAGCATCACGGCGAGGATTCTCGATGCGGAGGGTGCCGAAATCGCGACCGCAAACATGCCGCTTGAGGGAGAGTCCGGGTCGGTGGAGCTGACCAGTCTCTCCAGAATTTCGTTGTGGCACTTGGACTCGCCGACAATGTACAAAGCTGTCGTCGAGC
Organism: Paracoccaceae bacterium; assembly: GCA_963422275.1. Taxonomy (GTDB): domain Bacteria; phylum Pseudomonadota; class Alphaproteobacteria; order Rhodobacterales; family Rhodobacteraceae. Next base: position 1,775,953 of record OY729418.1, read on the forward strand.
TCGATCACTTTGCCGGCAGCGACCGTGTGTCATGCCAATTCGGTTTTCGAACTGCCGAGTTCGCCGCCGACGGCTTTCGCTTGAATGGGAAGCGGCTCAAGATTGTTGGGCTGAACCGTCACCAGTCGTATCCATATGTCGGCTACGCCATGGGAAGGCGGGCCCAGGAGCGCGACGCCGAGATCCTGAAGCGCGGTCTCAATTGCAACTTGGTTCGCACCTCGCATTATCCACAGTCTCCCTGGTTTCTGGATCATTGCGATCGCATCGGTCTCTTGGTCTTCGAGGAGATTCCGGGATGGCAGCATATTGGCGGTTCTGATTGGAAGCGCGAGTCCGTTGCCAATGTCGAGCGCATGATACGAAGGGACTGGAACCATCCGTCCATAGTTCTGTGGGGCGTGCGAATAAACGAATCTACGGACAGCCACGACTTCTATGTCGAGACCAATGCATTGGCCCGCAGGCTGGACCCCACTCGCCAGACTGCCGGCGTGCGCAACATCACAGAGAGCGGATTTCTTGAAGACGTTTACACGATGAACGACTTCGTCAACGGCAGCGAGGAGCCAGCATGGGTTAATCGCTATCGCATTCCGTTGCGCAAGCAACAGGAGGTGACAGGCCTGAATCACCCTGTTCCGTATCTTGTGACCGAGTTCAACGGACACATGCACCCCACCAAGATCTCGGATCCGGAACAGCGGCAGGCCGAGCACGTCACGCGTTATCTCGAGGTACTGAACGCTGCATTCGGCACCCCGGAGGTGTCGGGATGCGTTGGCTGGTGCCTGTTCGATTACAACACCCACAAGGATTTCGGGTCAGGCGATCGGATCTGCCATCATGGCGTGCTGGACATGTTTCGAGAACCCAAATTTGCGGCATATGTATACGCAAGCCAGTGCGACCCTTCGCAGGGCGTGGTTTTGAAGCCGGTAACCTGGTGGGCGCGAGGAGAGCGAAACATTGGAAGCGTTCTTCCGCTGATTGTTCTGACGAATTGCGATGAGATCGAGCTTCAGTATGGAGACGGCATGACCAGGCGGGCAGTGCCGGACCGAGACACCTATCCCAATCTTCCACACGCTCCCGTAGTACTGGATCACCGCCATTTCCCGCTTGACGACCTTGGTTTGTGGGGCATGAAATGGGACGACATGACGCTGACGGGATTCATCGGCGGCAAACCCGCGAAGCGAATTCAGATGGTCGCGAACCCGGTTCCTAACCGTCTGGAAGTGTTTCCAGACCAACCGCATCTAATTGCCTCGGAAAAGGACGCGGTGAAAGTCTCGATCCATGCGCTTGACCAAGCAGGGTCGCTTCTGCCGTTCCTGACCGACCCTGTTTTCGTGAAGGTAAGAGGGCCGGCCAGACTCATCGGGCCGGAAAGCCTCGCTCTTCGTGGTGGCGTGGCCGCATTCTGGCTGGAATCCACAGGAGGAACCGGTGCCGTCGGCGTTGAAGTGACTTCTTCCAGATTTCAGCTCACCCGGATCGAGCTTGAGGCGGTCCGGCGGCAGTTGCCTGAACGGAACTGAGATTGGGCTCGTCAAGCAAAGGAGGTGAAGCCATGCTGGACCAATCTGCATCCTGCTCGGAGATGGAACGCTACCTGTTCGATCTGAACGGATATATCGTCTTGAAACAAGCGCTGTCGGCCGACGAGGTTGCTGCCTGCAACGAGGTGCTCGACGATTTGCAAGATACCAGGCCAGGCGAATGGCGGGGTCATGTTCATGGCCACAATTTCACGGGCGAGCACGAAGGATTGAATCTGCAGCAGATCTACGAGACGGGATTGGCCTTCGAGCGTCTCATTGCCCACCCCTCCTGGATAGGGAAAGTCACACACTTCATTGGCACTGACACGCCGAATTTCGATGGGCTTCACGGGCCCTGCTTCATCGATGAGAATTTTGCTTCGATCCGCGGCCCCGGCCAAGCCATCGGGCTGCATTCAGGCGGCCAGGACCGGGTAACGCGATGCCAGTATCGTTACCATGATGGACTTTTCCACTGCGGGCAAATCAACATTCTGATGGCGTTCAACGACATTGGACCAGGGGACGGAGCGACAATGGTGATACCCGGTAGCCACAAATCCAACATCCGGCACCCAGAATTCGACGATGCGGTGATGGCCACCGTCGCCACGTCGGTAGACGGAGTGGCTGGCGCGGTTGAAGTTTGCCTAGAGGCAGGGGACGTTCTGCTTTTTGTCGATGCGATAATGCATGGTTCCGCCGAGCGGAAAAATTCGGGGCAGCGAAGGATGGCTGTTTACAGATACGGTCCCTCATGGGGATTTTTCCGACACAACTACAGGCCGAGCCAAGCGCTTCTCGATCGGTTGACACCGGTCCAGCGTCAGATCGTGATGCCGCACAAGCCTCCTCAAACACCTCCGTAGAGACGAGAATTCTGTGGGTTATTGCGCCTGCTTCGCTACATGAAGCTAGGCACAGCTAGGCAAGACGGCAAGCAAGTGAAAACCCGAAAAGACCAAGAAGCGATCCCCGTAAATTGCTGTGCGTCGTTCGCCTTGCAAATGCACAGTTCTGACAACTGATCGGCAGTTGCAGTGCATGAGGCGGAATTCGTGGGAATCTATCTGATAATTGTTGTGTTGAAGCGGTTGCGAGATACTCCAAGCAGGTGCGTAAATTGAAAGCGCTACTTGCAATTTGGCATAAACTGTTATTATTCGCATAGGCTCAATTTGCAATCCGTGGGCATGCTGATGGATCGTGTGCGGTTTCGGGATTGGGTTTCAAAAATCGACGAGCTGACGGCGGCGCGGTGTCTTGGCCGCTATCACTGCAAGCCCTGCGGCCGGACCTTCGTGACCGAAAGCCGCAAGGGCGAGCGGGTGCGCGGCATCGCCACCAAGTATCTTGACGGCTATCTTGGATGGTTCCATCTCGTCGCGCTCGGCAGGCATCCATCGCCGAGAGCCTGTCTCGCAGCGGCCAGCGCCAGGACAAGCCTGCGATTCGCGAATTAAGCCTTCGCATATAATCGAACGCGAAATTGCACCCCACCTGACTGCTCTGTTCAAGCGATATCCCTTTGTCGCCGTGACAGAGCCAAGGCAGTCTGGAAAAACCACGCTTTGCCGCACAGCGTTTCCGAACCTTGGCTATGTCGATCTGGAGGCCCCAGACCAACGGGACTATGCTGAAACAGACCCAAGAGGCTTCTCTCGAGGTTTCAAGACGGTGCGACCCTCGATGAAATTCAGCGCGTTCCCCAATTCCTGCCCTATCTGCAGGCCATGGCCGACCAGGCCGGGCGCAATAGCTAGTTCGTGCTGACGGGCAGCGAGCAGTTTGAACTGTCCGATTCCATAAACCAATCACTGGCCGGGCGCATCGCGCTTCTTCGTCTGCTTCCGTTCACGATTTCAGAACGGCGTGCTGCAGGCGCGAGCGACAGTATCGATGAAATCCTTTGTTCCGGCTTCCATTCCCGAATTCATGATCAAGATCTCGAACCGCGCCAAGTGCTCGGCGAGATCAAGAACCTTTCCAGCTTCCGCCGCTTTATACGCCTTTGCGCTGGGCGGGTCGGCCAGTTGATCAATCTTTCGTCTCTGGGCGCATATGCAGGAGTCTTTCACACCACTGCTCGCCAGTGACTTTCAGTTCTTGAGGCCAGCTACGTGCTCTTCAAGCTTCCGCCATTTTTTGCCAATGTTCGAAAGCGGCTGGTAAAAACCGCCCAAACTCTATTTCTACGACATCGGCTTGGCCTCCAACCTCATTGGGATTGAGCACAGCGGGCAAATCGGCACTCACCCAATCGCGAACGAAGGTCCAATTTTCATTTTTTTGAGACAGCCGAAGCTTGAAATACGACCATTCTCTGCGAGAATGGCAACGGAATCGGAGCGATAGAGATCAAGTCTGGCATTACAGTTGCGTCGGACTATTTCCATGCGCTCGAACGTGTTTCGGAAATGTTGCCGCAGATTGCAGCGACGGCTGTCGTCTACGGGGGAAAAGAACGGCAGCCCCGTCGGGCGGGGGAAGTTTGTCAATTGACTCGGGTGAGCGAGATGCTTGAACATTTTGAGCAAAGAGGAAGCTTCTGACGATTTTCCCTGTGCTCTAGCCGTGGGACCGCCTCAAGGCATTGCCGACTTTCTGGAGTTTTGTCCATCGCGTCAAGAGCCCGACAAGGGAAGATGGCGAATTTGGGACTGCGGAAGTAGAGACCGGAAACCTCGTCTGGCTCTCCCAAAGTGAAAACGGACAGTTGCAAGTGCAAGATCTTGGCACTGTGTCTTGCCGTTGCCTTAATTACAGTAGCTAAACTGTCTCGGTATCGGGTGAGACTCGCAAGAGCGCTTGGCTTGTGGCACAAATGAAGCTGAATGTGATTCCGAAGCGTCTATATGCCGCAATGATCGAGAAAACCGCCAAACGAATCACCAATTGGAATTTTCTCCAATCCTGTCTTGCACAAGCAAATTCAGCAATTTTTCCATATTTTTGTATGTTCGTCAGTTCAAGCCAGAATCCTGCCAAGGCGATCTCTTTTCATTTTGTCTCTGTTCATATTTCGCAGGTGCATGTGCTATACTGGGTTCTGACTTGCATTGACCATGGGGGAGCAAAACAATGGATCGGGCGCGGTTTCAGGACTGGGTTTCCAGCATCGATGAGCTGACGGCGACGCAGCGCCGGGGTCGTCGAGGCCGACGAGACCTTCGCGCTCGAAAGCCGCAAGGGCGAGCGGAACCTGAACCGCAGGCCACGCCGCCGCGGCGGCAAGGCGCGCAAGCGCGGCCTGTCGCGCGAGCAGGTGCCGGTTCCGGTCGCTGCCATCGCCCCGCCGCCGCGGCGCTCGGCATTCTCGCGAGAGCGTCACCCGCTCCGCCGGCGAGCGAGTGCAGGGGGCCGTGCACATCCAGACGGCTACCAGCCGCCACAGCCAGATCAAGTGCTTTTTTGCATGCCCATTGAATCAGGGGCAGTAAAACGAAACCCGAAATTTCTCAAAAGCGATTTCCCTATCGTTATTGGCGAACCCGTCCAAACCCAGCACTCAAAAGGGTCGCGGATTGGCGAAACGGGCTCTCCGGCGGCGGTGGCGACTGGGCGCGAACATCAGGGACTCGGGTGCATGATCGCCCGAGTCCGCTGTAACGGAGAAGGTCTTGGTGCATCCCTCGGTTGGCACTGAATCAAAAAGCCCATCATCTCGGTTGCGTCCCTCTCCAGGTAGAAGCTGACCATCCTCTCGTTGAACTCTAGCGCACGCGCTGCCGGCACGGATATGGCGTCGTAACCGCTCGACATGAGAATCCCGTTCATCATGAACCGAGATGTCCGCTTGTTGCCGTCGAAATAGAACTGTTGCAGTGCCCCAAACAGGAAGAATGCCATGCTGCGCTCGCGCGCGTCGGGAACCTCCGAGGCGAGCACCCCGGCACCCTCCGAGAAAACTGCGTTGAGTTGCGGGGCTCCGGGAAGTGTCGGGAACGGCTGATGGGCTCCCTTCTCCCCGAGATGGACATCCGGCGTGAGCTGGGTCTCCTTGCCCTCCCCTCGGAAATGTCCCCATTCCAAGGCCTCCTCCCGCGCAACGAGGCCGTGGAGCCGGTTAAAAGTTGCCTTGTCCATGCGGAACTGGCGCGACCTGACCATTGCGAACAGCTCGCCAGCCGCTGCTGCAAGGTTGAGCACCTGCCGCTCGTCGCTCAACCGATGGCCACCGACGGTTACGCCGTCCATGAGCGTCTTGACCTCCGGATAGGTGAACGGGTTGCCTTCCAGTGCACTGGCGTCGTACACGAATTGAACTAGTGCCTGCTTGTAACGGAAGACCGCCCGTTCCATCGACTTGGGCATATCGGATGGCAACGCCAAGCGGTCCCACGAAAACCCCAGCGCGTCGAACAGTGTCACTGGCCAATCGCTCCTCTCTGCGACTCTGCGGCACGGCACCGCGGCCTGAAGAGATTTGCCGCTCCTCCGCGAGAACCCCGCCCGTTTTCGGGCGCACCCTATCGAGCCATTGCGAGACAGTCAATTTGCGATCCCCGGCGGAAAGCCCTGCCGATTCCTCGAATGGCGTCTCCACCCTTCGCGAGACGGCCTGTCATGGCTCAATCTGAAGCTTGGCAGAGCGCGGACGACCCGAAGGCAGTAGCCACCGGACAAAACAGGTAGTCGGTTCGAGTCTGGCAACATCGTGGTCAAGTTTCATTTCCCGTTCATGCAAACTTGGCCTGGCGTCAGCTTCTCCTGCATCGCGAAGGTGGACGCGGCCGTACCGTACCGCCACATCCTCGAACAAGTGGCGAATGTTTTGCTGTTGACCACGCTGAACAAGCCGGAGAGCGCCTCGCGGTTCGGGTCTCATATCTGAGCCGTCCCGAAAACGGCTCCTTGGCGCCCCAATCTTTCCATATCGGTGCATTCCTCACCGCTAGCAAGAACGCAAGGGACGCAATGGTCAGTATTTTGTTAATGCCTTGGCGCGTGGCGTGGTTGCGCTTGGGATACTCGACCCCTTCAAAAGCAAGGAAAAGCCTTGCAGGGTACTCGCTTCCGTGTCGCTCTGCATATCTGGACTGCCAGCAGCCGTCGCAGTCAGACCGAGACCTTTCTGCGAGGCTTTCGCGGCATCGTCGTCAAGCATCCCGACAGCTGTCTCGATGGCACCATCTCATCAGAATCGACGACCAGCCATCGCCGAGAGCGTGTATCGAGGCGGCGATGACAAGACCATGCTTCCGGTCCGCGGATGAACCAAGCATTTTGTGAATCCGTTACGAAGCTCTAAAATATCGACAGTTGCGCTTGCACTCAGCCGTTGAGTTTGCACCAATGCATGGGATACTTCTCGAAATCTCCGCCTGAATCCCAGAAAACGGTGCCATTTGCGTTTCGGGAGGCGCAGTATGCGTGAAGGTGCGACAGCCGAAGGATGTGGCGAAGGGCCTATTGCATATTTCGGTTCTTGATCTAGGACGATGCCTCGATGGCTTGGTCCGCCCATTCGAAATTGAACGCCATCAGGTGCAAGCGAATAAAACTTGTGATCCTGCACCAACACCGATGCGCGAAAGGCGCGCGCGCAATCCATCGTTCGGGAATGCCGCTTGAGCTGCTGAGACAGCTTGGGGTTTGCGGAAGCTGGGATGGCAAGAAACGCCGGCGAACATTGCCCCTTGCCAGCTACTTGGATTTGCGCAAAAATCTTTCTACTTCCGATCTCTTCGGGAAGCATTCCCGCCCGCCTTGACAGGTGCATTTCAGGGCGGCGGCGGCATTCGCAAACCTGACGGAATCGTCCTCGTCGGCACCTTCGGCCAGCCTGAGCGCGAACGCGCCATGCCAAACGTCGCCGGCCGCCAGCGTATCCTTCGCGATCACGTCGCAAGCGGGTATTTGGTCCGCCAGCCCTCGTCTCAGCCGGAACACGCCATATTTTCCATCCGTTACACAGACCCAGGCACGAATGCTTCCGGCGACGGCGCGAAGGCCTTCCGCAATATTTGTCTCGCCGGTCTGTTCGGCCAGCCCCTGTCGGGAGAACGCGATGTGGCTCGCCTTGCGGAGCACCTCCAAGGGGGCAGGCGCGTCTCCGTCAACGATCCCTGCCCGACCTAGTTTGCGCGCACGATCAAGAATTCGCGCGGCGCCCGAGACCCAAGTCGTATCGACTAGAAAAGCGTCCGAATCCGGAGCGCTGTCAAGCCAGGACGGGTCTTCGATTAAGCCGGCTCCGCGAAAATTCACGATCTGGCGTTCCCCTTCGGGGTCAATTGAGACCGATGAAAACGGCGCCCTTCCGCCTTTTTCCCTTTGGACAAAATCGAGATTGACCTTTTCCTTGCGGAGTTCCCGGAAGTTCAACTCTGAGACAAGATCATCCCCAAGCCGGGTTGCAAGCATCGCCGTCCCACCAAGCTTTCTGATCGCGACTGCCGCGTTGGCGGCGCAACCACCACCGGCAATCTCGGCATCATGAGTTCGGTATTTCATCGGTTCGTCAGGCAGGCAGGCAACTCGAAAAACAAAGTCGACCACCGAAATTCCAGACACGAATACGTTTGCCATTTCGTCCCTTCAGCCAAAACGCTCTTTGGCTTGCCCCAAGCGAACCAGACTATTCTTTGAGGTTGGGGAAGTCAACGGATTGCGAGCAGCCAAGCGATCAGCGAAGCTCGGAATGGGCAGGCGAACTCGCGCTTCGCATCATTAGGGGATTATAAAATTTAGTCGCATTTTTGCTTGACGCTGCCCTCAACTGCGATTGCCTTGAGTCACATCAAGAGGGCAAGGCAATGTGCAAAGCACTTGACAAATCGCAGCGCAAGCGTTTCACGCTGTTTCAGGTCGCGTACATATTCCAAACCGACGCGGCGGCTGGAGAATGGATTAAGGGCATTCGCTGGCCGAACGGCCCGCGCGACATCAAGCACAAGTCATAGACCCATCGCTGCCGGGATTGCCCGAAAAGGCCGATATTCACTGTCTGCGTCGGCACGCTCATGCAGAAAACTCATCTCAGCTATCGTGAATGGGCAATCGGACTGCATCTCTACACCACCACCATCAAGGGAATCAGTTCCATGCGTTTGTACCGCGAGCTTGGCATCTCGCAGAAGTCTGCATGGTTCCTGCTTCAACGCTTGCGCACTGTTGCCGAGACCGGCAAAGCAATGTTTTCCGGTCCGGTGGAGGCAGATGAATCATTTTCCGGCGGCAAGCGCCGCAACACGAGCAACAGCAAGCGGAAAGAGATGAAGGGCGCAGGACATGGGCTGGTCGGGAAGGTTGCCGTGGTCGCAGTGAAGGAGCGCGAGACCAATCAAGTTCGGGCTAAATTGATTGAATCCACGGCCGCGAGTTCAAGCGCGAATTTGGCCCATGGCAAAAACTCCCGTCCAGTGTCTTCGAGAAACTGTCGCGGCGCTGGCCGCTGGCGGTCAGGTTTAGGCTGAATGCCGCTGTCCGTTCAAGCAAGCCCTGCGACGCATGGAGAGGAACTCTCGTCTCTGGGAGGAGATGCCATGGATGGTCAGGAAAATCAGGATGACCGGAATTCGAGGTGGCGGAAACGTTGCCCGACACCAGCTGTCCGGAACCTGAACGACATCCTTGGTCGTCCTCGCAAGTTGCCGATGCCACCGTTGGCGGGCATTGCTGGGGAAACGGCATGGCGGAAGCCCTGGCCTGATCGAACATGGCATGGAAAATGTTTGGCCTGTCCGCCGCCGGGCTTGCGCCGAGCCAAGCCGGCAGCTCACACAGTCCCCCGTTCAGGTCCGATAGCGTCCACTATCGGGCCCGCTCTCACGCGATATGATCGTGTCGCAGATTCTCGTCGACCCAAGCATCGAGCTTGGCAAGTGCAGGCTGGGATTCGATGCGAAACGGCGCGCGGCACGGGCCGAGTGGGACACCGACACGCCTCATGGCGTGTTTGAGGCCAGCCACCACGCCCGTTTCGATCAGAATGGATATCAGGGTGTTGGCCCTTGTCTGCAGTTCCCGCGCGCGGGCAATGTCGTTTTCGGCGACTGCAGCCTCGATTCCGACATAATGGCTGCCGATCAAATTGTACGTGCTGCCAATTCCGCCATCGGTTCCCATCGCCGCCGCTCCGAGGAACATCTCGTCGGTGCCAAAGAAAAACTTCTTGTCCGGCGCGGCGCGGCGCAGCTGATCGAATTCGAAAAGGTTGGGCGCGGTATACTTGACGCCGGAAATCTTGGGATGCGTCAGCAGTTCAAGCAGTGATTCCTTGGTAAACTCTGTCCCGCTGAGTGCCGGAATATTGTAGATGATGAGGGGCAGGTCGGTCGCTGCGACGATCGCATGGTAATGGTCGGCGACGGCATCAATGCAGTGGCGATAGTAATATGGCGGCACGGCTGACAGGGCGTGGCACCCCGCCTTGGCAGCGTGTTCGGCCAGGCGAACCGCATCCTGCGTCGCGGCTGCGCCGACATGCGCGATCACGGTGCAGCGGCTGGCGGCGCACTCGGTTACCGCGGTCAGCAAGTCCTGCCGTTCCTCGACGCTTTGCATCATGGCTTCGCCGGTACTGCCTCCGGCATAGACCCCGTGAACGCCCTGCCCGACGATGTAGTCCACCAAAGCCGGAACCGCCTCTGGCGCGATGCTTCCATCTGTGCGCATCGGTGTCAGCATTGCCGCAAATATCGATCCTTTCATGATCATGATGACTCCTGTGTTCAGCAAGGGTTGCGGCGAAGCTGTCCCGAAACCTGTGAAGCTGAGCAGCTCCCAACAAACGGTACGGCGTTAATTAAATTTGGACAACCAAAAAAAACAAAGTGGACACCATGCACCAAGTATGGTAATAAATATGGTGAAGGACAAGCATATGCCATCTGCCAATGCATCAGAAATCGTGAAGCAGCTTGCGGCGGAAATCCACGCTGGCAATATCGTGCCAGGCGCGATGCTGCCCGCGGAACGAGATCTGTGCGATCGGTTTTCGGTGAGCCGGAATGTCGTCCGGGGAGCGCTGACGGTCCTCAATGGAATGGGGTTGACCGAACAGGAAAAGGGCCACCGCCCGCGCGTAGTTGCCCCAACTCTGGCCAATGTCATGGAAGGCGCGGTGCGTGCAGCCCAGTATTTTTTTTCCGGGGCTGAAGGCTTGGCGCACCTTGAGCAGGCACGGCTGTTTCTCGAAACCAGCCTTGTGCGATACGCCGTGATGCACGCCACAAATGCTCAGATCGGCAAACTTCTGGAAGGAGTCGAACGCTGCGAGGCGACCATCGGGCATCTGAGCATGTTTCGCGAGGCAGATGTGCAGTTTCACCGGGCGCTGGCCGAAATTCCGGGCAATCCCATTTTCATAGCGCTTCACGGCACCTTTGTCGAAAGACTCATGCGCAGCCGGGTGATTGTGCAGGACATGGAAGCGCAAAACCGAACCAGCAACGATGAACACCGGAAGATCGTAACTGCAATACTCGAACAAGACGCCGAGATGGCTGTAAGCACCCTCACCACCCATCTGACGCGGAACTACGGCAACTATTTCCGGCACTCATTGAGGTTGCGAGCGAAGGCGGCGGAAGATGATTCGCCCCAGGATTCACCAATTCATGTGACAAAAGAGGAATGCGTAAAATGAATAAAATCGTGATGCTTGCTTCTGCTGCGGCATTGGCGCTGACTGCGTCCCATGTCACTGCTCAGCGCGCCAGCAAACTGTCTGACCCGCGTGTCCGGCAAGCGATCGCCTATGCGATCGACATGGATACCATTGTCGAGACCCTGTTCGAGGGAAAGGCAATTGTCGCGGACTCGATGATCCCGAATGGCGGCTTCAAGGCCGAAGGGTTGAATGCCTATGCCTACGACCCGGACAAGGCGCGCCAGCTATTGCAAGAAGCCGGTTGGGACGGCAATCAGACCCTCGACGTCGTCTACTACTATGGCGACCAGATGACTGTCGACCTGATGGTCGTGCTCCAAGCCTATCTGGCTGACGTTGGAATCGACATGACCTACCGCAGGCTTGAAGGCGATGTGGGTGCGCAACTGAACATGCTGCCAGAAGAAGGCTCCGACACTTCGGCGGTTACTTGGGACATCGCCTATGGCGCAAAAGCGGCACTGGCACTGCAGGAATACTATAACGGTTACCGTTCGGGCCGCAGCAGCTATTCCCCCGGTTCCAGCAAGCGGGACGAGCTAGTCGACGCAATCAACGCAAGTGCCGATCCGGCCGTGCAGAAAAAGGCATTTGAAGAGTTCGAGCGCTTCGAAAACGAGGCTTTGTCGGACATTCCGCTCTATTATCAGCAGCTCTTCATCTATGAAAACGAGCGGATGAGCCGGAATGGAGGCGAATACGGGAACGACCAGTTCAACTATGACTGGAATATCGTGAACTGGACCGTCGAACCCAACGAAAACGGCAAAGAGGTTCTCTACACCAACAACGCTCCGGCTCAGTTCTTCGAGCATCCTTGGCTCAATCCCGGCATTTACGTCTTTTCGAAGATCGGTCTGGACCGGCTGCTGACTGCCGACGGCAGTCTGACGCCGAAGGGCGGGCAGCTGGCCTCCGACTATTCGGTCTCCGATGACGGGCTGTCGGTGAGCTTTGCGCTCAAGGACGGCCTGACTTGGCATGACGGTGATGATCTGACTGCCGAAGATGTCGTCTGGTCGGTCGAAACGGCACAAAAGCTTCCGGGTACAATCAATGCGGTGTTCAAGGCCACCTTCGATTCGATCGAAAGCATCAGCGCCGACGGCAATGTGGTCAACCTGACCATGAAACGGCTTGACCCCAATGTCCTGCTGACATTCAGCCAGTTCCCGCCACTTCCGATGCACCTGCTTGACGGGGTGAATCCCGCCGAATTCCAGCAGCACCCGTTCTGGCAGAATCCGGTCGGGTCGGGTCCCTACAAGATCGCCGAAGTTCAGATGAACGATTTTGTGCGCTTTGTGCCCTTTGAAAACTATCACGGGGCGGTGGCCAATATCGACGAGATCGTGGCCTTCCCGAGCGGCGAAAATGATGCGAACGTCATCAAGAATGCCGAGGCAGGCCGTCTTGATTTCGGCTTCACCAAATCAGTGGGCGACGTCAAGGCGCTGGAGGCCATGACCCATATGCGCGTCGTGCCGGCGAATATTCCCTACACCCGGTCACTCCGCGTCAACGGCTTCGAGAAAATAGCGGAAAACTAACTTCGTTTCTCTGAAAACGCCGCGGGGCCCTGCCGGTCCCGCGGCAACCTGATCTTCGTTCCCGAAGACTCAGACCATGGGCCGTGCAGAATGCTCACCTACATGATCCGCCGGCTGCTCAATACGATCCCCATGCTGCTGGTAATCAGTTTCCTCATCTATCTGGGCCTCGAACTGACGCCGGGCGATGCCGTGTCGCACATGGTCGACCCGGAAATCGCCTCCCAGATGAGCGAAGAGGAATTCCAGGCGCTGCGCGAGGCGCTTGGCCTGAACAAGAGCTTTATCCAACGCTACGGAATCTGGTTGACGAACGTTGTGCAAGGCGATTTCGGGCGCTCGCTGTCAGGCGGCGTGCCAATCATGGAAATCGTTCTGGACCGGTTGCCGGCCACTCTGGAACTTTCGGTTTTTGCCCTGCTCTTTTCCACCATTCTCGGGAGCGCCTTGGGCCTGATCAGCGCGCTTCGCCGAGGCTCTGTTACCGACAACGGACTGACCGTGCTCGGCATGCTGGGAGTTTCGATTCCGGAATTCTTCTTCGGTCTGGTCTCGATCTTGGCCTTTGCGCTTTGGCTTGACTGGCTGCCGGTCGGCGGTCGGCTCTTGCCCGAATATGACAACTACTGGGATCACGTGCCGAACATCATTCTGCCGGGCATTGTGCTGTCGCTGATGATGACCGCAGGGGTAATGCGCTATTCGCGTGCGGCAATGCTCGACTCACTGTCGCGCGAATTCATCCGAACGGCGCGTGCCAAGGGGCTGCCGGCTTGGAGGATCAACATCTTGCATGCTTTCCGGGTGGCGCTGACGCCGGTCATCGTTCTGATTGGTTTCCGTCTGCCGATCCTGATCGGTGGATCGGTGATCATCGAGGCGGTGTTTCAGTGGCCGGGCGTCGGCAGCGAGTTCATTTCCGCCGTCCGAGGATCGGATTATCCGCTGGTCATGTCGATTGCGTTGCTCTCGGTTTTTGCCGTGTTGATGGCCAGCTTGATCGTTGATGTCCTGACCGCACTGATCGACCCGCGGGTCAGGCTTTCCTGAGGGAGGGCGACATAACCAGCCGCTCACTGAACCGGATGTTTGACCGGATCCGGGCCCGCGAAGAGGCAGGCCTGAACAAACCCCTCACCGGAAACCGCGCCGTCCGAAAGTTGCTGTCCAACCGACTGGCTATATTGGGGTTGTTCATTTTCGGCACGATCCTTCTGGCCTCGACATTCGCACCGCTCCTGACCGTGCACGAACCGCAAAAGATTGATCTCAGATCAATGTTGCAGGCGCCGTCGACCGAGCATTGGTTCGGCACCGACCGGACCGGCCGCGATGTGTTCGCCCGGGTGCTTTATGGCGGCCGGATATCAATTCTGGTCGGATTGGGCAGCGCCGTTCTTGGCGCAATCATCGGCGTGGCCATCGGTGCCTACACCGCCTATCGTGGTGGCTGGGTTGATGCAATTGCGCTGCGCGCGTCGGAAATATTCATGGCGTTCCCGCAGATTATTCTTGTATTGTTGCTGGTCTCGATTGCCGGGCAAAGCCTTTTCAATCTGATTGCCATCTTCACCCTGACCGGGTGGTCCGGCCCGTACCGAATGACACGAGCTCAGATCCTGTCGATCCGGGAAGAGGAATACGTCCAGGCCCTGCAGAGTTTCGGCGTGTCCACGACAAAGATCTGCTACAAGCATATGCTGCCCAACGCGCTGGGTCCGATCGTGGTCAACATCACGCTGACTACGGCGATGCTGATCTTGGCCGAGGCAGGACTCAGCTTCCTCGGGCTCGGCGTGCCGCTGTCGATTCCGACTTGGGGGAATATCCTCAACGTCGCGCAGGATCTGCGCATCCTCCAGAACAACTGGTGGATGTGGCTTCCTGTCGGTGCCGTCATCTCGCTTTTCGTGCTGAGTGTCAATTTCATCGGCGACGGCCTGCGCGATTCGACCGATCCGACCATGCAGGGATGAGACGGATGGCCAAAGACGTCCTTGTCAGTGTCAAGAACCTGAAGTCATTTTTCTACACCAACAACCTTTGCAACAAGGCGGTTAACGGTGTCTCGTTCGACATCCGGCAGGGCAAGACGCTGGGGATGGTCGGCGAAAGCGGCTGTGGAAAGTCTGTCACCGCGTCTTCGATCATGCAGCTGCTGCCGCGCATGAGCCGGATCGAAGAGGGATCAATCACTTATTTTTCCGACAAGGGCGAAATCCAGATCGACCAGCTTGAGCGCGACGGTCCCGAGATGCGCGCAATACGCGGCAAGGAGATCGCGATGATCTTCCAGGACCCGATGACTGCGCTAAACCCGGTTTTCACAATCGGTGCGCAGATTTCCGAGGCGCTGCAATACCATGCGCCTCTTTCCCGGAAAGAGCGTGGCGAGCGTGTGGTCGAGCTCCTGCGCGACATGGGCATTCCCCTTCCCGAGAAGCGGGCCGGAGAGTATCCGCACAACTATTCGGGTGGCATGCGCCAGCGTGCGATGATTGCAATGGCGATGTCATGCAGCCCCAGAGTCCTGATTGCCGATGAGCCCACCACCGCGCTGGACGTGACCATACAGGCGCAGATATTCACGCTGATGCAGCAACTGCAGCAAGATCGCGGGACGGGCATCCTGCTTATCACCCATGACATGGGTGTAATCGCCGAACTGGCCGATGACGTGGCTGTGATGTATATGGGCAAGATCATCGAGGCAGGCACTGTCGACGACGTGCTGCGCCGTCCGCGCCACCCATACACCAAGGCGTTGCTGAAGTCCGTTCCGGTTCTGGGCCGGGGCAAGAACCAGATCATCAACCCGATACGGGGCGCGACCCCCGATCCCTACCAGCGCCCGAGCGGCTGCCAGTTTGCGCCGCGCTGCGATCATTCGACGGTCTTGTGCGATCAGGTTCCGCCGGAGGAAAGGGTTTCCGCCACTCACCGGGTTGTGTGCTGGCGCCACAGGGAAATCTTCGGGAATGCCCGAGACATCTGACAACATTCTCAGCCTGCGCGGGGTCAAGACCCATTTCGGCATTCGCGCCGGTGTCTTCAAGCGGGTTGCGGGCTGGGTCAAGGCGGTCGACGGGGTCGATCTGGACATCAGGCGCGGCGAGGTGCTTGGCCTTGTGGGGGAAAGCGGTTGCGGCAAGACCACGCTCGGGAAAACGATCCTGCAGCTGGTGCGCGCGACCGAGGGCGAGATCGTCTATCATTCCGACAGCGGGCCGGTCGAGCTTTGCGGTCTGAGCGATCTTGAGATGAACCGGCATCGCAGGAAACTGCAGATCGTGTTTCAGGATCCGCATTCGTCGCTGAACCCCGCCTTCACGATTCTTGGCTCGCTTGAAGACCCGCTGAAGCAGTTCGGGGTCTCGTCCAGGAAGGAGCGGCGCCGCATCATCGGCGACCTGCTTGAGGCGGTGAACCTCAGGCGCGAACACATGGACCTTTATCCGCACGAGTTTTCGGGCGGTCAGCGTCAGCGGATCGGCATTGCGCGCGCGTTGTGCGTTGAACCGGAACTTGTTGTGTGCGACGAGGCGGTCAGCGCTCTGGACGTGTCGATACAGGCGCAGGTTCTGCAGCTGCTGATGGAGCTGAAGCGCGAACGGAACCTGACCTATGTTTTCATCACCCATGATCTGAGCGTGGCGGAATATGTCTGCGACCGGATTGCGGTGATGTATCTGGGCCGGATCGTTGAGCTTGGCCGGGCGGAGGACATCTTTGCCGACACGGCGCATCCATATACGCAGGCGCTGCTTTCGGCGATACCGGTTGTCGATCTTGACAGGAGGACCGAGCGGGTTGTCCTGGAGGGCGATGTTCCCAGCCCGGTCAGTCCGCCGCCGGGCTGCCCGTTTCATCCGCGTTGCCGCTTCGCGACCGAAATCTGCAAATCCGATCCCCCGAGGCTGCTGGCCCGCGATTTCAGCGCTGAGCCGCACCTGGCGGCCTGCCACAACGCAGGCCGGGCCTTTCGCGGCTCGCGCGGCGGGAACGGCAATTGAGCCGAACCGTGGGCGCAAGCGTCAACGACAGCAATGCCGGACCGATACGGCGACCGAACGTCCTTCTTGTCCTGACCGATCAGCAACGCCACGACACGCTTGGCTGTCGCGGCCTGACACCGTGCCGGACCCCGGCGCTCGACGCATTGGCAGAGAGCGGCATCAGCTTCGACAACGCCTTCACGCCGGCGCCGCTTTGCGTTCCCGCGCGGGCGGCGCTGTTCACCGGGCTTTACCCTTCGCAGAACGACATGATGAGCAACGAGACCGGGCATCTGCTGTCCTGCGCGATGCTGGACGCGTTTCGCGGCGCCGGATATCAAGTCGGCTATGCCGGCAAATGGCATCTGGGCGAGAGCAACATCGGCAACTTCACCGACCGCCACGGCGCCGACAGCACCCGGGTCTACACCGAGTGGTGTCTTGAGCAGGGCCTGACCGACGGCTGGATGTTCAACGATCCCAAGACGCGGACGGCGCGAACGCCCTCCATGTCGGTCCCCGGAGCGCATCGCCAGGAGCTGCCGGTGGACAAGACCAACGAAGCCTGGATCACCGACTTCGCCATCGACCTGCTGCGAACCCGCGACCCGGAGAAGCCGTTTTTTCAGGTCGTTTCATACAACGGGCCGCATCCGCCTTTCATGATCCCCGAGCCGTATTTCAGCATGTACGACCCGGCAGAGGCGGTCAGGCCCGGCAACTTCGGCCCGCAACCCGGCGAGCACCCGGTCCATCGCGCGAGCTACTGGCGTCAGCTTTATCTTGACCAAGGCGACAGTTTCGACTGCTGGCGCGCCAGCCATGCGGTCTATTGGGGCTTTTGCACCATGATCGACGATTTTGTCGCCAAGGTGCTGGCGGCGCTGGATGACGAGGGCCTGCGCGACAGCACGATCATCGTCTTTGCCTCGGATCACGGCGAGCATCTTGGCGCGCACGGGCTCTGGCAAAAGATGTCGCCCTTTGACGAAAGCGTCCGGGTGCCGCTGATCCTCAGCCTTCCTGATGGGCGGGCGGGGCTGAAGGCGACGTCGCAGGCCAGCCTGATCGACATCGCCCCGACGCTGGCGGCGCTGTGCGATGTGCCGGGCGGTCGCTGGGAAGGCCGCGATCTGCTGGCCGGCCGTCTTGATCAAAGTGAAGCGCCTCCGGTCCATGCCATGCACAAGCCGCTTGGCGACTGGATGCATGCGACTGACTGGCGCCTGATCCGGTGGGATGGATACAAATACACTTGGCATCGCGGCATGGAGATCGAGTTGTTCGACATCCGAAACGATCCGGGCGAGTGCGTGAACCTGGCGTCGGATCCCGGCCATGCGGCAATGCGCGCGCGCTTGGCGGACGCGTTGTGCGCGTTTTTGGAACGGACGGACGACCCGCTGGCGCCAGACTGGAAACGCGAGCACCATGCGCGATGCGGCAATGCTTGAGCGAACCGAGCCAGATGCAAACGCCAGAAGCAGCCGCTCGATGGGGGAAGCGTTACTCTGACCTCTGTGTTGACGTTGGACCCCAACTCAGTGTCCATGATCTCCGTGATCTTGGCTGCAGCGGCATTCTTGGCAGAACCCGCTGCCTCGTCCTTGATCTCGTGCAGAGTCTTCAACGCAACAAGACCGATGAGCAGTGCGCCGACAGTCACCGCCAACCCGATTGCCCCAGGGAAGATTATAGTTAAAGTCGGGAGCAGATCAACATAGTCGCTCCGCGTCGGGTCTAGGTGGGCAGATTGGCCTACATGCGGGAGCCCTTACCCAAACAGGTCAACGATGCCGCCAGCTGAAGCGAGGCCACCGACGATTGCCCCGAGGATAGTTGCACCTATCTTGCTCATCGGCCGTTGGAAGGGTTTCGCATTTGGAGCTTCCATCGAGAAGAAAGCGGACATTACATATTGAGATATACTATTTTCCCTGAAAACATCAATGGATAGAAGACTTCCCGACTAACCGCCGCGTTCGTGTAGCTCGCAGTGCGTCGAAAACCGGGAAGATCAGGAACCGGGTTGTCGCTGCGACACCGTAGTCGACGACGCTGGCCGCGGGCCTCGGACAGGCGGCCTAACACAGGATTGGCAGCGAGGAACTGCCGGGCTCCCTTGATCCTAGCGGCATGGAAAGCGCCTCTCCGAGTGTGACGGTGACATGCTCCCGCTCCCGCCGTTCCCTCGAGCTGGTGCACCAGCTCCCGGAGGTTGGTACCGATGTGCAGCTTCATCCCGAAATGCCGACGGCTCCCCTTCCTCGTCCAGTTTCTTCTTCAGCCTCGCTCCGGCAAGGTGCCGGATGCTCTCGGCCTCGCGGAGCAAGTCCTCCATCGCCGGGTCGCTCAGACTGCAGAACAGCTGCACGCAGTGCACGTATAGTCTCGCCGACAGCGGATGTGGCTGTCGCCCTTGGGACAGACCGGCGCAATGCGGGCCTCTGGGTGCGCCTAGGGGATCGGGTCGTCCACCCGCTCCAGAAAGATCAAGCGACGCGTTTTGCGCTTCTCGTTGTCATGTTCAAGGCGTGCCCGGGTGCACAATGCCACGTCCACAATCAGGCTATATTCAGAGGTTTCCTAAGCTAAACACGACATGGATCCGTCAGTACTGCCAACACTGACGGATCAACATTTTTCAGGACATCAAACGGTGACTACCAAGCCAAGAGAAACGTTACTGTCGGATATGATCCCTTCATTAAATTGTCCGGAATATTGTCAAGTTTGCTAGATTGACCTGAACAGACTCAGGCGCTGTCCTGTAAATCGGAATCTTCTCGACTTGTGGTGAAGATATCTTCCCGTCCGCAGCCAACGTCTTGAAACGCTCCCCAAATCCAGCCTTGGCGAAATGCTGTGCGTTGATCCCGATGACGCACAGTGCGTCAGGTTTCGCAAGATTCAGCGACGTTTCCAGCGCGTCAGGTCCCAGATGGCCAAGCGTGAATGTGCCACAGCTTATAAGGCCACCGTATCGCCCTGTCAGGGATCGATCCGGGGTTGTCAGATCGATTGCCTGCAGTTCGCGGTAAACGCTCTTCTTTCTTGCCTCCGCAAGCATCCCGGGCGAGATGTCGAATCCATCGAGATCTCTGCCGCTGCCTGCAAACTTGACGCCTGCAAGTCCCGTCCCGCAGCCGAGGTCTGCAACCGGAACGTCACCTCGTCTGGAGATCTCAAGAAAGCGCAGAGCCACCGTTTCAGCATAGGTGTATCCCTCAGCATCTGCAAAATCTGCATCATATGTGGCAGCCCATCCGTCATAGTACGAGCGATGGTCTTCGCTGTCCCCAAGTATATAGGCCTCGTCCCTGCTATAAATTTTTGCAGATGTCATCAGCGTCGCACTTTACTTCTCCACCTGCAAATTTCTTTCATGGAAATGCATAGGTAGTCAAGTTTTGACTCGGTGGTCCAGTTGTTTGCGCAACCTGCAAACCTCGTATTCTTGTTATCTGTTGGATAAGGCCATTCCAAAAATGACCATGTTTAATGCCTAAAAGCTGTTGTGAAAGCTGGCTGACGCGTGATCCGGTTGCATGGGTGATAGTGTTCGCGGGTCGCCCGGAAGCCATAAAGTGTTTCGCCCGGGGATCGATGATTCCGAGGTGGATGTCGGTGAAACGGACGATCCGGTCGCCGCTCTCGGTCTCGGCGATGCCGACGTGAACTCGCTAGCTCTTCCGCACGCAACAGGTTGCCCATCGCGCTGGCCGACAGAAACACAGCCCGCAGCTTGCGCGAACCCCAATGGAACGGTCCCGGCGCAGGGCGACAATCGCTTCGGCGACCTCCGGTGCCATCGAACGACATGTCCGGGTTTCCTCTGCCGGTCAGTTCGGAAACGCCGCCCTCTGCGGTGGTTACCAGAGCGAGCCGCTGATTATCGTCTGGATAGCGCTTGCGGACCCAGCTTTCGGCCCATCGATTCAGCACGCGGTGACTGAAACTGTTGATGTTGTTGGTGATGATTGGCAACAGCCGATGGTGCGGGTTTTGGCAGATGACGTTGCGGTCGCTGCAAAGACCGTGAACGCGCTCGCGAGCGAATTTGACTTGGGCGAGTGTTTTGAGTAGGCTGTCCAAGGCATCTTCGTCTTCCGGTGTTTTGTCGGTGGCCTGCAAGATGGAAGGGGTGTCTGTCTTCAACTCCCTGTCAAGCCAGGCAGCGGCGCCAGCGCGGGCGATTCGGTCTCGTGCATCGACAGTCCAGCGGGTTCCGTCGGGATCTTCCCGAATCAGCCGCTTTCGCCATGCCTGCCTGGATCTTTCCTTGACGACTCGCCGCAATTCCTTTTGGACTTTCGGAACGACGAGAAGATGTTCGCCGGCCTGTTCGAGCAAGGCCAAGAAGAATCGTCGACAGATTGTCGAGGCGGACGTCGGACGCGGCTCTGTCGCTGATCGAGGCGGGGGCAGACCCGCTGCTCGCCGACGGCTGGGGCTGGCCCCCGATTCATGTGGCGGCCGCGGTCAACAGATCCGAGATACTCGGAATTCATGTGACGGCTTGCGCTGGCAAGTCTGCCGCCGACGTGATCGACATTCGCGACCGCCAAGCCGAGACCGCGCTGCACAAGGCAGTCGGGATGCTGGCCGCGCTCGGGGCCGATGTCCAGGCCAGAACCCGTTTGAGCGAGACAGCGCTTTCAATTCGGTGGTGGCCGAGCTAGCGCTGGTCCGCGTTTCCGAGAGTGCGGACGGCCCCGCCGCCGTGGACCTGCTGACGGCGTGCCCGCCGTGCTAGATAGTGTCGTCATGAGTGATGTTTATCTGCACTGTCTGTCGAACTCACTCGATGTTTGTTGGAGGCGGCTCATGGGAATGGCTCATCGGCGTCACGACATTTCGGACAGGATCTGGCTGTTGCTGGAGCCTCATCTGCCTGGCCGAGCGGGAAGTTGGGGTGGGGTGGCGCAGGACAATCGGCGGTTCATCAATGCGATCTTCCGGGTTCTGCGCACCGGCGCTCCCTGGCGTGATTTGCCGCCAGACTGTGGAGACTGGAACAACACCCATCGCCGGTTCTGTCGCTGGCGGGACAAGGGTCTCTGGGGGGCGTTGCCGGAGCGTCTGGTGGATGAGCCGGACGATGAGTGGCTGATGATTGACGCCAGTCATCTCAAGGTGCATCCCCATGCGAGCGGTGCGGTCGGTGGCAATCAGGCGATGGGTCGCATAGAAGGGGGCTGAACACGAAGCTGCATCTGGCTGTGGACGCGCATGGGATGCCGGTGCGGGTGTTGGCGACCGAGGGGACGGCAGCGGATTGCCGTCAAGCGGTCGAGCTGATTGAAGGGATGGATGCCGAGCATTTGCTGGCGGACAAGGCCTGTGGCACGAATGCCATCCTGTCTTGTTGCGAGGAGCATGAAGTCATTCCAGCGGTTCCGCCGAAGCGCAACCGCAAGCGCCCCGGAGCGCATGATGTCGATCTCTGCCGGCCCTGGCATTTGGTGGAGAACGCCTTTCTGTAGCTCAAGCGCTGGCGTGGGATTGCCACGCGATGCGCCAGGAATGCCGCATCGTTATCTTGCCGCGGTGCAGATCCGGTGTCTGGCGCTCCGGGCCGGTATTTCATGACGACACTATCTAGCACGTCGCCGAAGACGAAGCCCGCGTACTCGCCGATGGCGAGGTGGTCGGCGGCCTGTACCGCCACCCCGACATCCTTAATGCGGGCGACGTCTCCTGCGTCATCCACCTCATCGAAGACCCGCGCGGCGCGGCGCGCGTTCACGACCGCTCGCGTTTGTGCGAGGTAGCCCGGCCTTCGCTCATTCCCGACACCGTGCGGGCGGAACCTCAGAAAGGTGGTGGTGGTGCAGGTGGAGAGAATACGCTCTCCGCTGTGACGCCAACTAAATCTCAGGGAGCCAAGCTCATGACCTTCGATATCGACATCCTCAACGCCTAGGTCCGCAGATTCGACCGCTCCGTCGACCGGCTCACCCCGGAGATGCGCGACTCCATCGCCGAACAGTACCGCAGCATCACCGGCGAGATCTGGCGTCCCAGGCGCGGCAGCCACACCAGCCAGACCGGAAAGCTGATCTCCGCCGCGCACCAGATGGTGTGCAAGCCCGACTAGCAGCGCCACGGACGGGCCGCATCGTTCCGGCGCAACGACGAGCTGCTCGACCTCATGCCGAAGGGCGTCGTCGCCTTCCCCGGCTCGGGCATCACCGACAACCTCGTCGAGAAGGCCACGCAGCTCGGATTCCCCGCACCGCCTGTACGCGGTGCCCCTCTGCTCGGCGGAACATGTGCGGCCGCGCGTATGCGCTTAGGGAACTCTCCCGGCCGCGGTGCGCCATGTGTGATGAACGCCGCCGCCGACTTGCGCCAGGACACGCGTTTTGTTACCTCTGTCCCTTGGACGACAACGCGGAACGCGCTCAGGTGTCGCGGCCCGGTCGTCTCGCTCAATCGCCGCGGCGGCTCCAAACCCTTGCAGCGCCGGCGCTTCAAGCCGGTAACGGTGTGCAGGGCAGCCTTGCCTCTCTCGACCCCAATAGGGGTTGATATTCTCACACCCCACGTAGCAGGCTGCCGGTGTAGCCCAAGCGCGCGTCTGGCATATTTCCCCTGCGCCTTCAACGACATGGAGCATCTGGCGCTTGCCGGGAAAAATCGCGCCCGATCGGTGGCGCGGAGCGCTCAGATTGAGTGCTGGAATTCAGCGGCCGAATTAACGCCTTGCAAACCGTGCGCCCGACCGGGCGTTTCGCGTGTGCCGAGAGCATACGTGTTGGTCGAGGAGACTTCCTGCCGGACACTCAAACTGACTGCGCGCGGGGTTGCGATCTGTGTTGACGGCCACAGCGGCCTGAGCACATGCGAAGCCTCCGTCCGAGCCATTTTCCGTCTCGGGTACGGGCAAACCAGTGTCGAACTCGCCCGTGAGTCGTATCCAACTTCCATGGTACCCGGCCCCAGAACGTTGGCGAGACGCTCGTGGAGTTTCGCGAATCCGTGAGGTGGCCTCGGTTGAAGCGGGCGGTGGAAGCCCTTATGGTAGATGGGTTGCAAATCTTCTATCGAGAATGTGATGAGCCTCAACATCAAGAATGACGAGACCTGTTCGCTTGCGAGCGAGTTCGCAAGTTTGACGGGTGAGACGATGACGGGCGCAATCACCGTCGCGCTGCGCGAGCGCCTGGAACGCGAGCAGCGCAAACGCAGCGTCGCGAGCCGTGCCCGCAAGCTTAGGGCCATCGCCGAACGCTGCGCGACGCTCATGGGGCCGGGACCGCCGGCTGTCGAACATGGTGATCTGCTCTATGACGATCAGGGGCTGCCCAAGTAATCGCCGACAGCTCCGCACTGCTCGCGGTTCTGAATCGGGAACCCGATGCCGATCGCTTCGAGAACGCGATTCTGACAGCATCGCCTTGCCGTATGTCGGTGGCGAACATGCTGGAAGCATCGATCGTGGTCGAGGGCTGCGGCGGGGCGGATGCGGGCCACGAGTTGGACGCATTCCTAGAGCACGCTGAAATCGAGCCCGCGCCGGTGACGGCGGAGCACCTTGATGCGTGCGGCAAGCTTGGAGGCGGTTCGGCAAGGGCAGGCATCCGGCCGCCCTGAACTTTGGCGACTGCTTCGCCTATGCGCTCGCCCAGGTGTCCGGCGAGCTGCTGTTGTACAGGGGCGACGACTTCGCGCGCACCGATATCCCGGCGGCCCTGCCGCACTCGGCAGGTATTCCCGGCACATGACGACCGGCCGGCCCTTCTAGGGAAGCCTGTTCGCCGACGGTTTCCTTCGGGAATCGATCGAAGGGCTTGCAGATTGGGACGACATGTCAGATGTGGCGCTCGACCATCTCAAGGCCGCGTTACGCCGCTTGTTCGACGGCTTTCCCACGAATCGTTCGCCCAACGAGAGCCAGACCGAGGACGATCTGATTTGGCCCGTTCTGACCCGGCTCGGCTGGACGGAGAGTCTCAGGCAGCAGAATCTGTCAGCGCGCGGCCGCGAGGATGTTCCGGACGGCTTGTTGTTCGCCGATTCCGGCGCGAAGCAGCGCGCCAATGCCTTCGCCGAGGACTGGAGACGCTATGAGCACGGCATGGCGGTCGTGGAGTCGAAACGGTGGCTTCGACCGCTCGACCGCCGCTCGGGGCTACGGGGCGAGGAGTCCGCACCGTCCACCCAGATGTTGCGGTACCTCCGGCGCATCGACGACCTGACCACGGGCAAGCTCCGCTGGGGCATCCTCACCGCAGATGCAGGCACCTTGGCAAGGAAGAAGAATGGAAATACGAGAATAAAAACAGCTCTCTACGATACATCCGTCCGCTTGTGCGCCCCATCCCCCGGATGCCGCAGAGCTGACCCATTTTACATTATCTTAGACATAGTTTTTCTAGGGAACCTCTGATTTGGGGAGTTTTTCTGGTTTTGGCTGCGGAAACTGCCCTTCCCGGCTGCGCCGGTCGGGTTTCGGCGGGCGAAACCGCCGCCGTTTCAGCCCTCGCGAGGCCGGTCCGGCAAATCCCAGATACGCTTCTTCCCTGTCATGACAGGGAAGGCTGGGCAATCATCAGGTTCGAGAAGCCCAAAAGCAGCGCAAGCCGCTGCACGTTCCTTTTCAGCCCTCGATGGCGAACCATGTCATAGCCGAACACCCGCTCGCGATCCGGAACGGATGCTCCATCCACACCCGCATCCGGGCCTTCGCCGTCTCTGCCTTGGCCGCCGCGCTGACCCGGGGGCATGGCAATCTGCCACGACACCTCGCGATGCGCGTGCTCCGCACGCTTCCCGACCCCGCGATATCCGGCGTCAGCCCGGACTTGCTCCTCCTCGCCGTGCAGAAGTTGGCCCGAAGGTGTCAGGTCGTGAACGTTGACGGCCGTTCCCTCCAGGTGGCGCGCCAGACCCCGGGGACCGGTGCCGATGTGCAGCTTCATCCCGAAATGCCACTGGTTCCCCTTCTTCGTCTGGTGCATCTCCGGATCTCGGGCATGCTCTCGTTCCCGGTCGACGACGGCACCGAGATGATGGTAGCGTCAACGATGCCGCCCTTCTTCAGCAGACCCTACCCCTCGGCCAGATGATCCCGGATCTCCCGAACAGAAGCTGCGCCAGTCCGTGGTGATCCAGCCGGCGGGGGAAGTCGGGACCGTCGTCTCGTCCGGCACCTTCTCCGGACTCACCCCGGCAAAGCGCCGGATGCTCTCCACCTAGCAAGCAGGTCCTCCATCGTCGGGTCGCTCAGGTTGCAGAACGGCTTAACGCAGTGCACGCGCAGCATCGCATTCGAGGCTTGCAAAGGTTAATTGCCGAAGGCGCTGCATGTCGTGATTCCCCGAAACAAAGCTGCGGTGCAAGACAGCAGGCGCACCCTGGGTCCACAATGTCACGCCCATATATCACGCTGTATTCAGAGGTTCCTTAAGCGTTATAAGACCGAGCCAGCGAGAGGCACAACGGTCTAAGGGAGGACGCGGTGCGTCAATTGCACAAGACCGAAGGAAACGCGGAAGGCAAGCAGACTAACTACGGGAGGTTGGAATCGTGATTCTCCAAGGGGATTTTCTAAAGGTGTCCCAGACGTGGGGGCATGGAGAAGAATTTGACGTGATCATTGCTGACCCACCATACAACATCGGCAAGAACTTCGGCAATGATTCGGATAGGCGCCCCCTAGAAGACTACCTGAATTGGAGTGAACAGTGGATGGACATCTGTTTCCGGCATCTTGCCGATGACGGGATCATGTATGTTTATGGCTTTTCTGAAATATTGGCGCGGATTGCTGTACGTTTTCCGATTGAAAAACAGCGCTGGCTGATCTGGCACTATACAAACAAGACAGTTCCCCGCCTGAAATTCTGGCAACGATCGCACGAATCAATTCTGTGTCTATGGAAAGCCAATCGCCCCGCATTGCAGATCGACCAGATACGCGAAAAATACTCTGATCACTATCTCAAATGCATCGGCAAGCCGAGACGCGAGACCAAGTGTCGGTACAACAGAAATGGCAACCAAAGCACCTATAACGGGCATGAAAACGGGGCATTGCCGCGCGATGTTCTGAAAATTCCTGCACTTGCGGGAGGCGCGGGGCGTAGTGAACGATGGTTTTTATGCCGAACCTGCAGGCACAGGATACTTCCGCCTGCAATGCTGCCCGCCCACGATGGGCATGACATCCTCAAGCATCCGACACAGAAACCGATGAAGCTGACGTGCAAACTGATGCTGTCCCGCGTCAACGGAACAGGTGGGCGTGTACTCATCCCATTTGCAGGATCCGGGTCTGAATGTGTGGTGGCTAAGTGCCTAGGCTTGGAATTCATAGGAGTCGAGCTAAATACGGAGTATGCCGAATTTGCTCGCAAGTGGCTCGCGCACAAGGAAGCATTGTCATGTATCGCCTGACGGATTGAATGAGACAGCATTTGCGGAAAGACTTACGCGCCGATCACGAAATCTTTCAAGGCGGACGCTGTTCGGGATGGGAATTGGAAGAATTATTTGTTCGGGCGATAAAATCCGATACTACGGCACAGCATCATGTTTTATGGAAAGAAGCGGGAAACGACGCGAATGCGGATATTCTGGTGCGGACTAATGGCGTGGAATACCCGATACAGATCAAGTCGGGGCAGGTGAAGAATGAGCAACGAACTCATGGCGGGGTATTGGTTCTGTCAGGCTACCGGTTAACCAGGTTCGAGGGAAATTTCGAGAAAATGACAGAGTTTCTGAATGATTTGCCTGCTCCCATCATAGCTGTACCGTGCAAAAAAAGGATGACCAGAACGGGCGAACGTACGAATATCGCATCGCCTACATAAAGAAAGGCTCTGTTCGCACTTCACAGGCGCAGGTGCTGCACTTGGTTCCGACTTGCATTGACCATGGGGAGCAAAACAATGAACCGGGCGCGGTTTCGGGACTGGGTTTCCAGCATCGATGAGCTGACGGCGGCGCGGTGTCCCGGGGCAAGTCAAGTGGTCTGCGCCGCTATCGCTGCAAGTCCTGCGGCCGGACTTTCGGCGCTCTCACCGGCACGGCGCGGTCCGGGCTGCACCGCAAGGAGCGGTGGCTGTCCTTTGCCGCGTTGCTGCCATCGGCCCGCCGCCGAGCGGGTGCGCGGGGCCGTGCATATCCAGACGGCCACCAGCCGCCACAGCCAGATCAAGGGCTTCCTGCGGCGCTTCCGCGGCATCGCCACCAAATGCCTGGACAGCTATCTGAGGTGGTTCCATCTCGTCGTCCTCGACAGGCATCCATCGCCAAGAGCCTGCCTCGCAGTCGCCAGCACCAGACCAAGCCTGCGAATCGCGAATTGAGCCTAAAGAAAACAGTGCTCACCGGAGCATTGGCGAATGCGTGGTGCAAGAAGGGAGCGCTATGGAGACAGACTTTAGATAACGGAGTATTGTTGTTGCTGACTGAGAAGATGAGTTGGCAGATATGGTGGCATGTGCCACTTGATCAAGTCGAATTAGTCGATGAAATCAGGATTGCGTGATAGTGGGATGGATTTCCTCATGGCGATGGTTTTCGTGCGCGTGGAGTGGGTTCCGGTGCGCTCGGCTAGCGAGAGCGAGATACTGCGCTTCCTGATCTTGGCGGAGCCGGCTCATCGGGGACTGAAGCCACTGTCGGTAGGCGCAGCCGTCCGCTGGCAATCGCAGAACCGGCTCTGAAGACCGCAAAGCCACTTGCTAGCCAGCTTTCGCGATGGTCTTATGAAGTCATTTGTGATGCAATGTTGGCGAACGCTCCAATAGACGTTCCAATGCACGGTTGCGAGTGATCAAGGCCCGATGGCATGTGTTGTTGCGCAGCCTATTCATGCGGTGAAAGTTGTTGGCCTTCCCGCATCTCGGAAAACCTGTCTCCGTTTCACTCTATCGGGACAGCAGATTTGATGCAGACGCTCGCCTATTCGTCGGGAAGTTAAGTTGCTAACTGAATCCGCTGAGTGCAGTAACGCATGATCAGCTAGCCAACCTTGCCAAGGGAAAAGCGTGTAACAGCCTGTATCGGGCTTCAGGAGCCACAACATGATTATCCCCATAGATTCTTCTTCACCTTCTTGAAGAAATTGTCTTCTTGTGGGTTGTTGCGCGTGCCAATCTGCTCGAATTCTCTCAGTAGCTCCTTCTGCCGGGAGTTCAGATTGACTGGAGTTTCGACAACCAATTCAATGTACATGTCACCGTAACTCCTCCTTCCTCGCAACTTGGGCATCCCCTTTTCTGCGAGTCTCATCCTCTTGCCCGTCTGGCTTCCGGCCGGGACCTGGACCTTGCCGCGCCCGCCGCTGATGGTTGGAACCTCGACCTCGCCACCGAGCGCGGCAGTGGCGAACGAAATCGGGATCGCGCAACCCAAGTCGGCACCCGAACGTTCAAAAATGTCATCCTCGGCGACTTCCACGAAAATATAGAGATCTCCAGGAGGTCCCCCTCGAATTCCTGCGTCCCCCCGTCCGCTTAGCCGGATCCTGGTTCCGGTCTCGACCCCCTGAGGAATCTCCACGTCTATGGTTTGGTCCTTGTTCAGCCGACCGGCACCGGCACAGCTTCTGCAGGGGTTTCGGATAACTTGTCCTTGGCCTCCGCACGCCGGGCATGTCCGCTCGATCGTGAAGAACCCTTGCTGAGCCCGCACTTTCCCTGTTCCCGAGCAGGTGGAGCAAGGAGACGGGTTCGCTCCATGCTCGGTGCCCTTTCCGTCGCAGGCTTCGCAATTCGCCGCTGCGCCAACCGTGACCCGCTTCTTTAGGCCGTTGTAAGCCTGCTCCAGGGTAATTCGGAGGTTGTAACGGAGGTCATTCCCTTGGGCGGAACGAGGGCGTCCGGAACGCCGCCCCCCCATGATGTCGCCGAACAGATCGTCAAAGACATCGGAGAAAGCGGATGTGAACTCTCCCGGATGCGCAAAACCCGCGCCGCCACCAGATGCGTTGAAGGCTTCGTGTCCGAACTGGTCGTACAGCTGTTTTTTCTTGGGATCTTTAAGAACGTCGTAGGCTTCGTTTACGACCTTGAACTGGGCCTCGGCCCGTGGATTGTCCTTATTTTGATCCGGGTGGAGCTCTCGGGCTTTTCGGCGGTAGGCCTTCTTCAACTCGTCTGAAGAAGCGCCCTTGGAAACTCCGAGGACGCTGTAATAGTCATCTTTGGCCATTTATGTGTTGCTCGCCGAACAATACCGGGAAACTTGGCCTGCGATCACTGTCACTTTGACCGTCAGGGCTTCTTGTCACTATCCACGTCTTCGAAGTCGGCATCGACAACGTTCTTTTCACTCTTTGAAGCGTCAGTGTTGCCATTCGCCGAACTGTTCGCAGTTTCCTCAGAAGCTTCCTTCTGCTGGGCCTCGTAGATCGCCTGACCAAGTTTCATTGCTGCATCGGTGAGGTTCTGGATGCCGGAGCGGATCTTGGCGACATCGTCTTTCTTGAGGGTCTCTTCAAGAGCGCCCATTGCCAGCTCGATCGCCTCGACCGTTGCAGCGTCTACCTTGTCGCTGTGCTCCTCGATTGATTTCTTCGTTGAGTGCACAAGTGCCTCGCCTTGGTTCTTCGCCTCCACAAGCTCCTTTCGCTCCCGGTCCGCCTCCGCGTTGGCCTCTGCATCTGTGACCATCTTCTCGATGTCCTCGTCGGAAAGCCCTCCAGACGCTTGAATCGTTATCTTTTGCTCACGGCCCGTACCCTTGTCCTTGGCGGAAACCGAGACGATTCCATTGGCGTCAATGTCGAAAGTAACCTCGATCTGCGGCACCCCGCGGGGTGCCGGTGGAATTTCCTCCAAGTTGAACTGACCCAGAAGTTTGTTGTGCTCGGCGATTTCGCGCTCGCCTTGAAAAACTCGAATGGTTACGGCACCCTGATTGTCTTCAGCTGTCGAGAATGTCTGGGACTTCTTCGTCGGAATGGTCGTGTTCCTCTCGATAAGGCGCGTGAACACGCCACCGAGTGTCTCAATTCCAAGCGAGAGCGGAGTCACATCGAGCAGAACGACATCCTTGACGTCGCCTTTCAGCACTCCGGCCTGGATCGCCGCGCCCATGGCAACAACCTCGTCCGGGTTGACGCCTTTGTGTGGATTCTTGCCAAAGAACGAGGTGACCTCCTCGATTACTCTCGGCATTCTCGTCATTCCACCAACCAGCACGACTTCGTCGATATCGCTCTTGGTCAGTCCGGCATCCTTCAGCGCGGCCGCGCAAGGTCTGAGCGACTTCTTGATCAGGTCGCCCACAAGGCTTTCGAGCTTGGCCCTAGTGAGTTTCACGACAAGATGGAGAGGTTGGCCGCCGTTCGGGTCCATGGAGATGAATGGTTGATTGATCTCAGTCTGATGGCTGGATGAAAGCTCGATTTTCGCTTTTTCAGACGCTTCCTTGAGCCGCTGCAGTGCCATCTTGTCCTTTGTGAGATCGACGCCATTCTCCTTCTTGAACTCGTCAGCCAAGTGGCGGACGATGCACATGTCGAAGTCTTCTCCGCCAAGATATGTATCGCCATTGGTCGCCTTGACCTCGAAGAGTCCCTCGTCGATTTCGAGGATCGTAATGTCGAAAGTTCCGCCGCCGAGGTCATAGACAGCGATGACTTTTGTTTCCTTTTTTTCCAGCCCGTAGGCGAGAGCTGCAGCAGTTGGCTCGTTGATGATTCTAAGGACTTCAAGCCCGGCGATCTTGCCTGCATCCTTGGTGGCTTGCCGCTGAGCGTCGTTGAAATACGCCGGCACCGTAATGACGGCGTGGGTAACCGGTTCACCGAGATAGCTTTCGGCGGTCTCTTTCATTTTCTGGAGGATGAATGCAGAAAGCTGGGCCGGAGAATAGTTCTCGCCGCGCACCTTCACCCACGCGTCCCCGTTGCCACCGTCCACGACCGAAAACGGCAGATTTTTCTTGTCCTTGGCAAGATAGGAGTCGTCAAACCGCCTTCCGATCAGTCTCTTGACCGCGAAGATTGTATTGTCGGGATTGGTAACTGCCTGGCGTTTGGCCGACTGGCCGACCAATTTCTCGTTGTCGGTGAACGCGACAATAGAGGGTGTTGTCCTAGCACCTTCGGAGTTCTCCACGACCTTTGGCTGTGGGCCTTCCATAATCGACACGCAAGAGTTGGTCGTTCCGAGGTCAATACCAATAACCTTACTCATTTCTCATCCTCTGTCTTATCAGTATTACGCAAAGGCAGATCGTCGCGGCGTTCGCGGACCGGCCCCAAGCCACACCGCGAGAGCCGCTGTCTCCACGACGACCTGTTCGGAATATAGGTGTCTAATGTTGACCCTTCAAGGAATTTCGGTGCAATTTATTAGCAGGACACTTGCCGCAAGCACTTGCGCAGACAGCATGACTTTCCAGTTTGGCTCGCTATTGCAGGATTATGTATGACTTTTGTTTTAGCTCTATTCGCATTTCACAGGTGCATGTGCTGCACTGGGTTCCGACTTGCATTGGCCATGGGGAACGGAACAATGGATCGGGCACGGTTTCGGGACTGGTTTTCGAGAATCGATGAACTGACGGCGGAGCAGTGCCGCAAGGTTGCTGCGGTTCTGTCGGACCCACCGGAGGGCGAGGCCTCGCTGGCGGCGAGCGGGTGCGCGGGGCCGTGCACATCCAGACGGCCACCAGCCGCCACAGCCAGATCAAGGGCTTCCTGCGCGGCTTCCACGGCCATCGCCACCAAATACCTCGACAGCTATCTGAGGTGGTTTCATCTTATCGAACTCGGCGACTAGCCATCGCCCAGAGCCTGTCCCGATGCCGCGATGGCCAAACCATGCCTGCGTTTCGCGAATTGAACCTCTTAGATTGATGTAGTAGAGCGTGACGATAATGGAGTCCCGTCCGATGGATAGCACTCTGAATCTTCTATGACTCATCGCGTTCTCTAGAAGAGAACTGGCGAGGCATATCCATCGAATCATGCAGCAAACGGAGCGCATCGATCACTGGCGAGCCAACTCGATACAGCACTAGGTGCCGACCCCTTCGTGCGACGTGAAGCGCCATGAGTCCGTCGGCGATTTCATGACGTTCTCTGGCCCCAGAGACGCGCGGTCCAGCCGCGAGTGCTTGGATGGCCCGGCTCAGGATGTCGGCGTAGGCGCATGCGTGAGTCTCTCCAAAACGTTCCGCCATCCAGCGGAGAATGTTCCGAAAATCATCTTCGGCGGCAGAGGCCAGACGGATCCGCCATTGGCGGTCGCCTGTCATCGGTTGCTGTCGGCAGGCGGTCGTCGATCGGCAAGAGTCTCGTTGACCACAGCCGATAAGTGATCGTGCAGCGATTCGGTCGTGCCGAAGTCGTAGAAGCGCCCCGTCCCGATGTCGGCAACGTCGACGGTCTCGCGCATGACCTTGAGGCGAACGTCATCCTCGGTCTCCTGTCTCTCGATCAGCCTGAGACCCTCGCGAATGACTTCACTGGCATTCTGATAGCGACCGGAGTCGACCAGTCTTGTAACCAAGGCTGTTTGATGATCCGTCAGGACAAGGCTGTGTGTAGGCATGATCCATGCTCCCTGTCGGGTCGATATTGGCATATTATACCATCGTGCCAGGTGGGACGAAGGAAGAAGGTGTTTGCCGTGCGCGTGACGTTCTTGGCGGGCGCTTTAGCCGCATCGTCCGGTCGGGCGGCACCGGTGAACACGATAGCGGCGGCGACGGCAAGGCAGCACACAGCGACAATATAGAAGGGGTGCCGGTTGAACCGTTGCGAAGCCAAGTTCGAGAGAAAACATCGTTTATCGCGCTGCAAGGTCTTGCTCTTCTGGATGCCGGACGCTGGCGGCGCGGCGGCTCTGGCAGAGACGGCGAAGGCTAGGGTGCGGGCAGGATGGCGTAGACAACCTCGTGTGCCGCGCCGTAACCACCCATCAGCTTTACCCGCCTTGGCGCAGCCTGAATGTTAGAGAGGATCTCTGGAGCTTCGGGGTCGGATGCATATGAGATTCGCCCATCCGCCGCCGCGAGAGCGGACTCATCCAATGCAGCCTCGCACTCCTCTGCCCAGAGGTCAAGCACAGTCCGCAGGCGACGCACAGCCTTGGCGCAGTCCCCCGCGGAAACTTCCACTCCCGTATAGCGAACCATATGTTGCCACCCGGTATCGCCGTTCTGCTTCCTGATGCGATAGGCAAGTTCTGAATGTTGCGCATCCGCGTTTTCCAACTGGTTGGCCAGCTGGTTGAGGTTGTAGGTCTCGATTGGCCGGACGAGACGGCACACGAGCGCGGCCTTGGTAAAAAATCGGCAGTATCAGCGGAATCCGTCAAGAAATTGCGGCATTCGCGCTCTGTGT
The DNA here is from genome assembly GCA_963422275.1 of Paracoccaceae bacterium. Lineage (GTDB taxonomy): Bacteria > Pseudomonadota > Alphaproteobacteria > Rhodobacterales > Rhodobacteraceae. The sequence goes on from OY729418.1 coordinate 1,809,978, forward strand.
CTTTTGGATTCGCCGCCAGCGTTGCTTTGCGTAGCGCCACGGCACAAGACGTAGCTTTCGACAGCACCTCACCCATGTTATTGTCCCATGCGTCGGTGTCGATGTCCACCTCGCTGTATCTGAAAGAGCGTCAAATTCTGTTTTATCAATTTGAAATTTCAGCATTATTTTTTCTCATCCGGTCCATTGATATAATCGAAACCTCTAGGCGGCGGTTCCGCTCCCTCGAAATTGCCAATGTCAAATTTTCGTTTTGCAAATCGCTTGGCCATTTCAGGCGAAAGCGGACTGGTTCGTTTTCCATTCTCATCAAAATCGATGCTCGTCACTACTTCTCCGAATCGCTGTTCGCTCGATAAAGTTGTCATTTTTTCACGGGTCCTTTCACTGGCTCGACAACGAGCAAAAGTTGAATTCTGCCCTCCCAACCCATTTCAACATTCTCATGTCGTTCAACTACTTTGTAGTGCATTGGATTCAAAGTGTTTTCCGCCTCCTCCGGTTGCGGCCGCAACCAGCGTCCAGCGATCAGCCTGCCGTCACGGACGATCACGAAGGCCAAGGAGCCAAGCGCATTCGCTCGGCGGCGAAGATCGTCCTCGGGAAAAAAAGCCCATTCAACACTGTTCAGTTTTCGCAGCGACGGTGCGTCCGCTAGCCACCGTTTGCTGCGCAAGACGAAGGCGATGTCTCAGTCGCTGTCGGGACGGTGCTCGCCTCGGGCGCGGCTTCCGAAAAGTACAGCCGCCAGCGCGTCAGGCCACTGCTTAAGCGTCTCCTCGCATGTCGCGCGCATGGTTTCCAAGCTAGACGTTTTCATCGCTTGAACAGCTCCGTTTCTCGCTGGAATGGTATCTTTAAGCGACGGAAAAGTCAAAGAATTCGAGGGAGGGACTCCGTTTGTGAGTGAGCAAGCGGTGACGTCCCTGTTTTCCGTTGACCGCGAATTCAAGTTCCTAGGTGCTTCGAGCGCGTGACGGCATTTGCCGCCATTGTGGTCTTGATCTCAATTGTGTCGCGAAAGCATCGGTTGCGGCCGAAGAAATGATCGACCTGCGCGTGGCATCCCTTCCTCTTGTCGGCCAAGGCGAAGTGCATTGCTGTCAAAATACCGGAACTGAATGTTTGCCAGCAAAACGATGCACCTCTGCGCATTCTTGCTTTGTTCACCGAACTGCTAATTCATGCCGCCATGCCGAACTGCCGCCGGACCTCGCCTGTGCCGACGAATTGCGACAGCAACCGGTAGTTCTGCTTTTCGTGCCGAACCCTGCCGGCAACAATCGCTGGATGAATCTCGAGCGAGCGAGCCAGATTCATGACGGCCATAGGTGTCGGGCGGTCTTTCACCAAATTCGCCTCCCAGACCGCATTCGGAATGAGAGCCTCTTCCGCCCAGTAATCTGCCTGACGCTCTCTTGGATCTTCCTGTCCGCCTCCCACTTTGCGAAGCGTCAAATCGTCGACGAAGGCATTGCTTTCGTCGTTGTCCAGATGTCGGCCAACATGCGCCAGTTCGTGCAGCAGACAGAACCAGAAATTATCGATGCGGTCGTAGCGCAAGGTCAGCCCGATCACTGGTCGTCCATCGCCGAGGCGCAATGCCGCTCCGTCGAGATATGTCCTCGGCAAATGCTGGACGATCACGAGCGGAATCCCATGCTTTGCCAGCAACTCCTTGACCAGCCGCGGGCCTTCCTCAGACCAACTCAGTCGTGCCGCCTTGCCGAGAAAATCCAGAGTGACGGTACCGCGCTCGTAGTTTGCCCTTGGTAGTTCTTCATTCGCCTTTGCTAGAACCTGCCAGCACCACGCCTTCAGCGCATAGGGATTCGTCTTGGCGTTCGTTCGTGCGCGATCGTTTTTTCGATAGATCGCGGCACCCGCGACGTCCGGACCGCCCGCCCGATCAATCAAGCCACGGATGTGCTCCTCGGCACGCCCGACGAGATCTGGGCTGTCCGGAATCCAGCCCAGCTTAACCATTGCTTTGATGGGAAACCGGCTCCATTCCAGGCTGGTCAGCGGATCTTCGAGATTCCCTTCTGGATCGCGCAGTAGTACGTCCGCGGAAATCCCCAGATGCTCATGGAGTGCGCGCGCCATCGGCATGGTGACCGCGCGCTTGCCGGAAAGGATCTCCGATACCTTGGCACGGCTTCCGATGAACGGGACTAGATCGCGTGGGCGGAGGTTCTGCTGCTCCATGCTGAACACAATTGCCGCCTTTGGGCTGGGATAGCCCATCGGCTCATGCTTGCTTTCATAGAGCTCGACGAGGTCGGCCAGAACATCGAGTTCGTCGAACTCGGGGTTGCCGGGCTCCGCGCTCATCAGCGCTTCTATCCTCGCAAGTATGGCTTGATAATCCTCCTCGGTCCGGACCGGTTTGATTTTGGTCATCTCACACCTCCTTGACATTTATGGCATCATACTCAGAGTGGGTGCCGACGAAGCGCACTAAAACGATGCGCGCCGGATAGTTAATCATCACCACGAGCCGGCAGTTGTTGCCCTTGATGTTGAAAACCACCCGGGTACCGCCAACGATGCTGGCGCTGCGGTACTTCTCCTTCACCTTCGCTGGTGTATCCCAATCTTCCTTGCGAACCTCGCGATACCAAGCAAGCAGCGGCTCTTCGGTATTCGCATGGCACTCCCAGAACTCCCGGAGCTTCCTCTTGGAGATAATCCGCATGGTCGACTGTAAACTGTTACCAAAAAAATTAAAGGTAAAACGATCCCAAAAAAAGAATTTATAAATACGCCATGCCTGCGTTTCCAGTCAACCAGAATTTCACTATACGCCAAGGAGTGGTCGTGAACCGTTGCAGTCCGCGAGAGCCGAAAAGTGCCTTGTGCGCTTCCTCCAATTTACAAACACTGCTTCCTGTCATCTCGGACACGGAGACCGTGGCTGCCAACCGGAATCCGGACGGCGGGACGATCTTGATTTGATCATCTTACGGCTGGCAGATGTGGGCTGCAAAGGTCGGATTGAAACGTTGCTAGCGAACGGACCCGCGTGCCCGTTGCATCCTGAGTGAGATAAGGCACTGATTTGATTTTGCAGTTTCCTGTGCATACAAGAGCGAGCAATTGGACCCAGCAAATTCTCGCTTGCCAGAACTGGACTGGAAATGGATTGCCAGAAAGTTGTTTTCGAAATCGAGGCATTGGCCGAAAGTGCGGGCAAGGAGATCATGAAGCACTTCGTCTCATAGAATGTCTTCTCGATCGAAATGTGATTTGGCAGGACGAAACGCCGATTGAATGAGATGTATCCCCGAAGATGTCTTGGTCCCTGCACAGACGGGTTGGGTCGGCGTTTGAAACACGAGCAGGAAATGTCGTGTTTCAAAGCTAGGAATAGTTGCGCTTGGCTATTGAGAGATTCGGTTCGGCGATGTTCGTCAGGCTAGCTCGAATCATCAGGGGTTAAAGCATGGCGAATCGTTTCGCTGGCCGAGGCATTTACGCAAAGGGATTGCACAACTTTTGACAATCTCAAGCTTATGGGTGACAATGGGCTGTCTTCCCATGGAATGCCGTCGACGGTCGCAGGCTTTCACTTGTCCAGTGCGGGGCTAACTTGTTGAGACAGCGAAATGTACCGGATTGATCGAAACAATTTCTTCGCCGAACAGAAGGATGCGACTGTTTATACCCCGGAGCCGGTCAGCCGATTCCTGTTCGAAATCGTGCACGAGAAAATCGACCCGGACGGGCTGGTCCTCGATCCTTGCGTCGGCACCGGATCACTTCTGGGGCCGTTCAACGACGCGGGTTTCAGAACCCTTGGGATTGACATCGAGGATCAAGGCTACCCGAGCACCATGGTCAAGGATTTTCTGTCGCTCAAGGCGGGCCAGATAGAGACACCGGCCCTCGCGATCGTGAACCCTCCATTCAACGTTGACCGCAAGATGCAGGAACGGGCAAAGAAAATGCTTGGACGTCGCCCTCTTTTGCCCGAAGTCTGGCTGAACAGAATTGTCGAGCTGTGGGGAAAGAAGGTTCCAACTATACTGTTCGCTCCGTACGGAATGAGGTTGAACCAGTCAGTCACGAGTGGAAGGTGGCAGAGATTTGTGAACGGGACATACCCGGAGATAGTTTCAATTGTCGCCTTGCCAAAAGATGTGTACGATAAAGTAATGTTTCACAGCGAGGTGCTGATCTTCAATATCAACGGATTGAAGGGGCACTACTTCTTCGGTCCCTGAACGGGATTGTCGCGGTGTCCCGCCAACATCAGATCGGAGGTCTGATGATCGGCTTGGAGAAAGTTTCAGCGACCGTGAACGATGCCGCCAATTCGAGGATGGACCCCGGCCCCGACATGGCTGGCAAGCGGAATGCACTGGAGCCAACCAGAACTGTCCGTGGATTCGATGTCCACGAGGAGTTGCTTTCTTTGGGCGAGCAAGAATCATTAGTTGCGGAGTTGCGCGAGGTTGCCAGAAAAGCCCCCCTTTTTTCTCCTGCGACGCCTTACGGCAAAAGAATGTCGGTTCGGATGACTTCCGCGGGGAGATACGGCTGGTGCTCCGACAGCAAAGGGTACAGGTACAAAGAAACCCATCCGTCAGGTGTGCCTTGGCCGCCCATCCCGCGGCAAATAATTGACATCTGGGAACATGTGACGGGGTTGCATCGAACACCCGATTGCTGCCTGATGAACTATTACGGGCCGGGCGCCAGAATGGGGATGCACCAAGACAGCGACGAGGTGGATTTCAGCTGGCCGGTCGTATCGATTTCCTTGGGGGACGAAGCGCTGTTTCGTATTGGCAACCTGACGCGAGGAGGTGGAACCGAGTCGCTTTGGCTTCATTCCGGTGATGTCGTGGTGATGGGGGGCGAAGCACGACTGACATATCATGGCGTCGACCGGATAAAGCGGGGAACCTGCAGCCTTCTTGCCGGAGGCGGCCGCCTCAACCTGACGCTCCGGGTTGTGGACTGAACGAGATTGCGGACCGGCCTCACATGAACTCTGGCCGCAAGGAATCTGTCAAAGGATTCGAGTGCTTCCTGAAAGCACAGCAGCGGATGGTCGGAGCGAACAAATTTCCGCCCACCAGAACTGGATTGGAGATGGATTGCCAGCGAATTGTGCTTGAAATGTTAGCGATCGCCCAAAGTGCGGGCGAGGAGATCATGAAGCACTTCAGGGCTGCAGGCATCCCAACCATCAGCAAGGCCGACGGAAGCCCGGTAACGTTGGCCGACACTGCAGCAGACGACATCATTCTATCCGGCCTCGTCGCGGCATTTCCGAACGTTCCGACTATAAGCGAGGAGCGGCCTGATAGCCAAATTGCAATGTCTGAACAGTGTTTCATTGTCGATCCCCTCGATGGAACGCAGGGATTTGCTAGCGGCTACAAGGAGTTTACGGTCAACATCGCGTACGTCGAGCACGGTGTCCCGAAATACGGTGTGATCTTGGCTCCCGCGCTGGGGCGACTGTTCTATAATTCTTGGGACGGTAGCCTAGTTGAAATGCGAAGATCTTCAGGAGATTATGACTACGAGGCAGTCGCTGAGAGCGACTTGCGTTGCCGACATTCAAGCCGCCCGGTCAATGTCCTGGCCTCGTGGTCCGCGCGAAAAAACAGCTTGCTGGATCAGTTTCTCGTGCCCTACGAGGTCGCAAACGTGAGTTACATGTCGTCATCGCTGAAATTCTGTCTGATTGCGAACGGCGAAGCTGACCTGTATCCGAGGTTTGGCCGGACGATGGAGTGGGACACGGCAGCAGGGCACGCGCTTGTCCGCGCTGTGGGAGGAGATGTGGCAAAACTTGACGATTCCAAGCCCCTGATCTACGGAAAGCATGGTTGCGAAAATCCCTTTTTCGTGGCTTTTGCCCCGGGAATTGAGTTGCTACGGTAGTAGTTCAGATGTCGGTCCTGTTGATCATTCCCGCCCGATACGCATCATCGAGGTTTCCTGGAAAGGCTCTTGCCCGGCTGACGGGGCGAAGCGGGGTTTCGAAATCGCTTGTCCATCGAACTTGGGAAGCGGCAGTCGCGGCGCAAGGGATTGACAGAGTGGTCGTTGCGACTGAAGGTTCCAGCATTCGCGAGGAGGTTGCATCCTTCGGCGGAGAGGTTGTCATCACATCGCCGAGATGCCGGAACGGCACCGAACGTTGTGCCGACGCCATGCGGCGGCTTGGTGGCTCCTACGACATCATTGTCAATTTGCAGGGAGACTCCCCGCTTACACCGCCTTGGTTCATTGAGGACCTTGTTGCAGCGATGCGGTCCGACCTCGATGTCGGGGCTGCCACACCTGCCGTTCGTTGCAGCGGAGGCCAGCTTGGAGCGCTTCTCAGGGACCGGCGGGATGGACGCATTGGTGGAACAACCGTTGTTTTCGACCGGGGCTTCAGGGCGCTCTATTTTTCCAAGGAAGTCATTCCATGGTCTGGAGAAACCTACGCTGACGAAGCACCGACGCCGGTGTTCCATCATATTGGCTTGTACGCATACACGCCCGACGTGCTGGATTGGTACATTCGCCTAAGGCCCGGGATTCTCGAGATGCAGGAGGGGTTGGAGCAATTGCGGTTGATCGAGAACGGCCAGAGCATTCTTTGCGTTGAGGTTGATTCACGTGGAAGACCGTTCTGGGAGGTGAACAATCTGGAAGACATTGAAAGGGTGGAGCAAGGTCTGGCGGCGGCAGGGATTGAATAGGTCCTTAAGGAATCTCTGATTTTTTTGAGGGAGCTGCTGCGAGAGTTGCTCTTCCTAGTTGCGTTGGCTGGTTTCCTGCGGTCGGAAGCCCCCGATGTGCGTTCCCGGGGCGAAATTGCCGCCGGTTCAGCCCTCGTAGGGCCGTTCCGGCAGATTCCGGACATACTTTCCCCTGTCACGGCAAGCGCAGCTGGGCAATCGTCATGTTCGATAAACATCATGACCAAGGATAGATAGGGATACGCCCGGCTGCGCTGGAGACGACATAAAATGCCATATTTCATTGAGTTACGATGGTTCCGGCTCCGCTATAGACCGACCGGAACTCTCCCGGGCACGCCCCGGTTTGCTTTCGTGTGTTGATAACAGTCATGTGCTGAAGGAAGAGGAGAGAGCCATCGTTGATGGCCGGGAGCCCGGCGCCGAACCGGCCCGAGAAGCCCAGGGTCCTGTGCTCGCGCTCGACCACCGCCTTCTGGTCCTTCCATTCGACGCCGAATGGCGGGTTGGCCATCAGGTAGTGAAAGCGTCTTCCCTCGAAGCCGTCCCCGAGGGTGTCGCCGAGCACGATGTTGGCCGTGTCCTCGTCCTTGATGAGCATGTCGGAGCAGCAGATGGCTCAAGACTCGTCGTTGTATTCCTAGCCGAAGAGTGCCAGCTCCGCCCGCTCGTTCTGCTAGAGGATCAGCTTCTCGGATTCGGAAAGCATCCCGCCGGTTCCGCACGCCGGATCGTAGATCGTGCGGTAGATGCCGGGCCTGTAGACGTCCTGTTCGCCGGTGTAGACGAGGTCCGCCATCAGGCGGATGACCTCGCGGGGCGTGAAGTGGTCTCCGGCCTCCTCGTTGGCCTGTTCGTTGAAGCGCATCACCAGGTGCTCGAACAGATAGCCCATCTGGAGGTTGTCGATCTGGTCGGGGTGAAGATCGACATCGGCCATCGCCTTGACGGTCGTGAAGAGACGGTTGCTGGCGTCGAGCTTCTCGATCTGGTTGGCGAACTTGAAACGCTCGAAGATGCGCCGTGCTGTCGGGGAGAAGCCGTTGATGTACGACACGAGATTGGGTGCGATGTTCTCGGCGTCGCCCAGCAGCCGGGCAAAGCTGTAGGGGCTCGTGTTGTAGAGCGGATGCTTGCGCCGGGGGTCGGCCGCCTTGCCGAGCAGACGGTCCATTGCCGCTGCGGGCATCCGCTGCGCCTCAAGCTGATCGCGCCTCTCGAGAACGGCATCCCTAGTTGGCTCCAAGACGCAATCGAGCCGACGCAAGACAACCATGGGAAGCATGACCAAGCGATACTGGGGAGGCCGGTACGGCCCCCGAAGCCGGTTCGCGATTTCCCAGATCTTGGCTTCCAGTTCTTCGTGCGCCTGTACGTTCATGGGCTGTCTTTCGAATACATCTGCTCGGTCTGCGGTCTGTGTTCACGCCGCTGCCGGGAGGCGACGTTTGCCGGTCATGCCATGAGAGCCGGAGTGGGGTCGTCGGATCTTCTGCCGGCAGCCGGCAAATCGCCGTCGTTTTCCAGTGCGCGGGCATCGGGAGCCTAGGTTGTGTACTCATAAAGGGAAAAGGGATTTTCTTTCCGGCGCTGATGTGATTCAATCTTCCAAACAGTGGGAGATTGAGGATGCAGGGACGGCACGATCTGACGGATGCGGAATGGGCGATCATCTCGCCGTTGCTGCCTGACAAGCCGCGGGATCTTTCACGTCCTGCGCACCGGCACGCCGTGGCGCGACCTTCCGGAACGCTGCGGGCCATATGCGACAGTATGCAACCGCTACAACCGCTGGGCCAAGCAAGGGGTGTGGGAACGCCTGTTCAAGGCGCTGGCGGCGCGCCCGCCGGGATCTCTTCATCTCCTCGACTCCTCGGTGGTGCGCGCCCACCAGCACGCCGCGGGCGGAAAAAAGGGGGTCCGGATCACGCCATCGGACGCTCGAGAGGCGGGCTGAGCACCAAAATCCATGTCGTCGTCGACGGCCTTGGCCGGCCGCGCCGCTTCGTGATCACCCCGGGCCAAGCCTCCGACAAGGCTGCCGTGCCGGCCCTCCTTGACGGTCTTGAGCCGGCCCGGGACACCGTCGCCGACCGCGGCTGCGACTCCCGCGCCATCCTCAAGCTCATTGCCGACCATGGCTCTTGCCCCCACATCCCGACCCAACGGGATCGCCGGGAGCAGCGCTCCATATCCCATGACCTCTACCGCCAACGCAACCTCGTCGAACGTTTCTTCAACAAGCTCAAGCACTTCCGAGGCATCGCGACCCGCCATCACAAGCTTGCAAGAAACTTCCTCGCCGCAATCGCCCTCGCCTGCATCCGCCTCTGGATCAAAACTAATGAGTACACAACCTAGACAGAGCTAGGTCCGAGGACGGCGTCACGTCCTCAACGAAATGCTGGCGCATGAGCACACCCTGACGGGGTTCTGGAAAGGTTGCTGTCACGCTGTCAATCCGTTGGCTCGCGCCTCGATCGCGGCGCATCGTTCCATCAGCGCATCGAACGGTTCGTTCTCGTCGAGCAGCATGCCGTCGGCCAGCATCCTTGCATAGTCGTCGGCGAGAACCGCATGCGCGGCGCCGGAGGGAACGAGTTGCAGACCGCCGGAGACCGCCGCCTCATAGTCGATCCGGTCGCCACGAGCATCGTTCTCGGCGAAGAACATAGCCTTGTGGCGAGCGACCGAGAGCGAGAGGGCGCGGTCGGCGAGCGCCTTTGTCGCGATCCCCGCCTCGTCGAGTCGAGCGAGATCGTGCCAGTGCCGCGACAGGCGTTGGCCCCGGCGCCGTTCCTGGCGGCAGAAGACGTGGATCGCGGTCGCTTTTTCCCAGAAGGTCCGTTCCGCCAGCATGACGGTGGGGGGCGCCTGCGGAAAGACAAGATTGGGCAGGTATGCCGCCGCGTCGCACAGGACGGGCATGATTTTGTGCGGTTCGCCCGTGGACCGCGCGCCGAACTCGACCATGATTTCCGGGCGCACGAAACCGGTCTCCTCGAACAACGGCTGGTAAACGATGTAGACCCGATCTCCTTCCGCTCGGATCTGTGCCACGAAACCGGCGCGGGAGAGACCTTCTTCGACGCTCGGACACGCCCGGTCCCGGACCCATTCGGCGAGACGGGTACGAATAGCTCGCGTCCAGCGCTTCTCCTGGCTGCGTGTCGGCGGAAGCGCCTCGTCGCCGGCGCCGGCCACCAGGTCCGGCGCAAAGGCGCGGATATCGTAGGTGACGTCGATATCTTCCGAGAAGCGGCCGATCGCGCGCCACACCTTCGATAGCGAGGTGCCGCCCTTGAAGGTCAGATGTTGGGCGAACGGTGCATCGAACAATACGGCAAGCGTTGCGACGACCCAGATGTCCTTCTCAAGCAGAAACGCGCGGAGACGGCTCTTGTCCTGAGCCACCCTCAAGGCGTAACGGCGATCGTCCGCCGAAAGGCGCTGGTAAATCGTGTCAGCCATGCGCGAGGCGGGCGCTCACCGGTTCGGCCATCCAGATGGGCATCACGGCCCGCGCGGTCGCGAGCTCGTGCCGATCCGCTTCGGAAAGCGTCGGCAAGACTGCTTCGAGGCCGTCCTCGACCTCTTCGGGACTGAGCCACGCCAGGGCGCGGATGACATCGCCCGCCCTTCGGTGCGGCGCTGCCAATTGCCAGCGCGGCGCGTGACGCAGTTCCACCGTGATTCCTCCGAAGTGAAGCTGCCGGTTGGGACCGGAGGTGAGATAGACCTCGCGGACCGGATTCTGGGTGGTCAGGCCGAGGCGGTTCGCCGCCGAGCCGCCGCAGGGCACGATGGTCTCGCCCCACACCGCCGAAAGCGCTTCGATCGCCTTGCCGACGCGGGGCGCACACTGCCCGAAACGGGTCTCGACCGGACACATGTAGACGCCCTGGCAGATCCGCATGAGCTTGCCTGTCCGGGCAAGGCGCGACAACGCCTGGTCGACCGCTGCCCGGTTGCCGAGGTGAAGCAGGGCTGCCGGACACAGCGGCGTGGCCTCCGGAAGTGCCGTGGCGTGCTCCATAATGCGACGGGAAAGGCTGCGCATGCTTTGTATCTCCAATTCAATATGTCAGAAATCTAGTGGCAAGACTATCACGATACAACGCCGGAGAAAGCGATTCCAGCCTCGAACGGATGAATACGGAAGATACATCGCGCGTCGTGCCGTTGCTCCGGCCCCCGGGGAAGAGTCCTTACCGCCTACTTGGAACTTTGTTTCGGATCGAATCGTGACGACAGCGGCGGGTTAGCCGCCGGATTCGGGTGCCAATGTGGAAATGAACCGCAGGATTTCCTCGACCTCGTCCTTGCGTCCGGCTGCAATCAGGTCGCGCCGGAGGACCTGAGCGGCAAACAGCGCGGCCTTTGCGACCTGGAATCGATCTCGGTGCGCGGCCATTCGCGCCGGTCGAGGGCTTCCAAGACGAGTTTGACGACGAGCCGGTTCGGCGAGACATCGCGCTTGCCCGCGACCCTCTCGATCTGCTCCCAATGTTCCGGCGTGACCCGGATGGTCCTCGTCAACGTCTCCGCCATCGGTTGACGCATCCTCCTCGGCAAGATTCCATCGCTGTACAGTAACCCCAATTCTGGATAAGAGGGGTGAGGGGGTTCCCAAATCGGGCCTGGCCTGATTCTGTATCCGCAACCAAAATCAACGGATGGGATCCCCTCAATGAGCACCTCTGTCATCGCACTGTTCTGTTGTCTCGACGACTTTGCAAAGGCCTTTGAAGAATGGGAGCGGCATCGGCTGATCGGCACAGGCCGCCAGCGCTCGCGCTCGGGCAAGCTCTCGCTCAGCGAAAGGCTCTTCATCATGGTGTTGTTTCATCTCTCGCCCTTCAAGCATTTCAAGGCTTTCCGGTTCCATGGCGTGGAGCGGAAATATCGCGACTGCTTTGGAGACCTGCCGAGCTGCGGACGGTTTGTCGCCCTGATGCCGCGCTTGCTGGTTCCGTTTTGCATCTTGATGCAATGCTTTCGCGGTGAGGAAACCGGAATCTGTTTTGTGGACAGCGCCAAGCTCGCTGTCTGCCACAACGCACGGATCAACCGGAACAAGGTCTTCAAGGGACTGGCCAAGCGGGGCCGCAGCGCCATGGGGTGGTTTTTCGGGTTCAAGCTGCATCTGGTCATCAACGACAAGGGTCAGGTCATGGCCGTCAAGATCACGCCTGGAAACACCGACGACCGCAAGCCGCTTGAGACCATGATTGCCGAGTTGAAAGGCAAGGTGTTCGGCGATAAAGGCTGCATTTCGAAGCCGCTTTTCCAGCGTTTGTGGCAGCAGGGCCTGCACCTGATCACTGGCATTCGCCGCAACATGAAAAACTTTCTTCTGCCCATTCTGGACAAAATCATGTTGCGGAAGCGGTTCATCATTGAAACGCTGTTCGATAAACTGAAATCAAGCATGGGATTGGAACGCACACGACACCGGTCCCCAACAAATGCCTTTGTTCATATCCTGTCATGTCTGGCTGCCTATATTCTGGCGCAGCCAAAGGTCAAAATCGGCAAAATCGTCGTGCCAGACGCCATTCGGTGCATTCCAAAAGAAAACAGAGCTTATCCATAACTCGGGTTACAGTACGATAGCTTGGCCGGGATTCTTAGCGGCCGACGCATCGAGGGGACTGTCTCGCCAAGGTCGTGCCCGCCGGGGACGGTTACGGTCATGCAGTCAGATTGAAAGTCTCGGCGAAGTTCCCCTCTCCCGGGTCCATTGAACAATATGCCCGGCAGTCTGCCCATCGGGTTTCCACTCCACATCCGGATCGACGATAACCAGCATCAGGCGGGGCGTGTCCTGAATTGCCGCTCCGTCTTGCGGAAAGGGGATGATCGGAAGGTTGGCACCTCGGGCAAACTTTTCCTCGATCAGTTTGCGGATTGCGGGCCGGATTTCCGTGTCTTCGTCGAGCGCGGCACGTCGGTCGCTGACGACCTTCTTCAGGGTTGCCTGATGATGGATGTGGAACCCATCCGTGCCGACCCTGCGGACGAAGAACCCCGATGCTTCCAGCGCCGACGCGGCGTTGTCGATGGTTGTGGTCTCGACCTCGGCCTCGCCGAGCGCAAAGCGTAGCTCAGATAGGTGGGCGACCTTGGCCACCTGTCCACCGGAGGACTCGAAGAGAATCGCCGCGCCGACGCAGCGGTGAATGTCGCGGAGATCTCCCTTGGCATCGATATCCAACGCTCGAGCATGGGCCGTGGGACCCGCGAGATCGGCGGCTATGACCACGGCGAGCCGTTGTTCCCCTAGTTGTCCAAGCAAGACGGTGCGGAACTCTGGCACATGCAACGGTGCCGACCCGAGCGTGATCAGCGGTTCCGTCTGGGCCTGCTGGAATTGCTGGTGCGCGGCCCACGATATCCATTGCGCCAGCATCGCAAGCGTGCCGCGAGTTTGCTGGAGCTGGGCGAGCGCACTCCACTTCCGCTGGAAGACGGAGAGCGTCGAGGGGTGGAAGGGGTAGCACGCATCAAACCGGCTCCTCAGGGACTCGCGCGTCTTCGCCTCCGTCGTCGTGCTGTCCACCGCCATCCATTTGGAGGGAAGCCGGGCGGTGCGCTCGAAACACCAGTCCGCATAAGCCTTCGAGACCCGCTGGCGGATGCGCTTGTCACCGAGATCCTCGAAGAGCCGCCGCCCGACGATCTTGGTGATCCGATCTTGCCACTGACAGTCCCAGTCGGTTATCTCCACCTGGCTACGCGGCAGGCTGATAACGGCCGCCGCCCCAGCAACTCCAGTGACGGCGACCGTCAGATTCTGAATGAAGGCGTGGAAGCTCTCGGCCATGTTGCGGTGGCGGTTGACGAAGTTGAGGACCTCGTCGAACAGCAGTAGCACCGGAGCATCCGCGGCGGCGAATACCCTAGCGATCGCCTCGGTTCCGGGCGGAGTGTTCGTTGCCGCGTTCCCGAGGGCAGCGACGCCTCTGTCGCATGCGAGTTGGCGGGCGATATCGATCCACGGTGTCACGCGTCCTTCCGAGGGGTCCCAAGCATTGCCCACGAAGACGCCGACCCTTGCGCCGGGTGCCTCGGGAACACCCACTCCGGCCAGCAGGTCGGCAACGCTGGGCAGGCTTGCGACCCGGACGCCTGCGTTGGCGAGATGATAGAGCGCAGTCAGCGTATGGGTCTTTCCCCCGCCGAACTGGGTGACGAGCGTGAGCACCGGAGATGTGTTCTGTGTCTCGCCGGCGAGGCGGCGCAGAACCATGCCAGCATGGTCCTTCAGGGCGCGGGTAAAGCAGGTGCGCGAGAAGAACTGGCCGGGTCGCGATAGCCGGTGGGCGCAGTGCCGACGATCACCTGCTCGAGGGGCTATCGCGAACTCGTCCGGACTGAACGAGCGGCCCTCGCGCATTTCCTGGCGGGGCGTGACGACCTTGTACCAGGGGTTCCTAGTCATCGTTGTGCTCCACACTTGCCGCCTACCGCATCCGTGCATCGCGTCCGCTTTCTCCGCAACTCTCAATCCGACGAGCCGCACGATGCACGGATGCGGCAGGAGGCACAAAAAGACAAGCTCCCCGAAGTCCTTGTCCTCGGTGACGAGCACGCGGTCCTCCTTGTACGCGAGCGCGAGCAACGCTTCGTCCGAGGCGTTGGGGTATCCGTCGTGGGCAGAGAGGACATTGTGCCCGAGGTCGATCAACATCTTGTGCAAAGTCCGCGATGCCGCGCAGGAATCGAGCAGGAACTTCACGAAGCCTCTCGGACAGCGACGCGGTCATGCACATGCTCGCCTGCCAACGAACGATGGGCGAAAAACAGACAGGCCCGAATATCCTCGGCGTGAAGGTCGGGATACTCCCTTAGGATAGGATGGTCTCGGTCGTGTCTCCCGCCGCTAGCATGGCCAGGATATGTTCCACAGCGATTCGCATGTCGCGGATGATCGGCTTGCCGCCGAAAATATTGGCGCAAACGGTGATGCGATCGAGCAGTTCAGTCTCTCCGGTCATGTTTTTCTCCCTCGGTTCTGTTTCTCGGGTTTCGTCCATTCGGTTCCCCATGCGGTTATCTCGGTGCGGCCAAGAGCATGGCGTCCAGTAATCGCTTCTCGGGGTTGCCGCGCGGATATAGGGCGGAAAGCGCGTTGGCGAGGCGCAGAAAGTCGGGTCCGCGTTCCTGTTCCGAGCCGATCAGCGCTCGCAAGGCGTTTGCGTGACCGCCCGCCTGCAGCAGCATGGCGGCATGCACACGGTCGAGCTGTCGACGAGATGGAGCGTCTCCGGCGACTTAGCGCACAAGGCATTGAAAACGCGCACCCTGCCCTTTCCCGGACCAGCGGTTGCAGCCCGTCGTGCAATGTCCACAGTCCTTCGGCAGGTCGTGCCATGGCACCCCGGCGCACAGGACGAAGATGCCGCCGACCACCCGGCAGTCGTCGATCCGCGGCACCCCGCGCGGGCTGTTCGGCAGCAGTGGCTGGCTCGCGGCCCCTTCCCGATCGGTCAAGTCGCGGCGAGACATCGTCAGTGCCTCCATGGCCTTAACGCAACAACCCTGTCTGCATCATGTCCCGCATCTTATGGGTGCACAATCTAGACGCACCGTGTTATCCAAGGCCGTTGCAACAGGAACCGCCATCAGCGCATGGCCACCCTTCAGATCGTGCCGCACAACTGGCAGTCGACCCCGACATAAGAGCCTCATCAAGACTGCATTGCCCAGTCACCGGCGAAACTGGTAGATCGCCATATGGTCGAGATTGCATTCACTTACCGAATTTTTGCAGGACAGCAAGAAATCAAGGTAAGATTATTGCGAAATGCACCCCTCCGGTCATGGACATGTCGCGCTGAAAGGGTTGCAAACGCTTGTCATCACTTTCAGTTGAGGGACCTGCCGATGGATTTTTTTCATGACAGCGGTGACCCGCGGCCTGAGGGGTCAAATCTGTCCCGAATCGACATGGTGTGATGCCTTGTTGGGGCCTGAAACCGCGCCTTTGAGTGCCAAAACCGCTGCCGAAAGGCGCCGCAGCCATCCATTGACACCACCCACCAGACGCGAAACCACTTCTAGGTCGCATTGCAGAATAAAATGACTGCTTTCGCAACGATCTTATCCAGGATCGCCGGCTTTTCGATCTTCTTCGAAGACGCCCCGTATGATCAGGATGATGACAGCGAACGGAAGACCGAATGCTGTGCAGGGAAGAATAAAGTCCGAGACCATTGTTGCAGAGCCCGAGCATCTCATTGATGTGGAATATCGAATGATCAGATTCAGCACAGGCGGCGATAACGTCATTATGAGCGGATTGCCCGTGCGGTCGATGTCCGCTCGTCAGCGTACCCTCTGGTCCCGGGAGTCGAACAAGTGCACTCGCGTGGGGTCGCACTCAAGCCTGACGGATCCGGAGGCTGGCCAGCGCGCGTCCCGATCTTCGACGATCACTTGCTGCCCGTCGGGCGTCGCGCCATGAATGTACGATATGTTTCCGAGATGCTCCGAATGGATGATGCGCATTTCCAAGCCGTCCGGCGCGTCGGAAATCTGGAAATGCTCCGGTCGTACCCCGAGCGTGAATTCTTGGCCCGGAGCCGCAGAGTCGTTTGCAAGGGGAACGGGCAGTTTTGCGCCGCTAGGCAAGGCAAGAACCGTTTCGCTTCTGTCGACTGCCAAGACTCGAACCGGAAACAGGTTGATCCTTGGCGAGCCGATGAAGCCTGCAACGAACAAGTTGTCGGGATTTTCGTAGAGTTCCAAGGGTCGCCCGACCTGCTCGACCCGACCCGCGTTCAGCACGACAATGCGGTCGGCAAGCGTCATCGCTTCAACTTGGTCGTGGGTGACGTAAACTGTCGTTATACCGAGCTGTGAATGCAGTTCAGAGATTTCCACCCGCATTTTAACTCTCAGTTCCGCATCGAGATTGGAGAGGGGTTCGTCGAAAAGAAATATCCGCGGCGATCGCACGAGTGCCCGGCCAATTGCAACGCGCTGCCGCTGCCCTCCCGAAAGCTGCTTCGGCTTGCGACCCGCAAGGCCATCCAGCCGCAGGGTTTTCATGATGTCGGCGACCTTCGCCTCGACTTGGCGCTTTGGAATGCCGTTCATCCGCAAGCCGAAGCCGAGATTCCTGCGGACGGTCATGTGAGGGTAGAGGGCATAGGACTGGAATACCATCGCCACCCCGCGCTCAGCTGGCTCCACCTTGTTCACGGAGCGCCCGCCAATGTTGATCTCGCCATCCGAAATTTCTTCAAGACCTGCAATCATGCGGAGCAATGTCGACTTGCCGCACCCGGAAGGACCCACGAACACCACGAATTCGCCGGCTTCGATGTTCA
Organism: Paracoccaceae bacterium; assembly: GCA_963422275.1. Lineage (GTDB taxonomy): Bacteria > Pseudomonadota > Alphaproteobacteria > Rhodobacterales > Rhodobacteraceae. The sequence continues at coordinate 1,827,025 of OY729418.1, forward strand.
GGTCGATCCCATGAATCACCGGCACATCTCCAAACAGCTTGCGAACGTTCGAGAAGCTCAGGGAGGTCATTCATGCATCTCCCTTCGCGGCGAAGCGCTGGAGGCGATTGACGGCTGACTCAAGTTCAACCAGCTTTGGCCAGTGTTTTTCCAAGGCCGCTGTAAGCTCAAGACAAATCCGATGCTTTGTTCGGTAGAGTCGATGATGCTCTTCATGCGGACGAAATATCGCCTTGGGACGCACGAAGGCCGCCGCTGCGCTTTTCGCATCTGCGAACGTGCCCGTTCCCATGCCTGCGAGCATGGCGGCCCCGGCGCATGCTGCATCCAGACAGGCCAGCGTTTCAAGGTTCATGCCCAGCATGTCGGCCTTGATCTGCATCCAAGCGTCTGACCTGGTTCCACCGCCGACCGCTCGCAGAAGCGACGGCTTGATCCCGAGCTCTTTCATTGTCTCCATCGACTGAACCTGTTCGAAGGTTATTCCTTCAAGGACGGCGCGGGCCATCTCGGATGGCAGGGATTCATACGTCAAATTGAGAAACGCCCCCCGTGCACCGGGTTGGTTGATTGCCGGCCCGGAACCCGCGAAATACGGGAGAAGCACCTGCGGTGCTGGCGCATCGGGCAGACCCGCGAGAAGTTCGTTCAAATCCTCGGCGCCGCAGAGGGCTTGATGCCAGCGAAGCAGACGCCCGCCGTTCTGGCTGCCGGCGACCGCGATCAGCTTTCCCGGCGCAACATGCGGATAGATCGTGATGTTCCGCTCGGGAAGGGCAACATTGAATTCACTGGCCACTGCGACCAGGGCTTCGGTGGTGCCGCTGGAATACAGAGCAGTGTCCGGACTCAGGATTCCGGCGCCAAGCGCCGCGCAGGCTTGGTCGTGCCCGCCAGCGACGACATCGACGGGAATCTTGAAACCCAGCCTTGAAGCAGCATTCCGCGAAATCGTTCCGAGCTTGGTTCCGGACGGAATCACCGGAGGGAGCAGTCTCTTGTCAATTTTCGCCTCGGCGAGAATGTCGTCGGACCATTTGCCGGCAACCACGTCGAACATCAGTGTCCGAGCCGCCATTGTTCGATCGAACAATGGCTGAACTCCCAGCCGTGCCGCCACGTACTCGCCGAAGCAAAGCAGATACCTTGAGTTCGCCAGCAGGCTGGCTTGATGCTCCGTCATCCACAACAACTTCGCCAGCGATGCCTGTGGGTTCATTCTATGCCCCGTGATGTCGATGATTTTTTGGTTGCCCATTCGTTCCGAAAAATCTTCTGCCACCTTGCGCCCGCGCATGTCCACGGAGACGGGAGCGCGCATCAATGCGCGCATGGATGCGTCTACAGCCACGAACGCCTCGCCTTGGGCCGAAATGGCCATCGCCGCCGATGAAAATTCTCTCAAGCGGCCTGCCACTTCCGCTAGCGCGCCTGCAGCTGCGTCGAAAACCTCCTCTGCATCAAGCTCCGCGAAACCGGGCTCCGGGCGGACGACATCATATTCAGCCCTTGCTTCCGCGACGATCTCGCCTTCGCGCGTGAACGCAATGAGCTTCGTTGCGGAAGTGCCTACATCCAGACCGAGGAGAGCAGTATTGTCCCGCGGTGCCAAAGAAGGTCAGCCCTTGACTGCGCCGGTGGTCAAGCCGCCGATCATGAACCGCTGCATAAGCAGGTACACGACTATCACCGGAACCGTAATGATCGTCAGCGTCGCGAACATTGCGCCAGGCTGGGTGAAGAATTGCCCGCTGTAGATCAGTGGCACGAGCGTCAGTGGCTTCACGTCGTTGCTGTCCATCGTGACCAATGCCAGAACGAACTCGTTGAACGCGGTCATGAATTGGAAAATGACGACGACCGAAAGCGCCGGCCAGCTGAGCGGCAGAGCGATGTGCCAGAATATGGAGCGGTGCTTGCATCCGTCCAGGATCGCCGCCTCTTCGATTTCCTTCGGAAGTGCCTCGAAGAAGCTCCGCATGATGATGATAGCGAACGGAAGACCGAATGCCGTGTAGGGAAGAATAAGTCCGAGATAATTGTTGTAAAGCCCGAGTGTCTTGTTGATTTGGAATATCGGAACGATCAGAGTCGGCACAGGCAACATCAACGTCATTATGAGCAGGTAGAACCAGACATCTTTCGCGAACACTCTCATGCGGGCGAATGCGTATGCGGCAAGCGACCCGAAGCCAACGACCAGCACGACCGATGAACAGGCGATCACAAGGCTGTTGAACAGGTGGCGAAGGATCGGCGCGTCGTGGAACACGATCTGAAAGTTTCTGGCGCTGATCCCGCCCATCTTCAATCCGCCGAATCCAGTGGACCGGTATTCCGGGGGCGAAAGCGCGACCGCCAACATGATTGCCGCGGGAACCAGCCAGATCAAGGCAAGGCCTGTCAGCATGGCGAAGCTGACTCCGCGCGTAGGTGCACTTGCGTGAATCACTGCACTTTGCCCAAAGCGAACCGCGCTCCGAGGACGTTGACTTGGAATACGCTCAATCCAAGCGCTAGCAAGAGAAGGACGACCGACAAGGCCGATGCGTACCCCATGTTCTGAAGAATGAACCCTTGCTGGAATATGTAGTTTGGCAGCATTTCCGTTGCATGGTTTGGGCCACCTGATGTCATAATGAATATCAGCGGAAAGGTTTGAAGCGTTCCGATTATTCCGAGCAGCACCAAAGTCAGGTGCACGTGCTTCAGCATTGGCCATACGACGTACATCGCTGTCTGCCGGACTGTCAGGCCCTCCAACCTCGCCGCCTCCAGAACTTCGGCGGAGATGCCTTGCATGCCGGCGATGTAAAGAAGCATCGAAAACCCCATCCACTGCCAGACGTTCACCGCGATCACCGCGAATATCGCAATGTCGGTGTCGGCAAGGAAAGGGGTGCTCAGGAAGTTCATGCCGGTCGAGAAGCCGATGTCGGACAGAAGCCCTCCGAACGGATTGTAGATGCGTTGCCAGACGATGCCGATTACGACCGGCGAAATTATCGCGGGTACGTAGAAGATCATCCGAAACAGCGTCTTGAACGGCATCCGCATCTCCAGAAGGAATGCGATCGCAAAGCCGAGGACCATCTGAGGGCCGATCGTAAGCGGGGCCCAGTAAAGCGAATTCCTCATTGCCAGCCAGAACGGCCGGTCCGAAGTGAACATTCGCTTGTAGTTTTCGAAAAAGACGAACCGCCCGGGATTGAGACCGTCCCAGTCGAGCATGCCTGCGTAGAAGATGTAGAACGCGGGATACAGGATGAACGCGAAGAAAAGGAGCAGGGCAGGGACGATGAATATCAGCCCTTCGCGCTCCTGGAATGCCTGCTTGCTCCACATTGAGCGGGCTATGCTATGCTGCCTCTCGAATGCCGTCCGGGCGCGGCGAAGCACGCGCCCGGACTGAATTCAATGCGAGATCAGTTCTCGGAGTCGTGCGCGTCCTGAAGCATCTGCGCACCCTCTGCCGGAGAAATGTCTCCCGCCGCCACGGCGGCCAGTGCATTCTCCATCGCCTGCTTCACCGCCGGCGAGCCGAGTTGCCTTGCGTATTTGACGGTCGGCAGCCACTCGTTCGTGAACATGTTCCAGACGGCTTTCTGGTTTTCGGTTTCGAATGCGGCTGGCGTCAGCCCGATGTAGGCCGGCAGGTCGTTGAAGGTGTCGATCAGCGCCTGCGCTCCGGCACCGCTGATCCAGTCGGCGACGACCGTGCAGGCTGCGTCGAAGTCCTTTGCGTTTTTGGTGATGCCGATCATCACGTCAATGCCACCGATGAAGTCGTCCGGCGCCCCTTTTCCAGTCACGTCCGGAAACTTGAAAGCGGCGTATCCGGACAGCCCCTTGGACAGCGGAGTCGGATTTTCGCCCGCCGCCTGCTGCTGCCACCAAGCGCCCATCGGGAACGTCGCTGCCCGCCCGGACTCGATGATTTCCACGGCGCCGGGATAGTGCGAAAGCCCCAAGGCGCCAGGTTGGAAGATTCCATCGTCGAACATGTTCTTCCAAACTTGGAATGCTTCGACGAATGCAGCCTCGGTGAACGAAACCTCGCCGGCCTCCGCCTTGTAGATGAGCCCGGGCGCGATGTTGTGGATGAGCTGCATGTATACATCGCGGCGGATCCATCCGTCTCCGGCCCCGATCATCATCGGAGCGTATCCCATTGATCTGGCCTTGGCTGCGAACTCCTTAAGCTCTTCATAAGTCTCTGGAGGGGTTGCATCCATCGCCTCAAGCACCGGCACCGTGTACCAGAGATTGATTGTCTGGGTGAGCACCGGCAACCCGTAGAAGTTCAAGTCCCCTTCCGGATTGCCAAGCCTTGTCTGCTCGATCGCCAGCGGAAAGAACTGATCCTGCCAGTCGGTGCCCCACGCGGTCTCCGCGCACTCCTGCGCCGGAGCAAGGAAGTCGCGGTACTGCTGGGTCAGTGCCCCGGGTTCCAATCCGATGATGTCGGGAAGCGCCCCGCTGCTGGCTTTCGTCTGAAGATCGACGATGTAGTCGGTGTAGTTGAAAGTTGTGACATCGATCGTGATGCCGGGATGCTGCACCTCTGTCGCGGCGACCATCTTGTTCAGCGTCTGGATTACCGGACTCCAAGATCTGTACGTAACCGTGGTGTCTGCTGCGCTCGCGGCCGCGGTAACGGCAACCATCGCAGCAACGGACGCTGTGTCGATTAACCTCATTGCATCTCCTCCTCGATTTTGCTGATTGCCGGCTGCGTTCCCCTTCCCGGTCAATCGAAAGTTGGTTGCGGCAGATCAGCGATTTGATCAGCCGTCAGGGGCTTGACGCCGCCAAGAAGCTCGCCTGCCCAGACCGTTTCGGCGTAGGCTTCGACGACTTCGAGGCGGTAAAAGGCGTCTCGTACTGTTGCCCCCACGGCGGTGGAGCCGTGGTTCTGCAGCAGAAAAACATTGTGATCCTTGACATACGGGGCCACCGCCGCGGCCAGTTTGGCTGATGACGGCGTGCCGTACGGCACGGTCGGAATCTTTCCAATCAATGCGATCAGTTCGGGCAGTATGTTTTCGGGAAGCTCCCTTCCGGCTGATGCGAAAGCCGTCGAGAACACGGGATGCCCGTGAACGACCCCACCCGCGCCGCTTCGCTGCCTGTAGAATTCGAGGTGCATGAATTTTTCCGAGGTCGGGGCCAAGCGTCCTTCGAGAACGTTGCCGACCGTGTCGATCCGGACCAGCATGTCGATGGTGATGTCGGCCTTGTTGAACCCGGTCGGCGTGATGAGCACGGTGCCGTCTCCGGCCTTTGCGCTCACGTTGCCTTCCTTGCCAGCAACCAGCCTGCGATCCACCATCATCCGGCAGATCTCGACAAGCTCTCGCTTAAGAGTCAAATCGGCTTTACTCGCCACCGGTCCCCTTGTCACCTCGCTGCCAATATTCCGTAATTCCTTGACGGCTTCATTTCAAAAGCGCCCCCAAGACAATCGTGCGATCTCCGTCCAAGGAACAAAATAGAACAAAGCGTCCTCCGATGCAATGCGCGGCCCGTTGGATGCGGCATGATGCTGGAACTGCACGCAGAACCCGGTCTGTCACCAGTCTCTGCAGCGGGTAAAGAGGTGTAAGGTTCGGGTTCGACGGCAATAGACAGCAGACATTCGATGAACAGTTGAAACTTGGAGTCGTTACTGCGGGGCCAGAGACCGAATCCTCAGGCCCGCACCGGTTCCGGCTCTTCGTCCAAACACGGCACCCGAAGTGAGACCGGATCCGCCGGGGTATCCTTCGAAGAAAACACCCCCCACGATTTCGCCGCATGCGAAGAGGCCATCGATTTTTGTGCCGTCCGAGCGCAGCACGCTTCCACTTCCGTCGACTTTCAAGCCGCCATAGGTGAATGTGATCCCGCCGGTGACCGGATAAGCCCGGAAAGGCCTCTCTTCTATCCGTTGCGCCCAATTGGATTTCGGCACGGCGAGGCCTCTTGCGCTCTTTCCATCCAGTACGGCCGGATCGAAGGCGACATCGTCGCGTACGGCCTCGTTGTAGGTCGCAAGCGTTTCAAGCGCTTTTTCCCGATTCACGCTCTCAAGCTTGTTGACCAAGCCCTCCACTGTGTCGGCCTCGACGTAGTGGGCGCTTGGAACGCGGTATTCCTCGTACAGCAGATCAAGCACCTTGCCGTCGAATACCTGCCATGCGAACCGGCCGGGCTGTTCCAGAATCGCCCGGCCGAATTGAGCGTAGGTGTAATTGCGAAAATTTGCGCCCTCATCGACAAAGCGTTCACCGTTCGCGTTAAGCATAACGCCAAGGAAGTAGGATATCTTGCGACAGTTCTTTCGTTCAAGCACCGGTTGGTGCAGCCCCCCGAAGTCCGGCATGCGCAGGTCCACCGGCGTGGCATGGCATCCTCTGAAGAAGCCATGTTGCGCAGCCCCTGCCTGGAAGGCCATGGCTAGGCCATCTCCCGTGTTGTGCGGGGTGCCGCGGACCTTGGCATGATCCCAATTCCTGCCGAGGTATTTGAGTCGAAGGCCGGCGCTGGCTTCGAACCCGCCGCATGCGAGCACCACGGCTTCCGCCTCGATCGATTCTTCGCCTACTTCAACGCCAACGACTCTGCCTCTTTGCTGGACGAGATCTGTAACAATGCTCTCGCAGCGTATTTTGCCGCCCAGTCGCTCCACGGCCGCGCGCTCCATCTCAAAGAGGCCGACGCCTTCGTTCGCAGCCGCCAATGTCAAGCCGCCCCAGAATACGCGTCGCCCGCCCTTTGCAAAGCTCTGACGGTCGTAGATTGGCTCAAACTTCACGTCATGCGAAGCCAGCCAATGCATGGTCTCTCCAGATTTCGAGACCAACGCTTTCTGTTCCGGAGAAAGCGGGCGTCCACCGTTGAACCCCAGAAGGTCGTCCGCAAACCTCTCGATCGTGTATGATCCGAAATCGCTTGCCGGAAGACGGGAGTCGCCGCAGTTTCGAATGAGGGGAAACAGATCGTCTCTTCCGTCGTACGCGAACCGCATGGCACCGGCCGTGTATTTGGTGTTTCCCCCCAAAAGACCCTCGTCCGCTTTCTCGAGCATCAGTACCGCAGCGCCTTGCTCAAGAGCGGCGATGGCCGCACACATTGCAGCGTTGCCGGTTCCCACAACAATCACGCGGTTTGCCGTTGCCATCTTCCGAATCCCGAATTGCATATCTGCCTGCCTGCGGTTCGCTTGCTTTCTATCGTCCTAAATCCTGCGTTGCCGGTGCAGTCATGATGCAGGTTGTGCGATCGCTATTGCAACGGCTATGCGCCGGGGCTGACTGCAGGCAGGATGCGGTCATTGCCTGTCGCCTCGGGAGGGCGTTTGCGGCGGTTCCGGGAATGCCGTGCCAACGTCGCGAACGCTCGGATTGATCATGTGGATTGGATCCCCGGCTGCAAAGGCGTTGATCTGGTCGAAGACATCGCTGAATTGCAGATCGAGCTCGTCCTCGGTCACATAGCCGATGTGTGGAGTCGGCAGCACGTTCGGGTGAGATGCAAGGATATTCCGCGGGTCGCGCATGGGTTCATGATCAAACACGTCGACCGTTGCGTGGATGCGGTTGCGGGCGATCTCGGCTTCTAGGGCGCCGGGGGCGATCAAACCGGCACGGGACGTGTTTACAAGCAGGCTGCGGGGTCTCATGGCAGCAAGATCGCCCGCCGAGATGATTCCCCTTGTGGCGGGTTTAAGTCTGACATGCAGGCTGACGGTATCACTTCCAGCGAAAAACGCCTCGCGGTTCTCGGCCAAAGTCCTGCCATCGGTCTTGGCACGCTCTCGTCCTTCGTCGGAGGCCCACCATTGAATCCTCATGCCGATTGCCTCGGCGTATTCGGCGACTGCCTTGGCAATGCGGCCATATCCGTAGAGGCCCAGCGTCCGCCCCCTCAAGCTTCTTCCTACTCCCATCTGCCAACTCCCGGCACGCAGAGACGCGGACTGTTGCGGGATTTGACGGAAACTCGCGAGGATTAGGGCCAGCGTCAATTCCGCTGTCGCGTACGAAGGCGTGTCCCTATGCATGTTGGAGCAAAGAAGCACCCCGTTGCGGGTGCAGGCATCGACATCCACATGAGGGTAAACGCTGCGCTGGCTGATGAGTTTCAAATTGGGCAGGCGATCCAGAAGATCCGCGCTGATTCTGGTGCGCTCTCGAAACAGAACTAGGCACTCGGCCGCTTTGGCGCGCTCGCACAGCCGTGCAGGATCGGTTTCGTGGTCGGTCCAGACCGTCACCTCGTGTCCGTTCAGCTTGGCGAAGCATGGGAGCCTGCGGAGGGTGTTGAACCAGTCGTCGAGAATATGGACTTTCACCGGCCTTCTGCCAAGGTCAACGCGGCGAGCGGGCCGCGGGAGTTGCGAATTTCCTCATTGACTGGCGGTCAAGCCAGCGTCCAGACGTTCCGCGGCACCATCACCTCACCGCGGGCAATGAGGCGTGCGGTTCGCATGATGCCTGCCGAGACTAAATTGAATCCGCTGTCACTGGTATCGAATTCGACAAGCACGTCGATCCTGCCCGATGGGTGTTCCAGCGCGATTCTGGCAGGATTTTCCATAGACGCCGGAGCTAAGCTGTCGGCTACGCTTCCCGGCGCAAGGATGCAGGATGCGAGACACTGCGCTCCGGTCACCGCCATCGCCGGATGCGTCGTCCAAGGCATGAAGTATCGGGCTGTCGCCGTACCACCCTTCCGGGCGGGCGAGAGCAAACCGAATTTCGGCGTTACGGATGTCGCTGCCTCGGTGATTCCCATCGCTTCGCCGGCCCTGATGCGCAAGGCTTCCATTCTGTCGAAAAAATCACGGTTCGAGTCAAGTTCGGCGGCGGTTTCATTGCCTGAAAGGCCGAAACTTTCAGCCCGAGCGACAACCATTGGCATGGCTACATCCATGCAGGTTACCTCGATTCCATCGAATTGATTCCGGATCTTTCCGGTGGGCAGAAGAGCTCCGGTAACGCCGCCGACTGTGTCCATGAACTGCAGGGCAACCGGTGCGGCGGTACCGGGCACCCCGTCAATGCTGATGTTTCCCTCGTAAACGACCCCGATGCCGTCGGTCTGAACGGTAGCCCGCGCCTTGGCGCCGGTGTTGACTGCGAGAATGTCGATCGCCGTTTCGCCGCCAGCTGGTTTGATCAGACCCATCTCGATGGCAGCCGGACCGACGGCCGACAGCATGTTCCCACAGGTTGGCCCGAAGTCCACATGCCTGTCCGCCACGCTGACCTGTGCGAAGAAATAATCGATGTCAGCGCGGCTGCCCTTGGATTCAGACAGCATGGCCACTTTGGTGGTGACCGCGTTTCCTCCGCCGATTCCATCTATGTTGAGCGGATGGCCGGAACCAATCGCCGAGGCCAGGACTCGGGCCAAGTCGTCGCGGTCCTCCGGAAGATGAGCTCGGTTGAAGCAAGGACCGCGCGAAGTTCCGCCGCGCATGAACCAGAAAGGAATGCCGGTCTGGGTCATTTCAGCGGCCAAGGGAGATCTACTGCGGCTTGCAGCAGACCGGGAGGGAAGTCGCGATTGAGAATGCCTGCCAGGAAGCAGATGAAGGCGATGCCCGCAGCGGTGTAAAGGGCCGCGATTGCAGGGCCCTTGCGGGCGTGGACCAGGATAAACGCGAACAGAAACAGTCCGAGAGCGAGAATGAACCCAACCAGAGCCGTAACCATAAGGAGGGCCGCGAACCAGGCAAGCGTCGGCCAAAGGCCGCTGGCATTGATCCCTGCTTCCTGTTTCTCCCGATCCGAAAACAGCGGATGGCTTTCGGGGCGCCGCACCATCTGGATGACAAGCACGGCACAACCGACCATTCCAACGCTTGCGACGAAGGCGGGGAAGACGCGGTCAGCGGATGAATGGTCCGGGATAAGCGATGCGTTCCAGTAGGACACGATGATGTAGGCGAAGACAGCCAGCAGAAACAGCAGCGGCGCCCGTTTGCCGCCCGATTGAATCTCGCCCTCGGCCATGATATTCTTGGCCTGCCGCAGGCCGACAATTACCGAGACAACGGTAATGACGATGAGCACGAGCACGATAGGGCTGAACACGTATTCGAGGCCTTCCTCGAATCCTTTTCTGAATCGAGATTTAGCGATCTGCACGGCTTGATTCGCGTAAGTTTCCGCAGGGTCCGACAGGACGAACCCAATGAGGAACGCTGGCCGCGACCAGTCGAAACGCCGCATGAGTATGCCAAGCATGCCAACCGCGAACAAGGCGACGAGGTCCATCAAGTCCTGCCGCGACTGAAAAGCGGCGAAGCTGATGACCATGAACAGGAACGGTGCCAGAAAGACAAAGCGGATTGACGTCAGCTTCGCGATTCCGCCGGATGCCGCGATGCAAATCAACGTGCCGACCACATTTGCCAAGGCCAGAAGCCAGACGATCGCATATGTAAATTCGATGTTGTTCTTGAGCATTGAAGGGCCGACCTCGATCTGCCCGCTGCCCAAGAGTGCGACCGCCGAGATGAATACTGCCATTGATCCCGATCCCGGGATGCCGAACAGAAGTGTCGGCACCAAGCCGCCGCCTTCCTTGGCATTGTTCGAACTTTCCGGGCCGATAACCCCGCGGACATCGCCTTTGCCGAACCGGGACTTGTCTTTCGCGGTTTGGACTGTGTGTCCATAGGCAATCCAGTCAACCACCGATCCGCCGAGACCGGGGATTACGCCGACCGTCACACCTATAAGCGAACAGCGGACTGAAAGCCATGCATTGGCCCACCAGTCCCGCACCCCATGAAGCCAACCCCCGCCAAGCGGCTCTCGATCCGAGATTGCCCTGTCCTGACGCAGCAGCGCGACGATTTCCGGAACCGCAAAGATTCCGAGGCCGACGATGACAAGCTTCAGGCCATCCGCAAGATAGGGCATGTCATAAGTCGACATTCGCAATGCCCCCGCGGAATCCCCCTCGCCGATTGTGCCTACGAGAAGCCCCAGACAAGCGGCGACGATCCCCTTGATTGCCACGCGGCCCGCGAGGATACCCACCATCGACAGTCCGAAGACGGTGATCATCAGAAGCTCTGGTGTCCGGAAGAGAAGAACGATGGGCCTTGCGCCGAGAATGAAGACGGTCAGGAAGGCGGCCCCCACGAGACCGCCAAACAGCGACGAGGCGAACGCGGCGGAGAATGCGCGGGCGGCCTCGCCGCGCTTCGCCATTGGGAAGCCGTCGAGCACGGTCGCTTGAGATGCGCTGGACCCCGGAATGCCCATCAATACAGAGGCGAAGGTGTCGGATGTCGGAACTACCGCTACCATGCCGATCATCAGGGCTAGGCCGTACAGCGGCTCCATCCCGAACATGAATGGCAGCAGGAGCGACAGCCCGGCGATCCCGCCAAGTCCCGGAAACACGCCCACGGCAAGACCCATGCAGACGCCTAGAACTAGAAAGCCGAGCACCTGCGGATCGAGGATCATGTCAATGGCGCCGCTCAAATCGGACCCCGCCTCCGCAAAGCGCAATTACCGTTCAATGCCGGCAGTTCGGGAAACCGCGTCCCTGCCCACGACAGGCGGGGACGCGCTTGATCGCTAATTGATCGTCACGCCGTAGCGGTCTTTCAGCCATTTGACGACAAGCTCCTTTGCTGAAGCCGGAACCTGTGTCGCGCTTTGCAAGGCGGTGACGGCCGCCTCACCGGTCATCTGAGGGTATTTGCCGAGACGCGCGGCCGAAATCTCGGCGAAGTCGGCACGGGCTTTCACTGCATCGAAAGCCGCTGTGTAGGTCGCGACCGCATCGGCTGGAGCGCCTTTGGGAAGAAACACCATCTTTTGTGCAGGGAAGCCCGCTGCGAAAAATGCCTTCCAGGCCTCCCATCGCTCACCGGAAGTCTCGCATCCGTCGGTGGCCGCACAGACCTCCTTGAATGTCGGCATGTCAGGGAATGTCGGATCGCGCACGATGGTGCCGTCGGCATCGAGTGCCCCGAAGCTGAACCATGGCGTCGCTGTGCCCGCTTCGACCATCGGTACCACGCTGTTCAGGTAGGACGAAGAGGTTTGGTAGTCGATGTTGGCTTCACCACGTTCAAACATGAGGCGACCATCGCCGCGTCCTTTGATCCCGAACACCGGCTCGACATTCAGGCCAAGCATTTCCCAAGCTAGGAGCGGGACGAGGTCTAGGCGCGTTGCACCTTGCGAGCCATAGATGAAATCCACCTCGGCAATCGCGCCTGTGCCACCTTCAGATACTTTTGTAGCCAAGTCTGCCGGCAAGTAGGCAATACCGCCGGTGCCGGAGGCGAGGACCACGTTCCAGTCTCCGTACTCGTAATTCACGCGGGGGTCGCCCAGCAGGTACGGGAACTGCGTCGATCCCGACGATCCGAAGATCAATGCACCGTCTTCGTATTCTTGATCCTGGAAGTAATTTGCGCCTTTTGTCGAACCGGCCCCCGGCATGAATTTCACGACAACGGTTGGGTTTCCCGGCAGGGCTTCTGAAAGCAGGGGCGCGTAAAAGTTCGCCCATTTGGCGGAACCGCCGGTTTCCGAGAATGGAATGACCCATTCAACGGTCTTGCCTTCAAGATTGATGCCGTGGCCATCGGCCGCGGCGGATGTTGCGAAGGCCGCTGCTGCAACGGCGACGACGAAGCGTCGGGGAAAATGAATTGCCGACATGTTTTCTCCTTTAATTTGACGTTGCGAACCGCAAACTTAAAATCATCTCGAAGCCCGCCAAAGCCTCATAAGGTCTAAGCAATTTGCCTACAAGCGTCATTGTCGTTCGGCAGTGCCTCATTTTGAAAGGGGATTGTGTGCGATAGTGCCGAAGCCTCCCTCGGGGGCGGTCTTTGCGAGTGACATTGACCGGCGTCAAGAAGCACGCCCATGAAGTGCCTGGCGCCGGCCGCCAGGTCACGCATTCGTTGCGAAACCCGATTCTCGAAGCGGGCAGGGATGCCAGGATAAGTGCCCGCTTCCCGCCGTTGAATGCCTGCACATCGCTAGGGCCCGGCGCTGCCGCTTTTCGCTGCGGCACCCGGTCGGCAACTCCCCCTGCGGACTGCAAAGCGCCCATGCTCGTCAATGCCCTTCATGCCTGCGCCAAGTGTCGTTGAGCGCCATCCACTGCGCATCGCCGACGTCGTAATTGACGCTCTCGGTCGTGATTTCCGGTATTCCGCAACAAGCGCCACTGCATTGCAGGCGAAACCTTGCAGACTTGCTGCATCCGCTCCTTCCACAGTCTTTGCTACCACCTTGCCTGCCTCCCTGTCCTACGCGTGCGCGGCGTGTTCTTCGGCTTGCCGCCGGCAAAGCCGGCGCGACTTCATGCTGGACGCGCTCTTGAGGTTCATTGCGCCAAACGGAGCGCGATTGGCTGGTGCCGCTCATCGCTGTCTCCCACGTGGCCGAACTGCAGTTCGCCGGGCTCAGGCGATTTGCGCCGCTGATGAGATTTCTGCTGCTGCATTCGGGGTCTGCGCAAATCATGCGGTCTGCGATTCGATCTGCCGGCCGCTGTGGAGCTTCGCCAAATGGTTGGATACGGCCTGCGTTACCACGTCGCCTAGGTTGGCAACGATGTCGAGCCGCGTATCGGCGTATTCGTTCTGGGCGCGTCGATATCGGTCTGTTCGCGGCCGCTAGCACGATCCTGCTCCGCCTTGGCTTTCTGCTGAGCGCGGTGGCACCGGTGTTGTTTCCGCGCGGGGCGGGGAATCCGGCGCAGTCGATGGAGGCGCGGTCGGGCGTTCCCTGCGCTTGGTCTGCCTGACCACCGTCGATGCCGTGGCGGCTTTTCTCGTCGTCTGCGAACCGGTCGTACGCATCCTGCTTTCCGAGGCGTTCCTGCCTGCGGTTCCGTTGCTGTGGATCATGGCGCCGGACATTGTCGCCTACGCCTCGTCCAACGTATTCATCGCCTGGTTTGCCGGCAGCGGCCGCCCCGGGCTCTGCTCCTCGGCGTTGTGGCTGAGTCTGGTCGTCAACATCGTCGCGTCCCTAGCGCTATATCCGACATTCGGCCTCCGCAGCGTCGCCTGGGCGATCACCGCAGGGTTGTTCGCCCGGGGCGTGTTTCTCGCCGTCGTGTTCAATCGCGCCACTGGCGTGTCCTTGCGGTCGCTCTGGCTGCCGTGCCGCAGCGACGCGAACTTCCTGCGGAACTCTCTCCGTGCCGCGCTTTCCAGAAAGCGATGGCTGAAAAGCGCATGAGTTGTGTTTTTATGCCGTACCCTTCAGCTTGTGCGCAGAGCCATAGCCGCAATGCATACGCCGACCACGATGATCGCCAAGCCCAGCCAGTACAGAAGGTTCAGCCGTTCGCTGAAGAACATCGCGCCGATGGCCGGCACGATGATGAACGTGAGCGCGACGAACGGCATGGCTCTGCTCAGGGGTACGCGGGACAAGGTAAATATCCATAAGAATGTCGCGGCACCATAAATGAATAGAGCTGCCCAGAAGGACGGGCTGGCGAGCAGCGAGCCGAGAAATCGGGAGAGCGAATGCGTGGCCGCCGTGTCCGCCGTTTTCTTGAACAGGACTTGTCCGGCGGACAGCAGCACGGGCGTCAGAAGCAGATAGAAGTAATCAGCGGGCTTCATCGCGTTTCACGCTGCGGCATGCGGTTGGTCACGATGAGACTGTCCATCAATCGGGACTGAATTCACTCGTCCACAGTCTGCCTTGACCCTGTATGAACTGGCCGGTGCGGATGCGGCCAATGGGATAGTTGGGAAGATCACGCACCGCACCGCAGCGCGCGCCGTCATGAACCCCGTGATAATCGAAGCAAAAATCCAAATTGTCATAAGTAAAGCGGCGGCGCTCTGCAGGGAGGTCTACTCTGTTCACGGGGAGGATGTGCAGAAAAAATTCAGGGCGAATATCTTCGCCGCCACATTCCTCCCGAACGCAAACAAGCCTATTTTCGTTCTTGTCCTTATACACATCAAAGTCGGAGCGGGCAAGCAGTCGGGCGTCCTTGCCGATAGTCTCCAGAATTGTCTTTAATCCTTGCTGATCTTGAATATGATGCCATCCTCCAGAATCGCCTCAACCTGCATGCCGGGCAACGATGCGGCAAGCTCCTTGGGTCCGTATTCGCAACACGTTTCTGCGTCGTAGAACCAGACGAGATAGACATTGGATATTGTGGCGCCGCAGCCGACCCAGCGACACACGTCGTCCGGATACGGTAGAGAGGTCGGCAGTGAGTAAACCTTTTCCCCCATATACGTCGGGAAATAGAACATATCGCTGCGATTGCTCCAGATACGGCCGTCGTGCAGATGAGACTTGGCATAGCGGAAGGTGTGCGAATCCTTGCTGCTGCTTTTGGATATGAGTCCGTCGTCCGGATTCAGCATCTTCCCCAGGATATTCTTGATCATCCGCTGGATTTTCCTTTCCGGTTCCTTTGCGGACGCCAAGGCGTGCTGGAACCGCAACGACGCCGAATGAAAAGTCATCTGGCCGCTCGGGCGCATGAAGTACGACGTGTGCGCCATGAACTCTTTTCCTTCTTTATTGTAGTAAGGGGAGAGGAACACAATCTGCTCCTGCACGTCAGGAACAGGGAAGGACGGATCAAGCGAGTCAACCTCCCCGCTCATTAGGTCGGCGATTCTGTCTCCGAAACGCAATCCCGTTCCCTCGAATATCCAATGGGACATGAGTCCCGGGTCCGGCGTTTCATGGGCGCCCATACGGGGTTCCACAACAAAGGGCATAGGTTCGCCGCCCCAGGCGCCACTTATATACTGGGCTCCGAAGATGTTTTGTTCGCTGAATAAAGTGCCCTGGTTTCTCCACTGATCGCCGCCAGCCCTATCAAGGATCATGATGTCGTGGCCGTAGGCGTCTTGATCCAACTCCACCCGCCAGTAGAAGGCATTGGCGGAGAAGGACAACAGATGCACACCCCGCTCGATGGCCTCCACAATGGCATTACGCAGCCGGGCCGATATGTACTCGGGATGAAAGGCTAGAACGATAGCGCGGCACCCATCGAGCAAGGTCGGGTCTTTGTGAACCGCCAGGGTCGTTGTATAGCGGATTGGTACATCCAAACGTTCGATAAATTTCACAGCCGGCCAGATATGGGAATAATAGGCGCTTCGCGGCCGCTGCATGGTGACGGCGGAAGCTCGCAACTTGGACTGGTACGCATCCCCGTCGAACCCTTTGTAAAGGCTCGCTCCAAAGGCTGTATTGTACGCCGCCGCAGTCAGGTGCGAGGCCACGATGCATACCGCCGCCGGCTTGGATAGGTTCTCAACATGGAACGGTACCCTTTCTTGCACGGCTCCATTGGGAGAGAACACAACGAATCTGTAGAAGCCATTTGGCCAGTCTTCCGGAATGGGCACCTTAACGTTGTATTCCCACGTGGCAAACGACACATAGCGGTTGCCGCGGAATTCCTGAATCACCGGCGCGGGCTGTGGGCCTGCCATTAGGGAAAGTGGGCCATTAGGGAAAGTGGGGGGGGGGGGGGGTAACTTGGCGGCTGCGGTAGCCGCAGCCTGAACCATCGGCATTCAGCGTCGCTGTTCACGGACGCAAGCCATACGCCGTTGCGTGAACGGCAGTTGAACCAGCCTCTCCGTATATGGCTGGAAGGGCAACCTATCTGAACCGGATAATCCGCTATGGCATCCCCGCCGATCCCGTCATAACAGTGTTCCGCGGGCTGGTGCTCATATTTCCGCCCGATTCGCTCTATCTGGAAGGTTAGGCGGCGGGCGGGCTTTGCGTGAACGGCCAGTTCGAGGGTGTCGCCCGGGGCCAGATCGGTCCGCTTCGCGAATGCCGCGCCATCGGCGATCGGTTCAAGCTCGAATGTCGCGGTCTCGATGGCGTCCACGCCATAGCGGTGCTCGCCCTTCCATAGCTGTCCCTCAGCGGTGAACTGGCCGGTGCGGATGCTGGCGATGTCGTAGTCGGGAAGCCGGCGCGTCGCGACACAGCGCCCATCGTCCGCAAATCCGTAGGCATCGAAGTCGAAGTCCAGGTTGTCGAAATCGTATCTCTTGCGGTGGTCGGGAAGGTCGGCCTTGTCAACCGGGATGAGGTGCAGAAAGAAGGGCGGCTCGATGTCTGTCTCCATGCACTGTTCCTTGATGTACACCAGTCTGTCTTCGTGGCGGTACACGTCGAAGCGGGAGCTGACGATCGGTTTGCCAGCCGTGGCTTGCTGATGGGATGAGCGAAGATCGGCGGCATCGAGCGAGAGCCACCTGTCCCATGCATCTCCTTCATCGGTGCGCCAGCCGGTTCTGATTCGATCGATGTCGTGGGGAAGGCCGAGGCCGACGATGCATCGGCCATCGTCCGTCAATCTGGCCCGTGGGACGGTGAAGTAGAGGTTGGCGTGCTCCCCGGCCTCGGCTATTTGCAGGAAAATCAGCGTGCCGATGTCCTCGGGTCGGCACGCTTGCTTGACGAATGTCAAGCGGCGCTCGCTCGAGTAAACATCAAATCGGGAACGAATGATTGGTTCGCGTCCGTCATCGATCAAGGCAGCGTCTGTCTTGATCGAGAAATGTTGCCAGGATGCCAATGCGATGCCGCCGGCGACGATCAGCGCAGCCGCGCCATGCCAGATGGGGAGTCGAATGTCCCGAAGCTCCAGAACGGGGAGCGCAGCCGGCAAGGCTGTCCTCCACCGCGGCTGAGCTGAAAACAGTTCCCAAGAATAGAAAAGGCAGAGAAGGCCCAGCAGATATTCCCGTGTTTCGTAAATTCCTTCTTGAATGACGGGTTGGTGGGCGTTCACAAACAAAACGGTCAGAACAGTCGCCGAGGTGACAACAGCGGCGACGGCCAGCTTTCCTTGTCTGCGGAACAGGGAGCAGATGACAATAATCGACAGCGCGATGGAGAGGGTCGGCAGCAAAACTGTCTGTTCCCTGAAGATCAGATAAGCCTCGGGCTCACCAATTCTCGGATCACAGATCCATGACAACAGCACCAGGAAACCCAACGCTATCCAAATGGATGGCAGAGGAATCCCGAACAGTGCGGTCTTCCTGGCGAAGTAGGCGGTGCACGTTGCAACGCACAGACCCAAAGATCCGTAAAGCTGCACGAGGTAGAATAGATCGGTGTCGATATTGTGAAGATTGAACTCTTCCTGAGCATTGATGTCCATCAGGGCATCCGGAGTCGCAAATCCGATCAGGCGCTGCCCCCAACTGATCTCCTCGCCCGCGACGAGCACCATCACCAAGCCGCCAAGGATATGGAGGCAGCGTTGGGGAAAGCCCTTCTCCGCCCAAGCCGTGGCGAACAGCAAGAGGCCTGTGAGAAGAAACAGGCCGGCGGTGGCGTTCTCCACCCAGGAATCCTCTGTGGTCAGCGCTTTATAGAGCCACGGGTGGTTGATTGTGAGGTAGCTGAAGAAGAGTACGTGCAGGCAGACAATGAGATGTCTGACGGCGGAGGCTGGCGAATCAACGCCATGCACGCTCGGGGGGGGGGGGGGGGGGGGGGCGGTGCTACTCGGCGGCATGAAAGTCAAACTCCACAAATCCAGGAACTTTCCATCAGGCGGGCGTCACGACTCTCCCCTGCGTGGCGATAAGCGCCAGCAGGAAGCCGGAGAACATCGTCTGCGCCCAGACGAACAGGCTCCAGACGCTTCCCGCCGTGCCCGCCAGGGCCAGCGCGCAACCTGCGGCAAGGCAGGGCTCCAGCACTAGGCGGTGCCGAGGCTGGACGCATCCGAGTTCCGCGCAGCCGGGCAGTGTCGTAGTTTCACTTTAAGCGCACCCTGCGCTCGTCCTGGACCAGCGATTGCAGACCGTCGTGCAATTTCCGCACTCTTCCGGCAGGTCGCGGCGAGACATCGTCGGCGCCTCGATGGCTTAAACGCAAGAACCAAGTCTGCATCATGGCCCGCATCTATGGGTGCCCAACCTGGGCAATGTTTAGTCCCAGCGCGGCTGCGCACAACTTTCACTCTCCCTGGCCGGCGCGATTCAAGGACGAAGACCTCGACGATCCCGGCAAGCCGGCTCGGCTCTTGCCGAACCACCTTCAGGAAGCGCTGGCGTCAGTTTCACAGATATCGAGGGCTAGCTTCTCTGTTTCAATGCGCACATCCTGTCCCGGACAAGAAAGGCAATTTCACTGGGTAAATCGGCCACCGCCACCCCGTTTTTCTTGAAGGCCCTGCGCTTCGCTGCATGGGTGCCCTTTCCTCCCGACACTATTGCTCCTGCATGACCCATCTTCTTGCCCTCCGGAGAAATTCGGCCAGCAATGAATGCCACGACGGGCTTGCTCATCCCGGAGGCGAATTCCGCGGCGGTTTCCTCCGCCGTGCCTCCGATCTCTCCGCATAAAACGATTGCGTCGGTACGCTTGTCATTCTCAAGCGCTTCCAGTGCATCCCGGATGCTTGTTCCAACGATGGGATCCCCCCCTATTCCAACAAAGGCTGATTGACCTAGGCCAGCTTGGGTCAGGTTCAAGCATACAAGCGTGCCGAGGCTGCCTGAGCGGGATACGATCCCGATGTTTCCCGGGCGGAATACATCCGTGTTGAACGCAGGCATGATCCCGGCGAAGGTTTCCCCCGGAGTAACCAGGCCGGCGGTGTTCGGCCCGACAATCCGAACCCCATGACTGCGTGCCACAGCAAGCATTTCCATCACGTCGTGACCGGGAATGTGCTCAGCCAGACACACAACAGTCTTGGCTCCGGCCTCACAGGCATCAACTGCAGCGTTTTTGGCCGCCCGCGGCGGGACAAACAAAAGAGAGACATCGACGGCCTGCTCTCTGGCTGCTTCGCAGGCAGAGGCGAAAACCGGCAATCCCAGATGCACTTCGCCGGCCTTTCGCGGATTTACCCCTCCCGCAACGGTTGCACCGTAGTCCTGCATTGACTTTGTCCAGAAAGTCCCCTGCCTGCCGGTCATTCCTGAAACCAGAATCCGATGGGTTTTCGTCAGAATCATCCGGCACCCCCCTCGGCCGCCGCCACGGCTGCCCGAACGGCATCGTCCATCAATTCAAAAGGTTGGATTCCCAGCCGGGTGCGCACCAAAGCAACAGCTTCCCGGTCGCCTGTCCCGTGAATCGTGAAAAACACGGGGATGCGAGGATCAAGATCAAGCCACCCCCGGATCACGCCCTCGGTCATCACGTCCGTCCGAGCGAAGGCACCGCAGAAATTCACCACGAGACTGCGTACATTCGGGTTCTTCAGGACGATCTTTAGCGCCTCCGTCGCTCTGGTGTAGGCCTCCCCTCCTATCTCCAGGAAATTTGCAGGCTTGCCGCCAAAATGCGAAATCGCATCCATGGTCGTCATTGTCAGTCCGGCCCCATTGGCCAGCACTCCCACCGAACCATTCAGCTCGATGTATTTCAGTCCAGCAGCGGAGGCTTCCTTCTCGATAGCCGTGAGCGGTTCAGCAGACTTCAGGGAAGCAGCGGCTGGATTCCTCTCGGACGACGCCTCATCCAGAGCGAGCTTGCAGTCCAAGGCCACGACATCGCCCGAAATCGAGATGGCCAGAGGATTGACTTCAATGAGATCCGCGTCCAAGTCCCGGTATGCACTGTAGAGGCCGACCAGCGCCTTGCAAACCGAATCGTCTGCACCGTCCAGCTTCAACCCAGCGACGGCCTTGCTTGCCTGGGTAAAGTCCAGCCCATCGAGAATGTTGACGAAGATGCGTCGAACAGCGTCCGGATCTTGCTGCATCGCCTCTTCAACATCCATGCCGCCCATCGTGGAAAACAGCAACAGCGGCCCTTGCGAAGGCGCATCGCTCAGCACCGCCGCATAGCATTCGATCGAGACCGGCACCTGCTCCTCAACCAAAACCTTTTTGACGCGATGCCCGTCGATGTCCATGCCCAAGATCGCCCGCCCCGCGGCGAAGGCCTGCGTAGGATCATCTGCCCGAAGTATTCCACCCGCCTTTCCGCGCTTGCCGGTCGGCACTTGCGCCTTGACCACACATGGACCGAGGCGGGCAGCAGCTTTTTCCGCACCTTCCGGTGTATCGGCGGTTTCTCCCTTCGGCACCCGGATGCCGTACGACCGAAGCTTGGGCTTGATCAGATACTCACATACGCTCATCGGCCAAACGCCTTCCAGTAGGGACCAAACAGCTCCTCTTCGGTCGGCCTGTCTTCTGGCACGGTGCTTACCAAGTGCGTCACGTTAATGAAGTGCCTGTAGTTCAGATTTTCGGAAATCGTGTTCCCAGCCCAGGTGCCGCCTCCCATGGAAAGCGTGAACGGAAGGCAGTTTTCGAAACTGCCTCCATTTCCAAAGGTGTGGGCTTGATTGACGAGCACGCGAACCACGTCGGTTTCTGCAGCAAGCTCGCGAGCATGTCGCGGTTCGTTTGTGTGAATTCCGACCGAATGCCCCTTTCCCTTGACCTCAAGTATCGCTTTGACGATCCGCTTGGCTTCCTCGAAGTCGCTGGCTCTGTATACGGCAAGGACCAAGGACAGTTTCTCGTCCGCAAAGCCTTGGCTGCTGCCCGGAGCAACCTCCTCCACCATGAAAAAGCGGCTGGCTCTTGCCATCTCGGGCAGGCCGAAGGCCGTGGCAGAAACATCCGCGTCCTTGGCGATCACGTTCCGGTTCAGCTTTCCGCCGTGCCACAAGATTTTGGCAATGCGTCCCTTTTCGCTGTCCGAGCACCGCCAGCCGCCGACCCGTTCAAGCTCTTCCAAGGCATTCTCGTAAACGCTATCCAAGACCACTATGGCGTTTTCAGATGAACAGGATGTGGCGTTATCGAACGTCTTGGACTTTGCAATCTGCTGGGCTGCATCTTCAAGGTCAGCAGAGGAATCGATGATGACTGGCACATTGCCCGCTCCCACCCCGATGGCAACGGTGCCCGATCGCATCGCGCGCTCAACATTGTTTTGTGAACCGGTGACCACAGCGAGATCGACGTTTTCAATGAGCGAGTTTGTCATCTCCTTTGTAACAGGTGCCGGGAGCACTTGAATCAGATCCTTCGGGTGCCCGGATTTCTCCAGTGCGCCTCGCATCAGATTCACGGTTTTCGAACTGGTGCGACAGGCGGATGGCGATGGCGCAACAATGACCGCGTTGCCTCCCTTCAATGCCATCATCGCCTTGCTCACCGGCGTTGCCGCTGGATTGGTCGCGGGACAGACCGCGCCGACAACTCCTACTGGCTTTCCATACTTCACAAGCCCTGCAGCCGGGCAATCCTCGATCACTCCGACCGTCTTCGCTCGCAGCAGGTCCCGCAGGGTTCCAAATGTCTTGCGAGAGTTCTTGATCACTTTCGACTCGACGTTGCCGAGTCCGGTTTCGGATACGGCCATCTTGGCAAGCATCAGTGCATTTTCCGGACTGAAGACGGACCAAGCCACAGCCCTTACTGCCATGTCAACGCGATCTTGGCTGTCGTTTTCGTACGCGCAAATTGCCTTTCGAGCTTTCTGGACCAAGGCAACAACAACTCCTTCGGCATCGCCTGCGCCACCGGTATGTCGATTCAAGCCGCGTTTCATGGTTTGTCCCTCTGAACCATCTGTCGCTGCAATTCGCCGGAATGTCAGCCGGGCGCCATTGCCTGGTTTTTCATGCGAATCTCGCGGACAATCGAGGACAGTATGGCCATTGCGCCGAGCGCCAGCAGGATTGCAGCAATCGGCCGAGAGAAAAAGCCCGTGTAGTCGTACTGCATAAGCTGCATTGATTTTGAAAACGCGGATTCACCGAGTTTTCCCAAGATCAGCCCAAGCACTATCCCGGCGGCGGAATATCCTGAGGCCCGCAGAAAATATCCTATGATGCCGGCCGCAAACATTATCCAGACGTCAATGATCAGGTTGCGGAGCGCGAAGGCTCCGATTGCCGCGAGAAGCAGTATTCCGGGAGCAAGCCATCGGAATGGCACTCTCAGGATGTGGACCACCGTCTTTGTCTGAACCCAGCCAAGCATCACGATCAGAAGGTTGGCCCAGAACATGGCCGCGAATGTGATCCAGACCAAGTCGCCCGAAGTTATGAAGATTAGCGGTCCAGGCTCCATGCCGTGGATCTGAAAAATGCCCAGTATCATCGCCGTCAGGGCGCCTCCTGGAAGGCCAAGGGCCAACAGCGGAATCATCGCGGCACCTGTTGCGGCATTGTTTGCTGTTTCGGAGGCCACGACCCCTTCAAGTTCTCCCTTGCCGAAATTTGCACGGTTGCGCGACCAACGCTGCGCTTGGCTATATCCGAGGAAAGCGGCCAGTGTGGCCCCAATTCCCGGCAGAATGCCGGCGAAGAAGCCGATAACGACCGACCTCAGCATCGTGTAACGAACGCGCCAGAATTCGGCAGCGCTTGGAAAATCAAGAGATGCCTTCGGCCGCTCGCGTATTCCCTTCGCGATGTTGGTTGCTTGAACGAGCACCTCGGATACGGCAAAGAACCCCAGTATCATGGGAATGAAATGAATCCCGGCGGAAAGATAGTACGACTTGTACTCCTTTCCAAACAGGGCCCATTCGTTGAATCTCGGAATGCCGCCAACCGGATCGGTCCCCACCGTGGCAATCAGGAGACCGGCGAACACCGACAGCCATCCCTTCCAGAGCGTGGAAGCCCCAATGGAGGCGGACACAGAGAGTCCGAAAAATATGAGCGCGAAAATCTCCTGCGGACCGAAAGCGCGCACAGCCCAGTTGGCGATTGCACCGGTTGCGCCCATCATGAGGCAGGTGGACGCAACTCCGCCAAGCGCTGAGCAGCAAACCGCCGCGCCTATTGCCTTTCCAGCGCGACCTTTGACCGTCATTGGATAACCATCAAAGCAAGTTGGAGCGTTTTCCGGAGCGCCGGGGATGTTGAAGAGAATCGCCGTGATGGCTCCTCCAAATACGCCGGAACAGTAAATCACGGAATACAGCATGACCGCGTGGGCTGGATCCATCGTTAGCGTGAACGGGAGAAGCACCGCCCCAAGAGTGAGCATGTTCACGCCAGGCACAGCGCCGAAGAGCATTCCGCCAAAGAGACCGCACGCAAACACCAAGATGCTTATCGGGTCACCGAACAGCATCGAGGTTCCGTTGATGAATGATTCTATCATGACACCTAGATTCCCGTTCGGACGATGGCTATGATCGCGTTGTTGATGTCATAGAACGGGTTGGCTCGACCAACCGGCAGCGCAACGAAAAACAGACGCGTAAAGACAAGCAGGGCAATGCCATAGATTGTCAATGTTACCGACAGCAGCGCCCAAATGGAACGAACCTCCAGCAAGAGCAGCAAGAGCAGGATGAAAAACGGCGCGGAAACATAAAACCCAACTCGGGTGGCAACGAACAAGTAAAGGAATGGAGCCAGAAAGAAGCATCCGCGCTGAATAATGGACTGGTATGAACTGAATGCAGCGACCGTGCGGGCATTTTTTGACCCGGTCACAGCCGTGATTTCTCGGTTGCTGTCAGCGGAAGTCGTGTCGCGCCAGAGGGTCATAATCTGCCAGCCGAGCTGGCATGTGGCGCCAATCAGCAGGGCAACGCATACTGCTCGCGGCCAACCGCTTGGTCCGTAGGCGTAGACGGAAATCTCCTGATCAAAGGTAGGAATCTGCAGATAGGCAACTGTTACCAGCACAACCCAGACAAGCCACTCAAGAGCAGGCCGCCAAACCTGACGCATCATCATCACAACATCAGGCATCCCGCCGACACCAAGGTCTGTGGTCGCTTGCCGCCTTGCCGGCAAGCGACCAAAATTCGAAGGGCAGATAGCAGTTCAAGCGCTACTGCCCTTATTCGTCACAGAAAACCCTTCAATTTCCGATGCCGAGCATCTTGTACATGGCTTGATAGGTGGCCACGGCTTCATTAATCAGCGCAATCGAACCCGAGGTGTCCCTGAAACTGTCAATCAGGTGCATGTATTTCTTCGTGTTGAACTCTTGGTAATCGGGTGTGTCGAATCCCGCTTTGCAAGCGGCTGAAAGAAATTCGACAGTGGGCTCTGGAACGCCATTCTTCACATAGAAGCCACGAAATCTCGTTAGCGGCTCAAATTCAGCGCCGCTCTCCCAGTGGGTCGGAACGTCGGAAAACGCTGACGGACGTTCGTTAAGAAACGTGAGAATCGGTTTCATCTGACCCGCGTCCAGGAAGTTGCTCACATCGCCGGGCTGTTCAAACAGCACATCCACGTGTCCGCCGATCAAGGCAGCGTAGCGCTCGGCCGGCTTGTCGAACGCGATCTGGTTGATCTCGATCCCGAGGGCAGACTGCAGTTGTTCCATTACCACAAGCTCCATCGACCCGACCTTGCCCAAATTCGCCATCGTGACATTCCCAGGATTCGCCTTCGCATAATCCATGAAGCTAGCCCAGTCGCTGAATCTGTCCTCGTCCGGGCGGATGTAAATCTGGCTGAACGTGATCTGGGTCATGCACAATGGAATCCAGTCCACCGCCGGGTTTTCGTCGATGTCACCGGCGGCGTAGGCCGAAATCGCGTTGTCGATGTGCTCGAGAATGGTATACCCATCAGCTGGCGCGAGCATGAAATCCGGTATCGCGGCTGTACCGCCGCCGCCCGGTTTGTTCACAACTTGGAAGTTCAATCCAGCCACTTCGCCCATGGCCTTAGCCATTGCACGTGACAACTGGTCGGAGCCGCCGCCAGGACCGAACGGAACGATCATTGTCAAGGGCCGGTCCCCGAATCCTTTGGGTTTTTCGAGGTTGTCCGCCGCAAAAGATCCTGACACAGCGAGTGAAAACACCAGTCCCGCCGAAATGGCAGAGCGGGAAACGGTTCCTAATACATCCATCTCTAATCTCCTTCGCATGCGAGCGCGATATGCGGACACTCAGAGTCGCGCGAATAACCGCTGTCGCTTCTTCGAGAGATAGCTACCACAATGCATTGTGAATTTCTTGCAAAACATGAAATTTAAGTGAATTTTCAAAGCACCCGATATTTGAAAATCGGGAGGGCGGCATTTTGCTGAAAATCCCGCCCAGCACCGCTGGCTATTTATCCAAGGCGAGAGTTAAAGTCGCAACCGCACCCCGTTTGCCCCACTGTTCGCCAGCCGTTCGCTTTACCAGTTCCCTTTTCATAAGACTGTTGCGAAATGTGCCTCCGGCCAGGGACAGGTTGCGTTGAAAGTGCTGCAAGTCATTGTGACGTTCGATTGAGGGACAGACCGATGGATTTCTTCATGAAGGTGGTGGACGAGCGCCTAGCGGCGGTTCCTGGTCCGGTGCACTCGCTGTCGGACCGGGTCTCGGCGCCTGAGCGCGATCTTGACGCGGCGCCGAGGCGAGATTGTCGCCGATGATCGTGCCAAGGGGAGTGCCTTTGGTTTTGGTGTCGGAGCGGCTCTCGGCGGCCCCAGACGCAGTTGGCTGAAAAAGGGAGTCGTGGCCACTTCGGGAACAAGGAGCTAGCGAGCGCCGTCAACCGAATCGACATGACACCAGCCTGAGGTTCGGAGTCTGCCCCGGTCCGAGCAAAGCCGACGCATTGGGGCTTAAAACCGCGAACGGCGAGGCAACCCGCCGCCGTCCGCAAAAGCCCCAGCGCAGGATCGGCTCCGAAGACCGCACAACCACACGCCAGCCAGTTTTCGCAGCGGTTTTTTTAGAACAGCCGACGCAGACCAAGCCGCAAGGTTTGAAGTTGCCGGTCGTGCAACGGGATGGTCGATGCCGTCCGCGCCCAGTTCAAGTTGATCTCGGGTAGGTAGCCTTCCCGCGCCAGCACCCGGTGCGCGAGCGTGAGGCCCAGACCATGTGTCCGATCCTCCCTCCGTGTCAG
Organism: Paracoccaceae bacterium; assembly: GCA_963422275.1. Lineage (GTDB taxonomy): Bacteria > Pseudomonadota > Alphaproteobacteria > Rhodobacterales > Rhodobacteraceae. The sequence goes on from OY729418.1 coordinate 1,853,842, forward strand.
GAACAGTGGATGCTCGTCGTCGAATCCCGTCTCGGTCAGGTTGACCCGAACCGACAAGCTCCAATCCCGCCAAGAGTCCGTCACGTAGGCGAAAGACACCTCGCGCGAGGTCCATCGCAGGCTCCGCCGTTCCGGCTCCTCGCGGGAGAGCGTTCCCCCCGCGGTTAGCCAGCCGGGACCGATGCGCCGCGAAATGCGCAGGCCGAGCGATCGTCCAAGCGGGTCTGCATCCGTGCTTTCGCCCTCGTGCCGCGTGATCCAGAACCGGGCAGAGACCCCAGTGCGCCATTCGGCCGCCATGTCCTGATCGATCCCCATCCCGGCCCAGAAACTCGCGGCGTAAGCTTCGCCACCGCGCCACCGCCATTCGGCCCCCAGGTCGGCATGGGCCAAGCCTGGCCGAGACTGGCCCGCGATGTCCACGGTGTATCCTAGGCGGGGCCCTGTCGATAAGCTCGCCCACGTCCGGTTGTGCTGGCTCGCGCTCAGTGCTGTGTTGCGCGCCGCTGACAGGCGGGTTTCGATATATGCACGTCCGCCTTCGATGACCGGCTCGCGCCAGTGCAGCCGCACCCCCGTCCGTGTGATCCAGGCTCGCACTGGACGCTGGTCCAGCGTGATTGGCAGTAGTACCCCGCCGAGCAGCGGCACGTCCACGGTCTCGCGCTCTGACGCGTTGTTCACGTTGTTGTCGTGCCAGAAACCAATGTCGAGGTCGACCCGCCAGCGTTGCCGGTCCCGGATTCGTTCCAGGAAGCCTTCCACGTTGCGCCGCACCGTTGGTGGCAGACGCTCTCTCCGCAGCACATCTCGGAAGACTGCCTTTGCCGCGTCATCGCGCCCAAGCGCGAACAGTGCCGCCGCATAGTCGAGCTGGAAGCGGTCGGTGTCGGGACGCTCCGTCGAAAGCTGCCCGAGGATCTGCGCTGCTGCTGCGTACCGTCCCGTCTGCAAAAGCGCCTGTGCTGCCATGAAGCGTGCCGGCACCGTGTCCACGCCGCCGAGGCGTGCCTCCTGAACGGCAAGGTGCAACAGCTTCAGGGCCTTCTCCGGCTCTCCCACCTCGATCCAACGCTCCGCCGTCGCGACCGCTTCGTTGGCGAGGCGTTGGACTTCGGCTCGATCCGGGGTGTCACCCGCCCAAACGATCCCGCAGGAAAGGACAGCGGCGAGCACCGCCGCCGCAACTTTCCTTGATGCCCTGACTGAATAGTTACTGGTGGCGCTTCGCGCCGAACGCACCGATGACTTGAGCACGCTCGAATATCCCGCCGACTTCCTCGTGCCTCGGACCATAGAATTTGCCTTTGATAGAATTTGTGTCCGATCCGTCCTCGAAACTGCCTTGCGTCACCGGAATTTCATTCCACTTCATGTCTTTGCGATGAGAGCCGGCATTGAGGTCGTAGATTTCAGTAAATTCAACGCGGACTTTTGGGTTCGAAAAATCGGCGATCACGATTTCCGCGTCCCCTTGGATCACATTACCACGTTTCCGCGTCGCGCTAACATCCGCACCGATCATAACACCCTTCCAAACGCCACGGCCAGTCTTGGAGGCGGAATTCGCATCCGAGGCGCGCCCGATAGAATAGAAGACGATGGGCGTACGCCTGCCTTCCTCGAATCTGCCTGCCTCTCCCGCAAAGTAGCTGTGCTCGAGCCAGCCACCGTAGCTGACGACACGGAAATCTTCGCCTTCTATTTTCGCCCGACCGCGCCCTTGGGCAAGGGAAACGCCATTTTTGATCATGACGGGCTGGGCCTCGGAGACCAAACCCTCTGGCTCGGTAAAAGTCGAGATGTCAGAAATCCTGATTCGGCGGGAATTTCCAACAGAGCATATTTTTGGGCTACGGCAATAGACTTGAATGCGCTCGGCTTGAATGCGCTTAGGTGAACCTGTGCCTGAAAGCATTAGATAGTCACTCAAGAGAAGTGAGCTTGCCGATTTAATCACTTTGCGCCTATGCTCCCAGATCTTGTCCGAGGTCAGAGCGAGCGGAGTGGATTTGGCGATTAACGAACGTGCATTGCTGGAATTGACCGGATAGGGAATGTCAGAGACCGGCGACTCCTCCCTGCTCCCTCCCGCCCCGCACGCGGCGAGAAGCGATAGAACACAGCCAACGAATGAGAACTGTCGAAGAGGCAAGTGCATGAAATTATCCTTGAAAAGCCAAAGTGCCCCAGCGAGCACCTACAATTGAATCGATCGCAAAACAAGCCGGCAAAGACATGCGATCTTGGGGCGATCCTTAACGCGGCAGCTGCCGCGAAGCTTGGCGATTCCGAAGCATTGTGCACTGCATCCACGAACGCGAACCGATTAACAGAGCAATTTCACTCAAGAAATTCCGGCTTGTCTTTTCCTGCCCGCAATTTCTCCCGCGAACGTTGCGAAAGCGGGCATTGCCTTCTGCATTGCGACGTCTGGAGTTGGCTACGCGTCAAGTGGTTGCCGATCGATGGCTAGCGGGGCCTTCCGGCACCGGCCTTGGCGCCCAAAGGCGCGGTTTCAGTCCCCGATGCGCCGCATCGGGCGGGTTCGGAACAGACTCCGGCCCTCACGACAAGCTCGATCCGATTGGCCGCCTTGAACTGATTCAACGCCATTGCCTTGAAAACCGTTCCACCGCCACGGGCTAGGGGAACCCGGAACATGATCCCCGACCGGACAGCCGGCCGGGCGACATGAAGACGAGGCACATCGTCAGAGCCCGCCCAAGCTCCCGGTCCGACAGCGAGTGCCGCTGGCCAGCGGTAGCGCCCCGGGTCATCGGATCGACATCGCGGCGGTTCTCGTGCCGCGCGCTCGGCCGCCGCGGCCATGAAGAAATCCATTGGAGCCCTCAACTGAACTTCAGGAAAAGCGTTTCAGACCTTTCAGCGCAACAGGTGCAGGGACAAAGGACGCATTCTGCAACAGGGAACCTCTGATTTGGAGGGTTTTTCTGGTTTTGGCTGCGGAAACCGCCCTTCCCGGCTGCGCCGGTCGGTTTTCGGCGGTCCGGAAGCCGCAAATGCGCGTTTTCGGGGCTGAACCGCCGCCGGTTCAGTCCCCGCAGGGCCGATTCGGCAAATTCCGGACACGCTTCTCCCCTGTCACGACAGGTGCGGCTGGGCAATCATCAGGTTCGAGAAGCCCGGAAGCGGTGCAAGCCGCTGCACGTTCCTCTCCAGACCTCGATGGCGAACCCTGTCGCAGCCGAACACCCGCTTGATGATCCGGAACTGATGCTCCACCCGCGCCCGGGCCTTCGGTTTTCCGCAATGAAGTTCCGGGGGTTTTGCTCTGATGCTCCACCCGCGCCCGGGCCTTCGCCGTCTCCGCCTTGGCCGTCGCGCCGCCGCTGTCGCTGTGCGGACAGCGGCGCTCCTCGTTGATCCCCAGCTCGATTGCCGCCAGAGAGGCCTCGCCCTCCGGCGGACCCGACAGAACCGCCGTGGCCTCCCGGCGCTGCGCCGCCGTCAGCTCATCGATGTTGGAAGCCCAGTCCCGAAACCACACCCGATCCATCCGTCTGCCCCAGGTCCAATGCAAATCGCAAGCCAGTCCATCAGCCATGCCTGCGAATTGCAAATTGAGCCTTCACGATTGATCGCCAATGCGGGTCGGCCGGATGGCTTCGTCAAACACTCGGGCATTCGGAACACCCACGATTGTCTGGACTCCTTCGGTGGATTCGAAGATAAATAGTGGAACGGCGGGAATGTGCGCTAGCTTCAACAAGGCCGTGTTACGTTCAACCGCCGACAGCAGTTCGGTTTGCAGGGAATGCACTTCTTCAGGCACGATGCCTGAACCGCCAGACACTCCGAAGGAATTCATATGCTTCCAGAAGGCAGATGGTGGGTCTTGGCTTGCGAGTATTCTTGCAACAATGTCTGACGACGACGAATTGGCACCCGAGACCAAGATCACTCTGATTTGCACGGTTCCGCTTTCCACTCTGTCCCTTAGCCTCAGCACTGCCTTTACGCAGTAGGGACAGCCGGGATCCAGAAAAGCGTAGACCGGTGGGGCATTTTGGTTGCCTATGGCGAACCAGAACGATTCGGAATGAATGTAAGGCAGGTTAAAGCTTTCAGAAGTCACTTTTGGCAAAAGTGGCTGCTCTACTCTGGATCGATAACGATCATTTGGATCGGACGATGCCGAGACACGAAGCCCATGAGGGTCCTGAAAGGGTTGCAGAATGCCGGAAAGCGAATTGGAGCGGTTATGTTCCGCCCCGCGAGACCGTGCACTCTTGGCCAAGCCAGTACTCACGCCCTTGCTTGCATGGATTAATGCTTCTTTGGTTGAAGGTTCCGCGCTACTTGCAGACTTGCATTCGCAAGCGAAATCGGGTCGGCTTTGAATGTGCGATCGAATTTCTCGGCTTGCAGTCGCAATGCTGGACGAATCAGCAAGGTATCGAGCGAAAGAGTCGCTGCCCTCCTCGTGGTTCCCGAAAAATTCGCCATCGGACAAGAGGAGACGAATTTCGTTCGGGTTCTCCAGCAGCCATCCCGCGATCAAAGACTCCTTGTCTGGAGCAGCGAATGCAAAGAGGCCTCCTTCCGCAAGCTTCCTTGCCGGCATTCCGGCAAGATGGCCACCATATTGCAAGTTGCGAGGAGCAGCTGTTTCCAAAAGCGCGCAAGTTTCCGCCTTGAGCGAGGCAGGCAAAAAATGCACGGGCACAAAAGCGGCAATGCAAGCCATTGCCGTGAAATTGCAAAGTCTCGATTTGGGGCGGGCGGCAATTGAAAGAGATTCCCGAAAGAACCTCGGAAGGGTCATTGAACCTGCTGACCGAATCGAAAATCGGGTCGCGGGCGAAATTTCAATCATGTCTGTCTCCTTGAATCCCGTGATCAGGCCGAAGAATGCACGCCAAAGTGAGATTGCAGCCCAGAATTCGCTGACTTTTTTTTCCGGGACTGATCGTCAACTTGTCTTCAGTGCCGCCCGCTGGCGGAAGCTGCTGCTGGTGCCGGGCATTGTGTCATGAGGCATCTGACGGTCGAAATCGCGCAGATCAACTAATTGCAGTTTTGAATTCAAGGCTAGGCATTCGGGTGCGAAGTGCATGTGGAGGCCGCTTTGACGGCTCAGTTTCGCCGCAACTTTTTACTGCAAATGCAGATGCCGGAATAAAATTTGGCTCGCTCTCTTTTTTGTAGCGGTGGAGCGCTCAGGGGGTGTCTTTCATTGAGGCCGAGTCAGGCTGTGATTGTGATGCTCGAACGCAATGCATGAATTGACCGCTTGCATGAAGACGTTGCCATGACTCGGTGTCCGGGAAGGTACGGTGTTGAGACCGCACCGGGAAAGGCACTGGTAAATGCACTGCATCGGTATGTGCGGCTTTTGCGCTCTCATTGCCTGCGTGCTTCAATTCGCCGCTGTTGCAGCCAGCCGCGGAATTGCTTACCGGTCTGTGCAGCGGTTGGATGTGAAGTGGCGAGCAAGCATTTGCGGCGCTGCCTGCCACTGAGAGAAGTCAGGGCTGGTGCTCAAGCTGGAGCAATTTCGGAGGCAGGTGACGATCAAGATTGCCGGGCAGAGGCAGCCAATGGCAAGGAATTTGCGGGCATTGAAACTTGGCCGCCTCTGGCGGCCATGCAGCTTCGAGGTCAAACAACCTTGACGCTCATGATGCCGAGTCCGTCGATTTCAATCTCCATGACGTCGCCCTTGTCGATTGCCGCAACGCCTGCAGGAGTGCCCGACAAAATGACGTCGCCGCCGGCAAGCGTGAAATATTCTGAAAGGTAAGAGACCATCTCCGGCACCTTCCAGATCATCTGGTTGAGGTCACCCGTTTGGCGGACAGCGCCATTCACGCGAAGCGCGATCCTGCCTGTGGATCGATGTCCGACTTCTGACACAGGGTGCACTGGCCCGACGGGTGCAGAGCGTTCGAACGCCTTGCCAATCTCCCACGGCCTGCCAAGTTTCTTTTGCTGTCCCTGCAGGTCACGACGGGTCATGTCGAGTGAAAGCGCGTATCCGAATATGTGGTCGAGCGCTGAATCGACCGGAATGTTCGATCCTCCAGACTTCAGCATGACGGCGAGCTCAGCTTCGTGGTGCACGTCGGTGGAATGCGGCGGATAGGGGAATTCGCCGGAGGAGTCCATGTTCTCGGGGTTCTTTTGGAAGAAGAAGGGCTCCTCCCGGTCTGGATTGTGTCCCATCTCGATGGCGTGCGCAGCGTAGTTGCGTCCGATGCAGTAGACTCGACGGACTGGAAACATCAGATCGGATCCTGCGATGGGCAGCGCGACGCGCGGCGGCCGCTCAATTGCGAATCTGGTCATGTAAATCTCCATAATTGGTTGATGCTTGATCAGCGACAGGGAGATGGAGTGATTTCTGTTTTTTTCAATTAAATAAACTGTCATTATTTTCGCTTGCCACCTCCTTGGCATCAACCTATGATAGATCAATCAGCTTTATTGGTCAACCAAGTCTGGAATTGACGCATGCTTGCAAGGCTTCCAGTGAAAGAGCGGGAAGATGCTCTCGCGGAGCTTAAGACTTTCATTGCGGCTGGGAGATACAAACCTGGTGACAGGCTGCCATCGGAGCGCGAACTGATCGTCAGGCTGGGCCTGACCCGAATGAGGTTGCGCTGGGCTCTCGATGAACTGGAGCGCAAGGGAAGGATTTGGCGCCATGTTGGCAAGGGCACGTTCCTTACGGATGATGGCAAGGAACGTTTGGCGGAGCTCAGTCGGAGAGTCACACCGGTGCAAATGATGCGGGCGCGGCTTGCGCTAGAGCCCGCGCTTGCGAAGGAGGCTGCAATCAATGCGTCCGAGTCGGCGCTGTCCAGGATAAAGGTGAGCTTGGACCGCACAGTATCGGCCGCGACTTGGGCCGAGTACGAGACAAGCGACGACCTGTTCCACCGCATGATCGCGGAGGCAACGGACAACGTGCTGTTGCTCTCGCTCTTCGACCAACTCAATCATGTTCGGCGGGCAGTGGCCTGGAACACGGTTGTCCGGAATTCACGGTGCCCACCGGCAAACCATGCGAGTTTCAGCGAACATGAGCGTATTGCTTCGGCGATCAAGGCACGCAATCCTGCAACGGCCGATTCGGCCATGCGAGATCACTTGCGATCGGTCTCAACCCGATTGTTCGGGGAGGTGTGACGGCGGCGCACCGGGTCATTCCGCCGGGCCGCGGGAAGATGCGGCCGGACCTAGCTTGAAAACGACAAGGAGAATTTCGAAATGGTACAATTCTTGAGAAAGATGATCAGGGCGGTAGCGGTCCTGCCGTTCGCTGCCGGTCTTGCAGTGTCTGCTGTGCAGGCAGATACCATTCGCATCGCACTCGGCGAGACACCGTCTGACGAGCTTGCGGCCTTTTTTGTCGCGCTTGACCGGGCGAAGGCCAACGGCCTCGATTACGAGTGGACTGCCTTCTCGGACGAAGAACTGGCAATTCAGGCGGTGCTGAGCGGGCAGATGGATATCGGCTTCGGCACTCCCTATGCGGCAATGCAGAGATCGAAGGCACCTGTGAGAATCATCTTCCAGCTCTCGAAACTTAAGTTCTTTCCGGTAACCACAAAGAAGTACAGCAAGCTCGAGGATTTGGATGGAGAGCCGATCCTTCTGCATTCGCGCGGCGGTGGAACGGATTCAATTGCCAATGTCATCGAGGACAAGGCTGGCATAACGTTTGGCGAACGCTCCTATGTCCCTGGGTCCGCCAACCGTGTCGTCGCGCTGGTTGCCGGTCAAGCGGATGCAACAATAATCGATCTTTCCAACAAGAACAAAGTAATGCGTCAGCATGGAGACAAGTTCAATGTGCTGCCAATGTTCGATGTCGAGGCTTCGGACGAGGCGTTATTCGCCAATCTCGACTGGATTAAAGAAAACGAGGCTCAAGTGCAGATTTTCGTCGATGCGCTGCTCAGCGTCTGGCAGGAAATGAATGCCGACCCCGCGATTGTCCGTAAGGAGACCGATCCAGAAGGTCCTATCGGGCAGTTGCCGGAAGAGATTCTGGAGAGTCTTGACAACTTTTACGCTGAGGCGGTTGCTGGCGGGCTGTACGATCCAAACGGAGGTGGCCGGAAGGCCGCAATGGCCGACTTGGAATGGTACAGCAATGCCGGTCAGCTCGAGGGCGATCCAGCGACCCTCAAAATCGAAGACTTCTGGTATATGGCGCCTCTAGACGCCGCCATGAACTGAGGAAGAAGGGCGGCGCTTGGAAACGAGTGCCGCCCTTCTCTGCCAAATGAACAGATCTCTGCTTCTCAAAATCCTGTCTGCGGTGATTGTCTTCGGCGCGTGGGAGATCGCGGGCCACATTCCCGTGAGCTACGGCTTTCCGACCTTTCTTGAATCGATGTCGGCGCTTGTGTCGATGATAACCGACGGCTCGATCTTCACGGCTTATCTTGACACTCTTCGTCCACTAGTAATCGGTTTGGTAATTTCCGCGTTCATTGGGATCGCCCTAGGCTTGTGGATTGGACTCAGCTCATGGTTCGACTGGCTATTCTCGCCCATTTTCATTGTCATGCAGGCGGCGCCGCTGGCTGCCCTTATACCGCTTCTTGTCTTGGTGTACGGAATTGGACTCACGTCGAAAGTCTTCGTCGTGTGCATCATGGCAATGCCGGTAATAGTTCTAAACACCTCTGGCGGCGTACGCAATGCGCCGTCAAACCTGAAAGAGATGGGATACTCCTTTCTTGGCACCGACCGGGACATCATCTTGAAGGTCGTCATTCCTTCCGCATCTCCAATAATCTTTTCCGGCCTGCGGCTTGGCACCTCAGCCGGTTTCATTGGAGCGATCCTGTCCGAACTGAAGATCACGCCCACTGGCATAGGTGACATCATCACATACAGCCGCTCGATTGCTGACTACGAGAGCATGTATGCTGCAATCTTCTCCATAATTGCGCTCGCAGTGTGTTTCTTGAACCTTTTGGAGCGGATCGAGCGCACGCTCTTTGGAGGGAATGTCCGTGGATACGCATCAGACTAGCAACGAGCATGGGGTGGCCGGCACACCTGCGGTGTCAGCACGCAACATCTCCAAGACCTACGGCGAGGTGGAAGCGCTTCGAAATCTGACGCTGGAATTCCCGCACGGACAACTCACATCCTTGCTTGGTCCATCTGGATGCGGCAAGACCACGCTCCTGAAGATCATCGCGGGATTGTTGGAGCCAACGTCTGGAGAAGTCGAGGTGAACGGTCGTCCTGTCACCGGTCCGGGCCCGGATCGTGCGTTTGTGTTCCAGGACTTTGCCCTACTGCCGTGGGCAAACGTTTTGCGAAACGTGGGGTTCGGTCTTGAACTCAGGGGCATGGCAGCGTCGGAACGCGAAGCAATTGCGGAGAAGTACATCCGCAACGTAGGTCTGGCCGGATTCGAAAATAGCTATCCGCATGAACTGTCCGGAGGCATGCGACAGAGGGTCGGTCTTGCGAGGGCGCTGGCGGTGGACAGCGAAGTCTTGCTGATGGACGAGCCATTTTCGGCTGTGGACGAGCAGACCCGGCGAAAGTTCCAGGAAGACCTGCTCAGTCTCGTTGCGCAGGAGAACAAGACCTTTCTCTTCGTCACTCACTCCATCGAGGAGGCCGTCTATGTCTCGGACCAGATCGCCATTCTCTTGCCGCGTCCAAGCCGGGTGTCGGAGATCATTCGCCCGCAAGGTCTTCGCTCCAAAGATGTTGCCGATATCCGCCGCCATCCCGAATACCTGGATATCGTGGATCAAATCTGGGACTCGCTGCGATCATATGTGGAGTAGCTCGTGAAGATACTGGGAATTCGGTTGCCCGGCATGTCGTCGTTGATCCTGTGGGGGTTGCTATGGGAGGCAGTCGGGCAGAGCGGGTTCACGTTCTTTCTTCCGCCTTTGTCAGAGGTGCTCGCGACGCTGTTCGCGATTATCGGCACTCCAGCGTTCCAGAAGGCGCTGTCGGAAACCGCTCAGGCTTTCCTTGCAGGCGTGTTCTCCGCTGTGGTGATCGGAATCCCGGTGGGCATCCTGATGGGCAAAAACCGGTGGGTGGACGAGTTGCTGCTTCCTTGGGTGAACATATTTCTCAGTGCGCCCCTGACGGCCTTGGTCCCGGTCTTGATGGTTCTGTTTGGATTTGGAATGAAGTCGATCATCATCACGACTACGCTGTTCGCGATTTGGATCATAATCTTGAACGCCCGCGCCGGCGTGATGCAGATCAATCGCTCGCTGGTGGAGATGGCACTCAGTTTTGGCGCGTCTCCATGGGACGCTTTTGTCAAGATATATTTTTGGGCGGCTCTGCCGGAGATCCTTGGCGGTGTGCGGATCGGCGTGATCCGCGCTGTGAAAGGGGTAATCATCGGGCAGTTGCTGATCTCGATTGTCGGTTTCGGAGCTTTGTTCGAACTCTATTCCGCGAATTTCCTGATGTCTCATTTCTGGGCAGTGCTTATTGTGCTTTTTGCCCTTGCATTCACGGTTTCCGAGTTGCTGGCCGGTCTGGAGCGCCGCGTGGCCTACTATGCAGCAAAGCGTTGAACGAAGATCTGCGCAAGTTACCAACGACAATGGAAGATTGTTGCTAAAGCGGCCATTTCGTTCTGCATTGCGGCTCCCAAAGTTGCCGATGCGGGTTGGGGATGCCTTTCGGCAGCAGTTTTGGCGGTCGCGGTTTAGGTATCTGATGCGCCACCTTTGGCAGGTTCGAGAGAAATTCTGGCCTTCAGGCCGGGGGCAAACCGAGTCGGTTGGACGCCTTGAGAAGGTTCGAGGTCATTGCCTTGAAGGCTGTTCCGTCTCCACGATGCGGCATCCCGTTAACGCCGCCGTCGAACGCCCTTTCATGCTGTGTTCGTGCCGCTGACTGGGCGGGAACGCCCGGATCATCTGATCTACATCTCAGCGACTTGCCTCAAGCGCGAGCGCACCGGGCAAGGCTCCCGCTAGTGCCCACGCCATGATCAGAAGGGGCATTTCGCAACAATCTTGCTTTGCTGTCGGACAGGCAGGATCGGGCGTTGGAAGGACAAGCGCAGCGGACGCGAAGTGGTCGACGCAGAGCTGATCGCCTTTTCACCATGCCGGCGATAGTGCGACTGTCTTTCGCAAGTCTAGGGCAACAGTTCCTGTTGTGCCGCATCCTTCGGCCCCCTTAACGCTGTCCTGTTTCAGAAGCGAAATTCTTCGGGTTCCAACAGAATTGCTTTTTGCACGGCTTCTCAAGCTAAGCTTCAGGAGCCATTCCGGCTTTGGCGGCCTTGACAGGTTTCGGGATCGTGGTCGCAGGTCAAAGCGACAATTGCGCTGATGCTCGAACTCGGTCCGCCGAGAATAGTTGGGTCGAGCCGCACAATGGACGGTGCACGGTGCAGTCGTGCATGGACGAGTGCGGTGTTCGTCTCTTGGAACTTGGCACGCTGTATATCTGCTCGTTTGTCCCCAGCAATCGCAAAATGGTGAGTTCGACAGGATTTGAACTTGTGACCTGCGACCAAAGTTTCGAATGCTCTAACGACTGGGCTATCGTCCCACCGGACGTCGCCGCCCGTATACGGCACTCGTCGCTTCAATGCTCGCCGTTCAGGTCGGACCATGAAATTCAGGAAGATGCATGGTTTGGGAGACGACTTCTCGGTTGTCGACTCCCACCGCTGCCGCGCCGACTTGAAAGGCATGCACAACGGTCTTTTTCTGTCAATGTGTCAAGCAGTGCGCTTGACGGGTCCGAGTGTAAAATCGGCGGAAAGAGCACGGTCTGCAATTGGGTTCGGCCAAGCAATTTTTAAATCAGGAGCAGGCCCTCACGACGAAAAAACAATCATTGGCAAAATCGTGATGCGAGGCACAGATGCAAACTTTACCCCCGTCATCGAACCCCGAGCTTGCTTTTCTATAGCGAGCAATCGTGTTTTGAAGATCGAAGACATGCTCGACACAGATGGCACCTTCTGGGTAGACATTGTCCGCAGCTTGGAATCGCAATGGAGGTGTGGAATGAAATCACCTGCTCGAGCGCACATTCCTAGACAGTCAGGCAAGACGCTTTTTGCTGGGCACGCACTTGGTCAAGCCTGAAGAATGACGGTTGAATTGCGGCCAATGCGGGCCGACGATGGCCCCACCGTGTTAGCGATTTACGGCGAGGGCATCGCCTCAGGTCATTCCACGTTTCAGGACAAGACTCCCGCTTGGGACGAGTGGGACAGCGGGCATCTCAAAAAATGCCGGACTGTCGCGGAGAGCGAAGGCCGGGTTGTTGGCTGGGTTGCGCTTTCCACTGTTTCGCCACGACAAGTCTACAGCGGTGTCTGCGAGGTATCAATTTATTTGGCGAGCGACATGCACGGCATGGGTGTCGGCGAGCGTCTCATGGCTGCGTTAATCGAAGCTTCCGAAGTATCTGGTCTGTGGACCTTGCAAGCCGGAATTTTTCCAGAGAACACAGCGAGCATTAACCTGCACCGCAAATTCGGCTTTCGCGAGCGACTTGGTCGAATGATTCACGGCCCCCTTGCGGGGCAGTGGCGGGACGTCATTTTGCTAGAGCGCAGAAGCCTTGTAGTGATTTGAGCCGCCTTAACCGCATCTTCCACGGCCAAGCGCCCCAGGAACCGCCTGCGGTGCCGGACTGGGGGATGTCCCCGGGCAACCCGGAACATGATCCCTGAAACGAGACCCGCCGCGGCAGGCAGTCACGGTTGGCAGTGCTTGACAGCACCTTGCAGCCGAAGTGGAAACGACCAGGCTTCTTCAGCTAGGGAACCTCTGAATACAGCCTGGTTTTGGGTGTGGCATTGCGTATCCGGGGGATGCCCGCTGTCTTGCGCCGCAGCTTTTCGGGGGGATCACGACATGCAGCGACTTCAGCCATCAAGGGCAGGTCGTAACCATAGCGCACTTGCTACCCTCTACGCAATGCAGGATGGTGTGTCTTCGCTTCCGGATGTCCAGGGCGGAATGGGCATGATGGAGATGATCGAGATGGCCAACAAGCTAGGCCACACTTCAGACCCGCAACACCAACCCGCGATAACAGTCATTTCCGGCCAAGCTTGCATTAGGTTTGCGAAGCCGTACAACACATGGGACAGTTGCGACCTATCGGGCCTTCGGCGAATCCAGGCTTTCAATCCTGAAGCTTCGTTCGATTTCCCGCCGGACGAACGCCATGTATTTGATCTGGATTACGGTTTCCCTGGAACCATAGTGACATTGCGTTTTTCCCTCGATTGGCAGAGCCTCATTCAAAGGGAGAACTCCGATGATTGATCTTGGGCAATACACGGCTAACGGAAAAATCAGGAATCTATCAGGCAAGGATCGCGGCCTCAGCGTGCGAGAGAAATTCGGCATGAGCGATCTCGATGCAAAAGCCGATGTGGTGACGGTGCGGATTCCGGAATATGTCTACGCCATCTCCACATCCTTTTTTTGCGGAATGTTCGGCGAAAGCTACTGGAATCTCGGCGGGCGCGACCGCTTACTCGAAAAGTACAGATTTGAAATGCCCAATGAGCTATGGCCACAGATTGAGCAAGGGCTGAAACGGTGCGCCTTCCAGTTCGAGCCTCTCATGTCGGTATCGGGTTGATTTCTGGTCAGCACTAAGTTGTTCCGTGGCACTGAAACTTTGGCCGACATTGCATGACCGAGTGGTCGGATCCGCAAATCATTGTCGCTATCGCGACAGGTGCTTTCGGAGCCATTTCAGGTTTAGGCGCGTTATCGCTGAGCGTCTTTGTCTTTCGCAAGCAGGGCAAGCAAAGCCGGAACAAGGCCAATTGGGAAGAATACCGTGACACCGTGTATGATCCGTTGTTCTCAGCCCTTAGGAACTTGGAGAAATGGGCCAAGCGGTGCCGGAGGAGTCCGAGAGAGACGGAAGACAAAAGGGAGGAGCTGCCAAGTCGGATTCGAATTGAAGCGTCCGAATGTTTAAACGAGATCGAATTGTCTTGCGTCAAGGCCGACAGGCATAACGCTTCAATCGAACGGAATTGGACTGAATTAGCCGAAGCCAGAAACCAAGATTTGTTAGAAATGATTGGCCAGGATGCTGCCTTCGGGAAGTTGGGCAATGAATTGCAGGGATATGTAGCGTTCTTTGAAAAACGTCTTCGCAGACAGCGCAAGACGCTCTTGGATTTCCAATTCGCGATTATCCCCTCGAGGCAAGTGCCTCCTGCATCTCCGTGTTTGTGGAGCAATGGAGAGGAAGCGCCATGCCGAAGGCAGGCACGTTCAGTCGGTTCCGAGCCGACCGCCCCGACGATGCAGCCTGCCTAGCCGAGATCATGGTGCGGGCGCAGGTGCCCGAGAGGCACCTGCCCAGACATCTCGCTGAATTCGCCTTCCGGCCCAAAGTCAGGAAGATACCGGCCCGGCATGTTCGCCTCCGGAATTTCGCTTTCGGCATTCGCCTTGCAAGGAAAGCGATCGGGATCATCGTCAAACATGGCAGGACACCGATTGTCTCGCAATCGTCGATGGCGACCCGTTGCCATTCGCCGCCGTTTCAGCCTCGAAGCTGGCGAGATTGCTCCCTCCGTCCATATCGTTGATTCTGCCGGCATGCCCTTTGCCTTTCTTGCAGCCTTTTCATCCCGAAATGCCGCTGGTTTCCCTTCTTCGTCTGGTGCATCTCCGGATCTCGGGCATTTTTCCTGTTCCTGATCGACGACGGCGCCGAGATGATGGTGGCGTCAACGATGCTGCCCTCCTTCAGCAGCCCCCCCCGCTCGGCCAGGTGATCCCCGATCTCCCGAACGGCAGCTGCGCCAGTTCGCGGCGCTCCAGCCGGCGGCGGAAGTCGGGATCGTCGTCTCGTCCGGCACTTTCTCCGGACTCACCCTAGCCAGGTGCCGGACGCTCTCGGCCTCGCAGGGCAGGTGCTCCATCGCCGGATCGCTCAGGTTGCAGAACGGCTGCACGCAGTGCACGCGCAGCATCACCGGCAGCGGATACGGCTGTCGCCCCTTGCTGCTGCCCTTCGGACAAGTCGGCGCAATGCGGGCTTCCAGTCGCGCCCAGGAGATCAGGCCGTTCATTCGCTCCAGAAAGATCAGCGCTTCTTGCGGTCATGTTCGAGGCTTGCAAAGATCAATTACCGAAGGCGCTGCATGTCACGGTCCCCCGAAAAAAAGGCGTGGCACAAGACAGCGAGCGCCCCCGGATGCGCAATGCAACGCCCAAAACCGGGCTATATTCAGAGGTTCCCTAGCTGGCGATTGACCTCCGACAGAAGTACCTCATCAGGACCATGCTGCTGGCTAGGCGGAAGTGCCTTGAACCATCGGATCGACATTGTGGCGGCGCGTGCCAGGCGCGAGCGCACCGGGTTGAGAGCCACCGCCAGTCCATCAGGGCGTTCACCTTTCGAAGCGCACTGTCCATGGCCATGCGTTCGGTCACCACCGTCAGGAAAAATCCATCCTGCCTTTTCTCGGTTGCACGCCAGTGCCATCTCCAATGCCCCACCGTGCCATGTCCCCATGTATGTTCCCAAGGGCGAATGGGCGTTTCACGACAATAAATGGTTTCGCGACCTTGAACACTGTCCAAACGCTTCTTGCACTGATGGCGAGCTGGTCACGAAATTTTAGCGAAATTGTCCACTTGAATCCACAAACTATCATTTTGCCGCATCGGAAATGTACGCTTATCATTCCTTATGGCAATTGGATAAGGAGACTGCAAATGTGGTCAAGACCGTTTCCTGGAAGATGTCGAATGACCATGGGGCAGCGTGCGAAATCGGCAAAAATCTTCGCCTACTGTTTTCTGCTGATTTTTGTGGGGTCTTTGGCTCTTGCACTGTTCCTTCAAGTGAAGCTCGCAGGGTAGTGTCCCTGCACGGCACAGGAATTCTCCACAGAAATCGCGGCTCCAAGAGCGCCGAAGTCAAGATGAGTGTGCGGAAATCTCACGAGACTGATCGAGAGTTCGCACACAATGGAGCGATCCGAATCGATTCGATTTGAACTGCCTGGGGCAGGCTGGGCAATATTGGCGTCAAATGTCGCTGTTGCGTTAATTGCTGTATCGGTTCCTTTATCTTGCGCCCAGGCACAGACGTTTTTGCCGGACACATTCAGCGATGCCTTCGGAACGGAATTCGGCGACGGTTACAGTTCAATTCTCCTGAATCAGGTGTTCGGTCCGCTCTTTCCCTCTGCAGGCACCTCGGTCGGCGCGACAGTATTTTCGAGACTGATCGGATTTGTCAATCTGGCGGTTCTAGCCATCGGAGGGGTTCTGTTCCTGTACAACGCAACCGTCGGGTTGTTGCAGACAGCACACGAAGGCGAGGTTCTTGGTCGTCGCTGGTCTTCACTTTGGGCTCCACTGCGGGTGTTGTTCGCGGCCGGTCTTCTCGCTCCCGTGCCAAACCTCGGCGGATACAACGCGATTCAGGGAGGAATCGCGTGGCTGGTTAAGGGTTCAACGAGCGTCGCTTCGGAGATCTGGGGGCATGGCGTCCAGTTGATCCTGTCGGGAGAGATTCCGGTTATTGGCATGCATTCCATGCACGACGACGGTCTGTTCAAGTCGGTGTATCGAAATCAGCTTTGCGCAAGGATAGCCAATTTCCAGCTTGAGGCGGCTGGCAGCCCGCTTCGGGTGACCTTTCGCGAGGCAAGATCAGGTGGGGTGCGAACGGTAGTATCGAGCATTGATGGCAAGCGTAACAACATCTGTGGATCGTACGAAATTCCCGAAACCCCTCGGTATATCGAGCGACTTGATGCTGCCGATGCAAAGGCGGTTGAGCAAGTTTTCAATGACCTGCATTTGGATGCGCTCTCGATGCTCATCGGAAGCGCGGACCAGATCATCGTAAAGCAGTGGCCTGCCCTGATTGGCACCGCTGGCCTTCCAGACATTGGGCCGGACATTCAGCGCGCGGTCAGTTCGGCTCGGAATCATGTTGCGGAGGGCAACCGGAGGATAATGCGGATTGTTTCCGGGTACGGAGGAGAAAGCGGTGCAGCCCGAAGGGTTCTCGAGAATTTCATCACGGGAGGCGACTGCGAGGGTCCAGTGGATGAAGTTGGCGGGAACGGCATCTGCTTCGGCGAGGGGTGGCTTGGTGCAGGCAATTGGTACATGACCATCGCGCGGCTTAACTCCGAGGCGATGGGTCTGTTGAACGCGACGGTGTCGGTTGTCGAGTCGCGGTACATCTCCGCTGAGGCGAACCGTCTCAACCGCTCGATCGTTCTCGCCGCCGATGCGCCAGGTTGGGTTCAACGGCTTTTCTCGAGTTCCAATGCAAACAAATACTTGCAGACTCAGGAAGCAATTCGCATCTGGAGCGCGGCGAACGAGGCAATGGAAAACGCTTCGATCCAACTCGCTTTGGCGGGCTTCCGGCTTTCGCACGACGTTATCGAGGAAGCGGCAATTTCCGCTGAATCCGGAATGCTAGGCAGGATATGGAAAGTGAGCTTCGCTCCGGGGATCGAGACGATGATAGAGAACTTCTCACCTTCGCGCTGGGGGGACGACCCAATCATCGGTATCGTGAACATGGGGAATTGGTATCTTGATGTAGCAGGAACGCTTTTGTTCGGAAGTGTTGCAGTGTCCTTTCTTTCAAGTTCCATCGCCAGCGTGGTCACGTTCCTTGTCGCCGCCCCACTCGCTGCGGTCGGGATTTCGCAATCGTTCATCCTTCCTCTCTTGCCATTCGTCTACTGGGTTCTGGCGGTGGTCGGATACTTTCTGCTCGTTGTGGAAGCAGTCGTGGCATCCAGCGTCTGGGCACTCTCGCACCTGCGTCTCGACGGCGAGGGAATTTCCGGAGAACCGGGTCGTCAGGGATGGCTGATGCTGCTGGCGCTGTTGCTGACGCCCGCCCTCATGGTTCTCGGATACTTTGCCGGAATGGCTCTGTTTCGGATTGCGTCTGGGTTGCTGGATTACGGCATGTACCATGCAATGAGCGCGCTCGTGAACGCGTCCCCTCTGGTGGGGATATTCGGTCTGATCGCGACCGGGTTTCTGGTGGTGATGGTGCAGGTCGCGATCATCGAGCGCAGCTTTTCGCTGGTGTCGGAGTTCCCGGGACGTGTCCTCGGGTGGATTGGCGGCGAGGCCCGTATTGTGGGCAGTGGCGAAATGCAGAGGATCGGCGTTATTGGATCGGGCTTTGCGACCGGGTTCGGCGGGGTGACGAGACGTCTCGGCAGTGCAATGTCTGGAGGAGGTTTGGGGCTTCGCCGTGGAGCACCCGCAGCGACGGGCCAATAGCAACACTGTCCGCACAAGTCTTCTGGCATATAAGTCCATGACCAGAGAGGCACATCTCGCAACAGTCTTATAGCCGCATCAGCTGCTTAAACGGCAGTGCGCCTGCTAAGTTTCCAGACATCTATTAAGGTTTTCTAAACCTTCGAAAATTTCGTATTCTGGTTTGTTATCAAGCAAATCAGATTTTGAAAGAGAACTTAGCTGCTTGTTCAGATAGGTCTTGCAAATGGGATCTGCATCGCTGGAAATACTGTTTCTACCCTCCTCAATAGCAATTCTTGTTGTTGCACCGTTGCCAGTGAAAAAGTCTAACACCGTGGAACTTGGGTATGACAACGCTCTCACAAGCCTTTGGATCACCGCCCTTGGCTTCTGCGTTGGGTGACCCACCCGCTCCTTTGAGTTTCCATTCAATCTGGGCATTTGCCAAACATTTGTTGGATTACGTCCTTTTTCCACCGATGCGGGATTTAATCTTTTATCGCGCAGATAGATTTTTTTAGGCTCTGTTCGCATTTTGCAGGCGCATGTGCTACACTTGGTTTCGGCTTGCGTTGACCATGGGGAGCGGAACAATGGATCGGGCGCGGTTTCAAGACTGGGTTTCCAGCATCGATGAGCTGACGGGGGCGCAGCGCCGGTGATCACCCCGGACGCCCTGCTCGTCTCCGACGCCGGTCGCTGCCATCGCCCCGCTGCTGCGGCGCTCGGCATCCTCGCGAGAGCGTCAACCGCTCCGCCGGCGAGCGGGTGCGCGGGGCCGTGCACATCCAGACGGCCACCAGCCGCCACAGCCAGATCAAGGGCTTCCTGCGGCGTTTCCGCGGCATTGCCACCAAATGCCTGGACAGCTGTCCGAGGTGGTTTCATCTCGTCGCGCTCGGCAGGCAGCGCCAAGCCAAGCCTGCAATTCACGAACTGAGCTATCTTTAATTAAGACTGTTGCGAAAGCGGGCGTTTTTTTTCTGCATTTCGCCTTCCGAACGCGGTTTCAGCCCCCGATGCGACGCACCGGGCAGGTTTCGGACAGACTCCGGCCCTCAGGCGCGACCATCTTGATCCGACTGACCGCCTTGAGCAGGTCAAGCTCCATCGCCTTCAGGGCCGTCTCCACCTCAACGGCCCGCCGTCCCCTGAACTGGGATCGCGCCTCACAGCCACCATGGCCGAGAAGCGCGGGTGCCTAGCCCTCGTTGCCGGGCACGCCAGAACCCGATCCAAGAACCCCTCCTCGTCGGTGCGCACGAACACCTTGCAGACAAAATGACAGCTGCCGCCCTTCTTCAGCCAGCGGGCGTCCAGATCCGCCGAGGGAAGCTCGGACACCGCACTCATGAAGAAATCCATCACTCTCTCCCTCAATCGAACATCGTGACAGCCACGTGCAGTCCCTTCAGCACAACATGTCAATGGCCGGAGAGGCGCATTTCGCAACAGTCTTTGAATGGGATCTCGACCCCGTCACCCTCGCCGGCATTGTCGGTCTCGGTTTGACGCAGCTTATCGACATAGATGATGATCTCGCCCTTGGAGCCCTTGCGGACCTGATCACCAATTTCGAGGGCCTAGCGGTAGGTCCCCCACATCGGCGCGGTGTAACTATTGGCGACCGAGGCAGCCTAGAGAAGGATGATGTTAAGGCCGTGGTAGGCAATGTCGTTGTGGCGCAGGGATAGGGTGATGCGATCGACGAGATGTTCGGCGTTCCAAGGCTTGTGCCAAGGCTGGGTGCCAACCTCAAGATCCGCGATGAACTTTTCGGTGACGCGGATGTAGATATCGGGTTTCGGTGCCAAAGGAGGTACGTGGTGATGGATCGTTCGTCGACCCACGACAGTTCAGAGAACAACTTCGCGTCGTCAGAGCGTTTGGTTGTCACAATAGGGACTGGTACTCATCCAGGATTGTCGCGACCTGAAGCAGCCCCTGTGCCTTTGACTTGTGAATGAGCGCGGCGACATCTAGGGTTGGGTTGTTGAACCACTCACGCATGTGCCTGAGGGCAAGAATGGCTTCCGATGGGTCGAGTTCAATCGTGTTGGCAATGAAGTCATCAGCTATGATCGCATTGATGGCGTGCGGTGCCAAAGCATCCACTGGAAAGTCGGCGAGATTGTCTGTCACGATGACGGAGGCGGAGGTGGATATGGCGGCAGCGAGAACGTGATTGTCGTCTGGGTCGGGGCAAAGCCAGTTTCTCCTCAAAGACCTCATAACCCGTTACAAGCGCTTCTGGAAAGGCGGCCTCGATCGCCGCCCGCTGTTGGCCCCCATCCGCCGCCCCTTTAGTGATCTGGAAAATTGCTTTCTGGGTTTCATCAAGGATGCGTGCACTCCATCGGAGCCGGAACAACCCTGCCTCAGCGAGGCTGAGCAGCATGTTTCGACGGAGTGCGCCGCCCAGGACGCAAGCATCGAGCAAGGCCGTGAACCGATCCGCGTATCGGCTCATACAAGGCCTTCCTCCACATCGATGCGCGCAAGGTTACCCAATGCCTCGGATCGGGAGGCGTCCCGTTTCCCCTTATAGGCAAAGAGATCATTCGCTCTGACGCGGCGGTGCCGGCCGGTCTTGGCGAACGGGATTTCCCCTTCCTCGATGAGCTTTACCAGGAAGGGTCGGGACACGTTCAGGAGGTCAGCGGCCTGCTGGGTCGTCAGTTCGGCCTCGACAGGGATCATCCGAAAACCCCGACCGCTCGACACGAGCCTCAGCACCTCGAGCAAAGATGCCGTTAGTGCGGGTGCCAGTGTTGCGGTCTGAACTTCACCTCCTTCCAGGGCGAGGGCAAGCGTTGTCGGTTCGCCTTCCTTGATCTGGGAGGCGACAATTGTTCTGAGCTGCTCGGCGTTTTTGATCTCGACCTCGTCAGGCAAACGATCAAAGAGCGCCTTTTTCCTGAGGGCATTCATCTTGTCTCTCCGGTTCTCTTTCCTTGGCTTTTAGGGCACCCATTTCTCGAAACAATCAAAATACTCAAACTATATCGAAGATGATGCGCGCGCGTAATGGTGCTGAAGCGGTTAGGAAGAGCGCGAAACGGCGCTGGCCATCCCTGCAATCAAGTTGGTTATTAGAGGGTGATGGTGCCGCAACGAAGAAATTTCGTGGAAAGACCGTTGCGAAAGCGGGTCTTTCTTTCTGCATTGCAACTTCCGGGGCTGGTTGACCGCCTTGAGTCGGGCCGGGGACATCACCTTGAAGGCCGTCTGCGCCTCCACGTACCGGGTTGCTGTGAACCGAGACCGCGTCGCTCCGAAGCAGTGCTTCAAGGTGCCGAAGGTTTTTTCTACGATCGTCGCGCGAGCGCACCGGGCCAGGAACCGCCACCAGTCGATCAGGGCGGAGTTGGGACCCACGTGCTCGCCGACCGCTGTCATGAAGAAATCTGTCGATCCCTCCCTCAATCGAACGTCATGACAAGAACTTTCAGCCCTTCGGAGCGACATGTCCATGGCCGGAGGGGCGCATTTCGCAACAGTTTTGATAGGTAAAATAGGGTGATCATTATATTCGCCGTCCCATCGCTAGTTGCCGGTGCGTCTTCACGTGGCATCAATCTTGGCAAGGTCTAAAAAAGGAAGAATTGAAGGTCATGGCCCGATAGGACATTCGTGGCCAGTAAAGGGATGAAAGAATTCAAACGCGATCAGTTGCCGGACTGAAGGCGGAAACCAGCGTCCGGAAGACGGAATTGTGCATGCCCAACTGCCGGTTTTGACAATCAGCCAGGCCCGACAAGCCTTCTCGGCAATCCCGGAAAGTGTATCCAAGTCCAGTCTTCGCCAACATTATCGGCCGTTCCTAGCGAAGTTACCCATTGCAATTGCTGCTGAAACAGCTTTTTCGGCTTCGGCATCTCGCGGCGACTCCAAACTCATGTACGGCGTAGCGAACGCTTTCGACGATTCACGATTCCGAGAGGGAAATCCATGCCAAGCGAAATTCAATCGATCCGCCAATTCACGAGACGATCCCGCTATGTGGGGAACCTTGTGCTCGGTATCAAGGATTTGAGGCTGGGGGAGGAGCATGACGGGTGCTATTCAGGCATTGCCATAGGTGAAGCGGCAGGCGGGGCGCTTGACGGAAGGCCGGTGGCGGTATCGATTCGCAAGACTCCAACCAACACACGAGCACCCAAGATCGCCGATTTCGCGGACGCGGCCAGCATGAGTTACACCAAGGCTGGCGGAATGATTGCATTCGAGAATGTTCGGGAAAAGGACGGCCACTACACTGCAACTTGGGCCAACAAATTTGCCAACCCCGGCGAAAAGCTGAGGGTGGGTTTGCCCATGCTGGTTTCACCGTCATACGGCCGTGACGGCGCGGAACGGAGGTTCGCCACCGGGGCGAGGATATACAACGCGCACATGCTGCACATGAAGGACGCGGCCAGCGTCAGGTCATTGGACGAACTGCGCATCGCCATCGGGAAGGGGATGGAGGAGAGGGGGGCTGTATTCATCGCGTCCTTTTCCTCGGACGCAAAAACAGCGGAGACCTTCGAAAGGGATACGGTTCTGGCTTGGAAAGGCTGGCGCGACGGTGAACCCAGATCGGCGACGGAAGCGGTTGAGGGGTTTTTCGCGGGTGAAAGCGCAGTGAATCTGGATCGGTTGCTGCAGAACGGCGGAATGATAGATGTCATACCGATGGAGTCCGTCCGCCTTGGTTCCAAGACGTCTGAATCGATTGACCTCGGCGGCAGGCAGGCGGTGTCGCTCAACAGTTTTTCGACGGGTGGTCTCGGCGCGCGGGTCGAGTCGGCAATCCGCCGCGCGGACGCCGTAAAGGCATCGAAGATCGAGCGGACATTTCTTGGTGCTTGCAATCCAGAGATAAAAGCGGCGTTTTCGCAACGCGGGTGGCGGGGACTCAGGAATCGGGACATTCAGCAATTCTTTTCCCGCTATGGTGCGGTGCTTCCACAGGTTCCTGCCTACGGCTTCGCCGTATCCACGGTGCTTTTGCGAGAATACTCTTCGGGAAACGAAGCCGCCCCGGATGTTTTTCTTTCCAAGGCCCGCGCTCTTAGTGCGCCGCTTCCCAAGGCTGCGGTTCCGACGCCGTCGGATAGGGATGCACATGCACGATATTACGCCGATTTCCAGGCTGCGGTGGAAATGGTGGCTGATGCTGTGCCCGAGAGTCCGACGATGAAATGGAACGAGGAATCGAGAGATTTGCGCAAAGCTCCTGTCATTGATGACAGCCTTTCTGATAGGGTCGGCTCGAATCGCGGTACGCCCAGTCTCCATGAGGTTCCCAATGCCATCAGCGACAAGGACGAGCCCGGCGAGGATGGGCGAATGGACTTCTGACAGCTTCACGATCAGTCGTTTCGAATTCGGCTTTGATGAGCGTGCGCACCGACATCCTGAATTAAGGCACCGAGTGTAGCCCGTGCCAGAGACCGGGCATCTTTCATCGCCCACCATAAGATGGGTTGTATTTCCGGACGGGTGCGGCGCTCTTCGGCGCCTGATCCGGTCGAACGGCGACAAGGGATTGCTGCTGCAGTTCACTGAACATGCCCGTGCGGGTGCGGTGCGCGAGCGCGCGCTTCAGTTCGGGTTCACCGCCGTCGGCAGCGATGGCGCGGTTCATCTCATGGTTCCGGACGGAAAGGCGGGTTTCACCGCTTCGGAACTCGCCGCCGCCCTGGACGGGCAAGTCCTCGATATGTCCCGTGAAAAGCTGTTCTCCTATCCTTGGACGGTGGACTGCTCCGCCCCCAACCTCGGAAAGGGACAAGTTTCGGCTGACGCCTCTGAAGGGCAGAACATCAGTTGCATCGGGCGAAACTTCGCTGGCGAGGAGGTCTTTGCCGACCGATTCCAGAGGCGTTTTGCGAAGGTTTCAGGAGAAGACGGGAAAAGCCGCCTTGAAATTGAGGCCCGGTCCGGCAACCCGGTCCGGTTTCTCAGGGCCCGAGACCTATCGGACATTCCCGAAATTGCCGAAGGGCTAGTTCGAATGGCGGAATCGGGCATGGTCGGCGAAGAGGACTTCGAGCGCGTTCTGGAAGCTGCCTGCCAGCCGCTTGAATCCGGTGAACCGGGCGTTGACCGGACTCCCGCAGATCGGCTTGCCCGGCTGGAAATGCTGAGTAAGATCGTTAACCTCTCCATGGACGACGAGAACTCTCGACGACAGTATCATCACGCGATGCGCGTGGCGGAAAACGCATCCGCTGTCATCGATTCGTCAGAGGGTCATGGAGAGGGACTGTTTCCGTCTTCAGGGTTCCTGATTTTTCTTCGTCGGCTAACCCGGGATTCCGAAGAGATGGAGTTCGGGGGAAACGAGCGGCTAGCGGTGGCGGGCCCGACATTGCGAGGCGGCAGTAACCCGTCACTCCAGCTTTTTGATCTAACGGCCGCGAATGCCGACTCGGTGGTTGAACGCGCTGCCAACATTCTTTCCAGGCGTGCCGGGGAGGGCCAAAGCGTTCTCTTGGTCTCCGGAACCCAACGTGACAAAGGGGTTGCGGCCGTTCGTCAATCAGTTGGCATGGCCTACGCGTTCGAGGTCGTGGCAGAATTGTCGCCGCACGTTGTCTCAGGACGGCACGACGCAGACCCGGTTGTGGCGTTTGTCGTCGGCGAACGGCGCCCTCAGCCAAGCGATAGCCTGCCCGTCGCCGCGCTGCGAACATTCAAGACGGAGAGCCGAGGCGATCTGGACAGCCTCTACATAGAGCTTCTTCGTTCGAGAAGGCGCATTCGGGAATGGCATGACGACATAGAGCAGGAAAGGGCGCGGGCAACGCAGGAACGCGAAGACAATGAGCGGCAGCGCCCCTATGTCGCGCTTTCGAGCGCGAGCCCGCCATTCACGATGATCGCGAAGTCTCTGGAAGGCGCAACGGCCAAAGCGCTGCGGCGCGTGGAACGGGAGTTTGTCGATGCGGGCGGCATAGACCGGCAAGTCGCTGGCAGCATTGGCATGGACGAGAGCGAGTTGGCGGCCACCCTTACCTCGGAACAGGTGGACGCGGTCGCCATGCGCACGGTGGCAGAGCAACGGAACCGCGCGTTCCTCTTGGCGGACCAGACCGGGATTGGCAAGGGAAGAAGCCTCGCCACAGTTGCCAGGCAGCATCTGATGCACGGTGGGCGCGTGCTTTACCTGACCGAAAATGCCCAGATCAACATCGCGGATGTCTGGCGAGACTTCGTTGCAGTGGGCGCGCATGTGGAAGCAAGACCCATAATCCTCGCGTCCCAGTCGGTAAAATTGGAATTTCCGGACGACGGAATGAGAAACGACGCAGGGACGCGGCCGGGAGCCAGAACCGTGGTTTCCGAGTCGGCAGCCTCCCGCCGGGCAATTTACGAATCCCGCAGATGGCCCGAGAATTGCAATCTGGTGCTGACGAACTACAGTCAGTTCTCCGGTTCCGAGACGAGCCGCAACGGGATTTGGGCCAGGAGTGCATTGGGCGGGGAAACGCTTCTGATCCTCGACGAATGCCACAACGCCCTCAATCCGAGGTCGAATACCGGAAAGGCAATCCGCGCGATGATTGAGGCTGTCGGCAGGGCGAAGGTTCTCTTCGCGACGGCGACCCCCTTGCGCAACCCGAAAGGCGCAAATCTGTACCGGTCGCTTCTTCCTGATGCCGAGGGCGACAGGCTGAACGACATTTTGGAGGGCTTGGTATCCGGCGGGGAAACAGCGCAGGAGAGTTTCGCGACCATGCTTGCCGAAGACGGGGTCTTTCTGCGGCGCGATCACGACCTGTCCAACATCGAGTTTCAGGTTCGCCTGCCCGACGATGAGAGAATGGCTCGGTACCAAGGCCTGATCGACCGGTTCTCGCCGCTCGTCGACTTGATGCTTGATGCAACGCTTCGTGTTGGCGCGCTGGTCGGCCGCAGCCAAATGGCTCATTATCGGAGATTGATCCAGCTTGGGTATGAGCAGAGGTCGGCGAGGGCGGCAGTTGGCGCGCTGTACCAGTATTCTGGAGCCGCAGGCGGCCCGCTTGCCCGTCTCGCGCGCATCACGATGAACGCCATCAAGGTCGATCAGGTCGTCGAGGAGGCTGTCAGCGAAATCCGGGAAGGAAGAAAGCCGCTGATAACGTTTCATTCGACGGGCGAGGCCGTGCTCTCGGATGTTGCAGCTGGAAACTCATCCATCGATGCAGATGGCTCCGCACTTTCCCTCAAGCACCAGATCGCTCGACTTGCAGAAAGCATATTCCGAGTGCGGCTTGACAATGCCATTGAGGATGCCCGGGCTCTGGAACCAGGAATTGCGGAACTTGCGAACCGGGTAAACGAAACGATCGTTGCGCTGCCCTCCAATCTTCCGGTGTCGCCAGTGGACGCGGTGATCGAGGGACTTGCCCGGCAAGGCATCACCTCAGGGGAAATCTCCGGCAGGGTTCTTGCGTACAGAGACGGTGACATTGTTCGACGAGAGGGCAGAGACCGGCGTGAAGTCGTGGACCGCTTCAACGCCGGTGAAATCGATGTGCTGATCTACAACATGGCTGGTGCGACCGGCGGCTCGTACCACGCTGCCCCGGAATTCCGGGACCGGCGTCCGCGATCGCTGATAGAGATGGAAACGCCGGTCGACATCATCAAGTACATTCAATCCCAAGGGCGCGGGAATCGCTACGGACAGGTCGCCCGCCCGCGAATCGTGTCGGTCATGACCGGGCTGGTTCCGGAAATGCGGATTCTCCAGCAACGCAACCGCAAATTGCGGGCGCTGGGAGCCAGCATCGATGGAAATCGATCGCACCCATTGCTTCTCGACGACATTCCGGACTTCCTGAACACAATCGGTGACCAAGCAGCCACACAGGTCTTGCAGGCTCGACCCGACCTCGCGCGGAGGCTGGGATTTCCGGAGTTTGTCCAGACATCGAATCAGGAAGACTCGCCTCTTTCCATGGGTGGGCCCGATTCTGATTCAGGAGCCTCCGGCAAGCCTGTCGATTCCATCGCAAACAAGGTGCTGTCGCGCTCCCTTGTCCTGTCCGCATCCGAGCAGTCCGATCTCATCGACCTGATCTGCATTGAGTTCGACGCCATTGTCGAGGAACTGGAAAGCCGCAACTTGAGCCCGCTCAGGCCGAAAGAACTGGAGGGCGAGATCGAGATTGTCGCAACAGCCCTGTTTTCCGGCGTCGAGAACGATCGCGATGACCCGGATGTCTCTTCGTTCCTGGCGCCGCTGTACATCTCGACTGGAATGCACCGCTACACCAGGGAGCCAATAGGCAGCGAGCAACTGCTTCGGATGGTGAACCAGTCCAGGATATCAGACGGAACTGACGGCTTCGCGCCTCAAGCCGATCGACTGCAGGCAAATTTTCCAAACCTGCTGAATCACTTGGTGGCAAGGGGATACGGAATGGATGCCGCCCTGCAGAACGTGGACGAGCAGTCGCACAACTTCCGCCAGAGGCACAAGAGCCTGACACGACTGGTGCACCTTTTGCGCAACATGAGGCCAGGCCGGGTCCTGCAGATGGATTCGGAAGACGGCGTGCGGGACAGGTCCTTGCGAACCATCGTCAAGCTGTCTGCGCCGAAGCCGCAGCATGCACATCTTCCCCAAGCGTACAGGATCCGCACGGTCACGCCTGGCGCAAGCGAACCGGAAACCATTTCGCTCAGATCGCTGACGGGAATCCGTCGCAACAGAATTCGGTTCATCGATGGCCTGAGCATTGGCGCAGATCCCCGCCACCTTCGCGAGTTTGCCGAGCAGTGCAACCTTGAAAGGAGCTACCCGGTCCAAGTGCTGAGCGGCAACCATCTGGCGGCCTTGGCGGAGGCGCGAAGACACGCGCTCGGTTCAATGTGCCTGTTCAGGGATCAGTCGGGGCAGATGCAGCGCGGTATCGTGGTCAGAAGGGAAAAGCGCGATCTTGCCTACCTTCCCGTCAAGGTTGCGTCCGGACGCGTCGCCGAAGCGCTGTTCGGCATGCTCGCGAGAGGCGAGATCGAGAGAAGCTTCACAATCTGGGTGGGGAAGCGGGATGACCCCATGTTCACGCTGCGGTTTGAAAAGTCCAGAAATGGTTTTGGCATCTCCACGATGGCACCGTCGTATGTTCGCCAGAAAAACCTTTATGACGCACACCCCGAACTCCTGGAGGCGTTGCAAGTGCAGGAGCGCCAGGTTGCGCGCGGCTTTTTTTCGTGGCGGGACAAACGCTCGCAGATCAGGGACATCTTCCATGGCATAGACGTCCTTGATCTGCAGGCCGACGGGACATTGCGAACCCATGTCAACTCGATCAACGGCTTGCTTGAGCGCGACCGGCTTCCAGTGCATCTAATGCCCGACTACGGAAAGCCGGAACAGGCACTCGCGCCTTGCGTCAAGGTGCCTTCCGGACATGGCGCCGAAGCGTTGCTTGGAATGTTCTTGAGAGACAAGTCCGAGCGGCACATCAAGATGTGGATCGGACGGCGGGACAATCCCCAATTCGAGATAGAGTTTGCAAGATACGCGGTTGATGGTGTGGAATTTTCCGTTCGGTCGCCGTCATACTTGGGCCACAAAGGGCTTTACGACGCACATCCCGATCTCCGGCAGGCGTTGCAGCCGAAACATGTTGGAAAGTCTCTCAATCGTTTTCGATGGCCAGACGACCGCGCCAGGATCAGGGATATCCTCCATGGCTTGGAGGCTTTTGATCTGCAGGCCGACGAGATATCGCGAAGCCGGATCGACGAAATCAACGGCTTTCTTGAGCGGGGCCAGTTTCCAGCACATCTAATGCCCGATTACGACGAGTCGGAACCGCCTGCTCCGGTATCCTGAATTCAATCAGATTCAGGAATTGGAGCACTCGATCGCAAATGCCTTGCGCATCATGCCGGAAGCGGCGGGCAAGGTTGGCGCGCAGGCCGAATGCTCTAGTTCAACCACGCCCTGCAACGGTCATTTCGCCGCGAACTGCAGGTCGCGTCAATCCGTCAAGGTGCGGATAAATTTCAGAAAATCATCTCTCAGGTCACTCCGATTCAGCGCGATTGCGGCTGTCGCCCGCAGAAATCCCGACTTCGATCCGCAATCGTAGCGGGTCCCGTCAAACAGATATCCATGCACCCGATCATGTTTCCGCGCTTCTGCCGCGATGGCGTCGGTCAGCTGGATTTCACCGTCGGCACCCTCTGTAATTTGGGCGAGATTGGAGAGAACTTCGGGCATCAGGATGTAACGTCCGACGATGGCCAAATTTGACGGTGCGGCTTCGGGGCCGGGCTTCTCGACCATTCCGGTCACCGACACAACCTTTCCGGGCTCCCCGTTGGTGCACACAAGACCGTAGGAACGGAAGTCCTCGGGCTCCACCTCCATCAGCGCGATAACGTTGCCTCCGACTGACCGGTGAACGTCAATCATCTGCGAGAGGCACGGCTCTTCGGACAAAATGACGTCGTCAGTCAGCATAACCGCGAACGGCTCGTCCGCGATCATCTTTCGCGCGCACCACACGGCATGTCCCAGTCCCAACTGCTCATGCTGGCGAACGTAGACGATTTCGCCGCTGACGGTTGACGTGGTGCGAAGGTCATCGATCAGTTTGGTCTTTCCTTTTCTGACAAGCTCGCCCTCAAGCTGTGGTGTCTTGTCAAAATAGTCTTCCAGCGCCCCCTTCCCCCTCGAGGTGACCAGAATGAACTGCTCGATGCCGGCGGCTCGTCCCTCGTCAATCGCGTATTGGATAAGAGGGCGGTCGACGAGTGCCATGATCTCCTTGGGAATGGACTTGGTGGCTGGAAGCAGTCGCGTTCCCAAGCCGGCGACGGGAAGGATCGCCTTCGTTACCTTGCTGCTCATGTTCGGTACACTCCGCGGATTGGCGATCGAGCCAGAAGCTCAACCGCGGTTTTTGCCAGCGCGGCCAGTCAATTCGATGGGGCTCTATAGTTGAGCTTCGTTAGGCGCAAGGAGCGAAGTCGCTTCACGCAGTGCGTCGCTCCATTCTCGATTTGCGGCAACGGCAAGGCTCGCCTTGCCCAGCGAAAGCATCTCCACGACTTGCACTCATGCGGCAATATCCGCTTGGCCAGTCAAGGCGACCGTGCTGACAGAGGCACCCAGCGTTTCGCGGGCCAACTCGACAAGATGTTGATGATGCGTGAAAAACAGAACCTGCGTTCTCTGGCTCAAGTGTCCCAGCAGCCTCAGTCCTGCAGCGGCCCTTTCATCATCGAAGTTGATGAAGAGGTCGTCTGCCATGAACGGCAGTGCATTGGTTGGCTTCAAGTAGTCCTCGACTGACGCAACCCGTAGTGCCAAATAGAGCTGGTCGGCCGTGCCCGTGCTCATTCCGGATACAGCGACAACGCTGTCATTGGGCCGAACTCCTGTCAAACATGCCTTGTCTTGATCATTGAATCCGACCTCAAGTCTCGAGAAGGAACTACCGGTTATGACCTTGAACAGCTCGCTCGCGCGCTTCAGCAACGGGACCTGCTTTTCGCGGCGGTAGCGATCAATGGCCCATTGGAGCAGTATGGCTGACGTCTTCAATCGAGCGTATCGTTTTGCGGAATCCTGCATTTCAGCGAGCGCTTCATTCTTGTCTGCGGCGGCGCGAGCCGCCGCATCGTCGCCGCCAACCGCGCGAAACGCCTCTCGCGCATGGGACCGCTCGCCGGCGAGGGCGGTGTGTCGTTGCAGCAAGTCCGCCAGTTCCGACTGAATCGACGCTTCGCTGGCAGCAACTTTGTCGATGTCGGCGTTCATGCATTCCTCCGCAAGCTCCTCGGGCGACTTTCCGTCCCCATCCTTCTGGAGCTTGTGAATGACCTGCTGCCTTTCTGTTTCCAGAACTCGGCGCTGGTCCGATTGCTGGATTGCCTTTGCCAACGCGTCATTGGATTCCACGCCTGCTGACGATTTCAGTTGGAACAATGCGGCGGCAATCGCCTGACGGTGGTTTTCATGCTTGGCGATCCGGGCAGTCAGCTCGTTTGCCTCATCCTCTTTCTGTCCCAGAATCTCTTTGATTTGCTTGGCTTTGGCAAGGCGGGTTTCCATTTTCAAGACGGCATTTTCGGCAGGCTGCCCCTTCAAGTCAGCGGATACCTCGTTAACCAGCGCATCAACAGCGTGCTCAAAGTCTGCGATATCAAGCTTGATTTTCGCAATCCGATCATCCCTTAAAGAAACAATTCGGCGAGTCGTCTCACGCATTTGCTCAATGATGTCCATTTGCGCACTAACTGCCACAGGAGCCGCATCCGCGTTCAATCCAAGCTCAGCGAGCGCGGCCGACCATTTTTCACCCCATTCTTTCAGGGATTCTTTGGCCAGCTGAAGCTCTCTCTCTCGTCGCTCGATATCTTCGGCAACATTCTCGGCATTTTCTTCGAGCGAAGACTTTCGGCTTGCTTTGTCCTCCTGAAGACGCTGCTCTCTCGAAGCATGCTCAATGATTGCATTCAGGCCGTCCTTTTCGAAAGGATACAGATCAACCCCAAGCGCACCCAACTCAGAAAGCAATTGGTTTTTTGCCTCCTGTGCCTCGTCGCACAGCATCTTCAAGGCATTTTCAGAATCATGTCGCTTTTCGATTGCGTCAATTGCCGCATTTCTAGCTTCAATCCACTCGAGCATTGCTTCTGCGGCCAAGGGATCGAATGGTGCGGTCGCCCAGAGCGACTTCCATTCCCTTTCCAGCTTTCTGCATTTCTCGGCAAGTTCTGTCTCGTTCTGCTTTTCAAGCGCAAGAAGTGTCTGCTGCCCTCCGATGGTGCGCTTTAGTTCCGCAATCCGGCCAGCCGCTTCAGCACTGTCGAAACGCTGGTCGGCGAGGGCGTCCACCTCTGCCGTGGCGCGTTCGAAATCTCCTGCCAACTTTTTCGATCTCTCTTCAAAGCCAGCGACCTGACCCTTCTCGATCGACGCACCCTGCAAAAGCGTGTGTTTCGCTTGTTGCCAAAGTCCGTCTCGGCGACTACGCGCTTTGTCAAGTTCCTCGACTGCAACAACCCGTTCATCGCGTTCGATGCGGTCAATTGCGGCAACGGCGACGTCCAGGTCATGCTGAATGGATGCCGACCTCTGCCACACTTCCGACAAGCGCCGCCTGCAGTCTCGGTCGCGTTCCCTGCAGTCTTGAACCACGGCTTTTCCGGGAACGTGCAGGAGAGTGAGCATCTCCTCGTCCATGCCACCGGGATCAAGAGCGTTTAGTTTGCGTTCGGCAAGTGCCTGCGCATCCTTGAGAGTTTTTTTCGCTTGCCGAACTCGCCCCGGCAAATCGCCCTGCTCGCGCACGGTCTTGATTGCTACGGCCAGCCTTGAAACGTCGGCGGTTTCGCCCAACTCGCCCAGCTTCCGCGTCAGCACTTCCAAGGTTAGCAAGGACTCCTGCAATGTGCGGAAACAGTTTGAAACATCGGCCTCAAGCTTGCCCCGCTGGTTGAGATGGGAACGAACCACGCTGGTGCTTGTGCGGGACGGAATGCGCTCAATCAGCGCGGCCGGGTCAGGCTCGGTCCAACCGAGTTCACGGGCGTGGGCGCTTAGCTCCTCCTCGGCGAAATCCAGCTCCAGTTCGCGTTTGGGCAAGTCATTCTTTTTGCCGCGAATCTCAATTCGCTTTTCATAAAGCTGAAGGATGTCCCGAGCACGCTGGATGAGAGTCCGGTCAAACTTCAGCCCGTTCGTACCATCCTGAACATGCCGCAGTTGTTCCTGAAGCGTCGCAATTCGCGTTGATGTTTCCAAGTCTCTCTTTTCACATTCTGCCAGCTTCTCCGCCGCATCCTCCGCCATCAAGGTTACGTCACCAAGCTGTGCGAGCTGGTTGTTTAAATCCTCCATATTGCGCACATCGCGCAACACTCGGCGGATGCGGATCAGGCGGTTGCGCTCAGCGCTCTTCTCCTTGATTTTTGCGTCAACCTCCGCAAAATAGCCCTCCGTCGTTTCATAGGCTCGCCTCAACCTTCGCCATTCGCCGGCAGTAACGGTCTGCTCCTGCAGCATCCTTTGGGCTTGCGCGCGCCTGTCGTCGGCAATGTAGAATTTCCGGTGCTTGGCCCGTCTTCTGCTCCATAGATCGTCCGCCTCGGCGAGAAGCTGAGCCAGACGTTCGCGCAATCCCGAGATGCCAGCTCCTGCGGAGAAGAGCATTTGACCAACATCGTCCTTGGCTTCGAGGATTTCCTGTCCGCCGATCCGGAGGCGCAAGTGATCAAGACTGAACATGCGCACGAAGAACGCTCGGTCTGCACCGGAAAGAAATGGTCCCAGCACGCCTTCACCGCCAGCAATCGGTAAACCGTTCACTCCAAGCAGCGTGTCCTTTGCGCCTTTGCGCCGAACAACATTCAGCGACGCATTTTCATTTTCGAGACCGGCACCGACCCGCATCGTTGCGTATTCATGCAGGAAACCGTAAGGCGAGAATTGCGGCACGCCAAACAGCAGGTCCTCGATCGCAGCGAGTGCAGTGGATTTGCCGGCCTCATTGGGCCCGTAAACAATGTGGAAGTCCGGTTGCACGGCTGGCAACTCGAACGAGAAGTCCGTGAAACGTCCGTAACGGATCAAGTCAAGTCGCCGCAGACGCATTCCCCAATCCCTAAGCAGTCAGCCGTGCGGTCAAATAGGGCGTGACATGATTGATGAGCGCAGCGTAGTCACCCTCTATTGCCGATTCCAGGACCTGATCCTCAACGTTCGTCCGCGCTTCGTGAGGCAGCCGCCGCACTAGTTCCCCGATGTCGTCTTCAATGCGTGAAACAAGCTCACCGTCGCTTGCGGCCTCCCGCAAAATGCGAAGAAGTTCTCCCACTGCGTCTTTTCGCCTCTCCAAGACCTTCAGGTCAACGGTTGGCTCGGTGGCGACGACGACTTTCTCGACCCAGGCCGCTTCATCGCCCAAGCCGAGCGCGATGGCACGGGCCTCAGCAAGAATTTGATCCTCGGACGCGACGAGTTGATTGTGAATCTGAGCGGTGCCATCGAGCACGATGCGGCAGGAAAGCAGTCTTCCGTCAGCAATGTTGGCAACCGAAGATTCCAGTGCATTCCGAACGCGGTCGAGCACACTTCCCATGTCCTCCACGCCATTCAGCGGCACGGAAAGCACGCACCAGCGAACGACGTCGCACGGGAAATGAGTCAGTTCTGCGACTTCGCTGTCCTCAACGTTAACCAAGCAGGCACCCTTGGGGCCCGCTTCCCGTACATGGCGTCCCTGCAGGTTGCCGGGAAAAACAACATGCGGTCTTTCGTGCAGCACTTCCGCTTGATGAACATGACCAAGCGCCCAGTAGTCATATCCATGGTTCACAAGATCGCCGAGCGAACAAGGCGCGTAGTTTGCATGCTGGCTTTCGCCGCCAAGGCCGGTGTGCAGCACGCCGATGTTGAACGCGCCGGATATTGGGGCAGGGTAGGCACCAGCGAGATTGTCCGTCACATCGCGTTGCGGGAAACTCTGGCCGTGCAGCGCAACGCCTATTTCGCCGATTCTGAACGTCACCGGTTTTCGGGAATCAAAAACATGCACGCTTTCAGGCAGCTCGAGCCGCTTCGTGATCTGGCTTGCCGCGTCGTGGTTGCCGTGCAGCAGGTAAACTGCAATTCCCGCCTCGCTTAGCCGCCCCATCTGCGCGACGAAGAACAATCCCGTTTTGTAGTCGCGCCAGTCACCGTCGTAGAGATCCCCCGCGATGACAAGAAAAGCCACACTCTCCTTGATCGCCAAGCCGACAAGCTGATCGAAGGCCTCTCTCGTGGCCGTGCGCACACGCTCGGCGGCATTGCCTTCCTGTCCTGCCAGCCCCTTGAGAGGACTGTCGAGGTGAATGTCCGCGGAATGCAGAAAGCGGAAGGAAGACACGGCTTGCTCACTATCTTAAAGTTTCGGCAAGGAGAGAATGGCAGAGTATGAACATGATCTGCAAAAGTCCAGCTTCTCGCCCCAGTCTTTCGGAACCTCGTCGCCCCCCCCCCGCGAGTCGCGAACTCGCCAATTCGGTAGTGCTTGCAACCCTTCGACACGACAGGTTCATGGCTGAAAGGGCGCATTTCGCAACAGTCTTGATTTGGACATCGTTCGGCGGTGCAAGGATCTCGACAAGAAATCCGGCTTGAACAGACTGATTGCCGGCTTGTGCGTCAGGACGGCAAAACCGGCGAGTGCACCTTGAACTCTGTGCGTTGGAGGGCTCTCCTCACTCTGCCTGCTGCTGGTCTTCCACGCCACGCGGAGCGAATCCCGGCCAGATGATCTCAAAGCAGGGCACAGTATCGCCGTTGGCCCTGTTGCAGCCATCGAAAAGCTCGCGAAATTGCAGTGAGACCAAGTGCACGACAGCGGCGTGACCGCGCGGTGGGCGCGGATTGCATCGAGCCGTCTGTGATTCAGGATCCGTTCGCGGTGTCCAGCAGCAACGCGATCATCTGCTCGCGCATCCTGAATTTCTGCGGTTTTCCGGTGACGGTCATCGGCATTTTCTCCACAATCCGGAAATGCGCGGGAATCTTGAAATGAGCGATCTCGTTCTCGCAGAAGCGCCACAACTCACCGGGGGTCAGGTCCGAACCGGCGCGCGGAATTACCCAGGCGCAGACGACCTCCCCGAATTTCTCGTCGGGTATGCCAAAAACCTGGGCTTCGCGAACATCGGGATGGCGAAACAGGAAGTTCTCGATTTCACGAGGATAGATGTTCTCCCCTCCGCGAATGATCATGTCCTTAACCCGACCCACGATGTTACAGAAGCCTTCGCCGTCAAGCACGCCAAGGTCACCTGTATGCATCCAATTGTCCCGAATGCTCTGTCGGGTCAGTTCCTCGTCTTCCCAGTATCCTTTCATGACCGAATATCCGCGTGTGCAAAGTTCGCCCGTTTCCCCTAGCGGAACGGTGACGCCATCGGCATCGATCAGTTTCACGTCGAGATGCGGGTGGATGCGGCCGACCGTGGACACCCTTTTCTCGATTGGGTCGTCGACGAAGGATTGAAACGACACGGGGGCGGTTTCTGTCATTCCGTAGCAAATGGTGACCTCTCTCATGTTCATCTCTTGAATCACCCGCCGCATGACTTCAATCGGGCACGGCGCCCCGGCCATGACGCCCGTGCGCAAGGTCGACAGGTCGTAGTCTGCAGTCTTCATTGCATCAAGCATTGCGACAAACATTGTGGGCACGGAATAGAGACCGGTGCACCGAGCGTCTGACAGTGCAAGCAGGGTGTCGTCGGGGTTGAACACCTCGCCGCAGAGCACCATGGCTGCCCCCTTGGTGACACAGCCAAGCGTTCCCATCGCCATGCCAAAGCAGTGGTAAAGCGGAACAGGTATGCAAAGCCTGTCGCTTTCGGTGAACCTTATTCGGTCAGTTGTGAATCGAGCATTGTTCACGATATTGAAGTGGGTGAGCGTGGCACCCTTGGGCGAACCGGTCGTGCCTGAGGTGAACTGCAAGTTAATCGGGTCGTCCGGATCGAGCGAGGCTGTCAGTTCGTCAAGATCGCTTTGCTTGGCGCTTTCTCCCATTCTCTGGATTTCGGAAAAGGTCATGACCCCTGCTCCAGGGTCTCCGCTGATTGCGATGACCAGCTTGAGATCGGGAAGGCGACCCAAAGTCAGCCGTCCCTTCCTGCACTTGCGCAATTCGGGGGCTAGGTCGTGGAGAATCCGGAGATAGTCGAATGTCTTGAAACGCTCCGCAGTGACGAGCGCCCTGCAGCCCACCTTGTTGAGGGCGTATTCGAGCTCGTGCCGCCGATATCCTGGATTGATGTTTACCAGCACCAATCCGATTCTTGCGGTTGCGAACTGCACTATCACCCATTCCGGGCAGTTTGGCGACCAGATGCCGACGCGGTCACCCTTGCGAAGGCCTGCGGCATGAAGCCCCGAGGCGAACTCGTCGACCTTTCGATCAAGCTGCCGCCAAGTAAGCGAGAGACGTTTCTGGGGGAGAACAAGCGCGTCGCGTTCCCCAAAGCAAGCAACCGTTTCCTTGAAGACCTGTGGCACGGTCTTGCGCCAGAGGGCGGGACTGCGGCTTCCGGTAAGGCAAGAAATGCCCTCGACGGGAAATGTACCAGGAAATTCCATCAACATGCTTTCCCCAGCGGCAAATGGCTTGCTGGCAACCATGACAAACAGCGCATCGACAACGCTTTTCAAGTTTAATCCTCAATTGTTTCGATTGAAACCGCACCATCCGCATGACGCTCGCTCGCGGATGGGGCAGCCTCGCGACCTTCCCTTGGCCAGCGACCGCAAGACACCGGCTCTCTCGGAGTAATACCTGATTCATCATCATGAGCTGCTGCTCTCAACGACACATGGCCACCATTCCGTCGAAACCAGCGTCTGCAAGGAATGATTTTCAACGTCACTTGCCAGAAGCTGGCGCAGGGCAGCACTGATGGAACTCAGTTCGATAGCGATCATTAGAATAACCCCGATTCTGGATAAGAGGGGTGAGGGGGTTCCCAAATCGGGCGTGGCCTGATTCTGTATCCGCAATCAAAATCAACGGATGGGATCCCCTCAATGAGCACCTCCATCATCGCACTGTTCTGCTGTCTCGACGACTTTGCAAAGGCCTTTGAAGAATGGGAGCGGCATCGGCTGATCGGCACAGGCCGCCAGCGCTCGCGCTCGGGCAAGCTCTCGCTCAGCGAAAGGCTCTTCATCATGGTGCTGTTTCATCTCTCGCCCTTCAAGCATTTCAAGGCTTTCCGGTTCGATGGCGTGGAGCGGAAATGTCGCGACCGCTTTGGAGATCTGCCGAGCTGCGGACGGTTTGTCGCCCTGATGCCGCGCTTGCCGGTTCCGTTTTGCATCTTGATGCAATGCTTTCGCGGTGAGGAAACCGGAATCTGTTTTGTGGACAGCGCCAAGCTCGCTGTCTGCCACAACG
This sequence comes from Paracoccaceae bacterium, assembly GCA_963422275.1. Taxonomy (GTDB): domain Bacteria; phylum Pseudomonadota; class Alphaproteobacteria; order Rhodobacterales; family Rhodobacteraceae. The sequence continues at coordinate 1,892,000 of OY729418.1, forward strand.
CACGGATCAACCGGAACAAGGTCTTCAAGGGACTGGCCAAGCGGGGCCGCAGCGCCATGGGGTGGTTTTTCGGGTTCAAGCTGCATCTGGTCATCAACGACAAGGGTCAGGTCATGGCCGTCAAGATCACGCCTGGAAACACCGACGACCGCAAGCCGCTTGAGACCATGATTGCCGAGTTGGAAGGCAAGGCGTTCGGCGATAAAGGCTGCATTTCGAAGCCGCTTTTCCAGCGTTTGCGGCAACAGGGCCTGCACCTGATCACTGGCATTCGCCGCAACATGAAAAACTTTCCTCTGCCCATTCTGGACAAAATCATGTTGCGGAAGCGGTTCATCATTGAAACGCTGTTCGATAAACTGAAATCGAGCATGGGATTGGAACGCACACGACACCGATCCCCAACAAATGCCTTTGTTCATATCCTGTCATGTCTGGCTGCCTATATTCTGGCGCAGCCAAAGGTCAAAATCGGCAAAATCGTCGTGCCAGACGCCATTCGGTCCATTCCAAAAGCAAACAGAGCTTATCCATAACTCGGGTTAGAATAACGCCGGCAAATCAGCAGCGGGCACGGCAGCGTTCGCGAGTCTTCCAAATTTTCCCGCGCTTCGATGCTGACGTTCCTGCTGTGCCGCCATTTCTCGTGAGCGCCGAACGTCTCTTCCGAAAGCTTTGCACACGCGGTCAAGCGTTGATGCTTTCGCCAGTGACAGCGCTTATCTCCTCGACAAGAGCTTCATCTACCACCAGATCTGTCAGTATCCCGGAGCGCAGAACTCCCAGCAGGGCCTGTTTCTTCCGCTTCCCGGTTGCAAGCGCGAAAAAACGCGCCGAAATCTGGACACCGCTTGCCACAAGGTCAATCCCTGCGCTCAGGGAGTGCAGCTTTTCCAATTCGACCTCCCGGCCGTACCTGCCCAGAAATCGGCCAGCGAACTCGGCGACCGCGCCTTTTGCAGCAAGCTCCGATCTCTCTGAGGGGGTAATCAGTTCAGAGGCCATGAAGCTGCTCGAGTCGTCAAGCGCACAAGCCCTGAAAACGAAAACGTTCACCTGCGACGCTGCATCGCGGGCTGCGGCGATTGACGGCTGACCTAGGTAAAGCTTCGATTCGTTTTCTGTCTGGGTGAAGTATGGAATCGGAAGCATGTAAGCTTTTCCCCGGGTCTGCTCCGCGAGCATTGGCACGATGTCATAGGGATTGATCGCCAACTGGTGCGCAAGGCTTCCGTTCAGGGCGTGGATCTCGATGTCCGGCCTCTGGATCGTGGGCATCGCGTTGACCGTCGCTACCATCGTTCGCCTGGTGCCAACGGCAACGGATTTGGTGGAGGGCATCTGAAGATGCTGGCCAAGCAGCTGGCCTGCAGTCTGGCCAACCGAAGCAATCGCCATGTCCTCGCCAGTCGTGTTTCCGCGAAGGTAGGGCGAGACGGTGCAACTTTGAAGTCCGAAGGTGCCTCCGAGTCAAGGCATTCCGAGGGACGGCCCTCAATGGAAATCCGCATAAGCCCCATTCTCTTGGCGAGCAGAATCAACCGGTGGACACGTGCTGGCGACCCGCTTGCCAATCTCGCTCTGCGAAACCCCCGAGAAAGGACATCCAAGCGACGTGAGCCGCAAGATTTTTCTCCCAGACCCGATCCCTACCCAGCGGTGCAACGCTCATGGTCAGGTCACTCCAAGCTGCGCGTTGACGACCCTGTCGCAAACATCATTCAGGAAGCCCGCAGCCTTGCCAATTGCCTGATCAGCCTCCGGCATCTTGCCGGCGAAAAACTGGAAGCCGTGCAGCATGTAGGCAAAGAGTTCGTACTGCGATTCCAAGTCTTGGGCAGTGCATGCGTCCCGCAAGCGAGCACAGTCGTCGCGCAGCAGGTCATTCTCCGACGCCTGCACGCAAAGTGCCGGTGAGCTTGGCGGAGGCGAGGAAAGCGTCAGGTCAAGCAGAACTGCTCCAAAGGGAAGTGTAGTTCCGCTGTCGCGCATCTGAAGCAGAGCCGGCAGCGCCAAACCGCCGCCAGCCGAATCACCCACGAGCGCAATCAGGCGACACGGGTGCTCCTCTCTTGCCGCTGCAATAGCGGAAATGCACTCGTTCAACGCTCTTGGGAATGGGTGTTCCGGAGCGAGGCTGTAGTCTGGCGAAATTACCTGCGCCTCGCACGCTTGGGCAATGTGGCCGACGAGCCTGTGATACGTCCAGGCGTTCATCAGGCAAAATGCGCCGCCGTGAAGAAAGACAACGCTGAACCTACCTTGATCATTGTTCGGAACAGCCCGCAGGACAGGAGCACGCCAGCCATTGCACCGCACGTGGGTCACGCCACCGGACACTCCGGTCAATTCAGTGCTTCGCGCGCTCCTCGCGTATCAGTCGAAACTGTGATCAATTGCCTTGGCTTGCGGGCTGATCTTGTCGCGGCCTCTAGCAACGCCGCTGTCGGCGGCCAATCGAGCTGCTCAGGCACACAATGGCGATGGTGACGATGAACGGGGCCATCAAGACGAATTGAAGCGGGACCGTGCCGTCTGCGTGAATCTGCATCAGTATTCCGAAGGCATCGGCAAATCCGAAGAACAGTCCCGCCAGCGCCGTGTACAGTGGCGATCGCGCGCCGAAGAGCATGGCCGCCAGTGCGACGAAGCCGCGGCCGTTGGTCATGTTTTCGGAGAAGGCGCTGAGATCGCCGACCGACAGCTGAGCGCCGGCAAGCGCACAGCCGACGCCGGTGACGAGAACCGCGTACAGGCGAATCCGGGATTGGTTGACGCCGGAAGCCTCCGCGCCGTATGGGTACTCGCCGACTGCCGCAATCTGAAGGCCGAGACGGGAGCGCGTCAAAAGAATCCAGCACATCAGTACAAGAACTGGGAGAACCCATGTCAGAACGGACAGTTCTGACACGAAAGACAGCAGGCCGCTGTCGATGCCGCGCACAGGCCGGGGCAAGTGCACGGAAGACTGCATCGAGCCGCGCTGGGAAAAAATTGCCTGCATGAGGAAAGCGGTGCCACCAACGCATATTGCGGTTAGCCCTAGACCTGCGATCACGGTGTCGGCCCGCAACCTGTCGATCAGGATCCAGTAGAGCACCGACAGCACAAGACAGACAGCGACCGCCGAGGCCAGCCCGACCCAGACGGACCCGGCAGCTGTCCCAGCAGCCACTGCTGTAAATGCGCCCGCCAGCATCAGCCCTTCCATCCCGAGGTGAAACACGCCGGCGCGGATGGCGAAAAGTCCAGCCACCGCCGCCAGGATAATCGGCGTGGAAGAGCGCAGCATCGTGACAACGAATTGATCCAGAAGTTCCACTAATTGCCTCCGGATTCTTGGATTAGGGCCGTTTCTGCCGACGCAGATGAACAAATCGGGCTGTCACAATGGCCGCGATCAGTCCTTCAACGATACGCAGGCCGGAATTTGGCAGGTCGCTCACGATCGGAAGAAATAAGATCGCTGCCTGCAATCCGCCGAACAGGAGAGCGGCCAGGATGATGCCCGGTACATTGGACATGCCGACGATGGAAACCACAATCGCCGTGAACCCGATGGTGGGGGTGGCGTTAGTAACCAGCCGTCCGTTGGGTCCAAGAACTTCCAGCGCACCTGCAAGGCCCGCGAATCCTCCCGCCAGCAGGTAGGCCCAAAGCCGCAGGCGCTGAACGGGAATGCCTTGCCACAGGGCAGCGAGGGCATTTGCTCCAACAAGGCGGCTCTTGAGACCGAAAGGTGTGCGCTCCGCAATCAGCCAGGCGGCGAGAATCGCGAGCGCAGCCACGCAAAGCATGGCAGGCGACACTCCGTCCCCGCCAGTCAGGCGCAAGGTCTCGTCCACGCGCTTGGTCGATGCCGTTTCTCCGCGCACCGCTTCATCCTTGAGCGGCCCGACCGTTACCCACTGGATGAAGCCCACGGCGATGAAATTCAGCATGAGTGTCGTGATAACCTCGTCTGCGCCGTACCGCAGCTTGAGAAAACCCGCGATGGCCGACCACAGGCCCCCGGCGCATATTCCGGCGAAAATGGCCAGTGGCAGGATCAGCGTCGCAGGGCCGGGAACAAGCAACCCGACCGTCACCGCACCGAGTCCGCCCAGCATCAGCTGCCCTTGGCCGCCAATGTTGAATTCTCCTGTCCGGAAAGAGATCATGAAGCCCAATGCGATCAGAACCATTGGAATCGACCATCGCAGCGTCTGGCGGAACGACCCGGGACCTGTGACCGCCCCCTCCAGAATTCCGAGCATCGCCTCCCAAACGTCATAGCCCGCGACGGCGAAGAACAGGCCGCAGAGCAGGAAGGCAGCCACAACGGGGGTGCCAAAGCGCAGAATGTTCATCCCTACTGCGTTCATCGCCTCGCACTCACCATTGCGTCTCCTACGAGCCGCCGGTCATAGGGCGGCCGAAACTCCCCGGAAATCCGACCTCCGCACAGAACGATAACCCGGTCGCTCACCTCGAATATCTCATCCAGGTCTGACGACATGAGGATCACGGCGGTGCCCTTTTTGCGCAGCCGCTCGAGACAGCCCAACACGAATTCCGCTGCTCCGAAATCCAGTCCTCGCGTGGGTTGCGCCGCCACCACGAGTGCCGCACCGTCTTCAAGCTCGCGTGCTAGGATCAGGCGCTGCAGATTGCCTCCTGAGAGCGAAATGGCTGGCTGGTCTACGGACTTGAACTTGACTCCAAGGTTGCCAAGAATGTCCATGGCTTGCCGTTTCATCTCGCGCACGGACAAAAACGGGAGGTGCGTTCCGCAAAACTCCTCGGCTCGCCAGGTTGTCACGTTTTCCCAGAGCGGCGTGTCCAGGCTTGCTCCCTCGCTTATTCGGTCGAACGGCACGATGCGGATGCCAATCCGGCGACGCTCCGCCTGGTTCACCATCGACAGATCTTGACCATCAAGCGTGACTCTGCCTTCCTTCGGCTTGGCGAATCCGCACAGTAGGTCGGCAAGCTGGCGCTGCCCATTGCCTTCAACCCCAGTGACCCCAAGAATTTCGGACCGGCGAACAATGAATGAAGCATCCTTGAGGTCCGGTTCGCCGGTCTTCCTTGAGGCGGTCGTTACTGTGTCGACCACAAGCCGCGGTGTTTCGCTGACAGCGGAAGCCGCTTCGTCAACTGCACCAGACGGTACAACGTTACTGCCGATCATCTGATTGCTCAGTTCAGATGACGAAGTATCGGAAATCGGGGTGGGGCCGGCAACTAGACGGCCATCCCTAAGGACCGAAACTGTGTCCGCGATCTCGATAACCTCGTGCAGTTTGTGCAGTATCATCAGAAGAGACACTCCCGCGTCGCGCAGCTTGCGGAGCCGGTCAAAGAGAGCGGAGACCGCGCTTGGCGAAAGCAGCGCGGTGGGTTCGTCGAGAATGAGAACAATGGCGTTGCCTGACAGAGCTCTCAAGATTTCCAGCGACTGAACAGTTTCGACGGGGAGGCTTCCAATTTTCGCGCTTGGCGATGCGTTGATGCCGGCACTGCGCATTTCGTCTCCCCATGCCTTGGCAACCGCTTTGGCCGAGAAGATGGCGCGGCCCTTCTTCTTGGCCGCGCTGAATTCGAGTGCATCGGCGACCGAAAATCCGGGCGGCAAGGCGAATCTCTGGTGGACAATGTCCAAACCTCGCGCACGGACTTCGGCGACATCACCCGGCGCAACCACGTGTCCATCTATCGCGAGAACCCCAGTGTCGGCCTTGATCAGACCCGAGAAGAAGCGCGCAAGTGTTGTTTTCCCTGCACCGTTCTGGCCGAGAAGCGCGTGGATTTTCCCTGATTCGAATGCGAGCGAAACGTTTTCAAGCGCTTGCACAGCATCGTAACGGACGCAGACGCCCTCGCAGGACAGCGCTATGCTCATCAGTTCCCCTTTGAATTGGCGCAACTCTCGCTCGAGTTCATCGCCAACCGGAATGCTCAGCCGTCACTTGGATTCGGTGGGATCGTAGGGGACAGCCAACGCTCCGCTCTGCATGGCTGCATATGCGTCCTCCGTCGCTGCCCTTGCAGCAGCCACCCTGGCACCGTCGCCAGCGAATGTTTCGGGGAAGGTCATCACAATTTCCCCGCTGTCCACGCCACCGACTCTGAACCCACTCTGGAAATCGTCGGACAGGGCGTTTTCCGTTTCGATCATCAGGGTTTTGGCCCATTCAAACGAGACGATCAAGCCGATATGCTTCGGTGCATGATCGATCAGCGGCGGCGATGCCGCGATGACAAGATTCCCCGATTCCGCTGCTGCCGCAACCACGCCGATGTCGCTTGCCGCAGCGCCGGTGTAGATCGCATCGACACCTTGGGAATACAGCCCTGCCGCGACCTCGCGTCCCTTTACCGGATCTTCGAATGACTGCACGAATGCGATGTTGGTCTCAATGTCCGGGCTGACCGATTTCGCCGCTTGCTTCATTGCGTTGTAATCAGACCATACGTACGGCATCGGAACACCCGCAATGAGCGCAATGTTTTCGGCCTCCGACATGTGGGCAGCAAAAGTGCCGCTGAGGTAGGCATTCTCTTGGGTTTTGTACCCGACGACCCTTGCATTCGATACGGGCGTGTCGTGGGGTGCCGCAACGATTACGACGAAAATCGTGTCCGGAAATTCGGGTGCCAGCGACTGGACTATAGTCCCCATCGCGAAGAAGGTCGTGATGATCACGTCAGTCTTGCGATTTGCCAAAGTGCGCAAAGTCGTCTCGTAAGTCGCCGGGTCGAGTGCCACGATGAAGCGGGTCTTGACCCCGAACTCCACTTCGGCGTGTTCGAGCCCTTCGATCAAGCCGTCAATGGGTCCTTGGTCCCCGGCCTTTTGCGTGGCTACAAGCACGACGGATTTCTCGTCCGCAAGCCCGGGCACCGCGAGCGACATCACGCCGAGCGTCAGAGCCAGCACTCTGACGAGCCAACCTAGCAAGTTTTGTTGGACAGGACTGAGTTTCATGATTTTCCTCCTTTGTTCCGCACGGAATGCCTGCAGCCGAAGCCGATGTCGGGTGGGTAGCTCCCGTTGCATGGATGCTAGACAATTAATTTTTTCAATCAAGAAAATATTTTCGCCAAATGCATTCCGCGGCGCCCGCGCGCGGCAATCCGAGCAAACCGAGACGAGAGATCCCATTCGATCTCATGCTGTCGTTTACGCAACCCTGTTGATTTCCATGCATGCATTTATGGAGGGCACGGCGTGCGGATGGCTCCGGACCGCGATTGATGTGGTTGTAGGGGGAGGATGGTTGCAAGGCGCCGTGGCAAGCGTGTTGAGGCGAAGACACGATCGATTTGCAACTGGGGCGCCCGCGCTGTCAGATGGTTTCAAAGAGCACCCGTGAATCCCTGCCGGAAGCGCTCCGACCCCAAAGGGCATTTCTTGTCACGGAGACTCTTGTCGCTGGGATGCTCCGGCATTTGTTGGATGCTGCAGCTGGAGAGGGCAAGTTCATTAGTTACCGCTCGACTGCATTGTGCCGGCGCTCGACTTTTGCATGTCAAGGCACGGCGAGAACAACGAGAGTTTCGAACCTGCCAAATCTGCTGCGGACGACGATCCAGCTTCCTTCGGTCATCCAATTGTTGGAATCGATTATTTGCCAAGACATGCTGGCTATTGGATTGGACAAGCGAGTTGGCTATAAGAGCGGGACGCATTTCGCCAGCCACTCGCGTCGAAGGATTGCAAGGGGCCGCAGTAGCTCAGCAGGAAGAGCACGACATTCGTAATGTTGGGGTCGGAGGTTCGAGTCCTCTCTGCGGCACCATAGTTTTGCTTTGCGCCGCCACGCCGCGCTACTTCGAAGGTTTCGTCAGATGCCCTTCAAGCTGTGGCGGTCGTGATATTGCCGGCAACCACTTGAGGATATACAGGGGGCGGCGGGCGAATGCCCGGCACTTGTCTGAGAATGCACATCGATGCAGCATCCACCCGCGTTCGATTGATCTCGGATAACGGCCCTGTTGCCGAAAATGCGACAGGACAGGCTAAATTTACTGATTGAATTCGCATGCAAGAACCGGGAATAAGAGCCTGTACGTGCCAGGAGCAATCAGGGTCGAAACGGATCGCTCACGGCAATTTCGCGAAGCGGCCCGCAAAAAGGGCCGAGCAAGCATCGAGATCAGGAGGTGGAAAATGTCACGCAACTTGCAATCAGCGTCATCGTTGAGTCGAAGAGGGGTGTTGCAATACGGTGCGGCCATGGGCGGCGTTGCGACAGTGTCGTCGTTCATCGGCATCGAGGCGGTCGCGGCCGACAGAGCCAAGGTTAACATGCAGCTGGGCTGGCTGGCGAGCAACGGAATACTTGGAGAAGTCGCCGCAAAGCGAGAAGGATATTACGACGACTTGGACATTGAACTGGAGGTCACCCCCGGCGGCCCTGGCGTGGACGGTGTCGCATCGGTTGCAGCCGGTCGGGCTGGTGTGGGCCAGCTTTCGTCCAGCCCTTCTCTCATGCTGGCTCGCTCCGCCGGAATTCCGGTCAAGGCCTTCGCCGCAGGGTACCAGAAGCACCCGTTCACTTACTTTTCTCTTGCGAATGACCCAATCCGGACCCCGAGCGATATGGTTGGCAAGACCATCGCGACACAGCCCACTGCGGTGATTCTCCTGAAGGCGCTGCTCGCAAAGAATGGAATTCCTGAGGATCAGGTGGAAATCGTGAAGATGGGAAGCGACATGAACCAGTTGCTCACCGGGCAGGCTTCTGCCGTAACTGGATGGCAAACCAACACCAACGCACTGAAGATTCTCGGAGAAGGCCGTGTCGACCTGATGCTTTGGGACGCCGGGATCCAACTGTATGCCAACGTCTACTACACGACCGATGAAATGCTTGCAGATCACTCGGATGTGCTTGCCCGCTTCCTCACCGGTTCTGCGAGGGGTTGGGGCTTCACCCGCCAGAATCCCGAAGCGGCCGTGGACCACCTTGTCTCGGAATACCAGAATCTGGACAGGGCCAGCGAACTGGAGGCCGTTCATCCCGTCCTTGGATTCTCGTTCAATGAAACCACGGCCGAAAACGGTTGGGCTGCAATGAACGAGGCCAACTGGCGAGCTCAGATTGACGTCTATGACCAGCTGGAGCAGTTCGAGGGGGCAACGCCGGGGCTGAGCGACGTAATGACGACAGACATACTCTCCGCGACGGAAGAAGCTCGGAAAGAGGTTGCTTGAACGCTGAGACTGGCGTGGCAGCCGACTCTGGAGCGGCCGCCACGGCAATATCCGTGAACGGGCTTGTGGTTCGCTTCGAATCGGAGTCGGAGAGCGTCACAGCCCTTGACGACGTGAGGTTTGACGTTCCAGCGTCCAGCCTCATCACGATGGTTGGCCCTTCTGGGTGTGGAAAGTCAACGCTGCTTAGGGCAATTGCAGATCTGGTGCCGGCCACGAGCGGGCGAATCGAGGTTTTCGGCCGCTCGCCGAAGCAGGCAAGGCTGAGTCGCGACTTCTCGTTCGTGTTCCAGAATGCCACCCTCCTTCCTTGGCGGTCGGCAATTGAGAATGTGCGTCTCCCGCTCGAGGTCGGGATCGGGAATGGCAATGTCGACCAGCATGGTGAACCCCACGAACTGCTCGAGCTGGTCGGGCTCAAGGGCCGCGAAAACGCGTTGCCGCATGAACTGTCCGGCGGCATGCAGCAGAGGGTTTCGATCGCCCGAGCGCTGATCTGCAAGCCGCGGGTTCTGTTGATGGACGAGCCGTTCGGGGCACTGGACGAAATCACGCGGGACAAGCTGAACGAGGAGCTTCTTCGCATCTGGAAGGAAACAGGCACGACGATCGTGTTCGTCACGCACTCAGTTCCGGAAGCTGCGTTCTTGGGACGGAAATGCCTGGTTCTGTCAAGTCATCCCGGCCGGGTCAGGGAGTACGTGGACATAGGCTTCGATGAACCAAGGCGCTTGGGAATGAGGGACACGCTTGAATTTGTGCAAGTGACCGGATACCTGCGCAGCCTTCTTGAGAGGCCGAACTGGGAAAGACCGCCGCAATGACGCTGGTGCCCGATGCGGGCCGGCCGAAATCCGCGGCGAGCAGGGCGCATGCTTGGCGCAGGCGGGTGCCGCCAATTGTCGCCGCATTGTCGTTGCTGGCCTTGTGGCAAGCCATAGTGAGCGGATTCGGAGTTCCGACCTACATTGCGCCTAGCCCGATGCAGGTTGTTGCAGTCTTTGTCGAGAAAGGAGACATTCTCTGGATCAATTTCCTTCCGACACTGATGGAGGCTGCTGCTGGCTTCGCCCTCGGAAACAGCGTTGCGGTGGTGCTGGCGATCTGGTTCTTGCACAGCCAGTTTGCGGAGCGGGCATTTTATCCCATTGCCGTGTTCATCAACACGATTCCCATCATCGCGATCGCCCCGATACTCGTGCTGATTCTGGGAAACGGGTTCGCCCCCAAGATTGTCATAGCCGCCCTGATCTGCTTTTTCCCGACGCTGGTCAACATGGTCCGCGGCCTGAAAGCCGTCAGTCCGCAAATGCTCGAGCTGATGCAGATCCTCTCTGCAAGCAATCGCGAAATCCTCTGGAAGATTCGATTGCAGAGTTCGCTTCCGTTTCTGTTCGCGGCCCTGAAGATCGCTTCCACGACTTGTGTGATCGGCGCGATCGTGGGCGAGTGGATCGGCTCGAACTACGGTCTGGGATCCCTCATAATCGAGGCCACGTACAACTTCCGCGCACCGATGCTTTACGCCACCGTGATACTCGGTGCCAGCATGGCTGTCGCAGGATTTGTGGCCACGTCGCTGATTGAGCGCCATGTCCTGAAATGGAAGCCTGGCGCCGTCTTCTAGATTCAAGTCAGGAGAAAACAATGTCCATCGATACCATAGTCAGACCCGAAAGCCGGGTTCCGGTCGTTGCCGCGACGGATGTCGTTGTTGTCGGCGGCGGTCCTGCCGGAATTGCGGCAGCGGTTTCCGCTTCCCGCAACGGAGCGACCGTCACCTTGGTCGAGAGATATCCTTACCTTGGCGGCCTTGCTTCGGGCGGGATGGTTCTGGTTCTAGACGACATGCACAACGACACCGAGATTTCCGTACGCGGCCTCGCGATGGAAATCATTGATCGAATGCATGCCAGAGGCCTGTGCGTCTATCCTCCTGATGCCGACCGCCGCCCATCCGTCCGCTCGACAGAAAAGCTTTGGCGGAAGTGGTCGCGTTGGGGCGTGTATGATTTTCACATTCCCAAGAAGCCGCACCCCATTATCTTCGCGGCGGCTTTCGACCCGGACGGGTTCAAGCAGGCGTCGCGAGACATGATCGAGGATGCGAAGGTCAGCTTGCGGCTGCACAGCTGGTTTCAGTCGACCGTTGTCGAGGACGGTTGCGCTGCTGGCGTCATCGTCGAGACCAAGGAAGGGCCGCAAGCGGTGCGAGGCGGTGTCGTCATCGATGCGACCGGAGACCTTGACGTCGCGGCGAGCGCAGGTGCAAGTTTCATTGAAGGGTCGTACATCGTCACAACCGTTTCGCGCATCGGCGGAGTCGACACTGATGCAGCAGAGGAGTTCCAGTACACGGAGCCGGACAGGTACGCAGCTGTGGACCGCCAGGCCAGGCGGCTGATCGGCGGCTGCTGGGACTATTGGTGGCTGAAGACGCCACTTCCGGGGGTGGTCTGGCTGAACTGCCCGCACATGACCGGATACGACGGGCTGAAAGTGAATGACTTGACCGCTGCCGAGCGGGAGGGTCGCAACCGCATGAACAAGCTCCTCGATTACGCGCGCGAGAACGTTCCCGGCTTCAAGTCATCCTACTTCGTCGACTTTGCGCCACAGACCGGCGTTCGGCAGACCCGTCTTCTGGACGGCGAATATGTCATCAGCAAGTCGGATGTCGTGAATCGCAGGCACTTTCCAGACAGCGTCTGTCGCGGGCGGGACTATTACACACCGTACCGTGCTTTGCTCCCGAAGCGGGTGGATCAGCTGCTGGTCGCCGGACGGCACTACTCGGCCACTCCCGACGCGCAAAAGCTTAGCCGCGAGATTCCGCCTTGCATGGCTATGGGCGAGGCAGCGGGGATTGCGGCCGCGCTTGCGCTGGAGGCTGGAGTTGCCGTCAGGAATGCGAACGTCACGTCCATTCAGCGGCGGATGCGAGCGCAGGGCGCCGACCCGGGCGACATTCCTGCCGCGAACGCATTGGTGTCGGAGGCTGCATGATGTTGGACAGCACCTCTGGCGCAAACGCGGAATCCCTGCCACTCGCGGGTGTCCGCGTTCTCGATTTCACGCAGGTCATGCTGGGCCCATGCTGCACGCAGATGTTGGGAGACTACGGCGCCGACGTCATCAAGATTGAACGGGCAAACCTCGGCGATCTTTCGCGATGGAGCATCGGGGAAGACCCCGACGGCAGCGTCAACCCGGTCTTTGCCAGCTTGAACAGAAACAAGCGAAGCGTAACCTTGGACCTAAAGTCCAACGAGGGGCGGGAGACGGTCTTTCGACTTGCAAAGACTGCGGACGTTGTCGTGAACAACTTTCGGCCGGGCGTCATGGAGCGGGCAGGGATCGGTTACGAGGAACTTCGAAAGGTCAATCCCGCGATAATCTACGCTGTCGGGACTGGATTCGGTTCGGGCGGACCGTACGTGCACAAGGGCGGTCAGGACATTCTTGCACAGGCAATGACAGGTGTCATGGATCGGAAGGCGGACCCGGATCTGCCAACCTCCATCTATCCCACGGCACTGGCTGACTATTCGGCGGGGATGCACTTGGTGCAAGGGATTCTGCTGGCGCTTCTGCAGCGGGAAAAGACTGGATTGGGCCAAAAGGTGTCCGTGTCGCTGTACAACTCGATGCTGGCGATGCAGATGCAAGAAGCCGCGGTTTGGATGATGCGTGGCAAGAACTTGAACTGGGCCGCCATGCCATTGACAGGCGTGTTTTCCACGACGGACGGCGAGATTGTGATGGTGGGAGCATTCAAGAAGAATCCGTTGCAGGACATTTGCCGGGCTTTGGGTGTCAGAAATCTTTCGGCAGATTCGCGGTATTGCGATCTCGAGGCACAGCGGGAGCGCCGCGCGGAGCTGCAAAAGCTGTTTCGCGAGCGCTTCGCCACAAACTCAACATCCCACTGGCTCGGAAAACTCGAGGAAGTCGATATTCTTTGCGCACCCGTCAATACGCTGCCAGCAGCGCTTGAAGACGAACAAACCGCGTTCAACAAGATGATAATCGATCTGGAACCCACGCAAAGCGGGCCGGTGCGACTGGTGGGATCGCCAGTCGAACTGTCCGATTCGCCGCTTGCGGTGCGGCGTGCCCCGCCGAAGCTTGGCGAGCACACCGAAGAAGTGCTGGCGGAGCTGTGCGTGAATGGAGCCGGCGCATGAGCGTGGAATTCAGCATATCGAACGGTGTCGCCACCGTCAGGCTGAACAGGCCCGAACGGCTGAACGCGATCGATTCGGCCACGGAAAGCCGGCTCGGAGAAGTCTGGTCCTCAGTAAATGATGACCCCGGCATACGTTGCGTCGTCCTTACGGGGACAGGCAAGGCATTCTGCGCTGGAGCAGACATGAAGGAAGACGGGCCGGATGGGCTGGACTACTGGAACGGAACCGGAGACTTTGGTTTCGGGGGAATCGGCATATCCGGTCGCCTGTCCGTGCCGTTGATAGCCAAGGTGAACGGTTTTGCCCTCGGCGGCGGCTTTGAAATGGTTCTCGGTTGCGATCTTGCAGTAGCCGCGGACTGTGCAACCTTCGGCTTTCCGGAACCGCGCGTCGGCAGGATTCCCATAGACGGAATGGTTGCGTTGCCGCGCATGATCCCGCGGGCACAGGCGCTTGGCATCTTGCTGACGGGGCGTCGGATCAACGCTTCGGAGGCGCTTGGTTTCGGCCTGATTAACCAGGCTGTGCCGGCGGACGAGCTTGACTCGGCGATTGATGACTGGACAAGGGACATTGTGGCCTGCGCCCCGTTGAGTCTCCGGGCCATCAAGCGCACGGTGTACGACACTGCCCACATGACTGTGCAGGAAGCGCGCAATGTTCGTTCATCGAGTCTCATGAGAGCCCTGCAAAGCCGTGACGGAAAAGAGGGCGTGCTCGCGTTCCGGGAGAAACGCCCCCCCAAGTGGACGGGAACCTAAAGTGACTGATGGCATATGTAATAGTCGATACCTGCATTGACGTGAAGGATGGCGTGTGTGTCGATGTCTGCCCGGTGGATTGCATCTACGAGGGTGGGCGGATGTTCTATATCCAGCCGGACGAATGCATTGACTGCGCGATATGCGTTTCAGTCTGTCCAGTGGACGCGATCTGGCATGACCAGGAGTTGTCCGGCGATGTCGCGGCGTTCACGGGCGCAAATGCGGAATTCTTTCAGGAGCGGGTAACCGGATGGGGAAGACCCGGTGGCGCGGGCGATATGTATCGCACCTCGCTCGATCACCCGCTGATTGCCGGATGGCCGGCACAGGTGCCGGACTGACCGCATGCATGCAGCGATCCTGCGTTATTTTGTGGCCGTGGCCGAGGACGGCTCGATCCGCCGAGCGTCGGAGCGGCTGCATATTTCCCCGTCAGCAGTCAACCGGCAGATATTGAATCTGGAGAGCGCTCTGAAAGCGCAGCTTTTTGAGCGTCGGCCTGACGGTATGCGACTGACCGACGCGGGCAAGATGGTTCTCAGGCACTCTAGGGAAACGCTTCGCGGCTTTGAATGCATGAGGGGGGAGATTGACAGGCTGCGCGGCGTCCTGAGCGGCAGAGTCACCATTGCATGCCTTGACAGCCTCACGATCCAAGTGTTGCCGGAGTCGCTGTTCACCTTCATTGAGCAGCATTCGGCTGTACAGATTCGCGCCATCGTCGGCGACCCGATGGCTATCCTTCGCTCGGTTGCTCAGGGAAATGCCGATCTCGGGCTGACATTCGCTCCCTTTGGAAGGAGCGGGGTTAGGGTGCTGGAGGAAATTCCGTGCGCGATGTACGCGATCATGAAACCTGACCATGACTTGGCCGGGCACAGTTCGCTCACCTTGGATGAATGCAGCCGGTACCCTCTGATCTATCAGGACAATTCCGGCTACATGGAGATGTTTTTCGGCGACGCGATGGACAAGTTTCGCGATTCCCACAGGGCTGTGGTGGTGTCCAATTCGATTGCCCTGCTGAAAAGGCTTTTGCTGCGGGGCGCCGGGATCGCGTTCTACACGAGGCTTGGATTTGCCGAGGAAATAGCGGAAGGCCGTCTTGCCGCCGTTCCGCTGCAAGGCAGACGGCTGTCTGCCCTAAGACTGACGTTGATCGCCCTTTCCGACAGATCGCTCCCTGCCGCCGCTGAGACTCTGGCAGAGCATCTGAGGCACACGCTTGCGCAGTTCGCGGACAGCCTCGAAGCGAAGGGGAAACCCGGCCCCGCGCGAACTTCCGGCAGTCGTGAACTGAAAACAGCTGGAATCGGAATCGGACCGTGCTGAATCAGAGCAAAATGACCAGCGCGACGATGCCGACCGTCGAGAGAACGCCGAAGAGAAACGCTGATGCCGGACTGACACTGGCGTTTCGTTGGGTGCGCTGGCCCAGATGGTCAAGATAGTCCAGCGCCCTGTCATTGAATGTCGAGAGGCGCGGACCAAGGCGTGAAATCACGCGAGCCGCCTTCGTCAAGTCCTGAAGCATGGCGATCGGCCCTACATGAGTTCGGATATAATCTTCGACGATTGGCCTGCTCGCCTCCCATATATTGAGTTTCGGATCGAGCGATCTTGCTACGCCCTCAACCACGACCATGGTGCGCTGAAGGAGAATCAGCTCGGTGCGGGTCTCCATCTTGAAGCGCTCGGTCACGTCGAAGAGATGACCGAGAAGGCGTGCCATTGATATCCCGCTGGAGTCGATGCCGAATATCGGCTCGCCTATCGATCTCAGGGCTTGCGCAAAATCGTCGAGATTCTGACTGCGCGGAACGTAGCCTGCCTCAAAATGCACCTCGGCGACTGCGCGGTAATCTCGCTTCATGAAGCCGTAGAGTATTTCCGCGTAGGCCCGGCGCGTGTACACGTCGATTCGCCCCATGATTCCGAAGTCGAGAGCGACGATCTCGCCTGTCCTGGAAACCTTGAGATTTCCCTGATGCAGGTCGGCATGGAAATATCCGTCTCGAAGGGCTTGGCGCAGAAACATCTGCACCAAACGAAACGCGATGTCGCGCAGGTCGTGCCCAGCTTCCCTGAGCCCTTCCACATTGCCCAAATTTACGCCTTCCACCCAATCAAGCGTCAGCACCCGCTTTCCGGAAAAATCCCAGATGACGGCCGGAGCCGTGACATCTTGGTCCTGCGCTGCGTTTGAGGCGAACTCATCGGCAGCCGAGGCTTCCATCCGAAGGTCAAGCTCGCGCATTACGACTCCCTCGAAGTGCTCGACTACAGCCGTGATCCTGATCCGGCGGGCCGTCGGTGAAAACAGCCGGGCCAGCCACGCGACAAAATGGAAGGAATCGATGTCCCTGATGAACTCGCGCTCGATGCCAGGCCGCAGAACCTTGACCGCCACCTCTTGTCCGCTCCCTCTCAGCTTCGCCCTGTGAACCTGCGCGATGGAAGCTGCGGCAACCGGACCCCCGAACTCCGAGAACGCTTCGTCAATCTTGATTCCCAGTTCGGATTCCACCGTTTTCTTCGCAACCTCGGTCGGAAACGGAGCCAAATGGTCCTGCAGTGCCCGGAGTTCGTTCGCGAGCTTCTTCCCTACGATGTCGGGACGGGTTGACAGCAATTGGCCGAACTTGACATACGCTGGACCGAGAGAATTCATTGCCCTGAGCACGGGGGGCTGGGTTCGATCGCCGCGACGGCCGAGCAGGCTGAAGGGCCATCCGATGACACGGGCCGCAATCTTCATGTTTTGCGGAATGTCTATCTCGTTCAGCACAATCCGCATCGCGCCGGTGCGCTCGAAGGTGGCACCTGTTCGAATGAGGCGGAAGATGTTGTGCGGTCCGCGCACGGGCTAGATCTTCCACCCAGAGTGGATGAAGACGATTCCGAATGTGAAGCTTCGATATTTGACGTTTTGGAAACCCGCTTGCTGCATCATTCCGGCAAACCGGTCCTGTCCGGGGAATTTCCTGATGCTTTCGACGAGGTACTGGTAGCTGTCCCGGTCTCCGGTTAAAAACTCGCCGATTCTGGGGATCAATCGGAACGAGTAGTTGTCGTAGAGTTGTCTCATCCCGGGATTTCGAATCTGGCCGAACTCCAAGACCAGCAGCCTGCCCCCCATCTTGATGACGCGGAACATCTCGTCGAGAGTTTCTGGAATCCGGCTGAAATTGCGGATGCCGAAGCTGACGACACATGCATCGAATTGCCGGTCCGGGAACGGAATTGCCATCGCGTCTCCCTGCACCCAGGAGACGGACTCTCCGCCTTCGGCATTCACGTTGCGCTTTTGCCCTTCGGCTAGCATGTCTTCGTTGCTGTCCAGGACCGTGACGTTGGCTCCCGGCGCCCGCCGGACGATTCGGAACGCGACATCTCCGGTGCCTCCTGCCACGTCCAAGATGCGCTGTCTCGATCTTGGCGCAAGCCAGTCGACGAGAGCATCCTTCCAGATGCGGTGCACGCCGAGCGACATCACGTCGTTCATCAGGTCGTATCGTCTGGAAACGCTCGAAAAAACCTCCTGCACCATTTCAGGCTTTTCGTCTTCCGGCACGTTGCGATAACCGAAATGGGTGGTCTTTCGAGGAATTTCTGACATATGCTTGTGAACGCTCGTGGCGAGCCTGAATTCAGGGCTAGGCGATAGTGAATTAACGAATTTATTCCTTCGTGTGAACCAAATGCCTGAACTTCCGGAAGTGGAGACAATAATGCGCGGATTGGCCGCGGCGATTTTGGGTCGGAAGATCGTGCGGGCTGAAACCCGCCGGAAGGACCTTCGCTGGCCACTCCCGGACCGGATGCCTGCGCGCTTGGCAGGTGCTCGCGTGGAAAGCCTTCAACGCGCCGCAAAATACATGCTTGCCAAACTTTCGTCTGGTGAGACTCTCATCATGCATCTCGGAATGACCGGCAATTTCCGGATTGCGGACAGCCCGGACGAAAGGGAAAAGCGCGACAAGCACGATCATGTCCTGTTCGATCTCGATGATGGAGTCTGCATCGTCTACAGCGACCCGCGGCGCTTCGGGATGATGGATCTCGTTGAAACCGAGAACGCCATGTCGCACAGGCTTCTTCGTTGCCTTGGACCGGACCCGCTCGGAAACGAGTTTCACGAAGATTTCCTGCAGCAAGAGCTATCTCGCCGAAACACCACCGTGAAGCAGGCACTGCTCGATCAGCGGGTTGTTGCGGGACTCGGCAACATCTATGCCTGCGAGTCACTGTGGCGCGCCGGCATTTCGCCGTTGCGAAAGGCCGGACGAGTCTCTTCCCGACGGGTTTCGGCACTGACCAGGTCGATTCGGGAGATCTTGGTCGAGGCAATTGAAGCAGGCGGATCGTCGTTGCGGGATTACCGTGCCGCTGACGGAGGTTTGGGGTATTTCCAGCACAGGTTTCAGGTCTACGGCCGAGAAAGCAAACCCTGCCGTACCCATCTTTGCCTTGGTACGGTCAGGAGAACGGTTCAATCTGGACGATCGTCGTTCCACTGCCGAGACTGCCAGCGATAGATCAAGCCGAGTTTGAATTCACCAAGGCATTTTGCTGCTGGCGCGTGACTGTTCGGATCAAGCAACTGGTTGCGCACTATATGCAACTTGGTTTTTGGATCGCCCTTCGATGACCGCTGCGGTCGAGTCGAGCGGTGGTTCTTGGTGCGGCATCGATGATGATTGTCCACATCGTACGAATCGGTCGCCCAGAATTGGTGATCAGATGGGGCGCCCTTGGTCTGCGCCGAGGACGAACGCTACCTGCCAGACAAGAAGTCGGCGGGGTTGCTCCGAAAGTGACCAAGATATGCGTTGCGACATGGCAATCGCTCTTGAAAAATTCCGATTTCCTTTTTCTGCCGATGGTGCAATGCGCTAGCGAGCAACAGCGCAGAGGCGGGCATCATGCGGGATTGTCCTGTTTCTCCTCGAGGAGCCGAAACCCCAGGCGCCGCAGTGTCACGCGCCGCAACCTCGCGAGATGACGGCCATTGCACGCCCTTGCTTCGTTTCCGGCGACGAGAGATGTGTCGACAGGCAGAGATGCGGGAAAGGCAAGGAGCCGTTTCCGTGTCGCTTCATGAAGCCGTGCACGGAATCCCGAGCCGCGACGCTCTCTCCGACCTGTTCGCCGTGATTGATGGCAAGGTGCTGCACGCTCATACGAGGATGCTGCGTCGCGCAATCCGGTGCATTTGGTGATCGCCAACGCGATGCGCACGCCATAGGTCGACAGTCGAAACGGTTATCGACCGCGACGGCCAGCGCCCGAAAGGACAACGGCCCGGAGAGCCTTGCAGTGATGCGGACTCTGGCTTTGAACATCGGGCGTGCCGCGAAAACCGCTGCCGCAATTCCGGCTGGATCGCCGTCGCACTGCCCGGCCTGATCCGTGCCGCCGCCGAAAGGGAAAATTGAAAAGCGATTGCCCTGCGTTGGCGAGGGAATTCCTTGATTGAATTCCGAAAATCGCATATGAAGCTGCTGTCTGGGTTAGCGAGGCATCTCCATGGCATTTCACAACATCAACGTCGAGACGCGAGGTCATGTCGGCATCATTCGCCTTGACCGCCCCAAGAAATACAACGCGCTGAGCCCGGAATTGCTGGCCGAGATCTCGGAGGCTCTGCAGAAGTTCGATTCCGACAGTGACATTCGATGCATGATACTTACGGGGTCGGAGACGGTGTTCTCGGCCGGGGCCGACATAAAGCACATGAGCGACAAGTCGTTTGTCGATATGTTCGCCAAGAATGCGTTCGCCGAGGAGTCGGAGATTTTCCAGAGACTCAGGAAACCCGTGATCGCCGCGGTGGCAGGATTCGCGCTGGGCGGCGGTTGCGAGCTGGCGATGCAGTGCGACATAATCATTGCTGCCGACGATGCGGAATTCGGGCAGCCCGAGATCACCATCGGGGTCATTCCCGGAATGGGTGGAACGCAGCGGCTCACGCGTGCCGTCGGAAAGTCGAAGTCCATGGAAATGAATCTGACCGGGCGGCGAATGGGCGCGGCAGAGGCGGAGAGTTCAGGGCTCGTCTCTCGCGTGGTTCCGAAGGCGAAGCTGATGGATGAGGCACTGAAAATTGCGGGCAAGATTGCCGATCAGCCGCCTCTGGCCGTGATGGCGGTGAAGGAGGCGGTGAACCGAGCCGAAGAGCTTTCGTTGCGCGAGGGCCTGCTGTTCGAGCGCAGACTGTTCCATTCCCTGTTCGCGACAGAGGACAAGACAGTCGGAATGCAAGCGTTTATCGAGAAGCGCCAGCCACATTTTAGAGGGTTCTGACCGTTCGGACTGGCCTTGGATTCCTGTTGACAGTTGTTCCGGCAAGCGTTAATGCAACCAGTCGAACTTTCGGCGGTTCTCCAGATTAGGGTTTGAATATGGCCAACTCACCGCAGTCGAAGAAACGCGCGAGGCAAGCGCAACGCCGCACGGTCGTGAATCGAGCGCGCCTGTCGCGTGTCAGGACCTTCATCCGCAAGGTCGAGGAAGCCATTTCAGCCAGTGACGGCAAGGCGGCGGCCGAAGCCTTCCGGCGTGCTCAGCCGGAGATTATGCGCGGCGTTTCGAAGGGTGTCCTTCACAGAAACACGGCAAGTCGAAAGCTCTCCCGGCTCTCGAAGAGAATCAAGTCGATACCTGCGAAGTCTGCGGCTGCCTGACTTTCACGACCGCGGGGACATTTCATGTGTCTGCGTCGTTTCGCTGAAACCAGTGCTTGCAGAGACATACTAGCCTAGGTTGTGCATTCATTATGTCGTATCCGGAGCTTGGCGCGGGCCAGAGCGATGGTCGAGAGAAAGTTTCGGGCCAGCTTGCTGCAGCGCGTGGCGGTCGTGCGGAAGCGCTTGAGCTTGGTGAAGAAACGCTCGACCGGATTGCGCTGCCGGTACAGCGCCGGATCGACCGAGCGCCGCTCCCTCCGGTTGCCTTCTTGACCGGCAGGCCGCTGGCAGCGACGATGACATGAATCTTGCTGCCCGTCTGGCCCCGGGAGTGGCCGATGGCGGGGTCCGCCCCCTTTCCGCCCGCCGAATGCTGGTGGGCACACACGATCGAGCTGTCGACGAGATGGAGCGTCTCCGGCGACTTGGCGCTCAAGGCATTGAAAATGCGCACCCTGCCCTTTCCCGGACCAGTGGTTGCAGCCCGTCGTATAATGTCCATAGCCCTTCGGCAGGTCGACCCGCGCGGCCCGTTCCCGATCGGTCAAGTCGCGACGAGACATCGTCAGCGCCTCCATGGCTTGAACGCAACAACCTGTCTGCATCGTGTCCCGCACCTTATGGGTACACAACCTAGTCGATTACAGTTTCCGCACCCTGATTGTGTTGAGGGCGATATCTTCGGGCGATGCACCTTTCGATTCGAAACGACCACGCAAAGTCAGTCGCGCGAGTTCAATTCGAAGAATTGTCCACGAAGCGTGGTCTCCGCTGCGAGCCTGTCGGAGCAAATATTCTAAAATTACCCGAGTTATGGATAAGCTCTGTTTTCTTTTGGAATGCACCGAATGGCGTCTGGCACGACGATTTTGCCGATTTTGACCTTTGGCTGCGCCAGAATATAGGCAGCCAGACATGACAGGATATGAACGAAGGCATTTGTTGGGGACCGGTGTCGTGTGTGTTCCAATCCCATGCTCGATTTCAGTTTATCGAACAGCGTTTCAATGATGAACCGCTTCCGCAACATGATTTTGTCCAGAATGGGCAGAAGAAAGTTTTTCATGTTGCGGCGAATGCCAGTGATCAGGTGCAGGCCCTGCTGCCACAAACGCTGGAAAAGCGGCTTCGAAATGTAGCCTTTATCGCCGAACACCTTGCCTTTCAACTCGGCAATCATGGTTTCAAACGGCTTGCGGTCGTCGGTGTTTCCAGGCGTGATCTTGACGGCCATGACCTGACCCTTGTCGTTGATGACCAGATGCAGCTTGAACCCGAAAAACCACCCCATGGTGCTTCGGCCCCGCTTGGCCAGTCCCTTGAAGACCTTGTTCCGGTTGATCCGTGCGTTGTGGCAGACAGCGAGCTTGGCGCTGTCCACAAAACAGATTCCGGTTTCCTCACCGCGAAAGCATTGCATCAAGATGCAAAACGGAACCAGCAAGCGCGGCATCAGGGCGACAAACCGTCCGTAGCTCGGCAGGTCTCCAAAGCAGTCGCGATATTTCCGCTCCACGCCATGGAACCAGAAAGCCTTGAAATTCTTGAAGGGCGAGAGATGAAACAGCACCATGATGAAGAGCCTTTCGCTGAGCGAGAGCTTGCCCGAGCGCGAGCGCTGGCGGCCTGTGCCGATCAGCCGATGCCGCTCCCATTCTTCAAAGGTCTTTGCAAAGTCGTCGAGACAACAGAACAGTGCGATGACAGAGGTGCTCATTGAGGGGATCCCATCCGTTGATTTTGGTTGCGGATACAGAATCAGGCCACGCCCGATTTGGGAACCCCCTCACCCCTCTTATCCAGAATTGGGGTTAAAATTACTAAATTTTTGAAATATATAGGTTTTATTTAGAGAATATTAAAACAGGTAAAATCGATAAACTAGCCTAACACTCGAACGGCCTCCTGCATATCCGCAACCCCGCACACCGACTTTTGCGCGGCACGGCGAATCGGGCTTGGCGACCAGGCCGGAGAGTCGATTGATTCGCGGATTCGATTTTTCACGAATGGACCTGTCCTCCGCGGACGGAAATCATCACGCTTTGTTCCGCAATGCCTCATGCGAACGCTCTGGGCAGTTCCCAGAGCGAGGATTTTTTTTTGTAACCTTTTCAACTGCCGTGTTGCCTAGGTTTTTACCCACGATTCAACGAAGTATGGCTCGGACTTCGAAACGTGAGCGGATACTGCCCTTGCTCAGCGCAAAATTCCCGGAAAAGTGCCATTGAACCTAGTCCTCTAAACTTGGTAGCCTGCCAAAGTGAGTCGTCACATCTGGGGGATGGAAGTGGTCGCAACCACAGACGCGCAAATTGCCGAACTGTCACCTGTTGAGGTTTGGGCGGAGTTAGAAAGCAATACTGATTCAGCACTTGTTGATGTGCGCACTCGTCCCGAATGGTCCTTTGTGGGGGTTCCGGACCTTTCCGAAATCGACCGCCCAGTCGTCTTGGCCGAGTGGCGCTTGTTTCCAGACTTGAGGATAAACCCCGGATTTGCCGACGAGCTCAAGTCCGCCTTTGGCGGGGACACGCCGAAAAACCTTTTTTTCATCTGTCGATCTGGAACTCGTTCGAGAGAGGCGGCGAGGTGGTTTTCGGACATGTCCAAGAGGGCAGGAGTGCCGGTTCGGTGCATAAATGTCGCCGAGGGATTTGAAGGCGACCTGAATGCGGATCGGCGGCGCGGTTTGCAGAATGGATGGAAGGCTCGCAATCTAGCCTGGAAGCAATCTTGAGCTATTGAGGGCATTTTCAAAAGGGGGGAATGGGTGTCTGATATTTGGGAAAGCGTGCAAAAGAACCTTATGAATTCGTTGGGAGAGCATGACTACAGGAACTGGATCAAAGATGCCCGATTCTCCGCGATAGACAGCGGTGTGGCAGTTGTCGAACTTCCAACGGAGTTCAGACGGGACTGGGTGTCAAGAAATTACGGAAGCGAGTTTCTGGCAAACTTTCAAAAGCTGGATTCCCGAGTGGCACGAGTGGAGTTCCGAACTGCCTCGCATCCGGTTTCTGCACAAGCGGAAATCGCTGTGGAGTCCAAACCCTATTCAGTCGATCAGAATGCCGGTGCCGAGGAGAATTTCCTCCAGAGCGTCCGCCTGAGCAAGCATTTAACTTTCGATTCCTTCGTTGTCGGCAAGTCGAACACTGTTGCGCATGCCGCTGCATGGCGGATAGCGCAGGACGATTATGTCGACTTCAACCCCCTGTTCTTTTGCGGTGCCGTCGGACTTGGCAAGACCCATCTGATGCATGCCGTCGGTTGGGCGTTCCGGTCAAAGAACCCGGATGCAAAGGCCGTCTATCTGTCGGCCGAGCAATTCATGTACCAGTTCGTACGCTCGCTTCGCACCAGGACCATGATGGAATTCAAGGAAGCGTTCAGAACTGTGGACCTGCTCATGGTCGACGATGTGCAGTTCATCGCCGGAAAGGACTCCACGCAAGAGGAATTTTTTCACACATTCAACCATCTCGTGAATGACGGAAAGAAAATCATATTGTCGGGGGACCGCTCTCCCGGCCAGATCGAGGGGATGGAGAAAAGGATAACGACGCGGCTTCAAAGCGGTCTGGTCGCCAGGCTTCATCCAACCGACTACGAACTGCGGCTTGGAATTCTGCAGCAGAAGTCTGATGATCTCAGGGCACGAAACAGGTACCTAGCTATTTCTGACGGAGTGCTCCAGTTTTTGGCGAGACGAATCACCGGCAATGTGAGGATCTTGGAAGGGGCGCTGAACCGGCTGAACGCCGAGGCGGCGTATCTAGAGCGAGAAATCACTTTGCCATTGGCGCAGGAATTGCTTTCCGACATCCTGCGCGAGTCCGAAAAGAGGGTCGAGATCGATGAGGTAATTCGCACTGTGTCGGAATATTTCGGAATTCGGGCCAGTGACCTGACAGGGCCCAAGCGCACACAGAACATTGCTCGCTCCCGCCAGGTCGCGGTGTACCTGGTCAAGAGCCTTACCGTAAAGTCTCTGTCCGAGATTGGAAGGAGGTTCGGTAATCGGGACCACTCGACCGTTCTGCATTCGGTAAGACGGGTCGAGAAGATGATGGCTGAGGACAATCGGTTTGCGAACGATATCGAGATGTTGCGGCGGAAACTCGAGACTTAAACGCAAGAGACTATTGCCAGCCCGTGCAAATTGAATAAACATTCCTCTCCATTGCGAGGAGAGAGTTCCATGAAGTACACCATCGAACCTGAAGACCTGCAGGCGGCGCTGTCGATCGCCGATTCCGTCATTGATTCTTCGCAGACAATCCCGATATTGGGAAACGTGATGGTCGACGCCTCCAGCGACGGTGTGTCGTTTCGAGCAACCGACACCAATGTGGAAGTGGATTCGAAGGTCGCGCTCAGTCCAGAAAGGCAAGGCGCCACGACCGTGTCTGCGGGAATTCTGAACGAGATCGCGAAGCGCGTCCCGAAGGACATGGCAATTCACCTGAACTTCAATGCCGCTGAACAGAAACTTGAGGTGGTCGCCGGTGCCGCGAAGTTCGAACTTTTCACTCTTCCCAAGGAAGATTTCCCGGATCTGTCGACTGACGAATATGAAACTGCGTTCACGATTCCGTCCCAGCAGCTCGTCCGCCTGTTCCGCAAGTCCAGATTTGCCGTACAGGACGACGGTGACAGGAATTACCTGAAAGGCGTTTATTTTCATGTCTCGGAAGAATCCGATGGCCTGATGCTTCGTTGCGCCGCCACGGACAGTTTCAAGTTCGCGATGGTCGAGACCCGTGCCCCCGAAGGCACAGAGGGGATGCCTGGTGTCATTGTCCCGATAAAGACGGTTAACGAGGTGATTGCAATTCTGGGGAATGACGAGGATTCGGTACGGGTTTCGGTGTCCGAGAGAAAGTTCCGGATCTCGGCGGGCGGGCGAAGCTTCAACTCGAAGGTTGTCGAGGGAAACTACCCAGACTATTCAAAGCTGATTCCGAGCAGCTCTCCGTTCCGCCTGACAGTTGGCGCAAAGCGTCTGCTGACTGTCGCAAACCGGGTCATGGCGATTGCGGTCTCCGCGAAGCAGGAGTGCGGCATCAAGTTCGATTGCTCGTACGAAAAGCTCAAGATTTCCACATTTCAGGCTAATGTAGGGTCCGCGGAAGAGACAATGCAGGCCGTATATGAGGGCCAAGACATGAGCGTCAAGTTCAGGAGCAGCCACCTTGTGCAGATACTGGCCCAGATCGAGAGCGGATCGGTCACTTTCCATTTCCAGGAGACAGCAGGTGCGGTGGTTGTCAGGGAGGAGTTGGACCCGAACGCGGTCTACGTGTTCATGCCTACGTAAAACTAGGTTCCGGATGCTGGCCGCAATCTGATCGACAGGGTGGCAACGGCATCATTGCAACAAGCGCCCGAAAGCTGCGTGATAGGATGCTTGGATTGTCCGTGTCCGAACTTCAGGTTTCCTGCTTCCGATCATACAAGACGGCGAGAATCTCGACCGGCGATCGCTCGGTTGTCTTGACCGGTCCGAACGGAGCCGGCAAAACCACAATTCTCGAGGCAGTTTCTCTTCTCTCGCCCGGACGGGGCATCAGGGGGGCTTCGCCGGCGGAGATGGCACGCTGTCAGGAGATGGCCGGCTGGAAGGTGACCGGAACCTTGTCGCAACCGCAGCAGGAAATCGTTATCGAGACGTTTCTGAAAGACACACCGTCCCGCAAGACGGTCATTAACGGGAAGCAGGCAAAGCAGCTCGAACTCGGAAGGTTTGCGCGGATAATATGGCTTTCGCCGACGATGGATCGTCTTTGGATCGAAGGTGCCAGCGGACGCAGACGCTTTTTGGATAGAATGGCATTGAGCTTCATCCCGGGTCACGCGGAAGCGGTACTCGTATACGAGAAAGCCATTCGCGAGCGAAACCGCCTGCTCCGCGATCAATCTTCGAACGCAAGGTGGTACGATGCGATCGAGAGGCAAATGGCGGATAGCGGAGCCTTGATCCATGCTAACAGGATTGACACGATAAGCCGTCTGGACACCGCGCTCGAGAATTCTCAATCCACCTTTCCGATGGTGTCGCTCAAAGTGGAAAATCCAAACAACATGGATTGCGCGATGATGGAATCGACATCGTTGCGGAAAGCGCTTCATGATGGACGGAAACAGGACATGGCGGCAGGCCGCACGCTGGTTGGTCCGCACCGGTCAGATCTGATCGGCCTGTACAGTGCCCGGCAGATGGACGCGAGATCATGTTCCACTGGAGAGCAGAAGGCATTGCTGATCTCCCTGATTCTGGCCAATGCTCGGGCTCTTGTGCAAGACTTCAGGCTTTCGCCCATTATGCTTCTCGACGAGGTTATGGCCCATTTGGACCCAGAGCGCAGAGCTTCGCTCTTTGAAGAATTGGCTGCGCTTGATTCACAAGTCTGGATGACGGGAACGGAAGCGGCCTTTTTCGATCAGGCCGGTCAGGAAACGCTGCGATTTGCGGTTGCCGAAACTTCCGGCCTGTCGAGGATCGAACTCCTGGCGGATTGATCGCGCCGGCGATTCTTGTCTGATGATTTCCTGCTGGGCAAGGCCAAGGATAAATTCCGGACCGTAAAATCCGGCCAAAGGATCCACCTGTTGGTCCGTCTTGACAGGGAGGTTCCTGACTTGTCGCTCGGCGCAGCGAACTTCTGGCCTCTAGGTCGTGTAATCATAAAGGGAAAAGGGATTCTCTTTCCGGCTCTGATGTGATTCAAGCTTCCAAACAGCGGGAGATTGAGGATGCAGGGACGGCACGATCTGACGGATGCGGAATGGGCGATCATCTCGCCGTTGTTGCCTGACAAGCCGCGGGGCGTGCCGCGGGTGGACGACCGGCGGGTGATCAGCGGGATCTTTCACATCCTGCGCACCGGCACGCCGTGGCGCGACCTTCCGGAATGCTACGGGCCATATACGACAGTCTACAATCGCTACAACCGCTGGGCCAGGCAAGGGGTGCGGGAGCGCCTGTTCGGGGCGCTGGCGACGGGCTCGCCGGGATCTCTTCATTTCCTCGACTCCTCGGTGGTTCGCGCCCACCAGCACGCCGCGGGCGGAAAAAAGGGGGTCCGGACCACGCCATCGGACGCTCGCGAGGCGGGCTGAGCACCAAAATCCACGTCGTCGTCGACGGTCGCGGCCTGCCGCGCCATCCTCAAGCTCATTGCCGACCATGGCTCTTGCCCCCACATCCCGACCCAACGGGATCGCCGGGAGCAACGCTCGGTATCCCATGACCTGTACCGCCAACGCAATCTCGTGGAACGTTTCTTCAACAGCTCAAGCACTTCCGAGGCATCGCGACCCGCTATCACAAGCTCGCAAGAAACTTCCTCGCCGCAATCGCCCTCGCCTGCATCCGCCTCTGGATCAAAACTAATGAGTACACGACCTAGGCGCGCCGGCTGTGTCAATCGCAAATTGGGTTCACGATGCCCAGGTCGAGCAGGATCTGGTCATCGGCCGGGCATTGGTCGAAATATTCTCGCATCGGGTTTTGGCCGACGGCGTTGCATTCCGTGGCGGCGCGACACTTTACAAGCTTTATCTGACGCCGCCCGCCCGCTACTCCGAAGATATCGATTTCGTGCAATCCGACCTTGGCCCAACGGGCCCGATCATGGACGCGCTGCACGAGGTTCTCGCCCCCTGGCTCAGCACACCTCGATGGAAACAGACCGAAGGCCGGGTGACACTCGTCTATCGTTTCGAGCCCGAGGACATGCTGCCTCTGCGTCTGCGCTTGAAGGTCGAGATCAATTTCCGCGAGCATTTTTCTGTGTTCGGGATCAAGAAGATTCCATTCTCGGTGACCTCGCGCTGGTTCGACGGAGCTTGCAGCATTGCGGCTTATGAACTGGACGAGCTTCTCGCTACCAAGCTGCGAGCACTGTATCAACGCAAGAAGGGTTGGGATATGTTCGATCTCGCCACCGCCTTGGACGACGGAGCAGCCGACCCCCGTCGTACAGTGACGGCGTTCATCGCATACATGGAGCGCGGCGGGGACCAAGTGCCCCGTACCCTGTTAGAACGGAATCTAGCGGCCAAGATGTACGATCCTCAATTCAGAGCCGATATCGGCCCCCTTATCGCTCGCGGTAACCGGCGGGACATGGAAAGGGCGGCACAGGAGGTTTTTGCACGCCTCATTGCTCTTCTCTTGGGTGTGCCGTGGAAGGGCGAGACGTGAGTGCGGTCAGCCCAGCATTCGCCCTAGGTTCGAACGACTAAGGAACCTCTGAATGCAGCCTGATTTTGGGCGTTGCATTGCGCATCCGGTGCGCGCCCACTGTCTTGGCACCGCAGCTTTTTCAGGGGGGGGATCACGACATGCAGCGCCTTCGGCAATTGACCTTTGCAAGCCTTGAATGCGACCGCAAGACGCGCCGCGTGATCTTTCCGGAACGGATGGACGGCCCGATCCTCTGGGCGCACCTGGATGATCGCATTGCGCCGACGCATCCGAAGGGCGGCGGCAAGGGGCGACAGCCGCATCCGCTGACGGTGATGCTGCGCGTGCATTGCGTGCAGCCGTTCTGCAATCTGAGCGATCCGGCGATGAAGGACCGGCTTGCGAGGCGGAGAGCGTCCGGCGTCTTGCCAGGGTGGTTCTTGAGAAGGTTCCGGACGAGACGACGATCCCGACTTCCGCCACCGGCTGGAGCGCCGCGGACTGGCGCACCAGCTGTTCGGGATATCAGGGATCACCTGGCCGAGCGGGGGGTGCTGCTGAAGAAGGGCAGCATCGTTGACGCCACCATCATCTCGGTGCCGTCGTCGACCGGGAACGAGAGCAACGCCCGCGATCCGGAGATGCACCAGACCAGGAAGGGGAACCAGTGGCATTTCGGGATGAAGCTGTACATCGGCACCGACCCCCCCCCCCCCCCGGTCTGATGCACCATCCGGAGGGAACGGTCGCCAGCGTCGCGACCGGCGCCTTCGGGTTGGCTTCTGCACGGCGAGGAGGAGCAAGTCCGGGTTGACGCCGGATATCGCGGGATCGGCAAGCGTGCGGAGCACGCGCATCGCGAGGTTTCGTGGTGGATTGCCATGACCCCGGGTAAGCGCCGGGCAGCGCGGCGGCCAAGGCGGAGACGGCGAAGGCCAGGGTGCAGGCGCAGGTGGAGCATCCATTCCGGATCGCGAGCGGGCGTTTGGTTGCGACATGGTTCGCTATCGAGGTCTGGAGAGGAACATGCAGCGGCTTGCGCCGCTTTTGGGCTTCTCGAACCTGATGATTGCCCAGCCCGCACTTGTCGTAACAGGGAAGAAGCGTGTCCGGAATTTGCCGGACCGGCCCTGTGCGGGGGCTGAAACGGCAGCGGTTCCGCCCCGAAAACGCTCGTTTGGGGCTTCCGGGCTGCAAAAAACCGGCCGATGCAGCCGGGAAGGGCAGTTTCCGCAGCCAAAACCAGACCCCCCCCGAAATCAGAGGTTCCCTAAGAAATCCTTGATAGTCGCC
Source organism: Paracoccaceae bacterium (assembly GCA_963422275.1). Classification (GTDB taxonomy): domain Bacteria; phylum Pseudomonadota; class Alphaproteobacteria; order Rhodobacterales; family Rhodobacteraceae. The sequence continues at coordinate 1,922,332 of OY729418.1, forward strand.
GCTGCTTCCAATTCCTAGATCGAGAATATGTTTCGCAATTGCATCAGGACATTCTCGGGTGTGGTGTCGAACACTTCCGCCATCTGCCGTTGGGTCAGTCAGACCGTCTCACGCTCTAGTTAGAAACCCACGCACACCTCACCATTGGGTACCGCCACTAATTGTGCCAGCTTTCGATCATGCAGAGGGCAAACTGCCTGCTGGCAACGCTTTTTCGACCACTGGAAGGCATCATCTAACGACCCAGTGGACAGCGCGGGATTGAGTCGTCGCTCGAACGTGGCACCTGCCGGGGTTCATGGCAATGCGCCGCGACACTTTGCGAAGGGTGTGCTCCGCACGCTTGCCGTTCCCGCGATATCCGGCATCAGCCCAAACCTGCTCCTCGCCTTGCAGAAGCCGGTCCGAAGGCGTCAGGTCGCGACGTTGGCGGCCGTTCCCTCCAGATGGCACACCAGCCCTCGGGGATCGGTGCCGATGCGCAGCTTCATCCCGAAATGCCGCCGGTTCCGGGGCATCTCCAGATCGCGGGCATTGTTCCTTTCCCTAGGGAACCTCTGATTTGGAGGTTTTTTTTGGGATTTGCTGCGGAATTTGCCCTTCCCGGCTGCACCGGTCGGTTTTCGGCGGTCCGGAAGCCGCAAATGCGCGTTTTCGGGGCGAAACCGCCGCTGCTTCAGCCCCCGCAGGGCCGATCCGGCAAATTCCGGACACACTTCTCCCTTGTCACGACAGGTGCGGCTGGGCAATCATCAGGTTCGAGAAGCCCGGAAGCAGCGCAAGCCGCTGCACGTTCTTGTCCAGACCCCGATACCGAACCATGTCGTAGCCGAACACCCGCTTGATGATCCGGAACGGATGCTCCACCCGGGCCCGCACCCGGGCCTTCGCCTTCTCCGCCCTGGCCGCCGCGCTGCCCGGCGCCAGCGTCCGGCGCTTGCTCGGAGGCATGGCAATCTGCCACGAAACATCGCGATGCGCGTGCTCCGCCCGCTTGCCGATCCCGCGGTATCCAGAGTCACCCCGGACTTGCTCCTCCTCGCCGTGCAGAAGCCGATCCGAAGGCGTCAGGTCGTGAACGTTGGCGGCCGTTCCCTCCAGATGGTGCACCAGACCCCGGGTGTCGGTGCCAATGTGCAGCTTCATCCCGAAATGCCACCGGTTCCCCTTCTTGGTCTGGTGCATCTCCGGATCGCGGGCGTTGCTCTCGTTCTTGGTCGACGACGGCGCCGAAATGATGGTGGCGTCAACGATGGTGCCCTTCTTCAGCAAAACCCCCTGCTCGGCCAAGTGATCCCTGATATCCTCAAACAGCTGCTGCGCCAGTCCGTGGTTCTCCAGCCGATGGCGGAAGTCGGGATCGTCGTCTCGTCCGGAACCTTCTCAAGACTCACCCCGGCAAAGCGCCGGATGCTCTCCGCCTCGTAAAGCTGGTCCTCCATCATCGGGTCGCTCAGGTTGTAAAACAATTGAACGCAGTGCACGCGCAGCATCACCGACAGCGGATACGGCTGTCGCCCCCTGCGGCCGCCCTTCGGATACACCGGCGCAATGCGGGCCTCCAGGCGCTCCCAGGGGATCAGGCCGTCCATCCGCTCCAGAAAGATCTCGCGGCGCGTCTTGCGCTTCTTGCGATCGTATTCGAGGCTGGCAAAGGTCAATTGCTGAAGGCGTTGCATGTCAGGATCCCCCAAAAAAAGGCGTGGCGCAAAATAACAGGCGCGCACCGGATACGCAATGCAACGCCCAAAATCAGGCTATATTCAGAGGTTCCCTAGTCGACGACGGCACCGAGATTATGGTGGGGCGTCAACGATGCTGTCCTCCTTCAGCAAGACTCCCCGCTCGGCTAGGTGATCCCTGATCTCCCGAACTAGCGGCACGGACGCATCGCGTGCCGCACGATGGTCACGTCGACAATCGCCCCGGCGTGTGCTTGAACTTCAATCCGCGCTCGTGCAGCTAGCGATGGCCTCCGACAGAAGCGCTGCGTCAAGACCGCGCCGGTCCAGCCAGCCAGCGAAACCAGCAGGTTGGCGCTCGAACGTTGCCCCGTCCGCACATTGGGCATTTGTGTCGTATCCTGCACAGTTGGGCACGTCTCTGTCGAACTATATACACGGCAAGGTTCTTCAACTTCCGAGCATGAAATTATCTTGCCCGTAACCTATCGTAATAATTAGTTTATTTTCGGGGCACAGGCTCGCTCAATTCGCGTGTCAACACTATCGCAACACCGCGACCCGCCGGCCGACAACCGGCCGACAACCGTCAGGCGACCGCCCCGAGACCGTTCTTTGCCACCAGCGTTAGGAGCTTCAACGAGGCGCCGCGCGGGCGCTTCTCGCCACGCTCCCACTGGCTCACCAGTCCCGTGGTCACGTTGAGGTAGCGCGCGAATACCGCCTGGCTCGCATTCTCGCGCAGCCGAAGTTCGCGGATCGCCTCCGGCGCCATGTCTTCAACCGGCGTCAGGCACATCTCGTCGAACGCCTTCATCGTCCGCTTCGACATGACGCCCGCCTCGGTCATGCCGAGCGCGGTCTCGTGCACCGACGCCAGCACTTCGCTCCCGTACTGCCTAGCCATCGCAGTTCACCTCGCTAATCGTCCCGTTCGTCAGCATCGCTTCCAGGCGGGGACCGTCCAGCCCGAGCATTTCCTCCGCCAGCGCCCGCAACGCCCCGAACTCGCGGCGCCGGAGGTTGTCCCGGTCACTCTTCGCGAACCCGTGCACGAAGAACGCGCGCTCCCCCCGGCGAAACACCACGATCGTGCGGAACCCGCCGGACCGGCCCTGTCCCCGCCGGGCGATGCGCTGTTTGATGATGCCGCCGCCCAAGTCGGCGTCGACCAAGCCCCTCGCGGCGCGCTCCACCGCATCGCACAGCGCCTCGTCCGCGATGCCCTCGCGATGGGCGAAACGCGCGAAGGGTTTGGTCTTGAACGTGCGCAATCCGGACCTCTCTCGTGCCTTTAATCATGCCGGACGATATAGCACCCGGTGCTACCTCGATCAAGTCGCTGGACGCCGGTGCGCGCCGGACGCCGCGGTCTCCGCCGGCCGGGCGCCGGTTCTGCGTCCAGCGCCCACGAGAGGAGAGTCTGGCCGGAAGCAGGGCGGCGGATGGCGTCCCGGAGGGAGGCGCCGCCGCCGTTCCCCATCGACGGCACGACGGAGACGGCACGATGAATGCAGCAATCGCGGTTCCTGGCAACATTGCGTCCACCTTCCTGGTCCACCTCTTCGGCACCGGCCTCGAAGACGACCGATACATCGTCGAGCGTTTCAAGGTCCACGCCGACGGCAACATCCGCCCCTGGCCCGGCGAGGCGTCGGTGAAGGCGATGCGGCCCGCCTGCACCGATCCGAGCTCACCACGGGAAAAATCCACCATCTCGGCGTGTGAATCTTCCCGGAAACCCGCGGTTCCCAAGGGCGTGCCGTTGAACTAGGAACGGCGGCAGGCGCGTCTTCGTCGCCGTCGGCGAGAGCGTCCGGCGCCTGCTCGGCGATCAATTGTGTGCGGCCGGACTGCTGCCGTCACGGCAGTCGTCCGACTGGGATCGGGCCATGAAGCGCGATCCCTATGATCTCCGGGGGCGCGCGTTTGAAGGCGAGGCGTTGTCTCCGCATGAAATCGGCCGTGCCATCTATCATTTTGCGCAGCGCCGCCACTTCAGGGGCCGCGATATCGAGGAGGTTTCCGACACCGCTGACGACGCAGCCGACAGGAAAGCGACGTCCGCGCGGGAGCAAACTGTTCAGCCTAGATTCGGCAGTTGCGGGTGGTGGACGGCCAATTCTCGGGGCGGATTTCATCCCGCCAGCGCGCGGCCCGAGGCGACGGGAGCCAAGGTTGATGGCCCGACTAGCGGCCTCGGAGGCACTTCTTCAGCGCTTCCGCCAAAAGATCCGGCGACAGCGATCCTCGGCCCTCAACTGCTCCGTACTTCGCATCAGCGCCCGGAAGAAGCCGCTGATCTGCCGCAAAGCCGCGACAACCGCACGCCGCCGCCCGTGGCTCGACGTCACCGTGAGCTGGGTTTGACCAGCATGGTGGGTCTGGCGGCCAATCCCGTGCAGAAGAAGCGGCCGGCTGGTGATCGCCTTGCGGTGGTGATCGGGATCGGCCAAGCGTACGAATAAACTTCACCAGTTGCAGGTGAGCGTGATCAGCCGCGCCATGTGCTGGCAGCGCTTCAGATCCCGCGTGGTGAAGCCGCCCCAGCTCCACTGGTTCTTCAACTCGTCGAAGCCGTTCTCCGCGTCCGCTCGGTCCCGGTACTGGGCGAGCGAGCGGACCTCAAGATCGAGAGACGTCGCCAGAACCGCGAACTTCCAGACCCCCGTGCTAGGCTGCGCCTCGGCCCAGAACAGATCGCCATGGCCGCCGCACTGCCCGGCGCCAGCGTCCGGCGCTGGCTCGGGGCAGGGCAATCCGCCACGAAACATCGCGATGCGCGTGCTCCGTGCGCTTGCCGATTCCGCGGTATCCAGAGTCACCCCAGACTTGCTCCTCCTCGCCGTGCAGAAGCTGGCCCGAAGGCGTCAGGTCGTGAACGTTCGCGGCCATTCCCTCCAGGTGGTGCACCAGACCCCGGTGGTCGGTGCCGATGTGCAGCTTCATCCCGAAATGCCACTGGTTCCCCTTCCTGGTCCGGTGCATCTCCGGGTCGCGGGCGTTGCTTTCGTTCCCGGTCGGCGAGGCGCCGAAATGATGGTGGCGTCAATGATGCTGTCCTTCTTCAGCACCCCCCCCCGCTCGGCCAGGTGATCCCTGATCTCCCGAACAGCTGGTGCGCCAGTCCGTGGCGCTCCAGCCGGTGGCGGAAGTCGGGATCGTCGTCTCGTCCGGAACCTTCTCAAGACTCACCCCGGCAAAGCGCCGGATGCTCTCCGCCTCGCAAGCCGGTCCTCCATCGCCGGATCGCTCAGATTGCAGAACGGCTGAACGCAGTGCACGCGCAGCATCACCGACAGCGGATGCGGCTGTTACCCCTGGCCGCCGCCCTTCGGACACGCCGGCGCAATGCGGGCCTCCAGGCGCTCCCAGGGGATCGGGCCGTCCATCCGCTCCGGAAAGATCTCGCGGCGCGTCTTGCGATCGCATTCGAGGCTGGCAAAGGTCAATTGCCGAAATCGCTGCATGTCAGGATCCCCCCAAAAAAGGCGTGGCGCAAGACAGCGGGCACGCACCGGATGCGCAATGACACGCCCAAAAATCAGGCTATATTCAGAGGTTCCCTAGTACTTCGCTTAGACAAATTAGAAGCGTTGCCAAAGTTGCGGCAAATTGCCTTGGGTCAGTACCACGTTTCTCCGCGATCGCAGAAATCCAGTCCCTGGCTTCGTCGATCCAACAATTCAGTGTCTTGTCATCGGGCAGAGCCTCACTTTCTGCCAACCAATCACGAAATCGGACCTTAAGTTGACGGCACACGAGCCAGGCGCCGTATGTCCCAAAGGCAGCGCTGCCGGCACCGTCAGAAACAACTGCGAAGACATGGTCTTCGCCACAAACCGACACGGCGCAGGCGTCTTGCAACCTATCGCCGGTTCGACTGTGAGACGTGCCTATCGAGGATGCAGCTGCCCACCGCTACGGCACGACATTAGCCCGCTACAGCCTAGCCATCCGGCGCGGCAGGATTTTCCAGTGGAACTTGTTCACTAGGATTGGATTGAGAAACAGCGCCAAGCGAACTCGACAGCCAATGAAACAGATCCTTGAACGCCAATCCCTTCAGCTTTAGCGGTTGACTGGTCGCGATCGCCTGGAGAACACCCATATCGGCATTTTCAACGCCAACGGCACAGAGCATGAATTCCTTGCGCTCCTCTCCCTTGCGGACCCGGCGTTTGGCTTCGGCCAGTCGTCGGTGGGCGCGCCATCCGTAATCAGAAAGACCCACGGGCGATGGTAATTGACACCGTTGTCCCTGTAGCAGTTCTTGCGTTTGTGCAGCATGTCCAAGCCGGTCACGATGGCTTCACCCATCGGCGCCAACCTCCAATTCCTCCGGGGAAAACTGATCCACAGTCACGAAGTCAGAGCGAATCTCGACCGGCCCAAAACTAATCATGGCCAATTCGACTCGTTTTGACGCCATCGGGTCATCCAAGAGCTCTTGACGAAGCGTATTCAACCCCCCATTTAGCTCCGTGATCGGCGCCCCATTCATGGAATGGAACGTGTCCAGCAGAAGAAGCACAGGGCACCTTTGCTCCGGATTCTCCACAAACTCTACGTCGCTGAAGGGCTGTTGTTCAAATTCGTCCATGGCTATTCCTTATCTTTCTCGCTTCCGGGGTGTGTGCGTGGTGACTTCGCCTGCATCTTATCTGCCGACGTCCGTCAGCAGGAGGTGGCCTCGGTTTGTCGGCCAGCGTGTCAGCCAAGTTTAGGTGTATTCCGGTTAACTGCTTATGCACTTGGTTCCGGTTTGATCAAGATGCGGCAGGGGTGAGGTTTGGCGCGCAGAGCCTGCAGGAACAGGGACAGGAAGGCAGCGTGGCGATTTCGGCGCCGATTGAAACGAAAAACGAACTCATCGAGACAGGTCTGGAGGTGCTTGGCGCACAGCCCGTGGCAGACGCCCCGCACCCAGCCCTTGAGGTTGCAGAACGCGGTGTGGGTCCAGGCGAGAATTTCATGGGGCTGCCTGTCGCGTGCCTCGGAACGCCCTCCCTCCGGATCCTCTCTCCCCGTGCGACACGCCCGAGCAGGTCCTGGGCCTTCCTCCGCGCCTCAGTCGGGGGCGAAGCGTCCGATGACGACCCGCTTGTTGGGCGCCTTGCGCCCGACGTCGCCGGGGCGGCAGTTGACGATGAAGGACTTGGTGCCGGAGGGCTGGACACGGCACCCGAACCCGGTGAGCCTGTCGTCCCAGGCGATCCAGGACTTGTCGGCGGGCTCGAGGGCCGCGACGGTCCGCTTGGTCAGGTTGATCCTGACTTTCGCGATGCGCTTGCCGGAACGGGTTTCGGTTCTTGTCCTGCTGTCATGACAGTGCAGGGCGCCGTTTGGGTCAGCACTGCCGTCAACGCACGAATGGAAACCGAGGCGCATGGCAGCGTATCCGGTTCGCCTCTCGGTTAGTGAAAACACTGTGCTATCCATTGATATATTGCTATTTATGTCGTGTTGAGCGCAACCGCGCGCATCCCTGTCAGATAGCACACTATAAGGTTCTCTACCATCCGGGCCGTGACAAAGTCGTGAACGAATCTTCCGATGGAGGTAGTGTTCTCGACGAGTTGGATATTAAGGTGTCGCCGAATCATTGCTTTTCCATCAGGTCTTGGAATGGCGATGCTTACCAGTCCCCGTGCATGCTTACCGATCCAAACTGCAATGCCCTCGGCTCAATCGTCTTGCAGTTGGCTTCGGGCGCTTCGTTCGACCTCTCGGTATGTCTCGGCAGCAGTTGTATCGAAACATGCAAAGACAACCATTTCAATTGAGCCGGGTTCCGATGCGCGAACTTCGGAAATCGCTATTTTGGCGGCCGAATGCATCGGATAGCCGAACACTCCAGTGCTGATGGCCGGGAACGCTAGACTCAAAAATCCATTTTTGCGGGCGACCTCCATGCATTTGCGATAGCAACTGCGAAGAAGATCCGGCTCTCCCTGCGTGCCGCCATGCCAAACCGGTCCGACCGTGTGGATGACATGTCGCGCGGGGAGCAGGTAGCCCAATGTCATCACTGCGTCCCCAACCTTGCATCCGCCAATGGTTCGGCATTCATCCTGAAGTTTTGGCCCGGCCGCATTGTGTATGGCTCCATCGACTCCCCCGCCTCGCTGGAGGCGCTCGTTCGCGGCGTTGACAATGGCGTCCACTTTCAGCTTGGTAATGTCTCCAATCAATATCTCGATCTTCATGAGATTTAATCCAACTCAAGCCAAAGCCAATAAAGTCCTGCTGGCATTGTATGCGTAAACAGCAACCGTGGAAAGACATGCTGCCATGCACACCGGCGCGAAGGTTCAACGATATAAAGTCATTCAGCCTCATGTTTGATAAAGACGAGCGTTCATGGCCATTGAACTCAGGTCAGTGCCCTCGCTCAGCGAACTGAAACTCGCAGACCGCAGGCTGGCATGCTTTGATTTAATTGAGTCGGATGCCCGTCTATGCAAGAGGTCGAGCGCAGATCAAAGATCCAGATTCTCCACTGTTAAAGCGTTTGCGATGATGAATTCCCGACGAGGCTCGACCTCGTTGCCCATAAGCCGGATGAACAGATCATTTGCCTCGGCGACATCCTCGATTCTCACTTGCACCAAGGTTCGGGCGTCGGGATCGAGAGTCGTGTTCCAAAGCTGGTCGGGGTTCATTTCGCCGAGTCCCTTGTAACGCTGGAGCGTCAGCCCTTTCTCGCCTTCCTGGAGAACTGCATTCAGAAGTTCGGAGGGCATGAATACCCTCGAGGATTTCTGCTTTCGGTCCAACCAAGCTGGCTCGCCGTATATCTCGCTCAGCTTTCTGGAGTAGCTCGACAGCTTGAAGGATTCGCGGGAATTTAGCACAGGCCCTTCCAGCGTCTGCACCTCTTCAACACCCCTCAACATGCGAGCGAACCTCAAACCTCCATCCTGTGTCGGCCGTCCTATCCAGCTGCGCGCGTATTCGTCCGCAACTAGGTTAAGTCTTGAGGCCACAAGGTCCGCGGAAGCCTGCGGGGATGATCGCACGACTCCGGGCTCAAGGATGCCGGCAATTGCGGAGTGCTCCAGGATTTTAGTCGAATAGTGGGTCGGAAACGCCTTCATTATTCGCCGTACCGCTCGCGCTTCGTCCAGAATGCGGCGCAAGTCCTGCCCAGCGACCACCTCGCCGGAGCCGAGTCGCAGCGCGGCGCCGGCAACGCCCTGTTCGATGAGGTGATCCTCGAGCGCGGCTTGATCCTTGAGATAGACTTCGGACTTGCCCTTCTCGACTTTGAATAGGGGCGGTTCGGCAATGTAGAGATAGCCGCCTTCGATAATCTGCGGCATTTGCCGGTAAAAGAATGTCAAGAGGAGCGTCCTGATGTGCGCACCATCGACATCGGCATCTGTCATGATGACGATCTTGTGGTAGCGAAGTTTGCCTATGTTAAAATCTTCGTGTCCGATGCCTGTGCCAAGGGCTGTGATGAGCGTCCCGATCTGCTCCGAGGAAAGCATTTTGTCTATGCGGGAGCGTTCGACGTTCAATATCTTGCCGCGTAGCGGAAGCACTGCTTGATTGTACCGAGCACGGCCTTGCTTCGCCGAACCGCCTGCGGAATCGCCCTCCACTATGAAGAGTTCCGAAAGCGCCGGGTCCTTCTCTTGGCAGTCAGCAAGCTTTCCAGGCAGCGATGCGATGTCCATCGGCGATTTTCGTCTGGTCAGCTCCCGTGCCTTGCGTGCAGCCTCGCGAGCCAGCGCAGCCCTGGTCACCTTTCCAATGATTTCCTTTGCGTGGTGTGGATGTTCCTCGAGCCACTCGGAAATCTTCTTGCTCAGACACGACTCCACGCTGGGGCGAACCTCCGATGAGACCAGCTTGTCTTTCGTCTGAGAAGAGAATTTCGGGTCTTCGACCTTGATGGACAGCACGCAGGTTAGCCCTTCCCTGGAGTCTTCGCCGACCAAGTTGATTTTCTTCTGCTTGATAAGGCCGCTGGAGTTGGCGTAACCGTTGATCGTACGCGTCAAAGCCGCCCGGAATCCGGCGAGATGAGCGCCGCCGTCCCGTTGCGGGATGTTGTTGGTGAACGGCAGCACGGTTTCATGAAACCCGTCGTTCCACCACAAGGCCGCCTCGATGCCTATGCGGTCAAGCTCGCCCTTTACAAAGATCGGCTCTGGAAGCAAAGGCGATCGAAATCGGTCTAAATGCTTGACAAACTCGCTTACGCCTCCTTCTGAATGAAACGTCACCTCTTTGGATTCATGATCGCGCTCGTCGAGAAGAACGATTCGGACTCCAGAGTTCAGAAAGGAGAGCTCGCGGAGTCGATGTTCAAGCGTTTTCCAGCTGTAGTCGCGGTTGCTGAACGTCTCCGTCGAGGCTAGGAACCGCACGTCGGTTCCAGTCCTTCCGTCGCACTCGCCTGTGACGTTCAGGCCGTCCACGGTCCTTCCGTTCTCAAAACGGGCGAAATGTTCCTTTCCTTCCCGCCATATCCTTATCTCGAGCCACTCAGACAAGGCGTTGACAACAGATACGCCGACTCCGTGAAGCCCTCCAGAGACCTTGTAGCTGTTGGAGTCGAATTTACCTCCGGCATGGAGATGTGTCATGATGACCTCCGCTGCCGACACACCTTCTTCCTTGTGAATGTCTACCGGAATTCCTCTGCCATTGTCTTGAACCGAGACGCTTTCGTCCGAATGGATTGTGACCTTGACAAGGTCCGCATGGCCAGCCAGAGCTTCATCAATTCCGTTGTCTACGACCTCGTAGACCATGTGATGCAGACCAGAACCGTCATCCGTATCGCCGATGTACATGCCGGGTCGCTTCTTGACGGACTCCAAGCCTCGCAGAACCTTTATGGAATCGGCTTTGTATTCAAGTTCAGTTGCGATGCCGTCTGTCGCACGCTGGGTTATTCCCATTATCTGTATCCTGCGTTCTCATCCGCTCCGTATGCCATATGTTGACAAGGTTTATTTTGGGGGCCACATTTGGCGCAGGTGCTGCCTATCCGCACCTTTGCAGGTTTTGGGGCAATCTGCAATTGGCTTGGTGTTGATTCACAAGCGTGCAAACCGTGACATTCCCATTTCTATTGACTGCGGATTCTCGTTTCCGGGCGCTTTAAGCATGTACAGGCGACGTGCAGCCAGCCTGGAGGAACTGGAATGGAAAACGGATCTGCGAGATCGCAAGCTACACTGCGGCTCGCGCGGTTTCTTGCCCGGGATCCTTCCCCAACTGTTGTTTGCGGTTCTGGCACGAGGACACGGACCCCTCGCCGGCGCTCGTCATCGTCCGGATTTCTCGCCCTTCTAGATGAAATTGACTTTTTCGCCGCTTGACGGTGCAAGCTCTGGTTCTTCCCCCAATGGCATTTCCCTAAAATTTCGTGAAGGCTCAATTCGTGAAACGCAAGCACGGTTTTGGCCCCGGTCGCCAAGTTCGATGGTCTTGATGGCACCCGCAGATGGACGCGTTTGGCGGAAATACCTGCAACAGGCCTGTCGCCCGAGTCGTTGGCCAAGCCGGGGGCGACACGAACGGGATCGAACGCCGGAGTTTCCAATGCCGGACGGAATCTAGAGGGTAGAGCAATCGCTTTTCAATTCGCCTTTCGAAAGCTTGACGGCGGCGCGAACCATGCCGAGCCGGGCTTCGTCGTTCCATTCGGCGTTCGCCCAGCGCAGCATAAGCGATGCTCAACGCTTCGTTTATTAGGCAGCTGCGTGTTTTTGTTGTTACTCGGCCTTTGGTCTCGCGGGTCGCCGCGACTTTTCCTGACCGTTTCAAGGCTGGGCCAGAGGCGCGTCCCCTGCAGCCAGCCGATGTCAACGCAGACCGTTGCCAGCCGTGCCCAGCATCCAAGTTCTTGAAAGCGTTCAGGCTCTCTAGATTCTCAAGACATACTTGCATTGTCGCGAGGATGTCCTAGCTAACCCGAGTTATGGATAAGCTCTGTTTTCTTTTGGAATGCACCGAATGGCGTCTGGCACGACGATTTTGCCGATTTTGACCTTTGGCTGCGCCAGAATATAGGCAGCCAGACATGACAGGATATGAACGAAGGCATTTGTTGGGGACCGGTGTCGTGTGTGTTCCAATCCCATGCTCGATTTCAGTTTATCGAACAGCGTTTCAATGATGAACCGCTTCCGCAACATGATTTGGTCCAGAATGGGCAGAGGAAAGTTTTTCATGTTGCGGCGAATGCCAGTGATCAGGTGCAGGCCCTGCTGCCACAAACGCTGGAAAAGCGGCTTCGAAATGCAGCCTTTATCGCCGAACGCCTTGCCTTTCAACTCGGCAATCATGGTCTCAAGCGGCTTGCGGTCGTCGGTGTTTCCAGGCGTGATCTTGACGGCCATGACCTGACCCTTGTCGTTGATGACCAGATGCAGCTTGAACCCGAAAAACCACCCCATGGTGCTTCGGCCCCGCTTGGCCAGTCCCTTGAAGACCTTGTTCCGGTTGATCCGTGCGTTGTGGCAGACAGCGAGCTTGGTGCTGTCCACAAAACAGATTCCGGTTTCCTCACCGCGAAAGCATTGCATCAAGATGCAAAACGGAACCAGCAAGCGCGGCATCAGAGCGACAAACCGTCCGCAGCTCGGCAGGTCTCCAAAGCAGTCGCGATATTTCCGCTCCACGCCATGGAACCAGAAAGCCTTGAAATTCTTGAAGGGCGAGAGATGAAACAACACCATGATGAAGAGCCTTTCACTGAGCGAGAGCTTGCCCGAGCGCGAGCGCTGGCGGCCTGTGCCGATCAGCCGATGCCGCTCCCATTCTTCAAAGGTCTTTGCAAAGTCGTCGAGACAGCAGAACAGTGCGATGACAGAGGTGCTCATTGAGGGGATCCCATCCGTTGATTTTGGTTGCGGATACAGAATCAGGCCACGCCCGATTTGGGAACCCCCTCACCCCTCTTATCCAGAATTGGGGTTAGCTACTTTTCAACGACAGAACGCAGTTGCCGCCGGAAATGATGCAAGGGTTTGCAGCGGCTGTCATCTCGCGAGGTCGTGGCGCATGGCGTTGCTGGCCTAGAGTCCAAGTTCCTTGAAGAAAGACAGGAAAATCCTGCATGATGCTTGCCTCTGCACTGTTGCTTGCAGGAGCATTGCACCGTTGGCGGGAAAGGGGGAACCGGAATTTTTCAAAAGCGATTGCCCTAGAGCGTGTTGCGCAACTCTCTTCGATATCTGCCACCACCGTGCCACCGGCACCGAACTGTACTGCGTGACTTCTGGAACCGGTGCGAGTTTGCCAAATGGTATCGTCCACGGTACAGCGAGGACGGGTACAAGAGAAGCGGCTCATCGCCGCATTGCAACGGCCCGCCCCGAAGGGACATCGGGACGAAGAAGTGTCCATCCGATGAAAGGCGAAAGGGGATGCCTGCCGTTCGCACCGAGCGGACCCAAATTTCACCGCGGCCGCGAATGCAACGTCTCAATATCCAACCCTCTGGACCCGAGGTCCGAACCAACTGAGAGTATAGTGCGCGACAGGTGTGCTGAAAACAACGGTGCCCCTCTCTGTTGCCGAGTGCGCGAACGGCGAATGCGAGGAAGCGAAAATGCAGTTGTCAGGAGAGGAGAGACCCCTTGGATAGAGACCCCAAGCGAGCGACTGCACTTTCGACGTCCGGCATTCTGCCGAAACCCTAGGCGGTTTTCTTAAGGTTGGCCTAGGAAGCGAACTTCTGCGACATTCCTTCAACCAATCGGGAACCGAGCCATAAGGCTGTCGATCTCGTTCAGGATTCCGTCGACGAACTGCGGATGCATGTCAGGTGTGTCCCCCCACAGTTCCGAATGTCGGGCAAAAGCCTTTTCCTTTCCATCCGCCAGACACCCGTCGACAATTGCCCATTTAGGCTCAAGGTAATCGAAGCTGATCGTGCCCGTTCGAACATGGCGCATGAATACGTACCAGCTTGCGATGGACCGTAGCGCATGGGTAGGTGCAATGCCCCGCCCGAAACACCCCCGCACAGTGGGAACAATGAAGATCGGGAATTTGCTTGCGCCGTCCATCGCGATCCTGCCGATGCTGTCGGCAATTCTCCTGTTGAGCAGACGTGACTTGATCGACTTGGAATACGCTTGCAGGTCAACTGCGACATTATCGCCAAGCGAGGGGATCACTTCTTGGTATATGAAGTCGTGGAAGAATTTAGCGAGTTCGGGATCGCTCAGGGCTGAATCAAATGTCTCGTGTCCGTGAAGGACGCCTAAATAGACAAGACTTGTGTGCCCTCCGTTCAGAATCCTGATCTTGGGTTGTTCATACCCGTCGACGTTTCGCACGAACTGAACGCCTGCGGCATTCAAGTTGGGCTTGACTCCTCTAAAGCTGTCTTCAATCACCCATTGAGCGAAACTTTCCGCATGCACCGTGAAATCGCCGTGGATTCCGAAAAGTTCGGCGACTTCATCGGAGTTTGCCCGCTCTGGCTGCGGTGTGATGCGGTCTACCATGGAGCAGGGAAACGACACGTGTTCCACTATCCATTCGGAGAGGGCGTTGTCTCCTACGGTGTCAAGGTATGCCATCAGGTTACGTTGCAGGAACAGCCCGTTTTCTCGAATGTTGTCGCAGCATAGAATCGTCAGGGAACCCGCGGCGGCGCGCATGCGGCGCGTCAGGGACCCTCGCAGGTAAGCGTACACCGTGGTTGCCGCCGTTCCAGCAATTTCAGCTTGAATTTCCGGGTTGGACAGATCGAGTTCGCTGTCCTCGCCCAGACAGTATCCGCTCTCGGTGACAGTGATCGTCATTGCCTGGACGCTTTGACGGGCGACTATCTCTTCGGCTTCCTCGATCTCCGTGGTCCAGTCCAGCAGTCGCTTGTGCGAGCGTATCAGCCGAAAACTGGCGTTCCCTTCGGATGGGACAGTCTTCAGGACATACTCTCCGTCCCGTGCCCGCAATCGCTTGATATTCTCTGACTGAGCATGCCGGAGATTGATCCCGGCGACTGCCCACTGTAACTCACCAGTGGTTTCCATCAACGCATCGAAATAGGGAGCTTGGTGCGCACGATGAAATGCGCCGACTCCGAGATGGACAACCCCAATTTCCATTGCGTCCCGGTTATATGTGGAGCGGTCCAAAACTGGGCTGGCTTTCGAGAACATTCGGTCCCCGGCCGTTTTCGCGTTGAGCGAGTTCATTTCAGGCGATCAGTCCCTTGCGAGCTTCGGTTCTGAAGGCGCTGGGGGTCTTCCCCTTGATCTTCCCGAACTGGCGGTTGAAATTCGCGATGTTCTGGAACCCAACACCGAAGCAGATCGAGGATATTTTGTCGTTCGTCTCGTAGAGCTTGATGCAGGCCTGTCCGACGCGAACCCGGTTGACGAACTCAGTGAAGCAATTGCCGGTCGCCGCGTGAAAATATCGCGAAAATGCGCTCTCGCTCATACCTGCCATCGCGGCGAATTTGGATAGCGAAAGCTGTTCGGTGTAGTTCGCGACGACATACTCTATGGCGTTCGCGATTTTTGAGTGGTTCTTGACCGAACTGCTGTTGTTTATCCGCGCGACCGACAAGGTTTTGCGATCGGGCCAGCGGCTCAGGAAGTGGAGAAAGTCGAGACTGAGCAGTATTCGCTTGATCCCTGTGCTGTCCCTGATATTTGCAAGTCTTCTCATTGCTTCAGCCGAGTCAAATCCGAGAAACTCGATGCCGTGGTTTGAAGCCTCGATCATGTGGTTCAATTCCTGGAACTCGGGATATGCCGCACATGCCTGGACCAAGCCGGAGTGGGTGAACTGGATCAGCATGTCACGTACAGTGACCGGATCGAACTCGGATTTGCTAGTTGTCCAATTGTGTGGAAGTTGAGGCCCGGTCAAGAACAGGCTTCCGGGTTCGAAAGTCCCGATGTAATCGCCGACGAACACCTTGCCCCGCGTCGTGACAATCAAGTGCAACTCGTATTCCTCATGTGCATGCCATCGACAAAGGTCCGTTGGCCAACCGTGCTCCAGATACCGAATGCTGTTGATTGAGCGGTCTACGATCTCGATTTCCGGCAGAATGATCGACATCCCCGGGCGCCTCCTAGACGAGCATGTCGCCACCATCGATGTCGATGGTTCGGCCGGTGATGTAGACAGGCAGATTGGAAGCGAGAAACAGGGCGGCCTGTGCGACATCTTCTGGCGTTCCCATCCAGCCCAGCGGGACCGCTTCGCTCACCAGTCGCTTTTTCTCACCCAGCTCACGTCCATCGATCTTTGCGAACAGGGAATCAACCTGATCCCGCATTGGCGTATCGGTAACTCCCATGGAAAGGGCATTGGCGCGCACGCCCGCGCGAGCCAGCGCCAGTGCCGCTGACTGCGTGCAACTGATGACAGCCGCCTTGGAGGCGCAGTAGTGCGCAACCAAGACCTCGCCACCGCAGCCGGCTTGGCTGGCAAGGCTGACGATCGAGCGGACATGCCTGATGTCACGGAGAGCCGAGACGGCCGATTGCATGACGCGGTACATAGCCCGGACATTGAGGCCGAAAATCCTGTCTTGTTGCGGAAGCCCCGCCTGCAAGACCGAACCCATGTCGAATATTGCTGCATTGTTGAAGAGAATTTCGGGAACATTTGAGGCGATGCCTCTTGAACAGGCGGTTTTCCCTTCAAGTGAGACCAGCGTTTGAATGTCTGTCACTTCACCGCGCCAAACGTGAGTCCCTGCACCAGCTGCTTCTGGCAGAACCAGCCGAACGCGATGATTGGTGCGCAGGACAGTGTGGAGACGGCGGAAACCTTGGCCCAGAACAGACCTTCTGGACTCGAGTAGGACGCGACAAGCGCAGCTAGCGTTCCAGCATCCGACGACGTCAGGTTTATCGACCAGAATGCCTCGTTCCAGCACAGCACGATGCTGAGCAGCGCCGTCGACATTATTCCACCCCAAGTCAGTGGCAGGAGCACAAGGGCGATTTCGTGAAACGGACGGGCACCGTCTATTCTGGCGGCTTCCAGGATTTCCACTGGAACCTCCCGAAAATGGCTGAACAGCATCCAGACAATGATCGGCAAGTTGATCATGGCGAAGATCACCACCAGAACGGTTCGCGTGTCGAGAAGGCCGACCTCTTTGGCGATCAAGTAGATTGGCATCAGAACGCCCACAGCAGGAAGCATCTTGGTCGACAACATCCAGAGCAGGATGTCCTTCGTGAAGCGGCTCGTGTGAAATGCCATGGCATAGGCGGCAGGTATGGCGACCAGAAGCGCCAGCGCAGTGCCTCCGAACGAGGTGATGATCGAGTTGGTTGCATAGGAAAGGTAGTCGCTGCGCTCCTGCACCAGTGCAAAGTTCTCGAGTGTCGGGCTGAACAGGAAAAGCGGAGGTATGGATATTGCCTGAAGTTCCGTCTTCAGGCTAGTCGCGAACATCCAGAATATCGGGAAAAACATGGCGGCGGCGGCAAGCCACGCGATGGCGATGCGCAGATGGTTCTGATTCCTGTATGTCTTGGCAGACATTTCCTAGACCACCAAGCTCTTGCCAACTATCCGGATCAGGAAAATCGCGACGATGTTGGCCAAGATGATCGCGAAGACACCCCCAGCCGAAGCAACGCCCGCGTCGAACTGCAACAACGCTTGGGAAAAGATGAGGAAGGCAATGTTGGTGCTGTTGAAGCCGGGTCCGCCGCCCGTGGTGACAAAGATCTCAGCGAAGATCGAGAGGTGGAAAATCGTCTGGATCATGATGATCACGGCAATCGGCCTCGCGAGATGAGGAATGGTCAGGTGAATGAATTTCTGCCACGCATTCGCACCATCCAGCTCGCATGCTTCCATTTGCTCTGGGTCTTGGGATTGCAACGACGTCAAGAGGATCAACAGGGCAAATGGTGTCCACTGCCAACTGATCATCAGGATGATCGAAGCCAGCGGCATGTCAGCCAGCCAATCTATCGGTTCGGCGCCGAAGAAATCCGCAATGACAGCGAACAAGCCATAGACAGGGTTCATGAACATGTTCTTCCAGATCAATGCATTCACTGTAGGCATGATGAAGAAAGGTGAAATCAGCATCACCCTGGCAATTCCGCGGCCGGGGAACGGCTTGTTCACGAGCACGGCCAGAGCGAGACCCAGAATCACCGTGATCACGAGAACCGAACCAACCAGGACGATAGTATTCCACAGTGCCGGCAAGAAACCGGGATCGGTAAGAAAGAATTCGTAGTTCGAGAGTCCGATGAACCCGGTTCGTTCCGGGTAGAGAAGGTTGTAACGTATGGTTGAAAAATAGATTGTCATGCTGAGCGGAACGATCATCCACAGAAACAGGAGGATGATGCTCGGAGCTTGCAGCAATCTAGCAGGGTGGACGCTCATTTCCCGATCTCGAAAAAAACAAAAAGGTGGGCGAAGACATTGCTTCGCCCACCTTGTCTAAACTACATTTCGGACGCGGAATCCAGTTCGTTGGATAGGCGCATCAATAGTATCCAGCCTTGCGCATTTCCCGGTCCGCAGCCTCCTGAGCTGCCGCAAGAGCTTCCTCAACCGAAATCTGCCCGGCAAGCGCTGCGCTCAGCTGCTGTCCGACGGCGATCCCGATTGCCTGAAACTCTGGAATTGCCGCAAACTGGACGCCAGTATACGGCGTTGGATCCTGAGTGCTGTTGCTGGGGGAGGCAGACAGAATGGCCTTCAGTTCCGCAGCCGCAAAGATTGCAGCTTCTTGGAACATCGAGTTTTCGTAAGTGCTCGTGCGCGTTCCGGTGGGAACCGACCCCCAGCCGTTAGTCTCGGCTACAAGTTCGATATACTCCTTTGAGGTTGCCCACTCGATGAACTTCATCGCGTCTTCAGCTTGCTTGGTTCCAGCCGGAATTGCAAGAGCCCAAGCCCAGAGCCAATTGGCGCCACGGTTCGTGACGGCGACGGGGGACTGCGCAAATGCCACCTTGTCGGCAACTTTGGACTGGCGCGGGTCGGAAATGAACGAAGCGGCAATCGTGGCGTCAATCCACATTCCGCATTTGCCCTCGTTGAACAGAGCCAAGATCTCATTGAAGCTGTTCGCGCTGGACCCCGGCGGTCCATAACTGGTCAGCAAATCCACATAGAAGCTCACTGCGTGGTTCCAAGCGGGGCTGTCAAGTTGCGGCATCCAATCTTCGTCGAACCACCGCGCACCGAACGAGTTCGCCATTGTCGTCATGAAGGCCGTGTTGTCGCCCCATCCCGGCTTGCCGCGAAGGCATATTCCGTAGACGCCGGCATCTGCATCATGGATGGCTGCGGCGACATCCGCGACATGTCCCCACGTCGGATTGTCTGGGATGGTCATGCCTGCTTCTTCAACCAGATCCTTGCGGTACATTATCATCGAGCTCTCGCCGTAGAATGGAGCAGCGTAGAGCTTGCCATTTGCAGACAGTCCTCCTCGCATCGCGGGGAGTATGTCGTCCACATCATAATCGGCGCCAAACTGCAGTTCTTCAAGCCAGTCGCGATCGCCCCAGATCGGAGCCTCGTACATGCCGATCGTCATGATATCGAATTGACCGCCTTGCGTGGAAATGTCCGTGGTCACCCTTTGGCGGAGCGTGCCTTCTTCAAGAGTGACCCAATTTACGGTGATTCCGGGGTTTGCCTCCTCGAAATGTCCAGTCAGCTTCTGCATCTCGATCATGTGGCCGTTGTTTACGGTGGCGATTGTCAGTTCGCCAGCGCTCGCAACTGATCCGAACACCAAAGATGCAGAAACCAGCATGGTAACTGTTTTAACGTGCGTCATGATTTTCCTCCTTGAGCCCGTTCGATTTCCTTAAGTTTAGCTAATTGGCGAGATTTGTTGAAGAATCCTAGTATGTATTGACCTATTTATTGTATTATTTTGCTCTATAGTTAGTTGAATTGAATGATTTGACGCAAATTTCGTTAGCCTTGGTCTTGGGAGCCTTTGAATTCAAGTCAGCTTGACCATCGGCGATGTCCCCTGTCGTGGTCACCTGCACTTGGAAGTCTCGACACGCAAACTTATTTTGAAGGCAGTTGGCGCGCCCTCAGAAAAGATGCTGGAGACCTTTGAATGACCGTAACTCTTCGCCCGGCGGAAATCGCCGATCGAGAAAGAATCTACCGTTGGCTGGCGAGATCGGAGGCGACGCCGGAAATGATGGGACCCCCTGTCTTCCCGGACCATCCCGTTCCGACATATGCCGAGTTCTGCGATGACTACGTCGCCGACGCGTTTTCAGGGTCGCGGGACTTCCAAGTGCTTGTCATCAAGTCGGGTGAACGGGAGATTGGATCAATACAGTACTTCTTGGTTGAAAGGGTGGCCGAGCTTGACATCTGGATCGCGAACCGGAGCGATTGGGGACAAGGCCACGGGCCTCAGGCGATAGAGTGCGTTGTCAAGATTCTTCAGAAAGCGCAAAGTGCGGACATTGCGATTCTTCGCCCATCCGCTCGCAACTCGCGGGCAATCAAGGGCTACATGAATGCTGGCTTCCGGCAATACGATCCCAGCTGGATCAAGCTTCCGGATTGGTGTCTGAACGAGAACTTGGACTACGAAGATGCCGTTGTTCTTGCTAGACGCCTATGAATGGCGGAGGCGAAAGTCGCCGCTGAGTGGAAGCTTGGCCCTACCGCTTCGGCAAGGCATGCGCCGCCGGGCGCGCGCCATCCTTCAGATCATGTCCGCGCAGTTGATGGCTGCCCTCCGACAGCAGAACCCGATCAAAACCGCGCTGCCGCAAAAAGGCATGAAACAAGGCGCACCCTCAGCGCATGCTCAAACGTGCGATCCGAAAGAGAATGCCACTGATAGGTGGAAGCGCCCCGGATCATCGTGTCCGGTCCGCCCTAAGCGCGAGCGCACTGAGCCGAGAATCCGCACCAGTCACTGCCAGCCGATTAGGGCGTTCGCCTTGCGAAGATCCGCTCGCTTGGCGAAATTGCAATCCTGTTGCAAGACTGTTGCGAAAGCCGTCGTTTTTCTCTGAGTTTCGCTGTCTGGAGCCGGCTGAGCGCCTGGCGGCTGCCGATGGGTGGCTGCAGCACCTTCCGGACGCGGTTTTGGCTTCAAAAAGCGCGGTTTCAGGCCCCGATGCGTCGCATCGGGCAGGTTCGGGACAGACTCCGGCCCTCAGGCCGTGATCAGCTCGATCCGGTTGGTCGCCTTGAACAGGGTCGGGGCCATCGCCTTCAAAGCCGTTTCCGCCTCCATCGCCCGCTGCCCCATGAACCGGGACCGCGCCGCCAGCCGGTTGAACCGGCGGTGGTGCCGGGACAGGGGATGCCCCGGGAAGCCCGAAACATGATCCGGGACTGGATCCCCGCCGCGCTCTCCATGATCGTCGCGTCATTTACCGCCACCGGCGCGTTTCCGACCTTCAGGCCACGCTCCTGCAGCTAGCTGTTGACCTCGGACAGAAGCGCTGCGTCAAGACAGCCCAGACTTGGCAGCCGGCGAAATCGGCAGATCGTCGTGCATGCAGGACTTCGCTCGATCGCCGAGCGGCCGACGGACAGCGTGAAGCGGGTGCTAGCGCTGGTTATCGCCCCGGACGCCCTGCTCGCCTCTGACGCCGGCCGTTACCATCGGCCCGCCGCCGCGGTGCTCGGCAGACTCGCGAGAGCGTCACCCGCTCCGCCGGCGGAGCGGGTGTGCGGCGCCCTGCACATCCAGACAGCCACCAGCCGCCACAGCCAGATCCGCGACCAAGCATCTCGACAGCTGCCTTAGGTGGTTCCATCTCGTTGTGCTCGGCAGGCATCCATCGCCCAGAGCCTGTTTCGCGGTGGCCAGCGCCAGGCCAAGCCTGCGATTCGTGAATTGAGCCATTAGTTAAGGTGCCCACCGTCTTTATCCAGGACTCTTGCTGCGAGCAGAGCGCATCCGCAGGAAGGTGTGCAAACTTTGTTGAAATGCTGCCTTGCGTTATCCACGGGACTGGCGTCATGATCGACGGCGGTAAAAAAAACCGTCAACTTGTTTAACACGCACCTCAAGGTAATCACCAATCTGCCATGTGCCGTAGAGCAGACTTGGCATGGTTCTTTCCGGCAGGCCTCGAAGCAGACGGACCGGCGGGCCTTTAGATGCTCGAAAAGCATTGATGATCAGGTAATCGCATCCCAAGCTTTGCTGAACTGTATTGTTGAATGGACGACACTTTCTTCCATTTGGCTTGCGAGGGGCAGGGCAGGAAGCAGCGTCGCCCAGAGAGGTTGCACGAACTCTTAACTTAAGGAGCCTTCAATGGATGCGACTGTGCATTGCATGCTCGTTGCTGTGGCTTTATGTCTCTACTCATCCAATTGTGCTACACACCCGGAAATCCGAGGAAAACCATGCGAAGTCCCTCCGACGCGCTTCTCGTGATTGATGTTCAGAACGATTTTTGCCCGGGCGGCGCGCTTGCCGTTCCAGATGGCGAAACCGTGGTCAATGAAATCAACAGAATGATGGACCAGTTCGAGGTCAAGGTTCTTACCCAGGACTGGCATCCTGCCAGTCACGCATCATTCGCTTCGAATCACGCAGGCGGAAAACCATTCGAAACCGTCGAGCTTGCGTACGGAGCCCAAGTGCTCTGGCCGCCGCATTGCATGCAGGGAACGAAGGGGGCCGATTTCCACCGGGACCTGAAAAACAATGCTGCAGACCTGATTCTCCGCAAGGGATTTCGTCCGGACATCGATAGCTATTCCGCGTTCTTCGAAAACGATCGGAAAACGCCCACGGGACTGGAGGGATACCTGCGGTCGCGCCAAGTGGACACAGTGTACTGCGCAGGCTTGGCAACAGACTTCTGCGTTCTGTATTCCGCCATCGATGCAGTCGCTCTGGGATTCAAGGTCGTTGTGCTGGAGGCTGCGTGCAGGGCTATCGACCTCAATGGATCGCTGGCTTCCGCCAAGACCGCCCTGCACGAGAATGGCGTCGTCTTGAAGGGCCGGTTGCAATCCTAGGCAAGACCGAAAGCGCCCGGACCTCCAATGAGCATGCCGCCTGTGGATATCGCCGCACGTGTCTACAATCACAACTGGAAAATCGATCCGATCGTCCGGTCGTTGATCGACACCGATTTCTACAAGCTGCTGATGTGCCAATTCGTTCTCGGCAGAAGTCCCCGAAAGCAGGTGGTGTTCCGGCTGATCAACCGAAATCCCCGCATTGCGCTCGCGGAGCTAATCGATGAAGGGGAACTGCGCGAGCAGCTCGATCATATCCGGACGCTGCGCCTGTCCCGCGGCGAGTCAACGTGGCTTTGGGGCAACATGTTCTACGGGAAACGCCAGATGTTCCGTCCGGATTTCATGAGCTGGTTCGAAGACCTTTCGTTGCCCGAATATCGGCTCGACACGAAGGAAGGCAACTTCGAGCTATCGTTTGACGGCAACTGGCCGGAAGTGATGCTCTGGGAAATTCCAGCTCTCGCGGTAATCACCGAGCTTCGATCCCGGGCCATTCTTCGAAAGCTGGGCCGGTTCGAACTTCAGGTTCTGTACGCCAGAGCGATGACTCGAGTCTGGGAAAAGATCTGGAGGCTGGACCAAATCGAGGGCCTCCAGCTGGCTGATTTCGGCACTAGGCGACGTCATTCGTATCTTTGGCAAGACTGGTGCGTTCAGGCGATGATTGAAGGCTTGGGCGAGAAGTTCGTTGGAACCTCCAATTGCCTGATAGCCATGCGGCGCGAGGTTGAAGCGATCGGAACGAACGCCCACGAGCTTCCGATGATTTACTGTGCGTCTGCAACTGATGACGAAGAGCTTGCGGCCGCATCGTATCGAGTATTTGAGGACTGGCAGCAGGAACATGATGGCAACCTTCTTATAGTGCTTACAGACACGTTTGGAACGCGAGGCTTTCTCAAGAATGCACCCGACTGGCTAGCGAAGTGGACTGGCATTCGCATAGATTCCGGAGATCCATTCGAGCAGGCGGAGACTGTGATCGATTGGTGGACAGAGCGCGGCGAGGATCCTCTGGAAAAGAGAATCATTTTTTCGGACGGCCTTGATGTCGACACGATAGAGGAACTTCATCGGCACTTCGCCTCAAGGTCTCGCGTAAGCTTCGGCTGGGGCACTCTTCTCACGAACGATTTTCGCGACTTGGTCCGCGACGACGCGCTGCGTCCGATCTCGCTGGTGTGCAAGGCGGTTTCGGTAGACGGACGGCCAACGGTCAAGCTTTCCGACAATCCCCGCAAGGCGATTGGACCGGATGAGGAAGTCGTCCGCTACCGACGGGTTTTCGGAGTGGGCAAGCAATCGGAGATCGATCTGCTGGTCTGAGTCAAGAGCCGCCCTCCTCACAAGTAGCCACATTCAAGTTGTTTGAGTCTACTCAAAAATCCTTCGACCTGAATTCTTTTCGGTTCACAGGACGTCAGGATAAGTTATGAGAACACAACAAAAAAAGAGAGGCAGTGACGTTACAGGCGATGAAAGGGCAAATTGCAAAGGGGTCGGGAGCGCGACCCAGCGCGTCGAACCGGAGCAAGTCCGACAAGAAGGCGAGCGCAAAATGCGGTAATCAGACAAGCGAGTCGCATGTTTTCCGGTTTTTCCGACTGCTTGTGCGAACGGCGGTTAAAGCTGTGTGGGCAGTTGGCTGGAGGGCATCAGCCACGTGCGCACTGATCTTGGCTGTGGCAGTTTATCACTTTTACAGCTTGCTGCCGGAACCCGACACGCTTGTGGATGGGCGAAGCCGTGGTTCAGTGATCCTTCTGGACAGGAACGACCGCCCGTTTGCCTGGCGTGGCATGCATTTCGGCGGTGCGGTCACGCCTGACAATGTGTCACCTCATCTGAAAAATGCCGTAATTTCTACGGAAGACAGACGTTTCTATCGGCACTTTGGCTTGAGTCCGCGCGGCATTGCCCGCGCTGTCTGGATTAATTTGAGGGAGGGGCGGGGTCCTTTCGACGGGCATGGCGGTTCGACAATCACCCAGCAGGTCGCGAAGCTGCTCTGCTTCGGTGCGGTGCACGACCCCTCCACGAAAACAACTGAAGCCGAATTCGAGCGCGAATGTCGCCGCACGACGCTTTGGCGCAAGGTAAAGGAAATCCCGTTCGCTTTCGCACTGGAACTGAAATACACCAAGGACGAGATTCTGATGATCTATCTCAACCGCGCCTATCTGGGTGCGGGAGCGACTGGATTCGAGGCGGCGAGCAATCGCTATTTCGGAAAGTCGGCGATGGAGGTCGGCATCGCCGAATCCGCAATGCTGGCCGGATTGCTGGTAGCGCCATCGTACTACGCGCCAACGCGAAAACTTGCCAGAGCTCAGAGTCGCGCAAATCTTGTCGTTTCGTTGATGCATGACCAAGGATATCTGACATTCGATAAAGCGAAGGAGGCCCGATTGCATCCTGCTCGTCCGTCGGAAGGGGCAACCGGACGGTTAGGTGGATACTTCGCGGACTGGATGATGGATTCCGGACCCGAATTTCTCACCCACGACACGACCGAGGATGTCATCATACGGACCACGTTCGATGCCCGCATCCAGGCTGCGGCAGAAGAGGCGCTGACGCAGGTGTTCCGCACGAGGGTTCGACCGGGGTCCAAGGCCCAAGCAGCAATTGTAATCATCTCTCGGGACGGAAAGGCGAGAGCCATGGTTGGTGGACGCGACGTCAAGGCGTCGGGCAAGTTTAACAGAGCGACAAAAGCCCTCCGGCAAACCGGTTCTTCGTTCAAGCCGTTTGTGTATGCCGCCGCGCTAGAGGCCGGCTCCAGATTCGATACTGAAGTTGTCGACGAACCGGTCTCATTCCGAGTTCCGGGATCGGGCACTTGGAGTCCCAAGAATTACACCAGCGAGCATCTCGGGAGAATCAGCCTAACTGACGCTTTGGCACTCTCGGTCAACACCGTTGCTGCGAAGGTGTCGGAATCCGTTGGCCGCGCCGAGGTTAGGCAGATGGCGGAGGGCTTTGGAATCACGAGCAAGCTGGTGGACAGTCCGGCGCTTGCGCTTGGCGCATCTGAATCGACGCTTCTGGAAATGACTGGCGCCTATGCGGGAATACTGAACGGTGGACGAAGAGTCGAACCTTACGGTCTGATTGACATACGGCTATCCAATGACGACCAGCCTCTCATCACAAAATCGGAAAGAAGCGGACGCCGGGTCATGTCAGAGCGCAGCGCGCGCCAACTGGTGTACATGTTGCACCAAGCAGTCGTGACCGGAACCGGCCAGCGGGCCAACCTTCCAGATCGGGAGGTTGCCGGTAAGACAGGAACCACCCAAGGCGCCAAGGACGCGTGGTTCATTGGGTTCTCCGCCGACTACATTGCCGGCGTGTGGATGGGCTATGATGACAATACCAAACTTGTCGGGGTTACCGGCGGAGGACTTCCTGCAGAAATCTGGCGCGAGACGATGCGGAGAATCCATTCCGACCTGGAAGCAAGGCGGCTCCCGATGATCGATCCGAACGAATTTGCCTCAAGCGAGGCGAAGGCATCGAGACTGGAAAGGGAGCAAAGCGCATCAAGGAACTCGGAGGGGTTTTTCGAGGCGATAGCCAGAATATTCGGCGGAGGGAACTGACGGCAACCCGCTAGCCACTGAAAGCTGTCTCATTGGCAAAGTCAATGTCGGCAATCAATCTGTCCAGATCGCCTTTTCGTTTCTTGAGCTCTCCTTTTATGATACGCTGCTCTATTGCCAGCATGTTGATTCCGTCCAGTATGATGTTGTAAACGCGAGTCTTTCCGTTTCGCTTGGCTACCCTCCATCGCACAGTGAAAGGCGCTTCTCGCTCGTAGTGGTTTACCGTCAGCACGTCGAAAATGGTGTCTTCTTTAACTGTACGCACCGAGACAAGCTCAAACTGGCCGTAGATGAATATCGAGAACTTTTCGAAATACTTTCTGGCAAGATATGCTTGGTAAACCTTGATGAAATCCCTGCGTTGCTGATCTGTGGCTCTTCGCCAAGCAGGCCCCAAGGCGATGCCGCCGATAGCTTGAACGTCCGTTGTCTCCTTGATCACCTTTTCCAAGTTCGAGATGAGGTCCTCTTCGGTGGTGGAGTGATCGGCTAAATCCTTTAGGCGGTTGATCGTGAATTTGACCACTTCAACAGCGATTTCCTCGGCATTGGCGTTCGCTTTCGACGGACTGACAATCAGGGCCAAAACGCTGGCGAGTCCGATCAATGTCCCCCGTCTGGACAGTCGGTCAGACCAGTCGGAAAAATGTATTTTGGGGCGAACGGCAACTTTCATTCTTGAAGCATCTCGGCAAGCTGTCCAATCCCTGAATTGAGATGAAATTTGTGGCATTGACGCATGGTGAATAGAATAGATACATCATATCACGAAATTTGCAACTCATGAATAGATTGCGGATGCTACCGCTCCGGGGCTTCTCACCGCAACGCGGCCGAAAACCCAAATATCGAGCATTTCGGTCTCGTGCCTGGTGGCAGTGCGTTTGGCCGTGTGGGCTAGGAAACCTCTGATTTGGGGAGTTTTTCTGGTTTTGGCTGCACAAACTGCTTTTCCCGGTTGCGTTGGTCGGCTTCCGCCCCTTGTGGCCGCCCTTCGGCTGCGTCGGCGCAATGCGGGCCTCCAGGTGCCCAGGGGACCGGGCCGTCCATCCGCTCCGGAAAGATCTCGCGGCGCTTCTTGCGGTCGCATTCAAGGCTTGAAAAGGTCAATTGCCGAAGTCGCTGCTTGTCGTGATCCCCCGAAAGAAAGGCGTGGCGCAAGACAGCGAGAACCCCCCCCCTCGGATGCGCAATGCCACGCCTGAAATCAGGCGTACTGCTTATGCACCTGGTTCCGGTTTGATCAAGATGCGGCAGGGGTGAGGTTTGGCGCGCAGAGCCTGCAGGAACGGGGACAGGAAGGCAGCGTGGCGGTTTCGGCGCCGGTTGAAGCGAAAGACGAACTCGCCGAGACAGGTCTGGAGGCGCTTGGCGCGCAGCCCGTGGCAGACGCCCCGAGCCCAGCCCTTGAGGTTGCAGAGCGCGGTGTGGGTCCAGGCGAGAATTTCATGGGCGGCCTGTCGCCGACGACATGGGGCTGGTGGCGGTCCCGAGGCGCCGTGCTGCAACCGCTCCAGCCGTCTGTCTTGACGATCGCGGTCGCGGCGGTGTTGCGCACAGCGAAGTTGCCGAGATCCCTGGCGCTGCAGGACAGGATCGTGGCCAGCCGCAGGCGGCCCGGCGTGTTGCCATCGCCGAGTTCGTCTGCTCCGGCGACAGGCATCTTGCCTTCGGGGTTGCGCCTCGGCCCTGAAGGCGCGCCCTTGTCTCGCTGCGGCAGGCTGGCCTCGCCGGTCTCGACCAGACCGCGAGCGACAGCTTGGTTTGGTGCAGGAGGGTGCTGGCGACGACCGAGGCTTGACGATGGCAACGGGCGCACTCGAAGCTGTGCGGCTTGGTCTTCAGCTCCCACCCGCGGTCGTGGCCGCAGGCGGGACACCGGAAGCCGTTCGGCCATCGGACGGCGATGAGCCGCCAGGCGCAGGTGTCGTCGTCGTGGAACCGGCGCTGGAAGGCGATGAGGCTGCGGGGATTTCGGTCATGGGACGGTTCCACGTCAAGAATGTCATGCGAACATTCCATCATCCGACATCCCGGACACAAGGCCTTGTGTCGCCGGAACCAGGTGCATAAGCAATTCAGGCTATATTTCCCTAGGCGTTCATCACCAAGCAGTCAACCTGTTCACCGGGGAGCGGAGAGCGTTCCATGTCCAAGCCGTGAACAGCCGACACAGCCAACTGAAGGGGTTCCTGTCCCGCTACCGCGCGTTGCGGAGCGTCTCGTGATGTCTCGACGCAAATCCCGTTCCGGCAATGATAGGGCGAACCTCTAAGGCGAAATCACCACGAAGATCATCAGTGAGTTGGAGACAGGCCGTGTGCCTTTGGTCCAGCCTTAGGGAACGTCGGCGGTGAAAGCGCCGCTCGCCATGTTCAAAAATGCGGCGACCGGTTGCTTCACCCCGCTGCAACATCAACGGCAGCAAGGCACTGGCGAACAGGAGAAACAGCGGCTCCGTCATGGCCCAGGCCGAAAGATACGCCAGCACCAACGGAAAAAGCGGGGGCGCATCCACCATGAGGCGTCCATGCCAGCCGATCAGTCCGTGTCCATCCAGCAGGTTGCGGGACGCCTCTATATAGAGGCGGGAATCCCCGACCAGAAATACCCCGTAGTTATTCGTGCGCAGCAGGACGATCTCGCCGGCCAG
Source organism: Paracoccaceae bacterium (assembly GCA_963422275.1). Taxonomy (GTDB): domain Bacteria; phylum Pseudomonadota; class Alphaproteobacteria; order Rhodobacterales; family Rhodobacteraceae. Next base: position 1,951,242 of record OY729418.1, read on the forward strand.
CGCCCCGATTGCCGCCAAGAGTGCGGTGAACCTGTCAATCCCGAAACGTCTCATGGCATTGAATCCTTCCCGCCAAAGCGGTGCTCGCCCTTCCATAGCTGTCCCTCAGCGGTGAACTGGCCGGTGCGGATGCGGGCGATGTCGTAGTCGGGAAGCCGGCGCGTCGCGACACAGCGCCCATCGTCCACAAATCCGTAGGCATCGAAGTGGAAGTCCATGTTGTCGAAATCGTATTGTCGCCGGTGGTCGGGAAGGTCGGCCGCGTCAACCGGGATGAGGTGCAGAAAGAAGGGCGGCTCGGTGTCTGTCTCCGCGCACTGTTCCTTGAGGTATGTCAGCCTGTCTTCGTGGCGGTACACGTCGAAGCGGGAGCTGACGATCGGTTCGCCAGCCGTGGCTTGCTGATGGGATGAGAGAAAATGGGCGGCATCGAGCGAGAACCACCCGTCCCATGCATCTCCTTCATCGGTGCGCCAGCCGGTTCTGATTCGATCGATGTCGTGGGGAAGGCCGAGGCCGACGATGCATCGGCCATCGTCCGTCAATCTGGCCCGTGGGACGGTGAAGTAGAGGTTGGCGCGCTCCCCGGCCCTGGCTATTTGCAGGAAGATCAGCGTGCCGATGTCCTCGGATCGGCACGCTTGCTTGACGAATATCAAGCGGCGCTCGCTCGAGTGAACATCAAATCGGGAACGAATGATTGGTTCGCGTCCGTCACCGATCAAGGCAGCGTCTGTCTTGATCGAGAAATGTTGCCAGGATGCCAATGCGATGCCGCCGGCGACGATCAGCGCAGCCGCGCCATGCCAGATGGGGAGTCGAATGTCCCGAAGCTCCAGAACGGGGAGCGCAGCCGGCAAGGCTGTCCTCCACCGCGGCTGAGCTGAAAACAGTTCCCAAGAATAGAAAAGGCAGAGAAGGCCCAGCAGATATTCCCGTGTTTCGTAAATTCCTTCTTGAATGATGGGTTGGTGGGCGTTCACAAACAAAACGGTCAGAACAGTCGCCGAGGTGACAACAGCGGCGACGGCCAGCTTTCCTTGTCTGCGGAATAGGGAGCAGATGACAATAATCGACAGCGCGATGGAGAGGGTCGGCAGCAAAACTGTCTGTTCCCTGAAGATAAGATAAGCCTCGGGCTCGCCAATTCTCGGATCACACATCCATGACAACAGCACCAGGAAACCCAACGCTATCCAAATGGATGGCAGAGGAATCCCGAACAGTGCGATCTTCCTGGCGAAGTAGGCGGCGCACGTTGCAACGCACAGACCCAAAGATCCGTAAAGCTGTATGAGGTAGAATAGATCGGTGTCGATATTGTGAAGATTGAACTCTTCCTGAGCATTGATGTCCATCAGGGCATCGGGAGTCGCAAATCCGATCAGGCGCTGCCCCCAACTGATCTCTTCGCCCGCGACGAACACCATCACCAAGCCGCCAGGAATATAGAGGCAGCGTTGGGGAAAGCCCTTCTCCGCCCAAGCCGTGGCGAACAGCAAGAGGCCTGTGAGAAGAAACAGGCCGGCGGTGGCGTTCTCCACCCAGGAATCCTCTGTGGTCAGCGCTTTATAGAGCCACGGGTGGTTGATTGTGAGGTAGCTGAAGAAGAGTACGTGCAGGCAGACAATGAGATGTCTGACGGCGGAGGCTGGCGAATCGACGCCATGTACGCTCGGGGGGCGGCGGTTCTACTCGGTAGCATTAAAGTCAAACTCCATCTCCTCATAGCTGTCCTTCGTCGGTGAATTGGCCGGTGCGGATGCGGTCGATTCGATAGTCGGGAAGCGCCCGCCAGACCACGCATTGCCCGTCTGCGATGAACCCGTGCAGGTGAAAGTCGAAGTCCAGATTGTCGAAACCGGAACGCTTTCTGTGGCTGGGGAGGTCATCGCCATCGACGGGGATAATGTCCACTCCCATATGGAGGTTGGTCGGCGCTTCCGGCGTGCAGGGATCCCTGAGATAGACCAGTCGGTTGCCGATGACATGGAAATCGAAATGGGAGCGGGCCAAGGGCGCAGACTCGCCGGAAGCAAGCAATTGCCAGGTTTTCTGTTCGGCCCTGGTTTGAACATATTTCCAAATTGTCAGCCCCGCCGCTGCCGACCATGACCAGTACCGAGGCCGCTAGCCACAGCGGGACATACGCACGCGGCGCTTTGCTCGCAGCGTCTGGCGGCGGTGAGACGGCGGCCTGTCGTCGTTGGGCCAGCAACAGTTCGAGCGCATAGCACAGGCCGGCGAGGCCCAGCAAATATTCGTACACTTCATAGAATGAGTTATGAGGGATAACATCTCGCGGGCTATGGACGTGCCAGAGAATCGAACCGAGTGTCAGAGTCGCTGCGATCAGGATGAACCACCTCGGCTGCCTGGAAGTCAGCGCGAAGACGACCAGCAACAGCAGCAGCCTTTGTTCGACCCTAATAGATAGTTCATAAAGGCTCATTCACGATTTGCAGGCATGTCCTGGCGCTAGCGGCGGCGAGACAGGCTCTCGACGCCGGGTGCTTGCCGAGCGCGACGAGATGGAACCACCGAAGGCAGCTGTCAAGACACTTGGTTGCGACACCGCGGAACGGCCGCAGGAAGCCCTTGAACTGGCTGTGGTGGCTGATGGCCGTCTGGATGTGCATGGCTCCGCGCACCCGTTCGCCGGCGGAGCGGTTGACGGTTTCGCGTCGGATGCCGAGCACCGCGGCGGCGGGCCGATGGCAGCGTCCGGCATCGGAGACGGGCAGGGCGTCCGAGGCGGACACCGGGGCCAGCGCCTGCTTCACGCTGTTCGCGTTGAGTGCCGGATGGGTGTCGTGTCGGTGAGCGCACCGGAGGTGCGTCTGCAGGACTTGCAGCGATAGCGGCACAGACCGCGCGACTTGCCCCGGGACACCGCCCACACTGCAGACAGCGGCGGCGCTCATCGATCCCCAGCTCGATCGCTGCCAGAGAGGCCTCGCCCTCCGGTGGGTCCGAAAGAACCGCAGCAACCTTGCGGCACAGCACCGCCGTCAGTTCATCGATTCTCGAAAACCAGTCCCGAAACCGTGCTCGATCCATTGTTCCGCTCCCCATGGCCAATGCAAGTCAGAACCCAGTGCAGCACATGCGCCTGCGAAATGCGAACAGAGCCTTCATAAAAGCTTTGTTCGTAGAGCCGCAAGAGCAGAAAACCCAACAGCAACGGCATAGAGGGCAGGGGGATGCCGAACAGCCGGTACTGCCGATAGCAGAGAGCAATGACGGCGACCGCACACAGCAACGTCACGCTCTGCGTGTGAAGCATCCCGAATGCGCGCGAGTAAATGTTGTGAATGTTCGTTTCGCCCTGCTGGTTCAGGCCCATCAGGAAATCGGGCGTGGTCCATCCGAATAGGCATTGCCCCCAACTGATCTCCTCGCCGGCGGCGAGCATGCATGCAGCGGCGCCCAGCATGTAGACCCAGCGAAGGGGCGGGCTGTGCTCGCCGACAAGAAGGGGCTGTCGAGCGCCGCCAACCGCGCCTTTTGGGGCCAAAATCGCGTCTGGAAGGCGCTACAGCCAGCCATCGGCAGCTGCCACCCGCCCAGAGTTGGCCCCGGAAGGTGAAATGTAAAGAAAACGTCCACTTTTGTAGCGGTCGTGATCTCAAAATCCTTGAATGCGGCTTTATCACCAATTGAGGTTCACTTGGCTGTCAGGGATCTATACAATGGGAAATATCAACACTCACGGCGGAGGCGGCAGTGCCGGGAAAAATTGAGCAGAGACTGGCCGAAATAGGCGTGGCGTTGCCTTCGGCTCCGTTGCCCGCTGCGAACTATCTTCCGTTCGTGAACGTCAAGGGGTTACTGCATGTTGCGGGACAATTGCCGCTTCTTGATGGCAAACTCGCCACGGGCAAGCTTGGTGCCGATGCGGAGATTTCTGCGGGCGCTGCCGCCGCGAAAATCTGTGCCATCAATCTGCTTGCCCAAGTCCGCGCGGCTTGCAATGGGGATTTGGATCGATTGGAGCAGGTTGTGAAAGTCACCGGGTTCGTGAATTCCACGCCCGACTTCGGCGAACACCCGGCGGTCATCAACGGCACCTCCAATTTCTTGGTCGAGATTCTCGGCGCCGCTGGCCGTCACGCGCGTTCCGCTGTAGGTGTGGCCTCGCTTCCCTTCGGAGCCATGGTAGAAGTCGAGGGCGTGTTTCGCATACGGTAAGCTCCCGGCTTCTACAAGAAGGCAAACGGGTCCAGAAAATTCGGGCTTGCCCGCAATGGGTGAATCAAATTGCGCCATGTCGAGATCTGAGCCGGTCACGGTTTCCGTTCACACGGACATAGGAACGATTCCAGCCGAAGAGTGGGATTCATGCGCAGGCGCTGATGCGACATGCGAGAGACCGCACGACCCCTTCACCACACATCGATTCCTCAACGGGTTGGAGGTTTCGGGATCAGTCGGCGAAGCCTCCGGGTGGCATCCGATTCATCTCGTTGCGCACGAGAACGGGACGGCGATAGCCGCAATGCCGCTCTATGTGAAATACAACAGCCAAGGCGAATTTGTTTTCGACCACGGTTGGGCAAACGCATTCATGCGAGCAGGAGGATCATACTATCCGAAGTTGCAGGCCGCCGTGCCGTTCACGCCCGTTCCGGGGCGCCGGTTTCTAGCCCGGCCGGGAAAAGAGCAGGCTGGGTTCGAAGCGCTGGCAACGACCGCCGCCTCAATTGCGGAGAAGAACTCGCTCTCTTCCCTTCACATCACTTATTGCACATCAAGCGAGGCTAACGCCGGGAAGCAATTCGGTTTTCTGTGCCGCACAGGAAATCAGTTCACTTGGACCAATGAGGGCTACGGGTGTTTTGAAGAGTTTTTGTCCGCGCTTACCTCTCGTAAACGCCGCAACATTCGAAAGGAGCGGAGGATTGCGTCCCGTTTCGGCGGGAGGATTCTCGCCGTTACCGGGACGGACATTGAGCCGGAGCACTGGGACGCCTTCTGGATGTTTTACCAGGACACGGGGATGCGCAAATGGGGGATACCTTACCTGACACGGGAATTCTTCAGCATAGTGCACGACACCATGCGTGAAGACGTGCTTCTGATACTGTGCGAGCGCGATGGCCGCCTAATCGCTGGTGCGTTGAATTTCATTGGACGGGATACCCTCTTCGGTCGTTACTGGGGCTGCATCGAGCATCACCCGTGCCTGCATTTCGAAGTGTGCTACTATCAGGCAATCGAGTTTGCAATTGCCCAAGGACTGCGTCGAGTCGACGCCGGGGCTCAGGGGGAGCACAAGCTGGCGAGAGGGTACATGCCTGCGGAAGTTCATTCACTTCACTGGATCGCGAACGCCAGCTTTCGCAGGGCAGTCTCTGAGTATCTTGATGACGAAAGCAAAGAAATGGAACATGCAATCGATGTGATGGCTGAAGCGGGGCCGTTCAAGAAACGGGAGGATTTGCGGGAATGATCGAATTGCTGACAGAGGACGAGCGAAACGAAACGCTTCGGCAATTGCGGGAAGCTGGTTGGGAGGAAGTGAGCGACCGGGACGCATTGCACAAGGTGTTTTGCTTCCGAAACTTCTCCGCCGCGTTTGGATGGATGACGCAGGTCGCCATGGCTGCGGAGAAGATGAACCATCACCCGGAATGGTCGAACGTCTACAACAAAGTAGAGGTCGTCTTGACCACGCACAGTGCCAAGGGGTTAACAAACATCGATGTTCTCTTGGCTCGAAAAATGGATGCACTGACTCGAGGCAGCTAATTTGCCTTGAACTGATCCAAATCAATTGCAGCATTTTTAGGGACCGTAGGTGGCGCGTGCAAAGCGATGCCGCGGCGGGACCCAGTTAGGCCAAGCTGACTGTAGACTCAACGGGGGATGCCGGATCCCCGTGCCATGTCGCAGACATCAACGCATTAGATAGCGAACGAATCCCTCTACTGCCTCGCGTAGCTCCGCGACCTGCTCTGGCGGCACAAGCGGGCCCGCAAGTCCGCCTCGATCCAGCCCGAAACACCGTCTGGAGGCTCGGATTAGTGTGTGCACTGAGGAAGATCTTGGACTTGTCAGCGGAAATAATGTCGACTTGGCTCACGTTTGCAGCTTCCGCCTAGCACGCGAACGGCCTGTCCTCTTGGATTGGGTTAAACTGCTTATGCACTTGGTTCCGGTTTGATCAAGATGCGGCAGAATCCGATCCCGAGCGACAGCCTGGTTCGGTGCAGGAGGGGGCCGGCGGCAACCGAGGCTTGACGATGGCAACGGGTGCACCCGAAGCTGTGCGGCCTAGTCTTCAGCTGTCACCCGCGGTCGTGGCCGCAGGCGGGACACTGGAAGCCGTTCGGCCATCGGACGGCGACGAGGCTGGCGGGGATTTCGGTCATGGGACGGTTCCACGTCAAGAATGTCATGCGAACATTCCATCATCCGACATCCCGGATACAATGCCTTGTGTCGCAGGAACCATGTGCATAAGCAATTGCGGAGATTATGACGGAGCACTGCTGGAGGCCGCGATGCCGACACTGGCCTGCATGTCGATAGTCGAACCGTGTTCCGTATCTTCCTAGGGAACCTCTGAATACAGCCTGATTTTGGGCGTTGCATTGCGCATCCGGTGCGTGCCCGCTGTCTTGCGCCACGCCTTTTTTGGGGGATCACGACAGGCAGCGCCTTCGGCAATTGACCTTTGCCAGCCTCCAATGCGATCGCAAGAAGCGCAAGACGCGCCGCGAGATCTTTCTGGAGCGGATGGACAGCCTGATCCCCTGGGAGCGCCTGGAGGCCCGCATTGCGCCGGCGTGTCCGAAGGGCGGCGGCAAGGGGCGACAGCCGCATCCGCTGTCGGCGATGCTGCGCGTGCACTGCGTTCAATTGTTCTGCAACCTGAGCGACCCGTTGATGGAGGAGCGGCTTGCGAGGCGGAGAGCATCCGGCGCCTTGCCGGGGCGGTGCTTGAGAAGGTTCCGGACGAGACGACGATCCCGACTTCCGCCACCGGCTGGAGCGCCACGGACTGGCGCACCTTCTGTTCGGGAGATCAGGGATCACCTGGCCGAGCGGGGGGTTTTGCTGAAGAAGGGCAGCATCGTTGACGCCACCATCATCTCGGCGCCATCGTCGACCGGGAACGAGAGCAACGCCCGCGATCCGGAGATGCACCAGACGAAGAAGGGGAACCGGCGGCATTTCGGGATGAAGCTGCACATCGGCACCGACCCCCGGGGTCTGGTGCACCATCTGGAGGGAACGGCCGCCAACGTCGCGACCTGACGCCTTCGGGCAAGCTTCTGCACGGCGAGGAGGAGCAAGTCTGGGGTGACTCCGGATACCGCGGGATCGGCAAGCGCGCGGAGCACGCGCATCGCGAGGTGTCGTGGCAGATTGCCATGCCCCCGAGCCAGCGCCGGACGCTGGCGCCGGGCAGCGCCGCGGCCAAGGCGGAGAAGGCGAAGGCCCGGGTGCGGGCCCGGGTGGAGCATCCGTTCCGGATCATCAAGCGGGTGTTCGGCTGCGACATGGTTCGGTATCGGGGTTTGGACAAGAACGTGCAGCGGCTTGCGCTGCTTCTGGGCTTCTCGAACCTGATGATTGCCCAGCCGCACTTGCAATGACAGGGGAGAAGTGTGTCCGGAATTTGCCGGATCGGCCCTGCGGGGGCTGAACCGGCGGCGGTTTCGCCCCGAAAGCGCGCATTTGCGGCTTCCGGACCGCCGAAAACCGACCGGTGCAGCCAAGAAGGGCAAATCCAGCAGCAAACCCAAAAAAACCCTCCAAATCAGAGGTTCCCTAGCTTGAGAATCTTGCTGTGTGCAGCTTGACAGAGACGCACCTGATCAAGCAGAATACGGCACAATTTTTTGCATATCATGAATTTATTGAGCTTTTGGCGTTTTCGACTGTCACATGTACGCACTTCCATAAGCTTCAATTTCGTTTCTTGTGCTGATGATAGTGTTGACCGTAGTACCGCCTAGTTCTATCGTCACACCATGGAGATGCATTCTAGAAAACGCGTTGCGAGGACTAGGCCCATCCAAACCAGGTGGCACCATCGAGTCCTTGGAGCTTGCTGGGAAATCCAGGACTATCTGGAACGACAAGCTGACTGGCTTCGGCAGGAGCGGACCACCGACTTTCGGACATCAGGTACTTCATTGTCAGCTATCGTGCCAGCGATGGCTGACGCAAGATGCTCAGCAGGTGCCGCACACTGGCGGCAGGCGAACGCGGACGGTTTGTGCTGCAGTCACCTGCAGCTGTGCGTCTTGGACTGGCCCGTCCGCCAAGACGCTGAGGCCCAATTGCATTTTGTCACCGAGGGAAACAGATGGCGGAGGCCAAACAGGTGGTCTTGATGCTGCGTTCGGTCTGCTGATGCCCCTGCGTCGATCACGAGTGCTTGCGCGGCCCGGTCGAGCTGTGGCAAGCTGGCGCGCATCATTTGACCGAAAGGGAAATGCCTGGCTCAGGGAGCGCTGGGAAAGCAGGATTGCGGCGACGACATTGTCGCCGTTCGAGTTGCCGTAACCAGCCATGAAGCGGAGTTGTGGACAATGGCAGATGCGCTTCGTGGCTCGGCGGACGCAACAGAGCGGAAGCTTGCCGTCCTCGGACTGATCTCCCTCGATACATCTCCGCGTCATCGAGGAGCGCTGCGCGATGGTGATCGTCGAATGGGCGGAGGAGGACATCTACTGGGTTCCATCCGAGGGGCATTCGCAAGTGGTGGATCGGCAGGCTGTGATCAGCCGAACCGTCTTCGATGCGGTGGCGGTGATCAAGCACGACAAGCAGCACCGAATCCAGTTCGTTGACAGGACCGGCAACATAAGGGTGGGGGACGAAGATGTGCATTGTCGGGACGGGCTCGGCAATGTTGTGAGTATTTGCTGGCGCAGGTTGCAGGTGCGAGAAGCAAGACGGGCGATGAGTTCTGCATTCCGAACCGCGCCGTCAAGCTGTTGGTCGAGATGCTGGTGCTCTGACGCGGTTGGGTCTACGAACCCTGCTGCGGCCCCGTGGACATTTTTGTGCAGTCAATTGCGTTCATCGATGGCCACGCCATGGACAGCGGCGGCAGGGCAAGGGACGATATCTCGATCTGAGGCTAATAGTCCAACTGCACGACTTGGTGGCTGTTGAAGATAAACCTCGCCATCCGCAGCATCGAAGGCCGCAACGCTGGAGGAAATCCGCTGGCATGGCCAGGCACTGACGCCGGGCCGCTATGTGGGTTCCCCGCCTGTGGAGGAGGATGAGCCGTTTGAGGACAGGATGAAGTGGCTGGTTGCGCAACTGCACCAACAACAGGCGGAAGAGATGTGGCTCGATGCCGCTATCACTGCCAATATCGAGGCACTGGGGTTCGGGGACCGATGACCTACAGCGAAGATGAAATAAGACGCCGGTTACTGCTTGGCGAAGATAGCCACTGGGAATTCAAGCAGATCGAGTTTGCCGGCAACCGTCCGAGGAGTCCGAAGCGCGACGACTTGGCGGATGAGGTCGCGGCGTTCGCCAACGGAACCGGCGGCGTGATGATGTGCGGCATCACCGATGATGGCCGAGTTCAAGGAATGACACGCGGCCAATTGGATGCGATGGAGAAACTCGTCACGGAAATCTGCTCAGATTCCATCAAACCACCCACCATCGAAATCGACACCTTGCGTTTCGAGCTTGACGGCAAAGCGATGCTGATAGTGAAAGTGCCTGCAGGATACGCCCTCCATAAAAGCCCCGGCGGTAGCTATCGTCGCATAGGCAGTTCCAAGCGAAAGATGACTAGCGATGAAGAACTGCGGATTGCACAACGGCGAGGACAGGCGCGCTTCCCATCATTCGACGAACAAACCCTGCCGGAGACCGGGTTTCAAACCCTTGAAGAGTCTCTCTGGAAACCGTTGTTGACTGCCGAAGGGGCTGTGAACCCCGAAACAGCGCTCAGAAAATTGGCGCTTCTGGCGCCTGACGATGCCAAAATTCTGCGCGCCACTGTAGCCGGTGTGCTGTTGTGCACCCCAAATCCCGAGCAGTGGCTTCCCGGCGCTTGTATCACAGCAACCCGTTACCGAGGAAGGGATCGCTCATCCGGCCAGATAGACGCACAGGAGATTGCAGGTCCGCTGAATCGGCAGATTGCCGCCGCGATAGTCTTCGCCGCAAGGAACATGCGCGTTGCGGCGCGCAAGGAGCCGGGGCGCGTAGACCTGCCTCAATACAGCCACAAAGCGTTGTTCGAGGCTGTGGTCAATGCCGTCGCGCATCGCGATTATTCGATGCATGCTGGCCGGATTCGCATGTCCATGTTCGAAGACCGATTGGAGATCCAATCGCCTGGCTCGTTGCCGAACAACCTGACCATCGACAGCATGTCAATGCGGCAAGCCACACGCAACGAAGCTCTCACGTCAATTCTGCGCCGAATGCGAGTGGACGGCGTTCAAGGATCGGCGGACAGGCAGTTTTTCATGGAGCGACGCGGAGATGGCGTTCCCATCATCCAGCGTGAAACAAAGCAACTTACCGGAAAGCTGCCCGAATACATTCTAATTGACGATTCGGAAGTTCGCCTCACCATCCCCGCAGCGCCGCTGGACCCCAGTGCTGCTCAAATTGTTGTCACCGTGTGGAGTTCCGGACAACCTGTTTCCGGGGCAAAAGTGCTAATTGTCTTTCCCAACAAGACTTGGAAGAGCTTGACAACAAACGAGGACGGCGAGGCATCTGTGACACTGCATACGACCGATCTTCCCCTGACTGTGTTCGCTGCCGCCCCCGGTTACGCTGCCCATGTCCGGCACGATTGGACGCCGAGCCAAGGGGCACTTGCGGTGAACCTGGATCGCCTCCCCGAAGGCGGTGCCGTGATTTTCCCGGAGGCAACAGGCGAGGTGCCAGGACTGACGGGTCGGTTGACTCCCATCATGGACGATTACGACAGAACTTGTCTGTATGCATCCAACATCTCTGTCAACGAAGGACGCCCTCAGCCGATCGACTTTATTCTTGGGGAAGAACTGCGTCTGACCGACGCCGAGGGTCGGAAGCTTCAGGTTCGTATCGTCGCGATCATGGGTCGGTCTGCGCTTGTGGAATACCGCTCCTTTGTCTAGGGCCGCAAGCACTACGGTCTCGGCAGGGTCAAAGCGACGGACGATGGTTGACCGACTGCATATTGAGCCGAGGCACCGCCGGGGGCCGGAAGGGTTGCTGCGCAAGCTGCCGGAGCACGCAAAGTTTTTCCACCATGGCACAACCCCGGCGCGGGAAACCGAGGAGATCAATCACGCGGAGTTTCAGAGCTTTGTTGAGCGGGCGTTGGTTTTCGCGAGACGATGATGGTTCGCTGTGCTTTCGCCGAATTTGCCATCGAAGATGCAGCTCTTGAATAGCTTGAGACCCTCGGCTGGAGAATCGAGTACGGCCCTGACATCGATCCCGACCTCAAGTGCACCGATTGCGGCGAAGATGTGTTGCTTCAATGTCTTCTCGACACCTTTACCTGTCTCAATCCCGGCCTGCCCGCTAGGGTTCAAGCCGCAGCCCGAAACAGGGGTTTGCTTAAGTCTTTCAAAAGGCTGAACTTTCAGTTCAAGGCACGAGCAAAACGCGGAGTGTGCCGGAAAGACTGTTCGGCCGCCGCTTTGGCCTAGCGTCGGAGCGATGCGTTCCGACCGCCTGTGCCCTCTGCTCAATTCAGCGAGGAGGTCGCAAGACTCTGCGGTTTGAGGAATTTTCATTCGCTGTTTGGAAGCTTGAATCACATCAGAGCCGGAAAGAAAATCCCTTTTCCCTTTATGAGTACACGACCTAACACAGGATTGGCAGCGAGGAACCGCCGGGCTCCCTTGATCCTAGCGGCATGGAAAGCGCCCCTCCGAGTGTGACGGTGACATGCTCCCGCTCCCGCTGTTCCCTCCAGATGGTGCACCAGCTCCCGGAGGTTGGTGCCGATGTGCAGCTTCATCCCGAAATGCCGACGGCTCCCCTTCCTCGTCCAGTTTCTTCTCCAGCCTCGCCCTGGCAAGGTGCCGGATGCTCTCGGCCTCGCGGAGCAAGTCCTCCATCGCCGGGTCGCTCAGACTGCAGAACAGCTGCACGCAGTGCACGTATAGTCTCGCCGACAGCGGATGTGGCTGTCGCCCTTGGGACAGACCGGCGCAATGCGGGACTCTGGGTGCGCCTAGGGGATCGGGTCGTCCACCCGCTCCAGAAAGATCAAGCGACGCGTTTTGCGCTTCTCGTTGTCATGTTCAAGGCGTGCCCGGATGCACAATGTCACGTCCACAATCAGGCTATATTCAGAGGTTTCCTAGCCTTGCGCGACGCGCTGCTGTCGTATTTCATATCCGGCGACATCCGCCTTCGCGATGCCGAGTGGCTGATGGCCTGCTTGCCGGCCCTCGACCTGCAACTCAAGGCCACCGCCAGCGTCAACGAACCAAGAGCCGGTGTCCTTCCGTTCCGACTTTCCATCAAGAACTACAACGATCTTCGGATCAAGACGCAGACACCGCGGTTGCTCGTGGTGCTGGATCTTCCGGGAGATGAGGTGCAGTGGATGACAGTGACCATGGAAAAGCTCGTTCTGCGCCGTCGTGCCTACTGGCTGAGCCTGCAACAGGGCTATGATGACGTCACAGGTCAGGAGACGGTTACCGTTCACATTCCCAACCGGAACCTACTCGATGTCGAAATCCTGCGAAAACTGATGGAACGGTCCAGGGCGGGAGAACTCTGATGAAGGTCAGCATTCGCGACCGCGGCGCGCTGATGGCGATTTCGCCAACAGCACTGTCCGCCTACGCCCGCATTGCTGGTTGGAGACAGCATGAATCGTATCGTAAACACTCGGACATCTACATCGGCGACGCGCTGCCGGAAATCATCGTGCCGCGCACAACGCGTCTCGGGGACTATGCGAGTGCGGTGGCAGCGTTGATCGAGATCTTCGCGCAAGTTGCCCGTCAAGACATGTTAACCGTATATCGTTCATTGGTGACGGCGGACCGTGATGTTATTCGCATTCGAGCGGCGGGGAGCGATGACGGCAGCCTGGGGTTGAAAGACGGCGTGAATCTTTTCGAGGGCGCCAGTGAAATGGTCTTGTCGGCGGCGTGCTCGCTTCGAGACCCGCGGCCGGTATATCGATCTGGAGCGAATCGGGAAGCGGCAGAAATGTTGCAGCTGATGCGGCTTGGGTAAACAGATCAGGGCAGCTTCGTCGTTACGTTGTTGACGCCGGTTGTGCCGCCGCCCCTGCTGGCGCTGTTCGAGGATACGGATGACGAGGCGACTTGTCGAGGCGCTAGCCGCGGCGCGTCAGGCGACGGAACGGGCGGGTTCCGGCGATGGTAGCGCCTTCGGAGACACTGTGGCCAGCGGGGTGAGTGCAAATCTCTGCGAGGCGCTGGTCCGAATTGTCGAACCGTTTCCGACGCTGGATGTTGGCGTCTCCTAGGCTCAGATGCGACCGATGACGCTGCCGAGGACCGTATTCCGGTTCGGACAGGCGGATGCCGCGCTGCTGCGCGTTCCCTCCGCGCGTGCGCCGAAACCCGACATATGTCTCTATGGCTTCGTTCGTATCTTGGAACGCGGAGAGGACGTTGCCGACGGAACGATCAGACTCAGGACGGAAGTCGACGGGCAACGGCAGTCGGTCATGGCAGTACTGGAGCAGGCGGATTACGAGCGGGCGGTTCAGGCTCACAAGGACCAGGCGCTGGTTGTGCTGAAGGGTGATCTCGAGCGCACAGGCCAGCGATGGAGGCTGCTCAATCCTCATATAGAGGGTGTTTTGTGCGATGACGGGCAGGAAACCGAAGGCGATTAAGAGGGCAGGCCGCGACTCGGCATTTTTGAATCCGACGTTGAGGATGTTGTTCTTGAGTGGATCGAAACCCTCGGCTGGGCCGTTGCCCACGGGTCCGAGATCGCCCGCATCGCTGACACGTATCACGCTTGGTGGGGAGGGAAGGGTATGGATGGTTACGCCGACATGCCGGGCTTCTGCAAGAGCATATCGCTGGAGGAAGTAGAGGAATTAGAAGAGCGCAACATCGTGCTGCCGCCAAGCCGCGCGGTGTCCCAAGAGGATGATGGCGCGCCGTTCGAGGACAGGTTGAAGTTGAAGCGGCTTGTTGCGCAGTTGAGAGAACAACAGGCCGAAAGCGCCAGGCTTGATGCCGTTATCGCCGAGAGTCTGAATGCACTGGGGTTCGAATCGCCCGAATGACTGGAGGTTTTTGACGACAGGAAAGACTGACGACCGTCAGCGCTGCAACCCCCGAGACGGCCATCGACCCGCTTGTCCTCACCGTGCCCAACTGACAGTTTCTCACACGAGCAAGTCATGATCGACTACAGAAAATTCCGATCGTCACTGCAGCGCCTGGAGGAGCAGAACAAGAATTTCCATCACGGGATCCCCGCACTCTTCAGCTTGGACCGAGAGGGAATCGCGGAGTCCGTCATTTAACGCTTCGAAACATGCTACGATGGCCTCTTGAAAATTCTGAAACGCTATCTGACCGAGGCGCATCGGTATCCCCGATGTGCCCAACAGCCCGAAACCGACTTTTCGGCTAGAGTCTGTTGAGGTTCATCAGGAGTTGATGACGGTGGCGCAGGCGTAGATCATGGCGGTGCGTTTGAATTCCTTGAGCTTTGCGAAGTGGTTTCGATCGGATGACGTCATTTGCAGATTTCCCGGTCGATCTTGTGCGGCGCCGCGCTGGACAGCTCCTTGTCGGTGAGCATCCTCCACGCCGTGCAGTCGGTCACCAGGGTTGGGAATCGCCGCCACCAAGTGTTGCCGGTCCCATCAGGGCGCCGACCTTTCGTAGCGTGCCGTCGGGTTTTTCACGCGCTCGTCCACCAAGTTCATGAAGAAATCCATCGGTCTCTTCCTCAATGGAACACCATGACAAGCGCTTGCAACCCTTCGACGCGACATGTCAATGGCCGGGGGCGCATTTTGCAACAGCCTTATCTGTTGGGCGTTGTGCGAGAACTTGCGTAACCAATCTTTGCCGACTCGCCAAGCGCACCCTGCGCAAGCGGGAGAATGTAGCCCTTGGTGAAGCCGTGACGGCATCTGCCACCGGGTAGGGTCAATGGATATTGCTGAGCAGAAAGGAAATCCCAACGGGGTGCGGACAACACCCGCGCTGACTTGGACACGCAAATTCGGAGAGATCATCATGTTGGATGCGCCCTCGACTCGCGTTCGAGATGCGGTTGGGATGCCAAGACTGTTGCGAGAAGCCCATCCCATGGACATGCAGACTGGCAGATCTTGAAAGTTGTCCCGGCATGTAATCGAGGGAGAGCCGGATGGATTTCTTCACGGCCATGGTTGCTAGGTACCGGTGCTTAGTAATGGCTTCGGGAGGTGTGTGCCCTGATGGACTAGCGGCGTTCGGGGGGGGGGGGGGCGACCCGGTGAGTTCGCGCTTGGGGTTTGTCGGCTACGATGCCGATCCGATTATCCGGGTGCTTGGGCATGCGTTGAGGGTGTGCCTTGGCTCCATGGCTGTTCTGCAACAGGTCGGTGATTGAGCGAGGCCCTCAACACGCGACGATCTGCCGATTTCGCCGAATGCCTGTGCGGTACGGCTTGGACAAGGCTCTTCCGTCGAAGCTCAACCGAACTGGAGGCCCACCGGCGATGGGGCGCAGAGCAGGCCTTCGGCACTTTTAGGCGCTGCCTCGGTTCTGAGACAGCAAACGGCGTTGGCAAGCCGCTGCCAGCGAGCATCCATAATTACCCATCGGCAACCGCCAGCCCAAGAGCTAGTAGCGGAAACCGCATAACAAGACGTCAACCGGCTTTCGAAACGGCCTTTTCTTCGCTGCTCAATTTCAGATTCCACTCGTCCGAATGCCCAGTCCATCTACGTGAAGCAGTCGCAAGATTGAATGTACTTTGGTGAGCCCGGGCATTCTGGCCACTACGCCCGCTCCAAACTGAAACCGAGCTGCATGAAAATCGTTTCGGGTGGTCGGGCAAGAGACACGCACCGACCGAACTTACAACGGGCGTGTTTTGTCGGGACGTTCGCTAGTGGTCGAAAAAACACTGTTGGTCAGTGGCTCCGATATCAAATTCGCAGAGTCGATAAGCTGCTGACACAATGCCTGTTCCATTTCGCCCAACCACCTCTCGATCTCAGTGTTCAGACACCTGCGCTTGCGCGTTTGGAAGATTCGCCTTTGCACTTCCTTTGCGAGCTATCGAGTGGGTTTGCAAGACACGTTGATGCCTGATTCTTCCCTCCAAGAGATCCCCCTCGTTTCAGTCTGCGGAAATTTTCCGCCTATATCTGATTCGTTACGGTTTTTGCCGAAGAAATCGAGCAAGCGCCCGGGTCTTCTTCAACATTCAAGAGTTTGACGATGCCGTCCTCAACTAACATCGAATACCGCTTGGATCTGCCGAAAAACCCAACTTCCGGTGCATCGAAAGCCAGTCCAATTGCGGCTGTGAACTCTCCTGACATGTCGCTTAGCACCTCAATTCCAGCATTTGCGGCACCAGTCGACTTTCCCCATTCTCTCATTACGAACGGATCGTTGACAGATATACAAACAATCGTTTCAATACCTTTTTTGCGCAAGGCATCGGCCTCACGCACGAAACCCGGAACGTGTTCGTTTGAGCAAGTTGGCGTGAACGCCCCGGGAACCCCGAAAATCACGGCCTTTTGCCCGGATGTCTTGTCGGCAAGAGAAATCTTTTCCGGCCCAGCCTCTCCAAGACGAGTCAGCGTCGCAGCAGGCAGCACTTGTCCGATTGCAATCATCATGGTTTCCCTTCTATCTGGCAATTTCATTTTTAAAGTCTTGAATATAGTTACCCACCGAATCTTTCCAGCAAGAACGGCAGAACTGAAAAATGAGGCAAGTGGTTGTTGTCGGCGGCGGACAGGCAGGCTTCTCGGTTGCATCGCGGTTGAGGGACATTGGGTTCGACGGCCATCTCACCATGATATGCCGGGAGCCCGAACTTCCCTATCAACGACCGCCGCTATCCAAAAAATACCTGCTCGGCGAGATGGAGAGGTCAAGGCTGCACTTCAGACCTGCCACCTATTTTGACGAGAGGGAGATCAATCTTTACTTGGGCGAATCTTGCCGAGGGATCGATACGGATGCTCGCAGAGTGCTGCTGGACGGAGATATCATTCCATATGATGATCTAGTTCTCGCGACGGGGTCCATCCCACGCAAGCTTCCGGCTGTAATCGGAGGAAATCTGGGAGGGGTCCATACAGTCAGATCCGTTGCAGATGTCGATGCCTTGAGGCCAGAGTTGGTGAACGGCTCCAGAGTGCTCGTGGTTGGGGGTGGTTACATTGGGCTTGAAGCGGCTTCGGCTTCGGCTTCATTGTGTGAGCAAGTCGTTGTCGCGGAGGCGGAAGATCGAATTTTGAAGCGGGTGGCGGCGACAAGCACTTCCGAGTTCGTATGCAATGTGCACAAAAGACATGGCGTGGATGTCCTCGAAGGCATGAAAATCGAGCGCCTGGTAGGCAACGGCAAAGTTTCAGGCGCCGTTCTGAACAACGGAGAGGAAGCATCGTTTGATGTCGTCATCGTGGGAGTTGGAATAACTCCTGCGACAGATTTGGCCGAAACTGCTGGATTGCGGATAGAGAACGGGATTTGGACAGACGCCAAGGGTCGGGCTTCCGCCCCCAATGTCTGGGCAGCTGGCGATTGCACGTCCTTTCCGTGGAAAAGCGGAAGAATTCGCCTGGAAAGCGTCCAGAACGCGATAGACCAAGCAGAATGCGTGGCCGAGAACATTATCGGGGCGGATAAGAGCTATTGTCCAACCCCCTGGTTTTGGTCAGACCAATATGACACCAAGTTGCAGATTGCAGGCTTGAATACGGGCTACGATCAGGTTGTTGCTCGCGGCGGCGGGGAGGACGCGATTAGCTTCTGGTATTTCGATGCCGATCAAGAGTTCTTGGCGGTAGACGCATTGAATGATCCAAGATCTTACATGGTCGGCAAAAGGTTGCTGGAGATGGGAAAGCGCGTGTCGCCGTCTGACGTTGCAAACACGCAAGTCAACTTGAAGTCGCTTCTCAAGTAGTTCGGCAGCCCCCGGATTGATGTCTCGTTCCATAACTAGCCGAATGCGTGTCATTGCGGGTTCACTGAAAGGTCTGAAGCTGTCACCGATTGGGAGCGGCGAACCAGAACATCGTCTTCGACCAACTTCCGTAAGAGTCCGAACCAGTATCTTCGATATCTTGATTCACGGTCAGTTCGCTGACCGGGTGACCGGTGCGCGAGTGCTGGACCTGTTTGCCGGAACGGGCGCGATGGGAATAGAAGCGCTTTCGAGAGGCGCGGCTTTCGCGCTGTTCGTTGATAACGGCAAGACTTCTAGCCGCATAATTCAGAAGAACATTGACCTTGCGAAGGTGCGGTTGGGCGCCGAACTGCGGCGACAGGATGCGACTTCGTTGGGATTTAATCCGGACGATCCCTTCGATCTTGTCTTTCTTGATCCCCCTTATCGATCCGGCCTCGCCCAACGGGCGCTGCGCTCGGTGATCACAGGCGGCTGGCTTGCAGACCAAGCCGTCGTCGTAGCTGAGGAAGCGAGCGAAATTCGGATGCCGAACCTGTTTGAAACTGCATTTTGCCGCAAGTTCGGCTCGACGGTCATAAGTTTCATGCGCCCAGTCTAGCTTGAGTAATGACTTTCGGCCAAATCCACTTGCCAGTATCCGGTCTCAAGGATGTTTTGTCCAGAGACTGTTGTGAAACGCCTATCTGTCCATGGATATGTGCGCTGACTGGCTTTGGAAATTGCCCTGATGCAATCGAGGGTGAGTCGGACTGACCTTTTAATGGCGATGAGTGCTGCGGAGCGGCCCGGTCAATGCGCTTCGAAAGGCGGACGCTCCGATGAACTGGCAGCGCTTAAGAGCGGGTTCTCGATCCGGTGCTTGAGTGCAGCCCTGCCACCATGCTGAGATTGTTTCCGAGGATCGTGTTGAGGGGAAGGCGCGGCCTTGAGTTGCAGGTCGGCGCCGGGCGGTATGCGCCTCCCGCCTGGATCCGCAGATCCACGCTGTCCCGATCGGATTGCGGCACGGAAACAGAGTAGCCTGCGCGAACCGCCAACGCCCTGGCATGAACGAGCGACAGGCCTTCCATTTAGTCGGGAACGGTCAGCAAGCCGTCGATCACACCGTCTCTCCCGCCACCCGCCCGGCGTCGCGAACGCGAATGTCGCCGGATATGAGCTTGGGCAGGAGCGCGTCTCTAAGGTCTGCTAGAGAACTGGACTCTCTAGTCGCCACCGAGGCTTGCGCCATGAGCGGTCGCACGTGATCCCGGAAGGCATCCGCCACTGGCTTTGTGGGACAGGCCAGAAAGAGCTGCCGTAACGCATTCGCCGGCACTCTCTGGCGGCCGCTGATACCGGTCATGCTCTGTATAGCGAAGTCGCGAAATTTCTGACTTCGGGCCAGGCAATAGGCAAATTCGTTCGGAAGGGGAGATTTCGGGCGCAAAACAATGTATTCCGTTGAACTCCAGGCGATTTGTCCGTTTTGCAGGAAATCAACAAAAGCCGTCTTTCCGTTTTGGAGACACGGCGTAATGCGGGCAACGAGGGTATCTCCATTCATAAATCTCATCCCTGAACCAAAGGGACGATTAACTGCGTTATCAGGGACATGGCCCTTAGTCGGCATATTTGCCATGTCCAGATAGGGTGCGCTATCACCTTTTTGCAACCGTCGTTCGGGATTGATTGCGAGTAGGTCGGTCAATGGTCGGACTTTCCAGCCTTCAGGCAACTCGCCGAGTTCGGAGTCGACAAGCCGGTCGGGGAAGAGGGCGGTGATGTGCGGGGGCAGGCCGGGTTCGCGCCCTTCCATCTTGGCCCGCACGGGGTCGAAATCGACGAACCAGGACTTGAACAGAGCCCGGGCCATCGCCTCCAGCGTCTCGTTCATGCGCCGGTTCAGCTCGATCTTGTCGTCCAGTGTGCCAAGGATGTGGGCAATGGCGCGCTGTTCGGGCAGGGGTGGCACTTGCAGTTCACGTACATGGGTGGCTTCACGGTTAAGCCCCGGCACAGCGGAATCTGCATTCATTGCTTCCACGCCCAGTGTATTGAGAGCGTAGTATCTGAATCTCACCAATTCGGCATCTCCGCCAGAGATGAAAAACGTGGTGTCGATAGGCCAACATGGGACTGGCGAATAGTGAACCGCTCCCACCGTTCCCTTGCGTCCGACAATAACCGTTGGCCCATTCGTCAGCGCCTTGTCATGCCAGCCAACATGACCATTGGAACCGAATACAGGGATATGCCCTGCCGGGTTGCGCATATCCTTCCGCAAGCCCTTGCCGTAGGAGAAAGGAGCGAATTCGCCGAAAGTTGCCATCGGCCAATCATCGCTTGCAACTACTGACTCCTTCCGCTCAGTTCTTCTCCCCGGAACCTGCACAGCCACCCCGTCGCGGCGGATTATGTCGCGGAACGCCTCATCGACCCTCGCCCAATCGACAAGATCGATCTTGAAAGGCAGGTCGGACTCTCCAAATCCTTCGGCCAAGGCCGAGGCCGCGTTCAGCGGCAAGGGTTTGTTGCCCAGGATGGCCAGATCGAGGTCGGAATGGTTCTTCGCGGTCCAAGTCGCGCGCGACCCAAAGGCAAGCACTTCTCGATCTGGCACATGCAGCTGCAGGACATCGCGCACGATGGCCCAATGGTCGGGCCGAAGGTCAAGGCGCGGTGCGGGATCTTTCATGCCAGACGTTCCCTCAGCTTGTCGCGCAGATATATAACCTCATCGACGAAACGCGGAATGCGCACGACTACTTCCAGCGCGATATCCTCGTTGTAGGTGTGGCTGGTCCTCGTGCGCATGTGGCGGAAGCCCCGCCAATCCGACCAGTCCCCAAGTAGCAGGCCCTGTTCGTTTCCCGTTCGGATGAGGTCCTGAAACGACATCTTGTCGAACTGCTCTGGGTTCGCCGATGCGTATTCAAGATAGCGTTTCAGAACTGTGTGCCCAAGCTCGTAGGTATATTCGAAGCGCTGAATCAAGCCATCGCGTATCTGGTCGTCGCTCGGATCGGCCAGATACCGTGCCAGACCTTCTTCGAGATGTTCGATCGCCCGTTTGAAGTGCGCAATCTCCGGCTTGTGGTCAAACATGTCAGCCCTTGCTCCAGAACCCCAGCGCTTTCAGATTCCCGGAGATGGCCGCATCGAGCCGCGCCCCTTCCGCCTGCTGTTCGCGCAGTTGTGCGACGAGACGCGTCATCCTGGCCTCGAACGGCTCGCTGTCCTCCTCCCTGGGCGGTGCACCGACATAGCGGCCCGGGGTCAGCTCATGGTTGTGCTTGCGCACCTTGTCCAGCGGTGCGCTCCTGCAGAAGCCCGGCATGTCGACATAGGCATCCACACCCTCCCCGCCGAGCCAGGCACGATAGGTGTCGGCGATGCGGGCGATGTCCCCGTCCATCAGTTCCCGATGGGTGCGGTCCACCATCCGTCCAAGCGCCCGGGCGTCGATGAACAGGATCTCGTCCCGCCGTTCGCGGTCCCGCGCCAGGAACCACAGGCAGGCCGGAATCTGCGTTGCATAGAAAAGCTGTCCCGGCAGTGCCACCATGCAGTCCACCAACCCCGCCTCGATCAGCTTCTTTCTGATTTCGCCCTCGCCCGACTGGGCCGACGACATCGATCCGTTGGCGAGCACAAAGCCCGCCCTGCCGCCCGGCGCCAAATGGTGGATCATGTGCTGCACCCAAGCGAAATTGGCGTTGCCCCGGGGCGGAACGCCGTATTGCCAGCGTCTGTCGCCGGCGAGATGCTCTCCGCCCCAGTCCGAGACGTTGAACGGCGGGTTGGCGAGGATGAAATCGGCCTTCAGGTCCGGGTGGCGGTCGTTGTGGAAACTGTCGCCATGGGCGATGCGACCCTCGATGCCGCGGATGGCGAGGTTCATCTTCGCCAGCCGCCAAGTCGTGTAGTTGGACTCCTGGCCCCAGATCGAGATGTCGCTCTTCGCCCCACCGCCATTGCCGTTGCCAGTCGCATGCGCATGAACGAATTCCATCGACTGCACGAACATGCCTGACGAGCCGCAGCATGGGTCGTAGACCCGGCCCCGCCAGGGCTTCAGCATCTCGACCAGCAGCCGGACCACGCAGCGCGGGGTGTAGAACTCGCCGCCCTTCTTGCCTTCGGCGCTCGCAAACCGCGAAAGGAAATATTCGTACACCCGGCCGAGCACGTCCCGGGAACGGGCCTCCCCGTCCCCCACTCTTATGTTGCCGACCATGTCGATGAGCTGGCCGAGCCTCTGCCTGTCGAGCACGGATCGGGCATAGTCCTTCGGCAGCACATCCTTGAGCACTGGGTTGTCGCGCTCGATCGCCGCCATCGCGCCATCGACGATCCGGCCGACATTGGACTGCCAGGCCGCCACCTGCAGGCGGCTCCAGCGGGCTTCCGCCGGAACCCAGAAGACGTTCTCGGCCGTGTACTCGTCGCGGTCCTCGGCCGCCTCCACGCCCCATTCAGCCAGAACCGCTGCATGGCGTTCCTCGAACGCGTCGGAGATGTACTTGAGGAAGATCAGGCCGAGCACGACATGCTTGTATTCGGCTGCCTCCATCGATCCCCGGAGCGTATCCGCCATTGCCCAAAGCTCGGATTCATGCCCGATCATAGCACCCCCATCTTTCCCTACCTTCGCTTCGCTGCTTTCTGGGTCCTCTTTGGGCCATAGGAGATCCTCCATCTCCACCTAATCAATATCAAGTCAAGAGCGAGACAAGGTTCCAGTTCATTATCACCGTCTCTTGTCGCGAAACTGCCGCCTCTCCCGCGCATACTGGAATCCACTAGGAAAGTCGGCCCACCGCACTGATGCAAACTCGCTCCCAGCTGCCGTACAAGCACAACCGTGCCTTCTTGCCTGGATACATAGAACTCACACTGAAAAGCCAAAAGAATGTCTACAAGGAACTTGACCGGATTGACGCATTTTCTGAAATTGAAGCTCGGCTTCAGGAAATCGCCGTTCAAGCGCCGCGAGCACCTATTAGCGTATTGCAGGCTGATGCTGAATGCAGGCGCTTTTGGCCATCTGATGCATCGGTTGTGGAATCAATCGCTCTGATAGTCGTTTAGAGTGAAGAACAGCGTATCGCCAATTTCGCAGAGTGCAGGATTGCGCTTGCAGAAGACAACACCCCCTCTTTGGAAATGAAGTTTGCGCGGCTCGTTCCATGGCTCTTTCAGCGACAGGACATATCCGGCGAGTTGCCCGTCCTCCACCTCGTCGCCGAGATTGACGCACGGCTCGAACATGCCGTCGGCGGGGGCGAAGATGTAGTTCTCGTCCTTTTGCATTGCCATGAGGCGTACCTCTCGATCGGGCGGGGCAACCTCATAGTCGGTCTGCAAGACCCCCATCCGCTTAAGGCACCGGATTGTTCCGGCGTGCGCGAACTCTCGTATCCATGGTCGAAGCTTTCCCCCTCCGCCGAGTTCCGTCGAGAGATAGACAATCCCCGCTGGCGATGACTCCCCCGAAAGCGTTCGCTTGTGCACACGATCCCCGACAATACCGAGCGGTGCGCCAAACAAGCGAAGGAAGTCCATCTGCATTTCATCTTTCTCAGGATCGTCGCCCATGAGCCGGATTTTGCAGGAGGGCCAATGATCGATTGAAGATCCAGCTGAATGCAGATCGAATATCGCATCTGCCCGCGGCAGCAGCTCGTTGACGATGTACCAAGCTATCATTTCCGTCGGAGAGCCGTACTGCTCGCCGGGAAACAGCCGGTTCAAGTTTGCTTCACCGGTGCAATCCAAAGGAGATGTCCGCCGCCCTGCATACACTGCGGGAGCATTGGCGCATGGCACGAAGATAATTCGTCCTGTGACATCCGAGGCTTTCAGTTCTCGATAAAGTGCCGAGACAATCGAGATTCCTTCGTACTCGTCGCCATGATTTCCGCCGACCAGCAGAGCGGTGGGCCCCAGTCCGTTTCCGATCGCCATAACCGGAACCGGAACCCAGCCATAGGCTGAGCGATGTGAGGAAAATTGAATGCGCAGATAGCCATGCTGCTTTCCCCCGGCATCCAGATCGATTTCGCAACTTGGAGCAAAGCTGACTATTGGTGTGGGCATGGCAAACCTCTTTCGTTATGATGTCAGGCTGACCGCGCCACGGCGTGGTACGCGGCAGAGAGAAGGCGAATGCCCTCTCGAATTTCGTCAGGTGATGGAAAGCTGTAGGCTAGGCGAAGAAAGCGCCCCGGGTCAGAGTTCGGGAAACACAGGCGCCCCGAGCTGACTTCGACGCCATTCAAGGCGGCTCGTTCCGAGACCGCCTCGGCAGAAACTCCTTCGGGAAGCTCTGCCCAGAGAAAATACCCTCCGCTCGGAGCGGTGACCGTTGCATCCGGAACGGATTCGGCAAGACCATCCATCATGGCATCGCGGTGAATTCGCATGTTCGACCTGACGAGACTTATGTGTTCGGCCAGACGATTCGATCGCATGAGCTCCATGACAATCTTTTGCGAAAAAGGGCCGGAGCCGCCCTCCGCCTTCTGCATCGCCATGCGACGCACGATATCGGGTGCGCCAATGGCCCAGCCTGTCCTTAGTCCCGGCGACAGGATTTTGGACACGGTTCCAAGGGCAATCACGACATCTGCATCATCAAGCGCCTTCAAGGGCCTCACGGGTTTGCCCTCGAAGCGGATCCTTCGGTAAGGATCGTCCTCGCAAATCACGAAGCCATATCGCTTGGCTAGGTCGATGAGACGTCTGCGTCTGTCCAGAGACATCGTGACGCCAGTTGGATTGTGGAAATCGGGCACATCGAAAAGCAGCTTGGGCATCCGCTCACCGTTCGCGGACAGGCGTTCGAGCTGTTTCTCAAGGTCGGTTGCATTCATTCCATCCTCGTCGTGCTCGACCGCGAGGAACGAAGCGCCGTGCGTTCGCAGGATGATCAGGGCCGTCATGTAGGTCGGCCTCGAAACAATCACCAAGTCGCCTGGCTCGACAAAAACACGGCATGCCAAGTCGAATGCATGCTTTGCGCCATTCGTCACGAGAACGTTGTCACGTTCGCAGTCGATGCCGTCGTGCTTGACATAGCGGACAATCTGCTCTCGTAGGCTATCGAGGCCCATCAGTGGGCCATACTGCATTGTCTCGCTTGCGCTGCGAGCTGCCATCGTTGCTTCACGAGAGACGTCGGGCAGGAGCGGTGGATGGGCGAGCCCACTGCTGAGAACAATTGCGCCCGGCGTATGGTCGTAGATCGACGTTCCAAGAATTTCCGCCCGACGGGCGAACCGATAGTTCGTCAAGGCCAAACGCTCCGCTCCGATTTTGCAATGTGCTGTATCATTGCGCGGCTTCCCTATGCAGCAACCGGACGCTTCGCTTGAATGGAACACGAATCGAGTTGCGATCGCGTGTTTCGCCTTGATGCCCCGAGCTGCCTAGGTGTCCAGCCCAAGCCGTTGCGTGGCCGACAGTTGTTGCCATTTCGAAATTCGCCCCAAGTTCGAAAAACAATTGCACTAAATAATACATCATGTATTATTCTCGTCAATAATTCGGCGCTTAGAGGGCGACATGACACCGTTATATCCTGATTTCCCGAAAGCGGAGTTCGAGGCCAGATACGCGAAGGCCCGTGCTCTTATGGCAGATAGGGGACTGGATGCCCTGCTGGTGACCGAGCGGCTCAACTACCAGTACTTCTCTGGCCATCGATCCGAGCAGAACGCGGTAGACAAAATTCGATCCTACATGTTTGTTCTGCCGCGCGAAGACGAGCCAGCGATCATCACGATGCCGTTCGAGGTTGCCCAAGTCGAGGCGACCTGCTTTGTTGACCGGATCAGGACGACCGGTGCCCTGACCGGTCATCCGGAATTCATTGCCGGGACGCTGCGCGACCTTGGCTTGTCAAGGGCGCGGTTCGGAACGGAATTGGGACGGGAGCAGTATCTCGGAATCAGCTATCTCGGACTGCAGGAGATGATGGCGGCGCTGCCCGACGCCACATTTGAGGATGCTGCCGACATTTTGCTCAATTGCCGGGTCGTGAAGTCGCCGATGGAAATCGAATATTGCCGGAAGGCGGCCGAGATCAACGCCGCGGCTCAGCGGGAAGCTTTCACCCTCATCCGCGCCGGCATGACCGAAAACCAGATCGCGCAGGTGCTTCGGGAACGTCTGATCGCATTGGGAGCGGAGAAGATTTCGCTGCTTTGCGTGGTCTCAGGACCTGTCGGCGAGAGCGGAATTGTCCTGTTGCCCACCGACCGGGCAGTGCGGCGCGGCGAGACTGTGGGGTTCGATGTTGGAGTGTCTTGCAGAGGCTACTGGTCCGATCTCGCTCGCACGGCGTCGGTTGGGCCGCCAAGCGCTGAACTTGACGACTTCTATGCTTGGATGATGGAACTCAGACATGACTGCAACATGCAGCTAACGCGGGGCAACACCCCTTCAGACGTGATTGGCGTGGTGAACAGGCACCTTTCCGAACGGAACCTGAAGACCTTGGGAGTGGGAAGGGTCGGCCACGGAGTGGGCGTTGAAACGACCGAATATCCGTCCCTCGCCGCATTCGAGGACATCCGTTTCGAAAGGGGCATGGTGTTTGCCTGCAACCCTAATTTCACGAATCACCTCGGCTTCATTAACGCAGAGGACAATTGGGCCGTCACCGAGGGCAAGCCAGACCTTCTTTCGGCACCAGTGTCTGAACCTCGGATTGCTGAAGTCGAGGGATAGAACCAACCGAGATCGATCAGACAGGAAAGGAATGAAATGATGATCAAAACCGAACTCAAGCGTCGAGCGGTGCTGGGACTGGCGGTGAGTGCCTTGGCCGTTGGAACGGCGGTACCGGTCATGGCTGATCTAATGGAGAAGGTAAAAGGCGAGGGCTTGAACGTTGCCTTCTACAACTTCAAGCCGTACGCGTTCGTGGACGAGAACAGCGAACTGGCCGGTACCGATATCGAATTGCTGAATGCCGTCTTGAATGAACTGGACGGGAAGATTGCCGAGGCTCAGGCGGTTGACTGGGGAGCACTGATTCCAGGCGTGACATCGGGCCGGTTCGATGTCGTCGCAGCAGGAATGTTCGTAACGCCCAAGCGATGTGCAGCCGTCCGGTTTTCGCAGCCGTACTTCGGCATAAAGCAGGCATTGGTGGTTCCGAAAGGCAACCCTAATGGTCTGGTCAATTACGATTCAGTTCGTGACAAGGGGCTGAAGATAGGTGTGATCTCGGGTGCCGCGCAGCATGGCTATGCTGCAGCGTCGGGCATTGCGGAGGAGAATATCCTGCAACTTCCCGACAATCCCGCCGGGATTGCCGCCATCCGCGCTGGCCGCATTGACGCATGGGCGGTTTCCGCACCGGGCGTGCGCGAAATCGTCGCCGGAGTGCCAGAACGCGATCTTGAGTCCAGTCCGGTGTTTGCGGAGGTTGCCGGCAAGCCGGCTGTTTCGCACGGCGCATTTGCGTTCCGAAAGGAAGACGGAGCTTTCGTTGACGAATTAAACAAGGTGTTGTCTTCCTTTGTGGGATCCCCGGAACATGTCACGATCCTGGAGAAGTATGGCATGAGTGCCGACGAACTTCCCGTTTTAACCACCGAGGCACTTTGCGAAGGCTGATCACGCGCAACACTTCCGTCGGCGGGCGCTTCGCACTGCCGACGGAACGAACGCAGGCGCGGTGGAGCAAATATCGAGTGCAAGAAGAGATCAGTTGACTACCAGAATAGCGGCAATCGCGGTATTGACAGCGTTTCTCTTCGGGCTTGTGGTCGCCACTTTCTCCGAATTGAGGGTTTTTCTGCCAGCGCTTTTGCTTGGTGCCGTCGTGACGGTCAAGATTTCGATCTTTTCGGCGCTTCTTTTCTGTTCGATGGCGTTCATTGCTGGAATCGGGCGGCTCAGCAAGGTCACGCCAGTTAGGTGGGCGTGTGTACTGTATATCGAGGTGTTCCGAGGAACCTCACTCCTCGTGATACTGTTCTGGTTCTTTTTCGTGCTTCCGGAATTCGGCATTGTCCTTTCGCCGACAGCGGCAGCCGTGTTTGGAGTGGGACTGAACTTCGGCGCCTACGGTGCCGAAGTCGTTCGCGGAGCGGTCGCGGCCGTTCCGAAGGGACAGCGGGAAGCGGGGATTGCGCTAAATCTGTCCAAATTCAAGTACATGACACGCATCATTATTCCACAGGCAATACCAGTAACCATTCCAGGACTGAGCAATCTGACAATCGAGCTGATCAAGGCGACAGCTTTGGTCTCGGCAGTCACGCTCGTCGACATCACCTTTGCGTCAGTTCAGCAAAATCAGATTCATTATCGCACCCTCGACATCTTTCTTGTCACGTTGATGATCTACTACTGTATCGCCCAGTTTGTCCGCTTCGGCGGAGGCATGCTGGAAGATCACATGACTAGGCACTTGGCGAAGAGACGTTGATGGACTGGAAGTGGGATTTCACGTTCGAGGTCGTTCTGCCGCGGCTATGGGAAGCCGCCGGTGTCACAGCATATGCGACCTTCGTCTCGTTCCTTCTGGCACTGGTCGGCGGGTTGGTGTTGATGCTCCTGAAGACATCGCGCAACCGGGCAGTCTCTTTTCTGGCAGGCGAAGTCATCGAATTCATTCGTGCCACGCCGTTGCTGGTGCAGATATTTTTCCTGTTTTTCGTTCTCCCGGAATTCGGAATCACGCTTCCTCCGCTTGCGACCGGTATTCTGGCAATCGCAATTTACAACTCGGCACTCACTGCGGAGGTCTACCGTGCCGGCCTGCAAGCGGTTCCCCTCGGCCAGTGGGAGGCGGCGACGGCTCTGAATCTATCGTCCTTCCACACATTCCGGCGGATCATCATACCGCAGTCCCTTCCGCCGATCGTGCCGGCACTGGGGAACTACCTTGTCGCGATATTCAAGGAGACTCCACTGCTTTCGTTCGTGGCGGTGGGCGAGATCATGCATGCATCCAAGCTTATCGGTTCGGAGTACTACCGGTTTACGGAGGCAGTCACGGTGGCAGGGATATTCTTTTTGGTGCTGAGCCTCGTTTCGGCCGCAGGCGTGCGTGTGGTCGAGAATTACGTGAAGAGGAGAATCCTTCATTGACGCACCCGAAGATAAGGTTTGACGGCGTGACCAAGCGATATGGTGCGCTTACCGTCCTCGATAAGCTGGAATTCGAGGTTGCGGAAGGCGAGGTCGTGTCCATCATTGGCCCGTCCGGGTCGGGCAAGACGACCGTTCTGCGGGTGTTGATGACCTTGGAGGAAGTTCAGGACGGCATCATATGGATTGGCGGGGAGACCCTCAACATGATGCACTCGAACGGAGAACTCGTGCCAGCAAGCAACGCGCACATCAGAAGGGTTCGTTCGAAGATCGGAATGGTGTTCCAGAATTTCAATCTCTTTCCGCACATGTCTGCGCTGGAAAACTGCATCGAGGCCCCGATTCAATCGCTGGGCCTTTCCAAGAAGGAAGCGATCGAGCGTGCGATGGAACTCATGGAGATGGTTGGCCTCAGCGAAAAGCGAGATCATTTTCCAAGCCAGCTTTCTGGAGGGCAACAACAGCGTGTTGCGATCGCCCGTGCACTCGCAATGCGCCCCGAAGTCATCCTATTCGACGAGCCCACCTCCGCTCTCGATCCAGAAATGGTGGGCGAGGTGCTGCATGTGATCCGGAGGCTGGCCGGAGCGCACAGCTACACGATTCTGCTGGTGACGCACCAAATGGGGTTTGCGAGAGAGATTTCCAACAGGGTCTGCTTCTTCGATCAAGGCAAGATCGTGGAAGAGGGTTCTCCCGAAAAGCTTTTCGGCAATCCGGAGAACCTCCGTCTCCAGCAGTTCCTCAGCAAGGTGCTGGAGGCTCGATAGGGTGCAAGAATGTCTTCTATAGCGAGAAGCAGGAGCGCAGGATCGGGTACCCGCCGGCTGGCGAATTTCATACAGTACGGTGACGGTCCCAGCGTGATTTGCGACGACCTGCGAACCAGAATCGTGACGGGTGAGCTGCCTACTGGCAGCGAACTGAAAATTCAGGAGCTGGCCAAGGACTTCGGCACATCGATCATGCCAGTTCGTGAGGCTTTGCGCACCTTGGCGGCGGAAGGACTGGTCGAGATGCGGCCGAGGCGGAGTCCGCTTGTCGCCAGTCCTGACATTGCGGAAGTCTTGGAGATAAACGAAATTAGGCAGGCCCTGGAGCCAATCGCGCTTTTGGCCGCCATTCCTCGTCATACAAAGATCTCTCTGGCGCGTTGCCGCCGAATAATTGCTGCCGACCGAGATTGCACCGACGAGTGGAAGCGCATCAAGTTCAACTGGCAGTTTCACAGCCAGCTTCTGGTGCCATCGGGGAAAGCGAGAATGCTTCAAACGATTCGGGAGCAGCACGGAACAATCTCAATATTCGTGCAATTCCTGGTGGTTAAGAAAAATTTCATGCGCGGCGAGGTGCATCATGAGCATGAGGCAATACTTGATGCGGTGGAGCGATGCGATTCAAGTGCCGCACTGAACCGGCTTGAAGATCACCTGCGGGAATCGGGAAAGAGACTGCAGAAATTGCTTGAAGATCGCATGAGTCCGACTTGGTCCAAGCGAGCCTCAAACCCGAACAGCGAGATCGAGAGTTGTCAATGTACTGACAAGCTTCAATCTCAAGATCAGCTTCCTTTGTGAATTCTTGCTAGAACCTGAACAATTCCAGAGATTCCTGCAGAATCGTTCTCGACACTGGCCAAGCCAAGTTATTTCTCGCAAAAACCGCCGTGCAAGTCTGTAGGTGGAAATCCGCCTAATCTAGGCGCCGAACCGGTGTCCCGAGCCTCTGGCGCCCTTGCCAATGCTCGTCGACATACCATTTGAGTTCGGATTCTGGAAGCGATTTCCCGACAATTAGGTCAGCTGCGCGTTCGCCGATCATCATGGCTGGCGCGTTGAGATTGCAGCTCGGAATGGATGGCATGATCGAGCAGTCAACAACACGGAGCCCGTCTACTCCGCGAACCTTGCATTCTGAATCTACGACCGCCATTTCATCGGTTCCCATCTTGCAGGTACCCGACGCGTGATATGATGATTGGGCATGGGCCCGCATGAATGTGTCGATCTCCTCGTCAGTATTCACGTCCTTTCCGGGGGACATTTCTCGGCCTCTGAACCGGTCCATCGCCGGTTGCGCAAGAACCTCTCGGGCAAGACGCAGCGCAGCGCGCATCTCGATCCAGTCCTGCTTGCGGCTCATGAGATTCAGGAGAATTCGCGGCGGCGCCGTCGGGTCGGAAGACCGAAGTCTTACCCGACCCATGCTTTCGCTGCGTTGCGGACTTATCTGCACCTGAAACCCATGGCCTGCGTGAAAATCCTTGGATCCTTCATCCACCGCGACTGGAAAGAGGTAAAATTGAAGATCGGGATACTTGACTCCCGTTGCGCTCCGGACAAATGCGCCACACTCGAAATGATTGCTGGCCAACGGGCCGTTTCGGTGCGCTAGCCATTGGATCAATGCCTTGGCTTTTCCTGCGGAACTGAGATGACGTGCCAGGGATACCGGGGCCGTTGCCTCCAGCTGTACTGAGCTAATCGCATGATCCTGCAGGTTTTCTCCCACGCCGGGAAGATCTTGAACGGTCTCTATTCCAACTTTTCGCAGTTCGGTGGCTGGCCCGATTCCCGACAGCATTAGAAGCTGCGGTGAGTTGAAGGCTCCGGCAGAGAGAATGATTTCACGGTTTGCCGTGACCGTCAGAGTTCGATTTCGGCCACACTTTCGAATTCGCAGCGCCGTGGCGCGCCCAGAGGAAACCAAGATATTTGTTGCATGGCATCCGGTCCAAGTCGCGAGATTGCGCCGTTGCCGTGCAGGCACCAGATATGCGCGCGCTGTGGACCACCGGTATCCGTCTGCTGCGTTCATGGGAAAACGACCGAATCCCTCCTGCTGGAAGCCGTTGATGTCATCAGTGATCACGTAGCCAGCCTGTTGCCCGGCTTCCAGAAACGCTTCTGCTATCGGATTGATCAGCTCTGGAGTGGAAACGTGAACCGGCCCGTCATTTCCGCAATATAGGGAAGTTGTGCCGCGACGCGTTTCAAGCCTTTGAAAATAGGGCAGTACATGTGAATAGCCCCAGCCAGTGGCCCCAGCCGTTTCCCAAGCCTCGTAATCCAGCGCATGACCACGCAGATAGACAAGACCGTTTATCGAAGAAGACCCTCCAAGCACCTTTCCTCTTGGCTGAAACAGTGTTCTGCCATTCAAGAAGGTCTCTGGCTCTGTTTTGTAGTTCCAGTTGAAACGTTTGGCGTTAAAAGCGTACCTGGCGGCGGCCGGGATCCTCAGTAACGACGAATTGGCACTGGGTCCCGCTTCGACAAGCAGGACGTTGATTGAAGGGTCTTCCGATAGCCTCGCTGCCAGAACCGAGCCTGCGCTCCCAGACCCGACGACAATGTAGTCGAAATCCGACATTTATCCGCGACTTCCAAGCATTTTTCTTTAGGGAACCTCTGATTTGGAGGGTTTTTCTGGTTTAGGCTGCGGAAATCACCCTTCCCGGCTGCGCCGGCCGGTTTTCTGCGGTCCGGAAGACCCAAATGCGCGCTTTCGGGGCGGAATCACCGCCGGTTCAGCCCTCACAGAGCCGTTCCGGCAGATTCCGGACACGCTTCTCCTTCTTGTCATGACAGGGGCGGCTGGGCAATCATCAGGTTCGAGAAGCCCAAAAACGGCGCAAGCCGCTGCACGTTCCTCTCCAGCCCTCGATGGCGAACCAATGTTGCAACCGAACACCCGCTCGCGATCCGGAACGGATGCTCCACCCGCACCCTGGCCTTCGCCGTCTCCGCTTGGGCTGCCGTGCTGCCCGCTGTCAGCGTCCGGCGCCAACCCGGGTTCATGGAAATGTGCCACAACACCTCGCGATGTGCATGCTCCGCACGCTTCCCGACCCCGCGATATCCGGCGTCAGCCCGGACCTGTTTCTCCTCGCCGTGCAGAGGCCGGCCCGAAGACATCAGGTCGTGAACGTTCGCGGCCATTCCCTCCAGATGGTACACCCTTCCTCAAGGGTCGGGACGGTCTCGCCCGCTGGCACTTCCGGCAAGTTCTCGCCAGCCGCCTCCAGCCGGGCGTCGCCGAGCATGTCGGCGGATACCTGCAGGTCATCCGTGCCCGCTGGCGATGGGACGCCTGGATCCGGCTTCAGGCCGCGAGCGACACCAACGTCGCCGCCTCCTCCGACGAGGAGAGCGTCCTCATCGGCGGCGTCCCCTTTCGCATGGACGGGTCCAGCCGCGCCCGCTCCGGGATTGGCGTTGCCGTCAAGGTCGGCAGCGAAATGCGCCCGCTGCCAGGCGATGAACTGCGGGGAAATCAGGATGCGCTGCCGGTGACGCTGCGCGCACTGCGTGCAGCTGTTCTGCAATCCGGCGATGGAGGACTTGCTTCGCGAGGCCGAGAGCGTCCGGCGCCTTGCCGAGGCTGGAGAAGGTTCTGGACGAGATGGCGATCCCGACTTCCGCCGCTGGCTGGAGAGGAACGGGCTGGCGCGCCGCCTGGAGCGAACGGCCGCCAGCGTTCGCGACCTGACACCGGGCATTGCGGGACGGAATTTCCTAGTTTAGGGTCTTGACACCCCGTCCTTTCGTAACTCGTTCGATCCGGTGACAGGATGAACATAGCCGTGATCGGACGGGGTGCCATGAACATCATACAGATTTTCGAGCGATTCCCCGACCAGGAATCCTGCCTCGCCCACTTGGAGGCCGCGCGTTGGGGCGGCGAGCCCAAGTGCCCCTACTGCGGAGAGGCGAACACAGCATCGAGTAGTGACCGCCGGCGACGTCATCGCTGCTACGCTTGCAAGACATCGTTCAGCATCACAGTCGGCACGATCTTCCACCATACCCACCTGCCGCTTCAAAAGTGGTTCCTGGCGATTACGCTCATGCTGAACGCCAAAAAGGGACTGTCGGCTCTCCAACTTTCCCGCGATCTCGAAGTCAACAAGAACACGGCCTGGTGGATCACCATGCAAATCCGTAAGGCCATGAGCCAGGCGGAGCATCGCAACCTGCTGACCGGCATCGTCGAAATGGACGAAACCCATGTCGGCGGCAAGCCCCGGAAGGGGACGAATGGCGAGGGGCCGGGCGGCAAGCACAAGCCCGGTCGCGGCACCAAGAAAGCACCCGTGATCGGCGCTATCGAGCGAGATGGGAAAGTGACAGCGAAGGCGGTCAAGAAAGACAAGATGAAGGGCAGGCACATGCGCGCCTTCGTTCGCGACCGCGTTGACACGTCCAAGGCGAGCCTCATCACCGACGAGTACAAGGCTTGCCTCGGCATGAATAAGCTCCTGCCGCACGCCGTCATCAAGCACAAGGAATGGTATGTGGACGGCAACATCCACACCAACACCATCGAAGGCTTTTGGGCTCTGTTGAAGCGCGGCATGTTCGGCCAGTTCCACAGTGTCAGCCGGAAGCACCTGCAACGCTATGTGGACGAGTTCTGCTATCGCCACAACTTGCGGAACACCGATCCTTTCGACGCCTTCATGCAGACCATCAATCGCGGGCTGGGATTGGTGCGATGAGCAATAAGCCCCTCAAGGTCATCGCCGGAGCGCCGGACCGGCCGCTGGTGATCGGTGATATCGAGATACCCTGTTACGTTCTGGAGGGAGAACAAAGAGTCTTGAGCCAACGCGGATTGACGGCTGGGATCGGCCTCAACCCAGAGGCCGGCTTCAGGATCCCCCAATTTCTTACCTCAAGGGCCATAAAACCCTTTGTTTCCAATGACTTGATGCCGACCTTGGAATCCCCGATTCTGTTTCAGAACCCAGCTGGTGGCGGGAACGCACACGGATACCGAGCCGAAGTCATTGATCACATCATCGATGCCGTCATGAAGGCGGATCGTGCTGGGAAGCTTCCCGACCGATACAAGCACTTGGCCGAGCGGGCATGGATTCTGAACAATGGCCTTCGCTATAGCGGTATCATCGGCCTTATCGACGAGGCGACAGGCTGTCAGGACATCCGGGCACGAAACGCCCTTGCGACAATCCTTGAGAAATACATCGCCAAAGAACTCCAGCCTTGGACCCGCACCTTCCCCTATGAGTTCTACAAGCTAATCTACAAGCTCAAAAGGTGGCCTGGCCCAGACGGGCACAGGCGGCCAGCCGTCATCGGCCACTATACCAATAATCTTGTCTATGCCCGCCTAGCCCCCGGCGTGCTGGATGAACTGAAGCGGGCAAACCCGAAGCTCACGACCGGAGGGCGAAGCAAACGGCACCACCAATGGTTCACGCCGGACTTCGGACACCCGGAACTTGGCAAACATCTAGCGGCTGTCATGGCGCTCATGCGGGCCGCGCCGAACTGGGCCAGTTTCGAACGCAGCCTTCAGCGCGCCTTTCCGAAGGTGAATGAGCAACTCCCCCTGCCGATGGATGATTGACGGCCAACAATCAGTGGACCGTTCTAGTCTCTAGCCATGCGATGAAGGCCATGCCTGAAACCCCTGCGCAGGGGACAAGCGCGTAGGCCATGCCCTCGTAGCGGTCCACATCGTCGTCGATCGCTTCAATCACAAATACACCAGTCATCATTGCTGCCATTATGGTGAAGGTCCACATGCACACTATGCTAGCCTTGGAAATCATCGTCTCCCCCTGCGCGTTGCCGACGGCTCCACCGGGTGCCGGGCCGGTCGCCAAACAATCCACGAGAGTTGGTGGGTTCCCGCTTATTTCCGCAGACACGGTATTGTATTCACGGGCAGCCCGACACAGGGCTACTCGTGGACGTTTGGCGATGAGGGAAGGCTATAGGATGCGCCGCAAAGCGGTCAACGGGAACAAAGGGAAATCATGAGATTCCATGTTCTCAAGACCCTAAAATAACCCCGATTCTGGATAAGAGGGGTGAGGGGATTCCCAAATCGGGCGTGGCCTGGTTCTGTATCCGCAACCAAAATCAACGGATGGGATCCCCTCAATGAGCACCTCTATCATCGCACGGTTCTGCTGTCTCGACGACTTTGCAAAGACCTTCCTGATTACCCTTGAAGTTAAGCCACGTTTAGCATGGAATATCGTCATGCAACTCAATGATAGAGAAAGGAAACATGCATGGCACGAAACCCAGTGCAGTTTCAGAAAGGATCAGCCTGAACGAGTTTCTCTCGCTCTACGGAACCGAAGACCAATGCTTTGATGTCCTCTATCGGTGGCGTTGGCCGAATGGATTTCCATGTCCTCATTGCGGCCACGACAAAGGTTGCCAATTGACTGGCCGCAAGCTCCAGCAGTGCCATCGGTGCCACCGCCAAACCTCGGTCGCCGCCGGCACCATCTTCGATTCCACCAAGCTGGCGCTTGCGGTGTGGTTTCAGGCCATCCACCTCATCACCCAGGACAGGAAGGGGGTCTCGGCGATGAAGTTGCATCGCCATCCGGGCATCTCCTGCAACGCCGCCTAGTGCATGAAACACAAGCTGATGCAGGGGATGATGGAGCGCGACCGTCAGTTCCCGCTCACCGGCCGGGTCGAACTCGATGATGCCTGTCTCGCCGGCAAGCGCGCCGACCAAGACCCCTTTCGTGGCCGCCGTCCAGACCAATGAGCACGGACACCCGCTGCGCCTGAAGCTCACGGTCGCCGAAGGGTTCCGCACCCGCGAAATCGCCGCCTGGGCACACCGGCACCTGGGCGCCGGCACTTCGGTGGTGTCCGATGGTTTGGCCTGCTTCCATGGCGCCACCGCGGCCGGTTGCGCTCATGACAGGATTGTGGCGGGAAGCGGGAAAGCCAGCGTCGGGCGCCCTGAGTTTCGTTGGGTGAACACCATTCTCGGCAATGTCAAGAGTGCGTTGCGCGGCACCTGCCATGCGATTCGCCCCAAATGCGCCCAGCGATATCTCTCGGAGTTCGAATGCCGCTTCAATCGTCGCTTCGACCTGCCCGACATCATCCCCAGACTTGCCTGTGTGGCCCTCAGAACGCCGCCCATGCCCCAACGGCTGCTTAAGTTGAACTTAGCTTGAGTGGTAATCAGGAAGACCTTTGAAGAATGGGAGCGGCATCGGCTGATCGGCACAGGCCGCCAGCGCTCGCGCTCGGGCAAGCTCTCGCTCAGCGAAAGGCTCTTCATCATGGTGCTGTTTCATCTCTCGCCCTTCAAGAATTTCAAGGCTTTCCGGTTCCATGGCGTGGAGCGGAAATATCGCGACTGCTTTGGAGACCTGCCGAGCTGCGGACGGTTTGTCGCCCTGATGCCGCGCTTGCCGGTTCCGTTTTGCATCTTGATGCAATGCTTTCGCGGTGAGGAAACCGGAATCTGTTTTGTGGACAGCGCCAAGCTCGCTGTCTGCCACAACGCACGGATCAACCGGAACAAGGTCTTCAAGGGACTGGCCAAGCGGGGCCGAAGCACCATGGGGTGGTTTTTCGGGTTCAAGCTGCATCTGGTCATCAACGACAAGGGTCAGGTCATGGCCGTCAAGATCACGCCTGGAAACACCGACGACCGCAAGCCGCTTGAGACCATGATTGCCGAGTTGGAAGGCAAGGTGTTCGGCGATAAAGGCTGCATTTCGAAGCCGCTTTTCCAGCGTTTGCGGCAACAGGGCCTGCACCTGATCACTGGCATTCGCCGCAACATGAAAAACTTTCTTCTGCCCATTCTGGACAAAATCATGTTGCGGAAGCGGTTCATCATTGAAACGCTGTTCGATAAACTGAAATCGAGCATGGGATTGGAACACACACGACACCGGTCCCCAACAAATGCCTTCGTTCATATCCTGTCATGTCTGGCTGCCTATATTCTGGCGCAGCCAAAGGTCAAAATCGGCAAAATCGTCGTGCCAGACGCCATTCGGTGCATTCCAAAAGAAAACAGAGCTTATCCATAACTCGGGTAGATTAACGACTGTGTGGATCGCCGCGAACTGGTGCGCTTCGACGACGCCGAAGCGGATGCCGGTGTTCTCCTCTATCTCGCGCTGGAGGTTCTCGGCGAATTCCTCGTAACTCTCCTTTGCAATCACCGTAAGCGTGTTCACCTCAAATCCGCGGAGTCGCTCGCCATCCTGGTTGACGCACAAGCGCAGACCGCGTCCGATCGTCTGCCGCCGCTCGCGTTCGGTCCGGATGTCTCGAAGGGCGCAGATCTGAAAGACATTGGGGTTGTC
This sequence comes from Paracoccaceae bacterium, assembly GCA_963422275.1. Classification (GTDB taxonomy): domain Bacteria; phylum Pseudomonadota; class Alphaproteobacteria; order Rhodobacterales; family Rhodobacteraceae. The sequence goes on from OY729418.1 coordinate 1,989,557, forward strand.
CCACCCCTCGCGCAGCGCCGAATGGGAGAAGATGAACTTGAGCGGTGTGTCGAGGCTCAGGAGCTTCTCCTTCTCCTTCATGATCAGGTTGTACGCACGTTCAGCGTTTTCGCGGTTGGTCTGGTTGTTCTCCGCCGTGTCCGTCCAGCCGCCCTTCCTGTCGATCGAGAAATAGCCGTTGTGAACCTCTTCGGCCGCGGCGGCTAGATCGACCTCCTCGAACAGGGTGCGATAATCGGGATGATTACTGAGGCGCTGATATTCCTCCTCGAACATCAGGGCGTAGTCCCCCTTGACCGGAGAGCCTGCCTCGTCGTAGCGCCGATAGCGTTCCACGGCGTCGACGAAGAACAGGCTGAGCACCTTGATTCCCTGCGGACGCAGACGCTTTTCCTTGTCGAGGTGCTCGCGGATGGTCCGACGGATCATATGGCGTTGGACGGCGTCGGCGTCCACATCGCCCCAAGCCTCTCCCAACCGGAGATACCGCTCACCGCCGGGCACGCGTAGTTCGACGAATTCGTTGCCTCTCTCGACGCGGATCTCGCCAATGCGGCAATCGCGGTAGACGATGCGGTCGGTCGTCTGTTCGAGGTTGTCGCCGTCCTGGACGCTGACCTCTTGGCGCCGAACTCCGCCCGACGACGTTTCCACATCGATCTCCACCCTGGCGGCGATGACGCTGCGCCGGTTGCTCGTCGACACGACCCGGACATAGGGCCTGTTGTGCGCGTCAGCGACGGTGGCGGATGCCACCTCGATCTGCTTTACGAGCTTGCGTTCGTAGGCGTCGACGGCATCGAGCCGGTAGACCATGTGGTGCTTGTCCACATGGGTCGCCGAGTAACGCAGAGTGCAGAGCGGATTCATCTCGCCCAGGGCTTTCCTGCCCTGTCCCATCAGGCCGCCATCCACGCTTTGCGGCTCGTCGACGATGAGGATGGAGCGTGTGGCCTTGATCAGATCGATCGGCTTCTCGCCGCCCGTCTTCTCGCTATCCTTGTAGAGGTTGTTGACGTCCCGCTTGTTGATGGCTCCGACCGTCACCACCATGATCTGGATCTGCGGGCTGGTGGCGAAGTTGCGGACCTGGCCCAGCTTTGCGGAGTCGTAGAGAAAGTATTCGAAGGGCGTGCCGGAATAGAGCGCGCGGAAGTGGTCGTCGGTGATCTGGAGCGATTTGTAGACGCCCTCCTTGATCGCCACCGACGGTACGACGATGACGAACTTGGTGAAGCCGTAGCGCCTGTTCAGCTCGAAGATCGTGCGCAGGTAGACGTAGGTCTTGCCGGTTCCGGTCTCCATCTCCACGGTGAAATCGCCAGAGTCCAGCGACTCGGACGGTGGCAGGCCGTTCCGGAGCTGGATGTCTTCGAGGTTTGCGAGAACCTCGTCGTCGAGCAATGTCAGCCGGTTGCCAATGCCAAGATCGTTCTCGGCGAAGGCCAGTCGCGCTTGGGGCTCCGCGTGGTCCTGCGTGACTGTGAACTCCGTCCGGCAGATCTCCTGTCCACGAAACAGGTCGCAGACGGCATCCACCGCCCTAAGCTGGAATTCGAGATCGGGTTCGAAGCGCAGCTTCATGACTGACAAGCACAAATTTCGATGCGGTCATCGTCGTTCGCGGTCATGCAAGCATCAGGCGCTCGCCCTTCGGCTGAGGGACGGGTCGTCCCAATTCTTGCGCCCGTTCGATCCAGAACTGCATGGCGTCGTTTACGTTCCTGAGAGCGGCTTCTTGGCTGTCGCCGTGTGCCATGCACCCGGGCAATTCAGGCGTCTCGGCGATGAACACCTGGTCTTCGTTGCTCCAGTAGAGAATGATCTCATACTTGTGCATCAGTCATCTCTCCCCAATCTATACTTCAGGATTAACTGCCGGACTTGCTTCACCTGATAGGGTTTGGCGTGTCCGCCGCGGCTTTGCAGGTTGACAATTTCCACAATTCCAACCTTGTCGAAAAGGTGGTGGCTTCCGCGTATGCGCTCCTGGAATCCCAGATGCTGCATCAGAGATCGAAGGTCGGCGAAGCGGATATTCGCGTCCGACCTTCCGCCGAGGATCGTCTGCAACAGCCGCTCATGCCGATTCATCGGCCGCCTTCCTCATCCCGCCTGCGTCACAAGCTTCGAACATTCCCCAGACCGCACTGCTCAAGGATCGCGACGAGGTTCGTCTTAGCGACGTCATCGGTGAAGGCGCTGTCGCGGAAGACGACCGCGGTCTCCCCGGCAGGCGCCAGTTTGTCGTACCACTCGGCGATGCCGAGCGCCAAAGGCTCAGCGTCCTCGCGGGCGACCCTCTCGTCCAAGCAGGAGATCAGCGTACCGGCCCCAACCGAATGAACGGACTTGCCGGCGACGGTCCGGGTCTCGATGGGTACGCAGAGATCAAGTCCGAGCTTCAGCAGCAGTTCGTAGAGGATGTCCTGCTCGCTTCTCTCGGGCTTAATGTGATCAACGCCGTCCAGCAACGAACCTTCGAGATCGTCCGGCGCGGTCTCCCATGTACGGATGTTGGATGTGTCGAGCTTGAAGACGCGAAAGCCGAGGTCTCCGGCAAACGTTGGGTTCTCGCCCCTAATCTTCTTCGCGACGCGCCGAAGGCGCTCTTTGGTAAGCTCGGCGATGTTATGTGGCTTGCCGACTCTGTCGCAGTAATCGGCGGCAGTTTTCTGATCCCTATTCTCTGTACTAAGTGGTTCAGGAAGCTGAACGAGGATATAACGTCGGTTGCCACCGTCTGAAGAGTTTTGTTCCAAGGTAGAGTGACCAGTCGTTCCCGAACCGGCAAAGAAATCCAACACTATATCTCCACTATCAGCACCTTGCTCAACAAGGTTGCGAATCAACCGAACTGGTTTCGGAAAGTCAAAGATCCGGGCTTCGAACAAAGAATTGATGTCTGAAGTACCGTCTCTTGTAAATATTTCACCGCCAATCACAGTAGAAAAGCCAGTGAATTCTGATGCAAGCTCCGACAAGAATGCCTTGCGCCTTGGCCGCCCGCCAGAATCAGAAGGCCATAGAACTCTGTCTTCAGCAATCAATCTATTCATAGTTCGTTGATCATAGCGCCAACCCATATTTGGGCACGGGTAGCTTACTCCTGTCATCGGATTGACCAAATCATAGTGGAGATTCGGTCGCCTGTCTGCCGTAGCGATGCCTACCATGTTGGCGCTTGCCCAATCGCCCCGGGGATCATCATCAGGATTGGAGTATTGCCGCTTATCTCGTTCATCGCCTCTAATTTTATTGCCATAACATACGACATATTCGTGGTCGATCGAGGCGCCATTTACGGTTCTATTGTCCTTGTTTTGTCTACTTTTCCAGACGAAACAAGCGAGGAAGTTTTCTTCGCCAAATATCTCGTCCGCAAGTAGTCGGATATTGGGAAGCTCCCCGTCGTCAACGCTTACAAATGCAACGCCATCATTGCGAAGAAGGTTCTTCGCCACTTTCAACCGCGGATACATCATGTTCAGCCAAGCAGTATGAAATCGCCCCGATGAATTTGAATTCGAAGACAATCGCAGATTCTCTCCATCTACCTGACCCGTAATTTCCAAGTAATTTCGCACATTGTCTCGGTAGTCATCGGGGTAAACGAAATTCCCACCTGTATTGTAGGGTGGATCGATATAGATCATCTTAACTTTGCCGGCGTAGCTCTTCTGCAGAAGCTTCAGCACCTCCAGGTTGTCACCTTCGATCATTAGATTCTGGGTCGAGTCCCAGTCGACACTATCCTCCGGACAGGGACGAAGCGTGCCATTCGATGGTGTCAGGGCGAGACGCCGCGCTTGGCGCTTGCCGTGCCAATTGAGACCATACTTCTCCTCGTGCTCCTCTACCGCACCGTCGAGAAGCTGCTTGAGCACCTCGAAATCGACCTTCCCCTCGGTGAAAGCTTCGGGGAATAGCGCCTTCAGGTGCTCCAGGTTCTCGGCGACGATATCCGGCGAGCGGGTCTCCGGATCGCCGGCGACGACTTTGTCCATAGTGTTCCGCTCCGTCTACAACTTGTCTCGCGCGACCTCGCGGTCGGTGCGAAGGCGCGCAAGCTCTAGGTTCATCTCGACACGGCGGGAAAACTGCCTCTCCTTTTCCGCAGCCGCGCAAATCTCTGCGATCCTGTCGTCCAACAGGCGACACTCTTGCAGCGCTGCCGCCCGGTCAGCTGCAGCGGGCTTCGAAGACGGTAACGAGAAGGTGCCGGTGATTCGGGCGGCGCGCAACGCCTGCACCGCATCGATCCAGCCTTGATAGAGGGCGTGAAGCGAGCTTCGGGGCTGTCCGGCCAGAGCCAGCGCATCGCGGAATGCGACGATGGGTTGGTCCGTGCATTCGCCCGTGAGCCGCACGGAGACAATCTCGCCGTCGATCACGGTCTTGCCAGCTTCGTTTCGGGACCAACGCTTGTGCGCCAGCGAGAGCTCGGTCGCGTCGTTTCGCCAAACGATCAGCAGCATCGGATAGGGAATCGCGCGATGAACCAACTCCACCAGTCGTTCTGCGCGGGCGTTCGCGCGAAGCGCGAGCGTCAGGATAGCGATCTCGAGATATTCGCGAACGGCGTCACGGTATTCGGCGACACCGATCGTCGTCGGCTTTAGAGCGGCGAGCCATCTCAGATCTTCGATGCCTTCCCGAATGCGCCGCTTGTCGACAGCCGTCGGCGCTCCGTTCTCGATCAGCAGCGTCTTAGGGAACCTCTGAATATAGCCTGATTTTGGGCGTTAAATTACGCATCCGGTGCGCGCCCGCTGTCTTGCGCCACGCCTTTTTGGGGGGGATCCTGACATGCAGCGCCTTCGGCAACTGACCTTTGCAACCCTCGAATGCGATCGCAAGAAGCGCAAGACGCGCCGCAAGATCTTTCCGGAGCGGATGGACGGCCCGATCCCCTGGGAGCGCCTGGAGGCCCGCATTGCGCCGGTGTATCCGAAGGGCGGCCGCAAGGGGCGACAGCCGCATCCGCTGTCGGCGATGCTGCGCGTGCACTGCGTTCAGCTGTTCTGCAACCTGAGCGACCCGGCGATGGAGGACCAGCTTGCGAGGCGGAGAGCATCCGGCGCTTTGCCGGGGCGGTGCTTGAGAAGGTTCCGGACGAGACGACGATCCCGACTTCCGCCACCGGCTGGAGCGCCACGGACTGGCGCACCAGCTGTTCGGGAGATCAGGGATCGCCTGGCCGAGCGGGGGGTTTTGCTGAAGAAGGGCAGCATCGTTGACGCCACCATCATTTCGGCGCCGTCGTCGACCGGGAACGAGAGCAACGCCCGCGACCCGGAGATGCACCAGACGAAGAAGGGGAACCGGTGGCATTTCGGGATGAAGCTGCACATTGGCACCGACACCCGGGGTCTGGTGCACCATCTGGAGGGAACGGCCGCCAACGTTCACGACCTGACGCCTTCGGATCGGCTTCTGCACGGCGAGGAGGAGCAAGTCTGGGGTGACTCTGGATACCGCGGGATCGGCAAGCGGGCGGAGCACGCGCATCGCGAGGTGTCGTGGCAGATTGCCCTGCCCCGGGCCAGCGCCGGACGCTGGCGCCGGGCAGCGCCGCGGCCAGGGCGGAGACGGCGAAGGCCCGGGTGCGGGTGGAGCATCCGTTCCGGATCATCAAGCGGGTGTTCGGCTGCGACATGGTTCGCTATCGGGGTTTGGACAAGAACGTGCAGCGGCTTGCGCTGCTTCCGGGCGTCTCGAACCTGATGATTGCCCAGCCGCACTTGCAATGACAGGGGAGAAGTGTGTCCGGAATTTGCCGGACCGGCCCCGCGGGGGCTGAACCGGCGGCGGTTTCGCCCCGAAAACGCGCATTTGCGGCTTCCGGACCGCCGAAAACCGACCGGTGCAGCCGGGAAGGGCAAAATCCGCAGCAAACCCAAAAAAAACCCTCCAAATCAGAGGTTCCCTAGCGGCGTAGCCAAGCAATAATATCTGCGTCAGAATCCGCATGAAAGAGATGGAACAATATAAATCAACAAAACAATAATTTCTCCTTCGCAAAGGCAGGTTTGTTTTGACCTCGCTGATCCTTGAACATACTGGAAGATTTTGAGAACACTTTCGTTAAACTCTGCGACAAGGATATAGCGGTTCACCATAGAAAGAGTATAGAAACTGTATTTTGGATCGTTGCAAAAGCTGGTTTGATGTCCGGTTTTGCGGTTTTCGAAGTTGCTCTGCGCTGACAGTTGTCGGTGTATGGTTGTAGACACCTGCCGACAGTGGTCTGGTGCCCGTTGTTCCCGGCCACAGGTCCCCGATACGCCAGCCCATAACAAGCGCCCGCGCCGAAGCTTGCCAGCGGAGCGGAATACCCCGTGCTTGAGTTGCCGTCAGGTCAGCTTGGCGAAGAAGCCCTCAACTGCGCCGGATCGAGGTTGTGGCCAAGGGTCGCGCCGAGAGCGGGGGCTTTTCGAGCGGGTTAAGGCGCGTCCCGTCAGCGAGGGCGAGGGTCCAGTCGGGGATCATGTTCCGGGCTTCTCGGGGACATCCCCTGTCTCGGCACCGCCGCCGGTTCAACCGGCTGGCGTCGCGGCGGCGGTGGATCGCAGGTAAACCTTCGGTACCCTTAAGCGGCGCTTCAGGGCGACACAGTCCCGTTCATGGGACGACGGGCCCTAGCGGCGGAGATGGCCTTCAAGCAATGTCCCCACCCTGCTCACGGCTCTGGAAATCGCAATGCAGAACAAAATGCCTGCTTTTGCACGGTTTTATAACGCAAACGATGGCAACCGCTACCTTCGAGGCTCAAGACGCTTGCCCTCTTATGTCCATGCTGCGCGCAGCCTTTAGGGGAAGATTGTCGGGCATGAACCAGTGTGCAAGACATTCTTTCTGCATGATCATAAAATTCAGAACTGAAATCCGATTCTTAGAGAAATCATAGAACAATATCCTTATTTAGAGAAACAATCCAGCAAATATTGAAATTTCTTTCTATATTTCCGATCTTTGAATGTAGTTCTTCAAAGAAAATCCAATGCGATATTTTCCTGTATTCCTTAACCTTGACGATCGGCGCGTGGTTGTGTCCGGAGCCGGGAACTGCGCCATATCCAAGATTCGGCTGATCCTGAAAACTTCCGCATGCATCGAGGTTTACGGTTTGGCGCCGGTCGACCAGATCGGCATTTGGGCGTCGGAAGGACGACTTGTCCATTGGGAGCGACCTCTGCAGCAAGGGGACGTGTCCGGTGCAACGCTTCTTTACTGTGCAAACGACGATGACTTGGAAGATTCCCGCGCGGCGGGAATCGGGGAATCCGAGGGCGCTCTGGTGAATGTCGTGGACAATCTGGACAAAAGCCAGTTCATCACGCCGGCGATTGTCGACCGAGATCCAGTCACTGTCGCAATAGGCACGGAGGGCTCCGCTCCTGTTTTGGCGAGAAAAATCAAGTCGGACTTGGAGGAGATGCTTCCCGCTTCCCTGGGAAGATTGGCACGCTTTGGCCGGGCATTTCGATCTCGGGTGGCGACACTTCCATCGGGCCGACAGCGGAGGCGTTTTTGGGCACGATTTTATGGTGGCATAGGCTATGATGCGTTTGCGGCATTTGGAAAGAACGGTGCGCGGGAGAGCTTGGAACGGCTCTTGAATGAATCGAAATCAAAAGCGGTCGGACTTGGCAAGGTGCTTATCACTGGAGCCGGTCCGGGAGATCCGGATCTTTTGACGATGAAGGCGCGGCGAGCTTTGGACACAGCGGATGTGATTTTGCATGATCGGCTGGTTCCACAATCGGTTCTGGAATTCGCGCGGAGAGAAGCGGAAATCATTGATGTCGGGAAGTCGGTCAATGGCAACGGCTGGAAACAAGAGGACATCAACTCCCTCATCATCGAGAGGGCAAGCGCAGGAGACCTCGTGGTGCGACTCAAGTCTGGGGACCCGGCGATCTTCGGACGGTTGGATGAGGAGATTGCGGCGATTGATGCCGCTGGTCTGGATTGGGAGATAATTCCGGGCATAACTGCCGCGTCGGCAGCTGCGGCAGCGGTCGGGCAGTCGCTGACCCGCCGTGGAAGGAATTCAGGAGTAACATTGGTCACCGGTCAGGCCGAGGAGGGACTTGCAGAGCACGACTGGCGAGCGCTGGCAGGTGCTGGCGCAGTGGCTGCGCTGTACATGGGGCGCAAGGCGGCCCGTTTCATCAGGGGTAGGCTTCTGATGCATGGCGCTGACGAGAGCATGCCCGTTACGGTGATCGAGAACGCCTCGCATGAATGCCAAAGGGTGGTGCCGACCACTGTGCTGGAGTTGCCGGAAGCACTGGAGCGCAATGGCATTGATGGACCTGCGGTGTTAATGCTTGGGCTTCACCCACGCTCCGTAGAAGATCGGCGATCAACAGGCAGTCCGATAGCTGAGGCAATTCGGCAATGAGGAAGTTTGTGCCCAAAGTGATCACCACCAACGATCTGATGGAGGGTGACGTGATCTATCTTGCTGAAGATGGAAGCTGGACCAGGAAGTTCGGTGAGGCGCAGGTGTTCACTGCCGCTGAGATTGCGGACGAAGCTTTGGCCAAAGTCGAACAGCAGCGCGACATTCATGTTGGCGCGTATCTGGCGGATGCCAAGGTCGAGAAGGATGGCCGGCCGCGGCCTGTCCATTTTCGGGAGCGCTTCCGGACCTTGGGGCCCTCAAACTACTTTCATGGAAAGCAGGCGGAGGAGTGAGTGTACAAGTACAGCGAGTTTGACGAATCGTTTGTGCGGGCTAGGGTCACCGAATTCCGAGATCAAGTGGCGAGGCGCATTGACGGTTCCTTGACCGAAGAGGAATTCAAGCCGCTTCGGCTCAAGAACGGTCTGTATCTTCAGCTGCACGCCTACATGCTGCGGGTGGCCATTCCCTATGGAACCTTGAACAGTCGCCAGATGCGTCAGCTGGCGATGATCGCGGACAGGTGGGACAAGGGCTACGGCCACTTCACGACTAGGCAAAATGTCCAGTACAACTGGCCGAAACTTGCCGATGTTCCGGATATTCTCGAAGCGCTTGCCGATGTGTCGATGCATGCCATCCAGACATCTGGGAACTGCATACGCAACGTGACTGCGGACCACTTCGCGGGAGCTGCCGCAGACGAAATAGAGGACCCCCGCCCGATCGCCGAGCTGTTGCGGCAATGGTCCACGGACCACCCCGAATTCCAGTACTTGCCCCGGAAGTTCAAGATTGCGGTTACCGGGTCGCCGAAAGACCGCGCCGTAACCCGGGCGCACGACATCGGCATCCGCATGGTCAGGAACAGCTCTGGCGAACCTGGCTGCGAAATTCTGATAGGCGGGGGACTGGGCCGTACGCCAATGGTCGGAAAAGTCGTTCGGGACTTTCTGCCAACGGGTGATCTCCTGCCATACATTGAGGCGATTCTGCGCGTCTACAATTTGCAAGGCCGCCGAGACAACAAATACAAGGCAAGAATCAAGATCCTCGTGCATGAAACCGGGCTGGAGGAGCTTAAGCAACAGATCGAGGCAGAGTTCGCGGCCCGAAAGGCGCTGTTTCCTGGCATCAACATGAAGTTGATCGAGAATCTTGAGTCCGCGTTCGCGCCCCCGGGGCATGACCCCAAGCCATTCCATAATTTTATCGACCGAACGCGGCACGATCCAGCATTCCGGGCTTGGGCAGGCACCAATCTTTCGGAGCACCGGATTGCCGAGTATTCAATTGTAACGGTGTCCCTGAAACCGGTTGGCGGAACGCCTGGCGATGCGACCTCGAAGCAGATGAACCTGCTGGCTGATCTGGCCGAGCGGTATGCACACGACGAACTTCGGGTCAGCCATGAACAGAACATCATTTTGCCGCATGTGGCAAAGTCGGATGTGCCCAAAGTTTTCGATCTTCTCAATGGTGCGGGACTCGCGACTGCCAACGTCGGCTTGATTTCAGACATAATCGCCTGCCCAGGAATGGACTATTGCGCACTGGCGACCGCCAGATCGATCCCAGTCGCGCAGGAAATCTCCAAGCGTTTCGACGAGCTCAGGCTGGAGAGGGAGATCGGTCCAATAAAGATAAAGATTTCAGGCTGCATCAACGCCTGCGGACATCACCATGTGGGTCATATCGGAATACTTGGCCTGGACCGGAAAGGTGTCGAAAACTACCAGATCACGCTGGGCGGAGATGCCACGGAGAATGCCGCGATTGGCGAGAGGGCAGGTCCGGGATTCTCGGCGAGTGCGCTGGTTCCGGCACTTGAGCGTTTGCTGGATGCCTATCTGGAAAATCGTGCAGGACCGGATGAATCGTTCATCGAGAGTTATCGCCGGCTCGGCTCGCTGCCGTTCAAGACGGCACTCTACCCGAGCGACACTCGAATCGCCGCTTGATTCAAGTCGGACGGCGAAGATGAAGACAATAGTTCGAGATGACGGATTTCATCTGGATGACTTGGCCGAGGAGGTGTTCATTTCTCTGGAGGAACTGAAGCTCGGCGTTGAAACGCCTGTCTGCCTGCATTTGGCCAATGACGCCGACCCTGCCGAGTTGCCAATGTTCTTTCCTTGGCTGAAACTGGTGCGGATACCGTTTCCAAACTTTGCCGACGGGCGCGGGTTCAGTCTGGCTGCGCGTGTTCGCCAGCTAGGCTACACTGGCCGGCTGCGGGCCGATGGACACCTCATTGCGGATCAATATCCGCAAGTGCGGCGCAGTGGATTCGATGAAGTTGCCATCGATGAGCTGCATGCGGCCCGACAACCTGAATTTCAATGGAAAATGCGCACCGGCTGGCGCGGTACCAGTTACCAGCAACGGCTCCTCAATTCCGGCTGACTGCTCCTTGGCCGCGGATTTGGCTAGTGGGGCCACTTGCCAGAAAATTTGGGGATCAGGCAAAAAATCCGGCGGCGGACTGATGCCCCGTGGTTGCATCAAATATTAGCACTTGAAACCGTCATTTTAAAATTCAGAAAAATCGGGCTTGTTGGGCGGCAACAGAAGTTTCTTGGCAACTGGCTGCGCTGCACTCGCCGTGCATGTTGCGAGACTGCAGGAACGAGTGAAAATCAAACAGGAAAAATTCGAATCCTGACAGACGAGTCTGGATGCTCGTTTCGTGGAAAGGTTCAGACAGCGCAGACGAAATGGCTGCTGGAGCAATCACCGCCACAAGACAACGAGGGCATCAAAAGCTGGAAGCAATCCACTTGCGTTCCGAATACATTGCAGAGCAGCAACTCTATTTCGCCACAGTTGCGTTGCAAATATGAAACGCGCTTTCAGGTGCTCGCATTTGCATTAAGGCGCGAAAACGCGGCGATGGTTGAAATTCACCTTGTGACTGAAGCCATATTGCTTGAGAAGCCTGTAAGCTCTTTGCTTGATGTGCAGTTGGCCGAAGCTTGGATGCATGGGATTCGATTGGCGCATCCGTTGGAGGCAAAATCATGGAACACTCCTGTAACTTGACGAATTTGGCTCCAGCCACGAATGAAACCAAAGCACTGGAGTGTCTGGCAATGTGATCTTGCCGACAACAGCACCGAACGGGAACGCAGAAATGCTGCTTGCGTCTGAATTCGTTGAGATTCCAGTTCGATTTGTACCGCCCTCGCCCTGCAACGAGTTTTTCGAAAACTTCTCTTTCGTTTCCCGCTGAGCGGGCGACAGTCCAATTTCGTTTCGAACCACAAAATGCCGGGTGTTAGCGTTGCATTGCGTTTAATGTAAATTCATGCGGGATGTTCTTTTTTAACTTGGCCTGTCCACGGACTGATCATGGGCCGCATTCAATTCGACAAGGCTTCAATGCAACGCAAAATCTGCAGCATCCACCTTGATGCCATGGGCAGCCATTATGACGGCCATCCCCTGAGATGTTAAATCGCGTGCCTTCTTTGTTGCGTGCGATGCCACGAGCATCAAGATAATGTGGTCAGATCGGGTGGCTCAGGTTGGGCGGGTCTCCGGATTGCTTGCACTAGGCTTTTTAGGCGGGTCCGCCGCGCTGTTTGCAAAGCTGCCGATGCCGTTTCTGATTGGCAGTCTTGTCATGACCGGTGGCTTGACATTCTTTCTGCGAGAACGCACCGGGCGGACAGTAAAGTTTCCGGAATTGCTTCGACGAGTGTTCATTGCCGTGATTGGCGTGATGATCGGAGCGACATTCACGACAGAACTTGCAACTGTTTTGCCAGGCATCTGGCTGACGGTCTGCGCAATGGTCGTGTTCGTGGTCGTTACCCAAGCAATTGGGTATGCGATTTTCCGTTATTTAGGGGGATTTAACCGGGAGACCGCCTTGTTTGCCGGCATGCCGGGAGGTTTGCTCGAAGCCGCCATTCTCGGCGAGGAGCGTGGGGCGGATGTCCAAGTCATCAGCACTCAACACTTCGCCCGAATAGTGTTGGTCGTGATTTTTGTTCCAATGCTGTTCTTTCTTTTCTCCGGAGAGGTTGTCGGAAGTGCTGCAGGCCGAAACTTTACGCGTGGTTCCAGTGGATTCACCGACATCTCGGTCATTGGATTGCTTGCGGTGGCGGGACTCCTGATCGGGCCAAAACTGCGATTGCCAGCCGCATACATGACCGGCCCTCTATTGTTGAGCGCCATCTGTCATGCGACAGGGCTTGCTGTGACCTCGGGCCCTGGCTGGCTTTTGGGATTGGCGCAGCTTGTGGTTGGTGTTGGGTTGGGCACGATGTTCGCCCGAGCAAGCGGTCGGCAACTTTTGAGGGCATTTTGCTTGGGCATGGTTTTCGTTTTGGTTGTACTGTTATTCAGTGCGGTCGTCGCTGGCGTGCTTGACCGTTACTTAACGCTTGGCTTCGGAGTGCTGTTCATAACCTTTGCGCCTGGCGGAGTTACCGAGATGGGGCTAATCGCCCTGAGTCTTGGAGCCAATCCCGTGGTTGTCGCGGCAAATCACCTTGTTCGGATAGTACTGACCGTTTTTGTTGCCAGCCGGGTCGCGGCACTGATCCAGAATCGGTCAGGAAATTGAATCCATTGGAGAGCTAGTGACACGTGTAATGGCGTGCAACCTCTTTCCGGTCGGGACGTTTTCTGCAGTGGCGATTGGCGGTTCGTGTGGAAGTGGATCGAAAAACCGTTGCGAAAGCAGGTGTTTCGTTCTGCATTGCAACTTGCGGGGGCCTTCCGGCGCGAACAGGGATCTGGCGGCGAAGAAATACACGCCGCATTTTGTCCGGCACGGCCAATCAATTGCGGATCTCGGCTATACAGCGGCCTGAAGGGCGGCAGTTTTCTCGGGGATGTTGCTATCCACTGGCAGAAGCGGGTTGTTTCCTCAAGCCGATTCGGTTTATCGGGTCTTCAAGTCTGGATTCGCCTGATTTCGTTCTGACGCTCTTGGCCACGCCCAGACAATCTTTGTGCAGCTGACTGGCGATGGATTCGATTGACTTCACCTCAAGTTGCAGGACATCGATGCCCAAGCTCGGATCGATATCGTCAATCTTCATCGAAATGAGAGGCCGAATTCGCTCTTCTGCATTGAAGGGTTGGCAAGTCCAATCTCCGAGTTTCCGAGGAACTGCGCCGATTGTCCGTACGGTGAAATTCGAGCTAGACTTTCCACATGCTGCATTCGTTTTGTGCAACCGTATGCCTACCGGCGAAAGAAGCCTGCCCCCCCCCCGAGTATTTTCCTTCAATAGAATCAGATCAAGCAGTGTCAGGTAGATGGGGCATAGCACTAGACTTTCCGTGCGGGGCAAAGCGGCTCTGCTACACTCCTTAGCGCTTGGCCAGGGCGGCTAAAAACGTCTGGTCCGAACCTGCAGATGAAGGCTGGTCTGGACAATGTTATCAAATCCTCGATTTTGCAAATTCCCAAACGGAGCATCTCGACAACGATTTCTCTGGCAGACGCAATGCATCGATTGACAACGGAACAAGGGTCGCACAATCCTTTCTTCAGAATCTGGATTGATCAAGGGGCAGGGTACCAGACGGCTTTTGCCTAGGAATGCCTTTTGACTGGGACCGGGCGGAGCGCGCTTTCTGTTCAATATTGTCTCCAGTGCGCCTTCCGGCAATACACCTTGTTCTCTCATTGTTCCGTTGAATAACATGCATTTGCACTTGTTCCGAGTCAGAATTCGAATTTTTGTGTGCTGAATTCAAACCGAGATCGAGCAAGGCCAAAATGGTGCCGCCGCCCGACTTTAGAAGCCTTGAAATTGATGCGCATCAGCCGCGAAGGCGCTCCAGGACCCTCCGGTGCGGAAAGCCATCCGGGACAAGATTGACCGAAGACTGATAATGCTGGATGCTGAAAGTTGTTGCGGGCCCGGCAATTCCGTCCACACCCCCCGTGTCATGCCCAAGCGCAACAAGCAGTTCCTGCAATTCAGCAATCTCCTCTCGGGACAGGGGCGTTTCAATCTGCGGCCACCGTGTGCGAAACTCCGAACGGCCCCCTATTCGGTCGGAAAGATGGCCGACCGCGAACACGTAGGAAAGGGAGCGGTTGTACTCTCGAATCACGTGGAAATTCCCGGTCGCAAGAAATGCCGGTCCTTGCGCTCCAACTGGCAGGACAATCGATGCTCTGCAGCGATTCGGAAAACACACTTGGTCCAGTGGCGCCACTCCGGACCGAATCCATTCTTCTGCAAGCCTGTCTTGGTGCAGGCCGCACTGGAGATAGTCGAAGTCGGACGGAAGCGAGACCCTGACTGCCCACCGCAAGCCTGGCTCCCAGCCATGCCCATGAAGGAAATTTGCTGCCGAGGCGAACGAATCGGTCGGATCGTCGCACCAAATGTTTGCGGTTCCTCGATCATGAAAATCAACCGCGAAGGCCAGATAGCTCGATGGCATGAATTGCATGTGTCCCATTGCCCCGGCCCAAGACCCGATCAAATCATCAATGCGGGAGCAGCCCGACTGCACAATCTGCAATGCGGCAATAAGTTCCTTATCAAACAGTTCTATCCGATGGCCGATGCAGGCAAGCGTGGAGAGTGCGTCAATGACAGGAAAACTTCCTTTTTTCGTTCCATATGCTGTCTCGATGCCCCAGATTGCAGCGAGGACATCGGCCTCGACTCGAAACCGCGCTTCGATATCAGCCAGCAATTCACCATGTGTCTGCATAACCAACGATCCATCGGACACTCGTTTGGCGGACACCGCAACATCCAAATATTCCCAGATTGGCAACACGTGTTCCGCTTGGCTTGACGCCATTTTCCAAACCTCAGCGTTGAAGCGAACGCGACGCTCGAATTCCTCGAGCACGGACTCTTCAATGCCGACCTGCCTAGCGTGCGAAACGAAGCAAACGATCCAGTTCCTAAAACTGCCTTCAGCCATCGCCATGCCACAATGCCCGGACGTTGTGCGTTGCAATCCGGCCGCCAACCGGTTTTTGCGAGTGGTCAGCTACCGCTATCTCTTCTGAACTCGAATCGTGTTGTTGGGCAATCGGTGCAAAGAGATAAATTGTTTGCCACAGGCCAAAGGATCAGCCCGAACTGAAGGAAATGCCGCACGGGGCGATGTTCGTGCTGATGTCGTTAGCAGACTCTATTGCGATACCGTTCATGCCTTTAGACTATTCGGGCTGCTTGCCACTGATAAAGCTCTGAATCAACAGAAAGACAGGCCATGTCAAGCGAAACGGCTGAAGCTGCCGTTAGACCAAGCACATCCAGAACATCTGGCATCGCCGCGACGTTTGGTACAGTCTCCGAAGTCAGTCGGATTAGTGCCGACTGAAGACCGCGCGGATCAATCGCGCTGAACGAGCTTCATGAAACAGCGTGAAAACGGTTCATTGCTCTGCCCTGCCTCTGGCTGTTGCTTGCAGGCACATTGCATCATCGGCGGGAAAGAGGAAGCCAGAATTTTCAAGGTGACTGCTCTGGATACAGCCCCTTTGAGAAAACGGTGCCGAATTGTTAAGGCAAGGCTCAATTCGCGAATCGCAGGCTTGGCGCTGGCCGCCGCGAGGCATGCTCTTGGCGATGGATGCCTGCCGAGCGCGACGAGATGGAACCACCACGGACAACTGTAGAGATGCTTGGTGGCGATGCCGCGGAAGCGCCGCAGGAAGCCCTTGATCTGGCTGTGGTGGCTGATGGCCGTCTGGATGTGCAGGGCGTCGAAGGTGCGGTCGCGGGACTTGCCCCGGGACACTGCACCGCCGTCAGTTCGGCGATGCTCGAAAACCAGTTCCGAAACCGCGCCCGACCCATTGTTCCGCTCCCCATGGTCAATGCAAGTCGGAACCCAGTGCATCACATATGCCTGCAAAATGCGAACAGAGCCTGAGGAAATGAATTGCACGAGCACCGAGCGTCGCCTTATTTGCTCAAGGACTCGAGGATCGACTGGCTGAGACAGGTCCGGAGCGCTGGAATCGCCTGCATCAAGGCACGCCGCGGTTTTTCCCCTGGTGACGATTTTGGACTGAGCGCGCGGCAGGTTTCGGCGAGGCAGTTGTCGAACACGCCACACTGGGGATCAGTCGCTATGCTGTCTCGCCCGACAATGCGCGAGCATGATGGTCAGACATCGAAGGCATTTCCCCGATCGACCTGCTCACCGTGATGGATTGTCCCCAAGCCGAGGCCAATCAATATCCAGGCGAAGATGCCTCTGATCAAGTCGGCCTGAAACAGGTAAACATCCACGTTGCTGGTGAGAATCAGCAGTACCAAGCAAGCAGCGACATAGCACTGCAACGGCGTGACCTTCCTTTTCGCTCTCGTTCGCAGGTTGAGTGTCAGGGACGCGAACAGAAACCCAAGCGCGGTCATGCCAAAGACGCCGGTTTGCAGACCGACCTGTAGCAGCATGTTGTGGGTGGAAGTGATAATTCTCAACCCATCGAAAGTGTTGACCAAGGCGGTCAGGCCCTTGATGGCTTCGCCCAAGTTGGGGCGTTCCCTGTCGTCCGGGACGCCGCTCCCACAAGACGGAAGATCAAGCAGGGTTTGGAGCGAGTGCTCCATGTAGCTTCTGCCGAACTGCGGAATGCAACCGGTCATTTTATTGCCGTCGATCCCTAGAACCCGTAGCGAAGCGAGCGCCGTCAACTCTGGCGGAATGGGGCCGATCAAGCCATTGTTCTGAAGCCACAACTTCTCGATGGTCGCAAGTCGGCCGAGTTCTGGGGGAATCGTGCCGATCAGGGCGTTGGAGTCGAGTGCCAGTTCCCGCAGGTTGGCAAGTTTCCCCAGTTGTGGTGGGATCGGGCCGGCTAAGGCGTTGGAGCTGAGTGCCAGTTTTCGCAGGTTGGCAAGTCTCCCTAGCTGCGGCGGAAGCGGACCGGTGAGCTGGTTGCGCTGGAGGCGCAGTGCCTCAAGCCGATCTAATCCTCCCAGTTCCGGGGGAATGCGGCCGTTCAAGCCCTTCTCCGGCAGATTCAGCTCGATCACGCGAGCTGGCGTGTCATTCAGCACAACGCCTTCCCAATACGCAAGGGGCAACGACTCGTCCCAGTTCAGAGAGACAGTTCCGGCCAGAATGTCGCGCACCGTCAAGAGAATGGCGCGGTCGGCGAGCAGACCGGGGTTGGTCCAAGGGGATATCGGAACAAGAAGGGCAGTGGCATTTTGCGGCTCGGCATCGGCAGGCCCAGAGTTTTCCAGTGGTGCGTCAGAAAAATCATTGTGTGAAGTCTTGATGGACTCCAAGTGCTTGAGCCTTTGCAGCGCGGGCGGAACGCGGCCGGAAAGGCGGTTGCTCCAAAGGTTCAGAAACTGGAGGTTCCCGAGATGGCCCAATTCCTCCGGTATCGGTCCGGTCAAGCGGTTCAAGGCCAAACTCAATCCCTTCAGGTTGCGCAACTCTCCCAGTTCGGACGGTATCGGGCCGGTGAGCCGGTTTTGGTAAAGGTGCAACAGCCTCAGTTGCTCCAGGTCGCCCAGTTGCGGCGGAATGTCGCCGCTCAAGGCGTTATCGCCGAGCAGAAGTTCCTGCAACTTGGCCAGCCGCCCCAGTTCGGGTGGAATGAGGCCAGTGAGCCGATTGGCACCAAGGCGCAACTTGACGAGTTGGTCTAGCTCGCCGAGCGCCGGTGGCACCTTGCCGCTCAGCTCATTGCCGCGCAGCCGTAGCTCCTCGAGGTTTTCGAGCGCTCCGAGCTCTGGCGGGATGGGGCCGCCAAGCGCATTGTCGTCGAGCGCCAGCACCCGCAGGCTGGCCAGCCGCCCCAGTTCGGGCGGGATGGGGCCGGTCAGGAAGTTCCTGCTGAGCCTCAGCAGTTCCAGCCGGTCCAGCTTGCCGAACTCGAGCGGGATAACGCCGGTCAGGCCCTTGTCCACTAGGTCCAGCCCGACCACCCGCGGCGATGTGCCGCCCATTTTCACGCCGCTCCAGTGGCGAGGTGATACATCGATGGACCAACTCCGCCCGAACATGGAGGTGCCGAACAGGGTTTTCCTCGCGTCCAGCAGGATGGCGCAGTCGGCAATCAGGCCAGGGTTGCGCCCGTCCAGACAGTTCGGCTCGAGACCCGCCGGCACCGTGTCGGGCATGCTTTCGGCGACCGGCGGCTTGGACATCACCGCTCCGGCCCCCTCGCCCAGCCACGAAGTCTCGGCGATCCGGGCAAGCGCTGCCTGCCACAGCAGCCTGCGCGAGGAAACAGGCCCTCCAGCGTATTCCCGGGCGATGCGATCAAGGTTCGCAATGATGCCTCTGGGGCGGGGGTCTCCCGCCATCAACGCGATGCCGGCGCCGACCAGCGCCGCGACCGCGACCGTCAGCGCCGCGGCGCCCCATCGGCTCCGCAGGAGGAAGAGGCATCCCCAGTACAGCGGGATCGTCAGCAAGACCGCGCCAGCCAGCGCCCGAAACCCGTACAGGATCCCGCCGAACGCGACCATCAGCAACAGGGCGTGCCCCAGCAGGTGCGAGCTCTTCCGGTTGCCGGAGCGGGCCATCAGGACGAGGCCGACGGCCAGCAGCAGGTAGGCTAGGCGACCGATGAAGGCATTGGGATTGACTTCGGCTGGTGTCAGATACACCGGAAACATCGCCAGGGCCGCCGCCAGGAAGAGCGCGATGGCGTGTCTGGCCCGGATCAGCGCCGGGGCGTTCCGGCAGCAGAAAAGAAAGACGACAGCCGCAACTGCGATGCCGGCGAGATGCCGCAGCCCCTGAAAAGAGAACTCGACGGCAAGATGGACGGCATAGATCGCCAGCAGTGCGCTGAAGCAGAGCAGCGTTGGCTTCGCCGAGACGGGAATCGGACCCCGGAACGCGGAGAAACCGAGGAGCGGCACGATCGCGACGAAGATGCCGTCGGTGATCGGGCCGGGAACGTGGAGGCGCAGCGTGTTCGCCAGCAGCAGCAAGGCCAGAAGAGCGAGGCTGTCGCCGGGAACCGGCAGGCGCCGGGATGTCGTGCCCCGTCCAGGCCCGCCGCCGGCCAGGCGGCTTCGGAGCGCCTCCGCTTCAAGCGGGTCCGAGAGCGGGCGAGACGTCTTCATGCGCTTCGCCATCGGTCAGCGCATCGGGAAGTCCTGGTAGATTCGCTCCATGATGTCCAGGCTGCGCTCCCAGTCGTATCGTTCGACCGCGAATGCGCGGCCGGCCTGTCCGAGGCGGTGCCGCAGATTGCTGTCATCGAGCAGCGCTGTCAGGCCCTCGGCCGCCTCTTGCGGTGCCTCCCGACCGACTAGCAAGCCGGTCTCTTGATGCCGGACGGTTTCCGGAAGACCGCCGACGTTCGAGGCAATGACCGGAACGCCGCAGGCCGAAGCCTCGAGCGGGGCGACCCCGAAACTTTCGCTGTC
This sequence comes from Paracoccaceae bacterium, assembly GCA_963422275.1. GTDB lineage: Bacteria > Pseudomonadota > Alphaproteobacteria > Rhodobacterales > Rhodobacteraceae. The sequence goes on from OY729418.1 coordinate 2,009,318, forward strand.
CAGTCTGCTGAGCGCGCAAAAGACATCCAGCCCATTGAGAAAAGACGGCAGTTGATCGTGGGACAGCCAGCCTTTGAACTCCACGCTGTCCGCAATGCCGCGGTCGGCGGCCAGTCGCTCAAGCTTGCTTCTGTCCGGACCCTCTCCGGCGACAAGCAGTCGGGTTCGTCTCCGGATGCGCTTCCGCAGCAGCGCGAATGCCTCGATCAGCGTGTCGATTCCGTATTTGGGCTTCAAAACCCGCGCCGTGCCGATGCGCAACAGGCCATCGTCCTCCCGCTCTTCCGGTCGTGGCCGAAACCGCTTCGCATCGACACCGAAGGGGGTCAGGCGCAGGGGCCGCCCGGTGTGTTTCGCTGTCTCTTTCGCCAGGCATTCGGAGGTGGCGAGCAGCGCGCCTGCGCGGGCCAGGTTTCGGGCCAGCAGCCGCCGGCGCACCGGACCCGCCGGGAAATCGAAGATGTCGCTTCCCCACACGGAAAGGATCCAGGAACCCCTGTCCAGCCAGTTCGCGCAGAGGAAGCCGTATCCGGACGCGAAATGGGCGTGGACGATGTCCGGCCGCTCCTCGCGCACGGTGCGCCGAAGCGCGGGACCACGGATCAGGTAGTCCAGCTTGCCGAACCCGCCGCGGACGACAGTCCTCACTTCCGGCAACAGCCCGGCGAGCGGAGGGCGGGTGGAGAACGCCAGGACGTCGTGTCCCCGCTCGCTGAGGCCGTTGGCCCAGCGGATCGTGTGCGTGCTGTCCAATGTGCTTGCGAGAAGGATCTTCAATATTAAGGCTCAATTCGTGAAACGCATGCATGGTCTGCCTTGGCAGCGGCGACGCAGGCTATCAGGAAAGGCCGGCCGCCAAGTTCGACGTGCTGGCACCGCCCAAGACAGCTGTCGAGACATTTGGAGGCGCAAAGCTGAAGCCATGCAATAAGGTCTTGGTCTGGCTATAGCGGCTATTAATTGTTTGGATGTGCCGGGAGGAAGAAGCCGAGGCCCCAGCTGAGATGCATGGTTACGAGAACCGGCGGGAGCAGCAGCGCGGCCGGGTCGCGTCTCCGGAGGCCGGTCGCCAAGGAGCCGGCGGCCAGGATGAGGGCGTAGGCGAGCGGCGCCACTGCCGCAAAGGGGGTTCCGGCTAGGGCTATCAGTCCCGAGGCGGCGAGCCCCAGAACCAGGCTTGGGGCGGCGAGATGCCGGGGCCGCACCGAGGCCGGGTGCCGCCGCAGCACCGCCCGCTTCCAGCGCCCGTAGTCGAAATACTGCCGGGCGAGCTTGCGCAGGGTGCTGCGGGGCCGGTAGACGATTGCAAGTCCCGGGTCGAACCATACGGTCTCCCCGCGCTGTCGCAGCCGCCAGTTGAGTTCGTAGTCCTGGTTGCGGGCCAGGGATGGGTCATGTCCGCCGACCGCTTCCAGCGCGTCGCGGCGGAACACGCCGAGAAAGGCGGTGTCGGCGGGGCCTTCGGCGCCACCTAGCCGGTGCCGCGCGTCTCCGGCGCCGAGTGGCGTGGTCATTGCCATTGCCACGGCGCGGTCGAAGAAGGCAGTTCCGGCCGCCAGCTGGCGGCCTCCGACGTTTGCGGCCCCGGTTCTCTGGAGCGTGGCGACGGCGCGGCGGATGTATCCGGGGGTGAGTTCGGTATGGGCGTCGCAGCGCACGATGATGTCTCCGGTTGCCGCCTTCAGGGCTGCGTTGGCGCCGCCCCCGGTGCTTTGGTCGGGATTGGGGACCAGCCGCACCGACGGGTATCTCCTGCGGATCAGCTCGGCGGTGGCCGGGGTGTCGGAGCCGTCGGCGACGACGATCTCGATCGTGCCGTCATAGTCCTGGGTCAAGGCCGAGTCGAGCGCCGCCGCGATGGTCGACTCGGCGTTTCGGGCCGGGATGACGACCGACACCGGGGGCGTCCCGGGATTCAGCACCTGACGCTGACCAGCTGTCATGCTGCAGGGTTTTCCGGTACTGACTGCGGCGCACGCATGGAAGGCAAAGTCCGGCATGCTGTTGCCATCGCGCAACTCAAGCCAGCAAGGAAAATGAAGACGCCGTTGGTGAGCAGGTGATGGAAGATCATCCCGTACAGGGTCATGACGCCCGCCACGCCGACGCTCGCGTCCCGTGCCAGGGAGCACGGTGCGGTCCATAGAAGCCGCAGCAGGGAAAGAAGGAACAGGCAGTACAGCGACAGCGGGACGATGCCCGCTTCGCCGATCAGCATCAGGTACAGGTTGTGCACGCCCGCCGACTTTCCATCTTGGTTGACGGCGGCGCCTTCCAGCGAATGCATGGCGCCGATGCCGTGTCCGAGGAGCGGCGCTTCCCGGATTTTGGCCAGACCGCGTTTCCACAAGTCCGGTCGCCGTGCCATCAATCCGTAGTTGAGCTTCTCACCGTCGATGGTCAGCTTGACGTTGCGTCCGCTTTCCAAGATCCCGAAGTCTGGAGGATCTTCAGCCGTCTCCGCCGGGGCGGTTATCAGCAGGTTTCCCTCGGTTCGAAGTTCCGTGTGGTGCGCAAGGTTGCCCAGCATGTCCGAGACGGTTCCGGTGAGCCAGATGTGGTTCAGCCGCAGCGCGGCGAGCTGGTCCAACCGGCCCAGTTCTGACGGGATGCGCCCGGTCAGGTTGAGGTTCGAGAGGTCCAGCGCCACGACCCGCTGTTTCACCACGACGCCCTGCCAAAGGGTTATCGGAACCGAGGCGTCCCAGTTGATCTCGGCGTCGCCGGCCAAGGTGTCCCGGACGGCCAGCAGGGTGGTGCAGTCGTGTTTCAGGCCCGGGTTGCTCGGCGACACCGTGGGGCAGAAGTCGCCGAGAGTGTGGTCGGGATACAGGTGGATCTTGTGCAGGTGCCCGCCTAGGTCGAGGTGAACGGCGAGGGCGCCCAGGTACAGGACGGGCAGAAGGCGCAGCACGGGGTGCCGTCTGCCGAGGCTGTGCGTCAGCAGGAAGAAAATCGAGACGGCGACGAGCGACAGCGATGCCGCCTTGGAGAACGATGCCAAGACCGCGAAGTATCCCGCCGCGATGCCCAGATAGGCGAGCTTGCGCGGGCCGCCGTTGCAAAGCAATGCCAGCGCCAGCACCGTCGTGGCGCAGCCGACCAGTCCGGCGTCATTGGGGTCGGTGTGGGCGCCGGCCAGTCGATAGGGCAGCCGATAGGGTGTCAGCACCCCGACATCGCGCAGTATCGGGGTGAGCATGATGACGAGGCAACTCGTGATCAGGATCGCCAAGATGCCCTTCAGCATCGCCTCGGTGCCGGTCCGCGCCAGAATTGCGCACCCGCCGATTGCGGTCGCCATCAGCACGACGAGGAAGAAGACCTGTCGCAGCAGGTCTCTGCCTACACCTGCCTGCGGTTGCCAGTCGGCACCGGCGAGGAGCGCACCGCCGCCGCCGAAGATCAAGTTGGTTCCTGCCGTTGCGAAGATCAGTACGGCGGGCGTTCCCGGGTTCTTCCACCAGCGGGAATCGGTTGAGGCCAACACCGCCAGGCAGGCGGCGGCGATAACGGCGTATCCGGCGGTAAGCAGCATGGGCATTCCCCAGAAATGCACCCAGTGCAGATTGACCAGGATGATGGTGGCCAGCACCCAGAAAGCGGGGTCGGAAAGCCGACCCCGGGCCAGATGGCGCCATTCAGCTAGGGGCAACTTGGGGTTTTCCGGCATTTGCCGCGCGCTTTTCCGCAGGTTCGGGGGTCGCCGCGCCGAGCTTGCCTGCGCCCTTCCAGGTGGTTGCGGGCAAAGGCTTGGTTCCAGAGGGTGCGGTTAGACTTTCTGGAGTGTTGGGGACGGTTCTGCCGTCGCGAAGCGAAGCTAGGGTTTCAACACCGGCGATCAATCGCCCTACCGCCTGCTGGTCCAAGGATTCGGGGGGGGGGGGGGGGGGGGGATTCATTGCTGCTGCAAGTGCCCCCAAGCCGTCAACCATAACGCAATCCTGTTGTGGAAGAAGCTTCGAGAGGGACGCGGAAGAATGCGACCGCAAAGAATTTGGCAGAGATCGCAACATATGTCGAACGAGGCTTCGAAGGTTGTTGCCAACAAGGATAAGGTTTCGAATAACGCCTCACTCTTTCATGATTTGTCCTGCCCTGCAACAGGGATTCCTGGCAGGGCAGGATAACCGCTTTTGAAACATCCCGGTTTTCCCGTTGCTGCCGGCACCGCAATGCGCCTGAAAGCGACAGTGCAGAGGCAGGCAGCGCACGGGAACTTCTCCTTGTTCACGAAGGGATTGAGAACCCTGAGCGCAGCAACGCCACATGCCACGACCTCGCGAGATGGCAACCGTTGCACTCCTTGCATCGTTTTCGGCAGTGAGCGATATGCCAGCATGCACAGGCAAGGGAACCTCTGATTTGGAGAGTTTTTCTGGTTATGGCTGCGGAAATTGCTCTTTCCGGCTGCGTCGGTCAATTTTCGGCGGGCCGGAAGCCCCAAATGGACGTTTTCGGGGAGGAATCACCGCCGGTTCAGCCCCCGCAGGGCCGATCCGGCAAATTCTGGACACACTTCTCCCCTGTCATGACAGGGGAGGCTGGGCAATCATCAGGTTCGAGAAGTCCGGAAGCAGCGCAAGCCGCTGCACGTTCCTCTCCAGACCTCGATGGCGCACCTTGTCATGGCCGAACACCCGCGCGCGATCTGGAATGGATGCTCCACCCGCGCCCGCACCTTGGCCGCCGCGCTGCCCGGTGCCAGCGTCCGGCGCTTGCCGGTCCCGCGGTATCCAGCGTCAGTCCAGACCCGCTCCTCTTCGCCGTGCAGAAGCCGGTCCGTCTGCTGCCGGTGCATCTCCGGATCTCGGACATTGTTCCTGTTCCTGGTCGACGACGGCGCCGAGATGATGGTGGCGTCAACGATGCCGCCTCCTTCAGCAGCACCCCCGCTCGGCCAGGTGATCCCCGATCTGCCGAACGACAGGTGCGCCAGTCCGCGGCGCTCCAGCCGGCGGCGGAAGTCGGGACCGTCGTCTCGTCCGACACCTTCTCAAGACTCGCCCCGGCAAGGCGCCGGACGCTCTCGGCCTCGCAAGCAGGTCCTCCATCGCCGGACCGATCGGGCTGCAGAATGGCTGAACGCAGTGCACGCACCGCATCGCCGGCAGCAGATGCGGCTGCCGCCCCTTGCGGCCACCCTTTGGATACGTCGGCGCAATGCGGGCCATCCGCTCCGGAAAGATCTCGCGGCGCGTCCTGCGCTTCATGCAATCGCATTCGAGGCTGGCGAAGGTCAATTGCCGAAGGCGCTGCATGTCGTGATCCCCCAAAAGAAAGGCGTGGCGCAAAGTGGCAGGCACGCCCCCAATGCACGATGCCATGCCCAAAATCAGGCTGTATTCAGAGGTTCCCTAGCTGACCGTGTTGGCGTTTGCGTGGTTCCAGTCGTCCAATGGGTTTTTTTGGTCTCCGCAATCAACGCGGCAGGCTGGCGTTTGGACGATCAGTGGTCGGCTTCGCGGTGCTGCTCGAAAAAAGCCTTCTGCTCGTCCGTTGCGTCAGTTTGGTAACGCCGCTTCCACTCGGAAAAGGGCATACCGTATAGAATTTCTCGGGCCTCATCCTTGTTCAACACGATTCCGCGTTCGGCGGAAGCTTCCTGATACCATCTGCTTAGGCAGTTTCGGCAGAAGCCGGCGAGATTCATCAGGTCGATGTTCTGCACATCCGTGCGCTTCCTCAGATGGTCGCGCAACCGCCGGAAAGCAGCTGCCTCAAGCTCAGTTCTTGTGTTCACATCCATTATCTGGCTCCCTGCTGTGGCGAATGGGCTATACTGGCATGTGCTCGCAACTGTCAGCGGCTAAGTCCGCTGTGAAGCGTCGGCAGGTCAAGCGGGTCGAAACCGTAGTGCCGCAACCACCTAATGTCGGACTCGAAGAACGACCTCAAGTCGGGAACTCCGTATTTAAGCATTGCAAGCCTGTCTATTCCCAAGCCGAATGCGAATCCCTGCCACTCATCAGGATCGATGCCGCCTGCCTCAAGCACACGAGGATGCACCATCCCGCAACCAAGTATCTCCATCCATTCAGTTCCTTCACCGACTTTCAGTCGCCCCTTGGTCCATGTGCACCGAAGATCCCCTTCAGCCGACGGCTCGGTGAACGGAAAGTGCGACGACCTGAACCGAAGCTCTGCGTTTTCCACTTCGAAGAAAGCAGAACAAAACTCCTCGAGGACCCACTTCAGATGGGCCATTGAGATATCCTTGTCCAGAGCCAGTCCCTCCACCTGATGGAACATGGGCGTGTGTGTTTGGTCGTAGTCACATCTATAGACGCGGCCAGGGGCGATGATCCGGATTGGTGCACCACGCTCCTTCATGGTGCGGATTTGCACGGGTGATGTATGGGTTCGCAGCACGTTGGGTTGATTGTCACCTCTGGCACTGCCGTGAATGAAGAAAGTATCGTGCTCCTGCCTGGCCGGATGCTCGGGAGCGATGTTCAGCGCATCAAAATTGTGCCAGTCGCTCTCGATCTGTGGACCCTCCGCGATCTCGAAGCCTATGTCGGCAAAGATAGCCGAAATCTCCTCTACCACTTGGCTTACGGGATGGATCGTCCCGTACCTTCTGGCTCTTCCAGGAAGCGTAACATCCAGCCACTCCTGCGCGATCTTGGCATCTAGCTCGCGGTCCGCGATAGCCTCCCTCTTGGCAGTTATCGCGTCGCTGAGTTCTTTCTTGAACTTGTTCAGTGCCGGCGCAACGACCTTGCGATCTTCCGGCTTCATCTTGCCGAGCTCGCGCAACCTCTGGCTGACTTCACCCTTCTTTCCAAGCGCAGCCAAGCGTGCCGACTCAAGTCCGGCGCCATCTTCAACGTTATCGATGGCCTTGAGATGCTTGGCTCTCAGCTCATCCAAGAAGTCCATTGTGGAATCCATTCAACTCAAAATTGCGTGAGCACCCGATATGGCCAACCGGAAAAGCTCACCCAGCCGAGGCGGCTTGTCAACACTGGCCCAAAAGTGACCGCGCAGAGTAACTTTTGCGGACTATATTTGCATCCCAGCAGCAATCATTGGCATCACTGACATAATGAGAGGGCAGAGGTCAGGCCTCAGTCAAGCGCTTCTCGAACTTTGTCCACAACGGCGTTAAATGCATTGGGGTTCTCGATAGCGAGATTTGCCAACGTCTTCCGATCGAGATCGATGTTCGCCTGTTTCAATCCGTGAATGAATCTGGAGTATGTCAATTCAGGATCCTGCTGACGCACCGCGGCGTTGATTCGCTGTATCCAAAGAGCCCTGAAGTTTCGTTTTCGTGTCTTCCTGTCGCGGGTCGCATATTCACGTGCCTTGTCGACGGCCTGCGTAGCGGCTCGAAACGTGTTCTTTCGCCGGCCGTAATAGCCTTTTGCCGCCTTGACGATTTTCTTGTGACGCGCATGCGTCACTTTGCCGCTGGTAACTCTTGTCATTGCTTACCCCCTCAGCGAGCGTAAGGCAGGAAACCCTTGACGGTCTTCTCGTCGGGCTTCGACAGCGTTGCCGTTCCGCGGGCGTTGCGGATGAACTTGTTCGAGCGCTTTAACATTCCGTGGCGCTTTCCGGTTTGCTGAACCTTGATTTTGCCACTGGCAGTTACCTTGAATCGTTTCTTGGCACTCGATTTGGTCTTCATTTTGGGCATTTCCGGCTCCTTGATGTGGAACGATCTGTGCGCAACTCGGAATGCCGCATTGTCCGGCCGCGCAATTGGGAAACAGACCAGTTAGTTCAATCGAACGGGCTTTGCAACAGAGTTTCGTTCACCTGCAGGGCAATCGCTTTTCAATTTTCCCGCTCGGCGGCGGCTTGACGGCAGCACGACGCATGCCGAGCAAGGCATCGTTGCTTGCGTCTCGACGCGACCGCACCCCGCACTCAAGCCGTTGAAAGCGTTCAGGATCTCCGTCTTCTCCGAGCCGAGGAACTCTAGAAGACCCGGTATCGCCGTGACCTCGTCCAACTTGCCGCCGACCGCAATGACGCTATTGTCGAGGCGTGCGGTCCAGTTCGAGGCCAGTTGGTTCGGCACCGACGGAAGGCTGCCGGAGCGGTCGTGCTTAACAGGCCGGAGAACGCGTTGCAACCCAGAGTCCCGTACCCGAAATTCATGAAACAGTGAAGAGGTGACTCTTTTTCTCGCCTTGTCGCTGCATGCCGACACCTCTTCCGCCGCCGGAACTGATGCAAGTGCCTGCAATGGCAATCATCTCGTGCAGGTTGTGGCGCGTGGTGTTGCTGCGCCGGGGGTCGTCAACAACCCCTTCAGGAGCGAGGAAAGAATCCCGCCTAGTGCCCGCTTCTGCACTGCCGGCTGGAAAGGGGAAACAGAATTTTTCAAAAGAGAGAGATGGCTCTGTTCGCATTTCGCAGGTGCATGTACTGCACTGGGTTCCGACTTGCATTGGCCATGAGGAGCGGAACAAGGGATCGGGCGCGGTTTCGGGACTGGGTTTCGAGCATCGATGAACTGACGGCGGCGCAGTGCCGCAAGGTTGCTGCGGTTCTGTCGGATCCACCGGAGGGCGAGGCCTCGCTGGCGGCGGTTCGGCAGTCGCCGGACCGGCTCGCCGGGATCGTCGAGGCCGACGAGACCTTCGCGCTCAAAAGCCGCAAGGGCGAGCGGAACCTGAACCGCAGGCCACGCCGCCGAGTGGGTGCGCGGGGCCGTGCACATCCAGACGGTCAGCAGTCGCCACAGCCAGATCAAGGGCTTCCTGCGGCGGTTCCGTGGCATCGCCACCAAGTGTCTTGGCAGCTGTCCGAGGTGGTTCCGTCTCATCGTGCTCGGCAGGCATCCAGCGCCAAGACATGCCTGCGATTCGCGAATTGAGCCAAAGAGATTGTTCGGTAGCGTCTTAGTTTTATCTCTAGGAGATTGTTTTTGTTGGGAGAAAAATTCAAACCGAAACGCTGCCGATTGTCCTGATTCAACTGCTTTGCGGCGACGGAGGCTGCAAAATCAGGTGTCCCCCAACGATCGCGGCTATCGAGAGACTTGATAAGAGTTGAGATGAATTGGCGGCAGATGTGGCTGGGCCACCGAACTTCAGGCAAGCCTAGCGCCGTCAATCGTCCCCGACGCGCTTAACCTGAACGATGTTCGTCGTGCCTGAAATGTTGAACGGGACGCCAGCCATAATGACGATATGATCGTCACCCGATCCGAAATTCTCCTCCCGCGCTACGCTTGAGGCTCGGTTCACGGCGTCATCGAAGTTGTCCACGAGTCCGGTCACAACGCAATGCGCGCCCCATGTCAGGCAAAGCCTGCGCGCGATCTTGTCAAAAGGTGTCAGCGCGATGGTCGAAACGCGGGACCGCTCCCGCGCCATGAGATAGGCTGTGGTTCCGGAATGCGTGAAGCAACAGATAGATTTAACATCTGTAGTTTCGGCAATCTCGCGTGCTGCTGAAGTTATCGCATCCGCAACCGTGTTTCGCTCCCCCTTCCTAGAGGCTTCGATTACTTGCCGATAGGTAGAATCGTTCTCTACCGAGATCGCGACATTGTGCATTGTCGTGACTGCCTCGACCGGAAAATCCCCTGCGGCGGACTCGGCAGACAGCATTACGGCATCCGCTCCTTCGTAGATTGCCGTTGCGACGTCGGACACCTCGGCTCGGGTGGGAGTGGGGCTCTGAATCATGCTCTCGAGCATTTGGGTGGCGACAATGACAGGCTTCGCCGCCGCCCTGCATTTTCGGATCAACCGCTTTTGGATTGGCGGAACGTCCTGGACCGGAAGTTCGACACCAAGATCGCCCCGGGCAATCATGATGCCATCGGACGCGTCTAGGATTTCGTCGAACCTTTTGACGGCGGCCGGTTTCTCAATCTTGGCCATTATTGCCGCTCTGCCGCCAGCCAGCGCCTTGCCTTCTGCCACATCCTCCTTGCATTGCACGAACGACATGGCGAGCCAATCGACACCGAGCTCGCAAGCAAATTCCATGTCCCTGCGATCCTTGTCGGAAAGCGCTGCCAACGGGATGACCGCATCGGGAACGTTGACGCCTTTGCGGGCCGAGATCAACCCGCCATTCAAGACTGTACAGTCCGCGAATCCGTCGCCTACGGTCTGCACCCTCAATCGAATCTTGCCGTCATCAACAAGCAGATGATGGCCAATCTCCAGAGCGTCAAAAATTTCCTTGTGCGGGAGGCAAACCCGTTGGCAATCTCCAACCTCTGGACTCAAGTCGAATCTGAAGGATGCGCCGTCGGCAAGCTCCTCTGATTCATTTGCAAATTCTCCGCATCTGAGCTTTGGCCCCTGCAGATCGGCAAGAATCCCGATCGGCTGGCCCAAATCAACTTCAATCTTGCGAATGATCTCATACCGGCGGCGAACATCGTCCTGAGTGCCGTGACTCATGTTCAGCCGGAAGACATCGGTCCCGACTTCGAACATCTTGCGAATAACCGCGTACTCGTCCGATGCAGGACCGAGCGTGGCCACGATTTTCAAATTCCTGAGACGTCTCATGATTTGCGAGTGCTGTGCCGAACGAATGTTGCCAAACTGGTCCTTGATTATGACGGGAACATCCATGGTTGGCAACTGCGCGCTGGAACAATTCTGCGATTTCCAGCGAGCGTTCTGACCGGTGACCATGTGGGGCCTTGCTTCGGTCAATCCGCAGAATCGATTCGTCAAGTGCCAACAATCTTGTTTTCGACACAGCAAATTGCTGAAAAGGTGCCAAGATAACCCTTCTCGCATCCGCAATGTCGGTCTTTGGCGAACCTGCAAATGGTTCGAACATCCGTTGGTAATGCGTTTGATCACTTCGAGCGCGACCGCGTTTTGGTTGCCGCGGCGCGGACACGCTTGAACGTTATCGGCTTTGTTGTTCGCGGCATCGTTGAATCTACGCTCAACGCGGTCTGTAGAAGTGGCTTGTCAATGCTTCCGCGACCGCGCCCTTGTTCCAAGGGGCAAACAAGGAACTTGATTCCGACATGGCAATTTCAATTCTGTTCATCCCGTAGCAAGATTGACTTGCCGGCCGGCCGGCAGTAGCCTCTGCGCATGGCGGGCATTCCTTGGACGGAAGAGGAAAACGACAAGATCGTAGTGGATTATTTCGCGATGCTTGCGGACGATTTGGCAAGACGCCACTATAACAAGGCCGAACACAACCGAAGACTGCAACGCGAGATTGAACGCAGCAGGAGTTCCATCGAATACAAGCATCGGAACATAAGCGCCGTGCTGAAGGTGCTTGGCGAAACTTGGATAAAAGGCTACATGCCAGCTGAAAATTTTCAGAAGCCGCTCGTTGATTCCGTCTTGGGCTGGCTGGACCGCAATCCGGAGTTTTCTCGACCTGAATTCGATCACGACGTCCGCAAGCCAAAGCAGGCGGACGAACTCAAGATCATGCCGCCTCCGACTCTCAGCAATCAGCCGCCACCCAAAGATCACGGCAAGACCTTGGCTTTTGCGCAATCTGCTGCGGCTCGAGCTGAGCGCAACCGCGACTTGGGACGCGCAGGCGAGAAGCGTGCGCTTGACCATGAACGCGCGGCACTAATTCGGGCAGGGCGTTCCGATCTGGCCAAGCGTCTGCGTTGGGTGTCCGAGGAAGAGGGGGATGGAGCCGGATATGACATTAAGAGTTTCACGCCCACGGGCCACACTCGTCGAATAGAGGTGAAGACCACGAACGGCGGGGAGCGGACGCCATTTTACATCAGCAGGAACGAGCTCGCGGCAGCCGAAAAGTGGCGCACCGAGTGGAGCCTGTTCAGACTGTGGAATTTTGTGCGTGAACCTAGGGCATTTGAATTGCGCCCGCCCATCGAGTCACACGTGGCCCTGATTGCCGCAAACTTTGAGGCGCGATTCGACTGATGATCAAGGCTTGCGAGCAAGCAGGATGCATCCCCGTCACACAGCAACGCTCTCTTCCGCCACCTAGATTTTTCCAAAGGCAGTTCAAATTGCAAATCTTGTCGTCAGCAAGCACCTCGTGCCGGTGCAATGGTTTGCGAAATTGAAGATAGCCGCGCTTTGATGTACGCAATCGAATTGAGAGACCGAATGCTCGAAGGCGGCATTCTACGAGGGGTTGTGCAAGAATTCGAATTGCAGACGCATGCGCTTGGCCTCAAAGATCCCATGGGGCTTGCACGATTTGAAAAGCAATTCGCCAGCAGTGACCTCGATTGGCCATGCAATTTTCTTTCCGTCAAAAGAAGTCGCCGCTAAGATCACTTTCGAAAAGACCTTTGCGGAATGAATCCATTCGGTCTTGGACAAGCACACCAGCGTGCTCGAAGATTGTCTAATTGCAATCGCGGAAGAGGCACCGGCGGTTTCGGCAGCCGAGCGGGTCTCATGGCTGAACAAGAGCGGGCGCAAGCTGCCGCCGGAGGCATCCGCAGTCGTCTATTGACAACCGCCAATCACAAAATCAACTCCGAAAATTGCAAAACCAGACGTCAAGTGACTTTCACAACGATCTTTTTTGCATTAGTCAATCGATTCGGAATCGCCCGCATGCAACAGTTTCTAGGAACCTAGTCCGGGGATTGAGAACTCTGCTTGATTAAGGCGGACAGTCGGGCATTTAACCAAGTCGAGACAATGAGGAGAAAACATCCAATGTCGACAAAAATCGCTTCAATCGCAGTTGCGGGTGCTGTTGCAGCCGCCTTCGCTGCTCAGGCCATCCCAGTTTCCGCGGAAGAAAATGAAAAGTGCTACGGTATTTCGCTTGCCGGTGAAAATGACTGTGCGGCTGGCCCCGGCACTACCTGTGCAGGTACGTCAACCGTGGACTATCAAGGCAACGCTTGGAAGCTGGTTCCAGTCGGAACTTGCCTCGATATGGAACTCCCTGAGGACCGCATGGGTTCGCTTGAAGCGCTGGAGCGCGATCTTCCCAGTTCCAGTTAATCATCTGGCGGCGCACCGCTTGGCGGTGCGCCTCGTCCAGCTCGGGTGAAAACATGCTAGACAGCATGATCGCGGGCCGGGTTTCGTTGCCGCACGGCTCGGGGGTTGGGTACAAACCCCAGCATTTCAATGCAATTCTTGATGCGCCGGGTTCGGTGCGGTGGCTTGAGATTCACGCGGAGAACTATATGGGCAGGGGCGGAAGACCCTTGGCTCAGATCCGGCGGTTGCGCGAGGATTTTCCAATCTCGTGCCATGGTGTCGGTCTTTCGATTGGAGGCGAGGGGCCTCTGGACAAGGAACACCTTGAGCGCCTCAGCAAATTGAACGGATGGCTCGAACCCGCCGTCTTTTCCGAACACCTAGCTTGGTCTACGCACGAAAACCGCTTCTACAACGACCTCTTGCCTCTTCCATACACGGAAGCCACGCTTGGTCGCGTCTGCGACCACATCGATGAAGTGCAGGAAACGCTTGGGCGCCAGATGCTGCTGGAGAATCCCTCCACATATTTTGAGTTCGAAGAAACCCAAATGAGCGAGATCGAGTTCATTTCCGGAATTGCGGAACGGACCGGTTGCGGACTGTTGCTTGACGTCAACAACGTCTTTGTCTCGGCAACAAACCATGGGCGGAATGCGTGCTCGTACATTGACGGATTTCCACTCGTTTTAGTTCAGGAAATACATCTTGGCGGACATCATGATGACGAGACCGACGATGGTTCGCCACTGCTCATCGACAATCACGCCAGCGAGGTGGTTGACCCCGTATGGGAACTGTATGCCCACACCATCGCGAGGGCGGGGCCGATACCGACTCTCATCGAATGGGACAACGATGTTCCCGACTGGCCAACACTTGAAGCGGAGGCTCGGCGTGCAGCGAACATTCTGAAGGCCGGCGAGTCCAGCCTGGCCGCATGAGGGTTACACAATCTGAATTCATCGAGGCGGTCTGCAATCCAGCGCTGCCGATTCCCGCCGGCATCACGAGCCGAACCGGAAGAGACGCAAAGCGGTTCGCGGTTTACCGGAACAACGTAATCGCCAGCCTCATAGAAGCGCTTGAGAGTGCATTTCCGGTCGTTTTCAAGTTGGTTGGGGATAAGTTCTTCAAGGCGATGGCCAGTGAGTTCGTGCGGAAGTTTCCTCCGAAATCGCCCTTGATGATGCACTTTGCCTCGGAGCTGCCAACGTTTTTGGAATCGTTCGATCCTGTACGGTCTTTGCCGTATCTTCCAGATGTTGCTCGCCTCGAACTGGCCTTGCGCGAATCATATCACGCGGCGGACAGAGACCCGGTTCCACAAGAGGCGTTCGGGTCAATTCCGCAGGACAGGCTCGCGGATGCTAGAGTCGAACTTGCTCCTTCGTTCCGGTTGCTCAAGTCCGACTTTCCGATCTTGAGCATCTGGGCCGCAAACACGTCCGGCGGACCGAAACCGCGGCTGGTGGCGGAGGATGTGGCTGTTGTGAGAAAGCGGTTCGATCCGTCCCCAAGGCTGCTGGAACAAGGGGAGCATGTATTTCTGCGTGCCCTTATGTCTGGCGATACGCTGGGGAACGCGATCGAACTCGCAGGATTCGCCACTCCCGAATTCGCGCTTGAAGAAACACTTTCCTGGTTGATAGGATCGAACGCGGTTGCCGGAGTCGGCCTCACGTTGGGCGAACGCGAATGAATTTCCGAAACCATTCCAGAATGCCATGTCCTCAAGTTGGAGATTCCATCAATGGGCGTTATCCGCTTCATCAAGAGCGCTTATTCAATTATTGAAGCGATTCTCGCGTGGATCGAGAACGCATTTGCGTCCTGGCTGGTTCCCACGCTCGCGCGTCTGGTGTTCGCCGGCGCACTCTTGGGGTATTTCTGGGCCTCCGCTTACACCAAGCTCGGGGAGGGGCTGTTCGGGTTTCTGTCGCTGTCGGTAGGTGCATATGTCCAGATATTCCCGCTTGCAATGGAGCGGGTCGGCTACGATCCAACGGACCTGAGCTTTTTCCACACGCTCGTCGCGGTTGCTGGGACTTGGGCCGAATTCATTCTTCCTTTCCTCATCGTCGTGGGCCTTCTGACACGTCTTGCTGCATTTGGAATGATCGGATTTGTGATGGTGCAGAGCTATGTCGACATAGCCGGGCACCACGCCGACGCCAAGACCGTAGGGGCTTGGTTTGATCGCGTTTCAGACGCGCCAATCGCAGATCAGAGAGCGTTCTGGCTCTTTCTCCTGACAGTCCTTGCCCTCAGGGGCGCTGGACCGATCTCGCTGGACAGGTTTTTCACTGGCGAAATGTTCCGCAATCTGTTCTGGGACCACAGATCGACTTGACTGTCCGAGCGATTCGCTTGGGGTTTGGTGGCCAAGACGATCCATCTTCCCATGGAAAACTCCTTGCGCCTCACGCGGCAAGGCACAAAATCACTCGCTGGAAGATTTCCGCAGATCTTGGCAGGATCAGCACAAGTCTTTCGCAGCGGACTGCATTCAAGTATGAACACTTGCCTTTGAATCAGCTTGGAAGAAATTAATGAAGCTTGCGCTTGAATGGCTCAAGGATCATCTTGAAACTGACGCAAGCTGCGCGGACGTTGCGGATGCCCTGACCGATCTTGGCCTGGAGGTCGAGGAAACAAGGAACCCTGAGGAAACCCTCGGTGCGTTCACGATTTGCCGGGTGATCTCGGTGAAGAGGCATCCGAACGCCGACAGGCTTCGGCTCTGCAGGCTAGAGACATACCCGAATGGTCGAGAAGGGCCTTCAGAGGAGATTCAGGTTGTGTGTGGTGCGCCCAATGTCCGAATCGGACTGGTTGGCGTGTTCGCGCCGGTAGGTACGCACATTCCAGGCACAGGAATCGATCTGAAAAGGGGCATGATCCGTGGCGTCGAGAGCTGTGGAATGCTTTGCTCGGAGCGGGAACTGATGATTTCCGATGATCACGAGGGCATAATCGATTTGCCGCAGGATGCTCCCCTTGGCGAGAGATTCATCGATTATGCCGGGCTTAACGATTCAGTCATTGAAATTGCCGTTACCCCAAACCGGCCGGACGCACTGGGTGTACGGGGAATTGCAAGAGACTTGTCGGCTCGCGGGATCGGTAAGTTGAAGCCTGTCGCCTCACCGCCTCCGCCTGGCAGCTTCACAAGTCCGGTGTCAGTCGCCATCGATGCCGAAATCAAGGGCAAGGAGTGTCCGGCATTCTTTGGATGCCTGATCAGGGGGGTGAAAAACGATCCCTCTCCCGACTGGCTTCAGCGCAGGCTGAAGGCGATTGGCCTGAGACCGATATCGACATTGGTCGATATCACGAACTACGTGATGTTCGACCGCAACCGCCCGCTTCATGCATTTGATGCCGACAGGATCAGCGGCAACCTGCGCGTGCACGCGTCTAGGGGCGGGGAAACCGTTCAAGCTCTCGATGGGGTCGAATATCAGCTCGAACCGGGAATGACCGTCATCTCCGACGATCGGGGCCCCGAGTGCTTGGCCGGAATTATGGGAGGCATGGCAACCAGTTGTACAGACGCGACAACGAACGTCTTCCTCGAGAGCGCACTCTGGGACCCGGTCGCTACCGCCCGAACGGGCCGCAAGCTCAAGCTTTCGTCAGACGCGCGCTATCGTTTCGAGCGCGGCGTGGACCCGAAGTTTGCAATCGACGGACTGGCGATGGGTGTGCAGATGATTCTCGATCTCTGTGGTGGCGAGGCGTCCGAGTTCGTCTCCGACGAAGCAATTCCCAAGTTCGAACGGAAATACGCGCTTCGAACGTCGCGTGTCGAGCGTCTCGTCGGCATGAGGATCGATGTGGACAAGCAGGTTAGAATTCTTCAGAGTCTCGGGTTCGCTCCCCGAGCCGACGAAGAAAGCATATCGGTTGAAGTGCCGTCATGGAGGCCGGATATTTTCGGGGAGGCGGACCTGGTCGAGGAGGTTGCCCGGATCGCCTCGCTCGCAAGTCTCGAAGGCAAGCCGCTGCCCGAGACACGCAAGGGCGTGTCAGGGAGCATCCTGACTCCGGGCCAGAAACGGGAGCGGTGCGCCAGAAGAACAATTGCCTCGCTCGGATACAACGAATGCATCACGTATTCTTTTGTTGAAGCTAAACTGGCGGGTCTGTTTGCAGATGGCCATGAGTTGATTCGGCTGGAGAACCCGATTTCCTCCGAAATGGATGTCATGCGGCCCGACCTGCTGCCTGGCTTGTTGCTGGCAGCGGCCCGGAACCAAGCGCGTGGTGCTGCGGATCTGGCGTTGTTCGAGGTCGGGACGGTGTTCTCTGGGACGGAGCCAGGAGAGCAGGCGGCTCATGCAAGCGGGCTTCTCGTCGGCAATTCTTCTGTGCGAGAACCGCATGGCAAAGTCCGGCCTGTCGACACCTTCGATGTAAAGGCGGACGCCGAGGCGGTGCTCGCGGCGATCAATTCACCGCGCAGAAGTCGAGTTGCAAGGACCAAGACGAACTGGTGGCATCCGGGCCGTTCGGGGGACATTTTCCTGCGGCCAGGCAGTCCGCTTGCCACGTTTGGCGAGATTCACCCACGCGTGCTCCGGAACTTCCGGATCCGCGGCACCGCCGTGGCGTTCTCGGTGTTCCTTGACCGGGTGCCGTTTCCGAGATCCCGGTCGGCCGTCCGTTCCACACTGGTGCTGAGCGAGCTTCAACCCGTAGAGCGGGACTTCGCATTCATCGTGGACAGCCACGTTGACGCGGCCTCCGTGGTTAACGCGGTTCGTCAATCCCCGCGCAAGGACATCATCGAATCCGTGTCGCTGTTTGACGAATTTGCGGGACCGCAAGCAGAGGAGCAGCTCGGTACCGGGAAAAAGTCGCTTGCCGTCAGCGTTCGCTTGCAGCCGGCGGGAGAATCGTTCAAGGAGGAAGAGATTGCTGCAATGGGTGCTGACATTGCGGCAGAGGTATTGCGCCGAACGAGAGGGACGCTCCGTCGTTGACAGAGGGCAGAGTCCACAAAGGTCCGCGGACATCTATCCTGTATCCTGTCGCTTTCCCAAGGAGGCTTCATGTCGCTGAAGGTTTACCTGTCAGGAGAAATTCATACCGATTGGCGCGAACGGATCATCTCTGCCTCCGCTTTGCTCGATATCGAATTTCTTTCTCCGGTCACCGATCATGTGGCGTCAGACGACTGCGGTCCGGCCATTCTCGGTTATGAGCGCAACAAGTTCTGGCATGATCACAAGAGCGCCAAACTCAACTCGATCCGCACGCGGAAGTGCATTGGAGAAGCTGACGTCGTGGTCGTGCGATTCGGCGAAAAATATCGTCAGTGGAATGCGGCGTTCGATGCGGGATTCGCGTCGGCTTTAGACAAGTCCCTGATCGTCCTGCACGGCCCGGAGCAATCGCATGCTCTAAAGGAGGTGGATGCTGCCGCCCATGTCGTGGCCGAAACCCCCGAACAGGTCGTTCGAGCATTGAGTTACGTGCTGACTGGAAAGCACACCCTCTAATCGGGTTCGCCAGCCAAGCGGGTAAGCGCACACGGCAGTTCGGCACATCGGGATGTTGGACCTCGTCCGTTTGGAGTCCTGCGCCCTTCTTCGGACACGATCTGCGCACGGTGCGTTCTGACGTCTCATACCGGTTCCAGAAAGCCCTCGCCAGCGGCCTAAAAGTCCGTTGGCACACCGCCTTCCGCCTTTCGTCGCTCCACAAATTCGGTGAGCTCGTCGCGAATGCCGTCGTCAATCGCCGGCGGCGTGCAGTCTTCCAGAATCTTCTTGAACAACCTGTTCGCTCGCTGGGCTGTCCACACGTGGCCGTTCATATCCCAAGCCTCGTAATTTTGCCAATCGCTCAGGAACGGCTCGTAGAATGCCGTCGCGTAGCGGTCCTGTGTGTGTTGCGCACCGAAAAAGTGCCCGTTCGGGCCGACTTCGCGGATTGCCTCGACGGCGATTCCAGCGGGGTCGGTGTCGACTATCGCCGTCTCGAAGTACCGCTGGACCTGCTGGAGCATTTCGCAATCCATTACGAATTTCTCGGGTGAGGCGATGAGCCCGCCTTCAAGCCACCCGGCGCCGTGATAGACGACATTCACCCCAGCCTGCACAGCAGACCAGAGCGAGTTGCAGCTCTCCCACATCGCTTGCCCATCCGGAATGTTTGCCGCGCATGCGTTGGATGCACGAAGCGGAAGTCCGTAGAACCGACACATCTGCCCTGTGATCTGGGTGGCCCGCATGTATTCAGGCGTTCCGAACGCCGGAGCGCCGGATTTCATGTCTACGTTTGATGTGAATGTTCCAAACACGCATGGAGTGCCAGGGTTGATGAACTGAAGGAGCGCGATTGCCGCCAGCCCCTCCGCAATGGACTGGGTGACCGCACCCGGCATTGTTACCGGAGCCATAGCCCCTGCCAAGGTGAACGGGGTCACGAAAACAGCTTGCCCACGCCGCGCCATCCGCATGGCTCCGTCCAGCATTGGCGTGTCGTGTTTCAATGGAGATGTCGAGTTGATGTTTGTGAACAGCCGAGGGGATCGGTCGAATTCCTCGAGAGAAAGGCCTGACGCAATTCGGGTCATTTCCATGATATCTTCCACTCGCTCGGCTCCCAGGGAATAGGCATGAACCACCTTGTCGCACAGGGTGAGCTTGTCGAAGAGCGCGTCCAAGTGGCGAATTGACGGATGCAAGTCGACCGGCTCAACGGGATATCCGCAAGCGATGTGAATGCAGTTGAAGTACTGAGTGAGCTTCATGAAGTCCTGGAAATACTTCCTGGTTCCGACTTGCTTGCCGTTTTCAATGTCGAATGTGTTTGGCGGCGATGACACGTTGCCGAAGATCATGTGCATACCGCCGATGATCACCCGCCTTTCTGGATTGCGCGGCGTGATGGTGAATTGGGATGGGGATTTCCGGATCATTTCCATCACGAACCCGCGGTCCATCCGCACGTTCGTGTCCGACACGATGCAGCCAGCCTTTTTGAGAATCGCGGTTGAATCCGAGTTGAGAAACTCGATCCCGATCTCCTCGAGCACGGCCATCGCGCCTTCGTGGACCGCAAGCACTCCATCCTCGTCCAGCGGTTCCGTCGGGCGGTCGGTGTTCACGGGAATGCGCCAGTCCATTTGTCGAATGGCGTGGCTGTCCGCCCTCCGAACGTTACCCTCGCGTCCTCCGAGTCTTTGCCTCCCGCGCCTTGTCATGCAACTTCCTTCAGGTTGACCGGCCGTTGCGCCGACCGCTGGAACTTCCCACAGCCGAGCATACATTCAAGATGGTGGAATTTGAACGACTGGAAACCCTTTGACAATATCACATTTTGGCGGAATGTCTCGTGCAGGCGTACGAGGCGCAAAGCCCTGCAGAACTCGTCGTGTGGGTGGATGATTCCTGCTATCGGATGACGGTGCCAGAACCGAGATGCCTGTTTGTCTCGGCCAGCCACTCTGGAAGCACCCCGATGTCGTCCAGAACCGCTTCAGCTTGCGCCGAAAGGCGGTGCCGGGTTTCACCGCCAGTGAGCACTCCAACCGTACGCATGTTCGCTTTGCGCCCAGCAACTATGTCGAACAGACTGTCTCCGACCATGACTGCTTCGCTGGGAGGTATCCCACTGTGCTCGCAGTAGGCCAGAAGCATGTCCGGTTCGGGCTTGGGGCAGTTTACGCTGTCGTATCCAGCGACGAAGTCGAACAGGTCGATCACGCCTGCCATGGACAGCTGGGCATTCGCGGTGGCTTCGGCATCGTTGGTTGCAATGCCCAGCGTGAACCCTTGGCTACGCAGCCCGCCGATTAGTGCCTTCAGCGGCACCGCCTCCACCATCTCTGCATTCGTCGTGCAGGTCGTGACGAGATCTTGGATGCCTTGCTTCGACCAGTTCGAGTATTCGCGTTGCAGAGCTTCGAGAATCGCTTCCGGCGTATTTGCTATCAGCGGGCTTTCGCTATCGAATTGCTGCGTTTGCAGATCGAACCCTAGATTGCCTCCGACATTCCACGCAAGGCGCAAATCGTTTCGCGAAAGCCCGACAAGCACATCAGTTGCCCACTTGCTCCAGGAAGCCTGAAAGTTGAACAAGGTGCCATCCTTGTCGAAAACCACTCCTCTGATGCGCTTGGAGCCGGTCATGTCCAGTGCGGAAGGTTCCCGCCGGGCATCGCCGCGCGGGCCAGCATCGGAAGTTCGGCTGAAAGGCTTGCATCGTCGCAGAATTGGACCACGCGCCGGTCGCTTGCCAGCAGAAAGTCAAGGATTGAGGCGAGAAACTCGGGTTCGGCGATCTGGTTTCGGATGTCGGCAACCGAAATTCCGGTCAATGCCATGAATTCCGCGAGAAGCCGGTCGTTTCCGATCAACCATTCTGTCGCTCGTATGGCCACCACTTCCGCTTGGTCGACGTTCATGTCAAGCTGATGCCTCGGCAGCTAAAGCCACGGTCAATTATAGCTTGAATCGGCCAATATGAAAATCTGAAGTTGAGTCGGAGCGGGGCAGTCGGTTTCAAGAAAGGCACAATTGACGAAACGCGGGCTTGACTTGATCGTTGCAACCTCGAGACGCGCTCTCGGCGATGGCCAATCGCCGAGGTCGATGAGATAGATTCACTGGAGCAGCTGCCGGGACTTTTGACGGTGGTGGCTGGCTCCAGCGCTTCCTTCACGCTGTCTGCGTTGAGAGCGGGGCAGGGCTTGGCCGAAGGTTGCAGCACATCTCTCGCCGCTGCTCGGAACGCCAAGGAGCGCAGTGGCCAGCATCTCGTGAAAGTCATGGCGCATGGCGTTGCTGCACTTGGGATGCTCACCCCCTTAAAGAACAAGAAGAGATTCATGCATGATAGCTGCCCTTGTTCTGTTTTTTTTCAGGCACATTGCATCATGGAGGAAATCGGGGTTTCTTGAAAGCGATTGCCCTGCCTCACTCGCTGTAAGTTGAAATTGGAGAGAGAAAGCTTTATGTGCATGGACAAAGGTTCCTCCCCGATGAAAAGAGCCCAAGGGGCTCTCTCCAGCGATGGAGTAGTCGGGGGGGTCGCTTGTTGCCCTCCTGCATCAGTAGTAGTACCGTGTTCCGGTCCGAAAGATGTCGAACTCGCTTCGCACCGCTGGCTGGATGCGGTCGAACCAGATCGCCTCTTTCCTCTGCCATTTCCGATGTACTGCCCAGCAACAGTAATCCGCCACCTGCAATCCGTAGTGCGAGCGCGATGCGTGGTGCAGAATGCGGTAACTCATTCCCTTCGGCAGCATTTTGGCCAACGCACGCTTCACGCCTTTTTCTATAGCTTGCCTCTTCTTATTCACTGGAAGGGTATCGGTTATCACGATGATATCTTTGGCACCAGCCTCCAGTTCCCTAGGAATAACATACTTCAGCAAGTAACCCAGCATTTCAGGGTAGAAGCGCATGTCGTCCTGCAATGCCGGGCCAGTTTTAGCTTTTTCAACCACTAGGCAGTCGATGCACATGGCGTCGAGACAATCGCCAATGATGCTGAACACCGAATCACGCACATGCTTGTTATCATTTGCGCAATGGAAATGTTCGCTTCCCAAACCGGATTCAAGGCAGTTATATCTGTACGAATCGAGGGCCTCATATACTTGAAACGGACGGTGCATGCTGACACTGGCCAAGACGAAATAGGGCGTTCCCTTGACGCTGAAATCGAGGTTGCCTGCTTCGTCGAGGAAAATATATGCACAACGTGTCATCAAACGGCTTCATTCAAGATTCCGGCAACTGCTGACTTTGCTCGTTTGAGCAGTGTCACGGCATTATCACACGATATGGCACGGGCATGCGTCAAGAAACTTGTCGAGCCGATCGGCAGCCTCCAGATGATCCATCCAGATGTGCGCCGGAACCTTCTCAAGCACCGCCCCGGCAAAGCGCCGGATGCTCTCCGCCTCGCAAGCCGGTCCTCCATCGCCGGATCGCTCAGGTTGCAGAACGACTGCACGCAGTGCGTGCGTAGCATCACCGACAGCGGATAAGGCTGTCGCCCCTTGCCGCCGCCCTTCGGACACGTCGGCGCAATGCGGGCTTCCAGGCGCTCCCAGGGGATCAGGCCGTCCATCCGCTCCGGAGAGATCTCGCGGCGCGTCTTGCGCTTCTTGCGATCGCATTCGAGGCTGACAAAGGTCAATTGCCGAAGGCGCTGCATGTCGTGATCCCCCCAAAAAAAGCTGTGGCGCAAGACAGCGGACGCGCACCGGACGCGCAATGACACGCCCAAAATCAGGCTATATTCAGAGGTTTCTTAGCCGTAACTTCTTCAGATCGGTTGAACGGCTACCAGACGGTAGGGTTGGTGACTTGATAACGACATTGCGAAATGGATTTTCAGGGAATCTGGCGCGCCGCCGTGATGATTGTTCACGGAGGACCCCATGGGCGTCCGCAGGGATTTTGACTGGCCTCCATTGTCAAAGATGCCTGCTTATAGCAGATCCTGCTGCTCAGCTTCCCGATATTGGCTTGATCAGAGATCAAAAATGCAGTTCAGTCTGAGGGACTGTTGGCCGCCGCCGATTGGACTTGATAGCTACTGAATGAAAATGAGTTCGCATCTCGAAATCGCCGAGGACTACCTGATTGCGCCGGACCCCGCGTCCGGCAAGCTGACCCGCAGTGTCTCCGGCTTGTCACACAACGGCAATGTAGAGGAAATCAGCGTGATCGAAGAGCGCCCTCTGACAATCTTCCTGAACTCCTCCGAAATCGTGACTGCAATGACCGTGGGAGACTATCCAGCATACTTGGCGCTCGGGTTCTTGTTCAATCAGGGGATGCTTGAATCGATGACCGATGTCGACGCGGTGGATTACGACGAGGAGCTTGAGACCGTTGTTGTCAGGACGCACTCCAAGACCAGCTTTGAGGAGAAGTTGGTCAAGAAGACGCGTACGAGCGGTTGCGCGATGGGCACCGTCTTCGGCGACCTATTTGCTGCGGTCGAAAGAATCGAGTTGCCTGATGCGCAAGTGCGCACATCGTGGCTGTACACGCTTGTCAATCGTATCAACAGGACCCCAAGCCTTTATCTTGAAGCCGGCGCTATACATGGGACTGTTCTCTGTCGGGAGGACAGGCCGCTTGTCTATATGGAGGATGTCGGAAGACACAATGCAGTGGACAAGATCGCTGGGTGGATGCTGTCCGAGAATGTATGTCCAGAGGACAAGATTCTTTACACTACTGGGAGGCTGACCTCGGAAATGATCCTGAAGACTGCGATGATGCGGATTCCGATTCTTGTCTCGAGATCGGGTTTCACCGCTTGGGGAACGGAGATTGCCCGTACCGTGAACCTGACGCTCATTGGTCGAATGCGCGGACAGAGGTTCGTTTGCCTTTCTGGAGAGCACCGTCTTGTCCAGGACACGGATGCTTCGGCGACCCCGGAAGAAGATCGCAGGCATAGGCGCAAGGGAGCGGTGGAATCTTGATCGAATCAATCTCTAGGGAAGATCCAAGGATGACACCGCGCATGGAGTTCCGGACAAAGCGTATTCCTGGAGCGGGGCGGATGCTGGAGCTAGAAGGTTGAATCCCTCCGCCAACGTCGAAATCGCGGGTGTCATTCTCTCCGGCGGACGGTCTTCGCGCATGGGAGGCGGAGACAAAACCCTGCTGACCGTCGGCGGAAAGCCGCTCCTGAAAAGGGCGATAGAGCGACTGAAGCCGCAGACCGCAGCATTGGCCATCAACGCCAACAGCAGCATCGAGAAGTACTCGGAATTTGGTCTTCCGGTTGTTCCAGACAGCATGCCCGGGCGCCAAGGTCCGCTGGCTGGAATACTGGCCGGGCTCGATTGGGCTGTTGAATCAGGATTCGACCGCATTGTGTCGGTGGCGGGAGACACGCCGTTCTTCCCGGGGAACCTAGTGGAGAAGATGTACGAGGAAGCGCGAGCGAAAGGTGCCGCGATCGCGATCGCGGCGACAAGGCCACAGGATGTCGGGCTTGCCAGGCACCCGACATTCGGATTGTGGTCCGTTTCTCTCAGGGAGGATCTGAGGAGTGCGCTGCAGTCCGGAACTCGGAAGATCGTCGCTTGGGCAGACCGGCATGGCACCCTTGCGGTCGAATTCGCCATTCGCGGGCATGATCCGTTCTTCAATATCAACACGCCAGAAGATATTAGCTTGGCGGAGAGAATTGCCAAGGAATCAGGCAGTTGAACGTCATCGGCATAGTCGGCTGGAAGGACTCGGGAAAGACGGGTCTGGTGGAGAGGCTCGTTTCCGAGATTTCGGAACGTGGCTACAGCGTATCGACGGTGAAACATGCCCACCACAAGTTCCAGATAGACATGCCCGGCACCGACAGTTTCCGGCACAGATCGGCAGGTGCCCGCGAAGTGATGCTTGCTTCATCGGCTAGATGGGCTCTGATGCACGAGAAGACAGAGCCTGCAACGCCCGAACTCGATGAGTTGCTGAACAAGCTGGAGCCAGTCGATTTGGTGATCGTGGAAGGCTTCAAGCGTGGCCAGCATTTCAAGATCGAGGCAAGACGATTGGAGACGGGTGCACCGCCGCTGTCCGAGAGCGACAAAACCGTTTTAGCGGTAGCAACCGACGCTCCGGACCATGGAACGAGGATTCCCGCGTATGACCTGGACGACACTGTCGGCATCGCCGACTTCATTTTGAAGTTCTTCGGAATGTGAGCAGATGCGTCGCGACTATGGGTCAATGTGCAGCAGAGATGGAAGGGCGCGCGCAATTCGCCGGCCCTTGGCAACTCTGAAAAGAGATCGGGCGGATTTTCGGTGCGAGCGGCTTCGCGCTGGGTCGCTTGCGACGACGATTCGCGACCTCAGAGCAGGTGGCGATGTCGAATAGCTGCTTCACCCTGCCGCCCGGCGTCCACTGGACACCGGTGGTCGAGGCGCTTGAGAGGCTGCAGAGGGCAGTGGGATTGATCGTCGATGACGAAACAGTCCCGGTGACCGATGCGGGAGGCAAGTTTCTCGCGGAGCCGATTCGTGCCCAAAGGTCCAATCCTGAGGTGCCAAACTCGGCGGTTGACGGGTACGCGTTCGCTCACGACTCGCTGGACGCATCGAAATTGCATTTGTCGCTGCTTGACGGAAGAGCGTCTGCTGGGGCCAACTGGAATGGCATGGTTCCACGCGGCTTTGCACTTCGCATCCTGACCGGTGCCGCATTGCCCGACGGAACGAATACGGTCGTGCTTGACGAAGATTCCGAACTAACCTTGGATGGAGTCCGGTTGCTCGGTACAGTCCGAAAGGGTGCAAACACGCGCATGGTGGGAGAAGACCTTCAGGCTGGAAGGATCATTTTTGCTGCCGGGCAGAATCTCCGGCCGCAGGATGTAGCAAGCCTTGTCGCCGGCGGAGTGGCCCAGGTGCGGGTTCGATCGCGCCTGCGTGTCGGCATACTTTCCAGTGGTGATGAGCTCGTGCAGTCGGGAACTCGGGCCGAACCCGGTCAGGTTTACGATGCAAACCGGCCAATGCTGCTGTCGCTCTCGATCAAATGGGGTCACGACCCTGTGGATCTCGGAAGTGCAAAAGACGACCGTGCCAAGATCGCTGAACTGCTGACTATCGGCGCGGAGAAGTGTGACGCGATTCTTACGTCTGGCGGTGCGTCTGCAGGAGACGAAGACCATATTTCCGCACTGCTTGCCGAAGACGGGCAACTCGATACCTGGCGGATTGCAGTCAAGCCGGGACGTCCGCTTGCGCTTGGTCAGTGGCGCGGGACGCCGGTATTCGGACTGCCAGGCAACCCGGTTGCGGCTTTCGTGTGCGCACTCATTTTCGCGCGCCCGGCACTTCGGGTCATGGCGGGCGGGATTTGGACCACTCCAGATTCGTTCATGGTACCTGCGGCATTCGAGAAGGACAAGAAGCCGGGCCGAACCGAATACTTGCGAGCCAAGCTCAATTCCAGCGGACATGCTGAGGCATTCCGATCCGAAGGATCCGGCCTGACGTCCGGTCTGACTTGGTCAAGTGGATTGATCGAGCTCGGCGAAAAGGCACAAAGCATCCGTAAGGGCACCCCTGTTCGCTTCATTCCCTACGCTAGTTTTGGCATCTAGCCCGAATTTCAGCGAGAGCCGCAGGCGGTCAAATGTCTGCAAGTCATCGACTCGAATTTTCTTTTCAAGATCGCTGCGAAAGGCAGGTCGCGGATGGTTTGCACTTTGCGGGGCAGACTCTGTTCCTCAAGCGGGGTTGGGTCGATTCGGCTGACCGCCTTGAGCAGATTCAAGGGCATTGCCTTGAAGGTCGTTTCGCTGCCACAGCACGGCATCCCCTGAACCGTGGCTGTGCCACGCTGCAGCGACGACGCGATTTTCCCCCACGATGCGCCCTCTATCTGGCGGGAAAGCCAGCACTGCTTGCGTTTGGCCACCGTCGCGACGGCAGACAGGCAAGAAACAAATCACCTTCGGGCTGCTGTGTGGTTGCGCGGCGGCCCGGATGCCCCCGTGTCTGGAGAAGCTGATTCCTCCTGCCGTAGCCGAGCCTGCCCGCTGGCCTGACTTTCCCGGTGGGCGACTGATGATCCCCCTGCGCAAGGCGCTTCTGGCCTCCGAGGCCATCGGTGCCGAAGGCAGGCAAGAGCCTTTCATTTGTGGAATCAGCGTTTCGTGTGGCCAAGACGAGTTGCTCCGAAGTCAGTCTCGATTATGTCTGTGCCCCAAGTGGGTCTGGGGTCGTGTGTTCCTGTGCATGCAGTATACTGCATCGAATGGCACTTGCACTGAAAGACTGTTGCAAAATGCGCTCTTCAACCACGGACAGGTTGCGTCAAAAGGGCTGCGCTTGTCCGATGTTAAGTTGAGAGAGATTGATGGATTTCCTCATGGCAGCGCCTGGGAGTCGCCGCAGCGATGTGATCCGACGATCCGGGTTCTTCTTCTGGGCTAGTGGCGGTTTCGGTGCCGGCCTTCGGCAATTATCTTGAATGCATGAGCGATGAGTGCAGGCCAAGCGGATGGCGAGATTTGAAGGGGAGGCCAAGGAGGCTCGAGTGGAAACCCGCCAACACGAATACAAGACCGACATCGCGCGCCTTTCCGAGGAATTCGCCAGGCGGGAGACTCGCCTGCTGCTTGCCATGGCCAGCACAATCTCGCTCGGCGTGGTGACCCTCGGCTTCCTGATCTGCTCCGGCGGCTGAGGCTTCTTGGTCGGGAGACCGTCCCGGATGCAGCGGACCCGCTCGTGCCGTCGGCCCGTCTAGGGATCCGGAGTTTGGGAAGCTTCCTGCCGGACCACCCCTTGATGGCAGACGGAGAGGTGGTTGCATTTTGCCGCATCGAGGGAATCCTGGACGACCGCATCCCCGTCGCGAGAGGGTGTGGCCAGACCCGGGGCTTGAGGGTGCCGAAGGTACGTTTCACGAAGCCCTCCCCGTCAGTGTCAACGAGCCCCTTGCATCCGAAATGGCAGTGTCGGCCCTTCCTCAACCAGCGGGCGTCCAGATCCGCCAAGAGACTATCGGAAACCGCAGGCACCCCCTCGGCATAATCCTCGACCACAATCGTCACCTGAATGGTGCGGACGCACCGGGTCGGAAACTCGCGCCCGATGCTGCCAGTCCATCAGGGCGCTACCTTGCGAAGCGCACTGTCCGGTGGCACACGCTCGGCAATCATCGCCAAGAAGAAACCATCCGGCTTTTCCTTAATTCAATGCCAAAACAACCGCCTGCAGCCATCCCAGCGCAACATGCCCATGGCTGGATGGCGCATTTCGCAACCATCTTTCGATGAAAAATCCGAACAGCGATCTCTATGCATTTATTGCGTTGGGAATTTGCGGATGCTGGTGACACAGCCGCTTGATGCCGCCATTCTTGGATCGAAGGTTCGGGGCGTCTGAAGCCCTCCAAACCGGACAGGCACGAAACGCGAGAAGTCAGTTTCCGTCAGCCGCGTTTCCCAGAAGAACGTAAGCCCGGATGGTTCTTGTCTCGCCTAGCGCTGCAATTTCGTAGTCTTCGGTTGAGGGGATGAACGACTTGAGGAACGAGTGCACGAGAGCGAGAAAGTCAAATGCGAATTTCTTGAAATCCAAGTCACTCACAGCAAGCGTTGCGACGCTTTCGACATCCTGATCACTGCCAACCTGTCCAAGAACTCCGATCTGATTGATATTGCCGCTTTCAGCATGGTCTCGCCAGACTTCGTGCTTGGAGAAACTTGTTGCTAATTTGTCCGCATCGATTCCTCTCTCCGCAAGATATTCCAGAACCGAATAGGCCGACTGCAGCAAATCCGCTGCTTTCTCGTTATTCAACGCGGCCTCCACGGCTTCTACGTGTTCCCTGTCGTTTTCGTCGTCTGCAAAATGGAGAGCCTGGATCAATGTCCACGTTGTAAGACCGGAGAACTCGGCTGGAAGCGGCGGTTTGACTTCCGGTTCCGAGATTTCCAAATTGTCCTCGATGTAGTCTTCGAGATCTGGCAACGGCGTGATTTTCTCGAAATTCGGGGATTCTTTTTCGATCTCCGCTTCAGGATCAAATTCTTCAGTCGGGTAATAAGTCTCGTCGATCTTGCCAGAGCGCAATCTTGCCATCTCCGACTGCAATGCGAACAGTTCGGACTTGATGGTTGCCAAAGAATTGTACAGGACAGCGATTACACAGAAAAGGCCAATGGGCACCAAGGCGGAAACCGTCTTGAAGTACACATCCGAATTGACAATGGAATTTGCGGATTCAAGGTCAGAGAAGATTACAAGCACGCTTATCCAAGCCCAAACAATGCTTGCGACTGTCGCGACCACGGTCACGCCTGCTCGCCTCAGAGCCGCCTTGCCGCTCCGCGACGCGTTCAATTGCGCGAAATTCCGAAAGTTCCGCATCCAAGACCTCCTGCCTCCAACCGCTCCTGCCTACTCGTACTTTATGTCAAGAATCGAGAAACTTCTAACACCCCCTGGGGTATGAACCTCCACGCTGTCTTCAACTTCCTTGCCGATCAACGCTTGGGCGATCGGAGATTTTAGGTTAAGCAAGCCTTTCGAAATGTTTGCTTCGGCCTCGCTGACAATCTGATACGTTACTTCATCCCCGACATTGTCATCTTCCAAGGTCACAGTTGCGCCGAACTTGATCGGGCCGTTCAGTTTTGAGACATCGATAACCTCGGCTCTCCCGATGGTCGAGCCGAGTTCCTTGATTCTTCCCTCGATAAGGCTCTGTCGCTCGCGAGCTGCGTGATACTCGGCGTTTTCAGACAGGTCGCCGTGTGCCCTGGCCTCTGCGATGGCTTCGATTATCGCCGGACGGTCCACTGACTTGAGACGTTGCATTTCTGCGCTCAGCGTCGCAAATCCGCTGGCCGTCATCAATATTCTGTCCATGATCTCGCACTCATTCACTTTCCTGCCATGTGTCAGATTATATCGGCATGAAAAGTTGGTAAGTCAATAGGTTATGGTCAGATGCGCGATCTATCCTCTTGGCGGCCATGTATAACCGAGGTAGGTAACTGGTAAATCGGTCGAGCGGATTCACCCCGGACCCGGTGAATCAGGTCGCCAGCTCCTGCAGGGACCAGACGTAATTCGTGAGTTTGTCAAACTGCATGGTATCTGGGTGTAGACGTTCAAAATGCAGCGCGGCGATGCAAGGTCTTGCGATAATGGCAGTTCCCGCCCAACGGCGAGCTAAGCCTTGAGAATTTCTCGGCCGCCAGCACCGTGGAATCCAAAGATCCCGTCGGCAAATGCAATGGGATCCCTTGTGTCTCAAAGGGCTGGGCAGTCACGTACTGGCGCGGGTCGGACAGTAGGTTAGCCTGCCTTCGGCCGCTCGGACCACATTGCCTCCCATTGGCACGCGCCGCAACATGGTTGACTGAGCAACGCCGGCACTCCGCTTCGCCCCGCCTGGAACATCGCCAAGGTGCTCCATACGCTCGTTTTTTCGGCGGTGCGACCTTGGCCGAAACCGAAGGGCGCGGACTCGATGACGACAGACCCACGTCTGACCCAAGGAACGCGAACTGAAAAGAGTGCCAGAGATTCCTTCTCTGCCTCTGCCCGTTGTTTTTGCGAAGCGTCTTGGCGAGTGCGCGTTCCGATCCAGGTTTTGCCGAATCATTCTCCCGTTCCGAGCCGCAGGCGAAGATTTCATTCACGGCAGTGCGGCATAGGGTGCTGTATGCGCACAATGCATGCCTTTATCTGCAAACGAGTCAAACCAATGCTGCTGCCATGCTCTTGGAGTCCTCCGAGCATCCATTGCTGCATATGCTTGGCAGTTGTGCAAGCAGGTCTCCATGCCGGGATCGTTCATTTCGATATTGGAATTCGTCTGGGATGCCTTGGACAGCATTCTGCTTGGCCCTGATTACCATCAAGCAGAGTCGGTTTCCGACACTGATCGGTTCAATGCGTGCAGAAACGCGAAAACGGAAGGCGCAGCTAATGGACATCAGCACTTGCTCCCGGATTGAGACAAAATGAATAATCCGCTAAGGAACCTCTGAATATAGCCTGATTTTGGGCGTTGCATTGCGCATCCGGTGCGCGCCCGCTATTTTGCGCCACGCCTTTTTTTGGGGGATCCTGACATGCAGCGCCTTCGGCAATTGACCTTTGCCAGCCTCCAATGCGATCGCAAGAAGCGCAGGACGCGCCGCGAGATCTTTCCGGAGCGGATGGACGGCCTGATCCCCTGGGAACGCTTGGAGGCTCGCATTGCGCCGGTGTATCCGAAGGGCGGCGGCAAGGGGCGACAGCCGCATCCGCTGTCGGTGATGCTGCGCGTGCACTGCGTTCAATTGTTTTACAACCTGAGCGACCCGTTGATGGAGGACCAGCTTTACGAGGCGGAGAGCATCCGGCGCTTTGCCGGGGTGAGTCTTGAGAAGGTTCCGGACGAGACGACGATCCTCAACTTCCGCCATCGGCTGGAGAACCACGGACTGGCGCAGCAGCTGTTTGAGGATATCAGGGATCACCTGGCCGAGCAGGGGGTTTTTCTGAAGAAGGGCACCATCGTTGACGCCACCATCATCTCGGCGCCATCGTCGACCAAGAACGAGAGCAACGCCCGCGATCCGGAGATGCACCAGACGAAGAAGGGGAACCAGTGGCATTTCGGGATGAAGCTGCACATTGGCACCGACACCCGGGGTCTGGTGCACCATCTGGAGGGAACGGCCGCCAACGTTCACGACCTGACGCCTTCGGACCAGCTTCTGCACGGCGAGGAGGAGCAAGTCTGGGGTGACTCCGGATACCGCGGGATTGGCAAGCGCGCGGAGCACGCGCCGGGCAGCGCCGCGGCCAAGGCGGAGAAGGCGAAGGCCCGGGTGCGGGCGCGGGTGGAGCATCCGTTCCGGATCGTCAAGCGGGTGTTCGGCTACGACATGGTTCGCTATCGGGGTTTGGACAAGAACGTGCAGCGGCTTGCGCTGCTTTTGGGCTTCTCGAACCTGATGATTGCCCAGCCGCACTTGCAATGACAGGGGAGAAGTGTGTCCGGAATTTGCCGGACCGGCCCTGCGGGGGCTGAACCGGCGGCGGTTTCGCCCCGAAAACGCGCATTTGCGGCTTCCGGACCGCCGAAAACCGACCGGCGCAGCCGGGAAGGGCAAATTCCGCAGCCAAAACCAAAAAAACCCTCCAAATCAGAGGTTCCCTAATGCGATAACGTTGCCGGTTCCGAAGTTGCGAACCGGTTCCAAGGATGGGGGTGCCAATGTCTGAAACCGAACGTGAGAAGATGGAGTTCGATGTTGTCGTTGTCG
This sequence comes from Paracoccaceae bacterium, assembly GCA_963422275.1. Classification (GTDB taxonomy): domain Bacteria; phylum Pseudomonadota; class Alphaproteobacteria; order Rhodobacterales; family Rhodobacteraceae. Next base: position 2,041,984 of record OY729418.1, read on the forward strand.
GCGCAGGGCCAGCGGGTTTGTCAACGGCCATCCGACTCAAGCAACTGAACCCGGCCCTTGAAGTGTGCGTTCTGGAGAAGGGTTCGGAGGTCGGGGCGCACATTCTTTCCGGGGCAGTGCTGGACCCTGCCGGCCTGAACGCGCTTTTTCCGGATTGGCGAGATATGAAGGCACCGGTCAACATGGCGGTGAACAGAGACCATTTCTATCTTTTGGGCGCAGGCGGAAAGCTGAGAATTCCGAACTGGCCGATGCCTCCCTTGATGAGCAACCACGGGAACTACATCGTCTCCATGGCCAATGTGTGCAGGTGGCTTGCGGAGCAGGCAGAAAGCTTGGGGATCGAGGTTTACCCCGGTATGTCGTGCTCTGAACTGGTGTTCGGGCCAGCTGGCGAGATCGCAGGGGTGGTGGCCGGCGAATTTGGAAGGAATTCCTACGGAACGCCGGGCCCGTCCTACGAGCCGGGCGTTGAGGTAACGGGAAAATACGTCGTTCTTTGCGAGGGTGCGCGTGGGTCACTGTCCAAGCAGGTTATCGCGCGGTACGATCTTGCGGCGAACTGCGACTTTCCGAAATTCGGACTTGGCATGAAGGAAATCTGGAATGTGTCTCCAGAGCGTCACAGCCCGGGGTGCGTCGTGCACACGGCCGGGTGGCCGCTTGGTTCTTCGGCAGGTGGCGGGGCGTTTGTCTACCATATGGAAAATTGCCAAGTCGGGGTCGGGTTCGTCGTTCACCTCGATTACCTGAATCCGTATCTGAATCCTTACATGGAGTTCCAGAGGTTCAAGCATCACCCTTTCGTGTCTGAGCTTCTGGACGGGGGGAGGCGGGTTGCCTACGGCGCCCGGGCGATAACGGAGGGAGGTTGGCAGTCAATCCCCAAGCTTTACTTTCCAGGGGGGCTGCTCGCCGGGTGTTCCGCCGGATTGGTGAACGTTCCGAGGATCAAGGGCAACCACAACGCAATGCTGAGCGGGATTGCTGCAGCGGAAGCTGTTGATGCGGCGATTCGATCTGGGCGTTCGGGTGACGAGCTTGCCGACTACGACGCTGCCGTCCGGAACGGGCCAGTCGGCAAAGATCTGAAACGTGTTCGCAATGTCAAGCCGCTGTGGTCCAGGCGTGGGCTGACTGCATCGATGGTGCTTGGCGGGATGGACATGTGGGTTGCCAATGTGACTGGATGGAATCCGTTCGGGACGATGCAGCATGGAAAAACAGATGCAATGGCCACAGGGCATTCTGCTGGCCACAGGGAAATTATCTATCTGAAGCCGGACGGTGTGCTTAGTTTCGACCGGCTAACGAACATCGCCTTCTCGGGAACAAACCATGAGGAGGGGCAACCCTGCCACCTCCATCTCAAGGACCCAGCCATTCCGGTATCGGTCAATCTTCCCAAGTTTGCAGAGCCGGCCCAGCGCTATTGTCCGGCAGGCGTATACGAAGTGTTGACGAATGCGGACGGAGATCCCGAGTTCCGCATTAACGCACAGAACTGCGTTCACTGCAAGACCTGCGACATAAAGGATCCAAGCCAGAACATTGAATGGCGCACGCCCCAAGGCGGAGAGGGGCCAAACTACCCGAACATGTAGCTTGATGCAACTCCGGGCTTGCATCCGCGGGATTTGTCGTCGTCTGAGCGCTCGATGTGCAATCGAGTCCTTCAACTAACGGAAAATTCAGACTCAGTTCGTGAATTGCAGGCGTGGTCTGGTCATGACAACTTTGATGAGACGGAACCGCTCGAGGCAGCCCCGCAGGAATATCTTGACCGGGCTGTGGCAGTCGCTGACCGTCTGAATACGCAGGGCACTGGCCAGCTTACGGTTCAGCTTCCGGCCCTCAGGCCTAGGTCGTGTACTCATTGATTTTGATCCAGAGGCGAATGGAGGCAAGGGCGATTGCGGCGAGGAAGTTTCTTGCAAGCTTGTGATGGCGGGTCGCGATGCCTCGGAAGTGCTTGAGCTTGTTGAAGAAACGTTCCACGAGGTTGCGTTGGCGATACAGGTGCTCAGCCCGCCTCGCGAGCGTCCGATGGCGTGGTCCGGACCCCCTTTTTTCCGCCCGCGGCGTGCTGGTGGGCGCGCACCACCGAGGAGTCGAGGAGATGAAGAGGTCCCGGCGAGCCCGCCGCCAGCGCCTCGAACAGGCGCTCCCGCACCCCTTGCCTGGCCCAGCGGTTGTAAACTGTTGTATACGGCCCGCAGCGTTCCGGCAGGTCGCGCCACGGCGTGCCGGTGCGCAGGATGTGAAAGATCCCGCTGATCGCCCGCCGGTCGTCCACCCGTGGAACGCCCCGCGGCTTGTCAGGCGGCAACGGCGAGATGATCGCCCATTCCGCATCCGTCAGATCGTGCCGGCCCTGCATCCTCAAGCTCCCGCTGTCTGGAAGCTTGAATCACATCAGAGCCGGAAAGAAAATCTCTTTTCCTTTATGAGTGCAGGACCTGGGCCAAGGCGGTCCAGTTGGCCGCCATGAGCAGGTTCAGAGCCATTGACTTGAAGGCCGTTCCGCCTCCATGAACCGTCCGCGCCGTCGGGTCGGGATTGCCGCCGGCGCGCGCTAGGCCACCACTGTCATGGGGAAATCCATCGGGGTCTCCCTCAACGGAACGTCAGAACAAGTGCTCCCATGCCTTTCAGAGTGACATGTCCTTGTCAAAATCGATGAATTTCGCAACGGTCCCAGTTTACAATTCCGCCGGGATAATTCAGAATATGGTGAAGCAGTGGAGCGCCGTTTCGTTCCACTCAACGCTTTCTGTTGGAGCAACTTCGGACTTGACCAAATCATTCTTCCGAATATTGATTACGGCTCTAGCCGCTGGAATTTCCTTTCAAGCGCACGCGGGCGATGATCTCGTCAAGTATCTGACGGCGCGCCATGCCGAGCTAAACGGCAAGTACGATATAGCGGCCGAATTTTTGGATCAATTGGTTTCGGAGAGATCTGAAGACAGCCAGCTTCAACTCAAGTTGCTGTATACTCATTTGCTGGCGGGCAACATGGACAGTACGCTCCAGCTAAACCGGCGGATTCAGGAGAATGGTGTCAATGAAGGACTGTCGAACACCATCCACCTGATTGACTTGATCCGCGAGAACGAATTCGATGATGCGATTTCTCTTGTAAATGATCGTGACCGAGGGTTCATGCTCGAAACTCAAATCGCTATGGGTTGGCTTCATTTGGGAAACAATGATCCCGACAGAGCGTTTGATGCGTTTGAAGAAGTCAATCCCAAGTCAGGCTTTTGGCCCTTTGCCGAGTTCCACAAGGCTCTAGCGCAGGCAGTTTTAGGGAATTTCGAGGCGGCGGACGATATCCTGAACGAACTCGATGAGAGCGGCTCGCTGTCACCGGAGAGTGTTTGGCACGCCCATGCCCAGATTCTGAATCAGCTAGGCGACAGGCAGGGTGCGCTTGAAATCCTCGATCAAAATGCCGGATCCGTATCGGAACTCGGGCAGGAAGTGTTTGACGATTTGCGAAACCGGATCGAAGCGAACGAGTCAGTCGTTTTTGACTTCGTCCGATCTCCCTCGCACGGAATTTCGGAGGCGCTCAAGAACTTTTCGCGATTGTTCTTTGAACCGGGAAAAGGGCTGGTATTCGGGCGACTTTCCGAACTCATTGAGCCTGATCACACGGTTCTTCAAGTTCGCCTCGGTCGCGCTCTGGACAGTCAGGGTTCTCACAGTCTGGCACAATCAATGTATGGCAGGGTTCCGGAAGGCGATGTCATGTACCCGTCGGCGATGATCGATCTTGCCAGTTCGTACTACAGGATGGGCAAGCCTGATCGGGCGGTTGCCACACTCAAGGAACTGACAGAGTCGCACGGCGATTCAGCAAGGATTTGGTTCGAACTGGGAAATTACCAGCGATTCGGCGAGGACTATGCCGGCGCTTTGGATAGCTACAATACCTCGGTCTGGCTTGAGGGCGGTGCGGGGGCTTTGAACTGGACCGTCTTCTTCTATCTGGGAATCGTGAAGGAACGCCTTGATATCTGGGAACAGGCCAAAGCCGACCTGAACAAGGCAATCGAGCTTTCGGATGGGCTTCCGGTCGTCCTGAACTATCTCGGATACTCGATGGTCGAGAGGCGGGATTCGCTTGATGTTGCCGAGGACCTCATTCGCAAGGCGGTGGCAAAGGACGAGGACAACGCGTTTTACATCGATTCGCTGGGCTGGGTGCTGTACCACACCGGAGAATATGAAGACGCGGTTCAATACATGGAAAAGGCAACAAGGCTGATGCCCAATGATCCGGTCGTGGCGGACCATCTCGGCGATACGTACTGGATGGTGGACAGGCAGGCGAAGGCACGAGTTCAGTGGAAGCGCGCACTGGATCTCGAACCCGACGAGGAGCTCGAGCAGCGGATATTCAGGAAGCTGGATGTTGGACTCGACAAGGTGCTCGAAGAGGAAGGCCATTTCGACTTGGTCAATGGCAATTGAGGGCACCGCCAGGGCAAAGATAAATCTGGCACTGCACGTTACTGGGCGACTTGGTCACGCATTTCATCAAATTGACAGCTTGGTTGCCTTTGCGGATTTTGGAGACCGGATTTCAGTTAATCGGGCACCGAGCCTTAGCTTGTCGGTCACCGGTCCGATGGCAGATGAAACCCCGAAAGGCGGCGAAAACTTGGCGTTTCGTGCGGCCTTTCTCCTCGATTCGCAACAAGGCGCCCGCATTGAACTGGAGAAGCGCCTTCCTGTCGCTGCGGGAATCGGCGGCGGATCGGCTGATGCCGCCGAAGTGCTGAAGCTGCTTTCCGAATTGAATGGAATTCCGATTCCGGAATTCTGGCGTGTCGCCGAACTGGGAGCCGATGTGCCCGTATGCTTGTTCGGACATTCCGCGCGCGTGCGCGGCTTCGGCGAGATGATCAATCGGGTGTACTTTGTGCCCTCTCTTCCCCTTGTTCTCGTGAATCCACGCGTTCCGTTGCGGACCGGAGCCGTTTTCGAAGCTCTGGCGTCTAAGAGGAATCCGCCACTGGAGGAAAGTTTGCCTGCCGCTTCGGGAAGCAGCGAGTTCATTGCATGGCTGGCGCGGCAACGAAACGATCTGGAACAGCCGGCGCTCAGGCTTTTGCCGGCGATTGGGACGGTGCTGAAGGCGTTGCGAAGCTGCCGCGGTTGCCGCCTCGCGCGAATGTCCGGGGCAGGGGCCACATGCTTCGGCATTTTCGACAAAACCGAGGGAGCCGAAGCGGCCGCCGCGCAGCTTAAGGCTGGATTTCCAGGCTGGTGGATTGTTCCGACGGCTGCCTGATTGAAACCGATGCACCCACCGACGACCATGCCGCCCAGTGGCGGGCAGGGTTCTCGGGGTTAATGCTCTCGCTAGCTGTCAGCTCGCTCTGGAAAGAATTAAATCCGCTAGTTTCGCCAGCAACTCCCGCGGCTGTTTGCTTGGCAGCCCGTCAAGTCGCTCCTTTGCTTCATTGGACCAGCGCACGGCCTCCTCGTAGGTCTGCTCGAGTGTCCCATGCCGCTTGAACAGTTCGAGCGCATGCTCGAAGTCGCCATCGCGTTGCTCGCCTTCCTTGATCACGCGAAGCCAAAACTTGCGCTCTGCGGCGTCGGCAGCCGAAAAGGCCTTCACGACAGGAAGGGTCATCTTCCGGTCGCGAAAGTCGTCTCCAACATTCTTTCCGAGTGACTTGGTGGCACCTTTGTAGTCCAGGAGGTCGTCCATGATCTGGAAGCTTGTCCCGAAGCATTTCCCAAACGCCGCGAGGGTTTCAGTCTCATGCTCATAAGCGCTTGCAACGACGCCGCCAACCTCGGCGGCCGCCGAAAACAGTGTTGCCGTCTTCCCCTTGGCGATTTGAAGATACCGGGCTTCGTCTGTTTCCAGGTTTTGCGCCGCAACAATCTGCATGACCTCGGCTTCCGCGATCGTCGCGGAGGCGTCTGCCAGAATGGCCAGCGAACGCGGCGCGGAGGCTCTCACCATCAACTGGAAAGCTCGCGCGAAGAAGAAGTCGCCAACCAGCACCGAGGACTGATTGTTCCACAGCAGATTGGCAGTCAGCTTCCCCCGCCTTTTCTCGCTTTCATCGACCACGTCGTCATGAAGCAGCGTCGCCGCGTGTATGAACTCAACGGCGGCAGCCAGGAGAATATGGTCTTGGCCATTGTAATCGAAGAGCCGGGCGGATGCCAGGGTGAGAAGGGGACGCAAGCGCTTGCCGCCGTTTCCTAGCAAATGTGCGGCAACCTTGCGAATTCTGTTCACATGTTCTGAAGCCGCCCGTTCGCGCAACATTCCGTTGACTGCATCAAGGTCGGACTTTAACTCGCTCGACAGCATCGAGGTCAAACTCATGCCTGTTTGCGTGAGATTCACAGGGTACGACCTCCATATCGACAATACGGCCAGTTTGCTGTTAAGATTCACATATGATGAAGTTGTTGCGCGCACGACTCAACGTGCGCTCCAAGACCAGATAATATAGTTTTTTGTCGTGGGTGTCCATATGGGCGCATTGAAGGGATTGATCGGAATTCTTCCTAGGCAAATGATGATTGGCGAAGAAAAATGTTTTCGCGCCAAGCAGTTTCTCCGAAACAACGGAATCGGGGTCGCGGCCGTTTAAATGGCATTTTCCAGGGAAGAACTGACTCTTGACAAGTTTCTTGACGGAGCGGTTTCCATCCTTCAGCCAAGAAACGGTTTCCGTGCCGGTGCCGATTCGGTCCTGATTGCCGCGTCCGTTCCGGCAGTAAAGGGGGATTCCGTTCTGGACCTTGGGTGCGGAGCTGGAACTTCAATTCTTTGCCTTTGCAACAGAGTTCCGAATCTTGATCCGGCAGGTCTCGAAATCCAGCCAGACTATGCCGACCTCGCGCATCGGAACGCCAGTCTGAACGGCGTGGCGCTGGACATTTTGGAAGGAAGCGTCTCGAATCCGCCAGCCAGGCTGAAGTCCAGGGGTTTCGATCAGGTGCTGGCAAACCCGCCATATTTTCGGCTTGGCGGCGGTGCATCCGCAAAGGATGAGGGACGGGAAATTGCGCAGTTCGAGACAACTCCGCTGAGTACATGGGTGGACTGCGCCATGAGGCGTCTTAAACCGGGGGGCTGGCTAACCATGATCCTGATAGCCGAGCGGTTTCCCGCGTTGGCCGCCGCTCTCGCCGACCGGGCAGGCTCGGTGGCTGCGAAGCCGGTTTGTCCGAGATCCGAAAGTGAAGCCGGGCGTTTGCTGATTCGCGCCCGAAAGGGATCAAAGGGCAGGTTTCGCCTTCTGGCGCCGCTTGTTTTGCACCAGGAAGAACCCCATATCGAAGGTGGAACAAGGTACACAAGCGAGGCGGCAGACATTCTCCGAGGTGGCGCGGCAGTGCGGTTTTCCTGACGCGTTTCGGGCTGTCCGCGCGAGACCATGCTGATCAAGCTCCAGAAAAGCACTTTGAGGGGGCAAGGATTTTGGTTAGGATTGCAGGCAATCAGATTGGAGGTCCGTAAAGTGGGGGAACTGCAAATGCCGGAAGATGAGCATCTGGATTCTTTGCGCAGGCAGCATGAAGATCTTTCGCAGAAAGTCGAGAATGCGCAGCAAAACCCGGCCATCGATCATTTGGAAATCACTGAACTGAAAAAACAGAAATTGAAGTTGAAAGAGGAGATTCAGCGTCTCAGCGAGGCTCGATGAGTCTCTGACGCAATCGCTTCGTGCCGATCGTACAAGGCGGGAACGGTGTCTCCGGCGTGCCCGGAACAAATCTGGACTGAACGGCAGTTTTCCCTTATCTGCCGGAATGAGAAGATCTCAAGTCAAGCGAGGTATTGGCCCCCGTTGGCACTCAGCGTCGACCCCGTGACGAAGCCCGCATTGTCGGAGGCTAGAAACGCGACGCATCTTGCAACTTCCTCCGGTTCCCCGAGCCGACCTGCCGGAATCTGGCTAATGATCGCCTCGCGCACTTTCTCCGCCACAGCCATGACCATCTCGGTCGCAATGTAGCCCGGGCACACTGCATTCACCGTGATTCCCTTGGCTGCGCCCTCCTGCGCGAGTGCCTTCGTCAGCCCAAGTTCGCCCGCCTTGGAGGCAGAGTAGTTCGACTGCCCCATCTGCCCTTTCTGGCCGTTAACCGAAGAAATGTTGATGATGCGCCCGAAGCCGCGCTCGCGCATCCCGCTCCATACGACGTGGGACATGTTGAAGGCGCCGCTAAGGTTCGTATCGATAACTTCCTGCCATTTCTCCGGCGTCATCCGGTGGAACATGGCATCTCGGGTGATTCCTGCGTTGTTGACCAGGATTTCCACTGGACCCAAGTCCTTTTCGACGGTGGCGACTCCCGCAGAGCAGGAAGCGTGGTCGGCCACCGACCATTTGTATGTCGGGATTCCAGTCTCCTCGCTGAATTTCGCTGCGGCCTCCTCGTTGCCCGCGAAGTTCGCCGCAACCATGCAGCCGTCATCCTTGAGGCGCCTTGAGATTGCCGCTCCGATTCCTCTTGTACCGCCAGTGACCAGAGCAATTCTTTTCATCGCTGTTTCCTTTTCTTGAGGGTTTTGCGTTTTGCGGGTCGCAAGAGAGCCCAGCGGTCACTCCCGCTCGATACACATGGCCACGCCCATTCCGCCACCGATGCACAGCGTTGCCAGGCCGCGTCTCGCGTCGCGTCGCTTCATTTCGTACAGGAGCGTGTTCAGTATCCGACATCCGGACGCCCCGATCGGGTGCCCGATCGCGATCGCCCCGCCATTGACGTTGACAATTTCCGGATCCCAGCCCATTTCCTTGTTGACCGCGCAGGCTTGCGCGGCAAACGCCTCATTCGCCTCAACAAGATCCAAGTCGGCTTCCGTCCACTTCGCCTTTTCTAGCGCCTTGCGCGAGGCCTTTATCGGCCCGGTTCCCATGATCGAGGGATTCACGCCCGCCGTGGCGTAGGAAACGATGCGGGCCAGTGGCTCGATGCCGCGTCTCTCCGCCTCTTCGGACATCATCAAGAGCACGGCCGCCGCCCCGTCATTGATTCCGGATGCATTGCCTGCCGTAACGGTTCCCTCCCTGTCGAAGGCCGGGCGAAGCTTCTTCATGTTGGCGATCGTCGTGCCGTGGCGAATGTATTCATCGTTTTCGACCACGGTCTCGCCTTTGCGTGACTTGATGGTCACCGGCACGATCTCGTCCTTGAACCTTCCCTCTTTCTGCGCGGTTTCCGCCTTGTTCTGCGAGGCGAGAGCGAATTTGTCCTGCTGATCGCGCCCTATCTGCCACTGGCGGGCGACGTTTTCAGCCGTTACGCCCATGTGATAGCCGTTGAACGCGTCCCAAAGCCCATCCTTGATCATTGAGTCGACGAACTCGATATTACCCATTTTCTTGCCGGCGCGCAGGTGGGCGACATGCGGCGAGAGGCTCATGCTCTCCTGTCCTCCTGCAGCCACAATTTCCGCGTCGCCAAGCTTGATATGCTGTGCGCCAATTGCCACTGCCCGAAGCCCGGATCCGCAAACCTGGTTAATTCCCCAAGCGGCGCTCTCGACCGGAAGGCCAGCATTGATATGTGCCTGACGCGCCGGATTCTGGCCTTGCCCGGCGGAAAGCACTTGACCGAGAATCGTTTCGGAGACATCCGGCTTATCGACTCCAGCTCTTGCGGTGACAGCCTCGAGCACTACCTTGCCCAATTCGTGTGCAGGGGTGTTTGAAAACGATCCGTTGAAACTCCCGACGGGCGTCCGGGCAGCCGACGCAATGACGACATCTGTCATTAATCTTTCTCCTGAAACTGCTCTCAATAGGTTCTGAAGGCGCCAGGTTTGGAGGCTATCGGCCAGCGCATGGCGAATTCGACCAGTAGCCAAACATCTAGTCGCTGCATCGAGACTTTCCAAGACCAGCTGAAAAAAATGGGATCCAGCGCTCGAAGTCCATGCATTGATCGGCCCGCCGGACGGAGCTGCCCTATCCGGAAGCCCTCCCGACGAGGATCGAGAGAATTACCTTGGCAGAGTCGCTGTCCCATTCTGCGTCTCCTGTCAACCGCGCGACCTCGTTTCCATTGCGGTCAACAAGCACGGTGACCGGAAGTCCAAGCACACCCATTTTTCGGGCAAGGGCCTGTTTCGGGTCGTGGAAGATCGAAATATTGCGAATCTCGGTATCTTCGAGGAACTTGCTCACTGCTTGGGGCGCATTGAAGCCAACGGTGACCGCTACAACTTCCAGAACCTCCTTATCGAAATTCGCCTGCAGCCTGTCGAGAGACGGCATCTCCTTGCGACATGGCGCGCACCAAGTGGCCCAGAAGTTGAGAACGACAGTTTTCCCCCGAAAATGATCGAGCGTCACGGCAGTCCCGTCCGCGGCTTCAATCGGCGTGTTCGGGACGGGACGCATCTCCTTGTGAACGGCGAGCTTTCGCAAGTCGCCCTGACGGGCGTCACGCAGTTCCGAACGTTCAGGCTCCCCAGCGAGGGAAATTGCACAAAATCCTGCAAGAGCGTATAGGAACGCTGGAATGGCCACTCGGATCATTGTTTCTCCTTTGCTTGAACAGGCTCCATGACAGACAGGCAAGCGCCAAACAAAATGTGGGGAGGCCGTTTTTCAGAAAGGCCTGACGACATCATGGAGACCATGAATGCCTCGATCGGTTTTGATCGACGGCTCTACAGTCAGGACATCCAGGCTTCCCGCGCACACGTGGCCATGCTCGCCCGAACGGGCATAATAGACAAAATCGATGCGGACGCCATCGATAAGGGCCTGCTCGCGATATTGTCAGAGATCGAGGCGGGAAGTTTCTGTTTTTCATCGAGTCTCGAAGACATCCACATGAACGTCGAGGCGCGCCTCGAAGAGCTTGTCGGCGAACCGGCAGGAAGACTTCACACCGCCCGGAGCCGAAATGATCAAGTCGCAACTGATTTCAGGCTTTGGATACGGGATCAGTCCGACGGCGCGGCGCGGCGGCTCAGGGTCCTGATAGGGACATTGCTTGAACAGGCGGAGCGAGGTGTGGGAGCTCTGATGCCGGGGTTCACCCATTTGCAGAGTGCGCAGCCGGTGACGTGGGGTCATCACATGATGGCTTATGTCGAAATGTTCGGCCGTGACTCCGGGCGGTTTCGGGATGCACGCCGCCGGATGAACGAGTCGCCACTTGGGGCGGCGGCACTTGCTGGCACGTCTTTTCCCATCGATCGGAAGGAGACGGCCGAGAGGCTGGGATTCGATCGGCCGATGGCGAATTCGATTGACGCGGTCAGTGATCGGGACTTCGCTCTGGAATACATTTCGGCTGCGGCGATCTGCGCCGCGCACCTGTCGCGGCTTGCAGAGGAGATTGTGCTCTGGTCGACCACGCAATTCGGATTTGTTGCGCTGGGCGACCGGTTTTCCACTGGTTCGTCTATAATGCCGCAAAAACGCAATCCTGACGCAGCGGAGCTTGTCAGGGCCAAAACGGGGCGGATCAATGGGGCATTGGTTGCCCTGCTGACAGTCATCAAGGGTTTGCCTCTCGCGTATTCAAAGGACTTGCAGGAGGACAAGGAGAGGTCGTTCGATGCCGCGGACACGCTTAACTTGGCACTTGACGCAATGGCTGGAATGGTACGGGACATGAGCCCGAATTGGGAGCGGATGCGGCTTGCGGCAACAGCGGGCAATTCTACCGCGACGGACCTTGCCGACTGGCTCGTGAGAGAGCTTGGCTTTCCGTTCCGGAAAGCACACAATGTCACAGGTCTTCTCGTGCGCCTCGCCGACGAGCGCGGTTGCGAATTGGCGGAGCTTCCTGTCGAGGAGATGCAATCGGTTTGCAGCGAGATATCTGATGATGCCAGAGATGTGCTGGACGGGAGGAAGTCCGTTGAAAGCCGAAGAAGTTTTGGCGGCACGGCGCCAAGGCGTGTTCGCGAACAGATTGATCGCTGGAAGGAGTTGCAGAGGTGCGAAAACATTTGCTGATACTGTTGCTGGCCATTGTTGCCGCATGCGGAGTCAAGGGGGATCCTACGACACCTGTATCCGATGAGGGCTCGGTCAGCGAGAAATCTTTGACCGCCGCGACCTGACGGGGCCAGGCGGGCATTTTCCGGCTCGGCAACTGACGCTCGCCCCGGAAAGCTGTTCTGAACAAGCAAATGCGCTGTGCAGCTCCAAGTTGCGCTCATGGCGCAATGCACACTCTGTTTCGCCTTCTTCATTCTCGTGCCCGATAGTCAAGCCGTTATGAACAGTTTCAGTTACAGAAATGGCCTTCTGCATGCGGAAGACGTTGCTTTGGACAGAGTCGCCAATGAAGCTGGAACGCCAGTCTACGTCTATTCAAAGGCTGCCTTCGAGCGGAATTACCGACTTTTCGACGTGGCGCTTGATGGGACGAACCATGTGATCTGCTATGCGATGAAAGCCAATTCCAATCTCTCTGTGTTGAAGCTGTTGGCTAACATGGGAGCTGGGTTTGACGTGGTTTCCATCGGTGAATTTCTGAGGGCGCGCGCTGCGGGCATCCCGGGAAGCAGAATCGTGTTTTCCGGCGTCGGAAAGACAAGGGAAGAGATGCGGGACGCCCTGCTCGGAGGTATCAGGCACTTTAATGCTGAAAGTGAGCCCGAGCTTGCTGCACTGAACGAGGTTGCGCTGTCGATTGGAACGGTGGCGCCAGTCGCTATCCGCATAAATCCCGATGTCGACGCAAGAACCCACCGGAAAATTTCCACTGGAATGGCCGAAAACAAGTTCGGAATCCCGCTCTCGCGCGCTCTTGAAGTATATCGGGACACAGAAGGGATGAGTGGCATCAAGGTTGTTGGCGTGGACATGCATATTGGCTCCCAGCTAACGTCCCTTGCGCCATTTGAAAACGCGTTCGTAATTGTCGCCGACCTCGTGAAACAGCTTCGCGCAAATGGCCACCAAATAGACAGGTTGGACCTCGGCGGTGGCTTGGGCGTGCAGTACAGCCAGACTGGAGACCCACCCCCTGCACCTCGAGACTACTGCGAGCTGATCAAGAGGACGGTGGGTCATCTCGGCTGTGAAATTGAAATCGAGCCTGGCCGCTCGATTGCTGCAGATGCAGGTATCCTTCTTGCATCGGTGGTTTATATCAAGCACGGTGAAAGTCATGAATTTCTGGTGCTGGACGCCGCGATGAACGATTTGCTGCGTCCTGCAATGTACGATGCGCACCATGAAATCCTGCCGGTAAGCCAGCCTCGCAGCGGCGCGCGCATGCGCCGGATGAACGTGGTCGGTCCTGTCTGCGAGACCAGCGACACTTTCGCGCGCAACAGCATGCTGCCTGTACTCGTTCCGGGGGAATTGGTTGCCTTCTCGATGGCCGGAGCATACGGTGCGGTGATGTCGTCCGAATACAATACAAGGCCGTTGGTCCCGGAAGTGCTGGTCAGCGGGAGCGACATGGCAGTTGTCCGTCCTCGTCCAGATTTGGACGAAATCATCGGTCGGGACATTGTTCCCGGCTGGATTTGAATTCGTTAATCGAGGTCGACTCGCAAACGGGGCTTGAACGCGGGCTTTCGGTGATGAATTGTCTTCCAAAACGCAATGCATTCGACAGACTTCACCTGCTGGGTTGCACGCGGGTTCATTCGCGCGTTGTCCCGCTCACGCCGGGAAGTGGTCGCGTTTCCACGCCAAACGAGTGATCGGGAGCAACAGGCGTAAAACGCGCTGACCCGGTGCGATCTCTGGGCTAGCTCTCTCGCTTGGCAATTCTCTGCCGAAGCTCCGGGCGCACCTTCAAGTTTTGCTTCTTGCGGAACTCACTTCGAAACTCTCTCGGAGTTTTGCCGAACTGCCTCTTGAACACTCTCGAAAAGACCGCTGGATGCGAGAATCCGCAGGCCAAGGCAGTCTCTCGAATGGAATGTTCGCCATAAAACAGCAAGTTTCTTGCCGCCCTGAGCCGGACATTCATGTACAGCCTCATCGGCGATTGGCCGAAGCCGCGCTCGCAAAGCCGGGCGAGAGTGCGCTCGGATCCCCCGAATTCCCGGCTCAGCTCCGAAAGATACAGGGGCGTCTCCACGTTTTGCTCCATTAACTCTACAAGCCTGCGAAGCGGCGATTTGGAATCGGTAGTGAAAATGCCGTCGTTGCGTTGTTTCGTTGTTGTTTCCCGTCGCGTATGGACCAAGGCGTTCGCGATCTCATTCGCGAGTGCCTGACCCCCGAACCGGGCGATTAGATCAAGAATCATGTCCAGCGTCGCAACGCCACCGGCGGAGTAAACTCGTCTTTCCTGTACCGAATAGATCTGGTCCATCGGCACGGCGTTCGGGAACTGCTCGATAAAACTTGGTTCCGCCTCCCAGTGGAGCACCACATTCGAATCTCTTCCAACACGTGTCAGGCCGGCTTGCGCAAGCGCAAAAGTTCCCGTGTCGATGCCGCCGACGATGGCACCGTACTGGCTTGCCTTTCGCAAATGGCCCAAGAGCTTCTTCGAGTTGCGCTGGGTCGGCAGGTTTCCGCCAAAGAGAAGATATACGTCGGCTGAGGGCATGTCGTCGGTGGAGCAGTCGGAGTCGAACCACATACCGTTGCTGGCCTTTGCGGGGTCGCCGTCTTCGGAAACGAACGACCAGTCGAACAGGCGCTTTCCGGTGTTCTGGTTGGCGATGCGGAGCGCTTCGCTAGCCAGGACAAGGGCGTTTAACGGGAATTCAGCCTGCATGATCAGATTGAATCGAATGCAGTGCGATGGGTTTCGGTCTATTGAGTGCATATCAGGCGAAATATAACCTCTGTCGAAATGCATACATTTTTTGACATAATGGGTCAAATTCTTTCGAATCTTGCTCATTAGTATCGTTGAATGCTCAAGGTGCTGGCCAGAACGCACTTGGCATGGTTCATCTTTCCAGCTTCGTCTTCCGTGAGTTTCAAATGAACAAGCTTCAAGCGCTGCAAGGAAATCAGTGAACGCAGAAGAACTCAGGGATGACTTGGCAGGGTGCTACGTCACAATTCCCACTCCTTTTCGGGATGAGCCGGATTTTCCGGTCAACGAGAAGGCGCTTTGCCGACATGTCCGGTTTCTCATCGATTCTGGACTGAACGCGGACTATGCCGTGTTTCTTGCTGCCGGGGCGGCAGGTGATTTCTCGACAATGAATTTCGACGAGAGAGTTCGCGTTGCCGCAGTCGTGGCCGACGAGGTGGCGGGTCGAGTGCCGGTGGCGATGGGAGCCCAAACGACCAGCACACTGGAACTGAGGAGGCTGGCACGAGCGGCGAAGAGCGTTGGAGTAGACTTCATACAGGTATCCTGCCCGTACTATTTCTCTCACACCGAGGGGGATTTCGAGGAGTTCGTCCTGAGCGCCGCGGAAGCCGAGCCCGATATCGGGATAATTGTCTACAACACGTTCTGGACCAGCTCGAGCATCTCGTTCGAAATGGCTGAGAGGCTTGCAGGCATCCCAAGCGTCGTGGGATTGAAATGGGCGGTTCCGAGGACGGATGCCATGGAGTTCGAGGACGTGACCGCCCATTTTTCCAAGAGGTTCACGATTATCGACAACAACCTGTTCTTCGCATTCAGCTCAATGCCTCGTCTCGGTGCAAGGGCGTTCGAAGTTCACAACTGCAACTTCTGGCCAGAGTGGGGAATCAAGCTCGTGGACATGGTTCGGGAGGCGAACTACCCCGAGATCGCGCGCATGCTGATCGATGAGGCGATGCCGTTCTACAAGCTCTGGACGAAAATCGAGAAGGAATTCACTAGCGGCGACGGATATCTGGACAAGCTTTGCATGGAGCTTGTCGGACTTCCGTCAAGCCGTTGCCGACCGCCCACCCGCGACATCCGGCATTGCTATCGAGATGCGGCGCTGAAAATGCTGAGGACCATTGGCGCGCCAAGGCTGCCTTCAGAGCGTGAAGGCTGAAATGACTTGGATTGATCGTCGTCGGACAACGAGGAATGACCAATGAAGGATTGGCATTTTCCGCCACGCCAGCCGCCTCCGCAGCATTGACTCTGATACGCTTTTCAACTGCCAACGCTACGGATGGATATATTTGTCTCTCTCGACCTGAACGATGCCCAAGTCCGGCGATTGAGAGTGATTGCCGGCTTGGACACCGTGCATGTTGCTGGCTTCCCAGAGAGCGGAGAGCAAATAGCGCCTGAATTCCTTCGAAGCGAGATCGCATTCGGAAACCCTCCTCCTGAATGGCTCGCGAACGCTCCAAAACTGCGCTGGGTTCAACTGGAATCCACTGGGTTCGGGGAATATGCGTCGATTGATTGGCCAGCGACAGCCGACAGGCCGATCTTCACGAATCTTGCCGATTTTTTTGCTGAGGCGGTTGCGGAAACATGCCTTGCAGGCGTCTTGGCCTTGTACCGAGGAATTGATCAGTGCGTTCGTTTGCAGAACAATGGGGAATGGCTGGGCGATATGCTGCGACCGCGCCTTCGCACTTTAGCTGGCGCTAAGGTCGTGCTGTTCGGCTTCGGATCGATCAACAGGCGGCTGGCCGAACTCCTGCAGCCATTCGATTGCGAGATAACGTCGTTTTGCAGCCGGTGGAGCGCTGATGAATTGGACAACGCTTTGATTAATGCGGACATAGTTGTGTGTGCGACTCCCGACACGCCGGGGACGCGAAAGACTTTTGGAATTGAGCGACTCAAGTGCCTTTCCAGCTCTGCAGTGTTTGTAAATGTCGGCCGGGGATCGGTTGTCGACGAGGCCGCTCTTTCTCGGCTTCTAGCCGAAGGAAAGATTGGGGGTGCTTTAGTTGATGTTACCGAAGACGAGCCGCTTCCTTCTGGGCATCCGTTTTGGGAAGTTCCCAACCTGATTCTGACGCAGCACACCGGCGGAGGCTCTGAAGACGAGCAGGATCGGAAGGTGGACATGTTCGGCGCGAACTTGGAGCGCTTCAGGGCACGCCACCCGCTCGTCGGAATTGTCGGTCTAGATAGGGGATATTGATGCCGGCAATCGACGGCGTGCGCAGCATTCTGATCAGCTCTCCCTATTCCTTTGCGGAAGATGCAGAGATAAAGGAGTGTTTTCCGAACGGCCCGAAGCGCACTGTGGGCATGGTTGAAGTCACGTTGTCCAATGGAGTCACAGGGCTGGGAGAGGGCTATCTGGCGGTTTTTGCGCCGCTTGTCTTCGAGGCAATTGTTGATCTCTGCAAGCCGCATGTTGAGGGAAAAGACGGTTTCGACATAGGACGTCGGGTGGCGGATCTTCGAAGCGTGTGCGACTACTGGTCCCTGCAGGGCGCTGCGCGGCACGTGATCAGCGCATTCGATATCGCGCTGCACGACGCGAAGGCCAAAAGCTTGGGGGTTCCGCTCTGCGAACTTCTAGGCGGCCCCAAGACGAAATCGATCCAGATATACGGTAGCGGGGGGTGTTGCGACACAAGAGAACACTTCCTCGATGAATTGGACAGAATGGCTTCCTTGGGAATCGAGATCTACAAGATACGGTCTGCCAAGGACGAAATTCGTCGAACAGCATGGGCGCTTGAAGAAGCCGGACGGCGCGGGATCAAGGTCGGCGTGGACATGTGCCAGAACTTGGCGAACCCGCCGCAGTCGGTTGACGACGCAGTTCAATTCATTGAGCGCGTTCACGCAATTTCTTCGAAAAGAATCCATTTTCTGGAGGAGGCGCTTGGCCCCGACTGCCCGGAAGGGTTCAAGGAACTTAAGCAGAGGGCTGACACTCCGGTTTGCGGAGGCGAAATCATCACGACCCCCAAGGAGATGATCGATCGCATCAATGGGAATGTCTACGATTTCGTTCAGCCCGATGCGTCGGTCATCGGCGGCGTGCAAGCCGTATTGAGCGTTTTCGAGGCGGCCCTGAAAAAAGGCGCTGACGTTGTCGTGCACGCTTGGGGTGGTGCCGCCGCTGTCATGGCGAACTACCACACCGCATTTGCTGCAGGCGGGAAACTGGTTGAGTTTCCATTGCTCGATTTTCCATTGGGCGACGAAATGATCGGAGATCAATGCCGAATCGAGGGCGGCATGCTTCTCTGCCCGACCGCACCGGGGATCGGCGTCACGCTTACACCCGAGATGGAAGCAAGACACCCGTTCGACAGGTTTGCCGTCTATTCGTGCAAGATTCAGGATTTCAAGCGCAATCCAGACGACTATTGGCTCTAATGCACCGCATGGCGGTGCTTCCCGGCCATGGTGTCCGACTGCACGGCGGGGCGCTCGCCGACAAAGGACTGTCCAGCGCCTCCAACCGCGCCTGCTTGGCCGAGGCGGGGACCTAGTCGGGGATCATGTTCCGGGCTTCCCGGGGACATCCCCTGTCCCGGTATCGCCGCCGGTTCAACCGGCTGGCGTCGCGGCGGCGGTGGACCGCGGGCGGACCTTCGGCACCCTGAAACGGCTCTTCAGGGCGGCGCGGTCCCGGTTCATATTGCGGGAGCGGTTTCATTCGACAAACCGAACGTTTTTTCGGAATGGGCCTATAAACTGCTGACAGACCGCTATGGATCCCGAACCGACAGCGAGGCTCTTTCACTTCATTTTGAAAAGTTGGGAGCTTGTCCGTTCTTGGCAGGAGAAGATGGAGTCCGTTTTTCGCTGGCAGGGGGGAGGGGGTAACAGAAGACCGCCGTCATCGTCCTCGGCCCAAATGGTTAGCCAAAGCTCGGCCTGCTTGGCGAAGAGGATTTGCGGGCCGTTCCGAAACAAGGGGCACCGTCCACGGTGATCATCAAACCGGACAATCCGGATTTGCTTGGGATTGTTGGACGACGAGGCCTGCTGCCCGACTCTGGCAAGGTTGATCGGAATCCATCCGTAGATGTCCGGGTTATTCCGGTGGATGCCAGGAAAGCCTTGGCTGTGGCAAGGTACAACAGGGGAATGCGTAAAGACAAGTCCGTTAAACACCTCCACCAAGAAGATTTCGAACAAGCAAATGGCATCTTCCCAGGGCAGAAGCATGAGCAAGGGATCGTGGCCAATACCGATGCGCACGCGAAGAATTATTCAATGATCCTTTCCCGCGGAGGGGAAATGGCCACTCTGTATGACGTGTCATCGGTGCTTCCTTGGCGCCACGTGAACCAGTATCACGCCCAAAAATTCGGCGAACGCAAACGAAGGCCGGCATATGTATTCCGCCAGTACTGGGAGCAAATCGCCAAGGACATGGGGCTGAATCCGAGGAGTGCAAGACTTCGCGTTCAGGAACTCGTGGATGCGATCGTGTCAGCAGGGGGCACATGCTGAAATGGTTAATTACGTTGCCGAGTTGGTCGAACGAAACGCTCTGACGATATCAAAGCACCTATGAGTGCGGTCAAGAGCGTCATTCCAACATTCTTTCAGTTACCGGGTTCGGTTTGCAAGTCCTTCCCTTATTCCAGCTGCCGTATAGCTGAGAAGCGGGTTGTGCACTGATCGACTGGATTTCTAGCAGCCAATTATTGTTGCTGTGACTGAATGGCGTGGCAGTTTTCAGCCCAGTCTCATGGCAAGTTGAAAAGCTCTCGCTATTCCCCGGTAGCTTGCCGCATGCTACACACCTTATTCAGTGCCATTTGAATTACCGCAATCGCCATTTTGGCTAGGAGTCCCAGGCAGTTTTTCAACATTTCAGGTGCGGTTTCGTCCGCATTCCCAAACAAATAGCCTTGCAATGCCCCTCATCAAGGATGTAGCGAACCTTTTCTGTAGTTGGTGAGCCTTGTCCAGTCGGATTATATGGACAGCTTCGAGAGTTGCAAAACTTGCAAAGTGATTGTGAACGATGATGCTTTCCAAACTTGTGGAGAGGGGTGCACATGGAACATAACTATTTGTATTTGTTGGATTGTTTCTGAGGCTCTGGTTCTTCCATACAACTTGTCAACACTATCGCAATACCGCGACCCGCCGGGCGACAGTCGTCACGCAACCGCCCCGAGACCGTTCTTCGCCACCAGTGCCAGCAGCTTCAATGAGGCGCCGCGAGGCCGCTTCTCACCGTGCTCCCACTGGCTCACCAGACCCATCGTCACGTTGAGGTAGCGCGCGAACACGGCTTGGCTCGTATTTCTCCCGCAGCCGGATCTCGCGAATCTCCTCCGGCGCCAAGTCTTCGACCGGCGTCAGGCGCATCTCGTCGAACGCCTTCATCGTCCGCTTGGGCATTACTCCTGCTTCCGTCATGCCGAGCGCCGTCTCGTGCACCGACGCCAGCACATCGCTTCCGTACTGCCTAGCCATAGCTCACCTCGCTGATCGTCCCGTTCGCCAGCATCGCGTCGGCCAGCGCCCGCACCGCCCTGAGTTCGATTTGGCGAAGGCCTTGGTCTTGAACGTGCGCAATCCGGACCCCGAATGCGTCTTCCATCATGCGGGACGATACAGCACCAAGTACCATATCGGTCAAGCCACCGGCGTTGTCCCGCGCGAGCCTCGAGACATCCAGGCTGAGAACGATGCCCACCTCGCCGCCGCCGATGTTCCCCATCAGGTCGCGGAAGCCGCTGCGGTTTCCGGTGTAGGCTCCCGACTTGCCTTGGTCCTCGTCAATCACCTGGATGCGCTCCGCAGGCCAGCCGAGCGCCGTCGCCCTTTGGCTCAGCCCGTACTGGCGCCGCGTGCTCTCGGTGTGTTGCATGACCTGGCGAAGCGAGGACTGACGCACGTACAGGCAAGCCTCGCGCTCCAGATGATGCGGCGCGATCTTGCGCGTATCCGCTTCAGGCATGACGGTTCTCCTCGTTCTCCCACACGGTGTTGGCGATCACCGCAGGCGACGACACGCACAGCAGGCGCCGGACTTGGCTGGCGTCCTCGCGCATCATGGTCCGGGTTTCAGCGATTTTTTTGAACCCGCTCCAGTGCCTTCTCGAGACCGCGCGGATGCACCCTGACGCCGAACTCGGCTTCGATCAGCGGTGCCAGCCGGCGCGCTCCCACACGTCCGTGCAGGGCCCTGTAGTCCTCGACGAAGCGCAGTATCTCCGGGCTGATCTTGTGCGGCCCTCGCGGCCCCCGCGCCGCGCCGGGATGAGCTCCTGCAGCCCGCCCCCGTCAAACGCCTTGACTATGCGGAAGCAGGTCGGGCGCGAGACCCCGAACCGTGCCGCCGCCTGCGCGAGGGTAACCTCGCCCAGCCGGACCACCCGGACCATCTCGTAGCGGACCTGGAGCAGGTCGCGGGCATCGAAGAACTCGCCCACCGCGAACATCGGGTCGCTGAACCTTTCCGGCGTCCGGTTGAGGGTGCCGGCCTCCCTGAGCCGGTCCTGCTTCTCGGTGTCGTCGCGACGGTCTCGCTTAATATGCAGGAATAACAACTATTATCTGGCACTCCATATCCTGAACAACTGTGCATGAGCGTCCTAATTTCTGAGCATATAGCGCCATTATTTCTGATTATGATCGACCGCCGGTGCGAGGAGTGAATCCACAATCGCGCGAAGCACAATCAGGTCGTCCCCCCGGAACAGGCAGCGACCCGACGCAACGCGCTCGAAGTCGTCCACCTGCCGCAGGGACGTCCAGGAAACCAGCACGCTGACGAGGGTTGGGCCGGTCGAGCCGTCCGCGAAGCAGCGAACGATCGCTCTCTTACATCCACCCACACGGTCGTAAATCCGAACCGTTTGGCCCCTGAGCGGATGAAACGGGTGGGTGATCACAACGTCCTGAAGATCACCCTCTTGTCGGAACTGCCTGCATTTGGAAACGGTAGAAAAACCGCGAACGGCCCGGCGAGCCGCACCCGCATGGACGGCCACGGCATTTGCCGCGGGGTCTTCACGATGAAGCCCGGCGCGTTTGCGGTCTCGATCAGGGACTTGCCGCGATTCGGGCCAGGCAAGTCCGCGCGTGTCAGCCATCGCCGATGGCCTCACTGCCCGGCGCGTCATTGGCGAGTGGATCGGCTTCTACAACACCCAGAGGCCCCACTCGGCGCTGGACGGGCGGACGCCGGCCGAGGCCATCTCACCTTGGCCCAGCTCCGTGCGCCCGCGCAGCGTATCGCCGATCGAATCGACGCGCTGATGGCTGAGCTGGACCCCCCCCCCGAGAGCACGGCTGAATCAAGCTGAATCCGAGACGCTGCGTTACCTCGCTTGCTGCCACCGGAAGGGGAAGCACCGGTGTTGACGACGGGCCGATGGCTTGATATGAAACCTTGGATAATGAAACTCATAGACTGTGGATTAACATCAATGCCACGACCCGGCACACAGCGCGACTTGGCCCGCGCCATCCTCCGCAGGTGGGGGATCGTGCGTCCGTCCGAATTCGCGGCTGCCGGCGTCACCGCCGCGACCATAGGCCGGATGTGCCGGGATGGCGAGGTCGTTCATCTCGCACGCGGGCTGTATCAGCTGCCGGATGCACCGCTCGACGCCCATCACAGCCTAGCTGAAGCTGCCAAGCGCGTGCCGAAAGGGGTCGTCTGCCTCGTCTCCGCGCTGGCGTTTCACGACCTCACCGATCTGCTGCCGCACGCGGTGTGGATGGCAATCGGCGCGAAGGACTGGTCCCCCAGGGGCAAGAGACCGGCGATCCGGGTCGTCCGGTTCACCGAGGCGTTTCTGACCGACGATGTCGTCACCGAACGTATCGAAGGTGTGCCGGTGAAGATATTCGGCGTTGCAAGACGATCGCCGACTGCTTTCGCCATCGCCGGACCGTGGGCCAGTCGGTGGCTCTGGAGGGGCTGCAGGAGGCGCTCCGGCAGCGCAAGGCGACGCCCGCGGAGATCGCCCGTCATGCCGAGCGTGGCCGGGTGTCCGGCGTGGTGCGCCCCTATCTCGAAGCCCTGACCGCCAATGGCTAGGAACGTCGGGGCGTCGGTTCGTGCCCGCCTGTTGCAAGTCGGCAGGCGGACGGGACAGAACTTCGAACTCGTTCTCAACCGGTATGCCGTGGAACGGCTGCTGTATCGGCTCTCACGGTCGCGCCATGCCGACCGCTTTGTGCTGAAGGGCGCGATGCTGCTGATGACCTGGTTCGACGAACCGTTCCGGGTTTCGCGCGACCTCGATCTGCTGGGCTGCGGCGATCCGGCTCCCGAGACGGTACTGGAGATATTCAAGGAGATATTCGGTATCGAGAAACACGACGGGATCGCTTTCGATACCAACTGAGCACGGGTCGGCCGCATTCGCGAGGACAGCGAGTACGGGGGGCTCCAAATCCGGACGATAGCCGATATCGGCGGCGCCCGTATTGCGGTGAATGTGGACGTGGGGTTCGGTGACGCGACCGATCCCGAACCGGAGATGCTCGACTACCCGGTACTGCTCGACATGCCGCCGCCCCGCCTGCGCGGTTACGCCCGCGAGACTGTGATCGCGGAGAAGTTTCAGGCGATGGTCTTCCTCGGCAGGGTCAACAGCCGCATGAAGGACTATTTCGACATCTGGATGCTGAGCCAGTCATTCGATTTCGAGCGCTCGCGGCTTGCCATGGCCATCTCGGCGACCTTTGCACGGCGTCGGATCGCGATACCCGACGAAACGCCGGAGGCGCTGTCGACGGCGTTCGCGGTGCTGGAGGCCTTTCTCATGCCGGCTGCCGCAGCAGCACGCGAGGCGGACCACGGGCGATGACGCACGCCGGCGCAGGTGCTGCTGGAACGCTTCCGGGCTCGTCTCGAATTCATCTTCAGTACCACGGAGCCACCGTTCCATCCTTCGCGCAGTCCGTTTCGCAATGCGCATTCCCACACGGTCGCCACACGCCAGCCGACTTCCTGCAGATCGTTGCGCGTCCGGAGACTCCACTCCATGTTGGCTGCGAACTTCGCCTGCCAGAAGTTCGGCCGAGTGGCTGGACCGGTCGCATACGGACATCCGGCATGACGGTGCCAGAAGCAGCCATGCACGAAACAGACCGCCCCGAAGCGGTGGAAGACCAGGTCCGGCGTTCCGGGAAGCTTCCGGTCATGCAACTGGTATCTGAGGCCGCGCGCATGCAGCTTGCGGCGAAGTGCCAGTTCCGGTTTCGTGTCCTTGGCACCGGTCCCCGCCATCATGCGCGACCGGGTCGATGCATCGACTATATCGGTCATCATTCGGCCTGCTCGAAATGCCAAGGGCGAGACTGCCCGTGTATTTCACGGAAGGTCATCGATGCGGTCAAGGAATGCCGACCCATTATCCGGCTACGAGAGCAGGTTCGGTGCAGGCACTCGGAAATGCGCCGCACGGGGTCGCTTGACCGCTCTGGAGTCAAAGCTGAAGGCACGGCTGTGAAAGAGAAATCTATAGCGCGCGCTTTCCGGTTTCCGATGGCCCCTGTCGGCAAGCCGCTTGCAGCATCCGCCCCGACACCGGACCAGCCATGACGGATCCGGTTCCCGTCGTCGACCTTTTTTCGGGTACTGGCGGTCTGGCCGAGGGCTTCGCCGCACTGCGGGACTCCAGCGGCCATCCCCGCTTCAGCATCGTCCTCTCGATCGAGATGGACGAGACGGCCTACCGCACGTTGCGCCTGCGCGAGTTCCTGCGAAAGTTCCCGTCCGGGTTCCCACCCGAGTACCACGACTTCCTCAACGGTATCGTTGCACGGGAACCCGACTGGGCGACCCTCTACCCGCACAAGTGGCGGGAAGCTTGCGACGAGACCCGGTGTCTGAAGCTCGGGACATAAGCGGCTACCTCCTTCGTCCGGAAGCGGATTGCGAAGATTAGTGCCAGACACGGAGATAGAACCGTTCTCCTCGGCGGACCTCCCTGCCAGTCCTATTCGGTGGCCGTCAGGGACTGCAACGTGGGCAATGCCGACTACGACCCCGCCGCCGAGCGGCAGTCGCTCTATCTGGAATACGCGAAGGTGCTCGCGCAGCTCCAGCCGGCCGTCGCCGTCATGGAGAACGTCAGGGGCATGCTGTCTGCCAGACATGACGGCCGGCCGATTTTTTCCGACGTCATGGACTCCCTCATGCATGCCGGGGGCACGGAACGATATCGTCTCTTCTCCCTCGCCCCCCATGCAGGCCGATCATGGGGCTTAGGCCTGATCCGAAGGACTTCCTCGTTCGCGCGGAAGAGCACGGAGTACCGCAGTCACGCCACAGGGTATTCGTGATCTGCATTCGTCGCGACATCGCCGCTACCCTGCGGAGTGACCTGCTGCCTGTTCTCGACCGAAGCGAAGCCACGACTTCCGTGCATGACATCATCGGTGCAATGCCGATGCTTCGAAGCCGGCTCAGCTGGGACGACGAAGATGCTTCGTGGCAGCGGGCCGTGGTCAAGGCACACAAGCTGACCTGTCGGTCCATGCCCGCCATGCCACCGGGCGCGGAGCGGAAATTCCGGATCGCGCTCGATCATGCTCTGGAATCGACGAAAAGTGCAGCCCTGCCTTACCGCGAGGTGCAGGGCGGCACCGGCTTTCCCGATGCATGCCCAACCGATTTGCGCAACTGGATCTCCGACCCGAACCTGACGCGGCTGCCCAACAATGAAACCAGGGGCCACATCGAAGAGGACCTTGCGCGATATCTGTTCGCAGCAGCATTCGCCTTCGAAAGATCACCCAGATCTCGCGATTTCCCGCGAGCACTCGCAGCGAGGCACCGAAGCTGGAACACCGGAAAGTTCGACGACCGCTTCCGGGTGCAACTGCGCGACCGCCCTTCGATCACGATCACGAGTCACATTGCGAAGGACGGCCACTATTTCATCCACCCCGACCCGGCCCAGTGCCGAAGTCTCACGGTACGAGAGGCCGCCCGCCTCCAGACCTTTCCGGACAACTATTTCTTCCACGGTGGCCGCACGCGGCAGTATGTGCAGGTCGGCATGGCAAATCAGCGTTCTGGAAGGTCGCGCCACGGCGTGCCGGTGCGCAGGATGTGAAAGATCCCGCTGATCACCCGCCGGTCGTCCACCCGTGGAACGCCCCGCGGCTTGTCAGGTAGCAACGGCGAGATGATCGCCCATTCCGCATCCGTCAGATCGTGCCGGCCCTGCATCCTCAATCTCCCACTGTTTGGAAGATTGAATCACATCAGAGCCGAAAAGAAAATCCCTTTTCACTTTATGAGTACACAACCTAGGTCGTGCACTCATTGATTTTGATCCGGAGGCGGATGCAGGCGAGGAAGTTTCTTGCAAGCTTGTGATGGCGGGTCGCGATACCTCGGAAGTGCTTGAGCTTGTTGAAGAAACGTTCGACGAGGTTGCGTTGGTGGTACAGGTGATCGGGTACCGAGCGCCGCTCCCGGCGGTCCCGTTGGGTCGGGATGTGGGGGCAAGAGCCATGGTCGGCAATGCGTTTGAGGATGGCGCGGCCGTCGTCGTCGACGTGGATTTTGGTGCTCAACCCGCCTCGCGAGCGTCCGATGGCGTGGTCCGGACCCCCTTTTTTCCGCCCGCGGCGTGCTGGTGGGCGCGCACCACCGAGGCGTCGAGGAGATGAAGAGATCCCGGCGAGCCCGTCGCCAGCGCCCCGAACAGGCGCTCCCACACTCCTTGCTTGGCCCAGCGGTTGTATACTGTCGCATATGGCCCGCAGCGTTCCGGAAGGTCGCGCCACGGCGTGCCGGTGCGCAGGATGTGAAAGATCCCGCTGATCGCCCGCCGCTCGTCCACCCGCGGAACGCCCCGCGGCTTGTCAGGCGGCAACGGCGAGATGATCGCCCATTCCGCATCCGTCAGATCGTGCCTTCCCTGCATCCTCAATCTCCCGCTGTCTGGAAGATTGAATCACATCAGTGCTGAAAAGAAAATCCCTTTTCCCTTTATGAGTACACGACCTAGTGCACGCCGAAGGCTGCACGCGACGGCAAGCGCAGCGAGCCGGAGCACGAGCGGCGCACAAGTTGCTGCGGATCATTTACGTCATGCTAAGATCACCACGCCCTACTACGACCGCACCGCCAACTGCGACGCGCTGATGGTCAAGCGCAACGCCCCGCGATGGATCCGGATGCTCCGCCGCTACGGCTATATCGAGCCGGTGGACGCGCAGCTCCAGGCGGCCTGACCGGCCCTGCCTCACGCCACCCGGCAACGCAACATGGGACCGGCTCGGGCCACATCGGGGAAGTCCAACACTCGGACCCGCTAGGCCGGCACAGGCGTCCGCCACCAACTCCGATACCCTGGTGTTGGCGTGCCACCGCTCGCGCCAAGTCCGAATCTGTTTCACGGCAATGGGGAATCGGTCGGAGTCCTCGCCGTCGCGCTTCCAGCGCCGCGTCTGCATCTTGCCCGCGACATAGACCAGGCGGCCCTTCCGGGCGTGCTTCTCAATTATGCGCCAATTGCTTATGCACATGGTTCCGGCGACACAAAACATTGTGTTCGGGATGTCGGATGATAGAATGTTCGCATGACATTCTTGACGTGGAACTGTCCCATGACTGAAATCCCCGCCAGCCTCATCGCCTTCCAGCGCCGGTTCCACGACGACGACGCCTGCGCCCACGACCGCGGGTGGCAGCTGAAGACCAAGTCGCACAGCTTCGAGTGCGCCTGTTGCCATCGTCAAGCCTCGGCCACCGCTGGCACCCTCCTGCACCGAACCAAGCTGTCGCTCGCGATCCGGTTCCGGGTCGCCTGTCTGATGACCACTCATTCCAATGGCATCTCCGCCTTGCAGTTGCAGAAGCGGCTCGGGATCGGATCCTGTCGCAGCGCTTGGATGCTCGCCGCCAAGCTTCGCCGCGCCATGGCCACCCCCGAGAGCAGCCCGCTGTCCGGTCTGGTCGGGATCGACGAGGCCAGCCTGCCGCAGCGCGACAAGGGTGCACCTTCGGGGCCGGGGCGCAACCCCGAAGGCAAGATGCCGGTCGCCGGCGCGGTCGAACTCGGCACGGCAACGCGTCGGGCCGCCTGCGGCTGGCCACGGTCCCGTCCTGCAACGCCAAGGATCTCGACAACTTCGCTGTGCGCAACACCGCCGCGACCGCGACCGTCAAGACAGACGGCTGCAGCGCGGTGCCTCGGGACCGCCACCGGCCCCAGGTCGTCGGCGACAGGCCCGCCCGTGAAATCCTCGCCTGGATCCACACCGCGTTTTCCAACCTCAAGGGCTGGGCGCGGGGCGTCTGCCACGGGCTGCGCGCCAAACCTCGCCCCTGCTGCATCTTGATCAAATCGGAACCAAGTGCATAAGCAGTATTCGCCAATGCAACATGGCCGGTCGCTCAGGCGTGCGTTGGGAGGAAGACTGCGAACCTACCGCCCTAGGCGCACTGGCCAGACACATCTTGAGGCGGTCCGCAAGAGTCTCGTTCGCGGCGAGCTTGTCCTCAATGGCTTTAGCCGTTGGCGACTCCTGCAGGCAAGGGGCCCAGCGCTTTGCTGGACGTTTGCCGAGGCTGGACAAACCGCGGCGATTGCCCAGAGGGAAATCCGGGTCGCGCGGCGCGAGTCTGGCCAGCTCCGCATCGTCGAAGCGGACGAAAAAACCGCTGACGAGGTGATCGCACAGATTGAAACTGCCTACAAGCGTCCTGAACTGCTCATCGCCCGACGAGACTGGGTCGAGCGTCCAGCTCTCAATCCATCATTTCGCCGAATGCTGTCGGTGGCAAGAAAACACTGTTTGGTCGTGCATGTCATAGCCGCACTTGGCAACGCCTCAAGGATCGATGATGAAGTCCAGCGCACGGCGTTGCAGATTCACCGGTTTCAGCAAAACCCTCTGTTAAGGCCGCTGCCACATACATCAAACATCGAACGCCGCTTCGGCAATGCGCTCGCCCGCTTGAGACTGGATCCCAAGCCACAACACCCGGTCGCCCATTATTTCCTGGACTTTGCCGTATTCGGCAGCGTCGGCGCATTGCCCGTAAGGTTGGATGTCGAAGTTGACGGTCCGTACTGGCATGAGGAACTGCCGGGCTGTCATCGCGTTGAAGACAAACATCGAGATCAGATCCTCAAAAAGCTTGGCTGGAGGCCAATACGATTTTGGACCAACGAAATCGAGCAAGATGAAATCAAATGTATTGAGATCATTGAAAAGGAAGCCGCGTCAGCGGTTCCGCTCGCGGGTCGAAATAGCTGAGGGAGGAGAACCCATGACGGCATCGAAAGCAGACAATCAAAAGCGGCGCACTGAGGGACTCATTTTAGGGCTTCTGGTAACCGCTACATTAGTGTTGGCAATGGTGTGGGCGGCATTAGGTGAGGAAATCCTCACTTTACCCGAAAGCCGTAGAGAGGCTGCTGACATAGAGGCGCGTCTTCCTGGCTTGCGGACCGAGCGAGATTCATTGACCGCGGAGATTTCCGCGTTAAAGGCAGAACTCTCGGATCAGGCGGCGAAGCTGGAGCAAGCTCGGGCCATCGCCAACGAATTGCCGAACCTTCAAGCTGAGGAAACACGAGCGCGCGGCGACCGCGACCGCCTGGTGAAGGAAGTAGCGAGTCTCACATCGGATCTGGCTGTGTTGGGCGGAGAGGCAACCGCTCACGAGGCGCGTCTTCCTGGCTTGCGGACCGAGCGAGATTCATTGACCGCGGAGATTTCCGCGTTAAAGGCAGAACTCTCGGATCAGGCGGCGAAGCTGGAGCAAGCTCGGGCCATCGCCAACGAATTGCCGAACCTTCAAGCTGAGGAAACACGAGCGCGCGGCGACCGCGACCGCTTGGCGAAGGAAGTGGCGAGTCTCACGTCGGATCTGGCTGTGTTGGGCGGAGAGGCAACCGCTCACGAGGTGCGTCTTCCTGGCTTGCGGACCGAGCGAGATTCATTGACCGCGGAGATTTCCGCGTTAAAGGCAGAACTCTCGGATCAGGCGGCGAAGCTGGAGCAAGCTCGGGCCATCGCCAACGAATTGCCGAACCTTCAAGCT
Source organism: Paracoccaceae bacterium (assembly GCA_963422275.1). Taxonomy (GTDB): domain Bacteria; phylum Pseudomonadota; class Alphaproteobacteria; order Rhodobacterales; family Rhodobacteraceae. The sequence goes on from OY729418.1 coordinate 2,071,787, forward strand.
GAGGAAACACGAGCGCGCGGCGACCGCGACCGCTTGGCGAAGGAAGTGGCGAGTCTCACGTCGGATCTGGCTGTGTTGGGCGGAGAGGCAACCGCTCACGAGGTGCGTCTCCCTGGCTTGCGAACCGAACGAGATTCATTGACCGCGGAGATTTCCGCGTTAAAGGCAGAACTCTCGGATCAGGCGGCGAAGCTGGAGCAAGCTCGGGCCATCGCCAACGAATTGCCGAACCTTCAAGCTGAGGAAACACGAGCGCGCGGCGACCGCGACCGCTTGGCGAAGGAAGTGGCGAGTCTCACGTCGGACGTGGGCGCGTTGCAGGGAAGTGCCAATCTACTCATCGAGCAGATCGAGAGCTTCAAGGGGGAACTCAACGATCTCTTGTTGCGGTCTGAGGCGGAAAGGAAGCTCTTGGCGGAGGTGGTACAGGAACTGAACGAGGAACAACAAAGTCTAGCGAAAACAAGGGACACACACGCCGCGGAAAAGCAAAAGCTGGCGCAAACCGCGGTTGAGCTTTCAAACGCCGATCGACTTCTTGAAACAATTCGAGTTGATCTCAATGGCTTGACCGCAGAGGAACGAGGCATCCGCAGTGAAATCGCGCAGTTAACTGAAGAGAATGGTGAACTCGCACGAGGAAACGAAGGACAAGCCGCGCGTCTTGCCAGCCTCCAAGAAGAGATTCAAAATGTGCGCTCTGAACTAGCAGCGGATCAGGGGCAACTGGACCGAGCCAAAGACGAACTGGCCAGAGCACAGGCAATGCTGAACTCCGTTAATGCCCGCATGGAAGCTGCATCCGCACGGCTACAGCATTTGGCTGGCGTCGAAGCCACGGCCCAACAGCGTCTTGTCACCTTAATTCACGAACTGACTGAGGTACAGCAGTTGGACAGAAGAAATGAGGCTGCACAATGACGTTTGGCGGCATCAACCTCGACGGCAACATTTTGGAGCTTGTGTTCTTTGCAACAGCCTTCACATTGCTCGTTGTGGCGTTCCTTATCGGTCGCCGCGACCAGTGGATATACCGTAGCAATGAGAGGGAAACCGTTGAAGCGCTGAGCAAAGCAAGAATCGAAGAACAGGTCCGAATTGATGGGCTGCGGGAGGAAAAAGAGGGAATTCTGAGGGAGGGACTGCGGTCTCAAGAGGCTATCGAGCGTTGGACTGCATTCCAGCGCGACCATGAGAATCTTGAAGCGATGCGCCGAGAGCTGGAAGAATTCGAGAGAGAGGAATCACAACGCATAGACGAGCTTGAGCGTCGGCGAGCCGAGGCCGCGCACAGTCTTCGAGAAATTCAAGCAAAACTCGATGCCTATCCACCTGAAGTAACAGCCGCCGACAGTGACTGGAGCAAGTTGGTTGCCGAACGGCAGGAGACTCTCGACCAATTGAAGCACGATGTGGAGGAAGCTCAGAAAGAGTACAATGAAGCCTTGGCTCGATGCATTCAGGCGGCAGGCGAGGTGGCGCAACTTGAAAGCAGGAGGGAGCGGCTCGATGGGGAAATCAGGGGCGCTCACCAATTGCTGGAGAAACTGAAGGAAGATCAGATAGACAGGTTGAAACCATACAACGAGCGTCTTCTTGAGGAAGCAAGTCAATTGCAGGATCAAATCGCAAACCTGCAGAAAGAACTTAACAAACTTCGAGAAATTCAAGCAAAGCTCGATTCTTATCCGCCTGAAGTAGCAGGTGCCGACAATGACTGGAACCAGTTGGTTGCCGAACGGCAGGAGACTCTCGACCAATTGAAGCACGATGTGGAGGAAGCTCAGAAAGAGTACAATGAAGCCTTGGCTCGATGCACTCAGGCGGCAGGCGAGGTGGCGCAACTTGAAAGCAGGAGGGAGCGGCTCGATGGGGAAATCAAGGGCGCTCACCAATTGCTGGAAGCATTGAAGGAAGGCCAGATAGACAAGTTGAAACCATACAACGAACGTCTTCTTGAAGAAGCGGATCAACTACAGTCCCAGATCGAAAACATGCAGGATGAACTGACCAAACTCGAGAGGGCCGTCGATGAGGCTAAACAAACTCAAAAAGCGGTCGAAACAGTAGGCAATGCATCAATCGAGTTTCCCGGTGACGCTTTGAGTGTTGCCATTACAAAAATGCCGGGTAGTGCCATCGAATCTTCGGACAACGAGAAGCTGAGTGCGTTCCGAATAATGCCGAGCTGTCTACTCGGATATGAGCATGCGCTTGAGGAGAAGGACGAAGACGACCTGCTTGATGAGTTTGAGGTTGCTTTGGAGAAGCGCAAGTTAAATTATCCAAAGCAAATTATCCGTGCCTTCCACACAGCGTTGAAAGTAAATGATCTCTCCCCCCTTACTGTGCTGAGCGGACTGAGCGGCACTGGAAAGAGCCAGCTTCCGAGGGCCTATGCCCGTTTTTTCGGAATCCATTTTCTGCATGTGCCTGTCGAACCGGGCTGGGACTCGCCTCAGGATCTTCTTGGTTTTTACGACTTTGTCGCAGAACGCTATCGGCCAACTGATCGGGCGCGTGCACTTGGGCATTTCGACAGAAAATTTGCGATGGACATCGGAATCGAAGATGAGCGCAATTGGGATGAGAGGATGTTAATCATCCTTCTTGACGAGATGAATCTCGCGCGAACCGAGTACTATTTTTCCGAGTTTCTATCGAGGCTCGAGATGCGTGGACCACGAGCAAAGGACGAAGTGGACGAGGACAGTCGCGGAGATGCACAGATCGCAATCGATCTTCCTTATGCCAAGAATGAACGTCCAAAGCACCTCTATGTGCCATACAATGTCCTCTGGGTAGGCACGTTGAACGAGGACGAGACTACCCAAGCGCTTTCCGACAAAGTTCTCGACCGGGCAAATTCGATTCGATTCGCGCCCCCCGAGCCGGACATGCTTCGCGACCACAGCAAAGCACCGGAACGAAGCATCGAGGCAGCCGAAGGCCATCTTCCCTATGAACGCTGGTTTGAATGGTCTGGGCGTCAAACGACGGTTGCGGCTGGCAGGGAACAAGTCGATGAAACACTCGAACAACTCGCGGTGCTAATGAAGAAGTCAGGAAGAGGATTTGGTTATCGAATCGCACAAAGCATTAGCGCATATATCGAACGATACCCCGGACAGGACTGGAGGGTTCCAATGATTGATCAGATCAACATGCGCCTCCTGCCGAAGCTCGCTGGCACGGAAATGAGTGACTGCCAGGAGACTCTCGATCAGCTGAAGCGACTGAGTGAAGATGAGTTGGGTGACCCTATGTTTGCAAGTGCGCTAGAACTCGCCGCAACAGAATCTGAAGCGTCGCAAATATTCAATTGGCCAGGCTACACATACACGGAGGCGAAAGTGTGAGACCGGGATAGCTCAACCATGTGGCTCTACAGGTCATTTAAGGAATTCAGTAGCGAGGCTGCCGGAGTTGAAGTTGCAAAACCGATCAAGATATGCCCCGGACGTCGAAATATCCCCCATTCGAATATTGGAGATAGACCACCAGTCATTGTAGCGAAGCCTGGCGAGATACCCCCGAACTACCCGAGGTTGGAGGGTCGGCACCGCCAACGGCTTCCTCGTGTCTTTGGACGCAAGCGAGGCAGACTGCTTGCTGACGGCACCGGTAGCGAGAAAGACTTTCAGGAAAATCTTGATGCCTGGTTTGTTCCATGGCGCGTTGGCGTGGATCGAGCAATGGTCATCACAGTTAAGCCGGGGACTGTTTTCGTCTTGGATGTGACATGCTGGCCGACACTGCAAGATAAGCGAGTGCATGGAGAGGCCGGAAGATCAAGAGACAGAATTTTGAGACGCGCGGCGAAGGTTCTCAGTGCTGCGCCCCATGCATTTGCAACCGAGCCATCCATTGGGGCAGCCTATGACCGGATGGAAAAGGTCTGGGGCAAAAAAGACTTGGATGCAGACGACGACCCGCAAGGCGACCTCCTCGTTAAGCAAGCTCGACAGCTAAAGGGGGTTCTCGAAGACCTTGGTGCACGCCCGAGAGCTGTGCTTCGCACCGAGCATCGAATGCTAAAGCTTCAGACAGTACGTCGCACTGACGCGAAGACGCTCCGGTGGCTCTCCGCCCAACCTGGCCGAAACACCGCTGAACGGGCAGGTGCTAGACAGCGCATCAAGGCCACTAAGCGATACGAGACTGTTGCAACCCTCGAGAACCGGGTGCTGCGGGCTTTCGTAGCACTGACTGCAAGAGAAGCCAAGAATTGGCTTTCGAACTTGGATGCAGACGCTGTAAAAAAGGAAAGAATCGAGGCACACCAACTCCGAGCCCGGCGGATTGAGTCGATTTTGAGAGCGCGCGGGGTGACCGAGGCTAGACATCCTGTTCAACCCAACTTCCCGCTGCGTTTCGACCCGCGCTACCGAGAGATCTGGCGCGCTTGGCTCGAGTTGCGGGCTAGGAGTTTCGCTGCCGAGCTCGAATGGATGTGGCAGCACCGAACATTCATGGAACTGCTCGGTCTCCGTGCTGCGATGAAGCTTCACCAAGCAGCCCACGTCCAAACCGGCGATGCCGGGTCACTCGCGCATGCACCTGTGCTAGGAACGAAAAGCCCGCCAAACCAAGGACATTATCTCGCCGCAGGCGTTAGGTGTACATTCGGCACCATGTGCAACGGGTCATTACGGCTCATTGAATATCGAACCTCAGACGTGGCAGCGGCCAAAACGGACTTGTCCCAAGAAGATGATCTTCTCGGTGTAGTCGCAACTGCTGGTCCGCATCCTGTGATTTGGTGGGATGCGCAGAAGATCGATATCGACAGTGAGGGGGCGGTCGGCGAACTCCCATGGACCCGCGGACACGCTTGGGATGCAAGACTTGAAAGATGGGCGAAAATCGTAATCTCATGTGATGACTAACTTTCTTACACTCGACATCAATGGTTGGCTTGATCACCTTTTTGACAATGATGAAGAGACCGGACCGGATGAGAAGGCAAGAGCGCTTGGCTTCCGATCAAGTTTGTTCAGACACGAAGGCACTTGGCTCTTCGGTGCACAAGCGCTTTCTGCTGCGAGGCACAAGGGTCCGGACGCGCAGCTTATAGACGCGATAGAGGCCCTTGCCTCGGCGGCTGGACACGGAGAGAGTGAGGAATCGGAGAGAAGGGCACTGCCAACCGCTTTGTGGCAACTTGTTTCGGATGAGTCCAGAAGGGCAGACGCCCCCGTCAATCTCGCTCTCGTCGTGCCGGACGGCCGATATCTCGGGACCCCGAAAATTGGTAAGACAGGCAAAACCCCGCTGGAAGTGCTGCATCATCAACTGAAGGAGGCACGGCCCACCACGCTGACCCAAAGCCGAATCGAGCTGGTCTGGCGCTCCGTTGCGGCCTTGCATGCGGTAATGAATCAAGGGAGCGTCGGGGACAAGCCTGGAAAAGTTCTCGTAATCAGCGTCAACCGAAGGATTTTCTGGACGGTGCTGGAACTTCGCCATTGGTCACCGAGTGACAATGTCACGAGTTCCTTGCGAATCGTTAGAAGCCCCGTCATGGATGATTGCACGGACCATGAAGGATTGACCGCACAACGAGTGAGCACCGTGCTTACTGAGTTGGCAAGCAAGGGCATCGATGACCTTGCGGCCGTTCGCAAATGGACGCGATCAGTAGAGATTGCCGCGACAGGAATGTCGCGCGATTCGCTTGCAAAAATTGGGATCGATGCAAGCGCGATCGAACACCGAACTTGGCCAACATCGGATGGTGCTTGGAAGATGGGGCCGGATGCACCATCCATAGAATGGGCAAAGACTTCCCTGCCGTCCAAGCTCGCGAAACGGATTGAGAGGTTCTGCAATCAAGAGGAAGATCCGCTCGCGATAATCGTGGAGAGCCCCGTCGGTATTGAGATGACAGAGGCTTTTGAATCGCTAGTCCGAAAAATCGCCGCCGGAGTCCGCATTTTTCGGGCAAAAGGCGCAAACGTAGCAAAGGCAGCATCGGAATTGGCGAATGCCCTCGGACGCGATCCGAACGTTCCCGCTTGGCTAGATGAAGTTGCCAGCATCGAACTCGAGGTTCACAATAGGGGTAGTGACGACTCGCAGGAATCAATTACCCAGTGGATGGAGGTAATACCTAGGAAACAAGCGATTCCGGCAGGCGAGCTTTATCATTCGCACCCTGATGCCAGTCGGCAGGTCAAACTTGCACCGGGGGTCGAGCACGTGCACCTTCACCTTCGGCGAGGGAATGAAGGAGCTTGGGACGAGCGTTACAGCGGGAAAAATACAGGGCACACAATTCGCCCGAGCGATCATGTTAGAATCGTAGAGCCTCGCGCACGGGTGCGCCCACTTTCCGAAGAGGTCCGCATCGAGATTGTTGAGCACCTCCCGGACGGTAAAGAAGAGGCGCTCGCCGCATCGAGATCAAGTATCAAATGGAGCGATATGGCCAAGGCCCCGCCATTCGCACTCCGCAGCATTCCCGAGCTGTACATATTCAAGACTAGCATAGAGGCATGGAGAGATCTAAAGCCATTGCTCCAACAGGTAGTCGAAGCAGATGTGGGGGAAATCAGCAACCAACTGAAAAATAAGCTGTACAAGTGCACGCAGAAACAGTGGCGAGAGAGAAAATTCCCGTTGGGTTCGGACGGACAGCCGCCTCGAATGGACCCGCAACAGCACAGAGCTTCAAGAATACTGTTGCGAGATTCCTCCGATAAGCTGCTCTTGGACCTTGAAGCCAAGATAAGCCGCAATGAGCAGCTTGGATCTATAGTTGCTAACCGACTGCATATGCCGCTTACTTGGCTTTTTACCGGATGCCCTGAACGGACGGTCGAGATACTGCTTGAAGCGTTAATGCATCCGAATGACAATGCCGGACGCACTCTTCATGTCGATAACGAGTTCTCGGCATGGTCGATTTACTCGGGTATTGGACGAGCGGTTCGGAGCGAGGATGCTCTCAGGGAGATTTACGACACATTGGTCGAGGAATGGGAAAACCGCGGGGGCCAGAAACAGGACAAGTTCTTGCTCGCCGCAGTTACCCACCCAATGGCAAGAAGGGTTGCGGTGCGTAAGGTTCTCAATGAAAGCAGGAAGCGCTTCCAGCGAGTTAAGCGCTTCTTGGACAAGCAATTGGAGAACTTGGTTAAAGGGATTCATGACCCTCGTCTTGGCAAGAAGCAAAAGAGGCTTGAACTGCGTTATGTTGCCATGGGTTATCGCGGCCTCTGCCAAGTCCGGTACGCAAACCCTGACTGGTTTTCTGTAGACGATGCAAGCACAAAGGACATTTGCGAGAAACTTCTTGAAGCCTCTGGAGTCGGGGGAGATTTCGAGAAAGACCTTGTTGGAAAGTCTGCCCCTTACCTGATTGGAAAAGGGGAAGATCCTTCGATGCCCAGCGGGTTCTGACCGGGACTGGTTTGCAGAAGTGGCGCAAGGCTGTTGCGAATGCACCCCACCGGCCCTGGACATGTCGCGCCGAAGAGTTGCAAGCGCTTGTCCTGACGCTCGCTTGAGGGAGAGACCGATGGATTTCTTCACGAAAGCGGTGGACGAGCGCGCGGGTCCCAACAGAACGCTGCGGCAGTGGCCGCACCCTGCCGGCGCTGGACGCGGACAGCGTGAAGCGGGCGCTGGAGCCGGTGATCGCCCCGGACGCCCTGCTCGTCTCCAATGCCGGGCGCTGCCATCGATCCGCCGCCGTCGCGACCCTCTGGTCCGAAACCTGCCGGGCGACCGGCGCGAATTTGACCGGCAGGCCGCTGGCGCCGACGACAACATGGATCTTGCTGCCCGTCCCGCTCTGGGAGCGCCCGATGGCGGTGTCCGCCCCCCCCCCCCTTCTTCCGCCCGCCGAGTGCTGGCGGGCGCGAACGGCCGAGCTGTCGATGAGATGGAGCGCCTCGGCGCTCAAGGCATTGAAAATGCGCACCCTGCGCCTTTCCCGGACCAGCGATTGCAGACCGTCGTGCAATGTCCGCACTCTTCCAGCAGGTCGCGCCACGGCACCCCGCGCGGTCTGTTCGGCAACGGCGGCTGGATCACGGCCCATTCCCGATCGGTCAGGTCGCGGCGAGACATAGTCGGCGCCTCCATGGGCTTGAATGCAAAAACCCTCTCCGCATCATGTCCCGCACCTTATAGGTACAAAACCTAAGCAGGGCACGATGTCCACCTTGGCTGATCAAGTGCCCATCAACTCTCTGATACGCCGCTTCCCGCTGTGCACTCTTCAAATCCGCAAGAAACGATCAGCCATGTTGTGACCTCCATTTGCGCGACTGCAGGTATCTTCACGCGAGCGGCGGGATGCAGGAGCAAGCTGCGAAATCTAGGGAACCGCTGATTGGGGGTTGCTGCGGGAGTTGCTCTTCTTGGCTGAGCCGGCCGGTTTCCTGTGGTCTGGAGCCCCCGATGCGCGTTTTTGGGGGTGGAATTGTCTCCGTTTCAGTCCCCGCAATCGGCGGTTCCTTAAGTGCTATCCCCTTCAGAATCGTCTCCGTCGGTGCGCAGGAATCCCTTGCAGCCGAAGCGGCAGCAACCGCTTTGGTTTAGCCAGCGGGCCTCAGGATCCATCGAGAGACGCTTGGACAACGAAACCTCGTCCGCCGCTGTCGGGAAGAAACCCATCGGTCTTTCCCTCCATCAAACATCATGACAAGCGTCTGCAGCCCTTCGGCGCGACATGTCAATGGCCGGGGCGCATTTCATAACAGTCTTTTCTGCCTCTGCGCTGTTGCCAGCTGGTGCATGGAGCGAATGCAGTTTCGGGACTGGGTTTCGAGCATCGATGAGTTGACGGCGGCGCAACGCCGGAAAGCCGCGGCGGTTCTGTCGAACCCGCCGGAGGGCGAGGCCTCTCTGGCGGCGATCGAGCTGGGGTCGCCGCCCAGCGCCGCTGTCCGCGCTGCGGGATGGTGTCGAGCACGGCGTTTCGCTGGTGCCACTGCCGGATCAAGGGCTTCCCGCGACGTTTCTGCGGCATCGCCACCAAGTGTCCGGACAGCTGTCCGAAGTGGTTCCATCTTGTCGTCCTGGGCAAGCATCCATCGCCAAGAGCATGCCTCGCCGCCGCAGGACAAGCCTGCGATTCGCGAATTGAGCCAAAGAGATTGTCCTAGCGGCAAGGCCGCGTGACATTTGCCGCTGGCCGTGGTAGGTCGCGCTTGGCCACAGGCGGCTGAAGGGAGGCGACTGGTCATGACCTCGGCGAGAACGGGCGCGGACCTGGAGGGTCTCGGTAAATTCGCCGAAAGCACGGATCGTGCGGAGGCGATGTTCTTCGTCGGACGCCGGCGCGAGATCGAGGGAATTGAGGGAGCATGCGCCCGTGCCTTCGAGAGTGTCATGGAAGGCCGCAAGCCGGAGGGCGAGACCCGCATCGTGCAGGGCGCCCCCGGCGCCGGCAAGACGGCCCTGCTGTCGCGCTTGGGCCGGATCTGGGATGCGGACGATGCTGCCCCCGATCATGTCCTGCTCGATCTCGGTATTCTTGATTCGAAGGCCGGACTTGCGAAGGCGATCATCGATGCGCGGGACCTGCTTGATCCCGAAGTTGTTTCCGGCAGCATCGACGCCGGAAAGTCGCGGGAGTTCCAGCGGACCCGGACGACGGACATGCGCGGGCGGGGCGGAGCGCCCGGGGTCGTTGGCGGGGAGATTGGCAGAGTGACAATCACGGCGCCGCCGGAATACTCGCTCGACATGGTCGGGCGGCTGTTTCCGCCGCACCTGTGGGAGCGACCGCTCTGTCTCATGTTCGACGAGGCACATGACATCACCGAGGCTCAGGTGCGCGTGCTCAGGCCTCTGCATCTCGGCACCCACAGGGTTCCTGCGGTGCCGGTGCTGGCCGGCCTCGGCAACACGCGCGAAAACGCGGAGAAGCGCGGTTTGAGCCGCATCGCCGACGGTGCCGACTGCACGCTCGGGCCACTGCTGACAGACGAGGCCGCCGAGGCGGTGGAGATGTTTCTCGACTGGTTCGACGTTGATCGGTCGGTCGCCAACATCGACTGGCCCACCGAGCTGGCAAAGCGGTCCGACGGCTGGCCGCAGCACCTGCACACGGCGATGCAGGCTCTCTCGCGCGGTCTCCTGGCAGCGGACGGCCGGCTCGCGGACGTGGACGGCGCCGCGGTGCTGCAGGATGCCCGCGGGCGCCGGGAAGCCTATTATCGGCGGCGAACCAGCACGGAGATGGAAGAATCGAAGACTCTGCTGTCGGAGTTTATGCAACGCGTTCCCGGTGACGGCCTCGCTCGCCACCTGGTCATCGACGAAATCGAGGCGGTTGCCGAAGCCTCCGGCCCGTCCGGCAAGCGCCTTCCGGAAGGCATGACCGCCAAGGGGTTCCTCGATCACCTGATCGGCAAGGGCGCACTCCAGTCGGACGGGCGCGACAGGCTGGTGTGCCCGATCCCGAGCTTCCACGATTTCCTGGCCAGAGGCTTCGAGATGGCCCCCGACCCGGATCCCATGCCGTTGAGACATCGGCAGGAGAGGAATTCGTTCCACCCCTGACCGAGGACTGCCTAACCGACGCCTTAGAGATCGCTGGCAACCCTCCAGTGCCGCGTGACATTTGCCGCTGGCCGTGGTAGGCCGCGCTTGGCCACAGGCGGCTGAAGGGAGGCGACTGGTCATGACCTCGGCGAGAACGGGCGCGGACCTGGAGGGTCTCGGTAAATTCGCCGAAAGCACGGATCGTGCGGAGGCGATGTTCTTCGTCGGACGCCGGCGCGAGATCGAGGGAATTGAGGGAGCATGCGCCCGTGCCTTCGAGAGTGTCATGGAAGGCCGCAAGCCGGAGGGCGAGACCCGCATCGTGCAGGGCGCCCCCGGTGCCGGCAAGACGGCCCTGCTGTCGCGCTTGGGCCGGATCTGGGATGTGGACGAGGCTGCCCCCGATCATGTCCTGCTCGATCTCGGTATTCTTGATTCGAAGGCCGGACTTGCGAAGGCGATCATCGATGCGCGGGACCTGCTTGATCCCGAAGTTGTTTCCGGCAGCATCGACGCCGGAAAGTCGCGGGAGTTCCAGCGGACCCGGACGACGGACATGCGCGGGCGGGGCGGAGCGCCCGGGGTCGTTGGCGGGGAGATTGGCAGAGTGACAATCACGGCGCCGCCGGAATACTCGCTCGACATGGTCGGGCGGCTGTTTCCGCCGCACCTGTGGGAGCGACCGCTCTGTCTCATGTTCGACGAGGCACATGACATCACCGAGGCTCAGGTGCGCGTGCTCAGGCCTCTGCATCTCGGCACCCACAGGGTTCCTGCGGTGCCGGTGCTGGCCGGCCTCGGCAACACGCGCGAAAACGCGGAGAAGCGCGGTTTGAGCCGCATCGCCGACGGTGCCGACTGCACGCTCGGGCCACTGCTGACAGACGAGGCCGCCGAGGCGGTGGAGATGTTTCTCGACTGGTTCGACGTTGATCGGTCGGTCGCCAACATCGACTGGCCCACCGAGCTGGCAAAGCGGTCCGACGGCTGGCCGCAGCACCTGCACACGGCGATGCAGGCTCTCTCGCGCGGTCTCCTGGCAGCGGACGGCCGGCTCGCGGACGTGGACGGCGCCGCGGTGCTGCAGGATGCCCGCGGGCGCCGGGAAGCCTATTATCGGCGGCGAACCAGCACGGAGATGAGGTTTTCGCGAGAACTGGTCATGAGCATGATGAAGGCACTGCCGGAGAACGGGCTGCGGAGCAGCGAAGTTATCGACCTCATCGAAAAGACGGCCAACGCCGAAGGATCGTCTGGGGAACGCCTTCCGGAAGGCATGACCGCCAAGGGGTTCCTCGATCACCTGATCGGCAAGGGCACGTTGCAGTTGAATGAGAGCGACAGGCTGGCATGCCCGACCCCGAGCTTCCACGATTTCCTGGCCAGAGGCTTCGAGATGGCCCCGACCTGAACTCCGCTCCGCGGCACGGCCAGCAAGCGCCTTACGTCCCTGACAGCATCGACCCCCCGTTTTGGCGCGCGCACCGGGGCTTGGCAAAGACAGACTTCCCTTTTCGGTTGGCGACAGCTTTCCCGTTTGGGGTGGAAAGGGGCTTGCCCTGTTTTTTCCGGTTGCGGGAAACGCATTCATGCAGAAGACTGATTTGCGGGATCCTTGATTGGGTGAACTCTCTTCCGGACTTGATCATTTCGGCTACCGCCGTCCCGTCCTCCGCTACCATTCCTGTCCATCCGTCCACGCCTCTATCGAGACGCGCCCGTCCGGTTCGTTAATGTTCTCAACTTGCGCCTTCGCCTGCCGGCCTTGGCGCTCTCTCTCTGTCTCCCACGCCTTCGAGTCCGTTTCCGCCTGTATTGCTGCCGGAAGTCCCCGTTGCGGTTAACGCTCTTGGCCGCGACCTTGGTCAGCGATTGTCAATTTATGGGAAGTCCGCTTTTTTTGCGCTCAGGCTTCCGTTTCCGGGGCAAGGCCAAAGAATGGCTCCGTGGCGCATGCCCCCCGATGATTTATCCGGTCTTCCTGTCGTCAAGACCAAGCAAATGCGATCAGCAGAATCCCGAGAATGATCCGGTACACCACGTACGGCGTGAAGCTGACCGTTTGCAGAAACACCATCATCAGGCGAATGGTGGTCAACGCGGCAAAGAACGAAATGAGCACGACAATCGCTCCGTCCCGCAATACCGCCGCGTGGGCCTCCGCAACCACGTCAAGCGCGGAAAGCGTTCCCGCAGCGAGAATCGTGGGTACGGACATCAGCATCGCTATCCTTGCGGCCTCCAGACGGCGGAAGCCAAGCAAGCGCGCGCCGGAAATCGTCACGCCCGATCTTGACGCTCCTGGAATGAACGCGAGCACCTGCCACAATCCGACAAGAAGCGCATCCCGGGGCCGCCAATCCTGCACGGAACGTGTTGATTCGCCCTTGCGGTCTGCCCACAGAAGCACGAGACCGAACAAGAGCGTCGCCCACCCGACAACGGCAACGCTGCGAAACAGATCGCTTGCACCGGTTGCCTTCAACAGGAATCCCGCGATCACCGCCGGGATCGTGGCGATGACAAGACACAGCGCGAGACTGGCGGCAGCCGTGTCCGTTTTGCCCCTGAGCAGGGCGGGAATTCCCGAACATGCTTGAGCGATGTCATTCCGGAAGTATAGCACCACCGCTCCAAGAGAGCCGACATGAGCCGCGACGTCAATTGCCTGTCCCTGATCCTCAAGACTGGCGAGTTCGGGAATCAGCACTAGGTGCCCCGAAGAGGAGACCGGGAGGAACTCGGTGATTCCCTGGACGGCAGCAACCAGAATCAGGTGAAAAAGTGGCATTTGGAATTTCGAATCAGTGCCGTAGCGGTGTTGTCGTCCTGAGAAAATGGCGGCGACACTCGAAAAAAGGTAAGAATAGATGACTCATATTTTTTCAATATCTCAAAATTTTCTTGAAACCGCTGAAGAAAAACGAATTATAGGTCATAAATACTGACTTTAAATCTGGAATCAATTCGATTAATCTTTCCCGAATGCTCCAATATTCGGAAGATCCTCACGGAATGGCAACTCATAGAATGCTCTCATTTGTCGATGTAGGCAAGGACATGCCCGACAAGCGGCCCGCAGACATGCGGAGCGGCGACTTCCGTGAGATTTATGGAGACTATTCCGATGACGGGGCGGCCGTACAGGCAAGCCGGTGTTCGCAGTGCGGTGTTCCCTACTGCCAAACGCATTGCCCCTTGCACAACAACATTCCCGACTGGCTTCGGCTGACTGCGCAGGGACGCCTGCAAGAGGCATACGAATTGAGTCAGGCGACCAACACGTTCCCGGAGATTTGTGGGAGGATATGCCCCCAAGACAGATTGTGCGAGGGCAACTGCGTGATCGAGCAGGCGGGCCACGGCACTGTCACCATCGGCTCCGTTGAAAAGTACCTGACCGATCTCGCATTTGAGAAGGGATGGGTGAAAGGCATCAAGCCGGTTCACGAGTTGCCGTTCTCCACCGGGATCGTCGGAGCCGGTCCGGCCGGCCTCGCCGCCGCCGACCGTCTTCGCAGGGAAGGAGTGCAAGTCACGGTGTATGACCGACATGATCGGGCTGGCGGGCTGCTCACCTATGGAATCCCCGGATTCAAGCTCGAGAAAACCGTGGTGATGAAGCGGATTGGTCAGCTTGAGAGCGGTGGCGTGGACTTCGTCCTCAACTGCAAAGTCGGGAAAGATGTCTCATTTGCCAAATTGCAATCCCGCCATGATGCGTTGCTGATTGCGACTGGAGTGTACAAATCGCGGGAACTCGTGACGCCCGGCATCGGACTTGGCAACATAGTTGCCGCGATCGATTACCTTACGGCCTCGAACCGAAAGGGTTTTTGCGACAAAGTTCCAGAGTTTGACAACGGGAATCTCGATGCAAATGAAAAGCATGTAATCGTTATTGGTGGCGGCGACACCGCAATGGACTGCGTCAGAACGGCGGTCCGCCAAGGTGCCAAGTCAATCAAGTGCCTGTATCGCAGAGACCGCGAGAACATGCCAGGATCAAGGCGCGAGGTGTCGAATGCCGAGGAGGAGGGCGTGATCTTTTCTTGGCTGACGGCTCCCAAGGGCTTTGACGGGAATGGCACCGTATCGGCAGTGAGAGCGGCAAGAATGAAGCTTGGCGCCCCGGACGCCAGCGGAAGGCGATCGCCTGAACCTGTCTCAAGCGACGGCATGTCCATCGACTGCGACTTGGCCATCATGGCTCTGGGTTTTGAACCGGAGAACTTGCAATCCGAGTGGAATGCGCCGGAATTGGCGCTCACCGGGTGGGGAACGGTCAAGGCATCGTTCCGGACACACGAGACAAGCATTCCCGGCGTCTACGCAGTCGGTGACATTGTGCGGGGCGCAAGCTTGGTTGTCTGGGCTATCCGGGATGGAAGGGAGGCGGCGGACTCCATTTTGGCGCAGATGAGAAGCGCGGCGAGAGTTGCGGCCTAACGCTGCAAGAAAGACTTGCCCGCGCCATGTCGACGAGCGGCAGAAAGGACGGCGATCTAAAGATGACGGACTCCCAAAAAGGAGAGATAGGGAGGTTGATGGAAGACCGTGAACTTGATTGGGTCGAGTGCCACCAAAGACGGCTGGCCGCGGCCGAGCGCGGCTTGTATCGCCCCGAAGACGAGCATGACTCCTGCGGTGTTGGCATCGTGGTTTCGATTGATGCCGAACCGTCGCGGTTGGTGGTAGAGAAAGGCATCGAAGCTCTCAAAGCCGTCTGGCATAGGGGGGCCGTGGATGCAGACGGAAAGACCGGAGACGGAGCCGGTTTGCACCTGCAGATTCCGACGGAGCTTTTCCAGGAGCAGGTCCGACGAACCGGCCATGAACCGGCATTGGGCAAGCTGACGGCTGTGGGAATGACGTTCCTGCCAAGAACTGACTTTGCGGCGCAAGAGACCTGCAGAACCATCGTGGAGTCGGAGATACTCCGCATGGGGCACACGATCTATGGTTGGCGGCATGTTCCCGTAAACACCGAGGTTTTGGGAGAGAAAGCAGACGCGACGCGTCCCGAGATTGAGCAAATACTGATAGCGGATGGGCTGAATTCCGCAGAGGAGGATTTCGAGCGCAGTCTGTACGTAATCCGTCGCAGAATCGAGAAGGCAGTCATATCGGCGCAGATAACGGGCTTCTACATCTGCTCGCTTTCGTGCCGTTCAGTCATCTACAAGGGCATGATGCTGGCCGAGCAGGTCGCAGAGTTCTATCCTGATCTCAAGGACCCGAAGTTCGTGTCGTCATTCGCCATCTACCACCAGCGATATTCGACGAACACTTTTCCGCAGTGGTGGCTTGCGCAGCCCTTCAGAATGTTGGCCCACAACGGCGAGATCAACACGTTGAAGGGTAATCTTAACTGGTTCAAGAGTCATGAGATTCGCATGGCCTCGGCAAGTTTCGGGGACCTTGCCGAGGATATCAAGCCGATCGTGTCACAAGGTTCGTCGGATTCGGCAGCTCTCGACTCTGTTTTCGAAGTCATGGTTCGCGCTGGAAGAAGTGCTCCAATGGCCAAGGTAATGCTGATTCCTGAAGCTTGGTCCAAGACGGCGGCACATATGCCGCAGGCCTGGCGGGACATGTACAACTACTGCAACGCGGTAATGGAACCGTGGGACGGACCCGCCGCCTTGGCGATGACGGATGGGCGATGGGTGTGCGCGGGAATGGACCGGAACGGACTGCGCCCGCTGCGGTACGTCGTGACCGGAGACAATCTCCTTATTGCCGGGTCGGAGGTGGGGATGGTCCCGGTTGATGAATCCACCGTTGTGGAAAAGGGCGCACTTGGTCCCGGCCAGATGGTGGCTGTTGATATGGAGAGCGGGAAACTGTTCCACGACGAGGAGATCAAGGATCGGTTATCCGCTTTGCATCCGTTTGGAGAGTGGGTCGGGAGAATTGCGGATCTTGATGCAGCGGTAGGAACTCCGGCCGAGGAGAACGGTTACGCTGGCGAAGAGCTTCGACGCAGGCAGAACATGGCCGGATTCACTATCGAGAGCATTGAAACAATTCTTGCACCGATGGCGGAGGAATCCAAGGAAGCTGTGGCATCGATGGGAGACGACACGCCACCTGCAGTTCTTTCTTCACGCCACCGTTCGCTCAGCCATTTCTTCCGGCAAAACTTCAGTCAGGTGACCAACCCTCCTATCGATTCCCTGCGGGAACACCGGGTAATGAGCCTGAAGACGCGATTTGGCAATCTCCGCAACGTACTGGATGCCGAGTCTGGCGAAATCGCCACGGCGGTGCTCGATTCGCCGTTCCTCAGCAACGCAAAATTCCGGGCTGTCATGAAGTTGTTCGGGGAAGCGGTCGTGAAAATAGACTGCTCGTTCCCAAGAGACGCGGACGCGCTTCAGGCAGGCTTGGCCCGGATAAGGGAGGAGGCGGAGGACGCAGTTCGCTCAGGCTCCGGGCACTTGGTCCTTACCGACGAGCGGCAGAGCGCCGAAATCGTGCCGATGCCGATGATTCTCGCCACGAGCGCAGTCCACAGCTGGCTAACCCGCATGGGTCTTCGAACGTTCACGACCCTGAACGTACGGTCGGCCGAGTGCATGGACCCTCACTACTTCGCGGTGCTGATCGGGTGCGGTGCGACGACCGTCAACGCTTATCTGTCGCAAGATACTTTGGCTGACCGCATAAGGCGTGGACTCTTGGACATGTCGATCTCGGAGGCCGTCGAGCGGTACAAGGAGGCGGTCGATCAGGGGATCCTCAAGATAATGTCGAAAATGGGGATATCGGTGGTCTCCTCCTATCGCGGCGGCCTCAATTTCGAGGCTATCGGACTGTCGCGAGGAATGGTTGCCGAGTATTTCCCGGAATGCAGAGCCGGATATCCGGAATTGGAGTGTCGGGGCTGCAGCAAAAGGTGATCGCGGTTCATGAGAGGAGCTGGGTCGGGCCGCCCGCGCTGTTGCCAATCGGCGGATTCTACAAAGCTCGGCAGTCGGGCGAAACGCATGCATGGGAAGCCAAGACCATGCACATGATGCAGTCGGCGTGCAGCAATTCCAGTTACGACCTGTGGAAGAAGTACTCAAAAGTCATGCAGTCGGCCGAGCCGATTCATCTGCGTGACTTGCTTCAGATCAAGCCCATGGCAAAGAGCGTGCCGATTGGCGACGTGGAATCCATTACAGCCATCAGGAAGCGCTTTGTCACGCCAGGGATGTCGCTCGGCGCACTCAGCCCCGAGGCACACCGAACCCTGAACGTCGCGATGAACAGGATAGGCGCGAAGTCGGACTCTGGAGAGGGTGGAGAGGATCCTGCACACTTCGTGCCCGATGCAAATGGAGACAATCCCTCCGCGAGAATCAAGCAGGTCGCGAGCGGTCGATTCGGGGTCACAGCCGAATACCTGAATCACTGCGACGAACTCGAGATCAAGATCGCGCAGGGCGCGAAGCCAGGTGAGGGCGGGCAGTTGCCCGGCCTCAAGGTTACCGAGATGATTGCACGGCTTCGGCATTCGACCGCCGGAGTTACCCTGATCTCGCCGCCACCGCACCATGACATCTACTCGATCGAGGATCTTGCCCAGTTGATCTACGACCTGAAGCAGATCAACCCGCGAGCGAAGGTTTGCGTCAAGCTTGTCTCGTCGAGCGGGATTGGGACAATCGCCGCGGGTGTCGCCAAGGCAAAGGCGGATGTCATTCTTGTCTCGGGCCATAACGGGGGGACCGGTGCCTCGCCTGCCACCTCGATAAAGTTTGCTGGCCTGCCGTGGGAGATCGGTCTTGCCGAAACCCATCAGGTTCTCACCCTGAATAACCTGCGAAACAGGGTGACGCTGCGGACCGATGGGGGACTGCGCACCGGCCGGGACATCGTAATCGCGGCCCTGCTGGGAGCAGAGGAGTTCGGGATAGGCACTGCGGGATTGATTGCGATGGGCTGCATCATGGTGAGGCAATGCCAGTCCAACACTTGCCCGGTTGGGGTATGCACGCAAGACAAGCGGCTGCGGGAGAAATTCACCGGCAGCCCGGAGAAAGTCGTCAATCTCATCACGTTCTACGCGCAGGAAGTGAGGGAATTGCTGGCGTCGATCGGGGCGACATCGCTCGACGAGATCATCGGCCGGGCCGATCTGCTGGCGCAGGTTTCGCGCGGGGCGGACTACTTGGACGATCTGGATCTCAATCCGCTGCTGATTACGGTGGACGACAACGTCAAGATCACGCACCCGCAGAACCGGAAGAGGAACGAGGTGCCAGACACGCTGGACGCCGAGATCTTTCGCGACGCCCAGCCTTTCTTCAACGATGGTGAAAAAATGCAGCTCGCCTACACGGTCAGGAACACCGACCGGACCATCGGCGCCCGGACGTCCTCCCGGATCGTGAAGCGTTTCGGAATGCACAACAACCTGCAGAAGGATCACCTGACGGTCAAGCTGAACGGGTCGGCGGGTCAGTCGCTCGGCGCCTTCGCCGTGCATGGGCTAAAGATCGAGGTTGCGGGGGACGCGAACGACTATGTTGGCAAGGGGTTGTCAGGCGGTCTCATTGTCGTGCGTCCGTCATTGGTTTCGCGTTTGGTTGCCGCTGACAACACCATTGTCGGAAACACCGTTCTTTACGGCGCGACAGGCGGCGCATTGTTCGCGGCCGGCAAGGCAGGCGAGCGCTTCTGTGTCCGGAACTCTGGAGCCGAAGTCGTTGTTGAGGGATGCGGCTCCAACGGATGCGAGTACATGACCGGTGGCGTGGCCGTGATTCTCGGTCGAATCGGAGCGAATTTCGGTGCTGGCATGACGGGCGGAATGGCGTACCTGTACGACTCGGAAGGATATGCGGAAAAACATCTAAACTACGACACTCTCGTGACCTGCTCGGTCAAGGTCGAACACTGGGAATCCCAGTTGAAGGAACTCGTCAAGCGGCACCTTCAAGAGACGGGCAGCGTTCGCGCAACGCAAATCCTGGAGAATTGGGAGGAAAAACTTCCGAATTTTGTGCAGGTTTGTCCGGAGGAAATGCTGGTTCACCTGCCGCATCCGCTCTTGCACGACGAGGAGAGTTCCGAGTTAGACGACGTTACGGTCAAGCCATTCGGGCTATACAGAACTCATGGCACCTAGCTACGCTGCTTGACCCGATCGGGTCAAGGAGATGACCTGCGTATGCGGATATGCGGTCCCCAAGATTTGGTTGGTGAAATTTTCACCCCAAGTCATCGCCAGTTCATGAATTGCTTTCGCCTTTGGCATCGCTTGTCCGATCGGTCCAATCTCCCCGAAACCGGTCGAATCTTTATGCCGATGCCGGATTGTGCCGACGGTACGCGAGAAGCCGTTTATGACCCACCGGGTGCTGACAAGGCTGAGCAAGATGCTCTCGCTGGCGGAAGCATGGGAGCTTCGGGCGAAGGGGACCAATCCATGCCGGTTCGCACGCCGCTATCTGGAACGCTGGCGCGAGCGGTTCCTCACGCGAGAGGAGTTCCGCCGCTTTGGCGCTGTGCTGGATGAGGCAGAAGCCAAAGGCTCTGTGTCTCCGTTTGCGGTTGTGGCGATCCGGCTCCTGGTAATGACCAGCTGCCGCAAGGGCAAGATGCCGAGCCTCAAACGGGACGACGTGGACCGGACGGCGGGAGAGTTGCCGCTGCACGTCGGCAAGACGGGTACCGCATGGTGCCGCTGTCGCCCACGGTGACAGAGGTGCTGGACTCCATTCCCCGCGTTCCCGGCAATCCTTGGGTGATTGCGGGCAAGAAACCGGACGCCCCCCTGTGCGCCCTCGACGACCAGTGGTGCAAGCCGCGCGAACGTGCCGATCTGAAGAATGTGCGCATTCAGGGCCTCAAGCATTCCTGCGTCAGCAGGACGCTGGCGCTTGGCGACAGCTTGAAGATGGTCGGGGCGCTGCGATCATGGCTAGGTCGAGACGACGGCGCGGTATGCCCATCTTGCGCGGGACACGGAGAAGGCCGCGGCAGCGAAGTTGGGCGGGAGTATCGGCGCGAACATCATGCTAGCGGACAACGGTCCGAGTGAGGCTCGGTGCCGCCACAGGGAAAACCGGCTGCTGGCGCTGCATGGCCACCTTGCGGTGGACATGGTCTCGCGCATGTTCACCATGGCGGCGGCGAGGGGCATGGCGGCTGACGATGCCAATCCCTGCCGTGAGATTTGTCGGTTTGGAGCATATCCTGAAGTTCAGCCTTGGAACCTTCGTGCCAGTCCGGCATGTGAATCTCAAATATTGGGGAGCTGATCAGCTCGATGGCAAGTTGACTGGCAACCTCGATGCTTCATCTTCATTCCAGTTGCGAATTCAGCCCCGAACGACTGTGAGATATCGCGGTACATATGGGCCGAAATGCGTGCAACCCAGTTGCAGATGGACTGGGTCTTGATTGGTCGGACGAGCGGGAACCTCTGAATGCAGCCTGATATGTGGGCGTGGCATTGTGCATCCGGTGTGCGCCTGCTGTCTTGCGTCACGCCTTTTTTTTCGGTGGATCACGGCCTGCAGCGCCTTCAGTCGCCGAGCTTTGCAAGCCTTGAACATGACCGCAGGACGCGCCCGCGAGATCTTTCTTCTGACCCTTTTGCGCCTCTGATGTTCGTCAACGGCGCGGACACGGAGTTGCGCCGCACCGTTGGCGGCAGCTGCGGCTTTTGCGCTGCACGTCCCGGAAGGTCGCCGCGGCCTCATCGTCGCGTCCGAGCCGTGTTCACGTGCGACCCGCATGGCGCGGTGCAACACCGAGGGCCTTTTCGGGTTCGCCCGCCTCCATCCAGCGCTCTGCCGTTCTTGCCATTTCGCCGGCAAGGCGTTGCGCTTCGCTTCGCTGTGATGCGCCTTCGTCAGCCGTGCCCGGTTGCGGTGCACTCGGGCACGCTCGACCAACCATCATCACAGGACAGGGCGGCGACCAGCGCCGCCGCACACAGACGAGTCTTTCGGACCGTCAGGATTCGCAGAGCTACTGGCGCTTGGCGCCGAACGCGCCGAGGACTTGGTCGCGCTCGAAGACACCGCTGACTTCATTATGCTTCGGGCCGTAGAACCTGCCCTGGATCGAGTCCTTGTCCGATCCTTTCTTGAAGAACCCATCTTTCTTTATCCAAACGTTGGTCCACTTCATGTCGTCGTGGTTTTTGCGGGCGTCGCGGTCCTGGATTTCAGTGAAAGCAATATCCAGTTCCGGCTTCGAGAAATCGTCTATGGTGATTTTGGCATCCCCTCGGATTAAATTGAAGCGTTTAGGTGGCCGACTTGCGTCCGAACCGACCATGACACCATTCCAGGTGCCACTGCCGTCTTTGGAGTCAGGGCGCGTGCCCGAGGCGTTTCCCTTGGAATAGCTGACGACCTGCGCGGGGTTGCCTGCGACCCCCGTATTCACTGCGAAGTAGCCGTGATCGAGCCAACCACCGTAACCGACAACCGGGACGTTTTCTTCCCTGTCGATGATACGCATCTCATCGCGCCCTCGAAAAAGAGGAATGCCATTGTGTTTCCCGATGGCCTTGTATTTTGTGCCCACTTTGAATATCGTGTTGCCATCGACGAGCTTGGAAGGTTTATAAAAAAGTTTCGCGCCGCCAAGCGTTACAATGCATTCGTGGGGTTTGTCGCAGGAAACATTGACGCGTTCAGGCTGAACTCTTTTTTGAATGAACACCAGATAATCGCTCAGGAGAAGCGAGTCGTCCGCCTTGTCCCGATTGCTAAATTCCTCGTCAATCTGGTCCGAGGTCAGATTGGGAGGAGCGGAATTGTCGGCAGGCAATGGAATTTCGGAGACTGGCGTCCCTCCCCCGCAAGCTGCGAGAAGCAGCAGACCGCCAGCGATCGTGAAGTGTCGATAAATATGTTGCACGGAACCCTCCAGGTGCTGTTTGAGCGAATCGTCCCAGACATGGTGCCGGGCCGTCACAATCACAGCACGGATCAGGTGCGAGTCGCGCCTGTCCACCAAGCGTGGGGAGCTGCCCCATGCCGGACTGAGGGCTGTTCTGTTTCAAGCTGACGGCCCGACGAGCGCGGGCATCCGAACTGAGATTGCGAAGGAGGCCATAACGATGGTCGCCCACCACCGCAAGCGGTTAAGGAGCGCTCGCTGCAGATTTTCAACATGTCTCGTCAGAGTGCGTGAGGCGATCCGCTGAACGCTGCGAGCACTGGCCAAGGTGGCGAATGCGGCGGGCTGCTCAACGGTATACGCGACCTGGAAGGCACCTGGCCTGGCCCCGCAGCGCCAGCGGCATTTCAAGCTTTCACCCGATCCGGACTTGTTCGGGAATCTGGCCAGCATCGTCGGTCTCCCCGTCGTTCCGCCAGCCCATGCAGCGGTGCTGTCGATCGATGAGAGGACGAATGTCCAAGCGCTCGACTGCCACCCGCCCTGGACCTTCCGCTTTACCCCCCTCCTGCCAATGGCTGAACGCGGTGCAAGGCTTCTTCGCCAAACTGACGGGAAGGCGTCTCCAGCACGCCATCCATCGCTTCATCGATGAGCGCAACTCCACTCAGGCAAAACCCTTCGCCTGGACCGCTGGCTCCAACGAAATCACCGCAGCCATGAAAAGAAGGTTTAAACTTTGGAATCAACCCGCCAGTGGTTGTGCGGGACAAACGGGTCCAAGTGGATTTCCTTTTTGGCGGCATTGCGCGAAGCAGTTTCGCAGGGCGGCAGGCAAGCGATGCCTGAAACGCGCGGTCTTTGACTCTGCCGGCGAATGCGAGGCGGCCATCGGCCGCTTCATCGATGAGCGCAGCACGCGGGAAGCCAAGCCGTTCACCTGGACCGCGCCGACCCGCACAGGATCATCGCCGCACGGAAAACAGGGTTCCAAGTGTTGGATTCAGAGCACTGGGACATGGCGAAAACGAAGTCCGTCAAGCGGCATTGCTCAAGATACAGCGCCAAAAGGCCATTCTGTTTGGCTCTGTTCGCACTTCGCAGGCGTATGCGATACACTTGATTACGACTTGCATTGACCATGGGGAGCGGAACAATGGATCGGGCGCGGTGTCCCGGGGCAAGTCAAGCGGTCTGTGCCGCTATCGCTGCAAGTCCTGCGACCGGACTTTCGGCGCCCTCACCGGCACGGTGCTGTGCACATCCAGACGGCAAACAGTCGCCACAGCCAGATCAAGGGTTTCCTGCGGTGTTTCCTCGGAATCGCCACCAAGCATCTCGACAGCTATTTGAGATGGTTCCATCTCGTCGTCCTCGGCAAGCATCCATCGCCAAGAGCCTGTCTCGCAGCCGCCAGCGCCAGGACATGCCTGCGATTCGCGAATTGAGCCTTCTGTTTTACAATCCAAGGCCTCTGGGCAACGACCCTGTGGACTCAAGACAGAACCGCAGCATCGGAAAGGGTCCTGAGACTTTCTGTCACACGATTTGGGTTTTACTGGAGCGGCCAAGCATTGTGGCGGTATGCAGCGGTCGCTGGAGGTGGTCAAACTGCACCGGCTAGTGCCACTCGTTGCTGCCGCCGCGAAGTGAGTCGTTTGGCAAACCTTATATCGCCTATGGTCGTCCGGCTGTGGCCGGGAAAAGGAGAAATTGCGCTGGTCGACCTTCTATTGGCTATGAAACCCGAGTTATGGATAAGCTCTGTTTTCTTTTGGAATGCACCGAATGGCGTCTGGCACGACGATTTTGCCGATTTTGACCTTTGGCTGCGCCAGAATATAGGCAGCCAGACATGACAGGATATGAACGAAGGCATTTGTTGGGGACCGGTGTCGTGTGTGTTCCAATCCCATGCTCGATTTCAGTTTATCGAACAGCGTTTCAATGATGAACCGCTTCCGCAACATGATTTTGTCCAGAATGGGCAGAAGAAAGTTTTTCATGTTGCGGCGAATGCCAGTGATCAGGTGCAGGCCCTGCTGCCACAAACGCTGGAAAAGCGGCTTCGGAATGCAGCCTTTATCGCCGAACGCCTTGCCTTTCAACTCGGCAATCATGGTCTCAAGCGGCTTGCGGTCGTCGGTGTTTCCAGGCGTGATCTTGACGGCCATGACCTGACCCTTGTCGTTGATGACCAGATGCAGCTTGAACCCGAAAAACCACCCCCTGGCGCTTCGGCCCCGCTTGGCCAGTCCCTTGAAGACCTTGTTCCGGTTGATCCGTGCGTTGTGGCAGACAGCGAGCTTGGTGCTGTCCACAAAACAGATTCCGGTTTCCTCACCGCGAAAGCATTGCATCAAGATGCAAAACGGAACCGGCAAGCGCGGCATCAGGGCGACAAACCGTCCGCAGCTCGGCAGGTCTCCAAAGCGGTCGCGATATTTCCGCTCCACGCCATGGAACCGGAAAGCCTTGAAATGCTTGAAGGGCGAGAGATGAAACAGCACCATGATGAAGAGCCTTTCGCTGAGCGAGAGCTTGCCCGAGCGCGAGCGCTGGCGGCCTGTGCCGATCAGCCGATGCCGCTCCCATTCTTCAAAGGCCTTTGCAAAGTCGTCGAGACAGCAGAACAGTGCGATGATAGAGGTGCTCATTGAGGGGATCCCATCCGTTGATTTTGATTGCGGATACAGAATCAGGCCACGCCCGATTTGGGAACCCCCTCACCCCTCTTATCCAGAATTGGGGTTATGAACGAAAAGCGCGGTCGTGACCGGGAATGACGAGGTCTGGCTTGAATGCCTGGGCTCGATCCAGAGAACTGTGCAAGGCCTCAAGCTGAGTTGCACTGTACCAATGGGAGTACTTCCGGTCAGTATACTCCGAGCGCAACATTGCGAGGTCTCCGGCAACCAGAACTCGCTCGTCTGCGGTATCGACGATTAGCGAAATATGTCCTGCGGTATGGCCGGGGGTTGGGAAAGCGATTACGCCGGGCATCAGTTCGGTTTCCGAGTTCAACTCCGTTATCTCCCCCATCATGCCTTTCTTCGCTTCCACGATGGGCGCACCTTCGATGGCCGACATTTCCTCCAGTTCGCCGGCTCCAAGAATCCAGGGGGTGTCCGGGAGTTGCGTTATTGCCGCGGCATGATCCGAGTGCGTATGAGTCGTGACAATCACGTCGATATCGGAATAGCTCAGGTTTAGGCCGCGGAGCGCGTGCCAGAGGATGCCATAAGCGCCTACATGGTGATTTCCCGGATCGATCAGAAGAGTTTGCTCTCCCCGGACCAGTACGGTGGACGCGACCGGAAGAAATCCGACGTTTGTCCTGAAGATCGGCTGGTCGCCAGCCGGGCCCACGCCCAACATCATCTCCATTCTGTCGAGTTGCTGTTCGGCGCCGGCGGAGAAGAAATACACCAGCTCGTCTTGATGCAATCGAAATCGCAGGCAGACCGGTTGAATGATGATCTCGACGGTAGGCAAGGTCATTGTGCATCGCCCTTTTGTGCTGGCGGATTGGCGTTGACAGCAGACCTGATCCAGTCAAGCGTGCCCAGCGGCATGAAGCTGTAATTGTAGAACGTGAATCCGGATGACAGCGGGGCGACCAGCGCCAACTGTCTGGCGAGTGAGCCGAGACTGTCGGTTTGCGGAAGAATCGCGCGGATTGCCGGCACGAGGCAGGCCTTGCCTTGAAGCAAGGAATCGTAGGCCGACACCTTGTCGGACATTGTCTCCAAATCCGTGAAATAGAATGTTGGATGAAGTTCGTCGAACAGTGGCAGCACGGAATCGAGGTCGACACCGTTTTGAAAGCGGCGACCATTCGGCCCGAGCGGGTACAGCGGGCCAAAATCGAGGGAAGCTATCCGAATGCTGGGCATTTTGTCCCGAATGGCTCTCGTGATGCTTTCATTTGCTCGAGTCACACCTGCCGTGCGGACACGAAGAAACTTGCCAAATTGTCCACCGGCACCCGCTTCAAGTTCCTTCCAATCAAGGTGTGTCCGAGTGGCTTCGCCTGTCGCCCCGTCCACAGTCTGGCGAACCCAGTCGCGCACCGATTCGGCATCGATGCCCGCATGCGCGACGCGGCTGCAGCAGGCATTGCAGAAGCAAAGTGAAGCAAGAAACTCGATATCGAACCCCATAGGCACTCCGATGACTTCATGATGGTGGTCATGGCGCAGCGGGAGGTATTCAACGGATTCCAGAAGAATTCGTTCGAAGATGCCCATTTCGGCCACGTTTCCGGCCACCTTCGTCGCCAAGTCGATCACGGAATCATTCGATGGACACAGAGTGTGCGATATCCGGTCGCCCCAAGGGTTCTCCACGGAAATCTCGGGGTGCGTCGCCCCTGCACCGGAATTGTGAAGGACAGGCATCCAGGCAGACATCTGAATGCCACGTCGATAAGCCGCCTGCGCCAAGCCCGTCCAGAACCTCGGCCAGTCGTCACACAGGTCGCTCACCGGGGGGGCTAACGAATGTTGACCATGCCACTTGCCAGGACGGAAATACAAGGCCCCCGGAGTCGGAAAGTAAACACGGCGTGCCGGGTTGTGGGGCAGGAAAAACATGCCGGAATGGTACCAGAGCGCGAGATACAGCGTATTCAGTCCTGCACGTTCGACGGCGTCGAGAACTGCGGCGGAACCTTCGTCAATCACGTCCCACGGATAGGCGTACAACCCGAGTGGCGAAGATGTCATGTCTTGTTCTCCTCAGTTTCAGGCAGAGGCCAGCTGGCAAATTCCTTCAGGAAGGCGGCCACGGCGGAAACCATTTTCCTCATCAGCTCTTCGCCGCGTTCCCTCGTCGCCAAGGTCGGCGCGCCAATCACGCCCGTCGGGCTGAGTTCCTTGAAGCTAGCCGCCTTCGACACGGACCCGCCCGACAGCAGGTCGTCTGCGAGGTAAGTCGACTTCTCCAAAAAATGGTCCTTTGCCCGTTCCATTTGAGGCAGGTCGGGCCTGCTGGCCAGCATGAGCGCCGTTTCCATTTCGCATGCGTGCATGATCCCTCCCGACTCGGATTCTCTCCACTCGGCAAGTTCCTTGAGCGCGAAGTCCCAATAGGAGGCAAATGCTGCACTGATGCCGAATTTATAGCGCAATGACTGAACTACGTTCTTGAGCAGATTGGCATTGCCGCCGTGGCCGTTGAGGATGAGTATTCGGCGGAACTGGTGTGCCGCCAAGCTTCTGATTGTCTGGCCGACCACTTCACCGAACGTGTTGTCGTCAAGGGACAATGTTCCTGGAAAGTCGAGATGGTGAGGCGAATATCCCATCCAGATGACGGGTGCGACCACGACGGGGCGGGTTGTATCGGTCAATTGTGCAGCCGCAGCCTCGGCGACGGTTTCCGCAAGATGGGCGTCCACCATAAGCGGGAGATGCAATCCATGCTGCTCGAATGCGCCAACCGGAACAATCACGACCGGGTCATTCTCGAGAAGTTCCTGAACCTCAGGCCAAGCGAACTCGCCAAGCTTCACTTTCTTTGCCATGTTCATTCCTGTTCTTGCAGATCGCTCAACTTCACTGGCTGCTCGGTACCGATCGAGCGTTTCATGGCAGCAACGACCGCCTCAGCTCTGCGCGCTGCCTGCAGTCCGACAAGCGGTGGCTTTCCGGTGCGCGCCGCGTCCACGAATGCATTGAGCGACCTTGCAAGCGCCCCGCCGACATTCCCATCTGGCTCGATTGGCCAATGAGTGATGTCAGGCTTGCCAAACCCTTCCTTTCCGAGCACGCTCATTCCCTGCGAGGTTCCCTCTATGACTATCGAACCGGCGTCGCCAACCAGGTGGAAGGCCGGATCGAGCGGCTCGGGATGGTTGGGGGGAAGAACCCAGGAAGTCTCGAAGGCAGCGACCGATCCATCGGCGAAACGCAAGGTTGCCACGATCGCGTCATGCGATCCATGCTGTGCGCACTCTCGCACGACCGCTTCAGCGTAGACTCGTTCCGCTTGTGCACTGCTCACCGCCAACGACATCTCGATGTCATGTATGAGTGTCGAGGATAGCAGGTCCGTCCAAGGCGCGTATTTCTCGATGCCAAACCGGGTGCCACGACGACGCGCGAAGCATGTAACAATTCTGCCGATCCGGCCTTCGGCGACAATCTGCTTCATGCGGGCATAACGCGGGTCGGCGTGCAAAATGAAATTGACGGCCGGTTCTACCGGATGGTTCCTTAGTGCCTTGACGAGTTTGTCCACCTGAGCGAGCGTGCGGCCAAGCGGCTTTTCCAGCAACATTGCGACCCCAAGCTCGGCGGCTGCCGCGGCGGGTTCATGGCGGGACGTTTCTGGAGTTGCGATGCTGACCGCTTCAAGCTCTTCGCATTCGAATAGGTGCCGAAAGTTGTCGTAGGCGCGGCATCCCAGTGGCTTGGCGACGGACTGCGCCCGCCCAATGTCCAAGTCGCAGACTGCAACGAGTTTGCAACGCGGGTTTGCGTTGAAGATCTTGGCGTGCAATTCGCCGATCAATCCTACGCCGACAACCGAAATGCGCATCCTTCCCTCTCTTTACTTGTCGGCTCCTGTCAGGAGAACCCGGGTAATCAGGCTTTGGAAGACGAGCATCAGTATCGCTACAGGAAGAAGCGTGAGCACGGCCGCCGCTGCCTGCTGGCCGACCTTGATGTCTATGGTGCTGCGGAACATTCCCAACGCGACAGTGGTTATCTTCAGATTGCTCGTGAAAATCAGCGGCGTCAGGAACTCGATCCATGACAGAATGAACGCGAAGATGAATCCCGCGATTATGCCGGGGCGAACAAGCGGGAGCACGACCCTCATCATCACCTGCAAATCGGTGCAGCCGTCAACTCGCGCCGAGTCCTCGACATCTCTTGGCAACTTGTCGATGAAGGCCTTGAGGATCCATATCTCGAATGGAAGTATGAACCCCGAGTATGCGAGGACCAAGCTGAAGAAGGAGTCGTCCAGGCTCCAGTTCACGAACACGACGAACATCGGGATCAGGAACAGTACCGTCGGCAGGAAATATACCGAAATCATCGCCCCGAGCAGGACTAGGCGCCCCGGCAGCCGAAGCCTTGAAAAGGCATAGGCCGCCGGCATCGCGAAAATGAGGCAGACTACGGCGGTCATGGTTGAAACCACGAGGCTGTTCCACAGCCCCTCGCGAATCGGAACGATATGCCCCGGCTTCAGAACTTCAAGGAAATGCTCCAGATGCAGCTTGTCGGGCACGAACTGGAGGTCTCGCGAGCGGATCACCGCCTCCGGCTGGAGGCTGGTCAGCAACAAGCCATAGAGCGGAAATGCCATCACGAACAGTACAACGGCAGCCGAACTGTATACAAGGCCGTTGCGAACTATCGCTCTTCGAACACGCGGCTTCAGGGCAATCATCACTGATGCCGCACTAAATAGCGTCGAAGAAGGGTCGCTAGCAACACAACAAACAAAGTGACCAGCAACAACACGTAGGCCGCCGCCGCCGCGCGTCCGAGATCAAAGGTCTGGAACGCCTCGCGGTAGACGAAATAGTTGAGCGTGGTTGTGCCACCGGCCGGACCTCCGCGAGTGAGCACAAAAATCGTGTCGAACGCCTTCATCGCCCAAACGAACTGGATGAGTGCCAGCGGGATCACGATCGGCATCATCAGTGGAAGAAGCATGTGACGGAAACGCTGCCCGGCGGAAGCCCCGTCGACTTTTGCAGCCTCGAAAACGTGATGCGGAAGACTCTGCAGTCCCGCCAGCAAAAAGAGCACCATGAACGGGATCGCCTTCCAGGTTTCGGCAATCGCGATTACGTGCAGCGCAGTCCAGCCGTCGCCCAGCCATATCTGGTACTGATCGATGATTCCCGCCCGCGAGAGCAGGGCGTTCACGAAGCCAACGTCAGCGTGAAACATCTGGCCCCACAGCACGCCCGCAACGACGGGTGGCACTGCCCAGGGCAGCACCACAACGACTCTCACGATAGTTCGGCCGTAGAACTTCTGGTCAAGCAGGAGCGCGATCAGAAAACCCGCGACCGTCGCTGAAAACGCGATCAGGAATCCGAAATAGACGGTTCGCAGCGTTGCGCCCAAAAAGGCAGGATCACCGGCAAGTTCAAGATAGTTCCCAAACCCGACGAAATTCCCGAGCTTGAGCCTGACCAGGTCGAATTCGGCAAAACTCAGCGTCAGCGTGTAGAATGCGGGATATAAATAGACAGCAGCGACCAGTAGCAGCGCAGGCCCAATCATGAGCAGAGCGCGCCGTATCTCTCGTCGGCGCCTCTTGCTTGTCAATTCGAGAAACGCAGTCCCCGGGCCACTTGGCAGGTGACCCGGTCTCAGGTCAAGCGCGGCTGGCATTTATGAGTTTTACGGTCTCGTCCAGCGCTTCCTTCGGCGACACTTCCTGGGCCAGGGCCCGAGATATCTGGCCGGTAAGGATTTCTACCCAGCGCTCTCGGTCGGTGGAATAACCCCCGTCCACCGGATACTCGTAGGATTGCCGAATGACCTCGGCAAACGGCAGATTGGCCACAACATCCGGATGGCCCAGCGCCACGTCTATCGAAGGCGCCCACGGTGAAGTCGCACCTTGAACAATCTGGTTTTCCAGAGATGTAGCGAACTCGATGAATTGGCGCCCGCCTTCCGGGTTTTCGGCGAATGTTGGCACGGAAAGGAATTCCGAACCGTCGACGGAGGCGGAAGTTTCCACCGCGGGATAGGGTGCAAAACCCGATCTACCGCGAACAGCGGAATCCTCGCTGCCGTTGGCGATGCCGGCAATGAAGGGCCAAGTAAAGAAGAAACCGCGCTGTCCGGCAAGGTAACCGGGCGACGCGTCGAACACCCAGGTGTAGGTGACCACCGCAGGGTCCATTACCTTGTGTACATGCAACAGCTCCACCATGCGAGACAGCCCCTCTATTCCGGGTTCGCTGTTCATCACCGGATTGAGATCGTCATCCAGGAACCTTCCGCCGGCACCTTGGAGAAGCGATCCGAATGTGAAAATGTTGCCGACGCCACCCCAGTTGTCCGTGATCCCGTATACGTTGTTGTCCGGGTCGTTGATTTCCTTTGCATACTCGATGAGCATGGCCCAGGAATTCGGGGTTGCGTGCCAGTCGGAAGGCGCTTCCGAGTCCAAGCCGGCCTCCTCGCACAAATTCTTGTTCCAGTGCAAGATCGGGCAACCGATTGTGATTGGGACGCCATAGGCCCGTGACCTGTAGTTAGCCGCGGTGACGCTGTTGGGAATCAGGCCATTGGGCAGCAACTTCTCCTCCACGAGATCGGTGAGGTCGGTGAGCCAGCCGTTGTCGGCAAGTCCCGCGACAAGTGCGGCGGTCACGAAAATCGCGTCTCCCGGGCTTCGCCGCGCGATCATCGATGAATTCAGTTTCACCGGCAGATCAGGCGTTGTTACCTGTTCAAACGTGGGAAGCACGCCGAACGTGGCCTCGTAGCCCGGAAGCAGCTTCACGAGGTAGTCCATGTGTGATCCCAATAGCAACTTGACCGGATCGCTGTTCCCGGAAGCGGCCCGCGCCACCGCGTGCCAGTTGCCGGCAAGCGTGGCGGATCCGAGACCCATCAGCAAATGGCGTCGATTCATACCGAAATTGAGCATTGCACATCCTCCCAGTTAATGCAGGCGGCATCATATACTTCGCGCTAGAACCGTCAATCTCAATCTGCTTCGCAGAGTGTTCATACCGCAGACAGAAAGGGCGGGAATGCTGCCTCCACGAAAGCCTTGACATTGGATGGGCATCGGGCGGCAGCCAACTGGGATCATCAGGATTTATAGATGTTTAGTAGCTTGCTGCGTGCTGTGGTTGAAAGTCTCAAGATCAGGAGGATGTGTCAGGTCCGACCGCAATTTCTGGCTTTCCAATGCCCGGTTTGTCCGCCTTCAGCCGCTGCTGCCCGGCAAGATTCACGGTGGTCCCCGGGCCAATGACACGCGGATGGTCTCGGACAGCATCCATATTCTCCGTTGCGGCTTGTGCGGAGCTTTGCCTCAGCTAGGGAACCTCTGATTTGGAGGGTTTTGGCTGCGGACGTTCCCGTTTTCCGGCCGTGCCGGCGGTTTCCTGCGGTCCGAAAGCCCCGAAGGCGCGCTTTCGGGGCGGAATCGCCTCCGCTTCAGCCCCCGCAGGGCCGACCCGGCAAACTCCGGACACGCTGACCCCATGTCGCGGCAGATGCGGCCGGGTGATCGTCAGGTTCAAGAAGTCCGGGAGCGGTGCAAGACGCTGCACGTTCCTCTCCAGCCCTCGGCAGCGAACCCTGTCGTGCTCCGACGCCCGCCTCGCGACCCGGGACGAATACTCCACCCGCGCCCGCCGCCGGGACGGACCGGCGCAATGCGGACTTCCGGGCGCGTCCGAGGGGTCGGGCCGTCCATCCGCTCCAGAAAGATCTCGCGACACGTCCTGCGCCTCTCGCGACCGCGTTCAAGGCTCGGCGGCCGAAGGCGCTTCATGACGCGATCCCCCCAAAAGAGGATGCAGCGCAAGATGGCGCGCGCGCCAGAGGCGCAATGCCACGCCCGCAATCAGGCTATATTCAGAGCTTCCCTAATTGACGGCGTGACGACCGACACCTCGGAACGCGGCCTTGAACGGCTGATATGCAAGGCACTTGCCGGACACCCGTGCGAACCGTTGGACGGGCACAGCCTTGCCGAATCCCGGTCCACTCTCGATGGTGTCGGCTGGGCCGGCGGCAATCACCGCGACTGCGCCCGCGAGCATTGCGTCGATCTCGCCCAGCTTGCGGGCTTCCTCGTGTTGCGCAAAAGCATCCGGCACAGTGTCCACGGCCGGCAACGAG
This sequence comes from Paracoccaceae bacterium, assembly GCA_963422275.1. Classification (GTDB taxonomy): domain Bacteria; phylum Pseudomonadota; class Alphaproteobacteria; order Rhodobacterales; family Rhodobacteraceae. The sequence continues at coordinate 2,104,987 of OY729418.1, forward strand.
CAGGCGCAGGCGCTTCGCGCAGAATCGCTTCACCGCCACCCGGCAGTTGCGCTACAGTCTCGACGAGACCCAGTGGGTGCTGGACATCGTGCTCTTCATCAATGGCCTGCTGGGCATCACCTTCGAACTCAAAAACAATCTCACCAAGCAGGCGGCAGCCGATGCGGTCGAGCAGTACAGGAAGTACCGCAAACCGCGCGAGGCGCTGTTTGATCTCGGCCGTTGCATAGCCCGCTTCGCCGTGGACGAGGTGCGTTTCTGCACCCACCTCAAGGGCAAGGTGTCGTGGTTCCTGCCTTTCAGCCGGAGTTGGAACCTGTGTGCCAAACCTGTGCACAGCTTGGCATTGAAACAGTGCCTATGAGCGGCCAGAAAGAAGCTCGGAGCAGGATTGGACGGGAAAATCCCCTCTATACCATTGAAATGGGGCTTATAAAGATTACTTGACAGCAGGGTGGGGGGGCGCGATGATGGCGAGATGCGGATTCTTGCTTTCACGGGGAAAGGTGTCGCGGTTGGCGCCGGAGGAATTGGCATGACCACCGCCCGTCCGATTTGGCTGAATTCCTGCGCTCTGCCGCCAGTTGGGTCGATGGTGGCGGGAATGTGGAACTGATTTTGCGGGGCGTGATCATTGTCTTCGGCATATGGATGGTGCTCGATATTTGGACATTTGCGCGCGGGCAACGCCGCAAACGCAAGGCAGGAGTTGGCCCGGCTGCAGACTATATGCAGGCTCAGTCGATAATCGACCGCTACATGTCCCCGGCCACAGCCGCCCTTCGACCGTCTGAGCGCTTGCACGTGCGAAATGAATTGCTGGCCAACTTCAGCAAGACTGCGGGCGCGAAACCGAGCGAGTGCGAATCCAACGGCGCCCTTCTGCGAAATTGGATGGAAGCGAACGCCGCCCGGTTTGTTATCGAGAACCGGGAGCAAATGCGATGACGATTCACAACTGGAGCTTCAACATCTCGCAATGTCCACGTGTCTTTGAACGCCGCGCCCGCCGCTTTCGAGCCTGTCGGGGCCGCGCAGCTGGCCTTGGAGTTGAACGGCGGATCAAGGCAAATCAGATCGGCCGAGGCCGAATTCATGCCGCGCATGATCGGCAGATTGTCGCCAGTCCAAATCGTCCGATTTGACCAATTGAAGGAGGAAGTCATGACTCGCGGTGTTCCAGTTCTCGATCCGAAAGTTCACCTGAAGGGCGCGACGCCCGAGTTGCTAGCTCGCGCTATGTTGCGCCAACCTCACCTGCGACCGCGCGCCCGAATCCAGTCCGTTGTCGGCAATGAGGTCGCGGCAGAGGAGGTTGCGGCCGACGAGCCGGGCAACGGTGTCGCGCATCTGGGCAAGCGTTCCTGAGTCGCGAATATTGTGCTTGCCTGCAAACTCCCGGACGTAACGGTCAAGATGCTTCGGGCTGATCTTGTGGAACGTTCCCTTGTGGGCGCGCTTCAGCATGGACCAAAAGGACTCGATCCCGTTCGTGTGGGCCATCCCGTCCACGTATTCGGAGACCGAGTGCCTGACGGTCTCGTGCGGGTTGGGGATGACCTGATATGCCGCTGCATCGTCGGTATAGACCGTGGCGTCAGGCTCGGCATTGTCGGCTGCGAAGTCGTGCAGCGTCTCCCTGCCCGTGTCAGTTGCGACCTCGGCGTGCACCCGGTTGGTGGTCCGGTCTTTCGCGCCCACGACTGCCGTCTTGCCGACCGCGCCACGGCCCGTGCCCGCCAGTTCCTTGCGCTTCGCGTTCGACATGTTGCGGCGCTTTCCGCCCATGCAGGTCTCGTCGACTTCGACCGGACCGTCAAACGGACCGTCACCGGCCCAGGCTTCGCGGATGCGCTGCATCATGAACCAGGCCGTCGGCTGCGAGACGCCGATATCCCGGTGCAGTTTCATGGACGAAACCGACTTCAGGCTGGTCAGGCAGAGGTGGATCGCGACGGCCCACTTGCGCATCGGGACTTTCGACCGCGCGAAGACCGTACCAGTGCGCACGCTGAAATAGGATCGGCATGACTTGCACCAGTAGGGCATCGGCTTCGCGCTCGGAGCATCCGAGGTTTCGGTCGATCCGCAATGCCCGCAATGCCTTCCGTCGCTCCACAGGGCGGCCTCAAACCACTCTGTGGCGGCCCTTTCGGTCGGGAACATGTCGATCAACTCGACGATGGTCAGTCCTTCGCGGTGGCTCTTTCCGGGGGCTTTCTGCGTCATGGCTCGGTCTCCCTTCCGATGCTCGAAACATAGGGAATCAAGCCGCGCATGTCAAGCCATCTTTATAAGTCCCATTGAAATAGAGGAGATTTGGGGCTTCAGGGATAGGATTCGAACCTACGGCCTTCCGGTTATGAGCCGAAGCCCGGACAAGCGAGCGTGCCACGACAGCTGGAACTCGCGACATCAGTCGCCGCCAAGAGGAAATGTCGGGCGCTGCAAGCGGCGATAGGGCAGGCGGCTTGGGTCGCTCATGCACGGCCCTGGCGTCGCGACAGTGAAACTTGCAGCTGCGATTGGGTCGTAGGCTCGCCTGTGCGCCACTGCCGCCTTGACGCCAATGACAGCGAATTGCTTCGGCTCAAGCCCTTGGCTGCGCCATTGGCCAAGATCGAACGGAGCGGTCTTGCGAGAGGTAAGCAACATTGTGATACCCTTGTGCCGAACCACTGCGCATGGTCCCATCGCGACCTCATGTCCAGTGGAGGCGACCATGTGGCTGTTGATGTCCAAAAGGGTGAAATTCCCGTCACTCGCCGAAACAAGCTCTACATCAAGTGTAATAGGGCCGATGTCGGGCGGACTATTCTTCCCCCCAATTGGGAGAATGGCTCGTTCGCCAGGCATCAATCGTCGCAGGGCTGCAACCGCATCGGGATCGTTGAGAATCACGGCGGCATTCTTTTGGTTCGCGGCGATAAGTGCGCGAAGCACTCCAGTGCCGTCGCCAGGGCCACCGCCGCCAATGTTGTCGGAAGGCTCGACCAAGAGTGCCGGGCCGTCCAGGCGAGCCGCCGCTATGCGAGCCAAGGCATCCTGCGGTTCCCACTCCGGCGGCAACCCGGCCTGCCGAAGCTTCCATGCGTGTGTGCACAGTTCATCCAGCGCGGCATCGACTTTCGGTCCCAATTTGTCGGCGACGATTGAAAACGCAACGCCGGCTTCGCTGCAATCGCCGAACGAAAACCCGGCCACCACATTTACGGCCCAGAAACCTGCATTCGTTGCCTCGAGGTGGCGTGCCGCGGCTTCGAGCTCGCGCATGGGCGAGTCGGCAGTCCCCGTGCCAGTGGGAGGCCAAATGATCCCGGCTCGGCGCAGGGCCATCCGCGGTCTCGTCCGGGTCTCAAGGCAGCGAGCGAGCAGCTCCGTCGCGAACACGGCCATGTCACGGGCATCCGTATGCGGGTTTTGCCGATAGCACACCAAGCCATCAGCGAACTTGGCCATTGCGGAAGTCAGGTTGGCATGAAGGTCAAATACGCCGAATACCGGCAAGCTGGCCGCTCCGGTCACGGCTCGAAAGCGTTCGAGCATCGCGCCCTCGACGTCTTCCAGACTCTTGGAGACCATTGCGCCGTGAAGGCTAAGGAAGACGGCATCAAAGCCTCCAGCCGCTGCCGCCGCTTCCAGCTCGCGCCAAAACGTCTCCACGACATCGTCGCTCACGATCCCCGACGGTGTGGCTGCGTAGGCGCACACGGGGATAACCTGCCATCCCCTCCGATCGGCGACTTCGAGGAAGCCGTCGATAGTTGAGCCGTTGCCCCGAAAGCTCATCAACGCCTCTCCCCGAGCGATCTCGAACGCCTCAAGCGTGGTTGTTTCGTCTACAAAACAATGTGTTTCGTGAAACAGCCCAGCGAGAAGAACACGTGTCATCAGATATCGCCTCCGATCCTGCTCCGCCGCTTCGCACCCGATGAAGCGGCACGGCACGGATTTGCCGAACGCAACCATGCTCTGGAATTCGGGATGATCCCGAAGATTGCGATGTCGCTTCCTGGCACTGGCCTCACGCGCAATTTCCTGCCCGATTCAAGCAGGTCGCCGCGATATTCCTTGTGCAGAAGAGCAGCGGAACAATCGACCCGCCGCCACGAGAATGGAATATATTTGCAGGTTGCAGCAATGGCTTCCGTCATTTTCGAAGATCGGCAAGAGTGTCGCGTGTCGCGTCGATGGCGAGATCTATGTCCGCATCGGTGTGGGCAAGCGAAACGTACCACAGTCCCCGCTCTATCAAGCGAATGCCGCGCGCCAGCATTCCCCGACAGAACTTGGCATAGAGTTCCCGGTCGAATTCCAGGACATGATCGTAGCAGGTTGCGAGACTGCGCCTTGAGAAGCCCATGTGAAACATCGGCCCTGGGCCCTGCACTCGAAGGTCCAGATCGAAGTCAGGTCCAAGCGAGGCAATTTCGTCGCGCAAGCGCGACCCGATGCGCCAGATGTGGCGGTAGCCTTCCGAGTCGTTGCGACCCATCACGTCGATAACCGAGCGTGCTGCCGCGACGCTGGTATTGTTGCTGTTCATCGTACCGGCGTGATAGACCTCGCCGCGGGCGAGAGCTTCCATGAATCGGGAAGTTCCCGCTAGTGCGCTAATCGGGAATCCGGCCCCCAGCGCCTTGCCAAAGAGCGCCATGTCTGGAACCACGCCGTAGTGTCCTTGGGCCCCGGAGAGTCCCAGGCGGAATCCCGTGATGATTTCGTCGAAGACGAGAGCGGTACCGTGGAGATCGCACAGCCTGCGCAGTCCCTCAAGAAAACCGGGGGCCGGCTCAATGCAACCCTGATTGCACATGATTGGCTCGGTAATGACCGCAGCGATTTGGTTTTCGAATGCGTCAAGTGTTGCCTCCACCAGAGCCAGGTCGTTCCATGGCAGCACTATCAAGTCTCCCGCAAGAGAGGATGGGATTCCGCCTCCCATTGCGACCGGTTGCGGCGGCGTATTCGCTTCGTCGAGAGGTGGATTCACGCTGAACGCGAGATTGTCGAGCCACCCGTGATAGTGACCGATGAATTTCAGCGTCTTCGATCGTCCGGTAACGTGGCGGGCAAGACGCATAAGCGCGTGGGCCGCTTCCGACCCACTGACCGAAAACCGAACCAAGTCGGCGCAAGGCACGCAATTGATCACGCATTCGGCGAGTTCCAGTTCATCGAGATGCTGGCCTGCAAACAATTGCCCGCGGGAAAGAGTCGCTGCGACGCGCTCGACAAGCTCAGGATGCGACTGACCGAGAATGCAAGGCCCCTGCGACAGCGTGAAATCGAGCAATTCGTTCCCGTCTGCATCTGTGATGCGACTTCCGGATGCATGCGAATAGAACATGGCATGTGGAGTGCTGAAGGACCTGAAGTGGCTGCTGACGCCCCCGGCAAGACATTTCCCGGCCCGTGCAGCCAACTCGCGCGACCGCTGATAGTCGAGCGGATTCGCGGGCAGTGCGCCGTCAAGTCGGTTCGGCATTGCAGCTTTCTCCCTGTTCCACAGTCATCCGACGGAGCCCCTTCGCTACCGGCTATTGGCGAGAATCTCAAGTTTGGGAGCCCGCGATCGCAAGAACGTTAAATTCCAGCAATTTTCCGATTGCGTTTGCCAGTCGGCAGGGGACGACTTGCGTTCCTTCGCCTGAAATTCCGGTTCGGGCCGATTAGTCTCTTGCCATTTTCATCAGGCGCGCCTCGACGAAAAGATGGAGAGCGCCCGCCGGTATCGTTCAGTCTCGTGCCGGAGCTTGGTGGCCAGGGACTCTACCGACCCCCGTAGTAGAGTTGCACCGTGTGTCTAGCCTCGGCGAAAAACAGCCAGCGCGATATGCCCACACCTGCCAGATGGAGAATCGCGGCAGGCACCAGGAAAGGCGCGTCGGCCCATTGCAGTGCGCATCCCGTCAACACGACGGGAACGAGGCCTCCAGTGAGCAACGCGATCATCCGAAGTTTTGCAGAATGCTTCCGCGCAACCGAGTAACCCATTTCCGTGAGCAGGTAGTTGGAGCCTGTGTGCGGCGGTTCCAATTGCCGCACTCCTCCCTTCGCGCCGAGACCCGTTGCCGATTTGATGTCGGATGTTCCCATCCCGACTCGGTCGAGGCGCATCCACCAACTGCAAACCAGTATCCAGGCAACCAAGTTCAAAGCAATCGCACCGATTAACGCTGCGTTTCCAGCTTGGTCTGCGACCGACTCAACTGCCACTCCAAGCATCGCGCCGCCCGCTGCCGCGAGGCCCAGGAACATTGATGGAGTCAGCCAGCTGCTCCAGGCGGCCACCGCACGGATTTGCTTGTAAATCATTGAAGTCGCAAAGACCGCACCTGCACAAAGTGCGGCCGCAAGCAATCCGATTGCATTGGACCCCTGGGTGCCCGTCCATTCCGCTACAGCATGAGCGAACAGCGCCGCCAGCGCCAGCGGAGCGACGATGCCCTCCCGAGAAAGCCAGGATGTTCTCCATTGCGAAAGGGCCCGCCATGCCCTGGTTGGCCTGCGCAGGTGGAACACCGACGCCATTAATCCCCCTCCAGCAAGGGTTATGGAGAGAAGGGCGGTGACCGCGGTCAATTGGAACGTGCTGCCGACTGCGGACATCCCTAACCAGAAGCCAAGTCCCAAGCCGGCCCCGGATAGCGTTGTGAACAGGATGATGGAGAGGGCAGGGTGCATTGAGTGCTGTCAGAGACGCGAAAGTGCCCGGTCGACCCAAGCCAAGATTCCAGAGAGGGACGAGTCCGAAAGCGCGTCCAGTCGGTCCTGCGGTATTTGAAGTGCCTGTGCGCCCCTGCGCTCGCTTGGCGGGAGGTACTTGTTGACGGGCTTGGTTCCTTGCTCTGGCATCAGGTCGAATCCACCACGTTCTGCCACAATCCGCGAGACGTTGGAATCCGGGTCGGCGAAATCCCCGAAGAACCGGGCGTTGGTTGGGCAAGTCCGCACGCACGCAGGTTCGCGGTCATCCTCTGGCAAATTTTCGTTGTAGATGCGGTCCACGCAAAGGGTGCATTTCTTCATGACACCCGCCGCCGGATCCATTTCCCTCGCGCCGTACGGACATGCCCAGGCGCAGAGACCGCACCCCATGCAACGGGATTCGTCGACAAGAACGATTCCGTCTTTTTCCCTTTTGAACGACGCTCCCGTGGGGCAGACCGTGACGCAAGGGGCGTCCTCGCAGTGCAGGCAGCTTTTGGGGAAATGAACGACTGCCGCGCTTTCGCCTTCCCCTTCCTCGTAGCCATGGACTCTGTTGAGCCATGCACCGGACGGATTAGGCCCGTACGGTTCGGTGTCGGCAAGCGACGAGCCGTAGCCACTCGTGTTCCAGGCTTTGCAGCTGACCACGCAGGCATGGCAACCTACGCAAACATCCAGATCGATGACCAGGCCAAGCTTGCGTTCTGTCCGATCGGGAAGATCAGTCATTGGCCCACTCCTGGCCATACCGGACTTCATCTGGCCGGTCCGCAAGCCCCGCAGGGTTTTGGAGGGGCGGAAACGTGGGATATGATCCGCACTCTTGCGGCTCCGCCTTCCGGATTCGAACTCGCAGGTCATACCAGGCAGCCTGACCTGTAATCGGGTCGGCGTTGCTCCATCGAAGTCCGTCCGGCTGTTGCGGAAGCAGGTCCGGGATCAGATGGTTTAGCAGGAATCCGCGTGTTGCCTCTGGTGAGTCCTCACGAAGCCCCCAAGTTCCCGATCGCTTGCCGACCGCGTTCCAAGTCCAAACGGTTGAAGGGTTTACTGCCTCCATTCGCTTTGCACGAACCCGGATACTGGCAATCTCCGATTCCAGCCACACCCAGTCGTCATCCTCGATTCCCTCTAGGTCGCATACCGGCCCGGGAACATAGAGCTTGTTTTCGGTGTGAATCTGCCGAAGCCATGGGTTCTGGGATCCCCACGAGTGGTACATTGCCATTGGCCGTTGCGTTATGGCGTGCAGCGAAAAAGAATCGTCTACACTGTCGGCGGACGGGTACCATACGGGAAGAGGATCGAAACCATGCGCAATGCGCTCACGCAAATGATCCGGCGGTTGAATGTCGCCATGCCCTTCCGCTGCAAGCTGAAACCGGCGAATTGGCTCGGAGTAGATCTGGGGGACAAATGGCTTTGGTGCTCTAAGAAGGCCCTTGTCCACAGCCCACTGCTGGTAGGCGGAGTTGACATGCTTGTAGTATTGGGCCTGTTCCGGGATTTTCTCGGTCCAGAATCCGCCGGAATCCAGATACCGCGCTAGCTGGGCTTCATTCGGCTTGCCGCGCCCGCTGCAGTCGCCATTCTCGCCGCGCCATCCAGCCAACGGGCCAATGCCCGGTTCGCGCTCGTGCATCACCATGTACTGGGCGTAACTTTGCCAACGCGGGGTTCCGTCCTCATTGCAAAAGCCGGGAAGGCCGAGCTTTGCGCCCAGATCGATAAGAACATCCTGAAACGGACGGACATCCCGGTCAAGCTGCACAACCGGACTTCTGATCGCGTCCGCCACCAGCCCGGGCTCGCCTATGGGGCGGTCCAAAAGCGAGATGCAGTCATAGCGTTCCAGATACGTCGTGTCCGGCAGAACGAGGTCGGCATAGGCGACAGTTTCGGATGAGAACGCGTCGGCCACGATGAATTTTGGAATGCGGTACTCTCCGTCTGATCTCTTGGCGCACAGCGCTTTCATCGCCGCCGGAGTGTTCATGGACGAGTTCCAGGCCATGTTGGCCATGTAGAGAAACAGGATGTCGATTTCGTACGGATCTCCTGCGGCCGCATTTGGGATGACGGCATGCATCATGCCGTGAGCGGCAAGCGGCGCTTCCCAGGAGAAGGCCTTGTCAATGCGTTCCGGCATTCCGTCTGGTGACACGAGAAGATCCTCCGGACCCAGAGGGTAACCAAGTGGAGGTCCGGACAATGGCTGTGCCAAGCCGTGCGTGCGGCCAGGCCTGCTGTGCATTTCCACCGACTTCGGGTAGGGGGGCTTGAACCTCGTGCCTCCTGGGCAATCAATCGCTCCAAGCAATATCTGCAGGAGATGGAGTGCGCGGCATGTCTGGAAGCCGTTTGCGTGCGCGGAAATTCCGCGCATCGCATGCACGGCAACGGGTCTGGCCAAAGTGGCTGGATGCCGGATGCCGCGAAAGTCCACCCACGGAATGTCGATTTCAAATGCTTCTTCGAACGCCGTTCTGGCCAGTTCCGCCGCAAGGCCTCTGATGGTCTCAGCCGATATGCCGGTGCTTTCGCTGACGGATTCCGGAAAGAATCGCCGATCAAGATATTTTTCCGCCATGAGCGCGAAAACGGGCCGGGCCACAGTTCCGTCGTCAAGCTGCACGTCAAGTCCGAGTGCAGGGATCACGCCCGGATCGAGATATGATGCAAGAGATCCGTCGCGCCTGTCGGCCACCAGCGGCTCGCCGTCTTCGCCGCGAAGAAAAAGCCCCGCGAGATCGTCGGGCTCGGTGCGGACCAGCCATGGGGCATTTGTGCGCATGCGGAGCGACTCCACGTCAAATTGCCCTGTTCTGAGCAATTCACCGACGAGGGACAGCACGAGCAGGCCGTCGGTTCCCGGAGTGATCCCCAGCCAGGTGTCGGCGATCGCCGAGTAACCCGTTCGAACCGGGTTGATCGACACTATTCGGGCCCCATTCCTTCGCATCGCGGAAAGTCCGAGCTTGATCGGGTTGGAATCATGATCCTCAGCCACGCCGAACAGGAGAAGTAACTTTGCTCGCTCCCAGTCTGGCTGTGCAAACTCCCAGAATGACCCACCAATTGTGTAAATCCCGCCCGCAGCCATGTTCACGGAGCAGAAGCCGCCGTGTGCTGCATGATTCGGCGTGCCGTACTGCTGCGCCCACCAGCCCGTCAGGGCTTGGCTCTGGTCCCGACCGGTGAAGAACGCGAGTTTTCTCGGATCTTTGCGGCGGGTCTCCGAAAGCCACTTGGTCGCCGTGTCAAGAGCTTCTTCCCAGCCGATCTCCTTGAATTCATTGGCGCCTCTCGGACCGATTCGGAGGAGAGGCGATCGCAGGCGCGCGGGCGATTCCAAGTGTAGCATGCCAGCGGAGCCTTTGGCGCACAGCACACCCTTGTTCACGGGATGGTCCCGGTTGCCCTCAAGGAATCGAATCCGTCCGTCCCTGACATGGACATTGATGCCGCATCGGCAGGCGCACATGTAGCACGTTGTCTTGCGGATTTCGTCCGACACGAACGGCGATGTGTCTACTGCCGGTTCACTCATGGCCCAAACCCGATTCCTTACGCTGCTGGCACGACACTCTTTGCCACCCAGCCACTTGCCGGACGGATATATCCGCAAATGCCCTGCCCAATACAGGAAAATCTGCACAAATCGCTTCATTTGACGGAAGGCACGATGTAACGGCGGTTGTCAGGCGGCTACACGGATCGTCTCGCCTTTGGCAGGCGACGTGTCGAAGGCCAGCCAGCGCTCCTTGCGGTGCAGGCCCGAAAGGGTCGTGCCGGTCAGCGCGCCGAATGCCTTCCTGCAGGTTTTGCCCCGTGACACCGCACCACCGCTTGTCGTCCACGCCCAACTCAATCGCTGCCACCGAGACTGCACCCTCAGACGGCTCGGACAGCGCTGTTGCGATCTCCTTGCACCGCGACGCCTTCAACCCGTCAATGTGCGAAAGCCAGTCCCGAAACCGCTCCCGATCCATCTGCTCCCCTCCAAAAAAGCGAAAACCATTCTAACATACTGCTTATGATTTGAGAATTGAGCTTGGCGAAAAGCTGATTTTCCCAACCCCCAATTTTGCGTGCCGTCTGTGGTTTTCGGTAATACATGAAACACTCGGAAACGACGCACGAGAAAAATTTCCGCAACGCAGAAAAAAACACTTGAAATTCTGCAACGCAGAAATCATGTTTTGAGGCAGAACGAAACTTATGTTGGATTAGGATCATGAGCACACCAATGAATTTCACGAAAGCTCTCGCCGATGCCGCGTCGGGCTTTTCTAATTACGAATCCTACGGCGATGCCGTGAAAGGCTCGGCCGGTTTGGGCGGAAGGCTTTCAAAGGTGGCCCTGACGTCTGCTAGGGAGAATGCCAAGATCTCTGGCGAGTGGACGAACGCAATGATTGCGAGCTTGCAGAAAGCATTCCGAGCAAAGGAGTCTCCCTTGGAATATTCCAACGCCGCGGCGCAATTCGCGGCCGAAACGTCGGAAGCGTCGCTTAGGCATTTCGTCGAATGCGGCAATGTTGCAAAGAGTGCGCTTGCCGAGTCCGTCGCGTGTTTTTCCGATTTTGGATCCCTGGATCTCGAAGACGGGAAAGTTGAGACTGAAGTGGCTCCAAGCAAAAAAACTTCGAAGTCAGCACTAGAAAAATCCACCAAGAGCAACTAACTGCTTTGTAGTTTCCATCGCCTTTATCCTCCTCCCTGTCGGCGATGGAGAATGGCGGGCCTTCAACGGCCCGCCATTGCTGTTACGGGGCAGCAATTGTCGTTTCGCAACGTGCTTGCAAACATATCATCCCCGTTGCGGCCAACTAGGGGCGGACGGAATCTGCGAGAGCATGGCGGTATTGCAGCGGAGTTATGCAGGAGACCGAGCCGCCCGACCTCCACCGGTTCGCGTTCAGCCTCCACGACCCGCCGCCTTGAAGAGCCGCTTCAGGGCGGCGGAAGGTCCACCCGCAATCCACCGCCGCCGGCGCGTTGCCGACCTTCAGGCCGCGGTCCTGCAACTGGCGATGGCCCCGGACAGACGGTCGGGACTTCGCTCGATCACCGACCGGCCGACGGACAGCATGAAGTCAAGACGCACCGTCAGCGCCCGCTTGATCTCTCGGTCCGACAGCGTGTGCCACTGGCCGAGGAGGAGAACCCGGATCATCGGGTCGACATCGCAGCTGCCTGTCCCAGGCGCGACCGCACCGGGACGGAAACCGCCGCCAGATGCTGTCGATCCACTAGGGCACCGACCTTTCGCAACGTGCTGTTTTGACCCACGCGCTCGGCCGTCACCGTCATGAAGAAATCCATCGTCCTCTCCCTCAATCGAACGTCGCCTAACCGCTTGAGACTGGACTGGGAGTGCTGCGTTGGCTGCAGCGAGTGCCGCGCGGTCGTTTCGCCGGCAATCCATCACTTTGTTTCGAACACGACGGCAGCCGCCGCACTTGGTCCGTCGACTGCCGGCTGACGCTGTTGTATTGGCACGACTGGTTCGATCTCGATGCGCATGCCAGCCTCCGCAATGAAGTTAAGTCCGAAATGAGTTTCTGCGCCAGCGGAGCGGCAACATGCAATTTCTTGAAGAACCCGCTTGATGCGGCGTTTGTAGTGCGGCGGGATCGGTGGTTATCGTCTTGACACTTTCCGCGTGCAGCACGGCGGCGATTTCGAATCGACAGTATCCTCCGCAGAATTGGCCGTCTCGGTTGCCGACTCGTCGTTGCCGGGAGAGATTGTGTCTTGGATATTCTCCCCATTTCTTTCCAGACAGACCTAAAATTGCGTTGACCTTAAATGCCCGGCATTGTCCCTTCTGCCCTGTTGCCTGCGACAGGCCAATCCGCCAATCCAATTGTGGCGTCATGTTGCTCATATTCATTCATAGCTCGTCGCAATCAAGCAACATTCACTGCTTCCGTGCTTCAATGGATCATAACGGTGTAGCGGACTCAACTTTTTGAAGAGGTGTCCGTAGGCACTTCAAATGCGACGATCAGAAAATTTCTTGGGGAGGAAGCGGTTTCCGTGACAGGGATTTGTTGACTGTTGCCGGTGTGGAAAGTATTTTAAATTCGCGACATGCGCTCGATTCAACAGTCACGTTGGCAGATAACAGAAGCGACCAGATTTTGCCTGACAATCTGATCTGGAATTTTTCTCTGAACGCTTTGACCGTGGATGGAATTTTGACAAACGCGCCGACGGCAAGCAAAAAGCTTTCCGAAGCCGCGGTTTCAGTTGCCTATCGAGGCGCAGATGCCTTGAAAGAAATGGCGTGAGAGACACTCTTGCTTGGTTCGGGGAAGTGCCCATGAACGAGGAAGATCTGACGAGTTATGCAAATTCAGCAAAAGATTTGGTATGGGATCTTGGGTGATTTTTCTGGGCATGTGGCGACCATTGCGGTTGTTGCAGGAGCCCGGGCCCCCAAAATGCGCGAACTGTCTCATGAAGCGAACCAGAGAGCGCGCAAGGAGCACGGCAGGCATGCCGGAAGAGAATTCGTCCGGGGCGGATACCGGGATCGATGTAGGGAAGGGAACCGAGCATCTCTTTCTCGATGAATCCAAGGCCATATGCCACTGGTTCTGGAATTTGCTGAGCACGGCACAAGGTGGCACGCACGACTTTATCGGCTTGGGTGCCGATCGATGAATCTCGTGCAAAGCGTTGCGATCAAGCGGGTGCGTCTTGTTGCCCGATGGGCGGCGAATGTTCTGCTCGGGCTTTTCGCGGTGTTTGCGCTGCTTGTTGTCCTCTACAGATTTGTCAATCCACCTTTCACGCTCCATTCTGCGCTGGAGGAACTCCGGCTTGGCTCTGTCGAGCGGAAATGGGTGGAAATTGAGTCGGTTCCGGATCATTTGCTGCGAGCGCTCGTCGCCGCGGAGGACGCAAATTTCTGCCTTCATTGGGGATTTGACATCGATGCCATCCGGGCGGCCATCCAAGCTGGCGGGAAACGCGGTGCATCGACGATCAGCCAGCAGGTGGCCAAGAACGTTTTTCTCTGGCAGGATTCCAGCGTTGCACGCAAATTGATGGAGGTGCCGTTCACGCTGGGAATAGAGTTGGTGTGGTCCAAACGACGCATACTGGAAGTCTACATGAACGTTGTGGAATTCGATGAAGGCATATTCGGAGCAGCGGCGGCAACACGGAAGTATTTTGACCAAGAAATCGACACGCTCGATGAATTCCAGTCAGCACGCCTCGCTGTCGTGCTGCCGTCACCCAAAACGCGGGATGCCGCACAGTTGTCGGAAACGCACATTGCTCGAATGTTCGACGTCCTTGACGGAGTGCAGACGATTGCCAAGGATGGTCGGTCAACTTGCTTCGACGGTTGAAATCCAACGCCGGAGGGCCATATTTGGGACAGCCGAGATTGAGCAGGTAAGGACGCGGATACAATGTTGCGCTTGTATCATTATCCACTGTCGCCATTTTGCAGAAAACTTCGCCTCATGCTTGCGGAAAAGCGAATCAACGTCGAACTCATCGAAGAGAAGTACTGGGAGCAGCGACCGGACTTCCTAGTGCTTAACCCATCGGGCAAAGTTCCGGTACTTCGAGGCGACGACCTGATCCTTTTCGACAGCCAAGCCATATGCGAATACGTGGAGGCAGTGCACCCCAACCCGCCCCTGTTTCCCAGCAGTGCCGAGCAGCAATACGAAATGCGGCGGATAATCTTCTGGTTCGACGGTAAATTCTACGACGAGGTCACCTCCAAGCTCCTGAACGAGAGACTGCTGGGGAAAATCCAGCGCAGTGCGCCGCCAGACGGCGAGATCCTTGCCAAAGCGCTGAAAGACATCAAGTTCCATCTGGACTACATTGACTTTCTTCTGCTAGAGCGAAGGTGGGTGGCAGGAGACCAGATGACGCTGGCCGATTTTGCGGCGGCCGCTCACATTTCGTGCCTGGATTATATCAATGACATCGACTGGAACCGGAGCGAGGCCATCAAGAACTGGTATTCGGCGCTCAAGTCGCGCCCTGCGTTCCGTTCGTTGCTTGCCGACCATGTAACCGGCCACCGAGTGCCGGCACACTATTGGAATCTTGATTTTTGACTGACCTTCCGTCACGTCTCAGGAAGTTCGCGGTCTCGGAGGGGTTCGATGCGGTAGGCGTCTGCGGACCGGACGACATTCCGAATGCGGCTGCAGATCTCGCCGAGTATGTCGGCCGGAACTATCACGGCAAAATGCAGTGGATGAAGCACCGCATGAACTGGCGCGGCAATCCGAGATCTCTATGGCCAGAGGCTAGGTCGGTGATCATGCTGGCCGATTCTTACGCTCCGAACGGCGACCCGTTGGAGACGCTGGGGAAGGCCGACCGAGGGACAATTTCAGTCTATGCCCGCAATCGGGATTACCATGACATCGTGAAAAAGCGGCTAAAGCGCGTCGGGCGCTGGCTACTGAGCGAGTTGCCTGGCAACGAGATCAAGGTGTTTGTAGACACGGCACCTGTAATGGAAAAACCCTTGGCACAAGCGGCTGGGCTGGGTTGGCAAGGCAAACACACCAATCTGCTTAGCCGCACCTTGGGAAACTGGTTCTTTCTTGGCGCAATCTTCACCACAGCTCACATCGAGAGGGATGAACGAGAAAATGACCACTGCGGAACCTGCCGACGATGTTTGGACATTTGCCCAACGGATGCATTCCCAAGGCCATACCAACTAGATGCTCGTCGTTGCATCTCGTACCTGACGATCGAGCATGATGGCCCCGTTGACCAGCCGCTCAGAAGCAAACTGGGGAACCGGATTTTTGGCTGCGACGACTGCCTTGCAGTTTGCCCGTGGAACAAGTTTGCAGTTGCCTCGCAGGACATCCGGTATCAGGCGAGAGAGGATCTTCGAGACCCGAGGCTGGAACAGCTTGCTGAACTGGATGATGGAGGTTTCAGGAAGCGGTTTCAAGGTGGGCCGATCCGCCGCATTGGCAGGGACAGGTTTGTGCGGAACGTGCTGTACGCCATTGGCAATTCAGGGTTGCGGCATTTGATTCCGGCCGCGTCGAAGCTGAAGGCGGACTTAAACGGGATGGTGTCCGATGCTGCGCGATGGGCTGAACATAGGCTTCTTGAAGGTGGATGACCCGAATGAATCGGCTTGGGCATGATATCTATACTGTTCGCGAATGCCAAGTCCGTCCGAATGCAGGTTCGGGGTGTGTGGACCGGTGAGATGACGAGAGCGTCTTTGGACCCCAGACTGATACTGGTAAGGCGGACATTCCAATAATGTCCGGCACTCTTCTTTGCATCGGGCATGGTTACACGGCGGCGGCGCTTTCCCGACGGCTACTGGCCAGAGGTGGTTGGCGAATCATCGGAACAACCAGGAGCGCTGAAAAGCTCTCCAAGCTGAAGAGCGTCAAGGTGGAACCGATCATATGGCCGGGATCAGACCTTGCCGACGTTCTAGGGGAAGCCAGCCACTTGCTGGTTTCGATCCCGCCGCTTGACAACGGGGACCCAGTGCTACTTTCGGAGTCCGATTTGCTCGCAAACGCTGCTGGCTCACTTGCGTGGGCCGGTTATCTTTCGACAACAGCGGTTTACGGTGACCATAAAGGAGGTTGGGTCGATGAAAGCACCTCCGTCCGACCCTCGACGAGAAGAGGGAAACTTCGGGTGCAGGCCGAGAGAGAGTGGCGAAGGCTTCATGAGGAAGTCGGGTTGCCGTTGCATGTTTTCCGGCTTGCGGGGATATACGGTCCAGCAAGGGGACCGCTCGCCCAACTCGAGAGAGGACGGCGCACGCAGGTCGTGAAGAAGGGGCAAGTGTTCAATCGGGTGCATGTGGAAGATATAGCCCGAGTTCTCGATGCATCGATTGCAAAACCTCGAGTCGGCTCCACGTACAATGTGTGCGATGACCTTCCGGCACCCTCTGACAAGGTCTTGAGCTACGGCGCGAAACTGCTTGGACTTCCGTCACTGAAATCGATGGAAATCGATGAGGCTAGCCTCTCGGCGATGGCGCGGAGTTTCTACTCGGAATCGAAGAGGGCCAGCAACCAGCTGGTCAAACGGGAACTATGCACTAACCTGCTTTACCCAACCTACATGGCGGGGTTCGCGGCTTTGCTGGACAACGCTGCACAGGATAGGAAGGTGGTATAAGGTACCACCTTCCCCCAAAGAATTAATTAACTGCCCATCGCCGCTGCGGCGACAACCAAGAGAAGAAAAACCAGACCGGCATTGCCGGAATCACTTTTGTCCATCATCTCTTCCATCATCGGCTCCTCCACCATCGGCTCTTCAACTGGCTCGTCCATTCCTCCGGCCAAGACAGCGGTTGCAGCCAAGGAGAATGCGGCCGCCAAAGCTAACTTCTTCATTTATGTCCTCCATTAGATCGTTTTGTTCGTACGAGAAGTTTCAATGCATGGCGCAATCACACGCCAGAATACGAATTTTACACGACATGCCCGTCTGAACCAACACTTTCATACAAATCCAACCAAGAAATTGTTAAATAAGCAACACTTGAGTTCCAATCTTCGCCAGATCAAACAGTTCGGCTATGTGCTCGTTAAACAACCCGATGCAACCATTTGATGATTGCCGGCCAATCTTCCTCGTGTCGTGGGTGCCGTGAATCCGATAGTGTTGCCACGATAGGTGCAATGCATGCGTGCCCATGGGGTTGTTTGGACCAGGGGGCATGAAGGATGGCCAGTCGGGGTTTCTGCTCAGCATTGCTTCGGTCGGCCGCCATGACGGGTCCTTGACCTTCTTTATGACTCTGGTACGCCCAAGGCGCGTCAATTCCGGCGAGAGCGGCACGCTCGTCGGATACACTCTGAACACGGATTCATCATCCGACCAATAGTGAAGCGCCCGTGATTTTGTGTCGACAAGTATGGCCCCGTTTTTCAGATTGGAGAAGAAAGGTTGCCAGGCGAAGAATCGAAAACTGGAAATGTTCCGTCTCACGGTCCTGATTTCTTCGGCAGTGCCGACTTTTCCAACTGCCACCGTCCCGACCGTGGCCAGCAACCCGCGCCCGAACGCGCGTCTAGACGTTTGTGTCGGTTTGCATGCTCTCATTCGGCATCTTCCGTTAGTTCAGGCTCGCAACATGGGAGTGCCTACAATCTTTGGGGAATCGATACAAGGTGGAAGCAATTTCTTGTGAACTCGCAGCGAAGCACTGGGTCGCGAATGCAAAATGAAACCTGATTACCTTTGAATGCAAGCTGTATTTGGGATGGAATATTGTCATGCAAGGCAATGCTCGGAAGGGAATTTGCATGGCACGCAACCCAGTGCAGTTTCAGAAAGGAATCAGTCTGAACGCATTTCTCTCACTCTATGGGACCGAAGACCAATGCTTCGACGCCCTGTATCGGTGGCGATGGCCCAATGGCTTCGAATGCCCTCACTGTGGGCATGACCGAGGCTGTCAACTCAACACCCGCAAGCTCCAGCAGTGCCATCGCTGCCACCGCCAGACCTCGATCACCGCCGGGACCCTGTTCGAGGCCACCAAGCTGCCGCTCACGGTGTGGTTTCAGGCCATCCACCTCATCACCCAAGACAAGAAAGGCATCTCGGCGATGATGCTGCACCGCCATCTGGGCATTTCCTGCAACGCGGCGTGGCGCCTGAAACACAAGCTGATGCAGGGGATGATGGAGCGAGACCGCGAACACCCGCTCAGCGGCCGGGTCGAGCTCGACGATGCCTGTCTCGGCGGCGAGCGAAGCGGCGGCAAGCGCGGGCGAGGGGCGCCGACCAAGACCCCTTTCGTGGCCGCCGTCCAGACCAACGAGCACGGACACCCGCTGCGCCTGAAGCTCACGGTCGTCGAAGGGTTCCGCACCCGCGAAATCGCCGCCTGGGCACACCGGCACCTGGGCGCCGGCACTTCGGTGGTGTCCGATGGTTTGGCCTGCTTCCATGGCGTCGCCGCGGCCGGTTGCGCTCATGACAGGATTGTGGCGGGAAGCGGGAAAGCCAGCGTCGAGCGCCCTGAGTTTCATTGGGTGAACACCATTCTCGGCAATGTCAAGAGTGCGTTGCGCGGCACCTGCCATGCGATTCGCCCCAAATGCGCCCAGCGATATCTCTCGGAGTTCGAATGCCGCTTCAATCGTCGCTTCGACCTGCCCGACATCATCCCCAGACTTGCCTGTGTGGCCCTCAGAACGCCGCCCATGCCCGAACGGCTGCTCAAGTTGCGCTTGGCTTAAGTGGCAATCAGGAAATGAAATGATCGCGGAATCATGTTTCGCAAGTTCGATTCTGCGACCCCTCGTGGAGAATGCTTTGCCTGATTCTACGCAAACCACAGGAGATTCTTTCAAATGGCTTGGTCCTGAATGACAAATGCACGAATGTTCAGACGCTTTATCCGAGCGCAATATGGACGGAAATGCTGGAATGCGCCCGCGCGGAGCCTTCAAAGGAAATACGGCAGTGTGCTTGCGCGTAGGCGGAACCGGGCGTGATTGCGTCTTGCATCCAGTGCAATTGCCGGATGTTGAATACCAGCATTGACCGCACCAGTGCGAAGTTTCGAGTTCGAGGCAAATTCTCATTCCAGTGATCGAAGGCGTGTGTCTTTTTCCTAAGGAACCTCTGAATACAGCCTGATTTTGGGCGTTGCATTGCGCATCAGGTGCGCGCCCGCTGTCTTGCGCCACGCCTTTCTTTTGGGGGATCACGACATGCAGCGCCTTCGGCAATTGACCTTTGCCAGCCTCCAATGCGATCGCAAGAAGCGCAAGACGAGCCGCGAGATCTTTCCGGAGCGGATGGACGGCCCGATCCCCTGGGAGCGCCTGGAGGCCCGCATTGCGCCGGCGTGTCCGAAGGGCGGCGGCAAGGGGGGCGACAGCCGCATCCGCTGTCGGCGATGCTGCGCGTGCACTGCGTTCAGCCGTTCTGCAACCTGCGCGACCCGTTGATGGAGGACCGGCTTGCGAGGCGGAGAGCATCCGGCGCTTTGCCGGGGCGGTGCTTGAGAAGGTTCCGGACGAGACGACGATCCCGACTTCCGCCATCGGCTGGAGCGCCACGGACTGGCGCAGCTGCCGTTTGGGAGATCGGGGATCGCCTGGCCGAGCGGGGGGGGGGGGTGCTGCTGAAGAAGGACAGCATCGTTGACGCCACCATCATTTCGGCGCCGTCGTCGACCAGGATCGCGAGCGGGTGTTTGGATACGACATGGTTCGGTATCGGGGTCTGGAGAGGAACGTGCAGCGGCTTGCGCTGCTTCCGGGCTTCTCGAACCTGATGATTGCCCGGCCGCACCTGTCGTGACAAGGGATAAGCGTGTCCGGAATTTGCCGAGATCGGCCCTGCGGAGGCTGAACCGGCGGCGATTTTGCCCCGAAAACGCGCATTTGCGGCTTCCGGACCGCCGAAAAACGACCGGTGCAGCCGGGAAGGGCGGTTTCCGCAGCCAAAGCCAGAAAAACCCTCCAAATCAGAGGTTCCCCAAGGCTCAATTCGCGAATTGCAGGCTTGATCTGGTGTCGGCCGCGGAGAGACAGGCTCTCGGCGATGGGCACTGGCCGAGCACGACGAGATGGAGAAACCTCAAACAGCTGTCGAGATGCTTGGTTGCGATGCCGCGGAAGCACCGCCGTCAACTCATCGATGTTGGAAATCCAGTCCCGAAACCGTACCCGATCCATCAGCCTGTCCTCCCATGTCCAATGCAAATCCGGAGCTAGTCCGTCAATCATGCCTACGAATTGCAAATTGAGCCTTGCCTAATGCACAGCTTTGACCCGCAGGGAAAGTTCCCGTACAAGGAACTCACGGAAACAGCGGACTCACGAAAAAAAATTCTGGAGCACATTTCGGTAATGCCGACTAAACTGCGACTGCTTGCATGCGCACTGGCGACTCTCGCTGCGTGCACTGCCACGGAGGAGCCACCTCAGGCCGAGATTCCTCTCGCCGAAAAGGAGCAACGGCTGACGTTGTTTCGGATTGGCCCGAGTGAACGCCAGCGGGTTCCGTTACGGCTGCTCAACACGATAAACGAACTGCGTGAAAGGCAAGGGCTAGACGCCGTGCAGTTCTCTTCCAGATTGAACGCTGCAGCGCGAACTCATTCGCGGGACATGTCGGTTCAGAATCGGCCTTGGCATTTTGGGTCGGATGGTTCCTCAGTGCTCGATAGGGTGAAAATCGCCAACTATGACGGGTGGGTGCTTGGCGAAAACATCGCGGAGACGTTTGAGAACGATCTTCAGACTCTCGCCGCATGGCTGGAACAGGAGGACACGCGTGCCATGTTGCTCCATCCGGAGGCGAGGCAGATCGGCCTGGGCTGGCACCAGGAGGAAAATGGAAAGATCTGGTGGGTGCTGGTGGTGGGAACCTGATGTTCTAGTGGTAGAGATGGATGGGGGTGCCGATGTCAACCAGACTGTAGATTTCCTTCATGTCAGCGTTCGAGACCGCGATGCACCCTTCAGTCCAGTCGCCCTTTCGTTGTCTCTTCGAATTGTTTGGCTGACCGTGAATGAAGATGTCCCCTCCCGGATTCATGTTCAGCAGAGATGCCACTCTCATGTCCCGTTCGTTCGGGTATGAAATTCCAAGGGAACGGTAGAACTTGCTTTGCGGATTACGCCTGTCGATTACGTAATTTCCGACCGGAGTTCTTCCATCTCCCCTCATGTATTTGTGCCCGGCGGGGGACGATCCAAGACTTATTTCGTACTCTCGCACGAGATTGTCTCCATTGTATAATTTCAGCCGCCGCTCAAACTTGTGGACTTTCACCAATGTGACATCGGTGACATTTTTCGGGAGTTCGTCTTTGGAACAGGAAGACAACGAGAGAGCGGCGAGAAGAAAGACCAGCGACCTCAGGGAAATTCTTGCGGCGCTGATCGCAGTTCGACAGAATGCGACGCTCAATTCGTTCCCCTGATTCTTGTCGGATTCCGCATTGACGCCGACTCTTCGAACATCTGCCGAACTGTCGCCGCGAAATCGGTCGGCGTTTCTGCTATTCGGATCAATTCGCGCATGCGGCTTGCTCCTTCTTCTGGCGGCGTTGTCGTTGCGACGAGGACTTGAGCTGACCGCATGCAGCCAAGATGTCTTCACCTCGCGGTTTGCGCACGGGCGCGGAATAGCCAGCCTTGAACACGATCTTCGAAAAAGCGTTGATCCGGTCCGGGTCTGAACGCTTGTACGGTGCACCAGGCCATGCATTGAACGGTATGAGGTTGACCTTGGACGGCAGACCCTTGAGAAGTTGGACCAAGCGACATGCATCGTCGTCAAAATCGTTGATCCCCCTGAGCATTACGTATTCGAAAGTTATTCTGTCGGAGTTCCCCAAGCCAGGATATCTGCGCAATTCCTCAAACAGTGCGGCAATGTTCCATCGCCGGTTGATGGGAACGAGTTGATTGCGCACATCGTCCGTGGTCGCATGAAGCGATACTGCCAACCGGCAGTTGATTTCGCGTCCCACCCGCGCGATTTCGGGAACAACTCCTGCTGTGGAAAGGGTGATGCGGCGGCGGGAAAGGCTTATGCCCTCGGCATCCATCGCGATTTTCATCGCGTCCCGCACGTTCTCGAAATTGTAGAGCGGTTCGCCCATTCCCATTAGCACGATGTTCGAGACAAGGCGAGTTCTGGTGCCGGCATTTCGGTCGGGCCTCTGCCAGTCGCCAAGATCGTCCCTCACTGAAAGAATCTGTCCGACAATTTCCGAGGTGGAAAGGTTGCGCACCAGCGCTTGCGTTCCGGTATGGCAGAATCTGCAGTTGAGAGTGCAGCCGACCTGCGAAGAGATGCATAAGGTGCCTCGGTCCGCATCCGGTATGTAAACCGTCTCGATTTCATGGCCGCCATCGATCCGAAACAGGTATTTTCGCGTTCCGTCGCGGCTCACTTGTCTATCGACCATAGAAGGCACGGATATTTCGAACAGCCGCGAAAGCGTGCGTTGGTAGGTTTTCGCCAGATTGGTCATTGCAGCGAAATCGCGGCAGCCCTTTTGGTAGATCCATTTCCAGAGTTGCGTGACCCGCATCTGGACTTGTTCTTCCTGAGTGCCTGCCTCAAGCAGAGCTGCGGCCATCTCCTCTCTTGACATGCCGACAAGATTCATCCGCCCGTCCTCCGCATGCCCGAGTGATTTCCCGTAGGTCCCGATGGAAGCGAATCGGCGTCTCCCAGCCGTGCCTTCCGCCTGCCGCGAATTGGCTGTCGCCGAGTCCTCGACGAAGTCAGCGTCGCCCACAGGTGCCGATCGACTTTCTCCCAAAAGGGGGTTCGCAGTTCAGGATTTGGCGGACCGCAGATCGCAACGTGGGGTGCGCGTCCGCACTCGTTTGCCACTGGACGCACTATAGGCGCGAACTCGATCTCAGCCTGAATTGGCTACGAGGCAGAGTGCAGCTGCCCGCTCCATCGCCTTGGTCACCCCGAAAAGCGAAAACTCGTCCTCGGTCAATGTGCCGCGAGAGGATGTTCCGGTTACGATCATCCTGCTCCCTTTCTTCATCGCTTCGACAACTTCCGCGTTGTCCTCCAAGGCTGGCCATGCAAAGCCCTCTGTTTCCCCTTGCCCGATGTCGAAGATGTATTTTTTACCGTCGATTTTCACGGACACATGCGAGCCGTCCTTGTAAGGGTACCCGCCCTGAAAGGCGACCGCGTACAATTCGGGCGTTTTTCCAGTGACAATTGCCGCCAAGTAAATCTCGGACCGTCGAACGGTGACGACTTTGCCGCCTTTTGTGTTTACAGTTCTCTTTGGCTTGGAGATCACGCCGCACTCCCGCGGCTCTGATTCGGTCTTGTAAACGACCCAGTCATTGATGCTCTCGACACCCCGAATCAGTTCAGACCTTGCCTCGGACATGCCGAAAGAAACAACGACCGCGCCAGCGACCGCGAGGGCCTTCCATTGAATCATCTTTCTGCTCCACCTGTATCGACTCTTGTTTCTCTGCTGCCTACATCTAGGACGTTGCCACTTGCGGGAATTTTCCGCATTGTCTGCTCGTGGAGTTTATACATTCTTCCACGAAAATCAATGCTGCCCAAACTTGGGAATGGCCTTAAGGGATGTGGCACTTGACGGCAATTGTCGGGTTGGAACAGTCCTCGCCGCTTCCGCCCCGAGACAGGGTGCCGCCTTTAAATTTTCCCGTTCGTCGGCGGCTGGCGGCAGCTTGACGACGGCAAGAACCATGCCGAGGATCACGTCACCATCCCAAACCGATCTTCGTGAAACGGCGCGGAAGCGGTTTATTGCCCTGCCTCTGCGTTGTTGCTTGCAGGCAAATTGCATCGCCGGCTGGGACAGGAAAGCCGGAATTTTTCAAAAGCGTCGTCCCCGCTCCCGATAGGGTCTGCTTGAACGGTGTTCGGAGTTGATATATCAATCTGCCGGACGCGGTTTTTGGCATCTGCGAGTTTCTGCGCTGATGAATTTGTCCGGCCTTTCGCGCTATACTGGATTCCGGCAGTGCGGAGGTGTGTTGCGTTGCCGGCTCGCTTGAATTGTTGGAGATAGCATGACTGCCCCCAGGACACTGTACGACAAGATATGGGACGAACATGTCGTCCATGAAGCCGACAACGGAATCTGCCTTATATATATTGACCGTCACCTCGTGCATGAAGTCACAAGCCCACAGGCATTCGAAGGATTGCGAATGGCTGGACGGACCGTACGGGCTCCCGAGAAGACGATAGCTGTTCCGGATCATAACGTTCCTACCGATGTTGGACGGGAAAAGGGAATCGACAACAAGGAGAGCCGTATCCAAGTGGAGACTCTGGAGAAGAACGCACGTGATTTCGGGATAGAGTATTACGACGTCAACGATGTGCGCCAGGGAATTGTCCATATCATCGGCCCGGAACTCGGATGGACCCAGCCTGGAATGACGATCGTCTGCGGCGACAGCCATACTGCGACGCATGGAGCGTTTGGTGCCTTGGCGCATGGCATCGGAACGAGCGAAGTGGAACATGTGCTCGCAACGCAGACGCTTATCCAGAAGAAATCCAAGAACATGAAAGTCGAAATCACGGGTTCGCTCGGAGAGGGAGTAACGGCCAAGGATCTCACGCTGTCCGTCATCGGTGCAACCGGGACTGCTGGCGGCAGTGGACATGTGATCGAGTACTGCGGCAGTGCCATTTCCGAACTGACCATGGAAGGCAGGATGACGGTCTGCAACATGGCGATCGAGGGCGGCGCGCGCGCGGGCCTCGTTGCACCGGACGAAAAGACATTCGAGTACGTGAGAGGCCGCCCGAACGCGCCGAAGGGCGCGGCTTATGAAATGGCACTGACATGGTGGAAGACGCTGTGTTCGGACGAAGGGGCACAGTTCGACAAAGAGGTCGCAATCGACGGAGCTTCGATCGCGCCAGTCGTGACTTGGGGCACCAGCCCCGAGGACGTGCTCCCGATCACGGAAGAGGTGCCGCACCCGGAACACTTCGTGGGTTCAAAGGTTGATGCCGTCCGCCGAAGCCTGAAATACATGGGGCTGGAACCGGGAACGAAGCTTTCTGACATCCCTATAGATACCGTGTTCATTGGTTCTTGCACGAACGGGAGAATCGAGGATCTTCGCGAAGTCGCGAGGGTCATGGAGGGTCGCAAGGTTAAAGATGGCATCCGGGCGATGATTGTTCCGGGGTCCGGCCTCGTTCGCGCCCAGGCGGAGGAAGAGGGAGTTGCGCAGAAGCTGGTCGAGGCCGGCTTTGACTGGCGCATGGCCGGCTGCTCAATGTGTCTCGGAATGAATCCGGACCAACTCAAGCCGGGTGAGCGGTGTGCATCGACGTCCAACCGGAACTTCGAGGGGCGGCAAGGACGTGGTGGAAGAACGCATTTGCTAAGTCCTGCGATGGCTGCGGCTGCGGCGGTCACCGGACATCTCACCGATGTCAGGAACATCACGTGAGGACCGTTTTGAAGCACAAGACAGTCACTGGCGTTGCCTGAGAAAGGGAAAGGCCGAGACAATGGAGAAATTCGAGAAAATAACGGGCATTGCGGCACCGATGCCGCTCGTGAATATCGATACCGACATGATCATTCCGAAGCAGTTCCTGAAGACCATCAAGAGAACTGGACTCGGCGTCAGCTTGTTCTTCGAGATGCGGTATGACATGGATGGCAGCGAAAATCCGGAATTCGTCCTGAACAAGCGGGCGTGGCGCAATTCGGAAATCATTGTCGCAGGAGACAACTTCGGCTGCGGGTCGTCGCGGGAGCATGCGCCTTGGGCGCTCAAGGACTTCGGAATCCGTTGCGTGATCTCGACCAGCTTTGCCGATATCTTCTACAACAATTGCTTCAAGAACGGGATTCTGCCGGTAACTCTGCCGAAAGAGCAGGTCGACGCGCTCATGGATGGATCCCGCAACGGCGAAAACGCCAGGTTCACCGTGGATCTCAAGAACCAGACGGTGACGGGGTTGGGAGGCGAGATCTATGCCTTCGAGATAGATCCCTTCAGGAAACGCTGCCTCTTGGAAGGTCTGGATGACATCGGCCTGTCCTTGGAGAAAGCTACCCACATCGACAAGTTCGAGGAGACTCGCCGCGCCTCAAGGCCATGGCTTTGAGGCGGCCTTGAGGAATTCAGTGCTTGCAGAAAGTCAGGAACGCACTCGCTTGCCTGTCTCGGGATTGAAAAGGTAGGTGTGGTCAGACTTGATCCTTAATCCGATGTGGTCGTTCATCAAGACTTTCAGGTGGCGATCCCCCTTGCAGGTCA
Organism: Paracoccaceae bacterium; assembly: GCA_963422275.1. Classification (GTDB taxonomy): domain Bacteria; phylum Pseudomonadota; class Alphaproteobacteria; order Rhodobacterales; family Rhodobacteraceae. Next base: position 2,131,485 of record OY729418.1, read on the forward strand.
AGCGCTGTGCTCCAAGCTGGGCGGTGATCAGCACGCTCTCGCCGGTGTTCTCGCTGGCATAGACTGTCGCCTCGACATCACCGTCTCCGGCGGAACATACCCCGATATCCTCGGCCCGCACGCCCAATACCGCACGGTTGGCGTTTTCGCTCGGAATCGAGGATATCCGTATGCCATCGGTCGTACGGAACAGCCCATCGGAAACGATCCCCTCCAAGAGATTCATGGCTGGAGAGCCGATGAAGCCCGCAACAAACAGGTTGGCCGGGTCGTTGTAGATTTCATCAGGTGGTCCGAGTTGCTGAATGCGCCCGTGATTCATCACGCCGACGCGGTCGGCCAGTGTCATTGCCTCGATCTGGTCATGGGTAACGTACACCGTCGTGATCTGGAGCTGGTGGCTCAGATGCTTGAGCTCGGCCCGCATGGTGACACGCAGCTTCGCATCGAGATTGGACAGAGGTTCGTCCATCAAGAATGCCTTTGGGGTCCTGACGATCGCCCTTGCCAGAGCGACTCTTTGCCGCTGGCCGCCCGACAGCTCCCGCGGCTTGCGGTCCATCAACTCCGTCAGCTCGACTGTTTCGGCAGCCTTGGCGACGAGTGATTCGATCTTGGACTTCTCGGTGTTCCTCACTTTCAGCGGGTATGCGATGTTTGCGAAAACTGTCATGTGAGGGTACAGGCCGTAGTTCTGGAAAACCATCGCGACATCCCGGTCTTTCGGAAGATCGTCATTGACCATGCGATCCCCAATCCAGACCTCGCCTTCGGTCGGCTCCTCCAGTCCCGCGATCATCCGCATCGTCGTCGTCTTCCCGCAACCCGAAGGCCCGAGCAGAACGAGAAACTCCTTATCTTGGATATCCAAGCTCTGGTTGTCGACCCCGACGAAGTTGCCCCATCGCTTGGTGATGCCTTTCAGCCGAATTTGCGCCATCAGCGTACCGCCCCCATTGTCATTCCCTGAACGAAGTGCTTTCTGATGATGAGGGCCAGCACGAACATCGGCACCATGATGATGATGCCGGCGGCCGACAGCAGGTTCCAAAGATCTCCTTCCTCAGCCTTGAACAGCGCAAGGCCGATCGGAAGGGTGACCGAGTCCTTGTTGGTCAGGATCAAAGCGAACAGGAATTCGTTCCAGGCAATGATGAAGCAGAATATGCCTGACGTTATGAGACCCGGAGCCGCCATCGGAAGCACGATGTTGCGAATTACTTGAAGACGGGTGGAACCGTCGACCATTGCAGCCTCTTCCGTGTCGATGGGGATTCCGTCAATGAAACCCTTGATCATCCATATTGCAAACGGCATGACGATGGCGAGGTTGACAAGTACCAGCCCGGTCAGCGTGTCCAGCAGACCGATGTCGCGGAACATCACGAAGAACGGGAGTACAATGACCACGGCGGGCACAAACTGCGTGGCGAGTATCATCACCAACATCGTCGTTTCTCCCCGGAGCCTGAACCGGGAGAACGAGTAGGCGGCACAGGTGGCGACGGGGATGGCGATTGCAACGGTGGCTGCAGCAACTACCGTGGAGTTGAAGAGCTTCTCGCCGAGATGGTAGGGAGACGCGAAGACGATCCCGAAATTCCTGATTGTCGGCTCGAAAAGGATCTTCAACTGGTAGACGTCGACATGGCTCTTGAATGCGGCGAGGAATATCCAGGCTATCGGAACGATCATGACAGCGGCGGCCGCAAGAATCAGGGCAACCTGAATGCTTCGCCACATCCATCTTCCCCGGGAGCTGGTCATCGTCCCTGGCCTTTTCTGAAAACGAGCTTTGCATAGGCATAGGTGAGGAAGATCATTGGAACGACCATCAGCCATGCCACGGCGGAAGCGAATCCGATCTGGCCGTATTTCAACCCGTTGAAGTAGATGAAGTGGCTCAATGTCTGCGTTGCGGTGCCAGGACCGCCATTGGTCAGCATGTAGACCTGATCGAATGTCTTGAGCGAGAAGATCGACTTCAGTATCACGACGACGGCAAGCACGGGGCCAAGCTGCGGAAGCGTAACGTCACGGAGCACCTGCCATCCGGCGGCACCGTCAACCTCGGCGGCTTCGATCGTGTCTCTGGGAATGGACGCCAGTCCGCCGATCAGAACCAGCGTCAGAAAGGGAATCCAGCCCCAAACGTCTGCCATGACGCAGACGGCAAAAGCCAGAATGGGATCGGCCAGCCAGTTGATGTCGGCAAGTGGCGGAATAACAAGTCCGAAAAAGGCGTCGAACAGTCCGAATTCCGGATTGAACATGAACCGGAACGAAACGCCGATCAGGGCTGGCGACATCGCGAAGGGAAGAATGAGCAGAGTCTGCATCGAAGCCCGGAACCGTCCGCCGGGGGCCAGAAGCAGCGCAAGCCCGAGAGCGATGAGCACAGTCAATGTCACTGTGACAATGGTGTAGACGGCGGTCACGACGACCGAGTTCCAGAAAGCGGGATCTTCGAAGACCGCCCAGTAATAGTTTTCCGGGCCAATGAAGCCTTGAGGAAAACCGGGGCGCGTGAGGCGACCCTGATAGAAGGACAACACGAACGACTGCACCAGAGGCCAGATCGCCGTTACAAAGACCACCATCACGGCAGGCAGCACGAGCAAGTATTTCAGCACGTGGTCGCGCATGGAATGCTGCCGTCAGTTGGGTTCCGGCGCGAGACCAGTCCCGCGCCGGAACAGGTTCACCGTTTCATTGAATGCGTCCAGCCCGCTTCAGTATTCGATCCGACTGCTTGGCCGCTTCAATCATCAGTTCCCGCACGTTGCCACCAGCGGCTGCTTTGGCAATTGCCGCAGACAGTATGTCACCGACTTCCGGCCATTCCGGAATCTGAGGCATGATGTCCGATTCCTTGAGCGAATTCCAAGCGGCTGCCTGTATGCCGTCGTTGGCTGCATTCACGTCCGGGTCCGTGAGGCTGCTGATGTGAGTGACCACATTGTTCACGATTTTCTTTCCAGCAACTTCACGTTCTATCGCATTGGCCTTGTCCATTTCGGGATTTGACAGCCACTTGAGAAACTCCCAGGCGGCACCCTGCCTGTCCGAGTAAGAGGAAATCGAGAATGGCATGGATATGGCATATGTCTTGGTTGTCCCCTCATAAGACGGCATGCCCGTGAAACTGACTTGGTCCTTGGTCAAGGTTGATGCATCAGGATTGTAGAAGCCCGAATAGGCCCACCACCAAACCGGTATCATTGCGGAATTCCCCTGCATGAACGATTGTCGGGCATCCTGCTCCACGAAGGCAAGAGAATTGGGATTGGTGACCTCGTGAACCGTGTGGAGAGCAATGTAGTCCTCGGTGGCCTTCAGGGCTTCCTCGGTTGTCCACGCGGCAGTCCAGTCATCGTTGAAGATGTCGCCTCCGGCTGCCCAGAGGAAATTCAGCCAAATGAATAGGTTCTGGCGGTTTCCGTCATTGTTGAAATACAGGGCGAGGGGCGCGATGTCAGGATTGGTCTGCTTCAACTCCTTCCCGATCTCGATCAGTTCTGCCCAAGAGGACGGCGGGTTCGGTATCAGGTCCTTGCGATAGAACAAAAGTTGCGGATGAGCGCGCAGCGGGAAACCGAGCGTTTTTCCTTCGAACTGGGCAGACCGCGCGAAAGCTCCCGGATACCGTTCCATGGAGATGCCATCTCGTTCCATCAATTCATCAATTTTTACAAACCAATGGCTGTTTGCGGGGCCCCAGCTGTCAAGATAGTTCACCACGTCATAGGTTCCGACTCCGGCAAGTCCCTCGGCGGTGATCTTCTCTTGCAGCGAGACAAACGGAATGAAGGTCCATTCGGTTTCGATGCCAGTGAGCTCGGTAAATTCCTCGTCTCTGAGCATCAGCCCATCAAACTGTGGTGTGACCACAGACAGGATGTTGATTGTCGTTCCGGCGAACGGTTTCTCCGGAAGCAGGTTGTACTTGATCGTTTCAGCCGATGTGGTGCATGTGCCCAGAGCGATTGCCGCGGCCGCCATCATGACTGTTCGCTTGCAGGTTTGCATTTTTTTCACTTTCGTCATTGTTGCTCTTTCACTAACCCAAGAATTGCATACGTAATCAAGCAGGGGAATTCAATCGCTATCGAGCAGTAGCTTGCCGAAACCCGCGGCGGTAGCCGCTTGGCCAGACCATTCAGGAAACAGCGCCCCTCCAGACTCGCACCCATCGCCGGCGATGGGCATTTCCGGAATGGAATTCGTTGGCGGAAGCTTGCGGATGCCGTTCTCGTCTCCCGCTGGTTTTTGCAACTTTGCGCAACTCCGCGACTCAAACCAACTGGATGGCACCTTTGTCGATAGCGAGCACATAGCCTTGCCTGGAGATGCTCTTGACAAGGAGTTCGGCGACAATCTGGTTCCCTAGCGAATCCCTGAGCCGTTTTATTCTGGTTGCCCCGGCCGCCTCGTCACAGTCAACAAGGTCCTTTCCGGTAATGATGGCTTCTATGTTCATTCCAGAAACAATGTCGCCGTCGAGTTTTGCCTCACACAGCACCGCAAGCGTTTCGATTGCCGCTGGAGTCAGCGTGAATTCCAAGTCGTTCAGCCTGACCGTTCCCTCGTTGCGGCTGACAACCAAACTGGTGACGAGCATTCCCGCTCGTTCAAACTCCGACATCCTCCGTCCCAGTCCTATCGTGTAGAGCAGAAAAATGATCGCCGTAACGAGAATGGCGGTTGAAAACACCATCAGCACAAGAATTATCGCACGGTAGGAGGCAAGCGTGTCAGAGAATGCGGTGCCTGACTGGGCGAGAACCTCCAGAAGCCTCAATTCCGGCCCGGATGTCAGGTCGTCGTTCTCAATGAAGATGCGTTCTACGTGCTCATTGAAAACGTTTGCATCGGGCAGTGCGTACAGAAGCACGAGCGCGGCAACGGCCAGAAGAGCGATGATCAAGAAGATTCCGAAAAGCAAAAAGCGATTTGCTGGGATGGACGGCAATACCTTGCTAGTATCGGAGATAGAATTCTCCCGCATTCTCCCTCCTATCGTCGAGTCCGCCTGACCCGAAGAGGGAGACAACTCGCAAAAGTACCCAGCCTCTTGCCCTGATTCGGTCGGCGATAAATCGTTCCGCACGGGCATTGGTGCAGTATGCCTCTGGAACTGCAATCACGCCATAGTGCAGGCGAAGAGGCAAGTCACTGCTTTTTGCCTTGTAGTCGGCGAAACAGTTCGCCAGTCCAGGCTGAGGCGCGAGCGCCAGCCAGACGCAAGTCAGTGCAATCGCGAGTTTGATCATTGGCGAATGATTGGGGGTGTCCTGTTGATATGCAATATCAACCGTGCTCGGACCCGTGCCCGACCGACCGGTAAATCGATGATATGCGATAACATCCAGCCGATATTGCCTGACTTCGTCTGGATCGAGTCTACTGCGTGCAGGTGAGAAGTGCCACCTAAATTGGAATGCCGTTTTTGAACATGGAGGTCATAATGTGGAGAATTAGCGCAGTAGCCGCTCTGTCGACAGCAATTGCACTTGGTGGAAGCGCCGGGTCGCCGGCGCTGGCAGACAGCAGCGATGCGGATTTGTTGAAATTCTTCGGTACAGCGGTCCTGATCTTCGGGATCGCTCAAGCCATTGAAGACGATGATAAGGCAAAGCAGGCCGCGACCAAACCGCGTCGTCAGAGAAAAGGCGACGGCTTTGCCGTTTCCCGCCCGAACAAATGCGTTCGCCGGTTCCGCAGCGGGAATCGTTGGGAGGTGTACCGGGACGTGAACTGCTCGAGCACGCGACCCGTCAGGCGCTTGGCCAAGTTTGAATGCACCCGCGAAAGGTATCGCAACGGCACTTGGACGGAAAGGCTCGGAAGACGCTGCATGGAGCGCCACGGCTTCCGTTACATCAGAAACGAGCGGCACTGAACAACTAAAGTCCAAGCGATGCTTTCTGAATGCTTCGGCGCTCGGCATGGCAGCGAAGTTTGCCAAGCCGAGCGAGGCCCCTAACAGCTTGACGAGCCGGAGCTGCTAGCCCGCCGGTGTTGTCTGACCAAGGATGTTCCCTGATCTTTGCCCATCTGTGGCAGCGGAGAAACAACGCTTGGCGGTAGCCGACATGCCTGCCGTGCTGTCAGGGCTGAGCTTGACCTCACGTAACTGAATGAAAGTGCCGCGCAGGATGCGCGGCATCTCAATGCCGGCGTGGGTCGCGGAGTTTCCCGGCGTGAAACAGTCCTTTGGCCGCCACAATCGGCTAGGGATGCGGGACAAAGGCGACAATGAGGCGGAATGCGCTCCTGGCCATGGGCAGGTTGTACTGAAAGGTCTGCAAGCACTTGTTTTGACGTTCATTTGAGGGAATTATCAATGGATTTCTTCATGACATTGGTCGCCGAGCGCGTAGAATCGGATAACACGCTGCGAAGGGTTAACGCTCTGATGGAATTGGCAGCGCCTGGCGGCGGTTCTCAGCCCGATGCGCTTGCGTCTAGGACGTGCCCGCTGATCCGGGTTCTCTTGCTGGGCTTGTGGCTTCCACTGCTCGACCGGGAGCTTGAGTGCCCGCTGAAAATGCGTCTTGACGAGATGGGGATCTAGCCGGGGATCATGTTCCGGAGTGCTCGGGGAAATCCCCCGGTCCGGCACCACAGGCGGTTCAACCGTCAGACGCGCTACCAGCGATCTGCGGTTGGCGCATTTGCGTCTCGATGATCAGGATCGAACAGATTGTTTGAAGATCAAGCGCGGAATGTCGGGTCAGCGATCGCGAGATCGTATGCCTTGCGCATGACAGTCGGCAGCGCCAACGGATCGAACTTGTGGATAGCGACAAATTCTCCTACATCTGGCTTAACACCATCTGGAATCAATGCGGTCTTGACTTGCATTCGCAATCTGAAATGCGTGAAGGTGTGCTTTACCTCACCGTGAACAAGGCTCCATCGTGCTGAGCATGGTTCGCGGTTTTGTTCCTGATCGCTCCACCCGTTTCCGGGCCACCCAAGCATTCCGCCCAAAAGCGCATCTTCGGGACGGCGCTCGAGCAGCAATGCTCCATCGGACCTGCGTCCGATATAAGCCAGGCCGTGACGAACGGGCTTTGCAGCCTTGGGAAGAGATTTCGGCAAGCTTTCCTGCGTTCCAACCGCCTTGGCAAGACAGTTGCTGCTCCAAGGGCAGGCCGGGCAATGCGGTTTCGTGGGGCGGCAGACTGTTGCGCCAAGATCCATGACTGCCTGTGCGTAGTCACCTGGGCGCACAGTTGGAGTGAGTGCAGCAGCGAGGTTTCGCAGAATTGGCTTCGCGCCCGGAAGAGGTGTTTCAATTGCATGCATCCGCGCCATGACTCGCTCGACGTTTCCGTCAACAACCGCTTCCGGCTTATCGAACGCGATCGCCGAGATGGCTGCTGCCGTGTACGGCCCGATGCCCGGAAGCGCCCTGAGGGAGGGAGCGTCGCTTGGGAATTGCCCCGCGTGCCGTTCCATAACGGCTTGGGCGCACCTGTGGAGATTTCTGGCTCTCGCGTAGTATCCAAGCCCGGCCCAAGTTGCCATGATGTCGTCCCGCTTGGCTCCCGCGAGGTCTGCGATTGTGGGCCACCGTTGCATGAACCGGGAAAAATACTTGCTAACTGTCGCAACAGTAGTCTGTTGCAACATGATTTCCGACAACCACACAGCGTAGGGATCAGGCAACAGGCCGGTGATACGGTGATTCACGGAAAGCCTCCAAGGCAGGTCACGTGCATTCCGGTCGTACCAACGGAGAAGAATGTCGCTCAGTTTTTGTTCACGCATTTTTGTTCTTGGGCAAACTGTGTTTTGTGACATTGGCCGCGAAAACGATTAAGGATGGCAGCGATGCTTGGAAAGGCCATTATGCCGCGAATCAGGAAAACATCGGGAATGCGGCGCTCGCGCGGGTTCGAGCCGACAGCACTGTTCGTCAGGGACAATCTCAGGACTGAAGCCGAGCGGAGGGGGTTTGCCTTGGTTCGCGTGCTTGCCTGCTGGCCGGAGGTCGTGGGCAAGGAGATCGGAAGCATTTCCAAGCCCGTCAAGGTGACATTCGATAATCGCTCCGGGCTCGCGACGCTGACGCTGAGCACCCCGGGTGCGCGTTCAACCGAACTCCAGATGCAAGTCCCGCGGGTTATCGAGAGGGTGAATTCCCAGTACGGCTATCGGGCGATTGTTGACGTGAAGATTGTTCATGCGCCGGCAGCCGGTTTTCGGGAAAGTGCCATGCATTTCGAACAAGATGTGCCAGTGGCTCCTGAGCATCGCGCTGCGGCGACGGCGGCGGTTGGCGGTGTCGAGAACGAGGCACTGCGGCTGGAGCTTCTGGAACTGGGCGAGCGCATATATGCCAACACGACATCATCAACAGGATAGGGAACTCCAAGCATGAAAACGTTTCGCAATCTGGCGGTTTTGGCTGCGGTCGCTGCAATGACGAAGATCTCCGCGCTTGCGCCAGGGCAGGCTAGTCCTTCGGGCTCCGGCGATGAGGCACCGGCTTACTGGGAGATGGTGCTTGGCAGCGAGGACACGGAGATTGAAGTCATCGAGTATGCCTCGTTCACCTGCTCGCACTGCGCGTCCTTCCACAAGAATGCTTTCGAGGCGTTGAAAGAGAATTACATTGACACCGGGAAAATCAGCTTTGAGATGCGGGAGGTCTATTTTGATCGCGTGGGCCTTTGGGCCGGCATAACGGCTCGATGCGGGGGGCGTTCAAAGTATTTTGCCATCGTGGACATCCTGTTCGACAAGCAGAGCGAATGGGCGAATGGATTAGACGCGCAAGCCATTGCCACTAGGCTGAAGGCGATCGGCCTTGCGGTTGGCCTGAAGCCGGAAACGATCGATGCCTGCTTTCGGGACGGCCCGAAAGCAGAGATGCTGGTGAACACATCCAAGGGATTCATGGACGCGGACGGCATCAAGTCAACCCCGTCTTTCGTGATCAACGGGAAAAAGTACAGCAACATGTCGTATGAAAAATTCTCGGAAATACTCGATGAAGAGCTGTCAAACTGACCAGTTTCTCTTCTTCCGCCCCGATCATCGTGGGTCTTTGCCGGACTTGAATCATTGCGCATTGCGGCTGGCATGGCATTGAGCGAAACTTGATGACAAGACCAAGCAGGGGCGTTTCACGCTTGAACTTGGCTGGGTTTCCAACGAAAAACTGTTGCGAAATGCGCCCCGGCCATTGGCATGTCGGGCCGAAGGGGCTGCAAGCGCTTGCCATGATGTTCGATTGAGGGAGAGATCGATGAATTTCTTCATGGCAGCGCATGGCGGCGGTTCCCGTCCCGAGGCGCCCGCTGCCGGACCGGGAGCTCGAGCATGAACTGACGGTGCGCCTCGACTTCATGCTGTCCGTCGGCCGTTCGGTGCTTGAGCGCTGCCCCGCTCGCGCGACGACTGTGGAGAGCGCGGCGCGACCGCCCCGACCTTGCTCAAGGCGGGATGCACAATGTCACGCCCACAATCAGGCTTCAGAGGTTTCCTAGGTCTTCACTTGGTCATGCAACGCCCTTCCGGTCAATTGTCGCTCCGCCATAACGCTGAGGGATTTCTCGGAGAGCGTCTCTTCATTACGGTTCCGAGGCCGAATTGCCCGCAGAGATCTGTGGCACACCGCCGCATAGCTTACAATCGACTGCCCGCAAGATGCGGTGCCGACAGAGAAGTATGACCTGTTCTGGTTCGGGTTAGATCTCTGCAGTTTTAGTGCTTTTGCTTGAATACAGTAGCGCATCGACTCGATCAGGGATTCTCTGCGCGGGCTCGAGCAACTGCTCAGGCCGTCTAGGTCGTGTACTCATTGATTTTGATCCAGAGGCGGATGCAGGCAAGGGCGATTGCGGCGAGGAAGTTTCTTGCCAGCTTGTGATGGCGGGTCGCGATGCCTCGGAAGTGCTTGAGCTTGTTGAAGAAACGTTCGACGTGGTTGCGTTGGCGGTACAGGTGATGGGATGCGGAGCGCTGCTCCCGGCGATCCCGTTGGGTCGGGATGTGGGGCAAGAGCCATGGTCGGCAATGAGCTTGAGGATGCTGCGGGCGTCGCAGCCGCGGTCGGCGACGGTGTCCCGGGCCGGCTCAAGGCCGTCAAGGAGGGCCGGCACGGCAGCCTTGTCGGAGGCTTGGCCCGGGGTGAGCGCGAAGCGGCGCGGCAGGCCAAGGCCGTCGACGACGACGTGGATTTTGGTGCTCAGCCCGCCTCTCGAGCGTCCGATGGCGTGATCCGGACCCCCTTTTTTCCGCCCGCGGCGTGCCGGTGCGCAGGATGTGAAAGATCCCGCTGATCGCCCGCCGGTCGTCGACCCGCGGAATGCCCCGCGGCTTGTCAGGCGGCAACGGCGAGATGATCGCCCATTCCGCATCCGTCAGATCGTGCCGGCCTCGCATCCTCAAGCTCCCGCTGTTTGGAAGCTTGAATCACATCAGCGCCGGAAAGAAAATCTCTTTTCCCTTTATGAGTACACGACTTAGTCCACAGCGCAGCCCTCGGTCACGTCGTCGAGGCCGCGCGTGGTTGACCAGCCGCTGGGTAGGCGAGTGCGGCAGCATGAGCTCGTACTCGGCCACGGGGATGAAAGCGTTGCGCAGACCGTGGAACCAGAACTTCACGCTGAGGATCTTGCCGGTCCAACTGCAATGCCCGTGAAGTTTCCCTACATGCTCCGACTTGCCGGAGAGCGACGGGAACACCCAACCTGCATATCTGCTGGCATCGCATCGCTGTTGGCACGCCGCCCGTGCGAGGATGATACCGGGCTGTCGACGAGATGAAGCGTCTCCGACGCCTCGGCATTCAAGGCATTGAAAATGCGCACCATGCACCCTTCTTGGACCAGCGGTTGCAGACCATTGTGCAATGTCAATGTTCCTTCGGCAGGTCGCGCCACGGCACCCCGCTCGGCCTGTTCGGCAGCGGTGGCTGGATCGAGGCCCCTTCCCGACCGGTCAAGTCACGGCGAGACATCGTCAGCGCATCCATGGCTTGAACGCAACAACCCTGTCAGCATCATGTCCCGCACCTTATGGGTACACAACCTGAACAAGCTATGCCGCGAAGCGGCTGAGCCCGCAGACGCCAGTTGTGCATCACGTGGCGAAGTCGCGAACGACATGCGAGTCCAGATTTTGTCAAGCGCTGCCGCACAGCTAGCTGACAGCAAAGCGTTCATTCAGTGCCAAGGATGCCGGTCGAGTGCAGTCGCCTGTCGATGAGTTCCCATGAGTCAAGCTTCATCCTGACCGGTATGGTCAAGACCTTGGATCGCCATTCGCGCGACAAGCGCACGGCATCCTTCTCGGTTGTGACAAGTTGTGCGTTTCTGTTTCGAGCCACGGTTTCCAGACGGCGCATCAGCCTGCCGTCCAGCGGTTGGTGATCGCCCAGGGCAATCGAGTGCTTTATCTTTGCACCTAGCGCTGCGACGGTCTGATAAAAACTGTCAGGCTGGCCGATGCCGGCAAACGCAACGACATCCAGGCCCTCCCAGTCAATTCCGGTTTTGAGCGGCCTCAACTCTGCTCGCGTCGTCGGCAGTGGCAGCTTTCCTGAATTGCTGCCCTGGAAAACACGGTAATTGCTCAATGATCCAACCACGACGAGAACATCGGCTCGGGAAAGTCCTCGCGCAAGCTCTTCCCGAAGAGGCCCTGCAGGCATGACCTTTTCGTTTCCGAAACCGACCGCCGCGTTGACAGTCAAGATCGTCAGGTCACGGGCAAGCCGCGGGTACTGGTGCCCATCGTCGAGAAGAATTTCCGTGGCACCGGCCTCGGCTGCTTGCCGCGCTCCTTCGAGGCGGTCGCGAGCAACCCATGTCGGTGCAAATGCCGCAAGCAGAAGAGGCTCGTCTCCCACATTGGAAGAAGAGTGCCGGCGTTCGTCGACCAGAACAGGACCGGGTTCATCCCCCCCGTAGCCGCGAGTTACGATGTGCGGCTTTCTGCCTGCTTCTGACAGCCTCTGCGCTAGCGCAATCGTCATGGGAGTCTTGCCGGTGCCACCGACATTGACATTGCCGATGCAGATGACCGGAACGCCCGCGCTGAGGGCGCACGACCTGCGAAGTCTGGTTTTTGCCGCTTGATCCCATATTGCGGCAATCGGCGCCAGCATCCATGCCTTGAGTCCCGGCTTCTGATACCAGAACTGCGGCTGCCGCATCTAGACCGCCGATCGTTCAGGTATGTAAGACAGAATCAATTCAACTCCACGGTTTGCAACGTCTGTGCTGCCAGAGCAGATGACAGCGGCGGTCGCCGCCATCTTTCCTGCGCTCTCGTTGGCAAACGCTTCTGTCACCGCAACGGCAAGTTGCTCTGCCGTCCACACTGTGCGTGCGCCTTCCGCCGCGGCGAGATCGGCATAAATTTCCTTGAAATTCCAAGCGTTTGGACCGTGCAAGATGGCGCAATCCAGCGCGGCCGGTTCGAAGGGGTTGTGCCCTCCGTTTTCGGACAGAGAGCCACCAAGAAAGCAGATCGGCGAAATCCGGTACCATATCCCAAGTTCGCCCAGCGTATCGGCAATGTAGATGTCATCCGCTGGTGCCGGCAGGTGCCCCGCAGAACGCCGCTTGACCTTCAAACCCCGCTCAATCAACCGCTTCTGGATTTCCTGACCGCGTTCCGGGTGCCGAGGGACCACGATCAGTAGAAGTCCCGGGACACTTTCGGCTGCTGCGCGATGGGCTTCGGCGGCAATTTCCTCTTCGGGGTTGTGCGTGGAGGCTGCAAGCCAGACAGGCCGCTCGGCGATCGCTTCAGACATCTCGCCGAGGTCATTGTCGTTGGCGGGCAGCTTCGCGGCGCCTTGTTTCAGGGAGCCCGTGACTTCCACCCTTTGACTTGGAAGACCAAGGCGTTGCAGATACGCCGCCGTGTCACTGCTCTGGACGAGCATGTGCTCGAAGCGTTGCATAAGGGCCGAGGACATTCCGGGCGCCCATCTCCACCTTCGGTACGATGCCGAGGACATGCGGGCGTTGAGACAGAGCAGTGGAATTGTTCGACGGTGAGATTCATAGATTAAGGCAGGCCAGAATTCGCTTTCTGTCCAGACCCCGACCGACGGCCTCCAGTGATCGAGAAACGAGCTTATGGCCGAGCGCACGTCATACGGGACGAATTGGTGAATGGAACGGGCCGGCATTCTGTCCTTGAGCATTACGGACGAAGACACTGTTCCCGTCGTCAGTAGAAATCCTATGTCCTTTCGCCGCTTTCCAAGAATTTCGATCAATCCAAGTATTGAAATTGCCTCGCCAACGCTGGCCGAGTGAAACCACACAAGCGTGCCCGCCGGCCGTGCAAGGCCGGGGACCCCGAGTCTTTCCTGGAATCTCTGCCTGTCTTCCTTGCCGTTCCTGAGTCGATGGCGCAGAATCTGCCGGGCCATCGCTCCCGCGCCTGCGGAGACTGCGAGGTAGACCGCCAATCCTGGCGATGTCAGCATTGCGTCTCGACTCCGGTCAAGAAGTGATCTCTTCCGTTCCGCCTTCGGACTTGCCCTCGTCGATAAGCCGGTTCAGGCGGGCGATGTAGAACCGCATAAGCGCATTGTCCACCGACTGCTGCGAAACCTCCTTCCAAGCGTTATAAGCGGACTGGTAGTCCGAGTACAGCCCAACCAGCTGGACCTCGTCGATATTGCGAAATTTGCTTCGAGCGGGATCCTCGAGTTCACCGCCGAACACCAAATGCAGCCGTTTTTTCATTCAGGTCCTCTCAACGTTCGAGTGCTTGATCATAACGAATTCACCGCCGGTTTGAATGGCCGTCTGCTGCTTAAAACATTGCGGCACCCATCCCGCCGATAATGCCTCGCAAAACCTTGAACGTCGGAAGCAACGGCATTGCCGGCTGTCTAGCGGTTGCCAGCGATTCTTCGATCATCCTTTGCGCTTGATATCGATATATATATTCCGGCGTCGATCGATCACCTTCGAAGATTCAATGGAAATTGCATCTTTCGGCGCACGCGAACCAGAAAAAGCTTGCCCGCAACTCCACTGGCGGAACCGGTCTCTACGCTTTGCCGACGATGCGGCTGAGGGCCGAGCGCAATTCCGCCGTCGGGACTGCACTCAATTCCCGGATTCGCCAGCCGACATGGCTGTCCGGCCTTACCAGGATGCAGCCCGAGTCGCTGATTTCGGACTGCATTCCCCAATCTCCGAACACGTCACTGATCTCGCAGCCCGGGCCAATCTGCCGTACCTTGATTTCGATTCCGAGATCAGCCTGAACGCGTGCGGCCGCCTCCACCCAGCCGGCGCCGGAGATGCCCGTGAAGAGAGCGAACCTGCCGCGCCCGACCAGATCGAGCGTTGACACCTGCCTGCCACCCATGTCGAGCCAGACATGCGGGAGTCGAGCGCCTGGCCAAGTGGTGGGGTGGTAGTAAAGCTCCCTGTCGCGCGTATACTCCGGCTCTGGCGTTCCGTCCGGAACAACAGCTTCGGATGCGTACCGCTGCCCCAACTCGACTCCGTGGCAGTTAAATTCGTAGGACTTTTGCCGAATGTACTTGTTCAGTGCTCTTCGCCGAGCTTCCGCCTCGATGGTCGGCAGCTTCCGGGCGTCCATCCGTCGCCTGATGTCTTCTGGAGAACCGGGGTGGAGCAAACCCAGAGTTTCGAAAATCGGCTTGTAGTCTTCGATTGACTTGTTCGCGCGGGTAACGATCTGCTTGCCCACAGGCTGTCGTTCCGCATCGTAACTGCCCAGCAAACGTGCATCGGCCTTTCCTTCCAGAACAAGCTTGAGTTTCCAGCACAGGTTATAAGCATCTTGAATCGATGTGTTCGATCCCAGGCCGTTGGATGGCGGATGTCGGTGGACAGCGTCGCCCATGCAGAACACGCGGCCTTTCGAATAGCGACGGGCCACCATGTTGTTGACTGTCCAGTATGACAGTCGAGTGATCTTGATCGGAATCTCTTTGTCGCCGATCAGTTGGCGCACAATTCTTTCGGCTTGCGGGATGTCCAGCTTTGGCGGGCCGTTCTCAATCTTGTATCCGTAAATTGACAGCCATTTGTACCAGGGCCGTACCATCCGGATTACTCCCGCTCCGATGCCGCCGATGTTGGAGCCGGGTTGAAAGACCCAGTAGAGCACGGATGGGCGATGCGCGACATATTTTGAGAGATCGGATTCGAACTCAATGTTCATGGAGCCTTCAAGCCCCATTTTCCCTTCCATCGAAAGACCAATGTCGTTGGCGACCTGGCTGTTTGCGCCATCCGCGCCCAGCAGGTATTTCGAGCGGATCCGGTACGTCTGATCGGCCACGCGGTCCCGCACGGTCGACACGACACTGTTTGAATCCTGCGTGTGGCTTACATACTCCGTCTTGAATCTCGCGATGGTGCCCGTTTGCATTGCCTTGCCGACAATGATCGGTTCCAAGAGCGTTTGCGGAATGTCGCAGATCTGGCAAGGCGAGGCAAGGTCGTAGTCGGCCTTGCGGCTCGGGTGGTTTCCCCAAGTCAGCAACCGGCCGATTTCCTCGTCCGCGAGCGACGTGCAAAAGACGTTGTTTCCCATCAGGTTTTGTGGAACGGCCTTTTCCTTGGCGTCTTCCTCCAGCCCCAGTTCGCGCAGTATTTCCATCGTGCGCTGGTTGGTGATGTGCGCGCGAGGGGTGTTCGCCAGCCACGCGTATTTCTCGATCATCACGTTCTCGATGCCGTAGCTGGAGAGGAGTGCGGCGGCAGAGCCGCCCGCAGGGCCTGAGCCCACAATCAGGACATCCGTTTCAATATCGAACATTGGGTTCTCCAGGATTATCTCGGTGCCGCTGATTCCCTTCGGCGCCGACGTCGTCATTCCCCTTGGCGGTTGAGTGTAGTCCGGCACTGGTGTGTCCGGACCGATCAGATGCCTCCGGGTCGGGAGGATCGAAAAGTCCCAGCGCGCTTGAACGTATCCCCAGATGCCTCGCGGCGCGGTCAGCATGACGGCCACGGCTATCAGTCCCAGCAGCATAAGATAATAGGTTCCGTAGTCGGCCAGCCAATTCTGCAGAACGAAGAGCACTATGGCGCCGATGATCGGGCCTTCCAAGGTGCCGATCCCGCCGATTATCACGACGAACAGCACGTAAGCCGTCCAGTCGACAACGCTGAACGCACTGCTTGGCGTGATTGAGGCTTTCTGGAAGAAGATCAGCGCTCCCGTCAGTGATGCCCCGAAAGCTGCAAACAGATAAACGCCTAGCTTGGAGCGCTGAATGTTGATGCCGATGTTTTCCGCCGTGCTCTCGCTGTCGCGGATGGCAGCAAGCGCGAGTCCTTGGCGGGAGACGAGAAACGCGTAGATAGCAACCAGTATCGCTACAAGGATGGCAAGCGCAAGCCAGTAGGCCATGACATCCCGCGCGGCCGATGTCTTGAGATCGAGAAGCTCCTTGACCCATTCCACGCCTGCCATCGATTTTGCGATCTTCGACGGCATGGAGGTGCCAGTTCCTCCGCCAAGCGCTTTCCATTGCGAAAACGCGAGCCTGTAAACCTCAGCCGCTACCCAGGTTCCGATCGCAAAATACGCGCCGCGAAGCCTGAACACGACGTAAGAGGTCGGAAATGCCAGCACCGCGCCGATGAAGCCTGCGAGGATGATTGCGAGCAAAGGCTCCATCCCCCAGAGAATTGTACCGGCAAAAACCATGTATGCCCCGAGACCCACGAACGCTTGCTGGCCGACGCTGACCAGACCCCCGTATCCCGCCAGCAGATTCCAGCACTGCGCGAGCGCGATCATCGTCAATATGAAGAACAGGTCCTGAATCAGCGCACGTGAGGCGAATGCGGGGACCAGGGCCAGAATGGCCGCTGCAACGCACAGCGCGGCGAGCGCCGCCTGACTGTGACGGGTGGTTAAAGTGACCTTGTAGAGAGATTTGTCGATCATCAGTCGACGACCTTGGGGAACAGCCCTCGAGGCCTGATCACCAGCACGATCAGAAACACGATATGCCCGGCAAGCGTTTGCCATTCAGGGTTGATCTGGGCACCGATGGTCTGCGAAACTCCCAGGATCACACCCCCGGCAAGCGTGCCCCACAGGCTCCCCAAGCCGCCGATTATCACAGCCTCGAACGCGAAGATCAAGCGCGCAGGGCCGATCAGGGGATCAAACGTGGCGCGGGCGCCAAGATACAGGCCCGCGATCGACACGACGACCATCGAGAGACCCATCGCGAGAGCGAAGATGCGCGAATTGTCTATTCCCGCCAACTGGGCCATGACCGGGTCGTCAGAAGTCGCTCGGAAGGCGCGGCCGAGTTCGGTGCCGTAGAACAGCCAGTTCAGAAGCAGAATCGCGACAATCGCCGAAGCGAATGTCAGAAGCGGCATTGCGCCAACGGCCAGACTTTCGCCCAACCTGATGGAAACTTCCTCGAACCCGCCCGCCTTTAACCTCTGAGTGTCAGCGGAAAACAGCTCGAGCATGCCGTTCTGAAGCATGATTGACAGGCCAAAAGTCACCAGCAGCGGCGGCAGTATGCCCCGGCCGAGCGTCCTGTTCAGCACTAGGGACTGAAGCGCGTACCCCACCACGAACATGATGATTGCGGCAAGCACGGCCGAAATCCCGATCGGCAGGTCAAGCGCCTCGATTCCCACAAGAACGGCGAAGGCGCCCAGCACCATGAAATCGCCATGCGCAAGATTGACCAGCCGCATGATTCCAAAGATTATCGAAAGGCCGATGGCAAAGAGCGCATAGAGGCCGCCGAGAAGCACTCCTTGAATGAGCGTATCGATCCAGATCATGGTCAGCCCTTGAAATAGGCCGTTCGGATCTGCTCGCGGCTGAGATTCACGGGCTTTCCGGACAGCGTCACGCGGCCTTCGAGCAGGCAGTACAGCCGATCGGCAGCGGACAGGGCCTGATTGATATTCTGCTCCACGAGGATGACGCTTGCCCCCTCGCTCCTGATTTCCTCGAGTGCCTTGTAGATGTCCTTGATCACGGCAGGGGCCAGCCCCAGGCTGATTTCGTCACAAAGAAGGAGTCGCGGATTGGCCATCAGGGCACGGCCCAGCGCGACCATTTGCTGCTGGCCTCCCGACAGCGAGGTCGAAAGCTGATTGCGGCGCTCCTCCAGAACCGGAAACAGGCGATAGACGCTTTCCAGCCTCCAAGGCCCGCGCACTTTGCGTCCGTAGTTTCCGACAAGGAGATTTTCCTCAACTGACAGCGAGGAAAACAGCCGGCGCCCCTCGGGAACGAGCGCGATGCCTGCCGCGAGTATCTGCGCCGGCTTGCTGCCGGCGATTGGCCTCCCATCATAGACTATCATTTCCGGCTCGGCCTTCAGCAATCCGGTTACAGCCGACATATAGGTTGATTTTCCCGCTCCATTCGCCCCGATCAGAGCGATGGCCTCACCCTCATCTATATAAGTGTCGATGCCGTAGAGAGCCTGAAAATCACCGTAGAAGGCGGTCAACGCCCTCGTTTCAAGCAGGGCCATCAATCCACTCCCAGATAGACTTGCTGAACGGCATCGGAATCCATGACCGAATGCGGGTCGCCCTCCGCGATCACCTTGCCGAAATTCAGCGCGGCGAGCCGGCTCACGACGGCTAGGAGGGCATGCGTCACATGCTCAATCCAGACTATCGTCATGCCTTCCTCCTTGATCTGCAGAATCGTGCTGATCAGGTCTTGGCACTCAGCGTCGGTAAGGCCGCCGGCGATCTCGTCCAGCAGCAGCAGCCTCGGTCCGGTCGCGAGTGCGCGCGTCATTTCCAGGCGCTTTCGTTCCAGAAGCGTGAGCGCTCCGGCGGGAAGGTTGGCCTTGGCCAGCAGGCCAGTGCGATGAAGCAGGTCCACGACCTTGTCCTGGGCCTCGCTTTCGTTCTTGCCGGACCCGAAGCAGGCGGCCACGACGGAGTTTTCGAAGACGGTGAGATGCTCAAAGGGTTGCGGTATCTGGAAGCTTCGTCCGAGTCCCGCCTCTACCCGCTTGCGTACGGGCACAGCGGTAATGTCCTTTCCATCGAGAAGCACTGCACCCGAGTCTGGAGCAAGGTTGCCGGCGATCAAGTTGAACAGCGACGTTTTGCCGGCGCCGTTCGGACCTATGATTCCGAGTGCCTCGCCTTCATCGACAACTAGATTGACTGCGTCCGCGACAATGACTGCCCCGAACGATTTGCTGAGACCGCGCAACTCCAGCAACATGGCGAACGTGCCGCCGTTACGCCTCGAAGACGATCAAGGCAAAATCGGGCGACAGATGTTGCGTCAGCTGATGGGTTCCATTTCGCCACCAAGCGGAATGTCGGGGTAAGTCTGGTTGTCGACTATCACGATGCGGAAATTTCCGTCTTCGGACTTGCGCCACTGCCCACCGACAAGTGGGGTCTTGGTAACATTCTTCTGCGCGAATGGCGGAAGGTTGGCGCCATCCCACTTGAGCGGTCCCACTATCGTGTCGAGGTCGGTCGCCGCGATCGCATTCGCCATCTCGTCAGCGTCACCGACATCATCGATCCGCTTTACGGCATCTGTTACCACTTCGAACAACGCATGAACGAACCCGAGCGGCTGCGTCCACTGGCGCCCTGTAGCGCTTTCATAGGAGTTGCAGAGCTCTGCGGCGGACTCGCCCGTGAGCGAAGAGCTGAAGGGGTGGACATTTGACCACCAGACTTCCGAACTCAAGTTCTGTGCCGTGGCTCCGATCGCGTTCACCGCAGAGGGAAACAGGATCGCCTTTCCGACTGAGGCTACCTTCGGGACAAATCCTTGTTGTCGCGACTGCGTCCAGAATGTCGCGAAGTCGGGTGGCAGCACCACACCGGTCACGATCTCCGCTTCAGCATTCTTGAAGGCGGTTATTTGTGCCGAGAAGTCGTCCTGCAAATTCTGGTACCGGCCCGGATCGGTCAGCTTGAAGCCCATGGAAGCCAAGGCAGGCGGCATTCCCAGGTTCGGGTCGCCCCATGCGTTGCCGTCCGCGTCGTTCGGGAACAGGCCACCCACGGATTTGTTGGTGTCAAGCTGGTTCCACATGTTGGTGAAGACGGTGATCAAATCCTCCAGACCCCACAGGAAGTGGTAGGTGTAGTCGAACTGCGTCCAGGTGGACGGGTCCCCGGGGTTCCCCTGTCGTCCGATGAACCAAGGCTGCCAAGGCGCAAGGGTTGACAGGCAGGGAATTTCCTCGATCTCGCAAACCGTTGCGACCGGGTTTGTGGTTTCCGGGGTGTGAGAGACGACCATCACGTCGATCCCGTCGTCCACAATGAGCTCCTTGGCCACTTCGGCGGCTCGAGAGGGGTTGGATTGGCTGTCCTTCAAGGTGACCTCGAAGGTCATTTTTCGTGACCCGGATGACACGCCGCCGCCGGTCGTCTTGATAAACCCGTCGATCGTGAACTGATCGACTTCAGCAAACGCCGCAAGCGGGCCGGTGCTCGGAGTCACGAATCCGATTTTAACGATTCGGTCCTGTGCATGGACAGCCGGAGCGTAAAGGCCTGCGGTTGCAACCGCTCCTGAAGCGGCGGTTGATTTCAGGAATCTTCGACGGTTCATTCCTCTCGGTTTGCGCACTGGCATCTTGATCCTCCGTAAGTTGATGGATTGTTTGATTTCCATGACATGTAACGCACCCGATGCTTGCCAAGTCTCGCGCTTGGTTGCCAACGCGATTTTTTTCGACGAGCGGCGAACGGTCCGTTCCCGGACCAATATACGCAAGTGCGACTGCGACACAAACGAGATTCAATTAAAAGGATTCAAGGCGCAGACCAAGCTGAAACCATCCAGCCAACGTCGAAATCCCGTTTCTTTATTCAGGGCGAGTGCCCTCGTACGCATGGGAAACTATCGACTTCATGTCGTCACGGTCGAACTTGCGTGGATTCCAGTAGGGATTGGCAACCGCCAAGTTGCAAGCCAAGTCAATTCCCTCTGGAGGCATGCCAATGTCCTTCAATGCCAGCGGAGCGCCAATCCGCGCGGCAAAGTCATACAGTCCTCCGCCCACGCTTCGAGATCCGAGAATCCGGCGTATCGGTTCCAGTTCTGGAGCGGTCGCGGCGTTGAACCCCGCGGCATGGGGAAGAATGATGGAATGCGTTTCGGCGTGCGGAAGGTCGAAGGCACCGCCAAGCACATGGCATAGCTTGTGATGAAGTGCCATGCCTGCCGAACCAAGAGCCATCCCGCACAGAAACGCGCCGTATTGCGCTTGGCACCGTGCGGCGACATCACCGGGCTGCTCGACGATTGCCGGCAGCGCCTCGGATAGCGCGCGAACAGCATCGAGGCACAGCATGTTGGTTATCGGGTTCTTCTCCTTAGCGTACAAGGCCTCGATTGCATGGGCGATCGCGTTCAGGCCGGAACATGCTGTCGTGTTGGCCGACAATGTAAGCGTGTAATCTACGTCATAGATCACGGATGCAGGAAGAACTCTCGGGTCCTTGAGCGTGGTCTTGAGGCCACCTTCGGTCTGGCCGAGGATTGTGGTCATTTCCGACCCCGCATACGTTGTGGGCAGGGCGATTTGGGGGATGTCGGAACGGAGCGCAATTGCCTTTGCAAGTCCGATTGTCGAGCCACCGCCAACTGCGACCGTGCAATCTGCACCCGATTTCTCCAAGGCGCCCATCGCGGCGCGTGTGACCTCAACAGGTGTATGCATGGTGGCCTGATCCAGGATACCGACCGAAAGATCCCCGAGAATGGCGCGAACCTCCTCCGCCTGCTCACGCTGCTGCTGCGTGCAGACAACCATCGCGCGACTTCGGCCAAGATGCGCGATTTCGTCTTTCAGGAAGCGGCGGCCGCCGCGCGCGAACCGAACACGCAGTGGCAGGCTTGTGAATTCGAACTCGCGCATGGCCAGCAATGTGCATTTGTTTTCTCGAGAATTCAAGCAACGCGCAATTCTTCTCGATCCATCGTCGAGAGATTGCATGGCTTTCCTGGGAATCGAGGACTTCGCTCGCGGTCAGTGGCAGATCTGCCTTCTGGGCAAGGCTAGTCTGCAGTTTGCCTTTGAACGCACCTCATCCTTCTCCGCCGTTGCGAATGCCGACGCGAAGCGGCGCTGCCTTGAATAATGAGGCGACTGATAGATAGCGTAGTGTGCTCTTGCAGGATCGCCTTGGCATCCTTTTTTAGGAGCTTGAAGATCTTGTAGAGGTTGTGTCGGTCGTTCTTGAGTGAATTGCAATTGCGAACGCCCTCGATGGTTTTTCTCGCTCCACGGCCATGAGATGTTTCAGTGTTTTTTCAATGTCGGAATAGCTAAGCGTGACAGTTCCCCATTGGATCACCATATCCGTACCACGGTGGGGGTCCCGGCTTTTTCTCGTAAAGCGATGGCCTCTGGCAGTCCTTTCCAGTGCGGCCCGTAGTCTGTGAACCGTTTTGACTCACTGTTCTTTCGTCAATATCGGCCCGCCCCATTTGAATTCAGGCACTTTGCCGGACTTGGTGGATTGATTCCAGCTTTTAATCGCCGCGCATTCTTGTGGCGCTGATCCTCCCGAGGTCGGCGACTCAAGTGAAAGACAGGCCTCGGTGATGTTGTGCGCGCCGATGAGACGGCTGTCGCCATCTCGCAGTTCGCCAACTGAACGACTCCGATGAATCTATACCGAGTCCTGTGCAAAGCATTCTGAATCTGGCTCTTTTCGTGCCAGAGCGAAGCCGTCACGGTCAAAAAGGTGCACTTGATTCGGGTCCAAGGCGACGGTTCGGGTTCCGACGCTTGGAACCGATGTCTCGCGGGATTCAATCACAAGGGTGCCGGATGGATGATCGGGAGCATGGAGCAGCAGCGTCCCGCCAAGATTTTCCACAAATTTAACTTCGATGTCAAAATGAAATGAATCAGGTTCGGGCTCAACGAACCCTTCAGGCCGAATGCCGACGGTAACGTCTTCGCCGACCGCAATGTCCGGGCAGAAATCCGGTGTGGACAATATGCAATCCCGGATTCCGGCAACCTGAACTTCAATTTTGTCCGGCTCTATACCGGCAACCTTCCCTGACAGAAGGTTCATTTTCGGAGAGCCGATGAATCCGGCCACGAAAACATTTCTGGGTCTTTGATAGAGATCCACCGGGGTGCCCACCTGCTCGATCTTGCCTTCGCGCAAAACGACAATCCGATCGGCCATGGTCATTGCTTCGACTTGATCATGGGTCACGTAGATCATCGTTGCGCCAAGCTGCTGGTGCAGGCTGGAAATCTCCAGACGCATCTGAACCCTCAGCTCCGCGTCAAGGTTGCTCAGCGGTTCATCGAATAGAAAGACCTTCGGTTTTCGCACTATGGCGCGACCGATGGCTACCCTCTGTCTCTGGCCTCCCGAAAGCTGCTTCGGCATTCTCTCGAGCAACTTCTCAAGGCGCAGAACCCGCGCCGCCTCCCTGACCCGCTCGTAACGCTCGGCCTTGCCCATGCCTGACATCCTGAGCGCAAAGGCCATGTTGTCGGCGACGTTCATGTGTGGGTAGAGCGCATAGGACTGGAATACCATTGCCGCCTCGCGCTTTGCAGGATTCACGCCTCGCATGGACCGGCCGCCTATCGAAATCTCGCCGAAGGTGAGATGCTCGAGCCCGCAGATTAGCCGCAGCAAAGTTGATTTTCCGCAACCCGACGGGCCCACGAACACGATTAGCTCCCCGGAGTTGATCGCCAGATTCACGTCATGGATCACCTCGACCTTGTCGAATGCCTTTCCAACGCCCTTCAATTCGACTTGGCTCATTTCAACTCCCTGCGACCTGCATCGCTTTCGTTTTGTTCCTGGGCTTCAGATCCTGAACCGTGTGCAGAGCACGAACTGCAAAGGACGCTCGTCCTCGCTCCATTCGTGATAGCAGGCCACGATGGTTTCGTCGTTGGTCTGTACCACGGTCGGATATCCGATATGCTGGAACACTCCCGGGTTCATCGGATTTATTCCATTCGTGTCCCCGTCTCCTCCTGACGCTGCCCAGCCGAGGCTCGATCCCGGAGCGCCTCGATCTGTGTTGCCGGGAACGCCGCCCGTGCGAATGACGAATTCATTGGCCACGTCCCAGGAAACCCCGTCCTCGGAAATGATTCCCCGAACTCCATAGGGAGGGCGGCGGTATCCGTAGATCATCAGGTACCGGCCGTCGGCAAGCGAAATCATGTCGGCCGGATAGCCCCATATGTTGGTCCAGGCTGGCGGCGTCCAAGAAAAGCCATCGTCTTCGGAAATTGTCATGACCATGTTCTTCGCGTCGCCACTCGGGTTCACGTGAGTCCGCATGAAACATACAAGTCTTCCGTCCCTGAGGCGCAGGATTGCCGGTTCCTCGTAGTCGATAATCGAAGCTGGATCGTAGGCGATGGTGGAGTAGTATTCCCAATTGGATCCTCCATCGTCCGATCGAATCAGGGCTGATCGGGTGGATTCGCCCTCGCCCTCCTCGCCAAATCCCCGGATTCTTCCGTAGAGCCCCATCAACAGTGCACCTGAGGGCAATTGCCAGCAGCCAGAACGGCATCCGCCGTGCTTTAGCGGTCGGACGTTGCACGGCACCGGGCTGCCCCATGTCTTCCCGCCGGTCTCCGACTTCAGAACATAAGTGCCAATCCATCCTTGAGTCTTGTATGCCCAAGTCCAGTCGCCCCACTCACCTGTATACGGCTTGGAACTCCAAGACGGCTGCTCAGCTGCAATGCCGCGCTTGAAGAATGCCGTAATTGTCAGGTTAACGATCAGCGAGCCGTCGTGGAGTTCGCAAATTCCACAGTCCCAGTTGCCTGTGGTGTCAGTCCACGGCAACACGATTTCAGGTTCCGACCAGGTGACCCCGCCGTCGACCGAGCGGACAATGAGGGTCTGGCCGCTGTCGTGATGATAGGGAAAGCGCTCCTCGTTGAACACCGCCAAAATGTCTCCGTTTGAAAGTGTCCTTGCGCAAATTTGGTTCACGCAATGTTCGGGATGCCGGAAGATGTCGTGATGGCTGGCTCCGGCGATTTCGGTCATGCCTAGGTTCCCCCTTGGTTGATTTGTTCCCCGCGAACCTAGTTCGCGGCTTGTGGACGATATCCTATCAACGGCTGCTTGCCACGTTCACGCCTATATTCTTGATGCGCAGGTAGTTTCGAATTCCGTCCAGTCCGCGCTCGCGTCCGTAGCCGCTGTCTTTCACGCCTCCTGTCGGAGCCTGCACTCCGCCTATGAACCACCCGTTGATCCATACCGTTCCTGCCTCGATCCTCCTTGCCAGCCGAAGAGCTCTTCCGATCTCGCTGGTCTGGATTCCTGCGGCCAGTCCGTAAGGAAGCAGGTTGGCCAACTCGACAGCCTCTTCCTCGGTTGAAAAGCGGAACACTGTAACGACGGGACCAAAAGTTTCCTCACGAGCGATGACGCTCATTGTGTCGACTCCTTCGATCACGGTTGGCTCGATGAAATAGCCTGATTCCATTCCGGAAGGCTCGCCGCCCCCCAGCAAAAACTGCGCCCCGTCTCTCTGGGCCGATTCAATGTGGCTCAAGACCTTTTCATGCTGGGCCGCTGATGCGAGCGGTCCAAGATCGGCATCGTCCATTCCGGCCGCCGTGGTCAAGCATGCCGCTTTCGCAACGAACTTTTCGAGGAACTTATCCGCGATGCCTTTCTGAAGCAGCAGGCGAGAAACTGACGAGCAAACTTGACCGCAGTTGTCGAACGCTCCGTCCAGGGCTGCATTGACGGCCGTTTCAATGTCTGCATCGTCAAACACGATCATGGGATTCTTGCCGCCGAGTTCCAGCACGACCGGTTTGAGTGCTCGGCCAGCGGCAGAGGCCACAAGTCGGCCCGTTGCGACGGACCCGGTGAATGTCATGCCGTCTACAAGTGAATGTTCGGTGAGGGCTTTTCCTGCCTCCTCGCCATACCCGGTGACAACATTCACGACGCCAGGCGGGAAACCTGCATCGCGGGCGGTCTCCGCAAGCGCGACAGTTGAAAGTGGAGACTGCTCCGCTGGTTTCAGCACTGCGGTGCACCCAGCTGCCAAGGCAGGCGCCAGCGAGCGAACCGCCATTCCAAGCGGAAAGTTCCAAGGCATGATGTGGGCTGTCACGCCAAGAGGTTCCAACTCGGTGAAGTCAACGAATTCTTGACCAAGCGGAATCGATGTCCCCTCCGCCTTGTCGGCTGCGCCGGCATTGTAGCGAAGCGTCGCGCCTGCTCCTCTCAGGTCGTCTTTCGAGTCGCTGAGTGGCTTGCCCACATCCGTCGTTTCCAGGATTGCGAGCTTTTCCAACCGCTCTTCCAGGGCATGAGCGAAACCCAGCAGCATTTCGCCGCGGCGCTGCGGCGACATATGCCCCCATGGTCCCTTCAATGCGTCTCGCGCCGATGTCACTGCGTCGTCGACATCGGAATGAGACCCCCTCGAAACATTGGCGATCACCCTCTCGTTGCTTGGATTGACGGTCTCGAACACCGCGCCGCTAGCCGCGGGTCTCGCCTCGTTGTCAATCCAGATCGTGTTGCAGATCGGCGGCGTTGATTGCGCGCCGCTCGCTGTCAATTCGAGGATTGATGGCTGCTGGCTACTGCTTGAGGCTGCCATGCGAGATGCCTTGAATGAAGTATCGTTGCAGGAAAAAGAACAAGGTCAGGCTGGGAATCGAAAGCACTGTCACGCCCGCCATCGCGACCGAGAACCCTTCCAACTGGGTATGCGTCCCCACGACAGGCGCGAACCGCGCGATTCCGACGGGCATGGTCTTCATGCTCTCGTCAAACACAACTAGGAGCGGCCAAAGAAAATTGTTCCAGTTCAGCGTGAATATTATCACCGCCGCAGCAATCATTGGCGCTCGCGCAAGTGGCAGCGCGATGAGCCAGAACAGCCGGAAAGGCCCGGCGCCGTCCATCCGCGCCGCCTCCACCAGCTCCTTCGGGAAATTCAGGAAGAATTGACGGAAGATATAAACGGAGAACACGTTGGCAATAGTCGGAAGAATGAGCGCCTGGTAGGTGCTTGCCCATCCGATTTTGATGAAGGCGAGAAGCATCGGGATCACCGACACCTCCACCGGGATCATTATCGATGCGAGAAAAATCAGAAATATTGTAGCGCGTCCCGGAAAGCGGAACTGGGCAAGAGCGAATCCCGCAAGCGCACCGAAGAACACGCAGATTGTTGTGGACGCAACCGCTTGGACAAGACTGTTCAGCGTCCACCGAACAATCGGAAACTCGAAAATCTTTATATAGTTGTCGAGCGTGACTCGCCGCGGAATCCACTCGATTGTCTCGGTCATCACATCCGCTGGAAACTTGAACGATGTCGAGACCATCCAGAAGAATGGCGCTGCCCAAAGCAACGCGACAAGCATGCCGCCAATCCAAATAAACACATCTCTGGAGTTCATTCCCCGGCGCTCGAACCAACCCCCCATCACGCTGTCTCCCTCAGGACAAAGCGCTGGACCAAGGTGACGCACAGGATGACCACGAAGAGCGCGATTGCCAGGGCGGAGGCGTATCCGTAGAGATTGCGCACGATCGCCACTGTGTAGATATAGTGGATCGGCGAAGACGACGCGCCTGCCGGACCGCCATTGGTCATCACGTAGACTTGGCTGAATATGCGCAGCGTTGCGATGAGTTGCAGGGTCACGACCATCGAAAGCACCGGCCGCAGGTGCGGCAGAATGACGAAGCGCAATCGATTCACCGGCCCTGCGCCATCAACGGTGGCTGCTTCGGTAAGGTCTCGCGGAATGTCTTGGAGAGCCGCGAGGATCAGAACGAATGCAAGTCCAAGATCCCACCAGATAGACGCTATTGAGACACCGGTCAGCGCCCAGTCCGTGGATGTCAGCCAAGGAATGTTCGAGATGCCGACGGTGTTCAATACGTTGTTTACAAGCCCGAATTGCGTATCGAGCATCCAGACCCAGACCAGCCCGATCACAGTTGCCGAAACCACATTGGGGGCAAAAAACAGCGTTCTGGCAAGTCCGGAAAGTGGATAGGAACGATTTACGAAAAGAGCGAAGAACAGCCCAAGTATCGTTACCCCTGGAACGATGATGAGCGCGTAGAGAAAAATGTTTCGGAACGCCACCCAGACCCATTCGTCAGACAGAGCGTCCTCGAAATTCTGAAAGCCAACCCATCTCGGCGTTCCAATGATGCTCCACTCCGTGAAGGCGACATATGCTCCGAAGAAAACCGGGCCGACATTGAAGATCAGGAATGGAACCGCAAAGAATGCGACGAACAGGTAGCCGACCCAGTCAACGGGAGCCTTTTCACCCGAAAGAGCTGTTGGCGGTGTCCCGCCGGATGTTGGCCTGTCTGGACTCACAACCTAGCTCGATTTACGGATCCGGACTGGGGCGGCTCTCAAGCGAACGCAGCCGGCCCAACGAGATGGCCGGCTGCGTTTATCATGCTAAAACGGTTAGCCCTTGTCGAGACCGTCCTGCCAGCGTTCTTGGAGATCGGCCATCGCGTCGGCGGGCGTCTTCGAGCCGGCCCAGACTCCCTCGAGTGTGCGCGCGAGAAAGTTGCCGCCCGAGTAGATCGTGAATTCCGGTCCGGCAACCACCGGAATCTCCGGAATCGTGGCGAACGCCATTCCCTCCACAAACGCGCCCCGCATGCTCCACGGATGCCCAGCCGTCTTGTAGTCAGGGCGATCGAGGATCGACTGGCGCGGCGAGGCGCCTCGGCCGACGGTGGTCCAGAGGAAACTGTTGTCAGACAGCCATTTGACGGCTTCCAAGGTGGTTTTGTAGCGTCCTGGGTCGCTCTGATTGTAGAGTTCCAGTCCGCCCATCTCGAAGTAGGTCTTCAATGTCCCTCCGATGTTTGGGAAATTGGACGTCATGAAATTCAGCCCTTGGCCTACATATCCGTTCAACGTCCAGGGACCGGTCCAGAAAATCGATCCACCGCCCGTTCCGAACGCCTTGTAGCGATCTGTCACGTCACGCGTCGAAACCCTGTGCTTATCGAACAGTGCCAGAACCCATTCCATTGCCGCAATGCCGGCTTCTGGATTCACCGCTGCAGTCGAGAGATCGTCGCTGGCGCGCTTGAATCCCATCTGCTCGGCCACGATTCCCCAAGTCACTGTCGGCTGAACGCCAGAACCGGTCATCAGGATTCCAGAGCGCGTGACCGTGTCGCCATCGCGTTTTGTCATCGCGAGGCCCCATTCAATCAGTTCGTCGCCCGTTGCAGGGGGCGACATTGGATCCAGCCCGGCCTCGGCGACGTGATCCAAGTTTATTTCCGGCTGCAGACTCATCAGATCCATTGGGATCATGAAAATGCTGTTGTCGTATTTTGGATACCGCGCTGCCGACATAGCATTGGAATCGAAGTCATCAATGTCGAGCCCGACTTCCGCAATCACATCGTCCAGCGGAACGGTTACGCCATCCCTGGCGAGCGCAGCGCCCTTGCCGGCGGTTCCCCATCCGAAGTCCGGTGCCCTGCCTGTCGCGGTTGCCGCGAGCACCTTGGTGACATACTGTTCTTCGGGCACAAGTTCCATTTTAATCTGGACGCCTGCATCCTTGTGCGCTTCGTTAAAGTTGTCGATCATCTGGGCCCAGATTTCTCCATCAGATGCGGCCAACCAGCTCCAGTGAACGATTTCGACGGGATCCGCGGCTAGCGCTCTGACAGGACCGAGAAAGGGCGCCGAAAGGCCAACGGTCGATGCTGCGGCGGTTCCCTGAAGCAATCGCCTTCGGGAGATGCTGCAACCTGGTTCCCGAGCTTTGGTTGAGGCATCATATGTCATCATAAATCTCCTGATTAGCTTCGATAAGGGGACTGGAACTTCGGACAGCCGTTTTCGACCGCGGATATGCAGAGAAAAGCATAAACAAAAGAGCTTGCCTACTTAATCCAAATGCAACCGGCTGATGCTTGCTCGTCCGGTCGGCGTTTCCGAAGCGATGGCCGCAACGATAGAGTATCTTGGAGAAAGAGCGCTTGGCTGTCCCCAATGTTCATGACACTCTTGTGCTGCTCTCCTGTCGCCATCCTAACACAAGGATAGGAGATGCCGAGAGAGGTTCATTGATTTTTTTAGACATCAATTTTGCTTAAAATGTCATTTTTGGTTTAGTTGCGGGCAGAGTTCAATCCAGTCCTTTGAACTGGGCGAATGCTCCCGGCCACGAAAACGTTAAGCTCCGCCTGACTTCGGGGCAAGAAGCGATCGTGATTTTGCAAGCCCATGTTGGGCATGGCGCTTATGGACAAGTGCTCCGAGAGACAATCGCTAGCTCCCGATCAAGTCCATGATCCAAGACCAAGCTTGGTCTACAACCTCTTTGTACGTTGCCAGCGAAGGTGTCAGGGCCGGGAAAAGCGCACCCAGCTGATCGGTGAATTCGTGAACCAGCGCGAATGCCACAAGCAAAGCGATTAGAAACATGCCTGCGCTCAGCAGAGCGCGTCGTGATTTTGATCTCGCGTTGGTTCCGTTTGTCTTGCCAGGCTTGCGTTGGGACGAAGCGATAATCCTTGATGAATTACGGCTATTGCGGCGCGCCATCTTGACGACAACCCCATTTGTCCTCACGAGAGTTTCAGTGTTCTTGACATCCTGTCGCACAACCAACGCTTTCGACTGCTCTCGCAATTGCTCATTGCGGTGCCGACCCTTTGACTTCGTGCTTGCCGCGTGCTGAACCTCCTCTTGAAGTATTTTCAGTGTTTTCTGAGAATGCTGAATTGGGTCTTGGGACCCCGAACCGCTGGCTGTCCCGGCGATTTGGCGGTCAGTTTCAAGTGCGTCCCATAATCCGGGCTTCCTCCCTGCTTGAACCTGCTCAGCTTCACTTTCGGACGACGGCTTGATTTGCGCTGCCGTCAGTTGCCTGCTCGATGTGAGCAATAGCGGCTCGGAGACCTTACTCAGCTGAAACCAGATAGTTCCACAGCTTGAGCACTCGACCTCTCGGCCGAAGTTTGGGATCTCGGTGTCGTTAACGTCGTACTTGGTTCGACAATTCTTGCAGACGATTTGCATGGCAGTCACTTTGAGCGGAGTAAAGCTACGAAATTAAATTGATTGCTAACTCTCACGGTTCCAAGGGTACTTCGTATAGGGTGGCGTTACAAGGGCAAATTCTTCCGCCCTTGTCTCTTGCGGCACTGTCAGAATGGGGCGACGCTCCATGGAAGCAGTCGCCAGCGAGTGATATTATTGTGGTGACCGGCCAATGTTCATTATCCAGTGTTCATGAATTATGTTGCCGTGCCATCCGTATGAACACTCTTCCAAATCCCGGGTCTTGCACGAGCGATCAGAACTTTGTAATGCTTGGAACACAGGCAGGCCACGCAATTCACAAACAAGGGATCGGGGGCGCAACCGGGTCTCTTCATGGGCGGTCGGCACCTGAAGATACCCGGCGGGCAGGGCAGTTCGAAAGCGAAGCAATCACTTAAATCAGCGCCAACTTAAGCAGTTTTCCGAGCTTGGCTGTCGGCCTTGGCAATTCAAAATCAAATTCATTATCAATCCACGCATTATGGCCCGGCATGTTCTTCAATGGATTCGATCGCTCATTTTCGTGACCCAGATGTACTTGGTAATGGGGTTGCTTGCGTTGTTCTATTTGCCGATGGCCATAATTGATCGGAAATGGGCTTTTCGCGGCATAGCTGTTTACTGCCGCTGGGTCAGAATGACTGCGCGCCTGCTTGTCGGCCTGAATTCGGAAGTTCGCGGAGAAGTCCCTGCAGGGGGTGTCCTGATTTGCTCGAAGCACCAGTCATTCTTCGACATACTTCTGATGTGCAGCGTATTGCCGCGTCCTAGATTTGTCATGAAGCGTCAATTGGTACATGCTCCAGTCATCGGATACTTTGCAACCCGAATTGGATGCATCCCGGTGGACCGGGGAAGAGGCTCGTTGGCGGTCAGGCAGATGACGAATGGACTTAATTCGTTAGACCAGGAGCCAAGCCAACTGATCATATATCCGCAAGGTACGCGCGTTGCGCCGGGTGCAGACATGCCATACAAGGTGGGAGCGGCGGTTCTTTACAAGAAAATTGGCAAGGGTTGCATACCGGTTGCCACAAATGTTGGTGTCTTCTGGCCAAGATTAGGTGTTTTCAGGAAGCCGGGTCTGGCGGTTCTGGAGTTTCTTCCTCGAATTTCAGAAGGAATGTCTCAAGACGCACTCTTGCAGAGCTTGGAGCGAACAATTGAGCGGAACTCCAACCGGCTGATGCGCGAGGCCGGTTTCGATACAGAAAAACCCTAGGGAACCTTTGATTTGGAGGTTTTTTCTGGTTTTGGCTGTGGAAACTGCTCTTCCCGGCTGTGCTGGTCGGTTTTCTGTGGGCCGGAAGCCCCCGATGTGCGTTTTGGGGTAAAATTGCCGCCGTTTCAGTCCCCGTAGGGCCGTTCCCTCCAGAGGTGGTGCACCAGACCCCGGGGACCGATGCCGATATACAGCTTCATCCCGAAATGTCGCTAGCTCCCGTTCCTAGTCGACGACGGTGCCGTCCTCCTTCAGCGGAACCCCCCGTTCGGTCAAGCGATCCTTGATCTCCCGAACAGAAGGCGCGCCGTCCGCGGCGTGTCCTGCACTTCCCGCTGTCATGTTCAAGGCTCGGTGGTTGAAGGCGCTGCAGGACGCGGTCCCTCCGAAAAGAGGATGCAGCGCAACATGCCATGCACGCCCCGGAGCACAATGCTGCGTCCATGATCAGGCTGTATTCAGAGGTTCCTTGACTGGTGTTGCGTCCTGCAGGTCTTGCACTGCGTCTGCCGCATGCGATTGCCAATCCACGTCAGCATCCCGCCATCTTCGCCTGCTGTCTGGCGAGACAAGGAAACCCGGTCGCCACATCCTTTTTGCCGGTTGAGCTTGACCATCCTCCCGGTATCAAACCAACTCCGTGACCATCCACTTGGCATAAATGCCTTTAGCCGAACAACAGAAGGCGATGCTAGCCCAGGCCCGCATTGGACAGATCCTCAGTCGCTCCCCCAGTCCCTCGAACGCCAAATTGCTCAAGAACTGCCGCCGCCAAAGCAGTTGTATATCTGCATCCCTCAGTTGGGCCTCGTTGCAGGCCACGTCCCAGTTGGCCGTGATGAGGCAACCTGATAGCTCATTATCTCCAAGGCGCGCTGTTCCGTGAGAAGAAACTTGTTGGCCGCGGCAAGACACAGCGAAAACTGGCTACGCGCCTGCGACCATGGATCTGCATGGCTTGCGATGCTTCCCGACCAATCCTTGGTTGTGGGCAAATGTCATAGGCCGGCATGAGCTTGAGACTGCAGCCACCCCAAAAGGCGGCATGGCTCTAGGCATGATCGTCCGTGTTTCCGACAAGAATGTTTAAGGTCATGCGCCCAAAGAGTTCCCGAAACGTTTCAGCCGGGTTGGTGAAGCGTGTCCGGACGACATCGTCGATCTCCTCGTCGTTCCGCCAGCCCATGCAGCGGTGCTGTCGATCGATGAGAGGACGAATATCCAAGCGCTCGACTGCCACCCGCCCTAGGGAACCTCTGATTTGGAGGGTTTTTTTTTTGGGGTTTGCTGCGGATTTTGCCCTTCCCGGCTGAATCGGTCGGTTTTCGGCGGTCCGGAAGCCGCAAATGCGCGTTTTCGGGGCGAAACCGCCGCCGGTTCAGCCCCCGAAGGGCCGATCCGGCAAATTCCGGACACACTGATCCCTTGTCACGACAGGTGCGGCTGGGCAATCATCAGGTTCGAGAAGCCCAGAAGCAGCGCAAGCCGCTGCACGTTCTTGTCCAGACCCCGATAGCGAACCATGTCGCAGCCGAACACCCGCTTGACGATCCGGAACGGATGCTCCACCCGCGCCCGCACCCGGGCCTTCGCCTTCTCCGCCCTGGCCGCGGCGCTGCCCGGCGCCAGCGTCCGGCGCTGGCTCGGGGGCATGGCAATCCGCCACGACACCTCGCGATGCGCGTGCTCCGCGCGCTTGCCGATCCCGCGGTATCCGGAGTCACCCCAGACTTGCTCCTCCTCGCCGTGCAGAAGCCGGTCCGAAGGCGTCAGGTCGTGAACGTTGGCGGCCGTTCCCTCCAGATGGTGCACCAGACCCCGGGTGTCGGTGCCAATGTGCAGCTTCATCCCGAAATGCCACCGGTTCCCCTTCTTCGTCTGGTGCATCTCCGGATCGCGGGCGTTGCTCTCGTTCTTGGTCGACGAGGGCGCCGAGATGATGGTGGCGTCAACGATGCTGCCCTTCTTCAGCAAAACTCCCCGCTCGGCCAAGTGATCCCTGATCTCCCGAACAGCTGCTGCGCCAGTCCGTGGTTCTCCAGCCGATGGCGGAACTCGGGATCGTCGTCTCGTCCGGAACCTTCTCAAGACTCACCCCGGCAAAGCGCCGGATGCTCTCCGCCTCGTAAAGCTGGTCCTCCATCAGCGGGTCGCTCAGGTTGCAGAACAGCTGGACGCAGTGCACGCGCAGCATCGCCGACAGCGGATACGGCTGTCGCCCCCTGCGGCCGCCCTTCGGATACACCGGCGCAATGCGGGCCTCCAGGCGCTCCCAGGGGATCAGGCCGTCCATCCGCTCCAGAAAGATCTCGCGGCGCGTCTTGCGCTTCTTGCGATCGTATTCAAACCCGAGTTATGGATAAGCTCTGTTTTCTTTTGGAATGCACCGAATGGCGTCTGGCACGACGATTTTGCCCATTTTGACCTTTGGCTGCGCCAGAATATAGGCAGCCAGACATGACAGGATATGAACGAAGGCATTTGTTGGGGACCGGTGTCGTGTGTGTTCCAATCCCATGCTTGATTTCAGTTTATCGAACAGCGTTTCAATGATGAACCGCTTCCGCAACATGATTTGGTCCAGAATGGGCAGAGGAAAGTTTTTCATGTTGCGGCGAATGCCAGTGATCAGGTGCAGGCCCTGCTGCCGCAAACGCTGGAAAAGCGGCTTCGAAATGCAGCCTTTGTCGCCGAACGCCTTGCCTTCCAACTCGGCAATCATGGTCTCAAGCGGCTTGCGGTCGTCGGTGTTTCCAGGCGTGATCTTGACGGCCATGACCTGACCCTTGTCGTTGATGACCAGATGCAGCTTGAACCCGAAAAACCACCCCATGGTGCTTCGGCCCCGTTTGGCCAGTCCCTTGAAGACCTTGTTCCGGTTGATCCGTGCGTTGTGGCAGACAGCGAGCTTGGTGCTGTCCACAAAACAGATTCCGGTTTCCTCACCGCGAAAGCATTGCATCAAGATGCAAGACGGAACCGGCAAGCGCGGCATCAGGGCGACAAACCGTCCGTAGCTCGGCAGGTCTCCAAAGCAGTCGCGATATTTCCGCTCCACGCCATGGAACCGGAAAGCCTTGAAATTCTTGAAGGGCGAGAGATGAAACAGCACCATGATGAAGAGCCTTTCACTGAGCGAGAGCTTGCCCGAGCGCGAGCGCTGGCGGCCTGTGCCGATCAGCCGATGCCGCTCCCATTCTTCAAAGGCCTTCCTGATTACCACTCAAGCTAAGTTCAACTTAAGCAGCCGTTGGGGCATTGGCGGCGTTCTGAGGGCCACACAGGCAAGTCTGGGGATGATGTCGGGCAGGTCGAAGCGACGATTGAAGCGGCATTCGAACTCTGAGAGATATCGCTGGGCATACTTGGGGCGAATCGCATGGCAGGTGCCGCGCAACGCACTCTTGACATTGCCGAGAATGGTGTTCGCCCAACGAAACTCAGGGCGCTCGACGCTGGCTTTCCCGCTTCCCGCGACAATCTTGTCATGAGCGCAACCCGCCGCGGTGACGCCCTGGAAGCAGGCCAAACCATCGAACACCGCCGAAGTGTCGGCATCCAGGTGCCTGTGTGCCCAGGCGGCGATTTCGCTGGTGCGGAGCCCTTCGACGACAGTGAGCTTCATGCGCAGCGGGTGTCCCTTCTCATTGGTCTCGACGGCGGCCACGAAAGGGGTCTTGGCCGGCGCCCCCCGCTTGCCCCCACTGCGCTCGCCGCCGAGACAGGCATCATCGAGTTTGACCCGGCCGGTGAGCGGGAACTGGCGGTCGCGCTCCATCATCACCTGCATCAGCTTGTGTTTCATGCGCCAGGCGGCGTTGCAGGAGATGCCCGGATGGCGATGCAACTTCATCGCCGAGACCCCCTTCCTGTCCTGGGTGCAGTACCATGGTCCATCCGGTTGATGAGGTGGATGGCCTGAAACCACACCACAAGCGCCAGCTTGGTGGAATCGAAGATGGTGCCGGCGGCGACCGAGGTCTGGCGGTGGCACCGATTGCACTGCTGGAGCTTGCGGCCGGTCAATTGGCAACCTTTGTCGTGGCCGCAATGAGGACATGGAAATCCATTCGGCCAACGCCACCGATAGAGGGCATCAAAGCATTGGTCTTCGGTTCCGTAGAGCGAGAGAAACTCGTTCATGCTGGTTCCTTTCTGAAACTGCACTGGGTTTCGTGCGATGCATGTTTCCTTTCTCTATCATTGAGTTGCATGACGATATTCCATGCTAAACGTGGCTTAACTTCAAGGGTAATCAGGAAGGCCTTTGCAAAGTCGTCGAGACAACAGAACAGTGCGATGACAGAGGTGCTCATTGAGGGGATCCCATCCGTTGATTTTGGTTGCGGATACAGAATCAGGCCACGCCCGATTTGGGAACCCCCTCACCCCTCTTATCCAGAATTGGGGTTATTCAAGGCTGGCAAAGGTCAGTTGCTGAAGGCGCTGCATGTCGTGATCCCCCAAAAAAAGGCGTGGCGCAAAATAACAGGCGCGCACCGGATGCGCAATGCAACGCCCAAAACCGGGCTGTATTCAGAGGTTCCCTAGGTCTTGTACTCATTGATTTTGATCCAGAGGCGGATGCAGGCGAGGGCGATTGCGGCGAGGAGTCGATGAGATGAAGAGGTCCCGGCGAGCCCGTCGCCAGCGCCTCGAACAGGCGCTCCCGCACCCCTTGCCTGGCCCAGCGGTTGCAGCGGTTGCAGACTGTCGCATGCGGCCCGCAGCGTTCCGGAAGGTCGCGCCACGGCGTGCCGGTGCGCAGGATGTGAAAAATCCCGCTGATCGCCCGCCGGTCGTCCACCCGCGGAACGCCCCGCGGCTTGTCAGGCGGCAACGGCGAGATGATCGCCCATTCCGCATCCGTCAGATCGTGCCGGCCTCGCATCCTCAAGCTCCCGCTGTTTGGAAGCTTGAATCACATCAGCGCCGGAAAGAAAATCCCTTTTCCTTTATGAGTACACGACCTGGTCCCGGATGCACAATGCCACGCCCATGATCCGGCTGCATTCAGAGGTTCCCTAGTGCGCGACCATAACCAGAAGCTCACGCAGTCAGACCCTTCTCGCCGAGGTTCATGAATTTCCTTTGCCGTTCGCGAACCAAAACCTCTGGCTTCTTTCGCAGGAGTTCCTTGAGCATCTTCTCGATCGCATCGCCAACAGAATCGATGGCTTCCCTAGCGTTCCTTTGGGCCCCTCCAAGAGGTTCCGGGATAATGGCGTCTATTACGCCGAGTTTCTTCAGATCCTGTGCGGTGAGCCGCAGTGACTCTGCAGCCTCGCGCATCTTTTCGGGGGCCTTCCAAAGTATGGATGCACAGCCTTCTGGACTGATGACCGAATAGAATGAGTGTTCGAGCATTGCTGTTCGGTCAGACGTGGCAAAGGCGACGGCCCCTCCCGAACCTCCCTCGCCGATGATCACGGAGATCAACGGTGTCTTCAGAAGAAGGCACTTCTCCGTGGTTCGCGCAATCGCTTCGGATTGGCCCCGTTCCTCGGCGCCCTTGCCTGGGTATGCACCGGGCGTGTCCACAAGCGTTATAACGGGAAGACCGAAGCGCTCCGCCAAGTCCATCAAGCGGATTGCCTTGCGATAGCCTTCGGGCCTGGCCATCCCGAAATTGTGCGCAATCCGAGACTTGGTATCATAGCCCTTCTCATGCCCTATCACCACCACCGGTCTGGAATTGAATCTTGCAAGGCAACTCGTGACGGCGGGATCTTCGGAGAAGTTGCGGTCACCGGAAAGCGATATGCATTCTGTGAACAACAAGTTCAGGAAGTCGCGGCATCTTGGGCGATTAGGATGCCTGGCAACTTGGCATTTTCGCCAAGGGGACAGGTTCTTGTACATGTCCGCCAGCATCTTCTTGGCCTTGCGTTCGAGCGCCTTGGCCTCTTTGTCGACGTTGGTGTCCTCATTCGACTCGGTGATAGACCGCAGTTCCACCGCCTTTGTCTCTATTTCGGCGAGAGGTTTCTCAAATTCCAGATAATGCTGCATTCATCCCGCTGTCCGCGAAAGCCTATGTTCTTCGGCACTGGCGGATTTGTCCGCCTGAACGCCTGTCTGGAAATATAGCTCTGCTGAACGAGTTTTGCACCATAAGAACGTTGCGAAAGCGGTCTTAAGTTCGGATTGGCCCGCGCCTGACCTTGACTAGTGCTCAACCAGTTGCTGCCCAAGGTCGGTCAGTGCGGAATCCTGTTTGAAATGTACTTCGCGAAATCGAAGTTCGGCCGTTCCAAATGCGACAAATGGCCAGGCCTCGCGAAATCCGAAAGTAGCCCGGCGTACACCCGCTCGGTGCAGCCTTTATCCTCTTCGTTGACCTTGTCCAAGAGCGTCTTGAGTTCCTGGAAATGCTTCTCGCTGCTTGGGTCATCCGCGAATTCCTTCGCCATTCCGCCGCCAAAGAAGATCTTGACCCGACCCGGCGACACAGGATGAAGCGTCAGATACCAGAAGTATCCGGGGGTGAGGGTGATCAGAAAGCTCGGATAAATCGCTAGCAGGTAAGTCGTGAACCGGCGCTCGCCCTTCAGACGGGTATTGTTAGGGTGCGCGATTGAGAGGGTGAACTCCCGCTGCTTCTGTAGCGTATGATAGTTGAACGCTGCCCGTCCTTCCGGGCATTCGACCTCGTCGACCTTCGAAAGATGGCCGATGGTCTTGGCATGGCAAACCGGCAGGTGGTAGCTCTCCATGAAGTTCTCGGCGAGCACCTTCCAGTTCGTGTTCCATTCAAAGATTTCAAAGAACGTCTGCGAATACTTCTCCATCTCGTAGTCGCCCACCATCTCCTCGACTTCAGCCAAGTGTTCCGATACCGGTGGAGCGTCGGGATTCAGGGTGACAAGCACCCATCCAAGCCACTCCTCGCAGCGGACTTTCGGAAGCCGGTATTTCGAGCGGTCGAAGCTTGAGTTCCGGGACATACCCGGCGCGCCGCGCAGCCTGCCGTCAAGCCCGTACGTCCATCCGTGGTAAGGGCAGACCAATGTTCGGGTGTTCCCCATGCCCTCGACCAGCTTGGACATACGGTGCCTGCACACGTTCGCGTGGGCACGGAGGTTTCCGTCGGAATCCCGCAGCACCAGCACCGGCTGCCCGGCGAGTTCTAATTCTTTATAGTCCCCAAGATTGGCGAATCCGTCTGAGCGCCCGACGCAAAACCAGTCTTTCTTGAAGATGTGGCGGATTTCTTGCTCTAGGAACGCGTCTGAAACGTAGACGCTCCTCGGCATGGCACGAGCCGTTTCAAAAGGCTGGCTGACGTTTTCCGCAAGCTCCGCCGCAGGATCCATTGCAAGTTGACTTTTTGTCATGCTTCAGCCTCTCCCTTTTTGCCTCATTGTGCGATCAACAGTTTCACCGGAGTGCTCCGACGAAACAGGACGGTCCCGGGGCAGGACGTCGATCATGACGCGCGCGAAGGTTTCCATGGTATGCTTGGTTCCCCCGCACCTGCGGGGCGTCGATCCTGACGCGCGCGAAGGTTTCAATTGTATCGCTCATGCACCCGCCCGAGGATCGATCACGTCGATGCTGGCGTCCGCGAAGTCACGGACGTTCCGCGTCGCCACCGCCTGCCGCGATCTGGCAGTCCGCCGGCGGGACGGGCCGACCAGTCGAACGGCGCAAAGCGGCGATGTCGAACGACAACACGCGATCCTTGAACGCCTCGCCAGTATCGCCTCGATATCCGAGACCAGCGCTTCCCGCCGAGAAGAACAAGTCTTCCAGAGGATGACCAGCGGCCTGCACTTCGACGGCAGGATTGGGGCCTTGCAGATCAGTTCGGACACCACATTGGACAGCCTGAAATGCGATCGAATGATGCTCGCAAGGTTCCACGAACTCAGCTTGCTATCGACGGCCTCGCGCAGGATCAACCGCACTCCCTCTTCCATCGAGCGGTGGTGTTCCGCGGCGTGCACGCGTGTCTTCACGTTTCCGTCAAGTTTGCGGATCGTGATGCTCGCCATGGCCATGTCCTCCATTCGCCCGGAAGCCCGATTGTACGCATCGATTGCGATGCTATCAAGGCATTGCAGGCGAACTTATCACCCGAAAGCGCCCTGTGCGACGGAGGCAGTCAGAAGGCTCCGCCCCAGGCGCACCGAGATCATCGTGTGCGCCGGTCTGTGCATCGAGGGCAGCGTGCAGATATGGGGAGATATCGCGATGGGCCTGTTCTGCGACCACAGGCAGACCGCCGCACGTCTCGCTACCAGATTTTGTACTCGTTGCGGCTGGCCATCGCAGGGCGCATCCCGGTGCGACCCCTGCCCCCGCCGTTCCTATGAAGTGCTCGGACTACTTTCGCTGCATCCCGGGATGGGAACCCCGATTCACCGTGATCGAACTCGCCACGGGCAGAGAGCACGGCCCGTTCGACAACGAGGCCGATGTCCCACTCTGTCTCGCATTCGCGAAGCTGTCGAGAGAACAGATCGGGATCGTCACGACCTCGCTAACGGGATGGACCTGAGCGGTTCCCTCTGCAGCAGGGGTGTTCATCTAGAGGTTGAGGGCGGCGAGCACCCGATGGAATGGAGACGGTCTTCCTCGCGTTCCGGGCGCGGCACAGTCAAGAAGACCCATCATATTCGACCTGTATTCTGATTAACCCGAATATTGGATAAGGTCATGTCGCGTTTGTGATGCTCCGAATGGCGTCTGGGATGACGACATCGCCCATTTTGATCTTCGGCTGTGCCAAAACGCAGGCAGCAATGCAGGACAGGATGTGAACGAAGGCATTGATCGGAGATCGATGCCGCGTGTGTTCCAGACCCATGCTCGATTTCAGCTTGCCGGACAGGGTCCCGATGATGAACCGTTTTCGCGGCAGGACTTTATCGAGGATCGGCAGCGGACAGTTCTTCATGTTGCGTCGGATGCCGGTGATCGGATGCAGACCGCGCTGCCACAGACGCTGGAAGAGAGGCTTCGAGATGCAACCTTTGTCAGCAAATGCCTTGCCTTCCAGTTCAGCGATCATGGCTTCAAGCGGTTTGCGGTCATCGGTGTTTCCGGTTGTGATCCTGACGGCCATGACCTGGCCCTTGTCGTTGATGATCGGATGCAGCTTGAAACCAAGGAACCAACCCATGGCGCTGCGACCCCGCTTGGCCAGTCCTTTGAAAACCCTGTTCCGGCTGATCCGGGCATTGTGGCAGACCGCCAGCTTGGTGCTGTCGGCAAAATGGGTTCCGGCTTTCTCGCCACGAAAGCAGTGCAACAACACACAGAACGGCACCAGCAGGCGTGGCATCAGTGCGACGAACCGGCCATGGCTCGGCAGATCGCCAAGGCAGTCCCGAAATTCCCGTTCCACGCCATGGAACCGGAAATGCTTGAAATCCTTGCAAGACGAGACGTGGAACCGCCCCATGATGAATGGCATTTCGCTGAGCGAGAGTTTGCCAGACCGCAGGCGCTGGCGGCCTGTGTCGATCAAGCGATGCTGTTGCCAATCTTCAAGGGTTTTGGCAAAATCATCGATGCAGCAGAATGAAGCGGTGATGGAGGTGTTCATGAGGGGCGATCCCATCCGTTGTTTGTTGATTGTTGATTGCGGACAATGAATCAGGCCTCGCCCGATTTGGAAATCCCCCTCAACCCGCTTAAACAGAATTGGGGTTGATTACGACCCCGTCCTGCCATCCGGCGATTGGTTGCTCGCTGCGGTTGGCGTCGATGTCCGTATCGTTCGCGAGGCGTTGACCGACGACCTGACCCACCGTTGCCCCGACCGCGAGACCCCGGCACACGGGAGTTGGAGGGAAGCGGGAAACAGGGTGAACGGACAAGAGGGCCGGAGAGAGACTTCCGAGAACCGGCCGCACTGACTTGGGCCTGTCAATGCCTCGATCTCTGCGAATCCCGGCCAAGCTGTCGTGCCATACGGCCATGGAATCTTGCGGAGGAGGTGCGATAACCGATGACGCAGGCGCTGACGAGGATCATCCGGGTCACGCCGGAACAATGGGAGCGGACCGAAAGGTTCGTCAAGAATCGAGATGTTTCCGCGCACCGAACTCGATGTCTTGGTCGCAAAGGCCGCGCTGTCGAAGATGTGGGGCGAAACGATCGTGCCGTGCGGCGGCGCAGCCAACTGCCTGAGCCTGACCACGCAGAATCCGTTGCGCGCGGTCTATATCACCTCCGGTCTTGACCAGCGGCTGCACTTCGGCTCGTCCATCGTCGAACTGCGAAACGCTCCGCGCTGGCAATTCGCGCCCCCCACCGAAAGGCGGGAGTTGTCATCCGTGCCTTGGCAGGGGTCGGCCCGGAAGAGGTAGAAGGCGGCCTCGAAGCGGTTCTTCTGACGCTTTCCGATGCGGATTGGGACGAGCAGGCGTCCACGCGGGCCGCGATGCCCATCTGGATGGTGGAGCCGGTGAGTGCCCGCCTTGCGCATGGCTGAGACGCGCTTCTAGGACTTCTCGCCCGACGACGGGCACGACGCCTTGGAGATGGCGAAGCGGCAGCCACAAGACGTATCTTCTGGAGAAGGATGTCTAAGACTGTTGCAAAAGCGGGCGTTTTTCTC
This sequence comes from Paracoccaceae bacterium, assembly GCA_963422275.1. Taxonomy (GTDB): domain Bacteria; phylum Pseudomonadota; class Alphaproteobacteria; order Rhodobacterales; family Rhodobacteraceae. The sequence continues at coordinate 2,174,342 of OY729418.1, forward strand.
TGAATTTCGCCGCTCGGAGCGGTTGCGCGCCTAGGTCGTGTACTCATTGATTTTGATCCAGAGGCGGATGCAGGCAAGGGCAATGGCCGAGAGGAAGTTTCTTGCGAGCTTGTGATGGCGGGTCGCGATGCCTCGGAAGTGTCTGAGCTTGTTGAAGAAACGTTCGACAAGGTTGCGTTGGCGGTAGAGGTGATTGGGCACCGAGCGTCGCTCCCGGCGGTCCCGTTGGGTCGGGATGTGGGGGCAAGAGCCGTGGTCGGCAATGAGCTTGAGGATGGCGCGGGAGTCGTAGCCGCGGTCGGCGACGGTGTCCCGAGCCGGCTCAAGGCCGTCAAGGAGGGCGGGCACCACCGAGGAGTCGAGGAGATGAAGAGATCCCGGCGAGCGCGCCGCCAGCGCCTCGAACAGGCGCTTCCGCACCCCTTGCCTGGCCCAGCGGTTGCAGACTGTCGCATGCGGCCCGCGGCGTTCCGGAAGGTCGCGCCACGGCGTGCCGGTGCGCAGGATGTGAAAGATCCCGCTGATCACCCGCCGGTCGTCCACCCGTGGAACACCCCGCGGCTTGTCAGGCGGCAACGGCGAGATGATCGCCCATTCCGCATCCGTCAGATCGTGCCTTCCCTGCATCCTCAATCTCCCACTGTTTGGAAGCTTGAATCACATCAGCGCCGGAAAGAAAATCCCTTTTCCCTTTATGAGTACACGACCTAACCACATCCAGTTCGGGACACAGCGCGACGTATCCTGTTCCTTCACGCTCTACGATGATCGTCAATCGCCTGTTCATACCTTGCCTTCGTAAGAAAGGGCTCAATTTGTAATTCGTGGGCATGACTTGATGGACTGGCTCGCGATTTGCACTGAACATGGGGGACGGGCGGATGGATCGGGTGCGGTTTCGGGACTGGTTTTCAAACATCGATGAGCTGACGGCGGCGCGGTGTCCTGGAGCAAGGCGCACGGTCTTCGCCGCGTCGCTTGCCGAAGGCGCGCGGAACCTGAACCGCAGGCCGCGCGAGCAGATGCCGACCCTGGTCGCCGCCGACCGGGTGTGCGGCACCCTGCACATCCAGATCAAGGGCTTCCTGCGGTGCTTCCGCGGCATCGCCACCAAGTGTCTCGATAGCTACCTGAGGTGGTTCCATCTCGTCGTCCTTGGCAGGCACGCGTCGCCGAGAGCCTGCCTCGTGGCGGCTAGGTCGTGTACTCATTAGTTTTGATCCAGAGGCGGATGCAGGCGAGGGCGATTGCGGCGAGGAAGTTTCTTGCAAGCTTGTGATAGCGGGTCGCGATGCCCCGGAAGTGCTTGAGCTTGTTGAAGAAACGTTCCACGAGGTTGCGTTGCCGGTACAGGTGATCGGGCACCGAGCGCTGCTCCCGGCGGTCCCGCTGGGTCGGGATGTGGGGGCAAGAGCCATGGTCGGCAATGAGCTTGAGGATGGCGCGGGAGTCGCAGCCGCGGTCGGCGACGGTGTCCCGGGCCGGCTCAAGACCGTCAAGGAGGGCCGGCACGGCAGCCTTGTCGGAGGCTTGGCCCGGAGTGATCACGAAGCGGCGCGGCAGGCCAAGGCCGTCGACGACGACGTGGATTTTGGTGCTCAGCCCGCCTCGCGAGCGTCCGATGGCGTGATCCGGACCCCCTTTTTTCCGCCCGCGGCGTGCTGGTGGGCGCGCACCACCGAGGAGTCGAGGAGATGAAGAGATCCCGGCGGGCGCGCCGCCAGCGCCTGGAACAGGCGTTCCCACACCCCTTGCTTGGCCCAGCGGTTGTAGCGGTTGTAGACTGTCGTATACGGCCCGTAGCGTTCCGGAAGGTCGCGCCACGGCATGCCAGTGCGCAGGATGTGAAAGATCCCGCTGATCACCCGCCGGTCGTCCACCCGCGGAACGCCCCGCGGCTTGTCAGGCAACAACGGCGAGATGATCGCCCATTCCACATCCGTCAGATCGTGCCGGCCCTGCATCCTCAATCTCCCACTTTTTGGAAGATTGAATCACATCAGAGCCGAAAAGAAAATCCCTTTTTCATTTATGAGTACACGACCTAACGCCAGGACAAACCTACGATTCACGAATTGAGCCTAAGAAAGTGGGTTGCCGGCCCGTGAGGTGGCTACTTGCCTTGCCGAGTCTCAATGCCATGCTAGATCTCGCTTTATTCACATGTTAAGCATGGAACTGCTCCGATTATCTCCGCAAACTGTCAAGATCGGAAATGTCTCCTTGCACGGAACTCCATGGAGCGTGCGAGTTCAGCGATCGACAGCCCACTTCTAACGAGCGTGTTGTCGGCCAGCGCGTATAGAGGCGATAACAGAGTTTGCGGGCTGTATTGGCGGCATCGCCGAGCGAGCGCACCTAGTTTGGCCGCCCCCTCATCCCCGTTGGTCTCAAGCACACGGATCAGATGGTGCATCATCTCCCAAGAGGTCAACTGCGAGGCCGTTCGAGGATCTCAGTCGCCCGAGAGTTCTTTTGGCGCGAGCAGCCGTACATTCTCAGCCTGTGACACGAGCATTCCTGCGATGCTGGTGTTCTTCGCCTTGGATAGGGTCTCGGTGCCCGCGGACCCAGAAGAGCGCGAGTTGCAGGGCCATCGCGGCCACGGAGAGCTTCGCGTCGAGAACACCTCTTCCTTGAGCTTTTTGTGCTAGGGAACCTCTGAATATAGCCCGGTTTTGGGCGTTGCATTGCGTATCCGGTGCGCGCCTGTTATTTTGCGCCACGCCTTTTTTGGGGGGATCCTGACATGCAACGCCTTCAGCAACTGACCTTTGCCAGCCTCGAATACGATCGCAAGAAGCGCAAGACGCGCCGCGAGATCTTTCTGGAGCGGATGGACGGCCTGATCCCCTGGGAGCGCCTGGAGGCCCGCATTGCGCCAGTGTATCCGAAGGGCGGCCGCAAGGGGCGACAGCCGTATCCGCTGTCGGTGATGCTGCGCGTGCACTGCGTTCAGCTGTTCTGCAACCTGAGCGACCCGTTGATGGAGGACCAGCTTGCGAGGCGGAGAGCATCCGGCGCTTTGCCGGGGTGAGTCTTGAGAAGGTTCCGGACGAGACGACGATCCCGACTTCCGCCATCGGCTGGAGAACCACGGACTGGCGCAGCAGCTGTTTGAGGACATCAGGGATCACTTGGCCGAGCAGGGGGTTTTGCTGAAGAAGGGCACCATCGTTGACGCCACCATCATTTCGGCGCCGTCGTCGACCAAGAACGAGAGCAACGCCCGCGATCCGGAGATGCACCAGACGAAGAAGGGGAACCAGTGGCATTTCGGGATGAAGCTGCACATCGGCACCGACCCCCGGGGTCTGGTGCACCATCTGGAGGGAACGGCCGCCAACGTTCACGACCTGACGCCTTCGGGCAAGCTTCTGCACGGCGAGGAGGAGCAAGTCTGGGGTGACTCTGGATACCGCGGGATCGGCAAGCGGGCGGAGCACGCGCATCGCGATGTTTCGTGGCAGATTGCCATGCCCCCGAGCAAGCGCCGGACGCTGGCGCCGGGCAGCGCCGCGGCCAAGGCGGAGACGGCGAAGGCCCGGGTGCGGGCGCGGGTGGAGCATCCGTTCCGGATCATCAAGCGGGTGTTCGGCTGCGACATGGTTCGGTATCGGGGTTTGGACAAGAACGTGCAGCGGCTTGCGCTGCTTCTGGGCTTCTCGAACCTGATGATTGCCCAGCCGCACTTGCAATGACAGGGGAGAAGTGTGTCCGGAATTTGCCGGATCGGCCCCGCGGGGGCTGAAGTGGCGGCGGTTTCGCCCCGAAAACGCGCATTTGGGGCTTTTGGACCGCCGAAAACCGACCGGTGCAGCCGGGAAGGGCAAATTCCGCAGCAAACCCAAAAAAAACCCTCCAAATCAGAGGTTCCCTAGGGAACCTCTGAATATAGTGTGAATTGCTTATGCACATGGTTCCTGCGATACAAGATGTTGTGTTCGGGATGTCGGATGATGGAATGTTCGCATGACATTCTTGATGTGGAACCATCCGATGACCGAAATCCCCACCAGTCTCATCGCCTTTCAACGCCTGTTCCCCGACGACAACGCCTGCGCCCGGTGGCTCATCGCCGCCCGATGGCCGAACGGCTTCCGGTGTCCCGCCTGCGGCCACGATCGCGGGTGGGAGTTGAAGACCAGGAAGCACAGCTTCGAGTGCATCCGTTGCCATCGGCAGACCTCGGCCACCGCCGGCACCCTGCTGCACCGAACCAAGCTGTCGCTCGCGACCTGGTTCTGGGCCGCCTGTCTGATGGCCACTCATTGCAATGGCATCTCCGCCCTGCAGTTGCAGAAGCGGCTCGGGATCGGGTACTGTCGCAGTGCCTGGATGCTCGCCGCCAAGCTTCGCCGCGCCATGGTCAACCCCGAGCGCAGCCCCGAAGGCAAGATTCCGATCGCCGGCGCGGTTGAACGCGGCGACGGCAACACGCCGGGCCGCCTGCGGCTGGCCACGATCCGGTCCTGCAGCGCCAAGGATCTCGGCAGCTTCGTTGTGCGCAACACCGCCGCGACCGCGACCATCAAGACCGACGGCTGGAGAGGCTGCAGCACGGTGCCTCGGGACCGCCACCAGCCCCATGTCGTCGGCGACAGGCCGGCCCATGAAGTTCTCGCCTGGATCCACACCGCGTTCTCCAACCTCAAGGGCTGGGCGCGGGGCGTCTATCACGGGCTGCGCGCCAAGCATCTCCAGACCTATCTCGACGAGTTCGTCTTTCGTTTCAATCGGCGCCGAAATCGCCACGCTGCGTTCCTGTCCCTGTTCCTGCAGGCGCTGCGCGCCAAACCTCATCCCTGCCACATCTTGATCAAACCGGAACCAAATGCATAAGCAGTTAGTGTGATATGTGGGTGGCATTGTGTGTCCGGTGCGCGTCTGCTATCTTGCGTTGCATCCTCTTTTAGGGAAGATCGCGTCATGCAGCGTCTTCAGCTGCTGAGCCTTGCAAGCCTTGAAAATGACCGCAGGACGCGCCGCGAGATCTTTCCGGGGCGGTGCTTGAGAAGGTTCCGGACGAGACGACGACCCGAGTTCCGCCACCGGCTGGAGCGCCACGGACTGGCGCACCAGCCGTTTGGGAGATCTGGGCTCGCCTGGCCGAGCGGGGAGTCCTGCTGAAGAAGGGCGGCATCGTTGACGCCACCATCATCTCGGCGCCGTCGTCGACCAGGAACGAGAGCAACGCCCGCGATCCGGAGATGCACCAGACGAGGAAGGGGAACCAGTGGCATTTCGGGATGAAGCTGCACATCGGAGACTGTGAAAGCATTCCCCGACCCCGAACGGGGCGGACCTCTGAGCCGATGACGGAGATGTCGGCGAGCCGGGTTGCCGACGAGCGCCAATGAAGCGGTCCCTGTCCGCCTGTGCCCTGGTTTTCGTAGCCTGCAAGTGCCATGCTCGCCGGCAACCTGGGCAGCCACAAGGGTTGCCGCGATGCCGGAGCGACGTTGCCGGGAGGTGCCGTCCCGAAGCGAGTTGACGCTTGTTCCGCCCTGCATGGACGACGATGTGTCCGAACGCAATCCGGTGCGCGCGATCGATGCGTTCGTCGGCACGCTGGATCTGGAGGCGTTGGGTTTCCGGCACGCGGAACAACACTGCGGGGCCGGCCAGCCGGCCCATGATCCGGGACTGCCGCTGAAGCTTGCCTGTACGGCTGTCAACACCGAGTGCGCAGTTCGCGCCGGCTGGAAGCGGAGACGCGACGGAACCTGGAGGTGATCTGGCGGTGCCAGGGTGCCACGCCGAGCTGCAGGACAATCGCGGATTTCCGCAAGAGCGATGCATCTGCGCTGCGGGCAGCCAACCGGGAGTTCCTTCCGCCATGTCGGGAGCTGTCGCTTCTGGAGGGCCGCCGGGTGGCTGTCGGCGGGACTTTTCCGAAGGCCAATGCGAATGCGGACAGCATCCATGCGAAGGCAAGTCCGGCAAGGAGTCTGAAGCGTCTGGACGAAAGGATTGCCGAGTGTCACAGGCAGCTGGACGAGGCGGATGCGGGATCGGAGGATGGAGCGGACAGCGCAGAGGATCCGGAACTGGCGGCGAAGATCGAGGCTTTGGTGGAAAGGCGCAAGCACAAGCAGTCTTTGCGGGAAAGCTTGCGGGCAAGCGGGGAGCGTCAGATATCGGAGGTCGATCCTGATGCGCGGGTGCTGAAGAAGTCCGGCAGGACAGTGGGCGGCTGCAACTGCCGGATCGCGGCGGAGGACCGATGCAAGCTGATTGTCGCGGAGGATGTCGTGCAGGACGGCAATGAAGCCGGCCAGCTGGAGCCGATGATGACGAAGGCCTGCGAAGCCCTGGGCGCCGAGCGATTGACCGGTCTGGCGGGTTCCGGTTGCTTCAGCGGCAAACAGTTGAAGATCCGCGAAGCCAGGGGCTTGGACGCATGCGTCCCGATACCGAGACATCCGCCCCGAAGGGACAAGGGCGACGTCATGCGATTTGGCGGAGACGACGATTCCCGTTGCGATGCCCGGAATGACACGCATGCCTGCCCGGCCGGCCAGTGGCTGACCCGAAGGGGATCGCCCCGCACAAGGGAGGGCAAGCGGCATTTCGGATACAGTTCGGTGGCAGCGGTTTGCCGGGATTGTTCGCTGAGGGACCGATGCCTGACAAAGTCGCGGCCGAGGCGGCGATTGGACCGCTGGGAGCATGAGGACGTGATCGACCGGCATCGCGGGAAGATGAGCGCCGGCGCCCCCTGGATGCGCCAGGGAGCTGCGCTCCTCGGGCATCCTTTCGGCACCGTCAAGCGATGGGCGGGAATGGACCGTTTCCCGATGCGCGGACTCGAAAAGTGCCGCGGCGAGTTCAGCCTGATGACACTGGGGCATAACTTCAAGCGGGTGATGAACGAGTTGGGCGCGGCGGCCTTCAGGGAGCATTGCCTGCAAAAGCGGCAGACCGGGATGATTGGCGCGCAACATTGCTCCGGGAGCCGTGTTTTCCCGTCATTCAGCGCGGCTTCAGGCTGGAGATGTCGTGTCGGCTCCTGCGAAGCGGCCCATGTGCCAAATGTCCGGCTCCTTGGCGGTGACCGGTCCGATCCGGACACGGACACCGCCGTCAGGAACAATGGAAAATCATCCGCGAAAGCTGATGCTTTCACAGTCTCGTCGGCACCGACCCCCGGGGTCTGGCGCACCATCCGGAGGGCACGGCCGCCAGCGTCGCGACCGGCGCCTTCGGACCGGCTTCTGCACGGCGAGGAGGAGCAAGTCCGGGGTGACACCGGGCAGCGCGGCTAGGCCCCTCTCGCGGAGACGGTGAAGGCCAGGGTGCGGGCACGGGTGGAGCATCCGTTCCGGATCGCGAGCGGGCGTTCGGCTGCGACATGGTTCGCCATCGAGGTCTGGAGAGAAACGTGCAACGGCTTGCGCCGCTTTTGAGCTTCTTGAACCTGATGATTGCCCGGCCGCGCTTGCCGTGACAGAATGCGCTTCTCCATCATTGACATGTCGTGCTGAAAGGACTGCAAGCGCTTGTCATTATGTTCGATTGAGAGAGACCGATGGATTTCTTCATGACAGCGGCGGACGAGCGCGTGAAGCCCGACAACACCCTGCGAAAGATTGCGCCCTGATGGACACTAGCAGCGCTTGGCGACGGTTCCCGTCACGGTGCGGTTGCACCCGGGACGTGCCGGTTACGATGTCGATTTGACGATCCGGGTTCTCCCGCATGGCCAGTGGCGTTCGCTGTCGGATCGGGAGTTGACGGTGTGTATCGAAATTCATGCTGTCCGTCGACCGTTCGGCGCTTGAGCGCTGCCCTGATCACGCGACGATCTGCCGGTTTCGCCGGCTGCCTGTGCAGCGTGGTCCCGGTTCATGGGGCTACGGACAAGTGGAGACGGAGACGGCCCTGAAGGCGATGGCGCAACCCCTACTCAAGTCGGCGAGCCGGATCGAGCTTGCTGTGGCCTGAGGGCCGGAGTCTGTCCCGAATCAGCCCGATGCGCCGCATCGGGGGTTGAAACCGCGCCCTTGGGCACCAAAACCGCATCCAAAAGGCGTTGCAGCCACCGATCAGCTCGCCCGGCGCGCAACCGGCTCTGGAAGGCGAAATGCAGAGAAAAACGCCCGCTTTCGCAACAATAGTTCCACTGAAATCCCCGCCCCATGGCAGGGATGAGGTGTCTGGTCTGACGAAATGTGCGATTGACCGGGGCTGAAACGGGCCTTGATGCACGTTTTGGATTCAGCAAGGCGGGGTGCCCGACCCCCAGAATCGTCGCAAAGGCTATTCCGGCAAAAGAAAAAACCATGCGATGATTCGTACTTGTGAGGGGGTTTGGCGAGCCTCTCGCGGGATTTCGGAATTTGGTCATTCACACGTAACCGTCGCTTCTAGAAACACAATTACGATTTCAGATCCCCTGCGATCGAACTGTGTTGGCGACTCCGACCTTTCCTTGACAGCGGAACAAATGTCTAGTATCAGTGTATAAAATATTGTTGGCTTGGTCTGGAGCCAGCATGAGCACGACACCGAAACAAAGGAGACCACTGATGAGCAGGGGAGATTTAGAACACACGCACGGGAAGCATGTCTGATCTAGTCGGCGTGGTGACAGTGAACGTCAGGGAAAAAAATGGCTTTTATGTTGCAAGCAGCAAAGAGTTGCTAGGCCTGTACATTGCCGATACCGACAAAGAGAGGGTACTAGCGGACGTTCCCAACGTGATCAGGGCACTACTGAAGGAAGAGAGAGGTCTCGATGTCCAGGTTGTGCCGGGAACTTTCACTCCTTCAGAAATCCAGGCAGGAGATGATCTTTCAAACACATCCAGCCCCAGGCCTTGGGTTGCGATTCCGAAAATTAATCGGCCGCAATGGGTACCCGCCTGACGATGGCAATGGAGTTGATGTCTCGGGAGAGATTTGAAAACCAGCTTAGGCGGGCGGGACTTTTTCCGACCGATAACACGACAGGGTTGTGCAAAATTTGGGCAACCGAGGAAGGGTGCTTTGTGTCGGTACCAGAATTGGAAGAGGACATTCCGGATTGGATACTGGATGACATCCTGAAAAAGGTGGAGAAACTTCACTCCTTATAATTGAGTCGAAGGGCCCGACCGATTTGGGTCCTTCCCCAACAGGTCTGCCGCTTCAATCAAGCGGATGTCGGCATGGCGAATTGCCGTTCCCGCAGTTGACATTCTGGTTGCCGCGGCATAGAGACAGCACCGGGGCTGGAGTCGATTTCGGCATTACTTCATGCTTCTAGGCGAGCGTGAGGACGACCGCCAAGCTCGATGCCGTTAACTTTCCAAGATTAATCGGTTTTATTGTCGTTGTGCGGCAGGCGGTTCGCGGGCGACCTTCGGCACCCTGAAGGCAGCCACCAGGCGCTCAGTTAGCCCCTGAAGGCGAAATTCAGAGAAAACGTCGCTTTCGCAACGGTCTTTTCCTAGTAAAGTTCTGCGCCTTTTGAAAATGGTGCGCGAAGCGCTGGTCTATGTTTCTCTTTCCATGCACTGGGATGAGGCTTTGCGAGCGACAGCATTTGGGGATGATGATGAAAGAATAAGGCTCAATTTGCGATTCTCGGGCATGGTTGATGGACTGGCTCGCGATTTGCACTGAACATGGGGGACGGGCGGATGGATCGGGTGCGTTTTCGGGACTGGGTTTCCAACATCGATGAGTTGACGGCGGCGTGTCTTGGGGCAGGGCGCGCGATCCGAAGATGCACCGGACGAAGAAGGGGAACCGGCGGCATTTCAGAATGAAGCTGCACATCGGCATCAATCCCCGGGTGCTGGTGCACCGCCTAGAGGGAACGGCCGCCAACGTCGCGACCGGTGCCTTCGGACCGGCTTCTGCACGGCGAGGAGGAGCGGGTCCGGACTGACGCCGGATATCGCGGGACCGGGAAGTGGGCGGAGCGCGTGTATCGCGAGGTTTCGTGGCACATTGCCATGAACCCCGGCAGGCGCCGGGACAGGGGATGCTCCCGGGAGGCCCGGAACATGATCCCCACCTCGGCCAGACAGGCGCGATTGGTCGCGCTCGACAGCCCCTTGTCGGCGAGAACCCTCCGCGCCGTGCAGTCGGCCACCAGGGTTGGGAATTACGGTGCCTCGCCCTCGGCGCGATCCTGCAGCTGGTGGGCGGGTGCACCCGCCGCAGACCGTCAAAGGTGCAGTGCTTGGTGCCTGAGCTTGGAGAACGCGTAGCGGATCCATTTCAACGCCGGATGGTCGCCATCGTGCCGATGACCTTGGTAGCGTGGTTCGGCAGGCTGGCATGGCTGTCGGTGGAGAAACCCTCGATCGGCGCCAGCGCCGACCGCAATCGTGTTGGGATTGCCGCATAGCCGCCAAGACGACCGCCGTCTGCTTGCGCCCGGGGTCAGCGCGCACCACAGAGAGGGCAAGTCCAGCTATGAGCGGGGCGGCAGTCGGCACATTGCAAGCGACTTTGAACGGCAGGAAACAAACTCTTTGGGATTGGTGTTTCTGGAGGAGTATCGTGCAATGCTGCGTCGGAGCCAAACCGTTGAAAAGAGGGAGATAAAACACAGCAACGACGGGATATTCATGCTCACATGAATCCATCAGCGGTGGCGAATTTCTTGCCTCTCGATAATGAGACCAGAGTCACCCCTCTTGCACTTCTTGCAAAACCGCGTCGACTTGACCAATAGGTTTTCGTGATCGAGGCAGGACGTTGTGCAACAGGCTCGTCGTGACAGCAGATGGCAACGATGATCAAGAAGTGCCCGACACTTGGCAAGGTGGTTGGCGTGGTGCACTCAGAATCCTACTTCAGGTCATTGAAGGCGGACTCTATCCTCGCAATGGCTTCCCTGAGCACAGAAAGGGGGGTCGCAATGTTGAAACGAAGGAAACCGCTGCCGCCCATTCCAAACGTCTCGCCATGGTTCGCGGCGATCTTGGCTGTCTCCTCGATTCTTCGAGTGCATTCTGCTGGTGTTAGTCCCGTGCCTCGAAAATCGACCCATGAAAGATATGTTGCCTCCAGTAGCATCGAGCTGACCCCCGGAATCGCGTTCATCGCGGCATCGAAGATTTCACGATTGACGTCGATATACGGCATGAGGTTGTCAAGCCATTCTGCGCCCTCGGGGGAGTACACGGCCTCGGCGATGAACATGCCGAAACTGTTTGGCGAAATGCCAAGCGCGGCCATTCTGGTTTGAAACGCGTCGCGAAGGGCTGGATTGGGAACGATCACGTTTCCGATGTGCGAGCCTGCCAGATTGAAGGTCTTGGTTGTCGCCGTAAGCATTATGAGCCGGTCCAAAACATCTGGAGCAGCCAATGGCATCGCGACATGCTTGTGTCCCGGAAGGACAAGGTCATGGTGGATTTCATCGGAGACGAGAATTAAGTCATGCTTCTTGCAGAAGGAAGCGACTTCTCGCAGCTCATCTGCAGTCCAGACCCGACCGCCAGGATTGTGCGGCGAGCACAGAATGATCATGCGCTCGCCTCCGGCCATCATTCGATCGTAGAAGTCGAAATCCATTTCGTAGCGACCATCCCTGTTGGCTAGGGGAAGCTCGATGATTTTCCGGCCGGCAGCCCGGATGACCCTCGCGAATGCGTGGTAGACCGGCGTGAAAAGGACCACTCCGTCACCGGGGCTGGTGAACGCGTCGATGCAAAGCGCCGTTCCATTGACCAGCCCGTGAGTGGAGAAGATCCATTCCGGGTCCACGGTCCAGCAGTGTCGGGTCTCCATCCACCATTGTATTGCCTCGCGATAGGCTCGATCATTTCCGAAATATCCGAAAATGCCGTAGTCGAGCATCTTCCTGACAGCCGAAAGTGCCGCTTCCGGAGGCCGGAAATCCATGTCTGCAACCCACATGGCGATTCCGGAGTCTGTTGGAACGCCGTACAATTTCTCCATCATGTCCCATTTCATGCAATGGGTTCCGCAGCGATCGATCACTTCATCGAAATTCACGCGAGCCTCCTTGTCTGAGTGCCGTTAATTTAGTTCGGGGATTCCAGCGAGCAACACGAAATGTCACCTTGCCGGACGAGCTGGAACAGCTGTGTCCTTACGACTGACGGGCTGGCTGACGGAATGGTGCTCTTGAATCGATGCCTGCATCGTGGCGGGTTGGCAAGCGGTCCCTTGAATCTATGCAACGCCATCACTAGTTTCTGTTGCTCAAACTGGATGCAAGTCATGAGCGTCTTGACCATTCTCGTCTATCCCGACCCGCGCCTCAGGAAAAAGGCCAAGTCCATCGAGCGGATTGACAGCGCAATTCGAGTGCTCGCAGAGAACATGATCGAGACGATGTACGATGCTCCAGGAATTGGCCTTGCAGCACCGCAGGTCGCCGTGCCAGCAAGGCTTTTTGTCATGGATTGCTCAAAAAAGAATGATGAGCGGGAACCAAGGGTGTTGTTGAATCCCCGAATTTTCTGGAAGTCTCCGGAAACTCTCTTGGGTGAGGAGGGATGCCTGTCGCTGCCAACCCAGTATGCTGAGGTTGAGAGGCACGCCGAGGTTTCGGTGGAATTCGAGGATCTGGATGGGAACAGGGTGAAGGAGAGCTTTTCCGGCCTTTGGTCAAGATGCGTCCAGCACGAAATGGACCATCTAGATGGAAAGCTGTTCATTGATCATCTTTCCTTGGTCAAGCGCGAGATGATCAAGCGCAAGATGAAGAAGGAATTGCGTGAACGGCAGAAGTCCTGAGCATTTTTTGGGCAAGAATATTGAAAAACCCCGGGGTCTGGAATGCAAATAGTGTTCATGGGATCGTCCGATTTTGCCATTCCGGCACTTGAGGCGCTTGCCAAAAACCATGAGATCGTCGGCGTTTATTCCCAGCCGTCCCGCCCCGCAGGGCGGGGAAAGAAGCCTCGACCCACGCCCGTCGCTCGGTGGGTGCACGATGTGGGCGGCGTTGTGCGTTGTCCCAAGGACCTGCGCGGTCCCTGTGTCCAAAAGGATTTCATGGATCTGGATGCCGAGCTTGGGGTTGTGGTCTCATACGGACTCGTCATCCCGTCCGGGCTGCTCGGGGTGCCCCGCTTCGGTTTTCTGAACATCCATCCGTCGCTCCTTCCTCGGTGGAGGGGTGCCGCCCCGCTTCGTCGTGCAATAATGCATGGAGACGCGTTTGCCGGTGTCTGCATCGTTGAGGTTGTGGAGAAGCTTGACGCTGGACCGGTATTATTGCGAGAGAGAACTCCCATTTATGAGAGCGACACCGCGGAGAGTCTAAGCAAACGAACGTCATCCATGGGTGCGGATCTAATACTCGAGGCGATCTTGAGGCTCGGGGAACTGCGTCCCGAATCCCAGCAAGATGAGGGCATAACCTACGCGAAAAAGATTGAAAAAAGCGAAGTCCGCGTGGATTGGTCCCGGTCCGCTGCAGAGATTGACGGGCAAATCCGGGGGCTGTCACCTTTTCCTGGTGCCAGAAGCGAGGTTTTGAACATTCAAATTAAGCTGCTCGACTGCCGCCTTGCATCCGGGGAAGGCACCCCCGGCGAAATACTGGACGATGCATTCACGGTTGCGTGCGGCACGGGCGCGGTTTCCATCAGGAGAGCGCAGCGGCCTGGCAGGAAGCCTATGGACGCTGCGGAATTTCTGCGTGGGTTCCCGATGCCAAAGGGGAACCACTTCACTGCCTGAATCTGTAGACAAGTTCAGGATGAGAGAGGGAATCACCGTCATCCGCTGCGGAAATTCAGCACGGCAACACATTTTGTTGTCGCTTTGCAAAATCGGTGCGAACGGCGGCCAGCCGAATTGACAGGACCTCGGACTGAGGCTGGAATCTGCTCTGGATTTGCCAAGGGCGGCGCATCGGGCCTGAAACCGCGAATCGCGGGTGTCCAGCCGCCGCCGGAATGCATCGCAGCCATCCATCGGCAATCGCCAACCTCGGAAACCGAAAAATCACGCGCAAGCCACTTTTCGCAAGGTCTTGGTGCAAAAATATGTCCCTAAATGCCGACCATAAGTGGCAGCAGATGATTCTGCTAGATGGGCTTTGCAGCGTACTGTTTTATTCCCTCTTGAGCCAGCTTGTCCGCCCGATTGTTGCCTGCGCTCTCGGCATGGCCCTTCACCCAGCGCCATTCGACGTCATGCTTGGCTGTCGCCGCGTCCAAGCATTGCCAAAGCTCCCTGTTTTTGACTGACTTGTCAGATGCCGTAAGCCAGCCGTTTCTTTTCCATTTGGCAATCCAGCGCGTGATTCCATTGCGAAGATATTCGCTGTCGGTCGTGACGGTGATGCTTGTCGGTCTCTTAAGCGCCTCGAGCGCTTGGATTGCTGCGGTGAGTTCCATCTGGTTGTTTGTGGTCTGCGGCGAGCCTCCGCACAATTCACTTTCCCTGATCATCTTCGATCCTCGGAATGCCTGCAACACCACCCCCCAGCCGCCGGGACCAGGATTGGGCGCACACGCTCCATCCGTGTAGGCGACAATTTTCAAGCTGGAAGCGTTCAGTTTCGGCACTTCAGACAAGGCTCTCTTCCTTCATTGCCTTATCTTGCGGATAGCGATAGCGTGCTTGCTGCCGGAGAGGCGAAATCGCCTCTGGGTCCCGTTAATTCGCGTACGCTTGAAGTTTGCGGGGAATCTTGAACTCTATATTTTCGCGGGCGACAGTCACTTCCGTTACGATAACCGAGAAACGCTCTGCCAACTCGTTTCTGACATTTTCAACTTGGATCTCGGGTGCGCTTGCCCCAGCGGTCAGGCCAATTGATCGAACGTTATCCAGTGCACTCCAATCAATGTCTTCGGCACATTGAATCAGTTTCGCGTATTCACAGCCTGCTTTCAAGCCGACCTCGACCAGCCGCCGCGAATTCGACGAGTTCGGACTCCCTACAACGAACAATGCGTCCACCTTTGGCGCGATTGCCTTCACGGCGTTCTGACGATTGCTTGTGGCGTAACATATGTCCGATTTGTGCGGACCCGAAATCCCGGGGAATCTCTTGAAAAGGGCGTCCGTGATTTCCTTCGTATCATCAACGGAAAGGGTTGTCTGCGTGACAAAGGCCAGCTTGTCCGGCTCTCTCGGGGCCAATTCGTGAACATCTTTGATGTTTTCCACGAGCAGCACCTCGCCTTTGGGTACCTGTCCCATGGTTCCGATAGTCTCGGGGTGCCCTGCACGACCGACCATTATCGTCTGCACGCCGCGCTTTGAATTTCGAACTGTTTCGAGATGAACTTTTGACACGAGCGGACACGTGGCATCGATGCAGTTCATATTTCTTGCACGTGCCTCTTCGTGCACCGCCGCCGGGGTTCCGTGCGCCGAAAAGACCACGGGCCGTCCATCTGGACATTCGGCCAAGTCCTCTACGAACACGGCGCCCTTCTCCCTCAGATTTTCGACGACATGCCGATTGTGCACGATCTCGTGGCGTACGTAGACGGGCGCCCCCCATTTATGGAGTGCCGATTCAACGGTCTTGATAGCCCGTTCAACACCCGCGCAGAAACCGCGCGGCGAAGCGATATACATTTCAAGAGGAGGTTTTGACATCTATTTCCACCTGCGTTCTTTCCTGAGCCATTGTCACAAGCTACGCACCGAAGGACCCCAGATCAGCAACAAGTTGAGGCCAAGTCGCAGTCGGCTTGCCGGTTATTACCCGATTATTTGTGGTGATTGAACAGAAGCCTGCTATTTTTGCGTGAGAGCGTTGCCAATGGCTCGCGCTGCGCAGGAATGACCTGAGTTCACTGATTCGCGGGGTTTGGATCGTCGTTCCCAGACCCAGACTCGGAAATTGAGTGGCCAGATCTTGGAGAACGACCGACGACTTGCTTCAAGTCAGCGAGCTCGATGAAATTGTCGGCGGTTCGGCGAAGCTCATCCGAAATCATCGGCGGCGAGGATTTCACCGTTGAAACAATGGAAACTCTGATGCCCATTCGCTGCAGGGCGTCAACTAGCGGCTTGAAGTCGCCGTCGCCCGAAAACAAGACGATGTGGTCGACATGAGGTGCTAGTTCGAGAGCGTCGACGGCGAGATCGATCTCCATGTTCCCCTTGATCTTTCGCCTTCCCATGGCATCCGTGTATTCCTTGGCTGGCTTGGTGACCATCATGAATCCATTGTAGTTAAGCCAGTCGACAAGTGGGCGGATAGGCGAGTATTCCTCGCTTTCCAGCAGTGCCGTGTAGTAAATGGCCCTGAGAAGCCGCCCCCTCCGCATGAACTCACTGCGAAGCTTCTTGTAGTCGATATCGAATCCGAGGGCTTTCGCTGCAGCGAATAGATTCGACCCGTCAATAAACAATGCAAGCTTTTCATCGCGATAAAACATTTCCAATGCCTTTCAAATTCAGGCGGAGCGTCAGGTGATTTAAAAATCGCTTTAACCGACGATCGCTTGCATAGCAAAATCACTCCACTGAATCGACTCGCCACTGGCCGAGCACCGTGCAATTTTAATTTAGCACAGGCACTGTTTCAAAAAGAGTCCGCTATCACACAAGGTTGTTTCGACGCATCAGAAAATCAATGCACGGTGCTTGGGGGCAGAGCTGGTCTTGTTGTGCTGATGGAACGGTCGGCCATAAGCAGGTTAGATCACACCAAAATTCTATAAATAAGGTTTAATTCGCGAATCGCAGGCTTGGCCTGGCGCTGACCGAGCACGACGAGATGGAACCGCCCCGAACAGCTGTCGAGATGCTTGGTGACGATGCCGCGGAAGTGCTGCAGGAAGCCCTTGGTCCGGCTGTGGTGGTTGCCAGCCGTCTGGGTCTGCAGGGCGGCGGCGCGCTCGACGCAACCCCGCGACGCTTGGTTGCGTCGTGTCGTTCAGCGCACCAAACATCTTGTCGCAACTCTTGCACCGGAAGTGGCGCGAACTGCGAGTCTTGCGCTGCGCAACTGTCAACTCATTGACACGCGAGAACCTCTCCAGAAACGCGCTTCCAAACAAAAATCGATGATAAAAGCAATGGGGATTTCTCAATGAATCTCTGCTTGAAGATTTTTACTAAAGCGGGCGTCTTTTCTGAATTTAGCCTTCCGGACCCGGCGGGCCACCCGGAGCATGATCCCCGCCTCGGCCAAGCAGGCGCGGTTGTCCACACTGGACAGCCCCTTGTCGGCAAGCACGCGCCGCGTCCTATGCCTCTTCATGCCGCGCTCAAGTTCCGAAAGGCTCAACCGCGCCATCGCGCGCCGCCACCTCGCCACCAGATCAACGGCATGGCACGACAAGCATGACACAACAAACTTGTTCAGACCCAAGCAACGTATCAGCTTGATTTTGGATAAGCCGGGCCACTTGCGAATGCACTACACACTGTATTCGATATTGTTCCATGCCCCTGCATCCTGTGGTTGCGTGATGCGGCATTACAATTCAGATTTAAACTGAGACACTACCCAGAACTTCCTTAACGCTTTCCGGTGAACCCCAGAAGGTTGTCCGCAAGTCCCTTATCCGCTTTCTTGTGCATCCTGACCGGGTGTCTGCTCAAGAGCGGTTATGGTCGCGCACATTGCGGCGTTGCTGGTCCTCACAACAATTGTGCGTTTTGCTCTTGCATCTTCTGCATCCAGAATGGTGCAGGTGTGCGGCCGCTTGCGGTCATGCTTCATGAAGCGGGACTTGGCCTGATGGCTGGAGTTTGTTCCAAATCCGCCTAAGGCAGGGCCTAGGGACTAAAAACTCGGCCGCGGGAGCCAAGACCACTGCCGGAAGCCATCCACATTGATCCATCGCAATCGCCAGACGCTTACCGGTTTTGGAAATCGAAATGCACAACGAAATGCTAGCTTTTGCAACGGTCTTTTGAAGGAGCTATGTGAATCCATGTCCAGTCCAAGTTTTGAAGGTGATCCTTGGCACAACTTCCAAAAGCTCTGTTGAAGGCGGAGCGGCGACTTTCTTGAAGTGCCTGAACCCCAAGATTATGTTCAAGGAGAATGCTGGTTTCAACCTGCATCAACGTCAGGCAGAGGGACAAAGAGCCATGCGTCATCGCCACCTGACCGACAATGCTGGCTTTTCGCCGCCTTCGACGCATCACCCTCGCTCCGGCACGAAAGCGCTGCCAGCGCCTCGCGCCGTTGCGCCCCCGTCAGAACCCCGGCCGCAGAAAGCCACTCCTGAAACGCCTTGCTGTCCACAGCTCAACCTCCTGACACCTCACCCTTTTCAACACTTGCGCATACGAATCACGAATTGAGCCTATTGTTAAAGCCTGCGCAATGCTACCAACACGCTTGGCTATAATACACTCACCGCGCATTGAGATTGACCATACCGCACAAAGCAAACAGCTTGTTGAACCTATTGACAGATGATGAGCACTCTCACAATGACGGTGTTCTCTGACCAGCGTGCCGTCCAGGCGCCGTCGTTGGAATTGCCAGATGCACTCAAACCGAACGCTTGCCGATCCCGCGATATCCGGCGTCAGTCCGGACCTGTTTCTCCTCGCCGTGCAGAAGCCGGTCCGAAGGCGTCAGGTCGCGACGCTGGTGGCCGTTCCCTCCGGATGGCGCACCAACCTCCGGGAATTGGTGCCGACAGGCAGCTTCATCCCGAAATGCCGCCGGTTCCCCTTCCTCGTCCGGTGTATCTCCGGGTCGCGGGCGTTGCTCCCGTTCCCGGTCGACGACGGCGCCCTCCTTCAGCAGGCCTCCCGTCGGCCAGGCGATCCCGATCTCCCGAACGGCAGGTGCGCCGGGTCGCTCAGGCTTCAGAACGGCTGCCACAGTGCGTGCGCAGCGTCACCGGCAGCGGATGCGGCTGTTGCCCCTTGCCACCGCCCTTCGCATGCGTCGGCGCAATGCGGGCCTCCAGTCGCGCCGCCGGATGCACAATGCCGCGCCCGCATATCAAGCTGCATTCAGAGTTTCCCGGGCGAATCGAGCCTTCGGATTTGCAGTTGCGATGAAGGCCGAACAACAGGTTCCGTTCCCCTTCGCCAACCGCAGTCTTGCCGCCGCTTTGGAACCCGTCGGGAAAGGTCCGGGAGGCTGGCCGGCTCGGCGCAGGTGACGGACGACGGGACGAGAGAGCTTTTTCCATGCGCGGTTCCGTTCGTCGTCGCTGCCAGCCGTGAAAGCGGCAGCCCACCGGTCCGGATTCGACAGTCGCCGGGGAGGCGCCCACGCCCACTGTGCAAGCAATTTGCCGCATCGCTTCCCCTTGGAGAACTCCCACCGCATGAGGACAGCGACACCGATTGATTGATCTTCTGACCTATCGCCTTCTCAGGACCTCCAGGACTTCCTGGCTGGACCGAGACCTTGCGATCTGCAACGGCGTGTCGCCATCGGAATCCTTCGCGTTCATGTCGGCGCCGCTGGCGATCAGCGCTGTTGCCGCTTCCGCAGCGTTATTCCACGCCGCGAGGTGCAGCGGCGTCCAGCCCTTGGAATTCTTTGCGTTCACGTCGGCGCCGCCCGCGATCAGTGCCGTTGCCGCTTCCGCAGCGTTTTTCTCCGTCGCGAGATGCAGCGGTGTCCAGCCACCGGAATTCTTCGCGTTCATGTCGGCGCCGCTGGCGATCAGCGCCATTGCCGTTTCCGCAGCGTTTTTCCACGCCGCGAGGTGCAGCGGCGTGTCGCCATCGGAATCCTTCGCGTTCATGTCGGCGCCGCTGGCGATCAGCGCCGTTGCCGCTTCCGCAGCGTTTTTCTCCGCCGCGAGGTGCAGCGACGTCCGGCCGTTGGAATCCTTCGCGTTCACGTCGGCGCCGCCCGCGATCAGTGCCGTTGCCGCTTCCGCAGTGTTTTTCCACGCCGCGAGGTGCAGCGGCGTCCGGCCGTTGGAATTCTTCGCGTTCATGTCGGCGCCGCTGGCGATCAGCGCTGTTGCCGCTTCCGCAGCGTTATTCCACGCCGCGAGGTGCAGCGGCGTCCAGCCGTTGGAATCCTTCGCGTTCACGCTGGCGCCGCTGGCGATCAGTGCCGTTGCCGCTTCCGCAGCGTTTTTCTCCGCCGCGAGGTGCAGCGGCGTCCGGCCGTTGGAATTCTTCGCGTTCACGTCGGCGCCGCTGGCGATCAGTGCCGTTGCCGCTTCCGCAGCGTTATTCCACGTCGCGAGGTGCAGCGACGTCCGGCCGTTGGAATCCTTCGCGTTCACGCTGGCGCCGCTGGCGATCAGTGCCGTTGCCGTTTCCGCAGCGTTTTTCTCCGCCGCGAGGTGCAGCGGCGTCCGGCCGTTGGAATTCTTCGCGTTCATGTCGGCGCCGCTGGCGATCAGCGCCGTTGCCGCTTCCGCAGCGTTATTCCACGTCGCGAGGTGCAGCGACGTTCGGCCGTTGGAATCCTTCGCGTTCATGTCGGCGCCGCTGGCGATCAGCGCCGTTGCCGCTTCCGGAGCGTTTTTCTCCGCCGCGAGGTGCAGCGGCGTCCGGCCGTTGGAATTCTTCGCGTTCACGTTGGCGCCGCCCGCGATCAGCGCCGTTGCCGCTTCCGGAGCGTTATTCCACCACACCGCGAGGTGCAGCGGCGTCCAGCCATCAGAACCCTTCGCGTTCACGTTGGCGCCGCCCGCGATCAGCGCCGTTGCCGCTTCCGCAGCGTTTTTCTCCGCCGCGAGGTGCAGCGGCGTCCAGTCACCGGAACCCTTCGCGGAGACGTCCGCCCCCGTGTTCAGCAACGCTTCGACCAGATCCGGCCGGTTCAGCAACGCCACGTAGTGAAGGTCGGTCCAGCCGTTCTCGTCCACGGCGGTCGGGGACAGAGCGCGTCCCGCAAACTCGCGGTGTCCCGCGATGTCCGGATCGGCCAGACGAAGCTCCGCGATCGGCCGGCGAAGGCTCTCCGGCGACACGCTCACGCGTTCGCCGCCGAGGTAAATCTGGAACCGTGAAGCCTCGGCGGGGCAGCATTCCCGGATCTCCAGCAGCTTGCCGCGAGCCTCTTCCAGCAATTCCCGCCGCTTCCGGGCGGAGTCCTCGCTCTCTGTCGCCTGAACCAGCGCCGCCGCCTCGCCGCGCAGACGCCGCGCGTCGTCCGCCGCCGCCGCCTCTGCCAGGTGCGGCAGCGCGGCGCCGGACACGGCCAGCGCGACACCGAATGCGGAAAGCCACCGGATCAAGACGGTTCTCCCTTCAACCGGCCGGACCGCGGACACCGCGACGGTCACCGCAGCAACTCGACAAGGTCGTTCGCGAAACTCATGAGGCCGGACGTCATTCCCGGCGGCAAGCCCGCCGCCACGCCCGCCGCCACGCCTTGCAGGCCCTGCTCCGGAGAGCGGTCCTGCATCAGTTCCTTCAGCGAGAGCAGGCCGTCGCCGTCAAAATCGTATGAAGCGATCAGGTTGGTGGCGAGAAACGGACCGATCAAGGACGCGGAGACCCAGGCGACGGAGAGGCTCTCCAGGGAAACCCAGGGATCCCGCGACCTTTCGGCGACCACCCGGTGGCCGACGAACAGGCTCGCCGCGCGCACCGCCCGACTGAGTTCCGCCTTGGAGAATCGCCCGTCCCCGCTGACGTCGATCAGGTCGAAGGCCAGGGCAACGCATCGCGCCGCGCCGGACTTCCCGGTGGCGCAGCGTTGCTCGATTTCACGGATCTCCCCGAACGCGGCGATGGACTCGGCGAACATCAGGGAGAAGGCGCTCGGAAGGGCGTCGCATCTGTGGAGACTGCCGAGCGGCGGCAGCACCAGTTCGCCTTCTGCGCCTCCGGTCGCCAGAACGACGGAGCCGCCCAGCCATTCGGCCCCGGCCACCGCGACCCTGGCCTGCTGCCCCCGACCCTCGATCGCCAGCACCGACAGGCCGCCGCCGCCGCACTCCCCCACGCTCCAGATGCCGGCGGCATGGCGCGGGACCGGTTCGGCCACCGCCGGCAGCGCCCCCACGACGACCGCCAAGAGGACCGTCAAGGACAGGACCCGCTTCATTTCGTCCCTCGCTCCAATCCCTCGCCCGCTTGACCGGTCTTCGCCGCATTCCCCGGCGAGAATGCACGCGGCAAACCGGGAGCCAAGGCGACCCGCGAGGCCCGGGGCAAGGCCGCGCCGGAAACGCGCCATTGCGCGATGAACCCTGTCAGGCGCACCGCCGGTCGAGCCAGGATCGGGGCGTGCAGGGGAAATCGGTTGTGCGGACATCATCAATCCCGTCAAATCCGGAGAGTCCGCATCGTTGTCAAGATTGCGGATCGGTCAGTGGAAAGTCCCGGATAAGTTCCGCATGGAATCCTGTCAAGACGAAAAGGGGCTTCACCAAGGTCATTCTGGATCGGGAAACCTCTGAACTGTTTATGCACATGGTTCCTGCGACACAAGGCATTGTGTCCGGGATGTCGGATGATGAAATGTTCGCATGACATTCTTGACGCGGAACCGTCCCATGACCGAAATCCCCGCCAGCCTCATCGCCTTCCAGCGCCGGTTCCCCGACGACGCCTGCGCCCGGTGGCTCGTCGCCGTCCGATGGCCGAACGGCTTCGAGTGCGCCTGTTGCCATCGTCAAGCCTCGGTCGCCGCCGGCACCCTCCTGCACCGAACCAGGCTGTCGCTCACGATCCGGTTCAGGGCCGCCTGTCTGATGGCCACTCATTGTAACGGCATCTCCGCCTTGCAGTTGCAGAAGCGGCTCGGGGTCGGGTCCTGTCGCAGTGCCTGGATGCTCGCCGCCAAGCTTCGCCGTGCCATGGCCACCCCCGAGCGCAGCCCGCTGTCCGGTCTGGTCGAGACCGACGAGGCCAGCCTGCCGCAGCGCGGCGCCTCGGGACCGCCACCAGCCCCATGTTGTCGGCGACAGGCCCGCCCATGAGGTTCTCACCTGGATCCACACCGTGTTCTGCAACCTCAAGGGCTGGGCGCGGGGCGTCTGCCACGGGCTGCGCGCCAAGCGCCTCCAGACCTGTCTCGGCGAGTTCGTCTTTCGCTTCAATCGGCGCCGAAACCGCCACGCTGCCTTCCTGTCCCCGTTCCTGCAGGCTCTGCGCGCCAAACCTCACCCCTGCCGCATCTTGATCAAACCGGAACCAAGTGCATAATCAATTCAGAGGTTACCTAGGCTCAAGGTGGATGGACTTGAATTTTTGGACTTGCTTTCAGAGAAAACCATCCCTTTGGCTTTTTTTGATCCACAATATCGGGGTGTGCTCGAAAAGCTATCATATGGAAAATGAGGGCAAGGACCGCAGCAGGCGCCGATGTGCATTGAAGCAGATGAGCGAAAAGGCGATCAGGCACTTTGTGCTCGATATCAACCGAGTACTGACCCCGTCCGGATATTTGTTCCTGTGGGCCGGAAAATTCCACCTGTGCCAAGATGGGCGCCCGTGATTCGACGGAACAAGCTTCGACATCGTCGACCTCGTTTCGTGGGACAAGGGCACATTCGGCATAGGTTACCGCACCCTTCGGCAATTTGCAAGTCATGCTCCCGTTGGCAGGCCACGGGCACGGAATAAGGAAAGCGGGACTTGATTGCAGATCACGTATGTCGTTTCGAGCTTGATTCGACGCACAGTCCTGCATATACTCTGCACTCTCCCTGAATGTACGCGATAGGAGCGATAGATGGCCCGTGTCACAACCGAAGATTGCAGCGACAAGGTGTCGAACCGATTCGATCTGGTAATGCTTGCCTCGTTCAGGGCAAGGGAACTCTCTGCCGGAATGTATCCCACGGTTGAACGCGAAAACGACAAGAATTCCGTAATTGCCTTGAGGGAGATCGCGGAAGAGACCCAGTTGGCGGATGACCTAGAGGAACGTGCCATAACGTCGCAACAGACTCAAAACGAGGTGGACGAGCCGGATGACGTGCGGATGACGCTTCCGACTGCCGGTTCTCACAGGGACATGTTTTCAGCGGACGAGCAGTCGTTCCGGGAGCTAATGGCGGCAAACCGGCACAAAGATGTGTGAAGCGAGACGCTTTTAGCCAAGGATTTCAGGGAATCGTTTGGTTGGAGAAATTAGGGAAGCGCCAAGTGGCAGGAACCCTTCAAATGCCCGTGCATTGAACACTGACGTGAAAGCTTCCCTTATGTGGACTCGACGGAAATGAGGAGGGTCCGCAAAGTTAAGCGCAGCGAACGCGCGGCAAGAATCAGGACGTGAAACGTCGTGGACTCGATCGCAAGCTCGGATTTCTGCGCGGCAACCGCTTTTGGGGAGTCGGAATCCCTGATGGGCGTCGATGAGCTTGTGCGAGCCATCCGAGATTACAATCCGAAATCAAAATCAGACTTGATAGAGTTGGCTTATAACTACAGCCGGGAAATGCACGGCGGAAGCAAGCGAAAGAGCGGCGAGGACTATTTCACGCATCCAGTGGCGGTCGCTAAAATTCTTGCGGAACGTCACCTTGATGACGCCTCCATCGCAACGGCGCTCCTGCACGACACGGTCGAGGACACAGAAGCAACTCTCGAGGAAATCGAAAGCAGGTTTGGCGACGAGATCGGGTTGCTTGTGGAAGGCGTGACGAAACTCACGCAATTCAAGGCTTCCAAGAAGGAATTTCTGGATGCCAAGAATTTCTTCAGGCTGATGCTTGCCACATCCCGGGACAGCCGGACGCTCATCGTGAAGCTTGCAGACCGACTTCACAACATGCGCACCATTGTGCACTTGGACAAAAGCCGGAGGAGGCGAATAGCAAGGGAAACACTGGACATTTTTTCCCCTCTCGCGGAACAGGTCGGGTTGCGCGAATGGTGTGAGGAAATGGAGGATCTGGCGTTCAAGAACATCGCACCGAGATTCCATGAGGAAATATCTAGGTTGATAGAAGCCTGGAACCGACAGCCGGCCGGCGATTCGGGTGCGGCTCCAATCATGCAGGATCTGCTGGATGACATCGAATCCATCCTGGAGAGAAACGGCATCGCGGCAGAAGTGGTTTATCGAAGGAAGAGGCCGTTTTCCGTCGTCCGAAAGTCGCCGCGAAGACACAGGGAACTCGCTCTGGTGCGTGATTTCCACGGCTTCCGGATGATCACGGAAACCAAGAGCGACGCGTATCTTGCCCTTGGCGCACTTCACCAGAGGTGGCCGCTAATCCAAGGTCGATTCAAGGATTACATCAGCGTTCCCAAGAAAAATGGATACCGTTCCATACATACCGCAGTTGCGGTCAGCGACCACATCGTGGCGGAGTTCCAGATTCGCACAAGAAAGATGCATGAAATCGCGGAAACGGGCGTGGCAGCGCACTGGGTTTACCGCAACGGCTCCCGCGTCGACAACGAGTACCTGCCCGAGAACCCGTACAAGTGGCTCGAGGAAATGTACGCCGATTTCGATTCGGCAATTGAAAGCCCTGAATTTTGGGATCAGGTCAAGCTGACGATGACGAAGGATTTCGTGTTCTGTCTTTCCCCGCTTGGCGATGTCGTCAGGCTTCCAAAGGACTCCAGGCCACTGGACTTCGCCTACAAGATTCACACGCGCTTGGGTGACACGTTTTGCTACGCAAAAGTCGATGGGCAACGCGTCGAGATGGACCACCCGCTCCAGAATGGTCAGACAGTGGAGATTTTCACGTCGGAGCGCATGCGCCCGGCATTGGAATGGAAAAAGTATGCCAAGACCCATCGCGCAAGGGCAGCAATACAACGGCACCTCAATGACGCAGAGCGCAATAAGTTGATTGAGCAGGGCGAAAAGCTCGCCAGGCAGGCGTTTGCCGACATGAGGAAGATCTGGAACGAGAACGCGTTGGTCACGGCCACAGTGGAACTCGAACTCGAGAGCGGAGACGAACTTCTCGCGAAGATCGGCTCTATGGAGATTTCCACCCTCGAACTCGCGAAGACCGTCTATCCAGAGGAATTTCGCACGGACGGTCCGAAACCGTCCGCGCAGGACGAACCGCTCGCTTATCTGCCGGCCGGCTTCGTCCCGGACTATGCCCAGTGCTGCGGACCTGTTCCAGGAGAGGATATCGTGGGTGTCAAGCAGAGCAACGGCGTGGTTCGAATTCACGCGAAGGACTGCATTTACATGAGGAACGCCAAGGAGAGGGACTCTTGGCTGGAGCTGGAATGGAGCAAAGGGCCGCATGCAGCTGTCTTTCCCTCTACATTTGAGGTAAAGCTCACCAACAAGGCTGGTGCGCTCGGTCGTGTCTGCACGCTCATAGGCGACCAGAACGCGAACATTTCGGATCTTCATTTCGTTGATCGAAACCCGGACTTGTACAAAATGCACGTCGACATCGAATTCCGGGATGCCGAGCACATGAAGAACGTGAAGATGGCGGTCGAGTCCGACCGTGATGTTATGGGATTTTCTCGGTGCCGGAAGCTTCTCAAGAAGCTAGGCTGAGCGGAATAGATTTTGAGTCGGTGCGAAGTCGCGGATTCGGAAAGGATAGTTTGCGTAGTGTTTAAGAGGCCCGAAAAGCCGAGCGTCGGTGAGTACATACAGGAGCAAGTGTATCCGCGGGGAGGCTGGCTGCGCACGGCACGGTATCATGTCGCGCGGCTAAAGCGGGTTGCCGACGCTCCGCACAGGGTGTCGCGTGGTGTGTTCGCTGGGGTCTTTGTTTCGTTCACGCCCCTGTTTGGAGTGCATTTCCTGATTGCGCCCGCCATTGCATGGGGAATCGGCGGAAACATACCGGCCAGCGTAGTTGCGGTTCTCTTCTGCAACCCATTGACCTTTCCGTTTATCGCCGCAGGTTCGTTGACGCTGGGGTCATGGATGCTGAACATCCAGCTGCTAATGATGAGGCCGGACCGGCTGCTCCAGTCATTTTGGGATGCGACAAAGAGCGCCTGGTCAAATTTGATGGCGCTCTTTACGGAGGAAAACGCGGATTGGACGGCAGTTTCGGAATTCTTCACGAACATTTTTTTTCCTTATCTTGCAGGAGGCATGTTGCTTGGCTTGATTTCGGGCGTTGCGATGGCGGGATTGACCCTGAAAATACTGGAGGCATATCAAAAGCGCCGATCCAAATGGCGGCGGAGACGCGAATCTCGCTCGGAGAAACGCAATGCGGGAGTCCCAGCTTTCGTAGAGAGCGACTGCCAGCCAAAAGCTGACAGGAAGTAAGGGAGCAGAAGTGAAATCCGCATTGAGGCTGGGCGTGAACATCGATCACGTGGCCACCGTCAGAAATGCGAGGGGAAGTGCCTACCCGGATCCTCTTAGGGCGGCAAGACTCGCCGAGGAGGCGGGCGCGGACGGTATAACTGCGCACCTGCGCGAGGACCGACGGCACATATCCGACCGGGACATCGAGGCCCTGATGAACGGCTTGACGCTCCCGCTGAACCTCGAGATGGCCGCGAGCGGAGAAATGCAGGAAATTGCGCTTCGCCACAGGCCGCATGCCGTTTGCATCGTTCCAGAGCGGAGAGAGGAGCAGACCACGGAGTCGGGGTTGGAAGTGTATGGGCAGAGGGCTAGGCTTGTGGATTTCGTAGGTTCACTCAGTGAGGCCGGCAGCCGCGTTTCACTGTTCATCGGGCCGGAGATCAAGCAGGTTGAAGCGGCGGCGGAGGTCGGTGCGGCGGTCGTGGAACTGCACACAGGTACCTACTGCGACGCGCACCACGAGGGCAAGGATCATCTTCGCGACGAAGAGTTGCGGCGACTCCGCGATGCTGCGGCGCAAGCCCACGGATTTGGCCTTGAGGTGCATGCCGGGCATGGGCTGACCTACGAAACCGTTGGACCGGTCGCTGCACTGCAGGAAGTGGTCGAGCTGAACATTGGGCACTTTCTCGTCGGCGAGGCAATTTTCCTTGGCTTGGAACCCGCGATCCGCGAGATGCGGCGGCTGATGGATAAAGCGCGGGGATGGTCCGTTGAGAGCGCCTGAGTTTGGCATGTCATTGTTTCAAAGCGCCTTAGCCAGCGATGCCGCGGGTTCATGATGATTGTCGGAATTGGAATCGACATTGTGAACATTGACAGAATCGCCGCCGCGCTCGAACGGTTTGGCGGGAGGTTCCGGGACAGGATTTTCACGAAAGAGGAGCGGGCGCTGGCTAGCAGAATTGCAGACAAGAACGGAACTTTCGCAAAGCGCTGGGCCGCGAAGGAGGCTTGCTCGAAGGCCCTCGGCACGGGAATGCGCCAAGGGGTTGCGTGGAGGGACATCAGCACCGAAATTGCCCCCGGTGGCATGCCGCGCATGAAATTGAGCGGAAAGTCTCACGATAGGCTTATATCGCTAATTCCGGACGGTTACCGTCCCAGCATTCATGTCTCCCTGAGTGACGACCATCCGTGGGCCGCCGCGTCGGTGATCATAGAGGCGGTGCCGGAAAATGCAGGAAGCTGAGCGGCAAGCGTTCGCTGTCGTCCCGGAGGGGGCTGATGCACGACTGCTGTGGGCCGGCACAATGTGGCTTGACACCTGCGTAGAGGGTGTTCAATATCTTGACGCTGTCTACAGGACGCAACTCGAACCGGCCCACCCGCATTGAAAAAGACAATTTACGAGAACGCCAAGACCTTGGCCTACGCCATCCTTTTGGCGCTGCTCTTTCGCACCCTGTTCTTTCAGCCGTTCTACATCCCGTCGGGATCGATGAAGGACACCCTTCTGATTGGGGATTTTCTGTTCGTGAACAAGATGTCTTACGGTTATTCGCGGCATTCCTGCCCTTGGTCGCTGTGCCCCATTCCCGGTCGAATCTTCGCGAGCGAGCCGGAACGCGGCGATGTCATCGTATTCAAGCATCCAGTCTCAAAGGTCGACTACATCAAGCGTCTGGTCGGATTGCCTGGCGACAGAATTCAGGTTATCGATGGAACTCTCCATATAAACGGCGAAGCCGCGCTGCAGGAACCTGCGGGTGAATTTTTGGAGACATTCGAACGGCAGGGCGGCGGCGGCCGGTTTCCGCAATGCACCAATCGGCCCTCAAGGGAAGGCCAAGAGTGCAAGAAGACGCGATACTTCGAGGCCTTGCCGGGCGCGCGTGCCCACTCGATTCTCGATGTTCGCCCTGGATATGGGGACAACACTGGGGCATTAGTGGTTCCCGAAGGCGAATACTTCTTCATGGGCGACAACCGGGACAACAGCCAGGACAGCCGTTTTCCGCAGAGTGCCGGCGGTGTCGGCACGGTTCCTTTCGAGAATCTCGTGGGGCGCGCCGACCGCGTGGTCTTCTCGTCGGCGGGAAGATCTCTGTGGTATATTTGGACTTGGCGACTGGATCGGTTCTTCACGTCAATTCAATGACGCTGACCAGAAAACCGACAGCGATCGAGAAGCGGCTTGACTACATGTTTTCAAACCGTGCGCTGCTTGACGAAGCGCTGGTGCATGCCTCGACCAAACAACGGAGTCGACCTGACAACGAAAGACTGGAATTCTTGGGGGATCGGATTCTGGGTCTTGTGATCTGTCAGGCATTGATGGAGGCCGACCCGCAAGCCGAGGTTGGACTTGTCAACAAGCGATTCAGCTTGCTCGTTTGCGGTTCCGCCTGCACACAGGCGGCCATTGTGCTTGGGATTGGCAAGGCCCTGAAGCTCGGCTTGTCCGAGCAGAGGTCGGGCGGGCGGAACAAGAAGAACGTACTCGCGGGAGCCATGGAGGCAGTGATCGCGGCCGTCTATCTGGACGGTGGCCTTGAAGCGGCCCGATCCCTGATCTTGCGGACTTGGAAGGACATGCTCGAGGACATCGATACTTCCGCCTATGATGCCAAGGGAAAGCTACAGGAATGGGCACAAAAGCGGGGTCACGGCATTCCGGTCTACACGGTGACGAATCGGGAAGGTCCTGATCACGATCCGACATTCACTGTTGAGGCGCGATTGGATTCTGAGACTGCAACGGCCGCCCGGGCAGGTTCCAAGCGAAGCGCCGAGACGGCCGCTGCCGCTGAACTGCTTTCCCAGCTAAGTGGCGGAAGTGACTGACACGCGGGCTGGATTCGTTTCGCTGATTGGCGAGCCCAACGTGGGGAAGTCGACTCTCTTGAACAGACTGGTCGGAACCAAGCTCTCGATTGTCGCGCACAAGGCCCAGACCACGCGGGCGCAGATGCGGGGGATCGCGACCAGAAGCCGGTCACAGCTCGTGTTCGTCGATACGCCTGGGCTTTTCGATCCGAAGCGACGTCTTGACCGTGCAATGGTGGCTGCTGCTTGGAACAGTGTGGCAGACGCGGATGTGACCGTGTTGCTTTCAGATGCGAATCGCGGCTGCTCTGACAGGAGCTTGGGAATCGTGGAATCCCTGCATGCCCGGCGGCGCAGAGGACAAGCCCTGGCCCTTGCAATCAACAAGATCGATCTGGTCAAGCCGGAATCGCTTTTGAGAATTGTCGAAGTCCTTGCCGACTCTGGAATCTTCGATGCTGTGTTCATGATTTCCGCTACCGGCGGCGGCGGCGTGGACGATCTCGGCGACTGGCTAGCCAGCAAGGTTCCGAAGGGACCTTGGCTATACCCTGCCGACCAGATCTCCGACACTCCATATCGCAAGCTTGTCGCCGAAATCACCCGCGAGAAGCTCATCCTTCGGCTGCATCAGGAACTGCCCTATCAGCTGACCGTTGAAACCGACAATTGGAAAGACAACGAGGATGGCTCGGTTCGGATCGATCAGATCATTTACGTGAAGCGCGCCAGCCACAAGGGCATGATTCTTGGCTCGGGAGGCTCAGTTATAAAGAGCGTCGGATTGAGTGCCAGGCGAGCGATCGAAAGCCTCGTCGAAAAACATGTTCACCTTTTTCTTCGAGTCAAGGTGCGCCCCGGATGGATGGAGGAGGAGGCTCGGTTCAATGAGATGGGCCTCGATTTCCAAGGCAGTGCGAGACCGGTTCGCGCATGAACCGGCTGACGAGCTCGTTTTGGGTGAATGCCTACTTCACGTGCCTCCGCCAACACGAAATTCCTGCATTCGTCGTTGCGTCGGGTGACCGCGATGCAGGTGCCGTTTGCGTGAAGCTCAACACCTTGGACGGAAACGCGACGGCGTACCAGCGGTTCGTTGGCGCAGTTTCCGGAAAGCGCGAATGGATGTTGCTGAGCGAAGGCAACGAATCGGAGGTGGATGCGGTTCTCAACCGCCAGAGACGAAATGACCCCGATCTCTGGATACTAGAGGTGGAAGATCGTGAGGGCCGGCATTTGCTGAATCAAGCCGGCCTGGACGACTAGTCAAGAAATGCACTGGCGTGACCGGGGAGTGTTGCTGGCAACCCGTCGACATGGCGAAAGTTCCGCGATCCTGGAAGTGTTCACGGAATTGCACGGGCGACATCTCGGTGTACTTCGCGGTGGTTCTTCGCGAAGAGTGGTGCCGACGCTTCAGCTTGGTGCCCAGATGCATGTCGAGTGGGGGGGCAGACTGCACGAGCACATCGGGAACTTTCGCATCGAGCCAATAAAGTCACGGGCGGCGCCGATACTTTCCGACCGCCTTGCCCTCGGCGCTCTTACTTCGGTTTGCGCCTTGCTGGTCAGGTCACTTCCCGAACGGGAGCCGAATTCCAAATTCTATGCCCCTACGGTTGAGCTTTTGGACTCAATCGGCCATTCTGGCAATTGGATTGCAGAGTACTTGAGCTGGGAGCTTCAACTGCTCGAGCAGATCGGAATTGGATTGGATCTCGAGTCATGCGCAGCCACAGGCGCGACAGGCGACTTGGCTTACATCTCGCCGAAATCCGGAAAAGCGGTCAGCAGGCGCGGTGCTGGTCGATGGGCAAACCGGCTTCTTCCACTGCCGAAATGCATGCTTGACAAGCAGTTCGATGGGTTCAAGCCGATTGCGGACGGGTTGCGAACAACGGGCTATTTTCTCGAGCGTGGCCTTATCTCGAAACGGGATCAATCTCCGATTCCAAGCGCCAGAACCAGGTTTGTCGAAGCCGTGGAACGTCGATCACTCGCTGCCAGCCGATAACTTTTGGAACTAAAACACCAAGCGACCGAGAAGATTGGCCTTGAGGCCTCCCATCCGAGAATTGACGCAATGACATTCCGGAGCTGCTCTGTTGGACTAGGGCGTTCGATGTGCGGCACTTGCTCCCTCGTCGCCGAAATTGGGTCGCGCAAGCAGGGCTGAACGATCATGCCTTCGGCTGTTCTTAGGTGCTCTCGCCACCGAAACGAGACAAACCTTCGGGGAATCCGTGAGTTACATTCCCTCACCTGCGCCAAGTCGCCGTCGAGACCCGGCAATCACTCCGCCCAGCCAGCAGACAGTGCCTCCGCCTGTTCAAGCACCGTTCGCGTTGCCTTCTCCTGCCTGTCAGGCGGGTAGTCATGCTTGCGCAAGATGAGCTTGACGAGTCGGCAAAGGTTGGCTCGCACGTTCTCGCGCAATGTCCAATCGATGGTGACATTGCCGCGCACGGTCTCGACCAGTTCGCGGGCGATGTCGCACAGACGTTCATTGCCGAGCACTTGGACGGCGCTGTGACACTCCTTGAACTAAAATGTTAGTCTCGGCGAGTGCTGTTACCCTTCATCATTCCTTGCGACATTGCATGATCAATAACATCTTGAGCTGCAGATTCCACTTCGATTTGACAACGCGCGGGTTCGAGATGGATACATGCTTGAAGTTTGTATGCCTCAGGTCACATCGTTCACGGGATCACTTGGACGTTCAACGACAGCTGAACCTTCTCAAGACTGTTGTGAAAGCGGTCGTTTCGCTTTGCATTTCGGTTTCTGGAACCGGTTTTGCGGTTGGCGGTGCTGGACCGGCCGTCTCCTCGATCCTTCGAGTGCATTCCGCCGGGGCCAGTCCCGTGCCGCGAAAGTCGACCCACGAAAGATACGTGGCCTCCAGCGGCATCGGGCGATCCCCGGGGATCGCGTTCAGGGCGGCATCGAAGATTTCGCGATTGGCATCGACATAGGGCATGAGGCTGTCGAGCCATTCGACGCCATCGGGGGAGTGGACGGCCTCGGCGATGAACATGCCGAAGCTGTTCGGCGAAATGCCGAGTGCCGCCATTCTGGTTTGGAATGCATCGCGAAGAACCGGGTCGGGAATGATCGCGTTTCCGATGTGCGCCCCCGCGAGATTGAAGGTCTTGGTCGTCGCCATGAGCGTTATGAGCCGGTCAAGAGCGTCCGGAGCGGCCAATGGCATCGCGGCATGACTGTGTCCCGGAAGAACAAGGTCATGCCTCTTGCAGAAGGTGGCGACTTCCCGAAGCTCGCCCGCAGTCCAGACCCGACCGCTGGGATTATGCGCAAGATTGTCGCCTGAAGGACTATCCTGCTGCCAATGATCGGAGGGTCGGGGACAGGAGAGTCACACAGACCGTCGCCCGCGAGTTTTCCGATCTCGATGCAGGCGAGGAAGAATCGGCAGCTGCCAATGGCCAGCTCCGGCAAAGGGAAACGTCATGAGAGAGATCGAGGTCAGGATCAAAGGACTCCCGCCGCCCGCCGCCGAGGAGAGGGCTCCGGCTCCGGGGCCATGGCGTAGCCGCGGACCAAGAAGTCCCGGAAGCTCGGGATCGGGCAGACCAGCCGGCCGCGCCCGTCGGACTGGAGGGCGCCGATTTCGATCAGGTGGTCGAGAAATCCCGTCGATGTCATTCCCTCTGGAAGGCGCACCGCGCGGGGACTGGAGGTATCTTCTGCGGTCTCATCGATGAGATCAAGCATGTTGTCGTCTGCAAGTCCGCCTTCCGGCAGCGACTTCATCACCTCCGCAACTAGGCCTCGTGCGCGGGACATCGCCGGGCTGACGCGCGCCCAGTAGGAGTTTTCGCGCCGTGCGCGGGCTTCGCGAAGCACGGCTACGGCGTCCACGTCGGCGAGCCGGCCGTCGGCTTCCAGCAGTCCGTGCGCGAGGGCCTGCATCGCGGTGTGCAGATGCTGCGGCCAGCCGTCCGACCGGGCTGCAAGCTCGGACGGCCAGTCGAAGCCGGCAACTGCCCGATCTATGCGGAACCCGTCCAGGAACATCTCGACTGACCGGGCGGCATCGCCCGCCGACAGCGGGCCGAGATTCCATATCCCCAAATCGTAGATGCGACTGAGACGGTGCCGCCGAAGGACATCTTGCGTGTCGGCGAGGCCGGCGAGGACCGGCACCACGGGAATCCCGCAGGTGCCGAGATGCAGTTTCTCCAGCGCGGAGATCTGATGTGTCCCGATCCTTTGCGCCTCGTCGAACATGAGACAGAGCGGACGACGCCATTCGTGCGGCGGATGCAGCCGCCTGATGGCGTCAAGGGACGGATCGAGCGGTTCCGTGGCTGTTGACCTGCGGACCCTGCCACTGACGACGCTGAAAATCCCGCCACCGCCCTCGATGTCCGTTGTCCGGCTCGTCCGGAACTCGACCTCCCTTCCGGCAGCGAGGTCGCCGCCGGCGATCGCAGGAAGATTCCGGTCGAGCGCCTCGACGATCTTCAGCGCGAGGGTGCGCTCGGAATCGAGGACGTCGACATGAAGCTCTGCGGCGGCGGGCGCATCCTCTTCCTCGGCCCATTTCTGCTGCAGGTGCGCAAGCAGGGCCGTCTTGCCGGCGCCGGGGGCGCCCTGAAGGAGGCGGGTTTCGCCACGGGGCAGTCTTCCCGCCCTTGCGGCACTGAGGGCGCTTGCGCAGGCGCCCTCAATGTCCTCGATCTCGGCCACGCGGCCCGCGAAGAATGGAGACTCCTGGCGATCGGTGAGCTTCTCGAATTTCATGAGACCGTTGAAGTCGGGGTCGGTCATTGCCGAACTCATGGCTGGTCGCCTCCCTTGCGGCCTGTATCCGAACGCCAGACTATCACGGCAAGCCGTCGCCGTCACGCGTTCAGCAAGCGGGCCACCCCGAAGATCTTGAACTCCGCACTCGCGAACTGCAACAGGAAATATTCATACGCCCGCCTGAGAACGTCCCAAGCGCACTCCTACGGCAGCACGCTTTCGAGGGATGGATTGTCGCACTCGATCACCGCCATCGAGTCGCCGCCGATCCGGCCGATATCGGATCGCCGGGGCTGTGCCTGCAGATGGCCCCAGCGTGCTTCCGGCGGTACCCAGAAGATGCTCTCGGCTGTGTAATCGTCGCGGTCCTCTGCCATTCCCACGTCCCATTCTGCTGAAATCTCTGCATGGTGCTCCTCGAACGCTTCAAAGATGCATTTCAAGAAGGTTAACCAGAGCACGACATGCTTGTACTCGGCGGGGTTTATCGATCCTCACAGGGCATCCGCTATCGCCAACAGCTCGGATTCACGCATGATCATAGCCCCCCTTGGCTTTGCTGCTTTCCAAGTCTTCCTTGGAGCATGGGATTGCGCTGCCAGTGTTCATACTGTTGAAAAAAAGGGGGATTATAGCGAATAGTCACATTCCGGCTGTCAGCCGCGAGGCTTGTGCCGAACATTGACTGGGCGAAAGAACGCGCTACGGACCTGTTCCAGGGACGCGCCCGGCATGTCGCGTTCCTTTTCCCGCTCTGTCCGCCCGGACTGTCTGTTGAAGAGACCGAGCAAGCAATGCTGGCCGTCTGCCAGCCGCTATGGGACGCGGGGGAAATTCCCGTCGTCGGATGGGCGTGTGAGTTCGACGGAACCGAACTGCATCCCCCCACCCAGCAATAATCCCTGGGAACCGTCGAACTCTGACATGAAGTCGTGTCCCTCGGCGGTTATCCTGAGGCCACCGCCCAGCACGTGTTCCAAGTAGCCGAGATTGATGAAGTTGTTGGGGCTGTCCTTGTGCGACTGTGTGACTATTCGCTATAATCCCCTTTTCTTTGTGAATTCGCCATCTGACCAATGGACAGGCGATCCAATCATTCTAGCTCGATAAACCACGCCGGACAAAATTCAGGGAAGGGAAAATTCCGACTTTCTGTATCCCTGAAGATATAGGAGTGCCGTCAGATCGCCGAAATTTACTTGAATGCGGCACTGCGCGGCCACGGCAGGCTTGGCATGATACGCGACGCCGGTGCCGGCCAGAGTCAGAATTCCAAGGTCGTTGGCGCCGTCCCCTGCAGCGATGACATCAGAAAGGCTGACGTTTCGTCTTGATGCAACCGCCTTCAAAACCTGCCGCTTTGCACTCGCGCCAAGTGCCGGTTCAACTACCTTGCCGGTGAAGCGCCCACCTTGAGTTTCCAGCGCATTCGCATGGAACTCGTCGAATCCGACCGCGGCAGCAACACGGCTGGCGAAATCCATGAATCCGCCTGACACAAGAACCGAATAGGCACCGAACTTGCGCATTGTCGCAACCAGTTCGGCAGCTCCGGGATTTATGGTTATCCGTTCATCCCAAACCCGTTGGATGACATCGCAGTGCATCCCCTCAAGCAGGGAAACGCGTTCGCGAAGCGCTTCGCGAAAATCGATCTCGCCGTTCATTGCGCGGGCGGTGATGGCTGCCACGCGCTTGGCGTGACCGGCTTCGGCTGCCATCTCATCGATGCATTCCTGGGCAATGACCGTTGAGTCCATGTCCGACAGCAGAACGCTCTTTCGCCGATTTGCCGATGGCTGGACGACAAGGTCCAGTTTCAATTCGCGTGCCTCTTCCCAGCGACGAGTGAAATCTGGTGGGCAATCATCGAGCTCGAATTCAACGGCTGCTTCTGAATCTAGCCATCGCGGCTTCGCCCCGTGCATTGTCTTCAGGAAATGTTCTAGGTCGCCGGCGTCAATGTACGGGCCTTCTGGATTGGCAATTAGCGTAGCGGTGTGAATGGTATTTCTCCACTCCAAAACGAGACCCGCGAATGTTAAGGAAACCGGTACGGTTGCACAAGAAACGGCGTTGCTCTAATAACTGCGCTGGGACACTCCTCCCCAACGAGGAGCGCATATCTGGAAGGGTACCATGAAGGAAATACGTCGCCCCGGCGTGCGGCCGCGCAATCCGCGGTTTTCATCCGGCCCGTGCGCCAAACCTCCTGGCTGGCAGCTCCATGGGTTGCAAGGCGCGTTTTTGGGCCGGTCCCACCGAGCGGCTGAAGGCAAGGCGAAACTTCTCCAGGTCATCGATCTCACCCGCGAGATTCTGCGGGTGCCGGACGACTTCAGGGTCGGCATCGTTCCGGCTTCCGACACCGGTGCGATGGAAATGGCGATGTGGTCGCTGCTCGGCGCTCGTCCGGTCGAGCTTCTTGCGTGGGAAAGCTTCGGGAAAGGCTGGGCCAAAGATGTCGTGTCTCAACTGAAGCTCTCGCCCAAGCTGCATGAGGCAGCCTACGGTGCGCTTCCCGATCTTTCCGAGATCAATTTCGACAACGATGTCGTTTTCACTTGGAACGGCACCACGAGTGGGGTTCGGGTTCCAAACGGCGACTTCATACCTAGTGGCCGTGACGGCGTCGTGATCTGTGACGCGACATCTGCCGCCTTTGCGGTGCCGTTGCCGTGGGACAAGCTGGATGCAACGACGTTCTCTTGGCAGAAAGTTCTTGGAGGCGAGGCGACGCACGGGATGCTGATCCTGTCACCCCGGGCAATCGCGCGACTGGAAACCCATGCCCCTCCATGGCCGCTTCCGAAAATATTCAGGCTTGTGAAGGCCGGGCGGCTTAACGAGAGCCTTTTCAGGGGCGAGACGATTAACACGCCCTCCATGTTGTGCGTGGAGGACTGTCTTCAGGCTCTGGCTTGGGTTAAATCCATCGGTGGGCTGGACATTCTTGTTGCGCGGGCCGATGCAAACGCCAACGTGTTGGCGAGGTTTGTCGAACGCAGGGATTGGATCGGTTTTCTGGCCGAACGGCCGGAAACGCGCTCTAACACGAGCGTCTGCCTGAAGTTCACGGATGGTTGTGTCTCCGAGGGCGATGCTGGACCCTTTGCGCGTTCGGTCGCGGCACGTCTTGATCGCGAGAATGTGGCGCACGACATTGGATCCTACCGGGATGCGCCGCCCGGCCTGCGAATATGGTGCGGGGCGACGGTGAACGCGGGCGATTTGGAGAAGCTGACGCCGTGGATTGAATGGTCCTACCGCGTTGAACTCGCGGTGAGAGGGATCGGCGAAAGCTGATCGAGATTTCAAGTTGCAAGATTCAGTCAGGGAACCGCCATGAAACCGAAAGTTCTCGTTTCGGACAAACTGTCGGAACAAGCCGTCCAGATGTTTCTCGACCGAGGAGTCGACGTGGATTTCAAGCCAAACCTTGGCAAGGACAAATCCGGCATGCTCAGCGTGATAGGTGACTACGACGGTCTCGCGGTGCGTTCCACGACGAAGGTTTCCGGCAAGCTTCTGGATCGTGCCAAACGACTGAAGGTGATTGGGCGCGCGGGCATTGGCGTGGACAACGTGGACGTTGCCGAAGCCACGCGCAAGGGAATAATCGTGATGAACACGCCGTTCGGCAATTCCATTACGACAGCGGAGCATGCCATTGCCATGATGCTCTCGGTTGCCCGGCAGATTCCGGAAGCCTGTGCCTCCACGCGATCCGGAAAATGGGAGAAGTCCCGCTTCACTGGCACGGAACTTCTAGGCAAGACGCTTGGCGTGATCGGTTGCGGAAACATAGGTTCCGCGGTTTGCAGCCGAGCCATCGGTCTCGAAATGAAGGTGGTCGGTTACGATCCTTATCTCAGTTACGAACGGGCCCAGAAACTCGGTATCGAAAAGGTTGAGCTCGAGGAGCTGATCGCGAAAGCGGATTTCATCACTTTGCATGTGCCGCTTACCGTAAAGACGAGAAACATCCTTGATGAGCGCATGCTGTCCAAGACCAAGCCGGGTGTGCGAATCATAAATTGCGCACGTGGAGGCATCGTTGACGAGGTCGCACTCGCGACCGCAATTCGAAGCGGGCATGTCGCTGGAGCTGCAATCGATGTCTTCGCGCAGGAGCCGCCGGCCGGGAATCCCCTGCTCGATCTGCCGGAGGTCGTCGCAACGCCGCACTTGGGCGCATCCACCATGGAAGCACAGGAGAAAGTTGCCCAGCAGATCGCGGAGCAAATGTCGGACTATCTGGTCAATGGCGCTGTATCGAACGCAATCAACATGCCCTCGTTCACGGCCGAGGAGGCGAAAGACCTGCTTCCCTGGTTAAATCTGGCGAGCTATCTGGGATCATTTGTCGGGCAGGTCACGCACGAGCCGATCAAGTCGGTGAACGTGCTCTACGACGGTTCTGTCGCAAAGCTGAACACTGACGCCTTGAGCGCCGCTGTGGCGACAGGGATTCTCAAGGCGTCAAACCCCGAAACGAACATGGTCTCGGCTGACGTCATGGCCCGTGAGCGGGGCATTGTGGTTTCCAAGACGACGAGTTCTCAATCAGGCGTGTTCGAGTCTTACATCAAGCTGAATGTCGAAACTGATCTTCGCCAAAGATCTATCGCCGGAACCGTTTTTTCCGACGACAAGCCTCGATTCATCCAGATCAAGGGGATCTACGTCGATGCCGAGATTGATCGACACATGCTGTACGTGACCAACAAGGACACTCCTGGGATGATCGGCTGGCTCGGTACCGCACTGGGGGAGAATGGAATCAACATTGCGAACTTTCACCTCGGAAGGTCCGGGGTCAGACAGGACGCCATTGCGCTGCTTTCACTCGACAGCGCGATCGATGCGAAGACCTTGGCCAAGCTGAAGAATTCAGAGCTGTTTCCCCAGGTGCATCCACTCAAGTTCGAGGTTGAAGCCAGCGCGTTCATGTCGCGGTGGTAAGAGTGGAGAATCGTGACACGAGGAGAGAGCAGATGGGAAACGGAGCGGCATTTCCAGACCTGAAGGGAAAATCTGTCTTTGTGACAGGGGGCGGGTCCGGCATCGGAGCGGCATTGACGGAGGCATTTCTGAGGCAGGGGGCGAAGCTTGCCTTCGTGCAGCGGTCGGATGGAAAGGATTTTTGCGATCGCATGGAAAAGGCTACCGGCTCTCGTCCGCATTTCATCCAGTGCGACCTCACCGACATCAAGGCACTGCAGAGAGCGATCGAAGGGGCGGCCAGCAAAAACGGCGAGATCAACGTGCTGGTCAACAACGCCGCCAACGACACCCGGCACGAAACGGAGGCGTTCACTGTCGATGACTGGGATAACAACCATGCGATCAACCTTCGTCCGTATTTTTTCGCCGCTCAATCCGTGGTGGGCGGCATGCGCGAGCAGGGCGGAGGATCGATAGTCAACTTCTCTTCCATCACGTACATGATGGGAGCTGCTGAAATGCCCGCCTACGTGTGCGCGAACGCTGGCATTGCGGGATTGACCCGTGCGCTTGCCCGGGAATTCGGAACGGACAACATCCGGGTCAACGCGATTGCCCCTGGATGGGTTCTTACGGAGAGACAGTTGAGGCTGTGGGCAAAACCGGACGCGTTGGCGGCGTTTTTGGACAAGCAATGCCTCAAGGAACATCTCAAGCCCGATGACATTGTGGGTGGATGCCTGTTTCTCGCATCGTCAGCGAGCAAAATGATAACGGGGCAGGTGCTTGCAATAGACGGAGGGGTGGTTTTCACTGGATAGTTCAGGTAGGGGCCGCGAGAGCCAAGGGCTGGACGGTATTCCGAATCGCGTCCTGGCTGTCGACGCGGCAAGGTGGATTGAATGAACTTCCAGAATCGCGCATAGTCCGGCAACAGAAATGCCGCCGCGTTTGCGGGCGTTTGGAGACAAAATTGGTCAGTGCGCAGATTCTGGAAAGACTCGTTTCATTTCGAACGGTTAGCCGGGATTCAAATCTCGCTCTGATCCAGTATGTCCAAGATTTCCTGACTGGATTGGGAGTGCAGTCCAGACTCATCAGGCATCGAAGCCAGGAAAAGGCCAATTTGTTCGCTTCCATAGGCCCTGAAGGCGTGCCCGGGATCGTTCTGTCTGGACACACCGATGTGGTGCCCGTCGATGGACAGCGCTGGTCAAGCGATCCGTTCGTGCTGACCGAGCGCGATGGCAGGCTATACGGGCGTGGGACCGCCGACATGAAAGGGTTTCTCGCTTGCGCAATGCGAGCGGCAGGCTTGGCTGTCAAGCGAACGCTCAAGACACCTCTCTGGCTCGCGTTCTCCTACGATGAAGAGGTTGGATGCCTCGGCGTCCGGGGCCTTCTTGACGACTTGGCAATGGCCGGGCGGCATCCGCGTTTCTGCATTGTGGGGGAACCCACTTCGATGAATGCCGCCACGGGTCACAAGGGAAAAGTTTCCGCACGGGTTGCTTGCCGCGGCTTTGAGGCCCATACTGCTTTCGCGCCCAAGGCCCTCAACGCATTGCACTTGGCATGCGACATGGTCGGCGCGATGCGAGACGAGCAGCAACGGATCGCTGAAAGCGGCCACATGGATCACGACTATGAAATCCCGTATACGACGATCCACGCGGCGAAGATCACGGGAGGCGTCGCCCCGAATATCGTACCCGGGAATGCCGAGGTGCAGTTCGAGATCAGGAACATCGCGCAGGACAATCCGCTCGACATCATCGAGTTGCTGAAAGCGCGCGCAGAGCGAATTGCGGCTCTGGCCCGAGACCGTGCCGCCCAGGCGGACATCACGTTTGATGTGATGAACTCGTATCCTGGCCTCGACACGCCCCGCGATGACGACGCCGTGCGCTATGTCAAGTCCCTGACTGCCGGGAGCGCTTCCATGAAGGTCGCGTTCGGCACTGAAGGCGGGCTCTATCACGAACGTCTAGCAACGTCGGCCGTCATCTGCGGACCTGGTTCGATGGATCAGGGTCACAAGGCAGATGAATACGTGACACGCTCGCAAATTGAGAAGTGCGAAGAGATGATGGATAGGCTGGTCGGCCGACTCGCCTCCGGCATCTGACTCGATCGCGGCTCAGCGAGTTTCGGCGCTTTCCTCTTCATCGGCGAGTTGTCTGTGCCACATGCTTGCGTACCGTTGGTCCTTGGCCAAGAGCTCGTCGTGCGTGCCCTGCTCCACGACATGACCATCTTCAAGGACCAAGATCTTGTCGGAATCCACGATCGTTGAAAGCCGATGCGCAATTGCGATGACCGTGCGACCCTCGCCCATGGCGCGGAAACTGTCCTGAATCTCCCCCTCGGTCTCGGAATCGAGGGCCGACGTGGCCTCGTCCAAGAGAAGAATCGCAGGGTCCTTGAGGAGCGTCCGGCTGATGCCGACACGCTGCTTTTCTCCGCCGGAAAGCTTGAGGCCCCGCTCGCCGACCTCGGTGTCGTATCCTTCCGGAAGCGCCGCAATGAAGTCATGAAGCTGCGCGGCCTTTGCAACGACGACAACGTCCTTCCCTTCGGCGGATGGCTGGCCATAGGCAATGTTGTAGAAAATCGTCTCGTTGAAAAGCACCGTGTCCTGCGGAACGATGCCGATCTCGGCGTGCAGGCTGGACTGCGTGACGTCTCGGATATCCTGGCCATCGATCTTGATGGCACCGCCGGATACGTCATAAAATCGGAACAGAAGCCTCCCTATCGTTGATTTTCCCGATCCAGACGGGCCGACGATCGCCACGGTCTGGCCGGGCTCAACAACCAAGTCCATCCCTTTCAATATCGGTCGGGCTGGGTCGTAGCCGAAGGACACGTTTTCGAACGAGATCCTTCCACCGCTCACTTTCAGTTCCTTCGCGTCCGGCTTGTCCTCGACTTCGTATGACTGATCGAGAAGATCGAACATGTCGCCCATGTCGATGAGCGACTGCCGAATTTCACGGTAAACCGTTCCGAGGAAGTTCAGCGGAATGGCGATCTGGAGCATGTAGGCGTTGACGAGGACGAAGTCCCCCACGGTGAGATCTCCGGCTTGAACACCTAACGCGGCCATAACCATGACCGTCACCATTCCGCTGGAGATCAGAAAGGCTTGACCAAAATTCAAAGCCGCCAGCGAGTAGCTGGTTCGCAGCGCGGCCTCCTCGTATCCACGCATGGACTGATCGTAGCGCTCCGCCTCCCGGTCCTCCGCTCCGAAATATTTCACAGTCTCGAAATTCAGGAGGCTGTCGATGGCCTTCTGGTTCGCTTCGGTGTCCTGCTCGTTCATCTTGCGGCGGATCTGAACGCGCCATTCTGTGACCCGGAGCGTGAAGTATATGTAGAGCCCGATCGTTGCGACGACCACGGCCAAGTAGCGAAAGTCGAGAACCGTCACCAGAATCAGCGATATCATCGACAACTCGATGACGAGCGGGCCGATCGAGAAGAGCATGAAGCGCAACAGCCAATCGAGGCCCTTGACTCCTCGCTCGATGATGCGCGAGAGGCCACCTGTCTTCCGGGTTATGTGGTAGCGCATGGACAGCCTGTGAATGTGCTTGAAAGTCTCCAGAGCCAGCATCCTGAGGGATCTTTGCCCAACCTTCGCGAAAATCACGTCCCGCAACTGGTCGAATCCGACAGAAAAGACCCTGGCGCCGCCGTACGCTACGGTCAGGCCGACAGCGCCAATCGCCACGAGCATCCCCGCGGAACTGTCGCCAGATGGAGCTAGAGAGTCCACGGCGGAC
The DNA here is from genome assembly GCA_963422275.1 of Paracoccaceae bacterium. Lineage (GTDB taxonomy): Bacteria > Pseudomonadota > Alphaproteobacteria > Rhodobacterales > Rhodobacteraceae. The sequence goes on from OY729418.1 coordinate 2,217,677, forward strand.
TTGTAGAGAAAGGGCGCGCTCACGGTTACAAGCTTTGCAAACATAAGGCAGAGCATCGCGGCAACGACCCTCAGCCTTGCGTTGATATTTCCTGAAGGCCAGAGGTAGGGTGCCACGTTGCGCACTGTGCGCCATCCGCTTCGCCGTGCCCGAGCTTTCATCGATATTGGTGCGACCACACCGTTCGCCATGAATTCCGCTCCTGCTGAGAACTGCGGACGAGATAACGGTTGCCGGCAAGATGTTCCAGATGCCGCTTTTCGAGCGCGTGCGGAAATGCCTTGTTGGCAGGCATCGGTGCAAATGCGTGAAAAGCCCTTCGCCTGAAAACGCGAGCATCTGTTTGGCAGCCGCACGTTGCCATCATCCTGAGACCGTATGGATCCAACTTGGATGAATTGCACACCGAAAAAAATCGGAGCGCGGAGAATCACCGCTTTGAGAAACACGCAATCTCGGTTGCTCGAATTATAGGCAAGGAGCATTTTACGCAATAACGGAACAGGGACTTGGCAAGCATCGAATGGAAACTCAAGGAAGGGGACATCGGAATGCAGCCAATGACCGGACGTGAAAGTCAGGACAGCGATGATCTGTTCAGGGTTGTGCTGCTCGGTGGGGTCGCAATGCTCGCGGTTGCTGCGGTGCTGTCAAAGCATATGGAATGGATTCGTCAGCTTGCGATCATTGTCGCTTGGATTCACGTCAAGCCATTTGCCGAGTTGGCGCGAGCTGTCCCGCACGTGCTGAGCCTCGCCCCGGCCCGAGAATGGCTGTTTTTGCCAGCGATACTGATTGACGAAAATCTTCACGTTCTTCTGACCGATTCTGGCGATCAAGCCTTCAGATTCGCAGTGGTTGCTTCCGGCAGGGCGGCGTTCGTGATCTATGGACCAGTCTTTGTCTGGCTTGCGATAAATTCTCGCGCCGTTCGGCCTGACATCGCACACAGGGTAATTCACGACCTTGCCAGCCTGCTTTGCTTGCAGGCGAAGTACTGGCCTGCCGCTCGGATTTTGAAGCATGCAGCCCAAATTTCGGACGGTAACGGCCACTGCAACATGAAGGCAAAGCTGATCGCCAAGCCCATTTCTGGCGCGAGCGCATCCGAGACCGGCAGCGCCAGCGAACTGCTTCCGGTGACTTTCCGAGCGCGGCAGCCCTCTTGCATGGAAATTGCAATTCGCCCCGAGGCATGGCTGAGATTGCACGGTCTTGCCCGGAGAGTAGACTCAAGCGAACGGAAATCCGGTCTGCTTTGCGATTCCAAGAGCCACGGGAGGCTTCTCGACAAGGAATGGGCAGGATTGACCGGCGACGCTGTCTGCGAGGTCATGGAGAGCAAGATTGGGGCGGCATGGCGCGGTTTCGAAGACCTGCCCTGCTTGCATCGCTCCCTTGCGGCGCTCTTCGCATTGTTTCACGACTTCAGGAGTGAGGACGGCCATGCACTGCTTTCGCGGCTTGCCGTCCTTTCAGAGCGAAATCTGAAGAGAACGCAAACCATGAACGCGGCGATAGCAACAGACCGATGTCTCGAATCCGAGATCTCCGCAATACTCGCATCCGATTCCGGGAAGCGTTTGCTTGCGGTGGCAAACTGCCATGCATGGCGGATAACCGCCTTCATCGGGATGCTGCACGCGGCAAGGCAGGGCAAGGGCGTGCTGGCGAGTGCCTCCTTCAGTTGGCTAAAGCGTGAAGATCGATCGCTCTGGTATGCCCTGAACAGCGTAGGGAATGCCGCCGCCGTGGTTGAGGCTGCCGGTGTCTATGCCCACTATCGTGCGGAACGCCAAATTCGGCGACCGCTTCTCAGACCTGCCATGTACCAGGCGTCTCGTGCATTCATCGACACCTACTTGGACATGAGTCCGCGGCGGCTGGCCCACCGAAAACTGATAGCCGAGTTTCGCAAGCCGGTTGGGTCAAGGCTTGAGGAAGCGGCCCGAAACAGTGGTCACGTTGCTGAATCAATTGATTTGAACAGTTCGAGATCAAGAAACTGACAAGATGTGGAGCTTCATTCCGGCAGCGCTTGGCACCGGCCTCGTGATCACCGCGATGGCCAGCAGCAAAAATTCGGATTCGGGCGAAGACTGGGCCCATTCCATCTTGCACAACATGGCGATCAGCCACGAACTAGCCATTGCCAAGAGCCAAGAGACAGGGTTTCCGGTGGGAATGATTCAAGTCGACCTTGCCGAGCCGTTCGTCAGCTTGGCTGCTTGGAAGAGCGAAATCGTTTCGGATCCATCCGGAAGATACCTGATCACTTGGTCTGGCGATTTCGATGCGTCGGACGCGTACAGTCCTAGCCTTGAAGTGGTCATTGCCAGATCCGGTTTGCCCGACTCCAGACGGACTGCTTTCAACGGACGGTTGCTCGGCCGATTCCTGAAGGTCGCCGTTGGCACCGGGCAGGTCGGCAGCGTTCAAATCCCGGTTCCGCGCCAGGCAATTGCAAATGGGACCCCGGCCATCGTGAGTCTTGTTCGTTGATCGAATTGTTGCAACTCGCCATTCTGGTTGTCTTGACTTGCGTTGCTGCACCCGTTTTGGCTGATGCCGGGCTGAGCCGCCTGTGTCCCGCCATGCTGGGCTGTGTTCGAAGCATCGGTCTGGCATCCGTCGCAGGGTCATTTGGCGGTGCAGCCGCTGTCTTGCGGCCCCTGCTTGATGGGCATGAAATATTGGTTTCTGATTTTGCCTTGGTTCCTCTTTGCGGATTTCTCGCCGTGGCAGCATATGTCGATCACAGGACGGCGTGGGCCCCTGACGAACTGACATTCCCGGTTTGCATGTTGTCCGGCGTCGCCGCGTTTGCAGACGGGACCAACATGAATTTTGGCATCTTGGCTGCGCTGAGTCTGGGGTTCGCTCTTTTTACTGCAGCCAAGGCCGCCTGGATTGTCCAAGGCTACCTCGCTCGGACAATTCTCCCGCCACCCGATGTCGTCGGTGTTTCGCTGCCCCTTGTCCTCTTCGATTCTTGGGCCACTGCCGCAATTTGCCTGGTCGCGTTGGCGCTTGTGCTGACTGCCATTGGATGCATGGCGCGACTGACCCGACTTGCAGGGTGCAGTGAATGTCTTGAGATCGCGTTTGACGAGGCGGGCTGGTCTCGTCGAGCAAGAGGAATTGCGCTCCTTGGCATCGCATATCCTCTCACTGCCCTGTTCTTGGTTGCGGAAGCGCTTGTCTGTCCGGACACAGCATTTGTTCCTTCAATCTGAGTCGCTTCTCTGCCAAGGCGCGAAGGATGCAGGCGGCAGTCTCGCCCAAGACATTCAGCATCCGTCCGAGCGTGGCGCAACCTTGCTGGAGGCTGCATTGTCGGTTGTGCTGTTCGGTTCTCTGATTGCGCTGGCCAACGCCATTGTTTCAAGTGAATTCGATCGCCATCGAAGCATCGCGCTTGGACTCGATCTCCGGTTCATGACCGAGACCGCCCAAGCCTACATTGCAGGCGAACACGATGAGATTAGAGCCAGTCTGGCAAGCCTTCCGCTTGGCAACGCAATTCGCTCGATATCCATGCGGCAGCTGGAATCGGCGGGATACCTTCCGGAATCGTTTATCGATGGAGACGAACATCCCAACAGTTATGGTCAAAGTTACCGGATATTTGTCCGTGGGGTGAACCGCGCAGACGAAAACTTTCCGAAAACGACAGTTTCCGTTTCCGACATCGATTCCGATGGTGACGGTTCGATCGATTCGCATCTGGTAAACGGAGATGCATCCGACGACGAGCTTGATCTCGAATCCGTGCTGGTTTCAACTCGCGGACGCCCTGTACCGCCACAGCACGGAAATCCTGCGGTCGCGGTTGCAGGAAACGCCTTTGCCGGTTTTATTCAGGAAGACCACGTAGCCCGTGGCTTGCACGGGAGCTGGGCGATGGATATTGAAAATTTCTCCAGCCTTCCCGACTATCCGGCTTCTGGACATTTCGTCTCGCTTCTCTCGCTGTCAGGCTATGGGGTTTTGGGCGTGAGTGGAACCCAGCCAGTGTCGCCTCTCCAGCGCGGAAGCCATCCGTTTGAGAGGTGCGTCGGTCTTTCGGGCGACCTTCTTTTTGAATGCGCGGGCAATAACGAAATTTACACTGACATTGTCTTCGGTAATTCCGCAGCCAACCCTGACGGCTTGGGAAGAATCGGCAATGTCTTCGCGATAGAGATGGGCGGAGAAGTGCCCTCCGGCGAGGACGGGACGCCGGACATCCATGCCGGCATATACGGCGTCTCGAAAATCTCGTGTTCCGGGGAAGCATCTTCGATGGTCAGTTCCGGCACTTTGTTGATCGATTGCGCCGCGGCAAGGTTTTCGGAAAGGGTGGAAGTTGCAGGTGATCTTGACGTGATGGCCTCGGTGTCTGCGAACCGCTTTCTTGCCGGTGCGATCGGCAACCAGGATCTGACCAAGGGAATCCATTCGGCACGTATTGTGGCCATGCATCCAACGGAAACGATCGAGAAGCCGATCTGCAATGATGCGGGAAGTGACCCTGAGATATTCGCCGTCCCTGTTGCCTATGCAAGCCCGGAAGGGATTCCACTAGTCGGCCTAAACGCTTTCGCAGAGGAGGACGGCGACGAGCAGTGGATCATTCGAATGTCGGCGGCGGTCGATGACGATGAGGACTCGGATGGCAATGCCGATGTCGTGGAATTGGCGTCCGAGCAGGACTATGCGCTGGTTCTTGTGAAATGCGGCTGAAGTTGCCTTGCAAGAGTCACGACCCGAATTCACGCGTTCATCGTCTGTTAGGGATGTAGACCGTGCCGTACAGTAGCTTCGCGAACAGCTTGCGGCTGAGGGATGAACCCGGTGAATTGCACGACGTAGATGACGAGATTCCGGACATTGAACGGGAGGTGCTGCATGCGTCATTGAAGCACTTGGAGTTCAGTGCGAAAAGCATGAAAATGATTGCCGATCAGAAAAATTATCAAGTCAGTGCAACGGACAAGTGAAGTTGTGTTTGAATCACGGTGTGCAAATGCAAGATGGCGACACGCCAACAAATCTTCGACCGGCTTGTCGAATTAGAGGCGTGGTGATTTTCAATCGTGAATTGCCCGCTGCGCACCCGGCCGGGGCAAATCAAGCAAGGCTCTGGCGATTACTGTAACAAAACTGAGTTTTGGCCAGATTCGGGAATGCTCTTCATCGCAGAATCATATAAATATTCAGAGGATATTCTGAATGACCTCCAGGGATCGATGGCAGCTTGAGTTAAAGGGCCCAGTAGCCCTTTTTCTCAGTTGAACTTCCGGACATCTCCTTGGCGGTCAAGTTGCTTTTGCGTCGCGGGCATGCCCAAGTTCAGGGAGCTTAATCGTCTCAGCGGGTGACCACGGATCTGGAGTATTTCGCAGAGCGTTCTGAAAGCGTGGAGTTGTGGTCGCCGGGCGGTGCGTTGTTTGCCCCACCAGACTTAATGACAGGTGCGTACAAACCAGTAGCCGGCGAGACGTTGAAGGATATCTTGGACGGCTGATCTCAGACCGGGTGCCGCCGGATTCATTGTTCGAGATAGTTTAGTAAGGAATCGGTGTTCAACATTCCCCCACCATGGGAAGCTAATGGAGTAGTTCGAAGGCTCCGGGCCTGCTTGATCTAACCGGACATCGGATTGATAATGATCTTGCGCAACCGGTAGCGACTGCGGCTTGGCGTTGCAACTCTGTATGAAGCTATTCTCGGCCTTGAGGATGCGGCTGTCCGGGTCGGTGAAGTTGTGCTGCGTCTCAACTTCATGCTGTTCTGCGGCCGGTCGGCGCTTGAGATCTGTCCCGCCCACACGACGATCTGCCGGTTCCGCCGGCCGCTTGCGCAGCGCGGTCTTGACGCGGCGCTTCTGTCCGAGGTCAACCGCCAGCTGCAAGACCTCGGCCTGAAGGTCAGGCACGCGCCGCCAATCGCGCTTGCCTCGCCGAGGCGGTGGATCGCGGGCAGACCTTCGGCACTCTGAAGCGGCGCTTCCCGGCGGCGCGGTCCCGGTTCATGGGTCGGCGGGCCGTGGAGGCGGAGTTGACGTTCAAGGCGGTCGCCCCGACCCCGCTCAAGGCGGCCAGCCGGATCGAGCTTACCGCGGCCTGAGGGCTGGAGTCTGTCCCGAACCTGCCCGATGCGCCGCATCGGGGCCTGAAACCGCGCCTTTGGGCGCCAGGACCGCGGCCGGAAGGCACCGCAGCAGCCGTTCGGCCAAGGCCAGAGGCGAAACTGGCTTCGGAACCCGAAATGCAGAGAAAAACGCCCGCTCTCGCAACGGTCTTTGACAATGACTTGCACAGCTTTCAGCGCGACATGTCTATGACCGGAGGGCGCATTTCGTAACAGTCTTGGTGCTGAAGTCCGAATGCTGGCACACCGTCATCGCCATGAATTACAGTCGCTTCTTGCAAGCACCGCCATTACGAAATCGCGAACCGGGACGGCACCAGCCATGCATGATCCTTGTGCCAATCGCGAAAACCTTGCTTATGCCAACACCAATCTAGACCCGAGCCCTTACCAGAGAATCACACCTCAACTCTCTGGCCACCTAGTCTGCAATACTTGGGCAGGCTCCTAAAATTCGCATGTGAAAGCCCCTTTTAATGCAACCAGAAATTTGGGCAGCCAGCTGCTTGCGGACAAGTGCTGTCGTAGTTCTGGCCCTCAAGTTACGACTTCTTTCGGACACGGACCCGCATGGTGTTCGCGGGTCGGATCCAAATCACTAGGTCGTGTTGACACTAACGCAGTGCCTCGACGATGAGCGCGAAGGTGATGAAGCCGAGGAAGATGACGTCGAGCTTGTCGTCGCGTGTGAAGATGCGCCGGAAGCTCTTGGAGCCGTCGGAACCGCCGCTCCACCTCATTGCGGCGTTTGTACAACTGCCGGTCGCATTTCCAGGGCGCGGCACGAGTCCTGAGCGGCGGCACCACTGGCGCAAACCCCAGCGCTGACGCCAACAGCCGTGTCGCGTCGCCTTCGCATGCACGGTCCATCAGCAGGGAACGGGGTGTCTTCTGGCGCCCCAGACGTTCGAGTGGCTTGCGTCCTTCGGGCGCATCGTGGGCTTGGCCGGCAGACAGCGCGAAGGTCGCGGCCGTTCGCTCATCTGCGGCAACCAGATGAACTTTGGCATTCCATCCGCTCGCGCTGCAGGTGGTCGAAGACCCGCGCGAGCACGCCGTTCTCCGACCACCGGTTCATCCGGGTGCAGACGGTGTGCCACTTGCCGAAGCGAGGCGGCAGTCCGCGCCACTTGCAGCCGTGCTCGACGACATGGATGAAGGCATTGAGCGCCTGGAGGTTGGACACGGCGACGTTGCCGCGTTGGACCGGCAGATGCGGGGCAATGCGTTCGTACTGGGCTTGGTTGAGTTCCATGCCCATGACTCGCTGGCGAGGGACCAGCCGACACGATAGCATCAGTGAACATTAGTGTGAACACGCCCTAGTTCGAGATTGTAGCCCTGCGCTGTCTTTCGCTCCCGACGCATAATTGGGGGTCGTCCGTGAGTCGCGTTGTGCCTGGCCTCCCTACGGATAGCCCATGTTCTATTCTCTTCCCTTTCTGAGTGATCATCCAAGGAATGCTGGGTTGCTCATCATGGCGGTACTGCCAAGCCTTTGGCTGCCCAGTGCGGACGAGCCGTCATCCTGACTGGGCAGTGAAGACTCTTCCGCTCCAGAAGCGGTCCATCGGTGGCATGAAGGCACGCGCGCCATCGAATTGCAGTTCCGCTGCTTCACGTAATGCTTGCCGCTCACATTTGCTCCGTGCAGTTGGAAAATTCTCCTTGAAATGGCGATGCCGATGATGCCAATGGTGTACATGGACGCTTTCCCTCTTTGATCTGATCACACGCAGCACGCATCTTGCTCGCGATTTTTCGTGGCGAGGACACCACAAGTCAGGAACGTCCATTTCATCATCGGTTGATCCTTCCAGATGCCAATTCATGTTGCGGAACTTGGTCCGGGGCGTTAAGCATCCGAAATGAAGCCTAAGTCACCGAACAAGAGGCTTTGGAAATCGATAGACGCACTGCCAGACCGGACACGGGGTCAAACTTATGGCTCAATTCGCGAATCGCAGGCTTGTCCTGGCGCCGGCCGCTGCGAGACAGGCTCTCGGCGACGGGCATTTGCCGAGCGCGACGAGATGGAACCGCCTCGGACAGCTGTCAAGGCATTGGGTCGCGATGCCTCGGAAGCACCGCAGGAAGCCCTTGATCTGGCTGGGCGGCTGAGGGGCAACCTGGCACGGTCGGCGGCGACTGGGTCCGGCGACAGCCGAACCGCCGCCGTCAGCTCATCGCTGCTCAAAACCCAGTCCCGAAACCGCACCCGGTCCATCAGCCTGTCCCCCATGTCCAATGCAAATCGGGAACTAGTCCAGCAAGCATGCCTACGAATTGCAAATTGAGCCAAACTTATTCATATCTCGGTCGCGGCGGAATGAATCGCTGCAAGTTCTTTGTTCAGATGCCTGGAACAGGCTAGAATAATCGGGGAATTTGGCTCTACAGCGTCACGTTGGTGATCGATTCGGTGAACGCGAACCTTTTTGGAGGACAGAACATGGCAAAGGAAGAAAACGTCTCCAAGCGATGCTCGGAGCACACTGTCGCCCATTCGAGCTCTGAGCATGCACAGCAACACGCAACCATGCTTGCCTCGGCACAGGCACGGCCAGGCATTCGCGAAGTTATGCAAGTTTACCAGAACTGGCAGGCAGGGACAGCGAGATCAACACTGATCACTCATCCACGAAAATGTCGGAGCGAACGTTGACAACGGACCGCGCTAACATCGCCTAAAGTGAACGAGACGCGAGAGCCGACTTGCCGATATGGAGTGAAATTCTGAGGGAGCTTGCGGAGACGCAGCAGCAAGGTCAGCTGCCCGATTTCGACGGGGTTCGCCGAAAATATCTTTTTGAGCTTCATCGCTGTTCGGGACGCGATATTGTCCTCTATGCTTCAGGATGGTTGCAACGCGAAGAAACGTCGCCGACACTCGTTTCGATCAATGACGAAGACATGCAAGCGCTCATGGAGGTCTGTCATGGGCTTCGGGGTAAAGAACTCGATTTGATTCTGCACAGCCCCGGCGGCTCGCCGGAGGCCGCCGAAGCGATCATTTGGGTGTAAGCGGGGTTCCCGCTCAAGCTGTTCTCGATCAGTTCGGCCGAGCGCAGTGCGAATGTGTCGATCCGAAGAAGCGGGCGGCATGGCTGCCGATGCTGAACCAATACGGTCCCGATTTGTTGGTGCAATGTGAAGCCGCATTGGAAATGTCGAGAGAATTGGTCAGTACATGGCTGGAGACTTACATGTTCAAGGGGCAGCCGAACGGTTCGACCAAGGCGAAGGAGATTTCCCTTTGGCTTGCCGATCATAAAAAATTCAAGAGCCATGCACGGCATATTCCACGCTCGGAGATTGAAAATCATGGTCTAACAGTGAGTCATCTGGAAGATAATCAAGACATTCAGAATATGGCTCTATCCGTTTTTCATGCGACGACCCATGCATTCGCCGCAACGCCTGCTGTAAAGATTGTTGAAAACCATGTCGGGCGTGCCTTCATCAAGCAGCATGTTGTTCAGCCCACATCAGCGATGTAGGTGGGCGATGTTCCAGTCCACCCAGATGCTTCCGGCTCTGCAAAGTAAGCACGGGTTGGGCAAGCAGTGGTGTACGCCGAAGAAAGCTGAGCTGCTGAATTCAATCTTAGCGCGAACTGCCGTCGACTGCGGAACCGGGCGAATGTCGAGCACTGCCACCCGCTGAAAATTTTGAACGAATTGCGAGCCATTGAGACAAAAATTCTGGGATAGACCGACGACTGGCCAATGCGGTGCAGGGAAGGTCGAAGAATGGCCGAACCATTCTCTATCTCATTTTGGGATATTGCAGATGTTCGTGCGGATACATGATGTCGGGCGCTGCTATCATCATCTCGCACTATCCGCTTCAATGGATATCCTTGGCGTTGATTTGGCGCTAACACCGGGAACACGCTCGCCGGTCCCGCCCCACTGCCGGACGGTGTCAAACCATGCCGCGACCGGCCAAATTCGATGACCTCGATCCTAAATCTCCCGAAATGTGGAAATAGCTAGTTTTGCAAGTAACCATCGTAGGTCTCAAGCAAGGAGATTTTCCAATGGTGTTTGCGCTGCTCGCGGTAGCGGGCGACAAAATCGCAGAACAGCGACGCCTTCGTCTTGCGCAGGAGTGCGGCGACCTTGCCACTCTACAAGCGGGTGAGCACGGCGGCCCCTCACTTCGCACTTTCTTGATGTCCATCTCTGGGATCTGGGACATGTCCCAGTGTGATTTTGTGCATCCGGCCCTTGGCGCGGGTCCAGGTCGTGTACTCATAAAGGGAAAAGGGATTCTCTTTCCGGCGCCGATGTGATTCAAGCTTCCAGACAGCGGAAGCTTGAGGATGCAGGGCCGGCACGATCTGACGGATGCGGAATGGGCGATCATCTCGCCATTGCTGCCTGACAAGCCGCGGGGCGTTCCGCGGGTGGACGACCGGCGGGTGATCAGCGGGATCTTTCACGTCCTGCGCACCGGCACGCCGTGGCGCGACCTTCCGGAACGCTGCGGGCCATATGCGACAGTCTGCAACCGCTGCAACCGCTGGGCCAGGCAAGGGGTGCGGGAGCGCCTGTTCGAGGCGCTGGCGGCGGGCTCGCCGGGGTCTCTTCATCTCCTCGACGCCTCGGTGGTGCGCGCCCACCAGCACGCCGCGGGCGGAAAAAAGGGGGTCCGGATCACGCCATCGGACGCTCGCGAGGCGGGCTGAGCACCAAAATCCACGTCGTCGTCGACGGCCTTGGCCTGCCGCGCCGCTTCGTGATCACCCCGGGCCAAGCCTCCGACAAGGCTGCCGTGCCGGCCCGGGACACTGTCGCCGACCGCGTCTGCGACGCCCGCGCCATCCTCAAGCTCATTGCCGACCATGGCTCTTGCCCCCACATCCCGACCCAACGGGATCGCCGGGAGCAGCGCTCGGTGCCCGATCACCTCTACCGCCAACGCAACCTCGTCGAACGTTTCTTCAACAAGCTCAAGCACTTCCGAGGCATCGCGACCCGCCATCACAAGCTTGCAAGAAACTTCCTCGCCGCAATCGCCCTTGCCTGCATCCGCCTCCGGATCAAAATCAATGAGTACAAGACCTGGTCGGGATCAGTATCCGCGTGGCCGAACAGGCGGTCCATGGCTAGAGGTCGGTCCCGCCATTGCAGCATAGTGCAGAACGCAACCTCGCAGCTTTTTGTCATCGAAGGTCAAGTTCGTGGCCACCCGGTGCAGAGTCGACTTCGTTGCCTGAGCGAACCGGTCGGTCTTTGGGTTCTGCCACATGCCGAATGCGAACGACGCGAGGTTCAAGAGCACGCAGGCTTGCCGAGAACCGGGAAGCAGGCGTTGTTCCCGATTTGATGAAACCGGGAGAATTGCAACGTGCGCGGCCAACCGATCCAGCTGTCGCGCGGCTTGCGCTTGAAGGGGCCGGACTGCCAGCCGGCAAGGCGCACCGAAACGTCGACGAGGCAAAACCCTCGTGGCCTGGAACATGTCCGTTTCGCTTTTCAGGCAGCCCGATGCCGCAGCCTAGGGCGAAAAGTCAGCAAAAAACCGAAGCCGCACAGATCCCAGATTGTCAAGTGACTCTAGCATGTGATCACCCTGCTAACCGCAAGGGTCCCATGCAATTGTCCAAGTCCCTTGGCTCGATGCCCGCAACTTGGTTGGGCACAGGTGGACTATTATGGCCTCTGGCAGGATCGGGATTGGTGCGGTGGACCGCGGCAGAACGCTTTGCAACTGAATGACCCGCTCACAGCGGATATTCTCATGTGTTTTCATGGAAACTATTTTCCCTGCATTGGCTCTTTTTCGGCGTTGCGGCAATTGCCGTGGCCGATGGCGATGGAGGAACAATTCTGAACAAGATTCTCCTCGAAAGCAGGTTGCTGTTGCACGAGACTCTACAAACGGCGCTGGATTTCGAGGTGGTGGTTTCACACCATCTCAAAATTTTTCACTTTCAAGCTTTGAACTACCCTTTGCATGCGGAATAGTTGTGTAGCTTTCCAGACTGCCCGCAATATGTGGTGGGTTTACTTGCATTCCATAGATTTGCGGGCTATTTGACCCTGTGCCAGTATTGAGGCAGCCGGTACAGGCAAACTAATCAGGCAGTCCAAACTTGCGCTTTGAAAAACTGAAACTGAACGGGTTCAAGGGTTTTGTGGATCCGGTCGAGATCCCGGTCCGAGATGGCCTGAGCGGAGTTGTCGGTCCGAACGGGTGCGGAAAGTCGAATCTTGTCGAGGCAATCGGCTGGGTCATGGGGGAGAACCGTCCTTCAGTGATGCGCGGCAGCACGATGGAGGACGTAATATTCTCCGGCGCGGCCAGCCGTCCCGCCAAGAGCTTCGCCGAGGTCGCGCTCGAGTTGGATAATTCCGATAGAGATGCGCCGTCCGCGTTCAATCACAGTGATCGGCTGGAAATCACGCGCCGCATTACCCGTGACACGGGCTCCACCTTCCGCACCAACGGGAAAGAGGTCCGGTGGCGCGATATCCAGTTACTGTTCGCGGATTCAGCGAGCGGAGCCCGATCTTCAGCACTGGTGCGTCAAGGGCAGATCGGAGAGATCATCAAGGCGAATCCGATGGGAAGGGCTGGGATTCTGGATGATGCTGCTGGTGTTGCGGGATTGCAGCAGCGGCGCCACGACGCCGAACTCAAGCTGAAGGCTGCCGAAGACAACCTTCTCAGGGTTCAGGATACAATTGAGCAGATTGAAGGGCAGCTTGCGTCCTTGAATCGACAAGTGCGGCAGGCAAAGCGCTACAAGGATCTTGCCAACCAGCTGCGTCAGGCCTCTTCCTTGCTTCTCTACCTCCAGTGGAAGAAGGCCGACCGGGCAGTCGCGGCGGCTGAGAAGGAATTGAGGAACCTCACGCTTAAATCGGGGCGAATGGAAGTTGCTGTGTCCGAGGCAAGCAAAAGGAAAGGCGAAATCGATGAGTTGCTCCCGCCGTCGCGCGCCAAGGTCACAGACGCTGCCGCTGCTCTTCAGCGTCTCAAGGCGGAGCAGGACCTGATAAAGGAAAAAGAAGATCGAGCTGCACAAGCTCTTGGCATGCTGGAAGCCGAAGCGATGCAGCTGATTGCAAGCATCGAGCGCGAATGCTGCCTTAGGCAGGACGCGGTCCAGATGATCGCCGGTCTGGAAAAAGAGATTGAACGGTTGGAGGAAGCCGCGAGTAGCCACAAGGCGCGATTGCATACGGCTGAATCCGACTTGGCAGACACCGAGACGAAGCTGCGGGCGATCGAAGCAGAACATTCCCGAAGGGCAGAGCAGGTAGCAGCACTCCATTCACATCACGAATCCGCACGACGCGCCCACCGTGACGCCCGCCAGTCAGTTGCCGACTGCGAGTCGCGAGTGCGAGCGACCCTGCAGCGCGCCGAGCTTGGAAAGCGGAAGTGCGTGGACGCCAAGGCCGCAATGGAGAATGCGGAAGCCGAAAAGACAGTTGCAGCTACGAATCTGGAGGCTGCGGAATGCGACTCCACCAACTCCGAACAATCAAGATTCGCCATCCAATCTGAACTTGCCGTGGCCAAGACCGCCCTGTTGGAGGCTGAAACCCGTCTCGCCGCGCTGGAATCAGAACGAACCGAGCTGTCCAAGCTCCTCGAAAACGAAACTGAGGGAAAGAGCGCGATACTCAACAAGGTATCGGTCACTCCCGGTTATGAGTCGGCCTTGGGAACTGCATTTGGGGACGATCTGTTCGCCGCCGAACTGGAGGGGACAAGCGGAACTGGCTGGGTCAAGCTTCCGCCGCTTGAATCCCCCCCGGCGCTTCCGGCCGATACCGTCCCTCTTTCCGATTTTGTTTCAGGCCCCGAGTCCCTGCAACGCCGCCTGAGCCAGGTTGGATTGGCTGCCGTTTCGGAAATTGACCGCTTGCAGCCCCACCTTGCGCCAGGGCAACGCCTTGTTTCGATGGAAGGAGACCTTGTCCGCTGGGATGGGTTCAGGTTTCCGGCCGAGGGCGGAAGCAAATCCGCTGCACTGCGGCTTGCCAGATTGAATCGGTTGGATCAGCTGGAAGAAGAGGTAAATGCAGCCGCGCAGGTGGTGTTTGAGACAAAAGTCGCGCACGACGATCTGGTTTCACGTTTTGAGGAGATTTCGCGTTCCGACCACGAGGCACGTATCCGTCGGCGCAAGGCAGATGAAGCTTTTACGGTCGCGATGGGCATGCAATCGAAGTCTGAAGCCGCCTTGGCCATTGCTGCACGAACTCTGGAATCGCTCCAGGAGTCATATGCTCGGGCACAGCAGGATGCAGTAGGTGCGCAAAAGGCCCTCGTCGAAGCGGAGCGCCAATCGGCCGATCTTCCCGATTTGGAATCGCTTCGGGAAAAGGTGTCCACGATAAAGACGGAAGTCGAATCCAAGCGCACGGAAATGCTGGACAAGAGGTCCATTCGTGACGAAGTGCTTCGTGAACATTCGACGCGCATGGCGCGATCGAACAGCATTGGAATCGAAATCGCGAAATGGAAGGACCGATTATGCGTGGCGGACGTTCAGATTGCCGAACTGGAAAAGCGAAGAGTCCGTTGTGCGCAACAACGCGAGAACAGCAAGGGACTGCCTGAGCAGTTGGCGGCAAGGAAAGAGAGCCTTGTCGTCCTGATAGAGGCCGCGACCCGAAGGCAGGATGAAGCCGTGAATGCTCTCGCTGATGCGGAGGCGGCTTTTCGCGAGGCGAGCGCGAAAGAGAAAGAGGCGTTGCGTGCAGCCTCAGACATTCGCGAGGAGAAGGTGCGTGTCGAAGTGGTTTGTGAAACTGCCCGATCGGCCGAAGATAGCGCCCTTTCCCGCATTCGCGGCCACGCCCAGAAGTTGCCGGAGGAACTGGCAGCGACGCTGGATTTTGATCCAGACAACTTGCCGAGTTTGGCCAATCAGGAGATCGAGGTCAATCGCTTGAGACGCAGCAGGGACGCGCTCGGAGAGGTTAATCTCCGCGCCGAGCAGGACGCAAGCGAAATACAGAGAGAAATGCAACGCTTGGCTGCCGATGGGAAAGAGGTCAGTGCGGCAGTTCAGAAGCTGCGAGGCAACATCGCTGTCTTGAACAAGGAGGGAAAAGAGCGGATCCTGAGTGCTTTCGAAAGCGTCAACAGCAATTTCCAGCATCTGTTCAAATATCTTTTCGGCGGTGGAAACGCCCGGCTTGAGCTGGTCGAGAGCGATGACCCTCTGCAAACGGGCATCGATATTCTTTGCCATCCGCCTGGCAAGAGGTTCTCCACGCTCTCGCTTCTGTCGGGAGGTGAGCAGACCTTGACCGCCATCGCCCTGATTTTCGCTTTCTTCCTCGCCAATCCGTCACCGGTTTGCGTGCTGGACGAGGTGGACGCCCCCTTGGATGACGCGAATGTTTCCCGCTTCTGCGATCTTCTGGAGGACATCAGTGCGCGAACCACGACACGATTCCTGGTCATTACTCACCATTCGATCACGATGTCGCGCATGCACAGACTTTACGGAGTGACCATGCGCGAGCAGGGCATCAGCCAGATTGTTTCGGTCGATTTGAGCGAAGCGGAGCGGATGGTCGCCTGATCGACGGACACGAGAGTTGAAGCACCTGCGAAGAGCGCAAAGCTGGATGGGAACTAGGTATGCCCGATCTTGTGAAGATCGCGTGAAACTGCCTCGAATTCAACATCGTAGCGCATAGAATCACCACAGAAAAGTTTGCCGAAGACGCAGGCGCTCTCGAATTCTGACTGCCGTTTCCTTGGTTTCATCCAACGCTTGCCGTGGCGTTTTCGGAAATTTCTCATGCCGCCACAGATGCTGGCTGTATACGCTCCATACCGACGGGGTGCATTCGACAAGATTGTTGCGAAACGCTCATCCGGTCCTAGACATGCGCACTAGCAGGTTTGGAGATTGTCCTGAATTGCAATCGGGGGAGCAGCTTGCTGGAAGGCTGTTCGCGTGGTTGTCGGCACAGTATGCGGGACGAGAGCACGTACATCGAGAACGGCGATACGTCGGATGATTAGCCGGAGCGAAACGGCGGCAGAAGGATGCGCAAGCACGCTGGATCAGGAAGCGGGCCGGAGAAGCTGCGGCTGCAGGAACCATGTCATCGTCGATGACATGCGCAAGCTGATCCGCTCGCATCGGGTGGCGGTTGCATCGGCGCATGACAGCTAGGCGCGACAGCAGTGAAGCGGCCTGCAGAATCTGATGTGTGACATGTGGCGCTTAGCCTGGTTGGTGGAACAAGTGCGCCCGCAGGGAGCGAATGGGCGGAGACAAAGCGTGAAATCACGTGAAAACTGTCTGAATTCTATCCATCGAGGCTGAAGGGTCGAATTTTTTCCAAAACCCTAAATCAACAGAGCAGAATCCAGAATGCGCCTGGAGCCGAAGCCACCAGAGGATCATTGAAAATGAAGAAAATTCATGTCCGCGATGCACGAAGCGTGGTTGGTCGCCGCTTGACAGGGATCATCCCAGTTTTCCGCATTTCCGCCGGGAATTTGCACTGGCATCAAATGTAAATGTGCATCTGAAAAGTTTCGTGTCCGGGCCGCTACCTCAAGAGATCGAGCAGTTCCACTGTCGGCCAGCTGTCGGCGGGAAGGCCAAAATTCATCTGCTCCTTCTTGACCGCAGCGCGGGTCTTTATGCCCAGGATGCCGTCAATCGATCCGACGTCGTGCCCTCGTTCCTTGAGCAGCTTCTGAAGCAGTTCCAAGTCCCGGGGTGCAAGTGGCGGTGATAGACTGCCTTCAAGGTACATGGGTTCTCCAGACAGGCGTGTGGCAAAGAATGCCGAAGTTGCGGCATAGACAAACGACCGGTTCCATTCAAAATAGATGCGATAGTTGGGAAACACGAAAAACGCTGGGCCTTTGTGACCGTGCGGAAGCAGTACAGAGGCTTCCAGGCTGTCTTGCAGAGTGCCGCGATTGCGAATCTGCACTCCCAGACGTTTCCATTCAAACACGGACTTGGAGCGGTCGAGCCCAGTCTCGCTCCAGTTCAGATTCTCCGGCACTGTGACCTCGACGAGCCACGGTTCGTTTCGTTGCCAGCCCAGTTTATGCAAGGCGTTGCTTGCCGTCATCAGTGCGTCTCCGGGAGAATTGGAGATATCGACGCGGCCGTCCCCATCGCCATCCCTGCCATAGTGCAGTATATCTCGGGGAAGCATCTGGATCATTCCAATCTCGCCCGCCCAAGCGCCGGTCGTGTTGTCGGGATCGAAGTCACCTCTTTCATGCAATTTCAACGCGGCGAAGATGTGTGGGCGGAAGAGCTCCGGACGGCGACAGTCGTGCGCAAGGGTCACCAGAGAGTTCAAGGTGTTGAAGTTGCCCTGAACCACTCCGTAGTCCGTCTCCAGCGCCAGAAACGCAAGCAGAACTCCGCGTTGCACACCATATCGCTCCAGCGCCTTGTCGAAGAGCAAAGAGTGTTTTCTCTCGAACTCGCGCGCCTTAACCAAGCGATATTCGCTCATCACGAGCTTCGAGAACTCGATGAAGGGCTTCTTGAATATGCCCTGCGACCGATCCCTCTTTATTACTGTCGGGTCATGCGCGACATTCCCGAAGAACGAGTCGACAATCGACTGCGAATGCCCGTCTGCAACAGCCTCTTGTTTCAAGCCATCGACAAATGCATCGAAGCCACCGCCGCATGTCATCGCGCCCGCGGATGATCCCTGAACAGCAAGAATTGCGGCAATCGTTGCCAGATATCGAAAGAGACGTTGCACCAATTTGGGTCCCTGCGTGGATCAATGGCACACGCAAACCTGTGCCTCTGCGAAGCCCGGATTTCTAGTCGCAATTCGAGGCGATGGCAAATTCCGAATTTTCGGGACGGGTCCTCCAGATAGAAGTTAATCCGTCGCAGACCCGCATGCTTGGCATCGAAGAGGATCCATCGTCCTGAATCAGCCCTAGGCGGCGATCTGGCGTCCATGAATTTATAGCTGGACTGGACAATTTTCGGCAGTCCTTGCCGAACCCGAGCACCGTCGAATCGATGGCCCAGTGACACTGGTCTCCGACATTGTGGATCGCGATTCTAAAACGTGCGTTCATTCGATCTGGAGTTCCCGCACCTTGCGCTCCACGGAGATAGTGTAGAGTGCCGCTGCGAGACACAGGAACGCGGCTATGAGAATGCAGAAAATCAGGGGGTATGTGCCAGTTTTTTCCGAGAGAAGCAGGCCAGCCAAGGCAGAGAGCCCGGCCCCGCCGAATGTCATCATGGCGCCGCTCAAACCAGCCGCCGACCCTGCCAAGCCTGGCTTGACATCAAGCAGGCCAGCGGTGGCGGATGGCAACACCATTCCGTTGCCTAACCCGATCGCAAAGGTGAAGCCAAAAAATCCCAATGGGTGGGCAACGCCGAGCCATGCCGTCAAGAGAGCCAAAGCCATGAAGACCAGCGGTGTAAGCGATCCCAGCAGGATCATTCGATAAATTCCGAAAGAGTCTGCGAGTCGCGCGGACAATCCGTTTCCGACCATGTACCCCAAGGAAACAATTGACAGGTATAATCCCAATTGCGTGGGTCCCAGCCCGTAGAATCGCTCCCCCGCGAACGCGGCACCGCCAAGGTAGGCGAAGAATGTGCAGGCGGCAAAGGCCATTACCATTGTGTAACCCCAGACCCGTCGGGAAGTCAGCAGTTTCGGATAAGCCCTGAATTGCACGGCAAAGCTTTTGGACTTGTTCGAGTTGGTCTCGCCGTGATCAAGGAACGAAATCGCAAGCGCGAAACATCCAGCGAGGGCCATTGCAAAAAAATTCGATTGCCAGCCGAACGCTTCGCTCAGGGTTCCGCCAACAAGAGGGCCGAGCATTGGCACAACGGCCATTCCCATGGTGATGTAGCCGATCCTGCTGGCAGCTCTCTCCCGCGCAGTCAGGTCGCGAACGGTCGCGTAAGATACGATGTAGACGGATACCATCAGGGATTGAAGACACCGAAACGCCATAAATGCGGCGAAGCTGGTGGCCAAGGCCGCTCCGAGCGACGCAAGGGAGAACAACGCTAGCGTGGCAAGGAGAACCGGCCTGCGGCCAATGCGGTCCGAGACCGGACCGATGAACAGCTGCACGAGGCCCGTTAGCGCAAGATACCCGGAGACAGCGAACTGCATGATTGAGTAGGGAACATCGAAGTGTTCAGCCATTCGCGGCAGGGAGGCCAGGAAGAAATTCATGGGAAGAGCGGCAGTTGCGACTATCAGCACAAGCGTCGTGATATGAGGCGGCGTGCGCCGATCAAGATAGCGGACCTCAGTCATGGATTCTGCTCCGGAGAGCCGGGAATCAATCCCCACGCCGGCGGTGGAAGCGTGCCGGACTTTCGGCGATTTCGACAAGCCATCAAGAAGCAACCGCTTCGGTTGTGACGCTCCCGCGGACCAGCGATTGCAGGCGGTTCCAGCTGGCCGCAACAGACAGCATTCCGGTTGTGCAATCCAGTGCACTTGATCTCATGCGCCTCTGGCAGCCATGGGTGGCAACCGCACGGTGGCCTGTGCACCAAATATCTCCGATGCATGCTTGTCGCTATTCGGAGTTTCGGCCGAGAGCGGCAACTCCATGGGGCCGCATTTTCTTCAAGTCGTCGATGCTTGCACTGGTGGAAATCGCTTCTGGATCCAGTTTCAACTCGATGATCGAGGGCACGCCGGAATCGAGCGCACGCTCGAATGCTTCCGGAAACTCGGTGGTCGAGGTGACTGTTTCACCATGGCCGCCATACGCACGCGCGAATGCGGCGAAGTCGGGATTGATGAGCGATGTTCCATGCACTCGATCTGGAAAGCTCATTTCCTGATGCATCCGGATTGTTCCGTACATTCCATTGTTTGCGACAATTACGATAACTGCCGCGCCCTGTTGGATCGCAGTCGAGAACTCGCCCAGTGTCATCTGGAAGCAACCGTCCCCTGCCAAGCAAACCACAATGTCGTCAGGACGCTGGAGCTTGGCGGAAATGGCTGCTGGAAAGCCATACCCCATGGATCCCGACGTCGACGCGACCTGAGTTCCATAGCCTTTATATTGAAAGTGACGGTGAAGAAATGCAGCATAATTGCCGGCACCATTCGTAAGAATTGCCGTTTCCGGCAGATTCTCCGAGAGCCACGTAGCGATTTCCGAAAGCTGTACCGCCCCGGGAAGCTTGACCGGAATCCGCCAATTCTCATACTCTCGGCGGCAATCCGCGAGCCAGGTTGACCGACGTCGATCACTGTTCGGGGAGAGCCGCGCAAGTTCATCGAGAATTGCTCCGGGCGGCATCGCGAAAGAATGGTTGGCTCTCCAGACCCGTCCGGGCTCTTCCGGGTCAGGATGCACATGCAGAATCGTCTTGCCCGTCTCGGGCAAATCGAGGAGCTCGTAACCGCGGGTGACAATGTCGCCGAGGCGGCTTCCCAGCACCAGAATGCATTCGGATTCAACAACTCGTTCAGCAAGAGCCGGATTCATCCCGGCTGAAAGGTCGCCGATGTAACAAGGATGCCTGTTGTCAAGGTGGTCCTGTCTTCTGAAGCCTGTAGCAACTGGAACCTTGAACGCGTCAGCGAATCGCCCGAGGTTCTTCGATGCATCGATTGACCAAATCGAACCTCCGGCAATGGCCAGAGGTCGTTTGGAATCTGATATCACATCGGCGATAAGGGCAGCATTGCTGGCGGAAGCCGGCTGAAGCGGCAGATCCATGGATTTGCGGTCCGCAACGTCCGCCACTTCGTGCAGCATGTCCTCGGGAAGGGACAGAACTACAGGTCCAGGCCGGCCCGTTCTGGCCAGTTGAAATGCGCGGCCGACATATTCAGGTATCCGGTCCGTGCGGTAAATCTCCGCCACCGACTTTGCGATTGGACTGAAGAACCGCACGAAGTCGATCTCCTGAAAGGCATCTCTATTCCTGTGCGCTCTGGCAACCTGACCAATGAACAGGATCATCGGCGTGGAATCGTGCATTGCGACGTGCACGCCGCTGCTGGCGTTCGTGGCTCCGGGTCCGCGGGTGGCGAAAACGATGCCCGGCTGTCCGGTGAGCTTTCCATGCGCTTCCGCCATCATTGCGGCAGCTCCCTCATGTCGGCACACGACATTCTCGATATTTCGCCCGTACAAGCCGTCCAGTGCGGCGAGAAAGCTCTCCCCGGGCACAGAAAACACCCTTTTGACCCCTTGCATCAGGAGTTGGTCGGCAAGTATCTCACCGCCGTGTCGAGTCGGCATCCACATTCTCCTGTCCCCGGCGCGTACCGAGGCGAAAACTATTGCAGCAAGGGGCAATTGGTCGGGCACATATTCGCTTGGGCACAGCTTCAGAACCCGTTCATTTGTGCCTCGCTGCGTGGTTACATTACTTGTTTTGGGAACTGCTAAAAACGATTTCCTTGTGCCTTGCGGAAGCCGGGTTCAGCAATGACCCCGACCGCCTAGGCAGCAAGCTAATGTGCAGGCGCAACTCGCGGCAGAACCAGAGCAATCAAATTGGCAATTGCTGCACAATCCGGTCAAGCTCGTCGCCCGGTTGGCGTCAGCTACCAGTCTGGAAGAAATTCCGGGTTCCGTTTCACGATTTCAGTGGGTTCCGTGCATTTGCATCAAGTTTGCCAAGTGGACTCGAAGCGACTCGCTAGGACAAAACTTCCTTGCAGCGAGAACGCTGATGTTAGGCACCTATCATGTTCCGTCGAGATCAAAATTTTCATGCAGGGCGAACTTGGAAGCTTGAAAACCAGCAATCTTGATCACTTTGCCACGGAGCACCCCAAGGTTCATCCCTTGCCGCGGTTCGTTTCAAGCCATTTGTCGACGCGTTGAACAGTTTCGCTAACCGACCGGAAATGCAGGCCTTGCTGGGAGGCAATTGCTTCGACTAGCCTGTCAACCCTCTCAATGTGCTGTGCGCCCCCTGTCAATGCACGCGCGGCCGAGGATGGTTTCGAGAGACTCTCTGCGGCATTGGCGTATTTCTCGAACGGGACGAGATCGTCAATGGAAGCGCCGGCATTCACGCATACTTGGCATACCCATTCATAAATCTCGCGCGATGCGGCAATGTCATCGTGTACCGCTGACTTGATCGGACGCACGCTCCCGTCGCCGATGCATTGATAGTTGCCGGCAAGCAGCATTGGCCATTTGGCCATTGGGACGTAGATGGAGTCGTGGACCCTGAGCTTGACGGGCAACTCAATCGCCTTGCCGTCAACATCAAGGCGAGCGGTCTCAATGTCATCGGCCATCTGCCGGATAATTGCGGTGTGTCTGTCTGATTCAAAAACGGCCGCCTTGAAGTTGGTCGGCAAACCAACTTGCAGCACGTTCAATGCTTCGTCCGGTGGCCGGAATGCCTGCGGGTCGGGACTTGCAAGCGTCATCAGGTGAGGGTCGCAATCCACCCAAACGTCGAAATCTGTGTAGCAATGCCGAAGCCTGTCGGTATCCAAGCCTGAAACGCGCCTCAGATACGGCGGCGGCGGCATGTTCATGATCGACAAGGTCGGAAGTTTGGCGATGCCAATCGCTGACAGCAGTTCGCGCGCGCCGTCGGTTCTGTATTGGGGTTCCTGCATCGCAAGAGCAGCAAGGTCAAAAGCCGACAGATCGATCTCGTCGGGAGTTGCCGCAGTCAGGTCACCCTTGAGATTCCGAGATCGAATCTCGATCGTTTTTCCAATTGACCTTACCGGCAGCCTAGTGAGAATGCCCTCCCTGCTTATCAGCCCGGCTTCGTGGGGAAGGCAGGCCAGTGTCACGTTGTGGCCTCCGAATAGAAGCTTGCATCCGAGTAGAGAGCCATACGATGCTCCCATGATCAAGACATTGTAAGATTCGGGCATCTGCTCTCCGTCGTTTGCGATTTATTCCAAAAGTCATGCTTTTTTTCAGCCTGCAAATAGCGACCCCTTGGAAATTTCTCGCCCTTGCTTGGTTTGCGCTCTATCCAATTGGGCTTTCGAGCGCGCCGACCAAGTGCTCGTTCGCTTGCGGTCAATGCAGAGCCCGCCGTGAGTGAACGGTACTTGAGCAATGCAACGCGATGGTGCAAGCAGGTCGATTTCAGTCCGGCAACCGGGCGTTTCACGCGACAGCCAACACGACTCTGTGCTGCGCGGCTGCCTTCTCAACTGGAATGCGCACCCAACGAAATGAATTTGACCGGCACTATTTCAGATCAGCTTAAACGGATAACATTCGCCTTGCAAGCAAGCTTGTAGGTGAATTCCTTGAGCCTTGACCACCTCTCAGTTGCCAGCTCGAAGGACACCGATGTTGGTTGGTTTGATTGCAACGGTGCAGTCAGCTTGGGCGACGGCCGCGCAACCATTTGTCCAGTTCCAAACGAATTCTCCTTGAACTCCTTGAACCGCACGGACCGCCGCTGCCAATTGCAGTTGGTGCGGGCCGTTTTGGGTTGCCCCCCCTGTCGGGATGGACATCAATCTTGGCGCACCTTAATAACTTAGACAAATCCTGCCATGGCACAGTGTTCTAGCAACTCCTTGAGCAGATGACACAGAGCATCAAATCCGAATCTTATGAGCGACTATTCCGAGAGAACTCGAGTTCTTGTCGATCAGCTTGATCCTAGGCGCGTCGCCGCGTTGCACAATGTGCTTGGCCAGACTGGTGACCCTCCAACTGTAGGCGATAAATTGCCGACCTTCTGGCACCATATCTTCTTTTGGGATGCGGTTCCCGGAAGCGAGCTAGGACGCGATGGGCACCCCAAACCCGGTGAGTTCATTCCCGACCTCGGACTTCCGAGACGGATGTGGGCAAGCGGACGATTCTCGTGTGCGTCACGCTTGGTGATTGGCCGTGAGGCCAGCAAAACATCGGTGATAGACAGCGTGGCGAAAAAGTCAGGACGCAGTGGTGAACTTGCGTTTGTCACCTTGCGCCACGAGTACCGCCAGCAGAACAAAGTCGCATTGACCGAATTCCAGAATTTGGTCTATCGCCCCGCGGCGAAGCCAACGAACGGTTCGTCCGTTTCTCCAGCCGCTCCAGAAGGTGAAACCGCCTCGTTCGCCGAAGTCTTTGATCCCGCAATGCTGTTCCGGTTCTCAGCACTGACATTCAACAGTCACCGCATTCATTATGACGCTGACTACTGCCGCGAGACCGAGGGATATCCGGGGCTTGTCGTTCATGGCCCGCTGATCTGCCTTCGTCTGGTCCAGCTAGCCGAAATTGTCACCGGACCCTTTGCTGAGTTTGAGTACAGAGCAACAGCGCCGCTGTTTTGCGGCGAGGAAGCGACATTCTGTGCAAAATGCGAGGGTGAAGCTCTTTCACTCTGGGTGCGTGGTCCGGGCGGACGGCAGTGCATGACGGCGATTTCACGCTGAATGATTTCACGCCCCCCCCCTCACATGTCAAGGCCGTGGCCAAGGCCATCGCTTTTCAATTCTTCCGTTCAGCGGCAACCTGACGGCGGCGCGGAACATGCCAAGCAGAACGTTGCAGGTCCTCGTTCACCTTTGCATCAAGCACCTAGTGCCAGCGGATTCTTGATCGCCCAGCGCGAGCGCACCACAGTCGGGAAGTACTTCGACTCTCGCCCTGCCATTGATTTCGCGCGTCGACGCGACCTTTCCGATCACCGCTAGATTAAGTCAGCGGTTTGTCTCCCGCATCCAGGTATTTGAAAGCACTCAGGCTTTCCGTGCGCCCCAGACCCTCAAGACAGGCTGGCATCATCGCGAGGGTGCCCCGCACGCTTTAAGCGACAGAGCAAAGTTGTTGCCACGGACGATCACTGTCTCGTTGTATTATGGCAAACGAGCTAGGGAACCTCTGAATGCAGCTTGATTTTGGGCGTGTCATTGCGCATCCGATGCGCACCCGCTGTCTTGCGCCACGCCTTTGACATGCAGTGCCTTCGGCAATTGACCTTTGCCAGCCTCGAATGCGATCGCAAAACGCGCCGCGAGATCTTTGCGGAGCGGATGGACGGCCTGATCCCATCGGCACGACTGGATGCTCGCATTGCGCCGACGCATCCGAAGGGCGGCGGCAAGGGGCGACAGCCATATCCGCTGTCGGTGATGCTGCGCGTGCACTGCGTTCAGCCGTTCTGCAACCCGAGCGACCCGGCGATGGAGGACCAGCTTGCGAGGCGAAGAGCGTCCGGCGCTTTGCCGGGGCGGTGCTGGAGAAGGTTCCGGACGAGACGACGATCCCGGCTTTCACCACCGGCTGGAGTGCCGCGGACTGGCGCACCTGCCGTTCGGGAGATCGGGGACCGCCTGGCCGAGCGGTCTGCTGAAGAAGGGCGGCATCGTTGACGCCACCATCATTTCGGCGCCGCCGTCGACGAGAAACTTGGCCCAGCCCGATGCCAGTCGAGCTGGCACCGACTTAAGGCCGTGCGGATCAGATCGTGCCGAACAGGTCAGGGAACGCGTCGTGGCGAGCTTCATGAAGCGCCGCAGAAATGGTTCCTGTCTCTGTTGGCCGATATATTTCCCGCCGCCGGAAATGGTGCGAGGGAGCGCAATGTCTGTCATCTCGCGAGGTCGGGCGACTAGGAGTCCTTGATCCTTCCGCTTAGCTTCGGAGCGCACAGCGCTGTCGACAAGCAATTCGGCAATAGTGCCCGTCATCTGCACAGGGGCCGTGATCGTATCAGGACCGCGTCCCGTTTCGGGCCCATGAACCTGTTGGAGCATTAAACGAAGCGGTTGATTCTACGTTCTTTGCATTTTATTGAAAGCTATGTATTTCAATAGGTTAGTGGAATGATGCTTTATTCGAACATGCTCTTGGGATTCATCGTTCCACCTTTGGAAAACTGGAAGCTGCCTTGAGTTGGAGTCTGTCGGAACAATGGAGCGGTGGGGAAGTTCGGTGATGGAGGATTGAATCGAGTTACAGTTGCCAGGCCACGGGTCGAAGCTGACCTAGCCCCCCCCCATATACGTTCGCGCCGTTATATTAAACAGTGCGAAAGCTGACGAAGTCATAGTCGGGCAACGTGCGCACGGTTACGCAGCACCCGTTGCTTATGAACCCGCGCCGACGGAGGTCGAAGTCTAGGTTGTCGAAGCCGAGTTGCCTTCGGTCGCTAGGCAGGTCGCCCCCGGGGCACCGGAACGGACAATTTTCTCGACTCTTTGAATCCAGTTGAGCATGTAGTCGGGGTGGTGGAACTCAGCCTGCAATGTCGGGCTTGCGCCGTGTATGTACTGGCCGATCCGAATGCTGGCGATGGCGTAATCCGGAAGCGGGATGAACATCAGGCATTTACCGTCAAAGCGCCTGCCATGGCGCTCGAAGGAGAGGTCAAGGCTGTCGAGACCGTATCGCTTCCTGCAGCGTGGCAAGTCATCAGGGTCGGCGGAGTAAAGGTGCACAAAGAAGCTTGGCGCAGTATTCGTGCGCAGCGCATGGCTCTTTGAGGTAGACTAGCCTGTTGCCATGCAAATGGATGTCGAAATAAGCGCGAACGATCAATGCGTCGACCCGGATTGATTGATATATTTCCTTCAGAGCAGTGATCTCGGTGCGATCGTCGATGTATTGCAAGCTGTCGGTTGACCTCCACGAGAAACGCGGCCGCGTCATTTGTTCCGAGTCCAGGTAAACATGACCGGACGGCAACATTTCGTTCTGGAACGGAGTCCGAAGTCGGCACGCGCAGGCAATTCATGCCCAAGACATTTTTAACTCCGGGAGACGGAAGCCGTCAGGAATTCTATCTATTCCGTGCAGAACCAAGTCCGCCATCACTTCTCCGACCAGCGGTGCAATCCCGAAACCGATCTTGAAGCCGCCGTTTGCGACGTAGATGTCGGATTTGGCTGGATGCTTTCCTAAAATCGGGGCTCTTGAATTGCTTCGCGGACGAATCCCTGCCCAGCGACGGATGACTCTCGCCGTCCCGAGCGCAGGCAGAAGCCGGACTGCGCGAGCGTGAAGATCGTCAAGTTTCCTATCAGTGACCGTTTCGGAATGAAACTCGCGTTCGCTCGTGGAGCCAACGGCAGACGTGCCGTCTTGGTGCGGAACGATGTGCAGGCCGTCGCCGAACACCTGCGGCATGCCTCGTGAGTTCATGTCCAGCAAAACGGCTTGACCCTTCTCTCCGATTCCGACTTGGCTTCCGTATTCCTCGTTGAGAGCCGACAGTCCTTCATGTCCTGTGGCGTGGACGACGATTCCTGTGTCCGGCGAGTCGCTGCAGTTTTCGTCGATTGTGCCGCACAGCCGACGGACCGCCGCTGCGAGAGTCTCAATTGCTCTTTCGGGCAGCAGTCTTGCCGAAAGACTGTCAAGCACGTATTTTCCGGTCGCGGACTCCGGGCACCAAGCGCCAAGATCGGACCGTTCCAGAATTCTCCATTCGGCTTCGCCGTTCCAGTTTTCGCGCGCATGTTCCACACGTCGTCTGGCCAGTTCCAAGGCCAGATCACTCGGTATCGGTTGAATTCTTCCAATTCGTGCATATCCGCAGCTCTTTCCGCTCAGACTCGATACCTCTTGCCACCAGGATTCAGCCATCAGGAGGCTTTCAAGCTGGAATTGCTTTTTTTGGTTCCAGTTGTCTGGTGCATGCGGAGTCAGGGCTCCCAGGAAGCCGCCACTCGAGCCGGACCCGACTTGACGCTTCTCCACGACCCGCACCTTGGCACCGCGTTTCGCGCATGCGAAGGCAATGGCCAGCCCGAACACCCCGCCTCCAAGAATGGTCACATCCGCAGTTGCCATTTCCAGCCCGATTTTCCATTGTCGCAACGATGGAATTTAGGGCCCGCCAAAGTGAATAACCACAAGCGATCTCATTATGTGGATTGGCTCGACGGAGTCGTGCCTGTCTCCGCGCGTTTTGAGGATTCATACTTTTCGAGGGACGGCGGCCTTGCAGAATCCCGGCAGGTCTTTCTTGCGGGAAGTGAGCTGCCAGAGCGCTTCCGGGATGGATTCCACATCGCGGAACTCGGTTTCGGGACCGGACTCAACATGCTGGCAGCACTTGATGCCTGGACGGCAAACCGTTGCTCTGGAAGCCTCCGGTACACGGGCTTCGAGGCCTTTCCCCTTGCGGTGGAAGATCTTGCGCGAGCGCTTGGCACGTTTCCGGAGGTGGGTTATTTGACCTCGCCGTTTTTTGAGGCATGGGAATGCGGCAAGCGCGAATTCGCGCTTGGCCCGATGAATGTGGAAATCGTGGAAGGTGATGCCCGGCAAACGGTGCGCACTTGGACCGGCCGGGCGGACGCCTGGTTTCTGGACGGGTTCTCCCCGGCGAGAAATCCCGAACTCTGGGAACTGGACCTTTTCCGATGTGTAGCCCGTAGAACGCGACCAGCGGGGACATTCGCGACTTATTCGGCGGCCGGCTCTGTTCGAAGATCGCTTGCCGCGGCGGGGTTTGAGGTGCGTCGACAGCCGGGTTTCGGTCGAAAGAGGCACATGACCTCCGGGACGCTTCGACAAGCCCCTTGACCAGTTTAAACAACAAGCGCGGCATTGTGCTGATGGTCGCGGCGTCGCTAGTTTTTGCTGTTCAGGATGGAATCTCCAAGCATCTGGGTGGAGAGTACAATGTCATGATGATTGTGCTGCTCCGTTACTGGATGTTCGCGGCCTTCGTTGTAGCTTACTGTCGCGTCCGCCATGGCGGAATTCGGGTCGTTGCAGGGACACGACAGCCGGTTCTTCAGGCGTTCCGTGGATTTCTGCTTGCCGCCCAGATTTGCGTAATGATGTCCACAATCGTTCTCCTCGGGCTGGTGGAGGCCCATGCGCTTTTCGCGTTCTATCCTCTCTTGATTGTGGCCTTGGCAGGGCCGGTGCTCGGAGAGCGGACTGGGTGGCGGAGGTGGACGGCGATTGCAGTCGGACTCGTCGGCGTTCTCGTGATTCTGCAACCGGGAACAAGGGTCGCTTCCCCGTTTGCGCTGCTTGGAGTCCTTGGGGCTCTCATGTTTGCCCTGTACAGCCTCCTGACGAGATACGCGGCACGGAAGGATACCGCCGATACGAGTTTCTTCTGGTCCGGCATTGCGGGAGGAGCCTGGATGACCGCGACCGGTATATGGTTCTGGGAGCCGATGTCGCCGCTGGACTGGATGCTGATGTCGGTGCTCGGGATGACAGGCCTGACCGGACATTTCCTGCTAATCAAGTGCTACGAAGTCGCCGAGGCAAGCGTCGTGCAACCGTTCGCCTACCTCCACTTGGCGTTCGCATCGGTGGCGGGGTTGATTGTGTTCGGGGAGTCGCTGAATATCAACGTCGTGATTGGCTGCACCATGATCGTGTTGGCAGGCCTTTTCACTCTGCTGCGACAAGGTCGGCGCACGCACCGGTCTAGCCGCGTTCAAGATCCTCCGTGATCCGGATTGGGTCGGCGTTGCCAGATAGCCTCATCCTGTACACGGTTACCGTCTCCATGATACGCATGACGTAGTTCCGGGTTTCGGAGAACGGGATGTGCTCAATCCAGTCGATTGGATTGATGGCTGAGTTGCGGGGGTCGCCGAGTTCTGCGAGCCATCTGTTAACTCTTCCCGGCCCGGCATTGTACGCAGCAAATGCCATGATATATGAACCGGAGTAGTTTTTCAGCTGGGCGGAGATGTATTCCGATCCAAGCAAGACATTCTTCTTGCTGTTTCTCAAAAACCTGTCTGGGTCTCCAGTAATTCCCACTCTTTGGGCCATCGCATATCCAGTTTTCGGCATCAACTGCATCAGTCCGAGCGCTCCCGCGGGGCTTTTGGCTAGAGGGTTGAACTCGGTTTCCTGACGCACGACGGAAAGTGCAAGCTCCGCTGGAATCGGAAGTTTGTACTTCTCGATCTCGGTCAGCGGAAGCAGGTAGTCGATATTCAGGTGACCTCGTTTAAGACCCTCCTTCGCGACCTTGATGGCGGAGAATTCCGCGCCATGCGAACGTGCAAGGGCGGACAGCTCGGCGACCCTTTGCCTGTCCAGAGTTTCGGCTCGATGCGCCATGAACCACGCAGAGTGTAGAGGATGACCGGCATGGTGGTAAAGGAGTGCCGCACGCACCACCGGATCCTGGTTCAGACTCGATCTGCGTGTATCGAGGATGGTCTTGCTTCCGACCAACGAGCTGTCTGTCTTCGCGCCGATTTTCTCTGCCGCGAGCTGACCGTAGAACGAGGTCTGGAATTGCGCACCGTACTCGTAGGCGCTGTGCGCTGCATCAGTCATTCCGGCGGCCTGAAACGCCAGTCCAAGCCAGTAACCGGCGCGCCCGTTGCTTATCGGCGAATTCACCGCTGCCGTGAAGTCTTGGAAATGGCGGACCGCTGCATTGCTGTCATTCAGTTTCCTTAGGGCAAGGTATCCGGCGAGCCATTCCAGTTCAGCGAATTTCGGCCCGCCCTCCAGAAAATGCGACGATGCCAGCATGTAGGCGGTTCGAGATTTTCCAGCACGCATCATCTGATGTGCCATTCGGTGCCGTTCTCGCGCCCATTTCTCCGGTCGTCCGAGTGACTTCGCCGACACGCTTCGCTCCAGAAGAAGCTCGGCCGCCGAATCGGAATTTTTAGCCCTGCGTCGCCAAAGGAAACGCTCGTAGGCAAGACCGGGGTCCTCTTTCAGTCGGGAGGAGACGCTATCAATCATGGCATCTACGCCGGGGCGGTCTCTTCTCAACGCAATGCGAGTCCTGAACAGTGTCTGAAGATCTGAGTCGACAAGGTGGAGTATTCGCTCCGCCTTCTCAACTTTTCCGTCCCAGAGCAGGCTGTCAATGCGGTTCGCGTTGTGCGCGGAGAGCGTGTCCTTGAACAGTTCCAGGCACTCGGCCTGCTCTTTCTTCGTGAATTCGAGCTCGGTCCAAGCCTTGGCGATGACGGAGTGGGCATTGTCGCGAAGACCCAGTCGCTGAAGCGCTTGCGCCAGCCGAATCGATCCGTTCGCCGTCTGCGGTTCCTGAATCTTGAAGAAATTCACTATGTCCGGCGGGCGAACTTCCGCTGTAAGCGCCGCCTCTCCAACTCGCCTGAGCAGTTTGAGTCCGGGCCAGTCCCCGTTTTTTTCCAGAAATGCAGTGTAGTGGCTCAGGTTCTCGACCCCGGAACGAAGCCGCATCCATTCGATGACGTCTAGGGCGACAGGGTCGGCCACTCGGCCGGCGAATTCACGCGCTTCTGCCCACTCTTCAACGTTCGCTGCCTTAAGCGCGAGACCGAATGCCGCGGAGTCCTCTTCAAGGGTTCCGGCCCGCGGCGCCCCAAAGATTGCGCACGCCAAGGCAATCGCCACCGCGACCTGCATCACGGACTTTGACAATGCCAACAATTGAACTCTCTTAAGTTTGCTCGATTTGTTTTATTTTTATTTATTGTCATGATAGTCTTGGCTTTGCCCTTGGCAAGTTCTTCTTGCATCCGTTCATCGATTTTCTGCGTATTGTTGCAATTTGAGGTTCGGGGAGAAACGCTGTGTTTACTGGATCAATACCGGCTCTTGTCACTCCCTTTCGTGACGGGAAGATCGACTTCGACTCGCTTCAGGCGCTGATCGAGTGGCATATCGATGAGGGTTCGAATGGACTGGTTCCGGTGGGCACCACCGGCGAGAGCCCAACGCTCAGCCATTCCGAGCACGAGGACATTGTCCGGATTGCAACCGAGACGGTCGCCAATCGGGTACCCGTGATCGCCGGAGCGGGATCAAATTCGACAGACGAAGCTGCAAGATTCGTCAAGTTTGCGTGCGACGTGGGCGCGGACGCGGCGCTGGTGGTGACCCCCTACTACAACAAGCCAACGCAAAGCGGCATGTACGAGCATTTCAAGGCGTTGCACGACTGCTGCGACATTCCCATCATCATCTACAACATACCGGGGCGGTCGGCCGTGGACATGAAACCCGACACAATGGGAAGGCTGGCGAGGCTCCCGCGGATCATCGGCGTCAAGGACGCGACAGGAGACATCACGCGCGTTTCCCAGCAACGCTTCCACTGCGGCGAGGATTTTCTGCAGCTTTCCGGAGAGGATGCATCCGCACTGGGCTTCAACGCACATGGCGGACGCGGATGCATTTCGGTCACGGCGAACGTGGCACCGAAACTCTGCGCAGAATTCCAGCAGGCTACCTTGAGCGGTGACTATGCAAAGGCTTTGGAGTATCAGGATAGACTTATGCCGCTGCATGAGGCCATATTCATCGAACCCGGTCTTGCTGGCGCTAAATACGGCCTTTCGGTGCTGGGAAAATGCTTGGATGACGTGCGTCTTCCGCTGCTGCCTGTCACTCGCGAGACCAAGGCCAAGATAGAAGGCGCCATGCGCCATGCAGGTTTGATCCAGTGACGAAGCTGTCATGTCCGGCAGCATTTCGAGGTTTTCTGGCGCCATGCGGCGCAGGTGCAATCAATGTCCAAGAACGACACCAACCGGAATTACAAGGTCATCGCGGCAAACCGTCGGGCGCGGTACGAATTTGCCATTCAGGACGAGTATGAGTGCGGGCTGGTGCTCGAGGGATCCGAGGTCAAGTCGCTGAGGACGGGCCAGGCGAACATTGCCGAAAGCTATGCGTCGGTGGAGGACGGCGAGCTTTGGTTGATCAACGGCTACATAGCGCCTTACGAAAATGCCAGCGCTTTCGGTCATGATGCGAGACGGCGGAGAAAGCTGCTGGTTCATAGGCGAGAACTCTCGAAGCTCTGGTCCGCTTCCAAGCGAGAGGGAATGACATTGGTTCCGCTTGTGCTTTATTTCAATCACAAAGGCAGGGCGAAACTGAAGATTGCAGTTGCCAAGGGCAAAAGGCTGGTCGATAAACGCGAGACCGAACGCCGACGGGACTGGAGCAGAGAGAAGGCGAGACTGCTTCGACGAGGATGATGCCGTTGGCCGCCAGTGCCTGCCTGTACTGGGAGCGCCTGGCGCCAGACTTCCCCAACCATGAGCAGTCTCCAATGCGCGGCAAGCCGGCTTTGGTGTCGAAATTGATCGCTCAAGGAATGAATCGAGGTTGCCCATGGCCTATGAAAATGCAGAAACGCTTGTTTCAACTGATTGGCTAGCCGCCAGACTGGATGATCCGAGCATCCGGATTCTTGATGGATCTTGGTATCTGCCAACAATGAATCGGGATGCCCGCGCGGAATTTGCAGAAGGTCACATTCCGAACGCACGCTACTTTGACATTGACGCGTTTTCCGACCCGAATTCCGGGTTGCCGCACACAGTGCCTTCAGCGGAACGGTTCGCGAATCTAGCCGGAAGCCTCGGTGTCGGGGATGAATGCCAAGTGGTTGTATACGATGGTGCGGGCCTGTTTTCAGCCGCGCGAGTGTGGTGGCTGTTCCGGTACATGGGGCATTTCAATGTCGCCGTTCTCGACGGCGGCCTGCCGAAATGGAAATCGGAAGGCAGATCCCTCGACAGCGCAACGTCGACCGTCAAACCGGGAAACCTTACGACAGAACCACAGGTCGGAATGATCTGCGATGCTGCTGCCGTCCTCGATGCGTCCACGTCCAGAACCGCTCGGGTTTTCGACGCGCGTCCGGCGGCGAGATTCAGCGGCAGGGAACCGGAGCCGCGTCCCGACCTGCGCCAAGGTCACATTCCGGGATCGACGAACCTGCCTTTCGCTTCGTTTCTTAATCCAGACGGAACGTTCAAGTCCCCGGGTGATCTCAAGGCTTTGTTCAAGGAGGCGGGCCTGGGCAAGCACGACCCTGCGATAACGTCCTGCGGTTCCGGGGTCACGGCCTCGGTGATCACCCTTGCGCTGGTAGTTGTCGGGCACGAGAAACATGCACTCTACGATGGATCATGGGCTGAATGGGGAACCCCCGGAGATCTGCCAGTGGCTAGGTGATGAGCCACATGGCGGCCGGATCGACGGTCGAGTACACCGTAACCTGGCTGGAAATGGAAGCTCCGCTCGATGTCTCTGAGCCGATTCCGCCGGACGGCGAGAGCGTCCGCTTGCTGGGGGCGGAAAACGCTCCTGTCTGGTATTTCTTCTGCCTTTACGATGGAGTCGGCCGCGACTATGCTTGGGAAGACATGCATGACGAGAACGAAGAGAAGGTTGCCGCTTTCGTCACTCATCCCGAGGTTCGAATCTACTCGATGATTCGCGAGGGCTGGCCCCAAGGCTTTTTCATGCTCGATTCCCGCGTCCCTGGAGTTTGCGACATTTCTTATCTGGGCCTTGCCCGTACCGCGATTGGGAGGGGGCTGGGGACTTGGCTTCTGAAATCTGCCATTTACATGGCATCGCGCTTTCGGTGCGCGAAGAAGGTCACTGTCAACACATGCACCTTGGACCATCCCGCCGCGAAAGCCATGTACATCAAGAATGGGTTTGCAGAGGTTCGGGAACGGGTTAAAACGAGGGTGCTGAGGCGCGATTACAAACGGGATTCTTGTGGAAGGAACTGACCATGCTTGGCCAGCTGCGGGCACAGCCGCCTGACAAGATCATAAGGCTCATCAAGGAGTTCAGGGACGACCCCCGCGACGACAAGGTCGATCTTGGCGTCGGGGTTTACCGAGATTCAGCCGGAGTCACGCCGATCATGCGATCGGTGAAAGCTGCCGAGAGAATTCTCTTGGAGAATGAATCGACCAAGACCTACACCGGAATCGCCGGCGACCCCTCCTTTCACGCCGCGCTGACCAATCTGGTGCTCGGCGATTCCGTGCCCCCGGAACGAATTGCCGCCGCCCACACCCCGGGCGGAACCGGAGCAGTGCATCAGGCGCTGGAACTGGTGAAGATGGCGACACCGGAAGCATCCACGTGGATTTCAGTGCCGTCATGGCCGAACCATATGTCGATGGTGAGGCATCTCGGGATTCGCCCGAAGGAGCACCGCTACTTTGACAGCGAAACCCGGGCGGTGGATTTTGAGAGCATGACCGCAGACTTGTCTCATGCCGAACCCGGCGATGCAGTGATTCTGCACGGCTGTTGCCACAACCCGACAGGCGCGGACCTGAGCCCGTCCCAGTGGTCCGAGCTTGCAGAACTTCTTTTGGATCGAAAAGCCATACCGTTGGTGGACATCGCCTACCAGGGATTCGGCTTGGGACTGGACGAGGACGCCGAAGCCGTCAGAAAGATGGCAGCGACCTTTCCCGAAATGCTCGTGGCGGCAAGCTGTTCGAAGAACTTCGGGATATACCGGGAAAGGACCGGTCTGGTCATCGCCTTGGCGCCAGACGAGGCCACCCGAAACCTGGCCCAGTCGACGCTTGTGCATCTTAACCGGCAGAATTTCTCGTTTCCGCCGGATCATGGCGCCAGACTCGTTACGATGATTCTCGGAGACGACTCGCTTCGCTCCGAGTGGCGGGAGGAGTTGGATGCGATTCGCGAGAATCTTGATGGATTGAGATCGAAACTCGCAGGCGAGCTTCGGGCGCGTGCCGGTTCTGACAGGTTTGCCTTCATTGCGAACCATCGCGGAATGTTCTCGTTGCTTGGAGCCACCGCGGCTCAAGTTGCGCAGGTGCGCGAGAGAAACGCGATATATATGGTGGATGACAGCCGCATCAACGTGGCTGGCCTGAATGCCGGATCGATATCGGACTTCGCCGACGCCTTGATCGCCGCTGGGGTTTAGCGATACCCCCGATACCTGATCCCCATAGCGTCAAGCGGTCCGGATGTCCGGGCAACCGACCTTGCGAGATATCCCGAAATGACCCGTCACGTTGCCTTTGGAGTGCTTGCGATGGCAGCCATCGTGGTTGCCTCGAACATCCTTGTCCAGTTCCTTCTGGGGAATTGGCTTACCTACGGTGCGTTCGTGTATCCGCTCGCGTTTCTTGTCACGGATCTGATGAACAGGGTCTACGGCGCGCGGGTGGCAAGACAGATCGTTTTGGCGGGTTTCGCGGCAGGGGTGCTTTGCTCGATTGTCGGTTCGTTCGTTCACGGCGAGTTCGGGCCGATTGTCACATTGAGGATCGCGATCGGGTCCGGCACGGCATTCATTGTTGCCCAGATGCTGGACGTTTTCATTTTTGACCGGTTGCGCTCGGGCGCTTGGTGGAAGGCACCGCTTGTTTCAAGCTCGATCGGTTCCACGATTGATACATTTCTGTTTTTCGGGATCGCGTTTTCCACCGAACTCGCGTTTCTCGAACCGGCGAACGACGTAATGTGGGCGAACGAGCCGATACTTCTGCTCGGGGCGGGGCCGGCGTTGCCGTACTGGACAAGTCTGGCGACGGCGGACCTTCTCGTGAAAGTCTCGATGGCGTTGCTCGCGCTGATCCCGTTCCGGGCGATTTCGACCGCGATGCTTGTTGGGAAGAGGTCAGGACTGCAACGGCCTTGAGTTGGCCAAGGCGTAATGCCGCGGGGCTTGCGGGCGGAGGCTTTCAGATTTTTTTCAATTGACGCAGGATGAGGCGACCATGCAGGACGCGGCTTCAGGAAAACCGGGTGACATCTCCAATGGCCCGGGTGCGAAATCAAACGCTGTCCGATTGAATCTGACGGAGGAGGCGCTGCTTCAGCGGGCGCTCGAACGTGGCGAAGGCGATCTCGGCAAAGGCGGTTCGCTTTTGGTCCGCACTGGGCGGCACACGGGTCGCTCACCGAAGGACAAGTTTGTCGTCTCGACACCGGATGTTGACGGTCACATCTGGCTCGAAGGAAACGAACTGATGTCTCTGGCATCTTTCGACAGGCTCCACTCGGATATTCTGGACTATTCCGCCGGGCAGGAAATGTTCGAGCAGCATCTGTTCGGTGGGGCCGACGAGAGTTGTCGCATCGGTGTCAGGATTGTCTGCGAACTGGCATGGCATGGCCTGTTCGCGCGTCACATGTTCCGCCGTCCAAGCCGCAAGGAACTCGGGCACGTTCCGTCTCAATACACGGTTATCAACTGCCCCGGATTCTTGGCGGACCCGGACCGCCACGGATGTCGGTCGGAAACCGTGATCGCAATGAATTTCGAGAAGAGAATCGTCCTGATCGCGGGCACGGCCTATGCAGGCGAAACCAAGAAGGCTGTGTTCACGGTATTGAACTATATCCTTCCAGATCTCGGGATTCTGCCCATGCATTGCTCCGCCAACCACGCGTTGGGCGATCCTGATGACTCAGCGCTTTTCTTTGGGCTTTCGGGAACCGGGAAGACGACGCTTTCTTCCGATCCGACAAGGTCCTTGGTCGGCGATGACGAGCATGGCTGGCACGACGGCGGAATCTTCAACTTCGAGGGCGGGTGTTACGCCAAGACAATCGATCTCAATGCCAAAGCCGAGCCGGAAATATTTGCGGCCACTTCAAAGTTCGGCGCTATTTTAGAGAACGTTGTCTACGACCAGGATACGCGAGTGATCGATTTCACTGACAAGAGCCTGACCGAAAACACACGCTGCGCCTATCCGCTGTATCATGTGCCATCCGCCTCGGAGACAGGCTTCGCGGGCCCGCCGCGCCATCTGTTCATGCTGACATGCGACGCTTTCGGTGTTCTTCCACCGATAGCTCGCCTTTCTCCTGCACAGGCAGTGTACCATTTTCTTTCAGGATTCACGTCCAGGGTCGCCGGAACGGAGCGGGGCATTCGCACGCCGGAGCCAGTGTTCTCGCCGTGCTTTGGCCATCCTTTTCTCCCACGGCGCCCAGAAGTCTACGGAGATCTCATGCGCAAGCGGGTCAGCAGTTCGGGAGCACGTTGCTGGCTGATCAACACGGGCTGGACCGGAGGTGGGTACGGGTTGGGACGCAGAATGCCCATCAAAGTGACGCGGGCGCTTTTAAATGCCGCACTCAAGGAAGATCTCGATCGGGCCGATTTCACTAGGGACATGAACTTCGGTTTCGAGGTTCCGGTTGACGTTCCGGGTGTGCCGCAATTGATCCTGAGTCCCAGGCGAACGTGGGATGATCCGGCAGAGCACGATAGGGTAGCCCGTGATCTCGTGCGGATGTTTTCATCGAATTTTGCGCAATTCATTGGCCTTGTCGGCAGCGAGGTGATGGAAGCGGCGATCGGATGAATGCCCGATCAATCAGCATCGATTCCCATTGAAATGAATGACATGAACGGGCCGGCTTTCACGGGAACCGGAATTTGAGGGCGCGGTCTCCGGGCAGCACTTGGAGACATAGTGCTTCTCGATCAACTCGTCGGCGTCGTCCGCGGCGGCCGGGGGCGAACAACCTGCGTTCGGGATGGTTGATTGAGTCGGTGCGCAGCGTTCCGGTCGCGTATCCGAAGCGGTGCGCCACTTTGTCGAGGGAGAGGCGTTCGACGAAGTGAGCGGGGAGGGCTTCAAAGTGCCGGTGGGTGCTGCTTTTGCGGGGATGAGGGAGCGGTCTGCGAGGTTATTAATCTACGCTCAATTTGCGAGCTGCAGGCATGATGCGGACTGCTCCGCCCTTCAAGACGGTTGCAAACTGCCGCATTCGATCATGCATCGCGGCAGGGACGGGCATGCTGGCGGGAGCCAAAGGCTGTCCCGAGCTGCAACCGGGAAAGAGCGGCGCGGATTTGTTCAAGGCGATGGTTGCCAGTGCAGGTTCCCGGCCCGGCGCGCTCGGCCCAAGGCGTGCCGGGACAGGATTGCGGCCTGACAATCCGGATTCTTCTGTCGGGGCCGCCGCGGCAATCCCTTTCGGACCTCGTGCTTGGTCTGACGCTGACGGTCCGCCTCGACTTCATGCCGCTCTGCGGCAGTTCGGTGGCGGAGCGGTCCGGATCACCCGACGGCCTGCCGGTTTCGCCAGTTGCCTGTGCGGCTTCAGCCGCGCCGTCAGGTCGGGACCGTGGCCGGGGCGGGGATCATGTTCCGGGAAGCCCGGGGGCATCCGCAATCACTTGCGGCAACTGCCAGACGCCCGGCCAGCTTCGGAAAGCGGAATGCAGAGCGAAAAACCGCTTTCGCAAGGTCTTGCGTCATGCAACAATCGGACACGATGGCATTTGAAACGGGATGCGGAGCAATGGCGCAGGAGGGACCGGGGAGCGTGCGTCGGGAGGGGCTGACAGTCGTGCAGCCGTTCCAGGCGTTTCCGGACAATGCGGTCGCCAAGCGCTGGTTCGAGCAACAGCCGCGGCCCGAAGCCCGGTTTTGCCTTCACTGTGGATTGACCGATGCGCCAGCCGTCGCGCGCCGCAAGTTCGTGCCTTGCGATTGCCGCGGCTCCCCCTTCGCAAGGCGAAACGGTCTTTTCAGGCGCATTCTTCCCAATGCGCGCTCGGGACGAGAAAGCGCAAGGGAGGTAATTGGCTCATGAACGCAACTGCATTCGGCACGCTTGCGGCGGCGCTTGCTCTGTCGCTGGCCCATCCCGCAACCGCAACGGACTGCGACAACTGGAACACGGGGGCATTTACGGGCGCATCCATTGAAATTGTGCGGGGCTGCCTGTCCGCTGGCGCCGACCCGAAAGCGCGCAACGAGGACGGCTGGACGCCCCTTCACCACGCGACGCTGTTTAGCGAACACCCGGAGGTTGTCTTGGCATTGCTGGAGGCCGGCGCCGACCCGAAAGCGCGCACCGAGGACGGCAGCACGCCCCTTCACGTCGCGGTGCTGTCTAGCGAACACCCGGAGGTTGTCTTGGCATTGCTGGAGGCCGGTGCCGACCCGAACGCGCGCGACGAGGACGGCATGACGCCCCTTCACCGCGCGGCGAGATGGAGCGATCACCCGGAGGTTATCTGGGCATTGGTGGAGGCCGGCGCCTACCACCCGAACGCGCGCAACAAGGACGGCGAGACGCCCCTTCACCGCGCGGCGGGATGGAGCCACCCGGAGGTTGTCTTGGCATTGCTGGAGGCTGGCGCCGACCCGAACGCGCCCGACGAGGACGGCGAGACGCCCCTTCACCGCGCGGCGCTGTTTAGCGAACACCCGGAGGTTGTCTTGGCATTGCTGGAGGCCGGCGCCGACCTGAACGCGCGCGACGAGAACAGCATGACGCCCCTTCACCTCGCGGCGGGATTTAGCGAACACCCGGAGGTTGTCTTGGCATTGCTGGAGGCCGGCGCCGACCCGAACGCGCGCGCCAAGAACGGCATGACGCCCCTTCACCTCGCGGCGAGATGGAGCGATCATCCGGAGGTTGTCGGGGCATTGCTGGAGGCCGGCGCCGACCCGAAAGCGCGCGACGAGGACGGCAGGACGCCTCTTCACCTCGCGGCGAAATGGAGCGATCACCCGGAGGTTGTCGGGGCATTGCTGAAGGCCGGCGCCGACCCGAACGCGCGCAACGAATACGGCTTCACGCCCCTTCACATCGCGGTGATGTTTAGCGATCACCCGGAAGTTGCCAGGGCATTGCTGGAGGCCGGCGCCGACCCGAACGCGCGCAACGAGTTCGGCATGACGTCCCTTTACCTCGCGGCGGGATGGAGCGATCACCCGGAGGTTGTCGGGGCCTTGCTGGAGGCCGGCGCCGACCCGAACGTGCGCACCAAGGACGGCGAGACGCCCCTTCACTTCGCGGCGAGATCGAGCGAACACCCGGAGGTTGTCGGGGCATTGCTGGAGGCCGGCGCCGACCCGAACGCGCGCACCAAGGACGGCGACACGCCCCTTCACCGCGCGGCGAGATCGAGCGATCATCCGGAGGTTGTCGGGGCATTGCTGGAGGCCGGCGCCGACCCGAAAGCGCGCACCAGGGACGGCGAGACGCCATTTGATCTCGCGGACGCAAACGAGTCGCTGAGGGGAACCGAAATCCATTGGCGCCTCAACGATGCCAGATGGCAATAGCTGCCGTCATCCGTCCCCGCGCTTCCTGCC
This sequence comes from Paracoccaceae bacterium, assembly GCA_963422275.1. Taxonomy (GTDB): domain Bacteria; phylum Pseudomonadota; class Alphaproteobacteria; order Rhodobacterales; family Rhodobacteraceae. The sequence continues at coordinate 2,258,560 of OY729418.1, forward strand.
TGCCGCTGGCAGGAAGCGGAGAGGCAGGGCGCCCGCTGTTCCGCCAGGTTCCGTCGGCGTGGCCTTGTCCTCCGGCCCAAGGGCGAGCGGCACTCCTGGACGCATTTCGGAAATTCCTTCAGGCTGGACCGCGACAGTCTGCCCGACCCGCCACCGGCGATCATCGCACCCCGCGAAAACGACCGTGGAAACCGTTTGGCTCAATTTGCTCTTCGCGGGCATGGCCAGCAAACCGGTTTCCGAGCATCGATGGGCTGACGGCGGTGCGCAAGCGCGGCCTCTCGCGCAACGGGCATCGACACTGGTTGCCACCGGCCCGCCGCCGCCACAGTTGGATCAAGAGCTTCAAGCGGCACTTCCGAGGCACCGCCGCCAAATGTCCTGACAACCATTTAAGCTGGCTCCATCTCGCCACGCTCGGCAAGCGCCCATCGCCAAGCCTGCGATTCGAGAATTGAGCCTTAATCTATGTTTACCTGTGAGTGCCGCTATATGTTGAGAGATAGTTGCGTGTCACGCGCAAAATGCGGGAAAATGTCTCGGGAAGCGAGCATCGCGGGAAAACTGCGGTCATGACGTGCGCTTCCTGCCTTGAACCCCGGATTTCCGGGGGGGGGGGCGGCGGTCGCTAGTCTGGTGCTCGGGCCGGCAATTTTGTTTTTCAGCGTGGCCATTGGTGGCAAACAGGCCAAAAGATATGCTTTCGCGGATCCTCAGGCCCCTGTGACGCCATGATTTTCGCCCGCCGGGGCTGCCAGTTCCGCGCATGTTTCCTGATTGATGGTAATCGAGGCTAGGTGTTTGGGCGCGACGCGGCAGACGGGTTTGGGGGCGCTGACGACAACCTGTTGAGTTAGCGCCATCTCGTTCTTGATGTGAGCATGCATAAGTTCGAGACTGCGGCACAATCGGCTCGTGTTGGGAAGGGATTTGCTGACGGCAATACGAACCGGTGCGCTGCCATGGAAACATGCCGCGATGGAACGGAAATTCAATCATTTATCCACTGAAAAAGGTAAAGTGGATTGTTTGACAGCGTTTGCCGGTTAAGTTATCGTGCGCTTCCGAAAACAGGTGAAAATACCCACTTGTCACAACAAATTGGAGACAGATCATGAAACGACAATTTTGCCTAGGCGCAGCCGTTGCTGCTGCAACTCTGTTCGGTATGGCCAGCGTATCTACGGCAGCTGACGTAACTGTGGGCTACCAGCTTGTCTATGGGCCTTGGAAAGCAAATATGGAGGAACTCAAGGCGAACGGTCTCGCGGGAAAGAGCATTGAGTTTGTGCGCTTCACGTCCGGCACCGAAGTGATCAACGCGATGGCTTCCGGTTCGGTTGACATCTCGCTGAACGGCTCCTCGCCAACGGCAGCGGGTTACAGCCGGGGCGTCGATCTGCAGGTCATTTACATCTACGACAACATCAACAACGCGGAAGCGCTAGTCGTGGACGACACGATCACCTCTCCGCAAGATCTCGTTGGAAAGACGATCGCCGTCCCATTCGGATCCACCACGCACTTTCACATGATGTTTGCTCTGGAGCAATTCAACATCGATCCGAAAGATCTCAGCGTGATCGACATGTCCCCACCCGACATGGTTGCCGCATGGGAGCGTGGCGACATCAACGGCGGTTTTGTGTGGGATCCCGCACTGGGCCGTATGAAAGAAAAAGGGCGCGTTCTCCTGACCTCGGGCGATCTTAGCAATTGGGGCAAGGCCACGTTTGACGCGATGGTCGCCCGCAAGGGCTTCACAGACGAGAACCCGGAATTCGCGTGCTCGTGGGTCAAGATGGTGGCGGAAGCTGACGCTAATTACCGCGCAAACCCGGGAGAATACGGTCCAGGAACCGAGAATGCGAAGAGGATTGCCGAAAGTGTGGGGGGCGACGAGACACAAGTCGGCGGCGTTCTCGCTCTGTATGACTACCCGACCCTCGAACAGCAGGTTTCCGGCACTTGGCTTGGTGGCGGTGTCCAGAATGCGCTGATGGCGGCTTCGGAGTTCCTGACGTCGCAGGGCAAGCTGGACAGTGTGCTGGACAGCTACGACGATTCAGCGACGCCGAAGTTCGCCCAGATGGCTCTGGACGGCGGGTGCTGAGCATCGCATTTCGGGCTGGTTCTTGACCGTGCATCCGCTCGCATCAAATTGCCGAGATACACACTGAACAAGCGGTCTCGGCACACAGGCCGGGGCCGCTACATGACAGAATCGCGCAAATGGCCGCAACAATCAGCGTAAGCAATGTCTCAATGGAGTTCCCCGCATTTGATGGAAAGGGAACCGTAAAGGCCCTCGACGACATCAATCTCGATTTTCGGGAAAACGAGTTCGTCGTGGCTCTTGGAGCCTCGGGATGTGGGAAAACCACGTTGCTCAACGTCATCGCGGGGTTTCTTTCGCCCACTTCAGGAAACGTTCTGCACAATGGCGCGCCGATTGCCGGCCCCGGACGTGATAGGGGAGTTGTGTTTCAGAAGCACGCATTGCTTCCTTGGTTGAACGTGGTCGAGAACACCGAATTCGGCCTCAAGCTGCAGGGTATTTCGCCTAGCCAGCGCCGCGCAACGGCACTCGATAACTTGTCGCTGGTTGGGTTGTCCGAGTTCGAGAAATATCCAATCTATCAGCTGTCGGGCGGCATGCAGCAGCGTGTCGGACTCGCCAGGGCGCTGACTTGCGATCCGGATATGCTTCTTATGGACGAGCCTCTCGGTGCGCTGGATGCGTTCACTCGGGAGAGCATGCAGGAATTGATTCTGGATGTCTGGCGGCAGACCAAGAAGATCGTCTTCTTCATCACGCACAGTGTGGAGGAGGCGCTGTTCATGGCTACCCGGCTCATCGTGATGTCGCCGCGGCCGGGACGAATCACGCACCAATACAAGCTTGACTTCTACGACCGCTACTTTGAAGGCGGCAACGCGAGAAGCGTCAAGTCTTCAAGTGCCTTCATTGAAATGCGCGAGGAGATTCTGTCGATTATCTATGGCGAGGAGGAAGGCGAGCAGCTGCCATGAAACTTGGACTTTTCTCTCCGCGGGCACCGACGGCGGTTGACCAGTACGGAGCGCCGGGCAGTGGCAAGAGCACAGCGATCAGCTTCGTCACCATCGTGCTGATTCTCGGTAGCTGGTGGCTCATCACGCAGCTAGGACTGATCCGTCCCCTGTTTCTTCCATCACCTGGATTGGTGATCGAGAAATTCAACAAAATCGCTTGCACCGAGTATTATTTTGAAATGCTCCAGCGCACCATCGGCTTGCGCGACGAGATCGAGGCGATATGCCATGGTTTCAGCGAGCACACGCTGCACGAGCACGTGATCTGGAGCCTCTACCGCGTGTTCAGTTCGTTCTTTCTGGCCGCGATCGTGGCGATTCCGATCGGAGTCTCCATGGGAATGAGCCGAGTTGCGCGTGGCGTGTTCGATCCACCGATCGAGTTCTACCGTCCGATCCCCCCGCTTGCATATCTGCCTCTGACCATCATCTGGTTTGGAATTGGCGAATCGGGAAAGATATTTCTCATTTTTCTTGCCTGCTTTGCACCGATCGCCATCAATGCGCGGGCGGGTGTGCGTTCCGTCTCGATAGAGCAGATACACGCTGCCTACTCAATGGGCGCGAGCCGCAGCCAGGTGATTTGGCAAGTCGTTATCAAGGCGGCACTTCCCGAGATCCTTACTGGCATGCGCGTCGCGATCGCTTTCGGCTGGACGACGCTCGTTGCGGCGGAGATGGTTGCTGCCAAGGCCGGCCTCGGCGTGATGGTGCTGAACGCCGCGCGCTTTCTCGCCACGGACATTGTCTTCCTCGGCATCGTGGTGATTGGAGCTGTCGCGTTCGTGTTCGACATCATCATGCGCAAAATCGAGAAATCCCTCGTTCCTTGGAAAGGGAAGGTATAGGAGCTTCCTGCTCGGCGGTGGATGTTCGAAACTACTTCAGAAATGCTTCGGCCCACCGTTTGGGGACATCAGGAAGATAAATGAGTAGAATTGCCCAAACACCAGGGAAGCAATCCAAAGCGCAGAATTGCGTCAGCAACCGTAGCTGACCTCGATTATCTCACATGGCCTTCCAAACAGTGTGAGTGATGCTGGTTGCCCTTCACAACCAGCTCGAATCGCCACCGGGCGAAATCCAAAATGAAGAGACCAAGCATCACCTCAGGCGCAAGATCGGGCTTGGGGTGCGAAGGCAAGATCTCTGGAACTGGGCGCGGACCAGGATTTGCATGGATCGCAGCAAAAGCCTGTTGGTCGCGTGGTTGATCACGATCGCCGAGGCATGATTAAAATGGAAGAAAGCATGGGGGCGAATCTGCGTGGTTCCAGATAACAAGTTGATTGCCTTGATCGGGCGGGACATCTTGGCGAATGCCATTTTCATTTACAACGGACCCGGCGATCATTTTTCCATTTCGATGTAAATACACTGAAAACAGCAGAGTCTGCGGAGTTTTCCAGCCCGCGACGGTCAACTGCAGCCCTTTTTGTCGCTAATCTCCATCTCATTCCACATTTCCCTGATCCAGCCGCTGATTGTTAAGGCCTCGTTCCATCGGTCGGACATCTCTCGACCGTCTGGCCCGGTCATGGCGTATTCAGGCGGACCGAGTTCGCATAGAAAAACGCAGTCGCCGGTTGGATTTCGTAGCCGCCAACTCTCGAGGCTTTCGCGCCACCATCTCTTGAACAGGTCCACCCATTTCCTGTTTTGCTGAAACTCAATTTGCAGCTGTATCTGCTGGCGGCTCGCGACACGTCCCTGAAAGCTGTCGGAACGCTCCAACACGCGGCTTATCAATCCCATGTCCCGCTCGCTCAGCGGGTACCAGAATTCCCGGTCGACAACGTAATGCGAGAGATCAGCGCACAATCGCATCTCGGGGATCGAGTCGATGAGGCAAAGCGTTGAGTACAGGTCATTTGTTATGCAATTCCGGTGCGTCTCGAACTGAATGGGCATTCCGGCCTGTTCCGAAAGTTCAATCCATCGGCGGACCACAGGTATCATTCCGTCAACCGTGAGCGGCATCACCTGTCCGATGACGTCTACAAATGGCGAACCGAAGTCTTTCGCCATGGTCAGCGTCTCGCGGAGACCTTCCACACTTTTTGGGAACGCGACAATGAGCGGCGTAAGCCCGACCTTGCCCATGAGAGGATAGACAAGGCGTGCTTGGGCTACGTCGCCCGCGCCAAGATCGATCGCCAATCCGTCGTAGCCCGCAGCGGCAACCTTCTCGCAGATGTGCTCGTACGAGAGAATTTTCCCGCTTTGGTCATGGGGCCGCATCGCCCAAAGGGACGTATACAACCTCAGGTTGCGTTTGGGTTCTTCCATCGCGGTCACGCGTTGCTAGCCAGACCTATTCGGCCGGAATTCGTGCTGTGCGACCGCCGGATCTCGGAACGACCCAGACCTCATTAATCGGGTACTCGCTTTCGTCCTTCCTGAACAGCTTCCTGATGATTTCGAATTGGAACTCGATATAGCCCATGCGGTGCACTTCCCCAGTCTTGCTTTCCAGTTTTGCGTTGAGCTTTCGAAGGTTCCAAAACGGCACGGAGGGAAAGGCATGGTGCGCCGTGTGGTATGGCATCTGCCAGCACAGCCAGCGCATGACGGCATTGGTCCGGGTCGAGCGGGTGTTTTCGAGGATGTCGTCCTCGTGCGACAGTCCGAGATGCTCGATGGTGTTCTGCAACTGGTGAACCGGTTTCGTCAGTATCAGTGGAAGAATCCAGAAGGTTACAGCAGCCCAACTCTGAAAATACGCCGAGACAACCGCAATCGCGGCAAGTCCAAGCAGGTGCAGCCTGGATTCCAGAATCACCTTCCTTTCCTCCTCCTTGCGAATGTATGGTTCGAGAATGATCCCTCGGGCTCGCCGAATCATGCCCCAAACCCTGTTTCGCCAATACGTGATGCCCGTAACCCAGAGGACATAACTGACAAGCGTGTAGGGTTCGCGAACCAGTTCGCCGTCCCGCTCCCAGTCCTGAGTCCATCTGTGGTGCGCAAAGTGCATTATCTGGTCGAAATCACGGGGGAACAGTTGAATGAATCCAATCGACCGCCCGACAAGCTCATTCAGTTTCCGCGTCTTGAAGACTGTTCCATGAGAGAGCTCGTGCTGTGCGGCGTATAGAAAATTCAACAGCACCCCGAGGATGAAGCCGGTTGCCAAAACCCACCAAGTGCCCATAGCCACGGCATGCAGCCACGCTGCCACGACAATTGCCGCAAGGTGGCTGCCAAGCTGCAGCGAACCCATCAGGTCGGAACGCTCATTCAGGACGCGCAGTTCTTTAGGTTCTAGAACTTTACGACGGGAAAAAACTTCTTCCATTCCAACCTCTTGCAGTTCAAATTCAGTAACTCCTGAACGACAAACCGGAGTTTAATGGATGATTCAGCTCACGACAAATGATAGATTGTCACCAAACATGTGAACGAGATTGACCATTGTCGCTCCCAAGCATTTCCGCCCTGATCGCTCTGGAAGCTCTTGACCGCCTCGGAACTGTTGAAGCTGCCGCGGGCGAGATGAACCTCACACGTAGCGCCGTCAGTCACAAGCTTAGGCAATTGTCGAAGCTGCTTGGCTTTCCCGTGACACGTCCCGACGGACGGGGCGTGAAATTGACGACGGAAGCGGCTGATTACTTGGCGACGGTAAGACCTGCGCTTGACGTCATCCGGAGTGCGTCTCCGCACCGTGCGCGGCCAACCGGCGGAAAGCTTCGCGTCAATTGCGCACCTGGTTTTGCAGCCAGCTGGATCAGTCGAAACCTGAGCGGTTTTCTGGTTCGCAATGAGGCCGTTGATCTCCACTTCGCTTCACCGACTGGCTACGGCGACTTGGGTAGATTTCAGGACGACATCTACATCACGTTCGCCAAGCCGGATGAACTGCCGAAAGCTGCCGAGTTGTTGCTTGATGTCGAGTTCTTTCCCGTTTGCAGTCCCGTTCTTCACAGTCGACACGAGGGATTTCGCAGGGCCGGAGAAATTGGAAAAGCCGTTCTTTTGCATCTCGAAACGGAGCGAGACTGGAGACTGTGGCTTGAGTCGGCGAATAGAGACCCATCCACTGCGGGCACCGGAGTGACATTCCAAGAATTCCCCATCATGTACGCGGCGACGCTCGCTGGGCAGGGAATTTCACTCGGGGACTCGGTCACCTCCTCGTCAGCCTTGGCCAGCGGGCAGCTAGTCCAGCCGTTCAGCCACACGATCAAGGCGGAGCGTTCGTACTACTTGGTGCCGGGGAAATCCGGCTACTCCCCGGCCGCAGAGGCATTTCGCATGTGGTTGACGCATTCATTCCGAAATTGAATGCGGTAGGCGCAATATAGCTTTGTATGGGTGAGATTGGGTACTGCCCCAAGATTCCGGTCTGGCGACCGATTCAGCCGTGCGAATCCGCGGCATTGACCGGCAGACCCAAGGCCGGAAAATGAATCTGCGTTGTCGGAGGCCCAATTTGCTCGCAATCCAGTCTTGTGCGTCAACCTAAACGAGCTTGTCAAGAAACTCACGTGTTCGAGCGTCGCGGTGTTGTTCAAAGAAATCCTTTGTTGATGCTTGCTCGACTATTTGCCCATCGGACATGAACACGAACCTGTCGGCAATTTCACGCGCGAAAGTGATTTCATGGGTAACCAGGACAATTGTCATTCCGTCTTTCACCAGCTCCCGGATGACATCCAGGACTTCCTTCACCGTTTCCGGATCGAGTGCCGACGTCGGTTCGTCGAACAACATCAACCGCGGTTCCAACGCCAATGCCCTTGCTATCGCGACTCGTTGCTGCTGTCCGCCGCTGAGGTGGTGAGGATAGGAATCCGCCTTTTCACTAAGCCCTACCTTCGAAAGAAGTTCAAGCGCACGTTTGCTGGCGTTCTTTCGCGACAGTCCCAACACCAGGCGCAACGCCAAGGAGACGTTTCCCAATGCCGTGAGATGACTGAACAGGTGAAACCGCTGGAATACAAACCCGATCTCGCGTCGCTGCAGATCCATCTTCCGTGTCGAAATCGGTGTTAGTCTTCCGAAATCGTCTGGACTTGCCCCGATAATCTCGCCACTCACGGACACTGCGCCGCCATCAGATGCGACGAGAGCGTTCAGGCAGCGAAGCAGCGTTGTCTTGCCACACCCACTTGGTCCGACAATGGCGACAACCTCACCTGTCTGGACCGCAAAATCCACACCGCTCAAGGCTACATGAGCACCGAAATGCTTGCGCAGTTCGCATGTTTCTACCAACGGGACTTCGGAAGCAGGTTCTCGCGGACTTGTGACGCGCGCGACGAACTCCTGGAGGTGCGGCTTGAGATCGGATTGGTGGATCCTGCGTTGCCATAACTGTTGTCCGGGTTTTTCCCGCGTGGGTGAGAACCAGGCCTCGAGGCGGCGTTGCGCAGAGTCCCATGCACTCGTCATCGCGAGATAGTAGATCGACGCGGCACTGTACACCTCGAGAGGTCGGGTAGTGAACTGTGCTATCTGTTGCGACACTCTCAGCAACTCAGCGAACGAGATCGCTGCGAGCAGTGAAGTCGCCTTCAGCATGTAGTTGAAGTTGTTGCCAAGCGGAGGAATTATCACTTTCAATGCCTGCGGAAGCACGACAAGAAAAAATACCTGCCAGCGATTGAAACCCAGCGAACGGGCGGCGTCGCGTTGACCTGAATCGACAGAAATTAATCCGGCGCGAACGATTTCCGTCATTTTTGCGCCTTCGTTGATGCCAAGGGCCAGCAGTCCGGATGCGACGATGCCGAGCGGGACGCCGAGTTGCGGAAGTACCGCGAAGAATGCAAGTATCTGGACCAAAAGCGGCGTGCCCTGAAACAGCCAGCGGTATCCGAGTGCAGGAGCCCTCACCAGCACGTTCGATGACAGCATGGTCGGAGCGACTATTACTCCGATGACAGTTCCGATCGTCTGCGCGACCACGGCAACCCAAATCGTTGTCCAAGCCGCGCGAACCATCTGCGCCGAGGTCAGGGCACCCAAAAAGAATGGCCAGTCCCAGCCCATTCGCAACCTCTATTTCATGCCGTCCGCTATTGCTTGAACTGCGGCACCAACCAGGTCCTGTCATGCAGTGGCCCTCTGGACGGATCCAGAACTAGCTCGAATCCTCCACGGCGGCGTCCGCCCATCGAAAAGTTGACCACGTTGCAAAGGCCGGGCTGTGCAGCAATAACGTCGTGAACGGCATTCATGATCATGATGCCTGCACCTTGAATTGACACCGCTACGGGCGTCAGCCTTGCGTGAACGCGATGCGCGCCCTCAATGACGATGTCATCGACCTGTTTATGACCGAATCTTTCCGGGTCGCAGAACATTTCGAGTTTCATCCGGATTGCCATCGTGTCGCCCGCATAGCCCTCGCCGACTTGGGAGATCCCGACGACGCTTCCTGGCTCGATGGTTCCGAGGTTCGAGCCTGAGTCAACAGCTTTGTCGGCGATGTGTGCATTCCAGCTTTCGTCTATGCGATCCACCAAAAGGTCGAAGCGCTCCCCAAGCACGGCAATTGATTCCGGCATTGACATGTAGCCGACAATGTGACGAGCGCGACGGCTAGGCCAAAAGCCACAGCTCCCACAGAACGGTGAAGGGAAAGCGCGCGATTGCACCAGCTGTCGAAGTAACTGAGATGACCATCCACCAGCCAAGCCAAACCAGCCTGACCACGCACAGTTCAATGAACTGGTGCAAGGCTCTGCTAATAATGCCGTAGTCTGTTCGGGCATTGCGGAGCATGTGCAGATCCAGCGCAGGCGCACCTACTGCCTGACCGCTTCGATAAGCAACTCGACCTCCTCTGCTGTTGGACCGAGATTGAAGTCCATTCAAGATCCCGCCGCTTGAGAACGTAGTCACCTTCAAATCCGACCCAATAACCTCCCTAGGGATCATCTCCTTCCCCGATCTTGCGCACATCGAACGAGATGATCCGGGTTGCCCCTAGCAACGAAAGCTCCCCGGTCAGGGTGCCTCCATCCTCTCCATCTTGATAGTCAGTGCTTACAAATGTCACGATAGGATGCTGGTCGACATTGAAAAATCGCTTCCACGCAAGTGTTTGTCGAGCTCGGCATGGTTAAAGAACCTCTGAATACAGCCTGATTTTGGGCGTGGCATTGCACATTTGGGCGTGCCCGCTGTCTTGCGCCGCAACTTTTTTTCGGGGGGATCACGACATGCAGCGCCTTCGGCAATTGGCCTTTGCCAGCCTCGAATGCGAGCGCAAGAAGCGCTGCGAGATCTTTCCGGAGCGGATGGACGGCCTGACCCATGGGCACGACTGGAGGCCCGCATTGCGCCGACGCATCCGAAGGGCGGCAGCAAGGGGCGACAGCCGCATTCGCTGCCGGTGATGCTGCGCGTGCACTGCGTTCAGCTGTTCTGCAATCCGGCGATGTAGGACCTGCTTGCGAGGCCGAGAGCGTCCAGCGCCTTGCCGGGGGGAGTCCGGAGAAGGTGCCGGACGAGGAAGGGGAACCGGCGGCATTTCGGGATGAAGCCGCGCATCGGCATCGACCTCCGGGGTCTGGCGCGCCATCTGCAGGGAACGGCCGCTTGCGTCGCGACCTGACACCTTCGGGTCGGCTTCTGCACGGCGAGGAGGAGCAAGTCCGGACTGACGCCGGATATCGCGGGATCGGCAAACGTGCGGAGCACGCGCATCGCGAGGTGTCGCGGTAGATTGCCGTGACCCCGGCAAGCGCCGGGCAGCGCGGCGGCCAAGGCGAAGACGGCGAGGGCCAGGGTGCGGGCGCGGGTGGAGCATCCGTTCCGGACTGCCGAAAACCGGCCGATGCAGCCGGGAGGAGCAGTTTCCGCAGCCAAAGCCAGAAAAACTCTCCAAATCAGAGGTTTCCTAGCTTTCGCGTTAAACCATATGACGTGTTGCCGATTGCGGTACGACGCCTTGATTTCGCTTGCGCAGCAGGCGGAATGCGTCGGGGTAGAATTCCGGAACGACCTTCCCAAGCCGTTATTTGACGGTGACAGTCCAGTACAGGTACGAGACACCACCCTTTTGGCAGGCGTGAAGATACTCGTGCTTGCGGAAGTGAAAATGTTCAATGACTGGACTGACAGCGGTCATCGCAAAGCCAATGATCTCATGTTGACAGCCAAAGCTGTAGGTGCATCCGCTGTCAGCCTGATTCCTCGCAACGACGGAATCGGATGCGCAAATGGTGAACGCCAGGCAAACTTGCGCAATGCACTTTGAGAAATACTGCCACTGCTCGAACGTCACGACTTGACAGCACTGGTCGAGCCACTCGGCTTCGAGAGTTCGTCGCTGCGATTAAAGTCGGAAGTGGTCGATGCGATCGAGGCATTGGGTGGACGTGAAAGGATCCAGCTGATTCACGATACGTTTCATCACCATCTTGCAGGCGAGAGTGAGATTCTGACAGCCTGCGCTGGGATAGTTCACGTGTCAGGAGTCGGGAGCCGCCAGCTTTCCCTTCGCCCGATGCGCGACCATCGCCGCAGTCTGGTCGGTGAGGATGACATGATCGGCAACATCAAGCAGCTTGACTCGCTCCAATCCTCGGGATATCCTAGGACGGTGTCGTTCGAGGCCTTTTCGCCCGTGGTCCACGCGATGTGCGATCCTACGCAAAAACTAGTGGGATCAATGGATTTAACCCGATCCAAGTTGGTCGGGAAGTCTGCGTGAGCGCAAGGTGCGGGATAGAGGCCCGAAAAGGATTCTGGCCTAAACCTGAAGAGTGAGCCGGACACTCATTATCAAGATCAAGGAGACAAAAATGAGAAAATCATTGTACGCCGCAGTATTTGGCGGATTGATGTCCACTACAGCGGCCGCCGAGAATGTTGGCGTTTCAATGGCCCTGTTCGACGACAATTTCCTGACGGTTCTGCGCAATGGAATGATTGAATATGCTGACAGCCTCGATGAAGTGAATTTGCAGATTGAAGACGCTCAGAACGATGTTGGAAGGCAACTCAATCAAATTGAGAACTTTATCGCATCTGGTGTGGATGCGATCATAGTGAACCCTGTCGACACCGACGCGACGGTTGCGATGACGAACGCTGCCGCCAGCGCTGGCGTTCCGCTTGTGTACGTTAACAGGCAACCGATTAACGTCGACGAGCTTCCGGACAATCAGGCGTTTGTGGCATCGAACGAAGTTGAATCCGGCACGCTCGAAACCTTCGAGATTTGCAAGTTGCTGGGAGGAAAGGGCAAGGCCGTGGTCATGGTCGGCGAGCTTTCAAACCAAGCGGCGGTTCAGCGCACAGCTGACATTCACGATGTTCTCGAACTCGAGATGTGCAGCGGCATCGAAATTGTTGAGGAGCAGACCGCGAACTGGAAGAGGGTGCAGGGACAGGACCTGATGACCAACTGGCTATCGGCAGGCGTCGAGTTTGACGCGGTCATAGCGAACAACGACGAAATGGCAATTGGCGCGATCCAGGCCATGAAAGCCGTCGGGATTTCGATGGACGATGTCGTTGTCGGCGGCGTGGATGCCACGCAGGATGCTCTCGCGGCGATGGCGGCAGGCGACCTTGACGTTACCGTGTTTCAGGACGCGGCGGGGCAGGGATCCGGCTCTTTAGATGCAGCGCTGGCGCTTGCCCGGGGAGAAGAGGTGGATCAGAAGGTCTACATTCCGTTCCAACTTGTGGTTCCCAGCAACATGGACCAATTCATGGCCAAGAATTGATACTCCTCCCCTTTTGGGGTTCAATGGAGTTTCTACTTAGGTGAGGCGGGCTCTTGCCCGCCTCTACAGTGTGGTGTCTCAGGCAGTGAGGAGGTACGGAAAATAACGGATGCAGCAGTGACCGCCTCACCAAGCATCAACAAGCGCAAATCCTGGCCGACGGAGTTCAATGCGCTTTTGGGCTTGATCGGGATTGCGATAGTTTTCGAGGCGATCGGGTGGCTGGTTCAAGGGCAGAGCTTTCTTCTCAATACCCAGCGGCTTTCGATCGTCATCCTGCAAGTCTCGGTCGTAGGCATCATAGCGATTGGCGTAACCCAAGTCATCATTACGGGCGGCATTGATCTTTCGTCGGGATCGATTGTCGGTGCCACCGCGATGATTGCGATGAGCTTTGCCCAAGTTTCAACCTATCCCCGGGCGGTCTTTATCGAGCAGGGCTGGGTTGATCTGCCAGTGATAATACCGTTGGCAGTCGGATTGGCGTGTGGGATGTTTGCCGGGGCGGTCAACGGCCTGCTAATCGCCTACACCAAAATTCCACCCTTCATCGCAACGCTTGGCATGATGGTGGCGGCTAGGGGTGTGGCGAAGTGGTACACCAAGGGGAAACCGGTTTCTTTTCCCACCGACTCGTTTGCCGCCATTGGCAAGGGCATGATGCCTGTCGCCATCTTCCTCGTGCTGGCGGCCATTTTTCACATCATTCTCAAATATACGGTTTACGGCAAGCATACGTACGCAATTGGCTCCAACCAGGAAGCCGCCCGCGTGTCAGGAATTAACGTCGAGCGGCATCTGGTTCTAGTGTACACGATCGCCGGCATGCTCTCCGGCATCGCTGCTATGGTAGTTGCGGCACGGGGTCTGACTGCCCAGGCAGGCATGGGCTTGATGTACGAACTGGATGCCATCGCGATGGCGGTTATCGGAGGAGTTTCTCTTGCGGGCGGGCGCGGGTCCATTGTCGGCACTGTCATAGGGATGTTGATCTTTGGTTTGATCATATCGGGATTTACGTTTCTCAGGATTGACGCTTACTATCAAGAGATGCTGAAGGGCGTGATAATCGTGACAGCCGTCATTGCCGACGTTTGGCGCCAGAAGCGGGATGCGCTGAAGAGCGACGTGTAGGGTTCCCCGAATGAACGAAGTGATCCTTAAGACAGAAGGTCTGACCAAGCATTATGGTGGCGTGCACGCATTGCAGGACGCCGATTTCGAATTGCGGAACGGCGAGCATGTCGCAGTTGTCGGGGACAACGGAGCTGGAAAATCGACGTTGGTCCGGCAGATTACCGGCGTGGAACAACGAACTTCCGGCAAGATCTGGTTTGACGGCAGAGAAGTTCGTTTTGCCAGTCCGATCGAGGCGCGCGATGTGGGAATCGAGACAGTATACCAGAATCTAGCGCTGGCGGACGACTTGGATGTCCCGTCGAATCTCTTTCTCGGAAGGGAGAAAACCCTGTTCAACTTGGGCCCATTTTCGTTGCTGGCCCGGAAGAAAATGAGAGAAGATACGCAGGCGGCACTCGACAGGACAGCGGTAAAGATACCCAATCTTTCGAACACGATTCGCAACATGTCAGGCGGGCAGCGGCAATGCGTCGCCATTGCGCGTTGCGCAAGCTTCGCGACAAAGATGATAATTATGGATGAGCCCACCGCGGCCCTCGGCGTGCAGGAGACCAACCAAGTCGAGAATATCATTCGAACTCTCAAGAAGCAGGGCGTTCCGCTTGTTCTTGTGAGTCACAACCTTAGGCAGGTGTTTGATTTGGTAGACAGAATTGTCGTGTTCCGAAGGGGCCACATTGTGGCATCGCTCAATCGAGACGAAACAGATGGCAGTGACATCATCGCGTACATCACTGGAGTCAAGTCTCAGGGCGACAACGCAGCGGCGTTCCTGTAACGGTGCTTGAAAGGGCGAAACTCATGGCTGCAGACGATTCCCGCTCACGGTCCCGACGAAACAAGATATCGCTGTTCGATTTCAGCCATCCGTTTTTCAGGCCGCCTTATCGACGCGTGCTGATCGTTGCCGCTTGTCTTGCATGGGCAGCATTTGAATTCAGCACCGGTTCGCCATTCTGGGCCATTCTGTTTGCAGGAATCGGATGCATCGTTGGCTGGAAATTCTTTTTTGAAAGGCCGGATGACAAGCGACCCGCAAATGAAGGTGACTCCGAAGGCTGATTCAGAGCTTGCGAACTTTTCGTGTCGCCAGAGTGCGAACGAAATGCAAATGGATGCTGTTGGTTCTTGCCCTCTACCCCGCTGGTCGCGATTGTCGTCGGTTAGAGTGGCGAAATGGCGGTGAAGCCAATTTCGAAATCCGGATGCGGAGATGACACCGCTTCTGATTGTGT
Source organism: Paracoccaceae bacterium (assembly GCA_963422275.1). Lineage (GTDB taxonomy): Bacteria > Pseudomonadota > Alphaproteobacteria > Rhodobacterales > Rhodobacteraceae. The sequence goes on from OY729418.1 coordinate 2,273,699, forward strand.
GGATAGATCCGCTATCAGGCCGGCTTGGATGCTGCAGCCCGGTGGCATGATTTCGTGTGAAATTGTAGTCCACCTGATCCGATGGGGGCAAGTTCCAATAGATGGATGGTGAGGATTAAAGCTTGGTGTCGGTTCTCGCCTGTCAAACCCCGTTCTTTTTTTGAAAGGTGTGGGACCTAATAAAAAGACTGTTTCGAAAGCAGGAATTTCTTTCTGCATTGCGACTACCGGAGCTGACGCACTTGGCGGTCACCGATCGATGACTGTAGAGCCTTCCGGCAGCACCCCGTAAGACAGCGGCCCGGAGAGCCTTGCGGCGATGCGCCGTCTGGTGCTGAACGCTGCGTGTGTCGCGGCGGGCGTGTGCTGGGATGCGTAACAAGAGGAATTCACCGAGCTGTCGGCTGCTGCGTCTCCAATTTAATCGAATTTACCCGCCACGGATTCAGCAGGGATTCAAAATTGAGCGGAATCCGCCGCCTCATTTTCACCCGCCGGTGGAACAGTACGCAAATGAATCCCAAAATTGCAATGGGAAGGTCTGGGAAATCCATATCTTTCTGTTCCAAGATATAGCAAGGTTAACGACGCGAAACGCCGATAATCAGATCCTAAGCCGTGAGTGCTTGAGTCGGCATTGGCTGAAGGCCTTCGAAAGCTCCCCACACCGATTGATCGAAGTTGACGACTGACCCTGTCATCAATCCGGAATCGCTTGAAGCCAGAAAGGCGACGGCCCTTGCAACTTCCTTGGGATTGATCAGCCTTCCGTTCGGAAGCCTTTCGGCTACGGCCTCAGCCCAGCCATCCTCTGCGCCATGATATTTTCTCTGGATGACATCCTCGCCGTCGGAAGCCATCCACCCGATATTCAACTGGTTTACTCGAATGCGATTCTTGAGGAGGGCGAACGCGGAATTTCTCGTGAGAGTCGCCAAGGCGCCTTTGGATGCGCAGTACGCGGAGATGAACGGCTGTCCCGAAAACGCGGAAATCGAGCCGATGTTCACGATCGACCCTTCGGTTCCGTTCCGAAGCATCAGCTTGACCGCTTCCTGCATGAGAAAGAATGGCCCCCTGACGTTCACGGCAAACATCGAATCGAAGAGTTCTGGCGAGGTGTCGAGAAGCGTGCCCCGGTCGGTGACTGCGGCAGCGTTCACTAGAATGTCGAGGCGGCCGAAGGAAGCTTCCGCTTCCTTGACAACGGCGCGGCAGTCCTCCACGTTTCCCAAGTCCGCGTGAACGAAGCGTGTTTCCACTCCGCTTTCGGAACTGATGTGTGCAGCCACTTCTTCGCCTCGCGCGTGGTTGCGGCCACATGTGATCAAGCCAGCCGAGCCCGAATTTGAAAACAGTTCCGCGATCGCTTTCCCCAATCCTTGGGTGCTTCCGGTCACAATTGCTGTCTTGCCGTCGATCCTGTTCATTTCATTCTTTTCCAATCCGATAGCCGGCCCCTTCCAAGGCCGAAATCAAAGTTGCATGCCCTATGCAGGCGTATTCGTACGGCGGCGCCTTTGCGGGGTCCTGTTCTGCCTCCACGACAAACCAGCCTTCGTATCCGTTGTCAGCGAGTCTCTGGACGATCGCTTTGAAATCCAGCGACCCATCGCCGGGGACAGTGAAGGCACCCTTCAGCACGGCATCAAGAAAACTTTCGGAATCACGGTCAAGGGTGTCGATGACCGGTCGCCGGAGATCCTTGGCGTGAACATGAAGAATCCGGGACGAATGCCTGTCTATCGTGGCCAGAACATCGCCGCCAGCGAAAGCCAGATGCCCGGGATCGAAGAGAAGGTGCACCGCCTCTCCAGTGACGTTCATTAGGAGGTCGATCTCGCTTTCGGTCTCAATCGCTGTTCCCATGTGATGGTGAAACGCGATTGGCATCCCTTCGTCGGCGCACCGCTCTGCAAAAGAGGTCAACCGCTTTCCGTAATCACGAATTTGATCCTCGTCCAAAACTCTCCGGGCCGCCACAGGCACGTTGCGAACGTTCTGGATGGTGCCGGCCGTTTCGCCGTAAACGAGACATGGTGCGGCCAAGTCCCGAAACAGGCTCAACTGATCATGCACTTGGTCCCTTTCGGCTTCGAGGTCGTTGTCAAGAACCGTTCCCGAATACCAGCCACCGCACAGAGACAGCGAATGTTCACGCAGGATTGGGCCCAGTTCGGTGGATGTCCTGGGGAACTTTCCGCCTGACTCAACCCCGGAATACCCTGCCCTCGCTGCATCGGACAGGCATGTCTCAAGCGGCGTGTCTCCACCAAGTTCGGGAAGGTCGTCATTCGACCATGCGATCGGTGCAATGCCAAGCTTGGCTTCCATCGTTCAGACCCCTATTCGCTGCTTGGCGCGTATTTTCTCGTGATCCCTGCGTGCAGCGCGAACCTCCTCGCGCTCGCTGATTTCAGGCACCCCAAGATCCCAGGCGGCATCGCCTGGCACCCACGAGTGCGCATCCGTGGCGATCGAGATGACTGTTGTCCGATCGGTGGACTTGGCCCACTCCATCGCGTTTTCGAGATCCGCCAAGCTATCGACGTGGCGGGCAGGCGCTCCCATGGCTTCCGCATGCTTGGCAAAATCTACTGCGAACGGCTCCTTAACCCTGCAGGTCTCGATCAGATTGTTGAAGGATGCGCCGCCCTTGAAGTTCTGCAACCGCTCGATGATGGCGAAGCCGCCATTGTCACACACTACGACAATCATTTTGTGGCCGGACAGCACGGACGAGTAGATGTCCGAATTCATCATGAGATAGGAGCCATCTCCGACGAGCACGATCGGAGTTACGCCCTCGTCAACGGCCATCGCCGTTCCCCAGCCACCCGCTAGTTCGTAGCCCATGCATGAGTACCCGAATTCGCAGTCGAAGGTATGTGGTGCCTTCACTCGCCAACCCTTGACGGTCTCTCCCGGAAGGCCTCCCGCCGCCGTGACCATCGGGTCCCGCTCGCCAGCGAACTTGTGGACGACGCCTATGACCTGAGCGTAGGTTGGCACCGGGGCGTTGGTCGGCTTCTGGTGCTGGTCGAGGAGGTCGTTCCACTTCTTGAATTCGGCACGGCCTTTGTCCATCCATGCTGGGTCCGCAGACCAGTCGCCGATGGCGGCATCCAGCTCCTCGATTGCCACCAGTGCGTCGCCGACAACCGGCAACGCTTGGTGCTTGTGCGCATCCCACCTGGCCGTGTTTATTGAGATGAACTCCGCGTCAGGCGAGAAGTTCGTCCAAGATCCGGTAGCAAAATCCTGAAGGCGGGTGCCGACTGCGAGCACGATGTCTGCCTGCTCCGCCAGCGCGTTCGCCGAAAACGATCCGATCACGCCGATAGGTCCGATATGAGCCGGATGATGATGTGTCACCGATCCTTTTCCCGCGATCGTCTCGGTCAGGGGAATGCCCCGCGCTTCGGCAAAGCTGGCAAGATGGTTCTCTGCGAGCGAGTATCGGACGCCGCCCCCCGAAATGATCAGTGGACGCTTGGCCGACTTCAGCCTCGCTGTGGCCGCGGCGAGGCCGTCCGGGTCGGGGCGCGGCCTTGGCACGGAATGAATCGTTTCCCGGAAGAATTTGGCGGGATAGTCGAACGCAAGTTCCTGCGTGTCTTGGCAAAGGCCCAGGAACGCCGGGCCGCAGTCGGCCGGGTCCAGCATTGTCGCAACGGCTTGAGGAAGCGATGAAATGATTTGCTCTGGATGTGAAATCCGGTCCCAATACCGTGTTACGGCCCGAAACGCGTCGTTCACCGAGGTTGTCGGACACCCGAAATGCTCGACCTGCTGGAGCACGGGATCGGGTCGCCGATTCGCGAAAACGTCACCGGAAAGTATCAACAGGGGCAAGCGATTGGAATGTGCCACTGCCGCTGCTGTAACCATGTTCGTAGCACCTGGGCCGATGGAACTGGTTGCCACCATGATCTGCCGTCTCTTCTTCACCTTTGAATAGGCGATTCCAGCCAGTGCCATTGATTGTTCGTTCTGACCGCGCCAAGTGGGCAATCTGTCCTGAACGGACTCAAGCGCTTCTGCCAGGCACGTGACGTTTCCATGCCCGAAGATGCCGAACACTCCCGCGAACAACGGCACTTTTTCACCGTCAATGCAAGTGTACTGGTTGCAAAGATATCGTACCAGTGCCTGAGCCACTGTGAGTTTGATAGTGCCTTCGCTCATTTAACTTCCCTCTTTCGAACACTTGTCCCGAATGTCTATTGGCAAAGGGCGAATTAAACAACACATCTGCATCCAGAATTTCTAGGCATGTTCAATCCGAACCCGAAGCGACAGGCCGCGCTCGACAGCCCCTTGTTGGCGAGCAGCACCCTTCGCGCCGTGATTTCCACGATGGTCGCGTCGACAACCGCCGCCAGCGCGTTCCCGACCTTCAGGCCGCGGTCCTGCAGCTGGCGATTGACCTCCGAGAGAAGCACCGCGTCAAGACCGCGAAGCACAGGCTGCCGACGGACGGCATGAAGTCGAGACGCACCGTCAGCGCCCGCCCTAGCGCGAGCGCACCGGGACGGGAACCGCCGCCAGGCGCTGCCAGTCGATCAGGGCGCCGACCTTTCGCAGGGTGCTGTCCGGTGCAACGCGCTCGGCCACCACCGTCATGAATCGAACGTCAAGACAAGCGCTTGCAGCCCCTCGGCGCGACAGGTCAATGGCGGAGATGCGCATTTCGCAACAGTCTTGCTTTGTGTCTGGACATTCTGGTTTCTTGCCTGTTCTATGGCAATGACTGAACAGCTTGCAGGGTGGCAGCGCAGCATGGCCGTGCTCACGATTTTGGGCGGGCGGTCTGTTTCGAGATCCGCAAGCGCACAAATCAAGCGAGTGACAGATGATTGAGAACGGACTCCGAAGAAAGTGGGCCGACGGCGAAGCCGCAGTCAACGGCTGGCTTTCAATCGGCAATTCTTTTGTTGCCGAGGTGATGGCAGCGCAGGGCTTCGACAGCCTGACAGTCGATATTCAGCATGGAGTTGTCGATTACAGGGATGCAGTCGGGATGTTCCAGGCGATGCGGGCAAGCGGAGTCACTCCGATGGCACGTGTGCCTTGGCTTGAGCCTGGAATCATAATGAAAGCGCTGGATGCTGGAGCCTACGGGATCATCTGTCCCATGGTTAACTCCCGAGAGCAGGCTGAGCGATTGGTTTCTTGCATGCGATACCCTCCGCTTGGCACCCGTAGCTTCGGGCCGACGCGCGCCAATTTCTCTGCCGGCGCCAACTATGCAGCCGAAGCGAACGGCCAGATTCTGTGCATAGCCATGATCGAAACTGCTGAGGCGATGAAGAACCTCGATGACATTGTGGCAACTCCCGGCTTGGACGGTGTCTATATCGGTCCCGCCGACCTCACGCTGGGTATCACCGATGGCCGTCTCGCACCCGGATTTGACCGCGAAGAGCAGGAAATTGTGGATGCGCTGAAACGGATTCTGGACGTGTCGAAGAAGGCTGGAATTCGCGCTGGGCTTCATTGCGGAACACCCGAGTACGCGGCCAAGGTCGCAGGGTGGGGGTTCGATCTTGTCACGATTTCAAGTGACACCAGGCTGCTTGCCGCCGCCGCCCGCACCCAGCTGGATAGGGTTCGAAGCCTGATCGGCGAATCCAGACTGGCACCGACGGACGAGGACACAGGCGGATACTAGGCATTCGCCGCGGCTTCATCTTCAAGGAAGTGGTAGCCTGCTGCAACGTCGCCACGACGCTTCGTCAGGTCGCGAGCGTCAGGTAGAGGTGCAGAGATGACAGCCAGTCAAATCCTTCATGCGAGCGCTGTCGCTTGGGAAGGCCGCGGGGCGCTGATATGCGGGCCTTCAGGATCAGGAAAATCAAGGCTCGCGCTCGAATTGATGGTTCTGGGGGCTGCACTTGTGGCGGACGACATGACAGTCGCGCTCGAAGCCGGCGATGCGATCAGGCTATCGTCACCGGATTCGTTTCGCGGGCTGATTGAGGTCCGTGGAGTGGGTTTGCTGGGTGCTGAGTGCCAGCCCTTGGCAACGCTGAAGGTTGTGGTCGACTTGGCGAAGAGGGAACCCCGTCGCCTTCCACCGATGCGCACAACAAATGTCTTGGGAAAACCCATACCGGTGATTTTCGGGGCAAGCTCGCCGGGCTTGGCAGCACCGGTTCTTCAGTATCTGAAGTTTGGCCGAGTGGAGTGACCAAGATACCGGTTTGTTATGGCTGTTCACGCCTTGTCGGGCAGCATGACCGCGTCTTTGTGTTGACGGCCCCTTGCAAATCCAGGCGCAATGATGTCATGTCTGCAATCCATAGTGATCGCCGCCTTGAGTGAAAAATGCGTGTGGGAGCGTTGGCTTGATCGGAATCGTCATAGTGGCGAACGGAAACCTTGCGCGCGAGTTACTTGCAAACTTGGAGCATATCCTCGGCGGGCAAGATGGTATCGTGGCCATCTCCATCGATGACACTTGCGATCGCAAGCATCGGCTCGAGGAGATTGCCGTCGCTGTCGACAAGGCTGACATAGGCCAGGGAGTTGCGATCGTGACTGACATCTATGGAAGTTCCCCGTCGAATCTGTGCCTAAGTGCCTGCAAGTCGGGAAGCCGGACAATACTTTCAGGCGCTAATCTTCCAATGCTGATCAAGCTCGCGAAGTCGCGCAAGATGGGGCTTTCCGAGGCTTCGGATCGAGCATTGTCGGCTGGGAAAAACTACATGAGGCGGCATGATTGCGGCGGGCTGGACCATGACGATTGTCCGCCAGATTGAGATCACCAACGAGAAAGGCCTTCACGCAAGGGCGTCTGCCAAGTTCGTCGAGGTCGTCGAAAGCCATGATTCAAAAGTGGAAGTGGTGAAGGACGACATCACCACAGCGGGCAACTCAATAATGGGCCTCTTGATGTTGGCGGCTTCGAAAGGGACATTCATTCAGGTTTCTGTCGACGGTCCAGATGAGGCTAAAGTGATGGAGTCACTAGAGGCACTTGTGAAGGCACGATTCGGTGAAGAATTCTGACTCTGTGCCGAGTGCCGGCCGCATGCGGCTGGACACCTTGACCGAAGCAACCAAGTCGCTTGACAGCGATCCAACCTACAGGCCGTTCGACTCGCGCAACCTCTCTTATGGCGGAACGTTCCCAAACTCAGTCAGGGGAGAGATTATCCGTGCAATCGAGTGGATGACGGGCAAGGTGACCTTGATTCAGTTGGTCAGAAAGTTCGAGCGTACCGGCAGGAAAAAAGGTCAGAGTTTTTGGGGAAAGGCTCTGGAACTGCTTGATATTGAACTGCTCACACCTGACCAGCAGATTCAGCGCATACCGAAGAGCGGACCCTTGGTCGTGGTGGCGAACCATCCCCATGGTCTTGTCGACGGCCTCATGCTTGCCGAACTTGTCAGTCGCGTACGGCAGGATTTCAAGATACTAACCCGTTCGCTGCTCTCTTACGTTCCAGAGATACAATACCACATGCTGCCAGTGGCATTTCCCCACGAGGAAGACACCGTCAGGAAGAACGTCGCCATGAGGAAGGCGGCAATGGACCACCTGAGTGCTGGCGGCGCAGTAATCCTGTTTCCTGCTGGACAGGTTGCAAATGCTCCGGGATGGAACATGCCTGTGGAGGAGCCGAAGTGGAACCCGTTCACGGCAAAGCTGATTGTTCGAAGCGGTGCTCGCGTTGTGCCGGTCTACTTTGCAGGCGAGAACAGCCGCTGGTACCAATGGGCAAATCTTGTTTCCGCGACCCTGCGCCAGTCCCTGTTGCTCCACGAGATCGTCCACTCGATGCATGAGCCTCAGAAACCCGTGATCGGCGGAGCCATAGGGCCTGACGAGATCAAGAGCAGGTCAGCGAACGGAGAGGAATTCATGGTCTGGCTCAGGAACGAGTCTCTGTCGCTGAGGGAGTCCGGCTAGCGATTTAGCGTGTCGGGACCGGAATGTCTCCGCGATAGTCATAGAATCCGCGTTCTGTCTTGCGTCCAAGCCAGCCAGCCTCGACATATTTAGTGAGCAACGGACATGGGCGATATTTCGTGTCGGCCAGTCCTTCGTGCAGAACGTTCATAATGGCCAGGCATGTATCCAGCCCAATGAAGTCGGCCAGTTCCATCGGGCCCATCGGATGCTTGGCCCCAAGCTTCATCGAGAGGTCGATCGACTCTACAGAGCCAATCCCTTCGTAAAGTGCGTAGACCGCCTCGTTGATCATCGGCATGAGGATGCGGTTGACGATGAAGCCGGGAAAGTCTTCCGCTGACGTCGCGGTCTTTCCCAGCTTCTTCACAACCTCTAGCATTGTCCGGTAGGTTGCGTCGTCTGTCGCAATTCCACGTATGAGTTCCACCAGTTCCATCACCGGAACCGGATTCATGAAATGAAAGCCCATAAAGCGCTCGGGGCGGTCCGTGCGCGAGGCGAGACGCGTGATTGATATCGAGGACGTGTTGGATGTCAGGATGGTTTCTGGACGCAAGTGTGGCAAGATCTCTGCGAAAATCTCGTTCTTGACGCTTTCCCGTTCCGTGGCCGCCTCGACGACGAGATCAACGTCGCCGAGATCTGGAAGACTGTGAGCTGCCTTGACCCGCGCAAGAGCTGCGGACATCTGGGCTTCGGAGATCTTTCCACGGGCAACTTGGCGGCCCATGTTCGTCTCGATTCGCGCCCGCGCCGCCGAAAGCGTCTCTTCGGAAACATCGTGCAGCAAGACCTCGAATTTAGCCAGAGCGAGCACATGGGCAATTCCGTTTCCCATTTGCCCTGCGCCTACGACTCCGACTCGGCTGATTTCCATCACATTCTCCAAACTGAAGGACGGTTTTGTTCGCACGCCTCATGCCTGCGGCCAAGCAATGGCTCCAACCAGTCCGGCGAGCTCCCCTCCGCCAAAGACTACAGCTTCTCGGTGAGTTCGGGCACCGCGCTGAACAAGTCCGCGACCAGTCCGAAGTCCGCCACCTGAAAGATCGGCGCCTCCTCGTCCTTGTTGATGGCCACGATTACCTTGGAATCCTTCATCCCCGCCAGATGCTGGATCGCGCCGGAGATACCAACCGCGATATAAAGGTCGGGAGCCACAACCTTGCCTGTCTGCCCGACCTGCCAGTCGTTTGGTGCATACCCTGAATCGACGGCCGCGCGGGACGCCCCAACGGCCGCGCCGAGCTTGTCGGCAAGTGCCGAAATCAGCACAAAATCTTCTGTCGATCCAACCCCGCGCCCTCCAGACACGACAATTTTCGCGGAGGTGAGTTCAGGTCGGTCGGTTTCCGCGACCTTGTCCTCAATCCATTGGCTCAGGTCCGGATTGCTGGCAGCTTCAATTTTCTCGATCGGTGCAGGGTCGCCGATGCCGACGGCTGCGAAGGCGGCGGTGCGCACTGTGATGATTTTCTTCGGATCGTTCGATTGAACTGTCTGAATCGCATTGCCCGCGTAAATCGGCCTCTCGAAGGTGTTCGATTCCACCACCCGCGTGATGTCGGAGATCATCATGGCATCGAGCAAGGCAGCGACACGTGGAAGAATGTTCTGCGCCGACGTCGTCGCTGGCCCGACAATGTGCTCGAACTGGCCCGACAGGCTCACGATCAACTCACCAACTGGCTCCGCCAAGGCGTGTCCGTATGCCGAGTCGTCCGCGCAGAGCACTTTTGAGACACCCTCAAGCGTTGCCGCCTCTTCCGCCGCTTTATCGCAGCCGTGCGAAGCGCAGAGGACAGTCACGTCACCCAGCGACCTCGCCGCCGCCAAGGTCTTTGCAGTGAGGTCGGTGGCCAGTTCAGATCCATTCACTTCGGCAATCAGCAGCACGGACATCAGATCACCTCCGCCTCTTCCTTGAGTTTCGTAACAAGCTCATCGACAGAGCTGACGATGACGCCAGCCTGGCGTTCCTCCGGTTCAACCGTCTGCAGAATGTTGAGCCGGGGGCTGACATCGATTCCATAATCCTCGGGGGTCTTCTGATCGAACGGTTTGCGTTTCGCACGCTGAATGTTTGGAAGCGACGGATAGCGGGGCTCGTTCATGCGGAGATCGACCGTCACCACGCAAGGCAACTTGACATTCACGACCTGAAGTCCGCCGTCAACTTCACGAGTTGCCGTGGCACTTCCGTTGCCGACCTCGAGCTTGGATGCGAAAGTGGCCTGACTGCTGCCCATCAATGCGGCGAGCATCTGGCCAGTGGCGTTCAAGTCATTGTCTATCGCCTGCTTGCCCATCAACACCAAGCCTGGCTGCTCCTGGTCGACGACTGCCTTTAGCAGCTTCGCGACTGCGAGCGGCTCGATATCGTTGTGTGGGTCGTCCGATGCGACGATCAATATCGCGCGGTCCGCGCCCATCGCCATCGCCGTCATCAGAACAGCACGCGATTGCGGAACCCCGATCGAGACCGCAATGATCTCGCTGGCCTTCCCAGCCTCTTTCAGGCGGATTGCCTCTTCGATCGCGTTTTCGTCAAAGGGGTTCATGGACATCTTGACGTTTGCGAGATCGACTCCCGTGCCGTCTGGCCGAACTCTGACCTTGACGTTGTAGTCAATCACTCGTTTTACCGGCACAAGGACTTTCATTGCCCAGCCTCCAGATGTCCTGCTCATCGAGGATAACTCGAATCAATCCGGTACGCATACTGAATCAGCTTTCAAAAAAATAGGGCTTTTTGATGGCAGGACGGGAATTTTGCGGATTGCATACAATGATGTTGAAAGGTGAAATCCAAAGATGTGCAGAAAGTTTACATCATCCGCGCCCTGCAAAAATTCGGTGTATGATTTTAATCACAAGAGACAGGATAACAAGAGACGGAGGAGGCCCCAATGAGTGATGCGATACTGGCAAAGTAAGTCAAACTGAAACCGCGTACTGCTTGCCTTGCCGAGAGGTTGCAGAAAGAAGACAGGCGAACGCAAAAAGTCGCCCGAACGCTTGTCACTTGCCAAAGAATGTCGACAATCGTAACGAGATCTTGGAAAAGTTGACAGAGGCACCAGGGAACCTCTGATTTGGAGAGTTTTTTGGTTTTGGCTGCAGGAATTGCTCTTCCCAGCGCCGCCGGCCGGTTTTCGGCGGTCCGGAAGCCGCAAATGCGCGTTTTCGGGGCGAAACCGCCGCTGCTTCAGCCCCCGCGGGGCCGGTCCGGCAAATTCCGGACACACTTCTCCCCTGTCATTGCAAGTGCGGCTGGGCAATCATCAGGTTCGAGAAGCCCGGAAGCGGCGCAAGCCGCTGCACGTTCTTGTCCAAACCCCGATACCGAACCATGTCGCAGCCGAACACCCGCTTGATGATCCGGAACGGATGCTCCACCCGCGCCCGCACCCGGGCCTTCGCCTTCTCCGCCTTGGCCGCCGCGCTGCCCGGGCCAGCGTCCGGCGCTGGCCCGGGGGCATGGCAATCTGCCACGACACCTCGCGATGCGCGTGCTCCGCGCGCTTGCCGATCCCGCGATATCCGGAGTCACCCCGGACTTGCTCCTCCTCGCCGTGCAGAAGCCGATCCGAAGGCGTCAGGCCGCGACGTTCGCGGCCGTTCCCTCCAGATGGTGCACCAGACCCCGGGGGGCGGTGCCGATGTGCAGCTTCATCCCGAAATGCCACCGGTTCCCCTTCTTGGTCTGGTGCATCCCCGGATCGTGGGCGTTGCTCTCGTTCCCGGTCGACGACGGCGCCGAGATGATGGTGGCGTCAACGATGCCGCCCTTCTTCAGCAGAACCCCCTGCTCGGCCAGGCGAGCCCTGATATCCCGAACAGCAGCTGCGCCAGTCCGTGGCGCGCCAGCCGGCAGCGGAACTCGGGATCGTCGTCTTGTCCGGCACCTTCTCAAGCACCGCCCCGGCAAAGCGCCGGACGCTCTCCGCCTCGCAAGCAGATCCTCCATTGCCGGGTCGTTGAGATTGCAGAACAGCTGAATGCAGTGCACGCGCAGCATCATCGGCAGCGGATGCGGCTGTCGCCCCTTGCCGCCGCCCTCCGGACACGTCGGCACGATGCGGGCTTCTAGGCGCGCCCACATATCAGGCTGTATTCAGAGGTTCCTTAACTTCGATCGCTGCCTTGACCCGGCCGAGTGCGTTGGCGGGGCTGAAAATGACTGGCAGATACATATGACGGCGGTTTATCTCACTGATTGGCACTTACGAGATGCACATACTGGGAACCTGTCGCTCAACATCGCTGGCTATGGCAGGCCCGAGATCAAGACAAAGACTGCTTCTTGCTACAAGGAGAGGGTGTGTTTCACTGTCTCGGGACACCGTGTCAGCGCGAGACGCACATTACAGAACCCGAGTTATGGATAAGCTCTGTTTTCTTTTGGCATGCACCGAATGGCGTCTGGCACGACGATTTTGCCGATTTTGACCTTTGGCTGCGCCAGAATATAGGCAGCCAGACATGACAGGATATGAACGAAGGCATTTGTTGGGGACCGGTGTCGTGTGTGTTCCAATCCCATGCTTGATTTCAGTTTATCGAACAGCGTTTCAATGATGAACCGCTTCCGCAACATGATTTTGTCCAGAATGGGCAGAAGAAAGTTTTTCATGTTGCGGCGAATGCCAGTGATCAGGTGCAGGCCCTGCTGCCACAAACGCTGGAAAAGCGGCTTCGAAAGGCAGCCTTTATCGCCGAACACCTTGCCTTTCAACTCGGCAATCATGGTTTCAAACGGCTTGCGGTCGTCGGTGTTTCCAGGCGTGATCTTGACGGCCATGACCTGACCCTTGTCGTTGATGACCAGATGCAGCTTGAACCCGAAAAACCACCCCATGGTGCTTCGGCCCCGCTTGGCCAGTCCCTTGAAGACCTTGTTCCGGTTGATCCGTGCGTTGTGGCAGACAGCGAGCTTGGTGCTGTCCACAAAATAGACCCCGGTTTCCTCACCGCGAAAGCATTGCATCAAGATGCAAAACGGAACCGGCAAGCGCGGCATCAGGGCGACAAACCGTCCGCAGCTCGGCAGGTCTCCAAAGCAGTCGCGATATTTCCGCTCCACGCCATGGAACCGGAAAGCCTTGAAATTCTTGAAGGGCGAGAGATGAAACAACACCATGATGAAGAGCCTTTCGCTGAGCGAGAGCTTGCCCGAGCGCGAGCGCTGGCGGCCTGTGCCGATCAGCCGATGCCGCTCCCATTCTTCAAAGGTCTTTGCAAAGTCGTCGAGACAGCAGAACAGTGCGATGACAGAGGTGCTCATTGAGGGGATCCCATCCGTTGATTTTGGTTGCGGATACAGAATCAGGCCACGCCCGATTTGGGAACCCCCTCACCCCTCTTATCCAGAATTGGGGTTACAGAGTTCCAATACTCCCAAGACCTCAACCGACAAAGTACTGGACACCATCAAGCACCGCGGATACATCACGTCGGTTTGTATCATGTTATCCTGAACCATACCCGATAGGTATGTGGTTCGTGCAATCGGAGAGATGGCATTAGTGGCTGGCCCTAAAGGCAACGAGTTGCTGGAGATATACAAACTCCACGCTGAGCTTGCTGACCGCGTGAGCCAAAGGCGTAAAGGAGCCAATAGGTTGTATGCAAGCCTGCTTGTTGGGCTAGTGGCGTTGCTCGCGATTTTGCTCAGGCTTGGGCTTGGCCCTGAGGAAATCGTTTTTTACATAGCCGGAGCCACTGGTATATTGCTGTCGGCCTCTTGGTATGTTGTCATCCGCTCCTATCGCCAGCTAAATGCGGGAAAGTTCGAGGCCCTGCAGGGTACCCGCACGCACGCTCGCCGGTGTTTGCGGCCGACACTCTCGCGGGGATGACGATCCCTGCCGCCGTTAAATCGTCCACATGCGGAAATCGGTCCCGAAACTTCAAGTGCCCCAGTTGCATGCCCCTCGCGAATCCGAAAGCAATCTCCCATCAGGCTTGCGATCTGCAAATTGAGCCTGTCCTTTTGAATTGAGGTTGATCATGAACTTAACAAGAGATCGCATTATCGCTAAGCTTCAAAGAGATTGGTTTGGGATCGAGAGCCGAACCGACATTACTGATGACGAAAAGGTCACGAAAATCATCCATATAACAGCTTCAGTATGTGCGGGTGTCGCAATTCAGCCTATTCCGTTTGCAGATATGTTCATACTTACGCCGATTCAAGCGTATATGGGTTCAAGAATAGCTGCTGTAAGAGGGGTCCCAATTTCCAAGAATGAAGCGCTCACGACAATCAAAGAATTGTTAGGCGTAGCCGGTCTGGGTTGGGGAGCACAACAATTGGCAATAGGAGCCTATAAAATTGGTTTGCCAGGCTTGGGAGGGTTTATGACGCTTCCGCTTGTTTTCGGACTGACTTATGGCATTGGAAGAATAATGGACGCGTATCTTGTTGGGAAGAGTCGAGGACAAGTGCTTAATCCTAAAGAAATAAAAGAACTTTGGAAAGCTGCTAATCGGGAAGGAAAATCGTCTGCAAACAAAAAACCTGCAAAGGATTATAGGTTTGAATTCTCAAAGGAAAACAAAACGATAAAATTTATTGAAACGAATTTTGACGAACTATTAATCATTGCGTCATTCCAATCTATCCAACATGGCTTTGTCAACGCTGAAGCAGATGAAGCGGTGTTAGCTGCATTTAAAAGATATTCATCAGACACTCAGGATTTAGAGAGTGTTCAACGCTACCTGAATGATATGTCAGAAGAGCAAATTTCCGGTGTGGTATCCAACGTGAAAGGCATTCTTCATGAAATGGAATTTGTAAGAATTGAAAACGCCGATGGCGACACGATAAATGCCGCGATGTTTCCTGAAACGAACCACAATGGGTTCGATGTTATGATGAGCAATTCCAGCACTGGAGAGACTTGGGATGTACAATTAAAAACCACCGACAATAAGGAATATGTCGAAGAATGGTTGGAGAAATACCCAAGCGGAGAAATTCTTCTCTCAGAGGAAATCGCCGGCGAAATGGGGATTAAGAGTTCGGGGATATCGAATGAAGAAGTCACCACGAAAGTTGAAAGTTTTGTAGATCAAATTTTGAATCAAGGGTACAGTAATGCTTTTTGGAACCTTTTCCCAACTCTCTCTCTGCTTTCCGTGTCGATGGTGCTCATTGAACTCTATAAAAGGATGAAAGGGGGAGAGATCAGTGAAGGTGAGTTTCAAAAAATGGCCACGAGAGCCACTGGATTGAAAATGGCAAAAATAGCTATCTTGACGGGGCTGATGTGCATACCAGTCTTGAATGTTGCAGTGGGAGCTTCGCTGGTTGCAAAGGTTTTGTATTCTCTAACTTCTTCATCAGAGCTTTCGCCGATTGTCAAACTACCAAAAGAACTTTCCCAATCTGACTACAAAAAATCGATTTCTAAGATTGGTTTCTCTTGATGCATTTTGAAGTCAAGCTTTCAAAAGAGTCGCCAATAATCCAATGTTGCTAGTCAACCACTCCAGAATTCAGTTTTTCTCTCTGACGCACGTTGAAATAATGAACAATAATTTTGGTGAATTGCTTATGCACATGGCTCCGGTGACACAAGGCATTGTGTCCGGGATATCGGATGATGTCATGTTCGCATGACATTCTTGACGTGGAACCGCCCCATGACCGAAATCCCCGCCAGCCTCATCGCCGTCCGGTGTCCCGCCTGCGGCCACGACCGCGGGTGGCAGCTGAAGACCAGGCCCCACGGCTTCGAGTGTGCCCGTTGCCATCGTCAAGCCTCGGTCGCCGCCGGCACCCTCCTGCACTGAAACCAAGCTGTCGCTCGCGATCTGGTTCCGGGCCGCCTGTCTGATGGCCACCCATTGCAACGGCATCTCCGCCTTGCAGTTGCAGAAGCGGCTTGGGATTGGGTCCTGCCGCAGCGCCTGGATGCTTGCCGCCAAGCTTCGCCGCGCCATGGCCACCCCCGAGCGCAGCCCGCTGTCCGGTCTGGTCGGGACCGGCGAGGCCAGCCTGCCGCAACGCGCCGGGCCGCCTGCGGCTGGCCACGGTCTCGTCCTGCAGCGCCAAGGGTCTTGGCAGCTTCGCTGCGCGCAACACCGCCGCGACCACGATCGTCCAGACAGACGGCTGGAGAGGCTGCAGCGCGCGCGGCGCCTCGGGAGCGCCACCGGCCCCATGTCGTCGGCGACAGGCTCGCCCATGAAATTCTCGCCTGGATCCACACCGTATTTTCCAACCTCAAGAGCTGGGTGCGGGGCGTCTGCCACGGGCTGCGCGCCAAGCGCCTCCAACCTGTCTCGGCGAGTTCGTCTTTCGCTTCAATCGGCGCCGAAACCGCCACGCTGCCTTCCTGTCCCTGTTCCTGCAGGCTCTGCGCATCAAACCTCGCCCCTGCCGCATCTCGATCAAACCGGAACCAAGTGCATAAGCGGTTAGCCTGATTTGAGTGTGGCATTGTGCATCCGGTGCGCGCTCGCTGTCTTGCGCCACGCCTTTTTCGGGGGATCACGACATGCAGTGCCTTCGGCAATTGACCTTGCAAGCCTTGAACATGATCGCAAGACGCGCGCGAGATCTTTCCGGAACGGATGGACGGCCTGATTCCCTGGGAGCGCCTGGAGGCCCGCATTGCGCCGGTCTGTCCCAAGGGCGGCGACAAGGGGGCAACAGCCGCATCCACTGCCGGCGATGCTGCGCGTGCACTGCGTGCAGCTGTTCTGCAATATGAGCGATCCGGCGATGGAGGATCTGCTCTGCGAGGCGGAGAGCGTCCGGCGCTTTGCCGGGGCGGTGCTTGAGAAGGTTCCGGACGAGACGACGATCCCGACTTCCGCCGCCGGCTGGAGCGCCACGGACTGGCGCACCTGCTGTTTGAGGAGATCAGGGATCACCTAGCCTAGCGGTGCAGCCGCCTTGGCGGAGACGGCGAAGGCCAGGGTGCGGGCAAGGGTGGAGCATTCGTTCTGGATCTTGAAGCGGGCGTTCGGCTGCGACAAGGTTCGCTGCCGGGGGCTGGAAAGGAACGTGCAGCGGCTTGCGCCGCTTTTGGGCTTCTCGAACCTGATGATTGCTCAGCCGCACTTGTCGTGACAGGGGAAAAGTGTGTCCGGGATCTGCCGGACCGGCCCTGCGGGGGCTGAAACGGCGGCAGAACAGACCGATTGAATGACCCTATCGGCTCGTGAAACAGGACTTTCCCATGGTTGCGGATTTGTCGAGTGTGTGTGGATGGGCACTTGGCCAATATTTCGCTTTCCGGTCATTTTTAGCCCAGAAGGGTGGGTTCAAGAACGGTTCGAATCGGCCTCTTTAACCCGAGTTATGGATAAGCTCTGTTTTCTTTTGGAATGCACCGAATGGCGTCTGGCACGACGATTTTGCCGATTTTGACCTTTGGCTGCGCCAGAATATAGGCAGCCAGACATGACAGGATATGAACGAAGGCATTTGTTGGGGACCGGTGTCGTGTGTGTTCCAATCCCATGCTTGATTTCAGTTTATCGAACAGCGTTTCAATGATGAACCGCTTCCGCAACATGATTTTGTCCAGAATGGGCAGAAGAAAGTTTTTCATGTTGCGGCGAATGCCAGTGATCAGGTGCAGGCCCTGCTGCCACAAACGCTGGAAAAGCGGCTTCGAAATGCAGCCTTTATCGCCGAACGCCTTGCCTTTCAACTCGGCAATCATGGTCTCAAGCGGCTTGCGGTCGTCGGTGTTTCCAGGCGTGATCTTGACGGCCATGACCTGACCCTTGTCGTTGATGACCAGATGCAGCTTGAACCCGAAAAACCACCCCCTGGCGCTGCGGCCCCGCTTGGCCAGTCCCTTGAAGACCTTGTTCCGGTTGATCCGTGCGTTGTGGCAGACAGCGAGCTTGGTGCTGTCCACAAAATAGACCCCGGTTTCCTCACCGCGAAAGCATTGCATCAAGATGCAAAACGGAACCGGCAAGCGCGGCATCAGAGCGACAAACCGTCCGCAGCTCGGCAGGTCTCCAAAGCGGTCGCGATATTTCCGCTCCACGCCATGGAACCGGAAAGCCTTGAAATTCTTGAAGGGCGAGAGATGAAACAACACCATGATGAAGAGCCTTTCGCTGAGCGAGAGCTTGCCCGAGCGCGAGCGCTGGCGGCCTGTGCCGATCAGCCGATGCCGCTCCCATTCTTCAAAGGTCTTTGCAAAGTCGTCGAGACAACAGAACAGTGCGATGATGGAGGTGCTCATTGAGGGGATCCCATCCGTTGATTTTGATTGCGGATACAGAATCAGGCCACGCCCGATTTGGGAACCCCCTCACCCCTCTTATCCAGAATTGGGGTTCTTTAAGACTCTGCCGGTTTGCCGGCTGCCGCGATGACCAGCTAGCCGTGATATTCTGCCAAACCGCTTCCAACTCCATAAAGGGAAACTCAAATTGAGACTCCCACCAAGGAACGTCTGGGCACGTGGAATAACTACCTTAAAGCATCGGCGAGCGGTCTCGCCCAATAACGGACTCTTCGGTGAGTGTCAGCGGTTCAGTCCGGGGACCCACAACACGTCCTTCCCCCCGTTGTCATTGGCAACGCGCGCTGCGACGAAGAACCAATCCGAAAGGCGGTTGAGGTATCGAACTGCCGACGCGTTGACGGTCTCCCTTTCAGCGAGAGCGAATACATGCCGCTCGGCCCGACGTGCGACAGTTCGGCACTGGTGAAGCTTGGCCGCTAGTTCGTTCCCGCCGGGAAGGATAAAGCTTCGAAGGGGAGTCAGTTCGGCGTTCATGTCATCGATTTCAGCCTCTAGGCGGTCAACTTGGCTGGAAGCGACCCTTAGCGGTGGGTGTTCCGATAGTTCTTTTCCCTCTCCCACCGGTCGGCAAAGATCTGCTCCAAGGTCGAAGAGGTCGTTCTGTATCGCAGAAAGCCGCTCCCCGAATTGCGCTCCCGCCCCCAAAGTTGCAAGGCCGACAATGGAGTTCAACTCGTCCACCGTACCGTATGCCTCCACCCGCAAAGAATTCTTGGGAACCCGAGTTCCGTCACCCAGTCTGGTTTCTCCGCTGTCCCCGGCCCTCGTGTAAATCTTGTTCAGTATGACCACGGTCAGTTTCCTTTCAAGAATATGAAAACCAGAATCATGACCACTGCTACGGCCTGTGCCAGTATTCTCAGACGCATGATTTTGTTGGCATACTTTCTGTTGAAATCCCCTCCTCGTGCAAAACCAACGATGCCGACCATGAGTATTGCAAGGACGGCGAAAGCTGCGATGATCACCGGAGCCAGAAGCGGGCCGCCTTCCATTCATCTCCTCCGTGACTGACCAGGGGAAGCGGCTTCACTTGTCATGACTTGTACAACAGGTGATCGAGCATTCGGGTTGGCAGAAGACGTTTCCCGAGACCAGCGAGATAGGTGGGATAGGTTACGTAGTAGCGCGGATTCGGGTTGGGATCCTCCAGAGCACGTATCAGTTTTCGCGTTACTGCCTCGGGCGGTAGTTCATGAGGGTCCTTTGGTACATCTTTCGCGAAAAGCCGGGGGATCAAGACGCGTTCGTAGAATTCTCGATGAGCTGATTTTTCCCAGTCAATCCATTTCTCGAACCAAGTGCAGGATTTTTGGCGAAGCATTGTCGTAATCGGCCCAGGCTCGATGAGCACCACATGTATTTGGGTCCCCCGCAGTTCCAGTCTCATCGTGCTGGTCAGCCCTTCAAGTGCGTGCTTGGTCGCATTGTATGCGCCTCTCCAAGGCAATGTCACGAAACCCAGAACCGACGAATTCTGGACAATGCGTCCGTGACCCTGGGCGCGCATGACTGGGATGACCCTGCGGACGAGATCGTGGTAGCCGAAGAGGTTCGCCTCGAAAATGGCCCGAAGAGCGTCGCGAGGCAAGTCCTCCACGGCTCCGGGCACCGCATACGCGCCGTTGTTGAACACTGCGTCGATCGTTCCGCCTGTCCGCTCCAAGATCTCGGACACCGCCTGCTCGATGCTTGATTCATTCTCGTAATCCAGCGGAACGCTTTCAATCCCTGCCTTGATGAAGTTGTTGCAGTCGGCTGGGTTTCGGCATGTCGCAAACACCCGCCATCCGCGATCATGCAGACGCGTTGCCGCATCGTGGCCGATTCCTGACGAGCATCCGGTGATGAGGATGGATTTTTGCCGATCCTTGATGAAATTTGCCATTCGTGAAAATGTCGCCTGTGGCCTAGGGAAGCGATTGGACGTCAGATATACTCTTGCACGTTCAATGCAAAGGGAATCAACTGAAACGCAATGGCAGCATGTTCCCGCTTTAATTGAAACATTCCCCGAACTGCTGAAATGACTTCATGCACATTGGAAAAATACCTGCTCCCAGGCCAGCGGCGTTTCTGCTTAACCCGAGTTATGGATAAGCTCTGTTTGCTTTTGGAATGCACCGAATGGCGTCTGGCACGACGATTTTGCCCATTTTGACCTTTGGCTGCGCCAGAATATAGGCAGCCAGACATGACAGGATATGAACGAAGGCATTTGTTGGGGACCGGTGTCGTGTGCGTTCCAATCCCATGCTCGATTTCAGTTTATCGAACAGCGTTTCAATGATGAACCGCTTCCGCAACATGATTTTGTCCAGAATGGGCAGAAGAAAGTTTTTCATGTTGCGGCGAATGCCAGTGATCAGGTGCAGGCCCTGCTGCCACAAACGCTGGAAAAGCGGCTTCGAAATGCAGCCTTTATCGCCGAACGCCTTGCCTTTCAACTCGGCAATCATGGTCTCAAGCGGCTTGCGGTCGTCGGTGTTTCCAGGCGTGATCTTGACGGCCATGACCTGACCCTTGTCGTTGATGACCAGATGCAGCTTGAACCCGAAAAACCACCCCATGGTGCTTCGGCCCCGCTTGGCCAGTCCCTTGAACACCTTGTTCCGGTTGATCCGTGCGTTGTGGCAGACAGCGAGCTTGGCGCTGTCCACAAAATAGATTCCGCTCACCGCGAAAGCATTGCATCAAGATGCAAAACGGAACCAGCAAGCGCGGCATCAGAGCGACAAACCGTCCGCAGCTCGGCAGGTCTCCAAAGCAGTCGCGACATTTCCGCTCCACGCCATGGAACCGGAAAGCCTTGAAATGCTTGAAGGGCGAGAGATGAAACAGCACCATGATGAAGAGCCTTTCGCTGAGCGAGAGCTTGCCCGAGCGCGAGCGCTGGCGGCCTGTGCCGATCAGCCGATGCCGCTCCCATTCTTCAAAGGTCTTTGCAAAGTCGTCGAGACAACAGAACAGTGCGATGATAGAGGTGCTCATTGAGGGGATCCCATCCGTTGATTTTGGTTGCGGATACAGAATCAGGCCACGCCCGATTTGGGAACCCCCTCACCCCTCTTATCCAGAATTGGGGTTGCTTAGGCTGTGTACCCAATTATATGAAGAGATTGCATAAGGGTCTTGTGCAACTGATGATCCTTGGAAGGGGTTTCGACTTATGGCAAGTTCCCGCCACGACATGACCGATGCGCAAGAACGACTGCCGGGTTTTCGACGGCATCTTTTTCGTGCTGCGCAGTGGCATCCCATGGCGCGACCTGCCGCGACACTACGGTCCGTACACGACCTGTTGCAACCGCTGCAATCGATGGAGCAAGGACGGGACTTGGTCGCAGATCATGGAGAAGTTACAGAGACTTGTCGGGCAGGACGACGGTCCGGACGGCGGCGGAGCCGGGCACTTGAAGACGCGGATGATCGACTCCTCGGCGGTCCGCGTCCACAAGCACGGAGCCGGGTCGCGGAGGGATGCACAGCCCCGGCACATCGGGCGCAGCCGGGGCGGTCTGACCACCAAAATTCATGTCGCTGTCGACGGCGGGGGCCATCCCACGGCGATGCGGCTGTCGCCCGGTCAGGTCGCCGACTGCACCCAGGCACTGGCACTGCTCGGCAACGATGACCCAGCAGCAATCGTGATCGGCGACAAGGCTTATGACACCGACGCCATTGTCACCTGGATCAAAGCCGGCGGCGGCGTCGCCGTCATTCCCTCCAGAAGCCATCGCAAAACGCAGCGTCCGCTGGACCGCAAGGCCTATGCAAGCCGCAATCGCGCAGAGCGGTTCTTCGCCAGAAGCAAGGAGTTCCGCAGGGTCGCAACGCGCTGCGACAAACGCGCCCGCAACTTCCTCTCCGCCGTCACCCTCGCCGCAGCACGCTGCATCCTGCGCAATCTCGCACAAAAATCAATTGAGTCCACAGCCTAGGGCCATCGAGGGGATTTTAGGGGGCACGTAGCCTCCGGCTGACAGTTCCGCCCGAAGTCATGTACAGGCGTGGCGCGGTTCGTGCATATTGAGCGCATTTTTTTCGCCAAAATGCACGTGCATCAGTTGTAGCCCAATTTGCTGCTAGTGCCTGTGGGTCCCGTTTCGAATCCTGAACCGCTTTTGGACCTTGAAGCTGGATGCGGCTTTCGATGCCAGAATTCGTGCTTGAACTGCAAAAGCTCCAGGCACGAGACTCATGACCGGAGAATGATAGCAGCGGCGGTGCAGATGGCGTTCGGGAAGGCATGGGAGCATCGATCATGTCTTGTGGCAATACGTCTTGCTTCTTGAGCCTGCCGAACAGGCGTCTGATGAGGGTGTGTATCTGCAAAGTTCGGTGTCATGCTGGATGGACGCTTTGCGGTTGTGGCAACCGAACATGGCGCCACGACTCATATAACAGCACTTTTACAGGTCCTGATACAGGTAATGAGCCTAAGTCAAATGGCAAAAATCGCCAAAGCCCATCTCTCAAAACGCTTGTGCCGCTGCCTGCAATCACCTAAAACTGGCGAAGATCAGTTCGCTCAGTTCCGGCCAATGGAGGCAGTCCAGTATATTGTGGTCAAAACAGTCTGCTGTGTCTGGTAAAGATCGCTGTGGAAGGTGTGTGCGCTTCAGTTCAAGAGCAAGCAGCCAGTGCCGACAATTCTCAAGTGCACGTGAATTCAACGATGGAAGGAATTTAATCGCGCATTCAGGCCAAATAGTGGTGAATTGATTCTTTAGCACTGACGAGAGGAGAGAACCAATGAAGTCAAAGATCGCAATCGGCGGCTTGGTGGCATTGTTTGCTTCGGTGACGGTCGTGCCAGCCGAGATGAAAATTGAAGTCGGTACCGGCGAAGGCTTGCTGGATATAGTTGCTTGGCCTGGATACATCGAGCGTGGCGAAACCGTGGAGACGTTCGACTGGGTGACCAGTTTCGAGGAGGCAACGGGATGCATGGTCAGGGTCAAGACAGCGAACACATCCGACGAGATGGTTGCACTGATGAACGAAGGTGGTTTCGATCTGGTAACTGCCTCTGGTGATGCCTCTCTGCGCCTGATCGCCGGAAAGCGGGTTCAAGAGGTCAACATAGACCTGATCCCAAGTTGGCACACGATTGATGACCGCCTGAAGGACGCACCCTGGCACACGGTTGATGGAAAGCATTACGGTACGCCATACATGTGGGGACCGAACGTTTTAATGTACAGCACTGATGTTTTCCCGCTGCCCCCGGAAAGCTGGGCTGTCGTGTTTGAGGAGATGATTCTTCCAGACGGCAAATCAAACAAGGGGAGGATTCAAGCCTACGACGGGCCGATTCATGTTGCCGATGCAGCGTTGTACCTGATGCATCACCGGCCGGAACTGGGGATCAAGAGCCCTTACGAACTGAATGCCGAACAATATGCGGAAGCTCTCGACCTGCTGCGGCAGCAACGCAAGCTCGTCGGTCGCTACTGGCATAACGCGTTCATTCAGATTGACGATTTCAAGAACGAAGGAGTCGTTGCATCGGGGTCTTGGCCCTTCCAAGTCAACCTTCTTCAAGCCGACGAGCAACCTATTGCATCGACAATACCGGTTGAGGGAGCAACCGGGTGGTCCGACACGACCATGCTACATGCCGACGCGGAGCATCCCAACTGCGCGTACATGTGGATGGAACACACCCTTGCCTCCAATTTGCAGAGTGACCTGTCGGTCTGGTTCGGTGCCGTGCCTCCGGTGATCTCGGCCTGCACTGATGGTCGTGGGATGCAAACGGCCGAAGGCTGCGCAGCCAACGGTCTGGGCGACTTCGACAAAATAAAGTTCTGGACAACCCCCGTCTCTCGATGTGCGAGCCAAGACGAGTGCGTACCTTACTATAGATGGGTGTCGGACTATATCGGCGTGATTGGCGGCCGCTAGAACGCACCTTATTTGCTCGTTTGCGCTTCCCGGGGTGGCAATTTCCGGGGAGCCTTGCTTGTAAATGTGCGTGAGATAAGTGGTCATTGCTGTCAAATTCGCGAAGGCGTGCCGCCGCTTCGGCACGGTCACGGCTGTCGCCGAAATCGACCTTTCGATTGACGAAGGCTCGTTCTTCGCAATGCTTGGACCGTCTGGTTCGGGCAAGACGACCTGCCTGAGACTGATATCCGGGTTTGAACGGCTAACATCTGGACACATCGAAATATTCGGAGTTCTGTCGGACAACATTCCGCCGAACCGACGGCCGGTAAACACGGTGTTCCAGGACTATGCACTGTTTCCACACCTGAACGTCAGGGACAACGTGTCTTTTGGTCTCAAGATCAAGGGCGTTCCCAAGGACAGACGATTCAAGGAGGCGGAAAGCCTTCTCGAACTTGTAAAGCTCGGAGGTTACGAAAATCGCCTGCCGTCGCAGTTGTCGGGGGGACAGCGACAACGGGTCGCGCTCGCGCGGGCCTTGATCAACAAGCCACGGGTACTGCTTCTTGATGAGCCGCTGGGAGCCTTGGACCTGAAGTTGCGCGAGCAGATGCAGGACGAACTGAAGACGCTCCAGAAATCCCTCGGGGTCACCTTCATTTTCGTCACCCACGATCAAGGCGAAGCCCTTTCTATGTCTGATCGGGTCGCGGTCGTCAACGAAGGCCAAATCGTTCAAGCCGACACACCTGAGGAAATATACAAGCGTCCCCGGACGCGTTTCGTTGCAGACTTCGTCGGGGCATCCAACATTCTCTCGCCCGAGCTTAGCATCTCGTTCGGCGGTGCGGCAAACTGGTCAAGCCTGCGCCCCGAGTCCGTAAGCATTGCCGCGAAGGGCGAGGGGCGGGTCGTGGGCACATTGCAAGCCGTTCGATTCTTGGGTGCAACCAAGCGAGTGACGTTCGTCGTTGCAGGTGGCGAGATTGCGGCTCAGGTCGGTGCCGACATCGATCTTCCGGCGCCGGGGTCGCCGGTTCCACTGGCATGGCCTGCCAAAGCGCTGCACCCTATGGATGACGATTGATGGAATTGGCCGCGGCTAGCGGCAAGCCAGGGCTTCTTGGGAGATTGTCCGACGTGTTCTGGCGCAAGCCGGGCCTGTTTGTCTTCCTGCTCCTCCTTCCACCCCTGCTCTGGCTAGGGGTGATTTACATCGGGTCCCTGTTCGCCTTGCTTCTGCAGAGTTTTTTCTCGATCGACGAATTTTCGGGATTGGTGCGGTACGAGTTTACGCTCAAGACCTACGGCGAACTGCTCGCGCCAGCGAACTATGATGTCATCCTTCGCACAATCCTCATGGCATGTGCGGTTTCGATTGCCGCAGCAATCATCGCGTTTCCGATCGCCTACTACGCTGCGCGATACGCCCGAGGCCGAATCAAGGCGCTATTCTTTCTCGCGGTGATGCTCCCGCTCTGGTCCAGCTATCTTGTCAAGATCTATGCGTGGAAGCTCATTCTTGCCAAGGAGGGCATCGTGAACTGGCTTGTCGAGGGTTTGGGTCTGACCCTCATTCTGCAAGCTGTCCTTTCCCTTCCGGTGATAGGGGGGAATTCGCTTTCAGTGAGCTATATCGGAACGTTTCTCGTGCTTCTTTACGTCTGGCTTCCGTTCATGATCCTGCCGGTCCAGGCTGCGCTCGAACGGGTGCCCGCCAATTTGCTGGAAGCGTCGAGCGATCTCGGCGCAGCGCCGAACCAGACACTGCGCCTCGTCGTTTTTCCGCTTGCTCTTCCGGGAATTGTCGCCGGGTCGATTTTTACGTTCTCCCTCACGCTAGGCGACTACATTGTGCCGCAGATTATCGGTTCATCAAGACGATTCATCGGCCAGGCGGTCTACGCCCATCAGGGAACGGCGGGCAACATTCCGCTCGCTGCAGCATTCGCCGTTGTTCCGATACTTGTCATGGCAGTCTATCTCTGGCTCGCGAAACGGCAGGGAGCTTTCGATGCCCTCTGAAGCCCGTGCGTCGCCATTTCTGAAGATCGCCGCGGTATCGGGGTTGCTGTTCCTGCATTTGCCGATACTTTTGATATTTCTTTACGCATTCACGACAGAAGACAAGAGCTACCAATTTCCGCCTCCCGGCCTGACGCTCAAGTGGTTCGGGGTGACTTGGAACCGCCCCGACGTATGGGATGCGCTTGGGCTTTCTCTGCGGGTTGCTTCAATAACCACCCTGACCGCGATGTTTCTGGGCACTCTGTGTGCCG
Source organism: Paracoccaceae bacterium (assembly GCA_963422275.1). Classification (GTDB taxonomy): domain Bacteria; phylum Pseudomonadota; class Alphaproteobacteria; order Rhodobacterales; family Rhodobacteraceae. Next base: position 2,300,086 of record OY729418.1, read on the forward strand.
CGGCGGTATCAAGATCCAGGTTCTTTGGACGAGAGGCGATTTCGCTTCTCGTGATTTTGCCGATAGCGCTTCCCGGAATCATAACCGGAATCTCGCTGCGTTCGGCGTTCCACCTCCTGGACATCCCGTTTTCCACACTGACCATCATTCTCGGCCACGCAACCTTCTGCGTAGTGGTTGTATACAACAACGCGATCGCCCGCTTCAGGCGGATATCTGGCTCCTTGATCGAGGCATCGTTTGATCTTGGCGCGAACGGATTCCAGACGTTTCGTTACATTGTGCTCCCGAATTTGGCCACTGCGCTCCTTGCAGGCGGGATGCTAGCCTTTGCCCTCTCGTTCGATGAGGTGATCGTCACCACCTTCACCGCCGGCCAGCAGCAGACTCTGCCAATCTGGATGCTTGAGGAATTGGTCAGGCCTAGACAGCGCCCCGTCACGAATGTCGTTGCGATGGTCGTGGTGCTTGTCACCTTTCTGCCTATTCTGGGCGCCTACTACTTGACAGGGAGTGCTTCGCGCCCCCGGAATCCCTGATTGAAACCCCTGCCAGGAGAAAAAAATGGACACGAAACTCTTGATAGGCGACCGGTTCGAAGACGGTCGCGGCCCCTCCGAAGCGGTTATCAACCCGCGCACTTCCGAGACCATCATCGAGTTTGCACAAGCTGCTCCCGAGCAGGTAGACGCGGCCGTGCGCGCTGCTCGCCAAGCGTTCCACGGCTGGTCAAGGACACCGCCAGTCGAACGTTCCCTAGCGTTGCTGAAGATAGCAGACAGTCTCCAGTCGAAATCGGCCGAATACGCGGGTTTGGAAGCACTGAATTGCGGAAAGCCGATCAATTGCGTCAACGAGGACGAAATGCCCGCCGTCATCGACACTTTTCGGTACTATGCTGGGGCTGCCCGGTGCTCATCCGGAACTGCCGCTGGCGAATATATGGAGGGTCACACCTCAATGACAAGGCGTGACCCGGTGGGGGTGATCGCCCAGATCTCGCCTTGGAATTACCCCTTGATGATGATGGCTTGGAAAATCGCGCCAGCTTTGGCAGCAGGAAATACGGTTGTGTTCAAGCCTTCGGAACAAACGCCTCTCACTGCCCTGCGGTTCGCCAGGGTGCTCGCCGAGGAGCTTCCGGCAGGGGTCATCAATGTCGTCGCGGGGACAGGCGAGACGATTGGAGACCATCTGGTGAACCATCCGGGCGTTGATATGATTTCGCTGACCGGGGACGTGGCGACCGGACGAAAGATACTCGAGGCTGCGTCCAAAGGGCTGAAGCGGACGCATCTGGAACTTGGCGGAAAGGCGCCGGTGATCGTGTTCGATGACGCGGACATGACGGAGGTGGTCGAAGGACTCCGTGCCTTTGGTTACTACAACGCAGGCCAGGACTGCACGGCGGCATGCAGGGTCTACGCGTCAGGAAAGATCTACGACAATTTTGTGGCCGACTTGACTCATGAAGTGGAAAAGATCCAGTTTGGCCGGGACAACGACGCCGAGAACGAGATCGGGCCGCTAATCTCGGCAGCTCAGCTGGAACGGGTTTCGGGCTTCGTGGACAGGGCCAGATCGCTGAAGCATGCGGAAATCACGACAGGCGGCAGTGTCACCGGTGGCGGCTACCATTTCGCGCCGACCGTGATCGCCGGAGCGCTGCAGGATGATGAAATCGTGCGGCGGGAAGTCTTCGGACCGGTCGTATCGGTCACTCGGTTTGACGATGTGGAGCAAGCTGTCGGTTGGGCCAATGACAGTGACTACGGGCTTGCCTCGTCGGTCTGGACGAAGGATGCAGGACGGGCCATGGCGACCGCAGCCAGCCTCAGGTTCGGCTGCACATGGGTGAACTGCCACTTCATGCTCGTGAACGAGATGCCACACGGCGGACTGAAGAATTCGGGCTATGGCAAAGACCTTTCGGTTCACTCACTTGAGGACTACACTGTAGTTCGCCATGTCATGGTCAAGCATTGATGCATGGCTAGGCCGTGGACTCATTAACTCGCAGCCAGATGCGGATTGTCGCGATTTTGATCATGGCGAGGTAGTTGGCGGCGAGTTTTTCGTAGCGTGTTGCGATGCGCCGGAACTGTTTGAGTTTGTTGAAGAAGCGCTCGACCCGGTTGCGCATGCGATAGAGAACGCGGCTGAAGGCATGTGGCGTGGTGGTGCTGCTGCGGTTGGAGATGATCGGCACCGCATCCTGCGCCTCGATCATCGCCCTGATCCATTCGGCGTCTTAGGCCTTGTCGGCGAGCACGAAGCTGTCGGGCGGCAGGTGATCGTCGAGCAAAGCTCAGGCAAGGGTGCTGTCATGGGCCTGACCGGGGCTCAAGGCGAAGCGGAGCGGCAGCCCGCTGGCGTCGACCACGGTGTGGATCTTCGTCGTCAGTCCGCCTCGGGAGCGACCCAGGCAACGATCCGGACCCCCCTTTTTGATCCCGCTGCGTGCTGGTGAACCCGGACGCTGGAACTGTCGATCATCTGTATGTCGCCGTCGCAAGCCTCGACGATGGCGTCCATAAGTTGATCCCAGATGCCCTTCTTGCGCCAGCGATTGAAGCGGTTGTAACAGGTGGTGTAGGGCCCGTAGCGCTCTGGCAGGTCCCGCCATGGGGCGCCGGAGCGCAGCACCCACATGATACCGTTGAGCACGCGCCGGTCGTCCACACGGGGGACGCCGCGCGGCTTGTTCGGCAGCAACGGTTCGATCACGCTCCACTCGAAATCGGTCAGGTCGTAGCGGTTCATCGGCAGGCTCCCGCAATTTGGGAGCTTGAATCATGATTCGCTCTCACAAACAATTATTTTATGGGGACAGGGCCTAGGGCGTGTACTCATTAGTTTTGATCCAGAGGCGAATGGAGGCAAGGGCGATTGCGGCGAGGAAGTTTCTTGCAAGCTTGTGATAGCGGGTCGCGATGCCCCGGAAGTGCTTGAGCTTGTTGAAGAAACGTTCCACGAGGTTGCGTTGGCGGTAGAGGTCATGGGATACCGAGCGCTGCTCCCGGCGGTCCCGCTGGGTCGGGATGTGGGGGCAAGAGCCGTGGTCGGCGACGGTGTCCCGAGCCGGCTCAAGGCCGTCAAGGAGGGCCGGCTCGGCAGCCTTGTCGGAGGCTTGGCCCGGGGTGAGCGCGAAGCGGCGCGGCAGGCCGCGGCCGTCGACGACGACATGGATTTTGGTGCTCAGCCCGCCTCGCGAGCGTCCGATGGCGTGATCCGGACCCCCTTTTTTCCGCCCGCGGCGTGCTGGTGGGTGCGCACCACCGAGGAGTCAATGAGATTAAGAGGTCCCGGCGAGCGCGCCGCCAGCGCCTGGAACAGGCGTTCCCACACCCCTTGCTTGGCCCAGCGGTTGTAGCGGTTGTAGACTGTCGCATGCGGCCCGCAGCGTTCCGGAAGGTCGCGCCACGGCATGCCGTGGCGCAGGATGTGAAAGATCCCGCTGATCACCCGCCGGTCGTCCACCCGCGGAACGCCCCGCGGCTTGTCAGGCAACAACGGCGAGATGATCGCCCATTCCGCATCCGTCAGATCGAGCCGGCCCTGCATCCTCAATCTCCCGCTGTTTGGAAGATTGAATCACATCAGAGCCGGAAAGAAAATCCCTTTTTCATTTATGAGTACACGACCTAGTCGAGAGACCCTGGGCGAAGGACATCCCGATTACGCCATTTGGCTCAACAACCTCGCTGGCCTTCTGAAGGAGACGGGCCGGTTTGAGGAGGCGGGGCCGCTCTATCGGCAGGCGCTTGAGGTTATCCGAGCGGCGCTGGGGGATGAACATGTAAGCACGCGGCGTGTAGCACGGAACTATGCGCGGTCGTTGCAGGCAGGGTTTCCGGACAGTCCGGCGCTGGCCGAGTTGCGGGCGGCGTTCGGAAAGAGTATCGGAGGTCCCTGACCCGGGCGTTGCCGGAGATCGTCGCCGTTCGGATCGAGGTCGGCGTGATCGTGACGCGCGAGGGCCTCGGCGGCACCGGCCGGCGGTCGATCAGCACCTGCCCGAAACGGCCCGCGTACGCGAGAAAGACACCGACCTGGCTGTTCTCGACACGACCCGCCGTCCCCGAATACTGCCGGGCAACCCCGACCGAATGCCGGCCCTTCTTCACGAAGCCCGTCTCATCGACCACAAGCACGTCGTCCGGGCAGCCCAACGCCTCGACCGCATAGGCACGGACCTCGTCCCGCAGCACGTCGGCATTCCAGCGGCTGCGGCCCAGAAGCGCCTGCATCCGCCACGGCCGGGACAGACCCGCCTGTTCCGCCATCATCCAGCCCGTCTTGCGCTCGATCCCCGACAGCAGCCCGTCCAAAAACGCGCTCCCCGTGTCGCGCAGTTCACGACGCCCAAACACCGGGCCCAAACGCAACTTCCACAACCCCAGTTCGCGCTCCCATTCCAGAATCGAGCCCGACCAATCCGCCACGCTCATCAATCCCTCTCCCCGCAGCCGTTCGGCCCAGAGAGCCATAAGTCGCAGTTAAACACAACTGTAGTACTAGCAAATGGGACTCAACACCGAATGGAACTGCGACGCCATCGGTTTTCTGTGGCCGGCACCGAGAAATTCAGCCTGGACCGCTTCATCGGAAACGACATCGATGAAGTGGGGTAGGACGACAATGCCGTGTCGCGCTCGCCGCACTTCAACCCGCGGCGTCTCCGCGGCGCGGCCGGAAGGGCCGCAGCCACTCAATCCCGCGCCAGCGACGACTGGATCCGGTATAAATCCTCGATCACGGTGGGGAGGTTGATGCCCGCGTGGCGCAGGTCGCCATGGGCAATCTGGTTGCGGACCTCGTAAAGCTCCAGGGTCCTCTTCCACTCGTCGCTGCTCCGGTCGAGAACGAGTGTCAGACGGTTCCTGAAGCTCAGCCTGGGATTTCCCTCGTCGTACACGCTCCATGCCCGGCGGTGCCGCCAGTCCGCGTGCGATTTTCCGAGACGGATCGCGTCCCGGCAGGCATCGTCGATGTCCGCTTCCAACTGTCCCCAGGCCAGCACGAAGTATGCCTGCTCGTTCAGCTTCTGCCGGCGAGCGACACCGTCGCGCTCATCGGCCTCGCCGGCCGCATCGTGCCGCTCGCGCGAACGCTCCAGAGAGTTGTCGACCTGCTGAAACAGGGCGGCAATGGCCTCGAGGTCGCTCACCGCAGGATGCGCCGCAGCCAATCTTCGGTGACCGCCTCGCGGGTGCACCGTTGCTCAGCGGGCGCGGCCTGCCAATCGGGCGCCTCGAAATTGTCCGCCATGTCGACGATCAGGTAGTGTCGCCCGTCCCGCTTCAGATCGACACGGCCGTTGCTGCCGATGATCCACAGCCCGCGCGGGACGAGCTTGGCAACAGGGCCTGCCCGGTCCTTCAGTTCGAGCGTTGGCATCCGTTTCGCCTCGACGCCGAACTTGCGCATCAACTCCTCGTCCATGACGACCGGGGCGCCTGCGCGGGCCTCCCATCCTTCGGGCAACCAGCCGCCGACCGCGGCGAAGAGCGCGCCAAGGCGCTCTTCCCAGTCATCGACGCGGCGGCGGATGTACGCCACGTCGATGGTTTCGCTTGTGACGTCTTCGAGAACCGTGCCCATCGAACCGTTCCACCCTTCCGCCTTCCCGGTTGAGCCGCGCATTATCCGTACCGCGGCGGTGCCTGAACACCTTATATGGAGCGCCAGGCGGCGTTTCAATACGGTGCGGCGCATGACCTACCCCCGGTGCTCGAATCCGCATCTCTGCCGCCGGTTGAAGCACCTTACAACCCGAGCCCGCGATCGACGCTCTTCGCAGCGCGATCCTGTTCCATCCCCGGCGCCTCGTCCCACTCGCGCGGCGCGGAGGTGTCGTGCTCCCGGCTGGCGCTCCGGTCCTGATCGAGCGAAGTTTCCCGCTCCGTCGCCTTGTCCGCCCCGACTGCTTCGAGCGCCGCGATGCGCTCGCCGGTGGCCGCCTCGAGTTGCTCCTTCAGCGCGGCCCGGTCGTCGGTGACGAGTTCGGCCCGGTCCCGCGCACGGGAGATCTCGACGTAGAACGACTTCTGCGTGGTGAGATGGGGATGGTTCGCCTCCATCGCGGCGATCACGGTATCGACGGTGCGTCCCTGGAACGCGTGCACGGTGGAGGCACAGGCCCGGTCGACGTGGCGGAGCTGCGGATCGCCGGGGGCGAGATCGAGCGGGCGCCCGTCCTTGAGTCGGAATGTCACCCAGCCGTCGCGCACCGCCGAGACCTCGGCCGTGCCGCGGTTGACCAGCCCGAGCCCGGCATCGTTGCGGGTCCAGCGGATGCGGTCGCCGGCGCGGAGATCGACCTCCTCGCTCCGGTAGACCTCGACCCCGCCCGCGCGGGCCGCGAGGCGTCCGGGATCCCAGGCGCCCGCCCGTCCGCACCCTCCAGGTTCACCGAGCGCGTGGCATGATCGACACTCGCCACGCGCAACTCGTCGCCCTTGTCGACCCCGAGACGCTTGTAGGGGCGGTGGAACGCGACCGTGTCGCCCGGCCTGTAGTTCGCGGCGAGGGTCTTCTCGGCGCTGGTGTAGCCGCGCGAGACGAGGCGTTCGACCGTCATTGCGGGGCCGTGCACCGCGCCGTCGCGCACCAGCCGCTCGCGGACGATCCCGTTGATCGCCTCGACGGCTTCCTTCAGCGCGGGTCGCGCTGGCGCATGATCTCGTCCATCACGGCGGTCTTAATGCCGGCCTTCTGGAGCTGTGCGAAGGGCTTGCCGGCGTCGACCGCATCGAGCTGCTTGGCGTCGCCCACCAGCACCACACGGGGGATGCGGAGCGCGTCCGCGATTCTGAGCAGGTCGCGGGTCTGCACGGTGGATGCGAGCGATCCCTCGTCCACGACCAGCGCGGTCTTCGCGAAGTGGCTTCGCATCTCTCTTTCGCTCTTCCGCGTCATGCGCCCTTCGGCGACGCCGGCGTAGCGGGCGAGGAAGCGCTGTAGGGTCTCGTAGCCCTTCTTCTCCAGCAGCGCGCGGGTCCGCCTCGGCACGGCGCCGCGCCGGCGGACATGCTGCCGCCTCTCCCGCCCGGACCCGCGCCGAGGGCGTCGCCGGCGTCCCGCTTCGCCTCCGGGGACACGTCCCGGCCGGCTTAGTTCGACATTGCCTCCGCCGCGATCCCCCTGGCATCGAACCCGAGCGCCCCGCGGTCGACATCGCGCTTGGCCGCGCGGGTCATCAGCGCCGCGCGCTGGGCGAGGCGCTGGTTGTCCGCGGTGTCCCCGCCGCCTCGATCTCGCTGCGGTAGAGCGCGCCCAGCAGCATCTTGGATTGGTAGAGCCGTTCGTTCGCCATCGAGCGCCACTTGCCGTCCCCGCCCCTGACCATGTTGGCGATTGCCGCATGGGTGTGGAGCGCGGGATCGAGGTTGCGCGAGGTGTCGTGGCGGAAGGTGGCGATCACCGTCTTCTGGCCGCCGGTACGCACGATGCGGCCCGTCTCGGGGTCCTTCATCCGGGTCTCGGCGACGGCCCCGATCGAGGCGACCATCTCAGATCACGACGCCCGGCCCGTTGCCGGGTGCGCGGCCTTCCTTCGGCTCGCCGTCCCGATCTTCCGGCCATCCTCGCGCGGCACGTCCTGCACTTCTTGCAATCGCATTCAAGGCTCGCAAAGGTCAATTGCCGAAGGCGCGGCATGTCGCGATCCCCCGAAAGAGGATGCGGCGCAAGACAGCAAGCGCGCACCTTGATACACAATGCCACGCCACATATCAGGCTATATTCAGAGGTTCTCTAATTAGGCTGGTAATTCCCATACCTTTACGTTGGTCGCGAAGTGTCGGTGGAAACATCGAATTTGACAACTCCGTACAATTTCACCATACTTGGGCTTCGATTGTAGACAATATACAATTCGTGACGCTGGAGTCGCGGCGTTTGCGCCGGGCCTCCAAACACAAGGAGGAATCACACAATGTCACATGGTAATAAGCACCCCATTCCGGCAACGACGCAATGGACACGGCGAAAGGTACTCGACACCGCAGGCAAGGGTATCGTGCTTGGCGGCGCGGCTTTGTCAGCGCCGTGGGTCTGGCCCGGCCGCTTGCTTGCTCAGTCGAACGAGGTGAACGTGCTCGCGTTCGGCGGCTACGAGGAGCCCGGAATGCTTGACGCATTCGAAAGCGGAACTGGCATCAAGGTCAACCTGAAAATCCATGATGGCTCGGATGAAGAGATGGTTGCCCTCGTGAAATCCTCGCCTGCTGGGACATTCGATATTATCACCCCGACTAGCGCGTACGTGCCGCGGGCCGCAAAGGACGGCCTTTTGCTCGAACTTGATCCGGCCGACTATCCGCTGGAAGACTACTTCGAGATCATCGCCAATTGGCCCCCGCTGATTGCCGACGGCAAGATGTACGGCCTCGTCAACCGCTTTGGGTACTATGGCATCACGTACAACCACAACAAGTTCTCCGAGAGCGACGTGTCAAGTTACTCGGTTCTGTGGGACGAGGCCGTGGCCGGCAGGGTTGCACTGTTCGACTGGTTCCTTCCCAACATGGGCTGCCTTTCTAAGTACAACGGGAATCCAATGCCTTATGATCTCGACGCAGCCGCCTTTGGCACCCTTGTGGACAGGCTGAACAGCCTGCGCCCGCAGGTCGGACTCGTCGGCAATACTTCGCAGGTCATTCAGGCAATGGCTGGAGGAAGCTACGATCTCGCCATAGCCGGAGAATGGGTGCAGGCGGGCATGTACGACGACGGATTGCCCTTCAAGGCTCTGGTGCCGGCCGAAGGCGGCGTAACATGGGATCAGGCCGTGTGCATCGCCGCAAACACGCCGCGAAAGGGAAATGCCATAAAGTTTGTGCAGTATGTTGCCGGACCGCAGTTCCAGTCCATGCTTGCCGTTGCGAAGACCTACTACAGCATGGTTCCGAACAAGAAGGCTGCGGCCCTGCTGCCCGACGACAAGCGCGAGTTGCTGAACCTCGTTGATTTGGACCGGTTTGACGAAGTGTTCATGGCCAACCTGTCGCCTAGGAAAGATCCCGACAACCGACAGGAATGGTTGAACGCCTGGGAAAACTTCAAGAACCTGTAGGGATTCATCGTTTCAGGTCCGGATGCTTGGGTCAACCCGGCGCGGAGCGCCGGGCCTGACCTTGGCAATCCTATCAGGTAGATGGGGCTGAACATGTCCATAGTTGATTGTTCGCAGCTCATGGAACCGCATTGGCTATGGGATAGCTTCCCTTTTGTGTCGCAGTCCTATCACCAAGGCGACGAATTCCAAGAATTTGGTTACAGGTGGCAAGGTAGCGGCTTCAGTTTCGTGTCCAGCCCCGGATGGCGACGCGAAGGTGGCCGGAGGATCGAGGACTATCCACTGCACATGTTCGCGGGAGTTGCGGAGATACTTGACGCAGGCTCCTTGGATGTAATCGATGAGGCGGCCGTCGCGACGAGATTGTCCAACCACACTGCGCGAAAGATCCTGCTTCTTCGCACCGGCCATGCAGAATCGGTCCACAACCGAAAACCCGAATACTGGCGCAACGCGCCGAAGATCGCTCCCGGTTGCGCCGGGGCGATCGCGAAGGCGGGTTTTGTGCACGTGGCTGTTGATTTCTCCTGCGACGACATTCCGCCAAGGCGGCCGGAAGCCGAAAGCGGATATCGCAACCCGAACGGGGCCTTTCGATCAGCACTCCATTCCGAAGGGCTGTTGCTGACGGAGAATTGCGCAAATCTTGGCGGCATTGGAGGATCGGAAGTGTTTTTCGTCGCGCTTCCGTATGCCATACCGCAAAGTTCCGCCTCTCCCTGCCGGCCCGTGGCATTGACGTCATGGCCCTCGGACACGCCGCGCATTGTCGATGTCTCGACGCCAATTTTCAATCACTGGCGTTGGAAGTTCGATATCCAGCAAGGCAGAAGCCTTGCCAACGGCGATGGCGCGGACGAGATCCACTTTCTGATCACAGGACACGGCTTTACTCATTGCGATGCCCCTTGTCACATGCGAAAGGGCGGCGCGACGATCCACGAACTGCCGAACGAAGGGCTTGACCTGTTCATAGGCGAAGCGGTCATTGTCGACCTCTCCGATCTGACTCTTCCGTTCCCGATCTCTCGCCAGCTGCTCGCCGAGAGACTTGGCGATCGGCTTAGCCCCGGTGACCGCCTGATTCTGCGCAGCGATCTCACCAACAAGCTGGGATACGAAAGCACGGAATGGCATCTGAAGGCTCCAAACCTGGAGCCGGAGGCGGCCAAGTGGATCGCGTCGCTGAAACCCGCGGCAGTCTGCCTTGATTTCCCGCAAGACTACATTGCCCGAGAAATGCCAGTCCGGCATGTCTACAATGAGGAGTTTGTCGCCCACCACGCGATTTTTGCGGAGGACATTCCGTTTGTGGAGGATTTGAAAGACCTCGGCAGGCTGATGTCTCCGCGCACCTTCCTAATGGCTGTTCCACTGAAGACCACATGCGTGGACGGAGCGCCTATGCGGGCTGTGGCGCTCGAATGGTAGCCGCGAACGTGGACGGGGTGCCTGCCGCAGTTCGCCGCCGCTCGCCCGTGCTCAATTCATGGTACGGGATCCTGCCTGCTGTAGTCTTGATGACAGGGTTCTTCGTTGCCCCGATTGGCTACACCATCGGGCTCAGCTTCACGAGTTCCGAGCACGGCGGGCTGACGGCTTCCAACTACATCATGTTTTTTTCGAATGACCGGTTCACGGACGCGCTTGCGCGAAGCGTCTTCATGGCCTCTGTCGTTGTCGTGCTGGCTTCCACGATTGCTTATCCTCTAGCCTGGTTCCTGACTTACGTTGTGCGTCCCAGGTTCCGTCTCTTTCTGCTGTTCGTCCTGATTGCCCCATTCTGGACGAGCTTCACGATTAGGGCGTTTTCCTGGCAGCTGGTGCTCTCCGACAGCGGTGTAATTTCCTATTGGATCGGCAAATTGCTTGGCCAGCCCGTGGCGCTTGGATTCCTCTACACGATGGCCGCCTCGATCTTCGGCTTGGCCCTGTTTGGAATCATGCTCATCACCCTGACGATCTTCAGCGTCATGGTCACCATTGATCCACGCCTTCTGGAAGCGAGCCGGGATCTTGGAGGCGGTGCTTGGCGGGGGTTTCGGGAAATAGTCCTTCCTCTCAGCTTTCCTGGCTGGATGATCGGGGCCGTCCTTACATTCATTATCTGCGTCGGCGACTACGCAGTGCCGACGCTCTTGGGCGGGGGATTCAAGCCTGTACTGGCGCAGTTGATGCTGAGCACTCTCAAGGGTACATACGACTTGCCGATGGCGGCGACGTTCGCAGCCATCTTGGCAGGAGTGGTCTTGCTATCGACTTTGCCGCTTGCTCTAGTCCGCCGCCAAGTTCGCCTTCAGGCATAAGGCGAATGGAATGAACCAGGGGATCTTGCGCAGTCAAAGCTGGATTGCCCTGCTCTTCGGCATAGTCGCCGCGGTCATGTACCTTCCTGTCATCGTAATGGCAGTGTTCTCGTTCAACAGCGGCCGGTATCAGGTCATGCCGTTTCGCGATTTCACTTGGGAATGGTACGGGCGCGTATTCCGGGACGAGCAATACCTCTCTGGCCTGACAAACAGCATCGCCATCGCCGCCGCGGTCAGTGTCTCGGCTACCGTCATCGCGTTTTTCTGCGCTTACTCGCTAGTGAATGCCCGCTTCCCGGGCAAGACGGTGGTGACGCTGTTGGTCCTGGCTCCGCTCGTTGTGCCTTTGATCCTGATCGGCATCGGCCTGCGGCTGTATTTCGTGTTCATAGGCTTCGAGCCGTCCTTGGGATTGGTTTACGCGGGGCAGGTGCTGTTCGTGCTTCCGCTTGCCGTGTTGAACCTGCGCAATCGAATTGCGCAAATCCCGAAGAGCCACGAGGAGGCGGCCTGGGCTCTCGGTGCATCCAGACTCCGAGCCATCGCTGACGTTGTCCTTCCTTCCTGTCGCTTTGCGATCGTTGCCACGTTGATCGTCACCTTCACGTTCGCATTCGATGAATTCGTCATCGCCTATTTCCTGACCAATTTTTCCATAACACTTCCGATCAAGATTTGGACCACCTTGGTTACCGGCTTCGATCCGGCAATCAATGCCATCGGCGTGATGGTTTTTGGCTTTTCGATGGGCTTGGGTGTGGCCGCGCAAGCCCTGTTCATGCGAGGGGACCTGCGGAGATGACCGGGGAGTTGCGCAGTTCCCCGACTCTTGAACTCGCGGCATCCATCGATATGGCGCGTCGAGAGGGCAGGACCGTCTATTCGCTAAGCACACCAACTTTCCTAGAACGCCAGATTGCATTGCCGCGGAAGGCCGGGCCGGGAACCACCCTGTTGGCGGGGCGAGGCATGCCGGAACTTCGCGACCGGTCTCGCGAGTGCTTGTTTGGAAAATGGCACTTGCCGCAGCACGAGTGTGTCGTCGTGGGTGGCGCGAAGACTTCGATCTTCTGCATCCTGCGCACAATGCTGCCCGCCAGGGGCGCTGTGCTGATCGTGTCGCCGCATTGGCCGAGCTACGAGGACTTGGCGGAACTCGCGCACCTGCGTCCGGTATTTCATTCAACCCGTGCGGAGGATGGCTACGTGATCGATGCCGGGCGACTGCGCCGCGACTTGCGCGAGTCCGGTGCAGGGGCGGTCATTTGCAGCAATCCCGGCAATCCGACCGGACGAATACTCGACCAGCATGAAATTGAGGACCTGTGCGCGGCAACCGCCGAGGCCGGTGCCGTGCTTCTTCTCGACGAGAGCTTCTCGCAGATCGTTTTCGACGACCGAAAGTGGCGGGCATCGATTTGCTCGCCCGAAGCGCACGTATTTGTCGTCAGCTCATTTTCGAAAAACTATCATGTCCAAGGCCTCCGCCTAGGCGCGTGCCTTGTGCATCGAGACCGGGCAAGTTCAATGATTGCCGCTCACCAAACGCTGCTCAGCGCAGCCCCAACCCCAAGTCAGAACATAGCCCTGCAGATCCTTGCCGATGCCGATGCCATTGTATACGATTACAGAACGCAACGAAAACTGATATTGGACTTCCTGGCCTCGAACGGCTGGCTCAACGCTCCGACCGAGGGCGGGTTTCACATGTTTCCCCAAATCGAGAGCGTGCATCGGTTCCGCCGGGCACTCAAGAAGCGCAACGTACTGTCTCTGCCGGGCGAGGCATTCGGCGAACGCTACCGCGACCATCTTCGGATATGCTTTGGAAAGCCGGTTTCGGAAATGCATGCGTTGATGGAGATTTTGAATGACGTTGCCAGCGTCGTTTACGGTGAGTGACTTGAGCGCTGGTGAGCCAGTTCCGGTAATCGCGCCCAACGACGGGAGGGTGTTCGCGAATTGGCGTCCTGACGGTGCCCCCGAAGCGGAAGCGATGCTGCCGCGCTTGGCAGCCGGACACTTGTCTCTTGCCAGAAACCACGAAATGCGCAAGCAGCTGCTCAAGGGATGCATTGAAGGATTGCTCGACGTTCGCAAAGAACTGACCGCGCTCATGGTCCTGGAAGTCGGGAAAAAGCCGACGGAAGCCGATGCGGAGATTGAATACGCAATTGCCTTTCTGTCCCATTGCCGTGATCTGCTTGATGGCGGACCCCTCGAACAGCGACTCGAAGATGGTCGCACGGTGACAGATGTCAGCCTTGGAGGCGCACTGCTGATTTGCCCGTTCAATGATCCAGTGGCGGGGTTGACGCGAAAGATGGCGCCCGCCATCGCCGCCGGCTGTCCGGCGATCGTGAAGCCGTCCTCGCTGTCGATGCTTTGCGCGAAAAAGATGTTCAGCGCATTCCGCCGCCGGGGCGTCGGCCAGGAACTGCAACTCCTTGCGACTGGCAATCCGGGCGTTGTGAAGCGGATCCTCGAGCACGACGATATCGATATCATAAGTTTCACGGGATCGACCGGTACCGGTCGAAAACTTGCGGAGGCGTGCGCTCGCCTTGGCAAGAAGTCGGTCATGGAACTTGGCGGGAACTGTCCCTTTGTCGTTTTTGCCGATGCCAACCAAGATCTTGCAATTGGCGACCTCATGGAACGGAAGCTCAAGGCGGCCGGTCAGGCTTGTTCCTCCGTAAACCGCGTGTTTGTCGAAGCTTCGGTCTACAAGCGGTTCGTGGAGGAGTTGCTCGCGAGGGTCGATGCGCTTGAAGCCGGTCCCTCGGACAGCGGCGCGGACCTCGGCCCCGTGCGCACGCGCAAGCGGGTTAACGCACTGGTGGACTGCGTTGCCCGCGCGAAGGCCGACGGAGAGATTTTGCTTACGCGGGAGCCGTGCAAGATTGGTGGGGACTGCCCATTCGTGTTTCCGCTCACGGTAGTTGAAGGCGGCGAAAACAGCATTTTCGACAGGCACGAGACATTTGGACCATTGCTTTCAATTCGCCCGTTTGCAAGTGTCGGGGAGTTGTTCGCCAGGCTGGCGCAAGAGCGGCATGCGCTTGCCGCGTATTTCTACACTGGTGTGCCTGAAACGCTGTTGCCTCGCTTGCACGGGTTGCGCTTCGGCAGCATCGGCATCAATTCGACAGCCATTCAGGGTGCGCATGCGCCGACAGGGGGGTTCCGCGATGCGGGCTTTGGACGCGAGGGGGGCGTTTGGGGCGTGCGGGAGTTTTCGGCTACCGTGAACCGCAAGATGGGATGAGGAGCGAAGTCCCCGAAGGAGAGGAAGATGAGAGAAATCGTGATGACTCCGAACGCGCCGGCATCGACTTCTCCAGCTGCCCAAGGAGTCAAGGGCGGCGGCTTCGTGTTTGTCGGTGGCCAGATGCCAAGGGACATGAAGACAGGTCGTATCGTTGAAGGTGCCGAGGCGCAGGCACGTCTTTCTCTGCGGCACTGCGCCAGCATTCTGGAGGCGGCTGGAAGCGGGGCTGACAGGATCATGCTTGCGATGGTCTACGTAACCGACCTATCCGCAAAGGGGGCGGTCAACAAGATCTTCGCGGAAACGTTTGGGGACGACCCTCCGGCCAGGAATCTGGTTGAGGTCAGCGAAATTGGAGAGGGCGCAATCGTCGAGATTGGCGTTATCGCGCTGGAATGATCCGTTCAAACCTAATCGGAAACTCCGTTCTCGTCGTAGAAAGACACTGCGCGTTCGAGATTCTCGAGGATGTGCTCCTCGGTCAGGCTCTTCGCCGCCTGAATGTTGCCTGCCTCGAGCTTCCGACGGATCTCCTTGTGGTAGTCAAGGGACCGGCGCGTGGGAAAAGATTCTTGAAGAAGCTGGTAGCGAATTGGAAGCGATATCTCGTTCACGTAGCAAAGAACCTGCGCGATCGGCCGATTCCCCGTGAAATCGATGATGCACTGGTGGTAGGTGCTGTTCTCACGAAAATAGCCCTCTATGTCGTTCGCCTTGTAGTACCCCTCCATGATCGCGCAGCGCGCCCTAAGGGTTTCGCACAGCGGGGCGATGTCGCGACCTTCCAGGGCGGCGATGACCATGCCTTCGAGAGTTGCGCGAAGCTGGTAGATGTTACGAACGTCCTCCTGTGTCTCTTTTCGAACCCGAAACCCGCGCCGCGGTATGTGCTCCACGAGGCCGCTGCGCAGCAAGAGCCTGAGACTCTCGCGCACCGGGCCGCGGCTGCTGCCGTAGTCGGTCTCCAGTTCCTGTTCCCGCAAGGCTTGTCCGGGCTCGAGATCGCCAATGATGATCCGCCACCGCAGTTTGTTCAGAATGAAATAGGAAAGCGTTTGCGGAAGATTTTCGTCATCGTAGTACACGGTTGCGCTCTCAAGGTCGCTTCGGGTCCCCGCCGGAAGAATTACTTGCGGCGCACGCCGAGGGCAAGCGCGACTTGAGAGGCGGCGCCAAGGATGTTGAGTTGGACGGGGTCTCCAAGCACTTCGGTCCGGTCCGGGCTGTCAAGCCGCTGTCGCTGCATGTCAATTCGGGAGAGTTTCTGACTCTGCTGGGTCCGTCCGGATGCGGCAAGTCAACGCTTTTGCGCCTGATCGCGGGGCTGGAGCAGGTGTCCGGTGGCAAGATCAGGGTTGGAGGAGTGGACGTAACCGACCACCCGCCCAATCGTCGCGACACAAGCATCATGTTTCAGGACTACGCGTTGTTCCCGCACAAGACGTTGCTGGACAACGTTGCGTACGGGTTGAAGATGCGCCGGGTCACAAGGCCCGAACGCGAGGCGCGTGCCAAATCTTGGCTAAAGACTATCGGCTTGGAGGGTTATGAACAGCGGCTCCCGCATCAACTTTCGGGAGGGCAGCGTCAACGGGTTGCCCTTGCAAGGTCCCTGATCATCGAGCCGGGCGTGCTGTTGCTGGACGAGCCCCTAGGAGCGCTAGATGCGAATCTGCGGCAGAAAATGCGCCATGAACTGCGGCGCATTCACAGGGAGGTCGGGCTCACTTTCATTTACGTCACGCACGACCAGGAGGAGGCGCTTGCCATGAGCGACCGCGTTGCCGTCTTGCGGGATGGATGCATCGAGCAGTTAGACGTGCCCGTCAGAATTTATGATTCACCTGAAACGGAATTCGTTGCGCAGTTTGTCGGCCTGTGCAACGTCATCGTGGCCGAGGTGCGCAGGCGGACGGACACCGAGATCGAGTGCGATGCAGACGGATTGGGGGTACGTGTCGGGATGTCCTCCACCAAAGGGCAAGCATTTGAAGCCGGGGACCGTGTTGCCCTTGCCCTGCGGCCCGAGGCCGTTTCGATTCGGCTGGACCGCGATCGCCCAGCACCGAGTTGGAACGGAACGACATTGCGAATCAGGGAGGTTACTTTCACTGGCTCGGCACTGAAGATCCGGGGCGCCGCGCCAAATGGGATTGTTCTGGATATTGAAATGCCGCGTCGAAGCGTCCGTGCGCAGTCGCCGCCCGCCCCCGGCGATGAAGTCATTGCGGAATGGCAGCCGTCGGACTTGGCCATGCTACGCCAAGCTGCCTTGGGTTAGGATTTTGGTCATGAATAGTGCTGATTCCTTCCTGGAGCTGACCCGAACGCATGAGTCCACAGCCGCCAATACCTTTCGCGTTTCAATGGCGCCCCCGGTCTTCCTGCGCGGCGAAGGCCCATGGCTGTTTGACCAATCGGGCGCAAAGTGGCTCGATTTTGCTTGCGGCTCCGGCACCAGCAACTTGGGGCACAACCACCCCGCGCATATCGAGGCCCTGCACGAAGCCATCGCGACGGGAATTCTTCACACCGGAACCCGGCTGCCCTCGCCCTTCAGGGCGAGACTCTACGGGGAACTTGCATCAATTCTGCCGGCGGGACGTGGATGCATCCAATTAGCCAACTCGGGTGCCGAAGCCAACGAGGCCGCAGTCAAGGCCGCCCAATACTTTACTGGCCGCAAGAGGCTGATCTCCTTTGCTGGCGGCTATCACGGACGAACGCTCGGGGCGCTCTCGGTGACGGATGGCGAGCGTATCCGCGCGCCGTTCCCGGTCTTTCGCAAGACGGTGGACTTCATGCCGTATGCATGCTCTGAAGGTTCTGGACGCGGCGGGAGCGACTGGTGCCTGGCCCAGTTGAAAACCCGGCTTCGCAACTTGGAGCGGAACGACAAGCTGCCAGCCGCGGTTATTATAGAGCCGATCCAAGGCGTGGCCGGAGTGCGGTCGGCCCCGACATCTTTTCTTGCCGGTGTGCGGGAACTGACGCGTCGGCACAAAATACTGATGATCTGCGATGAAATCTGGAGCGGGCTCGGCAGGTCCGGTCGCTGGTTCTCCTTCGAGAACGCCGGCGTGGTGCCGGACCTCGTTACCATGGGAAAGGGCTTGTCGGGCGGACTTCCGCTCTCCGCAGTGGCAGCCGCACCAGCGATACTCAAGGCTTGGCCGCCCGGAATGCACACCAGCACCTTTCAGGGCAATCCACTGGCTTGCAACATGGCCGTAGCCACCATCCGTACCATTCGCGAGGAAGGCCTTCTCGATCATGTCGCGAATGCAATTGAACCCGCGCTGGAACGGATGTTGCGCCCACTCTCGGAACACGAGCGCGTTGCGGACATCCGCGTTTCTGGGGCGCAGGCAGCGATCGAGATCGTGGACGGGAGCGGCCACCCTGATGCACGTGCCGTGCATCGCCTGCAAGCAGCGGCACTGGAACGGCAGTTGCTTGTCTATGCGGGAGGTCGGCACGTCAATTCTGTCATGATCGTTCCTCCCGTCAACATCAGCGAGCGGGACCTCGTCAACGGGCTGTCTGAGTTGGTTGGGCTGATCAGAAACGGAGATATGTTCCAATGAGCGAACCTTGCGACCTTTCCGCGACCGATGCACGTGCGGCGATCGGCTGCAGACGGCTTTCGCCAGTCGAATTGCTGGACAGCTGCATTGCCAGGATTGAAAGTCTCAATCCAGTGCTCAACGCAATTGTAAACCCCTGCTTTGATCGCGCCCGGAACGAGGCCAGGATCGCGGAAGCCGCCGTGGCGAGAGGCGAGCCACTCGGAAAACTGCACGGGCTTCCGCTCGGAGTGAAGGATCTCAATGACCTTGCGGGCATAAAGACCACCCAGGGATCGCCTCTGTTTGCGAACTATATCCCCGAGCATGACGACAACATTGTCGCCGCCATGCGCAGAGAAGGCGCGGTTGCCGTCGGAAAGACAAACGTCCCTGAGCATGGATTCGGCGCAACCACGGACAATCCACTGTTCGGTGCGACGGGCAATCCGTATGACCCGACGCGCTCTGCCGGCGCCTCCACGGGCGGCGGGGCTGCGGCTCTGGCCGCGCGGATGGTGCCCTTGGCGATGGGGTCGGACTTCGCCGGCAGCCTGCGGACACCAGCGGCATTCTGCGGAATCTTTGGCATGAGGCCGTCATCCGGCATGGTCGCCAGCGCTCATCGCGGATTTGGATGGTCACCGTTCGACGTCGAGGGCCCACTGGCCCGCACTGCGGCCGATGCGAAGCTCCTGATGTCGGCGATGATGACGAATGACAGCCGCGATCCGCTTGGCCGGCCTGTTGATCTCTCGTTTGCCCTCCCAATTCGCGAAGTAGACCTTGCCCAATTCAGGGTGGCGGTCTCCGAGGACCTCGGCTTTGCCCCGATGAGCCGGGAAATGCGTGAGACGTTTCGACGCAAGGTCAGCCGGATCGAGGGCCTTTTTGCCCGTGTTGAGGAAGCGCACCCTGACATGCACGATGCCGACCGAGCATTTTACATCTTGCGCGGCGTCGGTTTCGTTCACGATTTCCGGAGAATCCACGTGGAAAACCCCGACGCTCTGGGCCCGACTATCGTCGATGAGCTTGGGCGCGCCGAGGCTCTCGGCATAGCCGACATTGGACGGGCCATGGATGCTCAAACGCGGATTTACCGCTCCGCCGAGGCGTTCTTCGACCACCATGATCTGTTGATCACGCCGGCGGTTTCCGTGCCTCCATTCCTCCACGAGGATCTATACCCCAAGAGCATTGACGACGAGGACATGGGCGGATACCTGCGATGGGAGGCGATCTCGTACGGTGCAACCCTGTTTGCAGGTCCCGCCGCCGCTGTTCCCTGCGGCGTCGGACCCGGTGGCTTGCCGACGGCCCTGCAGATCGTGTCGCGCGCGCACTCGGATTCATGGCTTTTGGATGTCGCCCACACGCTTGAGAAGGCGTTCGCGAAAGATTCGGAACTGACGACACCCATGCCTGATCTCGCTGCGCTTAAATCCGCGTGACAATGCGTCCCATTTTGGATATTGTTGACAAAACTCAGGGCTGGCTTCGCACCGCGAGCCGGCATCTGCGAATGAAAGCCATTAATTGTGACAAAGAGGAGGGTATCCATGTCATCATTTAGCACCATCAAGCGCACATTGGCGCCCGTTGCGGCTGGCGTTGCCGCTCTGGCATTGACAGTCACGCAACCGGCGGGCGCTGACACGCTCGAGGACGTCAGCGCGAGGGGTTATTTCGCGTTCGGGCTCGAGGTCGGCTACAAGCCCTTCGAGTTTCTCGACGAGAACGGCGAACTTGTCGGCTACGACATTGACGTGGCCAACGAGATTGGTCGCCGCCTCGGGGTCGAGGCTCGGCCGACCGGAACGAATTGGGCGACCGTCATCCAGACTCTATATGACGGAGGCTTCGATCTGATTCTCGGCGGCATGACCGCGACCGAGAAGCGGTTTCAGCGTGTGAACTTCTCGATTCCGTACATGGATGCCAGTTCGGGTATCTTGGTCCTGGCGGACAGCGGTATCTCCGACCGGAGCGACTTGGCCGGAAAAACGGTTTCCGCAGGCGCTGGCACGCCGCAGATCAACCAGCTGGAACTTTCGGCGGACGAACTGGGAATCGAGTATGCTGGGGAAATCAAGACCTACGATTCGGATGCTGTGGCGTATGAGGCCATGCGCGTCGGGCGGATCGATGCCTATGCCTCGACCATCGTGAGCCTGCTCGAGTTTGCCAAAACCACCGACGACTTCGAAGTGCTGCCGTTTGCGTCGGGCATGTGGGAGCAGGAGTGGACGGCGATGGCTTTCCGCAAGGAGGACGAAACCTTCCGAGCCGCCTTCAACCAGGCAATTCGGGACCTGAAGGCCGACGGCACGTTAGCGAGCCTTCAAGAGAAATGGTTTGGCAAATCCTTCACCGACCTGCTCAGCGACGAGGCTCCCGCCTGGTAGCTCGTTCTCCGGTTTGCCTCGATCAGCGATCTGCCGGAATGGTGAAACGCGCTAGTTTTGCCCAAGCTGGCAGCTTCTAAACGAGATTGAGCGGTCGTGGACATCGCATACATGATCGAGACCCTCCCGAGGCTCTTTCCGGCCTTTTGGGTAACAATCAAGGTCAGCGCGGTTTCACTCGCGCTGGCCATTTTCATTGGCTTGTCCTGCGGCACGATTCGGGCCTTCCTTGCCAGCCGCAACCCTTTGACCTGGGTGATGGAAGCCTATGTCGGGATTGTTCGGTGCACGCCAATCATCGTGCAAATCTACGCCACGTACCTTCTTCTGCCCAAGATCGGTATCCGGCTCGATGTCTTCTGGATCGGAGTCATCGCGCTCACCTTCAATTCGGCCGGCTACCAGATCGAGATCGCCCGTGCCGCCGTGCAATCCATTGACAAGGGGCAAGGTGAGGCAGCCGCGACGCTGGGCATGGGATGGTGGCACACGGTCCTTCTCGTTATCCTTCCGCAGGCTTTCAAGCGCATGATCCCAGCAGTCACCAACGAAATGTCCCATTTGGTCAAGGGGTCGGCCGTGCTGTCGGTAATCTCGCTGTTCGAGCTGCACAAGGCCGCGATTTCGCTGCAGGCCACTAGCTTCAAGTTTGTCGAATTGCTAGCGTTGCAGGCTCTGCTCTATCTGCCCCTCATCGTCGGTGTGAGCCGCTTTGCGCACTACCTGGAGACCGTTGTCTTCGGTTTCGAGAGCAAGGTTGCCTCCGATGACATTCGATAGTCTCATGAACGTGCTCGACCTTCCGTTCATGCTCGACATCCTTCCAGAGATGCTCCTCGCTGCTTGGGTCACGGTGAAAATATCCATTCTTTCCATCGTGTTTAGCGTCACCCTCGGGGTCTTGCTTGCGTCGGTCCGGCTGCTCGGCGGAAGAGTCGTTCGCGCCGTGATCCAAGCGTTCGTGGAGTTGACGCGGGGAGTCCCACAGCTTGTCCAGATATCCATCATATATTTTGCATTTCCGCGCATCGGGCTCGTGCTAAGCGAATTCTGGACTGGCGTGGCGGCGTTGACCTTCATAGGTGCCGGCTACGCCATCGAGATCATCCGAGGCGCCGTGGGCAGTCTCGATCGTGGGCAGCGTGAGTGCGCCATCTCTCTCGGATTGAGCGAGATGCAGGCGCTTTTCCTTGTGCTGATGCCTCAGGCTGCGCGGCGCGCGCTGCCGCCCTTGACCAACGAACTCGCCAATGTCATCAAGGCGTCGGCCCTGCTCTCGGTGATTTCGGTAAATGAGCTGACCAAGGTCGCGAACGACATCATCTTCGAATACTTCGTTGTTATCGAGGTGCTGATCGAGCTCGCGGGGCTGTACATCGTCATCATCGGCGGCCTGATGTGGATGTCGCGCATGCTTGAGCGCCGAACACGGGCGCTATGAAGGGCACAGCTCGAAGGATTGGGCTTCTGTGGCCCTCCGACGGGCTGAACGACCGTGAATTCTGGAGATTGCTGCCGAACGACGTGTCGCTTCTGATTGCCCGCTACGCGGTTGGGGGTACCCTCGATCTCGGGCAACTTCGGCGGGACGGGGATCTCGACACGCTACTGGACGCCGTCCGATTGCTGCGCAAGGCCGAACCGGACTTGATATGCTTGGGCGACTGCGCTGGCGGATTCGTTGCTGGAGCGGCGGCGGAGCGCTTCCGAACGGAGTCGCTGGAAATCACCGCCGGAGTTCCCGTCGTTGCCATGAGCACCGCGCTTGCAAAGGCGTTAATGCATGTCGGCGCCAAGAGGGTCGCTCTGCTTTCTCCCTATCGTGATGAAGTAACCGAATGTCTGCATGAATTCTTGAAAGACCACGGCATCGAGGTATTGTGCAGCCATTCTCTTGCCTTCGATGATGAGTTCTCGATCGACGGGATGAAGTCAAGAGATTGGCTTGACGCTGCCCGGTCTGCCGATAGCGATGGCGCTCAGGCTCTCGCGGTTGCCGGAGGCGGGGTGAGCCTGTCGCCGCTGATCTCGCACTTGGAGGCAACGCTCGGCAAGCCGGTGATCTTCGGACCCGGCGCCCTGATGTGGGCGGCCTTGGCAAGGCTTGGCGTGCGGTGCGCACGCTCGGGGTGGGGCGCTCTCGCGCATGATCATCTTGATGAAGAGGCAAGTGTTGTGGCGAGCGACATGCCCAGTTTTCTGTCCCGGGCAACCAAAACCTATGCTGTCAGCTCAACGCCGCCGGTTTTTGCTGGTGCCGAGGGATCATGGCTGTTCGATATTCAAGGCAAGCGCTACCTGGATTTTGCCTGCGGATCCGGAACCACGAATCTAGGGCACCAACATCCCGCGATCATGGATGCCATTGAAAGCCAGATGAACACCGGCTTGACCCACTTGGGACCGCATTTCCTCAGCGCGGAGCAGGTCAGGCTCTACGGGCGGCTTCGGCAAGTGCTACCCATTGGCTTGGCTCGCTTCCATCCGGCAACCAACGGAACGGAGGCAACCGAAACAGCTATCAAGGCGGCAATGCACTTCACGGGTCACAAGAGATTTCTCGCTTTCGAGGGTGGCTACCACGGACGCACGCTGGGAGCCTTGGCGGTCTCCGAAAACAAGGGGCCCAATCGAACGCTCGGCCGGCTGGCACCAAATGCCGCCTTCGCGCCGTACGGCTGCGATGAAACGGAACTCGTGCAGGCACTCGACGGTGCCGTACCGCTGGCGGGAATCATAGTTGAGCCAATTCAGGCAACGGGGGGTATGATCCTGCCACCCAGTGGCTGGATGAAATCGCTTGCGCAGCACGCAAGTGCTCGCGAAATTCCCCTGATCGTTGACGAAGTTTTCACGGGAATGGGCCGGACTGGCCAGCAGTTCGCGTTCATGGGCGAGGACTTCGTGCCGGATCTGCTCATTCTTGGCAAGGCGTTTGCCGGCGGCTTTCCAGCGGGGCTGGTTGCCGGACGCGAAGACATCTTGTCTGCATGGCTGCCGGGAACCCAGTCATCGACATTCCAACTGCATCCGGTTTCCGCCGCTGCGGCGCTTGCCTCCGTGGAGTTCATGCTAAGGCATGACGTGTCGGCGAAGGCTCGCCAGATCGGCACATGGCTGTCCGCGAGTGCGGCCTTGCTCGGGAATCTTCCCTTCGTTTCGACAGTTCGCGGCCGCGGTGCGATGTTTGGCGTGGAGATAGTGGACGAGACTGGCAGGCCGGATCATGCAAGGGCAACGGCAATCCGAGCCGCCGCACTTGCCCACGGCCTCATCACCTGGGAATGCGGGACCCAAGGACATGTCATCGGAATCGTGCCCCCGCTCACGATCGCGGAAAGGGAACTTTTGCACGGAATTGAGTTGCTACGCGAGGCAATTGACGCTTCTGCTCGTTGTCCGGCACCTGAATTTGTACGCTGCGACAGGAGATGAAAGGCCAATGCACTTAACGAATGCGAGCGGCAGGCGGTTGCGGTGGCATCGATAAACGCCGAAAGGCGTTTCGGACGGATGGAGAATTCTGCGTGCGCAGAGTTATTTCGATCTGGAATCTGGCCACGCCGCGTCGAATCGGCTTTTTGAATGAACAGGATTGCCGAAGAGGGACTTGAACCCCCGACACATGGAGCCTGACGCAGCGGCACAGCAAAATAGTGATGGCTTCGTGCTGAGGTGCTTCTCTATGAAGGAAGGAAGCCTCAACTAGTGGGCTGTATTTATCATATAGTTCCGGCATGATGCGTTGGCGATGGAAGCGATCGGGGGGGGGGCGCTTGCAGGAGATTGTCGTGGACAGGAGCCGGCCGCAGAAGCATGCGTGGCGGGTCGAAGCGATGCGTCTGGCGCCACCAGCCCCATGACTGCAAGCGCCGGCACAACGACGACGCCACTAGGAGTTCATCGAGCGCAACATCCCCGCCACCGCCCCGATCCATGCCATCCTGGACAGCCAATCCACTCGCAGGCATGAACGGACCTGCTCTTGGCCTGCCATGCATTCGCGCCGGACCTTCCGCTTTACCCCGACCTCGAGTTCCCGGCTGAACGCAGTGGAAGTCCTCTTCGCCAAGCCACTCCTCCTCCGCCGGCTCGGGCATAGCTTCTTCCGTTCCGTCGGTGAACTTCGGCAGGCGATCCTCCACTTCATCGAAGAGCGCAACGCCACCGAGGCGCGGCCTTTCTCCCGGACCGCAGACCCCGGCAAAATCATCGCTGCAGGAAAAGAGGGTTTCAGCCTTGGAATCAAACCACTAGGGAAGCCGAGTGACCTTGAGATATACCCTCACGCGTTCAATGCAAGACAACTCGGAGAAAAGCGCAACGGAATGGGAAGCGCACTTCAACTGGGACGCCTATTGACCCACCGAAGTGGAATCACGAGCAATTGCACATTGGGTCAACTATTCAGCTAGCGGCGAATTTCTCTGCGAAGACTATAGGGAGCCGCACTGTGCCTCCTTGCAAATCGCCGCCTTGCCAGCGCAAAAATTCCTGGACTCAAGATTTTCTCGAAAATGTCTCGATGCAAATTTAAATTCGCTTGATGAAATACGATATTTGGCATACCAAATTCGAGGCTGGCGAACAGGGATTCGCCACTTTTCAATCTCAAGGAGGAATTCATGAAGAAGACACTCGGTTTCCGCAGGCAGGTCGTTGCGCTGGCTGCTGCCGGTGCAATGCTACCGGTGCTGGGCGGGGGGACTGCCATCGCGGATGAGTATCCGTCCAAGACCATCGAGGTTGTGACGCATGCCGGACACGGTGGCGGCACGGACGTGACCACGCGCATGATGATGCTGCGCGCCCGTCGCGAGCTTGGCCAGGACATGGTGATTGTCAACAAGAGGGGCGGGGGCGGTGCCGCCGCGCTCGAGTACTACAAGACGGTTTCCGCAGATGGCTACACGATCCTGACCTTCACGGTCGGTCACGCTGCCGTGATGGCCAAGGGGCAGGGAGGGATGAAAATCGAAGATCTCCGTCCAATCGCTCGCGGCACCGATGATCCGCAGATACTGATGACAAAATGCGGTGCCTACGCCGACGCTGAGGATTTCGTGTCCAAGCAGAAACAGGCACCGATCACCTATGGCGTGACCCATCTGGGCAACATCGATGACGTGTCGGCCTTCATGTTCGCCAAGAAGGGCGGGTTGATGACGCCCAAGATGCTGCCGTTTGACGGCGGCGGCGAACTTGCGACCCAGCTTGTCGCCGGCGCGGTCGACGCGGGCGTTCTGAACCTCGCTGAAGCCACTGCTCAAATCGAAGCCGGAGAAATTTGCCCGACAGTGGTCTTGGCCGACGAGAGAATGTCGAAAATCCCGGATGTTCCAACCGCCAAGGAACTTGGCATTCCGGTGAGCTTCTCGACCGTGCGCGGATTTGCCGTCCATGCCGACACCCCGCCAGAGGTCGCCGACAAGATCGAGGCGGCCTTGCTCAAGTCGATGAATCACAGTGTTTATCAGGGATTCTTGACCTCTGTGGGCCTCGACGCCTCTTCGGTCGCCGGTTCCGATGTTTGGGGACCGCAGATCCAGACCACGGTGAATGAAATGGAAGCAGCTCTGAAAGAGCTGGGTTTTATCGAGTAGGATTGCCCTGAAGCGATCCAAGCGGTGCGGCGGGCGAGCCCGCCGCATCCTGTGCGCACCCAACCGGTTACCATGCCCCGAACAACGAAAAATTCCGGCCGTCGCGTGGAGCGATTCCTTGTCCCGGCATTAATCGTGATTTTTTGCGTGGTTGCATTCTGGCTCTCCACGACGTTCAAGAAAATGCCGCCGATCTTGAAGCGCGGCATTCAGCCGTCGGATTTTCCGCAGCTTCTGCTGGGCCTGCTAATCACCCTCACCTTGGCAATGGCATGGTTCGATCCAATCAGGATTCGCGAGCGCTTGCATGGAAAGACAATCGGGACACTGGTGATTTTTGGCGTCTTTGCAGCGGTGACTGCCGTGGATTTTTTTCTCGCGCTGGCAATCTTCGCCGCTTTGCTCGCCGCGCTTTGGGGCGAGCGGAGAGCGCACATCCTCGCTTTGGTCGGACTGGTCGTTCCTGTCCTTGTCTTTTTCCTTTTTGATCAGGTGTTCGAGATCCGGTTCCCGCGCGGGCTGCTCACGAACGTCTGGTACGGTTGAGTCATGGACGCACTGCTCAACGGCCTCCTTTCCCTGAGCGACCCGTTCCTGCTTTTTCTGTTGGTTGCGGCGACGCTTGGCGGTGTCGTCATTGGCGCCTTGCCCGGTCTGAACGCAACCACTGGAGCAGCGCTGCTCTTGCCTTTTACGCTGACGATGGAGCCAGTGCCGGCAATAGCGATCCTGACCGCGATTTACTGCTCTGCCACATTTGCCGGCGCAATCACCGCGATTCTCATCAACACTCCGGGCACGTCCGCGAGCGCGACCACATGTCTGGACGGTTATCCACTAGCGCAGCGCGGCGAGGCGGGCCGCGCGCTCGGGATGGCCGTGGTCGCCTCAACCGTGGGCGGAGCCATCAGCGTCGTCTGCTTGATGCTTGCCGCTCCTCTGCTTGCAAGGGCTGCCTACAACTTCTCGCCGCCAGAATACTTTGCGCTGACCTTGTTCGGACTCTCAATGCTTGCCTCGATCGGGGATGGGTCACCTCTCAAGAACTTGATTGCAGGCGGTTTCGGGATTTTTCTAGCGCTGGTCGGCGTGGACAACCTGACAACCGTGGAGAGGTTTACATTCGGGTCGTACCAACTTTACGACGGGATTGGATTTGTTCCCGTGATGATTGGGGTGTTTGGAATATCCGAATTGCTGGTCCAATCATCGAGATTGGACGTCAAGCGCGAACAGATCCGGATGAAGTCGGTTATGCTTCCCACCCGTGCGGACTACGCGAAGTCTTGGCGTGCAATCGTTCGATCCTCCGGGATTGGCACCTTCATCGGCATCTTGCCGGCAGAAGGCGCCACTGTGGCGTCAATGATAGGGTACAATGAGGCCAAGCGCTGGTCACGAACGCCAGAAGAGTTCGGCAAAGGCGCCATCGAAGGCGTGGCCGGGTCCGAAGCCGCGAACAATGCCGCCACCGGCGGCGCGATGGTGCCAACGCTGGCTCTCGGAATCCCGGGAAGCGCAACGGCGGCAGTCATTCTGGTAGGCCTGCTGGTGCACGGCATACGCCCCGGACCGACAATGTTCACCGAGCAAGCTGATTTCGCCTACGCGATCTTCTGGTCGATGATGCTTGTCAACATACTGTTTTTCTTTGTCGGATTGCGCGGCGCAAGGGTTTTCGCCCGAGTGACGTTGATTCCGGTCCAAGTCCTCTGGCCTTGCGTCTTCGTCTTCTCAATCGTCGGAGCTTACGCGCTGGACCAGTCGATGTTCGATGTTTGGGTTGCTTTGCTCTCTGGCGTGCTTGGATACTTCATGCGACGTTACGGTTTTTCAGTCGTTCCGTTGGCTATTGGGTTGATACTGGGCGGAATGCTCGAACAGCGCTTGGGACAGTCCATGGTCATGCTGGACGAGAAATGGTGGCTGATGCTCACGAGGCCGCTGACCCTGCTGTTTCTGATACTCACCGCACTGGCACTTGTCGGACCGGCCTTCTGGAACCGCAAATCAAGACGGAGTTCGACGACGACATCAAATAGGGAGGGAATGACCGATGGCAAAGATTGAATCAGTCCGCACTCGAGTCTGGAGATGGACTGGTGCAACGGTGCCGCCGCAGGGGAATTTCTGCACCAACGCATCGGACGTGCTCCTGGAGCGAGGTGACACGATGGCCTCATTCAGATTTCACCAGTGGCTGACTTGTGAGGTGGAAGCCGACGACGGCACCGTCGGCATCGGCAATGCTGCTCTGGCTCCCTCTGTTGTAAAGAAGGCCATCGATGACTTCTACGCAGCAATGGTGATCGGCGAGGATCCGTTCGACTACGCCTACATCTGGGAAAAGATGTATCGCCGGACCCACGCTTGGGGACGCAAGGGCATTGGAATGACTGCGATTTCGGCGATCGACATCGCGGTCTGGGACTTGATGGGCAAGCTGGTCGGCAAGCCCGTGTTCAAGCTGCTGGGCGGACGCACAAAGGAAAGAATTCCAGTTTACTATTCCAAGCTTTACGCGGACAGCATTCAGGCAATGCAGTGCGAGGCGGAAGAGGCGGCAAAGGGTGGCTACCTGGCATACAAGACCCGCTTTGGATACGGCCCCAAGGATGGCATGCCCGGCATGCGCGAGAACCTGAAAAGGGTCGAGGCGCTGCGCGAGGTTCTCGGCTACGATGTGGATCTGATGCTGGAATGCTACATGGGCTGGAACCTCGAATACACGAAGCGCATGTTGCCCAAGCTTGCGCGTTTCGAACCCCGCTGGCTTGAGGAACCGGTAATCGCAGACGACATGGCGGGCTATGCGGAACTCAACGCCATGGGAATCGTTCCAATATCGGGTGGCGAGCACGAGTTTTCGATAATTGGCTGCAAGGACTTGATTTCATCCAAGGCAGTCAGTGTCCTGCAGTATGACACGAACAGGGTGGGGGGGATAACGGCTGCGCAGAGGATCAACGCCATCGCAAATGCGCACCAGGTCCCGGTAATCCCGCACGCAGGCCAGATGCACAACTATCATCTGACCATGGCGGACACGAACTGTCCGATCAGCGAGTATTTCCCCGTATTCGACGTGGAGGTGGGCAACGAGCTATTTTACTATATTTTCGACGGCGAACCTGATGCTGTCGATGGATTCATTCAGCTCGATGACGAAACCCCGGGGTTGGGGATCGCGATCAGCGGAAGGCATCTGTCAAACTTTGAGATATTTGAATGAAACCCTACAGCGGCATATGGCCAGTCGCACCGACGGCATTCAACCCCGACGGATCGCTGGATGAAGACGGCAACCGGTGCATTCTCGATTGCATGGTTGCCCAAGGCGTCGATGGCATATGCATATTGGCAAACTATTCGGAACAATTCCTGCTGTCTGATGCCGAACGCGAAGCGCTGACGCGCCTAAGCCTTGAACATGTGGCGGGTCGGGTACCCGTCATCGTGACCATCAGCCATTTTGCGACTGATGTCGTCGTGGCCCGCGCCAAGCGATCCAAGGAGCTTGGCGCTTCGATTGTCATGATGATGCCTCCCTACCATGGCGCACTCTTGAAGGGGACCCCAGAGCAGACATTCGAGCAATTTTCCCGTGTCGGCGAGGTCGGCATTCCGATAATGTTGCAGGATGCGCCGCTCTCCGGCGTCGATCTGGATGTGCCGCTTCTTGCTCGGATGGCACGCGAAATAGACATGCTGAAGTTGCTGAAGATAGAAAGCGTAGGGACGGCGGCGAAGTTGCGCGCATTGCTGGCCGAGGCGAGCAACCATATTGACGGACCGTTTGACGGCGAAGAGGGCATTACCCTGATCGCCGATCTTGATGCCGGCGCGACCGGCACCATGACCTCGGCCACGATTCCTGACAAGATCAAGCCTGTGGTCGTGCACCATCTTTCCGGGAATCGAGAGGCTGCCATGAAGGCTTACGCATGCGTCCTTCCGCTTATCAACCACGAAAACCGTCAATGCGGTTTTCGCGCAGCGAAGGAGGCAATGGCAGCGGGCGGCGTGATCAAATCAGCGTTCTGCCGCCACCCAATCGCACCGCTGGCACCAGAGGCGCGCGCCCATTTGATGGACCTTCTGCGTGAACTTGACCCAATCGTGCTGAGATGGTGCAAGTGAACATGGCACAAGCGCACTGGACAGAAGAGATGCAAGCATTGGGCGCGATCGCCCCCCGGAAGAGCTTGGCCGAAATTGCCGCTGACACATTGCGGGAGTTCATACTGCTGGGCAAGCTCAAGGCCGGGCTTCCGGTCCGCGAACGAGACCTTGCAGAGGCTTTGGGAATCAGCCGGACTCCTTTGAAGGAGGCACTCCGCATCCTTGAGAACGAGGGGCTCATAGTCTACGAGCCTACAAGGCGTCCACGCGTGGCCGATCCCACATTGGAAGAACTTACCCAGAATCTCGCTGTGCTGGGCGTCTTGGAGGCGCTGGCCGGCGAACTTGCATGCGATCAGGCCACCGACGGCGAGATTGCTCAAGCGTCCGAGTTGTGCAATCGCATGATGCGTGCGCCGGAAGGCACTGATCCGCTGGAATTCTTCGGCTGGGACATGGAGTTTCACCAGACAATCGTCAGGGCTGCCCGCAACGCGCCGCTGCTGGAAACGCACAAGCGGTTCAACGCGAGGCTTTGGCGTGCCCGGTTCATTTCCTCCAAGCTGCGCACGGGGCGTGACAGCACTCTTGGCGAGCATGAGAACATTGTAGAGGCTCTTACTCGACGGGACGCTCGCGACACGGCGCGACACATGCGTTGTCATCTCGATACCACGGTAAGCAACATCGCGAAAACGCAGGAAATGGTGAATAGCAAGGCAAAAGCGGACGGTATCGATGGCGGGTGACAATACTATTGCTCTGATCCAGGGCGACCCTGCCGGCATTGGCCCAGAACTGCTGGTGAAGCTGTTGTGTGACGCCGATGTCAGGGCGGTGGCCAAGCTGTTGGTGATCGGCGCGCCTGAAATCTTCGCTCGCGGAGAGGAGCAGACCGGGCTCACGGTCGATAATGTGCGCCACGCGGAGCTGAACGCGGACATTGAGTTCGCTGATGAAGAGGTTTTGCATCTCGACCTGACTGTCGACGATATCGGAGACGTTCCGGTGGCGTCCGCTACGGCGGCGGGCGGGCGAAGCTCGCTCTGCGGCCTGCGCAGAGCGTTCGAGCTTGCGCGTGACGGAATTGTGCAGGGAATCGTCTTCATGCCCTTCAACAAGGAATCGATGCACCTTGGCGGCAACGAGTTCACCGACGAATTGGGGTTTGCCCGCAACTTTTTCCAGCTGCGGTCCCGTGCCAGCGAGTTTAACGTGGCGGACGGCATGTGGAACGGCCGAGTGACCAGTCATGTGGCAATGAAGGATGTACCTGAATTGCTGACAGTGGAGCGAATTGAGGAAAGCATCAACCTAACCGACCGCACTCTGAGAATGGCTGGCTACGACCGTCCGCGCATCGTCGTTGCGGCCTACAATCCCCATGCAGGAGACGGAGGGCTGATGGGAGACGAGGAAGCGCGTGTTATTCGCCCAGCTGTTGAACGCGCTCGGCTCCGGCAGATCTCGGCAGTCGGGCCGTTGCCTGCCGACACGTTGTGGCTGAAGGTTCGAAATGGCGAGTTCGATGCGGCCGTTACCATGTATCACGATCAAGGCCAGATCGCGATCAAGCTTATGGGGTTTGATCGCGGGGTATCCGTTCTGGCCGGGCTGCCAGTCCCTGTGACAACTCCTGCTCACGGCACGGCTTTTGACATTGCAGGCCAGAACAAGGCCAATCCGGTTCCGGCCAAGAATGCCGTCACCATGTGCGTCAACATGTCCAGCAACCGCAAGGCCTCGGAAGGTGTCGTAAGCGACGCGGCCTGAATCCGCCTGATTCCCGGGATCGAGAACTGTGTCATCTCGATCTCGGCTGCGTCCTGAGGGTGGCGGCGCAACACGAATGAATCCCGGTCAACGGCTTCATGGGCGACTTGTACAGGGAATGCTGGATGGACATCCCGTGCGTTTGCCTGTTGGCGGGATGTTTGTGCCAGACAAGCATGTCGCCGATACCGGAAGTCGCCTCGAGACCGCGAAATAGTGCAATGAAACAAAGATTGAGCGCTTCATCGGCAAGTTTGCCGCTGACGGCAGTTCGCTCTGTTTTTTTGGAATCAGCCTCCCTCGAATGATTTGATAGCCATGGCCGGCGAGTTCCGTTGCTGACAGGACCCGGCAGCCCAGCAAAAGAATCCGTTTTGCAGGCTTGGCACCTGATTCAGAGCAAGCCCGAGTCCGCAGCGGCCAGGAACGTTGCGTAATCCTGCGCAGTCGATTCACTGGCCGCGTCCAACAGCATTCGCCCATGGCGCGCTTTCGCAAGCGCCGAATGCGACCCAACTCGGCCGTCCGGAAATTTTGCACGATGTTCTTGCGGCGGTCCATGCTTGTCGCCCGCGTGCGCCCTTATAAATTCTCTGGAGAGTCTTTCGGGCGGATTGCTGGCAGCGGAGGACTCCACGCTCCGATCAGTCGCTCGCGTCACCGAGATTTCCGAAGGGGTGGCATGCAAGCCTTCCCATTCGCCGTAAAGGCGACTGCGCAACTCCTGCACCGGCTCGAAGTCCCACCAGTTTCGGACCCGGATTTCAACGCCGCCGAGATTCCGTGCAACGCTTGCAAGCGGCTTTAGATTGGCTCCGTGGGCATTCAGGAAATAAAAATGGCGGAACCCCTGTGAGTGCAGGCTTTCGACAACGGCCTTCGCCAATGCCTCGAACACCTCCTCGGCAATCGACACGGTACCAGCGAAGCCAAGATTGAATGGTGCCGGACTGTACGCTAGGGTGGGAGCGACCAGTGCATCCACGCATTCCGCTGCCGCCTCTGCAATTCGGGCCGCGCAAATTGCGTCAGTACCGATCAGTCCGACGGGTCCATGCTGTTCGGTGGACCCAACTGGAATTATGATGCCGTCTGTCCTCTGCAGATAGGAATCAACCTCGCACCAAGTTGCGCGATCAAGCCTCACTGCCAGTTCCCCATCCAAAATTCCCTAAACCGGTTGCTGAGGTTCCACGAATTCAAGATCAGATTCAAGGAGATGGCGCTTTGCAGACGGATACCCAGACGGAGCAGGCTCACATTCGTCCGCAGGCAAGCGCTGCCACCGACATAAAGCTGACCGGACGTCGAGCCGGGCTTGCTTGCCCCGAGTCTGGGGCGGGTACCTCTGGCCAGACGAGAAAAGGGGCATCGCAACGCCCCTTCCTGTTCAATTCGCCGAATTCAAGCCGTTCCGGATCAGTTCTGGAGCTTCCATTTTCGACCAAGGTCGTTAAAAAAGCCCCGCTCGGTTTTCAAGGCGATCCAAGTGTTCACGTAGTTGATCCAAACTTGGTCTGCCTGCGGAAGCAGCATCGCGATAGGCGTGGGCGCCTTCGGAGCCGAGACCGGAATTATGGCCATCTGCGGATACTTTTCCACCAGCTTGTGGGCTTCGACGTTGGACGTGATGTGGGCGTCGGCACGACCCGCAAGTACCTCTTGAAAATCGCGCGCCGGCGCCTCGACAATCTTGTGCTGCGCGTTCGGGAAGAACTGCTGCACCTGCTTTTCCTGTGTGGTGCCCAGCGTTGCGGCCACGGTCACGTCGGGCTTGTCGAGGTCGCTCCAATCTTTGTACTTGTCGGCATCCTCGGCAAGTATGAGGGGAACTGTCGCCAGCGAGAAATAACTGTTTGAATACCCGGCCGCTTTTGCGCGCGCCGGTGAAATCGACGCAGACCCCGTCAGGTGATATTTTCCGGCAGTGACCCCGCTTACGAGTGTCTTCCAGTCAGTCGGCACGAACTCGACCTTGACTCCGAGGTCCTTCGCCAACTCGGTCATCACGTCGATGTCATAGCCCGTGTAGCTGTTCGTCGCGGGATCTTTCATTGTCATCGGATTCCAGTCGCCGGTCGTCCCCACCTTCAACACGCCGGTATTCAGGATATCTTGGAGAGCGGACTGCGCCTGCGCCTGTCCTGCGGCAAGAAACAGCAGAGTCGCGACCGCAAATTTCAATATTTTCATCGAGTGCTCCTTGAACGATCAAAAGCCCACTATTGTCTTTCTCACTTGGAATTGCAACCATGCCGCCAATTGGGGAAGCGACGTGCACCGTTCCGTCCGCCGCAGGTATGAGGAAATGCAGGGCACAGACTCGAACCCGATAATTGAAGTGGAAAGCATTTCGACGTTCTTCGGCGCTTTTCAGGCTCTGAAGGAGGTCAACCTTGTCGTGAACAGAGGGGAGCGTGTTGTCGTGTGCGGCCCCTCCGGGTCAGGTAAATCCACCTTGATTCGCTGCATCAATGGATTGGAGCGCCACCAGCACGGAACGATAAGAGTCGATGGCTGTTTGCTGGATGGAACAAGGAAGAGTCTGAACGTGATCCGACCCAAGGTTGGAGTGGTTTTCCAGCAGTTCAATCTCTTTCCGCACCTTACTGTCATCGAGAACCTGATGCTCGGACCGGTCCGAGCGCGACGGCTTGCAAAAAGCGCGGCGCGCGAGCTGGCGATCCGTTACCTTGAGCGGGTGCGGATACCAGAACAGGCGGGCAAATATCCCCGCCAGCTTTCAGGAGGTCAGCAGCAGCGTGTTGCCATCGCGCGGGCGCTCTGCATGGAACCGAGGATCATGCTGTTTGACGAGCCAACTTCGGCCTTGGACCCGGAAATGATCAGCGAGGTCCTCGAAGTGATGGCCGAACTTGCCGAAAGCGGAATGACGATGATTTGCGTTACCCACGAAATGGGCTTTGCCCGCCGCGTCGCCGACAACATGGTTTTCATGGATCACGGCAGCATCGTCGAGATGGCGTTACCCGACAAGTTCTTTGAGAACCCGGAAAGTCAGCGCTGCCAAGACTTTCTGCGGAAGATTCTCCATCACTAGGAGACGCGCGATGTCTGCCATTCGGCGCTTCACGAGGGTTGCCGTTCCAGCCTTGGCTCTTTCCGTCTTTCTCTCTGGGTGCTCGGCGAACTGGGGCTGGTACGTTGTCAATCCTGCGACACCGTCCGGCCGTTCCAACCTGAAATTCCTGCTAAGCGGGCTGGACCACACGATCATGATGTCGGTGGCCGCAATCGCCATGTCGGTCGTTGCCGGGCTGCTCATTGCGCTTCCGGGGCTGATGTCCAACCGAGCTCTGCGCGGGTTCAATCGAACGTATGTCGAGGTGGTTCGCGCGGTTCCGATCCTTGTGTTGATTCTTTGGGTTTACTACGGCATGCCGCAGTTGACCGGGTTTTCCATAAGCGTCTTTTGGGCGGGAGTGATCGCCCTCGCGCTGTCGGACAGCGCGTTCGAAGCAGAAATCTTTCGCGCGGGCATCCAGTCGATCGACCGGGGCCAGCACGAGGCTGCGCACTCGATTTCGCTGAACTACGTCGACACCATGTGGTTTGTCATATTGCCCCAAGCCATACGCCGCATACTGCCCGCTCTCGGAAACCAGTTGGTTTACATGCTCAAAATGTCATCGCTCGTCTCGGTTATCGGAATGCAGGAACTCACTCGCAAGGCAAATGAACTGGTGGTGACCGAATACCGCCCGCTCGAAATCTACACGGTTCTCGTGATCGAGTATCTTGCGCTCATTCTCCTGGTATCTGCAGGTGTTCGCTGGCTGGAACGCAGGTTGCAGGCAGACGCAAGCCGCTAATGCCGTAACTGCCGCGACGTTCCGAGTCCGGTACTGGTTCAATTTGGTTCCAAGCGATCCAGGTGCCTCACGAACCGTTGCAAGGCGCAGTTCTGCCTTGCGTTCGAACATTCGCTGGTCCGCATAACAAGTGGGGGTCTGATGCGATAACCTGAAACTGCCTTTGGATACGGCACAATGGGTGGCAGGCGAGCAATTGAGACGCCGTCGGCAGACCGACGTGCGCGGAGAATTTCGATCTTGACAGAGTTTCCGCGCCAAGTAAGTCTCGATGCAAGAGTCATGAGCAGACTTTGCATCAGGATACAGGCATCCACCACCCAAATTCGCCGCCGACCCTTTCTCGATCATCGGGGATTGTCCGGCAGATTCGCATTTTACGACCGCATCATGTCGGTGGACAGGGCATCGATCAGGCTCGACGAGATTGCCGAAATGTGCGGACAGGGTGAAGCTGCAAACGGAACGCGGGAGTTCGAAGCTGACGATGAACAGCATGAATGACGGCGGAACCACGAACGAGTCTTTTCAGCGGGCGATAAGCCAGCGCTACCTGCAGTACGCGCTCTCCACAATCATGCACCGCGCGTTGCCGGACGCGCGGGACGGGTTGAAGCCCGTTCACCGTCGAATTCTCTTTGCAATGCGGGAACTCAAGCTTGGTCCCAACAGCGGATTCAGGAAGTCGGCCAAGATTTCCGGCGATGTCATGGGAAACTACCACCCTCACGGCGACCAAGCGATTTACGACGCGCTCGCCCGATTGGCCCAAGACTTCAACATGCGGTACCCGCTGGTGGGCGGGCAAGGGAACTTCGGCAATATCGATGGAGACAATCCAGCGGCGGCGCGATACACGGAGGTGCGCCTGACGGAAGTCGCGGAAGCCTTGCTTGAGGGTTTGGCCGAGAATTCCGTGGATTTCCAGAACAATTATGATGGCACGCTTACCGAGCCGGTTGTTCTTCCCGGCAGCTTGCCGAATCTGCTCGCGAACGGCGCCAAGGGTGTTGCCGTGGGCATGGCCACCGACATTCCGCCTCACAACATTGGCGAGCTGTGCGATGCTTGCCTGCACCTCCTGAAATTTCCCGATGCCCGGGGCGGCACCTTGACGAGCAAAGTGCTTGGTCCCGACTTTCCGACTG
The DNA here is from genome assembly GCA_963422275.1 of Paracoccaceae bacterium. Lineage (GTDB taxonomy): Bacteria > Pseudomonadota > Alphaproteobacteria > Rhodobacterales > Rhodobacteraceae. The sequence continues at coordinate 2,337,201 of OY729418.1, forward strand.
GCGGCGTGATTGTCGATCCCGCCGAAACCATAAAGGCAATCTATGAAACCGGACGGGGATCGATCCGGCTTAGGGCCAAGTGGGACATGGAGAAGCTCCACGGCAGGAACTGGCAGATAATCGTCACCGAAATCCCGTATCAGGTGAAGAAATCTGAATTGATCGAGCGGATCGCAACGCTGATATTGGACAAGAAAGTTCCGGCCCTTGCCGACGTGCGCGACGAGTCCGCCGATGACGTCCGGGTCGTTATCGAGCCCAAGACACGCAACGTCGATCCAAAAATCCTGATGGAAACGCTCTTCAGGAGTTCGTCACTTCAAGTCAACGTTCCGGTCAACATGAATGCCTTGGTAGACGGCAGAACCCCGAAGGTTTGCTCGTTGAAGGAACTGCTCCAGATCTTTCTGAATCACAGGAGGGACGTTCTCGTTCGGCGCTCGCGCCACCGTGTCGACAAGATCGACAGGCGTCTTGAGGTCTTGGAAGGCTATATCTTGGCGTTCCTGAACTTGGACAAGGTGATAGAGATCATCCGATTCCATGATGAGCCGCGGGCCAAGCTCATTAGAGAATTCGATCTTTCGGAAATCCAGGCCGAGGCGATTCTGAACATGCGCCTGAGGAGCCTGCGAAAATTGGAAGAGCTGGAACTGAGAAAGGAGCACGATGCGCTGTTAATCGAACGGGCCTCCCTCGAAGACCTGCTTGCAAGCGACAAGCTTCAATGGGGTGGCATTTCGGACGAACTTAGAGGCATCAAGGAGAGATTTGGCGCGAAGGCTGCCGGCGGCGGGCGGCGGACGACATTTGCCAAGCCCCCAAGAGTCGAGGCGGAGGTGCTGGAGGAGCCTGCCGAAAACGAGCCGGTGACCGTGGTTTGTTCCAAGATGGGGTGGATTCGGGCCATGAAGGGCACGCTTCCTCTGGGCCAGGAGTTCAAGTGCCGCGACGGGGACGAGGGCAAGTTCGTCATCCATGCCGAAACATCCGAGAAGCTCCTTCTCTTTGGAACCAATGGAAGATTCTACACTCTCAAGGTGTCCGCGCTCCCCGACGGAAGAGGTTACGGAGAGCCAGTTCGGGTCATGATCGATCTTCCGAACGAAGCCGACATTGTCAGCCTGTTCGCCCACGATCCATCGAAGCGATTGGTGGTGTCTTCGGCATTCGGCTTTGGATTTAAGGTTTCCGAAGAGGACGTTGTCGCCTCGACCAAGAACGGCAAGCAGGTGCTGAATGTCCAAATGCCTGACGAGGCGCGGGCATGCGTTCGGGTGAACGGCGACCTGCTGGCGTCCGTCGGGACAAACCGGAGGTTGCTGGTATTCCCGTTGGACGAACTGCCGGAAATGGCACGCGGAAAGGGAGTTCGACTTCAGAAATACAGTGAATCTCATGAGCTTTCCGGCCTCAAGACCTTCCCGTCGTCCGAAGGCTTGAAATGGATCGACCCGGCCGGCCGGGTCCGGACAGTGCGGAATCTTGAGAAATGGATGGGCAGACGCGCGTCAGCTGGTCGCGTGCCACCTCATGGCTTCCCGAGCCAGAACAAATTCACTTGAGAACGCTCCGTCGCGTGGCGGCTTCCCAGCCGAGCGAATTAAGTTGAAGAAAGCGGGATGCCGGCGTTTGACGCGGCGAGGCAGTTCAGTCCTCGCCACTTTCTCCCCTGCAAGCCCGGCAGACGAAACTAAATTGGCTCAACGTTAAGCCAAATGCCTTCTTCCGGTCTGAGAGTCAGAATGAGCACCGGCGCCGGGTTGCGTCCGGCCGCGCGCGTGAAGCGAAAGCGTGAGATCAGGGATGAAAGCATTATCACTGCTTCAGTCATCGCGAAATTCATTCCGATGCAGATGCGCGGACCGCCGCCAAACGGCAGGAATGCGTACGGGTTGATGGCTCTGGGATCCGTGAAACGATCCGGATCGAATCCGTCCGGATCGTTCCACAGAAGGCGATTTCGGTGCAACGCGTAGATCGGAAGGAACATCGTGTCTCCACGCCTGACCTCCCTACCGCCGATCTTGTCGGGATGCTGTGCCTCGCGAGCCAGCAACGCGGCCGGCGGATAAAGGCGCAATGCCTCTTGGACAACCCTCCGCGTCAACACGAGCCGTTCTAGGTCCGCGGCCGTCGCAACCCGGTTTCCGAGAATTTTCCGAGTCTCCGTGCGCGTCGTTTCTTGGACCGCCGGGTCGAAGGCCAGAAGGTACAGGGACCAGGACAGCGCGAGCGCTGTCGTTTCGTGCCCGGCGACAATGAATGTAAGCAGATTGTCTCTCAGTTCGATGGCATTCATCTTGCGGCCTGACTTCGGGTCTTGTCCCGATCTCAGCAAATCGAGCAGGTCCTCCCGACCAAGCGACTTGCTGGAATCTTGGCGCGCACGAATGGCGCTTTCGGCTATTCTGCGCATCGACCGGATTGCTTGAGTTCCCTTTATCCGGCCAGGACGGGGAACCCAGCCTGGTGCGCCGATCACATCAAGCAGCGACACTTTTGCAGCGCTTCTGATATAGTCGTCGATCGCTTTGTGGACCACCGAGCGGTCGATGGATTCGCCGCCTGAAAACGTTATGTCGCTGATGACCTCGAAAGTCGTCGCCACGATCTCTCGATGCATGTCTACGGGCGATCCTGCATCTTCCTTCAATCGTGCGATCATTCTGGAGACCGCCTTTGTCATGGTTGGGGCCAATCCCGCGATGTTGCGGGTGGAAAACACGGGTGTCGCGGCCCTGCGCTGCCAAAGCCAGTGCCTCCCTTCAGCTATGAACAGGCTCTCGCCAATTCCCGGCCGAAGCATGTTGGTTACAATGTGGGACTTCGGGTACATTTGCGGATGCTCACGCAAGATGCGCTTGAGCCCGCCCGGGTCCATGACCATGTGCCACCGCTTGATCATTCGTCCTGAGACCATGTTTTGGCGGGTCGCCAGTTCGGGGATGATTTCAAGCAAATTTTGCCTTGCCGTTCGCACGACATCCGGCAAGGATAGAACCCGCGTTGCAAGCAAGGCCTTGGCTGGGAGGTTTTCGGCATCCGTGTTTGCCATTGGCTGAAAGGCCTGAATCGGGCACCCTAGTATCGATGCGACGTCCCTTCTTGACTCGCCTGCATTGAGGTGTCAATGCTTGCTGGTCGATGCTTGCTGGAGCGGAATGTGCTGTGCTTCAGGCTCATCATCGAAGTCCTGCGGAGCTTGGGCATCTAGCAGACAGCCTGATCGAGGAAGCCCATGGGTCCGCGATAGAGACGGAGGAGCAGGAATGCATGGGTGGTTACTCTACAGGAATCTGACCGGTGCGCTTGCGATTCTCGCTGCGCTTGGGGCGTGCGGTACGGGCGGCGATCTTGGGGAGACTCCCGAACCAATAGGCGACTTCAGGCTTGGGCATGTGGTTGCATTTGCCGACAAGGCAAAATCAACCCTTGCATCGAGAACCGCGGAAGCCACCGAGATCGAGGCCGCGATCTCGGCGGCAGTAAAGGAGCGGTTGGGTCGCTATTCCGGAGGGAAATTCTATCATATATCCGTGAAAGTGGATGCCTATCAGCTTGCCATTCCCGGCGTGCCGATCATTGCCTCCCCGAGGTCAGCAATGGTTCTGAAGATCGGCCTTTGGGACGACGCGACGGCGACGCAATTGAATGAGGAGCTTCACACGCTAGCTGTAATTGAACCGACCACATCCACCACGATTTTCGGATCTGGCTATGTCCGTGACAGCGAGCAACAGCTGGAAGTCCTCGCCGCAAGGGCAGCGGAGTTGATCGAAAGCTGGCTCAAGTCGGATGTGAGCCCGATTGCGAAACTTGGTCCGCTTGCCGAAATTGCGCCAGAAGGCGTCCCTTCCGCTCCTGAAACAACGGACGACAGTGGTAACGATGATGGGAGCGAGTTGCCGCAAGAACAGGCAGAAGCGTGATTGTTTCGGGTTCGCTGCAAGGAACGTGCGTGGCCGTGCAATTTCTCGGCGGCGGATGACGCAGTTTTCGCCAAGAGTTGCGTTTTGAGCGGCTCGGCGGAGCTTGACTTCGCTGATAGCGAGGTGTGGCTTGCGACCAAGCTGTAGATCGCCCTCCCAAATCGCTTGCAGTTCCTGCACTGGAAGAATAAGTGTCAATCCTCTGCAGGGGTGTAGCTCAGTTGGAAGAGCATCGGTCTCCAAAACCGACGGTCGGGGGTTCGAGTCCCTCCGCCCCTGCCAGATGGCGCCGGTTGAGCGAGGCTTCAAGCCGACATGTTGATCTTGAATGCGTCGGCTGTCTCGCATAGCTTGTGTCGTGAAAAGGGCAATTGTGGCGAGACCGCAGGTAGTGGCGCCGGATGGGTACACAGCTTCGATTTGGAATCTCGCGGATCATCTAGCGAAGTTAAGCGGAGAGCGGACGTTAGTCTAATGGTGCTCTTGGCTATAGCCCGTTTTTGAGTTAGACAGTTCATTTGTTTCCACCTTGGCAATTACCGAGTTAACGCGATGGCACTGAATACACCGTTCCGCTTCATGCAGCAGGTTCGGACTGAAGTCTCGAAGGTCGTTTGGCCAAACCGCCGGGAACTCTTGGTCACCACAGCCATGGTGTTCCTTATGGCAGCCTTGGCATCGATCTTTTTCTTTCTCGTCGATCAAGTCATACGTCTTGGCCTGTCGGGCATTTTAGGCTTGTTTTGACCATCGCGCCTGATCAATGCGGCGCATGTCGCCTTCGCTCGATTTTTTTCTGTGCCTTTGGCGACGCTGGCCGACCAGAGTGAAATGCTGACTCTGTTGCGCGACATGTTCTCCAGCTGAACCGCTGCTCCTGTTTTCTGCCTTGGACCAGCGAGGTCTGGATCATTTTCGAACAAAACAAAGCGGGCAGCCTGCAAGTCGGATTCCGCGATTAAGAGACAAGCGGCAACGCTCCGAGAGCAAATGCGCCCTTGGTCGCGAAGCCATTCATGAAGTTTGCCTGCAGTCTCGCCCGGCCACCCGCAGGCAACGCTTCCAGTGTCTCGTCGTCCGGCCGTGGAACCCGTCCACGTCGACCGTCTCTTGGGTATCTTGCATAGCTCTTCGATGTCCCGCCTCGCGTGATACCCGTCGGACAATTCGGCCAGGCTGCATCTTTCCGGGACCGCGAGCATGGTGGCGAGCTTGAAGCTGACCGGCGTCCTGATCTGCATCCTCCGAAGGTACGACACCAGTCCCTGCGGGCAGTGGCCGTACGGTCACCTGGACGTCAGCGATCTGGCGCCGGGTCGGGTGGTACCCGAAGTGGGCAGTTGCCTGGTGATTCGCAATTCGCGGGTCATTGAACTGGGTTTCCGCAGACCCTAAATTACCCCTCGTTGTGGAGGGAGGAATTGCGATGCACAAAACGACTAAACCGTTGATATTTCACCTAAGGTACCTATCGTTCAACGTTATTCTGAACCGGGGGTGTTTTGAGAGAGAGAGGAGGTGATTGGAGTGAGCAAGAAGAAGAAAGTGAGCAAGAAGAAGAAAGTGAGCAAGGAGAAGAAAGTGAGCAAGGAGAAGAAAGCGTTGGAAGCGATCGAACTCGCACTTAAAGCGGTCAAGCTGACGGAATGGAATCAGAGCGCGGAATTGAAGGGATGGGTGAATGGGCTGTTTCACTTGGCGGAGAAACGCATTGCCGATGTATTGGAAGAGGAGGGCTTCGACGAACCGTGGTACTAGGTCTTCCTTTTGACCGAACAGCACTATATGTTGCGCTTCCCATTGCGGGTGGCACAGCATATAGTGTCTTCCGCAGGGAAATCTCTCGGGGGGGGGGGGGGACAACAACCGACATTGGGGCACCCCACATATGGTTAGATCGGCAAAAATGGCCTCACCGGCTCAAATAGCCTCATACGGCAACGCTTTTGCTCTAGGGAACCTCTGAATATAGCCCGGTTTTGGGCGTTGCATTGCGTATCCGGTGCGCGCCTGTTATTTTGCGCCACGCCTTTTTTGGGGGGATCCTGACATGCAACGCCTTCAGCAACTGACCTTTGCCAGCCTCGAATACGATCGCAAGAAGCGCAAGACGCGCCGCGAGATCTTTCTGGAGCGGATGGACGGCCTGATCCCCTGGGAGCGCCTGGAGGCCCGCATTGCGCCAGTGTATCCGAAGGGCGGCCGCAGGGGGCGACAGCCGTATCCGCTGTCGGTGATGCTGCGCGTGCACTGCGTTCAATTGTTTTACAACCTGAGCGACCCGTTGATGGAGGACCAGCTTGCGAGGCGGAGAGCATCCGGCGCTTTGCCGGGGTGAGTCTTGAGAAGGTTCCGGACGAGACGACGATCCTCAACTTCCGCCATCGGCTGGAGAACCACGGACTGGCGCACCAGCTGTTTGAGGATATCAGGGATCACCTGGCCGAGCGGGGGGTTTTGCTGAAGAAGGGCACCATCGTTGACGCCACCATCATTTCGGCGCCGTCGTCGACCAAGAACGAGAGCAACGCCCGCGATCCGGAGATGCACCAGACCAGGAAGGGGAACCAGTGGCATTTCGGGATGAAGCTGCACATTGGCACCGACACCCGGGGTCTGGTGCACCATCTGGAGGGAACGGCCGCGAACGTTCACGACCTGACGCCTTCGGATCGGCTTCTGCACGGCGAGGAGGAGCAAGTCTGGGGTGACTCCGGATATCGCGGGATCGGCAAGCGGGCGGAGCACGCGCATCGCGATGTTTCGTGGCAGATTGCCATGCCCCCGGGCCAGCGCCGGACGCTGGCGCCGGGCAGCGCCGCGGCCAGGGCGGAGAAGGCGAAGGCCCGGGTGCGGGCCCGGGTGGAACATCCGTTCCGGATCATCAAGCGGGTGTTCGGCTACGACATGGTTCGGTATCGGGGTTTGGACAAGAACGTGCAGCGGCTTGCGCTGCTTCTGGGCTTCTCGAACCTGATGATTGCCCAGCCGCACTTGCAATGACAGGGGAGAAGTGTGTCCGGAATTTGCCGGACCGGCCCCGCGGGGGCTGAAGTGGCGGCGGTTTCGCCCCGAAAACGCGCATTTGCGGCTTCCGGACCGCCGAAAAACGACCGGTGCAGCCGGGAAGGGCAAATTCCGCAGCAAATCCAAAAAAAACCCTCCAAATCAGAGGTTCCCTAGGGCATCTACATACAAAACCTTGAAGGACCCGAGTTATGGATAAGCTCTGTTTTCTTTTGGAATGCACCGAATGGCGTCTGGCACGACGATTTTGCCGATTTTGACCTTTGGCTGCGCCAGAATGCAGGCAGCCAGACATGACAGGATATGAACGAAGGCATTTGTTGGGGATCGGTGTCGTGTGCGTTCCAATCCCATGCTCGATTTCAGTTTATCGAACAGCGTTTCAATGATGAACCGCTTCCGCAACATGATTTGGTCCGGAATGGGCCGAAGAACGTTTTTCATGTTGCGGCGAATGCCAGTGATCAGGTGCAGGCCCTGTTGCCGCAAACGCTGGAAAAGCGGCTTCGGAATGCAGCCTTTGTCGCCGAACGCCTTGCCTTCCAACTCGGCAATCATGGTCTCAAGCAGCTTGCGGTCGTCGGTGTTTTCAGGCGTGATCTTGACGGCCATGACCTGACCCTTGTCGTTGATGACCAGATGCAGCTTGAACCCGAAAAACCACCCCCTGGCGCTGCGGCCCCGCTTGGCCAGTCCCTTGAAGACCTTGTTCCGGTTGATCCGTGCGTTGTGGCAGACAGCGAGCTTGGCGCTGTCCACAAAACAGATCCCGCTCACCGCGAAAGCATTGCATCAAGATGCAAGACGGAACCGGCAAGCGCGGCATCAGGGCGACAAACCGTCCGCAGCTCGGCAGGTCTCCAAAGCGGTCGCGATGTTTCCGCTCCACGCCATGGAACCGGAAAGCCTTGAAATGCTTGAAGGGCGAGAGATGAAACAGCACCATGATGAAGAGCCTTTCGCTGAGCGAGAGCTTGCCCGAGCGCGAGCGCTGGCGGCCTGTGCCGATCAGCCGATGCCGCTCCCATTCTTCAAAGGCCTTTGCAAAGTCGTCGAGACAGCAGAACAGTGCGATGATGGAGGTGCTCATTGAGGGGATCCCATCCGTTGATTTTGGTTGCGGATACAGAATCAGGCCACGCCCGATTTGGGAACCCCCTCACCCCTCTTGTCCAGAATTGGGGTTTGAAGGGCATTGAAAGCCACCAGACGCGCTCTGTGTCGCTGGTTTTCCCGTCTGGGGGGTTCTGAAGCTATGGGATTGCGCGGCCCGGGGGCGAAACCCGTCAAAAAGGTCAAACGCGCGACCGAGGGCGAGGTTGCGACCTTCAAGAGCGTCAATCCGGACGATCCGATTGCCGAGCAGGTGATTTCGTGGCCGGAATGCCTGCCGGTGCCCTCCGGGATGCTTGCCGGAAACAAGATGCGACTGATGTCTTGGCAGAAAGAAATCGTCCGGGGGCTGTATCCACCCGATCGATCCATCCGGCAGGGCATAATCTCGGTTCCGCGAAAGAACGGCAAGACGGGGCTAGTGGCGGGGTTCGCGCTGTGCAGTTTGTGCGGGCCGCTGTCTGAAACAATGGGCGAAGTCTACAGCGCGGCGGCTGACAAGGCGCAAGCCGCGATAACTTTCAGGGTGATGAAGGCGATAATTGAAGCAATTCCTGAACTTTCCGACCGCATTATCATCCGGCAGTTCGACAAGACGATGGAAGACGTAGCGACCGGCTCAATCTACCGCGCCCTTTCTGCCGATGTCGCGACCAAGCACGGTCTGTCGGCTTCCTTCGTGGTCTGCGATGAACTCGCGCAGTGGCCGTCTAGGAGCCTGTGGGATGTTCTCTCCACCAGCACCGGGGCGCGGGCACATCCTTTGGTGATCGCCACATCAACGCAGTCGCACCTGAAAGACCATCTCATGTCGGAGCTGGTCGACTACGGGAAATCGGTGATGGCCGGGGGGGGTGAGGATAGCGCGTTTTACGCGGCGCACTGGGAAGCACCCGAGGATGCGGATCCGTGGAGCGAAGAGACTTGGCGGGCCTGCAACCCCGCGCTGGGCGTCATCCGGAGCATCGAGGACTTGCGTTCCTCCGCGAAACAGGCGCAACGGATGCCAACGCGGGAACCGGCTTTCCGCAACCTTTATCTCAACCAGCGGACCAGCGATGAGGGCGGGTTTATGCCGGTTTCCGACTGGCTGGCTTGCCAAGGCGAGCTACCCGACCTTGAAGGGCAAGTGTGCCATATTGGGATGGACTTGGCGAGCGTTTCCGACCTTGCGGCCGTTGCCGCCTATTTCCCTGACACCGGCGCGGTGAAGGCTTGGTGCTGGGTCAGCGAAAAGACTTCGCAGGACGGCCGGATACCCTATGACGCTTGGATCAGCGAGGGCATCGCCTTCCGGTGCGGGAAGACGATAGACAAAAGGCGCATTGTCCAGTTTCTCGGTGAGCTGACCGGTAAATACGATGTGCAGTCGGTTTCTTATGACCGCTGGGGTATGTCGGAGGTTCAGCGTCTCATCGAAGAAGATGGCGTCTACACGCCAGAAACGCTCCAGACTGTGTGAAAACCCGTGATTTTCTGGCTTATGGGGTTGCATTTTCGGGTTTTTGGTCTGTTTTTCTGTTCTGCCCGATTTTCCAGGTGTTTGGAGTGTTTTTTCGCTCTCTGTGCCGGTACGAGGCGAGATGTTGCAGCCGGACCGCATTTTGTCTCCGATCACGCCCTTGCAGCTTCGATCAGAGCCGGAATGCCAATGAGGTTGGTGGCTCGACGGATGTTGCAGGCGAGTGCAGTGAGGCTGAACTCGGCGCGGACGTTGTCGAGACGGCGCATCAGGAATGCCCCTTGCCCCATCCATTGCTTAATGGAGCCGAAGGGGTGCTCGACTGTCTCGCGACGATCATTGAGGATATCGGGCCGGGCGGCCAGCCGCGCGGCCATGCGCTCCAACACCGCCTCGTTTTCGTACCGCGTCACTGTCCGGGCCTCGCTGGTCGTGCAGCGGGCCTTGAGCGGGCAGGTCTTGCAGGCCCGAAAGTTGCGGCATTTGCGCTCAAAGACGCCCTCACGCACAAAATGCTTCTTGCCGACAGGAGGCAAGCTCTGCCCGCCAGGACAGATGCAGCAATCCGCTTCAGAGTCGTACCGGAACCGCTCCTTGACGAACAACCCCTTGGTCGCTGCAGCGCCGCGCCGGGGTTTTGGCACGAAGGGCGTGGCCCCCCCCGCTTCGCAGGCCTCGATATCCTCGATCGCGAAACACCCCTTGTCCGCGACCACATCGATGGCGTCAATATCCAGTGACGCACGCGCCGCCGAAACAGTCTGTGCCAGCAACCCCAGATCGCTGACCTTGGCGTGAACCTGCCGCTCGGCGATCAGCTTGTGCTTGGCATCCACCGCGATCTGGATATTGTAGCCCACACCGACGCGGGTGTTGCGCTCCAGGGCGCGGGCATCCGGATCGGTCAACGACAACTGGTCCTCGCCGCTTTCCTCCAGCGTCTTCTGATATCCGGCCAGTTTCTCCCGCCGTTCCTTCATCGATGCTATCTTCTCGGCGAGCTTTTCGGTCGTTCCGCCTCCACTCGGCGGTTCGCCATCCCGGCTATCGGCGTCGTTCAGTTCACCGAGACACTTCTCCAGACGCTCGCCGACTTTCGCCAGATCGCGTTTCAAAGATGCCTTGGTGAAATTACGGCCTTGTCATTGACGGCCTTGATCCGCGTGCCGTCCACCGCCAGCAACTCGCGGCCATAAAGGTCAAGTTCCTGGCACAGCCTCACGAACTGGCGGAAAACCGAACGGAATGCTTTACGGTTGTCGCGCCGAAAATCCGCGATCGTCTTGAAATCGGGCTTGAGCTGACGCATCAGCCAAATCACTTCGAGGTTGCGGTGCGTCTCCGCCTCCAGACGACGGCTCGACCGCACCCGGTTCAGATAGCCGTAGATGCAGAGCTTCAGCATGTCCGCAGGGTCGTAGCCCGGCCGGCCCGTCGCTTTCGGCTTTACTCGCCTGAACCCCATCGCATCCAGATCAAGTCCGTCAACGAAAGCGTCGATGAAGCGAACGGGATTGTTTTCGCCCACGCAATCCTCGACCCGTTCGGGTAGCAGCAGGGATTGCGAGCGCTCTGTTCCAGTCTTGTGTCCTATGCCTCAACATAACGCCTGCCAGAACGTGCGGGAATCCCAAATGCCCGGTTTCCACACAGTCTGGACAGCTTTCGGACAGGGTTACGCGTCCATGTCGTCCGCAATAGCCGCGTTGGAAGGTTGCATACTCGATACATGATGGGAACGGGATGCTGACATGGCAATTCAGCAACTTAGTTGTGGATACAGACCCTGCGGGCAACCGAAAGTTCACGAAGTCGAAAGCCCGGGATAAAATTGATGCCATGGTGGAGCTGGTTATGGCGGTCGGCACCGGGGCGAAGACGCCCGCGTAAGAATGGAACTTTGAGGTGATAGAGGTTTGAAGATGGAAAAATTGGCGGTTATGGAACGCGAAAAGCGCGAGTTGCAGAAACGGGCGAAGGCACTTGCCAAAAAGTTTGACAAGCAGGGCCTCGAGGACGATGAGGCTACCGAGCTGACCGAGCTTCGGGAAAAGGCCGAGGGCCTTGACAAGAAAATCGCAAATGCCAAATGGGCAAAGGCCATCGCGACCGAAAAAGAAGCTGAAACCATCAAAGACTCAGAAACTCGTTCGTTTGATGCCGAGTGCCGGGCGTTCAGTCTGGCTAGGGCGATCCGTATCGCGATGGGTCGGGAAAGGCTTGACGGACGAGAGGCGGAAGTAAGCCGAGAGGTTGAGAAGCGTTCTGCACTTCCCTTTGAGGGGATGCCTGTTCCGATGAGCGTTCTTGACGGCGATGCGCCTTCCGAGACGCGGGCGGTCACCACGACCGCGCCCTCTGCGGGGACGGGTTCCCGGATTATCCAAACGGACTACAGGCCGGGCGATTACATCCCTCTGCTCCGGGATCAACTTGTGGCGCGTTCGGTCAGTATTCCCAGCAAATGATCCTGCAATCTTCGCCCGACATCGAGATGCTGTTCAGGCAGGATTTGTCCCGGGCGATGGCCGAAGGCATTGATCGAGCCGTTGTGCAAGGCGGTAAAACGAATGAGCCGGACGGCGTCATTGCATCCGTCAGGGCAACCGCGCGTTCGGGGGACACTAGGAGCGGTTCCGAGAGTGCTGGAAGCTTTTCCTGCGGTTCCGGAAAAGAATTGCAGGGCATCGAATCCCCGACTGGCCCGACTTGGTGAAATTTGCCGCCCGGTCCGCCAATTAGCAGGAGGGAACCTCGTTTGCGGCATTGCAGACAGCTTCTCGTGGGTATGCCATGCAGCCTAGTTTCTCCGATCTTCAATGCGCCGGGTCCGGTGGGGATGTGTTGAAGGAGACCGTTGGTGACAAGCTTGAAATTGCTTGCGGATGCGGCCGCAAGTTTGCGACGAAGTTCACCAAGACCGCCGCATATTGCCAGCCTAAAGAGATCGCCAGCCGAAGCCCGCAACACTGCCGTCCACAGGCTGGCCGCAAATGATGGGATGTTCGCTAGCAGATCGTTTTGGGGCCGATTGACCTCAAGAACCCGACGAATGAGAGCGCAATGGGTTGGCGACCGAGGTGGGGATGAATGCGCGAGAGGTGCGCGACCTGGATGAAATTGCCTCTGCCTCGAGACAGCTGAGGCAAGCCAGGCATCAGATGGCGAGGGGCGCGATCCAAATCTGAATCCCTGTGCGTTGATCTGCTTGCACAATGAGTCGTCAGGACTGGCTTGCTCGACAATCGCTGCAACAAGGTTTCGCGGCTGCACCAAGGCCGAAGCATTTCGATGCTTGGGGTGCGGACATTGCAGCTGGTTGCCGGCGTCTGCCTGGATTTCCGAAAAATGAATCGACTGCCGAAATTTTCGCTTGCACCCGATTGCCGGAAATGCTATAAAGAGCGTTCGTAATGAATCGAAGTGCGCGACTTTGGCGATCTGAGCGCACTCTTTATTTTATTGTGGAAATTTGCCGTCAACTCCATTGGAAAATCCCGACTGACTGTCAACATTCAGGCCTTGGGTAAGGGAATGCCGCATGGCGAAACGCTGGTATTCAATTAGTGTGCTGTCGAATTACGAGAAGAGGGTGAAAGAGCAAATTCGCCAGGCGGTTGCGCAGAACGGGCTCGAAGAGCAAATTGACCAGGTGCTTGTGCCGACCGAGGATGTTCTTGAGGTACGACGCGGAAAGAAGGTGCCGACGGAACGGCGATACATGCCCGGATATGTTCTTGTCCACATGGAAATGACGGACAAGGGGTATCACCTGATCAACGGGATCAATCGCGTGACGGGCTTTCTCGGAACGTCGGGTCAACCATCTCCGATGCGCGATGAAGAGGTCAACGCGATCATCAATCGCGCCGAGCAGGGCACCAAGGCGCCTCGGTCCCTCGTGTTCTACGAAGTGGGCGAGAAGGTCAATGTCACCGATGGCCCGTTCGAGGGCTTCACGGCATCGGTGGAGAAAGTGGACGAGGAAAACGCGCGGCTGAAGGTGTCGGTTTCGATATTCGGGCGCTCGACACCCGTAGACTTGGAATACAACCAAGTTACCAAACAAGCGTAGCACCGGGCTGTCAGCCGGCGCAGGAAACGGGGGAAGGGCCGCATGGCGAAGAAACTGATAGGAACGCTCAAGCTTCAAGTTCCGGCCGGCAACGCAAATCCGGCTCCACCTGTCGGGCCGGCGCTCGGCCAGCGCGGAATCAACATCATGGAGTTCTGCAAGGCATTCAATGCAAGAACGCAGTCCATCGAGAAAGGCGTTCCATGCCCGACCATCATCTCCTACTTCCAGGACAAGTCGTTTGCCATGGAGATCAAGACGCCTCCCGCGTCCTATTACTTGAAGAAAGCGGCAGGTCTCGAGTCAGGATCAAACATGCCCGGTCGCGAGACCGCAGGGCATGTGACAACCGCCCAGGTTCGCGAGATCGCCCAGGCGAAGATGGCGGACCTCAACACGAGCGACATCGATGCCGCCATGAAAATCGTCCTTGGGTCGGCTCGGTCGATTGGAATCGAGGTCAGGGGATAAGCCGATGGCAAAAGTTGGAAAGAGAACAAGGGCCGCGCGAGCGGCCGTCGCCGGAAAGGCGAATGTCACTGTCGAGGAGGCGGTGGCTTTGGTGAAGGCGAACGCCACCGCCAAATTTTCCGAATCCGTTGAGATAGCGATGAACCTTGGCGTCGACACGCGCCACGCCGACCAGAACGTCAGGGGCACGGTCAGCCTACCAAACGGCACCGGAAAGACAGTTCGCGTGGCTGTCTTCGCAAGAGGCGAAAAGGCTGGCGAGGCAAAGGATGCTGGTGCCGACATTGTCGGTGCCGAAGATCTCATGGAGACCATTCAGGGAGGAAAGATCGAGTTTGATCGATGCATCGCCTCACCCGACATGATGTCGTTGGTAGGCAGGCTGGGAAGGATATTGGGACCGCGCAATCTCATGCCGAACCCGCGCGTCGGCACCGTAACGGCAAACGTGGCGGAAGCTGTGCGCAAGGCAAAGGCGGGAGAGGTTCAGTTCCGTGCTGAGCGAGCCGGAGTGGTGCACGCCGGCATCGGGAAGGCGTCGTTTGACGAAGCGAAGCTTGTGGAAAACGTGCGGGCGTTCGTGGGGACGGTCAGCCGTGCCAGGCCGCCCGGAGCAAAGGGGAAATTCGTCAGGAAAATCGCGCTGTGCTCAACCATGGGACCCGGCGTGTCGGTCAGCGTGGAGTCGGCGACCGGAAATTGAGAATTCTTTCGCCTTCTTGCGAAGGCGGAGAGTGCGGCGGACCGGCAACGGTTCGCCGACTGTCCGAGACGGCGGGTTTCGGCGGGCATACCCGCCCGGCGAGCTAAATCCTGCCTGAGACGGGAAACGGAGAGATCAAGCGGAAGACAACCTTCCAGGCGAGCCTGTTCGAACCCCGAAGTCAAGGACCCGAGCGCCGGGCAGTGCCCGGCATAACTGAGTTGGAGGGGTCTCCCTCCATTGACTGGAGCGAAACTGTGGATAGAGCCCGAAAGGAACAGGTGGTCGAGGATCTCGGTCATATCTTCGAGAGCTCTGGCGTCGTCGTCGTGGCGAGGTACGTGGGTCTCACAGTTGCAGACATGCAGGATTTCCGGGGTCGCATGCGCGAAGCCGGAGGTTTTGTCCGCGTTGCCAAGAACAGGCTCGCCAAAATCGCGATCAAGGGCACCCAGTGCAGCGGAATCGCCGACCTGCTTAACGGCATGACCGTCTTGGCCTACTCCGAGGATCCGGTGACCGCGGCAAAAGTCGCCCAAGCCTACGCCAAGGATAACGCCAAGCTTGTCGTGCTCGGTGGAGCAATGGGCGGCACCGCTCTTGGTCCCGACGGCGTGAAGTCGATTGCTGCCATGCCGTCCAGAGAGGAACTGCTTGCCTTGTTGGTTGGATGCATTGCGGCACCGGCGGCAAACGTTGCCGGGGCGATAGGCGCGCCTGCGTCCAGCATGGCTTCAATCCTCGAGGCCATCGAGGAGCGCGAGGCGGCGTAGCGGAATGCAACAAGTGAGACAGGGCGGGAAACGGCACGGACGAATCAAGCAGAAAACTGGAGTGAGAATACAGAGTAATGGCAGATTTGAACAAGTTGGCCGAGGAAATTGTCGGTCTGACGCTCTTGAAAGCGCAAGAACTCAAGACGATCCTCAAGGACAAGTACGGAATTGAGCCGGCCGCCGCTGGAGCGGTCATGGTTGCCGGGCCGGACAGCGGCGGCGGCAGCGAAGAGGCCGAGGAGCAAACCGAATTCGATGTCATCCTCAAGGCGGCCGGGTCGCAGAAGGTGCAGGTCATCAAGGAAGTTCGCGCGATAACCAGCTTGGGTCTCCGGGAAGCGAAAGAGCTTGTCGAGGCCGGCGGAAAGCCCGTCAAGGAAGGCGCTTCCAAGGAAGAGGCGGAGCAGCTCAAGGAACGGCTTGTGGCAGTCGGCGCAGAAGTGGAGATCAAGTAACGCCGATTGGGATCGGACGAGACCGCCGGTTCCGGCGGCTCGCGTCTCCAGCGAAACTGCTGCGTGCAGTTTCCGGAAAGGCGCAATTGGAAGTTCGGCGCTGGCCGGTGGCGCGGCTGGCAGGAATTGAACTTCGCAGCTACCGAAAGGCGCATGGCTCCGCTGCCCAGCGGGGCCACCGCATCTGATTTGGAAGAGGATGACGCGCATGTCCCAGGCAGCGGCACGAAAGAGAATAAGGCGGAACTATGGAAAGATCCGCGAAGCGATAGATATGCCGAACCTCATCGAGGTTCAGAAAAACTCGTACGATCTGTTCCTTAATTCTGGCAGCGGGGACACGCACGCGGACGGAGAGGGGATCAGGGGGGTCTTCCAGTCAGTCTTCCCGATTTCGGCATACAATGAAACGGCGGAGCTGCACTTTGTCAGCTACACGCTCGACGCTCCCAAGTTCGATGTTGACGAGTGCCAGCAGCGTGACATCACCTATGCGGCACCGCTCAAGGTGTGCTTGCAGCTCAGGGTGTTCGACGTGGAAGAGGAGACCGGCTCGCGGAACTTGAAGAGCATCAAGGAGCAGGAGGTGTACATGGGCGACATGCCGCTCATGACCAATAACGGCACCTTCATCATCAACGGCACGGAACGGGTCGTGGTTTCCCAGATGCACCGCTCGCCGGGAGTGTTCTTCGATCACGACAAGGGCAAGACCCATTCGTCGAGCATGCTTCTGTACACATGCCGGATCATACCCTATCGCGGGTCCTGGATCGATTTCGAGTTCGACGCCAAGGATATCGTGTTCGCACGCATCGATCGAAAGAGGAAGTTTCCCGTCACCACCTTGCTGTTCGCGCTCGGGATGGATCAAGAAGACATCATGTCCGCCTATTTCGATTCCGTCGATTTCGAACTGTCCCCAGACGGAGAAACTTGGATCACCGAGTTCCTGCCGGAACGCCTGCGCGGGAAAGAATGCAAGCAGGACATTGTCGACGCAAAGACAGGCGAGGTCATCGCGGAGAAAGGCACCAAAATCACTCCGAGGAAGCTGAAGGCCTGGAGTTCGCAGGGTCTTGCGGAAAAGGTCGCCGTGCCGTTCGAGAGCATCGTCGGCAAGTTTGTCGCAAGAGACGTCATCGATGAGGAAACCGGGGTGGTCCTGGCGGAGGCCGGGGACGAACTGACTTGGAACAAAAGGACCGCGCGCGAAAAGAGCACGCTCGAGTTGTTGCGGGAGAGCGGCGTGATCTCGATCCCGGTTCTCGATATCGACGGGGGGACCGCTGGCCCCTACATCCCGAACACGATGGCGATCGATCCGAACTATGACAGAAAGTCGGCGCTGATGGCCATCTACAGGATACTGAGGCCAGGCGAGCCGCCCACCGAGGAAACTGCCGGGAACCTGTTCGAGCAGATATTCAACGACGCGGACCGATACGATCTTTCCGCGGTCGGTCGGGTCAAGATGAACATGCGTCTGCAACTCGATGCTGCCGATACGCAGAGGACCCTTCGCAGGGAGGACATTGTCGCGTGCGTCAAGGCGCTTG
Organism: Paracoccaceae bacterium; assembly: GCA_963422275.1. Classification (GTDB taxonomy): domain Bacteria; phylum Pseudomonadota; class Alphaproteobacteria; order Rhodobacterales; family Rhodobacteraceae. Next base: position 2,354,774 of record OY729418.1, read on the forward strand.
TCGACCTGCGCGACGGAAGGGGAGACGTCGACGACATCGACCACTTGGGCAACCGTCGGGTTCGATCGGTCGGCGAACTCATGGAAAACCACTACCGAATGGGGCTGGTCCGGATGGAGCGGACCATCAGGGAGAGGATGACGTCACTGGAAATCGACACGGTCATGCCTCAGGACTTGATTAACTCCAAGCCTGCGGCGGCGGCTGTTCGGGAGTTTTTCGGCTCGTCTCAGCTTTCCCAGTTCATGGATCAGACGAATCCGCTCTCGGAAGTCACTCACAAACGGAGGCTTTCCGCACTGGGACCCGGTGGGCTGACGCGCGAGCGAGCCGGCTTCGAAGTTCGGGACGTGCATCCCACCCATTACGGGCGGATCTGCCCGATCGAGACCCCCGAGGGGCCGAACATCGGCCTGATCAATTCGCTTGCCACCTTCGCTCGGGTCAACAAGTACGGCTTCATCGAAACTCCGTACAGAAAGGTCCGGGACGGCAAGGTGACCGACGAGGTGGAATACATATCCGCGACCGAGGAAACGCGCCACACGATTGCGCAGGCAAACGCGAAACTCGACAGCGAGGAACAGTTCGCCAACGTGCTGGTGTCCTCGCGGAACGAGGGCGAGTTCAAGCTCAGCCGCAGGGAAACGGTCGACATGATCGACGTGTCGCCGAAGCAGCTGGTGTCGGTAGCTGCGTCCCTGATTCCGTTTCTCGAGAACGACGACGCCAACCGTGCACTCATGGGATCGAACATGCAGCGTCAGGCCGTCCCTTTGCTTCGCGCCGAAGCGCCATTTGTCGGAACTGGCATTGAGTCGGTTGTGGCCCGGGACTCCGGTGCGGCGATAACCGCGCGGCGGGCGGGTGTCGTGGATCAAGTGGACGCGACCCGGATCGTGGTCCGGGTGACCGAGGATCTTCAGCCACAGGATGCGGGTGTCGATATCTTTCGGCTTCGGAAATTCCAGCGTTCCAACCAGAACACCTGTATCAACCAGAGACCGCTGGTCAACGTGGGCGACGAGGTGGCTCGCGGCGACGTCATCGCGGACGGGCCGTCCACGGACCTCGGCGAACTGGCTTTGGGCCGCAACGTTCTTGTGGCATTCATGCCGTGGAACGGCTACAATTTCGAGGACTCGATCCTTATCTCCGAAAGAATTGCGCGGGATGATGTTTTCACGTCGATTCACATCGAGGAGTACGAGGTCACCGCACGCGACACCAAGCTCGGACCGGAGGAAATAACCCGCGACATCCCGAATGTCGGCGAGGAGGCGCTCCGCAACCTCGATGAGGCAGGCATCGTCTACATTGGCGCGGAAGTCGGGCCGGGCGACATACTCGTCGGCAAGATCACGCCGAAGGGGGAGTCGCCGATGACGCCGGAAGAGAAATTGCTTCGAGCGATCTTTGGCGAAAAGGCTTCTGACGTGAGAGACACGTCGCTTCGGCTGCCTCCCGGAGATTTCGGCACGGTCGTCGAGGTGCGGGTGTTCAACCGACACGGAATAGAAAAGGACGAACGCGCCCTCTACATCGAGAGGGAAGAGGTTGCCAGACTCGGTCGGGACAAGAGCGACGAGATGCTGATTCTCGAGAGAAACGTCTACAGCCGCCTCACGTCGCTTGTCTTGGGCAAGCATGCGGTGAAGGGTCCGAAGGGCTTTGTCGCGGGCAAGGTCACCGAGGAGAGTCTCTCCCGCCTTTCGAGAGGCCAATGGTGGCAGATTGCGCTGGAGGAGGAGAGCGACGCAAAGGCGCTGGAGGCACTCAACGCCCAATTCAAGCTACAGAAGTCAGTGCTCGAGGCGCGTTTCAGCGACAAGGTGGAGAAGGTTCGGCGGGGTGACGATCTTCCTCCGGGCGTGATGAAGATGGTCAAGGTTTTTGTCGCCGTGAAGCGCAAGCTGCAGCCTGGGGACAAGATGGCCGGACGTCACGGCAACAAAGGCGTTGTCTCAAAGGTCGTTCCGATGGAGGACATGCCGTTCCTCGAAGACGGAATGCCTGTGGACATTGTGCTCAACCCGCTCGGCGTTCCCTCTCGGATGAATGTCGGTCAAATACTCGAGACCCACATGGGCTGGGCGGCAAGGGGTCTGGGCCTCTCGATAAGCGAGGCGTTGGAGAGTTATGAACTGACAGGTGATGCCAAGCCTGTCGAGAGCGCCATGCGAAAGGCATATGGCGAGGAGACCTACAAGAACGAGATCGATCCGCTGGCTGAGGACGAGATCATCGAGGTCGCGCGCAACGTCACCTCCGGAGTTCCAGTCGCCACGCCGGTGTTCGATGGCGCCAAGGAGCAGGATGTGGACGACGCGCTGAAGCGGGCGGGATTCGAAACGTCCGGCCAGTCCATCCTTTTCGACGGAAGGACAGGCGAAAAGTTTGCGAGGCCGGTTACCGTGGGAATGAAATATCTTCTCAAGCTTCATCACTTGGTCGATGACAAGATTCATGCCCGTTCGACTGGACCCTACAGCCTGGTCACCCAGCAGCCGCTTGGCGGCAAGGCGCAGTTCGGCGGCCAGCGCTTCGGTGAGATGGAGGTCTGGGCGCTGGAGGCCTACGGTGCGGCTTTCACGCTGCAGGAGATGCTCACGGTCAAGGCGGACAACGTGTCCGGTCGCACCAAGGTCTACGAATCCATCGTGAAGGGCGAGGACAATTTCGAGACCGGCGTCCCGGAAAGCTTCAACGTCCTGGTCAAGGAAGTTCGTGGCCTCGGGCTGAACATGGAACTGATCTCGCTGAATGATCGGCAAGCCCCCCCTGCTGTTTCATCGCACACTTAATCTAGAGGCAAGGAAATGAATCGCGAACTATCGACAGCCGCTCACAGGAGAGAGGCAGTGCCGGATTCCTTTGATCAGGTACGGATTTCTCTGGCCTCCCCGGAGCGAATTCTCTCTTGGTCGTTCGGCGAGATCAAGAAGCCCGAGACCATCAACTACAGGACTTTCAAGCCCGAGCGGGACGGACTGTTCTGCGCCCGGATTCTGGGGCCGATCAAGGACTACGAGTGCCTTTGTGGCAAGTACAAGAGAATGAAGTATCGGGGCCTGACTTGCGAGAAGTGCGGCGTCGAAGTCACCATGCAGAAGGTGCGCCGCGAGCGGATGGGCCACATCGATCTTGCGGCTCCCGTGGCGCATATCTGGTTCCTGAAGTCCCTGCCGAGCCGCATCGGCCTGATGCTGGACATGACGCTCAAGGACCTTGAGAGAATCCTTTACTTCGAGCGGTTCGTCGTCGTCGAGGAAGGTTTGACCTCGCTCAAATGCGGGGAGTTGCTGACCGAAAAAGAGCATGCCGCGGCCCAAGACGACTACGGCGCTGACGCGTTCAAGGCTGGAATAGGAGCGGAGGCCATCCGTGACATGCTGAGCCAGATCGATCTGGGGGCCACGGCCGAGAGGTTGCGCGGCGAGCTTCAGCAGACAACCGCCGAGCAAAAGCTCAAGAAACTGGCAAAACGGCTCAAGCTCGTGGAGAGCCTTCTGGGATCCGGAAACCGTCCCGAGTGGATGATACTTACCGTGGTTCCGGTGATTCCGCCGGAACTCCGCCCTCTTGTCCCGCTCGACGGCGGGCGTTTCGCGACCTCCGACCTGAACGACCTGTATCGACGGGTCATCAACAGGAACAATCGCCTGAAGCGGATCATCGAGCTCAAGGCGCCCGACATCATCGTGCGTAACGAGAAGCGCATGTTGCAAGAGTCGGTGGACGCACTGTTTGACAACGGCCGTCGCGGCCGCATGATCACCGGAACGAACAAGCGCCCGCTCAAGTCTCTGAGCGACATGCTCAAGGGCAAGCAAGGTAGGTTCAGGCAGAATCTTCTCGGCAAGCGCGTTGATTTCTCGGGACGGTCGGTCATTGTAACAGGTCCCGAACTGAAGCTGCACCAGTGCGGGCTTCCCAAGAAGATGGCACTCGAGCTTTTCAAGCCCTTCATCTACTCCAAGCTGGAGAAGCGCGGCCTCTCCTCGACAGTCAAGCAGGCGAAGAAGCTGGTCGAGAGGGAGGATAGGGAAGTCTGGGACATTCTCGATGAGGTCATAAGGGAGCACCCGGTGCTGCTGAACAGGGCGCCGACTCTGCACAGGCTCGGAATCCAAGCATTTGAGCCCATCCTGATAGAAGGAAAGGCGATCCAGCTGCACCCCCTTGTCTGTTCCGCTTTCAACGCGGATTTCGACGGCGACCAGATGGCCGTGCATGTGCCGCTGTCTCTTGAGGCGCAGTTGGAGGCGCGCGTGCTCATGATGTCGACGAACAACGTGCTTTCGCCGGCGAATGGAGCTCCCATCATCGTTCCCTCGCAGGACATGGTTCTCGGTCTCTACTACATCTCCCTCGATCGGGCTGGAATGAAGGGCGAGGGGATGTCGTTTGCCTCAACCGAGGAGATCGAACATGCGCTCGCAGGCGAGTCCGTGCATCCGCACGCCCGAGTCAAGGTGCGCATCAAGCAAATCGACGAGAGCGGCAACGAGGTGTTCAAGATATTCGACACGACGCCGGGCCGGGCGATTCTCGGGTCACTGCTTCCACTGCACGTGAAGACGCCTTTTGGCAGGCTTGTCAACAGGCTGTTGCGCAAGCAGGAGGTCCAGGAGGTGATCGATACCGTGTACCGCTACTGCGGGCAGAAGGAATCCGTGATTTTCTGCGACCAGATAATGGCGATGGGGTTCAGGGAAGCCTTCAAGGCCGGTATTTCGTTCGGAAAAGATGACCTGCTTGTTCCGGCAACCAAGTCCTCGATCGTGGAAGACACCCGGAACCAGATTGCGGAGTTCGAGCGGCAGTACTGGGAGGGGCTGATCACGCAGAGCGAGAAGTACAACAAGACAGTCGATGTCTGGACCACCTGCACAGACCAGGTGGCGGACGCCATGATGAGCGAGATATCGTCAAAGCGCGAGACCGGCGACGAATCGGAGGGTGAGCCGAACTCGGTTTACATGATGTCTCATTCCGGCGCGAGAGGCTCGCCAGCGCAGATGAAGCAGCTTGCGGGCATGCGGGGACTGATGGCCAAGCCGTCGGGCGAGATCATCGAGACCCCGATCATCTCGAACTTCAAGGAGGGCCTGAACGTGCTGGAATACTTCAATTCCACGCACGGCGCCCGCAAGGGACTTGCGGACACCGCCCTCAAGACCGCCAATTCGGGCTACCTGACCCGGCGCCTTGTCGATGTCGCTCAAGATTGCATCGTGCGCGAAAAAGACTGCGGAACCGAGAAATCGATCACGGTGATACCGATGGTCGAGGATGGAAAGGTCGTCGTGAATCTCGGCGAACGGATACTCGGACGGGTCACGGCCGAAGATGTCATGGCCCCCGAGTCGGGAAAGGTGATCGAAAAGCGCGGAAGTCTCATCGAGGAATTCGGAGCCGAGGCCATAGAGGCGGCCGGCATCCAGACCATCGCTGTCCGCTCCCCCCTCACTTGCGAGGCGGAGGAAGGCGTTTGCGCGCGCTGCTATGGTCGCGATCTTGCCCGCGGAACGCTGGTGAACGTCGGGGAGGCTGTGGGGATCATCGCGGCACAGTCCATCGGCGAGCCGGGAACGCAGCTGACGATGCGGACGTTCCACGTTGGCGGAATCGCCGAGGCGTCGCGGCAGTCGTCGGTCGAGTCCAGCCACAAGGGAACGATAAGGTATTGCAACGCGCAAGTTCTTACCAACAAGAACGGCGAGCAGCTTGTGGTCGGGCGGAACATGGAGCTTTCCGTCTTGGACGGCAGCGGCCATGAGCTCGCGTCCCACAAGCTCACCTACGGCGCACGGTTGCTTGTAAAGGACAAGCAGGCGATTTCCAGAGGCGACAAGCTTTTCGAATGGGATCCGTACACGCTTCCGATCATTGCCGAGCAGAGCGGCACGGCGCGTCTTGTCGACCTTGAATCCGGCGTGTCGGTGCAAGAGGAGTCCGATCAGACTACCGGGATGACCCGGCAGATCGTCTCCGACTGGCGTTCGGCGAAAGGCGCCAAAAAAGAATTCAAGCCAGAGATCCAGATCATCGACAAGAGCATCGACTTGCCGGTTCGTTTGGCCAATGGCCAGCCCGCGACCTACGCAATGTCCGTTGGCGCGATTCTCCTGGTGGAGGACGGCGACGAGATCAACGCCGGGGACGTGATCGCGCGCCTTCCGCGCGAGGGGGCCAAGACGAAGGACATCACTGGCGGTCTTCCGCGGGTGGCCGAGCTGTTCGAGGCGCGGCGTCCCAAGGATCACGCGATAATCGCGGAGATCGCGGGAACCGTGGAATTCGGCAAGGACTACAAGAACAAGCAGCGCATCAAGATCGTCCCGAAAGAGGACGGGGGCGAGCCGGTTGAGTATTTCGTGCCCAAGGGGAAGCACATTCCCGTTCGGGAGGGTGACGAAGTTCGGGTGGGGGACAACATTGTCGACGGCAATCCTGCACCGCACGACATTTTGCGCATACTGGGCGTCGAGGCGCTCGCCAACTACCTCATAAAGGAGGTTCAGGAGGTCTACCGGATGCAGGGCGTGAAGATCAACGACAAGCATATCGAGGTCATTCTCCGCCAGATGCTCCAGAAATGGGAGGTGCTGGACCCCGGCGAAACCTCGCTTCTGAAGGACGAGCAGATCGACAAGGAAGAGTTGGATGAGCGAAACCGGGAAGCCATCGCCGAGGGAAGGCGACCCGCGACTGGATCCCGGATCTTGCTCGGGATCACGAAAGCCGCGCTTCAGACTCGTTCATTCATTTCCGCCGCGTCCTTCCAGGAGACCACCCGCGTGCTTACCGAAGCCGCCGTGCGGGGAAAGCGAGACCGGCTGGTTGGCCTGAAGGAGAACGTGATTGTCGGACGCCTGATACCCGCCGGCACCGGCGGCGCTTCAATGCGCATTCGCGACATTGCTGGAACCCGAGATCGGCTCATCTTGGAAGAGAAGGCGGCGGCGGAGGCTGCACTGGCACCTCCGGAAGAGCGTGAGATGTCCGCCCTCACCGACAGTTCGGTATCCCCGGACGGGGAGCTGTAAGTCGAAGGATAGCGCCAAGGTCGTGTGCTCATAAAGGGAAAAGGGATTTTCTTTCCGGCGCTGATGTGATTCAAGCTTCCAAACAGCGGGAGCTTGAGGATGCAAAGCCGGCACGATCTGACGGATGCGGAATGGGCGATCATCTCGCCGTTGCCGCCTGACAAGCCCGGGGCGTTCCACGGGTGGACGACCGGCGGGTTATCAGCGGGATCTTTCACATCCTGCGCACCGGCACGCCGTGGCGCGACCTTCCGGAATGCTGCGGGCCGCATGCGACAGTCTGCAACCGCTGGGCCAGGCAAGGGGTGCGGAAGCGCCTGTTCGAGGCGCTGGCGGCGGGCTCGCCGGGATCTCTTCATTTCCTCGACTCCTCGGTGGTGCGCGCCCACCAGCACGCCGCGGGCGGAAAAAAGGGGGTCCGGACCACGCCATCGGACGCTCGCGAGGCGGGCTGAGCACCAAAATCCACGTCGTCGTCGACGGCCTTGGCCTGCCGCGCCGCTTCGCGCTCACCCCGGGCCAAGCCTCCGACAAGGCTGCCGTGCCTGCACCATCCTCAAACTCATTGCCGACCATGGCTCTTGCCCCCACATCCCGACCCAACGGGACCGCCGGGAGCAGCGCTCCGCATCCCATCACCTCTACCGCCAACGCAACCTCGTCGAACGTTTCTTCAACAAGCTCAAGCACTTCCGAGGCATCGCGACCCGCTATCACAAGCTTGCAAGAAACTTCCTGGCCGCAATTGCCCTTGCCTGCATCCGCCTCTGGATCAAAATCAATGAGTACACGACCAAGGGCGGGAGCCCGGCCTGCGAACGTTCTGGGTCGTGCAGAAAACTTGCATTTTGCTGTTGACAGGTAGGCGAATCACCGTTACATACCGCCCGAATTGCTGGCTGGGCTTAGCCCCCTCCAGTGCAAATGCCGTAATTTAGCGATCACGATCCTGGCAGAAAGGCCGCGATCCTCTGAAGTTGGAACCGCCGAAGGAAACGAAGGCGGCCAGTGTTCTTTTCGGCTTTGCTTGGAGGCGCAGTGCCTGTCAGCGAAACGGACTGGAGGTGAAATGCCTACCATACAGCAATTGATTCGGAAGCCGCGAAGCCCCAAGGTGAAGCGCCAGAAATCGATGCATCTGCTCAGGTGCCCGCAGAGGCGAGGCGTCTGCACGCGCGTGTACACGACGACCCCGAAGAAACCCAACTCGGCAATGCGCAAGGTCGCCAAGGTGCGCTTGACCAGTGGTTTCGAGGTGATTTCCTACATTCCGGGTGAGGCGCACAATCTGCAGGAACATTCGGTGGTTCTCGTTCGCGGTGGCCGCGTCAAGGATCTTCCCGGCGTCCGCTACCACATTCTCCGCGGCGTCCGCGACACCGAAGGCGTGAAGGACCGACGGCAGCGCCGGTCCAAATACGGCGCCAAGCGTCCCAAATAGGGCAACGGCAATGTCACGACGAAGACGCGCCGAGCGAAAGGACCTGCTCCCCGACGCAAAGTTTGGCGATCGGGTCATCTCGAAATTCATGAACAACCTGATGCGCGATGGCAAGAAGGCAGTGGCCGAGCGGATTGTCTATAGTGCGCTCGACCGGGTGGAGGCGAGAATGCGCCAAGCACCAGTCGACGTGTTCCATGAAGCGCTCACCAACGTCAAGCCGTCAGTCGAGGTGCGCTCGCGCAGAGTCGGTGGGTCCACGTACCAGATTCCGGTCGAGGTTCGGCCGGAGCGCCGCGATGCGCTGGCCATCCGCTGGCTGATTTCGGCGGCCCGCAAGCGCAACGAGCACACCATGGAGGAACGCTTGGCAAGCGAGCTCATGGATGCGGCCAACATGCGCGGAGGGGCCGTAAAGAAGCGCGAGGACACGCACAAGATGGCGGAGGCGAACAAGGCCTTCAGCCATTATCGCTGGTAGCGGCCGCATTGGAGGGGCTGAGCGGGTGACACGGAAATACACGCTGGACCGGTACCGGAACTTCGGGATCATGGCGCATATCGACGCCGGCAAGACCACGACAACCGAACGGACCCTCTACTACACCGGAAAATCGCACAAGATCGGCGAGGTCCACGACGGCGCGGCCACGATGGACTGGATGGAGCAGGAGCAGGAACGCGGCATAACGATAACGTCGGCGGCGACGACCACGTTCTGGAAGCGCACCGAGGATGGCGACACGCCGCAGTCGGACCAATTCAGGTTCAACATCATCGACACGCCTGGCCACGTTGACTTCACCATCGAGGTCGAGCGCTCCCTGGCCGTTCTGGACGGGGCCGTCTGCGTCTTGGACGCCAATGCGGGAATCGAGCCGCAGACCGAAACCGTCTGGCGGCAGGCCGACCGCTACAGGGTTCCGCGCTTCGTTTTCGTCAACAAGATGGACAAGACCGGTGCCGACTACTTCAACTGCGTGCGCATGGTAAAGGAGCGAACCGGGGCTGTGCCCCTCCCAGTCCAGATTCCGATAGGCGCCGAGGACTCTTTCGAGGGAATCATCGACCTCGTGACCATGGAGGAATGGACTTGGGAAGGTGTGGACCTCGGTGCGACATGGACTCGGCAGGGAATCCGGCCGCAGTTGCTCGACCAGGCGCGGGAATGGCGGGACAGGATGATCGATCGCGCGGTCGAGCTGGACGACGAGGTCATGGAGAGATATCTCGACGGCGAGGAGCCGGATCCCGCAACAATCAGGCGGCTTATCCGAGCGGGAACGCTGAGCATGTCTTTCGTTCCGGTGATCGCCGGCTCCGCGTTCAAGAACAAGGGCGTGCAACCGCTTCTGAACGCGGTGATCGATTACCTGCCGGGGCCCTTGGACGTTCCCGCCTATACCGGTTTTGCGCCAGGCGACAAGACCGAGACCAGAAACATCGAACGCACAGCCGACGACTCTCAACCAGTGGCGGCTCTAGCCTTCAAGGTCATGAACGATCCCTTCGTCGGGTCGCTGACCTTCACCCGGGTCTACTCCGGAACCCTTCGCAAGGGGGACCAGATTCTCAACGCCACGAAGGGCAGGCGCGAGCGCGTCGGCCGGATGGTGATGATGCACTCGAACAACCGGGAGGAAATCGAAGAGGCCTTTGCCGGCGACATCATCGCGCTTGCGGGACTCAAGGAAACCACCACCGGCGACACGCTCAGTGCCCTGGCCCACCCGGTGGTGCTCGAAACCATGACTTTCCCCAACCCCGTGATAGAGATCGCGGTGGAGCCGAAAACGAAGGCGGACCAAGAGAAGATGGGACAGGCGTTGCAGAGGCTGGCCGCCGAGGACCCGTCGCTCCGAGTCGAGACCGACATGGAATCTGGCCAGACGATCATGAGGGGGATGGGCGAACTGCATCTCGACATACTGGTCGACCGGATGAAGCGGGAGTTCAAGGTCGAGGCCAATATTGGTGCCCCCCAAGTGGCCTACCGCGAGACGATTTCGCATTTCGCGGAAATAGACTACACCCACAAGAAGCAAACCGGTGGCGCCGGGCAGTTCGCAAGGGTGAAGATGCTGATCGAGCCGGTCGAGGTCGGAGAGGGATACAGCTTTGAATCCCAGATCGTCGGCGGATCGATCCCCAAGGAATACATCCCGGGCGTCGAGAAGGGAATTCTTTCGGTAATGGATTCCGGGCCGCTCGCCGGGTTTCCCGTGATCGATCTCAAGGTGAAGCTAATCGACGGCGCCTACCACGACGTAGACTCGTCGGTCATGGCGTTCGAGCTGGCTGGACGCGCGGCAATGCGGGACGGCCTCCGCAAGGCTGGCGCGAAGCTTCTGGAGCCAGTCATGAAGGTGGAGGTCGTCACGCCTGGCGAATACACTGGCGTCATCAACGGCGATCTGACCAAGCGGCGTGGGCAGGTTCAGGGCCAGGAGACGCGCGGGGCGACGACAACCATCGGTGCGTTGGTCCCGCTGGCGAACATGTTCGGCTACATCAACAACCTTCGCTCGATGTCCTCGGGGCGGGCCAGCTTCACGATGCAGTTTTCGCGCTACGACGCGGTGCCACAGAACATTTCCGAGGAAATCCAGTCCAAGTACGCGTGAACCCCCTTGTGGCGGCTGCGCGCGAGTTCAACCAGAAGAGGTACAGAGGATGGCTAAAGAGAAATTTGAACGTACCAAACCGCACGTGAACGTTGGAACGATTGGTCACGTGGACCATGGAAAGACAACGCTGACCGCCGCGATCACCAAGTATTTTGGCGAATTCCAAGAATACGACAAGATCGATGCGGCACCTGAGGAAAAGGCGCGGGGAATTACGATCTCTACGGCCCATGTCGAATACGAGACCGAAAAGCGCCACTACGCCCATGTAGACTGCCCAGGACATGCGGATTACATCAAGAACATGATTACCGGCGCGGCGCAGATGGATGGCGCCATTCTGGTGGTAAGTGCCTCTGACGGGCCCATGCCGCAGACACGGGAGCACATCCTGCTCGCGCGGCAGGTTGGAGTTCCGGCACTCGTGGTGTACATGAACAAGGTCGATCTCGTTGACGACGAAGAGCTAATCGAGCTTGTCGACTTGGAGATGCGGGACCTGCTGTCCTACTTCGAGTTTCCCGGCGACGACATTCCGATCGTGCAGGGGTCTGCCTTGGCGGCGCTCGAGGGAGGTGACAAGAAGACAGGCGAGGACAGCATCTCCGAACTCATGGTTGCCGTCGACGATTACATTCCGACGCCTGACCGACCGATTGACCGGCCGTTCCTCATGCCTATTGAGGACGTTTTCACGATTTCCGGGCGCGGCACCGTCGTTACCGGACGGGTCGAGCGCGGCGTCATCACCGTCGGTGATGAAGTCGAGATCGTCGGCATTCGCGAGACCTCGAAAACAACCTGTACCGGTGTGGAGATGTTCCGCAAGCTGCTTGACCGCGGCGAGGCTGGCGACAACATCGGCGCCCTGCTCAGAGGAGTCGACCGGAACGGTGTCGAGCGCGGGCAGGTGCTCTGCAAGCCGGGATCGGTCACACCGCACACCAAGTTCCAGGCAGAGGCGTACATTCTCAAGAAAGAAGAGGGAGGGCGGCACACGATGTTTGCGACCAATTACCGCCCCCAGTTCTATTTCCGCACCACGGACGTGACTGGAACGGTCAACCTGCCCGATGAGGTGAAGATGGTCCTGCCAGGCGACAACGTCTCGTTCACAATCGAGCTCATCGCGCCGATTGCAATGGAGGAAGGCGTCCGGTTTGCTATTCGCGAGGGCGGGCGAACGGTTGGCGCCGGGGTGGTCACCAAGATCATCGAGTAACGGACCCGAGAGCGGCACGGACGGGAATCCCCTCCGTGCCGGCTTTCTGACTGGGAGCGGCATAGTGATACAGCAGCAAAACATTCGGATCCGGCTCAAGGCCTTCGATTACCGGGTGCTGGACGCGAGCACGAACGAGATCGTGGAGACCGCCAAGCGCACGGGCGCACGGGTCCGCGGGCCAATTCCGCTCCCCAACAAGATCGAGAAATTCACGGTACTGAGAGGTCCGCATATCGACAAGAAGTCACGCGAGCAGATGGAGATTCGAACGCACAAGCGGCTTCTGGACATCGTGGACCCGACACCGCAGACGGTCGACGCTCTGATGAAGCTTGACCTCGCCGCGGGCGTGGCCGTCGAAATCAAGCTTTAGGGGGACCCCCGAAATGCGTTCTGGAGTGATTGCGAAAAAGCTGGGAATGACCCGACTATTCACCGAGGACGGGCGGCAGATACCCGTGACAGTCCTCCATCTGGACAATCTTCAGGTCGTGGCTCAAAGGACGGCGGACAAGGACGGATACACCGCGGTCCAGCTTGGCTCCGGACCGCGGAAGGCGCGACGGGTCAGTGCGCCGATGCGCGGGCATTTTGCGCAGGCGGGCGTTGCGCCCAAGCGGCAGGTTGCGGAGTTTCGCGTGAGTCCGGAGAACCTGATCGAGGTCGGGGCCGAAATCACGGCAGACCATTTCGTTCTTGGCCAGAAGGTGGACGTGTCGGGGACATCGATAGGCAAAGGGTTCTCCGGTGCCATGAAGCGTCACAACTTTAGTGGACTCCGTGCATCGCACGGCGTGTCCATCAGCCACCGTTCGCATGGATCGACAGGCCAGTGCCAGGATCCGGGCAAGGTCTTCAAGGGTAAGAAGATGGCCGGTCAGATGGGCAACAGGCGCGTAACGACCCAGAACCTGGAAATCGTCCGCACCGACGTGGACCGCGGCCTGATCATGGTCAAGGGTGCCGTGCCGGGATCAAAAGGCGGATGGGTGACCGTCAGGGATGCCATCAAGAAGCCGGTGCCGGATGGGGTGCCGGTCCCGGCTGCTGCACGCAAGGCAGTTGCTGGAGTTGCGAACGCAAGCGACGGTCCCGTTGCTGCGGATGCCGGCGGATCCGGTGCAGGAGGAGACGGGGAATGAAGGCAGAGGTCATGACGCTTGCAGCAGAAAGCTTCGGGACCGTCGAGCTTCTCGACAGCATCTTCGGGCTAGACCCGCGCCCCGACATTCTGCATCGAGTCGTGCGCTGGCAGCGCGCCAAGGCACGGCAGGGGACGCACAAGGCGAAGACTCGGTCCGAAACGAGCTATTCGGGCCGCAAGATCTACCGGCAGAAGGGTCTCGGCGCAGCGCGGCACGGCGACCGCAACGCCCCAATCTTCCGCAAGGGCGGTGTCTACAAGGGACCGGTGCCGCGAAGCCATGCGCACGATCTTCCCAAGAAAGTGCGGAAACTTGGCCTGAAGCATGCACTTTCGGCAAAAGCCGCCGCCAACGAGATTTTCGTCCTCATGGCTGCGGAGCTGGAATCGGGAAAGACCGCTGAGCTGAAGAAGATGCTCGTCAAGCAGGGCTGGAAGAAAAGGACCCTGATCATCGACGGTGCGAGCATCGATGCAAATTTTGCCCGGGCAGCGGCAAACATTGGAACATTGGACATTCTGCCGTGCCAAGGCGCCAATGTTTATGACATTCTGTGTCACGACAGCCTCGTCCTGACCACGGCGGGCGTGGAAGCGCTGCAGGCGAGACTGTCATGAACGCCTCTCCAAGTCATTACGACATCATCCGCCGGCCGATCGTGACCGAGAAGTCCACACTGGCGTCCGAAGGAAACGCGATCGTGTTCGAGATCGCCATGTCCGCTGGAAAGCGGGAGATCAAGGATGCTGTCGAAGCGCTGTTCAGCGTCAAGGTTCATTCCGTGAACACGGTTGTCGTCAAGGGGAAGGTCGTGCGCTTCCGCGGACGGCCGGGGCGGCGGAAGGACCGGAAGAAGGCCTACGTCCGCTTGGAAGAGGGATATACAATAGATGTGGGCGCGACGCTGTGACCTGCCGCATGATGCAGTTGCACCTGCGATGGCGCCAAGTGTGGATTCGCAGTAGAGAACGGAACCGCGAAGGAGTTCGAAAGGTTTCCCGATGGCATTGAACACTTACAATCCGACGACACCGGGCCAGAGAGGGCTCGTTCTCATCGATCGCTCCGGGCTGTGGAAGGGGCGGCCCGAGAAAGCGCTATCGAGAGGGTTGCCCGCCAAGAGTGGGAGAAACAATGCGGGGCGGATCACTGTTAGACATCGAGGCGGCAGGGCCAAGCGATTGTACCGCTTCGTGGATTTCAAGCGACGGAAGATAGATGTGCCCGCGACCGTCGAGCGCATCGAATTCGATCCGAACCGTTCGGCGTTCATCGCACTGGTCAAGTACAAGGACGGCGAACTGTCCTACATTCTGGCGCCGCAGCGTCTTGCCGCCGGGGACAAGGTCATCCGCTCGGCTCGCGCGGACGTGAAGCCTGGCAATTGCATGCCCTTTTCGGGAATGCCTCTCGGAACGATCGTCCACAATATCGAGCTGAAGCCTGGCAAGGGCGGCCAGCTCGCGCGCTCGGCAGGCACCTATGCCCAGTTTGTGGGAAGAGACGGCGGATACGCGCAGATCAAGCTCTCATCCGGCGAACTGCGCGTGGTTCGGCAGGAATGCCTGGCCACTGTTGGAGCGGTTTCTAACCCGGACAACTCCAACCAGAATCTTGGCAAGGCCGGGCGCAGCCGACATATCGGGAAGCGGCCGTCGGTGCGCGGTGTCGCGATGAATCCGGTCGATCACCCCCACGGCGGCGGCGAGGGAAAGTCAAGTGGCGGGCGTCACCCGGTCACGCCTTGGGGCAAGCCGACCAGGGGCATGCGGACCCGGAGGAAAAAGCCGAGCGACAAGCTCATCATCAGGCGGCGCCATGCACGGAAGAAAGGACGCTAGAATATGCCTAGATCCGTTTGGAAAGGCCCGTTCGTGGACATGGACGTCCTCAGGAAGGCCGAAAGGGCACGGGAGTCCGGTAGACGCGACGTGATCAAGATCTGGTCACGGCGCTCCACCATCCTTCCTCAGTTCGTAGGTTTGACTTTTGGGGTTTACAACGGTCGGAAGTTCATTCCGGTTTACGTGTCGGAAGACATGATCGGTCAAAAATTTGGGGAATACTCCCCGACGCGCTCCTATTATGGGCACGCGGCGGACAAGAAGGCCAAGCGCGGTTGAGCCATGGGTAAAGTCAAGGCGGAAAGAAGGTTGGATCTGCACGCGGCGATGGCGGTGAGCCGCAGGTTGCGCGTGTCGCCACAGAAGCTCAATCTGGTGGCTGCGACCATTCGCGGAAAGCACGTGAACGCTGCGCTTGCAGAGTTGCAGTTCTCCAAGAAGCGAATTGCCATCGACGTCAGGAAATGCCTTCAGTCGGCGATCGCGAACGCGGAGAACAACCACGACCTGGATGTCGACGATCTGGTCGTGTCGGAGGCTTATGTCGGAAAGAACTTGACGCTGAAGCGCGGCAGGCCGAGGGCCAGGGGACGTTTCGGACCAATAAAGAAACCGTTCTCGCAATTGACCGTGATCGTGCGCGAGTCAGAGAGGCAGGACTGATGGGTCAGAAAGTCAACCCGATCGGAATGCGCCTCCAGGTCAATCGTACCTGGGACAGTCGCTGGTATTCCGACAAGAAGGAATTCGGCGACCTCTTGCAAGAGGACATCAAGATCCGCGAGTACATCACGAAGACATGCGCTCAGGCCGGAATCAGCCGCGTGATCATCGAGCGGCCCCACCGCAAGTGCCGGATCACGATTCATGCCGCCAGGCCCGGGATCGTCATCGGGAGAAAGGGAGCGGACATCGAGAAGTTGCGCACAAATGTCATGAAGATGACCGAATCCGAGATGCACTTGAACGTCGCGGAGGTGCGCAAGCCCGAACTGGACGGCCAACTCGTGGCCGAATCGATTGCGCAGCAGCTTCAGAAGAGGGTCTCGTTCCGGCGCGCGATGAAACGTTCGGTTCAGAATGCAATGCGGCTCGGCGCGCTCGGAATCCGGGTGAATGTTGCGGGCCGCCTCGGTGGGGTGGAAATCGCGCGGACGGAATGGTACCGCGAGGGCCGGGTTCCGCTTCACACCCTTCGTGCCGACATCGATTACGCCAAGGCGGAAGCGTTCACTCCTTACGGGGTGATCGGGGTCAAGGTCTGGATATTCAAGGGCGAGATACTCGAGCATGATCCGGCCGCCCGTGACCGGAGAGATCAGGAACTGCGCGACGGCGGATTGCCGCGGCGCCGCCGGTAGTTTGGGAGAGAGGCATGCTTCAGCCACAGAAAACCAAGTACCGAAAGCAGCACAAGGGGCGAATTCATGGCTTTGCCAAAGGCGGTTTCGAGCTGAATTTCGGTTCATATGGCTTGAAGGCCATGCAGCCGGAACGCATAACCTCGCGTCAGATCGAGGCCGCCAGGCGAGCGATGACTCGCCGGATGAAGCGCCAGGGCCGGGTCTGGATACGGATTTTCCCGGATGTTCCGGTGTCGAAGAAGCCGACCGAAGTGCGGATGGGAAAAGGCAAGGGGTCGGTCGAGTTCTGGGCTGCGAAAGTGAAGCCGGGACGTATCATGTTCGAGATCGACGGTGTGTCCGAAACGGTTGCGCGCGAGGCATTTAGACTCGCGGCCATGAAGCTGCCGATCAAGACCCGCGTCGTTCGGCGAGAGGACTGGTAGGCGGTCGGCGACTGCAATCGATAAAGGGAAGCAACGTGACGAAGGCTGGCGACTACAGGGGCAAATCCGCAGATGAATTGCGCGACGAACTGATGCGGCTCAAGAAGGAATCCTTCAACATAAGGTTCCAGCGGGCCGCAGGCTCGTTCGAGAATACCGCACGGATTCGCGAAGTTCGCCGCAACACGGCGCGCGTGCTTTCCGTGTTGCGGGAAAAATCCGCGGAAAGCCCCGAAAATCGGGAGGGAAAACGCTAGATGCCGAAACGGATTCTTACGGGCAAGGTCGTCGGCGCGCAAAACGCGAAGACTGTGACGGTTCTTGTCGAGCGGCGATTCATGCACCCGGTCTTGAAGAAGACCATTCGAAAGTCGAAGAAGTACCGAGCGCATGATCCGGGCGAGACTGCCAAGGTCGGCGACATCGTGCGTATTTTCGAATGTGCGCCGGTGTCAAAATCCAAATGCTGGGAAGTGATGGGCGAAGCCCGGGCTGAATAGCCGCTTTCCAGTTTGAACGAAACCGTGGGGTCGCGGGCGACACCCAAGGGTCGGGAGAATCTTAATGATCCAGACGCAAACGAACTTGGACGTCGCAGACAATTCGGGGGCCCGCAAGGTGGAGTGCATCAAGGTGCTTGGCGGTTCGAAGCGTCGGTTCGCGTCGGTTGGCGATATCATCGTTGTTACGGTCAAGGAGGCAATACCCCGGGGTCGCGTGCGGAAGGGGGACATACAGCGCGCCGTTGTCGTGCGCACGGCGAAGGAAGTGCGCCGGGAGGACGGGACGGCAATCCGGTTCGATCGCAATGCGGCCGTGATCCTGAACAACAACAACGAGCCGATTGGGACAAGAATCTTCGGTCCTGTCGTGCGCGAGTTGCGCGGAAGGAATTTCATGAAGATTATCTCGCTGGCTCCGGAGGTGCTGTGATGGCTGCGAAGATAAGGAAGGGCGACTTGGTCTTGGTGATTGCCGGCGAGGCTTCAGGTATCGAGGGCGAGGTGGAGCGTGTCGACCCTAGGAAGGGCAAGGCCGTCGTGTCCGGCGTCAACGTGTCGCTCCGCCACACGCGACAGACCCCGAATTCGCAAGGCGGCAAGATCGCCAAGACCATGCCGGTGGATCTTTCGAATCTCGCGCTGATCGATCCCGACCAAGGCGGTCCGACCCGCGTGGGGTTCCGCATCGAGGCGGGGAAGAAGGTTCGATACGCGAAAAAGTCGGGAGCCTTGATCGATGGCTGATTACGAGCCCAGACTGAAGATTCTCTACGTCGACGTGGTCCGGCCGGAGATGCGCGAAGAGTTTGGCTACCGGAACGACATGATGATTCCGAAGATCGAGAAGATTACCCTCAACATGGGCATTGGAGAAGCGGTGCGAGAGTCTAAGAAGGCCAGAGCCGCGGAGGCGGATCTGACAACGATCGCTGGGCAGAAGGCAGTCGTCACGCGGGCGAAGAAGTCAATCGCCGGATTCCGACTGCGGGAGGGAATGGCTGTGGGCGCCAAGGTCACGCTGAGGGGAAACCGCATGTATGAATTCCTTGACAGGCTGATAACGATCGCGCTGCCGCGGGTCCGGGACTTTCGCGGATTGTCCGCCAAGTCCTTCGATGGGCATGGGAACTTCTCGATGGGCCTGCGTGAACACATCGTGTTTCCCGAGATCGACTACGACGCGGTGGATGAAATCAGGGGACTGGATATCGCGGTCTGCACGACCGCGAGTTCGGACCAGCAAGCAAAGAGCCTGTTGAAGCGATTCAACATGCCATTCAACAGTTAATCTTGGAGGACCGCCGGAATGGCAAAGAAATCAATGGTGCAGCGGGAGTTCAAGCGGCAGCGGAAGGTTAAGAAATACGCGGCGAAGCGAGCGGTGCTGAAGGAAATCATGAGCAACCGCGAAGTAACCATGGAAGAGCGATTCAAAGCCGGGCTGAAACTTGCCAAGTTGCCGAGAGATTCGTCAGCGACGCGGCTTCACAACCGCTGTCAACTGACCGGTCGTCCAAAAGGGTACTATCGCAAGCTGAAGATCTCAAGGATCGCCCTTCGCGAGCTTGGCGGCTCGGGCCGGATACCTGGGATGGTGAAATCGAGCTGGTAGGGGGAACGCGACATGTCATTCAGTGATCCGGTTGGCGATTTGCTTACGCGTATCAGGAACGCCCAGTTGCGCGGCCGATCCTCGGTTTGCGCGCCTGCATCCAAGCTGAGGGCTTGGGTGCTCGATGTCTTGCTGAGGGAGGGGTACATCCGCGGGTACAGGACCATGCAATCGGATTCCGGGCACGAGGAACTCGAAATCGAGCTCAAGTATTTCGATGGCAAGCCCGTGATACGCGAGCTGCGGCGGGTATCAACCCCTGGACGGCGTGTCTATGCCGGCGTGAGAAACCTTCCGCAGGTGCGCCAAGGGCTTGGAGTGGCAATCATCTCGACCGCAAAGGGCGTGATGTCCGATGCCGATGCCCGCAGCGAGAATGTCGGCGGCGAAGTGCTTTGCACGGTATTCTGAACTGGAGGATATCCTATGTCGCGAGTTGGAAAAAAGCCGATAGCGCTTCCCGACGGCGTGCAGGCCACAGTGTCTGGACAGACGCTGGAGGTGAAAGGACCGAAGGGCGAACGGCGCTTCACCGCCTCCGACGAAGTTTCTGTCTCCGTTGGCGAGAACATGATCACGGTCAGGCCGCGAGGCAGCACGAAGCGGACCCGGCAGCAGTGGGGCATGGCACGAAGCATGGCTGCAAATTGCGTCACTGGTGTCACGACTGGCTTCAGGAAGGTGCTCGAGATCAATGGAGTGGGCTACCGTGCACGGTTGCAGAAAAATACGCTCCACCTGAGTCTCGGGCTAAGTCACGACGTTGAATTCGAGGCTCCAGAGGGCATTGTGATTACCGTTCCCGCAAACAACCGCGTGGTCGTCGAGGGCATCGACCAGCAGCAGGTCGGCGAGGTCGCCGCGAACATCCGAAAGTGGCGCAAGCCGGAGCCGTTCAAGGGCAAGGGCATCAAGTACGCGGATGAACTCGTTTACCGGAAAGTTGGCAAGAAGAAGTAGGACGCAGCAGATGACGAAAAAAAAGAGCAGGCTGTTCTCCCGGCGGCGCATGCGCGTCCGGAACAAGTTGCGCCGATGTTCGTCAGGCCGCCTGCGTCTCTCGGTGTACCGGTCGAACCGCAACATAAGCGCGCAACTCATTGACGACGAGAAAGGGGTCACGCTCGTCGCGGCGTCGTCGCTGGAGAAAAGCCTGGAAATCGATCGAGGCGGCGGGGTGGAGGCAGCCGGAAAGGTGGGCTTGGTGCTTGCCGAGCGCGCGCGGAGCGCCGGGATTGAGGAATGTTACTTTGACAGGGGCGGGTTCCTTTATCATGGCCGAGTCAAGGCGGTGGCCGATGCGGCGCGGGCCGGCGGCTTGAAATTCTAGGAGTTATGTGAATGGCGAGAGAAGAAGGAAGGCGCGGGCGAGAGGATGCACCGGAATTTGGAGACCGGCTTGTCGCGATCAACCGCGTTTCCAAGACCGTCAAGGGCGGAAAGAGATTCGGCTTCTCTGCTTTGGTCGTTGTTGGCGATCAACGCGGGCGGGTTGGATTCGGCAAGGGGAAGGCCAAAGAGGTTCCGGAGGCGATACGCAAGGCGACGGAAAAGGCGCGGCGCAATCTTGTTCGCATTCACCTTCGTGAAGGCCGCACCCTTCATCATGACATCGAGGGCAGGCATGGGGCCGGTAAGGTGATTCTCAGGTCGGCACCGGTCGGCACCGGGATCATAGCCGGCGGCCCGATGCGCGCGGTGTTCGAGATGCTCGGCGTTCAGGATGTCGTTGCGAAATCGCTGGGATCGCAGAACGACTACAACATGATTCGCGCGACGTTCGACGGCTTGGGCAAGATGTCATCACCGCGCTGGGTAGCCCAACGGCGCGGCAAGACGGTGCGCGAGATATTCCGCAAGGAGGAATCCGCGGCATCGTAACGGTTTGGAAGGGAAAATCGCCAATGGCTAAAACTATCGTCGTGAAGCAGATCGGCTCGCCTGTCCGGCGCCCGGCGAAGCAGAGACAGACCTTGATTGGGCTGGGGCTGAACAAGATGAACAGGGTTCGGGAACTGGAAGACACACCCGCCGTACGTGGCATGGTCAGGAAGATCCCGCATTTGGTGAAAATTGTCGAGGAGCGTGCCTGACTGGCATGAAATCCTCAAATGTCGCCTGCGCGCTTGGTCGGAGCATGCAGTTGAGGCAGACCCGACCGGGAGTGAAGTTGGAATGAAGATCAACGAATTGCGCGACAATGCAGGCGCATCCAAGCGGCGGAAGAGAGTCGGTCGCGGCTCCGGGTCGGGGCGCGGAGGGACATCGGGCCGTGGCATGAAGGGTCAAAAATCGCGCTCCGGGGTTGCTCTTGGTGGCTTCGAAGGTGGCCAGATGCCGCTCTACCAGCGGCTTCCGAAGCGCGGTTTCAACAATCCGAGCCGCAAGCGCTTCGCCGAAGTGAACCTCGGTGCCCTGCAGAAATTCATCGACGCTGGCAGTATCGATCCCGAGTCGGTGATCGACGAGAAGATACTGGTCGAATCGGGCCTCGTCAGAAGGCTTCGCGACGGGGTGCGAATTCTGGCGGGCGGGGAATTCGCTGCCAGCGTGGAAATCGTCGTTTCCGGTGCCTCGAGGCCGGCGGTCGCTGCCGTGGCCGCTGCCGGGGGGGTGCTCATGGTTGACCAAGAGAAAGCTTCCGGTCAGGACTTGCCGAAGCCAGAGTCGGCAACTAACTGATAGGAAAGGGCCCAATCCACTTGGATGTGGTCCGTGCAAGCGGCCGCGAGGGGGCAAGAAAGGGTTTAGCAAATGGTTTCGGCCGCCGAGCAGATGGCATCCAATCTAAGCTGGAGTTCCTTGGGAAAGGCCAAGGAACTCCGAAAGCGAATCCTCTTCGCGTTGGGATTGCTCATCGTGTACCGGATTGGCACGTTCATACCGGTGCCCGGCATCGATACGGCTGCCCTCAAGGAATTCATGGACGTCGCATCGACTGGCATCGGCGGCATGCTGAACATGTTCACTGGCGGGGCGATCGGTCGTATGGGCGTGTTCGCGTTGGGCATCATGCCCTACATTTCCTCGTCCATTATCGTGCAACTGCTGGTTGCGATGGTGCCGCAACTCGAGCAATTGAAAAAGGAAGGCGAGCAGGGCCGCAAGAAAATCAACCAGTTCACGCGGTACGGCACCGTGCTGCTGGCATCGGGACAGGCGTATGGCTTGGCTGTAAGCCTCGAATCTGGTGGCTTGGCGACCGATCCAGGCTGGTATTTCAGGATTTCCTGCCTCATCACGCTCGTCGGCGGAACCATGTTCCTGATGTGGCTTGGCGAGCAGATCACATCGCGCGGAATCGGGAACGGGATATCTCTCATCATCTTCACTGGCATCATCGCTGAAATCCCGGCTGCGCTTGCCCAGTTCTTCAGCCAGGGCAGGACTGGCGCGCTTTCGCCTGCGATTATCATTGGCGTCATTGTCATGGTCGTGTTCGTAATTGGGTTCGTGGTGTTCATGGAGCGGTCGCTGCGCAAGATTCACATTCAGTACCCACGACGTCAGGTCGGATTGAAGATTTATGACGGCGGCACATCTCACCTTCCGATCAAGATCAATCCTTCCGGCGTGATCCCGCCGATCTTCGCTTCCTCGCTGCTGCTGCTTCCGACCACGATCACGACGTTCTCGGGTAGCACGACGAGTCCCATTCTATCGACAATTCTTGCCTATTTCGGGCCTGGCCAGCCTCTCTACCTGCTCTTCTTTGTGACGATGATCGTGTTCTTTGCCTACTTCTACACTGAAAACGTCTCGTTCAAGACGGAAGATGTTGCGGATAACCTGAAGAACCAGAACGGGTTCATTCCCGGAATCAGGCCGGGTCAGAGAACCGCCCAGTATTTGGATTACGTGGTTACGCGAATCCTCGTGCTCGGCTCGGCATATCTTTCAGCCGTGTGCCTCCTGCCAGAAATTCTCCGTTCGCAGCTGGCCATACCGTTCTACTTCGGCGGAACGTCGGTGCTGATCGTCGTTTCGGTCACGATGGACACGATCAGCCAAGTGCAGTCCCATCTCCTGGCGCACCAGTACGAAGGGCTTATCGAGAAATCTCAGCTTCGCGGAAAACGCCGCAAGAGATCTTCGAAAACCAGCCGATGAACATCGTCCTGCTCGGTCCGCCAGGTTCCGGAAAGGGAACGCAAGCCAAGAAACTGGTGCGGGAGCGGAACATGATTCAGCTCTCGACTGGTGACATGCTCCGAGACGCCCGGAAATCCGGCACTGCACTTGGTGACCGAGTTGCGGCGATAATGGATGTCGGCGAACTTGTCACCGACGAGATTGTCGTGTCGCTCATTGGTGAGCGGCTGTCCGGAGACCGTCGGGGCGGGTTCATTTTCGACGGTTTTCCTCGCACCTTGCCTCAAGCTGACGCGCTTGAGGAACTCCTGACGGCATCCGGCACGGCACTCGACGCCGCGGTGGAGTTGTTTGTCGAGAGCGAAGTGCTGGTTGACCGCATAACCGGACGCATCTCCTGCGGAAACTGCGGCGCAGTCTACCATGTTCGGAACAATCCGCCGGCCAGCGAGGGCGTGTGCGACAACTGCGGTGCGCGGGACCTGCGGCATCGAGCCGACGACAACGAGGAATCTCTGCGAACGCGCCTGCTTGAATACTATCAGAAGACGGCGCCACTGCTTGGTTACTACCACAGGGCGGGGCTTCTCCGCCGCGTCGAGTGCGTCGGCAACGCTGTAGAGGTCGCAACGGCAGTCGGGATGGCACTTGCCGCGGTCAAAGGTTGATTGCGACCTTTCCTGCTCCGGCAATGACACAGCGGCAAAACCGAATTCCGGCGGAACGGTCATTTGCCTCCAGATTCTTGAAGACATTGTCTGTTCCCTGATCAAGCCAGAAGCGAAGATTCGGGCAGATGCGCGCATCTTTGATCTCCGGGGTCGGCACGTGAGCGCGTCTGTGCTCGCAACTTCGTTGTATTGGCATTGGCTCAATTCGCGAATTGCAGGCTTGGCGATGGGCGCTTGCCGAGCGTGGCGAGATGGAGCCGCCTCAAATGGTTGTCAGGACATTTGGCGGCGCTGGCCGTCCGGATGCGCAGGGGGCCCCGCACCCGCTCGGCGGGCGGGCCGGTGGCAACCAGTGTCGATGCCCGTTGCGCGAGAGGCCGCGCTTGCGCACCTTGCCGCTGCGGACAGCGGTTCAGTCTCCGCTCGCCCTTGCGCGCTCTTGAACGCGAAGGTCTCGTCGGTCTCGACAATCCCGGCGAGCCGGCCCGACACCTGCTGAACCGCCGCCGGGAAGCGGTGGTTCAGCGAAATGCCGCGCTCGGCGCAATCCCACACCGCCGTCAGCTCACCGATGCTCGGAAACCGATTTGCTGGCCATGCCCGCGAATTGCAAATTGAGCCTTGGCATTTATTGCTTCGCTCTTCATGAAACCGGGCCGGTCTCGATCACTTGTCGGTCGATTGCACCGAAAATGTGCGTTTCGAATCATCCCGTCCTTGGTTATGGCGGTTTTCAGAGCAAGTGCCTGTCATGGAGTTGCCTTCGGGGCAATCAGTCCTTGGACCGTCAATGCACTTCGCTTCGACGATATACCCAATTGCAAATTCTTTAGAATACCAGATTTGCGCTCGACCGCTTTCGATTTGCTTGCACAGCCCTGACAGAATCGGGCAGCCTTGATCTTCCCTGTTGCAGAAACCATGATCTGCCCGACTGCCAATGTCGAAAGATCTTCAAGCGTATCAGAATATCGCGACCTCGAAAACGTCTCGCGCTTCGTCCGAAGTGCCGCAGGCATCCAGCCAATGCCCTTTTTCCTGCTCGTCGCAGCATGACTTTCAGGGACAGGCAAGCAGGGATAATAATGCCGAATCGCCAAGGAATCGGCATTGTGCGCGATGTGGAGTGCCCGGAGTTCAGATGTTTCCGAAAGTCCGTTTCACTTGATTCCATGCGTCACCCAAATGCTCACGGAGCATGTCTTCCGCCGCGTCGGGGTCACGCGCAAGGATAGCGTCGAATATTGCCGTATGAGCCTTGAAATTTGCCCGATTCCGATCCAGAAGACGCGGCATTTGCAGCCATTGCGGCGACAGCCAAGCCGTATAAGCCCTGTGAATCGCGGGCAGGACAGGGTTTCGCGGCACCTTGTACAGCACAGCATGAAATTTGATGTCGGTCTGATAGAACAGCTCGCTGTCCTGAATCACCTTCCCGTTCTCCGCAAGTGCCTGCCTCATTTCATCGATGATGTCCTTTCCCGCCACCTCCGCTGCTTGACGGGCCAGTGAAGCCTCGATCATGATCCTCGTATCGAAGAGATTTCTTACCCCGCCAGGTTGGTTCAGCAGTCGCGCAACAACGTTTTCCACGGTCTCGAAGGCGCTGTCGAAACCGGGCTTGCGCACAACGGGACGGTAGCGCGGTCGCGCCGTCACGAGCCCTCGTTTCGCCAATGCCTGCACCGCCTCGCGCACAACAGTACGGCTGACACCGTAGGTTTCTACAATTTCGCGTTCCGGCGGCAACGGGTCGTTGTCGCGAAGGACTCCAGAATTGATCATGTCTGCGAACTGTTGAAACAGGTCATCAGCGGCTCTTCTGTCCTTTGCGCTACTGGGCCGAGGCGGTTCGTCAAGTGCATTTTTCATAGTTCAACTCGCGAGTGATGGCGTGATTTTGCCGGCTAGTTGCGGGCATGTCATTGAAAATAGACAGTCAGCCATTACAATACTTCAGGATGCGCTCGGTGCAATCTCGCAGTGCTCGGCAGATACCTTTGAAATCTCCTCCCCTCGCCGGCTTCTCGCCGCACAACAGCCTGCATTCCTTGTGGCGTTGCCCCAACAGCCCAGACGCGATTTCCGTGGGTTGCACCGGCTTTAGTTCGCCACAGGTGGGGATCAATCCTGAAACAGCTTCTGATCCATTCGCAAAACCTCCCAAACTCTAACTTTGGCTTGCGAATCACCAATTGAGCAGGACGGTTGCCTTTCAATTTTCCTGTTTGGCGGCAGCTTGGTGACGACACGGACCATGCCGAGTTGGATGTCATCGTCCCGCCCGGGGCATCGGTGCAAGGTTCTCTGGGCCGTTGCCCGGCCAAGTGCGCTGCCAGTCCTCATCCATTGTTACATCGATCTCACCCATTGCAACGCGTTCTCAATCGACCCGCGTGCAGCCGTCGGGAAACGCTAGGGCGTTAGCGCCGCGTTTATCGAACAGCAAAGCGTTTCCGCTATCGCCCGTCCCTTGATCTCACGGATCGCCGCGACCCTTCCAACTGCAACCAGCCGATGTCGGTGCAAACCGCCGCCGTCTGTATCCCGATGCGCCTGTGTCCTGCACTTGGGCACTTGAAAGCGCTCAGGCTCTCCGCGTTCTCCGGACCTTCAAGGCGGCTCGCATCGTATCGAGGGGGCCTTGGCTGTCCTTCAGCGATAGAGTGCCGTGGCTGGGGGGGCGTTTGGTACAGCCTGCGGCCAGCCGGACCTGTGCCGACTGAAGATCGTACCGACCGACCGCGGCGAATAAGTCGGAGAACGCGTCGCGGTTCGGGATTCCGCGCTGGCCTCGCGAAGGCAGCGCGAAAACGGTTCCCTGCTCTCCTCGCATCTCTGCAGGCCGCCACATCCCCTTGCCGCCGGAAATTCTGCATGATGCCTGCCTCTGCGTTGTTGCTTGCTGGCACATTGCGTCACCGGCGAGAAAGGAAAGCCAGAAGTTTTCAAAAGCGATTGCCCTGCCAATGGAGCCTTTTTTATTGACATTCACATGCAATTATGTGAGTGATACAATGTTTGGTCATACAAAAAGTACGCAATGCTGTGGATCGAAACCCGCATCAGCTTGGGGTAACCGTGAATCAGGGACGTGCGGACCGGAGAAGTGAATGTCAGAAATTGCACAGGTTGAAGTGCGCCTCTTTGAGGTTCCTTTGGATGAGGTTCTGACTGACGCCGTCCATGGAGATCACACACATTTCGAGATTGTCACTGCGGTAATTCGGTTGCAAGATGGGTGCGAAGGTGTGGGGTACACCTACACGGGGGGGAAGGGCGGACGTGCGATCTGGGCAATGATCGAGCATGACCTCGCACTGTTCCTCGTCGGGAGCGACGCGACCGACATCGAGAAACTGCACGATGCGATGCAGATGTACGTACATTACGTGGGGCGAGGAGGCATCGCCTCGTTCGCGATATCCGCTCTGGACATCGCGCTTTGGGATATCCGTTGCAAAAAGGCTGGCCAACCGCTCTGGTGCATGGCCGGAGGGATTTCGAACCGTTGCAACGCCTATGCGGGTGGAATTGATTTGAACTTTCCGCTACCGAAGTTGCTTGATTCGGTTCGCGGTCACATAGGACGCGGATTCAACGGCGTGAAGATCAAAGTGGGCCGGCCAACGCTTGATGAGGACGTGGCGCGGGTGAAAGCGGTGCGTGAGCTCGTCGGCAGGGACATTGCCTTCATGGTCGATGCGAATTGCTCAATGGACGTGGACCGGGCAATCGCCGCTGCTGAGGCATTCAAGCCTTACGACATCCTGTGGTTCGAGGAGCCGACGATTCCGGATGACTGTTCGGGGTATGTTCAAATTGCCGCTTCGACCGGCATGCCGCTTGCTACGGGAGAGAACCTTCACACAATTCATGAGTTTAGGTGCGCGCTCGCCGCGGGCGGGCTGGCGTATATCCAGCCTGATGCGTCTAACTGCGGCGGCATTACAGGCTGGCTGCGCACGGCGGAACTCGCGCGGAAACACGGAATTCCAGTTTGCAGCCACGGGATGCATGAACTGCATGTAAGCTTGGTTGCTGCGCAACCAAACCCCGGGTGGCTAGAGGTACATGCGTTTCCCATCGACAGATACACGATGCGTCCACTGGTGATCGAGAATCATCTGGCCGTTGCTCCGAACGTTCCTGGAACTGGGGTGACATTCGACTGGGAAGCACTGAACGAGAAATGTGCAGGGTGGCCAGAATGACGCAAGGAGCAGCCAAGGCAGTCTACTATCGGGGAAACCGGTCTTTCGCCGTGGAACGGGTTGCTCCATGTCAGCCGGGGCCAGGCGAGGTGTCGATTCGCGTTGCCTACTGCGGAATTTGCGGAACCGACATGCATGTTTTCTGCGGAGCCATGGATGCGCGCGTTGGCCTGAACCGGATCGTCGGGCACGAAATGTCTGGAACGGTGCTGGTTGTAGGCGAGGGGGTCGAGGGACTGGTTCCGGGGCAGAAGGTCGTGGTCCGCCCGCTAGTTCACTGCGGCGTCTGCCCGGCCTGCTGTGCCGGGCAGACGCACATATGCCACAACATGTGCTTCTTGGGGCTGGATGCCGACGGTGCCATGCAGGAGATTTGGACCGTGCCGATGCATACCGTGCACAGACTTCCCGAAGATATCCGCATGGATCACGCTGCGCTGATTGAGCCTGTGGCGGTTGCTTGCCATGACGTTCGTCTTTCCGGCCTGAGGAGCGGCGAGGACGTTGTTGTGATCGGCGGCGGGCCGATCGGGATTCTCGTTGCCATGATAGCGCGCGACTCTGGAGGCGAGGTGGTGATATCGGAAGTGAGCTCGGAACGGCGAGCAATCGCTGGGCAGTTGGGATTTGATACCGTGGACCCCGCCCGCGAGGACTTGGCTGTCGAGATAGCTTCCCGAACCGGTGGCAAGGGTTCCGATGTGGTGTTTGAGGTTTCCGGTTCGCAGGCCGGGGTGGACGTGATGACGGCGGTCGCCGCGACACGGGGACGCATCATCATGGTCGCGATTCACGCAACCCGGCCGACGGTTGACCTGTTTCAGTTTTTCTGGCGCGAGCTGAAGCTTTTCGGGGTCAGGGTTTATGAACCGGAAGATTACGAAACGGCAATTGCTGCAGTCGCGGGCGACCGGGTTGGTGCTGACGTGATCATTACCGACGTCAACCCGTTGGAAGATATACAGTCGGCTTTCGATGCACTGGCCACGAGCCGGTCGGCGATGAAGAGTCTTGTCAGGGTGGGAGGCGAAGCATAGGCAAATTGGCATTATTCGATCTGTCGGGGAAGGTTGCGCTAGTTACCGGCTGTCGGCGTGGAATCGGCCGTAGCATGGCCGAGGCGCTGGCCAGTGCAGGTGCCGACATTGTCGGGGTCAGTGCCTCGCTGGAGCTGTCCGGCAGCGCAGTTGGGCAGTCCATCGCGGGGTTGGGACGCAAGTTCAGTCCGTATCGGTGCGACCTTTCGGACCGTTGCGCCCTGAAAGCGTTGATCACTCGGCTGGCCGAAGACGGTGTCACGCCGGACATTCTCGTGAACAACGCCGGCACGATCAGGCGGATGCCGGCTGCGGAGCATCCAGACGACTTTTGGGATGTCGTCATCGAAGTGAATCTGTCCGCTCAGTTCATGCTTGCCCGTGAGATTGGCCGCGGCATGATCGGGCGCGGAGCGGGCAAGATCATCTTCGTTGCGTCGCTACTCACGTTTCAGGGAGGGATCAATGTCCCTGGATATTCGGCGTCCAAAGGCGGCATCGGCCAGTTGACCAAGGCGCTCGCCAACGAATGGGCTGGCCGAGGCGTCAATGTCAATGCCATCGCGCCTGGATACATCGAGACCGATAACACAGAAGCGCTACGCAAGGACGCCGACCGCCATAATGCGATCCTTCAGCGCATTCCGGCAGGACGCTGGGGCAGACCCGAAGACTTCGCCGGGCCGGCGGTGTTCTTGGCGTCGGCCGCGTCGAACTATGTCAATGGCGAGATCCTAACCGTCGATGGAGGATGGATGGGCCGCTAGGAGTCTGCCTGGGTGATGAAGGGTCGGGATTGAGGAACAATCGTGGAGCTGGCTGGGGGCAGGGTTTGGTTTTTGGGCTGGCCGGTGCCTCTGACGGAGGCCGCGCAGCAGAAATTGCCGAAAGTTCTGGGCAAGCCTGATCATAACGCCAGCTTGTGGGTACGCAAACAAGGTTAGCGTCGCCCGCCGTGTTTCAGGTGTTATACCATGCTTCTGATGCCTAGTGGCGATGCAGATGTCGCGGTCTCCAGCATCCCGGAGTTGCATGGTGCTCCCGACAAGGGATACACCACCGCCACCGTTTCGATCAGATAGGCTTGTTCATCAGCGACTATATTGCTTGGGACGAGGGTCCGGAAACGTAGAAGGCACGGTACCGCGCGCTACTTCCGGTGAATGGATGCAACGACCCACTCGGCCGGACTGTGTCGTGGACCAAGCCCCTGCTCAGGAACGAAAAGCTTGGAAAATGCACAGCCCAGCGAATTATTTTCAATTGCTTGTTGTCTAGTTCCCTTCCAAATGCTATTTTTGTCATACCAAATGGGAATGGCCGATTTGGAAAGGGCGGCAAAAGCGCCAAAAATCGCAGTTAGGAGGACCAAATGAGTATTGTCAGAAAATTGTCCATTGCGGCGTCGGTTGCCGCGATCTTTGTTGGGCCGGCGATGACGGTCACGGCGCAAGCCACAAGTCTGCGCATCCAGACGCACTTCTCGCCGGAGACTCTCTCTGGGCAGATGGCGGCGGAATTCGTGGAAGACATCACGGCGATGTCAAACGGTGAGATCCAGATTGAAATGTTCTACGCCTCGGCGGTAGTGAAATCCGCGGAGACGTTCGACGCAGCGGCCACCGGGATTCTGGATTGCGACATGACCGGTGGGTCATATCAGACCGGAAAGAACCCTGCGTTCCAGTTTGCAGGCGACTTGGCCGGAGGTTACACAAATCCATACCAGCAACTTGCTTGGTTGCTCCATGGCGGTGGATACGACGAGTTGAACGATCTCTACAACGCGCACAACATGGAGTTTGTCGGCTGGTGGATCCCGGGACCGGAGTCCTTGTCTTCAACCAAGCCAATCCGAGGCGTCGCAGACTTCAAGGATTGGAAGTTCCGCTCCCCGCCGGGAATGCTGACGATGGTTTTCAAGAACCTCGAAGCGTCGCCGATCGTAATGGATTTCAACGAAATCTTCACGGCGCTTGAGACTGGCATCATTGACGGTGCGGACGCGGCCAATCTCACCAACAATGTTGGCTTGGGGCTTTACGATATCGTTGAGCACACCAACTATCCGGGCTTCCATTCCATGCCTGCAGACCACCTTACCTGCCGCAAGGATGTCTGGGACGCGATGCCTGACCATCACAAGGCGATCCTGAAGGTCGCCATGCAGGCTTTGGCTTTGAGAAACGCAACTGCCAACGAGGTAAACAACGCAAGAACCGCAAAGGAATTGCGTGCAAAGGGCATCAATCTTTACGAGTGGCCAGAAGAGGAACTGGCAAAGTACCGCAGTGCTGTGAAGTCGGGCTGGACAGAATTTGCAACGACTCCCGAAGCGAAGGCCTTGTTGCAGAGCCACATCGATTTCCTCACCGAACTCGGGCTGATGAAATAGGCTGTAAGGCTTTCTTCGTACGAGAAATTGCGGCGGTGCGAACGAACGCCCTGCCGCTACATCATATGTAGGGCGGATAGGCCCATTACGGTGGGCCTATCCGTTGATTTTCGGAGTTGACTCGATTGACTGGGCTGTCTTCTGAAGCGCGATTTGCAACAGCCTCCAGGTCCACGAAAGGAAGACATCCAGTGCAAGGCTGGGAATTGATTTCCTGTTGCGGGCATCGACAAGGTTGCTGGACTTTCGATCCGCAAGTTGCTGGGACACCCAATGGCACGATGTCGCCGTATACGGAATGATGCTTTGCCTGAAACCATCCAGCGAAACCAGCAGCATCTCCTTCGAAATCGAGTGCAGCCTCGATAAGCTAGGCGCGGACAGGTTTGAGGGGCTGGCCACTTTCGATGGTCTCGATCTCTACAGTGAGTTGAAGGCGGGCCAGAACGCAAATATCTCTGGAGGTGAGGCGGAATGCAGCCGCTGGGGTTGAGGCTGGCGCGGCCTGCGTTCGTGGGAACCAATGTCGGAATTCGATATGACATAAAATCGGTTTGTCGGAAGCCTTTTAAAGGAGCCCCTTAACATCTGGCAAAAAATAACGCAGAATGGCAGTAGAACACCGGTCCCGAAGGGGCAGGCGTCGTCATGAAGCCTGACTTTGGGTTTATGCGTCATTGCAGGATTGGCTGAAAGGCGGGAGACAGGCGTATGGTAGCGGTCGGCAGGCATTGGGACTGGACGATACCCGGTGTCTTCATCCTTTGCATGGGTTGGACGATCTGGCACATTCCCGCATTTCTCTTGGATTTAATCCCTCCCAAAAATCCAAGCCTTTACGATCAGATTAGCGAGTTGCACGAGCGGAAAGACATCATACCCGGACTAAGTGGACCGTTCGGCGGATTTGCCGACTCAATCGACTGGTTGGCGGCAATTATGATTCCTGTTTTGTTCGTAATTGGTGTTCGTGGCGTTCGAGTCACTCAGATGGAATACCAGGACTGGCGACCGGTGGATCGGGTCGCCTTGTTCATCGGCCGGGTGACAATGGTACTGATCATATCCATGACCACAGTCATGCTCTATGAGGTGTTTCTGCGCTATGCAGTTGAAAGACCGACGCTCTGGGCAAATGAGCTGACCCTCTGGATTGCCGGTTTCGTGTTCCTCTGCTCCGGCCTCTACGCGATGCAGCAACGGTGCCATATTCGAATCTTTCTGCTGTACGATGTCGTGCCTCGATGGCTGCAACGCACGTTCGACACGATCTGGACCGCCAGTGTCGTGGTGTTTGCGGCGTTCCTGATCTACGGTAGCTACCATCAGGTCTTCGCGATAAAATTCTACCGCTGGGAGATGTTCGGAACTGCTTTCGACCCGCCGATCCCGGCGACGGTGCAACCGGCGATCCTTATCTTGGTAACGCTCATTGCACTGCAGTCAATCGCCAACTTGGTTTCAGACTGGAACCTCGACAGCAAAGCGCACGCCGCCGGAAGTGACGTCGACGAGGACGAAATCGAAGCGATACGGCACGCCTTGGAAAACCGCTGATGGATGTAGGCACCATTTCGATCGTGCTGATCTTGGGGCTGATGGCATTGCTGGCGATCGGCATGCCGCTCGGCTTCGCGTCGGCAGTGCTGGCGCTTCTTGTCCTGGTTATGAAGTTCGAGCCGGCCTTGCTGACCAATCCGCTGAGTTTCGGCGAAGGACTGCTTACCGGACGTCCCGGGACCGGACCGCTTTACATCCTGACCCAGAAGATATTTGACCTCCTGACGGAGTATGTGCTCATTTCGATTCCCCTGTTCATCTTCATGGCGGCTCTGCTGGAGCGGTCAGGCATTGCAAAGGAGATGTACGACTCCCTCAACTACTGGCTTTCCCGGGCCCGTGGAGGCATCGCGATCGTGACCTCCCTGATGGCGGTAATCATGGCGGCAATGTCGGGTATTATTGGCGGCGAGGTTGTGCTCCTGGGCCTTATCGCTCTGCCCCAGATGCTTCGGCTCGGCTACAACCAGAATCTTGCGATCGGAACGATATGTGCATCCGGTAGCCTTGGCACGATGATCCCTCCGTCAATTGTCTTGATCATCTACGGGCTGATCACGGAAACATCGATCAAGGCGCTGTTTACCGGAGCCTTCGTTCCGGGCTTCATGCTGGCAAGCTTCATAATTGCCTACGTTGTTGTTCGCACACAGTTGAACCCGTCGCTGGCACCGCTTCCGGAGCCGCGGGACGACGATCCTACCACTCCGCAGAAGCTTGGCCTTTTCGGAGCGTTTTTGTCGATCCTCATGGCTGGAGTCGCTGCACTTCTGCTCGCACGAGCGTTGTTTTTCACGGCAACGGGCCAGAACGTAGACATTGAGGAAAATGTTGAACCAATTTTCCTCGGCATGACGTACCATCTGCCGTACATCGCTGGTTTCCTAGTCGTTGGCCTTGCGCTTGCACTGTTCGCATTCGGGTGGGAACGCGTCCGGAATGGATGGAAGCACGGCAAGGGGTTGGTGCCTCCGCTGACCGTGATCGGCGTCGTGCTGGGATCCATTTACGGAGGAATATCCGGGATCACCGAGGCAGCCGGCATGGGAGCGCTTGCGGTGTTCCTGATTGCGCTGTTCCGGGGTGAGGCGTCCGTCGAACTTGTTTGGGACAGCCTGATGCGGACGCTGAGATCCACTGGCACAATCATCTGGGTCACCGTCGGCGCTGCCACCCTAGCGGGAGCCTACACGCTCGCTGGCGGGCCTGTCTACATCGCCAACCTGATCGTGGGAAGCGAAATGCCAACGATGGCGGTGCTGCTCACGATGATGGTGATATTGCTGTTTATGGGCGCCTTCATGGATTGGGTCGGGATCGTGTTGCTGATCATCCCCGTGTTCCTTCCCATTGTGCAGCGTCTTCCGATTGAAGAGATCGGATTCATTGGGCAGTTGCAGCCGAAATATGTAGCGGTGTGGTTCGGCGTTCTGTTCTGCATGAACATGCAGGTAAGCTTCCTGTCGCCGCCTTTCGGCCCGGCGGCGTTCTATCTGAAATCTGTGGCTCCGCCGCATATCTCGCTGACCGACATCTTCAAGGGGTTCCTGCCGTTCATCTGCGTCCAGCTGCTTGCTCTGGCGGTAATGCTGATTTGGCCGCCGATCATTGAAATACTGTTGCCGGACTGAGGATTCGCCTTGCTTGACCAATATCAACTTTGCCAATTCGAGAAGAACGGTTATCTGGTCGTCGAGGATGTCGTGAACGAACCGGCCCTTGCGGCCGTGCAGCGGGAATATGCGGAACTCGTGGACCGGCTTTATGTCGACTGGCGCGAGCAGGGACTTGTAAGGACACCGCCCGAAGGGCTTTCATTCTGGGACAAGCTAGGGCAGTGCCAAGCAGGTGGATTTGACTGGTTTCAACCCCTCGATATCAGTCTTCCTCACAGTGACATCAGGGAAGACACGCCGATGCATTTCGGCCCGGCTGTCTTTGACTTGGTGACCCACCCCAACATAATGGACATAGTTGAGCAGTTGATCGGTCCCGAAATCACTTCGAATCCGATCCAGCACATAAGGATCAAGCCGCCGGAACGGGAGGTGCATGAACAGGAGAGGCGGGCCCACATCACGACAACGGATTGGCACCAAGATCGGGGCGTCACTCTGGAGGAAGCCGACAGTTCAACAATGGTCACGGTTTGGCTCGCGGTAACCAACGCAACGGTCGAGAACGGCTGCCTGCAGGTCATGCCGGGCCGACACGAGGAGATGCTGCCGCATTGCCTGAAAAAGCAGGTTGGCATTGCGGATGCGTTCCTTCCGGCGAACAAGGCCGTCCCTGCACCCGTCCGGGCAGGTGGAATCGTGCTGTTTCATCCCCTTACCCCGCACGCTTCGCTCCCAAACGAAAGCGACGGATATCGATGGTCTTTTGATTTGAGGTACAATGTCACCGGCCATCCGACGGGCCGTAGCCAATTTCCGGAGTTTGTGGCCCGTTCACGATCAAATCCTGGTTCCGAATTGCAGGACTGGAGAAGGTGGCAGTTGGACTGGGAGGTGGTACGCTCGCGTCTTGCCAACGCTCCGCACATTCCGCAGCACCGCTGGGACAACGACGCGCCTTACTGTGCTTGACAGGCTAGCCTAAAGCTGCAGGCACGACCCTTTACTTGATTCTTGTTGGCAATCCTGACGCAACGACGAGTACGCGCCGCGCTCTCCTGATCGCCGCCAACAGCCGCACCAGGCATGCCAAACCTTCAGACCGTGTTCGTGCAGTTGCCGGTTGGGCCTCCGACAGAAGATCCTTGTCAAGATCGCGCTGCACAGGCAGTCGGCGGGTACGTACGGCCGATCATCGTGCAGCCAAGACTGCGCTCAAGCACCGAATCGCAGTAGAACAGCATGAAGGCAAGGTGCGTCAAATAACTCGACGAATCCAGTCAAAACCACATCGTTTGTGCCATTTCGTGTCAGCATATGAGATTCTGCCCTTCAGCGCCTGCTCAAGTGCCAATCCGACAGGGGCGCACTGACCGGCAAAACACTCGGATCGTTGAACCAACATCATGTCGACAACTGCTACTGGCGTATGCACCAAGTTGGAGGCCGGGCCAGGCGCTACCGTTCATCGGAACGCCTTCCTTGCAAAGTGCATTGTTCGGCTCTCAGGTGCAGCAACCATCGCCAAGAAGTCCATCATCTGGCCCCCGATTGCAATTCAGGACAGTTTTTAATGCCTGCCAGCGGCCGGGACCGAAAGGTGAAGATGCCGTTTGAAAACCTCTGCTGGCTCGAGCGAAATGGCGGACCGTGTCAGGTGCGGCAGCGATTTTCGGGACAGCAAGCCGGTCGCGCCGTTGCCTCAAGCGAAATTTTCAAACACCTTGTTGTGAGTTCTGCCGCATCGGACGAAGCTCGCTTTTTCCGGCAACTGGCCGATGTGCCAAGCCCCCACGTAGCTGCACGAACTGCGCAGACCGCCGAGCAAGTCGTTGACGGACTCGTCGAGGGACGGCTTGAACGGCACCAGCACTGTCTTGCCCTCGCTTGAGCGGTAGTTCTGCAGGCCGCCAAAATGCTTCTCGTTCGCGGTCTTGGAACTCATTCCATAAAACTCGACGAACTGACGTTTTACTATGATCGGTTTTCCATTCACGTCTACCTCGCCCTTGTCGAAGAACCGATTGATTATCCTCCCGCCGCCCTCGCGGTGTCCGGCGAACATGCCGCCCAGCATGACGAAGTCGGCACCTGCGGCTAGCGCTTTCGCAACGTCTCCAGGGGAATTGCATCCGCCGTCGGCGACGATGCCTCGTCCGGCTCTGTGAGCAGCATGGGCGCACTCGAGAATCACGGAGAATTGAGGGTAGCCGACCCCGGTCTTTATTCTGGTTTCGCAAACGCTTCCTCCGCCAATGCCGACCTTGATCAGGTCCGCGCCAGCCTCGATGAGGCGCGTGGCCTGCTCTGCCGTCACTACGTTGCCGGCGATGACGACAAGGTCGGGGAATCTGTCACGGAATCTCTTCACGCAATCGACGAACCTGTTCGTGTATCCGTTCGCGACATCGAGGCAGGCGTACTTGAGTGTGCTCCCCGCCGACTTTGAAACGGCTATGAATTTGTTCCAGTCGTCATCGCCAATCCCAATGGTCGTGGCACAAAAATTTCCGCGGTCAGGATCTTGAAGAAAGAATTCCATGAGCTCGCCCGCCGAGTAGAACTTGGTGAGACAAGTGAAAATCTTGTGCTCGCGCAACGCGTCAGCCATCTTGAATGTGCCGACGCCATCCATGTTTGCCGCCATGATGGGGATTCCATGGAATTCCGTCCCGCGACGATGCCTGAATGAAGCGAGCGTCGTCAGCCCCACCTGCTTCCGGCTGGGCACCGCGCTGTTCTCAGGCACGATCAGCACATCGTCGTAGTCAAGCTTGATGTCTTCGCTAATCAAGTCAGGCATCCCTTCTTCTGCACGGTGTCAGCCAAAGGCTGGCATCGTGGCGCCAAATGCATTCAAGGGTGGATCCTGTCCGAGCCTCCATCCGAAACCCGTCTCATTTTCCCATATGCCTCAGTTCTCCATGAGCTGCAATATCCGATGTGACAAGCCGCTGTAACTGTTCAAGCTGTCGCTCACTGGAGGGAATCTGTTTTTGTAGATGGATGCAAATTTTGCCGTCTTGCATGAAGCGAAAAACTTCGCCGCAAAGTAGAGTTTCAAATCCAGAAATGGTGCCGGTTGCTTGGCAACTGCGCGATGTGGGTGAGCCGCCGACTCTTGGCTTGTCTTCTTTGCATTCGCACCTTTTGTGGCGAGGGCATTGAATTCGGATTGATCTCCTGCGTGGCTCGATTCGACCAATGGCGTCAAGGTGCTGCCACGATGCCCGCAAATGAGTCACGCTTCAAAGTTCGAACGCGCCAGGCGTTGGGGGGTGAGTCGGCAATGCCGTACAAAAGCAGGCACGATTTTGGTTGAAAACAAAACTGGGAGGAGGCGACCCATTTGATTGCCTCGCCTGAAACACTCTCGACACCCCGGACAATTATTTTCCGCCAATCCCAATTCCTTCGAAAACTCGCCAATCAGACGAATTGCTTATGCACTTGATTCCGGTTTGATCAAGGTGCAGCAGGGGTAAGGTTTAGCGCGTAGAGCCTGCAGGAACAGGGACAGGAATGCAGCGTGGCGGTTTCGGCGCCGGTTGAAGCTTAAGACGAACTCGCCGAGACAGGTCTGGAAGCGCTTGAGGTTGGAAAACACGGTGTGGATCCAGGCGAGGATTTCATGGGCGGGCCTGTCGCCGACGACATGGGGCCGGTGGCGGTCCCGAGGCACCGCGCTGCAGCCGTCTGTCTTGGCGGTCGCGGTCCGGCGGTGTTGCGCACAGCGAAGTTGCCGAGATCCTTGGCGTTGCAGGACCGGATCGTGGCCAGCCGCAGGCGGCCCGGCGCATTGCCGTCGCCGGGTTTGTCTGCTCCGGCGACCGGCATCTTGCCTTCAGGACTCCGCCCGCAGAGTGTTGGTGGGCACACACGATCGAGCTGTCGACGAGATGGAGCGTCTCCGGCGACTTGGCGCTCAAGGCATTGAAAACGCGCACTCTGCACCTTTCTTGGACCAGCGGTCGTAGCCCGTCGTGCAATGTCCACAGTCCTTCGGCAGGTCGACCCGCAGCACCCCGCGCGGCCCGTTCGGCAGCAGCGGCTGGCTCGCGGCCCATTCCCGACCGGTCAAGTCGCGGCGAGACATCGTCAGCGCATCCATGGCTTGAACGCAACAATCCTTTCTGCATCATGTCCCGCACCTTATAGGTACACAACCTAGCCGGCTTGGAACCTCCTCGGGCGAAAGCACAGGATGACAAGGAGGATCGATGCGCTTGCAGTTGCCTCGAATCCGCTCTTGTGCGTTGTGAGATGGGCTTGGACAGGCCAATTGGAGGATGGACTGCGTGTTTTTTCGCTTGGCAATGCAGATGACAATGCAGCCATCGTTAAAATTGGACAGTCATTCGCGAGCGCACGAACCGTTTTGGGTGTTTGCGGCGCGGTTGTATGCAGATTTAAAGACACTTTGAGCTTCACTCGTTGCGACTCGACTTCGCGTTTGCGAAGGAGGTCATCCAAATTGGTCGGCAGGTGTGATGTCACTGCCATGTCTCATTGCTTCCGGCTCCCGAAAATTCTTCTGCAGGCGCAGTTGGGTCGTTAGCTGCCGTGCCCGAATTCTCCAGAAGAGGAAACAGCCGTGGCAAATTGTCAAGGCGAACAGAATTTCCGACGACGCCAGTGAACTGCGTGTCCGCGCGAACCGAGAAAGGACGACACCGTGTTGCCAATGAATCCGGCACCTCCTGCTGGGCGCCGTTCGCCAGCGTTTCGGAACGCTGCTGCTTCGATCGGCTCGATTGAAGTTGCTGATGCAGGTCAAGGAGGCTCAAACGAGCAAGCTCTTGCAGGCAGTTCCGCAATTTTGTTCAGCCATGCCTGACTTCGTTCAATACGCTGCGGGGATGCCGCGAAGTCCACTTTGCGAAGCATGCCAAGACGGGGCATAGGAAGGATGCGGAAGCCGCGCTCGCTTCCAAGTCCAGCGCGCCCGCTTAGCGGGCGTAGTCCATGACAAGGATTTGCGTGCTGTCCGGAATGTCGCTTTGGCTCAACTTCACCTCGCTGGCATGTGCGAACTCGACTGTCTCCTTCCGGAAGAAGTTCAGGAAGCTCTCGATCCAGAGCAGGTTTCTCGGAATGTAGGTCAGTGTCTGAAAGTGCATCGGGATGACCAGTTTCGGCTTCATGCGGTAGATCATTTCCGCGAGGTCTGGAAGCTGGATGGTCAGATAGCCACCCGTGAGTGCGAACAGCACGTCGACATCCTCGAAGAAGATCATTTGCTCCTCGGTCAAGGGCTGTCCCACGTCGCCCATGTGCGCGAAACATATTCCATCAAGGGTGAATCGGTACATCCCGTTTGCCAAGGGAACTTCGTGGTCTGGATGATGCTCCCATTCAGCGACCTCGATCGCCGCAACGTCGATCCCGGCCGCGGTAGCGTGTCCGCCGTTTCTCGCGATGCTGAGCGCGTTCAATACCGCAGGGTTGCCACCGATCAGGTCTGCCCTGCAATGCCCCGTGTCATCGTCGGAAGAGATGATTACGAGATCAGCGGTATCGGCGATCGGCGGGTATCCAACCTCCTCTGGCGTGTAGGGGTCGGTAATCACCATCGGGCCGTGCTCCGGAGCGATGCGAAACGTGGCATGCCCGTACCAGCGAATCTTCATTTCCATTGCTCCTTTCCTTCGTGCCGTCGTGCAGGCGGCATTGCGATGTTAACACGAGTTCGAAGACGACAACATCGATGGCAACTCGAACCGACTAGACAAGCTGGCCAAGAAAGCGTGTACTGCATTGCCTGACGGTCGTCGGTTTTGACAGTGCACCATGATTGCAGCAGGATCGAGGATTTTTCAAGTCGTTGCGCACAAATCGCTTGACAATCTTTCAAGGAGAAAGTATCTGCGCAATTCTCATTCAACTGGTTGCGTACGAAATTTTACGTCTCCTCAAGCAATCTGGAAAACATTGCATTCGTCGGCAAGCGGCGCGCAAGCATGGTGCGATCCGAACACCAAGCAGGTAGTTGCGGTTTGCGAAGAGTCAAGGGAAGGACAAGAGAATTGGCAAGGATTTCAGGAGTCAATATACCCACAAGAAAGAGATCTCCGATTGCCCTGACCAGCATTCATGGGATCGGGCACGCGACTGCGCGGAAGATATGCGAGGCCGTCGGGATCGACCAGACCCGGAGGGTCAACGAACTTTCGGATGTTGAGGTTGTCGCGTTGCGTGAGCATATTGACAACAATTTCCTTGTCGAGGGGGATTTGCGTCGCGAGGTGCAGATGAACGTGAAGCGCCTCATGGATCTTGGATGTTATCGTGGCCTGCGCCACAGAAGAGGCTTGCCGGTGCGTGGCCAGCGAACCCATACGAACGCACGAACCCGCAAGGGCCCGGCCCGGCCGATTGCCGGCAAGAAGAAGTGACAGGAGAGAGATTTTGGCACGAGATAGAGTTCGCGTCAAGCGGAAGGTGCGCAAGAACATCGCTGCAGGCGTCGCGCATGTAAGCTCGTCGTTCAACAACACCAAAATTCTGATCTCCGATGTGCAGGGCAATGCGATAGCATGGTCTTCCGCTGGAACGATGGGGTTCAAGGGTTCCCGCAAATCGACCCCGTACGCCGCGCAGCTCGCGGCTGAGGATGCTGGCCGCAAGGCGCGAGAGCATGGAGTGAAAACACTCGAGGTCGAGGTGCAAGGACCGGGTTCAGGGCGTGAAAGCGCGTTGCGAGCGCTTGCCGCGGCCGGGTTCAGCATCACGGCAATCCGCGACGTGACTCCGATAGCTCACAACGGATGCAGGCCGCCAAAGCGACGTCGCGTCTGAACCGTCCGGGCAGCGCCCAGGCAATTCAAAATCAATATTCTCGGGACATTTCCGGCAAGTGGATCCGGCCGGATACAAGTATGGAGATTGATGACATGATCCAAAGAAACTGGGAGACTCTGACAAAGCCGCACACGCTCGACGTGAAGCTAGGGGCCAACCCGAACCGACAGGCGACGATCGTCGTGGAGCCGCTTGAGCGCGGTTTCGGGCTGACCTTGGGCAACGCCCTTAGACGGGTGCTGATGTCATCGCTGCAGGGAGCGGCGATCACGAATGTTCAGATCGACAACGTCCTGCATGAATTTTACTCTATTCCCGGCGTTCGCGAGGATGTCACCGATATCGTTCTCAACCTGAAGGACATCGCTATTCGAATGTCTGTGGAAGGTCCGAAGCGGGTCTATATAAGGGCCAAAGGGCCTTGCGTCGTCACTGCTGGCGACATTTCCGAGTCCAATGGAATCGATATACTCAACAAAGACCACGTCATCTGCCATCTTGACGAGAACGCGTCTCTGAAAATGGAGATAACTGTCGAGATGGGAAAGGGCTACGTGCCAGCGGAACGGAATCGCCCGGAGGGCGCGGTCATGGGACTTATCCCCATCGATGCAATCTATTCTCCGGTGCGGAAGGTTTCGTACGATGTGCAGCCGACGCGCGAGGGCCAGGTTCTGGACTACGACAAGCTGACCCTGAAGATCGAGACAGACGGTTCCGTCTCTCCCGATGACTCGGTCGCCTTCGCGGCGCGCATCCTCCAGGACCAGTTGCAAACGTTTGTCAACTTCCAGGAGCCGCAGACGGTCGTTCGTGAGGAGGAGAGCGAGGAGATGGAGATCAATCCGCACCTGCTCCGCAAGGTCGAGGAGCTGGAACTGTCCGTGCGCTCGGCCAACTGCCTCAAGAACGACAATATTGTCTACATTGGCGATCTCGTGCAGAAGTCCGAGCCCGAAATGCTTCGAACGCCGAACTTCGGGCGCAAGTCGCTTAACGAGATCAAAGAGGTTCTTGCCCAG
This sequence comes from Paracoccaceae bacterium, assembly GCA_963422275.1. Classification (GTDB taxonomy): domain Bacteria; phylum Pseudomonadota; class Alphaproteobacteria; order Rhodobacterales; family Rhodobacteraceae. Next base: position 2,397,420 of record OY729418.1, read on the forward strand.
ATCGATCTCCATCTGGGGATGGACACTCAGGGATGGCCTCCCGAGAACATCGAAGAGCTTGCCAAGCAGCAAGAGGAAAAGTTTTGAATAGTTGACCTTGGCCTGCAGCTTTGGGAATATCCGCCTCCGTTCAAGCCGGAGTCGCCGGATCGGTGAACGGGCGGCAGAGGTGCCAATTGGCCCGTTCCGCGAAATGTGGGGAAAAGGAGATCAAGATGCGACACTCGGGCGGATATCGCCGTTTGAACAGAACAAGCGAACATCGCAAGGCCATGTTCGCGAACATGGCTGGGGCACTGATCGAGCACGAGCAGATCAAGACAACGCTTCCAAAAGCCAGAGAGTTGCGCAGAGTGGTGGAGAAGCTCATTACGCTCGGGAAGAGGGCTGATCAGCATTCGCGTCGGCTGGCGGCGGCGAGACTGAAGCAGGGCAAGCATGTCAAGAAGCTCTTCGAGAAGCTTGGCCCAAGATATCAAGACAGACACGGCGGCTATACGCGAGTCCTGAAGGCAGGACGCAGGTATGGTGACATGGCTCCAATGGCCGTGATCGAACTGGTGGACAGGGACACAGAAGCGAAAGGTGCCGAGGACAAGGCTCGAACCGAGGGAAGCGAAGAGGAAAAGACCGGCTAGATCAAACGCCTCACTCGAAACTGTTCCGTTACGAGCCCTCCGCTAGGGGCAGAAGCTTCCCCGCTCGCCAAGTTGGCCCCGCAAGCCGGACTCGTTGCCCGTACATTGGAAAAGAGTGTGTGGACGGCCCCCTTTGAGCGCGACCGGAATTTTCAGCGGCAAGGCCCTTTGCGGTCAGGGGCTGGCAAATGCTAGGCCTCCTGATGATGATGCCCGAAGCAACGGTCATATGCCGTCCCGTCAGCAGACAAGGGCAGCCATGCTTCGTCAGAAGTCAATCGAGAGGAAAATGAGAGATTGAAAAACCTCGCTGCGGCAATCATTCTTCTAGCGTTGGCTGTTGTTACTTCGAGCGCCCATCCTGAAAATGCAGAAAACAGGCTGTATCCGCGCGACTTTGCCCAAGTGGTGAAACGCACCGCTCCCGCTGTCGTCAACATCTTCGCAAAGCGCTTGGTTTCCACCCAGGTAAGCCCATTCGCCAACGATCCGTTCTTCAGGAACTTTTTCAGGGGATTCGGTCAGCTCAGGCCCAGGATCGAGAATTCGCTGGGTTCCGGCGTGATTCTCGGCAAAGACGGATATGTTGTCACCAACTATCACGTGGTCGGGCAGGCCAGCCAGATTCGCGTGGTCATGAATGACCGCAGAGAGTTCGATGCGGAGATTGTCTTGGGAGACAGCGACTTCGATCTCGCCGTGCTGAAGCTCAGCGATGCCGCTGACCTCCCAGTGCTCGAAGTGCGAGACTTCGACGAGGTGGAGACTGGCGAGCTCGTCCTCGCAATTGGCAACCCGTTTGGCATCGGACAGACTGTGTCAAGCGGCATCGTGTCAGGAATCATGGCCGGACGCCGACACGGTTTCTTCATCCAGACCGACGCGCCGATCTACGTCGGGAATTCCGGTGGGGCTCTGATCGACGCAGACGGAAGACTCGTCGGGATTAACACTTCCCTGCAAATGCATTCAGACGGTTTGCGCGGGATCGGATTCGCGATCCCGGCGAAGCTCGTCAGCGAGTTCGTCGACCAAGCACGGAGGGGAGAGAGTCGTTTTCGCCGGCCTTGGGCGGGAATCACGGTACAGGAAATGGATCAGTCGCTCGCCGACGCAATGGACATCGAGAGGCTTGACGGAATTCTGGTAACAAACCTTCATCCGAAGAGTCCGTTCAAGGCTGCCGGCCTCGAAGCCGGAGACATAATTGTCAGCTTCAATAGCGAGCGAGTCTCTGCGGGAGCCGAACTGCTTTTTCGCATATCCGCGGAAGGGGTCGGAGAGAGTGCCGCAATAGAGTTTCTGCGTCAGGGCAAGAGTTACGCGCGAAGGGTTTCGATGATGCTTCCGCCCGAGATTCCCGAACGGAACGAGATGCTTGTCTCCGGCAAGGGCCCGCTGAGCGGATTGAAGATTTCAAACGTCAATCCCGCAGTGATCATGGAATACGCCCTTGCTGCCGAAACGAGTGGTGTGCTTGTAGTGGAAGTTGGCGGCATGCTTGGGCGTCTCGGCCTGAAGGCTGGCGACCTGTTGGTCCGGATAAATGGGGAGCGTGTCGAGGACGTGCTTGAGGTCAAAAGCATTGCCAGCCGCCACGCGAGAAATTGGCTCATCGAGATTCAACGCGAGGGTCGGACACTGGCAATTCGCCTGAGAGCATGACGATGAAGCCGGCATTGTGCTGTCGGGATACTGTCGCAGCCGGCGGTGCGGGTTGAACAGAAGCGGGAGAGATTCGCAAGGCGAAGCCGAATTGCCGCGTCCGTTGGCGGATCGGTTGCGTCCGGAGGACATGGATGAGGTTGTCGGTCAGCGGCATTTGTTGCGGCCGGACGCGCCGATCGGCCTTATGCGCTCGTCTGGATCCCTTGCCTCGATGGTTCTTTGGGGACCGCCAGGATCCGGGAAAACCACGATCGCTCGAATACTGGCGAAGGATTCAGGTCAGGAGTTCGCTCAGATCAGTGCAGTCTTTTCGAGCGTTGCCGAGTTGAGGAGCATCTTCAAGACGGCTCGATCCCAGAGAGAGAACGGCAAGGGAACAGTTCTGTTCGTCGACGAGATCCACCGCTTCAACAAGGCTCAGCAGGACGGATTTCTTCCATATGTCGAGGACGGAACGGTAACTCTTGTAGGTGCAACCACGGAAAATCCGTCATTCGAGCTCAATTCAGCGCTGCTTTCCCGGTTGCAGGTGCTTGTTCTGCACCGACTCACCAGCGATGAGCTGGAAATCTTGGCGCAGCGTGCAGAAGCGCTGATGTCAAAGCAGCTTCCGGTTACGGACGACGCTTGGAAAATGTTGATTGAAATGGCGGCTGGTGATGGGCGCGCCCTGTTGAACCTCATTGAGCATATCTGGGACAGAGCACCGGCCGAGCGACTTGATTCCAAGGCTCTTGCGACCCAGTTCGCGAGACGGGCGCCAGCCTACGACAAGTCTGGAGACTGGCATTACAACCTGATTTCCGCACTTCACAAGTCCGTCCGGGGTTCCGACCCGGATGCTGCGCTGTATTGGCTTGCCCGAATGCTGGCCGCTGGCGAGGATCCCCGGTACATTGCAAGGCGGCTCACCAGAATGGCAATCGAGGACATCGGCCTAGCCGATCCCGACGCGCTGGCATTTTGCCTTGCGGCGTGGGAAGCCTACGAGAGAATCGGCAGTCCTGAAGGAGAACTCGCGATCGCTCAAGCGGTTCTGTTTCTTGCCTTGTCCCCAAAATCAAACGCCGCCTATTCCGCCTTCAAGTCGGCCTTGTCGCTTGCCGACAGGACAGGGTCCGAATCGCCTCCGATGCACATCCTGAATGCTCCGACGAATCTCATGAAGGAGAGTGGCTACGGGAAGGGGTACAAGTATGATCACGACACGGAGCTGGGGTTCTCGGGTCAAGACTACTTTCCCGACGGATTGCAGCGGAAGGAATTCTACTTTCCGGTTGAGCGCGGTTTCGAGAGGACGCTCAGGAAACGGCTCGACTATTTTGCCAAGCTGCGCCGGAAGTCTTCAGGATGAGCTTGATGGTCATTGCGAGAAGGCGGTACTTGACTCGCGAAACCGGTTGCGAAACAGACCCTACGCGCCTTGAAACTGATGGGATGCGCTCTTCAGGGGAATCAAACTGTTCCGGTTTCCCGTAGCGTCCAAAACGCTTACGGATATCCAATTGGCGTTCTGTGCCATTGAAGGCATTGAAGGAAATTTGTGTTGGCGGGAAAGCAGGCCCTGAAACCTCGTCGGGCGTTGCATTGGCGGTGCCACTGCGCGCAACGACGTGCGCATCCAGCCTGCCGCCCAAGTGAACAGATCTGTTTTTTTGCTCGTTTGACAAACAGGGGAAGCGGCATAGTTTGATCGAAGGGAGGCCATCTGGTTTTGATGCGACGGTGTGCCAACTATAGATGCTTCAACACAGGCTTTTGACATTGGAAAAGCAGTGCACCGGAAGGCGGCGGCGCATTGCTGCCTGCCGCTTCATGATGTGTCTGGCAATGGCTGTGTGTCGCGACGCTGTGGTCAGCTTGGCTTGTGCTTGTCGCCAGCAATGTGCGTTGCGCCATCCTGCCGCCAGACTCGGTGCTTAATGCAGCTATGCTCCCGACCCCGGTGGACGACACTTGCCGTCGCGGTACCGAAGCGCAGTTTGCGTGGGCAAGACGGTACGCGAGGCGGAGCGAAACGAAGATATTTTGCGCTTCCCGATGCCTAAAGGACGAACACCAGAAACGTCGAAGGCAATGATTTCTCAGTAGCACTTGGCTTGCCAGACCAAGTTTGAACGCAGGACAGGTTGGCGTGGTTTCTTGTGAATTCGCAATCGCTTGCTCCAGGCACACCGATGTCCGAACCAAGCGTCACCGAAGTGCCACGCATGAGGCGTGGATTTCATGGGTTCCAAGCAGGTTATTCATCACAGCAGGTTCATTCCTTTTGCCGCATTTGGCGAAACGCAAGCAGAGTCCGGCCATCGCGCCGCGAGATACGTTCGCAGGGATGGCCCGTTGCCGGGCTCGATGAGATGGAACCGCTGATATGGCTGCCGTGATGCTTGATGGCGTATGCCGTGGGAGTTGGCCGAGCCCTTGAGCGCGCTTTGGCGGCTATTGGCCGCTTGAATGTTCAGAGCGCAAACGCACCCGTCGGCGGATTTGCTGATGCTCTCACAAGGGATGGCAAGCGTAACTTCGACAGGCGGATAGGAGTCCCGGCATTCTCTAAGGAGGAGACGTTGCCTTTAATTGCGCGAAGCGCGCACTCAACTGTTTATCACGAGGAGCGATCTGACAATTTCAGGAATTTGATTCCCTGCACCTTCCACTGAATTGATTTGTCAAAGTCTCATCTGCGCGATTTTGCAAGTGTCTTCTCCCACGAAAGTGCATTGCGGACGATGACAGCAAGATCAAAGTAGCGCGGTGACCATTCCGTTGACGCACGAAACCGCGATACATCGGCAACCAGTGCCGGCGGATCGCCCGCGCGCCGTGGCCCCTCGCGAATGTCGAGGCGCATTCCTGCTTCGGCCTCTACCGCCTCGATCACTTCACGGACCGAGAACCCGCGGCCGTAGCCGCAGTTGAACACGCGGCAGGCACCGTCGCTCTCCAAGTGGCGAATCGCGGCGAGGTGGGCGTCGGCGAGATCGGACACGTGGATGAAGTCGCGCACGCAGGTGCCATCTCTCGTATCGTAGTCCGTGCCGAACACGGTCACGTGGCCGCGTGTTCCCACGGCGGCCTTGCAAGCGACAGTAATCAAATGCTCGGAATGCAGCCCGGATTGTCCTGCTCTCCCCTTCGGATCGGCGCCCGCAACATTGAAATAGCGGAGCGCGATATAGCGAAAATCGTGCGCCATCGCGGCATCGCGAAGCGTCCACTCGGTGATCAGCTTGGAGGTGCCGTAGGGATTGATGGGAACCGTTGGCGAATCCTCAGCCACCGGAATGTTGCGAGGAGCGCCATAGACTGCGGCCGTTGATGAAAAGATGAACCGTCCCACCCCGCTGGCGACGCAGGCGCGAATGAGGGTTGTGCTCGCGCCGCAGTTGTTGCGGTAAAAAAGAAGCGGATCGTTGACCGATTCAGGAACGCTAGTGCTCGCTGCTAGATGCACGACGGCGGCGATCCGGTGTTCGGCGAGAATATTGGTGACCGTGTCAATGTCATCAACGTTTCCTTCTACGAAGACGACATCTCCGGGAATAGCCGCGCGGTGCCCTGTCGAGAGGTTGTCAATGATGACCACTGGGTAGCCAGCATCGCGAAATGCCAGCACGACATGACTACCGATATAGCCAGCACCGCCAGTGATCAGTATGGGCTTCCTTGGTTCCATGCTCAAATACAATAGCCTTTTGCGCGACGACCCAGCGTGCGTGCGGTCATTTCAGGAGAGACGGTCACGAAATCACGAGGCCGACTGTGTCTTTATGGGCGACGGTACGATCAATTCGAAGTTGAAAGAGATTTTTGCCACCGATTAGTGGTATTTTCAAGTGTCAAACGAAAACATGCAGGGCAATCGCTTTTAAATTTCCCCGTTCGGCGGTGGCTTGCGGCAACAGCGACGCAACCCCGGCCGAGCAGGACATCGTCATTCCAGCGAGCGCACGAGAGAGACAAGCGCGATGTTCGGCGCTAGACGCGCATCGCCAAAAGGTTTTCCGGGCCGTTGTCTTCCGGTTCTGCTGCCGACCTGCGTTCAGCGCCACATCGAGCACCCAGTGCAGTGTGTTTCCGCTGTCGCCCTGCCTTTGATCTCGCGGATCGTCGGACCTTTCCAATCGCCGCAAGGTTGGGCCAGCAGCATGTCTCCTGCCGCCAGTCGATATCGGTGCAGACGCTTGGCGCTGCCAGCCAAGTTGGCGCCGACTGAAGGTCGCGCGGAAACGGCTCCCCGCATATTTTCATGCCGACGCATCCCTCGTTGCCGGAAACGATGCAAGGGAATGCAATGGCCGTCGCGAGCTTCCGGACGCGCCCGAGGGATCAGGCTGTCCATCCGTTCCGGAAAGATCTCGCGGCGCGTCTTGTGGTCGCATTCAAGGCTCGCAAAGGTCAATTGCCGAAGGCGTTGCATGTCGTGATCCCCCCCCGAAAAAGCTGCAGCGCAAGACAGCGGGCGCACCCCGGATGCACAATGCCACGCCTAAAACCAAGCTATATTCCAGAGGTTCCCTAGGCTTTCGATTTTACAGAACTCGCCGAGCCGGCCCAAGCAGCCTTCCAGTATGCCAGAGCGTAAAGCGCGAGCAGCAATGCCAAGACTCTGAGAGACCAATCCCTATCATGTGGAATAATTGAAACCGCAACCAATCCGGTCGCGGCCCCTACCCACATCAGCAATCCGGTCACGGGATTAGCGACCCGCTCATTTCTGACTGCCTTTGGCAGCCTCTTTACGATATCCTTGTAAACCAGCATGTGCAGGTGCGCGTTGTCCGGTTGGTAAGGTTTGCGGCCATTGAGAATCTTGCGAACGACCGAGAAGCCAGTTTCCAGTACGGGGTAGGCCAAGATCACCAAGCTGATCAACGGTGAAACGTCGGGATTTCGCGCCGGAACCATGATGGCCGTGGAAGCGAGAACGAATCCCAGGAAATAGGCGCCCCCGTCTCCTAGGAAAATGTAGCCAGACGGAAAATTCACCAACAGGAACCCAAGCATCACCGATGTGGTTATGAGGCAGAACAGAGCCAAATCTTGGTCGCCCGCACGGAGCGAAACGACCATGAACGCAGCCATCATGATGATCGCGGTCCCCGTCGCCAGACCGTGAAATCCGTCTACAATATTGACGGCGTGCGTCACACCAGCCATTACAAAGGCGGTAAAAATGACTGCGCCCCACGGAAGCGCCAGCATGAGATCAATCAAAAACACATCCACGTGCGCGACGACGTAACCGGTAACGAGACAGAACATCAGGCCTGAAACCAGCGCCGCGACGAGACGTACCAAGGCGCTGCAGCCCTTGGTCAAATCCTCGATTGCACCAGACAAAAAGGCGGCCGCGGCGCTAGCGCCGACGGTAATCATGAGACCGCGCACCGGTGCCGGCGCCACTATCGTAGCTGCCCAGTATCCTCCGTACACGACAAGACCACCGATTCTTGGAGTGGGCGATGTGTGGAACTTTTGTGGGCCGGAAACGCTGTCGTAACTGAAAGAGCCATGCCAGCGCTTGGTCAACCCGATCAAAATGCTGGCAGCGAATGTGACTGCCAAGCCGAGGAGGGTCGGTAAAGCTACATCCGAAAGCATTGGAAAGGACAGCTTTTCGACAAAACGGTTATGATAGGTAGAAACACTTGCATCCCTCCAAGCGTGTCAGTGATGAATGCCGTGGCGATCGACCGCAAGCGGCTCTCTTTGCATTCGACAGGCGCACCTGACAGGACACATGCACCGTATCGAAACAGCCGAAAGACGCTCTCCACCGGGAGATTGGCACACTATCGTGTGCGTCAAATACTTGGTTATAGTGCTATTTCCAACAACTTTTTTGGGTTCTCAAGCCGGATCGCTTCGTCAATACAAAGTTCAATTCGAGAAATGCGGGCATGAATTTGCCATTGCCGCCGCGCGGTGAGCTCTCAGCGACTGCCAGTTGCCGGGTTCGATGAGATGGAATCACCTGTGATAGCTGTCGAGATGCTTGTAACGGCACAGCGGAAGCTTCGCTGGATTGTCTTTATCAAGTTGTGGCAATTGCCGACCGTCTGGAGATGGACAGCCTGATCCCCTGGGAGCGCCTGGATGCCCGCATTGCGCCAGCGTATCCGAAGGGCGGCCGCAAGGGGCGACAGCCGCATCCGCTGTCGGCGATGCTGCGCGTGCACTGCGTTCGGCCGTTCTGCAATCTGAGCGATCCGGTGATGGATGACCGGCTTGCGAGGCGGAGAGCATCCGGCGCTTTGCCGGGGCGGTGCTTGAGAAGGTTCCGGACGAGACGACGATCCCGACTTCCGCCACCGGCTGGAGAGCCGCGGACTGGCGCACCAGCTGTTCGGGAGATCAGGGATCACCTGGCGGAGCAGGGGGTTTTGCTGAAGAAGGGCGGCATCGTTGACGCCACCATCATCTCGGCGCCATCGTCGACCAAGAACGAGAGCAACGCCCGCGACCCGGAGATGCACCAGACCAAGAAGGGGAACCAGTGGCATTTCGGGATGAAGCTGCACATTGGCACCGACACCCGGGGTCTGGTGCACCACCTGGAGGGAACGGCCGCGAACGTTCACGACCTGACGCCTTCGGGCCAGCTTCTGCACGGCGAGGAGGAGCAAGTCCGGGGTGACTCTGGATACCGCGGGATCGGCAAGCGCGCGGAGCACGCGCATCGCGAGGTTTCGTGGCAGATTGCCATGCCCCCGGGCCAGCGCCGGACGCTGGCGCCGGGCAGCGCCGCGGCCAGGGCGGAAACGGCGAAGGCCCGGGTGCGGGCGCGGGTGGAGCATCCGTTCCGGATCATCAAGCGGGTGTTCGGCTACGACATGGTTCGGTATCGGGGTCTGGACAAGAACGTGCAGCGGCTTGCGCCGCTTCCGGGCTTCTCGAACCTGATGATTGCCCAGCCGCACTTGCAATGACAAGGGAGAAGTGTGTCCGGAATTTGCCGGACCGGCCCTGCGGGGGCTGAAGTAGCGGCGGTTCAGCCCCGAAAACGCGCATTTGCGGCTTCCGGACCGCCGAAAACCGACCGGTGCAGCAGGGAGGGGCAAATTCCGCAGCAAACCCCAAAAAAAGGCGCTTATATACCAAAGTGACCAAGCTGACTTGGGTTCCGCAGGGACTCCGGCCATGATGGCGGGATGCATTGGTTCTCTCAATTCGCCCAAGAGGCGCTCACCGTCATCCTCGGTCAAGGCTATGCGCTTTGCATCCTGGGCGGCTGCGTGGCGGGGATCGTGACCATGATCCTGCCGCGCTGGATTCGTCGTCGTCTTCTCGAACGGACCATCGAGCAGGCATATATGGCCCTTCGGAACGTTTGCGAGCCATTGACGTTGAACCCCGAATGCATGAAGTCACATGCAAGGGATCTGGTGAACGCCATGCTTGGGCGGCTTCGCCGGGCCAACCTGCATCCGCCAGACAGGTGTGACCGTAGCGATGAGTCCTTCGCCGAGTGGTTCGCGTTCCTCGGCAGATTGCGAGAGGACCTCAGTCAGGAGAGAGCGAAAACGGAAGATGAGCGACATTTTCTTGTTGCAATCCCCGCATGAAAATGTCACTGTACTTGCGCAATCAGAAGGCATGAACATGGCTCGCAACGCACCCGGCAAGCACTGTCGCAAGGGGCTTTCGCTGGTCGAGATCACCCGGATGTTCCCGGATGACGAGGCGGCCCGCGCATGGATCGAGGGCATTCGCTGGCCGGAGGGGCCGCGTTGCCCGCATTGCGAGAGCGACCGCATTCAGCACCCGGTGGCGCACAAGACGATGACGCATCGCTGTCGCGCCTGCCGGAAGTGGTTCTCGGTCCGCACCGGGACGCCGATGCAGTCGAGCAAGCTGGACCTGCAAATCTGGGTGCTGGCCGTGTATCTGCTGAACACCTGCCTCAAGGGTTCGGCCAGCATGAAGCTGCACCGGGACCTGGGCGTGACGCAGAAAACCGCTTGGCATCTGGCACACCGCATCCGCGAGTCATGGGACGGCGCTGGCGGACTGTTCTCCGGTCCAGTGGAGACCGACGAGACCCATATCGGCGGCAAGCGGAAGAATATGAGCAACGCCAAGCGCAAGGAGCTGGCGGAAGCCGGCGCCGGGCGCGGGACCGTCGGCAAGGCGGCCGTCGTGGGCGTCAAGGACCGGGCCAGCAACCGGGTCTCGGCGCAGCGCGTCTCCCAGACCGACGCCAGCGCGCTACAGGGCTTCGTCCGGGACCATGCCGCGCCCGGCGCGACGCTCTGCACCGATGAGGCGTCCGCCTATCGCGGGATGCCCGAATATGTCCATGAGGCGGTCAATCATGGCGTCGGCGAGTTCGTCCGGGGACAGGCGCATTGCAACGGGATGGAATCGTTCTGGAGCCTCCTGAAGCGCGGCTGTCAGGGGACCTTCCACAAGTTCTCCGAGAAGCATCTGGACCGCCATGTTCGGGAGTTCGCCGGGCGGCACAGCATCCGCCCGCGCGACACGCTGGACATGATGCAGTCCGTCGTCATCAGCATGGCCGGGAAGCGCCTGCGCTACAAAGACCTCATCGCAGACAACGGCTTTCCCTCCGGCGCAAGGCCCGGCGCATGACAGCCATTCTCGGGCATGGCGCAGTGGACCCGGCGCCGTCTTCGCCGCGACGGAAGGTCCGCAACGGAGCTCCGACCAACGACCTTGCGCGGAGCGCCTGCGAAGACGGCAAGATCGACTGCGTTGTTCTGGATCCGCCGTGTATGCATTCGCCGGGAGGGACCGCTCACACTGGTCACAAGCCGTTCGAGGCGCACTGTCGGAACAACGGAACCGGACTGGTGGCAAATACCATGAAGCGGTGCTGGGGACCTTTGCCGCGCCGCCGGATTGGAAGCGTGGCGCGTCCTGCGGGAACGGGGCGTCCTCATCGTTAAATGCCAGGATGAGGTTTGCGCGAACACGGCTTCGAGACAGGCAACGGCAACCGAACATCGAAGACGGACATGCGCATCGGAACCCGGCGCTTCGAGGTCAAAGCCGCCTCGCTCGGCGCGAAGGGGATTTTCCAGTTCAATCATGTCCGTCTCGACCGGCAATATGACTTCTTGCTGTGCATTGGCGTCTGCCCGTCCGAAATCCGGTTCGCTATATGGCGCAAGGGCGCTGTCGCCGAAGGCGATGCCGGGAGCCTTGTCCGCATGGCTGAAGGACAGGCCGTCACCTGCAAGATCACCAAGCGGCTGGACGCCATGTCGCCGATAGAGCTTCTGCCAACCGTCATAACCGACATGTTGGGTCTTGAACCAAGAGGAAAACCATGACCGCGAAGCCGAAGCGCGGTCGGCCGGCAGAGAAGCCGCTGCCGGAGCCGATCCCGGACACGCCGGAGAACATCATGCGGGCGGTGCTGGCGACGCCGAACAAGCGCGACGACGAGTGGGACCATCTCAAACCCAAGACCTGCTGACGCCAGGATGATGGTCACTCATGTATATAACCCCCCAAAAAAAACCCTCCAAATCAGAGGTTCCCTAGTCGGCAGAGCAGTTGACGCTCTCGTGAGGGATGTCAAGTGCCGCATCGGCAAATGCAAGGTGGCGATGGCATCGAAGATGAACAAGGTGCACCGGGCGACGACTTGCTCCAGCGTGGCTTTCGCTCCCCTTCCGATTCTTATGGGCGAAAGTCTCGTCGGCTCCGACGACCCTGGCAAGCCGATCAGGCGTTTGCCGAACCGAATCAGGGAAACGGTTGCCCAGCGATGCGCACGAATCCCTCCGATGGACCCGATTTCCATCATCCCAAGCTAAGACAATAGAATCATCCTGCACAAGTGAAGGCTCAGTTCGCGATTGAGCCCTTGTGAAGGAAAGCTGTCCATGTAAACGATCATGAGCTCGATTGGACCGGAAGCTTCACTGTGACGTGGGCTGGCAATCGCCGGTTTCCGCTGGCAAGCGAACGCAGCGGTTTGTCACGGCAGCGATGCCCGCCGGGGTGCTTTGGCGTCAAGAGGCTGTTGTCCAGCTTTCCGGTGCCTGTTCCACAAGCTAGCCCGACATCGAGACAGGGCGGTCCGCCAGCAGGTTAGATCAAGAGGAAGGAAGCCCTGCCCTGGAGCGAGGCAGAGCAGGTTCAGTGCAAGTACCCGAATGATGTGGAGCGGGCAATCGTCGGGCCGGCTGTTCCGACACGCAGCTTTGCCGCCTGCCGGATCATGCTCTGCGGCACGCCTTCGATTTCCAACTATTTCGGACAGTATTTCGATATGCTTTATGGATCCGGACTGCCCCTATGACACTCCGGGGGTTCCGGAAATCTGCGTCGCACTCCCTGAACGTTGCATTGAGTACCCTAAATTTTGCAACGTTGCGCGTGACGTGAACGTGGGATCCAACGAAATCCTGCCCCGGGAGGTTACGCGAGAAGAGATTCATGCCGTGATCATGAGTCATTTTGAATATATCTGCAAAATACACGCGACGGTGTCCTTCATCTTCAGCTACGGAGAAGGCGAACTGGGCAGAATCATCATTCGAGTCGAAGAAAGTGCGAATCCTTACATCTTCGTCAGTCCATGGAGTGTTGAAATGAGCTTTAGGATGGACAGCGGCAACTCTGTGGAGAATCAGTTTTTTTACCCTGTCGAAGCTTGCCGAGTTGTACGTGGAGACACATTTTCGACGCGTCCGTCATTCGTGACTGCCGGGGCCGCGACGCAGGAGCGGAGGTTCAGGGGAGGGAAACGCTGCATCGGGGGCGAGGCTTGCGGCCTGCCGGTTCCTGTTGCGCCGCCATGCGCAATAGCCAAAGGCTTGACATGATTAAATCCGGCAAGCGCGATGCAATTGTCGGCCTTCGAGAATGATGATCCGGCCATGGCCTCGGTGCGGCAGGCCCGCGGAGAGGTCCGATCGCCAAGTTCGCCGGGATGGAACCGCCCCGGGCGGCGGCAGGGACCTAAAACTAATGCGCCTGTGTGCGCGAGACCCGCTTGCGTGCCGCCGTCAATTCCCGAAAATCGATTCCCGAAACCGCTTGCCGTTCATCTACCTGGCCTCCAGACGAATCGAGAATCATTGCATCAGCACGCTCACGAAATGCGAAATGCGCCTAAGTAAGTGAAAATGGCATGTTTTCGTGGCGAAAGTTAAGTTGATATTGATATGTTGCACGCAAATTTCCCTTTTGCCAAGCGACATCCATCGAAGCTTTCTTCGGCATGCACTGCAACATCGGGCATTGTGCGTTCCCGACCCCTCGAAGCCGCCCGGAAACGTGAAGCAGATATTGGTACCAGCATGGATGTAAATTCGCTCGTATCGCTTATGGATTGGATGTCTCGAATGTGGTTTGAAAAAGAGAAATGTCGATTCCGAGAAGCTCTGCAAAGATCACGCCGATGATCTTGACTCTGGTGCAAATTGGAATTGGAGGAGCGTTTGGATCAATCAGTCGGTTTCTCACTGGCGTTGCCGCGGAAAGGATTCTTGGAACCGGGTTTCCCTACGGCACATTCATTGTGAACATGGTCGGCTCGCTGCTTATGGGTATTGCGTTTGTGTTGCTTGCCGACAGTCAATCTGTTTCCACCAAGTTTGCACCCCTCGTGCTTACCGGATTTCTCGGCGGTTATACGACCTTTTCAGCGTACTCGCTCGATTTCTGGCGGCTTTTCACGGAAGGCAGACTGGAAGCGGCAATGGGGTACGCGCTAGGATCGGTGTTCGTGGCGATAGTCTCGCTTGCCGTTGGAATAACGGTCGCGCGCTGGGGGCTGAGTTGAGCAAAGCGCGGTTCGAGGCGGTGCAGTGCGCGGACGCAGGCCAGCGCTTGGACCGTTGGCTGCGCCGAAAATGGCCGGAGCTCCAGCAGGCCAGGATCGAGCGGATGTGCCGCAAAGGCGAGATTCGAATTGATGGCAAGCGCGTGAAGGCCTCGGCACAGGTCGCAGCTGGACAAAAGATACGAATGCCGCCTGGCGTGGCGATTTCGGACACACCCCCGGGTCGCCAAGCAAAACACTTGAACTTGAGCAAGGCGGAGGTCCAGGAAATCCGTGCATCGGTGATTTTTCGGGACGAGAGCATCCTAGTGTTGAACAAGCCCCCAAATCTAGCGACTCAGGGCGGCACCGGACAGCGGAGGCATATTGACGGAATGGCTGCGGCACTGCAGTTTGACGCTGCCAAGCCACCCCTGCTGGTACACAGGCTGGATAAAGACACCTCCGGCGTCTTGGTCATGGCCCGGACCATCCCTTGCGCCCGCGTCCTGACGGCAATGTTCCGACGACGCGAACCGGAGAAATGCTATTGGGCTTTGGTTTCAGGCATTCCTCTTCGGTCGTCCGGGACCATTCGCTTTCACCTGTACCGCCTTTCTGCAGGAGGGCGTGGGAAAATGAACTGCGTTTCTCCAGGGCGTGCCGGCGAAATCGCCGGAGCCAAGGTTGCCATAACGAGATACTCTGTAATCGAGACGGTTGGCGACCGTGTGGCGGCAGTGGCACTCGATCCTGTTACTGGCCGCACGCATCAGCTTCGTGCGCATATGGCGAAAATCGGGAACCCGATTGTTGGCGACGTGAAGTACGGCAGCAGGACCGGGGCCGCAGATGCAGGCTGGACATCAGAGCTTGGCGCGGTCTTGCCCCGCGGTCTTCAACTGCACGCCAGGAGTCTTAAGATCGATCACCCCGAGTCTGGAGATCAGTTGGAGTTCATTGCACCGTTGCCTGCCCACATGCAGGCCGCATTTGCTGTGTTCGGGTGGAGTCCCGACGATTTTCCCGCAAAACCGTTCGCGATAGAAAGATGATGATATCGAGTTTCGGCTGGATAAGACAGTGCGGATGTGCGTTCGACTTCGTAGCCCAAGCGTTGCAGATGCGCTTGGCTGGGCATAAACGGTGGACGCTTTCAGGAATGGCCGCGGACTTCAAAGATGTCCGACTGGAAACTTAAGCGTTTCTGGTCCAGCGTGTCGGTTGCCGGAACTCTGGGTGGGTTTGCCGTCAATTTGGATTCCAAGCCCGCGAGAACGCCGGGCAAACGGCATCTGATGGTTCCGACCCGAAAACTTGCCGATCTTACCGCAAGAGAATGGAGATTGCAGACCAACGAGGTCAAGCTTGCGACCATGCCGTTCACCAGGCTGGCTTGCATGGCCATTGACAGGGTCGCGTTCAGCCGTGACGAAGTCGTCCAGTCGATTGCGGCCTACGGCGCAAGCGACTTGGTTTGCTACCGTGCGGGAAAGCCACAAGAACTGGTCGAGTTGCAGAACGATGCGTGGGACCCGGTTCTCAATTGGCTGGAAGACACGCTTGACGCGCCGATGACCAAGACTATCGGCTTGGTTCCAGTGCCGCAGCAGACAGATACTTTGCTGAAGCTGCGAAAGGAGGTCGAGACCATGAATGACTTCGAATTGGCTGGGTTTGGTGAGTTGGTGACACTGACTGGATCGCTCGCGTTGGGGCTTTGCGTCGCCGGAGGCTTCTGTGGTGCCGAGGAGATTTGGCGAAAATCGCGTATCGACGAGGACTGGCAAATTCTAAAATGGGGTGTCGACGAAGAGGAGGAAGCCATGACGGCAAGGAAGTTTTCCGCCTTTCTCGTTGCATGCGAGTTCATGCAACTAGCGTAAATGCTTTGAGACGGAAACCACGCAACTACGCACGCGCGAATCCTCATTTTCAGTCATTTCGAGCCTCTTCCGGACGAGATGAGTGATGTCCATGAAAGGCAATTGATCGGAAGGGGCAGTCCAGAACATGATCCCCGCCTCGGCCAGGCGCTGCCATTCCATCAGGGCACCTACCTTGACTCATCCGGTACCTCGGTTGCATCAGGATAATTTCCGGAGATCGCCAACATGCATGTCCATGATCGAATGGGCATTTCAAAACAGTTTTAGCGCATAAAATCTTCCAACTGCTCCCTTGACTCATCAGTCCGATCATGGGACTTTCCAGCTTGGGTCAACTACCCTCGATTTCAAACGGGCCGCCGCCGATGTTGAGATTGGCGGCGAAATCATGGAGAACAGTATGAAGAGAACACTACTATTTAGTGCTGCCGCACTTGGACTTTCTTTGGGAGCGGCATCATCGGCGACATTGGATGATGTCCGTGCCAAGGGCTTTCTTCAGTGCGGAGTCACCACGGGACTTGCCGGGTTCGCCGCTCCGGACGCCAGCGGAGAGTGGGCTGGTTTCGATGTGGACTTTTGCCGGGCTGTTGCATCCGCGATTTTTGGCGATAGCCAAGCAGTGAAATTCACGCCGACGACCGGAAAGACTCGCTTTACTGCACTTGCGAGCGGCGAAATCGATCTCTTGGCGCGAAACACGACTTGGACGTTCTCGCGGGACACCGATCTCAAGCAAACTTTCGCCGGCATCAACTACTACGACGGTCAAGGATTCATAATTCCTGCTTCTCTCGGGGTGTCCTCAGCGCTCGAACTGGACGGTGCGACTGTCTGCATCCAGACAGGGACGACAACCGAATTGAATCTGGCGGACTATTTCCGCGCGAACAACATGGAATACGAACCTGTCCCGATCGAAACGAATGCTGAAGCGCGCGAGCAGTACAAAGCCGGTGCCTGCGACGTTTACACAACCGACCGTTCCGGGCTGGCAGCTACGCGCGTGACTTTTGAGGATCCCGATGCACACGTCGTGCTCCCGGAGATCATCTCCAAGGAACCGCTTGGACCGCTGGTGCGTCACGGTGACGATCAATGGGCCGATATCGCGCGCTGGGTTCTGAATGCCTTGATCACCGCTGAGGAAAAGGGAATCACTGCCGCAAACGTTGCCGAAATGGCGGCCGGAACGAACGATCCCGAGATTAACCGGCTTCTCGGTTCCGAGCAGAATCTTGGCGCCATGATAGGGCTGAGTTCTGACTGGGCCGTTAACGTGATAGCCGCGGTTGGAAACTATAGCGAGATATTCGAGCGCAACATCGGCTCCGAGACGCCGATCGGACTGGCTCGCGGTGTCAACGCGCTGTGGACTGACGGCGGGCTCCTTTATTCGCCGCCCTTCCGTTGATATATTTAGGTCAACAGGCCGAGCGACCCGCTCGCCTCGGCCTATGACTCAGCACTGCACAAGTGACTGAAGCCGCCGTTTGCATGTCAGACGGCGGCTCTTGATTTGATCTCAGACCCGAAGACCAGGATGGCAGAAACGTCAACCCCTAGTCAGCAGCCGTTCCGGCTGAGCATGCTTCTGAACGATTCGCGCTATCGCTCGCGAAGCATTGAAATCGTTGTGCTCGTCGGTTGCCTGCTGTTTGTGTTTTGGATTATCGACAACACGATCAGCAACTTGGAGTTGCTTGGGAAAGGGGTCCAATTCTGGTTCCTCAACGAACCCTCAGGCTACGACATCAACCAGAGACTGATCGAGTACACGTCGCGTTCGACTCATCTGCGTGCCTCTTTCGCAGGCCTCCTGAATACGCTGCTTCTAGCGGCAATGGGCTGCGCACTTGCAACTATTCTGGGGCTGGGCATCGGCGTGCTGCGATTGTCAAAGAACTGGATCGTGGCGCGTCTGATGGCTGTATATATCGAGACGTTCCGCAACATTCCGGTTCTTCTCTGGATCGTGTTCTTCATGGCAATCGTGATTGACACGCTTCCCAAGCCGTCGGATTTCCGGGGCGAAAATCCAGAAGCCAGCATGATTCTTGGAGAGTCCGTCGCGGTCACCAACCGCGGCGTTTACGTGCCCGAACCGCTGTTCAGCAACAGTTTGGGCAACATATCGTTCTTCGGGGCTTTCGACATAAGTCTCGATCTCGTTGCCATTCTAGCAGTGCTGGTTGCCGGAATTATAGCCACCGGGCACGTGACGAGGCGCGCCAACCGAGTCCAGGCGGAAACTGGCGATCGACCCAACACTTGGATTCCGAACCTGCTTCTAGTCGGCGGATTGCCTGTCTTGGTTCTGGCAATATTGGGGCTTCACCTTGGATTCCCCGAACTTAAGGGGTTCAATTTCAAAGGCGGCATTCACCTTCGCAACTCACTGATCGCCCTCTGGCTTGCGCTCTCGCTCTACACGGCAGCATTTATTGCCGAAGCCGTGCGAGCCGGCATCCAAGCAGTCTCGAAAGGCCAGACAGAGGCCGCATACGCCCTTGGAATACGCCCAACGCGGACAATGCGGCTGATCATCATTCCGCAGGCGCTGAGGGTGATCATACCGCCTCTGATTTCACACTACCTGAACCTGACCAAGAACTCCTCGCTGGCGATTGCTGTCGGATACATGGACATAACCGGGACTCTCGGGGGCATCACCTTGAATCAGACAGGAAGAGAGCTGGAATGCATTCTCTTGCTCATGCTGTTTTATCTCTCGATTTCGCTTTCGGTATCGATGTTCATGAACTGGTATAACGACCGCGTCAGGCTGAAAGAAAGATGACAATGGCAAAGGCCTCGTTCGTGCGAATGGAAATGATCGAACCGTCGACCCCACCCTTGTCGGAGGTCGGGATTGTCGGCTGGATTCGGGAGAATCTATTCAATGGATGGCTGAACGCGACATTGACGATCATTTCGATTTTGGGCATCTTTTTTGCATTGTACGAGGTGTTGCCTTGGATGATCAGGTCCTCATGGACGGCAACCTCGCTCGATGAATGCCGAAAGGCCATAGCCGCGACATATGGAGAGGGGGTGGACGGTGCCTGCTGGGCCGTGATTCGCGAGCGATATCTGCAGCTCTTTTATGGGTTCTATCCGGCCGACAGTTATTGGCGGCCGAATCTCGCGTTTATCCTGATGCTCGCAGCCCTCGCTCCCATACTGTTTCCTGCAGTTCCAAGAATCGTTCTGCTGTTTTCCGCTGGCTACCCGTTTCTGGCCTTCTGGCTTTTGTGGGGAGGGTCAATTTGGGGCCCGCTTGCGGTGATAGCCGGTTTCGTCATCGGTTATGTCATCACGACCAAGTTGACCGACAGATATGGATTGCTGGTCGGCGGCATCTCGGCAGTTGCAGGAACGGTCGCTTGGTGGTTCTTCGCGGCCGAGAAGGTGGCGGATCTGGCACACAGCGTGCTGCCGATAGGACTCAGGCCGGTGGAGAGCGCCCAGTTGGGCGGCTTCATGCTTTCGATTGCGATCGGGGTGACCGGCATTGCCGCGTCGCTCCCGTTAGGGATATTGCTCGCGCTCGGGCGAAAGAGCGACATGCTCATCGTGAAGTCCGTCTGCGTAGGGTTCATTGAGTTCATTCGCGGTGTCCCGTTGATTACGCTTCTTTTCGTCGCGTCCACGCTGCTGAACATTTTCCTTCCGCCGGGAACCTCGTTTGATGTGGTTCTGCGGGTAGTCGTCATGGTCACCCTGTTCGCCTCCGCGTACATCGCGGAGGTAATTCGTGGTGGCCTTGCGGCACTTGATCGAGGCCAGCACGAAGCGGCTGATTCACTCGGGCTCGACTACTGGAAATCCATGCGCCTGATTATACTTCCCCAAGCGTTGAAGATCTCCATTCCCGGCATCGTGTCCACATTTATCGGCCTGTTCAAGGACACGACGCTCGTATCGATCATCGGACTGCTTGACCCGATCGGTCTGACGACGAGCATTCGGGCGAACTTCGCCTGGAACGGAATCATCTGGGAACTCTACTGCTTTGTCGGCTTGATGTTCTTCATCTTCTGCTTCTCGATGTCTCGTTATTCGATGTACCTCGAGCGAAAGCTTCAGAGAGAAAACCGCTAGGGAGGGCGTTCATGACTTCGACAGAAGCCGCGATGGAAACAGAGGGCAGGGTATCGGTCCCGAATGTGGACACAAGCGAAATAGCGATACAGATCACGGGCATGAACAAGTGGTTTGGGTCGTTTCACGCGCTCCGTGACATTAACCTGACGGTCTACCAGCAAGAGAGAATCGTGATTTGCGGTCCATCCGGATCGGGGAAGTCGACGCTCATCCGCTGCATCAACCGGCTTGAGGAGCATCAGTCGGGCATGATTGTGGTAGAGGGAACCGAGCTTTCTTCCGACTTGAAGAACATTGACCGCATTCGATCGGAAGTCGGCATGTGCTTCCAGCATTTCAATCTCTTTCCTCACCTGAGCATTCTCGATAACTGCACGCTCGCGCCGATCTGGGTTCGCAAGGTGCCTCGCAAGGAGGCCGAGGAGACAGCGATGCACTTTCTCAAGAAGGTGAAGATTCCCGAACAGGCGCTCAAGTATCCTGGCCAGCTTTCCGGAGGTCAGCAGCAGCGCGTTGCAATTGCGCGCTCGCTCTGCATGCGGCCGAGGATCATGCTGTTCGATGAACCTACGTCGGCGCTCGATCCGGAAATGATCAAGGAAGTGCTCGACACGATGATCGAGCTCGCGGAGGACGGCATGACCATGCTGTGCGTGACGCACGAAATGGGATTTGCTCGCCAAGTTGCCAATCGGGTGATTTTCATGGACGAAGGCCAGATTGTGGAGCAGAACGTTCCCGAGGAATTTTTCCGGAATCCGCAGAGCGACCGCACAAAACTGTTCCTGAGCCAGATACTGGGCCACTGAGCAGAACACCTTTCGAC
The DNA here is from genome assembly GCA_963422275.1 of Paracoccaceae bacterium. Taxonomy (GTDB): domain Bacteria; phylum Pseudomonadota; class Alphaproteobacteria; order Rhodobacterales; family Rhodobacteraceae. Next base: position 2,418,291 of record OY729418.1, read on the forward strand.
GAGGAATCACTTCAGCCAACAGGTGCGTTAGCTCGGAGAGCACGGATTGTTCCGTGTGGTCGCGAGGTGCCGCTTGTTCGACAACCGTGCCCGGGCAGGACAAGCACCTGTGAACTTCAATCCGCTCGCTCCCGTGGACAGGCACAAAGGTCGCCTAAGCATCTCGAACGCAATACGCAAGATCCAAGGCAGCCTTGAGCGCTTGAGTCCCACTTTGCAGAGGTCTTCTCGAATACGCTCGTGGAGGAAAATTGACGATTCATGCGTGCCGGGATGTTCAACATGGATCCCCTTGCGTGCTCCTTCATATGTCGTGTGGAGTGATGAAGTCGACGAGTTTTCCGGTTCCAAACTCGATGTCGGGTCCTGCAGCTGCCGGCAGGTCACAGACCAACGTGGAAGCGGTGGGAAATCGATAGAAGTCGCTGTTTCGCGGCTGTTGCTCAAGAATCGTTTGTGCAAAAGTGGCGATGCCCGGATTGTGTCCGAGAACAAGCACTTGGGCGACGTTCGCCAGTTTCAATTGAGCGGAAATTTCCTTGGGGCTGCAGTGATACAGCGCGTGCAAGAACCGAATTTCAGCGGGCTTTGGAAGAGACTTGGCCATTCTTGCCCATGTCTCCCTTGTTCTTTCCGACGTCGAGCTAAGCACGACCTGCGGGACATATCCCCGCTTCGCCAGCCATGCGCCAACAGCACTCGAAGCGTTTCTGCCGCGCTTGGACAATGGACGGTCATGGTCGTGCAATCTCGGATCGTCCCAGCTCGATTTCGCGTGCCTTACAAGGATCAATCGCACTGTCAGGCTTCCTTACAATCCCAGCTCCGCACAAAGTGCCAAGGTGTCTCAGCTTGGAACTTTTCTCTCGGAAAGGCTTGGCGGTTTGATTTTGGCGTCGACGCATCAATCAAGCTAACAATCCATTCCATAGCTCGAAGATCGTCCGCAACTCCAGCTTCCATTGCCGAGGTTACCTTGAGTGGTTGACGGACACGAGCAAAATTTTTGGTTGGCAAGCAGAGAATCGACATGTGCAAGTGGTTCTCGGCTTCTTGACGAACTGACGGCGGCACGGCATGCAAGTGGGTCTCGCGCGCGAGCATGCGCAGACCCCTGCCGACGCCTCCCGGACCCGCGCCAAGGACCGGAACGACCCTCAACTGCACCCGACCGGTGCCGAACGCGGACAGCGCGAGGCTGTCCTTGGAGCAAGTCACTGCCCGGGATGTCTTGCCCGTCTCTAGCGCTAGTCGTCGCCATCCGCCCCCGTTGCGGCGCTGCAATCTCTGCTAGAGCATCAACCGCTCCGCTGGCGAGCGGATTTGCGGTCCCCTTGCACATCCTGGGCGGCAACAGCCGCCACAGTTGGGTCAAGGTCTTCTCCTGCGCGGCTTTCGCAACATCGCACCAAATGCCTCGGCAGCTGTCTCGGGTGGTTCCTTCTCGCCGGTCCCGGCGAACCGGGCCGGCGCCTGCCGAACCGCCTCTAAGAAGCGGTGGCACTAGGTCGTGTACTCATTGATTTTGATCCAGAGGCGGATGCAGGCAACGGCGATTGCGGCGAGGAAGTTTCTTGCGAGCTTGTGATAGCGGGTCGCGATGCCTCGGAAGTGCTTGAGCTTGTTGAAGAAACGTCCGACGAGGTTGCGTTGGCGGTACAGGTGATCGGACACCGAGCGCCGCTCCCGGCGGTCCCGTCGGGTCGGGATGTGGGGGCAAGAACCATGGTCGGCAATGAGCTTGAGGATGGCGCGGCAGGCCGCGGCCGTCGACGACGACGTGGATTTTGGTGCTCAGCCCGCCTCGCGAGCGTCCGATGGCGTGATCCGGACCCCCTTTTTTCCGCCCGCGGCGTGCTGGTGGGCGCGCACCACCGAGGCGTCGATGAGATGAAGAGATCCCGGCGAGCGCGCCGCCAGCGCCCCGAACAGGCGCTCCCGCACCCCTTGCCTGGCCCAACGGTTGCAGCGGTTGTAGACTGTCGCATGCGGCCCGCAACGTTCCGGAAGGTCGCGCCACGGCGTGCCGGTGCGCAGGATGTGAAAGATCCCGCCGATCGCCCGCCGGTCGTCCACCCGCGGAACGCCCCGCGGCTTGTCAGGCGGCAACGGCGAGATGATCGCCCATTCCGCATCCGTCAGATCGTGCCGTCCCTGCATCCTCAAGCTCCCGCTGTTTGGAAGCTTGAATCACATCGGCGCCGAAAAGAAAATCCCTTTCCCCTTTATGAGTACACGACCTAGATGCGCATGGGGTTCTCCGTGTTGGGAGGATCGACCGGCGGTGGGGACACCCTCCCGAAGCGCGGGCCTCATCTTTCTAGCCAGCCTCCGGCACGTTCGGATTCCGTCGGGTGAAGCACAGTCATCAGGTGTGGTGACGGCACGAACGACGGAATAGGCGTAAACGGAAGGAAGTAAGCGCGGAACAGAATTGAGGGTCCGCGTGGTTTCACGTGCGAGATTTGGTATTACGGTGTCGTTGTCATGGCAGGATCGACCACAAACATCGAGCCTGCCGCACGCGCCATCTGTGCCAGGGTCCTTGCGCGGGACGGAAAGAGCAAATAGACGCTCGCTGACGAGGTTGAGATGTACCGCCACGTCGTGGCGGCGGAGCTGGAGGCCGGGATCATCGACGAGACGGGCGAATACGTGGACGAGCTGGACTGGGGCAGGAAGATGGATGCCTACCGAGACTGGATGCTGCGGCACCCAGAGAGCTGCGAGGCATGGGAGACCGCGCGGTTCGGCGCACCGCTACCGAACGAGTGACAGGCAATCCGGTCCGGCCACGCGCCCAGCCAATTGGCTGAAGATGCGTTGCGCCGGTGGCAAGAGGGTCTCTGGAGGACACCGTTGGGTACTGAAATCACATTGGATATAGGGGGCCTATCGGTCGACTACGCCAAGAATCATCGCGGAATTGATCACGGATCGATTTTTCAGGAGCAGGATCGAAAACCGGTCAAGAGCGAACAGCTCGACTACAGCTACTACGAACACGAGGACGAAGACCCCACATCAGCGGAGATGGCATTCGAGCGGCCGTTGAAGGATGTCGTTCCCCGACTGGAATTGCTGGGATTTAACCTAGATCGAGTCAGACGTGAATACGAAAACGTTGCGGAAAGCTGGCGGAAGGAGAGGCGGTCGTTGTCCGATGAAGATTCGGGGCCATTGCCAGATCTGATGATTTTTTCTGAATTTTGTCGGTTCGCGACCGAACATCCACTTTCCAGTCTCACTGACACATTCGTGTCCGGCTTTGATGTGGAGAGCGAGAAAATGATCCATGGTCGCTTCGCCGACCAAGCAGCGGTGAGCCGCATCCCAAACTACGAGTCATGCGATATTCAGGCCTTTTCAGAACGAAGCTATTTTGGCGGGTTGATGAATATCCTACACCCATACTCGGTCATGCGGCTTCTTGCTGAAGGGAATGGAAATGACAACGCTAGTGTCGTTTGGCAGTACGGGCCGCTGGTTGATGCTGGCTGGGTGACCGAGGCGGAATTTGTTCCCGGCGCAAGACGTACCGAGACGTTTCTCATCGCGACAGAAGGCAGTTCGGATATACACATTTTGAAGCATGCGCTGGCTTCGTTGCGGCCTGGAATTGCAGATTTCTTCCGCTTCATCGATGTGAGTGAGAGTCACCCGTTTCCGGGCACAGGCAATCTAGTAAAGTTTGCGAAAGGTCTTGTGAAAATTGATGTGCAGAACCAAATCGTATTCCTATTCGACAACGATGCTGAGGGGCTTGACGCGCACCAGCAGTTGTTGGCCCTTACTTTGCCCCCAAACATGCGCGAGGCCAGGCTACCCGAACTGGAGGCCTTCCGGGCATTTCCGACTCAGGGTCCGGAGGGTATTCAGGAGTCAAATATTAACCGCCGGGCAGCTGCAATCGAATGCTATTTGGATCCCGATGTGAGCGAGTATCCGACGATGAGGGTGCGGTGGACCAACTACAAGAACGCGTTAGGAGTCTATCATGGGAGGCTGGAGCATAAGGAATGCTACGCCAAGGAGTTCCTGAAGCAGACACCTCAAGCCATAGCGGACGGTTCGTATGACACAAGGAAGATCGAGGCGGTGCTCGATATGCTCATTTCGGAATGCACATCGATGGCGCTAGACCAGTGGGAGTCGGCCGGTTGACCATTTAGAGCAGGTTCGCTTCGATCCGGCAGAGTCAGTTCACCATGGCTGGTTTCCGAGCAACTGCGCATTCACTCTGCCACCAACATTGGTCGATGAAGGGTGTTCGAGCGGCGACATCATAGCGCTCCCGGCACGAATCTCCCCCACATTCTGCCTACGGCAGTAAAGAGGGAAAGAAGGATGAAATTCAGCCCGGGCAAGTGGAGCGAGCTGCTGTTCGAAGGAGCGAAGACGGGAGCAGCTGACACAGAGCTTAGCCTTGGAGACTATGCTTAGGGAACCTCTGATTTGGAGGAGGTTTCTGGTTATGGCTGCGGAAACCGCTCTTCCCGGCTGCGCCGGCCGGCAAATTCCGGACACATTTCTTCCTTGTCATGACAGGTGCGGCTGGGCAATCATCAGGTTCGAGAAGCCCGGAAGCAGCGCAAGCCGCTGCACGTTCCTCTCCAAACCCCGATACCGAACCATGTCGCAGCCGAACACCCGCTTGATGATCCGGAACGGATGTTCCACCCGCGCCCGCACCCGGGCCTTCGCCTTCTCCGCCCTGGCCGCGGCGCTGCCCGGCGCCAGCGTCCGGCGCTTGCCCGGGGGCATGGCAATCCGCCACGAAACATCGCGATGCGCGTGCTCCGCCCGCTTGCCGATCCCGCGGTATCCGGAGTCACCCCAGACTCGCTCCTCCTCGCCGTGCAGAAGCTTGCCCGAAGGCGTCAGGTCGTGAACGTTGGCGGCCGTTCCCTCCAGGTGGTGCACCAGACCCCGGGGTCGGTGCCGATGTGCAGCTTCATCCCGAAATGCCACTGGTTCCCCTTCTTCGTCTGGTGCATCTCCGGATCGCGGGCGTTGCTCTCGTTCCCGGTCGACGATGGCGCCGAGATGATGGTGGCGTCAACGATGGTGCCCTTCTTCAGCAACCCCCCCCCCCCCCCCCGCTCGGCCAGGTGATCCCTGATATCCCGAACAGCTGCTGCGCCAGTCCGTGGCGCTCCAGCCGGTGGCGGAAGTCGGGATCGTCGTCTCGTCCGGAACCTTCTCTAGCACCGCCCCGGCAAAGCGCCGGATGCTCTCCGCCTCGCAAGCCGGTCCTCCATCATCGGGTCGCTCAGGTTGCAGAACAGCTGAACGCAGTGCACGCGCAGCATCGCCGACAGCGGATGCGGCTGTCGCCCCTTGCCGCCGCCCTTCGGACACGCCGGCGCAATGCGGGCCTCCAGGCGCTCCCAGGGGATCAGGCCGTCCATCCGCTCCGGAAAGATCTCGCGGCGCGTCTTGCGCTTCTTGCGATCGCATTGGAGGCTGGCAAAGGTCAGTTGCCGAAGGCGCTGCATGTCAGGATCCCCCAAAAGGCGTGTCGCAAGACAGCGGGCGCGCACCGGATGCGCAATGCAACGCCCAAAACCGGGCTATATTCAGAGGTTCCCTAGCGCTGCGCCGTCATCATTTCGTCAATTTTTGAAAACCAGTCCTGAAACCGCTGCTGTCCATCCGCTCGGTTTCCAGGCAAATCGGCAACCATTGCATCGCCATGCCCGCGGGATGTGAAATGAGCCTTGAATTTTGTCAAGAATTTTCAAACTGGGGCACTGCGGCAGCATTATCCGAAACTAGGGTGGCCCAGAAATGCCAGTTGGTGAAATCGGGATTGCGCTTCTCTACGACCGTATTTCATGCTTACCGGACAGATCCTTCTGACTGCGCAACCACGCGTCAGGCAATTCTCTCCTGCCTTGCTTCCGACATGATCCTTGCATGCTTGCGCGTCGTATCGCCCGTCCCAAATGGCATCGACGGGGCATGCTGATATGCACGGGCGGGCTCGGCAGGTCTGGCATGGGCTCTGCTTCGGAGTATCCGGAAATTCAAGCAGAAAGTCGAAGGTTAGCGCACCGCGGAATGACACGAACAGGCCGGCGACGTCGTGAACGAGAAATCGGACCGGCGATTCCCAGCAACGGCCCGAGCGAAGCGCCCAGTCGATGAACGGATTGTACGGAGGACCCCCGAACGGAAATGCAGCCTCGCATCCGAATGATCTTGCGAGTTTGCCGATTGCACGCTCAGACCATCTGTCCAACGGGTGTTGCAGGCCGTCTTGAAACTCTGGCTGCTTTGTGACGTGATCCCAGAAACCTGGTTCGCGTGGGCCAAGGAGGATCAGCGTTCTTGTTCCCGGGGGTACATTGTCTTCTGCATTCGCATGGAAACCGCCGTATATCTGAAGCTGGTCGCCGTTGGCAGAATTGTCGATGTCGATGTAGGTTGCTCCGCGAAACATGGAACCGCCCGCTGCCATTAAATTTGTGCACGGATCAAGCTTCCGACCCCTTGATCCGTAAAGAGCTCGAGGAGCGCCGCGTTTCTGGTCTTGCCATCAAGGATGACCGCAGCTCGCACTCCCTTTTCCACCGCCATCGCGGCTGTCGCAGTCTTGGGTATCATGCCCCCCGATATGACACCGCTTTCGGTCAGCGACCGCACTTCCTCAGGTGTCAGTTGCGTGAGCAGCTGCCCAGCTTCATCCACCACACCCTCGACATCCGTGAGGAGGAGCAAGCGGTCCGCCTTGAGTGCCGCGGCAATCGCTCCGGCGGCGTCATCCGCATTCACGTTCAGTGTTTCCTCGTTCAACCCGATTCCGAGTGGTGCAACCACCGGAATGAAGTTATCGGCGAAAAGTGTTCTCAAAACGGCAGGATTCACGTTCGATGGCGTGCCAACGCAGCCTAGTTCCCCAGATGCGCGTTCGCACACGAGGAGGTTTGCGTCCTTGCCGGAAATCCCGACAGCCTTTCCTCCCTGTGCGTTTAGCGCCTGAACAATGCCCTTGTTGATCCAGCCCGAAAGCACCATTTCCACAATCTCGACAACCTGTTCGTCCGTCACCCGCTTCCCGTTCACGAACGTCGATTCCACGCCGAGTCTGGAAAGCATTTCATCGATCTTGGGACCTCCTCCATGCACGATGACCGGATTGACGCCAACGAGCTTCATGAGTACCACGTCCCGGGCAAAGCTGTTCAGCACTTCGCTGCCGCTCATTGCGTGCCCGCCGAACTTGATGACGACGACTGCGTCCTTGTATCGTTGCATGTACGGCAACGCTTCCGACAGCGTCCTCGCGCTGGCAATCCAGTCTCGTTTCATAACCTGTTTCTTATTCATCAGCGTCCTTCTTGGGGTGGCGCCAGACGGTGCGAAACCGTCTGCCCGAGATGTCCCCCGCCAAGATTGTCTTGCATCCGATCTGGTTTTCCGAGGGACGGCCCAGTTCCAGCCGCCATACCTACCTGTCCCGGTCATTCATGTCCATGAGGCAGTCGACGCCGGAGCCGGGACAAGCGCCGTTCAAAAGCGCATGGTTGCAGTGCCTTTCGAGGCAATTCGCATGCAAGCCGCTCAGCCACTCAACGGTCCGTGCATTGCCCTCAAATGGACGAAATGGAAAGGCGCAGGGTTTCAATCCCCTCGCCAGTCGACGCAGACGTCGCGATAACTTCCGGAAATCCAGCCGCCCTGCCGTTGACGGATGGTGACGCCAGGTCAAGGAGGCTGCTTCGTGGCTCGCGACCGACCTTGTCGACTTTCGTGAACACGATCTGAAACGGTACCGCAGCGGAGTCGAGAAGATCGAGGAAGGACTCGTCAATCGGTTTCGGACCATGCCTGGCATCGATTAAAACAAAAACCCGGCGCAACGACATCCGCCCGCGGAGGTAGGATCGCATGATGCGCTGGCACCGCTCTGCAGCAGGCTTCGGCATTCTTGCGTACCCATATCCCGGAAGATCGACCAGGTAGTGAGACGAGCCCAGCTTGAAGAAATTGATTTCCTGCGTTCTTCCCGGCGTATTTGAAGTACGGGCAATGCGCTTCCGGTTCGCCAACGCGTTGATCAACGATGACTTTCCGACATTCGAGCGCCCGGCCAAACACACTTCGATCCGGTCCGGTCCCGGCATTCCGTCCTCCGATGTCACGCCTTTGAGGAATTGGAACGGCCCGGAAAACAGCTTCTCGACCTTCGCTGCGTCGGAGGCCTTGGGTGTAGTCGCCAAGCGGATCCACAATCCCGCTTTCTGCGTTCTCGCTCGATCGGGCATGCCCGCGGGGTCGCCTTTTTCCGGCAGGATTGTGTCATTCATTGTAGAGATCCGAGTTGGCACTTGCCGCGCGATCACATCATCAAACCGGGCGAAATGGCTGCGGAGGTGTGGTTGTACGGTGCTCTCAGTCGAGAGAATGAGCTACTTCTTCTTTCTAGAACCTCGCTTGCGCGTTCCCTTCGGGGCATCGCCCGGATTTGATCTGTCCGGTGCTGGGGCGGACGGGCTTTCGGTCTTCTTGTCCATTCGCTTTCTGAAGCTGGTCACGATGTTTCCGACAATGTCGGGCTTCATGCCCAAGCTGCGCATGATCACGTATTGTTGCATGAACGTGATCATGTTGTTCGCGACCCAGTAGATAACGAGTCCGCTTGCGAACCGACCCAACATGAACATGAAGATCCACGGAAGCCACGCGAATATCGCCGCTTGGGTAGGGTCTGTCGGAGCTGGGTTCAACTTCTGCTGTAGCCACATCGAGATTCCAAGCAAAATTGGAAGAACGCCCAGTGAAATGAACGAAAGCAAACTGGCTGGGTCTGGAGCTGACCACGGCAAGGCGCCGAAGAGGTTCAGGATGGACGTTGGATCAGGTGCGGACAAGTCGCGTATCCACAGGATGAAAGGGGCGTGCCTAAGCTCGATGGTGACGAAAATCACCTTGTAAAGGGAGAAAAAGATCGGGATTTGCGGCAGGATTGGCAGGCAGCCCGACGCTGGGTTGATCTTCCTGCCCTTGTACAAAGCCATCATTTCGGTCTGAAGCTTTTTCTTGTCGTCTCCGGCTTTCTCCTTGATTCGCTCCATCTCCGGCTGAAGCTCCTTCATCCGGGCCATTGACACGTAGGACTTGTAGGCGAGGGGAAACAGGAACGCCTTTATGACTACGGTCAGGCCGATAATCGACCAACCCATATTCCCGATGATTCCGTTGATCCAGTGAAGGACCATGAAGATGGGCTTCGTCAAAAAGAAAAACCAGCCCCAGTCAATCGAGTCGACGAATCGCTCGATTCCGAAATTGGCCTCGTAGGCCCTGATTGTCTCCCATTCCTTGGCTCCGGCGAAGAGCATCGATTCCACGGTCTTGGACGAGCCGGCGCCGATCTCGATCGTCGGAAGGCGAGCTTCCGTCTGGTAGATGCCCGACTGTTCAGTGAATTTGGCAACGGACTTGAAAGGCAAACCGGGCTTGGGGATCAAGGTCATCATCCAGTACTTGTCGGTAAACCCAATCCATCCGTTCCGTTGCACGTCGTGCAATTCCACGTTAGCGGATTCTTGGTTGCTGAATGGCAGGTCGGGAACGTCGTCGTACTCGATTTCCTTGAGTTCGCCATCGGCCATCCGGATGACTCCCTCGTGCAGGATGAAGAACCCAAGCGAGTCGGGTTCGCCGTGGCGGGCAACTATTCCGTACGGTGCAAGGCGCACCGTGCTGTTGCCGCGGTTCGAGACCTGCTGGACCACGCTGAACATGTAGCTGTCATCGACCGAAATCGTGCGACGGAAGACCAGACCCTTGCCGTTGTCCCAGTAAAGTGTTACCGGCCTGCCCGGCGCAAGCTTCAATCCGCTTTCGATTTTCCAGGGAGTGTTGGCACCGGGAACCTCACTGTAGTCAAGATTGCCCGCCGGAACCCACCCGAAAAGCGTGTAGTATGCCTCGTCTGTGCCTGCCGGAGAAAGAAGCCTGACGATCTCCGAGTTCTCGTCCAGCGTCTCTTTGTATTTTGTCAGCGAAAGGTCATCGATGCGGCCTCCGACCAGAGAAATGGAACCGGCAAGGCTTGGCGTTTCAATTGGCACCCGCTCCGCTTGGGCCAGGACGTTGTCGCGATCGACAATTCCAGTGAGCGAGTCCGACAGCATCCCGGAAGCGAACCCAGATGCCTGAGGAATTGGCGCAACGCCCGGCACTCCGGTGCCAGCTCCTTCCGACTGGCTGGCTTGGTCCGTTGCAGGAAGGTTTTCTTCGACCTCTGGGGGAAATAGGAAAAACCACACCAAAATGACTAGCAAGCTGAGCGATGTTGCAAGGAGAAGATTCTTGTTTTGGTCTTCCATGGAGGTGGACTGCCTGTACTTTCTGCTTCGGCGGACTGTTCAACAGAATTGCGGTTGAATGGTCAAGTTGAATCGCCAATTCTGCTTGACCCAAAGTGCGGGCAAGCGTTGCTGAAACGCTTGCCCGCCGAACTCTTCATCAAACCGTCCAATGCAACTGATGTCCATGCAGAATTTGCTGGAAGCGTCATTAAAGGCCGCAATCCGGCTCGATGGATGGCCGTGCGCCGCCACTGGCGTTGCATTTCCGCCTTCCTGCAATCCACGCCAAGGCCAAGACGGCATGATTTCGAGTTCCCGAGTGACGGCAATTCGGGACCTGGCCAAGGTCATGTCAGTCAGGTACATTGTCCACTCCTGACCCTCCCCAAGGATGGCACCTCAATATTCGCCTCAAGGTCAGCCATGTGCCTTTGGTTGCCCCGTGTTTCTCGAGAGCTTCCATCGCGTATGCGGAACAGGTCGGCTGGAAGCGGCAGTTCATCCCCAAAACAGGGCTTCCGACCGCCCGGTAAAGTCGAACGGGGAGCGAGACGAGATAGGCAAGAGGCGTCATGTCGGCGAAATGCGGCGGGCGCGCGTTACGATTCAAATTTGACCGGAACGGTCTCGGCGTCGGTTTTTCGGCATTTGCCTCTCTTCGAGGTTTCGCGAAGCATGCATTCTTTGCAGCGCGCACTCAAGGTCGTTTACAAGATCTTGAAAGCAAATGGCAGCCGTCGCCAATCGCCGCCCCACAAGCACATAGTCCCAGCCAGGCTTGCCGTGCCGGGGAATCGCCCGTCGCGCCGCCTCGCGCAACCTTCGCTTTGCCCGGTTGCGGACGACGGCGTTTCCGAGCTTTTTCGAACAGGTGAAACCCACTCTTGCAACGTCTTCTGCAATGCCGGGTCCCCGAGGTCTTCCCTGGAGAAGAAATGCCGTGGCATTTTGCCGAAGTCCCTTGGCAACGCGAAGAAAATCCCTGCGTTTCCTTATAACGGGAATCGCTTGAGATGATGGCAAGTCCGAAAACCTTGCCCCGAAGGTTTCTCGGTGCGCCGCTTCCTTGTTGATGGCGTAGCTTTCAGGACACAGAGTCTTGTCAGGCACTCAAGACCTTTCGCCCCTTTGCTCGTCTGCGGTTCAGAATCCTGCGGCCTGCCTTGGTAGCCATGCGTGCGCGAAAGCCGTGCCTCCGCTTGCGCACACGGTTGCTTGGCTGGAATGTACGCTTCATCGATTAACTCCAGAACGGTTGAGCCTGCAATCCGAGGCCCTTCAATCAAGGTCAAGGATCAAACAATGACCATTTCTAGATCGCAATCCTCACCCCGTCAACAACATGCTGCCAAACAGCAGGGCAATGAACGGGATTCAATATCGTCGTGCCGCAAATGACCCCCATTGCCTGCGTCGGAAACATGAACTCCAAACGCAGGCTCTCCGCACGGTCTCAGCAAGTGGAGCGGCCCTGGGTCGAGCGTTGATCGGCAGCCTCGTCTCGGGTCCAGATCATGGGAGTGTTCCGGTTGGAATGTTGACCATATGCGCAACGGCAGCCACTCGACTTTTTCGGAATCCGTGCCCATGTTCCAGCAAGGCAGGCGAGGTTCAATGATGACAGCCGAACTTGGCACGGGAAAGCTCAGCATGCGGAAATTGCTGCCGATTGCGGTGATTCTCGTGGTCGCTGCGGTGGGCTTTGCAACATTGAGAGACTATCTCACGTTTGACACGATCAAGGACAACCGTTTTGCACTAATCGAGTTTCGTTACTCGAATTACGCTCTGATGTCGTTTGCGTTTGTCGGTGCATACATCGTGGTCGTCGCGTTTTCGCTTCCAGGAGCGGCGGTGACCTCGATGGCGGGGGGCTTTCTCTTCGGCCTGTTCCCCGGCTCACTCTACAATGTCCTTGCTGCAACCATCGGTGCTTCGGCGATTTTCCTTGCCGCCCAAATGGGGCTTGGAAACTACCTCTCCAGCAAGATGGACACGGGGTCAGGCACCGTCAAGGAGATCAGGGACGGTCTGCGCGAAAACGAGATCAGCTTCCTGTTTCTGATACGCTTGGTGCCGGCAGTACCTTTCTTCGTCGCGAATCTTGTTCCCGCGCTCGTCGGTGTAAAGTTCCGGAATTTCGTTTTCACGACATTTTTTGGAATTGTTCCGGGTGCCGTTGTCTACACTTGGGCAGGGGTTGGCCTAGGTGAGGTGTTCGATCGAGGGGAGAACCCGAATCTCGGAATCATGCTCGAATGGTACATTTTGGGACCCATTCTCGGTCTTTGCGGGCTGGCAGCCCTTCCAATTCTCGTGAACGCAATCCGCAAGCGATGGGAGACCTCTTCATGACGGATGTCCTGACTCCAGACCTGTGCATTGTCGGAGGCGGCTCGGGCGGGTTGTCCACAGCCGCCGCTGCTGCCCAGATGGGAGCGCGTGTCGTTCTTGTAGAAGGCGGAAAGATGGGCGGCGACTGCCTGAACTACGGTTGCGTTCCGTCGAAGGCGCTTATAGCCGCCGGAAAGCATGCCCATGCAATGACAGCGGGAGCTGGCTTCGGCGTTACGCCGGTTGCGCCGGAAATCGACTTCGCGAAAGTCAAGGACCATGTTTTTTCCGTGATCGCGAAAATCGAGCCACATGACAGCGTGGAACGGTTTGAAAGTCTCGGCGTCATCGTCATCGCCGAATTCGGCTCGTTCATTTCGCCGACGGAACTGCAAGCTGGGGACACCGTCATCAAGGCCCGGAGATTTGTCGTCGCGACAGGATCGTCCCCACTCGTTCCGCCGATACCCGGAATCGAGGACGTTCCTTACGACACGAACGAGACAATTTTCGAAATGCGAGAAAGACCGGATCACCTGATCGTGATCGGTGGCGGCTCGATCGGCATGGAAATGGCGCAGGCGCACAACCGACTTGGCTGCAAGGTCACCGTGCTGGAAGCCTTGAAGGCGCTAGGTCGAAGTCTCCCGGAACACGCAGCCGTGGTTCTAGAACAGGTGCGAGGGGAGGGGGTCGAAATCTTTGAAGACACAGCCGCGCGGGAAGTTCGCTCCGTGAACGGAAGCATTGAGATAAGCACGAGCGATGGAAACACTGTTGTGGGGTCCGCGCTTCTTGTGGCCGTCGGGCGCAAGCCGAACATTGAAAAATTGAATCTCGGAGCTGCCGGCATCAGGCATGCGCGCACTGGAATCGAGGTGGACCAATCGCTCAAGACATCGAATCGTCGCGTATACGCGATCGGCGACGTTTCGGGTGGCCCTCAGTTCACGCATGTCGCCGGCTACCATTCGGGTGTCGTGATAAAGTCGGCGCTGTTTGGATTGCCTTCCAAAGCAAGGGTGGATCACATTCCGTCCGCAACCTACACGGATCCGGAAATCGCGGAAGTGGGTTTGTCCAATGAGCAGGCCCGGAAAACCTATGGCGACCGCGTTGAGGTCGCAAGTTTCGACTACGAGGAAAATGATCGTGCGATTGCAGAAGGTTGCGCGAAGGGCCAAGTGAGGGTACTGGTCGTGAAGGGACGGCCAGTGGGGGCATCGATTGTCGGGCCGCAGGCCGGAGAGCTCATCCAAACTTGGTCGATGGCAATCTCGGGCAAGTTGAAGATGGCGACGGTCGCCAGCATGATCTCGCCATATCCAACACTGGGAGAGATCAACAAGCGGACAGCAGGTGCGTTTTTCTCGAATCGGCTGTTCGGGAACAGGGCGGTGGCGCGAATGGTGAGTCTGGTGCAGAGATTCTGATTTCGCCCAATTTCTCCTGGAGACATTATGTGGGAATCAGCCAGGAAATTCCTGAGAACAACGGAAGCCCTGTTTTTCATCCTCACTGTTCTATTTGTTGCGGTCGCCGGCTTGGCGTTCTTCCTTGCATCGATTGCGAGCATTCAGCGGGAAAGTATCGAGAGCACCTTCAGCTTCGTTGTGGGTGTGGAAAGCACATGGTCCCAAATGGGCCACGGCGAAGAGCACGAGAAGTTTGCTTGCACTTTTCTGAGCAAATTCAATGTGAAGGACATCCGAAGAAAGACGGACAAGGACGGCAAGGATGGTCATGACGTCAGCGAATGGTTTGACGTCTGCTCAATGAACGAGGATTCCGAGACCGGCGGCAGCGAAACAACGAAGGAAGATCTCGATGTATTGAACCTGAATGACATGGGTTTTCCGGATTACGTCAGGGTCGCCGTGAGCAGCATGCTGAGCGATGCAGAACTGACCTTTCGCATCCAGGGAACGACCGATGACAGGTATCCCATCGAGTTCACCACCGGCTCGGCGGAGTTTCGGGACAAGTTGCTCGACCGAGCAAGGGAAATACTGCTTCAGACTGCGGTTGTGGCGATAATCGTCGCTGGCCTCATTTGGGTCGCGATCGTCCAATTCGTGTCAAAGCCGATCAATGAAATCAAGCGTCGCATCAAGATTGGCGGCGACCCGGAAAGCTCGAAGGCGGTCAATTCCGGTTCCGCCGCTACGGCTGAAATTCAGGATCTCGTCGATTTGACGAACAAGGTCGTCCTGCTTGTTAGGGCCGGGCGGGACGCGAGCGGAGTCTGGCATGATCTCAAGGAGCTCAGTGGGATACAGATGACATCGATAGCGGACTTGAACGGCCTGCGTGGAGCGGACCGGCTCACTGGCCTTCAGGGCGAGATTGTTTCCAATCTTCAGAAGTCGCTGAAGCGCAGCAAGGTAATCTTGGAGATGCTGCTCAATTTCGCGAGTGGCGAGATCATGCGGGTAAAGATTCGGAAACTGGTTGACGATGTTGTCAGGGCGGCAAACAGCCGAGAGCTGTGCGGTGAAATGAACGTGGAATTCGAGATCTCGATTGACGGGGATCCTGAAGTGGAGATCGTCGAGCCTTCAATTTTTTTGGCACTCAACAACTTGGTGCAGAATTCGCAGAGGGCGTTTGCCAAATGCTTCAAGGACGGTGCGCGCAGAGCAAACAGGGTACATATATCCGTGAAGGAAAACAGCGCGGAAGTTTCAATACTCGTGCAGGACAACGGCCCCGGAATCGAGCCGGGAAAACTCGAAGACCTCTTGGACGGCGACCTGCCGAGACGCGACGAGGAGACTGGAGGGTACGGCATCGGATTTTATGCTGCCAAGGTGTCGGCAAAGTTGCATGCGGGATCCTTGAACCTAGTCGAGTCAAGGCACATGTCGCAATATCCGGATATTTCCGGTACATGTTTTAACATTGTACTCCCAAAATTCCAAGATCTATCCTCTCTGCAGGCAAATTTCGAAAACCCCAACTCTCGCCATTGCATTGATTGCTGACCTATCCTAACTAATGCAGTCGGCGCTGGTAGCTCAGCTGGATAGAGCACTTGACTACGAATCAAGAGGCCGAGGGTTCGAATCCTTCCCAGCGCGCCATGCTTTCAGAACGTGACGGCGATCGACGCGCGACATTCCGTGCCAGAAAAAGTACGATGCCCAGCAGCGGAAACAGGAGCGAATCCGACATATAGGCATTGGGGACCTGGCTACGTCGCCATATCCTGTGACTGCCAATCGTCGCTTCCCGGCTTTCCCATTGCTGCCGTCAACCTAGCGGATTGATTCCAGCTTTTGGCATCCAGGCTTTCCTGCGACGATAATCCTCCCGGGTCGCGATGCCTAGAGGCCTGTCTAAATAATGGCGGCCAGCGGCTGGACAGGCGGTTTGCAATGCGATTCAAGGTGTTTATGAGCAAGATTTTCCGTTCCCGGAATGTTGACCGGATGTGGCGCCGCCTTTGGTTCATGGCTTGGTGTCTCCGAGGTGCCGGGCGCGGCGGCGCCCGAACTTCCAGGGTTTGGCAAGCTTGCAAGCCGATGCAGCGCTTGGAAACCGCGGCCCAAGCCGTCGGATTGTCGTTGGACCGCCATGCCCTTGGCAATTGCCGGAGGCGCCAGGCAATGCAATGCTGGCAGCAGGCCGGCCATCGCCAGACCGTCAACGCTCCGCTCAATCAGTCGGACAGGCTCCTGGGTGACGAGATGCGCCTTGGTGGCGTTGCGTGCGTCGATGAAATGACCGGTTGTGGCCTGCAGTCGCCAGCGGAGCGGAACACCCCAAGCTTGAACCGCCGACGGGCCAGCTTGGGGAAGAAGCCCCCAACCGCGTTCAACCACGAACTCGAGGTCGGGGTGAAGCGAAAGACCCAGCGCGGATGTCTGGCGAGCCAAGCACGAACCGCCTCATGCTTTTGGGGACTGGCTGCCCAGGATGGCATGGATCGCGGGACCGTGCAGAATGCTGCCGGTCACACCGCCCCTCTTCAGGGACAGCCCGAGCTAGGTGCGGTCAAGCGCTTGAATCTGCGTCTTCTCATCGTTTGACGTCGCTACATTCCTCGTCACTGGAAATGATGCAGGGAAGTGCAATGGTCGTCGTCTCATGAAAACCGTGGTGGATGGCGTTGCTGCGCTTGGGGTCCTCAACTCGTTCAGAGCAAGGAGAGAATCTCGCCTGATTCCTGCTTCTGCACTATCGCTTGCAGGCACATTGCATCGTCGCTGGAAAAGGAGAATCGGAATTTTTCAAAAGCGATTGCACTGCGGAATTTAGTTGACACCTGACAGGGGACGCAAGAAAACAATTTCCCGGAATATGCAGTGCGCAGAGGAGTTGGCCATAAGCACTGCGTCTCGCGGAAGGCTTGGGGACCCAGTCATCGCTGCTCGCGAGTTGACTTGCACCCGGAAGCTGAATTAAGTAACCATTTAGTGCATCACCAGATTCAGGAGGATCAACATGAACAGAATTGCAGGCGCGTCCGCAACGATGGCAACAACTGCCGTTCTTGTAGCGGGCATCCTTGGAGCGGCGGCAGCGCAGGATCTGACTTTGGCCATTTCAATGCGGTCGCTGTCCAATCCTTATCATGCGACGTTCGCGAAGGGGGGCGAGAATTTTGCGAAGTCAGTCGGCCTACCGTTTGAGGTGCTTGTCACCGAGGGCAATTCAGAGAAAGGTTTGGCAGACATCCGGGCGCTAATTGCGCGGACGAACGGAAACGTTTGCATAAACGTCGACCCGAACGACTCACCCGACGCCAAGACAATTGTCGACGAAGCCAAGGCCGCCGGGGCGTATGTGGTGACCCAGTGGAACAAGCCCAACGATCTGCATCCGTGGGACCACAACCCCAACTATGTGGCCCACATGTCGTTCTCCGGCATCGGAACATCGAAGGAGATCACCAACGCACTGATTGACGCGATGGGCGGGTCCGGCGGAATTGTGGCTCTCGGAGGAATTCTTTCCAACGTGCCAGCCATCGAGCGAAAGCTGGGAATGGAGCAGGCAGTGGCAGAAACGGGAGGAAAAGTTGAGATTCTCGATTTTCAGCCTGCCGACTGGAACGAAACGAAGGCCTTCGAGATCATGCAGGCTTGGCTCACACGCTATGGAGATGACATCAAGGGCGTTTGGGCGGCGAACGATTCCATGGGAGTCGGCGCGCTCGAGGCCTTGCGGCAGGAGGGAAAGGCCGGGGCGGTTCCAGTGGTCGGCATAGACGGAACCGATGCCGCTCTCGTTGCGGTCGAGGCGGGCGAAATGGCGGGAACGGTCGCGTGGGATCCAAACTGGACCGGCGGGATGGGGCTGTCTCTTTGCCACGCTGCGGCTACTGGCGCGATCGACATTGCCAGCGAACCGCAAGAGCACCGCGAATTTTATGGCACCGGCATCGTGGTAACGCCTGCGAACATCGAGGAATTCCGAAACCGGGATGCCTCGTTCGACTACAATGACTACTGGGCGAAATCCACAGGCCAGATCCAATATCAGTAACCGCCAGAGGGCAGCAGCGGCGTTGACCGCTGCTGCCCTCGCAACAAAGAAGAATTCGGAATTGCGATGGCGATAAACTGGAGGGCAATGGCGCCTGTTGGGGTGTTTGCCCTCCTTTGCGTGGTCATCACCATATTCAATCCCAATTTCCTTTCGATCTCGAACGCCATCCGCATCTTGAATGCTTCCGCCATTCCGGTGGTGCTTGTCATGGGGGCAACCTTCGTGATCCTGACAGGCTCCATCGACCTTTCGGTGGAGGGAATTGTCGCGTTGTGCGCAGTCGTCACGGCGTCGCTTGTTCTGAACGACACGACATCGGCCAATCTCGGGCTTTTCGCGGTCCCTCTCGCGATACTCGCTGGGGGTGTTGTCGGAGGAGTCAACGGAGCAAGTCATGTCTATTTCCGCATTCCCAGCTTCATGGCGACACTCGGCATTGGATTCGTGTGCATCGGGATCGCCACAGCCGCGCTCGGCGGCTTTCCGGTGCGGATTTCGGACCGGGCTTTTAGAGTGCTTACGCTCGGACGCACCCTCGGGCTTCCGAACGGAATCTGGCTAGCCGCCGGTTCCGTTTTTGTTGCTTGGACCATCCAGCAACGCACAAGGCTGGGGAGATACGTATATGCAATAGGGACCGATGAAGTCACCGCGCGGCAATGCGGAGTTCCAGTGGATCGAACTCGCGTGCTGGTGTTCATGATGGCCGGGCTGTTTTCCGGTCTGGCCGGAGCCATGGCGGCAGCTCAGTTGGGCCAAGGGCATGCGCTCATCGCGTCTGGACGACTGTTCACGACAATTACCGCCGTTGTCGTGGGAGGCACAGCGCTTTCCGGCGGGGTTGGTTCCGTTCTCAACTCGGTCGTTGGAGTCCTGATTGTAATTGTGCTTACGAACGGAATGGTGCTTATGGGGGTGCCGCCATTCGTGCAGCAGGGCGTGCAGGGCTTTCTGATCATCGTTGCCGTCTCGCTCGCTCTCGACCGCCGCCAGCTTCAGATAGTGAAGTAGATTGCAATGCCCGCCGTGTTGGAACTTAAGGGTGCAACGAAGGATTTCCCGGGCGTGCGAGCGCTGGACAATGTCGACATGCAGATCGGACAGAGGGAGGTCGTGGGGCTGATCGGCGAGAATGGTGCAGGGAAATCGACGCTTCTCAAGGTTCTTACCGGCATATACAGGCTGGATTCCGGTGCGTTGTTCGTCAACGGAAAGAAGCGGGACTTTCGCAACCCGCGCGATGCCTTCGATCACGGCCTGGCCATGGTTTTCCAAGAGCAATCGGTAATTCCAACGCTCACCGTGGCGGAAAACATCTTTCTGGGTCGAGAGCGAGAGTTTCTTCGCCTCGGCATCGTCGATAAACGTTCAA
Source organism: Paracoccaceae bacterium (assembly GCA_963422275.1). Taxonomy (GTDB): domain Bacteria; phylum Pseudomonadota; class Alphaproteobacteria; order Rhodobacterales; family Rhodobacteraceae. Next base: position 2,437,812 of record OY729418.1, read on the forward strand.
TGAACGAGGCTGCGCGTGCCGAACTGGCCAAGGTGCATCTCGATTGCGATCCTGCAACCAAATGCGCAAAGCTCGATTTTGCCGCTAGGCAAATGGTCGAGATTGCGAAGGCCCTCTCGCTGGATGGGCGCATCGATGGAGAGATCGCGATTCTTCTCGACGAACCGACGTCTGTGCTGGAGCGGCGGGAAGTCAAACTGCTGTTTGAAATCGTGGGAGAGCTCAAGTCCAGGGCTTCTGTCATTTTCATTTCACATCGTCTGGACGAAGTTCTCGAAGTTTCAGATCGGGTGTATGTGCTCAGGGACGGATTGGTCGTTCACGAGACGCCGTCGTCTGCCGCCACGATCAAGGATCTGCACAAGCACATGGTCGGACGGCAGCTGGACCATCAGTACTATCGCGAAAACCGGCAGCTGGAGAAGACCGGCAAGACTGTCATGTCCGTGCGCGGCCTTGCGGTCAAGGGCGAGTTCGATGATCTGTCGTTCGAGGTGGCAGAAGGTGAAATCCTGGGTCTCGCTGGCGTAGTGGGATCGGGAAGGGAAGCGCTGGCGCGTTGCCTCGGAGGCCTGCTTCCGCCTGACAGGGGCGAAGTTCTCGTCGACGGAAAGCCGGTGCGTCTCCGACATCCGCATGATGCGGTCAACGCAGGATTCGGCTTCGTGCCTAGCGAGAGGAAGACGGAGGGATTTGTTTCAGGATTGAGCGTCGCAGAGAACATGACGCTGGCGGCCGGCAGCAGGTATTCCCGTGTGGGATTTCTCAAATTCAGAGATGAACGAGACGATGCGAACCGTTGGATTAACCGACTGCAGATCAGGACGCCTTCGACACGAACCCCCATTCAGAGCCTGTCAGGCGGAAATCAGCAGAAGGTCGTTCTTGCCAAATGGCGGATTGTCGACTCCAAAATTGCGGTGCTCGATCATCCCACGCGGGGCATAGATGTTGGTGCCAAGGAGGATGTATACGAGCTTGTCCGCGAGATGGCGGAGGAAGGCGTCGCAATTGTCCTGCTTGGCGACACTATCGAGGAGGTAATCGGCCTGTCGAGCAGAATTCTTGTTCTGCGGGACGGGAAGGTCAGCGCAAGCTTCGATGCGCCAGTGGGCGGAAAGCCCGACCAACTGGACTTGATCGCAAACATGGTGTGAATGATGACTTTAGTGCAAAGGGAACGCCTGCGAAATTTCGTGCCAGTGCTTGCGCTCCTGGTTCTTGTCTTTGGCATCGCGGCCTACGAGCCGGGTTTCCTGCGACCGTCGAACTTGCTCACGGTCACGGCGGACACGATGACACTCTTCCTGATGGCCTCCGGTGCCACATTCGTGATCATGCTTGGCAGCATCGACCTCTCGATTCAGGCGATCGCGTCCATGACGAGCTGCATTGTTGCTGCGCTGCTGCCGGGACTCGGTGGAGGAGCGTTGGCAATTGCGCTTGTGGTGGGTGCAACTGCCGGATTGATCAGCGGCCTCGTCGTCAACTATCTCCGCATCCCCTCTTTCGTCGCGACGCTGGCAGTCGGGGGCATCATGACATCAGTGGCCTTCTGGGCATCAAGCGAAAGATCAATCTACATTTCGGAGGAAAACAAGTCCACTTGGCTGGACTGGGCAACCGGTGCGACTTTCGGCATAGACAACGAAATCCTTGTCGGCCTCGTCAGCCTTGCTGGCCTGACTGTCCTCTTGTCCCTGACGCGGTTCGGACGGTTGGTGCGAGCGGTGGGTTCGCAGGAACGCGCGGTCATTGCTTCAGGCATCGACATCAACCGGGTCAAGCTTGCGGCATTTGTCATTTCTGGATTCATGGCGGGCTTGGCTGGTCTTGTAATGGCAGCTCGGCTCGGCTCTGGTTCACCGACATTGGCGAGCGAATTCCTGTTGCCGGCGATCGCATGCATCATTGTTGGCGGGACGGCAATCACGGGTGGCGTCGGCAGCATTTGGAAGACGTTCATTGGCGCCCTGATCGTGGCAGTAGTGAGGATTGGAATGACCTTCATCGGAGTCACGATATTTGCCCAGCAAATCGTGTTCGGACTCGTTCTGGTTCTGGCAGTCGCGATCACCATGGATCGCTCGAAGGTCGCGGTCGTGAAGTAACGCAGGCTCAGTTCCAACGGGGCGTCTGGGTGCCGCATTCAATCCGTTCATTCCATTGTCGCCGTGCATTCCGTCCAAGGTGTCGCTCAGACCGTTATTGAGAGGAAGACAGGAAAATGGACGCGTATGACTACGTGATCGTTGGCGGTGGTTCGGCAGGCTGTGTTCTGGCCAACAGGCTCAGCCACGACCCCGATGTCAGGGTTCTCCTGCTCGAGGCAGGCGGCCGCGATTCGAATCCTTACATCCACGTGCCGGTGGGTTTCGCGAAAATGACTTCGGGGCCTCTCACTTGGGGATACAGGACGACGCCGCAGCACAACGCGAACGATAGAGAGATACCCTACGCCCAAGCGCGGGTGCTGGGGGGCGGGAGCTCGATCAACGCCGAGGTTTTCACAAGGGGCAACCCGATCGATTATGATCGATGGGCAAAAGAGGAAGGCTGCGTGGGTTGGTCGTTCGACGATGTCAAGAAGTACTTTCTCCGGTCAGAAGGCAACAGGGTTTTTTCAGGAGACTGGCATGGTGTTGACGGTCCGCTGGCTATCTCGAACATTCCTGATCCCCAGCCCATGACCCTCGCTTTCGTGCGCTCATGCCAAGAGCTGGGAATCCCCTACAATCCCGATTTCAACGGTCCGACTCAGAAGGGGGCGGGTGTCTATCAGACCACGACGGCCGATGGACGGCGATGCTCCACGTCCGCCGGATACCTGAAACCGATCATTGATCGCCCGAATCTCGAAGTTTCCACCCGCTGTCTCGTCGAGAGAATTGAGTTTCGAGGCTCACGGGCAACTGGCGTCAGCTATTTCTCGTCTCGGCGGGAGCGAAGAACTGTTTTCGCGGAATGCGAAGTGTTGCTCACCGCAGGTGCCATCGGAACGCCAAAGCTCCTGATGCTTTCTGGCGTAGGGCCTGCCAAGCACCTCAGGGAGCATGGAATTGAAGTTGCCCACGATCTGGAGGGAGTCGGGGAGAATCTGAACGACCATTTTGGAATCGATATCGTCGCCGAGCTAAAGGGCCCCTACAGCTTGGACAAGTACAACAGATTTCACTGGATGGCATGGGCCGGGCTGCAGTATGCGTTGTTCAAGACTGGCCCGGCCACGTCCAACGTTGTGGAAGGCGGCGCCTTCTGGAGGTCGGATGATCACGACGGCGTTCCTGATCTTCAGTTCCATTTTCTCGCCGGAACTGGAGCGGAGGAAGGCGTTCCGACGGTGCCGTCAGGGTCGGGGGTCACGTTGAACTCATACACAGTGCGGCCGAAGAGCAGAGGGACTGTGCGGCTTTGTTCGGCGGACCCGAATGACAGGCCCGCCGTCGATCCGAATTTTCTCGCTGAACCCGAAGACCTGAGGACATCTGTGGAGGGCATTCGCATCAGTTGCGAGATCTTTCGCCAGAAGAGTCTTCAGCGCTACATCAGGCGGATGCATCTTCCTGGAGATGGCGTGAAGACGCAAAAGGATTTCGAGAACTATGCCCGCCTGTATGGTCGCACGTCGTACCATCCAGCCTGCACATGCAAGATGGGTCAGGACGAAAGAGCGGTCGTTGATTCGGAGCTTAGGGTGCGGGGGATCGATGGCTTGCGGATCTGCGACAGTTCCGTGATGCCGAGTCTTGTCGGATCCAATACCAATGCAGCGACGGTCATGATTGCCGAAAAGGCGTCCGACATGATTCGTGGGGCTTGAGTGCGGCCAGCTGAGGTCGCTGCCGACGAGGGCCGCTCATGTTAGTTGGCACCGGGGAGCGAGGTTTCTCCGGACGGCCCGAACGACGGAATCAAGATTCGCGCTCTGCGGGCTGTTGGCCGGGACAACCGAGGAATCGGAGTTCGAAACACGCTGAACCTACCTTACCCGAGTTATGGATAAGCTCTGTTTTCTTTTGGAATGCACCGAATGGCGTCTGGCACGACGATTTTGCCGATTTTGACCTTTGGCTGCGCCAGAATATAGGCAGCCAGACATGACAGGATATGAACGAAGGCATTTGTTGGGGACCGGTGTCGTGTGTGTTCCAATCCCATGCTTGATTTCAGTTTATCGAACAGCGTTTCAATGATGAACCGCTTCCGCAACATGATTTGGTCCAGAATGGGCAGAAGAAAGTTTTTCATGTTGCGGCGAATGCCAGTGATCAGGTGCAGGCCCTGCTGCCACAAACGCTGGAAAAGCGGCTTCGAAATGCAGCCTTTATCGCCGAACGCCTTGCCTTTCAACTCGGCAATCATGGTCTCAAGCGGCTTGCGGTCGTCGGTGTTTCCAGGCGTGATCTTGACGGCCATGACCTGACCCTTGTCGTTGATGACCAGATGCAGCTTGAACCCGAAAAACCACCCCATGGTGCTTCGGCCCCGTTTGGCCAGTCCCTTGAAGACCTTGTTCCGGTTGATCCGTGCGTTGTGGCAGACAGCGAGCTTGGTGCTGTCCACAAAACAGATTCCGGTTTCCTCACCGCGAAAGCATTGCATCAAGATGCAAAACGGAACCAGCAAGCGCGGCATCAGAGCGACAAACCGTCCGTAGCTCGGCAGGTCTCCAAAGCAGTCGCGACATTTCCGCTCCACGCCATAGAACCAGAAAGCCTTGAAATTCTTGAAGGGCGAGAGATGAAACAACACCATGATGAAGAGCCTTTCGCTGAGCGAGAGCTTGCCCGAGCGCGAGCGCTGGCGGCCTGTGCCGATCAGCCGATGCCGCTCCCATTCTTCAAAGGTCTTTGCAAAGTCGTCGAGACAACAGAACAGTGCGATGACAGAGGTGCTCATTGAGGGGATCCCATCCGTTGATTTTGGTTGCGGATACAGAATCAGGCCACGCCCGATTTGGGAACCCCCTCACCCCTCTTATCCAGAATTGGGGTTACCTTGCGAGATTTTGATCAAGGGACATCTTCCGGCATTCAACTCAATCCAGCTTGGCTCTCCGTTCAAGATAAGCGGACAACTCTCGAAAAAACACCAGCGGTGCAAAACTGCGCGAGCGAAGACGAAAGTCCCGAATTAAATGACCAAGGCAGTCAGTTTGACCTGATAGAGAGCAGGTGGGAACTCGACTGGCACGCTCTTCGGCATCGTTCGAACCGGTTTCGGAATGCAGCGCCATATAACCTTCGAGGGCTAATTGTATGCCAACAAGAGGTTTTCGCCGCTTTGGACCAGCCGCCCATGCTGATTGAACACTTCGAACTCAAGCGTCAGGATAGTTTGGTCAAGCCTTCGGGTTATCCTTTTCTCACGTATCGTTATCGATGCCCGCACGGAATCTTCTGCGAAAACTGCGGACTTGAATCGCCAATTCCATCCAAGTGAAGCGCGGCCTCTGATCTTTGCGTGCGCACGATTCTTCAAACCGTCCACCAGAGAAAGGACGAGGAGACCGTGTGCCACCCGTGCCTCGAATCCATGCCGCCTTGCCGCGTCTGCATCCATGTGAATCTCGAAGTCGTCGCCAGTCAGAGCGGCGAACTTGTCAATCATCTCAACGGTTACTTTTACGGATTCCGTTTCGATGACATCGTCGACCGAAATGTCGTCGGCACCGTACAGGCCAGGAAGCAGTTTCACTTTAAGGCAAACACTTCCAACGCGGTACATCCCTCGAAATTGAGCCGCAGGAGCAGATTGTCAGCATCTTCATGGCTTGAACCCGCCAATCCTGTCTTGCACCTTATGGGTACACAACCTAGACGGCACCAAATCATGCCGCCGACGCTCAGGCATGTGTGGAATGGCAAGATGCGCAAAGGCCACTCCCCCGTTAACATGCAGACTCAACCCGCAAAGCAGCAGTCCGAACGGAACTGTAAGCAGCACGCCATGTCGCCGTCTGACGATAGGTACCCTGCGGCGCACTTGCAATGAGAAATTCCTGAGCGTTCTCTCCATGCAACTCGACATGATATTCCACTGCAAAGCAACGCACGGGCTGCGTCTCCCATGCTCCTTTCTCATCTGCAGGGGACACCCCAATCCCCGCCGCACCCGGAGAAAATGCTGTGGAAGTCAGCGTGCCGGTCATAGGCCAATGACCAGAAGACAACCTCTCGCACGTTCGAGTTCATGGAATCAAGGCCTCCCCCAGTTTGTCAAGGGTTCACTCCGGTGGAGGTTGCCCTGGATTGGTGCCAAACGCGCGGAAACTGTTTCCAACCGCTGTTCTTGGATCTCGCTTCCTTGTCAATACATGGTCCGTGGGCGAATCCGTGCTTTGCGCTTTTGGCCGAAGGCAATTCAATGGCGGCGGCTTCACAGGCTCGTCGAAATCTGGACGCCACGAGGTTATTTCAGGAATGCGCCAGTTCCTGGCACCCCCGTAATTCAAGCACATGGAAAATCCGCTAGGCAAATCAATTCTATGTCCGGTCCTTGAAGAGCTCGCGGGCGATAATCGTGCGTTGTATCTGATTGGTTCCTTCGTAGATCTGGGTGATTTTTGCGTCCCGGTAGAGTCGTTCTGCCTCGGAACCGCGAATGTAGCCTGTTCCCCCGAACACCTGCACTGCGTCGGACGAGCGTTTTACAGCCATGTCCGCTGCGACGCATTTGGCCATTGAACAGGCCATGGTTGCGTTTTCCCCCCTGTCCAGCTTGGCTGCTGCCGAAAGGACAAGCAAACGCGCCGCTTCCACATCCATGGCAATGTCGGCAATTAACCACTGGATTCCCTGGAAACCCGCGATTGGTTGTCCAAACTGCTTGCGCTGGCGAGCATAATCCAAGGCGGCATCCAGTCCGGCCTGACCAATTCCGACTGCCAGTGCCGCAATGCCGACCCTTCCTTTGTCGAGGACGCTCATCATCAAGTGGAATCCTCGTCCCTCCTCGCCCAAGAGGGCGTCGTCAGGCAAACGAACGTCGTTGAAATGAAGAGCACCCACAGGACTTGCGCATTGCCCCATCTTCTTTTCCTTTGGACCTCGCTCCACTCCAAGAGCATGAAGGTCAACGATGAAGATCGACATTCCGCGATGCCCAGCTTGCTTGTCGGTCACGGCGAGAACGAGGCCAACGTCCGCAATTGGAGCGTTGTGTATCCATATCTTTCCACCGTTCAGGCGCCATCCATTTTCGTCGCGCGAAGCCTGGGTTCGGATGCTTGAAACGTCTGTTCCCGCTTCAGGTTCGGTGATGCAGTAGGCGACCTTCTTCCGCATGTTAATGATGTCGGACATCAGAGCGTGCCGCTGGTGTTCGTTTCCATGCCGCACGAGGAGCGTGGAAACGAGTTCAACCAAGCCGCACTGGTCAGCAATGCTCGCGTATCCACGCGACAGTTCTTCCATGACCAGAGCGTACGACACTGCGTCGAAACCGGGACCTCCCATGTGTTCTGGAACGCATATTCCGAAAAGACCAAGGTCAGCCATTTGGCTATAGATGTCATCGGGGAAACGCTCTGATCGATCCAACTCTTCCGCAACGGGACGGATCACCTCGTTCGCAAATTTTCGGGCGATTTCACGAACCTGAGCCTGGTTTTCGTCAAGCTGCATTGCATTTCCTTGTAACTGCATAGTTACTACAGTTTTGTTCGCTCGCAAGTCAAGAAGAGTGCACCATCCGCTTTGGTTCGCACACAAGTTGAAGCGCGCAAGATGAAACGGCAGCTTCCTGCTCGGCTTGAAACGCGATTGCCTTGGGGCTGATTCGCGCGATCTTGACTTGCCGCCCCGGCGAAGGCATGCTCAGATAGAGGCTACGGAGGGTTGCTGCGCGATGAGCACGGCGAGCTTAGAGACATTGCGTGAGGCGTGCGGGGCGACGCTGCGACAATGGCCGGACGGCCTCGCGGCGGTGTTGTTCGGCAGCCGCGCCCGCGGCACACACCGCCCGGACAGCGACTGGGACATTGCCCTTGTCTCGCGCTCCGAGAGCCAGCTGCCGGATGGAATCCCGCTCCGGGAACTGGACGGTGTTGACGTGTGGGTGCTGCCGGAGTCCGATCTTAGGCAAAGGGCCAACGCGTTGGGATCGCTGGCCTTCGAGGTGGCTCGCGACGGCCGATTGATCGCTGGCCGCTGGAAGCGGCCGCAGACGGAGGGAATAAGGGTGAGTATCGACGTCAAGGTCTGGAAAAGCAACATGGGCCAAGCCTTGGACGACGTACATGCCGCGGCGGCCTCCCTCGATCGCGTTGCGTGGAAGGAGGCCTTGGACGAAGCCGCTCGTGCATGTGGCCGATTTGTTTCGTGTTCCGCGGACTCGGCCGAGTTTCTTGGCAAGGCCGCACTGGTTCGCCGCCTCGTCCAGCCGGAATCGACCCATAATCTCGACAGGCTGGCGAAGGAGTTGGAGAACGCGCGCCCGGAGCATGCCGCTATGGCCGCACGTCTGCGCGAACTGAACGGCGATACCTCCCGTCACCATCTAGGGCCCTACGCGGAGGTTGAGGTGAAGCCCGGTGACTGCATCCGTGCCGGCACCCGTCTCGCCGCCACGCTTGCGCTCTGGATCGACGAGATCGAAGGGGTTTTCGCGAACGCGACCTTGGAGGACCCGGCCCTAGAGGCAGTTGCGCATGCGCTCACGCGCGAGGCGTCGTCCGCTGCTCCACGAATTCTGGCGCTTTTTGCGGGAGCCTACAGGTCGGATTACCCGGAAGAGGGCACTGGCGATGAACGGGACGTGGTGGAGGCAGCCATGGCAACAGTGTCAAACCTATTGCCGGTGGTGCGGGATTTTGCGGAGCGAGCGGAGGGCCACGCGGCGTCTGACTGATGTTCTTCTTGCCTTCTTGATATCTATCTCGGGTGCACTCCCCGAGGGGCTCGCGCATGCGGCCCGGGCGCAATTCTAGATGGTGAAGGACTTGACCCCGAAGGGATGCACCCGCACTCCGAAATGCGCCAGCGCGCTGTCCCAGATTGCATGTTCCTTCGCTCCGGCTTCGCGGTTGTGATGGTGATCACGGCGAGCCGGGAATGGTGGTTCCAATTTGTCCTGATCGATCTCTTTCTCGCTAGGGCTGCAATTCGGGGTTGGAAAGTTGATGTAGCTTCATGACCGGAAATTGCAGGTTCGATGGAGCGCATTCGTTGACATGAAAGACTCTCGTTGGAATATTGGGAAACGGAATGGATTGGGAGGAAACAGCCGTGATCGGTTACCCAACTAGCTTGAAGATCTTCGGGACAGACGAAATAACTTCTCCAACCCGCTTGGTCAAAGTTGGCGACCTTTCGCTTGAGGTCGAACTTGATGCTATTCGAGCCATCCGCTGGAAGGGGGTGGAGGCAGTAAGCGGAATATACTGGCCCATACGCGACTCGAACTGGATTGCGCTGGAACAGGAAAACGTAAGGGAATCTCTAACGTCGAACGGCGAAAAGGTAGAATTTGACCTCAAATTCTCAATCGCGAAAGGCATGCTGAACTGCGAACTTAGTTTGAACGCAAGCAAGAGCGGCTTCCTGGAGCTTCAACTCTTGATGATTCCACAAGTCGATTTCAAGACGAACAGATCTGGTTTCGCTGTGCTCCATCCGATTTTCGGGGTTGCCGGCAAGCCGCTCGCTGTGACTCATTCGGACGGTTCGAGGGATGAAATGGAGTTTCCGCTTCTGATTTCACCTGGACAGCCCGTATTCGACATCGCAGGCCTGCGCCACGAGGTGGAGGGCGTTGTCGTGGACATCTCGTTCGACGGCGAAATCTTCGAGATGGAGGATCAGAGAAACTGGTCTGACGCGTCCTACAAGACTTACTGCCGCCCGCTGGTGTTTCCGTTTACCTATACGCTCAGGGCAGGAAAGACCGTTCGCCAGTCGATTGCCATCTCGCTGTCCGGCAGCCCGTCTGGTGCGAGGAGTCCAGTGCGGAAGACGCTGGCACTGGACCCAGTGCCGAAACCGTTTCCCGACGTCGGCTTGGCGCTTGAAAACGGCTGGATGTGCTCCTCCGAAAACAATCACTTGGTTGCGGCAGCCAGCCCGAAGTTCTTCCAAGTTCGAATTGATTCTTGCACTGATTCCGCTTTTCTGCGGGAAGTGGCGCGATTTTCAGAAGAAATGCGGGTCGAGATCGATCTAGAGGTCGTCGTTGCTGGCGACCGCGATGTAGATGAATCTCTTCGAGCCGCTGCAGATGCGCTGGCCGTAGCTGGCGTCGCCCCGAGTCGAGTCCTTCCGTTGCCTGAAGGATATCTGACAAGTCATCAGCCGACCGGTCCTTGGCCGAAAGGCGCCACGCCAGCGGAAGCGGTGGCGGCCTTGAGGCGCGTCTTTCCGGATGCGATGGCGGGTGGAGGCGTCCTGACCAACTTTACGGAGTTCAACCGGCACCCGCCGAATCCAGAACTTTGCGATTTCGTGAGTCACGGGATGACGGCCATCGTTCACGTGGCGGACGACCGTTCGGTAGTCGAGACGCTGGAATCATATCCTTCGATATTTGCCAGCGCCGAAGCGTTGGCCAAGGGGCGGCCTTATCGCCTAGGGCTTGTCTCGATTGGGATGCGCTCGAATCCCTATGGTCCGGCGGTGGCCGACAACCCGGACATGAAGAGGCAGATCATGGCGATGCACGACCCTCGACACCGGGGATTGTTCGCTGCGGCCTGGATTGTTGGAGCACTTGCGAAGACCGAAGGGCACGAAGTTGAGGCGGTTTCGCTGGGTGCGCCAAGCGGGCCTTTCGCGATCGTTTTCGAGCACCAGAGCGGTCTCGGTCAAGGTGCCGGCGAATCAGGTTCCACGAGAGTTCTCCCGATGTTTCACCCGTTCAGAGCGGCCGCTGCAATGTCCCGAAAGAGACGGCTTGCGGTTTCCGGACTTCCTGATGGAGTGTTTGGCATCGCGGTCGAGCACAGCAAGTGCGTCGAGATGATCTTGGCCAACTTAAGTGAAACAGGCACCAGCGTTGTCACACATTTCGCCGATGGATTCGCATCGGTACTGTCAGACGAGTCATTTGCTAACGCGGTCTCAGATGAAGACTGGATTACACGCGCCCGACAACCTTTTGAAGGTGCACTAGAGTTGCCTGCATTCGGTGTGGGATTTATCTCGGCAAAAAGCTGACGGGATGACTTTGCCCAAACTCGCGCGGTGGCCGAATCGCATTGTGACCGACTACGTTATCAAGACCCCGGTAGATCCAAGCCTGAGAAGTGGTTCAACCAACAGGTTCGCGAACATATGGAAGTTTCTCGCTTGCCGGGGCACGCGTCGTTGCGGAGCTGGACACGCATTTCACGAACTTGCCCGGCGAACTAACGGCATTGACGATAGCCATCGATCGAACCGTACTCTTTGAAGCCGAGATCGGGCACGCCATCATGTCGGGAAACTGACCGGGCCTGAGGAATTGAGAGGAGAAAATGCCTGTATTCAGGGAGTTAACACGCAGCAAGTCGCTGAAGCTCGGCACTTACATCGGAGAGTTCGCGACGCCCGGAATCGGAAAAATACTTGGAGCGGCCGGTTGCGATTTCGCGTTCGTCGATATGGAGCATAGCGGCTTCTCCTTTGAAACCGCTCGGTCGGCGATCGGTCATCTTCATGATTCCGGGGTGGCCACGGTGCTGCGTCCCCCATCGCAGGCAAGCCACCACTTGGCACGCGCTTGCGACATTGGGGCTCAGGGAATAATTCCACCGATGCTGAGTACGGCGGAACAAGCCAGAAATTGTGTTTCTTCGATAAATTATCCTCCAAAGGGAAGTCGCGGATGCGCGTTGGGGATAGCGCATGACGATTTTCGCCAGGCTCCCGTTTTCGACGCGCTGCGACTCGCAAACGGGAAAACCTCGTTCGTCGCGCTGATCGAGACCGAAGAGGGAGTTCAAAACAGTGACGAGATTGCTTCGGTGGAAGGAGTTGACTGTCTGTGGATCGGGCATTTGGACCTTTCCCTTTCCCTTGGCATACCCGGCCAGTTCGAGAATCAGCGTTTCCTCGACGCCGTCGGGGTCGTGATGGACTCCGCGACGAGGCACGGCAAGAGCATCGGAAGACTTGTGGGATCGACGGACGAAGGTGAGCGGTTGTTTCGCGACGGATGCGATTTCATCTGCTACCTCGGCGACGTGTGGCTGTTCCAACGTGCCTTGAGGGAGGCTTTTGAGGAAATTCGTTCGCGGTCCAGCGACAAGGGATAGAGGCAGGTAGGAATATGAGCAAGTTCAGGCTAGGGTTGAGCGGGGATTTCGTCAAGGCGGACGGGACAGTTGCGTTTCCGTCATTCGACCTTTCTCTCTTGGACCGGGATCCCAGAATCGATTGGTCCTATGTTCCGGTCACGGCCGGCCGACTCGATGCAAGGGACATCAAGGGCTTCGATGCCCTAATCCTGCTCGCGCCGCGTTTCGACGCGAACAGCTTTCCCGGAGATGGGCAACTTGCCGCCATTGCGCGTTTCGGAGTGGGTTATGACAATGTGGATGTCGCTGGCTGCGATGATCACGACGTTGCCTTGATCATCACGCCGAGCGGTGTTCGCCGCCCGGTTGCAGTCGCGATTCTCACTTATGTCCTGGCGCTGTCCGGCAATTTGCTGATCAAGGACGGGTTGACCCGGGAAGGCCCAGACGGATGGACAAGGCGCGCGCAGTATATGGGGCAGGGACTTGTGGGCCTGACACTGGGATCGATCGGTGTCGGCAATATCGGCCGCGAATTGTTCCGTTTGGCTGCTCCGTTCGGCCTCAAGTTCATTGCGTGCGACCCTTATGTCCAAACGGGCGTCGCAGAGGAACTCGGGATTGAAATGGTCGATCTGGCCGAGGTGTTCCGTCGATCGGATTTCCTGTGCATGAACTGTCCGCTGACTGACGAGACAGCCGGGCTCGTCGACGCGGACAAGCTGGCCCTTATGAAACCGACGGCCTATCTGATCAACACGGCTCGCGGACCAATCGTCGATCAAAAGGCTCTGACGGCTGCGCTGCAGAACGGAACCATCGCCGGAGCGGGACTGGACGTGTTCGAGGAGGAGCCGAGCAGTGCAGACGACCCGCTGTTCCAGTGCGAGAACGTCATCGTGACTCCGCATTCATTGTGCTGGACCGATCAGTGCTTCGCCGAGATAGGTGCTGCGGATGTCAAGGCAATCATGGATATAGTCGAGGGAAGAGTCCCAGACGGCTTGGTCAACAGTTCAATTGTGGACAGTCATAGCTGGCGCAATCGCCTGGACCGATTTCGTAAAAACTTCGGGAGCGGCGGAAAAGACGATGCTGTCGAGGCATCCTGAGAGAAATTACGTGCAAGAATTCTGACATCTGGAATGTCGTGGCATGCGGTTTTGCGTTCCATTTGTGTTCGGTCCTCGAACTGCTTCGATGCCGGCCTCAAAGGTCGTGCATCAAGGCAGGTTCCGAAACCTTCAGGTCGTCCTCCAGGCAACGATTCGCGGGAATTCCATTGTCGACCAGATGAGCGTGGAATGCCTTGACAGCTTCTTGGGAGTTTAACTCGCCCTCGACGACCGCCCTCATCATTCTGACAATCTGTTCGGAATCTTCGCTGAACAGGATTTTTCTGCCGAACAGGGCAACTCTTGCACCAAATTTCTCGCTCTGGCGAACTAGTTCAAGAGTGTCTCGGGTCGTGCCGGCGCCACCTCCGAGCACACCGACAATCAGGTGGCCGGGGTCATAGCGGCATAGCTCTTCCATGGCGCGTGGGCCGTTGAACGGAATCTTCAAGAACTGAGGCCTGTCACGTCGCGTCAGTCCGGCTAGACACCGGACGATGCAATCGTTGACATATTCCGGCAGGTTTTCCCGCTCTATGCCGATATCGATCTGCGGATTGAAAACCTCGAGAAAGTAGCGAAGACCTGTGCCGGAAACATCGTCCAGAAAGCGATGAAAATTCTCAAGGAAGCTCTGGTCGCTGTCAAGGTCATTTGAAAACGTGATCGAATACAATCCCAAGTCCACGAGATTGGAAACTTTCTTCACTCTTGCCGAACGAAAGTCGCGTGCTGGAAAGGCCTTGTACTTGGAATGACGCGGTCCCCAAATGTCGGTGGCGTCATTCAAGCGGACGGCTGGCGTGACGGAGGACTCATCGAAGACCCCATCCGTTACCAGTCTTTCAGCCGCCGAGGCCGACATTAGCATGATATCGACCAAGCCCGTACCAGTGGTCCGGCGCATTGCCGCCAAATGGTCGGGAAATGTCTTGCAGTGGCCGGACCCTTCCGATGACAGACCGAATGCTGTGACACCCCTTCCCATGTCACCATCCTTGGCGTCGGCAATAATGAAATCGGCATGCTTGTATTTTCCCTCCCAAATGCTCTTCAGCTTCTGGTCAAGGCTCTTTTTCATTAAGGGACCCCTTTCTGAAAGCGATTGAGGTCGTTGGCATACTTGATCTGTTAGCATCCAGACAAGCCAATGACTACATGGTCAAAATTCAAGACGATATTTGGCAAGCAAAGATCGCGTGGTTTCGGATTTGGATTCGCTGGCATGTCCTCTGCAAAGCAATCGCGTTGCGGGGACAATTTCACGACTTCGGGCAAAAGTGGATCGCGAACGCATCTTGAAGCCGTTTTAGTCCATTCATTTGCGATTTGGACTTTAATGTTCTGATTTCCGATTGCGTGAAAGGGGAAAGGATTTCTGAGCAGTTTCTCACCGCAGCAATTGTCAGCAACGGAGCGAGGAAAATAACAAATGATCCAGACAGGGCGGCACCGACCACCATGGAGTTTCGCTCGGCTTACATGGCAGTGGCGGTCAATGGTTGGTTCCAGCCTTGACACCACACGACACCTATCATATTGATAGGTGCATGGCTGAGGTAGTTCCCATCAAATATCCCAATTAAGACAGCCGAGTCCCGCATTCGGCACATTCAAGTGTTAGATGACGACAAGCTCGATTTCGATCACCCGCATTTTCAAGAACGGTTGCGAGAAAGAGACATCACAATGCGTCAAGTTCTGGCAACATTGCGGAAAGGCAATGTGATTGATGGGCCAAGACGAGACGCCCATGGGGACTGCAGAGTGAAGTTGAGTCGGTATGTTGCCGGCAGGAGAATCCAAGTGTTGTTGGCATTTAACCACAATAAGTGCACGGACGTCGCCGTCATATAGGGGAATTGCAATGACCGAACATTACTTGTACACCGAAAGCGGGTTGGACAACATCCAGCTCGTTAACGGGTTTGAGTTCATAAATGGCAGGCTACGAATTCACAACATCGAAGGCTTGCATCGTGCGATAGGGCAATGGCTAGTCTTGACCAGGAAGAGGCTTTCCGGCGCAGAAAGCCGGTTTCTTCGTCATGAATTGGAATTGTCGCAGGCACGTCTTGCAAGATTGTTGGGGGTTACCGAACAGTCCGTGCTTCGATGGGAGAGAAAGAGAGAGCGAGACATAGGAAACTCTGCGGCTGAAAGGGCTCTGCGCTTGATCTATCTCGAAAAAGCGCTAGGCGACTCAAGAGTGTCCGAAGCATTGGAACTCATTGCCGACCTGGACGATGAAATTGACCGGTGTGCCGAGTTTGCGTTTTCCGATACTCAGGAATGGCGCGAAAACATAGCCGCATAATTTGCTGGCATGGCGGGAGGGGCTTATGCTGGAAAAGGATAAGGCGCGGCGAAACGTTGCTGGCCTTGCGTGACACAGCTAGGGAACCTCTGAATACAGCCTGATATGTGGGCGCGGCATTGTGCATCCGGGGGGCGTTCGCTGTCTTGCGCCACGCCTTTTTTCGGGGGATCACGGCATGCAGCGACTTCGGCAATTGACCTTTGCAAGCCTTGAACATGACCGCAAGAAGCGCCGCGAGATCTTTCCGAAGCGGATGAACGGCCTGAATCCCCCGGGCGCGTCTGGAAGCCCGCATTGCGCCGGTTTATCCGAAGGGCGGCAGCAAGGGGCGACAGCCGTATCCGTTGCCGGTGATGTTGCGCGTGCACTGCGTTCAGCCGTTCTGCAATCTGAGCGTCCGGCGCTTTGCCGGGGTGAGTCCGGAGAAGGTGCCGAACGAGACAACGACCCCGACTTCCGCCGCCGGCTGGAGCGCCGCGGACTGGCGAGCCTGCCGTTCGGGAGATCGGGGATCACCTGCCCGATGCGGCGCATCGGGGCCTGAAACCGCGTCCGAAAGGCACTCAACTGGCTCCAGAAGGCTAAACTCAGAGAAAAACGCCCGCTTTCGCAACAGTCTTTTCGACGTTGTGCGGCATTGGAGATCAGGTCTTCGAACAATGCCCGTGCTTAATGGTCGGATCCCTGAGGCCCTTCAGACAGGTTCTTTCCTTATCAATAACCCCAATTCTGGATAAGAAGGGTGAGGGGGTTCCCAAATCGGGCGTGGCCTGATTCTGTATCCGCAACCAAAATCAACGGATGGGATCCCCTCAATGAGCACCTCTGTCATCGCACTGTTCTGTTGTCTCGACGGCTTTGCAAAGGCCTTTGAAGAATGGGAGCGGCATCGGCTGATCGGCACAGGCCGCCAGCG
The DNA here is from genome assembly GCA_963422275.1 of Paracoccaceae bacterium. Taxonomy (GTDB): domain Bacteria; phylum Pseudomonadota; class Alphaproteobacteria; order Rhodobacterales; family Rhodobacteraceae. The sequence continues at coordinate 2,454,374 of OY729418.1, forward strand.
CTCGCGCTCGGGCAAGCTCTCGCTCAGCGAAATGCTCTTCATCATGGTGCTGTTTCATCTCTCGCCCTTCAAGCATTTCAAGGCTTTCCGGTTCCATGGCGTGGAGCGGAAATATCGCGACTGCTTTGGAGACCTGCCAAGCTGCGGACGGTTTGTCGCCCTGATGCCGCGCTTGCCGGTTCCGCTTTGCATCTTGATGCAATGCTTTCGCGGTGAGGAAACCGGAATCTGTTTTGTGGACAGCGCCAAGCTCGCTGTCTGCCACAACGCACGGATCAACCGGAACAAGGTGTTCAAAGGACTGGCCAAGCGGGGCCGCAGCGCCAGGGGGTGGTTTTTCGGGTTCAAGCTGCATCTGGTCATCAACGACAAGGGTCAGGTCATGGCCGTCAAGATCACGCCTGGAAACACCGACGACCGCAAGCCGCTTGAGACCATGATTGCCGAGTTGGAAGGCAAGGCGTTCGGCGATAAAGGCTGCATTTCGAAGCCGCTTTTCCAGCGTTTGCGGCAACAGGGCCTGCACCTGATCACTGGCATTCGCCGCAACATGAAAAACTTTCCTCTGCCCATTCTGGACAAAATCATGTTGCGGAAGCGGTTCATCATTGAAACGCTGTTCGATAAACTGAAATCGAGCATGGGATTGGAACGCACACGACACCGATCCCCAACAAATGCCTTCGTTCATATCCTGTCATGTCTGGCTGCCTATATTCTGGCGCAGCCAAAGGTCAAAATGGGCAAAATCGTCGTGCCAGACGCCATTCGGTGCATGCCAAAACCAAACAGAGCTTATCCATAACTCGGGTTATCAATAGGCTCAATTCGCGAATCGCAGGCTTGTCATCCCGCAATCGCTGTTGTGCCCGGACCTTGGTTGCTTGGCATGACGACTTGTGCCTGCCACGCTTGTTTCTGCGGCTGGTCCCTATCCGTGACGATTTCCTGCAAACGCGACGGTCACCGGATGACACCGTGAATGACACACCTAACGCACCGCTAGTGCAGAGAGCGAGACCCGACCAGCTAGATTCCAAAAGCGAATTGCCGCTACATGACAATGGCTTAGGCCGGGTCCGGCCTGCCGCCGCGATCCTCCGCGCGGGCCGCGTTGTCTCCCCGAATCCGCCGTCCTGTTCCCTCGGAGCGGGCGGCGTTCGAGGGAACGGACAACGGAGAAGACGCCCATGCGCATCCACGCCACCATCAACGAACGGACGCTCCGCCGCAGCTTCCGCGAGCAGAAGTTCGGACGGAACGGTCTGACCGTCATCGACAGGGACCTGCCCGCCTTCGGTTTCAAGGTCGCCAGGGACGGGACAAAGACCTTCTTCGTCCGGGTTCCGCGCAAGCCCGGCGCGGAGAATGTTGCTCTTGGCATGGCGGAAGAGCTGACCGCCGCCGAGGCGAGAGAGAAGGCGGTTGCCGCCATCGAGGCCGCAAGGACCGAGCGCGAGACCGGCCCCCTGTTCGCCGAGTTCATGCGCCGCCAGGGGCGGCGCTGGAAGCCGTCCACCCGCGAGGGCAACGTCCGCCTGATCGACCGCTATCTGGTGCCCTTCTTCGGCACGATGCGCGTCGCCGACATCGCCCGCGCCGACGTGCGGCGCTGGTTCGATTCCCTAAGCGGCACGCCGGGCAACGCCAACCTGACCCTGCCGGTGCTCTCCGTCATGTTGCGCCAGGCCGAGCTCTGGGACCTGCGGCCCCAAGGATCCAACCCCTGCCGCAACATGCGGCGCTACAAGACGGCCCCGCGCGAGCGCTTCCTGTCTCTCGACGAGTTGAAGCGCCTTGGCTTCGTGCTGGAGCACGTGGAGGACAAGCAGGCCGCCGCCGTGGTCCGGCTGCTGCTGTTCACCGGCGCGAGGTCGTCGGAGATCACTGGTCTCAGGTGGGAGTGGATACGCGGCAGCCGCGCCTTCTTGCCTGACTCCAAGACCGGGCCGAAGGCGGTCCAGCTCCCGCCGCCCGCAAGGGCGGTGCTGAACGACCTGCCGCGCACCGGCCCGTTCGTCTTCCCGAACCGGAAGGGCGACGGGCCGATTACCGGTCTCAGATACCGCTGGAGCAAGCTGCGCGCGCTCGCGGGACTGGAGGCGTGCGCATCCACGACTGCCGCCACACCTTCGCCTCCCACGCCGTGATGAGCGGCCTCGACCTCTACACCGTCGGCCGCCTGCTCGGCCACACCGATACCGGCTCCACCGAACGCTACGCCCACCTCGCCGACGAGCATGTCCGCGCGGCGGCAGGGCGCATCTCCGGCATCGTCCATGGCGCCATGACCGGAAGCGGCAAGGAGGGCGGACGATGAGCGGCGGCAGGCACCGTATCCGGCTCACCGTGAAGGCCATGCGGCGGCGAAGCCGGGGGCAAAGGAATACACGCTCTGGGACAACCTGCTGGCGCATTTCGGGGTGTGGGTGCAACCCTCCGGCGTCCGGTCCTACATCGTCCAGACCCGCGTGCAGGGACGGATGCGCAAGATCACGCTCGGGCACTTCCCCGAACTGTCCCTCGACGCGGCGAGCGCGGATTGACCCGGCGCGGCCAACCGCGCCTTCGAGATACTCCGCGCCATGCTCGCCGCCGCCCGGCAGTGGGGCGAGATCGGCGAGCATGTCCCCGATCCCTGCGCCAACATCGCGAAGAACCCGCTCCGGCCCGTCGCCCGATACCTCGATCGTGCGGAACTGGAACGCCTCGGCGCAGTGCTGAACCGGCATCGGGAAGAACATCCCTGGCCGGTCGCTGCCATCCGCCTGCTGACGCTCACCGGAGCGCGGCTCTCGGAAATCACCAATCTGCGGTGGGACGAGATCAGGGAGCTATCCGGGGACGGCGCGAGCGCCCGGCTCGAAGACACCAAGACCGGCCCGCGCACCATCTGGCTCGGACCGGAGGCGATGCAACTGTTCGCGGCGCTGCCCCGGTCCGGGGGCAGGGAGCGGGTGTTCCCCGAGGACCTCACGTCGAACCGGCTCTACACGTTCTGGGTCGGTATCCGCGAGGAAGCCGGGCTGCGCATCCACGACTGCCGCCACACCTGGGCCTCCCAGGGCGTCATGAACGGCGTCGGGCTCACCACCGTCGGTTGGCTGCTCGGACACCGGCAGCGCGAGACCACCGCCATCTACGCCCATCTCGACGACGGCGCGCTCCGGGACGCCGCCGTCATCGCCTGCGCCATGGGATACAGCGCCGAGCCGCCGCCACTGCCGGAGAAGATAGACGATGTGGAAGATGCGGAAGGCGGCAGGGCGCTCGACTGGTCCCATGCCGTGGACGAGCGCACGGTGCCGCCCGACACGCTTGAACTAGCCGCGACGGCAGACCGGTCAAGGCCGCTGGACTGGACCGAGCAGGAAGACAGCGCTGAGGAGACGCCTCGCCGACCGAACCTCGACTGGCTGTGAGCGTGTTCCCTTGCGGCGAATGGAGTCTCGACAGCAGGGAAACGGAGCCGGTATTCCATGCCACGCAGGTTGCTGCGGAATCGATTAAGAGAACCAATTCCTCGTCCCCTTCACCGGACTTGGTACCGCGCAGTGTCGTTACAGGGCGAGAACCGTCCCCACGCCGCAATCCCAGAGTCCGAGACTGCAATCGGGGCTCTTGTCGCCAGTCCGTTTATGGACTATTCTATTAGAAATAGATAAATATGGATAACGCCATGACCGTACAAGCACGATCGGCAACGGCCCTTGACCGCAAGGGCCTGTCCGGCCCGGCCCTGCGCACGTTCTTCCGGGTCGCGGAACTGTGGGACCTCTCGGTCGAGGAGCAGATGACTCTTCTCGGACTGAGCGCCCGGTCGACCTTCTTCAAGTGGCGGAAGAATCCGAACATCGTCCTGCCCAAGGATACGCTGGAGCGCATTTCCTACATTATGGGCATCTACAAGGCGCTTCAGATCCTGCTGCCCGACGAGAATGCGGCCGACCAATGGGTGAAGCGGCCCAACGCGGCACCTCTGTTCGGCGGCCGGGCGGCTCTCGACCGGATGCTGTCCGGCCAGGTGGTGGACCTGTTCCTCGTCCGGCAATATCTCGACGCGGAGCGTGGCGGCCGGGCGTGACGCCGCCGCTCGCCCCCATCGCGTGGAAGCCGTGCCGGCGCATCGTCTCCAGCCGGTTCCCGCCGATCCAGCTCTTCGAGCGGGTGACGGACCCTCAAGACCTGGAAGCGATCTTCGCGGTGGACGCGCTGACCAATCCCAGGCTCCGCGACGAGGTTGGCGACATCCGGCTGGTGCCGCCCGAGGACCGCGTCAGCGGACCGGGCGCTAGCGTCATCATGGCGGCGTTCACCCACCTGAACCCGAGCGGCAGCCGGTTCTCGGATGGCGCCTACGGCGTCTTCTATGCCGCGAACGACCTCGACACCGCCATCGCCGAGACGAGGCATCACCGCGAGCGGTTCATGCGCGCCACCGGGCAGCCACGGATGGAACTGGACATGCGGGTCTATCTGGTCGACCTTGAGGGCGACCTGCACGACCTGCGCGGACAGATGGCCGTGCAGCCGCTCGTCTATCACGCGGACAACTACGCTGCGGGGCAGCATCTGGGGCGAACGCTGCGCGAGACCGGGTCCAACGGCATCGCCTATGACAGCGTTCGCTGGACCGGGGGCGAATGCGCCGCTGTTTTCCGACCGCCCTTGCTCTCGAACGTCCGGCAGGAGCGGCATCTCTGCTATGTCTGGAACGGTCGGCGAATCGCGGCCGTCTACGAGAAACGGGAGATCGACAACGATGGGTTATCCTGAGAGCTTGGCGACACTCGGACCGGCAAGCCGCTCGTCGCAATGCTCCGGCGTCGCAAGGGTTGCGGGAGGGGTCGCTTCGATTACTTGTCGGGCGCTGGCAATGGCGATAGTCCGAGTTCCTTCAGGAACACATTGTATTTCGCCGTTGAATCCTGAATCTGCTCTTCGATTTCGACCAACTCCTTGTGCGTTGCCGCCAGATCGATCTCGACTTCCGGCTCGGCCGTGCTGACATAGCGGGAGATATTCAGGTTGCAGTCGTTGGCCGCAATCTCGTCCATCTCCACGCGTCTGGCATACCGCTCGATGCTCTCCGGACGCTGCTGGTAGGTGTCGATGATCTTCTCGATATGCTCGTCGGACAGATAATTCTGTCGCTTGCCTTTCTTGAAATGCTCGGATGCGTTGATGAACAGGACATCATCGGGTTTCTTGCACTTCTTCAGGACCAGGATGCAAACCGGGATGCCGGTCGAGTAGAACAGGTTTGCCGGCAGGCCGACGACGGTGTCGATGTGCCCGTCGTCAAGAAGCTTGCGGCGGATCTTCGCCTCCGCGCCGCCGCGGAACAGCACGCCGTGCGGCAGGATGATCGCCATCACACCGTCGTCCTTGAGGTAGTGAAACCCGTGCAGCAGGAACGCGAAGTCCGCCGCCGACTTCGGGGCCAGCCCGTAGTTCTTGAAGCGCACGTCCTCGCCCAAAGCCTCGTTCGGGTTCCAGCGGTAGCTGAAGGGTGGGTTGGCGACCACGGCGTCGAAATAGAGCTTCTTTGCCGGGTTCGTCTCGCGGAGCATGTCCCAGTCGTTGGTCAGCGTGTCGCCGTGATAGATCTCGAACTCCAAGTCCTTCACCCCGTGCAGCAGCATGTTCATCCGCGCGAGATTGTAGGTGGTGATGTTCTTCTCCTGCCCGTAGATCCTGCCGATGCCTTGCGGTCCCATGCTCTTGCGCACATTGAGCAACAGCGATCCCGATCCGCAGGCGAAGTCCATCACGCTGGCGAGGTGCTTCCGCTTGCCGGTCTTCGGCTCCTGGCTGTCGAGCGCGACGATCTCGGAGAGGATGTCCGAGATCCGCTGCGGCGTGTAGAACTCACCTGCCTTCTTCCCCGATCCCGCGGCGAACTGGCCGATCAGATACTCGTAGGCGTCGCCTAGCGTGTCGCCGTCCGTGGAGAATTCCGCGAGGCCCTCGGCTATCCTGGTGATGATTGTGCAGAGCTTCGCGTTCCGGTCCGCGTAGGTCTTGCCGAGTTTGTCGGAGCCGAGATTGATCTCCGAGAACAGCCCCGAGAACGTGCTCTGGAATGACTCGTTCTCGATGTATTTGAAACCTGCCTGGAGCGTGTCGAGCAGTTCACCGTCCTGGGTGCCGGCCATGTGGGCAATGCTGGCCCAGAGGTGCTCGGGGTGGATGACATAGTGCGCCTTGAGCCGCATCTGTTTCTCGAACGCCAACACATCGTCCTGGTTCAGATCGTACCAGACAGACAGGGAGGACCGCCCGGCGTTGCAGATAGCGCGAGCGTCGGGGTAGTCGCGCCCGAGTTCCTTCTTTGCGGCCTGCTCGTAGTTGTCCGAGAGGTAGCGGAGAAACAGGAATGCAAGCATGTAGTCGCGGAAGTCGTCCGCGTTCATCGCCCCGCGGAGTTGATCGGCGATGGCCCAGAGCGTCTTGCCGAGCTTTTTCTGGTTCTGTTCCGTCATGTCGCACCACTCGTTGCAGCCGCCGGTTCGCACGGAAACAAGGCGGGGTTGAAGGGGTACCGGCTGATGAACTCGTGGAGGATCTTCCGAAAGTGGCGTTTGTTCTCCTCCACCATCTCCTGCGGCTCGAACAATGAATAGTTCCCGTGGCTGAGGATGTTGATCAACCGTGTGTGAAGGATGCCGTCTTCATCGTCATCATCGAGTTTGATGCACGCGGAGAAGCTCTCGTAGCCATGAAAACTTGCGGTCTTCTCGAGGATTGCGCGGAGCAGGTTGAAGTGATGGGTGTACAGCCTGCCATCGCGTGCCACCTTGTAGAGTTCAGCGAGCGCGGCCACATGGTGGAAAAACGGTGTATCCCCGGTCTTGCGCAGGAGAAGCCCCTCCGGCGATTCGTCATGGCTGAGAAAGTACTTGTTCGCCTTATTCAGCTCGTTGCACAACACGTTGAAGAACAGCGTGTGGTGCGTCGAGATCACCGTCTTGAGCCGGCTCTCCGGCCTCTTGAGAAGTTTCGCCAGATGATTTGCCACGGCGATGGCATTGTGCTCGTCGAGCGATGAGACCGGGTCATCGACGTAAATGTACTTGACCCAAGCGTAGGGGCCGGTTCCATCGTCATCGAGCGCAAGCTCGACGATGGCGAGGAAGAAGCACCAGATGAAGATATTCTCCTCGCTTCGGGAGATCTTGATGGTCTCCTCGCGGCGGGTTTCGTATTCATCTCCACTCCCACCGCGTCCCGCGTCTGCACTGTCGGCCTCGTCGCCGACGGCGCCATCCTTCTTCACTCTGAACTCTCGGGCGAAGACCACCTCCCAGGTGGTGGTGTCAATCCGGAACTCGAAGTCGGCGTAACGGTCGAGCAGCATGCGGATTCGATTGTCCATCTCCATCGATTCGAGACCGGTGAAGAAGCTTGAACCCGTGTTGAGCGTCAGCCTCCGCTCACTGTCATTCTCCAGATCGTTGTCCCACGAGAACAAGTCTTCGGTGAAGGCGTTGAAGTAGAGCGTGTCGCGTTTGTCGGTTTCGCCGTCGGTATTCACGGATTGGCCCATATCTTTGAAGGTTGTGGACAACCGTGTTTTGCCGATGCCGTTGTAGGCAAAAAGCAGGATGAACTTCTTGTTCTCCAGCTCTTGCCGCAGGTGTGCGGCTAGAGTATCGAGGTTCGTGAACGTCGTTGCATCGCCAATGACTCACTTGCCCTCCAGCGCAGGGAAGAGCTGTTGCATCAGCCCCTGCTTGTGCTGCCGCAGGGCATCGAGCTTCCGGCCCTCCGCCGCAATCAGGTCGTCCAGCGAGCCGAGGCAGCCGGCGATCTTCTGCTGCTCGGGTTTGTCCGGCAGAGGAATCTTCAGATACTGATACTGGGATATGAAGTATCGTTTGTGTTGCGTCGGGTCGAACCTGATTCGGGACATCAACTCGTACACAAATTGTAGTTCGTCCTCGCCTCGGGATGTCAAAATTTTGATTGCAGATGATTTCACCTTGAACGGAAAATCAACGTACTTCGCGTCTGTGGTGAAATCGTCAAAGATGATGACGGGCACATTTTGATAGATGCCATCGGTCTCAGCAGTGTGCCCAAGGACAAAGCTCTTATTTGCTGTCAAGACTGGTGTGCCAGAATTTTGATAACTGGCGTTCTCAACGATGTACTTGCCTGGCTGCTCATAGTCGAGTACATCGCTGAGTTGCGTGAGTTCCCACTCAGGCATGTTTCCGAACTCCGGAAACCGCAGTTGCGGCACAGTCTCGCCGGGCTGGGGGAAGAGCTGTTGCATCAGCCCCTGCTTGTGCTGCCGCAGGGCATCGAGCTTCCGGCCCTCCGCCGCGATCAGGTCGTCCAGCGAGCCGAGGCAGTCGGCGATCTTCTGCTGCTCAGCGAGGGATGGAGCTGGGAGGATAAAGCCCTTGAGGGCGCTGCCGGAAAGCTCCTTGAATGTATTGCCCGCACCGAGATCCAATAGTCGCATCTTCGCATGCAACAGCGAGTTGTAGAGAAAGTGCGCATCGTCGACCGGAATCAATCCTCGGCACCCTTGATTGATGGCCATGGGCAAAGTATTGATCGCCAGATGCCCGATCGGCGCGCGTATCGAGATAATCACAGAGTAAGGTGGCAGCAGTTCTGAGAAGCAGTTCTTGAATCCGTCTTCAGTTAGAGTGCGCTTCGTCGACGCGATGTAGGGGCTGTCACTTTTGCCCATCTCGGCGGGCGTCATCCAGTTGACAGAACCACCCCAATAATCTGCGTTGGATGTTTCGGGGGTGCCGCCTTGCGTAATGCGAGCAAGAGCATCGACCGTCTTTGGCTCCCACCCCGGTGCATGCCGAAACTCAGGAAACCGCAGCTGCGGCACAAGGTGCAATGGCTTGTCGGCAGTCATCGCGCCCCTCCATGCTCGTAGGCGTTGAGGCCCGAGATGTCCCGGCCTTGTGCCCGCTTGTTCAGGAGCGGAGCGAGATCGGCCATGAGGGCGAGTTCCCGCTCGCGGCGTTCGCGCCAGCCTAGGCCGAGCGGCTCCATCAGGTCAGTGAGCTGTTCTCCGTCAAAGATCATTCGCTGCAGGATGGTATCGACGAAGGCCGAGAACGACTCGGTCGTCAGGCCGTGGGCCTGGGCGAGACCTTCGATCTCCCTAGCCTGCTTCTCGGCCTTGAACTGCTCGTAGCCGATGCGGACCGCGGCCTCGTCGAGGCCCTCGCCCTCCGTGAGTGAGCGGACGTACTCGGTGATCTCTTCCCGTTCGTCGAGGAACTTGGCGTCGGACTGAATCAATCCGATGAGCTGCTCGCGGCTGATCGTCACCTGCTTCGGGTCCTGACCCGAATACTTGGCGATCAGCTTCATGATGTAGTCGTAGTCGATGACGGCGGAGGCGAAGAGGACGAACTCGAATTCGAGCTGGTCGACGTCGGTAATCGCCGGTTCGCCGTTCCCGCCGGACGTGCCCTGCTGCTCTTTCAGGCGCCGTGCGGTTTCCAGGTAGGCGCCGCGGAAGGCGCGGAGCTCATCCTTGGGGAGGATCTGCGCGATCTGCTCGTGCTGCTCGTCGGTAAGGTCGGTGTACTGGTCGATCTCGGTTCGGAGGCGCTGGATCTCCTTGAAGCGCTTGATGAACTGGACCCGGGCGTCGTCGCCCATCAGATTGTTCACCTGATCGGGCTTGGCTTCGACGCCCTGCGACTGCATGAACTCGCCGAGATCGGCGATGGCCTGCTTGAACTTGTCGATGACGACGGGAGCCTTGTCGACCAGCCAGATCTCGCGTGCCCGGTCAACCTGCGCGCCGGAGAAGAGGGTGATGGCGGCGTCGACGTTGCTCTGCTGGCTGCGGAAGTCGAGGATGTGGCCGTAGGGCTTGGTCGCGTTGAGAACGCGGTTGGTGCGGGAGAAGGCCTGGATCAGGCCGTGGCGCCTGAGATTCTTGTCGACGTAGAGCGTGTTGAGAAACTTGGCGTCGAAGCCGGTGAGGAGCATGTCGACGACGATGGTGATGTCGATCTTTTCCTGGCCCTTGCGGGGCAGGTCGCGATTGGGGAACTGCTGATCCTTGATGCGCTGCTGGATGTCCTGGTAGTAGAGGTCGAAGTTGTTGATGTCGTGGTTGGTGCCATACCGCTGGTTGCAGTCGGCGATGATGGCCTTGAGCGCGGTCTTCTTGTCCTCGGGGTCGTGCCGGTTGTCCTCCTTCTCCTGGGGAAGGTCCTCCTGGATCTGCTGGAGATCCTTGTTGCCTTCCGCAGGCGGCGAGAACACGGCGGCGATCTTGAGAGGGACGAACTCCGGGTCGGCGGACTGCCGTTCGGCCTGGAGCCTCTTGAAGACTTCGTAGTACTCGATGGCGTCGTTGATGGAGGCTGTAGCGAGCAGCGCGTTGAAACGTCGGTCGCCGGTCGCGAAATCGTGCTTGTCGAGGATGGCCTGGGCAACCGCCTGCTTGGTGAGAGTCTGGCCGAGCTTGAGAGCTGGGGCGTCCTCGGGCTTGTAGTAATCCACGTGAAAGCGGAGGACGTTCCGATCCTCGATCGCGTGGGTGATGGTGTAAGCGTGGAGTTCCTTCTGGAAGAGGTCTTTGGTGGTTCGAAGGGTGGCGACGTCTCCCTCGATCTGCTTGACGGTCGCGCTGTCCTCGAAGATCGGGGTGCCGGTGAAGCCGAAGAGCTGGGAGTTCGGGAAGAAATCCTTGATGGCTCTGTGGTTCTCGCCGAACTGCGAGCGGTGGCACTCGTCGAAGATGAAGACCATCCGCTTTTTTCGGAGCTGCTCGAGTAGCTGCTTGAACGTCGCCCGCCCCTGAGACATGTCCCGCCGGCTGTGCGTGCTGTTCTTGTCGAGGGCGATCCGAGCTTCTGGATGGTCGTGACGATGACCTTGTCCGCGTAGTCGTCGGACAGGAGGCGGTGGACGAGCGCAGCGGTGTTGGTGTTTTCCTCGACGCAGTTCTCCTGGAACCGGTTGAACTCCTCGCGGGTCTGGCGGTCGAGGTCCTTGCGATCGACGACGAACAGGCACTTGTGGATGCTCTCGTTGGACTTGAGGAGCGTCGAGGCCTTGAAGGAGGTGAGCGTCTTGCCCGAGCCGGTCGTGTGCCAGATGTAGCCGTTGCCGCAGTTCTGATCGATGCAGTCGACGATGGCCTTGACGGCGTAGATCTGATACGCGCGCATCATCAGGAGCTTCTGCTCGCTCGCGATGAGGACCATGTACTTGCTGATCATCTGGCCGAGCGTGCATTTGGCGAGGAACCGATCGGAGAAGTCGTCGAGGTGGGTGATCTTGGTGTTGTCCTCGGCCGCGAACTGGTAGACTGGAAGGAACCGCTCGTCGGCGTCGAAGGCGAAATGCCGCGTGTTGTTGTTTGCGAAGTACCACGTGTCCGTGCGATTGCTGACGATGAAGAGTTGGACGAAGCAGAGCAGCGTCTTGGAGTATCCGTTGCCGGGGTCGTTCTTGTAGTCGACGATCTGCTCCATCGCCCGCCGCGGGCTGATCCCAAGCGTCTTTAGCTCGATCTGAACGACGGGGACGCCGTTGATCAGGAGTATGACGTCGTAGCGGTGATGGCTGTTGTCGGTATTGATGCGGAGCTGATTGACGACCTCGAAGGTGTTCTTGCACCAGTCCTTGATGTTGACGAGGGTGTAGTTGAGCGGCGTGCCGTCGTCGCGGATGAACGCTTCCCGGTTCCGGAGAGAGCGTGCGGCTTCGTACACGTCGGGTGTGACGATCTCATCGAGGAGTCTCTGGAACTCGCCATCGGTGAGTGTGACACGATTCAGGGCTTCGAACTTTTTTCTGAAGTTTGCTTCAAGCGTTGCTCGATCGCGGATGTCGGGGCGATATTCATACTTGAGGTCCCGTAGCTTCGTGACAAGGGACTCTTCAAGATCATGTTCGGGCGTGATCATCGCCATCGTCGGGACTCACTCCTTTTAGCGTCTGTTTATAGCGTCCGAGGTGCGCCGCGCGACAAGATCGACTCCCATGTCGCGGCCGTCGAGGCCGGTCAATGCTTCGCGCTTGGGCCAGCGCCAGATCCCGTCGATCTCGAACTCGGGCTGCTGAATCGCGATGCACATGAACAATTGCTCGAACCAGCGCCCCTTCTCGGACTCGTCCCCGGCCGTTCCTCTCGGCCGCGGTCCAGGGATCGACGACCTCGATTGCCATGTCCGCGAAGTCGCGAACGTTGCGCGTCGCCACCGCCATGTTGCGGGACCGCGCGATCGCCGCGATCTGGCAGTCCGCCGGCGCGACGGGACGTCCGGCCGCGCGCCGCAGCGCTGTCGAACGGCAACACCCGATCCTCGAAGGCGTCGCGCAGCATCGCCTCGATGTCCGAAACCAAGGTTTCCCGGCGCCGGCCCTCGGGCAGGATGGCGGCGCCGTAGCGCAACTCCGCCTCGCCAACCGCCGAGAAGAACAGATCCTCCAGAGGACAGGTTGCGACCCACGCTACGACGGCGGGATCGGGCGACTTGCGCATCAGTTCGGACACGGCGTTGGTGTCTAACAACACGGTCATGGTCGCAGGCTCAATCGAAGGACGGCGGCTCGCGCCCGGGTTCGCGCGGCGGCAACTCCAGGTCCACGCCTTTGGCCGGCCCGAAATGCGAGCGGATGACGCTCGCGAGATCCCGCGAACGCGGCTTGCGTCCCACGGCATCGCGCACGCGCAGCCGCGTCTTCACCTCGTCGTCGAGGTTGCGGATCGTGATGCTCGCCATGGCCATGCCCTCCGTTCGTCCGGAACCCCAATCTATACCCCGATTGCGATGCTATCAAGACGCCGGGGGCGATTGTAACGGCCGGCAACGACGATGCGGTGTCCGCTCGCCCCGGTGATCCTTTCAGACGAACGGTCGCGCGGAGCGCGGCGGGAGCCGGATAGGTTCCCGCACGCTGACGCATGACCCCGGTCCGGCGGCAGCGCCGACAGCGGTTATGTCAGGGTTGTCCCTATCCGTATAGCCGGCACGATCGCCTCCGCTCGTCTGCACCCACGCACCGCCCAGCTTCGTGGTGTTCCTGCGCGAGACCGACGAATGCCTCGCCACCTTCGACGACGAGATGGAGGCCGTCGCCTGGCTCGCCTTCGAGAAGCTCGACAGGGACCGGATCGAGATCGTGGCCGACCGCTCCCCTATGGCAACCCTGGCCGGGTGGGAGTGAGCCGACGACCGGGTTCGGCGCTGTCCCGACCGGTCGCAACTCATCGTCATCATCCAGACCCTTAAGGAGCATCGCCATGAGTTTCGGTATCAACCGCGTCGAACTGACCGGCCGCCTCGGCGCCGACGTCACCTTCAACCACCTCGCATCGGGGGTGTTGTTTCCCGGATTATTTCGGGGGACGGGCGCGCTTATTTCCCGGACTGATCGGTCATTGCCGGAAGGAGGACAGGGTGCCGGGGTGTCGGACGGTCGTCGGCGCGTCAAGCCGCTGCGCGGCTCCTCCGCTTCGCTACGGCCCTTCGGGTGACCCGCCGCCGTTCATCCGACGAAGTGCATCCATGGCCGTAAGCGGAGCTTTCGGCCATGGGCCGATCGCTCGACGCATTGTCGTTTCTGGAGAGCCACTTGCAAAACTCCTGAGCGCGGCCGGTTTGCCCGAGAGCTTGGCGTGAGGACATTGGTGATCTGAACGTAACATGAACATCGGGACAAGCGGACGTTGCTGGCCGTCGTCGGGGCGGCGGTTTGCCACGAACCAATGCCGATGCAGGCTCATTCCGGACCCGCCGTCGCGATGCGGGCGTGGTTCTCCGCCCCCCCCGGCGAGGGAGGCGTGCCGGCGTGGCAGGGACGGCGGCGGCGCTCAGGTCAGAAGGCGCATCAACTGGCCGACCGTCAGCACGAGGATGCCGAACATCAGGTGGCAATGAACCTTGGCATGGCCGCGCACGCGGACATGGCGGCCACCGCAGTTGTCCTTCAGCCCGGCGTTGATGCGCTCCACGTTCGAGCGCTCGTCCATCGGGTGGCGATGGCCGACGCCTCCCTGCGCCTTGGCCTCGCGCGCCAGTTCCTCCTTGAAGGTCTTATCGCGAGGATTGATGTCGATGATCGGGACATGGCCCAGCAGATAGTTGTGCCAGCCGATCTCGGGCGCGTCATAGGCCGAGTCCATGAGGTCGTACAGATTGGTCGCGCGTTCGTCGGTCATGGTCGCCAGCGGGATCGCGACCTGGCTGTCATGCAGAGAGGCAGAGGTCAGGATGCAACTGATCGGGATGCCGCCATCGGCGGCGTCGATGTGCAGCTTGTAGCCGATCCAGGAGGTGGTATGGCCCTTGGAGTTCCGCTTGGTGCCGACGTCGCAGGCTTTCGGCAGGTCGCCGAGCATCTGCGGCAGCGTCATCTTGAGTTGGCGCTCCACGCGGCGCTGCTCCTTGGGCCGCTCCTCGCCCTTGCGCGGGCGGCCGCGCTTGCGCTTCGGCTTCTCGGCCTTGGCCTTGGGCCGAGGCTTCTCGCACGCCTCGATCGCCGTCGAATCGCGCGAGACGTGCCGCACCAGGTGGTCGCCGAGGGTCTGCTTGACTAGCGCCTCATGCAGGCGTGCAGACAATGCGCCTTCGGAGAACTCCGCGAACGCCCGCGAAAAGGTCGCCTCGCTCGGGATCTCCCCGCGAAAGCTCCAGCCGCACAAACGGCGCAGCGTCTTGTCGGCCTCGAGGCGCTCGATCAGGGCGCGCGTCGTCGGTACGTCGAACACCGCCTTGGCGATGAACGCGCGGGCAAGGGCCGGCGGTCCTCGATCAGCCGATCGGGCAGGCCATGGAAATGGGGGAGGAAGCTCTTGACACGCGCGAATTCAAGCACGGTGACGAGGCGCCGATACCTCTCGCCAAGCGGCCCGAGTTCTTCCTCGAGCCACGGGAACAGATCGGCTTGAATTAAATGTCAGAATCCGGATAGTGTCTGTCCCAGCGACATGGGGCCGCTCTCCCTGTCGATGAAGTCCGAAACCCGACAGGAACAGAGAGCGGTCCCGATTTCTAGGACAATCTGCCCTCCACGGCGGCAAAATCCCACTCAAACGCGGAATTCTGCAAGTGGCTCTGGAGCCTGACAGGCGGTTTGGGGAGGTGGTTCCGGCGGGTGCGGCCTTTTCAGTCTGGCCTGCGACGAGGCTGTAGCGTCCCTCGGCGTCGGGCCGGATAAGCCCCTCGCGGGCGAGCTTTTTCAGGACAGCGCCGACAGTCTTGTGCCGGGTTGCGGCGCCTCCGCTTCGGCGAGCACCTGGAGGATGCGCCGTTCGGGGGTCTCGGGCTGCGGTGCCGCATCGGCGGTCTCCACCTGGCGCAGCCGCAGCGCGGGCCCCTTTCCGTCGTCCGCGAGATCGATCTCGATGTCGTTGAGGCCGGGGGCGGCGCGATGCTCGACGGTCATGAGGGTCTGCCTGTCTCGCCGGCGCAGGTACAGATTGGAATCGCCCCAGGCGTGCAGTTCGCTGCTTCCGTGCAGGGCTTGGCCTGGTGGCGTCGCTCTTTCGTGCGTGGTGGACGAGCAGCACGGCGGTTTCGAAGCGGCGCTGGATGTCGCGCAGGAAGCCAAGGATGGGAGCGACCTCGGCGACGGTGTTCTCGTCGACGCCGTGCAGGCGGACCAGGGGGTCGAGGACCACGAGGCTGGGCCGAACGCGCTCCACCGTCTCGATCAGGCGCTGGCGGTCCGCGCGATGATCGAGGCGCAGCGCGGGCACGTCGATGAGCCATTGCCGTTCATGGCTGAAGCTCATCGAGGGCGTTCTGGAGGTGGCTGGCATTGACGGTCTTCGCCTTGTCGAGAGCGGCGGCGGATAGCGCGTAATGGGCGAGGAGGTTGATCTGGCGCGGCAGGCCGCGGGTCCCCTGGAACAGGGCCTCGACCTCGTCGCGATCGAGGCCGCTGAGGTGGTGGCGCACGACGAGGCGCTGGCTGAGCGATTCATGCACGGCCATCGACAGCCGCCGCCTGATCTCGGTGAGGCCGACGAGGATCAGGCACATGCGGTTCTCGGAATCCATGGCGAAGTTGGTCAAGAGGCGGAGGTCCTCGAGCACGTCGTTGCGCAGGTGGTGGGCCTCGTCGACGACGAGGACGGGGAGCTGCTTGGCTTCCTTGGCGAGGCGGGAGATCTCGGTCCTGATCGCGTGATGGGCCGAGGATTCGAACAGCCCGTCGGTCTGTGCCGGAGTCTCGAAGGGCATGCCGGTCAGGGCGAAGTGGCGCTGGTACATCAAGTCGTCCTCCTTGAACTTGCGCATCTTGAGCGGCGAGGGCGGCGGCTCGGGCGCCGGGTCGTAGCGCAGCACGACCCTTTTCCCGACCAGGATGGCGTCGACCTCATAGACGCGGCCGTTGAGGCTGACGGTGCGGTCCTTGTGAACCAGCCGCTTGGCCTCGAAGAGGAAGATGTCGTCGAGGTCGAGCGTGGCGTCGGTGTAGCGGACCGCGGCCGAGGCCAGCGCTCACCGATCGAGCGGCGTGCGTCCCTCAAGGCCGCGATGCGGGGTGTCGTGATACTCGCCCTCGATCCACGCCCAGAGGCTGCGGTTGAGCGTCTGGAGGCTGTCCAGGACCGGTGCATCGAGATGGGCGAGCCAGCCGGCGCGAAGCGTTCTGAACCAGCGTTCGATCTTGCCCTTTCCGGCTGGCTGATACGGCCTCGCATGCACCAGCACGACGCCCAGCTTTGCGCAGATCAGGGCGAGATGGCGGGAGCGGTAGGCGCCGTCCAGCGGCTTCCTGTCGAACAGCCCCTCGAAGCCGCCATCGCGGTAGTGCCTGATCCAGTCCCGCATGGTGTCGGCGGCAACCCGGGTCCGGTCGGTTCCGGGGATGGCGTAGGGCTGGCTGGCCTTCTCGCGGAGCCGGGCGCCGACGCCCTTCGTGCCCAGCGGCAGATGCACCAGACCGGCGATCACGCCGTATCGGAAGAGCGCGATCGCCTGGCGGAGGTCGTCGTCCGATTTCTTCATGTCACGGTCCTCGTTCACGGCCCCTCGGGGCCCGGAACCATGACGCTAGACGCCTGGCGGGGGAGGATCAGGCCCCATCGAGTGTTGGAGGCCCGGCTTGCGACTCCTCGCGCCGGTTCCGTGGGGTTGGAAGCCCAATGGCGCGGGCAGCGCCATCAATGCGCGGTCGCTCTTCAGCCGCTCGCGCACCGCGCTCATGATGGCGGTGCCGCCCGCGAGCTTGTCGGGGATCAGGCCGATAACGCGGGAAAGGACGTCGTGGACGAGATCCACCCGCCGACGCAGCCAACGCAGGGCGCCGGGAAGCTCGATGGCGTCATCGTCCGAGGGACAGCGCACCTCGTTCTCCTCCTCCTGGCTCTTCGCGCCCTCGGCCGCGACGACAACCGCCTCCAGATTGTCGAGCGTGCCCGGTAGCCGTGCCGCCAGGCAGTCGGCCAGAAGGCTGATCGTCGTATGGCTCTCGCGGCAATACCAGCGAGGAACCCGCGCACCGGGCGGGGTCTTCCGCGCGTAGGTGCCGTGGCTTCCCACCGAACATCCGCCGTGCGGGTGATTCGGGCAGCGCTCAAGCCTTGCGTCGCGCCACGCCTCGGCCCTAACGTATTCCTCGCCGGTAAGCCCCGTTTCGTAGCGAAGCTGCACCGGCCATGGCCCGGCGGGTTCAGCGAACCCGCGCGGGCCTCTTTCTTGTTCCGCGTCAGACCGAGACTACGGTCCAGCCCCGGCACCGCCAACCGTCGAAGCCGCGATGCACGCCGATCTCCCGCATTCCCCCACCATTCGGGGAAACCCCTGAACCGATCAATGTGAGAAAAATCGCCGACCCGCTATCCGGCTAAAGCGGGAAACAACAGGGGGCCGCGTGGCCAACATGAGCATCGCGACCGATGAGGATCCCTGTCACGGGGAAGTGCTGATGTCTGCGGCTAAGGCCGCGTGGCCAACATGAGCATCGCGACCGATGAGGGGTATATCGACCGCCAGACCGGCAACCGGGTGGACAAGACCGAGTGGCACCGGGGTCGTCACCTTCCAGGACGGGCTGATCGACATGCTGGCCAGGCACGCGCGCAAGGGCCGGCTGGTCCACGCCGAGGGCAAGCTGCAGACCCGGCGCTGGAAGAAGGACGGCGAGGACTCGGACCGCTTCTCGACCGAGATTCTGGTCGTTCCCGGCCACCGGCAACGGCACGCAGGCCGAGGCGGAGCCGACGTCCGTGAACGGCGAGGCCATGCCGTCCGGCGGCGCCCCGGCCCAGGGCGACGACTTGGCCGCGGACGAGATTCCGTTCTGAGCCGCCGCATCCTTTCCTCCCCCGACTCGGGCCGGTGCGCAAGCGCCGGCCCTTCCCTTTTGCAGCCGGTCCGGAGCAGTCCCGGTCGCGGCGTCCCCGTCTATGCCCGGCGGCATGGAGAGGGAGTGGAACGGGAGAGCGGGCAAGTCCACCGGGAGAGAGGAGAGAGACCGTGGAAGCGACCGTCAACCTGAAGCGCGAGCCTGAACTGCGCGAGGCGCTCGACCGCCATCCGGTGCACAACGCCACCGTGCTGATCGACCGCCGCACGAAATGGGGCAATCCGTTCAGGATCGGCCCGTCCTGTTCGAGAGAGCAGGCGGTCGTGCGCTATCAGGAAGATCTGTGGCGCCGCATCCGGGCGGGCGAGGTCGCGCTGGAGGAACTCGCGGAGCTGGACGGTTGCTGGCTGGCCTGCTGGTGCAAGCCGCTGCCCTGTCACGGCCAGGTGCTGGCCCGCGCCGCCGCGTAGGCCGCCGGGGTTCTGGCGGAGCGGGCGGGTGCGTGATGCGGGTCCGCGCTCCACGGCAGGCGACGCGCTGAGCCGAACCGCCGATGGGGTCCGAGCGTGGGGCAAACAAAATGCCTGCTGCTGTGATGCTTCATTGTGCCATGTGTGCTCACTGCGCCAACCCCTCCAGGATCCTTCACTCCGCTGACGCTCCGTTCCGGCCCCGGTGGCTCCCCTGCGCGCACATGACCCAAGGAACCATCACATCGGGGCAGACGCTCCGAACCGTGCAACTCAAGATCGGGAGATCGTCATGACCTTCGATACAGACACCTTCGTCGAACAGTCCGTCACCGCCACCGTCTGCGAGCAGGCCGCCCTCTACGGCGCGACGCCCGAGCGCGGCGAGTTCGATCCCCGCGACATCTGGGGCGCCGCCGACGCCTTCGAGACCCTGCGCGATACCGCCGCCGACGCTTACCGCCGCGCCACCGGCGAGGTCTGGCGCCCCCGCCACGGCAGCCACACCGGCAGGCTGACCAGCGCCGCCATCGACGCCCGCGACTTCATCCGCGCCCGCAAGGACCGCAAGACCGAAGCGCACCTGCCCAGCGGCACCCTCGTCGCCATCGCCGGCGGCAAGGACATCGCGAACCCAGCCACCGTCATCGAACGCCTCGACAAGGCGCGTGCGAAGTATGCGGACATGGTGCTGGTGCACGGCGGCGGCCCCGGCGTCGAGCGCATCGCGGCAAGCTGGGCCGAGCGCAACGGCGTCCACCAGATCGTCTGCAAGCCCGACTGGAACAAGCACGGACGCGCCGCTCCCTTCCGCCGCAACGACGAACTGCTGAACCTCCTGCCCAAGGGCGTCATCGCCTTCCCCGGCTCCGGCATCACCGACAACCTCGTCGACAAGGCAAGGCAGCTCGGCATCCCGATCCAGCGCTGCACCGCCTGACCGCAGCGCCTCCACGGGCCGCGTCGCTCACCCGGCGCGGCCCGTTCTTCCTTCCCGCCACGATCCGCGGTGCGGTGGCGTGGACAGCACCGCACTGCCCGCTGCACTTCCGCAATGCTCGTGTCGGCGCTTCGTGCCGCACTCGCGACGGCGTTCGCCTGGCTCGCCGCCCCTGCACTTCGATCCTCGCCGGTGACGGCTTCGCTGCGCACCGGCATCCGCACGCCCGTCCGCAGTCATGCCGGCATCCGTGTGGACCTTGTCGTTGCCGCGTCTGGCAGCGTGCTTCGCACGACTGCCCGCGGCTCCGCTCATGCCACCGATGTCCACGACCGCGACTGACGCTACGGTAGCGGATGCGCCGCCCATCTCTGCGCTGCGGGAACATGTGCGCGGCACCCATCTGTTTAGCGGAACATGTGCGGCGGTGCGCTGAGGTAACGAACCGGCTCGCGCACCGGCTCCGGTGCGCCATGTGTGATGAACGCCGCCGCCGACTTGCACCGTGCGGCACGTTTTGTTACCTGTGCTGCCGGGATGACAACGCGGAAACCCCTTGCTGCGCCGGCGTTCCAAGCCGGTAACGGTGTGCAGGGCAAACCAGCCTCTCTCGACCCCCGTAGGGGTTATTTTCCTCACACCTAACGCATATCACTCCACATCGTTGCTAGGGAAGCAACATCTGTCGTGACGATACGATAGATATAATCCAATAGCTGGGCAAAGTTTCGAAGTTGCTCAAGACATGCTGAATTAAGTGAGGACGCAAACGCAAGAGAATCCGGTCGAGGCGCTATTCCGAAAAACCGAAGCCCCCGTATTTTTTCTTGAACTTCGAAACCCTGCCGCCAGTGTCCATGAGGTGTGTACTACCGCCTGTCCAGGCTGGGTGAACGGAAGGGTCTATGTCGAGTGTCAGCGTGTCTCCCTTGGAACCATAGGTCGATCGCATTCTGACGGTTTCCCCATTCAGGAGCTTTACGTTGATCTCATGATAGTCGGGATGGATGTTTTTCTTCATGACGCGCTCCTCATTTCCCTTTGGTGGCCGGTGGCTTGTAGTTGGTTTGTTCCGCTATACGCGCCGATTTCCCGCGACGGGACCGGAGATAGTAGAGCTTCGCTCTCCTCACGCGACCGCGACGAATCACTGTTATCGAGTCTATGTTGGTCGAATGCAGTGGGAAGACGCGTTCCACACCTTCGCCGAACGATATCTTCCTGACCGTGAATGACGCATCGATGCCGGAGCCGCCATTGCGGGAGATGCACACGCCTTCGTAGTTTTGAATCCGGGTGCGCGTGCCCTCAGTCACCCGGAAGCCGACTCGGATTGTGTCGCCAGCTTTGAAATCTGGAATGGTATGACCGAGCTGCTCGACCTGCTCCCTGTTCAGTTGCGCTATGAGGTTCATTTCAATCGTCCATCTTCCGTGTGGGTCAAGTGAACTTAGCTTTCATGGAAATCAACTAGTGTTGGTGTTGTGTTCGCAATACCTGCGCCAGAGATCGGGTCGGCGCGTTTTGGTTATCCTCTCCGCCTGCTTCCGCCGCCACTTGGTAACTTGGTCATGATTCCCGGAGTGCAGCGGTTCGGGTATCGATTGGTCTTTCCAAATGCGTGGACGAGTGTACTGCGGGTACTCGAGCAATCCGTTCGAAAACGACTCTTCGACTGTGGATTCCTGATTCCCGACAGTGCGTGGTATAACGCGAACCATGGCGTCAATCAACGCCTGCGTCGCAATTTCCCCTCCGGACAGCACAAAATCCCCGAGCGAAACCTCTTCGATCTCGTATGTCTCGATTACCCGCTCGTCCATTCCCTCATATCGTCCGCAGATGAACGTGATACCCAATACCTTGGACCATTGCATGGCCATTTCCTGCCTAAAGGGTTGCCCTCGTGGCGACAGATACAAGATCGGCCACTGCGCACGGTCGCAGGCGACGCCTGACTGCGCGAATTCCAAGGCTGCCGCAACCACCTCCGGCTTTAGAATCATTCCGGCACCGCCACCCGCGGGCGTGTCATCCACTTGGCGGTGGCGTCCGATTCCGAACTGCCGCAAGTCAACTGTTTCGAGCTTCCAAATGCCGCTTGCGAGTGCCTTGCCCGCGAGCGAGCATCCAAGCACGCCAGGGAAAGTATCGGGAAATAGCGTAATGACTTTAGCTGTCCAGACCGCTTTCTGCATAGCCTGTCCGCGGTACGACGAGTGGCCGGCCGTAGACACGAGTGGGGGTGCGTTTGTCATTAGCCCCTTTGATTGTAACTGTTCGGCGATAATTCCAGTCTGCTTATTAGCCGTCATTTGGGCAGGTCGACGACAATGTACCCATTCTCGATGTCGACTTTCGGTACCGTGTCCCTTTTGAAGGCAAGCAATTCTGGGTCCTTGAATCCCGATCTCGAAATTTCAAGAATGTCGTTCGCGCCGTGATTCTGCACTGAAACAATCCTCCCCATCTTGGTAAAATCCGTGTTCCTTGCCTCTAACCCGACAAGGTCGGAGTGGTAGAATTCATCTTCTGGAAGGGCCGGAAAGGCATCTCGATTTGCGAACAGTTTCGTGCCGCGCAGTTGGTTGGCTTTTTTGCGCGTGTCTATATCAGGAAGCTTTGCGATCAGATGCTTGTGCTTACCGGCCTTTCCAGTCAATTCAATGTGAAAGGTGCGGTTGCCGTCATCCGAATGCAGGGGGCAATAGTTCTCGATGGCGTCGGGGGATGAACAGAAGCTGGTCAAGCGAACTTCCCCCACGACTCCGAATGCACCGTTGATCACCCCGACCAATATCCTTTCCGCACGCGCCACCAAAAATCTCCAATCTACTTGCAGGTTTCGGGGACACGGAATCCGACGGTCGATCACGCTTCCGTTGCTTGCCCCTCCTGCCCGCTGTTGGTTGCGGTTTCAGGCCGCCCTCTGTCCTTGGGCTCCCGCACTCCTGCCGCTTCCAGCATTCTCGATATGCGGTCAGTTGGCTGCGCACCGCGGCTGAGCCAGTGGCGCACTCGCTCCAAGTCCATATTCACGCGGTTTTCGTGGTCTTTTGGCAAAAGTGGATTGTAGGTGCCAAGCTTCTCGATAAACCTGCCATCGCGCGGCATGCGAGAATCCGCTGCCACAATCCGATAAAAAGGCCTCTTCTTCGAGCCTCCGCGAGCGAGACGAATTTTCATTGTCATACGAGATTACTCCTTGTCTTGGGCAGTGGTCAGAATGACCGATTGTTCTTTGTGTTTCATGTGGTGTCGAATCACCTCCCGAATCACGAAGTTTATGAACGACGTCGCAAATTCAGGGTCTAAGTCGGCGCATGCAGCCAGTTTTTTCAGCCGAGCGATCTGACGCGCCTCCCGTTCGGGGTCAGATGCTGGCAAATTGTGCTTGGCCTTGAGTCCCCCGACGGCTTGGGTGTGCTGGAAGCGCTCGCCAAGAGCGTAGATAAGAATCGCATCCAACCGGTCAATCGATTTCCTGTGCTCACTGAGGATTTCCTCTACAGATCGTTCATCCCCGGTCAATTTGCGTGTTCCCGCAACGAGCCGAGAAAGGGTAATTTCCCAGCCTCGAGTCTGGTTTCGAGGGACTGGGGAGAAAGTCTGAAGGGCAACGGCTTCGCATCCATTCCGTGTCAATCCCAATCATTCTCGTCGCCCCATCAGGTTGCTTAGAGTGGAATCCGAAAAGTTCGGAGGTATCTGGCCGGGAAGTTCTGGAACCGAGCCATCGCCCGGAATCGCGGACGGGCTGAGATTGCTTGGGAGGCTGGACTTGCCAAATAGGGAAGCGATGGCACCCTTCAGCTGTCCCTTGGACATGCCCTTGGTCATCGAGGCCATTTGCCTATGCATCTTGAGCAGCCTGTTGAGATCGGAAACTTCCAGTCCGGCACCCTTTGCAATGCGCCGCCGACGGCTTGCCTGAAGAATCTTCGGGTTAGCCCGCTCCTTTCGAGTCATCGAATCAATCAAAGCCTTCTGCTTGCGGATGAACTGATCATCGAATCCCGCCGCTTCCGCCTTCGACGCGAGTTTCCCCATCCCTGGCATCATGGACATTACTGAACTGACACCACCCATTTTTTCCATCGCCTCAAGTTGCGACCGCATGTCATTCAAATTGAAGTAACCTTTCTGAAGTCGGCGCACTGCGCGCTCAGCTCTTTCAGCGTCAAAGATTTCGCGTGCCTTGTTCACCAAGGCGACAATGTCTCCCATTCCGAGGATTCGCCCCGCGATTCTTTCAGGTTCGAATGCCGAGATCGCATCAAGCCGTTCACCTGTCCCGACAAACTTGATCGGCTTTCCAGTGATCGCTCGCATGCTTAGTGCCGCACCTCCGCGCCCGTCACCTTCCATTCGGGTAAGTACAACCCCGGAGATTCCGATCTTGCCATCGAATTCCTGTGCTACGTTGACGGCGTCCTGGCCAGTGAGTCCATCGACCACCAGCAACGTTTCGCGAGGCTGAGAATTGTTCTTGATCGTGAGGACCTCATTCATGAGGTCATCGTCAATGTGAAGGCGGCCAGCGGTGTCAAGGAAGTAGATGTCGTAGCCGTTCGAGATCGCATGCCGCTTGGCGCGCTCCGCAATTTCCGCGACCGACTGGCTTGGCTCGATCGGGAGCGTATCGATGTTCGCTTGCTGGCCAAGAATTGCAAGCTGCTCCATCGCCGCCGGGCGCCTAGTGTCCAATGAGGCCATCAGAACGCGCTTTCCGCGTCCTTCGGAGAGCATCTTGGCGATTTTCGCGGTTGTGGTGGTCTTTCCTGACCCCTGCAGACCAACCATGAGAACGGGGGCGGGTGGATTGTCCACCCGCAAGTCTGTGGAATCGTCTTCGTCGCCAGCTAGCACGCTGACGATTTCGTCGTGGACGATCTTGATGACCTGCTGCCCTGGAGCCACCGAGCGCATGACAGCTTGACCGATGGCTTTTCGCTGGACCGACCTGACGAACGATTTCACGACGGGCAGCGAAACATCGGCCTCCAACAACGCGACACGCACTTCCCTGAGCGCGGCCGTGACATCAGCTTCCGTCAGTGCGCCCTGTCGCGTAAGCGTATCGAACACTCCCGAGAGTCGCTCAGAAAGATTCTCGAACATGATTCATATCCTCCTGTCCCGTTTGCCAAGTCATTGCGCACTTCAAGTCCCAACCGAAATCTCAACTGCATCCGCGGGCGAACCTCGCTGACGGATGTCGATCCCGGCATCTGCCGTGGACCGGAATTTCCCGGAACTCAGGGACGATGGGAGGCATGTAGTGTGAAACCAGCAAATCGTCAACATCTTGAAACGTGGCTGGGTTCGCGATCAAATCACGATTTCTGTGTTTGTGTGCCCACGGCTTTTCAATAGGTGCCCAAATCTCTCATGAGCGGCAAACCGTGTCGGATTTCGGCTGGAATTTCACCGCTTGCTTCGGCTTTGGCTCCTTCAGCACACTTGGAGCGGCATTGGTCATCGTCGCATCAGTGTCGAGCAGGGGCAGCTTTACCAAGGCGCTCCAATCGCATCATGATGCCCGCGCGCGGCTTCGGAAAGCAGTACCGAAGAATCGCGAATTTAGCCGAGACCCTGTGGAAGACTGTTACGAAACTTGCGCCCGGTCATGTACATGTCGCGCTTAAAGGGCAGCAAATACCTGTCTTGACGTTCGATTGAGGGGGAGATCGATAGATTTTTTCATAAAAGCGGTCGTCGGGTGCGTGTGTCTCGACAGCACTCTGCGAAAGGTCAGCGCCCCGATGGACTGCAGCGCTTGGCGGTAGTTGCCGATGCGATGATCATGCAGTGCACGGCAGGGATTCGTCGGCGATCATGCTCTAGGCGGCCCCGGGGACATCCCCTGTCCCGGCACCCTGAAACCGCGCCTTTGAGCGCCAGTACCGCTGCCGGAAGGCGTTGCAGCCCGCCAAGCGCGCAACCAGCTTCAGAAGGCGAAATGCAGAAAAAAATGACCGCTTTCGCAACGATCTTGTAGAAGAGTAATTCTAGATGTTTGCGCAACGGAAGTGAGAGCAGCAGCTTTCCATGCACCAGAAGTATGACAAGCGGCCGATCATCCCGGTTTCTGCAGCAACTTGGGCGATGCGATCATGGAGGCGGATTTCGCACCACTTGGGCATGGCCGTCCAAGCCAAGGGCAGCGGCATCACCTTGACGATTGATTGTTATCCCGGTGTCGACCAGTTGCAGATCGCATCCGCGATGAATGCCGAAATGCCGCATCTGAAAATACTGTCGTCGGGTTGCGCGACGAAGTGCCAGAGTGACCTTGATGCCTTGCTCGCTCCCTTCCTCACCGATGACCGGGTCTTCGGCTGCATGTCGCCCCTGCGAATGGAGGAATTGCTTGATCCGGGCCGTGTACAGTGCATGCGCCGCAAGATAGAGGCCGAGCGGCAAAAGGGTCCGGTAGCGGTTGTTGGAATCGGCGCGGCCGAAATTTGGCCGGGCGACATCCTTGTCGTCGCTGACATGCCGAGATGGGAAATCCAAAAGCGGTTGCGGGCTGGAGCACGAAACTGGACAGCGGACAATCCGGATGAAGACATGCTGCGCAAATTCAAGCGTGGATACTTTGTCGAGTGGAGAGTTGCCGATCGACACAAGTTGCCGCTCTTGAAACGGGCGGACTACTTTCTTGACACGACGGTGGACAGAGACCCCAAGCTGGTCGACGGAGACTCGATGAGGTTGGCGCTGGCCGAAACCACGACGCGACCATTCCGCGTCGTTCCGTTCTTCGATCCCGGCATATGGGGAGGGCAATGGATGCGAGAGAAGTTTTCCCTTCCCGCCGACAAGCCGAACTATGCGTGGGGCTTTGACTGTGTGCCTGAGGAAAACAGCCTTGTTTTCAGTTTCGGAGGCGTTGAATTGGAGGTTCCTGCGTTGAATCTGGTGCTAATGCACCCCGTGGAATTGCTGGGGCCGGATGTTCATTCCCGATTTGGTGCAGAATTCCCAATTCGCTTTGACTTCCTAGACACTTTCGATGGCGGGAATCTTTCGCTTCAAGTCCATCCAACTAAAGAATTCATTCGTGAATGTTTCGGCGTTCCCTACACACAGGACGAGAGCTATTACATCATGGCTGCGGGGCCTGGCGCTGCCGTCTATCTTGGGATGAAGGACGGAGCGGATACCGAGAGTTTTTTTCACGCACTGGAAGCAGCGCAGGATGGCGGCGCTCATCCCGATATCGAGCGGTTTGTCAATCGCTGGCCGGCAAGGCAGCATGATCATTTTTCCATCCCAGCCGGGACGGTCCATTGTTGCGCTTCGAACTGCGTCGTCCTCGAGATTAGCGCCACCCCGTACATATTCACCTTCAAGCTATGGGACTGGGGGCGAACAGGAATGGACGGCTTGCCTAGGCCGGTCCATCTTGATTACGGCCGCACAGTTCTTTGCGAGGACAGGAACACTTCATGGGTCAAGAATTCTGTGCTCGCCCTGACCGAACCCGTGGCCCAAGGTGATCGATGGCGTGAGGAAAGGACCGGACTTCACGAGCTTGAATTCATAGAAACACGACGCCATTGGTTCGATGGACCTGTATCGCACAAGACAAAAGGATCAGTGCATGTCCTAAATGTGGTTGACGGCGACCGAGCAGTTATCGAGAGCCCCGACGGATCTTTCGCGCCATACTTCATAAACTACGCGGAAACCGTCATCATACCCGAGCTAGTAGGATCGTACACCGTCAGGCCTTTGAAGGACGGACAGTGCCATGCAACTATCCGTGCCTCCGTCCGAATCTGAATTCAGGTGAACTGTGCCAAAACAGGCTCGGCAGTGACCACTTGCCGGGGTGGAGCAGAACGGTCGCTGGTTCAAGCATGCTGTACCTGAGGTCGGCAGACAGGAAGCTTTGGCCGAGACCAATGCGCTAAGGCCGTGACCTCGTGTCGAGACCGCCTGCCTCGGTCATGAACTCTCCTTCCGAATTGTAGATGTTGGGGCGGAAGGCGAGGCAGCGCATTGACCTCTAGACCAACGTCTGCGTTGAGGGAAAGAGGCATCGCATCGGCGTGGGCTTGCCTTGCAGTTATAAATCGAACCATATCGTGCTCGGTCCAAAAATCGGTGAGTTCCAATTACGGTGCAATGGCCTATCCCATTGAATCGCCTTTGAGCCGTGCGGCCACGACGCTGCTAGAACCGCTTGGCTGCGTCGAAGCGGCGCTTTCTCTCTATGCATGGACAGATTTCGGGGCCGAGGTACAGCTCGCGGCCCTTTGCGCTGCCCCGGACATACCCTAAAACTTCGACATGATCGTTCGCTCGGCTCGGATTGATCTTGTCCGCATTGACTTTCGCGCCATGACCACCGCAAGTTGGACTTCGGATGGCTACAATCAACTCTCAGCGGGTAGGTGCCGATGACGAGACTCCAGTTGACGACCTTCTGGTAATTGAGCCAGCAAGACCCGTTTTGATCAAGAGAATTTATGACCGGCTGGCGCTTGAAGGCAGTTTTGCGCGGCTGTCTTCATGGCCACCCGACACAGATGCAAAGGTCGCTCTCGCCCATTTTCACTACGGCTGTTTCACGTGACGAGATGCTCTTGACACAAGGCTGTCTGACGCTTGATTGCATAGGGCGTGTTCCAGTCTTCCAGACCTTCCAGCCATTGGCGGCGGAGCAGGCATTTGGTCCAGGGAAATCGAAGAAGCGATCTTGGGCGATCAAATCCAGACGTAACGGAAATTGCGCGTCCGCGTATGCAGGTAAGAGAATTGGCGAAAGACTGCGTGTTGCACTCCACTGTGTCGTGGATTTTGTAGGGTACAGGCCAGCTATTCGACGACCTGACAAGAACGGCCGCTGAAGTTATTCATTTTCTTTTGCGCTGCTTGCCGGAACTGAAAATGCTTTTGCTGGCAATCGTTGTGTGCTTGCGTCTGGTTCAATCGACGTTGACAGTGCCTCCACCTACATCGTCTAGGTAGGTCCAAACCGGCTTGAGCCGTTCGATTAGGCCGCGGCGGGCTTCCGCGAGGCGAAGATACTGTTCTGTATGCCGACGGTCGGGTGCGAACGACTCCTCGCTATAGGAAATAAATCTGGTCGCCTCCCTCAAGTCTGACCAAATGCCGTTGGCAACCCCCGCGGTCAGCGCAGCGCCGACCGGTGCGCCGGGAGCGTCGTTGGTTCTATTGCCTGGAACACCTAGCATGTCAGTTTGTATCTGGCACCAGAGCGAGCTTCTCGCTCCTCCGCCAGTCATGCGGAGGATTTGCGGTTTCCAGCCTTCGATACGGGTTGCAATGACCTCGGTCATATCGAGGAGATCGTAAGTCAGTCCTTCCAGCACGCTGCGCCAGCAGTTTCCGCGGCCATGCTCTAAGCGCAACCCGCAGAACCCGGCTGAAGCGGCCGGAACCGGTGGGCAGAAGCGGCCAAGAGCATACGGAAGAAACGTCAAACCGTCCGAACCCGGCGAAACTTCTGATCCCATTCTGTCCAGGATCGAATAATCGGGGGTGTTGTCTACACCGCAAAGGAACTGCGCCATCTGCTTGTGAACGAATCCGCCGCCGGCGACATACAGGATTGCATACCAGACATCGGCAAGTGGGCTTGCGAGGGGCTGATACAACTCGGTTTCGGAATCAATGAGGCAACGATCAAGACAGACCAAGTAATTGGTGAATGAACCATTTACCGAGTAGACTTCACCTGGTGTCAGCACGTTTGCCCCGACCATAGAGGCGACAGTGTCACCGATGCCTACTGCGAGAGGGATTCCCGTGCGCAGCCCAGTGGCGTCAGCCACCTCTCGGCTCAAGGTGCCGATGCGTGAAAGGCTAGGCGCGACAGGCGGAAGCAGGTGGTCTGGGAAACCAGTTGCATAGACGAGATCATCGTCCCAAGTTCGCTGCGCCAAGTTGGCTGCACCATACCAAGTCATGGCCGAACCATCGATCGCCATCGATTCCAGCGGGCGTTCAGATATCGATCCAACGATAAAGCCAGCAAGGGAAGGTACAAGCGCTATTCTGCGGAACAGGGAGGGGGAAGTGTCTCGCCACCACAGAATGCGCGGGGTTGTAAACGGCCAAGCACCGTTCTTAGCGAACAAAAGGCTTCCGAACTCCGCCTTCATCCTGTCAATTTGTGGACGAGTCCGGGTATCCATGGCCGATGGAAACCAAGGCGTTATCGGCACTCCCAACCGATCAACCGCCATCGCTCCCGCAGTCTGGCCGCTGACGCCGATTCCATTGATCGCGGCCGCGTCGTTGGGAAACCGATCAACGAGCGTGGAAATCAGGCGAAGCGTATCGGACAGCATGGCACCTGCATCCTGTTCGGCAATCCCGTTGCCGGGAAGCGACGTGTGAACCGGTGTTTCGATTTCAGCAAGACATCGGGCACGCTCGTCGATAATACATACCTTAATTAGACTAGTGCCCAAATCGATCCCCAAAAGCCTGCTCGGCATCATGTTGCTCCCAAGGCTCGTTCAAATTTCAATGGTGCCGCAATTCGCCGCTCGCGGTCCGACAACCGATGGGGAGGTCTGAACAGTGTCGCTTCCCCGATAT
The DNA here is from genome assembly GCA_963422275.1 of Paracoccaceae bacterium. GTDB lineage: Bacteria > Pseudomonadota > Alphaproteobacteria > Rhodobacterales > Rhodobacteraceae. Next base: position 2,484,632 of record OY729418.1, read on the forward strand.
GTCGAGTGGATTCGAGACGCCGTGCTTCCATGCTGGCTCTCCTGTGCGGCTGACAGTACCGGACTCTTTTTCGAAACGTTAGCACTGGATGGCAAGCCAAACCAGTCGGCAGAATTGAGACTCCGCACGGGAATGCGCCAAGTTTACGTATTTGCCGAGGCTGGGCACTTGGGATTGTCGCCCAAAGAGAAAGCGGTCGATTTGGCGGAGACGATTGCTGCCCGCCTCGTCGAAGTTGCCCGGTCAGGGGGCCGACCTGGATGGCCGGCCCGGTTTTTCAGAAATGGCACGATAACCGACTGCCGACGCGACCTCTACGACCATGCGTTTGCACTCCTTGCCATGGCCACCTTGGTGAAAGCAGCATGCAAGGCGGAATATCTTGATCTAATCGATGAAACTATCGATGTCATAGATCGGCTTGCCTCTATCCATGGCGGATGGAACGAATGTGATCGGTTCACGCTTCCTCGTCGACAAAATCCGCACATGCACTTGTTCGAATCCTGCTTGGCACTTTATGAGGCAACATTGCAAAGCCGCTTCCTTGAACGGGCCGGAAAAATTTTTGAATTGTTCAATGACGTATTCTGGGATGGGAAATCACGATTGCTGACAGAGTTCTTTGGACCCGCGTGGGAGCGATCTAACGAATGCCGCTCCTACCAGTTCGATCCGGGACACATTGCAGAATGGTGCTGGCTGCTCCGCAGATATGCCCGAGCAAGCCAAGTGCCGGTGAGCCACCTTTGCGAACCCCTGTACGAGTCCGCCTGCCGGCTGGGCCGCAGGGAAAGCGGTTTTTTGGTCGATGAAATGGACGAAATCGGTCGGCCAATTGTGGATAGTTGCCGACTTTGGCCGCAGACTGAGTTTCTGAAAGCAACCATCGTCGAGGCCGAAGCACAGGGGCGTCCTGAGCTTTTGGCATGCGCTGAAGATTTTTGCCGGGCGCTGCAGACGGTCTACATTGAGGGGATGCCCAGCGGAACTTGGTGCGACAGGATTAACCTGCGCGGCGAACGCATATCAACCGCCATTCCCGCAAGCACATTGTATCATTTGCTTTCCGTCGTTCCGGAGATACTCCGCCTTGAAAGTGCTGGTCCCGGTTCGATTCAAGTTGCAAGCGGGGAAGAGGCGGCGGTGCCGTAGCGCTGGATACCCTTCGCAACATCTTCCAACGCGACTCGGCCGAGTTCCAATCACAGGCATCGTTCCAAATGCAGGGGGCCAAAAACATGCCGCCACAAAAGAATTCATGTTGTTAGCGTAGAATCACATCGACCGTGATTTCTCCGGTGGCCAATCTCGCTGTCCCGCACTCTCGATTGCACCTGTAATCAAGGCCGCCACTTCTTGGGGCGTCGTGTCGCTGGTAGCCAAGTCGGCCACCTTCTGTCCTCGACGAAGAACGGCGATCCGGTCTGCGACCGAAAACACGTCCTGCATGCGGTGCGAGATCAGAAGAACTGCGACGCCCTGGTCGCGCAGCCTTCCGATCAGCTTCAACACCTGATCTACCTGCCGCACCGAAATCGCTGCGGTCGGCTCGTCCATCAGCACGATTCGCGCTTGATTGAGCCGCGAACGTGCTACAGCAACGGCCTGCCTTTGGCCGCCCGACATGGTTCGGACGAGTTGGCTTGCGCGGGTGTCGGATTCGAGCTCTTGAAAAAGCCTTGCCGCTTGGTCCTTCATCGCGCGGAAATTGATTGCCACTGGGAGGCCGACGATCCTTAGCATTACCTCGCGACCGAGAAACACGTTCTCTGCCGCCGTCAAATTGTCGCACAGCGCCAAATCTTGGTAGACAGCTTCAATGCTTGCGGCACGCGCGTCCGAGGGACTCTGAAATGCAACCGGTTCCCCCTCGACAAGCATTGAACCGCTGGTCGGCGCGAGATTGCCGGCAATGACCTTGACCATCGTCGATTTGCCCGCCCCGTTGTCGCCCATCAGACCAAGCACTTCCCCTTCCCTGAGGACCAGATCGACACCGTCTAGGGCCTTGATCGCGCCGAAATGCATCGCTATGTCCTGCAAATTCAAAAGCGGCATTGATGCTGCGTCGGCGGCCGTGATCATGCCTTTTGACCCGAAAGGGCTCTTTTCGCCAGTGCCGCGTTGATGAGGACGGCCAACAGGATCACTGCGCCTCGCACCACTTGTTGCACATCCGGGTCCACACCGACCAGCACAAGGCCGTTTGAAAGGCATGCTATCACCAGCACCCCGAGCAACGTTCCAATCATGCGACCGTGGCCCCCGGTCAATAGCGTGCCGCCAACTATTACCGCTGCAATCACGTCGAATTCCAACCCGGTCGCCGCATTAGCGTTGCCGGACCCTAAACGTGCGTCCGTCAATACGCCAACTAACGCGGAAAAGGCGCCTGTCGATGCCAAGGCCGTGATCCGCAGCCGGGCACTGCTGATTCCAAGTGCTTCAACTGCGGTGGCGTTGGCACCGAGTGCATACACATGGCGGCCGTAGCGGCAGAAGGCGGCCAAATAGGCAAACACCAAAAAGGTCGCAAACATGATCCAGGCAACCACCGGGAGACCGAAGATATCCCCGCCAAGCACAACTCGAAATTCCCGGCTGGGGATGATTACCGGCAGCGAATCCGTCCACCATAGTGCCCCGCCACGAAGCGCCCCCCAAAGTGCGAGTGTCGAAATGAAGGTTGGCACCGCGTATTGAACCTTCAGCCACCCGGCCGCGCCTCCGACGGCCGCACCCGCCGCAATCACCAAGAGAATGGCTAATGGAATTGGGATCGCGAAAGCCGCGACGGCCTGTGCGAATGCGACGCCGAAAAAGGCGACTGTCGGGCCAACGCTGATGTCGATTTCGCCCGCGATGATGACGAATGTCATCGGGAAGGCGATGATGCCGACATAAGAGGCCGATCTCAGAATGTTGACGAGATTTCGGCCGGTAAGGAAATTCGGAGCCGCCTGCGCGAAGACGATCACGAGAATCAACAATGCCAGCAAAAGGCCAATTTCGTTCAGATGGCCGTCCCGCCAATGCCTAGACCGAACATCATGCGACATAGGGGCGAGTGCCATATCCATACACTCTCGAGTGGGTGCTCTTGAACATGGGCACCCGGGGAGGCGCCGAGCGCGTTGCTCCTCGGGTGGATTAATTCAGAAAGCAGCTTTTGCCTTACTGCGCGTCAACCCAAGCCTTTATTCCGTCAGGGTCGCTGGATTCCACGATCAAGGTCGGGATGTGGATCAGCTTCTGATCGATTATTTGGCCAGCGATCAGGTGCTGCGCAATTTTCACCGCCTCACGCCCCATCTCGCGCGGTTGCTGGGCGATAACGGCCTTGAGTATTGAGCCGTCTTCAAGCATTTGCACAATCTGCATACTGATATCGGAGCCATAGACAGCAGTTGCGCCTTCTTGCCCCGCTGCCTGCACGCCCAAGACAGCACCGATCGTGCCGCCCTCGTTTGCGGTCCACATGTGCGTAATGTCTGGATGGGCGGTCAGCATTTCGGTGGCCGTCTGCGTGGCTTTGTCGGCGATGAAGCCCTCTTGATCTGCGACGATCTCGTAGCTGACACCGGCTTCATCCAAAGCGGCGACAAACCCCGCCTTGCGCTGCTGGCAGGCTTCGTAGCGATCGCAGTTGAGAATGCCTATCCGGGCGGGTTCTCCCGAACTCACAATGTCGGCCGCTGCGACATTGCCGACCCCTTTTCCGAAATCGAATTGATTTGTGGTGACAAGACCGCCGGCCAGTCGCTCCGTGTCTTCGTCGGACAGGCAAGTGTTGTAGCAAACAACAGGAATGCCTGCGTCGACAACGCGCTCGACGGCGGGTACGGAGGCATCGGTCGAAACCGGCGACATGATCACTGCTTTGGCGCCAGCGCCGATTACGTTGTCAAGAAATGCGGACTCCTTTGTCGGGTCGCTCTCCGAGTTGTCCGAGATCAGCTTGATGTTGTCGGACTCAGCACCTTCCAGAATCCCCTTTTGAATCTCACCGAAGAAGCCCTGCGAATCGAGGAACAGCACTCCAATTGTCATGTCTTCGGCGGCTGCAACGCCAACCCAAAGCCCGGCGGCGGCCAGCATGACACCGAATTTTCCGTTTCTTCGTGCATTAAAACCCATAGTTCCCTCCCATGGATACGAGAATATTGATGGATACTAGTACAATCATGCAGAAACCGCATCGTCAATTGCATTATGGATACATCGAAAGACTCGGTCGCCTCCACAGCAGCGGCGATGGCCTTGGGCAAAGGCAACTGATTTTTTGGGAGGCTGGTTTGGTGAGCCTGATGATCCCCCATGCGATGCAGGCAGAGCAAGAAAGTATTTTCCCTTGGCTATCGATTCGGCCGGAACGAGTGGTCTCCATAATCCGCGATTAAATTCACGTTTTCGATCTTTTTGCCTATTGCCCGCCGCTGGCTGCTTGATTCATAAACTATGCCAGATGCAGCCGGAAACTTCCCTTCGCGCAGGACGAGGTTCCTCCAACGCATACTGGGCGGTAGTGGGCGATGCATGGGCCGATATGTGCAGGTACAGGCGACGAGCAACTGCCGGCCTGGGCCGGCAGTTGCAGGCATTTGGACGATTCTAGCCATCGCGTGCGTCAGGGCGTTGGGGCATCCTCGCGCAGAAGTCCCTCGGACTTCAACTCTTTCCAGAACTCGGCAGGGATGGGGGTCGAAAACCAATTCAGGTTCTTCTCCAGCTGCTCGACAGTCCGGGTTCCCGCAACAAAGCTCGAAATGGCCGGATGCGCTACAACGAACTGCATCGCTGCAGCTGGCAATGGAATGTCATGCCGATTGCAGACAGCCTCAATTCTGCTGACTTTCTCAAGCATGTGTGCGGGTGCTGGCGAATAGTTGTACTTGGCGCCCTTGGCCGCGCCTGTCGCAAGAATTCCTGAATTGAATCCGCCGCCCACAATGACGCAGGCATTTCGCTGTTCGCAGAGGGGCAAAAACGTTTTCAAGGATTCCTGTTCCAGCAACGTGTAGCGTCCTGCGAGAAGGAAACAGTCGAAGTCCCGCCGCTCCAGTGCGGCTTGGCACACTTCCCACTCGTTCACGCCCACCCCGATCGCCTTTACGGCACCTTCGTCGCGCAGCCGTTTCAGCGCACGCCAGCATCCGTTCATTGCCTCTTCGAAAATTTCAGGTTGAGCGTCCCCGTGGGTGAAGCGATCTATGTCGTGGATGAAGCAGGCATCCATCCTCTCGAGCGCGAGCCGCTGGAGAGAGTCCTCGAAAATTCGCATTGTGCCGTCATAGGAGTAATCAAACTGCAGGCGGAACGGGGCTGCATTGACCCAAGGGGTGAAGTCGATCTCGTCACGCCTGCAGGGAATGAGGCGCCGCCCGACCTTGGAGGAAAGAACGAAGTCATCTCTTGGTTTCCAGCGGAGCGAGTGTCCGGTGCGGAGTTCCGCAAGGCCATGGCCATACATGGGGGAGGTGTCGAAGAGTCGTATTCCGGCATTCCACGCACGCTGGATCATTCCGTCTGCGGTTTCTTCGGGAACCTCTTTGAAAATGTTTCCGAGTGGGGCGGTCCCCAAGGACAGCTTGGTCACTTGCAGACCGGTTCGGCCAAAACGGTTTTTGTCGTCTGGTTTCATTTTCGTTGTTTCTCCTGATCATGCAAATGCTGGTGCTCGACAAAGGGTTGGAAGCTCTCTGGATCGGCACAGTGGACTTTACCGCCGCTTTACTGGCAATAGGTCCGATTATTCTCAGGCGCTCCTAATGTAAGAGCAAGCTGTGCGCAAACATTTGGCATTATTGTTGTGACAGTAGTGCCGATCTGGCATTCCCAGAGCATTGGGAAATCTGCAAAGGTGGCTTGAAAGCTGTGAATGTGGAGGCAAGCAAAACTTTGATGCCAGCGAAACCGCTTTACCTTTTGATTGGCGGAGGAGGGTTTGCGCATTGTCAAGATCCGGAGATTGAGGACTTCATTCTAGATCAGTGCGCGGAACGGCCAACCTCGATAGGATACATCGGTGCCGCCAACAATGACATGCCAGAAAGAATCGATCGATTTTACGATCGGTTTGCTGGGTTGGCGAACGAACTCAGCCATCTGCCTGTCACTGCGCGAGATGGAGCCTCTAGGGAATGGATTTCGAGGCAGTGCGTCATTTATATTGCAGGTGGAAACACCTTCGCATTGATGGAGTTCCTGGAACAGCGCGGTCTCGGAGAGTCAATTCGAGGTGCTGCCGAACGGGGGTCGGTAATAGTGGGTTCGAGCGCTGGTGCATCATGCCTGTCAACCTCGGCGTTGAGCGCATCAGGTGGTCGGGGACTGGAACCGGTGAGGGGACTCGGAATTCTTCCTGGCAGCTTTTGCCCACACTATACCGAAGACCCAGAGCGCCGCCCGCATTTCGAAAAACACATTGCCAATGGAAACCTACCTGCGGGATTCGGGGTAAGCGAGGGATCCTGCGTCGCAGTGCGGTCTGGTTCCGAACCTAGCCTACTTTCGGCACGAACAGGTTCTGGGGCTTGGTTTGTAAGCAAGGCTGGGAGCAAAGTGGTTATTGACCCAGTGCGGCTGCTGTCTTAACTCCCAAGCAATCCACTGAAAATAAAAGCTTGGCGGGAGTGCTCCCGGTGCTCGGCCGGGAAGTTTTGAAACTGAGTGGAGCTTCCGGCTCTTTCTCCAAAGACCATTGTGAAGGGCATTATATATTTTGGCTCAATTACGTGAATCGCAGGCTTGGCTTGGTGCTGGCCGCCGCGAGGCAGGCTCTCGGCGGCGGGTGCCTGCCGAGGACGACGAGATGAAACTACCTCGGACAGCTGTCCAGGCATTTGGTGGCGATGCCGCGGAAGCGCCGCAGGAAGCCCTTGATCTGGCTGTGGCGGTTGCTGACCGTCTGGCTGTGCGGGGTGCCGCGCACCCGTTCGCCCTTGCAGTTCTCGATCACGAAGGCCTCGTCGATCCCCAGCTCGATCGCCGCCAGAGAGGCCTCGCCCTCCGGCGGATCTGCAAGCGCTGCATTGTGACCGCGAACCGAAAGCTCCTTTGGAACCTTCCCGCCGTATCCCGAACACAACTGCGACGTGTTTCTCGGATCAACTTCAACGAAATGTGCATCGGCTCTTTCAGCCTTGCAGCGCGCCTTCTCGATCAAGTCCCGCCAAGTCGCGTCCGATATCGAATCAGAAAGACGAGGCTTCATTGATGGAGGACTTGCTCTGCGAGGCCGAGAAGGTTCGGTGCCTTGCCGGGGCGAGGCTGGAGAAGGTTCCGGATGAGACGGCGATTCCGACTTCCGCCGCCGGCTGGAGCGCCACGGGCTGGCTCGCCTGCTGTTTCGGGAGATCAGGGATTCGGCCGACGGGGGGGGCTGAAGGAGGGCGGCATCATTGACGCCAGCATCATCTCGGCGCCGGTCCAGGGGTTGGGAGAAGAACGCTCAGCGGCTTGCGCTGCTCTTGGGCTTCTCGAACCTGATGATTGCCCAGCTGCGCTTGCCGTGACAGGGGACCGTCTGTCCAGAATCTTCCGGTTCGGCTCTGCGTCGCGCCACCGCCCCCAATCCACTCGCAGGCATGAACGGACACGCGCCCGGCTTGCCAGGCATCCGCGCCGGCCCTTCCACTCGCCCCGACCTCGAGTTCCCGGCTGAACGCGGTTGAGGGCTTATTCGCCAAGCCGCTGTCGGCGGCCATCCTAGTCATCCATCGGCAATCAGCCCCGGAAACCGCAAAACCAAACAAAAGCCTCCTTTTGCAACGGTCTTTTAAATGGGCTGTCATTCGCAAGCAGAATCTGGATAGATGTCTCCTTTAGAGTTGCGCAAGACTGGCGGAACAGGATTGATGGCGGAACGACGAGGCAGAGAGACCCGCAAGAGATTGCGAACAGTGACCAACCCTTCTCCAGGCGCGATCGCCAGCGGCGTGGAAGGCGGGCGCTTCAGGCCGCTAGATCACAACTCCATGGGCGAAATCGACAGGGCTGCCCGGGAAATTCTGCTTGAAGTGGGCTTGGCGTCTGCCACGAGAAAAACCGCTTCGCTCCTGCTCAGCAAGGGATGCAGCCAATCCAATGACGGGCGCATTCATTTTCCGGAACTGTTGGTGGACAGGGCGCTGGAGGCGGTTGCGAAGGACTTGGTGCTTCATGGAAGGATTCCGGGGCATGAACTGGCTCTTTCCGGGCGACTCGTTCATGTCGGATCGGGAGGTGCCGCGCCATTCGTGCTGGATCTCGAAACCGGCCTCTATCGAGAATCCACTCTGTGCGACCTTTATGACATGGCTCGCTTGGTCGACACCCTCGACAACATCCATTTCTTCAGCAGGTCGGTGGTCGCGCGGGACATGGAAAGCGCGGAGTTGCTCGACATCAATACCGCTTGGGCCTGTCTGTCCGGAACTTCCAAGCATGTATGCACGAGCGTTTCCAAACCCGAGCATTTGCCTGCCATCGCAGAAATCTGCTTTGCGATCGCCGGGTCGGCGGAAGCCTTCATCGAGCGCCCGTTCCTGTCCCTGAACATCAACCATGTCGCGCCGCCGCTTCGCTTTGCGGAGGGCGCATGTGATGTTCTGATCGATGCGGCAAGACTTGGGATTCCAGTTCATGTGAACTCGTTTGACCTGCTTGGCGCGTCAAGTCCTGTCACGGTCGCCGGGTCGCTGGTTCAGGTTGTCGCCGAGACGCTGGCAGGCATTGTTCTGGCTTGGTCCGCAAACCCGGATGCAAAAGTCGTTTTCGGGCTCAGACCCATGGTAACCGATTTACGGACGGGCGCCATGTCGGGCGGAGGAGGGGAGCAGGCTCTCTTGATGGCCGCCTCGGCGCAGATGGGCCGCTACTACGGGCTTCCGAATTCGACCATAGCCGGAGCGACGGACAACAAGGTCGCGGACGCCCAAAGCGGGTACGAAAAAAGCCTCTCCGTGACGCTGGCGGCTCAGGCCGGATCCAACATGATCACCCAAGCCTGCGGAATGCAGGCGAGCCTGATGGGTTGCGCTTTTGAGAGTTATGTCATCGACAACGAGATGCTGGGTGCGGTTCTTCGATCACTCGGCGAGATCGAAGTGAGCGAAGACACCCTCTCGCAGAGGATGATCGCGGATGTTGCGCGCGGGGAAGGCCACTATTTGGGGCACGAGGAAACCTACAGGCGGATGTCTACAGATTTCCTGTATCCTGCCCTCGCTGATCGAAGATCTCACGAGGAATGGGAGCGGGACGGTGCGAGGGACATTCGTGACCGTGCGCGCGAACGCACGCGGGAGATATTTCTCTCCCATTCTCCCGTCGCGCTTCCGGAACATGCGGATAGGCAAATCAGGCAAAAATTTGACATCCGTCTTCCCTGAGATGCTGTGACCAAAAGCAATCCGCTTGTGTATACACTCGAAAACGATCGATCTGTGGGTGCTGAATGAAGATCGCGATCATTGGTGTTGGGGCAATGGGGTCGGTGTATGCCGCATTCTTTGCTGAGGCTGGGCACGAGGTTTGGGCAATCGATACATGGAAGGCTCACATCGACGCAATCAGAAGCGGAGGACTCCGCATCGAGGGGGCAAGCGGAGACCGGACCTTGACGTCGATCAAGGCAGCGGGCGACGTGCAACCGATTGGGCGCTGCGACCTCTTTGTCATTGCAACAAAACTTGCTGGCGTGGAAGCTGCAGCAGCTTCAATTGCGCCTTTGCTTGCTGGCGCTGCATCCGTTGTTGCGATCCAGAACGGTCTGGGGTCAAAGGAACGGGTCTTGCGGCACTTGCCAAGGAAGCGCATTGTTCTCGGAGTGGCGGAAGGATTCGGTGCATCGGTGGTGCAGCCCGGTCATGTTCACCACTCCGCAATGAACCTGATTCGATTTGGCGAAGTGTCGGGCCGAATGACGGAGCGCCTTAAGGAAATGGTGGAACTGTGGCGAACCGTTGGCTTCAGGGCAAGAGAATACGATGACATCGATCAACTCATCTGGGAAAAGCTCGTCTGCAATGTCGCTTTCAGTGCGCCATGCACTGTGTTCAACCGGACTTTGGGGCAATTGATGCGGGATCCAGACACTTGGTGCATTGCCGAGGGATGCGCGCGTGAAGCCGTTGCCGTCGGCCGGAGGATGGGAGTGAGTTTCACGTTCGAATGTCCGGACCAATACGTGGCAGCGTTCGGCAATCGGATGCCGGACGCCCGTCCGTCGATGCTCCTCGATCATGATGCAGGTCGACTGTCCGAAATCGAAGCCTTGAACGGGATGGTCTCAGCCTTGGGCAGAGAGCACGGTGTTCCGACGCCGTACAACGACGTGGTGAGCGCGGTCGTTCGCGACCGAGAATCGAATCTCGTCGCTGCCGCTGATCGATCAGCGGCATTTGCCGCCAATCCTCACGCAGGGCGTGACGGCATGGAACCTCAATGAGTTCGGGCCTGAATCGGGGACGCAACTGGACGGCGGCCGTTTGCGGCCTGCATCGTCGTCGCGAACGTCGATGACATGCTGGCCACTTGAGCAGCGAGCCGCAAAGTGACAGCTGGCGAACGCCCCAGTCGGCGGACGGTGTCCTTCGCCGACGCGCGTCGCCACGCGCGCCGCCGCCTTCCGAGACTGGCATTCGACTTCATTGACGGCGGTGCCGGAAGGGAAACCAGCGTGCACGCGAATGCGGAGGCGCTCGATGCCATTCGCCTGCAACAACGGGTTCTCAATGACGTCACGGACCGATCACTGGGAACGAAACTGCTTGGACAGGATTTTGACCTGCCGTTCGGCATCGCGCCAATGGGAATGTGCAACTTGGCCTGGCCTGGCGCGGACCAGGTGATGGCGAAGGAGGTGGTTCGCAGGAATATACCGGTATGCATTTCGACTGCCGCATCCACATCGCTCGAGAAAATCCGTGAGATTGCCGGTAAGAATGCCTGGTTTCAACTCTACGTCCACGGCTCGGCCGGTATGGCTATGCGGCTGGTTGAAAGGGTCAGAGTCGCCGGATACAGGACTATCCTGATAACGGTGGACGCGCCAGCGCTCTCGCGGCGAACTAGAGAGGTGCGGAACGGTTTTCGGATGCCGTTTCGTTTAGGCTTCCGGCATTTCGCTGATTTCGCTCTCCATCCGCACTGGTCGATCAGGACTCTGCTGTCGGGGATTCCGCAAACGAGAAATTTTGGCGTGAAGAACAAGCTTGAAAGCTTCGACAGGCATGGCAAGCGAACTCCAGCCGACTGGGACTTTCTCGGGAAGTTGCGGGATGCTTGGAGGGGGAATCTGGTGGTCAAGGGCGTTTTGTCGGGCGAAGACGCGAGTCGGATGAAATCAATGGGCATCGACTCCGTTTACGTCTCGAATCACGGCGGTCGCCAGCTCGATGCGGCAATTCCCGCCATCCACGCCCTGCCACGCGTGAGGGACGCTGTAGGTCCAGAGTTCCCGATACTCTTCGATAGCGGAATCCGAAGCGGCGAGGATGTGATCAGAGCGCTTGCCTTGGGCGCGGATTTCGTTTTCCTTGGCCGTGCCATCCTGTATGCAATTGGCGCTGACGGAGCGAGGGGACTGTCCTCGCTTGTCGATGGACTCGGCGAGGAGGCAGAATGCGCATTGGCGCAGCTCGGACTGCAGAATGTTTCGGATGTCGGGGCAGAGGTGCTGGAATCCTCGGAATTTCCGCTTCCATCCGGCGGCAATCCTTGAACTGAGGGAGGAAAATGTCGGAATCTCAGCGAATTCGCGGCGGTGCGCTGCTCGCGAGGGCGTTGAAGGAGAAGGGCGTGGAACACGTGTTCACGCTCGCAGGAGGATTCTGCAACCCCGCGCTGGAAGGCTTCATGGAATGCCAGATGCCTGTGGTGAATTGTCCGCATGAGCAAGTCGCCGGACATCTGGCGGATGGCCATGCACGCATCACGCGAAAGCCCGCGGTCTGCCTCGTCGGGCCGGAAGGTCTCGCGAACGCCGTGCCGGCCATGCTCGAGGCTTGGGGCGAGAGGTCGCCAGTGATCTTCGTCACGGGATCGTCGACTCTGAAGCGCACCGGGTCGGGCGGGTTCAAGGAGATTGACGATGTAACGGTCGCAGCTCCGCTGACCAAGTATTCGGCAAGCGTCACTGACGGTGAGCGGATTGGCGAATTTGTCGACCGTGCATGGAGAATGGCAACAAGCGGCTATCCGGGCCCGGTTCATCTCAGCATTCCAGTCGACATAATGTTTTCTTCGTTCGATGCGTGCGTAGGCCGTGACGAACGTCCTTTCGATCGAGGGCCAAAGCTGCCCCATCGCGCATGGCCGGATCCTGCCTCATTGGGCCCAATCCTTGAACGGATTGCCGCCGCGAAGAGACCGGTGCTGATCGGAGGGCACGGCGTCTGGTGGTCGGGAAGCGAGGACAAGCTGGAATTGGCGGGAACCGAGCTTTGCATGCCGGTATTCAACGTGCCCTACCACCAGAAGCTTCTGGGGGAGGACTGCAAGGCCTTTATGGGCCTCGCCGACTTCCATCAGTACGCCCCGTCGAAATTCGCCATTCAGTCGGCGGACATGGCAGTGCTGATCGGAGGCCGCCTGGACAATCAGATGAATTTCGGCAACCCGCCCTTCTTTCCGGAATCGACCCGACTGGTCTGCGTGAGCGGAAGTCACGAAGAGCTGGAGCACAACCGGGCCGCGGACGACGCTCTCCTGTGTGATCCCGGCGCATTTCTGGATGCGCTTTCCAAGCTCGGGCCGAATGCCGATTGGCGCAAGTGGCATGATCTGAACCGTGCCAAGCGCAGGGAGTGGGCAGAGACAACTCTTTCGGATCTGAAAAAGGAAACGGACGCCGATGACGCAAAGGGCGGAAAGATGCATCCACTGCAACTCGCTCTCGACGTGCAGCAAGAAATGGACCCGGGTGACTGGCTGGTCTTCGATGGCGGAAACACCCATTTCTGGTCGGAAATTGCCGTCAATCTGGCGGGCTGGAACGGGCAGAAACTGGGCGGGATACTGCATCCTGGCAACTACAGCCTTCTGGGCGTTGGCGTGTCCTTCGCATTGTCGGCGAAATCCATCCACAGGGACAGGAGAGTCGTGCTGTTGAGCGGCGACGGCGCCTTTCTGTCCGGTGGACTGTCAATTGAGGTTGCGTTTCAGGAGAACTTGCCGATTATGATCGTGATTGACAACAACGGAGGCCTAGACTGCATTTCCCAGCAACAGGAGCGAATGTTCGAGAGCGGAAAGCATTTCGCGACGGACTTTCGCGACATTCCCTTCCACAGCATGGTGGAGGGACTAGGCGGTCATGGCGAACTGGTCGAATCCCGCGCGGAACTGAGACCTGCACTGCACCGTGCGTTCGATAGCGGAAAAACCGCGTGCGTGAACGTGAAGTGCCGAGGCGTGATAAGTCCCATCGTGCTCGCGACAAGCGACAAGCGGGATAAGGCATCCATCGAGTAGACAGGAATGGCGCTGATTTCGTCGCATTTGCTGAATGCTGTGAACGGCACCCATGCCGCGGGCGTTGCAGTGTCCCTGTTCCGGGTTGGACAGAACTATGAACGCGAGTTGATTTTTCAGGCAGAAACGGATGCCGGCGGGAGATTGCGGGAGGAGATCGCTAGCTCCTCCGGTCGGGATGAAGCCGATTTCGAGCTTGTATTCCGGCTTGCCTCCTATTTCGACGCGAACGGCCTCAACGTTTCGGGCAAGCAGACAGTGAGGAGAGCTGTCGTTCAATTTCGCGTTCCGGATCCCTCAGGGCTATATCACTTCCCGTTGATAGTATCTCCGCATGGATATTCGATATGGTGGTCCAGCCTCTAATCGAAGGCGCGAAGTGAGGAAGCGGAACGTTTCTCCAAACCAGGGGCTGGCGATGTCGCGGCGTATCCGGCGGACGCCGTATACTGGACGGGTGGAAGCCTGCGGAGCGAGTGGATTCACCGTCGTGAACCACATGCTCCTGCCCAAGGCATTTCGATCCTCTGTCGAGGAGGACTACTGGCACCTTCGGGAACACGTCCAGATATGGGACGTCGCCTGCGAACGGCAAGTGGAGATTTCCGGCAAGAACGCATTCGATCTTGTGCAAATGCTGACGCCCCGCGATGTTTCCCGATCTCGGTTCGGAAAGTGCCTTTACATTCCCGCGACAGACGCCAATGCCGGCATGATAAATGATCCGATCCTCTTGAGATTGACCGAAGATCGCTTTTGGCTTTCAACCGCGGATTCGGATTTGCTGCTGTTCGTGTTGGGCCTCGCAGCGGGATCGGGAATGTCGGCAACCGTGACGGAACCCGATGTCTCGCCTCTGGCAGTCCAGGGTCCGAAATCGGAAGACCTGATGGCCAGCGTCTTTGGCGCTGCGGTGCGCAGATTGCGCTTCTTTGACTTCGCCCTGCTTGATTTCCAAGGCACCAGGCAGGTGATTGCGCGGACAGGGTACTCAGGTCAGGACGGATTCGAGATATTTCTCGATCGTGGCGATCTGGGTCCAGCGCTTTGGGACGCGCTCTGGGAAGCTGGCAAGCCGCTGGGCGTTCGGGCCGGAAGCCCCAATCTGATTGACAGGATCGAGGCCGGACTGCTCTCCTACGGGAACGAGATGACTCGTGCGAACAACCCGCTGGAATGCGGTTTCGAAAAATACTGCGCACTGGACGGCAGCATCGATTTTCTCGGTCTCGCGGCACTGCAGGAAATCGCGAGGCAGGGCGTCGCACGGCGAATCATGGGATTGGTGTTTGAAGGCGAGTCCTGTCCAACATGCATGGATCCCTGGCCGGTGAAGGCCGATGACGGCACAGGCACTCGTGTGGGTCAGGTCACGTCCGCCGCCTATTCGCCCAGACGTGGGTGCAACGTGGGACTCGCAATGATTGACCGGGCGTGTTGGACTCCCGGCCAGTCGGTTGCAGTTGTTGCCTGCGACGGAATTAGCCGTAAAGGCAACGTCGCAGGCCTTCCGTTCGAATGATGGGGTTCCAAGTCAGGGGGTTGCGGCCGATTCGGCGAGAATCGGGGTGTCGTTTCGCTGGCCGGAGGCATTCGTCTGTGCTGCAAGAAGCTGGTTCAGGGATATGTGACATCTAATTGAATGACCTTCCGCATCGCTTTGCCATGGCGGTTCGACGGTATCGCAAACTGTCCCGACCTTGCGCGGACAACGCCGCTGGAACGGGCAACCTCGCGCTGGCGGCGAAAGCTCGACCACATCATCCGCGGCAAGCGTCGGAACAGCATCGGGATGCGGTTCTAGAACTGCGCCGAGCAATATTTCCGTATAGGGATGGGACGGCAGCGAGTAGACTTGCGCAACCGGTCCGAATTCGCATAGCCGACCTTGGTAGAGAACGGCGACACGGTCTGACAGCGCTCGCACAACGGCCAGATCGTGGGAGACGAAAATATAGGTCGTGTCATGCTCATGCTTCAACGTGTTCAACAGTTTCAACACCGCTGCTTGTACCGAAACGTCAAGCGCCGAGGTCACTTCGTCGCACAGAACCAAGTCCGGCTCGGCGGCGAACGCCCTTGCGATCGCGATCCTCTGCTTCTCTCCGCCCGAAAGCTGGTTGGGGAGCCTGTTCAAGTAGTGAGGTCCAAGCCGCACGCGCTCAAGCAGTGCAATGCTGCGGTCGGTCAGCTCCCTGTCCTTCAGGTCGAAGTACAAGCGAAGAGGTTGTGCAAGTATTTCGGCGACGGTGTGTCGTGGATTCAACGATTCGTCGGGATTCTGAAAAATGAGCTGTATCCGGCGGCGATGGTCCGCTGGGCGCTTGTCGACTTCTGCCTGCAGTGCCTCTTCTCCATCGAATTCGATGGCACCGCCTGCAGGACCGAGCAACCCGGCGATGGACTTCAGGATCGTGGACTTGCCACTGCCGGATTCGCCAACCAGCCCGATGGTTTCCCCCTTCGTCACCTTGATCGTAATGTTGTCGACCGTCGGAACAAAATTCGGTTTTCGGCCCAGCAATTGGTCCAGCAAACCCACCTTCCCGTAGGAAATCGAGAGTTGGTCCAGCGAAAGAAACGTTTGCCTTGAATGGCTCTTCCGCTCCAATTTCACGTTGGCGGCGGTAGCCGCTTCCGCCAGTTTTGGAACTTCCTCGTGAAAATGGCATCGAATCAGTTCGCCTGAGTCGATTCGCTTCAGCGATGGCCGCACTCTTTGGCATTCTTCCCGGGCCAAGGCACAGCGATCGACGAAGGAGCAGCCCTCGCCGACGGCACCTGGTGCCGGAGGACGGCCTTCCAAGGCCTTCGGCAGACTGGTGTCGCTCAGCTTGGGAATGGATTCCAGAAGTCCATGCGCATAAGGATGCGCCGGTGCGAGGATCACTTGACGCGCCGGGCCTTCCAGCACGATCTCCCCTGCGTACATTACGGCCACGCGGTCGCAAACCCTGGCGATCGCGCCAAGGTCGTGACTAACATAAACCATTGCTGTTCCGGTCTCGCGGGCCAGATCGCGCAGGAGTTCGAGAATATGCGCCTGCGTCGTCACGTCGAGGCCCGTGGTCGGCTCGTCCAGAAGCAGGGCCTCTGCTTCGCCAGCGAGAGCCATGCTGATCGCTGCCCGTTGCTGCTGCCCGCCCGACAGCTCATGTGGGTATCTCTGGATGATTGTTTCAGGGTCTGGCAGCCGGACTTGGGAGAGGAGCTCGCTGATGCGGTCATGGTACGCGGACTCGGGCAGATTGCTGTGCAGGTGAAGCGCTTCGCGCAACTGCGTGCCAATCCGCATTGTGGGAGTCAGGGACTGGCCCGAGTTCTGGGGAATCATGGCCATCTCCCCGCCGCGGATTTCCTTCAGCTCCTTCGCCGTGAGATCAAAGGTGTTCCTGCCTCGAAACGACGCTGTGCCGTCGAGCACGCGAAGGCCCCTTTTGAGGTAGCCCATCGCAGCGAGCGCCAGCGTGCTCTTCCCGGACCCGCTTTCGCCGACCAGACCGACCGTCTCGCCTTTTCTTGCCGTCAGACCAACATTGCGGAGAACCGGCAAGGTCTTGCCGCCACGGCTTGTGAAGCCGATGCTCAAGTTGCGTATCTCGAATAGATTTCCCTCCGCCATGCTAGACGGGCGCTTTCTGTGCACGGTCGATCCCGAGCGACTTCGCCAAGGCGTCTGCGGAAAGGTTGATGCCGATGATAAGTGAGCTGAGGGCGGCAACGGGCGCGAGCAGCGACCAGGGCGCGAACGACATGAATCCGCGAGAATCCGAGATCATCAAGCCCCAGTCGGGCGTGGGCGGCGAAACGCCAAACCCGAGAAACGACAGAGAACTGAAGGCCAGCAGCATCCAGGACCATCGCATCGCCCCCTCCACCATGAGGACATCCAGGACGTTGGGAAGAAGCTCCCGCCTGATGATCGAGAACCGACCGTGCCCGCGTGCCCTCGCCGACGAAACGAAATCCCGCGCCACCACGTCATGGGTTGCGGCGCGCGCAATCCGGATGACGGGAATTCCGTAAAAGAATGCCAGCGTCGGAACGAGTACTTCGATGCCGGTGCCGAACGTCACGATCAACACCAGCATTTTCAGAATCCAGGGCAGGGAAAGGAACGCGTCCACGATGCGCATCAGAATCTCGTCGATTCGTCCGCCAACCAGCCCGAAAAGGATACCGATGAAGCCGCCCCAACCGACCGCGACCGGTGTGGCTATGCCAGTGACCAAGAGAGCCTCGCGCCCTCCGAGCAGCGTACGGGTGAACACGTCCCGGCCAAGATGATCGGTACCGAACCAGTGATCTGAGCTCGGTGCATTGAACATGATGTCTGCGCTCACCGCCCTGTAGTCGTAAGGCACAATGAACGGCGAAAAGATGGCAAGAAGAATATGGGTCGTGACAAGCGACAGCCCGATCAATCCGGATGGACGCGAGGCGATTTCCCTTATGACTTCCGCAAGACGGGAAAGGCGCCCGCCGCTCTTGGGATCGACGGAAACGACGGTCATGGTTTTCTCGTGTGCAGAGTGCGGAGGCGGGGGTTCGCGATCATCGTCAGCATATCGGCGGAAAGATTCACGCCGACGTAAACCGTGGCAACAATCAAGGCTATGGCTTGCACCACCGGCAGGTCGCGGTCTGAAATCGAATCGATCATCATCCGGCCGAGACCCGGATAGTTGAAGACGACCTCTATGACCACTACACCGCCGAGCAGCCATGCAATGGTAAGCGCAACCACGTTGATGGCCGGGAGAAGGGCGTTCGGCAATGCATGGCGGAAGACAATCCGCCAATACGGGACACCCTTGAGAGTCGCCATCTGGATGTAATCGCTGGCCATGACCTCGATCACGCTGGACCTTACCATCCTGAGTATGTGGGCAGTCATCACCATGGACAGAACGACGACGGGCAGGATGATTTCCGGGAAGAATTCGGATGCCGGCGCATCCGCCGGGGTCAACACGATTCCCGGCACCCACCCAAGCCAGACGCTGAATACAAGGATCATGACCGTTGCGCTGACGAATTCGGGAATCGTCATGGCGAAGATGGCGGCGGTCGAAAAGAAAAGGTCGATCGGTTTGTCACGTTGCAAGCCGGTCACGCATCCGAGGAAAATGGCAAGCGGAACGCCGACCCCAAGCGCGCAAGCCGCCAAGAGGAGGGAATTCTTCAACCGCTCACCGACCAGTTCGGTTATGGGGAACGATCCGTTGGCGGATACGCCAAGGTCACCCTGAATCGCGTTGACTGCCCATTCAAGATAACGCGTGACGGCCGACCGATTCAGGTTCAGTTCGATGCGGCAGTTTTCCAGCCGCTTGCCCTGAGCTTCGCGCTCGAGATAGGCGGTGCAGGCATCCCCAGGCAGAATTTCCACACCCGCGAAAATTATTCCCGAAACCAGGAACACCGTGACGGCGCCCAACATCAGTCTGCGCAGTATCAAGCGCAGCATCTGGTTGTGCTGGCTTGAGAATCATCAGACCTGAACTGCATTTCAGTCTGTGACTTGTAGAGGTGAAAAGTCAGGCTGCCATGAACTGGCAACCTGACTTGCAGAGGAATCGAGCTATTCCACGGCAACCAAGTGCCAGCGAACGGCGTCGTTGATGACGGGGTCAAGACCGCTGACACGCGCTGTCGTGCCGACCAGACTTGATACGTGGTATGGAATCAGCGAGCCGCCGTTTTCCCAGAGGTGCTCTTGAGCCTGAATGTACAATTCACGACGCTTCTCGAAGTTGAGTTCGCGGCGTGCAGAGGCAAGGAGTCCGTCATACGTGGCATCAGCAAGGTATGTGTCGTTCCAAGGTGCGCCGGATAGATAAGCCTCGTGCAGGATGAGGTCGGCGGGTCTCTCGCCCCAGCGAGTCATTGCCACCGCTTTCTTGCGCCAGACGTCATTCCAGTATCCGTCGGTTGGAACCTGCACAATGTTGACCTTTATGCCCGCGGGAGCCGCTTGCTGTTGGTAGGCTTCAGCAAGAGCTGGCCAGCTAGGTTCCAAGGTTGTCACATGCACATCGAATTCGATTCCGTCGGGATAACCCGCCTCGGCGAGCAACGCTTTGGCTCCTTCTATGTCCTGCGGACACTCGGCGTCCCGTCTGTACTGGTCGGCAGGTCCGACGGGTGTGTCGCAGCTGACAGTGCCCTCTCCCCCAAGAATCAGTTGCACAAGCGCTTCCCGGTCAGCTGCCAGACGCACGGCTTTTCTGACCCTTCGATCATCGAAGGGCGGCATGTCCGTTCGGAAAACCATAGCTCTCCAGTTGCCGGTTGGTATTGACTGGAGCTTGAACTTGTCGCTGCTGGACAGCATTATGCTCTGTTGGCTGGAAATTGCGCGCAACAGATCGATTTGGCTACCGAGAAGTGCTTGGAAGCGGGCCTGACCATCGGCAATCCCGATGATCTCCATCCTCGCAATGCGAGGCGGACCTTCCCAATAATCCTCGTTCGCCACAAGTACCGTCGTTCCCTGCGCGTCGAACGATTCCACGATAAACGGTCCTGTTCCGACGCCGGTCGTCGCGACGGTGTCTCCAGACCCCGTTGGAATCATTCGGAGCCGGTAGTCCATCAATTGAAGAGGAAGATCGGCGAATGGCGAGGAGAGCGTCATCTTGACGGTCATCGAATCCACCGCTTCAATCTTTTCCACCATCTTGATGGCTGACGCTGCAGGAGAGTCCAGCTCGGGGTCTTGCACGCGGCCAAGCGAATAGATCACGTCTTCAGCGTCAAAATCGGTTCCGTCGTGGAATTTAACGCCAGAACGCAGATTGAATACCCATTCGGTTGCGTCATCGTTGGACGACCAGCTGACCGCCAGGTCGGGCGACGGCTTTCCGTCAAGCCCATGGCGAACGAGGCGGTTCATGGTTTTTTCGGTAATCTGAAATACCCGTCCCCTGGATATTGGGTCGAGACTTGACGCGTTTCCAAAGCCCAAGTCATGCGATTGCCGGAAGGTTCCACTGGACTCCGCCAGCGCCGGGGTGACCGCTGCCAGAACAAGCACTGCAGCAAAACCAAATACTCGTTTCATCAAATCCTCCTTCTATTTCGAACCGCGACGAAGGTCTGCCTGGATCAGGCGCCTGCGGTTTGCAGGACCGGAACATGCCTTTCCAATGGAAAGCTCTCAGTTTCGCGAAGCAGTTCAAATTGTTGCAATGCATTATGCGGTAACTATTTGTTGACGTCCAGCAGATACGCTCCCGAGTTCGTATAGGGCATCTTCATGTTGTTTATGCCGTTCTTCCTTGACTTGAATGGGTCAGCTCGTTCCGAGATCAAGACAGAAATCGGAATTTGCCTTGGACTTCTGAAAGCTCGGAAACGAGCGCAACTGTCTTGGCCCCACAGCAAAGCGGGCATGAATCATCCTGAATCCCGGATCTCTGCGAGAGGAGCGTTGAGTCGCGAAGATGCAAATCGATACGCAAGTTTTCTCTCGCGTCTTGGCTTGGAGGCACTGAGGCATTCGTCTCGCGGCTGCTCCCGGCCTCATGGAGCGCAGCGCACCTTTGGAGTTCTTGAATCCGGTTCGGCTTAGGCATTTAATGCCCTGCCGCGGCTTCAAAGACGCCCACTGTTCAAATAAACAGGGATGATGGGAAACTTGAGCCAAGCCGGGCGGGGTCATTTTGCGATGCTCGTGTTTTCGCTTGCCGTTGCCGGATCCTTCAGTTTGGGCCACATCGTCGCCAATGAGATCCATCCGGTGGCGATCACGGCCGCCAGATTCATCGCGTCCGCGGTCATTCTTGGCTTGGTTGTTGCGGTCGGAGTCAAGATCAGGAGAGAATTTCTGGCCGCGCCGTGGCGGTATTTGGTGCTCGGCTCTTTGATGGCGACCTATTTCATCCTGATGTTCGTAGCGTTGAAATCCGCGACTGCGGTTTCCACAAGTGTTGTATTCGCGATTACGCCGCTGTTTTCGGCCATATTTGGATGGTTTTTGCTCCGACAAGCCGCGACGCCAAGAATCTGTCTCGCGCTTGCAATTGGAGCTGCGGGCGCGGTCTGGGTGATATTTCGTGCGGACTTCTCGGCGATGCGGGCGTTCAGAATCGGTGTGGGCGAGGCAGTTTTCATGATAGGTTGCGCTGCTCATGCACTCTACACACCATTGGTTCGCAAGCTGAACCGTGGCGAACCACTTGTGGTATTCGTGTTTGGCACGGTCACGGCGGCGGCCGTTCTTCTTGTCGCCCTCGGCTGGAGCGAAGTCCGGGAAACGGATTGGCCCAGCCTGCGTCCGGTCGTTTGGGTCACGATTGCCTACCTGACAGTGATCGCGAGCATATTGACGTTCTACTGCGTAATGTATGCATCTCTGCGCCTTCCGTCATCGAAGGTCATGGCGTATACCTACCTTACGCCTTCGTGGGTGCTGCTCTGGGAGATCGCTCTCGGACAGGAGTTGCCGCGTGTGGCAGTTCTGGCTGGAGTGCTTGCGACGGTGCTCGCCCTGGGCATACTTCTCCGTCAGGAAGACAGGGCGGATGCCGCGGAGCTGTCAGGCAAGGGGGAGGTTTAAGCGAGATAGCTGACGGGGCCGATTCACCTCCGCTGCCGACCCTGAACATCCGCCGCCCGCCCGCTCAGGCGGAGGCTTTGGTGACATGCCCACATCGGGCCAAGTGCTGGCACGTCATCTGGAGGGGGTATGCTCACTTTCCGCATTGATCACCGAGTTCGGCGGAGAGGAACTTCTCAAACGCGTCGAGGTTCACCGCCTCTATTTGTCCCAGGCTTTCCATCCAGAGCAGTCCGTCCCTGAGCGCATTCGGTTCGAGCTTGCACAAAATGACTCTGCCCTTCCGTTCACGCTTTACGATGCCGGCCCGCGAGAGAGTGCTGAGGTGCTTTGAAACGGCCGCGAGCGACATTGGGAATCGATTGGCAATTTCGCCTACCGAACGGTCGCGATCGACAAGCAGCATCAAGATCTCGCGGCGCGTGTGGTCCGCTAGCGCAGCAAAGGTCAAGTCCAGGATTTCGGGCAATGGTCCGTTCTTTCCGCGAGACGCATTGGTTAACCAGTCGGTTGAATATTGTCCGATTGCGCGATTCGCAAGCTCTCGGCATCAGCAATTTGAGCTTGACCAGATGAATTCAAAATTTGTCTTTCTGAAACAGAGAGTTAGACGTTGCAACCTGTAGTTTTCCGTTTATTGACATCCAACTGGCGTATTCATAGGTTCTGCACTAGCGTATTCGAAAACGTTGACAATGCCAAAGCAAGAGCGGCACGAGCCGTCGACGTCGATTCAAGAGAGAATCGAGGTTGCAAAAGCGGGACTCGAGACTGACAAGAGGCCCAATGGACCGGTTGGCCAAGCGAATATAGCTTGGCGTATGGTTATAGATCTCGTTGCTGGAGTAGGCATCGGGGCGGCGGTGGGGTACGGCTTGGACAGACTTTTGGGCACGCAGCCGTGGCTGATGTCCGTATTTTTGTTGTTGGGCTTTGCAGCAGGCGTGAACTTGATGTTGCGGACCGCTAAGGAAGTTGGAAACAAGGATTCGCTGGGGCAAGGTCCTGAAAACTGAGGGACCACGCGTCTCCGCGGAAAAGACAAGGGACACCGAAGGTGGCTGGAGAACCGGAAGAAGGCGGACTGGTAATTCATCCAATGGACCAGTTCATTGTCAAGCCGCTCTTCGGGGACGGTGGTCAGTTGATGTGGTACACGCCAAGCAATGTAACCCTTTGGATGGCACTGGCAATTCTGGGAGTTTCAGCCGTTTTGGTGCTTAGCACCCAGAAACGGGCCGATGTTCCGGGTCGCGGCCAGATAATCGCCGAGCTTGCTTACGGGTTCGTGCGCAACATGGTTGAGAGCGTGGCGGGCAAGGACGCCCTGAAGTTCTTTCCTTACATCATGACCGTCTTCATGTTCATCGCCGTGTCCAACGTGCTCGGGTTGATTCCGGCCAGCTTCACGACAACCTCGCACATAGCCGTCACCGCCTCGCTCGCGTTGACGGTCTTCTTAACGGTGACCATCGTGGGATTCGTCAAGCACGGGGTCGGGTTTCTCAAGCTGTTCTGGATATCGGCGGCCCCGCTTCCCCTTCGGCCAGTGCTAGCCGTCATCGAGGTAATGTCTATTTCGTCCGGCCCGTAAGCCATTCAATTCGCCTCGCGGGGAACATGATGGCTGGACACGCGATGATCAAGGTGTTTGCCGCGTTCGCGGGCGTGCTTGGATTGGGAGCCGTGCTGCCGATCGTCGCGATTTCAGCTGTCTATGGCCTGGAGTTGCTTGTGGCGTTCATTCAGGCTTACGTCTTCACGATTCTGACTTGCGTCTATCTGCGAGACGCCCTGCACCCGCATCACTGATGCAGTTGGTGAATCACATCAAATTCGAAACCAAGGAGTAGTCAAATGGAAGGCAATCTTGAAACAATGGGGGCGTTCATCGGCGCTGGCTTGGCCTGCATCGGGATGGGCGGTGCGGCGGTCGGTGTCGGAAATGTAGCAGGCAACTATCTTTCTGGCGCGCTTCGGAATCCCTCTGCGGCACCTTCGCAAGTCGCAATGCTGTTCATTGGAATCGCGTTTGCCGAAGCATTCGGGATTTTCTCGTTCCTGGTCGCGCTTCTGCTCATGTTCGCTCTCTGAGAATGGCGGCGCTTCAAGAATGCTGCCATTTGCACGGTCAAGGCGCATGATCCGGCGCACTGGAATTGGTTGAACGGAAGCGGCTAATGAACGAGGAAACTGCGAACTTGATGCCAGAGACCGCTTCGGTTCCGGCCGCTGAGCAGGCGGGGATCCCCCAGCTGGATTTTGCGGCATTTCCGAACCAGATTTTCTGGCTCGTCGTGTGCTTGGTCATTCTCTACATGATCGTCAGCAGGATAGCGCTGCCGCGCATTGAGGGTATCCTCGATCATCGCAAGAAGCGGATACAGGCCGACCTCTTGGATGCGGAAGCGCTGAACAACGAGGCGGTCGTACTAAGAGAAAAGAACGTCGAAAGGCTTGACGAGGCACGCACCACGGCGGAATCGATTTTGGCTGCTGCACGCTCGACCATACGGGAAATTCAGGAGACCGCTTTAGCGGATGCCAGCGAACGAATCAATTCGCGGACAGCTGAAGCGGATGCCAGAATCGACGAGATTCGGAGAAGTGCAAGGGACAGCGTCGCGGAAATCGCGCATGCTGCTGCAAAGGAAATCGTGTCGAGCATGCTGCCGGGAAGAGACAACGCCACCCAGGTATCTTCGGCAGTCAATGCCCGGGCGAACGGACAGAAGCCGTGAAGTCCCCAATTCTCCTCTCAGGTGCTCTTGCCACTGCCGGGGCGATGCCGGCTTACGCCGCCAGCGGCCCGTTCTTCTCGATAGGCAACACCAATTTTGTGGTCACGCTTTCGTTCATCCTGTTCGTTGGCGCACTAATCTACTTCAAGGCTCCGAAGTTTGCCGGAAAGCTGCTCGATGGAAGAATAGAGGCGATCCGCAATCAGATCGAAGAGGCCAAAGCGCTTCGAGCGGAAGCACAGCGAAACCTGGAAGAGGCGAAAGGCGAAAGGGCCGAGACGGAAGACCAAGCCAGTCGGATAGTTGATGGGGCTGAGGCGAGCGCGAAGAGCATGGTGATCGAGGCCGAGGCAGCGATCGAAGCGGCAGTTGCGCACCGGTTGCAAGCGGCCGAAGACCAGATCGCCACTGCAGAGGCTGAGGCCATTGCCGTCATCAGGAGCCAGGCTGTAGATATAGCCATTGCAGCGGCGAGCGACGTGATTTCTGCCAGTCTGCGATCCAAGGATCGCAAGGAGATGATTTCCAGATCAATCGAGGAAATCGACGCAAAACTCCATTAGGAATCAATTGAATTCGCGGGATGTGACTGGTTCGTGCGAAGATAAGCAGCTTGGACAAGCGCTAATGCTGTATGGACTGAACGCCCATCGATGCCTCGCGCCGCGCTGATTCCCAAGCAAGAAGGGCGCGTTTTACCGGAAGCCCCCAATGATAGCCGCCGAGACCTCCTGACTTTCGAATTACACGATGGCATGGAATTAGCCAGCTAATCGGATTGCGCCCGACAGCAGTTCCCGTTGCACGGACCGCCTGCGGAAAGCCGGCAGCCTGCGCGACATCGGTGTAAGTTGTGACCTTGCCTGGCGGAATGGAGAGCAGCGCCTCCCAAACCTTGATCTGAAACGGGGCACCTGTCAGATACAGCTTTGCTTCGCCCTTCTGGTTCAGGGCAGCTTGCACCCAATCCCGGACGGCCTCTTTGTCCTCGATATACTTGGCCTCGCGCCACCTGGCTTTCATGTCCTCGAAAACGGTGCCCCGCTCGCCGTCCGCGGCGAACGCAAGACCACAGAGTCCCTTTTCGGTTCCCATTGCGAGCAGATCGCCAAACGGGCTTGCGAACCAACCCCACCTGATTTGGAGTTCGGCCCCCCGCCTCGCATAGTCGCCGGGACTCATTGCCTCCCACCGCAAAAACAGGTCGTGGAGTCTCCCCGGGCCCGACATGCCGATTGCATTGGCTGTGGAATGCACTGTCGTGTCCGCTTGCAGCAAGCTTCGTGCATGCTGGAGCGTCAAATATTGCTGGTATCGCTTCGGGGAGATTCCAACCCATTTCGAAAATATGCGCTGAAAATGAGCGGGGCTCATGTTCATCTTGGCTGCAAGACAGTCGAGAGACAATTCCCGATCCTTCTCGCTGTCGATAATTTCGATGGCCCGCGCAATGACTTTGTAATGGTAGCTCTGTTCGGTTTGCATCATAATCTCACCATCCTCGCCCGGATTTAATCTTTCGATTGGCTGTCAGTCGACCCGATTCATGCTATTTCTGCATTTGGCCCCGTCCGGGAGGCCGGACAATCCAAAGGAGCGCCATGTCCGTTGCATCAGATTACGAAAGACTGACCGAGATATTCACCCGCTTTCGAAAGCGGACTGCCGTTCCGAAAGGGGAGCTGGAGCACACGAATGCCTTCACGCTTCTGGTTGCTGTGGCGCTTTCCGCTCGTGCGACCGACAAGGGCGTGAATTTGGCGACCCGGCCTCTCTTCAAGGTCGCCGACACGCCGGAGAAGATGCTTGCCTTGGGCGAGGAGGAGTTGATCGAATACGTGAAGTCGATTGGGCTGTACCGGAACAAGGCCAAGAACATAATCAAGCTCTCCAAGATCTTGCAGGAGGAGTACGACGGCGTCGTTCCATCGTCGCGGGCCGCGCTTGCGTCGCTTCCCGGCGTGGGGCGCAAAACAGCCAACGTCGTTCTGAACATGTGGTTCCGCCATCCCGCCCAAGCGGTTGACACGCACATATTTCGCGTTGGAAACCGAACTCGGATCGCGACAGGGAAGACTGTGGAGGCCGTCGAGCGGAACATCGAGGACAATGTGCCGGCAGAGTTCCAGATTCATGCCCATCATTGGCTGATTCTGCATGGGCGGTACGTCTGCAAGGCTCAAAAGCCTAACTGCCGCGACTGCGTGATCGAAGACCTTTGCCCGTTCGAAGAAAAGACAACATAGTCCATGCCGCCGTTTCGCGCATCTGGGGACAGTTGCGAATGCGTGCATTTGACCATCGAACCGGCTTCCCGAGCTATCCAGCGCACCTAGAATGAAGAAGTTCGATGTCGTTGGAATCGGCAACGCCGTAGTGGACATTGTGTGCCATGTCGAAGAGCCGTTTCTGTCAGACCATCGCGTGTCAAAGGGAATAATGCAGCTGATTGATCTTGACAGGGCGACAGAACTGTACTCGCTCATGAGTTCAGCCAAGAGGACTGCGGGTGGGTCCGCCGCCAACACGATCGCAGCGCTAGCTTCGCTTGGACGATCGACCGCGTACATCGGAAAAGTCAAGGCCGACAGCTTGGGAGAATTCTTCGTTTCGGACATGCGGTCGCTGGGGGCGGCGTTCAACACACCGTTGGCACCAACCCAGACGAAGTTCGAGACTGGTCGCTGCATGGTGCTTGTCACGCCGGACGGCGAGCGATCCATGAACACGTATCTTGGTGCGTCCGAATTCCTCTCGTCGGCGGATATAGATGAAGAAATCATTGCCGCATCTGAGTGGATTTTTCTCGAAGGCTACAGATTCGATGGTCCTGAAAGCCAGAACGCATTTCGCGATGCGATCACGCGTTGCCGCCGTGCTGGCGGCAAGATTGCGCTGACGCTATCAGACCCCTTCTGCGTCCTGCGACACCGGCGCGCTTTCCGAGACTTGATTGAAAACAAGCTTGATCTGCTGGTGTGCAATCGGGCGGAGCTGCTCGCAATGTATCAGACGGCCAATCTCGACGAGGCTTTGCGCAAGGCGTCTCAAGATATAGGCATGGTCGCCTGCACTGTTGGGAAAGACGGGGTTTTCGTGGCGGCCGAAGGAAGCAAGATTCAATGCGATGCGGTTCCGACGCAGATCGTCGATGCAACGGGCGCCGGAGATTTCTTTGCAGCGGGATTCCTGTATGGACTGGTTTCAGGCAGGGACCTGCTTACAGCAGCGCGAATGGGCTGCCTAGCCGCTTCGGAAGTCATCAGGCACCTTGGCGCCCGACCTGAAATGGACCTTAGGAAGCTGTTTTTCAACAATGATTTGCTGAATTGCTAACTTCGATACGAAATCGCCACGTCCGACCTGTTCGCTGCCGTCATCTCCAAGCTGTGCGCCAGACCCATCTCCGCGTCAACGCCGACAGGTGCCTTCATCCTGAAATGCCGCTAGCTCCCCTTCCTTGTCCGGTGCATCTCCAGGTCCCGCTCGCCCCGGCGGGTCTTCGTCGAAGACGGCGCCGCAATGACGTGCGCATCCACGATCGTCCCGGTCTTCAGCCGGTGCTCGAGCAAGGCTAGGTGTGCGGCGGTCTCTCCAAACAGCACTTTGCCCAGCCCGTGCCGCTCCAGCAGGTGGCGGAAGTTCAGGATCGTAGTCTCGCCCGGAAGCGAACTCGACAGGCGCCGCACCGCTTTAACTTGGCAGGAAGGTCCTCCATGCCAGAATCGCCCGGTTGCAAGCAGCCGAACGCAATGCACCGGCAGCATCGCGTCGAGCGGATGCAACCGACAACCGCAACCCGCCTTGGGATGGAACGGCGCGATGTGCCCTCAAGACGAGACCGCGGGATCAGGCCGTCCATCCTCCAGGAAACGCCTCGTGCCGCGTCCAACGCTTCTTCATGTCGCGCTCAAGTTCCGAAAGGCTCAACCGCGTCATCGCTCTCCGCCGCCTCGTCTCCAGTTCAACGGCAGGGCACAGCAAGCATGACATGACAAACTTGTTCAGACTTTCCCTAACGTCGAAGGCATTGCAGAAATCCCGGCGTGCCGTTGGCACTCGGCATCCTGCCAAGCTGCCCTAGTTCGCTTTCTACAGCCTTTCGGCCAAATTCAAGATCTGCGTGGCGGTAGCACTGAGGCGGATGTTGCCAATGCCCCATCATGTTCGGTTGCAGGGCGTAACAATGTGCTTGCGGATTCGTTCGAAAATGTGGTGAAATGGAAGAAGTTGCAATTCAGATTTCCGAGTTCACCCCGCATCATGAGCTACGCGTACGACGACCAGAACATCTTTGCGAAGATACTCCGAGGCGATGTCCCCTGCAGCAAGGTGCTCGATACCGATCACAGCCTCGCCTTTTCGGACATTGCGCCCCAGGCGCCGTCGCATGCGATCGTGATCCCGAAGGGACCGTACGTGAACTTCGATCACTTTGCGACCGAGGCGTCATCAGAGGAAATCGAGGACTTTATCCGTGCGGTTGGCGAAGTCGCTCGAATTTTGGAAGTCGCGCCTGATGGAAGCGGGACCGGATATCGCTTGATCTCCAATGCAGGTGCCGACGGCCATCAGGAAGTTCCCCATTTGCATTTGCATGTTCTGGGCGGACGGCCGCTTGGAAGAATGATCTCTCGCGATTGACTCAGCTTCCAAGATGGCACTTCCTGGAGCCGAACTCATTCATTTCCTGTGTGGCGGATTGCAGATGAGACGTAAGTTTAAACTATGGCGAGGATTTCAAGAAGGCAAGGTACTGGCATGACTGTCGACGTTCCGGAGACGGAATACGTTCGCACCACAAAAGTTTCCTGTGCCGGCGGCGGGGCTCTCGGACATCCGCTGGTCTGGTACCAGATACCGTCTGAAAGGGGATGGGTTGAGTGCGGATATTGCGACAAGCGGTTTGTTCTCATGAAAGATAGCCAGTTGCCGGGGGAAAACTGACAGCTGTCGTGTCGGCGCTGGCAAGGTTGCCGTGCACCGTGATTCTTGATGGAAAGGTGGGAATCTTAAGTGACTGCGTTTGGCGAAGGGCATTGCCTGCAACTGGTTGACGGCTCTGGATACATCTTTCGAGCCTTTTTCCAGTCGAGCCGCAGCCTTGGCGAAGCCTACCGCTACCGGAGCGACGGCGAGCCGGTTGGCGGGGTGCACTTCTTCTGCAATATGCTGTTCAACTTGGTTCTCCGTCGGGCCGACGGGCACTCGCCTACACACTCCGCGATCGTTTTCGATACGGCCGCAAAAACCTTCAGGCACGAGATATTTCCAGAATACAAGGCCCACAGACCCAAGCCGCCGGAGGATCTGGTTCGTCAATTTCCGAAATTCAGGGATGCAACGCGGGCGTTCAACTTTCGCTGCCTCGAGCTGGACGGCTACGAAGCGGACGACATCATCGCGACGCTTGCGACAAGAGCCCGTGAGGCAGGTGGGCAGGTGACGATGATTTCGGCCGACAAAGACCTGATGCAACTCGTGAGCGACCGGATCGAAATGTTCGATACGATGAGGAACCGGAAAATTGAACGTCAACAGGTTGAGGAAAAATTCGGGGTCGGGCCGGAACGGGTGCCGGACGTACAGGCGTTGGCGGGAGACTCCACAGACAACATTCCCGGTGCGCCGGGGATTGGCGTCAAGACAGCCGCCCAGTTGATCAACCAGTTTGGCGACCTCGAGACGCTCCTTGCCGGAGCGCACGAGATTCCCCAGCCGAAGCGCCGGCAGGCACTTACTGAAAACGTCGAGAAAATCCGGATTTCCAAAAAGCTGGTCGAGCTTGAAAGAAGCGTTCCTCTGGGATTGAAACTGGACGAACTGAAAACGGCGGAGCCGGACCCCAATGTCCTGCTGGAGTTCCTGAGAGAGCAGGAGTTCAAGACGCTCGCGAGAAGGGTGGAGAAATACTTCTCCATTGATCCTCCTCCCAGGAAGGCGGACGAGAGTCACAAGAACATCCCTTTCGATTGTGGTGCATATGAATGCATCAAGTCGGAAGATGCGCTTGACAGGTGGATCGAGGCGATACGCCATCGTGGATTTGTCGCAGTGGACACGGAAACAACCGGCTTGGACGAAATGCGGTCGGGTTTGGTCGGGGTCAGTCTATCGATCGAGCCAGGCAAAGCGTGTTACATTCCGCTGGCTCACGTGTCCGGGGGCGCAACGCTGCTCGATCAGAACCCGAGGGTTGACGGGCAACTGGACCGTGCCGAAACGCTTGCGAGGCTGAGGGTTGTTCTTGAGGATAAGAGCATTCTCAAGATCGGACAGAACGTCAAGTACGACATCAAGATCTTCGCCCAGCACGGAATCAACGTCGAGCCTGTGGACGACACGATGCTCATGGCCTTTGCGCTCCTCGCCGGAAAGCATACCAATCTGTCGATGGACACGCTGTCCAGCATGTACCTGAACCACAAGCCAATCGAGATCAAAAGCCTGATTGGAACCGGGAAGAAGCAGATCACGTTCGATAGGACCGACATAGAAGAAGCCACGAGGTACGCTGGCGAGGATGCCGACATCACCTTGCGACTCTGGCGCGAGTTCAAGCCGCGACTTGGCAAAGAGCGAGTGACGACAGTGTACGAAACGCTCGAACGTCCGCTAATTCCGGTTCTGTCCGACATGGAACGAACTGGCATCAAGGTCGACAGGAGCCACTTGGCGAAAATGTCCGTCATGTTCTCGGAAAAGATCGGGGAATTGGAGAAAGTAATACATGATGAAGCTGGGGAGACCTTCAATGTCGGAAGCCCCAAGCAGCTGGGCGACATCCTGTTCAGGAAGCTGCAGCTCCCGGGAGGCCAGAAAACCAAGGCCGGGGGATATTCGACTGGGGCGAACATTCTGGAAACACTTGCCGGGGATGGGCACAAGCTTCCTGAGTTGGTGCTGGAATGGCGACACATGTCCAAACTCAAATCAACCTACACGGATGTTCTGCAGGAGCACATCAATCCAGACACGGGAAGGGTGCACACGTCGTACAACATTGCCGGGGCGAACACCGGGCGGCTCGCATCAAACGACCCGAATCTCCAGAACATCCCTGTGCGAACGGAAGTGGGCCGGCGCATACGCGAAGCTTTCATCGCCGAGGACGGCCATGTTCTGCTCTCTCTCGATTACAGCCAGATAGAATTGCGGATTCTTGCGCACATCGCCGGAATAGAGGAGTTGCAGAAAGCGTTTCGCAAGGGACTAGACATTCACGCCATGACCGCGTCGGAAATGTTCGGAATCCCCATAGAGAGCATGGATTCGGCGACGCGTCGGAAGGCGAAGGCGATAAACTTCGGAGTCATTTACGGGATTTCCGGATTCGGGCTGGCGAGGAACCTCCACATTTCGAGAGACGAAGCGCAGCAATTTATTGATCGGTATTTCGAAAGGTTTCCAGGAATACGAACTTACATGGATAAGACGATAGCAGGCGCGCACACGCACAAGCACGTCAAGACGCTATTCGGCCGGAGGATTCACACTCCCGGAATTGAGGACCGGGGGCATCAGGGGAGATTCGCCGAACGCGCCGCCATCAACGCTCCCATTCAGGGAACTGCTGCCGACATCATCCGCAGGGCCATGATGCGAATACCCGCGCAGATCGAAGGCATGCCCGCCAAGATGCTCCTCCAAGTTCACGATGAACTGCTTTTCGAAGTTCGAGCGGATGCCGTGGGGGATGTTACCAACGCCGTGAGAGCAGTCATGGAAGGAGCCGATCTGCCGGCCCGAAAAATAAATCCGTCGCTCGTCGTGGATGACGGCGTTGGCGCAAACTGGGCCGAGGCCCACTAAACAACCATCATTCCAGTTCCGAAGACGGGATGAACGGGAAGAAAATCCCGTCCGACCAGACTCCGAACCATTTTGCACCTTCATGCTCTTCATGCATGCAGATGTCGACCAGCCGGTAGAAGCTTTTGCGGTCGATCAGCGCTTCCAAGTTGGCCCGAACGGTGACGTACGGTGAGACCTCGCCATCTTCGGGACTGCGAACTATCCGAAGTGGATTCCGCTTGCCCGCAGTGGCGGAATCGTCGACATTTGTTATGAACGTGACAGACTGGTCTCTGCCCGACCCCGCCACTTCGAAATCGACCGCAACGAAGGGCGCGTCGTCAACTTTGATCCCGACCTTCTCGACCGGAGTGACAAGAAAGTAGTCATCTCCGTCCCTGCGGATTATCGACGCGAACAGCTTGACCAGCGGTTTTCTCCCAATGGGAGTGCCAAGATAGAACCAATTTCCGTCCCTTGCGATGCGCATGTCAAGATCGCCGCAAAATGGCGGGTTCCAAAGATGTACGGGAGGCGGCCCCTTTCTCTTCGAGGATTTGATAGATGCGATCAGCGATTCGGCGCTCGGGCCGTCGGAGGGTTGCATCCGCTTGTTTGCTGCCATGGTGGTCCCGGGCATACGTGGCTGTTCTATTGCTCAAGCGCGATGACACTATCCGCAATCATCTGGAACTTGCAACTTCTGCGTGGGGAGTTCGTCCCGTTTGCGACGACGGGCACCGCCGGACCGGCCGCGGGCGCGCGGCGAGGATGGACGCCGTGCCGAATCTCGATTTAACCCTGATCCTGCAAACAGGTTCCGCGCACGCGTTGCGAACCTCAACGACGGATTTGCCGCAAGAACTCCTCGCGAACTTCACTGGGGTCGTATCCCTTGTCTTCCAGATTTAGCAGCTGAAAATACACATGAGCGACTTCAGTGAAGTAGCTTATATACATGCCGTTAAGTCCAGCCCCAACGGCTGCGCCAATGACCGGTGGGGAAAGAAATCTTGGCCCCAGGATGCTGACAATCCTCGGTATGAATCTGGAAATCAGCTCGCGGACGGTCGTTCCGTGGACAAAGTATCGAGATGCGAGAAACCCTAGGTCCGCTGCATTGTCCTCCTCAAGGATCGTTCCACTGCCGAAGATGGCGAGGCAGTGCTTGCGAGTCTCTCCCGAATTCGGATCAAATCCGTATGTGATCGCAACGCTGCGGATTTCCCGGAAAATCAACCCAACTGTTACTGGCATCTCGGGAATCAGGGCCATTGGGCCAAAGAAACCGCTGACAGACCCCAGAACTATTGCGAGCAACCTGTTCAGTCCCAATGCGGAGAGGATGCGTGCTGGCAATCGTTCCCGACCTGGACCACTCTCGGTTGTTGTGTCCCGGCCATTGCCTGAACGTATCCGGCTGATTTTGTCCCAGAACCGGTCGAGAGAGAGATTGCCGCTGGGGGGTGCCCCAGAATCGTCCTCTGCCTTTCCAGGCAGAATTCTGTCCCAGAAACGCGTGTCCTTGACTTCATCCCTGATTTTTCTGTTGGGATCGACTTCCGTCTTTGTGGCGATGTCGTACACTGACTCGAGTGCCGATCTGAGGGCATCCTCGAACGTTCGCCTGATCGAGTCCGGAACCATCTCCGAAGCTGTTTCCAGCTTCAGGGAAAGTTTGTTGAGGCCCTTCATGATCAGGTTGTTCGCACGTCTGTACCTGACGGCGATAGGACCGACTGCTTTCTTCAAGCCCTCACGTTCGCTGGTTGCTACGCTTGTTCTCACGGATTTCCGTTCCAATCTGGGGTGTTGATCGACAAACGCCCCCGAATGCATCCTCCGGCCTAAAGGTGTGTTCAAGACAGGTTTGTTTCAAGAGCTGCTTAATGCGCTGCAGAGCATACGGCGAAAATACCCGCCCCTTACCGTCAATGATAAGACCGTTAAGAAAGCAGGCATTTAGTTCTGCATTGCGACTTTCGGAGTTAGTTGAGCATCTAGCAGTTGCCGATGGGGGACTGTGGAAGCCTTCCGGCAGCGGTGTTGGCATCCGCAGACACAGTTTCAGTCCCCGAGACGCCGCCTCGGGGACTGAAAATCCGGCCCTTAGGCCGGGGATCTAGTCGATCCGCTCGGCCGCTTTGAGCAGAATCAGGGCCATCGCCTTGAAGGTTAGCTCTGCCTCCATGGCCCGACACCCCCATGAACCGAGGCCGCGCCGCCGAGCCGATTAAACCGCCTGCGATGCTGGCACAGGGGATGCCTCCGGGCAGTCTAGAACATGGTTCCCGATTAGAGCCTTGCCTCGGCAGTCCCGGTTGGCGGTGCTCGACAACCCCCTTATCTGCAAGCGTCCTGTCGGGCCGTGCAGTCTGCGGACCGGCAGATCGTCGCGCGGTCGGGGCAGCACTCAAGCACCAAACTGCCGAAAACGGCATGAAGTCGAGGCACCCCTTGAGCGCACGCTTAAGCTCCCGATCCAAGGGTTGACATCGCAGCGGCACCTCCCGGGCCGAGAACGCCGCTAGACGCTGCCGTCTATCAGGGCGTTCGTTTTTCGAAGTATGTTGTTCGGGGCCTTGTGCTTGGCAATCACGGTCAGGACGACCTCCGCGGGACCCTCCGGTCTGTAAAAGATCGTTTTCTTGCCGAAGTCGATCTCCGGCGGTATCTCCCTGGCTCCGAGAGCCAGGGAGATACCGAACCAGGGGAGACAGCGGATTTGAAATTCTTGCCCGACATAGCGTCATTCATGTCGGCGGGCGTGGGTAAGGCGATCGATCACGGCGACGAACGTGCGGCCACCAAGGCTGATTTCTACCGTACACTGTGGGTTCATGGGGCGGGATCGTCGCCATTTTCGGAGGCTTCGTCATGCAAGCTGCCGTCCTCAGGCTGCTTTGACCGGGAGAGTGGCGCGGCCTCCCGTTCCGGGGAGCCTTTCCCCCGTCTCCGGTGCCGGGCCTGAAACGGGCGCCGCCAGCAACTCCCCGAGCAGCGCTTCCATCTCGGCCAAGCGCTTCTCTTCCGCAAGTTGCAGCAGCCGTTCAATGTGCCGCTTTCCCAATCCGGGGAAGAGTGGGGATCTGGTCGCGGGCACCGGGACGCCTTCGGCCTGCAGGTCGAGGATATCGACGGCAACGGTATCGCCGTCGCGTTCGGCCTGCCACATCTCCCGGACGCCCATTTCGGCATAGCGCTCTGCCTTGCCGCGATCGATCTGCGTCCACTCGATTTCGACGACGAGATCGGGCGGTGTCCGCTCCTCGAACGCTAGCGCGGCGGCTTGACCGCCATTTTGCCGTTCCTCAATCCATCTCTCCGCGCTGTCCCCGACATAAAAGCAGGCGTCGGGTTCAATGCCGGTGTTCGGCGGGTCGTCGGCGCGGTGCTTCCAGCGCGTTCCGCGCATCTCCACGACGGGAAGTCCAGTTCGCTCGCTAGCGCGGTCGACCACTCTGTCGGCGGCAGCGGCAAAGCGCTCATGCGCCGAGCTTGGTGCCATCCAAGCGATCAGCCCCCGCGCGGGATCGATCAGCACGCGCCGACCCAGACGGTTCCAGTCCATTCTCTCCGCCATTTGGGGAACTATGTTGGGAGGAACGCGGATCCGCCAGAAGGTGGAGCCGAGTGACCCCCTGATCTCGGAAGATGCGGTCATGAGAGTGACCTCCCGGCTCTGTTGCTGGCACGACGCTATCACGACTTGCCGCGAATCGCCACCCTATTCCCATCGCGTAACGCTGTGCAGGTGGCGCAGAGACCCGCACGGTGCGCTCCCTGCCTGTCAGGGTGATGGGGGGGGGGCGGTTTCGGGCTGGAAATCCGCCCACATCTTTTCCGGCAGGGTCGCGTCCTCCGCGTTCGGCTTCACGAACCCATCGATCATCGTTTCGTAAGGGTTGATCTCGAAATTCTTCAACTCTTGAACGAATTCCCGCATGCTCCTGTGCGCTCTGAAGATCATCGTTTCAAGTTCTCTGGAGACCGCGGCTGGCGCGGCGGCGCAGCCGGAGAAGCGAAACAAATGCCTATGCAACCGTTGCAGTTGCACAACCTCTCCGAAGCCCGGAAGTAACTCACCGGAGACGAGCACGACGCGTTCTTGAAGGCCGCTGCGCACTCCGGCCAGGGCATTGACCCCTTTGGGCGTACAGCTAGAATGGCCACCCAGTCTTGAATGCAGGACGAAGTTGACCAGAATACAGGTTTGCATGTCGGCTACGTTCCGGGTTCCCAAGAGCGCACAGCTAGAGCAAAACGCTCGAGGAAATCAACGGTAATCTCTGGAAATTCATCTCCTTGATCCTCGACAACGACACCCCCACGGCAGCGGTGATTTTGTCGGCACGGAAATCGTTGTCGTGACTTGAGAGCGGGTACCTTCCGTCACATGTTCTCATGCCGCGAGGATATCGACGGCGACGCCGTTGCTTTCTGACCGCGTGACTCTTTTGCGACAGCAACACCGTGGTGGGTCGGGAACGCGAGAATTCGGAGCGCCAGCTGACCTCCAGCTCCCCGCCATCGAGCATGTTTTCCCCTGACATGCCGTTGCCATCGCAGACCGCACTGGCAGCCAGTGCAAGTGCCCGCGTGGAAGCTGTAGCGTCCCGCTAGGCTCCGTGTCAAGCGAGCGCGTCGCCCCCTCCCGGACCTGCAAAGTCCGGTATGGAAACCGCTAAAGCCGCCTCAGGGCGGCTTTTCCCTTTAAGAAGAGGGGGATTCCACAACGCTCCAATCCGGCCGTGGACATCTTCCGGCCAACCAAGGTGTGTGTGCCAGCGACGACATCGGCGAGTTGCAGAAGGCGGGATGCGGCGGAGTCGATCGCAGCCATGTGTTCGACGGCTTTGAAGTAGCCACCATCCGCCATGGCACCCTCGACAATTTCCAGAAAGCGCTGTGAGCGCTGTGGTGGCCTGCATCGGCGATTACATGCACATTCCCGATCCGCTTCATTTTTTGACGTTCCCGAAACTTCTTAGGTCCCGTCTTGACCGTTTCCACAAGTGCTCGCCCATAGAGTTCGGCCGACTCCTCCGCCCGCGCCAGACAGTTCATCATCAAGAGACTTTCCGGCCGGGGGGAGTCCGCAAACCTTTACTGCTTCAATTCAACTGCTTGATTGGTAACAAGTAACAACCTATTTGGGCGTAACAAAATCTAACAGTTGACATGTTAAGACCGTTGCGAAAGCGGTCATTTTGTTCTGCATTTCGCCTTTCGGCCGTGGTCTTGGTGCTCAAGGGCGCGGTTTCAGGTCCCGAAGCGCCGCATCCGGACAGGTTCGGAATAGATTCCGCCCTCATGCCGCAGCAAGCTTGATCCGGTTGGACGCGCTTGACAGCCCCTTGCCGGCAAGTGCGCGCCGGGTCGTGCAGCTGGCCACCAGGGTCGGGAAGTGCGGTGCCTCCCCCTCGGCCACAATTTCGCCCGCCGCTGCGGACGCGGCTCCTGAGGTGTTGGGGCGTGGAGGTGGAAATGCAGAGAAAACACCTGCTTTCACAACGATCTTATGATTGTTGCTGCATTGATGGCCTGCATTCAGCGAGCAATGCGATGGCCGGATCAGCTGATGAGACAGTATCCGGCGCATCCACTAGTGAGGCATGACAAGGGCGGGACAAATTGTATTCTGAAGACTGATCGAAACTCTAGAGTGTTTAAAAGATGAAATTCAGGTGGCACAAACGTGCCGTTCTTTTCGTTGGTGGGCGCCGGATCACTCAGGACAACCTGAAAGCCGAGATGTTCTCAAAACGAATGGGTCGCTGGACTGATTCATTCGAACACATGACAGTGGACGGACGGTCGAGCCTTGCGGTTGCGATGATGAGAATTTTCGTAGCCATTCGAGATCGGCGAACGTTCTGCGTGACCCGAGCCAAGATCAAGTCGTCTGCCAATCTTCGCAACGGAGACACTTTCAGTGCCTGGGATCCAGCAGATGACTGGAAAAATGAGCCGAGATTTCAGTGCATGAGTTCAGGGAGTACAGGCTCGCCTCGCAGAGTCGAACGAACCCACAAGTCGTGGATCAAAAGCTTTGAACGAAACTCTGAACTCTTTCCGGTTACGCTTGGCGATGCTTATGCAGTGTTCGGCGAACTTACCCATTCTCTCTCTCTCTACGCGGCATTGGAGGCCCTTTATCTCGGTTGCGATCTCCATCTACTGACGGGAATCAGGCCGGAGCGTCAGCTTGATGCCTTGTCCAATTCAGGGGTCTCCGTGATTTACGCCACTCCGACGCAAATGAGAATGCTGGGCCAAGCGCAACGGCGAACTCCGGGCGTGCAGCTTGAAAGAGTCCGCCTAGCTTTGATCGGCGGATCCAAACTTGATCCGGGAACTGCCGGAATTTGCAGGAAATTACTCCCAAACGCCGAGATCCATGAATTCTACGGCTCTTCCGAGACGAGCTTTGTCACCATTTCCGGACGAGATTCGCCTGCAGGTTCTGTCGGACTTCCCTATCCGGAAGTTGAGATTTCAATTCGCGATGGCAGCAAAAGCCTGGGCGACACCGGGCTGCCGGGAGAAATTTGGGTGCGGAGCCCATACCTGTTTTCGGGATATGCATCGGGAGACCCGGGCAGTACGCGATGGGACAACGGCTTCTTGACCGTGGGTGAGAAAGGATGGCTTGATGCGAAAGGCCATCTCTTTCTTGCAGGGCGAAGCGATCGAATGATTACGGTGGCGGACCAGAATGTCTATCCAGAGGAAATCGAGAACTTCCTCTTGAGATTGCCGGGAATCGAGCATGCCGCAATTGTCTCGATTCCCGACCCGATGCGAGGGAACAGGTTAGTTGCGGCCATCAGAGCCGAAAATCCGAATCTCACATCGAATAGTGTCATATCCGATTGCAGAAGCGCCCTTGGACCGCTGAAGGCCCCTAAGCTTGTTCGCTTTGTGGATGAGTGGCCGATGCTTCGTTCGGGGAAAACAGATATCGGCAAGCTTGAGCTTATGGTGGCAGAACTGATTGAATGACCGAGCCTGTTTATCTTGCGTCTGCCGTTCGGACTCCCGTCGCCCCAAGAAACGGTGCATTTCGAGATGTTCCGCTTCACGTGCTTGGCGCTGCATCCGCCCGCGAGTGTCTTGTCCGATCCGGCATCTCGCTTGAGAGCGTGGACGAGATAATAGTCGGCAATGCCTTGGGAGCTGGCGGAAATCCTGCGCGGCTGATCGCGCTGGAAATCGGCCTTCCCAAGAGAGTGGGGGGATTGACCGTAGACAGGCAATGTTGCGGGGGCCTCGATGCCTTGGTGCTAGCTGCCGGATTGATCAAGAGCGGTTACGCCAAAGCGGTTCTGGCTGGTGGTGCGGAAAGTTACTCGCGAAGACCGAAACGGTACAGGGTTCGCCGCGAAGACGGTGAACTTGAACCGTATGATCAAGCGGCCTTTACACCTTGGCCGGATAGAGATCCTCTAATGGGTGAAGCTGCCGCCGCACTGGCTCAGGAACTACGCATTTCGCGCGATGAGCAGGACATATGGGCGGTTGACAGCCACAGGAAGGCGGTGAACGCGAAGAAAAGGCTGGCCAATGAAATGACGCCGGTGCCGGGAGTCGCTCTCGGGTTCGACAGCTGCACCCGCAACTTGACAGACAAACTGTGCCAGCGGGCAAGGGTCATCAGTGGAACCGTCACCCATGCCAACACTTCTGTCGCGGCGGATGCATCGGCATTTTTCCTCGTCGTGTCCGAGAGAGTGGCGAGGTGCTTGAAGTGCAAGAAGATTCGGTTCGCAGCTGGGACCACCGTTGGCGGAGAGCCAGAGAAGCCTGGACTCGCTCCGGTGATTGCAATCAGCGAAGTCCTTGAACGCGAGGGAGTTCGGGCAGCCAGACTCGCCGTGGCAGAGATCATGGAAGCTTATGCTGTGCAGGCCATTGCCTGCACTCGAAAGTCAGAGATCGATCCAGCTGTTGTCAATCCGGGAGGAGGCTCGCTGGCTCGCGGCCACCCTATTGGAGCTTCAGGCGCGATTCTTGCAGTGCGGACCTATCATGAATTGGCGCATCGGGGTTCGTTCGGTCTTGCTGCCATTGCCGCCGCCGGTGGACTTGGAACCGCAGTTCTTTTCGAGGCCTAGGCTCTCTCGGAGGTGAATGCCCAGCCACCGTTTGAAGGGCCATTCAAGCGCTTTCAGAGCCTTGCGCTTCCGGTGCGTGAATGACCACGCAGGATCGCCGGAAAGAACTGCCTGCAGCACATCGTGCGCGCGGTCTGCATCATCGCGTTCCACCCGCTCGGGCTTGCAGGACTTGCCGGCACGGGCCTGAGAGCGAAAATGCGGCATCCGGGGTGCCGCGTGCAACATGTGCCGGATCACCCCCTCGAAAGAACGGACTCTGGCCGGTTGCGGGCTAGAAAAGCGGTTATCGCGGCGGCGGCCGTAGCCTTCAGCATGTCGCCCGGTATGAAGGGCAACGCGAGCAGCAACGCCTCGGGAATCGATTTGTCCAATGTAATCGCCAT
The DNA here is from genome assembly GCA_963422275.1 of Paracoccaceae bacterium. Lineage (GTDB taxonomy): Bacteria > Pseudomonadota > Alphaproteobacteria > Rhodobacterales > Rhodobacteraceae. The sequence continues at coordinate 2,525,691 of OY729418.1, forward strand.
GCCCGCAGTTCCGAATGCTGCAACCACGAACACGCCACCCACAAGGGCAGCGACAAACGCGGCGGCGACAACTGAACGCGCTTTCCAACGCTCCATGACGGTGCCAGCAATGAATGCGCCAACCGGGAATCCAATTAAATAGCCTGCTGACGGCGAGGCGAACAAGCCCAAGCCCCCTCGCCCTCCTGCAAGTAGCGGAAGGCCAAGTGCCACGAGAAACAAAAACAACATCACGGCGCTCGCTCCTCGCCTGGCTCCCAAAACTGTGCCGCACAGCATGATTCCGAGTGACTGGGCTGTAATGGGAACACCGGATGCAAGAGTGATCTTCGGTATGATCCCCAGTGCGGCGATGAGGGCCGCAAACAGCGCAATGTACGCTAGGTCACGATACATGCCAACTCCGTCCCTCTCTTTCGGCTCGGCATCTCGCCTGCAAAGCTTCGGACACCCGCTCGGCGTCATCTATAGCAAGCAAGGTCAACGGAAAAACTATTCTCCAACTAGGGTGCCTCCGCGAACGGCTTTTCCAAGCCTCTACCAGCATGGTTCCCCTTTGCAGCAGTAGGGGCGTAAACCGCAACACGAGCGCAATCGCCATCTCCAAACCATCGAGTCGAATTCCGATGCGCTCGAATGGAACGAGAAGAGTTTTGAAAACATCGGCCAAATCATCCAGTCTCGTCGTCATAGTCACGAGATTTGCCAACCCGATCGTGGCGACAAGCCGAATCGAAATCACTGTGCCGCCAACCAGATCGTCTGTGGCGATGTGCCAGAGGATGACGACCGCAAGGAAAGGCCAAACTGGAAGCAGTCTCCTTGCAGCCAACAGAGTGAAACGAATTCCTGCACCTAGGTGGACCCCGCTGACGAACGCCACCGCGGCCAGATGCGCATCTAACCTGCTTGTTAGAAATATCGCGAAGGTGAACGCGCAGAGCACCAGCAGCTTCTGACCCGCGGGCAACCCATGATACGGGGTCTCAATCGGCGAAGTCAGCGAAATCATCGCTACGTCCCAGTCTTTCCATCTCCGTACGGAATTCTTCCAACACTGCTCGCGCTTCCCCATCTCGCCTGATGCGTCCCCTATCGAGCCAGACAACACGATCAAATCCCGCGAGGGCCGAAATGTCATGGGTAATCAGGATTTGCGACACGTCAAGCGAGTGCAAGTGCCGGTGAAGCTGCATAATCGTCGGCAGGTCCGGCCCGGTGAATGGTTCGTCAAGCACAATCACGGCGGGCCTCATTGCCATGACCGACATGAGGCAGACGAGATGCCGCTGACCCTGAGAAAGGGTGTGAATTGCCCGGTCCGCCCAAGTTTCGTGCCCAAACCGCGACAGCGTTTGCAGCGCACGCTCCCGGGCATCCCGCTTCGAGTGACCGAGCTGCGAAATACCAAACGCAATTTCTTCGCTGACAGTTGGAAAGATAATCTGGTGATCTGGGTTCTGGAAGACGATCCCAACTGTTTCGACTGCATTCTTGCGATCTCGCCAGACATCTATGCCATTGACGCGGATTTTGCCGGAGGTCGGTTTGATCAATCCGCAGATGAGTCGGGCAAGGGTTGACTTTCCAGAGCCGTTTCGCCCGACGACACCGATTCTTCTATCAGTCAGACTGAGCGAGACGCCGTCCAACACCTTCTTTCTATCACGCACGTAGGATACGCCCTCGAGAATTGTCTCCAACGTCCTGCCCTGCGGTTGCCGCGTCTTCGATGGTCATCATCCATCATGGAGTCCGTTCGGATACTCATCCTTCAAGGCCACGGCAACATGAAAGGGCGCAACTCCCGCGGCAGGTCGCCGCAATCTTCTTGAAGACGCGCAGCGACGCAGGCGATGGCCGCCGCGCGAATGCACTGAACATTCATCTGCTAACTCAATGTTGGCGCAAATTTGCTTGCCTGATGCGCGTAGCAGGGTCAGCGCGACAGAACAGCCAGCCGGCGGTGCACGCCTAAGTCTGCGATTTTCTCAGAATAACAATCCGAGCACAACCCAAACACGATGCAGACGATACCGCAAACGATTTCGATTGATTGATTGTTTCCAAGTCAAAATCTGGCCGAATCAAGCTGTTCCATCCAGTTTTCGAAATTCCGCACCATTCTCGCCGCAAATTGGACTTTTCATTGTTCTCCAACTATGCTTGTAAAAACTGACCCTTGGTGGCATTCTCGGGAGTTCGCGATGCAGATGCCGACCCCGGACATCAAAATCCTGAACAGGAAGGCCAAAATTGTGGCTCGGCTCCAGGAAGCTCTGCCGGGCGGCTCAGTAATACACCATGAGTCTGAAACCAAGGCGTACGAGTGCGATGCGCTTACCGCATACCGATGCGCGCCGCTTGCCGTCGTGCTCCCGACGACAACGGAAGAAGTCTCCGCGTTGCTGAAGGTCTGCAGCGAAGAAGGCGTCCCTGTTGTTCCCAGAGGTGCAGGAACATCTCTTGCGGGTGGAACGCTACCGACAGAGGACAGCGTGGTATTGGGAACGGCGCGCTTGAATGCAGTGCTGGAAACGGATTGCGAGAACCGCTTCATTCGCGTTCAGACCGGTCGCACGAACCTGTCGGTTACCGGGGTGGTCGAGGGAAACGGATTCTTCTACGCGCCGGATCCGTCAAGCCAGCTTGCCTGTGCCATTGCTGGCAATATTGGAATGAATTCCGGGGGCGCGCATTGTCTCAAGTACGGGGTGACCACGAACAATCTTCTCGGAGTGCGGCTGGTCACAATTGAGGGCGAAGTCATCGATCTTGGAGGCCCGCATCTGGATTCCGGCGGCCTCGACCTCCTTGGGCTAGTGTGTGGTTCAGAAGGTCAGCTTGGCGTTGTGACGGAGGCGACACTTCGGATTCTCCCCAAGCCGGAAGGCGCACGTCCGATCCTGATGGGGTTCTCCTCGAACGAGGTTGCCGGTGCCTGTGTGTCGGACATCATCGAGGCTGGGTTGCTGCCCGTCGCAATCGAGTTCATGGACCGACAATGCATCAGGGTATGCGAGGCATTCGTCGGAGCCGGATATCCGGACGTCGAGGCGCTTCTAATTGTCGAGGTTGAAGGGTCCTCCGCCGAAATCGACCAGCAACTCGGTCTCATCAAGCAGATCGCCGCAAAGCACAAGCCGGACGAACTGCGCGAAAGCGGATCCGAAGAGGAATCGCAGCGGATATGGGCAGGGCGCAAGGCCGCATTTGGGGCGATGGGCCAACTGAATGATTACATTTGCCTGGACGGCACGATTCCGGTCTCGCAACTTTCGCACGTTCTCAAGCGAATCAGCCAGCTTTCAGCAGAGTACAGTCTCGACGTCGCCAATGTTTTTCATGCAGGCGATGGCAACATGCACCCTCTGATCTTGTTCAATGCCAATCAACCCGGCGAACTGGAGAGAAGTGAAGCCATGGGTGCACGGATTCTCGAGCTGTGCGTGGAAGTCGGCGGATGCCTGACCGGAGAGCACGGTGTCGGCGTGGAGAAACGCGACTTGATGCCGGCCCAGTTCTCGTCAGATGATATGGAGGCACAGATGCGGGTGAAGGATGTGTTCGATCCGAAATGGCTTCTTAATCCGTCAAAGGTGTTTCCGCTTGAGGCGACAGAAAGTCGAAGAGCCGCGTGACACCTGAGGACGAGCGAGAACTTTCTGAGGCGATAGCGTCGGCTATTCGCCCCTTGGCGATCAGCGGCGGCGGCACCCGGCCGATCGGAAAACCGGTTTTGGCGGAGTCGCTATGCACGTCGCGCCTGGAAGGAATCCGATTGTACGAACCAGGTGCGCTTACCGTCGTCGCTGGCGCTGGAACTCCGATCGAACATCTGGAGAGAGAACTGGAGGCTTGCGGCCAGCGGCTGCCGTTCGAACCCATGGACCATCGGGGCCTTCTCGGCACCAATGGGGTCCCCACGATCGGCGGAGTGGTGGCCGCGAACGTTTCGGGGCCGCGGCGAATTCAGGTGGGATCATGCCGGGACTACCTGCTTGGCATCCGATTCGTGAACGGGGAGGGAACTGTCCTGAAAAGTGGCGGCAGAGTGATGAAGAATGTCACTGGATACGATCTGGTCAAGCTGCTCGCAGGAAGTTACGGCACGCTGGGCGTGCTGAGCGAAGTCTCGCTCAAGGTGCTGCCTGCCGCCGAATCCCAAGCGGTTCTGTTGATCGAGGGTCTCTCCGATGTTGACGCGATTGGGGCCCTGACCGTGGCATTGTGTTCGCCCTACGAGGTAACTGGAGCAGCGCACGTGCCGGAAGGAGTGGACGGAGACCCAGTAACGATGATCCGGATCGAGGGATTCGAGGAATCGGTGCGGTACAGATCGGAACAACTTAAGGGCAAGCTTGGAGCTTTTGGTGAAATCAACATCGAGCGGAGCTTGGAACGCACGGGGGCGGGGTGGAAATGGATACGCGATGTTCAGCTGTTCCATCGGTGCCCCGGCGACGTTTGGCGGTTTTCGGTCAAGCCTGACGACGGGCCGAAGCTGGCCGAGCGCATTCGGAGATTTGGAGCCGCAAAGATTGTTTACGACTGGGGTGGCGGGCTCGTCTGGGCTTTGGTTTCGGCAGGCACGAACCTGCGCGCGAAGGTTTCGGGTTTCGCAGGCCATGCCACCTTGATAAGGGCCAGCAAGGAAACCAGGTCGCGTCTCCCGGTGTTCCAGCCACTGCCCGCGCCCGTCGCCAGAATTGCGGAAGGTCTGCGGAAGAAATTCGATCCGCGCGAAATCCTGAACCCCGGATTGATGGCATGAGATATCGTAGCTGCTCCACATTGCCTTTCCCTGCCGGATCGAGCTAGCTGAAGATTGCGGAATGCAAACGAACTTCACGGCAGAACAGCTTCGCGACCCGCGCACAAGTCACTCGAATGACATCCTGAGAACCTGCGTTCACTGTGGGTTCTGCACCGCTACCTGTCCGACCTACCAAGTTTTGGGAGACGAACTCGACAGTCCCAGGGGCAGGATCTATCTTATCAAGAGCATGTTGGAGGAGGGGCGTCCGGCCGACAAGCAGACCGTCAAGCATATCGACAGATGCCTGTCCTGCCTCGCTTGCATGACAACCTGCCCTTCCAGCGTGAACTATATGCACTTGGTGGACCACGCGCGCGAGTACATTGAGCAGACATACAGGAGACCTCTCGGGGACCGCCTGCTCCGCCGGTTGCTGAGGAGCTTGTTGCCATATCCGGCGCGCTTCCGCGTGGCCCTTTATGCAGCGGTGGTTGCGAGGCCGTTCCGGCCCTTGATTCCGATTGCCCGCCTGCGATCTATGTTTGATTTGGTGCCGCCCAAAATCCCCAGGCCGAACCAAAACGACAGACCGCAGACATTTGCTGCAGAAGGGCCTGCGAAATGGCGCGTGGCATTGCTCACGGGGTGTGCCCAGCGGGCCCTGAATCCAGACATAAACAACGCAACCATTCGGATTCTTCGCCGGTTCGGGTGCGACGTAGTGGTTGCCAAGGGGGCGGGGTGCTGCGGTGCACTTGCCCATCACATGGGATGCTCGACCGACAGCCATGCGGCCGCTGCCCGCAACATCTCGGCTTGGACGAACGAGGTCGAAGTCGGACGGCTCGACGCCATCATCATCAACACGAGCGGTTGCGGGACGACAGTCAAGGACTACTGGCACATGTTCAAGGGCGCGCCGATGGAGGGCGCCGCGCGAAAAGTGTCCCAGCTTGCAAAGGACATTTCGGAGTTTCTGGTTGAAATCGGCTTTCCGGAATGCCCCCGCAAGGGGATTGTCGTCGCCTACCACGCAGCGTGTTCGCTTCAGCATGGTCAGAAGATACGATCGGAACCCAAGTCGCTTCTTGCCACAGCTGGATTCGAGGTGCTGGAGCCGGCAGACAGTCATATTTGCTGCGGTTCTGCCGGAACCTACAATCTGCTGCAGCCTGAGATCGCGAAGCGGTTGCAGTCGCGCAAGGTTGAGTCGCTCGATCGGATCCGGCCTGACGTGATCGCTGCAGGCAATCTTGGCTGCATGATGCAGATCGGTCCCGCATCGAACGCGCCTGTCGTTCACACAGTCGAATTGCTGGACTGGTCGACCGGCGGCCCGAAACCGCCGGCCCTTCACGGCGAGATTGCCGCAGACTGAACTTGCACATTTGGAGTCATGCTTGAGCGCCTGTCATGGAAAAATGCCTTGCGCACCTTGAAATCAGACACTCCCGTTCCCAACTTTAAAGTGTTGGAAGCCAACAAGATCTGGATCCGGCACATTTCAGAAGCCCGTCCATAGTGGAGGGCGAAATCGCAAACCAATCGCTCAAAAGGAGGATTACCATGCGTACATTTGATCTTTCCCCCCTTTATCGCTCGACCGTCGGCTACGACGTGTTCGCCGATCTCTTGGATCGCCTGCATTCCAAGGATGTGCCGCAGGCGGGCTATCCGCCGTTCAACATCGAGAAGACTTCGGAGGATGCCTACCGGATCTCGATCGCGGCGGCAGGCTTTGCCAGAGACGAACTGGAAATCGTGGTTCGCGAGAATCAGCTTGTCGTGACCGCGCGCAAGGGTGCCGATGACGATGGCCGCCAGTTCCTGCATCGCGGAATTGCCCAACGGGCCTTCGAGAAAAAATTCCAGTTGGCAGAGCATGTTGAGGTTGCCGGAGCCGCCTACGAAGATGGCATGCTGCACATTGATCTGAAGCGCGAGATTCCGGAAGTGCTGAAGCCCCGGCGGATCAAGATCGAATCTTCGGTGAGTCTCAACAAGCCATCGAAAGTCGAAACCTTGGTCGCATAATTCCAGGAAATTCTTAGCTGGCGCGCCCGGCAGGGCGCGCCGGATCCTGATCCCCGTTTCAAACCCTGTCCCGCTGAGTCTGCACTGACAGGCGGCATTCCGCTCCCCGCCATAGAGGAACTGCTGCTGGCGCTCTCCGACGGGTGCCCTCCCGCCGGGAACACGCGCCAATTCTCCGACGGGGTTGCGGCATCGGAATCCGGATGACCCCGTACAGGTGGCGTTCCCTGCAAGAGAATGGAAGGTGCAATCGGCATGCCGCCCGGGGCGACCGCCTGTGAAAGCTGCTTCACTTGTCAGCTGTGTTGTGGCGGGCGCTATGTTCGGGTCTTGTCCGAGTCGCTGCATCCATCCAGCACAATCTTGGAGATTGTTGTCGCGGCAGTCGCGAAGTCCTCTCGCGTCAGGCGGCGACGCCGGAGAATGTCGGCGGCAAGATACTCGAATTCAGCGTAGAATTGCGTTGCCGACCAGAGCATTATGAAGAAGTGGCGCGGATCGACAGGCGCTAGCTTCTTTTGTCGAATCCACTCCTCGATCACGAGCGCTCGCTCGCGCGTGACCTCGCGCATGTGGAGGCGATGCTTCCGCGTCAAGAACCTTGCTCCGCGCAGTATCTCATTTGCGAAGAAGCGGGACTCTGCCGAGTGTTTGCGCGAATACTCCAGTTTTGCGCAAACGTACGCTTCGATTGCCTCGCGAGGCTCGCGGTCCACTTCGATGTGCTCAAAGGCACGGTCCCATCCGGCAATGACTTGCTCGATCAACGCCGTGTAGATGTCCTTCTTCGACGAATAGTAGTAGTAGACGTTGGGTCTCGGCAGGCCACTCTGATATGCGATCTCGGTCAGGCGCGTGCCGTCAAATCCCTTTGCTGCGAAAAGGTGAACTGCCGCTTGAAGGATCTTCGCCTCATTTCGGTCGCGGATCTTGGCTTCCGAATGCCTGTCGCTGACAAAAGCCTCCGAATCGCTCATTTCACTCTAGATTCCCCAATCAGTCATGGTGTGGCCGGTCTGTCGATGCCACCGCCGCGAAATCGTCACAACTTTGCGACCCAGCATTCCTAGCCGAATCACCCGCCGGCCCGCAAGAAATGGAATTCAAAGACTGTTGCGAAAGCGGGCGTTTTTCTCTGAATTTCGCCGTCTGGAGCAGGTTGTGCGCTTGGCGGTCGCCGATGGGTGGTTGCAGCATCTTCCAGACGTGATTTTGGCCCCAAAAGGCGCGGTTTCAGGCCCCGATGTGCCGCATCGGGCAGGTTCGGGACGGACTTCGGCCCTCAGGCCGCAGGCAGCTCGATCCGGTTGCCCTCCTTGAGCAGGGTCGGGGCCATCGCCTTCATGGCCGTTTCCGCCTCCACCGCCCGCCGCCCCATGAACTGGGACCGCGTCGCCCTGAAGAGCCGCTTCAGGGTGCCGAAGGTCTGTCCGCGATCCACCGCCGCCGCGACAGGGGATGCCCGCGAGAGGCCCGGAACATGATTCTGGACTGGATCCCCGCTACACCGTGCAGTCGTATACCATGGCCGGGAAGTGCGGCGCCTCGCCCTCGGCGCGTTCCTTCAGCGGGCTGTTGATCTCGGACAGAAGCGCCACGTCGAGACCGCGAAGCACAGACCGTCATGAAGAAATCCATCGTCCTCTCCTTCAATCGAACATCATGGCAGGCGCTTGCAACCCTTCAGCACGACATGTCAATGACTGAGGGATGCATTTCGCAACGGTCTCATGGTGTTGCCGTCGAAACTTCTGGCACTACTTTCGCAAAAGCTTCAGGCAGACCAGAACCGCTAGTTCAGATGAATTTGACAATAGTGTCAATTTTTTCTCAAAATAGTTGACATTATTGTCAGGTATTGAACATTGGGGCAATGACAAGGGAAGGGATTCGGCGCTGGTTCTCCTGAGAGATGCATTAAGGGACACGCTTCAAGGTTGGTGCGAGGATCTCGACCCAGCATGGCAAGCAATTCTCGGAAATGTGTCCTTGAACTTCGACGGGGTCGATCCGGAACTCGAACTCGAACCATGGGAACCAATCTTTCCGACTCGCCGCAAGAAATGCCTGCCCGGCGAGCCGGCCGGAGCGCATATTTTCCGAGCGTTCGACAACCTCCCACCGAAAAACGTGCGTTGTGTTGTACTAGGGCAAGATCCCTATCCATGCCCGGCCTTTTCCACCGGACGGGCGTTCGAGGCGGGAAACACTGCCTCTTGGGGCGAGCTTGACAAGATGTTCTCCAAGAGCGTGCGGACGCTCATTCAGCTGATCGTGGCGGCTCGAACGGGCTGTTCCTCGTATGCGTCCGACTTTGAAGAATGGGCGAACCTGCTTTCAGAAATCGAGAGTGGTCGTGTCGAGCTCGAAGCCCCTTCTGACCTAGCCGATCGCTGGGTCGCTTCGGGAACCTTGCTTGTCAATTCGTCTCTCACAATCACCCGGTTCCAGGTCGATGGCGACCCCCATCAGTCCAAGGGGCACCTGCCGCTATGGCGTCCGCTGCTCACGGCAGTTCTACGCTATTTGGCAAGCAGAGGGACGCCGACCGTTTTCATTGGGTTCGGCGAGGTAGCGGCGCAGACAATCAGGTGCGCTGGTCTCAGCAAAGGAAAATGTCGGCGCATCGTCAGTTGCCCGCATCCAGCGTTCGCTGAGGAACTTCTTGGTGCCGAGAATCCATTTCTGCTCTGCAATGCGCATTTAGCGGAAATGGGCGAAACGCCCATCGATTGGTAGCCAATCCGATGAAGCATGCTTTTGACTTCATAGTCGTCGGAGCCGGTTCCGCCGGATGTGTGCTTGCCAACCGACTGTCTGAGGACCCCTCAAACGATGTGCTCCTCGTCGAGGCGGGTGGGCGCGACCTGAATCCTTTGGTGCGCCTTCCGATGCTGATGGGAAAGCTGTTCAACTCTGGCATCTACAATTGGAAATACCATACCGAGCCAGTGGAAACGCTTCACGGACGTTCCCTTTACTGGCCGCGTGGCAAGGTCCTTGGCGGAAGTTCAACGATCAATGGGATGATCTATGTGCGAGGCAATCGGCACGATTTCGACCGGTGGGCACAAATGGGTCTGTCCGGATGGTCATACGAAGACGTGCTCCCTGCCTTCCGCCGTTCCGAGGCCCATGTCCAGCGCGATGGCCAATTCCACAGTCAGACCGGAGAACTGACGGTCTGTCGCTCGCGCGGCTCAAACCCTCTGTTCGATGTCTTCATCGAGGCAGGCCGTCAGGCCGGATATCCGGTTAACGACGATTTTAATGGCAAAGATCAGGAAGGGTTTGGCCGTTTCGACTTCACGATAAGAAACGGCAAGCGCTGGTCCACGTCATCCGCCTTCCTTCGCGCTGTCCAACATCGTCCGAATCTCGCTGTTGCTACCCGGGCGCAGGTGCGTCGGATACTCATTCAAAACAAGCGGGCCACCGGCATCGAGATCGCCCAAGGAAGCAGAATGCGAACTGTAGAGGCGACACGGGAGATTGTGCTCTGCTCCGGAACGGTCAATTCACCGCAGTTGCTTATGTTGTCGGGTGTCGGACCAGCAGATGAATTGCAACGGCATGACATCGAGGTGAAAGAGGAACTTCCGGGTGTCGGACGGAACCTGCAGGATCATGTCGACTGCGTGCTCTCTTACGAATGCAAAGTTCCCATAACTCTATATCGAGACCTTCGTGCCGACCGACTGCTTCGGTCGATCACGACGGGAATGCTCTTCGGCGAGGGCGTGGCGACCACGTTCCCGTATGAAGCGGGGGCTTTTCTCAAGAGTCAAACCGGCTTGGTTGCTCCGGACATCCAGCTCCATTTCATGCCCGCTTTCGAGAAGACGGCGAATCTGCACTTTCCGAATCCGTTCACGCGCGATTCAATCGAGGCAAACCACGGCTTCACGATACGGGTTGGACCGCTCAATCCTACCAGCCGTGGCTCGATCAGGCTCCGCTCGGCTGATCCTGACGACCCTCCCGAAATCCATCCAAACTACATCCAGAGCAAGTTCGACCAAGATCGCCTGATCGCCGGCATCCGCATCGTGCGCGAGGTCATCGGCCAAGCTGCCTTCGATGGGTTCCGTGGTCGGGAAGAACAGCCGGGATCGAAATTGCAATCTGACAAGGATCTTCTGCAATGGCTGCGTTCATCGGCCATGACCACCTTTCATCCAGTTGGGACCTGCAAGATGGGCATCGATCAGATGTCGGTGGTGGACGCTCGGCTGAAGGTCCATGGAATCGATGGACTCCGCGTCGCCGACGCGTCCGTCATGCCGATAATCTCTAGCGGCAACACAAACGCGCCGACCATAATGATCGGCGAACAGGCAGCCGCCTTCATGCGGGAAGGCGAATAGTGGTCGGAATTCCATAGGGGATACGAAAGAAATGATCATTGAGCACAGACTTTACACGTTCCGCCCAGGAACCGTCGATGGATGGCTCGACAAATACGAGTCGGAAGGGCTTGCCATCCAGAGGAGACACTTGAACCGTTTTGTCGGACTCTATGTTTCCGAAATAGGCCAGCTGCACCGAACCGTTCTGATTTGGGCCTACGACGACTTAGCCGATCGCGAGACGCGCCGCGCAAAGATGTACGCGGACCCTGATTGGCAGGCGTTCATCAATTCGGTCTGGGAGTTGGGCGCAATCCAGAACCAAGAGGTGATGATCATGAATCAAGCTCCATGTTCGCCGGCGATCGGCGGATAACCGAGGTTGGGAGAAGAGAGATGAAAACCATTGGATAAGGTGCACGTCGACGACTTGACCAACCGTTAGGGGCTTCGCGCGCGCCATGGAAAGCGCTGCGCAGTTCGTCCCGCACCCACCGGCGGGTCTTCAAACCGCCGCAGAAAGGAAATGGAAATGTACGAAATACGAAATATTGCCAATCGAAACGCCTTCGGACGACGCCACTTCATTGGAGCAGCGGCTGGCGCCGCCGCGGTGGCGGTTTCCAGCAGAGCCACGCTGGTGGAAGCGAGTTCAGAGAACGAACTTGTCGCACTTGTGCACACGCAGGCGGCAGGGGACAACGGCCCCATCGACTCGATGATAGCGAAACTGAACCAACTCTCTGGAGAGAGAGGATTCTTGCAACGGTCAGTCTACGCGCAGGATTCAGCAACGTTCGAGCCGGTGTTTCGGACACTCGGCGATGCGGATGCCACAATAGTTGTAGCAACATTCCCCGTCATTTCGGAGTCATTGAAGGCGGTCGCGCCGGAATACCCCGACATCAAATGGATTCAACTGTTTGGTGATCCTGTCGATCCTCCGATCCCGAATCTCGTTACGGTTTCCTATAACTACTATCTCGGTTGCTACCTGTCGGGAATATTCGCTGCGAATGTCTCCAAGACCGGAAAGATCGGATACATCGGAGGCATCAGCATCCCGCCGCTCAATGCTGACTTCAACGCTCTGAAGGCAGGAGTCCATTCCGTCAATCCGGACGCGTCCGTTAGTGCCGCGTTCGCCGGCTCTTTCCAGGATCCGGCCAAGGGCTACGAAATCGCCTCCCAAATGTTTCTTGACGGGATAGACTACATTCAGACCGATGCGGCCGCGACCGACGGTGGAATTATCCAGGCCGCCAACGAGAATGCTGGACGAATGGTCAGTGCTCTGTCTCCGGCACAGTACGAACTTGGACCAGCGTCGGTTATAAGCATCGTGAACCTGAATTTCGGGCAGTCGCTGTACAACGAGGTTGGAAAAGCCATCGGGTCAGAATGGGCTGGTGGCACGCATGTCTCGACGGGGCTGGGAGCGGGTGTCATTGAGTTTGTGCGGTCCCCACTGTTTATGGGGCAGGGACCTAGCGACCTTGTTGCCAAGGCGGATGAGACATGGCCACAGATCGAGGCTGCCAAGGCGGGAATTCTTGACGAATCGATCCAGGTGCCCTTCAATACCTCCATCTGAAGGGACCGGACTGCAAATGAGCGGTGACGCGGTTGGCAACGAGCAGTTCGAGACCTTCTGCGCTTAGCTGTCGGAACATCCGTGTCGCGTTCGGCGAGGTAACTGCCCTCGCCGGAATCTCCGTTGATTTCCCGACTGGCGGGATTCACGCCGTTGTCGGGCAGAACGGCGCGGGCAAGACGACTTTTGCTCGCGTTGCGGCAGGGCTTGTCAAGCCGGATGCGGGAGAACTGTCGATCAACGGGCGGAACTTGCGTTTCGGGAGCGTCGCGAGCGCGCGCAAAGCCGGAGTCGAACTCGTGCACCAGAACTTCGCCCTGCCACCCTCGTTCACAGTGGCTGAGGCGATCGAGTTCAGTTTGGATGGTGAGATCGGGCTTTTCAGTCGCAGGCAACTGCTCGAACGCTGCAGAGAGTACCTTAATTCCCTTGGAATGGACATCGATCCGCGCCGACGTATCCGGGAGCTTCCGATCGAATTGCAGCAAGCCGTGGAAATCGCGCGAGCGCTGGTTACCAAGGCAACCGTTCTCATTCTCGATGAGCCGACAGCCGTATTGCCGCCGACCAGCATCGAAAGCCTGTTTGATCGCATTAGGACGCTCAGGGATAACGGCGTGACTGTCATTCTGATACTTCACAAGATTCGCGAGGTTTGGGCAGTAGCCGACACGGTGTCGGTACTAAGGAACTCGCGACTCGTGGCTGGGCCAATTGCGCGCGAAGAAACAGATCCCGACCGGATTGGGAACCTGATAATGGGCGTCGGGAACCACGATTCGATCAGTCATAACAATGGCAAGTCTCCGACTAGGGCGGCCGAACCGCTGTCCGGTGCGCGACGCGAAACAGCGACCGCTCAACCTGTAAGCTTGGATACTGTTCTCGAAATGAAGGAAGTCTGCACATCCGTCAGGACAGACGAGCCGTGCCTGAACCGCATCTCGTTCGAAGTTCGCTCTGGCGAAATCGTTGGCATTGCCGGCGTAGAGGGAAACGGCCAGCTCACCCTCGTGCAGGTGCTTTCCGACTTTGTAGCAGTCTCGAGTGGCGAAATCGACCTATGCGGCGCGCAAGTCACCGGTCTCGACTTGGCGCATCGCCGGTCGCAAGGCCTTCGCATCATCCCATTCGACAGAAATCGTGAAGGCCTCAGCCTAACGAGCGAACTTTGGAAGAACTGGTCTGTTCGCGACTTGGTGCTGCGGCCTCCTCTTGGCCTCGTCAATCCTTCCAAGTTGCGGGCACGATGCGCTGAATCGCTGGCCGAATGGGGAGTTCGCTACAATTCGACGACGCAGAACGCAGGCTCTCTGTCGGGAGGCAATGCCCAGAAGCTCATTCTCGCCCGCGAAGTGGACAATACCGCACGGCTCATCGTTGCGGCGCAACCCACTCGCGGCTTGGACATTGGTGCGACGGCCTTCGTCTGGTCAACTATGCGGAAGGCAAGAAAACGGGGCTGCGGCGTGCTGCTGATTTCCTCCGACCTCGATGAGCTCTTCGACATCAGCCAACGCGTTCTCGTCATGCTCTCGGGCAGAATCGTGAGTGAATTTGCACCTCCATTCGACATCGCCAAGACGGGTCGGGCGATGACGGGATCGAGGAATTGATAAAGAGACTTGAAATTGTCCTGCGCCCCTTGGCGTTCATTGCGCTGGCCTTGATTCTGTGCGGGGCAATTTTCGAGTGCGCTGGATATTCCGCATTGCTGATGTTTGAAAGTATTCTGGACGGGGCGTTCCTCCATCCAGGTGCATGGGAGAAAAGCCTTCGGTGGGCGCTGCCCCTGTTCATCACCGCCGTTGGCGTCAGCATTTCGTTCCGCTGCGGTTTCTTCAACATCGGCGCTCAAGGCCAATTCTACATCGGAGCAATCTGCGCGGCATTCGTCGCTGACGCTCTCGTCTGGGCTCCGGCCGCCGTCGTTGTCCCTCTAGGAATCGTTGCAGGTATGGCAGGCGGCGCCCTTTGGGCACTCTGGCCGGGTGTTCTCCGGTTGCGTTCAGGAACAGACGAAGTCATCACGACACTAATGGGAAACTTCATTGCCGGACTGATACTCGTCTACGTGACCTCGGGACCGCTCAAGGATCCGTCAGGCTCCGGGCAACAGGCTTCTAGCCGCATTCTTCCCCCTTCCTTCAGGATTAGCGACTCGCATGGCGTCTCCCCGACGATCGTGGCAATCGTCGCGCTCGTGGCAGTCGCGGCATGGCTGCTGGTCAACCGCACCGCCTTTGGCACGTTATCAGGACTGGCAGGGCGCAACCCGGTCATGCTGCAGTTTCAGGGCGGTCGGCTCTGGCAGCTTGGACTGTCGAGCTTTCTGATAAGCGGCGCGCTGGCTGGCCTTGCGGGATCCATCGAGCTTTTTGGCCCCAACGGCCGCATTGCCAGCGGTTTTCTTCCAACCCATGGATTTACGGCGATTCTGGTCGCGCTTGTAGCTAACCTGTCGGTTGCGGCGGCCGTCGTCGCGAGCGTTTTCTTTGGCGGCCTCTTCTCGGCAGCGCTTTTCCTTCCCATTCTCGCCGGGCTTCCGTCCGCAGCGATCGATCTCATCAATGCGACAATCGCCTTGTTTATCACGGCGAAATTCTCCTTGAGGAAGCGAATTCGGCTCGGACGGGCGCCTCCATGATCGAAATTCATGAATTTCTTGTCGCGATCCTTCGATCTGGAACACCTCTGATATACGTCACGATGGCCGGGGTCATTGCGCAGCGGGCTGGTGTTTGGCACTTGGGACTTGAAGGCCTCATGATCATCGGTGCCTGTGCAACCATAGCGGGCATAGTGCTTACCGGATCGTTCCTTTCATCAATCCTGATAGCTGTCGCGTTTTGCATCGTCGCGTCGATCCTGCAGTGGTTTGTCATAGAGGTGCTCGAGGCTGACCCAATCATTGCCGGGCTGGGGATAACCGGTCTCGGAATTGGGGGAACGGCACTTGCCGTCCAGTCGATTTTCGGGAGCCTTGCCGCAGTCAGCGCTCCATTCGGTGTTCCGAGAATCGGCTCTGCGTTCGGCCCGTACTCGCCGCTTTCCATATTTGTGCTGATCATGCCGGTCGTCGTCTTCGGGATGTGGGTGCTGCTGCACCGCACCCGTTTCGGCCTGCGCTTGTCATCTGCTGGCGAGCATCCGGCTGCCGCTCGCAGTGTCGGCGCGAATCCGTCGCTCATGCGGCTCATAGCGTTCTGTATTGGAGGCGTGTTCTGCGCCGTCGGCGGAGCCGAGCTCGCCGCAGGAAGCCTCCAGATATTTGCCCAGAACATGGTCGCGGGCCGAGGGTTCATGAGTTTTGCCGCCGTTATATTTGGCGGGAACCATCCGGTCGGGGGAGCCTTGGCCGCGATGTTCTTCAGTCTTGCTGGCGTAATCGGGATTCGAATGCAGATACATTTCGGTGCCGTCATTCCGCATGACGTCCTGCTGTGTCTTCCCTATCTGGCAACTGTTTTCGGGGTGTGGATTACCGGGCGCATGCGCGGTGGTGCAAAGTCAGCGGCTCACGCGGCAGAACTCAGGGACCGCTAGAATTTCTGCGAATCTTTCTGTTTAAACTTGAAGATTTGCTTGCCGCGGCGTTCTTTGCACTCAAGCTAAGCGCTGTTTGCCGCTGACAAGCCAAACGGAACTTCGGTCCTTAAAAAAGCGCACCTTTCTGTTGCAAGACGCACCAAAACACATTCGTGTCCGAGTGCGGAATGGAACAAACCGTGCGTGTCAAAAACTGGAATCAATCTGGCATGATGTCAGATGGACATGCAGAGATATTTCAATTCGAGATAGTCTTCGATTCCGTGGCGAGATCCCTCACGTCCGATTCCAGACTGTTTGACACCTCCGAATGGCGCGACTTCAGTCGAAAAAAGCCCAGTGTTTATACCGACCATCCCATATTCGAGTGCCTCTGCAACTCTCCACACCCGCGAAATGTCCTTTGAGAAGAAGTAGGACGCAAGTCCGTGAATCGAATCGTTTGCCATCTCGATCACCTCTTCCTCAGTTTCAAATCGGAATAGCGGAGCGACTGGACCAAAGGTTTCATCGTGGGCAATCAGCATGTCTTGGGTCACTTCGGCAACAACCGTGGGTTCAAACCAGGTGCCCCCAAGAGCATGTGCCTTTCCTCCTGCGACCAACCTAGCCCCTTTTCGGACAGCGTCTTCAATGTGGGCCTCAACTTTTCGGACAGCGTCTTCGTTGATCAGCGGTCCGGTATTGACGCCTTCCTCGAATCCATCTCCCAATCGAAGCGTCCCAGTGGCTTTTGCGAGTTTATCGGCAAACAGGTCGTAAATTCCCGACTGCACGTATACCCGGTTCGCGCAGACACAGGTCTGGCCGTTGTTGCGGTACTTTGAAATCATGGCACCTTCGACTGCCGCATCGATGTCAGCATCGTCGAATACGATGAACGGAGCATTGCCGCCCAGTTCCATCGAAACCTTCTTGATCTGGTCGCTCGATTGCCGAATTAACATCCTCCCGACCTCGGTGGATCCCGTGAAGGTAATTTTTCGGATGGTCGGGTTGGAACAGAATTCCTCGCCAATCTCGCGCGAACGGGTGGACGTGATCACTGACAACACGCCCTTCGGAATGCCGGCGCGTTCTGCAAGCACGGCCATTGCCAAGGCGGAAAGCGGAGTCTCGCTGGCTGGGCGCGCAACGAACGTGCAACCGACGGCAAGTGCGGGAGCAACCTTTCTCGCAATCATTGCATTTGGGAAGTTCCAGGGCGTGATGGATGCGACTACCCCAACCGGCTGCTTGATAACGACTAGTCGCTTGTCTGCTTGATGACCGGGGACAGTTTCGCCGTACACCCTCTTTGCTTCTTCGGCGAACCACTGGACGAAGGACGCGCCGTACATGATCTCGCCCTTCGCTTCGAGAAAAGGTTTGCCCATTTCCGCCGTCAATATTGCCGCCAGATCGTCTGCATTCTCGATCATCAGCCGGTACCATTCCAGAAGAAGACTCGACCGTTCCTTCGCTGCCTTGGCGGCCCATGCCTTCTGCGTTGCCTTGCAGGCATCGATTGCGCGCTTGGTTTCGGCAATGCCAAGATCAGGCACTTCGGCGATGACGTCGCCCCTTGCCGGATTCATTACCGGGAATGTCGAGCCGTCGTCCGCATTGATCCATTCACCTGCGACCAACGCTTTCGTTGCAAGCAAATCGGGGTCCCTAAGCATCGACGACAAATTTGTGGAATCAAGCATTTTCTCACCTGTTTTTGTTCGAGCGCCTCATTTCACAATAGCACCGGCGATTCAAGGCTTGATGGCAAAATCACTTCGGACATCTGTGCGTGCGCTGGCATTGGAACTTCAGGTTGCCCAGCGTAGTTGGCGCATCTGCAGTTTAAATTTCTTGGCTCAATTCGCGATTCGCAGGCATGTCCTGGCGTTGACGGCTGCGAGGCAGGCTCTTGGCGATGGATGCCTGCCGAGGACGACGAGATGGAACCACCTCGGATAGCTGCCCAGGCACTTGGTGGCGATGCCGCGGGAGCGCCGCAGGAAGCCCTTGATCTGGCTGTGGCGACTGTTGACCGGGATGTGCACGGCGCCGCGCACCTGCTCACTGGCGGGGCGATCACCGGCGCCAGCGCCCGCTTCACGCTGTCCGCGTCGAGCTTCGGCAGGGGTGAGGTTTAGCACGCAGAGCCTGCAGGAACAGGGACGGGAAGGCAGCGTGGCGATTTCGGCGCCGATTGAAGCGAAAGACGAACCAGCCGTCTGTCTTGACGGTCGCGGTCGCGGCGGCGTTGCGCACAGCGAAGTTGCCGAGATCCTTGGCGCTGCAGGGTCGGATCGTGGCCAGCCGCAGGCGACCGGCATCTTGCCTTCGGGGCTGCGCCCCGGCCCCGGCGGCACGCCCTTGTCGCGCTGCGGCAGGACCCGGTCCCGAGCGACAGCCTGGTTCGGTGCGGGAGGGTGCCGGCGGTGACCGAGGTTTGCCGATGGCAACGGGTGCACTCGAAGCTGTGCTTCCTGGTCTTCAACTCCCGCCTGCGGTCGTGGCCGCAGGCGGGACACCGGAAGCCGTTCGGCCATCGGACGGCGACGAGCCACCGGGCGCAGGCGTCGTCGTCGGGGAACCGGCGCTGGAAGGCGATGAGGCTGGCGGGAATTTCGGTCATGGGACGGTTCCACATCAAAAATGTCATGCGAACATTCCATCATCCGACATCCCGGACGCAATGCCTTGTGTCGCAGGAACCATGTGCATAAGCAATTCGGGAAATATTGCCGATTGGGGCGGCAGATTGCCCAGTTGATCGCGCGCGTTAAAGAGCTGGCGCATCGCGTCCTGGGGCATGGTATTGGAGTAAAGATTGCACATTTTGCCGATGTTTCTTGATTTATGGCCGATTAGGCAAGATATTTCAACGGGTGGCAAAGCTTGACACCCAGCCAAAAAGCCATCATAATCAGATGATCAGGAGGTTTGGCCATGCCATCAAGTCACGCGCGCAATGTCGCCCTTACGCCGCAGCTCGGCGAATTTGTCGATGAGCTGGTCGCCACTGGGGGCTATGGCAATGCGAGCGAAGTGGTCCGCGATGCTCTAAGGGAGCTGAAGCGGCGGCGCGATTCCGATCAGCTCACCGAAATTCGCGCACGCATCGCCACCGGGCTAGACCAGCTTGATGCGGGGCAGGGGATTAGCGGTGATCCTGCTGATATCCTGGGTGAACGTCTCCAAGCGGCTCAAAAGCGCTAGGCGGGCTCGTGAAGCGGGTAGAATATTCACCCGCCGCCCTTGCCAGCTTTGATGACATACTCGATTACACTCTTGAAAATTTCGGGATGGATCAAGCGGCGTGCTATACCGGTCAGCTTGCCGAACGGCTGAAAGCCCTAGCGACGGGAGAGCCTCCACGGGCGCGCCCGTGCGAACTTTTGATGAAGGGCATCACTGATGCCAAAGGGCTTTGCTATTACCGCGAAGGCCAGCATTTCCTGATCCTGCGTGAAAGCCCAGACAAGCTGGAAGTGGTTGAAATCTTCCACGATCAAGTGGATCTCGACGCGCATCTGCAAAGATTGGTTGATGAAGGCTAGCAGCGGCGAAGCCGCTACTAGGGAACCTCTGAATGCAGCCTGATTTTGGACGTTGCATTGCGCATCAGGTGCGTGCCCGCTGTCTTGCGCCACGCCTTTTTTTGGGGGGATCACGACATGCAGCGCCTTCGGCAATTGACCTTTGCCAGCCTCGAATGCGATCGCAAGAAGCGCAAGACGCGCCGCGAGATCTTTCTGGAGCGGATGGACGGCCTGATCCCCTGGGAGCGCCTGGAGGCAAGCATTGCGCCGGTGTATCCGAAGGGCGGCCGCAAGGGGCGACAGCCGCATCCGCTGTCGGTGATGCTGCGCGTGCACTGCGTTCAGCTGTTCTGCAACCTGAGCGACCCGTTGATGGAGGACCGGCTTGCGAGGCGGAGAGCATCCGGCGCTTTGCCGGGGCGGTGCTTGAGAAGGTTCCGGACGAGACGACGATCCCGACTTCCGCCATCGGCTGGAGCGCCACGGACTGGCGCACCTTCTGTTCGGGAGATCAGGGATCACCTGGCCGAGCGGGGGGGGGGGGTGCTGAAGAAGGGCACCATCGTTGACGCCACCATCATTTCGGCGCCGTCGTCGACCGGGAACGAGAGCAACGCCCGCGATCCGGAGATGCACCAGACCAGGAAGGGGAACCGGTGGCATTTCGGGATGAAGCTGCACATCGGCACCGACCCCCGAGGTCTGGTGCACCATCTGGAGGGAACGGCCGCCAACGTCGCGACCTGACGCCTTCGGGTCGGCTTCTGCACGGCGAGGAGGAGCAAGTCCGGGGTGACTCTGGATACCGCGGGGTCGGCAAGCGCGCGGAGCACGCGCATCGCGAGGTGTCGTGGCGGATTGCCCTGCCCCCGAGCAAGCGCCGGACGCTGGCGCCGGGCAGCGCCGCGGCCAAGGCGGAGAAGGCGAAGGCCCGGGTGCGGGCGCGGGTGGAGCATCCGTTCCGGATCATCAAGCGGGTGTTCGGCTGCGACATGGTTCGCTATCGGGGTCTGGAGAGGAACGTGCAGCGGCTTGCGCCGCTTCCGGGCTTCTCGAACCTGATGATTGCCCAGCCGCACCTGTCGTGACAAGGGATCAGTGTGTCCGGAATTTGCCGGGTCGGCCCTGCGGGGGCTGAACCGGCGGCGGTTTCGCCCCGAAAACGCGCATTTGCGGCTTCCGGACCGCCGAAAAACGACCGGTGCAGCCGGGAAGGGCAAATTCCGCAGCAAACCCCAAAAAAAACCTCCAAATCAGAGGTTCCCTAAGCAACTGCCGGGATTTTCAGTTGGTAAAGACTCTGCCGGGCAGGGAATCCCCAATTGAGACGGATAACCTTTCAAAGCGATTTGATATTCTGGTATTGAAACAAGGTTTGGCGGATAGTATGCGTTTCGCACGACCGGGAACCAGAAAGGCTGGCGACATGGTTCCGCTCATTAAATTCATCGCCTTGGGATGCCTCTGGCTTCCGTTGGGAATAATGTTGCTGACGGTCTCCCGTGGATTTGGCGTGCTATCAATGCAGGCGTTGGCTTCATTGCTTCCGGTATTGCCGTGTGGCCTGCCGCTGGCGTTTGCCTGTCGTTCAATTCATCGCCTGAATCGTCCGAGAACTGCTTGGGTCACGTTCGCAATACTTGCACCATTGACGATAATGGCGGCAATAATTGGGGGGTTGCTGGGACCGCTAGGGATTGCGGCCTACTCAATTGCTGCAAGCTTGCCAGCATGGCTGATTTTCTTCATCCTTGGCAGAATATACAAATCTAAATAGAGCATGGAAAACACATGCCGTCGCAGGCTTCTTGGATTGCCTGAGGATGGCTGATGAGAGTTGTAAAATGAATCGCACAAAGGTCGAAGCACTCAAGAAACCAAAATGAAACTTGGGCCGAAGAACAGCATAACGGACATACCGGGACTTAAGGTAGGCAATTCCGAAGATTTGCAGATCAAGACCGGTGTATCAGTCTTGGTGGCAGATCGGCCATTCACCGCTGCTGTTCATGTAATGGGAGGTGCTCCCGGCACTAGGGAAACGGATTTGCTTGCGCCGGACAAGCTCGTGCAGGCAGTTGACGCAATTGTCTTATCGGGAGGTTCCGCTTTCGGGCTAGACGCCGCGTCTGGGGTTGCTGACAGTCTTCTCCGGGCTGGACGTGGGTTTGAAGTGGAGTCGGTGCGCGTTCCGATCGTTCCCGGCGCTATTCTTTTTGACTTGTTGAACGGCGGAAAAAAAGAGTGGGACAAGAATCCGTACAAGCAACTGGGCCATCGTGCGTTGGAGTTCGCCGCCGATGATTTCAGCATCGGTTCAGTCGGTGCCGGTACAGGTGCTTTGGCGGGGAAACTCAAGGGAGGCCTAGGCACTGCCTCGGCAGTGACCGAAGGTGGATATCTAGTCGGGGCGTTGGTAGCGGTCAATTCATTCGGTTCGGTTGTCCAGCCTGGGCACGCGAACTTTTGGGCAGCGTCATTCGAAATGGAAAGCGAATTTGGTGGGCTGGGATTGGCAAGCGAGTTCAATCCGAGCAAAGAACAGGCACTGGCAGGCCTATCCTCTCACACAAACACCAATACCACAATTGCGATAGTCGCAACAGATGCGAAGCTTTCCCAAGCCCAAGCGACGCGCTTGGCAGTCACAGCACACGACGGGATGGCTCGCTCAATTGTGCCGTCACACACCGTCTACGATGGTGACTTGGTGTTTGCCGCGGCAACCGGTGAGAAAGAGATTGAGGACTCGGGACTGGATTTCCTGAACTTGGGACACGCTGCCGCAACATGCCTGGCACGAGCTGTTGCAAGAGGGGTATACAACGCTGAATCGCAAATTGACGACCTTATGCCAACTTGGATCGACGAATTCGGATGAGTGGATTCTTCGTCCTGGTCTCGATACTCAATCGGCATTTTCCGCCCAGAGTGCTTCGCATCATGTCGCGCACTCATAGATATTCGCGCATTCTGGCTCCGTTATTGGTATAGAGAAAAGGCACACGCTTGGGAGGGAGGCCGGAGGTGACTGCTACCGACCCGGCATCCAGAACCAACTTGGTTATAGGAGCGAGGTCGTAGAGTCTGGCCTCAGGCAAAGGTGTCCAACGCAGTTTTCGCAGCTCCCCGGAGGCACGGGAGAAGTCATCTGGGTCTCCGGCGATAGATAGGCTTTCAGCATTTCCGAGGAAGAAGCGAGCATCAAACCTGCGCGTGTTGCCAAGAGGCGTAATGGCGCGGAAAAAGAATGTCAGCCCGCCTGCGTTTCCGATCGAACTACCGTCATTGTCTCTGACGGATTTTTCACGTTGTGAACTCTCCAAATTGTTATCCGACTTTTGCCCTGCCAACCAAATGCCAGTCTCTTCTCCGAGCTCCCGGATTGCGCAGGCGAGAAGCGGGCGAACCGAACCAAGACCCGAGCGCAATGCAAGCCGCTGCATGCTGATTTCATCGGGCTGTCCCTCGACTGCAACCTCAAAGTCGCGAGGCTCGACCCCTCCCCCAGGAAATACGTATTTGTTCGGCATGAAAGCAGCGTGCGTACACCGCTGTCCGAGAAGAACCTCCGGGTTCGTGCCGACGTTTCGGAACAAGACAACACTTGCAGCATCGCGGACTTCTGGTGAATTCCTCGAGGTTTCTCTTTTAAGGGACAGCTGACTGCCGATGCTGCGATCGTCAGCTTCCATATTCGATGTTTCGGTCATTTGCGGTTCCGGTTCTGCAAGCGGCCGTAGTGTTCAGCGTTCGATATTGTATCGACTTGTCAGGCAAACCTGACTTATGTCAATTTCTAAATTGGCTCCACGTAGCGTGGCTTGGTGCCGGAGATCATATCCTAACGTCACAACGGGAGAACCGCCATGGAATGCCGGAGGGAGAATGGATAGCCATCGAAAAACTTCAGGCTCAATTTCTGGCCGCTCTATCCGTTTCAGTGAGTGGTGTTCTGCGATTTAACCATAGCGGGCATTCCTTGCAGGCGAAAGACCGCATCTGTCCTTCTTTAGTCGCGTTTGCTCACTCCATTTGAAATCTTCCCGGTTCAGGCAACGGAATCCAAGTTGCAATCCGTATATAGTTTAGCACGCAGGAAGCGTGCATCGCTTTCAACCAATCCTTGAAGGGAAATGAACATGAAAAAGAACTTGGTGAAGCTTTCAATCGTGGGCTTGGCGTCCGCTGGCATGGTCCTTTTGACGTCAGGGCTTGCGGCAGCCGATGGAAGCAGGCAGTCGGGCTATGACAAATTCGAGTCTGAGGTGTCCTTCGAAGATCTGGACAAGAATGGCGACGGCAGACTGACAAAGGAAGAATTTGCGATGCGGACGACCGAAGCTTTCGCCGGCCATGACACCAATGGCGACGGGTTCCTGTCCGCCGATGAGCTAGCTGCTGCAATCATCAGCGAAATGGGCCAAAGGGCCAATCACTTGGCTGGCTTCATGCTCAGAAAGCTCGATGATGACGGTGACGGCCAGATCGCTCTTGACGAGATTGGAAGCAAGCGGCGTGGCGGCAAGGTTTTCAACTATCTGGATGATGACGGCGATGGCGTGATTTCGGAGGAAGAGTTCGAGAGTGCCAAGGACATGCAGGGTCATCATGGCGGAAAATCAGGCAAGGGCCGGAAGAAACATAGCAACTGAGTGGGCTAGCGGCTGGCACCCGCAGGATGCTGGCCGCTCCGCCGACGGCAGCCCGAGAAATGGCGTAGAACACCGCTTTTTGTGGCATGCCTTACGAGTCCTTTTCCAAGACAAGCGACGAAGAGTTACTTGCGCTGTACGCTGCTAGACATCCGAATGCTGCCAATGAGTTGATGGAGCGGTTCGCTCCGCGAATATTGCGGCTTGCCGCTGGAATATTGGACGATTTTTCGGAAGCAGAGGAGGTTACCCAGGACACAATGCTGCGCCTTTGGCAAATTGCCCCGGACTGGGAGCGGGGCAGAGCGAAGGTTTCCACTT
Source organism: Paracoccaceae bacterium (assembly GCA_963422275.1). GTDB lineage: Bacteria > Pseudomonadota > Alphaproteobacteria > Rhodobacterales > Rhodobacteraceae. The sequence continues at coordinate 2,550,473 of OY729418.1, forward strand.
GGCTTTGGCGGGTGGCTCAAAACAAGTGCACGGACAGACTTCGCCGCAGGAGAAGCGTTTGTTTGGACGAAATCCCCGAGCCTGTGGATGACCGGCCGGGAGTTGACGAGGTACTTATGCACAAGCATCGCGTGCAGGTATTGAGGGAGACACTCGCGGGTCTTCCCGAGCGTCAGCGCATTGCCGTTTCGTTGAGACACATTGAAGGCATTTCGAATCCACAGATTGCCGAATGCTTGGAAACAAGCGTTGAGGCGGTCGAAAGCCTCGTTGCCCGTGGACTTCGGGCACTGAAGGAGCGGCTGGCCAACAGGAGAGAAAGTTTAGGGTGGAAGACATGAAGAAATTTGCAAGCAGACAGGGAAGGCTAGGTGGACTTGAGGATTACTTCAAAGCGGCGAGAGCGGAACACGCGAAATTGTCGGAGAGCTTGAAAGCCTCAATTCTTGACGACGCGATTTCGGTTCAGACGAACTTTGGAGCGCGGACGGCATTTGGAGTCTCGGCAAGGCAGACGACGGAGCGGACTGGTTTGCTTTCAATGCTTGGAGGTTGGCGTCCTGTCGGCGCGTTTGCGCTGTCGACGCTGGTTGGAGTGGGGGCCGGTCTCGCGGCATCCGACCAGATCGCTTCGCTCTCAATCGCCACGCCGACGACTGTCACTGCTAATCTCGCGCCCGACATTTATTCTGGTCTGGAAGAAATTCTGCTGGAGGGCTGAACGGTGCGGAATTCAAATGGTGATGAATCCCGACGCAGAAAATGGGTGCGCATCGCGCTTGTCATATCGGTGTGCGTGAATCTTCTCTTGATCGGTTCTGCTGTCGGAATCTTTATCAGATGGCCTCATGGAGAATACCGTCACGCGGACCAGCTTTTTGGCCCCGCAGGTCTCAGCGTGATCGCGAAAGCGTTTGAGCACGAAGACCGCGAACGGCTTCGAAAGGACATTTCCAGTCGCGGGTTGAAACTTGATCAGCACAGGAAGGAGGCGAACGAACATTTCGGCAATCTGTTTGAAGCTGTCACCGCAGATCCGTTCAGCCGCAAAGCTCTGGACGAACGATTCCGGGAACAGCGCGAGCGGGCCGGGCTTCGCTTGCAGGCGGCACATGAAATTCTCGCCGACAGGATACAGGCGATGAGTCTTGAAGAAAGGCGTGTATTTGGTGAGCGGCTCAGTTCACGGTACGAGTGGCGATGGAAGCGGCGAAACGGAAAATGAGAAAAATCCACTTGCACTCGCAGTGAGTTCAAGATTTCCGCGAGAAACCGGATTTCCAGTGGGTTGATTCCAACGCTTGGCATCCGCGCTTTCTTACGGCGATGGCCATCTCGGGGTCAGCAGTCTAGGTTAAGGCGGGCCAAGGTGGCGTTGTGCTCGTCGATGAAACGGCCGACCGTGCGTCTTGGTAATCGCCTTAGTCTGGTCCTAGTTGGTGATCAGGATGATATACACCGCCACGCATGCTTCTGTGGTCGGTTCCGATCAGGCGACGATCCGTTGCAAGGGAACCTCTGATTTGGGGAGTTTTTCTGGTTTTGGCTGCGGAAACTGCCCTTCCCGGCTGCACCGGTCGGTTTTCGGCGATCCAGAAGCCGCAAATGGACGTTTTGGGGCGGAATCACCGCCGTTTCAGCCCGCGCAGGGCCGGTTCGGCCAATTCCGAACACACTTCTCCCCTGTCATTGCAAGTGCGGCTGGGCAATCATCAGGTTCGAGAAGCCCGGAAGCAGCGCAAGCCGCTGCACGTTCTTCTCCAGACCCCGATAGCGAACCATGTCGCAGCCGAACACCCGCTTGATGATCCGGAACGGATGTTCCACCCGCGCCCGCACCCGGGCCTTCGCCGTCTCCGCCCTGGCCGCGGCGCTGCCCGGCGCCAGCGTCCGGCGCTGGCCCGGGGGCATGGCAATCTGCCACGAAACATCGCGATGCGTGTGCTCCGCCCGCTTGCCAATCCCGCGGTATCCGGAGTCACCCCGGACTTGCTTCTCCTCGCCGTGCAGAAGCCGGTCCGAAGGCGTCAGGTCGTGAACGTTGGCGGCCGTTCCCTCCAGGTGGTGCACCAGACCCCGGGTGTCGGTGCCGATGTGCAGCTTCATCCCAAAATGCCACTGGTTCCCCTTCTTCGTCTGGTGCATCTCCGGATCGCGGGCGTTGCTCTCGTTCCTGGTCGACGACGGGCGCCGAAATGATGGTGGCGTCAACGATGCTGCCCTTCTTCAGCAAAACCCCCTGCTCGGCCAAGTGATCCCTGATCTCCTCAAACAGCTGTCTCCAGCCGGTGGCGGAAGTTGAGGATCGTCGTCTCGTCCGGAACCTTCTCAAGCACCGCCCCGGCAAAGCGCCGGATGCTCTCCGCCTCGCAAGCTGGTCCTCCATCAGCGGATCGCTCAGATTGCAGAACAGCTGGACGCAGTGCACGCGCAGCATCACCGACAGCGGATACGGCTGTCGCCCCTTGCAGTCGCCCTTCGGACACGCCGGCGCAATGCGGGCCTCCAGGCGCTCCCAGGGGATCAGGCCGTCCATCCGCTCCAGAAAGATCTCGCGGCGCTTCTTGCGATCGCATTGGAGGCTGGCAAAGGTCAATTGCTGAAGGCGCTGCATGTCGTGATCCCCCCAAAAAAAAGGCGTGGCGCAAGACAGCGAGCGCCCCCCGGATGCACATGCTACACCCGCATATCAGGCTATATTCAGAGGTTCCTTAATGAAGGAAGCTAGGGTCAACTCTCCCGCTACCCATGCGACAACATCACTGAATAAACGCCGCGATGCTCTCTCCAGAAAGGACCGTAACTTGCATAGAGTGTCTTGGGTGTTTTTGGTGAAGTGCTTGCTACAATAGGCCCCTTCGCATGAACGCAAAGGAAATCGAAATGATTACAAAACCCCAATTCTGGATAAGAGGGGTGAGGGGGTTCCCAAATCGGGCGTGGCCTGATTCTGTATCCGCAACCAAAATCAACGGATGGGATCCCCTCAATGAGCACCTCCATCATCGCACTGTTCTGTTGTCTCGACGACTTTGCAAAGGCCTTTGAAGAATGGGAGCGGCATCGGCTGATCGGCACAGGCCGCCAGCGCTCGCGCTCGGGCAAGCTCTCGCTCAGCGAAAGGCTCTTCATCATGGTGTTGTTTCATCTCTCGCCCTTCAAGAATTTCAAGGCTTTCCGGTTCTATGGCGTGGAGCAGAAATATCGCGACTGCTTTGGAGACCTGCCGAGCTACGGACGGTTTGTCGCCCTGATGCCGCGCTTGCTGGTTCCGTTTTGCATCTTGATGCAATGCTTTCGCGGTGAGGAAACCGGGGTCTATTTTGTGGACAGCACCAAGCTCGCTGTCTGCCACAACGCACGGATCAACCGGAACAAGGTCTTCAAGGGACTGGCCAAGCGGGGCCGAAGCACCATGGGGTGGTTTTTCGGGTTCAAGCTGCATCTGGTCATCAACGACAAGGGTCAGGTCATGGCCGTCAAGATCACGCCTGGAAACACCGACGACCGCAAGCCGCTTGAGACCATGATTGCCGAGTTGAAAGGCAAGGCGTTCGGCGATAAAGGCTACATTTCGAAGCCGCTTTTCCAGCGTTTGTGGCAGCAGGGCCTGCACCTGATCACTGGCATTCGCCGCAACATGAAAAACTTTCTTCTGCCCATTCTGGACAAAATCATGTTGCGGAAGCGGTTCATCATTGAAACGCTGTTCGATAAACTGAAATCAAGCATGGGATTGGAACACACACGACACCGGTCCCCAACAAATGCCTTCGTTCATATCCTGTCATGTCTGGCTGCCTATATTCTGGCGCAGCCAAAGGTCAAAATCGGCAAAATCGTCGTGCCAGACGCCATTCGGTGCATGCCAAAAGAAAACAGAGCTTATCCATAACTCGGGTTACAAAAGTCTATATCAACGGAAAAGAGTATGAAATTGTTGCCGGAATGGCAAGCGCCCAGAAAATATATGAACTGGTGGGTTGCAACTTCGGAGCGCTTAATCTTGTTCGACCAGGCGATGTAGACGTTCCTGTTTCATCGTCTGACTACATCATTATCGACGGTGGCGAAACCTTCGAGATCAGAGAAGGCCAATTGGAAAACAATCCGCAGTTACAGAAACCGGTACAGCTCCGTTTCAACGGAGTTCCCGGAAAGGTGCTGCCAACGGCAAAGATCACCGGACGCGAGTTAAAGAATTTAGACGAGGAATTTCCGCGCGGTCGCTTGTTCGCTAATATCCGCAATGGTCCCGACGCCGAGGTCGGAGATGAAATGACAGTCCTTGTTCAGGACGACAACATGTTTTTCGTTATTCCCGCGGAAGATGGCGTTCAGGAAGGAGACCCAGTGGACATCGAAGAATGTAGCAAACATGGTCGCCATCCACCCAAAGGACAAAGTTACCGAATTCGGGTAGATCGAGAAAAACATGTTGTTAAGCACGGGGAGATAACAGGGGCAAGTATCTTGGCTTTGGTTGACAAGACATCCGCGGATTGGTCGCTGAACTGGAAATTGAGTGATGGCAAACGCGAACGAATTAAAGCTGAGGAAACCGTAGATGTCTCTTGTCCCGGAATTGAACGCTTCGAAACCGTCCGTCGCCAAGCGCAGCAGGGCCATGAGTGCTGCACTTGAATTACTTCCCGAGGACATCGAATATCTTCATGTAACTTATCGTAAGCAATGGCTTGGGCTAAGCGAAGGCAATAGTAAATTCGGTTTGCTGATTGAGGATTTTCCAGTTCCTAAAGGAATCCTGCCTGCAACTTCCAATCTGATGATTTTGATACCGGTGGGCTATCCAGGTTCGCCTTTGGACATGTTCTACTTTGACCCACCGCTCCGTAAATCGAATGACATGGATATCGCTTGTGTTTCGACGGAGATGCACTTCGGAAGGAAGTGGCAACGATGGTCTCGACACTATCAGTGGAGTCCGGGCCAGGACGATCTTACAAGACACATCGAATACGTTCGAAACGAGTTGCAGAACACAGTGCAGCAATGAGGTCACCAACCTTGAATATGACCGAGCGGTTGCATCGGGATTTATATCGATATCTATTTCCTGGCGATGGGTTGGAAGCGGCTGCGGTGCTGTTGTGCAATCAAGGTTCTGGCAGGAACAGTCAGAGACTTGTCGCTGCGGAATTAATAAATCTACCTTATGAGATGTCACAAAGGAGCCCGCATTCCGTGACATGGCCATTTGAATTGTACTTCAACACCGAACGAATCTGCGAGGTAGACCAACTTGGACAGTCAATTGTTACTGTCCATTCGCATCCAAATGGAAACAAGAAATTTTCCGCGCTCGACGATTGCAACGACAGAGAATTGTTTAAGTCAATAAATGGGTGGTTTGATGACGACCATATCAATGGTGCTGCATTAATGACATCGAACGGCGAATTGGTTGCAAGGTCGGTGAATGCCAAAGGAGAATTTGGACAGTTCAGGTCGGTTGGTGTGTGTGGAAATTCAATTAAAATCTGGAAAGACTCGATCAATCGACATCAAACAGAATACAGCCGTAAGCTGTCACAGACATTTGGGACGGGAACATTAAATCTATTGCAATCGCTGAGAGTGGGTGTCGTGGGCTGTTCAGGAACGGGGAGTATTGTTGTGGAACTCCTCACGCGGAACTGCGTGGGAGAACTTGTGCTTGTTGACGATGACACTATCGAGGAAAAGAACTTAAACCGCATTGTCAATGGAACATTGGAGAATGCCAAACAGCGTCTTCCAAAGGTGTTTGCAATTAAGAATTCGCTCGAAAGGCTAGGACTCAGCACCAGCGTGGATATATACGAAGAACTGACGGACTCCCCAACTGTTGTTTCATCTCTGATCGATTGCGATGTGATATTTGGTTGCGTTGATTCGGCGGGCGGAAGATATCATTTGGAATGCGTGGCAAGTGCTTATCTGATTCCGTATTTTGACGTCGGTGTGCATATCGAGGCGGACGGTATGGGGGACATCAGTGCAGCGGATGCTGTGTCTCACTACGTACATCCAAACGGGCGAAGTTTGTTGTCTCGCGGTGCTTACACTATGGACCAGGTAGTCGCGGAGAACTGGAAAAGGACGGACGAGGAGTATTATGCCAACCAGCGTAATGCTGGTTACTTGGCAGCAGTTGGTGATGAGCAACCCGCCGTCATGTCGCTAAATATGCAAGCGGCATGTCTGGCATTCAATGATTTTCTGGCAAGAATTCATTCATTCCGACTCGATGAAAATGAAGAATTCGCGATCCAGAGATTCAGACTAGTCCATGGGTGTTTCGAGAGCGAGAAGGACAGCGACCGGCCGCATCCATTGTTTGAACGGTTTGTCGGCACAGGGGACAGAAGCATTCTTGTAAAGAACAATACCCGCCGTGATTAGATGGTTATTCAACTTATGGGCTACGCTTCATCCGTACCGGACGGAGTGGGTGGAAGATCTGCCCGAGCACACCAAAAATGATACAATTTATGTCGTGGGAGGAAGGATCCACCCATTCCAAGCAGCAATCGCTTGCCCTAGGCGATTGTGCAAGCAGGTCATTCGGCTAGATATTGCGCTAGACGCAGATACGCGATGGGAAGTGATGGAGCATCCCGGCGGCGAACTGTCGTTGTATCCCTCCATATGCGTGACTAGTTTGCCGTGTCGCTGTCATTACTGGCTGAGACGAGGAAAAATATATTGGAGTGAGACGCCGAGTATAATGGTCCCGAGGGAGAATAGAGGTGATCAATCGGATACGAATTAGAAACTTCAAGAAATTCAAAACACTTGATTTTAGACTCATTGACCGAGCTGTGATTGCAGGACCGAACAATTCTGGAAAAACTACACTCCTGCAAGGAATTGTCACGTGGGCAGAATTGGCTGAAATCTGGCTTGAGCGCGTTGGAGACTTCGCTCGAGACAAAGAGGGTGAATTCCGTCGAATTAGACTGGAACTGACCGATTTCAAGTCACTAGCACTTGCGAGCTTTGATGAAATGTGGAGACATCAAGCTATGCATGGATCGATTTCAATTCGCGTAGTTCACGAACGGTGGGACGTTGCTTTTGATGTCCGTTTTAAGGGATCTAAAGTGGTATCCGTTGGGCCAACGCGCGAAGTTTCCGAAGGTGATTTAGAAAGCCTTTCGGAATGTCCCTTCCGGGCCCTATACATTCCATCACTCTCCGGCCTCGACATCAATGAACCTGAGTATGGCGAAAAAGTTCTTTTTACCCGACTAGCGCAGGGCAAAGGTGGAACGGTAGTTCGAAACATTCTAAAAGTTGTGAGCCAAGACAAAGCGAAATGGGAGCAACTTCAGAATGTGATAAAATCTTTTTTTGGCTATGAGATATCTTATCCGAGTGGTGCTGACCCCATTGCTGTTCACTTCCGACACTCTCCTGATGGTAGCTGGAATAATCTAGTGAATGGAGCTTCTGGATTCCTTCAAACTGTATTGATTCAGTCTGCTCTACTTTACGGAAAGGCATCAATTATACTGATCGATGAGCCAGATGCGCATTTGCATGTATTGTTAAAGGAGAAAATGTACCGTCATATTCGGGAACACTGCGAGAATCAGGATTGTCAGTTGGTTATTTCGACGCATTCTGGAAGATTGATAAAAGAAGCGGAGAGGGAAAGCGGAAACAGGTTGTTTCTAATCACGAACACTGGGTTGAATGCAGTCAAGAAGCAAGATCTTCAAACCTTGATGGCACTCGACGGTCAGGAGATTATATCGGCTGATCTCAAGCAGCGCGTATTGTATTTGGAAGGAAAGTCGGATCTCGAAATTTTGAGGGAATGGGCAGTCGTGTTGAATCATCCTGTAGTTTCGTTCCTTGATCAGCCATTTTGGATTCCCACCGCCGAGCAACGCCTGCGGAGTTTCAGTAAAAGGCATTTCTCTGCACTTAAGGCACTTGTGCCCAACCTTAAAGCTTTGGAAATAAGAGATAAAAATGAAAGTGACGCGGCTCGTGACAAACAATCCGAGCCTGACAAGTTGCAGACTCAAGGTGGTCGAGGCATTCCAAGTGGAATGATCTTGATTTGGTGGAATCGTTATGAAATCGAAAATTACTTAATCCACCCCCAAGCGATTTCTCGGTTTGTTCAACAGAGATCGGGTGACGGAGCTGCAGCTAAGGTGAATGAGTACATGCAACAGTTTCTTCCAAGTATAAGTTTGCGAGATCCATTTGTGCCCGTTGCCACCGATCAAACAAAAGGGAAAACGGTGATTGGTCAAATATTGGATGCCGCGGGCGTTGAGTTGGGGGAATCTGAATATTATCGCATAGCTCGCGAAATGAGCGGAAATGAAATTAACCCATATGCTATAAAAGTTCTGGATTTCATTAACGAATATTTCGGAAGTGAATGACTTGGTGTCAAGGTTGCTTGCGGGTCGTAAGGAAAATTTCCAATTGAGTTAAGGTGAATTCGGCGGGGATCTAGCGGTTGAAGCACTCCGAGGCGCACACGGCCTGAATCTGGCCGAATTCGTTAACCTGGAATGAAAATTCGCAAACTTCACACCTGTTCGTGACCGCACGCGAAGCTTGAGATTGCCCGCAGAGCCGGATGAAAAGCACGCATCAAGCCTTCCTTGCTTGGGGAGGCCATATGCGACAAAGAATGACCTTGGGGCGACCTGGCAGTCCCTAGGGGAATCGAACCCCTCTTTCCAGATTGAAAATCTGGCGTCCTAACCGATAGACGAAGGGACCGCACCGTGGATACGGGGCCAAATAGTGCCTAAATTCAATCCATGCAAGCGAATTCATGAAATTTGGCTCACTGCACTGGCGCCGCGTCCTCAAGAACGAGGCAAGGTTCCTGGCGGCCGCGATAGCTGTCGACCCTCAACTTTCCCGCCAAGTGAATTGATCGGGAGCGGTGGGACTTCAGAAACTCTCCGAGGGCCGTGTTCTCGACCCGGAAAGCCATGGCCTTCAACCTCGCTCCGGTAGGGTCTTCCAAGCTGAGTCTGAGGTGAGACTCTCCCACAGCCTTGACGTATGCCAGCCGTTGGTCGGGAAGGGCGAAAACAGGTTCGGGAGACTCGGTTCCGTATGGCCCGGCTTTGTCAACGGATTCAATCAACTCGACACTGATGGCCCTGGAATTCACGGCTCCCGTAATCTCGATCTCGTTCTGCCCGATCTGGTCCGCTCCCTGAAGCGCGAGCAGTTCCTCCAGCCGCTTGATAAAGTTATTGAGACTGGTGGTTTCAACTTCAAACCCCGCTGCCTTTGCATGTCCGCCACCTTTCAATAGCAGTCCCTCGTGCCGGCACATTGCAATCGCGGCGCCAAGGTCGATGTTGTCCACTGACCGTCCGGACCCCTTTCCGGTTTCGTCCAATAGCCCGATGACAATTGCTGGCCGGTTCGCCATGTTCGCAAGTTCGGCAGCAACAATTCCAGTAATGCCCGGATGCCAATTCTGCCCCGCGGCCCATACCAGCGCCGACTCCGTTCCACGTCCCTGCACCTGTTCGGCAGCCCGGCCCGCTATGTCTGCCACCAAAGCGCGTCTTTGCACGTTCAACTCGTCCAGCCGCTCGGCAATCGCCATCGCTTCATCGTCTTCTGTCGTGCAAAGAAGGCTCGCCGCGAGATCTGCGTTGCCCATGCGCCCTCCTGCATTTGCACGGGGACCAAGTCTAAAACTCAATTCTTCCGCTCCAGGTGCGCGATCAATTTTTGAAATGTCTGTCAATGCCCGCATTCCAGGGCGTTTCCTGCGGTGCATGACTTTAAGTCCGGTCTGGACAAATGCACGGTTCAAACCTAACAGCGGCGACATATCGACGACCGTCGCAAACGCGACAAGATCCAGCATCGACATCAGGTCCGGAACAGATCTGCGTTTTTTCCGCAGCTCCTTGTTCACCGCCACCAGAAACATGAACACGACACCGGCCGCGCAAAGGCAACCAAGCTCGCTGTCTTCGTCTTGCCGGTTTGGATTGACAATGGAGTGCGCAGAGGGAAGCTCAACGTCCCCGCGGTGGTGGTCAAGGATAATGACGTCTGCACCAGCCGACCTGATTGCCTCATGTGCCGTTGTCCCGCAATCCACGCAGATTATGATGCGATGGTTTGCCGAAAGGCGCTGCATTGCGTTTGCATTCGGCCCGTACCCGTCGCCGACCCTGTCGGGAACATGGACGGTCGCCCTGTGTCCCGCCTGCCGCAGCCAGTCGACCAGAAGCGCCGCGGAACATGCTCCGTCGACATCATAGTCCGCGAAAACCGCAATGCTTTCGGTTCTATCCACGGCCGCCACGAAGCGCGCGACTGCCTTGTCCATGTCTTTCAGCGTCGACGGGTCTGGCATGAGGTCACGAAGCTTGGGATTCAGAAATGCTTTCGCCGACTCGGGCGAAACGCTTCGACATGCCAAGACCCGGCAGAGCAGGTCGGGATGCCCAGTCTGCTGCACAAGTCTATGTGCCAAGCGATCTTCCTGCGCCGAGATCCCGACCCAGCGCTGTCCCTTGACAGAGTTCTCTATCCCAAGGAACGCCGGAGACCGGCCGCAACTCTCGCTTGCAAACGGCATTGAATGTCAGGCTGCGACTACCGGATGCCGATACACCATGCGGCGGCGCGAACCGGTTTTGGAACGGAGCAGGATTGTGTCGGACTCGAAAAACCCGACTCCGCGCCTTACCCCGCGAAGAATTGACCCGTCAGTAACTCCCGTTGCCGCGAAGATTACATCACCGCGTATCATGCCCTCGCGGGAATAGACTCGATCAAAGTCCTCTATGCCTGCCTTTCTTGCGCGCTCGCGCTCGCGCTCATTGCGAAACACGAGCCTTCCCTCCATCTGCCCGCCGAGGCATGTCAGTGCCGCCGCCGCCAGCACTCCCTCAGGAGCTCCGCCGGTTCCCATATACATGTCGATTCCTGTGGTGTCCGGGTCGGTGCAGTGCATGATACCCGCGACGTCCCCGTCGGTGATGAGCCTTATCGCCGCGCCGGTTGATCTGATCTCGGCGATCAGCGCCTCGTGGCGTGGCCGTTCCAGTGCGCACACCGTGATGTCGCTCGGGAGGCAACCCTTTGCCGCCGCGAGTTGCTGTATCCTTTCGACAGCATTCATTTTCAGAGTCACGACTTTGTCGGGATATCCTGGCCCGACGGCAAGCTTGTCCATGTAGACGTCGGGGGCGTGCAGCATCGATTCGCGCGGCCCTATCGCAATCACGGTCAGCGCGTTCGGCATGTCCTTGGCCGTCAGCTCGGTTCCTTCGAGCGGGTCGAGAGCGATGTCAACCGAAGGTCCGCTTCCTGTGCCGACCTTTTCGCCTATGTAGAGCATCGGCGCCTCGTCGCGCTCGCCCTCTCCGATGACGACCGTGCCGTCGATGTTGAGCATGTTCAACTGCCGCCGCATGGCGTCTACCGCAGCCCTGTCGGCTGCGTCTTGATCTCCCCGCCCGATGAACTCGGCCGAGGCGAGAGCGGCCGCTTCGGAGACGCGCGCGAGACCGAGCGACAGCATCCGGTCCCTGAATTCGATCGTTTCATTCATGCGGTCCTCCAGATTCCAGTTTCGCGGCCTGAAGCTGCCCTCAAATTTCCTCTATCCTGACGGCGACGGGTTCGCTGAGGGAGACGCCCGATGCCCGAATTCCCTCAATCGCCTTATCGAGGTCGTCGCGCGAGGTCCTGTGGGTAACCATGATGACGGGAGCAGCCTCGTCCACATGTCCGTATTGACGCATCGTGTCGATAGAAACACCGGCCTCGCCGAGGGCGCCGGCAATTGTCGCCAGAACTCCCGGCGCATCGATAAGGAGCAGACGAATGTAATACGGAGCTTTGGATTCTGTTTGTGCCACTTGAGGCGGCGTTAGTGACGCTGCGGTCTGTCCAAAGGTGGAAACGCGGTTCCCCCTGGAGATATCGGCGATGTCGCTCACTACGGCCGAAGCCGTCGGCAACTCGCCTGCGCCTGCGCCGCGCAGGAAAATTGGTCCCGATGAGTCTCCTTCGATCACGACGATATTGGTCGCGCCCTCGATCTGACCGAGCGGCGAAGCAGCCGGGACTAAACAGGGTCGGATGCTCTGCTCAAGCCCGTGCCGAGACATTCGAGCGGTGGCGAGTAGCTTGACACGGAAACCCATGTCCCGCGCTTGCTCTATGTCGGCGATCGAAATCCTTTCAATGCCCTCTAGCTCAAGGTTCGCAAAGTCAACACGCGTTCCGTACGCAATTGCGGAGAGCAGGGCGAGCTTGTGCCCTGCATCGATTCCGCCGACATCAAGCCTGGGGTCAGCTTCCAGATAACCGAGAGCTTCGGCTTCAGCAAAAACCTCGTCATAGGACAGGCGCTCGCTTTCCATTCGGGTCAGGATGTAGTTGCAGGTGCCATTGAGCACGCCCATTATTCGCCGGATTTCATTGCCGGCCAAGCTTTCCCTCAAAGCCTTGACAACAGGGATTCCACCCGCCACGGCGGCTTCAAAGCGCAGAGTGCGACCATTGTTCTCTGCGATTTCAGCGATTCTCTGTCCGTGAATTGCGAGCATTGCCTTGTTGGCGGTGACTACGTCCTTTCCTGACTTGAGCGCGGTTTCAATCGATTCTCGTGCCGGTCCGTCTTCTCCTCCGATCAATTCGACAAAGACATCGATATCTTTCCGCTTCGCCAATGCAACGGGATCATTTGCCCACTCGAATCCGGAGATGGCCATCCCTCGATCCTTTGTGCGAGACTTGGCAGTAACCGCGACAATCTCTGGCGACTTTCCTGTTCGGCGGTGAATCAGGCTGCGGTGTCGTGTCAGAATCTTCACGACGCCTCCGCCGACGGTTCCCAGTCCCGCAATGGCGATCCTTAATCGTTCGGTCAAACTGTTGTCCTCTTTGCAAGCACGCACATATATTCAATGCCGACGAGCGGATGCCCCCGTGATTCAGGCAAGAGGCTCGCAGCTTGACGCTTTGGTTCGGCGAGACTCGCAAATTTCACTAACGGCTTTTGCCTCCGCGAGCCGGTCGCGATGCCGGTGCGGACGCAAGTCAACCTGATCCGATTTGCGAAAAGCGCTTCGTGAAGTCGATGTCCAGCCGCTGGAGCCATGACAGTTCCGCAGAGGAATGATGAGTGGAAAGACAGCAGTTCCGCAAATTTCACTATTGCGAACTGCCTTCTGCTTGCACCTGGTCCAGCATTTTACTCACCGGCATGAAGTTGGGGTAGCCGGAAGCGTCATCGGGATCTTCTACCCTCCACTCGATCTCGCTGATTTCCTTTGGAACCAGTGCGCATCCTGCCATGAGCGCTGCGCATGCACAACTCGCGAAGACTAGCTTCAACAACGCACGATTCCCCGATCTTTGCGATGAAAAAATGTCATAATTCCTCGCCATCCGGTGTTCTTGAATCCTTTGCCATTGCTACAAACCAGACTAAACGATGGAATTCAATTCCAAAGTGCCTTGCAAGGCATGCGTCTTGGTCTGCAGTTCAGTCGGGTACCTGCATTGACAGCGGTTGATTTGCTGAAAAAGTTCAAGCGAAGTTCCATTTCATGGTTTCTCGTAGAACGGAAATCTGGAGCACAGCGCTTTGGCTTCCTGTTTTACTGCAGCCTCGACATCATCGTTCCCGTCAGTGCCGCTGGTCGAGAGACCGTTGATGACCTCGATTATCATTTCACCCACTCGCTTGAATTCGAGCTCCTTGAAACCACGGGTCGTGCAGGCTGGCGAGCCGAGTCTTATTCCCGATGTCACTGTGGGTTTCTCCGGGTCGAACGGTATGCCGTTCTTGTTGCACGTGATGGCTGCACGTCCCAGGGCTTCCTCGACAATGTTTCCGGTCACCCCTTTGGGCCGCAAATCGACCAGCAGGACGTGGGTATCAGTCGCGCCCGTCACGATGTCGAACCCCCCGGACAGCAAGGTATCAGCGAGCGTCTGGGCGTTCTTCACGACTTGTTTCGCGTAGTCCCTGAACCCCGGCTTGAGGGCCTCGCCGAATGCTACCGCCTTGGCGGCGATGACATGCATTAGCGGCCCTCCCTGGATTCCGGGAAAAATTGCCGAGTTGATCCTCTTCGATATGGTTTCGTCATTGGTGAGTATTAGTCCTCCCCGCGGGCCGCGAAGCGTCTTGTGGGTGGTCGATGTTACGACATGCGCGTGCGGAAAGGGGGAGGGGTGAACGCCGGCCGCAACCAACCCGGCAAAATGTGCCATGTCGACAAGCAACCAGGCGTCGATCTCGTCTGCCACCGCGCGGAATTTGGCGAAATCGATCTGTCTTGGAATGGCGGACCCTCCAGCGATCACCAGTCTTGGGCGATGCTCAAGCGCAAGACTGCGCACCTGATCGTAATCGATTGCACAGTCCTGTCGGCGAACTCCATACTGAACCGAGTTGAACCACTTGCCCGACTGGTTTGGCCGAGCACCGTGTGTAAGGTGACCGCCGGAAGCGAGATTCATCCCGAGAATAGTGTCGCCTGGACTTAGCAAGGCGTTGAACACGCCCTGATTTGCCTGGCTGCCAGAATGTGGCTGGACGTTCGCGTAACTGCACTGAAAGAGTTTGCATGCTCTGGCAGTCGCCAGCTCTTCGGCAACATCCACGAACTGACAGCCTCCGTAGTATCGGCGGTGCGGGTATCCCTCTGCATACTTGTTGGTCATTACCGATCCCTGTGCATCGAGCACTGCGCGTGAAACGAAGTTCTCGGAAGCGATCAGCTCGATTTCATGCCGTTGTCTGCCAAGTTCTTGATTGATCGACTCGAAAACATCCTCATCGATTTCTGCAAGGTGCGCGTCGAACATGTCCCCGGCTTTTGGGGAGGCATGAAAAATCTTCTGAACACCGCTGTCCTGCGTCATCATGATATGCTCCCGTGGATGTTCAGCGAAGTTTGCTCAGGATTCGGCATCTGGTCTCGAACTTGCCAGCAAATCCAAATTGTCGTGCTCGTCGCTGAACACGCCATTGGTATATGGCAGTCACTGGAAAATTGAACTAGTCACCGACCAGCGGTTTTGGTAATGGCTTGGATGTCGGCACGCAAGAAGTTTCTGATTGGCATTTCGAGTGCCCTGCTTGAACTGGCATCCTTCCACAATTTGCCAGCCTTCTGTAGACGGTAGACGGTTTTATGCCAGCATCTTGGAATATCTGCTTCCTGTCCGATGACAGTGAAGTTGCAGTTGTCTCGCGGAGCCATCTCGTGGAAGTTTACGATAACACCACTCCCGAATCGTCGGACGTGATCGTCGCGCTAGGCGGTGACGGCTTCATGCTTGAAACGCTGCGCAAGACACGGGACCTGGACCGGCCAGTGTATGGAATGCACCGTGGAACGGTTGGGTTTCTCATGAACGAATACGCTATCGATGGCCTTCTCGAACGGTTGAGCAGCGCTGAGGAAGCAGTCATCAATCCGCTCAAGATGACGGCGATCGACAAGTCTGGAGCCGCGCACGAAGCTCTGGCAATAAACGAAGTATCCCTGCTTCGTGCGGGCCCGCAGGCAGCCAAGCTCAGGATTGCAATAGACGGCCGGACGAGACTGGAGGAACTTGTTTGCGACGGTGCGCTTGTGTCGACACCGGCGGGGTCGACCGCTTACAACTACTCCGCGCACGGGCCGATTTTGCCGATTGGCTCCGACGTTTTTGCCTTGACCGCCGTAGCTGCATTCCGCCCGCGGCGATGGCGCGGTGCGCTGGTTCCCAATTCGGCCAAGGTGATGTTCAGTGTCCTTGAGCACGAAAAGCGTCCGGTAATGGCTGATGCTGATGGGGTTCCGGCACATGATGTCGTGAAGGTTGCAGTCGCCCGCGAGCCGAAAATTCGCTATCGTCTCCTGTTCGATCATGGGCATGGACTAAATGAGCGCCTTATCCGCGAGCAGTTTGTCTGACGCCGGCGCGCGGATTCGCTATCTTCCAACCCTCGTCTGGAATTCACCGGGCAGGGCGACTTCGAGCAGTTCCAGATCTTCGGAACAATTCGAGTAGCGAGTCGGCATTCCCGGCGGAATCACGAAAGCGTCGCCGCTTGTCAGGGTGCATGGAGCTTTGCCCTCTCCTTCGAGTGTCATGATTCCGTCCATTACAAACGTGAAGTGAATGTCCAAATCGTGACTCGACCAGTCCGTGTTTCCTTTGGCGTACTTGGCCACAATCACGCTGGCAACGCCTTTCGTCCCTTTGCTGATTTCCGTGTCGCGGCAGGTGAATCCGGGAAGACGGAACTGTTTCCATAAGGCGCGATCTTTCACATGGTGGACGAACTCCTGGCCCTGCCACAGCTTACCGGGGATGGGAGGTCCGTTTGGAAGGTCCATTTCGTGCTCGATGGTCGTGATATGCTGGGCCGGGACCCCGATCTCGATTACCTCAATGTCCTCGGATGCAAACATGACCCGGTGGCGGATTTCTGGTGGCTGGATCACGCAGTCGCCCCCTTTAAGTCTGATGGCGTCGCCTTGGTCCTCGTAGAGGATGTCCACCCAGCCGCGGTAGCAGAATATCAGCTGAAAACCTACCGTGTGGTAATGGACCACGTCCGGAACCGGCCCGCCGTCAGGTATTCGGATGTGACTGGCGATGATTGAGCCGCCTAGCCGCGAGGGGATCAAGTCTCGGTATTGCATTCCCGCCCGTCCGATGATCCAGGGTGCCTTGTCCTTGAGCCTCCGGACGACAAAGGCGTGCTCAGTCGTTGGAATAGCCATTGGCGGGTTGATGTAATCTATTTCGACTCGGGTTCCGTTTGGTGCAACGAGGTGCCGTTTGCCGCTGGCAAACGCGTTTGGGTCTGCCGTCAATATGCGAATGGTACCAGGGTGTTCGGGTGCGCCTCGTTCAAGCCGCAGGCGCAGTCCGTGGCCCGAAATGACGGCTACTGACGGGTCGTCAGCCGGGAAGATGGTGTCAAGACGCATTCCAAGCTTGCCCGTGAAGAACGGGATGTCCATTTGCACGTCAGTGGATGGAAGCCTGAGCTCCGCTTCAATCTGGGTCATTGGCTCGGTTCCTTCCTGTCAATCAGGTTCCAAGTCGTGGCATGTTCGCGACAATTAGCCATGGAATCGCGTTAATGTCCGAAATCTCTCGTCCAATTATGCGAAACTCCAATTCTTCGTCAATAACAACCGGGCAGATCAGGCGATTCACGGCAGCCTGTACACGAGTTGGCTTAGCAGCAACGGCACAATGAACCTTCGCGCCCGGCTCGTTGTCTTGTCAGACGGTGAACCCTCTCGTTTGCGTCGGCGGTCACGAAAATCCAACTCTGCAAGCTCATTTGGGATGTTGTGGCGACGCGGGTTTCAGGCATTCGAGCCTTCTTGAGGCGTTTGCGGAGTGAAAATTGGTCTCGTGAGGCTGTGCACATCCTTCAATAACCCCAATTCTGGATAAGAGGGGTGAGGGGGTTCCCAAATCGGGCGTGGCCTGATTCTGTATCCGCAACCAAAATCAACGGATGGGATCCCCTCAATGAGCACCTCCATCATCGCACTGTTCTGTTGTCTCGACGACTTTGCAAAGACCTTTGAAGAATGGGAGCGACATCGGCTGATCGGCACAGGCCGCCAGCGCTCGCGCTCGGGCAAGCTCTCGCTCAGCGAAAGGCTCTTCATCATGGTGTTGTTTCATCTCTCGCCCTTCAAGCATTTCAAGGCTTTCCGGTTCCATGGCGTGGAGCGGAAATGTCGCGACTGCTTTGGAGACCTGCCGAGCTGCGGACGGTTTGTCGCCCTGATGCCGCGCTTGCCGGTTCCGTTTTGCATCTTGATGCAATGCTTTCGCGGTGAGGAAACCGGAATCTGTTTTGTGGACAGCGCCAAGCTCGCTGTCTGCCACAACGCACGGATCAACCGGAACAAGGTCTTCAAGGGACTGGCCAAACGGGGCCGAAGCACCATGGGGTGGTTTTTCGGGTTCAAGCTGCATCTGGTCATCAACGACAAGGGTCAGGTCATGGCCGTCAAGATCACGCCTGGAAACACCGACGACCGCAAGCCGCTTGAGACCATGATTGCCGAGTTGAAAGGCAAGGCGTTCGGCGACAAAGGCTGCATTTCGAAGCCGCTTTTCCAGCGTTTGCGGCAACAGGGCCTGCACCTGATCACTGGCCTTCGCCGCAACATGAAAAACTTTCCTCTGCCCATTCTGGACAAAATCATGTTGCGGAAGCGGTTCATCATTGAAACGCTGTTCGATAAACTGAAATCGAGCATGGGATTGGAACGCACACGACACCGATCCCCAACAAATGCCTTCGTTCATATCCTGTCATGTCTGGCTGCCTATATTCTGGCGCAGCCAAAGGTCAAAATGGGCAAAATCGTCGTGCCAGACGCCATTCGGTGCATTCCAAAAGAAAACAGAGCTTATCCATAACTCGGGTTAATTTGCAATTCGTGGGCATGGCTGATGGACTGGCTGGTGATTTGCATTGGACATGGGGGACGGGCTGATGGATCGGGTGCGGTTCCGGCACCCCATGAACCGAGACTGCGCCGCACAGGTAACCAGCGGAACCGGCAGACCGTCGTGCGGTCGGGGCAGCGTTCAAGAACCGAACGGCCGCAGAACAGCAGGAAGTCAAGGCGCACCTTCAGTGTGCGCCACTGGCCCAGAAGAAGAGCCCGGATTATCGAATCGACACCGCACCGGCACATTCAGGGCGCGAGCGCACCGGGCCGGGAACCGCCGCTAGGCGCTGCGAGTCCATCAGGGGGGGGGGGGAGAGACCTTTCGTAGGGTGTAGTTCTATGCCATGTGTTCGGCCACCGCCGTCATGAAGAAATCCATCTGGGACGTAAATCTTCCAGAAAATTGAGGAATGACTGGATGCAAATACAAGTCCGGCAGCAACCTCGCTTTCAACGGAACCATAGGCCGATTTGCGTAGCTAGCGGTAGTGGAACTAACAAACCTCGGAAACGCCGCTGCCCACCTTTGGCGCAAGGCAGGTGACTGGGCTTCTGAAAATTCGCTTGACTCCTTGTTCTCGAAAATGACTGGATTCCAATGGCCGGTTGAAACGAAAGGCTCAGTCCTCGCAAAGCCGGGCAAGCGACTTCGCGCCCACGATGGCGGTCTTGCCGACGGGCCCGCGTCCGATGAGTTCCCGCCGCCTCTCCGCTGTCATGTTCCGGCGCTGCCCGCCGACAGGGGTTTTGTCGACTTTCACAGGGCAAGCAAAGGAGCCGACCTCCGCTTCAAAGGCGGTGCGAAGCCGGTGGAGCATGAACCATGCGGCCTTCTAGCTCATCCCAAGCCCGCGGTGGAGCTTCATGGAGGAAATGCCGTTGATGCTCCGGTGACAGGCGGGTCCCGACGGCCCAGTGATGGCGCTTGATTTTCGAGACTTCCATGACCGTGCCAACCTTGACCGTGAACATCGGCTTTCCGATGCATTCGCGGCAACGGTGCGTCATCGTCGGGTGCTTGATGTTTTCCTGCACGTTGTCCGTTCCGCAGTGCGGGCAACGCGGGCCGTCCGGCCAACGCCGTTCCGCGATCCACTGCCTGGCCGTCTCCTCGTCTCGGAACATGTTCACGACCTCGAGCAGCGTCCGGCCGTTGCGGCGGGACTTTCCAGGCGCATTCACCATTTCCGTTCTCCTCTCAATGCGACTGAAAGCTATCGAAACTCGTGGAATCAGCCAAGAAAAATGTTGCCGTCGGATATAATCCCCCGAACTGCTTATGCCCGTAAGTCTGGCTGCATCTTGATAAAACCGGAACCAAGTGCATAAGCAGTTTCCTTTTTTATTTGGTTATGCAGATGTTCCCACTTGATCGTGATTGAAAAATGGAAATGCCGAGTTCATGGGATCGCTTCATAGTGTTTGAGTTCTCGGCACTGCTTTTAGCTCGAAGGCAAGGACCCACGTGATTGGGCTTGATCGCTGAAACTCAGACGCATCTAATAGCGGAACGGCTCCCAAAATTGGCGTGTTCAGCACGAGACGCTTCATGGAATCTTGATGTTTGGTTCAGGAATTATTCCTAGGACCTGACAGTCTTGGCAAGGATGCAGAGTGTCGTTGAGCACGGTAACCAACGCCTGTCCTCGGTAAGGTTTGACCGAAACTTGCCCGGCAACGAGAAACAACGCATCAGGTCTGCCAAGGCAATCGTAGGCGAATGAGAGCGACTTCCGCGCTTGAAAACGTCCTGTAATTCGCTACCATGCCTTAGGCTTTCGACGGACGGTCAAGTCGAGCCGCAGTAGGCCCGTTTCAGGGGGATCAATGGCACTATCCGCACGCCAGCAAATTCAGTGGTGGGGCGTCTTCGCTGTCATATTTATTCTGATTTTCTGGTTTCTTGGCGATGTTCTTCTGCCATTTGTCGTTGGCTCGGCGCTCGCTTACCTCTTGGATCCACTCGCCGACCGTCTGGAGAAGATCGGTTGCTCCCGTCTTGTGGCGACAGCCATAATCACTGTAGTGGCACTGACCGGAATCATTTCAGCATTTGCATTGCTGATACCGTTGCTGGTCAGGCAATTGGCGGAGTTGGCGGCCACTGCGCCGGAAATAGCCGCATCCTTGATGCAGTTCCTGCAGGAGCGGTTTCCATACCTGATCGACACGGATTCCCCAGTTCAAGTGTTCTTGGCCAGTCTCGGCGAGATCGTGAAGCGGTACGACGAAGAGGTGATTTCTGCCGTGTTCTCGTCAGCAAAGAGTGCCTTGAATGGGTTGCTGTTCATCGTGGTTGTACCCGTCGTGCTAGCCTATATGCTCGCCGACTGGGATCGGGCTATCCAGAAGGTGGACAGCTGGCTTCCCCGTGACCACGCCGAATGGATCCGCGAACTGGCAAGGGAAATCGACAAGGTCATTGCCGGATTCGTTCGCGGGCAATTGATGGTCTGCGCAATTCTGGCCACGTTTTACGCATGTCTTCTTTTACTTGTCGGACTGCGGTTCGGCCTGTTTGTCGGATGCATCGCCGGGTTCATCTCTTTCATCCCTTTCGTTGGCGCAATAGCCGGAGGCGCCTTGGCCGTCGGGCTGGCGCTCTTTCAGTTCTGGTCGGAGCCCGTTTTGATCGGAGCGGTTTTTTTGATATTCGTAGCGGGTCAGTTGTTCGAGGGAAATTTTCTGACGCCCAAGCTCGTTGGCAAGCTGGTCGGGCTTCATCCAGTATGGCTGTTGTTTGCCTTTTCGGCTTTTGGAGCACTGTTCGGATTCGTCGGCCTGCTAATTGCCGTCCCAGTTGCCGCTGCAATGGGCGTGGTTCTGAGATTCGGCGTTGCGCAGTATCTTGAAGGAAGCTTGTATCGAGGCGCCAGCAGGGGCAATGGTCAATAACCGGTCGGATATTCCAGCATTTTACTTTCAACATGTGCCTTCTTGCCGTGAGGAGGATTTTTTCGTGTCATCGGCCAATCGCCGCGCGCGCGAAGCCATTGGCAGAGACAGCCAATGGCCGGCTGGCCGTCTTGTCCTTGTCGGGCCGCCGCGGTCGGGAAAGACCCATCTGCTTAAGATCTGGATCGCCGCAGCCGGTGCCCGTGAACTTGTTGCCGACGACCTGAACGCAGGCAATCTCGGCGAGATCGGCGGCACCTCAAGAATCGCAATCGACAGCGCCGATGCTCTGATCGTGGACAAGGCTTGTGAGGAGGCAATGCTTCATCTTTGCAACATGCTTTCGGACGGGGGAGGGAAGCTTCTCTTGACGTCGCGAACCGCACCCTCGCGCTGGAACCTGGAACTTCCGGACCTTCAAAGCAGGCTCGAGGGATCTCATATGATGCGCATCGAGGAGCCGGATGACACATTGCTTTCGGCCCTTTTGACGAAGCTGTTTGCCGACCGACAGATGTCAGTTGCTCCGAGGGTCATCAATTTCATTGTTCCACGCATACTGCGGTCGTACACCGCGGCGCATGACGTTGTGGATGCACTGGACGAGATCTCGTTGGTGGAGAGAGGCCGCATCAATTTCCAAATGGCGGCGAAGGCGCTGCAATCCGCGGCAACCGACGGCAGAGCGGAAAAATGAACCAATCGACGGGTTGCGAGAGCCGGCGCAACGAAGCTGACTTCCTGAATGGCGGTTTTTCCGATCCCGTCGACTTGCCCGTTCATGAAACCAAGGGGCATCGCAGGTTCTTCAACCGCGAACTTTCTTGGCTTGCCTTCAACTGGCGTGTGCTGGAGGAGGCGCAGAACAGAAGCGTGCCGTTGCTCGAGCGTGTCCGCTTCGTGTCCATCTCCGCGACAAATCTCGATGAATTCTACACCGTGAGGGTGGCTGGCCTTCGAGAGCTTGCCCGGTCAGGGAACCAGAGGGTGGCCGCCGATGGCTTGACTCCATCCCAGCAACTCGTCGAAATCGAGAAGGAGACACGAAAGCTCTTGAACGCGCAGCAATCAGTCTGGAATTCATTGCGACGGGAAATGGAGACCGAGGGCATTGTTCTGCTTGACTGTGCCAAGCTTTCGGATTCTGACCGTAATCATCTCGACGGCGTTTTCATCGACAGCGTGTTTCCGGTTCTTACTCCGCTCGCGATCGACCCAGCGCATCCCTTTCCATTTATTCCGAATGCCGGGTTCGTTCTGGCTGTTCAGCTGGTTCGCGAATCGGACGGGCGCAATTTGCAAGTGCTCTTGCCGATTCCATTTCAGATCAACAGGTTTGTGCGGCTGGAGGACGGCACGAAGGGGGAGGTTCGCTTCATTCCTCTCGAAGAGTTGCTTTTGGAGAAGATAGGCTCGATCTTTCCCGGCTACGCGGTGGAAGAGCGGTGCGTTTTCAGGGTTCTTCGCGACAGTGACTTGGAAGTCGAGGAAGAGGCCGAAGATCTTGTGCGCGAGTTCGAGACGGCACTGAAGCGCCGCCGCCGCGGAGAAGTCATACATCTCTCGCTTTCCCATGAATCTTCAGGCGCGCTGCGCACGCTTGTCATGAAAGAGTTCAATGTTGAGGAGAAAGAGGTCATCGAGCTGTCCGGAATGATTGGATTCGAGGACTTGCAGGAGCTCGTGCTGAAATCCCGCCCTGATCTGCTGTGGCCCAATTACACGCCGAGGGTTCCAGAGCGGGTGCAAGATCATGACGGCGATATGTTCAGAACAATCCGCCAAAAGGACATGTTGCTGCATCATCCGTACGAGACCTTCGATATGGTCGTGAGATTCCTGAAGCAAGCAGCCGACGACCCCGATGTGGTCGCAATCAAGCAATCGCTATACCGCACCTCGCGTGAAAGCCCGATTGTGGAGGCACTCTGCGAAGCGGCGGAAAACGGAAAGTCCGTGACGGCTCTGGTCGAGCTGAAGGCGCGTTTCGACGAAGCCGCGAATATTCAGCAATCCCGGCAGCTTGAGCGGGCAGGGGCTCACGTAGTCTACGGGTTCATCAACCTGAAGACCCATGCCAAGGTCTCGACCGTGGTGCGTCGGGAAGGCGACCAGCTCGTCACCTACACGCACTACGGAACGGGAAACTATCATCCCATTACAGCGCGCATTTACACGGACTTAAGCTTCTTCACGTGCGATCCGGCGACCGGCCGCGACGCAACAAAACTGATCAACTACGTTTCCGGATATGCAAAGCCCGCCAGTCTGGAAAACCTCGCCGTTTCCCCCATCAATTTGAAAGACCATATCATGGAGTGCGTCCGGAGTGAGGCCGAGAACGCGAAGAGCGGAAAACCGGCCGAAATCTGGGCTAAAATGAACTCAATCATCGATCCCGATGTCATCGCCGAACTCTATAGTGCTAGCCAGGCCGGGGTCAAGATCAGTCTGGTCGTTCGCGGGATTTGCGGCTTGAAGCCGGGCATCCGCGGTCTGTCCGAGAACATACGGGTCAAGTCAATTGTCGGCCGCTTTCTCGAGCACTCCAGAATAGTCTGTTTTGGCAACGGGCGGCTGCTTCCCTCGAAAAGGGCGCGGGTGTTCATGTCGTCGGCGGACTGGATGGACCGCAATTTGAATCGCAGGGTGGAAACGCTTATCGAAATCAAGAACCGCACTGTCAGGGACCAGGTCATGAGCCAGATCATGGCTGCAAATCTTGCCGACCAAGCGCAGAGTTGGATTCTGCATCACGACGGGACATACGTTCGCCAGCAGGGCGGGCGGGGCGATGACTTGTTCAGTTGTCACAGGTTTTTCATGGAAAATCCGTCTCTTTCCGGCCGCGGATCAGCTGGGACGGAGGATGTCATCATTCTTGCGCATTCAAGGGATTGATCTGGTGGATATGCCAAGTTCCGCAGCCAGCACTTTTCCAGCGGAAAAGCTGGCAGGGCCCGATTCAGCGCTCGACGATACGCCTTTGTCCAACGACCCGTCGGTTCGGAGCTTGCGGCGGGTAGGAGTGATTGACGTTGGCTCGAATTCGGTTCGCTTGGTCGTTTTCGACGGCGCTGCCCGTTCCCCGGCATATTTCTACAACGAAAAGATCCTCTGCGGCCTCGGTGCGGAGTTGGCCCGGACGGGGCGGCTCGATCAGAATGGCCGACAAAGGGCGCTGTCGGCAATCAAGAGATTTGCTGTGCTATCCGAGGGAATGGAAGTTTCCCAACTGATTGGGGTCGCAACGGCGGCGGTTCGCGATGCCGTCGACGGGCTGGAGTTTCGCGACGCCGTGGAACGGGAGACCGGTCTGAGGCTGGACATTGTGAGCGGCGAAGAGGAGGCCCGCCTTTCAGCGCAGGGAGTCATCTTGGGGTGGCCTGATGCGGCCGGACTTGTGTGCGACCTCGGCGGGTCATCAATGGAACTTGCCGAAATTCAGGACCGCAGAATTGGACGGTGCCTGACTTCCCAGCTAGGACCTTTTGCCGTCAACCGGTCGGCCGAAGGCAGCAAGGCGAAGCGTGAATTGATCGACGGAACTGTCGCTAGCCTTCGTCGACAGATCCCGGAGGAGTTTCGGACGCTGTATCTGGTCGGCGGATGCTGGCGGGCGATCGCCCGGCTGGACATGGAGCGCCGCGCCTATCCTCTCAAGGTCCTGAACGAGTACACGGTTCCAGCCAAGGAAATCTTGCAGACCATGAAATGGATCGCCAAGAGCAACTTGAGCCATCTTCGCCGAAAGTCCGGAAATTCGCTCGACCGTCTGCGCCTTGTGCCGACGGCTGGGTTGATACTTGAGTCGCTCGTGCGGAGCTTCCGGCCTTTGGAAGTGGCAACCTCGGCTTACGGGATCCGCGAAGGTTTGCTGTACGACCGAATGCCGGAGCGTCTGCGGCAACGCGATCCTCTGATCGAGGCATGCCGGCATGCTGAGCATTCTTCAGCTAGGCTGCCTGGGTATGGCAAGCTGCTGTTCGAGTTCATCAGGCCGCTGTTCAAGGCCGCGACAGACGGGCAGCTACGCCTTGTGCACGCCGCCTGCCTCCTTCACGATGTGACATGGCGAGCCCATCCCGACTACAGGGCGGAAGTCAGTTTCGACAACGCGACCCGCGCCAATCTAGGCGGCTTGGATCACGCAGGACGGGTGTTTCTAGCTCTCGCGCTATTTCATCGCTACAAGAATCCAGGAATTGTAAAGAGAAGCAGCCGCCTGACGGGCCTGCTTGCCCGTGAGGAAGCCAAGAGGGCGGAGATTCTGGGCAAGGCATTGAGATTCGGCGCCATGTTCACCGTGGTTTCACCAGAGAAGATTGTCCGGCTGAAGTTCAGGTCCAAGAAACACTCTCTCACGCTCATGCTTCCGGAGGCCTTGAGGGACATCTATGGCGAGGTCGTCGCGGTGAGATTCCATGCTCTTGCCGCAGCGATGGACTGCACGCCCGAAGTCGTCATGGAATAGCGGCCCCCTTGTTCTTGCATCCGGCTTGGCCTAGACGAAGCCCTACCAACACTTCATGAGCGGAGACGTTTACGATGCGCCTGTCCCGGTACTTTCTTCCGGTTCTCAAGGAAACGCCTGCCGAGGCCCAGATCGTGAGCCACCGATTGATGCTGCGTGCCGGCATGATCAGGCAGGCTTCAGCCGGAATCTATTCATGGATGCCCCTTGGGCTGCGCGTGCTGGAACGCATCGAGGCCATTGTGAACGAAGAGCAAATCCGGGCTGGGCACATTCCAATGCTTATGCCGACGCTTCAGCCCGCGTCGCTTTGGAGGGAGTCCGGAAGGTATGAAGACTACGGCGAGGAGATGCTCAGGATACGCGACCGGCACGGGCGAGATCTGCTCTATGGCCCGACCAACGAGGAACTCATCACCGACATTTTCCGGAGCCACATTAATTCCTACCGGGAGCTTCCGCTGACCCTCTATCATATTCAGTGGAAATTCCGTGACGAAATCCGCCCTCGTTTCGGCGTGATGCGAGGCCGCGAGTTCCTGATGAAGGACGGCTACAACTTCGACACCGACAAGGAAGGCGCGATACACGCATACAACAGACACATGGTGAGCTATCTTCGCACCTACGAAAGGATGGGATTGCAGGCCGTTCCGATGCGCGCGGATACCGGACCGATTGGCGGGAAGTACAGTCACGAGTTTCTCGTTCTCGCGGAAACAGGCGAGTCGGAAGTCTATTTTGATGGAGCAATCCTGGATCTCCATCTCGGCAGCAAGAATGTGGACTACAATAGCCCCGACGAGTGCGCCGCGATTGTGGACGAGTGGACAGCGCCGTACGCAAGAACCGACGAGACCCACGACGAGGAGGCGTATGGAGATTCGGTGCCGGCCGAACGAAGGCGGAAGTCACGCGCGATAGAGGTGGGCCAGATATTCTATTTCGGAACGAAGTACTCCGAACCGCTGAATGCACATGTCGTCGACGCAGACGGCAATCGAACCCCGGTCCACATGGGATCGCACGGCATCGGTGTCTCGCGCCTTGCGGGTGCCATCATTGAAGCGAGCCACGATGACAGGGGTATAATATGGCCGGAATCCGTGGCCCCGTTCCATGTCGGCATCATCAATCTTGCACAGGAAGATTCCGGAACGGGAGAAGTCTGCGAAAACCTCTACAGAGCGCTTAAATCCGAAGGAATGGAGGTTCTCTATGACGACCGCGCGGAACGGGCCGGGGCGAAGTTCGCGACAATGGACTTGATCGGGCTCCCATGGCGAATAACCGTCGGGCCGCGTGGCATCAAGCATGGTACCGTGGAGCTGACCCGCCGCCGCACGGGAAAGAGCGAAACAATGCCGCCAACCTCCGTGGTCAAGCGGTTGATTGAGACTTATTCCGACAATTGAGGCACGGGCTGCGCAAACGCCCGCAGAAGTGAATTGAGAGGATTGAGCGTGGCGCGAAGCACGTTGCCGTTCGCGGCATTCGAGTGGTTGATCGCTTGGCGCTATCTTAGAGCCAAGAGAAGCGAGGGTGGGGTCAGCGCGATGACGCTGATTTCGCTTTCGGGAATAACGATTGCGGTCTTTGCGCTGGTCGCGACACTTGCCGTCCGTTCAGGGTTTCGCACCGAATTCGTCTCGACTGTCTTGGGCGCGAACGCGCATGTCTCGATCTACTCCGGATTTCGCCTGATCGATGAGGGCCAGGCCACGACGGCATTTCCCGCATTCGAGGAGATGGCCGATCGCCTGAGGGAAGTTGAAGGAGTTGCGACCGCAACCCCTGTCGTTCGGGCGCAGGTGCTCGCCTCGTCCGATATCAGGAATGCCGGAATGGATCTCTACGGCATCGCGGTCGAGGATCTTGCGTCCTTTCCGCTCATTGCGGATCCTGAGGTGAAGTTCGGCAACCTTGCGGACTTGGAAAACGGTATCGCGATTGGGTCCGGGTTGGCGCGAATTCTTGGAGTAGAGGTGGGCAGCTCGATACGGATCGTTACGCCGGACGGTGTCAAGACGGCGTTCGGTGTCGCACCTCGGGTCAATGTCTACGACATCGTGTACATCTTTGGCGTGGGACGCTACGACATTGACCGGGTCCGGGCCTACCTTCCTTTCGGCGAGGCGCAGGCATTCCTGGACCGCGAGGGTCGCGCTGACGAAATCGAGATATTCTTGGATGATCCGGAAAGGGTTGAGGAAATCGAGAGCCTGTTGGAGGCAGCAGCCGGCGACGGTTTTTACGCTTGGTCTTGGAAGGATTCCTCCGGTGCGTTTCTGAGAGCGCTGGAAATGGAAGACAACATCATGTTCATTATCCTCTCAATCCTTGTCCTGATAGCGGCATCGAACATCGTCTCCGGCCTCGTGATGCTTGTCAAGAACAAGGGGAGCGACATCGGGATTTTGAGAACTGTTGGGCTAAGCCAGGGATCTATCTTGCGGGTGTTTTTCATTTGCGGCGCGTTAGTCGGCATTGCCGGAACGTTTTTCGGGGTCGTACTGGGTTGCCTCTTCGCAATCTATATCGATCCGATTTTCCAATTCGTGAACTACTTGGCCGGGGGCGGCGTCTGGGATCCGGAGGTTCGGTATCTTTCGAAGCTGCCGGCCAAGCTGGAACTCGCCGACGTCCTTTCTGCCGTTGCTATCTCGCTCGGCCTTTCGTTCGGCATCACGATCTTCCCGGCGCGGCGCGCGGCGCGGATCAACCCGTTCGAGGCGCTTCGCTATGAATAGGCCCGTTCTTCAATTGGAAGGGATCGAAAAGTCTTTCAACCTAGGGGTGCCGAATGAAGTTGCGGTGCTTCTAGGTGTGAATCTTTCGGTTTCCGCTGGAGAGATCGTCGGCTTGCTTGCCCCGTCCGGGGCGGGAAAGTCGACCCTGCTTCATATCGCCGGCCTGCTGGACTCTCCGACTTCGGGCAAAATAATGATTGACGGCAACGAGATGACCGGAGCCTTCGACCGATTTCGAACCCTAACTCGCCGACGCACAGTCGGTTTCGTTTACCAGTTCCACCACCTGCTCCCCGAGTTCACGGCGATCGAGAACATTGTCTTGCCGCAACTGGCAAATGCCGTCCCCAAGGACAGTGCGTATAACTGGTCCCGCGACTTGCTGCAGAAGGTCGGGCTCGAAGAGAGGGGGGGACATCGCCCTGCCGAACTTTCAGGTGGCGAACAGCAACGGGTCGCAATCTGCCGGGCGCTGGCGAACAATCCCAAATTGCTGCTGGCGGACGAGCCGACAGGAAATCTCGATATCAAAACCGCAGAAGCAGTTTTCGACGCGATGACCGGCATTTCCCGGGCAACCGGGCTCGGGGCATTGGTCGCAACACACAATCTCGGCTTGGCAGAACGAATGGACCGTGTCATTCGCCTGCAGCATGGAGTCATTGCATGAACTGTAAAACGCAGCGTGAGCGCTAGGTCACTCAGGCTTACTACGGTTTTCAACCGAAGGGCCGCTGGCAAACCTGATCAAATCCAGTTATGCGGCTACCTGTGGAGACGGACGATGAATCGTTCATTCTGCTCCAGCAAGTCGGGGTCCGAGCCATTGTGATCCCTCATGCCCTTGACGATTTTCCGAGGAATTCCCATCCCCATGTGTTCCAAGTATCCGTAGTCACGCATTACATCTTTCAGCAACTCGTTGCGCGTGGAACGTACGCCGACTCGAATCCGCTCGGGAGTTATGCCGTTCGGCAATCTGCCCGGCGAGACGATTTCCAACCTGTTGCTGTACAGCTCCAGCGCAATGTCCGTGCCTGTCAGCAGGTAGTCGCGATGAATGAGCGCATTCACAATACCTTCGCGCAGCGCTTCCTGAGGATAGGCCGGTCGTTCAATTCGTCTGCCTCCTTCCATTTCAGTGTGCATCCGCGTGTTTCGGTGTACAAATTCCAGCGCTTGCTCGACGAGCCCGTTCTCGACAATATTTCCACTCTCGTTGCGCAAAGCGATCATAGGGCCGCGCAACGCGGCGCGTTCCTGCGCCGCATAGTCTTGTTCGAATCCAAGATAGGCTACAGCGTCTATTCCGGCTTGCGGAAGAAACCGGTTTGGCAAACTTCCAAACAGCAACATGCCACCTACCGTAACACCTTCCTCTGCCATAATCTTGGTGTTAACGAGCAGAGCTCGCCATGCTTTGCCGTCTTCGGATGCAGGAGCGGGCTGACCACGGATGTCAGCAAAGTAATTTCTCAGCCTTCGCCGATCTAGATTGTCAAGGGTTGCGCCTGACACCGGCCGCAATTCCGCTCGAATTGAACCTCTTTGCTGAAACAGTCGCGCAAGTTCTTCCTGGCTTGCTTCGCGGCTCTGACTTCCGACACGTATTAGGTATTTCAGGCTATTGTTGTGCCAAAGCGCGTGCACACCATATCCGCAAGTCACATGTACAACAGCAACCTCGTGTTGCTTATCGAATCCTCGGACCACGCTAAAGAATGGAATGATCGCGGGACGGATTTTGTCCCGGCAAACGTTCATGACCCATTCTTCCAAGTTTGCCCTTACAAGCCCTGAAATGGTGCCGTCGTCCTCTACGCCAAGAAGCAGCGAGCCCCCGCCAAAATTCGAAAAGGCAACTAACTCCTTCGCGATGTCTTCAGGGCGCAGATCGTCCCTCTTGAACTCAACTTCCGAGTTCTCGCCATTCTTGATGATTTCCGAAAGCGCCGTTTGAGAAAGCATGACTCAGAAACCGTACTTCGAGCGGCGCATCTCAAAAGCGGCTTTCCCGCCTTCCAGTATTTCCTCGACCAATTCACGTACCGGCAGGGAATCGATCGATCCCATGTGGTCACGCGCGATCTTCGCGTTGCCTTCCTTTGCCTCCAGGCCGAGAATCAGTTCAGCATCGCCGAGAACCGGGATATTGGCATTGTGGGTGGAGAAAACGAATTGCCGACGGCATTTTTCCTGCCGCATAATCGGTACGACACCCTCGGTTATAAAGCGATTGTCGAGGTCATCTTCGGGCTGATCGACAACAAGTGGCGCCTCGGATTCAAGAAGCAGGAGCAGCAGGACGGCGGTCGCCTTTTGTCCTGTGGAGAGAGAGTGAAGGGGTTGCCAGTTTGGCTCTTCGTTGTCCGTGGCTGTGTTAAGATCGATTCTTGTCGTCGCGGGCAGATCCAGCTCTTCGATTCTCATAAATATTTCGAATCCGGCCTGCGCGATTCGCTCTGCAGAACCGACCGGGAAGCCATACTTCTTCTTGAGAGTTTCTTTGCCCTCGCAGCAACTCTGCGCAAGCTCTGGAAGCGACAGCTCTTCCTGCGCAATCAAGCGCTCAAGTGCTGCAGAGATGTTGCCGCCAATCTCTCGAAGAAGGCGCACCAGCGGTTCTCGGTCCCCTGCCATCGACACCTTGACTTTAATTCGATCACGTAGCTTCCTCGACACTCGCTTCGCCGCAGTTTCGAGTCTGCGGAATTCGCTAGCCTTGATGCCCTCCCATTCTGACAGCAGATTGCGTCTGCGTCCTTGGTGCACCTGTAGATCCCGCTTCAAGTTCGCTGTCTTGTCTTTCAGCGGGCGCAAATCCTCGATCTGCTCGCGAAGCTTGATGAATTCCGCTCCGTCAATCTTGGAATTCTGAAGTTCACGCAGAAGCTTTTCATAAGAGTTTTCGATTGCCGTTCGGCGTTCTTTCCAACGTGTGGCTGTTTCGTCGACTGCTCGGTCGGCCTCATCCAAGGCTTTCTCGAACTGATCTTCAACGGCAACGAGCTTCGTATCAAGAAGTTGGAGGATTCTTGTGATGTTCTTCAGTATATCCGCGTTGGGGAGAGCTTCAAGAGCTCTGTCGGAAACGAACGCCGTATCCACCGGCAACCCATCGAACAGCTCCTTTTTGATCGATCGATACTGTTCCAGCCGCTCACTGAGACTGGAAAAGATTCGGTCTTCCCGCACCAGCAAGCTTCGTTTCTTGAGTTTCTCCTCCAGTCTCGCCTCTTGGAATCTCTTGAGTGTTTCTTCGAGACCAGGCAGCCCAGCAAGACGTTCGTCAAGCGATTTCATCTCGCGCAAAACTTCCACGATACGGGTGCGCGATTTTTCCAATTCCAAGAGAACCTCTGACTTCCGGTCGGACAGAGATGTGTCCCGGTCCACAAATCGCTCCAGAAGCCGTGTGAGTTTCTCCGGGCTTTTTGTTAACTCGGAGATTTCATGCTGCCCGAACACTTCTGTGCCCGGAGCCACATCGCGCGGCGAAAGCGTTAGTACCTCGCCAGTTTTTTCATCTTTGACAACTGGCGGATTCGGCACTGTTCTCTCAATTGTATAACGGTGTGGCGAAGGCCCGTGCGACTGTACCAGCATCGAAACTTTCGTCCCGGATTGCAGAACGTGCCGGGTCACTCCCTCGTAAGCTTTCCGAGCTTCATTTCCGAGGGGATCGAGACCAAGCGCGTAGCGCATGCTCTCGATCATGGTAGACTTGCCCGTTCCGCGCCCGCCGACAAGCACATTGAGGTTTTCGCTGAAGTGAACGGCGGTGTCGCGCAAGAATCCGCCTTCCCATGTCATTGCTACAATTTTTGCGTGGGGGTCGGGCGTTGGGTCGCTGTGCTTTCGAATCCGAGAATCTGGATCCAAGAAGGCTTGCCGGAGTGCCTCAACCGAAACTTTTGACATCTTGATGAAGCATGACGCCGCATCCTTCTTCAGGTCCTCAGGGTCGTTCACATCCGCTGCATTCAGAATCGCGGGGAGCCGTTCACGCTTGTGTTGTGCATCCTTGTTTTCCAATATCTGCCTGATTCCCTCCGGGGTGTCCGTTGCAGTTCCGGGCAGGGCACATGCCAGCAATTCAGGATTTTTCCAGACGTTGATGCGCGATGTCCCCGAGAGTTTCTTCAATAGCCCTCCTTTGGACGCAACATGCGCGGCGATGCAGACCGCGCGCCATTTCTTCGATGCCGCCAGCAGCTCGGTGGAGTCGAGGCAGCCGGTTGGAGAAGCGTCCGCCTTGTCATGAATGCCACAGGCCCCGAGATAGCTTTCAAGATGTTGATCTTTGTCGGGATCAAATATGCACAGGAAATGCACGCCGTCTTTTGCAACGGCTTCGAATCCACCGAATGCCCACAAACCAGCTTTGCGCACGGCGGCCAGAAGACCCAGGGAATCGCTTATTCGGTAGTGATCGGTTACTGCTATGACTTCGATGTTATTTTCGATGCAGGCTTCGACTATCGCACTGTTGTAATCTTCCTCCGAATTGAAATCCGATACCCTGTTGTATCGCTTGAGGTACGCGAACGGATTGACCTGCAAGGCGCACCGATAATACCGTGCGCCGTTGGGCAGATCCAACGCAGCGTTTATTTGATCGGAGCTTGCATGGTCGAAACCGGTTGTAATGGCGGCCCTCCGCTGCTCCTTGTCAGTATGGTCCATTAGCTCGTCATAGCTTTCCCTTCCGCGCATCATGATCGATGACGGTAGCTGCCAGTGCGATTTCGCGCAACCTGCCTCTGCGTACTTGCCTCCTTCGGTCCAGCTGCTTCCAGGTTTCGCAGTCCGTTGGAAGAAAACATGTCCGCACACAACACACCGTGAAGCGCAATCGAGGAAATGCTTGCGCCTATGCCTGCGGCTGGCACGGGTGTTTCGACCTTCGTATCCAGCTTAAAGTGACTTGGCCGCTTCCCGCAACTGGAACTTCTGTATCTTTCCGGTCGAGGTCTTGGGAAGCTCTCGGGCAATCACTCTCTTTGGAACCTTGAATCTGGCAAGAGTCTGCTGGCAAAACTCGATGAGGTCAACTTCATCAAAGCTGGCCCCTTCCTTCAACTCCACGAAGGCGCAGGGAACCTCTCCCCATTTTTCGTCGGGCTTCGCTACGACAGCGCAGAAGGACACCGACGGATGGTGCATAAGCACTCCCTCCACCTCGACAGACGAGACGTTCTCGCCGCCCGAGATAATTATGTCCTTCGACCGATCGGCGATCTGGATGTATCCGTCCGGATGCTGCACCGCTATGTCGCCGGTCCAGAAATACCCGCGATCAAACGCTTCCTTGGTGGCATCGGGATTCCGGTAGTAACCCTTCATCACGGAGTTGCCTCGCATTACAACTTCACCAAGCGCCCTCCCGTCGTGCGCCACCTGCTCGCACGATTCGCTGTCCACCACCGTGATCTTCTCCATCATCGGGAACAGGACGCCCTGACGCGCCTTGATCTTCGCCCGCTCGCTCTTCGGCAGTGCCTCCCACTCGTCGTTCCAGACGCACTCGGTCACGTGACCGTAGGTTTCGGTCAGCCCGTAGACTTGGGTCACATTGAAATTCAGCGCCTCTATGGCCTCGAGGGTGGCTGGTGCCGGCGGTGCCCCGGCAGTGAACACTTCCACTTGGTGCGAGAATTCTCGCCGTTCGTCGGAACTGGCGTTGGCAACCATGTTCAGGACAATCGGCGCCCCTCCGAAATGGGTCACTCGCTCTTCGGCAACGGCATCGAAAATGGTTTTTGCCGACACATCGCGACAGCCAATCACGGTTCCACCCAGAACCGGCATCATCCAGGTGTGGTTCCATCCATTGCAGTGGAAGAGGGGAACGATCGCGAGGAATCTTGGATATAACGTCATTCGCCAACTGATCACGGTGCCCATGGTCATGAGGTAGGCACCGCGGTGGTGGCAAACGACGCCCTTCGGGCGGCCGGTTGTGCCTGACGTGTAATTCAGCGAAATGCTTTCCCACTCGTCCCTCGGCATGTCCCACGCAAACGGCAACGGAGCGCCAGCCAAGAAGTCTTCGTATTCGAGATGACGTCCAGTCGCATTGAAGCCTGCCTGGCAGTCGGCAACCTCAATGATTGTGGGCTTGCCGGAGTCCAGATTGTTCGAGGCGGCCTCCACAAGAGGGATGAACTGGGTATCGACGAGAATGACCTTGGGGCGTGCATGGCCGAGTATGTAAGTGACTGTTCCGGCATCAAGGCGCGTGTTTATCGTATTCAGCACCCCGCCGCAGGCCGGAACCCCAAAGTGCGCTTCCATCTGCGCGGGAATGTTCGGCAACACCGAGGAAACAACGTCGCCGGAGTTTACATCGGCATCCGACAGTGCGGAAGCAAGCCGAGAAACCCGCTCATGATACTTCGCATAATTGTAGCGCCGGTCTCCGTACACGACCGCTTCTCTGGAAGGATACACCTCCAGGGCACGATTGAGATGAGATAGCGGGGTCAGCGGCGTGTAGTTCGCCTTGCATCGGCCGAGTCCGATTTCATCTTCGAGCCATCCCATTGGGCCATTCCTCTCTATTGCGCCGTCCGATAGAATCCCTTGCCGCTCTTCGCATGATCCAACAGCAGTTCCGGGGCCGCAAAACGTTCGCCATGCCTCTCGCTCAGCTTATTGCACATCTGGACAGTCTTGGTAGCGCCAGTGCCGTCAATCCAGCCAAACGGACCGCCTGACCAAGGCGCGAATCCCCAACCGAGAACCGCGCCCACGTCGCCTTCCCGCACGTCTAAAAGAACATTGTCCTCCAATGCGCGCACGGCTTCCAGAGCTTGAATCAGCAGTAGCCTGCGACGCACCTCCTCGACATCCGGCTGGTTCGTCAAGAGCGGATACTCGTCGACGAGTCCCGGCCAGAATCCCTTGCGCCTGCCCCTTTCGTCATAATCGTAGAATCCTGCGTTGGATTTCCGCCCGGCTCGCCCCTTGGCGCAGAGATTGAAGATAACCTCGTCAACATCTTGGTCCCTGTATTGGTCGCCCAGAGCCGCCTTGGTCGCCTGGGCAATCCCTGCTGCCAATTCGATCGACGTTTCGTCCACGAGCTGCAACGGGCCGACAGGCATTCCGAGGAGCCTTGCCGCGTTATCGATGAGCGCTGGCTTGATGCCTTCCCTAACCATCCGGACCCCCTCGTTGAGGTACGGAATGATGCATCGATTTGCATAGAAGAAGCGGGCATCGTTCACGATGATCGGAGTCTTGCGGATTGACGCAACCAGATCCACCGCCTTGGCGACGGCCGCGTCTCCCGTCTTCACTCCCCTGATTATCTCCACGAGCATCATGCGGTGAACGGGGCTGAAAAAGTGAATCCCCAGAAATCTCTCCGGACCGGAGACCGACTCGGCAAGCCCTGAGATAGGCAACGTGGAAGTGTTGGAAGCGATGACGCAGTCCTCTCCTACTGCATCGGCACACATTGCAAGCACGCTTGCCTTGACTGCTGGGTCTTCGAACACGGCCTCGATCACCAAGTCGCAGCCGCACAGATATTCATAGTCGGCAGCAGGGGTGATCAGCGATCCAATTCCTTCCTTGTCGGAAGATGCCAAGCGGCCACGGCTGACCTCTCTCTCCAGCACCCGTGAAATTCTCTCCGCTCCCGCGTTCGCGCTTTCTTGGTCCCGCTCCAGCAAGACGACTTCGATACCGGCTTTTGCCGAGACCAAACCGATTCCCGACCCCATCATGCCGGCTCCCAGAACGCCAAGCTTCCTGACCGGGCTCTTCGGAATTCCTGACGGTCTTCGGGCGCCCTTTTCCAGTGCGCGCTTGTTGACGAAAAGCGTTTGGATCATGGCGGATGGCGACGGCTGCATGAGGAGATTGGTCAGCCAACGTGCCTCTATCTTGAGAGCCGTGTCGAACGGAACCAGAGACCCTTCGTAAATCGTCGAGAGCAACGCTTTCGCGGCAGGATACACGCCCTGTGTTTCGGCATTGACCATCGCCGACGCCCCCATGAACACGGTGAAGCCCTCGCGATCATATGGTCGTCCGCCAGGCATCCGGTATCCCTTTCTGTCCCAAGGCTTGGAGATATCCGCTCCTTGGGCGGACAGAATCCATTCCTTGGCCGACTGCAAAAGCGAGTCGGGAGGCACCACTTCGTCGATTAGGCCGGCAGCCTTGGCTTTGCCGGGGCTGAGAGTCTTTCCCTTGAGGAGAAACTGTCCGGCTTCCATTACGCCGAGCTTGCGGACCAACCTTGTTGTGCCGCCCGCGGCGGGAAACAATCCCACCTTGATTTCCGGAAGACCAATTCTTGCCTTTGGGTTGTCCGCGCAGAATATCCTGTGGCAGGCGAGGGGGAGTTCGTAACCGATACCGACGGCAGTTCCTGGCAGAGCAGCCGCGACCGGTTTCCCACCTTCCGGCTTTCCAGGCTCCTTGCCGGCAAGCTCAATCTTTCGAAGAAGCTTGTGAACGCGCATCGAGAAGTCGAAGATCGCCTGTGCGGGATTTTCGCTGGCTTGTCTCTTCATCTCCGCAAGCGCGTTCAGATCCATTCCGCCGGCAAAGTCCTTTTTCGAACTGTCGATGACGATTCCCACAACGTTTTCGTCGCTTAGCGCCTGTTCGATGCTTTCCGCCAGTTCGGAAAAGCCCGCGGCGGACATGACGTTCATGTTCCTGTCTGGAACGTCCCAGGAAATGGTCGCGATGCCGTCATGGTCAATAGTGTATGTGAAATCCGCCATGCTAGACTCGTTCTATGATGGTTGCCACGCCCATGCCGCCGGCGACACAAAGGGTCACAAGTGCGGTACCCTTGTCCGATCGCTCAAGTTCATCCAAAGCGGTGCCGAGCAATGCCGCTCCGGTTGCACCAAGCGGATGGCCCATCGCGATTGCCCCCCCGTTAACGTTAACCGCGTCGTGGTCGATCTCGAAGGCTTGGATGAATCGAAGCGGTACGGCAGCGAACGCTTCGTTGATCTCGAAGATGTCGATATCGGATACGTCCATTCCTGCGCGGTCAAGGGCCAGTTCGGTGGCAGGGATGATTCCCGTCAGCATGATCGTTGGATCGGAACCCGTCTTTGCGGTTGCCAGCACACGAGCGCGGGGTTTCAAGCCCCACTCGCTGCCGCATTCTGTCGAACCGACCAGCACCGCCGCCGCACCGTCGACAATTCCGGACGAGTTGCCGGCGTGATGGACATGCTGGACGCTCTCAAGATGCGGATATCTCATCAGCGCAACCTTATCGAATCCGGGAATGCCTTCCCCGATCGCGCTGAAAGCCGGCTCAAGCGCCCCAAGGGACTGCATGTCCGATTCAGGGCGCATGTGCTCGTCCCGATCAAGTATGGTCAACCCGTTCTGGTCTGTTACAGGCACAATCGATTTCGAGAAGCGGCCCTCTTCCCAAGCCCTTGCCGCGCGCTTTTGCGACTCGCAGGCATATTTGTCGCAGTCGTCACGCGAAAACCCGTGCTCCGTCGCAATGATGTCCGCCGAGATCCCCTGCGGCACGAAGCAAGACTCCAAGGCGATCTGGGGGTCCACGGCAAGGGCGGCGCCGTCGGACCCCATTGGAACGCGGCTCATCATTTCGACGCCCCCGGCGATATACATTCCTCCATCGTTGGCCTTTATCTGGTTGGCAGCCAGATTCACCGCCTCCAGTCCGCTCGCGCAGAATCGGTTGATCGTCAGGCCCGGTACCGTGTCGTCGAGGCCCGACATCAATACAGCCGCTCGCGCAAGACATCCGCCTTGCTCGCCCACTTGAGTCACGTTGCCCCAGATCACGTCGGTGACCGTATCGGAGCCGAGGCTGTTTCTGTCGGTGACGCTGTCAAGCATCTTTGCCGAAAGGCTTGCCGCGGTCACCTCGTTCAAGGCGCCGTCCTTTCGGCCCTTCCCCCTTGGCGAACGGGCCGCGTCGAAAATGCAAGCGTCAGACATGAATTTTCCTCAATTGGCGTGTTGATTTGGTAATCGTGTCCGGGTTGGGGTTCAACATTCTATCCCGCGCTCAGATGGATTTCCTGGCATGAGATCATACGGGTGTCGCCAGCCAGGTAGCGAGGCTATCCGGTCCAGCCACTTGTCGATGGCAGGCCAGTCGCTTCGATCAAAACCGAAAGGCTCCGGGTAATAAAGGTACCCGCAGCACGAAATATCGGCTATCGTGACCCCGTCGCCAACCAGCCAGGTTTTACGGGAGAGTTCAGAATCCAAGGTCTTCCACGCGGCCTTCAGTCGGCCCTGCAGGAAGCGTATCGTCTCGGCCGGCCGCTTCTCCTCAGGAACGAAATTCGAAAGGAACCGGACCGTTCCGCAGTTGGAGGAATTCTTGTGGTTGTCCCAGAGAATCCAGCGGAGAATTTCGAGCCATTCCTTCCGAGACCGGCCACCGAGCATTCCGGTCTGCTCGATGACATAGTCTTGGATCGCTCCCGACTGACTCAGCACCAGACTGCCGTCGACCATGACTGGCACTTCGCCCATTGGGTTCAGTTTCAGAAACTTCTCAGTCCGGGTCTCGCCGTTGAAGAAGTCAACGAAGACCGGTTTCCAGTCGAATCTGGTGAGTTGCATTGCCAAAGCGGCCTTGTAGGCATTTCCAGACTCCCCGAAGCAGTACAGATCGACCGTCATTGGCACTTTCTCCTTTGGAATTTCGCGGCGCAGAACATGCTCGAAAAAAGTAGTCGGCCTGATTCACTTAGTCAGCCGATGGCCCAAATTTACATGATTTCGAGAGACTTGTAACCTGAATCAAGTACCCGGTGCTCTGACATCACCCGTCGCTACTGAAGGACGCCTGCCTGCCGCCGGACTTCGTTGCGCCGCCAGCAAACAACGGTCTTGAGCGTGGTGCCTAGTTCATGAAACCGGGTGCGAAAAAGTGAAATGCATATGCAACGATCAAGGCAGGGACACCAGAGTACAGGGTTGCAAGCATTGCAGCTTTGGGGTTCAACGCAATGGCGGGAAACAAGGCGTCTCCGTCATTGGAAATCGCATTTCCGATTATGGCCGCAAACGGGATGATTCCTGTCACATAGAGCGATGCCACCAGAACCTGCGGTCCGCAGCCGGGAATAAATCCGACCAGAATTGCCGCTAACGGGAGGACAGGTGCGGCCAGCGAGAAAAGATGTTCCAAATTCAACCCTGCGAATTCGACAAGGCAATCATAAGCAATGAACGCTCCGATAACCCACACCGAAATGAAGCTCGTCTCCTCGGCCACTCTCGTAACGGCACTACCCCTCTTGTCGTAGAAAGGCGATCTTCCTGAGGTTGTCCAGATCACCATTCCAACCGCAGTTCCGGCAAATGCGATGTAGTTCGAGACTGTGGCAAACGGCTCCGGAACCTCTACCTGAAGGAGAGACAGCACTCCGAATGCAAGTCCCGGGGTCGCCAAAGCGAGGAACAGCAAGTCAACTGACCGCGTTCGACCGGTGGGGGTGCACGACGATTTCTGGTGCAAAGGCTTGGCCGCAATGCCGCCCATACCGAATCGATCAATTGCCCATCCCGACACAACGCCAACGAAGAACGACAGCGGTAGCACGACCAATGCCGCGTCTGGACGTTTGGCAATTAACAGGAAAGCCGCATCGCCCATTGTAGCCGTGAGTGTAGCCAGTACGGCACCGAAGCTGGCTTTGCCCGATGAATATGCCGCGACGACAAGCACTGCACCTCCACAGCCCGGTGTTGCTCCCAATAGCGCGGCAAGCGGCACTGCAAATCTGTTCGAGCTTCGAAGCAGATTGTCAAAATTGAACTTCAGCAGGCTTTCGGCACCGTAGAAGATAAGCAGCGTACCGGCCACTAGGACGCTGACACTTATATACGCGTCCACAACCAACCCGCGCGTTAGTTCGCCCAGCTGGCCTGGAAACACGGCGGCAACCAGCAGGGCAAGCGAAACGAGAAGCCGACGGTGCGTTCTGCTTCGCACTTTAATGCCCGCCATCCTGCTTGGTGCAATTCTGACGCGGTCGGCTGCGCGCGATACGTTCATGTCATCTTGCTATTGCGAATCAATCTCGTTATTCAGTACAGCGTCTGGGAGAGGATGTGCAAGAGCAATAACACTCGCCTCAAATTTTTTTTTGGCTGCATCTAGCCGCTGTCGCCAAAAAGGTGCAGTGATGCCTTGGCTTGTGCAAAAGCCAGAGGCAGCGGCTCCCGCACGATGTAATTCGGCTATCGCTCATTGATCGCCAGAAAGGATTGCTTTGGCTGACAGCACGGTCGCCAGCATAACGCACAGACGAGTTCTCAAGATCGCGGTTCCGATAGTGCTGTCCAACGCGACAGTTCCGATACTCGGCGTGGTGGATACGGGGGTTGTCGGTCAACTTGGCGAAGCTGCCCCGATCGGTGCCGTCGGGATAGGAGCGGTGATCCTCACTGCCGTTTACTGGTTCTTTGGATTTCTCCGGATGGGAACGGCTGGAATGACGAGCCAGGCACGAGGGCAAAATGATCGTGGCGAGGTGGTGGCTCTCTTGGCACGAAGCATATTGATTGCCTCCGTCGCGGGCTTCGGTCTAATTATGTTGCATATTCCCTTGATTCAATTGGCATTTCTTGTGGCGCCGGCCTCGCCTGCGGTTGAGAGCTTGGCGATGGAGTATATCCAGATCCGCGTATTTGCAGCTCCTGCGGCGATTGCGCTTTACGGAATCACCGGATGGCTCGTCGCCCTTGAGCGAACCCGCGCAATTCTGATTGTCCAATTGTTCATGAACGGGTTGAACATCGCCTTGGATGTTGTTTTCGTGCTTTGGCTGGACTACGGTGTGGAAGGAGTGGCTGTCGCCACTCTCATCGCCGAGTGGAGCGGTCTGATCTTAGGCGTTTGGCTCTGCCGGGACGCATTCGCAAACGGGCACTGGCGAAACTGGCCATGGATCTTCGATCGCGGCCGGTTGAAGCGCATGGCGCGGGTCAACACGGACATCATGATCCGGTCAGTTCTGCTCGAAGCGGCGTTTGTTTCATTCCTGTTTCTGGCCGCGGATTTTGGCGACGTGACACTGGCGGCCAACCAGGTTCTGCTTCAGTTTGTCCACGTAACCGCTTTTTCTCTTGACGGATTTGCTTTTGCGGCCGAGGCATTGGTCGGCCTGTCAGTCGGGTCACGAACCCGCGCTGCGTTACGAAAGGCAGTGAAGCTGTCCTGCATTTGGGCGATGGTGACAGTCTTGGTCGTTGCGGGCGGCTTTGCGCTTTTCGGCGCGACCGTTATCGACTTGCTGACTACTTCACCGGAGGTAAGATCCGAATCAAGGTTGTTCCTTCCTTGGGTGATCGCGGCACCGATAATAGGCTGGCCCTCTTGGATGCTTGACGGGATATTCATCGGTGCCATGAGAACGCGCGACATGCGCAACGCGATGTTTGTCTCGATTCTGTTCTATGGAGCTGCAGTCTGGATTTTGATTCCGATATTCGGCAACCACGGCCTTTGGATGTCGATGATGGTTTTTTATGTTGCGAGGGCCGTTACGCTGGGGTCTCGATACCCTGCACTCGAGAACACGGCAAGTGCGTAGCTTTGTTTGATTCGGCTAATCAGCTTGAGGGCAGAATGGAAAAGAGAAAAAGCGTTATTGCCATATCTTGAGACCGCAATAAGAATCTCTGCAATTGATGGATGTTCGTTTGTGCCGAGACGGCATTTCAGTGACTTTCGCTGTTCAGTTTTCGGAGAGAGTTTGATTCCAAGAATACGGTGCGTATGCGTTCATTGTGTTCACAGGAACTCTTTGGCCCGCGTGCCGGTCACATCGGAAATTGAAGCAAATCCATCTTTGTCCAAGAGCTGCTCAAGACCGGCCGAAATCTCCTCGACCAGCGACAGCCCTTTGTACGCTAGTGCCGTATAAAGCTGAATTGCAGACGCGCCGGCTTCGATCTTTTGATACGCTGCCTTGGCCGAGTCGATCCCGCCGACTCCAATCAGCGGGGTCTGTCCTTCCGTCGCTTCGTACAGCTGCGCGAGCACTTGTGTCGAGCGATTGAACAGAGGTCGGCCGGACAGTCCCCCCTTTTCATATGGACCCGGTGTGCGCAGGTGTTTTCGACAAACAGTGGTGTTAGTGGCTATGATGCCATCGATCTTGGCTTTCAGCACGGCTTCGGCAACGTTGCAGACTTCGGAAGATTCAAGGTCGGGCGAAACTTTCAGGAAAATGGGGAGCTGGCGGGATAGTGACTCTCGGGCTTGGATAACTCGATCAAGTAGAGAGCCAAGATGTTGTTTTTGTTGTAAATCCCTTAGGCTCTCGGTGTTTGGTGATGACACGTTGATCGTCGCGAAGTCGACATGTTGTCCGCACCGCATGAGAACTTCGATGAAATCGCTAACGAAATTGCGACTGTCCTTGTTGGCGCCGATGTTCAGTCCCACGATCCCAGATTTTGGGCGGTCTTTAAGCCTGCGTGCAACCGCATCCGCGCCAGCGCTGTTAAAACCAAAACGGTTGATAACAGCCTTGTCCCGCTTGAGCCTGAACAATCTGGGCTTCGGATTGCCCCCTTGAGCATGGGGAGTGACAGTTCCCACTTCAATGAATCCAAACCCGGCTCGCAATAGCGGTGCCACTACGACAGCATCCTTGTCGTATCCGGCGGCTAGACCGACCGGACTAGCCAGTTGAAGTCCTGCAACGCGCGTCTCGAGCTTGCGGGA
Organism: Paracoccaceae bacterium; assembly: GCA_963422275.1. Taxonomy (GTDB): domain Bacteria; phylum Pseudomonadota; class Alphaproteobacteria; order Rhodobacterales; family Rhodobacteraceae. The sequence continues at coordinate 2,593,775 of OY729418.1, forward strand.
CTGAAAGCCGACGATTTTGGGCGCAAGATTTAACCTGAGCGCTGAAATGGAAAGGTTGTGCGCATTCTCAGGAGGAATTTTTGCGAGGGCAGAAATAGCAAGCTTTTGGCTCACGAATAGCGCTCAGTCACCGGTCCAATGTGATGGCGAGCGAACCCATCACAACACAGAGTGGTTTTCTGCAAAATTGTAGCCGATCGCTCCGGACATTGATCGAAAGGTTACTGAGAGTCTCACAAGAGTCACTGAGTTTCCCAAGTGAATGCACTAGCTTGGCGCTTCTTGCAACCAAGTCTTCGGCGAAAGGCAAAGGCTTGCCGGGTAGCTGATTCAGGCACAGTCCTGACATCAGCGCGCGCAAATTGGGGATTGTCTTTCGAGGAAACTGATTTCAGGCAGAGCCGTCATCGGCAGGGCGCGCTATGTGCTTGGACTGGCGAAATCACTCAGCACCGCTGGCGGATCGTGGGCTGTCACGCGGATTTCCCTGCTTTTGTAAATCTCCACTTCCACAAGGCACGAATGCGCGACTGGTCCTTGGGCCAGTTGCGACGTTCCTTTGTCCAAGGTCAAAGCGTTGGGATTCCCGTGCTTGCACAATTTCGTGCTGTCCATCGGATCCCACCAAGCTCCGGTGCTCATCTGCACGACTCCTGGTCTTGCCCTTTCATTTATAACGGCCGTACCGAGGCAGGCTCCGCGCTCATTGAATAGCTTGACGAGATTTCCTGCCGATATTCCTCGTGCTTTGGCATCTCTTGGATTGAGGAGAACAGGCTCGCGACCGTACAGCTTCGCGCTTCGGCTATGACTTCCGTGATCAAGTTGCGAGTGAAGCTTGGACTGCGGTTGGTTGGAAATCAGGTGAAGCGGGTAGCGTCGAGTCCCGTTGGACCCAAGCCATTCAACGGGTTCCAGCCAGATTGCGTGCCCGGGGCAGTCTTCGTATCCGAAACCGGCGATCGCTTTGGAGTATATTTCGATTTTCCCGCTCGGCGTGCGCAACCGATTCCGTTTGGGATCCTCTCGGAAAGCCTGCAGCATGACCTTCGGCTGTCCGGGTGCCGCGACCCGAAACCAGCCCTTGCGCTTCAGGTGCTCGAGGTCAGGAAGATCGATGCCCCTTGTCTGCATCCGCTTGCAGGTTTCTCGGTACATGCGGTCGATCCATCCAGACTCATCGAGTCCGTCGGTGAACGCTTCACCTACTCCCATCCGTTTGGCAATTCCGCTGAAAATGTCGAAGTCATTTCGGCACTCGCCAAGGGGGTCAGCGGCCTTTTGCATGAAGATCACGTAAGGGTCTCGAGCGATGGCAATGTCGTTGCGCTCCAACGATGTCGTGCAGGGAAGAACAATGTCCGCATGCTTGGCCAAGGCGTTCCAGCACCACTCGTGCACAATTATCGCCTCCGGCTTTTGCCAAGCCTTTTTCAGGCGGTTCAGATCCTGATGATGGTGAAACGGGTTTCCGCCCGCCCAGTAGACCAGCCTAATGTCGGGATATGCATGGCTGCCACCATTGTATTCAAAGGTCGCTCCCGGATTCAAAAGCATGTCACTGATGCGGGCCACCGGAATGAAGTCTTTCACCGGGTTAGTCCCTTGCGGGAACGATGCAGCGGGAATCACCGAGTAGTGCCCCCCAATCGTATTCACCGCGCCATACCCGAAACCGATTCCGCCACCCGGCAGGCCGATCTGCCCCAGCATTGCCGCAAGCGTGACGGCAGCCCAAAAGGGCTGCTCGCCATGATCTTGTCGCGTCAGAGACCAGCTCACGGAAATCATGGTTCTGTTGGCAGCCATTTCCGTTGCGAGATCCTGGATTTTCGAGGCGGGCACCTCACTTATTTCCGCTGCCCAGTTCGCTGATTTCGCGACCCCATCGAGTTCCCCATTGAGATAGTGCGAAAATTTGTCGAAGCCGGTCGTGTAACGGTCGATGAAGGCTTGATCGTGCAGCCCGCGCTCTTGGATGGTGTGGGCTAGCCCAAGCAGGATCGCTGTGTCCGTTCCAGGCCTCGGTGCAAGCCATTCCGCATCAACGGACTCCGGAAGGTCGGTGCGAAGCGGGCTGACATTCACGAACCGGATTCCTGACCGAAACGAGCTTTCAATCCCTTCCCTCTGGCAGTGCACTCCCAGCCCGCCCGCGTTGATCTGGCCGTTCTTCGGGGGAACCCCGCCAAATGCGACGAAAAGCTTGGTGTTTTGCGCGATGGACGGCCAGCTTGTCGATTCGTCCAAGAGCATGTGGAAGTTGCCGATGATGTGCGGCAGGAGCACTTCGGCAGCGGCAAGGCTGTAGCTGTTGACCGATTTGGTGAATCCACCGACGCAATTCAGGAAACGGCGAAGCTGGCTTTGGGCGTGGTGGAATCGCCCTGCACTCGCCCATCCGTACGATCCGCCGTAGATCGAGCTGTTTCCATGCAAGGAACGCACTCGGTTCAACTCGTCCGCCACTAGCTTCTCGGCGATGTCCCAGGAAACCTGAATGAAGGGTTCAGTCCCTCGCTCGCTGCCCGTGGCTAGAGGACCACGTTCAAGCCAGCTCTTCCTTACCATCGGTGCCTTTATACGATTGGGACCGTCCAGCACATCCACGATGCCGTGCCCAATGGGCGATGGATCGGGATCCTCCTCGAAGTCATGAAGAGCCGTCACCCGTCCATTCGCGGCCTCGACGCGATACGTCCCCCAGTGGGCGCAGGTCAGGGGAAGCTGATCAGGTGCTGTCATCGCAAGCGTCCAGCAATTGCCATACACTCCGGTACTTTGGAACGAATCCTGCAATCTGGGTACAGGCATTGCCGACAGAGCGCATTCCGAGGCCGCGGTGGTATCTCGATTGACCGGAACAAGCATCTCCGACCCAAATCTGACTGTTCTCCATAAAGAGCGCCACACCCCAAAGCAATCACAGAGGCATAAAGGAAATTTGCGGCGTCGGACACTTGCTTCCTTAGCGTCAGGTAGGCGGGCTTGAATTCAGGGCGGTGCGGAATATCTGCCTGGCTTTGGCGCTGTGAATGTAATCGTAGTTCCGCGGAAACATCTTTCCGGGCTCCACCTTGATCTCCACGAGAATCGGACCTGCCCGGGCCAGTAGGCCCGCAATTGATTCTTCGAGGCATTCGAGAGTTTCAAATCTCTGCGAATATCGATAGCCGCAACCAAGCGCGATCCTGCAAAAATCGACCTTGTCCCGAGCTGGAATCGGATGAGAGCCGTTTACCTCATACACGCCGTTCACGAATACGAAGTGAAAAAGGTTCTCTGGACAGGCATCCGCGATTGTCGCAAGGGATCCAAGGTTCATCAGCAGACTTCCATCACCGTCGAATATCAAAACCCGCCTGTCCGGATTGGCGAGAGCGAGTCCCAGTCCGTGAGATGATGCATGGCCCATCGCTCCAGTGGACAAGTAATTGAGATCGCGCGGGTTTATTGCCATCCAGTCGAATAGCGTCTGGTAGACCGCGACCACAATGTCCTGGGCATTCACGCATTTCTTCAGGCAGTGCAGGGCGCGGTCACGTTTCATGCTGCGTTCAGCGCTCTTCCGACTAAAAGGGCATGCGGCAGGGATCTGGAATACACGTCGTCGATTGCCGGCACTATTTGAGAGACGTCGTCGGGTTGCTCTATCAAGGTATGGGGTATTCCCATCGCGTCCAGAACGGGCCGGATTATGCGAACGCCGTAAGAATTGGATTTCTCCGGGCTTAGATGAACCTCCTTTCCTTGCAAGCCGACCATCATCGCTACCGGAAGCCGGTATTCCATGCCAACCGCTCGCAGCGCATTGAGCGATGCCATGAGACCGGTCTGTTGCATGAGCAGGATCGCGCGCGTGTCGTTGTAGGACATGGCAGCGCAGATTGAGACCCCTTCCTCTTCTCTGCATATTCGAATTAGACGCAACTGCTTGTCACGAGATATTGGCCACAGAAGCCCTTCACTGGTGACGATGTCAGGAAGCGCTACCACAAACCGGATTCCTGCATTCTTCAAGGATTCAATAATGGTCTGACCCACCGGGTTTCTCACGTTTGGCGCGTCTTTGACTGTGAAGCCGCTTGGAGTCATCGGCCGGTTTCCATGTAGTCCGCAAGTGCAATTTCCGCGGCTCGCACCTCGTTCTCGAATCCCAACGTGATTCGCAGACAATCGTTGTAGGCGGGTGCCGTGAATCGGCGGACGGCGATGCGTCTTCGCCTTAGTGCCGCGGCTGCCTTCGCCGCCGGGCGCGCCGGGTCGGAAAACTTGGCCAGAACGAAATTTGCCTGGCTGGGATAAACTTTAAATCCAAGCGCCCCCAAGGCTGTGGCGAGATGAAGTCTAAGCTTGATCGTCTCCCCAACGACATGCAGAACATGGCGCTGGTCGTCCAGTGCCGCAAGCGCCGCCGCGAGTGAAGGAGTGGACAGCGGAAAGGTCAGGCTCAAGCTCTCGACAGCTTTGATCACGTCTCTCGGACCATAAAGCCAGCCAACACGCGCACCTGCAAGTCCATAGACTTTGGAGAATGTTCTCGTGACGACGACGTTCTGGAAATTCTCGACCAATTGGAACAGGCCGTGCTGGTCTTCAATGTCGACATACTCCGAGTATGCGCAATCAATCACGAGAAGAACATGCCTGGGCAATCGATCATGCAGTAGGCGGACTTTGTCCGTTGAAATGTAGGTTCCGGATGGATTGTCGGGATTTGCCAGATACACAATGCGGGTCCTGCCAGTGACCGTGCGCAGCATAGCTTCAATGTCCGCGGTAAACTCTCGGTCGGGAGCCGACACAGGTACCGCATCGTTGCTGTATGCGTAGTTCGGAACCTTTAGGTATGAATTCGCGGACCTAAGAAGCTCACTTCCGGGTTCAAGATAGGCACGCGACAGGCGGGCAAGCAAATCGTCGGAACCACAGCCGATTGTGATGCGGTCCGGGTCCAGCTGGAATCGATCTGCCAAGGCTGGAATCAGTATCCGGCCCTGATTTTCTTGATACCGCTTTAGGCACGCCGTTGCGGCATTGGCTGCCTGCAGGGCATACGGGCTTGGCCCGTATGCGCTTTCGTTGGAATCAAGCGCGATGCTGATTGGCGGACCGTCCTCCGAAGCAGGCACCATGTGCTTCTTGATTTGCAGAATGCCTTTTCTTGGTTCCGGACCGGTCATGCTGCGGCATTAACCTTTACTGGAATTGTCCTGGATTCATCTATTGCCTCTTGCAGCTGCAAATGAAGTGAATGCTCGTTCGACGGTCAACCGTCCTGTCAAGGGACACAATTTGAATTTAGTGGTACAGATTACGTTTGATGCAGCGTAACTTCAAGGTTGCGAACGAACCACGAGAATATTTCCCGAAACTCGAAGCGGCGTTCTTTCGAATTGAAGCCGAACGTCTAGTTCTAGTCTCACCCCGATTTTCCGAGGGCTTCGCTTGATCTCAAGATCAACTGGCAAACGGGCAGCTTGATTTCAGCGTCGAAACCAAGACGACCAGTTAAGGGAGAGGGCAGATTCGCGTCGAGCCATTCGTTAACAGCGAAGCTTTGGGGCTTGCCGCAGGAAAGCACGCAAGCTGCCCTCGACCGCGATGCACCAGAAGCGCGCAAAGCTCTTGCAATGAGATCTAATCCGCGATTCCGTCGGATTCCCGCTCAATCATGTGGGTATTCAACTACCTGCTAGACCATCCAATTGTTTTTATTGCCTAATCAATTGATGATCGGAGAACAAGTTGCAGTTTTTGCAAGATTTTCGAATTGAGATTCGAGCAATTTCACTTGAAATTTTGCTGATCTCGATTGTCCTCGTGACGGCATCGTCAATTATCTATAAAGTTGTTTAAAAACAGAAATATGGACATCACTTTTCTTGGCTGACGTTGCCTCGCCAAAGAATTGAGACCTTCGCGGAAAGTCTCCTCGTTTTGGGCGAACGCCTTGCCGGACAATCGGGCCGCCGGAAACGCCGTGTTGCTCCGCATTCTGCAAAGCCTGCCCGAGAGGAAAATCGCAAGGCGACCAGATCGAATGATGACTGCTAGTCGGTTGCGGAAACCGGCTCCAGAAATTGACGTTGCCCGCCCTTCTGTCTACATGTAAACGGGCTGGATGTGTGGAAGATTTGCGCTCGCGGTACAAGCTGCGATGGAACTCGAAGAATTGTTTGGGAGTTTGCCTTCAGACTGGCTTCCTGAACTGCCGCGTTACAACATATGTCCAACCCAGAACATCGCGACAGTTGTAAGTCGGGAGGGACAGCGGAAGCTAGTCGCGATGCGCTGGGGCTTTTTGCCCCACTGGTACAAACGCCTGAACGACGGAACACCGCATTTTAACGCTAGGTCGGAGACGATTGCCGAAAAACCCGCCTTCCGAAACGCGTGCCGTGCGCGACGATGCTTGATTCCGGCAACCGGATTTTACGAATGGACACGAACTCCAGAGGGAAAGCGCCTTCCCTGGTACATCTGTCCGGCGCCAAGTGCAATGTTCGCATTCGCGGGCATATGGCAAGATTGGGAGCGCGGCGACCGGCGCATCTCGACATGCGCGATTGTGACAACCGCCGCCAACCAAAAGATGTCAAGACTGCATCATAGGATGCCGGTCGTCATCCAGCCGAATGATCATGGGCTTTGGCTCGGAGAAGGCGGAAAGGGAGCGGCTGTCCTCATGAAGGCGGCCGATGAAAACGATTTCGACTTTTACCGGGTCGGAACGGAGGTCAATTCCAATCAGGCGGAAGGTCCGAAACTGATCGAACCGTTGGACTAAGAAAATTCGTCTCATTGTGGTGTCAAACAATGCAAAAAATTCTTGAAATCGTTAGTGGATGCGTGAGAAATCCACCGTCATGCGAATAGCATCTGGTAGTTGTCATTAAGTGAGGAAGCCAATTGCCGTACGATTCACTCAACCCCGTCATTCGCCCAATTGAGTCCGCGAGAGGACTCCCGAATTCAAACTACACTGATTGGAAAGTGTTCGAGGAGGAACGCGAAGCACTGCTATTCCAGAACTGGGCAGGCATAGGCTTGGCCAACGATGTCCCAGAGCCTGGTGATGTTGCGCCGATCGATTTTGCAGGAATGCCTCTGCTGATTCTCAGAGACCACAGCGGAAATGTACGAGTGTTTCAAAACACTTGCCGACACCGGGGAATGATACTCGTCGAGAACAAGGGAAATCTGCGCGGCACAATTCGCTGCCCCTACCACAGCTGGTGCTACAACCTCGATGGCTCGCTTCGCGCAACACCGCATGTTGGAGGTCCGGGAAAGAACGTCTGCGAGAGCGTGAAGAGAGAGGACTTGGGACTGTTCGCCATTCGGACGCATGTTTGGCGGGACATCGTGTTTGTGAATGTTTCGGGAACGGCACCGGAATTTGAGGAGTATGCCTCGGCCTTGCTGCATCGGTGGCGGGAACATGAGAAGCCAGTGTACCACGGAGGCGACACATCAGGTTTCAACTTCGATGTTGCATGCAACTGGAAGCTCGCCGTCGAGAATTATTGCGAAAGCTACCATCTGCCATGGGTTCATCCAGGGCTGAACAGCTATTCCCGCTTGGAGGATCACTATCACATCGAGGAACCGGGTCACTTTGCCGGTCAGGGGACGAAGGTCTACAGGCAGGTCGTCGGCGACGAAGGCGAGGTCTTGCCTGATTTCGATGGCCTCTCCAGTTTTTGGGACACGGGCGCGGAGTACATCGTCTTGTTCCCAAATGTCATGCTCGCGGCACAGCGCGATCATGGATACGCAATACTGCTGCTGCCACAGGGGCCGCAAAGGACTCTGGAACGGAATGAAATCTACTACAGCTTCGATCCTGAAAGTCGGCCGGATCTAGCTGCACTGATCGACAAGAATGCCGCTCAGTGGAAGGGGGTGCTCGAGGAGGATTTGTTTGTGGTCGAGGGGATGCAGAAGGGCCGCAGCGGAATATACTTCGATGGAGGGAAGTTTTCCCCCAAGATGGACGGTCCGACCCACACGTTCCACAAGTGGACCGCGAACCAGCTCAAATCGTACCGTGGAAATCGCGCAGCTCAGTGAATTTTGTCGATCTGAACAAGCGCATTCTCTCTGCGCACGCCTCTGAAGACGGCAATATGCTCGCCAGACTCTACGGGGATGCTGGCACCCAAATGCTCGCTGCCGGCCAAGTTGACGAAGGGTGCTTTTTTCTGACTCAGGCGTATGTCTTTGCCTTGGAAAACGGTCTGGATTCCGCAGAGGCGTTCCATGGTTATCTGGTGGAACATGGTCGCGAGAAGTGATGCTTGATGGTCAGCTTGTTCGAATGGGGTCGAGTCAGAAAACGCGATACCGATTATGGCACACGACGGTCCGCTCCAAATGCCATCGCCGCGATACATGAATTCAAAATGATTGCATGCATCTCGTTTGAGAATGCGAGTTATAAACGATTTTTCCCAATTATCTTTTTATTTCATGTAATTGTTTTCTATCTTGTGCGTTCCTGCCAAAACTTGGAAAGGAGCGGCACGCCCTGAACAGCAATGGCAACCCGGTTCCCGGATGTCGCACCGGATTACAGGCTTGCCAAGCCTGCCAGCGCCCACTCGTGGCGTTGGACGAGGCCACGCCACGTTCTTCACCATCATCACACTGGCAGGTCGTCGTATGGTCGGGGCTGTGCTCAATCGCCGAACCGTCGAAAAATGCATCAAGCCAAGGCGCATCTTTAGCGCACCCGCCTCGTGAGGTGCATTGTCCGGCGCAACATGCCTGGCAATCACCGCCATGAAGAAATCCATCCGGCACGCGCCAGCTTGCGTTCATCGATGCCCGAAACGCGCTGGTCAGCGACGCAGGTTGTTCCGTCGATGCGGCTTCCCTTCGCTCCCGCTGGAACCCAGATTCAGCCAAAACGTCACGCGGACGAATTTGCCGCCTTGATCGTTGACGAGCTCGGGCTCGGTGCCGTTGAATGCCTGCATCGCGCGGCGCATCGTTGGCCATCCCCGCCCCCGGCACTCCATTAGGCGAGCCACGACCATGGCATGTGTTATCGCTTGATTGCGCGAGCGTGGCCTGCTGCCGGCGCGAACGCTGTCGACTGTCATGTGATTGGGCAGCATACCCGGACTGGTAACGACAGCTCGATCATCAAAAACTTCGAGCAGTGTTGGTGATCCGGTAATTGCGTAGTCGCGATGGACAACAGCATTCACCAGCGCCTCACGAATAGCGGGTTCGGGAATCAGCGGTCGGTCCTCTCGGAAAATCCCTTCGTAAGACTCAGTCCTTCCCAAGCTAGTGACCCAGTTGAGCGCCCAGCGAACCTGCTCTTCCAGACGACCTTCACTTTCTAACGCTAGGATAACGTCCGCTGCCGGATCATTGCCTGCATACGCTGCGCATCGGATCGAGAAATTCCTCGTGTGCGGTTGCGTCTGCGGCGCCTTGCCAAAAACCATAAGCCCGTAAAGAGTCGGACGAAGCATTCCATCGTCCTCGTCGACAACGCCAGCGTTCCGCAAGTCACTCTCGGTTGGTGGTTGCGGTTCCGCTTCCGTCTCGATGCCCTGCACACGCAAATACGAGTGAAATGCGCTCAAGTCGATGTCCGCTACCGTCGCTGGACGAATCACCTGTTCCTCGGTTAGTACGAAGCCAAAGATGTTAAATAACTCCTGCAGTTCGTGGGGAGAAGGCTCTACGCTACTTCGTTCTCGGCGGATGTAGTAGCGTCCGCCGCAACGAAGAGGCTCAAGGCCGCGAATGCGAGGCACTTCGATCCAGTGCACCCAACCGTTTGGATCTTCATATTGCCCACAACGCGCAGAGACCGGAGCGCTGCATCCAGTTTGCAGAAATCCAGTCAGCCGCTCCCGCACCGAATCCGGGTTTTCGCGCACGCCAGAAATCGTTCCCGAACCATCTGCCCCCAAGATGACCACGCCGCCTTCGCTATTCGCGAATGCGCACATCGCCTTGCCGATAGCGGACAAATCACCGAGGCCGCGCTTGAACTCCGTCCGTCTTCGCCTGCCTCGATGCGTCGCAATATGTCGGACCATTCCATGTTCATACCTCAGAAGCCGTATTTTTTGTAGCGGAGGCGAAATGCCTCCTCGCCCCCGTCGACGGTGCGAACGATGGCGCCACGGACTGCTGGCTCCTCGATCGCGCCGGCGCATGCCACTCGGCCTTGGCGCGCTGTCGCCTCAAGTTGAATCACCATGTCCGCATCGCCGTTGACGACAACATTTGCGTTATGGGTCGCAACGATCACCTGCCGCCGTCCGCGCAGCTTTTTCAGCGCCGGCAAGACCGTTTCAGACAGAAAGCGGTTGTCGAGCTCGTCCTCGGGTTGGTCAATCACCAATGGACGATCATCGTCGGTTTCCAAAAGCAGGGAGAGCAGGACACTGACCCTCTGACCGCCGGAAAGTTCGTCAAGCCGTCGATAGGCGCCGTCATCCATCCGCAGTTCAAGGACGAAAGTGTCGGGACAGCGAAGCGCGGCCAGTTCCCGTTCCTTCGACCTCGTGATGTTCTCCTGGAACGTCTCCTGAACTGTGCCGCTCATCCCGACATCGTCCAGCGCACAAGCATCGATGCTCGCGACCAGCTCGTCCGGCGATGGTCTTGCGTCTGCCGCGAGTCCGTTCCACCATCGCGTGATTCCCCTCTGGTGAAGCTTCTCCAAGAACCGCTTGAGAGGGCGGCAATCGCCGTTATCCACGCGACGCACCCGAATCCTGTTTCCGAATTCTCGCTCAATGTCTTCGCCAACGCGCCTGAACGCCTCGCGCTGTTGATTAATGATTTCATGCCGCCGCTTCCGAAGCCGGGCGAACAGTTCTTCGTCCTTTTTCCTTTGCTCTCTTGTGCGCTCAAGATTTGCTTGGTAGCTCGAAAGCAAGGACGCCCGTCGGTTGAGTTCCTGGACTTCCTTGAGCTTCGTGGCATTGAGTCCGCGGTCGGCGAGCGCGCGTTCGACACTCACGCGAAGTTCGGCTTCTCTTCTCACTAGGATCTCTACGGCGATGGCAACGGCATTGCTCCATGCTTTTGTCTCGCATTCGGCATTCCGGAGAAGATTCACGGCCTGCGCCCAGCGTCCGTCCAAATCTGGATTGCCTCCCCTGGATCTCAGTTCTTTGGCCAGTGCAGGATTCATCTGCGGTACATCGAACGCGGCTGCCGATTCGACCACAGCTCCGATGGATTGTCTGATGGAGGCGACGGTACGGCTCGACTCCGTCCAAAGTTGCTGTTCACGGCTGGCGCGATGCAGATCCTCTACCCCCGCCTCCGAAAAGGCGGTCAACTCTTCCTTAGCGGCTCTGGCACGTTCATACGCCTGCTCCGCATCGGCCAACTGGCCATCGAGCTTGGCAAGTACCTGAACGCCTTTGATTAGCCGATCATCAAGAATTCTTAGTTCATTGGTGCGCTCCGAGATACCTTCCGTTTCCGAGGGAGCCAACTTGGCGAGAATATCTTCGACCGCAGAGCATTCTTGGGAAAGCCGCTGCAGTTCGTTCTGCGCGAAGAACAATGCTGGCCACCGTTCGTCAAGCGGCGCCGTGGGGTCGTTGCCTGGGCAGACGAGTGCAATTTTCGGTGAGCCGGCTCCGAAAACTTCTTGTCCCCGGGCTTTGACTTGCCGGTGGATCGCCTCGTCGTCGGGCATAGGTGCGTTTGCCTGGATACGGAGGCCGTCAAGCAGAGCACTTTTCCCGGTCATGCTGCCGCCAATGATGCAGGTCAGATCGGGGCTGAACCGAAAGCGGGTCTCGCGAGGCCCGTCGAGGTCCTTGCCACCGAAGAACGAAGCACCGCCTTGTATGGATAGATCCTTTAGCCACGGGCGTTCGTTCAGCGTAACGTCTGGCGGATCGCCGATTGGTTGGAGCGCTCCGTCTTCGCTCTTTTCGAAGCCAATGCGCATCCGGGAATCGCAGGCGATGAATGCTTGCCGCAAAGCCTCAATGCGCGGGCTCGCGAGCTTGATCCACGTGTGGCGGTTGCCGATCTCGTCCAAGGCATAGGCGTCGCTTGCATGAAAGAACGCTTGGCCGTGTTTTTTCATTCCTTGGCAGAGCCAAGAGCGACAGTGCAACGTCTCTTTCGGCAGCTTCTCGTCGCCGAGTTCCAGTCCAGCGATCGCTCCGTGATCGAATATTTGGAGCACTTGGGCTTTTTGCGCCCCAAGAAGTCCTTTTTGCGCATCGATATGAGGCGCAAGAACGAGATAGTGCCAAGAACGATTTTCACCGGCGCCAGAGAAGCATTCGTTCTCCTGCTCCTGAAATTTTTGCAAATCATCGAAGGCTTCGTTCGCGCGTCTGTTGGATATCCGATGATTCCCGCCCTTCCAGGGTGAGACAGCTCCCATGACGAGATCGAACGATCTCAGATAGCGTTCGCGGCCGATTTCGGGATCGAACAAGAAAAGAAGGTGCAATCCTTCCCTTCCTTCGCGAAGGGACGGCTCGAATCCGGGGAACACCGCGTAAATTTTTTCCCGGAACGGGATGCCATCATCATCAGCTCCGCTGTTCCATTCCTCGACGATCCTCCACACGGCGCTTGTTTCGGGAGCGTCCCCCGTGCGCGGCGAGTGCGGTGTCAAGCCGACGACCTGTACCCCGCGCTCGATCAGACGTTGCAGAAAGAGCCTCGCGTAACCCGCTAGGGTGTTCGTGTCCGTCAGGGGCCCGGACAGGCCAGCAGGCATCTTTGCCCGGCCGCCCGGATGGTCGTCGATGGTGTGGACGTGAAGGTCGGCCTTGAACCACCGCACGCCAGGAACCTCGTCGAGCCACTTGTTCGTTGGGTGACGTTCGAAGCTCATCGGCCGTCTCCTTTTCCTGCCCGGCCAGTTCGCTTGAAGGCGCGGGGAGAAATGACTGTGCTTGGAGTTCCCCGGTCAGGCGGCGAGTCTTTCGGTCTCCAAGGCCACCAGTGTGGCGACCTCGATTTCATCCCGAAACTTAATGTCCCGGATCGACTGCGGCAACAGCGTTTTGCCGTCTTGAGAGCACTGTTAGCGCTCTGCGGTGCGAACAAACGTTTTGTCGTCCGCCGTGGTAGGGAAGCTCCGGAACGCGAGCTACACTGGACCGAAACGCTATCCGGTCCGGCCGCGGCATGCCTCAGGGCTTTCTGACGTTTCGGGCTGTCGAGTCGCGCACGAGAGCATACGGCGAAATTTCGGCTTTTCGACCGGTTTCGGCCAGATGGTGTGGGTTCGAATCAGCTTTTTGGGGAGGGGCATGAATGGTTTTGGGCACGCGAGCCGGTAGGCGGCATCGTGGGGAACCTGCATTGGATCAGCCATTTGCTGTAGCACCGGGACCGCGTACTGCTGAGGAAGCAACACCTCAAGGCCGCCTGACACGGTCCCGCCACCTTCAACATCGGCAGAAACGGACACCCCTCCGCCGCTGCGCGGCTCCTCGCGAAGATGGAAGGAATCTCTTCCCTGAGTCTGACCGACCCGAGCAGTGCCTGTCCGGGACAGTCAACGCTCCACAAACCAAGGGTTTTTACCTGACACAAGATAGCGCCTTGAATCCGTCGGCTAGGTAGACTAGATTGCGGTTGCGGATGTAGCTCAGCGGCAGAGCATCAGCCTCCCGGCTCGAAGGCGTGGGTTCGATTCCCATCATCCGCTCCAGATTTTGCGGATGTAGCTCAATGGTAGAGCCACAGCCTTCCAAGCTGAAGACGTGGGTTCGATTCCCATCATCCGCTCCAGATTTTCCGCTCTTTGCATCGCCATGAAGCGGCGGCGGATCACGTAAACAGTCCCAGATCGGAGTTCCTGCATGCCCGAGCGTCTGGAGACGGTGGCTGCGGACCGCGCAAAGGCAAGAGACACGCGGCCGCTTCGCGGGCTGATGCCGTTCATCCGCCCATATCGGGAACAGGTCATGTTCGCGTTCGCCGCCCTGGTGCTCACTGCATGCCTATCGCTGATCCTTCCCGTTGCCGTTCGCAAGGTCGTGGACGGTTTCGCGGAAGATTCCATCGATCTCTTGCAGCGGTACTTCGTGCTGGCATTGGTTGTCGCGGGCTTGCTCGCGGTCGGTTCGGGACTTCGGTATGCCCTTGTGACGTGGCTGGGCGAACGAGTGGTTGCAGACATTCGCAAAAAGGTGTTTTCGCACATGATCTCGATGAGCCCGAGATTCTACGAGCGCCTGATGACGGGAGAAGTGCTTTCGCGACTTACCACCGACACGACCTTGGTCCTGTCAGTCGTGAGCTCGACAGTTTCGTTCGCTCTGCGCAACCTGCTTGTTTTTGCCGGAGGTATCGTGATGCTTCTCGTTACGAGCCTCAAATTGGCGTTGATCGTTCTTCTCGTGGTTCCGGCAGTCTTGGTGCCGATACTGGCCCTCGGCCGAAAGCTTCGCGCCCAGAGCCGCGACAACCAAGATCTGGTCGCCAAGAGTTCCGGGAGTGCTTCCGAGGCGCTGCTGTCTGTACAGACTATTCAGGCGAACACGCACGAAAAGGAGAGCCGCGCACGATTCGACGAGATGACGGAAGCGTCCTATCGGAGCGCAAAACGCCGGATCGGGACGCGCGCCGTCATGACTTCAACCATGATGTTTCTCGCGTTCTCGGGGATTGTCGCCGTGCTGTGGGTTGGCGCGATCGATGTCAGGTCCGGCTCGATGACTGCGGGCGAACTCGTTCAGTTCGTGATTTTCGCGGTAATGGTGGCGTCCTCAGTTGCGGCGCTTTCCGAAATGTGGGGCGAAATGCTTCGCGCCGCCGGTGCCACGGAACGCATCGTGGAACTTCTGGCGGCAGTGGATTCCGTAACCGACCCGCCGACCCCGAAGTCTCCCGTCACTCCCTGCCACGGCGAAATCGCGTTTGAGAACGTGGTCTTCCGATATCCGATGCGGCTGGAGACCGCTGCTCTGGATGGCGTTTCCTTTTCCGTGCGGCCTGGGGAGATGCTTGCCTTGGTTGGTCCGTCAGGTGCAGGAAAATCCACGATTTTCCAACTCTTGCTACGATTCTTCGATCCGCAAGCGGGACGGGTGATGATTGACGGCATCGACCTGAAGGAAATGAAACGGGCCGATTTCCGTAGACACATTGCACTGGTTCCGCAGGATCCAGCGATCTTTGCCGACACGGCACGCGAGAATATCCGCTTTGGATGGCCTGAAGCGAATGACAACGATATCGAGAACGCTGCGAGGGCGGCGGCGGCGCATGAATTCCTCATCGATCTTCCTGACGGGTACGATACGCAGGTCGGTGAACGCGGTGTCATGTTGTCTGGCGGACAGAAGCAGCGGGTGGCGATCGCCAGAGCGATTCTCCGAGACGCGTCGATTCTTCTTCTGGACGAGGCGACATCGGCACTCGATGCGGAAAGCGAGTTTGCGGTGCAGCAAGCGGTCGAAACGATGTCTCGCAACCGGTCGGTGCTCGTAATAGCCCACCGTCTTGCCACGGTCAAAAGGGCCGATCGAATATTGGTCTTTGATCGCGGTTGGACTGTTGCCGAGGGCACCCATGAAACACTGGTAAGCGAGAACGGCCTGTATGCGAGGCTTGCAAGACTTCAATTCACCGAGGGGCTGGCAGCTTGACGAGCCGATTTCCGGCTCGGCCGGAAACCGGCTTGAAACGACCTGAATTTCTTTTACAAAACGCTTGGGTACTGCTCATTTGTCGATAACACCGCCGAAGGAAAAGAGATGTCAAGGTTCGCTACCGTGGAAGACAAGAGAAAGCTGGAAACCGAACCATGGGAAAGCTTGGAAGTTGCCAAATCGATGTATGAACACATCACGGCAGCAAAGGAGCGATACGGAGACAGGCCTGCTCTTTCCTTTCAGATTCTGTCGGACCCGGGGGCAAAAGCCGAGACCCTCACTTGGGGTGATGTTCACGGCAAGTCCGTTCAGGCGGCGAATCTCTTCAGGTCTCTTGGTGTTTCGGAGGGCGATGTCGTTGCCTATATGCTTCCCAACGCGAATGAGACGGCGATTGCCCTGATCGGCGCAGCCATCGCCGGAATCGTGAACCCGGTCAATCCGTTGCTGGACGTGGGACAGATCGCCGGGATACTCCGTGCGTCCAACGCCAAGGTGCTTGTCACCCTGAAGCCCTTCCCGAAGACCAACATTGCCCAGAAGGCTGCGGAAGCTGTCTCGCTCGCCCCGAACGTGAAGCATGTGCTGGAAGTTGACCTCGGCCGATACCTCACGCCCCCGAAATCATGGCTCATCCCGTTTGTCCGTCCCAAAATGACTGTCAAGTCGCCGGCATCAATTCAAGATTTCAACAAGGCGCTCGATGCGCAGCCTTCGGAACTGGCGTTTCAGGACATTGCGAAAGATCGGGTTGTCTCCATGTTTCACACAGGCGGCACGACTGGTATCCCGAAGCTTGCCCAGCACCGCTTTTCGGGGATCGCGTATCAAGGTTGGAGCGTCAGCAACGTGGTGAGCAGCGAAAGGGAGGTGCTGCTTTGCCCGCTTCCGCTGTTTCATGCCTTTGCCGCATATCCGATTTGGCTTGCTGGCATTGCCTGCGGTTCGCACATGGTGTTGCCAACCCCGTCTGGCTATCGCGGGGACGGCGTGTTCGACAATTTCTGGAAACTCGTCCAAAGATGGCAAGCGACCTTCATCATAGGTGTTCCAACTGCCATCTCCGCGCTGATGCAGAGGCCTGTGGACGCCGACATTTCGTCTCTCAAGAAAGCGCTGTGCGGGTCGGCGCCTATGCCGTTGGAGTTGTTCAATCGATTCGAGGTCGCAACTGGCGTGAGCATCCTCGAAGGCTATGGAATGACCGAGGCAACCTGTCTGGTCTCGGTAAATCCGATTGACGGCGAGCGAAAGGTTGGGTCGGTGGGAATCCCGTTTCCGCATACCGATGTCCGCGTGCTGCGGAACAGTGCCGACGGGTCGGTGGCGGGAGATTGCGAGACCGGGGAAACTGGGGAAATCTGCGTTGCCAATCCTGGCGTGTATGTCGGGGGCACATACACGGACCCCAAAAGGAACGAAGGTCTCTACGTCGATGACAAATGGTTGCGAACAGGCGACTTGGGAAAGATTGATGAGGATGGTTATCTCTGGATCACAGGCCGAGCAAAGGATCTCATCATCAGGGGTGGCGCCAACGTCGATCCGGCGTTGACGGAAGAAGCGCTGGCGACCCATGGCGCCGTCGCGTTTGTTGGTGCTGTCGGCCAGCCGGACCCGCGGCTTGGCGAGGTGGCTTGCGCCTATGTCGAGCTTGTTGAGGGCGTTTCGGCCACTTCGGAGGAGTTGCAGCAGTTTGCAAAGGACAAAATCGAAGCGCGCTTGGCGGTCCCCGAACATGTCGAGATCCTGTCCGAATTGCCGAAAACGGCGGTTGGCAAGGTATTCAAGCCGGAGCTGCGCAAGCTCGCCATCCAGCGTGTGTTCAACGAACATCTGGAAAGCGAAGGACTGAACGCCGCAGTGGCCGAGGTCGTGGAGGAACCGGGTTTGGGACTGGTCACTCGCATTTCGAGAAACGGTGTGTCTGGAGAGGACGAGAAGGTTGCCAACGTTCTGGGTGACTATGCTGTTCGTTGGGAATGGGCGACCTGAACTTCGGGGTCGCAATCAAATTGCCAACGTCGGGTTCGATCAGGTGTTTGCTGGCCAACCTGAAAGGTGCACTGGCCGTGGCGTCACGCAACCCAATTTGCACATAGAGCAAACAGAAGCTGGTGCCGCAGGGGAGGATTGAACTCCCGACCTCGCCCTTACCAAGGGCGCGCTCTGCCACTGAGCTACTGCGGCGAACCGAGCGGAATCCGTATGCCGATGCGTACTGCAAAGCAAGAGGAATTTGGAACATCAGGGGGTGGCGCTTAAGTGGGACAAAGGGACAGGGGACGATCAAGCTCTGAAGATCAAGGACATCGCGAACGAGCTCAAGCTCGGAAAGACAGGCTTCGCTTAGCACTCAGGGAAAACCTGAGGAAGCGCAAGGCTCAGTTGCGTGACCGGAAAGCAAGACAGGTCGACAACAAGAACGGCGAGATGGAGTAGTGGACAAGATTTCAATCCGGGGCGGAAAACCGCTGCAGGGAGTCATACCGATAGCTGGCGCGAAGAATTCCTGCCTTGCGTTGATGCCTGCTGTCTTGCTGACAGACCAGCCGCTTGTCTTGACGAACGCGCCCAATCTGTCCGACCTCGAGACCATGTCGCTCCTGCTTCAGTCCTTCGGGGCCGACGTGCGTGCGTTGCAGAGCGGCAGCGTGGTTGCAATGAACGCGAGCGGACTCGCTAGCACCGAAGCGCACTACGATATCGTTCGGAAAATGCGGGCATCCATTCTTGTGCTCGGCCCCCTGCTCGCGCGGATGGGGCATGCGAAGGTTTCCCTTCCGGGCGGATGCGCGATCGGCGCCCGCCCCGTCGACATTCATCTTGAAGCTTTGGAGAAGCTAGGCGGTGAACTTGATCTCCGGCGAGGATATGTGCGCGCGAGGGCCAAGAATGGTTTAAGGGGCGCACGGGTCAGGTTTCCGTTTCCGTCGGTCGGCGCGACCGAGAATATCCTGATGGCTGCGACCTTGGCCAAGGGGACGACGGAAATCGAAAACGCGGCCTGTGAGCCGGAGATTGTTGATCTGGCCAACTGCCTGAGGTCGATGGGTGCGCAGATAGACGGTGATGGAACCTCCACGATAATCGTGCAAGGCGTGGAACATCTCTCTGGCTGCATACATTCCATTATATCGGACCGAATCGAGCTCGGAACTTACATGCTTGCGGCCGCGATCACTGGAGGCAAATTGGAGCTGCTTGGTGGAAAGCGCGAGTTGGTGCCCTCGTTTGCGGAAAAGCTCGAGGAGGGCGGGGTGGCGATCAATGAGACGGATGGAGGTGTCGAGGCCTGCGCATCCAACGGGAAGTTGCGTGCCGTGAATGTGACGACCGCACCATACCCAGGGTTCCCGACAGACCTTCAGGCGCAAATGATGGCGGCGCTCACGCTTGCCGACGGCGTGAGTCGATTGGAGGAAAACATATTCGAGAATCGATTCATGCATGCTCCCGAGCTCGTCCGAATGGGCGCACGGATTGACCTGTCCGGGGGAACGGCGACAGTCAGCGGAGTCGATGCGTTGCGAGGAGCTCCGGTAATGGCGACCGACCTCAGGGCGTCAGTGTCGCTCATTTTGGCCGGTTTGGCCGCGAGCGGCGAGACGACCGTCAGTCGTGTCTATCACTTGGACCGGGGATACGAACGGGTGGAAGAGAAGCTTTCCGCCTGCGGCGCCGACATAGAGCGAATCGCCGAATGACCCGGCGGGATGCCCGATTCGAGGACGCCGGCGAATCTCCGTTGCGCCTCAGTGCAACCGATGGGAAAGATCTGCAGGTCATTTCGGCACTGGTTCAGGACTCGGTGTTCGCTGCCGGGGATTGTTCTTGGTTCAGCGAACGCCGCGAATTCGCTCTGCTGCTAAACCGATTTCGGTGGGAAGACAAGGAACGGGCGGAAAAGGCCGGTCACGAATACGAGCGGGTTCGCAGTGTTCTTCAGATCAAGGATGTAACGAGAGTTGTCGACGGCGGTGGCTGCAAAATGGATCAGGGCAATGTTTTCTCCATCTTGGAGATTGTCTTCGAGACTGGTGAGGATGGAACGGGCACAATCACGTTGATCCTTGCTGGCGATCATGATTTCGTGCTGGAAGTGGAGTGCGTCGAGGTGTCCCTTACAGATGTGACACGGCCTCACATTGCGGTGTCGCGGCATGTGCCGGGACACGACTGAGAGAGAAATGCCGGCATTTTTCAACACCGCCGACAAAGAATTCGATGCGCAGTTTCATGAATTTTTGAACAAGAGGCGTGATGTTGAGGCCAGCGTCGACGAGAAAGTCGCCGCCATTATTGCCGATGTGCGCCGGCGCGGTGACGACGCATTGATCGAATACACCCGCGAGTTTGACGATCTGGAATTGAAGAGGGGGTCATTCGCCTATTCTGAAGATTACATCGGCAAGATGGCGGCGCTGGTTCCGTCCAAAGAAGTCGCGGCCTTGGAGGTGGCTGCGAAAAGGATCGAGGATCACCACAACAGGCAATTTCCGTCGAACGACTTTTGGAACGACTCCGAAGGCGTGGAAAGTGGGTGGTGGTTTGGGCCAATTGCATCCGCAGGCCACTATGTTCCGGGTGGAAAGGCGGCGTACCCGTCAACCTTGCTCATGAACGCGATTCCGGCACGTGTTGCGGGTGTTAAAAGGCTGACAGTTGCAGCCCCTGCACCCTCCGGCGTTTCCAGTCCGCTTGTGTGTCTTGCTGCATTGTTCGCTGGCGTGGAGACAGTTTACCCGATCGGGGGAGCACAGGCGATCGCGGCATTCGCTTATGGAACCGATACGATCGCTCCCGTAGACAAGATCACTGGGCCTGGCAATGCGTACGTGGCGGCGGCCAAGAAACAGGTGTTCGGACATGTCGGCATTGACATGATAGCAGGCCCCTCCGAGGTTTTTGTCATTGCTGACGATTCGAGCGATCCAGAATGGGTCGCAGCGGATCTGTTGGCTCAAGCGGAACATGACGAGGTTGCCCAGTCAATTCTTGCAACCGACGACGAACGCGTTGCGCAAATGGTTGCCGCTTGCGTCGAAAAACAGCTTGCCAGCTTGCCGAGACGGAAAATCGCCGGTGCCAGCTGGCGGAACTTCGGGGCGATCATCGTCACGCACGACCTTGACGAAGCGGCCGATATCTCCAACAGAGTTGCTCCAGAGCACCTCGAAATCTGCATAAGCGACCCGAGCTTGGTGTTTTCGAAAATCAGTCATGTGGGTGCGGTTTTTCTGGGCCAGCATACCCCTGAAGCGATCGGAGACTATGTGGCGGGATCGAACCATGTGCTTCCGACTTCCGGAACCGCCAGATTTTGCGGCGGATTGTCGGTTTTGGATTTCTTGAAGAGAATCACGTACACTAAGCTCCCCCGGCAAACCCTTGCTGCGCTTGGCCCGCATGCGGAAACACTTGCCATCGCCGAGGGCTTGGATGGCCACGCTCGCGCGATTCAATTGCGGTTGGAAAAAACGCGCGAGTTCAAAGACTGATGGAAACCAACTACCTGATCGAGGCCGAAATCGACAATTCGAATTTGCCCGCAATCACTCCAGAAATCCTGCAGGAGCGCCGCGTGGCAATTTACGAACTGCTTCAATCCAACAAATTTTCCTTGCCCGACCGGGGGAATCGACGTGCGCCGCCTGGTCCCTACCGGCTCCGGATAGGCATGCAGAACGGAAGGGTTGTGTTCGACATATCGACAATGGATGGAAGCCGGGTAACGGAATTTCACATTTCCCTTGCGCCATTTCGACAGATCACCAAGGACTATTTTTCGATAATGGGCAGCTATTTCGATGCGGTCAAGGCGCTTCCATCCAGCAAGATAGAGACCATAGACATGGCTCGGCGCGGCATCCACAACGAAGGGGCCCGGTTGCTGGCCGAGCGGTTGGAAGGCAAGATCGTTGTGGACGGCGACACCGCGCGGAGGCTCTTCACGCTGGTCTGCGCCCTGCAGGTGGAGCGATAGGACTCGCTGAGTGTCCGGCAATCTGCCATCCTCGATTCTCTTTTGTTGCGACTACAATGCGGTTCGTTCGCCCATGGCTGAGGGCATCATGAAGAAATTCCATGGACAGGAAGTATACGTTCAATCGGCTGGTGTCCGGCACGAACTGGAAATCGATGGGTTTGCTGTGGCAGTCTGCCGCGAGATCGGGGTCGAGTTGAGGCGGCATCAGGCCAGATCAATGGAGGAAATGAGCGGCTGGGGGGACGACCTTTCCGGTTTTGAGCTTGTAGTTGCCATGTCTCCGGCGGCGCAACGGATGGCACTCGAGTACACCCGCTATTTTGTTCTTGATGTGGTCTATTGGCCGCTGCTCGATCCGACGGGAATGGGCGAGAATCGAGACGAGAAGCTTGTGTTTTATCGACAGACGCGGGATCAGATTATCGCTCGCATCAGGGAAGCGTTTGATCCCTAGCGCACGGTTTTGGAACGGAGTCCCGCAGCCGCTGAGCCAGGAGTCTTGAAAAGAGAACCCACGAGGCTATCGACGTATTACATGTCTGGATTAGCTTTGGATGGAACAAGACATTCGATCGACCGAGCCACATATCTGAACTGCCGAGAGACGAATGCATGACAGGCAGTTAAAAGTTTGACGTAGAGCTTGTTCCACAAGCCGAGCATGGCCTCAAGACTTGGCAGTTTCGAGGAGAAACTGATTGGCAAGATCGAAGTGCCCGAGCTTGCCGCAAGCATTCACTGGGGCGGGGATGATTAGAGAACGCTTTTCATATGCGCCACGACATCGCTCTATTTGATTGACACCAAAGTCAGGGCAAGGGGCGAGCCGTTCATGAATGCCCCGTCGGAGGCAGGCGCGTCCGCATCCTGCCAAAACAACCTTGGCATACATCCGCATCGAACGGCCTTGCTTGTCCAGGACATCCAGCAGGACATGATAATGGAGGGAAAGGCGTTCGCCGACAGCGGTTCACCTGCGCACGTCCATCAGCAGAACGCCATCGAAAACAGTCGGCGGCTGGCGGAAGCATGCCGACGCCGCGGCGTTCTTGTCGTTCACGTATGGTTCATCTGCGAAAGCGGGCATCCCGCGCTCATGCAGAATGCACCGCTGTTTCAGGGCGTGAAGAACGCAAACGCGGGCAGGTGCGCGGCACGCCGGGTGCGGCTCCAGTCACAGGGTTAGAGCAGTTCCGGGCGACTTGGTCGTGGAAAAAATGACAATGAGCGCATGGGAAAGCAGTCAATTGGAAAGCCACCTTCGGGGCGCGGGGATAAACACGCTGATCAACACTGGTGCCTAGATCAACATGAGCGTGGAG
This sequence comes from Paracoccaceae bacterium, assembly GCA_963422275.1. Taxonomy (GTDB): domain Bacteria; phylum Pseudomonadota; class Alphaproteobacteria; order Rhodobacterales; family Rhodobacteraceae. Next base: position 2,616,712 of record OY729418.1, read on the forward strand.
CACACGGCAAGAACGGCTGTCGACAAGGGGTTTCGGGTCATTGTGCCCGAGGACGCATGCTCATCCATGAACGAGGATTGGCACCGCGCATCAATAGATTATGCGATGCAGAACGTAGCCACCGTAACCAGTTGCAGCGAGGTGATCAGATCGCTCGGAGGCTGAGGCCTGCTAACGAGTTCGCTGCGGTGAACTCTCGCCGGACGGCCCCAACCATGTTTCTGGTTGATTGGCGGAGGATCGTCGGGTAGTTTCAGATAGTTGCTTGTGCGACTGTCCAACGAGGTTAGCTAGGAGAAAACATGGCCAAGGAAGAAATGCTCGAATTCCCCGGTTTCGTGAAGGAACTCCTGCCAAACGCGACTTTTCGGGTCGAGCTTGACACCGGCCATCAGATTATCGCGCACACGGCAGGAAAAATGCGAAAGAACCGCATCCGCGTACTTGCAGGTGATAGAGTGCAAGTGGAGATGACGCCATACGACCTTACGAAGGGTAGAATCAACTACCGATACAAGTAGTCGAAATGCGTCTCATTCTGGCGTCGGCCAGCCCGCGGCGGAAAGAGCTTCTCAAGCAAATCGGCGTAGTGCCGGACGATGTCCGGCCAGTGGACATTGACGAGAATCCGAGGAACGGCGAGCTCCCGCGCGAGTATTGCAGAAGAATGGCTCGCGAGAAGGCAATGCAGGCGCAGTGTGGAAAAGACGAGCTCGTGCTCGCAGCCGATACAACGGTAGCCTTGGGACGAAGAATAATTGGCAAGCCCGCAGATGCGGCACAAGCTGCTGAAATCCTGATCAAGCTTTCCGGCCGCAGGCACCGGGTCATCACGGCAATTGCTGCCAAGCATGCAGAGTTGCTGCGCGAGAGAGATGTCGTGTCGACTATCAGGATGAGCCGGTTGTCCGATGCGGACATCTCGGCATACATCCGCTCGGGCGAGTGGAAGGGAAAGGCCGGTGGCTATGGAATCCAGGGAATGGCGGGCGCGTTCATTCCTTGGCTGAACGGTTCTTTCACCGGAATTGTCGGGTTGCCGCTTGCCGAGACGGCAGGCCTGTTGCGTTCGATGGACTTTGACCTTCTGCACAAACAGTGAAAGGGCGTCAGGTTATTCTGGACCGAGTAGAGGGCCGTGAGGCCGCAGCCCTGTTGCTGGACGGAACGCTGGACGATTTTCTGATTCAGCCACCATGCAAGTCGTCGCCCTTGCCCGGCGCCATATTTCTTGCTGTGGCAGACCGTGCCTTGAAGGGAACTGGTGGCCAGTTTGTCAGGTTGCCGAACGGAAAGCATGGATTTCTGAGATCCAAGACGCGCTATGAGGTGGGATCGAGGTTTCCAGTGCAGATTTCGACCTATGCAGAGCTTGGCAAGGCGCCTCCGTGTTCTGACCGAATACTCTTGAAGGGGAGCTTTGTCATTGTGACCCCGGGAGCGAAGGGAATAAATTTTTCGCGCGCGATTGCGAATGGGGAGCGGAAAGTGCACCTGAAAGAGCTCGCAGCGAAGTGTTTCGTGCCGCGGGCAGGGGATGCGGGTCTGGTGTTTCGAACCGCCAGCGCTACAGCAACCGACGATGAGGTAGAGAAGGAGATTGCGGAGCTGATCTGCAAGTTGCATCGGATTGCCGCAACCTCGCGGGAGAATGCCCCGGAATTGCTGGTTGACGCGCCCACGCCGCACCAATTGGCGCAAATGGAATGGATAGCTCCCTTGGCATCGGGAACATTGGTCGAGACGTCGTTTGATGAATGTGGAATCCAGGCGACGTTGCTGCAATTTCTTTCCTCGACGGTTTCGCTTCCGCATGGTGCTTCGATGACTATCGAGGAGACCCGTGCGGTGGTCGCTGTGGACGTGAATTCCGGCAGCGACGCATCGATTGCCGCTTGCCTGAAGGCCAATCTTGCAGCAATTGAAGCGTTGCCTCGTCAGTTGCGAATTCGCGGACTTGGTGGCCAAGTTGTTGTGGACCTCGCGCCGCTGAGCAAAAGAAACCGGCCTGTGGTCGAAAAAGCCTTGGCAAATGCGTTCAAGGGCGACGCAGTTCCATCGGACTTGGCCGGATGGACACCGCTTGGCAACTTTGAACTCAAGAGAAAGCGCGAACGCTTCCCGCTCAAGGAGGGGATTTTGCAATGAAATGTCCCATTTGCGGGCGCGAATTCGTGGAACGGCGTTCGGCATTCTGCTCGGACCGTTGCCAGGCGATTGATCTGGGCCGTTGGCTGAATGGCAGATACCGGATTGATCCGGATACCGGAGAAGTGGTTGAAAGCGAAATTCCCGACACTCCTCCTGCTCGGAAATGAGTGGGATTGCGATCGAAGGAAAGATTTTTATGGACAACGACGAGAAGTTTAAATAGAGGGACGCTTTCATGATCGTGAATAGTGCCTGGGTAGCTCAGTGGTAGAGCAGTGGACTGAAAATCCTCGTGTCGGTGGTTCAACTCCTCCTCCAGGCACCATGAATCAATTTCAATGCGAACTGCAGTCTTTCCAGTGGGGGCGGTGTCCCTGCTTGCCGAGCAAAGGCCGGAATAAAACCCCGTGGGTCATTTGGCTACGCCGCAGGTGCCGTCCACCGAGAATAATCTCGACACCACAGAATGCTTGGCGCCCGTTCCATACATGTTTATGTGCTTTGGGCGCTTGTTGATGGTGTTTCCTTGAAGTTGCAGGCAAATTTCATGAGACATCCGAAATCGGTGATGGGTGCGCGTGAAGGTAAGGCGTTGTCCTGCTTTTGAACATTTCGATTCGTGAACGCAGTTTGTGAGACGTGCTGGGCAATGAACGGTCTTGGAGACACGCGATGAAAACCGGAACATCCCGAAAGGTAGCGCTCCTTGGCGGCACCGGTGCGGTGGGAGGTCACTTTTTGAACAAGGCGCTTGCGGCTGGGCACGAGGTCCGCGCACTTGTCCGAACGCCATCCAAGCTTGTGGACCAGCCAGGCCTGACTGCTTTGAAAGGAGATGCCGCCAACCTTGATGATGTTGCTCAGCTGGTTGCGGGGTCCGATGCCGTGGTCAGTTGTGTAGGCAATCCGAAAGGCCACCAGATCATGGAACGCACTGCCGGAGCCGTGCTATCAGCCGCTGCGGCGCAGGCAACCCCGCCTAAATGCTTGTTCATTTCCAGCATTGGCTGTGGCGGTTCGTCGTGGTTGATCAAGCAAGTCCTGACAATGATCGGGGGCAAGGCGGGCTTCACCGACTACGACAGGGCTGACGCAAGAATCGTCCGCGAGACGGTTGTTCCATGCGTGCTCGTACGCCCGGCAGCCCTGAAGGAGAAGCCCGGAAACGGGAAATACCGTGTGTTCAGAGGGGACGGTACATTCGCAAGGCCAATCGAAAAAGAGGATGTTGCGCAGTTTCTGCTGGATGCACTCGCGACCGACAAATGGATTGGCCAAGGTGGCGTACAACTCGCAGGACGCAGATAGGGCAGAGACCTCGCAGGTGGCCAAGGCCCATTTCCGTAATCGGCAAAGGCGAGCTTTTTATCGGGCATTCCACAAGCGCAAGCCCAATCGAATGGCAGCTTCATCCCTCATTGAAATCCACTGTGTACGTGCGTGGTTCAAGATGTGGATGCAATGAGAAGCTCGCATTGCTAGGCAGATGATTCTGCGAGATTAAATCTTCGATTCTGACTGTAATTTTGCGAAACCGCGTTTTGCACTTGCCTGAATCGGTCTCGCGACGTCAAGCATCTTCGTTGACAAGGCAACGGAAGGCGCAGGCTTCGGGGGAAGACCAAGAAACAATCGTCTGCTGCTGAATTCCAAGACCGTCTATGCCGGCGCGGACCTTGTCCCCCACGTTCAGAAATTTGGGTGGCTTTTGGGCACCGCCTACACCGGAAGGTGTGCCGGTAAGAATGATATCCCCTCGCCTCAGCGTCATGAATTGGCTCACGTACGCGACGAGACTCGCACAATTTGTAATCATCTGTGACGTTGAGCCGTCCTGTTGCCGCTTTCCGTTTACTTCAAGCCAGATTCCGAGCTTTTGCGGATCACGGATTTCGTCAGCACTAACAAACCATGGCCCGACAGGCGCGAAGGTGTCGCATCCCTTGCCCTTTACCCACTGGCCTTCGCGACGTTCTTGGAACTCGCGCTCAGAATAGTCGTTGGCCAGCATATACCCTGCGATCCTTCTCGCTGCGGTGATTGAATCCACGCAGGAGCAGGCCGCTCCGATAACCACCGCTAGTTCCACCTCCCAATCCAGACACGCCGCTCCCTTGGGCATAATGATCGGGTCGTTTGGCCCGGTTAGCGAGGTATCCACTTTCATGAACATTATGGGTTCATTGGGCAGTTCGTCGCCAGATTCTGCAATGTGCTCGGCGTAATTTCGCCCGATGCACACGCATTTGCGAATTCCGTCTATGGGGATACCTAGACGAACGTTCGCGGGAGCCGCCGGAAGAGATCCCGGGTCAATTCTTCGCAAATCCTCAAGGGCGCTTTCAGCAAGGGTGGAACGATTGACGTCTGCGACAATTCCCGACAGGTCCCGGACCGACCCATCTTCTCCGATCATTCCCGGTTTCTCCAATCCGGCGGCTCCGAATCTCACCAATTTCATACGATCTCCTGCTTTCTCGATTATTGGACTGGAAAACCCTGCGAACCAGCCTTCAGGTAGATTTTATCGATCAGTTCCGCCGCCTTTGCTGCTTCACGAATTCCGACAATCGGCTGGCGGTCTTCAACAAAGGCCCGCACGCTTTCTCTTACCAACCGGTGGTAAAAGGTCCGGTGATTTTGCTGAGTCACCGTGCGGGGCCGTTCGTCGTCGCTGGTCTGCACCGCAAGGGTGCCGTTATTCTGGCATAAAAAAACCCTGTCCGTGGAAATGCGCCACTCATGGTCAATTCCGGTATAGGATGCGGTAGCGTAACCCGCTTCTAGGGTAACGATGGCGCCGTTGGCGCAACGTAGTGTTGCAGACGCGAAATTCTCGATATCGGTACCGGCAAGTCTTTTTACCTCAGCGCCGCAAACGGACACGCCCGCCTCTCCGGCGATCGCCAGCGCCGCATCGGCACCGTGATATCCGAGGTTTCTGAGTGCGCCACCGCCGCTTAGCGCTCCATTCAGCATCCACGGAACCCCGTAATCTTCGTATCGCCGCGCAGGGCCATTGATGGTTCTAAAGTGAGCGTACTGAAGCTCGCTGCCAGCACCGAACGCGTTGCACTCATGCGCCGCTGCCCAGATATCCATGTGTCTGTTGGGCAGACAAGTATCGGCAAATATGCCCGCCGTCTCGACTTCCTGGGCCGCGCGACCCGCCTCTTGGCCATTCAGTCCGAAGGGCTTTTCAATCAGCAGCGCAAGCCCTGTCCTCGCTGCGTTGGCAATGTCCTCGCAGGCTTGATCATGCCTTGGCAATACAAACAAAAAATCGGGCTTGTGTTTTGCAATCAAATCTTCAATTGAGACTTCAAAGAGCAAATCCCATTGCGCCGCCTTTCTCGCGCCGCTTGTCTGGTCGCGATCAGTGACTCCTACAAGTTCAACGCAATCAGCGCTGAGAATGTCGCGGTAATACTCAGCATGCCAATGGCAGATGCCGACAATGGCGAATCTCAGACCACTTTCACTCAAGACGCTCATTTCGATGCGGCGGCTCTATTCAGCGATCTCAAGTTCCCGGCGCAAATCCGACAAGCGACTTGGCTGCTGGGCATTCTTTATACTCAGTGCAACGGCGGCGTAATCCAAGCTGTCGGATAGCCTCGGCGCGTATTGTGTCATTAACTTCCCAAAGCGATGAAGCATCTTTTCATTCGTCCGGGCACTCGGTGTTGCCATGCCAAGCGTACCCACGCAGTGCTTGCTGTCATCTGTATAAACCGGCGTTGCGACAGCACTAACTCCAAGTTCCGCACTGTCGGTAACAACAGCATAGCCCAGTTCACGCGCCTTCGACAAACTTGCACGCAGGGCCTCAAGGTCACGAGGCGCATTCGGACCAAGTTGTTCTGGCAATCCAAATCCCTCAGCCAGAGCCAGTTGTGTAGCTCGTTCTTCCGAAAGGGTCGATAGCCAAGCTTGGCCAACAGCCGTAGATGTCAACAACGCCTTTTCACCGATGTTCGCGTGAAACCGCAGTCCGCTTTTGGTACCTTGCGCAGCAGCAATCCAGTATAAGGCGCGGTCAGTCGCGAGCGTCATCTGAACCAACTCACTGGTTAGATTGGCCAACTTGTCGAGTATTGGTTGAATCTGTCGGTAATTGATTAAATTCTGGGAGTATTGCAACCCGAGTAGCGGCAAGCGGCTTGATAGATAGTAATTTGGATTGTCTTCTCCCTGCACCACATAACCAAGCTCGGTTAGAGTCGCCAGAATTCGATGAGCTGCCGGCTTTGTTATGTCCACATCGTTCGCGAGGCTCCGAAGCGGCAATCCTTCATCGCTGACGGCCAGCAGTTCAATAATTTGCAAACATCGAGTTATTTGAACGGACATAATATTTTTTCAATTTTGAATGCTATTCAAAAAAACACAAGCTGGCAGTTTCGTCAAGTGAGTTTAGTGATGATTGGAGTTCGAATAAGCCGTGAGGCGGAAGAATGTGCTAGTGCAACGACGCTAGGGAAATTGTGCAAGTCAAGATGTTTCAGAGCTTTCTTTGTGTCACCTTGCCAAATCTTCCACGAGTCCGCATTCAACCGAAATTTCGGCTTTCCGGTCAGTTTGGTCCGGTGGGTCGGTGTCCGGAACGGTTTAAATGAGTTTGGGGGTGTCTAGTCAACAAATGTGAAACGGTGATGTATCTATTTGTATGTCAGTATGAAAGGGGTGCCTCCTGTGGTCAGACAATCAGCCACAACGGATCATCCCGATGTCACAGCAAACTGAGACGATCAAGAACCATACAAAACGCGGGCCCGCGATTGAACGAGCAATTCCGACCAGTTTCGTGCTCGGCGCCCAGTGCACCGAGTCGGGGGTAAGTTAAACCATGGTTCAATTCGTGAACTGCAGGCATTCTGGTATTATTGCGCTACTGTGCGCCTGATTTGCCTTGGAGGCTGGACGGATGGGTCACGGACAGTTTCGGAACTGGCTGTCGCGTGTTGACGATTTGACAGTTGCACAGCGCGAGAAAGTGGCGACGGTGCTGTCGGACCCGCCGGAGGGGCCGCCGCAGCCAGACCAAGGGCTTCCTGCGGCGCTTCCGCGGCATCGCCGACAAGTGGTCCCGACAGCTGTCCGAGGTGGTTCCATCTCGTCGCGCTTCGCGACCGGCCATCCATCGCCAAGAGCCTGTCTTGTGGCAGCAATGAACAGACCTTCCTGCAATTCACGAATTGAGCCTTTGGAATTGAGATCTGTGGGATCATATCTCCCCCGAGATACTTATAATTTTGGGGATACTCGATGGTGTCAATCCGTTGTTTCTGGAGGTGGTTCTATCCTTATACCCGGTATTTGATAGGGTGTATTAACAATCAACAACCTTCTGATCCGTTCCTCTATTTCCGTATTTCCTCTTACAGATTCACGCCATTCATCAACAGCATTGGCGATATCGTTGCAAAACACGTCAACCTGTAATTGCAGTGTGTCATTAATTTGGTTTTTGTGAACGCACAATCCCTGAACTGGTTTCGTAAAGTGAAAAGAATCCAAGACTCTCCGGATTTTTTGATCCTCTATGCTGGCACTTCCTTCATGCAAGTAGCTACACCTCAATGCGTAGCAATCTGCACCATGTAGAAACACATGTTCTTCTTGGTCCGCTCCCACACCGCAGGTGTATTTGGGCTGAAGCCATTTCTTGAACCACTCAACATATCTTTCCTTTGAGAATTGATTTGGATTTTCCAATCGCCCGCAAACATCGGGCAACGTCAGGGCCATAACGAGCGCTCCATACCAGTTTTCCGTCTCAAGAGACTTTCTTATGGAATTGGTGAATCTCTTCATGTCCATCACCTCGGTTACTTGGTTCATCACGCCATCTCTACGATCTTCACTCTCGGTCGTCGACGATCTTGACCGCCGCCCGGCTGTGCTTGTCGGGATTCAACGGCAGCGAGACGGTCCCGTGGCAGGCATCTATGCGGGTCGCGTCAATCTCAGCCTTGAAATTGCGTGCGAGCTTAGCCCAGCCGTCCTTAGCCCCAGCCATCGGGAAGAACATCCAGCAGGGGAACAGGCTGCGGCCATCTTAACCCCAATTCTGGATAAGAGGGGTGAGGGGGTTCCCAAATCGGGCGTGGCCTGATTCTGTATCCGCAATCAAAATCAACGGATGGGATCCCCTCAATGAACACCTCCATCATCGCACTGTTCTGCTGTCTCGACGACTTTGCAAAGGCCTTTGAAGAATGGGAGCGGCATCGGCTGATCGGCACAGGCCGCCAGCGCTCGCGCTCGGGCAAGCTCTCGCTCAGCGAAAGGCTCTTCATCATGGTGCCGTTTCATCTCTCGCCCTTCAAGCATTTCAAGGCTTTCCGGTTCCATGGCGTGGAGCGGAAATGTCGCGACTGCTTTGGAGACCTGCCGAGCTGCGGACGGTTTGTCGCCCTGATGCCGCGCTTGCCGGTTCCGTCTTGCATCTTGATGCAATGCTTTCGCGGTGAGGAAACCGGAATCTGTTTTGTGGACAGCGCCAAGCTCGCTGTCTGCCACAACGCACGGATCAACCGGAACAAGGTCTTCAAGGGACTGGCCAAGCGGGGCCGCAGCGCCAGGGGGTGGTTTTTCGGGTTCAAGCTGCATCTGGTCATCAACGACAAGGGTCAGGTCATGGCCGTCAAGATCACGCCTGGAAACACCGACGACCGCAAGCCGCTTGAGACCATGATTGCCGAGTTGAAAGGCAAGGTGTTCGGCGATAAAGGCTGCATTCCGAAGCCGCTTTTCCAGCGTTTGCGGCAGCAGGGCCTGCACCTGATCACTGGCATTCGCCGCAACATGAAAAACTTTCCTCTGCCCATTCTGGACAAAATCATGTTGCGGAAGCGGTTCATCATTGAAACGCTGTTCGATAAACTGAAATCGAGCATGGGATTGCAACGCACACGACACCGGTCCCCAACAAATGCCTTTGTTCATATCCTGTCATGTCTGGCTGCCTATATTCTGGCGCAGCCAAAGGTCAAAATCGGCAAAATCGTCGTGCCAGACGCCATTCGGTGCATTCCAAAAGAAAACAGAGCTTATCCATAACTCGGGTATCTTAGTCGGGGTCGAGCATCCACAGAGCGATTCCGGTTCGCGGCGCCGGAGTCCGCATTGTTGATCTTGGTGTTGTAGCAGTCGAAGCCTTGGAGCGAGATACGGAATTTGCTGGCGCCCTCGCCGTTCGTGATGCATTCAACGCGCACGTCCGGTTGACCGATCAGCCATAAGCCCTCGTTGCTCACCCACTTTTTCTTGAGGTCATCGGTCAGCAGATCGGCGTTCATCTGCGCCTTGAGCAGAGTACTGAAAGCAAGCCCAGGGCTTAGATAGTGTCGTCATGAAATGCCGGCCCAGAGCGCCAGACACCGGATCTGCACCGCGGCAAGAAACGATGCGGCATTTCCTGGCGTATCGCGTGGCAATCCCGCGCCAGCGCTTGAGCCACGGAAAGGCGTTCTCCACCAAATGCCGGTGCCGGCAGAGATCGACATCATGCGCCAAGGGGCGCTTGCGGTTGCGCTTCGGCGGAACCGCTGGAATGACTTCATGCTCCTCGCAACAAGACAGGATGGCATTCGTGCCACAGGCCTTGTCCGCCAACAAGCGCTCGGCATCCATCCCTTCAATCAGCTCGACCGCTTGACGGCAATCCGCTGCCGTCCCCTCGGTCGCCAACACCCGCACCGGCATCCCCTGCGCGTCCACAGCCAGATGCAGCTTCGCGTTCAGCCCCCTTTTGCGCGACCCATCGCCTGATTGCCACCGACCGCACCGCTCGCATGGGGATGCACCTTGAGATGACTGGCGTCAATCATCAGCCACTCATCGTCCGGCTCATCCACCAGACGCTCCGGCAACGCCCCCCAGAGCCCCTTGTCCCGCCAGCGACAGAACCGGCGATGGGTGTTGTTCCAGTCTCCACAGTCTGGCGGCAAATCGCGCCAGGGAGCGCCGGTGCGAAGAACCCGGAAGATCGCATTGATGAACCGAAGATTGTCCTGCGCCACCCCACCCCAACTTCCCGCTCGGCCAGGCAGATGAGGCTCCAGCAACAGCCAGACCCTGTCCGAAATGTCGTGACGCCGATGAGCCATTCCCATGAGCCGCCTCCAAGAATCATCAAGTGAGTTCGACAGACAATGCAGATAAACATCACTCATGACGACACTATCTAGGGAACCTCTGAATGCAGCCTGATTTTGTGCGTTGCATTGCGCATCCGGTGCGCGCCTGCTGTTTTGCGCCACGCCTTTCTTTTGGGGGATCCTGACATGCCGCGCCTTCGGCAATTGACCTTTGCCAGCCTCCAATGCGATCGCAAGACGCGCAAGACGCGCCGCGAGATCTTTCTGGAGCGGATGGACGGCCTGATCCCCTGGGAGCGCCTGGAGGCCCGCATTGCGCCGGCGTGTCCGAAGGGCGGCCGCAGGGGGCGACAGCCGCATCCGCTGTCGGTGATGCTGCGCGTGCACTGCGTTCAGCTGTTCTGCAACCTGAGCGACCCGTTGATGGAGGACCGGCTTGCGAGGCGGAGAGCATCCGGCGCCTTGCCGGGGCGGTGCTTGAGAAGGTTCCGGACGAGACGACGATCCCGACTTCCGCCATCGGCTGGAGCGCCACGGATTGGCGCACCAGCTGTTCGGGATATCGGGGATCGCCTGGCCGAGGGGGGGGGGTGCTGAAGAAGGGCACCATCGTTGACGCCACCATCATCTCGGCGCCATCGTCGACCAAGAACGAGAGCAACGCCCGCGCCCCGGGGATGCACCAGACCAGGAAGGGGAACCAGTGGCATTTCGGGATGAAGCTGCACATCGGCACCGACCCCGGGGTCTGGTGCACCACCTGGAGGGAACGGCCGCGAACGTTCACGACCTGACGCCTTCGGATCGGCTTCTGCACGGCGAGGAGGAGCAAGTCCGGGGTGACTCTGGATGCCGCGGGATCGGCAAGCGCGCGGAGCACGCGCATCGCGATGTTTCGTGGCAGATTGCCATGCCCCCGAGCCAGCGCCGGACGCTGGCGCCGGGCAGCGCGGCGGCTCTGGCGGAGACGGCGAAGGCCCGGGTGCGGGCGCGGGTGGAGCATCCGTTCCGGATCATCAAGCGGGTGTTCGGCTACGACATGGTTCGGTATCGGGGTCTGGACAAGAACGTGCAGCGGCTTGCGCTGCTTCTGGGCTTCTCGAACCTGATGATTGCCCAGCCGCACCTGTCGTGACAAGGGATCAGTGTGTCCGGAATTTGCCGGATCGGCCCTTCGGGGGCTGAACCGGCGGCGGTTTCGCCCCGAAAACGCGCATTTGCGGCTTCCGGACCGCCGAAAACCGGCGGGTTCAGCCGGGAAGGGCAAATTCCGCAGCAAACCCCAAAACAAACCTCCAAATCAGAGGTTCCCTAGGTCGCGTACTCATTGATTTTGGCTCAATTCGTGAATCGCAGGCTTGTCCTGCCGGTTTCGCCGGATGCTCGGTCTGCGCGGTCTTGACGCAGCGCTTCTGTCCGAGGTCAACCGCCAGCTGCAGGAGCGCGGCCTGAAGGTCGGGAATGCGCCGGTGGCGGTAGTTGACGCGACCATCGTGGAGAGCGCGGCGCGACCGCGGCGCCAGATCGAGGTTGTGGCCGAGGACCGCGCCGAGGGCGCGGCACCCGAGGTCTCGGTGTCCGAGCGTCTCTCGGCGGATCCGGACGCCCGGTGGCTGAAGAAGGGCGGGCGGTGCCTGTTCGGCTGTAAAGGGTTCGTGCGCACCGACGGGGAGGGCTTCGTGGAGCGGGTCCTGGCGCGCCCTGCCAACGAGGGCGAGGCGCCGCACTTCCCGGCCATGGTGTCCGACTGCACGGCACGAAGGGCGCTCGCCGACAAGGGGCTGTCAAGCGCCGCCAACCGCGCCTGCCTGACCGCGGCGGGGATACAGTCGGGGATCATGTTCCGGGCTTCCCGGGAGGCATCCCCTGTCCCGGCACCGCCGCCGGTTCAACCGGCTGGTGTCACGACGGCGGTGGACCGTGGAGCAAACCTTCGGCACCCTGAAGCGTCTCTTCAGGGCGGCGCGGTCCCGGTTCATGGGATGGCGGGCGGTAGAAGCCGAGCTGACCTTGAAGTCGATGGCGCTGAACCTGCTCAAGGCGGCCAACCGGATCGAGCTGGTCGCGGCCTGAGGGCCGGAGTCCGTCTGGAATCTGCCCGATGCGGCGCATCGGGGCCTGAAACCGCGCTTTTTGGGCCAAAATCGCGTCTGAAAGGCGTCGCAGCCACCGGTCGGCGACCGCCAGGCGCGCAACCGGCTCCAAACGGCGAAACTCAGAGAAAACACCCGCTTTCGCAACAGTCTTCAGCCATGCTCACGAATTGCAAATTGAGCCTAAACCATACGACCTCGGCCCGCCAGCGTCTCGCTATGAGCCTCCTCGCAATCGAAGCGATAGCGCCGTGTCTAACGGCGGACTGCGAGCGGACAGGGGATCGCTGCAGGCCAACTCCGGCTCCATCAACGCTCCAGCTCCAAGGTGGCTCTCAATGCAGACACCGTGCAGGGGCATTAACGCGATCAGTGCCTTGCAACAAAGGTTGACCCGCCTGTCGCCTTCGAATCGAAATATCCCGCCGCCACCCTGTCGCACGAGAGCGAAACAGTCCCCCAATTCCATGACGTCAAGAAACCATCAAACCCACGTCAGCTAAACCCGGCACCGGCCGCTGCCGTCATCCGCCGCGGTTAGGGGCGTGTGCCCGGCAATTGCATTGCGTGAACGACACCTCTAAGCTCCGCAAGCCCCTTGAGTCTGCCAATAGCCGAATAGCCAGGATTGGTTTGTTTACCAAAATCATCTAGTAGAATATGTCCGTGATCTGGCCTCATCGGAATTTGCCAATCCGATCTTCCACTCGAACATCTATTTCTCTCTTCGCTTAGAAGAGCCGCAATGATTGCGGCCATATCGACGTTTCCTTCAAGATGACCCGATTCATAGAATGCGTCTTGCTGTCTCGTAATATTTCTGAGGTGGGCAAAGTGAATTCTCGTACCAAATTTGTGTGCAATTGACGTCAAGTCGTTCTCTTGCGACACGCCTAGAGACCCAGTGCACAGTGTAAGTCCATTGGCGATTGAAGGGATAGCACCAAAGATTTTCGCCAAATCTTCGCGATTCCCGACGATTCGCGGTAACCCGAAAAGCGAGAAGGGCGGATCGTCTGGATGGATGCACAGGCGTGAACCGACTTCTTCCGCCGCCGGAACAACTTGGTGCAGAAACGCTAACAAGTTAACTCTCAAATCACTGGCCGATAGCTCGCTAAAGCGCGCAATCTGAACCTCAAACTCCCTTCTTCCGTGCGAATGCTCGGACCCCGGCAATCCGGCGATTAGAGTGTTTTCCAACGTTAATTGCGCTTCCCGCGACATATTTGAGAAGCGATGCTCCGCGCGGATTTTAACAGCATCGCAGTAATCTCCGTCAGCATCTTTCCGACGCAGCGTGAAGAGGTCGTAGGCGGCTAGGTCAACCAAGTCGAAACGCAGGGCAATTGCACCGCTCGGCAACTTGTAGTTCAGATCCGTGCGAGTCCAGTCGAGCACCGGCATGAAGTTATAGCAAATCGTATGAATGCCGACCGAAGCGAGGTTCCTGATTGAGCAAATGTAATTTGAAACATGCCTTTTGGCGTTTTTGTCTCCTAGTTTCACGGATGGGTGGACTGGAATGCTCTCCACAACGGACCAGGCAAGCCCGGCTTCTTCGATTGTCTTTTTTCGGGCCGCGATCTCTTCGGTGGCCCAAGGGGTGCTCTCATCATGACCATGAAGCGCGGTCACCACGCCACTGGCACCAGCATGCCGAACATGATCCAAGAGAACTGGATCTTGTGGACCGAACCAACGCCAGGATTGCAACAATTGACCGCTCCCCTGAAAGAATGGTTAGTTTTGGCGGGGAAGGGCGCGCTCCGCCACGTCAAATAGATAGATTTTTGAGGAGTCCACTTTCAGTGAAACAAGATTCCCCGGATCTGGTGCGTGCTCTGGTGGGGCCTTGTATTTAATTTTCTGGCCACCATCCAGCACGGCGTGAACAATATTCTCTCCTCCGAGCCTTTCCGCGACTTGAACCCTTGCACCCATCGACCCCTCGCTTGCGGTGGATTGACAGATGTGCTCGGGCCTCAAACCCAGAATGATCTTTTTCCCAGATATAGAGAGGCCCGTCATGTCGATGCTCACAGATCCGCCTGGAAACAGGGCATAGGCTTTTTTGTTCTCTTGTGGGTCTAGTTCCGCGTCGATGAAACTCATGGAGGGCGATCCGATGAAACTTCCGACAAAGACATTTGCCGGATTGGCGTAAAGCTCCATTGGAGTGCCAATTTGTTCCACATTTCCGTCGCGCAAAATGACTATGCGATCGGCGAGCGTCATGGCTTCGACTTGATCATGAGTGACATAAATCATGCTAGCGTCGATCTCCTCGTGGAGACGGGCGATCTCGATACGCATCTGAACCCGGAGCGCCGCGTCCAGGTTGGAGAGGGGTTCATCGAAAAGGAATGCGCTTGGGCTTCTAATGATCGCCCTGCCGATAGCTACGCGCTGCCGCTGGCCTCCTGACAGAGCCTTTGGCTTGCGCTCGAGGAGATTGGAAATTTGAAGTAGTTCAGCAACTTGATCCACCCGACGGCGAATTTCGTCCTTCGGCATCCTTGCGAGCGTCAGGCCAAACGCGATGTTCTGAAATACGGTCATGTGCGGATAGAGTGCATAAGATTGAAATACCATGGCAACTCCACGGCGAGAGGGCGGCAACTCGTTGACCCGAATGCCATCAATTCGGATTTCGCCATCTGAAATCTCTTCGAGACCGGCAATCATGCGCAAGAGAGTGGATTTTCCACAACCGGACGGACCAACAAACACAGTCAGCTCGCCGTGTGGCAACTCCATGTCGACGCCGTGAACAACTTGTACATCTCCAAACCGTTTAAATACTCTTGACATTTCAATGGTCGACATTCGTATCGTTCCTTGATGCGGTTTCGCGATATGCTCGAATGGGAATGCACTCCCGGCCTGGCATGCCCCGCACGCCTAGGTGTCGTCGTCTCACACGTTTCTCGGTCTTGATTCCCGGGTGCTTCATCCCTTTGTCGCCCCAGCGGTCAGACCTCCGACGAGGTGACGCTCGTAGAACAAGAACACGACCAGCACAGGTGCGACCATCATGCTGGTCGCCGCTAGCACCTCACCCCAGTCCACCGTTTCGCTGTCGAGCAAGCGGTAGAGTCCGATCGGCAAGGTCAGTTTTTCATCAGAGCTCAAGAGAACCAGCGCGTAGAGAAACTCGTTCCAGGCGTGGATAAAGGTGAATATCCCGACCGCAGCGAGCCCCGGCTTCGAAAGCGGCAAGACGATCTTGAGAAAGATTGTCAGCTTGCTAGCTCCGTCTATCAACGCCGCCTCTTCCAGATCAACCGGGATGGTCTGGAAGTATGCCGTCAACATCCACATGCCGAACGGAAATGAAAAGGTCATGTAAGTTAAGATCAGGCCAACATAGGAATCGACCAACCGCAAATTAACCATCGCGACAAACAGTGGCACAACCAAGAGAATTTGCGGGAAAATATAGGTGATGAGCACGCCACGCGAGACAAGCGACTTGCCGCGAAATTTCAATCTGGCAAGGCTGTGGCCTGCCATGGCGCTCAGCATGATGGTCAGGATGGTGGTGATCGCCGCGATCAAAAAAGAATTCACCATCATCAGGCCGAAACCCGTGTTTTGCCAGACGTTTATGTATGCAGAGATATCGAATGCCGCAGTAAAATAGGGCGGCGGCGTCTCTAGCAGCATGGTTCGAGGACGGACGGACGAAGCTATCATCCAATAAAGCGGGAAAACTGAAAACAGCGACACCAGGATCAGTGCGAGGTAACTGCCGATCCGCGTTCGAAGACCGAGTTTCATTGCTCGTCCTCAATCTTGAACAGTCGGAAATAGATCCAAATAAAAACCGACAAAACGCCGAGGAGAGCGATGGCGATCGACGCGGTTTGGCCGATAAAGCCCTGATGCCAGCCGATATGGTAGGCGTAAAGCGGAAGCGTTTCGGTTGCGCGTACCGGCCCACCGCCGGTGGTCACGAATAGCAGATCGAACGTGTTGAAGACCCAGATCGTCCTGAGCACGATTATGATGCCGACAATCCGCATGATCGCCGGAAAGATCACGTAGCGTATGGTTTGCAGGTAGCTGGCGCCCTCCAGCCGGGCGACCTCGAAATGGTCCTCAGGTATCGCCTGAAGGCCAGCGAGTATCGCCAGTGCGAACAGCGGAAAACCAAACCAGACATTGATCATGATCACAGCAGACATGGCCGTGGTGCTCTGACTCAGCCAGGAGATCGGTGTGTCGATTATTCCTAGGCTGATAAGCATGAAATTCAGGACGCCGAACAGGGAATGGAGCATCCATTTCCAGATAAGCGCGACTGTAACCGGCGGAAAGGCGTAGGGCACGATCATGGCCAGCCGAAACAGAGTACGACCAGGCAAGGGTAGATTGAGCAATAGGGCGACCGCAAAACCCAGAAGGAACTGGATCGATATCGATGCTGCAGTCCAAACTAACGTGTTGTAAAAAGCTGAATAGAACTTCTTGTCCGTGAATGTGTAAACATAGTTTTCCAGACCAATGAACGCCACTCCCTGATAGACGAGGTGTTTGTTGGTGAAGCTGATGTAGATGTTTGAAATTACCGGGTAGGTCAGGATCACCACTAAAAGGAGAATGCCGGGCAGCAAGAAAATGACGCCGAGATGACGGTCGAAGAAAAAACGCAATTTCTCGCCCCGACCAACGGGAACAGATGGTCCTACTCTGTACGTAGTTGCATTGTCCGGGTGATGGCCGGTCATCTAAATCTCTATTCCAGGCTCTTTCTACGCGAACATTGCTCATTCTTGCAGAAAAAAGACAGAAATGCCGGCAAGCCGGTTTCAATTCCGAAGTGTCAGGCACCGCAGGCCGCGTATGCGGCCCGCGGCGAAATCCGCTTCTGCGGTTCCTTCTGGCTTGATGTTCTTATCGGCGACGCGCCCTGTCGATGAGAGTTTGAATCTCATCGTGGGCGGCAGCGACCGCTTCCTCAACGTTCGCGTCGTTCAACGCGATGTCTGCGAGCATGTTCTCAATGATGCCACTGCCGTAAACTGTCGTGGCATATGGATTGAGGCCATTGGTTAGGCCGATGTCGGATCCCTTCGCCACACCCTCAAGCGTCAGCTTGGCGCCGTGCTCAAACTTCTTGATGTTGTCGACGGCAAAAAAATCGGGATTGTTCGCGACTGACTTGGTTGCCGGATACATTCCGCCAGCGATGGTGTGAAGGAACGAGATGTAGTTCTCATCCTTGTAGAGATAGGCGACCCAACTGTCGGCGGCTGCCTCGCGGTCGCTGTTCATCAAAGTAATGCCAACATCGCCGACATACCATCCATCCTGCTTGCGCGTCGGCGGCGGGGCAACGCCCACGGCGCCGGAGGCATACAGTTCGGGCTGCTTGCCTTTCATCGCATCTGTGACAAACATGGTGTCGAAAACCATTACGGACTTGCCAGACGTAAAGAGATCAAAGACGTTACCGTGGAATGACAGGCTGACCTCGCCTTTGGGCGAGCCGGCTTTGTAGAGTTCGATGAGTTGCTTTACGGCTTCGATGTTTTCCGGTGAGTTAAAGACCGAGTTGCCTTCGGCATCCAGGTAGGAGCCGCCGTTAGAGCGCATGAAAAGGTAGAGATACTGAGTTCCGCCGGTGTCGGCTGGGTCCCACATCTGCACCATGCCGTAGCGGTCAGGCGCGTTTGTCGTCTTCCTTGCAACCTCGATATACTCTTCCCAGGTGCGCGGCGGCTCTAGGCCAAGTTCGTCAAGCACATCCTTTCGATAGAACAGCAGCCGCGCATGATTGTAGAACGGCAGGCTGATCAACTGGTCCTTGTAGGTGTGAAAATTCTTCAGCAGTCCTTCTGACGCGAATTTGTCCCGGCCACTGATCAACTTCACCGCGCCATCCATTGGGCGGGAAACTCCGGCTTCGCTCATGGCAATGCATATCGCCGGCAGGCAAATGCTGACGTCAGGCAATGTGCCGGCTGCGGCTGCGGCAGTCCATTTCTCGTTCACCTTGCCCCACGGTACAACCTCAATATTGACACTTATTCCGGTCTCTGTCTCGAACTGTTCGGCGATGCTCTCCATCGCGGCGATGCGAGCCGGTTGCGTGAACGAGTGCCAGAACTCGATCTCTTCGGCCATTGCACCATTGACTGCGACAGCAAGTGCCGCCGTTATTCCCAGCGTTAGCGTTCGTTTGCGCATTGGTTTTCTCTCCCAGGTGATTACCATCGGACGCGCCATTTTTTGAATGGCATTAAAAATCTGTATCTTGTTCAAGTTTTTGTGTCAACAGGCTATTGCCCCACAAACGGCGTGTGTTTGCCAAGCGGCCGACATCGGCTGCCTTACGAAATCGCCATGTGCATGCGTGATGGAGTGCCCTCTCAGGTTGCGGGCAACCAAGACTTGGCTGTACCTACTAGATGCGTAACCTAGGGTTGCTCTTAACTTCCGGATTGATCACGCTTTGCGGGATACGTCCGGCAAGCACATCCCTGACTAAATCCACGCACAAATTCGCTTGACGTCTGATCGTGCTGCGGGTCATGCCCGCAACGTGTGGAGTCAGAAGCACGTTGGGGCAAGAGAGCAGCGGACTGTTCGAAAAGTCTGGTTCATCCTCGAAGGCGTCGATGGCCGCTCCGGCAATTGATCGATTGTGGAGTGCGGTGCTCAGCGCACTGTCATGAACAAGCGCGCCTCGGGCAGTATTGATCAGGAAAGCGTCAGCGCGCATGCGATCAAACTCAGGCGCGCGAAACATATGCCGCGTTTCATCGTTAAGCGCCGCGTGTAAAGAAACAAATCGCGACGTCTTCAGCAGAATGTCAAAGTCGACCGGCTGAACGTATTTGGGGAATTCGATTGCATGGGGATCGAATGCGACCACCTCCATGCCGAATGCGTTGGCAAGCCGCGCGACCTCGCTCCCTATAGCGCCAAGCCCCACCAACCCCATTCTCTCACCGCGAATTTCGAAGCCAGGATATTCAGGCGAGTAAACAGATTTCGAGACCCCGTAACAAAATGCATGGTCCATGTTGCCCGCAATTGTCTGCTTGTGCAAGTTCAAGAAATTGCGAGAAAGCGCAAGCACAACGCCGACGGTAAACTCGGCTACAGAATGAGAGAACTGTGCCGGTGTTACGACGACAAGCACTCCGCACCGCGTGGCAGCTTCACGGTCTACGTTAAGGGTCTCAACACCGGATCGCACAAATGCCTTCAAGAACTTGTTGTCTTCGAACAAAACTTGCCCAGCTCCGGTGAGCCACTCCGAAATTATCACATCGCAATCCGGTGCCAGTTGAAGCATTTCATCATCGCTCGGGGGGCGGCCTAACGGGTTGTAGATGACGTCACATATTTCCTGCAGGCGCACCAAAGCGCCATCGTCAAAAAAGAGATCCAAATCGGTTTCAGGATGAGTGAGGAAAACTTGCGGACGCATATCAGTCGGCGCCATCCATCGCGACGCTAAGCGCTGAGCGCAAAGCGGCAAGTTCATTGACCAGACCAGTCTCAGCCGGCGGAAGAATGTCGGAAAACCACCGCCCGCCATACTCAGCCGTTACAAATCCGCAATAGCCGTCCCGCACGAGCCAGCTGATCCAGTCGGTTAATTTTCCTTCGCCCTTACCCAAAAGACACTGCCTGAAGCCGTGCCTGTCTACTTTTAGGCCTCCTTCGATTTTCTGATAGTCGTTGACGTGGACGTGACGAATTGCGCCGCGTTGAAGGTCATATGCGGCCCTGTCGTTTGATTCACCCATAATCGAAAGATTGGCCGGGTCGTAAAGAACCCCGACTGAGGAGTGATCTACATTCGATATCAATGCCATCATTTCGCTTGCTGTATCGATTGCTGTGTTCATGTGATTTTCCACGGCCAGACCGATATCGCGTGAAGCCGCCTCATCAGCGAGTACCTGCAGCGACCGGATCAATCGCGTAGTTGACATTGTCCGTTCCTCCGTCACGACAGACATGCCTGGGAGCAACCTGACGAAGCGGGCCCGAAGCTCCGCTGCAATATCCAGTGCGCGGCGCATGTTGTCGATTGCCCTCAGACGCACGGTTTCGCTTGGGCTATTGAAACCGTCCACGTAAGGCACCAGGCAGGGGACATCTAAGCCTAACTCCCGGATCCGTGCCCCTGTTCGAGCCGCTTCCGTGTCAGAAATATTAGGACGCAAGGCGCACCGATAATCTTCTTGCAGAATAACATCGATGCCATCAAAACCTACCTGTCGGAACAGTTGTGCAGCTTGCACTACATCCCGATCGGGCGTGGCCATTGTGTGGGCAGCAAATTTCACATCGCATCTCTTTGTTTATGGGTAGGACCGATACCCAATGATCTTCGGAATCTTAACTCCCTGCACGTCGATATTTTTTGAACGCCGTTTCAATTCTACACTTGTCCTGAAAATCACGCAATCGCCTTGCAGAACTCTCCCACGCTAGGACGACGAGACCTTCGTTCCCGATAGTTGGAAGGGAGAGCGGAAGCTGGACCCATAAGGCACGCAAGCGCGGTTTCCCGTGCGAGCAGTTGTCGATTTTGGTCTCTGCCGGCCGCACCGGCGTGGCCCTCAGCCATATCTTGGCACCATTTTCTGCACATATGGTTATGTGATTTGGATGCTTGATGGTATTTCCTCCGCATTTACAGGCAAATTGCATAAGACATCCAGTTAGTGTCTCGGTGCCCGTGAAGGGAATGCGCTGTTTTAAGACGTTTGATTCGTTAACGTGTTTTTGATACATGCTGGGGAATGAACGGTCTTGGAGACAGGCGGTGAAATCCGGAACACTCTAAAAGATCGCTTCTCTCGGAGACATCGGCCCAGTCGGCGGCCATTTTTTGAACAAGACGCTTGCGGCCGGGCACGAGGTGCATACGCTTGTCCATACGCCAGACAAACTGTGGCCTAGCCCAGTCTGACTGCGTTGAAGGGAGACGCAACCAACCCCCCGATGACGTTGCAAAGTTAATTGCGAGGGCCGATGTTGTGGTCAGTCGCGTAGGCAATCTGAAAGTCTATCGGTCATGAACGCACCGCTGAAGCAGCGCTCTCGGTTGTTGAGAAAACTCTCCTAAATGCCCGTTTGTTTCCAGAAGACAACTCACTTTTTCCGGCACCTAGCCCTGCCTGCACCGGCATGCGCCGAGGTGCGCTTGGGCAGTATAAGAAGTTGTAAATAATCTATATTTCTGAGAGTGACGGCCTAATCTGCCCCTTGCGTTCACGCCCCCGATGCGCTTCAATACGCCCCAGTTTTCAGTCGGTCGCTTTCGTCTTGCTTACTGGTCTGGGACACCTTCAGACCGCTGCTGGTCGCGACCCGCCTGAGCGTCGCCCCGATTGTCGAGGAGCAACGCCATGCCCGAACGCCAGTCCCTAACGCTCACCAAGCGTATCGTGGATCGCCTCGCGGTCAATGGCAAGGACGCCGCGAAGATCATCGCGCGGCTCAAGGACGGACTGCCGCCCGTCGAGACTGAGCCCGAGCCCGAGCCGACCGTGGCCGACCTCGCGGAGCGCTACGAGTGGGAATACGTCGCGATGCACTGCAAGAACAACACCATCAAGCACTACGGCCTCATGCTGAAGAAGCACATCGTGCCGGGTCTCGGTTCGCTTCGCGTCTCCGAGGTGGAGAAGAAGCACATCCTCAGGTTCCAGTTCGGGCTGAGCGACATGCCCACGGTGGCAAACCGGACGGTCGACATCCTGGTGAAGATGTTCGCCATGGCCGAGCTCTGGGAGATGCGCCCGCCGGGCCGGAACCCGTGCCGGTCGTCTCTCGTTTGCTTGGTCACAAGCACCCAAGCATGACGCTGCGCTACGCCTTGAAGGGCCTGTGTTGCAAGCTCCTTTGTGCCTATGCTGAGAGCCGAGACGACGGTGGGAGCCGGTTCCAGCACGACGGACGGAGCTGGTTCCGGGTGGTGGCAAAGCCGAAGACGATCATGAATACGCTCGGTCCGCGGTCTCACCGGCGTGCGCGCTACTGCGACGGCACGACAGCCACGTCGCTGGTGCTTGTCTACGATCGCCTGGATTCGCCTGGTAGCCGGGGGCAAGCGCCACCTGATGGCGGGTGAGCTTTCCTTAGGCCATCGCAAGCTGCCGGAGCTTGCGATGGCGCTGATGATGCGCCCGCGCATGCTGCTGCTCGATGAGCCGACCGCCGGCATCAACCCGACGCTCATCAACGGCGTAATAGAGCGGCTGGAGCGCGCCAACCGGGAGTTCGGCGTCACGCTCTTCGTCATCGAGCACAACATGCGCGTCATCATGAGCCTTCCGTAATGGGGCGTTCCCCGTAAAGCACAGTTTTCGACAGCCGACCGTCCCGGCTCGGTTTTCGATGTCGAGCTTGGTCGCTTGCGACGGGTCGCATATCGCCCGGCAGGTTCATGATGTCCCGGAGATCATGATAATGGTCCGGCAGACGAGGCGTGCAACGTGCATCATCGGGAACCGCGTCCCGGCGAGGGGACTCCGGTGGATCGCGCCACCTTCAGGCGCGGCTCGTTCCTCCTCTCCTTGCTGGCTGCTGGTGGGATGCAACCGTGCCTATGCCGTCTGAAGCGCCATCGCCTCCTCGCGCGTGAAGCGGAACCCGGTGCCGTCCCGCCACATACGGTGGAGCACCACGCCGATACGCCGGGCCAGGGCAACGGTCGCACGCTTCTTGCCCCGGAGCTTCGTGAGCCGCTGCGTCCAGGCCTTCAGCCAGTTCGGGCCGGCACAACGGTTCAGCATCACCGTGGCGGCCTGGTAGAGCGCCACACGCGCAGACCTGCGTCGCCGGCTTTCGTGATGCCGCCGACAACGTCTCGCTCGCCGGATTGGTCCCGTCCCGGCGTCAACCCCACCCAGGGGCCGACATCCTTCGATCTTCGGAACCGCTCGGGATCGTCGATCGACGACATGAAGGTCAGTGCTATGACGTGGCCTACGCCGGGCATCGTCATCAGCAGGCGGCACACCGCGTTCTCCTTGGCCAGCCAGCTCGCAGCGCAGGGCCGCCCGCGCGCGCAGGATCGCGTTGCCGGCGATCACCCCCCCCCCCGGACACGGGCCTCGTAGTGGCCCTTCGAGACCTGGCCGAGCTTCTGGCCGAAGTTGCGCAGCACGCCGCGCAGCGAGAGCTCCAAATCGGTGAGCGCATCCACCAGAGACCTGCGCGAGGTCAGCAGCGCACGCATCTCCTGAGACGACACCGACTTGCAGTGCACCGGCCGGAACCAGCCCATCTGAAGCAACCGGGCGATGCCCTCGGCATCCCAGCGATCCGTCTTGATCGGCATCGCCTTCAGCGCCGCCTTTACCTGCCGGGTCTCCATCAGCACGGCCTCGAAGCCGGCGTCAGTCATCCCCTTGTGAAGCCATTGCGACAGGGGACCGGCTTCGAGACCGATCGCGTCGATCTCGTGCTCAAGCTTGCCCATGAACGCGACGAGGCCTTCAGGCGTGCTGGCGACCTGCGCCTCGGTCGCGATCTTGCCCTTCTCGTCGATAACGCAGATTGCCGTGCTTGCCAGCGATACATCCAGCCCGATACAGACAGCCATGTCGTTTGTCCCTTTCCTCTCGAAGGATTGGGGCGCACCTTGCAGCAAGACCCCGTGAGCACGCTGAGCGTGCAAGGGCAACGACACCCGATTCGCCGTCATCGCGACAGGCTCCGATGATGCCGATTGGCGCCAAGCCCCATTACGGCATCTGGGGAGATTCAAATCTGTACCTGCGCCGCCGGGACCGGCAGACCCTCATGACTGTCGAGCACCGCGCCGCTCGCGGTCTCGACGACATCGAGATCGAGCTCAAGGAAGACGGAGAGGAGCCTTCCCTCCGGCTGCGCCAGCCGCCCCCGGCCGGCGGGGTGCCTCCGCCCGAAACCCCCGAATGCCGCGTCCTCAAGGCCCTCGCCGACGCCAGGGCGCCGCTCTCCCAACGCCAGATCCGCGAACGCGCCGCAACCCGGCACAAGACCGTCGGCGCCATCCTGCAAAAACTCGTCTAGGAGGGGCGCATCGAGCACAACGCCGAGGGCGGCTACAGCATCCTCGCAGGCGTAGCAGACAAGGCGGCTCCGGTCGACCCAATCAACGGCAGCCGCCGGCCGTAGGCCACCCGGTTCCGCCAACGCGCCTAGGTCGTGTACTCATTGATTTTGATCCAGAGGCGGAGGGAGGCAAGGGCGATTGCGGCGAGGAAGTTTCTTGCGAGCTTGTGATGGCGGGTCGCGATGCCCCGGAAGTGCTTGAGCTTGTTGAAGAAGCGTTCCACGAGGTTGCGTTGCCGGTACAGGTGATCGGGCACCGAGCGCTGCTCCCGGCGGTCCCGCTGGGTCGGGATGTGGGGGCAAGAGCCATGGTCGGCAATGAGCTTGAGGATGGCGCGGGAGTCGCAGCCGCGGTCGGCGACGGTGTCCCGGGCCGGCTCAAGGCCGTCAAGGAGGGCCGGCACGGCAGCCTTGTCGGAGGCTTGGCCCGGGGTGATCACGAAGCGGCGCGGCAGGCCGCGACCGTCGACGACGACGTGGATTTTGGTGCTCAGCCCGCCTCGCGAGCGTCCGATGGCGTGATCCGGACCCCCTTTTTTCCGCCCGCGGCGTGCTGGTGGGCGCGCACCACCGAGGAGTCGAGGAGATGAAGAGATCCCGGCGGGCGCGCCGCCAGCGCCTGGAACAGGCGTTCCCACACCCCTTGCTTGGCCCAGCGGTTGTAGCGGTTGCAGACTGTCGTATACGGCCCGTAGCGTTCCGGAAGGTCGCGCCACGGCATGCCAGTGCGCAGGATGTGAAAGATCCCGCTGATCACCCGCCGGTCGTCCACCCGCGGAACGCCCCGCGGCTTGTCAGGCAACAACGGCGAGATGATCGCCCATTCCACATCCGTCAGATCGTGCCGGCCCTGCATCCTCAATCTCCCACTTTTTGGAAGATTGAATCACATCAGAGCCGAAAAGAAAATCCCTTTTCCTTTATGAGTACACAACCTAGGGGTTCAAGGCGGAACCGCCTTCCGGAACCACCCTCTGACGGTCCGTCGGGCGCCAAGCCTCTGCTGCAAATACGTCAGCCGGGCGGCCCACCGGCTCTCTTCCACGGCCGCCCCAAAACCTCAATCGGATAGAGCGACTGCACCGCCCTCAGACACTGTGAGCACCGGCACGGCGTTCCGGCAAAGACCGAATAATGTTCCCCTCTTCCAGTCTGAAGTGCACCACTGAAACTGGCTGAGCATTTGGCGTTCTGAGTTGCCGGTGAGCCAGGCGATGGCGACACTCTGTTTGAGAAGGAGATTCGCCTATGCCTGACGGCTACCCCCCACCTGACCCGGGACGAACGTTGCCAGATTCATGCGCTGAACAGAAGTGGCTTGTCGGGGCGAGGGATTGCGCAGGAGTTCGGGCGCGATCATTCGACGATCTGCCGTGAGTTGCAGCGCAACTGTGGCAGGCGGGGGTGTCGCTTCATGCAGGCGCAGGGCAAGGCAACGCAACGCCGCCGCGAAGCGTCCGCAGTTCCCTGGAAAATGACACCCGATCTTTGGTGTCAGGTCGGGGAGTGTTTGGCGGAGGGCTGGAGCCCTGAACAGATGGCGGGCCGGGAACGGATCCACCAATGCATCGGCGCGGACCGTAAAAATGGCGGGGGCCTTTGCAAGCATCTGCGGCGGCGGGGCAAGAAGCCGAACTGGCGCGGCGGTCGCAACACCGGTCGTGTCGGCATCAGCGAGCGGCCGGCGATCGTGGATGAGAAGCCACGTATCGGCGATTGGGAGTTGGACACGATCATCGGAACCCGCCACCGCGGAGCTTTGGTGTCTGCAGTGGACCGCGCCTCGAAGATGACCCGACTGGCGCGGGTTGGCAGGAAGACGGCAGCTGAGGTCGGGGCGGCGCTCAAGCGTCGCCTGATGCCGGATCCCGTTCTCACGCTCACTGCGGACAATGGCAGGGAGCTTGCCGGTCATGCCACTCTGTCAGAAGCGCTTGATGCGGCGTTTTGTTTCGCCCGGCCCTGCCATTCATGGGAGCGTGGTCGGAACGAGCGCAGCAACGGGCTGGTCCGTCAGCGCTTTCCGAAGGCTGCGGATTTCCGTGCTGTGTCCAATGCCGAGGTTCAGGCGGTCGAAGACCGTCTCAACCGCCGGCCTCGCAAGGTGCTTGGCTGCAAGACGCCTCTGGAAGTGTTCGGCGATGCCCGGGCACCGCCATGACACAGGCAAACACCGAAGAACTGCAAAGCCCGCACGCCTCACACCGGACAATCTCCGAGAGCTGTTTGAAGAGAGGATTGCGCGTACGCAAATGCAGGGCCAAAAGCGTTCCGACAGAGATTGCTGTCATCGCAAGCTCGAACCGACGGGTCAGAAAACAGAAATTCTCACTGCCAGGCTCTTTTCTCCATTCGGGCTACGCCCTCATTCCAAAAAGAGCCTGGCAGTGGTGCACTTCAGACTGGAAGTGGGGGTTGGAAATCCAGGCAGCGACCGCGTGAAACAATCCGGAAAACCCGTCGTCAAATAACGTGCGAAACAACACGTGCTGGCGCGCCGGCATCGAGGCCGAGGTCGCCAATCCGGTGCTCCGGGACGCGCTGTGGTTCGGCCTCTACACCGGCATGCGCCGCGACGAGGTGCTGACCCTGCGCTGGGAGCGGGTGGACATGGCGGCGTTCGCCTTCCGGGTCGAGGAGAACAAGACTGGCGTGCCGCTGGAACTTCCCATCACCCGGCAACTGGCGCGCCTCCTCGAACGGCGCCGGGCGGAGAGCAAAGCGTTGCCTGCAGCCCGTCGCGACTGGGTATTACCTTCACCCACCAGCGCGTCCGGCCATGTCGAGGACCCGCACCACCTCTATGCCCGGATATCGGAAGCGGGCGGCGCGAAGTTCTGGTACCACGGCCTGCGCAACTGCTTCATCACCGTGGCCGAGCGCGACCTGATGCTGCCGTCCACGCTGACCAAGCGGCTGGTCAACCACGCCCGGCCCAACGACGTGACCGAAGGCTACGCTGCCGACTGGACCTTGGTCCAGCTCCGCGAACCCGCGCAGCGTATCGCCGACAAGATCGATGCGCTGATGGTCGCCGAGCAAGCTGGAATTGCTCACGCATGCGCCGAGAAAGTTGACCGAAGCGAGCCGTAGGAGCAGTTCTCCGATGACCTTAATACCGGGCCCAGAACCGTGTCATCGCAAGTGTGGCAAACACTGCCGATCGGGCTGTGCTTCTTGAAGCTCAACCGCCATCTAAACCAAGCCCAGTCGGTGTGGGTAGTAGCACCTCTTACGTCATACGACGGTTTGCGCGTCACAGCCCACTTGCAGACTACGCTTCCTCCGTTTCCAGTACGAGAGGTGCTTCGCGCCCTGTTTCCACCGCCACACCGAAGTCTAGAGTTTTGAGAGCACGCGCCTGCCTGACGGGATCTGCGGCGAAGTCGTGCCTTGGCGTGCCGCGTGCCCGCCACGCCCCGAAACCCTGATCCAAGAGCATTGTGATGCTTCGACCGTCCTCGAGGCGAAGCTGCAGACTGCGCTCATGAGGAAGCCCGGTCCTGTGTCGAACATCGATCCGGGCGTCTGGGAAAAGCTCCTGCAATATCTTGCTGCGCATCCCATCCTTCGAGAATGTGTCGAAGATGGCCCATCGATTGCGTTCGCTACTGGAAACCCGCGCTGTTGAAACCGTCAACCTCAAATCCCTGCTCCCGGGCATTCTACGGATCACCTCCCACAAGAGTCGCAGAGTAAGCGGCGTCAGGAGATAACGGTCGGTATAGATTGCGTCTCGGACCCCGTGCGTTCGTATCGAAGCAACCGTTAGCGGGGATTCGGCCTCCAGCAACTTCCAGAAAGCACGACCGAACTCTTTCGCTCGGCCGTTAAGTTGTGCACCTACTCGGATGATTTTGGCGTTGCCGCTGGATAGCGTTACGAGTTGTTCGCTCGCAAACGCCTTGGTTTCCGGTAAATTCCTTGCCTGACCGTGAACCAATGGGGCCAGTTCACCCAGCCCCCAGTTCGGACCTGGTATCGCTTCGTTCGCAACGGGAGCGGCGATGGCATTCGACCCTTCCCGATCTTCGGTGCTGGAAAGCACAGGGGCACCGTTTGCAAATGGAAGATCGGACGCAAGCGCCAAGGACGCATTGCTCGATAATCGATGGAGATCCAGTTTTTGGGCGAGGTTCATCCCCTTGTCTGTCAGAGATCGGGCGTCCAGCACGACATCAACTCTCACTCCAGCATCCTTCAAGCGCCCCAACAATCCGCCGACCGGCCAGTCCACAATTTCCCATTCTTCCGGTGCTCCATGGAGATAGAGCGTGACGGACACCAGTCCCATCGTCCGACTTCTCCGGTCGAGCCACTCGCCGAGTGTGGTGCCTAACGGCTTGGTTTCGGGGCCGAAAACACGCATGGGATCCGGCAATCTAAAGCGCTCGCTGATCGATTTCGCAAGTTTCCGACCTCCCGGCCGGTCCAACCGTTCTTCCCCGAAGTTGAGGTCCGGGCGCAAAACGCAAGCCGGACAGCCATGCGCGCACTCTTCGGGGCAGGACAGTCGACAGAACGCCCGTGTCACGCAATGGTCGAACCACTCCGCTTCTACAAGCCGTGAAGAGAGCCCCGCACCGCCGGAAGCCCGATCATAGAGAAACGCTGATATCCTGTTCTCGTCTTGCTGTCCCTTCGAGCGGTTGGCAGAAACCCCGATTTCGCGCGCCTCGGCTCCCAATCTTTCCGCCAGTGCTTCGCGCAGACCGGCGGCCAAGGCGAGGCCTCCTGCCCGATCGGCGTCGGAGGGGAGCTGCAACTCGAATACGTCCGTCTGGGCCGCATGTACAAAGCGAACATTGCGCTGTACGCGTTCCCTCTTGATATGTCCGCCTGGACAGTACCCCCCTTTCAGCACCAGCCCCCGCGCTGTAGCCAGCGGAGCGTGCTTCTTGATTGCTTCAGGAAGGGGAGCGCTGCTAGCCGTATCCTCCGTCTCCGCTTCAGTTCGTCCGCAGTCGAGACACAGCGCATAGCCCATTCCGTGCGGTCCCGAGCCGAGTGTCACGATCTGTCCTTGTGGATCGGTCCGCCACCGTCCGGCCCCCGGATCCGGCAATGACCGCCATGTTCCCCCGGACGCCGATAGCCGTGGTATTTCATACGGTGCGTGACCGAGATTTTCGTAGCCCGTGTGCGGGGCACGCCGGCCGAGAAATCCTGCAGGCCGCAAGCTTCGCTTCCAGTCGGGGCGCGGCGTTTGGCAAGCAGGACACACCTTCGGCACCGTGCGCGCCAATCCAAAGGACCGGCAGGCTGTACACTCCCAGTAGAACTGCAGATCCTCGAGTTTCGAGGCATCGGCCATTGCGCCCCATGCTGGCAGAACGCCTTCCGAACGGTGCACAAGGCCGTCAACAACGATTTCGGCACCCGGCGCATATTCACGGATCGCTATATCGAGAGTGCGCGAAGCCCCTCCTCGACGTTCCCCAAAAGCGATAGTTTCGGAGACGGCCTCGCGGTCGCGGCCGGAAAGATGGTCGAAAGTCACGACATCGACTGGGAAGCCATACGAAGGCGTGAAGCCTCGACGGGCAAGCTCAGCCAAGAGAAACTCTCCGTTCATTCGACGCGCTCTCATCGCAAAAGCCTGCTTCACCTCCTGTTCGGAAGCCGCATCGCGGCGATTGAGGAGTTCGGTGTATTCCTGACGCCAGCGGCGCGATAACTTCTCGAAGGACTCGGCTGTCATTCCGCCTAGATATGCAGCATCGTTCCCTTCGAGCGCGGTGCCACGCGTTAAATTTTCCAGATCCGACGCAAGGCGATCAGTTTGACTCCATGGTCCTCGCAGCGCCTCGAGAAAATCGTCGGCAACGGCACTCTCCTCAATCGCCGCATCGGCGTCGTCGGTCACGCCAAAGAATGCACCGGTCGATGAACGGAGATTGAAACCTTCGGAGAGTTCCCGCAGGAAAGCACCCAGCATTGCAGCGTGAACATGGCGCCCCACGAGACCCGGGCTGTCCAGCCTCACCGCGGGAGCCGTTACGGGCGCCATCAGGAACCTTTCCGGCTTCTCAAAAATGATCTGATCCAGCGGAAGATCTCTGCAGAATGTCATGCCGAAGGCCCAAGGCTCTCCGCGCCTTCCGGCACGACCCACTCGCTGGCGGTAATTTGAGATGGATGGTGGCGCGTTGGCGTTTGCGATCAATTGGACATCGGGGATATCGACGCCCATTTCCATTGTGGTGGAACAGTTGAGCAGGTTTATCCGGCCGTCTTTGAACAGTTGTTCGTAGCCAGCGAGTATCGGGCGTTCAATCTGAGCGGAATGTTCCTGGGCGCGCAGGAACGGTGCGTAAACAGCGGCCCGATCATGGAGGTTGGTCCAAAGCCCCTCGCGACGTAACTCCCCGATACGGCTATCGTTCTCGCACCAGCGAGTCATCTCGACGCGGGCGTCGGGGTCCAAACCGCCCGGATTTGCTGTGGGCAGGCGCGGCAGATCGATCGCCTTGAGATCGCGATCTGGATCGTAGGGTGACCGCCCGGCCGGGGAATAGCCAAATACCCGTCTGGTAACCGGACAGAGCCAACCCTCGTCGAGCCGCGTCACAGCAGCGTTCTCGAAATCGAGTTGGTAGGCACCGCCTCCAATGTCCTTGGCGGCAGTTGAAACAATCAATGACCAGAGGTCCGAAATTACTTCGGCGGCGCGATCCCGATCTGTCCGGTTTTCGTAATCTCCACGGATCAGAGCGTACACAAGGCGATGCAACCGTGACGGTCGTCCAGCTTGAGGTACGGGACCGGGCCACGGTCGACTGTTTTCCGGACGGTCCGATAGCTCCAATCCGGGACGACAGACGGAATTGATGCGCCGCCCTGACCGTGGACTGACGAAGCGCATCATCCTGTCCGAGGCGAGCCTCGTCGCCAGTCGATCCCGAAATACGAAATCGATCGCCGCCAGTGCCAGCGCCGTCCGCCCTAGCTCGTCCACACCTGCTTCGGTAAGAACGCGAGGCGCTTCCATCTCTGCTTTTTTTTCCAGTTTGGGAAAGGACAGCCGCATGAGCCCCATTGTCTCGGCATTGTTCTGAACTTTCGGTCTGCGAAAAAGTTCGCGATATAGGAACATTTCCGCGAGTTTCACCGGATCTTCAGCCATGTCACGACCGCCACCAGCCCGTTCACGCCAGACCTCTGTAGCGAACTCACGCAGATCGCGCTGTTTCGCAAAACGCTCGACGAGATCGCCCCATAGTACCGGCTTGGCCTCGCCGTGCAGCCTATCTTCGATTGCCTGAATGTTTTCGGCGAACTCTGGATCGTTCGCCTTTCGGTAGCTCTCGAGCTTCCTCTCGAGCTTCGCCCGTTCGTCGCCCTTCGGGCCGCTATCCTCCTGCACAGAATGATATAGGAACGCCCTGGTCAGGTTGCGTTCCGCGTCCTGTTGAAGTTTCGCCGCCAGTCGCGCAGTGCCTTGGCGGCTATCGGAAAAGGTGAGACCGCGACGCCCGCCCAGCGGTCTGCCTGGTGCATCGAAGGGCCTTGCCAGAGCTTCGATCAACGCGGGCATGGCAACACCCATGAAGAACGGCGGGCCGTAACGCTGCGGCGCGAGCCGTGCAGTCGCAGATCCCGAACAGCATGCACGTTCAGCTTTGTCCTCGTCCAGAACGATCCGAGCCCATTGCGCATCCGAAGGCGGTTCGTTGTCGAATACCGTTCCGTCGTCGAATTTCAGGAACCGGTCAGACTTACGTCCCCGCCCCGGCGATAGCACCCCAGTACCACGCGCGACCGGCTCCCGGTCATCGCCGTCTGCATCGGGTTCGGCGTCCACCGCGAAATCGTCGGTTTGAAGCGCACGCAACGGCACCAGCCGAGCCATGGCGCCAAATTCAATTCCCGCAACGAGATGCGGAGTACCGCATTCGTTGCAGGCGTACAGTTCGAAGACCGGAGCACCGCAATCGCATCGATCCCGCTGTTTGAGCCAGACCGCTCCGAACCCCCATCCCGAGTCATCGGTCGAAAGCTCCGGATCTCGCTGTTTGCAAGAGGGGTCGACGCAAACCCAAATCCCTCCTTGCGCACGATGGAAGGCATGCGCCCGCCAAGGCAGGAGCCGTTCCCCAGTCTCGGGGCACTGTGCCCGGGCCGCCGCATCCAGAACAGCTTGGGCGTCCCTTCTTCGAACATCGTCCCCGGTACCGTTGGTGGCGCCGAGCAACGTGTTGGCGGCCTTTGAAAGAGTCGCACCCCGCCCCGAAATTCTTCGTTTGAGTTTTTGGATGCGGGGGTGGGGAGCCAGCCGGCCCCAAAGCATCTCTGGAGGCAGTTCTGCAAGCGTTGCCGTGTCCAAAGGTGTATCCGCTACGGGAGGCGGGAGGTCGGATTCGACCATACGCCCCTGGATCACACGCACGCGATCCTCGTCAATGCCGGCGAGATCGGCGGTAAAGCGTTTCAGCTTTTCGTCTGTTCTCTCGCCGTCACCAATCGTCGCTGAGGTCGCCATCAACCGGACCTGCTCCGGCGCAACGCCGAAGGCTGCGCGTACCCGGCGCAAAAGCAACGCCATTTCGGCGGCCTGAGCGCCGATATAGCCGTGCGCCTCGTCCAGGACGATCCAGCGTAAGAGTCCTTGCGAGCGCTCCAGGATCGGACGGTCTTGAGCACGCAAGAGCAAATACTCCAGCATGGTGACATTGGTCACCAGGATCGCGGGCGGAGCCTCGCGAATCGCGCGCCTATTGCCGATCTCGGCAGCAGCGAGCCGAGCGCTGTCCTGCTTCCACGGTGTTTCGGGCGTCAAGCCGTTGTAAAGCGCGAACTTGATCCGGCTCTTCAAGGGCACCGTCCAAGCCGAGAGCCGCTCGCGCTGACTCTCGATCAAGGCGTTGAGCGGATAGATCACGATCGCACGAACGCCCGAGAGCAGGCCACCCGCTGGATCGCGCAGCAGGTCGTTCAGTACGGGGATCATGAAGCATTCTGTCTTTCCTGAGCCGGTACCGGAACTCACGAGACAGGACAATCCTTCGCGCGCCGCTTGCCATGCCGCAAGCTGGTGGGACCAAGGATGCAATTCGCGCGGCATCCGCTCGGCTGCGGCTTCGTCCAGAGCTGCCACAAGGTCGGGATGCAGAAGCTCGCCGGCAAGATCGCCGAGGCTGCAATCGGCCTGCTCCCAAGCTCGGGCAGCTTCGAACACCGGATCTGCGAGGAGTGCGTCCGTTTCCCCCGGCAAGGCGGAAAGCCTGCGCAGGAGAACTGCATTCAGTGCAGGCGACGCAATCCGCCCCCGTGCTACGACGGAGGATGCCGCCCGCGCGGACAGGCGGCGAAGGGTGTCATAGAAGCGCGAGGCACTCATCGGTCGGTCCTCGACAGGCAGAGACTCAAGGCATGCGGCAAGGCGGTATCGAAGTAAATCGGATCGACAAACCGAAGATTGATCAGAATCAGTTTTTCTTCCACATCGGGCGGCGGTCGAAGCTCTGCTGCCATCTCGGCAGCGACGAGAGGCGCATCGACCATGGATTGCAAGTAGGGGTTGAAGGATGGGAACCCTGCCGGGCGGTCATACGGTTCGAGGCCGCGCACGCCCTGGGGTAGCCGGTCGAAGCGTTTCGCGGCTTCCTGGGTGGCCTCCGCCAAGCTGTCCGCAGGAGCAGGAACGAGGCACGGCTTCAGGTTTTCCTGAAGGTCAGGGTCGTACATGACCTTGTTGAGCAGCGCGGAATCGACCAGAGATCGACACAAATGACCCGCCAACTCTGGCCGTAGCGTCAGAATATCCCCGATCCGTCGGGCAAGCGCCCCGCTTGCCTCGGCGTCAGCTTCAGCGCTGTCGAAATACGGTGCGAGCTTCTGCACTTGTCGTGCGTACTCGGCCGTGACCGCTTCGGCAAAGTCCGAAACCGCCAGAATCGGCCAGAAAATCGGAGATGCTGACTCCAAGGCAAGGACTTCGGGAAGCTCTTTGCGGGGGACACGAAAGGCCAGTGAAATGGCAGAGACCGGCGCCTTGGCGAGCGCCTGAACCTGATCCAGCGCGCCGGCGTCGCCGTCTTGTCGAGCAGTCGAGACAAGACGCCATGATCGATCCCACTCAAGATCATCGGGGGCGGCAGCAAGCTGCCGCCATTGCTCGGCGTAGGCTTCAATCCGGTCTTCTCGGGAGGTTTTGGTCCCCATACGCGGGCTCCACACTACCGCACGCTGAACCCGCCCCTCGAGGCTGGACTGGACCAGCCAAGGCCCTCCCGGCTCTCCGAGATATTCTCCTAGATCGACCGAAGCCCCGGTCTCGATTGGTCCGGCCCGATCTGCGCTGCTCAGACTTACCGCATGGAGGATTGCCCGGCGCGCCCTGTTCAGTTGGGAAGCCAGAGCAGTTTCGGGCACAACCGGCGCATCTCGTTCGATCCCCATGCGCAAGGTCCGACCCTCCACGATTGCCAGATCGTGATAGCGACGAATCTCCAGCCTGGGACTTTCCCGTCCGGAAACGACGAGACTCAAGTCGACTTGGGTATCCGGTCCGCCTTGCGCCAGCATCGCTTGGATCAACGGCACATTGCTCGCAAGTGACACCTCGCCCGCCAACGGCAGGGAAATCCGACGATATCCTTTGAGATGCAGCTCAAGATCGCTGGGCATTCCTTCCGGTGCCAAGGCGCGCCAACCCTGCAGCGCTTCAACCGAAACCGGTCGATTCTGATCGAGCCGGATGCCTTTCGGATCGAGAAGCATGCCGCTTCGCGCTGGCCAGGCGGCCTGAAGTTCCAAGGCGCGCCCTGTTGCTGGCTCGGACAGCCTCAGCCGGACAAGACCCGGCCTCTCTCCGGGCGTCTCGAGCGTCAATCGCGCCGTTCCGTCTCCCTGCTCACCTATTGCTTCATGCTCACCCGCGCTGAGCTTGAGGCTCCAGCTCGATTTCAGACCCTGCGCCGTGAATGCAAGCCGCCCCGCCGCTTCTTCGCGCAGGTCCAGATGCATTGAAGCAGGAAAGCGAATGAGGCGGGTTCGCGCCAGCGTTTCGTCTTCCTGCATCCATTCGACGACCTCCGCTCCGAGGGCCCGCCCTTCGATGCGTCTGAGCTCCGGTTCCGGAATTTGTCTGGAAATGCCAGCACCTATCTGCCCGTGAATGGCCATGTCTCCGCAGTACGCCGGAATATGTCCGTCCACGCGCCAGCCGGAGAGAGTCTTGCCGAACGCAAAGAGCCGGGCCTCGGGCGCATCGTTCTCCGCCTTCGTCTCGATCCGATAGCGCCTGTTCCCAACCAGGAGCACGCCCTTCCCCGAGACCCGCCAGACAAACCCATGCGGCGCAGATTCAATCTCATCGAGCGCCAAGCCCGCATCGGTCTCCGGCTCCACATCGTCGGAAGCGAGAAGCCACAGGCAGGACTCCCGCGTGCGCCCCGCACCCGTGAGTGGCACTAAACGGTCAGTCTCTACCCCATCGCTCACACCGGCTGCTCGCCAAAAACTGGGCGTTTCCCTCGGATCCGGGATACCAGCGTCAATGACTGCCTCTCCTTTCAGTCGACCGTCGGCGTAGGCCGAAAGGGCAAAGGGGCTCTCGACCGGGTACGGAACCGCTACCCTTGCGACTTGTCCCAAGCGGCGAAGGCGCCAACCGTCGCCATCCCGCGCACCACTGTAACTTACCCCTTCGGCAAATCCCGCACCCGCGGGCAGCAGACGGAGCCTCAGGTCTTTGGCATCGGGGAAATGCCGCACCGGCAGCCACCCATCGTCACGGAAGATCAAATAGTCGTGCCAGCGCCCCGTTTCGCCACGTCGTAGTTCCCGTCCGCATAGCGGCCCGGCAGCG
The DNA here is from genome assembly GCA_963422275.1 of Paracoccaceae bacterium. GTDB lineage: Bacteria > Pseudomonadota > Alphaproteobacteria > Rhodobacterales > Rhodobacteraceae. The sequence continues at coordinate 2,652,948 of OY729418.1, forward strand.
ACGGGACGAGCATCGCGTTCGGCTCGAAGGGCGGGATGTATCAGACTTTCCGCTATTTCCGACGTCATGCGCAACGGGATGGTCGACACCCAATCCGGCCGGTGTTTGTTCAACCATTGCTCGGTTGCCGCCTCCGGTAGATCGTCCGGTAACATCGCGCGCAGCTTGGCGAGAGACAGAGCAAGCCCGGCCAAGAGGCGTGTGATATCCGTGCTTCGAAACGTTTGCGGGAGTCGCGATGTCCAACGTGAGGCTATCTGCTCTGCCCATGGCTCGGCAGTGGAGCCGCCTTCGGCCTCGATTTCAGCCAACAGACCCATAACCACATTGCGGTAGAGTCCCGGTTCCTTCAGAAGCACTTCTGGGATTCCGCCTTCGGCCATAAGGCTGTAAAGAAACATGTGAATGCCAGCGTCGGATACTTTGATCCCTCGACCCCACCACGACAGACCTCTTTCGGCGAGACCCCGACCAAGATGCTGTTCATCAGACGGCAGATCCAATGGGTCGAAAACAAAGGCCCAACTCAATTGCCCACCGGGAAATCTCGCCCGTATATGTTCGGCAGCCCATAACACGAACGCCGGGGCGACGAGTTCCATGGCTCTGCCAGATCCGACGTGCAGCCGCAGCGTTTCCTCAAGTTCTGAGAAAGTTTCTGCGGATAGCAGATAGCGGTATAGAGGACGGCCATCGGAAGATGTTGGCGAGACGCCCGAAACGATTCGAGCAATAGTACCAGTAACAGCCGGTTTCATCGAAGATTCAGTCATCGTTCACACAAGATGGTTTTCGAGGGGAATTATGTACTTGACCGACGGGAAGCGATCAATCACCATGCGCTGGTGTCTCGTCGTCGTGCTTCGGTTCATCGGGCGTCGCGCCCTCGTAGCGGGGGTTGAGGATTTCCGGCTCCGGCGGCCGCTTTTGCGTGTCAGTCATCTTTTATCTCCGGTTGGAAGGGGGCGAGGCTCGCTTCGATTACTCCTTTCCTGCTTATCCCTGAGATTCATCCAGCGATGATATCTCGGTAGGGGATGGGCTGGGTACGGGCGGCGCTATGGACGAAGCGGGGGATCATGATCTGAAGCTGGAAGCGCCGGTTGTATCGCCATGCGAAGCTTGCGAGGTATCGTTCGGCGTGATCGGGACCGAGCTTTCGATAGGTGGCGGTGATCGCAGACTTGATATTGCCCAGCGTGGTGTTGACCCATTTGAACGGCTCCACGCGGGCTGCCTGGCGGCCCGATCCGGTGCGGATCGCGCGATGGCTGTCGGCGATCCCATCGAGCGCGTTCCAGCAGTGCAGCCCGTCGGTGAGGACCTCGGACCCGGGCGCCAGCCAGCGTTTCGCGCTTGCGGAAGCCATTGACCGGGGCCAGCTTGAGCTTTCGCCCCTCGGGGCCGGTCGACACCGCCGCCACGAAGGGCGTGCGGCCCAGCTCGACCGACGAGATGCCGTTCTTCGCCGTCACGATCAGATGGATGGCCGCGAACCAGGTTGTCAGCGGCAGCTTGGTCGCATGGAAGATCGTGCCCGCCGTCACCGAGGTCTGCGTCTTGCAGCGGTTGCACTGGTACAACTGACGGCGAGCCGGAACGCAGTAGCCGCGATGGCCGCAGGCCGGACAGACGAAGCCCTCGGGCCAGCGCAACCGGAGCAGTGCAGCGCGGCACTGCTCCTCCTCGCCAAAGGCCTCGCGAAACGCAGCGTCGCTCACAGCCCGCGCAACCGGGATGCCAGTTTGAAGCTCATTCCGTGACCTCCACCAGAGAAAACATTACAAGAATGTATCTCCTCAAAGGTGGAAATTAAAGGATAAGCAGGTTGATCTATGACCGCCAAAAATTGGAAAGCCACCTCCACAGCTTCTTGACCGCTTCCTTTCGGACGGCTTTCTCAGTCTGCTGGAAAGCGGTCTCGCTCTCCCTGTAGTACCTTTCCTTCAGCCTGAGATCCTGCGCGCGGCCAGCAGCGATTCTGCTACTAGACCATGGCCTCGCCCACCTCACCGTGCTCTTGCTTATCCAGTAGTGCGATCGGCACCCGAAGCTCCAGTTGCCCATCGACGGGTTCAACGAAATCGACACGCCATCGTAGATGAGTGTCCAGTCGGTGGGAGTCAGTGGTGTCACGACCTCCCGTCCGCAGCCGCAGCAGCACTTGTGCACCACGGTCGCGTAGTCCACGGACACATAGAGCGTCCGCTCCTTGAGATCGTTTGGAATAGCCTTGACGAATTCGTGCGCGAGAACCATCGGCTCCTTCATGCGTGGTCTTCATTGACGATCGAGTTGCCATCCAACGTGTACGCGCTGAAATGCTCGTTCTCCAGGTCCCGGTAGAACCCGAACAGTTTCTTCCATTTGATCACGGCCAAAGCGGCGTTCAGCGCGTTCAACTCGGCAATCTGAATGTTCTGGGAATACACACCGTCCGCGCCGCCACCGGACAGCCCGATTCGTTTCTTGCCCCGCACATGGTCGCGTTTGTCGGGAGCGCTCGCCGTTACCCGCACGACACCCTGGAGCTGGTCATCGACGAGTTCGATCCCCATCCCTACGTCGATGAACGGGATATCGAGTTCCTCCAGCTTCTTGATGACGGGCCGTTTCGCCTCGCCGCGGTCCACGCATATGAACGCGAAGTCCATCTCTTCAAGAGCGTCCATGTTGCCCTCACCAAGATCGACATCGTGCTCCACGATTCCGTGTCGCATGACGCTATAGCGGCCGGCATGATGGCGAACCTTTCGTGGAATCGCCTTGAGCTCTTCCTTGGACGGCGCACCCGGAGAGCGGAACGCGTTGTGCTGGAGAAAGTCGTCCCCGTCGAAGACATGGATTTCTCGCACGGGGGTCTTGGCCACGAAATCAAGTATGTACGATCCCGTCCCGCCCAAGCCGACGATCGCAACCCGGCCCAGGTCGAGCTTGCTCGACAACGCCGCGATACCCGCCCGGCTTGAAGCGGTGTCGAGGTACTTGAACACTGTGCCAGGATCGTCCGGCTCTATCACTCGGCGGGGCCGCGCCGTCGCGCTTGGATCGATGGCTTCCGCAGGACTCGCGATGATGGCGACATAGGTCGTCATCTTGTGGTGATAGTCCCGGTACCCATCGGCAGGCTTGCTCGAGAATGAGTGGTCAATCGCCAGACCGTCGGAGATCTCCTGTCGATCACTCCCGTGTTTGATCTTCGCGAGTTCACACCCGTTCCGATCACAGGGGTGCTCGCCCGCGAACATGGCTACGTGGGTACTCGGCCGGGTTGTAACGTCTCCCGCCAGATCCAGCGTCGATACCAGGACGCCCAACTTCACCTGCCCCCTGGAATTGACGTAAGGGACGTCGCGGATGGCAAGGTGACCCGACACGAGGCCGACGTCGTACCCGTCATCCACCAGCGCCTTGAGGTCGGGGCTACGACTTATCGGTGACCGTGACATTGAAGATCGTTCCCTCCCGGACCTTCACCGATTCGTCCTCGATCAGCGTGCCCTCTGGCTTGCGACCGGCGGCACGCCTGTAAGTGATCGTGAAGCAGATGAACTCGCCGGCGGGTGGATCGTCGAACGCCAGAGCGACGAGTTGACGGAACGTCAGCTCTTCATCTCTGATTGCCTTTTCCCGGCCATTGACGACGACTGAAATCTCCTTCTCATCGTGGTGCCTTCCATCCCTTTCGCCGTGTTCGGGCTTGTGCTCTTGATGGTGCTTCATTCGATAGACTCCTTTCTCAGCCCTTGGGCGGATACGGGTCGCCACCATGGCTGTCGCTGCCGGCGATCCGTCCGTCCCTGTTGTGAATGTGAAGCTCGGTTCCCTGGTTGCGGCTGACCGCGCGGGCGCTGTCGATGGCCGCCTGCTTCGTTGCGTGGTGTCTGCTGGCGCGGCTCGCGCCGCCGCGTTTGACGTCCCAGCCCCCGTCAGGGTTCGGAACGACATGGTGGGTCTCGGGTCCCTTGCCCATGGCCAATCTCCTTGTCATCACGTGTGGCGTATTGTACAGTCTGATGGATTCGTCACGATCTCGGCCAACAAAATGGCCGCTGCGCGGCTGTGACGAAAGCGTCATAGAGAAATATACGACTTCGAGATGAGCGAGTCAAGTGCGCCAACAGAACTTTTTCCGCGGAGGTTGCGAAGCGCGCGAACGGCACGCAATCTGAGCCAGAGCGACCTGGCCCGGAGGGCCGGTCTGCAGGCATCCGCCGTCTCCCATTTTGAAACGGGCACTCGGAAGCCTTCTTTCGACAACCTAAGGCACTTGGCCGACGCTCTCCGGGTGACAACCGACTACCTGCTCGGCCGCTCCGATCTGATGGACGCCTCAGCCGCCACCGTCGACAAGCTTCACCGGCACTACGCCGGCCTCTCGGCCGAGTATCAGGAGATGACGGACGCCTTCGTCCAGATGTTGGCCCAGAAAGCCAAGGAGAAGGCGAGAGAGGACAAGTAGGTGGCGCGGCAACGTGATCAATTCTTCAAGGTGCGTCAGGAGGCGGAACAACTCCTCCGGGAGATCCAGGTCGAGGCCCTGCCGATCGATCCGTTTGCGATCGCGCGTCAACTCGACATCGACCTGAAGCCGCTCCCCGCATCCGCTGGCGGGTCCTCAGGCATGCTGCTCCACGTAAGTGGCGTATTCGGCATCGGATATCCGACTCACATCAACAACCAGGGCTTCAGGAGATTCTCCGTGGCCCATGAGATTGGGCACTACCGGTTGCCCGGACACATCGATGCCGTTCTGGATGCTTGGGGCCAGCATTTCTCCAAAGCCGGTTTTCGCAGCACCGATCGCTACGAGCAGGAGGCGGACCACTTCGCCTCGGCATTGCTCATGCCTGCCAGGCTTTTCACTGCCGCTGCAGGTCGCGCCGGCGATGGTCTCCAAGCGATCAAGGCGCTCCAAGCGACATGCGAAACGTCTCTTGAGGCCACGGCCATCCGGTACGCACAAACCAGCCGCGATCCGGTGGCCATCATCCGCAGCGGCAACGGCACCATCGATTATGCCGTCATGTCGAACCCTCTGATGGACTTTCGGGGTCTCGACTGGATCCGCAAAGGTACGTCCTTGCCATCACCTAGCGTGACTGCGGAATTCAATGCTGGCGCAGAGAACATTGCCCGAGGTCGCCGCGCCCAGGGGCGAGGTTGCCTTCAGGACTGGTTTAACGGAGATCATCGTCAAGAGATTGTGGAGGAGGTCGTCGGGCTGGGTGGCTACGGCAAGGCCCTTACTGTGCTTACCGGGATGGAACCCCCGGACGAACTCGAGGAGGAAGAAGGCGACTTGGAGGAGTCGTGGGCGGTGCGCTTCCGTCGATGATTCGGCCCTCTCAGGCCGCCACCCGATTTCCCTCTTTCCTTCGGAGCTTCGGAGGATAGGCGGTTTCCGTCGACAGCGCAACGCCGACGTACGCGGACACTAAACCAAATCCGCTTCCGAGAAGCTTACGGAAAAAAAGGGGCTTGAGTAATAAGTGTTATAAAACAATAGATTATGAACTAGGAACAAAAGAAAATACGTTTGTGTCCAGCATAGGCTGTGGCGAAACATCTGAACACGCTCACAACCGACGAATGGGCTGGACAAGGCGGCGTGCAACTCGCAGGGCGCAAATAAGGCAGAACTCTTTCCGATAGCCAAGACCCTGTGATTTTGCAATCGGCAGACAAGACCTTTTGGCCGTGAATTCCATAAGCGGACAGCAGCAGATTAGCGAGTTCTTCCTGCATTGCAATTCTTTAAGTAGATGGTTGATTCCAAAGGTCAGAGCATTCCGAATTTCTTAGGGCAGACTGTTCACGAAAACCGGCATGTTGCATTTGAAATTTTCCCTGCCCGTTCGTTCCAATCGCCTTGACTGCCGAGGATCGCTGATGATTCAGCAACACCGTCATGAAAGTCGGTTGACATCTGGTTTCGCAATCTTCGGCGCTTTTTTTGGGGCTGGCGGCCTTGAGCAGGCTCAGAGGCATTGTCTCGAAGGCCGGCTCCACCTCCACAGCGCGGCGCTTGAGGGGACGAAGGCCCGCTAGCGTGCCTGTCCATAGCCAATGAATGCATTTCGCAACGGTCTTGAAGGGCGAGTGGCAGGCGAGTGTTTGTTGTGGGTTCAAGCACGGCTAGTTGCGCCAAGATGCGCCGCTGGCACACCCCATCTATACCAAGACCTTTAATTCGACTCCCCCTCAACTTTCCTTAGAGACGTGGTTTGGAGTTATTTCCTTGAGTGCTCGAGCTGCGACGATTCCATGGGTGCCAAGCTCAGGTGCGGCTAAAGCTGCCGTCTCGGCCGCCCCCGCCATCTAAATTGACAGTCTCATCATGCCTTCACCTCAATCCATGTTTTCATTCCTGCTGCTTGATGGCCGAGCATATGGCAGTGCAGCAGCCACTTGCCGGGGTTGTCGGCGACCATTGCGACTTCCCGTGCCTCGTTCTGCTCGACCAAGATTGTGTCTCGCCAAGGTCCCAGCGAGCCGTCGCTCAGAACTTCTCGGAAATGGTGGCCATGCAGATGCATTCCGTGCGGGAATACGGTCTCGTTGATAAACTGCAATCGTTGGGACGTTCCCCGGTCCAACGCAAAAAGAGGATCCTCTGCAAGCCCTGCAACGCCGTTCATAGTCCAAACCATGCCGTGATCAACCATTTCGCGTAGGCTCAGTTCTTCGCCCTCGAACACGGCCGAACTTAGATTACCCATAGCCCCGCCTTCCATCAGGAGGGTGGTGGTCTCGGCTTCCGCCTCGGAATGCAGTTCCGGAAGAGGATTGGGAGGCAGCGGAAGCGGTGCACTTCGGGTCGTGCGGGTGCCGCCTTTACCCATGACAATTTCAACTAGGACGTAGCCCGTTCCATCCTCGATCATATAGATCAATGGGGCTTCGTCAGTGACCAGTACATCCACAATGAGGTCAGCACGTTGTGCTGGAGCGAGTGTGACCAGATCTGTCTGTTGAGGCGCTTCCAAGGGCATGCCGTCCAGTGCAACTATCCAGGCAGACAGGTTTTGCCATCCAAGCTCAAAAATCCGCGCGTTCGCCGTATTGATCAAGCGCAAACGCAATCGCTCGCCAGCGTTAGTTCGAATGCTTTCGGATATTCGGCCATTCACCGTTATGATGTTTCCGAGCCGTCCGGCATGAGAGTTATCGTGGAGATTGCCATATCCACCGGCCAGACCGCCGCTTTCGGCAAGCCGCCAGTCGTCGAACACCAGCGTGATGTCTTGATCAATTTCCGGTGCTTCGCTTTCATCGACGATCAACGGGCCATATAGCCCGCGCGCCATCTGTTCCCATGATCGGTTGTGCGAGTGATACCAATAGGTGCCAGCATCCGGCGGGACGAAATCGTATTCGAAAAATTCTCCTGGAGCGACGGCGGGTTGAGTAAGACCGGGCACGCCGTCCATTGCATTCTGCAACCGGATGCCGTGCCAGTGTATCGTCGAAGGCTGCGCAAGCTCGTTAACGAACCGACGCTGTACGGCTCTTCCCTGTCGCACCCTTATCTCTGGTCCGGGGGATTGACCGTCAAAGCACCAGAGAGTTGCTGCATCATAGCCTTCTGGGGCGAGTTGTATCAATGCCTCCTTTGCAGTCAATTGCGGTGGGGCCATTTTCGCAGCAGACGGCGTGACAGCCGACGCTGCCGCCGAGAGCAGAAGAGTCCTGCGATCAATCATGGTTGCCAGTCTGCTTCTTGATGCGGAAATCTTGGCGCCAATAACATGCTTGACCGATGCCATTCACAATTCCGGCCGGTGGCGTCATGCCTTATCATATTCCCTTATCGATCGTGTTTTCACCTTGCCAGGGCCCGGCGGTTGACAGTGACCCATTTCTTCGAACTATGCGCATCAAACTGGAACTATAGACTTCGATCGCATTCACGGTACAGACGCAGTTGGCGGCGGCTCTCGACGAGACTTGTGTCCGACACATCAGTGGCACGACTTTCCTAGCGCCTTGAGACGCCAGTAATTGTAGGGAAGTGGTGTGACGAAGCCCGCCGTCAGCATGAACGGGATAACCCACCACGTCAGTTTTGCGCCGCCCGTCAAAAGCACATCCACGACGTTCATTGCGACTTCCATCGAAACCATCGAAATCAGCGACATGCCGATGGCAGTTTGAAACGCCAGCTTGAGTTGCATCTGGCGTGACAGGATTGCCGTTTCCAAGGCAATGGACGTCAGAAGGCCATTGATGATCGCGAGTGTCATGATGACCACCGTAGGCCAGGGAATTCCAGTGAATTGGAAGAATGCGATGGTGCCAAAGTCCCCGATGGCGCAACCGAACAGGCACCAAGCGGTGTTCCGCGATGCACGGTTCCAAGTGTGGATACAACGCCAGTCTATTGACAGATTTTCAGTAAGCACCGACATTATCGAATCCTCTTGCAGTGGACACGGCGTTACTGTAGTTATTCCAGCAACTGGAAGGTCAAGAGGTTTTTCAAGGCTCAATTCGCGAATCGCAGGCATGTTCTGGCGCTGGCCGCCGCGAGGCAGGCTCTTGGCGATGGATGCCTGCCGAGGATGACGAGATGGAACCACCTCAGATAGCTGTCGAGATACTTGGTGGCGATGCCGCGGAAGCGGCGCAGGAAGCCCTTGATCTGGCTGTGGCGGCTGTTGACCGTCTGGATGTGCACGGCCCCCCGCACCCGCTCGCCGGCGGAGCGATTGACGCTCTGGTGAAGAATGCCGAGCGCCGCAGCAGCGGGCCGATGGCAGCGACCGGCGTCGGAGACGAGCAGGGCGTCCGGGGCGATCACCGGTGCCAGCGCCCGCTTCACGCTGTCCGCGTCGAGTTTCGGCAGGGTGCGGCTGAGGGTCGCGCCGCCACGATCGGCGGCGACCAGGATTGGCACCTGCTCGCGCGACAGGCCGCGCTTGCGCGCCTTGCCGCCGCGTCGGCGTGGCCTGCGGTTCAGGTTCCGCTCGCCCTTGCGGCTTTCGAGCACGAAGGTCTCGTCGGCCTCGACGATCCCGGCGAGCCGGTCCGGCGACTGCCGAACCGCCGCCAGGAAGCGATGGCGCCAGCGGAACGCCGTGCTTGGCGCAATCCCGCAGCGCACCGCAGCCCCGCGGATGGTCTCGCCCTCGGCAAGCGACGCGGCGAAGGACAGCCACCGCTCCTTGCGATGCAGCCCGGACAGCGCCGTGCCGGTGAGGGCGCCGAAAGTCCGGCCGCAGGACTTGCAGCGATAGCGGCGCAGACCGCGCGACTTGCCCCGGGACACCGCGCCGCCGCTGCCGCAGTGCGGACAGCGGCGCTCCTCGCCGACCCCCAGCTCGATGGCCGCCAGAGAGGCCTCGCCCTCCGGTGGATCCGACAGAACCGCAGCAACCTTGCGGCACTGCGCCGCCGTCAGTTCATCGATTCTCGAAAACCAGTCCCGAAACTGTGCCCGATCCATTGTTCCGCTCCCCATGGTCAATGCAAGTCAGAACCCAGTGTAGCACATGCGCCTGCGAAGTGCGAACAGAGCCTTTTTCAATGAATATCTCGACGGCATCAAAAGCGGCAGGCCTGCCTGCTAAAACTGTACGCTACTACGCCGATATTGGCCTTGTTCCTGCACCGTGTCGATCAGAGGCAGGGTATCGCGTCTATGATGACACCGCCGTACGCAAGCTGATCTTTGTCAGGCGAGTGCGCGAATTTGGATTTTCCATCAAGGAATGCCGCGAACTTCTCAGTCTATATGAGGATCAGGATAGATCAAGCGCTGACGTAAAGAAAATTGCGGAACGTCGATTGATCGAAATTGAACGTAAGCAAAAGGAGTTGCAGTCGCTTCATGACGAACTGGCAAGGGTTGTAGCGGCTTGTCGAGGCGACCACCGTCCCGAATGTCCAATTATTGAGCACTTCGGGTAGTGTCAACTTATCAGGTGTCAAACACGACCCTTACCTAGGTCGCGGCATATCCTCGATACACCCGGTGATGGCCTCAAATGGGTCGAAGCCGTGAGCATGCACTACGGGATAGTGAACTAAGATCGTTTCGAGAGTCGGTTTGATATCTGAATCAAAGCTGTTGCGAAATGCATCAATCCGCTCATGAACATGGAGGTTGGCAGGCTCTGGAAGTTGGTGTGACGTTCAAACGACGGAGAGCCGGATAGATTTTTTCATGACGATGATTGACGATCGCGTGGACTTGAGCAACCTGCTTCGCACGGAGACGCCCTGATGGACTGGAGGTGTCTGGCGCGTCCGGCTAGCGAGGGCGAGGCGCTGCATGCAATTCTTGGCCATGGTTACCGACTGCACGGCCCGCGACGGGCGCTGGCGGACAAAGGGTTGGCGGGCGCCGGACGGCTACCAGCAAGCACCTGCAGGCCTCCATTGTCAACCGCCAACCTTAGAGCTGGCTCCGAAAACCTCGAAACCAAGAGTCAAGCCGACTTTGCAACATGGGCTAAAAGCCACTCTGCGGGATATGTTCGCATGCTTCCCGACCGGTCGCCCAATGAGAGCTAGCCGAGGGCGACCGGACGACGAGAGCCGTTTGTGGATTGATCTTGGACAAGACGCAGCATGCCGCCTTCTGCGGTCCGATGATCTCTTGGGGAGCGCGGCTGATTTCTGGTCTGCAGGTCATTCCTTTGCCGCCCTATAATTTTCCTGTATTTTTACAAAATACGCGATTCTCCGGCGAGGAGCCGCAGGGATAACGATATCATGACGGTCCGCGAGGTGGCGAGCGCCTGAAACTTAACGAGAAGATGGCCTGCCGCCATGCAGACAGCAGCAATATTCCGGGTTTCAAGGTCGACGGGGTCTGGCGACTACGGTACAGCAAGATCGACAGGTGGATCGAGCTGCAGTCCGCCAGTCAGAAGGAACGGGGAGGCAAGTAGTGCCGGGGTCGAATGCCGATGTCGGGATTCCGGGCGGCCTTGTCCGGCCGATCTCGGGAACCCTGCCACGGGGTTTCAGGCGGTCCGTACATGGCACGGTCATTTCGCCATCCAGCATGCCAAGCCTCCTTCATGGCATCCTCAGAAGCCGTCCGGTGGTGCGGACTGGAAGAAGTGTCTGGACCGGATACCGCAAGTGGCTCGAACGCCTGGCACGGAGTGTGCTCTTCTGTCGAACACGACGCATCGTCGAAGGTCCGGCATGACCGTCCTTGATGACGTCAAGCCCGGCGCCATGATCCAGGGTGTGATTCCGGGCCGATCGGTCCGGATCGTTTCGGTCGACTGGATCGGCAAGCAGGCTATCAATCTGGTCTATCGCGAGCCGGACGGCGGGGTTTCGGAAACCACGCTCTATCGCGATGACGAGACTCGCCTCGGCGTCGAGGCGTGCGGCCGAAGCTGGTCGTTCGACGGCGACGCCAACCTGTTGCGTCTGGTCACGGAAGCGAACCGGATCGCGTTCGCGCATCATTTCGATCCCTATCTCGCCATTCACACCAGCCTGGTCGACCCATTGCCCCACCAGATCTCCGCCGTCTACGGCGAGATGCTGGCGCGCCAGCCGCTGCGCTTCCTGCTGGCCGACGATCCGGGGGCGGGCAAGACGGTCATGGCCGGGCTGCTGATCAAGGAGCTGCGCGCACGGGGCGACCTGGAGCGCTGCTTGGTCGTGGCGCCGGGAAACCTCGTCGAGCAATGGCAGGACGAGCTCAGTGAGAAATTCGGCCTGGAGTTCGACATCCTGACCCGCGACATGATCGAAGCCTCGCGCTCCGGCAATCCCTTCGACGACCGCGACGGGCTCATCGCCCGTCTCGACATGCTTGCCCGCAATGAGGAGATCCAAGAGAAGCTCGCCCAATCCACCGAGTGGGACCTGATCGTTTGCGACGAGGCCCATCGCATGTCGGCCAGCTATTTCGGGGGCGAGGTCAAATACACCAAACGGTACCGGGTCGGCCAGCAGCTTGGCGGGCTCTGCCGCCATTTCCTGCTCATGACGGCGACGCCGCACAACGGCAAGGAAGAGGATTTCCAGCTCTTCATGGCGCTGCTCGACGGCGATCGCTTCGAGGGCCGCTTTCGCGACGGCGTTCACTACGCGGATACCGCCGACATGATGCGGCGGCTGACGAAGGAAGAGCTGCTTCGCTTCGATTCGCGGCCCCTGTTTCCCGAACGGCGCGCCTATACCGCCAAATACGAGTTGTCGCCCGAGGAAGCCGCGCTCTACGCCGCCGTCACCGATTATGTCCGAACCGAGATGAACCGCGTCGCGCGCTTCGCGGACAGCGCCGGCAGGAAGCGGAACAATGTCGGCTTCGCCCTGCAGATACTGCAACGCCGGCTGGCGTCCTCGCCGGCCGCGATTCACCGGTCCCTCAAGCGGCGGCGTGAACGGCTCGAGGGCGAGCTTGCCGAAGCCACGCTCGCCGCGAAGGGCCGGGCTGCCGGTTTCGACGCCGGGGCAGTGAACGACGACATCCTGCAAGACCTGGACGAGTACGGGCAGGACGAAATCGACGACCTCGAGGATCGGGTCATGACCGGCGCGACCATGGCGGAAACCATCGAACAGCTTGGGTTGGAAGTCGATACGCTCAAGGCTCTCGAGGAACAGGCGCTCGGCGTTCTGCATTCGCGCCGGGACGCGAAGTGGGCGCAACTGGACCGGATCCTCGACGACCCACTGATGGTCGACACCGACGGCAAGCGCCGCAAGTTGATTGTCTTCACCGAGCCCAAGGACACGCTCCACTATCTGCAGGACAAGATACGGGCGCGGCTCGGCAATCCCGATGCGGTCGCGGTCATCCACGGCGGCGTCGCCCGCGAGGAGCGCCGCAAGGTCATCGAGCGGTTCATGCAGGACCGCGATCTGCTGGTGCTCGTCGCCAACGATGCCGCGGGCGAAGGCGTGAACCTTCAGCGCGGCCATCTGATGGTCAATTACGACCTGCCATGGAACCCGAACAGGATCGAGCAGCGTTTCGGACGCATTCATCGCATCGGACAGACCGAGGTCTGCCACCTGTGGAATCTGGTTGCCGCCGATACCCGCGAGGGCGAGGTGTATGCGCGGCTTCTGGAGAAGCTGGAGGCGGCGCGCGAAGCGCTCGGCGGCCGTGTCTATGATGTGCTCGGCGAGTTGTTCGAGGGGACGGCGCTGAAGGACCTCCTGTTCGATGCCATCCGTTATGGCGAGCGCGAAGAGGTCAGGGTCAGGCTCTCCCGGCAGGTCGACGGCGCGGTCGACCGGGACCGTCTTCTGGAGCTTCTCCGCCGCCGCGCGCTGACCGACGACACCATGCCCTGGGCCAGGGTCGAGGAACTTCGCCTGAAAATGGAGCGCGCCGAGGCACAGCGGCTTCAGCCCTGCCATGTGCAGAGCTTTTTCGTTGAGGCCTTCCGGCATCTCGGTGGCCAGTTGAAGCGGCGCGAGAAAGGCCGCTGGGAAATCACCCACGTCCCCGCCGTCCTGCGCGACCGCCGGACCGGTGCTGGCGCGACAATCCGGAGAAGGTACGAGCGAATCTGTTTCGAGAAGAGCCAGATCGATCGACAGCCCGTCGCCGCCTTCATTTGCCCCGGGCATCTGCTCCTCGAAGCGGTTATCCGCGTTGTGCGGAAGAAATACGGTTATCTGATGAAACAGGGAGCAGTGTTTGTCGATGACACCGACTTGGGCGAGGCGCTGTCGGTGGTTGTCCTGCTGGAGCACGATGTCCGGGACGGGAGGCTGCCCGCAGCGGGAAGGCCGCATATCGTCTCCCGGAAGCTCCAGTTCGTCGCGCTTGGCCCGAACGGCAACGCAGCCGATGCCGGGATCGCGCCACACCTCAATCTGTGCCCGGCCCAGCCGGAAGAGATCGCGCGGGTCAACGATTTACTTGTCGAGACTTGGCTGAACAGTGATCTCGATCGAACGGCCGCGTCGTCCGCGACGGTTGACTTGGCGCAGGCGCATGTCGCTGAGGTGAAGGCACGCCGTTTGCCGGAGATCAAGAAGGTCGAACATGAAATAGATGCGCGTCTCAGGAAGGAAATCAACTATTGGGACGCCCGCGCCTTCGAGTTAAAGGAACAGCAGCGTGCTGGGAAGAAAACCCGACTGAACTGGGAGAACGCCGAGCGCTGGGCAACCGACTTGGCCGAGCGCCGCAAGCAGCGCTTGGCGTTGCTTGAACAGGAAAAGCTTCTCTTCTCTCTGTCGCCCCGGGTGCTCGGCGGTATGGTTGTAATCCCCCGAGGCTTGTTGGACGCGCGGGCGAACGTACAGGACGATGTTTCGCCGGCGGGCTTCGCAAAAGATCCGGCCTCGCGGCGAGAGATCGAGCTTGCCGCCATGGAGGCGGTGATGGCGCTGGAGCGGCAACTCGGCAACATCCCGGAAGACGTGTCTGCTCGCAAAGTCGGTTACGATATTACATCCTACGATCCCGACACCCGGAGCTACCGGTTTATCGAAGTCAAAGGGCGGGCGGGCGGCGCAGATACCGTGACGATCACCCGCCAAGAGATTATCACGTCGTTGCACGAGCCGGAAAAATTTATCCTTGCCGTCGTCGAGGTGAGCGACGGATACGCGTCCCGGCCGCGCTATGTCAGGGGTGCGCTTGACGAGCGTGAACCGCCATTCGACCAAACCGCCATCCAGTTCAACCTGAAGCGTCTGTTGGACCGTGCTGGAGCACCGGAATGATCTGGAAATGCACGAATATGCCCGTTAAGATGCGATGTCTTGTGAAAGAAAGTATGAAGCGGCCAGAGGATAACGCGCGCCGAGTTGTGGAGGAGGAATATGAATGACCGACAAGGTTCTCTTGAACTTGAAGTGTCGAATTTCGGGCCCATCGTCGAAGCTAGGATCGATTTGCGCCCGTTGACGGTATTTGTCGGGCCGAGCAACACCGGCAAGTCCTATCTGGCTATCCTGATCTATGCGCTGCACCGGTATTTCAGTGGCGGCGGTTGGCTTGGGCGCCATCGCGCACCGGCAAAATTCTGGGCATTTCGTCGCCATGGAAACGAAAAACTCCCGAGGGAAGCCATCAAATCCATTGTCGAACTTGCAGAACAAATGTTGGAGGACGAGGGCAAGTCGGCGGCGAACGAAGGCATTATGCTGCCTGCGTCGATCGTGGAAATAATTCGTTCCGGATTGGGTGATCATGGCGCCTATATAGGCCATGAAATCAGCCGATGCTTTGGAATAAAGGAAACCGGGGCGCTGATACGTAAGGGCGCCAAGGGCGCCACGCATATTGTTTTCCGAAAACGTTCTGCGAACGATTCGGCACCTATAGATCCTCGATTGATAATCGGGGAACGAGCGACCGAATTCAAGCCAATAGTCCCCGAGAAAATCCGGATGCGGATTGGTGTCAAGGATGGCGATTACCCGATCGAGTATTTATGGTTCACGGTGGTGACACCGGGATTGACAGCAGATCAGCAGGAAGAAGGGCGGGATTCTTATGCATGGACGCTGTTGGAGGCCCTAACCGATCAGGTCCCGCCCCAGATCGTCGGTCCCTTGGCCCTCCCCGCCTATTATCTCCCCGCCGACCGGACCGGCATCATGCATGCGCACAGGGTGGTCGTCAGCGCCTTGATCGGAAGTGCGGCGATGACAGGGCTGCGTCCGGCTGCACGCACGCCCATGCTTTCGGGAGTTCTCGCGGATTTTCTGGGGCAGTTGATCGAACTCGACCGTTCACCTCGTCGGGGGTGTAGGTCTCGACAGGATCTCGCCGCGCAGATCGAAAAAGCCATCCTCGGCGGATCGGTAGAGATCGATAGATCGCAGGCGATCGACTACCCGCACTTAACCTACCGGCCGAAGGGATGGAAGGAAGACCTGTCCCTCATGCATGCGTCATCGATGGTGTCGGAGCTTGCGCCCGTGGTGCTGTATCTGCGCCACGTGATCGTCCCCGGAAACGTGCTGATCGTCGAGGAGCCGGAATCGCATCTGCATCCGGCCATGCAGGTCGAATTCACCCGCCAGCTTGCCGGGATCGTTCACGCCGGCGTCAGGGTGATCGTCACCACGCACAGCGAGTGGGTGCTTGAGGAACTCGCCAATATCGTAACCCGGTCCGCGCTTCCGGCAGGCGAACGTGAGAGGGGGAACGGCGCAGATGTCGCCCTGCGACCCGACCAGGTGGGGGCATGGCTGTTTAAACCAAAGCGCCGCCCGAAGGGATCGGTCGTGGAGGAGGTGAAGCTAGACAAGGAAACCGGCCTCTATCTGACCGACTACGATGACGTCGCGGCGGCTCTCCATAACGACTGGGCGGACATCGCCAGCCGCATCGGAGCAGCCGAATGACCGACCTGGTGCGAACCGTTCGTGAAACGTTCGACACGAGATGCCTTGGAAACGGCAGGTTGAACAAGCAGGGATGCAAGGTATCGATGAAAGACGCGCCAAGCCCGCGTCTGGTCGTCGATTTCGACAAGCCGGGCTCGCCGCTGGGGCCGAGCCAAACGCGATGCGATTATCTGTTCGTTGCCGACGGTGACAAAAGCTCCGGCTGGGTCGCGCCTCTGGAACTGAAAAACGGCCGCCTTCACGCCAATCAGGCGGTCAGGCAACTTCGGGCGGGCGCTCGCGCCGCCGAGCAGCTTGTGCTGTCCGGCGAACAGGTCAAGTTCCGTCCCGTCGCGGTGTCCGGCAGCGCGTCGAAGGCCGAAAGAAACCGGTTGAAGGGTAAAGACGGTGGAATTCGGTTTCACGGGTGCGTCGAGCCGGTCCGGCTATTGTCCTGTGGTGCACCCCTTACCGAGGCGCTCGGTAAATGACCGCGCCGCGAAAGAAGCTCATCGAAGTCGCCATCCCGCTGGAGGCGATCAATGCCGCTTCGGCGCGGGAAAAATCGATCCGGCACGGGCACCCTTCCACGCTGCATCTGTGGTGGGCGCGGCGGCCGCTGGCGACGTGCCGGGCGGTGCTGTTCGCGCAGTTGGTCGACGATCCGTCCGACCATCCCGACAAGTTCCCGACCGAAGAGGCCGCGGACGAAGAGCGCAAGCGGCTCTTCAGGATCATCGAGGATCTGGTGGTCTGGAAGAACTCCACCAACGAAGAGGTGCTGGAACGGGCCCGCGCCGAGATTCGCAAGAGCTGCGGCGAAGATCTTCCGCCGATATACGATCCGTTTTCGGGTGGGGGCTCGATCCCGCTGGAAGCGCAGCGTCTGGGTCTGCCCGCCTACGGCAGCGACCTGAACCCGGTCGCGGTGATGATCGGCAAGGCGATGATCGAGATTCCGCCGAAGTTCAAGGATTCGGAGCCGGTGCATCTGGGCGGCAAGGCGCGCGTCCACTACCGCAACGCCGAAGGCCTCGCCGAAGATGTGAAATATTACGGCGAATGGATGCGCGAGCGGGCGTTCGAGCGCATCGGCCATCTCTACCCGCAAGCGGACCTGCCGAAGGAGAACGGCGGCGGCAAGGCGACCGTGATCGCCTGGATATGGGCGCGCACCGTGCCGAGCCCGGATCCTGCGTTCGCCGGCGTGCATGTGCCGATCGCGTCGTCTTTTCTACTCAGTTCCAAGGCCGGCAAGGAAGCATGGATCGAGCCTATCGTGGACAAGGCTGCGAAGACGATCTCGTGGCGCATTCGCAAGGGCGGAACCCGGGACGAGATCGCGGCGGCAAAGACGGGAACGAAGGCGGCGCGCGGGGCGCATTTTCGTTGCCTGCTGTCCGATACGGCGATCATACCCAACTACGTCAAGGCCAAGAGCATGGCGGTGGAGATGGGCCAGACGCTGATTGCCATCGTCGCCGAAGGAAAGCGCGGGCGGATCTATGTCGAGCCGTCCGCGGAGATGGAGGCGGTCGCACGGACGGCAGAACCGAGATGGAGGCCAGATCAGCCAATGAATCGTAACACTCGCGACTTGGTTAGCGGTCGTGGTTACGGATTCTTTACATGGGCTGACCTTTTCACCGACCGTCAGCTTGTGGCGCTGACCACGTTCAGCGATCTGGTGCATGAGGCGCGGGCCGAGATCGAACGGGATGCGTTGGCGGCGGGCCTTTCCGACGATCCGACCCCGCTTCGCGACGGCGGTGCCGGTGCTAAAGCCTACGCCGAGGCGGTGAGCGTGTATTTGGCGTTTGGCATCTCGAAACTGGTCAATCTTGGTTCCAGCATTACAAGCTGGATGAGCGACCGGGGTGCGCTGAGAGAAACATTTGCACGACAAGCAATCCCCATGGTCTGGGACTTTGCCGAGGTCAATGTTTTCTCCAACTCCGGTGGCAACTGGTCGACACCCATAGATAAAATTGGCATGGCTCTTGCCAATCTCCCGGCTAATTCTCATGATTCTATAAGACAAATCGATGCGGGCGGGATCACTTACTCTCCAAATACATTAATTTCAACCGACCCGCCCTATTACGACAATATCGGCTACGCCGATTTGTCTGACTTCTTCTATGTCTGGATGAAACCCTTGATGCGGCCGGTCTATCCGGACCTGTTCGGCATGCTCGCAACGCCCAAAGCGGACGAACTCATTGCTTCTCCTTATCGACATGGCGGCAGGGAAGCTGCGAAGTCCTTTTTCCTCGACGGAATGTCGAAGGCCTTAGCCAACATGGTGCGGCAGTCTTCGCCCGATTATCCCGCGGCGATCTGGTACGCCTTCAAGCAGAGCGAAATCGCGCGGGAAGGCGTGAGTTCAACCGGCTGGGCGACCTTTCTGAAAGCCGTTCTTGAGGCCGGCTATGCGGTTGTCGGCACATGGCCTGTTCGAACCGAAAGTCCTGGACGTATCATTGCAACTGGAACCAACGCCCTCGCCAACTCCGTCGTCCTCGTCTGCCGCAAGCGGGAAGGCAGCGCCGAGACCATCAGCCGCGCCGAGTTCATCCATGCACTGAAGCGCGAACTGCTGCCGGCCATCGAGGAGTTGCAAAAAGCCAACATCTCCCCCGCCGACATGCCGCAATCGGCCATCGGCCCCGGCATGGGCGTGTTCAGTCGCTGCAAGGCCGTGCTGGAGGCCGACGACAGCCCGATGACCGTGAAGACCGCGCTGCAACTCATCAACCGCGAGCTGGACGAGTATCTGGGCGGCATCCAGGGCGAATTCGACGCCGAGACCCGCTTCGCCATCACCTGGTTCGCGCAGCACGGCCTGGCCGCGGGCGATTATGGTGCCGCGAACAGCATCGCCACGGCGCGCGGCATTTCGGTCGATAGCGTCAAACATGCCGGGATCGTGCAAAGCGCCGTTGGCAAGGTGCGCATCCTCAAGCGCGACGAGATCGACGCCGGATGGGAACCAGAACAGGACGCTCACCTGACCGTGTGGGAATGCTGCCAGCATCTGATCCGCGCATTGGAACAGGACGGCGAGCAGGCGGCGGCGCTGCTTCTGCGCAAGATCGGTCCCGCCCGTGCGGATGCCGCCAGGGACCTCGCCTATTGCCTGTATGACATCTGCGCCAACAAGAGGCGGGACGCCGGCGAGGCGGCGGCCTATAACGGCCTGATTGCGGTATGGCCGGAACTGACCCGCCAAGCGGCGGCCATCCACGACACACGCAGCGACTTGCAAACGCCGCTGGAATTGATTGCAAGAACATGAACTACCGTGTCGGGGAAATCGAAAGCCGGCTGCGCGCGGGCGAGGACAGCAGCTGGGAGTTCAAGCAGGTCGAGTTTGCCGGGGATCGTCCGAAACGGCCGACCCGCAGCGACTGGGCCGACGAAATCGCGGCCTTCGCCAACGCCGCCGGGGGCTTGGTGCTGCTGGCCGAGGCGTCGGAGAGCGATTCCGTGCATGAGAGTCCCGGCGGGCATTACATCCGCGTGGGCGCCTCGAAGCGGCTCATGGCCGGCGATGAGCCGCTGCGCCTGGCGCAACGACGGTCGCAGGCCCGCTTTCTGTGGTTCGACAAGCAGCCGGTGCCGGAGACCGGATTCAGGACATTGGCCGAGGCGCTCTGGAAACCTCTGCTCAGCGCTGAGGGCGCGGCCGAATCCAAGGCGGCGCTCGGGAAGCTGGCGCTTTTGGAAGACGACGAGGCCGGGGTTCTTCGCGCCACTGTCGCCGGCGTTTTGCTGTGCACGCCGAATCCGGAGCGATGGCTGTCCAACGCCTGCATCAGGGCGACCAGATACCGAGGCGGAGACCGTGCATCGGGCCAGATCGACGCCCGGGAGATCACCGGCCCGCTGCACGAACAGATCGCCGGCGCCGTCGTGTTCGCCGCCAGAAACATGCAGGTCGCGGCACGGAAGGATCCGGCCCGTTCGGATCTGCCCCAGTACAGCGAAAAGGCCCTGTTCGAGGCCTTGGTCAACGCCGTTGTCCATCGCGACTATTCCATGAAGGGAAGCAGGATTCGCCTGTCCATGTTCGACGATCGGCTGGAGATTCAGTCGCCCGGCTCATTGCCGAACAACCTGACGGTGGAGAGCATGGCCTTGCGGCAGTCGACCCGCAACGAGGCCCTGACCTCCGTATTGGCGCGGATGCCTGTCGGCGGGATTCTCGGCGGCGGAGGCAGGCATTACTTTATGGAGCGCCGCGGCGATGGAGTGCCCATTATCCGCCGTGAAACCCGGGAGTTGTGCGGGAAGTATCCCGAGTACCGGGTGGTCGACGATTCGGAAGTCCTTCTTGTCATTCCCGCGGCGATGCAGGAACGGAGTCCCGCCCGTGCTGTCATCTCGGTGCGATCCGGGGGACGGCCCTTGCCAGACGCCGATCTCCTTCTCCTGTTTCCGGACAAGACTTGGAAGCGTGCAACCACGGACGAGCAGGGCGAGGCGGCGGTCGATCTGCACACGACGCAGCTGCCCATGACCGTATTCGCGTCCGCGCCCGGACATGCCGCGCATCCGGAGCGGGATTGGACACCGAGCGAACGAGCTCTTGCGATCGATCTGGATGCCTTGCCGGAAGGCGGAAGTGTCATTTTTCCGGAGGCGACCGGTCACCTTCCAGGATTGAAGGGCAGGCTGAATCCCATCCGCGATACCCATGACCGGACTTATCTCTATGCGTCGAATATCGCGATCGACGAGGGCGAACAACAACCGGTCCACTTCATCCCCGGCGAGGAACTGCGCCTGATCGATGCCGACGGGGCTGAACTGCGCGGGCGAATCGTCGATATCGTCGGCCGGTCGGCGCTTGTCGAATACATCGGCTACCGGGGGCGTAATGTATGACGCTGCGCCCGATCCTGTACCGGAACGGCCAAGGTGCGCTGGCGGCATGAGCAAGGAGATGTAACGCATGGCCAAGAGCACCCGCCAATACGTATTCGAGGGCATGGAAGTGCTGCCGGAGGCGCTGGTCCCGTTTGTGGAGAAGCGGCTGGAAAGTGCGCTGATCGGCCATTGGCAGGTCCGGGTTGCCGAAAAGCTCCGGCTGCACGCCGGCCCCAATGGCGGCATCGCCTGGGACCAGGCCGCGCTGCTGAACGCCATGGACCGGTTCTGGACAGACGCCTTCAAGACCGTGCTGGGACGCGCCGAACGCTCGATCGTGAACGAACTGGTCGCTGTCCGTAACAAGCTCTCGCACAACGAGGGTTTTACTTATGATGACGCCGAGCGCGCGCTGGATTCCATGCGCCGCCTGATGGAAGCCATCGGCGCCGGGGCGCCCGCCGAGCGACTCGGCAAGATGCGCGACACGATATTGCGCACCAGGTTCGCGGAGCTCCGGCGCAACGAGGAGCGCCGCAAGACCAGCCGCTCGGAGATTTCCGTCGATACGGTCGGGGGGCTGCTGCCCTGGCGCGAGGTTGTCGAGCCGCACCATGACGTCGCCACCGGCGAGTTCCTCCAAGCCGAGTTCGCCGCCGATCTCGGCAAGGTCCACGCCGGCAGCGCGCCTTCGGAATACGGCGACCCGCAGGAATTCTTCGGCCGTACCTACCTTACCGACGGCCTCGGCGCACTGCTGGTCGGCGTGGCCAAAAGGCTCTCCGGCGCCGGCGGCGATCCGGTGGTCGAGCTTCAGACCAACTTCGGCGGCGGCAAGACCCACTCCATGCTGGCGCTCCATCACATGGCGGGTAGAACGCCGGCGCGCGACTTGCCCGGTCTCGATCAGCTGCTGTCCGCGCACGGCGCGGCGGTGCCGCAACACATCAACCGCGCGGTTCTGGTCGGCACGTCACGTGGCCCACAGGACGTGATCGCCGGGGAAGGCGGCCGCAAGATTCGCACCACCTGGGGCGAGATGGCCTGGCAACTGGGCGGTGTGGACGCCTTCGACATGATCGCCGGGAACGATTCCAGGGGCATCGCGCCGGGATCGAACCTTCTGGAAGCGATATTCAAGCGATGCTCGCCGTGCCTGATTCTGATCGACGAATGGGTGGCTTATCTGCGCCAGATCTTCCGGACCGAAGGTCTGCCGTCGGGCTCCTTCGACGCCAATCTCAGCTTCGTTCAGTCCTTGACGGAGGCGGTCAAGACCAGCCCCGGTACCGTGCTGGTGGCGGCGCTGCCGGCTTCGCAGATCGAGGTGGGCGGCGAGGGTGGGCAGGAAGCGCTGGTTCGGCTCAAGCAGACCTTCTCCCGGGTCGAGTCGTCCTGGCGGCCGGCTTCGCAGGAAGAGAGCTACGAAATCGTCCGCCGGCGGCTGTTCAAGGACATTCCCGGCGACAGGTTCCACCACCGGGACAACACGCTGAAGCAGTTCGCCAAGCTCTATCGGGACAATGCCAACGAGTTCCCGCGCGGCTCGGCCGATCAAGACTACCGGCGCAAGCTAGAGAAGGCGTATCCCATCCATCCAGAACTTTTCGATCAGCTCTATGCAGGCTGGGGTTCCCTGGAACGATTTCAACGCACCCGCGGCGTGTTGCGGTTGATGGCCCAAGGCATTCACGAGCTGTGGATGCACAACGATCCTTCGGTGATGATCATGCCGGGGAGCATCGCGGTCGGTTCGGCCGGCGTGGAATCGGAGCTGCTTAACTATCTCGACGCGAACTGGCAATCGATCATCGCCGGCGATATCGACGGATCGAATTCGATCCCCTACCAGATCGATCAGTCCGCCCCCAACCTGAACCGCTATTCCGCGACCCGCCGGGTTGCCCGCGCCATTTTCATGGGCACCGCCCCGACCTACCAGCAGGAGAACCGGGGACTTGACGACAAGCAGATCAATCTCGGCGTCGTGCAGCCGGGGGAGAAACCGGCGGTCTTCGGCGACGCGCTGCGGCGGCTCGGCAACCGGGCCAGGTTCCTGCACGGCGATCTCGGCCGCTATTGGTATTCCGTGGCGGCGAGCCTCAATCGTGTCGCCGCCGACCGGGCCGAGCAGGTGGAGGAAGCGCTCGTTCTGGTGGAGATCGACAAGCGGCTGGCGGCCTATATCAACGGGCTCGGTGACCGCGGCCACTTCGATGCCGTGCAGGCGGCGCCCGGAAGCTCCGCGGACGTGCCGGACCAAGCGGGCGGTGTGCGCGCCGTCGTGCTCGGCATCGCGCATTCCCATGACGGCCGCGATGGATCCGGGGCGATGACGGCAGCCAAGGATATTCTGACGCAACGGGGCAGCACACCGCGCGTCTACCGCAACGTGCTGGTGTTCCTCGCCGCCGAGGCGCGCCAGCTCGACAACCTCAAGGAGGCCATGCGCAGCGCCCTGGCGTGGGACGGGGTCGTGCGCGAGACGGAACGTCTCAACCTGACCCAAAGCGACAGCGCGCTCGCGAAGGCGAAATCGGCCGAAGCGAACGAGACTGTGGAGACGCGCCTCAAGGAGGCCTGGTGCTATCTCTTGTATCCGAGACAGGACGGCGCGGAGGCCGATGTCGCGTGGGTATCGGGCAAAGTGCCGGCTCGCGACGGCCTTCTTGGACGGGCGAGCAAGAGACTGGTCGACGAGGAAGGCCTTCTGCCCGAACTCGGTCCGGCAAGGCTGGATCGCGAACTCCAGAGATATATCTGGAAAGGCAAGGACCATCTCTCGCTGAAAGATCTCCGGGAGTATCTCGACCGTTATACCTACCTGCCGCGGCTGAAGGACCGCTCGGTGCTTGTCAGGACCGTCGCCACGGCCATCGGCGGCATGCTGCCGGGACGGTTCGCCTATGCCGAAGGCTGGGACGAGGCCGCCGGAACCTACCGCGACCTTGCGATAGATAACGCGGTGAACGTCCATGTGGTCATCGACAATGAAAGTCTCATTGTGAGGCCAGATATTGCCGAGGCGCACCGCCCACAGCCGCGAGTGGCTATCGGCAGCGAAAGCGGAGATCCGTCCTTTTCGGATAGCGGGTCAACAACGGAAGACGATGCTGGCAGGGCAGACGACGGTTGGCAAACCGAAACGAAACCGACCCGGTTCATAGGCATGGCGATGATTTCATCGGAACGGCCGGCGCGGGATATCCATCGAATCGTCGAGGCCGTCGTCGAGCAACTCACGACTCTTCCTGGCAGCGAGGTGACCTTGAAACTCGAGATCGACGCCGAAGTTCCATCCGGTCTGGATCGTGCTAAAGTACGAACGTTGATCGAGAACGCCAATACGCTCGGCTTTGTCGAGAAGAAGATCAAATGAATGTTTGACTGCAGAAGGCCGCTAGGAACGTCTCGCTTGCGACAGAGCAACATCTACATCATCTCGCATTACGCTGTGTTGAAGATCAACCCGCGATTTTGGCAATCCTGCTGGCGATGCGGTTTGTGGCAAACTTGATGGGACTGTTGGCAAGATGTACGTATCGCAAGGTTGTCTGGGCTTGGGTAGACCAAGAAGCTTCCCGATCATCGAAAGCCCTTCGCCAAGTAGCAGACTGCCGCTGGCGAAGGAGTGCCCGAGATACTGAATCCGCAGTCGTCAATCCCGGATGCGCTGCCACGGGTTACTGAAGGTCGGTCAGCATCAGCAGACGGGCTGCTGTGCCAGCCGCCGGCATCTTCGAACCGTCTTGCTCGACCTCCTTTAGCATTTCGCCGAAGCCGCCGGTATTCCTCATCCGACAGGAACTGCTTCACATGGCGGTACAAGTTGGAACTGCTTTTTGTGTCGTCGACCGGGTTTGACTTGTGGGAGTTCGCTTATTCGGCAGCAAGTTGCATCGCAGGCGTAGTGGCTTTGTCTGCCGCTGTCGTTGGGTTTTGGCTAGGCTGTGGACTCAATTGATTTTTGTGCGAGATTGCGCAGGATGCAGCGTGCTGCGGCGAGGGTGACGGCGGAGAGGAAGTTGCGGGCGCGTTTGTCGTAGCGCGTTGCGACCCTGCGGAACTCCTTGATTCTGGCGAAGAACCGCTCTACGCGATTGCGGCTTGCATAGGCCTTGCGGTCCAGCGGACGCTGCGTTTTGCGATGGCTTCTGGAGGGAATGACGGCGACGCCGCCGCCGGCTTTGATCCAGGTGACAATGGCGTCGGTGTCATAAGCCTTGTCGCCGATCACGATCGCTGCTGGGTCATCGTTGCCGAGCAGTGCCAGTGCCTGGGTGCAGTCGGCGACCTGACCGGGCGACAGCCGCATCGCCGTGGGATGCCCCCCGCCGTCGACAGCGACATGAATTTTGGTGGTCAGACCGCCCCGGCTGCGCCCGATGTGCCGGGGCTGGGCATCCCTCCGCGACCCGGCTCCGTGCTTGTGGACGCGGACCGCCGAGGAGTCGATCATCCGCGTCTTCAAGTGCCCGGCTCCGCCGCCGTCCGGACCGTCGTCCTGCCCGACAAGTCTCTGCAACTTCTCCATGATCTGCGACCAGGTCCCGTCCTTGCTCCATCGATTGCAGCGGTTGCAACAGGTCGTGTACGGACCGTAGTGTCGCGGCAGGTCGCGCCATGGGATGCCACTGCGCAGCACGAAAAAGATGCCGTCGAAAACCCGGCGGTCGTTCTTGCGCATCGGTCCTTGCCGACCGGTTGGCAGAACCGATCGCGGAACCAACCATTCCGCATCGGTCATGTCGTGGCGGGAACTTGCCATAAGTCGAAACCCCTTCCAAGGATCATCAGTCGCACAAGACCCTTATGCAATCTCTTCATATAATTGGGTACACAGCCTAGCACTGATGGGGAGCATCTACCGCTTGTTGATGGCGCTTGCGGGGCTGATCTTTATCGCGCCGTCGCTGCATGCCGATCTTGTGGCCGTGATAGTCGCAAGCCCCGCAATAGTGTCGCAGATCTTGGCGCGGCGTGTGCATAGTTCAGAGATGCATGGCAATTCACGGCAATCAAGCCGAAGTTAGCGCAATGAATGTGTATGGTATCGAAGGCTAATCAGTTGAGGCTAGCGTCTGGCATAACGTATCCCATTGCATAGGTTGCCTTCATTCGGGCGAGACATTCAGCAGTCGGCAATGGTTTCTCAAATCGCGACGGATCGATGAGCGATAGGCTGTAGGGTGGCTGGCCTTCAAGCATCCAATCGGCCAGGAATCTTCCAGACCCGCCTCCGGTCCCAATTCCCACCGGGAATCCCGCCGCAAGCCATAAACCAGCATGCCCCCTCACAGGGCCTACCAACGGGCACCCATCCGGGGGAAAGCACAGTGGGCCGTTGTTTATCACCTTGATTCCGGTCTCTCCGAATGCTGGAACGCGTTCAACAACGCGCATCAAATGCGCTTCAATTCGATCTAGATCGGGTGCAAGCAACTCTTGGCCGAAATCCGGCGGAATTCCGTCTGTTGCCCAAGGCACGGGATCGGTTTCGTAGACGCCACAGAGCAGCGAGTGCCTCTCCTGCCGTATGTTCGCAGGTGCAGCAGGATCTCGAATCGTTGGAATCTCGTGATTCAAATCCTTCAGCGCAATTACGTCATCGGTGATCACCTCGTGATGTTCGAGCGCGTAGAGCGGAAAATCGATGCCAACCTGCAATGCAAGTTTGCGGGTCCAGAAACTTGCTGCAAGAACGACATGCTCTGATTCAATCACGCCGTGCTCGGTATCCACCTGCCACCGACAGTCCGTCAATTTCCTAAGTTCAAGGACTGGGCATTGCCGGCGAATTTCAGCTCCTCTGTTTTGCGCAGCCTTGGCGAGAGCGTGGGTCGTGCTGGCGGAATCGACATGCCCGTCGTCCGGCGTGTGCGCCGCTCCAAACAATCCTTCCGGGTTGACTAAGGGGTTCAACTTTGCCACTTCCGCTGCATCGACAACCCGATACTTCACGCCGAGGAATTCGAAAAACGGAATCAGGGACTTGTAGGCATCCAACTCGGCTTGAGATGTTGCGAGCCGAAGGCTTCCCGTTGCATGAAAATCGATCGACTGGCCCGTTTCTCTTTCGACCTCCAAGTAAGTGGCGAGTGAGTCCGCATGGAGGCGTGCTATTTCGGCGTAATGGCCGAAGTGCGTGACGTTTCCTGCCGCATGCCATGTCGATCCCGAAGTCAGGTCAAGGCGCTCGCACAGAACGATGTCGGACCAACCCTTGCTGGCCAATGCGTAAAGCACCGAGCAGCCGACGATTCCGCCGCCGACCACGACAACTTTGGCGCTCTCGATCATGGTTCAACCGTCGCTCGCACGAGCCCAGCGAGACGATGTCTGCCGGGTTTCCGCGAGCGGCAGGCGAATCGGGAAACGATCCCGTACGGCGGCGTCATTCTGATCCGTGATGTGGTCGGGAAAGTAATGGACCATAACCGTCTGTACACGCTCTGACGCGCGTTTCCACATGTCTTTCGAACCCTTTTGATACCAGTCGTCAGGATCAGTTCGGTCCGCGAGATCAGGGTAGACATATTCGCTCTGCATCAGGCTCAGTGTCTGCCGGTTGCCCAAGTAGTGGCCAACTCCGCGAGATGTGTCGGCTATTTCGTCCACCGCCAGCTTCTCGTCAGTAACCTCGATGCCATGCATGATTCGGCGAATGCTGTTGATCATCTCATTGTCTATGATCATGGATTCCAGGGAACAGCCCAGCAGGCTTGCAAGCATGCCTGCGGATTCGTACACGAAGTCCGGCCCGCTCATCGCGGCCAAGGCGACAGACAGCGCTTTTTCATATCCGGCCTGATTGTCCGGCACTTTTGAATCGGCCATGCTGGCCGGTACACCGGTTGGTAGCTTGAGAAAACGCATCATTTGGGCTTGGCCCGCGCCGAGCAATGCTTGCTCCCCGCTACCTCCGCTGAAGGCACCAGTCCTGAGGTCGGCGACAAATGGCCACCCGCTTGCAATGACTGGATGTCCCGGTTTTACCAAGTTGATGGCAACCAAGGCCCCGACCGACTCCGCAACGGACTGCACCAACGTTCCGGCAAGAGCAGCGGGCGCAGTTGCGCCAGCTTGCGGACCGGTTTGGCTGAGAATGGGCATGCCAGCATGTACGGCTGCAGTTGCAACGTCACTGCTTTCCTCGGCGAAGGACAGGGGGGAGACAATCGTTGTGGCATGCACCGAAAGAAACGGGCGCTCGCGAAACGCTCCACGACGTCCGACCATCAAATCGAGCATCTCGACGATTTCGTCGACGTGTGTGTTCAAAACGATGCTCGTTCCAAGGTGCTTTCGGGTGCCTTTCGCGATGGCGTAAACCGTATTCAGGTCAAGTTCCCGCCAGTCTTCAATATCGGTTGCCACGACCGGCCGGGCAAACCACTGAATGTTGGGAAGAGTGTCACACAGCCGCGCGAGATCGTACAGGTCGGCCAAGGTAGGCGGGCGGTATGTCGCGGTCCGAGAATCCAGCATCTTGACCGCGGCGCCTCCGGTCGCGAAGTGCACATGCCCGTCGCGCACCTCAATGTCGTATTCGGAAGTCTGGCCGAATAAAACAAAGTCGCGCGCCGCTCCTGCAATGATATCTTCCACCAAAGATTTCGGGAACAATAGACGGCCATCCGGCCCGATCGAACACCCTTTCGCAAGCGCTAGTTCGCGAACCGTCCGCGTCGACTGCTTGATGCCAACTCTGGCGAGCACGTCCAACGCTGCGGCCCATATTTTTTCCATGCCGGCTTGAGTCAACGGGCGGTATGCGCCGCCAAGCGTGCCTGTCGACGCGACAGGAAAACCTTTAAGTGCCAGAGCGCGTTCGCGGCGCCGTCCCGCAGTTCTTGCCCGCCGCATCTAGCTTAATGCTGAATGACAGAATTCTGATGCAAAGTATCTACCGAGTGCTTGGGTGCAACGGTTCGAGTCATGGCATTTGTTTGCCATCAGGCACCATCCGCTGAATCGGCGAAATGAAATTCGCGCGACCCCAAACTAGCGGTACATCAGCCAATGTGCGACTCAATTCGAGTTTTTCATGGTCGTTCTTTGTCCTCGATAAGCTGTTCCATTACTACGAGAAGCGAAAGATTGTAATGGCTAGCGACATGGCTGTTGTTCCAGAGACCGGATGCGACAACGCAACCTCGGTTTCTGAACTGTCCGAACCAATATGCGGACCGCATGCAGAGCCCAAAGAACGGAATTGCACTGATGCAACGGGCCAATGCACGAAGCAAGATCGGCTTCGTCTGCCTTGATTTTGCCACGGCCTATGCCGCATCGGCGTGCGGCAGCGCCTAGGTCGTGTACTCATAAAGGGAAAAGGGATTTTCTTTTCGGCTCTGATGTGATTCAATCTTCCAAACAGTGGGAGATTGAGGATGCAGGGACGGCACGATCTGACGGATGCGGAATGGGCGATCATCTCGCCGTTGCCGCCTGACAAGCCGCGGGGCGTTCCGCGGGTGGACGACCGGCGGGTGATCAGCGGGATCTTTAACATCCTGCGCACCGGCACGCCGTGGCGCGACCTTCCGGAACGCTGCGGGCCATATACGACAGTATGCAACCGCTACAACCGCTGGGCCAGGCAAGGGGTGCGGGAGCGCCTGTTCGGGGCGCTGGCGACGGGCTCGCCGGGATCTCTTCATCTCCTGGACTCCTCGGTGGTGCGCGCCCACCAGCACGCCGCGGGCGGAAAAAAGGGGGTCCGGACCACGCCATCGGACGCTCGCGAGGCGGGCTGAGCACCAAAATCCACGTCGTCGTCGACGGCCTTGGCCTGCCGCGCCGCTTCGCGTTCACCCCGGGCCAAGCCTCCGACAAGGCTGCCGTGCCGGCCCGGGACACCGTCGCCGACCGCGGCTATGACGCCCGCGCCATCCTCAAACGCATCGCCGACCATGGCTCTTGCCCCCACATCCCGACCCAACGGGATCGCCGGGAGCAGCGCTCCATATCCCATCACCTGTACCGCCAACGCAATCTCGTCGAACGCTTCTTCAACAAGCTCAAGCACTTCCGAGGCATCGCGACCCGCCATCACAAGCTCGCAAGAAACTTCCTCGCCGCAATCGCCCTTGCCTGCATCCGCCTCTGGATCAAAACTAATGAGTACACGACCTAGGGAACCTCTGATTTGGAGGTTTTTTTTGGGATTTGCTGCGGAATTTGCCCTTCCCGGCTGAATCGGTCGGTTTTCGGCGGTCCGGAAGCCGCAAATGCGCGTTTTCGGGGCGAAACCGCCGCCGGTTTAGCCCCCGCGGGGCCGGTCCGGCAAATTCCGGACACACTTCTCCCCTGTCATTGCAAGTGCGGCTGGGCAATCATCAGGTTCGAGAAGCCCGGAAGCAGCGCAAGCCGCTGCACGTTCTTGTCCAAACCCCGATACCGAACCATGTCGTAGCCGAACACCCGCTTGACGATCCGGAACGGATGCTCCACCCGCGCCCGCACCCGGGCCTTCGCCTTCTCCGCCTTGGCCGCGGCGCTGCCCGGCGCCAGCGTCCGGCGCTTGCTCGGGGGCATGGCAATCTGCCACGAAACATCGCGATGCGCGTGCTCCGCCCGCTTGCCGATCCCGCGATATCCGGAGTCGCCCCAGACTTGCTCCTCCTCGCCGTGCAGAAGCCGGTCCGAAGGCGTCAGGTCGTGAACGTTCGCGGCCGTTCCCTCCAGGTGGTGCACCAGACCCCGGGTGTCGGTGCCAATGTGCAGCTTCATCCCGAAATGCCACCGGTTCCCCTTCCTGGTCTGGTGCATCTCCGGGTCGCGGGCGTTGCTCTCGTTTTTGGTCGACGACGGCGCCGAAATGATGGTGGCGTCAACGATGGTGCCCTTCTTCAGCAAAACCCCCCGCTCGGCCAAGTGATCCCTGATGTCCTCAAACAGCTGCTGCGCCAGTCCGTGGTTCTCCAGCCGATGGCGGAACTCGGGATCGTCGTCTCGTCCGGAACCTTATCAAGACTCACCCCGGCAAAGCGCCGGATGCTCTCCGCCTCGCAAGCTGGTCCTCCATCAACGGGTCGCTCAGGTTGCAGAACAGCTGGACGCAGTGCACGCGCAGCATCACCGACAGCGGATACGGCTGTCGCCCCTTGCGGCCGCCCTTCGGACACGCCGGCGCAATGCGGGCCTCCAGGCGTTCCCAGGGGATCAGGCCGTCCATCCGCTCCAGAAAGATCTCGCGGCGCGTCTTGCGCTTCTTGCGATCGTATTCGAGGCTGGCAAAGGTCAATTGCTGAAGGCGCTGCATGTCAGGATCCCCCAAAAAAGGCGTGGCGCAAAATAACAGGCACGCACCGGACACGCAATGCAACGCCCAAAATCAGGCTATATTCAGAGGTTCCCTAGACCACTGCCGATGTCCTAGGTTGCGGCAGAAGGATCTTTTCCTGAAGAGTAAGCGCATCGCTCACGACCGGACGGAAGCTTTTGCCTCGATGATTCCCACCGACGGAACTGGCTGGGCCGCGGTGCCGCGACAACCGTTTTAAAGCAGCCTCGGTACCGAACCAAAGGTGCATGAGCATCAACTTGCACAAACCTTGAATCGCCGCCAAAATGCACCTCTTATTGTTGACATCGAGGAAGAGTTGATCTCCGCGCCCCAGCTGTCCATCCCGCCTGGGAATCCGCAGGGCCTGCAGACCGCCGATATAAGCATCGAGTTGGTTGAGCAGGTGATAGAAGCGAACCATATCGGCGGGGCGATCGATCATGCTGCCGTCGACTTTGCTAGGGCGGCGACGCCCCGGTGTGCAAGCCGGTCATAGACACGTTCACGAGAATTGAGGTTCTGCAAAGGCCATTCGAGAAATTCGCGATATTGTCGCTCAGCCAGAAAGACTGTAGAAATTGTGCTTGACAAGTAGGGTCTGAACTCTGCGAGGACTTTTTGTGCCTACTCCTGCCGCTCCGCAATGGCCGTGTCCGGGCTAAGATACCATATGCAGCCACCGCACTTTGACCGTCCTGACCTGCAGGCTCAAAGTAACGGGCGATGACAAGTCTCCTGATCCTGTCAGCCATTATCGTTGATAGAGAGAATCACTAGGCAAGGGATTGAAGACAATGAACGCCACGACCTTCGACACCCTCAAGGCCGCCATCGCCGGCCTCGAAATCCGCATGGTCAAGCTCGGCTTTGGCCTCGCCATCGGGATCGTTGCCATGAACACGGCCCTGATCGTCGGTTTGTTGCGGCTGTTCGGGGGAGCCGGGCAATGACCGCGCTTCCCGCCATCGCCGCTGTCACCCTTCCCGTCGGTGCACCCGAACCCCTTATAGTCAAAATGACAGCGACCGCCCTTGTTCAGCCAGCGGGCGTCCGATCCGCCGAGAGACGCGCGGACACCGAAGCCCCAGGCGCCTCCGCCTCGGCGCGATCCTCGGCCACGATCTCGATCCGGTGCCGCGGACGCGCCGCGCTCTCCACGACCATTGCATCAAACACCGCCACGTTCCCGACCTTCAGGCCGCGGTCCTGCAGCTAGCGGCTGCCCTCCGACAGAAGTGCTGCGTCAAGACCGTGCTGACCGGGCAGCCGGCGGGACTGGCAGATCGTCACGCGGGCAGGGCAGCGATCGGTCGACGGACAGCATGAAGTCGATGCGCACCGTCAGCGCCCGCTCAAGCTCCCGATCCGACAGCGAATGCCACTGGCCATGCGGGAGATCCCGGATCATCAGATCGACATCATGGCCAGCGCGTCCTAGGTGCGAGCGCACCGGGCTGGGAACCGCCGCTAGGTGTTGCCAGTCGATCAGGGCACCGACCTTTCGCAGGGTGTTGTCCCGGTCCACGCGCTCGGCCACCACTGCCATGAAGAAATCCATTGGTCTCTTCCTCAATCGAACATCACAACAACGACTTGTACAGCTTTCAACGCGACATGCCAATGGCGGGGAAGCGCATTTCGCAACAGTCTTCGGACATCATTCGCCAGAAATTGCAAACGGGCACCGCAACGCGGCGAGAGGAGGAAGAATCAAGAGTGGCAAGAAGGCGGAAATATCGGGCTTTTCAAGTCAATCCGGCTGGCAGGCAGCATCCAGCGGATCGACCAGTCGGATATCCTATTCTTCTTAGGGATTCCTAGGGTAACCTAACCCCAATTCTGGATAAGAGGGGTGAGGGGGTTCCCAAATCGGGCGTGGCCTGATTCTGTATCCGCAACCAAAATCAACGGATGGGATCCCCTCAATGAGCACCTCTGTCATCGCACTGTTCTGTTGTCTCGACGACTTTGCAAAGGCCTTTGAAGAATGGGAGCGGCATCGGCTGATCGGCACAGGCCGCCAGCGCTCGCGCTCGGGCAAGCTCTCGCTCAGCGAAAGGCTCTTCATCATGGTGTTGTTTCATCTCTCGCCCTTCAAGAATTTCAAGGCCTTCTGGTTCTATGGCGTGGAGCAGAAATATCGCGACTGCTTTGGAGACCTGCCGAGCTACGGACGGTTTGTCGCCCTGATGCCGCGCTTGCTGGTTCCGTTTTGCATCTTGATGCAATGCTTTCGCGGTGAGGAAACCGGGGTCTATTTTGTGGACAGCACCAAGCTCGCTGTCTGCCACAACGCACGGATCAACCGGAACAAGGTCTTCAAGGGACTGGCCAAGCGGGGCCGCAGCACCATGGGGTGGTTTTTCGGGTTCAAGCTGCATCTGGTCATCAACGACAAGGGTCAGGTCATGGCCGTCAAGATCACGCCTGGAAACACCGACGACCGCAAGCCGCTTGAGACCATGATTGCCGAGTTGAAAGGCAAGGTGTTCGGCGATAAAGGCTGCATTTCGAAGCCGCTTTTCCAGCGTTTGCGGCAGCAGGGCCTGCACCTGATCACTGGCATTCGCCGCAACATGAAAAACTTTCTTCTGCCCATTCTGGACCAAATCAGGTTGCGGAAGCGGTTCATCATTGAAACGCTGTTCGATAAACTGAAATCGAGCATGGGATTGGAACACACACGACACCGGTCCCCAACAAATGCCTTCGTTCATATCCTGTCATGTCTGGCTGCCTATATTCTGGCGCAGCCAAAGGTCAAAATCGGCAAAATCGTCGTGCCAGACGCCATTCGGTGCATTCCAAAAGAAAACAGAGCTTATCCATAACTCGGGTTAACCTAGGACAGAAAATTTTCTCTTGCCGGTTCAAAGACAATGTGCTGAGCGACACTAGATCTTGGTGTGCAATCGGAACCCAGGTGCATGTGCCATGGTCACAGACGTGATGGCGTTCTGGTCTGCCCAAGTAATTCGATCAATGACAAACAATGCGGTCCCAAGAGTAACCTGCAGCGCCTCGGCATCATGGTCCGTCGCAGCGCGTGCCGTGAAGAAGATATCGCCCTTGGAAAGCGGCTTGTTCCGGACGAGCCATTCGTTCGCACTGATTGCGGAGAGATCGATTTTTTCTATCTCCGGCACCACATCCAGATTGATCCAGCGGTCTTCGTAAATGTAGGGTTGGTGCCCGGCTAGATGAAGTGTTCGCAAGTGGAGCATCTTCGATGCTGTCGCGGCTTGCATTCTCCCGCGCACTGCAGCCGGCGGCTGCATCCTCGCCTGCTCCAGAATGGCGAACCTGTATTCGTCTCCGCCTTTCTTCACGCTTTCCTTAATCAACGGAATGTCAAGTGTTGCCCTTCCCTCCGGATTCATTCTCACTCGAGTTCCGGCGCGTTTCCTGCGAGCGACCACGCCACTTGCCTCCAGGTCGCGCAGCGCTCGATTGACCGTCCCTCTCGAGCACTCGAACTCGCTTGCCAAATTCTGTTCGGAGGGGATTAGTGTGCCGGGCATCCAACACTGAGTTCGGATACGTTCCCTGACAATCTGTGCGACGTCCTTGTGCCCCCTGACCTTTGGCAATTTCACAAGGCCCCTCTCAGTCTTGCCTGCACGTTTTTGAACCTTTTCTCGATCTCCAGCCTTTGCATGTGCTTGCCGTCCCGGACAAGATGCCTTCCAGCCGACCAGACGTTTCGGACCAGTTCGTTGTCGCCGGAGAAAATCCAGGCATCAAGCAACCGGTCGCCTTCCAGATCGGCAAGAACAATGCTGTCACGTTCCAGTTCAAGCAGGTCAGCCCACATACCCACCTTGATCGCGCCAGCTGTGCGTCCGCAAGCCTGTGCGCCGCCCTCGCAGATGCAATCGAACAGTGCTCTCCCGCTTGACCAGGAATTTACCGCCAGTGAAGCGCGACTTCGGTCGCGCAGGCGCTGCGAGTACTCAAGCGTGCGCATTTCCTCTCCAAGTGCAATTCGGACATTGGAATCCGAGCCAATTCCAAGCGACCCACCTGCTTTCAGGAACCGGACTCCATCGAATGTTCCGTCACCCAAGTTGCTTTCCGTAATCGGACACAGTCCCGCGACCGCCTTGGTTGCCGCCAATGCCAAGGTTTCGCGCGCTTTCATCTGGGTGCAGTGGATCAGGCACCAACGGGTGTCCACATCGAAGTGGCTCAAGAGCCAGGATACTGGGCGGTCGCCATAGCAGGATTCGACCTCATTTACTTCGGCCTCTTGTTCGGCAAGATGAATGTGGAATGGAGCATTGGGAAGCAGGTCAATTGCTTCGGCAATTGATTCTGGCCTCGCGGCGCGAAGTGAGTGCGCTGCGGCACCGACAATGGAATCAGGTGAAAGCTCACGAATCCGGGCACTTGCGTTTTCAAGAATTTTCGAGAGCAGGCTAACGTCGCAACTGAAGCGATCCTGTCCCGCAATCAACTTGCGCCCGTTGCATCCGCCCTGCTCGTAAAGGGTGGGCAAGAGTGTCAGCCCAATTCCGCTTTGGCCAGCCGCAGAAATGATCTGCAAGGACATTTCGGCCGGGTTCTCGTACTGCCCGCCGCCCGAAGCATGATGCAGATAATGAAATTCCCCGACACTTGCGAATCCAGCCTCTAGCATTTCCATTTGCGCGTAGGCCGCGACTGTAGCGATGTCCTCCGGCGTAAACTGGCTCAGGAATTCATACATGAGCTGGCGCCAGCCCCAGAAATCGTCCTGTCCGTCCGGGCTTCGATTCTCTGCCAGCCCTGCCATGGCTCTCTGGAAGGAATGGCTGTGAAGGTTCGATGGTGCCGGGAGCAACACGGAGAAGCGCTCCCCTTCGGGAACTTGCCCTGATTCGACACCGGAAATCCGGCCCTCCGGGTTGATCGAGATCAGAACCGAGTCTTTCCAGCCATCAGGAGCAAGTGCAGTTTCGGCCCAGATTTTCCTCATTTGAACTCGATTGAATTCGATTGTTGACAACATATAATGTCTATACATAATAACAATAAACATGATTTATTCAACGTCTCCTTCGCTCATGCCCATGCGAACGTTTGTGAACTGCGACATCGCCACCATGGAAGCCAACGGGAATCCCTACGGGCTTGTGGCGAAGGCGGCGATTGTTTCCGTGGATGGAATGATTGAATGGGTTGGGAAGGAGTCCGATCTTCCGTCAAATCTAAAAAGGACGGATCTAATCGATCTCAAGGGTGCAACCGTCACGCCCGGCCTGATTGATTGCCACACCCATATCGTCTTCGCGGGCAACCGTGCCCGCGAATTCGAGATGCGCCAGCATGGTGCAAGCTATGAGGAAGTTGCGGAGGCGGGTGGCGGGATCGTCTCGACAATGCGTTCGGTTCGCGAAGCCACCGAAAATGAACTGCTGCGCGATGCCCTGCCAAGGCTCGATGCCTTGATCGCCGAAGGCGTCTCGGTCGTGGAAATCAAGTCGGGATACGGCCTGAACGTTCCTGATGAAATCAAGATGCTTAAAGTGGCACGGCGTCTGGCGGATTGTCGTAGCATCAAGATTGTCACTTCATGGCTGGCAGCGCATGCCATTCCGCCAGAGTACAAGGGGCGCCCTGACGAGTACATCGAAGAGGTTGCGGTTGCGGGACTGCAGGATGCGAGCCGGATGTCGCTCGCGGATGCAGTTGACGGCTTCTGCGAAGGGATCGCGTTTACTCCTGAACAGATTGGACGGGTGTTCGGTGTGGCGGCAACGCTAAAAATCCCCGTGAAGCTCCATGCGGAACAATTGTCCAATCTCGGCGGGGCAGAAATGGCCGCACGGTACGGTGCTCTTTCCGCGGATCACCTAGAGCATCTAGATGAGCGAGGTGTGAAGGCGCTCGCAAGGAGTGGAACGGTGGCGGTGCTGCTTCCCGGAGCATACTACAGTTTGCGGCAAATCCAGCAGCCTCCAATCGATTTGCTCCGAGCCAATGGAGTGCCGATGGCCGTGGCGTCAGACGGAAATCCGGGTTCGTCGCCAATGTTCTCGATTCTGCTTGCCATGAACATGGCTTGCACCTTGTTTGGGTTGACTCCCGAGGAGGCATTGTCCGGGGCGACCGCGGTTGCAGCGCGGGCACTTGGCTTGGAACGGACAAGGGGAACCCTATCTCCCGGAAAGATCGCAGATTTCGTTGTTTGGGACATAGGGCATCCATCCGAACTCGCATACCGAATTGGGTTCAATCCGTTGATGAGCAGGTACATCATGGGCTCTGAATGCTGATCGATCCAGATCGAATTTCCCTTGCGACACTAGAAGCGATTTACCGCGGCGCCACGCCTGCATTGAATCGCTCCTGCAAGGATGCAGTTGACAGCAGTGCTGCAGTCATTGCCGCAACTGCCAAGGGAAACGAAGCCGTGTACGGGGTGAATACCGGATTCGGCAAACTCGCAAACGTTCGAATTCCGGCTGCGGATACCGACAGGCTGCAGAGGAACCTGATCTTGAGCCATTGCGCTGGCGTTGGTGACCCGCTGGACAGGGACACGGTTCGCCTTGTGATGGCACTCAAGATGATTTCGCT
Organism: Paracoccaceae bacterium; assembly: GCA_963422275.1. Taxonomy (GTDB): domain Bacteria; phylum Pseudomonadota; class Alphaproteobacteria; order Rhodobacterales; family Rhodobacteraceae. The sequence goes on from OY729418.1 coordinate 2,690,950, forward strand.
CGCTCGCGGCGCATCGGGCGTACGTTGGGATGTCATCGAGCTGCTTTCCGGCATGCTTTGCAGCGACATTGTTCCCGTGATTCCCTGTCAGGGTTCGGTTGGTGCTTCGGGGGATCTCGCGCCGCTTGCACATCTCGCTGCAACCATGATCGGAGAAAACCCCGCGTGGCATCAAGGCAAGCTGGTGCAAGGGAGCGATGCACTTAGGAAGGCCGGACTCAAACCTGTAACCCTTGCTGCAAAAGAAGGCTTGGCGTTGATAAACGGAACGCAAGTTTCAACCGCGCTCGCCTTGTCCGGCCTTTTCGATGCTTGGAGAAACGCGGTCACCTCAATTGTGACCGGAGCACTCTCTACGGATGCGGCGATGGGCTCATCAGTCCCGTTTCATCCGGAGATTCATGCACTTCGCGGCCACAAGGGTCAGATTGATGTGGCCACCGCTCTCCGCGAGCTTCTCGACGGGTCTGAAATCAGGGAAAGCCACCGCTCTGGCGACGAACGGGTGCAGGATCCCTATTGCCTCAGGTGCCAGCCGCAGGTGCTCGGGGCGGTACTGACAGTTTTGCGCCAAGCGGGAGAGGTCTTGCGTGTTGAGGCAGCCGCGGTTACGGACAATCCTTTGGTGTTGCAGGACGGCTCGCTCGTTTCCGGGGGAAATTTTCATGGAGAGCCGGTTGGTTTTTCTGCGGACCAGATCGCAATGGCTATTGCAGAGGTTGGCGCGATAGCGCAGCGGCGCATCGCGCTGCTCGTGGACCCTGCCCTCTCATTCGGACTTCCCGGATTCCTTGCCCACGAAGCGGGACTTAACAGCGGCTTCATGGCCGCCGAAATCACGTCCGCAGCTCTTTTCGCCGAAAACAAGGCACTCGCAAATCCCAGGGTTGTGGACAGCACGCCTACATCGGCAAACCAGGAGGATCATGTCTCCATGTCTTGCCATGCTGCCCGCCGACTTACGGAGATGAATGGCAATCTGTCAAATCTTGTGGGTATTGAAGCTCTATGCGCGGTGCAAGGAATCGAATTCCGGGCTCCGCTGTGCACCAGCCCTGCTCTCATGGAACATGTCTCAAAAGTGCGGCAAAAGTCGAAGCCATTGCTACGGGACAGGCATCTGGCCTTGGATATGGAAATGGTTGCCGACTTGGTCAAAAGCGGGGCTTTGATGCCAGAGAATCCACCATTACTGGAGAAGTAGTCGTGGCCGACGAAAGACGCAACATTCGCGACATCAAATCCCCGACCGGGAACAAGCTGAATTGCGGCAGCTGGCCGGTGGAGGCCGCTTTCCGCATGATTCAGAACAACTTGGATTCGAATGTTGCGGAGAATCCCGAGGAACTGGTCGTGTACGGAGGGATTGGAAAGGCGGCGAGAACTTGGAACGATTTTGACCGGATTCTGAGTTCGCTGAGGAAATTGCAGGATGATGAGACCTTGCTGGTCCAGTCCGGGCGCCCGGCAGGCGTGTTTCGAACACATGCCTACGCACCACGGGTGCTGATTGCCAATTCCAACATTGTTCCCCGCTGGGCGACTTGGGACAAGTTCCATCAACTCGATCGCAAAGGGCTGATGATGTACGGCCAGATGACGGCAGGCTCATGGATTTACATTGGAACGCAGGGAATTGTTCAAGGCACCTACGAGACCTTCGTCGAGGCGGCTCGCAGGCACTACAACGGAGACCTGCGCGGCCGGTGGATTCTGACTGCCGGCCTGGGCGGGATGGGCGGAGCGCAGCCACTGGCGGCCGTTATGGCCGGGGCGTGCTGTCTGGCGGTCGAATGCAATCCGGACAGCATCGAGTTTCGTCAGCGAACCGGCTACCTCGACGAGTGGACGGATTCGCTCGATGCAGCGGTCGAGATGATCCAGAAATGGACCATGTCCGATGAGGCCAAGTCGGTAGGGTTGCTCGGCAACGCGGCGGACATCTTCCCCAAACTTTTCCGAGCGGGCATCAGGCCAGACATCGTGACCGACCAGACGTCGGCGCATGACACTGTCAATGGCTACCTCCCGCAGGGTTGGACGCTGGGCAAGTGGTGTACGCTTAGGGCGAGCGACCCGAAGAAGGTGGAAGCAGCTGCACGCACGTCGATTCGAAAGCATGTGGCGGCAATGGTGGATTTCTGGAATGCCGGCGTTCCGACGCTGGACTACGGGAACAATATTAGGCAAGTCGCGCTGGAGGAGGGGCTGGAAGACGCGTTCGCCTTTCCCGGATTTGTCCCAGCATACATTCGTCCATTGTTCTGCCGAGGCATCGGCCCCTTTCGATGGGTTGCGTTGTCGGGAGATCCCGAAGACATCTATCGGACCGACCAAGCGGTGAAAAAACTTCTTTCGGACAATGTCCATCTCTGCAACTGGCTGAACATGGCAAGGAAGAGAATCCGTTTCCAAGGCCTTCCCGCACGGATATGCTGGGTGGGGCTTGGGGATCGCCATCGACTCGGTCTGGCGTTCAACGAGCTTGTTCGAACTGGCGAGGTTTCAGCACCGATCGTGATCGGGCGCGACCATTTGGACTCGGGCTCCGTTGCGTCTCCGAACCGCGAGACCGAAGCCATGCGCGATGGCTCCGACGCCGTTTCTGACTGGCCTCTCCTGAACGCGTTGCTGAACACCGCGTCGGGAGCCACGTGGGTATCGATTCATCACGGCGGAGGAGTGGGCATCGGGTTTTCCCAGCATGCCGGCATGGTCGTCGTTGCTGACGGAACGGCTGATGCGGAACATCGTTTGGAGAGAGTTTTGTGGAATGATCCCGCCTCTGGCGTGATGCGGCATGCAGATGCAGGCTACAGCGAAGCAATCGCCTGCGCCGAGCAGCACTCATTGAACTTGCCGCTTCTCCGGTCAGGGCTTTCCCATGCTTGAACTCGCCGGGTCTGACGCGAACTGGAATTTGTCCCGAATTTCGGCTTTCCGACCGGTTTTAGCCCGGCGAGCAGAGAACCGGGCAACGAGCGCTGTTCTCGATCAAGTAAAACCGGGAGAGTTGAAGTGCGCTCGGCCAGCCGACCCAATGCCCCACTTGAACACGCAACACATGCCGCACCAGTCGAACCGAAGTGTCAGCAAGTCGGAACCCGAAGGGCCAGGAAAATGCCCGACAAGTTTTATATGACGCTATGGATGCCGCGTTGCGAAGGGAAAGGCCAGCAAAAGATCGAAGCCGCTGAAAGCGAAAGCGCATTCTGTCAAGCGACTTTAGCGTGGAAAGATCATGGTCGTCGAGCAGGGAGGAAGAGCGACCGCTTCCACTTGTCGCTTGGAAACGTCTTCTCGAAAACCCAAAACGGCTTGCTTATGGTATCTTCGAGTATGCTGCTCAGTGCTCTGGCGGTCACCAGAGCCAAGGCGCACTCGGACGCAAGGTCTCGCGGACGAACCTCGATGGCGATCGGCACCGAGACAGCATCGGCCCAGCGGTCGCGCAGATGCCGCAGCAACGCCGTCTTGCCGGTGCTCTGCCTAGGTCACGCGCGACACCTTTGTTTGGCCTGTCTCCCTCATTGACGCCAAATCGAGAATGCAGGCACATGAGTCTTCGATTTTCGCGATCACGGGGTTCTGGTCGATGGCGCGCTTGGCAGGGAACTTCGCAACTGTCATTTATTCTCCCCGGATCAAGGCCGGAACGTGCTTGCCGCGCGCGCTCCGACCGTGCTTCGGCTCGAGGTCTGAACTGGGAGCCATCTCAAAGCCGCGCGCCATGAAGTCTTGAAAACTCGGGATCGGGCAGACTAGCTTGCCGCGCCCGTTCGACTGCAGCGCGCCTTTGGCAATCAGGCGATCAAGGAACCGCGAGGCGGTTAAGCCTTCCGGCAGGCGTTTTCCGGACGGACCGGACGGGTCGGCAATCGCTTCCATTGCGTCAACGATCTTGTGGCGCTCGTGGCCCTCCTCAGGAAGCCACTGCATCAACTCCGCCAGTAGAATCTTCGGCCCGGCCAGTTCGCTGTTCTCGATCCGGTCCCAGTAAGAGCGCATCCGGCGCTCGCGGACGCCCTGACGCACTGCGTCTGCGTCCACGTCCGCGAGCTGTCCATCTGCAGCCAGAAGCCCGGCCGCGAGGGCCTGCAGCGCGTTGTGCAGATGCCTGGGCCAGCCGTCGGCGGCCGCCGCGAGATCGGACGGCCAGTCGATATCGATGCCGGTACGGTCGATGGCGAACCTGTCCAGAAACATCTTCACGGCTTCGGCAGCCTCTTCGAACGTTAGGGCACCGAGCGTGTGGGTGCCGTCGTCGGCAATGTGGCTCATGCCGTGCTTGCCGAGAATCTCGCGGGTGTTGGCGAGGCCAGCGAGTGCTAGCGCCACGGGAAGCCCGTGTGTGCCCAAGTGGAGCGGTTGCAAGGCGTCGACCTGGGGCTTGGCGAGATTCTGCGCCTCGTCAATCATGAGGAGAAGCGGGCGCTTCCACTTTTTGGGGGGGAACATTTCGGCGACGACGCGTAGCGAGGGACATGGCGGGGCCGTGGCCATCTGCCCGGCACTCCCGCCACCGATGCCGAGAGGCTTTGCCTCGATACTCCCGCTCCAAGTTACGGTCCGGCGGAATTCCAGCAGCCTCTTGGGATTCTGTGCTTGGATGACAATTTCCGCGAGTTGGTGCGCAGAATGAAAGTCGGTCAGGTCAACCAGTACGGTGTCAGAGACCTTCTTGTCCGCAGCCCACTTCCGGGCCAGGTGGTGGAGTAGCGACGTCTTGCCGGCCCCGGGAGCACCCTGCACGATGCGGGTCGCCCCGGAAGGAAGGCGCCCGGCCCGGGACCTCCTGAGCACGTATCTACAGGCGCTTTCGATGTTGGCGATCTCGCGCACGCGGCCGGCGAAGAACTCAGGTTCCTCTCGGTCCGGGCGTTCCACAAACTCCTCGAGACCCTCGATGTCGGGGCTGGCCTCTTTGGCATTCATGGTCGCCTCCTTTGCGGCCGTCCATGACCTGCGACAAGCCTAGCATGCAGCGTCGCAATTGTCATCCGCTCCGACAATCCGTGAACGGGAGTTGGGATACTCTGTGGGTGTTTCTTTCAAAATCGGAGGTTCCTGGTAGGATTTCAACCGGTGCCTAGCTTGGAAAAAGCGCTCCATGAACGGCTTGAAATCGTTTGCCGGCGTCGCGTTCTTCTCTCTGGCTGCTTGTTCAGACTAGGTGCGACGTTCCGTCTTCGGCTCTCTCCGCGCATTTCTCTGAGTCTCTCCCGGTCGAGTTTTCAATAGGGCATTTGTGTCTCCAAGCACTTGAAACAGCTATCACAAGACTGTTGCGAAATGCGTATCTCCGGCCATTGACATGTCGAGCTAAAAGATGTGCAAGTTGTTGTTATGGTGTTCGATTGAGGGAGAAGTCGATGGATTTCTTCATGACGGTGGTGGCCGAGCGCGCGGGTCCCGACTGTGCGCTGGAGGTGCGCCTCGACTTCATGCTGTCCGTCGGCCGTTCGGTTCTTGAGTGCTGCCTCGCCCGCACGACCTAGCGGGTTCTGGCGGACAAGGGGCTGTCAAGCGCGGCCGGCCGCGCTTGCCTGACCGCGGCGGGGATTCAGTCGGGGATCATGTTTAGGGCGGCCTGGAGACGTCCGCTGTCCCGGCGCTTGGGGTCTGAAACTGCGCCTTCGGGCGTCGAGACCGCTGCCGGAAGGCCACACATCACCGATCGGCAACCGCTAGGCGCGAAATCGGCTCCAGAAGTCGCAATGCAGAGCACAATCCCCGCTTTCGTAACGGTCTTATCATGATTTTTGACATCGGAAGAGGAAGTCAGTGTCCGCATCGCGGCACACTGCACCGGTGCCCAAGGGCTGTCGGGCGTTGAATCCTGCCGGAGGCGGGCGACCTGCCTGGAGACAGCACAGTCCCGAAGACGCCTTCGCGTGCAGCGAAAATGGCGGGCGGTCTCGGCGAAGGTCGCATCCCTTGCCTGTAGTTCCTGTTCACTACGGTCCAGTGCCTCCGGTTCCAGGTTAGTTCCACGCTCTCGACGCCGTGTTGACGCGACGCCTCTCAATGCGGAACACCTGCGTGAGGTGCGGGGACAGTTCATTGCATCGGGAACGGTGCCGGGTGCGGATGCGCCGTCGCTCGTGCGGCTCGACAAGGCGAACCGAAACGTCGAGACCGGAACTGGGAGGTGCCCAGTCAGGAAAATGCCCGATTCGTTTTCCCTAACGCCACGGATGCCGCATTCTGGAGGGAAAGGCCAGTGGAAGATCGAAGCCGCTGAAAGCGAAAGCGCATTTAGCAAAGCGACTTTAACGTGGGAAGGTTCTGCGTTTCCAGTGAATAGCACTTGCATCCTTCACGTCGATGTTAGCCTGCCAGCAATCGGACTGCGGTCTTGGGCTGCAACACGCGGAAGCCACGCAAGGATGCCTGGTTTTTATTGCACGCTGGTTAGACAGCTGACCACCCGTGCCCGAATGCTCTGACATTTCCATTCCGTAGGCGAAGACTTTCACGGGCGCGCCAGTGGCGGCGAATTCACGGCACTTTTTAGACTTCGTTGAAAAAGGTCTCATGAAACCTTGTCGGGCAGGCGGTAGCTTGTACTGCGGCCGCCACCCGGGTTCTTTACGAAAATCCCTCTGACTGTCAGGAACTGAATGTCCCGCAACGCTGAATCCGTAGAGCACTTCGCCAACTTGGCGTATTTCGAGGTGTTCATATGACCTTCGAAACCTTCCTCGAGCATGCGATTGATGATCAGGCGTTGCCGATCGTTGATTGGCTGCCGGTTAATCTTGCTCCAAAGCCTTGCCTTGAATAGGATGCTCTCGAGTGCGTTCTCGGCACTGGACAAGGCGCGTCCGATGCAGTCCAGGAACCAATCTAGCCAACCGGTAATCTCCGGCGTTCCGCGTTGTTGCCTCTCAAGCTGGGCATAATATTCTCGTCGCTCGGATTCCAGTTGCGTGGAAAGACTATAAAAGCGATCGGAAATGCCATCGGATCGAGCTAAAGCCATGTCGGAAATCGCTCTTGCGATACGCCCGTTGCCGTCCTCGAACGGGTGAATCGTGACAAACCACAAATGCGCGATCCCGGACCTTAGAACGGGGTCAGTGCAGTCCGAAAGCTCAAACCATTCAAGAAATTTCGACATTTCTCTTTCAAGCCGGTCCGCGCTTGGCGCCTCCAAATGGACTTTCTCATGGCCGAAGGGCCCAGAGACAACCCGCATCGGATCAGAACTGCCAGAGCGCCATTTTCCAACTGCAATGCGCCGCAAGCCGCTGTGCCCCGTCGGAAACAGTGCGGCATGCCAGCCAAACAGGCGTCCTTGGGTGAGAGTTCCGGCGAACTGCTGCGTTGCATCCAACATCATTTCAACAATGCCGTCAACATCGCGGCTGGTGGGTACAAGACCGGAGAATTCAACGCCTAAGCGCCGGGCGACGGACGAGCGCACTTCCTTTGGATTGAGGTATTCTCCCTCGATGGCCGAGGATTTGACCACGTCATTGGTAAGCGTGCTGAGGGTGGCTTCCTGCTTGAACTTAAAGCCCAATTCGTCCATTCTACCTAGTAGGCGTCCTTGTCGATGCCGAATGTCAGCAAGCTTGAAGGACAGCCTTCCCGCATCGAAGGCGAGTTGGGGCCAGCACTTGTGTTCGTGAATCCACATTCTATTCACTGCATAATTTGCGGTCATAATATGCCTTATTCACCGCATGGACAATGCAAAACCAGCCAGTCAGGAGTTAACAGGGACGCCACTCACGCCTTGGACCCCGTATCGATAATGGTCGCGCAGGCATAAAATCCGCAGTTAGAACCAATCAAATTTACCAGTTCGCCGCATCTGCTCCAGACTGCCGTGCCGTTGATGCCCAAGTCGTGACGCCAATTTAAACAACTGAGCAAGATTGGCTGTGCATCAACACTGCAATATCAAGATTTCCTTTGGCTCATTTCGTATTTCATGATCATGACAATATAATGGGAACCTCTATTAACCCAGCCCGCGGCATCGCAGGACAGCTTTTTTTCTCGCGAGGGCGGCCATGCAGTTCAGTTTCTCCGACCTCAATGCGCCGACCGCCTGTCGCAACTGGAACAGCAAGGCAATGCGCGGCCCAAGCCGAAGCGCTTGATGCCCCGGGAGCCATTTCGCTGCCCCCTTCAAGGGCTTGCAAGACAAAAGTGGCGAGATGCCGGTGGACCACCAGAGCACTGGCCGAGGACATCTTTTGGTTCAAGGGTTCTCCAGAAGCGCGCTGGGGCCATCTGCAGACGCGAACCCGGCAGCCCGATATCGGTTCGGGTCGTCGATGCCGTCGCCCCGGTCGGGCGAGGCGATAATCCTGAAGAGCCCAGTCGGGGCAGGGTGTCGACGGACATGTGAACATTCCGGGCTTCTACAAGTCGGCACCGCTGGAGGAGACCCGCCGGCACGGCATGCGCTCAGGGCAGGCCTCCACGCGGAAGCGGCGCCCCGTGAGGGCGATGGCGAGCCGTTCGTGGACAGAATGAAGCGGCTCGTCGCGCAACTGCTCGAACAGCAAGCTGAGAGCGCACGATTAGATGTCCATGAAAAGTAGAAACGTCGACCCCGATGTGATAGCGTGTGCGAACTGGTGAACCGTTTATACTGCTCATGACCGACGCAATTGACCCGTCTGCTCCCATCACAGGCTCGTTCGGCTCGATTTTTCGGCAAATTCGGGTGCCGCCGGACGTAGTTCCCGAGATGGCCGAAAAGATCGACTGGAACCTGTTCGGCCGACGGGTGATAATCGATCCCTTGCAGGGGATGATCGCCTGGATGACGCCGAGCGCAGCGCACGAAAGTTGTGCTGCAGCCGCTGACAAGGTAGCCGAACGCGCCGGCGAGCTGACGGAACTTCGCATAAAGGCGCTGCGCAGCACACGTTGGAAACAGCGCCCCGGTGATCCCGGCAATACCGGGATGGAACCTGATGCCTGTTTTTACGTCGGAACGACGGCAGAAGGCTGGCGAGAGGCACGTGAGCGCGGCCGCGCTGCTGCGAGGGATTTCGAGACCCGGACCCCACCCGATCTAGTCGTCGAAATCGAATGGACGCAGATCGACAGGGACAAGTCGCGGCGATATGCCGAGTTGGGCACCCGGGAGATGTGGCGTGTCGAGCGGCAGGGCGAGGGCGTCGCCGTTGAAATCCTGGATTTGCAGGCTGAAGGCGGACCCGACACTGCAAAGGGGGGATCGCTCCTTTTTCCGGGACTTGATGCACAGAGTCTAGGGAGGCTGCTGGATCTTGCCGAACGCACCCGTTTCCGAGACATGGAGGAGCAGTTGGCGGAGTTGCTTTCGCCGTAGACTCCCGGGACAAACTGTCGCCGAAGTTTCGCTTTGGCCCATCCTGTATTCCGTGCGCATTCCGGTTCGGACCCCTCGTCAGGCTTGTGCAAACAGGTATGGCGTCGCAACTTTCACATCTTTTAGTTGTAGTTTGCGACCAATGCCGGATTAACTGAACACCATCGGCTTGACACGAAGCCTGACACGGACGAGCGTGGCTCATGTTTCGTAATGCCGGTCTCGATCAGTCGCTTGCGATGCTCCTGGAATATTTGTGCAAAAGGGTGGCCAGCCTTGATGCGTCTTCCACCATGGCGTCGTGTTTCGTGTCGATCCGTTCAGATTGCCAACCGTCTATGACTCTTACGCACTCGTACTCTGCCCAAAACTCAGAAGGCTTGTTGCGTTCGGCAACGATGCAGAGCCGGTGCGAAATCTCCTTCTCCCGCCCCGTCAGCGTTACGCCATGCCTGAAACACCCGATGGGGTGGGGCGTGCACATTGCGCGAAGCCAAGCTTGCTTGTCCGGATCATCCGTCCAAGACTCAAAATGGTCGGGGTCCACTGCAAAGCGGCCATCTGCAATCTGCACGTTGAAACGCGCCATTCGCTTTGGGTTGGCTCTCGCGAAGAGCAAAACACCGTCATGTTCTGGAACAAAGGCGTCAAGGTAGACAAGGACTTTGACCGCTCTTGTTGTCTGTCCGGCAATGCCCGTGATGATCATTCCTCCGTAGGAATGGCCCACGAGGATGACATCCTTCAATTCCCGCCAACGGATTACGTTCACTACATCCTGCACATGCAAATTTGCATCGATGTCCAGATGAGCCAGATGTCTGCGTTCACCCAATCCGGTCAGCGTCGGAGCGTGGGTTTCAAGGCCAAGCTCGCGGAGATGGCGTTCGACGTCGGCTCAACACCATCCACCATATCTGCGTCAACCCTTCAGTCGACTGTTGCGTCCCCTTTCAATTGCTGCAATGGGCTTAAGGGTTTGCGAGCGCTACCCGCTGTTCCCGAGCTTCGAGCTAGAACGCAAGTCCGCGACCTTGTGGTACCGGCTTCTTATGCTCTGCCTACGCAAGCTCCCTCCTCCAAGGGGCATCTGCCCCAGAACGGGACGCGGTCACGGCGGCGACTCTCGCACCAAACTCCAGAGCTGCGCGTAGATCGTCAGAACTCAGGCTTGCAATCTCGGATTTGCTCAAGATCTGGCGGCAGGAGAACTCGGCAATCACGCCGGCATTGAATGTGTCACCAGCCCCGACGGTGTCAACGACGGGCGTCGTCACGGCTGGCACCGAAATGATATGTTCCGCGGTATAGCCGATGGCGCCGACTTCCCCCTTCGTCATGATGACCAGACTAGTGCCATGCTCCTCGATAATTCGATGCGCAATGTCTTCCTCCGGCGACTTGGTGCCGTAAAGCCATTCCAAGTCCTGATCCGAGAACTTCACGATGTCCGAAAGACCGATCATGCGGTCGATGCGCGCTCGGTACAAACCCTCGTCCTGCACGAAATTCGCCCGAACGTTAGGATCGAGCATGACCGTCCGGTTGGCACCCTCACGCATCAGCAGCTGCTCGTAAGTGGAACCGCAAGGTTCGCTAGCGAGGCTGATGCCCCCGAAGAAGAGCGACGTGACCGACGCGGGGAAAACTTCGAACGAATCTATCGAGACGGTCCGTCCCGCCGAATTTTCATCAAGAAAGGTATAGCTTGCCTCTCCGTTTTCGATCTGGACAAACGCCAAGGTGGTTGGTCGGTCCAGGATTGCCGAGTGCCCGGCTGAGACTCCACTCTCGCGCAGTGTCTTCTGCAGAATTTCTCCGAAAAAGTCTGAGGAAAGGCCGGATGCGAAGCCCGTTTCAATGCCTAGTCTTCCGAGCGCAACTGCGGTGTTTAACACTGCTCCCCCCGCATGCGGGGCAAAACTCGACAATCCGCCTTCCGAGGTTACCGGAAGCATGTCGATAAGCGCTTCTCCGCAGCAAACGATCACTGGCTCTTGAACCCGCCAGTCGCAACGTTTCGATCCGAACCAAGTCTGGCCGTCAACGGATGTGCTGCCGGGGAGCACACAGGGCTGTCAGAAAGACCCGGATACCAGTTCATGGGCGATTTCCCTGATTATCGGGCGAGCGGCGGCCTTCGACGCGCCAGTCGGCAAGCGTGGGTCATACAGGATTTTCAGTAGCATCTCGTCGTGCCTTGTCAACAGCGCAAACTCCTCGTCATCGTTGAAGATCGAGGGCCTGGCGCCGGAATAGTCGTTGGTAAGCCCAAGGGCTTGCGCCATTTCCTCGTGAATGCAGGACAAGCGAGTCAGGTTCGGATGTTCGGACTTGATCAGGACGAGAGCGGACTCGTAGTTGGATTGGGGGATCCGATAGTCCGAATACGCTAGGCAGAATGTCTGCAGAGAGCTGTTGAGCAGGTCGCGGGATATGCCTGGGGGAATGGTTGGCGCCAAAACGCGCAGCGCTGGCGCGAAAGTGCGCATTTCCTCGGAATTCATGATGATCACATGAAAATTGGGATCGCGTTCGGAAAGCGCGATGCTGTGCCCGGTCAGTCTTTGGAGCCTGTTCACGTAAGCTTCAATGGACTCGAGATCCTGAATCCTCCGCTTCTCGGATACGGAGTCGCCGAAGGTGACGAGAATTCGGACTGGCTTCGTCCAGCGTCGCAGAGTGGAGGCACGCCGACCGGGGCGGAAGCTTCCACGGCTCCGGACGAACTCGTTGTACATCGCGATATTCTCGAAGTTTCGCGTGAGGCTCTCAGCGCTCACCGCCTCATCGGGCGTGCCTCCGTCTGTTCGCAGAAATCCCTTGGCGAGCAGTCTGGATTGATAGTCCGCATAGTATCGCTCAACCTGCTTGCTCGTGAATTCCACGGACCTTGAACTGCCGACAGGCCATGTATTGCTTTCGGGCGAACAACTGCAGAGAATGCCGAAAAAAGCGATTGCAGCCAGCTTTGGCAATCGCGCGGGTCGTGCCGTTATCGCGCTGCGAATGAGCCCAATTCTCACCCTTTGGCCCTCGCAAACTGCCGCTGGTACGCCGATTGAAGAATCTCGACAACAAATAAAACTATGGTGGAAAAATAGAAAGTGGTTTTGGACATCGGCAGCAACTCGTGACCGAAGATTCTGATCTGCAGCGACTCGTCGTGCATTGCATGTGCTGCTGCAGGACCTGCCTCGCCGAGCAATACCACCCCGACGATGAGAAGGATAAAGAGCCCAAGCACCTCGTAGGCACGGTTCTTCTTGAGAAACTCAGTGACTCCATCCGCCAGCGCGAGCATCGCAACGCCTGAAAATACAATGGCCGCAGCTAGTACCCAGAACACGTTCGTGACGGCCAGTGCCGAAAGGATGGAGTCGAAACTAAAGATCAGGTTCATTGTGACAATGAACATGACAACCTGAAGAGCCGATTTCGACTTCCGACTCTCGTGTTTGGAATCGTGCTGATCAAGGAGAAGCATGTGCGAGATCTCCTTTACGGCGGTGAAGATTATGAAAATGCCCCCGAAGAGAAACACGACTGTTGAGAAGTTCACGCCGCCCTCGATAATTCCCGGAAAGTGGAGGATGAAGAACGGGTTCTTCAGGCTGTCAATCAGCTCGATCATGATAAAGAGAAGCACAATGCGCAACGCGACGGCAAGCAAGATCCCGTTACGGCGAACAGAGCGTTGCAGCTTTGCCGGTGCGCGCTGCGATTCAATTGAGATGTAGAGCAGGTTGTCGAACCCCAGCACTGCCTGCAAGAAGCACAGCATCAGTAGGTTGACCAAATTTTCAAGCGTCAGTAGGTCTGCCATTTGTCCGTCCAGTTTTAATTTTCCGCCTTTGCGTCGAGTCCGGTGGAATCGACAGGGCTGCTCGCTCTGGACGCCCTGAAGTTGCTCCGGTGACGCTCAGGTTTTCAAGGTTGCCGATCTGATCTCGCAAAACCCTTCGTTGGATCTCTTCAACCTCTCCAAGTCTGAGACTGCCCAGTGCAAATGGACCGAAGGATAAGCGAATCAACCTGTTCACCTTCAACCCGACCGATTCCATTGCTCGCCTGACTTCGCGATACCTGCCTTGGCGCAGACCGACTGTCAGCCAGGCATTCGCGCCAAGCTGCCGGTCAAGCGTGACTTCCATTCGGCCCAACTGTTCTGTTCCGATGGTGACCCCGCGCCTCAATCTGTTTAACGTGCGTTCTTCGGGCCTGCCAAGCACTCGAACTCGATATCGACGCAGCCAACCCGTCGACGGATGTTCCAGCCATCGCTTCAGATCGCCTGCGTTTGTAAGCAACAGCAATCCTTCGGAACTCATGTCCAGACGTCCAACTGGCATGACTCGCGGCATGTTGGCGGGAAGCTTGTCGAATACCGTCTCCCGGCCTCTCTCGTCCCGCATCGTCGTCACTACTCCGGCAGGCTTGTGATATCGCCAAAGCCTGCGAGGACCCGCCTTCGGAAGCGGCATTTCATCGACGAGAATCCTGTCGCGACCATGCACGTTCAGCGCTGGCGACGTGACTGTTTGGCCATTGACCGATATGCGTCCGTCGGCGATCATTCTCTCCGCCTCACGGCGGGACGCGACACCAGCTCGAGACAGTGCTTTGGCGATTCGTTGACCTTTTTCGGGGCATGCTGTCATGCTCAACAAAATACAGGTCGGCCATGAGGTTCGCCACCCTGTTTATCGAGCGCTAGGATCAGCTGGTGGCACTCCTCGACAGTGCTGTCTCGTGCGCGTGTAAATCTGCAAATCCCCTTGACCCCAAGCCTCTGTCAGGTGCAGTCTGAATTCCAGTGCCGGATATTGAGCGGGCTTCGGGGGATGGGCAAAGTTTAGGCGGAGAATGTGCAAAACGAATTTTTTAGAGGTTACATGCAGGATGCGCTTGCTGCTGCCCGGGAGGCGGGGAGGCGTGGCGAGACTCCAGTGGGAGCTGCAGTGTCGTCGCCTGACGGCAAGCTGATTTCGGTGACTGGCAACAGAGTTCGGGAATTGCGGGATCCGACTGCTCATGCCGAAGTTCTTGCGTTGCGCGAAGCCTGCCAAGCGATCGGTTCGGAGCGCCTTGCCGGATACAACTTGTTCGTGACGCTCGAGCCTTGTCCCATGTGCGCCTCTGCAATTTCGCAGGCCAGGATTGCGCGGCTGTATTTTGGTGCCAACGACCCCAAGTCGGGTGGAGTGGAGCATGGGGCGAAAGTGTTCATTCATCCTCAGTGCCATCATTCTCCAGAGGTTTACGGTGGGATAGAAGAACTTGCTTCGAGTCGTTTGCTGACCGAATTCTTCTCCAAACTCCGCCTGCGTGGCAGCAGCAAGAATCAATCCTGTTCATGAGTCGAAATTCCGTTGGTCATTCCCGCCGCAATGCGAGGGACTGAGTTGACCTTGGGCGAGATACACGATTTCGCCGGCAAGCCGGCGGTGTATGTCATCGAAAAGCGCGATTGGGACGCGTGATTTTTCAGGCTCCGATCGGTGACGGCCGGAGCCGCAACTTGGAGGATGAAGAGATTTTGAATGGCCTACCCGTATAGCCCCGCGCTGACCCTTGTTTTTTTGCTTTGTGTACTGGCCTATATCGTTTGGTTCGTCCCGGAGGTGCGGGGTTGGAGTTTCAGGCGCTTGTTTTGCGGCGGGTGTCTTTTCGCGGCGGCCGTTATTTTTCTGGCAAGCGTTTACGAGAATTTGCCGGGTTGAAGCGAACGCGAGGGCTTGAGATTCCCGCGTCTATCGATGGCGACGATACTGACGAGCAAATCTTCGATTAGCCATCGAAAGGGATAAGACTATGAGAAAACTCAGTGCAGATACCAGACCGTTGCGAAAGCGGGCATTTCGCTCAGCATTTCGGTTTCCGGAGCCGGCTGGGCATCTGGCGGGTGCCGATGGGTGGCTAGGGATGCCTGCCGGCGGCGGGTACGGGACAGAATCCACTCCACCACCGGGCTGTCGCGAAACGGCATAAATTCGAGACGCACCGTCGCGCACACTCAAGCTTGCGGTCCTAAAGGGGCACTGCCTCGGGAGAAGCGCTTGGATCGTCGGATCGACATCGTAGCTGCGTGCTCCGCGAGTGCAGCGAAGCTTGGAATTGCAGGTATGCGCGAATGCCTCCTTGCCCTGACGGGGGTGATGGGAGGGGAGTCTCCCCTGCCAGCTTTCCTCGAAAAGTCCGCTTGGCAACATGGGCACCCTTTCAGGCTTTCTGATCGAGGATCGAACTAGATGGAAACGGCCGCTCGGACATGATAACATGACCGATCAGCTAAACAGGGGAACTGCTGACCGCTCATGACCGATGCATTCACCCAATCGACCGCCCTGATCGGCTCGTTCGGCTCGACCTTCCGGCAGATAAGGGTGCCGCCGGACGCAGTTCCCGATATGGCCGCGCGGATTGACTGGAATGCGCTAGGTCGACGGGTGATCGTCGATCCGGTTCAGGGGTTGATCGCGTGGATGGCGCCAAGTTCGCCCCATGAGACCTTTGCCCGCAACGCCGACAAGGTCGCCGAGGGTGCCGGTGCGCTGCTCGGCCTTCGCGTCAAGGCACTGGGCGGAACACGCTGGAAGCAAAGACCGGAAGATCCGCCAAATACCGGCATAGAGCCGGACGCCTGCTTCTATGTTGGGCTGTCCGCTGAAGGCTGGTACCAGGCCTTGAAGGCTGGCGGCACCGATGCCGCGTTAGTGTTCGAGGCCGGGACGCCGCCCGATCTCGTCGTCGAGATCGAATGGACGCAGATCGACCGGGACAAGGCGGTGCGCTACGCCGAACTCGGGGCGACGGAACTCTGGCGTGCCGAGCGGTCCGGCGACAGCGTCGCCGTCGACATCCTCGACCTGCAGGCCACCGGCGGGCCGGCACCGTCCGCGACTGGATCGATGCTCTTCCCAGGGATCGACGCATGCAATCTGCCGAGATTGCTAGAACTTGCCAATCAGGGTGAGTTCCGCGAAATGGAGACTTTGCTCGGGAAGTGGCTGTCTCCTCCAGAGCGCGACCTCGCGCCGAAGGCTTCCCCTTTTCGTCCTGATCGCTGATCGCCCATCCCTTCCTCCGGGACCGCATCTGGAACCATTCCGTTGCAAAAACTTGATCTCCTTGCCGTGATCGGTCGCGCGACGCACCAGAATCCGCTCCATGCGCTCGGCAACCACCGCCATTAAGATATCCATCCGGCTCTTCCTCAATTCAAGGTCAGAACACCCACTCGTGCACATCCCGGTGGAACACGTCCATGACCGGGGACGCATTTCGCAACAGTCTTGTTGCCTGATTCGGGTCTCTTGGCAGAGAGATTGCCGGATGGTCTGCGGGAAATTTCGCGCTGCGCGACGCATTCGGCGTTTGAGAACTGGAAATCTCTTGTTGATGGTGTATTGAATCCGCATTGGCAAACTGCCCCTTGGTCAGCGGTTGTCTTGGCTGGCCGAACCTTCAGAATTACAGCAGGCGAGACCGAAGCGGATGTACAACTGGACAAGGTACGTTGACGGCTACTGTGAAAGGGTGGAGCCAGGGTTTTGGGGCGAGCCGCTGAATGCAGTCACCAACCTCGCCTTTCTTGCCGCGGCATTTATTGTCTGGAATCGGGCGGCTGGTCGCGGCAATGCAATCATTCGCGTTCTGGCGGTCATTCTTGCGCTGGTAGGTATCGGATCGCTCCTGTTTCATACGTTTGCGACCGCTTGGTCCGGCACGCTGGACGTTTTTTTCATTGCCGTTTTTGTCCTTGTCTATCTCTTTGCTGCCAATAGGCATTATCTCGGAATGCCGGTAATTTTCGCGCTTGGGGCGACAGCGCTGTTTTTTCCGTACGCTGGTGCGGCGACTTGGTCGATTCACAAGATTATTCCTTCCCTTGGCGCTAATGCGGCCTATCTGAGCATTGCGCTCTTGATACTGGTCTACTCGGCTATGCTTTGGAGACGCTTGCCAGACGTGTCGCGGGGACTCGCGGTCGGGGGATCGTTGCTGTGCGTATCGATTGCATTCAGAGCGATCGACGAACCGTTATGCGCAATCAACCCGCTGGGCACTCACATGATCTGGCATATTTTGAATGGCTTCATCTTGGCATACATGGCAACGGTTCTGCAAAGACGGCTGGAGGCTGCCGAAGCCGCATCCTGCTCGGGAAATCAAGACTAGGGAGTTCACGCCATGTCGATTGGCAACGAAGAAGCGCGAAAAGTTGCGCGTTTGGCTCGGATCAAGGTGAACGAGGAGGAACTCGACGGGATAGCAAGAGAGCTGTCGGCTATTATCGGCTTCATGGAACAGCTGAACGAGGTGGACATCGAGGGAGTCGAACCAATGTCGTCGGTCACTCCGATGCGGCTGAAACGTCGAGAGGACAAGGTCAAGACCGGCGGATGTCAGGACAGGATTCTCTCGAACGCTCCGAAGGCGCACCAAGGATTCTTTGCCGTCCCCAAGGTAGTGGAGTGACAGATGGAGCTTTCCGAGTTGGAGGTCTCCGAGGCGCGCGATCACCTTCGCAACAGGAGTTTAACCTCTGTGG
The DNA here is from genome assembly GCA_963422275.1 of Paracoccaceae bacterium. GTDB lineage: Bacteria > Pseudomonadota > Alphaproteobacteria > Rhodobacterales > Rhodobacteraceae. The sequence goes on from OY729418.1 coordinate 2,708,823, forward strand.
AACTGACGGAGGCGTGCCTGCGCGAGATTGACGAAGCCGAAGCGTTGAACACGTTTTGCTACAAGTCGACGGATTTGGCCATGGATAGGGCAAGGGCCGCTGACGAGAGGCTGGCGAATGGCGACTCATCGCCAATGTGCGGCATACCGATAGGGATCAAGGACCTGTTCTGCACCAAGGACGCTCCAACGCAGGCGGCCTCCAAAATTCTGGAGGGGTTTCGTTCAGAATATGAATCGACGGTCACCAGGAACCTGCAGGACAAGGGCGCGGTGATGCTCGGCAAACTGAACATGGACGAGTTCGCAATGGGCTCGTCGACAGAGCATTCGGTTTACGGACCTACAGTAAATCCTTGGCTTTCTAACGGATCGAGCGAGCGCCGCTCGCCCGGAGGCTCGTCCGGAGGCTCGGCGGCAGCTGTTGCTGCAGGCCTCTGCCTTGGTGCGACGGGAACAGACACCGGCGGATCAATCCGGCAGCCAGCGGCATTCACGGGAATCGTTGGCATGAAGCCCACATACGGTCGATGCTCGCGCTGGGGAATAGTCGCATTCGCGTCTTCGCTCGATCAGGCCGGTCCGATGACCAGAACCGTGAGGGACGCGGCAATTATGCTCGGGGCAATGGCGGGCCACGATCTCAAGGACTCAACATCAGCGGACTTGCCGGTGCCAGACTTCGAAGCGGCTCTCGGGAAAACTGTCAGGGGGAAAAAGATAGGGATCCCGCGAGAGTATCGAATGGACGGGATGCCGTCGGAAATTGAATCGGTCTGGTCTGAAGGATCCGCTATTTTTCGTGAATCTGGAGCGGAAATCGTCGACATCTCGCTTCCCCACACAAAGTACGCGCTTCCGGCATACTATGTGCTCGCTCCGGCCGAGGCGTCCTCGAATCTCGCACGATATGATGGCGTTCGATACGGCTACCGTGCAAGGCTGCAAGAGGGCGACGGGATCATCGACATGTACGAGCGCACGAGGGCGAAGGGGTTCGGCTCGGAAGTGAAGCGGCGGGTGATGATCGGTGCGTACGTGCTGTCTCAAGGATTCTATGAAGCCTACTACAGACGCGCTCAACGGGTTCGAACGTTGATCCGCCGAGATTTCGAGAATGCCTTTTCTGCTGGTGTGGATGTAATCCTGACGCCCGCAACGCCGTCTTCAGCGTTTCGCATTGGGGAAATCGGAGATGACGACCCGATCAGGATGTACTTGAACGATGTGTTCACGGTGACGGTCAATCTCGCCGGGCTTCCGGGCATTGCGGTTCCTGCAGGCTTGGACGGGTCCGGCCTTCCGCTCGGATTGCAGCTGATCGGCCAACCTTGGGAAGAGGGTGACTTGCTAAATTGCGCACATGCTCTGGAAAAGGCCTTGGGATTTGATCGCAAGCCCTGCAAATGGTGGAAATCCGGGACGGCCAAGCGAGCATGATACAACGCTTTCGCGCGTTCATTTTCCAGGGTCTCCTTGAATCTGCGCGGAATGCCCGATATAAACGGTAAAGGTGCAGACCATTCCAGGCGCGATAATGATACGGGCTAATTTTGTCGTCGGGGCAATGCTAGTTATAGCGGTTGCAGGTTGCCAGCAGGACCTCGGGATAGTCGAGCCAGACCTTGGCGAGACAGGAAATGAACTCGCCGACGCGGTCGAGCACGATGCAGCAGATGACGGTTCGGACGCGCAGATTGCAGAGTTGGCCAATGCCGCAGTGATTGCAGCTGTATCTGAAAACGATATCCAGCCCTTTGAAAAGGAGGGCGAATCCAATCTTGGCACGGTTACGGATGTGCCCATGCCGAATCCGATATCGGAAACGGATGAGCGGGACGTTTCGGAGCCTTTGGTGGCAGGAATCGAGGATGGCGCTCCGACCTCTGAAGCGGATGAAGCCAGCTTGATTTCCGACGAGCAGGACTTCGCCGTTGTGTCAAGTCGAGAAACAATCGAGTCAGATGCAGAACGCCAGCAGACGTACCGGAATAGCCGCTTGGTTTTCGAGCCGGTCGAACTTCAATCCGCTGCAGCCAGCCCGAATTTGGCCCGATATGCAATTCAAAGTACACACGAGATTGGAACGAAGGTCTACCGCCGCTTCATTTTCGCCAAGATTGGATTCGAAGACCGGTGTGCAGAGTTTGTTGACGATGACGCGGCTCAGCGGGAGTTTCTGCGCGCTGGCGGGCCAAAGCAGGACCGCTTGCGCATTGATCCAGACGGCGATGGATTTGCATGCGGATGGACACCGGACATCTATAGAAGACTGATCAAGTGAGCGGGGAATACCCTCCCGTTCACCATTGTCCCTCTCCAAACTTTGGCAGTCGCCGCAACGGCTTGACCCCGGATCTCGTGGTTCTCCACTATACCGGGATGGAGACCGCAGCCGACGCTTTCGTGCGTCTTTGCAGTGCAGAGCATGAGGTTTCGGCACATTACTTGATCGAGGAATCCGGGCGGATTCTGCAATTGGTCAGCGAGAGCAAGCGGGCTTGGCATGCCGGAGAAGGGGCTTGGGGCGGCTCGGGCGATGTTAATTCGCGGTCGGTCGGAATTGAGATCGCAAACAGTGGGTCGGTTCCCTACGCAGCCGCGCAGATAGCGGCTTTGGAATCCCTGTTGCCGCCGATCATGAAAAGATGGGGGATACGGCCGGAGGGAGTGATCGGCCATTCGGACATCGCGATAGCCCGAAAGCGTGACCCTGGCCCGAGGCTTGACTGGCGGCGTCTGGCTCTATTGGGACTTTCGGTGTGGCCAGAGACGCGCAGTATGTCGGATATCGATGGCGAGAGGTTTTTGCTGGCTGCGAAGATATTCGGGTATTCACCTCCTGACGGAGTGGCATTCCCGGAGCGCGTCGACGAAGTCCTGAAGGCCTTTCGGCTAAGGTTTTTCCCTTGGGAAGCAGGCCCCTTGAATGCACGTGACATGGCGGCTGTCCAAGATCTGGCATGGCGCTTTCCTGCAAGGAGAGAAGCGGTCAAACAAAGCCAGACGTGAATCGAGGAGTGCGCGGGTCCATTGACGCGCGAGAAATGTCCCCTTCGATTTTTTGCGCAAGAGGCTTCTTTGCCCGACAGACGACTTCTTCGCGCCAGTGTACAAGTCCTCGGGAAAATCCGTGCGTACGGGTGGATACGAACCATGTCGAACAAAGCTTCAAGCCGGCCGGGCTCAGACGCATATAAGACAAAGCCCTTGAGTTGAGATCGGAGGTTTCGAAAAGACTGTTGCGAAAGCGGGCGTTTTTCTCTGCATTTCGCAGCCGATTGAACTGGCGGCGGTGCCGGGACAGTGGCCCCCCCCCGGGAAGTCCGGAACATGATCCCCGACTGGGTCTCCGCCGTGCCGTGCAGTCGGGACACCGATCGGCCGACGGACAGCATGAAGTCGAGACGCACCGTCAGTGCCCGCTCGATCTCCTGGTCCGACAGCGAGTGCCACTGGCCGAGGAGGAGAACCCGGGTCGTCAGGCCGACATCGCAGCCAACGCGTTCCAGACGCGAGCGCACCGGGACGGGAACCGCTGCCAAGCGCTGCCAGTCGATCAGGGCACCGACCTTTCGCAAGGTGCTGTCCCGGTCCACGCACTCATCCACCACCGTCATGAAGAAACCCATCGTCCTCTCCCTCAATCGAACACCATGACAGGTGCTTGCAACCCTTCAGTGCAACATGCCAATGGCGGAAAGGCACATTTCGCAACAGTCTTTAAAACGACTGTACTGAGCCAAGACATTCACTTGACAACTTGGTCCGGTCCGCTAAGCATTTCAAATGTGCGGACGGCCGGATGGTCGCGCGGGTTTACGCCCGTGAGGAAAGTCCGGACTCCACAAGTCAGCGGTGTCGGGTAATGCCCGGCCGGGGAAACTCGAGGGAAAGCGCCACAGAGAACAAACCGCCTCTCCTTGGAGGCAAGGGTGAAACGGTGGGGTAAGAGCCCACCGGGGTTCCGGCAACGGAAGTCGCATGGCAAGCCCCACCGGGAGCAATGCCGAATAGAGGTCGCGAGCGGAGATCTCCGCAGGGTTGGCTTGGCCCCTGCGGCCTGGGTTGGCAGCAGGAGCGCCGCTGCGAAGCGGCGCCAAGATGAATGACCGTCTAAGAAGGCCTCCGCCTTCGAACAGAATCCGGCTTATAGGCCGTCCGCCAATTGCACCTTGCGCTCAGGCTAGGCTCAGGACCTGTAAATGGTTTGCCATTCAGGCTGTTCTGCGGTTGAAGGTCCCAAGACATGGCAGAGGTTTCCATGTCCGATCGCCATTTCTGGCTTTCCGAGGTCCAGTTCGCTCGCATCCAGTCGCTGCTGCCCAACAAGGTACGCGGCATGCCGCGGGTCGATGGCCAGCGGGTGATCTCGGGCATCGTTCCCCGTCATCCGATCCGGCCTGATGCGACGCGATGCACCAGCCCGCCACGGTTCTCACAAGACGCTTTGTAACCGCTTCGTGCGCTGGAGCGAGGCCGGCGTCTTCAACCGCATCTTCCAGGCGCTGGCCGCCGAGAGCAAGGCGGCGGGGACGGTGATGATCGACGCGACCCGCCTGAAGGCGCACCGCACCGCGCGGCCAGCCTGCTCAAGAAGGGGATCTTTCGCGCTGCATCGGGCGCACCCGGGGCGGACCGACTCGAAGCTCCACGCCGTGTGCGATGGCAAGCCCTTGAAACTGTTGCTTTCAGAGGGCCAGATGAGCGACTGTCGCGGCGCCGAGGCTCTGCTGCCGGTCCTGCCGGATGCCGACACGCCGATCGGCGACAAGGGCCATGACAGCGACTGTGTCTGCAGCGCCATCTGCATTGCCGCCACCGTCATCTTCCGGTCATGAGGCCTGAACCTAGGTATTTGGCCACAACGACAAACAAGGCTATTCGCAAGATCGTTCCTCGTTGGCGCGATCAAGCGTCTGCGAACAACCGCGCAGAGGCAGGGCAGAGCAAGGAGAAGCTTCCGCACCGTTTCATAGAGTAGGACGGGATTCCGAGCAATGACGTGTTCTCCGGCCCGCGCAGCCTTCAGTTGGCGCTGACCCGGCTGGACCGACCTCTCGGCAGCGATCGTCATTAGCAGCGATTGTGTTCTGCCGCTGAAGGGAAAACAAGGTGCTGTCGCGACGGTGTGAGATTTGTCTAGAGGATCTGGAGAACGTGAGCGTTTTCAAGCGCTTGGATGCGCAGCAGGTTGCCGCAAGCCGCCAACGAATGGGAAAATTGAAAAGCGATTGCTTCGATTCAAATTGATTGACAATTCACAGCAACAGAATATTGTGCCCCTTCAGAATGAAGAAAGCAAACTGGCCCGCACGGCCAGAGGTGAGCGATGGCGAAACCGACCACTATTAAGATTCGACTGAATTCAACTGCTGGCACTGGGCACTTCTACGTGACTCGCAAGAACGCTCGCACGATGACGGACAAGATGTCGGCGCGAAAGTACGATCCGGTTGCCCGAAAGCACGTGCTGTACAAAGAGGGCAAGATTAAGTAGCAGATCCGGTTCGATTCAAAGCGAATCGGCCGTACCTTCTGGACTGAGCCGTCTGAATCCGAGAATCGATCGAAAAAGGCCGATCAGTTTTGACCGGCCTCGTTGTTCTGTGCGCGTTAATGCCGCGTCATTCGCGGTTTCCGAACAGTGCAAGCAGGAACATAAACATGTTGAGAAAATCGAGATAAAGGGTCAACGCCCCCATAATCGTCGATTTCGCTAGCCATTCCGTGTGTCCGCTATTGGCCATCTGGACATAGCTGGACTTGATCTTTTGCGTGTCGTAGGCTGTCAGTCCAGCGAAGATCAACACTCCCAGCACCGATATCGCGAACAATATGGCGGGTGACGCGAGAAATATGTTGACGATCATCGCAACAAACAGCCCAATCACGCCCATGATCAGGAAGGAGCCAAGACCGCTAAGGTCTCTCTTTGTTGTGTATCCGTATAGACTCAACCCAGCGAACGATATCGCGGTGATTAGAAAGACCTGGGCAATCGAAAAGCCCGTATAGACGGCGAATATGTAGGATATCGACAGTCCCATCAACGCCGAAAAGCCCCAGAACACCGCCTGCGCAGTCGAGACGCTCATCTTGTGGATTCTGGCTGACAGCAGAAACACAACCCCTAAAGGCGCCAGCATCACGACCCATTGCAGACCCGTTCCGTAGATCGCTCCCAGCAGGACGGGATTTGTTCCAACGAAGTATGCAACCGCCCCGGTGATGAGCATCGCAGCCGACATAAGTCCGTAGACCTTGTTCATGTGCGCGCGCAAGCCCTCATCGATTCTTGCGCCTACGGTTGTCCTTGCGCCAGTTCGCCGGACAGATTCGTAATTGTTCATCTCGGTTCCTCGTGTCGTCTATCAACGTGCCAGTTCGGCACGCCGTTTGCTATTGCCAATATTGTATAGATTGAAGGGATTTTCAAGGCAAGGCCGCCGCTTTTCTTTTTCCGGCTCGGGGTGTCTTGCGGCAGCTTGGCGGCCACGCGAATCATGCCGAGCGGGAAGCTGTTGTTCTATCCCGCACTTGCCCGGCGCGACCTCCGCGACGTTCAGGGCCAGCCGCTGCATCGCGGCAAGATTCTTCCTGGCCATTGTCCTTCCGGTTGCATTGGCGGTTCTCGTTCATTGCCAAGATGAGCAGCCAGTGCGCGGTGGGCTCCCGCCGCCTGCTGCGTCGGCGCAGACCTATGTCGCCCCATTCCGATGCGTTGTGTCCCTCCTCCAAGTTATTGAAAGCCTTCACGCAGCGCTCCTTAGATCCTTGAGGTGGAGCTTCGCGTCGTCGGGAAGGGTGCCTTGATGCCCTTTAGCGACAGAGCGCAACTTCCTCCTTGGCCGCTGCTCGTTGCATGTCATTGCGTCGGCGTTTGTGATGATGTCGTCTCCAAGGAGCCTGATCCAACTCGCGGTAAGCCGAATCAGAGCTGCCCGCCGGGCGTACGGCTGAACCGTTGAACAAGTCGGAGAACGGGTCGCTGTGCTTTGGGTTCTCAACTCTTTCAAGAACAAGAAGGAACTCCTGTACGTCAAGGGCCAGACCGGCTTTCGCAACGGTTTTCCGGCTGATATTGGTGTCCTCGAGGGTAGCAACCAGACGAGCGAGTCCAGGAAGAAGCGGCCAAGACTGTTGCCGAGATACAAGGGAGGGAAAGGGTGGATACCATCGAATCGCGAAAAGTCATCGCGGAAGCCATTGAAACGATCAACGAAGAAAGTCGGCAAGGCAGCGATGGCAAGTGGCTTGAAAAATGCACTGTGCGTGCCGCTCCCCATATCAAGGAATGGGACATCGCGGAGTGCTGGCACTGGGATGAATGGCCAGCTCGACAGGAAAACTTCCCGAATACTACAAGGCAAGATGTTGGCATCGATGTTGTCGCGGTCCGTCGCAGCGACCGCGAATACATTGCCATCCAATGCAAATCGCGCCTGCTAGATGAAAAGGGCGAAGGCAAAGCTATCAGCAAGGCCGAAATCGACAAGTTCGCTAATGCGTCCTCAAACCATTTATGGACCGAGCGATGGATCGCTACCAACGGAGCCGTGCCGTTTACCGGGAACACTGGGCAAGTATTGTCAATGTCTAATCGGCCCATCAAATTGGTCAACATCAGAAATGACTTGGTGCAGCAAGAAACAGATTCAGGCACAGAAGAGTGTCCGCATTGCCAACTGAGCCCTGACGACCACGAGTTCAGGCAGACCAAAGCTTGCATGCAAGCAGAAGCCGTTGCCACTAGCGTCAGACTTTTGAGAGAGCACGAGCGAACAGCAACCGGTGGGATTCCCACAGGCCAGGCTCGCGGAAAAATCATTCTTCCCTGCGGTACTGGCAAAACCCGCATTTCACTGCGCATCGTGGAAGCTCTGACACGTTCTGACGAACTGTCCGTCGTGCTTTGCCCATCCATTGCGCTGGTGGCCCAGATCAGGCGTGAATACCTGCAGCACGCCACTGTAGATATCAGGGCGCTGGCGGTCTGCTCTGACGCAACTGCCGGTTACGACCCAAGCAAGGAAGGCAAAAGCAACGCCGTCGATGACCCTACTGTTGACAACAGCAACGTCAGTGAGGTCGAGATAAAAGGCAAGGTCACTACTGACTCGCAGGAAATTGCTGACTGGATAGAGAGCGGCAGGGTGGCTGAAGTCATGAGCATCGTCTTCGGCACTTACCAGAGCGGCCACAGAATCGCGGAAGCCCTGCAGATGGCGAATGCAAGGGTGCAGGTTCTTGTTGCCGACGAAGCGCATCGAACGGCTGGCCTGCGCCGAAGACGCAAGAGCAGGAATGGGCGCTTTTCGGATGAAGAGCAGCGGGTCCGGGATTTCACGGTATGCCACGACAACGCAGCGTTCCCGGTGACTTACCGTGTGTACCAAACCGCCACGCCGCGCATCTATGACACACGGCAGATTGACAAGGGCAGGTCCAGCGACTGGATAGTCCGGAGCATGGATGACGAAACTGTTTTCGGCGTGGAACTGTACCGTAGAAGCTACGTGGAAGCCGTCAGGAACGGGTGGCTATCCGACTATCGAATCATTGCGATGGGAGTGAACGATCCAGCTGCTTTCAGTGCTGCAAACGCATTGGCTGGGAAAACCCTAAGCAAAGGACGACAAGCACTGACGTCTGCGAACTACCTGCGCGGGCTGACATTTGCTTTGGCAATGGCAGGCGCCACGCAGTCGCACAGGCTAGGGGGCATTTTAGTCAAGTCCTGCATAGCCTTCATGAACACCGTCGACAAGTCGAAAAACATGGCCAGAGACCTCCAGACCGAAACAGTGCGAAACTGGGTCCAGAACTGGTTCAAGGAAAACGCAGGCGACAAACAAGTTGCCGACTATAGACTGGAACATCTTGATGCCACCAGCAACGTGGCGCTGCGGGAGAACGCCAAGCGCAGATTGGCTGAAGCGCACGAGCAAAAACCTTATGGCATCATCAACGTGGGCATCTTCGGAGAGGGTACCGACGCTCCATCCTTGAACGCAGTTGCCTTTCTGGAACCCCGAAAAAGCCCCATTGACGTAATTCAGGCTGTTGGGCGCACCATGCGCACCGCGCCGGGGAAGCAAATGGGTTACATCATCTGTCCAATCATGATCCCGCCCAACGCCGATTCGGAAACGTGGCTCAGTGTGGCTGGCCCGGAAGACGGCTGGCAGGAGTTGGGGCAGATACTTCTTGCCATGCGCGCCCATGACCAGCGCATCGAGGACAATCTAAAGGACTTGCTCCATCTGTACATCCCGAAACCGCCGGACGTGCAGCATACCCTCGTGGGCGTTGCTGGTGGTGAGGAAAAGCGCATCTGGTATGGCGGCCATGAAGGGGCGCCAGGCCAGGCGCAACAAGCCATCGAGCGGGTTTTGGACGGGAAAAGCAGACCGAAGCAGGAGTTTTACCGCATTGACAAGGCCATGCAGCCGGCATGGCAGACGAACGAGCCGGTCCAGATTATCACTGGCAGGAAGAACGATGACGGCAGTATCGACCTGCGCAGGGATGCCGTTGTCAGAACTAAGGCGAAAGCGGACGGCACGCGGGGCAGGGTGGATGCCGCGAGGTCAAAGGCAAAAGCCAGAGACATGATCAACAAGGGCACGGGGCTCCGGCTCCCGACCGGCAACGAAACGAGAATCCGACGCAAGACCAGCGAGGAAGCGGCCGAACAATCAGCCATGCGAATGCTCGATCTGATTGGGATGGGAGATTACGCCAGCGCCATCAGAGTGAACCTGCTGACGAAGTCCGGCCTGAGCAACGACCGGGTTGCCAGAGATCTGAACATTCTTGAATCCAGTGTCAAGGAAGCTGCCCACCACTTTCGAAGCGACGAACTGTCGGCAGACTTGGACCGGCACTTTGGACTGGACAACATTAAGGCGGACAGCCGCAATAGACAGGCTGATGGTTGCACCATCGCTGCGCTATTGATGATGAACGCCGCCATGCTGCACCAGCGCATCCGCAATGGCGGCTGGTTGAGCGGTGTCAGCGATCTAGCGACGATCAAGAATGACGTCAATGTATTGCAGAAGACCAGGCGGGAATGGGAACGCATCATGCGACACGACTTCCGTCCGGTTATCGAGCCTGCGGTTGAAGTGATCTACGCGATCGAAAACACTGGAAAAACGGGAGGGCTGGAGCGCGCACTGCATCACCTTGCGGCGGAAGCGGCACGCATTGCCGAAGCCTATGCCGATATGGGAGCGGACCACGCCGGCCCGCTGTTCAATCGGGTCATGGGCAATCAGGCCAGTGACGGAGCTTTCTTCACCCGCCCGACAGCGGCGTCAATCGCGGCCAGACTTGCTCTCGACGCCTGCGGTGACTTGGACTGGACCAAACCGCACACTTGGCGGGACCACAAAATCGTTGACTTGGCCTGCGGCAGCGGGACGCTGCTGGCCGCAATGCTGAGCGACATGAAGCGCCGGGCAAAAGAGCAGGGCGAGAGCGGTGAGCAACTCGCCGCGCTCCAGAAAGTGGGTGTCGAAGAAGTCATTGTAGGGCTGGACATCAACCCGGTGTCCCTCCAGCTGGCTGCCTCTCAACTGACCGCCAGCAACAAGGAAATCGGCTACCGCCGGATGGGACTGCATCTCATGCCATACGGCCCGGAACGGGACAACCCGTCGTTCATTCGGGCGGGGTCGCTGGAGCTGCTTGGCCAAAAGGCGATCATTCTCCGAAAGAACCAGTTTGAACTCCCTGACGAAAGCATCGCGTCCCAAACCGTGTGGGACCTATCCGACAGCTTGGAACTGGAAGATGCTGTGGATGCCGTCAAGGACAGTCGCATCGTCATCATGAACCCGCCGTTCACCAACCGCTCCAAGATGGGAGAAAAGTTCCCCAGTGAAATGCAGCAAAAGCTGCGGTCCCGGGTTGACGCCATGGAAAGGGCTTTGGTCAACGCCGACCCGGAGATGAGGGGATTCGCCGACAAGAATTCAATTGGGCCGCTGTTCGTGGCGCTGGCGGACCATTGCCTCAATCAGGACGACGGGGTCATGACGATGATCAACCCGACAATTGCTCTCTGCGCCCCGTCAGGGCAAGCGGAGCGCATGCTGCTGGCGCAACGTTATCACATCCATACCGTGCTTACCTGCCACCAGCCGGGGCAAGTCAACATGAGTCAGCAGGCTGGCCTCAACGAAAGCGTTATCATTGGAAAACGCCAAGTTACCCCCCCCCCCCCCCCCCCCCCCGCATAAGAGTAAGAGTACGAGCACGCGTTTCGTGAACTTGGACCGGATGCCGCTGGATGAAAGCGAAGTGGCAGATTTCCACCAATGTCTGCTGAATTGCGAGCAAGGGTTGATGACGAACGGGTGGGGCGAGGTAACTCAATGGCCAGCGGAGCGAATGGTTGCAGGCGACTGGACGCCAGCCATCTGGCGCTCGCCGGAGCTGGCACAGGCTGCCTGGGAATTTGCCAACCACCCGGACTTGCAAGAACTGGAAAGCCCTGCTGGCCGGTTGCGTGTACACGCAACCGGCCGGCAACTGCGCGGCTCTTTCGAGCGTGCAGTTGCCGGTGCTCCCGGAAGCTTTCCGATACTCAAGTCGAAGGGCGCGGAAGGGCAAACCACCATCAGGAGCACTCCAGACGAGCATTGGGTTCTCAAGAAACGGCAGGACGAAGTGTGCAGACTGACCGACAGTGTTTATCCCGGAGCGAGACAAATTCTGCAAAAGGCCGGGCATTTGTTGATTACTGCAGGGCAGAATAACAGCAGCGCGCGTCTCGCCGCAACTGCCAGCGACGAGAGATACGTGGGCAATGGCTGGATGCCGATAACCGGTTTGTCGCCTGCGGAAGCCAAAGCGCTCGCGGTATTCATAAACTCCACTGCCGGGCGCCTGCAACTGATGCAAAATCCCGGTAAAACGCTGGCCTTCCCCACCTATAGTGCAAAGGAAGCGGGAAACATCGGGATACCAGACATCAGTGACTGTCAAATTCAAAGCACCCTTGCCGAATGCTGGGAATCAACCCGGTCCATGGAAGTTCCCCAGTTCCGTGATGGCGAATGCCAAGTCCGCGTCTTGTGGGACAACGCCGTTGCTGAAGCTATGAACTGGGACTCTGAGGAAATGGCGTACCTGCGCCAACTGCTCCATAAAGAACCCCATGTGCGGGGACTTGGCTACGGCCAATATGCTGACGAACCGGAAGAGGATGACGATGCCAGTGACGAAAATGTAGAGTGAGACTTCAGGCGTCGGGAACTTAAGGAGGTTTCGAATTGAATGGGAAGCAAGGGTACAAGGGTTTGCCGCAATATCTGGCTGAAACTGGACTTGAAGGTGCCGGAATGGGCTTGGATATTTCGCAACTATCAGTCTTTTTGGCACCAGCGTCGGCAAACCAATCACGCAGTTCAAGCTTAGGCTGTGACAATTTGAAACTGAACGCGTTCAAGAGATTTTGGGTCCAGTCTTAACCGTTTAGGTAATGGGTTTGATTAAATTGTCAGTGTGGACGGGTGTGGCAAGTCAACTTGGTCAAGGTAATCGGATGGGTCAGAAACACTGCCTGTCGAGCCGAGCGCTTGAGTAAAATTCCGACGCACGGCGATTTGCCAGAAGGCATCCGCAGTTATCCTCGGCCACCGTCCGTCAGTTCTGGAAACCGCAAAGCTAGGCGAAAGCCAGCTTTTGCAGCGTTTACTGTCCAATTGCTCGTTTGTGTACGGCCTGAAGCAGCCTGAGCAAGTGACTATTCCGAATCGAAGGCGCGTCGCTGAACAGATGAACGCAAAACGCGTTAGGGAACCTCTGAATATAGCCTGAATTGCTTATGCACATGATTCCTGCGATACAAGATGTTGTGTTCGGGATGTCGGATGATGGAATGTTCGCATGACATTCTTGATGTGGAACCATCCGATGACCGAAATCCCCACCAGTCTCATCGCCTTTCAACGCCTGTTCCCCGACGACAACGCTTGCGCCCGGTGGCTCATCGCCGCCCGATGGCCGAACGGCTTCCGGTGTCCCGCCTGCGGCCACGATCGCGGGTGGGAGTTGAAGACCAGGAAGCGCAGCTTCGAGTGCATCCGTTGCCATCGGCAGACCTCGGCCACCGCCGGCACCCTGCTGCACCGAACCAAGCTGTCGCTCGCGACCTGGTTCTGGGCCGCCTGTCTGATGGCCACTCATTCCAATGGCATCTCCGCCCTGCAGCTGCAGAAGCAGCTCGGGATCGGGTACTGTCGCAGTGCCTGGATGCTCGCCGCCAAGCTTCGCCGCGCCATGGTCAACCCCGAGCGCAGCCCGCTGTCCGGTCTGGTCGAGATCGACGAGGCCAGCCTGCCGCAGCGCGACAAGGGCGCGCCGCCGGGGCCGGGGCGCAGCCCCGAAGGCAAGATTCCGATCGCCGGCGCGGTCGAACTCGGCGACGGCAACACGCCGGGCCGCCTGCGGCTGGCCACGATCCGGTCCTGCAGCGCCAAGGATCTCGGCAGCTTCGTTGTGCGCAACACCGCCGCGACCGCGATCGTCAAGACAGACGGCTGGAGAGGCTACAGCGCGGTGCCTCGGGACCGCCACCAGCCCCATGTCGTCGGCGACAGGCCGGCCCATGAAGTTCTCGCCTGGATCCACACCGCGTTCTCCAACCTCAAGGGCTGGGCTCGGGGCGTCTATCACGGGCTGCGCGCCAAGCACCTCCAGATCTGTCTCGACGAGTTCGTCTTTCGTTTCAATCGGCGCCGAAATCGCCACGCCGCCTTCCTGTCCCTGTTCCTGCAGGCGCTGCGCGCCAAACCTCATCCCTGCCGCATCTTGATCAAACCGGAACCAAATGCATAAGCAGTTAGCCTGATTTTGGTCGTGGCATTGTGCAGCCGGAGGGGGGCGACATGCAGTGCCTTCTGCAATTGATCTTTGCGAGCCTTGAATGCGACCGCAAGAAACGAAAGACGCGCCGCGAGATCTTTCTGGAGCGGATAGACGGCCCGATCCCCCGGTGTGCGCCTGGATGCCCGCATTGTGCCGGTCTTTCCCAAGGGCGGCGGCAAGGGGCGACAGCCGCATCACGTTGCTGGCGATGCTGCGCGTGCACTGCGTACAGCCGTTCTGCAATCCGGCGACCCGGCGATGGAGGACTTGCTCTGCGCGGCCGAGAGCGTTGGGCGCTTTGCCGGGGTGATGCTGGAGAAACCCCAATTCTGGATAAGAGGGGTGAGGGGGTTCCCAAATCGGGCGTGGCCTGATTCTGTATCCGCAACCAAAATCAACGGATGGGATCCCCTCAATGAGCACCTCTGTCATCGCACTGTTCTGTTGTCTCGACGACTTTGCAAAGACCTTTGAAGAATGGGAGCGGCATCGGCTGATCGGCACAGGCCGCCAGCGCTCGCGCTCGGGCAAGCTCTCGCTCAGTGAAAGGCTCTTCATCATGGTGCTGTTTCATCTCTCGCCCTTCAAGAATTTCAAGGCTTTCCGGTTCCATGGCGTGGAGCGGAAATATCGCGACTGCTTTGGAGACCTGCCGAGCTGCGGACGGTTTGTCGCCCTGATGCCGCGCTTGCCGGTTCCGCTTTGCATCTTGATGCAATGCTTTCGCGGTGAGGAAACCGGGATCTGTTTTGTGGACAGCGCCAAGCTCGCTGTCTGCCACAACGCACGGATCAACCGGAACAAGGTCTTCAAGGGACTGGCCAAGCGGGGCCGAAGCGCCAGGGGGTGGTTTTTCGGGTTCAAGCTGCATCTGGTCATCAACGACAAGGGTCAGGTCATGGCCGTCAAGATCACGCCTGGAAACACCGACGACCGCAAGCCGCTTGAGACCATGATTGCCGAGTTGAAAGGCAAGGTGTTCGGCAATAAAGGCTGCATTCCGAAGCCGCTTTTCCAGCGTTTGCGGCAACAGGGCCTGCACCTGATCACTGGCATTCGCCGCAACATGAAAAACTTTCCTCTGCCCATTCCGGACCAAATCAGGTTGCGGAAGCGGTTCATCATTGAAACGCTGTTCGATAAACTGAAATCGAGCATGGGATTGGAACGCACACGACACCGATCCCCAACAAATGCCTTCGTTCATATCCTGTCATGTCTGGCTGCCTATATTCTGGCGCAGCCAAAGGTCAAAATCGGCAAAATCGTCGTGCCAGACGCCATTCGGTGCATTCCAAAAGAAAACAGAGCTTATCCATAACTCGGGTTGGAGAAGGTTCCGGACGAGACGACGATCCCGACATCCTCCGCCAGCCGGAGGGAACGGCCGCCAACGTCGTGACCGGCTTCTGCACGGCGAGGAGAAACAAGCTTGGACTGATGCTGGATATCGCGGGATCGGGAAGCGTGCGGAGCGCGCATCGCGAGGTGTCGCGGCAGATTGCCATGAACCCGGGCTGGCGCCGGGCAGCGCGGCGGCTCTGGCGGAAACGGCGAAGGCCTGGGTGCGGGCAAGGGTGGAGCATCTGTTCCGGATCGCGAGCGGGTGTTTGGCCATGACAGGGGAGAAGCGTGTCCAGAATCTGCCGGATCGGCCCTGCGGGGGCTGAACGGCAGATTCTGCCCCGAAAACGCGCATTTGGGGCTTCCGGACCGCAGAAAACCGGCCAGCGACGGCGGGAAGGGTAATTCCCGCAGCCAAAACCAGAAACCCCTTCCAAATCAGAGGTTTCTTAGTGCCCGTTTTACGACAAGAACGGCGTGTACAACGCAATGAATCGGTCCCCAATCTACATTTGAAGCACGCACGAAATCGTTCGGTGCGAGTGTTGTCGAGGTTTCACATTCGGTTCGAAAGTTCGTCAAGCACAAGGAACTATATTCAACGCAGGCCTGTTGCACGTCCGGTCTTGTCTCAGTGCGCACTTGGCAGCTTCGGCCATTTTCTGCTGCCGCTTTGTTGAAGTGAGTTGCATAGCATGCGAATGTTGTCCAAATTGATTTCAAGTTGTGAGTTTGCCATACTTCTCTTGACCTGTATCGAGGAGGAGGCAAGAATTGGAGGAGAGAATGGGCGATCTTCGAACGGTTCCGGCACGAGGCGGCAAAGCGGCACGGCTCGCGGCGGGAGAGCGAATAAGAATCATCAACACACTTGGTGAACAGGTGGTCGATACTTGGGCGTTCAACGACATGGACATGTCCGAGTACATGGCGATGGATGCAACGAGAGCATACACTCTGAGGATGTCGCCCAGAAAGGGCGACGTTCTGGTAACAAACCGAAGACGACCGATCCTGATTCTGGAAGAGGATACTTTTTCCGGGTGGCACGACACGCAGATGGCGGCCTGCGACAGATGGCGCTACGGTTTGCTCGGACATGTGGGGTTCCACGACAACTGCGCAGACAATCTCTCCAAAGCCCTCTCGGAGCATGGTTTGGCAGAAACTCACATTCCGGCACCGCTGAATCTGTGGATGAACATTCCTTGGTCTCTAGAAGGCACCTTGGCATTCGAGGCTCCGGTGAGCAGCCCGGGAGATTTTGTGGTTTTGCGGGCCGCAATTAACTGTGTGGTCGCGATGTCCGCCTGTCCACAGGACATTTTGCCGATTAACGGGGCGGCAGCCAGACCGACGGAAGCGCACTTTGAGGTGTTTTAATTTGCACTTCAAAAGATAAGTTTCATTGTGTCTTGGGGTGTGGGATTCACCCCGGCGGCCAGTCTCATTCCAGCTTGAATGGTTTTCCAGCTGCATACAACGATGCCGCTCACACCCACACCAGAACGCCATCGTCTTGAGGAGATTGTCACAGATGGCATGCTCATCCGGCATTCGCGGACCGTCCTTGATTGCATCGGTGGCGGCGAGGCCAAGGACGGGTGTGTATTGGGATTCACAAGGGCAGCCACTTATCTCGAACAGATTGCCTTTCGCTCGCTCAAGCGGCGTTTTGAATGGTTGTCGACCATGCCGTCGCCGCCATCCCCGATAAAGTTCAGCGCGTCGCATCGAAATTGCATGGGGAAGAACAAAGGCATTCTTCGAACTAAAAATCCCATGCTCCTGAAATTTGACCGTTCGGTCATCGATTCTTCAAGAATGTTAAGTATCGCTTCGGCTCGTTCGAGCCGAGTGCCGAATTGCCGCAAATGCGGGGTTTGATTGCATCGCCGTTCGAGCCAGTAGGCGGTTTAGTCGATATTGACAACAATTTTCCCGACAACTTTGCGCTGTCTCAACATCTCCAACGCTTGGCCAGTTTCCGAAAGCGCTACGGTTTTTCCGACTTGCGGATTAATCACTCCGTCACAATACCAGCCCATCAGGGTTTCAATGCTGGTCGTGATCGATCGAGAGTCCAGCTCGGCGTAGCCTCCCCAAAAGAAACCCAAAACCGTGAGGTTCTTGACGAGCAGTATGTTGGCGGGAATCTGCGGAATTTCACCCGAAGCGAAGCCAAGCGGGATCAGTCGCCCTCCACTGTTCGTTGCGCGCAAGGCTGCCTTGAAAGAGTCACCTCCGACAGGGTCGTAAACCACGTCTGCTCCGCCAAACGCCTTGACCTTGTCGCGAATGCTTTCGCCGTTTGTGTCGATGAGATGGTCGGCACCGGCCCGCTTCGCGGCGGCAAGCTTTTCAGTGCCACGCGCCGCCGCAATGACCTCGGCCCCCATGATTTTCCCGATCTCGACAGCCGTCAGCCCGATGCCTCCAGCGGCTCCGAGTACAAGAAGCCGCTCTCCTGGCTTGAGTTGCGCCCGGCAGTCCAGCGCGGCATGCGACGTTCCATAGGCAATTAGAAATCCCGCTGCCACTTCCGATGGCATTTGGTCCGGAACCGGGACACACTGGTGTGCCGGATAGCACCCGTACTCGGCGAAAGCTCCGTGACTGGAATAGGCTGCAACGCGCTGGCCAATGGAAAGACTGCCCACCGATTGCCCAAGCTGGTCCACGGTGCCGCAAACCTCCATCCCTAAAGTGAAGGGAATGGCCGGTTTCGCTTGGTAGGTACCTTCAACGATCAGCAGATCGGCAAAGTTGACTCCCGCGCAGTGGATCTTGAGCCGGACTTCCCCGGAACTGGCCTGAGGTCGGTCAATCTCGCGCAAGGTCGGCGGCGACCCGTGTTTCTCAACCTGCATTGCAAGCATGTGCGCTCCTTCCAATGATCGTTCGCTCTTGCTCCAATCAACGCTTTAGATGCCTATTCCAGAAATCCTGCGGACTTGCACATCAAGAGTTTCGGTTTAGGGTGTGGACTGCGGCAAGATCGGCATCGGATTTGCGCAATGCGGTTTTCGGCGTCGCGAGTGGATTGTGGCTACAGCGAATCATCGGCCGAAAGGAAATGGACATTGGACCCGGATCTAGCTCATGAATTTGTGGATGTCGCGCATGCTCTGGCCGATGCGGCGATTGCCGAGACGCTGTCCCGCTTTCGGGAACCAAACCTAAAGGCTGAAAACAAGGCGATCCACAGCTGGGATCCAGTGACTGAGGCGGACCGCAAGGCGGAGCGCGCAATGCGCGAGATACTCGCCAAGCGTCGCCCGGACGACTCGATTTTGGGGGAGGAGGAGGCCTATTTCTCGGGATCAAGCGAATTCGTCTGGGTGCTGGACCCCATAGATGGAACGAGAGGCTACGTCAGCGGAACACCCACTTGGGGCACCTTGGTGGCCGTATCG
This sequence comes from Paracoccaceae bacterium, assembly GCA_963422275.1. GTDB lineage: Bacteria > Pseudomonadota > Alphaproteobacteria > Rhodobacterales > Rhodobacteraceae. The sequence continues at coordinate 2,727,466 of OY729418.1, forward strand.
GATTCAAGCGGGCCGCTGTTCGGAATAATTGACCAGCCGTACATCGGGGAGCGCTTCGAGGGTGGTCTCGGAAGGTCCTTTTCCTCTGGACCATTCGGAATGAGTAAATCCATTGTCCGCAAGGACAGAAGCATGCCTGAAGCGACAATCACGACAACAATGCCGGAGGTGGGAACGCCCCGGGAGAGAGTTGCATTCGAGAATCTTGCCTCGCGCACTCGGATTGCCAGATACGGGATGGATTGCTACGGATACGCGCTCTTGGCGTGCGGCCATCTGGATCTTGTGGTGGAGGCAGGTTTGAAGCCGGTTGACGTGCATGCTCCCATCGCGGTTGTTCGGGCTGCGGGCGGGATCGTCACTGATTGGAATGGCGGTTCACCCCACGATGGCGGACGCGTTCTAGCCGCAGCCACGCCGGAACTGCACAAGGCAGCCTTGCAAGTGCTTTCTCAAGCATGACGGGCCAGGAAATCAAGAATGGTGTCGTAGCAGCGTTTTTGGATTTCCGGCCGTTCCTGCAGAATATCGTGCCATGCATCCGAAACGAGTTCAATTCTCGCCGACGACCACTTGGAAACAGCGGCGCGAAGCCGGCCATTGTCCGCAATGTATTCATGTTCGGCGAGGAACACGAGGCTGGGATGATTGGGCGCTGCCATTCTGGCAAGTGCTCTCATCTCGGCATTTGCTGCCTTCACCCAAATCCATGAAGGCCCGCCGAGCGACAGTTCCGGTATCCGGGCAATCTGCGCGGCGATTCGCCGAAACGTGTCGGCATCCGAGGTCAGCAGGTTCCTTTCCGGTCTGGCAGTCTGCATGTAGTTCCTTCGATCGGACCCTGGAATGTAGTTGGTCGATTTGTTCAGAAGCGAAGCGGCTCCGACAATTAGCGGAACGACGGGCGCTAGCACCCTGAGCCCGCAAAGCCCCCACATCGGAGCGGTGAATATCGATGCACTTACGTCAAGACCGCAATGTAGGGCGCGAAGGCCAATGCAACCGCCCATGGAATGTGCAAGCATGAACAGCGGGCGGGGAGCATCAAGCATGGAAAGCGCATCCAGAGCGGCGCTCAGATCGATTTGATACTCCGAAAAGCTGTTCACATGGCCGAGGCGCCGATCAAAATGAAGTCGATCGGACATTCCCTGTCCTCGCCAGTCCAGAATGGCAACTGAAAGTCCGTGGCTTGTCAGGAAGGCCGCGGCGTCGCGGTATTTCTCGATGAACTCGGTGCGCCCTGGGAGAATCAGGACCGTACCTCGCGAGCTGGAACGCCAGATTGCGAGGCGCAATCTCAATTCGTCTTTGGTTTTGATCCAGACCGATTCCGGTCGGTCTTGCTCGCGGCCGGGTTCGTCGAAATAGGGAGCGACTGGAAAATTCATTGCAGCCGCTTGCCAAGCCGCAACGCGATGTCGATTTTCCCTTCTATGCGCAACTTGGCAGACATGTATGCCGCGGTCGGATCGAGTTCGCCGGAGAGAATCCGAGCGAAGACCTCGGCGGCGGCGTACAAGGTGCAGTCCGCTTCCTCGTCGCCCTCGCGCGGCCCGTCGTGATCCAGCATGATGGAACCCATGTCCTCAATGACGAATTTGACAGCGGAATCGAAGCCTTCCGCTCCGAATTTCTCCTCGAGTGCCTCTACGGCGGATCTGATGACAGGTGTCATGGAGACCTTCCGCTGGAAATTTGGGCATATTTTTTACTCGCAATCTGTCAAAATTGCACTACACTAGAACGAAGAATGCTGCTTCCTGCGAAATTTTCACGCAAAATTGCGGTTGTTGCAGTGCTGTTTTTGGCGCTTGCAATCAGCGGTAACGATGTCGGAGCAGATTCGGGCGACATTGACCGGCTTTTCAAGCGATTGCGGACCGCCGAGCCGGGCGAGGTTCAGGCAATCGAGAATCAGATAATCCGTGCTTGGTCGGATCCAGGATCTCCAAGTCTGAGGAAACTGTTTTGGCAAGGGAAGGCCGCGATGGCAAAAGGAGACCTTCCGGAAGCCATCAAGCGATTCTCTACGCTGGTAAATCGCGCGCCCGCCTTCGCCGAGGGTTGGAATGCGAGGGCGACGTCATATTTCTTGATGAGACAATACACCCAGTCGGTTGCTGACATCGGCATGACTCTGGAGTTGAATTCACGCCATTTCGGGGCAATGAACGGTTTGGCGATGATTCTGGAGCAAGTGGGCGACCACGAGGGCGCTCTGGCCGTATACCGAGAACTGCTCGCGATTCACCCGACGCGGCGGGGAGTCCAAAAGGCAATTGAAAGGCTTGAGATGAAGACCGCAGACCCTGAAGCCTGACATAGATCGAAGCAAAGAACCATCATGAAGGAAAGCGGAGGCTTGGTGCGGGCCGTCCTCGGTCCGACCAATACCGGAAAGACTTGGTATGCCATGGACCGGATGCTTGCCCACAAGACGGGCATGCTCGGCTTGCCGCTCAGGCTGCTTGCCCGGGAGGTCTACGACAAGATTTGCTTGGCTCGTGGCCCGGCTGCCGTTGCTCTCGTGACTGGCGAGGAGCGGATTGTTCCAGAGAAGGCTCGCTACTGGGTCTGCACGGTTGAGGCAATGCCCGTGAGCATGGGAGCGGATTTCCTCGGAGTCGACGAAATCCAGCTTTGCGCCGACCCTGAGAGAGGGCATGTATTCACCGACCGCCTGCTTAGCGCGCGCGGGAGCAAAGAGACTCTGTTTCTCGGATCCAGCACGATGCAACGGATGATTTCCGAACTGGTTCCCGAAGCCGGGTTTCAATTCCGCAGGAGACTGTCCAATCTTTCATACACCGGAGCCAGGAAGATATCCCGACTCAAGCCTCGGTCTGCCGTGGTGGGGTTTTCAGTGGAGGATGTGTATTCCATCGCCGAGTTGATAAGGCGGCAGCGCGGCGGGGCTGCGGTGGTGATGGGGGCGCTCAGTCCAAGGACAAGAAATGCTCAGGTGGCACTCTATCAGAATGGAGACGTGGACTTTCTGGTCGCGACGGATGCCATCGGGATGGGCCTTAACCTGGCCATCAATCATGTAGCGTTCTCAGGGCTGACCAAGTTCGATGGGCGAAGGATCCGGCGGCTCCAACCCAACGAGCTGGCCCAAGTCGCGGGACGGGCTGGCCGCCACCGTGCATCTGGAACCTTCGGGGTGACCGGTGATGCGCAGCCGTTGCATTCCGAGATTGTATCGGCGATCGAGGAGAACCGGTTCGCTCCGGTTCAGCAGCTGCAGTGGCGCAACACCGAACTTGATTTCCGATCTGCAAAATCCTTGATTGCCTCTCTCGAGATGCCTAGCGAGAACAAGCTGCTCGTGCGCAGCCGGGATGCCGACGATTTTCTGGCACTGACTGAGATATGCCAGTCCTCCGACATCCCCTCGCGGCTTGCATCAGAAGGGGACGTGAAGCTCCTGTGGAACGTCTGCCAGATACCGGACTTCTGCAACGTATCGTCCCATCAGCATGCTGAGCAACTCAAGAAGGTGTTTTCGTTCATTCACGACATTGGGTACATTCCGGATGCATGGCTCGAACAGCAGGTTCGAAGAGTCGATCGGACAGACGGTGATGTGGACACGCTGTCAAAGCGAATCGCGCAGGTTCGAACTTGGACATATGTTTCTCAGAGAGCGGACTGGGTTCAGGACTCCAATCGGTGGAGCGAGAGGGCCCGTGACTTGGAGGCTCGGCTTTCGGATGCGTTGCATGACAGCTTGACCAACCGATTCGTTGACCGTCGCGCAAGTGTGCTGTTAAAAACTTTGAAACGGAAGGACGGTTTCGTGGCAAACGTGGACAAGGCAGGCGAGATACACGTCGAGGGTGAAAGAGTCGGCCGGCTGGAGGGGTTCAGGTTTCGACAGGAGCCCAGTTCGACTCCCGAAGAGACCAAGGCGGTTCGAGCCGCGAGTCTCCAGGCGCTCGCGTCCGAGTACAATCTTCGCGCATCCCGGATCTACAGTGCGCCCAACAAGGAAATCGACTTCACGGAGCAGGGCGGATTGATGTGGGGCGAGCACGCGGTTGGCCGTATCACAGCAGGTGGCGGCATTCTTTCGCCGGATGTGGAAGTGTTCGTGGATGACGAAGCGGGGTCCGAGGTTCGACGCAGAGTCGGGAAACGCCTGACTGCATTTTTGGAACAGAAAGTTGCCAGCCTGTGCGAGCAGTTACTTGCATTGAGGGCGGACGAGGAACTGGCAGGCCCGGCACGCGCCTTTTCGTATGCGTTGGTTGAGGCCTTCGGGGTGCTACGGCGCGGCCAAGTCGCCGAAATGGTGAAATCTCTTGACCAGGATGCCCGTCGCTCGCTTCGGAAACACGGTGTCCGCTTCGGTCAGTACACGATCTTCGTCCATTCCATCCTGAAGCCAGAAGCCACCCGGCTTAGGCTGGTGCTGTGGTCACTTGCCCAGAATCTGAAGGAGTTTCCATCACCTCCGCCTCCTGGGCTGGTAACCATTCCGGTAATTGCAGGTGCTCCGAAGGGCTATTATCCGCTGTCTGGATTTTTCCGGGTGGGCGACAGGGCGATCCGCATCGATATGCTCGAACGTCTCGCGAATCTAATCAGGGAGCACGACAGCAGGGCGGGGTTTGAATCGACCGCTGACATGCTCTCGATTTCCGGGCTGACTTTGGACCAGTTTGCCGGCGCGATGAGGGGATTGGGCTATTCAGCCGAGCGACGCGAACGGGAGAAGATCAGAGCGCCAAAACATCTTCCTGATGGCGAATCCGTGCAACGGATCGAAGACGAATCGGGAACGAAGTCGAAGGATAAGCCTCGTACCGCCCTCAAAGCTCTCGCGGCCGAAAGCAATGTCGACGCAAGCGAAACAAGATCGCGGCCCGGCGATGCTGCCGAAGTTGAAAGCGGTTCGAATGCCGGTTCAAGCGAGAACGGGAAGGTGAAGGCCGAAAACGCTGCAGCGGGCGGGGATGAAGCGGCAGCGCAACTTGGCGATGCGGCCGAAGGCACTGACCAGGCGTTGGCCGCGGACGAGAAGCCGGAAGAGCCAGAGAAAGTCGTTTTCTACACCTTCAAATGGGAGCCGCGTCAAAGGAAGGTTCAATCCGCGCCCAATGCCGATGCAGTCGCTCGAAAGCATGCTGTATCGAAACACCGGGGCGGCATGACTTCGGCACCCAAGAAGCGTGCAAAGTCCAGGAAACCGGTCAATTCCGATCAGGGAGAGATGGCGGCTCGCTCGCGCAAGCCGGCCAAGGTCAAAGACAAGCCCAAGGACGCTGTTGATCCGAACAGCCCATTTGCTGTTCTAAGTGCATTGAAAAACAAGCTGTAATGGAAAGCCGGTGCGGGATTGAGATTTTTTTGCGGGTGCTGGTCTTGCGGACGATCCCGGTTTTGCTGGGTGCCGCTTTCGAGCATGCTTGAATGGCAGGCCTTCCCATCCTATCTAAATAGAATCGGCCGTCCAGTCCGAAATCCTGATTCACGAGGCGTTTATGACTTATGTCGTGATCGATAGTTGCATTGCGTGCAAGTACATGGATTGCGTCGAAGTCTGCCCTGTCGACTGCTTCTACGAGGGCGAGGAAATGCTCGTGATTCATCCAGACGAGTGCATCGATTGCGGGGTGTGCGAACCGGAGTGCCCAGTCGATGCAATTCGGCCAGACACCGAGCCGGGCATGGAGGACTGGATCGAGTTCAATCGCAAATACTCCGAGGTCTGGCCGGTGATCATTGAAAAGGGGGAACCTCCGTCCGATGCCGAGAGCCACGAGGACGAGGAGGAAAAGATGGAAAAGTATTTCACGGGCAAGCCTGGCAAGGGAAGTTGAAGTCGGCATGTTCCTCCAGTTAGGAAGCCGGTTTGCCAGATGGGGTGCTCTGCAGTTCCGGACATCCGGTGCAAGCGCAGTCGCCTGCGCCATCGGCTTGCGTGAAATCGCAGCAATAGCGGCTGAAGCGCCCGTTCGGGCGACTGTCCTTTAGATGCAAGCGGGCCGGTGATTGTCTCCCGTAAATCCAGCGGCTGCGTGTGGCCGCCTATACTCTAGGAGTCAGTTGGATGCGCAAACGCAAGAGAGCGGCAGGTTTCTCGGTTGGACAGCACGTGGTCTACCCCGCGCATGGGGTCGGTAAAATCACTGCAATTGAAACTCAGGATATTGCGGGAACCGAGTTGCAACTGTTCGTCATCTACATCGAAAAAGAAAAGCTCACGCTGAGCGTTCCCACGTTAAAGGCGAAGGAGTCAGGCCTTCGCCCGCTTGCGTCGTCGGAGTTGGTTGCCAAGGCGATCGCGATTCTCAAAGGGCGTCCGCGCATCAAGCGATCCATGTGGTCCCGCAGGGCTCAAGAATACGATCAGAAAATCAATTCTGGGGACATCATCCTGATTGCGGAGGTTGTCCGCGACCTGTACCGAAACGACGAGCAACGCGAGCAGTCTTATTCAGAGAGGCAACTCTACGAGTCGGCCATCGATCGTTTTTCGCGCGAAGTCGCCGCGGTCGAGAAGATCAATCAGATTGATGCAAAGGAGAGGGTTCTTGCCGTCCTGAGCGCTCGCGGGAGGCAGGCGGCCAGAGCGTAGAAGTCTCGGATTCGATCGGATCTTCAGACCACTGTTGCCAAAAGCAGGACCGCAGCCAATTCGGCGCATTGCTGAACTGCACCGAGTATGTCTCCGGTGACCCCTCCGACTTTCCTATGGGCAAGCCAGCAGACCGGCACCGCGGCCAAACCGGATACTGCAAGCAGCGGCAGCGCCATCCATCCGACTGTCGACAGCGCTATAATCGCAGCAAGCGCAACCCCGGTCACGGCAACTCGGGAATCCGGCGGTCCCGCCGCGAACGCCAGTCCGCCTTTCTTGGCAGCCGGCATCTTGTACATTGCCATAAGCATTACGGATCGCGAAACCGCGCAGGAGGCGATCAATGCCGGCAATATGTGGGTCGGGCCGAGAGCCTCGATGCCTTGCCAACGCCCCAGAAGCGACAGGAAGACCGCCGTTGCTCCGAACACCCCGATTCGACTATCATTCATGATTGCAAGTCGGCTCGCCGGCGCGTTACCGCCCCACAGGCCGTCCGCCGTGTCCGCAAGCCCGTCTTCGTGCAGCGCTCCGGTAAGCAGGACTATGAGGAGCAACGAGAGGAACGCAACCACCCCGAACGGGACCGAAGCTACCGAAAGAATCCAAGCCAAACCGCCGGCTGCGGCGCCAACCAACGCTCCCGCCACAGGCCATGCCCAGGACTCGCTGGAAATGCATGAATTGGTGGAATGTGATGCGACGGGAATTCTGGTGAGAAAGGCAAGCGCCGAGAGGATATCTGACAGGCGCATTTGCATTGCCTAGGTTGGCGACCACGAAACTGTCGAAACCGCTAATGCATCTATAGACTGATTTCAATGCTGGAGAAAAGAATGTTGCGGGAACAAGAATCGTTCAGTTCGCTGTTGGAAGTTCAGTCCGCGTTTTCGGGTCTCCCGGAGCCGTGCCTCGATACGCGAGCGCTCGCGGAAGAGCGAAACCGCTGGCTCACCAAGCCACGTGGCTCCCTCGGCCGACTGGAGGAACTCGCGATCTGGTATGCATCTTGGCGCAAAGATTCGAGGCCGGAGATATCGTCTCCTCAAATCGTGGTATTTGCCGGCAATCATGGCGTTACCGCAAGGAGAGTCTCGGCATTCCCAGTGGAGGTCACTACCCAAATGGTCAAGAACTTCGCGGCGGGCGGTGCGGCCATAAACCAGCTTGCGCGGCAGGCAGGCGCCCGACTCTCTGTTTGTCCGATCAGTCTAGATCGCCCAACTGCGGATTTCACGCAGGGTCCCGCACTGGACGAGGTCGGATTTCTGGAAGCGTGGTCCGCAGGGTGGAACGAGGTGGACGCTGACGCCGACCTTCTGGTCGTGGGCGAAATGGGAATTGGCAACACGACCGCCGCCTCCGCGATAGCTTGCGCATTGTTCGGCGGCTCTGCGCCGCAGTGGACAGGCCGGGGAACCGGAGTTTCCGACAGTCAGCTGGACTTCAAGGCGAATGTCGTGCAGGAGGCGATAGATGCAAACGGACCGTTTGCCGAGAGCGATGGCCTTGAGGCATTGCGACGTTTGGGCGGCCGCGAGATCGTCGCCATGGCGGGAGCGATCTTGGGCGCTCGTCACAGGCGGATTCCCGTGATTCTTGATGGTTTCGTGTGCGGTGCGGCGGCGGCGGCCCTATACCGCCACCTGGACAGGTCATTGCAACACGCAGTGGCCGGGCATCGGTCGGCGGAAGCGGCTCATGGCGAACTCCTGAACCGTATCGGAATGAAGCCCCTCATCGATCTGGAAATGCGCTTGGGTGAAAGCTCGGGGGCGGCCGTAGCCGTCAACATCCTTAAAAGCGCGGTCGCCTGTCATTCTGGGATGGCGACGTTCGATGAGGCAGCGGTGTCCGGCGGTTGACAGCCAAGCTAAGTCCCAGCCGTCCCCGCGCGAATGTCTTGGCAGGCAATGGTCGGATCTGTGCGCCCATTTAATCATTTCAGGGTTTTCGGCGAAATCCGCCTTTCCATAGATCCCCGATTCTTGAATCTCGCCAGGAAAGTCCGTTCAATCTCTTGGCTGCGCGCTCCTTGAGCGATGCGAGTCCTGCATTTGCATTCCAAGCCCTGAAGATGTCGGCAGCTTTCTGTTTTCCAGATGTCCTGCGCCGCTGCGTCGTTGCGGGCGTGTTGTCTGACAAGGCGAAGTCACCGTCGTTATCGATATCGGGTGTCAACTCCCGCTGAATTCCAAGGCTTGCCTCAAACTCGCAGTTCAATTCCTTGCGCCGCTGATTGTAAGGCTGATTCTTGTCATTTGGAATGTCCGGGTCCCACACCGCAGCCAGCTCGCGAATTGTGCGGCGTTCATAGCGCTGGTACGCTTCGGCCCTCTGTTCGGCTTCGTCCACGGGAATTCCCATGCTTTCAAGCACATGCTGGCCAGCGCGCACCGAGCTGTAGAAGGTTTCTCGCACGACATGGGTCGCGCCTGCATGGTATAGTCTGTAGTAGCTGTCACGATCTTTTGCCCGCGCGATTATGCATAGATCAGGCCTCCGTCGCCTCGCATAGTGTACCATAGTGGCAGCCTTTTCGGGCACATCGATTGCGACGACGAGAATTTTGGCTTCATTCAGGCCGGCGGCCTCGATCATCTCCGGCCGAACAGGGTCTCCCAGAAAAGCTTTGTAGCCGCTCTTTCGCAATTTGGTGATCGCTTCAACATCGGAATCAAGCAGCGTTGTGCCGTAGCCGCTACCCAGCACCATATCGTGTATTGCCCTTCCAAAGCGTCCGACACCGGCGATGATGATGGATCCCCCGGATTCAATGTCTTCGCTGGGCATGATACCGTCCTGAACCCCAACCTTTCGAGCAAGATGGTCATATCCCTTGAACAGCAACGGGGTTAAGGCCATTGAAAGCGCAACAACCAGCAGGAGGATCTCTGACTGCTGATAGTCGATGACACCTGTCTGAAACATGAATGTAAGCAGCACGAAGCCAAATTCGCCCGCTTGCGCGAGGCTCAGCGCGACCAGCCACCGGTCACGTCCCTTGACCGAGAGTGCGCCGGCAAGCAGCAGCAAGACAATGAACTTCACGAGAATCAGACAAATCGTGATTCCAATCACCGCGAGGAAATTGGAGAACAGGATGCTGAAATTGATTCCCGCACCGACCAACATGAAAAAAAGGCCCAGGAACAGGCCCTTGAACGGCTCGATGTGCGATTCCATCTCATGACGAAATTCGGAATTTGCCAGCACGACACCCGCAAGGAACGTGCCGAGAGCCGGTGAGAGTCCCACCAGCGACATGAGCAGCGCCGTTCCCGCAACCAGCAGCAGTGTCGCCGCGGTTGAAAGTTCGATTAATCCGACTCGGGTGATGTATCGAAAGAACGGGCGGACGAGAAACTGTCCGACAAACACGACGAGCGCAATCGATACAAGCATCAAGCCGGCCACTCCCCAAGCTGGAAGCTGCTCGATCAGCGCGACCGCAGCTTCAACGCCTTCCCCACCGTGCGCGGTCTCGGTTTCGGTTTCCGCCAACTCCTGAGACCCTGAAGTGCTTAGCAATGGGATTACGACCAGCATAGGTATGACAGCGACGTCTTGGGTGAGCAGAACGGACAGGCTGGCGCGACCCCCGTCGGTTTGCGTAAGGCGCTTTTCGGAAAGTGTCTGGAGTACCATTGCCGTAGATGAAAGTGCCAACGCCATTCCTACGGCAACTGCGGCAGACCACGGCAATCCGAACAGCTTGGCGAAGATCGCAATGACACCTGTTGTAATGCAGATTTGAAGACCTCCCAGACCGGCTAGTTCGCCGCGTTTCTCCCACAGCACGCGCGGCTCGAGTTCCAGACCGATGAGGAAGAGCAGCATGACGACGCCGATTTCGGCATACTCCATAAGGCCGGCTTGCCCAAAACCAATGAGGTTGCCGATTTGACCGATAACAATGCCCGCGATCATAAATCCGAGCACCGACCCGAGGCCAAGCCTTCGAGAGACCGGCACTGCGAGAACGGCCGCCGCCAGATAGAACGTTGCCTGAAACAGGAAATCAGTCATGACATTGAAACTTGGCGCGTAACCGCCCTGCCTTTGCCAATGACAGTCGTTGCTGCAACGGGCTGAATCTTGGTTCGGGGAAAGGAGATTGCTGCCAGCCTTCGGATTGCACAACATGTTTGCGAGCCAAGCAGGTGACTAGGCCGATCTCGGAGAAACAGCTCTGGACAGCCTGCATCTTGGTCAACCTGACTGCGGGCGATTCTTTGTGTGGACATGAAATGAAGGGCAGTGCGCCACGGCATTGAGACAGAATACATCGCTAAGTTAATTGGTCCTTTCCTTTCTTTTGTTAGATGATCCTCGATGATTCTGGGTCGGTTCCAGTGCACAAGCTGAAAGAACTGCGGCAAGCATGTGTCAACTGGGGATCATCTTGTATGGCAGGTATGATAATCTTCACAGAATCATATTGAACAGCAATGTGAAAATGGATTTTTTTGATTGATTGCTTTCGAACCAATCTATTGCTGCTTGGCATCGGGGAGCATTTCAGGTGCTTCAAATATCGATAAGCTTTCCCGATGCGGCGCGGTTCATTCGCTACGCCACCGGAATATCGACGCGAGATCGGCACGGATGTCTCTCCACGGGCTTGCGTCGGCAATTGGCCTGTTCCATTTTCGTGCGCTTTGGCGCATTTCAACGCTAGCATAGATCCCCGAAAGCGCGTTACCGAGAGCAAGCGCCCCCAAGATCGCCGGGATCCCGAAGAATGAGGCGATTAAGAGCAAAGGGAACGTGATCGCAAATGTCTTGGCGAGCATTATCCTGAGCGATATTCCCTGCATCTGCAGGCCATTGAATATTGCGGCGGTAACGTTGAGAATTCCTTGGAATCCATAACTTACCGCGACGATTCTGAAATAGAGGCCGACGAATGAGACGACATCGGGGTCACCGCTGAAGATACGCGCGATCCAAGGCCCAAAGACTGCAAGGGTCACGAACAGGCCAAATCCGAGATAGATGGAGGATTTTCCGGCAAAGATGATCGCTTGGTCAATTCGGTCATGCTTGCCTGCTCCAAAGTTCTGGGCGATAAACGGGGTGACCGCCGAACTGACCGCAAAAATTCCGATCAAGGCGAGCGCTTCAATCCGACCTGCAATTCCGAAGGCCGCCACTGCCTTCGATCCGTGTCCGGCAACAAGAAACGTCGTGAACATGCCCGTGACTGGAATAAGCATCTGCACTCCAATGGTTGGCAGCGCCGCTTGGAGAATTTCATGCATCGCTTTGGAAGCCCCCTTGATACTGCAGAGTCCCAAAAGCCCGCATTTGACCAGAATCGCCGCGGTCCCGAAGAAGATGAAAATGAATGATAGCACGGTCGCGACTGCGGCGCCTGCGAGGCCCAATTCGGGAAACGGTCCGATTCCGAATATCAGAACCCAGTCGAAAACCAAGTTGATGACACCCGCAATGCCGAAGACGATCTCCGTGCGGCCGACGACTCCTGTGGCCCGCACTGCGCCGCTCCCGACGATGCCGAGCATCAAGAACGGAAAACCAACATAGAGGATGCTCATGTAGTCGTTGATCAACGGGATTATTTCCGGTGCCGCTCCAAGGACCGTGAACATCGGGGCGATAAATGCGCGGGCGGCACCGCTCAATCCGATGGAAAGCCCCAAAACCAAGAACAGTGCGGTCATCGTGTGAAGACGAGAGTGTCCGGATTCTCCTGCCCCGGTCACCCTTGCAATCGCCGATGAGACACCCACCGAAAATCCGATGAAGAGGGAAATGAAGAGGAAATAGACTGTCGACGAGAACGCCAAGGCGGCAAGCTCATCAGAGCCTAGCTTCCCAACAAACCAAGTGTCGACGATCTGGAAAAGAAACGTCGAGAGCATTCCCAGACTGATAGGCGCGGCCATTCGGAAGAGCATCCCGTTGACGGGCGTATTAATCAGGTTCGAAGCGCTTCGTGTCATTGGGCACTCCTCAGGTGATGCTGTTTCGCAACGCCGTTTCAACAACCTCTGGATTCATTCCTGGCCGCGTGCATCTTGCCCCACCCTCGTTTTTCGTGAGCCTCGTCAACATAAAACAAGGCCAGAAATACGTATGCGGCTTGCCCGACAGATAGACTTGCTACCGGTGCAGATGATGCGACAGGCTCTTCCCGTTGTCGGTCCCAAGCCGATTTTGGGACGCTTGTCGACGAGGTGGAGAAGAATTGCCATTTCCTCTTGCCAGACAAGGTCGCCATCCAACGGCGTGGAAACCACGCCCAGCGGATTGATCTGTGTGCACTTTGGGGAACTCATTCCCTTAAATCGACGTGCTCGACCGACCCACTCCAGTGCGGATGCGCATCTCGGTCGCCCAGGTGCCGAGGCTGAGCAGAGCTTCATCTTGCTTCCTTTCGCTCGTCATTCTCATGTGCATGGCCTGAAATCAGTTCGGCGACGGAAGGACCTTGGCCAACGAGTTCGAGTACATTCCGGTCAGGGTCTCGGATAAAGATGGTTTTTGTTCCGCGGAACTCCCGGCGGCCGGTTATCGCCATTCCATTTTCAGAGACGAACGCCTCGGTCGCGTCGGCGTCTCTCATCTTCAGCGCGACGTGGGTTATGCCGGGATACTTTTGGCTCTCATCCATGAGGATGTTTTGACCTGCCCCGCTTGTGGCGGGACCAAGGAGATTGATGTTTATCCCTGAGGGATGAACCATCACTAGCGGGTGACCGGCGTCATAGCCACCGTCGGCGATCATCTTGAAGCCAAGGAGTTCGTAGAATGCTACGGATCGCTCCCGGTCGCTTATTCGAATGCCTACATGGTCGATTTTTTCTATGTCCAGCATGGTTTGTGCCTCCGTTGTTGTGTCTCGAATGAAGAATAAGTATGCCATGTTCATGATACTAGAACTCATTTTGACACGGCACCTGTCCATTTGCGTCACATGCCAATTACGCCAAGCATAGATCGCATGCGAGAGTTCCTGGAAGTCGTTCGTTCCGGGAGCATCTCTGCGGCATCGCGTGAGTTCGGACTTCCGCGGGCAACGCTCAGCCGCCGAATGTCAGGATTGGAGGCAGACCTTGGCGTCCGATTAATGCACCGGCGCACGAACCGCTTGGTACTGACCGCGGCGGGCGAGGAATTGCGGCGGTGCGCATCGCGAGTCGTCAGCGAAGCGAATGCAACTTGGGTAGCAGTCCGGCGCTTAGACGATGTGCCACGCGGCCTGCTGCGCGTATCAGTGACTGGTGCGCATTTTCCAGAGCTGTTCAATGCGTTTCTTCGCGAGTTCCCGGAAGTGCAACTGGAAGTCCAATCCACAACGCGTCACGTCGATCTGCTTGCTGAAGGCGTGGACGTCGCGGTGCGGATCGGAGACATAAGCGATTCGAACCTGATCGCCCGCCGAATCCATGCGGATCGCTTGATGGCAGTGGCCGCGCCTTCTTATCTCGAAGCGCATAGGGAACCGCAGCGGGCCGACGAACTGGCTCATCACGATTGCATTGTCGGATTTGCCGGAAACTGGGCTCCGAGCAGGAGCTGGCCGTTGATGGATGGTGGGAAAGTTACTGTACACGGCAGGTTCGCCACCAACGAAATCGAGCTTGTGCGCACTGCGGCACTGGAAGGCTTGGGCATTGCCTTGCTTCCATCTGCAGTTGTGGCTGGAGATCTGGAGGACGGCAACCTAGCCGGAGTGCTGATCGAAGTGGTTGGCAAGGAGCTTCCAGTGAGTATCGTCTATGCTGACCGGGAATTCATCGATCCTAAGGTGCGGGCGTTCATTGATCGTGCCGCAGAGGTTGTTTTGAATGAGATGCCGAAACCGTATCACGGCTTGCCGGCGGGAAAGAAAAGGGATCTTCGAACTCGGATGCGGCCCGGTGCGAGCGGAATTGCCTGACAGCCGTTGCCTGAACGCATGCACGGCAATCGATTGTCAAGAAAGACGACACGATGGGGCGGTTATTGCTGAAGTGAAGATACAGGTCGTTTCGCGTGAACGAAGTCGTCGGCAAGCGGGAAGGCAAGCGGGAAATGCCATGAAACGGAATCCATTGCGCAGACCGAACAATCTGGAAATTTGTTTCAAGCAGATGTCCGAGGTCGATTGGAAGGGGTCGCAGGCATTGGTTGTTGATGAATTGGCCCGTTGCGGTTAGGCTCGAGTCCATAGGCTCAGGAGAACTTGGGTAAAGGGTCGTCGCAGCGCATGCGAACGGCGACCGTAGGGGACGACGGACGCAAATGAAGTATTTCTCAAACAAGAAACGTCCCTTCCACCTCGGGCCGTTTCCACTGGAGCGTCTTGCGCGATCATGCATTCCCCCGGATCTTTCGGCTGTACCTGGCATGCCGATTCTGAATTTTTCACGGCATGGTGCGGAATCCCTAGCACACTCCATGGCCAGGTTCATCGCTATGCTGGATACTGTGCGGGACGGAAAGATCGTCCATGGAGCGGCTGAAATCCCGGAGGACCCGCAAGAACGGGCACGCCATTTCAAGGCAGCCGGCTATTATTTTGATGCATCGATGGCTGGAGTCGCGAAACTCTCTGAAGAACACGTTCTTGAAGCGGCCCGCCGCAATCCGATGATCGACGGAATCCGGGCTGAACTGGAATCTGGACAGCCCTCGACCTATGCGGCGGGCGTAGACGCGATCTACGCCGATATACTTGCGTCCGCTCGTCAGACTCTTGATTCCATTGACGACCACACGCATTCGTTGGTGTTCTTGGTGGAGCACACACGAGATCCGGGACCCGATGAACCCGGAGCAGAATGGTTCATGGACACGCAGATGGAGAGAGCCACCCTATTGACCGCCAACACGGCCGTCGTGATTGCCAACTACATCCGAATGCTTGGCTACAAAGCTAGGGCCCACACGCTCACAACCACCGAGGTCGATTTGAACCGGGTCGCCGTGTCGGCCGGCCTGTGCGGCATAGTTGACGGTCGTCTTGAAAATGCATTTGTGGGCCCACGATTCGCGGTCGCGGTGGTTACGACCACGCTGGCAATGGAACCTGACCTGCCCGTTGCCGCCAATGCGGGGCGAAACCCGGCGGGAAGCCATGGACCGTCTTGGCGGTTGGGGATCGGCTCGGAAAGGCGAGCCGGAACAGCGATTCCATTTGGGAATAGACAATTCCGTCTTGGCCCACATCCATTCGAGACAATTAGGAGAGTCGACCGCCCCACGACGTTCATTGACGAGGAGAGAGTGCCCCGGTTTCCGAAGCGGGCGGATTTCTTCGCGCGCGCACTCTTCGGGGACATGGGAAAGTCAGTTCAGGAGGCTGCCAAAGGCGGGTATTACGTCATGAAGAGCCCAATCGGTGCTTGCGCCAGGCGGGCTCTCGGTGCGCTCCTGCTGCTGCAATTCGGGGATGCAAGAGGGCCAATTTCTCCTAACGCGACCAATCCCGGTAGAAATGCCGACAACATAAAGGGGGCCTCGTATTACTTGGCAACCGATGCGGTCGGTCTTTCGAGGGCGCCTGACTGGGTGTATTATTCCCATGATGCCGGAGGGAACTGTCTCGATCCATATCACGAAAATGCGGTTTCAATGCTCTACGACCAAGGCTTCGACACCATGGAAGGAGCCTCTGGAGATGATTGGATTTCGGTGGCCCAGTCGATGCGTGCCTATTTGCGGTTCTCGCTTATCGGCGGGGTGATCGCTGAGCAGATTCGTCGCATGGGCTACTCGGCAAGGGTGCATTCGGTGCTGGACAGCGAGGTGCTTCAGCCCGCTCTTCTATTGCTTTCGGGCCTTGGCGAAGTGAGCCGAATCGGAGAGGTCATTCTGAATCCTTTCCTCGGACCACGTCTCAAGTCGGGCGCAGTGACGACCTCGATGCCGATGACGCACGACAGACCGATCGACTTCGGCCTCCAGAGGTTTTGTGAGTCCTGCAACAAGTGCGCGCGCGAATGTCCGTCTGGGGCGATCACCGCCGGGCCAAAGCTCATGTACAACGGATACGAGATATGGAAGTCAGATGCCGAGAAATGCACCAGGTACCGGCTTACCAATTCGGCGGGCGGAATGTGCGGCCGATGCATGAAGACTTGCCCATGGAATCTGGAAGGGCTGTTTTCGGACGCTTCGTTCAGATGGATGGCCATCAATGTGCCTGGCTCAGCCAAGACACTTGCGAAACTAGATGATCAGCTGAAGAGGGGAACAATAAATCCGATCAAGAAATGGTGGTGGGACATCGAGCTCGACCGTGAGAAGGGGCTCTATGTTCGAGCCGGGGCAACCAACGAGCGCGGCCTGCAGACGGAACTGGATCTGAAATACGAGGATCAGACACTGGCCGTTTACCCGGCCGACGTCATGCCGCCGCCGTTTCCCGTCGTTCATTCACTCGATCGGGAAGAGGGAATCAGGCGGTATCAGTCGATGCTGACCCCGGGCGAATACCGGACAAAGCTAGAGAATGGCGATGCGGACGGACTGGTTCCGCCACCGAAGCCCCATGAAGGTCATGCACCGGTCTTTCCCGTCGTTGTCGCGAAGCGGGAAGACCTGTCGGACAACGTGGTTAAATACGAACTGCGGGATGGTGAAGGGAAGCAGCTCCCACCTTTCGAGCCGGGTGCTCACATCGATGTCGTCATCGCACCTGAATTTCAACGCGAGTTCTCCCTTGCCGGAGACCCAGAGGATCGCACAAAATATGTTCTCGGGGTGCAGACGGAGAATGGCGGGCGAGGCGGGTCCAGCCTTATGCACAAGGTGTTCCGACCAGGTAGGAAGACATTCATCTCGACACCTAGGAACCATTTTCCGCTGGACGAGAGTGCAGAGCTAACGCTGCTGATGGCGGGTGGAATTGGGCTGACGCCGTTGATGGCGATGGGGCACCGGCTACACAAACTCGGGAAAGAATTTGTGTTCCATTACAGTGCGCGGTCGAAAGATCAGTGCGGATTTGCGGAAGAGCTTGAAGAAGTGCCTTGGTCGAGCCGTGTGTTCTTTCATTTCTCGATCGCAGGAGGTCGGGCGAACTTGTTCGATCTCATTCCGGTCCACCGACGCGGGTGCCGTATCTATGCGTGCGGCAGCGACCGGTACATGGACGCGGTTTTCGCTACAGCTGCCGAAAAGGGCTGGCCCGAAGATGATCTGTCGAGGGAGTATTTTGTCGTTCCCGAGCCGCCTGAGCGTGAAAACTTTCCCTTTATCCTCGATCTCGCACGCAGCGGGCGGACAATTGAGGTCCCTTCGGACAAATCCGCGACCGAGGCATTGGCCGATGCAGGCATCAGAATAGACACGAAATGCTCCGACGGAATTTGCGGCGTGTGTGCAACCAATTATCTGAGCGGAGATGTGGAGCATCGGGACTACGTTCTGTCGACGAAGGAGAGGACGCGGAAAATACTTCTATGCTGCTCCAGGTCTGAAGACGAGAATGGCGTAATCAAAGTGGACTTGTAGGTCCTCCCCATTGACACCCTCGGAAAAGTTCATGGCGGCGAAAGCGACTTGAAACCCATCACTGCTTCAATAAGGACTGTTGCGAAAGCGGGCATTTTTCTCTGCATTTCGCCTTCCGAAGCCGGTTGCCGCGCCTGTGACGGCGGCTGATCGGTGGCGGCAACGATTTTAGTGCCCAAAGGCGTGGTTTCAGCCCCCGATGCACCGCATCGGGCAGGTTTGGGACAGACTCCGGCCCTCAGGCCACGGCAAGCTTGATCAGGTTGACCGCCTTGAGCCGGGTCGGCGCCATCGCCTTCAGGGTCAAGTTCCGTCTCCATGGCCCGCCATCCCATGAACCGGGACCACGCCGCCCGGAACATGATCCCCGACTGGATATCCGCCGCGGCGAGGTAGGTGTGGTTGGCCGCGCTGGACATCCCCTTGTCGACTAGCACGCGCCCCGCTCTCCACGACCATTGCGTCAAACACCGCCACGTTCCCGACTTTCAGGCCGCGGTCCTGCAGCTAGCGGCTGCCCTCCGACAGAAGCGCCGCGTCAAGACCGCGCTGACCGGGCAGCCGGCTAAACCGGCAGGTCATCGTGTGGTCGGGGCAACGCTCAAGCATCGACCGCCCGACGGACGGCATGAAGTCGAAACACCCCGCCAACGCCTGCTTGAACTCCTGGTCCGACAGCGAGCGCCGGCCGTTTCATGGATGCACCCATCGTCCAGACATGCACCGTGGAAGACCGGTTCGCGGGACGAAAGCCCCTGATTCCCCGTGCCGCCAGCATTGCCATGACCAGCGAAGGGGGATGTTGAAACGGCCAAAAGGAAAGTTCGGCGGAAGTTTCCACGCACGGTTGTGGTGAAGCCGCGCAGCCATCAGCCAAGCGCGGCGGAGATACGCGAGGCTACAAAGACGGCCACCAGCCAAGACCCGCTGGTACGGGCACTTTTGCGACGCGCTAGGATCGTCGATAACCCAAGCGCCCGAGTGGTGACTTTCGTATATAATCTCCAAGTAATGGGTCAGTCAGTGATTGGAGACTTCGAGAAACACGCTGCACTCTTTCGGCCTTGACATGAGGTTATCGATTCCTGCCGTGATATCCCACCGAACACTTAACTGCTCCCCTTCGTCAAGAGTTTTCGCCCGCACCACGCGATCGTGAAAATGCCCATCACCTTTAAATCTCGGATCGAACTTGGTCGCAAACATCAGTGCTGCGCTTTCGATCTCAGCCCGCATGGCGCTTGCTTGGGTGGATGGCGACTCATGATCCAGATGATCCGGGTTCCAAGTTATCGTTACCTCTTCCAAGTGAGCCCCCGAATCAGCGAATTCCTTGAGGAAAGAAGCCAGCCGATTGCGATTCTTCTGTCGTGCGCCACACCATGGATCCTCGATCCGAACTGATACGCGTCGCCCCTTGATCGGTTCAAACAGTTGCTGGATGTTCCTGGGCTCGCCGGGCTTGAATCTAAACACTTGAAACGAATCCACTAGCGCGGAGAGTGGACTTGAAAGCAGTTGGGCTTTGTCGCTGATCGATGACAGCCAGCTTTGGGTTCCTCTGACTTCGCTCTGGTGACTCACACCCGCTAGCGCTCCCTCCAGAACTGGTGGCATGTCATTTGAGGTGTAGTATTCGTGCATTTTCTTAAAAACCAGAACCGAAAGCCGTGGCGCAATCGACAATTGACTCATTGGCACTGATGAAAATTTCAGCTGGCCCGCTTGTTCGCAGGGTACCAGTCGCTTGGCGATCTCGCGATCGACACCCGTAGCCAGTTTTTGGGCGACTGAGTCGGGCGCAATCAGAAAGAAGGCCTTGCGCCCCTCACCTTTATCAAGCCAATTCCTGAGCGCGATAGCGCTCGTGAGCGCCTCTCCGCGATTTTTTGCCCCAAAGAGCTGCTGACCAGCGATGGCGATTATGTCTTCCGCATTCTCCAAACGGACTGGCAGTGTCGTTGCAGCAGGCTGAGGCACTGGGACGGCCGTTTCCGGCGCGTGAGCAGGTCTAGGCGCGTTTTTTTCCAGCAGGACGCGAAGCCAAGCGAGAACCGGATGCCGCTTGAACTTGTCCCACACTCTTTGGTTGGAGTAATCGTTCAGGCAATGTCCACAGCTGGTCTCGCAGTTTTCCCCTTTCGGGCAGTCCAGAATCGCCACCGTGCGCGAAATCAGGGCACGAGCTGAAAACCGGGGTTCCTCCAACAATCGACGGCAGTAGCCTGCGCCGCCGGGAATCGCGTCTGACAGGACAACAACCGGCACACTGCCCGGAAGCTCGAAGATCGATCTGAGATCCCGAGGATCGGTGCCTAGAAGATCAGCCGCTGCCAACCGGACCGCTTCCGCCAAAGTGCGCAGGAATCCATCTCGGTCCGCACGGCGTTCATGCTCGGTTAGCCCCTTATGAGGCGGAAGTGCCTGTTCAATTCGGATGGCTCTCAAATCCGTCTCGAATTTATGCGCAAGGTCCACCGGCCACTTCAGGCTCTTGTTCGGACAGGGATCGCCTGTGCGGGGATTTTTGTGGGGAGATGGCACCTCAACCCCGCCGACAGTTCCGACAGGAGACGGGCGAGCAAACTCGCAGACTTTGCACCAAAGATATCCGGTCCCTTGCGGCCCCCTGTTAAGCACGAGCATCTGTCCGCAGGGAGAGTCGTCCCGGGGCACCGCAGGCGCGAAAAAGCTGGTGACCAGTGCAAGGTCGGATCCCGTGAAATCCTTGGGTCTTGCGCGAGTCAGCAGCCGAGCTTCATCTACTGGCTTCACGCGCAAACGACTGGCGCCCGGGTCTCGACCCTCTCGATCCACATAGGAGGTCAGGAAGCCGATCGGTTCCACAAATGCTCTGCGTTGGCCTTGCGATGTCATTTCACACAGCGGACAATTGTCTTCGAAGGCATTCCACGTGTACTGTATCTCCACGTGCTGGCATGTCGTGCAAATCCGATGGTACCCTCTTTCCATCCAAATGTCGCTGCTCCCATGCGTCGAGCGTTTGGTTATTCCGGCACTCGTCCAGATCCGCCCTCCGGCCACAACCTCCGAGCCGGGCGCGTATTCGGCGATCGCAATGCTTGCATCGCGGTCAAGCTGTAGTTCGCGATCATTGTGGCCCGTTGCACCGCGTTCTGTCACGATCTCAAGATGCATGGAGTGAACCGGAAAACTATAGGTCGGGATCACAGCATTGCGAGACAGGGTTTCGACGAGAAAGCGATCGAGATACTTTTTCATATTTCCGTGTATGCTTCGCATTCGGCCTGCTGCTCGCGCTTTCTCCCATTCGGATGCATCAGGGGCAGCAACGATGCCTTCCTCCGCTTTGAAGTCTTCCTGCATTTTGCGCCATCTCTCGGCAGTCACTTTCACCCAACGATTCACTTCACTCTGCAGATGCTCGGCAAGGCTTGCACCGGTTAAGCCGATGGGTGCCAAGCGAGGCGGAAGGCCGCCAATCATGTGTTCTGCCATGTCCAAAGCGGCTTTCCCTTCCTCTGTTCCAAGCCACTCGGCTAAATCAGCAATGACAGTCTGTTCCGCCTCAACGGTCAACTGGTCGCCCAAGACATCGTGCAATCTTGGAGCCCCTGTACGAACCTGTCCCGCAAGGCGACGGTCCAGCCATCCTGACAAAGCACAGGACACCTGATGACGTCTAAAGAAACTGGGGTTGTCCAGAGTGAGGTAGGGAGCCGGAGGTGGGCTCTCAAGATAACCTTTAAGTGCGCGAAACTGGGCTTGGTCGTAACGGCTCGACCGTGCCATCATGAGTGCGATCGGCGCGGCTTGGGCACGACGACCCGCGCGTCCTGCACGCTGCTGATAGTTGGCAATGCCGGGAGGCACGTTCCGGCAAAATACCGCCTCGAGATCCCCGATATCGATTCCCATTTCCATGGTGGTAGTGCAACTCAGGACATTGACTTCCCCCTGACGAAACCGCTCCTCTATCTCACCTCTCTCCCTGTCCCCGATTGCTGCCGTGTGTTCTCGAGCGATCCCGCTCAACGGTTTTGCCAGATATCGAGTAACGTAATGATTTTGAAGCTGCATCCTGGTACGCTCATCTTGCAATATCTTTTCTGTTCGGCCCTTGCAGTACCATGCCGTGCAGACGCCTTTCAGGTCCACCTGCGATGTTGCACCACAGCTTTGGCAACGGAACAGCGGCTCATCCGAGACTAGCGAGAATCGTAGCGCAGCGAGGTTCAAAACAAAGCCATGCCCACCTGCCATCAAAAGGCGGCTAGAACGAGGACGGATCGTTTCTTTCCAGAATGCAGTCAGAAGGTCGCTTGCTGCAGTTGAGGCGAAACCAAGGCGATCCTCCATCACCCAGAGCAGACGGTTGGACCGACCCGAATCCGACAGAATAGTCCTTAGCCTTCGACTTGCGTTCGTTCTCGTCAAATTCCAAGAGATCTTCGAACTGGCTTGCCCCTTGCCCCAGATAGAATCGTCGGTTAAATCAATCATTTCAAGAGAATTTATGGCACGTGAATGTCGGATCAGGTCAAGCAGAAACTTCACCATCCCTGGCGCCAAATCCCGATGCTCGCGCGGCATCAGATCTGCCAAGCGTCGTGAAACGGCATCGACGCCCTGATAGGTCAGCTTCACCAGTCCAAGGGATTCCAGCGAAACGCGCAGCGGGCCACCACAAAATTCTGCTGCAATCAAAGCCAAGAGACGATCCTTGGCATTTGACGTGCTCATTGGTTCGGGGTTGCGGCGATCGTAGAGGCGGAATCCTCCTCGGCGGAGCATGCTCCAAGCCCCGTCTCGCAAGCTGAGCAGATCGAGAGGCCCGGTCCTCTCGCGTTCGAGGAACCGAACTATGGCTGCACGGATCGCCTGGTCGCGGGACGTTCGTTCAAAGAATGGCGCAAAAAACGCAGCGTCCTGTCGGCTGTCTGCGAAAACCAGCAAATTGCGACCGTTCATTGGCGCCTCGATCGACTTGCCGGCTGGAGCCGGCAACGCTTCAATCAGCGCTTGCGCGGAAACGGCTGCTAGTGCATCATCACCAGGATGGATCAAGGTAACCGGCTCTGCAAAGCGTCTGCCTTGGTGCCCGCAAGACACACACCTGCGGACGTATGTGCGACGTTCTTCCGAGTCCTCCATCATTGGGGCAGGCTCGAGGGACAAGATGCCTTCGCCTAGGTCATCCATCGTTTCACCGGTGTTCGGATCGAAATCGATACGGTTCTCCACAGTCTCCTGAACCATCGAGTCTTCATCGTCCAACTCAGATGCCACAGAGCCCGCGGCCGTTAGCCTCAACACCCTTCGCTTCGCTGCTGGACTGATATCCGGGCGTGAATTCAGCGTCCGTCCGTCATCCCAGACCTCAATGTAGGGTTCTCCGCAATTTCGACAGACTAGAAGTGGATAGGCCGGAGCCCCGTCAATATGCATTCCCGTTCGCGACAGGCGAAAATCCTTCCAATGCTCCGAGTCATCCGCCGAAAGGCGCAAAGTCACGCCGTCCACCCCAGATGCAGCGAGGTGATAGCGCGCGGGCAACAACGGAAACGCTCCTGGTACCGATGGTTTGGCTAGCACTCCAAGGGAGATCAAAGCAGTCAGCGCTTTTTGCGCCTCCTGATCTGGGGTGGACGCAAATACCCGCCTCGCCAGATCCTCAAAGGGAAGTGCTTGCCCATTCAGCGCGTCCGCGGCCAACCGAACCTCCTTCCGCGGCGCGAGAGCTTTAATGAGACCGTCCCCGAACGATTGCGCCTTGTCCAGAACGAACTGCTCCAAACCCGCCACCTCCACGGCCTCGTTCCAGTCATCCACGAGATATTCCTCGTTTTCAGCGGTGATCACATAGTTATTTCGCAGAGTGGTCAGAATCTCTCCGAGAGAAATCCAGTCATCTACTGGCAGCTCGGCCTGGGAAGCGCCTTTCTTGAGGTCTGGATGCAATTCACGCTCGGATGTAATAACCGCTCCGTCACCGCTCGGAAAAGACTCGCCGAACAGGTCTTCCGCGAAACGCGCTAGTTCCTCGCGCCTAGAGGGGTCAAGGCTCGCCGATGTGCCGACGCAGTGGATTGTCCCGGGTTTCGCACCCAAGCGAACCTTGAGTTTCCGCAGCAAAAAGGCGACTTCGATTGCTTGCGCCCCTGAGTAAGTGTGTATTTCGTCCAGCACGAGCCAACGCAACTGGGCCCCAGCCAGTAGCGGCCGATTTCGAGGCAGCAGCAAAATATGCTCCAGCATCGCATAGTTCGTAACCAGAATATGCGGGGGCTTGGCGAGCATTTCGTCACGAGCCAGGAGCCAGTTGCAAGGTGCCTTGTAGGCTTCAGGAAAATTGGACTGGAAGGTGGGCGTCTCGATCAGCTTTGGCTCCTCGTCACCACGCGTCGCGTTGGAGCGGACTTGACCCGTGAAGCGACCCAAAGTGATCCCGGGGTCTCCCAGGTCCCGGAACAGCAAGCGCGCAATGCGGTGCATCTGATCGTTGGCCAGCGCGTTCAAGGGGTAGATCAGGATCGCCCGAATCCCAAACTTCTGAAGTTTCCCCTGTTCAAGCAAATCATCCACAAGGGGATACAAAAAGGCCTCAGTCTTGCCGGAACCGGTTCCGGTTGCAACGAGATAGTTCTCGTCTCGATTGATTGCTGCCGCTTGGTGAAGGTGAAGCGGTCGCTCGTACAGCAACCGCCCCTCGTCGCTGTTTGCCAGCTTGGTCCAAGCCTTGTCCAGCACGCCCTCTTCGGCGAATTTCTTGATTGAACCACCTTTCTCGAAATCTGGAAGACTCTCGACAAACGGCCCTTTAACCAAGTTGGCCTTCGCGCAGGCTCTCACGATGGCTTTGGACAGACGCGGCGCTCTCGCTGGCGAAACCGGAGAGGCGGTCGTGATGTACCGTGTCAGAACGTTGCTGAGTTTCTCCTTGAAGTTAAGCGGATTCAGTTCTGCAGTCATGGCCGTTCCTTAGCAATCTGCCACACGAGGAGAAAAAAGGTGAACAGTTCGGGAGCAAGTCGGAGCAGGGACGAAAAAGCGCGAAGAGACTTGGTTGATCGCCAATCGAGTCTCGCTTGAAGTTCCTCGATAATTTTTTCCATTTTTCCCATGCGGCTTGCATGGGCGAGCATCGAAAGTGAAGCCGCAGCCCAAAGATCAATGTTGTTCGGTTCCTCTTGTTCCTCTAGCCGTGCGGGAACAGGAGGACGATCCGCTTTCGGTGTCATCTCCCAAGCTGTTTGAATCAAATGATGCAAAACTCTCTCCTGCCGGCGATTGGAACCTGTCTCGGCCTCATTGCCGGTGAACATTTCTGCCGATTCCAATCGTTCTACAAAGCGAAGATGAGCGGCTCGCCAATGATCGGGACCTAAAATCGAGGCACCTCGCCAGAACCAGCCAGCGGCTGGATCATCATCGATCATAGGCAGGATTTCAAAGAATTTTTGCGGTTTAAATCCTCTTAGCTCCACGCCCTTGTTCTCCGCCTCATTAGAGTTGGCGAAAGAAAAATATACCGTTGGATGCAGCTGGGACTGGTTCCGGAGACGCGTCTGACCAAGAGAAAACAGTTTAGCCATTTCCGAAACGCCGGGGTCCGGCGAAACCGACAACCCGGCGAAAGCAGCGGTTGGCGCACCGTATAGACGAGGCCGCAACTGGATCGGATGCGCAACAGGAACCCAGGAGGCAACAGTGTGTTCAGGTGGTTGGATGGCGGCCGCCATCATCAACGCTCCCTGTCCGCCCGGTTGTTCTGCCAAGGCATAGCCCAATGCTTGCCAACGCGACATGAGAGATGTCTCGATCTCCGTCCAACACTCGATAGCGTAACAATCTGCCAGCCAGCGACTCAGTGCCTCAAAGCGGTTTTGCAAACTTGTGTCGAGTTCACCCGCATGACGGTTCCCGAAAGTGATTGCATAAGTGTCGCCGCGCCCATTTCGCAAAGGCCGCCATGTACCATGCTCTTCGCGTTCCACCTCAGGACGAACCAAAATCCGGGCAAGGGACAGTCCATCGGAGATCTTTGACGCTGAGACTGCCAGTTCGATCTCCGTTGGATTCCCGTTCGGCAGATCGACGAATAGCCATGGTGGCGGGCGAGAAGAAACCGGACGACGTCCCAGTCCAGCCTCAACGAATTCAAGACATCCCAGTTCATCCTCCACTTGAAGCGCAAGTGCGTCCACGGGAGTCTCAAAGAGAAGGCGGACGCGGACACCATCAGGATGAGTTGGCATGAACTTGATTGATGCCGGTTCTAAGGAACGAGCAATCTCAAACAGCAAAAACTCGGAACCCGTTCCCCGACGAAGAACCACTTTGTCGTTGCTTGCAGGCTCGAGCATCTCGCGCAACGCGAGGTTGCGGGAGAGTCCATGAGCGAATGGCCGATCTTCTTGCCGCCCGCGAACAATTAGTTTGGCCTTGGCGTCAGGACAGCGGATAGTCAGCGTATCAAAACGGTTCTCTTCGCCTATTGTGAGCCGCGTGCCATTCGGCATTACGGTCACCGCCCCGTCTTGTCGCCGCCTAGTCACGACAACATCGGGCCAAGGCAGATCGAAAGGGATGAACCTTTCCTCGATTTCGAACGTTGCGCGTGCCGCCAAATAACCGCCAGCGGCTTCAAGGCTCAATCGACCGCTACTGTCCAGCATTGCATGCCGCGACTGCTCCGACACGAAATTCTTTGGCATTGTTTCACTGTCAAAGACGAACCCATCGGTTCCCTTGAAAGTTGGCCATACCCAAACTTCCAAAGCAACGCCGGAACTTCGCATGGACTGCGATCCATTCTTTGGCACCAACAGATCGACGCGCATGCGCAATGGGTCCTGCCTGATCGAATCAGGAAGCGGTGACAGGAGCGTGGCGACACAGACTTCTGCAAATCCCTTGATGACAGAGACCTCGATGTCCTCGTGCTCTGATCCAACCATTACACGCAGATGGCGTGTTTCGTCGTGTTCAGATCCTGTCTCGATGTGAAGCGTGGCAGCGGAGCCATAAAGCGGTCCACGGGCCCCATTCGCCACCCGGTCGCCGTGAACAGTCAGGCGGCGGCGGAGCTTTGCCCGCATCCGCATCACGCCCTGGTCATTGACGAGATCGATGGGCTGGGACCCCAATCGTGTGAACAAGACGAAACCCGATTCACCTGCTTCCAGTGCGGGCTCACCATCTAGCGAGAAAGGACGCCGAGACAGCACCACTGCATTGGAGGTGTCGATCACAATTTCACTGGAGGTCTCTCTGCTTTCCTTCACCATATACCCGGTCGCTTGGTCGAAAACCGCGAATCCGGCTGTTGCTGGCAAGAATTCGATCTCACCGTCTTGTTCACCCAAACTCCAGCGCAGGAGAACAGGCCAAGGTTGCTGCAGCACCCAGTCTTCGCCACCACGGAGCCGAAATGGGTGAGAGTCCTTATCGTGCCAAAGCTTGACTCGGCCCTCGACTCTCGGCAAGCGCAGGGCAAGGCCATCACCGCACCAGAACAACCGCGGTTTGGGTGAGAAAGCCGCTCCGGTGCCGAACTGCCGTTTGGACGCTGTTCTTCCACTCTCAAGAATGTTGGACAAAGCTTTTTCGAAATGCTCTTCAATGGGCAGCTTGGCTGCAAAGGCTTTCCGGTCCTGACGAATTCGAGCGTAAAGGGTGGCGTGCCAAGCAGTTTCGTCCCAGCTGACCGCACGGCGTGGTGTGACAACACTTGGAGGCAGGAACTCCAAAGAATCGTCTTCCCACCTGTTCAGCATAGCTGTTGCCTGTGTCGGCGGTGGTCCAAAAGCCTCCTCTTGGCGGACGAATGCCTGAACAAGATGCGGCAAAAGCGCGATGGGCACACCCGCGTGGAGCAAATAGACATCGACCAGCCGATCGAACCCCCGGGTTGGCAGTCCAAGCTTCTCGCAAACACGGCAGAAGCTCTGAAAAAGAACTTGACGAGTCTTGTGTTGGCCTAAGGAAACGCCCAAGGCCTGTTCGATGTGAATGTAAATTGCATGATCGGCATCACCATACGCCTCACTCAACGCTTGTGCCACGCACCAAGCCGCCACATAGGGGTACTCTCTAAACAAGCTTGGAATCAGGCTTGGGCAGCCTTGCAAATATGCTCGTGTCTTCTCAAGAGCAGGCTTTGCTAGATGGTGCGGAGCCTCGGCGAGACCGATAAATGGAGGGGAATGTGGCGAGTTGAGGGATCTGCTCAACAGGAAATCTGTGGTACGGCAAGCCATGGTGCTTCTAATTTGAAATCCTGCACTTGTTAGACATGTAAAACCTACAGTCAATCCCAAGAACTGCTGGATTTTTGGAGGCTTAATGTGCAGGGGCCGAGGTTCTTCAACGTCTAAACTCGCGAACCCACAGTTCCTGACTCAGAATTTGATCGGCTCAAGACAGAAGTACTTGCCAAATAAACTGATAGGCTCAATTTGTAATTCGTGGGCATGGCTGATGGACTGGCTCGCGACTTGCATTGGACATGGGAGACGGGCTGATGAATCGGGTGCGGTTTCAGGACTGGGTTTCGAACATCGATGAGTTGACGGCAGCGCGGTGTTTCGGGGCAAGGTGTGCAAGCGTGGCCTGTCGTGCGAGCAAGTGCCAATGAGTTCGACCCCACTTGGTGTATGTTCTTGCACGCAGCAGGGCGGTTGCCCGCGCTTCGGTAGCCGTTACTCCAGCCGCTCTCGTCGCCGATACAGCGACTCATGAATTGCGGCGGGTGAGGAGGCGAGTCGACGTTGCAAGATAGTGAGACAAAGCCGATGTTCTAGGGGCGTGTGTCGCATCCATCGGATAAGAAGCGTTCAGTTCGGTTCATCTCCTCCCGGACGTAAGCCGTTATCTTAACATAGAGTGCGGTTTCAGCCTCGGAAAGCAGGTACAAGACTGTCGCAAAATGCGTATCTCCGACCATTGGCATGTCGCGTTAAAATCTGTACAAGTCGTTGTTACGATGTTCGATTGAGGGAGAGATCGATGAATTTCTTCATAACGATGGCAGCCGAGTGCGTGGGTCCCGACAGTGCCCTGCGAAAGGTCGGCGCAATGCGAGCCTCCAGGCGCTCCCAGGGGATCAGGCCGTCCATCCGCTCCAGAAAGATCTCGCGGCGCGTCTTGCGATCGCATTCGAGGCTTGCAAAGGTCAATTGCCGAAGGCGCTGCAGGTCGTGATCCCCCGAAAGAAAGGCGTGGCGCAAGACAGCGAGCGCGCACCGGATGCGCAATGCAACGCCTAAAATCAGGCTGTATTCAGAGGTTCCCTAGGCTGTCGACGGCGTCGATCTCGGCCTTGGCCCTGATCAGCAGCGTCATGATCGGACGCACCTCCTCGCGACCCGTGGCCCATAGAAGCGCTCTCTGCTCGCTCGATGTCTCCCCGTGACACCAGCTTCCACATTGGCCCCGGCATCATCAGCGCCTACACGACTTGCAGATTGTCGCTGTAGCAAACCGCCAAGTGCAGCGGGGTCATGTATTCTCCCTCCATCGCCACCGCCTCAATGTCGGCCCCGGCATTGACCAGCGTCCTCACCATCGCGGGATCCAAGTTGAACTTGGCGGCAAAATGCAGCGGTGTCATGTCATCGGCGCCGCCCTCGATCTCGGCCTGCACGTCGGCCAGCGTGGCCCGCGACATCCAGTCCAGATCAAGGAGAAGGTTGGGGTTACTTGCTCCGGCGACGTTCACCGACGACGCCAGTGCCATTGCGACCTCTGCCGTCAGTGCGAGCGCGGGTCTTGACAGCAATGCCCTCATTGCGAAACTCCCTCTTCTTCGCAAGAAAGCGATATGCCTCGGCCGGGGCAAGGCTGTCCCGGCCGAGAGTTTCTTCGGTATCCCTTCGGGGTTAGGTCGTGTACTCATAAAGGAAAAGGGATTTTCTTTTCGGCTCTGATGTGATTCAAGCTTCCAAACAGCGGGAGCTTGAGGATGCAGGGCCGGCACGATCTGACGGATGCGGAATGGGCGATCATCTCGCCGTTGCTGCCTGACAAGCCGCGGGGCGTGCCGCGGGTGGACGACCGGCGGGCGATCAGCGGGATCTCTTCATCTCCTGGACTCCTCGGTGGTGCGCGCCCACCAGTACGCCGCGGGCGGAAAAAAGGGGGTCCGGACCACGCCATCGGACGCTCGCGAGGCGGGCTGAGCACCAAAATCCACGTCGTCGTCGACGGCCGCGGCCTGCCGCGCCATCCTCAAGCTCATTGCAGACCATGGCTCTTGCCCCCACATCCCGACCCAACGGGACCGCCGGGAGCAACGCTCGGTGCCCGATCAGCTGTACCGCCAACGCAATCTCGTCGAACGCTTCTTCAACAAGCTCAAGCACTTCCGAGGCATCGCGACCCGCCATCACAAGCTGGCAAGAAACTTCCTCGCCGCAATCGCCCTTGCCTGCATCCGCCTCTGGATCAAAACTAATGAGTACACGGCCTAGGGAACCTCTGATTTGGAGGGTTTTTTTTTGGGTTTGCTGCGGAATTTGCCCTTCCCGGCTGCGCCGGTCGGTTTTCGGCG
The DNA here is from genome assembly GCA_963422275.1 of Paracoccaceae bacterium. Classification (GTDB taxonomy): domain Bacteria; phylum Pseudomonadota; class Alphaproteobacteria; order Rhodobacterales; family Rhodobacteraceae. Next base: position 2,758,059 of record OY729418.1, read on the forward strand.
GTCCGGAAGCCGCAAATGCGCGTTTTCGGGGCGAAACCGCCGCCGGTTCAGCCCCCGCAGGGCCGGTCCGGCAAATTCCGGACACACTTCTCCCTTGTCACGACAGGTGCGGCTGGGCAATCATCAGGTTCGAGAAGCCCGGAAGCGGCGCAAGCCGCTGCACGTTCTTGTCCAAACCCCGATACCGAACCATGTCGTAGCCGAACACCCGCTTGATGATCCGGAACGGATGTTCCACCCGCGCCCGCACCCGGGCCTTCGCCTTCTCCGCCCTGGCCGCGGCGCTGCCCGGCGCCAGCGTCCGGCGCTTGCTCGGGGGCATGGCAATCTGCCACGACACCTCGCGATGCGCGTGCTCCGCCCGCTTGCCGATCCCGCGGTATCCAGAGTCACCCCAGACTTGCTCCTCCTCGCCGTGCAGAAGCCGATCCGAAGGCGTCAGGTCGTGAACGTTGGCGGCCGTTCCCTCCAGATGGTGCACCAGACCCCGGGTGTCGGTGCCAATGTGCAGCTTCATCCCGAAATGCCACTGGTTCCCCTTCTTCGTCTGGTGCATCTCCGGATCGCGGGCGTTGCTCTCGTTCTTGGTCGACGATGGCGCCGAAATGATGGTGGCGTCAACGATGGTGCCCTTCTTCAGCAAAACCCCCTGCTCGGCCAAGTGATCCCTGATATCCTCAAACAGCTGCTGCGCCAGTCCGTGGTTCTCCAGCCGATGGCGGAAGTCGGGATCGTCGTCTCGTCCGGAACCTTCTCAAGCACCGCCCCGGCAAAGCGCCGGATGCTCTCCGCCTCGCAAGCTGGTCCTCCATCAACGGGTCGCTCAGGTTGTAAAACAATTGAACGCAGTGCACGCGCAGCATCACCGACAGCGGATACGGCTGTCGCCCCTTGCGGCCGCCCTTCGGATACACTGGCGCAATGCGGGCCTCCAGGCGCTCCCAGGGGATCAGGCCGTCCATCCGCTCCAGAAAGATCTCGCGGCGCGTCTTGCGCTTCTTGCGATCGCATTGGAGGCTGGCAAAGGTCAGTTGCTGAAGGCGTTGCATGTCAGGATCCCCCCAAAAAAGGCGTGGCGCAAAATAACAGGCGCGCACCGGATACGCAATGCAACGCCCAAAACCGGGCTATATTCAGAGGTTCCCTAGAGCACCGACCGGCCGACGGACAGCATGAATTCGAGCGGGCGCTGCCAGTCCATCAGGGCGTCGACCTTTTGCAGCGTGCTATCCGGGTTCACGCGCTCGGCCACCACCTGCATGAAGAAACTCATCGGCCTCTCCCTCAATCGAACGTCATGACAAGCGCTTGCAGCCCTTCAGCCCGACATGCCAATGACTGGGGCGTATTTCGCAACAGTTTTAAGCTTCGAAAATCAAGGGGCTTCCCGGATCAGGCTTGATCCAGCAGCAACACAGATTGCCTGACTTCCAAAAAAGACCAGATCGCCCTAGTGAGGCGGTTCGAGTGGTTTTTGTTGCGGAACATCCGGATTTCCAAATCAACTTTCCAGTCCATATGGCCTGTGCGTACAAGGGTTCCGGCAACAAGGTCGGACGCCACTATGCTTTCGGGAAGCCACGCGACACCCGAACCATCCCGGGCCCGAATTCGCAGCGCGCCAGCCATGGAATTTTCGTAAACGGTTCGCAAGTGCCGCGGTAAATCCTTGGTGCGGAATAATTGCTCCAGATGCTGGCCGATGGGAGCGTTGTCTCCAAAACGAAGGAACGGCATCTCAATCATCTCGTTTTCGAAGTTGAAGATCGGTTTGCCGTCCGTTCCCGGTTTGCACACAGGGATCAGCCTGTCTCGACCGATGAGGACGGACTCGTCAGTTGCCTCCGGCTTGCGCTTGGGCCACCCTTTGCTTGCATAGGCAATCACAAAGTCAACATCGCCAAGTTTCAAATCGCGCAGACAGTTGGGCAGGTCGTCGGCACGCAACCGCGACAAAATTGGGCCATAGGCCCCTTCAAAAGCCTGAAGCCAGTTTGGGTAAAATCGCCAGCCAATTGAATGCTGGGCCCCAAATGTGACGACATATTTATCTGGCAGTGACAGTGCTTCCAGTATCTGGCTGCGTTCCTGTTCGATACAGGCCAAGGCCTGTAGCCCGGCTTCCAGAATTTGCGACCCGGGTGCCGTCAGTTTTACGGGCTGACGCGTGCGGTCTACCAGCGTCGTGCCAACCCACGCTTCCAGCGTCTTGATTCGGCGACTGAAGGCTGGCTGGCTGATATTGCGTAATTCGGCAGCTTGCGAAAAATTGCCTGTGTGATTCAGTCGGTCGAGATCATAAAACAAAGAAATGTCCATGACATATGCATAATATAAATTTTGCATAATGTCATTAAATCATAGCATTGGAGATCGATGCCTTTCTCCGTCAACCTAGGGGCGCATAAATTCTGACAGGATTGCGCAAATGGCTGGCACTGAAACACTTGACCGGGGAGGGACACGGATTGATTTCAGCCAGTTTCCGCGGGTTGCCCTGTGTCATCAGCCGACTCCAATTGAAGCAATGCCGCGCCTGAGCGAAGTGCTGGGTGGACCGAGCATCTTCATTAAGCGTGACGATTGCACTGGTCTTGCCACGGGTGGCAACAAGACCCGCAAGCTTGAGTTTTTGGTTGGCGAGGCGATACGGGAAAAGGCCGATATACTGGTCACGCAAGGTGCGATTCAATCCAACCACGTTCGCCAGACCGCGGCCGCCGCCTGCCGGGTGGGTATGAAATGCCACGTGTTGCTGGAACGCCGTGTCCCGGGCCGCAGCACAGATTACGAGGTGACGGGAAACGTGTTTTTGGACAATGTCTTTGGTGCAACTCATGAATTTCGCCCTGCCGGGCTGGATATGAATGCTGAAGCTGCAGCTGTGACGAAGCGCCTGCGGTCAGAGGGACATCGCCCATATTTAATCCCCGGCGGTGGCTCGAATCCGACCGGTGCGCTGGGATACGCCAATTGCGCTCAGGAAATCGTCGATCAGTCTGCTGCCAGCCGGCAAAAGTTCGACTGGTTTGTCATGGGTACTGGCAGCACAGGGACACAAGCCGGGCTGGTGGCTGGCTTTCACGCAATCGGCTATGATCTTCCGGTGGTGGGGATCAGCGTCCGCCAGCCGCGCGAAAGACAGATGAATGCGGTGCACGGTCTGACGCAGCGTACATTGAAAAAATTGGGAGCGGACGGGGTCAACATGAGTAAAATCCTGGTGGATGACGGTTATGTGGGTGAAGGCTATGGTATCCCCGCAACCTCTACCATTGAAGCGATCAGCCTTACGGCTCGCCAGGAGGGGATACTTCTGGATCCGGTTTATTCGGCCAAGGGAATGGCCGGGCTGATCGGGATGGCACGGCAAGGCTTCTTCAAGCCAATCGACAACGTCCTGTTCTTGCACACCGGCGGATCAGCTGCGCTATTTGCGTACCAAGAGCAGATACTTGCATCATTAAACTAGATCGACGCTTGGAAACGACACAAACCAACAGAGGAGAAAATCATGAAATTTAACTTGAAATCCCTAACAATGGTGACGGCGATGGGAGCGTTTGCACTGCCGGCCTTTGCTGCCGAAGAAGTCAAGATCGGTGTGCCTTCTTGGACCGGAGCACAGGCCATTGCCCATCTTTTGGGTGCAGTGGTTGAAATGCGCATCGGCGGCAAGGTCGAATATGTGCCGGGAAACAATGCCACGATTTTCCAAGCGATGGATCAGGGCAAGGGGGACATTGACGTGCATCCAGATGTCTGGCTGCCAAACCAAGAGAGCTTTACCAAGAAATATGTGGATGAGGCTGGGACAGTGACCCTGTCGTCCAATCCATATGAAGGCAACCAGGGCTTCTGCGTTTCAAAGGATTTTGGCATGGCCAACAATATCACCGATATCGCAGACCTGAGCCGCCCCGATGTGGCCGCGTTGATGGATAGCGATGGCAACGGCAAAGGCGAGATGTGGATTGGCGCTCCCGGTTGGGCCTCTGCCAATGTAAACGAAGTGAAGGTGCGAGATTACGGCCTGCTTGATTTTATCGAACCCATCCGCGCCGAAGAAAGCGTGAAAACCGCACGCGTCAAAGACAGCATCGCCAAAGGTGAAGGCTATGCCTTCTACTGCTACGAGCCGCATGCCATCTGGTACATGTTCGACGTTAAAATGTTGTCGGAACCGACCTATGATCCGGCGAAATACATCATGGTTCAGCCGTCGGATGACCCGGATTGGTACAACAAATCCAACGTTGAAACAAAAGACGCGCTGAAAAACGTGCAGATCGCATGGTCGAACTCGCTGGTCGAGCGCTCGCCAGCGATTGCCGAGTTTTTCTCGAATTTTGGCTTGACCGCCGATGATGTCAGCGGCTTTGCCTTTGAAATTAGCGGGAATGGTCGCGGTCCGGCGGAAGTGGCCCGAGAATGGATCGATGCAAATTCGGATCGAGTTGACGCTTGGCTTGGCCTCTGACCCACCTGTGAATTTCAAAGGCGGCACCGGCAGACACCGGTGCCGCCTTTGTATTCAGGTAAATGGACGGCCGCCGCATGAACGATGACACCGTCATACAAATCTCGAATGTCTGGAAGATTTTCGGTACCGACCCGAAAGCGGCTCTTAAAGCCATTCACGAACGGAAGCTCAGCAAAGCGGAAGCCTTGGCACAGCACAATGCCGTTGTTGGGGTTGCGGATGTTAGCCTTACGGTAAATCGCGGCGAGATTTTCTGCATCATGGGGCTGTCTGGCAGCGGCAAATCCACGCTTGTGCGTCACTTCAATCGGCTGTTGGAGCCGACCGCAGGCAAGATTCTGATTGAAGGCACCGATGTGATGGCGCTGGGGGCAAAGGATCTGCAGAGTTTTCGAAACCGCAAGATCGGCATGGTATTTCAGAATTTTGCCCTGATGCCGCATCGGTCGGTGTTGGACAATGTCGCCATGCCATTGGAAATCCGGCAGATCAGCAAAAACGAACGCAGTCGGCAGGCGGCTGCCATTCTTGACATCGTCGAGCTGGGGGCTTGGGGGGCGAAATTCGCTCACGAGCTTTCAGGTGGCATGCAGCAACGAGTGGGTCTTGCCCGCGCCTTGGCAGCCAACCCCGATGTTCTGTTAATGGACGAGCCGTTTTCAGCGCTAGACCCGCTGATCCGGCGGCAGTTGCAGGACGAATTCCTGCGTCTCAGCAAAATTCTGAAGAAAACGACCGTCTTCATCACCCACGACTTGGACGAAGCTGTCCGCATCGGTGACCGCATTGCCATCATGCGTGATGGCCGGGTGGTGCAGATTGGCACCGCTGAAGACATCGTGATGCACCCGGCAGATGATTATGTTGCGGATTTCGTTGCCGGGATCTCGCGCTTGAAAGTGGTGCGCGCCCATGCAGTCATGCAGTCATTGGATGATTATCGCGTCACCCACGGCCCCGTGCCTGCCGATGCGCTGCGTGTGAATGAAAGCGAGAGTTTAAGCAATCTGATCAACCTCGCCATCGACAATGGCAGCGCGATCCTTGTCGAAGATGGTGGCAGCGATGTGGGTGTAATTACCCAGGCCGACCTGTTGCGCACGGTGATTGAGGGAACAGAAGTATCATGAGCGACGCAAGCGTGAATCCCATAGAGGCTACCGGTACCGACGCAGCCCGCGCTTACGCCGAAGAGCGTCGCAACAATATTCGGACCTTTGTGCGCACCAGCCCCGAATACTATATTCAAAACTTCGACAAAATCGGCGCATCATCCCGATTCACACCCACCTTTAACGCCATGGCCGGACTGTTTGGCCCGATCTGGTTCGGTGCGCGCGGACTTTGGTCTTGGGCATTGCCGTTTCTGATTTTCGAAGCGATTTCCCTGGTGCAGATTGCCCGCGGCCTCTTTGGCGACTTGGCCGCCGACGCCATGGCGCGCATTGCTTCGATCGAAGGCACGCTGGAACTGCGGCGCAAACAATTGGCCTCGGCTATCGAAAGCGGTTCTAACAAAGCAGACGCTTACGAGCGCGCGGTGAATTCGCTTGAGGCTAATATCGGCGGCATCCGGGAAGATGCGCTGGCACTCGCCGAAAGGGGTCCCGGGATCGCTCTGACCGGGCTTGCCATCCTGACAGTCGTCAAAATCGCCCAAGCCGTCGTGGCGAACTGGGCACTTGAGGCCCGGTTTGTCGAGTGGACCTCCAATCGTTCGGTCCGGTTTGGCATGCCGGTGCCCCATATTGTTTTCAGTGCGGTCTTTATAGCGGCTATCGTGTTTGCCGCGATGTTGCATTACAGTTTTCCGGGACGTTTCTCGCTGCTCAGCGAGTTCCCAACCGATCCCGACATTCGCCTGACCAGTATCGACGGTGTCGAAGCGTTCTTTACGTTCTGCGTCGTAAACGGCGAGGCCTTGTTTGACACCATCACCTACGGGATTCGTCTGATATTGGACGCGCTTGAACTGGTTTTTGTCGATACCCCTTGGATCGTGATTGCCAGCTTGATCGTGCTCTTGACTTGGCTGACGGCTGGCATTCGCACGGCGATCTATTCAGGAGCCTTCTTAGCCTATATGGGCCTTTTGGGGTTCTGGGATAAAGCCATGACGACATTGGCCCTTTTGGGCACGGCGGCTTGTCTGTCCATCGCAATTGGCATCCCTCTGGGCATGTTCGCCGCGCGTCGCCCCAAGTTCTATGCCCTCATCCAGCCGATTATGGATTTCATGCAAACCATGCCGGCTTTTGTCTTTATGATTCCGGTCATCGCATTCTTTGGTACCGGCAAGCCGGCGGCCGTAGTCACGACCATGATTTTCGGCGGCACCCCTGTGGTGCGCCTAACGGTGCTGGGTCTGCGCGGTGTGCCGGAAAACGTACGCGAGGCAGCGATCTCTTTTGGAGCGAACAAATGGTATCTGTTGACCAAGGTTGATTTGCCCTTGGCCAGCCCTTCAATCCGTGCAGGGATCAATCAAACGATCATGCTGTCGCTTGCCATGGTGGTGGTCGCATCGTTGATTGGGGCGAAGGGACTGGGCGAGGACGTGCTGGAGGCACTTCAATACGCCAATGTGGGACAAGGGATTTTGGCTGGTTTCTCGATCCTTTTCTGCGCCATGATCCTGGATCGGATTGTCCAGGGTCGGCGCAAATGACACCGCTGGTCGTGGTCCATGGATTTATGAGTGGCAGCGACTGGTGTCATCTGCACGAACTAGACTGCTAGGTCTCATTGCCTATTCGTGACTTCGGAAAGGGCAAGATGAACATGGGGATCGGAGGGAGGGGCTGAAGCCGCACCGGCGTTCACGATTTGCCGCCGTGCCGGTTTTTGTTTCACTCAAATGAAAATCTGGACCACTCCGCCGCAGACGCGAGAATCCACCATGTGAAGCCTCCGTGTAGCTGGTGCCGCCTTGGCCTCGCCGGTTCGCGCATCGAAAAGACCCTGATGAAGTGGGCATTCAATGTGCTTTCCGTCAAAATAACCATCACAGAGATTCGCTCCCCCATGCGTGCAGCGGGAGAGACTCACCGTGATACCGCTCACGGTGTCGTAGACGGCGAATTCTCGCTTCCCGAGTGTGACGGGCGTTGCGTCGCCAAGCTCGATTTCGGAAAGCGGAATCAGATCTTGCCAGCGTTTTTCCCGCTTCACGTGATTTCCTGTGAGGTGGTCCCGGCGCGAGGCCTGCGACCGAAAATCTGCTCGATTATGTCAACGTGCGCGCCAAGGTAGCCCCGTTTTTCCACGTAAACGTATCCCTCCAGCTTGCGGTGCAGCTTTGGAAGTGCATGGAACGGAACAGATGAGGCGTAATGGTGCTCGGCGTGATAGTTCATGTTCCAGCAGAGGAATCGCATCGGCAGTGTTACCAGATTGGTGCGGGTGTTCTCCTTCATGTCGTGGATGTTCGGTCGTCCGACATGCTCGGTCATTCGAATCGCTCGCATGACCGGTTCGCCCATGAAGACTGGCAGCCACCAGTACCAAATTGCTCCCCACCAGCCGACACCGACGCTGGCCACCAATATCGCGAGATAAATCAGTGCCATCACCCGGGCCTCGAAAAACACTGCCCGATGTTCTTCCTTTGGAATGAACTGGGTTTCCGCTTCCGACAATTGTCCCATGCAATGTCGTCCCATCTCGGCAAACTTCGCGCGCCAATACGGGATCGACGAAACGTACTCGAGGTACTCTCTGAGCGAGATCGGGAGTTCAATCAGTTCTGGATCTTTGCCGTGTATCTGGGTGTAGGTGTGATGGTCGCAATGTTCGTAGCGGAAGAACTTGTTCGGAAGCATAATGACAAAACCGCAGTAGTTTCCGATGGCCTCGTTCAGCCAGCGCGACTTGAACGCCGTGTAGTGGATACACTCATGTTGCAGAGAAAAATGATGAACCAGGAGAATGCCATGAAGGAACATTGCGGGGGCAACCCACCAAGTTCCCATTGCCAGCCAGATCAGAGAGCCCGTGCCGAACATCGCGGCGACCCAGACCGCAAGCCGGACAAGACCTGGAACGTTGGAACGCCGCATTAGCGACTTCAAATCGTGTCGGGAGAGCACACCCTCGTTGATTGCCTGGGTAATTGGTGTGAGAGTTTCCATCGCTTTAGATCCTTCCGAGACTGAACCAAGTGCCGAGACAATCGGTTAAGTGCATTAAATTATACCGAAAACAGAAAATTGTTTCTTGAATAAATTTGCTTGCCGACCTCTCAGTTGGCGAGGATAGACGATGACCGTAAGGAAGGTAATTTTCTCGCAATTTGGGTGGACAGGCCCATGTGGTGCCCAAGGTTCGAAATGCCAGCCTGTCTCCGGGCCAGAGAGAATTGCCTTCTTTTTCTTGTTGGTCCAGTATGCAATTGCGGCCAAGGACTGTAGAAGAGACCACTCCATCACCTGTTTTCGTTTGAGAGCCTTCAGTTGTCGATTGTTCTGGCCTTGCCAAACCATGGTGGTTGCAAATTGCCCACTACTAATTGGCTGCTCGCAACAGAATGGGAAGTGTTCAGCGGATCGTTAAGTGCGCCGGTTCAGGTCAGGATCGAATTCTGGGCATTGCAACGACAAGTGGGCAGTTTGCTTCATACAGTCGTTCGGCATTGCAGAGTCTTGATCGCATTTGCCTTGAACTGCTGCTTCCAGGCGGGAGGTGCGCCAACGGGGTTCCTTGACTGCAGCAAAATTGTGCTGTCATCGGTTTGCCGCACATGGCAATGAAAGCTCAATGCAACGCTACTCGATTTTTTCGCTCGCTCGCCACGCTCTGGCTGGCCATCGAAACTGGCAACGGGCTTGGCGTAGCCCGCCTCTGAAGGAGAAGTATGAGGTAATCATTGTCGGGGCAGGCGGGCACGGGCTCGCGACCGCCTACTATCTTGCCAAGAATCACGGTGTTACCGACGTGGCGGTTCTGGAGCGTGGCTGGCTGGGCGGCGGCAATGTCGCAAGAAACACCGTCACGGTCCGCTCCAATTACCTCCGGGACGAAAGCATTCCATTTTACGTGAAGTCAGTCAAACTTTTCGAAGGCTTGACAAGGGAGCTCAACTTCAACCTGATGTACTCGAAGCGGGGAATGGTGGACATTGTTCAAACCTACCCAAAGCTTCGAAACCTTCGGAGGCGGATGCTGGCGATGGATATCTTCGGATCCACGTACAAGCCCATGACCGTTTCTGAAATTCGCAGGCGAATTCCGGCACTCACTGGTGGCGGGACCGACTCCAGATTGCCGATTATCGCCGGAATGCTTCACCCGGACGCTGCGGTGAGCCGGCACGACGCTGTGGCTTGGGGGTACGCGAGGGCAGCCGACGGCCGCGGCGTCTCGATTCACGAGCACACGGAGGTCAAGTCTCTGCGACGCGGTTCGGACGGCGCGATAAACGGAGTGGAAACTAGCCGAGGCGAGGTTGCGGCCGAAAAAGTGGCACTGGCAGTGTCAGGACACACGACAACGCTCACGGAAACGGCGGGACTTCGTCTCCCGCTACGCACCTTCAACCTCACAGCATTCGTGTCGGAACCGGTGAAGCCTGTGATCAATATGATCGTAAACTGCCCCGACCTCGGCGTGTACTTGTCTCAGTCGGATAAGGGAGAACTGATTGTCGGCGGGGCGCCGGACCCCGGCCAATCCTTTCGGCGAGACATCAAGCAAACGGTGTTCGAGGATTCTGTCTGCGCGATGCTTGAACTGTTTCCCGCGTTCAAGAGACTGAAACTCCTCCGCCAGTGGGGTGGTCACTTGGACTTTGCGCACGATGCCTCGCCAATCATGTCAACAACTGACGTTCCCGGGCTTTTCGTTTCGGCAGGATGGTGGGGAGGCTACAAGGCAATCCCGGCGGGCGGCTTGACCTTGGCTCACCTCGTTGCGACGGGCGAACCTCATCCGCTGATGGCTCCTTTCACGCTAAACCGGTTTCGCAATCTGGAATTCATTTCCGAGACCGGCACGACAGCAGTTTTCTGAGGCGACGGCATGCTGGAGATTGAATGCCCGTTCTGCGGATCGCGTGACGAGCGGGAATTCGTCTACGGCGGACCCGCTGGACCGCGGCGGCCAGATGATCCGGAGGGTGTTTCGGACACTGGCTGGGTCGATCGTCTCATCGTTCCGGAAAACCCGCTCGGTCCAGTGCTGGAGCACTGGTGGCATTTGCGCGGATGTGGGGAGTGGGTCACAATTCGGCGCGATACGCAGACGCACGAGACAAATGAAGCCCGCCGGGAGCAATGTCGGTGACCGGATTAAGAAGATTGTCTGAAGGTGGGAGAATAGACCGTCATCGACCGGTTCGATTCGAATTCAACGGAAAGAACTACGCTGCGTTCAGCGGTGACACGATCGCGTCCGCGCTGCTTGCGAACGGTGAATCGCTTACTGCACGAAGCTTCAAGCTGCATCGTCCCCGCGGAATCATCAGCGCGGGGATCGAGGAGCCCGGCACGATAGTCGAGCTCTTGGACGGCGATGCATCGGCCAATCAACCTGCAACGATAGTGCAGGCGACGGACGGGCTGAGGATAAAATCAGTAGGTTGCTGGCCGTCTCCGAAACTTGATTTCGGAGGTATCAATCAGCTTTTCGCGTCCATGCTCCCCGCCGCATTCTACTACAAGACGTTCTTCTGGCCGAGCTGGCGCCTCTATGAACCCTTGATTCGTCGAGCTGCCGGACGTGCTTTCGCGCCGAGATGCCCACCTGACGGCGGACGTTACGAGGCTCGGAACTGGCATTGCGACGTTCTGGTTGCTGGTGCCGGCCCCGCCGGATTGATGGCGGCGCTCACTGCTGCTCGTTCTGGTTCAAGGGTGCTGCTTGCGGATCAGGGAATGGAGGCTGGAGGAAGCCTGCTCGATCAGATTGTCGAAATCGGGGGCAACTCCGCTGAAGAATGGGTTGCAGACACTGTGGCCGAGCTTTCGGCGATGGAAAATGTTGTTCACCTGCAAAACTCGTTGGTGTGGGCTTATCGAGAGCATAATTTGATTCTGGTCTGCGAGCGAGATTTGCATCGGGAAGGAATCCTGGAGCGGAACTGGCGCGTTAGAGCGAAGCGAGTGGTCATCGCGACCGGGTCTACTGAGCGAATGCTTGTGTTTCCCGACAACGACAGGCCTGGGATCATGCTTGCATCCGCCGTTCGGAGCTACGTTAACCGCTTTGCGGTGCGCCCGGGTACCCGAGCGGTCGTGGTCACCAACAATGACAGTGCCTATTCGGCCATTCGCGACATGCTTTCTGCTGGAATCGAGGTTGCGGCTGTCGTGGACAGCCGCGAAAGCGTTTCCGAAACGGTCAGCAGAGGGACCGGAGGGATAGAGCTGCTTTCTGGGCACGAAATTGCTCGTGTCTTCGGTCGTCGACGAGTCAGAGGGGTATCTGTCATGCCTATTGAGGGTAGAGGGGAGCAACACATCGACTGCGACCTTGTGGCGGTTTCCGGCGGGTGGAACCCGTCGGTTCAATTGTGGTCTCAGTCTCGTGGCGCACTGCGCTACGATGAAGCGCTGGCAGCATTCGTCCCCGGCAAGGCAGCACAGCCAGCTGTCTGTGCTGGAGCTGCCGCTGGCGACTTCACGCTTGAAGAGGCGTTTATGGGCGGAGCAAGGGTGGGGGCCAACATCATTGGGGAACCGGAGCTTGCCCATGGCATGAAAATTCCTGCCGTGGATCAAGAGCCGCCGTACAGGATCCAGCCGATTTGGCATGCGAGGTCTGCTTCGGTTAGGCCGCACTCATTTGTGGACATTCTGAACGACGTAACCCTGCAGGATTTGCACATTGCGATGCGGGAAGGGTTTCGTTCAGTCGAACTGATGAAGCGATATACCACCGCCGGCATGGGAATGGATCAGGGAAGAACCGGCAACATGGCCGTGATCTCGGCGATCGCCGACGCGAGTCGAAAATCGCCCGGAGATGTCGGGGTAACGACGTTCCGTTCGCCCACTGCCCCGGTCTCGTTCGGGTCCATTGCCGGAATCAGGGAAGCATCGGTTGCGCTTCCGTATCGTCATACGCCGGTGACAGAGTGGAATATCGAGCAGGACGCCGTGATGTACGAGGCTGGCGCACGGTGGAGGCGGCCCGGTTACTTTCCGCGCCCAGGCGAAACCATGCAGGACGCGGTGAATCGAGAGGCACGGGCGGTGCGCGAATCGGTTGGCGTGTACGATGGCTCTCCGCTAGGGACCTTCGAGATCAAGGGAAAGGACGCGCCTCGCTTTTTGGACATGCTCTACACCAGTTCGTTCTCCGAACTTGCAGTGGGCCAAGGTCGCTATGGACTCATGCTTTCGGATGACGGGCTGATTCTGGATGACGGCGTCAGCTTCCGGCTTGGCAAATACAGGTACCTGGCATCGACTTCGACCGCTCATGCCGACGCGGTCTATCGGCACATGACGAAATTCCTTGCCATCGAGCGTCCCAACTGGGAGGTCTGGATTGCAGATCTCACGAGCCAATGGGCGAACGCGACGATCTGCGGGCCACTGGCGCGAAAGACTCTTTCTGCGTTGGGCACTGACATCGATATTTCACGGAAAGGCTTTCCATTCATGGCGCTTCGGGAAGGAACGGTCGCCGGCTTCCCCGCGAGAGTCGCGCGCGTTAGCTTCACGGGCGAGGTGTCCTTCGAGATCAATGTGCGTCCGCGGGATATGAAAGCTCTTTGGGCCGCTGTCATGGAGGCGGGGCGAGAGTTTGGAATAACGCCTGTGGGATCAGAGACAAGCCATGTCCTTCGCGTCGAGAAGGGGTTCCTTTCCACGGGACATGAAGTTGATGGCACTGTTGATCCGTTCGATCTCGGAATGGGATGGGTCATGTCACGAAAGAAGAGCGACTTCATCGGCAAGCGTTCGGTTTTTTTGAGAAGGAAATCGGGAAAGCCACGAAGACGGCTTGTCGGTCTACTCACCTTGGATGCGCGGCGTGTGCTCCCTGAAGGCGCTCCGATCACGAATGGAGGCCGCAAGGAGCCGACGGAAGGGTTTGTGACTGCTTCGGTGTGGAGCGCGGTCAACGAGCGTTCGGTCGCGCTTGCACTGCTGGAGGACGGTAGAGATCAATTGGGTGCGGAGGTCCATATTCGACTGCCTGACGAGGTTATTGCGGCCACGGTAACGTCGCCCTGTTTTCATGATCCTGAAGGCAAATTGTTGCGGGGCTGACGTGACCTATCGCGTTTCAATTCGGCGAATGGGATTGGTTTCGCTATTTGACATCCAAGGAAAACTTGGGGATGTGACTGCATGGGCCGGAAATTCCCTGCCGCCGTTTCCTGATCTGGCCAACACTGGCACGCAGGCTGGCGAGCGCGAATTGTATTGGGTCGGACGCCATCGCTGGATGCTGCGAGGCCCTATAAGCCAGGAAAATGCGATTAACCAAGCATTGCTGCCTGAATCGGCTCCATCGGGAGTCTCGATTGTGATTGTCTCGGATGCGCATGCGTTCTTCAAAATTTCCGGACCGGACGCCGACCAGGTTCTTGCGGTCGCCACGTCGCTCGATTTCTTCGAAATGCCCGCAAATGGCGCAGGTTTCACTGAGGTCTTCGGTCAGCGGGCGTTGATCGTCAAGCGTCGCCAAGGATACGAGCTCGCGTTTGATTCAAGTTATGCCGCAATGATGGAGGACTTCCTCGCGCGGGCAAGCGGAACCCGGTGCTGAGAGTCTTGCTTCCGGGGTGTGTTGACAATCGCTGTCGACTTATGATCTGCGGCAGGCTTGGCAATGATTTTCATTTGCTGGAGACGTTCTTTTCAGTGCATTACGCATAAAGCATCCTTGGAGGAGGGGGTGGAATTGCCGCAGCTGGAAAATTTGCTTGCCGGTGCCCGGAACCTGCTTGTTAACTGCATGCAGGCACAGGCGGAAGACAGAATTGTTGTGCTGCATGAATCGCCCGATCTCGGTCATTATGACAGCGGAGTAATTGACGCAGTCCGGGCATGCACGAGCGGTTTGGGCCTCAATGCCAAGTTTCTCGAAGTTCCGTTTTTCAAGGAGGATGCGAGACTCACACCGGAAGTCCAGGCAACCATGCGGGGAGCTGACCGTACAGTCTTCTTGGCCCGCTTGGGCGATCAACTGCGGTTCACGGATTTTCCCGAAGGAGCAAGGGCGACGGTCTGCTACGCATTGTCGGAGGAAATGTTGGGCTCCCGTTTCGGCACCGCACATCATGACGCTTTCGAGGCGATCAAAACCGCCATCGGGGAAATGGCCGCATCAAGCCGCGAAATCCGAGTGACCTGTCCCTTGGGGACCAACTTCTCGGGCCCAGGCGGCGGTTTCGAAGGCTCGTTTCACGATGTCCGGGTGAACCGCTTTCCCATGCTTGTATCCACTCCGATTCTCGCCAAGGAATTCTCAGGCACCGTGGCCCTTCCCAAGATACTGGCGGGAACTGGGTCGCGCTACTACACACCGTTTGGACTGGAGTTGGCGGGCGTACTGCATGCGCGCTTCAGGCAAGGGCAACTTGTTGGATTCTACGGTCGGCCGGAAGACGTCGCCACTGCCGAGAAGCACTATGACTTCGTTTCCCGACGCTTTGGAATCGATCGAAACTTCGTCCATTCTTGGCATGTCGGCATTCACCCAGGCATGAGCTACCCGAGACCAGCGGCGGAGAACTACGAGCGTTGGAGCGCGTCTGCATTCGGGAATCCAAGACTGCTGCATTTCCACACGTGCGGAGCATACGCGCCGGGCGAGATATCTTGGAACATCCTGGATCCGACGTGCAGCTTTGACGGCGTGGACGTATGGGAGCATGGGAGGCTCTTGCCTCGACGAATCCCGAGTGGCACGGCGATTCTGGATCGGTTTCCCTGTGCGAGAGAAGTGTTCGAGAATCCTGCTCAGGAGGTTGGAATCTGAGAGACTATCCTGAATTCCATCCTGCAGCGCGGTTGCCCGCATCGGCAAAGTGAAGTACACGAGTTCACGATTTTGCAACTTCTGGAACTGACAGCCGGCACTGGGATGTCCGAACCCACTCCAATCATCGAGATCAAGAATCTCGACAAGTTCTTCGGCAACTTTCAGGCGTTGAACAACGTGAGCTTGACTGTGAACTCGGGCGAGCGCGTCGTGATCTGCGGACCTTCGGGCTCGGGAAAATCGACCCTCATCAGATGTATCAACCGCTTGGAGGAGCATTCGGCTGGCAGCCTTGTCGTCGACGGGATTGAATTGACCGACGAAACCAAGAACATTCGCGCCGTCAGGATGGAGGTCGGCATGGTTTTCCAGCAGTTCAACCTGTTCCCTCACTTGACAGTGCTCGAGAACCTGACTGTCGGGCCGATCCGTGTCAGGAGGCTTTCCAAGCCAGAAGCGATCGAGCGTGCCCGCAAGTTTCTTGATCGCGTCCATATTCCCGAACAGGCCGACAAGTATCCGGCGCAACTTTCCGGAGGTCAGCAGCAGCGAGTGGCGATCGCGCGGTCGCTCTGCATGGAGCCACGAATAATGCTCTTCGACGAGCCGACTTCGGCTCTCGATCCGGAAATGATCAACGAGGTTCTGGACGTCATGGTGGAATTGGCCGAGAGCGGAATGACGATGATTTGCGTAACCCATGAAATGGGCTTTGCCCGCAAGGTGGCCGACATGATGGTCTTCATGGAGAATGGCCAGATTGTCGAGACGGCACCGCCGGACACATTCTTTGCCAATCCGTCCAGCGAGCGCTGCAGGACGTTTCTCGATCAGATCCTGGAGCATTGAACCGCATGGTGGAATTATCGCGCCACCCTGCCAGTCCCGTGGCAGGATTTGCGAGGCTCTTCGCGGGAAGCCCCGGGCAGGTCGCTAAACGACTTGCAAAGTCCGCTCCGATGTCTGTTGCCGTATACCTGATCATTGTTTACCTGATCGTCCAGGCTGCCCTTACCGGTGCGGAGGCCATGGGCTACAACTGGCAGTGGTACCGCATTCCGGACTATCTCTACCGCTTGACGGACGACGGATTTCAACTGGGCGAGATAACCGTTGGCCTGGGCCAGACCGTGGCATTGTCGACCCAGGCCTTTGGGATCGCAATACTTGTGGGACTGATTGTCGCGCTGCTCCGTCTCTCGGTTCTTGTGGTCGGTACCGCGGTGGCGGTCGCCTATCTCGAATTCGTGCGAAACATGCCGCTTCTGGTGCTTCTCTACCTTTTCTACTACGTGCTGGGGCCGATCTTTGGCTTGGATAGATATACTGCCTCAGTTCTTTGTCTCGGCGTGTTCCATTCTGCGCTGATCTCGGAAATTTTCAGGGCTGGAATTAACGCCGTGAGCGTTGGCCAGTGGGAGGCGGCAAAATCGATTGGGATGAGCGCGCCGCAGATCTACCGCTACATTATCCTGCCGCAGTCCATAAAATTCATGCTTCCGCCGATGACTGGCGAGGCTGTCCACATGGTAAAGAGTTCGGCCATTGTCAGCGTGATTGCGGTAGCGGAGCTGACTACAATCGGCCGAAACATCATCTCGGACACTTACATGAGTTTCGAGATCTGGTTCACCATCGCCGCAGTCTACATGGTGGTGACTCTCATTTTGTCCGTATTCGTTACATTCGTCGAGAAACGATATGCGGTCGCAACCTGAGGCAATTGCCTCAAGCACCCGGAAGGAGTGAATTCATGAACTTTACAAGACGACTTTTGGGCGCTGCTCTTTGCAGCGCAATGGTGACAGGCATGGCAATGCCGTCCGCCGCTCAAGACACGCGCCAGGCACTTTCGGCCGAGAGCGTGATCGAAACCATAAAGAAACGCGGGGTTATCAAGATTGGCCTGTCGCTCTTTATTCCGTGGTCAATGCGGGACAAGAACGGCGAGTTGATCGGTTTCGAGCTTGACGTCGGACGGCAACTAGCCGAGGACATGGGCGTTGATGTGGAATTTGCTCCGACGGCATGGGACGGGATAATCCCAGCTCTGGTCGCAGGCAAGTTCGACGTGATCATCAGTGGAATGTCGGTGACTGCCCAACGCAACCTTACGATCAACTTCACGAATCCTTACGCGTTTTCAGGCTTGACGATTCTCGCCAATAAGCAGATGACCGAGGGCTTTTCGATGGAAGACTTCAACAGTCCGGACGTTATATTCACTGCTCGTCGCGGCGCGACGCCCGCCGTCGTGATTGCCAAGGTGTTCCCGGAGGCGCAACTGCTTCTTTTTGACGAGGACGGCGCTTCGACCCAAGAGGTGCTGAATGGTCAGGCGCATGCCACGATGGCATCGGAGCCGACGCCGTCGCGGGAGGCACGAAGGTATCCCGACACATTGTATGTTCCGTTCGATGCGCTGTTCGACCAGCGCGGCGAAGGCTTCGCTATTCGCAAGGGGGATCCTGACGCTCTCAACTACTTTAACAATTGGATCGCCCACAACTGGCGCACCGGTTGGCTGAAAGAGCGGCACAATTACTGGTTCACGACCGAGGACTGGGCCGATCAGGTCGCGAACTAACCGGATTTCGCCCGTCGGCTGCTGTCGGCGGGCAAATTCCATGTGTTGACGCAACGTCGGTTGGCTTGACACCATGGCGGGGCTGTTTCGACGGTTGCATTGGCTTGATTTCGCCATCATCGCGGTGCTGGTTGCCTTCTTCGGCTATATCTGGATGCAGATTGGCAGCCAGCTCAACTACAAGTGGCGCTGGGAGATAATCCCCAACTACCTGCTTCGCTTCGATGAGGAAAAGGGGCGGTGGGTCGCCAACGTACTCGTTCAGGGACTGATCACGACGGTTCGCATTAGCATCTACGCAAGTGTCCTCGCCGTTGCGTTCGGAACCATTCTCGGAGTGGCAAGGTGCGCGAATAGCCTTACCGTCAGGATGCTTGCGCGCACTTACCTTGAAGTTCTCAGAAACATCCCGCCAGTGGTGGTGATTTTCATCTTCTTCTTCTTTCTTTCCGAGCAGCTGATTGTAGCCCTCAACATAGAGGGCTGGGCACGCCAGATCGCTAGGCAGGAAAACAACGCGGTATGGGAGTTCTTCTTCGGTGACATGCGCCGATTCCCTTCGGTCATCTCGGGCGTGATCGTTCTGGCCTTGTTTGAAAGCGCGTTCGTCGGCGAGATCGTGCGTGCGGGCATCGAATCAGTTAGCCGCGGCCAGCGGGAGGCTGCCCGGTCGCTGGGGATGAGTTGGCTGGACGAGATGCGCTTCATCGTCCTTCCGCAGGCGATCAAGAAGGTGCTTCCCCCGCTGGCCAATCAATTCATCTCGCTGGTGAAGGATAGCTCCATTATCTCGCTGATATCGGTACAGGAACTTACCTACAAGACATTGGAGCTGGTGTCGTCGACACGTGCCATATTCGAAGCTTGGATCACGACCGCCGCCATGTATTTCGTGCTCTGTTTTGGCCTGTCCATGCTTTTTCGAAGACTAGAGCGCTTAAAATAGACGCGGAGGTTTCCGACAGGACTGCCACGGTCGACCGCCCCGTGCAGCAAAATTGCAACCGCCCTAGCTCCATCAATGAACGGCAGCAAATGCAGTTGGTCGGGACGAAATACCGAGCTTGAGGCAGTCCTCGATGGAGCGCTAACCCGATAACGGCGAAGCATTCTGCTCTTCTTCTATCCGGAATTGAAGCGACCTTCGAAAAAGCTTGGCTCCTGCATCGAGTCCGAGATCAATGTTCGGGCTCTGTCGGTCGGACATGCCGGTATGGACTGCAACTAGGACATCGCGGTCCTCTTCGAACGCCAAGCGGGCCCCAGCATTCATTTTTTCTGAAATCTCCCGGTCGTCCGGGTCGGTATTGCGGTGCTGAAACCAGAAATACCGTGTGCGGTTCTCATCGATGGGTGTCATGAAGTTGTATGAAATGTTCACGTATGTGTTGTCAACGGGATGCTGTCCCGGCCCTCCAGCCCCAACTGGAGTGTAGACAGACTTGTTCAGCGCGATCGCGGGAAAGCACATCTCGTAGTGCTGCAAGCGGTCACAGAGGCCCTTGAACTTGACGAGGCCAGCATAGTATGGGGAAGGTGGACGTCCATAGATCCACCGCGAGACGATTATTCCCCGATCAGTCTTCTTGACATCGAGAGGCTGGTCCTCTGTCCCGGCTCCCGCAAACGAAGTCACATGCACCCACGCCACGTGGCTTGGGTCAAGCAGGTTGTCTGCAATCCAAAGATAATGACAGTCGATGTCCAACACCCCACCGTTGGTGCAACCCCATTCAGGGTTCTCGAAATTCTCAATCGGAAAAATCTTGGCCGGGTTGGCAAGTGCTGGATCTCCCATCCAAATCCACAGCAGGCGGTACCTGTCCATGACCGGATACGACCTTACCTCCGCCTGCGGGAGCCTGCCCGGCTGGGTAGGGGCCGCGACGCATTTTCCGGAACAGTCGAATGTCAGTCCGTGATATCCGCACTCCACCTCGTCACCCTTCAAGGCGCCCATTGAAAGCGGCAGCTTGCGATGCGGGCATGCGTTCTCGAGCGCGACGGCCTCTCCGTTTTGCTTCCTGTAGAACACGATGCGTTCCCCAAGGAAAGTTTCGGCCTTGAGCGTCCGATCAAAATCGTGGCTCCAACCCGCAACATACCAGCAGTTTCTCAGATACATCCTGTCCTCCGAAGCATTCTGTTGCTTTGATACTGCGTATCCGCAGCGATCTGCAAAGCAAGATTGATAATCGCATTCTTAAGTTTCACTAGGGAACCTCTGAATACAGCCTGATTTTGGGCGTGGCATTGGCATCTGGGGGGCGCTCGCTGTCTTGCGCCACGCCTTTTCGGGGAATCACGACAAGCAGCGCCTTCGGCAATTGACCTTTGCAAGCCTTGAATGCGACCGCAAGACGCGCCGCGAGATCTTTCTGGAGCGGATGGACGACCCGGTCCCCTGGGCGCGACTGGAAGCCCGCATTGCGCCGACGCATCCGAAGGGCGGCGGCAAGGGGCGACAGCCGCATCCGCTGCCGGTGATGCTGCGCGTGCACTGCGTTCAGCCGTTCTGCGGTCTGAGCGATCCGGCGATGGAGGACCTGCTCTGCGAGGCGGAAAGCGTCCGGCGCTTTGCCGGGGTGAGTCCGGAGAAGGTTCCGACGAGACGACGATCCCGACTTCCGCTGCCGGCTGGAGCAGCTGCCGTTCGGGAGATCGGGGATCGCTTGGCGGGGACAGATTCTGCCATCAGCCGCTTCCGGGGTGGGTTGAGCGGCAAGATCCATGTCATCGTCGGCGCCAGCGACCTGCCGGCCTGCATGCCGCTTCTACAAGTGGCACAGGCGGGTGAAACCAAGTTGCGGCCTAGCGGATTGTGAAGTAGGCGGGTACTCGCGACGCGATGCGCTAGAGCCCGTCCGAGAAGTTCAGGAGGCAGTCATGGTTGCTTGGATCAGGATGGTTTCCGACAAAGACGCCGACGCAGATCAGCGAAAAGCCCTTGATTTCGCACGAACGCCGCACGGAACTGTCGACAATGTGATGCGTGCCCACTCCTTGAGACCGAACACGATGATTGGCCATGCGACTCTGTATCGGGCCGTCCTTCACGACGATTCAAACCGGATACCGAAATGGCTCCAGGAGACGATTGGAAGCTACGTGTCCATGCTCAACGGATGCGAGTACTCGCTCGCTAACCACTGGAAGAATGCAAGAGACTTGATTGCCGATGAGGAAAAGTCAGGGAGAATTTTCGCCGCGCTGAGCACCCGTCAACCCGAAGCGGCGCTCTCCGGATCAGAACTGGCATTCCTTGTTTATGCAGAAAAGCTCACACTGAACCCGGCGGAGATGGTCGAGGCTGATGTGCAGGTGCTTAAGGATACCGGCGTAGATGACGGGTGCGTGCTCGAGGCGAACCAAATTGTTGGATATTTCAACTACGCGAATCGTCTGCTGAATGGCTTGGGCGTGACGACAGAGGGCGACATTGTAGGCTATTACGCCAAAGACGCCGAGGCAACCGGCTGACACAGGCCATCCAGGCAGATCGCATGTCGTCTTCAACATCGCAACAGTTGCTTCATTCATTCTCGAGTTCCAAGATCATCCTGACAGCGGTTGAAGCTAATGCCATAGCGGTCGCAAAACTCTCGAAGTCTTGCTGCACCGGCACCTAGAAGAAACAATGTCGTCGGTCCCATAACAGCGCATCTCGGGCCAGGACCCGCGCGGGTCGCAGAGGCAACATCCGCGATGCTTGCAGTGCCGGTCTGAATCAAGTGGATGATCTCCCTCAAAGTGTTGCTTGCAACCGGTTCGCAACGTGCCCCGGCACCTCGCGGTTGGCTCGGGTTGTGACCTTTCCGACAGACTGATAGAATCGCGCGGCTGGCTCCAAGACTCCAGAACCCGTGCGACAGTTGTCATCACTTCAAACAGAGGGATAAGGTGCGGTAATTGAACGGATGCCCCACCAAGGTGCCTTGGATCCTTCAACCCGCCCTGCATTTCGCTCAGGTGCGCATTCTTGAATGAAATTCGCCCCATTCGCGCATCATCTGCAGGGCAATCGCAGAATCGCACGGATTCTGGATTTCCGTGTTTTTCGAGGTCGAGTTCCTTCGGGTTTGGCCAAGCGTTCTTCACGAAATCGTGCCCGCGGCTCTCTATTCCAGGATCGGGTGTGAAGGCTGTAACGGATTTACCGCCGTTGAGAAACAGCGCAGTCCAGTTAACTCCGAGGATCCCCGGCACCGAGTGCGGCGACCATTCGAAATTCGAACATCACGACAATCCAGGGCGTACAGGTGACGCTGCTGTAAGCCCGCCGTCAATAGTGAAGCACTGCCCCGTTACAAACGAGGCGGCATCCGATGCGAGCCACAGCACTGTTTCGGCGATGTCTTCCGGTCGTCCGAGACGGCCAACGGGGTGCCGCGCAAGGGCATCCGCTTTGGCGGCAGCCGGGTCTTTGGCCAGAGCGAATGCGTCGTCCGCCATTTCGGTCAAAATCCATCCCGGGGATATTGCGTTGCACCTCACCCTTGGACCGTAGTCTACTGCGATCGATCTCGTCAGACCGTGAACGAACGCCTTGGAAGCGTTGTAAAGCGCGAGCGAAGGATCGCTGAAATTGCCGGAAATCGATCCGATGTTTATGATCGACCCGCCCGACGCCTGCATTGCCGGAAGATAGGCACGGCAAGTGTTGAACACGCCCCGGCAATTGGTGCCCACAACCATCTCCCAATCAGCATCTGTGCTCTCGACGAGTTTTTTCTCGACTTGCACGCCTGCATTGTTGACAAGCAAGTCGATCTGCCCGGTGAATTCGGGAAGCCTCGCCGCTTCCTCGCTCTTGGCGACATCAACGGTGATCCAATGAACGTTTGGCGGGAGCTCATCTGGACGCGGACCACGCCCGCACGTGCTTACCCGTGACCCGTTCGCCAACAGGGCCAGTGCGACTGCACGACCAATGCCCCGACTTCCGCCAGTCACCAAGACATTCTTTGCAGTTGCGGTTAGCTGAAGATTCGTTGACATTGCTTCAATGTCTGTCGTTTACTATCTGCATTCAAGCAAAAAGAGCATATCCGCCTGACCTCAAGACTGCCCCGCTCGACATATTCAAGCTCGACAGCGACATTCCGAATTGTTGCCGGAACACGGCCGCATCGTCAAAGCCTCATCTGCTGGACTTGGGCAGACAGGCCGCCGTCGAGAACCCATAGCTGGCCGCTAGCGTACCTTGCCTCGTCGGAAGCAAGCCAGTTCACGAGATTGGCGATGTCCTCCGGGGTACCATACGTGCGGAGCGGGTGCATGTCCCGTACAGCCTTTTTCAGGCTCTCAATGTTGCCGGCACTGCCGAAAAAGCTTTGCAGCATTGGCGTGTCAATGTAGCCTGGGCAGATCGCGTTAACCCTGATTCCCTCCGGCCCATGATCGCATGCCATCGCACGCGTTAGAGCATGCACGGCGCCTTTGGTAGCGCAATACGCGGCGAGTCCCGGGTCGGCGATGAATCCGTCATACGAACCAAAATTAATGATTGATCCTGACCCGGATTCACGGAGTAGCGGCAATGAATGCTTGCACATCAGGAACGTCCCGGTAACATTAACGGCAAAGATGTAGTTCCATTCGTCCAGCGTGGTTTCCTCAACCGTTTTCTCAATCTCGATTCCCGCCGCGTTCACCAATATGTCAAGGCGCTCCGATCTTCCCCGAACAACCTCAAATGCATGCTTCACATGATTTTCGGATGTCACGTCAATCTCCAGGAAATCCGAATCTTGTTCGGCTGGATGTCCGACGGAGCCCAAGCCTGACAGGTCCGCGCTGAACACTTTGGCCCCCTCTCTCGCGAACCGGCTGCACACGGCTCTTCCGATGCCGCCTCGGGCACCAGTTACAAGAGCAGTTTTCCCTTGCAGTTGTCTGCTCATTTCAGCTCTCGTTCGTACGCTTTCAGCACCAGACCGTGAAAATGGTGAAGAGCGTGTTCGGATTTGCCGCTGCCATATGGGTCGTGAACAATTCTGCCTTGAGTGAACGCCGGCGTTTTCATTCCGCGCTGAACGCTTTCCACGAGCCGGATGTCCTCGACCTGCAGCACTTTGTCAATGTAACGGATGGCATCCTGCTCGGCATTGTTCGGTTCAGGCGTTTCGAGATAGAAGTCGTATGTTTCCAGAGTTCTTTCCGGTCCAGTCGGAATGATGTTAAGCACTATCATTGACGACCGCCCGGGATAGCGCATTAGACAGGTCGTGGGCCAAAGCCACCAGACTGCGTGAGTGCGCACGGTTGCATTCGATACATCGTAGGCCGTGTTTGGCTTCTTGCCCGCGTCCGCCATGTGGCTTGAGTAGATTCCGTGGGTTGTCACTTTATATGTGTCCATATCGACAAGGTTACAGAAGTCCTTGTGAGCGGTAGGGCAGTGGTAACACTCGAGGAAATTGTCCACGACGTTTTTCCAGTTCGACTTGATGTCGTAAGTTAGCCTGTGCCCGAAGGTGAGATTGTCTATGTCGGGTGCCCAATGCCGGATCTCTACTTCCAAGTCCCCAGATTGCTTTGCGAGCGATTCAGCGGAAGAGTCCAGGTTCACATAAACGAAGCCGCAAAATTCTTCGATCTGGACTTGATCGAGACAGATGGTGGATGGATCGAAGCTGTACAAATTCTCTGTGTGCGGCGCACGCACTAGCTGACCGTCAAGCCTGTAAACCCAAGCATGGTAAGGGCACATTATTCGAGTTGCGGTGCCTTCACTCGCAAGCAGTTCGTGGCCCCGGTGCTTGCAGACATTGTAGAACGCCCGCAGTTTTCCGTCATTGTCTCTTACTGCCGCTATCGGGCTCCCGGCGATCTGAGTGCTCACGAACGCCCCCGGGTCCTTGAGCTTTTCGACGTGGCAAACCCATTGCCAGCTTCTGGCCAGTATCGCGTCTCGATCGCGCCTGTACCAGAGAGGGTTGGTGTAGGCCTCTGCCTGCAATGAAAAGGATTTCGCGGGGTCGACGTCAAAACCCGATTTAATCCGGGCGAAACCGTCGCCTGCAAGGGAGCCGTTGCTCTTGGCACCTGTGGTGCTGGCGGTATTCCAGTTAGCAGTGTCCATAATTCTATCGATTGTCCCTGAGATTCTTAAGAATTGCCAGCCCTCATCCGCTGGCTGCATTCAAGTCTGCCACCGGAAGCCGGTGTGGAACATCATAATTCCTGTTGAGGATGAGTGAAACTAAATCCGGTCACAGCAGGAGGCAAGTCGACTGCACCTAGGAAATGAGGTGGACAGCGTTCATCAAGTGTCGGGTCTCCGGATCCCCTCATTTGTGCAAACAAACGATTCTGCGCGAAGGATTCCGTTCCTTCGATACCAAGTGTATAGAAGCAGCACCGTGAATCGAAAGCTGAATTCAATCTCGATGGCTGGCGGTCCTAGCCGGTCTTGAAGTTACACTCGAAAACCGTTGCGAAAACCGGTTGAATCACTTCGATGCGGACACGGCGGATGCCCCAGGCAGGCCGGAACATAATTCCGATTAGAATCCCCGCCTCGGTCGGGCAGTTCCAGTTGGCGGCACTCGCAAGCCCCTTGTCGGCACGCACCCGTTGCGCCGTGCAGCCGGAACAGAGTCGAGAACGCGATGCCTCAGGCAATCGCACGGTTTCTTGAGCAGGAATTTGCCAGCCGAATCGAGAACTGCCGCCTGACGAGTGCCGAAGACGGACAATGCATGGATCCCATCTGAAGAAACCCGGCTGTCAATCCTTTGAGGTGACTTATGGTTCCTTGACGCCAAAAGATCAATTCATCTAACAGGAGCCTGTCCGAATAGTCGTCCCTGCTGAATGCATGCTCGGAATATTTTTGAGGCCGCAGAGAGCAAGCGAAAAACACTCTAGTTCAAGGGCAGACCGAATATTGGGCTATCGTCGCCCCTTGCAAGAAAATGAGATTCTGTGCAAGTGCGGCCAATGCATCGGCAAATCCCAAGGCATGGTCTGGATGCTTTCGACAATCCACTTGTCCGCCCTGACCGTCATCAAGACATCTCGCGCATTGAGCGCCGGAATGACCCGGTCGAAAGCCTGAACGGCACCGACAGCTGGAATCTGCGCAAGATAAATTGTCATTTGAAGACGCCTCTCCATTCTCTGATTTCGAAGCCTACCCGTTTCTTGTCGCTCCACTGCTTTGAAAGGGTAAATTATCCGCCACTGCTTGACTGGCTCGCCCCAGAAAAGAGAAATTAGCTTGGTTGAACAGGAGAGCTATTGTTGGCCTGTGATGATTTCGGGGCTCTCATGAGTTTGATCGGCAGGAAGGTGGACAGCCACGGGATGTAGGTCACCAGGATCAGGAACAGGATACAGAGAAAGGGAAGGGTTGCTCTGACGACGCGGAGTACAGGCATTCCCGCTATGCCCGAAACGTCGAACAAGTTGAGGTCGACGGGAGGGGTGACCATCTCAATTTCCATGTTGACAACCATAATGATCCCCAAATGGATCGGGTCTATGCCCAGCTCTATGGTGATCGGGAAGACTAGGGAACCTCTGATTTGGAGGGTTTTTTTTGGGTATTGGCTACGGGAGTTGCCCTTCCCGGCTGCGCCGGTCGGGTTCCCGCGGTCCAGAAGCCTCAAATGCGCGTTTTCGGGGCGGGACCGCCGTCTTGTCCGGAACCTTTTTCCGGACTCGCCCCGGCAAAGCGCCGGACGCTATCGGCCTCTCAGAGCAAGTTCTCCATCGCCGGATCGCTCAAATTGCAGAACGGCTGAACGCAGTGCACGCGCAGCATCGCCGGCAGCGGATGCGGCTGTCGCCCCTTGCCGCCGCCCTTGGGGCAGACCGGCGCAATGCGGGCTTCCAGTCGCGCCCAGGGGATCAGGCCGTCCATCCGCTCCGGAAAGATCTCGCGGCGTGCACCGTTTCGCGAGTTAAATCTTGCGAAACCCTTTAGATACTGCTTAATAATGGAGCCTGTCATTGGATACACAAAGTATCTTTGTGTATCCAATGGGTCATAGAGATTGGCTCAAGATGAATGCAGTCTCTCGCATGCAAGGTTCCAGTGCTATGGAACGAAACGGTTACCGCTTCGGGCGGGCAAACAAGCGGTCGTGTCGGCATTTGTCGGCTTGTTGACCGAAGGAGTCGGCCAATGAAGCTTGTCGTAGTCGGAACGGGGTATGTTGGTTTGGTATCCGGCACCTGCTTTTCGGATTTTGGCCATACGGTCGTGTGCACCGACAGCGATGCCGAAAAGATCGCACGCATAGCTAACAACGATATTCCAATCTATGAGCCTGATCTTGCTAATCTACTGGAACGGAACCAAGCTGCCGGCCGCCTGAAGTTCAAGACCGACCTGACTGATGCGATGGACGGTGCCGATGCGGTTTTCATCGCGGTCGGCACCCCTTCACGAAGAAACGGCAATGGTGCCGACGTCACGTTCGTAAATCAAGCGGCACACAATGTGGCGGAGTTTATGTCAGATTACATTGCCGTCGTCTTGAAATCGACTGTGCCGGTGGGAACGGCAAGGAGGGTCGGCGACCTGATTCGCAAGCAGCGGCCGGATGTCGACTTCGACATGGTGGCAAACCCCGAATTCCTGCGCGAAGGGTCGGCCGTGGAAGATTTCATGCACCCGGAGCGCATTATTGTTGGGACTGACTCGGAGCGTGCGCGGGAGGTGATGGCGCACATCTACCGGCCTCTTTATCTTCGCGAATGCCCGATAGTGTTCTCGGGTCTGGAGACGGCTGAGATCACGAAATACGCCGCCAACGCCTTCCTTGCCACGAAGGTCAGCTTCATCAATGAGATAGCTGAACTTTGCGAGCGGGCTGGAGGCGACGTTCAGGCGGTTGCCCAGGGCATGGGAATGGACAGGCGGATTTCAGGAAAGTTCTTGCATGCAGGAGCTGGCTTCGGAGGCTCGTGCCTTCCGAAGGATACTAGTGCGCTTGCGGAGATAGGGCGCATATATTCGGCGCCGCAAACGATCACTGAAGCGACCATTAAGGCAAATGAAGCGACCAAGACGCGAATGATACGCAAGATTGTTGATCTGTGCGGCGGCGAATTGTCGGGCAAGTTGATTGCGGTGCTCGGCGTCACGTTCAAGCCGAGCACCGATGACGTTCGGGAGGCGCCGTCGCTGACCATCGTTCCTGCGCTTATGGATGCCGGGGCCTCGGTTCGCCTAACTGACCCGCAGGGGCGACGGAACGCCGAGAAGCTTCTGCCCGGCGCACTGTGGGCTGACGATCCCTATGCTTGCTGCGAGGGTGCCGACGCTGTTGTCCTGATGACTGAGTGGAACGAGTTCCGAGCGCTCGACCTCGATCGGCTAGCGCACACCATGGCGTGTCCTAGAATGGCGGATCTAAGAAATGTTTTTGACGCCGCATCGGTCCGTGACGCCGGATTCGTCGGCTACAGTGCTGTAGGTAGAAGTCTTTGAGAACTGCATTTGTCACGGGAACCGCGGGCTTCATTGGCTTCCATATGGCCGACCTGCTGTTGAGTGAAGGCTTCCGGGTTCATGGCTACGATGGCATGACCGACTATTACGATGTGACGTTGAAGCAGACCCGGCACAGGCTTCTGGCGAAATACCCGCTGTTCACTCCGATAGAGGCTAGGCTCGAAGATCAAGGCCGAGTTGCGGCCACGATCAAAGAATGCAAACCCGAGATCGTAATTCACCTCGCGGCCCAAGCAGGTGTCCGGCACAGCCTCGACCATCCCAAGACCTATCTCGATTCCAACATTGTCGGAACCTTTAATATTCTGGAAGCCTGCGCGGATGTTGGAGTTCGGCACCTTCTCGTTGCGTCGACATCTTCCGTATACGGAGCCAATCCGGAGCTCCCGCAACGCGAGACTAGCCGAGCGGACCTGCAAGTCTCATTCTACGCGGCGAGCAAAAAGGCTTGCGAGGCCATGGCTCACAGCTTCGCGTACACCACTGGAATGCCCATCACAATGCTGCGGTTCTTCACGGTCTACGGGCCCTGGGGCCGGCCTGACATGGCGGGGATGATCTTTTCGAAGGCGATCTTGGAAGGCACTCCCATCAACCTGTTCAACCGTGGCGCGATGCACCGCGACTTCACGTATGTGTCGGATACCGTCCGCGCAGTCAGGTTGCTCGCGGATCAAGTTCCGCCAACAGAAAAAGGGTCTGGAGCGATGCCTTCGGACAGCCTTAGCCCCGTTGCACCGTTTCGTGTTGTGAATATCGGCAATTCGCGGTGCATCAAGCTCGGTGAATTCATCGAAACGTTGGAAGCGGAGCTCGGCAAGAAGGCCATCCGGCGCAACTTGGAAATGCAGCCCGGCGACGTAGCCGCAACCCACTCGGATTCCACGCTCTTGGAAAGTCTGACCGGCTTCAAGCCGAAAACCAGCTTGCGTCAGGGTGTTGCCAAGTTTGCCGAGTGGTATCTGGAATGGAGCGGCGAAAGCCGATAGCGCCTGCGGAGCTTTCCTGTGCCGCGCTTGTCCACCACCGCTATGAAATCCATCCGGCTCTCCCTCAACGCAACGTCGGAATAAGCGCTTGCTTGCAGGTCTTTCGGCGCAATATTTCCATAGCTGAAGGGGCGTATTTCGCAACATTCTTGAGCAAGAGTTTGCCGTTCCATCGTACTTGAATTTGGCTCGACGGTCCAGATCAGACTCGAGCGACGATCCGGGCGAGATTCCCAGCGTCGATGGCATTGGAGCAATTCATTTCGCGACAGGGGTTGCAAGCGGTTTTGCCGTTTGCTGTCGATGCGCTACCGTCTCTCCGGGTCATGGCATGTCTCCCATGCCCGACCAAGTTGCGCCTTGGCGACGCCGAATGAATATCTTTCTGGTCGGGTAGGCATCGCTCGCTCTTCAATTATCGCTTTCTGGAAAGCGCGACCTGCAACGACTTCCAGAGGTAGGTTGCGTCGTTGCGGCGCGGCAGCCAGAGAGACTGTAAAGACAGCCCGGTGGCACGGTGGAACATGAAGGCGAGAAACACGGCTCGGGCAGCCAACCCCACGGTTATCCCCCATGCGACGCTGCTGACGCCGAGCGTCGGATACAGCAACAGACAGGTAGCTACATTGGCGACTAGGCCCATCCACAAGGCTGAGGAGCAAACCCCCGGACGATCACTGCCTGTGAAGTAAGCCACGAATATATTGGACCCAGCATAGGCGACAATGCCTGGAGCCATGATCCACAGCAATGGAACCGCGGGTACGAATGCCTCAGAGAGCAGGACTCGGATCACAGGTTCGCAAATGGCCAAGAACGCCACAACGGCGCCTGCAGTGGCTAGGCACACTAGGCGCAGGGAATGCCCGACCGCCGCCATCGATGCCTTGGAGTCCTTCGCCACGCGCGGAAACAGCACCACCGCGACCGAACTGGGCAAGAAGCCGAGGCGGAGCATGATCGTGCTAGCAGCGGCGAACAGCCCGATATCTGCACGTCCCGCCAGTGCGCCGAGAACGAACACGCCGACGCGCGGCTCGATTTCGTTTCCAACCTGAGCCAAGTGGTATCGGAGACCGTACCCGAAGATGCGGCGGAATTCCGAAGCGCATGGCATCTCGAACCTCAGGCCGCAGGCCTTGCGCAGGTCCCAGAGGGAGCATATGAGCTTGATGACATAGCCCGCAATCAGCGCGAGAATGGCGCCATCCACTCCTTGATTGAACGTCCAGACTAGCACCATGACTCCCGCCACGATGGTGAAGGACTGCAGCAAAAGAATGCGCGCCAAGGGCGCGAAGCGCCGGAGCCCGGCGAGTTGAAGTTCGGCGACATAGGAAACGGAGATGAGGGGCACCAGCAACAGCGCAAGCTGAAACGAGTTCGAGTCGGCCTTCTGGAAGAAGGCCAGGTTGCTATGGATGAGCGGCGTTGCCGCGACCGCCGCAACGATGCCACCAACGAGGCCGATGCCGGTTGCCGCGCAAAGACACCTCGACAGGTTGATCTGCCCGGCCACGGCGAAATACTGACCGCCATTGGCGGCACTGAGCGCGGAAATCACTCCCAGCACAGAGCCGAATGCGATACAGACCGCGTATTCACCACGTCCGGCGGGCAGGAGAAGGTAGGCGAGCAAGCTCTGGCCGACGATCCCGAATCCGTATACGCCGAGACGGGTGCCAAACACTAGGGCGACTTCCCGCGCTCCGGGTGAAACTGTGCTGCCGGCTGATTCTGCTTCGGGCGAAGAAGCCCTTTGGCGGTGTTCCGGCGGCTTGACCTTGGTATCGGACCAGTGGTTCTCAGCGTTCATGCCGTTGCCTCCGACGCTTGTCCGAGACGCAGATTCTCGGCGTCTTCCCCGACGATAGGCTTTCCAGGGCAAATGCCGGCCCCAGAATTTCGAGCCCGGAAAGAGCGCTGAACTCGCCGTGGCCCATGTTGCGAGTTAACTTCTTGGGCGGACGGACACGGCAGGATGGCCAATGGACACAAAGTTCGGGCATCAGGTGTTCACCCGACGACCCGGTCATTCCCAGCATGCAGACTCTCGTCTTCCATCGTTTGAATGCCCGTGAATTGCATGATTGAAGCAATGCTCTTCAGCTCCAGCACAAGCCGCCGGCCGAGCCTCAGCAATGGGTATTCAAGCCATGAGAGGGTACGAGAGTTGAACAAAAGGCCGTTTTTGACACCGAAGACACCCCCTCTCCGGGGCAGCAGCGCGAGCATGTACAATGCATCACCACCAACGCAGTGGCTTCCGCCCATCTTCAGCACTATCCCCTGGTTCAAATCGTGCCTAGTGGATTGATTCCAACTTTTGGCATCCCGCTTTCTTGCGGCGATGATTCTCCCGATGGCGACGACCCAAGTGAAAGGACGCGACTCGGTGGCGTTGCGCTCGTCATGAACCAACCGATCGCATCTCGAAGCTTGCAAGCGGAGCGGAGCATCCCGTGCCTGAGCCGCCTGCGGGTCGGCTTGGCGAAGAAGCCATCCGCCGCGTTCAGCCACGAACTCGAGGTCGGAGTGAAATGGAAAGTCCTGCGCCGGTACCGGGCGAGCCAGTCGCAAACCGCCTCGTGCGGCGGCTCTTGGGTTAATCACACGACTTAATTGACCTTCTTGGCCGTCATCAGCTTGTTGCCAAACGGGCATGTCCTGTTCCAAGGCAGGCTGTCGGCACCTCCCTGCATAAAGCCCTTCTGCCAACGTCAGACGCAACGCTTGTCTCGCCGGACGTCCCGGCAATTTCCATGATGCCCAGACCCTGTTCGCTGAGTGGGGGATGATGTGCGACCGCCGCGCCTGCTTCTGCGGCCGGTTCCTGTCAGCGACGGTCTGCTGTAAACGCCAACGATCGTCGGATGGCACCGTGAATGACACACTTGATCGCATATCTCCTCACAGGCTGCCAAGAAAGGCGAATCTGTCGAGGCAATAAGACAAAAGCAACCCACTGGCAAACATCATGCGATAGTTGGCAAGCCAGAACAGACAACCGAAACCGTACTGCTTCCGATCTTCTGGCAAATCATCTGCACTTGCTGGTTTCAGGTGCAGGTAAAACCGTAGGTCCGTGTTTTCAATACTGCAGGCACCCTTTCATAAGAGAGCCTCCATTATCCTTGGATACAGGCGTGTTTTGGGTCTTGGTGCGGTGATTTCGAGTCATGGACAACAAAGTTGGCCATTCAATTTCGATGGGGCGGAATTCAGACGGTTTCACGCCATTTTACCCCATTTCACGCTCTGTCCCCGCCTCTTCGCTTCCTGCGACCCCGCTTGTTCCGCCAATTTTGTCTTGAACAACCGGTGAAGCTACTTGAACAACTGGTGAAGCTATTTGACCAACCCGTCGATTACTTTACTTGGCTCTGGAGCGAGTTCGGTGCTTTGGCCAGAAGCAGCAACTGATGAAGAGGCGGAATTTTTGATACTCATTCTGGGCTTCTGGTGCTATGATCTTGCCAAACTGAATGGGCCGTGCTGTCCATGCAAATGCTAGTCTTGGACTAGGGGGAGATTGGAATGAAGAAGTTTTTTGCTGCCAGTGTGGTCACTGGCATGGTGGGGTGCGGCGCAATGGCGGCCGAATTGGGGGACGTGGACGACCCAATCAAGCTCGCGATCAACGAGTGGACCGGGCAACATGTGGCAACCCGCATCGGGGGCCGGATGCTCGAGGAAGCAGGATACAATGTGGAGTACGTGAGCGCCGGATATATGAGCATGTTCGATGCAATGGCAGACGGCGACCTGCATGCTGCGCTTGAAATATGGACGTCGAACGTCTCTGAACGCTTTGGTCAACTCGAGGCTGAAGGGAAGGTCGTGGACATTTCCGGATTGGGGCTCGCCGCACGGGAAGGCTTTGCCTATCCAGCACATGTGGCTGAGATCTGCCCCGGCCTTCCGGCTTGGGAGGCGCTGGCGGCCTGCGCAGGCCAATTCGCGACCGCGGAAACACTTCCGATGGGACGCCTTCTTGACTATCCAGCCGAATGGGGAACACCGGGAGCGGACCGCATTGCCGGCCTCGAACTGCCGTTCAAGGCGGTTCCAGCAGGCTCGGAAGGCGCGCTGGTGACAGAAATCCGCGCATCCGTAGAAAAGGGCAGCCCGCTGGTTGTCGTGTTCTGGCAGCCGCATTGGGCGGTATCGGCATTTGACCTTAATTGGGTCGCGCTTCCCGAGGGAACGGCGGAATGCTACGATGATCCTGCTTGGGGGCCGAACCCGAACGCTACTGCCGACTGCGACTTCATTCCGACGAGGATATTCAAGGCCGGTTGGGCTGGCATGAAGGACAAGTGGCCTGCTGCGTACGAGATTCTTGAGGGATACATGCTGGCCACGGAAGACCAGCAACCTCTCATGGGAGCCATTGATGTCGACGGGCGACCCCTCGAGGAAGTTGTAGACGAGTGGATGGCGGCTAACGAGTCCAAATGGAAGCCGGTGGTCGAAGCCGCAATTAACTAGGGTTTTTTGACCCATGCCGCGCGAAAGCGGCGGGAATGCGATTTCCTGCAGTGACTTGTGGATGGTGTTCGGGGAGCGCGCGAGCCGCGAATTATCGTCCGTCAAGACCACGTCACCAAGCAATAACGTTGAAGAAATTGCCGCTGAACTGGCCGGCCGGGGACTCATTCCGGCCGTTCAGGATGTCTCCTTCGACGTACTCGACGGTGAACTGTTTGTTATAATGGGTCTTTCGGGGTCTGGAAAGTCGACGCTTGTGCGCTGCCTCGCGCGTTTGCAGGAGCCTACCGCTGGCTCTGTCGTCATTGACGGTGAAAATCTGCTGTCTGCGTCTAGCAAACGACTGACCGAGCTTCGCCGCGAGAAACTCGGGATGGTCTTCCAGCACTTCGGTCTTTTTCCACACATGACGGTCATCGGGAATGTAGCGT
Organism: Paracoccaceae bacterium; assembly: GCA_963422275.1. Lineage (GTDB taxonomy): Bacteria > Pseudomonadota > Alphaproteobacteria > Rhodobacterales > Rhodobacteraceae. The sequence continues at coordinate 2,792,443 of OY729418.1, forward strand.
TCCCGCTCAAGATGCAGGGACGGCCAGCTAATGAGCGCAAGGACCGTGCACTGGAAGTGTTGGAACTGGTCGGTCTGGCCGGAAGGGAAGATGCATATCCGAGGGAACTGTCCGGAGGTCAGCGGCAGCGGGTTGGGATCGCCCGCTCGCTTGCGGTCAATCCAGCGATCTGGTTTTTGGACGAGCCGTTCTCGGCGCTTGACCCATTGATCAGGCGGCAGTTGCAGGACGAGTTCCTCGAACTTCAAAAGGGATTGCGAAAGTCCATTGTGTTCATCACCCACGACATTGCCGAGGCGCTGAAACTTGCCGATCGCATTGCAATCATGCGGAACGGCCGCATTGTCCAAATGGGGACACCGACAGACATTGTCCTGAAGCCGGTTGATGACTACGTTCGGGAGTTCGCGCGAGATGTTGCGAAGGGGCGCCACGCAACTGTATCCTCGGTCATGCACAAGAAGCTTGCGGACGCCGTCGATGTCGATCCCGAACAATGCCTTGACTGCGACATGACCCTTGACGACGCGCTTGCGGCGTGTTGCGTGAGTTATGGTCCCGTGCCCGTCAAGGATGGGGACGGAAATATTGTCGGAATCGTGCATCCAAAAGATCTGGCAAGTGCCGCGCAGGTCGAGGTTGCATGACTGCAACTTCCGCTGTTTGCAGCGCCAACCCTAGAATTGATCTCGCCCGCCCGAACAGCCTTGCCGTGGCGGTTTTGGTTGTAGCTTACTTGACGTTACCACTGTCCGCGCATTTTCCTTGGCTCACGGCGTGGCCGTCAGAATGGACTCTGCCGCTTACCGAGTGGGTTGGCATCTCGCTCCGATGGTTTCTGGGATTTGCAAAGCCGACCGTCAGAGTGTTTTCCTGGCTGCTCGAGTTTCCGATGAGCTGGATAAACTTGGGGTTGGCGCATACGCCTTGGCAATTGATCGTTGCCGTTGTCTCGGCGGTTGGATGGAAGCTGGGTGGAATTCGCCTTGCGGCTCTCGGCTTTCTGGGACTGATCTTCATTCTCCTTTCGGGATACTGGATCGAGGCGATGAACACCTTGGCGCTGATTTTCGTATCAGTTCCGCTGGCCTTGATCATCGGGTTGTTGATCGGACTGCTTGCCTACGAGATTCCGAGAGTGAAGGGTGTCGTCGAGGCGACACTCGACGTCATGCAGACGATTCCGACCTTTGCCTACCTCACGCCATTGCTGCTGCTCTTTGGTTTCGGCCCGGTCGTCGGTCTGATCGCGTCGGCCATATATGCGGCGCCTCCGATGGCTAGGAACACCCTCTTGGGACTTGAAAGGGTTGACGGCGAGATCAAGGAAGCGGCCAAGATGTCGGGCGGAACCCGTTTTCAACAACTGTTCTTTATCGAAATTCCGTCGGCAGCCCGCCAGATCATGATTGGAATCAACCAGTGCCTCATGGCTGCATTGTCCATGGTCATCATTGCTGCAGTGATCGGAGGATATGACGACATCGGCTGGGAAGTGCTGCTCACCATGCGAAAAGCGCAGTTTGGACAGGCGCTTCTGGCCGGGCTGGTCGTTGTCGTGTTCGCGGTCGTAATCGATCGGTTGTCCGGAGCTCTTGCACTTGAGCGCCGCAAGTATGACAACCGAGTCGCGATAGGGATTTTAGGTGCCGGGCTACTGGCCCTTCTGTTTTGGTACGGAAGGGACCCAGCCGCGTTTGCTGTCCTCGATGCAACTGCGAAGTCCGTTGATCAGGCTTTGGGTGATTTCACGTCCGCCAAGGGCGCGGAGCTCGAGCGGGTAAAGAACGGCGCAATGTATTTCGGCTTGCTTCCGCTGCGCATCGGACTCGACGACTCGGTTCTTCCCTTCACTTGGGGCTTCGCTTGGACTTCGACGATGTCGTGGGCCTTGGTGGGTGCAGCTTCCGCATTAGGAGCATGGCTTGCGCTCAAGCGGAGGGTTGCCTTCGCTGTCGGCGTGGTCGTCGCCGCCATCGTTCTTGAAACGGGCATTTCCCAACTCCCATGGATATTGGTGCTTACCGGAGTCGGGGCGATATCATGGGCATCTGGAGGGTTTCGGCTTGCCCGTCTCTCGGTGCTGCTGCTTGGCTTGATTCTGATTTCGGGCCTTTGGGAACGAGCGCTGCTTTCAGTTTACCTTTGCGGCTCGGCCGTCTTCGCCTGTGCTGTGGTCGGGGGGCTTCTAGGCCTTCTATGCGCTGTCAGCCAAGCCGCCTGGCGGATTTTCCGGCCAATGTGCGACTTGCTCCAGACGATACCGCTATTTGTGCTGCTCATTCCGGTTCTGATGTTCTTCCAGATCGGGGAGTTCACTGCGTTTCTGGCAATTTGCGCCTATGCCATTGTTCCAATGATTCGATACACCTACCATGGGCTGGTCAATACGCCGCCTGAACTTGTCGAAGCTGCGGCGGCTTCGGGAGCAACACGTACGCAGATCATGTACGAGGTGCGCATGCCGTATGCTGCCCCTACCATCCTGTTGGGCCTGAACCAGACAATTCTGTTTGCTTTCGCGATGCTCGTCATAGCCGCACTTGTGGGCACGACGGGGCTTGGACAGTCGATATATATCGCACTTGGTTCGGCGGATGTCGGACTTGGGGTTTCATCTGGCGCTGCAATGGCAATACTTGCATTTGTCGCAGACCGGATCGTGCAGGGGTTTGCGGAAGGGCGCCGCCAGGCACTTGGACTCTGAAAGCATGCACGACTGGAATCACCTGTTGGTTTCCCCAGCTTCCGACACTTGACGGCAACGGACCGCGTGAGGCCACATCGCGTCCGTCAAGGGTTCGCAATGAAATCCGGCAGACGCTTGCTGGTAGCGGAGGAGGGACTTGAACCCCCGACACGCGGATTATGATTCCGCTGCTCTAACCAACTGAGCTACTCCGCCACGAGTCGCCAGCTATAATATGGGCAATCTGGGGTCAAGCAATTTGGGGACTGCTGCAGGCAATCGCTTTTCGATTTCCCGTTTGGTTGCAGTTTGACTGCGTTGCGGACCATGCCGAGCAGAATGTTGCCGTTCGCGTCCCGATGCGTCCGTGCCCCGCATCCAAGTCGTTGAAAGCGTTCGGGTGCTCCGCGTTTTCCAGATGCTCCAGACAGAGCTTGCATAATTGCGGGGATGCCTTTCAGCGACAGACGGGACGTCAAAACTGGCCACGAAGGCAATGAAAGCCATTGCAGCGTGATCACTTGCTTGGAAAGCAACAGCGTTTCCAGCACGTCGGGTTCCAGCGCGAACACGCGCAAAGGATCAATAGGCCAATCGCCCCAGTATCGGGCCGTTGCCAATGCGCTCAAGAGCATCTAGCTGCTCTCGCGTCCAGTGAGCCGATGTGCTTGCTCCCTCCCGGAACGGCTGCGCAAATCGACGTTTAAGGGTCGGCCAGACAACGCAAGAGCAAGAATCCGTGCAAGCCGATGAAAATAGTGAACGGTGCACGAAGGTGAGGGAAAAAACAGTTTGCACTGGCGGGACCAGAGGGTCCGGAGTTGTGGAAACCCCGACAGCGACCCCGCGAAATGTGCAGTTTAACGGATACATTGTACACCATACTTGGTCCAGCTAGTTCTGTGACGAGACAACCTGCCATCGGGCCTGTTGGAAACCGGAAAGTGATATTGTTGGCTTGAACAGTGTCGATGACGGGAGGAGTGGCAATTTGCCTTTTGCATCGCGATTTGCCCCCAAATTCCTGTTTTGAAAATTTCTTCTGGCATCGTCGCTAATGTTGCGATCGTCTCGAACCATGCATTTTGCAGCTTTGGCCAATTGCCTTGACTGGAACCGGTAGGCATGTTGCATGCATGTTCCTTGGCTGGAGAATGTGGTTGGCCGATACAGCAGAATCAATTGAGTTTGTGCAGGAATTGCTCGGCGGCGTCGACTATGTCTGCGGCAGACCGTTAGCCACGGTGGTTTTCCTCGCGCTGAAATTGGGCAGGCCGCTGTTTTTGGAAGGCGAGGCCGGGGTCGGGAAAACGGAAATCGCGTCCGCACTTGCGGCTTCGCTTGGTCGAAAGCTGATCAGGCTTCAATGCTACGAAGGACTGGACGCCAACTCGGCAGTCTGCGAATGGAATTTTCCGGCTCAAATGATCGCGATTCGTACGGCCGAGGCGGCTGGAGATGTAAAGCGCGAGGCCCTCAACAAGGAGCTCTTCGGAGAAGAGTTCTTGGTGGCGAGGCCATTGTTGCAGGCGCTCAGGCCTCACGCAGCCGGAGCGCCTGTGCTGCTCATTGACGAAATCGACCGAACTGACGAACCATTCGAGGCGTTCCTGCTCGAAGCCTTGAGCGAGTTTCAGGTAACGGTGCCGGAGCTTGGGACGATTCGGGCCGAGCAGCCTCCCATCGTGGTGCTCACATCGAACCGGACACGAGAGGTTCACGACGCGCTCAAGCGTCGCTGCCTGTACCACTGGGTCGACTTTCCCGATTTTGATCGCGAACTGGAGATCATCAGGACGCGGGCGCCGGACGTTTCGGAAGGCCTCAGTCTGGAAGTTGTGGCATTCGTTCAGAAGTTACGTCGAGAAGACCTGTTCAAGAAGCCAGGTGTGGCCGAGGCCATCGATTGGGCCAAGTGCCTGCTTGCTTTGGACGTCATGGAACTCTCGCCGGAGGTGATTTCCGACACGCTTGGCGCGGTGCTCAAGTATCAGGATGACATTCGGCGCGTTTATGGACAGAAAGCAGGACGCCTGCTGGAGGAAGCCAAAGTCGAACTAGCGGCAGACTGATTCCAAGAATCCGAAAGGGTGACAGCGAAAGACTGGGGAAAACAGCTTCCTACCCCGTTAACGAGGAACTTGGATCTTGAACAGCCCGGGCACGAACAAGCTCGACGTTCCGGAAGACGGAAAACTTGTGGACAACATTGTCCATTTCGCGCGAGCATTGCGAAGAGCTGGTCTTCCGGTGGGACCGGGTCAGGTAATTGGCGCTGTTCGCGCGGTACGCGCTGCCGGTTTCTCGCGCAGAAATGACTTCTATTGGACGTTGCACGCGTGTTTCGTGTCGAAGTCGGAGCAGCGTCGGGTATTCACTCAGATATTCCGTTTGTACTGGAGGGACCCACGTTTTCTTGAGCACTTGATGAGCATGCTTCGGCCGATGGTAAGGGGGGTTCAGGAGGAGAGAGAGGCGCAAGCTGCGGAACGGCGCGCCGCTGATGCGCTCATCGGAGACACTTGCGCTCTTGGCGGCGACCAGAAGGGGGCAGGCGATGATGGAGCGGAAGTGAAGATAGATGCTTCTTTCACGGTTTCCGAACAGGAGCGATTGCGCTCCATGGACTTCGAGCAGATGACCAACGCAGAAATTGCTGATGCAAAAAGAATGATTTCGAAGTTGGCTTTCCCGGTCAATCAGCTCCCCTCGCGCAGAATGCGCAAGTCCTCTTGCGGTGTTCATCCTGACTGGAGGGCCACGATGCGAAACGCTGCTGCAGCTGGCGGCGAAGTGCGCGAGATCCAGCGGAAGACATTGAGAGTGAAATGGCCGAGTCTCGTGGCTCTTTGCGACATTTCCGGCAGCATGTCCTCATATTCTCGTGTTCTTCTTCATTTCTTGCATGCGGTCACAAACCGAAAGGGCGCCGATTGGTCAAAGGTTCATGCCTTCACCTTCGGAACCAAGCTGACCAACATCACTCGCCAGCTTGGATTGAGCGATGTTGACGAAGCGCTCGCCGCTGCGGGCGAGGAGGCGAACGATTGGGAAGGCGGGACACGAATCGGCGAGTGCCTTCGAAGCTTCAATCTGAACTGGTCGAGAAGGGTAATGGGCCAAGGCACCGTCGTTCTGCTCATCACGGACGGCCTTGAGAGCGGATCCCCTGATCTGCTCGGCCGCGAGATGAAGCGCATCAGATTGTCGTCGCGCCGATTGATCTGGATCAACCCGCTGCTCCGCTGGGAAGGCTACGCCCCCAAGGCGCGCGGTGTCAGGGAAATGCTTCCGAATGTGGATTGTTTCAGGTCTGCCCATAACATATCTTCATTGGAGGAACTCGCAGACGCCGTATCGAGGGCCGACGATGACGGAGAGAAACGGCGTCTGCTGGCAACAATGACTGGCTGAGCTGGCTGGGATTGAATGTCGAATTGGAATCTGCGGAACGCATGACTGCGCGATGGGACAACCATTGATGGCAACTGCCGCGCACGACGGAATTCTGGACGCCGCCTTGGCGTGGCACCAAGCGAGTGGTGCTGCCATTGCCACGGTTCTGCAGACTTGGGGGTCAGCGCCAAGACCAGTCGGGAGCCAGCTGGCGATCGGAGCAAACGGCGAAATCAGCGGGTCTGTGTCAGGCGGATGTGTCGAGAGCGCAGTGGTGGCCGAAGCGATGGACTGTTTGGAAAGCGGCCAGCCGGCAGTGCTGGATTTTGGCGTCTCCAACGAGGATGCGTTTGCTGTTGGGCTAGCCTGCGGCGGAAAGATACAGGTGCTTGTGGAGCCGATAGGAGGTGAGCCGGGCCTTCCTGAACCCGTTCTGACGGACCTGCTGGCGCGCATTGAATCGAAGATGTCAACCGCGCTGTTAACGAATGTCATTACGTGGGAGCGTCAACTTGCCGGCGAAAGCTCCCATTGCCTTCCAGTGCATGTGAAAGACCGTTTCGAAAGTGACAGGTGCGGGTTCGAAGGCGACTGGTTCGTGAACGTCTTCAATCCGCCACTTCGGATGATCGTCGTTGGCGGCGTTCACATTGCCCAGCCGCTGTTGAAAATGGCCGGTCTTGCCGGTTACGACACGGTCTTGATAGACCCTAGGGAGGCCTTTGCGAGCGGTCCCAGGTTTCCTGGCATCCGAACAACCCACGAGTGGCCGGACGAGGCAGTCGCCGCCGAAAAACCAAATTGCAGGACCGCCGTTGTCACGCTCTCGCACGATCCGAAGATCGATGATCCAGCGATCAGCTCGGCACTTCGTTCAGACGCGTTTTACATTGGCTGTCTCGGTTCGACGCGCACGCACGCCAAGCGTGTCGCAAGGCTGGAGAGGTCTCTGTTCAGTCCAGAGGATATCGCGCGAATACACGCCCCCGTGGGATTGGACATCGGCGCAAGGTCTCCCGCGGAAATTGCTATCGCCATAATGGCTGAAGTTACAATCCGACTCCGGGTCGGAAAGAAGCAGGAATGAAGTTTGGCTCGATGCCGCTTGCACAGGCGCACGGGAAAATACTGGCGCACTCGGTTTCAGTCGACGGGCGGCGGCTTCGAAAGGGGCGTACACTGTCGGAACGGGACATCGAGCTTCTCAAAACCGCCGGTATGTCCTGCGTTACGGTTGCCTCGCTCGGACCGCAGGATGTGGTCGAAGACCAAGCTGCGCAAAGAGTGGGACAGGCGTTGGCGTCCGGGTCTCGCGAACTCAGCCTTTCTGCTCCCTTTACGGGCAGGGTGAACATCTATTCCGAGGCTGCAGGAGTCATCGAGGTAGACAGAAATGCGGTCATCGGGCTCAACCGGATCGATCCCTCCATAACGCTGGCAACGCTCCCGAACCTTGCACGTGTCGTGCCACGAATGCTGGTTGGAACAATCAAGATCGTGACGTATGGCGCACCCGAAATTCATGTGGCCGCTGCAGAGCGAGCCGCGGCAGGAATCCTTTCAATTCGCAGGGTCATCCACACCGATGCAGGCCTTGTCATCACAAGGTTAGCCGGGCAACCTGCACGCTTGGCCAAAAAAGGTTCGGCGGCGGTTGAGCGACGCCTGAATCACCTCGGCATGCGCCTTGCCGACACTCGGGTGGTAGATCATGTTTCCGAAGCTGTCAGCGAAGCTCTTTCATCGAGCAGCGGGTCCCTCCTGCTTGTTCTCACCGGCTCGGCGACCTCGGATCCAAGGGACGTCGGCCCGGAAGGTCTGAGGATTGCCGGCGGAGAACTGCACCGCTTTGGCATTCCTGTCGATCCGGGAAACCTTCTGTTCTACGGACAGCTCGGAGCGCGGCCCGTGATTGGCCTGCCTGGTTGCGCTAGATCTCCCGCCCTCAACGGTGCCGACTGGGTACTCGAAAGAATTTCCTGCGGGATTCCGCTCGATGAATCGGCCTTTGCCGCGATGGGCATCGGCGGGCTTCTCAAGGAGATTCCCGCACGGCCGCATCCCAGAGGAGGGGCGGTTTCGGCGCCTTTGCGCTCCAAGGTCGCAGCCATTGTCATCGCTGGCGGGCCTGACGGGGTCAAGCAAGCCTTGGCAAGCCTGAATGCGTCAGAGGTGACCAAATCGTTTGTCGTCGGAACCGAGGATGTTCGAAACTCTTGGTCCGATGCAGGTGAATTACGGGTTGAATTCGTTGCGGTGCCATCGACGTTCGCCGCGCTTGGGGATGCGCTGCGTTCCGGAATTCAAGCTATCCCGCAGGATGCGGACGCAGTGATCCTGGTGCGGCCCGAGAGCAAGGTTCCAACCGCGCAGCAGCTGAATCGGATGATTGCGGCGTACAGCCCGGAAGACAGCCGCGACATCTGCCGCTTGGCTGGGCCAGAAGGGCATAAGGGGCCGCCATTGTTGCTTGGAAGGAGGTTTTTTGAGTCGCTTGCGGGGCTTGCAGGGAACAAAGGCGCTTCCGACGTCATCGCCGAGGCGAGTGATCTTGTCATTGAAATCCCAGCCGAGCCAGAAGACCGATGATCGATAATTCAGCTCTTGTGCGCACGGCATAGCCTGCACTTCGGATTCACTTGAGTGGCGGCACGTGTTGCGGACACGCATATAGCATGCTTGAGCTAGGCAGCGAGGATGCCGCCCACACGCCCTGGCTCAAGTTCATTGCATCGAAACCTTGCCTGCCGGTTTTCGACACCGGCTCAGGCGTTGCGGTTTGCAGCAGGTTCGAGAGACGCTTCCCAGCCGCATTTGCCATCTATTATCTGAATTCTGGGTGCATGCGGCACTCCAGATCAGCGCGCTGCAGCACGCGGGAATCGGAGTGCCGCCACGCTGCTCCTCACGTATCTGAACAAATCCACCAAAACGAGGCGGCGAAGCTCTCCGATATGCCAATCCACTTGGAATATTCGTCAAAATCTGCGAAGATGCCATGGGTGCCGAAAATCCCTCGGCTGGATTCGCTCAGGCACCATGGGACGAGGCTGAACGTCCAAAGGAGGAATGCAATGCCCACAGTGAAGATGAACGTGAACGGCCTTGATGTTTCCGGCGAGGTTGAAGGCCGCACACTGCTTTCTGACTTCTTGCGCGAGGAATTGCGCTTGACCGGGACACATATCGGTTGCGACACCAGCCAGTGCGGTGCGTGCGTCGTGCATGCGAACGACAAGGCCGTCAAGGCCTGCACAATGTTTGCGCTTGAAGCGGATGGTGCGAGAATTGTCACGATTGAGGGAATGGCCAACGCTGACGGGTCGCTTGGAAAGATCCAGCAGGCGTTTCAGGACAACCACGGACTGCAATGTGGATTCTGCACCCCGGGAATGGTTATGTCGGCGGCAGCTCTCCTTAAGGAGATCCCGGATCCTTCAGAGGCGGAAATCCGGAAATACCTTGAAGGAAATCTGTGCCGCTGCACGGGATACCACAACATCGTGAAATCAATTCAGGTCGCTGCCACGACTTAAGGCGAGTCAGCGAGCAGGGCAGTGCGGAAAACGGCCTGCAGTGAGAAGACCGCTTGGAAAACATACGATTGGGAGAGCGAAATGCCTAAGGATTTCGGGATTGGCGCAAGTTCAAAGCGCCGGGAAGATGTCCGGTTCCTTACAGGAAAAGGAAACTACACAGACGACATCAACATCAACGGGCAGGCCTACGTTCATTTTCGCCGTTCAGAGTTCGCTCATGGGACTTTGAAGTCCGTTGACGCTTCGGCAGCTTCAGAGATGTCGGGAGTGCTTCGAATTTTCACTGGCGCTGACTTCGATGGAGTCGGCGGGCTGCCTTGCGGCTGGCAAGTTACCGATCGCCATGGAGAGCCAATGAAGGAGCCTGGCCACCCGGTTCTGGCCCAAGGCAAGGTACGGCATGTTGGAGACCCGATTGCCGCAGTGGTTGCGGAAACGCTGGCACAGGCCCGCGACGCCGCAGAGGCAATCAATGTCAAGATCGATGAGCTGCCGACTGTCGTGGACATGGCGTCCGCCCTCGAAAGCGATACGTTCGTTCATGACGACATTGGCACCAACCTCTGTTACGACTGGGGACTTGTTGAAGAAAACCGCGAAGCAGTGGACGCTGCCATCGCCGATGCGCCGCATGTGACGACTCTGGAACTCGTCAACAACCGGCTGGCTCCCAACGCGATGGAGCCCCGCGTGGCAATTGGCGACTACAACGTTGCGAACGACGAATCCACGCTCTACACGACGTCCCAGAATCCACATGTAATCCGTTTGTTGATGGGAGCCTTCGTTCTCGGCATTCCAGAACACAAACTGAGGGTTGTCGCACCGGATGTTGGCGGTGGGTTCGGCTCCAAGATATTCCATTACGCTGAAGAGGCATTTTGCACGTTTGCTGCACGTCAGCTGCGAAGGCCGGTGAAGTGGACCGCGACCAGGACGGAGTCGTTCATTACGGATGCGCACGGCAGGGATCACGTCACGAAGATTGACCTCGCGCTCGATCGCGACGGAAAGTTCTTGGCCATCCGCACCAGCACTCTGGCAAATATGGGTGCCTATCTTTCGACGTTTTCAACGTCCGTTCCGACTTGGCTGCACGGCACGCTAATGGCGGGAAACTACGTAACTCCATTGATCTACGTCAACGTGAAGGCGGTCTTCACAAACACTGTTCCGGTCGATGCGTACCGAGGTGCCGGCAGGCCCGAGGCAACCTTCCAGCTCGAGAGGGTGATCGACAAGGCGGCACGCGAACTCGGAATCGATCCCATCGAGATCCGGCGACGAAACTTCATCGGCGCAGACCAGTTTCCATATGCCACCCCTGTCGCTCTCGAATACGACACCGGCAACTATCAGGCAACGATGGACAAGCTCGAGGAAATAACGGACACAGCTGGATTCAAGGCTCGGGCCGAAAAATCCAGGAATGAAGGAAAGCTCCGCGGACTTGGGGTCAACTGCTACATCGAGGCTTGCGGCATCGCTCCTTCCAACTTGGTCGGGCAGCTTGGAGCTCGTGCTGGCCTGTACGAAAGTGCGACAGTAAGGGTCAATGCAACCGGCTCGGTAACTGTCATGACCGGGTGCCATTCTCATGGACAGAGCCACGAAACGACATTTCCGCAAGTGGTCGCCGACATGCTCGGCATCGAGGAGGGGCAGGTCAACGTGCTTCACGGAGACACCGCAAACACACCGATGGGAATGGGAACGTACGGTTCGCGTTCAATTGCAGTCGGGGGAGCCGCGATGGTGCGGGCAACCGAGAAAATCGTTGCCAAGGCAAAGAAGATCGCGGCGCATCTCATGGAGGCCGCCGCGGAGGACATAGAGTTCAGCAACGGATCTTTCACGGTCGTCGGAACTGACAAGTCGGTCGCATGGGGCGATGTCTGTCTAGCGGCATATGTCCCGCACAACTATCCGCTATCGGAATTGGAGCCCGGGCTTGAGGAGACCGCATTCTACGACCCAGCCAATTTCACGTTCCCTGCAGGTGCCTACGCCTGCGAAGTGGAAGTCGATCCAGAAACGGGACGGGTTGACATCTGCTCCTTCACGGCTGCGGACGACTTCGGGAACGTGATCAATCCGATGGTTGTGGATGGGCAGGTGCACGGCGGCATTGCCCAAGGGGTTGGACAGGCTCTGCTCGAGCACGCGGTCTATGATGGCAACGGACAGCTCCTGACCGGGTCTTACATGGACTATGCGATGCCACGAGCCGACGAACTGCCGAGCATGACCATTGATCATTCATGCCAAACACCATGCACGCACAATCCGCTCGGCGTGAAGGGCTGTGGCGAAGCGGGCGCGATTGGCTCTCCGCCTGCGGTCGTGAATGCGGTGGTCGATGCGCTTCAACGCGGAGGTCACGATGTCTCTCACATCGATATGCCGCTCAGTCCGTCACGGGTTTGGGCGGCAATCAACGGGTAGGAGAGCCGATCCGGAACGGCCGTTCCGGATCGCGGAATGCATTCAGGGAGAATGAAATGTATGACTTTGATTTTGAGAGTCCGGCGACTCTAGCCGACGCGAAGGCGGCTCTGTCCGATGAGGACGCCCAGCCACTTGGCGGCGGGCAGACGTTGATTCCGACGCTGAAGAGCCGTTTGGCCGGACCGAGCAAGCTCGTGTCACTCGCGCGGATACCCGGACTCGTTGGTGTCGAGAAGGACTCATCCGGCATGATACGTGTCCGCGGTGCGACAACACACGCGGAAGTCGCGTCCGCTGCTGAAGCGAGCTTCCCGGCATTGTCAGCGTTGGCTGGAAACATCGGGGACCCAGCCGTTCGAAACCGTGGAACCATTGGCGGAAGCCTCGCCAACAACGACCCGTCGGCCTGTTACCCTGTTGCCGTGCTCGGCACGGGAGCGACAATTGAAACAAGTTCTCGGAAAATCGCGGCAGACGACTTCTTCGCCGGACTCTTCGAAACGGTGCTTGAGCATGGTGAAATCATCACAAATGTCTGCTTTCCGGTGCCTGAGGCAGCAAACTATCAGAAGTTCGATCAGCCAGCTTCCCGCTTTGCGCTTGTCGGTGTCTTCGTCGCGCGTTTTGGCGATGATGTACGCGTGGCGGTGACAGGTGCGTCGTCCGACGGCGTTTACCGCTGGTCGGAGGCGGAGTCCGCCTTGGGAGGGGATTTTTCGCCTAGTGCGCTGAACGGATTGAGCGTTTCGGCCGATGGAATGATCAATGACATTCACGGAAGCGGGAGATATCGCGCACATCTCGTCACCGTGATGGCAAAAAGGGCTGTCGCAGCGGCGAATTGAAGTTTTGGACCGGCGTGAATCCGTTGCTGCATTGAGGTCTTCCTACCGCGCTAACAACCGATGGCGCTTACATGACTGCCATAGTCGAGAATTTCTTGGTCGCGCGTCACCAAAGTGCGAACATATTCATGCGACGTGGCAATGAGAATGCGGTCGACAGGATCAGAGGGCGGCCTTCCGGGTAGATTGGCAGACTTGACCAGAACGGAAGGAGTCAAACCAGTCAGTTCAACCTCCGGCAGTGCATAGAACCGTTCAAACCATATCTCGGTACTTAATGAAACGTGATCTTGCCCTTTGCCTCGAGCATTGCGATTTCCCTTGCAGTCATGGGCGAGATAAATAGGTGTCCCGCGTGTGCCTCTTGCAATGCACTCGCCCCGGCTCCCGCAGATGCTCACCCTTTGCGGTCCAAATCATGGCGCAGGTGTCAAACAAGAAATCTGGCATCTAAAGCTACCGTGCAGCATCCCATTCCACGTTTGCAGGCGCGGTGATATCCGTTTCTGACGCAACTGCAACAGTCCCCTTGAGCACGCCGAAGACGCGCGAGAAGGGACCAGGGTTCATCATTTCAGAGGACAAGGCAGCTTGCTGGTATTCTGGCCTGCTATCGGCCATTGGCGGCAACTTGTCCTTTGGGACTTTTTGAAATTCCAGTTGTTGCTCCTGCATGGACACTTTGGCGGATTTGTATCCAGCATGGAGCCAAAGGCTCAATTTGTGATTCGTATGCGCAAGTGTTGGAAAGGGCGGGGTGTCAGGAGGTTGAGCTATGGACAGCAAGGCGTTTCAGGAGTGGCTTTCTGCGACGGGGGCGCAACGGCGCGAGGCGCTGGCAGCGCTTTCGTGCCGGAGCGAGGGTGATGCGTCGAAGGCGGCGATCTCCACATCCAGACCATGAACAACCGGCGCAGCCGCCTCAAGGACTTCTTGCGTCTCCGCCTCGACTTCCTGCCCCTCTGCGGCAGTTCGGTGGCGGAGCGGTCCGGATCACGCGACGGTCTGCCGGTTTCGCCAGTTGCCTGTGCGGCGCAACCGCGCCGTCAGGTCGGGATCGTGGCTGGGGTGGGCTTCGGTCGGGGATCATGTTCCGGGCCGCCCGGGAGCATCCGCAATCACTTGCGGCAACTGCCAGACGCCCGGCCAGCTTCGGAAACCGAAATGCAGAGCGAAAAACCGCTTTCGCAAGGTCTTGCGTCATGCAACAATCGGACACGAGGGCATTTGAAACGGGATGCGGAGCAATGGCGCAGGAGGGCCCGGGGAGCGTGCGTCGGGAGGGGCTGACAGTCGTGCAGCCGTTTCAGGCGTTTCCGGACAATGCTGCCGCCAAGCGCTGGCACGAGCAACAGCCGCGGCCCGAAGCCCGGTTTTGCCTTCACTGTGGATTGACCGATGCGTCAGCCGTCGCGCGCCGCAAGTTCGTGCCGTGCGATTGCCACGCCTCCCCCTTCGCAAGGCGAAACGGTCTTTTCAGGCGCATGATTTTCAATGCGCGCTCAGGACGAGGAAACACAAAGGAGTGAATTGGCTCATGAACGCAACTGCATTCGGCACGCTTGCGGCGGCGCTTGCTCTGTCGCTGGCCCATCCCGCAACCGCAACGGACTGCGACAAATGGAACACGCTTGCATTTGAGGGCGCATCCATTGAAATTGTGCGGGGCTGTCTGTCCGCTGGCGCCGACCCGAACGCGCGCACCGAGGACGGCATGACGCCCCTTCACTACGCGGCGGGATTGAGCGAACACCCGGAGATTGTCGGGACATTGCTGGAGGCCGGCGCCGACCTGAACGCGCGCACCAAGTACGGCTTGACGCCCCTTCACACCGCGGCGGGATGGAGCGCTCGCCCGGAGGTTGTCGGGGCATTGCTGGAGGCCGGCGCCAACCCGAACGCGCGCGCCAAGGACGGCGATACGCCCCTTCACCTCGCGGCGAGAACGAGCAAACACCCGGAGGTTGTCGGGGCATTGGTGGAGGCCGGCGCCAACCCGAACGCGCGCGACGAGGACGGCGAGACGCCCCTTCACGGCGCGGTGAAATGGTACAATCACCCGGAGGTTGTCGGGGCATTGCTGGAGGCTGGCGCCGACCCGAACGCGCGCATCGAGGACGGCATGACGCCCCTTCACCGCGCGGCGAGATCGAGCGAACACCCGGAGGTTGTCGGGGCATTGCTGGAGGCCGGTGCCGACCTGAACGCGCGCACCAAGTACGGCTGGACACCCCTTCACTACGCGGCGGGATGGAGCGACCACCCGGAGGTTGTCGGGGCATTGCTGGAGGCCGGCGCCGACCTGAACGCGCGCGACAACGAGTACGGCTGGACACCCCTTCACTACGCGGCGGGATTTAGCGCTCGCCCGGAGGTTGTCGGGGCATTGCTGGAGGCCGGCGCCGACCTGAACGCGCGCGACAACGAGTACGGCTGGACGCCCCTTCGCCTCGCGGCGAGATGGAGCGCTCGCCCGGAGGTTGTCGGGGCATTGCTGGAGGCCGGCGCCGACCCGAACGCGCGCGACGGCGAGGACGGCGAGACGCCCCTTCACTACGCGGCGGGATGGAGCGACCACCCGGAGGTTGTCGGGGCATTGCTGGAGGCCGGCGCCGACCTGAACGCGCGCGACGAGGACGGCGAGACGCCCCTTCACTACGCGGCGGGATTTAGCGCTCACCCGGAGGTTGTCGGGGCATTGCTGGAGGCCGGCGCCGACCTGAACGCGCGCGACGAGGACGGCGAGACGCCCCTTCACGTCGCGGCGGGATTGAGCGAACACCCGGAGGTTGTCGGGGCATTGCTGGAGGCCGGCGCCGACCCGAACGCGCGCGACGAGGACGGCTGGACGCCCCTTCACGTCGCGGCGGGATTGAGCGAACACCCGGAGGTTGTCGGGGCATTGCTGGAGGCCGGCGCCGACCCGAAAGCGCGCACCAAGGGCGGCAGTCTCCCATTTGATCTCGCGGACGCAAACGAGTCGCTGAGGGGAACCGAAATCCATTGGCGCCTCAACGATGCCAAATGGCAATAGCTGCCGTCATTCGTCCCCGCGCTTCCTGCCTGCCGCTGGCAGGAAGCGGAGAGGCAGGGCGCCCGCTGTTCCGCCAGGTTCCGTCGGCGCGGCCTTGTCCTCCGGCCCAAAGGCGAGCGACACTCCCGGGCGCATCTCGGAAATTCCTTCAGGCTGGATCGCGGCAGTCTGCCCGGCCCGCCACCGGCGATCATCGCGCCCCGCGAAAACGACCGTGGAAACTGTTTGGCTCAATTTGCTCTTCGCGGGCATGGCCAGCAAACCGGTTTCCGAGCATCGATGAGCTGACGGCGGTGCGGGATTGCGCCGAGCGCGGCATTCCGCTGACGCCACCGCTTCCCGGCGGTTCGGCAGGTGTCGGACCGGCTCGCCGGGGTTGTCGGGACCGACGGAGACCTTCGCGCGCAAGGGCGAGCGGAGACTGAACCGCTGTCCGCAGCGGCAAGGTGCGCAAGCGCGGCCTCTCGCGCAACGGGCATCGACCCTGGTTGCCACCGGCCCGCCGCCGAGCGGGTGTGCGGCCCCCTGCGCATCTGGACGGCCAGCCGCCGCCGCAGTTGGATCAAGAGCTTTCTGCGACACCGCCGCCAAATGTCCTGACAACCATTTGAGGCGGCTCCATCTCGCCACGCTCGGCAAGCGCCCATCGCCAAGCCTGCAATTCGCGAATTGAGCCAAAATAAAACAACTCGTTAGTCTCAAGTCAGTCTTGAATCGAAAAATCCATGTGCTTGGGCAACTGAACGGCCAGATGGAAACGGATTCACGTAATTGGCGTTGCCTTGGTGCAGATCTAGGTCAAGATCGTTGCAAAAGTTGGTTTGTGCTTGGTTTTGCGGTTTTCGGAGCCAGTTCCGAGGCCGGTGGTTTGGATTCCCAGCGATGACTGCGAATGCCTTCTGGCGGAGGCTTGGTGCCTGTCGTTCGTGATTTCGGTGACACGCCGGCTCTGGCGGATATGGGGCGGAATCCAGCCCTCAGGCCGGGGACAGATTCGTTTGGACATTGGTTTGACAGAACAGTCCAAAAGCGGGACAAGATTCGTTTCGAAGACAGGGTCAAGGAATCGGATGCAGAACACGACAAATTCGAGGTCGAAAAATGACAGTTAAGAAGCCAACGCAATTCAATCAGCCGCTTGGCGGCAACGCAATGCCGCGCTTTGGCGGGCCCGCCACTATGATGAGATTGCCGTTTCAAGAAAATGCCTCGGGACTAGACGCCTGCTTTGTCGGCATCCCGCTGGACATTGGAACTTCCAACCGACCTGGAACGCGATACGGTCCCAGGCAAATCCGGGCCGAGAGCTGTCTGTTCAGGCCCTACAACATGGGCACGGGAGCCGCGCCGTTCGAAAACCTGCAGGTTGCAGACATTGGGGACATTGCAATCAATACCTACAATATGAGCGCAACCTGCGACATCGTCACCGAGGAGATAGCGACCATACTGCGGACTGGTGCCGTACCATTGATTCTGGGCGGTGATCACACGCTTACCTACCCCGTACTGCGCGGTTACTTGGAAAGCCACGGGTCCGTCGCGCTGATTCACGTCGACGCGCATGCCGATACCTCCGATGACATGTTTGGGGAGAAGGTGGCGCATGGAACTCCTTTTCGGCGTGCCTACGAGGAGAACCTGATCATTCCGGAAAAGACATTTCAGATCGGGCTTCGCGGCACTGGCTATTCTGCGGAAGACCATGACTGGGGTCGGGAGCGCGGTTTCCAGGTCGTGCCTGCGGAAGAATGCTGGCACAAATCGATGGGACCTCTGATGGACCGAGTGCGCAAAACCGTCGGCGATTCGCCGGTGTACATATCTTACGACATTGACAGCCTTGATCCGGCCTATGCGCCGGGAACGGGCACTCCCGAAATCGGCGGCCTGACGACAATCCAGGCTCTTGAGATTATTCGAGGCTGTCGTGGGTTGAACATAGTCGGCTGCGACTTGGTCGAGGTGTCGCCACCTTACGATCCAAGCGGCAACACTTCACTCGTGGGCGCCAACCTGCTTTTCGAGATGCTATGCGCACTTCCCAGCGCGCGCGGTTGAACATTGGTGTTCGGAACGAGAAACTGGCTGCCCACTAGGGTGCGCTATTGAGTGCGGGGTAGTATGGAGTTCCCCAATTCAGGTCCGGATGCTCCATCATGAGATCGACAAATATTGGCACAAGAAAGCCAAGAATTGCGGTTCCATCTCTTACTTGACTGCGATTGAGACTGCTGCCCCAAGTCGCCCCACCATGAATCAATTGGTTCCGAAGCACATACAGTCGATCAAAGAGCTCGCTGAGAATAGTGACCGAGTCGGTCTTGGTAAATGCCTTCATGATCCTTCTGTTGCTGGCCTGAAACTTGCCTTCCCAGTTCTCGAATCCCCTGTCCTTGTTGACAGAACGCCAGAATGGCTGGAACACAAACTTGTTTCTCAAGAGCACCCTGATTGAATCGGAAAATCTGTCCCAAATGGCTGAGAACACACGGTTTTCCCGGTCGAGATCGATTATTGACCTGAAGTAGGAGTTTATCACGCTTCTCTCGCCTGTCTTGATCCCACCGAAGCCATCGCTATGATAAATTGCGTTGAACGAGATCCAGTAGCATATGAATGCGGTATCGTGATCGTTGTTGGCAAATGCATGCTCGGCTCGAGCAATCCAGCTTATTGATCGGTGTATCCGAAGATCGAGATTTTTAGAGAATCCTCCCCGGATTTCACGGTGCTTTTCTTTTAGTTCAGAGGCATTCATATTACTGGTTCGATCTCCAAAAAGCAGTTCACTTTAGTTCATTCATTTGGAGCCTGCAATTGATCCAGGCGCGAACTCCAAGGCAATCGCTTTTGGAAATTTCGATGTTCCTTTTTTGGTCGGCGATGCATTGTGCCTGCAAACAGCAACCCAGAAGCAGGTATCATGCGGTTTTTTTCGTTTTTCTTGAAGGGGCTGAGTGTACCACGCGCCGTAACCTCGCGAGATAACGGCCATTGCACTCCCTTGCATCGTTTCTGGTGGCGGGGATGTGCGGCACGCAGAGGCCGGACAGAGCAAGAAAGGGTTTCCGCGCCGTTTCACGAAGCCCGAGCGCAGGGTCCCGATCCACGGCGCATTCTCCGACCTGTTCGTCACGATTCCTCCGCGCAATCTTCAGTCGACACAGGTCCGGCCAGCCTCGGACTGGGCCGAGCGTCTTGGCATGGCCGCAAGCTGCTGTTGGAATTTGGCTTTGCCAAAGACACACTTCGGCGTTAACACCCGCGCACGCCACCCTAAGGGCAGAAGATTCGATTGCGAAAGATGCCAATGAGAGACTCCAACTACCTCATAGAGAACAACGCACGATACAACTGGCACCCGATGGCGCATCCAGCGGAAGGTTCCAGCAATCCGCCGCCGATCATTGTCGGGGGTTCGGGAGTTCGAATAACCGACCTTAGCGGCAATCAGTTCATCGATGCGGTTGGCGGCTTGTGGAACGTCAATCTTGGGTACTCATGCCACCCGGTGAAGGACGCAATAGCAGCGCAACTTCAGAAGTTGCCCTACTATTCGACGTTCAGGGGCAGCACCAATGACAAGGTGATCGAGCTTTCGCAGATACTGACCGACTTCTTCTCCGACGAGGGGATGGCAAGAGCCTTCTTCACGTCAGGAGGGTCGGATAGCGTCGAGACGGCTCTGAGGCTTGCTCGCCAGTACCACAAGATACGCGGCGATTCCGCCCGGGTCAAGTTCATCAGCCTCGTCAACGGCTACCATGGAACGCATTTCGGTGCAGCGAGCGTGAACGGGAATCCGCGGTTTCGGGCAATGTACGAACCTTTGCTGCCGGAGTGTTTCCATATCCCCTCACCGTACACGTACAGGAATCCTTTTGGCGAGGAAGACTCCGAAAAACTGGCTGGTCTTTGCATTGCCGCCCTCGAAAGCACGATCGCGTTTCAAGGCGCAGGCACGGTTGCCGCGTTCATCATGGAGCCGATACCGGGCGCGGGGGGCGTCATCGTCCCGCACCGAAGTTTCATGCCCAAGGTGCGCGAGATTTGCGACAAGAATGGAATTCTGCTGATATCGGACGAAGTGATCACGGGGTTCGGGCGCGCCGGGAATTGGAGCGGCTCGCGCCTTTGGGGCGTGAAGCCTGACATGATGACAATCGCGAAGGCCATCACCAATGGTTACTTCCCGTTTGGCGCGGCGCTGCTGTCGGAACGTGTTGCCGAAGTGTTCGAGAACGAGCGAGATGGGGCTGGGTGGATCGGTCACGGATACACCTATACGGGACATCCCGTCGGTGCCGCTGCTGCCATCGCATGCATCAACGAAACGGTTCGCTTGAACGTCCCGGATAACGCGGCCGTTCGTGGACGGGAACTCCATACAGGATTGCAGCGGCTCAAGGACAAGCATGAAATTGTCGGCGATGTCCGAGGAGGGAAGGGACTGATGCTTGCAATGGAACTCGTGTCCGACAGGTACGCAAAAATTCCCTTGGGCAAGGACCAGATGGACAGAATCCATGACGCTATTCTCAAGGCCGGCGTGATGGTTAGGGTGTCCGGTTCCAACATAATTCTTTCTCCGCCACTGGTTATTTCGTCATCGGAAGCGGAAGCAATCCTGGCGGCAGTGGACGAAGGGCTATCCACCATCTAGTTGCCGGACTGTCCACCGGATAAAGCGATCCAGTTGATCCGCACGCCCGAAGGAATCCGAATGCGCGAGCGTCGAGCTGTTTCTGCATGACGGTTCTCATCTGACTGGTGGAAATCACCTTCACGGCGATGTATCTGATAATGCAGTCCAAGGGAGCTGAGCTTCAAGTTCATGCCGCATCTTAGCGTTGAATACTCTTCCAATCTGGATATCCTTGTTGATATGGGCGTTTTCTGTGACACTCTTCGGGAGGCCGCAATCAAATCCGGGATATTCCCTCTGGCCGGTGTGAGAGTGCGTGCAACTCGATGTGACCATTGCTCAATTGCGGATGGAGACCCGCAGCACGGATTCATCGACATCGAGATCCGTCTGAGAGCTGGAAGACCGTTGCATGCTCGAGTCGAGGCAACCAACAGGATATTTGCAGCCGCCAAGAGCTTCCTGCAGCCGCTATTGAATTCCCATCCCTTGGCCCTGTCCATGGAGATGAGAGAAATCGATCCCATGCTGAGTCCCAAGACGAACTCCATTCGAAAGCATTTGGCGGACGGCTGATCATGGCAGAACTGGAGGCAAACACTGCAAAGCTTGACGAACACCTGCGAGGTTTCCGGGAGTCGGGCGTTCGGAACCGAATCGGAGGCGTTTGGCTTGAATCCGAGTCGGGCAGAACTTTCACGACGAGTTCCCCGGTGGATCTGAGTCCGATCTCGAGCGTGGCCAAGGGATCGGCAAAGGATATCGATCAGGCCGCCGCCGCTGCAAGAGAGGCGTTCCCGGAGTGGCGGGACATGGCAGCTTCGAAACGCAAGAGCATTCTCCACTGCGTTGCAGATGGAATTGTCGCGCAGGCGGAGAGAATAGCCTTGTGCGAATGTTGGGACACCGGTCAGGCCATCAGGTTCATGTCCAAGGCGGCTCTCCGCGGTGCCGAGAATTTCAGGTACTATGCCGACATGGCGCCGTCGGCACGCAACGGGCAGACGCTTCCTTCGCAGACGCTGCTGAATGTCACAACCCGAGTTCCCATTGGACCGGTGGGCGTCATTACACCTTGGAACACCCCTTTCATGCTGTCGACTTGGAAGATCGCGCCGGCGTTGGCTGCAGGATGCACTGTCGTGCACAAACCGGCCGAGCTGTCGCCCGTCACCGCCTCGATTCTTGTGGAGATCGCCGAAGAAGCAGGGCTTCCGGTGGGCGTCCTGAACGTCGTCAACGGATTCGGCGAAGAGGCTGGACGGGCCTTGACCGAACATCCGGACATTCGTGCAATTGCCTTTGTGGGTGAAAGCCGGACTGGGTCGGAAATCATGAAGCAGGGGGCCGCGACGCTAAAGCGGGTCCATTTTGAACTGGGAGGGAAGAACCCGGTCATTGTTTTCGATGATGCGGATCTGGACCGTGCGCTGGATGCTACGGTGTTCATGATCTATTCCTTGAACGGCGAGCGGTGCACGTCCTCAAGCAGGCTGCTCGTGCAGGACTCGATAGCGGACGCGTTTCTTGAAAGGCTTGCTGCGAGGGTGCGCAATATCCGCGTTGGGAATCCGCTGGATCCTGCCACGGAGATCGGACCTCTGATTCATCCGGCCCATCTTGACAAGGTCTCGTCCTACTTCGAGACCGCGCAGGATGAGGGAGCGGAGATCGCCGTCGGCGGAAACCGGATCGACGGTTCGGGGTGCTATGTGGAGCCAACTCTCTTTCGCGGTGTCACGCCCGAAATGCGGATTTCCCAAGAGGAAATCTTCGGTCCGGTGCTTGCCGCGATGCGATTCGAGAGCGAGGACCAAGCCATCTCGATTGCCAACGATGTGCGGTACGGCCTTGCAGGCTATGTCTGGACCAACGACATAACGCGTGCACTAAGGGTAGCAGGTGCGCTCGAGGCAGGGATGATTTGGGTAAATTCGGAGAATGTCAGGCATTTGCCCACGCCGTTCGGTGGTGCCAAGGACAGTGGAATCGGGCGAGACGGCGGCGACTGGTCCTTCGAGTTCTACATGGAACAGAAGCATGTCGGGTTTGCGCTCGGCCGCCACGGCATCCCAAGACTCGGCGTGTGAGGAAAGGGGCTGACAGATGAGTGACTCGACTCGACTGTTTCATCCTCCGTTCAACATCATTCGTCTCAGCCATGTCGAATTGGCTGTTCGAGACCTGGAGGCATCGAAACGATTCTACGTCGACACTTTGGGACTGGTCTTGAGCGCGGAAGACGACGGACATGTCTATCTCCGCGCAATGGAGGAGCGCGGGCACCACTGCATAGCGCTGACCAGATCGCAGGAGGTTTGTGCGAGAGCCTTGGGATTCAAGCTGTTCGGCGAAGAGGATCTCGATAGCGTCGAGACATTCTTCAGGAGCAAGGGCCTTTCGGTCAATTTGATGCAACGCCCGTACATGGGAAGGGTCCTGCGTGTCGAAGATCCGTGGGGTGTGCCGTTGGAATTCTACACACGAATGGACCGGCTCGCACCGATGCACCAGCAATACAGCCTCTACCGTGGCGTGAAGCCGCTTCGCATAGACCATGTCAATCTGTTTTCAGCCGACGTCGACAGTGCGGCACGATTTTACGGCGAGATGGGATTCCGGCTCACCGAGTACACTGAAGACGAGGAATCCGGTCGCAAGTGGGCGGCTTGGATGCAGCGAAAGGGCAATGTCCACGACATAGCCTTCACGAACGGAACAGGCCCGCGGCTCCACCATGTGGCGTTTTGGGTTCCCACACCTCTCAACATAATCGAACTGCTCGATTTGATGTCGACAACGGGTTACCTTGACTGCATCGAGCGCGGTCCAGGTCGCCACGGCATCTCGAATGCCTTCTTTCTCTACGTGCTCGATCCTGACGGTCACAGAATCGAGCTCTATTGCTCGGACTACCAGACAATTGACCCTGATCATGAGCCAATAAAGTGGGATCTAAAAGACCCTCGCCGCCAGACGCTCTGGGGAGCCAAGGCTCCTCGCTCGTGGTTCGAGGACGGCACAGCGTTTGCTGGTGTGGATGTGTGTGAGCCGGTGCACGCCGGTACGCCGTTAGTCGCTCCCTAGCCAACAACTTGACCAGCCGACCGGCTGTTTCGGGTGCAGCGTTCACACTTGGCGGATAGCGGATTCATTGGTATCAAAACTGTTGCATGCCGCCGTTCTCCCAAGGTTGCGAAGTGAGACGGCATGTTTGACATTTCCGACTAACTATACAAGTTAGCCGCAATAAAAAGTGTGCGCGGTTCGAATTGCGGCCATTCCTGAATGGTATCAATGGACGCTGCAGGCGCCGGATCTGTGAATGGCAAACCGAGTTGAATTCAAGCTACCATGTCGAAGCTTCAATCTCTTGGAAAGAATAGGGTGCGCCGTCGCCTGACACTCAAGGACGTTGCCATCGAAGCCGGTGTAACGCCTATGACCGTGTCCAATGTGCTCAACGGTCGGGACAATCAGGTGAGCCGCCCTACACGGGAACGGGTGGCGGCCGTGATCGAGAGACTGGACTACCGGCCCCACGCGGCTGCTCGACGGTTGCGGTCGCAGCGAGCCAATGCAATCGGCGTATTGGTGCTGGATGACGTCCCGCAGTTTCTGAACGATCCCTTCATAACTCAGGTGGTTGCGGGCGTGTCCAATCTTGCGACAGCCTACGGCTACAGCGTTCTTTTGCAAGGGGTTCGTGTCGAAACGACGGCGAATGCGCCGTTGCTGGCCCAGTTGCAGACCGATGGGGTCTGCGCCATTCTTTCCGGCCCCCCGGAGCGACGCATTGCGCTGGTGGAGCGATTGATCAGGCTGCACGTCCCGCTCGTGCTGATCCAGGAGAGGAGCGATATTGAAGGGATATGCTCGGTACGTCAGGACGACCATGGCGGTGCCCTGCAGATTGCACGATATCTGATCGAGAGAGGGGCACGGCGACTGGTTTTTCTGGCACCAGGCGAGGAATGGCCGGCAATGAACGAGCGCATCGCGGCCGTTCGCGAGGTGTGCGCTGCAACTGGCGCGACGCTGCAGACCGTTACATGCGGCGATGAGACATTTGCCGCCACGCAGGAGGCACTCAGCACCGAAATTGCCTCCAACCAACTGCCCGATGCATTTGTCGGAGGGAATGACCGCATGGCCATGGCGGCGCTCAAGCTTCTTGCTCAGCGCGGTATTGACGTGCCCGGAGAGGTGCAAGTTACAGGTTTCAACAATTTCGACATGGCGGCATACGCGGTGCCGCGATTGGTTACGGTTCGCTCGTTCGCCTACGAAATGGGCTATCGTGCGGGCAAAGAGGTTTTAGAGACAATCGAGAGGGGCAACTTCGCGTCTAAAGACATCGTGCTTCCAGTTGAATTTGTCGATGGCGATTCGGCTTGACAGGTCCGCGAATGCAAATGCGGAATCCGGCCGTTCCAACCGTAAAATTTTTTTCTTTGACATACTTTAACGATAATGTTAGCGTTCTCGAGATGTCGACGGACGATTGGATTCTGGTTTGGACGACAACCTAAAGCCCGCATGTCAGCTAGCCGACGATGACTCTGTTGTCCTTGAGATGCGTCGCATGTTCTTCTGTTCACTGATTTCTGATGTCTTGGATGGCTTGGGGCTGACTCGGCAGGCGTTGCCATCGCGAATTAGACCACTCGACGAGGATCTTGTCATGGCGGGCCGGGCGCGCACCATGCTCTATGCCGACGTGTACGCTCCGCCCCGGGCAGGGGAGAATCACTACGAATTGGAGATTGCGTTAGTCGACAGCTTGCGCCCAGGCGACATTGCGGTGTCTGCCTGCGGGGCCACCGGTCGCATCGCGCCATGGGGAGGATTGCTGAGCACCGCGGCACGGATGCGCGGTGCGGCCGGTGCTTTGATGGATGGAATGGTACGAGACGTCAAGCAAGTGCGAGAGCTTGCATTTCCCGTTTTTGCCGGCGGGGTGGGCCCGCTTGACAGTCAAGGCCGGGGAAGGGTGATCGAAATCGACGTGCCAATCGAGTGCGGCGGGGTGCCGATTTGCCCTGGCGACATCGTTTTCGGCGATGCCGATGGCTGCGTGGTTGTGCCTAAACAAGTGGAGATGGAAGTCCTTGCCGGCTGCCGTGAGAAACTGGCTGGCGAAAACAAATCGCGCGAGGCGCTGTTGGTCGGCAGGCTTCTGGCAGACGTCTACGACGAATTCGGCATATTGTAGGCTCGCTTCCCATAGCGCGTCGGTATGATCTGGTGCGTGACCGGATTCAGCAACCCAACAGAAGAGGAGTAAATATCAATGTACATGTTCAATCAACTGCGGCGTTCGATTGCGGCTGCGGCGACCGTCGCCGCGGTCAGCTTGGCACCTATCGGCGCGGCAACCGCCGAAGACATCACCATCAGGTTGCCAAGCTGGTGGTTTGGCGAACCGGGCAACGAGATTTGGATGAACACGGTGATTCAAGCCTTCGAGGAGGAAAATCCCGGCATCAAGGTTGACGGCTACAATGTCCCGTATGGCGAGTACGCCGATCAGATGATGCAGGAGATGGCTTCTGGCACGCCGACCGACATCATCCACTTAACCAATCTCAACATTGGTGACTATCTTCGCTTAGGCTTGTTGATGCCGCTCAACGACTTCATGGCCAGCACTGACATCAACGAGGAAACCTTTTCACCGGCGCAGTTCGCGTCACCACTCGTTGTGGATGGCCAGACGTACGGAGTCATCCACATGGTTGCGAACTACATCCCGTTCTACAATGCCGAGATGCTCGCCGCAGCAGGCTACGATGAATTCCCCGACAACATCGAGGAATTCGCGACCATGGCAATGGCGTTGACCGACCCGCCCAACAGTTTTGGCTACGCGGCCATGGTGAAGCCCGGTAGCTATGTCGAAACCTACATGGACGTCGCGCAGTGGGTGATTGCCAACGGAGGCCACTTCTCGAGCGACGGCAAGCCGACAATCGACGACCCCAGCAATGTTGACGCCATCGCGAAGTTCAAGGCGCTGTTCGACGCTGGCGTCATGCCGCGCGACGTCGACAAGGCGACCTACCGGCAGATGTGGTGGCAGGGCAAGGTCGCGGTGCTTTTCGATGGTTCTTGGATGATGGGCTTCGCGAGAGCCGAAAACCCCGATATCACACCCAAGCTGGCGACGGCACTCATGCCTTGGCCTGGGCATCGGACCGCCTCTGCGTTCCAGATTTGGTCCATCCCAAACGGTGCGCCAAACCCCGATGCGGCATTCAAGTTGATTGAGTTCATGCAGAACCCCGCGTGGCAGAGGGAGATGGTGTCGATCACAAACACCGTCTCGCCGCGTCTCGACAATCTGCCGGATGGCTACCTGGAGGAAAATCCTTGGTTTGAATCGTTCCAGGAGGCGTCCGACAAGCATGCTGTCTCGATTATGCCCGAGGGACTGGAAGCCTATGGCAACGAGATATTGAAGATCATCGCCGACAAAATCGAGTTGATCTTGTATCGGGATGCACCGATTGCAGAGTCCCTCGCCGAGGCACAGGCCGAGGTCGAGGCATTGATCGCGGGCTGACACGAACGTCAGGCTCGACGCTGGCGTCTTCTCCCTCCCGTCGCCGCCGTTATTCCGGCGGCGACGGATATCGGCCGGTCACGCCCCCCCCCGCAATTTAGGCATGTCCGTGGTCGGGCTGATGAGATTGGAGAGCGGGAATGGTTCCACTCTCCTTTTAGGTTTGACGGACCCATGATGCCCAAGAGCGATTATGCCGACAGTCAGGATCGATGGTTGCCGGCGGTGATGCTGTGGCCCATGCTTGGCGCAATCGCCGTTCTGGTGATCGCGCCTCTTCTTTGGGGGCTGCGCATCAGTTTCACCGACAGCAAGATGATCGGGCTTGGCTTCAACATCGCCTTAACGCTCAAGAACTACAATGCCGTGTTGACGGACCCGGATACGTGGAATGCAATCTATGTAACCGTCATTTTCTCCTTGGGGACCGTAATCGGCAGTGTCACTCTCGGCATGACCGCCGCGATTGTGCTTGATCGCGAGTTTATCGGCCGCGGCATCGCGCGCATGCTGATCATCCTGCCTTGGGCAGTACCGCATGTCGTGGCGGCTCTCGTCTGGCAGTGGATGTACAATCCCGATTTCGGCGTGGTGAACTACGCGCTGGCCTTGGCACCATTCTTTGGCGAAACGCCTAAATGGCTTAGCGATCCCGATTTCGCGCTGCTCGCAATAATCATCGTCAACGTTTGGAAGACCTATCCGTTCGCTGCCCTGGTATTGCTGGCTGGCCTTCAGACCATCAGCGATGACCTCTATGAAGCTGCAGCGATCGATGGTGCCAGCCCCGTACGCCGCTTCTTCGATATTACGCTTCCCGGACTTCGGCGCGTGATGGCAATCGTGGTGTTGCTTCTGCTCATCTGGAGCTTCGGCAATTTCGTCTTCATCTTCCTGATGACACAGGGCGGTCCTGCAGGCGCCACCAATGCGCTTGTGGTGCACATCTACTTTGAAGCCTTCCGATTCTTCAGGGCGGGATCGGCATTTGCCATGGGGGCGTTGCTGCTCGGCATGTCGATCGTGTTGACGTTGATTTACATTGCGGTGACTCGAGAGCCGGAACATGCGTAGGCGCGACGAGACTCTTGCGGTCGACCAAATCGTCAGGCGCATCTCCATCGCCGCAGGCCGCCTGGCGCTGGGCGGGTTGATCTTGCTGCTTTGCTCGGTAGCCATCTTTCCTTTTTATTGGATGGTCGTTACTTCCATTCGTCCGAGCGCACAATTGTTCGAGTTCCCTCCGAAATTGCTGCCGAGCGCGGATTCGGTTTTCAGCCCCTATGTGACATTGTTCGAGACAAGCGGCCTCGGGCGATGGCTGCTGAACTCGGCTGCCGTCTCGCTCACGACGGGGCTGGTCGCGACATTTTTCGGAGCGATGGCGGCCTATGCCCTGTCGCGGTTTCGCTTTCGCGGGCGCCGCACGTCCGAAATGATGCTTTTGCTGACCCAGATGTTTCCCGCAATCCTGCTGGCACTTCCGATGTATGTCGTGTTCGCTCGCTTGAACCTTTTGGACAGTCTTGCCGGCCTGACGCTCGCCTATCTGGCATTCCTGATTCCGGTTGCTGCGGCGCTGCTAAAAGCGTTCTTCGATGCCATCCCGGTTGAATTAGAGGAAGCCTCACTGATCGACGGGGCCTCACGACTTGGCACGTTGTTCCGCATCACTCTTCCGCTGTCGCTGCCCGGCTTGGCCTCGACATACATGTTCTGCTTCATCATCTCGTGGGACGAGTTTTTGTTTGCGCGCATGTTCATTCGCCAGCCGGAAAACTGGACGGTTTCGCTCGGCCTTGCCTCCTTCAAGGGAGAATTCGTTACACCTTGGGACCAGGTCATGGCGGCTGCCGCGATTGTGACGCTTCCAGCGGCGTTGATTTTTCTGGCGCTTCAAAGCTACCTTGTCCGCGGACTGACGGCAGGCGGCGTCAAGGGCTGACGGAGGGGAGATGGCGACTGCACTGCTAGAAAAGGTCACCAAGCGATTTCCGGATCACCTTGCGGTCGACCAGATTGACCTGAACATCGCCGAGGGAGAATTTCTGGTGCTGGTCGGTCCATCCGGCTGCGGCAAGTCGACGACCTTGCGCATGATCGCAGGGCTGGAACGGGCGACGTCGGGCAACATCTGGATCGGGAACGAACTTGTGAATCTTGTCTCGCCGCGCGACCGTGACATCGCCATGGTGTTTCAGAACTATGCACTCTATCCCCACATGACGGTCCTTGGCAATCTATCCTATGCGCTGCGGCTGCGCGGAGTGCGGCTAGTCGAGATCGAGCGACGGGTAAAACAGGCCGCCGCGGCTTTGGATCTTTCCGAGCTACTGCGTCGTCGCCCCGCGCAGCTTTCGGGTGGCCAGCGTCAGCGTGTTGCCCTCGGTCGCGCCATCATCCGTCAGCCTAAACTGTTCCTCATGGATGAACCGCTGAGCAACTTGGACGCGAAGTTGCGCGTGCAGACCCGCGCTGAGATTACCCGTCTGCAGCGCGAGATCGGAGTGACCACAATTTACGTGACCCACGACCAAACCGAAGCGATGACGATGGGCAGCCAGATCGTGGTGATGAATGAGGGGCGCATTCAGCAGGTGGACGCGCCGCGCCAACTTTACCATCACCCAGCCAACACATTTGTGGCTCAGTTCGTCGGTACGCCGCCTATGAATCTCTTGAACTGCCACATCGATTTGGACGGAGGAATGTTGAGGGGCGACGGCGTGCGCGTGTCGTTCCCAGTTCCGCTGCTGACTGCGCTGGCAAGCGCTTCGACAGACCGGCCTCTCCTCGTCGGATTCCGGCCCGAAGACGCCGCACTCCTCAACGGCAGCTCAGAGTGCGAGTTTGAAGGTAGTGTCATTGCCGCCGAGGAACTCGGCCATGAAACTCTGGTAACGCTGGAAAATGGCGAGCAGCGGTTCATCGTGCGGCTTGCGCCAGCCCTTGCTGATCGAGCGCAACTGGGCGACCGCGTCCTCTTTGCGGTCGATCCCGAGAAGCTGCGGTTCTTTGACACGCAGACCGGTGCGGCGATCTCGGTCTTCGACATTTCTGACCAACTATCGCATTTCAGGGAAACACGACCATGACAACATTGATCACAGGCGCGACGGGTCGCGTTGGGCGGCAAGTTTTGATAGCACGCCAGATGCGCAGCGAGCGCATCCGTGCGCTTGTCCTGCCCGGCGACCCGGGATTGGACGCAATCGAGGAGCAGGGCACGGAGATCATAATCGGCTCGCTGACCGATCGAGCTGTGGTCGCGAAGGCGGTTTCCGGCGTCGACCGCATCGTTCATCTGGGGGCCGTCATGCTATGGGGCGAAGGTGCCGACCGCGACCTGTTCGCCCAAAACGTGGCAGGGACCTTTCATTTGTTCGATGCTGTGGTTCAGCAGAAAATTGCACTCGAACGCTTTTTCCTGGCCAGTAGTGACGAGGTCTATCCTTCGCTGAATGCACGCTACAAGCCGATCGACGAGTCCCATCCACGAAATCCCTACAGTTTCTACGGACTGTCCAAAGAGACAAACGAGAGATTCGCGTTTTACTATCACAGGGCTCACGGCATTCCGGTCACCATTGCCCGCTTCGCCCTCACAGCGCGAGCGGAAGAGATTCTGCGGCCCGACGGATGGTCGGGACGCTTTCTGTTCGTTGAACCGATGCGCGGACTGTTCCAGGCACTCGGTCGGTTCGATGCGGCCTCCGCACTGGATGCAGCCTGCCAAGGCGATCCCGAGGCGACGTTGCTGCTGGCTCTCGACGAGAACGGCACTCCCTACCAGTTCCACATGTGCGATGTCCGAGACCTAGTCAGCGGAATAGAGCTGATGTTGGAGGAACCTTCAGCAGTCGGGGAGATCTTCAACCTCAGCGGGCCGAGCCCGTTCTCCTACAGGGTTGCCGTGGAAGCGTTGCACGAAGCAACCGGCTGGCCCTTTGTCGAAGTGCGAATACCCGGCCCGGCAATCAGCATCGCCCACGACATTTCGAAGGCGCGCTCCGTTCTCGGCTACGCGCCCGTTCATGACGTCCATCGGATAATCACCGACGCCATCGCGGTCCCGCCAACCGCGCCACCTAATCAATGATCGCCGTAATCATCGCGGCGGTTTTCTCCAACGCTTTCTCCATCGATCCAGACTCGAATACTGCGACCCGAACCGGATAAGCTTCAGTTTCATAGGCTTCGCGGGTCGGTAAATAGCTCAAGTAACCGTTGCAGATGTTCAATACGGCGATTGTGTGTTCGGCAAATCTGGTCCGCAAACCACGCTGGAACGCACTGTAAAACTCTACTGGCGCACCAACCAGAATCGCGCCGCCGAGTCGCCAGACCTGGATCGGCAAGTCATAGTGGTCCCCATCCCCGATCTTCTCTCGCAATGCCTGCTTTCTCTGCAATCGCTCGTGTTCATACCCCACGCTTGATGCGGCGGCTTGCTGAAGTTCCATCCAAGAAGGCATTCCCCTGATCGTCAGGCGAACCGTGTCCGTCAATAGCGCGAATGTCGTGTCCGGTTCGATTGGCGCAAGTTTCCACCGGCCGAGCGCCGCGCCGGACTCCTCGAGACCGGC
This sequence comes from Paracoccaceae bacterium, assembly GCA_963422275.1. Taxonomy (GTDB): domain Bacteria; phylum Pseudomonadota; class Alphaproteobacteria; order Rhodobacterales; family Rhodobacteraceae. The sequence continues at coordinate 2,824,193 of OY729418.1, forward strand.
AAATTTCATTTCATGCTTGGGCGGAAACAGCGCCGAGAAGGTTGCCATCGCCGCAAAGCCGACTTCCCGGCCATTCTGATCGGCTGCCGATGCGTCGTCCTCGAAGCTCCGTCGCGGCGTCAACTCCCCGTCAGCGCCGTGCAGGAACAGGCATATGGCGCCACCGGTCTCACGCTCGACGATTTCGCGCATGGCGCCGACATAGTCCGGCGAAATCAGTCGGTTACCGCCGCCAAGGGATGTTGGATGACACGCATAGTTCACGAGAGTCGCCATCACCTTGCCGCTCTCGTCTGTTACGCGCCCGACAAGAAGCGTGTCGTCGGCGGGCTTGCTGGGGTTCAGCCCGCACAGGATGTCGCCGGATGCGGGGTCCACGATGTCGCGGTTGAATGCCAGCTTGCAGGATCCGGTTGCCCAGCTCACGACTGCGTTCCTCATGTTTTTCTCGGCGTCGGAAAGGACCTTTCTTCCAGTTGCGACGATCTCTTCTCGGTAGGGCGCGATCAGGTCTCCACCAGGCTCCCTGCAGCGAATTGGATCAGTGAACGGAGCGCCATGAGAGTGGGACAAGTGCAGAATGAGCTCATCCGCGCCAATGCGGGCAGCCTCGAGTAGCGGAGCGCGGATTCCTTCCTCGTCGTTTTTCGACATCCATGCCATCAAATCGATGCCCACAACAAAGGCAGGTCGCGTACGGTCGGCATTCGATATTGCCAATGCCGTCATGTAGAGCGGTCTGTGCAGTCCGTCGGCGATGCTGTGTTTCGCGCTGCCCCATGTTCGGGCGAACATTCCAGCTGGCGGATTGACCGGTGCACGCGCGATGCCTATTCGGCCCGCAAACTCATTCTGTCTCAACGGATAGACGACTGGTTGATCCCGCATTTTCAACTTCCGTTCCATTTCCAGTCGATGATTGCGCTTCCGCATTCATCATCTTCTGCTTCTTCGGTCGTCGCTTTGCTGTATGGCGGCTGACCCCGCGGCTTCTCCGTCGAATTGCGCAATGCATTTCGGCGAGGGAACCACGAAGAGGTGCCGATGCGAGACCGCCAGCCTGAATAGAGCGAATCGGCCGGGTCTCGCGGGGAGAGTGGCGAATCGCGCTTTGCAAAAAAGCCCTTTTTACATGAAACTATATCGATAAAGTTAAATCGTCAACTCATGTTGCCGCACACATTTCAGCATGTCAGCGTCAAGGGGAATTGCATTCAAAAATTCAACAATTCGCGAATAGCCGCTTTGGCAAGACGAAACCGGGCATGAACTGGTACAAAGCCTGAAATCAGGGCTTGGAGGCCTGTCCCAGAATGGATTGCAATTGTTCGGCAATACCCGGAGCGAACGCGCTCACGCTTCCGCCCGTTTTCAGCATTGCGTCAAGGTCAAACTCTTCGATGACACCGCCTGCCTCAGCCACCAGCAACAGGCCTGCGATGCAGTCCCATCCCATCATGGTTGTCTCACTGAAGCCAATGAACCTCCCACAGGCCACGTACGCGAGGTTCAACGCTCCCGACCCCGTTGCATGGAACATTCCGTTTCTCTCAGCCAGTGCTGCAACTATTTCGGAAGAGGAGCGGAACGTGCCGTCGGTGAAGGAACTAACTCCGAATATGCCTTCACTTACGCTCCGGCAGGATGATATCTGAATAGGCGTCCCGTTAAGGTAGGCTCCATTCCCTGCATAGCCATGGAACGTCTCTTCATGCAGCGGGTCGTGAATGACTCCGACAACGGGCTTCGAGCGATCCACGCATGCAAGTGCAACGCACCAAAACGGGATCCCGCGCAAAAAGTTCGCTGTCCCGTCGATTGGGTCAATCACCCAGGTAAACTCGGAATTTCCGGCACTTGCCGCAAATTCCTCGCCGACAATCCCATCGCCCGGGAACAAGCGCTGGAGCTCGCCACGAACGAACTGCTCCGTCTCGCGGTCGGCATTGGATACCAGATCCTGAAACCCCTTGCTTTCAATGGCTAGGCTGTCGCGATTCCTGAAGAACTCGATCGCGATTTTCCCCGCCCGCTGGCCGATTTCAATTGCCGATTGAAGTCTAAGTTCGATCGGATCGATCATGTTGCTTTCCTCCTGGATGTCCGGCCACTAATCGCAGAGTCCAGAAAATTGGCAATCCAGCCTGCGAATTGCGCACCTGCGGCCTGGCCTTCCAACTGCAAAAGCGCGTTCTCGACGACTTCCCTCTCGAGGTGAGGAGACATGTGGATAACGAGGGCTCGGATGAATTCCGGCGTCATCTCTGGGTGGTACCCGATCGCCATGATGTGATTGCCCACGGCAAACGCAGCGTACGGGCATCTGTTATTGTACCCGACAATCCTGGCTTCGGAAGGAAGTCTCGAAACCTGTTCGGAATGGGCTGCATAGAGTTGAACCGTGCGAGTGAATGGGTCCATCCATGGTTCGCGCTCAACAAACCGGGTTTCCGCGATTCCAAGGCCCCATCCGAATTCATTGCGGGAAACTTCGCCTTCCAGCGCTTGGGCGATTGCTTGGTGTCCGAAGCAACATCCAACCAGCGGTGCACGGTGCTCGTGAATTTCACGAACGAAGGCCATCAAGTTCTGAATCCATGGCTCCTTGCCATGGACCGAAGCCGGGCTTCCGGTGATGATGTAACCGTCGTGGCTTTCCGCGGACTCCGGAAACAGGCCCTTGAAAACGGGCACGGACTCGAAATTCCAGTCTGGGCGATGCGACGAGAGCACGCGCCTGAAGCATTCAGCGTCGTCCGGAAACCGTTTGGAAAACGCCGATTCGTCATTGCAAGCCAGAAGTATCGCGATCTTGGTCAGGGCCGATTCAGTGCGTTTGAATGGAAGTTCAGTCATTACATGCACTTTTCAAGAAAATGAGTGTCCTGCAAGTCTCGAACGTCGAAGTAACCAGCTTGAAGCATGAAAATAGTTAGCAAACTTTCGGCATCTTTCAATATGCACTGCGATGTCTTTCAGAAGGCAATGGCAGAACTCAACTGAATTTTTGATATCGACGAACACGATGGCTAGTGGCGATGGCAGCTGCTCGTGCACTGCTCTTCAGTCATTTGAAACTAGGGAACCTTTGATACAGCCTGACTATGGGCTTGGCATTGTGCACCCGGGGCGTGCAGCGGCTTGCGCTGCTTCCGGGCCTCTCGAACCCGAATTGTCCGGCCGCGCTTGTTGTGGCAACGGACCGTATGTCCGGAATCTGCCGGACTGGCCTTGCGGGGGCTGAACCGGCCTCCGCAGCCACAACCCCAAGTCAGAGGGTCCCTAGCCGATATCGGAACGATTTCAACTTTGATCCAAATAGAGATGTTTGAGGCGGGCTATTCACCAGTTGGCGAGTTTCACTGTCCCAGAATGCGCAAAGCGGGCCAAATGGGCAAATACTGCTGGAATGTACGCGACTAACCACCTAGGTTCGCTGAGGGAATGTGTCGTTCAAAGCAATGGAACACTCGAACGGCAATGTTGGCATCAAGTTTTAGGTCAATGAGGAAATGAGAGAGCAATCGGGTTCGTCTCTGTGTCTTGCGTAATCTTCTTTCGATTGCCTTGACAACCATGACTGCCCATAACGTGTGAGACGGGCAGTGCGAATCATCGAGGATCTCCATTGAACCATCGACATGGCTTGTCTGGCCTGACCATCTTAAACCGATTCAGCTCGGAAGCATCGAGGTCACAGCTGGAGAAGCGGCGTCGGCAGATTATGGATGGTTGCAGTTCTCTGTGATCGCAGGTGCCCCCGGTCGCAACCTTGGCCGGCGCCGACTGTGTCCTCCCTTACCTTCGAAAAGTTTCTGGAGTCCGTAAAAGGTATTGACAATATGAACATCATATGTTTGGAATAATCATATGAGCGAATCAGCATACTACAATCTCAAAAGGGTGTCTGGACTTGCTCCCAACCTGTCCACTCAAGTTGCCCGAGAAATCGGTCGCCGAATTGTAACGCGAACGCACCAGCCAGGTGACCTGGTCGAAAACGAGGAAACGCTGGCGGAGCGTTACAGGGTCAGCCGTTCGGTCATCAGGGACGCCGTCAAGATACTGGTTGGTAAAGGTCTTCTTGAGGTCCGACGAGGGGTGGGAACAAGAGTTCGCTCTCGCGAAAACTGGGGACTGCTCGATGACGATATTCTGGCCTGGTGCCAGTCTGCACCACCTGATGAAGAGTTCCTCCGACAGCTAATGGAGATTCGTCAGATCTTCGAGCCCAAGGCCGCGCGTTGGGCCGCGGAACGCGCTACCGATGCTGAACTTGGGCAAATCAAGTCTGCGGCCGAGCTGATGGCCGCCGAGACCGGAACCGAGGAAAAGTTCGTTTTTTCGGATGCGCAATTTCACCGATCTGTCCTTGGCGCCGCGCACAACGAATTTTTGATAGCGTTGGAAGGAGTTATCTTCTCCGCGCTTCTCAGCAGCATACGGCTCACCAACCGAGACCACCTGGAAAACGAGCGTTCCTTGCCTTTCCATCAGGAAGTTTACGAGGCCATTGCCGCTCGGAACGAGAACAGGGCTGAAAAAGCCATGGAAAGGCTTTTGGAAGATGCCCGCCGGAGTCTTGGAAGGGAGATCACTCAGACACACCGGCTTCCTGCGGTCGGTGCCCCTGCGGTGTCGAAGCAGGCAACAGAAACCCGCACCGCATATTCTAGAGCAACTAATTAGGGAGAGAACCAATGCTCAACCCAAGAAACTCTTGGTCAGTCAAGAAGCTTGCTGGCACAGTTGCGTTGGCTGCCGCAATCTCGGTTTCGGGCTCTGCGAACGCCGAGAATCTCGTGGTCATGCTGCTTCCCGAAAACGTCAACCCGCGCTGGGAGAGTCAGGATGCACATTTCTTCGTCGAAGCGATGAAAGAAGTCGCGCCGGGCGCAACGGTCGAGGTTTTCAACGCGAACAACGACACAGCAACCCAGCAACGGCAAGCCGAACAGGCCTTGACACGAGGTGCCGAGGTGCTAGTCGTTATTCCAATCGACGGAAATGCCGCGGCCATCATCGCAGATTCTGCTGCAGAGGCTGGGGTGCCGGCAATTGCTTACGACCGAATGATCCATTCCGAGAACACAAGCTTCTGGGTTCAGGCCTCCATGGAGAAGACCGGTGAATCGCAAGCCCAGCATGTGGTCGACAACACCAAGTCCGGAGATACGCTGGTAATGCTCAAGGGTTCTCCAACCGACCCCAATGCCCATGTCATTTTCAAGGGCCAGATGAACATTCTCCAGCCGCTGTTCGACTCGGGCGAGCGCGTACTTGGCTACGAGAACTGGACGCAAGGCTGGGACCCGGCAATCGCTCGCCGTTCAATGGATCAGGCCCTCACCAAGCTGAACAACAATGTTCAGGGTGTGGTGTCCTCCAACGATGGTAACGCCGCCGCCGCAATCGCCTCCCTTGCCGAACAGGGAATGGCCGGAACAATCCCGGTGAGTGGACTGGACTGCACAGTTCAGGCACTTCAGTTGATTTTGCTTGAAGAGCAGACTCAATCAGTATGGCGTCCATTCGACAAGATGGCCGGCGTGACTGCAAACGTCGTCGCGCGGCTTCTCGCCGGCGAGAGCGTGGATGATTTCATCACCGGCACGGTCAAGAATGATGCTGACGCCGATGTTCCTTTCGTCCCGGTCGAGCACTACTCTGCTGTTGGCGAAGAAGGCGTGGCATACGTCATCGAAAACGATCCATCTATTTCGAAAGAGGATGTCTGCAAAGGCGATGCAGCCGCAACCGGCTTCTGCAGCAGCTGAACTGTCCCATTCAGTTCAAATAACGGACCGGGCGGAGGAGGTGTGTCCACCGCCCGGGATTCCACATTTGCAAGTTACCGGGATGTGCAAGCGGTTCGGCGGCGTCGAGGCTTTGCGTGATGTCAATTTCGAGGTCTTTCGCGGCGAAGTCATGGCTCTGGTTGGCGACAACGGTGCCGGAAAGTCTACGCTGATCAAGGCGCTGGCCGGGGCGCATCGAATCGACTCCGGACAGATATTTATCGACGGCGACGAGGTTTCCGTCAACACCCCCAACGAGGCGGCGGCACTTGGTATCCAGATTGTTTACCAAGATTTGGCACTTTGCGAAAACTTGGATGTTGCTTCGAACATCTTTCTGGGACACGAGCCCGTTCAGGAATGGGCCTCGTTCCTGCCCAGATTTCTAAGGCCGTTGGACGAACTGGCGATGGAACTTTCGGCCAAGAAATCAATTGACCGTCTCCAGGTGCGGACCCTCGGCTCGGTGCGTTCCAAGGTAAGCGTGCTGTCGGGAGGGCAGCGGCAAGCAATCGCCATCGCCCGCGCCGTTGGCGCTGATTCAAGGCTTGTTCTGCTCGACGAGCCGACAGCTGCGCTTGGCGTAGCCCAAACCCAGCAGGTGCTCGACGTGGTCAGGCGCTTGCGAGAAAACAACCAGGCAGTTGTCTATATATCACACAACCTCAGCGACATCTTTGCGGTCTCCAATCGCATCATGGTGCTCAGGCATGGCACCAACGTGGTGATATACAACACCGCAGAAACCGACCCGGACCAAGTCGTGGCCGCAATGACTCGCGGCACCGCGTAACGACCGGGCGTGAAGATGGAAACGATGCATGCAACCGCGAAGAAATTCCGTGCACTTCGTGAGACAAGACTTGGTAGCTTCATCCCGGTTTTGCTGGCGCTCGCCGCGATCTGGATATACTTCGGCTTAACCGAGCCAGCGTTCCTGAGCGCGCGCAACTTCTATTTTCTTTTCATGCAAAGCGCTGTGGTGGGAACGCTGGCCGTAGGAATCACCGTCGTTCTCCTGCTCGGCGACATCGATTTGTCTGTTGCAGCGAGTTCGGGTGTCTGTGCTGCGCTTCTTGCCGTTTTGGTGACCAATTTTGGGATGCCGTCCCTTCTTGCCTGCCTTGCAGCAGTTGTCATGGGCATTGTGCTTGGCATGTCGCAAGGTCTGCTTGTCGCATATATCGGCATACCATCTTTCGTGGTGACTCTGGCAGGCTTGCTAGGATTCCAGGGGCTGATGCTGAAGATCCTTGGCATCCACGGGGCCATCAACATGCGTGACCCCTTGGTTCGGGGTCTCACCACCGTCACGCTTGCTCCCGCCATTGGATGGGCCCTTGCCGTGGCTTGCGTGGCGGTTTTTGGAATTGTGACCTGGCGACGGCACTTGGCGAGGAAAAGGCTGGAGCTGGAATTGGATCCAATGGTCGCAACAATTGGCAAGGTTTCGTTTTTTGCCTTGCTTGCGTTTGCGGCCGTCGCGGCCCTGAACGCCTATCGCGGCGTTCCGATTGTGGTCCTCCTCTTGCTTGGTCTCACGGCCATGCTTTCCTGGGTGACAACGTCGACACCCTTTGGACGAGCATTGTTTGCCGTGGGGGGAAACGCCGAATCAGCCAGACGAGTTGGAATATCAGTCCAAGCGATCAGGGTGGTCGGGTTTTCGGTGGTGGGGCTGATGGCGGCGATTGGCGGCATCGTCGGCGCTTCACGCTATGCCTCGGTGTCATTCAACGCCTTTGCCGGCGGACCGCTACTGCTTGAAGCCATTGGCGCCGCAGTGATTGGAGGGACGTCCCTGTTTGGAGGACGGGGAAGTGTGTGGAACGCGATTCTCGGAGCTCTTGTCATCGGGTCGCTTGGAAACGGACTCGATCTGTCCGGCGCGAGTGCTGCCGACAAGCTCATGTTCTCTGGCGGAATCCTTCTTCTGGCCGTGTCAATCGATGCACTGTCACGTCCCAGCACCGGACCTGCGAAATAAACCGGAGAAATCAGGTGAAGACCTTCAAGATTAGCGAACTCGACAAGCCTTTATCGACAATCGGATTGGGAACGATGATCTTCCATCCCGATACCCAGGAGCGGGACTTTTCCCTTCTCGATGCGTTTATCGAGCATGGCGGCACGTACATTGACACCGCGGAAGTTTACGGTGCGATTGAGGAGCGCGGCTATTCCGAAACGGTCATCGGAAACTGGCTGGCTTCAAGGCCGGGGATGCGCGGCAGAATCATACTCGCGTCCAAAGGCCTCATTCCGGGATATTGCGCACCATTGCACGAGGGCGGCGCAAGAATCGACCCAGACTCGATCCATAGGGCGATTGATGGCTCTCTCGAAAGACTCAAGACCGACCATCTCGATATCTGGATGTTTCACCGTGACGACCCGTCTCTCCGCGTTGGCCCCTTGATGGACGCACTGGACGAGGAGGTACAGGCCGGAAGACTCAAGGCGATTGGCGCGTCGAACTGGACCACAGCCAGGATCCAGGAGGCTAACGATTACGCTCATGCCCAATCCAAGACTCCCTTCGTGGCTTCAAGCCCCAACTTCTCTCTCGCCAAGGCGAACGAGCCGTTCTGGCCGGACACGGTTGTCACCGGCAGGCGCGACCGCGAGTGGTTCGTGCGGAATCGCTTTTTGCTGATTGCCTGGTCATCTCTGGGAAGGGGTTTCTTTGCAAAGGCTGATCCGCTAGACCGCCGTGACGCTGACCTCGTCCGCGTCTTCTATTCAGACGATAACTTTGCTCGCAAAGCTCGTGCCGAGGAATTCGCGGAGGCGAAGGGGATGACAATGTTCGAGGTTGCGCTCGGTTACGTAATCAACCAGCGATTTCCGGTGGTGGCATTGAATGGAGCGGAAACGCCCGATCAGGTTGCGACTTCTGCCCGGGCTGGATCGTTGCAACTCAGTTCCGAGGAATGCGACTGGTTGGATCTATCAAGCAACGAAAAGCCGTTTTGAGAGAACAGGTGAAGCAGATTTCCAAGAAAATTTACGTCGGTGGCGAGCTTCTCGAGGGAAGCTCGAACTTTCAGGTCGTGAACCCTGCCACCGACAAGCCCGTCGCCGAAATCGCGTGGGCCGATGCCAGAATGGCTTCCAGAGCGCTTGAAGCCGCAGACGCCGCATTTGACAGCTGGGCAGGCGCATCGATTTCAGAACGCACCGGCTGGATGGCCAAGTTGCGCGAGGCCGTGCTCGATAACGAGGAGCACCTTCGGCAGTGCATCCATCTTGAAATGGGCAAGACGTGGGTCAGCACCGCTGAGGACTTGGAGTCGTTGGCAAGCAGCCTCCATTTTTACGCGGAGGAAATCTCCAGGATGCGGCCGGAGACACTGGTCGATCGGGAAGCCACCCATGTGCATTCGCTGGTTCACGAGCCTGTAGGCGTTGTCGTCGCGTTCCTTGCATGGAACTTTCCGCTGCTGAACCTCGCCTTCAAGATCGGGCCGGCGATGGCCGCCGGTTGCCCCATCGTCATCAAGCCGTCCTGGAAATCGCCGCTGTCGGCCTATGCCGTCGGCGAGTTGTGTTCCGAGGTCGGACTTCCCCCCGGCGTGGTCAACATCCTCTGCGGTGAAGACGAGGAGATCGGAGATGCACTGTCATCATCCACGGTTCCAGCACTTCTCACCCTGATCGGCTCGTCGCGAACCGGGCGGCACATAATGCGCACTGGAGCAACCTCGATTAAGCGCTATTCCATGGAACTGGGTGGAAACGCTCCGGCATTGGTGTTTGCCGATGCGAATCTGGATTTGGCTGCCGACATAGTGTGCGCCGTTAAATTCGGCAACGCGGGCCAGATTTGCGTTGCGCCCAACAGAGTGTTTGTGGAACGGAAGATTGCCGGCGAGTTTTGCGACAAGGTCGTCGAGCGGGCAAAGGCTGCGAAGGTTGGATTCAGCCGTGATCAGGAGATCGACATGGGACCGCTGATTGATGGCGCGGCTTGGGAGCGGGTTAATGCCCTTGTCGAGGCAGCCGTGCAGGCTGGAGCGGAGCTCTTGACCGGAGGCGTTCGGCCGGACGGCCTTGACACCGGTCACTTTTACGCACCTACGGTTTTGGGTGGAATCGAACCCTCCATGAGAATCTACAACGAGGAAATTTTCGGACCGGTGGTGAGTCTGATCGAATTTTCCAGTGAGGATGATGTATTGCGCCAAGCGAACGACACGGACGCGGGCCTTACGGCGTATGTATTCACGAGCGATATCCAGAAGGCGGAAAGATGCGCGCGAAAACTGCGCTTTGGCGAGGTCCAGATCAACGGAATCAAGTATTCAATCGACCTGCCTCACGGTGGAATCAAGCAATCCGGTATCGGCTGCGATTGTTCGCATCTAGCGCTTAACGATTATCTAGTGCCGAAGCGGATCTCCCGAGCGATCGCAAGCTGACAGCAAAGCGATGAAGATCACCAAACTTGTCAGCCACGTCCTGCAGTACGATCTCGACGAGGAGCTTGGCTACTCGCAGCAGTTCTATCGAAAGCGCACCGTGCATCTCGTTGAGGTTCGCACCGATGATGGCGTTACCGGCTGGGGGGAATGCTTCGGGGGTGGCAACATCGCGTTTGCGAACAAGGCGATAGTCGAGAAGGTGATTCAGCCAATCGTTCTGGGAATGAACCCTCTGGACATCGAAGTGATCTGGCACAAGGTGTATAATTTCTTGCGCGACCATGGTCAGAAGGGAATGCCGATTCAATCGCTGTCAGGTGTCGACATTGCCCTGTGGGACATAGCCGGCAAGGTTTTCGCTCAACCTGTCTATCAGTTGCTGGGCGGGGCGTTTCGCCGAGAGATACCGGTCTATGGCTATGGCCTGATGCTGCAGCGGGTTCCGGACCTTGCCGCCCGGTTTGCCGAAGAGAGCGTGCGGATCGCCGAAGCCGGGTTCAGGTTCCTGAAGATGAAGATAGGCCTTGGAAGCCGTGCCGACGTTAGACTGGTGGAAGCGGTCCGCAAGTCCGTCGGGCCGGAATACGGGATCATGGTCGATGCCAACCATGCCTACACCGCGGCCGAGGCGATTCCGCTTGGCCGGGAACTGGAGGCGCTGGGCGTTGGCTGGTTCGAGGAGCCTGTGGCTCCCGAGGATCACGCAGGCTACCGGGATGTATGCACTGCGCTGGACATGTGCGTGGCCGGCGGCGAGGCAGAGTTCACCCGCTGGGGTTTCAGGAAATTGATCGAGGGGCGCTGTGTCGATATCCTGCAACCGGAAGCCTGCGGGCTTGGAGGCATAACGGAATACAGGAAGGTCGTGGCGAATGCGCATACCAATTTCATTCCGGTGATCAATCATGTTTGGGGGTCTGCGATCACGATTGCGGTGAATCTCCATCTTCTTGCCGCGCTTCCCGATCTTCCGGGTGCGGCAAAGCCCGCCAGCCCCTGCTTGGAATACGACACGACTCCCAACCTGTTCCGGGAAAACCTGCTGCAGGAATCACTGGGGATCCGCGATGCAGTGAAGCGAAACGGCGGTGTCGTGCCGCTTCCGCCCGGACCGGGGCTTGGCGTCTTGCCAGACGAGGATTTCATTCGGCACTACACGGTAGACTGATTCACCCAAATTGCTGTCTTTCACGAGTGGGTGGGGACTGCGCGACTTCGATCGCCGGGAAACCGTCGAAACCATGGCGGGAGTCGTTCATCGCTGTCGGCTTGTCGAAAGCGATTGCCCTGTTGCCCAAGCGTTCGCAAGCAGTGCGCTGTTCATTGCATGAAGAAAAGCTTGATTCGTTAATTGCATGCGCTAGCGTTAATGTGCATGGAGAATTTGGAGTTTGGGCAATGGACGGCAAGTGATTTCAGGAGAGGCTTTCGGCGGTGAACGTGCTTGCGACTGCGCAGCGGCTTTGTCCTGTTGGCACGGTCAGCATGCCGTTACCGAACCTGAACCGCAAGAAGCGGCGGCAGGGTGCTAAGGCGGCAATTCCTGAGTCGTTGGAGCGAACGGTGGATTGCCAGCTTCTGAAATAGAGGTTCAGAAATGACAGTTTGGGTTCCCGACGACGATGGACATGCAGACCTCTCCAGTCACGACAGCTTCCTGAACGGCCCTCCTCACAACACTTTTCGAAGAATGCGGAAAGAGGCGCCGCTGGAATGGACCGAATGGGACCATGGCAAGGGGTTCTGGAGTGCAACCCGCCACTCCGACATCCTTGACTTGAATCGCAACTACAAGCTGCTGACGTCGGCGCGCGGCATACGGATGGAGGACCAGACTTACGAGGAATACCTTTCTCGCCGCACGTTTCAGGAAACCGACCCGCCAGAGCATACTTACACGCGAATGAAGGTCGCCAACGCGTTTTCAAAGCGTATGGTGGCAGAGTTTGAGGGTCAGATTCGAACCCTGTGCGAAGATATCTTGAATTCAGCTCTCCCGGTGCGGGAGTTCGACGCAACGGCGGAAATCGCCCGCAAGCTCCCGATGCGGATGCTCGGAAAGATCCTCGGGACGCCAGACGAGGATCTGGACTGGCTTGTCTCGAAAGGGGATGCGCTCATCGCAAACACGGATCCCGACTATTCCGACCATGTGCTGGACAAGATGGAGACGGATGAATTCCGGATGATGCCCTTCAACTCTCCAGCCGGGGCTGAGCTCTACGTCTATGCCAAGGAACTGATGGACAGAAAGGAGCGGGAGCGCGACACCGGCGGAGTCCTGCACATGATTCTGCAGCCTGGCAGGGACGGCTCAGTCATTTCTGAAGCCGAGTTCAGGAACTTCTTCTGCCTCTTGGTGGCGGCGGGAAACGACACGACGCGCTACTCGATTGCCGCAGCAATCCACGCCTTCTGCCACAGGCCGGAACTGATTGACGAGCTGCACGCGGAAGGCGAGGGAATCGGGGAAACCGCTGCGGATGAACTCATTCGGTGGGCCTCGCCGACGATGTACTTTCGCAGAACTGCGACGGAGGATTTCGAGATGCATGGGAAGTCCATTCGCAAGGGGGACAAGATATTGCTGTGGTTTGTCTCGGGAAACCGCGATGAGGATGCCTTCGAGAATCCGTTCCAGATCGATTTGAAGCGTCATCCGAACCGGCATGTCGCTTTCGGTCAGGGAGGGCCGCACGTCTGTTTGGGCATGTGGCTTGCCAGGCTGGAACTGAGGGTGTTGCTGACGGAACTCGTGAAGCGCGTGCGGCGTATCGAGGCCACCGCGCCTCCCAAATTTCTCAGAAGCAATTTTATCGGCGGATTGAAGAGCCTGCCAATTCAGGTGGAGATGAGGTGATGAGAATTATTGAAGCTAGGCCAAGCGAAAAGCTCCGGCTCCTGTTTTGTGACAACCTTGGCATTTCGAGGGGGAAGTACATTCTGCGGACTTCCAGCGGAGAAGGGTCATCGCGCTTCTGCCGCACGACGTTTGGGATCCACTACGACAAGGACCTGCTGCCTGCCCCGGGCGCAATGATGATGGAAGGTCTGCCGGACATGGAGGCACGGTACGTTGCCGAAGATATACGCAACGGATGGGAGCGCAAGACGTTTGTCGTGGTTGGGGACCTTTACGACAATCGAGGTGCGCCGCTCGATCTTTGCGGGCGTGGTGCACTCCGTCGCTCCGTCGCGAAGTGGAAAGAACGCGGGCTCTCGCCACAAGTCGGCATTGAACTGGAATGCTTTGCCTTCACGAGTGAGCAGGATGGATCGCTCGTTCCGTACGGAACGCCTGGCGCAGTCGTCTACGGCACTGGTGCCTATTGCGACCCACTCAGGTTCACCGAGGCGATTTGGGATGTGGCGCGCGAGATTGGATTCGAAATTGAATGCCTCATGGCAGAATACGATGCCCCGCAGTTTGAGTTCACGCTGAAATTCGACGACGCCTTGAGAGCTGTCGATGACGTCTTTCTGTTCCAGTTGATGGCAAGGGAGGTCGCGCTTGAATTCGGCGTGGTTCTCAGTTTCTTGCCGAAGCCGATTCCGGAGGCTGGCGGCTCGGGCATGCATGTGAATTTCTCATTTGCGGACGCAGATGGGAGCAATGCCCTCGCGAACGGCGAGCAAGGCGGCACCGGCAACATGAACGATCTGGCCAAGGGATGCATTGCCGGTCTCGTTCACCATCACAAGGGTCTTGCTGGACTTCTGGCGCCGACAAGCAACTCCTACGCGCGCCTTCAACCCGGATGCCTTTCCGGGTATTGGAAGAACTGGGGCGGCGATCACAGGGGAGTCACCACCCGGATCTCCGAGGAGGGAGGATCGAAGACGCGAATAGAGCATCGCATGGCGGATGCGTCGGCCAATCCTTACATTGCGGTAGCATCCGTGTTATGTGCGGCGCGTCTCGGTGTGGAGAACGGCTACGAGCTTCAGGCACCCGAGAGCGGAGATTGTTTCGATCGCTCGGATGCCAAAACAGGTGTCGCCAAGGACTTGCACGGCGCAATGGACGACTTGGAGTCGGACTCGGCACTTTCGGCTGCGGTCGGCAGGCCACTTGTCGAGAACTTGATCTACATGAAGCGAAAAGAGTTCAAGAAGACTCGTGACCTTGAAGGTGATGAACTGCGGGACTTCTACATTCATTTCATCTGACCGAGCGTAAACACAATCGAAGGAGATACTGTGGCAAGGATAACTTGGAAGATGGACGGCGGGGCGGACATTTCCGCCGATGTCGAAAACGGAACGACTCTCAAGGATGCCGCGCTGGACAACAACGTGCCGTACGTAATCGGCGAGTGCGGAGGATCGCTGTCCTGCGCGACCTGTCATGTGGTTGTCGATGATTCGTGGATGGAAACTTGCGGGGAGCCGAGGATGCTGGAAGACGACATGCTGGACTTCACGGACGTTGAACGGGGACCGAACAGCCGCCTGTCATGTCAGATAATTGTTTCCGACAAGCTTGACGGGATCATCCTGCACCAACCGAAGTCCTGATTGTAAGCATTGCGCTCTTTCTGGGAAAATGGCCCCGGTGCCCGCGATTGCCGGGGCCTTTCCTTTGGTAGTCATTCTTTCTGAATGGCTCGATCAGTTTAGAAGAGCATTGATTGTTGCCAGCGTTTCAATGTCTGCCTTGACCCGCGCCGCCGAGGCATCGGCGTCCTGCCAATAGACCAGTGCACCAGTCTCTTCCGCAACCTTCTGCGCCCGTTCGCTGAGCACCGTCTTCTCCGCAACGGCCGCAATCTTCGCACGCACCTCCGCTGAGGTGTCCTTGGTCACGAACAAACCGTTCCATAGCGCAAGGTTGAGCGACGGATCCAGTTCGCCAATTGTAGGCGCGTCGGGCGTAAGCGAGATTCGGGTGTCAGTGATCGACGCCAGCACCGTGATGTCTTCGAGGCATGGCAATATCAACTGAAGCGTGGTGTTGATCACGTCCGCGTCTCCCGAGGCGAGGGTATTGCAATCCAGCATGTCAAATGCCGAATCGGAACCCCACTCGAATCCTGCGCTTTTGGCAAACGCCATTGTCACCTGCGTTGGCGCGAGGACGCTGCCGAAATGGCCGAGGACCACTTCGTTCGACTTGGCGTGCTCCGTCAGTTCCGCCATGCTCTGGTAAGGTGCATCGCCGCTCGTGGCAATAACGAACGGATAGGTCAGGAATATCCCGATGGGGTCGAATTTTTCTGGTGCAAGCTCGGGAATTCCGACCTCATGGCCGAGCGTGGGGACACCGATTACAAACGAACCGATCACGGACCCGTCGCTGGGTGATTCGGCAACCTGAATCGCTCCGGGCATTGGACCGCCACCTCCGCCAGGCACGTTCAGGACAGCTGCCGACACTCCGTATTCCTCTTGAAAGTCCTCGGCGATCATTCTTGTGAGAATGTCCTCGAGGTCGCCGGGCGGCCACGGCACTAGAAAGGTAACTGGCTTGTCCGGATACTCCGCCGAAACGGGACCGGCAACAGCCATGAAAGTGGCAGCGGCAGCCGCTGCTAACATCTTGTAGTATCGGTTCATTGCAATTCCTCCGTTGCTTCGTCAGCACTATTGCGACACATTGCTTGAGACAAATCCATAAAACAGGCGAATATGCAAATCGAATGGTCGATGTGCAGTCGCTGCTGACTTGCCGCCGCAGAGTCACGCCTCGCGCAAACCCGCCGCTGCAGTCCGCTTGGTTTGGCGACTTGCGCTTCCATTTCTTTGGTGGTTGGATGTGGGAATGCCGCCGGTCGCCTGCTTGAGCCGGGTCTGAATGCGCAGACTCGCCAAGTGGTTGACAGGCTGCGTGGCAAGCAATTGGCTGGAGCATCGCGAATGGTCGACAAGACGATACTTGTCATGGGAACCTTCGATACGAAGGACGACGAGCTTCGGTACATGGCCGATGCCGTCGTGCAACAGGGCGGCGGTGTGCTGACCATGGATGTCAGCGTTCTCGGGGACCCGTTGCGGCCTTGTGACCTGTCGAAAAAGAATGTCGCGGAAGCTAGCGGGCAATCGATACAGGATGCGCTCGAAAGCCAAGACGAAAATGCTGCGATGCAAATCATGGCCAAGGGTGCATCTGCGCTCGCGACCAAGCTCCACGACGAAGGCCGTGTCGATGGCGTGATCGCGCTCGGCGGAACCATGGGAACCGATCTTGCGTTGGATGTCTGCATGGCGTTGCCTCTCGGGTTCCCGAAGTACGTTGTCTCCACCGTCTCGTTCTCGCCGCTCATTCCGCCCGACCGCCTAGCCGCCGACATCCAGATGATTCTCTGGGCTGGCGGTCTTTACGGACTGAACTCGGTATGCAAGTCCTCGCTTAGCCAGGCCGCCGGAGCCGTGCTTGGTGCCGCGCGCGCTGCTGAGCCGCCAAGAGGGAACAGGCCGGTCGTGGGGATGACCTCTCTAGGATTGTCGTGCCTTTCTTACATGAAGACTCTCAAGCCTGAGCTTGAGAAGCGGGGTTTCGAGGTTGCCATATTTCATGCCACCGGAATGGGCGGGATGGCCTACGAAAGCATCGCCGCTGCGGGTGGGTTTGCCTGCGCAATGGATTTTGCACTGCCCGAACTGGGCAACCTGCTAGCCGGATCAGTTGTCAACGGAGGCGCTGACAGAATGCTGAACGCCGGACGGGCAGGCATTCCACAGCTCGTCGCGCCAGGCTGCCTCGATCTGATCGACTTCGCTGGGTGGCAGGAGATCCCGGCAAAGTACATGGATCGCCCTTTTCACGCGCACAACAGGCTTATCAAGAGTTCCGCGCTCAACAACGACGAACGGCGCGAGACGGCGCGCGAGTTGGCGAAGCGCGTGGCACAGTCGGCGGCACCGGTGCAGGTAATACTGCCTAGCCGGGGAATAGAGGAATGGGATCGTCCAGGAGGCCCCGCTCATGACCCCGATGGCCTTGCCGCATTTCTTGACGAGATCAGAGATGCAATTCGACCCCCAACGGAACTGGTCGAGATCGATGCGCACATAAACGACCAAGCATTTGCCGACACGGCACTGCATATATTTGATCGCTGGGTTGCCGAGGGCGTGATCAAGACCTGATCGAATGCCTGGCAATCGCTTCGACATACTGTTTGAACCTGTCAAGATCGGACCGGTAACCGCGCCCAACCGATTCTATGCCGTTCCGCACGCGACCGGTCACGGACGGGCCGAGCCGAATGGGTCCATAGCCCTTCGAGCCATGAAGGCCGAGGGAGGATGGGGCGTGGTCGCGATGCAGATGACAGAAATCGGGCCGGACAGCGACATGGGGAACCACCCGATGGACCGGCTCTGGGATGGCAGCGACGAACTAATGCACGCGCACCAGGTGGAGGCGATAAAGGCCCATGGCGCACTTGCCGCAATAGAGCTAGCGCACGGAGGCATGCGCGCCCGCAATCTCGCGACCGGCCTGCCCGTGATAGGACCGAGCGATCTTCCGGTGCTGCGGCCCGAGGTTCCCGTCCAGGCACGGGCCATGGACATTTCGGACATCCGCGCATTCCGGAAGATGCACAAGTCCGCCGCGAAACGGGCCAAGGACGTCGGCTACGACATTCTGTACGTCTATGCCGCCCATGATCTGTCCCTCCTCAGCCATTTTCTGTCGCGGCGAACCAACAGTCGCTCGGACGCCTACGGAGGCTCTCTCGTCAATCGAACTCGGCTTCTGCGCGAAGTTCTGGAGGACACGCTTGAGACTGCGGCGGGCGAAGTCGCCGTGGCCCTTCGATTCAGCGTTTCCGAGCCGGACAAGCAGGTCGGACTCAAGCATGACGGAGAGGGCAGGGAGGTTGTCGAGACACTGGCCGAACTCCCGGACCTTTGGGACGTGAACATTGCTGGATGGCCGCAGGACAGCGCCACCTCCCGGTTTGCAGATGAAGGCTTCCAGTTGCCGTTCACCGACTTCGTGAAATCTGTCACCTCGAAACCGGTCGTCGGAGTCGGCCGTTTCACCTCGCCCGACTTGATGGTGTCGCTGGTCAGGAAGCGGCGGCTCGACCTGATCGGGGCGGCCCGCCCCTCGATTGCCGACCCGTTCCTGCCGGCAAAGATCCGGGACGGAAAACCCGAGGACATAAGGGAATGCATCGGATGCAACGTCTGCGTCAGCATGGACGGCTACGGCTTGCCTCTCCGGTGCACGCAGAACCCAACCATCGCGGAGGAGTGGAGACGCGGCTGGCACCCCGAAACCATCCGTCAGTCAAGCGAAGCCAAATCCCACCTCATTGTCGGCGCAGGGCCTGCAGGTTTGGAGTGCGCCTGGACGCTCCTTCGAGCGGGCCACAAGGTCACAATTGCTGAAGCAGCGAGTGAGCCAGGTGGTCGTGTTTCGCGTGAATCGCGACTTCCAGGCCTTTCCGCCTGGGGCCGTGTTCGAGATTACCGGGTCCAGCAGATCAGCCAGAGCCCGGACGCCGATCTCTATCTCTCCAGCCGCATGGCAGTGGAGGACATCGTCGACTTCGGCGCCGCCAGCGTGGTCATCGCGGCTGGCTCGCGCTGGCGCTTCGACGGAATCGGCTCAACAAGATTCTCTCCCGTGAACCTGTCCGGCGTGAAGGCTCTCACGCCGGACAACATCATGGACAACGCAGCCAGCTTCAAAACCGGTTCGGGGGGATTCGTCGTCTACGACGACGACCATTTCTACATGGCAAGCGTTGTTGCGGAAAAGCTGTCTCTCGGCGGCCATGCTGTGGCCTACGTGACCCCCTTGCCGACGGTAGCGACCTGGACCGGCTTTACCCTTGAGCAGGCGCGAATTGTGGATCGCCTAAACGATCTTGGTGTTCAATTGTTCGTCAACACAAGCCTTGAGGACGGGATGTCATTCTCCAGCACCCTGACAGGCAACACCGTGGATGTTCCGGGCGACCACCTTGTCCTGGTGGGGTCAAGGGAGCCGAACAATGAGTTGCACAAAGATGCATGCACCCGCTTGGGCGAGGAGATGGTTGTCGGCATAGGGGATTGCCTCGTACCCGGATCGATTCAAGCGGCTGTGCATAGCGGCCATCGCGCAGCACGCCGTCTTCTTGGAGACCGGTTGTCGGAGGGTGCGTTCAACCGCGAGATTGCCCGGTTGCTTTGATGGAGTTTTCTGGTCGATGGCCGGCAGATCAAGGCTTCCAGGGCAAGGGAGGTGCGCAGTTCCTCGATGACGCTCGCGACTTGCCCTTGGGCAATGACAAATGACAGACGTTGCAGTCGTCGTCTCTTTGATGGTGTCCGGCTATTCCGTATTGCCGCCGGTTCAGTGTATGCTTTCGGTTGAACGCGCTGCGAGGCGGGCTGCAGTTTTCGAAAGCATTGAGTGATGGCCGAACTCCCGACCGTTTCAGCAAAAATGCCGCTTCGCGGACAGTTTCTTTTTGCGATGCTTTTTCTGGCTTTGACGATCGCCCTTCTGTCGCAGGTGCCCGCGCAGACGAGGTGGGTCGAGGGAACCCGGTTGTTCGCGCAGCCACGGTTCTGGCCTGCTGTCGGAATTGGCGGAATGGCGCTGTTTGGACTCTTGCATCTTTGGCGCTTGCCCCGCAGGCGGCTGGTCAGAACTGACCTGAGGGAGGGAAATCTCTGGGTTTTCTCGCTGGAGTTTTTCGCTTGGTTCATGGCTTATGTCTGGGCCGTTCCCATGATCGGGTATCTTCTCTGCAGCATCACTTTTGTACCCTTGATGGCCTACCGCCTTGGCTATCGAGAACCCAAGGTCCTATGGACGGGCGCACTTTTCGGTTTTTCCGTCGTTTTCATCTTCAAGACCGTGCTCGATGTCAAGATTCCGGGTGCCGCGATATACGACCTGTTTCCCCCGGTCGCGCGGAATTTCCTCATCATTAACTTCTAGGCTGGCGCCTGATGGAGATCATTTTCGAAGGCCTTCAGATTCTCGCCCGCTGGGATGTCATGGTGGCCCTGCTTGTCGGGTCGGTTGGAGGCGTTGTCATCGGGGCCATTCCGGGGGTTGGACCTGCCGTCGCCATCGCGATTCTCCTGCCCGCAACTTTCTCCCTAGATCCAATCGTGGGTCTCACCGTCTTGCTGGGGATATATGGATCAAGCATGTACGGCGGAGCCATTCCGTCAATACTGATCAACACGCCAGGCACCCCGGTAAACGCGCTCACCACCTATGATGGGTTTCCCATGACCATGCGCGGCGAAGCGCGCCGGGCGATCAGCCTTGCCTACGCCTCGTCTTTCTTCGGCGGGGTGTTCTCGGTGGCATGCCTGATACTTCTCTCGCCGGTGCTCGCGAAGATTGCGCCGATGTTCGGATCCAGGGAGATCTTTCTGGCTGCGCTTTTGGGACTGGTCCTCGTCGTGATTGCCCATAGGGGCCAGATGCTTGTGGCGGGCATGCTGGCTTGTTTCGGGATTTTTCTGAACACGGTCGGCTTGGAGCCGGTGAAATACTCCAAGCGGTTTACGTTCGAGCAGTCGTGGCTTGCCAGCGGAATCGACCTGATTGTCGTGGTGCTGGGCCTTTTCGCCATTAGCCAGGCATATTTCCTGCTGCAGGGCGAGGACGAGAGAATCCGCGTCAACAAGGTACGAGGCGGAATGTTTCAAGGCTTCCGGGAACTGGCAAAGCACCCGCTGGTCGCGTCGGTGTCCGGCGGCTTCGGCGTCATTATGGGAATAATCCCCGGGGTCGGCGAATTCACGGCGCAGTTCATGTCGTACACGAGCGCACAGCGACTGTCCAAGAATCCAGGCAACTTCGGGCATGGTTCGTCGGAAGGACTGATCGCCTCCGAGGCTTCAAACAATGCGGTTCCGGGCGCGGCAATGATCCCGCTCCTGGCGCTGGGAATACCGGGGGAGGCACTTACTGCCATGATGCTCTCGGTGTTCTATGTTCACAACGTGGTTCCCGGGCCTGGACTGTTCCAGAATCAACTCGATTTTGTCACCGCCCTCTACATCGCGCTGTTCTTCCTCAACGTGCTTGTCGTGATCTTCCTGCTTTTCGCGACGAATTTCCTTGTAGCCTTGGTCAAGATTCCCAAGCGGTTTCTCGGCGTCTGCATACTCACGTTGAGTTTCGTCGGCGTGTTTTCCCTGAGGAACAGCGCTACCGACTGCGCTGTCGCGGCAACGTTCGGGCTGCTCGGATTCATGCTCAGGCGGTTGAAGCTGCCGATTGTGCCCATAATCCTCGGAATGGTGCTTGGGGGCATCATGGAAGTCAAATTGCGCAGCGCAATGGGACGGGTTAAGGAGCCGCTGGACTTCATCGAGCGCCCGATATCGGCGATGCTGTTCACGGTCATCGTTTTGATATTGGTCGTCCAGGTCCGCCGCGCTTGGTTGGACCGGGGGCTTGGGAGAAAAAGCAGATGGTCAGTCAGGAAAGCATCGATGCAATTCGGAACGATCCTGTTCCGCCGCAGAAGCTCTTTGTTGCGGGAACGTGGCAGGAGGGCGAGAAGACCCCGCTTGCCGTTCGCTCGCCAATAAACGGTAAGCAGCTGACCACAATTTCACACGCCAGCGCGCGTGATGTGGAGCTTGCTGTCGCCGCAGCCCGCCGGGCATTTGAGAGTGGTGCTTGGAGCCGCATGGCGCTTGACGGTCGCAAGCGTGTGTTGCACAAGCTTGCCGACCTGCTGGAACGGGAATCTCTGGAAATTGCGGTTCTCGGGGTGAGGGACAACGGTACCGAAATCGGGATGGCTCTCAAGGCCGAGGCCGGGTCGGCGAGTGCTACGTTCCGATACTACGCCGAGGCTATCGACAAGGTCTCCGGGGAACTTGCACCGTCGACTGAAGATGTCTTGGCGCTTGTGCGCAAGGAGCCGGTTGGGGTGGTGGGGATCATCATTCCCTGGAATTTTCCGCTCATGATAGGTGCGTGGAAGCTGGCGCCGGCGCTGGCGGCTGGAAATTCGGTTGTGCTCAAGCCATCCGAAAGCGCATCGCTCACGCTGCTGAGATTGGCGGAACTTGCAAGCGAAGCCGGTCTTCCCGAAGGAACTCTCAACGTGGTGTCAGGACCTGGAAGGGACGTCGGAGAGGCTTTGGCGCTCTCGACGGACGTCGACGTTCTCGCTTTTACGGGATCGGGCGCCGTCGGACGCACGCTTCTTGAGTGCTCGGCCCGATCGAATATGAAGCGTGTCTATTTGGAGTTGGGAGGAAAGTCTCCCAATATCGTCTTCAGCGATGTGGCCGACATCGATCGAGCGGCGAAGGTCTCCGCAGGAGCGATCTTCCGAAATTCCGGCCAAGTCTGCATTGCCGGCTCTCGCCTGCTCGTTCAGGACGATTTGCACGACGATTTCTTGGAGCGCCTGCTCGCTCACACCCGTGCGCTCTTGGTGGGAGACCCGCTTGACCTGAACTCCGGCATCGGGGCGGTCAACTCCCTTGTCCAGCTGGAGTCGAACCTGCGTTTCGTGAGCGAAGCGGAGTCCAGAGGGATTCGCTGTGTGCATGGCGGAAAGCGGATACTTCAGGAGACGGGTGGCTACTACATGGAGCCTACAATCTTCGACGATGTCCCACCATCCAGCACGCTAGCTCAAAAAGAGGTTTTTGGCCCGGTTCTCTCGGTCTTGCGGTTCAAGAGCGAGGAGGAAGCCATCCAGCTGGCAAATTCGTCAAACTTGGGCCTTGCGGCAGGCGTGTGGACTTCAAACCTTTCAAGGGCGCATAGAATGGTCAACGCAGTTCGGTGCGGGGTCGTGCATGTCAACACCTATGGCGGCACCAGCTTGTCAGTTCCGCTTGGAGGCCAGCGTGAATCGGGAAACGGATATGACAAGTCGCTGCATGCGCTGGGCAAGTACATGAATCTCAAGACAGCCTGGATTCAGCTGTAGAGACGCCCCGACAGTCTTCGGTATCCCAATCAGTGCGGAACTTCGCGGTGCCGCATTTCATTGACAGGTTGCTGATTTTTTCACGATGGCCGCGGCCAGCCCGACAGCGGTCCATTGACTGGGAGGACGATGGTTGCTGAAGGCGAGGGGAAACTGCGGCGGCAGGTCGATGCCCGCCTGATTTTAGCCGCAATTCGCGGGTTTTCCGGTCTCTGGACCGTCGAATGCCGCAGCGGTTGGATTCATGCACACCATCTGGGACCAGATTGAAAGTCGACAGGCGTCGTACCCATTGTGAGGTCAAGAATCCTAGGGACTATATCTTCACATGAAGATTTCTTCAGTATCGTCTGAGTTCTCACCGCCAGTCGCCTTGACTTCGTGTCTTTCTGGCAGTTCGGTGCTTGGCGCAGTCCCAACTGCACGACGCTCTGCCGGTTCCGCTGGCTGCTGCCGAGGTATCGGCCAGATCTGGGCGGCAAAGTCCCTTCCGCTGCGAAAGCCCTCCATCGGCAGTGCAAAAGCGCACCCCGCCATCGTGCAGCCGACCCGGCCCCGAAAATTGGCATCACTTTAACCGCCGTGAGCATCATTATTTGAAACCCACAACCCGTTTGCATCCTCGATTATCGAGGCAGGTTTTGTTCCAAAGCTATTCCTAATTACCTTTGAATGCAAGCTGTATTTGGGATGGAATATTGTCATGCAAGGCAATGCTCGGAAGGGAATTTACATGGCACGCAACCCAGTGCAGTTTCAGAAAGGAATCAGTCTGAACGCATTTCTCTCACTCTATGGGACCGAAGACCAATGCTTCGACGCCCTGTATCGGTGGCGATGGCCCAATGGCTTCGAATGCCCTCACTGTGGGCATGACCGAGGCTGTCAACTCAACACCCGCAAGCTCCAGCAGTGCCATCGCTGCCACCGCCAGACCTCGATCACCGCCGGGACCCTGTTCGGGGCCACCAAGCTGCCGCTCACGGTGTGGTTTCAAGCCATCCACCTCATCACCCAGGACAAGAAAGGCATCTCGGCGATGACGCTGCACCGCCATCTGGGCATCTCCTGCAACGCGGCGTGGCGCCTGAAACACAAGCTGATGCAGGGGATGATGGAGCGAGACCGCGAACACCCGCTCAGCGGCCGGGTCGAGCTCGACGATGCCTGTCTCGGCGGCGAGCGAAGCGGCGGCAAGCGCGGGCGAGGGGCGCCGACCAAGACCCCTTTCGTGGCCGCCGTCCAGACCAACGAGCACGGACACCCGCTGCGCCTGAAGCTCACGGTCGTCGAAGGGTTCCGCACCCGCGAAATCGCCGCCTGGGCACACCGGCACCTGGGCGCCGGCACTTCGGTGGTGTCCGATGGTTTGGCCTGCTTCCATGGCGTCACCGCGGCCGGTTGCGCTCATGACAGGATTGTGGCGGGAAGCGGGAAAGCCAGCGTCGAGCGCCCTGAGTTTCATTGGGTGAACACCATTCTCGGCAATGTCAAGAGTGCGTTGCGCGGCACCTGCCATGCGATTCGCCCCAAATGCGCCCAGCGATATCTCTCGGAATTCGAATGCCGCTTCAATCGTCGCTTCGACCTGCCCGACATCATCCCCAGACTTGCCTGTGTGGCCCTCAGAACGCCGCCCATGCCCGAACGGCTGCTCAAGTTGCGCTTGGCTTAAGTGGCAATCAGGAAGCTATTTGGGTTGCCACCGGGCAGACACCATCGCGAGCGGGCAAATTACGGAAAGTCGCCGGTCGGGCAATTGGGCCGAAAAGAGCCAACATGCTGCGATTCCAGTTTGCGTTCCGGAAGCCGTCCCACTCTCTTCGGCAGGAATCAATTCTTGTCTGTCTGGTTCAATGAACGCTCGATTTCGCAAGCCGAAACCAAGTAATAGTTTCGCCCCGCCGCGTTGATCTCGCGGTCAGCCATCGCGCGGAGCAAAGCAATTTTCAGCTCTTTTGCCTGACTGGCGTGATTTCCCGACGCTATCAAGTGGTCAGTCAGTTCCAACGCCCATTGATGGTCCGCGTCTTCCGTTGCCTCAAGTGCCTTTTCCAGTAGATTGTCTGCGCCTCCTGCGAGGCGGGCAATCCTCGCAGCCCTTTCTGTTGGGGACAGTCGTGACAGATTTGTAGGGTTTCCATCGAACCAGCCAAGCGTTCCTGCAAAATAGGCACGGACTGACCAAGAAATCTTTCCGTAAAACTCCTTCAGATGCAATTTGCAAGCTAGGCGTTCGGGAAGCCTGACGGTGTGAGCAAGCTCGTCTGGTCCCAATTGGCGGTTCATGCCGGCGGATGTTTCCGCCACGATGTGCCTGATGGCATCTCGATAGTCGGTCAGAACCTCCCTGACCTTGGCGGCGCCGGCAACCGGCGCGGTATGTCCAGGCGCTAATGTTTCAGCTTCAAATCTCAACAACAAATCCAGTGTATCGGCCCATGCGTTGAAATCGCGATACGCAGTGCCGCGGATGGCATAGAGATTCGGGAAGGATGAATAGAAGTTGTCACCGCAAAACAGGACCCGACGATCCGGGAACCAGACAATCAGGTGGTCTGGTGTCTCTCCCGGCGCCTTGACCAGCTCCAGTTCAAGACCGCAACGGGTGAGCTTCGTTTGCGAGTTTTCGACTCTATGGGTGGGTTCCAGGTACCCGGCACCCATGCCTTCCATGGGGCGGTCGCCAGGGCCAATGCCAAGGTTAACCCTCTCGTCGGGAAAGGATAGTCCCATGCCAAACTGCCGTCTGGTGCGCTCCATCAGTGCCTGAGTTGGAGCCGGACGAGAAGAGTCCACTGCCACCAAGTCAGATACAAAGTTGTCGCTGGCAATTATTTCAGGTTCGTGACCTTCGGCAAATATCGATGCTCCACCGATATGGTCCCGATGGGAATGTGTAAAGATGATTGTGCGTACCGGCTTGCGAGTTTCCTTCCGAAACTCCTTCCGAATGTTTTCGGCTGCCCTTGTAGTCTCCGTAGTGTCTATGATTATCAAACCGTCATCGCCGACCAGCAAGTAGACGTTTGACGCCGCATAGCCGATCGCGCCGAAAACTCCAGGCACAAGTTCAATGATTTGTTTTTCGAACTGTCGATTCTGGTCGATCAATTCAGTATGTGCGCTCATCTTGTTAACTCCACAAGTTAGTGTTCGTCGCGCTGTCTTTGCCACAAGCAACTTCATGCCTTGTGCCATTACCGTGATGCAACTGCCAGACAACTGCATTGAGTCCCGATGCGAACTCTCGGCAATCGTGCGTGCGCGTCCCGGTCTGCTGGCCAAGAAACCAGCTTATGATCAAGGTCTTCAACTGTTTAGGGGACCTCTACCATCCACGAATGCGGGTGCGTTTCGGGATCTGGCCTGGTGATTTTGGAGTCTTGGACAGCAGAATTCGATCATTCAACCATGATCCAAAGTGGAATTCGAACAGCTTCACGCCGGTTCCCCCATTTTCGGGCTCTGTCTCTTCCCCTTTGCTTCCTGCAGACACACTTGTCCCGCCAGGCAGGTATAAAGCCGCACGCCGCACATCGGATTCTGCAGGCCAATCTCCACTGCCACCTGCGCTTGTCCTATTGTCCGCAACGGGCGGCTTTCCCTGCCGGGCAAGGACAGGCACAACTCGCGTCCGACACGTCGCCCGCCTGCGGTTCGCTTCCTTCGACCGAGCGCTGGGCAGCTTGTCGCGAGCACCCTTGCGGTGGATGTAGCCATGACAGATCACCTCGGACAGGAAAGCCTCCGTCCTCTCGCCGCGATGTGCCGCCGCCGCTACTCTGATCTAGCGTTTCATGAACATCCGACTGTCGACGCATCCGTCCCCCGATGCGAGTGGATCAGCTTGTGCCTGTCATCAACGCTGACTTGGTTCCTGTTGCCATGGCGGCTTCGGCCCTGCTTCTTTGTCCAGCGCACATGCACATCCTTCTGCCGTCGCGTTCGCATGCGCCAGCAGCCACACGAACAGTCCTTCAAGCAAGTGCCCTCCTTCAGATGCTCCCGGAACAGCCGGACTGTCTTGGTGCCGGGAACCTTGTCTAGCGGGCTCAGGCCAGGAAAGTCCTAAAAGATCGGGCGGTCGTAGATCTGACACACGGTCTGATCGTCCAACTTGTACAAGATCGTTGCGAAAGCGGGCGTTTTCTCTGCATTTCACCTTCTGGGAGCCGCTGAGCGCCTAGCGGGTGGTTGCAGCGCCTTTTGGACGCGGTTTCAGCCCCCGATGCGGCGCATCGGTCCAGTTCGAGACAGACTCCGGCTCTCAGGCCGCGACGAGATCGATCCGGTTGGCCGCCTTGAGCAGTTTAAGCGCCATTGTCTTCATGGCCGTTTTCGTCTCCACGGCTCGCCGCCCCATGAATCGGGACCGCGCCGCAAGCCGTTTGAACCGGCGGCGATGCCGGGACAGGGGACATCCCCGGGAAGCCCGGAACATGATCCCCGACTGGATCCGCCTCCCCCTCGGCGCGACTCTCGGCCACGACCGTTGCATCGACAACCGCCGCTAGGCGCTGCCAGTTGATCAAGGTGCCGATCTTTCGCAGGGTGCTGTCGGGGTCCATGCGCTTATCCGCCACCGTCATGAAGAAATCCATCGGTCTCTCCTTCAATCGAACATCGTGACAACCGCTTGCAGCCCTTCGGCGCGAAATATCCATGGCCGGGTTCTGCGGGCTACCAGAAATATCCAGCGCCAATCAGCGTTTCAAATGACAATAACCCACTGATAACACGAAATTTCTTTCATTCAGTGCAGACTGCCCGAATTCACTCCCAAGATTTGTGGAAGCAATCCGAAACCGGATTTGCCTGTCTCGCCGTCACCTCCTGCCAGCCATGTCGCCCGCAACTCCTGCGTAACCGTTCCATCGGGCCGTGAAGCTGTCGAACCGAGGGGGTGACGCTGGCCGGCGAACCAGATGCCCTTTTTCGGCTGGGCTCGCTTTGTGAGCCTGTCGCAGCGCCCACGGCCCTGGGTGGTCCCGACGCGGGTCCAGCCCGACGCGCGGTAGACGGTACCGGTATATCGCGGGGTCTCGACGAAGGTCTCGATCAGCACGGGGGTGATATTGCAGCGCTCGGTCCAGTCGGTGGGCAGGCGTCGGCGGACGATGGCGAGGATGTGCGAGCCGAGGTTGGGATCTCGATCCAGGGCAAGATCAGGAACCTCGGATTGTCGATCACGAGCGGGAGGTTCTTCTCACGCTTCTCGGGCGTCCATCCGATGAAGTTGTCGCGCGCGGCGAGCTTCCATGCGGCGGTGGAGAAGCCGGGCATGGCGACGGGCCAGCCGATGCGCCGGCAGAACCCGATCGACAGGGCCCGGCGGCTGAGCTGCGCGGGACCGGCGACGAGCGCGCGCAGCAGCGCCATTTCCCTGGCGGTGAAGTTTCGGCCGTAGTAGCGGCATTCGACCGCGCCGGTCATCCCGACGCCGTGAGTTCGCGCTGGCGCTCCTCGCTCATCGACCACGGCAGCCAGGGCGAGAGGTCGTCGGGCGGCTGGCCGCCATTCTCGGCGCACGCGGTCAGCCATTCCTTGAGCCAGCGCCGGACGTCGATGCCGTTGATCGCCAGCGTGCCGGCTACGGAGTGCATCATCGCGGTGAAGTCAGCGCCCTTCTCGCTGTCGGACCCGAACGAGAGGGCTTGCCCTCAAGCTCGCTGGCCAGTTTCTTGTAGGTGGAGAGACGATCGCAGACCAGGACCACGGTGCCTTCGGTCGAACCGAACAGGGACTTCGCGACCTCGGCGCTGCGCGAGGGGGCGATGTGGTAGTAGAGCGCGTCCCTGCGCACCGAGGTCCACAGCCAGGCCCGGCTCGAGCGCCCCTTCTCGCGATACGCCTGAACGCGCCATGTCGTCTCGTCGGCGTGGCGCAACGACGCGGTGTTCTGGTGCGCGAGGATCGCCTTGGCGAGCGGCTCGAACAGCGGCACGAAGCGCTTGATGCTGTCGGCCAGCGTCCCCGGCGAGATGGCCAGCCCCATGTCGGCGAGCCACGCCGCGACCCGATACAGGGGACGGCAGCAGACGAAGCGTTCGCAGAGCATGCACGTCCAGATGCTGATCCCGTAGGGCGTGGTGTCGAACAGCCGCGTCACCGGAGGCGCGGTCACTTCGCGCAGCGCGGACAGACGCGCACGTCCTCCGGCGGATCGCGCGATTCCTTCTTCTCCCTGATCCCGGTGCCCGGCCTCTTCTGCCGCTCGCTCTTGCTGCCGTAAAGCGCCTTCGACAGGACGCTCCGGGTCGAGCGCAGCCTGTCGAGTTGGGCTTGTAGCGTCTCGACGCGCTCAGCCAGCGCCGCATTCTCCGCCGTCAGATCCCGCACCTCGGCGCTCAGCCGGTCATTCTTCTCCCTCAACGACGCGATCAGCTCCGTGGCCCGCACGACCGCCGCCCGCATCCGGCCGTTGCGCTCGCGCAGCCATGCGATCGTGCCCTCATGGGGCTCCACCAACCGCTTGGCCGCCTCGAGCTGCCGGTCGAACTGCTTGCGCAGTGACCCGGCGACGCCCTCGCGGTACACCTTTGCGATCCGCAAGTGCCCTCGGTCGATGTCCTGCTTCAGCCAGTTGATCTCGTCCTGATGGCGCGCCTCGAGCTGCTCCTGGTGCTCGTGAGACCTGCGCAACGAGAGGCGAAGACCGGAGATCCCGGCGTCCTGGGACTCGACCCTGCGTTCCAACGTCTTCACAGCCCGCGACGTGGCCTTCGGTGCGGCTGCCTTGAGCTTTGAACCGGCAAACGTCGAGCTGCCTCGTCAGCGAGTTCGCAAGCGATCGTGCCTCACGCTCCGACCGGCGCAGCTCCTCGCGGCGCAACTCCGCCACATTGGCGCGACCCCGTTCCTCCTTGACGCGCGCCCCTGCCTCTTCGAGCAGAGCCCCCCATCGAGTGGCTCGCGCGCCGGCGCCACGACGGGAAGCGGCCACAGGATGTCGCCGCTCTCGGCCGGCGTCAGGTCGGTGCAGAAATCCTCGTCGAGAACCGCCATGCGCGAGACGGTAGCGCAGGCGCGAAATAGTTACCAGTCAGAAAATCCGTGGAAGCCTGCGATCCCCCGGAACCCGAACGGTTAGGTCCTGTACCCAATAGAATTATTGTCAGGGAGAGCGAATCATGATTTAAGCTCCCAAATTGCGGGAGCGTGCCGATGAACCGCTACGACCTGACCGACTTCGAGTGGAGCGTGATCGAACCGTTGTTGCCGAACAAGCCTCGCGGCGTCCCCCGCGTGGACGACCGGCGCGTGCTCAACGGCATCATGTGGGTGCTGCGCTCCGGCGCCCCTTGGCGAGACCTGCCGGAGTGCTACGGGCCTTACACCACTTGCTACAACCGCTTCAATCGCTGGTGCAAGAAGGGCATCTGGGATCAACTTGTGGACGCTATCGTAGAGGCTTGCGACGGCAACATACAGATGATTGACAGTTCCGGCGTCCGCGTTCACCAGCAGGCGGCGGGCTCAAAAAGGGCCCCCCGGATCGTTGCATGGGTCGTTCCCGAGGCGGACTGACGACGAAGATCCATGCCGTGGTCGACGCCAGCGGCTTGCCGCTTCGCTTCACCTTGATCCTTGGCCAAGCCCATGACAGCACGGCCGCTGAAGGTCTGCTCGAAGATCAACTTCCTGCCGACAGCTTCCTCCTCGGCGACAAGGCCTACGACGCCGAATGGATCAGAACGATGATCGAGGAGCAGGACGCCGTGGCGATCATTCCCGACCGTAGCAACGCCAAGGCTGCCCATGCCTTCAGTCACATTCTCTACCGCCTGCGTCATCGGGTCGAGCGATTTTTCAAAAAACTCAAGCAGTTCAGGCGCAGTGCAACTCGTTATTCCGGGCATGTGGAGCTTCTGTCTGGTTTCCCGGCGCATCGTGGCCAGAGATACCAGTGATTTTGGTGAATGGCGCACTGTCGGGTGAACAGAAGCGGTTCGCGCTTTGTCATGAGCTCGCACACATGATCTTTCCCAGCCTCTTTCAGCATGTATTGCCGATCGAGATTCGGGAGGAAAGCGCGAACTGGTTCGCGGGTGCGTTGCTCCTGCTGGCCACAGCCTTGCGGGATCAGCTCGGTCGAAAACGGCGGTCACTGTCCTGGTATGAACTCGGGGAAGTTCAAAGGCAGTTCGGGGTCAGCTGTTACTGGATTGCGCGTCGCTGCCGGGAAGCGGGGATCATCGCGAGGGATACGTACCGGGAGCTTCTCGACCAGTATGGCCGCGGCGAATGGGATGAATCGCCGGGCGAGGAGGAATCGTCAACGCGATTGAGACGGCTGGCGGTTCGGGCGATAACGGAAGGCGTTGCGACGCCGAAGGAGGCGGCCGCGCTGCCAGGGGTGCAACAAGAAGAATTCGACGCTTTGCTTGGGTCCAGTGAGAGCGGGGTCGAGCGGGCTGGGACGCGCCCACTATGAGGAGAGCATGACAGGCGGAGGATCGAAGCCCAAGAGAGGCAGTATCAAGAGAGGCAGTATAGGGATAATCAAGCAACAGTACGAATGGTGAGTGTCCTTGTCGGTCGGCTGCAAGATCCAGGGATGTTGCACGGAGCGCTGGGTCGACCGGCGTGTTGTTTTTCCTATGCCGTATCCCGAATCGCGGTCGCATAGACAGCGAGGTCCGATGCGCGCATCCGGAGACTTCGCGCGATGTCCTTCCAGCCACCCAGTGCAGTCGCGACCTCATCGATGATGGCAGTGGCCCGGCTGGCGTTCAGCGCGAAGTATGGTGCAGCGCTGCGGGCAAGATCCAGATCGGCGTCCGGTCCTTCTTCCGATATCCAGGTGGTCAGTTCCCGCGCCTTTTCGGTCAGCGGCACCGGGTTCAGGTCATAGGCCGGCGAAAGACGCCATTTGTTATCGTGATCGTACAGGAAGCCATGGTTGCGGAGGTGATCGTCGAGATTGCCGACCATCACATTGAAGACGATCCGCCTCCACAGCTTATGCAGGTCTTCGGTGGGCGCGCTCGAATACATTCTGATGACTTCTGCGATATCCGTGTAGGTCGCTTCGTCGCCGTCGCTGAGCCCGAGCAGTGTCATGGCGGAAATGAACGGGATTCTTCGGTCTTCATCGCGGTCGAACCGCGTGATCAGGGACACCGGCCGACCGGCCACGTCCAGCAGTGTTGCCTGAGCAACATCGATGCCTGCGCTGGCGGCGAGTGTCATCGCCAGCACTTCGCCATGCGGAATGCTGCGATCGTCGTCGTTCTTCGGAAATTTGGCGATCGCCAGGCGACCGTCATTGTCGATGACGGCGGATTTGGGGCGGGCGCCACCGAGGGGCGAGCCTTCGTTCAGCAGAAGTATCAAGTCCTCGGCGGTTTCGGTGTTGGACAGTACCGCATCGGCGGCGTTGAGGAGCGCCGGCAGCCGGATCAGGGGAGGAACGCGGTAGCGGTCGATGTTGTGATCGAAGGTCTCCTCGCCTTCCCGGCGGTACCGGAGCGCGCCTATTCTCGTCCGGTCGTTGATGGCGAGGAGATAGTCGATCTCGGACAGGGCGCGTTGCTCGCCGGCTTTGCGAAAAGCGCGCCGTATCAGCTGTTGGCCCCAGCGGTCGGGTGCGGTGTCACGCAGCGCACCTGGCAATGCGGACTTGTTGGAGGAGGTGTATATCTGCCGGCGTTCCAGCGGCAGGTTCGCCGGATCCAGGGCGAAAGCACCGGCGCGGTCGTGCCACGCGTCGGCGTACTCGAACACCAAGCTTTGGCCGTGTCGCCTGGCAATATAGTGGCATCGGCCGACGAGGCGTGTCGGACCATTATGGTCGACAAAGACCTCGATGGTGTCGGTCATGACTGTGGCCGGGCGCGGCGGCGCGGCTGCACCTTCCTAGGCAGTCGATCCTCGTCGATGTCCAGTCCGAGGGAATCGTCTCGCCGGTCGACCGCTTGGGCAAGGCGGTCGGCGAGCCCCAGGATGGCCAATACGGTTGCGTAGATGCCGATCGAGACCGACGGGTCGCCTCGTTCGACTTTGTAGAGGGTGCCGCGGCTGATGAATGCGCGCTCAGCCATCGAAACTGTCGAGATGCGACGCTTCTTGCGGGCGACCGCGATGTCCGCGCCGAGCTTGGCGAGGGCCTGTTTGGCTGCTCTGGGAAGCGCATGTGTCGCTAGCGTTTTCATCGTCTGTCTTATCCAGAACGCAATAGAGGCATATATTGTTCATTATACAAGACATATTGGAGGTGGGTCAACAGATTTCGGATCTTGACCGCAGCCGGATGAGCAAGACCATCCCTCGGGTGCGTCGCATATCGCTGCGTGCGTCCCGTCGGCTGGCCTAGGTGGAGGGGCAGGGCGGAAGATCGGGGAAGGTGACATGCAGATTCTTGATTGCCCTCGAAGCCAAGTGGCATTTGGTATAGAATACAGCCATGTAATTTATTGATAGAGAAGGAGAATTCCATGGCCCGCAACCCGGTTCAGTTCCAGAAAGGAATCAACCTCAACGAGTTCCTCCCGCTCTATGGAACCGAGGAGCAATGCTTCGACGCCCTGTACCGATGGCGCTGGCCCAACGGGTTCGTGTGCCCGAACTGCGGCCACGACCGAGGCTGCCAGCTGACCACACACAAGCTCCAGCAGTGCTATCGCTGCAACCGCCAGACCTCCATTACCGCCGGCACCATCTTCGAGGCCACCAAGTTGCCCCTGACGGTGTGGTTCCAGGGCATCTACTTCATGACCCAGAACAAGAAAGGTGCATCGGCGATGACGCTGCACCGCCAACTCGGCATCTCCTGCAACGCCGCATGGCGCATGCGCCATGCGGCGTTGCAGGAGATGATGGAGCGCGACCGCGAGCATGTGCTCGGCGGGTTCATCCAGCTCGACGACGCCTGCCTCGGGGGCGAGCGCAGCGGCGGCAAGCGCGGGCGCGGTGCGCCGGGCAAGACCCCTTTCGTGGCCGCGGTCGAGCGCCCCGAATTTCGATGGGTGAACAAGATTCTCGGCAACATCAAGAACGCTTTGCGCGGCACCTGCCATGCGGTTCGCCCCAAGTATGCGCAGCGCTATCTGGCGGAGTTCGAGTACCGGTTCAATCGTCGCTTCGACCTGCATGACATCATCCCCAGACTGCTCTACGTGGCGCTGAGGACGCCGCCGATGCCGGAACGGCTGCTCAAGTTACGCTTGGCTTGAGTGGTAATCAGGTGCAGATTTGCGAGGCTGCGCTTCGAGAACGTACGGCGAGACCCTGGCAGCGAGCGCAGCCGTGTCGCCACCCGACGAGAAGCAGCGCCAGCTGTGGTGAGACGGTAATCACCTGGCAGTTTGGGCCGCCGGCGCACACTGAATGGGGAGACCCAGGCGGAGCTGATCGCCTGCGCGATCGAGAGTGCACTGCGCGAGGCGTTGCGCGCCCTCATCGTCGACTCTCGCGGGAAGGTGCACCCGAACGAGCGCACGAAGCTGTTGTGGCTCTCGGCGGCGTGTCTCGTGGACCCGCGCGGAAGCCGGCAAGCGCTTGTGGAGGCGGCGGACGATCCTGACTTTCCCGACCATGTCCGGGAGGCGATAGGGCGCATGAACCGCTACGCCGATGCGCCGCTCGACAGCCTCATATTCGTCGTTCAGGCCTTCGGCACGCGCTGCCCGAAGACCCCGGAGCTGCCCGACGACGACGGCAAGGGCAGGGGCTGGAGGGACCCCCGCGACGCGAGCGCGTTCATCGAACGAGCGATTCATGCGATCGCCAACCGCCCCGGACCGAAGGCCGCAAAGCTTGTCCATTCTACATTGTCTTAGGCCGGGATACGCATTTCGCAACAGTCTTTGTACATGTCTGGCAGCGCCAAGATCTTGGCATCAAGATGTGGTCAGTCGGCGGGTGCCCTGCCCTTTCGCTTCTCCCGCTGCCCTTGTTTACCCCAATTCTGGACAAGAGGGGTGAGGGGGTTCCCAAATCGGGCGTGGCCTGATTCTGTATCCGCAACCAAAATCAACGGATGGGATCCCCTCAATGAGCACCTCTGTCATCGCACTGTTCTGCTGTCTCGACGACTTTGCAAAGACCTTTGAAAAATGGGAGCGGCATCGGCTGATCGGCACAGGCCGCCAGCGCTCGCGCTCGGGCAAGCTCTCGCTCAGTGAAAGGCTCTTCATCATGGTGCTGTTTCATCTCTCGCCCTTCAAGAATTTCAAGGCTTTCCGGTTCCATGGCGTGGAGCGGAAATGTCGCGACTGCTTTGGAGACCTGCCGAGCTGCGGACGGTTTGTCGCTCTGATGCCGCGCTTGCCGGTTCCGTTTTGCATCTTGATGCAATGCTTTCGCGGTGAGGAAACCGGAATCTGTTTTGTGGACAGCACCAAGCTCGCTGTCTGCCACAACGCACGGATCAACCGGAACAAGGTCTTCAAGGGACTGGCCAAGCGGGGCCGCAGCGCCAGGGGGTGGTTTTTCGGGTTCAAGCTGCATCTGGTCATCAACGACAAGGGTCAGGTCATGGCCGTCAAGATCACGCCTGGAAACACCGACGACCGCAAGCCGCTTGAAACCATGATTGCCGAGTTGAAAGGCAAGGTGTTCGGCGATAAAGGCTGCATTTCGAAGCCGCTTTTCCAGCGTTTGTGGCAGCAGGGCCTGCACCTGATCACTGGCATTCGCCGCAACATGAAAAACTTTCTTCTGCCCATTCTGGACAAAATCATGTTGCGGAAGCGGTTCATCATTGAAACGCTGTTCGATAAACTGAAATCAAGCATGGGATTGGAACGCACACGACACCGGTCCCCAACAAATGCCTTCGTTCATATCCTGTCATGTCTGGCTGCCTATATTCTGGCGCAGCCAAAGGTCAAAATCGGCAAAATCGTCGTGCCAGACGCCATTCGGTGCATTCCAAAAGAAAACAGAGCTTATCCATAACTCGGGTTTGTTTGCAACAACTCCCTTGAAATCGTCGCGAAACGACTCGCAAGGCATCAAGCGACCGACGGCCTTGCGTCTGACTGGACATTCGCCAAGCCATCCTGCAAGCAGTCTCTCGCAAATGTGGAAGGGAGCAGCATGAAGACTTCCATCAGCCAGTCTGCGCAGTGCAAAAGACGGCTGCTTGGCAACGAATTGTGGTGCCTCGATGGATCCCGGCTACCTGCGGCCCAATGTGTTTGCCCAAATCCTTTTGTGTTAGGCGTCTGTTGCTCGGAAAAAGGGCAAAGTCGAAATGGTACCTGCTCTTGTCCGCAACGCCGATTAAGATAGATGGGCTCAGTGGCTAAGGTGGTTTTCCAAACGGGGCCCAATTTGCGGAGTTAAACAATGAGAAACTACATGAAACCTATCAGATACGGAATGGTCGGCGGCGGTCGGGGTGGCTTTATCGGCCACGTACATCGGACGGCCGCGAGCCTTGATGGCCATTTCGTGCTCGTCGCGGGAGCGCTGTCGTCCAACCCGAGCAGGGCTGATGCGTCGGCGGAAGAACTGGGAATCGAGCCAAGTCGCAGTTACAGCACGTTTGAGGAGATGGCGGAGGTCGAATCAAAACGCTCCGATGGAATTGATGCGGTCGTGATAGTCACCCCGAACCATCTTCATGCAGCTCCGGCCAAGACGTTCTTGAAAGCGGGAATGCATGTGATCTGCGACAAGCCTCTGACGGCCACCTTGGACGAAGCGAAGGAATTGCATGCACTTGCGAAGAATTCGGATCGGGTGTTCGCGCTCACCCACAACTATTCCGGATATCCCATGATCCGTCAGGCGAGGGAAATGGTGCGTTGCGGCGAGATGGGGGCGATCAGACTGGTTCAAGTTGAATATCCACAGGGCTGGCTGGCTGAACCACTGGAGGAAACCGGAGACAAGAAAGCGTCATGGCGTACCGATCCGACGCGGTCCGGACCTGGTGGCTGCGTCGCGGACATTGGCACCCACGCCTATCACTTGATGCGTTTTGTTTCCGAACTCGCGGTGAAGGATATCTCCGCCGAGCTTACTTCGTTCGTTCCCAAGCGGCGTGTAGACGACAATGTATCCGTTCGGTTGCGTTTCGCAAACGGCGCTCGGGGAGGGCTGTGGGCCTCGCAGGTGGCCATAGGGCATGAAAACGGGCTCCGGATCAGGGTCTACGGGGAAACGGCTGCGCTGGAGTGGATTCAAGCCGACCCGAACTATCTTTGGCTTTCGCCGATTGGTGAGCCAAGACGGTTGCTCACTCGCGCTGGAGCCGGCGCCTGGCCTGTGTCAAATCGGGTCTGCCGAGTGGCCGCGGGACATCCCGAGGGATACCAAGAGGCCTTTGCAAACATATATTCTGAAGTTGCCGTAGCCATTCGCGCAAAGGAAGCCGGAACGCCGCTTGATTCACGGGTGTCCTATCCTGGCATCGACGATGGACTTGAAGGGATGCAGTTCATCTATGCCTGTATCGAAAGCTCATCCAACGATGGCAAGTGGGTTCAGCTAGTGAACTGAATCCGACGAGTTGCATTGCTTCCGCGGTAAACTGTTGTCGCTTGACAACGATGGAAGCTGAGTCTCATGGCGAAGAATTTTCCGACTGAACACCGGGCCTCCAAGTCGCCCGCTGTGTCTGCCACGGTTCAGCCACCGGGCTGCAATTCAGGAAATTTACCGCGGTGCCGGGATCGCGCGAGACATCTTTTCCGAGATTGTCTGCATAATGACAGGGATTGCTTATGCACTTGGTTCCGGTGACACAAGGCATTGTGTCCGGGATGTCGGATGATGGAATGTTCGCATGACATTCTTGACGTGGAACCGTCCCATGACCGAAAGCCCCGCCAGCCTCGTCGCCTTCCAGCGCCTGTTCCTGCAGGCTCTGCGCGCCAAACCTCACCCCTGCCGCATCTTGATCAAACCGGAACCAAGTGCATAAGCAGTTGACAGGGAACTGATATACCAGCGAAGACAGCATGTTTGGAAGCGTTTCCGAAGCCTGATTGGGTTTCCGAAAATCTTGCGCACGCCCTTGATGCGCTTGCCTGT
This sequence comes from Paracoccaceae bacterium, assembly GCA_963422275.1. Taxonomy (GTDB): domain Bacteria; phylum Pseudomonadota; class Alphaproteobacteria; order Rhodobacterales; family Rhodobacteraceae. The sequence continues at coordinate 2,862,272 of OY729418.1, forward strand.
CTTGAACACAGGCGGGTTGCTATACTCCGAGGCCACGCACTACTTTAGCGACAAGCACAAGCCGCTCGGAGCAAGGATTTGCTTCCAGAACCGAATCATCTAGGAAACCTCTGATTTGGAGGTTTTTTTTTGGGGTTTGGCTGCGGGAGTTGCTTTTCTTGGCTGCGCCAGCCGGGGTCCTGCGGTCCGGAAGCCTCAAATGCGCGTTATTCGGGGTGATATCGCCGCCGGTTCAACTCCCGCAGGGCCGGTCCGGCAGATTCCAGACATGCTTCGCCCCTGTCATGACAGGGGCGGCTGGGCAATCATCAGGTTCGAGAAGCCCGGAAGCAGCGCAAGCCGCTGCACGTTCCTCTCCAGACCCCGATAGCGAACCATGTCGCAACCGAACACCCGCTCGCGATCCGGAACGGATGCTCCACCCGCACCTTGGCCTTCGCCATCTCCGCCAGAGCCGCCGCCCGCGTCCGGTGCAATGCGGGCTTCCAGACGTGCCTAGGGGATCGGGCCGTCTATCTGCTCTGGAAAAATCTCGCGGCGCTTCTTGCGGTCGCATTCAAGGTTTGCAAAGCTCGGCGGCTGAAAGCGTTGCATGTCGTGATCCCCCGAAAAAAGGCGTGGCGCAAGACAGCAGGCACGCACCGGATGCACAATGCCACGCCCAAAATCAGGTTGTATTCAGAGGTTACCTCGCGCTTTTCCCGTTCGGTGCACTAGGTGCCGGGAGCGCGCGCCCATTTTTTTCTCTTGCCGTTTGTCCTCATGCATTCATTCTGCGCCGGCAGCGAAAGTGTCTCATGGCGAAACCGCAGCTCCGCACCAAAAACGCTCCTTCGAATTTAAGTTCTGCATTGGTGTGGAAAACAGACTGCTGCAAACGACCGCATGATTGAAATCAACGCGCTAGGGCATGTTTGCCGAGTTGAACTTCTGCTAGGAATCAAACGCTTGAGTATCTTTCCGTAGAATTTCCGGCTTGCCTTTTACGATAAAGTATTCTAGGATTCGCAGGATTTTTTTGTATCCGCTCGATCAGGCGATTGGGGGGACAGAAGATTGGATCAAGTAGCTGTGCAGTATGAACATAGAGCTAGATCACGCTGGCCCCGGCCGCTCCGTTGGTGGGGGCAAGGCCAGTTGCTCAGAAACAAGTTGACGCTTGCCGTTGAAACGTTCCAGCAGTTCCGGGCCGCGCCTGGAAAGGGCGAAAAAATAGGGACCGGACACAAGGGGACGTTTTTTCATCATCGGGAATCTCGTTTTGCCGCTCTGCGCAAAACTGCAAGCCGAAGTCAGCATTTAAGATCGGGGAAGGATCAACTTAGCGAATTGTGCTATCGCATGGGTGTGTCTTGAAGTTCAAATTCAACCGCGCAAAGAACAACGGAGATATTGATGTTTAACCTGTCGGAGGAGCAGGAAGCCAGAGCAAGAAGACTGCACGAAGAATGCCTGATCGTGGACGCAACCGCGCTGTTTCACGTAGCTGCCAAGGAACGCTGGTTCAATCAGGCGCGGAACGGAGGTGTGGATGTCATTTGGGCAACCATTGGGGGCAATGCCGGCATCTCCGAGACCGTTCGGGCAGTCGCGAATGTGTTGCGCTTCATCGAGGCTCACAGCGATGTGGCAGTCCAGGTAAGGACAACCGAGGAGATTCGCCAAGCCAAGAAAGACGGCAAGCTTGGCATTCTCTTCGCGACTCAGGATGCCGCCTGCCTGGACGGCGACTACGCGTACCTTACCCTGATGGATCGGCTGGGCTATCGCGTGATGGGCCTGACGTATTCCGAGAGCAACATGCTCGGGGACGGATGTGGCGAAAGAACCCGCGAGATTCGGGGCTTGAGCTATTTCGGAGTGGACGTTGTCCGCGAAATGAACCGGCTGGGAATCTTGGTGGATCTCGCCCATTGCGGCGATGCAACGACGATGGATGCAATCAAGGTGTCGTCCGGGACCTGCCTGTTCACTCATGCCAATGTTCGTGCCATCAGCGATTCCTCCCGAAACAAGACTGACGAGCAGATCAAGGCCATGGCCGATACAGGAGGTGTCATGGGGATCACGGGCCTGCCTCGGATGGTGAGCAACGATCTCTATGCTGCCACGATCAATGGGGTGCTTGATCACATCGACTACGTTGTCGACTTGGTAGGCATCGATCACGTTGGCTTTGGTGGCGACTACACAGACTCGATCAAGCGCGTCAAGCTTGGAGAAATGCTGCCGGGTCATGGAACGGCCACCACGACATCGATGCAGAAGGCCCCCCCTACCGTCGGAGCTGGATGGGCCTATTGGCGCGTAAAGCGTCCGGACATGCTGGGGACGATCGAAGAACGCGATACGGTACCCTATGCAAAGGGGCTGGAAGACTTGTCCAAGCTTCCGAACCTGACCCGCGGGCTGGTTAGCCGCGGATACGACGACGAAAGCATCTCGAAGATTCTCGGTGGGAATTGGATGCGTGTTCTTGAAAGGAGGTAGTGAATCATGAACAACGAAAAACCCAGTAGTGAATCAGCCACGAGCGGCGGGAGTCTCCCCGCTCGCGCGGTCGCATTGTCGATTGCAGCTCTGGTTGCAGTTTCCGGTATCGGTCTGTCCTTTTCTTCCGCGTCTGCTCAGGAGCGGGGCGGAACGTTCATCAAGGCAATCGAGAATGAGCCCGCCTCGCTGGACTATCTGTTCGGCAAGGACTTCGGGGCGCTGACCGCGATGACCAATTTGTACAACCCGTTGATCAGGCTCGACTACGAATTCCAGGTGCATCCTGAACTCGCGGAGAGCTGGGAAGTCGCGCCGGACGGACTGACCTACACCTTTCACCTGCGAAAGGACGTCACATGGCATGACGGCACACCGTTCACGGCGCATGATGTGGAGTTCACCTTCCGCGAAATGACGTGCGAATTTCACAATCGTGCCAAGACGTGGTGCCCGAAGGTTGCGTCCTTCGAGACCGATGGCGATCATACGTTCAGGATCAACTTGAATGAGCCGTTTGCCCCGCTGCTTACGATCATTGCGGACTACAATTCCGGAACCCTGATCCGCCCCAAGCATGTCTGGGAATCAGGAGTGGACAAGGAAAATCAACAGCTTTACGAGCCGGTGGCTGGCACTGGGCCTTTCGTTTTCAGCAAGTGGGTGCGTGGCAGCCACATCGAGCTGGTCCGGAACGAAAGCTATTTCAAGCCCGGGTTGCCCTACCTCGATCGCGTCGTGATCCAGTTTCTGCCCGATGAGGCAGGCAGGCTAGCTGCTCTTGAGAATGGCGATATCGATATGATTCATTCGTACATACTTCCGTACGAGCGCGTCAATCAGTTCCGGGAGGATCCCAGATTCCAGATCGTTGACCACGGAAACGAAGCGACGGGCACCAACGAGAATCTGCTGATGAACCACGACAACGAGTATCTGCAGCACAAGACGGTTCGGCAGGCTATAGCTCACGCGTTGAACAAGGACGAGATCGCGGAGGCGGCAATGTTCGGGGCCAGCAAAGCAGCGCACGCGCACATTCACAGCGGCGTCAAGTGGGTGCACTTCCCCGAATTCGACTATGCGTACGATGTGGACAGGGCCAACGCGATGCTCGATGAAGCCGGATTCGCTCGAGGGGACGACGGAACGCGTTTCACCCTGCGTTTGTATTGGGCGTTTGGGCGTGCTTTTGAAGGCAGAGCCGCAGAAGTGATCAGGAGCCAGTTGCGTGAAGTGGGAATCAACGTGGAGATACAGTCGTTTGATCGTCCTTCCTTCATCGAACGGGTTTTCACGAAGCGCGAATTCGATATGGCACACCAGCTTTTCACGACCTCGCCCGACCCGACGTTGTCCGTCGTGCACCGGTACAAGTCCTCGACCATCGGAAACGCGTTCGCCAACGCGGCGGGTTGGATCAACGAAGATTACGATCGCCTGACGGATGAAGAAGTGTCGATTACGGACGTTGCGGAACGTGCAGCCGTCTGGAGGGAAATCCAGAGGATTCTCATGGACGAGTTGCCCGCCAATCCGCTGTTCGGCATGCCCAACATGCAGCTGGTAAGGTCTGGCTTCACCGACGTCGTCTATGGACCGATCGGCTACAACGGTATTCTGGACCGGGCGCACGTCGTTAAGTAAACTCGCCTTCGGTTCTCTCTGCCATGCACTTGCACCGCTACGTTCTGGGACGGCTTCTCCAAGCCGTCCCACTTGTATTCGTAGTCGCCACTGTCAATTTCGTGCTAATACACTCGGCACCCGGTGACCCGATTCACCTTCTCATCGGGGAGGGGTCAGCCAGCGAGGAGCTGATCGAGCGGACACGCGCCGAGTTCGGCTTGGACAAGCCCATTCATGTTCAATTTTTCAGCTACATCGGTAATCTGCTGCAGCTCAATCTGGGCTATTCGTTGCGATATCGGGAGGACGTGTTCGACCTTATCCTCAGCCGACTTCCGGCCAGCCTGTTGTTGATGGGCACGGCCTTCGTGGTCAGCAGCGGCGCTGGAATCCTTCTCGGGCTTTACGCCGGCACACGCAAGGATTCGCTGGCGGACCGCATCGCGGTCATTCTCTCGATCCTTGGATACTCAATGCCGGTGTTCTTTTTAGGCCTGATAATGCTGACGGTCTTCTCGTTGAAGCTCGGATGGTTCCCGACTCAGGGGATGTTCAACATTCGGGAGCCGCAGGAGGGCTGGGGACTGGTAAAGGATGTCGCGCACCACTTGGTGCTTCCCGTCATCACCTACAGTGCGTTTCAGCTGGCGCTTATATTCCGCGTCACCCGCGTCAAGATGCAACAGATCATGAAGGAGGATTTCATCACTACCGCGCGGGCCAAAGGCGTTCACGAGAGTCGCGTTGTCTTTAGACATGCCGTGCCAAACACGCTTCTGCCGATCGTGACGATTCTCGGTCTGAATCTTGAATGGTTGCTTGCAGGCTCGGTTCTGACGGAGACAGTGTTTGCGTGGCCGGGACTGGGACGACTCATGTTCGATGCCGTGTCAGCTCGCGACTTCCCGTTGCTGATGGGACTGTTCGTTGTCATTTCATCGTTCGTGATCATCGTGAACCTGCTTACAGACGTCGTTTACCGGGTCATCGACCCGAGAGTCAGTTTCGATTAGACCGGTGCCCCGGAATCCAGTTCGTGCGCCCTTGGCGACTTGGCTGTCGGCGAAGTCGGCGGAACCGAGGTCACGGACGAGAAATATCAAGGCTGTACCTGATGGATAGTCACTGGCAACTCTATTTTCGCAACTGGCTGTCTGTATTCGGTCTGGTGATTCTGGTGTTGCTGACGCTTGTGGCGCTGCTCGGGCCGTTGGTTGCGCCTTATGACCCGGAAGCCATTGGCATCGGGTCGCGAGCCAATCCGCCTGGAGCGACCAACTGGCTTGGCACCGACGAACTTGGCCGAGACGTTTTCAGCAGAGCTGTTTCCGGAGTGCGCGTGTCGTTGCTGGTTGGCGTGGTTGCCGCGGCGGCCTCAACGCTGGTCGGGATCGTCATCGGAAGCATGGCAGGGTACTTCGGCGGCATTTTGGATCACGCCTTGATGCGGGGCACGGAAGTCTTCCAGGTAGTGCCACAGTTCTTCCTTGCGGTTGTGCTCGTCGCCGTATTCAGTGCCAGCGTGTTCAACATAATCGTGGCGATCGCCATTCTGAGCTGGCCCGCGATTGCCCGGCTCACCCGATCGGAGTTTCTCACGCTCAAATCTCGCCAATATGTGGATGCCGCGCGCCTGAGCGGCGCAAGTCACTGGATTGTGATCTTCCGCGAAATCCTGCCCAACGCGATGGGCCCTGTGATCGTGAGCGGAACGCTGCTCGTCGGGCGTGCAATGCTGACCGAGGCTGGTCTCAGCTTCCTTGGATTGGGCGATCCAAGCAGAGTGAGTCTCGGCGTCATGCTTTATCAGTCCAGACCCTTCATCCAATTCGCGTGGTGGGCTGCGATGTTTCCTGGATTGCTCATCTTCCTTGCGGTGCTGAGCACGAATCTGGTTGGCGACGGATTGAACGACGTCATCAATCCGCAGGTGGCTGAAGGGCGTTAGAATGGCGCGTAGGCGCAAATTTGCCAGTTGGGAGCAGGAAGGAAGACAATGACACATGAAGATCGATTGACCCGACATGCTGCGAGTCTGCAAAAGGATGACATTCCTGCATCTGCCCGCGATGCCGTGTCGACCTTGCTCATTGATACTGCCGGCGTGATTCTTGCAGGTTTGAGGAGCCCGGAATGCCGCAATCTGCTAGCCAAGTATATAGAGTGGGGAGGTTCAGAAGAAAGCTCGGTAGCCGGAAGCGACAGGATGTTGCCTGCCCCCGCTGCTGCGTTCCTCGGTGGGGTTCTCGCGCACTGGTGGGAATGGGACGACACTCATGATGACTCCGCAGTCCATGCCAGCGCGGTGATCTTTCCGACACTGCTCGCGGTGGCGGAGGCGGTTGGCCTGGATGAAGGTGAGCATGCCGGCAACGAATTTGTCGCGGCGACAGTTGCATCCTTTGACATAGCCTGCCAGATTGGCTCAACCCTCAATCCCCACTATCACGGCGGCGTGATGGCAACAGGCGTTCCAGGGCATATCGGTGCCGCTGCCGGCGCGGCGCGGCTTCTTGGGCTTGGCGAGGACGGAATAATGTCGGCAATGGGGATAGCCGCCGAGCAGGCCGGCCTAAGCCGGCAACCACTTGCGGACAGGGTCAATGGCAAGAACGTTCTCTGCGGACTCGCCGCCGGGCAAGCCGCTCAAAGTGCGTTCGCTGCCCAAGCCGGCATTAAGGGATCGTCAAATTTTCTCACTGGCAAGTATGGTCTGAACGTCCTGTTTGCGAACGGAGAGGCTGACTTGGACGAAGGGTTGGCCGGAATAGGCACGCGCTACAGCGTGATCGAGACAAGCATCAAGCCTTATCCAAGTTGCAGATCGACCCATCCGGGACTCGATTTGACCTTTGACATGATCGCTGAGGATCCCGAACTGCCGCAACGGGTCAAGTCCGTGGAGGTCACTTCCTCGCAAATAGTCCATGATTTGTGCGGTGCGCCATTTGCGCCGGGGGACGACCCCCGCGTAGCGGCGCAGTTCAGCATTCCCTACACGCTGTCCGTGGCCTTGACTCGCGGTCAAATCGCATTGGCGGATTTCAATCCAGCTCAGGTCACAAGCGACAGGACGGTTCTCGAGAAGACGCGGCACGTCAGCGTGACGCCGCGAACCGAGCCAGTCCAAGGCGAAACTTGGTGGTGGCCTCACAAAGTGAGCATGCGACTCGACGACGGCACTGTTCGCGAGAAGGAAGTTACCGCGTTAAGGGGATCTCTCGCCCGACCCTTCACGCTAGAAGAGCAACAGGCCAAGCTCGATGAAGCGGGCAAAGACGCCTTGAGCCCTGAACAGCTCGATGGCTTGGCCAAAGCCGCCAGGGAGGTTGGCGAGCGGGGCGTGGCGCCAGTGACCCGACGTCTGCGCTCCGCCAAGACAATTCACTAGTCAGATAACTAATATCGAGGGGAACAATGGGAAACTCTGAAGAAATGCGTGCTTTCAGCAATCTGCCATTCACTAGCGAGCGGTTGCCAAAACCGCGCGATCGCGGCATCAGTGAGATCTGCGACTGGGGGATACCGTTCAACCAGTTGGCAGATTACCTGGATCATACAGGCGAGTACGTCGATGTCGCCAAGATAGTCTTGGGATTCGCGGGCCTCTACTCTCTGGACCGGCTAAAAAAGAAGATCGACATCTATCACAAGGCGAATGTCAAGGTGCAGCCAGGGGGCATATACTTCGAGTATGCCGCCAGCTTGAACAAGGTCGGTGAATATCTGGAGCACTGTCATGAGGCTGGCTTCGATTATGTCGAGGTCTCGGACAGTCGCAGCGACTGGACCAGGGAAGAGAAGAACAGGCACATACAGAGTGTCATTGACTCGGGCCTTGCAGTAATCCCGGAATCGGGTGGCGGCACGCAGCACTCGATCCAGGACATCGTCGATGACGTGAAGGCATCACTGGACATGGGGGCATGGAAAGTGACCGTGGACACGGCCGAGATCCGTGAACCCGGCGGGGAGATTCGTCATGATCTCTTCGATGCGCTTCTTAAGGAAGTCGAGATGAAGGACATGATTTTCGAGCTGTGGGCCATTCCGGTATGGGGAGGCCTGACGCACCAAATCCGCGATACGGAGATCTGGCTGGTCAAGCAGTTCGGGCCGGAAGTCAATATCGCCAACCTGATGCACGAGTGGGTGTTTTCGCTTGAGGCGCTGCGCCGGGGGATGGGAATCAACATCAATTCGAAGACAGGCGGACTGGACTATCAGTAGGCTGGATTCGACCTGACCCTAAGGTCCGGGGCGGCCAGACGACGGTGGTCCATGTCTTGTCAAAAAACACAGGGCAGGGTTGCAGCGAGTAATTTCGCCCGCCCGGCTTGCCGGGAGAATTCCGGGATTGGATCGACGTGAATGAGCTAATCCGCGTAGAGGATCTGAGCACGCACTATTTCACCGCTAGTGGATCAGTGCGCGCTGTCGATAACGTCTCCCTGACAATCAAACGCGGCGAGGCGGTTGCTTTGGTTGGCGAGTCGGGCTCTGGCAAGAGCACGGCCGCCTTCTCGATGATGCGGCTGATTTCCAGACCAGGACACATAGTCGGCGGAAAGGTGCTGCTTGATGGTCGCGATATTCTTTCCCTGAGCAAGGCAGAAATGACACGCCTTCGCGGCGGTGAGATGAGCATGGTGTTTCAGGAGCCCACGACATTCCTGAATCCATTGATTCGCGTTGGTGAGCAGATCGCCGAAGCGGTCCGCATTCACCAGGGCAGTCGTGCGGCGAAGGCCCGCGACAAGGCAATCGAGACGCTTCAGCTGGTGCAGTTGCCGAATCCGGAGGCGGTGGTCGACTATTACCCGCATCAGCTGAGCGGCGGGATGAAGCAACGCATTTTAATCGCGATCGCCATTGCCTGTCGGCCCAGCTTGCTGATTGCCGATGAGCCGACCACAGCGCTGGACGTGACCATACAGGCGCAGATCATGCAATTGCTTTGCAAGCTATGCAAGGATTTGAACACAGCGTTGCTGCTGATAACCCATAACCTCGGTCTCGTGGCCGAATACTGTGATCGGGTCTATGTAATGTATGCTGGGCAGATCGTGGAGGAGGCGGGTATATTTGAGCTCTTCAAATCGCCGCGACATCCTTATTCGGAAGCCCTCCTGAATTGCGCCTTGATGTTCGACCGGCAGGTGGATGAATTCAAGACCATCTCTGGAAGGCCTCCCAGTCGCGTAAACGTGCCCTCGGGATGCCGTTTTCACCCGCGATGTCCAAAAGCAATGCCCGACTGCACCGATATTGCTCCCAGGGCGGTTACTCTGGAGAGCGGCAACCAAGTTCGATGTTTGCTTCACAGCTAGGGAACGATGACTGAACCGCTGCTGGAGGTGGATGATCTCAAGGTCCATTTCGTTGTCCATGACGGCTGGGTGACGCGTGACCGTCGTGTCGTAAGGGCGGTAGACGGATTGAGCCTGTCTTTGCGACAGGGTGAAGTTCTGGCCGTTGTCGGGGAGAGCGGATGCGGAAAGACTACATTAGGCAGGGCGGTCGTCGGCCTAATCGACGCCACCTCCGGAAGAATCATGTTCAGAGGCAAAGAAATCCGCAGCTTGGAAGGAGACGAATACACTGCATTCCGCCGCCAGGTGCAGATGATCTTTCAAGATCCGTTTGATTCAATGAATCCGCGCAAGTCCGCGTTCCAGATGATCGCTCAACCACTTGCGCTCAACAAGATCGTGCCGAAAGCCGAGCTTGTGAACGAAGTCCTCAGGCTGTTCGACGAAGTAGGGCTAGCCCCCGGCGAGACATACCTGAACAGGCGGAGACATGAACTTAGCGGAGGCGAGCGCCAGCGGCTTTCCATCGCTAGGGCCATCTCGATGCATCCGTCAATCATCGTGGCCGATGAGCCGGTGTCGGCACTGGATATCTCGATACAAGGTCAGATTCTGACCTTGGTGCGGCAACTGCAGGAGTCGTCGCGGATATCCTATCTGTTCATTTCTCACGATCTCGCGGTTGTTCGGTCGCTCGCGGATCGTGTAATGATTATCTATCTCGGCCAAGTGGCGGAGGAAGGTTCGACGGAGGAGGTTTTCAGCTCCCCGGAGCATCCCTACACCATGGCGTTGCTAGCTGCGCATCCGATTCCGGATCCCGCCGTCAGCCGGTCACGCCTGCGCCTAGTCCTGAAAGGGGACGTGCCTTCACCGATCAATCCGCCAACTGGGTGCAGATTTCACACGCGTTGCCCGGTTGCAGAACCTATCTGCGCCCAAGAGGTCCCTCCGCTAAGGACTCTGGGGAACGGTCACCGGGCAGCGTGCCATTTTGCCGGACAACTGGGCAGCGAAATGAAGACCTTAGCGATGGGCTAGGGCGAAAGGCCGCAGTTTGCCTTGAATGCAGAGACGTGCTGTCTTCTGATTGCTTTCCAATCAGACTGCCAAGCATGGCGGGATTGGAAAACATGCTTCATTGCTGCCAGCGAAGGTGAGATTAGCGAGAAGCAATGCGGCATTATCCGGGCGCTCTTGTGGACGATGTGTCAGCGATACACCCGTCCTTCGCAGATCCCAGGAAATGCGGCAACGATACGAGACCGGATAAGCTGCCGTCTGATGCTTGTGATGATCGATCCTGGCTTGGCCTTCAAGTCCCCAATCGAGAAAGCGGACTGGAATGCGCTGGCTTTGAGCGTGGCATTGAAGCCATGGACAAGCACACTGAGGAGTTCCAAGAGTTATTCCGACGTTCAATCGAGGGCAAGCGGGATGGATTTTATCATGTCGATGATTGCAAGGCGCGTGGAACCGGATAACGGCCTTCGCAAGGTGAACGTCCTTATAGACTGTCAGCAGCTGGCGCAGGTTCTCTGTTCGGTGCGCTATTACCTAGGGCGTGCCGCTCGGGGACACCCGTTGCATTGGTATCGCAAGCGGCTCAACCGGTTGATGCTGCGGCGGACGTCAGACCGCCGCCTGCCGATTGCGGTGCTTGCGATACAATCGCCTGTTTCGCTCCGGCGCAGAATTTTGGGGAAACAACACTCGTCGCCGCACCAGCACCTTGGGGTCGTTGCCTTCGGATGGTTTGAGACGGCCATGTGATTGCCAAGAAGTGGCACTTGCCGTTGCAGAAGAGGGGCAGAATGATGATCGACGCCGCGGAATGGGAGAATAGTCTGCGGTAAACGTTGTCGGATGCCGACGAGAACAAGGAGACGCCGCCGCGAGACCGAAACCTTGCCCTGCGCTGGCGAAACAAGGGCGACTCTCCGCGCTCGGCTTGCCCTCATTAGCGTGATGGTCCACGGGATCTGGCTGATCGTGCCCAGTCGGACAGCGTCGAGACTAGGTTGATGTAGATTGCAGGGCTGGGCCAGAGCATCTCTGCAATCATCTCCAGCAGCGCCGCGTTCCGATATACCGGGCGGTCGTTAAAGCAGACGCCTTTCGCCAACCAAGTGGTTGAATTTACCAGCTTGATTCAGTAGGCTAATCAGATCTGCGGAAGGAATTTCATGGCAGCCAAGACAGTCTGCCGTCCGATTCACGATTTGTTGCCGCCGACGCTGACGCGGGTGGCAAGCCAAGATCGAAGCGTGATAACCTTGACTTGACGGCACAGCGGGGGAGTTGAATGACCGACGCAACCGAACTGACGGGTCCGCAGAAGGGGTCGCTGGGCTCCGTTTTCTGGCAGATGCGGGCGCCACCGCACGCCGTTGGCTGGCTGGCCTCCGAAGCGGACTGGAACCGGCTGGGCAAGCGGGTTCTCATCGATCCGATCGAGGGTCTTATCTCCTGGATGTCGCCCAGCCGCGCGCACGAGAGCTTCGCCCGTGCGGCCGACAAGGTCGTCGACCGCGCTGGCGAGCGACTCGGACTGCGCGTCAAAGCACTGGGCGGAGGTCGCTGGAGGCAACGGCCGGACGATCCGCCGAACACTGGCATGGAGGCTGACGCGAGCTTCTATATCGGTCCGAAGGCGGACCAATGGCTCGAGGCCTTCGAGTCTGGTGGGCGCACTGCCGCCGCCGCGTTCGAGGAGCGAACGCCGCCCGACCTCGTCGTCGAGATCGAGTGGACGAATGCCGACAGGAAGAAGCCGTCCCGCTACGCGGAGCTGGGCGTTCACGAGATGTGGCGGGTCCAGGGCGATGACGAGAGCGACGGCATTGCCGCCGAGATCATCGATCTGCTCGCGAAAGGCGGGCCGAGGCCGGTGGAGGAGTCGGCGCTGTTCCGTGGACTCGCCAACCGGGAACTGACCGGGCTTCTGGATCTGGCGCACAGAACCAGATACCGTGAGATGGAGCTGCGTCTCGCGGAGTTGCTGTCCGGCAAGGAACTGGAACTTGGCTTGGAGTAGGGCATCGCCGCGACGTCCGCGGCCGGACGATCCGCCGAACACCGGCATGGAGGCCGAGACGCGAACCGATTCGAGCGCGGCGGCATGGTGGAGGGTGAGCCACTTCGGCATCACATGAAAGGCAAGGTGCGCGAAAGATGGCACGGTCTTGGCTCGCGGTTTTGAAGGATTTGCGCCGACGGGGATCTTCGCGGGCCCAGTGGATTGATTCCAAAGCTGGAGCTCTCTTTTTCCTGCGGCGATGATTTTGCCAGGGTCTGTGCGGTCCAGAGAAGGGCCGGCGCGTGTCCGTTCGTGCCTGCGATTGGCGCAGCTGTCCAGGATGGCAGGGATCGGGGTGTCGACGGGGATGTTGCGCTCGATGAACTCTTGGTGGCGGTAGCGTGTGGTGCAGGGTCGACAATGTCGGTCAGCCTCTCGGCAACCTTCCCGGGCGCTGCCGCAACGGCTTGCCCGACGGGCGCGTCCCGTCCCGGAGAGGACCATCAGCGCCTTCCTGAATGAAGCGCTCCCGTCGGTGCTAGGCGCATCACTTCGATCTGCCGGTCTCGCGCATGATCGCCATCGCGCCCGGTTCCCTCGCTCACGAGCGTCTTGTCGCGGCAATGACGGCAAACTAGCCAAATGCGATCCATCGCGCCGTCGTGGTTCTCGCGGAAGATTCTGCGCAATCTCCGGTTGCCCGAACGCAGCCCTGTGTCTTGCTGAAGCGGGGCCGCGCTCATGATTGCCGCCACTGACTCGTCCGTTCGGGAAATAAGGGCGTCCGGGCCGACTTGCCGGTCTCGTGACACTTTTCGAGTGGTCCGGGGCTTGCCGACACCCTTGCAACGGTACCCGGTTGCTCTTGGTTGGATCTCTTTCGGCTTTGAGGCGATTGAATGTCCGTCATGCAAGAAAGAAGGCCGCGTGGCTGTACTGTCTGTCCACGAGTTGGTTAACTAAATGGACAGCATGGAGTTTCTATTGTAGGCAAGAATGGGAGATTTTGCGACACAAAGGAGAGTCGGGGAATGTCTGTAGATGCTGCCGAATTGTCACAGCAGTCGGACCGTAGGGGAAGACGGCGGCGCGGTTCTGGACGCGCCGCGCGAATTGTCGAGCGAAGCAGCGAGCTCGCCGACGAACTGAAGCCGGTCCGGCCTGGGCTGGTGGGGGGAAATTACCGCGTTCTTTCCGACAATGACATCGATCGAATCAATGAGGCGACCCAGGCGGTGCTTGAAACCGTTGGCCTTGCCAATCCCACCAAATCGGTTGTCGAATACTGCACATCTGCCGGCGCCAAGCTTGGCGACGACGGCAGGATCCGATTTTCGCGAAAAGTCGTCGCAGAGGCAATGGAAAAGGCTTGCCGGAATTTCACTCTATTTGCACGAAACCCGGACCAGGACCTTGTGATCGAGGGTAACCGGGTGCACTACGGTACCGGAGGAGCAGCGGTTCATATCGTTAACGGCCGAACCGGCGAGTACCGTGACTCGGTGCTAAAGGATATATACGACATGGCGCGTGTCGTGGATCGTTGCGAACATATTCATTACTACTATCGCACGGTCGTGGCGCGAGACGTGCCTGACATGTTCGAACTCGACGTGAACACGCACTACGCGGCCTTGCAGGGCACGACGAAGCACATCGGCGGCTCGTTCTCGATTCCGGAGAGTGTAACGGCAACATTGGATATGCTGCACGACATTGCGGGCGGGGAAGACGCTTGGCGCACGAGACCGTTTGTTTCGACCAACTCATGCTTTGTCGTTCCCCCGCTTACATTCGCTGAGGACGCCTGCAACTGTTTGGAACGGGCAGTCTTTGGGGGCATGCCCGTGAACCTGCTTTCCGCAGGGCAGGCCGGAGCCACTGGTCCTGCGGCGTTGGCCGGAACTATTGTGCAGGAGATGGCAGAATGTTTGGCAGCGCTTGTTTACGTGAACGCAATGGTTCCCGGCGCCCCGGCGGTGATGGGGCTATGGCCCTTTGTTTCAGATCTCAGGACAGGTGCAATGTCGGGCGGTTCTGGCGAACAGGCGATTCTCATGTGCGGAGCGGCGCAGGTTGCCAATTCCTACGGATTGCCGGTAAGCGTTGCGGGCGCGATGACGGACTCCAAAATGCCGGACATCCAATCCGGTTTCGAGAAGGCATGCAACCAGACATTGATCGGAAATTCCGGTGCCAACATGATTTATGAGGCCGCGGGGATGCATGCGTCATTGCTCGGTGCCTGTTACGAGTCCTTGATTCTGGACAACGATTCGCTCGGTTCCGCGATGCGAACTGTGCGGGGGATCGAGGTAAACGACGAGACACTTTCCGTGGACGTCATTTCTAATGTGACTTTGGAAGGGCCCAACCACTATCTTGGTTCGGAGCAGACCCTGAAATTGATGCAGACTGAGTACATTTACCCAGACGTCTGCGACCGCTTGAGTCCGAAGGAATGGAAGGAAAAGGATAAGGAGGTCGCGCTTGATCGCGCAGAAGCCAAGGTGCAAGACATCTTGACCAATCATTTCCCCAATCCTGTGCCTTATGCCGTTGACGCCGGCATTCGCACCAAGTTTCCGATCAAGCTTGATCCATGCGACATGCGGCCGTGAACTCGCTCAGGCGGTCTAAGAGGTGATCCAATGCTGGACCTTCAACAAGATCAGCTTGGGTTTCCTGCGAATAGATCAACTCCCATTTGCAGAAAGAGATCGCCGTAGTCCAGAAACATCCAGTTCTCGATTATGTTCCCGCCGTCGCAGCGATAAAAGCCAATGACGCGAATGGTCAGCATTCGATTGGTAGCTCAGACGCCGAGATGCTTGGCTTTGCCGAAGCGAGCCGGACCAGCGCCGACTGAAGGCTGTGCGGATGCGGTCGCGGCAAACAGGTTGGAGAACGCGTCGCGGCTCGGATTTCCCGCTCTCCCCGCATTTCCGCATGTCGACGCATCCCTTGCCACCGGAAACGATGCAAGGGTGCGCAATGGTCAGCATTTCGCGGAGGTCGCGGCGCGTGGCGTTTCGCTGTGCTTGGGGTCCTCAACTCCTTCAAGAGAAACAGGGTCATCTGACCTGTTGCCTGCAGGCACGTTGCATCACCGGCGAAAGGGAAAACGGAATTTCTCAAAAGCGATTGCCTCGGGGGCGTCACTTGCTTTCTTGCAATCGATCAGGGATGAAGGTAGAGTCCTTGCAAGCGTATGCAAGCCTTCATTCAAGGAAAAGGTGAGCCTATGGCCGAGATCCAGCTCCGCAAAATTTCCAAGCGATGGGGCAATTTCACCGGCGTAGAACAATTCAACCTCACGATCGCCGATCGGGAGTTTCTCGTGCTGTTGGGTCCCTCCGGATGCGGAAAGACAACCACGATGCGGATGATCGCCGGTCTCGAGGACGTGACCGAAGGGGAGATCTTCATTGACGGTCGTGTAGTCAACGACCTGGACCCCAAGGACCGGGACGTGGCCATGGTTTTCCAGTCCTATGGCCTCTATCCGAACATGAACGTCTACGAGAACATTCGCTTCCCTCTCAAGGTACGGAAAGTCGATTCCTCGACGCACGACGAGCGAGTTATGAACGCCGCGAGGATGGTGGAACTGACTGAGTTCATGCATCGCAGGCCGGCAGAGCTTTCCGGTGGTCAGCGTCAGCGCGTGGCACTGGCGCGGGCGATTGTCCGGGAGCCGAACGTGTTTCTCATGGATGAGCCGCTTTCGAATCTCGATGCGAAGCTCCGCGTCTCAACGAGAGCGCAAATCAAGAATCTCAGTCATGAGCTCCAGGTAACCACAATCTATGTGACCCACGATCAAATCGAGGCGATGACTCTTGCCGACCGGGTTGTTGTCATGAATCGTGGAGTTGTGCAGCAGGTCGGAACGCCTTCCGAAATCTACGACACGCCGACGAACGCGTTCGTGGCCGGTTTTATCGGCTCGCCGGCAATGAACTTGATGGAAGGAGAGATATCCAACGGGGTGTTCAGGGGTGAAAACGTCAGCATCGATGGCATCGAAGGGCCAGCGGGCCCGGTTACAGCGGGTTTCCGAGCGGAGGACGCCAAGATTTGCGAGTCTGATGGGGAAATCAACGCCCCGGTGTTCACCCTGGAATTGCTGGGCGACGCGACGATGCTAACCATGCGCGCTGGCGGTACCCTAGTGTCGGTCAAGGCATCCAAGGACTACAAGGCTGAAATCGGCGATACGGTTTCGGTCTTGGTTCCTGCCAAGATATGTCACTTGTTCGATTCCAATACAGGTGAAGTGATCCGGGCTGCCTAGCGGTTCTGCTGGGAATTCCGGATCCCGAAAGTTGCCGGGAGCTGTAAATATTTGATCATGACTAGGTTGAATCCTGTGCAGGCGGTCCTCAGCAACGGCACGGACATGTCGAAGACAGAGGAAACTCGCACGGTCATCGAAAGAATGGTGGATGGGCTGAACGATCACAGAATCGACGACATCGGCGAGTTCTTCGCGGAATCCTTTCGGTGGATGGGAAACTTTGGCTGCGGGACCAAGAAGGGTCTTCAAGATTTCCAGGACAACTGGCAGCGACCGTTTCTGGCAGCGTTCTCGGACAAGGTCTGCATTGACGAGGCTAGACTGTTCATGGGCGAGTGGGCGGCGGCATTCGGCCGCCAAGAGGCCACTCACACTGGAGTGTTCTTCGGAATCGAGCCAACCGGCAAGCGGGTCCAGATCCGCTACATGGATTTCTGGAAGGTGATCGACATGAAGATTGTCGATAACTGGGTAATGGTTGATTTCCCGAGCGTGCTTCACCAACTTGGCGTGGACGTGTTCGGGGGCAAGGGGTGGGAGGCTTTCGACAGGGGAATGGAAGTGTCGCCGAATCCAGAAAGGGGCGAGGTGCAGAAAGTTGTCAGTTAGGTATTTGAAGCGCGGGAAGCTGGAAGACGAGCGGACACAGGACGAGAACGCGATCAAGGCGTCGGTAGAATCTATTATCAGGGACATTCAAGAGAGGCGCGATGCGGCTGTCCGCGAGCTGTCGGAAAAATTCGACAACTATTCGCCCAAATCGTTTCGCTTGTCGAAGGACGAGATCGACTCGTTGATCGGAACCTTGTCCGAACAGGAGTTGCATGACATTAAATTTGCTCAGGAGCAGGTTCGCCAGTTCGCGAAGGCGCAGCGCGACTCGATGCGCGACATGGAAATGGAAACGCTCCCCGGTGTCGTGCTTGGCCATCGCAATATTCCAGTTCAATCGGCTGGTTGCTATGTCCCTGGCGGCAAGTTTCCGATGGTTGCCTCTGCACACATGTCCGTGGTTACCGCGAAAGTGGCGGGCGTTCCGCGAATTGCCGCCGCGACCCCGCCATTCAAGGGCAAGCCCAATGCCGCGGTCGTCGCTGCAATTTACTTCGGCGGGGCTCACGAGGTGTACGTGCTCGGCGGAATCCAGGCGGTAGCTGCGCTGTCTCTTGGAACCGAGACAATCGAGCCCGTCCACATGCTCGTTGGGCCGGGAAACGCGTACGTGGCGGAGGCAAAGCGGCAACTGTTCGGAAAGGTGGGAATTGACCTGTTTGCCGGGCCGACTGAGACCATGTTAATCGCGGACGACACCGTCGATGCGGAGCTTTGTGCAACAGACCTGCTTGGCCAAGCAGAGCATGGTTACAATTCGCCTGCCGTTCTGGTGACAAACAGCGAGAATCTTGCCAAACGGACTATGGATGAAGTGTCGCGGCTTCTCGAGATTCTGCCGACCGCCGACACAGCTTCCCGAAGCTGGAATGATTACGGCGAGGTCATCGTGTGCGAGACCTATCAGGAGATGCTCGATGTAGCGAATGACATCGCTTCGGAGCATGTTCAGGTCATGACGGACCGCGATGATTGGTTCCTCGAACACATGACATCTTACGGCGCATTGTTTCTCGGGCCGAGAACGAACGTCGCCAATGGCGACAAAGTGATTGGAACCAATCACACGCTACCGACGCGCCGTGCCGGCCGCTATACCGGTGGCCTGTGGGTCGGAAAGTTCCTCAAGACGCACAGTTACCAGAAAATACTTTCGGACGAAGCTGCCGTGTTCGTGGGCGAGTACTGCTCCAGATTATGTGCCCTCGAAGGCTTTTCCGGCCATGCCGAGCAAGCGAACATCAGACTGCGTCGATACGGAGGACTGAATGTCCCGTACGGACAAGGGGCTTCGTACAGGAGTTCCTCATAGTGGAGTTCGAGTTTTCAGACCCCGCAGAACCTCTTTTTCATGATTGCCGCACCCAGTATGCGCGTGGGCAGCATGGGTGAATCCGGGATTCGCGTTCCGCGCACGCCGTCGTTCAGGCTAGATGGAAGACGGGCGCTGGTGACCGGGGGATCACGCGGCATTGGACTTGCCGCTGCGGCGGCGCTTGCGGAGGCAGGTGCTCATGTTCTCGTCGCTGCCCGGAATGCGGATAGGGTTGCAAAGTCTGTCGCCGCCCTCGGCGAACTGGGATGGAGTGTCGAAGGTGCTTCACTTGATGTGACCGACCAAGAGGCGGCCAAGGATTTGATCGGAGGGATCGAGGCGTTCGATGTTTTCGTGAACTCCGCCGGAATGGCGCGCCACAGAGATGCCATCGACACGAGTGTCGACGAGTATGACCAAGTCATGGACATCAATGTGAAGGCGGCGTTTTTCGTCGCTAGGGAGGCGGCGATCAGGATGGTGAGCCGCGGTGGCTCGATCATCCAGATTTCAAGCCAGATGGGGTTGGTCGGCGGAATGAAACGGGCAGTCTACTGCGCCTCAAAGCATGCAGTCGAAGGCATGACGAAGTCCATGGCGATCGAATGGGCCCCGCACGGCATCAGGGTCAACACGATCTGCCCGACCTTCATTCGAACTGATTTCACGGCTGGGACGCTATCTGACCCAGTTCAGGCTGACTGGATTCGATCGAAGATCAAGCTCGGCCGTATTGGGGAAGTGGAGGATATCATGGGAGCAGTGCTCTTTTTGGCGTCTGATGCATCCTCGCTGATCACAGGCTCTCACCTGCTCGTGGATGGGGGATGGACAGCAGGATGACCTTGCCCATTCGCAGATTCGGGTCGACATTGTCCTTGGAGGTGCCGTCCAGACATTGCAAGAGCGTCGGAGCCGGATTTGAATAGCGTCACGTCGAACGACGTTGCGCGGCTTGCTGGCGTAAGCCAGTCCGCTGTGAGCCGCTTCTTCACGCCCGGCGCGTCTGTCTCGACAAAGACGGCAGAGAAGGTGCAGGACGCTGCCAAGAGACTGGGATACAGGCCCAATGTTCTGGCACGGTCACTCATTACGGGAAACTCCCGAATCATCGGACTAGTGGTCGCATACTTGGAGAATCAGTTCTATCCGGAAGCGCTCGAGCGGCTTTCACATGAACTCAAGAAGAAAGGATACCACATTCTGGTCTTCATGGCGTCCAATGACCTGAAAGAGACCGAAGGCATTGTGGAAAACTTCATCGACTACCAAGTCGAAGGAATAATTGCCGCTTCGGTTGCGCTGTCCCAGAATCTGGCCGAACTCTGCCGCAGGCATGGCATTCCGGTACTCCTTTTCAATCGCCATCAAGGGAGTGAGGGCCCGCCTTCAGTTACGTCCGAAAACATTAGCGGCAGTCATGCCGTAGCGGAATTTCTCGTGCGTGGCGGGCACAAGAGAATTGCCCACATTTCCGGTTGGCTTGGGTCATCGACAGGCCGCGACCGGGAGAATGGCTTTCGCGCCGGACTGGCCAGTTTTGGGATGAAGCCATTTGCCTGCATTGACGGAATGTACAGGCGTGATGTCGCCGCTGATGTGGCGAGAGCACTTTTTGCACATTCCGGCCCGCGCCCGGACGCGATTTTTGTCGGCAACGATCACATGGCGTTTGCCGTGATGGATGTCCTCAGATGCGAGCTGGGAATTCGAATTCCGGAAGACATCTCGGTTGTTGGATATGACGATGTTCCGCTTGCCGCCTGGGGCGCATATGATCTGACAACGATGCGGCAGCCCTTGAATCGCATGGTCGAGACGGTCGTGCATGACCTGCTGCACCGGATAGCGGACCCGGAAGCCGACCCGGTGCAGATCAGGATCGAGGGTGAGTTGAAGATCCGGGGATCTGCCCGAACCGCGAAGGAACGCACCGCATGAAGGTTGAAATGCCAAAGTACACCGATTTTTCGAATTACATTATCGGGATCACCGAGGAGATTTGGGAAGGGCGAGGGGTTGATCTGCTGAATGACTATTATTCCGAAGGCATTCTCGTGCGCTCACCTTCCGAGATTGTGAGTGGCAATCGAGCCGTCATTAACGCGACGCAGGCGACGATTGCACAGTTTCCAGATCGGCAGTTGCTCGGCGAGGACGTGATTTGGGCAAAGACCGGCGAGAACAGCTGGTATTCATCGCACCGAATCCTGTCAGCTGCGACCCATATGGGCGATGGATCTTACGGCACCGCCACCGGCAGGAAGGTGGCATATCGAGTGTTGGCCGACTGCCATGCCGAAGAATGCCCCAAGTCTGGATGGAGAATCAACGACGAGTGGATGGTCAGAGACCAGGGGGCGATTATTCGACAATTGGGGTTTTTGCCTGAGGAGTTTGCCCGGAAGTCTCTTGCCGTGGCTGGCGAAGCGGGACAGAAACTGGGCTATGTTCTTCCCGATGACTATGGCAAGCCGGGTCCCTATTCCGGAAAAGGCAACGACTCGGAGCCCGGACGCCACTATGCAGACATTCTGGAGCGACTGATGCATGCCGACCTTGCAGTGATCCATCGCGAATATGATCGGGCCTGCCAGCTCGACCTGCCGGGAGGCATCACGGTGCATGGTCGCGAGCAGGCGGACCGTTTCTGGGTCAACCTGCGCACTGCCTTTCCCGACGCTCACTTCAAGATAGACAATGTCATAGGCAGAACCGGCGACGGGCTTCCGCCGAGGGCGGCGGTGAGATGGAGCCTGCATGGTAAGCACGACGGACGGGGCGCGTTTGGCGAACCGACTTTCAAAAACGTATTCGTAATTGGCGTGTCGCACGCAGAGTTTGGGCCGCGAGGACTCAGGCGCGAATTTGTGCTGTATGACGAAACTGCCATCTGGATGCAGATCTTGAATTGAATCCGACCCCGATGCGGGGCGAGTCCTGCGACTGGAAGCGAACTTTGATAGATGAGAAAGGATCGAGGCATGACACCGGAGGAAATGCAGCGGCGGATTGTGAGATACGGGGAATTGGTCCCTTGCCGCACAGCATTCATCGACACCCACACACCAGGGTCCAACCTGAAGGAGAATTTCACGATCATCGGCGGCGGAGTGTCGGAAAGTCCTGACCAGCATATCCACATTCGAGAGACGCCGGGGTTCAACATCGGAGCGGCCGGACAGCCCCCGAAATGCCGAAATTCGCTTCACTCGCATCGGACTGCCGAAGTTTTCTTCGTCTTGAAAGGACGCTGGCGCTTTTTCTGGGGGCGTTGGGGAACTGCTGGCGAGGTCGTTCTGGAAGAGGGCGACCTGTTCAATATCCCGACGGGGATATTCAGGGGGTTCGAGAATATTGGACAGAAGTACGGCATGCTGATGGCGATACTCGGCGGCGATGACGGCGGCGGTGGAGTGATCTGGGCACCGCAGGTAATCGAGGAGGCGCGGGATCATGGATTGATTCTGGCGGAAACCGGGCGTCTGTACGACACGAGCAAGGGCGAGTTGGTTCCCGATGGGGTGAGTCCGATGCCGTTGCTGACGAGCGCGGAACTCGCCGGTTATCCCGAATTGCCGCCGGCAGACGTCGTGCCAAGTTACGTGGCAAGAAAATGGAACATGGTTTCAATGGCCAAAGGAGAGCCCGCGCGCGTCATTGGCGAGCGGGCGATGATTGTGGACAGGCCCGGATTCGAGGTTGATTTCCTGACGAGGGGATCGATTCCGGAGGAGTCGGGCGCAACAGACCGCAACCAGGTTTTGATGGTGTCCGAAGGACACTGGCGGTTCTTTTGGGACGAGGGTGAAGCCGTGCTTGCTCCTGGTGACATCTGCGCGGTGCCTCTCGGTCTTGAGTGCGGACTGGCTCCCGCCGTATCCGGCGAGGCGGGACTGTTCAGGGTCAGCAGTACCGACGATCCTGCGGGCCCAACTTGGCGACCGTGAAACGTTGGTTTCTGGCTAGGGGCCGGTTCTTCCGGCCTGCAACCATGAGATTCAGAAAGCGGGAGTTCGTCCGATGACCATCCAGACCACCCATGTAGGCAGCCTGCCCAGAAGCCAGTCAGTCGTCGACATGATCTTCGCCAAGGAACGGGAAGAAGTTTGCGACCAAGATGAATTCGACCGGGTCATGAGCGAAGCCGTGTCTGAAACAGTGCGTCGCCAAGTAGAGGCGGGGATTGATGTTGTTTCTGACGGGGAAACCTCGAAGATATCCTACGCGACTTACGTGAAGGACAGGTACACGGGATTTGGCGGCGATTCTCCCCGCAACGCCCCTGCAGACCTGAAGCTGTACCCCGGATACCTGAAACGCATTGCGGAGTCCGGCGGAACTCCCAAGTATGCCCGCCCATGTTGCGTAGGGGAAATCCATTCGAAGGGGCAGGGCGAGCTCGAAAAGGACATTGCCAACCTGCAGGCAGCGATGAAAGCGCACGGTGCTCGCGATGGCTTCATGAACGCTGCATCGCCGGGAGTGATCAGTCTGTTTCTTCCAAATAGCTATTGGCCGTCGCGGGACGCTTATCTCGAGGCCATTTCCGCGGCAATGAGGAGCGAGTACCGGACGATAGTTGAAAGCGGCCTGCTTTTGCAGCTGGATTGTCCGGACTTGGCGCTCTCTCGGCACATGCTGTTTGCGGACCTGTCCGACGAGGAGTTTGTCGAAATCGCCGAAAGGCACGTCGAGGTCCTGAACGAAGCGATCTCGGGACTCGACCCCGAGAGGATTCGCATCCACATCTGCTGGGGAAATTACGAGGGGCCGCATGTCTGCGACATTTCCATGGATCGAGTGTTTTCCACTTTGATGAAGGCTCAAGCCAAGTATGTCCTTTTCGAGACGTCGAACCCGCGCCATGCCCACGAATGGACGATTTTCCGTGACCGTCGCTTCGAAATACCGGATGACAAAATACTTGTGCCGGGAGTGATCGACAGCACGACCAACTTCGTTGAACACCCGCAACTGGTGGCGCAGAGGCTGGAACGCTTTCTGGAGTTCATTCCCGAAGATCGATTGATGGCTGGGTCCGACTGCGGCTTCGGAACGTTCGCGGGCTTTGGCTCGGTCGATCCCGACGTGGCGTTTGCCAAGCTTTCGGCACTTTGCGAGGGCGTCCGTCTCGTCCGTCAATGAACGAGCCGCTCCTCCTCCTTCCCGGGCACATGTGCGATGCGAGGCTCTTTTCGCGTCAGATAGACGGACTCTGCGGACTTGCGACCCTGCATCTCCCGCGAGCTCCGCGCGAAAATTCAATCGAGAGCATGGCGGTTGAAACTCTGGACGCCGCACCGCCGAGATTTGCCGTTGCCGGTATCTCGATGGGTGGAATCATCGCAATGGAGCTGATCCGCATTGCCCCGGAACGGATTGCCGGAATTGCTTTGATGGACACGAACCATCTGCCCGAATCGGAGGCGACCCGAGCCGAGCGTCAGGCAAGGATGGACCGTGCGGCGGCGGGCCACCTCAGGGAAGTGATGCGTGACGATCTGAAACCGCTGTACTTGGCAAAAGGTGCGGACCTCGGTTCGGTTCGGGATTTGGTGATGGACATGGCGCTGTCGCTTGGTCCGGACGTGTTCATCGATCAGTCGCGCGCTCTGATCGGGCGCCGCGACCAGTCGGACACTCTTCGATCCATTAATGTGCCGGCATTGGTGATGTGTGGGGAGATGGACATGCTTTGTCCAGAAGAGCGGCATCGGGAAATTGCTGCCCTGATTCCCAACGCGCGCTTGGAGGTGATCCCGGGTGCTGGGCATCTGCCGAATCTCGAGCAGTCGGAACTCACGAATCAGAAACTCATTGAGTGGATGGAGATAAAGACATGAATGACGAATTGCAGGAAATTCTTCGCGAACTGGACACTCCGACTGTCTGCAATGCCATCGAGATGGCGACCGGGTCGCGGAGCTTCAGCAGGTTCACAAAAGTGCCCATAGTGACAACTGCCCCGTTCTCCCCACCCATTGTCGGACGTGCGCTGACTGCGACCATAAGAGCAAAGTCGCCGCCCTCGGAAAGTCGGGAAATCACCCGGAATCGGCGAATGGAATACTATCGGTACATGGCCGAAGGAGCGAAGCCCGCAGTCGCGGTGATACAGGATCTGGACAGTCCGGAGATCTACGGGGCTTACTGGGGCGAGATCAATGCAACAGTGCACAGGGCGTTTGGCTTGTCAGGTGCGCTGACCGACGGTCAGGTGCGTGACCTCGACGTGCTTCCGCAGGACTTTCCCATCATCGCCGGAGCGGTCGGGGTCAGCCACGCGTTCGTTCACGTTGTCGAATACGGTATATCCGTCGAAGTATTTGGAATGAAGATCGATCCAGGAGAGTGGATACACGCCGATCGGCATGGAGCGGTCGTGATTCCGGACGAGATTGAAGGGGCATTGGAACAAGCGATTGGCGATCTAACGAAAGGCGAGAATCTCGTTCTTGAGCCGGCGCGTCACGCCGAAAATTACGACTTCGAGACGTTCCGTGCATCTTGGGAGGCATTCGAGGCACAGCGGACTTGACAAACCCCAGCGGCTGGTGTCCTCGTTTTAGCATCGATTGAGCGCAGGCCGTAGGGCGAGTTTCGACTGCATCAAAATGTTGTCAACGCTCAATTTGCAAACTGCAGGCATGATGCGGACTGCTCCGCCATTCAAGACGGTTGCAAACTGCCGCATTCGATCATGCATCGCGGCAGGGACAGGCATGCTGGCGGGAGCCAAAGGCTGTCCCGAGCTGCAACCGGGAAAAAGCGGCGCGGATTTGTTCATGGCGATGGTTGCCAGGCGGGTGGACGGGACAATGCGCTTCGCAAGGCGGATGCCTTGAGCGACTTGGCGGTGCCGGTTCCCGGCCCGGCGCGCTCGGCCCAGGGCGTGCCGGGACAGGATTGCGACCTGACAATCCGGATTCTTCTGTCGGGGCCGCCGTGGCACTCCCTTTCGGACCTCGAGCAGGCGCTGACGGTCCGCCTCGACTTCCTGCCGCTCTGCGGCAGTTCGGTGGCGGAGCGGCCCGGATCACCCGACGGCCTGCCGGTTTAGCCAGTTGCCGGTGCGGCTTCAGTCGCGCCGTCAGGTCGGGATCGGGGCGGGGCTTCGGTCGGGGATCATGTTCCGGGCCGCCCGGGGGCATCCGCAATCATTTGCGGCAACTGCCAGACGCCCGGCCAGCTTCGGAAACCGGAATGCAGAGCGAAAAACCGCTTTCGCAAGGTCTTGCGTCATGCAACAGTCGGACACGAGGGCATTTGAAACGGGATGCGGAGCAATGGCGCAGGAGGGATCGGGGAGCGCGCGTCGGGAGGGGCTGACAGTCGTGCGGCCGTTCCAGGCGTTTCCGGACAATGCGGTCGCCAAGCGCTGGTTCGAGCAACAGCCGCGGCCCGAAGCCCGGTTTTGCCTTCACTGTGGATTGACCGATGCGCCAGCCGTCGCGCGCCGCAAGTTCGTGCCGTGTGATTGCCGCAACTCCCTCGGTGCAAGGCGAAACGGTCTTTTCAGGCGCATGATTTTCAATGCGCGCTCAGGACAAGAAAACGCAAGGGAGGGAATTGGCTCATGAACGCAACTGCATTCGGCATGCTTGCGGCGGCGCTTGTTCTGTCGATGGCCCATCCCGCAACCGCAACGGACTGCGACAACTGGAACACGGAGGCATTTGCGGACACATCCATTGAAATTGTGCGGCGCTGTCTGTCCGCCGGCGCCGACCCGAACGCGCGCAACGAGGTCGGCTTGACGCCCCTTCACTACGCGGCGGGATTGAGCGATCACCCGGAGTTTGTCAGGGCATTGCTGGAGGCTGGCGCCGACCCGAACGCGCACGACGGCGAGTACGGCTGGACGCCCCTTCACTACGCGGCGGGATCGAGCGCTCGCCCGGAGGTTGTCGGGGCATTGCTGGAGGCCGCCGACCCGAACGCGCGCACCAAGAACGGCGAGACGCCCCTTCACATCGCGGTGGGATTTGGCGATCGCCCGGAGGTTGTCAGAGCATTGCTGGAGGCTGGCGCCGACCCGAAAGCGCGCGACGACAAGTACGGCTGGACGCCCCTTCACGTCGCGGCGGGATCGAGCGATCATCCGGAGGTTGTCGGGGCATTGCTGGAGGCCGCCGACCCGAACGCGCGCGACGACAAGTACGGCAGGACGCCCCTTCACGTCGCGGTGGGATTTGGCGATCGCCCGGAGGTTGTCAGAGCATTGCTGGAGGCTGGCGCCGACCCGAACGCGCGCGACGAGGACGGCAGGACGCCCCTTCACCTCGCGGCGGGATCGAGCGATCATCCGGAGGTTGTCGGGGCATTGCTGGAGGCCGCCGACCCGAACGCGCGCGACGAGGACGGCAGGACGCCCCTTCACTACGCGGCGGCAGTGAGCGATCATCCGGAGGTTGTCAGGGCATTGCTGGAGGCTGGCGCTGACCCGAACGCGCACAACGAGGTCGGCTTGACGCCCCTTCACTACGCGGCGGGATCGAGCGATCACCCGGAGGTTGTCGGGGCATTGCTGGAGGCCGGCGCTGACCCGAACGCGCGCGACGACAAGAACGGCAGGACGCCCCTTCACCTCGCGGCGGGATCGAGCGGTCATCCGGAGGTTGTCGGGGCATTGCTGGAGGCCGCCGACCCGAACGCGCGCGACGAGGACGGCAGGACGCCCCTTCACCGCGCGGCGGGATTGAGCGATCATCCGGAGGTTGTCGGGGCATTGCTGGAGGCCGCCGACCCGAACGCGCGCGACGAGGACGGCAGGACGCCCCTTCACCTCGCGGCGGCAGTGAGCGATCATCCGGAGGTTGTCAGGGCATTGCTGGAGGCTGGCGCCGACCCGAACGCGCGCGACGACAAGAACGGCAGGACGCCCCTTCACCACGCGGCGGGATTGAGCGCTCGCCCGGAGGTTGTCGGGGCATTGCTGGAGGCCGCCGACCCGAACGCGCGCGACGAGGACGGCAGGACGCCCCTTCACCGCGCGGCGGGATTGAGCGATCATCCGGAGGTTGTCGGGGCATTGCTGGAGGCCGCCGACCCGAACGCGCGCGACGAGGACGGCGAGACGCCCCTTCACTACGCGGCGGGATCGAGCGATCATCCGGAGGTTGTCAGGGCATTGCTGGAGGCCGGCGCCGACCTGAACGCGCGCGAAAAGAACGGCAGGACGCCCCTTCACTACGCGGCGGGATTGAGCGCTCGCCCGGAGGTTGTCAGGGCATTGCTGGAGGCCGGCGCCGACCTGAACGCGCGCGACGAGGACGGCGAGACGCCATTTGATCTCGCGGACGCAAACGAGTCGCTGAGGGGAACCGAAATCCATTGGCGCCTCAACGATGCCAGGTGGCAATAGTTGCCGTCATCCGTCCCCGCGCTTCCTGCCTGCCGCTGGCAGGAAGCGGAGAGGCAGGGCGCCCGCTGTTCCGCCAGGTTCCGTCGGCGTGGCCTTGTCCTCCGGCCCAAAGGCGAGCGACACTCCCGGGCGCATCTCGGAAATTCCTTCAGGCTGGACCGCGGCAGTCTGCCCGACCCGCCACCGGCGATCATCGTGCCCAGCGAAAACGACCGTGGAAACCGTTAGGCTCAATCTGCAATTCGCGGGCATGGCCAGCAAACCGGTTTTCGAGCATCGATGAGCTGACGGCGGCGCGGGATTGCGCCGAGCGCGGCCTCTCGCGCAACGGGCATTGACACTGGTCCACCGGCCCGTCGCCGAGCGGGTGCTCGGCCCCCTGCGCATCCGGACAGCCAGTCGCCGCCGCAGTTGGATCAAGAGCTTCTTGCGGCACTTCCGCGGCAACCGCCGCCAAATGTCCTGACAACCATTTGAGCTGGCTCCATCTCGCCACGCTCGACAAGCGCCCATCGCCAAGCCTGCGATTCGCGGATTGAGCCGTTGTCAAAGACTTGTTTAGCCGCTCGAAGGGCCGCAACTTGAGCGATTCGGGACGTGAGAGAGTCGCTGCAACTAGATAGCCGTTCGGGATGAACTCAGCCAAGCGGCCAAATCATCGGGATGACAAGGCTGGCCAGCAGGCCAACTGTCAGATTCAGGGGAATCCCAATCTTCATGTAGTCAGAGAACTTGTAGCCGCCCAGCGCGTAGACGAGCGTGTTCGTCTGGTATCCGATCGGTGTGGCGAAACTCGCGGACGCCGCTACCATGACCGCAATCACCAACGGCCGGGGATCTAGGCCAAGAGCCTGAGCAAGGCCTATCGCAACGGGCGTCATTACGACTGCAACCGCGTTGTTGGAAACCAGTTCGGTCAGCACAGACGTAAGCAAGTAAACAAACCAGACGATAACCACTGGATGGAGACCGTAGAGATGAGCAGCGACACCCTCGGCGACAAGATTCACCGCTCCTGACGCATTTAGAGCTTGCCCGATTGCCAGCATCGAGAGGATGAGAGCCAAAAGCCGACCGTCAATGGACGCGAGAGCCTCATCCGAATCGATACATCTTGTCACAAGCACCACCCCGACCGCCAGCAACGCCGCAGAGAAGATCGGAGTGATTCCGAAGCCTGCCAGAAGAACGGCCGAGGCGAAGGCGAGGACCGCGGTCGGGGCCTTGCCCCTCCGAAATGGACGCACCGTAGGCTCGGTGATGTCAACCAAGTCGAAATCTGCAGCAAGCCTGGCAATGTCTTCCGGCGATCCCTCGATCAGGAGCGTGTCGCCAACCCTGATGACCGTGTCGCCAAGTTGCTTGGTCACATGTTCCTTGGGTCGGTGCACGGCCAGCAAGTAGACGCCATACAATTGGATCAGCCTAAGTGAATTCGCGCTCTTTCCAGAGATTCCGCATCGGGGTGTGACCAGAATTTCCACTGGCCTCGACTCCCGGGAGGAGATTTTGTCGGCTAGAACGATCTCCTTGCTCTCGCGCAAGCCGAGCAGCTCGGCCGCCTTCGTGCGAAGCACAATCCGGTCACTTTCCTGCAGTGTAACGTCGGGAAGCATGCTCCGAAGCGAATCGTTTCCTCGCAGGACGTCAATCACCCTCATCCCGTCTCTCTTGAACTCCCCGACATCGAAAGCCTTCTTGCCGGCCAGCGCGCTTCCTTCCGGAAGCACGACCTCCGTGAGGAAGCGCATCTCCCGTCTTCCACTTCGAAGCAATTCTGACATCGATTTGCGGTCTGGCAGAAGCCGAGGCGCAAATATTCGGAGGTATGCCAGCCCGTATGCAACCAGAATCGCCGCAAGGGGCGTGACCTCGAACAGCGTGAATGGCCGAAGGCCCGCATCGCGTGCAACGCCGTCGACAAGCAGGTTGGTGGAGGTGCCGACCAAAGTGCACATTCCCCCGAAAATTGCGATGTAGGAGAGGGGAATCAGCATTTTCGAGGCCGAGATGTTAAGAGCTGACGCCACTTGAAAGACCACCGGAATCATTAGAACCACGACAGGCGTATTGTTCATGAACGCGGATGCGAAAATGATCGCTAAGGAAAGGATTCCGAGGGTCAGTCCCGGCCTGGTCCGACCATGGCGAATGATTCTGGTTGCAAGCCCCGACAGCGCTCCTGTCCGCACGAGAGCCCCGGAAAGGACGAACATGAGGGCGATGGTCCAGGGAGCCGGATTCGAGAACACCGCAAGTGCGGCTTCGTAGGGAAGAATCCCGCAGATGAGCAGGAAGGAAGCGGCGCCAATCGCCACGACTTCTGCGGGATATATCTCGAGGACAAACAGTGCGAACATCACGCCGACCACGACCAGCGCAAGAACCGCAGGCCCATGTTCTGCGAGGAATGCTAGCAGCATGTGGAAGACACCTTGAGCGCCGGCACGGCCAGCGAAGATTGTTCAAGGAGCATGGCATCTCCCTGCAGTGACTCAGTTGCAGCGTTCAATGCATTCTAGGCCCGAACTTTTCTTGAACCTGCCAAGATGTCGGTCAGGCGCCGTTGTACCGATCAATGAAATCCAGGACCAGGGGCCGGATGTTCATCCGCCACGGCTTTCCGGCGAAAATTCCATAGTGGCCGGCACCCGGCTCGACATGCCTCGCCTTCATGATTTCCGGAAGCCCGGTAAGGAGGTCAAGCGCAGCGGCGCACTGCCCAGGAGCGGAGATGTCGTCGTCCGCTCCCTCGACCACCTTCACCGCGGTTTCGGTTATCAGAGAGAAATCGGCTTTTTGCCCATCGACGTAAAACTCGTTTCGTGCGATCTCGCGGGACTTGAAAATTCGCCGAACGGTGGACAGGTAGAACTCGGCGGTCAGGTCCATAACCGCAAGATATTCGTCGTAAAACACGTTGTGCCGGTCGTGGTCGGCGGCCTGCCCCTTCGCGGTTCGAATTATCTGGCTGATGAAGCCCTCCAAATGTGTCTGAAGGTTCATTGAGATGAACGATCCGAGTTGAACGAGTCCCGGATAAACGAACCGTCCCACGCCGGCATATCCAACACCGACACGCTGTACGGCAAGGTGCTCCAACTGACCCATGGTGACCCGCTTGCCAAAGTCTGTGACTTCGGTCGATGCCGCGTCAGGATCCACTGGCCCGCCAATCAAAGTAAGCGAGCGCGGCTGCGATGACGGAAAATTCTTGGCCAGCAAGGCCGTTGCCGCCAGCGCCAGCGGGGCTGGTTGGCAGACCGCAATGACATGGGTGTCTTGCCCGAGAAACCTGATGAATTCGACGAGATACTTCGTGAAGTCCTCCACATCGAATTTTCCGGCCGAGACCGGGATGTCGCGTGCGTTGTGCCAGTCAGTCACGAACACGTCGCAGTCTGGGAGAAGGCTCGCTACAGTCTTTCGGAGCAGCGTCGCGTAGTGTCCGGACATCGGTGCCACCAGCAACACTTGGCGGTGAGGCTCGCGCTCCCGAACATGGAACTTGAGCAAATCGCAAAAGGGCTTGCTCAGTTCGGGTCTGACATCGATTAGAAATTCCCGCTCGCCTGAGATCAAGGTTTCCATGCCCCAATCCGGTCTCTCGACCATCCGGCTGAAACTGCGTTCTGCCACCCGGCCCCAAGCGGACAGTGCGGCCGGGATAGGAGTCATTGCGGCCCCAAATACAGGGTAGGACCAAAAGGTCTTGGCAGCTGCACCAAAACCTTCACAGGTCAGGCGGGCACTCTCCATGTGATCGTACATACCAAAAGCGTACATGCGTTTTCCCGAAAATGACAACATTATTGCTCGGTTCCAATGAACCGGTTGATTTTCTCGATTTTAACAGCAAATTCATGTGTGCGCCACAATTCGGAGGACTGCGAATGTCGCCACTTCCTGAAGCGGACCCTTCCAAGCTCGAAAAGCTGAATCAGAACCTCCGGAAGATCGAGGAACTGAACACGCGCTTTCTCACGGCTCTGGCGAATAGGGATTCGTCGTCAAGTGCTGGGTTGCATGGTCCGGGACGGGAGTTCTATGCCAAGACGGCTTCCGCATTCCTGTCAGATTCAATGGCAAACCCGTCGAAAATTCTTGAGCAACAGATCAGTTACTGGGGAAATTCGTTGAAAATGTGGACAGAGTTGCAAGGCCAGTTCGGATTCGGCGCATCTGACGAAGCCTCCGAAGGCAGGCGCGAGGACAAGCGCTTCCGAAGCGAGCTTTGGGACGCGACTCCGTATTTCAAGTTTCTCAAGCAGCAGTATCTCCTGAACTCAGAGGCAATGACGCGCATCATCGGCGAAATGGAAGGGCTCGATGACAAGGAAAAGACAAGGCTTGAATTCTTTTCCCGGCAGTTGATTGAATTGATGAATCCCGCGAATTTCCTTGGAACCAATCCGGAGGCGTTGAAGAGAGCGGTCGATACGGATGGCGATTCGCTGGTTCAGGGCCTGGAGAATCTGGTTCGCGACATCGAGAGAAATGGTGGCGAACTGCTGGTCACGCTAGCGTCTCAAGATGCGTTCAGATTGGGCGAGAACCTCGCCACTACGGAAGGTTCGGTTGTCTACAGGAACGAACTGATCGAGCTGATACAATACGCTCCCCTGACGGACAGGGTTCGGCGGTTGCCGCTGCTGATCATTCCACCTTGGATCAACAAGTATTACATACTGGATCTAAGCTCGGAAAACAGCTTTATAAGATGGACGGTTGAGCAGGGGTACACGGTATTTGTCGTTAGCTGGATCAACCCAGGTACCGAGCATCGCGACATGGGCATCGACGACTACGCGTCAAAGGGATGCATCACGGCCATCAAGGAGGTGCTGAAAATAACGGGGGAGGAGCAGCTGAACGCTGTCGGATATTGCATCGGCGGCACATTGCTCTCGCTCGTGCTCGCATACATGCGAAAGACGGGCAGTCGTTCCGTCCGAGCGGCAACGTTGCTCACAACATTGACGGACTTTTCCAACATCGGCGAACTTTCGGTGTTTCTCGAGGAGGACTTTGTTTTCGATATCGAGAAGGAGGTGCAGAAGAAGGGGATGTTGCCTGCAAAATACATGGCACGCACCTTTTCGTTCATGAGGGCAGCCGACCTCGTTTACGGTCCGGCAGTCCGATCCTACATGATGGGAGAGCCGCCTCCTGCGTTCGATCTGCTCTACTGGAACGGTGACTCGACCAATCTCCCGGCCCGGATGGCGATTGAATACCTGCGGGATTTGTGCCAGGAGAACAAGTTTGTGACCGGTGAGTTCACGCTTCTTGACACCCCGGTCTCCATTCAGGATGTCCGCCATCCTGTAATGGCCATCGGTTGCGAAGCGGACCATATCGCGGTCTGGGAAGGGTCGTTCAAGGGAATTGGACAAATGCGGAGCCGCAACAAGCAATTCATTCTGTCCCAGTCTGGGCACATCGCCGGGATCGTGAATCCACCTTGGAAGAAAAAGTACGGCCATTACACGAACAAGGGACTTTGGAGCAATCCGGATCAGTGGCTTGAGAGTGCGGAGTTCGTTGACCATTCTTGGTGGAGCACATGGGAAAGCTGGCTTGCCAGCAGGTCCCTCGGGATGGTTCCGGCCCGGGTCCCCGGAGCGAACGGAACGTCTGTACTGGCTGCTGCGCCCGGCACTTACGTGAAATTAAGCCATTCCGGCCAGGCTTAAGAATAGCCAGCGACCCACCAAGCCAGTTTGGGCGACGGCTTCGCTTTGCCGCATGTACGGACACATCTCCTTGGACGCATTCCAGAAGCTCGGTCCGCCGCCAATGGTCCGCCGCGGCTCCCATGCACTTCGCTCTTTGGCTAAGCGGGATCGAAGATTGCGGTGCCGAATTGACACTGCAGGTACCGGCAGGTAGGCTCGCAACAAGCTGGGAATCATGGCATGCGGAGTTCTCATCCGCATTTCAGTTGCATAATGAAGTGTTTCCAGACCCCGCCTGCCGGACAAGGTGGAAATTGGAAAAGAGCCGCATGGAACAAAACGCAGCAACTCTGTTGATAAAGCGATATGCGAGCCGTCGTCTCTACAATACCGAGATCAGTGAGTATGTCACGCTTCAGGAGATTGCCGGGTACATTCGGGCGGGTCGCGACGTGAAAATCGTCGATCTCAAGACAGGCGAGGATCTGACGGGCCAAGTGCTTCTGCAGATCATTGCCGAACTTGCGACGAGGGGCGAGCAGGTGCTGCCGATCAACATTCTGATGGAGGTTGTGCGGTCGTACAACGATCGAGCGCAGAATATTGTTCCCCAGTTTCTCAAGGCGTCTTTCGATATGCTCAAGGAGAACCAGGCCTTGATGACGAAGAATATCGAGTCGATGGCGTCTCCCGTTTCGGCACTGGAGGGTCTGCAAAAAAGCCAACGGGAGTTTTTCGCAAGGTGGATGGGCAATTGGCAAGGCATGGCACATCCTGCTGGCACGCCAGCTTCCGACGTGGATGATGACAACAGGCGCGAGGATCTAGACATCATCAAGCGGCAGCTAGCCGAGCTCAAGTCCAAAATTGATAACTTGTAAGAGGTTGCGAGTGATTGGGCAATCTGACGCAACCCTGCGTGAAATCGCAAACCAACTGTTTCAAGCATATCAAAGCGGGGACCTGATCGAACCACCCAGCGCGGGTCAATCGCTCAGCTACTGCGATGCAGTGGTGATCCGACGCAGATTTGTGTCTCTGCTTTCCAAAATTTGCGGAGACCCCATCGGTTACAAAATAGGCTTCACTTCAAGTGCAATGCGGGAGG
The DNA here is from genome assembly GCA_963422275.1 of Paracoccaceae bacterium. Lineage (GTDB taxonomy): Bacteria > Pseudomonadota > Alphaproteobacteria > Rhodobacterales > Rhodobacteraceae. The sequence continues at coordinate 2,897,102 of OY729418.1, forward strand.
CGCTAGGCATTGACGTACCGGAGTTTGGTCGCCTTTTCAGCAGCTTCACGCTCGATCATGGGGAGACTATCGATGCCGCTGAGCTGGGGGACACTTATGCCGAGCCTGAAATTGCGTTCGAGATGGCCTTTGACCTGACTGGCCCGGTCGGGTCAATTCAGGAGGTGCTCGATGCCACGCGTTGCATTCGCCCAGCAATCGAGATTGTTGCGTCGCGCATAGGACTTGCATCGTCAAATCCGCTCGACATGGTTGCCGACAATGTTCTGGCATCGCGGATCCTGGTAGGCGAGCAGAAATTTGACGCTGGCATTTTGACCCGTGAGGAGGTCTTGGTTGAAATTGCCAATGGAGTCGACACCTACACTGGCAAGACCTCGGATGTGATGGGCCATCCGGCCAACGCCGTAATGTGGCTCGCCAACCACTTGAACGCAGAGGAAGGAAAGGACGGATCTCTTCGATCAGGGGACGTGGTCATGTCAGGGTCATGCACACGCTTCATCGAGGCGAGAGCGGGAATGAAGATTCATGCCGATTTCGGCCCTCTCGGAATGCTTGAGGCACAGTTCACGTAGCAACCGGGCAAGCACTGTGGAATTCTTGAAATGCATTGGCAGCCTGATTCTGTAGCAAGCCCAACCTCAATTCCCAAATTTCACGGGTCTTCAGGACTGGCACGAAGCGGTATCGCCTTGCCGTGGCTTCGCAACTTTCTGGCTGCGGCGGGACTTCAAAAAGAATCCTGAAATGATCTCTGCGAATTTGTCGGTCGCGATGACCTTGCCCAATTCATTTCGGGCCTGCTCAATTACATGGTCCGGCATGACGCCGACGCCTCTGGCCTCGATCAGTGCGTCCAAGAACGCATGGCCGAATTCCGGGTGCGGTTGCATCGAAATCGCGCGATTGCCATACGCCAGCATCGCGTTTCTGCAGGATTTGGAAGTTCCGATGCGCTTTGCGGAGTCAGGCAACGATGTCACCTCGTCCTGATGCCAGCAATTCAGATGGTGGCTTTCTGAACCGATCAAGTATTCTTGGCGGCCGATGGTCCAGCCCCTGCGGCTCAGTTCCACCGTTCCGCCGAGTGCGGTGGCAAGCACTTGGTGACCAAAGCACACGCCGACGATTGGAATGTCGTTGGCGTAACATTCACGCAGAAACCGCTCCAACTGCCGGATCCAGGAGCGATTCTCGTAGACGGAGTGCCGCGAGCCCGTGATGAGCCAGCCGTCCGCCGCGCTTGGATTGGCCGGGAACTCGTCGTCCACGACATTCCAAGTGTGGAAAGTGAATCCTTTTCCGGCGAGAAATCTCTCGAATATGTCCGAATACTCGCCGTGCTTCGCGGCGAGCGTGTCGAGCACATGGCCCGCCTGCAAAATCCCGATCTTCATCTGAAATCCTTTATGTTGGCCGTGCATCCGGTCCACACCGGCACCGGCAGGCAAGATACGCAATCCCTGCAATTTGTGTTCGGCAGGCCTCGGCGTCAGAATTGACACTATTCATGCCGTGCATCAGGTCAATGATCGAAGCGTGCTCTGGTTTTCGGTGCTGGTTCTGGAGGGCAAGGAATCGATAGGTATTCGGACTTTGGTATGTAAATGATCGCCTTGAATGGAAGAAGGTCTCGGTCTTCACTTGCGAGTGCGGCGGCGGCTTCCTCAATCGCGTGGAACAACGCTTCAACCAGTTTTCCCTGTGCTGTGATGAGCGGAAGTCCGGGAGTCGGCGAGGTATGTCCAACGACTTTCAGATTGGATGACCAAACTTCGAATCGCCTGATCAATTGCCAAGCGAAGATATCAATCGCAGCGATATCCGCGTAGCCGATTGCGACTGCCCGTGCCGACTCCAGATGACTGCCTGTCTTGGTGAAGCTCCCGAAAGAGAAGCCTTCCGTTTCCGCCTTGCACAACGGTGCAGCCCAACCCGACTGCGATAGCCGATCATTGTAGGCCAATTGCGCATTGGCAAAGTCTTCAAACAATTTCCGACGGTCGGCCCTACTCGCCACCAGCACGCTCAAGTAGTAACCTGGCTGGCACCCTTCCCTGCCGATGTCGGGTGTTCCCACCAACTGAACCTGTTCAAAGAGGCGTGTTCGATAAGGCATTCCGCAGGTCTGCGACAGGAGCAAGGCCGGATCCTTCCATTCCAGCATCGGATCGTCGCCATGCTCCAGTCGCTGCGGTGCGTTGATTCCGTTCGCTCGCAACTGGTCACGAATCAACGCCCAAAAACGGTGTGTCGCGTCCGCTGTTTCGGGACGGTAGTACATTGGAAGACTGGCTTTCATTGCAACCGGGACATCACCCGGTTTCTGGCAAGTGCGCTGTCGCGGTCGTTGACCCCGAGCAACTTCGCTACGAGGCGAAGGAATCCGTGCTCAGAGTGGTCGCGAATGCCATCTGCCAAGGCAACTTCCCAAAATGACTCGATGACCTTCTCGCGCTGTTCGTATGGGACAGAGTTTTTTATTGCTCGGACAAAACGGATGTTGTCCGGGGCCTTTGTCTCAAGGCCCTCGGCTTCGCGTCGCAATTCGTTGGCTTCCGACTCTGTTAAATCGAAGGTCGAGGAGATTATTCTGCTGATGACATGCTGCTCTTCCTGCAAGTACTCATGATCAGACCTTGCGATTCGCACCATAAGAACTGCGAGGGCGAGCCGTGAATCCTCCTCGTCAAGCGGTTCGGGTTCAGGGGCGGAAAGTCGGGAAAGCAGCGACCTGAGCATGATCACGAACCGGGAAACCGATCAAAGATCGAATTTCCGGTCACCGAGAACTCAGCACGCGGCAAGTGATTGAGCAAAGGCGTTAAGAGTGATCTCTCCATGTTTTGACCTTCTTAGGGACAGGGTTGTTCATGCGTTTGAAACCTGAGGCACCATGGTTCTCGCAAGTGCTTGTAGTGTGTAGATCGGCTTGTGTCCACGGTGTGAGCAGCGCAGCTGGGGCCATGCGGCTCGTTTCAAATTGATCCCAAGAGCTGGAGTCATGGCTTCAACTGAAGCACTTGGCTTAGGGAACCTCTGAATACAGCCTGATCATGGGCGTGTCATTGTGCATCCGGCGCGCGCCCGCTGTCTTGTGCCACGCCTTTCTTTCGGGAGAATCACGACATGTAGCGCCCTCGGCAATTGACCTTTGCCAGTCTCGAATGCGATCGCAAGACGCGCAGCGAGATCTTTCCGGAGCGGATGGACGGCCCGACCCCCTGGGCGCGCCCTGGAGGCTCGCATTGCGCCGACGCATCCGAAGGGCGGCGGCAAGGGGCGACAGCCGCATCCGCTGTCGGTGATGTTGCGCGTGCACTGCGTGCAGCCGTTCTGCAACCTGAGCGACCCGGAGATGGAGGAACAGCTTGCGAGGCCGAGAGCGTCCGGTGCTTTGCCGGGGTGGGTCCGGAGGAGACACCGGACGAGACGACGGTCCCGACTTCCGCCGCCGGCTGGAGCGCCGCGGACTGGCGCAGCTGCCGTTCGGGAGATCGGGGATCATCTGGCCGAGCCTGAAGAAGGGCAGCATCGTTGACGCCACCATCATCTCGGCGGCGGCGACCGAGAATGAGAGCAATGCCTGAGATCTGGAGGTGCACCGGACCAGGAAGGGGAACCGGTGGCATTTCGGGATGAAGCTGCACATCGGCACCGACCCCCGGGGTCTGGTGCACCATCTGGAGGGACGGCCGCGAACGTCGCGACCTGACGCCTTCGGTTCGGCTTCTGCACGGCGAGGAGGAGCAAGTCCGGGGTGACTCCGGATATCGCGGGATCGGGAAGCGTGCGGAACGCGCGCATTGCGAGGTGTCGCGGCAGATTGCCATGAACCCGGACAAGCGCCGGGCAGCGCGGCGACCAAGGCCAGGGTGCGGGCGGGTGGAGCATCAGTTCCGGATCGTCAAACGGGTGTTTGGATGCGACATGGCTCGCTATCGGGGTCTGGAGAGGAACGTGCAGCGGCTTGCGCCGCTTTTGGGCTTCTCGAACCTGATGATTGCCCAGCCGCACCTGTCGTGCCAGGGGAGAAGCGTGTCCGGAATCTGCCGGACCGGCCCTGCGGGGGCTGAACCGGCGGCGGTTCAGCCCCGAAACCGCGCATTTGCGGCTTCCGGACCACCGAAAACCGACCGGTGCAGCCGGGAATGGCAGTTTCCGCAGCCAAAACCAGAAAAACTCCCCAAATCAGAGGTTCCTTAGTTCTGTATCTCAGAATTTAGGTTGGGTAGGTCGTTCAGTCCGTCAGCGGACCTGAATGTTTGATGAGATCGTTCGCGGCGAGTGATCGTGCAACAAAGGTTAATTGCAAGACTGCCGTTTGACTGTTGCGCTTTTCAGCATACAGTGGCTTTCATTGTACGTTGACGAGTCGTTTTTGGGAACATAAAAGTTTATGTTTTAAGCGTAAAATGGTGATCCCTGATGCCACCGTGCGTTGTAACAATTGAGATCTTGTCAATGGCTTTCGAGATGGTGAAGCAGATGCAAAAAGCGGGGCGCTTGGCCAAGGCGGTCGATCGCCGGCTGGATGACTTCGACGGCAGCAATGCGCGACCGGCACAATGCTTGTTGCCATCTGCTGACTGTGCTGAGCGACATCGAATTCAGCGAGACGTTGCTAGATCTTTGTCCAACCTTTCCCGCCGACTTGGGGCGCACATGCTTGGTGGATCGGCGCGACGAAGGGATGTCGATCATTATCGAGGAATGTAAAATATTGTCCCGCCAACTGCCAGAATACAATGTAGCCGTGACAGTGAGTTGCGTCTCGTTGTATGGGCGATATAGGCAAGAGCGGTCTTGGTGATCATCAAGCGTATCATCTGCTTGGCGAATTCCCGCAAACTTTCAGGTCGGTGCATCGCGGGTCGGGAATGGACCGAGGTGGGAGCCGGTGCTTGGATTCGTCCGGTCAGCAGCCGGATAAACCAAGAAGTGTCGGAATATGAGCGACAGTACGAGGACGGCAGCGACCCCAGAGTCCTCGATATCATCGACGTTCCGGTTCTGAAGTCTTTACCGCAGGGCTGGCAGACGGAAAACTGGCTTCTCGATCCTGAAATCTATTGGCGGAAGTGGGGAACTTTCCCCCTGCATGATCTTTCCCGCCTAGTGAACCCCGATATGTCGCTGTGGATCGACGGGGAGAGTACTTGGCATGGACGAAACGACTGTCTCCCGCCCGCTCCGACGAGTTCGCTCGCTGGTTCGTTGCAATTGATCGCGGTCGCACGCGTGGAACTCGCCGTGTTCCAGCCTGGCAGGGCGTTCGGGAACAACAAGAAGCGCGTGCAGGCGCGATTTATCCATTCCGGCACCAACTATGCACTGTGGGTTACGGACCCGGGATATGAGAAGGCATATCTCAGGAAACCGAACGGCATATACAAGATTGATGCGTGTTATCTTACCGTCAGTGTCGGCGAGCCTTACAATGACCGATGTTACAAGCTCGTCGCAACGGTCTTCGAGCGCGGGAGGCGGCAGTAGCATGAACACGGCGATTCTGACCGTAGGGCATTCCAACCATCCGTTGGAATTCTTCCTTTACTTGTTGAAGAAACATAGCGTCGGTGCCGTGGCCGACGTGCGTTCGGTTCCCTACAGCCGCTTCGTGCCGCATTTCGACAGGAAACCGCTTGCTTCTTCTCTCAGAGAGGTCGAAATCGATTATGTCTATCTCGGCCGGGAACTCGGCGGTCGTTCCGACGATCCCTCATGCTACGAAGAGGGGCACATTCAATATGATCGCATCGCGAAGACGGACCGGTTCAAGCGTGGACTTGGCCGGGTGATCAACGACGCGGCGGCGAAGCACATCGCGCTCATGTGCAGTGAGAAGGACCCGCTGGATTGTCACCGGACCCTGCTCGTAGCGCGTGCCCTCGACGAACAAGGCATCACTGTCGCGCACATCCGTTCCACCGCAGAACTGGAATCGCACGCAGACGCGATGGACCGATTATTGGCGAAATTCCCCACCATCAAGCCGAATCTTTTCGACCCGACGCCGCGGCCGCGGGAAGATCTGGTCGCCGCCGCAATCGCGCTTCAGTCGGAGCGCGTCGCTTTTGCCGGCGGCCCCGCCGCGACAACGGAGCAGTCGTGATGAGAATGCTGACCATCGGCTTCACGAAGAAGACCGCTTGCCGGTTTTTCGGGCTTCTGCGCAGCTCGGGCGCAAAGCGCGTCGTCGACGTCCGCCTCCATAACGGCTCGCAGCTCGCCGGCTTCGCGAAGAAGGATGATCTCGCATGGTTCTTGACGCAACTCTGTGAGATCGATTACGTTCACCTGCCGATTCTTGCGCCGACGAAGGAGCTTCTAAGCGGCTATCGAAACCGCGTGATCGACTGGCCTACCTACGAGGCGCGCTTCGTCGCTCTCATGCGCGAGCGCGAGATCGAACGGGAGGTTCCCGAAGATGTGCTCGAAGAGGGTTGCCTGTTGTGCAGCGAAGATCAGCCGCACCACTGCCACCGCCGCTTGGTCGCCGAGTATCTAAACGACCGCTGGGGCAGCGTGGACATCGTTCATCTCGGGGCCGCCGCGTCCAGCGGGACCAAAACGCGGCGACGATAGGTGCAACAACGATCCTTGCAATGGGCCGTTGTGAGCCTTGAACAAGGTCGCGATCACGGCGGGCTTCCGCGCGGGCGGTAAGTGTGCTCGGAAGAATTGCTTCGGGCAGAGGTGAATGCCCGTTCCCATGCCGGGATCGCTTACAGTGGCTAGGGAACCTCTGAATATAGCCTGATTTGGGGCGTGGCATTGTGCATCCGGGGTGCGCCCGCTGTCTTGCGCCGCAGCTCTTTTTTTGGGGGATCACGATATACAGCGCCTTCGGCAATTGGCCTTTGCGAGCCTTGAATGTGACCCAAGAAGCGAAAAACGCGTCGCGAGATCTTTTTCGGAGCGGATGGATGGCCTGATCCCCTAGGCGCGACTGGAAGCCCGCATTTCGCCGGTTTGTCCCAAGGGCGGCGGCAAGGGGCGGCAGCAGCTAAATCAGCTGTCGGCGATGCTGCGCGCGCACTGCATTCAGCCGTTCTGTAATCCGGCGACCTGGCGATGGAGAACTTGCTCTGCGAGGCCGAAAGCGTCCGGCGCCTTGCCGGGATGAGTCTTGATAAGGTGCCGGACAAGACGACGGTCCCGACTTCCGCCGCTAGGTGGAGCACCGTGGGCTGGCGCACCTGCTGTTCGGGAGATCGGGGATCACTTGGCCGAACGGGGGTTCCGCTGAAGGAAGGCAGCATCGTTGACGCCACCATCATCTCGGCGCCGTCGTTGACCAGGAACGAGAGCAACGCCCGCGACCCGGAGATGCCCCGGACGAGGAAGGGGAACCCAGTGGCATTTCGGGATGAAGCTGCACATCGGCACCGACCCTCGAGGGTTGGAGAGGAACGTGCAGCGGCTTGCGTTGCTCCTGAGCTTCTCGAACCTGATGATTGCCCAGCCGCACTTGCAATGACAGGGGAGCGGTGTGCCCGGAATCTGCTGGAACGGCCCTGCGGGGCCTGAAACGGCGGCGATTCCGCCCCGAAAACACGCATTTGGGCTTCTGGACCGCACGAAACCGACCGGCGCAGCCGGAAAAAGCAATCCCGCAGCCAAAACCCCGCAAAACCCTCCAAATCAGAGGTTCCCTAGCGGTACTCTCTTGGTCCATGTCTGCCGTCAGACTGATCGATAGGAATTGGGTTGCCGTCTGGATCAAACAGCAAGCAACTTGCCGGACCTGGGGTTGTTTCGTTTGCTTCGATCAAAAGGCAGTTGGCTGTCCTGTCGGCGTGGCTGGCGTGAACGAATCCCTGTTTGCCATTCGGGAATATTCCTAAAGAGAGACGTAACTATTTGGTCTGGTCAGAAGGCTGCGAATGCCCTTCCGGGTCTTTCTTTCCGATTCCGCGAAACACGGCCCGAAAAGGAAGTGCCCAAAGGATGCCGGTGGCCGCATAAATCCCGACTTCGATCAAGATGTGGGGGCGATCGAACATGCCAATCAACGTAACTGCACCAACGATGTATATGGGCAGCAACACGAACAGGACAAGCAATGCGCATGCTCGTTTTGCGCGATACGAGAGCTTCACGACACACTCGCCTCTCGGGGGATCCAGATTGTGTGGTCGCGTGCTGGCGACGTAGATATGCACCTCACTGGCCGCTCAACCAATTGCTCGATCCGTCTTATGTAATGTAGCGCGCCGGACGGAAAATCCTTAGTCTTGCGTGCCCTCGACGTCGTGCCAGACCAGCCTGGAATTGTTTCGTACATCGGAACAGCCCGCGCTTGCGCGGCCGAAGCGGTCGGGAAATGATCGAACTTGGTGCCGTCGATTTCGTACCCCGTGCAAATGTTGATCTTCCTCATCCCATCGAGCACGTCGATCTTCGTCAAGGCGACCTCGTCCACGCCAGCCGAGTCACAGGTCTGCCTAACTAGCGCGGCATCGAACCATCCGCATCGTCTCGGGCGCCCTGTGACAGTTCCGATTTCCTTGCCGGCTTCTGCGAAATGTTGCCCAACATCATTTTGAAGCTCCGTGGGAAAGGGGCCTGCACCGACGCGCGTTGTGTATGCCTTGCAAACTCCGAGCACATAATCAAGGCACTTTGGGCCAAGTCCTGACCCGGCAGCGGCGTTGCCCGCGACGGTTGATGAAGATGTTACGAACGGATAAGTGCCATGATCGATGTCCAGCAATGCACCCTGAGCGCCTTCGAACAAGATGCAGTGACCGTTTCTTTGGCTTTCGGCCAATAGTCTCGGCACGGGCTGTGCAAATGGAAGCAATGATGGCGCTAATTCAAGCAAGTCGCGATGCAATCGTCGGCCGTCGATTGATTCCACCCCCATTCCGGCACGCAGCGCGTTATGGTGCTCAAGCAGTTTTCCCAGTGCCAGACCAAGAGAACGTGAGTCACCGAGGTCGGCAACCCGAATCGCGCGACGTCCGACTTTGTCTTCGTATGCTGGCCCTATGCCGCGTCCAGTCGTGTCAATTTTCTCTGTCCCAGCCCGCTTTTCGCGCAGTTCGTCAAGCTCCTTGTGAAGGGGAAGCACCAGCGGTGCGTTGTCGGCAACCGCAAGGTTGTCCGTACTGACTTCAACTCCCCGACTCTTGAGCCGATTAATCTCATTAAGCAATTCCCAAGGATCAACAACAACTCCGCTGCCAATCACCGAAAGCTTGTCAGGTCTGAGTATCCCGGACGGGAGAAGAGACAGCTTGAAGACCTCTCCATCCACAACGAGGGTGTGTCCAGCGTTGCTCCCACCTTGAAACCGTACAACGATATCCGCTTTCTCAGCGAGCCAATCAACGATTTTTCCTTTTCCTTCGTCTCCCCACTGGAGACCGATGACGACGGTGTTTTTCACGCAAGGATTCTCCAGCCCTCAGAGGGTGCATTGACGCGGTATCGGCATTTGCATTGTTCGAATTGTGGAAGTTCTGGATTCGAACATCCAACGTTGTGACCTCCAACTACCAAACTCCGAAGGTGCGAGGAAGTCGCCTGGAGGTCCGTCCGAACTATAGCTTGGACGAGACAGTCTGGTGGTGCGCAACGGTCTGGGTCATGGTTTTCGGATCCTGGACAAACTTGCAAAGGTTGGTCTGGAGCGAGGATAGTGACGGTGTCACGGCATGGCGACGGTCAGCTTGGCGAGGTCAAGCGAGATGCAAGTCAGCGCACGCTCATAACGCACTTGGTCGTGACCGCGTAGGCTCTGGGTTACTTGATCTTGGTGCGTCCAGCGCCACATGGCCGAACCTCGCTAAGCTGATCCGACAGCACAGCCCAGAACCTAGCCGAACAAACCGGCAAGCACCGCAAGATGGTGCTTGCGGAAGTCGCTAAGAAACCTCTGATTTGGAGGGTTTTTTTTGGGTTTTGGCTGCGGAAATTGCCCTTCCCGGCTGCGCCGGCCGGTTTTCTGCGGGCCGGAAGCCCCAAATGCACGTTTTCGGGGCGGAACCGCCGCCATTTCAGCCCCCGCAGGGCCGGGCCGGCAAATTCCGGACACACTTTCCCTTTGTCACAAGTGCGACTGGGCAATCATCAGGTTCGAGAAGCCCAGAAGCGGCGCAAGCCGCTGCACGTTCTTCTCCAACTCAGACTTGCTTCTCCTCGCCGTGCAGAAGCTGACCTGAAGGCGTCAGGTCGTGAACGTTGGCGACCGTTCCCTTCAGGTGATGCACCAGAACCCGGGAATCGATGCTAATGTGCAGCTTCATCCCGAAATGCCACTGGTTTCCCTTCTTCAGCAGGACCCACCCCGCTTGGCCAAGCGATCCCTGATCTCCTGAAACAGCAGGTGCGCCAGCCCGTGGCGCTCCAGCCGGCGGCGGAAGTCGAGATCGTCGTCTCGTCCGGAATCTTCAACAGACTCACCCGGCAAAGCGCTAGGTGCTCTCGGTCTCACAAGCATGTCCTCCATTGCCGGGTCGCTCAGGTTACAGAACAGCTGAACGCAGTGCACGCGCAGCATCACCGGCAGCGGATACGGCTGTCGCCCCTTGCCGTCGCAGGATCAAGCCCTGCATCCGCGCCACCGTTATCTTCTGGTTATGAGGCCTGAGTCTACTAGATAGTGTCGTCATGAGTGATGTTTATCTGCATTGTCTGTCGAACTCACTTGATGTTTGTTGGAGGCGGCTCATGGGAATGGCTCATCGGCGTCATGACATTTCGGACCGGGTCTGGCTGTTGCTGGAGCCTCATCTGCCTGGCCGAGCGGGAAGTTGGGGTGGCGCAGGACAATCGTCGGTTCATCAATGCGATCTTCCGGGTTCTTCGCACCGGCGCTCCCTGGCGCGATTTGCCGCCAGACTGTGGAGACTGGAAAAACACCCATCGCCGGTTCTGTCGCTGGCGGGACAAGGGTCTCTGGGGGGCGTTGCCGGAGCGTCTGGTGGATGAGCCGGACTGCAAGTGGCTGATGATTGACGCCAGTCATCTCAAGGTGCATCCCCATGCGAGCGGTGCGGTCGGTGGCAATCAGGCGATGGGTCGCGCAAAAGGGGGCTGAACGCGAAGCTGCATCTGGCTGTGGACGCGCATGGGATGCCGGTGCGGGTGTTGGCGGACAAGGCCTGTGGCACGAATGCCATCCTGTCTTGTTGCGAGGAGCATGAAGTCATTCCAGCGGTTCCGCCGAAGCGCAACCGCAAGCGCCCCAGAGCGCATGATGTCGATCTCTGCCGGCACCGGCATTTGGTGGAGAACGCCTTTCCGTGGCTCAAGCGCTGGCGTGGGATTGCCACGCGACACGCCAGGAATGCCGCATCGTTTCTTGCCGCGGTGCAGATCCGGTGTCTGGCGCTCTGGGCTGGCATTTCATGACGACACTATCTAGGGAACCTCTGATTTGGAGGTTTTTTTTGGGGTTTGCTGCGGAATTTGCCCTTCCCGGCTGCACCGGTCGTTTTTCGGCGGTCCGGAAGCCGCAAATGCGCGTTTTCGGGGCGAAACCGCCGCCGGTTCAGCCCCCGCAGGGACGGTCCGGCAAATTCCGGACACGCTTCTCCCTTGTCACGACAGGTGCGGCTGGGCAATCATCAGGTTCGAGAAGCCCAAAAGTGGCGCAAGCCGCTGCACGTTCCTCCCCAGACCCCGATAGCGAACCATGTCGAATCCAAACACCCGCTCGCGATCCGGAACGGATGCTCCATCCGCATCCGGCCTTCGCCGTCTCCGCCTTGGCCGCGGCGCTGCCCGGCGCCAGCGTCCGGCGCTTGCTCGGGGGCAGGGCAATCCGCCACGAAACCTCGCGATGCGCGTGCTCCGCACGCTTGCCGATCCCGCGGTATCCGGAGTCACCCCAGACTTGCTCCTTCTCGCCGTGCAGAAGCTTGCCCGAAGGCGTCAGGTCTTGAACGTTGGCGGCCGTTCCCTCCAGATGGTGCACCAGACCCCGGGGGTCGGTGCCGATGTGCAGCTTCATCCCGAAATGCCACCGGTTCCCCTTCCTGGTTTGGTGCATCTCCGGATCGCGGGCGTTGCTCCCGTTCCCGGTCGACGACGGCGCCGAAATGATGGTGGCGTCAACGATGGTGCCCTTCTTCAGCAAAACTCCCCCGCTCGGCCAGGTGATCCCTGATATCCCGAACAGCTGGTGCGCCAGTCCGTGGCTCTCCAGCCGGTGGCGGAAGTCGGGATCGTCGTCTCGTCCTGCACCTTCTCAAGCACCGCCCCGGCAAGGCGCCGGACACTCTCGGCCTTGCAAGCCGGTCCTCCATCGCCGGATCGCTCAGGTTGCAGAACAGCTGAACGCAGTGCACGCGCAGCATCACCGGCAGCGGATGCGGCTGTCGCCCCTTGCGGCCGCCCTTCGGATGCGTCGGCGCAATGCGGGCCTCCAGTTGTGCCCATGGGTCAGGCCGCCCATCCGCTCCGGAAAGATCTCGCGGCGCGTCTTGCGCTTCTTGCGATCGCATTCGAGGCTGGCAAAGGTCAGTTGCCGAAGGCGCTGCATGTCGTGATCCCCCCGAAAAAAAGCTGCGGCGCAAGACAGCGGGCACGCCCAAATGTGCAATGCCACGCCCAAAATCAGGCTGTATTCAGAGGTTCTCTAGGCCACGAGCACGACCAGCGGTGGCTCCAACTCGTACTCCTTGCTTTCCTGGAGAGTAGCGCAAAGCCGGGGTTATTCCTCGTCCGACGGGAACCGCGGTGCGGGTTTGAGCCTTTTGGGCACAGGTCCCAGACCCAGCGAGCGTAAATACGCGACCGGAGGTTTCGGTCTCATCGAGTGATCGCCGGCGCTTGCAGGAGATTGTTGCGGACCAGAACCGGCCGCAGAAGTATGCGTGGTGGGCGCGGATCATCCCGTTCGGCGAACGGGCTTGGGCACGATGGCGATCATGCGCGAGACCGGCGGATCGAAGCGATGCGGCTGGCGGTCCTCTCCGGACGCGCCCGCCGGGCAAGCCGCGGGCGGCGACCGAGAAGCTGACCGACATTGTTGGCCCTACGTCGCGCCGCCATGACCCATGACTGCAAGCGCAACGGCACCGCGTCGGCCCTTCCACTCGCCCCGACCTCGAGTTCCCGGCTGAGCGCGGTGGAAGGCCTTTTCGCCAAGCCGCCTCGGCGCAGGTATAGCATCTTCCGTTCTGCCGGCGAACTTCGGTAGGCGATCCTCCGCTTCATCGAAGAGCGCAACGCCACAGAAGCGCGGGTACATCAAGGAGCCGTTTCTCCACAACTTCAATGAGGTTTCGAATATCCACCCTCGAATGATTTGAACGAAGCGCTCTTGATTCCATTTTCCGGAGGCCCAAGGAACCTCGGAAATGTCTATTTTAATACTGTTGTGAAAGCAGGCGTTCTCTGCATTTCGCAACGGTCTTGAGAGTAAGCTTTAATAACATTAGGCTCAATTCGTGAATCGTAGGCATAGTGATAGGATCTTTGCGGATTCGCCTTGGAGATCAGAGAGATGGATCACGAGCGGTTTCGGGACTGGTTCTCGCGTGTCGATGAGTTGACGGCGGCGCATCGCAAGGAGGCGGCGGCGGTGCGCCAGGCGCCGGATCGGCTTGCCGGGATCGTCGAGGCTGACGAGACCTTTCTTCTGGAGAGCCGCAAGGGCGCGCGGTCTTCGCCGGTTCCGGTGCAAGGACTGCGGGAAGACCTTCGGTGCGCTCACGGGCACGGCGCATCGCTGGCGCGGCGGCAAAGCCAAGAAGCGCGGCCTCTCGCGCGAGCAGGTGCCGATTCTGGTCGCCGCCGACCGTGGCGGCGAGACCCTCAGCCACACCCTGCCTGCGCTGAACGCAGACAACGTGAAGGAGGTGCTGGAGCCGGTCCTCGCCCCGGATGCGCTGCTCGTCTCCGACGCCAACCGCTGCTATCCGCCCGTCGCGGCGGCGCTCGGCATCCCTCACGAGAGCATCACCGCTTCTGCTGGCGAGCGGGTCCGGGGCGCTCTGCACATCCGGACGGTCAACAGCCGCCACAGCCAGATCAAGGACTTTCTGCGCAGGCGGCGCGGCATCGCCACCAAATGCCTGGACAGCTATCTGAGGTGGTTCCATCTCATCGAACTCGGCGATCGGCCATCGCCCAGAGCCTGCCTCGAGGCGGCGGTCGCCAGACCGCGCCTACGTTTTGCGAATTGAGCCTAACATTAGGGTTCAGCTTAGCGGCACCGGTCGCACGTGGTGAAGGGAGGGGAGACTTGCTGAACAATATCGGATTGCCAGGTCTGCTACTGATCGCTGCGATCATTTTCTTCGGATACAGAGCAATCTCGTCGATAATTAGGGACGTCAGAAAGGGAATTGCAACTTTCAAGAAAGGCATGTCAGATGGCAAGAAAGAACTCAAGGAAGCGTCTGCAACGGAAATACCGTCAAAGGGCCTGTCGCCGAGTGCTGGGCCGCCTGCGGCTGGCCACGATCCGGTCCTGCAGCGCCAAGGATCTCGGCAGCTTCGTTGTGCGCAACACCGCCGCGACCGCGATCGTCAAGACAGACGGCTGGAGAGGCTGCAGCGCGGTGCCTCGGGACCGCCACCAGCCCCATGTCGTCGGCGACAGGCCCGCCCATGCAATTCTCGCCTGGATCCACACCGCGTTCTGCAACCTCAAGGGCTGGGCGCGGGGCGTCTGTCACGGGCTGCGCGCCAAGCACCTCCAGACCTGTCTCGGCGAGTTCGTCTTTCGTTTCAATCGGCGTCTAAATCGCCACGCCGCCTTCCTGTCCCTGTTCCTGCAGGCTCTGCGCGCCAAACCTCGCCCCTGCCGCATCTTGATCAAACCGGAACCAAGTGCATAAGCAGTTCACGCTATATTCAGAGGTTCCCCAATGAAATGCAAAGGTGCCCCGAAAACACCAAACCATGAACCGAAGGTGGTAGCCGCCGCATCCGGTCAATGTCCCAAACACGGAAGATATTGTTCATAAAACACCTTGAATCGCAATGCAAACCGCATGCCCAGCCGCTGCTCATTGCTCGGACAGGCTCCTCGGGGTGCGTTTTCCTGCGCGGCGGGTAGCAGGCTCACACGTTCGACCGATGCCGTCAATCTACCAACGGTAGTTGAAGCCGTGGAACAGGTCGCAGCAAACCTCGTGCTTCTCCAGCATAATCACCACCGCTTCGGATTGGCCGAGCGTAGCCCTATGCTGCTGCCGCCGTCCTAGAAACACCCTTGATGAGTGCCTGCAACTCCGTGCAGAAGGCTGGCGTCAGATACTTGCCCGAGATCGTGCGCTAAGACTTGAACCATTCCCGCCCGGCGGTGAGCGTGCCGACCTGTGCCTCCATTCCGTCAGAGACGAATGGCATGACATCAGGTCGTTACGTCTATCTGTTCTTGACGACGGTGAACGGGTTGACCGCGAGCCAGTCATTGCCGGCAGAATCGTTAAAGTCGATGAACAAGGGCCTTCGCGCCCCGGACCGCACTGTCATCTCCGCGATATTCTACCGCCACGCCATCGACGAGCATGCGGTGAATGATGCAATTGCATACCTTCAGCATCGTGTCGGCGGGACGGCCCAGCTTGCGGAAGGCATCGTCGAAAGCCGAAGCGGGCAGACCGGGATTGATCTGGGGGAGGGCATCGTGCAATCGTCGCTCCAGCAATGCCGCGCCGTAGTCGTCACGCTCCGCATTCAGCGTGCTGGTTACAATGTTGTTGCCGTGTGCGACATTCCAGCCGATGCTATCGAACCATTCGAGTGCGGCGTCATCAATTCGGATTCGGAGTTTCCGCTCATTCCTCGGGTTCCGCCAGCAGATTGACGATGAGGCGGGTCATCAAATCCTTGCTGGTAGGCAAACTCTCGGCAATCAGCAGGGTGAGCACAGTCAACGTCCGGGGATCGAACCGATGCGTCATTCTCTCCTGTGTCAGGTAGAGCAAGAACAGGAGAGCGCCGATGCGCTTGTTGCCATCGGTGAATGGATGATCCTTCACGACAAAATAGAGCAGGTGGGCGGCCCTCTCCTCGATACTGCGGTAAAGTGGTTCGCCGAACATGGTCTGCTCGATATTGCCAAGGATGGCTTCCAGAGCGTTGCCTCGCGGGTTGCCGAAAAGCGATGAGGCCTCACCTTTCGCTGCGAGGTCGCGTCTGAAAGTGCCGACCGCGCTGATCGCACGGTCAAGATCGAGCGCACTGGTGGCCGGCATCGCGCCGGGCGGTGTCTTCAATTGATTCTCGTCATATTCCCGGAGCAGGCGCCATGTCTCCGCATATCCCGTGATCATGTCCATGACGACTTGCCCGGTATCGTCAATCAGCTCTTGGTTTCGGAGCGTCCGAGCGAGCAGGTCGAGGGTTTCTCGGGCCTCGTCGATGCCGCGTTCGGCTAGCCGTTGCTCGTTCAGCGTGTAGCCGTGCACCAAATGCTCGCGCAGGGTGCGGGTGGCCCAAATACGGAAATGCGTGCCGCGCAGAGACTTCACCCGGTAACCGACAGAGATGATCACGTCGAGGTTGTAGTGGTCTACCTCTCTCGATACCGCTCGACCTCCCTCGGATTGAACCCGTGCAAATTTTGCACTAGTTGCCTTCGGGTCTAGCTCTTCTTCCCGAAAGGTATTTCGGATATGCCTCGTCACCACGGAACGATCCCGCCCGAACAGTTCTGACATTTGCTGCTGGGTCAACCACACCGTGTCCCGGTCGAAACGCACTTCTACCCATGCCTCGCCGTCGGGCGCTTCGTAGATGACGACTTTATCGCCTGGAACTGTCGCGGGTGCCCCGCCGCTCATTACGTCAGCCTTCGACCATGCAAAGGCACGCCGCCTGCCAGCAACGCTGTTTTAGCCACCGGAAGGCGTCGCCCGGTGCCCCAACGGAGAGCGTGGGATTGAGCCAGTTGCCCTTCCGGCACGACCGTGTCATAATCCACATGTTCCGCATCCGGTGTGCAACGGCGCGATGTCGGACAATGGGCAACGCCCCAGCCGAGTGTTTCGAGCCGTTCCAAGGCGGCGTTCTCGCGACAGATTCAGTAATGGCGCAAACGCGGCCAACTCATCTCGTGTAGGCGTGTGCACCGGGAGATACACTTTCTTGGTGTCGGTATAATGAATAGTTTTATTGGCCCGACAGATGCGCCTTTCCTGGCAATGATGCAGAGAGGGAGAAGATATGCGACTAGGCATGTCATTCACGGTGTTATCCGACGACTGTCGACACTTACAGTGGATCGTTGCCGACGGAAACCGGGCGCAGAAGCAGGCATGACGGATGCACATCATTCTGCTCACCAACTAGGTTTTGGCTACCTTGGCAATTGCCAAGGTAGCCGGCAAGGCGAAGAATTGCGTCTGGTGCTGACAGTTCATCAGGGTGTCCCCTTGCGAAGCGCGTTATCCAAGCCACCCATTTGGCAACCATCATTATGAAGGAATCCATCTGTCCCCTCAATTGAGCATCATAGCAATCACTTACAAACATCTTAGGGCAGCATGTCCATGGCCGGAGGGGCGCATTTCATAACAGTCTTATATAACGAAAGGGGATTATATAACTTGATGCATGTCATCTCGGCGCGAATCGAACTCGAGTTCTATCAACTCAAAGCCATCGCGCTTGTTTGGTTGCTCGCATCAATTCGCTGTTCCGCCATGCTCGCATGGCAAGGGCTGGTCTCCATTCCGATGCAAGACCGCTATTGCCCATTACCGCGAGAGTTGCCGCTCCGTTTCCGGGAAAGGGATCGAGGACGACCTGCCGAGGCAATGAGAGTAGCCGGATCAAGCGCTCGATCGGAAGCGCCGGTTTTACAGCCAGACGCCGTTGAACATCTGCTGGCCTGATTTCCGACGCACGTTCCCTGCTTCGGCTTTTGCGCCAGGGTCGCTGTCTCGAATTGCGGCCTTGGCTGCGACGTCTTGCGGTCGCGCAAGAGCCTTTTGAATGTGGTCTTCTCTCTTCTGCGGGCATCCGTCCGGTCAATGAAACGGTCCATCGGGAAAGCCTTGAACTGAGCTCTTCGCGCATGGCGCCAAGCCGGCAGACCGCGAATCCCAAACTTGGCGTCTTCCAGCTCTTGAGATGAACGAATGAATTGCAACCACCTCGCCGGTACAAATTGCCGTCTCAACAGAGCATCACTTGATCTTGGTGCGAAACCGGGTGAATCTAGGTGCAATGAGAATGCAAGGCTGCATGGGGCAAAGATAGCGTCAGCGCCAGCGCGATTAAGCTTCCAAGTGCCACTTGAAGAAATCCTTGAAAGCGCATAAGTCAACTTGCATCTTCGGTTCCGCATGATTCTACAACGTCAGGGTTTTAGATGAGCAATGTAACTCTAGTTGTGCACCTTATTCTCGCACTGGTCCTGATCGGAATCGTGCTTCTCCAAAGGTCTGAAGGCGGGGGACTCGGGATTGGCGGCGGCGGCGGGGTGATGAGTGGCCGTCAGGCAGCAACGGCATTGGGAAAGCTGACCTGGCTTTTTGCAATCGCGTTTCTGGCAACGTCGATAACTCTCACAATTCTTTCCGCACGTAACCAAGCAGAAGATTCTGTGGTTGAGAGATTGGGAGAGCTGTCCCAACGGGCAACGGAGTTAGATGGTGGAGCGCCTGCGCTTGGCGGCGAGAATTTGCTGCCCCCGACATTACCCGACGAACCAGCCCTGCCACCTAAAGCGGAATAGCTTGGAGCTTTTAGCCCAAGCGTTTAGCTCGAGGGTTGCAGCACCGCATCCAAATACTTTATCGATCACGGTTATGTGCGCTCGACAGGTTCCAGAGCGCTAGAGTTTCAGTGCGGCGCGCAATTGACCGGGCATGAGACGGGACGGATCGACTGAAAATGCAATCGGAAGATATTGTGAATGCACCGTGACCAGCACGGTCAGCTGGGAGTTGAACTTCTGGAATCGCAAATGATGCCGATGCTGACCGGCTTGTCGCCTGGCGAAGGGCTTTTCGCAATCGGGGACGTTCATGGCCGTTCGTTGGCATTCGCCACGCTGCTGAATCGGTTTCAAAGCACAGTGGACGATCATGATCGATCCTGCTTGATTCTTTTGGGTGATCTGATGGACCGGGGACCGGACAGCATTGGAGCGCTTGACTTGGCAATCACGGTGACTGAGGAGGGGCCGTTTCACAAGTGCATTCCGCTGATGGGCAACCACGAACAATTGATTCGGCTGGTGCTTCGCGGGTGTGTCGACATGGATCCTTATGTCTGGATCTGGAATGACTGGGGAGGCACGGTGCTGAAATCACTCGGGGTTCCGCTCCCGCCAGACATTTTCGCGTGGGGCGATTCCAAGGAAATCGAAGCTGTCAATGGCAACTTGGCCGGCCAGCTCAAATCCGCGTTGAGTCAAAGGCGCGTGGACTTTCTCAACGGGCTGAAACATCATCATTTTGCAGAAAACATGCTCTTTGTGCATGCTGGCATAGATTCGGGCACTTCTTTGGCCGACCATCTCGGTCAGCCGTGGGACTTGCTCGAAAACAACCATTGGGCTTGGATCAGGGGAAAATTCATTAGAGATCCAAATCCGCACGACGGATTGACGGTGATTCACGGTCACACATGTGTTCGAAAATCAAGGCCCCGCCCGCTGTCCCACGCCGATTTCGTGCCGCATTGCCGTTCGGATGGAAAGATTAACCTTGATGCCGGCAGTTTTGTATCGGGCTGCGTAGCTGGGGCTGAGTTCTCTGCGGCGGGCTATCGGCTGTTTCTCGCCTGCGAAGAACGGTGAGCGATGGGACTGTCGAGCAAGTTTTGCAACAAGTCTTTGCGAATTTCGCCACGTTTCGACACACTGCACGGTTGCAGTGCTCTTGTCATGGATTTTGTATAATCGAGTTGTGCATTGCGCGTGGTCAGGTATTAAACGAGTCCCGTGACAGAACATAGTTTCGACGCCTCGGGACTTGGGCGATCGGGTTGCGCGGGAGGCACTGGAAATCATGACGCGGTACATCTTCATTACGGGGGGTGTGGTATCGTCGCTGGGAAAAGGTCTCATTGCCGCGTCGCTAGGCGCGTTGCTTCAGGCCCGAGGATACCATGTAAGGCTTCGAAAACTCGATCCATATCTGAATGTCGATCCTGGAACGATGAGCCCGTTCGAACATGGCGAGGTCTTCGTCACGGATGATGGAGCCGAGACCGACCTCGACATCGGTCACTACGAAAGGTTCACGGGCGTGGCCGCGAAGCGAACCGACTCCGTGTCGTCAGGAGGGATCTACTCGAGGGTGCTGAAGAAGGAGCGGGACGGGAAGTATCTAGGCGAGACAATCCAAGTCATCCCGCACGTAACAAACGAAATCAAGGAGTTCATCCGTTCAGGCGACGAGAACGTGGATTTCATGATCTGCGAAATTGGAGGGACGATCGGGGATATCGAAGGCTTGCCGTTTCTCGAAGCGATCAGGCAATTTGGGCAGGAGGGGCCGCCAAACAGGAGCATTTTCCTGCACGCAACCCTCGTTCCGTACATCGAGGCCTGCGATGAGCTGAAGACCAAGCCGACCCAGCACTCTGTGAAGGAGCTTCGTTCGATCGGAATCTCGCCGGATGTTCTTGTGTGCCGGTCAGAGCACTGCATTCCGGACAGGGAGCGAGACAAGATTGCGTTGTTCTGCAATGTTCGCAAGGAGTTCGTGATTTCCGCTCCCGACCTCAAGTCGATCTACGATGCGCCTTTGTCTTATCACGAGCAGCGCCTCGACAACGCCGTGATATCGGTGTTCGGGATCGATCCGGTGCCCAAGCCTGATCTCCGGGAATGGGAGCGGGTTTCGGAGAGAATCAAGGGCGCCGAAGGGGTCGTGAAAATTGTCATTGTCGGCAAGTACACTGGACTCGGAGATGCTTACAAATCGATCGACGAGGCGCTTACACACGGGGGAATCGCCAACGAAGTTAGAGTCAAGTCGAAGTGGATCGAAGCGGAAATATTCGAATCGGAGGATCCTGCACCTTATCTGGAGGACTGCGACGCCATTCTCGTTCCTGGTGGCTTTGGTGAGCGCGGGAGCGAAGGCAAGATTAATGCCGCCAAGTTTGCGCGCGAAAGAAGGATCCCCTTTTTCGGGATTTGCCTGGGCATGCAAATGGCAGTCATTGAGATGGCCCGAAGCTTGATCGGAGTCAAAAATGCCGGATCGGAGGAATTCGATCACGAGGCAAAATCCGCTGGGGAATTGAGCTCACGCTGCGAGCCGATTGTCTATCACATGAACAAGTGGAGGCAGGAAGGACGCAAGATCAAAAGGGACATCAATGGTCAGAAAGGGGCTACCATGCGTCTTGGAGCATATCCGGCTGTGCTCGACAAAGGGAGCCGAGTGGCTGGCATCTACAGCAAGCTGGAAATTTCGGAGCGGCACCGTCATCGGTACGAAATCGACATGAAATACAGAACGAAGCTCAGGTCGCACGGCGTGGAGTTCTCGGGAGTTTCGCCTGACGGCAAATTGCCCGAAGTTCTCGAAATCTCGGACCATCCGTGGTTCGTAGGCGTTCAATTCCATCCCGAACTGAAGTCCCGCCCTTTCAAACCCCACCCACTGTTCGCGGATTTCATTCGTGCGGCCATTCAACATTCAAGGCTTCTTTAGGAACCGCTAGCTAGTTGAGGGGACATCTCGGTCCTCAATGCCCCCTTGTTACCATTGCGCCAAATATCGCTAGCAAGCGTCGGCAAGCAACGCGCTCTTTTGGCTTGACGATGCGAGACGCACTGATCAAACCAACCGAACGGGTTACAATCATCGGTGCTGGAGACGCCAGCAGAAGGCAAATTTCCGAGGCGCTGAAGGTCGCTCCCGTGCTGGTCGCCGCCGATGGCGGCGCGTCAAACGCACTGGACGCAGGCTACACTCCCGTAGCAGTGTTCGGGGATTTGGATTCGCTTCCAGAAGATGCCCGCGACCAACTGCCTGACGGTACCTTGCACGGCATATACAATCAGGACACCACGGACTTCGATAAGTGCCTGCAATCAGTGGATGCTTCCGGTTTCATTGCCGTCGGCGTGTCAAGCCCGCGTCTCGATCACTGCTTGGCGGCGTTCAATTCCCTTGTCTGCAATCCACAGAAGCGAATTGTTCTGCTGTCGGGGTCTGACATTGTTTTTCTTGCACCAACAAGGATCGAAATGCGGTTGCCGGTCGGAACACGCGTTTCACTTTTCCCAATGGCTGAAGTTACAGGCAGGTCAGCGGGCCTGCGGTGGAGCATCGCGGGACTTCGCTTTGCACCCGACGGGCGAATCGGCACCTCCAATGTCACGGAAAGCGCTGCAACCACTTTGGAATTCGACAACCGCGGGATGCTTGTGATTCTGCCGTCCGAACATCTCGGCGAGGCAGTGTTTTCGCTCGAGAATGCAATCTTGTGGCCGAGTGCCTGACGCAGAACTCCAGCTTGGAACGGGCGGGATTTTCGAGATCTGACCGTGTGTCTACTGAGCCATTGACAAGGTGGAAGCGCTTCCGAGCATTGCGGGAGTCGGAGTCAGATCAGCCCCCTGGAAGCAAGATTCCGCATCAAGTGCGAGGCGGAGAAATTCCACCTGCTGCAATCGGCGCAGTGCGCCACAGTGTTGCGCAGGCGTCCAAGCTCTTTCGCTTCAATGAAGACTGTGTCTCCAACATGATGGGTGAAACCCGCACCCGGTGCATCACGGTCTTTCGTTGGAGCAAATGGCGTGCCGCAGAATAGCAGCATTCCATCCGGATATGCATGATTCTCGTTGAGTGCTTGGCGGACTAGGTCGTCAGGGTCTCGGCTGATCTCGGCCATTCTGCTTTCCTCTTCCAACAAGAATCCGTCATCCCCCACAATCGTCGTGTGAATGGTCAATTTGCGAAGCGTGTCCAAAGTTAAATTGTCGTCAAGCATGCGGATGAACGGGCCGATTGCACAGGACGCATTGTTGTCTTTCGCTTTGCTCAGCAACAGTGCGGACCGCCCCTCGAAATCACGCAGATTCACGTCGTTTCCAAGAGTGGCGCCAACCGTTGTTCCGCATGAGTTGACAACAAGCACCAATTCTGGCTCTGGGTTGTTCCATTGAGAATCGGGATGAATGCCGATTCTTGCACCCGATCCAACTGACGAAAGGACGGGTGCTTTCGTGAACACTTCCGCATATGGCCCTATGCCAACTTCGAGGTACTGCGACCATAGGTTCTCCTCGATGAGTGCCTGCTTCGCGGCCTCTGCACGCGGGGATCCAGGCTCAATGTCAATCAACTGTGCGCCAACGCGTGTGCCGATTCGTTTCCGAATCTCCTGCGCCAACTCTGGATTTCCTGCTGCCCGTTCTTCAATGATCCGCTCGATCATCGATCCGGCGAATGTGACCCCGCATGCCTTTATCACTTGCAGATCGCACGGAGCCAGGAACCATGGGTGCTCTGCGCGTCGATGCTCCTCGAACGAGTTGCTTGCGATAGCTTCAACGCTTCCGAGCAAGTCGCCGGAAGCGGCTCGCAGATATCCTGCCGGATCATCTAGTTCGCAGACGTCCCGAGTTGTTGGGGTGTCGGCAGAGGTTATGTCGAAGACTCTCCCGTTTCGAATTGTGCACACGCTTGGACCGACATCTGGTTTCTCAACCCTAGCAAGCAGGATCGAATCTTCGGGAATGGGAAAGTTCAATTTGCGAAACTCATGATTCTGATTCACGTTGGCATGCAACCTTCCGAGGCAAGCCTACTCACCGATGCAGGAGGAAACAAGCCGCATGGGGAGACTGATGGAACTTGTGTTGGGCTTCTACTGCTGATCCCGTCTGACTTGCTGCACTTGAACTAACCGCTTCAGACCATCAGTGGGCAATTACCGCAATTGTTCTCGAGATGCGGATTGTTGGATAGAGTTGAGCGTTGCTAGCAGGTGGAAAACGACCGTGAAACCGAAAGAGTGCCTGTTAGGGACCTGCCAGCTCGTGAGGCGACGACAAACCTTGAGCGTGTGTCAAAATCCAATAGCTGGCTTGGCTGCTTCAGCAATTGGCAACGTTTACGGCCAAACCTCCGATCGAAGTCTCCTTATACTTGGCGCTCATGTCTGCTCCCGTCTGCCGCATCGTCTCGATGCAGGAGTCCAAGGACACATGGTGCGTACCGTCCCCTCGCAAGCTCAGCGATGCTGCGGAAATTGCCTTGATAGCGCCTATGCCGTTTCTCTCGATGCATGGAATCTGAACGAGGCCGTTTACCGGATCGCACGTGAGGCCAAGATGGTGCTCCAAGGCAATTTCGGCCGCGTTTTCCACCTGCTCCGGCGTGGCGCCAAGCACTGCGGCCAAACCTGCCGCAGCCATTGCCGATGCCGAGCCAACCTCTGCCTGGCAACCGCACTCCGCACCAGAGATCGAGGCATTCCGCTTTATTATTCCACCAATTGCCGCTGCTGTTAGCAAGAATTCCACAATTTTGCCCGGTTTGGCTCCAGGAACATGGTCAAGATAGTATTTTATAGTCGCAGGAATCACTCCAGCGGCACCATTTGTGGGAGCGGTTACGACCTTTCCCCCGCCCGCATTCTCTTCGTTTACGGCCATGGCGTAGGCGCAGATCCAGTCGTGCACGATGTGCGGCGGCATCTGGTTGACGCCGTAATCTGACGTCAGCTTTCTATGGATCCCGGGTGCCCGCCTCTTGACTTCCAAGCCCCCCGGCAGCGTTCCATCTGTTGCCAGACCCCTCTCGATGCAGTCGTTCATCGCTTGCCAGATCCCCGAGAGCGCCGCTTCGGTCTCGGATGCGGGGCGAATGCTGCATTCGTTCGAAATCATTATTTGAGCGACGCTCTTTCCGCTCGAACTCGTGAATTCCAAAAGTTGCGAGGCGGTGCCGAATGGAAACTCAACGGGCCGCTCGGTGGATTGCCCTTCCTGTCTACGAAATTCTTCGACTGTAACAACGAATCCGCCACCGATCGAGAAGAATGTCTCCTCGCAAACGATTTCTCCATTCTCGTCGAGCACACGGAATGTGAGGGCATTCGGATGTTCGTCAAAGACTGATTCGTAATCGAACAACAGGTCAGAGTCCGGGTTGAAACGCAAAGAGGAAAAACCGTCGAGTGCAATTGCATGAATCTCGCCAAGTCGCTCTAGAGCGACTTCGGCGTCTTCGGCAACGTATGTTTCCGGTTGGATTCCGCACAACCCAAGCATGACCGCTCGGTCGGTTGAATGCCCGTGCCCCGTGAATGCTAGAGATCCATGCAGAGAAACCTGCAATAGGGCTGCTGGCGCGGGTTCATCGCGGAGCATGTCAAGAAACCGTGCCGCAGCAACCATTGGACCAATGGTGTGGGAACTAGACGGACCTACTCCGATCTTGAAAATCTCCAGCGAACTTGTGAACATTGGTGCAGTCCAGTTCTCATGGGAAACAGGAGCGCTCGTGCAATTGCTGCAAAGTGTACATCAATCACCTTTAATGCAAGTGCGGATCGATCGATAGTTCAGAACTTTCCATGCTGAGATTTGTTCGGGGGTTTGTGACTTGAAACAAATGGCTCAATTCGCGAATCGCAGGCTTGGCTTGGCGATGGGCGCTTGCCGAGCGTGGCGAGATGGAGCCAGCTCCAATGGTTGTCAGGACATTTGGCGGCGGTGCCGCAGGAAGCTCTTGATCCAACTGCGGCGGCTGCTGGCCGTCCAGATGCGCAGAGGGCCGCGCACCCGCTCGGCGGCGGGCCGGTGGCAACCAGTGTCGATGCCCGTTGCGCGAGAGGCCGCGCTTGCGCACCTTGCCGCTTCCGGGAAGCGGTGGCGTCCGCGAAATGCCGCGCTCGGCGCAATCCCGCACCGCCGTCAGCTCATCGATGCTCGGAAACCGGTTTGCTGGCCATGCCCGCGAAGAGCAAATTGAGCCAAACGGTTTCCACGGTCGTTTTCGCGGGGTGCGATGATCGCCGATGGCGGGTCGGGCAGACTGCCGCGACCCAGCCTGAAGGAATTTCCGAAATGCGCCCGGGAGTGCCGCTTGCCTTTGGGCCGGAGGACAAGGCCACGCCGACGGAACCTGACGGAACAGCGGGCGCCCTGCCTCTCCGCTTCCTGCCAGCGGCAGGCAGGAAGCGCGGGGACGGATGACGGCAACTATTGTCACCTGGCATCGTTGAGGCGCCGATGGATTTCGGTTCCCCTCAGCGACTCGTTTGCGTCCGCGAGATCAAATGGGAGACTGCCGTTCTTGGCGCGCGCGTTCGGATCGGCGCCAGCCTCCAGCAATGCCTCGACAACCTTCGGGTGATCGCTCCATCTCGCCGCGAGGTGAAGAGGCGTCCTGCCGTTCTTGGCGCGCACGTTCAGGTCGGCGCCGGCCTCCAGCAATGTCCCGACAACCTCCGGGTGATCGCTCCATCTCGCCGCGAGGTGAAGGGGCGTCCTGCGGTTCTTGGTGCGCGCGTTCGGGTTGGCGCCGGCCTCCAGCAATGCCCCGACAACCTCCGGATGGTCGCTCCATCCCGCCGCGAGGTGAAGGGGCGTCCAGCCGTCCTCGTCGCGCACGTTCGGGTTGGCGCCGGCCTTCAGCAATGCCCCGACAACCTCCGGGCGAGCGCTCGATCTCGCCGCGAGGTGAAGGGGCGTCCTGCGGTTCTTTTCGCGCGCGTTCGGGTCGGCGCCGGCCTCCAGCAATGCCCCGACAACTTCCGGATGATCGCTCGATCTCGCCGCGAGGTGAAGGGGCGTCCTGCGGTTCTTTTCGCGCGCGTTCGGGTTGGCGCCGGCCTCCAGCAATGCCCCGACAACTTCCGGATGATCGCTCAATATCGCCGTGAGGTGAAGGGGCGTCCTGCGGTTCTTGGTGCGCGCGTTCGGATTGGCGCCGGCCTCCAGCAATGCCCCGACAACTTCCAGATGATCGCTCGATCTCGCCGCGAGGTGAAGGGGCGTCCTGCGGTTCTTGGTGCGCGCGTTCGGGTCGGCACCGGCGGATAGACAGCCCCGCACAATTTCAATGGATGCGCCCGCAAATGCCTCCGTGTTCCAGTCGTCGCAGTCCGTTGCGGTTGCGGGATGGGCCAGCGACAGAGCAAGCGCCGCCGCAAGCGTGCCGAATGCAGTTGCGTTCATGAGCCAATTCCTTCCTTTGCGTTTTCTTGTCCTGAGCGCGCATTGAAAATCATGCGCCTGAAAAGACCGTTTCGCCTTGCACCGAGGGAGTTGCGGCAATGGCACGGCACGAACTTGCGGCGCGCGACGGCTGGCGCATCGGTCAATCCACAGTGAATGCAAAACCGGGCTTCGAGCCGCGGCTGTTGCTCGAACCAGCGCTTGGCGACCGCATTGTCCGGAAACGCCTGGAACGGCTGCACGACTGTCAGCCCCTCAAGACGCACGCTCCCCGGTCCCTCCTGCGCCATTGCTCCGCATCCCGTTTCAAATGCCCTCGTGTCCGACTATTGCATAAAACAAGATCTTTGCGAAAGCGATTTTTCGCTCTGCATTTCGGTTTCCGAAGCTGGCCGGGCGTCTGGCGGTTGCCGCAAATGATTGCGGATGCCCCTCGGGCGGCCCGGAACATGATCCCTGACCGAAGCCCCGCCCCAGCCGCGGTCTCGACCTGACGGCGCGGTTGCGCCGCACAGGCAACTGGCGAAACCGGCAGGCCGTCGCGTGATCCGGACCGCTCCGCCACCGAACTGCCGCAGAGGGGCATGAAGTCGATGCGGATCGTCAGCGCATGTTCAAGCGTCAAATTCAGACAAATTGCTGATGCACTTGGTCCCGGTTTGATCAAGATGCGGCAGGGGCGAGGTTTGGCGCGTGGAGTCTGTCGGAACAGGGACAGGAAGGCGGCGTGGCGATTTCGGTGCTGATTGAAGCGAAAGACGAACTCGCTGAGACAGGTCTGGAGGCGCTTGGTGCGCAGCCCGTGGCAGACGCCCTGCACCCAGCCCTTGAGGTTGCAGAGCGCAGTGTGGATCCAGGCGAGGATTTCATGGGCGGACCTGTCGCCGACGACATGGGGCCGGTGGCGGTCCCGATGCACCGCGCTGCGGTCGTCTGTCTTGACGATCGCGGTCACGGCGGTGTTTCGCACAGCGAAGTTGCCGAGATCCTTGGCACTGCAGGACGGGATCGTGGCCGGCCGCAGGCGGCCCGGCGCGTTGCCGTCGCCGAGTTCGACCGCTCTGGCGACCCGGCATCTTGCCTTCGGGACTCTGCCCCGGCCCCGAAGGCGCGTTCTTGTCGCGCTGCGGCAGGCAGGCCTCGTCGATCTCTACCAGACTGGACAGCGGGCTGCGTTCGGCGGCGACCGGCGTTGGAAGGCGATGAGGCTGGCGGGGATTTCGGTCATGGGACGGTTCCACGTCAAGAATGTCATGCGAACATTCCATCGCTCGACATCCCGGACACAATGCCTTGTGTCGCCGGAGCCATGTGCATAAGCAATTTGAGCGTTTCTTAAAGTTCAAATCTCTTGACTCTGTTCGCACTTCGCAGGCGTATGCGATACACTTGGTTTCGACTTGCATTGACCATGGGGAGCAAGACAATGGATCGGGCACGGTTTCGGGACTGGGTTTCCAGCATCGATGAGCTGACGGCGGCGCGGTGTCCCGGGGCAAGTCGCGCGGTCTGTGCCGCTGTCGCTGCAAGTCCTGCGGCCGGACTTTCGGCGCCCTCACCGGCTCGTCGGGATCGTCGAGACCTTCGTGCTCAAAAGTCGCAAGGGCGATCGGAATCTGAACCGCAGGCCCCGCCGCCGTAGCGGGTTCGCGGGGCCGTGCACATCCAGACGGTCAACAGCCGCCACAGCCAGATCAAGGGCTTCCCGCAACGCTTCCGCGGTATCGCCACCAAGTGCCTGGACAGCTATCTGAGGTGGTTCCATCTCGTCGTCCTTGGCAGGCATCCATCGCCAAGAGCATGCCTCGCGGCGGCCAGCGCCTGAACATGCCTGCGATTCGCGAATTGAGCCAAACAAATTGATGACCTGCGAAATGCTGGCCAGAATGCGACAGGGAAGCCCCAAGGGCGAAAAGGAGTTGTGGGCGCGATGCCGTGTGGTGGGTTTGTGCTAATCGCAGGTTTGCGTTGCGGTCGTCACACCTGTTCAGCCATTGAGTTGCGAGGCTGGCTTGGAGGCCATGTTCCAAGTCGTATTTTGGGAGTTGCGGGTATACTCGGCAGAACCTGCCAGGTTCTTTCTGCTTTTCCTCGCGGGCCATTCGCCGCACTTCAGCGTCGAAAACAGATAGGCGCCGCTTATGTATGCACTCAATCTCGGCGGTATTTCGTGTGGGAACGTCATGGAATTTGCAGTGAGCCTGCCCCAAGCGAAGGCGACGAGATCGTATTCGGTTTTGGTCTTGTCTCCAATGGGTACGGATCTCTGACCTAACAGTCGCTACGGCCGCTGAATCTAGGGAACCTCTGATTTGGGGAGTTTTTCTGGTTTTGGTTGCGGAAACTGCTCTTCCCGGCTGCGCCGCCGTGACCGGTCGATTGAACTGCTATTCTTCCGGCAGGGAGAGCGTCTGGCGTGGGCAATCGATTCCACCCGGCCCTGGACGGCGACGGCATGCGCCTGATCCCGCTTGGCGAATCGAAGTGCCGAGCGCTTTCTTGGTTCAACGAAGCCGTTCTGCACGCCGGACATCTCGCCACATACGAGAAAATTGCGCTTCGACCAGCCAAAAATGGTGCTTTAAGGGACGGTGGCGTGGGTGGCGTGATTTATGTAAAGTGGCTGGCCAAGTCGGTACCATAAAGCGGGTGGTCATGCTCCATATAGCGCAGCGCGCAGTTTCCTTGGTGTTGGTCTTCTTTGGGTTGGCAATCTTGATTTTCATCATCGCCCGCATCGTCCCCGGTGACCCCGCCAGAATTGCGCTGGGGCCGCTCGCCACAAGCAGCCAAGTTCTGGAGATGAGGAGGGAAATGGGGCTCGATGAGCCGTTTCTTGTCCAGTTGTGGCAGTTCCTGTCAGGCTTGACGCGGGGGGATCTCGGAAAGTCGCTCCTGACAAGCCGACCGGTAATGGACGACATACTGGGGGCGTTGCCAGCCACGCTTGAACTCGTCCTGTTCACCATCATTCTGCAGATTGCAATCTCGATCCCTATGGGTGTCCTTGCTGCGGTCTACCGAGACAGTTGGATCGACAACATTACGCGGGTCGTGTCGCTGATTGGGGTGGTGACGCCGGGGTTCGTTTTGGCAATCATCCTTCAGTTGCTAGCGAGTTACTACTTAAGCTTCTTTCCGGTGACGGGTCGGCTCGATCCCGGCTTGGACTTCATCCGGCAACCAACCGGACTGTTGCTCGTTGACTCGCTGGTGCAAGGCCGCAGCGATGTATTTGTCGATGCGCTGCGCCACATTCTCCTGCCGTCGATCGCGCTTGCCGCCGCCGGGATTGGCCAAGTCATGCGAATAACTCGGGCATCCATGATTGAAGTGGCTGCCCAGGACTTCATCGAGGCTTCCCGCGCGTACGGGATTCCCGAATCGGTCGTCACTTTCAAGTATATGCTTCGCATAGCATGCATAGCGCCGCTGACTGTTCTTGGGCTCGAATTCGCGTCGCTCATTGGAAACGCGTTCGTCGTGGAGTTCGTCTTCAGCTGGCCGGGGATTGCAAGCTATGGAGTCCGGACGATCCTGCATAAGGATCTGAATGCGGTTATCGGCGTCGTGCTCGTGTCGGGCGTTTTCTTCGTGTTCGCCAACCTCACGATCGATATCGTGCTTGGAATTCTTGACCCCCGGCACCGCCTCAAGCGGAGAAACGAACAGTGAAGCCGTTGGAAGAGGGCGGCATGGCTGGAGATGCAGGTCGGATGATGAGCACAAGGCAGATGGCCTTGTATCGGTTCACCCGCAATCCGGTCGCGCTGATCGGAGCGGCAATCGTCGTCAGCGTTGTGTTCGGTGCGCTGTTCGCCCCTTGGCTCGCTCCGAAACCGGAGAGTGCCGGCGCGTTTGTTGATTTCAGGAACCGTCACCAGCCGCCCACCATGGAATACCTGATGGGTACCGACAATGTCGGCAGGGACATCTTTTCACGCGTTCTTTTCGGGTTCAGGATGTCCCTTGGCTTGGTCGTGGGAGTTCTCGGGGTTGCCGTCCCATTCGGCGTGGTGCTGGGCTTGGCCGCGGGTTACTTCGGCGGGTGGATCGAAACGGTGATAATGCGGTTCACCGACATAATGCTGGCAGTGCCGCCGCTTGCTATGGCCCTTGCCATTACCGCTGTTCTTTCACCTAATCTAATCAACGCGATGATCGCCATAACGCTGCTGTGGTGGACTTGGCACACACGACTCATCTACCGGATAGTGAAGGCGCAGATGGGCGAGGACTATGTGGAGGCGGCGCGAGTCGCGGGTGCCACGCATGCCCACATAATGTTTCGAGAGCTCCTTCCGAACTGCGTGTCCGCGATAATGGTGAAAACCTCCCTCGATGCTGGCTTCGTCATACTGTTCGGAGCGGCTCTTTCGTTCCTCGGCCTCGGGGTTCAGCCTCCGACACCCGATTTGGGAACCATGGTCAGCACTGGCTCCGAATACCTGCCGGAGCATTGGTGGGAGGCAATGATGCCCGGCCTTGCCATCCTGTACGCGATTCTTGGTTTCAACCTGCTCGGTGACGGAATGAGGGACATGATGGACGTCAAGAATTGACATGGCGGATACAATCCTCGAGATCAGAGATCTGAGCATCAGTTTCACAGGATACGGACGCACCACAGGCGTGCTTCGCAAAGTTGGCATGTCCGTACGCAAGGCCGAGCGCGTGGCGCTGATCGGGCAGTCGGGTGCGGGCAAGACAGTTACGATGCGGTCCATCATCGGGACTCTGCCGATGCCGCCGGCCAAGATCGACGGCGGAAGCATCTGGTTCGAGGGACGCGAACTGCTTTCCTTGTCGCGGATTGAACGGAATCTGTTGAAAGGTTCCGGCATATCGATCGTGCTCCAGGACCCTATGTTGTCGTTCAATCCCGTGCTGACGATCGGAAGGCAGATGGACGATGTCCTGCGCTACGCGGATGCTCGCCTCGGACGGAGGCGAAGCAAGGCCGAACGCCGGTTGCATTCGATCGAAACCCTGCGCAAGGTGCAGCTGGCCGACGGCAGCCGTGTCTTGGAGGCATATCCGATGATGCTCTCGGGTGGGATGCGACAACGCGTCCTCATCGGGATGGCGTTGTTGAACGAGCCGAGGCTGCTAATCGCCGACGAGCCGGGCACGGCGCTTGATGTAACCACGCAGCAGGAGGTGCTGAATCTTCTGAATTGCCTGGTTATGGAAGAGGGGCTTGCCCTGCTTCTGATCACCCACAACCTAGGAGTTGTCCGCGAGACCGCTGACCGCGTTTACGTCATGCAGAATGGAAGAATCGTGGAGAGTGGCATGCGCGGGGAAATATTCGCAAAGCCAGGGCATCCATACACGAAGCGCTTGATGGTCAGCGTACCGCCGCTGTACGGTCCCAAGGTTTCCGAGGTGACCAACGAGAATCCATCCGGCCGCTCAATAGAAATCAACGGGGTCTCCAAGACGTATGTGTCCCGCGGCGGCTTCCTCAACCTGTCGCGCCGGCAGATCAATGCGGTTAAGTGCGTCTCGCTTCAAATCGACCGCGGCGACATTTTCGGCTTGGCAGGAGAATCTGGGTCCGGCAAAACAACGCTCGCGAAGTTGTTGCTCGGCCTGTTCAGTGCATCGGAGGGACATGTCCTGATCAACGGCAGGCGGCTTGACGAGATGAGTGGAACCCAGGAATTCCGGCGGCTGGTTCAAATCGTCTATCAAAACCCTGGGTCATCGCTGAATCC
Organism: Paracoccaceae bacterium; assembly: GCA_963422275.1. Classification (GTDB taxonomy): domain Bacteria; phylum Pseudomonadota; class Alphaproteobacteria; order Rhodobacterales; family Rhodobacteraceae. The sequence continues at coordinate 2,929,898 of OY729418.1, forward strand.
GCGGCGCACCGTGGGGGCACAGATATCTCTGCCGCTTAAATTCGCAGGATTCGGCAGGAAAGAGTCCTCCGCGAGGGTGGGTGAACTGCTGGAAATGGTCGACCTTCCGCAGAGTTACGCCGCCATGTATCCGCATGAGCTCTCTGGCGGCCAGAAACAGAGGGTCGCAATCGCAAGAGCGCTCTCCGTCAGACCGAAAATCCTGGTCTTGGACGAGCCGACATCGGCATTGGATGTCCTCATCCAGAACAACATCATTGATCTCTTGCATCGATTGCGGAATGAATTCGATTTGACATACTTGTTCATTTCGCATGACTTGAGCTTGATGAGAAACTTCTGCAACCGGGTTGCCGTGATGCTGCGCGGTGAAATCTGCGAAGCTGGCCCGGTCCGCGAAGTGTTCTCCAACCCGAAACACGCTTACACGCGTGCGTTGCTCAGTTCGATTCCAGTCGTGTCCGAAGAAGAGGCGGCGCAAAAGCCCGCTGTTTCCCAAGCGGAGCGGGAAGCGGTATTGGCGACATCAAAGGCGCTAAGCTAACAAGCACAGGATTTCGCTGATCGCTACCAGCCGACAAATGCCGGATAACTTGCTATAAATGCAGGGTATTTGAACGCAGATGACATCTGCGTCGTTTAATGCTCCGAATTGGAAAGCCGAACGCTTGCAGAGCGCAGATTGGAGGCTTCTATAAAGGTGCTGGGGTTGCATTCGGCGTTGCGCTGTGACGAAGTGGCACGCTGCATGGTTGTCCACAACTGCGTGCAGCTCGAATCCACCCAGGGTCTTCTTGCGCGGTGCGGAACCTTAAAGCTTCGCGGCGCATCCGTCCTAGGCGCGAAGACTCCGCGCAGGTCCGCCGTCCGCGGGAACCGGCAGGAGCGACACGGCAAGATTCCATTCCGCTTCCGTCAAATCGGTTTCATGTTGCAGGTCGTTCCATATATACTGGCACGAGTTGGCTTTATTCCAAGGTGCCGGAAGTTCCGCATGCTACAGGTTGACCATGTCGCGATCATGCCCCGTGCCCGGCGAACAAAATCCCGCAAAGTTTCCAGTCAATCTCTAAAGAACGCGGAGCGAGAAATAGTGCAATATGTTGGTCAATCCGTGAAAATGCTTTCCAATCTACGGTGCCAGGCCAAAAATGCCTGACTCTGAACTGTCATATCGCATAGGCGTGGACGTCGGCGGCACCAACACCGATGCGGTGATCATGCAAGGCAGCGAGATCGTCGCAAGCGCCAAGTCGCCGACGACCGAGGACGTGATGTCGGGAATTGTCGCCAGCCTCTCGAAGGTGCTAGCCGACACCGGAATCGAAAAACGGCTGATTTCGGCGGTCATGATTGGAACGACGCATTTCACGAACGCCGTCGTCGAGCGGCGACACCTGTCTCGAACCGCTGCTGTGCGGCTCTGCCTGCCTGCTGCGAAGTGCTTGCCACCGATGGTGGATTGGCCGGACGATATCCGCGAGGCGGTCGGCGGCATCTATTGGATGGCTGCCGGCGGGAACGAATTCGATGGAAGGGAAATTTCGCCGGTCGACGAAAGCGAACTGGCGGGAATTGCCGACAAAATCGCCACTGAAGGCATTTCATCGGTGGCTATTTGCTCGGTGTTCAGCCCGGTGAATGACGAAATGGAGCGCAAGGCGATGGCCGTGCTCGCGGAGCGGCTCCCAGGTGTCGACTTCACGCTCTCGAGTGAAATCGGGCGACTTGGGATTCTTGAACGCGAGAACGCTGCGATCATGAATGCGTCCCTGCGCTCTCTGAGCCGCAGAACGGTCGACGCGTTCTCCGAAGCGCTCGCATCGGCGGGCATCGGCTGCCGGTACTTCGTCACCCAGAACGATGGCACGCTGATGGGTACGGAATTCGTGAAATCCTACCCCGTCCTGACGTTCGCCAGCGGTCCCACCAATTCAATGCGTGGGGCCTCGTACTTGACCGGAGAGCAGGACGCCATCGTCATTGACATCGGAGGCACTTCCACCGACGTCGGGGCTCTCATAAAGGGATTCCCGCGTCCGGCTAGCACGACTGTGGATGTGGGCGGTGTGCGGACGAATTTCCGCATGCCCGACGTGTTCTCCATCGCGCTCGGCGGCGGCACAGAGGTCGAGGCGGACCCGGTGCGGATCGGCCCGCATTCGGTAGGCTACAGGATATTCGAGGAAGGCCTCGTGTTCGGCGGTTCAACGCTCACCGCCACCGACGTGGCGGTGGGCCTCGGAATCGAAGGAATCGGGGATCCGGGTCCGGTGCGCGCACTCGGCGAACGGGACCTTCGGGCAATCAAGGCCGGCATTAATGAAATGATCGAAAACGCCGTCGAACGGATGCGGGTGTCGCCCGAGCCGATCCCGGTCCTCGCCGTCGGTGGAGGCAGCATCCTCATGCCTGAAACTCTGTGCGGTTTGGAAGTCAAACGCCCGGAGCACTTTGCCGTGGCGAACGCGGTCGGCGCCGCGATCGGGCAGATCAGCGGCGAAGTGGACAGGATCTTTGCACTTGAAGCCTTGTCCCGGGAGGAAGCTCTTGAAGCTGCGCGGAACGAGGCAAAGAAGAAAGCCGTCGCCGCAGGCGCGATTCCGGATTCCATCGAACTCCTGGATCAGGAAGATGTACCGCTCGCCTACCTTCCGGGCAATGCGACGAGAGTTCGGGTCAAGGTTGTCGGCGATCTCGATGGGTAAATTGAGGGAGATCCGCGATGAGGATTTGAACGCGCTTGAAATCGGCGCGGCGATCTTGGGGACCGGCGGCGGCGGCAACCCCTACATCGGGAAGTTGCGGTGCCGCGAGGAGTTGAAACGCGGGAGGCGGATCCGGGTTGTGCCACTGGACGAACTGGCCGACGATGTTCTGGTCGTGTCCTTAGGAGGAATCGGCGCCCCCGTGGTGGGAGTCGAGAAGATTGAGGAAGGACAGGAGTGCCTGCGTGCCATGCGTGCGCTCGAACAGGAACTGGACTGCAAAATCGATGCGCTGATCTCCTCGGAAATCGGCGGCGCCAATTCCATGGAGCCCATGCTGACGGCCGCGCAGGCAAACCTTCCGGTTGTCGACGGAGACGGCATGGGCAGGGCATTCCCGGAAATGCAGATGTGCACTTGGTCGATCTACGGACACAAGTCGACGCCGGCCGCGATGGCCGATGAAAAAGGAAGCATAGTCATCCTGCGCGACGCACCGACCGAAATCTGGCTGGAACGGCTGGCAAGGGCGAATGTCGTGGCGATGGGTGCAGCGGGGGCCATTGCACTCGCTCCGATGCGCGGGGAGTTCGTGCGGAAGGCCGCGATCCCTTCAACCATAACACAAGCGCTGATGCTGGGGCGGGCAGTCCGCCGAGCGCAGGAGGAAAACGTGGACCCAATCGCCACGGTTATGGAGCAGGAAAGCGGCAACTTGATGATGACCGGCAAAGTCGTCGATCTCGAACGGCATTTGCGGGGCGGCTTCGCAGTGGGCCATGTTTTGATCGAGGGCTTCGGCGATTATTCCGGCGAAACCGGACGGATTGACCTGCAGAACGAATTTTTGGTTTTCCGCCGCGACGGCGTCGTTGAAGTCTGCGTTCCCGACCTGATCGTGGTTCTTGATGCCGATACGGGATTTCCGATTACGACCGAGGTTTTGCGCTACGGGCAGAGAGTGGCGGTCCTCGCGCTGCCCTGCCACGACCTGCTTCGCTCGCCCGAGGCGCTCGACGTTGTCGGGCCGGGGGCATTCGGCTACGGCGACGTGATCTTCAAACCAATGCCGCGCAATTCGGCCGGAAGGTTCTAGGCCGTGACTCACGAGCGACTCGAGCGGATAGCCGCTGAAAACATGGGTCGCATCGCGCTGGGCGGTGCTTTTCTCGGCACCGGTGGCGGGGGCGACCCCTATATTGGCAAACTGATGGCGGAGCAAGCGATCGCGGCGAATGGACCGGTTGCCATCGTCGAGGCCGACAGCCTTTCGGACGATGCACTGGTCGTTCCCGTCGCGATGATGGGCGCTCCGACGGTCATGCTGGAGAAGCTTCCAAGGGGCGACGAGGCAGTCACCGCGCTGAGGCTCCTGCAAAGCCACTTGGGCAGAAAGGTGGATGCAGTTCTCTGCATCGAGGCCGGTGGATTGAATTCGACCATCCCGATCGCAGTCGCCGCTGCCGAGCGGCTACCGATCGTGGACGGCGACGGCATGGGGAGGGCGTTCCCCGAACTGCAAATGGTTTCGATGACCATTCACGGAATAACCGCGTGCCCGATGGCCATCTCCGACGAAAAAGGCAACGCCCTCATGCTTCAAGCGATCGACAACCACGCTACCGAGAAATTTGCACGCGCCATCACCGTCGAAATGGGTGGGGCCGCGCTTGTCGCCTTGTATCCGATGACCGGACGTCAAGCGAAGCGCGCGGTGTTGCGCGGGTCACTCACCCTTATTCACGCGATCGGCGCGATAATTGAGCGAGAGCGGGCCGCTAACCGAAATCCGTTCGATGCGCTCGTTCGAGAATTGAGCGGTGTACGCCTGTTTGAAGGTCGGGTCACCGACGTAGAAAGGCGGACGGAGGGCGGATTCGCTCGTGGAACCTGCCGGATCGACGGCCTTGACCGCTATGAGGGATCGAGCATGTCCATTCAATTCCAGAATGAGTTCCTCGTCGCCGAAATTGGCGGATCGCCGAGAGCGATGACCCCCGATCTCATCTGCCTTCTGGATTTGGAAACCGGTCAGCCAATCACGACCGAGCAGATCCGTTACGGGTTCCGGGTCACCGTCATAGGACTGCCATCGGACTCGCAGTGGCGCGGAAGCGCAGGCTTGAAGCTTGTAGGCCCCCGGTACTTCGGATATGAAATGGAATACCGCGCTATCGAAGCAATAAATTCATGACCGATTTGGAGAAAAACAATTGATGAATACACGAAGCAAAGGTCCACGAAGTCTGCTAGCAGCAGCAGCGATCTCAATTGTCGCAGGAGGCGCTTGGGCTCAAAACGTGGCAACGGTTAATGTCGTCCAGATTTTCGGCACGATCGATCCCGCGAAGATCAACGACTACACAGAATACATGGCTGGCGTGAACCTTTATGATGCGCTGACCACGCTCGATGGCAGCGGATCGATTCAACCCCTGCTGGCGGAAAGCTGGACCGTTTCCGATGATACGCTTACCTACACTTTCACTTTGAAGGATGGCGCGACATTCCAAGACGGATCTCCGGTGGAGGCGAAGGATGTCGTTTATTCGGTGCGTCGCCTGATGGAGATCAACGAAGGCCCAGCCTTCCTGTTCGAGGGCGTGCTGGACGGGGTTTCAGCATTGGACAACCGCACAGTCGAATTCAAGCTCGCGAAAGTCTACACTCCTTTCCTTACCAACACGCCTATCCTGTTTGTCGTCAATTCTGATGTCGCCGAGATGAACAAGACCGACCAAGATCCTTGGGCGGAGGATTTCATCGCGAACAACGCGGTCGGCGCTGGCGCTTTCAGCCTCGCATCTTGGGAACGCGGCGCTGGCATGACAATCCGCAAGTACGACGGCTACCATCTGGGCTGGGACGACCGGTCGATCGACGAAATCCGGTTCGTCGTCACAAATGAAGAAGCAACCGTCAAAGCCTTGGCTGCCTCTGGAACACTCTCAATGTCGTCCGACGCTCAGGCCATGGAGACTTACGAGGCCATCGAGAACCTGCCCGACTACCGGATCGTCGAGTATTCGACCGCGACCAACTTCTATCTCAAGCTGAATCACCAAGTAGCACCGACGGATGACGTCAACATCCGCAAGGCGATCGCGTTTGCAACCGAATACGACACGATCAGGGAAGCACTGTTGCCAGGCGAACCTCTCGCCGGGCCAATGGCTCCTGTTTTCGCAGACGCGTACCTCGACGAATTGGAAGCTCCTGTTTTCGATTTGGCGAAGGCCAAGGAGTACGTCGAAGCGTCCAAGTACGCTGGCAGTGGCAGTATCGACATCGAAATAATGTATGTCGCGGGTTTGGCCTTCGAGGAGGAAATCGCCCTGCTTATGAAGAGCAATCTCGATCAGATCGGCTTCAATACAATCCTTAGACCCGAGCCTTGGAACCGGATGACGGAATTGGCAGCCAGGCCCGAAACGACTCCCGCTATCAACGAAGTGTTCTATGGACCAACCTATCCGTCTCCGGACAGCTTCTTCTTCTCGCAGTATCATTCAAGGGCGAAGGGCACTTGGATGTCGATGGAATGGGTGCTCAGCGATGAGATCGATGCGCTGATCGAACAAGCCAGAGGCACCGCCGACATGGGCGAGCAGAACAAGATCTACAAGGAGCTCCAGCGCAGGCTCGTCGAGGGCCAATCGGACGTGTTTCTCCTGACGCAACGTAGCCAGCAGGCGTTTCACAAATGCCTGACGGGCTTCACTTGGGTTCCGATGCAGAGTTTCGAGTTCAATTTCCACACGATGAAGTGGGATTGTTAATGACCTTCTGACAGTAAATCTGATGACTGTGCAGGTCGGCGGCAACCCCGCCCGTATGTCTGGTGGCATGAGTCTGTGCGGAACGATGGATCTTTCTCGCGTGATATTCCGCTTCCTCGAAGCAGTGCTTCAGGTTGTCACCTTAGGGGCTACCAAGCTAAAATTTGCTGACAAATTTTCGTTTGAATACCGCCTTGATTTTAACCTTCAAGGTGCGGCAGCATCCGTTGCATGGATGTGGGTTCAGATATTTTCCAAGTGCCGCCGCAGTGCCAACTTTACGATGTACAGGACTGCGGTTTGGATCCGTCTCGCTGGGGTCCGCGGATTCACGCGTTCCGCCGGGAGTTGTAGCGAACCTTGCGCCAGGCCCAGGCCCGGGGTGCCCTGCGAGTTTTCGCTTCGCCGCGCTACGGGCACTGCGTTGCGGTCGTGCCCGCGGTGTCTGTCGCAATCTCTTGATGGCATCGCAATCGGCGCGTAGATTGGGCCTTTAGGGCTGAACGGAGGGCCGGACCCTGACGAGCATCACGATCCGCAATCTCGATAACGACGTTAAGACGCGGCTGCGGTTGCGGGCAGCGGGGTTCGGCCGGTCGATGGAGGAGGAGGCACGGCAAATCCTGGCCGGGGCTGTCTTGCGGGAGACCACCGCGCCCGCGGTGGGCTTGGGGACGGCGATCCACGAAGAGTTCAAGTCTTTCGGGGTGTGGGTCTGGAATTGCCGCTGCGTGAATCGATGCGCGAGCCGCCGCGCTTCGACTGAGGCGGCAGCTTGGTTGTCATAGACACGAATGTGGTGTCCGAACTGATGCATCGCGAGCCGAACGCGGGGGTTCTGGCTTGGCTCGACAACCGGCCAGTGCGGGAGTTGTTCGTGACGGCTGTAACCGAGGCGGAGGTTCGCTCCGGCATCGCCTTTTGCCCGATGGCGCGCGCGGGCGCCGGGGTCTCGGGGAAGAAGCCGAGCGCACCTTTGGTGGCCTGTTCGCGGGCCGGGTTCTGCCGTTCGACATCAATGCGGCCCGCGTCTACGCAGCGACCGCCCGCTCGCGCGGCAGGTGGTGGCGACGCGGAATATCCGTGACTTCGCGGACGCCGGCATCGACGTGATCGACCCTTGGGCAGACGCGTGAACATCCTTTCGAGCACGCGCTGAAGTTGCGTCTTGACTTCAAGCCGTTTGGCACTTCTGTCGAAGGCCATCGCCAGCTGCAAGAGCACGGCCCGAAGGGCGCTTGCCGGCAATGGGTTGCCAAGCGCCGCCAACTGGATTGACCTGGCCACGGCCTGAGAGCCGGAGTCTGTCCCAAACCTGCCGATTTGACGCATAGGCGACTGAAACCGCGCCTTTGAGCGTCAAAACCGTTGCCTAAAGGCTTTGCAGTCATCCACCGGCAACCGCCCAGGCGCGCAATGAGCTTTGGCAATCGCAATGCAGAAAGAAATGCCTGCTTTCGCAACGGTCTTTCTATATATTTTCGCTTTTCTGGGATACTCTTGGATACAGCAACCTTGATGAAGGTACGAAACCACAATGGCTTCTGAACATATGCCGGTCAAAAAAGCCAAGTCCGCGGCAGCCAAACATGCTGCAGGGTTGATAGAAGACGGAATGCGTGTTGGACTCGGTACCGGGTCTACGTCGGAGTTCTTCGTGAAGTTTCTAGGCGCGGCGGTTCGGGCTGGGGCTCTCAAAATCGATGCGGTGGCGACGTCACGCAGAACTGCGTCCCTGGCAACGGACGAAGGATTAAAGGTTGCTGACTTGGATGAGCTTGAATACCTTGACATGGTGGTTGACGGAGCAGATGAGTTTGATGCCGATCTGAATCTTGTGAAGGGTGGCGGTGGGGCACTGTTGCGAGAAAAGATCGTTGCCGGCGCTGCGGGGCGGATGATCGTGATCGCCGATCATACCAAGCGTGTCGAGATGCTTGGATCGTTTCCGTTGCCGATCGAGGTTGTGCAGTTTGGCTGGCGAACGACAGAACGTCGCATACGCCAAGAACTCAGGCAATTAAGGATCGATTGCGGCTCAAGCGCGTTGCGCGGCGGGGAAAGGTCCCCCTTTGTCACGGACCAAGGAAATTACATTCTGGATTTTCGTTTGAAAAAAATTGATGCGCCGGGCAAATTGGCATGCACCCTGAACCAAATCGCAGGCGTTGTGGAAAACGGACTGTTTGTCGGATATTGCGACCTAGCGGTCGTCGGCAAGGCCGAAGGCGGTGTGGAAATCCTTCCAGCTCATGCTTGGCGCCAAAAAGACAGCGAAAGGTGAGCGATGGCCCTGTCCGGAAATGGCAGCTAACGGTATGTGCGATGTTTGAATTCGATCTGTTCGTGATTGGCGGTGGGTCGGGTGGCGTCAGGGCAGCCCGGCTCGCTGCTGAAGCTGGAGTTCGAGTTGGACTGGCGGAGGAGTACCGACTCGGAGGAACTTGCGTTATCAGGGGTTGCGTCCCCAAGAAGCTGATGGTCTATGCCTCGGAGTTCTCCGCGGCATTTCTCGACGCCGAAGGGTTCGGATGGACCGTTGGAGAGAGGCACTTCGATTGGGGCCGATTTGTCTCGGCGAAAGACAGGGAGATTTCCCGGCTCGAGGCATTCTACAGGAGCAACCTCGAAAGGGCCGGGGTCAGGATCTTTGATGCGCGCGCCGAGTTTGAGGATGCACACTCCCTTTGCCTCAGCTCGGGCAAACAGGTAACTTCCCGGCACATCTTGATAGCGACCGGCGGGCGGCCATTCATCCCGGAGGTGCCGGGAGCGCAGCGTGCAGTAACGTCAAACGAAATCTTTCAGTTGGACAGCTTACCGGGTAGGGTGCTGATCGTCGGCGGAGGTTACATAGCGTGCGAGTTTGCAGGAATACTCCATGGAATGGGATGTGCGGTCGAACAGTGGTACCGGGGCGACCAGATACTTCGAGGATTCGACAACGAGATCAGGTCGCATGTTTTCGAGGCAATGAGCGAGAGGGGGATCGAAATCCGCCTCGGCGAGAAAGTGTCGCGGATTGAGGAGGCCCCATACGGCCTGAAGGCACGATCGAATTCCGGAAGGGAGAGGGACTTTGACCTCGTGATGTACGCAACCGGGAGACGCCCGAATACATCGAGTCTCGGCCTCGAGCGTACCGGAGTCAAGCTTGGCCGGAAAGGGGAAATCATTGTGGATGAATATTCCCAGTCGTCCGTTCCGTCGATTTTCGCGGTTGGCGATGTCACCGACCGAATCAACTTGACGCCAGTGGCGATCCGGGAGGGGGCTGCTTTTGTAGAGACCGTGTTCAGGGGAAACCCTACGGCAGTCGACCATGCATGCGTTCCCTCTGCAGTCTTCACGAGGCCGGAAGTTGGCACGGTTGGAATGTCGGAGGAGCAGGCTGCTGCTGCCGAGCCGGTGGAGGTTTATTCAACGACTTTCAGGCCGCTTGCAAATGCCTTGTCTGGCAACAATGAGCGCATGTTGATGAAACTTGTAGTCTCCAAGGAGACCGGGACAGTGCTCGGCGTCCACATCGTCGGCCATGCTGCGGCGGAGATGATTCAGCTAGCGGGCATTGCCGTGAAATTGGGAGCGACGAAGGAGGACTTCAATCGAACGATTGCCGTTCATCCAACAACTGCGGAGGAACTGGTTACGTTCAGGGAACCGGCGCGTGCGACTTGAAAATCAATTGCGGCGACACAATCTTTCTTTGGGAAGAGCGTCGCGGAATCAGGAAGGAGAAATGAATTCCAATGACAAACAACAATAAGGGCGGCCCGTGGGGCGGTGGTGATCACAACGATGACCCTCCTCCGTCTATGCCCGACCTAGATGAAATGGTGAATCGCGGACGAAGCCAGCTGAAGCAAATCATTGGCGGTCGGGGCGGCGGCGGGAAGCACAGTTCCGGCAAGGGGGGCGGCCCGAAAGTTTCGCGAGGAATGATTGGCCTTATCGTTTTGGCCGCGGTTGGAATTTGGGCGTACTTTTCGTTCTACTCGGTAAAACCGGAGGAACGGTCCGTCGAGTTGTTCTTGGGCACCTATTCGCAAACCGGTCAGCCGGGCCTGAACTTTGCACCTTGGCCGCTTGTCACCAAGGAAATTCTGCCAGTGACAAGGGAGCGCACGGAGGACATCGGCGTGGGTGGAAGCGCGAGGTTGGATGAAGGCCTCATGCTGACCGGAGACGAGAACATCATTGATGTCGACTTCCAAGTGGTGTGGAATCTCAACGATCCAGCCCAGTTCCTCTTCAATCTTGCCGACCCGACCTTAACCATTCGGGCCGTCTCAGAGTCGGCGGTGCGCGAAATCATGGCTCAGTCAGCTCTCGCACCGATTCTGAACCGCGACCGCGGTATTGTGGCGTCGAGCCTTCAGGAACTAATTCAATCGACATTGGACAGCTATGATTCAGGAATGAATGTCGTGCGCGTGAACTTTGACAAGGCTGACCCGCCCAGAGAAGTCATTGACAGTTTCCGGGAAGTTCAGGCCGCCGAACAGGAGCGGGACCGGCTGGAGAAACAAGCGGACGCCTACGCGAACAGGATATTGGCTGGCGCACGTGGGGAAGCGGCCCAGCTCAAGGAGGAAGCTGAGGGCTACCGCGCACAGGTCGTCAATCAGGCGGAAGGTGAGGCGAGCCGGTTCCTAGCGGTTCTCGAGGAGTACAAGAAGGCTCCGGACGTCACACGAAAGCGCTTGTACCTAGAAACAATGGAGCGAGTCCTCGCCACGACGGACAAGGTGATAATTGATCAATCAATTGGGCAGGGTGGAAGCGGAGTCGTCCCATATCTTCCGCTGAACGAGTTGCGCAGAAGGGAGAGCTCCAGTGAATAGGTCAACATTGATTCTGGCTGTCTTGGTTGTCTTGGGAGCCGCCATACTGAATTCAGTTTTCATCGTGGATGAACGCCAAAAGGCTCTGGTGCTTCAGTTCGGTCAAGTTCAGTCAGTCAAGGAAACCCCGGGGCTTGCGTTCAAGATCCCGGTGATTCAGGAGGTTGTCCGCTATGACGATCGGATCCTCTCGCTGGAGACGCAATCGCTTGAAGTCACTCCACTCGATGACCGGCGTCTGGTTGTAGACGCATTTGCGCGGTACCGGATATCGAATGTCATCCAGTTCCGGGAGGCAGTTGGTATAGGAGGCGTCCGTACTGCAGAGAGCAGGCTCGAACGAATCCTGAACGCCGCAACCCGGGAGGTGCTGGGCTCGGTGTCATCGAACACGGTTCTGTCAGCGGACCGCGCGGGCCTGATGAATTCAATTCGCGACACAGCGAAGTTAGAGGCGGAGAATCTCGGGGTCGAGATCATTGATGTGCGTCTCAAGCGAACGGACCTTCCGACCCAGAACCTTGAAGCCACGTTCGCCAGAATGCGAGCCGAGCGCGAACGAGAGGCGGCGGACGAAATCGCGAGGGGCGACGAAGCCGCTCAGAGAGTCCGAGCGCAGGCGGACCGCACCCAGGTGGAGATCGTGTCGCAAGCCCAGAAGGAAGCGGAGATCACGCGCGGTGAGGCTGATGCGCGACGAAACGCAATTTTTGCGGAAGCGTTCGGGAAAGATAAAGGCTTCTTCGACTTTTACCGATCGCTCAACGCATACGAAGCGGCTTTTGCAAACGACAACACGTCTCTAGTGATTACACCGGACAGCGAGTTTTTCAAATACCTGAAGACAATCGATACGGAATGATTTCGGACTTGGTTCTTGCACTCGGCCTGGTGGCCGTCATTGAGGGGCTGGTGATTGCACTGGCCCCCAATTACTTGGAGACGGTGCTTAAGCTGCTTTCCGAAATGCCGGTGGAAGCGCGAAGAATTCTGGGACTGATCATCATCGCGTTCGGCGTGTTCATAGTCTGGCTTGCCCGCAACGTATTGGCATAGTTGCTGCCGGGGCTGCCGGAGCCGGGAGTCTTAGTCATTCCGTTGTTTCGCCAGACCGTGTTCGACCGCTTTGGATACAGGTATCGAGAAAGCTCCATTCCCAGATTTTCGCTGCCCATATCGTAGAGTGCGGGCGAGGCGGTACAGTTGGCTTGCAATCCGTCCGGCAGCATCGTGTCCGAGCAACAGGCTCGGCAGACCAGGTATGTTGCCTCGATAAGCATCCCTCCTATTTTGCAGCAAGTTCCGCCCCAGTTTTCCCATTGGGGTTGTGCAGCCGCAACCAAGGCGAAGCTTGGAATCAAGGCTGTTGCGAAATGTGTTCACTCGATCATGGACATGTATTCTGACGAGCTTCGGCAATTGCCACGATGCAATTGAGGGGCCGGATGGATTTCTTAATGATGATGGTTTATGCTCCAGACCGCCCGAGGGCGCTAAGCCGCCTTTCGCAAAGATCTACCTGCTTATCCATGAGGCTCAACCGGCGATGAGGATGCGGCAGGGGATGTGTTGTGCGCGCGGCGCTGTGGATGAAGTGCGGGATCATGGTCTGGAGTTGGCATCGTCGGTTGCAGCGCCATGCGGGCGGCCTTGCGTCTGGAGCCGGTGCGGACCGCCTGGTGGCTGCCGGCGATCTCGTCGAGCACGCTCCAGCAGCCGAGACCGTCGGCGACGACTTTCGATAGCTAGCGGTGGAATTTCATGGCTTCCAACGACTTGGCTCACAAAAAATTTGATCGGAAATTCGACTTCGTGGGCTTACATGAAAAATCCGAAGTCAAACCGCGCAGTTCCTGTTCGGTTGCTGAGGCAGAAAGAGGAAATCAAAGAAATGAACAATGGTCCAACTTTTGGCATCTGTCCGGCGGTCCAGCGGATCGTTCCTGAAATGACATCGATTGCAACCGGCTTGGCGATGCTTTTTTCCCAAGCGTTGCTGGCGACCTCGGGGTCAGCCCACGAGGGACTCGCCGACTTGGTCGAAAAGGCAAGGCCTGCTGTAGTCAGCGTGTTCTCGCTAGGGCCAAAGCAGCCCCTGCAAGTTCCGGACGGGGTCAATCCGTTATTGCAACTTGAAGAGTTCTTTGGACGTGAACTGCCCCTGCCCAAATTAGATGCTCCTCAACAAAGAAGAATCAGCGACGGTTCCGGATTCATCATTTCCGAAGACGGATTCATCGTAACCAACCATCATGTTGTCAAGGATGCGGAGACGGTGTACATTGATCTTTTTGGTGGCGAAAGACTGAAAGCCCACATCGTGGGAGTTGATCCGAAGACCGACATTGCGCTCCTGAAAGTGGAAACCGACAAAGCGCTCCCCACCGTGGTGTTCGGTGACAGTGAAGACATTCGGGTTGGGGACACAGTCATCGCGATGGGCAACCCGTATGGTCTGGATTTTTCGGTTTCGTCCGGAATCGTTTCCGCCCGAAACCGGTCGCTCAGCGGCGTTTACGACGACTTCATCCAAACCGACGCAGCCATAAATTTCGGCAACTCAGGCGGTCCTCTCTTCAATGAGGATGGCGAGGTGGTCGGTGTCAACACCGCAATTTTCAGCAATTCCGATCCAGTTGGAGGAACTGTTTCTGGATCAATCGGACTGGGGTTCTCGATGTCCTCTGCTGTGGTATCCAAAGTGGTTGCCCAATTGCAGGAGTACGGCGAAACGAGACGAGGCTGGATGGGCGTGTTCATTCAGGAAGTGACGGAAGACATTGCGTCCGCGCTTGAACTGAAGGAGGTTGCAGGAGCCTTGGTGAGCAATGTACCGCCTGGACCTTCAATGGATGCCGGGTTGCAAGCGGGTGACGTGATTCTCACCTTCGATGGCAAGTTAGTTCCAAACACTCGAGAATTCATAAACATGGTCGGCGAGTCACCGGTCGGAAAGACAATTTCCGTCGGCGTGTTCAGGGATAGCCGGTTACGAGAAGTTCAGGTGACGCTCGGCAGGAGAGAGGAATCTGAACCCATGGTGCAGCCTGCCTCACTTGCTCAGGAAGACACTCCCCGTGAAAGCGACCTGCTTGGACTGACGCTGAGCGAGATAACTCCGTTCCACCAAAATGCATTTTCGCTTGGCGAGGATGTCTCGGGTTTGATCGTTCTTGACGTGGACCAGAACTCGAAGGCTTGGGAGGAAGGCATTCGAAAGGGAGATGTGATCGAGTCGGTCGGACTGTCCAAGGTCGAAGCAATTCTAGATGTCGAACGCGCTCTTTCTGATGCTCGGGACCGAGGCAAGGAGAGTGTGCTCTTGGGCATCATTCGTGGAGGTAGACTAAGATTCTTGGGCTTGGAGATAGCGAGCTGATTCAAGATTGGAGGAGCCGCTTGACTCAAACGGGCGCCGCAGGCGCCCGTTTTTTCGTGCCGAGGCTTGCGCTTAACGGTTTCGAAGCGAGCATATGCGAGATATCCTCGATCTTCCATTCTAACAAACTCAGAATATTTGCTTCGCGCTGAATGCGAACAAGGACGCGCTGGAGCTTCCGGCAATCACGGGTCCCGCGAAAATGCTCAAAGGTCTTTTTCAGACGGCAACATGCCGCTCTGTCCTGTCCTCAAGCGTGGTGACACGACTCCTTTGGCACTTGCAAGGCGTTGGCGAACCAGCATGAGACTGGCAACCGAGACATCATGATTCCGAAGAGACTCGTGCATTTTGTCAGCTTGAACGCCGAGGGGCGATCTGGTCAAGTCATGTTGCAGCTTGAATGCATCATAGTAAACAAAAGAAGGACATTTTTTTTCAGAATCGCGAGAGCGGATTCGAACTTCACCTTATTTTTCTGGAAGAATCTCGCATCCTGCATTAGTGATCGTCCGTTGTATTTGAGGCGAGTCGCAAATGGCAAGGATTACATACATCGAGTACAATGGAACGAAACATGAAGTGGACGTACCCAACGGGCTGACCGTAATGGAAGGTGCGCGCGACAACAGCATTCCTGGAATCGAGGCAGACTGCGGCGGCTCCTGTGCATGTTCGACCTGCCACGTGTACGTCGATGAGGCGTGGGTGAAACGACTGCCTGAAAAAGAGGATATGGAGGAGGACATGCTCGATTTTGCCTGGGAGCCAGATCCAGGGCGATCACGCCTCACATGTCAGTTGACGGTCACCGACGCGTTGGACGGCCTCGTCGTCACA
Source organism: Paracoccaceae bacterium (assembly GCA_963422275.1). Lineage (GTDB taxonomy): Bacteria > Pseudomonadota > Alphaproteobacteria > Rhodobacterales > Rhodobacteraceae. The sequence goes on from OY729418.1 coordinate 2,945,448, forward strand.
ATGCCGGAAAAGCAGATATAGCAGGGCAATCCGGCGAAAGAGCAGGCAGGCGGAGCATCGACCATGGCAAACATAATCGGAAACATACCTGAATTCACGGTCGCGGAGATTTCCCACGCGGTGAGGCGGTCCGTGGAGGACAAGTTCGAGCGCATTCGCGTCCGCGGCGAAGTGTCACGCGTGTCGCTGCACCGGTCGGGGCACATCTACCTGAGCTTTCAGCAGGACGGGCACATGCTTGCGGCCGTGATCTGGCGTCAAAAGGCGCAGAGCCTCGGAGCGTCTCCAGTCGAGGGAACGGAGTACTTGGCGACTGGCAAGCTCACGGCCTACTCCGGGCAATCGAAGTATCAGTTGAACATCGATCGAATTGAAATAGCTGGCAAGGGTGCGCTTCTTGCCATGCTGGAGGAGCGAAAGGCGAAACTGCTTGCCGAGGGGCTATTTCGGCAAGAGGCAAAAAAGCCGATTCCGCACATCCCGAGCGTGGTCGGGGTGGTGACGTCGCCTACGGGCGCGGTGATTCGTGACATTCTCCACCGACTGAGGGACAGATTCCCGAGGCGCGTCCTGGTCTGGCCTGTCGCCGTACAAGGCGCGAGTTGCGGTTCTGAAGTCGCCGCGGCGATCAAGGGCTTCAACGCCGTTCAACCGGGAGGACCGGTCCCCAGACCGGATCTCATAATTGTCGCCAGAGGAGGCGGGTCCCCTGAAGATCTTCTGGGATTCAGCGATGAAGTCGTGGTTCGCGCCACATTTGCAAGCGAAATTCCCCTGATTTCTGCAGTTGGGCACGAAACTGACATGCCGCTGATCGATCTTGCAGCCGACGTTCGCGCACCAACGCCGACCGCTGCCGCCGAACTTGCGGTACCGGTTCGCGTCGAGCTTCTCGCCCAGGTGGCCGGACTCGAGGCTCGAAGACTGAACGGAATGGAGAGAGCCATCCGGGCGAAGAACCAAAGATTGGAAGATCTTTACCGTTCGCTTCCACAGCCAGATGAACTGCTTGCGCTTCCATCTCAGAGGCTTGACGACATGTCCAGGAGATTGCCGCTGGTGATGAATTCAGCAATGCAGGCGATGCGAATTCGCCTCTCGGAGACGGCCGGGTCGCTGCAGATGCCTGCGATCATCGGAGAATCGGAACGATGTCTGGATAGAGCGTCGAGCGGCCTGAAAAGCGCCTTCAGGATTTCATCGGAAAGACGCTGCACAAAGTTTGCGCTTGCGGAAACCCGACTGAACCCAGATCTCATGGCGAAGTCCATTGACCGTGGCGTCAAAAGCTTTGGACAGGTTTCGGAAAATTTTTCTCGAGCAGTTTCGAAGCAGGTGATTTTGTGGCGGAACCGGTTGGACGCGACTGGAAGGTTGCACCGGTCGCTGGGGTATCGGCAGACGCTGAAACGCGGGTTTGCCGTAGTCCGAATCGAAGAGAAAGTGGCAATGTCGAAGGCAATTGCTCAAGCAGCAGCGGAACTTGAAATCGAATTCCATGACGGGCGCTTGCAAACTGCGCGCGCTTCTTCCTCTGGGAGCCGAGGTCTCTGATATCAAATCAGTTTGGGCAGCTTATTGCACTCTGCCGGTTCAGGGTACGGGCACCTCAACTTTTTCGGGGCGTATCGGGAAGGTGCAGACTGCATGCAGGAGGGAATGGATTCTGGAGACTCGGCTCAAAAATGCATGAAGCACACAGCTGTAACGTGAGATTCAGGTTTCATGCATTAACTTGCCCGTGAGCTCATGGCAGGAAGATTCCGCTGTCAAGACAAAGGTCGCTTAATTGGTCCAAGGTTCAGGCACATGGCCAAGCAAAATCCGGTTCGGCGAACAATGAAGCATTTCCCGTCAAACGGGGATGGGGCCTTGGAGTGAAATTGAATGTCATGTCCAAGCGCACTGCGGCCATTCCATCCCGCACCGTATACAATGCGCTTGGCAAAAAAACGAGTGTCGCTCCAAGTTGCGACCACCATCTGTTCTCTCCGTAACAGGAAGTCAAAAGAGCAAAGTCCATGTCGTTTTTCACGAAGCTCAAGGCTCGCCTAGTCAAGTCTTCCGGCAGGCTCAATGAGGATATCGACAAGCTTGTGGAAACGGCGGGAGAAAACGAGCCTGCCGACAGCTCGACAAGCGATGTCCATGATCGGCCAAGCGAGCATGAAGATAGTGCAAACGAGGCAAGGGGACTGATTGGCAGGCTCCTTTCACGAGGCAATGCTTCCCGCGAACCTCGCAGGCGGATGGATGACGAGATGCTTGAGAGACTCGAGGAGCTTCTAATCGCTTCCGACATGGGAATTGACACGTCAATTCGCCTTGCCGCCAGCATCGCGGACGAGCATTTCGGAAAGCGCATTTCGTCCAGTGAGGTCAAGTGCCTGCTGTCTAGTGAGATCGCGCGCATTCTCGACTGCGTCGCGAAGCCGCTGCCGATATACCAAGAGCGACCGCAGGTTTTGCTGGTGGTTGGCGTGAACGGGTCCGGCAAGACAACGACAATTGGAAAACTTGCCAATCAATTCAGTGCGGCCGACAAGAAGGTGGTTATTGCCGCTGGCGACACCTTCAGGGCAGCTGCCGTCGAGCAACTGAAAGTCTGGGGCGACCGTGCGGGAGTCCCCGTGATCGCCGCAAAGGAGGGGTCCGACCCGGCGGCATTGGCCTATAGTGCATTTGAACGAGCTCGCGAACAAGGGGCCGACCTGCTCCTGATTGATACGGCTGGTCGGCTTCAAAACAGGAAAGACCTTATGGAAGAGCTCGCAAAGATTGTCAGGGTCATCCGAAAGCTGGACACAAATGCCCCGCACAACACCTTGCTCGTTTTGGATGCGACCACAGGCCAGAACGCCGTGTCGCAAGTCGAGATTTTCAAGGAAATCGCGGAGATCTCGGGACTTGTAATGACCAAGCTCGACGGAACCGCGAAGGGAGGAATACTTGTGGCGCTTGCACACAGGTTCGGGCTCCCGATCCACGCTGTCGGAGTGGGCGAGGGGATTGAAGATCTGTCTCCGTTCGATCCGGATGAGTTTGCGCGCGCCTTGACGGGTTTGGATTGACGAATGCCGGCCACGCCATTTTTGCGGAGGCGGTAGAACTTTCGATGTGCGCAGGGAATCCAGTGCTGATTCTAGTTACTTGTAATCAAGCCCACGCTCATGTTTATTCTGCCGTGTTCCCGCTGCCAAGATATATGCGGCTTTTCCCGAATGGCAGGATGTCAGATCCGGCAATCGCCGCTCGTTCGGTTGAGTTCGAGAGGAAACATGGCTGAGAAAACCATAAGCACATCTACCAAGAGCGCATTGGACCTTGGTCCGCTCATCCTGTTTTTTGTTGGTTACTTCATTCTCAAGGATAGGACATTCCTTTTTGGAGGAGTGGAGTATTCCGGTTTCATTGTGGTTTCCGCTGCCTTCATTCCAATTCTGCTGATCAGCAATGGCATACTCTGGAAACTGACGGGGAAACTGTCGCGGATGCAGATAGTTACACTTGTTTTGGTCGTGGTGCTGGGTGGAATTGCCATCTGGTTCAACGACGAACGGTATTTCAAGATCAAGCCGACGGTGCTCTACCTGATTTTTGCCGGGATACTCGGCGTGGGCCTGCTTCGAGGCCGCTCAGCCCTTAAATACGTGATGGACGAGGTGATGCCGTTGCAGGATGAGGGTTGGATGAAAATGACCCGCAGGTTGGCTGCGTTCTTTCTTCTCTTCGCGGGACTCAATGAACTGGTCTGGCGAACCTTGTCCACCGATGTGTGGGTGACTGTGAAGGTTTTTGGATTCCCGATCGCCTTGATGCTGTTTTTCTTTGTCAACGGCTACTTGCTTCGGGGTTACTTCAGATTTGATCCGAGAAAAACCGGGTCGGCCAGCAACGGAAGCTAGCTCTGCCGCACGTTCGGACGGACTCCAAAAATACTGGAAGCAGACGCAGTCGCTTGAGTGCGCTAGCCCTCAATCATCCGGAAATAACTTTGGCGCGAACCGCGGAAGCCGATATCAGCCTTTTCCCTTGAACAATATGTCCTGTGCCTTCTTGTCGCTTTGAATATTTGATCTCAACTCCTCGGCAACCGCACGGCCTGCCTTGACTGCCTTCCGGTTCCCAACCCGGTCCAGCCAAGCGGCCATTCCAGGAAATTCCTCGATATTCTGCTGCTGGCCCTCCCAAAGCGAAGCCCACGGCCAGATTGCCATGTCCGCAATGGAATAGCTTCCTGCCACGTAATCCCGGTCCGCAAGGCGACGGTCCAGCACGCCGTAAAGGCGCCTGACCTCATTGCGATAACGATCCTTCGCGTAAGGCAGATCCTGTGGAGGGTCGAGCGAGGGGGCGTATTTCAGAAAATGATGTGCCTGCCCGGCCATCGGACCGACGCCGCCCATTTGCCACATCAGCCACTCTTCGACTTCGATTCTCTCTCTCTCGCTTGTTCCGTAGAATCGCCCGTGTTTGCGGGCCAGATACTGAAGAATGGCCGCCGACTCGAAAATGCTTACCGGTCTTCCATCCGGTCCATCGTAGTCGACTATCGCCGGCATTCTGTTGTTGGGTGCGATCTTCAGAAAATCCGGCTTGAACTGGTCTCCAGCACCGATATTGATCAGGTTGACGTTGTAGGGCAGACCAAACTCTTCCAAAGCGATTGTTATCTTCCACCCGTTTGGGGTTGGCCAATAGTAGAGATCAATCGGTTTGGACATGTTGCGCTTCCCTATCCCGGCGGTGCTGCGGCCAATTCGGATTTTCACAGATATGGCAAGCTTGTTGACGAGCGAGCGTCAACAAGCTCGGCAATCATCCTAAAGCGGGTCTCATGTTGATGCAACCATTTTGGATGATTGCCCTACGCTTCTTGGCGGCAGGTCTGGTTGGATGATCTAGTCGCAGTTTGGAAATGTTCTATGCTCGTGGGGCGCAGACCAAAACTTCAAGGTGAAAAAAGCGGGCAAGCTACGCATTTGTCATGGGATGAGATCCTTCGTATCCACTTCCCGCCGGTGGCGACGCGGAGGCATGTGCAATGGCGGAATCTGGAATGGAGCAGGAACGCTCGCGTATTTTGGTCGCTGTCCCTGTTGTGCATTCGCCCATTCGCCGACTTGTCCGCATGGCGACCGGAGGCTATCACATGGAAGGTGATTCCATCGTCGGATCTATGATTTCGAATTGGTGGCTAGCTTGGTTTGCCAGAGAACGCCAACGATGCTAAAAGTGCGGCGACAGGACCAAAACCGGGCAATGGCTGTCCGAGTTATGGATTTCAGATGAGGTCGTAACAATCTCCCTGACGCTCAGTCCGCTCGCAGGGAGTATGGCTGGTTCAGGCCATGGGTAACGCGAATGGAAAAACCGACTCGGCGTCAAACCAAGGCCGTTCATGCTGGAACGAGGAGAAGCGCCTTCGGCGAGATGTCCGAAGCGATCTTCCTGACGCAAGGTTTCGCGTACACTAGTGCAGAACAGGCCGAAGCCAGATTCATTGAAGCCGGACCTGACGAGTTCATCTACGCAAGATATGGAAACCCGACCGTCCGCATGTTTGAGGAAAGAATCGCGGAACTGGAAGGTGCGGAGGACGCGTTTGCGACAGCTTCTGGAATGGCTGCGGTCAACGCTTCGCTGTTCGCGATGCTCGGGCAGGGGGACCACGTGGTGTCTTCAAGAGCGCTGTTCGGTTCATGCCTTGTCATACTCGAAGAGATATTACCCCGCTTCGGGATTGAGGTGACCTTTGTTGACGGAGTCGACGAGGCGCAGTGGCGGGAAGCTGTCAGGCCCGACACGAAAGTCGTTTTTCTCGAGTCAATATCGAACCCGACTCTTGAGGTGATCGATTTGCGGGCCGTATGCGGCATTGCGGAGGCTGTGGGCGCGAAAGTCATAGTCGACAACGTCTTTGCCACTCCCTTGTTTCAAAGTTGCATCGAGCTTGGAGCCGACATTGTCGTCTACTCCACAACCAAGCATGTAGATGGTCAGGGCCGCTGTCTAGGAGGGGTGGTTCTGGGCACTCGGGAGTACATTCGAAAAACCCTTGAACCGTACATTAAGCACACTGGCGGGGCAATGAGCCCATTCAACGCCTGGGTCATGCTCAAGGGATTGGAAACGCTGGATCTTAGGTGCAACGTTCAAGCCGATAAAGCGCTTGCTCTGGCCAGGAAATTCGAGAATCATCCAAATATCGAAAGAGTGATTTTCCCGCATCTGCCAAGCCATCCGCAGTACGGACTCGCGAAGGCCCAGCTAAGAAAGGGAGGAACCGTGTTTTCGATCGTGCTACGAGGTGGAAAGAGCGGAGCGTTCCGGTTCCTGAACGCGTTGCGAGTAATCCTGATTTCCAACAATCTCGGCGATGCAAAAAGCATAGTTACGCATCCGGCCACGACAACGCATCAACGCTTCACGCATGAACATCGCGCGACCTTGGGAATAGCTGACGGTCTCGTGCGCATTTCGACCGGCCTCGAGGACATCGCCGATCTCGAAGAGGACTTGGAACGGGCCTTGGATGCGGTATAGCATGCATGCTTGGGCATCTGTCGTTTGGACAACCACCTGAATATCGGTGCCCGAGCACGAGATATGGCTCATGCTCTCGGCACGAAACTGACTCTGGAATCAGCCGATGTTAGACATACGGCCGGTCGGCTACCTGATCGGACTTCTTGTCAGCTTTCTAGGGGTGACGATGCTCATCCCCATGGTGTTCGACCTAGTCGCCCAAAATGGCCATTGGACATCCTTCGCGATATCCGGGTGCCTTACCATTGTGCTGGGGGGCATTCTTGCGGTCTCCAGCGCGAACACGATCGCCGAGGGGCTTACAATTCGCCAAACATTCGTGTTCACGACTGGAGTGTTTCTTGTGCTTCCGGTTTTTGGGGCGCTCCCGCTCATGTTCGGTGGCACGCACCTTCGCTTTGTGGACGCCTTTTTTGAGGCAATGTCGGGTCTGACCACGACCGGCGCGACAATCCTTGTCGGGCTGGATTCGCTTCCCGACGGAATCTTGGTGTGGCGAGGGCTTCTCCAGTGGATCGGGGGCATAAGCATCATAATTGTGGCAATGGTGTTTCTTCCACTGCTTAGAGTGGGTGGAATGCAGCTGTTCCGATTGGAAAGTTACGACACGCTTGGCTCGATCCTGCCGCGGGCAGCTGAGGTGACGCGTTCAATTTCAATGATCTACATGTCTTTGACCTTCGCCTGTGCCATAGGGTACGCACTGTCTGGATTGTCTGCATTCGACGCTTTCGTGCACTCGATGACGACCATCGCCACCGGTGGTTTTGCCAATCAAGATGGTTCATTCCAAGGCTTGGGAGCGAGCGCGGAGTATGTTGGATCCGCATTCATGATTCTTGCGGCATTGCCGTTTATCCGGTACTTCCAGTTCGTCAATGGCTCTTTCTGGCCGTTGTTGAAGGATAGTCAGATAAAGAGCTTTCTGGTCATCGCGATCATCGTCGTTACCGCCTTGGTCGCCTGGCATGTCTTCATGCTTGAAACAGATGCCGAGCCTGCGTTCCGCAAGGCTCTGTTCAATGGCGTATCAATATTGACCGGAACTGGATATGCCAGCGACGACTATGGCACGTGGGGGACTTTTCCGGTCGTGCTGTTCCTCCTGATCGGATTGATAGGAGGATGTGCCGGATCCACAAGCTGCTCGATCAAGGTGTTCCGCTTCCAGCTTTTTACCGCTTCCGTGCTTTCGCAGGTTAGGCGAATGATCTGGCCGCATGCTGTCGTGACGGTTCGTTACGGGGGCCATACCGTCCGTCCGGACGTGAGAGCGTCCGTAATGTCATTTCTTGTTGCTTTCCTCAGTACGCTCGTGGTCATAGCAATGCTTCTCGCGCTGACTGGATTGGATATGATCACGTCAATTTCCGGGGCCATTGCGTGCTTAGCAAACATTGGACCCGGCCTCGGGCAAGAAATCGGCCCGGCGGGAAACTACGCGGACGTGAACGACTTCGCAAAATGGGTGCTCGTTGCGGCCATGCTAATAGGAAGACTTGAGCTGATGGCTGTATACGCACTCCTCACGATCCGCTTCTGGAGAGGTTAGATGGAACCAGATCACGAAAAACTTGGCGTTCAGCTTTGCCATGCGCTGGCGGATCTGGGCGTTGACACGGTGTTCGGGGTTCCGGGCGTTCACAATCAGGAACTCTACAGAGGATTCGCGCATGCGCCGATAAAGCACGTTCTCGCTCGGCACGAGCAAGGCGTGGGCTTCATGGCCGACGGATACGCCCGTGCTACGGGCAAGCCCGGGGTCGCGTTCGTGATAACCGGGCCTGGGCTCACCAACGTCCTCACGCCAGTCGGTCAGGCATATTCGGACTCCGTGCCGATGCTCGTGATCGCGACATGTCTGGACGAAGATGCGCTGCAGATTGGCAAGGGCCGCTTGCACCAACTCAAGAATCAGACACTTGCAGGCGACGCCGTTGCCGATTGGTGTGCCACCAGCTCCAGTCCAGATTCGGTCTTCAGGCTGGTTGCCCGGGCGTTCAACGAGTTTCGAACAACGAGACCCCGGCCGAAAATCATCCAAATCCCAGTGGATATGCTGAAACTGGAGTGCACGTTCGACACTCCAGCGATGGTCCGGTCCATTCCACCAGCTCCAGACCCGGAGGCCGTTGCGAAAGCCGCGGAAATGCTTGCGGACGCGGGAAGGCCGCTGTTCATTTTTGGAGGTGGCGCGGTCGGCGCCGTCCTCGAAGCGAACGACATAATCGAGAAGACCCGAGGTGCTGTTTTCCTGACCTACGCGGGAAGGGGGATTGTCTCCTCAAAAAACAGACTGAATTTTGGCTCGTTCCTGGCCAGACCCGAGAGCCGGAACGTGATCGCTTCGGCCGACCTCGTCGTCACGGTTGGCACTGAAGTGTCGGAGGTCGATCTTTGGCGCGACAGGCTTGGGCACACAGCCCCGATGATTCGGGTCAACCTCGATACCCAGACATTTCTCGACGCGGGTCCGGAAGATCTGTCCATTCTCGGCGACGCAGGCGCATTTCTTCGGCAACTTGGAACGCTGCTGGAGGGGCATGAGGCGAGGACATCGTGGAGCGCGACAGAAGTTTCGAACATCCGCAACTCCATGCGGGCATCTTGCGAGGCTGCCCGCCCCGGCATTGGATCCGTTATCGACCTGCTGGAAAGGTCACTTCCGAGCGATGCGTTGATCTACTCCGACATGACCCAGTTCGCGTATGCAGGCAAGGAACTGTTCTTCGTCGAGTCGCCGAGGCAATGGCACCATCCAACCGGATTCGGTACGCTGGGGTACGCACTGCCTGCCGCGATCGGGGGAAAGGTTGGCCGTCCTGACCGCTCCGTGATCGCCGTGGCCGGCGATTACGGGTTCCAGTACACGATGCAGGAACTCGGCACTGCAGTCGATCTCGACATTTCGCTTCCTGTCTTGATCTGGGACAACGGAAAGCTGAAAGAGATCGAGGACCACATGATTACGTCGCAAATCTCGCCAACGGCCGTTTCCGCCACGAATCCCGATTTTTCGGTCATTGCCCAAGCTTACGGCATCCCGGCGTTTGCTCCCCGCTCGCTCGATCAGCTCGAGGTGGATCTGGCCGAGGCATTTGCCACGGAAACTCCGAGCCTGATTCACCTGCGTTCAGGAGATTTTGGCGGATAGCGTCGTTTAGCGATCAGGAGACGTTCCTGACCGATGTCTCGATGGCGTGGAGGAAAGACTTGGCCGACGAACTGGCTGAGAGCAGCAAGTATCGAGACTCACCTTCACACATGATAATGGTCCCGAGATGCTCCATAACGGTCCGCGCAACGGTTCCGGGAGGAAACCTGGCCGGTTCAAGATCGATCGGGCACACCCTTTCGAGTGCGGGGATCGCGAGAGGACCTTCTAGCCGCAGCATGACCCAATTGTCCGTCTGATCAGTGTAGTATCCAGCTGCCCCGAGTTTCCTTGACACCAGATCGAGCGGGTCTTTCTCTTCGTTAGCGAGGACAGCGAAGAATTGATCCACTGCCATTCCAAGCAGCCTGATTGATCCATCTTCCGTTGCCTCCGACGTTCCCGGCTTCGGGATTGAGATCCCCCAAGCGCGGTCGATCGCTTCCCCGATCTCAATCTTTCCTCCAAGCGGGCACGCGACTGAAACCAATGCAAGATCGGCAATCTCCTTCAAGGAGGTTCCATTGAGATCCATGGAGTAGCCCCCGATGAATGGCTCCGCTCTCAATTCAAGATCAGCCACGCAAGCGCTCTCCTTGAGGGTCGAAGAAATGCGCCGAAACGATCTCCACTTCCGTTTCCTTGCCGCGAACGGGATCGACGGCCTTGATTCTTTCTCCTATCCGCTGGTCACCGCTTTTGATAAATCCAAGCCCGATCCAGTGGTCAAGTGTCGGCGAAAAGGCGACCGACGTCATCCAGCCTTCGTCATTCTCCATCGTCGCGCCCTTTCCGAGAGACACGAAATGCGCTCCGGCGTTCAATTCAGCCTCACGATTCACCGGGCGAAGTCCGACCAGTTTCTTGGCGTCCTCGCGGTTGAGTTCGTCACGCTCGGAAAGCACGCTGCCAATGCTGTCCTTCTTCTTTGACACCAGGCGTGCCATTCCGAGATTCAGCGCAGTCGTCTGGCCGTTGATCTCATTCACCACAGCATGCCCTTTTTCGATTCTAAGCACGGACAGGGCCTCTGTGCCGTATGGAATCGCATCGAACTCCTCGCCCGCGGCCATCAATGCCTCGATCAGCGACACGCCGTAGCGTGAGGGCACGGCGACCTCGTATGCGAGCTCCCCAGAGAAAGAGATGCGGAACAGTCTTGCCCGGATGCTGCCGCACACGGTGATTTCGGCGCACGCCATGAATGGAAACGCTTCGTTCGAGATGTCAAAGCTTTCATCCACTATTTTTCTCAGCAAGGAACGAGAATTCGGGCCCGCCACCGCATACTGCGCCCACCCGTCGGTAATCGAGATAAGGTGGACGTCCATCTCGGGCCAGAGGCACTGGCGGGCGAATTCCATCTGGCGGAACACCAGCACCGCGTTGGCAGTCGTGGTGGTCATCACGTAGTGGTTTTCCGAAAGGCGTGCCGTCGTCCCGTCGTCGTAGGCGATTCCGTCCTCGCGCAGCATCAAGCCGTAACGAACCTTGCCAACTGGGAGCTTGGCAAACCCGTTGCAGTAGATTCGGTTCAAGAGTGCGCTGGCGTCGCGGCCTTGGATATCAATCTTGCCAAGAGTGGAAACATCGCAGATCCCGACCGATGTTCGCACGGCAAGCGCCTCACGGTCCACGCTCTGGCGCCATTCCGTCTCTCCCTCGATCGGATACCACTGGGCCCGCAGCCATGGTCCGGTCTCGACGAAAACCGCTCCCCGGCTTTCCGCCCACCTGTGGCTCGGCGGCAATCGTGTCGGCCGGAATTGGTTGCCGCGCGCCCGCCCTCCCAGAGCGCCGATGGCCACGGGCGTGTACGGCGGGCGGTAAACTGTCGTTCCAGTCTCCTCAATCGACTTCCCGGTCAGTCCGGCCATGATCGCCAGGGCCGGAACGTTGGCGGTCTTTCCCTGATCCGTGGCCATCCCCAGTGTGGTATACCGCTTCAGGTGCTCCACTGACTCGTAGCCTTCCATTTGGGATAGCTGGATGTCCTTGATCGTGACATCGTTCTGCAAATCAACCCACGCGCGTGCCTGACTTTCCTTTACATGCCAAAATGCAGACAATTCCGACGCTTCGTCCTCGGCGTTCGGACTCTTCATGCGGGGAATCTTGAACCCCAGTTCCTTTGCGGCACTCTTCCCGGCCTTGGTGCCGTCGGACAAAGTCGAGGACAGGCCGAAAACTCCATGTGCAGCGCCGGCGACACTCATTCCGACAGGCATGTTCGAGTCGGGGACAAATGCTGCAATGTCAGGATTCCACGCGGGGCGACTGCGGTGATGGCAGGTCAAGTGAACAGTCGGATTCCACCCACCGGAAACCGCAAGGCAATCCGCAGGAATGATCTGACCGCCCAACAGCTTGATGGACTTCAGAGACTTTCGGCCCATGGCCTCGACCACTTGGCCGCCCATGACGACGCTAGCCCCCGCGATAGAATGTTGTGGCGCGCACTCTCGCGTGTCAATCACTGCGGTAACCTCGACATTCGCTTCAGCCAAATCACCAGCCGTTCGCCAGCCATAGTCATTGTTCGTGAAGACTGCGACACGCTTTCCAGCGGAGACCCCAAACCTGTTCAAGTAGGTTCTGACCGCACCAGCGAGCATCACTCCCGGGCGGTCGTTGTTGCCGAACGCAATCGATCGCTCTATGGATCCGGCACAGACGATAGATCGCTTCGAATAGACCCGCCACAGGACCTGCCGCGGCTTTCCCGCCGCGCCCGGCAAATGATCCGTCTTGCGCTCCAAGAGGCCGAAGACACCGTGATCGAACGTACCGTAAACGGTCGTGCGGGCCATTACGCGCGCATTGTCCATCGATTTCAGCTCTGACACCGCTAAACGGGCCCACTCCGCGCCAGGCTTGCCATCGATATCGAGTTTTTCCGCGTTCAGCCGACCTCCCAAAAGGAAGTCTTCGTCTGCAATGATCACTCGTGCACCGGCTCTCCCTGCAGCAAGCGCGGCTGAAATCCCGGCGGGTCCTCCACCGATCACGAGGATGTCGCAGTGGAGGAATCCCTTGTCGTAGATGTCCGGATCAGGCTCCATGGACAGTTTTCCAAGGCCCGCCGAGGCCCTGATGAGTGGTTCATAGACCGATTCCCAGAGTTTCTTGGGCCACATGAAAGTCTTGTAGTAAAAACCAGCGGACAGGAATGGCGAGAAAAGATCATTGATCTCCATGAAATCCGCGCCAAGCGAGGGCCGGTGATTCTGGCTGGTCGCGGCAAGACCTTCGAATAGTTCGGCAACGGTTGCCCTGGTGTTTGGCTCCTGATGTGCCCTTGCCCGCAACTGGACAAGAGCATTTGGTTCTTCCGGCCCGGCTGAAAAAACGCCGCGGGGGCGATGGTACTTGAATGATCGTCCAACGAGCCGTTGACCGTTTGCCAGAAGCGCTGAGGCAAGCGTGTCGCCTGGGTGTCCCAACATTGGTTTGTCGTTGAACGTGAACTGGTAGGTTCTGGTCCTGTCCAAGAGGCCATCGCCCACACGATGGGTCTGTATCATGTTCCGCGGCCCAATTTTTTCGCGACATCTCGCGCAAGCTCTACTTTCGTGATGTCATGCGTCGTTGTGTCCCTGGTCACGACCAGCCATGAGCGGTCTCCCTGTTCGTGATACCACAGCTCTCTGTGCTCTCCAGCTGGATTGTTCCGGACGTGCATGTACTCGTAGAATTTCTCGCTCGCCTCGGAATCCTGCCAGTCAGGCCTATCGATCAGGCATGCGTCTCCGAGATAGACGAATTCCGCGGCGTCGCGCGGACCTAGAAGAGGATGATCAATTATCATTCGGTCATTTCGGATCAGTGAAGATTCGGCTGCGCGCCGACGCCCTTTTCGTCAATGATGTGGCCCCGCCGGAATCGATCAAGGCGAAAGGACTTGGCAGTTTCGTGGGGTTCGTCGCGCGCCAGAAGATGCGCCGTGCAGTAGCCCGAGGCCGGAGTCGCCTTGAATCCTCCGTAGCACCATCCTCCGTTGAAGTGGAGACCCTCGATGTGAGTCTTGTCAATGAAAGGGGACCCGTCCATGGACATGTCCATGACACCGCCCCACATTCTGACCAATCTTGTGCGGCCGAGCATTGGAAGGAGAGCCATTGCGCTTTCGCAGACATCTTCCACAGCGGCTAGATTGCCGCGCTGGGCGTAGGAATTATAGCCGTCCAAATCGCCTCCAAAGACCAGCCCGCCCTTGTCTGACTGGCTGATGTAGAGATGTCCGGCCCCGAAGGTGATGACACCGGGAAGCACGGGCTTGAGCCCCTCAGAAACGAACGCCTGCAGCACGTGGCTCTCGATCGGAAGTCGCATTCCGGCAAGCGACATGACACGACTTGACGAACCCGCTACGCAGACGGCGATCTTTTTGGCCCTGATCGGTCCACGGCTTGTATCGACACCCTTGCAGACGCCATTTTCGATATCGAAGCCCGTGACCTCGCAATTCTGGATTAAATCGACACCCAACCGGTCCGCGGCTCTGGCGAATCCCCATGACACCGCATCATGACGCACCGTGCCGCCCCTAGGTTGCCAAAGGCCTCCCTGGACTGGGAACCGGGCGTTATCGAAGTCCAGGAACGGGCACATCTTGCGAACGCGCTTGGCATCAAGCAAATGCGCGTCCACTCCCGCCATTCTCATTGCGTTGCCACGCCGAGCGTTCGCGTCGCGTTGGGCATCCGAGTGGTGAAGGTTAAGCACTCCCCGCTGCGAAACCATCGCGTTGAAGTTAAGGTCCTGCTCCAGCCCCTCCCAGAGCTTGAGCGACAGTTCGTAGAATGGGGTGTTTTCGGGAAGCAGATAGTTGGAACGGATTATCGTCGTGTTCCGGCCCGTGTTTCCAGAGCCGAGCCAGCCCTTTTCCAGGACGGCAACGTCTTTGATTCCGAACTCCTTCGCGAGGTAATACCCCGCGGCCATTCCGTGGCCGGCCCCGATAATGATCGCGTCGTACTCGAGTTTCGGTTCGGGTTCCCGCCAATGCCTTTTCCAGCCCTTATTGCCGGTCAGGCCCTCCACGAAGATTTTCCAGGCGGAGAAACGCATCTTGGATGTTCCGTGTCCTTTGCGAATGGCGTACGGGCAAGTCAGCGAATCTATCTGATTTTGCCGCGAGATGAAATGAATTCTGCGCTACCGCAAGCTGGCACTGAATCGGATTGGAATCCAGTTGGTTGAAAGTCATATGCACTGGTCCCAGCTGCATGTTGAACCTGATGAATTCATCAATTGCGATATAGCAGCGCTCTCCAGCAGCACAGCGACCCGCAGATCAATTTCATGCCCAATGCATCAGACTTGAAACTGAGTGCACTCCGACGGTCCAAGGCGCATTCTTGTCCAATGCAGCCCGTGTCGAAAGGCTGATTTTGCCGAGGCCACGATCCGAGAGCCTGTTGTCGGACAATTTGCCGAAATTCTTCTCTTTGCACTGATTCCGAGGAGCGATTTCATAATTCAACAACGGCCCCTTCACTCAAAAGTGCATGGTATGCCAATTGACCGAACGGACTCCTCTGTTCGGATGCCTTCACCTGCCGCTTTTGCAGAAAACACCGAGCATGCCGCAAACACGCTTTGGCGTTCCAGTTTGCCGGAAGACGAAAGAGTGAGGCGTCAGCAAGGTTGAAATGGCAACGTGCATTGCACCAGCCAGTCGCACTCGATCGCCTTGTCGATTCCGGGAATGATGCGTAGCCTTGCGCTTTCAGTCGTGTTCGGCACATGCTGCCTGTCATGAAATCCAGCTGATCTCAGTTGAGACAAAAGTCGCTTCCTAGTTTCAGCATAGGAGATTAGCGCATCGGGCAATGCCTGTCGACATTCGAAGAAAGCGCGCAGTTTCAGTTCATCCCGATCTTGCGCGACCTGCGTTGAAGGGATGAGGCAGTGGCAGAGCATGCCTGACCGATAGAAGGGAGGATCAGTAGATCCTCGAAACATTTTATCAGGCGAAGCTTGCTCGCATCAAACAGATGGCAGGAAAATTGAACAACATGCGAAATTCCATTAATTGGATTAAGAGCTTTTTTTAACCTCACTCGCCGGTGAGACTTTTCATGTCTATCCGGCAATTTGGAGATGACATGCAGGAGACCTCGAATACAATTGACTCCATCCTCGATCGCTGGCGATCGGAAATGGCCTCAGCCGACTTCGTCAGGACGAAGGTGGCGGGCGATGCATTCGAACAACTCTGCATCGCCTATCTGACGCATGATCCGGTGCAGTGTCTCCAGTATCGCAATATCAAGAGATATGGCGACTGGGCCAAGGAACATTCATTTGAAGCCACGGACACAGGAATCGATCTGGTGGCCGAACTTGTAAATGGGAAGGGCTTTGCTGCAATACAGTGCAAGTTCCACGCCGAAGGCAAATCCATTGCCAAGGCGGAAATCGACTCCTTCCTGGCGGCGTCTGGCACTGATGATTTCCAACATCGCGTATTGATTGACACGACTGGGCGTGATTGGTCAGGCAATGTTGAAAGCACGCTTCGCAAGCAAGCCATTCCTGTTGTTCGGCTCGGTCTTCATAATCTGCGCGAGAGCCTGATCGATTGGGCACGCTTTGTCGAATGCAATGAAGTTGTTTCAGCCGAGCGATTGCAACTTCGCCCCCACCAATTAGAGGCCGTAGAGAAAATTGCGGATGGCTTGGGAACGTCAGGAAGCCGGGGCAAGGTCATCATGGCGTGCGGAACGGGCAAAACTTTGGTTTCGCTTCGTGCCGCCGAGCAACTGGTCGGGGTCGGGGGGGGGGGGGGGGCACTCTATCTCGTTCCGTCCCTAGCACTGATGTCGCAGACCGTCCGCGTCTGGGCCGAGCAGGCAGAACTTCCGCTGCGTGCCTTTGCCGTCTGTTCGGATAATCAGGTCGGCAAGAGGAGGAAGAACCAGGGCGACCACATAGACATGGACGCACTGGATCTCGCATGGCCAGCCACCACCGACGCGGCAATACTGGCGGAGAAAGCGGCACTTGATGATCCGGTTGCAATGACCGTGATTTTTGCCACCTACCAATCCTCTCCTGTGATTGAGCAAGCCCAGCGCGAACACGGCCTGCCTGCGTTCAATTTGATGGTATGTGATGAGGCGCACCGCACCGCTGGCGCGATACTTGACGGTGAGAAGCCCTCGAACTTCACGCGAATCCATCGAGATGGAAACATCGCTGTCAGACGACGTCTTTACATGACCGCGACGCCCAAGGTTTACGCCGAGAGTGCTCGCACCAAGGCGGGGGATCTAGCGGCGTCACTCTGTTCAATGGATGACGAGACACTTTACGGTCCAGTCCTCTACGAACTCGGATTCGCGGCGGCAGTCGAGGAGGACTTGCTTTCCGACTACCGGGTGGTGGTACTGACGATCCCCGAGTCTCAGGCTGCACGGGTGCTGACCTACTACGGCGGTGCCCTCGATGAAGGCTTAAACATCGATTCCACTGCATTGATGATCGGTTGCTGGCGAGCGTTGGCCAAGGCCGACCCGGAGGCTTTCTCCGAGAAGGAACGGGCGCCGATGCGGCGCGCGATCGCGTTCTGCAAAACGATTGCGACCTCGAAACAGGTGGAGCGGCTGTTCGATGACATTTCAACCAAATATCGGACACTCAGCTCCAAGACAGAAAGTGGCAACTCGCTCCCGGTTCATGCCGCTCCGGCACGCCACATTGACGGCACTTTCAATGCCTCGCGTCGTGCGGAAGCTCTCGTGTGGCTGGATGATCCTGGAGAAAACGAGTGCCGAATTCTGACCAATGCCCGCTGCCTGACTGAAGGGGTCGATCTCCCGGCCTTGGACGGAATTTTGTTCATGCATCCTCGAAAGAGCCAGATTGAGGTGGTGCAGACAGTTGGCCGTGTCATGCGCAAGGCAAAGGGCAAGCAGATGGGATACATCATCCTGCCAGTGGTCATCGCTCCCGGCTCCGTGCCTGAGAACGTCCTCGACGACAACGAACGCTGGAGGAAAGTTTGGCAGATATTGAACGCCATACGCAGTCATGACGAAGGGTTCGACGCCGAGTTGAACAGAATCGAGATGGGTGAGAAGCCGAGACACTTGTCGATCGTCCCACTGGCCGACTGGGCTCCGGAAACGGAGCATGCGAAGGGGCCGGAGATTGGGTGGGGTGAAGCATTGGATCCGGAAGAGCCGACTTTGGCCAAAGGGGTGGAAGGGGCCGGAGCCAGCCTGTTTGACGGACTTCCGGGTGCGATCATGGCGAAAGTCGTCGAGAAATGCGGGTCGCGCAGGTACTGGGAGGAGTGGGCAGGAGACGTTGCCAAGATTGGGCGGGCCCATGTGGAGCGCATCACCGCTTTGGTGACAGTGGACGAGCAAAGCCCGGAAAATAAGGATGTCGAAGCGGCAGCGGAAATCTTCGATGGTTTTGTTAGCGAATTGCGAGACGATCTCAATCCCGGTGTCACCAAGGAAGACGCGATCGAGATGCTGGCGCAGCACTTGGTAACCGGGCCAGTGTTTGACGCGTTGTTCGGTTGGGGGGGGGGGGGGAGGGTATTCACCCTCCAAAACCCGGTCAGCAGGGCAATGCAGACAATTCTCGATGTCATCAAACCCACAGGCATCGAGGCAGAGGCCGCGAGCTTAGACGAATTTTACGACTCCGTTCGTCGACGTGTGAAAGGAGCAGAGACGGACAAGGCCAAGCAGCAGATTGTCGTGGATCTCTACGACAAATTTTTTCGTAACGCTTTCGCCGACACCAGCAAAAAACTCGGAATTGTTTACACCCCGGTAGAGATTGCAGATTTTATCCTGCATTCGGTTGCTATGATCCTAAAGAACGAATTTAGCACCGGTCTCAGCGACAGGGGCGTGCACATACTCGATCCATTCGCCGGTACCGGCACCTTCATTGTCCGACTGCTGCAGTCGGGGCTGATCGGGCAGGCTGATCTGGAGCGAAAGTATGCGAGCGAGATCCATGCCAATGAGATCGTGCTCTTGGCCTATTATATCGCTTCGGTGAACATCGAGACAGCCTTTCATGGCATTGCAGGCGGTTTCTACCGGCCCTTCACCCGTATCTGCCTAGCCGACACATTCCAGCTAAATGAGAGCGACGAGCTTTTTGCTGAGTTGCTGAAGGCCAATTCCGACAGGCAGATCCATCAGAAGACGCAGGACATACGCGTGATCATCGGCAATCCGCCATGGATGGCTGGCAAGAAGGGGTCAGGGTACCCGCAACTATACGAAAGGATTGGGGAAACATATGTTAATCGATCAACCGCGACGCTGAAGAACAGCCTCTACGACAGCTACAAGATGGCGATCCGCTGGGCATCGGACCGGATCGGCGAGAAAGGCGTGGTCGGTTTTGTCACCAACGGTTCCTGGATCGACGGCAATGCCGACTCCGGCGTCCGCGCCTGTCTGGCCGAGGAGTTCACCTCGATCCACGTCGTCAATCTGCGGGGCAACCAGCGCACGCAGGGCGAACGCTCGCGCCGCGAGGGCGGTAAGGTTTTCGGCCAGGGTTCCCGGGCACCTGTGGCGGTCATGATCCTGGCGAAGGACCCGGACGCGGCGCATGACGGGTGCCGCATCTTGTATCGCGACATCGGTCATTATCTCTCCCGCGAGGACAAGCTTGCACTGCTGCGCGACTGGGGTTCGATCGCCGACATCGATGACTGGGAGGAGATCGTGCCCGACCGTCACCATGACTGGATCGACAAGCGCGACGAGGCGTTTCAGCGACTCTATCCGCTGGGATCGAAGAGTGCCAAGGCGAGGAAAACCGACGAAGCGATATTTGAGTTGTACTCAAGGGGATATGCGACCAGCCGCGATGCCTACATCTACAACTTCTCGCGCGAGGCCTGCGCGGAGAACGCGCGCGGAGTGGTGGACGACTATCGCGGCGCTGTCGCGATGCGAACAGAGCATCCAGAATACACCGTCGATGGCGTGGCGAGCCGCTTCTCCTCTCATGTTCGGTGGGATAGGGAGCTCAAGAACAATCTGAGGCGAGGGAAGGCCGCTTTGTACTCGCGAGACAATGTCTGGAGGACGCACTACCGCCCATTTGTCAAACAGCACTGTTACGTCGATTACGTTCTGGTCAACAACAAGTACCAACAGGACAGCATCTTCCCCACCGACGATGCCGAGAACCGCGCGATCTGCGTTCCGGGCGTGGGCTCGACCACTCCGTTTTCCGTGCTTGTGGTTGATACTATGCCGGACCTTGCGTTTAACTCAGCCGGCCAGTGCTTCCCGCGATACCGCTACGAGCGCGGGAGCGACTGGCCCAGCCTTCCCGGCGTGAAGCCGGGACCGGATCGGATCGATAACATCTCCGACACGGCTCTTCGTGCGTTCCATCTGCAGTACAGCGACAGTGCGATAAGCAAGGACGCGATTTTCGACTACGTCTATGGCATCCTGCATGCTCCGGCCTTTCACGAGCGGTTTGGCAACGACCTCGCGAAGGAACTGCCGCGTATCCCGTTCGCTGCCGATTTTCACGCTTTCTCCAAAGCCGGCCGCCGGCTGGCGGGACTCCATCTCGGCTATGAAACCGGACCGAAGTATCCGCTCTCTGTCGTGTTCCAGATGGAGGGGGAGCCGAAATCCGAGCACTTCGGGATCAGTTCGAGAAAGATGCGGTTCACGGATGATGACAAGACGATTCTCGCCATCAACGATCATGTTCACCTTACGGGCATTCCGCCGGAGGCCCATGAATATCAGGTCAACGGGCGAACGCCGCTCGAATGGTTTATCGACCGCTACCGGATTGTGCGGGACAAGGAGAGCGGCATCGTCAACGACCCAAACGGCTGGTTCGCCGACCCGCGAGACCTGATCTCGGCGTTCCGCCGGGTCGTGCATCTCAGCGTGGAGACAGTAAAAATTGTCAGTGGCTTGCCACCGGCACTGAATGACTGAGCGGATAACTATTGAGATGCTCAGGGAATTGTCTCCGCCACATGGCCATGCAGTTTAGCGAAGTTGACGGTCTCATTCCTGAGGCGGCGACCGCAATAGCGATCAATGGCTGGAGCAAAACGGTAATCGGGCGTTCTGCACTGTGCGCCAATTCTCTACTAGAGACCTGGTCGATGGACTATGGTCGCGAATGATAAAAGTGTGCTCAGTCAAGCCGTTCGATGAGTTTATGGATGGTTACCTCGGCGAATCTCGAATCTGGAAGGAAAGCACATACCAAAATGCGTGTTCTTCGTATGGCTCGTTGACACCATCATGCATGCTTCCCGTTTTGGGTCTCGAACCAATTCGCCTCCAAAAGGCTGTTCGAACACTTGAAGGATGCTCGTAGCAGGCGAGCCTGTAATCCAGCTGCATTGCCCAAGAGTGACAAGGCTACGCAGGTGAAGCATCACTTCGTTTTAGGAAGTGCTTCCGGGTTCACTTGCTTGCGTCACAGGCACTTCAAAAGGTATTTGGTGCGGGCAGTGCTTTATTTTGACGGTGCGTTATTATGCTGAACTATAAGGCTTTCACGGCGCCAGCCAAATTCCGATATCAAGGGCTCAAGCAGGCAAGCTGCCTGAGAGTTGACGTGCAATGCGGTGAAGCCGGGCAAGTTAGCGTGACAGCGGGGGCCATTGTTTCCATCACCAATGTCGATGGCAGTTCGGCGGCTTGGCTGACTGCAATCTCGGGCGACGAGAGGAATTTCGGCATCTCTGCGCTCGATGTACCGTCGCGGTCGCAGTCACCGCTGGATATGGCCGCGTTTGACAGTCGCAAGATGGCTGCGACCGTCCAGAGCCGCGGGAGTTCCTTGGCTGCCGCTGGGGCACTTCGAATTTTTGACGAGAATTCGGCGCCCGGCGATATTTTTGCCGCGAGGGTGACTCGTGACGCAGAATTGTTTGTCATTGCGCCGGCTTGGCATGACTTTCTATGGCAGGGCGGCGGCGGACGAATGTCGGTCAGTATAAAGTTGCCCGATGGTCGTGAATGCGATCAATTGCTTCCCAAACCATTGGGCAAGGTCTTCGACGAATGGCGAGTCAAACGTGGCACGGCGAAAGCCTACGAGATCAAGAAGGGCCAGTTTGTCCAGATTATCGACGTCGAAGGACAGCAGTGTTCCGATTTCATGGCAATGCGCAGCGACGCATTGCATGCTGGACAGGAGCGCCACATCGACTCCACTGTGTCACGCACGATGTCACGAAGCGCCTATCCACTGCCCGGACTGCACGACAAGTTTTTTGACCAGGACATCCGCCCATTGTTGGCCGTGCGCCGTGACACGGTTGGGCGGCATGATACGTTCGCGTTGGCCTGCACCGCGCGCGGTTACGAAGAACGCGGATTTCCAGGTCACTTAAACTGCTCCGACAACATCAGCGGGGAATTTGAGCCTTATGGAATTAAGTCGCGCAAGGCTTGGCCTGCCATCAACTTCTTTTTTAATTCATGGATTGATTGGGCGGACAACAATATTGCGACCGACGAGGCTTGGTCGCGCCCGGGGGACTATGTCGCCCTGCAGGCATTGACGGATCTGGTGTGTGTCTCAACTGCCTGTCCTGACGATGTAGATCCGATCAACGGCTGGAATCCAACAGACATTCATGTTCGCATTTACGAGGAGGACACATCGATTTCCCATTCAGTTTCTTGGCGCGCGCATCCAGAGGATGCGGAACAGTTGACAAGGCACTCAGCCTTTCATCCGCGCACATCGAAGCTTACCTCTTCGTTTCGTGTGGCCCGAGACCTTTGGATGCCGGCTCATTTCGATGCGACAGGCACCATCGAGGAATACTGGGCCTGCAAAAGAACGGCGACGCTGCAAGACATGTCAGGTCTGCGAAAATTTGACGTTGTTGGGCCGGATGCTGTCGAGCTTTTGCAGCACTGCATGACGCGCGACGTGTCCAGGCTTTCGCAGCATCGCGGTCTTTATGCCCTGATGTGTGATACTCGCGGTTCCGTGCTGGATGACGGCACCCTGTTTCGGTTGGAGGAAACCGCTTTTCGCTGGTGCTGCGGATCAGACAATTCTGCATTGCATCTCCGCGAACATGCTGAACGCCTCGGGCTTAATGCCCGTGTATTGTCGCTTGGCAACAAGATGCCGAACTTGGCGCTGCAAGGCCCGAAATCGCGCGATATCCTGCGCGAGATTGTCTTTACTCAACCATCCCGGCCAGCGATCGATAATCTCAAATGGTTCGGCTTCACTATAGCTCGTCTTCGAGACCGCGACGGGCCAATGTTCATGCTGAGCCGGACCGGCTTCACCGGCGAGCTTGGTTACGAGATTTTCTGCGATCAAAATGATGCTCTCGCAATTTGGGATGGTGTAATGGAGGTAGGCGGCGACTACGGGCTCGTTCCGATGGGTGGCGAAGCGCTGAATCTATTGCGGATCGAGGCTGGTCTGATGATTGCCAATGCCGAATTTGGAGCTGGCAGCGACGCAATGGAATCCGGATTGGGATTTGCCGTTGATTTCAGGAAAGCCAACTTTGTCGGGCGGGCGGCTTTGCAGCGAAACGCCGCCGCGACGCGCCGGAAACTGGTGGGCCTGCACTTTGCGGGGAATGAGGCTCCGGCAAATGGTGATCAGGTCTTCGTTGGACGCGAACAGATAGGGGTTATCACCAGTGCGTGCACTTCGCCGCAATTTGGCCATGCGATCGCCATGGCTCGGGTTGCGATCGAGGACTCCGAAACTGGACGGGAGCTGGAAGTGGGCAAGCTGGACGGATACATGAAGCGCCTTCCCGCAATCGTGGTCGATCTGCCGTTCATTGATCCCAAGCGAGAGAAGGTGCGTGCGTGACCGGTGATCAATCAAGCGGCGTGGTTGTCACGCGCAACGTCTGGAAAATCTTCGGCGCTAGGGCCGAAGAGGCAATGGGAGCCGTCCGCCGAGAAAATCTGTCTAAGGCTGTGGTGCTGGAGCGTTATGATGCCGTGGTCGGCGTGAGGGATGTCTCGCTTTCCGTTGGCGAGGGCGAGATTTTCTGCATCATGGGGTTGTCCGGTTCAGGAAAGTCGACGCTGGTCCGCCACATTAACCGACTAATCGAGCCCACAGGCGGGAACATCCTGATAAACGGCGTCAATGTAGGCGATCTAAACCCCGAGGAGTTGCGTGCAATGCGTGCCGACAAGATCGGCATGGTGTTTCAGAGCATGGCTTTGCTGCCGCATCGAACGGTGCGAGACAATATCGCCTTTGCACTTGAGCTGAGGAATGTGGACACCTTTACCCGGGCGAACGTCGCCGATCGGGTCATTAGTCTGGTTAGCTTGGATGGGTATGGAGACCGGATGCCTTACGAGTTGTCCGGAGGGATGCAACAGCGTGTCGGCTTGGCGCGCGCACTTGCGGCCGACCCCGATATCCTCCTGATGGACGAGCCCTTTTCTGCCCTCGATCCGCTCATTCGCAGAGGGTTGCAGGATGAATTTCTCGAACTTTCCAAGAGCATGAAAAAGACGACCCTCTTCATCACACATGACTTGGACGAAGCGATCCGAATGGGGACGCGGATCGCGATCATGAAAGATGGCGCGATTGTTCAGACTGGTACCCCGGAAGAGATCGTGACCAAGCCGGCCGACGACTATGTCGCTGATTTCGTGGCGGGAATTTCCAAACTGAAACTGGTTTTCGCGCATACCGTCATGCAGCCGGTCGAAGCGTTTGAAAAGGATGGTGCATCGCTTCCGCCCCTTGACGAGTGCCCGAGCGCCAAACCTGATGACGATCTGGACGTTCTTGTCGGATTGGCTGTTGATCAGGACAACCCGATAATAATTGTGAGCGATGGCAAACCAGTGGGTGTCGTGAACAAAGACGCCCTGCTGCGCGGCATCCAAGGTGAAGTTTAAGGCCGTGTCAAACGAGACTGAAATCCGCAAGCCCTTTATCGAATTCGCGGGCCAGAATGGCGACTACTACGCTGACGCCTTTCTGAAGATAAAGAAAATGACTTTGGGTCGCTTCCACATCAACAAGGCAGCGCTGGTTGGCAGTTTCATTTGGGCGGCGCTTCGCGGCAACTGGGTGCTTTTCATCATCAGCTTCGCTGTGGACCTTGTCACCATGGTCAACATTGCGCTGGTCTACAAATATTCGAAAGCGGCGGTCGACAATGTTGACAGGGCCTATCTGGTCACGCGTTACGAGGGGTGGTCTCAGACGCATCTGGCCGGAGCGATCATCGTGTTCGTTCTGGGGCGACTGCTTTTTGCGTGGTTCGCGGACAGGTTTTATGCCATCCAGTTTGAGAAGTGGCGCGTCAACCGAAGAGTGAACAGCGGGGTAAAGGCATCGCGGTTGCTGACGGCCGCGCTTGTCTCCGTTCTGATATTGCCGATGCTGCTTTACCGCACAACCCAATTTGCACCTGATGAGCGCATGTGCATCAAGCAAGACCGTGCCATTGCGCAGGGCGAGGAAGTCTCCTTCAAGAAACGATTCGATTGCTTTGTGATAGGGGAGTTTCCGACGCTATTCTGGATCGATCGGCCAGACCAAATTACCTACCCAAGAGGCGAGGACGGCGAGCGCACCGTAAAGCGGACGCCGCCCACTGCAGGTGCGCCGCCAGTGAACCTGAACACTTACACTTCGCAGGCGATCGACG
The DNA here is from genome assembly GCA_963422275.1 of Paracoccaceae bacterium. Taxonomy (GTDB): domain Bacteria; phylum Pseudomonadota; class Alphaproteobacteria; order Rhodobacterales; family Rhodobacteraceae. The sequence continues at coordinate 2,970,803 of OY729418.1, forward strand.
ACACCATCGGATATCTCACCGTATTCTATGGCTTTCTGTTCGACGGGGTCACTCAATTCTTGCGTGGAATGCTAAGCGCGATCACGTCGGTATTCGTTGGCACGCCATGGCCTATCACGATGAGCGCATTGCTGTTTATCGCCTACAAGATGGCTGGCACGCGCACAGCAATTTTTGTCGGAGCGTCCTTGATCTATCTGGCCCTCTTCGGCTTTTGGCAGACGGCCATGGACACCTTGTCGCTTGTTGTCGCTGCGTCGATCATCTGCGTTGCGGTTGGGTTGCCCTTGGGAATTTGGGTGGGCAAGTCCACACGAGGCAAGATCATTGTGACACCGATACTCGACGTGATGCAAACGATCCCGTCCTTTGTCTATCTGCTCCCTGCGATTGCGTTCTTCTCGATTGGCAAGCCGCCTGGAATTCTTGCAACGGTGATTTTCGCGATGCCGCCGATGGTCAGGCTGACGGCGCTTGGCATCCAGCAAGTCGCGGACAACACCAAGGAGGCCGCTCTCGCTTTTGGCGCCAGCCCGCGCCAGTTGCTGACAAAGGTGGAGTTGCCCTTGGCCCTGCCATCCATCATGGCCGGGATAAATCAGGTGGTAATGATGAGTCTATCGATGGTAGTAATCGCTGCCCTGATCGGTGCGGGTGGCATGGGATATGTAGTGACCGAGGCACTTGAGAACACCGAAACCGGGCGCGGTGTCTTGGCCGGCATTGGCATTGCCCTGTTGGCAATGATGATCGACAGGGTTGTGCAGAAGGCGAACAGGACCCGCCGTCAGTGACCAGATTGCGATGCCGCGGCATCGCCAATTGACAAGGGAGAAACATGAAACTCAAATATCTTTTGACAGGCGCAGCGATGTCTGTTGCGTCAGCATCGGGGTCTGTGGCCGCCGATAATGCTACGGTTACTATCGGAGACTTGACATGGACTGGTGCAACAGCAATCGGCCATGTCATCCAGGCCGTGATCGAAGGACCACTCGGCTCTGAAGCTATCATTGTTGAAGGCATGTCGGACGGATCGGCTATCGCGACCGGCATGGACAAAGGAGATGGCTCCGTGGACGTCTACACTGACTTGTGGATGCCCAACCGTCAGGCCATCTGGGACAAGTATATCGACGGTGCCAAGACCGTGGGACACAATGTTCCCTACTTGGGCACGCAGAAGATGTACGTGCCAGCTTACATGTCAGATCGGGTAAGCACCGTAGAGGATCTCATGGATCCGGAAGTTGCGGCAATGTTCGACAAGGACGGCAACGGCAAGGGCGAATACTGGGCTGGGGACGCTGGTTGGAAGTCCACCCGGATGTGGCAGGTGAAGTTCAAGAGCTACGGCCTGTCGGAACTTTGGGAGCCGGAGATTCTGCCAGATGCGACTTTCAAGGCGCAGCTCAAGGCCGCGGTCCAACGCGAGCAGCCGATTCTTTTCTACTACTGGACCCCGGAATGGGTGCATGCAGCCTATGACATCACGCCGATTGAAGAGCCGGCCCGCACAGAAGGTTGCGAAGACGTCAACCTCGACCAGGAAGACTGGCTGGAAGCGTCGAATTTTTCCTGCGTCAGCAGCGACGCGACCATTTACGTCGCTTATTCCAAGTCGCTGGAAGCCCGCAATCCTCCCGTGGCAAAGTTCCTCAGCCAGGTAAAGCTTGATCCGGCAACGGTCAATGAATGGATCCTGCAGATCGGTCGCGACAAAATGGACCCGCGAGATGTGGCTGAAGATTGGGTCAACAACAACATGGATGTTGTGAACGGCTGGATAAACTGATCCCAAAACAAGTGTTTGTCCGACGCGGGAACTTGTCCGCGTCGGACGCAGCGGCTGAACTGCACTGAGAGCGGGGATGCTTGGAAGAAACTCAAAGCGGTTCAGTGTCACGAAGTTGATCGAAGAGCGCACAACGGCTGAATGCTGTGTGCGTGCTCATATTTGAGCAACCGCTTGCGATCTGTCGGATACTGTCGTTAACGGGCGGCTCAATTGTCATTTTGAGTGATCGGTTGCTTTTCTGAAGAGGGGATGGCACTCGGTGCTCTGAGCGGGCACTGGTTTGCCGGAATGCCTGCTCGTTCTCAGTCCTTGGTCTGTCTCTTTTGCGGCAACACTTTCTGGCGACGGCGATGCGGATTTTCTCGAAAATCCGCTTGGTGGGCTGAAATTTAGCGACCGCCGTTGCAATTGCGAAGAGTCAAGAGCCTTTCTGGGTTCGAAATCTTCGAGATGCGGGAATCACGTGCCTGCAGCTTCTGAGTCGGCCATCGGGCGCATATGCAGAAGAAAGCCGGTCTGGCCAATTAAATTCGGCAGCGGACCGTTCATGACGACGAATGATGGCGGCAATTGTTTGACACCAACCCAAATAAAAATACTTATGCTGCGGCACTGAATTGATTGGGTGAGCGAATGTGCGGGCTTGCTGGCTTATATCTCAAGAACAGCGAATTGCGACCAAGCCTTGGGAAGCTCTTCGCCCCAATCTTGATTGAGCTTACTGACCGCGGTCCGGACAGCGCCGGAGTCGCTGTATATCACGACCCCTCCGGTGAACGGGCCAAAATAACCGTGTTCCACCCTGATCCAAGTTTCGCCTGGAGCGCCTTGGCGGCTGATTTGGCCGAGAGTCTAGGCACTGACGTGAAAGCGGTGCCAAACGATACCCACTGCGTGCTCTTGGTGGGTGCCGATGTCGACGCATCATTGGATGCGTTGACAAACTTGGGGTCGGATGTTCGGGCAATGAGCGCGGGACACCTGATTGAGATCTACAAGGAGACCGGGGAGCCCAGCAAGGTGCTCTCACGATTTGGCGTTGATCGAATGGCAGGAAGCCACGCGGTAGGCCACACGAGGATGGCGACCGAAAGCGCCGTTACGACATCCGGGTCCCATCCCTTCTCGACAGGCAAGGATCTGTGCCTTGTCCACAATGGGTCGCTGTCAAACCACAACCGGCTCAGAGAGCGTCTCACGAGGTTCGCCGGTTCGCGGTTCCATACAGAGAATGACACTGAAGTTGCAGCTGCATACATTTCATACAGGCTGAAATCCGGGCGCAGCCTGCATGAGGCCCTTCAGGACTGCATTGAGGATATTGACGGCTTCTACACTTTCGTCGCCGGAACCGAGGGCGGCTTTGCAGTATTGCGTGATCCAATTGCCTGCAAGCCGGCCGTGCTTGCAGAGACAGACGACTACGTCGCGTTTGGTTCCGAGTATCGCGCACTCGCAACGCTTCCGGGAATAGCTGAGGCGACAGTATGGGAGCCTGAACCGGCCATTGTCTACAGTTGGGAGGCTGCTTGATGGTTGCAAGCGGCGCCAACTGCTCCAAAGTCGATCTGTCCAAACACTCGCTTCGGGAGGCGAACACGATTTTGCAGTCGTGCAACGGAACTGGTGAGGAGTGGCATTTCGTTGTGAAGAATCCGCAGGGCGCGCACGCGCTCGGCTGTGGGATCGATGCACCTGTTCTGGTTCGGATTGACGGCCATACTGGCTACTATTGCGCGGGGATGAACAAGGCTGCCAGCGTGGTCATTGACGGCAACGCAGGCCAGGGAGTGGCCGAGAACATGATGTCGGGAAAGGTGCATGTGCGGGGCGATGCGAGCCAATCGGCCGGCGCCACTGCACATGGCGGTCTGCTCGTCATCGATGGAAACGCGGCGGCAAGGTGCGGAATATCGCTCAAGGGGGCGGACATAGTGGTGAAGGGCAGCATCGGCCACATGAGCATGTTCATGGCGCAAAAGGGAAGACTGGTTGTACTCGGCGATGCCGGGGATGCGCTGGGTGATTCAATTTACGAATCGCGAATCTACATTCGTGGCAAAACTAGGAGCTTGGGAGCCGACTGCATCGAGAAGCCAGTTCGCGAGCAGCATTTGAAGGAATTGCGGGAGCTGTTGGTGGCTGCCGGCTGCGGGGACATGGATGCAGGCGGATTCCGCCGGTTTGGCTCGGCACGCAACCTATACAATTTCAAGATCGAGAACGTTCATGGGTATTGAGAGTCGTGTTTCGAGCGACGATTGGAATCTCCAAGAGTCATACAGCTTTGACCGCAACACAATTCATTACATTCGCGAGGCGGCACGCACCGGACTTTACCGGATTCGGGGATTCGGTGCCAAGCGCAGGATTCCGAACTTCGATGATCTATTAATGAAAGGTGCCTCGATGTCCCGCTATCCGCTGGAGGGTTACAGGGAAAAATGCGGAACGGACATCGTTCTCGGCAACCGTTTTGCAAGCAAGCCGATCAGACTTTCCATTCCCATAACGATCGCTGGCATGAGCTTTGGTTCCCTATCGGCAAACGCGAAGGAGGCGCTTGGTCGGGGAGCGAGCGAGGTTGGTTCCTCGACCACGACGGGCGATGGGGGCATGACGCCCGAAGAGCGTGACCACTCTACGCAGCTCGTCTATCAGTATCTGCCTTCGAGATACGGGATGAATCCTGATGATCTGCGAAAGGCAGACGCGATTGAGGTCGTGGTGGGACAGGGTGCCAAGCCTGGTGGAGGCGGCATGTTGCTCGGGCAGAAAATCACTGAACGCGTTGCGGAGATGCGCTCGCTGCCGGAAGGCGTGGACCAGAGATCCGCGTGCCGCCATCCCGACTGGACCGGACCGGACGATCTTGCGATCAAGATACTCGAGCTCCGCGAAATAACGAACTGGGAGAAGCCGATTTACATCAAGTGCGGTGCTGCGCGACCTTACTACGACACCGCGCTTTCGATCAAGGCGGGGGCCGATGTCGTCGTGATCGATGGCATGCAAGGCGGGACGGCGGCCACACAGGAGGTGTTTATCGAACATGTCGGCCAACCGACCTTGGTCGCGGTTCGTGAGGCGGTTAGAGCGCTGGTGGATCTCGGAATGCACCGAAAGGTCCATCTGGTCGTTGGTGGTGGGATTCGCTCGGGGGCAGACGTTGCAAAGGCGCTGGCGATGGGCGCCGACGCAGTCTCGATCGGAACGGCAGCCCTGATTGCAATTGGGGACCAGGACCCAGCCCTAGACAACGAGTACAACAAGCTTGGTTCAGCTGCGGGCTGTTGGGATGACTATCAGGCGGGGAAAGATCCTGCAGGAATAACGACGCAGGATCCAGCTCTCGCTGAAAGGCTCGATCCAGTAGCGGCCGGGCGCCGTCTTGCAAATTACCTCAGGGTGTTGACACTCGAAACCCAAACAATCGCGAGGGCGTGCGGGAAAAGCCATGTCCACAATCTCGAGCCGGACGACATGGTGGCGCTTACAGTTGAAGCATCGGCCATGTCAGGAATACCGCTTGCGGGCACGAATTGGGTGCCTGGCGACGAAAGCGTAGAGTGACATCGAATCTCCCACGGCGAATTCAAGCAACGAAAGGATTAACAATGGATGAAGGTCTTTCCTCCGTGAACGATACCAATGGAGTTGATTACTACCTCTTCAGCTTTACTGACTTGTTCGGCGTCGTGCGCTCAAAGCTAGTTCCCGCATCGGCCATGGAGGATATGGCGAAGGAGGGAGCTGGATTTGCCGGGTTTGCCGCGCATTTGGACATGACCCCCGCAGACCCTGACATGTTCGCGATGCCGGACTTGGAAAGAATGCAGCGATTGCCGTGGAAACCCGCGCTGGCCTGGATTCCGTGTGACCTCTACATGAACGGCGAAGTTGTGAATCAGGCCCCTCGGGCGACACTCAGGCGTGTGCTGGAACGAGCCGATTCAATGGGATATTCAGTTTTGACAGGAGTTGAACCCGAGTTCTTCCTCATCGATGCAGACAACCGGGATGTCCGGGAGAAGCCCTGTTATGACCAGCAGGCTTTGCTGCGTCAGTATGACATCATCGCGTCGATCTGCGACGGAATGCAGGAACTTGATTGGGGGCCGTACCAGAACGACCACGAGGATGCGAACGGGCAGTTCGAGATGAACTGGGACCCGTCTGATCCGATCACGACAGCTGACCGCCACACGTTCTTCAAGTTCATGGCCAAGTCGATTGCCGAGGAAGAATCAACCGTGGCGACGTTCATGCCGAAGCCCAACCCGAAACTTACAGGAAACGGATGCCATGTCCACCTGTCGCTCTGGGACAGGGCCGGGAAAACCAACCTAATGACCGGGGACGGCGAGCTCGGATTGTCCGGCCTTGCCTACAACGCCATTGGCGGATTGCTCAGGAACGCGAGGGATATTGCGCTCATAACCTGCCCTGTCGTGAATTCATACAAGCGGATCAACGCTCCGCGCACCAAATCTGGTGCTTCGTGGTCCCCCAACACCGTGACCTACGGCGGCAACAACCGGACCCACATGATCCGCATTCCGGGCAACAACCGTATCGAGATACGGCTTGCCGACGGTGCGTCCAATCCGTACCTGCTTCAAGCAGCGGTCATTGCGTCGGCCTTGGACGGAATCGAGAACAGTACCGACCCCGGCAAGCGTCTCGACATTGACATGTATGCCGAGGGGCATCGTGCGCGGGGCGCGAGCAAACTCCCGCTCAACCTGCTGGATGCCATTCGTCTTTTCGAGAAATCCAGGCTCGCGAAGGACTGGTTCGGCACCGAACTGCGGACAGCGCTTGCCAAACTGAAAATGCAGGAATGGAACGAGTACATGCGACATTTTTCGAAATGGGAGCGAGAGAACGCGCTTGACATATAGCTAGGGAACCTCTGAATTAGCGTGATATATGGGTGCGGCATTGCACATCCGGGGTGCGCCTGCTGGTTTGTGCTGGCGCCTTTTTTCAGGGAGGACCATGTCATGCAGCGCCTTCAGCCTCTGAGCCTTGAACATGACCGCGAAGCCGAGAGTGTCCGACGCCTTGCCGGAGCGATGCTGGAGAAGGTTCTGGACGAGACGACGATCCCGAGCTTCAGCTACCGGCTGGAAGACCATGGGCTGACGCGCCTGCTGTTTCGGGAGATCAAGGATCACTTGGCCGAACGGGGGATTCCGCTGAAGGAGGGCGGCATTTCGGGATGAAGCTGCGCATCGGCACCACCCCCGGGGGTCTGGTGCGTCACTTGGAGGGAACGGCCGCGAACGTCGCGACCTGACGCCTTCCGGCCTTCTTCCGCACGGCTCTGGCGGAAACGGTGAAGGCTAGGGTGCGGCACGGGTGGACCATCCGTTCTGGATCGTGAAGCGGGTATTCGGGTACGACAAGACGCACTTCCGGGGGCTGGAGAGGAGCGCGAACGCTGCTTGCGGGCTTCTCGAACCTGATGATTGCCCAGCCACGCTTGCCATGACAGGGATACCGCGTGCCCGGAATCTGCGGATCAGCTCTGCGGGGGCTGAAACGGAGGCGATTCCGTCCCAAAAACGCACATCGGGGGCTTTCCGGACCTCAGGAAACCAACCGACGCAGCCAGAAACAGGAACATCCACAGCCAAAACCTTCCAAATCAGAGGTTCCCTAATGATCGGGAGTAAACATGCAACCTTGCGAAAGGCTTGAACAATTTGGCCTGATCGACAGGTGCGAGGAACTGTTTTCGCCAGTCGAGGCGCAGGTCCTGCTAGGCCGACCGGACCGGGATGGAGATGTGGTGAATCTTAGTCCTTACTTGATCTTGATCCCGGTCTACGGGTGCACAACTTCAACGGCACCGCCACCGAGTGGCGTCCCTTCACTTGGGTCGCCGACCCCGGGAGGATCGTCGCTACAAGAAAGCGAGGGTACCAAAAGCTGAAATCAATCTACTAGAAACGGCAATGACAGCCCAATCCTCGCTCGGTCAGGAGCGAATTTTCAATGCCCACGCACCGAGACCGGACGCAGCGGTGCTTTGCAGACTCGCTGTCCGAAGGAGCGCGGCCACTCTGGATGCGGTCAGGGTCTAGGTCGTGGACTCATTGAATTTTGATCCAGATGCGGATGGAGGCAAGGGCGATTGCGGCGAGGAAGTTTCCTGCGAGCTTGTGATCGCGGGTCGCGATGTGGGGGCAAGAGCCGTGGTCGGCGATGCGCTTGAGGATGGCGCGGCAGGCCGCGGCCGTCGACGACGACGTGGATTTTGGTGCTCAGCCCGCCTCGCGAGCGTCCGATGGCGTGATCCGGACCCCCTTTTTTCCGCCCGCGGCGTGCTGGTGGGCGCGCACCACCGAGGAGTCGAGGAGATGAAGATATCCCGGCGAGCGCGCCGCCAGCGCCTCGAACAGGCGCTCCCGCACCCCTTGCCTGGCCCAGCGGTTGCAGACTGTCGCATGCGGCCCGCAGCGTTGCGGAAGGTCGCGCCACGGCGTGCCGGTGCGCAGGACGTGAAAGATCCCGCTGATCGCCCGCCGGTCGTCCACCCGTGGAACGCCCCGCGGCTTGTCAGGCGGCAACGGCGAGATGATCGCCCATTCCGCATCCGTCAGGTCGTGGCGGCCCTGCATCCTCAATCTCCCGCTGTTTGGAAGCTTGAATCACATCAGCGCCGAAAAGAAAATCCCTTTTCCCTTTATGAGTACAAGACCTGGGCCCGCGACCTGCTGCGGATCGCGACCGTGCTGCGCATCCCGCGGGTCGTGCTGGTCGGCGACTCGAAGCAGGTCGACGCGGTCGATGCCGGCAAGCCGTTCGCGCAGCTTCAGGCTACCGGCATGAAGACCGCCATCATGGACGAGATCATGCGCCAGCGCGACCCCGACCTGAAGGCCGCGGTCGAGGCGAGCCTCGCCGGCGAGATCGGCAAGGCGTTCGAGAAGCTCGGCGCCAACGTCGCCGAGGTGAAGGCCGACAACATCGCGGGCCGGTCGCCGCGCGCTGGCTCGCGCTCTCCCCGGCCGAGCGCAACCGCACCGGGGTGATGGCCCCGAGCCACGAGCTCCGCCAAGCCATCAACGGCTCCGCACTCCAAAGCGAGCGGCTGATCTCGAAGGGCTACACCAACGCGGAGAAGGCGCTCGCCGGGAACTATGCGGTGGGCGATGAACGCCGCATCGCCGGGATCGATCAAGAGCGACGCGAGGTCCTGCTCGGCGGGGGCGAGCACGGGACGGTGGGCTGGAAACCCGGCGAAATTGCCGGGAGCCGGGGCGGCAGCGAGGTTTACCGGGCCGAGGCGATCGAGCTACGCGCCGGCGACCGCGTCCTCTGGACCCGCAACGACAAGGCGCTCGGGCTCGTCAACAGCCACACCGCCGAGGTGGCGGCGGTGACCGGCGGCTGGGTGTCCTTCCGGCTCGAGAACGGGCGCATGCTGAGCCTGAACGAAGGCGATCCGCAGATGCGCCATCTCGACCATGCCTAGGCCTCGACCGTGCATGCGTTCCAGGGCCGTACCGTCGACAACGTGATCGCGGCCATGGAGGCGAACCATCCGCATCTGACCACGCAGAAGATCTTCTATGTCGAGATCAACCGCGCCCGCGACCGGGCGGAACTCGTGACCGACGACGCGAAAGCGTTGCGCGGGCAGCTGGAGGCGGCGACGGGGAGCGGATTTCGGCGCTCGAAGGCATTGGAGAAACGGTGCAAGGCAGGGCAACTAAGCGAATGGAAGGAAATGCGAGAATGGGGCGGACAATGGACAAAGGAGCCGAGTCTGCCGTCGGAACGGTGGCGTACAGACAGAGAAAGATCGGGACCAGGCGCCGCCGACCCGCGAGATGGTGATGGAAAGGGATTTCGGGCTGTAACGACCAGCTATCGCCAGAGTCCGACAGGGGAGAACGAATTGAACGAAGTCGGGCGATGCTATGGGCAAATGTCCCGGAAGCTGTTCAGTTTCAGACGAAATCGGTGCCGGGCAGCCCATTCGTCCTTGATGCTGTCCGCCTCCACGATGTCGAGCAGCGCCTCGCCGATCATGGAGACCATCAGATCCTGCGTTGTGAGGATGTGGAGGGTTCGGTCGGTGCGCCGCGCCTGCACCGTTGCCTGGCGATCGTCAATGGCCAGGGCATAACGCCGATGCACGGCCATGGCGATGGCGGAGCGCTCGCCGGCCCCCAGGCGACCCGATGCAGATAACGATCCGAAGAGGGCCAACTCCTCAAGGCTGGTGATGCTCGTTTGCGAAACTGCGCCTCGGTTGGCGGCTTCGCCAAACCGTTGCCGCTGCTCGGGATATCGGTCCGAGACTTCCGCGGCAACATGATCGGTAACGATAAAGTCGTGGGAGTGGTCGGCAATGAGATTCATGCGGTCGATGCGGAGGAAGTTCATCAAGACCGAGGCATCGGTCACGATGATTTCCGGATGACCCGTTGCCATGAAACAATTACCCTCCGCATACCGCTTCAGCCAGACGAAGTAGAACGTCACCGTCGATACCGAGTGCCCCGCCTAGTTCCAGAACGCGACCGCGCGAAATCTCCTCGCGACGATAGGCTTCGATGGCGAGATGGGCGATCTCGCTGCGGAGTTCGCGGTCCCAATACTGCCGTTGCTCGGGTTCGCCGACATCGCCGAACATGTCGAGGGCCTTCAGGTACTCCCGTCCGAACCCCTCCTGTTCCAAGAGATTCCGGGATTCCGGATGAGAGATGTGCCGAAGACTCTTCAACCGGTAGAGGGCCGCCTGGTAGCTCACTCCGAAATGGTGAGCGAGTATCGCGATATCGTTGCACGTGATGCGTTGCGAACCTGCCGGCGAACGAAGCTCCGCTTCGGTGTGGCCCCCGCTCGCGACATCGAAGACGGTCTGCTCCTGGCGGCTCGGAAGGCCTTTGCCGAGGCTTCGCAAGGTGTCGCAGACCCCGCTCTTCGGCATGAGGAACGCCGCAGCGAACGCGTTCGCACGGCGCTCGACCAGTTCGGACGAGTTGTCGGTGCTGGAAACCGTGATGTTCCGGTTCCGGTCGAGCAGGGCATGGGCATATTCGTGTGCGTAGGAGAAGCGCTTTCGGCCTCTCGGATGAGATGAGTTCACGAGAATGGCCAACCCGATGCTCGGATGCTGCAGAAACAGACCCGACATTCCGTTCGGAAACTCGACGCCCGATGCCCAGATGCCTTGAGAGGCGATCAGTTCCGAGACGTCGGCGATCGGCGCATTACCGATCCCGAGGCGCTGCCGTTCCTGTATCGCGGTCCGCTCGCCTTGCGCCACGGCTTCTCCAGAGGGGCGCGGCACGTGGGTCTCGTAGCTCGGCGGGCCGAACCGGGGCTCGACACCAAGCACGCGTTCCAGCCTTACGCCTTCGCGGCACAGGCTGACGCAGCGGGCCACCTGCTCGTAGGTGGAAGGATCCTGCTCCAGACTTGGCGCCACGCGATACAAGGCCACCAACACATCCTGATCCTCGTCCCGGGCGCCCTCCTGCAGGAAATCCACGACGGGACGGAGGTAAAGTTCGGAAAGCTTCGTCAGCTCCAGCGTCGACACCGAGCGATTGCCTGCTTCCAATTGGGTGACGGCAGTTCGCGGCAGGCCGAGTTCATTGGCCGCTGCCTGTTGACTGAGTCCTCGGGCCTCGCGCGCGACGCGCAGCCTGCGTCCAAGTTCGTCTGCCTCCATTGTTTGCTCCCTCCCCGGTGGCACCGCCAAGGGCGGCCTTGGGCCTATTCTTGTTCATCGAACATAAAATGTCAAAATAAATCCATGATTGATTGATATTCGAACAGAATGTCGATATAATGCCGGGAACGGACACCCCCAACATCCGGTAGAGCGACCGGACAATGCAATGAGCTTGCGGCAGAAAAGCGACACCGGCACAGAGGACATCGACCCGAGGAAGCGTCAACTCCATCTGGAGATGGACGTGCAGGCATCACGGCGAAGAGGTTCGGCTCGATCTACCGTGGCGGATGATGAACTCGTCCTGCCGCTCGACGCTTTCGTGAGATCGATCGGCGTCAGGCGAACCGTTCCGCTATCCCTCTTCGTCGGTGCCGGTGCCTCGATCAGCTCGGGTCTGCCGTCGGCACAGATGTGCATCTGGGAGTGGAAGCGCAGCATCTTCCTCACAAAAAATCCCGGCCTCGAAGAGCAATTCGCCGAGCTTTCCCTGCCCGGCACTCGCCGCAAGATTCAGCAGTGGCTCGGTGCGCAGGGATGCTATCCGCCGGATGGCGCAGATGACGAGTACGGCTTCTACATCCAGCAGTGCTTCCCGATCGCGGAGGACCGTCGCGCCTATTTCCAGGACAAGGTTCGCGAAGCCCACCCGCATGTCGGTTATCAACTTCTCTGCCACCTGGCCCAGGCAAATCTTATCCGCTCTGTCTGGTCGACCAATTTCGACGGTCTCGCCGCCCGCGCCGCAGCGCCTTTCAGCCTGACGCCGATCGAAGTCGGCATCGACAGCCAGCAGCGCATCACACGCCCGCCTGCGCAAGGCGAACTTCTCTGCATCTCCCTGCACGGCGATTATCGCTACGATTCGCTGAGGAACACACCTGAAGAGCTTCGGACTCAGGAGGCAGCGCTCTGCAAGGCGCTGATCGGAGAAACGCGGACAACCCCGCTGATCGTGGTCGGCTACGGCGGGCGCGATCAGTCCATCATGGATGTTCTGCGTGCGGCTTACACTAACCCGGGCACCGGTGTCCTCTACTGGTGCGGATTCGGCGACGGCGACCCCCCGGACCACGTAGCGGCAACTGATCCATCGTGTGCGGGATCATGGGCGACAAGCATATTACGTGCCGACGCTCGGGTTCGACGATCTGATGACGCGCTTCGCACTGCATTGCCTTCACGGCGAACAACGTGAGGCCGCCTGGCGCTGTATCGCCGCACTCACACCGGAAGACCTGCTTCACCGCGAGCCGTTTCAAGCCCCCCAGTTCACCAACGCCACGCTCATCAAGAGCAACGCATTTGAGATCGAATGTCCAGCGGAGGTATTGCAGTTTGACTTGGATGTCTGGCCAGCCGAGCGCGTCTGGGCCTCCCTGCGCGAGGCGGCAGGCGAGCGGCCGCTGATAGCGGTGCCTTTGCGCGGCAAGGTACTGGCGCTCGGCACGATTGAAGACATTCGCGACGCCTTCGGCGACAATATCAAAGGCCCGATCGAGCGCACCCCGGTCGCCCCCGAAGACTTCCGCCATGAAGACGGCGCCATCGTTTCCCTGATGAGGCAGGCCCTTGTCCGGTCGGTCGCCGAAAGAGTTGGCTTGGACACCGACGGCACCAAGACCCTGTGGCGTTCGCTTGCCTTTCGGCAGGTTCGTCACGGTAGCGCCAGCTATTCCGTTCGCGAAGCTGCCGGGGTTTTCCTGAAGCGCATAGGCAGGGTGCAGCATCTCATCCTCATGCCGTCACTGAAGGTCTTTGACTGGACCGGTGTCGAGCCGCCAAGGGAAATTAACGACGCGATCAAGCTCGAGATTCTTGGTTACCAGCACAACAAACCTTTCAACAAGGCGGTCAATGGCTGGCGCGAGACTTTGTTCCGGAAGGACCGGCTCTCGGTCTTCGAGTTTCCGAGCGGATGCGCTTCCGGCTTCAAATTCCGGGTCCGACGTTCGCCGATCTTCGGCAGCATCGGTTTGCCGTCCAATGGTCGCCCCCTGAAAGTGTCGGAAACGGTGCAGCGGCTTATCAAACATCGCGGCATGCAGCTTGACGAACCGTCGCTGTTGTTTTCGAACAAAGCCGGGACCGCTCCTGTCAGGGATACGCTCCCCATCCGCGGCATCCTGAATAACCGGCCGTATGACTACCCGCTCACATCCCGCGGCCTTGCATCGTCCTTGCGGATTGGCGTCGTCTGTCCAGCAGCGGAAGCGCAAGAGCTCCATACTTATCTTCAGTTCGTTAATGATTCGCTCACGCCCAGCGATACCGAACGGGATTACCTGCTCGATTACCCCGGATTTCAGACTGCCTACGGTCTGCCGGTGAGATTGCTCGGACCGGATTCACCGGGGTGGATGACCTGTCCCGAACCTTCTACGCATGAACCGGTACAGGGGTCGCGCGATGCCGCGCGCCTCATCAATCGAAGCATCGAAAGACTGCATGCGTCGCATGCTCCCGACGTCGTGCTGATCTACATTCCCGACCGCTGGCAACCCTTCCGCCGCTACCGTACCAAGTTTGAAGGCTTCGACCTGCACAATTTCGTCAAGGCGTTCTGTGCCCAACGCGGCATTGCCACCCAGTTCCTCAATGAGGATACGCTTGCGGACGACCACCAGTGCCGTGTGTGGTGGTGGCTTTCGCTGGCGCTCTACGTCAAAGGCATGCGCACGCCGTGGCTGCTCGACAATCTTGCCGATGACACCGCCTTTGTCGGGTTGGGGTTCAGTATCGATCCCAATGCGCCACGCGGAGACCATGTCGTTCTCGGATGCAGCCACATCTATAGCGCACGCGGAGAGGGCCTCCAGTACCGGCTCAGCAAGATCGAGAATCCTGTCATTCGGCGCGGGAATTCTTTCATGTCAGCTGATGATGCGCGGCGCGTCGGTGAAACGATCCGTCAGCTTTTTTTCGATGCACGGATGAAGCTTCCCGAGCGGGTCGTGCTTCACAAGCGCACGCCGTTCGTCAAGCAAGAACGCGAAGGATTGCGCGACGGCCTGCGCGGCGTGGCGTCCATCGACATGCTCGAAATCCAGATCGACCGAGCGCTTCGCTACGTGGCGTCGGTTCAGAAGCCCGACGGCACGCCCGATGAAGACAGGTTTCCGATCCGGCGCGGCACGGTCATGAAGCTCGATGACTACAGCGCGCTGCTATGGGTTCACGGCGCGACGACTGCGCTCAATCCTCGCCTCAAGTATTTCCAGGGAACTGCTTATGCATTTGGTTCCGGTTTGATCAAGATGCGGTAGGGATGAGGTTTGGCGCGCAGCGCCTGCAGGAACAGGGACAGGAAGGCGGCGTGGCGATTTCGGCGCCGATTGAAACGAAAGACGAACTCGTCGAGACAGGTCTGGAGGTGCTTGGCGCGCAGCCCGTGACAGACGCCCCGCGCCCAGCCCTTGAGGTTGCAGAACGCGGTGTGGATCCAGGCGAGAACTTCATGGGCCGGCCTGTCGCCGACGACATGGGGCTGGTGGCGGTCCCGAGCACCGTGCTGCAGCCCCTCCAGCCGTCGGTCTTGATGGTCGCGGTTGCGGCGGTGTTGCGCACAACGAAGCTGCCGAGATCCTTGGCGCTGCAGGACCGGATCGTGGCCAGCCGCAGGCGGCCCGGCGCGTTGCCGTCGCCGAGTTCGACCGCGCCGGCGATCGGAATCTTGCCTTCGGGGCTGCGCCCCGGCCCCGGCGGCGCGCCCTTGTCGCGCTGCGGCAGGCTGGCCTCGTCGATCTCGACCAGACCGGGCAGCGGGCTGCGCTCGGGGGTGGCCATGGCCCGGCGAAGCTTGGCGGCGAGCATCCAGGCACTGCGACAGTACCCGATCCCGAGCCGCTTCTGCAACTGCAGGGCGGAGATGCCATTGCAATGAGTGGCCATCAGACAGGCGGCCCAGAACCAGGTCGCGAGCGACAGCTTGGTTCGGTGCAGCAGGGTGCCGGCGGTGGCCGAGGTCTGCCGATGGCAACGGATGCACTCGAAGCTGTGCTTCCTGGTCTTCAACTCCCACCCGCGATCGTGGCCGCAGGCGGGACACCGGAAGCCGTTCGGCCATCGGGCAGCGATGAGCCACCGGGCGCAGGCGTCGTCGTCGGGGAACAGGCGTTGAAAGGCGATGAGACTGGTGGGGATTTCGGTCATCGGATGGTTCCACATCAAGAATGTCATGCGAACATTCCATCATCCGACATCCCGAACACAACATCTTGTATCGCAGGAACCATGTGCATAAGCAATTCTAGGGAAAGCGACGTATTCCTGCCCCGCTGATGATTAGACGCCATGCCGGGCGAACATCCCTTCAGGAACTTGCAGGGGAAATACTCGGCATCTCCAAGATGAATTGGAACACCTTCGATCTCTATACGAAGCTCCCTGCCACCCTGCAATCTTCCGGTGAGATCGCGAAGATAGGCTCACTGCTCCAGCGATTCGGTTCGGCAACTTATGACTATAGATTGTTCATCTAGAGCATTTTCCGATCTGACGGGATCTTTATATTTTTCAACGACTTGAATTTGTGGTTTGAGATGTGGGTTGGTAAAGGAGGCCAACTTGGATGGCACGAGCTCTTTCGAACGATCTGCGACGCCGCGTGGTGGCGGCGGTGATGGAAGGCGGCATGGCGCGGCGAAGCGCTTCGGGGTTGCGCCGTCGACGGCGGTCAAGTGGGTCGATGCATGGCGGCGGCCGTCGCTCGCGGCGGATCGAGGTGCAGGCCGCGACGGTGCTTGCAATGATCGAGGAGACGCCGGACATGACGCTGGCGGAGATCGCGGCGCATCTGGAGGACGCGCACGGGTTGCGGGCCTCGCAGAGCACGGTATG
Organism: Paracoccaceae bacterium; assembly: GCA_963422275.1. GTDB lineage: Bacteria > Pseudomonadota > Alphaproteobacteria > Rhodobacterales > Rhodobacteraceae. Next base: position 2,987,140 of record OY729418.1, read on the forward strand.
GCGCTTCTTCCACCGCCGGGGCATCACCTTTAAAAAAAACCGCGCACGCCAGCGAGCAGCAGCGACCTGACGTGCTGCGCCGCCGGCGGGCCTGGGTCCGAAGCTCAGCCCTGTCTCGATCCCGACAGGCTGGTGTTCGTGGATGAGACCGGAGCATCCACCAAGATGGCCAGACGCTGCGGCCGGGCATCGCGGCCGCATGGGCACTGGAAGACCACCACCTTCGTCGGTGCGCTGCGGCGGAGCGCGATGACCGCGCCCATGGTGCTCGGCGGCGCCATGCACGGAGCTGCTTTCCTGGCCTATGTCGAGCAGGTGCTGGTGCCCACGCTCAAGCCCGGCGACATCGTGGTCATGGACAACCTCTCCGCCCATCCGCGGCGCCGATGCCGAACTCCGCTTCCTGCCGCCCTACTCACCCGACCTCAATCCGATCGAGATGGCCTTCTCGAAGTTCAAAGCCTTCCTCAAACGCCGCGCCGCCCGCACCGTCACCCAACTCGAGGAGGCCATCGCCCAAGCCATAGACATCTACACCCTGAGCGAGTGCCAAAACCACTTCACTGCTGCAGGATACAACCGCAAATGATCGGAAAATGCTCTAGCGCGCAGCCAGATACGGATTGTGGCGAGTTTGATCATCGCGAGGTAGTTTGCGGCGAGCTTTTCGTAGCGAGTTGCGATGCGCCTGAACTGCTTGAGTTTGTTGAAGAAGCGCTCGACCCGATTACGCAGGCGGTAGAAAACGTGACTGAAGGCATGGGCAGTCTTGGCGTTGCTACGGTCGGGAATGATCGCCACGGCGTCCTGCTCCTCGATCATCGTTCTGATTCATTCGGCGTCGTGGGCCTTGTCGCCGAGGAGGAAGCTGTCGGCAGGAAGTTGATCTTCGAGCAGACCTTCAGCGGCCGTGCTGTCATGGGCCTGCCCTGGGCTCAGGGCGAAGCGGAGCGGCAGGCCAGTAGCATCAACCACGGTATGGATCTTCGTCGTCAGCCCGCCTCGCGAGCGTCCGATGGCGTGATCCGGACCCCCTTTTTTCCGCCCGCGGCGTGCTGGTGGACGCACACCACCGAGGAGTTGATGAGATGAAGAGATCCCGGCGAGCGCGCCGCCAGCGCCTCGAACAGGCGCTCCCGCACCCCTTGCCTGGCCCAACGATTGTAGCGGTTGCAGACTGTCGCATGCGGCCCGCAGCGTTCCGGAAGGTTGCGCCACGGCGTGCCGGTGCGCAGGATGTGAAAAATCCCGCTGATCACCCGCCGGCCGTCCACACGGGGACGACGCGATGCTTGTTCGGCAGCAACGGTTCGATCACGCTCCACTCGAAGTCGGTCAGGTCGTAGCGGTTCATCGGCACGCTCCCGCAATTTGGGAGCTTGAATCATGATTCGCTCTCCCTGACAATTATTTTATGGGTACAGGGTCTAACTCATCTCCTCGATCTGTCTGCAATGGGCACATTGCTGCCTGGCTTGGCTTCCTTGTTGCCGTCCCTCTGCCGGTATCTCAACCGGCTTCTTATAGAAGATTGGCGAGGCAATCCTCGAATCTTGGGCTCCAAACCTCTCCCGCTTGGCGACGGACTGGCGCAACTGTGCAGTACGGACCCCCTCAGGGACGAGATCTTGCACACGGCCGAACGCGTGCAGCCAACCGCAATTGTCAAAGCCCGAGAGCTTGTTGGTTGAACTTTCCCCGCCCGGCCCGTAGCGGCATCATGACTAGGCTTGCGCTTCTTTCACCCTCCGCTTGGCTTGGTTCAGTGCGGAGACGAGCCGGTTTTGCCCGCGCACGAGGTGGTTGAGCGCGAATCCAATAGTTCCCGCCGTTTCGTGATAGTCGAGTTCCGCCGCCACCGCGATGGTCGGAAGCGGCGGAACAGTCAATGCCGGATCGTGCCGAAACCGCGGCTCGCGCGTAAAATTGATTGGCACAAGGATTCGGGCGAGGTCATGAAGCGCGGAGTTGGCAACCGCCGCCGGGACGGACCCGCCATCCACACCTGCGTAGAATGTGTCGAGCGTCGATTTCAACGATTTTGCGGCCGATATGGCGGGGCCGAAGTCGAAACGGTCCCCGGCCCGCTGCTGGTACCCGGAAATCGTCGCAAGGAACTCGTCTGCCGTTGCACGCCAGTCGATTGGCAGCACCTCGGCGTTTGCATTGCGAAACACCGCAAGCGCGTAAACCTTTATGTCGCGGAGCAGATTGTCACGATCCGCAATCTCAAGTCGGTCGTTTTCCGTGTGCCAGGCAATGTTCCCGCCGCAGCCGCCCACGGGGTAGTACCCCTTCTCCTCACGTAGTGCCGGCGGCATCGTCGAGGAAAGCATGAAGTAGCTGGGAATGCCGATGTTGTTGAAGGAATAGTCGCCCGCGCGATGTGGGCGCTCGCACTCTGCTGTCTTGCCCGCGACCTCCGAGATGACCTCCGCGACGAAGCTGTGCGTCTCGGACATGGCGGAAAGGTTTATGAATTCTGTTGCCCAGCGGCACCCGGGACTGTCGCAGTTCACCTGAGCGATGCAGTTGTCCTCAAGATCTATCGCGAATTTATCAGCAAACCAAGTGGAGCCGGCGTAGCGTCCGGTCGAATGGCCAGGCCACCAGGCGATGCGGACCGAACGCTTCAGTTTGTCGCGATTGTTCCACAGCAGGCGTGCGACCTCCAGCATCGTCGCGTCGCCGGTCGCGTTGTCGCCCACTCCCACGTCCCAACTGTCAAGATGGCCATGCAGCAGCACGTATTTTTCAGGGTCCTCGGAACCTCGGATGAACACTTCCGGCAGTTTTGAGTTAAACCAGCCTTCCTCCATCTCGGTATGGATTGTGACCGAACCACCGGATTCGGCAATTTCGATAAGCTTGCGGCCGTCGGTACCGTTCACCGCAACCGCAGCCACGCTAGGCTTGCGCGGTAGATCGTCGAGATCTGGTATTCCCCAGACGGTGGTGCAGATCCCCCAATGAATGTCAATGCCGGGATTGATGCCGATCACGCCGATGGCGCCGATCTCCTCGAACTGCGCTATCATGCCGGGGCTTGCGAAGCCCTCGGATATGACGATGTTGCCCTCGACCTTGGATCGGATATCGCGGGTCGGATCGAGCTTCTTGTCGAATATGGTGTCAATATCGGCTGCTTGGTTGGCTCCGATGTATACGAGCCGACCGGTCAAGCCGTCTCGTGCGTCGGTGCTATAGGCCGGCGGTTTCGCTCGAAAAGTCGCGCCGCCCGCCTCAACCCGTGCGGCGCCAGGTATCGACAGGTAGAGGCTAGGCTCGTGTACGGTAACTCCGACGCCGTGCTTTCGAAGGCGGTACGCGACCTCGTCCATTCCGCGATTCACGTCGCTTGGATGTTCGCGCTTGTAGGTGGCGAAGCTCTCGACCAACGCCCACGGCTCGTCGAGACTAATGTCGGCGAGAAGGGCAACCTCGTTCCGGTTCATGTGAAACTCCCTGTTGAAGCGGCTGCTTGGGGGGCGAACCGCGTGATCAGTGTATCGGACGGCATTTTACTGATTGGCGCGAGATTTCCAATGCCAGGTATCTGCCGTGCGAACGAGCCGGAGCAACCCAACCCCCGAAAACAACGTGCGTGCGCCCTGATTGTTGCCCCGATTTGCGGTTTTCCAAGCCCCGATGTCGAGAATCCGCTGTGCAAGAAGACAACGGACTTGGGGACACTCCCAAGCGTTGGCGCAACGTTGCATAGGGATGCCTAGAGACGGCAAGGGCAAGGCAACGAATCTCAACCCCTTGCCGCCGTCGGCGCAAACCATCTCGATTCTGTCATCGGTGGGCCGCGACAGTGCAAGCCGGTGAGAAAGCGCGCCCTCATGGCAGAGTCGATGATCTTCTTCTTTTCCTCGGGGTGCTCCTCTCCGTGGCCGGTAATCAAACAGGGCGCGCACCCGCTTCACACATGAAACATAAGTGCATCCGTCACCTCATTTTGAATGCCCTTGAAACTGCATCGTGTTCTGATATCTTATAGCGGATTTAGCAAATTCGCGGGAACATGGTTTCTTGAGTTGAAGCGGCCCACGTCGGAGCACGGGGCCAATGCATGGGGACAAAAATATGCAACTTGCCTACGTTGTGCCAGGCCCAATGTCCAAGGGTCCGATGGGGCGCAAGGAAGTGGAACGACGGGAACGGTTGCTTAACTCTTGGGCTTTTCCTGGAACAGGGATTCGGGTTTTGGATGTGCCGACCGGCCCGGCCTCGATTGAATCCGCCTACGAGGAGATGTTGTCCATCCCGCCCACGCTCGACCTGATAATGCAGTGCGAACGCGAAGGATACGATGCCGCCATCATTGGCTGCTTCGGCGATCCGGGTTTGGAAGCCGCCCGCGAGCTTGTCTCGATGCCTGTTGTCGGGCCGTGCGAGAGTTCGATGCTTCTCGCAGCCAGCCTCGGTCACAAATTCAGCGTGCTGACGATTTTTGACAGCATGGTTTCTGGTCAAGAGCATTTGGCGATCAGGACCGGCGTGCGTGAAAAGCTGGCCTCGGTACGGGCGACGGGAATCCCGGTGCTCGAACTAATGAACGATCCGGAGACCACCAAGGCGCGCTTGGTTGAAGTCGCGGCTGCCTGCGTGCGCGAGGACCGGGCGGACGCCTTGCTCTTCGGCTGCATGACCATGTCCTTTCTCGACATGGCGGAGGAAATCGCGGCTGAGGTGGGCGCACCGGCGATCAACGCGGCAAAGGCCGCACTCAAGCATGCGGAAACCCTCGTTTCCGTTGGTTTGGCCCACTCAAAAACGGCTTGGCCGACGCCCGCGAAGATCGCCGAGGGGCATCTGGCTGCGGACTTGCGCGTCGCTTGACCGCCGCCGTGGCCCAGTCCGACCAATTTTTCAAGCGCATTAGGCATAAGGAGGTAAAAATGCGTGACGTCTTTCAGACCGCCGCTGCTGCGGCATTGCTTGTCACCGGCGGTGTGAGTTCCGTCTTGGCGGCCGGCGACAAGATCCGTGGATTCTCGATCGTTTCGCGGCCGCAGGCGGCGCAGCCCGCGGAGTTCCAGTTCGTCAATATCATTGCCCAAGAATGGCGGAAGCTCGGCATCGACGTGGAGGTCGACGTGATGCCTTGGGAACAGATGGCGGATCTCGTCTGGTACAACCGCGACAAATGGGACGTGACTGGCTGGCAGATGGTCGGACGCCCCGAACGCTCCGACCCGGACGAGTTGATCTACAACCTGTACCACTCTTCAACGGCGCCGAAGGGCTACAACTTCCTAGGCTACATTAACCCCAAATACGATCAAGTCGTCGAGGCACAACGCGTCGAGACCGACGCTGACAAGCGCCAGGCCCTTCTCAATCAGGCCCAAGCCATTCTTGCGGAGGATCAGCCAGCGCTGATGCTCGTGCACCCAAAGTCGACGTTCGCCTTCGACAAGACGATCTGGGACGCCTCGACCGCGGTGGATCAGGGCGGCATAGGCATCAAGAATACTTGGACGTTCATCTCGCTGGCGCCTCTCGGCGATCAACAGGACATCATCCTGAACTCCTCGGACAACATCCAAGCGATCAATCCCTTGTTCATATCGGGTGGCACCGACAGCTGGATCACCGAACTCGTGTGGGACCGATTGCTCCGCATTGGCCCGGACGGCCTGCCTCGACCCTGGGCAGCGGAGAGCTACGAGTGGACCGGGGCAACGACCATCGAAGTCACTTTGCGCGACGGAATGAGGTGGCACGACGGTCAACCTGTGACGGCGGAAGACGTCAAATTCTCCTTCGAGGCAGCCATGGGCGACGAAGCGCCGATGTACAAACCGTTCGTGAGCAACATAGCGGCGATTGATACGGACGGGAACAAGATCACGTTCACGCTGAGCAAGCCATCAGCCTCGTTCACGACGTCGAGCCTCGCCAAGCTCAACCTCATTCCGAAGCATATATGGGAGCCGGTCCTGACCGACCTTGCCAGCAAGGATGAGAATGCGGAGACCTATCAAGAGGAGAATCCGGTCGGTTCTGGCCCGTACAGGTTCGCAAGCTGGACGACCAACGAAGAGGTTGTGCTCGAGGCTAACGAGGGTCACTGGTCCGCGCCAAAGGCCGAGAGGTGGGTGCTGCGGATAGTCCCGAACACGGAAGCTGCGCTCGGCATGCTTCGTTCCGGCGAGATCAATTTCCTTTCCGACTTTCCGGGCGACGCGAGGATCTTGCTCAACGCGGCCGAAGAAGACGGCGATTTAGAGGTCGTATCAACTGTTGACATTGGCTTTCGCTACTTGGCGTTCAACAACCGCCGCCAGCCCTTCGACAATCCGGCATTCCGTCGTGCCCTTTCCTTCGCGATCAACCGCGACCTCATCGTGGGCGCTGCGTTCAAAGGGTTCGCGGTGAAGTCGAATTCCGTCATCTCCCCGGCGCTGCCGTTCTGGCACAACGCCGCCATCGTGGAGTTTGAAACTGGCACCGACCTTGCGAAGCGGATCTTGGACGACGCCGGCTACGAGGTCATCGACGGCAAGCTCCATTATCCGAATGGCGTGAAAGAAACGCTCGGCGATTAACTCAGAGCAAATGCTGGGATCGAACACTGGAGGATGCTCGACCTGAAGCAACTTGGCGGCCGCCTGCTGCAGTTTGTATTCGTGCTGTGGGCGGTCGTCACCATTCTGTTCCTGATGTTCCGGCTGATGCCGGGAAACCCTCTTGCCGCATATATCGATCCGACCTTTACCGAAGAGCAGCAGCAGATACTCACGGCGAAGTTCGGTCTCGACCGCCCGCTGTGGGAACAATACTTTGTCTACGTTGGAAATTTGCTTAGGGGCGAGTTCGGCGACAGCTTCTTTTACCGACAGCCGGTATTCGAGCGCGTGCTTTCGTTATTGCCCAACACGCTTATCCTGACGTTTTCCTCTCTCATCGTTGCCTATATCTTCGGAATTGTCGTCGGCGCTTGGCTCGCGTGGAAGCGGGGCAGATTGGTGGAGCAAGCGGCGATCCCGTTCGTGCTCACCACGCGGGCGATGCCGGAGTTTTGGCTCGGCATGCTGCTCTTGGCGCTGTTCAGCTTCAACCTCGGATGGTTTCCGGCGGGCGGCACTCGCAGCCCCGGGGCCGAGTTCGACGGCTATTTGGATCTCTACACCTCGGTAGACTTCCTCGCTCATCTCGCATTGCCGGCGGCTACCCTTGCGATTTACAGTCAGGGGCTTCCGCTGCTGCTGATGCGCTCCAACATGCTGGACGTCATGCGCGAGGATTTCGTGACCATGGCACGAATCAAGGGGCTAGGGAACTGGACGGTCGTTGTGCGTCATGCTGCACGCAACGCCCTGCTGCCGGTGATGACCTCTTTCGCCATCGCGGTTGGATACCAGATCCAAGGCAACGTGGTTGTCGAATCGGTTTTTTCCTGGCCCGGGCTGGGGCGAGAACTCGTGAACGCCGTTTCGGCGAGCGATTATCCGCTGGCGCAGGGAGCGTTCGTGATGATTGCCGTGGTCGTTGTGACCATGAATTTGATCGCCGACATGCTGTACGGCTTTCTCGATCCGAGGGTGTCACGTGCCTGACGGCGGCGGCGCAGTTTCCGCCACCGGGAAACCGGGATCACGAAGCATGATCGACAGGATATTCGGCAGCCTGCATCTGCCGCTTAGAGATCCGTTCGCGATCATGGGGCTGGCGATCTACGTGGCATTCATCGTCGCAGCGATTTTCGCGGATCGGCTTGCGACGCACGATCCAACCGAGATTCTATTCATTGAAAGCTATGACCTCGCCTCGGACCGGCGGCCGGGAGAGGACGGTTTCGTTCTTGGAACCACCAGCCTCGGACGGGACATCTTCTCCCAACTTGTTTACGGGTCCCGCTCGGCACTGTTGATTGGATTGACCGCAGCCTTCGTGGTGGCGCTGATCGGCACCCTTGTTGGACTCATTGCGGGCTATTTCGGTGGCATCATTGACATCGTACTGATGCGGCTAGCCGATATCGCCTTCGGCATCCCTTTTCTGCCTTTCGTGATCGTGCTTGCGGCGTTCCTCGATCCCTCGATCTGGAACGTGGTCCTGGCGATGGGACTTGTGCTCTGGCGCGATACAGGGCGGGTTATCCGGTCGCAGGTTCTCACGCTTCGTACCCGGGCCTACGTAGAGGCAGCCCGGGTATCGGGATCTTCGGATCTCAAGATCGTGTTCCGGCACATTGCGCCCAACATCTTGCCGCTTTCCTTCCTGTACGGCTCCATCGCCATTGGCTGGGCGATCCTGACCGAAGCTTCAATCTCGTTTCTGGGCTTCGGCGATCCGCAGACGATCTCTTGGGGCTACATGCTGCAGGACGCGTTCGCGTCGCAGGCGCTGTCGAACCGCGCCTACTACTGGTTCATTCCGCCGGGGTTATGCATCATTCTCGTTGTCGCCGCGGGCTTCTTCATTTCCAGGGGCTACGAGGAAGTCCTGTTCCCGAAGCTCAAGGAGTGAGCGCTCCGTTGCTTTCCGTGCGCGACCTCAGCGTTGCCTACCGCGTCTCTGGTGACGAGATGTTCGCAGTGGACGGTGCGACTTTCGATGTTCCGCAGAGCAGCATCGTCGGGCTCGTTGGCGAGTCGGGATGCGGCAAAACAACGGCCGCGCGTGCACTTACGCGGGTTATGGCCGCTAACGCGGAGATTCGTGGCGGCGAAGCCATATTCGGCGGGCGCGATCTGTTCAAGCTTTCCGAGGCGGAAATCAACCGCCACCGGTGGCGTGACATCGCCTTCATCCCCCAATCTGCCATGAATTCCCTGGACCCGGTCTATCGAGTGGAGACGCAGCTCGTGGAAGTTCTGCGCCAACGCGGCGGACTGAAGCGTGCCCAAGCGCAGGAACGTGCCGAAGAGCTCTTCGGCACGGTTGGCATTGATCCCCGGCGTTTGCGCGATTTCCCGCATCAATTCTCGGGCGGAATGCGGCAGCGCGTCGCCATCGCGCTTGCCCTTGCGCTGAATCCGAAGCTTGTGATCGCCGATGAACCGGTTACCGCGCTTGACGTCATCGTGCAGCGCCAAATTCTCGATCAACTTCTAGACTTGCAGAAGCAGTTCGGTCTTTCCGTAATTCTCGTTACTCACGATATCTCGGTGGTCGCTTATGTTTGCGATAAAGTCGTCGTCATGTACGCCGGACAGGTTGTGGAGTCCGGCAACGTGCGCACCGTCCTCACCGAACCTTCGCATCCCTACACCATGGGCCTGTGCAACGCCTTTCCCGACCTTCATGCGGCAGCGGGCAAGTTGGCGCCCATTCAGGGTGCGCCACCCAGCCTGATGAAGCCTCCGGCAGGCTGCCGCTTCGCGCCGCGCTGTCCGTTTTCCGCGGACGCGTGCCGCGTGGATGCACCCAGCTTGGCGGACGTGACGGCTGGCCACAACGCTGCATGCTACCGGGTGGCGGAAGCTCCGATTCTCCGGAAGCGTGCAGCGAAGACCGAAACTTGGGCAACGATGACATGACCGGTGTCGAATCAACGGCCTTTGGAACGCCGCCAGACAGCGACCCTCTCATTAAGATCGAGAATATGCATATGCACTTCCGCGTCGCAAGCCCGCTCATGGTGGCGTTCAACCGCACCCCAGCAGTCGTCAAGGCGGTTGACGGCGTGCATTTTGAACTGCGGCGCGGAGAAAGCGTCGGGCTGCTGGGTGAATCGGGCTGCGGCAAGACAACCATGGCGCGCCTGCTTCTCAAGCTTCTTGATCCCACAAAGGGCCGCATCTTCTTCGAGGGGAGCGAACTGTCCGGCCTGCGCGGCGGTGCGCTGCGGGCTTTTCGAGCCAAGGCCCAGCTTATCTTCCAGAATCCGTTCGAGGCGATGAACCCCCGTTTTACGATCGCCCGCTCGCTTGCTGAACCGCTGGAAAATGCAAAGACACGGCCAGCGGAGCGTCCAAATATCATTCGCCGGGCTTTGGAGTTGGTACGGTTGCGCGAATCCGAGCAGCTGCTCGACCGTTACCCGCACCAGCTATCTGGAGGCCAGCTCCAGCGCGCCGCGATGGCGCGCGCCTTGATCCTTGATCCGTCATTCGTGGTTGCCGACGAACCGGTATCGATGCTTGACGTAAGTGTGCGCGCGGGCGTCTTGAACGTTTTCCGCGATGTGCGCGAACGCCTCGGATTGACCGCGATTTACATCAGTCATGACCTCGCGCTTGTCCGATATGTATGCGAGCGCACAATTGTCATGTATCTTGGCCGGATCATGGAGGACGGTCCGACCGAGGATATTGTGCGCGAGCCTTTGCACCCCTACACGAAGGCGCTTGTCGCGGCAGTGCCTGTGCCTCACCCGGACCAGTCCCATGAAGCTCTGCCGGTTAAGCGCGGCGCGCCTGACGCCAGCAACCCGCCTTCTGGCTGTCGGTTTCGAGACCGGTGCCCGCTGGCTCACGACCGATGCACTGCGGAGGAGCCGCGACCGGTTCGTATCGACGGCCGCATCGTGCACTGCCATCTGTTTGACTAGCGGACTGATTTTGCAGGATGTTCGGCCAGAGCTCATCGCCGCACGCTACCTAACGCCAAGTCGATAGTGTCACTCCTTGGCTCACCCCAATCTCCTCCGCTTCTTCAACAAGCTCAAGCACTTCCGAGGCATCGCGACCCGCCATCACAAGCTCGCAAGAAACTTCCTCGCCGCAATCGCCCTTGCCTGCATCCGCCTCTGGATCAAAATCAAAGAGTACACGACCTAGTCCATCAACCATGCTCACGAATTACAAATTGAGCCAAATCATTTGAAAAGGGAAGGACCTGACAATGCACATTCTCGTTTTGCAGCATGCTCGAGTGGAGCACCCGGGCGTTTTCCGAACATTGCTACGGCAAGATGGGCACACTTGGAAATCTGTGGAACTTGATGAAGGCGAAGGGTTGCTGTCGCTCGACGGGTTCGATGCCCTTTGGGTTCTGGGCGGACCCATGGACGTCTGGGAAGAGAACTTGCATCCGTGGCTGAAGGATGAAAAGCGCTTCATCCGCGATGCCGTGGAAACCAGGCGGATGCCATTCTTCGGCTTGTGCCTCGGACATCAACTGCTGGCGGAGGCGCTCCGCGGCAGATGTGGAAAGGCAAGCCAGCCGGAGGTTGGCGTGATGGACGTGAATCTCACTGCGGAGGGGAGGGAAAGCGTGTGGTTCGACGGCCTCTCCGACTGGTTTCCATGCCTGCAGTGGCACGGAGCCGAGGTGCAGGAACTGCCTGCCGGCGCGGTCTGCCTGGCGGAGTCAGCTGCCTGCGGAATACAGGCGATGAGTTGGGGCGACAAGGCTTTCGCCGCGCAATTTCACGTCGAAGTGGAACATGACACAATTGACAACTGGGCGAAAATTCCCGCCTACTCGAATGCTCTGAAAGACGCATTCGGCGCTGATGGTGTCGACCGGTTGCGCGGGGAGTGCGCGGCAAGCATCGGCAAGTTCGGCGAAATGGCTGAACGGATCTACATCAACTGGATGCATGCAGCTGCTGGGCAGCGAGGGATCATGTCGCGGCGGCACGGGTGAGCGACAAGCGAGCCGTCTCAAGGTGCTCCTTCATCATGCTGGCGGCCTGCTCGGGCTCACGGTCACGCACCGCATCGACAATTGCCCTGTGTTGCGCATTGTACTGGGTGATTATCGCTCCCTCGAGCGTGAGCTTGCGCATTTTCGTCCATTCTCTCCTCGATCGCACCAAGCTCATTTGCTCCGAAATCCAGTTGAGAAGGGGGTTGCCTGTGATCTCGACCAGCTTGGTGTGGAATCTGGCGTCGTGAACGGAAAACGCTGAGGCATCGTCCACGCTGGCTTCCATCGCCGTCAGGAGGTCCTCGAGCTCGACCAAGTCTGAACCGCGCGCATTCAGCACTGCAAGTCGGCAGATATGCGGCTCGAAAGCGAAACGTGCGTCCATCAGTTCGAGCGGCCTGGCCTCGTCGAACACCTTCGTGTCGCTTGGACCATCGTGGCGGGTCACATAGGTTCCGCTTCCCTTTCGGGCAGAGATCAGGTTTTCACTTCCGAGTTGCTTCAGAGCCGCCCGAATTGTGCCGCGCGAAACGGAGAATTGCTCAGCCAGAACACGTTCGGGTGCCAGCTTTTCGTGCGGCGCCAAATTGCCTTCGATAATGTCCTTGCGCAGCTGGGCCGCTATGTAGGCCGATCCCACTCGGTTTTTCTTCAAAGTGGCCATGCTCAACCTTTGCGACACAAGATTAGTACCAATAATGGTCAAATCGGCTTCAAGTGCAAGCATTTGTTCGTTTTTGGATTGTATTCATGTAAGGCATTGGGTAATTGCATTTCGTCACTTCCAATCGTGACGCGGTGCATTCAGGATGAGAGCGGGGGTTGAGCATGGCGTTTCCGAAGCATGTCGAGTTCGTTGTCGTCGGTGCCGGAATTCATGGCCTTTCCACGGCCTGGAGGCTCGCGGAGCGTCTTTCAGACCGTGGGGAAAGTCCCGAAGACCGGGTCGTGGTCCTTGACAAGTCCGGAATTGCCTCAGGCGCTTCCGGAATCGCCTGCGGGGTCGTGCGCAACAACTACTTCCAGCCGGCTATGCGGAGGTTGATGGCGCACTCGGTGGGGGTCTGGGAAAGCGACCCGGAAGGGCTGAGTTACCATCCCGTCGGATACATGCAAGTGTCGTGTGAGGCGATGCGCGCCGACGTTGCGTCCATTTACGAGCAGCAGAGAGAAATCGGTTACGAAAGCGAGTTCATCGAGGGAGCCAACGCAGCGACGAACTGCCTGCGAGGGTTGTTTGGCGACTGGCAGGCGAGAAACATCACGTCCGTGCTTCACGAGAAGCGCGGCGGTTATTCAAACAACACGAAGTCGATGTACGGCCTGGCAAAGAAAGTTGAGGATTTGGGTGTTCGCATACTCACTGGCGTGGAGGTTAAGGGATTCAAATTCGAGTCAGGAACGGACGCCGTCGCCGGGGTCGAGACGGACCGGGGCTGTGTCTCGTGCGAGCACGTCGTGATCGGGGCAGGGCCGTGGGTTCGAGATTTTTGGGACATGCTTGGCCTTCCCAAGAGGATTTCCGTAAGGGGTCAGGACGATGCGTTGCATGAAGAAGTGGACATGTGGCGCTACTGGCAGCTTGAGGAGGGTGTACTGGCAGTGCCTCCGGAAACTCTCTTGACGGATGACGGCAGGGTTCCGCCAGTCATGCATGTAGACACTGATGCGGAATTGGTGTCGGATGTGGACGGGTCCGTCATTGCCGACGAAATGTGGGGAATCTACTACAAGCCCGACTGGCACTTCGGCGGCATCCAAGGCGGGGCGTCACCGTACAAGGTGGACACGCCCGTCGACGAGGTCGCCGTGGACCCGTACGGGCCCTCGAGCCCGGAATTCGTGGCCAGCCCCGAATTCGCCCACATGTGGGTTTCGGCTCTGGCTCACTGTCACAAGAGATTTGAGGGATCGATGCCTCGGTATCACAGGGAGGCATCTGGGGGCATCGGCTGTTTCACGCCCGACAGCTTTCCGGTGTTCGATCGCTTCAAGGAGAACGCGACCGTCATTGCAGACTCGAATCATGGCTGGAAGATGATTGGAGTTGGGCACCTGATCGCGGACGAGGTCTTGGGAGAGAATCAGGAACTCTTGCAACCGTTCCGGTTCGACAGGTTCGAGAAGGGCGAGTTGCATCCCGTCTCGAACAGCCCTTACCCGTGGAGTTGAAGAAAGCTCCGGCAAGAGAGAGCGAAGATTGGAAAGGAGAGACTAATGCCAGAAATGGATATTGAGCGGTTCGTCATGGCACCTGGCCGGGATGAGCAGATCAAGGAAGTCAGGTCAAAGATCGACGAATTCGGCATCGAGTATTTGTATCTTCAGTTCGTGTCCGTCACTGGCAAGGTCATGGGCAAGGGGATACCGGCAGACCATTGGGAAAGCATCGCCCAGAAAGGCTTCCAGCTTGTTTACGGAGCAACGGTCAACCTGTTCACGAACCGTCATGGCGACTACTTGGGATATGGTCCGGAGGCGGCCGAACTCGTCGGAATCCCGGAACCGGAAACAATGATGCAGCTTCCCTGGGAGCCGCGCATCGCCCGGTTCTTCTGTACGCTCTTCAGGAATCGGGAGGAGAAGGAAGATCCAGGAGCGTTCCTTACGGCGGACTGCCGCGGCAACCTTCACCGTCTTCATGCGGACTTTTGCGAGCGACACGACGGCCTGCACCTGAGAATGGGTACCGAACCCGAAATGATGTGGTTGAAACGCGACGAGAACGGCAAGCCAGCCGGCGGGTTCTCAAAGCCGTACTGCTACCACATAGACCAGTTCGAGAGTCTGCGTCCGGTCTACATGAAGGTCATTGAATACTCTCGCAAAATGGGTCTCGACATGATCCAGGGAGACCACGAGGACGCGCCCGGGCAGCTGGAACTCAACTGGGCATTTGACGAAGTCGCGCGCAATGCCGACAGGCTGACCACCTACCGACAGATTTGCGCCCAAGTGGCGCGCGAGTTCAACTTGATCGCCTGCTTCATGTCCAAGCCGTTCATGGGCGTCTCGGCTTCGGGATGCCATCACAACCTTTCGCTGTGGAAGGGCGGTGACGAAACTCTGAGGAGCACGGGGAATGACCCAAGCAGGCTTCCTGGAATGGTCGGCAACTACACGTATCTCGCCGGCGGAGAGAATATGTTCATGCCGGACACCGACGACCCGCAGATGCCTGGCAGGGTCGGGCTTGCGGCAATTGGCGGAATCGTCGAGCATCTTCGCGCATTGACGGCTATCGGGTCCTCTACCGTAAACTCCTACCGCAGGCTTTGGGACACCGGTTTCTGGGCACCCGTTTTCTCGGACTGGGGCTTTCAGAACAGGACGACCGGTCTGCGTGTCTCGGCGCCGGGAAGATTCGAGTACCGGTCCGTGGATTCCATGGTCAATCCGTATCTCATGGGATCGGTGATACTTGTGGCCGCCGACGATGGGGTCACGAACAACCTGGATCCCGGAGATCCCGAGGAGCGGAACATCTACGAGGCGATCAAGGCCGGAAAGGATGTAAAGCGGCTTCCCATGTCCTTGGGAGAGGCTCTGGAGGCGCTTGCCAGCGACGAGGTCGTGCAACGCGGACTGCCCGGCGAGATGTATCGGCTCTATCACGAGTACAAGAGCGACGAGTGGGAACGCTTTATGCACACAGTCACGGATTGGGATGTCGAGACTTACCTCGATTGCCTTCCCTGATCTGCGAGATTTTCGCCCGGCGCGGGAAGACCCCGCCCCGAATCTGGGTTCTAGGCAGAAGTGAGGTTGGGAAATGTGCGGAATTGCTGGATTAATTCATCGCGGAAAGGTGTCGGACATCGGCACCGAAATGACTTCGATGCTTCAGGCTCTCAAGCACCGCGGGCCGGACTCGACAGGTTACGCAGTTTACGGAGAGGAATCTCCCAATGCATATGTCATGCGGTTGAAGGTTGCCGAGCAGGAGGACATGGCCCGAGGCCATGGAATCAAGGACATGATCGAGGGCAGGATCGAAAGTGTCAAGGCGGTTTTGGAGCAGCATGGCGCCGAGGTTCTGTCCTGGGAGAGAATCACTGATTACGCCCTGCGCTACGAGTTTTCCCACAACGGACGAACCGCGGACATGGCAACGCACTTGGAGGAGATCGCGGGGGTGGAGATTCTCTCGCTTGGCGTCGCCCTGGAATTGATTAAGGATCTTGGCGACGCTCAAACGGTGGCGGGCGACTACGATCTTGGAGACTTTCAGGGAACGCATGCGATCGGGCACACTCGCATGGCGACGGAGTCGGACGTGGACATCCGCTCGGCGCATCCCTACTGGGCATTTCCATACAATGACGTCTCGGTCGTCCACAACGGACAGATCACGAACTACTGGATCATGCGCAGGGAGATGGAGCGGCGCGGACATCGCTTCATGTCGAATTGCGACTCCGAGTTGCTGGCAGTTTTCACGGCGCACAACCTTGCCAGCGGCATTCCTCTTGAGGAAAGCCTGCGCCGTTCGGTGGACGAGATCGATGGCGTGTTTACCTATCTCGTGGCCACAAAGGACGAGCTTGGGATGGCCAAGGACACGATGGGCGCCAAGCCCCTGGTGCTGTACGAAAGCGATGGCTTGATCGCGCTTGCCTCGGAGGAGGTGGCGATCCGCGCGGTGCTTCCCGAGGAAATCTCGACATCCGATCCCTACGACGAGGAGGTGCGCGTATGGCGGGCCTGAACGATGCGGCGTTGAAAGGGATGACCCAAGAGGAGCGGGCCAAGGCTCTTGGCATGACCACCGAGCAGCTAACGGGCCGGACGATGCACATGGAGTTCAATCCCGATGAGGAATCAAGGTTCACATATCCTTGGGCGCCGGAAGTTGACTTCAACAAGCGGATGGAGGTGGACGCCGACGGATTGACAGCGACCGAGGTGAACGCGAGAATCCGCAACCTGATGGATGATGGCTTCGGCACCATCGTCATCAGGAACCCGCGCGGCATGCACGGGCTGGGCGTAGGCATACTGAGCCGCTTGAACCTGATCGTCGAGGGATCGCTTGGCTACTTCGGCATCGGGCTGATAGACGGACCGAATGTCCGCGTCAACGGCAGGGTCGGTTGGTCCTGCGGAGAGAACATGATGTCCGGGACCGTCGTCGTGGAGAAAAATGCTGGTTCGACCTTCGGAGCGGCAATCCGCGGAGGCGACCTGATTTGCAAGGGCTCGGTGGGGTCAAGGACCGGAATCGACATGAAGGGCGGCACCATCATTGTCGGAGGTGACACCGGTGCCTACTCCGGTTTCATGATGCAACGCGGCAGAATGATCGTGTGCGGCAATGCCGGAAAGAACCTGGGCGACTCCATGTACGATGGCACGATCTTCGTGAGAGGGAAGATTCAGAGTCTGGGCGTCGATGCGGTTCCCTCCGATCTCACAGAAGGCGATCGGGACTGGCTTTGGCGCAAGCTGCACCGATATGGGCTGGTACCCGCCGGAAGTGTTGGCGGATTCGTCAAGATCGTCGCGGGCAAGCAACTCTGGAACTACGACAATCTCGAGCCGACCGAGAAAAAACTGATTCTTTAGAAGGCGAGGACCTACGAAATGCTCGAAGAAAGCGCTCCAGCGAAGGCGCCGCTGGACCGAGACGTCTACCGGCTGGGATCATCCTTCGTTTTCCCGCCCCACGTCATCGACGACATACACATCAAGGCGGAGCTTGGACGTTACAGAATGCGAGGCTTCTCGCTATTCAAGAAGATTCCGCACTGGGACGACCTAACCTTCTTGCCTGGAACGCTGACGCGGTTTGTAATTGAGGGATACCGCGAGAAGTGCGAGACCAAGACGGTGATAGGCCCGAGGGCAAAACGTCCTATCGAGCTCGATATTCCGGTGTACATTACCGGCATGAGTTTCGGTGCTCTCTCCTACGAGGCGAAAACGGCACTTGCCCGCGGGGCAACGATGGCCGGAACAGCCACATGCTCTGGAGAGGGCGGAATGATTCCCGACGAACGGCGATACTCATCGAAGTGGTTTTATCAGTGCATTCAGTCGCGCTACGGCTTCAACCCGCATCATCTCGTTCTCGCGGACGGGTGCGAGTTCTTCATCGGTCAGGGCTGCAAGGTCGGGCTCGGGGGACACCTCATGGGCCAGAAAGTGACAGACCAGGTTGCGGAAATGCGATCCCTCCCGGCGGGCATCGACCAAAGATCTCCAGCGCGTCATCCGGATTGGCTTGGGCCCGACGACCTCGCCCTGAAGATACAGGAAATCCGTGAGGCGACGGACTGGCAGATTCCAATCCAGCTCAAACTCGGTGCGGCTCGAGTCTATGACGATGTACGCATGGCGGTCAAATGCGATCCTGACTCGATATACATGGATGGGATGGAAGGCGGCACGGGTGCGGGGCCGCATCTGGCGACGGAGGATACGGGCGTGCCTGGCATTGCAGCCATTCGGCAGGCTCGCAAGGCAATCGACGATCTCGGCAAGCGCGGCGAAATCAGCCTCGTGTATGCAGGGGGGATCCGGAACGGTGCCGATGTCGCAAAGGCGATTGCGCTAGGTGCTGACGTCATCGCGCTAGGCCACTCTGTCATGATGGCCCTGAACTGCAACAAGGACATTCCGGAGGCCGACTATCTCGAAGAGATGGGCGTGGAGCCAGGTCATTGTTACCATTGCCACACTGGCCGATGTCCGGTCGGCGTTGCAACGCAGAATCCGGCATTGCGGGCGAGACTTGATCCCGATGAAGCTGCCGAGCGCGTCTACAACTTCCTGCATACACTTACAATCGAAGCGCAATTGTTTGCCCGAGCCTGCGGCAAGACCAACATCCACTCTCTCGAGCCTGAGGATCTTGCGGCGCTCACGATGGAAGCATCGGCGATGGCCGCCGTCCCGCTGGCTGGAACCAACTATACGGTTGGCGTCGACGACTATCATCACATTTGAGGGGACAGGAATGGCTGGAACAAAATTCCGGGGATCCGAGATCAAGGATATCGACCAGTTCATAGACAAGCCAGAGGGACTTGAATCCGAGCGAGCGCGCGAGATCGGTCAGCACATCGGCTACCGTTACGACGTCAATCTGGTTCCCGACTACGACCGAATCACACCGTTTTTGCGCCGATACATCGAGGTAATGGGATGGGATGACCTCAACTGGCTGGAAGACGTGCACATGGGATACGAGGAAGGAAAGCCGGCCGTGTTCGACCGGAACATCAACGGTTGGGTCAGAGTTCCGGATTCGATTGCGCTTCCCGACAACCAGCAGGACCTCGACATGATTGCACGGGAGTTGCTCGTCAAGTTCCAGATGTCGGACCGGCACCCCCTCGTGTCCCTCCGTAAGGCCTACATGAAATTCTAAACCCATGCCCCAATCCGTTTCAATCGCCTGCATCCAGACCCGTCCGAGATCGACATTCGATGGCGCGATCGAGGAGTTGCAGGAGCATTTGAACAAGGCGCTCTCAGGTCGTGCCAATCTCATCATGCTGCCGGAATACTGCGGAGGCCTGAAAAGCGACGGAGCGCGGCTGGTGCCTCCCGCGGCGGCTGCGGACTCGCATCCGGTGCTGGAATTCGTGCGGGAATTCGCGATGGCCAGCGGTACCTGGGTCATTGCTGGATCGGTTGCTGTGAAGGGTCCAGACACGAAAATCTACAACCGCTGCTTCGTATTCGATGATGCAGGCGAGATAAACGCGACCTACGACAAGATTCACCTTTTTGACATCCAGCTGTCCGAGGAACACACCTACCGGGAAAGTGCATCCGTGATTCCCGGCGATGTCGCGACCGTCGCAAAGACGCCTTTCGGACGAATTGGGCTATCGATCTGCTACGATCTCCGGTTTCCGGGGCTGTACCGCAAACTTGCCAAGGCTGGCGCTGAAATTCTTGCCGTGCCCGCAGCATTCACGAAAGCGACAGGGGAAATGCACTGGCACGCACTGATCAGGGCGAGATCAATAGAGAACGGATGCTTTTGCATTGCACCATGTGCCACGGGACCGGTTCCTGGAGGAGGTGAAACTTACGGGCATTCGCTGATTGTGGATCCGCTGGGAAAGGTGGTGGCAGACGGAGGCACGCACGCCGGCGTGCTGTTCGCCGAGATCGACTTGGATGCAGTGGCTGAAACGAGAGCCAAGATTCCAAGCCTTCAACATGACCGCGGTTACTGCCTGAGTGCCCGCGGATAGCAGGATGGTTCCGAATTAACTTCCGCGACGAGAATCAAGTCCCAGACACTCCCGAGCGCGGTCTCAAGGACCGGTTCATCCGTTGGCAGTGCCGGGTGCGGCAAGAAGCGGTGCGGACGGATGGCGGACGTCCGAATGATGGCATGATTGCACAGGTGTTTCTGCCCGGCGAGATTGAGCCTCTTTGCCGCATGGTAACCGTGCTGTGCAGAAAGGGCGAATTCTCGGTCATGCCGGAACTTTCGCACATGGCGCGGAGTACGCATGACCCGTCGCAACGGCGCGAAATGGCGGTACAGTTTTTTTCGAGCGCCTATTTCCAGCGTGCGGGAAGGTTTTCGGATTCACTCACGGCCACGTTTGCTCCCGGTTCGCGGACTGCGGCACGGCTGTTGAAAGCCAAGGTGTGCAGGTTGACCTTCAAGGCGTTTTCTCAAGGTTTCGATTTGAGTTGCGGGGTTCGCCGATTGTTGCCGGAGGACCCGCTGCATGAGGCCACGCATTGGCACAATTTTCTGTTTAACCCTCGCCTGCATCCTGAAGCTGAAATTCTTTCTTTTGATCCGCTTTGGAAGTGTTCGTCGGCAACCGGGATTCCATGAGTTAAACGAAGCCAGTCTCCTGCCTGATGAGCGAGTCGTCAAGTTCGCCGTGGCGATCACGCTTCTGGAACCGCGGAATCATGAACCCGATGCCGGCGATTTTTGCTCTGTCAAGGTGTGTTGCCATTGATGGTGCAAGAGAAAACTGGCACATTTGTTCTGTGCAGCGCCCCACTGGCCAAGCTCCCGTTTAACTGCGGACTTGTTCGGTTTGTCGACATGATGCGAGACAGTGCGCGCAATTGGATCGCAATTCGTGAAAGGGGAGGCCATTCACGTTGGTGTAAACTTGGATTCCCGCCGCGAAAGCCTCCACGATCGCGTATCGCGCCTCATTGAATATGTCCTCGATTCCGCTCCAATTCGCCCCAGCGCCACGGCTTGTTTCGGCGAGGCGATCAATTCTAGGAATGGTACCCGATAGTCGGAACCGTTCGTCGAGCATCATCATCATTGGCTGGGTTTCCGAGCGGCGCGCGATGCCCGCCATCGCCCCGATTAAGCTGGCCAGGGCCTTGTAGTAATCCGCCTGCCAGATATGGTTGAAAGCGTCAATCTTTAGCACAAGGTATTTCTACCGGCAGAATTTCCGGCCATCGACTTTTTTTCCCGCTTGGCCTGCGGTGGCTTTGCAACGGGGAAAGAAATGCCATTGCGCAGCCAGGTTAATCGGAGATCAGGTTGCACTTGACCGAGTGCCCGGCATCGCGGGTTGCCCGAACCGAATTGCCAAAAGGCTCCTGCGTCCTGCACTCACCTTGCCGAGCGCATCACGAAACGGGGTCGGCGAGACAATCCACATTCGCAACTTCTTCGTTGAGGAGCGCACTAGCGATCGAGAAACTCGCCTTTCCATTTAGGGACCCGTGGGATTGTGATGCCGGGCCGGTGCAATCGCCGCGAAAGCCTGACGTGCGGACAGCAGTGCCGAGTTCAATGCGAGTTTTCCTCGGAATCAGGCTGGCTCCCGCATGCGCCGCACGACGTTCCGTGCAGCCATTCCAATCAAAAACAGAATTATCATGACGAATGTCAGACTGACCGGCCGGGTCACGAATATCGTCATGTCTCCTGAAGCTGCTCCGATGCCCTGCCGAAGGTAACGCTCGAGTATCGGACCCAGCACAAGGCCCAGAATCAGCGGCACCATCGGGATGTTGGCCCGTTTGAGGGCAAATCCGAGGATGCCGAAGACAATCGCGATGATCGTGTCGGTAAGGCGGTAGTTCTTCGAGTAAGTGCCGACCAGCACCAGGCACATGATGATGACGCCGAGAAGCCGGTCGTTGATTGTCGCCAGCTTTGCAATCCAGTTCGTGGCAGCGAGAAGGATCCCCAAGATTATGAAATTCATGATCAGCAGCGACAGATAGAGGCCGGACACGAAGCCTCGGTGCTCTTGGAACAGCGTGGGACCGGGGTCCACTCCATGGACAATGAATACCGTCAGCATCATCGCCGTAAAGGCTTCTCCGGGAATGCCGAGTGCCAGCAACGGCACGAGCGCTGCAGCCGGCACAGCGTTGTTGGCGGTTTCGGAAGCGATGATTCCTTCGGGGGCGCCGCGCCCGAACTTTTCTGGAGTCTTGGAGCCTGCATGCGCTGTGGTGTAGGCAAAGAACTGTGCAAGGAACTCGCCGACCCCAGGAAGAATGCCCATTCCAACGCCCAGTCCTGCCGAGCGAAACAGTGTCTTCGGATATCTGAAGATCTCCACGAAGCCGCTCAGGAGCCTGCGGTCGATTTCTGTGCTGCTCTTCTTGATCACCCTGTTGGAGAAGATCAGCGCCAAGGCTTGGCTGAGCGCGAACAGCCCGAGAATCATGGAGATGAGCGGGATGCCACCCATCATCCAGACGGTTCCGAACGTGTAGCGCGGTGAGCCGTATGCCGTTTCCAGACCTATCGTGCTGATGAAGAGGCCAAGGCCCAGCATCGAGAAGGAAGCAAACTCGGATCCCCGGTGCGCAACGACGACGAGCACCATGGCAAGAAGCGCCGCCATCGCGAGGTCTGCCGATGTCAGGTATTTGGACAGGCTCGCCAGTGGCCAAGCGGCCAGGATCAAAACGAGAACGCTGAAGGTTCCGCCAACAAATGAGGACGCATAGGCCAGCGAAAGCGCGCGTTGTGGCTCGCCTTTCCTGGCCATTGGGTAACCGTCGTAGGTGGTTAGAACATTCACTCCGGTTCCGGGAGTGTTGATGGTGATTGCCGGAATCGCGCCGCCATACCAGCCCGCGGCGTAGAGTCCCATCAGCAGCGTGATTCCAGCAAGCGGATCCATCGTGTAAGTCAAGGGCAGCAGCAAGACGATGCCCACTCCCGGACCGACCCCGGGGATTGCGCCGATGACGATGCCAAGGACGCTTCCTGCCAGCAGGGAGATGAGCACTGATGTTTGGGTGAGCTGCTCGAATCCAAGCGACAGCGTTTCGAGCATCACAATATGCCACTAAGCGTTGAGCCGAATTCAACATGTTTGAACAAAAGCGGCCGCGGAAACCAGATTCCAAAACCAACCCGGAAGACGAGGACCATTGCGACCGTGGTTCCAAGACACAGGCAGGCGAATGTCTTGCCGCGAAACCCTGCCATTAAGGCGGCTCCACCCGAGAAAATCAGCATTGCCAGTGCAAATCCCGTGATCGAGATCAACCAGACCGCCATCAGCATCCAGGCAGACACGGCCCCGATCCGCAGGTAAGTCATTGCTGTTTCCGGAACGTTGATCGGTTTGCGTCTGGCAGTGAAGACTGCAACTGCCGAACTGATGATGAGAATTGCAAGCGCGGTGGCCGGAGCGAGCGCCGGCTCGCTCCACCAACCTCCCAACGCTGCAGTCTGGCCTGCTGTGCCGGGCATCGTCTGCCAGCGAATGATGGCTAGCAGAAAGACGCCAGTCAAGAAGAGACCGGTCAGGAGGAGTCGCCCCCCGTTAGGCGCTTCGCCAAACGGGGAACGAGCTTCCGCATCATCGGGGTCAGACAAGGCGGATGCCTGCCGGACCGCTTTCTCTAATTTGCAAGAAGCGTTTCGAATCGCTCATAGAACTGTTTGATGAACGGCACCGCCTCTTCCACTGGCATCCAGTTGATGACCGCACCGGTATTGGTCGCGATTGCTTGGGCCTCAGGGGAATTCACGACCTCGATAGCGATCTTGGTAATTGCGTCGCGTGCCTCCTGTGGCGTTCCCGAGCGCACGAAAAGCCCAGCCCAGCCTGGTGTCGAAATGCCCGGAACTTGTTCTTCCAATGTAGGCACGTTCGGATAAATCTTGATCCGCTCGGTGGTATAGGCGGCAACTGCCTTTGCCTCGCCGCTGTCTAGGCAAGATTTGAGAAGGTTGCCTCCCAGCAGGATATCAAGCTCGCCGTTTGACAGCATCAGGCACGACATTTCGTCAAATGCGGTTACACTTCCGTATTCAAAATCGAGCCGTTCAGCCGTCTTCAGTGTTTGGCGCGCCGGTGGTCCGTTCAGTCCATAGACACCTAGAGACAGCAGATTTTCTTTTGCGAATGCCGCGAGGCTCTCCAGATCGTCAAAAGGCATGTCGGACCGAGTGATGAGCATCATCGGATAACCGATCATTATTCCCAACGGTTCGAAACGATCGCGTCCGTATGTGGCGTTGCCCTTGATGATATGAGCCGACACCACGTTGGCCGTGAAGGCGCCAATCGTGTATCCGTCCGCAGGCGCGTTGGCGACGTGGGTTGCTCCAATCAGAGCGGCTCCGCCCTTAATGTTCACCGTGGAGGTCGGAACGCCAAGTTCCTCTTGCGCGCGCTTCGCGATCATGCGCGTGATTGTGTCTTCGAGATCGCCCGGCGGCCATGGCACAACGAACTGAATCGGGCGTTCTGGATATCCGGACTGTGCCGCACCGATCATGGACCCGATTGTCAAGGCGACGGATGTTGCAAGCAGTTTAAGATGTTTCACGTTTTTTTCTCCCCTTTTCTTGACCCCGACGACGGGACCGGCCGTTGATTTCCGCACGTTCCGGTGGAAAGGCGCAAAATCTCCTCCGGCTTCAAAACTATCTGCAACTTCCAAGGTGCCTCAAGCTTGTCAGCCGCTCGGAACGGTCACCTCATGCCCCAACTTCATTGTTTCCGGGTTGCGGCGTGGCTCATTCAGCAATGCTCAATTCGCCGAGAGGCCTGTCATCCCATCCGCGCCCACCATTTGGACGGCTTGAGCCGTCCGCCATGCCCTCTTGCCAACCACAAGGCCAAGCGCCTCAGCGGGGACAGCGCCAAACGGAGCCACAGCCTGTTGCGCCATTTTCCGAAATCACGGTTGAACGGGCAAACACGAAGACAGATCGCACAGTCGGAAACGATCTTGGTCCAGAAACCGAAGCATTTTTCCGCGTCCGATGTCCATTTTCTTACGCCCTTTATGGCAGAACGGTTCGCTGTCTCGGCAGTTGGCGGACCGTAGGGCAGCGCCTTTACGGGGCACGCATCGGCGCACTTCGTGCAAATGTTGCAGAACTCCGCCACCCCAAGCTTGCGTGGACGATCATGCGCCAACGGAAGCTCGGTAAAAATCTTGGAAAACCGAAGGCGCGGACCAAATTCCGGAGTGATGACTAGCTGGTTTCGCGCATACTCGCCGAGACCGGCTTGGAGGGCTAATGGAATCGCCAACCCAGTGTCGTTCATCGAAGCGACCGCCTCATAACCCAAGTTGCGTATATAGGCAGCAACCTGAATCACGGTCGCGGCTTCGCGGCTGTATTCGCGTCCGGTTGCTGCTCCTGCCAGCGCAGACGGGTAGGTATCGACAAGGCTCGCATCCATTTGATGGCCAAGCACAATCACTGATGTCAGCCCGTCGGGAAGATCGATAGGCGCTGACGAGCCGTCCCGCGCGTCCACCCGGCTGGTGTAGAGCCAGCGTTCGTCCATGGCGGTGATGCCGCAAAGGTCGGCGCCGAAAAACTTGGCGATGCGCTTGATTTCGACTGCCATCGCCACCGTGTCCTCGATGGGCACAGAGTCGCGTGCAACCGAAGCGTCAGCCGCGATTGCGGCTTGGAACCCCTCCCGCCTGCCATCCGCCGCACTGCGTTCCGAAATGATGTCGGAAATCAGCCAACTGGCGTTTCGCAGCGCAAAGTCTCGCTGCGTGAATCCTTCGCCGCGCCTCGGTGCAGCTTCGATGCGATAGGAAGAGAAAAAGGCCCTTGCCTCGTCGGTGCCGACTTTCTTGTCCCAAAGCGCACGGCTGAATATGTCGTCGCGCTGCGCGAATCGCTCGAACTCTTCGGTCAACTCGATGCCGGCTTGCGCATCTTCTGGGCGTTCCGGAGTGTTTTGCGGCCATGCCATGCATTGATTTTAGGCACCCGACGCTCGATTGCAATAGTCATGCAAATGGGTCCGATGAGCGGGAATCCGATCCTGACTGGAAACGGGCAGCCTGTCATTGTGCTTTCAGGGTTGAAAATTCGAGGACACGGGTGCCTAGGCAAGCTTTGCCGCAGTCTTGCGACTGGTCTCGGGGCCAAGAGCCCGTCAAACTCCTCGGCAGGCCGCGAAACCGACGGCAATTTCCCCGTTTGGCTTGACAAGTACAGGGATGAATGGAGATCGGCCCGCTTCCGCTGGGATTGCGAGATCAATCTGTTCTTCGACGTGTTGCAGCTGGCGGTTATGACAATTGTGCATGGTCGTCGAACTCTTGGGATGCCAGATTCCTGGCACTGATTGAATGGGTCAGGAAGACATGCTCTTGGTCAGTCTGGAGTGTGTTTCCCAGACCTCAACAAGTGGCGGACGCATCGCTTGACTTCGGTGGCGAGATTCCTTACACTGGCCATCGGCAGACGCGCGGCTTTGAAAGCTTTTGTATCTGCTGAATGTTAGTCCAGCGAGAGGGATGTGGGTATGCACAATCTCGAAGGAGTGACAGCAGGCAAGCAGCACCGGATGCTCGGTGTGAGCACGATCGCCTTTACGGCGTGCTTTGCCGTCTGGACTATTTTTTCGATCATTGGTGTCAGAATCAAGCAGGAGCTCGGTCTCTCCGAGACGGAATTCGGATTGTTGGTCGCGACGCCAGTCCTGACAGGTTCAGTCAGCCGCATTTTCTTCGGTATCTGGACTGAACAGTACGGTGGGCGCCTCATCTACACCTTTCAGATGCTGGCGACAGCAGTCGCGACTTATCTGGTGTCTGTGGTCACGACCTACGAAATGTTCTTGGTCGCGGCACTTGGCATCGGCTTCGCCGGCGGGTCGTTCATAATTGGCGTCGCTTACGTTTCTCGGTGGTACTCGGAGAAGGCTCAAGGTACTGCTCTCGGGATATTCGGTGCAGGCAACGTCGGCGCCGCCGTGACTAACTTCGGGGCACCGTTTCTGGTTCTGGCGTTCGGCTGGGAACAGACCGCCCAGATATATGCATTCATGCTGGCGGGCATGGCCGTCATTTTCTACTTGCTGACCGAGGACGACCCGTCGCACAAGGAGCGCACTAAGAGCGGCGCCGGACATGTCTCGACCATGGAGCAGCTAAAGCCGCTGAGAAACCTGCAGGTATGGCGCTTTGCCACCTATTACTTCTTCGTGTTCGGCGCATTCGTGGCGCTGGCGAGTTGGCTGCCGCGCTATTACGTTGGCGCGTACGGGCTGGAACTAGGCATGGCGGGCATGCTGGCGGCTGCATATGCAATGCCAGGTTCGGTGTTCAGAGCCTTGGGGGGCTGGATGTCCGACAGGTGGGGTGCACGTTCCGTCATGTATCTGACATTCGCTGTTTCACTTGGCTGCTTGTTGCTCCTGAGCTATCCGCAAACCCGCTACATTGTGAGCGGAATTGAGGGCCCGATCGAATTCACGTTTGGCTTGAGCTTGGGGTCGTTCGCTATCCTGACCGTGATTCTCGGTTTCGTGATGTCGCTCGGCAAAGCTGCTGTCTACAAGCACATCCCTGTCTACTATCCGCACCATGTAGGAGCGGTCGGCGGTCTTGTGGGGATGATTGGAGGACTCGGAGGGTTCGTTCTTCCGATCGCGTTCGGCATTCTCAACGATCTGACCGGTGTCTGGACCACCTGCTTCATGCTGCTTTTCGCGCTTGTGCTCGTGAGCTCGATCTGGATGCATGTCGCAATCAGGCTTATGGAACGCCGTCGTCATCCGGTCCTCATCGATGAGCGGTACCTTAGCGACGTTCCGGACCAGCCGTATCCAAGACCTGATTCGCGGGCAGGTCGAAGCCAACAGTGAATTAAAGAAGGCGAAGCGGGCAACGAAGAAATTCTCGCGGGAGAAAGGACCCGGCTTGCTATGAACGCATCAGAGCGTCCCCAAAAGAACCGAGTGCTGATCGATTGGCGCCCGGACAACGAGGGCTTTTGGGAGTCGAGCGGAAGGTCGATCGCCAAACGCAATCTCTGGATCTCGATCCCCTGCCTGCTTCTGGCATTTTCCGTCTGGCTGGTCTGGAGCGTGATCGTCGCGAAGCTTCCGGAAATTGGCTTCACCTACTCGATGGACCAGTTGTTCTGGTTGGCCGCGCTACCTGGCCTATCTGGAGCGACACTGCGGATTTTCTACTCCTTCATGGTACCAATTTTCGGCGGCAGGCTTTGGACAACTCTTTCGACCGCTTCGCTGCTGTTGCCTGCAGTCGGCATTGGGTTCGCCGTGCAGAATCCGGAGACACCTTACGGAATATTTCTCTTGCTGGCACTTCTGTGTGGTCTCGGCGGCGGAAATTTTGCGTCTTCAATGGCCAACATCAGCTATTTCTTTCCGAAAGCCGAGAAGGGAAACGCACTCGCGCTCAATGCCGGTCTTGGCAACGCTGGCGTGAGTGTCATGCAGTTCGCCGTGCCGCTGGTGATCACGGCAGGTGTCTTTGGAACAGTCGTGGGGTCGCCCCAGACGGTGGCGAGCACTGGGGCGAGCCTGTGGTTGCAGAACGCGGGGTTCATTTGGGTTCCCTTCCTTGTCGTGGCGACAATTGCAGCATGGTTCGGAATGGACGACATTTCCACGATGAGGGCTTCGTTCCGCGAACAGTCAATCATTTTCAAGCGCAAGCACAATTGGATCATGTGCGTGCTGTATACTGGAACGTTCGGCTCGTTTATCGGGTATTCCGCCGGGTTTCCCTTGCTTGCCAAGACACAGTTCCCGCAGGTCGACTCGCTCCAGCTTGTCTTTCTCGGTCCCTTGGTCGGCGCGTTGAGTCGCGCGGCGACTGGCTGGGTTTCTGACCGTTACGGTGGAGGACGAGTGACCTTCTGGACCTTCCTTGTAATGATAGTTGCGGTAGGCGGTGTGCTGTTCTTCCTGTCGATCAAGGACAGTCCGGGTGCATTTTGGGGGTTCTTCGCGATGTTCTTGGTGCTGTTCTTCGCGACTGGGGTGGGAAACGCGTCCACATTCCAGATGATCCCCACAATAATGAGGCAAGAGGTGCGGCACCTGATGCCTGGGCTTGACGAGACTAATTTCATACTCCAGGCAGAGCGTGAATCGGCTGCAATCATCGCATTCACTTCCGCGATTGCCGCATATGGGGCCTTCTTCATCCCCAAGGTGTACGGGTCTTCCATTGCATTTACTGGCGGGCCGGAATTGGCGCTGTACCTGTTCATGGCTTTTTATGCTGTGTGCGTTGCCGTGACGGCCTTCTACTATACCCGGAAAGGGGCGCCCGTGCCTTGCTGACCCGACATCAAGGGACCCAGGGGGAATGAGCGCACAACAAGTCGAGGACGAAGATGAGCAATTTGCTGGACCGCCTTAACTTTTTTTCAACCCGCAACGTCGGAGTTTTCTCGGACGGGCACGGTGTAACAACCCGGGAGAGCCGGACATGGGAAGAGGGGTACAGGAAGCGCTGGCAGCACGACAAGATCGTGCGCTCCACCCACGGAGCGAACTGCACTGGCTCATGCTCCTGGAAGATCTACGTGAAGGGCGGGATCGTCACTTGGGAAACTCAGCAGACGGACTATCCGCGCACTCGGCCCGACCTCCCCAACCATGAGCCTCGTGGCTGCAGCAGAGGCGCGAGCTACAGTTGGTATCTCTATTCCGGGAACCGGATCAAGTATCCCCTGGTCCGGTCGAAACTGGTCAGGATGTGGCGCGAGGCCCGCACCGGAATGTCTCCTGCTGCAGCTTGGAAATCGATTGTCCAGGATCCGAAGAAGCGTGCGGCCTATACGAGCAAGCGTGGGATGGGCGGATTCGTGCGCTCGAATTGGGAAGAGGTCAACGAAATAGTTGCTGCGGCGAATGCCTACACCATCAGGACGTACGGTCCTGACAGGGTGGTCGGCTTTTCCCCGATTCCGGCCATGTCGATGGTTTCCTATGCGGCCGGCTCCCGCTACCTCTCATTGCTCGGCAGCGTATGCATGTCGTTTTACGATTGGTACTGCGACCTTCCCCCTTCCTCGCCGCAAACTTGGGGGGAACAAACCGACGTACCCGAGAGCGCCGACTGGTACAACTCCGGTTTCCTGATCCTGTGGGGATCGAATGTCCCGCAGACAAGGACACCCGACGCCCACTTCTACACAGAGGCGCGGTACAAGGGTGCCAAATCGGTCGTGGTCAGCCCCGACTATTCTGAAGCCGCGAAGTTTTCGGATGTGTGGCTGCATCCAAAGCAGGGTACGGACTCCGCGCTCGCAATGGCAATGGGACATGTGGTTCTCCGTGAATTCCACGTCGACCGTCAGGCAGAGTATTTTCGCGACTATGCTCGACGCTACACGGATATGCCGATGCTGGTCCGCCTGGCAAAGCAGAATGGCTGCTACGTCCCGGAGCGGCTGGTTCGAGCGTCGGACTTTTCCGATTCGCTCGGCCAGGAGAACAACCCGGACTGGAAGACGGTCGCCTTCGATCAAAACAGCGGCGGCGCGGTGGTGCCGGTTGGGTCCGTGGGGTTCCGGTGGGGCGAAAGCGGATCATGGAATCTCGCCGAACGGGATTCGTCCGGCAGCGAGACCAGCCTCCAGTTAAGCCTTGTTGCCGACGCCGACCACGACGTTGTCGCGGATGTCGGGTTTCCGTATTTCGGGAATCGCGAACATGACCATTTCAAGGGAACTGATCATGAAGATGTCCTCGTCCGCAAGGTGCCGGTCAGGAAACTGCGGCTCGGTGACGGTGAAACCATGGTTGCGACCGTCCATGACCTGCTCATCGCCAACTACGGTGTCGATCAAGGCCTTGGCGGCGACAATGTCGCGACTGACTACGATGACAAAGTTCCCTACACGCCGGCTTGGGCCGAGCACATCACGGGCGTGCCCAGGAAATCCATCGAAACCGTCGCGCGGGAGTTCGCGCGCAACGCCGAGAAGACGGGCGGAAGGTCGATGGTCATTCTCGGTGCGGGCCTGAACCACTGGTATCACATGGACATGAACTATCGAGGGATCATCAATCTCTTGATAATGTGCGGCTGCATCGGTCAGTCGGGCGGCGGGTGGTGCCATTATGTTGGGCAGGAGAAGCTGCGGCCGCAGACCGGCTGGCTTCCGCTGGCCTTTTCGCTCGACTGGGTGAGGCCGCCCCGCCACATGAATTCCACCTCCTTCTGGTATGCCCACACGGACCAATGGCGGTACGAGACCTTGGGTGTCGAGGAGATTCTGTCCCCGACGGCTCCTGATGGTTCTTGGGACGGAGCGCTCATTGACTTCAACGTTCGCGCCGAGCGAATGGGCTGGCTGCCGTCAGCGCCCCAGTTCAAGACAAATCCGCTTGATGTCGCGTCTGCCGCTCGCGGAGCGGGCTTGGAGATCAAGGACTACGTGGTCAAGGCACTGCGGGACGGCACGCTTCAAATGTCCTGCGAGGATCCAGACGATCCGGCGAACTGGCCGCGCAACCTCTTCGTGTGGAGGTCCAATTTGCTCGGGTCTTCCGGCAAGGGGCATGAGTACTTCCTGAAGCACCTGCTGGGGACTCAGCATGGCGTGATGGGCAAGGACTTGGGTGAAACCGGAGCGCGGAAGCCGCAGGATGTTGTTTGGCACGACAAAGCACCGGAAGGAAAGCTCGACCTGCTAGTGACAATCGATTTTCGAATGTCGACCACGTGCGTTTACTCGGACATCGTCCTTCCGACCGCGACTTGGTACGAGAAGAACGACCTGAACACGTCCGACATGCATCCTTTCATTCATCCGCTAACGGCGGCCGTCGATCCAGTGTGGGAGTGCCGGAGCGATTGGGATATCTTCAAGGGATTCGCAAAAACGTTTTCCAGCGTCGCTCCGGAAATTCTGGGCGTGGAGGAGGACGTGACTCTGACCCCGATCCTGCACGACACGCCGCTTGAGATCGCCCAAGCCCTGGATGTGAAGGACTGGAAGAAAGGGGAGGCAGAGCCAGTCCCCGGCAGGACCATGCCCCAGATAGCGGTTGTCAAGCGCGACTACCCGAATGTCTACAAGCATTTCACTGCACTTGGCCCGCTCTTGGACAAGCTGGGCAATGGCGGAAAGGGAATCAGCTGGGACACCGGGAAGGAAGTGGAGCGATTGAGGAGCCTGAACGGCACCGTAGTCGAGGAAGGGCCGACCAAGGGCCGGCCGAGCATTCTCAGCGACATCGACGCCACGGAAGTGATCCTGATGCTGGCGCCAGAGACCAACGGCGACGTCGCGGTGAAGGCATGGGAGGCGCTCGGCAGGTTCACTGGCCGCGACCACACCCACTTGGCTTTGCCGAAGCACGAGGAGAAAATCCGCTTTCGCGATCTCGTTTCTCAGCCGCGCAAGATCATCTCTTCGCCAACATGGTCCGGGCTGGAATCCGAGAATGTCTGCTACAACGCCGGCTACACCAACGTTCACGAGTTGATCCCATGGCGGACGTTGACTGGGCGTCAGC
Source organism: Paracoccaceae bacterium (assembly GCA_963422275.1). Taxonomy (GTDB): domain Bacteria; phylum Pseudomonadota; class Alphaproteobacteria; order Rhodobacterales; family Rhodobacteraceae. Next base: position 3,019,392 of record OY729418.1, read on the forward strand.
AGATCTACCAGGATCACCTCTGGATGCGCGCCTTCGGTGAGGGATTCTGTGTCTATCGACCGCCGATCGACACCAAGACGGTCAAGCCAATCATTGAGGAGAGAGACAATGGCAACGCGCAACTGGTGCTGAACTTCATCACACCGCATCAGAAATGGGGCATTCACTCGACCTACACCGACAACCTCCTGATGCTGACGCTCAACCGGGGCGGTCCGGTCGCGTGGATCAGCGAGATCGATGCGGAGAAGGGCGGCATAGAGGACAACGATTGGATCGAGGCGTACAATGTCAACGGAGCTCTCACCGCTCGTGCCGTCGTGTCGCAACGCATCAAGGAAGGCACCATCTACATGTATCACGCGCAGGAGAAGATCGTGAACACGCCGGGTTCCGAGACGACCCGAAAACGCGGCGGAATCCACAATTCTGTGACGAGGGCGGTGGTCAAGCCGACCCACATGATCGGTGGATACGCACAGCAGTCCTACGGCTTCAATTACCATGGCACTGTGGGGTCAAATCGCGATGAGTTCGTTATCGTCCGCAAAATGCGCGAAGTTGACTGGCTCGAACGTCCCGCAGATCAAAGAACGGAGGCAGTTCAATGAAAGTTCGCGCACAAGTTGGCAAGGTCCTGAATCTTGACAAGTGTATCGGGTGCCACACCTGTTCCGTGACGTGCAAGAATGTCTGGACCAGCCGGGAGGGCATGGAATACGCGTGGTTCAACAACGTGGAGACCAAGCCTGGGATCGGCTACCCCAAGAACTGGGAGAACCAGAAGCGATGGAACGGTGGGTGGAAGCGCACCCGCAATGGCAAAATCCATCCAAAGATCGGTTCCAAATGGCGGATTGTGGCCAAAATATTCGCCAATCCAGATCTTCCGGAGATCGACGACTATTACGAACCATTCACCTTTGATTACGATCACCTTCAGTCGGCACCCGAATCCGAGGCCTCGCCGACCGCACGTCCAAGATCGCTTATCACGGGCGAGCGCATGGAGAAGATAGAGTGGGGACCGAACTGGGAGGAGATTCTCGGCGGCGAGTTCAAGAAGCGTTCTGAGGACTGCAATTTCGAGGGGATCGAAAAGGAAATCTACGGGGCGTTCGAGAACACGTTCATGATGTATCTCCCACGCCTGTGCGAGCACTGCCTGAATCCGACTTGCGTTGCTTCGTGCCCTTCCGGTTCGATCTACAAGCGGGAAGAGGACGGAATTGTCCTGATCGATCAGGAGAAGTGCCGCGGCTGGCGCATGTGCATTTCAGGATGCCCTTACAAGAAGATTTACTACAATTGGTCGACCGGCAAGTCGGAGAAATGCGTCTTTTGCTATCCGCGAATCGAGGCTGGCGAACCAACTGTTTGCTCCGAGACATGCGTCGGGCGCATTCGATATCTCGGCGTCCTGCTCTACGATGCGGACCGGATCGAAGAGGCAGCTTCGGTCGCCGACGAACAAGACCTTTACAAGGCTCAGCTCGACATTTTTCTTGATCCGAATGATCCCGCCATCATCGAACAGGCAAGGCGGGACGGTGTTCCCGATAACTGGATGGACGCGGCGAGGAACTCTCCGGTTCGCAAGATGGCTGTTGAATGGAAGGTGGCTTTCCCGCTGCACCCTGAATATCGCACGTTGCCGATGGTTTGGTACGTGCCGCCGCTGTCGCCAATTCAGTCGGCTGCGGAAGTCGGGCAACTTGGACTCTCTCGCGGCTTGCCTGATGTGCGCTCGCTTCGGATACCGATTCGATACCTCGCCAACCTGCTCACTGCGGGAAAGGAGGAGCCGGTGATGCTGGGGCTGGAGCGCATGCTGGCGATGCGGGCGTTCATGCGCGCGAAGACCGTTGACGGCGTCATCGACGAGGGCGTCGCGGAAAGGGTTGGCCTGACGCCGCAGCAGATCCTCGACATGTACCAACTGATGGCGATCGCGAATTATGAGGATCGATTCGTCATTCCGACATCGCACAGGGAAACCGGCGAGAATGCCGAGGACCTGCGCGGCTCGTGCGGCTTCAGCTTTGGGAACGGTTGTTCGGGCAGCCTGACCGAAACGAGTCTCTTCGGACGGAGGAGGTCGGTGCCGGCTGACGCGGCAATGGCGGATGTCGCAAGATGATCGCGACCCTGAAGGCGTTCTCGATTCTTCTGTGCTATCCTACGGCGGAAATCCGCGACGGATCTCCTGATCTCGCTCGCGCAATTCGCGACGAGGGATTGGTACGGGAGCCCGGTCTCGGAAAGCTTCTCGCATTCCTGTCAGACTTCGAGGCACGGGACCTCTACGACCTGCAGGAGCGGTACGTGCTGCTGTTTGATCGCACGCACTCGCTCTCTCTCCAATTGTTCGAGCATGTGCATGGGGAAAGCCGTGAACGCGGGCAGGCAATGGTGAATCTGCTGCACCTGTACGAGCAGCGCGACCTCGCGATGGAGGGCGGAGAGTTGCCCGACTACCTGCCAATGTTCCTGGAGTTCGCGTCCACGCTGTCCTTGGCCGAAGCACGTGAAATGCTCCAGGAAATTCTTCATATCGTCAAGGTGCTTGAAGAAAGGCTGATGAAGCGGCGAAGCCCGTATGCCAGCATTTTCAATGGAATCGAGGCATTTGCGGGCGGCTTGGAAAACGGGGCGGCGTTCGATATGGCCGACCTGCCAGATTCCGATCCGGAAGATCTCGCGGCTCTCGACAAGATGTGGGAGGACGCTCCGGTTACGTTTGGCCCGGGCAGTCCAGGCGGCTCCTGCCCGGCGGTGAGGGAGACGCTTGCACAGATGGACCCCCGGGAATCAGCAACCGGGAATCTGGATATAGTCAAGCAACTGGGAGGGTCTGCGTCATGAACGCGGCATTCAATACCGCTGTATTTGGTATCTACCCATACATTGCGATTGTCGTGATGGTTGTAGGTTGCGTCATTCGTTACGATCGCGAGCCGTATACTTGGCGCTCCCAGTCCAGCCAGCTGTTGCGTCGGCACATGCTGATAATGGGGTCAGTGCTGTTTCATTCGGGAATATTGATTGTGTTCTTTGGGCATTTCTTCGGTCTGCTCACCCCTCTCGCCTTTCTGGACTGGCTCGGGGTCGGCCACTCATTCAAGCAGGTTGCCTCAATGGCAGTCGGAGGAATCGCGGGATTCATTTCACTCGTGGGTGGATTGATGTTGCTCTACCGGCGGCTCGTCGATCCTCGTATCCGCAGAACATCTTCGAGCGGCGACATCGCAATCCTGGCACTGCTGAACCTGCAGCTCTTGCTCGGCCTTTCGACCATCTTGGCTTCGATGGAACATCTGGACGGTTCGGAAATGGTTAAATTCATGTCTTGGGCACAGGGGCTGTACACTCTGGACATATCTGCATCCACGCATATCTTGGATGTCCATTGGATCTACAAGTTGCACTTGTTCTTGGGATTGACCATCTTCCTCGTTTTCCCCTTCACCAGGCTTGTGCACATGCTTAGCGTTCCTGTTCGCTTCATTTGGCGGCCAGGTTACCAAGTGGTGCGCACCAATGAGCGACAATTGGCCAACCGCTGATCGTATTTACCGAAACTCGTTGGATTTATCGGAGTGACCGGCACACCGACATCCGTAAACGGCATTGCGATCCCGCATGCGGACATTGCCGCTGAGGCGCAGAATCATCCGGCACCGACTCCAGATGCGGCATTGGAAGAAGCGGCCCGTGCACTTGTGGTGCGCGAACTGCTGTTGCAGCGGGCGCAAGCTCTCGGCATTGCGCCCGACCCGCAGCGTGACGATACGAACCGACAGGAGACAGACGAAGAGTCCCTCGTTCGCCAAGTGCTTGCTATCGAAGTCTCGGTTCCTGTAGCGGACGAGGGCGTCTGCCGATGCTACTATGAAAAAAACAGGCAGCGGTTTGCCAGCCTTCCTCTGTACGAGGCTTCGCACATACTGTTCGCTGCAAAGCGCGATGATGCCGAGAGCTATAGCGCTGCCGTTGCGCAGGCTGAGAACGCGATATCAATTTTGGCTAAGAAACCGGGAGCGTTCGCCGAAATGGCCAAGAAACTGTCAGATTGCCCATCGGGCAGGAACGGCGGCAATCTCGGACAGGTGTCAAAAGGCGACACGGTACCCGAGGTGGAAACGTTTCTTGAGAATCTCGAAGACGGCCAGCTTTGCCCGGTTCCGGTTAAATCACGCTACGGTGCGCATGTCTTGCGCCTTGACCGCCGGATAGAGGGGCGGCAGCTGCCATTTGAGGCCGTGCAAAATAAAGTAGCGGAGTATCTGGAAGAATCCAGCTGGCGGCGTGCGGTGGCCCAGTACATTCGCATTTTGGCGGGCCAAGCAAACATTAGGGGTGTCGACCTGGGCGCTTCGGATACGCCGCTCGTTCAATAGCTGCCCGCAACTATCAATTCCCTGAAACCAATCATGAGTCGCAGCGGCTTTGCAGGTATTCCGCGATTTTGCATGTGCGTGATTGGCTGGAATTTGATCTTCCTCCTGCGATGGCGAGGGTACAGGCTGGCATCGGCCCATTCGCGGGCAGGACACAGTGAAGGCGTTGGCATTCCAGGCGTTTGGAGCGGAGTTGCTCGATCCGCTCGAGTAGATCACAGGGAGAGACCCGACCGGAACATGCCCCCGTGATGGATACTGCGTTTTCAAGATTTCCAGCAGTATTTTGCCCACCGCTGTCCAACATGGGATTACCCGCGAGCCGCATTTGTCTCGGATTGCATATTTTGCTCGCGGAACGCCTGAGGCAATAAACCGGCGGGGTTTTGAACGTCACGATATAAACTGTCTGAGCCAGTGCCGTTTCCTCGGCGCATCATCTGCCGCCACGCGGCAGACTCGTCTTGAACCCGACGAGCGAGACGCCCCTCGATTGGACATTTTCGAGCTTGTTTGTACGGTCCAGGTGAATTCTTATGAGAACCTCTATCATTCGCGGACACAGGTGCATTTAGATTCTGGTTGGATGCTTTTTGGGGCATGGGCAGCGGAATTCAAACGGTTTCACGCTGTCTTCCCCATTCTGTGCAAGGTCTTCGCTCCTCCGCTTCCTGCAAGCCGACCTTCACGGCCGCCCCGCCAGCCAGCCCGATGATCTGTGCCAGACGCTCCCCTGCCGAGCAAAGACATGCCTGACCCGTGCCCGGCACTTCGACTGCTTGCGATTCGCTTCCTTCGCCCGAGCGGCAAGCAGCCTGCCGCAAGCGCCCTTGCGGTTCTCATGCCGTTCCAGCTGTGACAGCAGTCGGCGCATTCCTCGCGAGAAAGAAGTTGTTATGCCATGCCGCAAACGAGATAAACGAGGCTCCCTTATGAAAGCGAGCGTAGCATCATGACCCCACGCACAAGCATTTCCGATCCGATGCAAATCGACGAGATCCAAGTCGGCAAGGGCAGCATCGGATTGACGTTTTGCCCGGGAAAACGAGACGAAGGTGCATTCGGCGAGTCATGGGAACGCGAACTGCATCGCGATTTGCAAGTCATTCAAGATTGGGGTGCAAAAACGATCATCACTCTGATGGAGAAGCATGAACTGAACATGCTTTCGGTGAGCAACCTCGGAGACCGGGTCAAAAAGATGGGCATCGACTGGAGGCATCTGCCTATCGTTGACTTGAACGTTCCCGACGAGAATTTCGAACATGCATGGGCAAGAGAGTCACGCGAAATTCACCGCTCGCTGGCTCGTGGCGAACATATCCTTGTTCATTGTCGCGGGGGTCTTGGGCGGACAGGCGTTGTTGCCGCAATGATCTTGATGGAGCATGGAACGGGTGCATCCCAGTCTGTGGCTGAAGTGAGGCGCGCTCATCCTGGTGCAATCGAGAGCCGCGTGCAGAATGAATACGTCAGGCGATACCATCCATATCTTGTGCAGGCGTCGCTGCTCGCGGGAGCTCTTGGCGACAGCTTGGGTGCTGACGTTGAATTCCTCGATCGACGGAAAATCGAGTCTTGCTATCCTGACGGAATCGATCATCTGGCACGCTGGGGGGCACCTGCTGGTTGGTTCACCGACGATACGCAAATGACCATGTTCACCGCCGAAGGGTTAATCAACGCGAACAGCGGTGTCCGAGCGGGGAGTGGAACGATTGCCGAGGTGGTTCACGCCGCATTGCTCCGATGGTACCAGACACAGGTGCTTTCCTCGCCAAAACCGGAATCTGGAGCAGGCGGGCTTGCTTCGCTTCCAGAGATGCATTTTTGCGCCTCGCCTGGAAATACCTGCCTTGGCGCGCTAAGAGACCCGGGTCAAATCGCAGCTCGAAATGACAGTAAGGGCTGTGGAACAATTATGCGCGTGGCTCCCGTGGCCTTTGGTGTTCCACGCGAAGAAGTTCGTGCGACAGCAATTGCGACCTCGGCTGTGACGCACGGCCATCCCGTGGGGCAACTGGCGGCGGCCGCTTGGGCAGAATTGCTGGCAGATGTGGCCTCCGGAATCGAGCTGGAACGAACAGCGCGCGCAATTGCCGACGAGTATTCCAAAATATCAGCCGCTGGCTGCGAAGTAGGAGAGTCAATGGCAGCAGCACTCAATGCGCCCCGCGATGGTTCGCCCGATAACGTCGAGCGGCTTGGCGGGGGCTGGGTTGCGGAAGAGGCGCTCTCAGTCGCGCTTTACGCCGCATTGTCCACGGACAATTTGGAATCAGGGCTTCAATGCGCACTCTGGCACAGTGGCGACAGTGACAGCACGGCGGCCATTGCGGGAAACTTGCTCGGTCTTCTCTATCCGGTTGAACTTTTCGAACATCGGCTATTGCCCGGTCTCGGCGGGAGGGAGCTGATCGTTCGGCTCGCGGTCGATCTTGTTCATTCGCGGACTCTAAAGAACGACAAGGCGACGTGATAGCTTCTTCGGAGTTGTTTTGGGCTGGGGATTGCCAATAAAGGACTGCGAATGCCTTCCAGCGGCGGCTTGACGCCTGCCGAAACGAATTCTTTTGCTAGATCTGGAAGGCAATTGCTCGGAAAACGGCAACAGGTCCCGGGCAAACGAGCATCGAGGCGCACCTTGTGCTCAAGAGAAAGGGCGGCAGGCTCCTTTGGCCGCCGCCCTCACCAAAGCTTCAATCCGGCCGATTCAGTCGGAATCAATGCCGTTCTTGATTTGCTCGGCAGTGCCAAATTTTGCAACCTTGTCGGCGTTTGCTTCTTGCTCGTGCCGAATGCTCCATACATGCCACCAAATCCAGGCAACCAGCCCGATCAACAGCATAATGAATTCCAGTCCCTGGAAGGGATAGATCGCACCAACTTCGGCCAAGTCAACGGCCCAACTGCTAATGCCAGTAGTAGTCATCAGGTTTCTCCTGTCTGCGTTAGCTCAGCCGACCGTCAGATCAGCGATCGCTCGGCTTCGCGAACTTCCCGGATCGCAGCATCTTCTTCTTGCCGCGTCTTGAAATCCAGTCCCATAAGCTCGACCTCTTTTGGAATTCTCAAGAGACCGAAGGCCTTGAGGATTTTTGCCCCGACCCAGCCAGGTATGAAGCCTAGGACGCCAAACATTATGATGGCACCGATAAACTGACCCACCGGGTTGATGGTGGCATACCCTTCATACGGAGAACTCGGGTGCCCCCAAAGGACAAAACCGCAGATTACGAGTCCAACAAAACCGGCATAGCCGTGAACGGCAACCGCTCCGACGGCATCGTCGATCTTGAACCTGTTTTCGACCCAGAAATGCAGCTTGTAAGCGATGTAAGTGCCTGCGCCGCCAATGATGAGTGCCTGGATCGGATGATAGAGATCGTTTCCCGCCGACGCGGTGATGATCCCGGCGAGACCGCCTGAATAGGTCCAGAACGCGTTGCCATTGGAAACCTTGTATCCCATCAGCATTCCGCCAGACAGCGACATCAGAAAGTTAACCGTTATCGCTCCAAGGGTCGTCGGGGTCAGGTAGATTGTCGTCGCGGTCCATGTTTCGCCAGTAATCTGACCTCCAATGCCATCCGGGCCAATCAGCGGAACGTTACAAGCGACGTAGAAGCCCCAGAAGCCAGTGTAGATCAGGAACAGCCCGATGCACACCAACCATGGGTTGTGGGGAACTATGTCGCGCGGCTTTCCGTCGGCGGAGAATTTTCCGAGACGTGGGCCCAGCACGACCAGAACGCCAAGCGCAAATCCTCCGGCAATGGCATGAATCACGCCGGAAGCGTAAGCATCATGGTAACCGAGCAACTTGACCATCCAACCCCCATAATGCCAGCCCCAGGCAGCATCGATGATCCAAGCCCCAGATCCTATCAGGACAGCCAGTATCCAGAACGCGCCGGAATTGATTCGCTCAATGACGGATCCAGACACGATGGACGCTGCTGTCCATGAGAAGAGCAGGAACGCGGCCCAGAACACGCCGGTTATCCGGTCTCCCAGATTCGTGGCCATGTTTTCGGAAGTTGGCTTGTTAGCGGCCGCCGCCTCAAACTCGATGCCGCCGGTGATGAACGGTCCGTTCGGGAACGCCCAGTAAATCCACCACCCGAAAAAGAAGAACGTGATGGTGACCAAAGGGATCAGCATCGAGTTCTTCATCAGGGTGTGCAGATGGTTTCTTCTGCGGCTTGCACCGACTTCATACATGCAGAAACCCACATGGATGAGAAACATCAATGCCACCGTAAGCCAGTAGTAGAATTCGGTAAATACCGTGGTGATTGCATCAAGGTTGGTTCCCATGCATTCAACCTCCTCCTGTTGTTTCGAAACGTCCAGCGCACTCAACGTCCGCGTTGCGTGGCTCCGGGCGTTGCAAATACTCGTCACAGGCATCAAGCGAGCAATTTGGCAGTGTCACAATGCCTGCGATCCTTGAATGCGAGACATGCCGCTCATCAAGACGAGGCAAGATGATACACAAGATGTTGAATGGCAAGCGGAAAGTTGGTTCTTGGAATAGAATCCGCAATTGAGTCAGCTTGCCTGCATTTGCAAGGAATTGTCGTGAACGGCGTTTGGTGAATTTGCAGGACTCGCCGTATCGCGAAATACAAGGTAAATGAATGGTTTGAAAGATCAGCGGCTCTATGGGACGGACATGCAAAAAGTCGAAATTCTTCAAATTGGGCCCTATCCAGAGTGGGATGAAGAGCCGCTGAATGCGCTCTTCGAAGTGCATCGATATTTTGGTGCGGAGGAAAGGCAGTCGTTTGTCGACAGACGCTGCGGCACTGTCCGGGGCATTGCCACAAGAGGCGAATATGTTGTCGATCGGACTCTGATTGAATCCTTGCCAAATCTTGAGATCATTGCGGTCTACGGTGTCGGATTCGATGGTGTCGACATCGACGCAGCGAGGGAGCGTGGAGTTCGCGTAACAAACACGCCGGACGTGCTCTCGCGGGATGTTGCTGATCTGGGCGTTGCGATGATGCTCGCATTGGCGAGGGGCGTTGTGGAAGCGGACGACTGGGTACGAACCGGAAATTGGAAGGAGAAAGGGCCCTTCCCATTTAAATCGACTGTATCAGGGAAGACTGCCGGTGTACTTGGCTTGGGGCGTATCGGAAAGGAATTGGCGAAGCGTCTCGAAGCATTTGACATGAAAATTCTCTATTCAGCTCGCAGCCCAAAGAACGTTTCTCCGGAATGGAAGTTTGTCGAGAATGCCTTCGAACTCGCGCGAAGGTCAGATGTATTGTTCGTTGTGATTCCGGCACATCCCGAGAACAGGCATCTCGTGGATGGCGCGGTCATTTCGGCACTTGGGCCACAGGGAACGCTCATCAACATAAGTCGAGCCGCGAATGTCGATGAAGACGCACTGCTGGATGCATTGGAAGCCGGAGCTTTGGGGTCTGCTGGACTGGACGTGTTCGAAGGCGAGCCTGACGTGAATCCCCGGTTTCGAACCATGTCGAATGTGCTGCTGCATCCGCACGGCGGCTCGGCAACAGTGGAGACACGTATGGCGATGGGGCAACTCATGCGAGAGAATCTGATTGCGCATTTTGAGGGGAGGCCTTTGCCTACCCCTGTCGCATGACATCTTCGAAAATGGGCAAACGAGGGACCAAGGCTGGACGATCCAACATGTCCAAACTGCCGTTGGCGATTCGCAAAGGGTTGCCGGTAGGGGCCCCGACCAGAATTGAGATATAGTTTCAGCTTGTTGCTCGCCAAGTAGCTAGATTGCAAGGGGGTCGCTATGCAGCACTACGAGATTTTAAGCTCGTTGTTCGAGACATACATTCACAGGAATGCGCGTCTGTACCAACTCGGAACCGGATTCGAATGGGCGGAGGGACCCGTTTGGTTCGGCGATGCCGGATGTCTTCTGTTCTCCGACATTCCAAACAACCGGATACATCGCTGGACTCCAGGTGCTGGAATGACGATTTTCCGCGAGCCTTCGAACTTCACCAATGGTCATACCCGGGATCGGGAGGGCCGCCTGGTTTCATGCGAGCACGGCGAACGGCGGGTGTCCAGGACCGAATACGACGGGACAGTCACCGTAATTGCAGACAGATTTGACGGAAAGCGGCTGAATTCTCCGAACGATGTTGTTGTCAAGTCCGACGGCACGATTTGGTTCACCGATCCGCACTACGGAATCGTATCCAATTACGAAGGGCACAAGTCAGCTCAAGAACTGCCGTGCAACGTCTACATGGTCAGCCCCGACACGTCGGAGATCTCGGTGGTTGCATCGGACCTGGCAGGTCCGAACGGACTTGCGTTCAGCTTGGACGAGAGTCGGCTGTACATTTCAGATACGGGCAGAAAACACGACCCAGATGCCAAGAGGCACATTCGAGTGTTCGATGTGGAGCAGCGGTCTCGACTGACGGGAGGGAAGGTGTTTCATGTGGTTGATCCCGGGCTTTCGGACGGACTGCGTCTCGACACGGACGGAAATGTTTGGACTTCGGCGGGCGATGGTGTGCACTGCCTGTCTCCGGAAGGCGAGTTGCTGGGAAAGATTCTTGTTCCGGAGGTGGTTTCAAACCTTTGTTTCGGAGGCCGGGCCAAGCAAGTGCTTTACATCACCGCAACCACGTCGCTGTATTCGATCAAGTTGGACCGCGAGGGCGCACAGTGGCCGTAGCGCAGGTCATTGTGTGGTAAATGGCTGCGCTGAATCCGGTGTGCCGATGCACAGCAGTTGAAATCTCTCGAAATTCGGCTTGCAAGAGCATATGTTGCCGAGCAGCCGCATCGATACTGCCGCTTGTCGCGCAATAGAGTCAGCTAGCGGCCTTGAAAAGGCAGACATTGGTCACAGACGTGGCTTCGAAATTGCGGGAAGTGAGAGACTTGGCCGGAACATTCGATCAACTGTTCACAGATCAGCTTGACGCGCTCAAGAAAGAGGGCAACTATCGGCATTTCGCTGATTTGGAGCGTAAGCGCGGCAAGTTTCCCGAAGCACTGAGCTTTACAGGCGGCTCGGCCAGGAATGTCACAATATGGTGTTCGAACGATTATCTCGGAATGGGTCAACATCCGGTCGTTCTGGATGCGATGATCGACGCAATTCACAGGAGCGGGGCAGGGGCTGGAGGAACCAGAAACATTTCGGGAACCACGCACTACCATGTGCTGCTCGAGGAAGAGATAGCGGATCTCCATGGCAAGGAAACCGCGTTGCTCTTTACGTCAGGCTACGTATCCAACTGGGCAGCCCTTTCCACGCTTGGCGCTCGAATGCCGAATGCCATCGTTCTTTCGGACGAAGCCAATCACGCATCGATGATTGAGGGAATCAGGCATTCACGCGCTGAAAAGAGGATCTGGAAGCATAACGACGTGGAGGACCTGGACAGAAAGCTGGCAGCATGCCCCCTTGGTTCCACGAAAATCGTCGCTTTCGAATCCATCTACTCAATGGATGGCGACATTGCGCCCATCGAGGAAATTTGCGCCGTTGCCGAGAAGCATGGGGCGATGACATATCTTGACGAGGTTCATGCGGTTGGAATGTACGGCAACAGAGGCGGAGGAATCGCCGAGCAATTGGGAGTCGCTGACCGCATCACCTTGATCGAGGGAACGTTGGGAAAGGCTTACGGGGTGATCGGCGGCTACATCGCCGGGTCGGTCGCCCTATGCGACTTCGTACGGTCTTTTGCCAGCGGTTTTATCTTCACGACAGCCCTGCCACCCGCCGTGGTGGCGGGCGCGCGCGCAGCGATTCGTCACTTGAAGGCAAGCGAGATCGAAAGGCAGCGACATAAGCGACAAGTTGCCAAAGTTCGCGCAAAGCTTGACGAATTCGGCATTCCGCATATGCAGAATCCGGGCCACATTATCCCGATACTGATCAAGAATCCGGTGAAGTGCAGATACATCAGCGACGTTCTCATGGAGCAGCATGCGATCTACGTTCAGCCGATCAACTATCCAACGGTTCCCAAGGGGACTGAGCGTCTGCGGATTGCGCCCACGCCGCTTCATAGCGATGCGCAAATTGAACATTTGGTCGGGGCATTGTCGGAATTGTGGTCCCAGTGTGCACTTTCCCGTGCGGTTGCATAACCAGCGCTGAACGCGAGACTGCAAGGAATTGTTCAAGCGTTCTCCTGGACCGGTGTAGTGCGCGGGCAATTGCCTCAGCCCGATTTTGAAGTCGATGGGGTTCGCGAGGTGAAATCCCCCTCCTCCAAGTTCTGGCGCAATGGCGTTTCCTTGACGGGTTGGCACCGTTTCCTCAAGGTACCGTATCTTTCTTTGGCAGGGAGATGCCTGACATCTCGCCCCGGCCCTTCTGGGTTGCCTTGCACCTTGGCTCCCGTTTCCCGGTTCCACTTCTCGAACGGCTTCAGCGAGCGTTGCGGACGCGACCGGTCCCGGACGCCGTTGTGACCTGTTTCAGGATCAGCGCCTCCAGCATTGCGAGGCCGTTCCCGAAGTTCATTTGCGATCTTGCGCCTCCGTTCGCCGGCAACGCTTCCGGTATCTCGTCGCCCGATTGGAGAGAAGGCAGGATGGGCAATTTAGTTGTTAAAGCTGCTGTTGCGCGCTTCGCGTGGTCTGGCCTTGGAACCCTTCCACGGAGATCTTGCGCGGTTCCTCGATGCTCCGCCTCACGTGATGCAGGTCGGACAGATCGGCCAAGGTGCATCTTTCCGGGTCCGCAAGCGTGTGGCCGGAGCCTTGACTCAATGAAATCATGGGTAGGAAATGGCGGTTACGGTAGATATCTCTCCGGATTTCGGAGAACACGCGATGCATTCTGAATGAACTGACAAGGACCAGTCTCTTGGTCGGCCGATTTCAGTGTCTCCCAGCCGGATTTCCAGGTACGTTTTCGTGGAGTGGCACGCAGCAGGGCAATGGCCAAACCAGGATTCAACGGTTGTCGACCTGACTCTCGGTCAACGCACAAGCTGAATTTGACAACGGTGGCTACGTTTCAATCGCGGCGCTCAAGCAAACTTGTCGACGATGCGGAATGATCGATTGCGAGTGCCAGGACGGAAGGATTCGTTGGGAATGGGTCCAGTTTGGCGTGGTGGGCCGCCCCGCGTCCACCTTGCAGGCATCGTAGCCTGCAAGGCGGAAATTGAACGGGAATTATCGGGCTAAACTTCCTTCAGGAATTTCAAGCCCGATTTCCTTGTAATAGCGCTCCGCTCCCGGATGGAGGGGCACCCCGCCTTCGCGGACGGCATAATCAAGAGTAACCCGACCAAGCCACGGGGCCGAGTCCCGCATTTCTGCGACACCTTCCCAGAATGACTTCGTTACTTCGTAAATTGTGTCATCGTCCATGTCCACGCGGGTTACCACTCCGACAACGGCGCCTAGAGTGTAAACATCTTCGGGGTTTGCAACCTTTTCACCGTAAATTCCGGCGGGAATGACATCGAGCGAGCGGCCTCTCGCCGTTGTCGGCTTCAGTTGCTCTTCGGTCTGTGCCTCCACCTCGGCCTTGGTCGGTCCGAGAATCCGAAGTGTCGACGTGGCGGCGAGTTGCTCAACCTGCGGGAAGGGGGCGATCCCACCGTTGATGTAAACGTCAACCTGCCTGTCTTGAAACGCCTGCAGGGCGGACGACCACGATGCCTTGAAATTCTCGAAGTCTTCGCCGGGTTTCATCCCGGTTTGCGCTTCGATCCATTGAGCGGCAGCATTCCAAGCACCTCCGCCCGGCGGCCCCAAGAACACCTTCTTGTCGCGGATGTCCTCAAGTGTGTGCATGCCATCGGATGCATACGTAAGCACATGGTAGGCCCCGTAGGGAAACCAGTAGACCAGCCGCACATTCTTGGACAGTTCGGGGGCCTTGTCAAGTTTGGCATACATCGCTCTCTGAGTTTGCATCAGCCAGAAGACTGTTGGCGACGTCATGCACAATTCCAGGTTTCCCTCCGCCATGTCGATGATGTGCTTCGTCGCGGCGCCAGTCGCATCGACGGTTATATCGTGGTCAGATCGCTGGTTGACTATTGTAGCCATTGTGGACATCGTCAGGTATGCGGACGTGCCTGGCGCTATCGTCGCCATTTTGAGATCCGCCGCCTGCGCGCCCGACGCGCCAAGCACCGCGCAAATGGCCGAGGCTTTCCAGTAATTCATTCGCTTTCCTCTCTGCTTGTAATTTTGACGGGTGTTCCTGTTCTTGCGTGAATGCCTGTCAATATGCAGGCTACAATCAAGCCAACGATAGATATTTCGTAGGCGGGGTGCAATGCGGCAATTCCCGCAGCGAGACGCAACCCGGCATCCCATATGGGAATTGTGCGGGACTGGAACCGCCCCAGGCCGCTGGCAATCATCCATGTCGAGGCGGCAAACACTATGAGCGCGTAAATGAGGCCAAAGGTCGAAAAGCCCTCGATTATGAGTATATCGGGGCGATTCACGAACAGGAAGGGAATTATGAACCCCGCAATCGAGAGACGGAGTGCGGTGATGCCGGTTTCCATGGGTTTCGATCCCGCGATCGGCGCAGCGGCAAACGCCGCAAGAGCGACAGGCGGCGTGACAACGCTTAGCACGCCGAAATACAGCATGAAGAGGTGAGCGGCGATGGTAGGAACACCGAGCTGCTCGAGCGCAGGTCCCATGACAATCGCCACGATGAGGTAGGCTGGCGCAGAAGGCACCCCCATTCCCATCACGAGGCACCCCATCATGACCAGCAGCAATGAAAGAAACTGGGATGACCCAGAAACCAAAAGGATGGCCTGCGCAAATTTCAACCCGATTCCGGTCATGTTGATCACGCCGATGACGAAACCGATCGCGGCCACAATGACCATCAACTGAGCCGAGGTGCGCCCTGCCGACACAAGCGCCTCCCACCATTTTCGAGGGTGACGGAATTCGGGAAACAGCATCAAGCAGAGCAGCATCGCGGAACCCAGGGCATAGAAGCCGGCGAATTGGGCCGTGCGCCCTGATACGAGCAAGGCGACGATGACGACCAAAGGGATGAAAAAGGCGAGGCTCTGAATCCAGTCATGAACAGTAATGTTTTCCCGCTCCTCCGGCGGAGTCTTCGCGATGCCCAAGCGACGCGCTTCCACCGAAACAACCATGAAGAGCGATGCATAGTACATTATCGCTGGAATGGTCGCGGCCACCACGATTGAAAGATAGGGGATGTTCGTGACGTCGGCCATAAGGAAGGCGACCACTCCCATGACAGGCGGCATGATTTGTCCACCTGTCGAAGCGGCGGCCTCTACCGCCCCAGCGAAGCGTGGCTGGAATCCGGCCCGCTTGATGATGGGGATCGTGAAGACCCCGGTCGACACGACGTTTGCGACGGCTGCTCCCGACATCGTTCCGAACAGCGCTGAGCCGACAATGGACGCATGCGCTGGACCCCCGATGAGGCGCGAAGTGGCCGCGAACGCCATTTTGAGCAATACCGCACCGGCGCCGCTCGTTTGCAGCACGGCGCCGAACACGATGAAAACGAGCACGATTCGCCCAACAACTTCAACCGGACGGCCATAGACGCCATCTGTCGAGTACCAAAGATTCTCCGATACCCTTGTCCAAACCTCGCCAGCGCCGAGGGTAACGTATGTTGCACAGGCGATGTAGACCAAAAGCATCGGAAGCCCGAAACTTCGCCAAGTCATGTACCCGATCAAGGCAAACGCAATCCATCCAAGAATGAGCTGGCTACGGGTGATTTCGATAAAGAACGCCTCTTGCTCCAGCATGATTCCGAGCCAGACCCAACTGAGCCACAGGAACAGCGCGGCGAGGGCGATGTGAACAAGCTTGGGAATCAAGCGAGGATGCGAGAGCCGGAAAAGCGCGACCGTCATTCCAAGCGCGACTGTCAGGCCCGAGAACCAGGCATTGTCGAATACGCCGAAGCCGGCGGTGTAAACCGCTAGCACGGCGAGCGAGACAGCAAGGACATCCGATATTGCATTCAAAACATTTGACAATCCTATGTCACCGAGGTGCAAGCGGCTCATAAATTTTGATCCAGTAGCGACAATGGCGATTACCTATCGTTTCCGTCAGCGGATTGCCAACGCTTGCGCCATCAACCCAATGCAGCGAACCCTGATTGGAAGCAGGGAGGCGAGGGTGTATTCTGGATGCCGCACAAGCTGACGCATAACCATTGTATTCGTAACCAGGGCATGTTGTAACGCGTGGCGAAAATTACGGTACGCAAAGACTATGGAGCATGAACATTCGGTGGATTCCGGCATTTGGAGCGGTTCAACCGAGCTGTCCGCCGGTGCCTTGGCCTTGCTCAGTCCAACTTGAATGCATTTGCAGACCATGCAGCCCGAACGGCAATCTGTTCAAGAAAGAGGCAGGTCGGTCTAATTCGTCTAGGTTGGATCTTGAGCATAATACATTTTCGCCTCGGACGAGCGATACGAACAGGGAATCCTTGAGTCCACACCCAAGGGTCTTTCAGTGCGTTATCTGAAGCTCAGTTGCTATATCTCTATCTTGGCGGTTAGCTTGAACATCGTTTGCAAGTCGAGATGCGTTTCCAGATGGTCCGCTAGTGAATCCAAGATGTTATCGATCTTGGACTCGTAGTTCATCGAGGTTGCCGAAAAGCCCAAGCTTGCCAGGAATCGAGAGCGAAATCGATCCGAACTGAGCAGGCCGTGCAAGTATGTGCCGACAACGCGCCCGTCGGGGGAAACGGCCCCGTCGTTCTGGAGCGAACCGTCCCTCACCACGGTGGCAAATGATCTGCGCCGATCAGGACCGTCGGTTCTTCCCATGTGGATCTCATAGGCCTCAAAATCATTGTCTTCTGATCCGTTGCACCTGACGCGAGTCTTGACGACTGTTTTTTCTGGCAGCATGGTAGTGTCGACGCGCAGCAGCCCCAGTCCGTCCGAGGTTCCTGGCGGGCCGTCCACCCCGTCTGGATCATCGATGGATCGACCGAGCATTTGGTATCCGCCGCAGATTCCCAGCACGCTTCCCCCCCGACGGACATGCGCATGGATATCGACATCCCATCCCTGCTTGCGAATGAAGTCCAAGTCGTTGCGCGTCGACTTGGACCCGGGAATGATGACCAGATCGACCTCCGCAGGCAGCGCATCCTGAGGCTTCAGCATTTTCAGGGATATCTGCGGATCGAGGCGCAACGGATCCAGATCATCAAAGTTCGAGATTCGTGGGAGGGACAGACAAGCAACCTTGATTGCGCTATCACTCCTCTCGCCTTCAGTCATGGCCAGCGTGTCCTCCGCAGGCAGCGCTGTGGCTTGGTCAAACCAAGGGAGGATTCCCAGCCCTTGCCATCCCGTCATTCGCTTGATTGTCTCGTATCCGTCCTTGAACAATCCAATGTCGCCGCGAAACTTGTTGATCACGAAGCCTTGAACCATTGAGGCGTCTCCTTGGTCCAGCACCGCCTTTGTGCCAACCATCTGCGCTATCACTCCGCCCCGGTCAATGTCGCCGACAAGGATGACCGGAACGCCAGAGGATCTAGCAAAGCCCATGTTGGCGATGTCCCCGCGCCGAAGGTTGGTCTCGGCCGGGCTTCCTGCTCCCTCCGCGATAACAAGGTCGGCTTCGGAGCAAAGATTTTCGAAACTCTGGATAACCGTGCCGACAAGTTCGAGTTTCAGCGAGTTGTATTGCCCGGCCCGAACTGACTTGAACCGTTTACCCCTAACGACAATCTGCGACCCGCTTTCGGATTCAGGCTTGAGAAGAACGGGATTCATATCGATGGTCGCTCCGGTTCTGCATGCACGAGCCTGCAGCGCCTGCGCGCGTCCCACCTCTCCACCGTCAGCGGTGACAGCGGAGTTGTTCGACATGTTTTGCGGCTTGAACGGTCTGACGCGCATGCCTCTCCGGGTGAATGCCCGGCACAGGCCGGCGACGAGCACTGACTTGCCGACGTTGGAACCCGTTCCTTGAATCATTATCGATCGAGCCATTGCCGACTCCGTCAGAGCGCTGCGGCCTGAACGTCAGAACTCGACGCCGGGTTGCGCCTTGATACCTGACCTGAAAGGATGCTTGAGCAACGTCATTTCCGTGGCCAAGTCAGCAATTTCAAGAATCGCTTCGCTCGCGTTGCGGCCGGTCAGGACGACATGGGTGGCGGCGGGCTTTTCCGCCAGAAGGAAATCGCAAACTTCCGCTGGATCAAGGTACTTGTACCGAATCGCGATGTTGATTTCATCCAGCAGCACCATTCGGTTTGCCGGATTCCGGATCAGGTCCTTTGCGAGTGTCCATGCGGCACGGGCCATTTCGATATCCCGGTCGCGGTCTTGAGTTTCCCACGTGAATCCTTCACCCATCGTGTGAAACTCGCAGACATCGGCGAATTTGCCGATGATCAGGTCGCGCTCGCCCGTGCTCATTCCGCCCTTGATGAATTGCACGACCGCACATCGCATTTCGTGTGCGATGCAGCGGAATATCATCCCAAAGGCGGCGGACGATTTCCCCTTTCCCTTTCCAGTGTGGACAATTATCAGGCCTCTCTCGCCGGTTTTGGTCGCCATGATCTTGTCGCGGGCGGCCTTTATCTTCTTCATCTTCTGCTTGTGGCGTTGCGGATCAGGCGCCATCGCGCATTACCTCCTGTTTGTGCCCCGTCTTTCGGCTGGCCAAATTGGCGAGTTCGGAGCGAGTTGAGTTTCGGTGTGGCTGCCACAGACCGCGGTCGATCGCCTCCAGAAGCCGGTCGGCCATTTCGTGCAAGGCGGCAGGATTGCTGTCCTCAACGAACTCTCTGGTCTCGTCATCGTCCAGATAGGCTGAATAAACAAGATCGAAATGATGGGATTTCACGGCACCAGTGGTTGCAGCGAAGGCAAACATGTAATCCACAGTCGCCGCGAGCTCGAAAGCCCCTTTGTATCCGTGCCGTTTCATTCCGTTAATCCATTTCGGGTTTACGGCGCGCGAGCGCACGACCCGACCAATTTCCTCTTCGAGAGTCCGAATTGCCGGACGCTCCGGTCGGGAATGGTCGTTGTGGAACATCACCGGACGGGTGCCTTTCAACGTTTCCACTGCAGCCGCCATCCCTCCTTCGAACTGGTAGTAATCGTCGCTGTCGAGGAGGTCGTGCTCGCGGTTGTCCTGGTTCTGCACTATCGCATCGATTCCCGACAGGCGGCTCGTGAACGCGGTTTCCGCCATTTCACCGTCAGCTCCGCTTCCATAGGCGTACTGTCCCCAGCTGACATAAACCTCGCCGAGCTCGTCCCGGCTTTCCCAGAGTTTCTCGTCAATCATTGCCTGAAGTCCGGCGCCGTATGCACCCGGTTTGGAACCGAACACGCGAAAGCCGGCCTTCCGGGTTCCCATGTGTTCCGAGTCCGCCCGAAAGCTTGTTGCCGCCGGGTTTGCTGCTTCAGGTTCATCGAGTTCCATAACGGCCCTCGCCGCGCTCGACACCAAATCTATCTGGGCGGGAAAGGCATCGCGAAAGAAACCGGAGACCCGCAAGGTCACATCAACGCGAGGTCTTCCAAGCACGGAATGGGGCAAGATCTCGAATCCTGTCACCCTTCCGCTCGAATCGTCCCACATGGGTCGGGTGCCCATCAATGCCAAGACCTGCGCAATGTCATCCCCGCCAGTTCGCATGTTGGATGTGCCCCATGCAGTGATTGCCATCCGGCGCGGCCAGTCACCATTTTCCTGGGCGTAGCGCTCCACGAGCAGGGAGGCTGACTTCCAGCCCAGTTCCCATGCAGTTCGGGTTGGGAGCGACCTGCTGTCAATCGAGTAGAAGTTTCTTCCTGTCGGGAGGACGTCGAGCCTGCCCCTTGTCGGCGCGCCGGATGGTCCTGGCGGAACGAACTGTCCGTTCAACGCCTGAAGAAGGCCGGCAATTTCGCCCGAACCGCAATTTCTCACGTTCAGCCTTATTTCAGTTTGGATCTTGTCAAGGACGGACTGCGAACATTTGCCCGGAGCCTGAATCTTTCCCTCGATCAAGATACAGGCTAGCGCTTCAAGTCTTTCAACAGTGTCTCCGGCGGTGCGCCATTTGTCGTCGCAGGCTGACTGCAATGCGGAAGGTTTCCTGTTGTGCCAAGGCTTGGCCATGTCGCAATCCAGCGGATCGAAATCATCGCCGAGTTTCAGATCGACGGCGAGAGCTCTCGTGAGCGAAGCGTTGCCGCCTTCGCCATCGCCGCGGGGCAGTCGCGCCAACGCGACAATGAGGTCGCGTTCAAGGTGACCCGCTGGTGCACATCCAAAAATGTGCAGACCGTCTCTGATCTGGCTTTCCTTCAATTCACAGAGATATGCATCGAGCTTTCTAAGGCGGCTATCCGTACCATCGTCTTTTGCAATTCCGACTTCTACATCCAATTTGGACACAGACATTGCTGAAAGGATCTTTTCGCGAAGGAGATCGATCCGCCGCGGGTCGATGCCAGCCGCTTCATGGTACTCGTCGATCAGCACCTCAAGCTCGCGGATCGGACCGTAGCTTTCAGCGCGTGTGAGTGGCGGCGTGAGATGATCGATGATCACCGCTTGGGCACGCCTCTTCGCTTGCGTTCCCTCGCCAGGGTCGTTGACGATGAAGGGGTATATGTGGGGCAGTGGTCCGAGGGCCGCTTCCGGGAAGCATGTCCGGGACAGCCCCACCGCCTTTCCCGGCAGCCATTCGAGGTTTCCGTGCTTGCCGAGATGGACCATCGCATGGACGTCGAACTGAAACCGAAGCCAGAAATAGAACGCGAGGTAATTGTGCGGAGGCACTAAATCTGGGCTGTGATACGTTTCCTCGGGATTAATGTTGTAGCCGCGCGCAGGCTGCATCCCGACGACGACGTTTCCGAACTCCAGAATCGAGAGGACAAAGCCGTCCGTGCCAACAAACGGATCTTCTTCCGGGGCACCCCACTGACGTTCCACCTGATCGCGAATCTTGCTCGGAAGCAGGCGATAATGATCGAGGTATCGATGCATTTGAAAACGGATCCCGCCGATGCGGTTCGCCCTGTCGGCAAGCCAATTCGTGGGACCGCTGGTAATCAAGTCCATTAGCTCTTCGCTGGAAACCGGTCGATTTTCGATGGCGTAACCCGCGTCTTCCATTGCGGAAAGGATTTGAATGCAAGAGGCTGGCGTATCGAGTCCGACTCCGTTGGCGAGTCTTCCATCCTTGTTGGGATAATTCGCCAGAACAAGGCCAATTCTCCGTGCCGCTGCCGGGGTTCGGCCAAGTTTCAGCCAGTTTTCCGCGAGTTCCGCAACAAAATCGATCCTGTCAAGTTTTTCGCTGAAGCCAGTGACAGGATACTGAGTTGCCTCATCGAGACGGGTTTCAGACTTGAAAGCGACCGTCCGCGACAGAATTCGCCCGTCAACCTCTGGAAGGGCCACGTTCATTGCGATGTCTCGAGGAGGCAGCCCGTTCGGCATATCGGCCCAGCTTGTCTTGTTGCATGACGCTAACAGGACCTGCAAGACAGGACGCCCTGGTGAATCCAGCAAGGTCGGTTCCCACTCAGAGCTTGACCGTCCCGATGGTCCGGTGGCGAAACTTGTCGCGTTGAGCACAATGTCGGGGCGAACTTCCGAAAAAGCCTCTCCAATCGTGGCGGCAGACACCGGATCCTTCAGGGACAGGGCGTACAAAGGCATTGGGTTGATGCCTTTCCGGTTCACTGCTCGCAAAAGCGCTATGATCGGGTTGGGGGACCCACCTTGCAGCAACGCTCGATAGAAGACAATGGCCGCGACCGGAGCTCCTTCCATCCATCTCGTCTTAAGTTCGGCGATGCCAGGCGCCGAGATGCCTGGCCAATAGTATCCCGCTCGCAACAACGGACTCGCGGGTGGCGGGCGCGGATGTCCAAATATCAGATGTCGGCAATACGACAGGAATCTTTCCGCGTTTTCCGGTCCCCCTTCAATGAAATATCCGTGCAGGCTATCCCAGTCTTTTCTGGAAACCGTTGAAATGACGAACAAATTTTCGTCTGGTTGATTATCGCCCGGAAGCGCCACAAATCCGACACCTGCTTCTGCAAGTCGGGAAGCGAATTGCTCGAGTGCGTATTGCCAGTAGGAAAGGCCTCCGAGCGCGCGAACAACGACCAGTTTCGAGTTCTGCGCGGTCTTGCTGATGTAAAGATCGACAGAATAGGGATGGGCAAGCCAGGAAAGTTGAGCGAGCCGAAGACACTTCGAATCCCCGCCAGCAACTGCATTTGCGGCGGCGAGAGCGGCAAGCTCGGTGTCCGCAGCAGACAGGAAGACAATTTCGGCAGGGGTCTGGTCTGGGTCGATCGGTTCTGAACCGTCAGAAACGAGGCCGGGCTGCGCGGCGAGAAGGTGCATCCGACTAAGACACGGCCTTTTGAAACTCCTGGATTACCCAAGTTTCATCGAAGTCCGCTTCTCCAATCACGACGATCTTTGTTGCACGACGCTCACCATCAGCGAACAGCCTGTCAAAATAGCTATCGACTCGTGCGCTCACGCCCTGCACAACGAACCGCATTGGCTTTTTCTCCACGGCCGCGAAGCCCTTGATCCGGAAAATGCCTTCGCTTGTGCCCACAGAGCGCGCGCATTCAATGAATTTGCCAGTGTCCTTCACTTCAGACAGATCGAGAACGATGCTCTTGAATTCGTCGTGCCCGTGCTCCTCTTCAGTATTGCCTCCAGCGTTGTGGTGAATTTCCTCGCGCGAGGCCAGGTCATCTTCGGCGGCCTTGTCAATACCGAGAATTATTTCAGGATCAAGCTTTCCGAATTGAGTTGCAATAACGCTCGCACCGCTGCGAATCATGCGTTTCAAATCCTGTACGGTTCCGGTCGTTCCTTCGGTTCCCAAGATGTCAGACTTGTTCAGCACAACGATGTCAGCGCATGCCAACTGATCCTCGAACAGTTCGGAAACTGGTGTCTCATGGTCAAGACCGTCGGTTTGCGCACGCTGCCGTTCCACGGCACTCAGATCGTGTGCAAACTGCCCCGCTTTGAAGGCTGGGCCATCCACTATTGTCACGACACCGTCAACAGTCACTTTGGTCTTGATTCCCGGCCAATTGAATGCGCGAACGAGTGGTTGGGGAAGTGCCAAGCCGGAGGTTTCGATAATGATGTGATCTGGGCTGACATCATCTTCGATCAGCTTTTGCATCGCAGGAAGAAATTCATCGGCCACGGTGCAGCAAATACAGCCGTTGGCCAACTCGACAATCCCATCATCGCCACATGATTCGATTCCGCATCCCCGCAATATTTCGCCATCGACACCAAGATCGCCAAATTCATTGACCATCAACGCAATTCGCCGTCCCCGGTTTTTTGCCAGCAGATTCCGAATCACCGTTGTCTTTCCTGAACCCAGGAATCCAGTCAGAATTGTCGCCGGGATCTTCATGTTCATCATTTCCTATGGAGAAGTCAGGGCTTTGTGTCGGCGCAAGTCCCTCGAATCTGAAAGATGCCTTACAGTCAAATCCCTGCGTTGGCAAAAGACTTTCAAGTTAAAGTATGTCCAGTCAGTTGATGCGTATGAACTTTGAAAACGGCGGCTTGCATGAGGGGCAACGGTTAGACTTGAGGTAGGTACGACGAGTTATTGGCACTCTAATTTGTGGCGGGTGCAGTTGACAGTTAGCGTTGCATGGCAACAGCTTGCATTCATAGAAGAAGGCTCAATTCACGATTCGCAGGCATGTCCTGGCGCTGGATGCCTGCCGGCGCGACGAGATGGAACCACCTCAGATAGCTGTCTAGGCACTTGGTGGCGATGCCGCGGAAGCGTCGCGGGAAACCCTTGATCTGGCTGTGGCGGCTGGTGGCCGTCTGGATGTACAGGGCCCCACGCACCCGCTCGCCCTTGCGGCTTTCGAGCACGAAGGTCTCATTGGCCTCGACGATCTCGGCGAGCCGGTCCGGCGTCTGCCGAACCGCCGCCAGGAAGCGGTTGGCGTCAGCGGAACGCCGTGCTGGTGAGGGCGTCGAAAGTTCGGCCGCAGGACTTGCAGCGATAGCGGCATAGACCGCGCGACTTGCCTCGGGACACCGCGCCGCCGCTGCCGCAGTACGAACAGCGGCGCTCCTCGTCGATCCCCAGCTCGATTGCCGCCAGAGGGGCCTCGCCCTCTGGTGGATCCGACAGAACCGCAGCAACCTTGCGGCACTGCTCCGCCGTCAGTTCATCGATGCTCGAAACCCAGTCCCGAAACCGCGCCCGGTCCATTGTTCCACTCCCCTTGGCCAATGCAAATCGAAACCCAGTGCAGCACATGCGCCTGCGAAATGCGAACAGAGCCTAGAAGAAACTGTCTTTCTTTCCTGTCTCCTTGCAAGAAATTTTGGCATGTGCGCTGGGCTACAGCTAAAGGCATGTGATGTTCGGACTACTCATCCAAGGTCAATTTCTGAGATTCGAGCAGGGAAATTATCTTTTCGATTTCACGCACGCCAACTTCTCCCGGGCCTCGGTAGGCAATTGAAATCAACTGGTTCATTCCGATTTTGACCCGAAACCACTCTGAAAACCCATCGCAATTGGCAGCAGAGGGAACGGGAGCATCTATACGCGATGTTTGAGCAAGGCTGGATTTCATTTTGGCAGTGTGGTGAAACTCGGCCGTTCCATTCGGCTTTCCGGCATCAGGCAGTTCGGGTGTTGTGGATGCAACGTAACATGACGTCATGGAAATTGTTTCAGAAAAAGACTTTGCGACGGAGTCAACAATTTTCTTCTTGAACCCACTTTGAGCAAGGTAATTTCTTAGTGCGGCATTCGATGGGGCACGATTTGGAAAATGCTTGTTGATCTCTAAGAACAAAGGTGGAGAAAACGCCGCAGTGTCGATAGCTGCCTGCATTTTTTCTTCTGATGCGGGCTGCAAAACATCGATGGCCAATTGCGAGACTTTTAACTCCCTTGTTCCAGTGCGATCAAGAAGCCCATATTGCCTCAATGTGCCGATACAGCTGTCGGATGCACCGCTAGTTCCGCTATAGCCCAAATGTTGTGCGACAACCTCTCGACTTAAGGAGTTGGTCCAGTCAGCATCCAAGACCTTGTGAATGTGTTCAATGGCAACTGAAAGCGAGTAGTTTGGGTAGCGCTTGTTTCTTGATCTGGTCATTACGGACTCCCGCGCGCAGCGCGGTTGAGAAGTTTGCGGAGAAATTAAGAAATTGCAACCTTGAACCGCATATCGAGTGTCACGTTATCGTTCTTCATTGCTCAGCAATCCGGACGAAGTAAGCGGATACCCCTTCTCGGTGCGTTGGAAGATTGTTGCCACAATTCACACACTGCCGAATGAAGCAAGTTTGGATTATAGATCAGCGCTTAGAGGCATCAACGTTTGAAGTCAGCCTCGCCGTTCGCGCCGTACTAGGTGCGAGTGAACAAAATGCGGGCCTCCATCACGAAGATTTTGTAGCGCAATCGTCATTCCTCTTCGAATTGAATTTCTCTTGGTGGCAAATGCCGGGACATTGGTTGAAATCGTATGAAACCGTGACAGGCTCAGGCACGGCACAGTAGCAAAATCCTCCCGAACTGCGCCCTGTGATTAACCGAACCGACGGTTCCACCGTTCTCACAATTTTGTTGGGATTGAAAAGTAAGGCTCAATTTGTAATTCGTGGGCATGGCTGGTGGACTGGCTCGCGATTTGCACTGAACATGGGGGACAGACGGATGGATCGGGTACGGTTTCAGGACTGGGTTTCGAGCATCAATGAGCTGACGGCGGCGTAGTGCCGGGAGGTCGCGGCGGTTCTGTTGGGTCCACCGGAGGGCGAGGCCTCTCTGGCACCGGTTATTGCCCGGACGCCTGCTTGTCTCCGACGCCGGCCGCTGCCATCGGCCCGCCGCCGCGGTGCTCGGCATCCTCCGCGAGAGCGTCAACCGCTCCGCCGGCGAACGGGTGCGCGGCGCCCTGCACCTCCAGACGGCCACCAGCCGCCATAGCCAGATCAAGGGCTTCCGCGGTATCGCCACCAAATGTCTGGACAGCTATTTGAGGTGGTTCCACCTTGTCGCGTTCGTCAGGCACCCGTCGCCGAGAGCCTGCCTCGCGGCGGCAACCGCCAGGACAAGCCTGCGATTCACGAATTGAGCCAAAAGTAATGAAAGGAAATTGCGAATGAAAATCGTGAGTGCAATCGGACAAGAAATATCACTGCGCCCTCAAGCGGAAGGCATTCTTGGTGGAGGCGGTGGAAATCAACAATCGTCGCCTTTGGTTGGCAAGCTGCCGTTGCAACAATGCCTACTGGAGCATGCGGCGTCAAAAGTTTGTGTTAGCTGCTCGACTACCGTGTAGGCTTTACCAAGTGTGGGCGGTGGGTAGGCCCCGACAACGAGAACGCGGCTGGCAACCCTTCCGAAAAAGGTAGAATGCTAAGGACGGATCAGCAAGTAAGGCTACAGTCACATTGACTTGGCTCCGCTCGATTTGGTGAATCTCGCACATGAGTACCTTCGCGATAATACTTAACGAACCGGATGGGTCGAATTGGGCTATGCCGGGAATAAAATTAGCTTGGCCGCCATTTTATCTTGGATGAGAGGGTGACTCTGATTGCACCGGAAGGGCTTGCTTTGACATCGGAGGTCGCTAATAAGGTTGGCATTAATTCAAGCACCGGCTTGAGTGGATCGGTGGTAGAGTTTTCGTCCTTCAGCGGTTTCAACCAGAGCGACCTCTGGGAATGGCTGACCAAGGTTCGGGTATGACCGACAACATCCATAAATTTGAACAGCCGTCGTCTCAGCCACCACCGCCAACTGATGCTGCTGGGGGTGGGAACGGACCAGGCGGGCAAAATTTAGCGGGTCATGTTGCATCTCTTGAACCCCACCTTAAGTATCTTGTCACCAAAGAGGATATTCAGAAATTGAAGGCTCAATTCTTGAATCGCAGGCTTGGCGATGGGCGCTTGCCGAGCGTGGCGAGGTGGAGCCGCCTCAAATGGTTGTCAGGACATTTGGCGGCGGTGCCGCGGGAAGCTCTTGATCCAACTGCGGCGGGGACTGGCCGTCCGGATGCGCAGGGGGCCGCGCACCCGCTCGGCGACGGGCCGGTGGCAACCAGTGTCGATGCCTGTTGCGCGAGAGGTCGCGCTTGCGCACCTTGCCACTGCGGACAGCAGTTCAGTCTCCGCTCGCCCTTGCGCGCGAAGGCCTCGCCGGTCTCGACAACCCCGGCGAGCCGCCGGGAAGCGGTGGCGTCAGCGAAATGCCGCGCTCGGCGCAATTCCGCATCGCCGTCAGCTCATCGATGCTCGGAAATCGATTTGCTGGCCATGCCCGCGAATCGCAAATTGAGCCAAACGGTTGCCACGGTCGTTTTCGCGGGGCACGATGATCGCCGGTGGCGGGTCGGGCAGACTGCCGCGATCCAGCCTGAAGGAATTTCCGAGATGCGCCCGGGAGTGTCGCTCGCCCTTGGGCCGGAGGACAAGGCCGCGCCGACGGAACCTGGCGGAACAGAGCGGGCGCCCTGCCTCTCCGCTTCCTGCCAGTGGCAGGCAGGAAGCGCGGAGACGGATGACGGCAGCTATTGCCACCTGGCATCGTTGAGGCGCCAATAGATTTTGGTTCCCCTCAGCGACTCGTTTGTGTCCGCGAGATCAAATGGCGTCTCGCCGTCCTCGTCGCGCGCGTTCGGGTTGGCGCCGGCCTCCAGCAATGCCCCGAGAACCTCCGGGTAACCGCTCCATTTCGCCGCGGCGTGAAGGGGCGTCCTGCCGAACACGTCGTCGCGCGCGTTCGGGTTGGCGCCGGCCTCCAGCAATGCCCTGACAACCTCCGGGTGATCGCTCTCTTCCGCCGCGAGGTGAAGGGGCGTCTCGCCGAACACGTCGTTGCGCGCGTTCGGGTCAGCGCCGGCCTTCAGCAATGCCCTGACAACCTCCGGGTGATCGCTCTCTTCCGCCGCGAGGTGAAGGGGCGTCTCGCCGTTCTCGTCGCGCACGTTCGGGTCGGCGGCCTCCAGCAATGCCCCGACAACCTCCGGGTGATCGCTAAACATCGCCGCGTAGCGAAGGGGCGTCCTGCCGTTCTTGGCGCGCGCGTTCGGGTCGGCGCCAGCCTCCAGCAATGCCCTGACAACCTCCGGATGATCGCTCGATCCCGCCGCGAGGTGAAGGGGCGTCATGCCGACCTTGGTGCGCGCGTTCAGGTCGGCGCCGGCCTCCAGCAATGCCCCGACAGCCTCCAGCAATGCCCCGACAGCCTTCGGGTGTTCGCTCCATCCCACCGCGCGGTGAAGGGGCGTCCTGCCGTCCTCGCCGCGCGCGTTCGGGTCGGCGCCGGCGGACAGACAGAACCGCACAATTTCAATGGATGCGCCCGCAAATGCCCGCGTGTTCCAGTTGTCGCAGGGCGTTGCGGTTGCGGGATGGGCCAGCGACAGAGCAAGCGCCGCCGCAAGCGTGCCGAATGCAGTTGCGTTCATGAGCCAATTCACTCCTTTGTGTTTTCTTGTCCTGAGCGCGCATTGAAAGTCATGCGCCTGAAAAGACCGTTTCGCCTTGCGTCGGGGGAGCCGAGGCAATGGCACGGCAGGAACTTGCGGCGCGCGACGGCTGGCGCATCGGTCAATCCACAGTGAAGGCAAAACCGGGCTTCGGGCCGCGGCGGTTGCTCGAACCAGCGCTTGGAGACCGCATTGTCCGGAAACGCCTGGAACGGCCGCACGACTGTCAGCCCCTCCCGACGCGCGCTCCCCGGTCCCTCCTGCGCCATTGCTCCACATCCCGTTTCAAATGCCCTCGTGTCCGATTGTTGCATGACGCAAGACCTTGCGAAAGCGGTTTTTCGCTCTGCATTCCGGTTTCCGAAGCTGGCCGGGCGTCTGGCAGTTGCCGCAAGTGATTGCGGATGCCCCCGGACGGCCCGGAACATGATCCCCGACCGAAGCCCCGCCCCGGCCACGATCTCGACCTGACGGCGCGGTTGCGCCGCACAGGCAACTGGCGAAACCGGCAGCCCGTCGGGTGATCCGGGCCGCTCCGCCACCGAACTGCCGCAGAGCGGCATGAAGTCGAGGCGGACCGTCAGCGCCAGACCAAGCCTGCGATTCGCGAATTGAGCCAAACAATTAATAGCCGCTATAGCCAGACCAGGACCTTATTGCATGGCTTCAGCTTTGCGCCTCCAAATGTCTCGACAGCTGTTTTGGGCGGTGCCAGCACGTCGAACTTGGCGGCCGGCCTTTCCTGATAGCCTGCGTCGCCGCGGCCAAGGCAGACCATGCATGCGTTTCACAAATTGAGCCAAATTGAAAGTGTGGGTGTTGGCTGGAACCATAGGTGTGGGTGTCCTTGCGTTGAGTATTGCGGCCGTCTTCGTGCGATGGTTTTCTAATGAGAGTGGTTAAGCAAAAATCTAAAAAGCTAGTGGCTGAATTCGTGTGTGACAATATCGAAGAATTACGAAATTTGGTGTTGCTGGAGTGAGAGGTTGGCAAGTAATAGCCATGCTCACCAACATGTCCCGCTATTCCTCGCGTTCCACGAAGCATTCAGCATAGTTGCACTTGAATCCCGGAATGATCAGGGCATACCCCAAGAGGCGGGGGCAGGCTGGGTTTGACAGTTCAGAAGACCAAGCGAGTTGCTACTTTGCTTTAAACCGAGCTAGGGCGAGCAGGCCCGGATTAATCCATTGTGAGCGATGCACGGCGGCAAACTGCCAGCAGGTCGAATATGGGGTGTTCTTGTCATGCCGGGAAGCACGAAATCAATTCAAACGTGAATCTCCAGTTCTGTGTGAGTAAATCCAAGTTTCGAGTGCGCCAATTTCAGTGAACGAAGCGCTGGCGGGAGGGAGGGGCAGTGGGTCGGGCTGGGAAATCATGTGGACTGGCAACTTAAGGTCAGCCGCGGCATCAAGCTTGATTCGACCGATGTCAGCCCCGGAATTTCGACAAAGCAGGCAGGTAACTCTGCTCTCTTGAAACAGCTTTCTGTCCTGTGCTCTTGAGTAGGGTGGTCGGACCGCCACAAATCTGACGTTGGCGGGGACAGGATCCATTTTCACTGGAACTATTGTACGGATTATCAAATGAATTCTCGCGTCCTTGAGTGCACAGCGCGTGACTAGGCTGTGAGCTTTGCCTTTACCCAGAGGAGCAAACACCGTGGAATTGCCCGGAAGTGCCTCGATCGCACGCTCCAAATCTGGGAACTCGAGCCATTGATCGTTCAGTCGCGGTATCCAAGGCGGTCGCTCGAATCTTGCTAGCGGAATTCCCGTCATCTGAATGGCAGTGCAGGCATTCCTGCTTATCCCTACCGCAAACGGATGCGTGCAATCGACGAGAAGGGAAATTTTCTCGGCATGCAGAAATTTTGCAAGGCCTTTTGCGTCTCCGAAGCCGCCTGTTCGAAGTATGGCCGGGTAAGGTTTTGGATCGGCGACGCGTCCGGCAAGAGATGCAAAGACCTCGAATTGACCTTTCGACGCCAACCGCTTGCACAGGTCTCTGGCATCTCCGATCCCGGCGAGAACCAGGATGCGTGGCTTGGAGCTCACTGCAATGCTTTCAAGGCTAGAATCCCTCCGGCCTGTCTTGAGCAACCAGTCTGCCAGAACGGTCAAAAATCATTATTTCCACTTTGATCGAAGCACCTGAAATGATTGATTCCGCGCTTTCCCGCGCATGTCTCGCCACCTTGCCTGCAAGTTCCGATCCGCCGATTTCGAGTGCCTGCATAGCGGTATTCGCAGCTTTGATCTCGCTGAACACGTGCCAATCCGCCGCAGGTTTGGTTTCCTTGGCCAGACGTGCCAGTGCACCAAAGTTCACCTGTGATCTGTCTGAATGAAGGTCAGGTGCACCTTGAGCAAGCTTGGTCAGCTTTCCAAAACCTCCCGCGACCGTCAGGCGAGGAACCGGATTCCGCTTCAGATATTTCAGAAGGCCACCAACGAAATCACCCATGTCGAGCATTGCCCAGTCAGGCAAGCCGTAATGCGCTTGGGCTGCAGCTTCCGATGTTGCTCCCGTGGACCCAACGACGTGATGGGCGCCGTTGGCCTTGGCCACATCAATTCCCATGTGGATCGAAGCGATCCAAGCGGCACACGAATACGGCCGAACAATTCCCGTGGTTCCCAGGATTGATATTCCGCCAGATATGCCCAATCGCGGATTCCAAGTCTTGAGAGCTAGTTTCTCTCCTTTCGGCACGGAAATCTCCACTTGAAAATCCGGTGACGCGCCGCAATCTTCGGCAATTGTCGTCAGAGTTTCGGTTATCATCTTTCTTGGAATCGGATTGATGGCAGGATCGCCAACCGGGATTGGAAGGCCAGGCTTTGTTACGGTGCCTACTCCTTTGCCAGCCTTGAGGATAATTCCGGAGCCTTCATTAGCATTGCTCACGGTCGCGCAAATCAGCGCATTATGCGTCACGTCTGGATCGTCGCCGGCATCCTTGCGGACGCTCGCCTTGGCCCACCCGTCGCCGGCATCCTTGCTTTCCAAGGGGAATGCGTGGGTCTGGCCACGCGGTAGCATGATGCGGACCGGGTCTACCCAATTGCCCGTGAGAAGCGCGGTGCATGCGGCGGAACTTGCAGCCGTTGCACAAGCGCCTGTTGTGAATCCCGTGCGCAGTGGCCGGTTAGGTTTACGGTTCATATCGACTATCATACAGGATAATGCTTGGGGTGGCATTAGCGGAGCGTCAGATGGCAGTGGCAGTAAAAAATCCTTGCGAAATGAACCTGCGACTGCTCTTGTGCGGGTGCGGACCCAAAGCCAGACTGGTTTGATATGCTTTTCAGCGACCGGGAAAATTACCGGTGGCCGGCGTTTCCACCCGGCCTTGTTTGGCTGATCGGGGCAGGCCCCGGGGACCCGGGCCTCTTCACGCTGCATGGGGTGAACGCGCTGCGTCAGGCGGATGCCATTGTTTATGACGCGCTTGTCAATTCCAGAATTCTGGATTGGGGACGTTGCGGCGCGGAGAGAATATATTCCGGCAAGCGCGGCGGCCGGCCATCGCCCAAGCAGAAGGACATATCGCTCAAGCTGATTGAGCTGTCGCGTTCGGGAAAGCGTGTTGCGCGTCTCAAGGGGGGCGACCCGTTCGTGTTTGGCAGAGGTGGAGAGGAGGCACTGGCCCTAGTGCATGCCGGTGTGCAGATCAGGATAACTCCGGGGATTACGGCCGGGATCGGCGGTTTGGCCTATGCAGGCATTCCGGCCACTCATAGGGATACCAATCAATCAATCACGTTCCTGACCGGGCACGACAAATTCGGATTGGCCCCAACTGAGGTCGACTGGAAGGCCATTGCCGCAGGCTCCGACGCGCTGGTGATTTATATGGCGGTAAAGCATCTCTTCAAGATTGTGGACTGCCTGATGGAAAACGGCCGTTCCGAGCATGAACCAGTTGCCATCATCAGCAATGCGACGCTGCCGCACCAACAGACCTTGGTTTCGACGCTCGGAAGGGTCTGCGAAGACATGGTTCGCGGCGAGATATCGGCGCCGGCTATAGTCTGCATTGGCGAAAACGTGCTGCTGCGCGAAACATTGCTTTGGGCGGAACGGTTTTGGGGCGAAAACCCGGGCATGTACGGCGCTGACATGGAAGCGGTCTCTAGAAACTGGTGAACGCGCGCCAAATCCGAGTGGGACGGAATCGAGGCTTTCCGAGGAAGATGCGGTTGAATGACAGGTGAATCTCGCGGCCTGATTGTGTCGTCCCCGTCATCCCGCTGCGGCAAGACGGCGGTAACGCTGGGGTTGATTCGCGCCCTGAAGAGACAAGGGCATGCAGTGCGAGCCGCGAAAAGCGGGCCTGATTACATTGACACTCGCTTTCATCAGGTGGCTGCCGGCATCCCGTCGGTCAATCTTGATGCATGGGCAATGCAGCGAGATCTCTTGAAAGCACTTGCAGCGAGTGCCGCAGCAGCGGCGGCGACGCCGGAATTGCTGGTCGTGGAAGGTGCAATGGGGGTCTTGGACGGGGCAGGCACTTCGGGAACTGGCAGCGTGGCAGACCTGTCAAAAGTCTTGGAGCTTCCGATTGTCATGGTCATCGATGCAAGCCGGCAGGCCCATTCCTCCGTCCTCGCGCCACTTGGGCTCAAGGCTGTGTTGCCCGAGATGCCGCTGGCTGGCGTGATCGCCAACATGATCGGCTCCGAGAAGCATGGCCGGACGGTCAGGACCGCCCTTGAGGGTGCAGGATTGCGCGTGTTTGGAACCATTCCGAAGGGCAGGATGCTTGATTTGCCAGAGCGCCACCTTGGTCTGGTGATGGCTGGCGAACATCCTGATTTGTCCAGATATCTCGACGGCGCTGCGGATTGCATCAAGGCGCATGTCGACTTGGATGGACTCGTCGAGGCCGCTGGCACGATGCACGTATTCAGGGGTGGAACTTGCAAGACCGGCGTGCCTCCCCTGGGACAGCGAATCTCCGTCGCGCACGATAACGCGTTTGCGTTCACATACGAGCACCTGCTCGCTGATTGGAGAGGTGCTGGAGTGGAGATATCATTCTTTTCGCCGATGGACGACCAGCCTCCGAAAGATGACGCAGATGCCGTGTTTTTACCAGGTGGATACCCAGAACTGCACGCGCGGAAACTCGCGAACTGTGCTGAGTTCCGCAATGGAATGATCGATGCGGCTGCTCGCGGCGCAGCGATTTACGGAGAATGTGGCGGCTACATGGTGCTCGGCAAGGAACTGCAGGACTTCGATGGTTTCCGACATGAAATGCTAGGGCTGCTGCATCACTCGACCTCGTTCATCGAACCCAAGCTGAATCTGGGTTACAGAATGCTCAAGGCCCAGCCGTCCGCACCGTTCTCTGGACGGTTCGCGGGACATGAGTTTCACTATGCCAGTGTGACCGGAAACGGTGGCGGCAATCCGCTGTTTTCGGCGAAGGATGCGGATGGAAGGACGCTCCCCGACATGGGCCATGTTGTGGGAAATGTCAGTGGTTCGTTTGGTCACCTGATTTGCACCGCTCCCGAGTGACGCCGCCTGCGTTTTACCGCAATAGGGCGCAGTATGTGCGGATGAGCGGGGTCGTAGAGTGCGCTGTCTCGGAAATTTGTCTCGGCAAGGGCCTTTCCGACAAGGATCAGTGCCGTGCGAGTAAGTTTCGCCGCACGTATCTCGTCTCTCAAGTCCGCGAGCGTGGTGCGAATTATCGCCTGATCCGGCCATCCGACGCGATAGGCAATGATCGCGGGGCACTCGCCACCATAATGGGGGATCAACTTCCTCTGGATCTCCAGCGAATTCCGGACCGACAGGTGAATGGCAAGCAATGCGCCAGTCGCGCCCAGCGCATCTAGACCCTCGCCGCTTGGCATGGACGAGGACTTCATTGCCGTGCGGGTCAGGATTACGGTCTGCGAAACCTCGGGAATCGTCAGTTCTTGGCCAATGGCCGCAGCCGCAGCCGCGAACGCCGGGACTCCTGGTATCACTTCATACGGAATTTCTTCAGCTTGAAGGCGCCGAACTTGCTCGGCTATCGCTCCGTAAAGAGAGGGGTCACCTGAGTGTACCCGCGCCACGTCCTTGCCCTCTCCATGTGCTTGCTCGATCAGTTCGATGATTTCGTCGAGGTGGAGCGGGGCCGTGTCGTGTACCCTTGCATCCTGAGGCGTGCAGTCGATGACCGGCTTTGGCACTAGGGAGCCAGCATATAGACAAACCGGACAGCTTTGGATCAATCGCTGCCCTTTCACGGTGATGAGATCAGGGTCACCTGGACCGGCACCTATGAAATAGACAGTCATTGCGGCAGCCTTGACGTGGGTTTCCCTGAATAGCCGCGCGGTGTGAACATCCGCCATCCCTCTGCGCCAGCGCGGATGTCGCCGCATCGAAATGCCTTGGATCTGCTGCTTCCAACCAGCACAACCGTCATCATGTCGATCTCGGAAGTTTCCAAGCCGGAAAGCATGCGGCTGACAATCCGTTCGTCATCCCGCCCAAGATTCCGTGCGAGGAGAACTGGGGTGCCGGAAGGACGCCTCTCCAAAAGAATGGTTTTAACCTTCGAAAGCAGTGCCGTTCGCCGTTTTGAGACTGGATTGTAGAGAGCTACAACAAAATCCCCGTCAGCCGCCGCCTTCACACGCCTGACAATGTCATCTTCGGATGTCAAAAGGTCCGAAAGCGATATCGCGCAGAAATCGTGCCCAAGGAGAGCACCCGCTCGTGCCGAGGCCGCCTGCATCGCCGAAATTCCCGGGATGCACTCTATCTCGACTCTCCGTGCAGCGTCCGAGACACCGCCTGCATCCCGCTGGCGCGACACAAGTTCCATGACAAGCGACGCCATCGCGTAGATTCCAGAATCCCCGGAACTGATCAACGCAATTCTGGAACCTTCTCCAGCCCGTTCAAGTGCGTATCGGCAACGCAGTTCTTCCTGACCGAGTTCAAATAGCTTTTTGCGCTTGTGCGAGGCGGCGGCCCCAACGAGGTCAAGGTAACGCCCGTAGCCAACAAGCTCGTCCGCCTGCGCAATCATCCTTGAAGCCTCGGGCGTACGTTGCTCCAAGCTACCCGGACCAATTCCGACAATCGCAAGATGTCCTCTCTGCATCCCTTCGCTTCCCTGTGCGCTTCCGATGTGGGCGAGTGCGCAAGTGGCGTTTGCAGATTTTCGTTTTGATGCGACCAGGCATCCGTCAGATCCGGCAGCGGCGAGAGCGGCGCCCTCGCTTACACCATGGCATCCGACTTCCCTGAACACGCTTTCTGAAGGATTCGATAGCTTGGGGGTCTCTTCCTCAAGGCGCTCAGGCGAAAAAAATCTTGCCGGAACGCCGAGATTCTCGGCCAAGGAATGCACGGCCGCCTCGTCCGATTTCAGGTCGACCGAGCAAACCGCAGCGACCTCGTGCGGCGAATGTCCAGAATCGGCCAAGGCCATGTGCGTGAGCGCGATCAACTCGTCCGGCGGGCAACTGCGTGAGCAGCCGACGCCCACGATGCATTTCTGACGGCGGTAGACAAGCGGCACTGTGCCTTCCGCCTGGACAACAACAGGAGAATTTCGGTCATGGCAGTCTTCCCAATCCACGTTGGGAAGATTGCGGAGCCCTTCAAGCCAGCTAGCACAGCCGCTTACCGTGATTGGCTTTCCGGAAAGAACAGCGGCCATCGTGTCTTTTGCCAATTCAGGCGATTCGATTCTCCAGCCATCCGGAGGGCTGTCGAGAGCCAGTCCGTGCGACAATTCACCGGCGGTCGTAATGAAGGCATGCATGTTCAGCTTGCCGGCAATGACGTGTGCCATCTGGTTGGCTCCATGATGGCCTCCCAGCAACGGGACTATCGAACTTGCGTCCTCGGCGGCGCAGAGCACAGGCGGGTCTAGGTGCTTGTTGTCGAGGACGGGTGCCAGGGAGCGAACGAGAATTCCCGCGGCGCACACGCCGACGATGGGATGGCCGCCGAGAAACAGGCTCCGCAACTGGTTTCCTGCCTTGAATTCATGGCTTTTGCCTGCATCCGGACCGACCAGAAAACCGTCGATCGCGCCGGAAATTCTTTGAGCGGTCTCCCGTCCGGACTCGCCCAGATAAACGACGGCGGGCTTAGGGGTTGGCATACGGGTCCTCGCCCTGGACAAGAACAATCGAGAAATACGGCGCTTCGGACGGTGCCTCCGAGAGAGGGAGCACGATCTGTTGCGGTAGCGATGCGTATGCGACAAAGATCGAGCGGTCGGTCAGTCCAAACCGATCGATGACTCTTCTTACCTTGGCCAGATGTCTGCCAACCTTCACGAAAGCCGCTGCGCCCGCTACCGACAGCATACGTGCTAGCCGTGTTTCATCCATGGGGGACGGCAACACGGACAGAGATTCCATTCGAGCGCACAACGGGGTTTTCGCGACGGCGGCGCATGCCGTCATCGACGTGACGCCCGGAATGATTTCCACCGGAAAGCGTTTGGAAACGCGCTCGAATAAATACATGAACGAACCGTAGAAAAAAGGATCGCCTTGGCAGAGGACGACAACGTCAATTCCAGTTGTCAGGTGGGTTTCGATCTCTTTCGCTGCAGCTTCGTAGACCTCCTGTGCCGGAAACCTGTCCTCCTTCATTGGAATCGTGATCGGGATCTCAATTACGTCGTCGGCAAAGCTGGCTGCCGCAACTGAGCGCGCGAAGCTTTCTCCGTTATCCGGTTCCGGATAGGCGATCACCTCAGCCTCTCGAATGATCCTGTCGGCCTTTATCGTGATTAATTCGGGGTCTCCAGGTCCAAGCCCCACCCCTATCAGCTTTCCATTCATTTATTGTACCGCCACTGGGTGACCGGCCTTAGTGGACGCCATCCTCGCTTTTCACCGATCGGCCCTGCGCGGGAAATCGCTATTCGCACAAGCTCTCCACCAAACCTGGAATGCGATTCGATGAGAAGTTTCTCACTTTCGAGAGTTACTCCGTTTGCAACCAGCCTTCCGAATGGCTTGAGCCTTCCAAGTGCTGCAATGATCACCGCTTCGCCCAAGCCACCTCCGATGAACACCGCATCGGGGTCGGGAAGATCTTCCATTGCTTCGGGCGCTTGGCCGTCAATCAGCTGAAGCTTGGGTGCGCCAAGTTTCTTGGCATTTCGGAGCGCCGTTTCCCTTCGAGAAGCATTCGGTTCGATCCCGACCGCCGCGGCATCGGATGCCAACCGCATCCACTCGATCGCGACAGACCCGTTTCCCGACCCGATGTCCCAAAGCAGGGCACCTCGGCTAGGTGCAAGCGCTGCAATCGTCAATGCGCGCAGTTCGCATTTGGTGATGTTTCCGTCGGATTCGAACACGGCATCTGGAAGCCCCGGGCTTTTTCGAAGCAGGTTCGCACCGCTTGCCGGAATGCATTCGATGCAGAGCACATGGAATTTAGGAATTTCAGCAGTCGGGTCGTTTTTCGCCCAGCGCTCGGCGCTGTTTTCGTTCATTGTCTCATGTGGTCCACCGAGTGCACCCAAGACAGTCATCCTGCTAGGTCCAAAGCCGTTTTCAGTCAGCAGTCGTGCAATTTGGCCGGGTGCTTCACTTCCCGCAGTGAGCACGGCAATCCTAGCTCTTGGTAAAAACCAAGGGATGATCTGCTCAACGGGCCGGCCATGAACAGTGACCTTTTCGACCGATGCCACCGGCCAGTGCATGCGGATGCAGGCGAGTTGGAACGCAGAAATCTGAGGATGGAAGCGTATCTCCTCTTTTGGCCAAGAATTCGCAATCGATGAGCCAGCTGAATACCAGAGAGGGTCGCCGGTGACCAAGAGCACGACCTGCTGTCCTTTGTGCTCACCAATCGTCCCCACCACTTTCCAGAATGGTTCCGGCCACCTGATCCTTTTCTTCCCGAACTCGGGTGCGAGTCCGTGGTGCCGGTCACCGCCAATGATCACGTCCGCATTCTGAAGAGCCTTGATAGCAGGTGGTGCCAGCCCTTCCATGCCGTCTTCGCCGATTCCGATGATGTTCAGCCAAACCGCCACTTATCTTCTGCCCTTCGGGTTCTTTCCGGCCTGTGCATCTCGACCAGAGCGTGCGCTACTAGTGCCGTAGCATAGCGCGTTGACGGCTGC
Organism: Paracoccaceae bacterium; assembly: GCA_963422275.1. Lineage (GTDB taxonomy): Bacteria > Pseudomonadota > Alphaproteobacteria > Rhodobacterales > Rhodobacteraceae. Next base: position 3,058,418 of record OY729418.1, read on the forward strand.
TGCCGCCATCGCGGACCCACCGCGTCGTCCCAAGAGTGTCAAGAAAGGAACTCCCCGCGGATTAGTGGCCAATTCGCGCTTGCTCTCCGCAGCGCCCACAAATCCTACAGGAAAACCCAAGATCAGTGCGGGGCGGCCGACACCTTCATCTAGAAGCTCAAGCAATCGGAAGAGTGCCGTCGGCGCGTTGCCGATGGCGATAACCGCACCGTCGAGCTTCGGGACCCATAGATCAACCGCTGCCGCTGATCGCGTATTGGCCAATCGGCGAGCGCGTTCCACGACTTCGGGATCATTTATGGTGGAGAGGACGGCGTTTCCAGCTGGAAGACCATCTTTTATGACGCCGGTGGCAGTCATGACGCTGTCGCACAAGACAGGTGCGCCAGCCTCAAGTGCCTGTCGCCCGCTTTCCACGCATCCAGCGGAAAAAGCCAGATGTTCAGCAAGATCAGTCATTCCGCAGGCGTGCATTGTCCTGATGGCGACATTTGCAATCTCCTCAGGCAGTCCTTGCAGCCGTGCCTCCGATTTCACGATGTCGAAACTACGCGTGTAGATGCGTTCGGGGTTGTGCTCGTACTGCACGTTCAGCGGGAGGAGTATCGTCGGACGCTCTCCGGCCCGTGCGGGTGGTCAGCGTGAGGGTAGGGCGGATGATGGTGGTGCCCGTGGTCGCCGTGCGACGAGGATTCATGATGATGATGTGGGCGGGTAGAGAGTCGGCAGGCACCGGTGCAAAACCAGTCGCACAATTCGCAGTCCTCGACGTTTGACCCCGGAGCCGATGCACCCTGACCTTCCACATGATGGTGATGGCTCTCCTGTGGTGCTCCCATCTCTGATTCAAACCCGATGACTTGCGTGCGGTACTTGCACATTGCGCAGTTCATTTCGGTGCGCCCTTCGAGAATTTCAGTCGCCCTTTCCGCCAGTGTCTCAATCACCTTTGGATGGTCGTTGAGGTAACCCGCCTTGATGAACTGAATGCCGGGAAACCGCGCCGCCATCTGATCGGTGAAGCCGTAGATTCGATCAATGAGAATGCCGCTGAACAAAAAGTACGGAAAGACGACGACACGGCGATATCCGAGCTTGGCCACATGCTCAAGGCACGGTGCGACCAGTGGGAACGTCACGCCGGAGAAGCCGATTTCACACCAACCGAAACCCATTCCCTCCCACAGCATCCGTGCAACCTTGGAGACGTTGCCGTTGGCATCGGGGTCCGAAGCACCTCGTCCGATGACCACAAGGCAGGTTTCATTCTTCGGAACGGGTTCAAGTTCGGAGTCCGCAGAGGCCAGGGCCTCAAAAATCCTGTCGCTGGCCGCCGCGAGCATTTTGGGGTCCACGCCCAGTTCCCGACCGTAATCTATCCTGATGGAGTGTTTGGATGCGTAGGTGTTCAGTATTGAAGGAATATCGTTCTTTGCATGCATTGCTGCGAAAAGCATGCCGGGAACGGCAAGAATCCTGTCGCAGCCTCGCTCTCTCAATGAGTCAAGACTGTCCCGCAACACAGGATTGGCGAACTCAAGGAAACCGTGGTCCACTGCCCAGTTGGGCAGGACACTCCGGATTTTCATCGCCATCGAGACGAACTCCGACACGGCACTGGATGCACGCGACCCGTGACCACAAAGTAGAACGCCGATTTTCGTCATCGGTCCCCTTTCGTTTCCTGCAAATCCGAGGCTGGTTCCGGCAGTTTTCCCGGAATTAGCGCCCGATCCCGAAAGACTTACAATCTACCTCTCGGTGAAGCAACGAGTCCATGGTATCGCGGAAATATTCGTATGTGGAACGCTATCGCGTTTGCGGTTCGATGGTAAGGTTGAATGCGAGAGACGACTCTCTCGTACCCTACGAAAAGGATTTTTTCTTTCTCGCAACAGTGTCAATATCGGCAGTTTAAGACTGTTGCGAAATGCGTCTCTCCGGTCATTGACATGTCACGCTGAAGGGTTGCAAGCGCCTGTCATGACGTTCGATTGAGGGAGAGACCAATGGATTTCTTCATGACGGTGGCGGCCGAGCGTGTGGGTCAAGACAGCGCCTTGGGAAAGGTCGGCACCCTGATCGACTGGCAGCGCCTGGCGGCAGTCCTCGGCCTGGTGCGGTCGCGCTTGGGGCGGACGCTGCGATGTCGTTCGGCAACGGTGTCTTCAGAACGACATCAGTCCTCGGCCGCGAGGGCGAACGATATCGCCACGCGATTACCTGAGATTCCAGCAAGCTGGGTTGTGATTACTCCTTTCGACCGGCCACCGGGTTCATTATGCGCCGCGAAAGCACAAACAGGAATAGTTTGCTTCAGGCACAAAACTAGATTTCATCAATCTTGAACGAGTTCTATCGGACGAATTTCTTGTATTTCAATCGCTTCGGCTCAATGGAATCGGGTCCCAAGCGTCGAACCTTGTCCTCGAGATAGGCTTCGAAGTTGCCCTCGAACCATTCAACGTGAGCATCTCCCTCAAACGCGAGGATATGCGTGCACAGCCGGTCCAGAAAGAACCTGTCATGCGAAATGATCATGGCGCTGCCGGAAAACTCCTCCAACGCGGATTCCAATGCACGAAGCGTCTCCACGTCGAGATCGTTGGTTGGTTCATCGAGCAGGAGGACATTGCCACCTGACCGGAGCAGCTTGGCCAAATGCACTCGGTTGCGCTCTCCGCCCGATAGGAGACTCGTTTTCTTCTGCTGATCGCCGCCCCTGAAGTTGAACGAGGAGCAGTATGCCCTTGAGTTCACTTCCGCGCCTCCGAGATCGATTGAATCGTGTCCACCGGAGATTTCCTCCCAAACGGTGTTGGCTGGATCTAGGTTGTCGCGGTTCTGATCAACATATGAAAGCCGAACCGTTTCTCCGACTGAGATCTCGCCCGCATCCGGGGCCACTTCCCCGACGATCAATCGGAACAGCGTTGTTTTCCCGGCACCGTTCGGTCCGATGACTCCCGCAATTCCGCCTGCAGGAAGCGTGAACGTCAAGTTCTCAATCAAGAGTTTTTCGCCCATGGCCTTGTTCATGCTGGAGACTTGAAGCACGGACGAGCCGAGCCTCGGTCCATTCGGGACGACAATCTGCGCTCGCCCGACCCGTTCGCGGACGGACTGGCTCGACAGCTCATTATACGCGTTGATTCGAGCCTTCTGCTTGGCCTGTCGTGCCTGGATACCGGAGCGAATCCACGTCAACTCTCGATCTAGCGTTTTTTGTCGCGCCTTCTCCTCACGGGCTTCGTGAGTGAGCCGCTTTGCCTTCTGCTCCAGCCAGCTTGAATAGTTGCCGCGGTAGGGAATGCCTTTGCCGCGGTCAAGCTCAAGTATCCAACCCGTGATTTCATCCAGAAAATACCGGTCGTGAGTTACGATCAGGCATGTTCCCCGATAGTCGATTAGGTGCTGTTGCAACCAGGCAACCGTTTCGGCATCAAGGTGGTTCGTTGGCTCGTCAAGCAGAAGCATTTCGGGAGTTTCGAGCAGAAGCCTGCAAAGGGCGACACGTCGTCGCTCTCCGCCTGAAAGCGCTTCAACCGCGGCATCGTCCGGCGGGCAGCGCACGGCCTCCATCGCCTGATCGATTCTTGAGTCCAGATCCCAGAGATTATTTGCATCTATCTTGTCTTGCAGTGTTGCCAACTCATCGGCTATTTCCTCGGAATACTCCATTGCAAGCTCGTTGAACCTATCGACAAGTGCCTTCTGCTTCGACAGGCCAAGCATGACGTTTCCACGTACGTCCAGACTTGAATCAAGCTTCGGCTCTTGCGAAAGATAACCCACATTGACGCCCTTGGAAGCCCAAGCCTCTCCCGAAAATTCCGCGTCGAGCCCGGCCATGATCCGCAAGAGCGTCGTTTTCCCAGATCCATTTACGCCCACCACGCCGATCTTGACCCCCGGCAGAAACGACAGGCGGATGTTCTCAAAGCACTTTTTCCCGCCAGGATATGTCTTTGAGACGCCATCCATGTGAAAAACGAACTCGTTTGCCGCCATCACGATTCTCCACCAACCTGTTTCTAAATTCGCTTCCTAATGAATGGAACCGAGGGCGACAACCGCTAGTGAAACTGGTAGGAGAATCTACGTTGCGGGATGTCTCTGGTCGCAATGTCGGCACGAGTTCATGCAAATTGTGCAAGACAAGCGAGAATGGAGGTCAGCGCTTGAGCTTCCTGATCAGGCTGTTGAACCGTTTTCCGGTTTAGTTCGGGATACTGTCGAATGAGTTTGAGCCTGTGCAGGATACGGGAGTCTAGCTTGACTGGCCTCAACGTCGGCTTGCTGGGAGGATCCTTTGACCCACCGCATGCGGGGCACCTGCACATTACCGACTGGGCCCTGAAGCGGTTCGCGCTGGATCAGGTGTGGTGGCTCGTCTCGCCCGGTAATCCCCTGAAGCAAAATCCATCTGCGCCATTGACAGTGCGATGCGATGCAGCACGGAGCTTGATCTCGCATCCGCGCGTGAGGATTTCGGACATTGAATCACGACTGGAAACCACCTTCACCGCAGACACGATTTGCGTGTTGCAGAAACTGTTTCCAAGAACAAACTTCGTTTGGCTGATGGGTGCAGACAGTCTTGCAGGTATTCACGAATGGAATCGCTGGCATGAGATATTTGAACGTGTGGCTATCGGAGTTCTTGCCCGTAGAGGGCATCAGATGTCGGCGAGGGCATCAGTTGCCGCAAGAACCTACGGCGCTTGTCAGCTCAAGCAGGAGGCTTCCAGAATCCTGATACATTTTGATCCACCGGTCTGGTGTGTGGTGGACATACCGATGCACAGCTTGTCATCGACGGAATTGCGCAACGGCGGGAGCCGACGTTGCCCGCGAAAGCGGGCGAAAAACTATGCGGTGCGCATCAAGGGTAAATTGCGGCAACATTGAATCAACTGTAGAGGTGCCGAACTGTTTGACGCAGAATCACGACAAAACTAGAAGTCTCAACCTCTTGCTCTTGAATTTCGAAAGGCATCTTCATGTCCAGCCTTAGGCAGGTTGCATTGGAATCGAAGGCATGGCCATTCCAGCAGGCAAGGAAACTAGTGAAGAAATTCGAGAAAGATCCCCCCGAAAAGGGGCATGTGCTCTTCGAAACCGGGTACGGTCCCTCGGGTCTTCCGCATCTCGGCACCTTTGGCGAGGTTGCGCGCACACTGATGGTTCGCCATGCGTTCCAGTGCATTTCCGACTTTCCAACCAAGCTGATCTGCTTCTCGGACGACTTGGATGGCCTGCGGAAGGTGCCAAAAAATGTCCCCAACCGGCACTTCTTGCAGGAAGACTTGAACTTGCCGCTAACGCGTGTCCGGGACCCGTTCGGAACGCATGAGAGCTTCGCCCACCATAACAACGCCAGGCTCCAAGACTTTCTCGACAGGTTTGGATTCGATTACGAATTCGCTTCGTCCACCGAATACTACAGAAGCGGGAGGTTTGATGAGGCTCTTTTGTTGGCTCTTGAGCGCTTTGATGACTTGATGGCGATCATGCTTCCCACTTTAGGCGCTGTCGTCGAGGGTCGGAGGGAGTCCTACTCGCCGTTTCTGCCCATAAGTCCCAAGACCGGACATGTACTGCAGGTTCCCACGCTAGAGCGCAACCTGAGGAAGGGGACGATCGTTTACGAGGAACCGGACGGAGAACGCATCGAGATTCCGGTGACGGGCGGCAATGTCAAAATGCAGTGGAAACCGGATTGGGCTATGCGCTGGGCAGCACTCGAGGTCGACTACGAGATGTATGGCAAGGACTTGATCCCGTCGGCGGAGATCGGGTGCAAGATCTGCCGGCTGCTCGGAAAGCCACCTCCCGTTGGGCTGAACTTCGAGCTGTTTCTCGACGAGCAGGGACGGAAGATATCGAAATCCTCGGGGACATCGGGCATTTCCATGGAAGAGTGGCTGGATTACGCGACGCCAGAAAGCCTGAGCCTGTTCATGTACCAAAAGCCGCAAACGGCCAAGCGACTGTTTTTCGACATCATTCCCAAGACTGTAGACGAGTATCATCAGCAACTTCGCGCCTATCCGAAGCAGGGTCGCGCCACGCAACTCAACAATCCAGTATGGCATATCCACCAGGGAAACCCTCCCACTTCGAGCATGTCGTTTTCGTACTCCATGTTGCTGAATCTGGTGTCTGTATCTTCGTCAGCCAATACCGACGTGCTGTGGCGCTTCATTCAAAGATATGAACCGGGCGTGTCACCTGAAACGCATCCTGATCTCGCTTCCGCGGCGGAGTGCGCCGTTCGCTATTACAGGGACCGAATCGCTCCAGACAGAAAGCTTAGGCACCCCACAAAGAAGGAGGCCGAGGCATTGCATTACCTGTGTACGAGACTGAAGGAATGGAACGGCCCTGCAGAAGGAGAGGAATTGCAGAAATTAGTCTACGCGGTGGGGAAAGAGCGTGGATTCGACCCCTTGAGGGACTGGTTTCGTTGTATCTACGAGGTGGTTTTCGGGGCAAGCCAGGGGCCACGGTTTGGAGGATTCATCGCGTTGTACGGAATTCAGGACACCATCGCGTTGATCGAGCGACGGCTCATGTGCTCATGAATTGGGTAGGGCAGTAGTTTTTGGAAGATTCCGGCTTTCCCTTTCACGCCGGTGGTGCAAGAGGCGGGGAGAACAAGGAGTTGTTTCCACCCCGTCTCACGAGCTCAAGTACAGGACCCCCGAGCCGTGACGCGTTCTCTGACCTGTTCGCTGTGATCGACGGTCGAGACGGCGATTGCGCTCTGGCGCTGAAAGGCGGCCGGGACACCCTCGCGACGATGCGAGTTCACCTAGGGAACCTCTGAATATTGCCCGATTTTGGGCGTGCCTGCTGTCTTGCGTCACGCCTTTTCGGGGAATCGCGACATGCGGTGCCTTAGGCAATTGACCTTTGCAGGCCTTGAATGCGATCGCAAGAAGCGCCGCGAGATCTTTCCGGAGCGGATGGACGACCTAACCCCTGGGCGCACTTGGAGGCCCGCATTGCGCCGACGCATCCGAAGGGCGGCAGCAAGGGGCGACAGCCGCATCCGCTGTCGGTGATGCTGCGCGTGCACTGCGTCCAGCCGTTCTGCAATCTGAGCGACCCGGAGATGGAGAACCGGCTTGCGAGGCGGAGAGCGTCCGGCGCCTTGCCGGAGCGGTGCTTGAGAAGGTTCCGGACGAGACGACGATCCCGACTCCCGCCACCGGCTGGAGCGCCGCGGACTGGCGCAGCTGCCGTTCGGGAGATCGGGGATCACCTGGCCGAGCGGGGGGGGGGGGGGCTTGCTGAAGAAGGGCAGCATCGTTGACGCCACTATCGTCTCGGCGCCGTCGTCGACCGGGAACGGGAGCAACGCCCGTGATCCGGAGATGCACCAGACCAGGAAGGGGAACCGGTGGCATTTCGGGATGAAGCTGCACATCGGCATCGACCCCCGGGGGCTGGCGCACCATCTGGAGGGAACGGCCGGGAACGTCGCGACCTGACGCCTTCGGGGCGGCTTCTACATGACGAGGAGGAGCGGGTCCGGGCTGACGCCGGGCATCGCGGCGGCTCTGGTGGAGATGGCGAAGGCTAGGTCGCGGGCGTTCAGCTGCGACAAGGTTCGCTACCGGGAACTGGAGAGGAACGTGTCGCGGAGGCTTTCGGATCGCAGGAAACCGACTGACGCAGCCGGGAAGGGCAACTCCCGCAGCCAAAACCAAAAAACCCCAAATCAAGACTGTTGCGAAATGCGCCTCTCTGCCATGGACATGTCGTGCTGAAGGGGCTGTTCAGTGCCGCCAACCGCGCCTGTCCGGCCGAGGTGGGGATCCAGTCCGGGATCATGTTTCGGGTGGCCCGGGGACGTCCCCGGGCCCGGTTCATGGGGCGGCGGTAAAACTTATCCAGCCGTCTGTGCTGGGGAAAATAAATTTGGAGCCAGATTTTGCTGCAATCTTGAAAACCGGGATAGATTTCTTATAGGTATTTAATATGAATTCATCTCTATAGAAGGCTCAATTTGCGATTCGTGGGCCTGCTGTTGGACTGGTTCCCGATTTGAATTGGACATGGGGGGACAGGCGGATGGATCGGATGCGGTTTCGAGACTGGTTTTCGAATGCCGATGAACTGACGGCGGCGCAACACTGGGAGGCCAAAGCGCGTTGCGGATTGCGCCGAGCACGGCGTTGCGCTGGACGCCACAGCTAGATCAGGGGCTTCCTGCGGTACTTCCGCTGCATCGAAGCCAAATGTCTCGACAGCTGCTTAGGGCGGTTCCATCTCATCGCACTCGGCAAGCACCCATCGCCAAGAGTCTGTCTCGTAGCAGTCAGCGTTAAGTCAAACCTGCAATTCACGAATTGAGCCTTCGAAAAAACAGAAAATGTCCTTGGGTCCATTTCCATACGACAGTCGCCAAATAGCGAATTGGTTCATTCGCCATGCACATATGCACGGTCGAAAAATGGACATTATGCAGGTGTTGAAGCTAGTCTACATGGCACATGGATGGTGCCTCGCCGTGCTTGACCGACCTTTAATCCACGACCGCATTGAAGCATGGGATTGTGGTCCCGTTATCCCTGCAGTGTATCATGCCTTTCGGCCAACCGGTGTTTATGACATTCAACCTTGGCACATGTTTGAGCGCACGTTGGAAGATGAAATCGAATCGCTTCTTGAACATGTATACCTTCTGTACAAAGACCTGTTCGCCACGCAATTGTCAGGTTTGACGCACATCAAGAATGGACCATGGCACCAAGTGTATCAACGAGGGCTGAAATTCCAGCCTATTCCGGACAGCTTGATATCCACACACTATCAAGACAAGTTGATCAGGGCGCGCCATGGATAAATTTCCATAGGGTCCCGACACCCAACAGGTTGCAGAATTGCAAGCTTTGGACCGCAACAGTCCAGATCACGCTATACGAGTTGTAAAGAAAACCATAACGCTTCGGTGGTTGACCGTTGTTGTTGCCGGTATTATTGTTGTTGCACTTGCGATCTTGGAATGTTTTTTGCTATACCATTTTCTGGATACTGACGGTCCAAAAACCAATCTATTTGTTATTCTTGCAATTTCTCCACTCGTTAGCATAACTGTCATCGTTGTTGTTATACTGCTCGGCGTTTTTTCGGGGCTTTAAAGAATCTGATATTCCTCGTCTTCCGACTGAAACATTAAGCAGAGTTGCATTTAAAAGCGGGCCGTAGATTGGTCATGATACACCGAATCCGCATGCTCAGCAAAAATGAGGCGGTTTTCACAACCTCGTCAGCGGTTTCTATAAGGTACAGCCCGTGAATCTTAGGATGACCTGCTCGAAGCGGCCATCGCCAAGCCAAGCCTACGATTCACGAATTGAGCTATAAAGATAGATTCTGAACCGACGCAGGAAATTGCTAACGACTATCCACAAGGGATTGAATTCCTCGTAATAAGTTCAAGAAGAATCGTACTTGAACGTGCCAGCATGCTTAATCTGCCGAAAGCGATTTGCATTTTCAATCCGAGTTTGGGCACTAGAAGCGCAAGCCGAGAATAGATTGATCCCGCCCGCCGGGTCTGCGGTTTCCGCAGACCCGGATAGAAGTAATTCTCTTAGGTGGACCGCCTCACAGGTTCCTGAGCAACCGTGAATCGAACTCGGCATTTGCCGCGTGTCTCCTCGGCCGCTCGCTTCCATGCGCTGACCGCCGAATCGCGGTCCATAAATGGGCCCAGCACGCTTTCGCTGCCGTGGACCAGTTGGTTGAAGCTCATGTCCGTGTACTCACCACCAACTACCCAAAATCGCGTGTCCATGTTTTCGTTCTCCTATTTCCAATGTCGATCACTCGGCCGCAACGGCCAATGTGTGGAACTGGGAAGCTTCGGTTGACTCCGCTAGTGCGGTTGTGGACGACATGCCGCCTCCAATGGCTTGAGCTACCGCATCGAAATATCCAGTTCCCACCTCGTGCTGATGGCGCGTTGCCGTGTAGCCATTCGCCTCTGCCACAAATTCGGCGCTTTGCAGTTCGGAATATCCGGCCATTCCTCGGTCGCGGTATCCACGGGCCAACTCGAACATGCTGTGGTTGAGGGAATGAAAGCCCGCTAGGGTGACAAATTGATACTTGTACCCCATGGCTCCGAGTTCACTCTGGAACTTCTGCATGGTCGCGACGTTAAGGTGCGCAGACCAGTTGAAGGATGGCGAACAGTTGTATGCAAGCATTTTTTCGGGAAACTCCGTGCGAATCGCCTCTGAAAAGCGGCGTGCCTGCTCGAGATTTGGAGTTGAGGTCTCCATCCATATGAGGTCGGCATATTCCGCATAAGCCAAGCCCCTTGCGACGCATCGCTCGAAGCTGAATCCGTCCTTAAGGCGATAGAATCCCTCGGCGGTGCGCTCTCCGGTTAGGAATTCGCGATCCCTGTCGTCTATATCGCTGGTAATCAGCTTGGCGCTCTCGGCGTCGGTGCGGGCGACAATAACCGTGGGCACGCCCATCACGTCGGCCGCAAGACGGGCCGCCAGGAGATTCCGGATGTGTTGCTGCACGGGAATCAGGACTTTTCCGCCCATGTGTCCGCACTTTTTCTCGGATGCCAGCTGATCTTCGATGTGCACGCCTGCGGCACCAGCCTCGATGAATGCCTTGGTGATTTCGAATGTATTCAACGCGCCGCCAAACCCAGCTTCCGCATCGGCGACGACCGGGGCAAACCAATCTATGTCACCATCACCGTCAAGTTGCTGGATTTGGTCGGCTCGGCGAAGGGCGTTGTTGATGCGTCGGACAAGCTCGGGGCCGCTGTCGCTAGGGTAAAGACTCTGGTCGGGGTACATGGCACCGGCCTTGTTGGAGTCAGCGGCGACCTGCCAGCCGGAGAGATAGATCGACTTCAGGCCGGCGCGCACCATTTGCATGGCTTGGTTCCCAGTAACTGCGCCAAGAGACCGAACTGGCTCCTCGCCCTGGAGCATTTCCCATAACCGCTCGGCACCGCGGCGTGCCAGCGTGTTCTCGATCTGTACACTTCCGCAGAGGCGCTTCACGTCTTCAATCGCATAGTCCCGGCGTATGCCGGCAAATCGGCCTGTCGTGGCCTTGGAATATTGCTCCAACTCATCTTGCATTGTCTTCACCTCCGTTTGGGACACATTGCTTCGTTTTTTCTATTGAAGACATAATTGACAAAATCAGGAATCTGTCCATAGTATAATGAATGTAAAAAAGAAATTATGATAACTTTGCAAATTTGTTTTTTGTCAAATAGTAAAGAATGTAAAAATATGGAGATGCCGAATGCCGGTTCTGGATCGCTCGGTCGAACGAAAAGTCATGCTGGGTCACAAGATTCGCCGATTCCGCGAGGAGCTTGGACTCAAGCAAAGCGAGATGGCCGAACAGATAGAGATATCGTCAAGCTACCTCAATCTCATTGAGCACAATCAGCGTCCGGTCACAGTACAACTCCTGTTTCGGCTCGGGCAGGCGTTCGACATCGACCTGAAGGAATTTGCGGAGGACGACAACGCGCGGCTCTATACAGGTCTGCGTGAAGTTTTTGCCGATCCGATGTTCGGGAATCGAAAGGCACGAGAATCGGACATTCGCGCCTTTGCAGAAGCAGGTCCTACCGCGGCAGAAGCCGTGCTCACGCTGTACAAGTTTTATCGCGAGTTGCGCGAGGACTCGCAGGCTCTCGCGGAACAGGTTGCGAGCAGAGACGTGCCACAGGGCCTCGGAGGGCAGGCGTTTCCTGTCGAGGAGGTACGCGAGTTCCTTCAGTCGGAATCGAATCACTTCCCGGAAATCGAGACAAGCGCGGAGAGTCTCTGGATCGATGCCGATCTCGATTCGACTGACGTGTATCGCGGTCTGTGCAAGCACTTTGCTGAAGTCCACGGGATCGATGTCCGGGTGCTTCCGGTGGACGTAATGCCCGAAACCACGCGGCGGTACGATTTCCACCGCAAACGCGTCTTGCTGTCCGAACTGCTGTCGCCGGCTGGGCGTGTCTTTCAGCTAGGGGTCCAGTTCGCCTTGAACACGCAAAGAGAATTGCTCGACCGGCATGTCGACAAAGCGAACCTGTCAAGTCCGGAAGCCCGACGCCTATGCCGCCTTTCGCTGGCAAACTATTTTTCTGCGTGCATTATCATGCCCTACAGCCGGTTTCTCGACGCCGCCCGCAACCTGCGGTACGACATCGAGATCCTCCAGCGGCGCTTTGGCGCGAGCTTCGAGCAAATCTGTCATCGGTTGACGACTCTTAACCGTCAAGGAGCACGGGGCATCCCGTTTTTTTTCATTCGCGTTGACAACGCCGGCAATGTTTCGAAACGGCTAAGCGGCGGTGGATTTCACTTCGCCAGGTTCGGGGGCACATGTCCGCGCTGGATTGTGCATGATGCCTTTCGAGCACCAGGTCAGATACGAACTCAAGTGGCGGAGATGCCGGACAACTCGCGTTTCTTCACGATTGCGCGGACAGTCGATCAAATCGAGTCGCGAACTTGGGAGCAACCGCCGCAATATGCCATCGGATTGGGATGTGATATCCGTGACGCGGACGGCTTGGTCTACGCCGATGGAGTTAGCCCCGATAACCAGCGTTCGGCAACGGCAATCGGCGTCGCATGCAGAGTTTGCGAACGACTGGACTGCCGCCAGCGCGCGCACCCACCGCTCAATTATCGGCTCAAGCTTGATGAAAATGTCCGGCGCACAACGTTCTTTACATTCTCGCCAGAATAGACATTCACGACGCGAAGCCGTTGCCGTGAGAATCTCGCATTGAATTCGCCATGAAGTTGCCCGTACGCGAACGATCAAGCGGGTAGCCTTGATCGCGGCGGATCACTGACCTTCTCCGCCATGGGGAAGGGTCGCGTCCGCCTTCATCCAAGTGGACGGTCAGCGTCGTTTCTTTCGGCGCTTCCGTTTGCTCGATGTCCCGGCTTTCTTCTTGCCGCTATCGTGCGCCGCATCCGCAACTGCTTCCTCTACTGCCGACTGTCTCAGGAGAGGGTCGTCCGCAACGACCAGTTCTACTGTCTCAAGACGCTTGATTTCGTCCCTGATTCTCGCCGCCGCCTCAAATTCGAGATTTTCGGCAGCCTGGAACATCTGTTGCCTGAGCGCCTTCAGGTGGGTATCGAGATTGGCTCCGATCATTGGAGTCTCAACCGTAGAGGTTACCCGCGACATGTCTGCATCGCCCTTGTACGTTCCAGCCATCACGTCGGCGACATTCTTCCTTATCGTCTCCGGCGTGATGCCGTTTGCTGAGTTGAATTCTGTCTGCCGCGTTCGTCGGCGGTCCGTTTCGCTGATCGCCCGACTCATGGAATTCGTAATCTTGTCGGCGAACATGATGACCCGGCCCTCGGCGTTTCTAGCAGCCCGCCCGACGGTTTGAATGAGGGAGGTTGCCGATCTCAGGAATCCTTCCTTGTCGGCATCGAGTATTGTCACGAGAGCGCACTCCGGGATATCAAGTCCTTCCCGTAGCAGATTGATACCGACCAGCACGTCAAATGCTCCAAGGCGAAGATCCCTTAGAATCTCTATTCGCTCCAAGGTCTCCACATCCGAATGCATGTAACGCACTCTGATTCCCTGTTCGTGCAAATATTCAGTAAGGTCTTCCGCCATCTGCTTGGTCAGTGTGGTCACCAATGTCCGAAAACCCTTTGCAGCCACTTTTCGAACCTCGTCCAGCAATTCGTCTACCTGAGACTCGACTGGACGAATCGATATCTCGGGGTCCACAAGACCTGTTGGCCTGATGATCTGTTCGGCGAAGACGCCGCCGGTTTGCTCGATCTCCCAACTGCCCGGCGTCGCGGACACGAAGATGGTCTGCGGACGCATGGCATCCCATTCCTCGAATTTGAGCGGCCTGTTGTCCATGCAGGACGGAAGACGAAAACCATGCTCGGAAAGAGTGAATTTCCGGCGATAGTCCCCTCGATACATTGCTCCCAACTGAGGAATTGTAACATGCGATTCATCAGCGAATACAATGGCATGATCGGGTATGTACTCGAAAAGTGTGGGGGGAGGCTCTCCCGGTTTCCGGCCAGTAAGATATCTGGAATAGTTCTCTATTCCAGCGCAACTTCCTGTGGCCTCGATCATTTCGAGGTCGAATTTAGTTCGCTGCTCCAAGCGTTGGGCCTCAAGGAGCTTTCCTTCCTTTTCGAGCTGCGTGAGTCGGGTACGCAATTCGAACTTGATGCTTTTGACCGCTTGCTGAAGGGTGGGGCGGGGTATGACATAGTGCGAGTTTGCGTAAATCCTTATTCGCTCAAGCACATTGGCTTTCTGTCCCGTCAAGGGATCGAATTCGATGATGCTCTCCAGCTCGTCACCCAAGAATGACAATCGCCACGCGCGGTCCTCCAAGTGCGCTGGCCATATCTCAAGCAAGTCACCTCGTACCCGAAAGGTGCCGCGATGGAATGCTTGATCGTTGCGCCGGTATTGCTGCGACACTAGATCGCCCATAATGGCACGCTGATCGTATTCGGTGCCAACGTGAATGTCCTGCGTCATCTGACTGTAAGTTTCCGCCGAGCCAATGCCGTAAATGCAGGAGACTGAAGCGACAATGATGACGTCGTCCCGCTCAAGCAGGGCCCTGGTTGCGGAATGGCGCATGCGATCGATGTGCTCGTTGATCTGGGCTTCTTTATCAATGTACGTGTCTGTTCGTGGAACATAGGCCTCGGGCTGGTAGTAATCGTAGTAGCTTACGAAGTATTCCACGGCGTTGTTCGGGAAAAAGCCCTTGAATTCGCCGTACAGCTGCGCGGCAAGAGTCTTGTTGTGGGCAAGAATGATAGCCGGGCGCTGGGTCTGCTCGATGATTTTGGCCATCGTAAAGGTTTTTCCGGTGCCAGTCGCACCCAGAAGTACTTGGCTTGTCTCTCCTTCACGAAGCCCGCCAGTCAGTTCTGCTATCGCCTCCGGCTGATCTCCAGCAGGCTTGAAATCCGTAACCATCTCAAACCTGACGCCACCTTCCAGCTTGTCCCGCGTCGAAGGCTTGGCTGACTCAATTTCGGCGACTTGAAGGCCCATTCAACGAATCCAGTTCGAGTTTGCGTTCAATGACCCAATAGGACTCAAACAGTGCTTGTTCGCAACTTGATTCCTGTCGACGTCAAAATTTCGGGTGGATAACCACGGAGCAACATAGTAGTTAGGAAAGCGTGGTCAATGCTCGCTCGGTCAGGGTTTCAGACAACTCTTGAAGGGCGTCTTGCGGCCAATCCTTCCACAAGCCTCAAATGCTGTGCCAACTTGATCTCATTTGGCATGGGTGGTTGCCGACAGTACCGTCAATCAAACATAACGACCGCCACATTGGATCAACAGACAGGCTGGTCTGTGCCAGTCTTCATATGTCTTTGCCGCTTTCTTCGTTTCGATGGCCAGCCCTCACTTGGAGAATCGCGGCAATTCACGGGAATCCACTAAAGTTGGAAGAGTTATGCCGTGTGCTTTTTAATGATGATCAAGAAAACCGCCGATCATCTCTGACGGCAGTGCAATTCTGTTGGGCGACGCGGTTGTCTTTCTGCAACATTTGTTGTTGGGAATGTGTCTTGCTATCAATTGCGACGGTAGCCAGCGATATTGATCTTGTCGATCCAGCCTGTTTTTCTTGATTTTGCGGCACCGAATGAGCTAAATGAAGCAGGCTAAAGGACAGGTTTTTGAAAGGGAGTTTCCTGCAATGCAGGCAAGAATCTACCGGCCGGCCAAGAGTGCGATGCAGGCTGGCACGGCCAATTCGAAGCGTTGGGTTTTGGAGCACTCTCCGTCATCTCCGAAATCGCTTGACCCTTTGATGGGATGGACAAGTTCAACCGACATGCAAACTCAAGTCAGGCTGACGTTTGAATCCAGGGAAGCAGCGGTGGAGTATGCCGAAACCAATGGAATTGAGTTTGTTCTGATGGAACCGAAGAAACATCGGCTAAATGTCAGACTGCGCGGATACGCCGAGAACTTCGCCCATGATCGTCGGAATGCCTGGACTCACTGAGCTTTCTCGCGGGCATTCACTTTGCTTGAATCCAGTTAGCCAAGTGGACTTAACGCATATGGTTGAGCGTTAAGTCGCGAGTTGCGCGTACGCTGTCTACACAATAACCGTCGCGTGCTGCTTGCATGATTTCGCATACTGGACCAATACTCTGGCAAATGGCCCCTTAGCTCAACTGGATAGAGCGGCTGACTTCTAATCAGCAGGTTCGGGGTTCGAGTCCTCGAGGGGTCACCATAAATTGCCGAAGGATCATGTTAATTCAATGACTTGTATCGAAACGCCCCGCCATTTATCCTGTCAGGAAACGAATTCGGAGTCAAGGAATCTCGATATTTTGGCAGTCAGTTGCGATGATTGGCGCACTCAAGCCCACGAATCATCCAGACCAACAATTCGCGGGTGCGGAATTGTCAGGTCTGCTGACAGTTGGACCGCGAAACGCAAGTTATCTTTCAGCAGACTCGAACTCGGCAAGGAGGACCTGATGGTCTATGCTTCGCGGAGGTCGACGGCGCACATGCGGGTCTTCTCGGGGGGCGTGTTTGCTGGTTTGATGTGCGCCACGATGTGGGCTCAGGCGGAACCACCTCAAATTCAGACTCCGGCACCCGCAGTCTATCTCGCGGATAACTTGGACGAACAGGACAACCTCGGGTACTGCATCGATACCGTAGGAAGAGGGTTCAGCGAGAAACTGCACGCGCACTCCTGCAAGCCTCGGGGTGGTGATGTGCAATTCGCCTACGACGCGGAGTCTCGGCGGATCGTATCGGCGACGTTTTCGGGCAAGTGCGTAACGCTGACGGCACCCGCCGCCTCTGGAGTTTCCCTTGGATTGATAGATTGTTCGAAGGATTCTGCCAACCAGACCTTTGATTACGCCGCCGCCACGATGGAGTTTAATCTTGGTGGCGACCCGACGCAGTGCTTGGCGGTAGGGGCGACCAGCAGGTCCGCAGGGCCCTTCATGGCTCGCGACCTCATGCTGGCACCCTGCACTTCGACCGAGGCCAAGCACCGACAATGGAGCGTTTTGGACGAAGCACTGTGAGACTGGCCCGGCGATGGCTGCGGACGCGATACGGTGCTTGAGTGGGCTCGGGCATGCGGTAGGAACGGGACGCAAAGCAAGAATGTGCTTCAGTTAGAAGCTGCTGGCGACCGAGCTGTTGACAAGCAAAATTTGAAAATCCGCGATAGGCGGGCCTCCTCCATTACCCCGAACTGCCAATTCCAGCAATCTGGATGCTGTGAATTCCTGCAAGCACGTATAACGATGTCTTGCTTCGAACTTTGTGAATTCACTTTCCGACCTGCTCGGGATCGCTATTGGAAGACAACCCGTTTCCGTTGAGAGCATCGGCCAAAGGAAGATAGATCGGCCCAGTGTTGCCGCTGTCGGCAAGGCGAACAGGAGGTCCAGCAATGCTTGATCATTTAGGGAGCCCAAGGCGTCGAACCTTGAGACTGGGCGCACGACGTAACTTTCCTTGTCTCTTCCCGAGTGCGCCCTCTCAACAAGTTCGCGCGAAATTTCCATCAGCCTGTCGCATGCAGCGTTGAATTTTGCCTCGTGTCGCTTGTAATCAACACCCATCGCAAGGCCGAGAGTGGCAACATCATCAGCGATCAAGCGCCAATCGCTTGGGTCCATTCCGAGAAGCAGGCAAATTGCCTGCGAGGCGAAGGGCAAGCTGAAATCCTGCACGAATTCGCAACGGGGTTGCGTTCACGCAACCCCGTTGCGAGCTTCTTGGCGATCGAATCAAAGCAGGACTCGAGGTCTGCCACAAATTCCGGCGCGAGCGCGGAGGTCGCTATGCTGTGAAGCTTCCATCCAAGGTGTTTGCCTCCGGCCAAGAGTGGCTTCCCTGTCTCAGACACCGGTCCCTGAGGAGCTGACCCACTTCCCTATGCCGAAGCACCGCGAGACCGTAAGGCGTGCGTGCGCACCAGTTGTTGTTTCGCGCTTGGTGGATCGCGTTGGACCGGGTCGAGAACTCTGGGTCAGCCAAGTTCAAGAATGGAGTTTCACTATCCGGTGACATGTTTTGAAAGACCAGTCCTGCTTCCGAATTAGCAGTCGTTTCCCGATGCACTCTCACCCTGTTCCGTCCGAACCTATTCTTTTCGAACTAGGCAATCATGAAATGAAGTCGCCATTTCTTCAAGGAGCCCGAAGTACAGATCGGGTCCGCTTTCGAGAGTCGAGCCAAGCGGATCGACGCTTCCAGACCGTGCCGACGTGCCCTCGATAATGACGTCAACGATTCGCGGATTGAACTGTGGCTCGGCGAGAACGCATCCCACGCCAGCATGGCGCACCTTGTCTCGAAGTTCCAAAAGGCGCTTGGCCCCCGGAGTCTGCTCGGGGCTGACCACGATCGAACCGCCGGGGGTCAAGCCAAAGCGATCCTCAAAATACTGGTAGGCGTCGTGGAACACTATGAAAGGCTTCCCACGAGCATCGGCAAGATCCCCGGCGAGTTGCCTTGTCAACTCTTCCAGTCTGCGTTGGTACTGTCGCGCATTGGTCTCGTAGAGGGATCTGTTGGCAGGATCTGCGTCAGACAGCGTATCGGCAATTTCACGCACCATTATGCTGGCGTTGGCCGGATCGAGCCAGAGATGCATGTCGAACGCACCGTGCTCATGATGGTCGTCAGCGTGTTCGTCCAAATGTTTTCCCTCTTCATCGCCTTCAGGGGCTTGCCTCTCGAATGCGTCTTCCGTGCGGAACGGCTTGAGAATCATGCCATCAGCCTCGGACAGCTCGACCACAAGGGCATCAGCTGCGAGCGTCTCGATTGGGCCGACAAGTGAAACCTCAAGCGCCTCCCCGATCATGAACACGATGCTTGCATCCTCTAGCACAGTGGCGTCGGACGGACGCAAGCTGAACGTGTGAGGAGATGCGTTGCCACGAATTATCAGGTGAGGCTCTCCCACGCCCTGCATCACGGCACCCACGAGCGAGTGCAACGGCTTGATCGTTGTCACCACGGAAGAACTTATGTCCATTGCCGCGGTTCCGCTGCCAACGCAAAACGACAATGTTGCCGCGAGAGCAAGAAGATAGCGATGACGCCTCGGCCTTGAGCAGTTCGCGCACTCGTTTCCGTTCATGTCAGGTTTTCCTTATTTTGCCAGATGGGACATTTTCTGCGGTCGCAAGTTGCCAATGCTCGTACTTCAAGGCGGAACCCAGTCAAGCCAAAAAAACTTGTAATTTGCTTTATCCAACCACTTGGCAAGTGGCCCCGCGCGCAGAGGCTTATGGATATGGTATTTACGCTTCGTTTTTCTGTCAAGAAATTGATGTCAATGCGAACGAATCTCGCAAGACAGCGTTAACTAGAGAAGCTCTTTTCATGTTCGGATCGATGATCGCCAAGACTGCTCGCATAAGGCCAAGCACAAGCCGGCGGCATTGTGGAAGCAAAGAGATTTTTCCTGCCACAAGCTTTCGATCAGACTCGCGATGCTATTTTCTTGATGCTATTGTGCCCGGTCGCAACATTGAGCCTTGGCGCAAGCTCGTGGGTCTGCTGCAACAGTTAACGAGGAAGACATTGCCGTGGCAAAGGCGAGTCCTAGCGATTGCAGCATGCTTGTCGATGCCGCCGCCATCGGTGTTCGGCGTGGCGGGCGATGGATCATACGGCATGTGGATATCAAGGTGGGACGCGGTGAGCTAGTCTACCTGTTCGGTGCCAATGGCGCGGGAAAATCGACTTGCGCCAAAGTGATCTTGGGATTGATAGACCCTGATGAGGGCAAGGTTGATCGAGCCAAGTCTCTAGAGGTGGGCTATGTTCCCCAGCGCTTGACAGTGAATCCGACTTTGCCGCTGACGTTGCGCCGGCTCGTAAGCTTGACTGGGCGTTTTGCCGTCCGAGAAATTGATTCAGCGCTTTCCGCAGTTGGTCTGGAAAGACTGGGAGACCCGCCAGTGAGAACTCTTTCGGGGGGTGAGTTCCAACGCCTCCTGCTTGCTCGGGCGCTGATTCACCGCCCAAATCTACTTGTACTCGACGAGCCTGCACAAGGTGTTGACATTGTTGGAGAACGCGTGCTCCACGAATTGATAGAGGAAATTCGCCGCGACCTAGGTTGCGGCGTCGTGCTGATCTCGCACAATATTCAAATGGCCATGGACACCAGCGACCATGTCGTGGTGCTCGAGCCGCACAAGCACGATGAGTAGGCATGTGCGTGAACGAGTTCCCTGTGCGCACGTTGACCATATCCAAGTTTTGTGACTTTAGCTTATGTTGAGCGACTTTTTTGTTAGAGCCGTTTTGGCTGGCATCGGCTTGGCGCTTGTCACCGGGCCGGCGGGTTGTTTTATTGTCTGGCGGCGGCTAGCGTACTTTGGCGAGACGATTGCGCACTCGGCCCTGCTTGGCGTTGCGCTTGCGATCCTGACAGATATCGATTTGGCGGTGGGCACTTTCATCACTGCTTCTGTTGTGGTGCTGACACTATTCTATCTTGATCGCCGGGATACGTTGCCAGCTGACACCTTGCTGGGTCTGCTCGCCCACGGAGGGCTTGCCCTCGGTCTTGTTACGCTGTCGTTTTTTCCGAACGTTCGAATTGATTTAAATGCGTTGCTCTTCGGGGATATCCTAGCCGTATCGAACTTCGATCTCGCTGTGGTCTGGGGCGGTGGAGTGGTGGCCTTGGGGGTGCTGGCGTGGATCTGGCGGCCGTTGCTAGCGGCAACGGTCAGCACTGACTTGGCCTCTGTAGCAGGATTGAAGCCGGCGCGCGCGCGCTTGATTTTCGGGATACTTGTGGCGGCGGTAATTGCAGCGGCAATCAAGATTGTCGGGGTGTTGCTCGTCGTGGCGATGCTGGTGATTCCAGCCGCGACGGCACGGCGTTTCGTTTCAAGTCCAGAAACGATGGCTGCGGCCGCGGCGGCAGCGGGTGTTATCTCGGTTGTGGGAGGGCTGTTCGCATCGGCGAGGCTCGATACCCCTTCGGGCCCCTCTATTGTGGTAACCGCCTTGGCTCTGTTCGCCATAACTCGGATACCTAGACATCGGTTGACGGAAAGCGATCGATGAGTTGTCGGCCCGGTGCATCCGCGTCCAAGACTCCCGATTTCCACGGGGCAATGAAGCAGGGCATCGGAAGCGCTGACAAACGTGGTCCCGATTTGTGCCGCAAATCAACGATATGAGCATTCGCCATGTCAAGCCGCACCTAACCGCATGAAGCGACGGAGTGGTCGGCACAACATTCCAATTCAATTTGAATCGTCACATGGTTGATGTTGAAACGTTTTGCCAGACGATCTTGAATCTCGGCAACGGCCGAATCCGGATTCGCATCCCCGGCAATTCGTGCGTGAAGGGTCAGCAGGGACCTGCCTTGGGATAGTGACCATGCATGCACATGATGGATGTTCTCGACAACAGCGACGCTCGAAACCAGGTCTGGCCCGATTTCACTGACGTCCAGTTCCCCCGGGACGCCTTCGAGCAGTACATGCGCCGTGTCTTTCACCAGAAACCATGCACTGCGCAGCACCAGCAGGCCAACCAGTAATGAAAGAAGTGGATCAACCGTAATCCAGCCAGTCGTCATGATGATCAGCGCCGCGGCAATTGCCGCGGCTGAACCGAGCATGTCGCCCAGCACGTGAAGAAGTGCACCGCGGATATTCAGGTTCGTGCGGTCAGCCCTGCGCAAAACCAAAAACGCGGTCACATTCACGATCAAGCCCAGACAGGCTACTGCCAGCATCGGTCCCGCAAGCACCTCGGTAGGGTTGATTATTCGGTCGAATGCCTCGGCAAATATCCACGCAACGATGAATATCAAGCCTATGCCGTTAGCGAATGCCGCCAGTATTGGAAAGCGATGATAGCCGTAGGTTCGCGTACTGTCGGATGGACGGCGGCTCAGTCGGAAGGCGGTCCATGCAAGCAGAAGTGCCACAGTGTCGATCAGCATGTGAGCCGCGTCCGCGAGCAATGTCAGCGATCCCGATATTATGCCGCCGACAATCTCGGCGAACATGAAACCCCCGGTCAGCAGGAAAGCCAGGAAGATGTACCGAGAATTGGCGCCATCTGCGGAGCGGGTATGTCCGTGATCATGCGAATGGTGCCTACCAGCCATGGCGTGTTCTCCCAGGTCCCGATGATGTTGTCATTCAGATGCAGTCGTGCGGACCGAATTTTCTTCTCGATACAGTTTAGCACAAGCTTTGCATATTCCGCGATGCATCGTGCGCCGAAACCGTTAGGCCGCAGTCCCAGGTTCGGGCATCAATGCGATTTGACTGCCCTGCTTCCGATTGTTTTGCGCGAAAGGCTGCCTGCACATAAAGAGCACGACCATTTTCGATGATGTTGGCGCTCTGTTCAATTCCACTCTATTATCGCGGTCTTTCACGGAGGTGAGCAATATGCCGTTCGCTGAGATTAACGGGACGAGCATCCACTATCTGGATGATGGAAGAGACCATCCAACCTTCGTGTTCTCGAACTCCCTTGGAACCGATGTGCGGCTTTGGAGCAAGCTGCGCGCGTTCCTGCCGAACGGGATCAGAGTGATCTGCTACGACAAGCGTGGGCACGGGCGGAGCGCGGCTCCCAAAGGGCCTTACACAGACGCGGATCTTGCCACGGATGCGGCGGCGCTTCTAGATCTATTGGGTGTGAAAGACTGCATTTTCGTGGGGCTTTCGATTGGCGGTCAGACGGCGATCAACCTTGCAGCGGACAGGCCGGACATCGTGCGCTCTGCGGTTCTATCGAACACCGCGGTCAAGCTTGGCAACCCGGAAATGTGGCAGTCAAGGATCGACGCTGTCCTGACGGACGGCATCGAGTCGATTGCGGACTCGGTCATGGAGAAGTGGTTTTCGACACGGTTTCGAGATCGACGACCAGACGAGGTTCTTGAGTGGCGAACGGTCTTGACCGAAACTTCGGAGGCTGGGTATGTCGGCTGCTGCGATGCGTTGAAGACCGCCGATCTTGGCGACAAGCTGAAACGCATCTGCAGACCGGTGCTCGTGATTGCGGGAGCGGAGGACGGTGCGGCACCTCTTTCCATTGTGAAGGATACCGCTGCGCGGATTGCGGGAGCGGAATTTATGGAAATCGCCGAGGTTGGGCACCTTCCGCCCATCGAGAAGCCAGAAATCTTTGCGAAGGCCATCAGTGTTTTCGCAACCAGGAACGTTTCGTTCTAGACCCATTGGTCAAGGCAGATATCGAAGCGATTTTAATTCTCGGATGAAATTGGAGCATGAACCAAATGAGACGTACAAAATGAAGGCCGCAGTCTGCCGAGAGCACGGGAAGCCGCTGTCCATAGAGGAACTGAAGCTCAGGCCGCCCTGCGGGTCCGAGGTTGAAGTTGAAATCAAGGTGTGTGCGATCTGTCATTCCGACATCCACTACATTGAGGGCGCCTGGCCAGGTGACCTGCCTGCTGTTTACGGACACGAAGCGGTCGGCACCGTTTCGACCGTTGGGCCGGTTGTCGAGGGATTCAAGACCGGAGACCGGGTTCTGGTCACACTCATCCGATCTTGCGGAAAGTGCAGTCATTGCGCTGAAGGTGCGCCAGTTCACTGCAGCTATCAAGAAGTCCTTGGGGGTAACAGCCCTCTTAGAACCTTGGGAGGCGATACTGTGATTCAAGGATTGTCCACGGCCGCTTTCGCGGAGCGGGTGGTCGTGGACCAGAGCCAGACAATCAAGATTCCCGAGGACATCCCAATGGAATCGGCCGCGCTGCTTTCCTGCGGGGTCATCACCGGAGCGGGAGCCGCGATCAACACAGCCAAGATAAGGCCGGGATCAAGCGTCGCGGTTGTCGGTGTCGGCGGTGTGGGCTTGAACGCCGTGCAAGGAGCGCGAATTTGCGGCGCGACGAAGATCATCGCTATTGACCTGTCGGAGGACAGACTCTCGAGCGCGATGGAATTCGGGGCGACCCACGGCGTATTGGCAACGGGTCCCAAGCACTACCGAGAAGTGCGAGAGATCACGGGCGGCCCAGGCGTCGACTACGCGCTTATCGCGGTAGGCTTGGCTGCCGCCTGCGAATCGGCTTGGAAATTCTTGGCGCCGCGGGGAGAGCTCGTGATCGTTGGCATGCCCTCAAGCGGGGAAATGGCCAGCTTCGAGCCGCTGAACATTGCCTTCAAGGGACAAAGTATGAAAGGGTCTGCAATGGGGGACACGATATTGGCCAGGGATGTGCCGTTTCTCATTGACATGTACCGGAGCGGGCAGCTCAAGCTGGACGAGCTTGTTACCAAACGATTCGATCTCGAGCAGATTAATGACGCGATCGCCGACACTCTCGCGGGGAACGCCCGTCGCAACGTGATTGTTTTCTGACAAGGCCGATGTCTTGGTACTGCGCGACCTAGAGATATTTTTCGTTGAACCGCCCGCGCCGGGTTGGGGTGGCAGGTACTGGACGATCGTGAAGGTTACCGCCTCAAACGGAATTTCCGGATTTGGCGAAGTGTATGCCGCTGCAGTCGGACCAGCTGCAATGACGGCGGTGATCGAAGACGTGTTTGAACGGCACATGGCAGGCGAGCGTCCCGAAAACATCGAATTAATGTTTCGCCGAGCTTACTCTTCAGGCTTCACTCAGCGACCTGACCCGACCGTCATTGGTGCATTCTCCGGGTTGGAGATCGCATGCTGGGACATCGTCGGGAAGGAGCTTGACCGACCAGTTTACGCACTTCTCGGCGGAAGGATCAATGACAGGCTTCGCTCCTATTCCTACATCTATCCGCAACTTGGTCAAGATCCTTCGGAATTCGCCTTAAGCCCGTCACTGGTGGCCGCACGAGCTGCGGAAATGGCCGATCAGGGATTCACAGCGCTTAAGTTCGATCCTGCAGGCCCTTACACGATAAGAGGGGGACATCAGCCAGCCAGAGCGGATGTCGCCCTTTCAGTGAGCTACTGCAGCGCGATCCGCGAAGCCGTGGGAGACCGCGCGGACCTTCTGTTCGGAACTCACGGACAGTTCACGACCACAGGCGCGGTCCGACTAGGCCGCCAACTAGAGGAGTTTGATCCGCTCTGGTTCGAAGAACCGGTGCCTCCGGACAATGTCGAAGCGCTCGCGGAAGTTGCTAGGTCGGTACGGATCCCGATTGCCACCGGCGAAAGGCTCACAACGAAAACCGAGTTCGGGGCAGTCCTTCGAGGTGGTGCAGCATCGATCCTCCAACCGGCGCTGGGCCGGTCAGGGGGGATCTTGGAGACGAAGAAAATTGCTGGCATGGCAGAGGCATTCAACGCCTCCGTTGCACCACACCTATATGCGGGTCCAGTGGAATGGGCCGCAAACATTCAATTGGCTGCGACGTTGCCCAATCTTTTGCTGGTGGAGACTATCGAAGCTGGAGGTGACTTTCATCTGGACCTGATCCACAACTCAATATCGTGGGAGGATGGTTACATCTTTCCTCCCGATGAGCCCGGATTGGGGATAGAATTCAATGAGGAACTGGCTCGGGCGCATATTTATTCCGGTGACCGTCTTCACCTTGAAATGCAGGAGGACCCTTGCAACTACACCGACGGAAATGCATTTCTTGGAGGAGTTCCACCGAAGTGACCGCATTTGGGCCACTCGCCAGAATGAGCTTTCCTGCTGAGCGTTGCCAGAAACAATTCGCTTGATCCTCATTTCGCGTGGTTGAATTCGGGCGATGCGTACCGCAAATGGCATCTTGTGTCTTTTTGTGAGTCGATCCCAGTGAAAAAGCGTTTTGCCCTGATATTTGTCCTGATCACGGTCGGAATTGACGCGATCGGCATTGGGATCATATTCCCGGTTATGCCAAATCTGCTGTTGGAGGTTGGAGGTGGGGAACTCGCAGGTGCTGCTGTATGGGGTGGTGCACTTGCGGCAGTGTTTGCCGTCATGCAATTGCTGTGCGGTCCGACGGTCGGCAACTTGTCCGACAGGTACGGTCGCCGTCCGGTTCTTCTGGTCTCCCTTCTGTTCATGGCGATTGACTACCTGATTCTCGGCGTGGCTCATGCGATGTGGCTATTGGTGTTGGGCCGAATAATTGGAGGCATCACGGCATCGACTCAAGCAACGGCTGCAGCGTTCATAGCAGACATTTCGAATCCGGATGAAAAGGCGAAGAATTTTGGCCTCATCGGAGCAGCATTTGGCATAGGGTTCGTGCTCGGGCCTCTTCTTGGTGCAGTGTTCGCGGAATTTGGAACCCGAGCGCCGTTTTTTGGTGCCGCAGCATTGTCCGCAGCAAATCTCGCACTGGGCTACTTTGTGCTTCCAGAGACCGTAACTGATGAAATACGCCGACCATTTTTATGGAAAAGGGCCAATCCTCTCGGCGGCCTCTACAATATCGGGAAGCTGCCGGGCCTTGGTCTCTTGCTAATTGTCGTTTTCATCTTTCAAGTATCGTTCAACGTTTACCCCGCTGTCTGGTCATTCTACACGCTGGAGAGCTTTGGCTGGGGGCCGAGAATGATTGGCCTCTCGCTCGCTTTATACGGCGTGGCGTTTGCGATGGTGCAAGGATGGTTCATTCGTGTAGTCCTCAAGTACCTTAACGAGTATCAGACATTCGTTTTTGGCCTGACCTTCGACCTGCTCGGTCTTCTCGGATTTGCATTTGCGACTCAACCGTGGATGATTTTCGTCATAACGCCGATAAGCGCGCTTGGAGCCGTTGCATTCCCCGCGTTGCAGGGAATCATGTCGCGAACTGCAGACAACAATCAGCAGGGCGAATTGCAGGGCGTGCTTGCCAGCATTAATTCTCTCGCACTCATCGTGTCTCCGCTCGCGATGACTTGGATCTTCTACGCTTTCGTGCAGGACGACTCATTCTTCTATCTTCCGGGGGCACCGTTCCTCTTGGCATTTGTGCTTGCCGCGTTCGGGCTGTGGGTGTTCGTGGTCGGAACAAGAAATCACGCATCCGGAGAACGGAGTTTGCGATCGGGTTAGTGAGACTGGTCTGCAGCACCTTACGTGCAGAATTTCATGCTTGGAAAATTGAAGACGTCGTTTAACTTCATGGACCTGCTCTGCTCGGGACCACAATGCAGGTTTGCGTTGGCACTCCCAGTACAAGACCATTGCGAAAGCAGACATTCAGCTTTGCATTGTGACTTCGTGGCTGATTGAGCAACTAGCGGGCATCGACGGATTCCAAGTATGCATGTCGACGGCAGAGCGGTGCCCACCGCTATCGGCTTCGGATCCCGACACGTCGCCTGTGCGGACGTGGGACAGACTCAGATCTTCAGGCTGGAACTAGATCGATCTAGCTGACGATCTTGAGCAGGTTTATGCCCACCGCCTTGAAGGCCAATTCAGCCGCTATGTCCGGCACCTCAGGAAGAACGACGGTACACCCCAATTCTGGATAAGAGGGGTGAGGGGGTTCCCAAATCGGGCGTGGCCTGATTCTGTATCCGCAACCAAAATCAACGGATGGGATCCCCTCAATGAGCACCTCCATCATCGCACTGTTCTGCTGTCTCGACGACTTTGCAAAGGCCTTTGAAGAATGGGAGCGGCATCGGCTGATCGGCACAGGCCGCCAGCGCTCGCGCTCGGGCAAGCTCTCGCTCAGCGAAAGGCTCTTCATCATGGTGCTGTTTCATCTCTCGCCCTTCAAGCATTTCAAGGCTTTCCGGTTCCATGGCGTGGAGCGGAAATGTCGCGACCGCTTTGGAGACCTGCCGAGCTGCGGACGGTTTGTCGCTCTGATGCCGCGCTTGCCGGTTCCGTTTTGCATCTTGATGCAATGCTTTCGCGGTGAGGAAACCGGAATCTGTTTTGTGGACAGCGCCAAGCTCGCTGTCTGCCACAACGCACGGATCAACCGGAACAAGGTGTTCAAGGGACTGGCCAAGCGGGGCCGCAGCGCCAGGGGGTGGTTTTTCGGGTTCAAGCTGCATCTGGTCATCAACGACAAGGGTCAGGTCATGGCCGTCAAGATCACGCCTGGAAACACCGACGACCGCAAGCCGCTTGAGACCATGATTGCCGAGTTGGAAGGCAAAGCGTTCGGCGATAAAGGCTGCATTTCGAAGCCGCTTTTCCAGCGTTTGCGGCAGCAGGGCCTGCACCTGATCACTGGCATTCGCCGCAACATGAAAAACTTTCTTCGGCCCATTCCGGACCAAATCATGTTGCGGAAGCGGTTCATCATTGAAACGCTGTTCGATAAACTGAAATCGAGCATGGGATTGGAACGCACACGACACCGATCCCCAACAAATGCCTTCGTTCATATCCTGTCATGTCTGGCTGCCTATATTCTGGCGCAGCCAAAGGTCAAAATCGGCAAAATCGTCGTGCCAGACGCCATTCGGTGCATTCCAAAAGAAAACAGAGCTTATCCATAACTCGGGTGACGGTACCGTCCCGAAGCGGTGCTTGAGGGTGCCGATACGTTTCACAACCCAACGCCCGCCGTACCACCAGCTGGTTCAACCGCTTGCAATACCGGGCTAGCGGATGCCCTTGGCGATTCCAGCCTGATTCCCGGCCGGAACCCCGCCTCGGCCAGGCAGTCCCGGTCGGCGACGCTCGCAAGCCCCTTGCCGGAAGCACCCTTTTCGGCCAGCGGGCGTCTTTACCCGTCAAAACTCTCGGAAACCGAAACCGCCGGTGCCTGCCCGCCCTTCAGGCTATGCTGGCACAGTTGCCGGAACCGGCAAACCGTCGCCGGGTGGGACTGCGCTTCGCAATTCAAACGGCCGCAGAACCGCTTGAAGTCAAGGCGCACTTTCAGTGCACGCTCAAGCCTGCGGTACGAAAGGGAATGCCGCTGACCTGGAAGAAGCGTCCGGATCATCAGATCGACATCAGGTCCGGCTCATACGCGAGCGCATCGGGCCGAGACTCGCTGGACGCCGCCAGTAGATCAGGGTGTCCACCTTGCGAAGTGCATTGTCCTGCTCCACGTGCTTGGCAGTCACAGCCAGGAAGCAATCCATTCCGACCCTCTCAACGCAGCATGCCTATGGCCGGAGGGCACGTTTCGCGACAGTCTTAATGCTTAATGATCAAAGCGCACGTTAAATCAAGATGTGCATGATGGCCATAAAGCGGCGAATCGAAATGGTACTCCACTTCATCCAAGAAGACATTGCAGAATCCCTGGTCGCCAATGGCAATTCCGATTGGCAGACACTGTCGGTTGCCCACGGGAAAACGAAAAGGTTTCAATTTCATTGTCAAGATATGGAATGAACAGATTGCGCATTTCGAGTATTGGTGGTGCTGGCGGTTTGAGAAAAGTGCAAAGGAATCCAAATCTTGCCCGTGGCGGAAACACCCGACATTAAGGGACTTCGTGAATTTCAGATAACGGATGACCGAGAGTTGACTCCCTTCTTTGTGGGCAGGACCGAAGAAATCGCGGATATCGAAAACAATTGCCAGCGTCGCTTCGAAAACTGGCAAAGGTCAAAGCCAAGGGCAATGGGAGGAGCGACTCGCCTTATCCAAGGTGCACCGGGGGCTGGAAAGACAGCGATACTCGATTTTCTGGCCGAACGATGGCAAGACAATCCAAATGCCCCAATCCCCCTCAAAGCAAATGTCAATCAGCTCAAGGATCAGTCACGCCTGCTTGCCAAGATTGCCGATGCGGTGATGTCAGGAGCAGGTGGCAAGATGCTTGCCGAATTTGGCAAGCGTTCAGGAATGGCCGTTGGACCTTCTTTTCTTTGCTGTGAGTACGAACAATCTGCGTCGAGTGGAAGTGGGCCGGACAGCTGGGATGCTTTGTATAAAGCTGTACAACCTGCCAACTGGACGAAGCCAGTTTGTTTAGTCGTTGATGAAATACAGAACATCAGCGAATCGGCGATTGACGTGTTGCGGGAAATTCACGAAGCTGACCATGATCTTCCTGTAGTGGCGGTTGTCGCTGGGCTTGCCAATTCACGAGAACGGCTTAGGAGGGCGGGAATTTCGCGAATCGCAACAGGCGGGGTGCACACGCTGTCGGCACTCTCCCCTGCGGAAGCAGTTCTTTCCGTTCAGATGTTTCTGAATCATTACCGAGCGCAAAATCGCAATAAATTGGGACCCGCCTTCGGGGAAATGCTCGCAAGGGACTCGGGCGGTTGGCCGCAACATCTCCATAACGGCTTGCGGGCATTGGCTAGGGAACCTCTGATTTGGAGGGTTTTTTTTTGGTTTTGGCTGCGGAATTTGCCCTTCCCGGCTGCACCGGTCGGTTTTCGGCGGTCCGGAAGCCGCAAATGCGCGTTTTCGGGGCAAAACCGCCGCCGGTTCAGCCCCCGCAGGGCCGATCCGGCAAATTCCGGACACACTTCTCCCCTGTCATTGCAAGTGCGGCTGGGCAATCATCAGGTTCGAGAAGCCCAGAAGCGGCGCAAGCCGCTGCACGTTCTTGTCCAAACCCCGATACCGAACCATGTCGCAGCCGAACACCCGCTTGATGATCCGGAACGGATGCTCCACCCGGGCCCGCACCCGGGCCTTCGCCTTCTCCGCCTTGGCCGCGGCGCTGCCCGGCGCCAGCGTCCGGCGCTTGCTCGGGGGCATGGCAATCTGCCACGAAACATCGCGATGCGCGTGCTCCGCCCGCTTGCCGACCCCGCGATATCCGGAGTCACCCCAGACTTGCTCCTCCTCGCCGTGCAGAAGCCGATCCGAAGGCGTCAGGTCGTGAACGTTGGCGGCCGTTCCCTCCAGGTGATGCACCAGACCCCGGGTGTCGGTGCCGATGTGCAGCTTCATCCCGAAATGCCACTGGTTCCCCTTCTTGGTCTGGTGCATCTCCGGATCGCGGGCGTTGCTCTCGTTCTTGGTCGACGATGGCGCCGAGATGATGGTGGCGTCAACGATGGTGCCCTTCTTCAGCAAAACCCCCCGCTCGGCCAAGTGATCCCTGATGTCCTCAAACAGCTGCTGCGCCAGTCCGTGGTTCTCCAGCCGATGGCGGAAGTTGAGGATCGTCGTCTCGTCCGGAACCTTCTCAAGACTCACCCCGGCAAAGCGCCGGATGCTCTCCGCCTCGCAAGCTGGTCCTCCATCAGCGGATCGCTCAGATTGCAGAACAGCTGAACGCAGTGCACGCGCAGCATCACCGACAGCGGATACGGCTGTCGCCCCTTGCGGCCGCCCTTCGGATACACCGGCGCAATGCGAGCCTCCAGGCGTTCCCAGGGGATCAGGCCGTCCATCCGCTCCAGAAAGATCTCGCGGCGCGTCTTGCGCTTCTTGCGATCGCATTGGAGGCTGGCAAAGGTCAATTGCTGAAGGCGTTGCATGTCAGGATCCCCCCAAAAAAAGGCGTGGCGCAAGACAGCGGACACGCACCGGATGCGCAATGCAACGCCCAAAATCAGGCTGTATTCAGAGGTTCCCTAAGGCACTGGTTGATTCGGGGGGTGGCTTAAACATCCCCTCATTTTAGTCGTCAAATGACCCCGAAGATATCACGGTACACGCGTTGCTCCAGGAGCATGTGTGCAAACTGTTCGACCAGTGGACGCAGCCGATGCTCGGGCCAGTTGGGAATATGTTGATAGAGCATCAATCCTTGGCGAAACAGCGAATGGGCGCGGGTTTTGACCGTATTCGCCTTCAGCCAACGGTCGCAGCCGATGCTCTCGCCAGCCGCGCCGAGCAACGTCAGCAGCGCTATCGACAACGCACTGAGCAGCAGCAGGCGGTCACGGCGCGCGGTGTGTCGGATGCGCATCGCCGACATCCCCATCCCGAATCGCATGTCCTTGATGTCGCGAAAGCTCGTCTCGATGCCCCAACGCTTGGCGTAGTGGCGAATCAGCGTGCGGGTGGCAATCTTGTCCTCGCTGGCCACCACACACCACGATTCCTTCATCGCCTTGGCGTGCACGCACACCACCGTGCCGACCGGCAACTCGGACTCGGTCACCGTCGCACCGCGCAGCGTGCGCGAGCGTCCCTTCACGCCCACCCAATCCGATGCCAAGCGCCGCTCACCCTTCGCGTTGGCGACGTGGAAATCACCGCGGATGCGAAGCACATGCTCGAACCCGAGCTCCTCGCCCACACACTGAATGACTGGGCCGTTGCCGAACCCCCGGTCCGCGACCACCGTCACCTTCACCCCCGCCGGCATCGCGTGTCGCAGCGCGCGCAGCAACTCATCCTCATAGCGCCTCTGATTGCCCTTCAGCGTCGACGCCTGCACCGTCCTCCACATCAGCGGCGTCGCCCGCCCGTGCCCGGTCAGCATCGACAGCACGACCGTCTCGTGGCCGTCGCGCGCGAAGCTCGTCCAGTCCAGCGCCACCACAATCTCGGGGCGTGCGCCGACCATGCACGCCACCCAGCAGCCGAAGAACCGCTCGACATCGATGCCTTCGTTGCTCAGCAACCGGTCGACCTGCTTGACGCCGTGCTTGCTGAGCTTGCCCATCGCCTGGGCCAGACCTTGACCGACTGCATGGATGGCCAACGAGGCGCTGGTGAGCACGCCAGGCGTTGCGTTCGAAAGCGACAGGACTCGCTTCGCATGAAGGTCGCCTTCATATATCTTCGAGATGAATTCGCTGATGTCGTCTCGTCGCAATACGCCTTGTTGGGTCATCGACTGCCTCCGAGTTTGCTCGAAGGCGCTATGGTGATCCCAATGATACGCATTGGCAACGCAGTTCGTGTGCGCCCCAGAAACAACCGCGAAATGAACTTGCATCACTGTCAAGCGCCTGCATCGGCGGAAGGCAACGTTGCCAAGAATTTCGAACGATACGCATGTTCAATCAATTGCGTATCAATTCCAAAGCAAAATATGAGGGGATCTCTAAGGGGGGGGGGTGGACTCGGTGCCGTCAATTGCGAAGATGTGCTCCACGGAAGCGAAGAGTACCGTCTGCAGTATTACGAAGCAAGACTTACTCCGAAACTGAAAGAATCCGCACTTCTGGTTGCAAATGTTTTCCGGAGAATCGGCGGGAAAAGCATTACCGAACGTGAACTCTACCTAACGCTGGAGTCCTGCAACTCAGAAGGTCGCGTGGTACAAGAACGGCTCCCACGCGATATGAATGAATCGACGTATGTCGAACACTTAATCGAAATTGGCATTCTACATGAAGAGTTCGGGGTCTTTAAGTGTCCCATTCCGTCCCTTGGAAAATACATAGTGGACCGCGCTGGTCTTGCCGAAAAACGAATCGACAAAGACCGCGAAGAGGGTTGGCCTCCAACGCCTTCGCCATCAACTAGGATATGCTGACAACCAAGTGGGAAAGGCTAACGTTCATTGCGTATTTCAAAATCGCAACGCAATTGCGTTGCATATTTTTAGGGGCTTACAAAGATGGCTTGACATGCGCGGTTGGACTCCCTATATTTCGAGCATCGGAAGGGAGACAGCGCCATGACGCAAACAACCCCCGGGAAGAGCCACCGCGAAGGACTGACCATTGTCGAGTTGATCGACATGTTCCCGACCGAAAGGGCCGCCACAGAGTGGTTCGAGGCCGCCCTGTGGAGCGACGGAAGGCATTGCGGGCACTGCGGATCGACCGAAACCTCGGATGTTCCGAGCGCGAAGCCGATGCCCTACTGGTGCAAGTCGTGCCGATCCTATTTCAGCGTGCGCACCGGAACGGTCTTTGCGAGGTCGAAAGTGCCAATGCGCAAGTGGGCCATTGCGATCTACCTCTGCCTGACCAGTCTGAAGTCGGTTTCGTCCATGAAGCTGCACCGGGATATCGGCGTCTCGCAGCCAACGGCCTGGTTCATGATGCAACGCATCCGCGAAGCCTGGGCCGGTGACGGACCGTTTGACGGTCCGGTCGAGTTCGACGAAACCTACTTCGGCGGGAAGCGCCGCAACGTGTCGAACGCGAAGCGGAAGGAACTGGCGGGCACGGGCCGGGGAGCCGTGGGCAAGACGGCGGTCGTGGGTGCGAAGGACCGGGCCACCAACCGGGTGCACGCCGAGGTCGCAACCGACACGGGGAGAGGGACTCTGCACGACTTCGTTGCCGGCAATGCCGAGCCGGACGCCACGGTCTGCACCGATGATGCGGCGGCCTGCGATGGCATCCCCCAATCCGCATGAAACCGTCAAACACTCGGTCTCTGAATACGTGGACGGGATGGCCCACACGAACGGGATCGAGTCCTTTTGGTCCATGCTGAAGCGCGCCCACAAGGGAACGTTCCACAAGATCAGCCCGAAGCATTTGCAACGCTATGTCTCCGAGTTTGCGGGCAAGCACAACATCCGAGACTCAGGAACGCTTGCCCAGATGCGCGACACCGTTGCCCGGCTCGTCGGTCGCAACCTCCTCTGCCGCGACCTCATCGCCGACAACGGGCTGGACAGCGGGGCGCGGTCGCAGGTGAGGTTGGCGCAGCATGGCGTGAGCCAACGACTCCGGAGTGGCGCCCTTGAGGTGAACTTTCGGATCGATAACGGGAACACCGCGAGTCATGACTTCCTCACTCAATTGGGCAAACCGGACGATTTGGACTGGCGACAATCTGCCAATCATGCGCGGCATGAATTCGGCCTCGGTCGATCTGATTTACCTTGATCCGCCGTTCAACTCCAAGGCCAACTACGCGGCCCCGATAGGCTCGAAAGCGGCGGGCGCAGCGTTCAAAGACACGTGGACATTGCGTGATGTTGACGCCGAGTGGATCAACCTCATCGAGGCCAAGCATCCGGTACTCTACCGCGTCATCCTCGCGGCCATGACGGACTCGGACAAGTCCTATCTCGCCTATATGGCCGCGCGGCTGCTCGAAATGCGGCGCATCCTGAAGCCGGCCGGCTCGATTTATCTCCACTGCGACCCGACTATGAGTCACTATCTCAAGCTGTTGATGGACTCGATTTTCGGGCGGCGGTCCATGGCCAACGAAATCATCTGGTATTACCGAGGGGCCGGAACGCCGAAACGGGATTTTGCCCGTCGCCATGATGTGATCCTGCGTCACACGGGGAAGGGTCAATACTTTGACCCTGATCCGGCTCGCCAGCCCTACGCTCAAGCGACCGTAGAACGATTTTCTACATACATCGGGAACGTGCGGGGCGGGCGGGATTTCGGACAGCAAAGCCTCAATCCCAAGGGGAAACATCCCGACGATGTGATCGTGGATATTCAGCCCATTGCGCCGTCCGCCAAAGCCCGCACCGGCTATCCAACCCAGAAGCCGATTGCTCTGTTGCGCCGGATCATTGCTACTTCGTGCCCGCCGGAAGGCATGGTCCTCGATCCGTTTTGTGGATGCGCGACGACTTGTGTCGCGGCACAAGACGAAGGTCGGCAGTGGGTTGGAATCGATATCAGCCCGAAAGCCGCGGAATTGGTCGCCCGCCGGATGATGGACGAACTCGGGCTGTTCTACGACGGGGCGCACCGCACGGACGTTCCGCGCCGCACGGACCTTGGCGACCTTCCGCCCTACCGCTCGCACAAGCCGACGCTCTACGGCCTCCAGGAGGGCAACTGCACCGGGTGCGCGGCGCACTTCGAGGCTCGACACCTGGAGGTCGATCACATCGTCGCCAGACAGAAGGGCGGGACCGATCATATCGACAACCTCCAGCTTCTCTGCGGATCGTGCAACCGGATCAAAGGCAATCGAGGCATGGAGTATCTGCGAGCGAAACTTCAACTTTGAGG
Source organism: Paracoccaceae bacterium (assembly GCA_963422275.1). GTDB lineage: Bacteria > Pseudomonadota > Alphaproteobacteria > Rhodobacterales > Rhodobacteraceae. The sequence continues at coordinate 3,094,151 of OY729418.1, forward strand.
CGAACAATCATCTGATCTCGCTTTGGTGCTTCACGAGCACGCGTGCGGCGTTCTTCTGAAACCATCGATGCAAAAGATCGGCGTTGTATTTGTCGCCGACCCTCGCCCCCGGCACTTCCTCGAACTTCGCAAGAATCTGACTCCGCACGGTGATCCTCACCCCAGCTCGCAGGGTGTTATCGGGATCAATGTAACCGTTTGCGATCACGGACGCTGTTGCATAGTCCACAGTCGAGCCAGTTACTGGCTTGCGTTTGCGTCGTTTCACCCGGTGGTATGCTGCGTCGACACCGTAAAAGACGAGAACGGTGCCGAAACACGCCAATGAAATATAGAGCCAACCTATATCGCCGGCGGGAAACACGCGATTCTCTCCCAGCAGAAGAAGGCTGGCGACCCCAGCGGCGAGGACCGTGGAGACGAAGGGGGCTTTCCACATGCTTCCATCATCGCGATTCCCTCCCCGCCGTCAAGCTATCTTTATAAGCCCCTATTTTTAACCCGAGTTATGGATAAGCTCTGTTTTCTTTTGGCATGCACCGAATGGCGTCTGGCACGACGATTTTGCCGATTTTGACCTTTGGCTGCGCCAGAATATAGGCAGCCAGACATGACAGGATATGAACGAAGGCATTTGTTGGGGACCGGTGTCGTGTGTGTTCCAATCCCATGCTTGATTTCAGTTTATCGAACAGCGTTTCAATGATGAACCGCTTCCGCAACATGATTTTGTCCAGAATGGGCAGAGGAAAGTTTTTCATGTTGCGGCGAATGCCAGTGATCAGGTGCAGGCCCTGCTGCCGCAAACGCTGGAAAAGCGGCTTCGAAATGCAGCCTTTATCGCCGAACACCTTGCCTTTCAACTCGGCAATCATGGTCTCAAGCGGCTTGCGGTCGTCGGTGTTTCCAGGCGTGATCTTGACGGCCATGACCTGACCCTTGTCGTTGATGACCAGATGCAGCTTGAACCCGAAAAACCACCCCCTGGCGCTGCGGCCCCGCTTGGCCAGCCCCTTGAACACCTTGTTCCGGTTGATCCGTGCGTTGTGGCAGACAGCGAGCTTGGCGCTGTCCACAAAACAGATTCCGGTTTCCTCACCGCGAAAGCAGTGCATCAAGATGCAAAGCGGAACCGGCAAGCGCGGCATCAGGGCGACAAACCGTCCGCAGCTTGGCAGGTCTCCAAAGCGGTCGCGACATTTCCGCTCCACGCCATGGAACCGGAAAGCCTTGAAATGCTTGAAGGGCGAGAGATGAAACAGCACCATGATGAAGAGCCTTTCGCTGAGCGAGAGCTTGCCCGAGCGCGAGCGCTGGCGGCCTGTGCCGATCAGCCGATGCCGCTCCCATTCTTCAAAGGCCTTTGCAAAGTCGTCGAGACAGCAGAACAGTGCGATGATAGAGGTGCTCATTGAGGGGATCCCATCCGTTGATTTTGGTTGCGGATACAGAATCAGGCCACGCCCGATTTGGGAACCCCCTCACCCCTCTTATCCAGAATCGGGGTATTTTTAGAGTGCCCCGACCCTAGGCAAGCCAAGTGAAATTTCCTTGCCGCATGTAAAAGCGCCGCCGTGGATTTTCCTCATCAGGTCGGAAGACACCTGACATGTTCGCTTTTCCTTTGCTCTTTGACACGCGGAATTACTGCATCGACCTGCAATCGCACTTTTGGCACCTTGATGGAGAGTCGAACGGGCGGTTAAAGTCGTGACAAATGCGCTGGCAAGTATCGAATTAGACTTTGCAGTGAGTGTGGGTATCGTGTTTGATTGCACTGGAATAAAGCACCATAAAACTACTAAATTATTGAAAGTGAAAGTTTTTTAATGAAAATTGTTTAGAGTCAATCACTTGGTTTAATGCTCAGACAGATTTCCAGGATGCGCAACAGGCTAGCCTGCATGGCGGACAGGAGTTTCCAACGCAAATTCGAAGCTTCGACTGAGATTAAACGCACCGGCCTCCATCCACTTGCAAGATGGACCCTGTGATGAACTCTGCCTCGTCGGAGGCGAGATACAGCGCCGCGTTTGCAACGTCTTCGGGGTCACAGAACCGGCCAAGCGGTATGGAGGCCTCGAACCTCTTGCGGTTCTCGGGAGTGTCAGGACATCCAAGAAATGTCTCTAGCAAGTCCGTATTGCCGATTACTGGCGCGATGCCGCAAACACGGATTCCGTCTGGTGCCAGCTCGACGGCCAGCGATTTGGTCATTAAGCTCACGGCACCCTTTGTGGAATTGTACCACGTCAACCCAGGACGCGGCCTGTGCCCCGCGGTCGAGCTGATGTTTACCATCGTTCCGCCGCCGCGCTTGCGCCAGTGCGGAACGATTGCGTGGACCATGTGAAAGATCGAGAACACGTTGATCTCGTAGACGCGCCGCAACTCGCCCTCGGTCACATCGAGGAGTGGTTGGTTCCGGTGACTCCATCCCGCGTTGTTCACCACGATGTCGACACGGCCTGCTTCATCTATGACTTTATTGACCGCTTCACGGACTTCGTCGGAATTTGAAACATCGCACTTGATCGCCATACCCCCGCTATCAAGTCCAAGCGTGACTTCATTCGCGCCTGCCTCATTTATGTCAAGCAAGCCGACCCACGCTCCCTCACGTGAAAACCGCCTTGCCATTGCGCGGCCGAAACCGGCCGCTCCGCCCGTGATGATCGCTTTCTTTCCGTCCAACCGCATGCCTTTGGTTTCCTTATCCGTACTTATGGACAATTGTCTTTACTTGGGAGAAGCCCCGGAGGGCCTCAAAGCCTTTTTCTCGTCCGTGCCCGGACTTGCCGGCACCTCCGAATGGAAGCTCGATGCCGCCACCCGCTCCATAGCAGTTCACATAGACTTGTCCACAACGCAAAGCCTTGGCCATTCGAATTTGCCGCCCGCCATCATCGGTCCAGACACCTGCGACTAAGCTGTAAGGCGTCGCATTTGCGATCGAGACTGCATCGGATTCGTCATCGAACGGAATGCAGCAGAGTACCGGCCCAAATATTTCTTCCTGTGCAAGGGGTGAGTGTGGCTCCACGGGACTGATCAGAACCGGTGCAAGGTAGAATCCTCCTTCGGGAGCATTGCTCGAAATCATCCCGCGTGCAACGATTTGGGATGCGTTCGCCATCTTGAGATAAGATTCCACCCGTGCCTTCTGTTTCTTGGAGATGAGTGCGCCGAGATTGAAGTCACCGCTCACGGGTCCCGCTTCAAGACGAGTGAATTCGGATGAGAGCCGCTGCACCGTTTTCTGAAAGATAGAGTTCTGGATCAGCACTCGCGAACCGGCCGAACATGTTTGTCCGGCATTTTGGACAATGGCGTTGATAACCGCGGGAACTGCTGCTTCGATATCAGCGTCCGCAAAAATAATCTGCGGTGACTTGCCACCAAGTTCAAGCGTGCACCCAACATGGTTGGCAGCTGCAGCCGCCTGAACTGCAGCACCCGTTTCAGGAGAGCCGGTGAAGGAAAGAAAATTGATTCCGGGGTGTCTGGCCAGTGCTGCACCGGCAGATTCACCGGTGCCGCAAACCACATTGATGGCTTCCGCAAGGTCACACTTGAGTGCCAGCTCCGTGAGTTTCAGCGGAGCGAGACAGGCGTCCTCGGCAGGCTTGAGTACAACCGCGTTTCCCATGGCCAGCGAAGGTGCAAGCGTCCGTCCGAACATCTGGGCCGGATAGTTCCAGGGAATGATATGCGCTGTTACTCCAAGTGGCTCGCGAACCGCTTGAACATGATAGCCATTCGAGTAGGGAATCACTTCGCCGTGAATCTTGTCCGCCGCCCCGGCGTAAAATTCGAAGTATCGTGCAGCGGCCTTGATGTCGTTCGTGGCCTCGCGAAATGGCTTCCCAGTGTCCAGAGATTCGATGTGCGCAAGCTGCTTTGAATGCTTGGAGATCTCATTGCCTAGCGCGTGCAGTCTCCGGCCTCTGTCAACTGGAGCTAGACGTGACCACTCGCCGTGTTCGAATGCGTTTCGCGCAGCTACCACCGCTTCGTTAACGTCAGTTAGATCGGATGCGGGAATCTCCGAGATGGAGCTCCCGTCAGATGGAGCCACAACAGCAATGGTTTGGCCGTTTTGCGCCGGCTTCCAGTTGCCGCCTATGAAATTGCGCGAGGTTAAAGGGATGCCCAACTACCGCTCCTTGACGTAAGGTTGACCTCCTGCCTTCGGCGGAATGGCCTTGCCCACAAAGCCTGCAAGTATGATTACCGTCAGGATGTACGGCAGTGCCTGCATCAACTGCAAGGGAACAGTGCCGACTCCCTCGATCTCGATGCTTTGATATCGAATCGAGATGGCCTCAAGCAGTCCGAACAGGAGGCACGCGCAGAGGGCGTAGCCGGGACGCCATTTCGCGAAGATAAGTGCTGCCAACGCAATGAAGCCCTTTCCGGCCGTCATGTCGCGAATGAACCCGGCAGCCAAGCCAGTGGAGAGATAGGCTCCGCCCAAGCCGCATAAAAAGCCGCAGATGAGCGTCGCCTGGTAGCGCAGGGCGGTCACGGAAAGTCCGCCAGTGTCAACGGCTTCGGGGTTTTCTCCTACTGCACGCAACCTCAGTCCGAAGCGGGTTCTGAAAAGAATCCACCAAGTTGCCGGTACCGCAGCAAGCGCGACATAGACCAGCAACGTGTGACCGGAAAGGAGATCTCGGTATGTCGGACCGAGAAACGGAACTGCTCCCAAAGCGTCAGCGAAGGGAAGGTCGAGCTCAAGAAACCTGGAATCTCCGCTCAGAGACGGAGTGCGGCCTCCGATCTTGAACCAGTTCTGCCCGATCAGGGCGGTCATTCCAGAGGCAAGAAAATTGATCGCGACACCCGAGATCAGCTGGTTGCCCCTAAACGTTATCGATGCCAAGCCATGCACCATCGCAAGAATCATCGATGCCGTCAGACCGGCTGCAAGCCCAAGCCAGACCGACCCGGTAAAGGCCGCGACGGCTGCGGAGAAGAAGGCTGAGGCAAGCATTTTTCCCTCGAGCCCAATGTCAAAGATTCCGGCGCGCTCCGAAAACAGGCCTGCAAGACACGCGAAAAGGAGCGGCGCCGACAGACGCAGCATGGAGTCGAGTATCTGGAGAGCGGTAGCTAGGTCCATTATGCTGGCCTCGGCCGGAACTTGAGGAAGAGCCTCTCGACTGGAGTTCGCACCAAGTTGTCCAATGCACCTGTGAACAGGATCACCAATGCCTGGATCACGACGATCATCTCGCGGCTCACGGCGGGCAGCTCGAACTCCAGTTCCGCACCGCCTTGATAGAGAATCCCGAACAGTACCGCCGCCAGGAACACCCCGAACGGATGCGACCGTCCCATCAAGGCAACCGCGATGCCCACGAAGCCCGCCCCTTGCACAGCATCGATTAACAGCCGCTCTGCTTCCCCCATAACGGAATTCACGGCCATCAGTCCTGCGAGCGCACCGGAGATCAGCAACGTGATCATGGTAATCCGAAACGGGGAGATCCCGGCATAGACAGCAGCCGTTTCGCTCCACCCGAATGCACGAATCGAATAACCAAGCCGTGTTCGCCAGATCAGGGCCCACACAAAGAAGCATGCAGCCATGGCCAGCAGGAAGCTGACGTTCAAGGGCGGGGACTTGGGAAACGAAACCCCAATCCAGGCGAACATCTCATGAGCGCTTGGCAGATGGGCTCCCTCGGGAAAGCTGGCTGTTTCAGCCGCCATCTGGCCAGGAGGCTTCAGGACGTTGACCAGCAGATAGACGAGGAGCGCGGAAGCTATGAAGTTGAACATTATCGTCGTAATGACAATGTGACTTCCTCGCCGAGCCTGCAAATAAGCGGGAATCGACGCCCATGCGGCACCGAAAACGAGAGCGCCCAAGATCGCCGCAGGCATCGCCAAAGTCCAGTGCGGCCAATCGATTGACAGGCACACCAATGCTGCCCCGAGGCCCCCGAGCGTAGCCTGTCCCTCGCCTCCAATGTTGAACATGCGAGCATGAAAGGCCACAGCCACCGCGAGACCGGTGAAAGTGAAGTTCGTCGCGTAGTAAAGCGTGTAGCCCCACCCGTATGCGGAGCCAACCGAACCCACCAAGATAACGCGAAGGGCCTCCAGCGGGTTCTCGCCAATCCACAGCACAACAATTCCGGAGACAAGCAATGCGAGAACGAGATTGATCAACGGAATCAGCAGGACATCCGCCCACTTCGGCATTGTTCCCGTCATGTCGCTTGATCCGTCACTCCGGCCATCAGAAGTCCGAGTTCCCTCTCATCAGTATCTTTGGTGATTCGCTCTCCAATAATGCGCCCGTCGAACATGACCGCGACACGGTCCGAGAGCGACAGGATTTCGTCTAGTTCCACGCTGACAAGCAATATGGCCGATCCGGCGTTGCGAAGTTCCAGGATGCGCTGGTGAATGAATTCTATGGCGCCGATGTCCACGCCCCTCGTGGGTTGCCCGACGACAAGTATGCTTGGATTGCGCTCGATCTCGCGCGCCAGAACAATTTTCTGCTGGTTTCCGCCCGAAAAGCTTCGTGCGAGTGCCGTCGGGGACGAGGGCCGTACATCGAAGCGTGACATCGCGTCAGCCGTTACGGACCGCATCATGACATTATTCATGAACAGCCAGTTTCGATTGTAGCGGAGATCGTGGTGATAACCGAAGGCCATGTTTTCCCATGCGAAGAAATCCATGATCAGGCCGAGACGCTGTCGGTCCTCCGGGACATGCGCGATGCCGCATGACCTTCTCGTCCGCGCGTCGGAATTAGGTCCCGAGCACTGTATTTCCTCGCCGTTGACCTTGATCTTGCCCTCGGCGGGCGTAATCCCTCCCAGAACTTCCAGCAATTCCGTCTGACCATTGCCGGCAACCCCTGCAATACCAAGAATTTCACCCTTGCTGACAAACAATGAGATGCCCTTCAATGTTTTCACGCCTCGATCGTCCGTCACAGAGATGTTTTCAATCTTCAACACCTTGTCGCCGGGTTTCGCTTCGGTTTTCGTGACCCGGAGGAGAACTTCCCGCCCGACCATGAGTTCGGCAAGATGTTGTGGGCTCGTTTCGGAGGTCTTCAGGGTTGCAGTCATCTCGCCGCGTCGCATCACGCTCACCGTATCCGTCACTGCCATTATCTCTCGAAGCTTGTGCGTGATCAGGATGATCGTCTTTCCCTCGTCTCTCAGGCTCTTGAGAATCCGGAAAAGGTGATCCGCCTCGGCAGGGGTCAGCACGCCGGTTGGCTCGTCAAGAATCAATATGTCCGCCTTGCGGAAGAGCGCCTTGAGTATTTCCACACGTTGCTGGTGTCCGACCGAGAGCTCTTCCACTATCGCATCGGGATCGACCTCCAGCTTGTATTCGTCTGCAAGTTCCGTGAGAAGCGTACGTGCTTTGTCAAGCGACGGACCGAGCAAATACCCTTCCTCGGCGCCCAAGACCACATTTTCGAGCACCGAGAAATTCTCAACCAGCTTGAAGTGCTGGTGCACCATACCGATCCCGGCCCGAATCGCTGCCTGGCTGTCAGGGATGGAAACCAAGTCTCCGTTGACGTAGATTTCTCCCGCGTCGGCTCGGTAGAAGCCGTAGAGGATCGACATCAAGGTTGACTTTCCGGCGCCGTTTTCGCCCACGATTCCGTGGATAGTGCCGGGCTGTACCGCAAGCGAGATGTCGCGGTTTGCCTGAACAGGGCCGAACGCCTTGGAAATTCCCGTTAATTCAATTGCCGGCGCGGCTGTTTCCTGCCGCGACGGCGCATTGGCAACATTCATTCAAGCAAGCTTTCAGCTGACTGGGCAGCTATCGCTCGACATGTAGTCTTGGACGGAAATCTCGCCGTCGATAATTTGCTGTCGAACACTCTCGACTTCCGCCTTCAATTCATCTGAAAGCAGTGCCTCGTTGTGTTCGTCCAGCGCATAGCCGACGCCATCCTCGGCGAGGCCGAGTGGAACGATGCCTGTCGACAGATCAGGGCCACTGGAGAACGCATCCTGCACGGCGAGTCCAACCCGCTTCACCATGGAGGTCAGAACCGAACCTGGATGAAGGTAGTTCTGATTCGCATCCACGCCGATCCCAAAAATGCCTGCGTCGTGGGCTGCCTGAAGCACACCAACACCGGTGCCGCCTGCGGCATGATAGACGACATCGGCGCCCTCGGCGACTTGGGCTTTGGTGAGTTCCGCCCCCTTAACCGGGTCGTTCCAGGCGGACGGCTCGTTGCCAGTCATGTTCTGAATCACCCTGATATCCGGGTTTGCGGCCTTGACACCTTGGACATAGCCACAGGCAAACCTGCGAATGAGCGGGATGTCCATTCCCCCTACGAAGCCAACGACATTGGATTTAGTGGTTCGCCCAGCGATCAGCCCTACCAGATATGATCCCTCATGCTCCTTGAACACGACCGAACGAACGTTGGGCTCGTCGACGACCATGTCTATGATGGCAAACTTTGTGTCAGGATAATCAGGAGCGACCGCGGAAAGGGCGCCTGCGAAGGCGAATCCTGTCATTACAATCGGGTTGTGATCGGATTCAGCGAGTCTGCGGAGTGCCTGTTCCCTCTGCGCCTGAGACTGAAGCTCGATATCGGTGTAATTGCCGCCCGATTCAGTCTTCCAGGCTTCGGCGCCGTTGTAGGCACTTTCGTTGAAGGACTTGTCGAATTTTCCTCCTAGGTCGTACACGATTGCAGGGTCGGCTGCCGCGTTAACAACGGTGAGCGCGAGCACAGCGACAGATGCAGTGGTCAAGTTCGTTAAGTTCATGTCGTTCCTCCATTAAACGGCGATGTCATCAGCGCGATATTTTGTTCCCGTCGCACCCTCCACGGTATTTGCCCTTTGTTCACGACAACAGCGGATTATTCAACCCCCATCTTGGTGTAAGTGCTTCCGTTGGCCCTGGACCCCCGCCCTCGGCATGATCCTCGTCGACAGTCATGACCCTGCACCGCGCGCTTGGCTACCATCGTCAGGCAAGAAATCCATCCGCCCCTCGATTGCACCAGGCAATTTCCAAAGCCTGCCGGCGCCCTTGCTTCATGGACGGATGAGAATTTCTGCCACAGCCTTGGGCGTTTCGCCATCATTGCGAGCGAAGATCAAGTTTGCACAACATGTTATGTGGTTGTTTATGGCTTCGACTTTAATTTAGCGTCGAGGGTGCACTCGGTGGATTGCAGGAATTTTTCCTGTAGAATGAACAGGATATTTGGATCCTTTGGTATGGCCACAACTAATTAATCCGCCTTGGAGACATGATCAGTTGCACAAATTACAGCAGCTTCTGTGGCCGATTTGAGATCGAAGCCTTGGGTCAATTTCGCGCAGAGTGCACCAACGAACACGTCACCCGCGCCGTGAGTGTTGGCCACAGTCACCTCTTTTGCAGGGATTGAGAAGGTGTCGCCGTTGCGTCGGGCCACACCCACACCTTGACCGCCAGCCGTCACAATCGCGATTTCGAATGGGTTCAATAATGCGGAGGCGGCAGTTCGAGGATCTAATGCCGGGACAGCCGAAGTGTTCAGCATTTCACCAGCCTCAATCGTGTTGACGACAAGAATGTCGACATTCCCAGCAAGTTTGTACGGAAGTTCCCGGAATGGCGCCGCATTAAGGCAAACGGTTGCCCCGTTTTCCCTTGCTTTGCGAGCGGCGGCTATATTCACGTCAACCGATACTTCGTTTTGAAGCAAGACCATTTCCACGTCTGTCCAAATTGCGGAATCGGTGACCGCGGTTGGCACAATGCCGAGATTGGCACCTGAAACGATCGCCGCACCGTAATCGCCGTCGCTTTCGGTGATGGCCACGCTCATTCCGGTAGGACTGGAAAGAACGCGAACGCTTCCGGCATCTACACCCGCCACGCGAAGTTGCGCGATAAGGTGTTCTCCGAACGAATCATGTCCGACAGCACCCAGCATTCGCACGCTAGCTCCGGCTTTCGCGGCAGCGACGGCCTGATTGCCTCCCTTACCGCCAAACTTGGGAATCCAGCGATTGGCTACGACAGTTTCACCTCTTTGCGGAATTCGAGGTGACTCGACAAGTACGTCGTAATGCAGACTGCCCACGCACAAGATGGTCCCGGTGTTCTCGTTCACAGAGCGCCTTTCCGTTGGTTAATCATTTGTACGAGCTTGGATTCCCCGCCCTTTCAGATGCCAGCTTTATCTGCAGGCGCGAGTGTCAGTTCAGTGCTTTCGGGATCCGGGTCGTTGGCGAGCTGATTTGAAATGGCGCAATTTACAATATTGTGCGCGACAATCGAATCTTGGCGATGCATGGCTTCTTCCAGCTGATCATTATCGGCCAATTGCTTGGCGACGCCGAGCAGCATGGTCGTTCGCCGATGGTTGGCGATGCACTCGCTGACGGGATCAAGATCCGAGGCTTCAGGAAATGTGTCGAAATAGATGACGCCGTCAAACGACAGCCTGTGCAGCTGGTAGAGCAGCTCGACGGTGGCCTGCAAATGAATTGACCCAACCATCAACCCGTCGTCTCTTCTGGAATGCCCGTCATTGAGATGGATGCCAAAGATTGTCGACTTGCACGCGGCGAGCACCGCGCTGGCCGCCGGTTGCTCGCCCGCATAAAGCATGTGTGCAAAATCAAGTGTCACACCAAGATTCGGGCAGTCGACCTCCGCGATGGCAAGCAACGTTGTCGCAAGATCAGGGAGAAGCGCGAACGATCTAGGCTCGTCCGGCTTGTATTCAATGCTGATTTTGCAATCCGGGTCATGTTGCGCAACCTCTCGGATCGCGTCGACCTCGTCATTCCAGAGACGCGCGTAGTGCGACTGAAAACTGTAGTCGTATCCGTCTTGTCCAGGCCAGATCGTCATCAGAGAGCAGCCAGCCTCCCGAGCCGCATCTATCCCGCGTTTTGTCAATTCGATTGCTTTGCGTCGTACGCTGCGATCTGGATTCGTGAACGCTCCAAGCTTGAACGCAGGATCGGAATAGTACCGCATGGCAAATCCATTTATCTTTAGCCCTGCATTCTCGATATGGTTTCGAATTGCTCTCGCGCTAGTGGTGACGTGATCTGGGTAATTCAGATCGACATCAGTCATGCAACGGGTCTCCGCAACTCGATTGGCGAGAAGCCGAAGCAACTTTGACATCGGTTTGCCAGTCCAGCTTTCGGGCGGGCGCGACTTGAACGAATTCAGTCGTGCTGCAAACCTTTCTCCAAGCATCCGTGATTTGTCCCGTTTATCCATCGGTTGAGTTGGATTGAACGCGCGTCGGGACTGGGCAACTCTCGGCAATTGACTCATGCAGCTGGAGGCACAACACCCTTGCGGAATGCAAAGCACCCGTAGAACCTTCTTTCGCCGGTTTGGATTACACAGTACGCCGACTTGGCCCGTTCATAAAACGCAAACCTTTCAACCGCCATCATTGGCTCAGGTTCATCGAGCACGGCATCGAGTGCTTGTTGCACTTCAAGCTGAACAGACGGAATTTCAGTTGGCGAATTAACCAGTTCCATCCGAGCCGTTGCGTCATCGACAAAGGTGTCGATGGGATAAACCGACAGTACAGCCCGCGCAACTTCAGCGGCGGTCGTGTTGTCAATCCTCAACACACGGCCCAGAGTCGTTTGGCGGGCGATCGAATCGCTTGGAAAATTCGTGTCGGCCAAGATCAGGTCATCCCCGTGGCCCATCGACCGCAGGGCGTACAGGATGTCTGCATTCAGCAGTGGATCTATACCCTTAAGCATTCCAATCTCTCGGTTTACTGTGCATCCAGCCGAGCACCGGAATTCTGGTCAAAGACATGAATCTGAGAAGGCTCGATTGCTAGCCGAACGCCCTGTCCTGACTTGAAGTCGTACCGTTCCCTGACTTGAGACACCACTGACTGCTCGCCCATTCTGCAATAAACCAACGTCTCCGATCCAGTGGGCTCGACATGTGAAATTTTTGCTTCCACCCCACTATCTGAAGGAACAATGTGTTCAGGGCGCACCCCGTATACGACCGGACGGCCAGGTGCCAAGTCGGGAAGTGACGGCAGTGGAAGAGAACCCCCGTTCTCTATATTCATGATGCTTTCATCCTCGGAGACCGATCCCTCGAACATATTCATGGCTGGAGAGCCGATGAAGCTCGCAACAAACAGGTTGCGCGGCCGGTCGTAGAGTTCAAGCGGCTGCCCGATCTGTTCAATCCTGCCGTCCTGCATGATCACGATCCTGTCGGCCATGGTCATTGCTTCGATTTGGTCATGGGTAACGTAGACAGTGGTGGTCTTGAGCCGGTCATGCAGTTCCCTGATTTCTGCGCGCATCTGAACTCTCAGCTTTGCGTCCAGATTCGAGAGAGGTTCGTCGAACAGGAAGGCTGTGGGATCGCGTACGATCGCGCGACCCATCGCGACACGCTGCCGTTGTCCGCCCGAAAGCTGCTTCGGGCGTCTGGACAGGAAATCGGTCAGCCCCAGAATTTCAGCTGCGGCTTTCACGCGCTCCTTGATATCTTCTTTGGGCGTTCCGCGGATCTTGAGTGCAAACGACATGTTCGCCTCGACGGTCTTGTGCGGGTACAGGGCATATGACTGAAACACCATCGCAATGTCGCGTTGCGATGGGGGAAGATCGTTGACGTATTTTCCATCTATCGTGATTTCCCCAGAAGTGACGCTCTCAAGGCCGGCAATCATTCTGAGCAGCGTGGATTTTCCGCATCCAGACGGACCGACCAGGACAACGAACTCTCCATGTCCGATGGTTAAGTTGACCCCGTGGATGACTTCCTGCGAGCCAAACGACTTCTTCAGATCGTCAAGTATGATTTCCGCCATTCGAAACTCCCGTCTGTTTGCGGACAGATTGCATGCATGCTTGTTACAGGCATGCTCGCGAAATAGCGAGTCGACTGGACTGTCCCGAAGGCAGGCGAAACATTCAACAGAGATGCTGCCTATGCAGATTTTACCTTGTCTTCTGCAATGACGTTCCAACACAATCAGGCAGACCGAATCTAAATCCGCATTGGTAAGCACTAAGGAACCTCTGAATACAGCCTGATTTTGGTCGTTGCATTGCGCATCCGGTGCGCGCCTGTTATTTTGCGCCACGCCTTTTTTTGGGGGGATCACGACATGCAGCGCCTTCGGCAATTGACCTTTGCCAGCCTCCAATGCGATCGCAAGAAGCGCAAGACGCGCCGCGAGATCTTTCCGGAGCGGATGGACGGCCTGATCCCCTGGGAACGCCTGGAGGCCCGCATTGCGCCGGCGTGTCCGAAGGGCGGCCGCAAGGGGCGACAGCCGCATCCGCTGTCGGCGATGCTGCGCGTGCACTGCGTTCAGCTGTTCTGCAACCTGAGCGATCCGCTGATGGAGGACCAGCTTGCGAGGCGGAGAGCGTCCGGCGCTTTGCCGGGGCGGTGCTTGAGAAGGTTCCGGACGAGACGACGATCCCGACTTCCGCCACCGGCTGGAGCGCCACGGACTGGCGCACCAGCCGTTCGGGAGATCAGGGATCACCTGGCCGAGCGGGGGGTTTTGCTGAAGAAGGGCAGCATCGTTGACGCCACCATCATCTCGGCGCCATCGTCGACCAAGAACGAGAGCAACGCCCGCGACCCGGAGATGCACCAGACGAAGAAGGGGAACCAGTGGCATTTCGGGATGAAGCTGCACATCGGCACCGACACCCGGGGTCTGGTGCACCACTTGGAGGGAACGGCCGCGAACGTTCACGACCTGACGCCTTCGGACCGGCTTCTGCACGGCGAGGAGGAGCAAGTCTGGGGTGACTCTGGATATCGTGGGATCGGCAAGCGCGCGGAGCACGCGCATCGCGAGGTGTCGTGGCAGATTGCCATGCCTCCGAGCAAGCGCCGGACGCTGGCGCCGGGCAGCGCGGCGGCTCTGGCGGAGAAGGCGAAGGCCCGGGTGCGGGCGCGGGTGGAACATCCGTTCCGGATCATCAAGCGGGTGTTCGGCTGCGACATGGTTCGCTATCGGGGCCTGGAGAAGAACGTGCAGCGGCTTGCGCCGCTTCCGGGCTTCTCGAACCTGATGATTGCCCAGCCGCACCTGTCGTGACAAGGGATCAGTGTGTCCGGAATTTGCCGGACCGGCCCTGCGGGGGCTGAACCGGCGGCGGTTTCGCCCCGAAAACGCGCATTTGCGGCTTCCGGACCGCCGAAAAACGACCGGTGCAGCCGGGAAGGGCAAATTCCGCAGCAAACCCCAAAAAAAACCCTCCAAATCAGAGGTTCCCTTGAAGTCGATGGCGCTAAACCTGCTCAAGGCGGCCAACCGGATCGAGCTGGTCGCGGCCTGAGTGCTGGAGTCTGTCTGGAACCTGCCCGATGCAGTGCATCGGGGCCTGAAACCGCGCTTTTTGGGCCAAAATTGCGTCTGAAAGACGTTGCAGCCACCGATCGGCAAAACTCAGAGAAAAACACCCGCTTTCGCAACAGTCTTTAATCACGATCCCAAATTGGAGTAAATCCGAAAATCGCATAGGTGAAAGGAGCGATAGCAATGGGCTACGAGGTCGATGTAATTGGCGTGGGAAAAGAGTCGAAGAGTGGAGACGCCATCGCCTTGCGATGGGGTAATCTTCATGGAAACAGAAATGAACAGAAGGTAGTGCTGATTGATGGCGGCTTTCAGGAAACCGGGGAAGACGTCGTCAACCACATCGAGCACTACTACGGGACGACGGTAATCGACGCTGTAGTCTCTACCCATCCAGATCAGGACCACGTGAACGGCCTGCATGTCGTTCTGGATGATCTAACCGTAAAGGAGCTGTGGATCCACAAGCCATGGGAGCACAATCAGGGCCTTGCCGAAAAATTCCGGGACGGCCGGGTAACGGACAAAAGCATTGGTTCGCGTTTGAAGGAGAGTCTCGACAGCGCGGCTGACTTGGTCGCTAAGGCAGAGGGCAAGAACATTCGCATCGTTGAACCATTCTCGGGTTTTTCCTTACATAACCAAAGACAGTTTCATGTGCTGGGGCCGACGCCGCAGTATTATAAAAGTCTCATTCCTGAATTCGATGGAATGCCACAAGCGAAAGCTACCCCCACACTTATTGCCAAGATAACGGGATCATACCAAGCGCACTCCAAATTGACTCACCATCCCAATATGTTGGGGTGACGGTCCGGACGACCTCCATAGACTGTGGCGATCGACTCACCAGCACCGGAGGATGACGATGAGTGCGGCAACGCCGATAACCTGGACGGCACACACAGCGGACGAGCTCCACGCGCTTTCGAGGCACTGCGGGGACGCGAAGCAAGCGTCGCGCGCGCGTGCGCTCGCCATGATCATGGAGGGCGCGTCTCGCACGGAGGCGGCTCGGGCGCAGGGCATGGAGCTTCAAATCCTGCGCGACTGGGTGTTGCGCTACAACACGGAGGGCTTCGACGGCCTCGCGGATCTCCCGCGCGGCGGGAGCGAGGGCCGGTTGACGGACGCGCAGATCGCCGAGATCGGCGCCTGGATCGAGGCGGGTCCCGAGCTTGAGCGGGACGGTGTGACGCGCTGGCGCGTTCAGGACATCGTACGGAAAATCGAGGAGGCCTTCGGGGTCATCCATCCGGAGAGCGGTGCCCGTATGATGCTCCGAAGGGCCGGGTTTCGCTTTGTCTCGGGGCGGCCGGTCCACCCCAAAGCCGACGCGGAGCGGCAGAGGTCGTTCGTGGCGGAGTTCGAGGCACAGTTGACGTCGGCGCTCAGCTCTGAGGCGCTGGCGGGTCCGATGGAAATCTGGTTCCAGGACGAAGCGCGCATCGGCCAGAAGGGGATGACGACACGGGTCTGGGCGAATGGGAAGCAGCGTCCGCGCATCGTGCGCGACCATCGCTATGGCTACGTCTATCTGTTCGGCGCCACCTGCGCGGAGCGCGGCGTCGGCATCGCCCACGTGGCGGACAGGGCGAACACGGCGTCGATGAACGAGCATCTGGCGGCGATCGGCGCGGCCGTGGCGCCGGGTGCGCACGGCGTGATTGTGCTGGACGGGGCGGGCTGGCATCGCTCGGGCGACCTTCTCGTTCCCCCCAACCTGACGCTCGTGCATCTGCCGCCCTACAGTCCGGAACTCAATCCGATGGAGCAGATCATTCTGTTCCTGAAATCGAACCGCTTCGCCAACCGCGTGTTCAAGGACGTCTCCGCCCTGAGGGACGCCTGCTGGACGGGGTGGCAATGGCTGACCGACCAGCCCGACGTTATCACCAATACGACCCGGCGCAGCTGGGCCGTAGCCCCATCGTGCTGATCCCGATGCCTCACTGTATCGGTTCATATGACTTGCGTTTGGTATCAGTTGCGTGCGCAATGAAGCGCTTCGCGTCCACGTGGGGCGCAGATGCCTTGGATGACGAAGACACGACATCAGCCAAGAACAATTCCAGCGCCATTACTCTCCTAACGGTCGAGGGCCGTTACCTTTTGTTCACCGGAGATGCGGGAATTACCGCTCTGACATACGCAGCAGACCAGTTGGATGCAGTGAGAAACGGAGTCGAGTTGCGGTTCATCCAGATACCGCATCATGGAAGTCGCCGGAACGCTGGCCCTGCAATTCTGGATCGGTTGATAGGGAGACCCGTGGGGCGAGGAGAGAAGCGGACCATAAGCGCAATCGCCTCAACTGCGAAGAAGGGGGACCCGAAGCATCCAAGGAAGGCTATCATGAATGCATTCACCCATCGTGGAGCAAGTGCTCTGGCTACACGAGGTAAGACCATACGGCATTCCCATGATGCACCCGATCGGGAGGGGTGGACGTCCGCGACACCTGACAAGTATTACTGGGACTACGAAGACGAAGAGTAGCCTAGCATGGAAAAGGACTTGAAGGCTCAGAACGCTTGGCCTCTGACGGCAATGTATGTCGGCACGCTTCTCCTGACGGCGTCTGTTCATTGGGGCGTGGAAAAGGTCTTCACGTTTTCCCTTGAACTAGGTGAACAAGTACTGGTCGTAGCAGCAATCACGGCTTTTGGTGGAGTGTTGTCGAACTTCCTGTCGAACCATTTGAAGCATCCCCTGGTGTATTGGCGTTTTCGAAATGTCTTGTCTGGTCACCGCTGCCGAAGTATTTGCGAAAGGGACCCTCGGTTGCTCTCCGGTGATCTTCAGCGCAAGTGGCCACTACTGTTTCTTGACGAGATGACGGAGAATGAGCAAAACACTTATTGGTATAGGGATGTTTACCGTCCGGTAAGAAACGAACCTGAAGTATTGCAGGCTCATCGAAGTTTCCTCTTATTCAGGGATGCGGCGGCCGGCCTATTCTTGCTCTTTCTGGGTCTCCTGTTGTGGAAATTGATCGGTGAAACCATTCCTGTGCAGTCTGTGTCCATATGGTCGATGGTGATCCCCGTGGGAATGTTTGTGTTAGTATCTCAAGCAGCGCGACAGAGTGGTGATCGAATGGTTGCGAACGCGGTAGCTGTGGCACTGGGATAGTGTTGAGGAACGAAGTCACGTTATTCTCTGTACAGGACATTCAAGAGTTAAAATATATGGTTCCGTCGTTTCTGGTGGTTACCACGCGGCGTGTACGTCCATTAAGATTGATTCCTAAGGCATGCGCGGCGTAAATATCGGTTTCCTCCTGCGTTGCGTATTGCTTCGGTCCGTCGGAAAAGATGACGACCGCTGGACTGCAATAATCGAAGACCTCCTTGCAGTAACCACTTGTTCTTCCGTGATGCGAGGCGATGAACACGGATACTCTCGTTAGTCTATCTCGAAAATCCGAGTTTCGAAGGAACCTCTGCCACGCCGGTTTCTCAATATCTCCGGGGATTAGGAAGTTGTTCTTGGGGGTTTCGAGAAATGTCACAAAACTGAGATTATTGGTATCTTGAAAGTCTGTAGGATAAGTGCAGTGGAAGTACTTGAAGTCTACGTTCGGAAAGCTTGGAGGGTCGATAACATCCTCAGTGTAGTTCTCGTGCATTGATAGCAAGCTTGACATCGCGGGCGATATCGATCCATTCTCTTCCTTAAGGTACCTTAGTTGGGCTGGCGTAATTGATCGATTTCTGTGAAGTATATTTATACGGACAGCGCGTCGGAGATTTGGCAAATCACTGATATGGTCTTCGTCATAGTTCGTGATGAACATATGATGCACAGTGCGTATTCCGGATGCGGGTAGGAATTGTGAGGGTCGATGTTCTGGATCTACCTTGTGCCCGCAGTCCCACAGCATGACGTTACCGTTGTCGTGCTTCAAGTGGGCGCAAAATCCATGTCCGACATCGTGGATCTCATCGTGGTTCCCGTGGCCCTAAGATCGCGGTCGAATTGAACTGCTTATACTGAAAGGGTGATCACCTGACAAGGTCGGCCCTATGCCGTCACTCCGGCAGAGGGTAATTCAGGCTGCCTTTCGTTCCTTCTTGTGGCACATGTTCTTTATTTTCGCATCGCTGGGCAAACCGTTCACGGATGCTAAAGCACATCGGAGTGTGCGACGTTAATTTCCACAAACCGCCTCGAAGTTGCTCAGCGCTGAGCGCAGGTTTTCCTCGATCTCAGCTGCGAGCACATCAGGCTCCGGCAGGTTATCCCGATCTGTCATTGAAGCATCCTTCAGCCAAAACAGGTCAAGGCTGGCCTTGTCGCGTTGAAGTAAGGTCTTCGCGCGGGTAGGCGCACCACCGGCCGTCCGGAGTGTCTTCGCTCCAGGTTTCCCGCCGAGCATGGTGGTTCTCCAGATTGTAGCAGGCGATAAATTCCGCAAGATTGGCATAGGTCAGCGGCTTCTGCTTGAGCGTGTGATGCACGTTGATGCGGTAGTCGTAGTACCAGACCTTCGAAGTATGCGGATCGGGGCCAGGTCGTGTACTCATTGATTTTGATCCAGAGGCGGATGCAGGCGAGGGCGATTGCGGCGAGGAAGTTTCTTGCAAGCTTGTGATGGCGGGTCGCGATGCCTCGGAAGTGCTTGAGCTTGTTGAAGAAACGTTCGACGAGGTTGCGTTGGCGGTACAGGTGCTCAGCCCGCCTCGCGAGCGTCCGATGGCTTGATCCGGACCCCCTTTTTCCGCCAGCGCCTCGAACAGGCGCTCCCACACCCCTTGCCTGGCCCAGCGGTTGCAGATTGTCGCATGCGGCCCGCAGCGTTCCGGAAGGTCGCGCCACGGCGTGCCGGTGCGCAGGATGTGAAAGATCCCGCTGATCACCCGCCGGTCGTCCACCAGGGGAACGCCCCGCGGCTTGTCAGGCGGCAACGGCGAGATGATCGCCCATTCCGCATCCGTCAGATCGTGCCGGCCTTGCATCCTCAAGCTTCCGCTGTTTGGAAGCTTGAATCACATCAGCGCCGAAAAGAGAATCCCTTTTCCCTTTATGAGTACACGACCTAGGGAACCTCTGAATACAGCCCGGTTTTGGTCGTTGCATTGCGCATCCGGTGCGTGCCCGCTGTCTTGCGCCACGCCTTTTTTGGGGGGATCCTGACATGCAGCGCCTTCGGCAATTGACCTTTGCCAGCCTCGAATGCGATCGCAAGACGCGCCGCGAGATCTTTCCGGAGCGGATGGACGGCCTGATCCCCTGGGAGCGCCTGGAGGCAAGCATTGCGCCAGTGTATCCGAAGGGCGGCCGCAAGGGGCGACAGCCGCATCCGCTGTCGGCGATGCTGCGCGTGCACTGCGTTCAGCTGTTCTGCAACCTGAGCGACCCGATGATGGAGGACCGGCTTGCGAGGCGGAGAGCATCCGGCGCTTTGCCGGGACGGTTCTTGAGAAGGTTCCGGACGAGACGACGATCCCGACTTCCGCCATCGGCTGGAGAGCCGCGGACTGGCGCACCAGCTGTTCGGGATATCAGGGATCGCCTGGCCGAGCAGGGGGTTTTGCTGAAGAAGGGCAGCATCGTTGACGCCACCATCATCTCGGCGCCGTCGTCGACCGGGAACGAGAGCAACGCCCGCGATCCGGAGATGCACCAGACCAAGAAGGGGAACCGGTGGCATTTCGGGATGAAGCTGCACATCGGCACCGACCCCCGGGGTCTGGTGCACCACCTGGAGGGAACGGCCGCCAACGTCGCGACCTGACGCCTTCGGACCGGCTTCTGCACGGCGAGGAGGAGCAAGTCCGGGGTGACTCCGGATATCGCGGGATCGGCAAGCGCGCGGAGCACGCGCATCGCGATGTTTCGCGGCGGATTGCCCTGCCCCCGAGCCAGCGCCGGACGCTGGCGCCGGGCAGCGCCGCGGCCAGGGCGGAGAAGGCGAAGGCCCGGGTGCGGGCGCGGGTGGAACATCCGTTCCGGATCGTCAAGCGGGTGTTCGGCTGCGACATGGTTCGCTATCGGGGTCTGGAGAAGAACGTGCAGCGGCTTGCGCTGCTTCCGGGCTTCTCGAACCTGATGATTGCCCAGCCGCACTTGCAATGACAGGGGAGAAGTGTGTCCGGAATTTGCCGGACCGGCCCCGCGGGGGCTGAACCGGTCGGTTTTCGGCGGGAAGGGCAAATTCCGCAGCAAACCCCAAAAAACCCCCTCCAAATCAGAGGTTCCCTAGTGCAAACAGGCCGTGGAAGATGCATCTTTGACTCAACCAAGCAGCCACTGTCAAGATTGCTAAGCGCCCGCCAACCACTACCTGATTTGGTCGACTGGGCGGGGCTCAATGCACTGAAATTTGGCGAGTGCCAGATTAAGAAAATGGCTCAATTTGTAATTCGTGGGCATGGCTGATGGACTGGCTCGCGACTTGCATTGGACATGGGGGGACGGGCTGATGGGTCGGGTGCAGTTTCGGGACTGGGTTTCCAACATCGATGAGCTGACGGCGGCACGATGTCCCGGGGCAGGGCGCAGTCTTCGCCGTCATCGGTGCAAGTCCTGCGGCCGGACCTTCGGCGCGCTCATCGGCACGGCGCTGTTCGGGCTGCACCGCAAGGAGCGCTGGCACCGGTTATCGCCCGGACGCCCTGCTCGTCTTCGACGCAGGCCAGTGCCATCGGCTCGCCGCTGCGGCGCTCTGCACATCCAGACGGCCACCAGCCACCACAGCCAGAGCAAGGGCTTCCCGCGGCGTTTCCGCGGCATCGCCACCAAGTGTCTCGACAGCTGTCCGAGGCGGTTCCATCTCGTCGCGCTCGGCAGGCATCCATCGCCAAGAGCCTGCCTCGCAGCCGCCAGCGCCAGGACATGCCTGCGATTCACGAATTGAGCCTTTGAAATACTCCAAAAAGTTAGAGAATGGATGGTGGTTGGGAACCAAATTAAGCGCACGGGAAATAGCGGCGCGCATCGAGACAGCATGTGGTGCGGCCGGAGTGGACTTCGGTACGTAAAGATTTCTGGCTTCCAAGTTTGAATCAAGTGTCAGGCTGCACGGGGATTGGGGAGTCCGGCCCGATATTCCCGCAAGCCACTGTCAGCTTCTTCGTACGCAAGCGCAAGCAAGACGGTTTCGAAGTATCCCTGTCCGGCATGAGTTCATGCAGGCGGTTTCAACGGTTGTCTTGAATTGCAAGCGAGCCTCCATGGATTTTTTTCATGGCGGTAGAGCTGGACAATGTACATCGCAAGGTGGCTCCTCCGATTAAATGGCAGCGTCTGGCGTGAGTTCTCGACCCGATGCGTTCGCGCTGGGACAGGCCAAACCTGATGTCTATCTGATGGTCCGGGCGCTGAGCAGCCGCAGAGGGTGCGTCTTGAACTTCATGCTGTTCTGCGGCAGCTCGGTGGTTGAGTGCAGCCCTCCCCACACGAAGGCCTGCGGGTTCAGCAGCTGCCTGTGCAGTACGGTAATGACGAGGCACTTTTGTCGGAGGTCAAACTACAACTGTGCGGACATGCCCGAAGGGTGCCACAGCATGGAGGCGGAACTGGTCTTCAAGGCGGTGGCCTTGAACCTATTTAGGGTCGTCAACCGGATCGACTTGACAATGACCTGGGGACTGGAAATTGTCTCATGCCCGTCGGAGGCGGCGCATCGGAGCCTGAAACCGCAAATCCGCATATCAGTTGGCTTTCGCAACGGCCTTTAAGCGCCAGGACACTGTTGCGAGTTTCACTTCGGCATTCGTTGTCCACGCCGCGAAAGATCCTGCCGCGGCTGGATTTTCTGCATTTCATCGTTGCAATCGATTCATTGTGCGCAAGCTTGACGGCATGCCATTCCGGGTTGGCGGATGCATCGCCGCAAGACAGTTCAATCTGGCAAGTGCAGACCGCAAGAACTGGTGACGTTTCAACTATTCATCTATCAGGGCCTTGGTCATCTGATTGTATGCAGAAGCCTTTGGTGCTAGTGGACCTTCGTCATGCCTCAAACTCAAAGGACACTATGCAACCCGTGTTGGAATTCGAGGTTTGGCAATGCTGTTTCTCTGGCGGCGTCTGGGGCGTTGCCGTTGAGTTGGGAACAATAACCGAATTACGGAGGATAGAATGAGAAGATCTCTTTATGAGTATGCAGTGCGTGCTGGCAAGATTAGCCGGCGCTCCATGATGAAGGGCGCTGCGAGTGTTGGGGCATTGAGTGCGGCAGGCGGCACTGCCGGGGTCGGCACTGCATTTGCGAGCGGTAGCCTTCGCGCGGAAATGCTCAAGATTCCAGGTGTCGGCGTCGGCTCCCCTACCGACGCCGATTGGCAGAAGGTCGGCGAGCTCACACTCGGCCCGACCAAGGAAAGAGTTGCCGAGGGGGCGTTTGCCGGAGTTGAACTCACCTTCATGGGGTTGAACAACCAGAATCTCCACAACCTTCTGTTCCGTGGATTTCTGAAACCTTGGGAAGCGTACACGGGTGCGAAAATCAATTGGATCGACCTCGCGCAAGCCGACTACAACGCACGCCTTCAACAGTCCATTGCGACCGAGACCGTAGACTTTGACATAATCGAGATGGGGGCGCCGTTCGAAGGCGACGTTTGCGGGAAGGGGCTTGCGTCGGTCATGCCGGACTGGGTTGCAGAGCAAATCGACATGGACGACTATGTGGGTTACCTGAAGGCACCAGTCGGCACTTGGGAAGGCAAGCTCTACCGCATCTCGATTGATGGCGATTGCCATAACTTCAACTACCGGACCGACTACTTCGACAACGAGGAACTCGCCGAGGCATGGGCCGCCGAAGGGCACTCCGGGCCATGGGAAGTTCCGACTACATGGCAAAAGGTTCAGGAAGTCACTAAATTCCTGAAAGGAAAGAAGATCGGCGGATTCGATGCCCATGGTTACCTTGATCCGTTGAAGGGGTGGGGCGGCTTCGGCTTCTACTTCCTCGGAAGCCGGGCAACCGCATATGCGAAACATCCGAACGATCCCGCCTTTCTGTTCGATCCAGACACCATGAAGCCGCGCGTAAACAATCCTGCTTGGGTGCGGGCGATTCAGGACGTGCTTGACGTGATCGACGCACAGCCTGCTGACCAGATCAACGCAGATCCTGGAACGACGGGATTCCAGCAGTTCCTAGCGGGAACAGGGTCCATGCTTTCCTGGTGGGGGGACATAGGTTCCAACGCGCGAACGTCGGACAGCTCGGTCGTCGGTGATGTGATCGGGTTCTCGATTCTCCCCGGTTCGGACGATGTTTACAACAGCACGGCCGGACAATGGGACGTGTTGCCGGACGGTCCCAACTTTGCACCGAACATGGCCTACATTGGTTGGGGCGTGTACGTCATGGCAACAGTGGACAGCGATTCGAAGAAGCGCGAAGCGGCTTGGTCAGCGGCAGCTCATCTTGGCGGGAAAGACATCTCGCTGTGGTGTGCGGCTTATCCTTCCGGATTCCAGCCATATCGGAACAGTCACTTCATCACTTCGGAGTGGGTCGAAGCTGGATATGACGAGGCGTTCATCGACGACTACCTTGGTTCGGAAGCGGACTCCTACAACCATCCCAACGCAGCGATCGAGCCACGGGTCCCTGGCATCTTCCAGTATTACAGCGTTGCAGAGGACGAACTCGCGAAGATATATGCGGGTCAGTTCGATGCGCAGACCGGCGCCGACAACATCGCCGCCGCTTGGGAGAGAATAACCGATCAGATCGGACGTGAGGGACAGATCAAGCTCTATCGTGCATCGCTTGGATTGTCCTAGCACACTGACTGGCGGCGGCGGGAACATCCGTCGCCGCCGTCGAAAACGAACAGTCAGTTGTCAGCAAGTCCGACGGTGACCGCTCCTGCAATGATCGAGGATGATGTCCTGCATGTGGTGCAACCGCACCGCATCACGCGCGGTCGCAGGACATTTGGCACAGTCATCGTTTGGGGAGCATTTCTCTTCATGCTCACCGTTGCAGCCGTGCAGTCCCTGCAGGCGGCAGGCGTAATCGATTTCGGTTTCGAAACTTGGCGGCCGGTGCTCTACGCTTATGGCCTGTGGGCGTTTGCGATCGCCCTTTCCCGCATCGTGATTTTCGGCGAAAGGGGCAAGCGATCGCTCTTCGTGCTCCCGGCTGTCATGTTCATTGTAGCCATCGTGTTCTTCCCTTTGCTTTTTGGTCTGTACGTGTCGTTTACGGACTGGAACCTGAGTTCCTTCGAAGGCAGGACGTTCAACGGCTTGGACAACCTGCGCCAAATGGCCGGAGATCCCTACTACTGGAACGCCATGGGCAACATGGTGTATTATGTGCTGGCGATTTCCTGCGAATACGTGATTGCGTTCGGGTTGGCATTGCTCCTGAATTCGCAAATCGTGGCACGGAAGTTCTTTCGGGTCGCGTTCCTTCTCCCGTTGATGCTCAGTCCTGTCGCGGTCAGCTGGATGGTCGGGAAATCCATGCTGGAATACCGTTTCGGCCCAGTTGCGAGATTTGCGCGCTGGTTGGGTTGGGAGTCTCCGACGTTCTTTACCTCGCCTGAGGTGGCGCGTCTCATGATCATGATCATGGACGCGTGGACCTACATACCGTTCATGATGTTGATGATGCTTGCCGGCCTGCAGTCGTTGCCCAAGGAAGTGATCGAGGCGGCCAAGGTTGACGGCGCAGGCCCTTGGAAGTCCTTTTGGGAGATCATATTCCCGCTGATGCTGCCGGTATCGGTCACGGCAATCCTGATCCGGATAATCTTCAAGCTGAAGCTAGCGGACATCATTATCACTGTCACCGCTGGCGGGCCCGGCGGGGCGACCGACTCGATTACCAGCTTCATTTTCCGTGAGTACCGCGATCGGTCAAATGTAGGGTACGGCACATTGCTCGCGTTTCTCTATCTTGTCATCATCGTCATCTTCATGACGTTGCTGATTCGCTTCGTCAGCCGCTGGCTGGACCGTCCCGCCTGAGATGCGACATGGCTGACCGACGGATTTATGAACCGGGCCGCGGCATGAGACAGGCCAGATCGCTGAGCGCAAAGCTGGCGATCTACTTCGCGCTGTGCCTGTGGGCGTTCATTTGCCTATTCCCGATTTACTGGACCATAACGACATCCTTCAAGACAGCCGTGAACGTGACGCAAGGTCATTTGATCCCTTGGCTGGACTTCATGCCCGCTTGGAAGGGCTGGCGGTCGCTCGGACTGTCTCCAGACACGATTTTCGAGATTTCGACGGCGCGGGAGGAATTCATGAAACGCTTCATGAACTCGCTCATCTGCTCGGTCGGCGCGTCGAGCCTCGCCCTGATTCTTGGTTCGACGGCAGCATACGGCTTGAGCCGATTCAACTATCGCTTCGGTTTCATGAGAAATCCGGACATTTCATTCTTCTTTCTTTCTCAGCTGATACTCCCGCCTGTTGTTCTCGCCCTTCCGATTTTGGTTCTCTACAAGGAGCTGGCTCTCTTGGACACGCGCGCCGGGATCACTTTCCTCTACACGCTGATGGTCTTGCCCATTGTGATCTGGATCATGCGTGACCAGTTCAATTCGGTTCCGGTTGAGCTTGAGGAGGCTGCCCTCGTGGATGGTCTCGGCATTTGGGGGGCGTTCTTCCAGATTGTTCTCCCGATTGTGGTGCCAGGCCTCGTGGCGTCATTCATACTGTCGATGATCCTTTGCTGGAACGAGTACTTCTTCGCGGCATTGCTGACGAGCACTCATTCGAAGACGATGCCCGTGATGGTTGCGTCGCAGACCGGATCTCAAGGAATAAACTGGTGGACAATGGCCGCCTTGTCTGGCGCGTCCGTTGCCCCACTGCTTTTTATCGGGATTTTCCTCGAGCGCTTCATAGTGAAGGGAATGGCTGCCGGCGCCCTAAAGTAATGCAGCCTGCATCGTGTGCCAGCACTGCATGCGGGTTTCCGACTTTATGCAATCAGGATCGATCAGGGAGCTTTGGCCAAGCGAGAAGAGCCGCGAACGCCACATACCTGTTTGACAACTTCTGGCAGTCAGGCGTGACCGTGCCTGTTCGCGCGCTTTCGTACCTGAACGGATTTGCGATGAGATTCTGCTATCCGCATTCGGGCAGTTTTACGGGATCCGATTCTTAAGACCGTTGCGAAAGCGGCGTTTTTCTCTGCATTTCGCTGTTTGGAGCTGGTTGCGGGCCTGGCGGCTGCCAGTCGCGATGGCTGTGGTGCCTTACGGACGCAATTTCAGCCCCCGATGCGTCGCATCGGGCAGGTTCGGGACAGACTCCGGCCCTCAGGTCGCCGCCAGCTCGATCCGGCTAGCCGCCTTGAGCAGGGCCGTCTCCACGGCACGCCGCCCCATGAACCGGGACCACGGACGTGCCGCGCTTTCCACGATGGACGCGTCAACAACCGCCACCGGGTGGGTGTGCGGCCCTTTCAAGTCGTGTGCACAGCTAACGGTGCCCTACGACAGAAGTGTCCGGTTCGACAGGGGGAGTGCCATTGATCACGGAGAGTGCCCCCGGATCATCAGGTGACGTGCAGGGTGCACCCCGGGCCGAGAACCCGGGCCAGCCGATCAGGTTGTTCAACTTTCGAAGTGCATTGTCGGGTGCCAAGCATCGGCGATCATTGTCATGAAGAACCCCATCCCACCTTGCTCGATTTAACGTCAGAACAATAACTTGCAACATTCCCAGCGTGCATGTCCATGACCGGAAGGTACATTTCGCAACAACCTTGGTCAAGCTGAATCATGGAGAAACGCGTAGCCACCTAGCCCGAAAATTTAGGGAATTATATACTTAACGCATAAGTGTTGACAGCCAGTAACCGATTCGGTGGAACTGCTTATGCATTTGGTTCCGGTTTGATCGAGATGCGGCAGGGGTGAGGTTTGGCGCGCAGAGCCTGCAGGAACAGGGACAGGAAGGCGGCGTGGCGATTTCGGCGCCGATTGAAGCGAAAGACGAACTCGCCGAGACAGGTCTGGAGGCGCTTGGCGCGCAGCCCGTGGCAGACGCCCCGAGCCCAGCCCTTGAGGTTGCAGAGCGCGGTGTAGATCCAGGCGAGAACTTCATGGGCCGGCCTGTCGCCGACGACATGGGGCTGGTGGCGCTCCCGAGGCACCGCGCTGCAGCCTCTCCAGCCGTCTATCTTGACGATCGCGGTCGCGGCGGTGCTGCACACAGCGAAGTTGCCGAGATCCTTGGCACTGCGACAGGACCCGATCCCGAGCTGCTTCTGCAACTACAAGGCGGAGATGCCGTTGGAATGAGTGGCCATCAGACAGGCGGCCCAGACCCCGATAGCGAACCATGTCGTAGCCGAACACCCGCTCGCGATCCGGAACGGATGCTCCACCCGCGCCCTGGCCTTCGCCGTCTCCGCCTTGGTCGCCGCGCTGCCCGGGTTCATGGCAATCCGCCACGACACCTCGCGATGCGCGTGCTCCGCACGCTTGCCGATCCCGCGATATCCAGAGTCACCTCGGACTTGCTCCTCCTCGCCGTGCAGAAGCCGGTCCGAAGGCGTCAGGTCATGAACGTTGGCGGCCGTTCCCTCCAGATAGTACACTAGACCCTGGGGATCGAGGCCGATGTGCAGCTTCATCCCGAAATGATGGTGGCGTCAACGATGCCGCCCTTCTTCAGCAAAACCCCCCGCTCGGCCAGGTGATCCCTAATGTCCCGAACAAAAGGTGCGCCAGTCCGTGGCGCTCCAGCCGGCGGCGGAAGTCGGGACCGTCGTCTCGTCCGGCATCTTCTCGAGACTCACCCCGGCAAAGCGCCGGATGCTCTCGGCCTCGCAAGCAGGTCCTCCATCGCTGGGTCGCTCAGGTTGCAGAACGGCTGAACGCAGTGCACGCGCAGCATCGCCGGCAGCGGATGCGGCTGTCGCCCCTTGCGGCCGCCCTCCGGACACGTCGGCGCAATGCGGGCTTCCAGGCGCTCCCAGGGGATCAGGCCGTCCATCCGCTCCAGAAAGATCTCGCGGCGCGTCCTGCGCTTCTTGCGATCGCATTCGAGGCTGGCAAAGGTCAATTGCCGAAGGCGCTGCATGTCGTGATCCCCCGAAAGAAAGGCGTGGCGCAAGACAGCGAGTGCGCACCGGATGCACAATGCCACGCCCGAAATCAGGCTGTATTCAGAGGTTCCCTAGGAAAGAAATGTCAAGCCTTCAAATGGCCAAGGAACTGGGGGGCACGCAGAAAACCGCCTGGTTTCTTTCCACCCGGATTCGTGAAGCAGGCAACTCGGGCGCTGTTGGGCGAAGAGGCCACAGTCGATGAAACCTGCATTGGCAGAAAAGAGAGAAACAAGCACGCCAACAGGAAGTTGTGTGCGGGACGAGGGACTGTCGCAAGACTCCTCTGCTTAGCATGAAAGAACGCGGTGGGTGGCAGTGTCAAAATTTGATCTCTAACATATTATTTTTGTCAGGAGAAGAATTCAAACTGAGACACTACCAAAGGAAGATTAAATGAGAGAAGGAACACTTATGACTAACAAGCCCAAGGACAGCCCGGATCCGTTAGTCAGGAACCCCACTACGAGGGCGCGACACCGGAAAAGGTCACTATTGCATTCCCTTATCATCCAGTTCAAAAGGACAAAAGTAAAGCGGAAGATGCTAAATCTAAATAGTTTTCAGTTAAGTATATAAGTCCCTTTCGTTTCAGCCCGAATGTAGTTGTGCAAAGTTTAGGGGCTTATACGCAAAACTTGCCAACCGCCCGCTAGGTCGGGGGGATTTGCGTCCCGGCTTCCGGCGCGACGAGTCCGGCGCTTTGACATTGGAGAAGAAGACTCGTGCGGTGCGTTCCGGCGTCGCATCGAGTTTGATGACGCGAGTGGGCTTCCACCCCTTTGGCTTGCGTTCGGATGTCGGTTTCTTCTTTGCCATGGCACCATCACTCCGTTCGCAGCAGGTTGTCGATGCGCCCGAATAGGTTGGGCAAGTCGTGTTCGTGCACTCTGAATCCGGTGCCGTGGTTGCGGACCGATCTGTTCGGCGGCAGGTGCATTCTGATGTCGATGAACACCTTGCTGGACAAGAAGCTATTGCGGAATGTCTTTGCGCTCGGTTCTGTCAGCAGGTGGGCCGCGTTGTAGTGGAATTCCTCCACACGCCCTGTCTTGCGCGAGTCCGCATGAACTAGAAGCAACCGCTCGAACTTGGTCATGAACTTGCCGACTATGTGGAACAAGTCCCAAGAAGCCAGCACTTCTCCGGTCGCAGCATGAACGACCGAGAGCGTGTCGCTCGCCACCGGCAGGATCACTTGCAACCCCTGTGGGTTCGGCGCAGAGGCCGATACGGTGCTGTAAAGTGCCGGGCGGCCCCTCTTGTCATCGAAGTAACCCCAGCGTCGGATAATGTCCGCCTGCGGGTGCTTCCAAGCCGCCCTGTTGAATGTGAACAGAGTGATGAGGTTGTCTGCGGTGCTGCGCGTCGCCTTTATCTCCACACGTCCACCGATATCGGGAATGGGCAGGTTGTTCTCCGAGACGCCGAGCCATTCTTCGAGCGTATGCCCAATACCTGTTGGGCCACTTCGCTCCGACTGCACGAATCCGACTTCGCTCAACTCTTGCAACATTTGTCGCAGTTTCGGCAAGCGCATGATTATCTGACCTTGCGGCAAATCACGATTTGCTCCGCAGTCATGGTCTTGCCGACTTCGCCCGGAACATTGCTCGGAGAATTCACCGCTGGCATTCGTTTGTTCGGAATATTGCGAGTGCACATCTCTACTGTTGCGAAGCCGTTTTCCTCGAAGAATGCTGCCGTGGTTTCCGCCGTGGGCACTTTGAAACCTTTCACTGTGCGATTTCCCACCACATAACAGGCATATCCGCCATGAGCCACTGTAGCCGCGACATTGCCTATGGAGGCCCGATAATCCTCAAAGAACGATGCGACTTCGCAGGCGCGACGCTCATCTAGCTCAACGATGCCAGCGATAACGCCATCGAGTTTTGGGAATCCGAATTTTGCCGCCTGATCGAGCTTTCCGCCACCCATGAGCATGTTATCCACGCGGCTTGCATCTGCAAAGCCAAGCCATTGAGACGACAGCCGAGAGAACTGGCCGTATGCAACTGTCGTGCGTGAATCTCCATACGGGGGAGATGTGACCACCAGGTCAACGGACCCAGGCGCAATTGCATCGGCTGGCACGCCCGCGACTGTGTTGAATTCGTGCACGGCGGGAAGCAAGCCATTGCCGGATGCTACGAGGCTTAGTGCCAGCAATGCTCGCCGGATATCCGCAAGTGCCTGTGCCATGAAGGCGAACGGGTCTGGGTTGTGTCTGTCCATCTGGGATTGCGGGATGCGATGCAACTTGAATTCGGAGTTGCGCGTCCATGACGCCTTGCGAACAGTCAGGCTGAAAGCGACGCGGAACACATCTGCAATCTCGGCGTTGCGGATGCCGTCTATGTGCTGTCGGATGGCTGCCAGATCGGTTTGTGTTTCGGTCGAGAACCAGTAATCGACATTGGGCACGGCGGGAATAGGCACATCGGCGAAGGGCGCGCCGCAAGGGAAGCGCGCGATCTCGGAATCCAGCGTGTCGATGTTGACAGGCGTGGTCTTTACACGGGCGATCAAGCGCGCCAGTGGGTTCAGGTCGGTCCCCACCGTGGCCATGCCTGCCAGCATCCCCTCTAGCAGGGTCGTGCCCGATCCGCAGTAGGGATCGAACAGCAGCACGCCCTCGCCTCCGCAGGTGTTCGCAAGCCGTTGAGCGACCTGTGGAATCATCATGGCCGGATACGGATGAATCCCGTGAGTGATTTGCTTCGTGTCGGCCGTGCGGTAGTCCCAATCCTCTGCCACTGCCGAAGCTTGGCCCGCGGTCAGCGCTGCGACCTGCATCATGCGACCAGGTCCGCGTAGCGGAGCCGCCTGCCGACAATCGCGCGGGCAAGGAACGCCATCTGGTCCAGCGTGTCCATGTCGCGGATGTTGTTGCGGCCCGTGAACTCCTGCACATACCGGTCAAGATGCTTGTCCGACAGGTGATGGAAAGTGCTGTGGCAGCCACGCTTGAACAGGCTCCAGAAGCCCTCCATGCCGTTCACCGTCGCCTCCTCCCCGGCACTGTGGTTCACCGATTCTCGGTGGCAGGGCAGCCCGCTGCAGGCGGTCGCTTCGTCGGTATGGACTGTGGCACTCGGCTCGGTCCGGTCCGTGACAAACTTGTGCAGCGTCACCGCGTCCGCTCGTTTCACGACCGCCGCGCTGACCTGCTTGGGCGGCCGGTCCTTCATGCCCGCGACGATGGCCTTGCCCACCGAACCGCGCCCGGCGAGTTCCGCCCGCTTCTTGCGCGGCATGTTTTTCTGTTTGCCGCCCACGGCGGTTTCGTCCGCCTCCACGGAGCCGAGGAACGGCTTGTCGAAGCCGTCCATGAAGCCTTCCCGGATGCGCTGCATCAGGAACCATGCCGTCGCCTGCCGGATGCCGACTTCCCGGCAGAGCTTCATGCTGCTCTTGCCCTTGATGCCGGTCGTCATCATGTAGAAGGCGACGGCCCACTTCTGGAAGCCGAGCTTGCTGGACTGCATCGCCATGCCCTTGCGGACCGAGAAATACGCCCGGCAATCACGGCACCGGCAGGGCATGGGCTTGCGGCTGGTCACGGTCGCATAGTTCATGGACCCGCAGTCCGGGCAATACTGCTCGCCGTCCGTCCAGCACTGTTCCTTGAAACATGCCGCCGCCGCCGCGTCATCGGGGAACATCCGCATAAGCTGCATGACCGTCATGCCTTTGCGGTGCGAGTGTCCCAGTGCCTTCTGCGTCATCGCCTGCCTCCATGTTGGAAAGAATTGTGAATCAATTGCGGGAGGCCGTCAAGCCCTTTTGGCAAGTTTTGCGTATAAGCCCCCAAGTTTATGTCAGGTACCTTTCGAACCATCCAATGGTTCTTTCCCACGCAAGATTTGCGGCAGCTTCGTCATAGCGCGGTGTTGAATCGTTGTGGAAACCGTGATTCACGTCAGGATAGATATGTGCCTCGTAAACCTTGCCGTGCGCCTTCAATGCGGCCTCGTATTTCGGCCAGCTCGCGTTGATCCGCTCGTCGAGTTCTGCGAAATGCAGCAACAGCGGTGCTTGAATCTTGGGCACGTCGCCTGCGCTTGCCTGGCGTCCGTAGAAGGGTACAGACGCTGATAGTTCCGGATAGGCAACCGCCAGCGCGTTGCATACCCCGCCGCCATAGCAAAATCCGACCGATCCCACTTTCTTGGTGCAATCATCACGGGCCATCAAATGCTCAAACCCGGCGAAAAAGTCGTTCAGGAGCTTTTCGCGGTCGACGGTGCGTTGCAGCGTTCGACCTTCGTCGTCGGTCCCCGGGTAGCCTCCGACCGCCGTCAGCCCGTCCGGTGCCAGCGACATGAAACCAGCCTTTGCAACCCGGCGCGCCACATCCTCGATATAGGGATTCAGCCCCCGGTTCTCGTGCACGACCAGCACCGCTGGAAGAGCGCCTTCTGCCGCCGATGGCTTGACCAAGTATCCATTCACTTTGCCATGACCATTTGGTGACGGATAGGTGATGTATTCTGGTGCGATGCTTGGGTCATTGGATGAAACTTGCTCGGCAAGGGCGTATTTTGGGCTGAGCAAGTCCAGCAGGGCAACGGAGGTCAACCCTCCAATCGCCCATTTCGACGATCGGTCCAGAAACTCGCGCTTGGTGATCTTGCCATGTGCATAATAGTCATAAAGGTCCAGCAACTCTTGATCGAACTCTTTTGCAGTCATTCGGGTCATTGCATTAGCTCCCTTTGCCTGTTCGCGCGCCCTACGCACGCAATTGCCAGTCTTCTGCGGCGATTCGCTGCACTGCATTCTGCCTGACTTCTCAAACGAAGCGGGAAGAAGCATCCTGCGATATGCCTGCGGATTGCGAAATCAGCTATTATGTCTATTCCTTGTCCGGGCCGTCACGTCAATGGGGCTGGGCTTGGCGCCCTCGAAGTTTCCGTGGTCGTGAAGCCTGATCCTTGATTCGCTTTTCAAGACGCCTGGCGACGTCAGGGGCAGCGTTGTCTTGCGCTTGCCGTCTGTCAAAAACTATGCACCCGTGCCGTCCCAAATCTTTCACGACTGCTTTGGCCATTTTTTCGCATCCACTATTTCTTTGTACTCTCAACGTCCTTGAAGTTTTTTTCAACTCTGAATTTTGTGTCTGGCGGGATTGTGAGTGTTCTTGCCCCTTTCGACAGTCTGATGCAGATCATTGGGTGGCCTCTGGAGAAGCTTCTGAATGTCTCGGCGAATATGAAGAATGAAGCGAGTCCTGTGAAGTTGCCGTCATTGCCGACCTTCATGGATTTGGCACACAGCTGTTTCCTGCGCCAAGCACCTTCATCCGCATCCATTGCGGGAAAATTGACAAGCATGCCTTGGCAGCGCGATGCCGCGGTTGCCCGCAGTCACAGTCTGGACGTGCTGTCGAATCCCTTTGCTGCGAAAGGATGAACGGCCTCGCCTCGTTTCGGGCACTGATCGCGTTGAATGGCGATTTCCACTTGACTGAAATACAGGTCGAGACTGACTGAATGCGGGGGAGGCAGAGGGCTTGCGGAATTTTCTATCAGCTTTGCTACAGGCGCCGCATCAGGTCCCTTGTGCGTTCGTACAATTCCCTGAAGGCTTCGTATCCCGCTTCGTACACCTGATTTGGGGCGGCTCGAACGGTGCGCGAAACCTTGTTCCATTCCTTTATTCTGTCGCGTTCCACTGCGCCAATCGCCACCGCTGCAAGAAAGGCATCGCCATAGCTCGCGCCAAGAGTGATTTCACGAACGGTTTGATCCAGTTCGGAAATGTCAGAGGTCGCTTGCAACCAGATATTGTTCTTGGTTCCCCCGCCGACTGCCTGAAGACGTCCCGGCTTCGCGCCAGTTTCGGCGAACGTCTCGAAGACATGGCGCGTACCGTAGGCAATGCCTTCCAGCATGGCTCGGAAGATGTCTCCGCGCGTGTGCGTGAGGTCAAGCCCGAAAATGCAGCCTTTGGCGTTCGGGTCGTGGATTGGCGTACGCTCGCCGGAGAAATACGGTAGCATGATCAATCCTTTCGCTCCGGGTGGGGAAGAAGCGGCTTCTTCAACCAAAGTTGCGAATGCAGCCCCTCGCTCGAGCTCGGATGCAAATGTCTCTCGAAACCAGTGCGTTAGAGTTCCGCTTGTCGAGAGACCGGCGAGAGATGAATGCTCCGTCGGAAATAGCCAGGGTGCGTACCAGAGTCGCGCGTCACATATCCTTTCGCTTGTTACGGTCACAAAGAACATCGTCGATCCGTACATTACCATCAGGTCACCCGGCGCAATCACGCCCACACTCGCCGCTTCTGCCGCCGCATCGATGGTTCCAACAGTTACAGGCGTTCCTTCGGCCAACCCGGTCTCGAGAGCTGCTTCGGCGGTGACAGCGCCCGCAATGTCGCAGGTCCAGAGAATCTGGGGAAGTCGATCAATCTCGATCAATTCACCGCATAGCGAATCATCCCATTTCTGAGTATTCGAATTGTAGAGCGGCACGAAGTTTGCCGCTGTGTAATGATCGATAACGCAGTTTCCCGTGAGCTTTTGAACCAGGAAAGTCGTGGATGAAACGATGCTCGCTGCCTGCTCAAATACTTCAGGGCGATTTCTTTTCAGCCAAAGGATTTTCGGACCCACAGCTTGGGAAGTGAGTGCGTTTCCATTAAATTCCAGGATGCTCTTCTCTCCGATTAACGAGGTCAGTTCCTGGATTTCCTCTGCGGAACGCGTGTCGACACCGTAGAGAACGGCATTCATCAACGGATGTCCCGCACGGTCGACGGGAAGCATGCACGGACCGATGGCGCTGGTTGCGATGGCGGCGATCTCGGATGGCTTTACATCGCATTTGGAAAATAACGTCGACGCAGTGTCCACAATTCCACGCCACCAATCCTCTTCGGGACGATGCTCGGCCCATCCCGGCTTGGGGACATGCATCTTGTGCGGCCTTGAGGACGTCGCGAGAATTCGCCCTTGCGCGTCGCAGATGACACCTTTGGTTTCGAAGGTGCCGATGTCAATTCCGAGAAAACGGTCTTTTTCCATCTCGCGACCTGTTCAATATGCTGTGGCTGTCGATTGCCCGAATTGACTCTGCCAGAACCACCGACAGGCCGTGCAAATCCCCGAGATCGCACATCTCAGCCGAAGAATGAGAGTAGCGAAGGGGAAATCCAGTGTCTAGGCAGGCGACGCCGTGTCCTAAAGTCTGAACGTGCGAGAGATCGGTCAACGCTCCCATATGAACGCTTCGCTGTATCGGAATCTGCATTCGACCAGCAGTTGATTCAAGCAGTGCCACGAGTGCGGGATGCGGGATTACGCCGTTCAGTGTGCCCCGACCATGAAAGGAGTACATGCTGATACCGAGGCCGCCTCCGAGCTGCACATCTCCGAGGTTTCTCATGTCTGGAGTGTCCGTCGCAAGTATGAGGTCGACTTGGAATGCGATATCCGGACTCAGCCTCCGGGCCGCCGGAACCACTCCTTGCAAGTTGAATTCCTCTTGAACCGAAAAAAGCAGGTGAACCGTTGTTTTTGGAGGGTCTTCCCTTAATTTCCTTGCAACGTCGAGCACAACTGCACAGCCGGCGCGGTCGTCAATTGCTGAGCCCGCGACGCGGTTTCCGTTCAGGCGCTCCATCCAGGGCCGATAAACCACAGGCGAACCGATCCTGATGCCAGCGCTTTCTGCTTGGTCCCAAGTCTCGAAGCCCGCGTCTATATAGAGATCGCCGCACCGCAATACGGCGTATTTTTCTTCCGGCGTTGTTGCATGATGTGACTTTGCCGCAATGATGCCTGGCACGTTCGCTCCGCGTTCCGTTGAGATCACGACCCGCTGGCCGGGGAGCGTCTTCTCCGGCACACCGCCCAATCGTTCGAAACGCAAAAATCCGTCCTGCTCAATTTTCCGTACCACAAAACCCAACTGATCCAGGTGTGCAAACAGCAGCACGGAGGGTGCTCCGCTTTGGCCTTCGATTGTTGCAAATAGATTCCCGAGCGTATCTGTTTCGCTGTCAAGTTCCATTTCGAGCAAGTGGCGGCGGATTTCAGCGGCGACGTCCTTTTCGTGTCCGCTCAGCCCGGGGATCGCGCAGAGCTTGATAAGTGTCCGTTCAATGCGTGTGATTGCGTTTGCATCCATCTTTCGCCGCCTGCTGGAGTTAGCCGTCCCGAGCCCTTCGTGCCTGTGCCATGAAGTTTGCAGCACGGTCGGGATCGACTGGATTCCAGGTGTTGCCGTTCACTTTGAGGGCGGAGCCGACGATCACTCCGTCCACCAGTTCGAGCACATTCCTGACGGAATTCATGGTTACGCCAGTGTTTGCCAGAACGGGAACGTCGGCAATCGCGTTCTTGACTGCCGCCAAATCAGGCAGGGGAGCGGGCTCTCCGGTCAACGGTCCCGATACGAGAATGGCATCGGGCAGTGACGAAAACACGGCGCTGCGCGCACGGTCGGCCAATGGCCGCCGGTCTAGTGAATATGCAAACTCTGCGCAGATGTTGAAGAACATCTTGACGTTTGTCCCGGCAAGACGATTGCGGTAGCGAATCGCCTCCGCGGCATTGGGCGACCAGATCCCCATATCGGAGGCATAGCAGCCGGTGAATATCTCCCGCACGAACGATGCACCAGTCGCGGCAGCGAGCGCCACGGTTGCCATTGGATCCCAAAGTACGTTTACTCCAAACGGCAAGTCAAGTTTTTCGGCGAGGCGCCCGATCACATATGCCATGGCCGATGTCGTGGCCGGGTCTGCCTTTAGTTCGTACGGGCGATCGTTTTCATTTCCGAACATCACGGCATCTACCCTGGCGTTCCGAAGCGCTTCCAAGTCATGTGTCGCATCAAGAACCACTCCTTCAATGCCCCTCTCGGAGTCAAATCGCGGGCTGCCGGGAGTGGCGGCCAGATGCATCATCGCGATAACCGGTTTCGGCGTGCCGAATATTTCCGCAAGTATGGCTGTCATGATCATCTCTTTTCACAAAACTCTGCCAAGTTCAATTTGCCGCGTTTGCGCGAGGATGCATTGGCTTGGATCAAGATTCCACTTCACGCTCGAATCTGGAAGGATTGCGCCAATTCGGCTATGGCGAGGCAACGAACATTCGAGGTCTCCCCGCCAGCCACTTTCAGAAACAGCGGTGATCGATGCCAGGTGAATTGAATTGCCATGTGGCACTGCATTGGGCATTTTCGATTTTGCACTGTCGCTCAACTGGCTTAAAATCGAATTTGCTGGTGCAGTTCGCGCCTGCAGAACAGGAAGAAAATTTTGAAAAAAAGAACTTGGTCGAGGAGTGGAAGCGCAGAAATCGAGTTCACGGAGCTTGGATTCGGCACGGCGCCTCTAGGCAACATGTACCGGTCGATAAGCGACGATGACGCGCAGCGCATTCTGGAAGAAGCTTGGAGCTTCGGCATCCGCTATTTCGACACGGCACCACTCTATGGTCTGACCCTTTCGGAACGAAGGCTGGGCGACTTCCTGAAGACGAAAGATCGAGGTGAATTTGTTCTGTCCACCAAGGCGGGACGGCTTCTGCGCCCGTGCGGTCCGAAAGACCGAACTGGAATTGGGCAATGGTTCGACGTTCCGAACATGCGCCAAGTTTACGACTACTCGCACGACGGGATCATGCGCAGCTTTGAGGAGAGTTTGAGCCGATTGGACATCGACCGGGTTGACGTGCTGTTCGTTCACGATCTTTGCATTTTCACGCATGGGAGCAAGGAAACTTCGGACCGGCGGATATGCGAATTCATGGCTGGAGGCTACGACGCGATGGTACGCCTTCGGGACGAGGGCGCTGTTCGCGCGATCGGAGGCGGAGTCAACGAATGGGAGGTTTGTCAGACATTGGCGGAGAGAGGGGATTTCGATCTATTTCTGCTTGCCGGACGCTACACTCTGCTGGAGCAGGAAGCACTTGATTCGTTCTTTCCACTGTGCGAGCAGCGGGGCATCGGCATTGTCATCGGCGGCCCGTACAATTCAGGAATTCTTGCGACCGGTCCCATGAAGGGGGCTTTTTACAACTATTCGCCAGCTTCGGATCAAATCTTGGATCGCGTGGGCAAAATCAAGTCCATATGCGATGACCATTCAATTGAACTTAAGACAGCTGCCTTGAGGTTTCCACTACTCCACTCAGTCGTCGTGTCCGTAATCCCGGGTGCACAGAGCGTCGACGAAGCAGAGTCAAACGGGGAGAACATCAAGCGGAATGTTCCGGTTGCGTTGTGGAACGATCTGAAGGCGGAAGGTCTTCTGAGGAAAGACGCGCCGACCCCGAATTGATCGCTGGACGCAAACTGTCGCAGCGCGACCTGCACAGTAAGCAGACCGGCAGGGTATTCTCGGCTCGAACAGATCGATCCTCGCTGTTCGCAAGCTGGGTCCGTTTGACAATTCATGTAGCAATTGGGCCGCCGCTCGCTAGCAGGCCCTGCGCATGTTCATCGCATCAGCAAGTCGATCGCGTTTCAGGGGGTGCAGCCTTCATTGGTGTGGCATTCGGCGGTCTTAGGTAGAGCGGAGTTGGACGGGAGTAGGTTTCGGATTTCCGGCTTGCGGCGATGAGCGCGACCGCTTGACCTGGAGGGGCGGAAGGGTCGGATCGAGAAGCTCGGAACTTCTTGGCAAGTGCGCCCGCGTTCTGCCCGACAAAGATGAGATTTTCAGAATTCGGAACTTCAATGGAGTCGATGTCCGCAACGAACGGAGTGCCGTCCGCCCCGATGCGGCAAAACACTTTGCCCCCCTTGGCGCTTATGGTAACGATTGTCGTACACGGTTGATTCAACGACATCATGTCGAACCTGTCAACGCCGATTGCCGGCACGCCTAGCGAAAGCGCGAGACCCCTTGCAGCCGACACGCCAATGCGGATTCCGGTGAAGTTCCCTGGACCCACTCCGACCCCTATAGCCTCGATCTGGTGCCAATTAAGCTCTGTGTCTGCTAGCAACTCCCCGATCAGGGGAAACAAGTGGTCTGCTCTTCCGCGTTGGATTGGCTCTTGGCGATGCGCAACGATGGTCTGGCCGACTGCCAATGCGGCGGAACAGAAGCCGGAAGATGTATCAAACCCGAGAATCGCTCGTTCAGACAATGACCGGACGAACCTCGACTACCTCGGGAATGTAGTGACGCAATAGGTTTTCGATGCCCATCTTGAGGGTGATCGTGGAGGACGGGCATCCGGCGCAGGCACCTTGCATGTGAAGATACACGACGCCGCGCTCATATCCATGAAAAGTTATGTCACCGCCGTCTTGTGCGACTGCGGGACGCACTCTTGTGTCGAGCAACTCCTTGATCTGCTTGACAACCAATGGCTCTTCCGCCTCGTTGTGCCCACTTTGAGCATCTGCCGGGGCGGCGGCGTTCAAAATTGGCAGACCGGATTGAAAATGCTCCATGATGGAGCCGAGTATCGCGGGTTTGATGTGAACCCAATCCACGGATTCCGCCTTTGTAACAGCAATGAAATCGTGCCCGAAGAACACTCCTGTGACGCCTTCGATCTTGAAGATGCGAGAACCTAGTGGCGAATTCTCCGCGACTTCCGGATCCCGGAATTCTGCAGTACCCGACTCCATGACCTGCTGGCCTGGCATGAATTTCAGCGTGGCCGGATTCGGGGTGGATTCAGTTTGAATGAACATTCTCGCTCTCCCCTTGCTACCTACTCAGATAGTGGTGGAATCTCACAATGTCAATTTGTGCGTCTGCTGCTTCGTTTGGTGTCCATTTGACTCATGTGATTGCCTCGAGACGCTCTTTGGTCAGTTCCCCGGGGACAATTGTTATCGGGATAGGCAAGGTTCCAGACGATTTGCTGAGTTGCGAAACCAGCGGGCCGGGACCTCGTCGGGATGTCCCGGCCCCGAGAACGAGAACCCCAATTTCCGAATCTTCATTGATCTGGCCCAGAATTTCCTGAACTGGCTCCCCTTCCCGAATTACCAGTTCAGGATGAATGCCGCGCCGGTCTCGCATCCATTTCGCGAAGACTTCGAAATGGACATTTATCCTTTCGCGCGCCTCCTCGCGCATTATGTCTCCGACTCCGATCCAGTGCTGGAACTCCTCGGGCGGAATAATGGATAGAATCTGGACGCTTCCGCCAGTGCTAGATGCCCTCATGGCGGCGAACCGCATGGCGTTCAGGCATTCACGACTGTCATCGAGGACAACAAGGAATTTACGCATGCCAATGAACCTTACGTCTTGGGTTGCGGGTACTTTGGGTAATGACTGGCCTCATTGAACCGAGGATATTGTCGTTGCGTGCAAGAATCCATCAGAAAGATGCTGACGGCCATCAGCTTTCATGAGCGGGTTCTATGCGTGTCGCATTTCAATAGGGGCAAGGCCTGATCGTGCATACACAATAACCGCGACGATTGTGAGCCTGCGATAACAGGCATGCCCGCGCCGTTGCTGTGTCTGTCACCGCCGATTGGGCTGACGAGGCCCATGATGGTGGTGGAGCGGTAGCTTGACCGTCGAGCTGGTCTCACCACGAGAAACCTTGAGCGCATCGCTTGTCGTGCTTCACGCGCACCGTGCCTGGCACTTGTGTCCGCTGCCCTATTGGTACTCGTTGCCAATAATGCCGTTCGACTTCCGGTCGCCATTATCGGCAGTTTTCTCGCTGACCAAGATAAATCGCGACACTCAATGCCGAGTGATTCGCGTTCGGCGGTAAAGCAGGCAATTCTTTGCTTGGCACGATCTATCCACGAGTGCTCTTGCGGCGTACAAAATTTAGACGACTGCCGAGGACGGCTTGGGGTTGGACAGCAATCCAGGGTGGAGGAAGGCCGTAGCGAAAAAGTCTTCAAACGCTGAGCAGGCGCTGCCTACGAAATCCGGAGTATCTTGCCCGGGTTCATGATGTTCAGCGGATCAATCGATTTCTTGATAGCCACCATGAAGTCAGTTGCCGCCCCCATCTCCCTTTCGAGAAACTCAACTTTTCCTTGGCCTATTCCGTGCTCGCCCGTGCATGTTCCCTCGAGTTCTATTGCCTTGTTCGCAAGCCAAGAGATGTATTTGTCCGCCTTTTGAATTTCCTCCCGACTTTCAACATCCACCAGAAGAAGAACGTGAAAGTTTCCGTCGCCAGCATGCCCCACTATCGGAGCGAGGAATCCCAGTTCCGCCGCTTTCGTCTGTGCCGCGAGCACGCACTCGGCGAGGCACGAGATTGGAACGCATACATCTGTCGAGATGCCCTTGGCCTCCCTTCGCAACTGAAGTGTCGCCCAAAAGGCGTCATGCCGGGCTTGCCAAAGCGTACTTCGTTCCTCCGGATTGGCCGTCCAGACAAATCCCTCGCCGTCGAAGTCGGAGAAAATCTCGCCGCAGACTCTTGCCTGCTCCGTCGTCTCGGCGCTGCTGCCGTGGAACTCCAGCAAGAGAAGGGGACTCTCCGGAAGCCGGAGATTCGAGTAAGAATTCACTGCCTGAACTGTGAGCGCATCCAACAATTCAATGCGCGCCACAGGAAGCCCGTATTGGATTGTCGCGATCACGGCATCGCATGCCGAACCGATATTGGGAAAAGTGCAGCTGGCCGAAGTGATGGTCTCGGGGACGCCCTGCAGCCGTAGAGTGATCTCGGTCAGGACTCCGAGAGTTCCCTCAGCACCGATGAGAAGCCTGGTGAGATCGTATCCAGCCGAACTCTTCTTGGCGCGCGCCCCGGTGCTGACGATCCTCCCGTCGGGCATGACGGCCTTGAGCGCAAGAACATTGTCCCTGACCGTTCCATACCTGACCGCAGTTGTTCCGGATGCTCTTGTCGAGGCCATCCCCCCGATGGTTGCGTCGGCTCCGGGATCTATGGGGAAGAACAGGCCGGTATCTCGAAGATGCAAATTCAGTTGCTTGCGCGTGATTCCAGGCTCCACCACGCAGTCCAAGTCTTCCTGATGCACCGAAACGACGCGGTTCATTTTCGCGAAGTCAATCGAGATGCCCCCTGCCGGAGCGTTGACATGCCCTTCCAGGGAGGTGCCAACTCCGAACGGAATTACTGGTGTCCTGTGCGTGGCGCAGACCGAGACGATTTCCGACACCTCTTCGGATGACGCGGGAAAGGCCACGGCATCGGGTGCTTGGGACTGCAACCAAGTCGTTGTGTGTGCATGCTGGTCTCGAACGGAGGATCCGGTCTGAAGCCTCTCGCCAAATTTTTGGCGCAAGATGCCGATCGTGGCGCGAATTCCATCCTCGTTGCGCTCGAGTGTCTGAGCTATTGCCATATGAAACCACTTTCTGCCTTTGCATGGAGGCAGGAGCGCTTCGGCACAGAGTTCAAGCGACTTATCGCCTCGAAACTCGCGGTTTGGTTTCGAAGTGTATGGCTAACCGAACGTCCGAGGCAAAATATTCCTGCCCAACTCAATTTGCTGCATGTATGCAGGTCCAGCATTGAGTTTAACCCGAGATTGTTGCAATCGGTAGTCAGTTTTCTATTACACTTGGGGCAGCCGTCTTTGGGCGGTGGCCCCATCGGGCTGGATATCTGTTCGGAAGCGGGAAAAAATGGACATAAACGGATCGCAGGCAATTTCGGCAAGTAGGGCAAATGTTTGGAAAAGCTTGAACGACCTAGAGGTGTTGAAGCAGTGCATTCCAGGCTGCCAGGAAATGTCGGGAACTCCCGAGGAGGGCTTCGAAGCTGTTGTAAGAGCCAAGATCGGTCCCGTAAACACGAAGTTCAAAGGCAGGGTCTCTATCGAGGATGTGGTGGACGGGGAAAGCTACCGCTTGGTGGGTGAAGGGTCAGGAGGCGTTGCCGGCTTTGCGAAGGGGGCTGTGAATGTCCGCTTGGACGCAGTTGAGGGCGGAACCGAGATCTTGTACGAAGGCGACGGAAGAGTTGGTGGAAAGCTGGCGCAGATCGGGTCCCGATTGGTTGAGGGGGCAGCTCGAAGGCTCACGAAAGAGTTCTTCGCGAATTTCAAGGCGGTTGTCGAGATCGACCCCGATACAGGAGACAAGGACTCTCGGAACGGTCCGGATTGTCCCCAAGCGGAAGATGCCTGAACTCGCATTTCTCGCCTTATGCTTCTAGGCCGCCCCAATCCCAGTACAGCTGTCGAGCGTGCTTGGCGATCGGACCGCGCTGATAGTGTGTATCATCAAAGCGAGTTGCCGACATCACTTTGGTCATGTTTCCGGTCGCGAAAACCTCGTCGGCGGCGTGAAAGTCCTCAAAGGTGAGAACTGTCTC
The DNA here is from genome assembly GCA_963422275.1 of Paracoccaceae bacterium. Lineage (GTDB taxonomy): Bacteria > Pseudomonadota > Alphaproteobacteria > Rhodobacterales > Rhodobacteraceae. The sequence continues at coordinate 3,137,810 of OY729418.1, forward strand.
GTGAACCTTGTATCCTGCGCCGCGAAGCAGCTTGATGATGCGAGCGCGGGTGATTCCGGCGAGAAAAGTGCCGTTTTCGATTGGCGTGAAAACCTCACCGCCTCTGACCATGAATATGTTTGACGTTGCTGTTTCCGCGACGTTTCCCATCGCGTCCGCAACGAGAGCGTTGTTGAACCCCTTTCCCATCGCCTCGCGCAGCATGCGTCCGTTGTTGGGGTAAAGGCAGCCAGCTTTCGCGTTAACGACCGCAGTGGCGAGGATCGGTCGGTGAAAGCGGGTTGTTGTGAGCGTAAGTGACGCTAATGGCGGCGGCATTGGCGTCTCCTCGAGACAAAGGCAGAATCCTGTGGCGCCCAGCTTCGGCAACACCGCCATGTGGTCTCCGTCAAGCGCCCAGTACATTGGCCTGATGTACACAGCGGTGTCGTGCGAGAAGTGATTGAGTCCCTCAAGCGCGATGTCACGGATTTCTTCTGGAGCAAGCGTTGGTGTGATCCCCATCGACACCGCAGAATTGTTGAGTCGCTTGCAGTGATCGATGAGATCCGGGGTCTTGCCATTTATGTACCGCGCCCCGTCGAACACACTCGACCCGAGCCAGGCCCCGTGATCGGCGGCGCGCATCACGTAGGCATTGCCCTCATGCCAATGGTCTTCATAATAAGTTCGGACGTTAATGCCGAATGTCATGCGATGGTCACTCTCTTTCTGCTATTTCTATCGTGTTGGGTTCTAGCGCGAGCGGATCAGGCCCACGATTTCATGGACTTGGTCGAGGATCGGCTCGGCGATGGCCGCTGCGCGTTCGGCACCCTCTCCCAAGAGCCTGTCTATTTCAGCCTGATCTCCCATGAGGCGGTTCATTTTGATCGATATGGGTGCCAGCGTCGCGACAGCCAGTTCGCTGAGGTCGGGCTTGAACTCGGAAAACATTCTGCCCGAGTAGCGCTCCAAAACCTCATCTGGCCCGATGTCGGCAAGGGCCGCGAAAATGTTAACCAGATTGTGTGCTTCCGGTCTGGGTCGCAAGTCTTCCAAACTGTCTGGCAACGGAAGAGCGTCCGTCTTGGCTCGGCGGATCTTGTGTTCTATCGTGTCGGAATCGTCGGTCAGGTTGATTCGGCTCAGATCGGACGAGTCCGACTTCGACATCTTCTTTGTTCCATCCCTGAGGCTCATCACTCGTGTTGCTGTCCCCTCGATCACCGGTTCGATAACGGGAAAGAAGTCGACGTTGAAATCGTTGTTGAACTTGATGGCGATGTCTCGCGTCAACTCTAGATGTTGTTTCTGATCCTCGCCGACAGGCACATGTGTCGCGTGATAGACTAGAATGTCCGCCGCCATGAGGGCTGGATAGGCGAATAGCCCTGCCGAAGCATTCTCGCGGTTTTTGCCTGCCTTGTCCTTGAACTGGGTCATCCGGCCCAGCCACCCCATGCGCACCACGCAATTGAATATCCACGCCAGCTCCGTGTGGGCCGGAACCTGCGACTGGTTAAAGAGAATCGAACGGGTCGGGTTGATGCCCGCCGCGATGAAGCCTGCGGCGGCGGCGCGCGTGGCGGTGCGCAGATCCGCTGGATCTTGCCAAGTCGTGATAGCGTGCAGATCCACGACACAGTAGATGGCCTCCGTTCCTGTATCTTGAATCTCCACGAAGCGCTTGAGAGCCCCAAGATAGTTGCCCAGAGTGAGGCCGCCGCTCGGCTGGATGCCGGAGAAAACGCGTGGAGTATGGACCGACATGCCCATTGCCTATTCCTTGCCGAGAAAATATTGTGCTCGTTGCCTTATCGCCATTGCGCTGCCATCGTCAACAAGCGGAGCTTCTTACTTGACCAACCACAGCGCTTTCGAGCCGATTTTCCGGCCTGTACCGAGCGTGATCCTTGTGCTAGCTGGAGTCGTCGGAGGCCTTGAAGTCGTGTTCTCCGTTGGAGACTCCGGTTGGCTTGGCAGAGGCAATTCACTGAACTGGCGGGAGTACGCGATCATCGATTTCGGCTTCTGGATCCCGATCCATGACGGGTTGGCCAATCCGAAGGGACTGTTCTCGCTCGAAGCTGTGCGGATGCTGACATATCCGTTGATCCACTCTAGTTTCTTAAGCGCCTCGTTTTCCGTCGTTCTGATTCTGGCGCTTGGCAACCTGCTCGCCAGGTTGGTTTCGTGGCACGACATTCTGCTGATTTTCTTCACGGCCTCGGTCGCCGGATCCTTGGGATTTTTCCTGGCTCACTCTTCTGGCCTGTTGATCGGGTCACTGCCTGGCGCATTCGGAATGATGGGGGCGCTCTGTCTCCTTTCATGGACGACGCCAAAGGTTCCCGAACAGACGCGGATGCTCGCAGTCCTTCTGCCCCTCGTGCTGGCTGGAAGCCACTTGCTGCTTTGGATTGCAGTCGGTGGAAATCTGTATTGGATTGCCTACGTTTTTGGTTTCATTGGTGGTGCGCTGGCCTTTGCATTTTCCAAGCCGGGTGGCTTCAGGCGACTTGCGGTGCTGCTTGGGACAATCCGCGCGATGATCGGGCGGAGATGAGGCGATGGCTCCCTAGCCTCATGCTGCAGCCACGTTCCGTTATGCTTGAATGAATCGAGGGTTGCTGGCCAGTAGGAAGATGGGTTCCCGCTCCAATTCGAGTTTTGGCGCTGCTGCTTCCGCAACGCGCGCGTCTCCAGGACGAACGGGTGCCTGATCGAGAAATTCAGTCTTGCGCCATTAGGTTAAGGGTTTGTTCTCGCAGACAAAGTGCGCCGTAGTGTCACCACGCAACACGGCAAAAACGATGAGGTTCTGACGGGAACTTTTGCCGAGAAGCCGGGACCATGGCGACTCAATGATGATCAACCAGCGTTACCTCCGACGGAGGGCACCCCTCAAATCATCCACCGTCCAAATCCTGAGGATAACCAATAACGCCCCGTACACGGCCATTCCCGACATCACCAGCAGTGCCAGCGCGGCGTATCGCGTTCCAGACTCATGGAAATAACTTTCGTACTGGCTTGATGCCGCCCAAAGAAGAAATCCCATCGCGAGGTTCGCGAGTATGATCCTGGGGAACTTGCTTAGCATCCGGTCGTCGAATTTTGTGGCCTCTCCCATTCCGCGAACTCCTCGCCAAAGCAAGAGGAGCATCGCCCATCCTGCGAGCGTTGTTCCAATTGCAGCTGCCAAATATCCGACACTGCCGGCAAGGCCGACAGCGACAGCGGCGTTCACGACCATTGACACGACCGCGTATCGGAGTGGTGTCCGAGTGTCCTCGCGTGCGAAGTAAAGTGGCTGAAACACTTTCTGAAGGACAAAGGCGGGCAGACCGATGGCGTAAATCGCCAGTGCAAGTGCGGTTGCGCTTGAATCAGTCTTTCCGAACTGTCCCCGTTCGAACAACACGCTGACGATTGGAAATGCGGCGATGGCGAGAGCTGCCGCGGCAGGAAGGGAAAATACCAGAACCACCTCGGTTGCTCGGTTGAAGGCGTTTTTGCTTCCGGCAGTGTCGCCGTTCAAAAGTTTTCGAGACAAGTCTGGAAGCAACACGACTCCGATCGCGATTCCGACCACCCCGAGAGGTAGCTGGTACAGGCGGTCCGCATAGCTCAACCAAGCTACTGCGCCGTCAAAGAAACTTGCAACCTGCCGACCTATGAGCAGATTTACCTGCCCGACCCCTCCGGCCAGCGCAGCCGGAACTGCTATGACTGCGAGCCGTTTCAGTTCGGGAGTGAGCCTTGGCCGACGAATCCTGACAGTCATGCCTGCCTTTGTCGCGGCTACCCAGACCAGGGCAAGCTGGGCCACTCCTGCAACTGGGGTCGCCCAGGACAGAGCGAGCCCCGCATTCCACCCAACCCAGTCGGAAAGAAACAAGGTTGCAATGAATGTCAGGTTGAGAAGGGTTGGGGCAGCCGCCGCTGCCGCGAATCTTCCGGATGCGCCAAGCATTCCCGCAACCAGCGCTGCGAGCGAGATGAAAATCACGTATGGAAACGTGATTCGCCCGAACATGATTGCGGTATCGAAGCGGTCATCCGAAAGAAAGCCGCTTGCCATGGCCAGCACCAGGAGAGGCATGGCGGCCTGAAGGATGACGGTGAAGACGATCAGAAACCCGCCGATCGCAGAGAAGGCTTCGCTGGCGAATTCTTCCTCGCCGCTTCCTGACTCGAGTTTCTTCGAGTACATTGGCACGAAAGCCAGGTTGAACGCGCCTTCTGCAAAGAGACGGCGAAACATGTTCGGCAGAGAGAACGCGACGACGAATGCCTCCGCGATCGGCCCCGCACCCAAAATGGCCGCGAATGCGATGTCTCGAATGAAACCGAGTACCCGACTTACAAGAGTCCAGCTGCCGTAGGTGAAGAATCCCGCGACAAGGCGGATCGGTTTTTTAACTGTGTCATTTTGCACCAGAAAGGTCCGTTGATGCATGAATTCTGTATGCAGTGACGCAAAATCGAGCCGTTAACGGTCTGGCGGCTTCGTGTTCGGGTGAGTCCCAGTCGCCGGGCGAGAAGCTCAAAATCCCAGCCCAGCGAGTGTTATGGGGGCGGGCGATGCAATCGAGACATCGCTGTCCCGCACCTCGGCAACGGTCAATGCACGTTTTACGGTTCCGTCCGGCTGCATCCTGAAAACACCATGCGCGCCAACGACATCTTCGGAGGAAAGAATGCTCTCGGCGCTAAACGGTTCAGGGCGTCCGCTATTGATCAGTGCGTTGATAAAGGCGATTCCGTCGTAGGCGAGGCTTGCAATCGTATGGGGCGAATGGTTGTTGGAGAAGCGGTATCGTGAATTGAAGGCTCTGACCCTTCGGGGATCTGGCAGCGGGAACCACCCACCGTCGAGACCGGAAAGCTCAAGCGTGCTGCGAGGGATGTCCCATCTCGCGAGTCCGGCGAACTTGACGGCTTCCATGTCAATGTCTCTTTCCGGCAGGAGCTGGGAAAGAAGAGGTAGTGCGCCGGCTGAGTTGGCCGTGAAGATAACCACATCGGCCTGTGTCTCGTTGATTAGCCGCGCGATCAGCGGAACGGCGTCAACCACGCCCTTTTGCGTGAACTCGTACGGCGCGATTCCGGCAATTGTGACGCCCAACTCAGCCGCGGCATTAGCGATGGCTTCTTGCCCGCTTTTGCCGGAGGGATTGTCTGCATGAACGATCAGTGCCCGCGACCGTCCCTGCTCGCGCCCGTGGGAAAGCAGTCTCCTTGCCCTGCTCTCGAACGTGTCACCGAGAAGGAAAAGATTTTCGCCCGCTATCTGGGTGTCGTTGGAAAAGGCAAGGACATTGACTCCATTTGGTGCCGCGACGCTTGCTGCGGCGGATGCAGCGTCGGAATAGACCGGTCCCAAGATTATGTCGGAACCTTCGGATATGGCCAGGCTGGCGGCATCCTCGGCCCCAAGCTTGGTTCCGCGGGTGGGGTAGACTCGAAGCTGGATATTCGCGCCTGATAGGTCGTCCAATGCCATTCTAGCGCTGTTCTGCAAGTTCACCGCAAGAGTCATGTCATTCGGGTCTTCGGAGCCATACGGAACCAGCAGCGCAACATTGGCAGTTCGGGAGAAAACGGTCTCCTTGGGCTGCTCTGGTTCCTGTCTAGTTGGCGGGGTGCAGGCGGCAACCAGAAGAATTGCCAGCAATGCCAGTGGCTTACCCGCCGCAGCCAATTTGCAACCTGTTTTTTTCATATTCCTAGCTTGCCCTGAACAATGGGATAATGCCACATACACACAAATTGAGCGTGTGGCCAAAGCACTTTAGAATGCCTTTTGATCCTCCTAATACGCCCGCAACGAGCGACCAACAAGATTCAGCCGCGCGAGGGCTGTATTTGGTTGCCTCTCCAATCGGCAATTCACGCGACATTACGCTCAGGGCAGTCGATATCCTGGGCGTTGTGGAGATTCTCGTAGCAGAGGACACTCGTACGCTGAGACGGCTAATGCACATCCATTCGATTCCTGTCGGTGGAAGGGAACTTGTATCATACAATGACCGCAATGGCTCCGCGCAAAGGCCAAGAATCGTCAAGTTCCTGAAAGAGGGGCGGAGCGTTGCGTACATTTCAGATGCTGGAACTCCTCTCATAGCCGACCCGGGATTCAAGTTGGTCCGTGAGGCCATTGGCTTGGGTGTGCCTTTGACTGTGGTACCAGGGCCTTCGGCGGCCATTGCCGCGCTGTGCGCGTCGGGATTGGCAACAGACCGCTTCCTGTTCGAAGGGTTTCTACCCTTGGAACGGGGCGCAAGGAAGCGAGCGCTTGAGGATATCAAGCCCATTCCTGCCACGCTCGTTTTTTTCGAGTCGGCCAAGCGCCTCCCAAGAACGCTCGACGACATTGGCTTCGTTCTCGGAGGGAGCAGGCCTGCCGCAGTCTGCCGGGAGATGACAAAGAAGTTCGAGGAGATCCGACGCGGCTCGGTACTGGATCTTGCGGTGGAATTCGGCAAGGAGAAAACCAAGGGCGAAGTTGTCATCGTTGTCGGACGAGGGGGTGATGACAAGATAGATGCTGCCGAAGTTCGAAAAGGGCTTGTCGAGTTGCTGAAGCGGATGTCGCTCAAGGACGCGGTTTCTGAGATGGCGGCGATGCACAATGTTCAAAGAAAAAAGCTCTATCGGATGGCTTTGGAATTGAAGGGCGCCGCCGATTTGGACAATGCAAGTTGATCAGGCTATTCTTTGATATGCTTCAGACTGTGTGCGGCAAGCTTATCGAACTCGAGGCGGTGCTGGAAATGGTGAAACGCTGCAATTCAGGTCAGACACGGATGCTTGCTGCGAACTCGCAGGCGATCCTGTGTGGCAGGTCCGACAAATGTCGCTGAACGCAGCCTTCCAAATGGATCCGATAGCCTCGGTTGACATCGATGCCGACAGCACGTTTCGGATCGCTTTGGAGGGACAGTCCCGCGGGCACAAGCTGTTTCATTACCTGCCGGAGGGACTTTCCTACAGCGAGGGTCGTGTAACCGCTCGCGGATGGCCACTGGAAGTCCGGAACGTGAGGGGGGATCACTACACCCTCGGCGATGAGACCGAAATCGATCTGGAGGATTGGGATATCGTCTGGATGCGCCAAGACCCTCCGTTTGACATGGCATACATTACGGCGACGCACCTCCTTGGTCTCGTTGCCGGAAGGACGCTTGTCGTGAACGATCCCTTCTGGGTAAGGAACTTTCCGGAAAAGCTCATGGTTCTTGACTATCCCGATCTTATCCCCCCGACAGCGATCGCCCGTGACATGCGAACCTTGCGGTCATTCCGGCGGAAACACGGTGACATCATCGTAAAGCCACTCTACGGCAATGGCGGGTGGGGTGTCTTCATGCTCACACCAGACGACCGGAATTTCAACGCTTTGAGTGAGATGTTCCTGGAATCAAGCCCTGAACCCCTGATCGTCCAGAAATTCCTGCCCGAGGTTCGGGAAGGAGACAAGCGGATCATACTTGTTGATGGGAGCCCGGTCGGCGGAGTGAACCGAGTTCCTGCCTGCGGTGAGGCCAGATCGAACATGCATGTCGGAGGACGGCCCGAGAGAGTTGAGTTGTCGCGGCGGGACCGCGAGATCTGCAACCGGATCGGTCCAAGGCTGGCTGAAACCGATCAAGTCTTTGTTGGCATCGATGTCATTGGGAGGTTCCTGACCGAGATCAACATTACGTCGCCTACCGGCATTGTCGAGCTGGAGCGGTTCGATGGGGTCAATGCAGCGGAACTGATCTGGAAAGCCGTGGAAAACAGGGTGGCTGACCGAAGCTGATCCAGTCGAAAAACTTCCGAGATGTTGCCCTGCTTGCGCGCCTAGGGCCTGACATTGGCCTTCAGCAATTTCCATTGCCCTTCCACGACTGCCGTTCGCGATACCGAAAGGCACTCGATTTTCGAGGCGAGCAGTTGCGTGTCGTTCCAATCGGAGGATCGTTGCAATTGCGTCAGGATCACGCCGAAGTGAGCCACGGCCACAATGTCCTTCCCCATGTGCTTCGCGGTCAAGCGGGTCGTGAATTCCGCAATTCGATCAATGATTGACTTCCAGGTTTCGCCGCCCGGAGGGCTGAAATTAAATGGATCGCTCCAATACGCTTTTGCCATGTTGGGGCATCGGGCCGAGATTTCTTTCGCTGTGAGGCCATCCCACTCGCCAAAGTTGATCTCTCGCAGTTCGGGAGCGTCGGCCAGTCTGGTTCTGTGTCCGCATATGGCATCAGCGGTTCTGCTTGCGCGTTGGAGGTCCGAGGAAACCACCAGGGCGTTGTGCGGCAACCAGGACGATAACCGCCCGATTGCGGCGGTGTCCGAAAGGTCAGCGGGCAGGTCGGTCCATCCCGCGATGCGATCCGTGTTGGTTGGAGCGTGCCGGACCCACCACCAATTGGTCTCCATCCTCCTCATTTCGGCATTTCCCCCTTCAGCACCAGCGGCAATCCAGCATGCACAACGATGGCAAATTCGGCACGTGCCGCAAGTTGTTGGTTGAGTTCGCCGTGCAGCTGGACAAACAGGCGAGTCAGGGAATTGTCGGCGATTCCACCAAGTCCGATCTCATCGCTTACGACAACGATTGGGAAGTCTGCATGTTCAAGCGCCTTTAGCAGTTCGTCGCATGCAACGGCGGCGTCCTTGTTCGCGTGAACATGGTTGGAGAGCCAGACGGCGGTGCCATCGATGAGTGCCGTGTCCCCCGGACTGCATTCCGCAAGTGCGGACGCCACGTCAAACGGCGCATCGATTGTTCTCCAGGAGCTGCCACGGGACTTTTGGTGCCGTTCTATCTTGCGCCGCATTTCGTCGTCGATCGGCTCCGCAGTCGCTATATAGACCGGTTGCCCCTTGCCTTTCTCGATCAGCCTTTCGGCAAACTTCGTTTTTCCAGAGGACACTCCGCCCAAAACCAGGGTCAGACGGGGAAATCCATCATCCGATCCTTGGCCAGCGTTTTTTCCCATGCGGTCCTCCCTGTTTCAACTAGCGCATGTTCCGTTGTTTCCGACCTGCGCAGTGCAGCCATCGGGCAATGTGGGGCAGCACTTGATCAATAGACTGGCCACGGTCAAGTGCAATCTGCTCTGTCAGCCGGCCGAGAGAGCTGCTTTCCAGAGTTGCTTCATTTCGCCTCTCCGCGTTTCGGGACGTGCGAGCGATATTCCAGTCAGGACCGGGATTGAGCACAGCAACTCGGGGGTGCGCGGATTCCGCGCGACAGCGCTTTCTGCGACATAAACCATTGTCCAAGAAAGTTGCATGTCTTTGCTGACTTTGCTAACTGAAACCATGACACTCATGATAGTCCCGAATCTCATGGTCTCGGATCTCGGCAGGTCGGTGGCGTTCTACCGTAAGACTCTAGACATGAACGTAGTGTTCATTGTGGGGCCTGACCGCGAAGCGACGAACGATCCGAGCAGCGGCGTGTTCTCAATACTTCAGCGTGACGAATCGCAACTCATGCTGCAGACAAGGGAGAGCCTTGCGTCCGAACTTCCTGTTTTTGCTTCCGGCGACCCATCCATACCTTCGACTGCCGTTTACTTCCGCGGAATTGATCCGGATGAAGTTGTACCGCATATCGACAAGGACCAGATTGAGATGGGTCCGTTCGTTCAGTGGTACGGAATGAAGGAAATTCACTTTCGAGATCCGGATGGACATATGATCTGCGCCGCGATTCCAACCAGCACTTCCGATGCGTGATTGCCTGCTGGAATGAAGCGGTACCGTTTGCGATGGTGGTCCATTGTCCAGTCGGGTACCGTTGCAATGCAGGTCACAGGCGACCGAAACGACGTTAAACTCAGTGACGGGAACCGGTAGCAAGGCAGGCTTGGTGGCAGGCAAGCGAGTCCTCTTGATCATCGGCGGGGGCATCGCGGCTTATAAATGCCTCGAGTTGATCCGGCTTTTGCGGAGTCATGGAGCAGGTGTCACACCGGTGCTCACCAGAGCTGCGGAAAAATTTGTCACGCCGCTGTCGGTGACATCGCTGGCTGCCGAGCAAGTTCACCGGAATCTCTTCGACTCTCTGGAAGAAGCAAGAATGGGCCATATCGATCTCTCTCGCTCGGCTGATCTCATTGTCTTGGCCCCAGCAACTGCCGACTTGCTGGCAAAGATGTCAAATGGTCTGGCGGATGATCTTGCATCGACGCTTCTGCTTGCAACCGACACAGATATTATTGCGGCACCCGCGATGAACGTCCGCATGTGGCTTCACGCAGCGACGCAGCGAAATGTCGCGGCACTCAAGGCCGATGGAATCAGATTTGCCGGACCGGCTGAAGGGGAAATGGCCTGTGGCGAATTTGGTCTGGGAAGAATGCTTGAACCGGAAGAAATTTTGGCGCACATCGAGACGGCATTCGCCGAAGGTCCGCTGTCAGGCAAGCATGTCATTGTAACCGCTGGCCCAACACGCGAACCGATCGATCCGGTGCGCTTTATTTCCAACCGCTCTTCAGGACGCCAGGGGGCAGCAATCGCTCGAGCTTTGTTGAGTGCCGGCGCATCTGTGACCTATGTCACGGGTCCAGCGGAAGAGCAAGCTCCGGAGGGTGCTGACATTGTTTGCGTTCAGACAGCGCAGGAAATGCTCGAGGCTGTTCAGAGTGCGCTTCCAGCGGAAGCTGCAGTTTTTTCGGCGGCTGTAACGGATTGGCGAGCAAGGGAACCCAAGACAGGCAAGATCAAGAAGAGCGGCTCTGGATTCGGCCTGAATCTTGAATTCGTGGAGAACCCGGACATTCTTCGAACTGTTGGCGGCATGCTGCACGGTCGGCCAAGGCTTGTCGTGGGCTTTGCCGCAGAAACCGACAATGTGATGAAAAATGCCAGAGCAAAACTCGATAGCAAGGGTTGCGACTGGATTGTGGCCAATGATGTCAGTCCGAAACAGGGAGTTTTCGGCGGACCCGAAAACAAGGTTGCGCTCGTAACCGCCTCGGGAGCCGAGAACTGGCCGAGAATGACCAAGGACCAGGTGGCAGAACGCTTGGTCGAGAAAATGCGCAATGAACTTCTCTCATGACTCCCAAGGTGAGAATCCAATGGACCGATTATGCAGACACAGGCTTGGCACCTCTGTCCTACGCCTCTCGGGAGGCGGCCGGTGCGGATATTCGTGCCAATTTTCCGGAGGCCGAACGGTACTGTGGGCGAACCATACCCGTTCGCGGGGTAATGGCCATACCGGCAGGGGTTCACTTGGAGATTCCGCGCGGATTCGAGGCTCAAGTTCGGCCGCGGTCCGGTTTGGCCAAGACTTTCGGGGTTACGGTCCTGAACAGTCCGGGAACAATTGATAGCGATTATCGAGGCGAAGTCTTCGTGCTGCTGATCAACCTCGGAAGTGCTGCCTTCACAGTCAAGCACGGCGCCAGAATTGCCCAGCTGGTGATCGCACCCGTATCTAGCGCGGAGTTCGAGATCGCGGATGGACTTGATTCCACAGATCGCGGGTCTGGCGGGTTCGGTTCGACCGGCATTGATTGACACCAAGACTGAATTTCTCTGACATGTCTGCCTTGGCAAATCTTTTTCTGTTCAGTCCAGCACAAGCTCAGGACGTTGAAGAGCAGATCACCTCCGCTCCAGTTTGGCCGGTACTGCTCGGAATCATTGCTCTGGGAACGCTTTACTTCTTTGGAATTCGTGCACTTAAGCGAATTTCCCGCAGGCGGTTTCCCAAGGAAGCACTGTTGGCGGATGACTCTAGGGCTGCGGAGCTTGAGCGATATGCGCGTCATATAGTGCTCCCAGAGATTGGGGGAGCAGGCCAGGCGAGATTGGGAAAAGCGAGGGTGCTCGTTGTCGGGGCGGGTGGCCTCGGGTCGCCCGCGCTAATGTATCTTGCGGCGGCCGGCGTGGGAACGATCGGGATTGTCGATGATGACCGAGTAAGTCTTTCGAACCTTCAACGTCAGATCATTCACTGCACGAGCGATCTCGGCAATCTGAAGGTTGCCAGCGCCGAAAACGCAATTCGGGAGATCAACCCGCACGTTAAAGTGATCACTCATGGCGAACGCTTGGATTCAAATGGAGCCAGCATCCTAGAGCATTACGATCTTGTGCTGGACGGCTCCGACAATTTTGAAACTCGCAGACTCGTGAATCGTCTTTGCGCATCGCGCGGCAAGGCGATGGTTTTTGGAGCAGTGAGCCAGTGGGAAGGTCAAGTGGGATTTTTCGATGTATCGAGCGGGACGCCTTGCTACGCGTGCGTTTTTCCTGAAAGACCGAATCCGGATTTGGCGCGAACATGCGCCGAAGCCGGAATCATTGGTGCATTGCCCGGGGTCATCGGATCAATGATGGCATTGGAAGCGATCAAGTTCATTGCCAGGGCGGGGAGACCTATGACAGAACAGATGCTGATTTATGATGGCCTCTGGTGTGAGACCCGCACGATCAAGCTCAACCGGCTTGACGGATGTCCTGTTTGTGGAAAGTCTGCTCTCTAATCGCATAGAGGTACCAATCGCCCTCCAAATTTGACGCTCCCGTCAACCATTCGCGTCAATCAAAGCTGTTCAATTCACGATGGATGCCTGAGCGGTGATTTTCCGATTCATGATTATCGTCTCGAAAGCACCCAGAAAACAGGTGTCGCCGGTTTGGGTTCGGTCGCACTTGCGAATAAGCTTCGAGACCTCTTCAAACCTGTGGCAAACCCGCCGTATCCGCCTCATTCGCACTCAACGACCAAATGACTTGCTTCAGGTCTTCGCTGTCAAAGAGCAGCAAGTTGCATCGTATAATCGCTCGTCTTCGCCAACGCCGGTCGCATTGAGATGGCAATTGGAAAAGAAGTGCATGGGGTGCGCACGGCTGGCTTCACCGCCAAGAGCCATTCCAGGGTTTGCCAGTTCCCGCCCCTTTGTGCTTCAGCGAGAATCGATAGCGACACGAACGCCATTTGCGATCTTGTCTTGTTTCGGTATCCGGCACTTTCGTTCTCAATTCGCGGACTCAATGGCTGAAGCGATACCAGTTGCGGGCTGAATTGCCGAAATGGCGGGTGGAGACCGAGACCTGCCTCTTTTGGCAATGCCTCATGTCAAGGCCATGCCTCGCGGTGAACGGGCGGAAGCTGCACTTCCGCGAATTCAATGAGAGGCTTGCCAGCTTGAAAGGAATTTCAATGGCAGACCCGTCCTTTCGGGACCATTCGCAGTCGACAGCAGGAGAAATGTGGTTTTTCGGAAACACTGGCACCGGCGGATTTGCAGATTTGAATTCGCGTCAAGACATGCTTGGCAAAACAAGATCGGGAGGGCTGTGGCCATCCGCGAACGTGCGGATGTTCACGAGCACCTTCTCCCCCATCTCCACTCGACCTTCGATGGTCGCCGATCCAATGTGGGGCAGCAGCACGACGTTATCGAGCCCGCGCAGTCTGGGGTTTGTCTCATTGCCTCGCTCGAAAACATCCAGGCCCGCACCCCCGATTCTGCCAGCCCGCAATAGCCGGGTCAATGCGCTTTGGTCGATTACCTCTCCGCGCGACGTGTTCACGATGACGGCTTCCGGCTTCATCAGCTTTAACCGACGAGCATTCATCAGATGGTAGGTAGCCGGCGTGTGTGGACAATTGATGGACAGGAAATCCATCCTGCTCACCATCTGGTCAAGGCTTTCCCAGTAATTCGCCTCGAGTTGGTTCTCGATGTCAGGATGCACGCGCCTGCGGTTATGGTAGTGTATCTGCATCCCGAACGCCTTCGCGCGCTCCGCAACGGCGGTTCCGATACGACCCATTCCAAGTATGCCCAGCCGTTTTCCGCCGATGCGCATGCCCATTAGGGCCGTCGGTGCCCAGCCATGCCATTCACCTGCTTGCATCAGACGCATTGCTTCTCGCAATCGTCTTGAGACCGCCAAAATCAGGCCGATCACCATGTCGGCAGTGTCCTCTGTCACAACTCCGGGCGTGTTCGAAACGAGAATTCCTTGCTTTCGCGCCTTTTCGATGTCGATGTTGTCAACACCGGCTCCATAGTTCGCGATTAGCCTCAAGCTGGGGCCTGCCTCTTCAAGTAGCCTTTTGTTAACAATGTCGGTGATCGTGCAAACCAGCACTTCTGAATTTCGAGCGACGACGGCAAGCTCTTTAGGGCTCAGCGGCTCGTCGTTTTCACGCAGACGGGTATCGAACAGCTCTGTCATGCGCGTTTCAATTGATTCCGGGAGCTTTCTGGTAACTGCGACTCTCAATTTCGGCTTTGCCATGTGCCAACACTCTCGCAAGAAAATCATTGCCTGTTTGTTGCAGAATCCGCCATTTGCGGGCAAGACTCAATTTCAATTCAATTCATGTTGACAAGTCCAACCCCATGGGCAACGCATTTTTTATGGCTTATGCGCAAATTCTTGTTTTTTCCGCGTTTTTCTTCCAAGCGACTCTTTCAGTTGCTGCATCTGATGACGCGGCATCGCCTGCGGACCAATCCGGGGTCGCCGTTGGACAGGAGCAAGGTCCGGTAACAGGCCATCCGCTTCCAAGATTTGTTTCGCTGAAGGCCAGCAAGGGCAACGCGCGACGCGGACCCAGCACCTCCCACAGGATTGATTGGTTATTCCAGGTTGCAGGCATGCCGCTGGAAGTGATCGCAGAGCACAGACATTGGAGACGGGTCAGGTTTCACGATGGTTCTGGAGGATGGATGCACTATGCACTGCTATCCGGGGTGCGGACAGTCGTTGTGATGGAGAAGAAGGTGCCGTTGCGCGTGACGCCCAGCGAAACCGCGTTGACCTTGGCCTACGCTGAACCGGGTGCTGTCGCAAAGTTGGGAAAATGCGATCCTGAATGGTGTCGCATCGCATCGGATCAGAACAGGGGCTGGGTGAAAAAGATATATTTGTGGGGAGTGTACCAAGATGAAATTCGATAGTTGCTGGGAAATTTTCGTTATCCGCTTTGTTTGCTGCAAGTCTCGGAATTGACAGGCTTAGTGGCTCGTGAGGCGCATTCCTGAAGCAATTTTCGCCAACAGTTTTTGAGGCGATCTCAAGATTGCGACAGGAAACTGGTAAATCGAGCGCATTTCGCCAAGTGCAGGTTCAAGAGTTCAAGTGGGAAACAAACCCACGTTTCCTGAGCAGCGAGCCAACTTCCGGAAGTCTGCCGCGGAACGCCTTGTAGAGATCTTCGGGAGGGCGTGACCCTCCGGTCGAGAGGATGTACTTCTCCAGTCGTTTGGCAGTGCCCGAATCGAATTTGTCGCCGGTTTCGTCAAATGCATCCGCAGCGTCGGCAGCCAGCACGTCCGACCAGAGGTAGCTGTAGTAACCCGCGGCATAGCCGCTACCCGCAAATACATGTGCGAAGTGCGGTGCCGCATGCCGCATCAGGATTGCGTCGGGCATTTTGATCTGCTCAAGAACTTCCGACTGGCGAGAGATGGGATCGTTTGGTGCGCGTCCACTGTGAAGGTCAAGATCCACGAATGCACACGCGAGATATTCAACAGTTGCAAAGCCTTGGTCGTAATTGCGGGCGGCTAGAAGTCGGTCCTTGAGCTTGTCCGGAATTGGCTTGCCGGTCTTGGCATGCAAGGCAAATCTCGATAGAATTTCCGGGTCCTCCAGCCAGCTTTCGAATAGCTGGCTTGGAAGCTCCACGAAATCGCGTGCGACGGACAACCCGGAAACACTTGGATAGTCCACGTTGGATAGAATTCCATGCAGCGCGTGCCCGAACTCATGAAACAGAGTCCTGGCGTCATTGAACGACAGGAGGCAAGGGTCGCCTTCCGCAGGTTTTGCGAAATTGCATGTGTTCACGACTATCGGTTGCCGCCTGCCTCCAATTCTCCTTTGATCCCGAAAGGTCGAGCACCAAGCCCCTGACCGCTTTGCAGGACGAGCGTAATAGTCCCCGATGAAGACGGCCTTGGTCTTGCCTGCTTGTCGAACTTCCCATGCCAGACAGTCGACATGATAAAGCGGGATGTCGAGAGGGTGAAAAGTCAGGCCAAACAGCCTTCTGGCGCATTCGAAAGCTGCGTCTCGTATAAGGTCAAGCTGAAAGTGCTGCTTTATCTCAGCTTCATCCAAGCCGTGCTCCGAATTCCGCCTCCTTTCCGAATAAAACCTCCAGTCCCAAGACTTGAGGCTATCTTCAATTCCGTCGTCCTTCATCGAAGCTTGAAGTATTCTGGCATCTTTTTCCGCTTGCTCCTTGGCGGGCACCCATACGTGATCAAGCAATCTCTGGACGGCATCCGGAGTCTTGGCCATTTCGATTTCAAGCTTGTACTCGGCATAAGAGGCAAAACCGAGCAGTTCGGCCATCTCGGTGCGCAAGTGCAGGGTTTCGGCAATTATTCCCAGATTGTCAGTTTTCCCCCCGTTCTTTCCGCGTTGATTCCAAGCCTCCACCGCCCGCTTGCGCAGGTCCCGGTCACGGGAAAACTGCAGGAACGGCTCGATATGCGATCGGTTCAGCGTTATCGCGTATCCGTCGATTCCGCGTTCGCGCGCGGCAACTCTCGCCGCCTCGATCACGAATGCGGGCAATCCCGATAGCTGATCATCTGTAATTCTCATGCTCCAGTCCGCCTCGTCCGCCAGAAGATTTTGACTGAATGCAGTCCCAAGTTCGGCAAGCCGGGACATAATTTCTGCGAATCTCTGGCGGGCGGCTCCCTTTAGCGCCGCTCCGGCTCTGACAAAACGCTGACGGCAGACTTCAAGCACCCGGAGCTGTTCTTCGGTGAGCCCCTCAGATTCCCGCTTGTCCCAGACCTCTTCGACGCGGGCGAACAAGTCTTGATTCATGACAGTCTCAGATTCAAAGTCGGCAAGCGTTGGAGCGATCTCTTGCTCGATTTCCTGCCGTTTCTCGTTGCTGTCGCTATGAGCCAAGTTGAAGAAGATATCGCAAACCTGCACCAGGTTGTCTTCGGCCAAATCAAGCGCCGCAATTGTATTCTCGAAGGTTGATTCGTCGGAATTGCTTGCGATCGCCTCAATATTTGATCGGGAAGATTTCATCGCTTCGCAAAATGCGGGCATGAAATCATTGTCATCGATCTGGTCGAAATGCGGAGTCTGGAAGGGACCATCCCATTCTTGCAGAAGTGGGTTCGCGTGCATGCTGTCTGCTCCAAGTATCTTCAGATTGTCGTGATGTCACGCCGGCGACCGGACTCTCGATTGCGAAGCCTCGCCGTGTGACAGGTTATCGAATCTACACGATTCGTAGAAATTCACCATTCGGATCGAAGTCCCCGCGCTTGTTTCAGCATCTCCGATACTGAGCAAGCATTCCCAAAGCCTTGCCGATATCAAAAACTCGAACTACGTCTGGCGAATGAACGCTAGGCTCACGCTTCGATTTGAGGGCAACAGGCAATTTCGCTATTCCCTGTCGCGTTCTCCGCGCAACGCGACCACTTGCATGCTGGGCTGTGTGCGGTTCAATCCGGCCAGGACGCGCGCAGGGTGCGTGAACAGATGATTCTCGTGCATCGTTCTTTTCCAAGTGCATCGGCAACCAGCTTAGGTTCCGATGTCGCAGATTTGAAGGTCTTCCGCGATTCCAGCGATTCCGCTGAAGTTTTTGGACAGTTCCCGCTTCACGTTCGCCTGAATTTCCGGGCTGTCCATGTGAGCCCGAAAATGAGTAAGGATAAGCCTTTTGACGCCGCAGCGCTGCGCCATCGAGGCGATTTCTTTCGGTGTTGGGGTCATGTCCGCCATTGCCGAGTGCGTCTGCTCGCCGTCCAGCCGATAGCACCAGTGCAAAAGCAGGTCGGCCGATTGGCACAGGTTTTCCAACTCGTCGCAGATGCCCGCGTCTCCAGAGTAAACGAATTTACTTGATCCATCAGTCACGGAAAACGCCATGCACTGCAACGCTGGCTGGGCGTGCGGAACCTCGCACGACGTGATCTGCCAATTCTCGGCCGCATGGGCAAATCCTGGGAGAACTTCCGTTACACCAAGGGATGGCCAAGGCCGCGGCAGGCTTCCTCCGCGGGCGACCCAGACCTCTTGGCTCGGGGCAAGCTCGGTCCTTGCCCGTATGTCGTGCGCGAACACGCCATCGCGTCCGAAAAGCTTGTCCGTTATTTCGCCAATCGGTGGCGGTCCAAAGACCTGAAACGACTTGCCGCTTTCATCCCAGGCGGCATGCACTAGGCGAGCAAAGTCCATCATGTGGTCTGAATGGAGATGGCTGAAAAGGATGCAGTCGATATCGGATGGCCGGTAGCCAGCGGCAAGCAACCGGTCGAAGACGCCTCCGCCGCAATCGAACAGCAGCTTGTTGTTCGCGATCTCTAGAAGATATCCAGACGATGCGCGTCTCATGCATGGTTCTGGCGATCCCGAGCCCAGGATTGTGAGACGCATGCTCATGACTGGACCGCGGGCGGTGGTGTTGCGCCTGGCGCTCCTAGCTGGATGGCTTCAGCGCGTCCGCCGTGGTGCTTGATCAGCGCGGCTTGATCGGCAAAGGCTTGTCGGTCAACTTCGTCCGGATTGCAGATGCGCAGAAGATCGCTGTGCAACGACCTGACAATTCCAGCATGATCGGCACTGCCTCCGAGATCAACCAGTTCTTCGGGGTCGCTTGCGAGATCGAAGAGTTCGGCGGGAAAACCGACGTAGTAATTGTACTTCCACCGCCCGCGCCTAATCATGAATGCGCCCGACACGGCACCGGCCGCGTGATATTCGCTGAAAACCATCCGGTACGGGTCGGCTGGAGAGCCGGCAATGTCAAGCAGCGATCGCCCCTTGGAGTCGAAACCCAAGCCGAAATGATCGGGTATGAAGGCTGACAGGTCGAGCAAGCTGACGGGTGTCTTGCATTTATCGGGAGACAAGTCCGGTCCGGCAACAATGAGCGGAACGGCGACGCTTTCCTCGTACAGGTTGGACTTTCCCCACAATCCCCTTGCGCCCACGTTGTCACCGTGATCGGAGGTGTAGACGACAGTCGTGTTGTCCGAGAAACCCGAATCTTCCACTGCGGCCAGTATCTGACCGACTGAGTGATCGACGCTTGAGCAAAGCCCGTAATAGGCGGCAATTGCGCGGAGCCGCTCCTCTTCGTCTTCGAATTTCGATTCGCTGTCCATGAAAGCATTCTGTTTCTCGACCCAAGGATGTCTCCGGTAACCTGTGCTTGGATGAAGCTTGGGTTCTGCCAAGTTGCCAAGCGGATAGAGATTGAAGTATTCGTGCGGAGCGACGAGAGGGAAGTGCGGAGCGACTAGGCCCACGAATAGACACCATCTCTGATCGTTTCCGCTTGCCGCGCGGTCCTCGAGCCATTTTTTTGTTCGCGACACCACGGCTTTGTCGTATTCAGTGTATTTGCTTGTGCCCGGTCCGATGTAGTCTCCGAGCATCCTGCTTCGTCCGGTCACACGCTCGTCCTCCCGCCGGATTGATGCCCAGACCATGCCGACGCCATCCGCGACCATCATTGGAATGTGTTCGGTGTCGAACCCCGCCGGATCTTCGGCGGAACGGTAGTGCAGCTTGCCGATGGACTCAACGGGAATACCTGCGGCTTGCAACCGGTGTCCCCATCCTGGGATGCTGCCGTCGTACGGCATTGCATTGTCCCAAAGCCGTGTTTGGTGCACGTGTTTTCCGACCGCAAACGCCGCTCGTGCCGGAACGCAGATCGGCGACGGCGTGTAAGCGTTCGTGAATCTCACGCCCCGACCTGCCAAGACATCGAGGTTCGGCGTCTTGGCGAGCGGGTGTCCGGCGCATCCCATCGCACGGGCTTGATGTTCGTCGGACATGATGATCAGGAGGCTTGATTCTGTCACGTGTCGAATTCCGTCAATCCTGCGGCGTTCTCCAATTTTTCAAGGGCCGAAAAAAACGCCTCGACCTCGCCGTTCGACAGCGATCCCAGCAATGCGCGTTGGCGCGCGCGCATGTGCGGCAAAGTGCTTTCATACAGCACCCGGCCGCGGCAGCTTAGTTTAAGGTGGTGAACGCGGTGGTCGTTCTCGTCGGTTTCGGACACGACGAGGCCGTCCGCAACAAGATCTTTCAGCTTTCGGCTGAAAAGCGCTTTATCGAAGGCGAAAATGTTTGCCAGTTTCGCTGAACTGGCAGGCTCATGGCTGCCGATCAACGCCAAGATTCGCCACTGCGGCAGCGACAACCCCGCCTTGTCCCTCAGAATGCGGGTGGCTTGGGCGTTCAATCGTGCCTGCACTCTCGCTAGACGATAGGTCAGGAAACGGTGAAGCGGCAGTTCGTCATGTTTGGCCGGGTCTTTTGTCACAAGTCTGCATTCATGATCATTCAGTAGCAGCGATTTTCTCGAAATTAGTTGACCAGTCAAGCAATTTGTGTCTGACTGGCGGAAATGTTCAACAAAGCGGGGAAATTCATGAAACGCACATTAATTGCCGCGGCGACCGCCCTTGCGACCTCAACCGCGGCGACCACGGGATTCGCTGAGAACTGGGAGCCACCCGGTCCGATCAAGCTGATGATCGGTTTTACGGCCGGCGGCGGGGCTGACACGCAAGCCCGTCTCATCGCCGAGGAACTGGAGGCCCGCCATGGCTGGAACATCGTGCCGGAGCAGGTGACCGGGAAGGGCGGCCTTAATCTGATGTTGGCGATCAAGGATGAACCCAACGACGGCAGCGTGATTGGCATTATCGTGACCGAGACTCTAGGGTACAACATGCGTGCGGCGGATGCGGGCATCACTCCAACGGACTTCACTCCCATTACCACGACCGCAGGCTTCCAGATGGGAATTGTTTCGCAGTCTTCCAAGGGCTGGTCAGATTTCAACGACTTGATTGCGGCGGCCAAGGGCGGCGAGGAAATTCGATTTGGCACCATGAGCCCGAAACTTTCGGATATCGCGTACCTTCTTGGGGTGGCCAACGACATCGAGTTTAACATTGTGCAAGTCCGCGGCGGCCGAGCGGTGATGGACGGGGTTAATGCAGGGGATCTTGACGTCGGTTTCATGGCCGGCATTCAGACCAACGGAGTGGCCGCCGGTGACTTGGTTAATCTTGCCTCGGCTCTTTCCACACCGCTCGAGCAGTCCCCCGAGGCTCCGTTGGTCCGAGATCTTGGCGTTGAGTTCAACTCCGACGGCTACTTCCTGTTTCTCGGTCCGGCCGGAATGCCCACCGAAGCGCGGGATGCACTGGCCTCCGCAATTGGCAGCATAGTCTCCGACGAGAGCACGAAGGCTGGCGCATTGATGAAAAGAGCTTTTGGAGGTTCGGCAATTATTGCGGGCGACGAGCTAGATGACTTGATAGTGAACGGCTACGAGTCTGCAGGCAAGCTGCTGCAAGCGGCATCCGAGTAATCTCTGATCGGGCTTCGGCATCAGCAGAAGCCCGGGAACCACAGCAAGGCGATATGCGGTCAAGGTCCCGTTCCAACGCTTACATTGGCGCCGGCTGCATTGTGGTCTCGTTGGCAACCATTTTTCTTTGGGTGCCGCTAGACACGGATACCGGTCTCGTTGAAAGGGTTCGCCGCCAGCTCGTCATCGGCGACGCGCTCGCGCCCATGGTCGCAGCGGGCTTTTTGCTTCTCGGCGGCGGGTTGCTTTGCATTGTCGAGCGCCACTCTGCAGACCAGCGTCGGATCACGCGAGCCAATCTCAGATTTGTTCTCGCCCTTTTGGGTTTGGTGATCATTAGCTTGGCGTTGATTCGTTGGGCTGGCCCCGGAGTTGTGGGGGTCTACAGCGAGGTTTCCGGGAGCGGAGTCGGTTATCGGGAACTGCGCGACGATTCACCTTGGAAATACATTGGATTCTTCTCGGGCGGGACCGTGCTGGTGGCAGGCCTTATCGGACTCATTGAGAGACGGGTCTCTCGCCGGGGCGTCCTTGTTGCTTTCTTGGCCATTCTGATCATGTCCGCCGTCTATGATCTTCCCTTTGACGATCTGCTGCTTCCGCCCAACGGTGATGTTTGATGAGTGTTCTTGACTACATCTGGCTGGGTGTTTCGGCAGTCTTCTTTGGGCCCGAGATGTTCAGCATTTTCGGAGTTCCGATTTCGCTGACGCTCGTGATGATCCTTATCGGATTTCTTCTCGGCATCTCCGTTGGCGCGACGCCCGGACTTGCGGGCCCTATGGCAATGGCAATCTCGTTGCCTATCCTGATCTCGATCTTCGGATTCAAGACCGATGCACTTCTGCCCGTGATGGGTTTCTTGATCGGCGTGATGAAGGGTGCGACAGTGGGGGGAGCGGTTCCAGCGATCCTGTTCAACACGCCAGGCACACCAGATGCGTTCATGACAACGCTGGACGGACACCCAATGGCCAAGAACGGGCAGGCCGGGAAAGCATTGCGCATTGCGCATTTCTCCTCCGCCTCGGGCGACACGTTCTCGGATGTTGTCTTGATCTTTTGCGCCCCGTTCTTGGCGGTCATCGTCGAAGCCTATCTCGATCTGCCGGAAAAGACCGCACTTCTGATTCTGTCGCTGGCATTCATTTCTTCGGTTATTGGCAACTCTGTCGGCAAGGGACTTATCTCGACCGGGTTGGGCCTGCTAGCCGTCTTTGTGGGCACCGGAGAAGATTTTTATCCGCGCCTGTCGTTCGGCTCCCAGACGCTGGCGGAGGGCTTCCCCTTGGTCACCGCAATGCTCGGCGTGCTTGTCCTCGGCGAAGTGTTCCGGGGCATCGAGAAACTTTGTGTTGAGAGCCAGACGAGGGGGAAACGGCAGACCATCTCCGAAATGGGCGACCAACGTCTGCACTTGGCCGATGTCCGGCGGCTCCTGCCGCATGTGAGTCGCTCTGCAGTTATCGGCACCGTCATCGGGGCATTGCCTGGCGTTGGCTCTGTTTTGGCTGCGACGCTGGGCTACACGATCAACAAAAGCAGGCATGCAAGGCGGAAATCTCCAAAGGATCTCGACTTTGGCAAGGGTGCGCCTGAGGGGGTTGCCGCGACCGAGGCCGCCAACTCGTCCGTTTCGGGCGCCAATCTGATTCCGGTGCTTTCACTAGGAATTCCCGGGAATGCGGCAGCCGTATTTCTGATCTTGGCGGCCGAAAGCATTGGCGGTTTCAACCCCGGTCCATCAGTCTTCAAGTTCACGACAGATCAAGTGAATCAAGAGTTGGTGATCGCCTTCGGCCTCTTTACAACAATGTTCGTCGCGAATGCTCTCAACTGGACCATAGGAGGTGTATTCATGAGGTCCATGGGCATTATGGCTCGCATTCCCAAGCACATCCTGCTGCCAGTTGTCTTTCTTGTTACATTGACTGCGGTCTACGTGCAGGAGAGCGGAATGGAAGCCATGTGGTTCGCCATTGGCTTCGGATTTCTGGGGTACTTCATGCGCAGGCTGGGAATGTCGCCACTGCCGTTTGTGATTGCATTCATCGTTGGAGGCAAGCTCGAGGAAACTGCCCGTCAGGCCTTTGCCGCCACAGGCGGCGATGCACTCTTTCTGCTCACGCACCCAATCGCCTTTGCCTTTATGGCCATCGCGTGTACCGTGGTTGTCACTTCATACCGCTCGTCTCGGAGGTCCAAAGCTTGATGCGCCCGAACATCTTTCTCATTTCCGCCGACCAGCAAAGAGCCGATTGCTTGGGGTTTGAAGGCCGCGGTGTAAAGACGCCTCACCTAGACCAGTTGGCGGCGGATGGCAGTCGGTTTTCGGCTTGCATCACGCCCTGTGTCGTGTGCCAGCCTGCCCGTGCCTCTATCCTTACGGGTCAGCTTTGCCGAACGCATGGAGTGCACGACAACGGGATCGATCTGAATCCCGCAATCGGCGAAAGCGGCTTCGCGGGCGCTTTGGCCGCAACTGGATACGACACGGCCTTTTTCGGAAAGGCGCACTTTTCCACATACCATACGTTTGAACCGACCGGAACGCCGGAGTGTCTTCGTTCATCAGCTGACTACCCGGCCGACTGGAACGGACCCTATATGGGGTTCAACCACATCGAGCTCATGCTTGTCGGTCACAACTGGTTCCTTCCGGAGAAGCCGCCTCGAGGACATCACTACGAACGCTGGTTTTACGCCGACGGACGAGGCGACGAGAAGAATGCACATTATCGAGAGAACGCGGGAGACACCGGAAACGCGGCACAGACTTGGCATTCAAGATTGCCTGTCGCCTGGCACAACTCAACATGGACAGCGAACCGCGCAATCGAATGGCTCAAGCATGCCAATCACGATGCTCCGTTCTGCGCTTGGGTTAGTTTTCCAGACCCGCATCACCCTTTCGACTGCCCTGAACCTTGGTCTAGACTGCATGACCCGGCCAAAGTCGATCTGCCTAGGCACCGCGTTCGTGACTTTAGGCGGAGGCCTTGGTGGCATGAGGCAGTCTTGACAGGGGAGCCGGAAGGGCCGAGAAAAAACGCGGAAATCCGCAAGCAGTACAGCCGCATCGCGGAGCAATCCGATGAGCAACTTCGAGAGATCATTGCCAATACATATGGCCAGGTCGCCTTGATCGATCACAGTGTCGGCCGCTTATTGATTGCGCTGGACGAGGCGGGATTAGCCGAGAACACGATTGTCATATACATCTCGGACCACGGTGACTGGCTCGGCGACCACGGACTGGTCCTGAAGGGTCCAATGCACTACGAGGGCCTTCTCCGAGTGCCCATGGTTTTTCGCGGTCCAGGCATTCCAGTCGGGACCGTCATCGACGAACCGGTTTCCACATTGGATCTTGGCCCGACCTTTCTTGATTTCGGGGAGGCCGAACCACTTTTAAGGCAACATGGAGAAAGTCTCCGCGGCCTAATTGTTAATGGCGGTGGCGGACGAGATTTTGCGCTGAACGAATGGGAACTCTTGCCTGCCAGGACCGGTGTTGCCCTGAGTCTGCGCACCGTCCGCACAAAAACCCACAAACTAACGTTGGATCTGATCTCGGGTGCCGGAGAACTTTATGATTTGGCGAACGACCCCGATGAAACGGACAACCTGTTCGATTCGCCTTCTGTCCAATTCGTGCGCCGGCGGCTTGAAGCATTTCTTGCCAGGAGGCCAGACGACATTGGCCCGAACAGCGTTCCAGTCGGCATGGCATAGCTCGAGATTGCGTGCCGGTACTGTTCAAGCGCTGCATCTCGCCGGTTACGAAAGCATCCAAAACCACGATAAAACACCTTTCTTGAACGGTGCCACGCATGCCGCGGTTCTAAGGTGTCCCAAAGCGAACTCACCCTCTTGATTGATCAAGGCTACGATAACTTGCGAAGCTGTTCGAATGCATCTCGCTTGCTGGATTGTTGCAAGCAAAAAAGGTAAAAATTCGCCCATGATCGGAAGGCTAGGCAGATAGGAGCCAGTTCCATGCAGAAACATGTCCGCGTGCTGATCGTTGGTGGCGGGGCTGTCGGCACCTCGATAGCATTTCATTTGGCTGCCGCGGGCTGGAAGGACATTGCTCTGATCGAGCGGGATGAGTTGACGTCTGGATCCACTTGGCATGCGGCAGGCTTGCTCCCTCTCTTCAACATGAGTTATGCAACAAGCCACATCCACGAATATTCCGTGCGATTTTACAAGACGCTCGAAGAGGAAACAGGGCTGAATCCGGGCTTCAGCGTCGTCGGCAATCTGCGCATGGCGCAGTCGCGCGAGCGCATGGACGAGTATATGCTCTATGCCTCGACCGCCGAAACCGTGGGGATTCCGTATGAGTGGCTTTCGACGGACGAGATAGGCAGGCGCTATCCCCTCGTGCACACTGACGACTTGGTCGGCGCAATCTATCATCCAACCGACGGTTACATCAATCCGGCCGACGTTACGCAGGCAATGGCGAAAGGGGCGCGGCAGAAGGGGGTCGAAATCTATCGAAAGGCGCAGGCTGACTCATTTCAGTGGGACGGCTCGGAATGGATTGTGTGCGGATCTCTAATGACGGAACGGGGCGGCAATCTAATCCAAAGAGAGGAAAGATTCGAAATTCGAGCCGAGCATGTCGTTACAGCCACTGGCAACCATGCCCAGCGCACCGCGCGTTTGCTGGACGTGAAAATTCCGGCGATTCCAGTCGAGCACCAGTACATCGTGACCGAACCAGACGGTGAGCTTCAGAAGTGGCGCGAATCCAATCCGGAACATCCTGTTCTTAGAGACGCGGACGCCAAATGGTACGTACGCGAGGAGCGCGGAGGATGGATACTGGGACCTTACGAGCGCGGCGCCCCCGCAAGATTTCCATACGAGGTTCCTGACACCTTTAGAGCCGATCTTTTTCAACTCGATCTAGACCGAATTGAGGACGAGTACATGTCGCTGATCCATAGAATACCGTCTTCGGAATTTATCGGCCTTAAAGACGATTTCAACGGCCCGATTTGCTACACCCCAGACGGCAACCCGCTTGTCGGACCGGCACCCGGACTGAGGAATCTTTGGCTGGCCGAGGGATTCTCGTTCGGAATCACCGCCGCTGGCGGCACCGGCCATTACCTCGCGCAGATGATGGTGGAAGGCGAGGCCGAGATTGACATGGCATCGCTTGATCCAAAGAGATACGGTGATTGGATTACTACTGAATACGCCTGCCGAAAGAACGAAGAGTGCTACGAGCATGTCTACGTTCTTCACCATCCAGACGAGGAACGAGAGGCATGCCGCCCGCTTCGTACCGCTCCCTGCTACGACCGAATGAAGGAACGGGGTGCGCAGTTCGGCCAAGTCAATGGCTGGGAACGTCCGAACTATTTCGCCCCGCCGGGCTTCAGCGACCGCGATTCCCGGTCGTTTCGAAAGGGAGGATGGTGGGACTGCGCGGTGGAGGAGTCCCGCAAGGTCCGCAATCAGGTTGCAATGTTCGATGCGACCGCCTTCACGAAACATCTTGTCAGGGGACCGGGCGCGACTGCATTTCTGGACTGGTTCACTTGCAACAGGTTGCCACGGGTTGGGCGCGTCAATCTGACTTATGCATTGACCAGCGCAGGCACCATCCGAACCGAGTACACGATTGTCCGGCTGTCGGACGATGAGTACTACCTGATCTCCGCTGGCGCGTGGACAGCGTACGATGGCGACTATCTGCGCAAGGCTGCCGAGGACAGATGGTCTGAGTTCGGCTGGATCGATATTCACGATGTGACTTCACAATGGGGAGTGCTCGTGGTTGCGGGACCTGAGTCCCGCGCCCTGCTGAACGACGTGATTCGTGATTCCGATCCGGGTATCGTGTTGGGAAACAAGAGATTCCCGTGGCTTTCGATGCGAGATGTCGAGATCGGAATGTGCCCGGTGAGAGCCTTGAGGGTCTCATACACCGGAGCGTTGGGTTGGGAACTCCACCATCCAATCGAAATGCAGAACTACCTTTTCGATCTTTTGGCAAGGGCAGGTGAACACCATTCGCTCTCGCTGTTCGGTGCGCGGGCTCAAAACTGGCTTCGACTGGAAAAGAGCTATCGGGCCTTCGGCACCGAGCTAGGACGGGACGCAACGCCGCTTGAAGCCGGACTGGACAGGTTCGTTGATTTGTCCAAGGACTTCTATGGCAAAGACGCCATGCTAGCCACGGATATTCGGTCCAAGTGCGTTACCCTCCTGATCGACGGTCCGGACGATGCATGCCCGTGGGGCAGAGAGGCACTGTACTCCAATTTTGAAAGAGTGGGGCGACTCACTTCGGGCGGATACTCGACGCATTTCGAGTCCGCGATAGGAATGGGATATGTGCGACTTGAGCATGCGAACCCTGGCACCGAGCTGATGGTCAAGATGCTCGATCAGCTTTGGCCTGCGCGAATCACGGAAGACAGTCCCTACGACCCGTCAAACTCTGAACTGCGACGAGACGGGTAGCGGCAGGGAAAGGCCGCGGCAAGCGAAGCGATGGCTGAAATTCGCAATCGAGCTTGGCTTCTGCTCTCAAGACCAGATCAGGCGGTGCCCTGAGCGTCGACGTGAGCGAGGAAGCGATTGATTGCCTCGATACTTTGCGGTTCGTCCAGAAAGGGACAATGTCCGCGCTCCGGCACCTCCGCGAACACCATGTCCGGTCGGGCATCTCGCATTTTCTCCGCGACTTCGCGCGAGAGCAGGTTGGAACAGGCACCGCGGATCAGCCCTAGAGGCAGACCTTCAAAGGCATCAAAGTAGGGCCATAGATCCGGCAGCCCGGACTTGAACGAATCGATGAATGCCTCGCGCAGCTTTGGATCGTAGTTTACCTGAAGGCCTCCATCTGGGTCCAGGACGTAGCGCCGCTCTGCCTCGCCGCGCCACCTTGCTTTGGGAACATTGACAAAGCCTGACATAATGTCAGGCAAGCGTTTTGCTGCATCCTCTATGGAGGTGAAGTCTGGCTTTCGGCCAATGTATTCGAAGATTTGACCCAACCCGGCTTGTTCGATTTCGGGCCCGATATCGTTCAGCATCGCGCCGGTCAAACGATGTTTCTGCGTGTTCGCGAGAACCATGGCGACGATGCCGCCTCGCGATGTGCCGATTGCCGGAATTCTTTCGATGCCGAGATGATCCAGCAGTTCCACGACATCCTGGGCCTCGATAAGCGGGCTGTATTTGCCGGGATCCTTGTCCCAGTCCGACTTGCCTCTTCCTCTGTAATCAGGTCGCAGCAGTCGTACGCTTGGGACACAATCAGCCAAATAGTCGAAGTCGGTTGAATTTCGGGTGAGCCCTGCAAGGCAAAGCACGGGACGGCCCGACCCAGTATCCCGATACGCGAGTGTCAAACCGTCCGAACTGAGAAAGTATCTTAACATCGCATGTTTCCTGTGTCTTCAGATCCCTTGCATCCGGGAATTTTGTGTGTTTGACAGATTGTCCTGACATGTTTCGGTTCTTGCAAGCCGTTCGCCGCAATGCAGTGCGAATCCATTGTAGCCATGTCCTGAATACACAACTTTGGATCTTGGTTCAGTGCCGCAATTGCCACGCTGCTTGGGGAAACTCCGGCTTCGACTTCCAGAGATGGCGACAGTAAGTCGTGAAGCTTGAACATTGATAGCGAGATGGCAGCACAGTGGGTGCCAGCTCACGACCAGGGCAATCGCCTTTCAATTTTCCCGTTCGGGAGCGGCTTGCGGCGGCTTGACGGCGGCACTTACCATGACGAGCAGGGCGCCGTCGTTTCAGCCCGCCCGCCGTCTCGGCCGCGGCGCATGGCGTTGTCGCGCTTGGGGTCCCGGCTCCTTGAAGATAAACAGGACAATCCTGCCTGATGCCTGCCTCCGCGTTGTCGCCTGCAGGTACATTGCACCGCCGGCGGGAAAGGGAAAACGGAATTTTCAAAAGCGATTGCCCTGGCCCACGAGCGACTTCAACTCCCGAAGGTCAGGGTGCACATGGCTCGGTTTCCACGGAAGGCGGTCAATGGGCTCGTTAGCACGATTCACCCATACGGTTTCAAATCCGTGTCCCGACGCAGCTGCCGCGTCCCATCCATTGGAGGATACAAACAAAACTTCGGAAGGGTGGCAACCAAAATGCTTGCCTACCAGATCGTAGACAGACCTGTGCGGCTTAAACACCCCGACGGACTCAACACTCAAAATCGCATGGAAAAAGCCGGACACCCCCGCTGCGTCCACTGCACTCTCGAGCATGCTTGGTGTTCCATTCGACAGGATCGCTGTCGCAAAGCCCATGCCCCTCACGTCAGCAAGCATCTGCGGCACTTCTGGATACGCTGTCAATTCCCGATACAACGCGAGCAACCGGGACCGGAGTGCTTCGTCTTCGTGTAAATTTTCCGCCTCCAGTGCCCAGTCCAAACCGTCGCATGTTACCTTCCAGAAGTCTGAATGCTCTCCGGAGACGGCTCTGACCCAAGTGTACTGTAGCTGCTTCAGTCGCCAATGGCTTGCAATTAATTCCCATGAATCTCGAAGTTTCTCGTTGCCCGGTTCGTTGGCTGCTTGTCGTGCGGCGGAGCCGACATCGAAAAGTGTACCGTAGGCATCAAACACGCAAGTGGTAATGTTCATGGGGCGGATCCTTGATGGTCAATTCGACAATACTGGCCATTAAGTGAACGTGAGGCATCTTCAACAAGATTTAGCGCAACTTCGTTTGGGGCGATGTTCAAACGGAAGATGGACAGAATATTTTTTTTGGGCTATCTTGTAAATTGGCGGATTTGATTTAAGCTATCCAAAGAAATCCCAAAATCAACTGAAAACATAAGGATGCCCAAATGTCAGGGAAACACGGAACATTCCAGTGGATGGAATTGATGACGAGAGATGTCGAGAGCGCAAAAAAATACTATTCTGACGTGTTTGGCTGGACCTATGACACGATGCCAACCCCAGACGGCAACTACATTCTTGCCAAACTCGATGGACCGCCGATTGCAGGGATCATGGACATGGCAATGATGGAAAACAGCGAGGGCATTCCCGCACACTGGTTTACCTACATCGGGGTGAACGATATCGACAAGGCCCTTGAGCAGACTAGGGAGAGCGGTGGCAAAATCAAAAAAGAAGTTTTTTACGTCCCGGATGTGGGAAAAATCGCGATTGTTGCAGATTCAACAGGAGCACATTTTGGTTTTATGCAGCCAGTGGCAACTAGTTAACAGGTTCGGTCTTTCGGCACCCGAGCCGGAGTATCGGAAAGCTCAAATGTTGTCAGACTGCGGCATCCCTAAAACATGGTAGCCACCGTCCACGGCGATGACATCGCCGGTCGTGAAGCAGCCATACTCTGATGCAAGGTAGACGGCTGTTCCACCGATTGACTCCAGCGTCGGGTTGGACTTGAGAGGAGAGTTCGCCTCGGTATGCCTGAAAGTCTTGCGGGCCCCTCCTATTGCGGCACCAGCAAGAGTTTTCATTGGCCCGGAACTGATCGCGTTCACTCGTATTCCATCCGGCCCGAGATCGTTAGCAAGATATTTTACCGTGGATTCAAGCGCTGCTTTGGCGACACCCATAATGTTGTAGAAAGGAGTGACCCTGTTCGATCCCTGGTAGGTCAATGTGATTATTGAACCGCCTTGAGACATAAGCGGCGCACTTCGTCGAGCAAGGTCGATGAGAGAGTAACACGATACTGACAGAGACATGCGGAAGTTATCTAAGCTAGTGTCCACAAAGCGTCCGGTGAGCTCGTTGCGGTCGGAAAACGCAATTGCGTGAACGACAAAATCCAGATGACCCCACTGTCCCTCGATCTGGTTGAAAATGCTATCCAGCGAGCCAGCGTCCATCACATCAGCCCGAGCGACAATTTCAGCGTCGATGAGCTTTGCGAGCGGGATGACGCGTTTGGCCATTGCATCGTTTTGGTACGAAATGCACAGCTTTGCGCCTTCGAGACGCATCGCCTTGGCAATTCCCCAAGCAATCGATCTGTCGTTAGCGACGCCAACGACCAGCCCACGTTTTCCGTCCAATAGGTTGGCCATGTGCCTAGTTATGAAAACTGCTGAATGCCAACGTGGCGTTGGTTCCACCAAAGCCGAAACTGTTGGAGAGAATGGTATCTATGTCTGGCTGTTCCCTGAACTCGGTAAGCACTTCATTCGGCATGATCTCCGGATCAAGTTCCGTCACGTTTGCTGACGGAACGAGGAAGCCGCCCTCCATCATAAGGATCGAGTAAATGGCTTCATGAACTCCAGTGGCACCCAGCGAGTGGCCTGTCAGGGCTTTTGTGGAACTCACGGGCGGGAATTTTTCTCTTCCGAAGATGCGACGAATGGCTTGGATTTCGACCACATCTCCCGCTGGCGTGGAGGTGCCGTGCGCATTTATGTAGTCTACCTTTCTGTCACCGACCGTCGCTAGTGCAAGACGCATCGAGCGTTCGCCACCCTCACCTGACGGAGCAACCATGTCAAAGCCATCCGATGTGGCTCCATAGCCAGAGACCTCGGCGTAGATCTTCGCGCCGCGAGCTTTCGCGTGACCGAGCTCTTCCAGCACCACCATGCCGCCGCCGCCGGCGATGACAAATCCATCTCTCGTAGCATCGAACGGGCGGGAGGCCAGGGTTGGGGTGTCATTGTACTTGGAACTCATGGCTCCCATTGCGTCGAACAGACACGAGAGAGTCCAGTCGATTTCCTCGCCTCCACCAGCAAATACGATGTCTTGGATCCCGAAGCGGATCTGCTCGACCCCGTTGCCGATGCAATGCGCGGAAGTGGCGCACGCGGAGGTTATCGAATAGTTGACGCCCTTGATCTTGAACGGTGTGGCGAGGCACGCCGAATTGGTCGACGACATGCAGCGAGTGACCATGAACGGGCCCATACGGCGTGGGCTGCCCTTTTCCTTGACCATCCTGTGAGCTTGGAAGAAGTTCGATGTCGAAGGCCCACCCGAGCCGGTGACCAAGCCAGTCCGCTCGTTGGAGA
This sequence comes from Paracoccaceae bacterium, assembly GCA_963422275.1. GTDB lineage: Bacteria > Pseudomonadota > Alphaproteobacteria > Rhodobacterales > Rhodobacteraceae. The sequence continues at coordinate 3,170,176 of OY729418.1, forward strand.
CATCGTCGTCCTCCAGACCGGAATCCTCTATTGCCTCCTGCATCGCGAGATAGTTGTAGGCTGCGCCAGGTCCCATGAAACGGAGTTGTCTTTTGTCAATTCGATCCTTGAGAACTATGTCCGGAGCACCGTGAATTTTGCACCGAAATCCGTTTTCGGCATACTCGTCGCTGAACGTAATTCCAGATCGCCCCTCCCTTAGGGAAGCTGCAACTTCTTCCTTGCCATTTCCAATGGGCGAAACAATGCCGATTCCTGTTATGACGACGCGGTGCATGCGATATCTCCTGAGCAGCAAAATTCGCTATTCGGAAAAGAGCCCCACTTTCATTCCAGTCGCCGTGTAAATCTTTTCGCCGTCGGCAAGCATTTTGCCGTCCGCGATGCCGAGCTTGAGCTTGCGATTAATTACGCGAGTGAAGCTCACTATGAAAGTAAGCAATTTGCGCTGCGGGGTTACCATATCCGTGAACTTGACCTCGCCAACACCCAAGGCACGTCCGCGACCCGGCCACCCGCGCCAACCAAGATTGAATCCGGCGAGTTGCCACAAGGCGTCCAAGCCCAAGCACCCCGGCATGACAGGGTCTCCGGCAAAGTGACATGAAAAGAACCAAAGGTCCGGTTTGACATCCAGTTCGGCAACAACATGGCCCTTTCCACTTGCTCCGCCGTCGTCGGAGATTTCCGTTACCCTGTCGAACATAAGTAGCGGAGGCATCGGAAGTTGTGCGTTACCTTTGCCAAACAACTCGCCGCGCGCACATTTCAGCAGGCCTTCGCGATCGAATTGCAGAGGGAAATTGGGCATGTTTTCAAGCTTGCTTGCTCAGTCTCATCAACGGCGATGGTTCTGTATCACTGCATTTTCAGAAATGGAATAGGTCTTTTGTCTGGAGCGGCGACAGTAATCTGCATGGCAGTGGCGGCAGGATAGTTCGATTGTCAGCTTGCGCTCCAATGCAGGTTGCGTTGACTTTGGGCTTTCGGTTGCGTCAAGCATTGGAAGGTGCGGCCGTGAGACCCGGTGGTCGCAGTCGCGATCTCCAAATTCGATTTGGGTATGCATGCATTTTGTTGATTTCAGGTAGGCCGCGACGCGACCTCGCTGGTTCATATCGCTCAATTGCGACAGGGGTAGCAGGCTAAATTTATGGGAATTATATACTTGATTGCGCAAGCACACTTTTCTGCGCTACGGGCAAGGCAACCCATGCCATGAATCCGCATTCGCGCAACGTACATGGCTCGTCGCCCCCCCCCCCGCACTTGTGGCAGGCTAGGGACGTATGCTTGGGGTCTGCCCTCAAAAGCCAGCCACCAGCGCTTTCTGCCTTGCATGCCAGCCAAGGCGACCCATTGCCGTTCCGGTATCCACTGGTTGAGACCGCGCTTGCGAGACTCACCGGATTTCGTCAGGCTTCGTGTCTGCAAGTCCACCACCACGAAACGGTTGCAACTTCCCCTTGATGACGGGAAACGCTTAACTGCTATTTGAATGTGCCTCCATTTCCATATAGTGTGAAGGAGCACAAGATAGCGACGATGTTCCTTAACGATGAAACAGCTATCTCTTGAAGTTCTGTCTCGTGCCGAGAGCTGGCTGAGTTCGGCAAACTTGCGGCCTACGCGACAGCGATTGGTGCTGGCAGCAGTGCTGATCGGCGATGGACATGACTGGCATGTGACCGCTGAAAGCCTTCACGCTGCAGCTAGGCGAAAGGAGTTGTCGGTCTCTTTGGCCACAATTTACAATACACTTCGCGTTTTTTGCGAGGCTGGTCTATTGAAGGAAATCATCGCTGACGGGCATAGGTCATGGTTTGACACAAGAGTCGATGATCATCCGCATTTCTATTGGGAGGATTCTGGAGTGCTGACAGATGCACCCAAGGAGCAATTGCGTATCGTCAACCTCCCGAGACCTCCGGAAGGGATGGTGATCGCAGATGTCGATGTCGTGATCAGGATAAGAAGGAAGTGAGCCAATCTTCTATCGCGCTGGGATTGTGGTTGCGCAATATTCATCTGGGCAATCCCTGACCAACCCGACGCGGACATCAATCGGAGCAAGCGAACCATTTTGTGGTCAATGCAGTCAATAATTCAACTCGATACCGACGACAATGTGGCCGTAGCAGCCCGCCACATCGAAATTGGTGAGGCGGGTGCGCAAGAACGAATCAATCGAGGGCACAAGATTGCTGTCGAGGACATCCCAAAGGGCGGTGAGGTGCGGAAATATGCCCAGTTGATCGGGTATGCGAGTAGGGAAATTGAGGCAGGACAGCATGTTCACACCCACAATGTCGAATTTCGCAGTGTTCAGAGAAAGTACGAGTTCGGAACAAATTTGCGGGAACCAGCACCGGTTAAGAAAACGGACACTTTTCGAGGATTCAAGCGAAAGAACGGCGATGCCGGTACGCGAAACTACATCGCAGTCATATCATCGGTCAATTGCTCGGCAACAGCTGCCCGAATGATTGCAAGTCACTTTGACGGCACGGAAATGGAGAGGTGGCCAAACGTGGATGGAGTGGCAGCGTTTGTGCACGGGACTGGATGTGGAATGGCGGACAGCGGAGAGGGTTTCGAGGCACTGCAGCGCGTCATGTGGGGCCATGCACAAAACCCGAATGTGGCAGGTGTGCTGATGGTGGGACTCGGCTGCGAAATCAATCAGATCGAGTGGCTCCTTGAAGCCTACGGAATTGAATCCGGTCCGCTATTCCAGGCAATGAACATCCAGGAGAAATGCGGGCTTAGAAGAACTGTCCAAACTGGCATTGAGAAACTTGCGGCGATGCTGCCTGTGGCCAACGAGAGCACTCGATCCGACTGTCCTGTCTCGTCGCTCAAGGTGGCCTTGCAGTGTGGCGGGTCGGACGCGTGGTCGGGAATCACCGCAAATCCGGCACTGGGTCACGCGGTCGACTTGCTTGTCGCGCAGGGTGGAACGGGAGTGCTGGCGGAAACGCCTGAAGTGTACGGCGCAGAACATCTCCTGACAAGACGATCAGTGACACAGGCGATTGGCAAAAGGCTTGTTGAGCGGATAAGGTGGTGGGAGGACTACACGGCCCGCAACAAGGGAACGATGGACAACAATCCATCGCCCGGCAACAAGGCTGGAGGACTCACGACAATTCTTGAAAAATCCTTGGGGGCCACCGCCAAGGGTGGAACCACCCCGCTTAACGGCGTGTTTCTATATGCTGAACCCGTTTCGGCTTCCGGCCTCACTTTCATGGATACCCCTGGCTACGATCCGGCGTCGGTCACAGGGCAAATCGCGGGTGGTTGCAACCTTGTGGCTTTTACGACTGGCCGCGGGTCGGCGTTCGGTTCCAAACCGTCCCCTTGCATCAAGATTGCCACGAATTCGAAGATCTTCCGCCGCATGGACGAGGACATGGATATCAACGCAGGAACGATCCTTGATGGAACGGCAACTGTCGAGGAGGTCGGCAGGGATATCTACGACGAACTGCTCGCCGTAGCGTCGGGAAAAAAAACGAAGTCGGAGAGGCAAGGCCTCGGTGATTTTGAATTTGTTCCTTGGCAGATTGGCGCCGTGATGTGACCCTCATTTGCTCGGTTGCTGTCAACCAGCGAGTTGCGGCAACCTTGGTGCTGCATCCAACCCGATAGAAAATCAGCGCGCTCTGATTCTGTCTAAAGAACAGGGGGGATGGTGAAATGATCGAGAATGGAGAGAAGTGGCGATGCTTCGGTAACGGCCCGGGTCGCGAGTTATATGCCGCCTATCACGATAACGAGTGGGGAGTGCCGGTTCATAATGACCGCAGACTGTTTGAATTGCTCGTACTCGAAGGAGCGCAGGCGGGACTCAGCTGGGAGACCATATTGAAAAAGCGTGATGGTTACCGAAGGGCGTTTCGTGGCTTCGATCCGGGAAAGGTTGCTGCCATGAGCGACCACGAGCTAGAGTTGTTGCGCAACGATTCGGGAATTGTCCGAAATAGGCTGAAGATCCTTTCCACTCGAAAGAACGCTCGCTCGTTCTTGGATATTCAGAATGATTTTGGTTCGTTCGACAGCTATGTCTGGTCGTTCACTGGAGGAACGCCGATCGTCAATCACTGGAGCGACTTCAAGGACGTTCCGGTGTCGACTCCTGAAAGTGACAGCCTGTCCCGTGACCTCAAGGCGCGGGGCATGGCCTTCGTGGGCACAACCATTGTATACGCCTACATGCAGGCGGTCGGACTTGTGAACGATCATCTGACGACTTGCTGGAAATACTCGGGCGCACAAGAGCAAGAAAGGGTTTCCAGGCAGATGCACTGAATCAGTGAAAAAGACTTTCTCGCTTCTTCCTGACATTGGAAATTGCGTCTCTGATCCGGAACCCGATATCGGCGAACGGGCGAAACCACGGCCAACCGCTGTACCACCAGCGCGTGGGCAGGCCGGTTCTGGAGAATGCGGTCTCGCCTTCCGGGTCCCCGATCATCTGGAGCGCCGCCTTGTGACCGAGCCACGGTGCCATCGCGTTCCCGTTTCCACAGTATCCCACGGCATGCCACACGTGACCGGAATTCCCGATGTTCGGAACCATGTCGAATGTGAAACCGGTGTTGCCGCGCCAACTGTGGGTTATGTTAATGTCATTCAAGAGGGGAAAAATTCCGGCGAGCAAGGATTTCAGTTCGCGGTCCGCGAACCAATCAGGCACATCGAAAACCGCTGCTCGAGCACCAAAGATCACTCGGTCTCCCGCTGGGGCGGGGCGATAGTAGCAATGCCGCTCGCGCGTTTCCACGACCGCGGCGCCGCTCGGAAACAGTTTTAGCACGCGTTCGCGACCGATCTTGTCAGACACGATAATGAAACTTGGAATGGGGACAACAGCATGGTTGATTCTGTCAAAGTCACCGAAACTGTAACCATTGGTGGCAATCAGAACTTTACCTGCACGAACTGTTCCTTGCTGTGTATTCGCGAGTTGAGCGCTGGCTTGCGGTTCGATGGAGTGGACCGTGGAATTGCCTTGAACGATTGCGCCTGCTGATAGGGTGCTCTTCAACATTCCAGCCACCCATTTTGCTGGATTCAAGCCGCCCTGCAAAGAATGGAGAATGCCGCCGTGATATAGACTGGTCGCAACATACTCGTGCTGGCGGCTCTTTGGGACCACATCCGCCTCAATCGGCACCTGTTTCTGAATTTCCTCAAGGTTGCGGGAGTGCTGCTCGTAGTCGTCCCGGTGCCAGCAGGCCTGGAAGCGTCCGTTCAGGCTGAAGTCGCAGTCGATCTCTTCGTCGTCCATCAGTTTCATGGCGAATTTGGTTGCATCGATATGCATTTCCCGGGTGAGTGCGGTAGCTGTTTCCTTTCCATACCGCTCCTCAAGCAAATTGAATGGAAGACGATTGACGCCGCCGATGAGCCCACCGTTTCTAGAGCTTGCGCCTCCTCCCGGATTTCCCGCTTCAAGCACCAACACCGATTTACCCGACCGGGCCAAGGTTCGCGCTGCCGAGAGGCCAGTGAGTCCGGCTCCAATCACGAGAATTTCCACCTCGCTTGGAAGGAGCTCAGAAGTCATCCGTGGTGGCGCAGCGTTGACGCTTTCCCACCAGTATGGCCAGCGATTCACGAGTGTTCGCGAGGTCGATTTTTTGGGGAGGGATGAATGCTGCAACATCTGGCAGAATGGCTTGGACGCATTACTTGAGTATTTTGCGTATTCGTGCGCGGACTGAAGGTGCCTCATCGCCAAGTGCCGATTCGAGATGAGTCATCGCCCTTTGGTAGAATTCTCCGTGCTGCATCCCCACGATATGCAGACCGTTGTAGGCCCAAGCCCGCACGAACCTGTTTTTGTCTTGGATTAGTGCCAAGAGAGTGTCGAACGTCGTCTGACTCAGATTGTAGGGCACCCTCACGTATTGAAGGCACTGGAGAATGTGGAGGCGGGCCTGCCAGTCGCCTGACTGCTTCAGGAGTGCAAGAATCTGGATTTGCTGTCCCGTGCATGGGGCGAATCCGTTATCAAGATGCCATTTTACAATCCATGTTGCAGTCACTGCTGTCACCGGATTTTTGGCTGCTTCGAGAGCATGGTCCATGAAATTGGCGTTTCTGCTGTGCCGCGCATAGACTAAACGGAGCTCGTGGGCCGAGGCACCAACATTGATCGCAAGCTCCGCTTGCAACGTCATCGAAGTGTCCAGTGCCATTATCCCGCATTTCGTTCCGCAAATTCCTTGAAGAAATTCATCGACTTCCGCGTTTCTTTTCTAAAAGTGCCGGGAGAGAAAAACGCAAGGATCGCCATGAATCCCGAGCACTTGAATTCGTTGATGGCCCGCCACCTAGTGCGCGTCGGCGAGACCTCCTCAAACTCGTTCACTACATGGTTCCAAACTTTCGGTGTCTCGTAAGTTACCTCAAAGGTGTCTGGAAAATTGCGTGAAATCACGGTTTCAGTCATTTTGATCGACCGTGACCCCATCTTGTGGACAAGCTCCGTTTTGGCGCCTTGCTGGCCAGCCACGCCTGACAGAGGCTTGCAATCCAGCAGGCTCGGCTGCCACTGTTTAAAATAGTCAGGATTGTCGAACAGCCCGATAACTTTTTCGCGGGGCAGGTCGATTTCCATCTCAATTTGATACTTCATGTTTTTTCGCTCTTTTTCGATGTGGAAAACTGCCTTTTCATGCGGTCGCCAGTTTCTCGATTTTTCCTTGGCGAGCTTTTGCCGCTCGTGTCAAATCGCCCCTTGTGAGTCGGCACATCCACCAAGCATCCAGAACCGCTCAAACCTCGAAAGTTGCATTGCGCCATGAACAGCAATGGCGTACCGGCTCTTGCTGGTTAAAACCAAAGCGCCAAGATCCCGTTTTAGCTCCATCTTGGGATCATTTGCTCCATATCCACCTCAGCAGCGGGCCAAATTCCAAGAAATCCGTGCCAGAAACGGTCAAGGATAGAAACGAATTGTGAAATCTTCAAATATCATTTTCAAGACTGTTGCAAAATTTTCGGCCATTGACATGTCACGCTGAAAGCACCTGCAAGTATTTATTCTGACGTTCAGTCGAAGAAGAGACCAAGGAATTTCCTCGCGATAGTGGTGGCCGAATGCGTGGCACCGGACAGCGCCGCCGCGATGTCGATCTGATGATCCCGGATGCTTCCGCTGCCCCGCCCGCACGACAGTCTGCCGGTCCCGCGGGCTGCTTATCCAGCGCGGTCTCGGTTCATGGGGAGCCAAGCCGTGGAGGCGGAACGGCCTTCAAGGCGATGGCGTTGACCTTGCTCAAGGTGGCCAGCCGGGTCGACGCCGATTGAAGATCGCGCGGATCGATCGTGGCGAACGGGCCGGAGAGCGCGTCGCGGCTCGGAATCCCGTGCTCGAGCTTTCAGAAAACGGCCCCTTGCTCTTCCTGAATCTTTGCATGCAGGCACATCCCCCGACGCTGGAAATGATGCAAGGGCGTGCCAATGGCTGTCATCTCGCGAGGCTGCGCTTGGGATCATCAACCCCTTCAATAAAAACAGAAAATCCTGCATGATGCATGCCTGCGGATTGTTGCTTGCAGGCACATTGCATGACCGGACGGAAAGGGAAAACCGGCATTTTTCAAAAGCGATTGCCCTGAACGAAGCTCGTTCAAAATTGACATTTGGCTTCAGGTACGGGAAACTCCTCGGTGTTGCGTATCTGAAAACGTTGATTTTTCGCTTCCACTTCGCTAAGCGCTGAATGCGCAAGATATCAACCTCAGGATTCCGCTTTAGATTTAGCTGACCTTAAAAAGAAAGTACAATCAAATGGATATGCCTGCAAAAATTGTGGGCGATTGGGAGGGAGTTTTCCTGAGTTGAGCGGCCTAGCGACGGACCGCAGCTTCTTGGTTGCACTGCGCGAAACAGCGTCTGCTGTTGACTCGATCTTGGATTCTGAGTTGCCGTTGCCTGTTGGTGCAGGTGCCAGGCTAAGCGAGGCAATGCGTTACAGTACCATGAATGGCGGCAAGAGGCTGCGCGCGTTTCTAGTCAGGGTTGGGGCGCAACTGGCTGGTGCGGACGACAGCAACGCCCTGCTCGCGGCATCCGCCGTGGAGATGATTCACGCATTCTCCCTCATCCACGACGATCTTCCTGCGCTCGACAATGATGACATTCGAAGAAATGCGGCTTCCTGTCATGTTGCTTTCGACGAAGCCACGGCGATTCTCGCCGGAGACGCGCTCCTGACACAGGCCTTCGAGCTGGCTGTCGATTCCAGGATGCATCCTGATCCCTCAGTTCGATGCGAATTCGCAAGCGCCATGAGCGTCGCGACAGGATTCAGGGGAATGATTGGAGGTCAGATGATTGATTTGGCTACCGAACATCACGACGTCGACTTGGATTTCATCGTGACGCTTGACAGGATGAAGACTGGCGCATTGATAGCTTTTAGTTGTGAGGCTGGCGCCATACTTGCTGGTTGCAACACCGAAGTTCGCAGTGCGTTGCGCGGTTACGGCCGCGATATTGGCCTTGCCTATCAGGTTGTAGACGACCTGCTTGACGTTGTTGGTGATGAGGTTGACCTGGGAAAGCGCGTTGGCAAGGATGCGGCCGCCGGGAAGGTGACGTTTCCGTCTGTGCTTGGCGTGGAGGGCACTAAGCGCGAGGTCTCGGCCTTGGTTGATCGCGCTATTGCTAACCTTGAGCGCTTTGGCGATCGGGCACAGCCCCTCCGGGCGTTTGGCGACTTTGTATTGAGCTATCAAAGTTAGGGAAAGGAAACACGATGTCGTTGGAAACGCCATTTCTTGACAAGGTCGAATGGCCTGAAGACATGCGTGCCATGACCATGAGCGAATTGAAAAGGCTTGCGCACGAATTGCGCGCCGAAACGATCGACGTAGTTTCACACACCGGCGGCCATTTAGGGGCGGGTCTTGGCGTGGTCGAGCTAACGGTCGCGATTCATCATCTTTTCTCGACTCCTAGGGACATTCTCGTATGGGATGTCGGGCATCAGTGCTACCCGCATAAGATACTTACTGGCCGGCGCAAGCGTATCCGGACGCTGCGCCAAGGAGGCGGGCTTTCGGGTTTCACGAAGCGCTCTGAGAGCGAATACGACCCATTCGGCGCGGCCCACGCATCGACATCGATCTCTGCAGCACTGGGCTTTGCGGTCTCCAGAGATCTGCAGGGCCGGGATAACCGGGTCATTGCGGTGATTGGCGATGGCGCTTTGACTGGGGGCATGGCCTATGAGGCGCTAAACAACGCCGGCTCGATGGATGAATCCCTGATTGTCGTGCTGAACGACAACGACATGTCGATTGCCCCGCCGGTTGGGGCGATGAGTCACTATCTCACCAGGCTGATTTCCTCTGGCGAATATCGCTCGCTGAGAAATATCGCGAGAAACGTGGCGGAACGATTTCCACGAGTCGTGGAACACGGAGTCAGGCGGGCTGAGAAAGTCGCACGTAGCCTGGTACGTGGCGGAACGCTATTTGAGGAGTTGGGTTTATACTACGTGGGTCCAATTGACGGACACAATCTTGACCATCTTGTCCCTGTTCTCAGAGACGCCCGCGATTCCAATTCGGGACCGGTCCTCATTCACATCGTTACCCAAAAAGGCAAGGGGTACGGTCCAGCTGAGAAGTCCTTCGACAAGTATCATGGCGTGTCAAGCTTCGATGTTGTCACTGGCGCCCAGAACAAAGCGAAATCGAACGTGCCATCGTTTACAAATGTTTTCGCCCAAAGCCTCATTCAGGAGGCAAGGCACGATTCCCGAGTTTGCGCTGTAACGGCGGCGATGCCCTCTGGAACTGGGGTTGACATGTTCAAAAATGCCTTCCCCGACCGGGCGTTCGATGTCGGAATTGCCGAGCAGCATGGCGTGACATTCTGCGCGGGTTTGGCTGCGGATGGCTTGAAGCCCTTTGCGGCTATTTACTCGACGTTTCTTCAGCGCGCTTACGATCAGATTGTTCACGATGTCGCGATTCAAAACTTGCCTGTTCGCTTTGCACTAGATCGCGCTGGTCTTGTGGGTGCCGACGGCCAAACCCATGCCGGCGCTTTTGACATTGCATACTTGGGTTGCCTGCCTGGTTTCGTGCTCATGGCGGCGGCGGACGAAAGTGAGTTGGTTCACATGGTTCGCACCGCGGCTGCCATCGACGACGGTCCGTGTGCATTCCGCTACCCAAGGGGGAACGGATTTGGCGTCGAACTGCCTGAGCGAGGGATGATGCTGCCAATCGGAAAGGGGCGGATTGTTCGTGAGGGCACCGCCGTTGCCATACTGTCGTATGGCGCCCGTTTGTACGAAGCCATTGCAGCGGCAGAGGAGTTGGGAAAGCGCGGACTGTCGACGACGGTCGCCGATGCCAGATTCGCGAAGCCTCTCGATGAGGAATTGGTTCGCAATCTCGCCCGACACCATGAGGTGCTAATCACGATTGAAGAGGGATCGATCGGAGGATTTGGCACGCACGTACTGCATTTTCTGGCGAAACGCGGCATTCTCGATCAAGGTCTGAAAATTCGAACGATGACGCTCCCAGATGTTTTTCTCGATCAAGACAAGCCGGATCTTCAATACGCTGCCGCAGGACTTCTATCGAAAGACATAGTGAATACTGCCACTGCAGCTTTGGGGCTAAGCGAACAGAGTGAAACTGCCTCCCAAAAATCCTCGTAGAGAGTTCGATTTTTGCATTTCATTTGCCGGTGGCTTCAGATTCCGGTCCGTCTCCGGGAATCGTGTCAATGCATCGAGATTTAGTCAGATGGTCCCTGCTGGCTGGTCTGGCTGCCCAGCGGCGGCCTCAATCGCAATTCCCTGCGCAATGGTCAGGCTTGAAAATTGGCGGCCGGAATGGTTGCCCAAAAATCCTTGATTAAGCAAACATGTCTTGATCAATATCGGTGCAGGGTGGTACGGGCAGAAAATTGATTATGCATCTTGCCAGCACAATGTCTTTCACAATCGTGTGCAACCAACTTGGAGGAGTCCAGAATATGCGTCTGTCCTTTTTTGTTATCTCAGCAGCTTCCGCGCTTGCGGCGACAACCTCGGTTGGGCCTGCTTTTTCATTGGAGAGAGCTGTGTTTGGAACGAACTGGCTCGCTCAAGCGGAACACGGGGGCTTCTATCAATCGGTTGCCGATGGCACGTACAGATCTTGCGGGTTGGATGTGGAGATACTCCCCGGGGGGCCGCAAGTAAACAATCGAGCGCTCATGCTTGCCGGCAAGATCGATTTTCACATGGGCGGTGACCTGCTTCAAGCGTTCAACTCCGTCCAGCAAGGCATTCCCGTCGTATCGGTGGCTGCCATTTTCCAGAAGCACCCACAAGTTATCCTGTCCCATCCCGGAAAGGCGGAGTCGTTCGAGGATCTGAAGGGTCTCAGGCTGCTGATAGGCGACAATGGATTTGCGTCCTACTATCAATGGATGATTGCGGAATACGGATTCACGGCGGAGCAGCGGGTCCCCTACACCTTTAATCCAGCGCCGTTCTTGGCCGACGAGAATCTCGGCATGCAGGGATATCTTTCTTCCGAGCCCTACGCGATCGAAACACAGGGTGGATTTGCGCCAGATGTGTTTTTGATTGCCGACGCCGGTTACTCCACCTATGCGACAACCATCGAGACCATGGCTGACACCATCGCGAACAATCCAAGCGCCGTTAAGTGCTTCGTGGACGGTTCGATCAAGGGTTGGTACAACTATTTGTACAGCGATCCGTCGGCCGCAAACGAACTCATTAAGGCGCACAATCCTGAAATGACCGATGACAAGATTTCCTATGCCATCGAAAAGATGTTGTCAGAGGGGATTGTTGATTCGGGTGATGCACTGACGTTCGGAATTGGCGTAATCACAAAGGCAAAGGTAAAAGACTTCCATGACAAGATGGTCAATGCGGGCGTGTTGGCGGACTCCATCGATTGGAGGGCATCCTTCAACACGGATTTCTCAGGAATGGGAGTTGGGATGGACCTGAAGTGAGCCTTTCGCCCTAAATGCAACATGATGCTGGCGGTCTGGCAAGCCAGGCCCCCGTTGCTCTGATTTGAAGTGCAAAGAGCAGTCTGCATGTCCGCAAGCGAATCAGACAATTCACCTGTCAGCACACGACCGGAGCTTCTTTCGATGAAGAAGGTTGGGAAGACGTTCTCCGCGAATGTGGAGGCGCTACGCAAAATGTCCTTGGCCGTCAATGTTGGTGATTTCATTAGCCTTCTCGGCCCGTCGGGGTGCGGCAAGTCAACCGCGCTGAGGTTGATCTCTGGGCTTATGGAGCCGACCTCTGGCCGCATTGTCTGGCAGGGAGATCATGGCAGCGGCTCTATCGGGGTCGTGTTTCAGGAACCGACGTTGATGCCGTGGGCGACGGTTGGAGCCAATGTATGGCTTCCGTTCAGGATTGACGGCCAGTCCTTTCGGTCTGTCAGCGCTAGAGTTCACGAATCGCTAAGGCTAGTCGGCCTCGAGGATTTTACTGACAGATATCCGCGTGAACTGTCCGGGGGAATGAAGATGCGAGTTTCGATCGCGCGTGCTCTGGTCACCAACCCGCGGATAATCCTCATGGATGAGCCATTCGCAGCCTTGGACGAGATCACCAGGTTTCGGCTGAACATCGATCTGCTTGAACTCAAGGCTCAAATCGGCTGCACCGTCATCTTCGTCACTCATTCTGTCTTTGAAAGCGTGTTCCTTTCAGACCGGATTGCTGTAATGACCGCGAGGCCCGGGAGCATCATTCGCGAAATTCCGATTGACGAGCCTTATCCGCGCGACGAGAGATTCAGAACTTCTTCCACCTACGCGGCACATTGCCGCATCACCTCCGAGGCGCTTCAGGAATCGATGCGCTCTGCGGCTTGAACGCTTCAGTCTTGGGAAGATGACCGGAACAGCGCCTGACGACACGGTGCATTCCTTGGCCGACAACACGCCGTCTCTGGCGTCAGTTGCCGATAAGGAAGAACGGCAGCGAATCATCCGCAGACGTATCGAACGAGTCGGCAGGTGGCTCATGCCTGCCGTGATGCTGGTTATTTCGATCTGGCTTTGGGATCGAATTGTCGTCTGGAATGAAATCCCGCACTACATACTGCCCGGTCCGGGAAGGGTGCTTTCCACTCTGATCGCGGACTGGCCGATTCTTCTGAGCGCGCTGAAGGTTACACTGCAAATCACGATTCTCGCCCTCGGAATCGCTGTCATTGGGGGAGTCGGGTTGGCGATCTTGTTCACGCAGTCCCGATTAGTGGAAATGTCGTTGTTTCCTTATGCAGTGATTCTACAGGTTACTCCGGTCATTTCGATCGCGCCGTTAATATTCATATACGTGGACAGCAAGCTGGTCGGGCTGCTGATCTGCGCTTGGATCGTGGCATTTTTCCCGGTGCTTTCCAACACGACGTTGGGCCTGAACTCGACGGACCACAATCTCCGCGATCTGTTCCGGGTTTACGGTGCTACCCGCTTGCAGAAACTGCTGTACCTTCAAATCCCAACGGCCCTTCCATATTTTCTGGGAGGTCTCAGAATCGCCGGGGGCCTTGCTCTCATCGGTGCGGTCGTCGCTGAATATGTCGCGGGCACTGGTGGGATAGGGTCGGGGCTTGCATTCACGATTCTTGAAGCTGGCTATCGTTTGAACATTCCGCGAATGTTCGCTGCATTGCTGCTGATTGCTGGGACCGGTGTCGTGATATTCACATCGTTGTCGCTCCTGAGCTATCTTCTGCTTCACAAGTGGCATGAGAGTGCTCTCAAGAGAGAGGCATGACGGACTTTCTGCAAATCCCCAAGTCCAGTTCATATCGGATCTCGAATGTGACGATTCCCGGGATTTTCGCGGGCACAGAGCGGGAGTTCGCTGTGGGCGACATTTGCGTTTCGGGAGAAGAAATCTCGGAATCCGCTTGCGGCCCGGTTGTGGATGCGGGAAGCGCCATGGCGCTTCCCGCATTCTGCGACATGCACACGCACTTGGACAAAGGACACATCTGGTCGCGCTGCCCAAACCCAGACGGAAGATTTGAATCTGCCCTTGGCGTGTTGGCGGGAGACCGGTGCAGAAACTGGAATGCGGACGATGTCCGCAGGCGAATGCAGTTTGCGCTTGAGTGCGCCTACGCCCATGGAACCAGGGCGATACGCACTCATCTAGATTCGGCACCACCGCAGCACGCGATTTCCTGGCCAGTTTTTCTCGAGAAACGCGGCGAATGGGCAGGAAGGATTGACCTGCAAGCTGTGCCGCTTGTCGGGGTGGAAGTGGTAGAAGACGATGGAGAATTCGTGGAGGTTGCAGATCTGGCGGTGAAGAGCGATGGGATTCTGGGCTGCTTCACGCACCCGATTCCCGAGCTCGAGGACAGACTCGAGGCTTTTTTCCGTTTGGCAGCAGAGCGCGGCCTTTCAGCCGACCTGCATGTGGACGAGACGAAGGATCCTGAGTCGGTCTCGCTTCGAATCATTGCGGAAATTGTGCTTCGAACCGGATTTGACGCCCCGGTGGTCGTCGGGCACTGTTGCTCGCTCGCCCAACAAACAAGGAGCGAGGCTGAAAGAACATTGGATCTTGTGGCGGAAGCCGGAATTCATGTTGTCTCGCTTCCAATGTGCAATATGTACCTTCAGGACCGAATGAATGGCCGCACCCCGACTTGGCGGGGAGTCACGCTGGTTCACGAGATGAGGTCACGCAGGATATCCCTGTCCTTTGCCTCAGACAACACGCGAGATCCGTTCTTCGCGTACGGCGACTTGGACATGGTGGAAGTCATGCGTGAAGCGACTCGAATTTGCCACCTCGATCACTCTGAGTCCGGCTGGGTCGATGCTTTCACGACAACCCCGGCCCAAGTCTGCGGGTTCTCGAAGCATAACCTGCGACCTGGGGACCCAGCTGATTTCGTCTTGTTCCAAGCCCGCAACTGGTCGGAGTTCTTTTCGCGTCCGCAGGCGAACCGAGTGGTCGTCAGAGCTGGTCGGGCCATTGAGCGGACGCTTCCGCAGTACAGTGAACTGGATGATCTGATGGAGATGGCATGAAACCGAACATTGAGGCTGCGAAGAACGCGTTGAGCCACCTGGACTTGGACACAAATCCCTCTTCGGTCCGTGCCAAGAGCCGGGATTTCTTCTGGTATTCGCCTGTCTTGAAAGATCGCATCGATCATGTGATCGCTGATTTTGCCGTCAGTCCCAGATCGGAATCGGAAATCATCGAGGTGCTCTCCACATGCTACAAGCATGATGTTCCGGTTACAGCGAGGGGAGCCGGTACGGGAAACTACGGACAGGCGATGCCGCTCGCCGGTGGATGCGTCCTGCACTTGCGGAATTTCGCGTCTGTGAAGGAAATCCATCCAGGCCGTGCCATTGTGGAACCGGGGTGCCTGCTGAAGGACCTGGATTTCGAATGCATACGGCATTCGCGACAGGAAATCCGGATGTTCTCGTCCACTTGGGCGACTGCTTCCATAGGAGGATTCATTGCTGGCGGCTCGGGAGGGGTAGGCTCCTGCACTTGGGGGCAGTTGCGCGATTTGGGAAACATTATCCGTCTGCGTGTCGTCACCATGGAGGAAACGCCGCGCATTCTGGAGTTCCGAGGCGAAGAATTGCCGCGCGTTTCCCATGCGTATGGAACCAACGGCGTGATTACCGAAATCGAGATTCCCCTTGCGCCGGCATATGACTGGATTGATTTGTTTGTGGGGTTTGAAGATTTTATGGATTCTGCGACCTATGCGGCAGACATCGCCGATCAGGACGGGATCTTGATCAAGCTGGCCACGCCCATCGATGCACCGATTGCGCACGATTATTTCCCACGCGTGGCTCCCTACGTCTCGCAGGAGACTAGCGTGGTTGCGCTTATGGTCGCGCCACATTCCATGGATGCGTTCGAGACCTTCACCGCATCTTGCGAGGGCGCGAACGTCATCTATCGTTCCGATAACAGCGACTGGCCGCGTGGCCCAGGTCGCGTTTTCGAATACGGCTGGAACCATACCACACTCCGGGCGCTTCGAGTCGATCCTTCAGTCACTTACCTCCAGGTTCGGTACGGCTATCCAGAGCATCTCGAAAAGGTGGCAGCGGTGCGCCGCACGTTTGGCCGGGAAGTCCTGCAGCACTTGGAGGTAATTCGTGAAAACGGCAAATCGATGTTTGTAGGTCTCCCGATTGTAAAGTTCACGACCGAAGAAAGACTGGACGAGATCGTGCAGCAGCACGAAGAGTTGGGATGCACGATATTCAATCCGCACCGCTACACTCTGGAAGAGGGCGGTCGCCAGACCGTTGATGATCGCCAGCTTTCGTTCAAGCGACAGGCGGATCCAAAAGGCTTGTTGAACCCCGGAAAAATGATTGCTTGGGATTTTCCGGACTGGGACTATGTGTCCATGTATGAGTATCCGCACTTGATGAAGAGGGAGTGATGCGCGCGCTTGTGCTGTTCGCGCATGCTGTCACGGGCAGCGTCTCGAGCGCACTGCATGACTCTGTCTTTCGCAGGCCTGCGGAACGAGGTTGGAGCATGAACGACTGCGACCTGCACGCCGAGGGGTTCGGTGCTGTCCTGGCCGCGGCCGAGCGAGGGAGCTATCACGATGAGAAGCTAAATTGCGCAACCGTGAAGGAGTGCGTTCTCCGCCCAAGGGCCGCAGAGATTCTAGCGCTGGCGCTTCCGGTCTGGATTTTCGGATCCTCGGCCATTCTGAAGGGTTTTTTTGACCGTACTTGCGTTCCAAGCGGCGCGTTTAAGCTGTTGGACGGTAAGGTAAAGCCGAATCTCACGCAAATCTGCAAACTCGCGGCCGCCACCACATATGGGTGGGGGTATGCGCATCAGAGCCTTTGGGACAGGCGACCCGCCCCGCCGAGTTGTGAAGCGGACAGGGCCTTCTGCTGCCAGCCAGAGAAACGCATTGTATTGCACTCATGACATGAATCGCGCAACCGTTCGACAATGGTCAATTTCATCAAGTGGGTGTCTGCCAAAATGAAGCGATTCTGATGCGCGCGCTGATCGTTTACTGCCATCCTGATCCGTCGAGTTTCACCGCGTCGGTACGCGATGTCGTTCTCAAGAAACTTTCCGACACTGAAGCCGAAGTCAGGGTGCTGGATCTCTATGCAGTGGGATTCGACCCCGTGCTTGGTACGAGCGAACTGGCGGAGTATCTTGATGTATCCAAGAACTCTGAGCGCGTTGAAACCCATATCGCCGACATCAAATGGTGCAATTCGTTGATCTTCGTGTATCCCACATGGTGGTACGGACTGCCGGCCGCGCTGAAGGGCTGGCTCGATAGGGTCATGCTTCCAGGCTTCGCGTTCCACATGCCGGAAAACGGCGCGGGGGCAATCAAGCCTGGCCTTCAGCACATTGTCAGGCTGGGGGTTTTCACGACATGCGGGGCGAGTCGGCTTCTGACTTGGTATGTTGGGTCGCCGGGCAAGCGGACCTTGACGCGTGGGCTGCGCCAGCTTTGCTCGCGGCGAGTTCGAATCGCTTTTGCGGCGCACTATTGCATGGACACGTCCACCCGGGAGAGTCGCGAGAAGCACCTGACCCGTGTTGAGACGACAATGGACCGTTTCATGCTGCCGCCAAGGCTTTCCCTGAGATTCTGACAAGAGGAGGTATGGCAGTTGCTCGACAGGCGGGCAGTTAACGGTTCGGTTCGAACATTGACAATGGGATCAGTTTGCCATGCGCAATGACTGGATGGAATACAAGGCAATCGAGTTCGGGAAAATGGACCCGATGCGAACAATTGCGGTGTTTCCGACGGCGGCAGTCGAGCAGCACGGCCCGCATCTCCCCGTTGGCACGGATGCAATGATTGGTGCCGGAATGCTCGCCGAGGCATGCCCGTTGATTCCGGGGGATCTCGATGTTCGAGTGCTGCCAATCCAAGCGGTCGGAAAGTCGAACGAGCATATGTGGGCTGCCGGAACCCTGACCCTCGCTGCCGAGACCGCGCTTAGGGCTTGGACCGAGATCGGTCTTTCCGTTGCGCGTGCTGCCGTGAGGAAAATCGTGATTGTAAGTTCGCATGGAGGAAACTTGGATATCGTTTCGATCGTGGCTCGCGAGCTTCGCGTGCAGGCAGGACTCTATGTTGTCAAGTGCCAATGGAGTAATTTCGGATATCCGGAGGGAATGTATTCAGAGCGCGAGATGCAGTTCGGGATTCACGGCGGCGATGTCGAGACGTCCCTGATGCTGCACTTCCGGCCGGAGCTGGTCGACATGGGCGCCGTGGAGGACTTCAGCTCCGCTGCGGAGAATGAAGCGATATCGCCGACTGGTCCGATCAACTATGGTTGGGTGGCAAAGGACTTAAACCCGAAGGGAGTTGTCGGAAATGCCGCACTTGCAAATGCCGAGAAGGGGGCCGCGACTGCAAGGCATCAAGCCAGAGGATTTGCAGACCTCCTGACTAAGATCGCGGAGGCACCTTTGGATCGATTCAGTCCCGCTGAGCATCCAGATTGAATAAACCGCAGAAGCTCTTGACACAAACTCCTTCAAAATTGGTCGAGAGCTGGCAATGCAAGTTCGGGGCTGCCGTGCACTTCAAAAAATGACTTTGGTTCGAAGGTCTTCCAAGAATGAAATCATCGCTTGTTCCAATCCATATCCATCCACCGTTCGCCCGATACTCCCACGCAGTAGCAGTCGACGGCGCGACCCGTCTTCTTTTTGCATCAGGGCAACTAGGTGTTGGTGCAAATGGCTGGGTTCCCGATAGCGCGGAAGAGCAAGCGGCACTTTGCTTTTCCAATATAGATGCGATTCTTGAAGCCGGCGGCATGGATCGAACCTGCGTCACGAGAATCAATGCATTCGTTTCCGACCGGGAGCACATGAATGGCTACATGGCCGCTCGCGACGATTGGATCGAGCCGCTTGAAATTCCCCCGGCGTCGACATTGATGATCGTTGCAGGGTTTGCCCGCCCTGAGTTCAAGGTCGAAGTCGAGATTGTTGCAGCCGCCGTGCGCTGAATTAATGCTTGGCGGATTTCGAAACCTAAGGAAAGGCACGAGATCGATATTGACGTTAATTGCGTTCAGAACTGACACCGCAGCAATTCATGTGACTTGGGAGCCAAAGCTCTGCCAAGTCACAGGAGTTTATGTGGCGTGTTTTGATAGCAAGAGACTGAGCTAAGGGGAGCAGTCCAATGAAATTTCGTAGCATGCTGTTCATGCCCGCGTTGCGCATTGACCGATTGGACAGCGCACTTGGCACAATGTCTGACTGGATTGTATTGGACTTGGAAGATGGTGTCTCTACGGATCAAAAGCCGGAAGCACGCAGGAACCTTCGGGAACTTGCCGAAGCAGGATACCGCAATGTACGGCATCGAATCGCCGTTCGAATAAATCCGCTTAATGCTCCAGAAGGATCCAACGACATCCGGGAATTGCTGACATGGCCGCAATTGCCGCCCTTGCTGATCATTTCGAAGGTGGAATCAACGGAAATCCTCGGCGAACTGCTCAAGGCATTGCCGGTCCAGGCGTCAACCACGAATTTACTTGTCATGATCGAAAGTCCTGCCGGAGTTGAACGGGCATTCGAAATCCTCTCGCTCAGCACCAGGATCGCTGCCGTTGGTTTCGGCTCGCTTGACTACGCAGCAGTTACCGGGTGTGGCATCGACTTTGGCAGTCAATTGTTTGCCAGGTCGCGAATTGTGAATGCCGCGGCCGCCTGCGAAATACCCGCCATTGACGGCGTATACTTGAACCTGCGAGACACGAACGGGCTGGAGGAGGAGGCAAGATCGGCTAGGTGTCTCGGTTTTGACGGAAAATTCGCGGTACATCCCAATCAGGTCGATGCGATTAACAATGCATTCACCTACGGCAGCGAGGAAGTTGCGCAGGCGAAGGCCTTGCTCGATGCCGCTTCAAGGTCCAGGGTCGGGGCATTTGAATTCGAGGGAAAAATGGTAGATGCTCCAGTGATCCGCCGCGCCAAGACAATCGTCGCAAATTCGCTGGAGGACTGAGCGCCAGAAGACAACCAATCAGGGCATGTCAGCAAATCACTGTGCTGCACCCTCATGCTTTGTTTGGACTATGGCCAAGCCCAGAATCAGCGGGATTGTGGAGTTGGAAACGCGAAGGACGCGCTTCATTTCCGATATGTCCAACCGACCCGAACGCGCCGTGGCAGGACATGTCGGGTCGGCGGAAGCGAGCACCAATCCTCCCGGGACTGAAGCGGGAGCAACCTCAGGTGGTGCTGAATTGCCCGTGGAAACCGAGGGGTAAAGGATAGGGCAACCAGCCATAGGCCATAGGTCCGTCTGAGATTCCGCGTGCGTCGAAGATCGTTAGGCCGCTCACGCCCCGCTCATAGGCCAAAACCGTGCCGATAAGCCAGCCGTCGTCTTCTGCCTGAGCATCTGGAAACGGCACGAAGACATGCTCTTCCGGGAGGATGCCGGGCGCGAAACTGAAGCTCTCCATCGTGCCGCGATCGAGGTCACGCTTGGAGACCGCAGGAAGAAGCCAGTTCGGGTCACCCTCTCCAGACATCATGTAGACGTAGCGGTTGCGCAGCCCGGTCAGTCGGTCGGCAATTCGCGGGAATTCGGCGGCCCCCGCTATGTCCTCTATGTATCCTCGGCCGTCCGGATGAAGCACGAATCTCATGTAGTGCTCCGGCGGCGATGGAACTAGTTCGCCACGCATGACCTGACTCATCGAATCGGTAACGATGCCGGGGTCGGTGGCCACGCAGTGATCGAAATGGATGACGCCGTCCCTGTCCTCCCAGCCGTTGCCGTGGTGGAAGCCGAAACCTGCGGGCAACTGCACCCAGCGTCGGTCGTCGAAATCGTCCTTCGCCACGACCAAGACGCGGGAGCCCAGTTCAGGGCGCCACACATGATTGTCGAGGATGGTACCGGGTTGTCCATGCTCATGAACGAACGGCGGCAAAACGATGACCAGGTGACTTCGGGTCACGACGAAATCGTGAACCATTCCGAGAGGTGCCACTGGCACTGGCACCGCCTTCACCAACCGCCCGTTCGAGTCGATGTGATAGAGCACGAGGATCGATTTTCCCACGAGCGTGTAACCAAGGGACCAAACGGTGCCATCCGCCTCGACCTTGGGATGTGCAGTGAAGGGGAGTCCTTCGAGGCCGTGCCCCCATGATTTGAAACCTGTCCATTCCAAGCTGTCGCGCGCCAGGATGCTGGCTGAGCCACCTTCCCAAAGGGCCAAGAGTTCGCCATGATGATCGAGTATGGAGATGTTAGCGGTGTTGATATCGTCCGGCATGCGCACTGGAAGGGCGTCGGATATCTCCGTTCCGAAGGCGGAGTAGAGCCGCTTGCTTTCCGCGTCTTCACGCTTGAGCTTGGGAGTTTTAAGCACCCGGCCGCGATGCGAGATGCCTGCGTCGCTGAAGCGGAACTCCTGGATCATTCCATCGCCATCAAACCAGTGTTCGTAACGCAAGCCGTGGCGATTGTGCACGGCCGGGCCGTTGCGGCGCAGCACCCCCCGCAGGTCTGCAGGCAGCTTGCCTTCGATCGTTAGCGCCGGGTGGTCGAGGTTGTCCGCCATTACGCTGGCCCAACCTAGTAGCCGCCCGTCGGAACTAGGATCGGCGCTTCGGGCGGCGACTGCGGAAGGAAAATTCAGGGCCGCAAGCTGGCAGGCGCTGGCCCACATCAATTGTCTTCGATCAAGCATGTTCTGTGCTCCTAGTAAAGCAGGGTCATTTGGGTTGACGTTGTCCCGGTCTCCCGAACCTCGACCGAGGCATCAAGAAAGCTAGGCGGTCCCATGACGCCGGTTGCGTCATTCGCGAAACCGTACCCCTCCAGCGGGATGCCGAGGATATTGGTGTCGAGCTCGCCGTTCGCATTCTCGTCATGAAACGCGTTGACGGCGTAGATCCCCGGTTCAAGGCCGCTGAAAGAAATCCGCAAGGGCCCACCATCAGCAACACGCCAACATCCGGCAACCATGCCAGCGGCGCCGGGGAACGTGACATTTTCAGTTGGTTTGTGGACGGCCACATAGACGCGACCCTTGTCGGACCGGACACCCTTGACCTCTATTGCAAGATTGTCGGCAACGGCTGGCAGGGATAGAGTTATGGCTACGAGGACAGCCGTGGCGGAGCGAAGAATTGGCATTGGGATGCACCTCCTTGAAAGTGTTTATATAATGGCGCAACATCTAAGGTGCGCCGTGTCGCGAGCAGGATGAGAAGGGATGAAGCAGGACCGCAGCAACCGCATTTCCGTGAATGGGGACCGTTTTTCGCGCAATCTGGCACTGTTGCCGTTCACGATGCGTGAACTGCACCGCAACCGGCGCTTCCGGCGGCACGCGCTTGGAATGATCGCCACCATTGCGGTGATGGCGTATCTAGGACCGTTCGGCACAGGTACGCGCTTGGGGCCGCTGGCACTTGTTGTTTACTGGACTGGGGCAATTGCCATCAACTGGCTGCTGGCTGCCGTCGCAATAACATACAGCGTGAAGGTGATTAATAAGGCGGGAAAGCCGTGGTGGATTGGAATCGTTTTTGGTGCGTTGGCCGCGGCTCTGCCCGGAGCCGGTATCGTCTTCGTGCTTGAGAGGCTGTTGGGGCGCACGTTTCTATCCGCTGGCGAAGCGGTCTATCTCTATTCCTGCGTCGTGCTGGTAATGATCGTTGTCGGCTTTTTCGTGTCTCGGCTGATCGAGGCGCCACTACGCAGCACTTCCCGGTCAAACGAAGCTACAGCGGCAAAAATCGAGGTGCCGTTTCTCGAACGCTTGGCGCCCCGCCTTGGGCGTGACCTTCTGCACCTGCACATGCGGGATCACTATGTGGAGGCATGCACTTCGAAAGGGTCCGAACTGATCCTGCTGCGCTTCAGCGATGCGTTGCGTGAGGTCGACGGGCTTGATGGTCTGCAGGTACATCGCTCGCATTGGGTCGCTGCCACTGCTGTCGCGGGCACGGTGCGTCGTGGCGGGCGCACGTTGCTCAGGCTTGTCAACGACACTGAGGTCCCGGTCAGCCGAACGTTTGCTCCGGCGCTCAGGGAACGCGGCTGGGTATGAGACGCCACTCCGGAAATCACAGATGTGACATTCCCCAAGCTCATTCAAATCACTTTCAATGGCTGGGATGGTTTGCCGGCAGTTGAAACCAAGCAACATCGAGAAACCGCCTCATCCGAAATGCGCATTCAACAATATGAGGTGTCTCCTTGCTAGCATTGGACGCGAGCGAGGGGAGGGCAGCGGATTTGAGGAACTCATTGCCCGACCCAGAAGCTCGGATTGAAACGTACATACCATTTCGCAAAAAGCGCCGCTCCCGCCAGCATCGCCATTCACTTAACGAACATCGCCTTGGAGCTTCGCCTTTGCGGGGTGCGCATTTTGACTCTGGACTGGACCCAGAGGGATTCACGTCTCCAAGCTGTTTTGTCCTTTGTCACTGCAGAGAAAGCCAAGCGGGCATTGAGACGAAGTGTGTGCGGAATACGGCGAGGCGCTAGATGTCGAAGTTCGGCACCAGCGGGTCGTTGCCAGCCAAGTTGTCCCTCCGATGGTCGTCGCCGTCTTCCGCCAGCGAGTGCGCTTAAAGGATCTCAAGCCCAACACCTTGTTCATGGCTTGGCAGGCAAGTTTTCAATTCGGATTCGTCGATGCACTTCGATTTTGTCAAATCCCGACAAATGTGGGCAGGTCTCGCTCAATCTCAACATGGGCTGTTCTGCTCCATTCTGAAATCAGGCAAACGTCAACGTCATTGACCGCCGCCAGACAGGATTAATATCAGCGGAGCTCGCACGTTCTGATCGAGTTCTTTACGCGGGACTGCTCCCTCACTGCCAATTCCCGGCTGACAACCGCGATACTACGCTCCGAATTGCGAAATGACGAGTTGGAAAGCCAGTTGTTTGACCCGTAGACGATTTCATTGTCAACGATAAGCATCTTCTCATGCGTGGCGAATTGAGTCACATGCAGACGCTCATGATAACGTTGCTTCAATCGCTCCAGCTTTTTTCTGGCTCGTGCCGCCGCCGGCCACTCGCTGTGTTGGCCACTTGAATCCTCCCATCCGTAGCCGATATGAACTTCGTTTCCGTTTTGGAGCTTGCGATCAAGCAAATCGACAAGCTCGTCGTTAACAACACCGTCGCTGATCCAGCCCGAAAGGATGACGATTCCCCCCTTCGCCTTGCGTATTTGCTCTTTCAGGTAGGACATGTGCTGCTTGCCCTCTATGATTCGAATCTGATTGAGCGGGATTTCCCGAATGGCCGACCGCGCCTCGACGGACAAATTCCTGATGACCTCGTCGCGAACAGCGATCTGTCGACTCTTTTTGTCGTGCGTCCTAAGGAAAAACCAAGTGCCCCAAATGGATCCAAGCTGGACAATGATTAACGGCGGATAGAAGAGCATCTCGAATGTCCAGGCGGTCCAGCCTATGCACACCCAGACCGTCGCTTTAGGCAAGAAGAATTTGCTGGCAACTATGACGGCAATGATTCCAATCTGCCAATAGAGGGTTTCCACCGGTCCGTTTTCCCGAAACTGACGAAGCTAGCTGGCTTGTAACTGGCAGCCTTGGGGCAAGTCAAATCGCGTGCTAATGAAGGGTTCAGCCTGTTGTCTTGAGTTGCATGCACGACGATGGCCGCAGCTCCAAAGAGCGAAGGCATGCCCTGCGTAGTGAGCGAGGGTGCATTTTGAAGAGATCAATGCGTCATGTTCGATGCCGGGCGATCTGACCGATGCAACCTTACTATCGGGACGCTAGGATCAATGTCCCGGCTCGCGTCCAGCAGTCTGATTTTGAAGGCCGAGTCGGAATAGACCTTGTTTGCCAGCCCCGCACCCACTAAATGAGCAATCATGAAATTCTTGCGTATTCCGAGGAGGCGAAAGAGACCTGTCGTCTCGGTTGTTCGCCTCGAAGGTCCAATCGTTTCAGCCCGGAATTTCCGGTCGGGTGCACTGAGCGACACCGGAGTCTCTCAGATGCTCGAGAACGCGTTTCGCAAGGGCAAGCCGAAAGCCGTAGCCCTCGAACTCAACTCGCCAGGTGGGTCGCCGGTCCAGTCATCGCTGATCGCGGCGCGAATCCGAAGGCTGTCAGAAGAAACAGAAGTTCCGGTATATGCTTTTGTCGAGGATGTCGCGGCTTCCGGCGGATACTGGATTGCCGTGTCGGCAACAGAAATCTACGTTGACCAATCCTCGATCATTGGATCGATCGGTGTAGTGTCTTCTTCTTTCGGGTTTCAGGACTTGCTCCAACGAGTTGGAATTGAACGGCGGGTTCACACGGCTGGAGAGGACAAGAGAATGCTCGACCCGTTTCTTCCCGAGAAACCTCGGGATTTGGAACGGCTGGAGGAATTGCTTGGACAGTTGCACAAGACATTCATTGAGCATGTAAAGGACAGGCGATCGGGCAAACTGAGCGACGACGAACTTTTCACGGGAAAGTTTTGGACCGGAGATACAGCAGTCGAACTCGGGCTTGTCGACGGCGTTGGCCACCTTGTTCCGAAAATGAAAGACATGTTTGGAGACAGGACAAAATTCCGGAGGTATGGATCAAAACGCCGGATAATTCCGAATTTGGGGCAGCAGGTTATGGACTCCGTGCTCCTTTCGCTTGAAGAGGAAAGCTTGTGGGCTCGTTACCGGCCTTGAAATCTCAAGGCCTGCGCTGCGGTATCGAGTTCGACGCCGACTCGCTTGGAATTTACCTGTTTGGAGTAAATCTTGTGTGCCGCTAGGGCAGCCTTGGTGACCGGAAGCGCCGCCCGCCTCGGGCGGGAAATGGTACTGTCGCTCGCCAATCGCGGGTACGACGTCGCGGTCCACTACAACAGTTCAGAAACCAAGGCCCGCGAAACGGTGAATCTTGCCAAGAAGATCGGGGCACATTCGGTCGCGGTCCAGGCCGACCTGCTGGACGAACATGCTGCATCCCTTCTCGTAGACAGAACGCGCGAGAAACTAGGACGCAAACTGAGCGTGCTCGTAAACAATGCTTCTATTTTCGAGAATGACAGTGTCACCACAGCAAGCAGGAAAGGCTGGGACCGCCACATGCAGGCAAATTTTCGTGCACCATTTATCTTGACCCAGGCATTTGCAAAGCAGGTTCCAGAAGCGAAGCGCGATTCGAAGGGCGAGCTTGTTGCTTCCGGGGTCGTTGTCAATCTTGTGGATCATTGGGTGACCAGACCAACCACGGAGTTCACCACCTATACACTATCAAAAATGTCGCTGTGGTCGCTGACACAGGTTGCGGCACTCTCACTGGCACCCGCCATTCGAGTCAATGCCATTGGACCTGGGCCTACACTGAGGACCGAAACACAACGGGAATCGCATTTCTCTGAGATGCGCAAATGCGCACCGCTCGAGCGAGGCGTCGATCTAGACGACATTTTGTCCGCGCTTCACTATATTCTTGAGTCCAATGCGCTGACCGGGCAATTGCTTTGTGTCGACAGCGGACGAACTCTGATGTGGGGTACCGGTTTCAGCTAGGCGAAACTCTTGCTAAATCAACGGATTTGGAAATTTACTTTTCCACCGTGACAATTTGCTTACAGGGTTTATGAAAAGTGGGTTAAGTAAACTCAACAACTTACAAGATGCAAAAAAATTTATTTTTTAAAAACAACATTTTATCATTTTTCGCAAAAAATGGGCGAACTGGTGCATTTGATCCGCTCGCCACCGAACAGGGCGATACGGCTCAAGTTATTCGCAGAGTTATCCACAGGTTGGTGGCACTCTCGTCCGCAGTTTCTGGTGGCATTCTTGATGCCGGTAATGAGCGGCGTAAAGCGTGACCGAGACCGGGGAAGCCGAAGAAGTGGCGGCGGAACAGGCAGGTGATTTCGGCCAATTGCGTGGCGCAAACTGCATACGCGGGTATCTGAATTCGCTTGATCACAGCCCTGGTGTTTACCGAATGCTAGGCACCAAGGGGGAGGTGCTCTATGTTGGGAAAGCGCGGAGCCTGCGGAACAGGGTCAAGAGCTACACGATCCCATCTGGCCAGAGCGCTCGGATCGCGAAGATGGTCGATCTGACCGCGTCGATGATGTTTCTGACAACCCGCACGGAAACCGAGGCGCTATTGTTGGAGCAGAACCTCATCAAGCAACTGAAGCCACGCTTCAACGTGCTGCTTCGAGATGACAAGAGCTTTCCGAACATCCTTATTTCCCGCTCGCACCGTTTTCCGCAGATCAAGAAGCATCGTGGAAGCCGCAAAGAGAAAGGGGTCTATTACGGGCCATTTGCGTCGGCTTCTGCAGTGAACCGGACGCTCAACCAACTGCAAAAGGTATTCTTGCTCAGGAATTGCTCCGACTCGATGTTCGAGAGCCGTACGAAGCCCTGTCTGCTTTACCAGATCAAGCGTTGCAGCGCCCCCTGCGTTGGCCGCGTTTCCGAGGAAGAGTATTCTCAACTGGTTAATGATGCCGAGCAATTTCTTTCCGGCAAGACAACAACGGTGCAGCAGCAACTGGCAAGAGAGATGAGGGTCGCAGCGAAGGTGCTCGAATTCGAGCGGGCTGCAGCGGTGCGAGACCGCATCGAAGCGCTTACGCAAGTGCAAGCTGTACAGGGTGTAAATCCCCGAAATGTCCCCGAGGCCGACATTTTGGGCCTTCACATGGATGGCCTTCATGCCTGTGTGCAGGTGTTTTTCATACGGGCCAGCCAGAACTGGGGCAATCATGCCTATTTCCCGCGCACCGGGGCTGGTGCGGAGGCCGACGAGGTGTTGGAGGCATTTCTTGGTCAGTTTTACTCAAACAAAACCCCTCCGCGCCAGATAATCCTCTCGAAACCAATCGGAAACTTGGATCTCATGAAGTCGATGCTCTCGGGCAAGCGAGGCGGCAAAGTTCAACTGCTCATTCCACGGCGAGGCGAAAAGGCGGTCCTTGTCGAAAATGCCGTCCGGAACGCGCGAGAATCGCTTGCTTTGAAGCTTTCTGAAACAGCCACTCAGAAGAAGCTGCTGGCAGGATTGGCAAAGACACTGCAGATTGATGAACCACTGGAGCGAGTCGAGGTGTTCGACAATTCGCATGTACATGGGAGCGACGCCGTTGGAACGATGATCGTGGTTGGGCCTGAAGGATTCGTCAGGTCGTCGTACCGAAAATTCAACTTTGGACGCAAGGACCTCACTCCTGGGGACGACGTCGCGATGATGAGGGAGGTGCTGGATCGTCGCTTCCGGCGCATGATGAAGGATAACCCGAACCGAGAGTCGGGCAAGTGGCCGGATCTAATTGTTTTGGATGGAGGTGCCGGGCAGCTCTCAGCAGCGAAGGACACACTCGAAAATCTTGGACTCGGCGAAATTCCAATGGTGGCGGTAGCTAAGGGTGCGCAACGGAACTTGGGCAGGGAGGAGTTTTATTCCCGTGAGCGTGGAAAATTCGCGCTGCAGACCAACGACCCCGTGCTGTATTTTGTACAGCGCATTCGCGACGAGGCTCATCGGTTCGCAGTTGGCGCGCACCGTGCCAAGAGAGGCAAGTCAGTTTCCGCCTCTTCGCTTTCCGACATCGCGGGCATCGGTGCCGCCCGAAAGGCCGCGTTGCTGGCTCACTTCGGATCGGCGAAGGCCGTTGGCAAGGCCGGAGTGGAAGATTTGAAAGCGGTGGCTGGAATCTCTCATTCTCTTGCGGAGATCATTTACGGATATTTTCATGAGAGAGACTAGGTTGTTGGCAAACGGTATTGCCAATCGTTGCGATAGCACGTATCGCGGTTTGCCCGTACGCGCGAAGGCGAGACATCGAGTTTGAGAGCACGATGCAGGACGAGGCAAGGGTGCTGTCCGTTGCCGCGTGGGCGCGGATGATCGATCCCTTGTTGCCTAGAAAGGCGAACGACACCGGGGTCTGCCGCTGGAAACCACCTGTTTGTGGAGGCGGGCTATGGCAGGGTCATGTAGGTTCTCAGGAAGGTTTTGAGGGCGAGCAAGGGTATTGCGGTTAGACCATGGGCGAGCTGACCTGCAAGATCGGGACGGTTGCGGAGCCATTGGCTATCTTGCAGGCTAAGCGCGGCAGCGCAGATGAATGCCCTGCGAGCTTCCGTTCGCCTCTTGGGAATAAGGCATGCTCGGCTACCAGTTGAGGATTGGGCAATTGACAATGGAGCTGAATCATCAAGGAGATGGATGCGGGATGATTTCGCTGTCGCACACGACCCTTAGTGGGCATATGACCAAGACATGCCGGTCAAAGCTTGCCGATCGAGAATATCCATTAACAACTGCGGCGTTCAGAGGTTGGCCAGTCGGTCACGAAGATGTCTACAGGTGCCGTGTAGCCAACATCTGCTTTTCGCTGGGACCGGCACAGGGCAATTATAGTTGCAGAAACTAGTTGCATTGGGAGACAGCGGGCAACTTGACCATTCCAACAGCTATCACTCTTTCCAGACTGCTCATGGCTCTTTCAATCATGGCGGTTTTTCAGGTCGTCGAGCGGCCACTCGCTGACTGGATTGCTGCGGGAATATTTGCACTGGCTTCTGTCGGAGATTTTCTCGACGGGTTTCTAGCGCGTCGACTTCATATGGAATCCGAGCTTGGTCGTGTGCTCGACCCGATCGCAGACAAGGTTTTGGTCGCGATATCGCTGCTGGCAATTGTCGCGCATTCAGGTTCTGAGCTTTCCGCCTTCGTCCCATTCGCGAACGACCAGAATTCGGCGTGTGAATCGATGTCGTTCTGTGCGCGTGGCGAGGTGCCGATTGGATACATTGTCATTCCTGCGGCAATCATTCTATTTCGTGAGCTCTTGGTGTCAGGCCTAAGGGAGCGTCTTGCGCATGGAAACGGGCTTCTCAGCGTAACTTGGCCTGCAAAGTGGAAATCCGCCTTTCAAATGGTCGGATTGCTCGTGCTGCTGGCGGCAGGCGGTCTGTCCGTATCCACCTCTGATTCCCATTTCACGGCAGAAGACATGATTGCGATGCCTGCATTGCTCGGCACTGCAGGCATTGCAATGATTTGGTTCGCATGCTTACTTACTCTTGCAACTGGGGCCGACTACATGGCGAAAGCCATTCGCATTCTTCAGGGTGGGTGAATCCGATGCTTAAAATCCTCTATTTCGCTTGGCTGCGCGAAAGGATCGGGACACCGAGTGAGCAAATCGAAAGCGAGTCCGAAACGGTTGGCGCACTAATAGAGGAACTTGCGAGCCGAGATGAGCGATACGCGCTCGCCTTTTCCGACCTCGGTTCGATTCGCGTGGCGGTGGATCAGGAACTGGCTGATTTCGATGCGCCCATTTCGGATGCCTCGGAGATCGCCTTTTTCCCTCCTATGACCGGGGGGTGAAGAATTGGCGGTATGCATTCAAACGGAACCCTTCAGCGTTGGGCAGGAGATCAAGCGCCTCACCGGAAATAGGCGGGACATCGGTGCCGTGGTAAGCTTTGTCGGCGTGGTGCGAGACAGCGGAAAGGACCCGCTCGAGTCAATGGTCATTGAACACTACCCCGGAATGGCTGAAGTGGCTATTGCGAAGATAGTTGACGAGGTACACCGACGCTGGAATGTGTCGGACTGCCTTGTTGTGCACAGGCATGGAAATTTGAAACCTGGAGAAGAGATCATGATGGTGGTAACAGCTTCTGCGCACCGTGCAGATGCCTTCGCGGCTGCCGATTTCATGATGGATTATCTGAAAACGAGAGCGCCATTCTGGAAGAAGGAACTTCGTTCTGGAGGAGCTAAATGGGTATCGAGCAACCGTGCGGACGAAGCCGCGTCCCGACGGTGGGAGGCGGAAACTGCGTAGCGGGATGAGAAGAGGATTCACGTGTCACCTTCATCGCTAATTCGGCGACATTGTCGGAAAAGAGCGTCAGCGATTGTGGGATTTCTTCGCCTCTGGCGCTATCACGAGTCCTTGGCAGTTTTCAGCCGTTCCGGCGTCAATTGATACTTGCTCTTGTCGGTATCGTGCCCATTGTCGGATTTGATTTTATGTCGCCGCAACAGATTGATAGCCCTGTCCCGGTCAGCTTCCGCGCTGGCCAGCGCATCTGAAATTTGCATTACTGTTTCCTCATCCGAAGCCGTTCTGCGTGTCAGCACCTGGTAGATCCAGCAACAGATCCAGCCAAGCACGAATGCGGTAAGGACAAGAAAGGAGATGATAATTATGAACTCGGTACGATCCATGTCGATTTGTATTGTCTAGTGGTGCCCGTCAGTTCGGCGATTGCGAATCTGGCATGGTTTGAAGGCGAATCTCGATGCGTCGATTCTTTTCGCGCCCCTCTTCGGTACTGTTGGTCGCAATTGGTTGCAACTCTCCGTAACCGTTTGACGTGAAGTTCTTCGTCAAAACGCCATTTGCTAGCAGCACCGCGAGAACAGCGCGGGCTCGCGCGGAGCTCAATTCACGGTTCATAGACTCCCTTCCCCGACTGTCTGTGAATCCGGCAACTTCCAAGTTCACGTGTGTGCAATTTTTGAGTGCATCCGCAAGTCGCGCTACTGTCTCTTTGGATCTGGCCGACACCTCGCTAGATCCAGAATCGAACTTGATTCCGCCCTCGGCTAGGGCATCCTTGGCACGACGTAGGCACTCCTGAGGGCTTAGCGGCTCCGCGCCGATTGCAACTTCAACGCTTATATTGGCCACGAGTTCGGCATTTCCGATTTGGTTCTCGAGCGACTCGTTGATTCTGGGGGGAATCTCATTGTGTGCGGTGATTCCGTTTATTTCCACCCTATTTTCCGTGATTCGCAGGGTGCCTTCCCGCAATTGCGAAAGCGCTGCAATTCCAGGGAGAATCTTATTCGTCAATTTCCTGGAACTCGTCTCGTCGATTACCGTCTGGTCTCTCACATCCATGGTTTCAAACATCGATTGGGCAAACCCCAATGCAACGTCTCTCGAGAGCTTGTCTGGAAACGCTCCGGATATTTCGCCAGTGCCGTCGGCATGCCTTGAAGCGTGAAATTCTGAGCGACCTGCGGCCATCAGCTCAGCGTCCCCGAACGAATGGTCAGGCACGTGGACCACCAGCGAGTAATCGGGCCCCAGTCCATCGGAAAAACTCTTCGCGATGCGATCGAATGCTTCCTTCGGCACGGACCTGTCTCGCTTCATCTCGATCAATGAATCGCGGGCGACGAGCGTACCGCCGCCCAAGGAATGAATGGCCAAAATTCCAGACTCGATGGTCTCAGCCCAATCGGCACCAGGGGCACCCCGCGCCAGTGTACAGGACGGAATAGGTTCGGCTCCCGCTGATACCGCCGCTTCGACGATCCGTTTCCGGTGTGCGTCGGTTTCAGCGTGGCAAATAGTGAGGGCGGCACCGTTTTCGGACAATTCGAACATGAGCGTATACGGAGATATCAGCGGGTTGGCAATTGACAGATCGAAAATGGCATTGACGCCGGACGGAACGATTTTTTCCAACTCCTCCGTCAGATTTTTCATATCAGTGCCAAAACTGAAACGCGCCATCACATTGACATTGTTTGCCGAAACCGAGACGTTCGAATTTGGAACACGCTGAAACGCCTCGATTCCAAAGGCAACGGCGTCCTTCCAATCCGAAGTGGCTGCGCTGTCCTGGGCAATACTTGAGTCAAACAGTGCGTGGTTCGGAAACGCTTTCACGATGGATGCCTTGAACTGCGCTTTTGAATCTGCGTCGGGGAAGACGCCGAAGACGAATATGTCGGTGCCCTTGCTCAGCCATCGCAGCCAGAAATCGGGTTCTTGTGCAACGCTGGCCGATGAAATAGAGGAGTGATTGACCAGTCTTCTCTCAGGCACGATATCTTGAATGGCATTCATTGCCTGAATCCAAAGCGTCGTGTTCGGCGCAACCCCGGACAATTTAATCAAGGTTCCGTCGGGCTCAATGTCCAGCCATTCGATTCCGGTGCTTTTCAGAACTTCGGAAATTTGTCTCTCGGTGCGATTTTCGAAAAACCAAACGGTAAGCGTTCCGACACCAATAGAAATAATGGCCGCCACCGCAAAAACAAATTCCACGGCATGGGCCCTGGCAAACTTCATCTTGGCAACTCCGGCATTACACCATTGTGTCAAGATACCCGCTGCGGACGGTATTGTCCATTGAAGCGAAGTGAATTGGCCGAGCGAACGTCAATGATCATGGTTTGTCGTGCCGTCGGCTGTTATTTTCATGATGTCTGGGAGCGTGTGGTCCGCATAGCCTAAGCGATGGCTCAAGAACTTTTGCACAAGCCTTAGAACTGGGAGTTTCGACTCCCGAACCCAAACCCCATCAAAGCTGGCGTGCTTGTTAATTCGACCTAGTGCGCAGTCCGCGCGAAGCCATCGCAGGTTGCAGAGGCTTGCAAGACAAGTGTTTTTTTGGCTCGCCGGGGAATCGGGGTGCCGTTTGAAAGCTGATGAACAAACTCAGAAAAATGCTGCCGGAAGAAAGCCCGCAACCGGGAGAAGTCCGGCACCCCGATTACTCCGAAAAAGCCTCAGGCAATTTTGGGAGTCTGACGTGATCAGGGTGCGGAGCTGCCAGGCTAGGTGTGTGGCGAAGAGAGCGATTCCGGCCAAGGCCACTGCAAACGCCACTGGCTTCCCGACCGGGTTTAGGGCCACGACGGCAGCTGCGACCATCAGAATGGTAGAAAGGGCTGCGAAAAACGACAGCCAGCGCTTGCAAGACTTTCCGAACAGCATGGCCGTGGACTTGACTCCCGCAAGCGCATCGTCTTCGGTGTCTTGGTGGGCATATATCGTGTCGTAAAACAGCGTCCAATAGATGCCCGATATGTACAAAAGCATGGCAGGCGCGCCAAATGAGCCAGTGTGGGCGGCCCATGCGAGCAAGGCACCCCAATTGAACGCTATTCCTAGGAAAATCTGCGGCCACCATGTAAATCTCTTTGCGAATGGGTATACGGCAACAGGAACAAGCGAGACCAAGCCAATAACGATCGCTGCGCGATTGAACGTAAGCAGGATCATCAGTGCGGCCAGCGCTTGGACCACCATCCAGATCAGGGCCTTGGGGACCGTTGTTTTTCCCGATGGAAGCGGACGGGAGCGGGTTCGCGAGACTTTGCCGTCTAGCTTCCGGTCCGCAATGTCGTTCCAAGTGCAGCCGGCTCCCCTCATGAGGACAGCCCCTAGAGCGCATCCGGCGAATATCCAAGCATCCTCCCAGCGTATTGTCGAGGTATTCGAGGCCATTGCCAAGGCGAGCCCCCACCAGCAGGGCAGCAGCAGTAGCCAGCTTCCGATTGGCCGGTCGGCACGGGAGAGGCGAAGATACGGACGTGACCACAGTGGTGCCAAGCTATCGACCCAGCTTCCGTCTACGGCATCCGAGACTCTGTCGGCCGAGGATTGACCTTCTGGATTTTTCATATTCTCGGCCATAGAATCAACTCATGTGCAGTTCACGCCTGTTTGTAGAACGCCCGCTTGGCGGAGAACAATTGCTTTTTCTTGACCGCGGTAAATTTCACTATCTCGCGCGCGTGATGCGGATTCAAGTTGGCGAGTGTCTTCTGCTGTTCAACGGGCACGACGGTGAATGGGTGGCGCGGGTCGAATCCGTTGGGAGGTCATCGATTGCACTCCGCTGCGAGACGCAAACTCGCAAACAGGATCTAGGGCCGGACATCTGGCTGCTTTTCGCACCGCTGAAGAAATCTCGAACCGATTTCGCCGTCGAGAAGGCTACGGAAATTGGTGTAGCATCCATCATTCCCGTTGGCACCGAGTTCACGAACAGCGGCCGCGTCTCCAAGTATCGGCTCAGTTCGCTGGCGCAGGAGGCGGCTGAGCAGTGCGGAGGCCTCGCCGTTCCCGAAATTCACGAATTCACTCCGTTGAAAGTGGTGCTAGGCAAATGGCCGCAAGACCGTCTTTTGCTGTTTTGCGATGAAATCGAGGCAGGTGCCGGAAGCGATTGGAACTCACTCTACAGCTCGGGTGGATGGGCGGTTCTTGTCGGCCCTGAAGGCGGGTTTTCGCCGGACGAGCGGGAATTGCTTCGAGGCCTCCAGTTCACAAGATCGATGAGTCTCGGTAACCGGATTCTCCGAGCCGAAACGGCAGCCTCGGTTGCCTTGGCGTTGCTGCACGCTTTTCTGCGCCAGGGTTTTCGCAAGTGAGCAGTCTGGCAGGAGAAGTTGTTCCTTTTGGGGCCGGTGTATGAAACACTGGGCGGCGCACGGCGAATTGAGACAATCGAGATTGCATGGAATGCAACTTTTGTTGTAAGCTCGCGTTGGATTAGGGCTTCGCAAGACCAGCTTTTTCTTTTGCTGTATGCAGGGTCATTGCCCGACACGATCTTCTGGCCGGAGCGACCATGTCCATTCCTCAAGTAGGCGGCGAAATCATCGAACAGCCGGAGCAGCTGACAGAATACATTGCTAGTGGCTGCAAGCCCAAGAGCGAATGGCGGATCGGAACAGAGCACGAGAAGTTCGGATACACCTTGGAAGATCGACTTCCGCTTCCGTACGAAGGGGAGTGTTCCGTGCGGGCAATGCTCAAGGGGTTGCGCGACCAGTTTGGCTGGGAAGCGGTGGAGGAGGACGGCAATATAATTGGACTTGCCAAGGACGGTGCAAATATTTCCCTGGAGCCTGGGGGCCAGCTGGAACTGTCAGGCGCACCCTTGATATCCCTCCATGAAACCTGCGACGAGGTGAACAACCACTTGAACGAGGTTCGAACCGTCGCTGAGCGGATAAAGGCAGGATTCATCGGACTTGGCGCCGCTCCGGAGTGGTCGCACGCACAGATGTCAATGATGCCCAAGGGCCGCTACCGATTGATGACCGACTATATGCGCAAAGTTGGAACACACGGTGTTCAGATGATGTACCGGACCTGCGCGGCTCAAGTGAATCTTGACTATTCATCGGAGCAGGACATGGTCAAGAAACTTCGTGTCGCTCTGGCACTTCAGCCGGTGGCGACCGCGTTTTTCGCCAATTCGCCATTTTTTGAAGGCAAACCTACTGGTCTACTGAGTTGGCGGGCACGAATCTGGCGGGATTTGGATAAGGATCGCACCGGCCTGCTTCCGTTCGTCTTCGAAGATGGATTCGGATTTGAGGCTTGGACCGACTATGCGCTGAGCGTTCCGATGTATTTTGTCTACCGGGACGGAAAATATCTCGATGCGCGCGGACTTTCGTTCAGGGACTTTTTGGACGGAAATCTTGCTGTGCTTCCCGGCGAGAAGCCCAGGACGTCTGATTGGGCTGATCACTTGACGACTATTTTCCCCGAAGCGCGGGTCAAGAGATTCGTCGAGATGCGCGGTGCCGATGGCGGTCCATGGCGGCGGTTGTGTGCGCTTCCGGCATTCTGGGTCGGAATTCTCTATGATCAGTCGTCGCTTGATTCGGCGTGGGATCTTGTGAAGGATTGGGATCACGGTACCCGTGAGGGGCTCAGGGTCGCCGCTGCGTCTGATGGTTTGGTTGCCAGTGCAAATGGGGTTTCCATGCGAGAGTGCGCGGCCCGGGCACTTGAGCTTGCCGAATGGGGACTGGAAACGCGGGCGCTTGAAGGAGCGGCAGGCTTGATCCCCAATGAGGTCCATTTTCTGGACACGTTGAAGGACAGCCTTGGCACCGGCATGACCCCAGCCGAAGAATTGCTGCAGAAGTACAACGGCGAGTGGGGCGGCGACCTGACTCGAGTATACGAACAGTACGCTTATTGACCTGCTCCCGACGGCAGACCGGCATGCGTGCACCTCACGAATGCGGGCACGCGCGTTGAGAACTGACATTTAGCCGGCTAGATCTCCCTGATGCCAAGATATACCTAGTCACGCTGAACTTTAAGGACAATTTTCGGCTCTTTGCCGTCGATCAACCGGCGAATGTTTGACAGGTGCTTGACCCAGATCAGAACCGTCATCAGCGGGACGGCGAGAATCGTTTCCGTGAGAGAGACTTTCTGAATCTCGAAAACCAAGACCCACAGCGTCGCCGCGACAGAAGCCGCCAGCGAGGCGCAGGATGATATTCTCGTTGCCGCGGCCACTGCGAGCCATGTGAATCCAGCCGCGATTCCGGCGAACGGAAAAAACGCAAAAAGCACACCCAGAAAAGTCGCAACCCCTTTTCCGCCGCGGAACCTGTGCCAAACCGGAAACAGGTGCCCCAGAAAAGCGGCTAGTCCTGCGAGAAGGCTCAGGTTGCCAAGGGGTGCAAAGAGGAGAACGGGCATGGCACCCTTGAGGAAGTCGAGAGCGAGCGTGATGGCAGCCGCGGTTTTGCTCCCCGTCCTCAACACGTTGGAAGCCCCAATATTGCCGGAGCCGATGCTGCGAATGTCTCCGAGCTTCATGAAACGCGAAACTACCAGCCCGAAGGCGACTGAACCGAGCAGGTAGGAGGGCAGGATCAAGACGGCGAACACAGCCGCCGAAGGCTCAAAATCTTCCATCATTGCGCACCCTCGTCGCTGGCGCGAAAGACTTCCTGTCCGTCGACGAAGGTTCTCAGAACCTTGCCCTGTAGAAGTTGACCATCGAAGGGCGTGTTCCGAGACTTGGAGCGCAGGCGGAACCTGTCTAGGACGAACGGGGCATTCGGGTCGAAGACAACAAGGTCTGCGGGTGCTCCGGCGGCCAACCTTCCCGTTTCCTGGCCGAGCAGCCGCGATGGATTCAGCGAAAGTGCGCGGAACAGCGTTGAAAGCGTCAGGTCGCCGGAATGATAGAGGCGGAGCGCAGCTGGAAGCAAAGTCTCGAGTGCAACTGCTCCGCTTGCCGCATGCTCGAATGGGAGGCGTTTGGATTCTTCATCCTGCGGTGTGTGCATTGATGAAATGATCTTGATTGTTCCGTCAGCGACAGCATCGACCATCGCTACTCTGTCGACTTCCGCGCGGAGCGGTGGCTTGACCTTGAAGAATGTCCGGAAGTCGGCGATGTCCATCTCGTTTAAGGTCAGGTGATGAATGGAGACTCCAGCCGTGACGTCCAACCCGGATTGTACCGCGCGGGCAAGGACTTCAACTGCTGCCCGCGTCGAAAGCTGGTCCGCATGGTACCTTGCGCCGGTCAACTCGACGAGTGCCAGGTCACGTTCAAGACCCATTTTTTCAGCCAGGAAAGAAACCGCTGGCAATCCCTTCATCGAAGCGAACCTGCCCGACGTTGCAGACGAACCGCGCGAAAGCCCGGGGTCCTGGGGGTGACCGATCACCAAGGCGCCGCGCTGCGAGCAGTAATGAAGGCACCGAGACATCACCCGCGTGTCTTCCACTACGGAGTCGCAATCCGAAAACCCTACGGCACCAGCGTCCTTAAGGAGACTTATCTCGCTAAGTTCCCGCCCTTCCCGCCCTTTCGTTAGCGCGGCTACTGGGCGGACGCGGACTTTCATCGATGCTCGGGCGCGGCGGGCAAAGAACTCCAGCGTCTCTGGATTGTCGATGGCTGGCAACGTGTCAGGTCTCGTCACCATTGTGGTAATGCCACCGGCGACCGCAGCGGAACCGGCGGACTGAAAGCTTTCCTTGTGACGCTCACCCGGTTCACAAATCTTCACGCCGATGTCCACGATGCCCGGAGCGACGCATTTCCCAGCACAGTCGATTCGAATTTCTGGGTTTTGATTTCCTGCGTCGCTCCCGACGGCCAGAATTCGATTTTCGTTAATTGCAATCGATCCCAAGTAAGTCGAGTTGACCTCCGGGTCCACCAACATTGCGTTATACAGTTCAATCTTCATCTGTCCCGTCCAATTCCGCTGAAGCGGCGCGGTCCCCATTCCGGGTTTCAACCCGCGAGATATCGTCCCGCAATGGGGGCGCGCAGTTCACTAGCGACCAGACTCTTCGAAGTCTCCGAATTGCTCTCGAAGATTTCGCGTCACCAAGTCCATGATGGCCATGCGCACGGCTACCCCCATCTCGACCTGGTCTTGTATGACGGAACGCTTAATGTCATCCGCGAGCGTTCCGTCTATTTCGACTCCCCTGTTTATCGGACCCGGATGCATTACGATCGCGTCGTCCCTTGCGAACGCCAACTTCCTCGCATTCAGGCCGTACAAATGAAAGTACTCGCGCTCCGAAGGAATGAAGGCCCCGTGCATCCTTTCCTTTTGCAAGCGAAGCATCATGACGACATCTGCATCGTGCATGCCGTCCCGCATGCTGTCGTGCACCGTTACCCCAAGTTGATCGATCTCTGCAGGAAGCAGCGTCCTTGGCCCAATGACCCGAATGCGGTTCTGTAACTTTCCAAGCAGGAGAATGTTGGATCTTGCAACCCTGGAATGTAGGATGTCTCCGCAGATCGCGATTGTCAGACCGTGAAGTCTGCCCTTCGTTCGCCTGATCGTCAGTGCGTCCAAGAGTGCTTGGGTCGGGTGCTCATGGCGTCCGTCGCCTGCGTTCAAAACGGCACAGTTGACTTTTTGCGAAAGGAGATAGACGGCCCCAGAAAGACCGTGCCGCACGACAAGAAGATCGGGCTTCATTGCGTTCAGAGTCATCGCGGTGTCGATCAGGGTCTCGCCCTTCCTCGCCGAGCTGGCATCAATCGCCATATTGATCACGTGTGCCCCTAGGCGCTTGCCGGCAACCTCAAAACTTGCCTGCGTGCGCGTGGAAGGCTCGTAGAACAGGTTGATCTGCGTCATTCCCGAAAGAGCGTCTGCCCGCTTCACCGATTGACGGTTGAGTTCCACGTACATCTCGGCAAGATCGAGAATCAGGAAGATCTCCTGTATGGACAGTTGCTCAATTCCGAGCAGATGTCGTGATGCCAAGCTCATTGCTGTTGCTCCGATGCGACTGCCACTTATAGTTTCGATCCCGGAACGGAACAAGAAAGCCTGCATTGTTTCCAGTGGAGAACGACGGACAATAATCGCATGCCGCGCCACAGCTTGGCGAAAAGAAGAAACCAACTTGCGCAATGCGGACGTGCAGCGCGGAAGATCGGATGGTGCCCAGAACACGGACGCCACTCCTGATGAATCAGTGAACGCTGCTCAAACAATTTACCTTCTTTGCAATGTTGGGTTGCATGGAACGAGGGTGCCTCGGAAAACGAAACTGCTCGCAATGAACAATCGAGCACTTTTCACGCGATAGAGCCTGCACTTGCAATTCTTTCGAAATGCCGACAAGTTGGGGCCGAAAGCGCGGAGGTGCAGAGGAGCAGGTTCGTGGACATCGAAGCCGCGAAGGAATTGATAAGATGGTATCAAGAGATCGGGGCAAGCGAGCCGATCGGTGATTCCGCCGTGAATCGGTATTGTTCGAAGCCGGCCTTTTCAGGTACGCATGCATCGCAGCTAGCCGCTTCCGGCTCGCCTGTAACGCTAGCTGCGCCGACAGACAGCGGAGCCAAAGAGCGCAACTGGCTTCTGCGCGAAGCCGAATTTGTCGAATTACCAACCAAAAGCAATCAGCTGGAAAGCATGGGCTCAAATCTGGAAACTGCCGTACAAGAAGCGGTTGAATTGGCAAGTGCAGCGACCGATCTGGACGCACTGCATCGCGCCCTCGCAAGTTTCAAGCACAGCGAGTTGAAAGAGGGCGCTCACAATTTGGTATTTTCCGACGGCAACGAGGCAGCTGAAGTGATGATCGTCGGCGAGGCTCCGGGACGGAACGAAGATCTTGAAGGCAAGCCGTTCGTTGGGCAGTCGGGGCACCTCCTGGATCGGATGTTCCAGGCGATCAACCTGGACCGGAAGGCAAAGGAGCGCAATGCGGCGCTGTATATCACGAATGTTGTCCCTTGGCGTCCGCCAGGCAATAGAAACCCCACAGCAGCAGAGATTCAGATGTTCGAGCCGTTCGTCAAGCGGCACATAGAACTGATTCAGCCCAGAGTGCTGGTTTTGATGGGGAACAGCTCTTGCTCGGCGATGCTTGGAAAGACTGGAATCACGAAGTTACGCGGCCAGTGGCACGAGCACCATGGAATTCCAGTGATGCCCATGTTTCACCCTGCGTTCCACCTAAGGAATCCAAATTCCAAAGCCAACGCATGGCGGGACTTGCTGGCGATTCAACGGCGCTTGAGGGACATTCCAAGTTGAGCGAGTCTATTGCGGAGCGGCAATTTGTGCCCGTCAATATCGCTGTGCTAGCGGTATCGGACACGCGTACGATTGAACAGGACAAGTCGGGGAAACTTCTGGCTGAACGTATCCAGAAAGCCGGCCACACGGTTGTCGAGCGAAAGGTTCTTCCCGATGACAAGGTTCAGATCGTGCAACAGCTTCGCGCTTGGTGCGAAGCCTCGATCGTGGATGCCGTCATCAGCACGGGCGGAACCGGCTTGACCGGACGTGACGTGACGGTTGAGGCCCACCGCGATGTCTACGAGAAGGAGATTGACGCGTTCGGGACGATGTTCGCGATCGTTTCAATGAACAAGATCGGAACCTCTGCCGTCCAGTCCCGAGCATGCGGCGGGGTTGCGCACGGAACATATTTGTTTGCACTGCCCGGCTCGCCTGGGGCTTGCGCTGACGCTTGGGACGAAATCTTGGAGGCGCAGTTCGATTTTCGTCACTGCCCGTGCAACTTCGTTGAAATCATGCCGCGTTTGAATGAACACCTTTGGCGAAAGTGACCCCTTCGAGGGGTAATTGCCGGTACCAAAGTTGTCTGGGCAACCGACCGCGAAACCTGCTTCCACTCAGCATTCCGCTCATCGGTCTGCTGGGCCTCTGGGTTGCCTAACGTCCGCGAGATCAAGTCTCATTCGAGACAAAGCCAGCTGGTTTCACCTTTTCTGCACCATCCGACAGTGAATCTTCGCTAATTTCCTTACCTGCTTATGCTTGAGAGTCCACCGATGAGATGGCATGTTCTTCCTGCGTTTGCGATACAGGAAGTCATGGCGATGGGGTTCAAGGTGGCTTCTCGGGTGTGGAGCTTGAGCGATGCGGCGTTCCGCGATGCGTTCGGCACTGAAGAGCATTGCCGGGGTTGGCGGCCCGTCGTGCGGCCATCGCGGGCACTGCTTTCCGGCGCGTCGGCCGTTCTGTCAGTGCAACCGCTGCAACGATTTTCCATTCGACCAAGCTGCCGCTGACGATCTGGTTTGCAGCCATCCATCTGATCGTGGCGGCGGTCTCGGCCAGCCCCGATGGACGCCCGCGCAAGGTCAGGCTGGCCCTTGGAATGGAAATCGTCGCCGACGGTTTCGGCTGCTGAAGCGTGCCCGACGAGGTCGCAGGCAGCCACCGGGCGATCCGCACCGGCTTCGGACGCAAGGCCGCCCGCCTGGTGCCGTCAAGTGGGTCAATACCGCGCTCGGCAACATCAAAAGCGCGATCGCCGGGACCTGTCGCAAGCTCGGCCCCGATCATGCTGAGCGCCATCGCGCCAGCTTCGCATGGCGCTGCAACCGACGATGCCAACTCCAGACCATGATCCCGCGCTTTATCCACAGCGCCGCGCGCGTAACACAATCTCTCGGTTTCGCGACAGAAAGTGTGAAGTTGCACGTTTAAGAGGCTGACGCATTGCGCCCGGAACTTCGAACCGACTTGGATTCAACTTGGAATTGGGGGAGAATAGGGAGATGCGATTCATGAAACGCACCCTGTTGGGCCTGTTTCTCTCCGGTATCACGATTGGAATTCTCGTGGTGGCAGGGACCACGCTGTACTCAGCCGTGCAGGATCGGCTAGCGAGGGACGCGCCAAACCGACCGCAACGCGAAAGGGTGTTCGCAGCGCGCGTCGTAATGGGGGAGAATGTTGCGGTCAAGCCCAGAATCACCACCTTTGGTGAAGTGGAGTCTAGGCGCACACTGGAACTTCGAGCGCCTGTCGGCGGAACGATCGTGGAGATATCCCCCAGTTTTGTCGAGGGTGGAGTGGTTGCCGAAGGGGAGCTGTTGCTGGCAATTGATCCATCCAATCTCCAGTTCGCTCTCGATGTCACGCTCGCCGACAAGAATGAAGCGCAAGTTGAACTGCGCGACGCTCGGCGTGTCTTGGCCATTGCCGCGGACGAGCAAGAGGTCGCCGAAAACCAGGCGGCACTCCGAAATCAGTCGCTAGAGCGCCAGACTAGCCTGAGGGAGCGCGGTGTGGGAACCGAGGCCGCTGTCGAGAGTGCGGCTCTTGAGTATTCAAGTGCGCAACAGGCTGTCCTTACCCGGCGCAGGGCCGTGGCTCAGGCAGAGGCACGTGTCGAGCAGGCGGAATCCCTTCTGTCCAGGCGAGTGATTGGAGTTGAAGAAGCTGAGCGCAAACTTGCAGACACTCGTCTCATTGCTGAATTTTCAGGAACCCTGAGTGACGTGAGTGTCGTTGAGGGAGGCATTGTTACCCCCAACGAACGGGTTGCCCGACTGATTGATCTCGATACCTTGGAGGTCTCGTTTCGAGTGTCCAACGCCCAATACTCGCGCTTGACGGACAGATTGGGCAACTTGATCGCGTCCGATGTAGACATTGCCTTGGATCTCGACGGTTTGGAACTTTCGTCCCGCGCGCAGATTGTTCGTGAAAGCGCATCAGTTGCGGATGGCCAGACAGGGCGACTTCTTTTTGCTCGATTGGTGCCTGGCCAATCGGCAGCATTGCGTCCGGGAGACTTTGTGTCCGTGTCGGTAGTGGAGCCGGAGTTGAGCAACGTAGTCGTGCTACCTTCTGCTGCAGTGGATTCCGACGGCACCGTCCTGGTTGTCGGTGCAGAAAGCCGTCTTGCGGAATCGACAGTCGAAATACTCAGAAAGCAAGGGAACGATGTCATTGTTGCCGGAGAACGACTTGATGGTGAGATGATTGTCGCAGAACGGTCTCCGTTTCTGGGGTCGGGAATAAGAATTCGACCGATCGAGTCACCGCCAGCCAATTCGAGGGTGGCCCAACAATTAGCTGATCCAGAACTGGTAGTTCTTTCTGACGAGGAGCGAGC
The DNA here is from genome assembly GCA_963422275.1 of Paracoccaceae bacterium. GTDB lineage: Bacteria > Pseudomonadota > Alphaproteobacteria > Rhodobacterales > Rhodobacteraceae. The sequence continues at coordinate 3,214,185 of OY729418.1, forward strand.
CGCTTTAATCAAGATGGTGGAAGCTAACCAGCGCATGCCAAGTCAGGCCAAGCAGCGCATTCTCAACCGTCTTGGCCAAGATGCGGTGCCGAAGGAAATGATCGATCGTCTGCGGTCCCGGATGGGAGGCTGACCGCATGCAAAAACGGCTAGAGAGCCCTCTGGCAGGCCTTTTTTCCTATTTTACAAGGCACCGGACCGCCGCGCACCTTGTGTTGCTGACCATGATTGTGTTGGGGGTGGCCGCGTATCCCCGAATGCGTTCACAGTTCTTCCCCGACGTTACATTCGATTCGGTGAACGTTTCGGTTGCGTGGGAGGGTGCCGGCGCCGAGAGCATTGATGAGGCGGTTGTCCAGGTTCTCGAACCTGCATTAAAGAATGTGGACGGAGTGACTTCCACATTGGCCGTTTCCACTGAAGGGCGGGCCCGAATCACTCTTGAGTTTGAAACCGGCTGGTCAATGGACCGGGCCACAGACGATACTAAGGCGGCAGTCGATGCCGTGACGGGACTTCCGTCAGCGGTGGAGGAACCTGTTGTCAGCCGAAGATCTTGGCGAGACCGAGTCACGGATGTTGTGATAGCCGGCCCGGTTTCTGTAGATCAGCTAGGTCGGCTTGCTGATGAATTCGCGGCGGAACTGTTCTCTCGAGGTGTCTCGCGAGCGACCATTCGAGGCGTCGAAGCGCCGAGAACAATCGTGGAAGTGCCGCAAGCCAGCTTGGTGCGCAACAATGTCGATATTTCCGAAATCGCGACCGCGATTGGGGAGGAGGCAAAAACTGATCCTTCCGGGGAAGTCGGTGAAACCGCCCGGGTTCGGGCAGGCGTGGCCAAGCGGTCGACTGAACAGATCGAGTCCATCGCAGTAAGGTCGAATCCAGACGGCTCAAAATTGCTCGTGGGGGACTTGGGGACAGTCCGGATTGAGGGAATTGACCGTCGCCGAGCGTATTTTGTCGGTGACAATCCCGCCGTCTCGATTCGAATCGACCGTTCCAAGAAAGGCGACGCCATTGAATTGCAGAGGACTGTGGAGGAGATTGTCGAGGAAATGGCCTCGTCACTTCCCCAAGGCGTGGAAATTGACTTGATTCGAACACGGTCCGAGCTGATCGCGAACAGGCTCAACTTGTTATACAGCAACGGTCTTGTCGGCCTGATGCTCGTTGTCATCTTGCTATTCGTGTTTCTGAGCACGCGGGTTGCGTTTTGGGTGGCAGCCGGAATCCCTGTGGCAATGTGCGCGGCGATCGCGATGATGTATGCGTTCGGATTAACCTTGAACATGGTATCCCTGTTCGGGCTGATCATCACGCTCGGGATGGTTGTTGATGACGCAATTGTCGTTGGTGAGCACGCCGATTACCGGGCCCGAAATCTTGGGGAATCTCCTGCGCTCGCAGCGGAAAACGCGGCGATCCGAATGTCTTCGCCTGTATTGGCCGCTTCGCTCACAACGATTATTGCGTTCTTTGGCCTCGCCGCAATCGGAGGCCGATTCGGCAACCTCATCGTGGATATACCGTTCACGGTAATCGTGGTGTTGGCTGCGTCTCTACTGGAATGTTTCCTGATCTTGCCCAACCACATGAGTCACGCGCTTGTTCATGCAGGCCGTGATCACTGGTACGACGCGCCAAGCAGGTTCATTAATCGCGGCTTCCGCTGGTTTCGGGAACGCGTGTTCCGACCTTTAATCGCCGGCATCATTGCGCTTCGGTATCCAGTGATAGCCTTGGCCGTGCTGGTGCTCGCGAGCCAGGTTTCTTTGTTCCTAAAGGGTAAAGTCACCTGGAGATTTTTCAACGCGCCGGAGCTCGGATCCGTCAGCGGCAACTTTGCGATGCTTCCGGGGTCCTCACGCAGAGATTCGCTGGAAATGATGCGTGAACTGCAACGTGCTGTCGCTGAGGTCGGCAAGCGTTACGAGGGTGAATTCGGGACCGATCCCGTGGAATATGCGATAGCGGAAATTGGTGGCACAACTGGTCGAGGGCTTGCAGGCTCCGAGACACGAAACCCGGATCTGCTCGGTTCGATCGCTGTCGAGTTGATCGATGCCGACCTGAGGCCATACTCGTCGTTCGATTTTGTTGCGGACCTGCAGGACAGCGTTCGAAGGCATCCGATGCTCGAGACCCTTAGCTTCCGAGGTTGGCGGGGCGGCCCGGGCGGCGACGCCCTCGATGTCCAGCTGTACAGGGCTGATTCGACGACGCTCAAGAAGGCGGCCGAAAGTCTCAAGTCTGCTCTTTCCCAGTTTCCGGAAGTATCGGCTCTTGAGGACGATCTTGCATACGACAAGGATGAACTCATTTTGGATCTCACGCCTCATGGCAAGGCGCTTGGTTTCACAATAGATGGGGTTGGGCGGGTCATCCAGAACCGTTTGGGCGAAGTTACGGCCGCGTCATTCCCGCTTGGGGTGCGAACTGGCGAGATAGTCATTCGGCTGCCCGAGGATGAACTGACGGCCGACTTCATCGACACACTCCTGATGCAGACGCCGAGAAACAGTTACGTTCCCCTGTCCGACATCGTTTCGATTGATCGGACGACCGGGTTTTCGACTGTCAGACGCGAGAACGGGCTGCGCGTCGTTTCCGTGACCGGAGACATATCCGAGGATGATCCCCGACGCGCGGCAGAAATCATTGAATCGCTGTCACGCGACATACTGCCCTCAATCAAGAGCGAATTTGGCGTGTCATGGCGCCTCTCAGGTTTGGCGGAGCAGGAGAACGAGTTTATCGAGGATGCGCGCCTCGGTCTCCTGCTGGTGCTTTGCGGAATATTCCTGACCTTGGCATGGGTATTCTCGAGCTGGGTCAGGCCGCTGACTGTAATGATTACCATCCCGTTCGGGCTGGTCGGTGCGATCTATGGGCACTACCTCTGGGGTGTGCCGATCTCCATTTTTTCCGTGATTGGATTGATCGGAATGAGCGGAATAATCGTCAACGACTCGATTGTGCTGATTTCAACAGTGGACGAGTATTCGAAGAGCCGTGGCTTGGTTCCCTCCATCATCGATGCTGCGACGAACCGGCTGCGTCCAGTGCTGCTTACCACGTTCACCACTGTGGTCGGTCTCATTCCGCTCCTTTACGAAACGTCGCAGCAGGCGAGCTTCTTGAAACCTACGGTTATCACGCTGTGCTATGGACTTGGTTTCGGAATGGTGCTCGTTCTAATGCTTGTTCCGTCGCTTCTCGCGGTTCAAGCGGATGTCGCTTGTCAGATCAGGTCGTTCACGAGAGCGTTTCGTGCACCTAGGGTCGGTCGGTCCTTACGCTGGACGATTTTGGCTGCAACGCTGCTTTCCGCGTTGCTGTTTTGCGGAACGGTTGGCTTCGCTGTGGTTGAAGACCGTTTCTTGTACTTTGATCTTGTTCCGCTTGCGGTTCAGGATCGCCTGTCGCCGGTTGCGCTCGGCTTCATCGCCTTTGTGGCAGGCTCGGCCGTGATCTGTCTGTCAGTATTTGCAATGGCAGCCATCGCCTCGATGCGAATCCCTCGCCGCGCTCGTGGCGTTCACCTTAGACAACCGCGGATCTCCATTGATTCTGGGGGCGAAAGCAATGTCACATGAATATCTGATCGATTTATGGTCAGAGGCCCTTCTTCGAAAAACTTCAGGGAAGAGTAAACCAAGAGCCGATCGTCATCCAAACGTCGCGTTTCTGCGTCGCTTATCCAGACGGGGTGATTCGGCAGCTCGATTACAGCCACCCCATTCTTAAACGACTGATTCGAAACATCGATAACCGCAGAAACACCGAGTTCCGTCGCCGAAACTACCTGGATGCGGCATGAAATCAGTCCTGGATGTTCGCTCGAGACAACAATTTTCGGAATCTTGCCAGCCGCATGCAAAATCGCTGGATCCACTGGTTCCGGGATTGCTGGGAGCGATTCTTGGATCTGAGCGGAAGTCGGGATGCATACGTCCTTGCACACGCCGTAGTCAACATTGACGTGTAAGTTGACCGGCAGTTCGTCGTGTTCGGGCTCAACTATCACCGGGAGCACAACTTCCCGTTCGTATCCGACGACACGGACGCCTTCTGTTTCGAAAATTTCGGGAGCTGGCCACAAGACCTTCACCGACTTGAGGTTTTCGCTTCCCGTCCAGTCGAATTGCGGTGGGAACCCGGATGAACCCGGAGCTCGCCAGTATGTTTTCCATCCTTCTTCTAGCTTGATTTTTATGGCCGCATTGTGAATGCTGCCTGCCGTTCTGAATTCGCGCCAACCGCGTAGAAGTTGCACCTTGTCTGCATTCCATAATTCGGTCAACTCAGATTGGGCCGTTGAAGCGGCTGGCGCAATCTGGAGTGCGGCAAGGCCCAAGCAAAAAAATGCGAAAGCAGATCGTGTCATGGTGAAAGGCCCTCTTGTAACCCTTGGTACCATTAGCGGAGTGGAGCAACATGTGAAAATCAAGTTTTTGGAAGCCCATTTTTCAATCTGTGGGCACGTTAAAGACTGCTGCGAAATGCGTCCCCGGCCATTGACATGTCACGCCGAAGGGTTGCAAGCGCTTGTCATGATGTTCGATTGAGGGAGAGACCGATTGATTTCTTCATGGCAGTGGTGGAAGAGTGTGTGGGCCGGGACAACACGCTGTGAAAGGTCGCCTCCCTGAAGCGGTGCTTCAGGACGGCGTCCGGTTCATGGGGCGGTGGGCCGTGGAGGCTGAAACGGCCCTGAACTTGCTCAAGGCGGCCAGCCGGATCGAGCTTGCCACGGCCTGAGGAGCCGGAGTCTGTCTCGAACCTGCCCGATGTGGCGCATCGAGGCCTGAAATCGCGCCCTTGGGGGCCAAAACCGCTGCCGGAAGACGCCACAGCCACCGATTGGCGACCGCCAGACGCGCAATCGACCCCAGAAGGCGAGATTTCGAGAAAACGCCCGCTTTCGCAACAGTCTTTATTAGCATGATGTTTCCCGATTCGCTTTGAGGTTGGGTAGATGAACAGCGAGCAGTTTCGGGACTGTTTCGCAACTTGACGGGCTGACGGCTGTGCGCCGAAAGGGGTGCAGGCTGTCTTTCAAAGCGTCGTTTGCCGAAGCGGAGGCGATGCGCGAGTCGACGAGCGCTGCGGGAATTGCGCCCAGCACGGCGCGGTCCTCAGCCGCACCTGCCGACGCTGAAAGTGGACAGCGTAAGGCAGGCGCAGGAACAAGTCGTCGCCCGGGACAACTTGCCCTCTCCGGCGCTAGTCGCCGCCATCCGTCTGCCGCTGGGTGCCAGCCATCCCTCATGGGAGCGTCAGCCACTCCGTCGTCGAGCGGGTTAGCAGCACTCCGGGCATCCCAAACGGCCAGCCTCAGCCAGATCAAGACCTTCCTGCAATACCTCTACAGCTTTCACTGGCGATTCAATCTTGCCGGACTCAGTGACCTGCCTTCACCGAGAACCTGCTTCGCCGCGACCGATCATGCCTACGCTTAACGAATTGAGCCTTTGGAAACGACTTTGGTCTTGTTGGAGTCACAAACCCGATTTATGTTCAGTGCATGACTGTTTCACTCAATGACAGCTATCTCGACGGGAGATTGCTAGTGGCGATGCCGGACATGATGGATCCAAGATTCTCCAAGAGTGTCATCCTGATGATATTTCACACGGCCGAAGGTGCTATGGGGGTCGTCGTGAACAAGCCCGCAGGGCAAGTTCAGGTCAGCGAAATATTGAGAAGCGAGGGGCAGGCACCTGATTCGGAGTCGATCCCTGTCTATTTTGGAGGTCCGGTTGACCATGAACGAGCAATTATCGTCCATTCACGGGATTGTGAGGAATACGCATCAACAAAGTTCATAAACGAGCACTTCGGGGTCACCACTACGCCGGACATCCTTGAGGACTTCTCGAAAGGGGAGGGGCCGTCATCGAGTCTGCTCGTTCTGGGATACGCCGGCTGGGCGGCCGGTCAGCTGGAAAGTGAGCTGGAACACAATTCATGGCTTACCTGCGACGGGAATCCGGAACTGGTTTTCGAAATTGATGCCGATATGAAATGGGAAGCTGCCATCAAGTCCCTTGGCATCAGCCCGAGCATGCTATCCTCTCTCGGAGGCTCCGCCTGACCAGAAGGAACTCCTCGAATCTTCGATAAGCACCCTTCGAATCGGAGCGAATTCAACTCCCTGATGAAAACGGCTTGGGCAGGAGGAGGGGGACAATTGCCTGGCTGTGTCAGTCGCGGACAACCGTTCGGTGAGCGGCGCGCCTCAGGCGGTCGTTGATTGCCACACCAACTCCGATTTCGGGTATTGGCGACACCGCGATGGTCCACCCTCCAGACCGGTTGGCGAGATCGTCCATTTGGCGCAACATCCCGTACAGGTTGTGCGCGGCCTCTTTCAACGTGCCGGATGGGGAAAGGTTCTGTTTCGCGGACGAATCGCATGCTCCGAATCCGAGCAGGAGTTCACCCCTTCCTGCGGACTGTGCGTTAAGGCGCAGAGGCGATTTGGGGGAATAATGCCGTTCTAGCTGGCCGGGCGACGCAGGTCCGGGCGACCCCGTCGGGACATCCAGCACGGGCGCCAGTTTCTCTATAGATGCTCGTGTCACCGCGCCTGGCCGAAGCAGGATGGCTTCATTTCCAATTGGTGCAAGAATGGTCGATTCCATTCCGTGTGAGCAGGGTCCGCCGTCGACCACGGCTTCAATGGTTCCGGACAAGTCGGCCAAGACATGCTCAACACTGGTTGGGCTGACCCGCCCGGAAATGTTCGCCGACGGTGCCGCGATTGGACCGGAAAACTCCTCGATCAGGCTTCTGGCGACGGGGTGAGACGGAATTCGAAGGCCTAAGGTTTTATGTCCGCCAGCAGCTTCGCGGCAAACTGGACACGAGGCGATCATGGGCAACACGAGAGTCAGCGGGCCTGGCCAGAATTTTTCCGCAAGCTTGAGCGCCAGAGGCCCAAAGTCAACGAATTCCTCTGCGTCCGCGATATGTGCCACATGGACAATCAGCGGATTCGAATCCGGGCGTCCCTTCGCACGATAAACACGTTTCACGGCTGATTTTCGTCTTGCGTCCGCACCTAGTCCGTAAACAGTTTCGGTCGGAATCCCGACCAAGCCGCCATCCGTCAGAATACGCGCGGCACACTTGATTCCGTCGGTGTCGCCTGATAGCATGGTTGTCTTCAAGTCTTGATCCTGCATGTCAATTGAGGCAGTCGCACCAGCATATTTTGCGTCGACAAGTTAACTTCTAGCTTCGATCATCCCACGTTTGACTTCCCACAACCCTCATCCTCAGGCCTTGCTCGCGCATGATCAGCGTTTGACTGCCCGCAGTTGCAAGGAACCAATTCAATTTGCTGTTACGGGGGTATATATCCTGAACCGATTGAGGAGCAAAGAAACTGCCCAAGTATGGTGCAGGCTTGAGCACGGAAGTCAGAACGATGACGTATCGCGCACCATTGGACGATTATCAATTCTTGTTCAGGGTATGCTTTCCACTGTCCGAGCTGGAAGGCACAATGCGTTTCCCCGATTTCGAATCCAGCGACGCCGAGCCGTTTTTGCAGGCTGCGGCGCGGCTTGCGGAAGATGCGCTGGCCCCGCTCCAGAGAGCAGGGGATGTGCACCCGGCCTATCTGGAAAACGGAGTCGTCCGGACTTCGCCGGGTTATGAACGCGGCTATAGATTGATCGCGGAAGGTGGGTGGGCTGGAATGGCAGCACAACCGGAATTTGGTGGAACAGGCCTCCCGGTCTCCATCCTGAACGCCGCGAACGAGATGATCAACGGAGCTTGCCTGGCTCTGGGACTCAATCCACTGTTGACGCAATCGCAGATCGACGCTCTCGAACTCCACGCGAACGAGGAAGTCAAGCGCATATTTTTGCCGAAGCTTGTATCGGGCGAATGGTCTGGAACTATGAACATCACCGAGCCACAGGCGGGATCGGATGTCGGTGCATTGCGAACCAAGGCGGTGCCGGCGGACGGCAGCAGATTCCTGATCAGCGGCCAAAAGATCTTTGTGAGCTGGGGAGATGCTGATTTTGCAAAAAACATTTGCCACTTGGTTCTCGCGAGACTTCCTGGAGCGGAGCCGGGGACCAAGGGCGTCTCCCTTTTCATGGTTCCCAAATTTTTGCCTGACAAGTCGGGGCACCCGGGCTTGAAAAATGGAATCAGCACTCTCTCGATTGAGAAAAAGCTGGGACTGCACGGCTCGCCCACAGCAGTTCTTCAATACGACGGGGCGGTCGGGTGGCTCGTGGGGGAGCCGCACGGCGGCATGAAGGCGATGTTCTCGATGATGAATGTTGCCAGGCTCGGTGTCGGCTGCCAAGGCGTGGCTGTTGCCGAGGCGGCATATCAGCAATCCCTTGAATATGCTTTGGCGCGAAAGCAAGGAAAGCCGATCAAGACTGATGGTACGGGGACAATAATTGACCATGCAAATGTTCGTCGTATCCTCGCACTGATGAAAGCACAGATATATTCCGCCCGGTCAATCTGCAGTGCTTGTGCCTACGCAATCGACATTGCGCGCGCGACGGGAGGGCAGAAATGGGCTGATAGAGCCGCATTCCTGACGCCGATAGCCAAGGCATACGGCTCCGATACCGGGTTCGAGGTCGCCTCCTTGGGGATTCAGGTGTATGGCGGCGCTGGATACATTGAGGAAACTGGGGCGACGCAATTCCTGCGGGATGTCTTGGTCACAACGATTTACGAAGGCACCAACGGAATACAGGCACTGGATCTCGCTGGCAGAAAACTGGCGAATACAGGCGATGCAGCATTCGCGTTGCTCGATGAGATAGAGGAATGCTCAAGATCGAGCCGGGCGCATGCCCCTGATCTGTCTTCAGATCTTGCGCAGAGTGCCGCAAAACTCAAGGAAGCGACCGGCTGGATGATACGACAGAGCAGCATGAATCAAAGATATGCGGGAGCTTGTGCCTACCTTCGGGCAATGGCTCTTCTGCTTGGCGCGTCCAATCACCTCAAAGCGCTGGTGGCGGTCAACGGAAAAGGTCCGCGTGCGGCACTTGCGCGTGTGTTCGTCAAGCGCGCGCTTCCTGCACTTTCAGGCCACTGCGACGAGGCCACATTGGGTGCCGAGGACTTGCATTTCCTTGATTTCCAGGGCCAAGTGGCCTGACATCGTGGGAAAAGGCAATGAATCGCTCGGCTATCCCGTTGCCGCGATGCCTGACGGCATCTCTGCAGTGGAGGTTCAGGATGGGATTCTGTGGATTCGGCTCCCGCTTCCCTACGCGCTGAACCATGTCAACATATACGCCTTCCGGGAGACCGATGGATGGACGATTGTCGACACCGGAGTGAACACGGCGCTCACGCAAAACCTGTGGACCGACCTCATGGCAGGTCCCCTCGAAGGTATGCCGGTATGGCGCGTCATACTAACGCATCATCACCCGGACCATGTTGGTTTGGCGGGCTGGTTCAAGTCAGTTCACGGGGCGGAGGTTTGGGCTCCTCGAACCGTCTGGCTGCTGGCGCGCATGCTGACTCTCGACGTTCAGGACCGCCCGTCGCCCGAGGCTTTGGAGTTCTACCGCGCCGCTGGGGTGAACAAGCAAGCCTACGATAAATTGGCGAAGGCCCGTCCTTTTAACTTCGCCGACTGTGTCCACCCAATACCGACAGGCTTCAAGCGAATTGTCGACGGTTCGGCCATCGAAATCGGGGGCAGGATTTGGGATGTTCGGTTTGGCCACGGCCACGCGCCTGCGCATGCCACATTTTGGTGCCGAGATGTTCCGTTGATAATCGGCGGAGATCAGTTCCTTGCGGACATCACTCCGAACATAGGCGTGTACAACACCGAACCGGAGGCGATACCACTCACCGAATTCTTGGTTTCCTGCGAGCGGTTTTGCGAGTTTGCCGAGGCTGATCAACTAGTGTTGCCAGGGCATAAGATACCGTACAACGGACTTCCCGTCCGCCTCGGCCAGTTGATTGAGAATCACGAGACTGCATTAGAGCGTCTACTTGAGGAACTGCGGGAGCCGCGGACCACGGTGCAATGCTTCGAAGCGATTTTTGGACATCCGATTAAGGAAAGGGATTTCGGCTTCGCGCTTGCGGAAGCGGTGGCTCACTTGAATCACCTTTGGTTTCACGCCAAAGCAAACCGATACTGCCGCGCAGACGGCGCGTGGCTATGGAGCCGCCGCGACGACCGCGATTCGATGGGTGCTGTGTACCCTTCTGTCAGATGCCCAGGCGCTAGCCGCACCATGCAAACTTGATTTGCGGCTCCCAAATTTCATGGTGCTTCGCAGCGAATTAAACCGTTGCAGGGCCACTCGATGCAAGCGCTTGCTTGGCATATGAGATTGTGCAAGATTCGAGCCGTCGATACGATTGGCGGTTTCCGGAATCGATTCAGCAGAAACAGGAATTGGAAATGGCGGGATACGAGCACGGATCAATGGATGTCAAAGCGCACGAAAAGGGCTTCAGCGGATTTGTGCGATTCGTTGCTTACGTCTGCGTCGTCGTGTTTTTCGTGCTTGTTTTCTTGGCTGTCTTCAACAGCTAGACAGCCATCATTTGATTCGCGGCCTGATTTGGAATGCTGGGCCGTGCAATTCGTTACCAAATGCTTGGACGCGGAAACTGGTCTCGATCAGTGTGAGTCGCACGAAATACCACACGGCGACAAACCGTGGCTTCCGCTTGATCCAGAAGCTCGAGGGTACCTTCATGCCGTACGGTCTCGAATAAAGTTGCCCAATCGATCGTTTGGGCTGGCACCCGAAAAGCCGGCCAATAAATAGAGGGTTGCTAAATAGTCCCCTCGCGGAGTGCGCGCTTGCGCGCGAGTTTCCTGGCCCGGCGAATTGCTTCGGCTCGTTGCCTGACACGCCGCTCAGACGGTTTTTCGTAATGCTGCCTTAGTTTCATTTCACGAAACACGCCTTCGCGTTGAAGCTTTTTCTTCAACACTCTCAATGCCTGATCGACATTGTTGTCGTTTACGTGTACCTGCATTTATTCACGACCACCCTTCAATAAGCTTTCGCCAGAGCGTTTAGTGTAGCGCTTTGCGGATGTCAAGGACAGCCTTGAATTCTGGGCTAAAGCAATTTACGCGAACTTCGAAATCGAAATTGTCGCAGTTGCCAGCTGACTGGTTGGCGTTGCTGTGGGCGAGAGGGCACGAATGAACAGCTCGTCATATACAGATATCCGCCAGCAGCTCATGCAGGCAGCATTGAGTTGCGTTGAGTCTTCGGGTTGGAGCGACGACTGCTTCAGGAAATCGGTCGATGGTGCCGGAATCGATCCGGCAGCTGCCCGAGGAGCCTGCCCGCGAGGTGCATTGGATCTGGCGATCGAGTTTCATCGCTGCGGTGACAAGCGGATGCTGGAGTTGCTCAGAAACATTGATCTTTCCGCTCACAAGTTTCGGGACCGCATCGGAAAAGCTGTTTGGGTGCGGCTTGAGGCGGACGCCAACCACAAGTTCGCGGTTCGGTGTTGCACAGCGCTTTTCGCCAATCCGATTCATAGCGCTGACGGCGCACGCCTGATGTGGGGCACTGCCGATCAGATCTGGACGGAACTCGGGGACGAATCCAGCGATCTCAATTGGTACACCAAGAGAGCGACGCTTTCCATGGTTCTGGGCACGTCAATAATGTACTGGCTTGGCGACGCGAGCCACGAAAATTTCGAGACGCAAAATTTCATCGAACGCCGAATAGAGGACGTGATGCGGTTTGAACAGTTCAAGTCGAAACTGCGAAAAAATCCGTTGTCCAAGCCTATAATGACCGGATTCTCCACACTGGAGAAAAGAGTGAGAGCGCCGCGCGACCGGCGGCACACGCATCCGGGCCACATGTCAGACACAGAAGCAGAGGCATTGTAGCCATGATGAGGGTTATGGAGATCAGCCAACACGGTGGCCCAGATGTGTTGCGGCTGGCGCAACGTCCAGTTCCTTCGCCAGGAAGAGAGCAGATCCTCATCAAGAATCATGCGGCCGGAGTAAACCGACCGGATGTTCTGCAGCGATCTGGCCTGTATGCCCCCCCGCCAAATGCATCCGCCCTCCCCGGACTGGAGTCGGCCGGCGAGGTGGTAGAAATTGGAGCGTCAGTTGGTTGCTGGGAGCCGGGCGACAAGGTTTGTGCACTGCTTCCCGGGGGAGGTTATGCAGAGTGCTCCCTAACGCACGCAGAGCATGCCCTGCCCGTTCCGGACGGGATGTCACTTGTCGAGGCCGCGGCACTTTGCGAAACGCATTTTACTGTGTGGAACAACGTGTTCGTTCGAGGGCACCTGCAGCCCGATGAGGTGTTGCTTGTGCATGGCGGATCCTCCGGCATTGGAACAACTGCCATTCAGTTGGCGAAGTCCTTCGGGTCCCGTGTCATTGCCACAGCGGGCACTGAAGAAAAGTGCAAGGCATGCAAAGCGCTAGGAGCCGAGCACGCAATAAACTACCGGAAAGTAGACTTCGTAGAGGCGGTCAGGGACATGACCGACGGCAAGGGTGTGGACGTCACATTGGACATGGTCGGCGGAAGCTACATTCCACGAAACATTCGGGCATTGGCGGATGACGGCAGACTGGTCCAGATCGCGTTTCTGAAAGGACCGAAAGTCGAGCTGAATTTCGCACAGGTCATGACACGGCGTCTGACGATAACTGGAAGCACTCTTCGACCGCAGTCAGATCAGGCCAAGGCAAAGATCGCGAGCGACTTGCGTTCCAAGGTGTGGCCGCTGCTGTCCCGGCGAGAGGTTGGGCCGGTAATTGATCGGGAATTTGCACTGGAAGAAGCAGCGGATGCCCACCGAAGAATGGAGAGTTCGGAACATGTCGGGAAGATTGTCCTGACCATGTGATTTCAAGAAAATGACAATCAGAAAAACGGCATGCCGATTTCGCTGCCTACCTCTCGAACTGAACAGAGATCGGTTTTGCCTTCATGGATGCCTTAAATCATGATTCTGCGCGGGTCGGCTAGGAGGCCGGCATAGCGGGAAACGAACTGTGCGGCATCTGCACCGTTGATGACGCGGTGGTCATAGCTCAGGGAAATTGGCGTCATCGGCAGGGGCCGGAATACCTCCCCGTCCCACTTCGGCACGATTTCAGTTCGTGCCAGCCCAAGAATGGCCACCTCTGGGGGATTTACAATAGGTGTGAACGAAGTGCCGCCGATGCCACCGACATTGCTAATCGTGATGGAACCGCCCCCCATGTCTTTTGGACGCAAGCTGCGGTTTCTTCCTCGTTTGGCCAGTTCGGAAATTTCTGACGCGATCAACCAGATCCCTTTCTTGTCGGCATTGCGAATCACTGGCACTACCAGTCCATGCGGCGCGTTGACGGCAAAGCCAATATGGCAATAGCCCTTCAATGTCAGAGTCTTGCCGTCTGGCGATAATGAGGCGTTGAGCCTCGGAAAATCATGCAGTGCTCGTGCCAACGCCTTTACGTGAAAGGCGAGAGCGGTCAGTTTTGTCTCTCTCGCCTCTGCTTCCGCTCTGACTTCCAAGCGGAATTTCTCGATTTTGGAGACATCTGCTCTGTCGAAATGAGCGGCCGACGGAACCATGGCGTTGGCGGCGCTGAGGTTTGCCGCTGCAACTTGTGCAATGCGTGACATGGGCTCCTCGGTTACGGGACCGTAGCGAGCGTGATCGATATCCCAATGGGAGTCCCGGGGCTTGGGCGCAGCACCGTAATTGTCCTTCGCTAGATCCTCGCGCGCGATAGATTTTCGACCAAGCTTTTTTGCCAGAGCCGTCAGGTCGATCCCTTTTTCTCGAGCAAGCGCCCTGACGGATGGACTGGCAATGACCTCTGACATTCTAATTCCTCACAAACATGTGGAAATGCATCGAGTTTCCATGAACTCGAGCACGCCTCCACCAATCAGTTCCCGCATGCGGTGCAGTGCCCGAAGCAGCCTTCGCTCCGGCGATTAGCGATATGGAGATTTCTGTTGATGACGTGGTGGTCCAGACATTTTCGAAGCATTGTATGTATCCGCGTTTACAGCAGCTGGCGCAAAGGGTTGTCAATTCGTCTCGCAAATCCGTCCACGAATTCCCTCGCGTGACTGGCATCGAGTTTGTCTGAGTCAAACATGAGCGCTAGCATGAAGTGGTCGCCTTCAGTCGAGATGCTGAGCGCATGGCCCTCGAGACCCCGGACATCCGCGTCGGCGGTTCGGTTGCCGGGCAATTCCCGGACAATCAGGTCGGGAGCGTCCGCGCCCGCCTGCTCGATGCGTGACATTGGGCACTGATCGGCGTTGCGAAATGACAAAGACCGTTCTGCTGTCGGCAAATCGACCCTCACAAGGATATTAGCGGCACCCGTCGCTTGCCGAAGGCTGGCGGACGCGAAGGCAGCCCAGATTCGTTCTCTTGACACTGGAATCTCAGATGCCATCCAAGTCTCAAAGTCGGCAAGACCAGCAATTGGCGCTTGGGATTTGATGGTCAACGGTGCGTCGGATGCCTTTCCGTCTCTAGCGACAGCGGCAAGCGTGCGAAGAGCTTGAAGGTCAACGGCATGATATGGTTGCGGCAGCCCTGCCGACATGAGCAGACCGAGATCGAACCCTTCCTCAGCGGCCAGGCGTTTGGCTTTGGGGGACGCTAGTATGCGAGCGCCAGTCTCAGACAGCCGTTCCGGCGGCTCTATTTTCGTGGAAACATCGTGTTGGGGTGCCTTTGATGCCACGCCGACACTTGAAGGCGTCGAAATCGGCATGAAAGCGCGCTCACTGCCAGTGCTGTCGGGCACCTCTGGTACAATAATCGCAATGACCTTGCCCACCGGCACTTCTGCACCGGCATCGAATCGAACATCTGCCAGATAGCCGTCCGCACCGGCTTGGACTTCCATTGTGGCTTTGTCGGTCTCGACATCGAAGAGTATGTCTTCTGCCGCCACCTGGTCACCTGCCGATTTGCGCCAAGAAACGATAAGCCCCGTGTCTTGAGCCATTCCCAGGGCAGGCATGATGACGTCATGCGGCATGAACCAGTTCCTGACGGCAGATTTTGCGTGCTACATCGGCTACTTTCCCCGGCGTCGGGACTGTCAGATCCTCGAGCACCGGAGAGAATGGAACAGGGATATCCATTGCGCCGAGGCGAATGACGGGAGCATCAAGATGGTAGAAGGCCTTCTCCGCGATCCGGCTAGCAATCTCTGCAGTGACGCCATAGCTCTGGTGCCCTTCGTCAACGACAATTGCCCGGCTGGTCTTGCGCACGGAGCACAAGATCGTTTCGTCGTCCAAGGGCACGATGGTGCGCGGATCAACGATTTCTGCATTGATTCCATCTTCGGAAAGGGATTCCGCTGCTGATTGACAAACCTGAACCATTGAAGAGGTCGCTATTAAAGATACGTCGGTGCCTTCTCTCAAGACCGCCGACTTGCCAAACGGAATCAAGTATTCTTCTTCTGGAACTGGGGCCTTTTCATTGTACATCAATTTGTCTTCGAAAATTATCACCGGATTTTCATCGCGAATCGCAGTCTTCAGGAGACCCTTGGCTTCATAGGCTGAACTGGGCAGGGCGACCTTTACACCCGGGATGTGCGCTACAAGCGCATGCAGGCTCTGCGAATGTTGTGCCGCAGAGCGTCGTGTGGCTCCAAGGTTGGTTCTCAGAACGAGTGGTACCTTCAACTTGCCGCCTGACATGAAGTGAGCCTTTGCCGCCTGGTTGCAGAGTTGGTCCATGACCAGAAACAGAAAGTCGCCGAACATCAAGTCGACAACGGGTCGTGATCCGGTCATTGCAGCTCCAACCGCCATTCCCATAAAGCCAGGCTCGGCAATCGGGGTGTCAATGACACGGTCGGTACCGAACTCCTCGACCAGTCCGCCCAAGACCTTGAATGGGGTGCCAGCCTCCGCAACGTCCTCACCGATGACGAATACCGTGTGGTCTCGCCGCATTTCCTCGGCAATGGCTTCGTTAACGGCTTTGGATAGCGTGATCTCGCGCATTGCGGACTCCTCAGTTCATGGGTTCAGCGAAGAGATGCAGTTCGACTTCGCTGGGATCCGGATATGCTGCCGCGAGGGCGTACTTCACAGCCGCTGCGGCGTTGTCATCGATCTCCCTGCGGATTTCCACCAGATCGCCGTTCGAGGCGATCTGGTGCTCAATCAACCAATTGCCGAACAGGTTGATCGGGTCCCGTTCGGATTTCCAATGATCCTCTTCTTCCTTTGAGCGATAGTAATCGCGATTTATGTCCCCAACGTGATGCCCGTGAAGGCGATAAGTCAAAAGCTCCACGAAGAACGGACCCTCGCCCTTCCTGCAGCGTTCCACCAGCTGTGCGGCAAGCTCGTTGACAGCAAGCACGTCTTGACCGTCCACCTCGTGCGCTTCGATTCCAAACGCTTCGGCTCGTGCGGTGATCGATCCGGCCGCGATTTCGCTTGTCTGCGTGTATTCTGAATATCCGTTGTTCTCGCACGCATAAATCACTGGAAGCTTCCAGAGCGCCGCCATGTTCATGACTTCGTACATGAGACCTTGCGCGGTGGCGCCGTCGCCGAAGAAGCAGACGGAAACGGCATCGGTGCCGAGCAGCTTTGCGGAAAGAGCCGCGCCTGTCGCGATTCCCATCGATCCCCCCACGATGGCATTCGCGCCGAGATTCCCATTGCTTTGGTCGGCGATGTGCATCGAGCCACCTTTTCCGCGGCAATACCCCTCCCTCTTTCCCAGAAGCTCGCAGAACATGTGCTTGAAATTGGCTCCCTTGGCGATGCAATGGCCGTGCCCACGATGTGTCGACGTTATCTTGTCAGTCACACGAAGCGCTTCGCAGATTCCCACTGCGACCGCCTCCTCACCTGAGTAGAGGTGCGTCAACCCCGGCATTTTCGCCGTGAGGTAAAGCTTGTTGGCATTGTCCTCAAAGGCGCGGATGCGGGCCATCTGGCGATAGACACGAAAGTAGAATTCGGAATTGTGCCTTGGAGTTGCAGACATAGTGGACCTCGCTAATGCAGTATTGCTGCCCGCCGCCTTCCGCAGGCCGAATCCGAATCAATGGCGCAAATGCGCATGCGGTCCGAATTCGCTCAGTACCGGTTGGCTATGGGAAGATCCTCGGCTGGGAAGAGCGATATCACCTCACAGCCAGTATCCGTTACAACAACTTCTTCTTCAATTCTCGCAGCGGAATAGCCATCGGAGGCCGGGCAGTACGTTTCGACCGCGAAGACCATGCCAGTCTGAATCTCCATTGGGTTTTCCAAGCTGACCGCGCGGCTGATTATGGGCCTCTCGTGCAGAGCCAAACCCAATCCATGGCCAAACTGGAGCCCAAATGCCGAAAACTCGTCGGGAAACCCAAAATCGGGCGCTGCTGGCCAAAGTTTGGCCACCTTGTCCGTGGTGACGCCTGGCTTGATAGTCTCTATCGCTGCATCGATCCATTCCCGTGCCTTCTCGTAGGCACTGTGTTGGACCGGAGTGGCGCGCCCGATGTTGAAGGTACGGTAATAGCAGGTTCGATATCCTTGGTACGACTGCAAAATGTCGAAGAAGGCCTGATCTCCCGGCCTAAAGTAACGGTCTGTAAAGTTGTGTGGATGCGGGTTGCACCGTTCGCCGGAAATTGCGTTGATCGCCTCGACATCATCAGATCCCATCTCGTAGAGCATCTTGTTGGCTAGCGCCACGATGTCGTTTTCTCGCACTCCCGGTTTAAGCTCTTCGTAAATCATGTGGTACACGCCATCAACCATGCTTGCAGCTTGGGTCAGCAGCTGAATTTCGTCCCAATTCTTGATTTCCCGCGCCGACAGCATGATCTGCTGTCCGTCAACCACCTTGAGGCCTGCTTCCTGCAGTGCCTGAAACATGGCTGTTTCGGCATAATCCACGCCAACCGGCATGTTTGCCATCCCTGCCTCGCTTACAAGCCCGGAAATTTCTTCGGCGTATTGTTTCATCAATCCGAATGAAGGTGGAATTGTTCCACGCATCCCAACAACGCCGGCACGACAATGGTCTGGCTCCAGCCAGTCCGAATACTTCCGATGGTGCACTGCCGCTGAGCCAAAATCCCAGACGAAAGGCGAGTCGTCGCCTGTCAGGAGGCAAAAGCGACACATCTTGTCGCGTTCCCATTCGCCGATCTTTGTCGCGGAAACATAACGGATATTGTTGACGTCAAAGAGCAGGAGCGATCCACAGTCGGAGTTCTTCAGAGCTTCGCGCGTTCGGCTCAGTCGGTAGCGGCGGAGCCGTTCGTGGTCCACGCGACGCTCGAAATCGACGCTCGAATGGCCCCAAGCGGGCAGCCGTCCGCCCCATTGCCAGTGTGGCTCCAAGGCGTTAGTTGTGAGTGCAACGTTCATTTCTTTTCCCTCGCTTTTGTCTGCAGGTGCATCGGGTGGAATTGGAGCTTGTCTTCAAAGAGTGCGCCGGAAGGCTCGCTTGATCATGCGTTCGCTACCGATTCGCTGCGGTAGATGTTTGCGGCGGGTGCCATTAGGTGGAACGAACCCCTCGGCACGCATCCGTGCTGTTTCTGACAATCAACTCCACTGGAAGCACAGTCTCCAAAGGCAGGTCTGTTTCATCTCCGCTCATCGCTTCATACAGTCGCTTCGCCGCAGCCTGGCCCGCCTCAAACTGCTTGATGCGAATCGTGGTGAGACCGGGCTGGATGAAATCCAGGAACGGCATATCATTGAATCCCGTCACCGAGATGCCCCTTGGACAGTCGATCCCGTTGCTCTTGAGGTGCGCTATCGCGCCCAAGGCCAAGCGGTCATTTGCGCATGCGATTGCCGTGAAGGCGTTGTTCCTTGACAGAAGCTCGGATGCACAGGATTTCCCTTGCTTCTCGTCGAATCGCTTCGCGGTTACGGTTAGGCCCGGTGCGGCAGGGAGATCGAGCTGATCCATTACTTGACGAAATGCGTTCAAGCGATACTTGCCAGTCGACAGGTCCTGGGGTCCGGCAATATGTGCAATGTTTCGATGTCCGAGGTCCACAAGATGCTGCACCACAAGACGGAGACCCCCTCGCTCATCATTGACGACACAGGGGATGCGTGATCTGTCCAGTTTTCTGTTTACGGTAACCACCGGAATCCCGTCGTCTGACGCCTCGGCAATCGCGAGGTCGCTGAGTAGCGCTGCAGCGTGAACGATCCCGTCCACGCCGCGGTCACGCAGGACTTCCACCATTCTGCTGCCGCGCTCTATCTCGCTGTCCGTGTTCACAAGGATTGACGCATATCCCAGCGGGTCGAGAATGCTCTCGATTCCACGGACGATCGGTGGAAAGACAACGTTGGTAATGTCTGGGATAACGATTCCGACCGTCATCGACCGATTGGTTCGGAGACCGGCGGCAAGGCAATTCGGGCGGTAACCAAGATTTCGAGCGGCTGCTCGCACCTGCTCAACGGCTTTGGCGGATATTGTGTGGCCTCGGTTGGGATCGAGTGCGCGCGAAACCGTCGAGACGTGCTTGCCAGTATGCAGTGCTATGTCCTTGAGTGTGACCCGGTTTCTCATTTCGTGCCCGTTTTGAGAAAAGAGTAGCGTATGGTACGAATTCCTGCAACGCAATCGTTTGCGAAAGCAATTGCTCGGCATGTCAATTTAGAGAGAGGGCATCGAGACTAGATGACGCTAGCTGGTCGATTTTCTGAATGTGGCGGGGCCGTCTAAATCGTCGTCGCATCTGTGCTCGTTTCCTGCTTGGATGCCGCTGTGCCCTGAAAGGACACAATCGATCAGTGCGCCATCCACGAAGCGAATGACTTAACAAAGCGCAAACCCGAATGCGATTCCCGAAAGATGCCAAGGCTTGGTCAGGGGGAGCGCGAAAACGTGGCCCGCAGGCAAGACTGCCAATAATCGAAGCTTTTGCACGGAGAAAGACGCTGGCCAAGGAAATATGACGCGAGAATGATCGTGGGTGGTCGCCAAGATCGATTGCATAAAGCGCTTGACAGGCGAAGGAAGTTGCATCAATGTCTATGCAAACGATTGCGAAAAATCGCCTTGCGATTACGAGCGGCTTTAGGGAGCAACAGATTTCCGTGTGCAAATGCAAGGTCGATGGAGGTCGTGCACGGCTGGATGGTCTGCCGAAAGCTGTTGCGGGCAGTTGCGGTACCTGATGCGCAGTCAGCTTTTGGGGGGCGCAACACCAAGACGTGACAATCAAGCTCGGCATGCAGAACATTCTGTTCTGCATTCTTGGACTGTTTGAAAAGCAACGCTAGTGAGGGCGGCGCAGATTGGAGGTCCGGAAGGCTGTTTCCTGATGGATGGTCGCAATGTTTTCGAGAGTACGGGCATGTCGTTTGAATTGGCAGACGCCACCGGGCGGCAATATCAGCCGCTGAGACAGGAGAACGGGGAATGAATAGCAAGAGAATCGGCTGGATAGGCATGGGAAGAATGGGCTACCCGATGGCGGAGCGTTTGCTGGATTCGGGTTATAGCGTCAATATATGGAACAGGACGAGATCTAAGGCGGAACCTCTAGAGATCAAAGGCGCGACACTTGCCGGAAACCCTGTCGAACTCGCAGATGTCGATGTGTTGTTCACAATGGTCTCGACAGGTGCGGATGTGCATCAAGTCTGCTTTGGCGATAATGGTGTGCTTTCAGGCGACAATTCCCCTCGCATTTTAGTCGACTGCTCCTCGATTGGTGTTGACCAGTCAGCGGACATTCGAAGCCGATTAAACGCGCGGGGAACCGAGTTCATCGCTTCCCCCGTCTCAGGCAACGGCAAGTGTGTGCGCGCCGGCAAGCTCAGTTCGGTCGCGTCGGGACCGAGGCACATCTACGACGAGGTCGAATCCATGCTGAAGGCGATCAATGGCCGGGGTGTCTCGTATGTGGGGGAGGGCGAACTGTCCCGATTCTGCAAAATAGCCCACAATGTTTTTCTCGGCGTCATGACTCAGAACTTGGCCGAAATCACAATTCTTGCCGAGAAGGCCGGCGTGAGCCGATATGCCTTCCTGAACTGGATGAACAATTCGGTGATGGGCTCGATCTTCACGCAGTATAAGAGCAATGCCTTCGTCAACCTCGATTGGACGACAACATTTACTCCTGCATTGCTGCGAAAGGACCTGGATCTTGGTCTGGCGTCTGCCCGCGACTTAGGTGTTTCAATGCCGTTGACCGCGGCAACGCGCGAAGCGCTGCAGGTTCATTTCGGAGCTGCGCAACTCAAGGATGATCCTGATGCATACTTGGAGGGGGACTTCTCCGCGTTGCTCGAGACCGTCGCGATTCAAGCGGGGATCGAGCTCGAAAGCGAGAACAATCCGGTTCCTACTGGACTGGAACTGCCGGTTGCTTCTGGATAGGCGAAAACCCGGCAAAAGGTTGCAATCAATAACTGAATAGGGAGACTGACGATGTCATACAAGAAGCTTTTCGCCATTGCAACGATTGCGGTGGCGCTTGGCGGGGCGGCCACGGCCGACACCTTGAAAATCGGCGCATCGCTACCGCTGACCGGTGGCTTTTCAATCGCCGGTCAGAAACACAAGCAAGGCTACGAGCTGTGCGTGAACCTTATCAACTCTAAGGGCGGCATTCTTGGTCGCGAGGTCGAGCTGATCGTATCCGACAACCGATCTGACCCGGCAACCGCTATCAACCAGTACGAACGCTTCATCAACGTCAATGAGGTCGAGGCGGTATACGGGACGTTTTCTTCGCGCCTGACATTCCCGGTCGCGAACATCTTGGCCAAGAATGGATACGTGCATCCAATTCCGGCAGGCGGCGCGCTGCGAATTTACACGCAAGGGCACAGGAACTTGTTCTACTTTCAGCCCGATGCTGCCGAATACATTGGCGCAACGATCCAAGGGGTCATTGAAGACTTGGTGCCGGCGGATTCAAGGCCCGCAACGGCCGCCGTGGTCGCGGCTGACGACTTCTTCGCAAATGCGATCGAGGCTGGTCTGCTAGGGCAAGAAGTCAAGAACCCCGCTGATGGCAGCACGGTTGCCGATCTTGCGCCGGGTTACCTGGCAAATGCCGGAATTGAGCTCGTATTCAATGAGAAATGGCCTGAGGAAGGCTTTAGCGACTGGCTGAACCTGGCAAATTCGATCAAGCGCTCTGGCGCGGAATTGATCATCGGATTGACTGCAAGCGCCGAAGAGGCCGTGCAACTGACCAGGGCTT
Organism: Paracoccaceae bacterium; assembly: GCA_963422275.1. Classification (GTDB taxonomy): domain Bacteria; phylum Pseudomonadota; class Alphaproteobacteria; order Rhodobacterales; family Rhodobacteraceae. The sequence continues at coordinate 3,236,407 of OY729418.1, forward strand.
TGAAGACCGTGCGCGCTGAACCCAAGATGGTTTACTTCAGTCAAGGCACTCAAGCCGAGTATTTGGAGGGGACTGGCGACAGCTCGAACGGCGTGCTTGTCCATACATCTTGGCATCAGGACGCACCGTTTGAGTCATCTCTCGTTGGCGAAGCATTTTCGAATCAGGACTTTGCCTCGGCCTTTTCAGATGCCTACGGCAGCCCGCCGGACGAAGACAGCGCAATTCCGTTTGCCGTTTGCCAGGGTATCGAACAGGCTATCGTCGGCGCCGCTTCGACCGACAATGAGGCCATGGGGAACTGGCTGTCGGCCCGAACGGCGGATGATCCGGTCCGGACGATACTCGGACGGTTCTACTGGGACGATGCCGGGCTTCCAGCCGACAAGCCTTTCTTGATGACCCAGTGGAACAATGGCTCGCTGGATTTTGTTTACCCGACAGATGAATTCGAAGGCGTGCAAGACCTGAGTTACCCGAAAGGCGGCTTCTGAGGAGTCGGTGGCTGGGCACGGACTGGCGGCCCGGCCACATCATCTGCAAAGGGTGGGCAATGCTCGAGGTTAAGGGACTCAGCAAGCGTTTCGGTGGGATACGTGCAGTCGATAACTGCACGTTTGCCGCAGAAAAGGGCAAGATAACGGCTCTTATTGGTCCGAACGGGGCGGGAAAGACGACCGCGTTTGATTGCATCAGCCGAACGGTGGTGCCAACGGCCGGGGAAGTCTGGCTCGACGGCGAGCGTATCGATAAGTTGCGGCCCCACAAGATCACGAAGCTTGGGCTGTCTCGCACATTTCAGTTGAGCCGGAATCTGGCTGACCTGACGGTTCTCGAGAACGTCATATGCCAAAGCCAGTGCAACGGCTGGCGCGACCTGTTCCGCCCTGCCATGAGCGCGGCAGAAATTGACAAGGCTATGAGCCTGCTGGATTTTCTCGGAATCGCCCGGGTCGCGCACGAAGACGGCGCGAACCTTTCCTTCGGACAGAAGAAGTTGATGGATCTCGCAGCACTTTTGATGAGTGACCCTAAGATCATCCTGCTCGACGAACCTGCAGGCGGGATGAACCCATCTCTTCTGAAAACCATTATCGGACATCTCCAGCGACTGAATGAAACGGGCATGACAGTGCTGATCGTCGAGCACAACATGGAACTGATCATGCAGCTCTCTCACCGCGTGGTGGTCATGGCTCAGGGACAGATCATTGCCGAGGGCGTGCCCTCGGAGGTTCGAGAAAACCCGGTTGTCCTCGATGCCTATCTGGGCGGCGTGATTGACGAGGCAGCATGATGACAAAGCTGATGGAGGTCAAAAACATCACAACCGGATACGGTGACGGGCCGGCAATACTTGATGGCGCACATCTTACTGTTGAAGCCGGGAAGGTGCATTGCATCATCGGCCCGAATGGTGCCGGCAAGTCGACACTCTTGAAGGCCATCTGCGGGATGCTAAGGATCCGCAAAGGCGAGGTGAGACTCAAGGGCGAAAGGCTGAACGGCGAACGCCCTGACCAGATCTTGCGCAGGGGCATTTGCTTTGTTCCGCAAGAACGCGCGCTGTTCCCAAAAATGACCGTTCGCGAGAACCTTCGCATGGGCGGCTACATCATGAATGACAAGAAGGAGCTTGAGCACCGGATTGACGAGATCGAAGAACGCTTCCCAATTCTCCAGGAGCGACGTGACCAGCAGGCGGGCACAATGTCAGGAGGCCAGCAGCAAACACTCGCCATGGCCCGCACGATGATCAACAAACCGGACATCGTAATGCTTGACGAACCCTCGCTCGGCCTTGCCCCTCGGATAGTCCAGGAAATGTTCGATATCATTAAAATGATGGCCAGCGAGGGGATTACCCTGCTCCTTGTGGAGCAGAACGCATTGATGGGGTTGAGAAACTCCGATTGGGGCGGAGTGCTCGATCTTGGCCGCACCCTTTTTGAAGGACCTGCCAGCGAAGTGCTATCCGACCCGCGGATTCAAGAGCTGTACCTTGGCGGAAAGAAGAGTGGCACGGTGAGTGCCTGACATGGCGGAAGCCATCCAGATTTTCATTCTGGGTCTTGCCCTAGGCGGCGTCTTCGCTCTGATGGGTTCCGGCCTTTCTCTGGTGTTCGGAGTGATGCACATCGTGAATCTCGCGCATCCCTCTCTGATCATAGGCGGCGCCTACGTCGCATATTGGGCATTCCGGCTATTGGGCATCGATCCAATCGCCATTCTGCCGGTGGCTGCCGCCGTCCTCGCCGCCGTCGGGGTGTTGCTATACAAACTGGTCTTTGAGCGCGAGGCTAAGTCTGCGAAATACTCCGAGATGACCGTGCTGCTGACATTCGCCACTGCCATGGTGGTTGAAGGGGCCCTCGGAACCGCTTTCACCAACACACAGCGCGTTACTTCGCCAGGCTACGCGACTGACGCGATTTTCATCGGAGAAGTTTTCATCCCGACAGGTCAACTCTATGCTGGCATCACCTCGCTTGCAATCATCGCAGCTCTGGCGATTTTCCTGAAATATTCACGCTTTGGCTATGCGATCCGGGCCACGGTCCAGAACCGTGCCGCGGCCGAGTTGATGGGCGTCAACGTGAACTTTGTCGGAATGGTGAGTTTCGGGATCGGCATTGCTCTTGCTGGAGCTGCCGGGGCGCTCGTAAGTTTCGTCTTCAGTTTCTTTCCGGCCAAGCATTGGGAATGGATCGCGATTCTAATGAGCCTTGTTGTTCTCGGTGGAATGGGATCAATCCTCGGGACCGTCGTCGCTTCGTTTCTGCTGAGCGTCGCCGCCGCATTTGTCGGTGCTTGGATCGGAACGACCTGGTCGACAATGACGTTCTTTCTGGCGCTCTTTCTAATTCTCCTTATCAGACCCCAGGGCCTCTTCGGCGAGAAGCCGGAGCTTGCATGATGGACGAGGAATGGAAGATCCATCAACTGTTTTGAGGGCTCGCGAGGCGTACAATGCGGCACTGGCGGCCAAGGCGGACAAGAGCCGCGCCACTTGGTTTCCACTGATGATCCTCGCGGTGCTGCTGATCTTTCCAGCGCTCCAGTTCACCGGCAACTACAATTATTCCATTCACTTGGTACTGTTCACGGCAAGTTACGTCGTAATGGCCACCGGCTGGAACATTCTGGGCGGGTTTGCCGGTTACATCTCACTTGGCCACAACGTGTTCTTCGCCATAGGGGGTTATTTCGCGGGCATGGCTTTTTCGCGATACGGCATTTCGACAATTATCCTTGCGCCTGTTGCTGGTTTGGTGTGCGCGGCATTCGGATACGGCATCGGCAGTATCACGCTCAAGGTTCGCGGGCCTAGCTTCATTATCTCTTCACTTGCGCTGGTGATGATCGCGCGCATACTTTTCGACAACTGGGAGTTTGTGGGCGGCGCCGCCGGGTTGTCAATGCCAGCAAATTCCCTACCTGTCGAGTGGGCCAAGTTGCCTTACTACTATGCCTTCGTCGCAATGGCGACATTTGCCGTCTGGTCGTCTTATAAAATCAAGCACTCGAAACTCGGCCTCGGGCTACGCGCGATTTCGAAAGACGAGATCAAGGCGGAAAGTGCGGGAATTGACACACGCACCTACAAGGTTCTGGCATTTGCGATCTCGGCCTTTTTTGTCGGCATGGCTGGTGCGGTATGGGGTGAGTACTTGACCTATATCCGACCGAACATCTTTCTTGTCATTCTCGTCAGCGTGAACATGGTGCTGATCTGCATTCTTGGCGGAAAGGGAACAATTGCAGGGCCGGTTATTGGCGCAATTCTGATCGTCGCATTCAACGAGCTCTTCGTTGCCACACTTGGTGCATCCGAGATCAATGTCCTTGCAACGGGGCTTGTCATGGCGGTTGTGCTGATGTTCTTCCCGCTCGGCATTGTGGGAACACTTGCCCGAACCGGGAAACTTCCACGTGTTCTTAACTGGGACTGACGTCATGTTCACACTCTACAACGCACCGCAATCCACTTGTTCGCAACGGGTTCGCTATACCCTCCACAACAAGGGGCTGGCATTCGAGGAGTGGAAACTTGACCTGTTCTCCGGCGATCAGTTGAAGCCGGAGTATTTGGCGATCAATCCCAACGGTGTTGTTCCGTCGCTGATTGATGGCGATTCCGTTGTCATCGACAGCGCGGTAATCATGGAATATCTGGACGAGACATCGCCCGAGCCACCGCTCGTTCCCGATGATGCGATGCAACGTGCGCAGATGCGCTCAATGCTCAGATTCATCGACGAAGTTCCGACACCAGCCATCCGAATACCATCCTACAACTTGGCATTTCTGCCCCATTTTCAGGCGATGACAGAGGAAGAGTTCCAAGCGGTATGCGAAGCAAAGCCGCTTCGCCGGGAATTTCTCATGAAAATGGGACGAACCGGTTTTTCAAAAAAGGAAATGGGCGAGGCTATGGTACGCCTCCAGCGCGGTGTCGATCGCATGGAAGACTGGCTGGCCGCCTCGGGCGGTCCCTGGTTGATGGGCAAAGACAAGACGCTCGCAGACATTGCGGTGATGCCCATAATCGTGCGCATGGGCGACATCAATTTGGGCCATACGTGGAATGACCGGCCGGCGGTGGCCCGGTGGCTCGCCGCTATCCGTTCGTCGCCGGAGTTCGCGCCAACCTTCTACTTTGGCTCCTTGCTGACCGAGAAATACCCGAACCTCGCGAAGAAATCAGCAAGCACGGCGCAACCGGGCTAGCTTCGAGGCTGCAACGCCGTTATGCATACGCGAAGTCCGAACTTCACTTGGCCGGGCTATGCAGTTGGGTTAGTCGCCATGAACGGTATCCGCTCGGGCACTCTAACGCATACATGTGCTGTACTCTGCAGCGATCTGTCCTACTTGAAATAGGCTCAATTCGCGAATCGCAGGCTTGGTCTGGCGCTGACGGTCCGCCTCGACTTCATGCCTCTCTGCGGCAGTTCGGTGGCGGAGCGGCCTGGATCACCCGACGGCCTGCCGGTTTCGCCAGTTGCCTGTGCGGCTTCAGTCGCGCCGTCAGGTCGGGATCGTGGCTGGGGCGGGGCTTCGGTCGGGGATCATGTTCCGAGCCGCCCGGGGGCATCCGCAATCATTTGCGGCAACTGCCAGACGCCTGGCCAGCTTCGGAAACCGGAATGCAGAGCGAAAAACCGCTTTCGCAAGGTCTTGCGTCATGCAACAATCGGACACGAGGGCATTTGAAACGGGATGCGGAGCAATGGCGCAGGAGGGACCGGGGAGCGCGCGTCGGGAGGGGCTGACAGTCGTGCAGACGTTCCAGGCGTTTCCGGGCAATGCGGTCGCCAAACGCTGGTTCGAGCAACAGCCGCGGCCCGAAGCCCGGTTTTGCCTTCACTGTGGATTGACCGATGCGCCAGCCGTCGCGCACCGCAAGTTTGTGCCGTGCGATTGCCGCAACTCCCTCGGTGCAAGGCGAAACGGTCTTTTCAGGCGCATGATTTTCAATGCGCGCTCAGGGCGAGAAAGCGCAAGGGAGGGAATTGGCTCATGAACGCAACTTCATTCGGCACGCTTGCGTCGGCGCTTGCTCTGTCGCTGGCCCATCCCGCAACCGCAACGGACTGCGACAACTGGAACACGCTTGCATTTGCGGGCGCATCCATTGAAATTGTGCGGGGCTGTCTGTCCGCCGGCGCCAACCCGAACGCGCGCGACGAGCACGGCGGGACGCCCCTTCACCTCGCGGCGGGATGGAGCGACCGCCCGGAGGTTGTCAGGGCATTGCTGTCCGCCGGCGCCAACCCGAACGCGCGCGACGAGGACGGCGAGACGCCCCTTCACCTCGTGGCGAGATTTAGCGATCACCCGGAGGTTGTCGGGGCATTGCTGGAGGCCGGCGCCGACCCGAGCGCGCGCGACGAGGACGGCAGGACGCCCCTTCACTACGCGGCGAAATGGAGCGATCGCCCGGAGGTTGTCGGGGCCTTGCTGGAGGCCGGCGCCGACCCGAGCACGCGCGCCAAGTACGGCGAGACGCCATTTGATCTCGCGGACGCAAACGAGTCGCTGAGGGGAACCGAAATCTATTGGCGCCTCAACGATGCCAGGTGGCAATAGCTGCCGTCATCCGTCCCCGCGCTTCCTGCCTGCCGCTGGCAGGAAGCGGAGAGGCAGGGCGCCCGCTGTTCCGACAGGTTCCGTCGGCGTGGCCTTGTCCTCCGGCCCAAGGGCGAGCGACACTCCTGGACGCCTTTCGGAAATTCCTTCAGGCTGGATCGCGGCGGTCTGCCCAACCCGCCACCGGCGATCATCGCGCCCCGCGAAAACGACCGTGGAAACCGTTTGGCTCAATTTGCGATTCGCGGGCAAGGCCAGCAAACCGGTTTCCGAGCATCGGTGAGCTGACGGCGGTGCGGGATTGCGCCGAGCTCGGCATTTCGCTGACGCCACCGCTTCCCGGCGGTTCGGCAGGCGCCCATCGCCAAGCCTGCAATTCGCGAATTGAGCCTTGAAATAACTCAATATTCGAGTGATACTCTGGCCCTTGGACCCGGAGAGAGTTAGGCAGCAAGATCAACCCGCATCAACCAGTTTGCGGAAGGTTTCTCTAATGCTCGCCAATCCTATCTGGCATCAAGAGAGACGAGGCATATTTTTGTAAAATGGTTGCGCGGAGGCGAGAGACTAAAATGGAAAAACCAATCATGACTACCGCAACTGCTGTCTGGCTTGTTGACAATACAACGCTTACGTTTGGTCAAATCGCGCATTTCTGCGGAATGCATGAACTGGAGGTGCAGGGAATTGCCGATGGAGAGGTGGCCGTTGGCATTTTGGGGTTTGACCCGGTTGCCAATTGCCAGCTGGACGCGGACGAAATTACCAGGGGCGAACGGGACCCAGCCTATGCTTTGGTGTTAAAGGAGAATCCGGCAGCAATTGGCGAGGAGCGCCGCAAAGGACCGCGCTACACACCGCTGTCCAAGCGAAAGGACAGGCCGGCGGCGATCGCGTGGCTCGTGAAGAACCATCCTGAACTCAGCACTTCGCAGATTTCCAAGCTGGTTGGCACGACAAAGGACACGATTCAAGCTATCCGAGACCGTACGCATTGGAACATGTTGAATATCCAACCCGCTGATCCAGTTGCACTCGGACTTTGTCGCCAGCTTGAACTGGATGGAGCAATCCGCGTGGCTGCGGAAAAAAAGGTGGGGGAGAAGGAAAAATCGTTTGCCGGAGAGCGGATTGTGTCCACAGAAGAATCACTCAAGTCCGGGCCGGAATCAGGTATTTCTTCGACTCTGTCCAGCCTTGGGGACTTCAAGCTGAACCCCGACGGTTAGGGCAATTGCACCTAGTGGTGTGGAACGTTAACCCTATCAAGCAGACTGCGCCCGCCGTCTACGGTTAGAATGTGACCCGTAATGAAGCGGGCACCATCGGACACAAGAAACTGGGCGGCCGCAGCGACTTCACCCGCGTCCGCGATCCGAAGCATCGGAGTCCCCGTTTTGATGCTTTCGCGATACTTCGAATTTCCGGCAATTTCCTTTTGTAGCTTTGCGCTCATGACCGATCCGAACCCGATACCATTCACGCGAATGCCATGAGGTGCCAGAGCGACCGCGAGCGAACGGGTCAACTGGTCTTGGGCGGCGCAGCTTATTGAGTAGTCGAGCAGGGTTGGCTGGGCACGCCTGGCCGCAATCGATGTCAAGTTGATAATCGAACCTATGATATGATTCTCAGATGGCTCTGACTTGGCCTGCTCAATGAAGCGTCTGGCGATCAATCTTGACAGCTTGTAGTTCTGCCGCAGGTTTTGATCCAGCATTGTCTCAAGTGTTTCTCTGCCCTCGTGCTCAATGTCGGATTGCAGCACTTGACGACTGGCATTGACGAGGATGTCGACCCGCTCGAATTCATCGAGTGTCGCGGAGAGAAGGTTCTGCCTGGTCAACTCCTTCCTGAGGTCGCCCACGAAGTAGCGCACATGTTCTGGATCATGTTGAAACTCGAATTTCAGCCCGTCCGCGTCCAAGTCGACAAACATCACTCTAGCGCCGTTTTCCACGAATCGACGCGCGATGGCCAAGCCGACCCCACGGGCAGCTCCAGTCACAATTGTTGATTTTCCTTCGATTGAAAAGCTCATCTTCAGTCCTGCCACGTCATTTAATCTGCTTTGATTCGGTGGATTGGGTGCTGAGCATCTTGGTGCTGCACAATGACAGTCATCCCGAACCTTGCGGCGGGTTCAAGAAAATTTAGCCGTGCGCTTGTTTAATCCGGTTGTGCGGTCACTTCTTCCTAATGTAAACTCCGTACTTCACGCACAGTTCAATTCGATATTCAGCAATGTTGTGGCAGGGTAAACCACGCAGGGGTGCCTCATTCTTTCTCGATCCTGCATTGCAAAGGATGTTCGTTAATTTGGGCAAGGCGGATGACCTGGTTTGCCTTTGTCTCGGCGATCTCATGCGTGAACACGCCCGCAACCCCGACGCCCGTCCGATGCACTGCCAGCATCAGTGCAATCGCACGGTCACGCTGCATTTGAAAAACCTGCTCCAGCACGGCGACGACAAATTCCATGGGCGTATAGTCGTCGTTAAGCAAGACAACCTTGTACATGGGAGACCGCCGGGTCTCCCTCTCCGTGCGGGTCAGTTCTGCGACATCAGACCCGTCTTGACTATCGCTTCTGCGCCGTGTGGCGTTAACAACGATCTCTAGTGCCAAATTGCCCACCCAACCGGCATTGCTACCTATTTCCCCCAATTCATATATCTGTTTCCCGCCACGCGCAATGGAACGGTCGCTGACTCCGAGCAGATTAAAAGCTTGCGCCGGTTGCCTGTTGAACAGTTTCCAAGCCAAATCTAAATTGTCGGGAAACTTTTAAATTTTCGGAGGCTACTGCGTCTTCTGGATGCGCCTTCCTAATTCGCTAGTCGAGCTTGCCCCTTGGGTCACAGCCGAGGAACGCGCGTTGCGTTCCATTGCAGATTGCAGTGCGGAGAACGGCTTGTCGGCGGGATTCGATCGCGAAATCTCCTGTTGCCCAGACACATGGACCTCGCCGAGTCTCCTTGGTCATGTTCCGAGGCATGGACTCCCCCATTTTGATGTGACTCGCGATGAATTGCCGTATCCTGAGGCCCGACACGGCTTTTGGAACAAGCTCATCAGGCCAGGATTCGCGGCTCGCTTCGATTTACTGCCATTCCCACACTGAATGAGGCAACGGAATTTCCCGAACTTAACCCGGCGCTGGATTCGCTCGAGATTCAATAAGGTGGCGCATTCTGCGCCATAACCACAACCATAACCACAATATGTCGTTAAATTCGGTTTCCTCCTTACCATATCTTCCAATATTGTCCTTTAGATTAAAGGTTCAACTCGTGAATCGCAGGCGGCCCGGCGTGTTGCCGTCGTCGGGGAACCGGCGCTGGAAGGCGATGAGGCTGGCGGGGATTTCGGTCATGGGACGGTTCCAAATCAAGAATGTCAGGCGAACATCCTGTCAACCGACATCTCGGACACAATTCCTTGTGTCGCCAGAGCCATGTGCATAAGCAATTTAAATGTTTACAGAGCAAATATCGATACGATAGATTATGCTCCGAAAACCGACAACGGCGGATATTTTACAAGCGCCGATAACCGAATTATGGCATTTGCCTTGGAAAGGGTAAAGGAGAACAGACAGGGCATGTTGGTGAGGGTTTTTGCACGGGAGCTAGTCAGGGCCAGCGCGTTTTATATTATAGTAGCGACTGTGGTTTTTTGGGCGAGCGAGTCTGGTTCGGCGCAATACGCCGCGATGGTCATGGATGCTCGGGATGGCAAGGTGCTCTACAGCAGCAGTGCCGAAACCAAGCTCCATCCAGCGTCCTTGACTAAAATGATGACGTTGTACATCGCGTTCGAGGCAGTGGAGAATGGGGAGATCACCCTCGATACGAAGGTCAAGATTTCCCGCTTTGCTGCGTCGGAACCACCGTCAAGGATCGGCCTTCGCCCAAGTTCCAGAATTTCCCTCAGATACCTGATACGTGCGGCGGCCGTTCGATCGGCAAACGACGCAGCGACCGCGATTGCGGAAGCGATTTCTGGCAGCGAGCAAGCATTTTCGAATCGGATGAATCGCACAGCGCGTGCGATGGGCATGAACAGAACGCATTTCAAGAACGCTCATGGTTTGACACAAAAGGGACATGTATCGACCGCGAGAGACATGACGATTCTTGCTCGCCACATCATTTACGATTACCCAGACTATTATAATCTGTTCTCGCGCAAGTCGACGGATGCGGGCATTGCAACGGTCAGGAATACTAACCAAAGGTTCTTGACAAGCTACACGGGCGCCGACGGAATAAAGACTGGGTATACAAACGCGGCGGGGTTCAATCTCGTCGCGTCCGCTCGTCGGGGGAACAAGAGGATTATCACGACCGTGTTTGGTGGGCGCTCGGTTAACACGCGGAACAACCATGTTGCAGAACTCATGGACAATGGGTTCAAGATGGCTCGGGCCAATGTCAAGACACGGCGGCCAAATACACCCGAATATGGAATCGGAGAGGTCGTTAGAAGCACAACCAACTTTGCGCGCGTGCCCAAGCCTAGGCGCCGTCCCGGATTCACGTCGATCAATCCAGATTACATTGCCTACACTATTGCACAGCAAGTCGCGTCTGCGGAACTTGAAACGGTGATGGAGGGAGTAGGCGATGCCGTGGAAGTTAACGAAACATTCGAAATTGGCGTGTCGCGTCCGATTCCGCATCCGAAGCATATAAGCTTTGCAAATAGCGGTTTGGACGGCGTGCTCAGCGCCGGGATTTTCGTTGGCAAGTTCCCGACACGCCAATCTGCGCAACAGCATTTGCTGAAGTCGACGCTTGTGGATTTCAGTTCGTTGGGTGAGGCGAGCAAATCGATAGAACTGAGGGGCGGAGCGTACGTGGCCAAGCTCGTCGGGCTGTCAAAAGCGAATGCGCGGAAGGCTTGTGTGCGCTTGACGGCTCGGAAAATGGAATGCAAGATCGTTTACATCCAGTAATGGCGGCTTCTGGATCAGCTATGAGTGACCGTCAGTGCATTGCAGTGCGGATGGCACCCCTCTTGGTTCAAGCTCGAATGATGCAGCCAAGAGCGTTCGCGTGTAATCGGTGTCGGGACGCTCGAACACGTCGGCCGCGAGCCCGCGCTCAATAATGTCTCCTGCGTTCATCACGATAATCTTGTGGGAAAGTGCGCGTACCACACGAAGGTCGTGGCTTATGAACAAGTAAGCCAGCTGGTACTTTCTTTGAAGTTCAAGCAAGAGATCCACGATCTGGGCCTGTACCGTGCGATCCAGAGCCGATGTGGGTTCGTCAAGGATGACGAGTTTGGGCTTCAAGACGATGGCTCGTGCAATCGCGATTCTCTGCCGCTGTCCGCCGGAGAATTCGTGAGGATAGCGCTGTAGCGCGTCGGGGCCCAGACCAACCTCGACAAGTGAATCGGCCGCAGCCTTGTCACGTTCCTTCCGCGGCAACGACGAGTGGACGCTGAGCCCTTCAGAGATGATCTCTCTGACGGTCATTCTCGGCGATAGCGATCCGTAGGGATCCTGAAAGACCATTTGCATGTTTCGCCGCAGGTCGCGAAGGTTCCAGCTTTTCATGTGCTGAATTTCGTTTCCTTCGAACTTGATCTCACCCACAGACGATACAAGGCGCATCAATGCGAGTGCCAGCGTAGTCTTGCCTGATCCGGATTCTCCCACGATCCCGACGGTTTCACCTCTGCAGATCGTCAGATTTGCCGAATTGACCGCCTTTACGTGTCCCACAGTGCGTCGCAACAGACCACGCTGGACAGGAAACCAGACCCGGAGATCCTTGGACTCGACCAAGACTTCAGCGGCACCGGAGACCGGTTCGGGGTTGCCGGATGGTTCCGATTCCAGCAATTTCTTGGTGTAGGGGTGCTTCGGATCCGAAAAGATCTCATCCGTCGGTCGGAATTCGACCATGAATCCGTTGTTCATGACGGCTACGCGGTCGGCAATTCGCCTGACGACATTCAAGTCATGCGTGATGAATATCAGCCCCATCCCTTCCGACTTCTTCAGGTTGGAAAGCAGCTCGAGGATCTGCGCCTGAATCGTGATGTCCAAAGCCGTAGTGGGCTCATCGGCCACAAGGAGGTCGGGACCGTTGGCGAGTGCCATTGCGATCATGACTCGTTGCCTTTGGCCACCCGAAAGCTGATGAGGGTATGATCCCAAACGCGATTCCGGGCCGCTTATGCCTGTCTTGGCGAGCAATTCGATTATGCGGCTTCTGGCCTCCTCGCCACGCAGGTTTTGGTGGAGCGCAAGACTCTCGCCGATCTGCTTTTTCAGCGTGTGCAATGGATTGAGCGAGGTCATGGGTTCTTGGAAGACGAAGCTGACATCGTTTCCGCGAACGCGCCGGAGTTCGGTTGCACTGGCGCCTATCATTTCCTTCTGCTTGTATTTGACAGACCCTGTTACCTCTGCGCTTTCCGGTAGCAATCCGACGAGCGAGAGGGCCATTGCCGATTTCCCGGAACCAGATTCGCCAACGATTCCCACCGTTTCTCCAACGCCGACATCGAAGTCGACGCCGCAAACAGCAGGGGTTTCGGCATCCTCTTGGCGGAAGGTGACCGAGAGATCGCGCACGTCAAGAAGTTTCTCGGCCACTAAAGTGTCTTCCTTGGGTCGAATGCGTCACGCACACCCTCAAATATGAACACCAGAAGCGACAACATGATTGCAAAGGTGCAGAACGCGGTGAAACCGATCCAGGGAGCCTGAAGATTCTGCTTCGCCTGCAACGTCAACTCGCCAAGCGATGGAGCAGATGATGGCAGGCCGAATCCGAGAAAGTCCAGAGTGGCGAGCGCTCCGATGGTTCCTGTCGTTATGAACGGGAGAAGCGTCACCGTCGCGACGAGAGCGTTCGGAAGCACGTGTCGAAACATTATCAGGCGGTTTGACACGCCCAGAGCTCGGGCAGCGCGAACATACTCGAAATTTCTGGCACGGAGACATTCTGCCCTGACGACCCCTACCAATGCGGTCCAGCTGAACATGGTCATTAGAATAACAAGCAGCCAGAAGTTCATCTGCCAAATGGCGGCTACAATGATGATTATGTAGAGCGATGGGGTGCTGCCCCAAATTTCGATGAGACGCTGAAAGAAAAGATCGATGAGACCGCCGAAAAACCCTTGGATGGCACCAGCAGCCAAGCCGATTGCCGAGGATGCAAGAGTCACAACGATCGTGAACAGTATCGATACCCTGAACCCGTAAATCACTCGCGCCAAGATGTCTCTGGCAGTGTCGTCGGTTCCAAGCCAGTGTTCGATGTCCGGCGGCGAGGGAGCGGGCTGTCCGAGATCGTTCACCGTGTCGTGGGAATACGGCACGAGCGGCCAGAGCAGCCATCCCTTCTCGATCTGCTCGCCGTCGACAAATCCGTCGGTGGCATCCTCGATCAGTTCCTCTGGCGCATCAAAGCAAGCGTCCATTCCTCCGGTTATGATTAGGCAGGACACCTCGATATCGCGATACACAGCTTCCGTCGGCAGTTCCCCCCCAAACGCCGTCTCGGGATGGAAGGATAATATTGGGGTGTAATACTCCCCCCTGTACTGCAACAGGAGTGGCTTGTCGTTGGAGATGAACTCGGCGAACAGCGAGATGCCGAACAAGGCGGAGAAGATCCACAGAGACCAAAACGCACGACGATTGGAGCGGAAGTTGCGCCAGCGTCGCCGGGCAAGTGGCGACAGCCGGATCATGTCTCGCGTGTCTCGAAGTCGATTCTCGGATCGATCCAGGCGTAGGTCAGGTCGGAAATGATTCCCACCAACAGGCCGAGCAGACCGAAAAAGTAAAGCGTTCCGAACACGACCGGATAGTCTCTCGCGACCGCTGCCTCGAACCCGAGGCGGCCGAGGCCGTCAAGCGAGAATATGGTCTCGATGATTAGTGAGCCACCGAAGAACACTGACACGAAAATTGCTGGAAATCCGGCTATGACTATCAACATCGCGTTGCGGAAGACATGCCCGTAGAGCACTCGGTTTTCAGCAAGTCCCTTGGCTCGCGCCGTCATCACGTAGTGTTTCTTGATCTCATCGAGAAAGCTGTTCTTTGTCAGCAGGGTCAGCGTGGCGAACGCTGAAATGGTCGACGCAAGCACGGGAAGGGCGATGTGCCAAAGATAGTCGGCCACCTTGCCGAATAGGCTCAGTTGCTCGAAATCGTCTGATGCCAACCCCCGCAACGGGAAAATTCTGAAATACGAACCGCCCGCGAACAGCACTAGGAGAAGAATTGCGAAAAGGAATCCGGGGATTGCGTAGCCGACAATTATTGCCCCGGACGTCCATGTGTCGAATGGGGACCCGTCCTTGACAGCTTTCCTTATGCCGAGCGGAATCGAGACAATGTAGGCAATGAGGGTTGACCAAAGTCCAAGCGTGATCGAAACTGGCATCTTTTCCAAGACTAGATCGATCACGCTAATGGAGCGGAAATAACTCTCTCCGAAGTCGAACCGGAGATAGTTGAACATCATGTGGAGGAAACGCTCGACAGGAGGTCTGTCAAATCCGAATTGCTTTTCGAGTTCCGCAATGAACTCCGGGTCCAGGCCGCGAGCACCTAGATACCGCTCATCACCGGAGACTTCGAAGGTTTCACCGCCGTCAGTTCCCGAAATCGCGGCGAAAACATTGCCTTGGCCCTCCATTTCGGCGATGATCTGCTCGATTGGCCCGCCCGGAACGAATTGCACTAACGTGAAGTTGATAATCATGATTCCGAGCAGTGTCGGAAGGACAAGCGCTAGGCGGCGAAGGATGTACGCGCCCATCGTTGCGTAGAGCCTAAAGGGCGCCTTGGTTCTTCAGATGCTCCGCCTTCTCGGCATTGAACCACCAAAAATCCAGCTGGCCCAGACTGAACGGCGGAATTGTTTGTGGATGCTCGTAGAAGTCGTAGTAGGCGACTGTGTGGACATCCTTGAACCACTGCGGAATCCAGAATTTTTCGGCGCGAAGCACTCTGTCCAGCGCATGAACAGCAGTATGCAGTTCTTCTGTGGATTTTGCCGCAAGGACATGGTCAATGAGCTCGTCAACTGCTTCGCTTCCGAAGCCAGGGTCGTTGAAGACGCCATCTACGCTTTCGGAACCGAAATACTGCCTGAGGCCGATTCCTGGCTCGAGGCTCATCGGGAAGCTCGACGTAATCACGTCGAAATCATGCGACCTTGCCCTGTCGGTATACTGGGCCGGGTCTATGCGGTTGTACACCGCATCCACTCCAAGCCGGCGCAGATTGTCGATGAACGGGTTGATAATCCGGTCGAACGAAGGACTTGCTCCAATGAGTTCGACTTTCAGTGTTTCATCGTTCGAATTGCGCCTGAGGCCGTCGTCCCCAGTCATCCAGCTTGCCTCATCGAGCAGTTTCGAAGCCTCCCGAAGATTGTCGCGGTCAAGCTGCCGATCGCCGGACTCCGGAGCCAGCTGAGCAGGTTCTGTAAACACTTCCTCGGGGACTTTCCCTCTCAGCGGTTCCAGCAGTTCAAGTTCGTCCTGCCCGGGCAATCCTACGGCGGCAAGATCGCTGTTCTCCCAGAACGAATGTATGCGCGCATAAAGCCCGTAGAACAATGTCGCGTTCGACCATTTGAAGTTGAACATCAACCTGATTGCCTCACGAACCCGCCGGTCCTTGAAGTTGTCGCGTCTCAAATTGAACACGAAACTCTGCCCCGAAGAGGTTGTTCCGTCAGGAAACGTTCGTTTCACGACCCAGCCTTTTTCCACGGCGGGAAAGTCGTAGGCTGTAGCCCAGCTCTTGGAAAGGTTTTCGCTCCGGAAAGTGTACGCGCTGGCCTTGAAACCTTCCAGAGCGGCGACAGTGTCGGCAAAATACTCGATCCGGATCGAGTCGAAATTCGACCGGCCTTGGTTGATGGGGAGGTGGCCGCCCCAGTAGTCGGGGTTGCGACGATACACCAGTCTGGTGTTGACCTCGAGAGTGTCCAGTACGTACTGACCCGAACCCACGGCCGGTTCGAGGCGCGATTCGTCAAGCCTGCTGCCGGTTTCCTCGAACCATGCCTTCGAGAATATCGGCAATCCACCGACCAGACTCGGATAATCCCTCGTGGATTCATCGGTGTTGAACATGAACTTGATGCGATGTGAATTCTCAATTTCGACGCTCTTGACGCTCTTCTTGAGTTCACGACGGAACGAAATTAGACCCTGTTCCAGAAAGATTTCGTAGGAAAACAGGACATCTTCCGCGGTGACCGGCGTGCCGTCGGAGAATCGCGCTTCCGGGCGAAGATTGAAGGCGACCCAGCTTCTATCCTCTGGGTACTCGAGCGACTCGGCGAGCAGGCCATAGGCTGCGCTGACTTCGTCGGCAGTGCCTGTCAGCAAGCTTTCGTAAAATATGTTGGAAAGGGTGCCTGCACGTCCCTTGCGGCTGTAGGGGTTCATGGAATCGAAGGTTCCTTGGGCCCAAGTCGAGAACTCCCCTCCCTTCGGCGCGTCGGGATTCACATAGTCCAGATGGATGAAGTCCGCCGGGTACTTTAGGTCTCCGAACGTGGATATTCCATGAGACTTGATGACAGTCTGGGCAATGACGGTGGCGGAACCGGAGGCGAGAGTCGCGGACGCCGCCAGAATCGCGGCCATTGAACGAACCATTTTCAGTCGCGAGCGTTCCCAAGCCCTCCGAACTTCGAATTTTCTTGTCGTGTCCATTTAGTTCTCCAAACCGGCGATTTGCACTCTCTGCTGGACCACATAGCAGAACCAGGCAAAAAAATTCAATCAAAAGACCGTTACGAAAGCGGGCATTTCGTTCTGCTTTGCGATTTTCAGAGATGGCCGAGCGTCTGGCGTGTCGATGGGGGACTGTGGAGCCTTCATCAGGCGGGGATTTTGTCGCCCGCGGCACGGTTTCAAGCTCCGATGCACCGCATCGGGCAGGTTCGGGACAGACTTCGTCTCTCAGGCCCGGGATCAGGTCGGTCCGGCTGGCCTCCTTGAGCAGGTTCAACGCCATTGCCTTGAAGGTCAGCTCCGCCTCCACGGCCCAGAACATGACCCCCGACTGGATTCCGCTTTGGCAGGGCAGTCCCGGTTGGCGGAACTTGACAGCCCCTTGCCGGCAAGCGCCCGGCCGCGCAGCCGGCCACCTGGTCAGGAAGCGTGGCACCTCGCTGGCAGGAGGCGCCAGAACCCGTTCCACGACCCCCTTGCAACCGAAGTGGAAGCGGCCGTCCTTCTTCGGCCCGAGGGTGTCCGGTTCCGCCGAGAGCCGCCCGGACACCGAAACCGCAGGCGCCTCCCCTCGGCACGTTCATCGGCGACAATCCCGGCATGACGCCGCGAACGCGCTGCGTTCTGCACGATGGTCGTGTCGCAAACCGCCACTAGCGCACTCTCAAGCTCTCAATTCGACGGCGAGTGCCATTGGCCATTGGGAAGCGTCTGAGATCATCGGATCGACATCGCAACGGCGCGTCAGGCGCGAGCGCACCAGACCAAGACCCCCGCCAGACGTTGCCAATCGATCAGGGCACCCACCTCGCAGAGCGCACTGTCCGGTGCACGCACTCGACCATCTTCGTCATGAAGAAATCCATCGATCTCTCCCTCAACTAAGCGTCGAAACAATCACTTGCAGACTCTTCGGCGCGACATGTTCATGACCGGAGGGCGCGTTTCGCAACATTCTCGATTAATCCACCGCATCTAGCGAATCGGTGGAAACGTCGAGTGTGCGAAAGACAATCATGATCCGCCCATGGCCGAGATTGTAGCGGGGATTGATCAGGATACGGCTTCAGGTTAGGAAACGGCCCGTGCAGCTACTCCAAGGTCGAGAGAAACGAGATGACGTTGGCGCGGTCGGCAGCTTTCTTTAATCCTTGAAAGGCCATTTTTGTGCCCGGGAGATATTTTTTCGGATTCTCCAAGAAGGCGTTCAGGCTATCAGTAAGCCAGACGCCGCCAGCTTGCTCCATCGGGCTGGAATACCGAAATCCATCCACGGAAGCGACGGGTCGCCCGACGATGGCGAAAAGATGAGGTCCAACTCCGTTCTTTCCGTTTTCAGCCATGTGGCACGCCTTGCATTTGGCAAACACCTTCCTGCCCCTTTCGGGGTCGGCGGATGCGAGAAGTGCTCCGAAGTCGATCTCCTCTTTCACATTTTCCGTACCCTCGGTAGAGACGTCAGCGACCTCTAGGAGACCGCTGGCATGGCCACCGACATGATACAGGGATTCACCTGCCCATTGAGCGAACAAGAAGACTAGAAGGGCACCGCAAAAGGCACCAACGACCTTGGTTCCGGTCATTGTGTCAAACATCACCCGCTCCCGTCCAACCGCACCGCCCACAGAGCAAAATCTGGGCGTCCTTTAACGACTTCCAAAAGGTCGACGCAAGCTATAGAACAAATCTTCGCCGATTCCATCCAAAAAATGCTGAGGTTCGACATTGACGTTGAGAGTCGCATTTCAAGGGGAACTTGGCGCATACTCCCACAAGGCATGTCTGGATGCCCGCCCGGATTGGGAACCGTTACCGCTTCCGACATTTGAGGATGCCGTCGACGCAGTGCGTGGCGGCATGGCTGAAAGCGCCGTCCTTCCCGTGGAGAATTCAACCTATGGCCGGGTCGTTGACATTCACGAACTGCTCCCGGAATCGAATCTTCACATCGTCGATGAAGTTCTGGTTTCGATCCGCATAAATTTGCTGGCGGTCCCCGGAGCGCAACTGTCCGAGATAAAAACTGCGATGAGCCACATGGTTCTGCTGGGCCAATGCAGGCAGTTCTGCAGAAGGCATGAGATTCAAACGCTACCGTGGGCAGACACGGCAGGAGCGGCGAAGCGGGTGGCTGAGAAGGGGGACCGTGCCACGGCAGCCCTAGCGTCTGAACTGGCCGGTAAAATTTACGGTTTGGAGACGCTGGCAAAATCCATAGAGGACGAAAAATTCAACAAGACTAGATTCATCGTAATGTCGAGGGAAAGATGCGATGATCGTCGTGGCGACGCCGGAATGATAACTTCCTTTGTGTTTCGCGTACGCAACATCCCTGCGGCATTGTACAAGGCGCTTGGCGGTTTCGCCACGAATGGCGTCAATATCGTTCGATTGGAGAGCCACATGCTTGGAGGGTCGTTCGCAAATACTCAATTCTTTGCTGACCTTGAGGGCCACCCGCAGGACCCGGGTGTTGCGGGGGCCTTGGAAGAACTGGAATTCTTCACCAGCTACCTGAAGATACTGGGAGTCTACCCTGCTTCAGCGACACGGTCGAAGTAGTCGCTTGCATTGACAGCAAAATTGATCGAAGAGCGTCAACCCATTTGCATGCTTCCCAGCCCAGAACCTGTTACAGGCAGTCGGCTAGCCATCGACGTGTCAAGTAGTCGGCGATGGCGCCGTTTCGCGGCGGACGAATGCTGTCCACACGTCCAGCGTAGACCTCCAGCATATCTTCGCGCGCGATCCACCGAGCATCCTCCAGTTCCTCCGCATCCACGCTGATGTCCGAGGTTTCGGCTTCTGCGCGGCATCCGATCATCAGCGACGCGGGAAATGGCCAGGGCTGGGAAGCCAAGTATCCGACCTTCCCAACATTCACGCCTGCTTCTTCCAGCACTTCCCGGCGTACGGCGGCCTCGATCGTCTCGCCAGGCTCCACGAATCCTGCAAGCAGCGAATACATGCCAGCTGGCCAGCCGTGCGACCGACCGACCAATAATGAATTTCCTTTTGTAACCAACATTATCACGACCGGGTCTGTTCGGCAGAAACTGTTGTGCGAACAGGCCGGGCACGCCCTCTGCCACCCACCCATCTGCATTTCCGTGGCAGAGCCGCATCGCGGACAGAAACGGTGAGTGTGATGCCAACCTGTCAGCACCTTTCCCGTCACGACAATCTCGGCGTCGTCGGCCGAAAGAGATGTCATCACGGACCGGAGATTTGCGAACCTGCAGCCATCTGGAAATCCCGGCAGAAATTGCTCCGTCTCGTCGAAGATGCTGTCAGGAGCAACTTGGGGCGCATCGCCCAGGATCCAATCCGAGATATCATAGGCAAATACGGGAGCATCGCGCGCGAATCCTAGAAACACCGGCCGCTCACTGGTCTCGGATAGACGTTTATGATTCGTGCGCACCCACCCAATGGAGTCACCACTTTCCCTTTGAATGAGTGGCTTTCCCCGCCAGAACAAGATCGCTTTCGCGTCCTGCCTCGAACAAAGCTCATCCAGCTCCTTCTGGTTTGGCCGCAGCTCGGTTGCCCGATTCAATGCCGACCCACCGCTGAAGGTGACGCATTCTGGCAACTGCAAAATCGAATTCCGGAGATTTTTCATTGGTCAGATATTGCTTCAACGTTGTGCATTCCTCGAACTACAGACACATTTGAGCAGAATCCATAGCGGTCGTGGCAGCACACGCCTTGCCCAGCCTGCGTGCCGCATAGCGGAGCAGGCAGAAAATTGAGGAATCCCCATTGCCTCGTTCGCGGTACAGCCTGACGGCTTTTTCCTCACGAGGCCTGCCATGCAGTTCAATTTCCTCAATCTTCAATGGACTGACCGCATGCCG
Organism: Paracoccaceae bacterium; assembly: GCA_963422275.1. GTDB lineage: Bacteria > Pseudomonadota > Alphaproteobacteria > Rhodobacterales > Rhodobacteraceae. Next base: position 3,257,097 of record OY729418.1, read on the forward strand.
CCGTCGGACTGCATCCTGATATCAAGGTATTGGTGTTGCTAGACATGCAAAAGTTGTCGGACAATCAGGCCGAGCCTGTCTTGCTCGGCAGGGGAACCGTCTGGTGCAGCCTGCGGCGTTAAGCCTGGCGGGCGGGGCAAGTGTGCCCGCAAGAAGCGAAGAAATAGGGACAGAGCGAGAAATGGGCGAAGATCGTCCAAATTCCACTCATCGAGGTTGAATGACCGAGCTCTGCTGCCCCATGACCCCAGAATCATCGCCTTAGAACCCGAAATGCGCCTGAATGCACGGTTGTGGATGCCCCATTAGACGTGCCCGAGAGCAGCCGCAACCCAGTCTGCCGCTGCAAGCAGTCGGTCGTCTCCGCATTTTCTTCCAACGAGCTGCACGGCGACTGGAAGCCCATTTTCCCCCTCGCCGAAGGGAATCGACACTGCCGGCAGTTGAAGAAGTGTCCATATTCGACTGAACAGGGGGTCGCCCGTCGTATCGAGGCTGGATGGCGCTTCGTCCGGCGCAGCCGGACAAAGAAAGGCGTCAAGATCGGTGAAAATCGCTTTGAGCTGCCTTTGCGCACGGTTCCGCAAATCAAGGGCAATGCGGTAATCTCGAAAGGTTGTGGAGAGTCCAGTCTGCACGAGCTCCTTGAACTTTTGGCTCAACTGCTGTCGGTGGTTGTTGAACTCATATGAGCGAGAAGTTGCGATCTCAAACGCCATCACCGTCTCGTGGGCCGCCGTCAAATCCAGGAAGATTTCGGGATATTCGGTCTCAACGACCTCTGCGCCATTTCCCGCCAGTTGGTGCAATGCTCGCGTGCATGCATCCCGGACTTGAATGGAACACTCGCTCCAGTGTGGCCCACGAAAGAGCGCAATCCTTGGAGCGGCACCCAGATTTCCGTCTCGGTGTGCCGTTGTTCGGCAAAGTGCAGACCGGGAAAGCCGCAGGTCGGAGACCGATTTCGCAAAAACCCCAAGCGAATCCAAGCTTCGGGCGAGTCCCATGACCCCGTCAAGATCGATCATGCCATGGCTTGCCTTGTATGCAAACACACCGCAGTAGGCTGCTGGACGTACAACCGACGCGGCGGTCTGCGAACCGAATCCCAACGGGACCATGCGGTCGGCAACGGCGGCAGCCGTGCCGCTGGAAGAGCCGCCCGGCGTGTGAAGTGGATTGTGCGGGTTGACGGTTTTCCCCGGATGGAAGCAGGCGAATTCAGTCGTGACGCTCTTGCCGACTGGAATCGCGCCTTCCTTCAGGAACAGTTCCACACAGCTTGCATTGCGCGGCGGGCGGTTGCCCATGTAGATTGCAGACCCCCACTCGGTTGGAAAATCGATGGTATCGATTATGTCCTTGATCACAAACGGGACACCGCGCAGCATTCCCTTGTTTCCCAAGATGTCTGATTCTCGTGCCCTTTCCATCGCGAGACCTTCGTCAAGAGCGACCAACGCTCCAATCTGTCCCTCACGTTCGCGAATTCGCGCTAGGCAGTCGTTCATTACTTCTTGGGCAGTGATTCTCCGTGACGAGATTTGACGGACAATTTCAGTGGCGGACAGCTCGTTCAGCCGCATCCCTAGCACTCCTTTAGGGCTTCAACCGCATTGGCAAATGGCGCTGTGGGCATTTCGTATATGCCAAGCCCCAAACGCCCTGCCTCTCCCTTTACATCAAGTATGCCAAGCGAAATCAAAGGACGTTTTTCTGACTTCGCCACGTTTCTGGCGGAGAGGCCGAACTTCAGATTAAGACCTCTGAATCCGAGGTGTTCCGCCATCATCAGCAAGTTGGGCCGTTCGGAGGCGTCTTCAGGCAATGCACCCTCCAGTGCCATTTCTTGTTGGGGGGACATATGGAGCGCCATGGCGCCGAGACCGAACGCATCGATAATGGCACTGTCGCCAATGGCGCCCAGCGAACGGTGTGCAGGAACATTTACCTCAATCCTTCCACAAGGTGGTGCGGCTTGGACAGTGAACCATCTCCGGGGCATTGCGGACACCTGAATCCCAGCAGTCTCTCCGTTGCCGCCGGCAGCTGTGACAAGGCAAGAGCCGTGGACTCCTTCCGCAACTTTCATCGCGCATTTGGTTGCGGCCATCCACAGGTTGAGGAACAGGCTGGGAGAACGCTTCATGAATTCCACGCTGCGCTCGTCGATTATTCCGCCTCTTGTCCGCTCTTCCAGTTCGGAAACCAGCGCCTGAGTCGCATGGGCGGTTCTGCCATGGCACTCGTCACCTCCCCTAAGTCCGTCAGCTGCAATCGGAATGAGCGCGATTCCCTCCGCGATGCCCTTGTCAAGTATGTCGGCGAAGGGGCCGTTGAGCCATCGGACATGCTCAAGCACCGCCTCCGATCGGAGGCCGAGCCTCAGTGCGGGCGCATTTCCCCCGTTGAAGGGCGTGTAGACGTTGGCTCGCCCTCGGTGTGCGTCGTAAACAGCATGCATTGGCATTGACGCTGACACGACGGCCGCAAGCGGGACGACGACATCATGGCACTGCGCTGGGGCAAGAACGATTTCACCGTCATTGATCATCGCGTCGGCTTGATCGAAGTTGCTTGCGAGGCCCTCGTAGACTGCTGCAACGCAGGCCGAATTCAGTATGGGACGCGAAACTTCATCATTGTGCTTGAAGGGCGGGCCAGCGTGCAACAGCACATTTTCCTCAAGTCCGATTGCGTCGCGCGCGGTTTCGATCCTGTTCCAGACCGGTTCGGCAACCATGGCACGGTCGAAGGCAAGGCGGTCGACGGGATGCATCCTCGGCCTTTCCAAAGGGATCAGGTACCTTCGGGAATGATCCAAGTTTCCGCAAAATACAGAAACGCCGTTGTCGTTTCGAATCCCGCCTGGACTCGCGTGCCAACCTCGCCAGGCAGCGAATTCCCGTCTACGATGATCTGCGCTTGCCGCGCAGGAACAAGGAGCGTGACCATTGCATGTTCCTTGGTGCCTGTCTGGTCGGGCGTCAATTCGAGCGCACGTGGCCGTTCCAGATTTTCCCAGACCAGCTCCACGCAGGTATTGGGGCAGGCAACCGTCTCAGTATATCTATGACCCATAGGGTCGCCGGATGCCCGAATCGCGGTTGCGGGCTGATACTTCAAAGCGTTGAAAGGGGCAGCATCTCGAAATGCAGGAAGCTTTCCTATGAAATTATCGATGAGGAAATCTGCCAGTTCAGAGTTGTCGCCAAGAAGCAGGTTCGGCGCACCAGAAAGTGATTCGGCGCTGTTCGGGGAACCATAGAGAAGCAGCAACTGCCCCGGTCCGGCCGGTGACCAGGCAACACGGAAAAAAAGAGCCATAGCCGAGAACGTCCCATCCGGATTTTTCAGGAGGATTCCTGGGTTCTCGCCGGTCCAATCGACCGTTCCGGGCGTTACCGGTTGGGAAAGTGGCATTCTCAGTCCCCCGTACCGGACGGAGTCACCCACGTATTCGAAAGGGCGAGAAATGCCGTGCTCATCGTGCGATCGAATATTCGGCGGCACCCGACCTGTCCAGGAAGCGGGGTGCCGTTCACAATCACGCTCGCGGACGCAGCCTCGACAAAAACCGAGTACATATCATGTTCTCCGGTGGGAGAGTGCGATCTGTCGGCCTCGACCGGCACCGGTTCGCCGAGGTCGCTCCAGACCATTTCCAATTCAATGTCCGAACCAAACGCCTTTTCCCGATGACGGCTCCGAAGGTGCGCTGGCTGGCAGCAAATGGAGTGAAGATCGAGCCATTTCATGGACTCGATCCCAGGCCGGTTGCGGAAGGCTGAAAATTTCCGGACCCATCCGTCCACTATCCAGCGCATCATGCGTTGATTGTTCGTCATCAGAAAATTCGGCGCGTAAGGCCAGCCAACATCTGCATCTGGCGCTCCGAGAACTAGCGCGGCGTCGCCTCGACCATGTGGGGAAAGCACAATCCTGAAGAAAAGCGCGAGGGTTGCGTAGTCGGCGTCAAGCGAATTCTCGAGAAGGATGCCAGAGTTTTCGCCTGACCATTCAACCCTGCCGGGATTCACCGATACGCGTGTCATGACCAGCTCGCCTCGTACTCTTTCAGGGCCGAGACGATATGATTGACGCGGTTTTGGCCCCTAAGATGATCGGCGGACACGTAAATGTCGGCTACCCGCAGGGCAACCTCTTTCACCACCGCCGCGTCATCCCTGTCGTTTCGGGACTTGATCCGCAACATCGTGTCGCCTCCGTAGGTTGGGATCGGCGGGTCGTAAGTCAAGCCAGGCTGTGGCGCGGGGTCGCCCGTGTTGACCGCACGAATCGCGTTTCGAAGCTTGCGGCGCACCTTGGCCACGCCTCGGTCCGTAAACCCAAGGTTTTCGCGAGAATGAACGTTTTTGGGACCTTGTGACACCCAGGCATCATAATCGCCGGGGTCCCGCTGCCGCTGTTCGTAACTCCTTTCCCCGCTCTGACCATAGAAGTCCGTGCGGCCAAAGCCGACCCCGTCGCGGTTCGTCAAGCCTCTCGGGTCGTCTCCTTCCCGAAAATGCCGCCAAGCGATAACCATCGTGTTTACGTCGTCTATCGGCGTCACCCAGCGGCTCAGTCCACAGCGGCCAAAGTATCGCGAACTGTCCGGCACGGGGAAATGGCCTCCGTTCTGCGTGAAGGACGGCAGCATCTTGTCGTGTATCCTGATCCAGACAATGTCATTGACTCGACGGGTGTTTGTGTAGAAGTCGCCGTAAGGGCGTTCGTAGAACTCGATTTTGGGAAGTTCTCCGAAAGCATCGATGAATTGGGTTCGAACGGCTTTGGTGTGAAGATACACGACGTGAAACGGGTCCCATGCGTTTTCCATCACTTGGAGCCAGTTGCATGGTGACGCGATCAGGTACGGGAGCATCTCGTCTCCGTCCTCTTCAAATGTGTCCATCATGGGAAATGGTGGCATGGTTTCCGGCGGGCCGAGGTAGGCAAAAGCGAGCCCCTTGTACTCGATAACCGGATAAGCGCCCAAGCACGCGCGCTTTTTCACTTGGCTTGCCGGAGGTTCGCAGGGCGTATCGAGGATGGTGCCGTCAAGGCCGTACTTCCACCCGTGGTAGCTGCAACGGATTCCGCCTTCCTCAATGATTCCGAACTCTAGCGACATGTTGCGGTGGCAGCAGTGTAGGTGAACCAAGCCAAGACATCCGCCGCGTTCTCGAAACAGTACAAGGTTCTCGCCCAGAATTCGGATCCGGTGGGGAAGGTCGGCAACCCGGTCCGTCATCGCCACCGGCATCCAGTAGCGACGAAGATATTCTCCGCATGGCGTTCCGGGACCGACTTCGGTCAGTTCAGGATCAGGAGTCTCGTGCCAAACAAATTGACGGGCGTGGCCGCGAAAATTGCCATCGGGAATGTCGGGTACGGGTCCCACCAACAAAACTCATGCATCAAAGTTTCGAGCAACCAGGGTCGCATCCCATGCGGCCCTGCAACGTGCGATTTTCACGGGAATGCCTGGAAATTGTCAATAGGTTGTTAACGAACTGTCATTCAGAATTCACATTTATGGCCTAAGCAGCGAATCGGCGCGTCCATTTGAAGGTTCAAGGTGTTGGAAATTGGGAACTCACCCATTCAGCTTTGCCCTACCATCAGTTGCCGTGCACGCGGTACGATATTGACTTTAGCGCCTGCCAGACTACAGTATCCCTGATCAGAATCCTACCAGCAATCAGCAAAGGAGGCCAACGATGGCCCTGTGCAAGAATATCTCGGCACTCGCGGGGAGTGCCGCTCTAGCTCTGGTTGCCGTGGCGGCGACGCCGGCGGCTTCAGAACCGGCAGAGGTCTCAATCATCCATTTCAACGATCTTGACCGCATGGGCGAGAAGGGTGGGCGGGGCGGCGTTGCTCGCTTGGCTGCCGTAATAAATTCAGAGCGAGCAAAAGGCGGCAACGTGCTCGTAACTTTCGGAGGCGACACCATTTCACCGTCGCTGATGTCCGGATTTGACGAGGGCGCACACATGATCGCCCTTCTGAACCAGCTTGATCTGACAGCCATGGCGCTCGGCAACCATGAGTTCGATTTCGGGCCTGATGTAGCGAAGCAACGCATCTCCGAGGCGACATTTCCAATACTTGGATCAAACAATGTGGACACTGACGGGGACGTAATCGATGGGGCGCAGGAATCGATCATTGTCGATGTCGGAAAGCACAGGATCGGGATTTTTGGCCTGACCACGGTCAGTACCACCGTAAAGTCAAGTCCGGGCGAGGTTAAGTTTCGAGATGTTGTGGAAGTGGCGGCAGAGCAAGCGGAGGCTCTCCGAGAGGCGGGAGCCAATTTGGTCGTCGCGCTGGCGCATACCGACTTGGAGGAAGACAGAGCGCTTATTGAACAAGGGGCAGTGGACCTCCTGCTGAGCGGTGACGATCATATGCTGCGAACTGAAATCGCGGGCGGCGTCCTGTTTGCGGAGTCGGGTGAGCAAGCAGATTGGGTGACAATCATCGATCTTGTGCTCGATGAGGAGGAAGACGACGGGAAGATGGAATTCTTCTGGAGCGCGGAATATCGAGTTGTGGACACTGGTGGATACGCGGCAGACATGCAAATCGAGGCTGCTGTCCAGAAACTCGAGCATCGGCTGGGCGAGGAGCTCGATGTAGTGCTGGGGACAACTTCCACAGTGCTAGATAGTCGCCGCGAGACGATTCGCGCTAAGGAGTCGGCGATCGCGAATCTGTTTGCCGACGCGATTCGCGAGGCGACCGGGGCTGATGTCGGAATCATGAATGGCGGTGGAATTCGCGCGAACCGCATCTATGACCCAGGGACTGTTCTGACTCGGCGTGACATTCAGAGCGAGTTGCCATTCGGAAACAAGACTGTCGTTCTGGAAGTCACCGGGCAGGACATCATTGATGCGCTTGAAAACGGCTTCAGCGAGATCGAAAAAGGTGCAGGACGGTTTCCCCATGTGTCGGGAATTGAATTGCAGTACGATCCCAGCAGGTCGCCAGGCAGCAGAGTCGTGGAAGTCAGGATGAATGGCGTCGTTTTGGACCCGGACGCCACGTTTACACTTGCAATCAACGACTACGTTGCGGGCGGAGGCGATGGCTACGATGTTTTCGAGGACAAGAGACGCATTGTTGACGAATATGCCGCCGTTCTCATGACGGTCCAGGTGTTTGACTACATTGCAAGTCGGGGAACGGTAAGCCCCGAGGTGGAGGGGCGCTTGGTTGCAGTCCAGTAACCCCTGAATTGGAACTTGCTATTTCTCCAGCAACGGCAGCGATGCCGCACCGGCGAGCTGGCACTGTTCAAATTGTCCATGCGGGCACCTTCGGCGGCGGACCATCGCGGAGCTGCCGAAGGAACCTTTCTCGCATGCTGCGGGGAGGGGCAATTGCCGGCACCTGCGAAATTCAAGCGCAGGTGCTGGTTTCTAGCGCACTGCCCAGCCTTTAATTCGGGACTCGATGATGCGAAACCCCGACCCGCTCCGGCGTCTATTTCAACGAGCGCAACGAGTGGGCGGGCCTGTGACCGGCGATTTTCGCAGAATCCCGAGCCAAGCTAGCAGTAGTTAAGCGCAACAACAGGAGCCGGCAATTCTCGTCGGCCGCCGCGAGCCACAACGGACTCGCCAATTGGCACACTCCCATATATGCTTGTTCTAGAAAAGGGTAGGGAGGACAGCCATGCAGACGGTTGGGGGGATAGTTTTGAGGCGGCTTGGCCTCGGTCTGCTGACGCTGTTTGTGGTCTCCTTGTTGATTTTCGTGTCCGTGAACATGTTGCCGGGCGATTTCGCACAGGCGATTCTTGGCCAGGGCGCGACTCCAGAGGCAGTCGCGGCGATACGCGAGGATCTTGGCTTGAACAAGCCTGCGTTCACCAGATACACGGACTGGCTCTTTGGGATACTCGCGGGTGATTTTGGAACAAGCTTCGCCCAAGCCAACTTTAGCGAGTTCGCAGGCGAGAGCGCAAGCAAAGGCGGAATTGGATCGGTTGCGGCACAGCTCGTGCCAAGATTCAAGAACACCCTGTTTCTCGCCGGTGTGGCCGCCGCAATTTCAGTTCCACTGGCCCTGATGCTCGGAATACTCGCGGCACTATTTCGGAACTCAGCCTTTGATCGAGCGGTCAATATCGCGACTCTCTCGTCGATCTCGTCACCGGAGTTTTTTGTTGCCTACATTCTCATTCTTTTCTTGGCGGTCTTGAATCCTGTATTTCCGTCTCTCTCCAACATCTACGCGGACCTGACATTTGGTGAACGGCTGACCCGCACAATGCTGCCGGCACTGACTCTGACCATGGTCGTCACGGCGCACATGATGCGGATGACCCGAGCGGCGATAATAAATCTCCTCGCGTCGCCATACATCGAGATGGCGCGACTCAAGGGAATAAGCCCGTTGCGCGTTATCTTGCATCATGCCCTTCCGAATGCGCTTGCGCCGATAATCAACGTCATCGCCCTGAACCTCGCCTACCTGGTCACAGGCGTCGTGGTGGTGGAAGTCGTGTTCGTTTATCCGGGAATCGGGCAGCTGTTCGTGGACAGCGTCAAGATTCGGGACATTCCGGTTGTGCAAGCTTGCTGCCTGATATTCGCCTCGGCCTACATATTGCTGAACTTGATGGCGGATGTCCTTTCCATATTGTCCAATCCGCGACTGCGGCACCCAAAATAGGGAGAGACATATGTCCGTTCTCACCACAGTCGCTTGGATAGCCGCGCTGCTCGCTGGAGGCTGGGTTTTCCGATTCGCGGGTCAGCGGATTCCCTGGCCGCAGGAGGCTACCCGGGTGTATTTCCGTGACATGTCGTATCTGGTCGGGTTCGGCTTCGTGCTCAGTGCATTCGCGATCTACTGGGCCGCCATATTCTATTTCGTGCAAGAGGTCACATTTTTCATTTGGGCCGCGCATGGATTGTTGTTTTTTGCTGCTGCAGGTTTCCTGTTTCGTTTTCTCGGTCGGCGAGTTGGAACGAAGGCATCGAGAAAGCTCTTCCGCCAAATGCCTGTTTCCGCGGCCTTTGGCATCCTTACAATCCTGTTCTACATTGTGTGTGCAGTGTTCGCGAACTGGATTGCGCCATACGGCCAGGCGGAGATTTTCGACAAGATCAACGTTCTACCCGGAGGCAATCCAGAAGTTGGGGGTGACCCGAGATATCTTCTTGGCACTGACCAGCTTGGACGGGACCTGCTTTCAAGGCTCATTTACGGGGCGCAGAACACGGTTGGAATCGCGTTCGTGACCACTTGTCTCGCCTTCTTCATTGGGGCGTCCACCGGCTTCCTCGCAGCGACTCTCGGCGGGTGGATGGATCAAGCCTGCTCCCGTGTCGTCGATGCGCTGATGGCAATTCCTCAATTGATCTTCGCCCTGCTCCTCATGACCATAGCAACCGCTTGGGCCGGTTCGGACAAGGCCTTGATAATGATCTACATGGTCGTCATCATCGCAGTGCTGGACAGCACGCGCGTTTACCGGCTTGCCAGAGCGGTCGGGCAAAACATTGTCGTCATGGATTACATTGAGGCCGCAAAGCTGAGGGGCGAGAAACTCAGTTATCTGATTTTCAGGGAGATACTCCCGAACGCCACGGCACCGCTGCTTGCCGAGTTCGGATTGCGCTTCTGTTTTGTATTCCTTACGATCGCAGCGCTGTCGTTTCTTGGAATTGGCATCCAGCCACCGCTTGCGGACTGGGGGACCATGGTGCGCGACCTATCGCAATTCATTAACTTCGCCGCGTTCAGCCCGTTGACCGCCGCTCTTCCGCTGTTGGCAGCTGGCGCCATCGCGTTGCTCACCGTGGCCGTGAACTTTGTGGTGGATTGGATGCTGCACAAAACCTCAGGGTTGAAAGATTAAGCGATGACCAGATCGAACCAGCTTGTCAAGATTCGCGGCTTGAAGATCGAAGGTCGCACCGACGAAACATGGATACAGATCGTCAACGGAATTGATTTGGATCTTGAACCGGGCGAGGTTCTTGGCCTTATCGGCGAATCCGGCGCAGGCAAGTCAACAATCGGACTGGCCGCGATGGGCTTCACAAGGGACGGTTGCCGCATTTCCGGGGGCTCGGTGGAGTTCGATGGGGTAGATCTGGTGAAGGCGGATGCGGCCACGAAGCGCGGGTTGCTGGGGAAGCGTATCGCTTATGTTGCGCAATCGGCGGCCGCCAGCTTCAATCCGGCGCACAAGATAATCTCTCAGCACACCGAGGCACCAGCCCAGCACAGGGTCATGTCTGCATCGGACTCCGAAAAGGACGCCATAGATCTCTACAGGCGCTTGCGGTTGCCGAACCCCGATGAAATTGGATTCCGCTATCCCCATCAGGTTTCAGGCGGCCAACTGCAGAGGGCGATGACCGCCATGGCCATGTCATGCCGCCCTGACCTGATCATATTTGATGAACCCACGACTGCTCTCGATGTCACAACCCAGATTGAAGTGCTGGCCGCGATTCGAGACATCGTCGAGCAATTTGACACGGCGGCGATCTACATAACTCACGACTTGGCGGTTGTGGCCCAGATGGCGGACAGCATCAAGGTACTCCTGAAGGGCGATCAGGTCGAGGAGGCGGATACCCAAACCATGCTCTCCAATCCAAAAGAGGAGTACACGAAGTCACTTTGGGCGGTTCGCAGCTTCAAGCGCGAACAAAAGTCGCCAGCAACCGCAGAAGTTCCCGTTGTGTCGGTGAAGAGCATAACTGCCGCTTATGGAAAGGTTTCCGTTCTTCACGACGTCAGTTTTGACATCCATGCTGGGCGAACGGTCGCCGTGGTGGGAGAATCTGGCTCTGGGAAATCGACTGCCGCACGATGCATAACCGGCCTGCTTCCTCCAATTGGCGGTTCGATTGAATTTGACGGTGCGCAACTGCCGGCCGACTATCGGAGACGCACCAAGGACCAACTGCGGCAGGCCCAGATGATCTATCAGATGGCCGATACGGCACTTAATCCACGGAAGCGCATATCGGAGATAATCGGTCGGCCGGTTGAGTTCTACCTCGGCCTTACGGGCACTCAAAAACGCAAGAGGATCGAGCAGCTGCTGGAACAGATCGAGATGGACCCAGCCCAATACATTGATCGGCTCCCTTCCGAGCTGTCAGGCGGACAGAAGCAGAGAATTGGAATTGCGCGAGCACTGGCAGCGGAACCGAAGTTCGTGATTTGCGACGAGGTCACTTCGGCGCTGGACCAGCTTGTTGCGGAGGGAATCCTCAAACTTCTTGCCAATCTTCAGGATACGCTGGATCTTGCGTACATGTTCATTACCCACGACTTGGCAACGGTTCGGTCGATTGCCGACGAGGTTGTCGTGATGAAAGAAGGCAAGGTTGTCGAAGCCGGCCCCAAGGATGAAATGTTCACACCTCCCCACCATCCCTACACCGACTTGCTGCTGAGCTCGGTTCCGGAAATGGATCCGGGCTGGCTAGACAGCTTGTTAAGTGAAAGGGGCGTTGATAATGTCGGGGAGGCAGTGGCCGCATTGGCGTAGGACCGATTTGGTCGCCGTGATAGGAAGCATCAACAGGATGCGACAATCTTTAACAAAGAGGAGAAACTGTTATGATACCTGATCTAAGTCGTCGTGGCATCCTTATGACGGGGGCGGCAACAGCTGCCGCGTCAGCGATTTCCACGTTGCCCGCGAGTGCGGCTCCAAGCCGGGGCGGCACTTTGCGTCTTGGCATGCCTGGGGCGAACACGTCCGATAGCTGGGACGGCAGAACTCATTCAGACATTTTCATGCAGGTGGCCGCAATGGGCACGGTGTTTGAAACCTTGACTGAGGTGGATGCGTCCGGAAAACTTGTTGGCGAGTTGGCGGAGAGTTGGGACGTAACACCGGATGCGAAGACTTGGACTTTCGACTTGCGGAAGGACGTGACATTTCACAACGGCAAGCCGTTCGGAGCCGACGATGTCATTGAGTCACTCCAGCTTCACGTTGCGGATGGAGCCAAGTCCGCCGCCCAGCCAATTGTTGCAAATATCGAGACCATGACCAAGGTGAATGACCATCGGATTGTGTTGGAACTGATGGCTGGCAACGCCGACTTTCCATTCCTCCTGTCCGACTATCATATCCTGATGTATCCCGCCGGAATGATCCAGCAAGCGATTCAGGACGGGATCGGAACCGGACTTTACAAGGTGGACAGTTTTGATTCCGGAGTCCGGCTCGTGTGCTCGCGGGCTGAGGGACACTACAAAGATGGTCAGGCTGGATGGTTTGACGGTGTGGAGATGATCGCCATCAACGATCCTGCTGCACGCATGAATGCACTGATAACGAACCAAGTGGACGCAGTTGCTCGCGTGGATTTCAAGATCGAGCCGCTTTTGAAGGCGAATCCGGGTGTCGAGATCTTCGAAGTCACGGGAAACCAGCATTACACGTTCCCGATGCTGACCAATATCCCGCCTTTGGACGACCTTAACGTCAGAAGGGCGCTCAAGTATGCAGTCAACCGCCAAGAAATGGTTGACAAGATTCTTCTTGGACACGGGCGTATCGGCAACGACAACCCAATTGGACCGGCGAACCAGTATTTCGCCGCCGACCTTCCGCAACTCGAGTACGATCCAGACAAGGCCAATTTCTACCTGAAGGAAGCCGGAATGGATTCACTTGACATCGATCTCTCGGCATCGGACGCGGCGTTCAACAACGCCGTTAGCGCGGCTGAACTCTATCAGGCATCCGGCAAGGCAGCTGGGATCAACATCAACGTGATTCAGGAACCCGCCGATGGCTACTGGTCCAATGTTTGGTTGAAGAAGCCTTGGTGCGCATGCTTCTGGAGCGGCCGGGCGACGGAGGACTGGATGTTCTCGACAGCTTACGAGACAGGAGTTCCTTGGAATGACACCCATTGGTACAATGAGCGCTTCCAGGAATTGCTGATACAGGGGCGCACCGAACTCGATGATGACAAGCGGCGGGCCATTTACACGGAGATGCAGTCCCTCATATCGTTGGAAGGCGGAACCATTTGCCCGATGTACGCAAATTATGTTGATGCCGCATCGACCAAGCTGGCACACGGCCCCGAAGTCGGGAACGTGTGGGCGATGGATAGCGCCCGCATTACCCAGCGCTGGTGGGCGGCCTCCTAGCTATTATCACGAAAATGCAGGACCGAGCGCCCCGTGATGCGGGGCGCTTTTCTCTTCTCGCTTTTTCTGTGCGCACTCCGCTGGTCACTTGCCACCTTTTTGATTTTGCGAAAATTCAATCCGTTGGGGGTCAAGCTCAAAATCACGGTGTTGACACGGCATGCGGTTGCTTCCGCTATTGAAAGCCCGCCCGAATGGCAGTATTGGCGTGTTCGAGGCTGGCGCGGGCGAACGATTCGCCAACCCGGTCAGATCCGAGAGGAAGCAGCCGTAACGAACACCGTTCGGGTCGCATCCCAGCCTCACCCTGAATTTTCTTTAGTCTTTAGATTGTCGAGAAATCAACGGAAGAACCGCTTCCTGCAATGCCGAGTTCGAAATCCGGTGTTGCTCGCACACTGTCGGGAGTGTTTGAGGGCGGCCTTAAGCGGTGCCAGATCAAGTTTGAAATCCTTGTATCCACGAGCAATGGTCCGATAGTAGTCTATTGTCGGCGGGTCAATTCCGTATTTTCCAGCGACCATCATGTAGGCCATTGAATTTCCGTGAATCGTGTTGATATACTCCTTCCCGTAAAGCACCGGATAATCTTCGTAGCGATCAAGTGCTCGCTCACATTCCTTTGTGAGTTTCCAGACCACGCAGCAGGTGAAAGAATTTGAGCAAGGAATGATGTCGGCGGATCCTCGAAAAACGAGCCGGAATCCAAAGAGCTTACATGTCCCGACAGGAACTGCCTCTGGACAGCGATAGCCCATTTGCAAACGGTTCATGTTTGAGCCGTATGCGAGGTAAAGCGATGCTTCAGATGGCAGTTTCAATTCTCCTCGACCCTCAGCACCAGAGCAAAGCCTTGGCTATGCGCGTACCGTTGGCTGATTCCTCAAGAGGTCACTTGCTCCAGATGTTCTTCCGCCCACATGATCAGGAATTCCGCCATTTTTTCCTCACCAGCCAGGTCGATTGCCGGGAGAGAAAGCGGCACCCCCGCGCGCAGTGCGAGTTCGGCGCACTTCAAGTGGTCGCGCCGACTTCGTTCGGGGCAATTCTCGGAGCCATGAATGATGGTCGAGAGCAAATTGCCCCCGAAACCGTTGATATGTTCCAAGTCGGGTCCAAGAGACAGCAGCCAATTCATCGTGTCAGGCAATCCTTCCCATCCCGCAATCTGTACCGGCGTCACATCCATTTCATCTGGTTTTTCAAAATCGAATCCCGATTCGACGAGACGCTGGCAGTGACTTAACCGGCCAGAATATTGCAAGAGGTTCGTCAGAATCATTTGAATGTCATCGGGCAAGTCCCGGTATTGTACCCGCGCGGCAGGGTGGGCCGTGTCATCAGCTATAGAAGCCAAAAGCGACTCTGTCTCGTCTAGTCGATCTGACATACCACGTTGCAAAATCTCCTCGGCAACCTCGCGGTTTCCGTAGATTCGTGCATATGCGTAGGACGAGTGGCCGCAGTATTCCGCGGTCGGGTCGGCTCCGGCGTCGAGGAGAATTTGGGCCATCCTTCTGTCGCAAAGTCTCCGGGCAGCTTGATGCATGACCGGGACGGAAAGTGTCGCTTGGCCTGAGGGATGTACAGTCTCAATCCTGTTTGGATTTTCGCAATTCTTGAGCAAGAGCAGGACCAGTTCGTGGTCGTTGAAATCCATTGCTCGCAGCAGCGCATTTGTCCCCTCTACAACAGCCCCATGCTCCAGCAACAGCTTAGTTCCTTCCAGCTGACCGTGTTCAGTTGAATGGTAAAGCGATTCGCCGTCGTTCGGGTTTGCTCCGTTTTCAAGAAGCCATTTTGCAAGGGGGGCATTGTTGGCATGCCCTACCGCGCCATATAGCGCGGACAGCATGTGCTGGGACCCTGGTTCCGAGGGAAAGCCGTCGTTCACGCTTGCGCCGTTGTCCCGTAGCAGATCGGCGATTGCGAGCATGTCCGATTCATTTTCGGGCGCGCAATGGATATGGCGGGAAAATGCGAGATGGAGAATGGGCGTTCGAACACCGATTCGTTGAATTGCTGCTTTCGGGCGCTTTTTTAGCGCCTTTTGCACAGCACGCTTGTCGTAGAGGGCGATTTCGAGGCCGAGGTCACCGGTTGAAATCGCTGGATCGGAACGAAGAAGCCGGTCAACAACCCAGTGTTGCCCGTAAAACAGGGCAATCTTCAGCCGTTCACGTTTTCCAGCAATGTTCATTTCCCCGTATTTGCGGGATGATCTCAAGACAGCCCAGGAACTGAAACCATTTTCACGAGCGATGACATTCAAGGCATCGGAAAGCTGGATGACGCCGGCATCAGGGAATTGGCGATGAACCCTTGAACAGGCTAACTTGTCTCCAGTGCGGTGCAAATAACTCAGTCTCGAGGCTTGTTGGCGGAGCGCATCTAACTGAATATTCATGCGAACGGTTCCTGCCTCTTTGCGCAATGATTGAAATATCCCTGACGCAGGTGCAAAGTAGCAGAGATTTCCGCCGATTGCCGTGAAATCTGAAGGGGTGGCATTGGCCCGCAAGACAACCTGGCAAGTCATTATCCTGGACCAACCAGTCGAGGATCAAGTAAGGTTTTGAAATGTCAAGTGAATCTGAATCTTCGTATCAAGTTCTCGCCCGTAAATACAGGCCACAAACCTTTTCCGAACTTGTTGGTCAGGATACGCTTGTGCGAATCCTGAAAAACGCGTTCGTGTCGAATCGAATCGCTCATGCACTCATCCTCACCGGTGTCAGAGGCGTGGGAAAGACGACCACAGCAAGGCTCATCGCCAAGGGGTTGAATTGCGTCGGACCCGATGGCAAGGGCGAACCCACGACCGAGCCATGCGGTGAATGCGACAATTGCGTGTCGATCACCAACAGCATGCATATAGACGTGGTGGAAATGGATGCGGCCTCTCGAACTGGGGTGGATGACATCCGGGACATCATTGAGAATGTTTCCTACCGTGCGGTTTCCTCGCGGTACAGGATATTCATCATTGATGAAGTGCACATGCTCTCCAAGAATGCCTTCAACGCGTTGCTCAAGACGCTGGAGGAACCGCCAGCGCATGTGAAGTTCATCTTCGCGACCACCGAAATTCGAATGGTACCGGTAACGGTTCTCTCGCGTTGCCAGCGCTTCGATCTTCGCCGAATTGAACCGGCGCAGATGGCCGAACTCCTAGCCAAGATTGCCAATATAGAAAAAGTGGACGTGTCAGAAGAGGCACTGTCGTTGATCATTCGCGCCGCCGAGGGTTCTGCGCGAGATGCGACGAGTTTGCTTGACCAAGCCATTTCGCTTGGCCAAGGCCAAGTACAGGCTGACCAAGTTCGTGAAATGCTCGGTCTTGCGGATCGAGGCCGGATTCTGGATTTGTTCGATTTGATCATGAAGGGCGATGCCGCTGGCGCGCTCAAGGAGCTCGCAAGTCAGTACAGCGATGGAGTGGACCCTCAGTCCGCGTTGCGAGATTTGGCGGAAGCCGCGCATTGGCTTTCTGTCGTGAAGATCGAACCCGATGCTGCGAAAGATCCTGCAATCAGTCCCGATGAACGGACGCGTGGCCAAAAAATGGCACGGGAGCTTCCTATTCGTGCACTCTCTCGTTCTTGGCAAATGCTCCTGAATTCGCTGGAAGGGCTGGCGATCGCTCCCAATGCGATGTCAGCCGCGGAAATGGCAGTTATCCGCTTAACGCATGTTGCGAATCTCCCAACTTCTGAAGAGTTGATTCGAAGGCTTGATTCCTTGCCCGCGGCTCAGAAGCCCGAAATTGGGTCTGGGGTGGCGTCCCACGCCGAACGGGCGCAGGATACGAGTGGGAGCACTCAGCCTGAGGCATCTGATACGAGTTTTGAACCTGTTTCAAACGAGTCAGTGCCGGTGGTGAATGAAACGTGTCGAAATTTGGTTGATGTCGTTGACATGCTGAAAAAAAATGACGAATTGCAGTTGGCCGCGGATGTTGAAGAGCGCATGAAAATTGTTCAGTTCGGAACAGACGAGATTGTTTTCGACAATTTTGGCGGCAACGCGACTGATCTCGTGGATAAACTCCGTCAGTCCCTGTCCAAAATTACGAAGAGGGCTTGGAGTGTCCGGGTCGTCAGTCAAGAGGAAGAAGCTAAATCGGATGAAATGCCGCAGGAATTGACCGCAGGCGGTCAGGAGAGTTTGATGAAACACAAACTCACTCAAAGCGTTTTGAAGGCGTTTCCCGGATCGAAAGTTGAGATTGGAGACAATGCATTGCCAGACTGAGCGAATAAAGCCCGGCCACAGCGAAAACAGACATCCGCATTTGACCTGCTTGGGAGGAGCTACAGGAAGGACATGGTCGCAAGATCGAAAGGTATGGAGAATTTGGCCAAGGTAATGGAGGCAGCCAAGGAGGCTCTGGCCCGAATTGAGGATGTCAAGAGCGAAATAAGCAACCGTCGTGCAAAGTGGCGCTCTCGCGAACTCGCTCATGGAGGGTGAAGATGTCGTGCCTGTTGGTTAAGGTGTTGCTCGGCCGTCACTGCTGCTTGAGCGCAAGCGCAAAGCGTAGTGGTGGAGCGTATGGCACGACTTTATTGAGAAGTGGATCTTCTCAACTTGGAGTTGCCTTTATAAGTGTCTGAAGACGCGCAGGATCTCAGGGTGCTGATCGAGCTTTTTGCCCAGTTGCCCAACTTGGGGCCGAGGTCCTCTCGGCGACTCGTTCTGCACTTGGTTAAGAAACGCACGCAAAAGCTAATCCCGCTTGCGGACGCGCTGCAACGCGTCGCCGAATCGATACGGAACTGCAAGATTTGCAACAATCTTTGCTCGGCGGACATGTGCGCGATCTGTGCCAATGAATCCAGGGCAACAGGCGAGATTTGCGTCGTTGAGGATGTAGGTGATCTTTGGGCGCTTGAAAGATCAGGCGGTTTTCGCGGAAGGTATCACGTTCTCGGGGGCGTTCTGTCGATGCTCGATGATGTGGGGCCAGACGACCTCAGGATACCCATCCTTATCGATCGAGTCCGCACGGAAAGCGCAATCGAGGTCATTCTTGCGATGAACGCGACCGTGGAAGGCCAGACAACCGCCCATTATATTGCCGACCAACTCGACGAATTGGGGGTCTCGGTGACCTTGCTTGGTCGTGGCGTCCCGGTCGGAGGCGAGCTTGATTACTTGGACGACAGTACCATTTCCGCCGCGCTCGCGGGCAGGAGAACATATTAGGCCGACACATTCCCCACAGCAAGGGAACTAGTGCCCGAAAGATCAAACAGAATCTGGCGTAGTTCATGACCATTAAAGATCTGGATTCGAGAAAGAGCCGAGTGTTAATGCAGGAGAAGGCTCGCGCACATGCGTGGTTCAAAGAACTTGGATCGGAAATTTGCCGAGAGCTTGAAAAATTTGAAGCAAACCAAGTAAACGGGCCTTTCGCACAGTTTCCAGCAGGTCGATTCGTCAAAACTGAAACAAGCAGAGCCTCCAGCGATGGGTCTGACGGTGGGGGAGGCCTCATGTCGGTAATGCGCAACGGTCGCGTGTTCGAGAAGGTGGGGGTGAACACGTCAACGGTATACGGCCAACTTGAACCGGGGCAAAGAAAGTCTCTCACGGAACGACGGTCAATTCCCGGACTTGAATTGGATCCAAGATTCTGGGCGTCAGGAATATCAATCGTAGCGCATCTTCAGAGCCCAAGGGTTCCAGCAGTCCATTTCAACACGCGGATGTTCTGGACCGCCGCCGGTTATTGGTTTGGTGGTGGCACTGACCTGAACCCGTGTCTGGAAATTCCAGAAGACGTGAAGTTTTTCCACGGGATATTGAAGCAGTACTGCAACTCGCATGATCCGCTGTACTATATTCGATTCAAGGAATGGGCTGACCGATACTTTCGAATAAGGCACAGAAATCGTCCACGCGGAGCAGGGGGCATATTCTTTGACGACCTGAATTCAGGTGACTGGGAGGCAGACTTCGCCTTCGTTCGGGATGTCGGGAGAGCATTCGCGAAGGCATACTTTCCCATTGTGGAGCGCAGGCGAAACGAGTCTTGGACAAGCCAAGACCGTGAGGTCCAGCTCGTGCACAGGGGCCTGTACGTCGAGTTCAACTTGGTTTATGACAGGGGGACGAAGTTTGGCTTGGAAACGGGCCATGACCCCGCGGCCGTCCTTATGAGCTTGCCGCCAGTGGCAAAATGGCCCTGAAAGGGCGGGGTCTCACTCAATTGAAAAGCCGTAGCGTCGCACTGGTTCAGGCGTTGCGGACTGATTTGACCAGCAGTTCCACATTGGAAGTCACCGACCCAGGCTGCACGCCGTGCCCAAGGTTGAATATGTGCGGTCCACCTGAAAATGCCTCGATGATCCGCCTAGTTTGCTGAATCAGCTCCGGACCGCCAATTTTCAGGTGGAGGGGATCCAAATTTCCCTGAACACAACCGTCAATTTGAACATGCTTCGCGCTCCATTCCAGATCAGCGGATTGATCTAGGGCGATACAGTCCGCTCCAGTGGCCTTGGCAAATCCTGCATAGCGGCTGCCTGCATCCCTAGGAAAGGCGATTACGGGGATATCCGGAAACCGCGCCTTTATTGCCCCAACAATTTGCTTCACTGGCTCAACTGCAAAACGATGGAAATTCCTCCCCGTGAGCGAGCCTGCCCAGCTATCGAATATCTTCACTATTTCGGCTCCGGCAGCGACTTGCGCGATCAGATATTCTGATGTTGATTTGGTGAGGATGTCGATCAAGCGCACGAACGTTTCCTCCTGTTCGGCAAGGAACTTCAGTGCAGGCTTTTGTCCGGGGACGCCTCTCCCGGCAATCATGTATGTTGCGACGGTCCAGGGTGCCCCTGCAAATCCTATCAACGCCTTGTCACTCGACAATTCGCGAGAGACAATCCGCAGCGTTTCATAGACCGGTGCGAGATGGTCATGAATCTCGCTTGCGGGACGGAGGTTTTTGATGTCATTGACATGTCTGATTGGCTCAAGTTGCGGGCCGTCTCGTTCGGCAAACCAAACCTCCGTTCCAAGAGCGTGCGGGAGCAGGAGGATGTCCGCGAAGAGTATCGCGGCATCGAAGTCGAATCGCGCAATGGGCTGAAGCGTGACCTCAGCAGCCATGTCTGGATTATAGCATAAAGAGAGAAAATCTCCGGCCTTCTCGCGAACCGCACGGTATTCCGGCAGGTATCTTCCTGCCTGCCGCATCAGCCAGATCGGTGGAGAGGGCAGCGCTACGCCTGAGAGCGCACACAGCATGGGCTTGGAATTGGTCATGCAAAATTCAATCCTTGAGTCGCTGAAGCAATGTGGCACAACGTGCCGGATTGTGTAAGGATTTGTTCAAGCGAACGAATTGAAAAGAGATTTCTGCATGGGAAAAACGCTGAATACCGTCAAGTTCCCTGTCCGGATTGGGACAAGAGGCTCGAAACTAGCCTTGGCACAAGCACAAGAAGTCCGTTCCCGACTTGCCTGCGCAATGCATGCCGATGCAGCAGGCTTTGAAATTGTAACGATTCAAACGAAAGGAGACCGAGATCGAAATCGGTCATTTGGTGAAATTGGTGGCCAAGGCTTGTTCTGTCGGGAAATCGAGGAAGCGCTTCTCGATCGGGAAATTGATCTAGCGGTGCACTCGTTGAAAGATATGCCGACAACACAACCTCCTGGGCTAACGATAGAATGCGTGTTGACCCGCGAAAATCCTCATGATGTACTTGTTTCATTCAGATATCACCGGATCGAGGATCTCCCGGATGGAGCGATTGTAGGAACCTCAAGCGTGCGTAGGCGGGCCCAGTTGCTGCGTTGCAATCCAAATCTCGAAATCGTGGGGTTTCGAGGCAACTTGGACACTCGGCTGAAGAAACTTGCAAACGGCAAGGCAGTAGCCACCGTACTTGCAGCCGCCGGGATCAAGCGTCTTGGGGCTTTGGATGTTCCCGCTCACATTATTCCGCTATCCAGAATGCTTCCAGCGGCTGGACAAGGTGCCATCTGCGTTGAGAGTCGGGAAGGCGATGCGGAATTGCTCAAGCAACTGCGCAAGATTGGGAATTGCCGATCGTTTTTGGAAGTTCAAGCCGAACGGTCCTTTGTTGGCAATCTCGGGGGCGGTTGCCAGACACCGATAGGTGCGCTTGGCCGCGTGGTCGACGGAAAGTTGGAGCTTCGCGGTGAGATTCTCTGCGAGAAAGGAACTAGATGCAGTTCGGGATCTATCATTGGCAGGCCCGAACAGGCACTCGAGATAGGGCGGCAATTGGCACTTTCGTTAAAACTCCAAAACAATTGACAAGACTGTTTCGAAAGCTAGCTTGCGGCTGTTTTGCGGTTTCAGTCCCCGTTGCGCCACCTCTGGCGGGTTTGAGACAGACTCCGGCCCTCAGGCTGGGGCAGGTCGATCCGGTTGACCGTCTTGAGCAAGTTCAAGGCCATTGCCTGAAGACGGTTCTGCCTCCACAGCCCGGTGCCCCGAACCACACTGCCAGTCCATCAGGGCGTCTATCTTGCAAAGCGCGTTGTTCGGTGCCATTCGCTTGGCAACAATTGCCCTGAAGAAATCCACCCGGCTTTCCTCGATTGCATCAGGATAATTTCCGAAGCCCGCCGGTGCCCAGGTCCATGCCGGATGGATGCATCTCGCAATCGTCTTTTGATGATGCATTCTCAAATGGCTTGCAGCATCAACAGGTGACAGACCTTTTCATATTGACTCAGCGAACGACCTGCTTGGCATGATTTCAAGATATGTCCTATATCCTCAGGATGCCGGAATTGAGTTTCGAAGCTCTTCGAGTCAGCGGCTGAGAAATTTGCAGATGCAACGCATGGTGATCGATTCTAACGAGATGACGGCACTTGGAGAATACGATCTTCTGGTCATTGGAGGAGGGATAAACGGAACTGGAGTCGCGCGCGACGCCGCGGGCAGGGGACTCTCGGTCATTCTATGCGAGAAAGGCGACCTTGGTGAAGGAACGTCGTCTCGATCAACCAAATATGTCCATGGCGGGTTGCGGTATCTCGAACATCGCGAATTTGGATTGGTTCGAAAGGCGTTGATCGAGCGTGAAATCATTCTGGACATTGCGCCTCACCTTGCGCGTCCTCTGCGGTTGATACTTGTGCACAGCTCTCGTCATCGCCCCAGGTGGCTAATGCGGTTGGGGCTGTTCGTCTATGACCATCTCGGAGGGCGAAAGCGCATTCCCTCCACAGAGGTGATCGACCTTCTAACTTCCGTTGAGGGACAGGCGGTGCGACCGGAGTATTCGCGAGGGTTTGCGTATTGGGATGTTTGGGTCGATGATTCCAGGCTTGTGATTGCAAACGCTCGGGACGCAAGTCTCCGCGGTGCCCAAATCCTTAGATCTACCGAGGTTTTGTCAGCCCATCGCAGGCACGAGTTGTGGGAAGTCACTCTTCGCCCCGAACGAGGACAGCAAGACACTGTCAGGGCACGGGCTATCGTCAACTGTGCAGGACCTTGGGTGCAGACAGTGCTTGCGCAGGCTGAGGCGATATCCAAGAAACGCATCCGTCTCGTGAAGGGTAGCCACATCATTACAAGGCGGTGGTGGAAAGGCGACTTCGGGTTCGTCCTGCAGGCAGATGACGGCCGAATAATTTTCGTTAACCCGTATTTTGATGATCTAGCATTGATAGGTACGACAGACATCCCATTTGATGGACGCCCGGAAGACTCGGAAATCAGCCTAGAGGAAACGGATTATCTAATTTCAATTGTCAACGAATACTTTGAGGTGGATTTGACAAGGCCAAGTGTAATCACGAGCTATTCAGGCGTTCGCCCGTTGCTCGATGACGACGGGACGAGGTCCGCTTCCACTGTTACAAGAGACTATCAACTCGAACTGGACGCCGACGGCAACAATGCGCCGTTTCTATCCGTATTTGGAGGCAAGCTTACGACATACCGCAAGCTTGCCGAAGAGGTAATGGCAAAGCTAAGGCCGCATTTTCCGAATATGCCCGGTCCTTGGACCCAGTCATCGCCGCTTCTGGGCGGTGAAATCGGCGACGGTGGTTTTGAGAATTGGCTTGCGGAGTTTCAGAAGGAATTTCCTTGGCTTCCGGACCGTCTCGCGCAGCACTATGGTCGCAACTACGGATCAGAGGCAAGGTTAATATTGGAGGGAGCGGATTCATTGTCGGCGCTCGGGTTGCATTTTGGCTCCCATTTCTTTGAGCGAGAGGCGCGTTGGCTATTTGAAAACGAATGGGCGAGGGATGCTACCGACATTCTCCAGAGAAGAACCAAGCATGGGCTATTCCTGACGAGCGAGCAAGAATTGAAGTTCGAGGCTTGGCGTCTTCGGCACGTTGGGACTGAAAATCGCGAAGTCGGATGACGAGACGGAAGACCAAGAACCAAGAGTATCTGAGTGCTATAGGACAAAACGATGGATTTGAAATTACGTCGAAAACAGATTTATGCGGCGCGGCTTTCACAATTACCGAGGATATTGCTCACTTTCGAACAGTCGAATATTGTGCATGGTACGAACTCCATCAAGCCCTGTGCAGAAGATTAACGAGCTTTCAATTGCTTTGCTCTCGAAATTGCCGGAATCGAAGATTTTGCAGTGGTGGCAAATGATACCGCCTCGCCGCTGAACTGCAAAACTGTCCTCGGCCTGCTTTGGAAACGAATGCGGAGTGGATCAATTGCCCTGCCTTCCTTGCAGGAACGCCGACACAGTGAGTGAAGTGGCAATGGGATCTATTCTTCGCCGTGCCAGCGAGCACGAAACATTGCCCGGACTAACCTCGAAAGACTGCCTGGTTTTATGGTTTCAAGAGCTGTTTCCGGAGTTGGATCGATCCGGTTGACCGCCTTGAGCAGGTTCAAGGCCCAAGACCAAGCGCACAAGCAGCTGGCGGAACCGGTAGACCGTCATGCGATCGGGATTACGCTACTGCTGAACTGTCGCAGAACAGCAGGAAGTCGGGGCGCACCTTTAGTGCCTGCTCAAGCGCCTGGTCTGACAGCGAGTGCTGCTGACCAAGCGGAAGCGCTTCAGATCATTGGATCGACATCGAAGCAGCACGGTTGTCGGAGACATCGGAGAACATCGCCTCACTGGCGGGATGAACTGGCGTGGACGATTGCTGCGCTTCCCATATGCGATAGCGGGCGGCGCTGGCCATCCCTCAATAGCATCAACCGGCCCCGTCGGCGATCGAGTTCGCGGCCCCTGCACATCCCGGTAGGGCCGTCACAGCCAGACCAAGACCTTTTTTGCACGGCTGTCGCGGTGCCGCTGCCCAAATGCCTCGACAGCTGTCTCAAGCGGTTCCATCTCGTCGAACTTGGTGACCGGCCTTGTCCGAGAGCATGCATTGCCTCGGTCATGCCCAGACCAAGCAGGAGTTTCACGAATTTGAGCCAATCTATCTAATCAGGCAAGAGTTTCGTCCTGCCCTTTATGTCTCAACCGAATGCAGTTTCGTCTACAATTAATCTTGAAAGCAAGAATTTTTCCACTCGAGATCGACTTCCTCGCAAAGGATGGCCAACTGTGCACCATGCATGTCGCGATCTAGTCTGCCACCCTGAACAACTGATCGCGGAATGCTGAACTTGATTGCCATCAGGTCCGGCAACTCAAACCTGTGAATGTCGGCAGGATCCAGGCGGTATAACTCCGCTAGGCTCTCGCAGGACAGGCGTCCAGCATACTCTTCGTAATCCTCGATAGAGTTGAAAAAAACATCAAGCGTTACAGTGAACGGTCCCGCGTTCTTCGATCTCACTTTGGCTGCGACATCCCCGAGACGTGCCATGTCAAACCCGTATCACGTCCAGCTTGAACGCATCCATCGGTTTGTCTAGGACCATCGTATGGTTAATGCAAAACTCGTACTGTCTTCCCAGCTCCACCTCTGCCGGAGAGAAGGGAAATGCGAAGGTAGGCAATTCCTCATTGTCCGTCAGCGGAAAATGCAGGAGAAACGGATTCGCGATTTTCGCGATTTCGTTTGCCAGTGCCTGCGTCTCGGCCGAGGCCAAGAACATTGCCCCAATTTCTGCCGGCGTTCCCGTCCGTGTTTCGAGATCGCCGAGTGCCGCGTTAACTCCCACGAGCCTTATCTCAATATCAAATGAATCCGGTGAGCATTTCAATCGCGACGCAATTTCACTTCTGAGAAACGCGACCAGCCGTTCCGACCAAGCTTGGGAGTTCTTGACGTAGCGCTGGTCCCGCAGGATGGCGATCATCATTGCCCGGTATCCTCCAGTACCGGCACCTTCTAGCTTCACGGTGTATTGTTCCGAACTGGTCCAACTAGATCCAGTGACCCGGACGCAACGGTCGCTTAGTTCCATATACTTGGCCTCTGTCACATCCAGGAATCCGCCTGGTTCAGGCAGCACGAATGGATTTGCGTTCTCGTAAAGCATGTGAGCTGATACCGAACGTGGCGTGCATCGCGCGTTCTTGGCCATCGGCTCCACAGCGAATCCGGTGTCGTCGAATTCGACAAGCACTACACCGCTCATCGGATGGGTCGTGCAAAGAGCTCCGCATTCCGCAATTTTGGCTCCATGCCAAGCTGCGCCCGGATGCTCTCCGTTCTGGATGGGAAGTGCCGCTATCACAGCTGTATCCGTAGTTCTTCCGGCTACCACGATTTCCGCACCGGTCTCCAGCGCGGCCAATATCTGCTCCACGCCAGCAAGAGCCACAATGTTGTTGCAACCTTCAATTTCAGTTTCAGTCAGCTCCGGGGCGTTCGCCAGCGGATCGAGATTGCCTGCCTGCCAAGCCTTGACGACCTGTTCAGGTGATTGGGACGACTTTACAGTCGCGACACTCAGCTTCTGGCCAAGTTCCTTGGCAATCTCGGAGGTGATCTCGAACATCCAGTTTACCATGCTGTCTGTTCCACAGGTGCCAGCAGATCCTACAACGAGAGGTACGTTGGCCTCGGCGCGCGCCTGCATTAGCACCTGCCACTCTGATTTTGTGGACGCGCGCGAGTATTTCGAAGTTCCCGAGCCAAGATAGAATGGACCGCTGTCGGTGGAACCGCCGTCGATGCAAATGATGTCAGGCTTGGCTGCAAGACCGCGCCGAAGTGCCTCGGCTTCAAATCCCAATCCAAGGACTCCCGAAGGAACTAGCACGCGTGTTGCCAAGTCAGGTCTCTGTGCGCTGTGGCTTTTTCAATAAATTCTTCAGGAACAATGGTGCCACGAAACCGGCAAGTGCCGCCGTCCAGAGACCAATCGATATTCCGGATGAAAACAGGTAAGTCCAATCTCCATCCGATATTATCATTGCTCGGCGGAGATTGTCCTCCATGTTGTTGCCCAGCAGAATGCCCAAGATGATGGGTACTGTCGGCACCTCCAGCTTTCGAAGAATGTACCCGACAAATCCGAATATTGTCATGAGGACAAGGTCAAAACTACTTCCGGAAAGGGAAAAGATCCCGCCGAACGATACCATGGCAATGCCCGGAAGAAGAATCCAAGGCGGAACCGATAGTATCTTGACAAACAGGCGAACCAGCGGAACGTTCATTATCAGCAGAACGAAGTTCGCGATCAGCAGTGCCGCGATCAATCCCCAGACAACTTCCGGCCGTTCTTCGAAAAGAAGCGGGCCCGGAGTAATGTTGAGGGTCAGCAACAGTGCCAGCAGTACCGCCGTTGTTCCGGACCCGGGAACACCCAAGGTGAGCATGGGAACGAGTGCGCCGCCCGCCGCCGCGTTGTTTCCGGCTTCTGGCGCTGCAATGCCACGGGGATTGCCGGTGCCGAAGGTGTCCTTGTCCTTGGCCACTGCTTTCTCCGCCATGTAGGCAAGAAAACTCCCAAGCGAAGCCCCAGCCCCGGGAAGGATGCCGGCGATAAAGCCAATGACGGTAGCCCTTAACATCGTCAGAAAGCTGTTGGCGATATCCTTGACGGGAATCGTGATCTTTTCGAGCTTGACTCCAATCGCCGAACTTTTCCCGTGGCTTTCGATGAATATAAAGATCTCCGAGACCGCAAAAAGTCCGACAATCGCGACCAGAAAGTCGACACCATCCATTAGATGAAGTTCACCGAACGTCAGGCGTGGTATACCGGTCTGGTTGTCAAGCCCGATCATTGCGATGCCCAGCCCGATAAGCGCGGCAAGCGCAGCCTTGGCCTGATTGCTGGATGACAGTCCGCCCAGCGTGCAAAAGGCGAGCAAGTACAGTGCAAAATACTCAGAGGGTCCGAAGAGATAGGCAACGCGGGCCAATACAGGGGCCAGCAGCATGAGACCGATTGTTGCCAGAAGCGCCCCGACGAAAGATGCAACCCCAGAAAGCACGAGCGCGTCTGCCGCCCGCCCCTGCTTTGCCATCGGATAGCCGTCTAGTGTCGTCATGAGTGCTGGCTCGTCCCCTGGAATGTTGAGGAGAATCGACGAGATTCTTCCACCGTACATGGCGCCGTAATAAACTGATGTCATCAGCACCAACGCCTCGGTGGCATCCAGACCAAATGAAAACGCGAGCGGAATCAAAATGGCTACCCCGTTCGACGGGCCCAGCCCGGGAAGCGATCCGATAATTGTGCCCATGAAACAGCCACCCACTGCCAGCAGTAGCGTGGACCAAGTCAGAGCAACGGCAAACCCTTGCGAAAGATTTGAGTATAGATCCATTACCGACGCTGAACTATCCGGTTATGGCGCGGCCAAACGGTGCCAGCCCCAAGCCGAGTCCGTATTTGAAGATCACGAACAGGCCGATGGAAAGGCCAGCTCCAGCGGCAACTGCATGCCAAGGACGGGGAGCAATCAGGTAGCTAAGGGTTGCCGAGGCTGCGGCGGCAGGGATGAGAAACCCAAGCGGCCTCAGTGTGATGGCGAAAAGATAGATTACTGCCAATGCCAATCCAATGCGTGCGCTGACAGCAAGCGGCGGCCAGACCGGGTTTGGGTCGGGCCGCAGGAATATTGCACTGGCGCAAAGGATCGATAACCCGCCAACAATGTAGGGAACGGTCCGACTTCCGACAGGGTCTGACAGAAATCCCACTTGAGTTTGCGCCGCGCTCGCTATGTAGACGAGCGCGACACCAATTATACAAAGACCGAAAACGCGGTCGCTAGCCATTGTTACTGGATTACGCCAATCTCGCGAGACAGGACCTCGATCTCATCGATGACACCATCAACGTAACCTTGGAAATCCGCTCCGACCTTGGTGAACGGCGCAAGTCCATTTGCAACCATGGCGTCTGCCCATTCTTGCGATGCTGCGACCTGCGCAAGCGCGTTTGACCATTTGTCGTAGTCTGCCTGCGAGATGCCCTTCGGAACGTATAGTCCGCGCCAGTTGACGGAAACAACGTCAATCCCCTGCTCTTTGGCCGTTGGAATGTCTTCGAAGCCTGGAACCCGCTCGTCCGTGAAAACTGCGATCACTCGGATATCGCCAGCTGCAAGAAAGCCGACAACCTCGGACATGTCACCGGTCATCGCTTGGGTGAAGCCGCCTATCGTCTGTGTGATTGCATCAGCGCCCCCATCGACACCGATGTATTTGACAGCTGTCACATCATCGAAACCAGTGCGCCCTAGTGCCATCAGCACCTTGAGGTGATCAAACCCCCCAGATGCCGAACCACCTGCGAAGGTGACAGAAGACGGGTCGGCCTTCACGGCATCTATCAGGTCACTGAGGCTTTGGTAGGGTGAGTTCGCAGCCACCGCAATGATTCCCGGGTCAGCCCCTATCGCGCCCAAGAACTGAACTTGGTCTGCGGTCATTCCGCCATAGGCGTTTTGTGCAAGGCGGGTCGCCGTGGCTGATGAAGCAGCAACGATCAATTCCCCATCGTCATTCCGCTCATTGACTACGTGTGAAAATGCGAGGCCGCCGCCGCCGCCAGCCATGTTTGTCACTTGAATCGGTTTGTCCACCGCCCCAATGTCAAACATGACCTTGCCTATTGTTCGGCAGGTAAAGTCCCAACCGCCGCCGGGATTTGCCGGTGCAATGCACTCGGCGGCAAAAGCTGACCCTGTCATTCCGAGGCCAAGCAGCACTCCCGCCGCAAGACCTCGCAGATTTCTTGGATTCATGATTCCTCTCCAACAATTAACAACTGCACGAACTCGCTTGAGGCTTGACTTGATCTTGTGCCGCATGGCGATTCGCGACTATGCTCTTCATTTGTATTGATTTTCCGCATTTGCACAAGAATTTCCAGAAAAACACCCGTCTGTTGCCAGAAACGGCGTTGGTGCCGTCGCTTGGCGTGTTTCATTGGCAATCAATGCGCGCTTCGGCGTTGGGGCAGCATCTTCGAACAGAGGCCAGAGATGGCGAAGCTGGCAGTCTGCGGAGCCTGACCCGAGGGTTCAATACCGTTGTTTGGGAATCCAGTCTTTTGGAGCGATTGCCCTTCTGCGTGAGGCTCTTGACGCACGATGCGGAGCGGGCGGGAGAACACTTGGGGCAACTTCTGATTTGGGTTTTTGGTTTTGGCTGCGGAAATTGCCCTTTCCGGTTGCACCGGCCGGTTTCTTGCGGCCCGAAGTCCCCAAATGAGCGTTTTCGGGGCGGAATCGCCACCGTTTCAGCCCCCGCATGGCTGGTTCGGCAGATTCCGGACACACTCATCCCCTGTGACGACAAGTGCGGTTGGGCAATCATCAGGTTCGAGAAGCCCAAAAGCAGTGCAAGCCACTGTAAGTTCCTCTTCAGCCCTCGATAGCGAACCTTGTCATGGCCGAACACCCGCTCGCGATCCGGAACGGATGCTCCACCCGCGTCCGCACCTTGGCCGCCGTCTGCCGGGATTCATGAGCAATGTGCCGCAAAACCTCGCGGCACGTGTTCTGCACGCTTCCCGATCCCGCGATATCAGGCGTCAGCCCAAACCTGTTTCTCCTCGCCGTGCAGAAGAAGATCCGAAGGCGTCGGGTCGCGACGTTGGCGGCCGTTCCCTCCAGAGATGGTGCACCAGCCCCCGGGGATCGGTGCCGATGTGCAGCTTCATTTCGAAATGCCACTGGTTCCCCTTCTTCGTCCGGTCATCTCCGGATCTCGGGCATTGCTGTCGTTCCCGGTCGACGACGGCGCCAAGACGATGGTGTGTCAACAATGCTGCCCTCCTTCAGCAGAACCTCCCGCTCGGCCAGGGGGATCCCCGATCTCCCGAATAGCAGCTGCGCCAGTCCGCGGCGCTCCAACCGGCGGTGGAAGTCGGGACCGTCGTCCGCCGGATCGCTCAGATTGCAGAATAACTGAACGCAGTGTACGCGCAACGGCAGCGGATGCGGCTGTCGCCCCTTGCGGCCGCCCTTCGGATGCGTCGGCGCAATGCGGGCTTCCAGTCGCACCCCGGATGCACAATGCCACGCCCAAAATCAGGCTGTATTCAGAGGTTCCTTAACGGGATGGACCAAGGCGGCGGTTGTTGCGGGATGGCTGATTGCATTCTGACGAATTGCTTATGCACTTGGTTCCGGCGACACAAGGCATTGTGTCAGGGATGTTGGGTGATGGAATGTTCGCATGACATTCTTGACGTGGAACCGTCCCATGACCAAAATTCCCGCCAGCCTCATCATCTTCCAGCGCCGGTTCCCCGACGACGACGCCTGCGCCCGGCGGCTCATCGCCGTCCGATGGCCACCCATTGCAACGGCATCTCCGCCCTGCAGTTGCAGAAGCGGCTCGGGGTCGGAAACTGCCGCAACGCCTGGATGCTCGCCGCCAAGCTTCGCCGTGCCGTGGTCACCCCCGAGCGCAACCCGCTGTCCGGTCTGGTCGAGACCGACGAGGCCAGCCTGCCGCAGCGCGGCGCCTCGGGACCGCCACCAGCCCCATGTCGTCGGCGGCAGGCCCGCCCATGAGATTCTCGTCTGGATCCATACCGCGCTCTGCAACCTCAAGGGCTGGGCTCGGGGCGGCTGCCACGGGCTGCGCGCCAAGTGCCTCCAGACCTGTCTCGGCGAGCTCGTCTTTCGCTTCAATCGGCGCCAAACCTCACCCCTGCCGCATCTTGATCAAACCGGAACCAAGTGCATAAGCAGTTCTGACGAAATGCGTCCGCTCTCATGATTCGTCCTGCCCTGCAACAGGAATTTCCGACGGGTCGGCAACCGCCCTTCGCCTTTCCCGCTCGGCGGCGGCTTTCGGCAGCTTGACGGCAACGCGACCTTCCTCACGTCAAATGATTTCTGGTTCGTGGATGGCTGTCAGGAGCTTTTTCTTCAAAGCCTTAAGCTTTGATTCTGAAATCAGCTTCATCCCGGCGGAATCCTTGACGTAGAACACGTCGACAGCCTGAACGCCGTATGTCGCCACAACTGCAGCGGCAATGGTCATTCCTCCAGCATTCAGGGTTCGTGCCAGATCGTAAACCAATCCAGCGCGGTCTCGGGTGTCCACCTCCACAATGGTGTAGATGTCTGATCCGTCGTTATCGAACGTGATTTCGGTTGGCACGGTGAAACTTCTCGTGCGCTTGGATTCTGCCGAGAAGTGCTGTTCCCACAAGCGCTTCTCGATCTTCTTTCCGGTTTCTGGGTCGCCTTCAAGCGTCAAGGCAACCAGCTTTTCCAGTCGCTTGATTCGAGCGTTCTCGTATGGTTTTCCATTTGCATCCTGGAGCCAGAAGATTGCGGCTCCGAAGCCGTCCGCTGTCAGGAAGGCCTTCGCATCGATGACGCTGGCGTTGGCAAGCGCAAGAGCCCCGGCAAATCGCGAAAACAATCCTGACCTGTCCGAAGTCGCAATGCAGAGCCTGGTCGCATCGCGGCCTGGGTCCAGCCTCGCATCTGTCTTGATCTCCCGCTCGTTCATGCTATCCAGCATTTTTGCAAACGTTCGATGGGTTTCCGTCGAAAGTGCCCGCCAATAAGAGTCCGAATGTCGTTCGGTTTCCTTGAATCTACGCTCTTCGTCCCAGTCGGCCATTGCTTCTCTGAAGCGGTCTTTCGCCTCCTCCACCCCCCGAGGAACCGCATCTTCTGACATTCCATCAGAAAGTGCCATATGGGTCAGCTGGTATAGGTCCCGGAGCAGTTGGGCCTTCCAGTTGTTCCAAACTTCCGAACCTACGCCCCGTATATCGCAAACTGTCAACACTGTCAGGAGCCTCAGCCGAGCGCGGCTCTCCACTTGGCGAACGAATTTCAGGACCGTTTTCGGGTCCGACAGGTCCCGCTTCTGTGCCGTGTCGGACATTAGCAAATGGTTTTCGACCAACCACTCAACTAGGCCAGACTCGACTTCATCAAGTCCAAGACGAGGTGCTAGCGACCTTGCCAGCCTCGCTCCTGCGATCGAATGATCCTCCTTGCGGCCCTTGCCAATGTCGTGCAACAAAAGGGCGACATAGAGAACTCGCCTGTTTACGCCACGCTCCAGAATTCTGGAGGCCACCGGAAGGTCCTCCTTGAGCTCTCTGCGCTCGATCTGTGCGAGTTGAGAAATGCATTGAATCGTGTGCTCATCCACTGTGTAGCGATGGTAACCGCCAGGTTGCATCAAGGCCACGATGTCTCGGAATTCTGGAATGAACATGCCGAGAACGCCGGTCTCGTTCATTCGCCGCAAGGCTCGTTCCGGGTTTCCGTGCTTGAGAAGAAGATCCAGAAAAATGCCGTTGGCATCGACTTTTTCCCGAAACTCTTTGTTGATCAGGTGAAGGTTTGCCGAGACTAGACGCATTGCATCTGGATGGATCAATAGTCCGGACTTCAAGGCCTCCTCGAATAGACGGAGCATGTTGAGAGGATCGAGCAGGAACTCGTTCTCGTCCTCAATGGCCAACCGCCCGTGAACCGTCTTGTATCCAGGACTTGTTCGTTCCCGCCCGAACTTGAAGCCTGTGCTGCGCAGAAAGCCCACGACCATGGGTTCGCGCTTGACATGCTGAGCCTCGAGTTTGGTCAGGAAAATCCGCGTCAGCTCGCCAACGTCCGTCGCAAAGCGGAAATAGTCCTGCATGAAGTGTTCAACGGCTGACCGGCCGTAATTGCTCGAGTATCCCAAACGCTCTGCGACTTGGGCTTGGACATCGAAATGCAATTTGTCTTGAGCCCGCCCGGCAATTAGATGCAACTGGCATCGAACACCCCACAGGAACGCCTCCGCGCTGAGGAACTTTTCGAATTCTTCGACTCTGAACATTCCCAACTTGACCAAATCCTTGGGGTCTTCCACATTGTGGAGATACTTGACGATCCAGAACAGGGTTTGGAGATCGCGCAGCCCCCCTTTGCCTTCCTTCACATTCGGCTCGAGCGCATAGCGGTTCCCACTCTGACGCTGGTTCCTTTCCTCCCGTTCCGCGAGTTTCGCCTCGACGAAGTCGGTTCCCGTTCCCTTGAACAACTCGTTCCAGAGACGTTTCCGCAAATCAATTGAAAGGCTTGAGTCTCCGAATACGTGGCGGTGTTCAAGCAGTGACGTTCGAATCGTGTAGTCCTCGCGTCCGAGCCTGACGCAGTCACGTGCCGATCTGCATGAGTGCCCGACTTTGAAGTTCAGGTCCCACATCATGTATAGAGCGGTCTCGATGACTCCCTTCACCCAAGGCGTGATTTCCTTCTTGACCAGAAACAGGAGGTCCACGTCAGAATAGGGTGCCATCTCGGCTCGCCCGTATCCACCAACTGCGGCAACAGCCATGGGTTCGGCATCGGCACTGCTCGGATTCAGCGTTCTGCTCGCCATCGAGAGCACGGTGTGCACTATGCAGTCTGTCAGAAATGCGTACGAACGAACGGCCTTGAGTGCCGCGAAAGGATCTTGAGAGAATTCCTTGCCGATCTCATCGTCTATTGCCTTCATTCCCCAGCTGCGCCGAACCTTCAATTCCTGAATGGCGGCCAGGCGCACTTCTGAAGACGTTGGGTCGGATTCGATCGCTTGTTCGATGGTCTCTGACACGCCCTTCAAATCGAAAATTTTCTCGGCAGGCAAAAGCAGGTTGCCTGGCAACTGAAGGGTGTCAATATCCAGTGCGCCCGGCACGGTCTTTATTTGGTGTGAGAGAGATAGTTTGGCCATTCTGTCACCTCGATGGCGGATTCGAGCAAGTGCCTCGCAGAACCGGAAATGCGTGTGATCAAAGGCACTCGATTCAGGAAAATTACTTTAACAGTCTGGCTTTACCATCGCAACGAGCAGTCACCAGCAACCGCCTATCCCCTCGGTCAGCGTTGCGCGTGCCTGCTTGTATTCTCGATGGCGGAATTCTGATAACTCGGTGAAATGGTATACCGCCGGGGCCGGACGAATCCACTATCCTGCCGCTTCGCCTTGCAGCAGGTTGCCGATGCCCTTGGGCGGCAGGACTCCTGCGCGATGATCACTTTGAAATCCTTGTCGCTTGCCGTTAAATTTGTTCGACGATCTTGAATCCTGTCCATTTCGTTTCAATTCCTGAGAAAAAAATGAATTCTGCTGATGCAAGACCCGACTTGAACGTGCCAAGATATCCTAGGGACATGCGGGGGCATGGCCACGAATCCCTCGACCCGGCTTGGCCGGGCGGTGCCAACATCGCTGTTCAGTTCGTGGTCAACTATGAAGAGGGCGGAGAAAGCTGCATTGTCCACCAAGATGCTGCGTCCGAGGCTTTCCTGTCCGAGATTGTCAGCGTCCAGCCATGGGGTGGCCAACGGCACTGGAACATGGAGTCAATTTACGAGTACGGTGCCAGGGTCGGTTTCTGGCGCTTGAGGCGTATATTCGATGAGTTCGGCATTCCGGTTACCGTTTTTGGTGTCGCCAGCGCGCTGGCGCGCTCGCCCGAACAGACCGCGGCAATGATTGAGTCCAATTGGGAAATCGCCAGCCACGGGTTGAAATGGATCGAATACAAGGATTTCGAGATTGAAACTGAGCGACAGTACATGCAAGAGGCGGTCCACCTCCACACCGAGGTAACGGGCGCCCGGCCGCTTGGATGGTACACTGGACGGTGCTCGATGAACACGCTGGACCTAGTCGCCGAGGAGGGTGGCTTCGAATACGCCTCGGACTCTTATGCGGATGAACTTCCATACTGGGTTCGTGCGGGCGGCATCGATCAGCTAATTGTGCCATACACTTTGGATGCAAACGATATGAAGTTCGCAACCCCGCAGGGGTTCAATTCAGGCGATCAATTTCTGTCATATCTCAAGGATTCGTTCGATGTCCTGTATTCCGAAGGATCACAAGGCATGCCGAAAATGCTCTCGATCGGGCTGCACTGCCGATTGGCGGGAAGGGCGGGAAGGGCGCAGGCGCTCCGGCGGTTTATCGAATATGCGCAATTGCACGAAGGCGTCTGGTTTGCACGACGATTGGACATTGCCAAGCACTGGGCGAGGCATCACCCAGTGCAGTCTGAGTCTATCAGGCCGTCCGCAATGGGACGAGAGGAATTCGTGCGGCAATTCGGTAAAGTGTTCGAGCATTCGGAATGGATTGCGGAGCGGGCGTTCTTGCTCGAACTCGGCCCGGCTCACGACTGCGCTCAGGGCATTCACAGTGCACTGTGCCGAGTCTTTCGCTCATCGGCACGAGAGGAAATGATGGGTGTGCTAAGGGCTCATCCCAATCTTGCTGGAAAATTGGCTCAAGCAAGGCAGCTGACGCCGGATTCCGCTACTGAGCAGGCCTCGGCGGGTCTCGATGCGCTATCGAATCGGGAGAGAGAAAGTTTCGAGAGTCTGAACGGGCGCTATGCCAAAAAATTCGGGTTTCCGTTCATCGTCGCCGTACGGGACCATGACAAGTCTGACATCCTCTCAAGCTTCCAGGCGCGTCTCGATAACTCGTTCGACGAAGAGTTTGCCGAAGCGTGCAGACAGGTCGAGCGAATCGCCCTGCATCGGCTGAATGACGCGTTCAGGTAAGAAAGGAAAAGATGTCATCAAGATTTTACGCTCATCCTCCCGGAGGTTTGCCTGATCAAACGGCACTCCTTACGGACCGCGCCGTGTTCACCGAGTCTTACGCATTCATGCCGAAAGGCACGATGCGCGACATAGTTTCCAGTTACCTGCCGCACTGGGAAAAAACCCGGCTTTGGATTGTCGCTCGGCCGATGACTGGCTTTGCGGAGACGTTTTCTCAGTACATCATGGAAGTGGAACTTGGCGGAGGGAGCGAAAAGCCCGATGCAGACCCGCAGGCGGAATCCATGCTGTTTGTGACCCATGGGGCTATACTTGTAGCAATGGAAGGGCAGGAGCATGTGCTCAGGCCTGGTGGGTTCGCCTACGTTCCAGCCAGTTGTGCCTGGGCACTTCGCAGTCTCGGACCCGAAATTGCCCGCTTCCACTGGATAAGGAAGCGTTTCGAGTCCGTTCCCGGTCTAGGTCTGCCCGAGGCGTTTTCGGGAAACGAGCGCGATCTGGTCCCGGACCCGATGCTTGGAACAAATTCGGCTTGGACGACGACTCGCTTTATCGATCCAACTGACCTGCGCCACGACATGGGCGTGAACATTGTGACCTTCCAGCCTGGAGCTGTGATCCCGTTTACGGAAACCCACGTTATGGAACATGGGCTGTACGTGCTGGAAGGGAAGGCAGTCTACCGCCTCAACAATGATTGGGTGGAAGTTGAGGCTGGCGACTACATGTGGCTCAGGGCTTTTTGCCCGCAGGCCTGTTACGCGGGCGGCCCGGCGCAATTCCGCTATCTTCTTTACAAGGACATGAACCGCCACGTCGATCTCGGAAGGCGAGAGCCAGCACCCACAGGGTCCGGGTGAGGCAGTGAATGCCGAGAGATCAAGGCAAGCGTATCAAGGCACTGCCTCTCTCTGCGCGTGCATTTCTCGAGTTCGGCGATGTAATCCAGACCGGTTCGACACCAGTTTTGATCAACCGGGGATTGTGTGAGCGGCACCACGACTTGATCAGATTCGATTTCGATCCCTCTGGACGGGCGGGGGCCAACATGTTCAAGGCACGTCCAAGATCATTGCCATATGAACTTGAGATGGTAGAGCGGCATCCCAAGGGATCTCAGGCCTTCTTCCCGATGGAGATGAAACCGTTTCTCGTGACAGTTGCGCCAGACGAAAATGGCGTTCCCGGCCTTCCCAGGTCGTTCATCAGCGCCCCGGGGCAGGGCGTGAATTTTCATCGCAATGTTTGGCATGGCGTTCTCACGCCGCTTTTTGGGCAAGGACTTTTTGCTGTGGTTGATTGGATTGGCGAAGGCTTGAATATCGAGGAGCATTGGTTCGCGCGCAGTTATTGGGTTGACAGATGACCCGTGCAAATGCGGCCGTTCACTGCACGGTCCTCGCTGTATTTTGAGTTGAGATTGCTTGGCTTAACGCTGAAGGCCGGTTAATATCAGGTGTCTGGATTTCCGTGCGTAGTGTTATCGCAAACCGTTACATCCTATGCGCACTGCATTTTTTGCTCCACTGCAAACTTGGAATCGCCAAGCGAAGTCGATGGACACCGTCCATCGACTTCGCTTGCTTAGGCTTGAACGTGCGCTCGCCTGCACCGGGAAAAAATCAGGATGGTTTCCCAGTTCCAAATTCTCGCGGTACGTGGTAGCGGTTCAAGTGTTCCACTATAACTGACTAGGGAGGAATTTGTGATGAATATCCGGTTGTTTTCCTGCGCGGCTGTGGTTGCAGCCGCGTTTGTTGCGATCTCTGCTGGAGGCGCCCCGGTTAAGCTGGGTGCCGATGTGGACGCTGGCACAATGGATCCACGCGTAATGCGGGATACAACTGCCTACCGCGTAAACAACCTTTTGTATGACGGGCTGGTGCAGCTTGATGCCAACCTCCAACCCAGACCGGATCTTGCCGAAAGCTGGACAAACCCGGAACCGACGGTTTGGATCTTTACGCTGCGCGAGGGGGTCAAATTTCATGACGGCACGCATTTGAGTGCCAGCGATGTCGTATTCACGTTCGAGACAATCCTTGATCCCGAACTCAAAGCGCGCTTCAGGTCGCTCTTCACGCCAATCGAGACTATCGAGGCAGTCGATGAAAGGACAGTCAAGATCACGCTCAAGGAGCCTTATGCGCCGTTGCTGAGCTACTTGGACATGGGAATCGTTCCGAAGGATTATGTTGAAGGCGGCGGCGACCTCTCGTCCGCTCCTGTCGGGACAGGTCCGCTCAAGCTGGCGAACTGGGAACGTGGCACGAAGATTGTGCTTGAGCCATTCGCTGAGCATTGGAGTGGTGCTCCTGCGGTGGACGGATTCGAGTTCGTTGTGGTAGGCGACAACACAGCTCGTGCGCAGGCGTTCGAGGCGGGAGATCTCGATATCATTCAATCGCCGCTCTCTCCGCAGGACATCGGTCGGCTTGCCGAAGACAGCCGTTTTCGAAACGAGATCATGGGCGGCCTCGGGATCACCTATCTCAACATCAATGTCTTGGACCCGTTGCTAAGCGATGCCGGACTGCGCAAGGCACTCTCGATGCTTGTGGATCAAGCGACAATTGTCAACCGGATCTACGAAGGAGTGGATCAGAT
The DNA here is from genome assembly GCA_963422275.1 of Paracoccaceae bacterium. Lineage (GTDB taxonomy): Bacteria > Pseudomonadota > Alphaproteobacteria > Rhodobacterales > Rhodobacteraceae. The sequence goes on from OY729418.1 coordinate 3,295,754, forward strand.
CGCCACTTCTATCTTGCTGCCTTCATCTTGGGCTTACGATGCGTCAATAACTCAGCCGGCATTCGATCCAGAAGCCGCCAAGGCAGCGTTTGCCGCAGCCGGTTGGACGGATTCAAATGGGGATGGATTCCTTGACAAGGACGATACGAATCTGAGTCTTGAGTTGTCGACACACAGCGAGGACCCAAATCGCATTCAGGCGCTGGAATACATCCAGGCCATAATGCTTCAAAATGGCGTCGATGCTTCGATAAGCATCTCGGACTGGCCGGCGTTCTCGGCAGGCGTGCGAGGAGGAGAGCACCAGATCGCTCTTCTTGGGTGGTTGAACATAGTTGATCCGGACCGCCTCATGTATGCTCAGTTCCATTCCACTGGCACACTCAACTGGGGCGGCTACAGCAACGCGGATGTGGATGAATTGCTCGAAACGGGCCGCAAGTCGATCGACGTCGACGCTCGCGCGGATGCCTACAGATCAGCGGCGAAAATCATTGCCGATGAACTGCCTTATTACGTGATTGCCTATCAAGGCTATCAGGTATTCTTCACCGATGCGGTATCGCTTGCGCCGGACGCTCGTGGGATGATGCGAACTGCCATCGGCAAATGACCGTCTAGCTTCCCCGGCGCCGACCGGAGGTCGGCGCCGGCGTCAAAGCCAATGATCGCCTATTTTCTCCGAAGACTGGCATTGTTCGTCCCGATGGTAATTGGGATCGTGGCCGTGACGTTCGGAATCATGCAGTTGCTGCCGGGTGACCCGGCAGCAGTTCTCCTTGGTGAAGAGGCGACCGAGGAGGCTATCCGCGATGTGCGGCGAGCGCTTGGCTTGGACCGGCCGTGGTGGGTCCGACTGGGTGCCTACTACGTCGATCTGCTCCAGGGGGAGATGGGAGATTCCTATTTCCAAAACCAGCCGGTAGCAGACGCGATCGCCCAGCGCATTGGCCCAACCCTCGAGGTTGCGGTTGCCGCGCTCCTGATATCGATAGTTCTTGGGGTGGCGCTGGGTGTTTTCGCAGCTGTCAAGCGCGGAACATTCGTGGACGCGCTTTGCATGCTGTTTGCACAGCTTGGCGTCTCCATGCCAGTATTCTGGTTTGGCATATTGTTGATGTACTTGCTTGCGGTCCAGTTCGATCTACTGCCTTCCATCGGTCGCGGGCCGCCGCTTCTGCAGGCCCTCGGGCAAGCGCTCGTCGGACGGCCTGCCGCTTTGGGTGAGGCCCTCAGGCACATTGCCATGCCAGCACTGACGCTAGGCCTGACGAACGCGGCCGTGATTTCACGTCTTGTTCGGAGCTCGATGCTCGAGACCCTAGGGCAGGATTTCATCCGAACGGCCAACGCCAAGGGCTTAACGCCGGCCCGCGTAGTTCTCGTCCACAGTTTGCGGAACGCCCTGCTTCCTGTCGTGAGCGTGATCGGCCTTCGATTTGGCGCACTCCTTGGTGGCGCTGTGCTGACCGAGAGCATTTTTGGGTGGCCGGGGCTTGGACAGCTTGTCGTGTCCGCGATCTCGCAGCGTGACATTCCCTTGATTCAAGGCGTTGTTTTAACGTTCGCGGTGGCTTTCGCGTTCGTAAACCTGCTGGTGGACTTGCTCTACGCAGTCATTGACCCCAGAATTCGGCTCGAGTGACGCATGCGACTCCTGCGGGAAAATCTTTCGCTAGCCATTGGCGGCGCGATTGTTGTCTCGATCTTGTTGTTTGTTGTCCTCGGACCGATCGTGTCCGGTTACGAGGTCGAGCAAATGGACATGGGCAATCGCTTGAAACTGCCTTCGTCGACCCATTGGCTTGGCACCGACAATTTCGGCCGGGATCTTTGGACCAGAATGGCCGTCGGGGCTCGCGTTTCAATGGTCATCGCAATCTTCTCAGTTGCAATTGCCGTCGTTGTGGGGGCGACCGTTGGCCTCATCAGCGGCTATTTTGGCGGTTGGCTGGATCTCGTCGTGATGCGAATCGTCGATATCTTCCTCGGCTTTCCGCCCATCGTTCTTGCGCTGGCGATAGTCGCGGCTCTTGGTCCTGGTGTCCTCAACCTGACACTTTCTCTGGCAGCCGTGTTTTGGACAGAGTATGCAAGGGTTGTAAGGTCGGTGACGTTGGCTCAGCGCGAAGCGGATTACGTTGCCTCGGCGGTTGCCCTTGGAGCGTCGAACACGAGAATTCTCTTCAAGGAGATTCTGCCAAATGTTGTGGGGCCGGTCATCGTGCTTGCGACACTCGGACTTGGCACCGCGATCATTGCCGAATCGGGGTTGAGCTTTCTTGGCTTCGGCGTCCAGCCGCCGACCCCGACGTGGGGTTGGACGCTTGCGTACGGCACGCGATACCTGCGCGTCGCGCCGTGGCTCTCGACCGTGGCCGGTTTGGCGATCATGATTTCCGTGCTCGGTTTCAACTTGTTTGGCGACGGGTTGCGCGACTATCTTGATCCGCGCGGCGTCGCTCGAAAAACCAAGCGTACACCGCGAACATAGGAGTGCTAACTTGACACGTCACACAATCCATCGTCCGAAGTTCACGACTATGGCAGACGGCACCGATGCGGTGCTGACGATCCACGAACTCGCAGGGGACGCTGCCGGACCCACTGTCGGCATCTCCGGCTCGATCCATGGAAATGAGAACGCGGGAAGCCAGATCATCCGTCAGCTTTGGCCGCATCTTGCAGACGCTCGAATATCGGGTCGCATCATCCTGTTGCCGGTTGCCAATCCGCGCGCATTTGCGATGAACAAACGTTTCACCCCGATTGACGAGCTGAATCTGAATCGGCAATTTCCCGGCTCGACATCTGGATGGTATTCGGACCATCTCGCTGCCGCGGTCACCAGGGAGTTTTTGGAGAAAATAGACATCCATATTGACCTGCACTCGGGCACGGACCGTCCCACTGTCGACTATGTATACATCATGAACGACGAGCGGCTTTCACGGGCTTTCGGCTCGCGTGTTCTTTACCGTCCGAAAGAAGGTGTCGGAGGCACAACCTACAGCGGAACCACCAAAAGCGTGACAGTGGACAAGCGCGGCATTTCTTCGATCGTTGTAGAGTTGGGGGGAGGGGTCGTCGCGCAGAAGCCGTACGTCGCGCGTGGAGTGGACGGCACGTTGAACATTCTTCGCGCTGCTGGCGTGATCGAGGGTGAAGCGAAGCCGCCGCCGCCCCAGACCGTTGTAAATGGCATCCAGATTGTACGGCCGAGTCATGGTGGATGGCTCGAGACCGAGGCGCCTCCTCTTGGTGAACTTGTCGGCGAGGGTGCAGTTCTTGGCAAGGTTGTGAGTCCCTACACGTTTGAGACCCTCGAGATGATCCATTCGCCCGTGCGAAAGGGGCTGATGATCCTTTCACACCTCAACCGAAACCTCGTGGAGCCGGGAGACTACGGATACATGGTCGGCGACATGGATACTGCGGAAAATTGTCAATGAGCGCTTATTCTCGCTCCAAAGCAATCTTCGAGCGTGCCATGCGGATTGTTCCCTCCGGCGTCAGCACCAACACCAGATCCCGTGAGCCACATCCACTTTACTTCGAGAAGGCGAAGGGAGCGTGGGTCTGGGACGTTGATGGCAATCGACACCTTGACATCGTGATGGGCAATGGAGCCGTACTGCTTGGCCATGGCCATGAAGCCGTCGATGAAGCTGTTGCGAGGGCCGTCGAGGCGGGACTGACCTGCGGCGTCGAGTCATCCCTGATGGTTGAAGCGGCGGAGACGCTCATTCGTGCAGCGGGCTGGCCTGAACTGGTTCGATTTACCAACACTGGCACGGAAGCCGTGCAGCACGCGTTGCACATCGCGAGGCATGCGACCGGGCGCACCCGGGTCGCCAAGGTCGAAGGCAGCTATCACGGTTGGTCTGACGAAGTTTTCGTAAGCGTCTGGTTTGATCCCGCCAAAGCAGGTTCCGTGTCGCAGATAGAACCGCAACCGCAATTTCTTGGGCAAAGATCCGATCTAGTTGCGGAAACGCTGGTGCTTCCGTTTAATGACATCGAGACCTCCATGGCCGTGCTGGGTGAAGTTGGCGGCGAAATTGCCGCGATACTCCTTGAACCAGTGTTGATCGATGTCGGATTCATTCCTGGCCGAGTCGAGTACTTGAAGGCGCTTCGATCTGCCGCGGATCGCCATGGAATTGTGTTGGTGTTCGATGAGCTTCTGACAGGATTCAATGTCGATGTTGCCGGTGCCGTCCGGCAGAGTGGGATCGTGCCGGACCTCGCCCTTTACGGAAAGGCGATCGCAAATGGCTATCCCCTCGCGGCTGTGGCGGGGAGAGAAGACCTCATGAGGATGACTGAACCGGGTAGAGGACCGACCTTCGTTGGCACTTTCAACGGGCACGCGGTCTCGATAGCGGCGGCGGTCGCGTCGCTCAAAATTCTGGAAACCGGACAGGTGCAACGGGAGATGAAGCGTCGATGCCATCGATTGAGATCCAATTTTGAAGATGAGGCACGGAGAAGCGGCGTTGAAGCGCAATTCGCAACCGGAGGATCGCATTTTCATTGGTATTTCTGCGATGGGGAAGTCTCCGACTTTCGATCCGCCGCGAGGACCGATGGAAAAGCCTATCGTGCCTTTGTCGGCTCCCTCGGCCAGAATCGTGTGAATGCATTGCCTAATCCGCTTTCGCACCATGCCATCTCGCTCGGGCATGATGATGCCGTTTTAACCGCGCTTGAATCTGCCTTTGCCACCGGGCTGCGGGCAATCGAGCCCTAGTTTGCCCTCTCCGCTCCTTAATGTCGAAAGGCTGACTACGGTCCTCCATCTGCCATCAGGAATCGTTCCTGTGGTTGACGAAGTGGACTTGACAGTCGCTGCAGGCGAAACGTTGGGAATTGTCGGCGAGAGCGGTTGCGGCAAAAGCATGCTTGCGCTTTCGCTAATCGGTCTGCAACCAAATCCGCCAGCTGAGATCGTCAGCGGGACGGCGGCATTCGAAGGCATAGACCTTCTGGCCATCTCTCCAGAGCGAATCCGAAGCATTCGAGGGCGGCGAATTGGAATGGTCTTTCAGGAACCGATGACCGCGCTCAACCCGGTGATGCGGGTCGGGGATCAGATCGCCGAAGTCATCAGACGTCATTTAGGGTTGGGCTCTCGCGCGGCATGGCGTCGCGCGGTTGATCTTCTCAAGCTGGCCAGAGTGCCGGATCCTGCTCGACGGGCGCACGAATATCCCTACCAACTATCCGGCGGGATGAGGCAACGTGTCATGATCGCCTCGGCATTGGCATGTGACCCAGCCATCTTGATTGCGGATGAGCCTACAACCGCACTTGATGTGACAATCCAGGCGCAGGTCATCGAGCTGATTCAGGATCTCCAGGCAGACACAGGAATGGCGGTCATTCTCATAACCCATGATCTCGGCGTTATCGCGGAGGCGGCGGATCGGGTGATGGTCATGTATGCCGGGCGAAAGGTCGAGGAAGCAGCCACTTCCAAGCTCTTTTCGGGACCGCGCCATCCCTACACCAAGGGGCTTCTTGATTCCGTTCCGATTCTCGGGAGAAACCGGAATTCACGACTGAGCGAGATCAGCGGCTCTGTGCCTCAGCTCGACAACCTGCCTTCCGGTTGCAGCTTTACGCCAAGATGCGCTCGAAGAGCCAAAGTGTGCAGTAGCAGTGTCCCGACGTTGTGCCAAGTCTCCCATGCACATCTTGTGGCTTGTCACAACCCCGTCCCGTTTGCATGAGTACCGCGATTGTTGAAGCAGACGGGCTTACGAAGCATTTTCCGGTCGGCAGCCTGCTTTCCGGGGGTGGCAAGCGCGTGCGGGCTGTAGAGCATGTGGATCTTGTGCTCCACCGCCGAGAGGCTCTTGGACTCGTCGGTGAAAGCGGGTGCGGGAAATCGACAGTTGGGCGGCTGGTTCTGCGCCTTATCGAGCCGACATCTGGAAGCATCCGGCTTCTCGGGCAGGAGATCGGCGCAGCGTCCGCGACAGAGCTTCGCCGACTGCGGACAAAAATGCAGATTGTATTTCAGGATCCGTTCTCGTCACTCAACCCACGTCATCGCGTGGCCGACATTCTCGCCGCACCATACCGGATTCACTCGAACGAAACTGCCAGCGAGATCGATGCGAAGGTGGTGGCCTTGATGCAGCGTGTCGGACTGGACCCGCGGGGTCGCCGCAAGTATCCCCACGAATTCTCGGGTGGTCAGCGTCAGCGAATCGGCATTGCCAGAGCGATCGCGCTCCAGCCGGAAATGATCGTGTGCGACGAGCCAGTGTCAGCGCTAGACGTTTCTGTACAGGCTCAAATAATTAATCTGCTGAGGGATCTGCGAGACGAAACGGGAGTCGCATTGCTGTTCATCTCGCATGACTTGGCAGTGGTCGAGAATATCTGCGATCGGGTCGCTGTGATGTATCTGGGGCGGATCGTTGAATCGGCCAAACGCGATGACCTGTTCGATTCGCCTGTTCATCCCTACACTGAGGCGCTTCTCGCGGCGGTGCCGCGTCCGATGCCCGGACGAACCAAGCTCCATCCAAAGCGTCTGTCTGGCGAAATACCCAGCCCTGTTAACCCGCCGTCAGGCTGTGCGTTCCATCCTCGTTGCCCAATCGCTAGCGACAGGTGCCGCAAAGAACTCCCGATTCTGTCTAGACGATCTGATGGGAGAGTGGTCGCCTGCCATAATCGGTGAGTTGGTATTCTCGCAACCGGCGGCTGACCGCTTTGCGCAGGAGCCAAGCTGCAATTTTACTCTCGAGCGCGAAGCACTCTGGCAGGACTCGCGTTGAGCGGTGCCATTGCGAAGAGCATTCCTGCGAAAAGCGTCGCTAGAACCCCGCTGAACACAATCGAGACCGCCGAAACCGGCTCGAACGAATAATCTGATTCCATGACGAATTTCATGACTGCCCAGCTTGACACACCTCCAGCGAAAATCGCCACGGTTCCTGCAGCGAGACCCATGATCGCTGACCTGGTCAGGAGACTGAGCAGAATCCTCCTTCGAGACGCTCCCAGCGTCTTGAGTACGGCCGCCTCGAAGACGCGCGCCCGCTCACCGGCTGCAGCGGCACCGATCAAGACAATGAATCCGGTAACGAGCGTGACAGCCGCTCCGTATGTTACTGCCGCGGCCAATTGCGCAAGGACGCGTGCGAAGTAGTTGATTCTTTCCCTGACACTGATCGCGGTCACGTTAGGGTAGGCCGAGGTCACGTCCTTGAATACTTCCTTGCCAGCTGTTTCGGTCGAGTACACCGTTGCGATGTGCGTGTGCGGAGCTCCAGCAAGAGCGCTTGGATTCATTGCAAGGATAAATCCGAGGCCACCCGTCGAGAAGTCGACCTTTCGAAAGCTGGCAATCTTGGCCGCAATGCCGCGGCCTAGCACGTTGACCGTAATCATGTCTCCCAATTCCAGCCCAAGTTCTCTGCCCTCTTCGTCCGCGAAACTCACGAGGGGAGGCCCTGAATAGTCGGAAGGCCACCACTTGCCACGCGTCAATTCCGTGCCCTCGGCGGGAAGCTCAGAATAGGTTATGCCCCGGTCGCCGCGAAGGACCCAGTGGGAGCCGGCTGCCTCGACAGCTGGCATACCATTGATCTTGGTGATGACTCCTCTCAGCATTGGCGCTGACTCGATTTTGGCAACGCCAGGGTTGGCGGCCACCCGATCGCGAAACTCGTCGATCTGGGCGTTTTGAATGTCCACGATGAAATATTCGGGAGCGACGGATGGAAAATCGCTTGCAATTGTGCGGTTCATGTTCCAGGCAATCTGACCCACCGTGGCAAGCACCGAAAGCCCTAGGCCAAGGGAAAGGACCACGGGGATCGCTTCGCTTCGCGGACCGCCGACGGACCCGAACGCGAGACGAAGTGCAGTTCTTCCGTGCAGTGTTCGCTTCTGCGAGAGCCAGTGAGCAAACCATCGAACGAAAATGGCTGCTAGACAAAGAACGACCAAGACTCCCGCAATTCCCGCCGCAGCCCATAGGGCCAAGCGGGGGACACCCGACAGCCATGCAAATAACCCGACAAGCGTGGCCGCGAAAACGGCGACTGCCCCGATAAAAGCCGGAGCAGGAAGCTTCCAGCCAGTTTCGACCGCATCGCGAAACAGGGCACCAGGCCTGATATCTTGAGTTCGGGCAAGCGACCACAGGGAAAACAGCAATCCGGCGAGAATTCCGTACAATGCCGCTTCCAGCATCGGTTTCGCATGGATTCCGAAGTCTGCCGGAAGTGGCAGCTGGCCTGCGATAAACGGTGCAAGCGCGACCGGAATCAGCGAGCCGACAATTGCTCCGACCGCGGTGCCAATCAATACCATTCCCCCCACTTGAATCAGATAGGCTGCAAACACTGTCTGCCGGTCGGCTCCCAACGTTTTAAGGGTGGCGATATTTTGCGTCTTGCCGTCGATGAATGCCCGCACGGCGGAGGCAATGCCAACCCCTCCGACAGCTAATCCCGCGAGGCCGACAAGAATGAGAAAACTTCCAACGCGGTCCACGAATCGTTGAACACTTGGCGACGCATTGCGCTTGTCCCTCCAGACAAGCCCGGAGTCCTGGAGCAACCCTTCTGCATCGGAACGCAATTCATCCAGGTTTGCCGAGTCGGCGACCTCCAGCCTGTATCGCGATGAAAAAAGTGTTCCCGGTCCGAGCAGGCCGGAATCGTCGAGTGCATTTGTGTGAACGATTGTTCGTGGACCAAGCTGGAAACCGCTTGGTATGTTGTCGGGTTCCGCGAGTAGCTTTGCGGAAACGCGGAACTTTGCGTTTCCAAGCATGAACGTGTCGCCAATATCGACCTCAAGCTGCTCGGCGAGGTCTGGGTGAAAAATTGCTCCTTGAATGCCGTCTCGGAGTCCCAGCGCGTCGTCTATCTTGATTGGAGGATCCAATTCGAGTTCCCCGTAAATCGGGTATTCGGAATCGACGCCCTTGACCTGGGTAAGCGCGCGCTTTGCATCCGGCCCATCGCCAACCACAGCGAGGGACCTGAAGTCGATGATCTCTGATGTTCGCTCGGAATTTGCATTCATCCAGTCGCGTTCAACCGCATCCGCAAAGCGGTATGAGAACGTCACCTCGGCATCTCCGCCAAGAATGGCGGCCCCCTTGCGACTCAATCCTTGCTCGATGCTCGTGCGAACCGAACCGATCGCGGCAATCGATGCCACACCAAGATCAGGCATGCGAGGAACACGCGAAACCCCTTGAGGCCCCCGCGCAATTCCCTCCGTGCTATTCGTGCAGCGACCAGCAACTTCATGTCGTGCCTACGCGCAATCCAACCCGATGCGTCCATCGTCAAGTTCGATCAGCCTGTCGCAGCTTTGGGCAAGGCCGAGCGCGTGGGTCACCAAAATCAAGGTGCTCCCGTGACGTTTTCGAAGGCCGAACAGCAACTCGATGATGGCTGTCCCGTTTGCCGCGTCAAGATTTCCCGTCGGTTCATCCGCCAAGAGCACGTCTGGCTTGGGCGCTGATGCGCGTGCCAGTGCCACTCGTTGCTGCTCTCCACCTGACAATTGCGAAGGGTAGTGATCTATTCGATCGGCCAAGCCGACCGCTTCCAGCTCGGCCTCTGCCTTCTTGAATGCGCCTCGTTGACCAGCGAGTTCCAGCGGAGTCGCCACGTTTTCCAATGCAGTCATCGTAGGAATCAAATGAAAGGACTGGAAGACCACACCCATATGGTCACGCCGGAGTCTGGCAAGTTCATCTTCATTCATTGAAGAGAGATTCTGTCCGAGAGCGGTCACCGTTCCGGCCGTTGCACGCTCGAGACCGCCTAGCAACATGAGGAGTGAGGACTTTCCTGAACCCGACGGACCGGTGAGTCCGATCGTTTCGCCTTTGAAAACCTCCATCGAAATGCCTTTAATTATCTCTACGGGACCAGCGTTTCCTTCGAGCGTGAGCTTTACCTGCTGGAGAGAAAGTATGGGTTGTGGCATTATCGCTTCTGGCTAATCGGGTTAACTATTGGATATGGAATGAACGCAATGCATTTCAAGCTGATTGCTGCGACCTTTGTCACTTTACTGTGGGCAAGTGCTGCATGGTGTCAGACAACCGTTGTGGCCGTTTTAGGCGACAGCCTCGTACACGGGTACGGACTGGAGCCTCAGGAGGGCTTTGTTCCACAACTGGAGCGGTGGTTGCTGGAAAGCGGAGAGGACGTTGCGCTGCTCAACGCAGGCGTTTCCGGCGATACGACGGCAGGAGGTTTGGCCCGAGTCAATTGGACAGTTACACCGGATGTGGAAGCCCTGGTTGTGGTGCTTGGAGGAAATGACCTGTTGCGCGGAATTATACCTGAAGTCAGTCGGTCGAATTTGGACGGCATTCTCCACCGGGCGGGAGAGCGCGACATCCCCGTCCTCTTGGTCGGGCAAACTGTGCCTGAGAATTACGGGCCGGATTACAAGCGTGAATTCGAGGCGATTTACAGCGATTTGGCCGAAGAGCACGGCACCCTTCTCTTCGAGGAGTTCTTTGCTCCACTTTACGAGTTGGGTACCCGGCGGGAAGTGCGCCGCAGATACATGCAGAGCGACGGAATTCATCCAAATTCAGAAGGCGTCCAAGTGATTGTTCGGTCCATTGGCCCATGGGTAAGGAAATTGATAGAACGAGCGCGAGCGAAGTGAGTTTTCTAGTGCTTGCGGTCTGGATTCGCTGTTGTGCGCCAGCGTCAAGGTCCACGACCTGTTCCATGCAATATCCGCACGTGTTAAGTTTACGCTGACTGAGAGGAATTCAGATGAGAAGACTAGCGTTGGGATTCGGACTGCTCTTGCTGGTCGCCACTGGCGCGCAGACTCACGATCAGGAAATTCACGGTGTCCTCAAGAAACGGCATGACATCATGCAAACCATTGGAAACCATATGCGTTACCTCGGCGGAATCGCACGCGGAAGGCAAGCATTCGATCAGGCAAAGGTGAACGAGATTGGTTCCGAGATTTCCGTCATTGCGAATGAGTTTCTGACCCTTTTCTCAGATGCGAGCGAAGAGGAAGTCGGAAGCCGAGCGGGATCCGCCATCTTTTCGGACCCAGAAGGGTTCAAGGCGGAGGTTGACGGTTTGGTGGCCGCGGCCAATACCTTGGCGAAGGTGGCGCGGCCCAACGAATTTGACGTGGCGTTTCCGCAATTGGCTAAGACTTGCAACGCTTGTCATGACATCTATCGAAAAAGCAATTGACCTTGATCTTGCCCCGCGGATGACATGCGGGTCTGGCATTCGATGGTGGACCCGAGTCGACGAGGCGTGACCTTGGCGCCCGCCCGCCAAGGGGTCGGCTATTCTGAGCAGAGCGATGTAGATGAAAATTGGCGATAAGGGCACGCGAAGCGCACGATTGCGGGCCGTACTCGCGTCGCTCGTTTTTTTTGGTCTTGCAAGCTTCGCTTTGATCTCCTTCGCGTTGGTGAACCCGACGCGAATAACGGAATTGGACATTCAAGCCTCGCTGCCCGAAGATTTCTCCCCCGACCCGGCTGTTGGCGAGGTGCTGCTTCACATTGGCGGCTGCAGCGACTGCCATGCGGCGAGTTCTCCGAACGACCCGTCGGCAGGCAGTTTGGTGGGCGGGATGCCTTTGGCGACTGATTTTGGAACGTTTTATCCGCCGAACATCACTCCCGATGTCGAGACCGGGATAGGGGCGTGGTCGGATACTGACTTCGTGAATGCCATGGTTAACGGGATTAATCCCGATGGCCAGCACCTCTATCCTTCATTCCCGTACACATCCTACGCAAAAGTGTCCTATGCGGATCTTTTACACCTGAAGTCCTACTTGAACAGTCTGCCAGCGGAAGCCAGGCGAGCAAATCCTCATGAATTGAACTTTCCTTTCAACCTTCGCATTGGCGTTGGTGCTTGGAAATGGATGTTTCATGACCGCGAACAGTGGAAGCCTGACCCGAACGAGACCGCGGAATGGAACCGCGGCAGTTATCTTGTCAGCGGGCTCGGGCATTGCGGGAGTTGTCACACCCCAAGAAACGCATTTTTCGCGGAACGTTCAAGCAAGGCCTTTTCCGGCGGCCCCAAGATGAAAAAAGGGGGGAGACCAGTTCCAAGAATTGCCGGATTGAGCGTCAGCGAAATACTCAACGGGCTCGACGAGTGGTCAGGCTCAATTGACGAGAAGAGCTCCATGTTTCTGGTGACCAAGGCGTTCTCAAATCACGCTCCCTACGAGGACAGCGAGGCTGTTGCAGAGTATCTTTCAAGTCTGTCGGAAGCAGATCTTGAAAACTGAGGAAAGTGCTGATGGCCCAAGATGAGTGTCATCGCTCTGAAATTGCCGTGCCTTCTGGCGCGAGAGCAGGCTTCCATCGGGCAGGGTGCAAGACACGGTAACGTTAAAAACCCTCAGGTGCAGTTTTGACCAAGATCCAACCATTCGCTTGCACTTGCACAGCCAATACCCAAAGCGCAATGAGTTCATTGCACTGGGTTGGAGTTTGAAGATAATCATGCCATGCAAAACGATGCACCAATCAGTTGCGGAGCGGAAGATGAAGCAAGCAAACGACAGCGAACAGTCAAAGGGAGTTTCAAAGAAGCGATATCGGCGAGAGTTGTTCCGCCTCCAGCTTGAAGCGGTCAAGCTTCAAGCTTGGATTAAGCATAAGGGGCTCAAGGTGGTCGTTATTTTCGAAGGTCGAGATGCAGCGGGAAAGGGGGGAGTGATAAAGTGCTTCACACAGCACCTTAACCCAAGAATTTGTCGAATTGCCGCGCTGCCAAAGCCTACGGAACGGGAACGCTCGCAGTGGTATTTCCAGCGTTATTGCGAACACCTGCCGTCAGCTGGGGAAATGGTGCTGTTCGATCGAAGTTGGTACAATCGCGCGGGAATTGAGCGCGTGATGGGCTTGTGCACCGACGAGGAGTACGAGGAATTCATGCGCTCATGTCCGGAATTTGAACGCATGATTGTGCGGTCTGGAATCATTCTCATCAAATACTGGTTTTCCGTTTCGGACCGGGAACAGGAAAAACGATTTCAAAGCCGAATCACCGAGCCCCACAAGCATTGGAAACTTTCGCCAATAGACTTGGAATCTCGCACGCGCTGGGTTGCCTATTCCGAGGCGAAGGACCTGATGTTTGCGAAAACCGACATCAAGCAAGCACCTTGGCACGTTGTTAATGCTGACATCAAGCGTCATGCGAGATTGAACTGCATTCACCATCTTTTGAGCCTCATCCCCTATGAGGATCTGACTCCGCCGGCGATAGAACTGCTGCCTCGACCGCCATCAGGCGCTTACATCAGGCCTCCCATGTCCAGCCAGACATTCGTGCCATCGATATATCCTTGAATGGACAGGCTTTTGCAGCGGAAAAGGATGCTCGGCCGATAATCCATTTGCAATCTCTCATGCTTGTGCCGGAACGGTGGAAAGAATGCAGAAAGGCTAATCCAGAACTTCTGGATTTACGACCAGGCTGGGATTCAACCTGCCGAAGATTCCATCCAAGGCATTGTGCACGGTGATATCTCCCATGGCTTGCAATGTTTCCTTGGTGAGTGATGCGGAATGAGGGCTAATCACGACCCGCCTCTCTTCCGTCAGGGGCGAGTCCTGCGGGAGCGGCTCCTGCGCGAATGTGTCAAGGCCTGCACCATGAATCTTTCCTGACTTGATCCGCTCAAGCAGGGCTCCCTCGTCGATCAGGCCGCCGCGGCCCGCGTTAACGACAATTGCATTGGGCGGGAGAATGTCGAGCTCCCTTGCGCTGAGCATGTTTTGGGTTTGCGGGGTCAGTGGCACATGAAGGCTGACAACATCGGCGCACTTCAGCCCGTCCTCTAGACTAGGCACGAACTCGGCGTCGGGCACCCTGACTTGATCTATGTATGGATCGTAAAACACAACCTTCATTCCGAATGCGCATGCTCGAGGCGACAGCTTTCGTCCGATCCGCCCGCAGCCAACGATCAGCAGGGTTCTGCCGTTCAATTCCAGGCCGAAATTCCGGAGACGCGCTGAAAAATCGCCTTCCCGGACAGCGGCATCCATCTTTATCGCCAACTTGGCGGACGCCAAAATCAGAAACATCGCATGTTCGGCCACTGCTGTTGAGTTGGCATCGCCGACAACGGTCACGGCGATCTTCCTGCTTGTGCAATAGTCGACCGGCAAGTTGTCGTAGCCTACACCATGCCTTGATATGACTTTTAGCTTTGGGGCGTTCTCAAGAACAGATTGCGGAAGCGGTGCGGTGCGCACCGTTATTGCGGCAGCATCACGCACCTTTTCCGCGAGAAATGATGGGGAGCACTCATCAACCATTTCCCAGCGCACGTCTGGGTGCCGGTCCAATATTGCGAGCGAGGTTGGAAGCAACGACTGTATCACAAGTACCTTGTTCACTTGCAGTTCCTCATCCACATGCTCGTCAAGCTCCTTTTCCACGTCGGTCTCAGGCTTGGGTTCGGCTGCTCCAACCATCGCGTGTGTTTCGCTAAACGGTCTTCCAGCTGTTCGTTGCGGATGACTCGGCAACGGCGTCCACCAGAAACTGAACCCGTGCTCCTGCCCGAAAATTGAAGGGTTCTGGGCTACTTCCCGCGATTGCTTTCAAAAAGCCCATTATTTCGATTGCTTTCAACTCATTGTAACCGATCTGGTGCCCGGGAGCTACGCAGAAGAGCCCATATGGCTCGTGGGATGGCCCCGAGACGATCTTGCGGAAGCCTTGCATGTGCTCTTGATCATCCGAACTGAAGAACAGCAGTTCGTTCAGCCGCTCCTGCGTGTAGATCAAGCTGCCGTCGCTTCCATTGACCTCGAAGTCGTGTTGCATCTTCTGTCCCTTGGCGATCCAGTTCGCTTCGACTGAACCGACGGCTCCGTTCTCAAACTTCAAGAGCGCATGTCCTACATCGTCAACATTCACAGACATCGACTCGCCGTTCGGTCCGGTCCGTTCCCTAACAATCGTGTTCAAGCTGCCAAGCACAGAAACGACAGGACCGAGCAAGAACTCGGCGGTAGCGATGGTATGGCTTCCTAAATCTGCGAACGCCCCGCCGCCATCGGGGTCAAGCCGCCAGGTCCAGGGTGCGGACGAGTCTGACATGTAGTCTTCCGCGTGAACTCCTCGGTAAGAGCGAATCTCGCCTAACTTGCCTTCCGCGATCAGTCTCCGGGCTAGGGCGAACATCGGATTGGAAAGATAATTGAATCCTACCTGCGTGCAGACACGCGCCTTGTCCGCAGCTCTTGCCATCGCGAGCGCGTCTTCGGCATTTGTAGCGAGAGGCTTTTCGCAATAGACGTGTTTTCCCGCAGCGATCGCAGCGAGTGCCATTTCCTTGTGAAACATGTTTGGGGCGGTAATGTCGAAGATATCAATATTCTGGTCTTCAGCCATTGCCTTCCAGTTAGCAGTTGATCGGCCAAACCCGAATCTTCTGCGCATGTCGTTTGCCAATTCCGGGGTGGTCTCGGCGACGCACTCCAAGTTGATGTCAAAGGGAAGATCGAATACCCGCGATGCCAAGACATAACCGAAAATATGGGTTTTCCCCATGAATCCGGAGCCGACCAGTCCTACGTTCAGCGTTGGTTTTGTCAACTGCCGAATCCGGCCGTCTGCCGGTAAGTGCCGTCAATGCACGCACCCGCAAGCAAGGCTTTCGCCTTATGGGCACGGCCGCAACAAATCATAAGACTGAACTCTCCCTGCGACATGGTCAGGACCATTTGGTTTTCAATCTGGCAGTGGGCTGGTCATGGGGGATCCAGCGACAAAAGCTTGACAAGGGCATCGCCAGTGGATCGGCCAACCCAGCACAGCTTTCACCCCGACGGCTAGGGACGGGAAAGAACTGCGCGACGCCTCGAAGCGAATCGAAATCGAAAGTGGCTGCGGATGACGGTTGCGGCGGCGGAGCTTGGTACCGGCCCGGTACTGGAGCAGAAAGAGACCGGCGACAAGATCAGCGGGACTTCGGTCGTGCGCGACCTGTCCAGCGGTCTCGATCTCGTTGAGCGGGAGGACGCCCTGCCGGCTCAAACGGCCCCTTCTCGTTGCCCCTCCAAGCCTGGAAATACGCCAACCCCCTCCGATGGACTCGATTTCCCTCATCAAGCTTTCCGAGCCAAGACTGCAAAATAGTCCTGACGACATGGTGCTTTCAAATTTCTCATGTCACTTCGCTGATATGGACCACTCTTTTTTGAGCAATTGAAAGGTATGCTGCTTCCGCAAGCAGCAATGCCCGTCGCCCGTCCTCAAGAGTTACCTCAGGATTGATTCCGTTCTCGATACAGGAAACAAATGCGTCGATTTCTGCCATGAACGCTTCTCTGTACCGTTGAATGAAGAAGAATTCGTAGGGTTGGGACACTTCTGTGGCAGAGGCGGAGAACATCGTCATTTCATGAGGCTTGCGATTCCCGCTTTGAACCATTCCCTTGCTACCTAGAAGTTCGACCCGCTGATCGTATCCGTAGACGGCCGTCCGGGAGTTGTTGATATGACACTGCTTGCCATCCGAGGTTCGGAGCAAGATCATCGCACTGTCATGATCGTCCAGTTCATCCATGAGATCTGGATCAATCAACCGGTCGCCAAAAGCGAACACCTCCACAGGTTCATCGGCCAGCATGAATCTTGCAAGGTCAAAGTCATGAATCGTCATGTCTCGCAGGAGCCCGCCGGCGTTTTCATAGTATGATCTAGGCGGCATTTCTGGGTCTCGGGACGTTATGATGACTTGCTGAAGGTCGCCGACTTGCCCTGCAAGCATGGCATCTCGAGCCGCCCTGTGACCCGGGTCAAAGCGGCGATTGAATCCTATCTGGATCTGGGTGTCGCTATTGCGAACCCTCTCTGCGCAACGGTTGACTCGATCAATATCCAGATCAACTGGTTTCTCGCACAGGACAGGTAGACCCGCCGCGATGGACTGCTCGATGTAATCTGCGTGAGTTTCGGTGATTGTGGAAACCAGCACAGCGTCAATATCGTCGTCCGAGAAGACCGCTTCGGCGGATGCATGAGCTTTCGCTCCAGTCTTCTTGGAAACATTCAATGCCGCCTGTTCGTCTATGTCGTAAACGGCTACCAGATTTGTTCTTGGATGGGCAACCAAGTTCGCCGCATGCATTCGACCAATTCTACCGCAACCAAGAACTCCAATGTTCAGCATCAGCGTCAACTTTCGCATGTTTCGATCAGGGGGAAGAACTTTCACATTTTTTTACAAAACTCAATTCGATGGCTGTGGCTTTCCGAAAACGGTTTTGGCACCCGCGGACGTGATTTAGGCCCCGATTGCGTTGGAAAGGGTAGTTCGGGACAGACTCCGGCCTTCGGACCCGCGCTAGGCAGTCCCAGTTGGCGGCGCTTGACAGCCCCTTGCTACTGAAGCGGCAGCGACCGTCCTTTTTCAGCCAGCGGGTGTCTGGATTCGCCGAAAGACGCACGGAGCCGAAACCGCAGGCACCTCCCCTCGGCGACAATCCCGAACCGACGGCGTGGATGCGCCGTGCGCTTTACAATGGTCGCGTCGACAACTGCCACTAGCGCATTGGCCGAGAATCGCCTCTAGGTGCTGCCAGTCCATCAGGGCATTCACCTTGCGAAGCGTGTTATCCAGAGCCACGCGCTCGGTCACCATCGTCATGAAGAAATTCATGGAGATCTTTCTCGACTGAACGACAGGACAAGTGCTTGCAGACCTTTCAGCATGACATGTCCCGGGGCAGAAGGATGTGTTTCGAAACAGTCTTTTTCAAGGGTTTGGATGCAGGATACGGGCATATCGGGACGCGGATGGTAGCGGTGTGCACCGAAATCGGCTAGGAAACCTCTGATTTGGAGGCTTTTTTTGGGTTTCGGAGCGGAATCGCCGCCGGTTCAGCCCCCGCAGGGCTGGTCGTCCGGCAGATTCCGGACACACAGTCCCCTGTCATTGCAAGCGCGGCCGGGCAATCATCAGGTTTGAGAAGCTCGGGAGCAGCGCAAGACGCGGCACGTTCCTCTCCAGCCCTAGATCTTGTTCATAGCTCAAGAGATAAGCGAACCATGTTCGCAGCCGAACGCCCGCTTCCCGATCTCGCGATATCTGGCGTCAGCCCGGACCTGTTTCTCCTCGCCGTGCAGAGGCCTGCCCGAAGGCGTCAGGTCGCGACGCTGGCGGCAGTTCCCTCCAGATGGCGCGCAGCCCGCGCCGCTCCAGCTGACGGCGGAAGTCGGGACCGTCGTCTCGTCTGGAACTTTCTCCAGCCTCGCCCCGGCAAGGCGCCGGACGCCCTCGGCCTCGCAGAGCAAGTTCTCCATCGCCGGGTCGCCGGATCGCAGAACGGCTGAATGCAGTGCACGCCCAGCATCGCCGACAGCGGATGCGGCTGCCGCCCTTGGGACAGACCGGCGCAATGCGGGCTTCCAGACGTGCCCAGGAGATCGGGCCGGAAAGATCTCGCGACGCGTCTTTCGCTTCTTGCGGTCGCATTCAAGGCTCGCAAAGGCCAATTGCCGAAGGCGCTGCATGTAGTGATCCCCCGAAAAAGCTGCGATGCAAGACAGCGGGCGCGCCGCGAATGCACAATGCCACGCCCAAAATCAAGCTGTTCAGAGGTTCCCTAGCGGCGGGAGACACACCGTTGCCTCCCCCGGCTTGGCGATGATCGGAAAGGTCGCGGCGATGGGCAAAGATCGGCAGCACAACCGGAAGGACAGCGACCCGGAGAGCCTTGCAGTGATGTGTTGTCGCTTAACATCGCGCATGTCGTGCCGAGCGGACGCCGACTGGAACGACGACGCCCTGCTCGGCACGGTCTGTGTTGCCGCCAAGTTACCGCAAGTCGCCGACAAACGGGAAAATTGAAAAGTGATTATCCTGCCCAAGACACCAAAATCACCAGACCAAATCCCAAAATGTACCCGCATTCACGGATGGTAGAGGTTCCCATATATGCCAGATTGATTCATAAGCGTTTTGTGAGGCAATAGGTAATTCGGACCAGACGCAATTCAATCAGTAAGAGCAGCCTTGACAATCCGGTCCCCCCATCTCTCGATCTGACGGTCAATCCATGTTTTATTGGTTTCGTAGCTAGGAAGAAGTTTCGCTTGGTCGAGAAGCTCCTCTTTGGAAGTTGGACTCTCGTCTATCAGAAAGTCGATGTAGCGATGTTGCAGCAAGTGTTGCCACGGCTTCATATTTCTCCCACGGTTGCGGGCGAATTCGTGGATTTCCTCACGGATTTCCTCTAGCCTCTTCCTTTTAGACAAGTGGAGTGGGACTGTTTGGCGATCAGGTGACTTTGTTGGTTGCCCACCTTGAGAGATTAACGTGTCAATCTTGTCATGGAGCGCCTGTATCTGATCCGTGAGATCATCCTCGCGGCTTTCTTTGGAGGGTATTCGGACGTACTCTGGGGCGATACCCTCCAGCAGAGATGTCTCTAGGTTAGAGGTATCTTTCCAAGCGGGTTGTACCTCAGGACTTGCTTTGCCCGCATATTGTTTGAGCATGCTAGTGCTGGCCATCACGGCGAGACTCAAAATACGGAGGTCGTCTAAGTGGCTATGGGCATGCACATTGAAAATATCCGACATAAAATGGCAGACATTGATAAGTTTCTGAAGTTCCTGGTAGCTGTCCCTGTCGGAACTTCCACGGAGATTTTTTCTCTTTTCTATCAAGGCCGCTGTACATTGCTTGAGCAGGTCACGCACATCGTTGTTGCGCGAAATTTCGTCCTCTGGCAGAATCTTGCGCTTAGCTGCGACTTCTCGCAGGATAAGGAGCAACGGTTTGCGAATGTCGGAGAGGTAGGTTTCAGGATTCATTGCAGAGTCGCCGTCGCTCAACTGGCCGAGGGAATGCAGATCTTGCAACTGCGTGCGAGTGTCTAGCGGTGAATGCGCACTTGACGTGCATAGCTAAGGGATTTCAGTTCTTCGGGATTCTGGCTGGGGTGGTAGGATTCGAACCTACGATTCACGGTACCAAAAACCGTTGCCTTGCCGCTTGGCTACACCCCACCGGTACAAGCCGGACCACCTGCAACTTGCATTGGGTCGCAAGTAAGGCGTGAAGCAATTCCTGTCAATTGATTATTAAATTCTCTGGTCATAGTCGCCGACACAAGATTCCGACCGGATTATCAGGTTGAGATCCTCAAATATCTCTCTCATCTGCCTTTCGCTTTCTGTACTTTCGCACACGACAACCAGGTTGGGAGTGTTGGAGGAAGCTCTGACAAGTGCCCAAGACCCATTTGCAAGAAGCACTCGTGCCCCGTTAACCTTCAGAATTTTTGATATTTTCTGTCCACCTAGCGTGAACCCGTCCGCTAGCTTGGCATCGAGAAGCTTCATTATACGTTCGACGGCCAGGTATTTTTCTTCGTCGGGGCAATAAGGGGACATCGTTGGCGTGGACCAAGTTGGTGCGAGTGTGCTCACAAGTTCAGACATGCTTTTTCCAGGTTTGCCATCCAACAGCTTGCAAACTTCGACGGCAGCCCGCAACCCGCAGTCGTAGCCGTATCCTACTTTGCCTGAGAAATAGAAGTGCCCGGACTTCTCGAAACCTGCCGCGGCACCGATCTCCGCAACCCGTCGTTTCATGTGGCTGTGCCCAGTTTTCCAGTAATTCGTGGTTGCATTCAGCCGGGTGAGCTCGGGGTCGGTCATGTAGAGACCCGTTGACTTGACGTCTGCAACGAATTTTGCACCGGGAAAGTTGCAGGCGATGTTCCTTGCCAAAAGAACTCCCAACTTGTCGGAGAAGATCTCGTTCCCCGCGTTGTCGACTACACCCAATCGATCTCCATCTCCGTCAAATCCAAGAGCAATGTCCGCTTCGGAAGCCACGACTTTAGCCGCCATGTCGCGCAGCATCTCCAGCGCTTCCGGGTTCGGATTGTAGTTCGGAAACGTGCAGTCTGGATCGGTGTGGAGCGGGACGACGTCAACTCCAATTCTGCGGAGCACTTCTGGCGCAAAAAAGGACGCGGTGCCGTTGCCGGTTGCACATACAGCTCTGAGTCGTCTCTTCATTTGCAATCCTGCGCAAAGATCCTCGATGTACGCTTCTGCAACTCCCGAAACACGATCGTATCCGCCGCCGTCTCTATGTTCCAACAGGTCGCCTAGCACTAGCTGGCGCAATCGGGCCATCTCAGCTTCACCGTGTGTAAGCGGATGCTTTAGCCCTATCTTGATTCCGGTCCATCCATTTGGATTGTGTGATGCAGTCACCATTGCCAAAGCATCCACCGACAAGTGCACACGGCCAAAGTATGCCATCGGAGACAGCACCGTTCCAATGTCCTGGACCCTGATACCGGAATCAATCAGGCCGACAATGAGTGAATTCTTTACAGCAGGGGAGTACGAACGAAAGTCGCAACCAACTATGATAACCGGTGGCAACCCATTTTCGATGATTTGCGTCCCAATTCCCCGTCCCAGTGCAATGACCCCAGCGAGGTTGATTTGCTCGGGATAGCGCCAACGCCCATCATATTCTCGAAATCCGGAAGGATGGACCATTGGCCGATCTGCCGCCTCCCATCCGCTTGAACTGAGTCGAAGGGACGGGTCAATCATTGGGCAGTGCTCTGTCACAGGACCAGAGCGAGATCGGATGCTCCTTGGCAAGGCGGTCGAATTTGATGAGCAGTTCAATGATTTCGGGCATTTGCCTGAGCGGGACCATGTTCGGTCCATCGCTGGGAGCAGCATCGGGGTCGTCATGGGTTTCGATGAAAATCGCCGCTACGCCTATTGCAACGGCCGCCCGGGCAAGAACTTGGGCGAACTCGCGCTGACCGCCAGAAGAGGTGCCCCGTCCGCCCGGTTGTTGAACCGAGTGTGTGGCATCCATGACGACGGGATATCCAGTTTGGGCCATTATGGGTATGCTTCGTGGATCTGTGACAATCGAATTGTACCCGAAAGTCACGCCCCGCTCGCACAGCATGATTCTTTTGTTGCCAGTCGACGCAACCTTCGCTGCGACATTCTCCATTTCCCATGGAGCCAGGAACTGGCCCTTCTTGATATTGACTGCTTTCCCGGTGCGTCCGGCGGTAAGCAGCAAGTCGGTTTGGCGGCAAAGAAACGCCGGAATCTGAAGCACATCGACGACCTCCGCCACTTCACCGCACTGCGCCGGTTCATGCACGTCCGTGAGCACTGGGCAACCGATCTGGTTTCTGACCGCAGAGAGCGCGGATAATCCTTTCGCCATGCCAACGCCCCGTTTTCCGGAGAGGGACGTTCGGTTTGCCTTGTCAAACGATGACTTGAACACCAACCCCAAATTCGCCTTTGCGGCTTGTTCGTGAAGAAACCCAGCGATTGCCAGCGCGTGCTCGGTGCTTTCGATTTGGCATGGCCCGGCGATAAGCACCAAGGGCAAGTCGTTCCCGAACTTTACGTCGCCAACTGAAAATTGAATCGTAGCGCTTCCTTGTGGGGCGTTTTCCGATCCTTCAAAACGAGATCTAGATTGGGTCAAGCTGAATCTCGATTATGCATAACTGAACTTGGTCGAGGGATCCGGAAACCCTAATTGTCGGCAAAAAGCCCATTCCACCGAAAACTGAGACGTGCGGATTCGATGTGCATAAGCTGGCAAGCTTTCTAATGACGTCGTTTCGGGGGCCAGATGCGTGACCATCAAATTGCCAAACAGCTATCAAACATTTTGCACGCTTATCGGAAAGAATCCGTCTTTATATCACGACTTTCTGAAACCGAACCGGATATTTGAGCCATACACCTTCACCCGATTGTTTTATCATCGCAAAGCATCCCAACTCATGCTTCAAACTGTTATTGTGAAAATCAAGAATAACAGCAATTCTTCTCCCAATCCCCTTAAAGCTTGTTCCATAACTCGTCCTTGGATTCAAGATATGGCAATCGATCAGCAATTCATATCAAGATGGGGGAAGCTCTGTCTTAGAGCGAGGCCACGGTTCTGTATATGCGAACGAAAGCGCGAGTCAAAGCGACACGACCGACGAGGAGTGGGCGATCATCGAGCCAATGATCTAATATAACCCCAATTCTGGATAAGAGGGGTGAGGGGGTTCCCAAATCGGGCGTGGCCTGATTCTGTATCCGCAACCAAAATCAACGGATGGGATCCCCTCAATGAGCACCTCTGTCATCGCACTGTTCTGCTGTCTCGACGACTTTGCAAAGGCCTTTGAAGAATGGGAGCGGCATCGGCTGATCGGCACAGGCCGCCAGCGCTCGCGCTCGGGCAAGCTCTCGCTCAGCGAAAGGCTCTTCATCATGGTGTTGTTTCATCTCTCGCCCTTCAAGCATTTCAAGGCTTTCCGGTTCCATGGCGTGGAGCGGAAATGTCGCGACTGCTTTGGAGACCTGCCGAGCTGCGGACGGTTTGTCGCCCTGATGCCGCGCTTGCTGGTTCCGTTTTGCATCTTGATGCAATGCTTTCGCGGTGAGGAAACCGGAATCTGTTTTGTGGACAGCACCAAGCTCGCTGTCTGCCACAACGCACGGATCAACCGGAACAAGGTCTTCAAGGGACTGGCCAAACGGGGCCGCAGCGCCAGGGGGTGGTTTTTCGGGTTCAAGCTGCATCTGGTCATCAACGACAAGGGTCAGGTCATGGCCGTCAAGATCACGCCTGGAAACACCGACGACCGCAAGCCGCTTGAGACCATGATTGCCGAGTTGAAAGGCAAGGCGTTCGGCGATAAAGGCTGCATTTCGAAGCCGCTTTTCCAGCGTTTGTGGCAGCAGGGCCTGCACCTGATCACTGGCATTCGCCGCAACATGAAAAACTTTCCTCTGCCCATTCTGGACAAAATCATGTTGCGGAAGCGGTTCATCATTGAAACGCTGTTCGATAAACTGAAATCGAGCATGGGATTGGAACACACACGACACCGGTCCCCAACAAATGCCTTTGTTCATATCCTGTCATGTCTGGCTGCCTATATTCTGGCGCAGCCAAAGGTCAAAATCGGCAAAATCGTCGTGCCAGACGCCATTCGGTGCATTCCAAAAGAAAACAGAGCTTATCCATAACTCGGGTTAATATAGGGAATGATGGCCCGACATGCACAAGCTGAATCCCGGGCAGGTGTTCGACATGATCCATTAATTGCAGGCATTGGGGCCAAGGCGCTTGATTTCAAAATCTGCCTTCTTTCTCAATGGTACAGAATTGTTTCTGCCAACGGGTGTCAGGGGCGTTCTCGATCGCATGATGGACACGTTTCGCGGCTTGTTGCACTGACCAAGGACTTCAAGAGGGCAGGGATCCCGAAATTCTTGCTCGTGCACTACTGCCATTCCAACTGCGATCATTAGCAGCGCAAGCCCGCAGTCATGTGACCGATCCGGCTGCTGGCAACGGTTCCGAGCGAAGCACCCGTCAAGGGTTAGGGAACCTCTGAATATAGCCTGATTGTGGGTGTGGCATTGTGCATCCGGTGCGCATCTGTTGTCTTGCGCTGCATCCTCTTTTCGGGGGATCACGACATGTAGCGCCTTCAGCCGCCGAGCTTTGCAAGCCTTGAACATGACCGCAAGAAACGAAAGACGCGCCGCGAGATCTTTCCGGAACGGATGGATGGCCTGATCCCCCCCCCGGCGCGCTTGGAGCGCCGGGGACTGGCGCACCTGCCGTTCGGGAAGTCAGGGACCCGCCTGGCCAACGGGGAGTTCCGCTGAAGGAGGGCGGCATCGTTGACGCCACCATCCTCTCGGCGCCGTCGTCGACCGGGAACGGAAGCAATGCCCGCGACCCAGAGATATACCAGACGAAGAAGGGGAACTAGCGGCATTTCTGGGATGAAGCTGCGCATCGGCACCGACTCCTCTCGGAGGGGGCTAGCGCGCCATCTAGAGGGAACGGCCGTCAGCGTTGCGACCTGACGCCTTCGGGCCGGCTTCCGCACGGCGAGGAGAAACAGGTTTGAGCTTGCGCCGGACGCTGGGGCCGGGCAGTGCGGCGGCTCTTGCTGAGACGGAGAAGGCCTGGGTGCGGGTGGAGCATCCGTTCCAGATCGCGAGCGGGCGTTAGGCAGCGACAGGGTTCGCTGTCGGGAGTTGGAGAAGAACGTGCAACGGCGATCTATCATATCTCAACCCGCCCGTGAAAGCTCCGTATGCAGGAAGAATCACGCGGTTTTTGTCCACCAGAAAACAGGACTTGGTTATGCTTCGGCCCCGAACGGACACTTATGCCTTCGGGTGGTAGTGTTTCGATACCTCTTCAGAAGCGGACAGGTGGCCTCGTGCTGAAACACAAGCGGATTCATGGTATATTCCGACAAGCATTTGCCGCGCAACTGCTAATTCAAGTTTGAAAGAACCACGAATGCCATTGAATGGCATCGAATTACGGCGTATATATTACTAGTATAGGCGAGTTGGCGGAGTGGCTACGCACCGGATTGCAAATCCGTGTACACCGGTTCGATTCCGGTACTCGCCTCCAATAAAATCAATGACTTGCGTCATTCCTTTTCTCCTTCACTGCCATTTTTGAAACAAGCGTTGAAACTTTCACGTTTCGGTCTTGCTTCGTTTCATTTGATTTCTCGCCTCTTGAGCGCGCTTTGCCAGCTCCCTCTGCCGGATCGGCCCGCCATATTTTTTCAACATCTCAACGCCTGAGTGACCGCTGACGGCTTTGACCATTTCGTCGTCACATCCTGCCAAATAGAGTTCGATCGTCGCGTTTTTCCTGAGCCCGTGCGTTTTGTAGTAGCTCGCCTTCGCGTGCTTCATCTTTTTTTGATGGAGCGCATTTCCTCAGCGACGATGCGATAGCTTACTGACCGCCTTTTGGCGTCCGTAACGACTGTGCCCTCTGTTCGCTCCAACCCGTCCAGGTGGGCTTTGAGACTATCAGTTAGCGGGATCCACAGCGGTTTGTCGGTTTTGCTCTGAGTGAAATCAAATCCTTCAAAGGATCAGAAAAATGCGCCCACTTCATTTTGACAACATCACCAATACGCTGCCTTGTGTTGATGCAGAGTTCGTAAACCAACCGAGCGCGTTTTGAAGCCAGCGCTTCGAACTCAGCCCGCACATCATCTGGCCAAGGCTCCCAGCCGTCGCTCTGCTGTTTGAATAGCGGAATGCCCTTCGCTGGATTGCCGTGTTCTTTCCTGATGAAGCCAATCAGGCGCGCGTGGTTCATCAAGACGACCATGACCTGAACAAGATAGTTCGCCTGCCGCCAATGATCCGCATTGGCGCGGTGCAGTTCATAAATGTGATGCGTTTCGATCCTGGCTGGGTCTTTCTCTGCCCAGATCTCGCGGATGTGGCTGATGTATCGCCGATAGTCAGATTTCGTCCGGGCCTTCAGCTTCTTATAGAAGTCGCTCTCGTAGTAGCTGAGGATCAGCGCTTCAAAGTTGCGCTTAACAAGTGCCGGTGCAGGCTTTCCCTTCAGCAACCGATTGCAGTGGTCCCAAAATTCCGGAGTGCCCGCCTCTTCGTGCATCATTACAGATATGCCACGCGACCGCCGGATAAAACGCAGATACCCTCTGTCGTTATAAACGTATTTTGGCAGGCTCTTTCGGGTCATTCGCCCATTCTCAAATCACTGTTGACGAAGTCGTCGGCCGCCTCAGCAGCCACCATGTTGGCATCAACGATGACGCTGCCATCAGGCTTGATTTCGAACTTTGCGCGTTGCCAGCCCGCCTCGCGCGCTTCTCTGATAAAGGCCGAAGCCGCTTGCTTCGCTTTCGTCTGTGCACTTGCCTTGGTCATCGTCTTGATACCCTTCTCGCCTCGTTAACAACGTGCATTATCACTCTGATCCATATCAATATTTCCGACAGGGCAAAGCGCTACGCGCCTGTCCTTCGCCGCCCGAATGGCGCGGATCACTTCAGAATTTTGGGAGTTTCCGTTGCGATCAGATTCCGCTTTAATCCACTCTTTGAGCTCTTGCGGAAGCCTAAGCTGCATTGGTTTACGACTGTTCATGAAACGCCTCTAGGTTGAAACCACACCCCGTTAGTGGCACTTAGCCACTATTGCGGCAATCGAAATTTATGGCACTGTGCCACCATGCCAGAACAAAACTCTCAAAATCAGGACAAATTCATCGTGCGGTTGCCCGATGGCCTACGCGACCGGATACGACTCGCGGCCGAGGCCAACCACCGCAGTATGAACGCGGAAGTGGTTGCCTTGCTCGAAGAAAACTATCCTGCGCCGGTGCCGGAAAACGTCACCGACCCAGCCGCGCGGCTGCTCCTTTGGCTTGCCAAGCGAATACGCCGCAGAACACCCAAACCTGGTTCAGCTAGGGAACGCCAAGCGACCCTGTACGAGATCATTGCCAACGAAATAATAACACGGATGGTTGCCATCGAGCGTGGCGACACGAAAAACGAGCGCGGCTAAGCACGCTGGAAAGAGCTCGAATTGATTGAGTGGATTATTGGAACAGCCATACTCGGCGGCTTGCTATTCGGGGGGAAAAGGAAATCAAACGATCCCGGCCCCAGGTTGGCGCGTACGAGCCTAAAGCTAGTGGAAACGCCGTTTTCCATTGCTCCGGATTCAAATTTCTCAGAGTGGCGCGCCGAATGGGAGCACACTGTCGACTCTCATAGGTGGATTCCGAAAAGCCAGGCGAAAGAGATTCTTGAACGCTTTCCACCATACAAAAACGGGAGTGAAACCGCCGAACCCACATCGGAACTTCCGCGTTTTGAAAAGGCTCTCGGCAAAGAATTCAATGCGACGAACGCGGTTTTTGGCAGGAAGCAAAAAGAAAGGCTGAGCGACTTTTTTTCGTCAGTTGAGCGCAACCCTCTGACCGATGAGCAGAAGGACTGTTGCATCTGCATGGACAACGCACTCCAGATCGTTGCCGCTGCAGGGTCCGGAAAAACGTCAACAATCGTTGCACGTGTTGGGTACGCGCTAAAGGAAGGCTTGGTTCCGCCCGAAGAGATTTTGATACTCGCCTTCAACCGTTCTGTGAAAGAGGAGCTAGAAGCTCGCATCAAAGAACGCCTAGGCGATATCCCCAATATTCAACGCATTAACGTGAAGACATTTAATGCTTTCGGTCTTGAGGTGATCGGTAAGAGCACTGGGGGGAAGCCCAGATTGGCTGACTGGGTCGAGCCGGGCAAAGATGTTCAGGCCATCTCAGACATTGTAGAACATCTTCGCCAACGGGATCCCCGTTTCCGACTCGACTGGGATCTATTCAGAACGGTCTACGGTCGTGACATCGATGATAGGGAAAACCTCAAACAACCCCAAGCCGACGCCATAGGCAAAGGAAGCATTCATACTGCAGACGGAAAATTGGTTAAGAGCCAAGAGGAGCGGATGATCTGCGATTTCCTCTTCTACCACGGCGTATCATATGAGTACGAACGGGCCTATGAGCACGACACGGCAACCGAAGAGCATTCCCAATACCATCCTGATTTCTTTTACCCCCAATCGAATCTCTATCACGAGCATTTTGCACTAGACGCACAAGGCGGCGCTCCGGCCCACTTTTCTGGCGACTACGTTTCAGGGGTCCGCTGGAAAAGAGCGCTACACAATGAAAAAGAGACCCAGCTATTTGAAACAACTTCGCATGGCCTGCGAAACGGGGACGATCTGGATCGGCTGAGATCTGAGCTCGAAAAGCACGGCGAGGTTCTTGAATTTGACGAAAGCGGCACGTCCACTGGCCAAGAGCCCATTCCAACTAAACAACTAGCCTCGACGATCCGGGCGTTCCAACAGCATGTCAAAAGCAATGGTTTGAGCCCGCTAGACTTGCACAACAAAATTTCCGAACACAAGCGCGGCCACCGCGGTCGGCTGACGCGCTTCGTAAAGCTCTATGAAAGGGTTGCTGACGAGTGGCAGCGGCATCTAGCGGCTGAAAAATGCATTGATTTCGACGATATGTTGCTGGATGCCATCGAGCATCTGAAGAAAGGCACTTACCAAAGCGCCTACAGCATGGTTCTCGCAGACGAATTTCAGGATGTTTCGCAGGTAAAGTTACGATTGCTCAAAGCGCTCAAGGACAGCGCAGGGCCGTCCTCAAGCTTGTGCGTTGTCGGCGATGACTGGCAGGGCATCAATCGTTTCGCTGGTGCCGATATTTCCGTCATGACGGGTTTCGAACGGACATTCCCGAACTCAACGCAGCTCACTTTGAGCAAGACATTCCGATGCCCTCAGATACTATGCGATGCGTCCAGTGACTTCATTCAAAAGAACCCAATCCAGATCAGTAAAACTGTGGAAACCACAAATACTTATGAAAGGGCTGGCCTTCATACATTTGCAGCTGAGACAATGAGCGCCGCTTTCGAGCGCATCGAAAAAGACCTCAGGCAACTGCATGCTGCCGCAAAAAATGGCCTGCTTGACGTACCAAAGAGCAAGGAAGTCACCGTCATGCTTTTGGGCCGCTACCACAAGGACAAACCCGCCAGCTTCAATAATTGGAAGCAGACATACGGTGATCAACTTGATCTCAGCTTTTCAACGGCTCACGCCGCAAAAGGCTTGGAGGCTGACTATGTGATGCTCCTCAACGTCATCGAAGGCTTGATGGGCTTCCCAAGCCAAATCGTTGATGACCCTGCTTTGCAGCTCGCGATGCCAGAGCCTGACGACTTCTCAATGGCTGAGGAGCGACGTCTTTTCTATGTGGCGCTGACACGCTCCCGTCGGCAAACGCGTATCTACACATTGCAGGATAAGCCTTCGCGATTTGTCGTTGAGCTTGCCAAGGACGGGCATACCGAAATCAAGACAGACAAAGCCACGCTTAAGGTTTGCCCGAAATGTGGGACCGGTACACTCAGCCAGAAAATTGGCCGATTTGGACCATTCGAAGCCTGCAGCGCACATCCAGACTGCGACTACACCAAAAGGCTTCTTTCCATGAGATCTGGGAGCTCCACATCAGCCAAATCTATTCGACTGAAGGAGCCCATATCTGAAGGCGCGAAATGCCCAACCTGTAATAGGGGGATTATGGTTCTCCGAAAGGGACAGAACAACGAACCTTTTCTTGGATGTTCGTCTTTCCCTAGATGTCGCACAACTGCACCGATCGCCAATCAACAGAAGGGTCAAACAAATGGTGGGAATGGCCACTAATAAGCCATCCACTCGTATCCGTGGTTGCCTTCGTGATCTTCCCATTCAACGCCAACCCCGCGTCGCCAATTCGATGACGAACAGCGTCGCGATGGCAGAACCCATTGCGGGGCGGCCGCTGGTGTCGTGCGTTGCCAGCCAAATTCACCCTGCGTGCCATAGTTCCCGAGGTGCATGTTGTAGCTTTCGGAGCAATCATCGTCGCGGCCACGTTCACGATGGCTATAGTACCGCACGTCCCAGACGCGGATTGAGCGCACGAAATCAAACTCCAGGCCGCTGATGTCGATATCGGCACCGCCTTCCACAACCTGCGCCAGAATGACTTGACCTAAGTTCCCCCCAGCTTGGGTGTTTGCATCCCAAACTATGGGTGCTGTGCTTTGCAATGGACCTCGCTCCGCCACCCACATAGGGCAACGCCAGATCTGCAACGGCGGCTCGATCGGCTAGGGCGTAATCCTTCGGATGAATACGGCTCGAGCATGGGCACATTCTGCTGAAGCGGGCCACCCGCCAGCCAGGCAAAGCAGAATGACGCAGTCAACTTGGTAAGCTTTTGCGACCTGTGGAGCCAAACTGGAAAGGACAGCCACAGCGACCCCGCCAAGCCATTTACGGATGGATCTTAGCGACATATCAATAAGCGCTTCTCGATATAATTACTACAATATTGAAGATTGTCGCCCAACTTCACCCCTCACACCATATGCGAGCAACCACTCAGAGCAGCTCGCGCGTGTTTTGTGGAATATATTCCGTAGAGCAATCCTCATGATTTGGCCGAAGACAGGCCATGAAATTGAGGGAACGAGTAGGGCTAAATATCCGGAATCTAACCCGAGTTATGGATAAGCTCTGTTTTCTTTTGGAATGCACCGAATGGCGTCTGGCACGACGATTTTGCCGATTTTGACCTTTGGCTGCGCCAGAATATAGGCAGCCAGACATGACAGGATATGAACGAAGGCATTTGTTGGGGACCGGTGTCGTGTGTGTTCCAATCCCATGCTTGATTTCAGTTTATCGAACAGCGTTTCAATGATGAACCGCTTCCGCAACATGATTTTGTCCAGAATGGGCAGAGGAAAGTTTTTCATGTTGCGGCGAATGCCAGTGATCAGGTGCAGGCCCTGCTGCCATAAACGCTGGAAAAGCGGCTTCGAAATGCAGCCTTTATCGCCGAACGCCTTGCCTTTCAACTCGGCAATCATGGTCTCAAGCGGCTTGCGGTCGTCGGTGTTTCCAGGCGTGATCTTGACGGCCATGACCTGACCCTTGTCGTTGATGACCAGATGCAGCTTGAACCCGAAAAACCACCCCATGGTGCTTCGGCCCCGCTTGGCCAGTCCCTTGAAGACCTTGTTCCGGTTGATCCGTGCGTTGTGGCAGACAGCGAGCTTGGCGCTGTCCACAAAATAGACCCCGGTTTCCTCACCGCGAAAGCATTGCATCAAGATGCAAAACGGAACCGGCAAGCGCGGCATCAGGGCGACAAACCGTCCGCAGCTCGGCAGGTCTCCAAAGCGGTCGCGATGTTTCCGCTCCACGCCATGGAACCGGAAAGCCTTGAAATGCTTGAAGGGCGAGAGATGAAACAGCACCATGATGAAGAGCATTTCGCTGAGCGAGAGCTTGCCCGAGCGCGAGCGCTGGCGGCCTGTGCCGATCAGCCGATGCCGCTCCCATTCTTCAAAGGCCTTTGCAAAGTCGTCGAGACAACAGAACAGTGCGATGACAGAGGTGCTCATTGAGGGGATCCCATCCGTTGATTTTGGTTGCGGATATAGAATCAGGCCACGCCCGATTTGGGAACCCCCTCACCCCTCTTATCCAGAATTGGGGTGGAATCTAAGAAATTCCAGAGGAATGAGCCAAGAACAACTAGCTTTAGCTGCTGACATGGATCGCAGCTATATCAGCGAGATCGAACTCGCCAGATTTTCGGTATCAGTCGATATTTCGGACTGCTGTATTGGTGGGATAACGGCGAGACGCAGGCCGCGCTATATGATGATGGTTTGGCTGAAACGCCAAACTGCTCAGATCAACCGACTGAACCGGACCTTGGCGCAAAGCGCTGCTAACGGCCGGAATGAGCCCTTATTGATACATACTGTGTTATGAATGAACGGCTGCGACGCGCGTTGACCAGACTTTGGCCTCGGCGTCGAATGGTCCTAACATGCCGTAGCGGAGCAACGAATTGTATGTCTGCTTTGTGTGCTGACGTTTCGGGTCAATTGCTTATGCACATGGTTCCTGCGATACAAGATGTTGTGTTCGGGATGTCGGATGATGGAATGTTCGCATGACATTCTTGATGTGGAACCATCCCATGACCGAAATCCCCACCAGTCTCATCGCCTTTCAGCGCCTGTTCCCCGACGACGACGCCTGCGCCCGGTGGCTCATCGCTGCCCGATGGCCGAACGGCTTCCGGTGTCCCGCCTGCGGCCACGATCGCGGGTGGGAGTTGAAGACCAGGAAGCACAGCTTCGAGTGCATCCGTTGCCATCGGCAGACCTCGGCCACCGCCGGCACCCTGCTGCACCGAACCAAGCTGTCGCTCGCGACCTGGTTCCGGGCCGCCTGTCTGATGGCCACTCATTCCAATGGCATCTCCGCCCTGCAGTTGCAGAAGCGGCTCGGGATCGGGTACTGTCGCAGTGCCTGGATGCTCGCCGCCAAGCTTCGCCGCGCCATGGTCAACCCCGAGCGCAGCCCCGAAGGCAAGATTCCGATCGCCGGCGCGGTCGAACTCGGCGACGGCAACACGCCGGGCCGCCTGCGGCAGGCCACGATCCGGTCCTGCAGCGCCAAGGATCTCGGCAGCTTCGTTGTGCGCAACACCGCCGCGACCGCGACCATCAAGACCGACGGCTGGAGGGGCTGCAGCACGGTGCCTCGGGAGCGCCACCAGCCCCATGTCGTCGGCGACAGGCCGGCCCATGAAGTTCTCGCCTGGATCCACACCGCGTTCTCCAACCTCAAGGGCTGGGCGCGGGGCGTCTATCACGGGCTGCGCGCCAAACCTCATCCCTGCCACATCTTGATCAAACCGGAACCAAATGCATAAGCAGTTCGGGTCATTATCCATTATCACATTTGTGCAACTGAGATGCCGCGCTTTTGCAGTGCTTTGGAACTTTGGACGACCATGGCTTGCTGTGCCCACCTGACCTAGCAACGGAACATCGGTCCACGTTGAACTCATTGTCAGAATGCGGCTAAAAGATGGGGTTGGTCGGAGCGGACATCCCTGTTGACGCGAGATATCCGCCCCTTCCGGGAGGTGTCAGGTGGTCGGTTGATCACCTGACACTGACTTACGAGTACCGATAGGGCACACCGGCCTTTTCCATGACCGCGTTGTATTCTTTGTAGATTTCTACAACACGCGCTGAGCGCTCATTTTTGGAAGCCAATTCGTCCCAGAAGCTCGCCGAGTCTGCCACGACGCCATCCCACTCTTCAGCCGGAATTTCGGTCAGTTCGAGCTTATCACCGTTCACGCGCAAATCGGCTTCACCGCCCCAATACCAGACCTGACGGTAATAGTGGGATTGATCCATGGTGATTTTGAATAGCTCTTGCAAATGCGGAGGTACTTTGGCCCAGCTATCGCTGTTGGCGAAGTACGAGCCGCACCAAGCGCCGGTCACGTTGTTCGAAAGCGCATAATTGCAGATGTCGGCCCAGCCCACTTCGTAGGCTTCGGTGAAACCGCACCAGGCAACGCCATCCAGTTCCCCTGTTTGCATGGCGACTTCGACGTCTTCCCATGGAATCGTCACAGGGATCAAGCCATAACGTGATAGGAAGCGTCCCGCGGTAGGTACGCCGAATACACGCAAGCCCGCCATGTCTTTTACCGAGCGGATCGGCTTGTTCACCGTGAAGATGTGCAGCGGGTCCCAGGCGCCGGCGCCCAGCCACTCTACGCCTTCGATTTCGTCATAGGCGTCCTTCCAGATTTCGTTCAGACCGTATTGGTTGAACAGTACTGGCAGGTCTAGACTGTATCGAGACGAGAATGGAAAGTAGCCCCCGAAGTCGGCGATGTCGGCGGGCGATGCCATGGTTGCGTCATCGGACTGGACCGCATCAAGCGTACCGTTTTGAAGCGCACGAAACAATTCGCCGGTTGGGACAAGTTGGTCGGCATAGTAAAGCTCGATTTCCATTTCCCCATTTGCGGCTTTATTGAAAGCTTCGATCTGCGGCTTGATCACGTGTGCGCCGAGTGGCGCGCCGGAATAAGTTTGCAAACGCCATTTTATGGGGCTCTGCGCTCTTACCACTGACGGCACCGCCAAGGCAGCCGCGCCGCCTATACTGGCAGTTGTTAGGAACTTTCTTCTTGAGGTCATGTCATTCTCCTTTGTTGGACATTTACTCTGGTTGTCACCCGGACTGTTGTCAGGGTGCAATCAATTCATCTACCATAAACGTAGTTAGGGAGCCACATTGCGATCTCCGGGAAGATCATCAGAAGGATCAGCGCCAGTACCATTACCAGTACGAAAGGAAAGATCGACGCATAGATGTCACGTATACCGATCTCGGGCGGCGCCATTGCCCGCATGAGAAAGAGGTTGTAACCGAAAGGTGGCGTCATATACGCGATCTGGGTCGTGATGGTGTAAAGCACTCCGTACCAGATCAGATCAAAGCCAAGCGCACCGACCAGAGGCACATATAACGGCGCGACGATGACCAGCATCGCGGTATCGTCCAGGAAAGTGCCCATGACTATGAAGCTGAGCTGCATCAGGATCAGGATGATCCATGGGTTCAGATGCAACTGATCTGTAAATAGGCCCTCGATAGCCTTGACCGCACCCAAGCCATCAAAGACGGCACCGAAAGCAAGTGCGGCAAGCACGATCCACATGAACATGCAGGAAATCGCCAAGGTTTCGCGGACGGAAGTTTCAAAAACCTCACGGGTCATGCGGCCTTTTAGGATTGCCGCAACAAAGGCTGCCATTGCGCCAATTGCCGAACTCTCGACGAGGCTTGTCCATCCGCTTATAAAGGGGACCATCATCGAAGCGAAGATTGCAATGGGCAACAGACTGGCTAGGAGGAGACGATACTTTTCTTTCTTCGTGACGTCTCGGTCGGCATCTTCCAAAGCGGGCCCCAACTCGGGCTGAATTCTGCAACGAACGTAGATGTAGATGATAAACATCGCGGCCATCATTAGGCCGGGAATTGCACCGGCCAGCCAAAGCTGCCCGACGGGTTGCCGTGCAATCATGGCATAAAGCACCAGCACAACCGAAGGCGGCACAAGAATGCCCAGCGATGATCCAGCTTGGATCACCCCGGTCACCATGCGCTTGTCGTAGTTGCGCTTCAAAAGCTCCGGCAGGGCAATCGTCGCGCCGATTGCCACTCCTGCGACGCTCAGCCCGTTCATGGCCGAAATCAGCACCATCAACCCGATCGTGCCAATAGCCAGCCCGCCCTTAACCGATCCCATCCAGACATGAAACATCTTGTATAGATCGTCTGCGATGCGGCTTTCGCTAAGCACAAACCCCATGAAAATGAACATCGGCAGGGTCAGCATCGGGTACCATTTCATGACCTTGATTACCGCAGAGAAGGGAATGTCTGACCCTCCGGTGCCCCAAAGCAGCAAGGCAGCAATCGACGCAATACCACCGATGGCAGCAAAGACGCGCTGCCCCGTGAACAACATCAGCATCATCGAGGCGAACATCAGGAGTGCGATAAGCTCGTAAGGCATCAGAGGTCTGCTCCGCGGATTTTCGCGATATCCTTGAAAAGCTCGGAGATCGCCTGAAGCATCATTAGGAAAATGCCAAAGCACATCACCACCTTGATAGGCCACATGAGCGGGCGCCAAAGCGATGGGCTGCGTTCCTGGTATTCGATGGCATAGGAGGTAGAATCGATCCCGCCATAAAGCAGGACAATCAGATAAAAGATCAGCATAAAGATGGTGATGCTATCGACCCAAGCCTTTTTGCGGTCACTCCAGTTACTATAGAAAAGATCCATACGAACGTTTGAGCCGAGCTGAATCGAATACGGTCCACCGACCAAGTAATACGCCACAAGCGCGAATTGTGCCATTTCAAGTGTCCAGAACGCGGGGACAACAAATATCGCTTTGGATATTGATGACCACAGCAGGATGGCCACCATCAAGAACAGCCCATACATCATAACGCGCCCGATTAAGCGGTTCATGCGATCGACGACTTGGACGTAATTTTGGATGAATTTCGGCAAACGCGGCTTCCTTTCGCTCTCACACAAGCTCAACCCCGGCAGCCACCAGCGAAGCTAGTAATTCCGGTTCCGGGTTGGCTTCCAGGACTAGCCTACTGATCCTGCCGATCTCACATACTTTGAATGTTGATGACTTCCCAAGCTTTGAATGGTCTGCCACCAATGTCAGGTTATTGGCATGCTCGATCATCGCACGTGCTACTTGCGCCTCTTCTTCCTGGAAATCGTAGGCCCCCAGGGAATCCAGCGCAGAGATGGTCAGGATGACGTGGTCCGTCCGGTACTTTCCAATTTCCGCGCAGGTTTGCGGACCAATGGTCTGTGAATTGTCTGGCGAGTAACTTCCCCCTAGAAGAACAGCTCGGGAACCGTTCTGAGCCCTCGATATTGTATCGGCGATCTTGGTAGAGTTTGTGATTACGGTCAGGTCGCGGACACGGGCAAGAGTATCAGCGCATGTCAGTGTTCCGGTGCCTGTGTCAATCATGACGGTTTGACCAGGCCGAACAATTTTCGCCACCTTCTCAGCCACTTCCTGCTTGGCGCGAAGGTTCCTCTTGAGGCGCTCCTCGAATGATCCCTCGCGGGCAAGAGAGACTTTGACTGCGCCGCCATGCACCTTCCTAACGCGACCTTCTTCAGCCAGAGCATTCAGGTCCCTTCGAAGAGTTTCCTGAGAGGCGTCGAATTTATCAGCAAGCTCCTCAACCGTTGCGCGACCGTCCTTCTCGATCAGCTCAACAATGGCGGCTTGCCTGACTGATGGTCGCAAGGTTCTGCGTTGAAGCACCATGACATCTATCCCTTCCACCCGACACACTAGTGAATCTCAAGGCTATGTCCACTTTAAAATATTGATATGGTCATATATATAGATTATGCCATACAAAACAACATCTTAAAGTAATATTTTTATGAAGATTTTTTGCCCGTATAATCATGAATGCTACTTTTCCCTTGTCGAGAAGCTGTCTTCGCTTCATAGTTGCTCGGGAATGATTGGGGCAGCTTTTCCCGTCCGGTGCATATGCAGGAGTATCGAATTGCCATCAGAATTGTTTGATGTTGCCATAATCGGTGCGGGTGTTGTCGGCTGCGCGATGGCGCGCCGCTTTACGCTCGATGGCGCACGGGTGCTGGTTCTTGAAAAGTCGCTGGATGTTCTGGACGGGGCATCTAAAGGAAACAGCGCAATATTGCATACAGGCTTTGATGCGCCGCCAAACTCTTTGGAGCAGTCTTGCATTGCCCAAGGTTACGCTGAATATCTTGAAGTCGCCGATGACCTTTCCTTGCCTGTTCTGGAAAGCGGGGCGATGGTGCTTGCTTGGTCCGAAGAGCAGCTGAAGGAGCTGCCCAAGCTGGTCGAAAAGGCC
Organism: Paracoccaceae bacterium; assembly: GCA_963422275.1. Classification (GTDB taxonomy): domain Bacteria; phylum Pseudomonadota; class Alphaproteobacteria; order Rhodobacterales; family Rhodobacteraceae. Next base: position 3,333,561 of record OY729418.1, read on the forward strand.
CATCAAAACGGCGTTGCCAATGTCAGGATGCTAGAGCGCGCAGAAATCCTGCGCCGCGAACCCCATCTTTCGGGCAAGCTGCTAGGAGGGTTTGAGATTCCGGGCGAGTTCCTGATTGATCCATGGACAACGGCGCATATCTATATCCTTCAGGCGCTGGCTAATGGCTGCATACTCCGACGCGGAGCCGAGGTCACAGGCGGCGATTTTGACGGCGAATGCTGGCGCCTAAACACATCGCACGGGGAATTTTGTGCGGGCACCGTTATTAACTGCGCAGGGCTTTACGGCGATCGCATCGACGAGATGCTAACAGGACGCCGGGATTTCACCATCACGCCTAGAAAAGGGCAGTTTGTCGTGTTCGACAAAGCTGCCTCGGATCTGATCTCATCGACCATCCTGCCGGTGCCCACAGCGACGACCAAGGGGATCGTGATCTGCCGCACGATCTTTGGCAATGTATTGGTGGGGCCGACGGCCGAGGATCAACAAAGCCGCACCGACTGCTCAACCAAGCGCGAGACTCTACTTGATCTACGCGACAATGGCATCGAAATGCTGCCAGGGCTGGCAGATTGCGAAATGACAGCCGCCTATGCCGGCCTGCGCACTGCTACCGAGTTCAAGGAATATCAGATCCGTCACCATAAAGACCAAGCCTATGTGACGGTCGCGGGTATTCGGTCGACCGGGCTTAGCGCGGCGCTGGGGATCGCGCAGCATGTCATGGCTCTGTTGCAAGATGAGGGGCATAGGTTCCAGCCGTTGGAAAACCCCGAAACCCCCCTTTGCAATCACCTGTCGGACTACCATGAACGCGATTGGCAGCGTCCCGGCAATGACGGCATCGTCTGCCACTGTGAACTTGTCACACGCCGCGAGATCGAAGAGGCGCTGAACGGGCCGATGCCGCCCAACACGCTGCAAGGGATCAAACGTAGAACACGCGTCGCCATGGGTCGTTGTCAGGGGGCTTACTGCACAAGTGCGCTTGCCGAAATCACTGCTGGGCGACTGAAGCGCCCCATTGGGTGCGACAATGACTGATCCGGCGTTGCCCTCAGAGACCTGCACCGTCGCCGTCGTGGGCGGCGGCACCTCTGGCCTGGCTCTCGCGACCGAACTGATGCGGCTTTCGGTCGGTACAGTTGTTGTGCTTGAACGCGAAGCCGAAGCAGGAGGCATACCACGACATTGCGGCCATTATCCGTTTGGCGTGAGCGAGTACCAACGCCTCATGAAAGGCCCGGAATACGCGTGCCGGAACCGCCAAGCCGCCGAGGAGCATGGTGTAGACATTAGAACGAACACCACGGTCACTGCGTTGCGCCCCGGAGGCGTGCTGGAGATTGCCACCGGCATGCGACGCTATGCCTTGAAAGCAGACCGCGTTGTTCTGTGCACAGGGGTGCGAGAGAGCTCTCGTGCACAAAGGTACATTGGTGGTGATCGGCCAATGGGGGTAATATCAACCGGTGCGCTGCAATCCATGGTCTATCTGAAGGGTCTTAAACCCTTTAAGCGCCCGGTCATCCTAGGCTCGGAGCTTGTGTCTTTCTCCGCGATCCAAACCTGTACCCATCTGGGTATGAAACCGGTGGCGATGGTCGAGGAAAAAGACCAAACCATCGTCCGACAGCTGTTCCGCCCCTATCTGATGCTCAAGGGCCTGCCTCTCCATACCGGCGTAGCCGCACCCAGAATCGTGGGGCGGGAACGCGTCGAAGCCCTCGAGTTCCGCGACCAGCGCGGGACAGAACAGCGGATCGAAACGGACGGAGTCATCGTGTCAGGGAGATTCCGACCAGAATCAGCCCTATTGGCCAACAGCCATCTAGAGATCGACCCGGGCACCGGTGGGCCAGTTGTTGATCAATTCGGACGCAGCACCGATCCGGCTTGTTTCTGCGCTGGAAACATTCTGCGCCCGGCGGAAACTTCCGGGTTCTGCTGGAAAGAGGGTAGAGAAACGGCGAGACGCGTTGCCGATGACCTCAGCCATGGCGAGGCCCGGGCCCTGCAAACCGTACCAGTAGTCTTCACTGACCCTGCAATTCGCTTTGCCGTTCCACAGCGCCTTAGTCTGACAAACGAACCCGGCGCCATGGATGGCTTCTACCTCGGTCTTAACGAACCCGTGAATGCCGCAATCAATGTGAGTAGTGCAGAAAAAGAATATTGGAACGGAAGACTGAATTCCAGACCGGTCCGCCGAATCCAAATTCCTCTGCCTGAGGTGGAGACGACGAACCCGCTGGCAGAGATCCGAATTTCGATTGCGAGGTAGGAAGCTGATGCGTGTCGCAGGGATAGATCAGGGAACAACTAGCACTCGCGCTATTACCGTGAATTCAGATGGCAGGCTAGAGGTCGTTCACTCAGTTACGCATCAACAAAACTTTCCGCATGATGGTTGGGTCGAGCAGGACCCGGAGGAAGTCCTTCGCAACGTGCAGTCCTGCGTGGCCGCTTCGGGCAAGCTCGACGCGATTGGTATCGACAACCAGGGCGAAAGTTGTCTCGCCTGGGATGCCGAGACCAAACAGCCGCTGTATTCGATCATCGGATGGCAGGACCAACGTACCCTGCCAGAGCTCGAAATCCTGCGCGCCGAGGGGTTCGAGGCTGAGACCCTGTCGCGTGCGGGATTGCTGATTGACCCCTATTTCTCGGCCAGCAAGCTCGCATGGTGCGTGAACAACGTCCCCGCCGTGCAAGAGGCCATGAAACGGGGCACGCTTCGCCTTGGCACCAGCGATGCCTTCTTTCTCGACCGGTTGACCGGGCGGTTTCTGACCGACGTGACCACGGCAAGCCGGACGTCGCTTATGAACCTCGAAGGGCTGCATTGGGACGAAACCCTGTGTGACATCTTCGGCGTGCCGAGGGAGTGTCTGCCGCAGATCGTTCCAACCACGGGGGATTTCGGTGAAATGGAAACGGCGCATGGACCGGTTCCGATCACCGCCAGCGTGGTCGATCAGCAAGCCGCGCTCTATGGGTTCGGCTGCCGGGAACCGGGCGATGCAAAAATCACCTTCGGGACTGGTGCCTTCGCCCTGATGGTCACAGGGGACGAAGGCATCAACAAACCAGAGCTGGGTCTGCTGCCAACGGTCGCCTGGCAACTTGACGGGCAGAAGGCCGTTTTTGCGCTCGACGGCGGTGTCTTTACCGCAAGTTCCGCGGTCAACTGGGCGAAATCGCTGGGCCTGTTTGCGGACTTCTCGAACATCAATGCATTCTACACGCCTCCGGCAATCGAAGCCGGGCTGGTATTCGTTCCAGCACTTGCTGGCCTCGGCTGCCCACACTGGAAACCGAAAGCGCGCGGTGTTTGGGTGGGATTGTCATTGAGCCATACGCCGGAACAGCTCGTGCAGTCCATCCTGGAGGGAGTGGCCTTTCGGGCGACCGAGGTCGTCGAGGCGATGAACCAATGTGTTCCGCTAAGTGGCGCCGTGCATATTGATGGAGGTTTAAGCAAGAATCCTTACTTTGTTCAGTTCCTTGCAGATGTATCGGAGAGACAGATTTGTCCGGCGGCCGTACCTGAACTTACTGGGTTGGGCACCGTTAAACTTGCCTATCATAAGACCGGCAAAACACCCGAAATCCTTGCTCAATTCGGCTCATATGATCCTAAAAACTGTGGTCGCCTGGCTTTGCGAGAGTTCAAGAAGGCTGTCGCGATGTCCCGCGATTGGTCCATGTAATTTTGCCTAAATTCCGTAGGCGGCCGAATTGTCGCGCTCAACCGCGTCCTAGGTCGTGTACTCATAAAGGGAAAAGGGATTTTCTTTTCGGCTCCGATGTGATTCAAGCTTCCAAACAGCGGGAGATTGAGGATGCAGGGCCGGCACGATCTGACGGATGCGGAATGGGCGATCATCTCGCCGTTGCCGCCTGACAAGCCGCGGGGCGTTCCGCGGGTGGACGACCGGCGGGCGATCAGCGGGATCTTTCACATCCTGCGCACCGGCACGCCGTGGCGCGACCTTCCGGAACGCTGCGGGCCGCATGCGACAGTCTGCAACCGCTGCAACCGCTGGGCCAGGCAAGGGGTGCGGGAGCGCCTGTTCGAAGCGCTGGCGGCGCGCTCGCCGGGATCTCTTCATCTCCTCGACTCCTCGGTGGTGCGCGCCCACCGGCACGCCGCGGGCGGAAAAAAAGGGGGGTCCGGACCACGCCATCGGACGCTCGCGAGGCGGGCTGAGCAGCAAAATCCACGTCGTCGTCGACGGCCTTGGCCTGCTGCGCCGCTTCGTGATCACCCCGGGCCAAGCCTCCGACAAGGCTGCCGTGCCGGCCCTCCTTGACGGCCTTGAGCCGGCCCGGGACACCGTCGCCGACCGCGGCTGCGACTCCCGCGCCATCCTCAAGCTCATTGCCGACCATGGCTCTTGCCCCCACATCCCGACCCAACGGGACCGCCGGGAGCGGCGCTCCGCATCCCATCACCTGTACCGCCAGCGCAACCTCGTGGAACGTTTCTTCAACAAGCTCAAGCACTTCCGAGGCATCGCGACCCGCTATCACAAGCTTGCAAGAAACTTCCTCGCCGCAATCGCCCTCGCCTGCATCCGCCTCTGGATCAAAATCAATGAGTACACGACCTAGATAGTGTCGTCATGAAATGCCAGCCCAGAGCGCCAGACACCGGATCTGCACCGCGGCAAGAAACGATGCGGCATTCCCTGGCGTGTCGCGTGGCAATCCCGCGCCAGCGCTTGAGCCACAGAAAGGCGTTCTCCACCAAATGCCGGTGCCGGCAGAGATCGACATCTGCGCTCTGGGGCGCTTGCGGTTGCGCTTCGGCGGAACCGCTGGAATGACTTCATGCTCCTCGCAACAAGACAGGATGGCATTCGTGCCACAGGCCTTGTCCGCCAACAAGCGCTCGGCATCCATCCCTTCAATCAGCTCGACCGCTTGACGGCAATCCGCTGCCGTCCCCTCGGTCGCCAACACCCGCACCGGCATCCCATGCGCGTCCACAGCCAGATGCAGCTTCGCGTTCAGCCCCCTTTTGCGCGACCCATCGCCTGATTGCCACCGACCGCACCGCTCGCACGGGGATGCACCTTGAGATGACTGGCGTCAATCATCAGCCACTCATCGTCCGGCTCATCCACCAGACGCTCCGGCAACGCCCCCAGAGCCCCTTGTCCCGCCAGCGACAGAACCGGCGATGGGTGTTTTTCCAGTCTCCACAGTCTGGCGGCAAATCGCGCCAGGGAGCGCCGGTGCGCAGAACCCGGAAGATCGCATTGATGAACCGACGATTGTCCTGCGCCACTCCACCCCAACTTCCCGCTCGGCCAGGCAGATGAGGCTCCAGCAACAGCCAGACCCGGTCCGAAATGTCGTGACGCCGATGAGCCATTCCCATTTGTCGCCTCCAAGAATCATCAAGTGAGTTCGACAGACAATGCAGATAAACATCACTCATGACGACACCATCTAGGGAACCTCTGAATATAGCCCGGTTTTGGGCGTTGCATTGCGCATCCGGTGCGTGCCCGCTGTCTTGCGCCACGCCTTTTTTGGGGGGATCACGACATGCAGCGCCTTCGGCAATTGACCTTTGCCAGCCTCCAATGCGATCGCAAGAAGAGCAAGACGCGCCGCGAGATCTTTCTGGAGCGGATGGACGGCCCGATCCCCTGGGAACGCCTGGAGGCCCGCATTGCGCCGGCGTGTCCGAAGGGCGGCCGCAAGGGCCGACAGCCGTATCCGCTGTCGGTGATGCTGCGCTTGCACTGCGTTCAGCCGTTCTGCAACCTGAGCGATCCGCTGATGGAGGACCAGCTTGCGAGGCGGAGAGCATCCGGCGCTTTGCCGGGGCGGTGCTTGAGAAGGTTCCGGACGAGACGACGGTCCCGACTTCCGCCACCGGCTGGAGAGCCACGGACTGGCGCACCAGCTGTTCGGGAGATCAGGGATCACCTGGCCGAGCGGGGGGTTTTGCTGAAGAAAGGCACCATCGTTGACGCCACCATCATTTCGGCGCCATCGTCGACCAAGAACGAGAGCAACGCCCGCGATCCGGAGATGCACCAGACGAAGAAGGGGAACCGGTGGCATTTCGGGATGAAGCTGCACATCGGCACCGACACCCGGGGTCTGGTGCACCATCTGGAGGGAACGGCCGCCAACGTTCACGACCTGACGCCTTCGGATCGGCTTCTGGGCTTCTCGAACCTGATGATTGCCCAGCCGCACCTGTCGTGACAAGGGATCAGTGTGTCCGGAATTTGCCGGATCGGCCCTGCGGGGGCTGAACCGGCGGCGGTTTCGCCCCGAAAACGCGCATTTGCGGCTTCCGGACCGCCGAAAACCGACCGGTTCAGCCGGGAAGGGCAAATTCCGCAGCAAACCCCAAAAAAAACCTCCAAATCAGAGGTTCCCTAGGCAGGTTGAGCGTCAAATACAGCTAAGAAAGGCCTGTATTTTCTCGGTTCTGTGCAAGTCTACATGGGTCACGATCCAGATCGGGACGGACCACTCATTCGAGGATGGCAAAATCCTTATTAGATCGGGATCATCCACCGCCTCGTGTTCGGCAAGAAATCCGATCCCGATGCCCTCTTTCACCGCGCGGCTAATGGCCAGCGGGTCGGTGGCATTGAGCGCATATTGATCTGCCGTCAGGTGCTGGTTCATCCAAACCGCATAGGGAAGTCGGGAGCTCATGTCCCCAGTTCCGACAAAAGTGTGGCCTTTGAAATCACGACCAGCAGGCTTCCGGTTACGATTTATGTAATCGCGGCTGGCATATAGACCGAACCGTACCTCTTGAAACGGTTTTACGACATAGTCGAGGGTGTCAGGCTTTGGCCCAGCCCTAAACGCGATATGGGCTTCGCCATGTTCTAGGCGTGCGAGGCTGGTTCCGGTATTCAGCTGCAGCTTGATCTGCGGATGGGCGTTGTGAAAATCACGCAGGGCTGGCATCACAAGGGGCGTGATCCCCGCCAACGCCGACACGACAAGCGTGCCGGAAAAACGGCCCGCCTTGCCGCGGCTTCGCCCCGAAAGATCAGAAAACATCTCGTCCGCACGGCCAACAACGTCGAGCATCTCTTGGCCCAATTCGGTCAGGGTGTAGCCACGCGCGTGGCGTTGAAATAGCGGCGCCTGGAATTCAGCCTCCAGCGTGTCAATGTGTCGATTGACTGTCGCGCGATGCACGCCAAGCACGTCAGCGGCGGCGCTGACGGTTCCGAGCCGGGCGAGCATTAGCGCGGTTCTGAGTTCGGTCCAAAATTGCATATGCTAGATATAGCAGCGAAATGATGTCGCATCAATGCGCACCTTATGCGCAATTGAGTATCTAGTGCGCTATTTGGTCCAACGTAGGATTAGCTTGAAAGTTAAGAGCACCTAAGACGCGAAACTCATAAGGCCCAACACCATGAAGACCTACCTCAAATACATCCCGCTCGCATTGTTCACCGTTATTATCGGCGGCTCTGCCTTCGGCAAACTCTCTATGGCTGCCCCACTCACGGACTCCTTTGCAGCCTTAGGGTATCCAAGCTACCTGCTGATCATCCTTGGCGTCGCCTATCTGATCGGCCTTGTCGGTCTTTGGCAGACCAAGTTCCAGAATGTGAAAGAATGGGTATTCGCAGGCTTTCTTGTCGCAATGACTGGCGCGTTCAGCTCTCACATGCTGGCGGGTGATCCCATCACAGCTGCGATACCTTCTTTGGTTCTGCTGGCCCTGCTGATCGTGTCCTACCCACTCGTCCTCAACAAAGGGTCGCGCGCATGAAACTCCTCGCATTTGCCGCCACAAACAGCCGTGTCTCCATCAACCGCGCGCTGGTCGAATTTGCCACGGATCGTCTGAAGGCCAACCATGCCTCTGATGTCGATATTGAAATTCTCGATCTGAACGATTTCGAAATGCCGATTTATTCGGTCGACCGCCAGAAAGAGACCGGCATCCCAAGCGAGGCGCAGACCTTCTATGAAAAGATCGGCGCAGCAGATGCCGTGCTGGTCTCCTTTGCGGAACATAACGGGTCGGTCACCTCCCCATGGAAAAACATTTTCGACTGGATGAGCCGGATTGATATGAAGGTCTGGCAAGACAAGCCCACCGTCATACTCGCCGCGACCCCAGGTCCACGTGCAGGGGCCGGTGTGCTGGGCGGGCAAGAGGTGATGGCACCCTTCTTTGGCATGGATTTGCGCGGAACCCTTGGCATTGGCACATGGCAAAAGGCATGGGACGCTGATAGCAAGACACTGACGCGGGCCGAGGATGTGACAGCACTTGATGAAGTGCTCGCCGCCTTGGTTGCAGCCCCGGTGAATGAAAGAGAACTCGTATGACAACCGCAGCAAATCGCAAGCTCGTCATCGTTGGCGGCGGCTATCTTGGCGCAGAACTTGCCAAGTCACTGGAAAGCGACATGGACGTCACGTTGATTGAACGGGCCAGCCATTTCACCCATGCGCCTGCGATGATCCGGGCGATGGTCGATCCTGCCGTGTTGGACGACGCGTTGATCCCCTACGACAAACTTCTGACGCAGGGCGACGTCATCCGCGCCGAGGCTGTGTCTTTGGATGGGGCAGGGGTTGAGCTGGCCAACGGCACCCGGGTCGAGGGCGACTACATCGTGCTGGCCACGGGGTCATCGAACTTCGCACCGTTCAAATCCGCTGACGGCGATATCGCAGGCCTGCGCGCCGACAATGCCCGTTGGAACGCATCGCTCGTCTCCGCGAAAACGGTTCTGATCATCGGCGCTGGCGCTGTTGGCACCGAGTTGGCGGGCGAGATTGCCCATGCCTATCCCGACAAGACAGTCACCATCGTGGCGAGCGATCCCGCATTGTTCCCCGGCTTCCCTGCGAAACTGGGCAAGTCGTTGCAGAGCAAAATGGAGGCGATGGGTGTTGAGGTCTTGACCGGCGTTATGGCCGACAGCCTGCCGGGTCGCGATGCGCCGGCAGGTGGCACCATCAAACTGTCAAACGGGCGCGAGGTGACCGCCGATCTGATCATCCCCGCCGTGGGGTCGCGCCCGCACACGACCCTTGCCGACACGCTGCCCGGCGTTGCCCGCGCACAGGATGGCCGCATCAAGGTCGACGATTGGCTGCGCCCGTCGAGCCTGCCCAATGTCTTCTCTGCAGGTGACGTGGCCGAAACGGGCGACGCAATGACCATCGTCGGTATCTCGCGCCAGAAACCCTGGCTGGAAAAAACACTGAAAGCGCTGGGTTCTGGTCGGCCGCTGGCCAGCGTCAAACCCTATGCGCCTTGGGGTGAGAAATCACCGATCCTGGTGCCTTTGGGGCCCAAGCGCGGCAGCTCTTTTCTGATGATCGCAACGCTTGGCGATTGGATCACCAGCATGATGAAAGGCAAAGACCTGTTCATCTCCAAGTACCGAAAATTGCTGGGTCAAAGCTAACCTGGCATCACGTTTAACGTTGAAAAACAATGATCTGCGCGTTTTTCCTGCGCGCAGACACCACCCCCTTGCACCCTCATGCGACCTCAGGAGACTGCTATGACTTCTCAACTCTCTTCTACTAAACTGTCCATTACGCTCGCCACTCTAACAGCCATCGGGGCCAGCGCCGCCTTTGCAGAAGGCGAAGAGCCAAGCTCGTGGGAACCCTATTCCTACGAGGCCTATCCGCTTGCACGGATTTCGGAAGACGTCGATCGCTACCCGATGGCGATGCCTGCATCCCTGACCGTCAACCAGCACGGCGAGATCGAGCATCTTGGCGACGCAGTTTTCGGCACGCGTTGGTTTGTCGATGCGGACCAAGTCGATGGCGGGCCCGTTTGGCACTTTGTGACCGCAGGTGACCCCGCCGATGAAGCCGTCCTGATGATCCACGGCTATCCCGATACATGGTGGGCCAATGCAGAGGTCATGGCGCTGCTGTCTGACGACTATTACGTCATCGCTGTCGATGTGCTGGGCTATGGCCAGTCCGACAAAGGCCCCGAAATTGATGTCAGCTACGAGGCCGCCGCCGCGAGCCTGTCTGAACTGCTCGACACAATCGGCGTGCAAGACTTCAACCTAATCGGCCACGACCGTGGCGCTATCGTTAGCGAAAAACTCATCGCGCAAGACGGCATGAGCGAGCGTATTTCAGCATTCGTGCGGATGCAGCAGTCCTTTGATCAGCCTCATGGTTTGCCGCGCCCGCCGCACGCTTTGATGGCGACGGTTCCCTTTCAGATGCAGGAAAATCTCGCCCGCACGGTCTATACCAGCAATTACGGATCGGTGCATTTCCCCGAAGAGTTCCTGAAACGTCTCGACTGGGAATTCAGCTTCGAAGGCACGCCAGAGGCCGCGGCCCGCACATTTCAAGGCACCAGCTTTGACATCGAACAAGCCTTCCGGATGGGGCACGTCATTCCCAAGATGACAATGCCTGTCCTCTTGATCCAAGGTGACCGCGACCCGGGCCAGAAAGCCGAGGAATACATGACCTCTGCCGATCTGCTGCCAGATGGCCGCGTGGCGATTGTGAACACCAATCACTTTATCCACGCCGAGGATCCGCATCTTGTTGCTGACCTTGCCCGTGAATTGTTCACCAACGGCAATACCAACCGGCCCGAGGCGGTCTTCTCCGCTCCGGCGAACTTCCAGTTTCCCGTCAAAGAATGACCCCATCCCCAAAAGGTTATGCTTAGGCTTGGCCAAACCTCTGAATTAAATTAGGAAAAACAATGACAAACACACAATCAACAACGCTCAAAATCATCGCGGTCCTCTGGGTTATCTGGGGTCTTGTTCATGCGCTTGCCGGAGTGCTGACCATTGCACAGGACACACCTGCTGCAATCGCCGGGATCGCAGATGCAGTTGATCCGGCGCTGCTGGCCGGACCTTATCACGACGCCGCAGGCGCATTGATCAACCAACACGGCTTTAACCTTCTTTGGATCGGTTTGTTTACGGCTGTGGGCGGGATATTCATCTGGGCCAAAAATCTGACCTGGATGTTCTTCACTGCTGTGGTCGGCGGCCTTACGGATGTTGGCTATTTCGCATTCATGGATCTAGGCGGCTTCGTCCATTTCGTTCCCGGCACAGTCATGACCCTTATTTCCGCATCCGCAATCTTGCTGAGCGTTTGGGTTTGGTATTCTCGCAAGGCCTAATGGCACGCGAGCTTTGGCTTTGAAAACATTGGACACACTATGATAAAATTCTACCTCCACGTCGGCTCACCAAACCCCCGCAAGGTTGCTTTGGCCCTCGAAGAATTCGGGCTTGAATACGAGATCGAACCCATCGATATCTTTAAAGGGGAACAACACACGGCGGCGTATCGCGCTGTGAACCCCAACGGTAAGGCACCGGCAATCGAGGACGACGGCGTGAGGGTGTTCGATTCCAACGCGATCCTGCTCTATCTCGCGGACAAGCATGATCGATTTCTTGGCAGAACCGAAGATCGTGGTGAATTGCTGAGTTGGCTGATGTTTGTTGCAACTGGTCTGGGCCCCTATAGCGGCCAGTGGATCCATTTCCAGACTGCGGGGGCGGCAGATGGCGGTGACTATGCCAAGCGTCGCTACGCGTTCGAGGCAAAGCGTCACTTCGAGGTTATGGATGACCACCTTGCTCGCAAGACTTACTTTCTCGGGGATGACTACAGCATCGTCGACATGGCCGCCTGGGGTTGGGTCGCGCTTCACGAGGGCATCCTCGGCACAGGTGGGCTGGATCGCTACGGAAACGTCAAAGCCTGGTACAACCGCGTCAATGTCCGCCCGGCCGCAGAATGCGCCCGCAATGTTAGTGTGAGCAGCAGCGGCAAGCCCGCGTTCGACGAAAGTGCGGCGCGCGCGCTGTTCCCGTCCAACTTCAGCTGAGATCCTTACCTCGCATGACTTCAAAAACCGCAAAGCCAAACCGGTCAGACAAAGCCGCCTTTGGCGTCGTCTATGGCTCTATCTCGGTCATGGCGTTTTTGATGACAATGCATCAACCGATCACTAACCCGGACGAGCAGGCGCTGATCTTGTTCGGAACAGTCGTCGTGGTGGCAATCGCTAAAGTCTATGCGGAAGTCGGTGACAGTATCCTAAAGTTGGGCCAACCACACTTTTAAATGGCCGCTCTGACGACCGTTGGTGCGACGCAGTGTATCGCCTGCTGCAAGTGCAACCGAATGCTGCGTTAGCAACATGCCTAAACATCGATGTCGGCAAAGTCCGCAGAACACCCGTTTCCCCAACTGCCGATTTTGCACTTGCAGCGAAGGTCCGGTCTGAGGAGTTGCACTAAAGCGACATCGGATGCTTGTCGAAGTCCAATTGGCAGCGATCCACACCCAGCTTCCGGCTTATCCGGGGCGGGATACCCGCCCTGGCATTGCGGTCACTCGGTGACCGGATCTTCATCGCGGCGCGGGAAGGCGACCATTTCGACGCCGGGAAACATGCTAAGACTGTTGCGAAAGCGGGTGTTTTTTTCTGAGTTTCGCCGTTTGGAGCCGGTTGCGCGCCGGTTGCGCGCCGGTCCGTCGCCGGTCGGTGGCCGCGACGCCTTTCAGACGCGATTCTGGCCCAAAAAGCGCGGTTTCAGGCCCCGATGCGCCGCATCGGGCAGGTTCCGGACAGACTCCGGCCCTCAGGCCGCGACCAGCTTGATCCGGTTGGCCGCCTTGAGCAGGTTCAGCGCCATCGACTTGAAGGTCAGCTCGGCCTCCACCGCCCGCCGTCCCTTGAACCGGGACCGCGCCGCCCCGAACAGACGCTTCAGGGTGCCGAAGGTCTGCTCCACGATCCATCGCCGCCGCGACACCAGCCGGTTGAACCGGCGGCGGTGCCGGGACAGGGGATGCCCCCGGGAAGCCCGGAACATGATCCCCGACTGGATCCCCGCCGCGGTCAGGCAGGCGCGGTTGGCGGCGCTTGACAGCCCCTTGTCGGCGAGCACCCTTCGCGCTGTGCAGTCGGACACCATGGCCGGGAAGTGCGGCGCCTCGCCCTCGTTGGCAGGGCGCGCCAGGACCCGTTCCACGAAGCCCTCCCCGTCGGTGCGCACGAACCCTTTATAGCCGAACAGGCACCGCCCGCCCTTCTTCAGCCACCGGGCGTCCGGATCCGCCGAGAGACGCTCGGACACCGAGACCTCGGGTGCCTCGCCCTCGGCGCGGTCCTCGGCCACAACCTCGATCTGGCGCCGCGGTCGCGCCGCGCTCTCCACGATGGTCGCGTCAACCACCGCCACCGGCGCATTCCTGACCTTCAGGCCGCGCTCCTGCAGCTGGCGGTTGACCTCGGACAGAAGCGCCGCGTCAAGACCGCGCAGACCGAGCATCCGGCGAAACCGGCAGATCGTCGTGCGGGCGGGACTTCGCTCGATCATCGACTGGCCGCAGAACAGCATGAAGTCGAGGCGCACCGTCAGGGCCCGCTCGAGTTCCCGGTCCGACAGCGAGTGCCACTGGCCGAGGAGAAGAACCCGGATCATCAGATCGACATCGCAGCGGTGCGTCCCAGGCGCGATCGCACCGGGCCGAGGACTGCCGCCAGGCGTTGCCAGTCGATCAGGGCGCGGACCTTTCGCAGGGTGCTGTCCTGACTCACGCGATCGTCCGCCAGCTTCATGAAGAAATCCATCGATCCTCTCCCTCAATGCAACATCATGACAACCGCTTGCAGTCCTTCCAGCGCAACATGTCAAGAGCCGGAAAGGCGCATTTCGCAACAGTCTTAGGCTGTGTTTGACGTTGGCTGTGTTTGACGTTGATCGACGTGATGTTGCCGCTGTCGTCGGTGTTGACGAAGAGCACGCCGCAGCGGTCCCAGAAGTTTTTGCCGTCTTTTTCGCCGGATTTGACGTGCAGTTTCAGAGTTTGAGCAGCCATTTTTTGATCCTCACTTTGAGTGTTTCGATGAACATGGCCAAAGCGGGCACCAAGGGGATGTCAGCGGGAAAATTGCATCGAGAGGAATGCGTTGGCGCAGGGGAATTTTCTCGTTGAAGCGGGCTCCGCACCGCGTCTGGCACGGCTGCCCGCTTATGTTCAGCAATCAGAAACATGATTTTGAGGATCTGACTTTGGCGACCGGGCTCTGTGCCGCTCCGTCGAAACTGGCATGAAACAGCGGCAAGTTTTGCACCGGACCTGCGAATTGCCATGGGTAATATGATCTACCGGTCATAAAGCGGAAATATGATCTGCGGATCATACAGCATGAAAGGCAATCGCCCGTCGTCGCACGCCAGCAGCAATGGCTTCCGCCAATGGCTGTGGGAACCCATCCGGCAAGTCTGCCAGTGTCTTGTCCAAAGCCGCTTCAAACTTAGACGCGATTTCTGACAAGACCTCTTCCGCCAGCGGAACACCAAAGCCCGCCGCCTTAGCAGCTTGAAGGAAATTGCGTGGTACCACCACATTGATCCGATAGTGTCCGCCCACCGCCATCGCGAGGCGCATCCGATTCTGGCGAATTTGACCGTCATCCACAGCTTTCTGCGCGCTCAGCACATCATAGAGTGGGGTCATGCGGAAACCGCCAGGGCGCAATGCGATGCTGAAATTCTTGGCGTGCCCGTCCGTCGCTCCTAGAAGCCAAAACAGCGCCTGTGCGCGGAAGAAGGCGCGCTGATCTGCTTCCGGGTCATCACTGCCCGTCAGCAACGCAATCCCTTCGGTGATCCCTGGCCCGCCATCCATTTGATATTTCTGACTGGGTGGCACCGAAAGCGCCTGACAAAAGTCTTCCTGCGGGAGGCGGATCAACCGGCCATCCTTGGTCCAGCGCCGATCGAACCTCGTCACAACAAGGCTGCGCACATCCTCAAAGTCAGCAATCTCGACCTCGGCCACATCCATGCCCATGGCGCGGCAGAAGCTCATGCAGAAGAATTCGTTCTCAACACTGTCAGACAAAACGATACCTGCAGGCAGAACGCCAAGCTGGGTCTTGAGGATATGAGTTGTCGGTGTAAGGCCCGATGGACGGACCCACGCTCCCTCGTGCCGAAGCAGCGCTGTTTTCTCCTGCGCCCCTGCGATCGAAATGCGAAAGTCGTCTTCCTCCTCCAGCCCAAGAGGAGCGCTTGCGAGATTGCGCAGCATATCGGCAATCTGCGCCTCAGATACGGGTTCTCCCTCGTGCGCGCCAACCTCGGGCACCTCACCCGAGACGAACTGCAACGCCCCCACGCAATCGCGCCCGATTTTCTCCAGCATGTGCCACGCGTCCGTGCCGCCTGCACGCACCCGAACAGCAACGCGCTCGCGTATCGCCTGATTGTCCGGTAGTAAGTTTTCGAGGTACGCGATGACAGGACCGCCTTGATGCGCCTCTTCGCGCAAAGGCAGTGACAGCGAGATGGGCATGGCGTGCTCCCACGACAGCCAGTCCTGATCGTAGGCAAAGCTGATCGCGCCCGATCCAGCGAGACGCAGAGCCCCCACCAGCCTTCCATTCAGAAGCACTTGCATCGTGCCGCTACGCCCGCGTTTGGCCATCAGAAAATATCCTCGATCTCAAGCGAGCCACCGCGCTCCACCAATCGAAACTCAAGCCCAAGTGCAGCCATGACAGCGAGCACCGTAGCGAGCTTGGTTCCGGCATCGCCATTCTCGAGCGACGAAATCGTCGCGACGCGCAAATTCGTGCGCGCACTGATATCGCTTTGGGTCCAGCCGCGCGCCTTGCGCGTCCGGCGGAGTGCCTCGCCGATCTGTTCGGCCGTTCGTGCTGTGAGGTCCATGACGCGGCTCCTTTTACGGCACAGCGTAAATCAAAATATATTACGCTGCAACGTAAATATCTGCATTTTACGCCAGAGCGTAACTCATAGACTGCACTCACGCCTGCAGCCCCGCCGCGCGGACTTGCTCAGGCGTCACCAGCCTCGAAGCGATCAGGTCCTCGATCTGTCGATTGGTGATGTGACGACACAGGGGATGGCGCTCGTGAATCCACTCGGCGAGGCTGGCGCGCCCTTTGGCCTCGGCCTCTCGCACCTTCTCACGATCGGCTTGTATCTGGGAAAGCCCCTTCTCCCATCGACGCAGCTTGAACCAGTTGTCCGAGAAACAGACCTTGCTGCGCGTGCAACCCTCGCTCTCCTTCGCGCAGGCTTTGACCGCCTGAAGCAGGTCATCGGGCTTCACCCCGGCCTTCACGGCCGCTGAGATCAGGCGCAGACTGGTCCGCCGGTCTCGGATCCTGTCCTCGGGATAGGCCGCCAGGATCTTCTCAGACTCAAGATCTTCAAGCTCTTCCGTCGCCTCGCGCCTGCGCGCAGGTGGTTTATGGATGGTTTCAGGATGGTTTGGGGTCCACCGTGGACCCCGTACCGGGTTCAGGCTGGACGGGGTTCACAGTGCCCCCGTCTCAATGTCGGGTTCTGCAGCAGGTTCAAGCGTTGCCACGCGCTCCAGAACGATGCGGCAGATGACGGTGTAGCCGTTCTTGCAGTGCCGCCGCCCCGTCTCGATCAGGATGCCTTCCCGCAGGAAGTCTATGATCGTGCGCTTCATAGCACTTTACCCGAGTTATGGATAAGCTCTGTTTTCTTTTGGCATGCACCGAATGGCGTCTGGCACGACGATTTTGCCCATTTTGACCTTTGGCTGCGCCAGAATATAGGCAGCCAGACATGACAGGATATGAACGAAGGCATTTGTTGGGGACCGGTGTCGTGTGTGTTGCAATCCCATGCTCGATTTCAGTTTATCGAACAGCGTTTCAATGATGAACCGCTTCCGCAACATGATTTTGTCCAGAATGGGCAGAGGAAAGTTTTTCATGTTGCGGCGAATGCCAGTGATCAGGTGCAGGCCCTGTTGCCGCAAACGCTGGAAAAGCGGCTTCGAAATGCAGCCTTTATCGCCGAACAGCTTGCCTTCCAACTCGGCAATCATGGTCTCAAGCGGCTTGCGGTCGTCGGTGTTTCCAGGCGTGATCTTGACGGCCATGACCTGACCCTTGTCGTTGATGACCAGATGCAGCTTGAACCCGAAAAACCACCCCATGGTGCTGCGGCCCCGTTTGGCCAGTCCCTTGAAGACCTTGTTCCGGTTGATCCGTGCGTTGTGGCAGACAGCGAGCTTGGTGCTGTCCACAAAACAGATTCCGGTTTCCTCACCGCGAAAGCATTGCATCAAGATGCAAAACGGAACCGGCAAGCGCGGCATCAGAGCGACAAACCGTCCGCAGCTCGGCAGGTCTCCAAAGCGGTCGCGATGTTTCCGCTCCACGCCATAGAACCGGAAAGCCTTGAAATTCTTGAAGGGCGAGAGATGAAACAGCACCATGATGAAGAGCCTTTCGCTGAGCGAGAGCTTGCCCGAGCGCGAGCGCTGGCGGCCTGTGCCGATCAGCCGATGCCGCTCCCATTCTTCAAAGGTCTTTGCAAAGTCGTCGAGACAGCAGAACAGTGCGATGACAGAGGTGCTCATTGAGGGGATCCCATCCGTTGATTTTGATTGCGGATACAGAATCAGGCCACGCCCGATTTGGGAACCCCCTCACCCCTCTTATCCAGAATTGGGGTTAGCACTTTCTTTGATCTCTTTATGAAGCTGAATTATTCCTTTCGAGCACCAGATGCCCGAGCCATCGCCGCTCGCCTTGTCGGCCAGAAACATGATGATTTGCTTGCGCGCGGCACTGCCAAAGCGGCGCTCGGCGCATTCGTTTGCGATGCGCCAGCTCATCGGATCACCTCACTGTCCAGAGGTATGCAGAGTGCCGACAGAGCAATTGCGATACCGCCTTGGAGCGTGCTAATGTCTTCCGAAAGCTGACAGGCTTTTTCTGACAGGCCCCGGTTCACAGTTGCCGCTGTGACCGGGTCTTTTTCATTTTGGACTGGCGAAATCGGGCTTGAAACTTTCGCTTTTTGTCAGGGGGCGCTTTGCACCCCCGAGCCTCTGTTTTTGCTTGTCTTCTTTTTGGATTGCAAATCCGTGCAGACCGGTTCGATTCCGGCACTCGCCTCCATGCTTGCTGGTTTCTTGCATTGCCAAACGTTAGCTGGGGAACCTCTGACTTGGAGCGGGTTTGGCTGCGTCGCGGTCGGTTTCCTGCGGTCCGGAAGCCCCAAATCCACGTTTGGGGCGGAATTGCCTCCGTTTCAGCCCCCGCAGGGCCGCTCTCTGGCAGATTTCCGGACACACGGCCTCCTTTCACAACAAGCGCGGCCGGGCAATCATCAGGTTCGAAAAGCCCGGAAGCGGCGCAAGCCGCTGCGCGTTCCTCTCCAGCCCCCGGCAGCGCACCCTGTTGCTGCCGAACGCCCGCTTCAAGATCCGCAATGGATGCGCCACCCTTGCCCGCGCCCTTGCCTTCGCCGTCTCGCCAGCGTCCGGCACCTGCCGGAACCTTCTCCAGCCTTCATCCCGGCAAAGCGCAAAACCCTCTTGGCCTCGCGGAGCAAGTCCTCCATCACCGGTAGTGGATGCGGCTGCTGTCCCTTGCCGCCGCTCTTGGGACAGTCCGAATTCGTAGAAGGTCGGGCGCAGTTGCCGTTCTATCGATAGTGTCAAAGGCAGACGCTTGGCCAATGCGGCATTTGATTGGCCATGGCGCAAACACTGCAAGTTCACACAAAAAAACTGACACCGGACAACGGCAAGCACGTGTCAAAACACAAGGCTCAATTCGCGATTCGCAGGCTTGGTCTGGCACTGGCGGCTGCGAGGCAGGCTCTTGGCGATGGATGCCTGCCGAGCGCGACGAGATGGAACCAACTCGGACAGCTGTCGAGATGCTTGGCGGCGATGCCGCGGAAGCGTCGCGGGAAGCCCTTGATCCGGCTGTGGCGGCTGGTGACCGTCTGGATGTGCAGGGCGTCCGGGGCGACCACCGGCGCCAGCGCCCGCTTCACGCTGTTCACGTCGAGTTTCGGCAGAGTGCGGCTGAGGGTCGCGCCGCCAGAGAGGCCTCGCCCTCCGGTGGATCCGACAGAACCGCAGCAACCTTGCGGCATGCTCCGCCGTCAATTCATCGATGCTCGAAAACCAGTCCTGAAACCGCACCCGATCCACTGCTCCGCTCCCCATGGTCAATGCAAGTCGAAACCCAGTGCAGCACATGCGCATGCAAAGTGCGAACAGAGCCAAGCATAAAGCACAAGTGGATGACTTGGAGGAAGCGAAGGACGCGCGTGCAAGAACTATGCTTTAAGGCCCAAGTCCGCATAAAACACGCCCGCAGCCCAAATTCGCAAATTTAAACATGTCTTCGAACAGGCCATCAAACGCATGCAAGGGAGTTGAGTGAAGAGGAGCAAGCAGGCTTTCAAGGATTGTGTCTCTGTGCGCGGTGTTGATCAGTTCCGTGCTTTGGCACGCTTTGATGTGGCTAAGATTGATTTGGCTGTGCCCAAGGCGTTCAATGAATGGCGCACGCAGGAGAGCAAAAGCCGTTTTCGCACAGTGGAATCAATAACCACAACGCGGCGCTCAACAGGGTGAGGATGAAGCTGAACTATTCGGGTGAATCACAAATCCCTTCGCCTCACCTCGCTCGACAAAGGCGTAAAAAGCGAAAGCAGGGCCTCTTTGTGAATGCAAAGCAAATGAATATCTACACCGTGCTTCACCGCTGTCAACTCGCCAATTTACGAAAACTGGCATCGAAACCGCTCACCGTCAATTTGGCCGACCTCCAAGAAAAATCGAGAAAACACCATACCAATATGCCCGCGGATTGCAAAATGAGCCTTTTGAAGTTTAGTGTTTGCGATTTCGCAAGCGCCATTTTCACTAGCAAGCTGGGTGCCAAAAGACACTTGTGTACGGCAATCTCCCCATTGCTTTGTGCAATCCTCATGCACGATCGGCTTTTCACGAGAAACCGAGATATCGGCACGGACAAAGCGAAGTGCCTTGGTTTCAAGTGATGTAGTCTTGGTGAAGTTGCTCTCTTTGTGTTCCTAGCGTTGCTCCATGATAAATTCTCCGCAGTGCGGAGACAGTTTTCTCTACCTTCTTGATCCGCTTTCGACACACCTTAGTCGTTGAATGACCCCAAAAGTGCATGCCAAGAAATTTACAAAGAAAGACTGCTCATCTAGCTATTCTTTTGGGCTGGAGTGAGGTTGCCGTGCTGCGCGTGAGTTGAAAGTTGTCAAGCACCGTGGTTTCCTTTTGAACACCAAAGCGCTAGCAAGCGTACACAACTTGCTGCACAGTGAGATTTTCAATATGGTAAATTAATGATTTTTCTATGGCATTATCGCTGTAGTGTTTTTGCAAATCCATGAACACAGATTCGATTTCGGCACTCCTTCAAATCCTCATTTGCTTCCATGTTATTCAGATGCTGGGAAAGTATGGATGGGGCAATTTAACATAACATTTTTGCGTTGGTTTAGGCGCCAAACCAAGATAGCTCGCAACCGATGTTGTTTCCAGCTTCAATGTACAATGTCACTCGGACACATTTGACTTCAGAAATGGTGCAGTTGAACATTATTGTAGATTCTACAGTTTGCAAATAAAAGCCAAATAGCTGAAGCTACCGAGAGCACCCGAAAATGGAACACCAAATTGTTTTGGACTGCATGACAATCAAGCAATTGAAGAGACTTCAGCGCGATGTGGAAAATGCCATCGCAAGTCTTGATAACCGCGAGAAAAAGCAAAGAGCCAAAGCCAAGCTTGAGAAAGAGGCTCAAAAAATGGGGTTCAACTTGGAAGAGTTTTTCGAAGACAAGGTGAAGACGTCCAGAAAACCCGTCCAGCCGAAGTATCGGAACCCTGACGACATGTCTCAAACTTGGTCCGGGCGTGGACGAGAGCCAATCTGGGTCAAGGAAGCCCGTTCGAGAGGTTTTAGTCTAAAGGATATGTTGATTGAGGAGTCGTGACTTGCGTATCGCTTCAGGAGGTTCTTTTCAGCAACTTGAACGTTGGGACACGAGAGGTAAATTCCGTTGTTCAGTCTTGCGAACGTTCGGCATGTGACTGTTCTTCCAACCAGTATCGATGAAATGGATTTTATTCTGATTCGGTATGCCAAGCTTTCCAGAGTTTTGGAAAGGATTGCAATAGGAAGTGCCTAGACATATTCTAGAGCCGTCGCTTTTAGTTCGCACAAAGAGTTGCGATAGAAGCCAAACTTCCATGTTGCGGATGGATACTCGGATATTCAAGGCAAGCGATGAACTCTGATAAGGAACGCAATTCCGACCTGCATACTGAGCTTTGGCGACCGACGCCAGAGCGGATTGAAACAGCGTTTATTGTGGAATTCATGCGAAATGTTGGAATCGGTTTTTCTTCTGGGGTTCCAGATTACGATGAGTTGTGGCGTTATTCCATAAAAGATCAGGAAGGATTTTGGTCGAATATTTGGGAGCATTGCAAGGTTGTTGGCAAAAGGGGTCAAGTTGTCGTTAAGCGTCATTCAGATATTCGAAGAGTCGAATACTTCCCTGATTCCAAATTGAATTACGCTGAGAATCTGCTTCAACGATCTGGGGCGAACGAGGCCATAATATTTCATCCGGAAAAGGGAAACCGCAAGTCGCTGACTTGGAGCGAACTGAGATCCTTGGTGGCGAAACTTCAAACGGCAATGAAGGCTGATGGAATCCGGGAGGGAGACCGGGTTGCGGGCATTCTTTCCAATTCACCCGAGACTGTTGCCGCAATGCTTGCGACGGCCAGCCTTGGTGCTGTTTGGTCTTCTTGTTCGCCGGATTTTGGCGTGTCCGGGGTGCTCGACAGATTTGGCCAAATAGAGCCCAAACTAATCTTTTGCTCCGACGGTTACCACTATAACGGAATTTGGCACGAGACGCAGAGCAAAGCGGAGGAAGTCGCCTACCGAATTCCTAGTGTGAAACGCCTCGTTGTGATTCCCTATTCCAGATGCAGGTTCGCGGACCGCGAACCGGGGGGCAAAACGATTTCCTTGGCCCGATACGTGAGCAGAGAAACCGGGGACAAATTGGAATTCGTGCAAGTTCCATTCAGATCGCCCCTGTTCATAATGTTTTCTTCGGGCACGACCGGACTGCCAAAGTGCATTGTTCATTCAGTGGGAGGAACATTGCTCCAGCACTTGAAAGAGCATCGCCTTCAATGCGACATCGGCTATGATGACAGACTGATGTACTTCACCACCTGCGGCTGGATGATGTGGAACTGGATGGTTAGTGCATTGGCATCCGGGTCATCGCTTGTATTGTATGACGGCTTTCCGATGCATCCGAATGGGCTGAGATTGCCAGAGATCGTCGACGAAGAAGACGTGACTCATTTTGGGGCTTCCGCCAAATACTATGACGCGTGCCTCAAGTCTCGCGTCGCTCCTAGGGAGACCTTCGGTTTAGACAAGCTACGAGCGATCTTTTCGACCGGTTCGCCGTTATCCGCCGAAGCCTTCGACTATATTTACGACGGTTGGAAGGATAATGTGTGTCTCTCTTCCATCGCCGGCGGGACAGATATCATTGGATGCTTTGTTGGAGGAAGCCCGATCAGTCCGGTTTACCGGGGTCAGTGCCAGAAAAGGCTTCTCGGTATGGATGTCAGGGTGTTTGACGAGTCCGGACGAGAGCACGAGGAAGTGCCAGGGGAATTGGTGTGCGCCTCCGCACATCCGTCAATGCCGACGGGGTTTTTCAACGACGCCGATGGCAAGAAATATCACGACGCGTATTTTTCACGGTTTCCCGGGGTCTGGCACCATGGAGACTGGGTAGAGCTCACCGCTGAAGGCGGGTTGGTGTTTTATGGCCGCTCGGACGCGACCCTGAATCCAGGAGGGGTGCGCATCGGAACATCGGAGATTTACCGACCTGTGGAGCTGATCGATGAAGTCATGGAAGCGCTGGTGATTGGCCGTGATACGGGCGCTGATGTCGAACTAGTTTTGTTCGTGAAGCTGCGGAACGGAGTTTCGCTGTTTGACGAACTCGTGGACAGAATCAAGGCGTCCATTCGCAAGAATGTTTCACCGCGCCACGTTCCGGCGAAAATCATTGCGGTGGACGACATACCCCGCACCAAATCGGGAAAGATAGTCGAACTCGCGGTACGAAACGTTGTCAATGACCGACCGGTGAAGAACGTTCATGCGCTGGCGAATCCCGAGGTGCTGGAACTCTACCGGAACCTTCCGGAGCTTGCGGATTGAGTTGAACGGGTACACTGGACTTAAACGTCCATTCGCGGTCTCGCAGTTCCAAAGATTAGTGAATGATCGCAGGGCAGCCATCGAAAGACTGTTGCGAAATGCGCCTCTCCGGCCATTGGCATGTTACGCTGAAGGGCTGCAAAGCGGTTGTCATGGTGTTCGATTGAAGGAGAGACCGATGGATTTCTTCATGAACATGGTGGCCAAGCGCGTGGGTCCCGACAGCGCGCTGCGAAAGGTCGGCGCCCTGATCGACTGGCAGCGCTTGGTGGCGGCGCGGTCCCAGTTCATGGGGCGGCGGGCCGTGGAGTCGGAAACGGCTCTGAAGGCAATGGTGCCGACCCTGCTCAAGGCGGCCAGCCGGATCGATCTCGTCGCGGCCTGAGGGCCGGAGTCTGCCTCGAACCAGCCCGATGCGGTGCATCGATCGGGGGCTACAGCGCCTTTTAGGGTCAAAATTGCGTCCGGAAGGCGCTGCAGCCAGCTCCAGAAGGCGAAATGCAGAGAAAAACACCTGCTTTCGCAACGGTCTTATCAAGCATTGCGCTTTGGCAAGGTTGGCTCCTTGGTCTCGGACGGAATAGACCTTGGTAATGATCCTTGCAATTCAGATGATGCGGCCAAAAGGTTGTTGGAGCGACGTTTCCTCGCAAGACTTGAATTTTGATTGGTCGTCTCGACCCTAACCGACGGGGTAGCAAGTTTCGAACAATTTGACTGAAAGCTTTGCCCCGGACTGGATTCTTGAACGCCCACGACGCTTATCGCTTGTCGCGAATCGGGGGAGTGCCGTGGGTGTGGAATGATTCAATTGTCTGAAGACCCCACGCTTGGCCTTTCCTGCGCTCCGTCTCAGTCCAGGTCACTGGTTCACAATCCGGCCGGAGTATCAGGCGTGCTCCCGCGTTAGCCAATTCCACACGGTTTCCGGCAGGTTCCCAGACGTAAAGGAAAAAGGTGCCTTGCACCGCATGCTTGTGCGGACCAGTCTCAATGTGAACGCCGTTCTCCAGAAAAATGTCTGCAGCTCTCAGAATGTCCTCTCGCTGGTCTGTCGCATACGTCAGATGATGAAACCTGCCGTTTCCGCCGCCATGCTCTTCGGTGCAAGCAAGGTCATAGGTCTTGTTATTCACTGTGAACCAGCAGCCTGCAAGGCGGCCGCTGTTTAGCTTGATTTGCTCCGTGACTCGCGAACCCAAGCAGGTAACCATGAAATTCCGAAAGATCGACACATCGTTCGCAAGCAGATTCAGATGATCGATGCGTCGCGGACAACAGCCACGCCCGTGATACCTTTGTGCAAGATTCTTTAACGCCGACCTTTCTTCAACCGATGCCTTGTAACACTCAGTGTCCCAATAGATCTCGAATACATGCCCGAAAGGATCTTGGAAGCGATATGCGCGTCCGTGTCCTAGGTCGCCATCAATCCACCCGATTCCATGCCCAGCTTTCTCGATTGCCTTCACGCGACGGTCCAGCGCTTGGAGTGATGAAACGCGGTAGGCCACGTGGCCAACTCCGGTTGTGTCGTGCCGTGTCAACTTAAGGGTGTGAAGTTCATAGTCGTCGAAGGCACGCAAGTATGAACTGTCGCGGTCACGCGCACTCTCTGTCAAGCCATAAACGCGGGTAAAAAAATCCAAGCTCTCTTCGAACTTATCTGTGTAGATCTCGACATGCCCCAAATGGGCCACATCAAAGCAAGGCTTTGGCATTTCTTCTTGGCTGCTTTCAAATTCGGGGGACGGAGCTTTAGTGCGAATAGACGATTCCGTCGTAAAGTTTTCGAGCAGTCCGCATGATTGCGGCATTGACGAGATTCCCAGAGGCGTCCAGTTCAACAAGGACAGTGGTTTGGCCTGACGGGTGCTCAATCGACAACGCCTTGGGGTTCCCATCAGGCAAGTTTGCTAGTTCTGCCGCGGGAGAACTAGGCAGCAAGCACGCTGTGGCAACGCTGACGGCTCCCAGCACTCCGATGCTTGCATGGCATCTATGCGGGATGAATGTACGAGTCGAGATCGCGCCACCGTGCCTCGGCGGGCTGACCAATGTCATTTTGGGAACAGTCTTGCTTGTCACGTCTCCAAGGTTCATGAGGTAGCCGCACCTCAGGCGAATATCCTCAAGGCGGGCCTTCAGGGGCTTGTCGGCATCCAATGCCTCGCGGCTCTCCGTTCCAGAGATTTCCAGTTCGGATGCGCCAAGAACGACGCAGGGCATCCCGTTGTCGATCAAGGTCACCGCACATCCATTGATCGAGTCGATTATGCTGCCCGACGGAAGCAGGGAGCCGCAAGTTGACCCCGCCGTGTCCCTGAATTCCAGAGGAACAGGCGCGGCTCCTCCAGGAACGCCGTCAATTGCGATGCTGCCCGAGTAATCCACCCGTTTCCCCGGTGTTCCGATGGTGGCAACCGCCACCTGTCTGGTGTTTTCCATGAAGATGGCGACTCGCGTGTATCCATCCGACGCAGTGACAATACCGCGCTCGATGGCAAAGGGACCAACGCCAGCCAGTATATTGCCGCAGTTCTGTGCGTCGGACACGATTGGTTCGTCAACGGCGACCTGCAGGAAGAGATAGTCGGCATCCATACCGGGGCGAGTCGATTTTCTGACCACTGCCACTTTGGAGGTGAGCGGATCCGCACCGCCGATTCCGTCAATCTGCCGGATGTCTGGCGAACCCATAACGGAAAGCAGGAACTGGTCTCGGGATGCAGGGTCTGAAGGCAGATCCTCCGCTAGAAAATACGCCCCTTTTGAGGTTCCCCCTCGCATCAGCATGCAGGGAGCGCTGTCAGACATATTTCAGACCCCGTTCTTCCAGTCGTTTGCGCATCTTGTAAATGTCTAGGCCGAGCTCGCCATCAGCAAGCCTCTGTCTCTTCTCGTCCTCGCCGCTGATGCGGGCTTGGGATCTCTCGAGGATGGCGAATGAATTGGTGCGGGGGACTACGCAAACACCGTCGTCATCCGCAACCACAATGTCTCCGGGGTCGACCCGTTCGCCGGCACAGACGACTTGCACGTTGACCGACCCAAGGTTTTCCTTTACCGTTCCTTGGGCGGATATGGCCTTGGACCAAACAGGAAAGTCAATCGCCTTCAGTTCCCGTATGTCGCGAACGCCAGCGTCGATGACCAAACCGACGCATCCCCTTGCTTTTGCGGACACCGCAAGCAGACCGCCAAAATAGCCGGCATCAGACGGTGACGTCACGGCGAGCAATAGGATGTCACCCGGCTGTAGCAGTTCAATCGCCACATGCAGCATCCAGTTATCGCCCGGCGGGGCTAATACCGTAACGGCCGACCCCGCTATTGCAACCCCAGGAAATATAGGGCGCATGTAAGATGCCAGCAATCCGGTTCGGCCCTGCGCCTCGTGCACGGCGGCAACGCCGCATTGGCCTAGTGCAGCAATTGTATCGCGTTCTGCTCGTTCAATGTCTTGAACGACGACATGGTGCGTCATAGTTCGTCGACGCATCGTGGGTAGACTGCTTGGAATCCCTCCGCGTAGCGTGCGTAGCAGCCCCCGGCCTGCCCGCCAGAATTCCGCCGGAAATGGTTGCCACGATTCTCGGCGACATTTGTGTAGTAGGCCCACAGATGATGCTGGCCTTCCATGCACTCGATCGCGGCCCGCTTCGATTCCCAAACCTCAGTGATGTCAAGAAGCACGTTCGGCACCCATCCCATTTGTTCTGTTTGGTGTGGCTCGAACAGATATAGTTGCGGTGAGCCCAGCACCTGTTCACCCGGATTGTGGCCCCATGCCTGGGAAATCATCCGCACCTCCATGGCGATTTCGGTGGCATGCATGTGATCCGTATTGTACGGGTCGTATCGCGAATGGGACAGCAGAAATTTGGGCTGCACGGTGCGCACGATATCGACCAACTTGAACTTGGCGTCCCGGTCCAAATTGAGAGGATAGTCTCCGAGGTCAAGAAACATGATGTCGTGTGCGTTCAGTGCTTTGGCGGCATTTTCAGCTTCTTTCCGGCGCGCGGCCTTTACCCTTTCAAGTGTCATGCCTGCTTCCTTCCACAGCTTTGCGCTTTCCCCGCGCTCGCCGTATGACAGGCAGGCCACGGTGATATCGTAACCTAGCTTCTGGTGAAGGGCGATGGCTCCGCCGCACCGCCACACGAAATCTGCGGCATGTGCGCTGATCACTAGCGCAGTCTTTTCGTTGACCATAACCATTCTCTCTACCCGCATTTGAACTTTTGATCAACCTGCTACTCACGCGTTCCAGGGCAATCGCTTTTGAAAGATTCCGGTTTTCCCTTTCCCGCTGGTGATGTAACGTGCCCGCAGGCAACAACGCAGAGGCAGGCATTTTTCTTCTGCTCATCTTCAAGGAACCGGGACCTAAGCCTGCAAAACGCCATGCGCCGCGACTTCGCGAGATGACGGCCATTGTGCTCCCTTGCAGCATTTCCGGTGGCGAGGGATGCATCGGCATGCAGAGATGCGGGTAGAGCGGGGAGCCGTTTTCGCGACGCGTTCTCTGGCCCGTTCACCGCGTTCAATCGGCGCGGTCTTCGGGCTAGGCCGTGACGGCAGTTGCCCGTGGTGGCGACTGTGCGCTGTCGCTGAAGAGTAGCTAGGGCGTCCTCGCGACGATGCGGGCCTGCTTGGATGGTCCAGGAGCGCGGAGAGGCCCAAGCGCTTTCAATTACATGGATACGGGGCAGCCTGAGGTGCACCGGCGGGAACCGAATACAAATCGATGTGAAGTCGAAAGCTTGGCTTGATCATCAACTGCGTGGACGGTTGCCGCTGCAAGTAGGACATCTGTTGGGCTAGGGCGTGTACTCATTAGTTTTGATCCAGAGGCGAATGGAGGCAAGGGCGATTGCGGCGAGGAAGTTTCTTGCAAGCTTGTGATAGCGGGTCGCGATGCCCCGGAAGTGCTTGAGTTTGTTGAAGAAACGTTCCACGAGGTTGCGTTGCCGGTACAGGTGATCGGGCACCGAGCGCTGCTCCCGGCGGTCCCGCTGGGTCGGGATGTGGGGGCAAGAGCCGTGGTCGGCAATGCGTTTGAGGATGGCGCGGGCGTCGTAGCCGCGGTCGGCGACGGTGTCCCGGGCCGGCTCAAGGCCGTCAAGGAGGGCCGGCACGGCAGCCTTGTCGGAGGCTTGGCCCGGGGTGAGAACGAAGCGGCGCGGCAGGCCAAGGCCGTCGACGACGACGTGGATTTTGGTGCTCAGCCCGCCTCGCGAGCGTCCGATGGCGTGATCCGGACCCCCTTTTTTCCGCCCGCGGCGTGCTGGTGGGCGCGCACCACCGAGGAGTCGAGGAGATGAAGAGATCCCGGCGGGCGCGCCGCCAGCGCCTTGAACAGGCGTTCCCACACCCCTTGCCTGGCCCAGCGGTTGTAGCGGTTGCAGACTGTCGTATACGGCCCGTAGCGTTCCGGAAGGTCGCGCCACGGCATGCCGGTGCGCAGGATGTGAAAAATCCCGCTGATCACCCACCGGTCGTCCACCCGCGGAACGCCCCGCGGCTTGTCAGGCAACAACGGCGAGATGATCGCCCATTCCACATCCGTCAGATCGTGCCGTCCCTGCATCCTCAATCTCCCACTTTTTGGAAGATTGAATCACATCAGAGCCGAAAAGAAAATCCCTTTTTCATTTATGAGTACACGACCTAGTGACATCGCTGAGGTGATCAGGTATAACCAGAATTGATGAAATGAGGGTGTGGATTGGATGAAGCGAGGAGCAGTGATTGCGTGCGTTTTGCTTGCTGGATGCGTTGACGTTCTTGGAACGGCCACGCAGCCGGTGCCTGCCGCCGCGCCAGTGCTGACAAGACAGCAGATGGCAGACTTCCAGACAGTCGCGACGGAATTGGAACCCGTAGCGGAGGATGCCTGCGACGAAATATTGCCAGAGCTAAACTGCGATTTTCTGGTTCTTGTGGATGATCGCCCCGGCGTGCGGCCGAATGCGTTCCACACAACCGATCGCTTTGGACGCCCTTTGATTATATTCACTGATTCCCTGATCGCTAGCATGGCGAACCCGGACGAAATGGCATTTGTTTTCAGCCATGAAGCTGCCCATCACATCTTGCAGCATATTCCGCAGACACAAAGGTCGGCCGCAGCGGGCATTCTGCTAGGAGGAATTTTCGGTGCTGCGGTTGCAGGTGGCGGCTCCGATGCCAATACTAGGGACTCGATGGAAACATTCGCCCGTTTGGGAGGCGATATTGGGGCACGTGCCTATTCAGTTCAACATGAATTCGAGGCCGACGAACTTGGCGCGCTTATTGCGAATGCGGCAGGATATGATCCGATTCGCGGAGTCGGGATATTCAATAGATTGCCGAATCGTGAAGGTGGAATTCTGGCGACACATCCGCCGAACGCGCGTCGTGTCGAGGCAGTCAGGCGAACCATCCAGAACATTTGATCTTCAAAACAATTGCCGCTTGCCAAGGAATGAGCGCGGGAACTGTCGACGAGCCAGGGCGCATTGCAGTCTGGCGAGAGGAGAAGGCAAGACAAGCGCTTTTGACGATACTCGGGTAAGCGACTTGGTTCCGAGGACGAAGAAAGTGCGCCTGACCGGCGGTTCCGATGGTACAAGCCTCTCTTGCCGAGGCAATCTACAGACATTCTCTGGGGCATAAATCGTCTTGCAATTTTAGGCGGCAGGTCTCAAATTCGGTACGTTGCGCTTGGGGGCAATTGCGGGAAAGGCACTAAGGAGGACCCGCGGAGGGACAAGGGAATGTCCGATTTCCAGAAACGCCGAATCATAATGGTGGACTGCCAAGTCCGACCTTCCGACGTCACCAAGTTTCCGATCATTAATGCAATGCTTGAGGTGCCGCGCGAGGATTTCGTTCCGGATTCCCGGCGCGAGATGGCTTACGTGGGCGATCATCTCGACATCGGTTCGGGGCGGGTTCTTCTGGACCCCCGTGTCCTTGCGAAAATGCTCGATGCATTGGATATCAGACCGCATGATTTGGTGCTCGATGTCGGTTGTGGCATGGGTTACTCTTCTGCAGTGATCTCGAAAATGGCTGAAGCCGTCATCGCCCTCGAGGAAAACAAAGAGTTTTCAGACCGCGCGGAAGCAGCATTTTCGCTGCATTCAGTGGACAATGCCGTGGTGGTCAATGGGAGGTTGACGAAGGGATCACCAAGACATGGGCCATACGACGCGATCGCAATCCAAGGCGGTCTCGAAAAGTTTCCCGATGAGCTCGGACGACAACTTGCTGAGGGTGGCCGTGTTGGGTGTATCTTCTGCGAAGGACCGGTTGGAGAGTGCCGCATTGGAATAAAGCGTGGCGGCCGGATCATGTGGCGAACTAGCTTTAACGCTGATGCACCGGTGCTTCCGGGATTCTTGGGAAAGAGGGAGTTTGTGTTCTAGCGAACGATTTTTGCGCACCTGCTGTTGAAACCAGCAGGTGCGAACTGGGGGACGGTAATGGTTGCACGAAACATGAGAGTCGCCAGTCTTGCGACGATTGCATTGATAGCTGGGATGCCTCATGCCGCCAAAACGGAATCGCTGACCGATGCCTTGGTCAACGCTTACAACAGCAGTAACCTTCTGACTTCGACGCGCACGTTGGTCCGGATTCAAGACGAGAATGTCGCGCAAGCCGTGGCGGCAATGCGGCCTACCGCCAACATTGCAGCGTCTGTAGCGGGGGCTCTTTGCGACAACAAAGGCAAAGAATGCACAGGGCAGGTCTCAAGCAGTGCACTTACAGGCACGCTACAATTGACTTCCGAATTGCTTCTCTACGACGGCGGCAGCGGAAAGATTGCGGTGGAGGCTGCAAGAGAAGGTGTATATGCAACACGGCAGACGCTTGTCGAGACGGAGCAGAACATCCTGTTGGAGGTGGTTAAGGCATACCACGCCGTTCTGAGAGCTGCTGAATTTCTGGCTTTGGAGAAAGACAACCTCAATGTGGTTGCCACCGAACTGGATGCGGCATGGGACCGCTTCGAACTAGGAGGAATTTCGCGGTCCGAGGTAAATCTTGTGGAAGCTCGTCTCGCAGTTGCGCGAAGCAACGTCGTCAGTCGGCGCGGGGAATTGGAAATCGCTCGAGAATCTTACAAGTTAGCTACTGGAAGCTATCCAGACGAGCTTGATCCTCCTTCCCCTCTTCCGAAAATTCCTGATTCCTTGGAGGAGGCTCTCGATACGGCCAACAAATTCCACCCTTCGCTTGCGCGTGCTCGACATACTGTCAAGGCTGCCGACCTGAACGTGAAGAGGGCTGAGGCTACAGCCTATCCACGTCTAATGCTTGGAGGATCGTTAAGTCAAAACAGGAATTTCGAGAAATGGGGCCCCCCTACGACCAGAGCTTCGATTTCCATCTCTGCACAGGTGCAGCTGTATCGCGGCGGTCAGTTGACATCCGTCTACCGTCAGGGGTTGGCAAATCTTGCAAAAGCCCGGGCGGACCACAAGCATTCTGCGCGGGTTGTGGAAGCGCAGGTTGGAACTGCCTGGGCCAAGGTTGGCATCGCCAAGGCCGCCATCCAGACTCGTAGCGAACAGGTGACCTCGGCCGAGGTGGCCTACAATGGTGTCCGAGAAGAGGCGTCTCTCGGACTTCGCAGCACACTTGAAGTTCTCGATGCGGAGAGGGACTTAAATGCGGCGAAGACCAATCTTGTATCGGCCCAGCATGATCGGGATATCGCCGTCTACACGATGCTGTCGAATTTGGGAATGCTTACCGCCGAACACTTGGGCCTTGATGTTGAAGCTTACGATCCAGATGAGAATTTGGAAAGCGTGAAGACCGCACCTGTCGCGGGCGAGCGAAAGATCTTGCTGGACAAGGTTCTGAAGCGGAGCGGCAGAAACTGAACAAAACAGCTGGGGCGGAAGTGCACCGCGGCCGCCGAAGGCAACGACGATTCTTGCCGGGTTGAAGGATGTGCCCGGGTGGCTTGGAGCATGATCCCCGAATCGGCACCGCAAGTACCTTCGGCGTGATCCTCAGCGCAATCCCGACTTGGCGGCTAGCACGGACGCGCCGCGCGCTCCTCGCTCAGGGCTGACCCTCGTCGGAATGTTGTAGCAGACCCCAAACTCTTTGCGGCGTGAAAGGCATGTCGACCGCGCGAATTCCAGAATCCCAAAGGGCATCCTGCACTGCATTTCCGACAGCTGCAAGCGCTCCAATGGTTCCTGCTTCTCCGCACCCCTTCATTCCAATCTGGTTGTTTTTCGATGGGGTGGGTTCGGAGTGGAATGTTATGAACGGCACATCGTCGGCCCTGGGGAGTGCATAGTCCATAAAGGTTCCCGAAAGCAGTTGCCCGCTATCGTCGTGCACTGCATGCTCCGTCACCGCCTGTCCAATTCCTTGACCCACGCCGCCATGCACCTGACCTTCGGCGAGCATCGGATTCATCAGCACTCCGAAATCGTCTACCACGGTGTATCTGACGACTTCTGTCTTGCCTGTGTCGGGATCGATTTCAGCCTCGCAAACATGTACGCCATTCGGATATGAACGCCCCGTAAGCTCGGAAGTTGCCTCGGTCGTGAGCAGGTCAATCTTGCCTTGCATCTGGGCGGCTTCTGCCGCGTCAAGAAATTTGATGAAGCGATTCGTGCCACTTACATGGAATGTGCCATCGTCGAATGAAATCTGATTCTCCTCGGCATCGAGCTCTTCGGCGGCGAACCCGGCGAACTTGCCGATGAGCCTGTCGGAGGCTAGGTTGATCGAGGTGCCTTGCGCCGTGACCGATCTGGACCCTCCCGTTCCGCCACCCTTCTCGATTCGGTCACTGTCGCCCTGAATCACATTCACCCTATCGAATGGAATCCCGGTGCGCTCGCTGACAATCTGCGCATAAGCAGTTTCGTGCCCTTGGCCGTTCGATTGCGTGCCAACGTAGACGTTGAGCATTCCATCCTCGGCGAATTCAAGCTTCGTAGTTTCTTTCGGGTCCCCCAGAATTGCCTCTATGTAGCAGCAGACTCCGAGACCTCTGAGCCTGCCCCTTGCAGCGGAAGCGGCCTTGCGCTGTTCAAATCCCCGCAAGTCGGACTCCTCTTCCGCACGACGAAGCAACCTGCCAAAGTTTCCGACATCGTAAACCTCGCCCGAAAAAGTCCTATAAGGAAATTTTTCGGGTGGAATGAAATTCCGCTGCCTCAAGTCAAGCTGGTCGATGCCGAGCTCGCGTGCGGCCTTGTCCATCAGCCTCTCTATCAAGTAGATCGCCTCGGGACGACCAGCGCCACGATAGGCGTCAACAGGGGTCGAGTTGGTGTAGACGCCTTTCACCCTGAAGAAAGTTGCGGGGATGTCATAGACACCAGTGAGAACCACCTGCGACACAACCGTCTGTATCGATTGGCCGAACAACGAATTGTAGGCTCCGAGATTGCAGTGCGAAATTACCCTGTATCCGAGGAGCCTGTATTCTTCGTCGAATGCACCCTCGACAACTGAATGCAAGTCGCGCCCGGAATTGTCGGTGATCATCGCGTCGGAGCGCGACGCAATCCATCGAACTGGGCGGCAAAGCGCACGGGCGGCAAATGCCACCGCGATGTATTCAGGATACATGAAGGCCTTCATCCCAAAACCGCCCCCTACGTCGGGCGTGGTGACGCGCACTTGCGACTCCTTGAGGCCGAGAGCCGTTTTCAGTTCGGCTTTGATGGGCCATACGGCCTGTCCGGCGAATGACAGGTGCAACCGATTGTCGTTCCAGTCTGCCCAACAGCCTCGTGGCTCCATCGAGCTAGCGATCACACGGTTGTCTTCCAAGCGCATCGAGACGAGGTGGTCCGCTTTCTTGAAGACTGCGGCTACGGCCCTTTCGTCTCCGTTGTGCCAGTCGAACGCGAGGTTTTTTGACGCTTCTGGGTGAAGCTGCTCACCGCCGGGTTTCACATCCATGTGTGCATCAAGCTCAGTGCAATCCATCTCGATCAACTCAACAGCATCTTTTGCCTGTGCCAAGGTGTCGGCGACAACCAATGCAACAGGTTCGCCTACATAGCGGACCTTGGCGTCGGCCAGAACCGGCCGTGCCGGGTCAGCGCCCCTGCCACCGCCAGGAAGATCGATAATGCTCGCTTCCATTCGATTCTGAACATTGTGCGCTTTCAGATCAGCTGCAGTGATCACGGCTCGCACCCCATCCATGCCCGCTGCAGCACCTACATGAACGCGCTCCAGCGTGGCATGCGCGACAGGAGAATAGAGAAAGCATGCGAACAAGGAGTTTTGCGGGGCACTGTCGTCGATATAGTTGCCTGTTCCGGTGAGAAACCTGACGTCCTCCTTTCGTTGCACCGATTGGCTCACACCAAATTTTTTCATTTTCGTCCTCGATGTTTACATTTTCGACAGAATGAAAACGAATGTCTGGATCAATCCAAGGCATGGAAGTCCGACGTCGATTCCGCAACATTTTCACAAATGCGACTTAAACGGACATCCCAAGCTTGGCAAGACGCGGTTGTTCAGCGGCAAGCCCGGAAGACAGCGGTCAGAATGCTTTGATTCCGAGCTGCCTTTGGCTAATGGTGCCCACTGTTTCGCGATTTGGCAGGCAATGAGAGCGAAAATGAAACTGGAAAAGAAATTCGATGCTTCCGAAGCGGAAGGGCGGATATACCGTCAATGGGAGGAATCCGGTGCATTCAAGGCAGGAGCTAACTCAGAACCCGGAGCGGATTCTTTCTGCATCATGATCCCTCCACCGAACGTAACCGGAGCCCTTCACATCGGTCACGCATTCAACAACACGCTTCAGGACGTGCTGGTTAGATGGCACCGAATGCGCCGCCATGACGTGCTCTGGCAACCCGGCCAGGACCATGCGGGCATTGCAACCCAGATGGTTGTCGAGAGGGAGCTTGCCGCTGAAGGGCAACCGTCCCGTCAAGAACTCGGAAGGGACGAGTTCTTGAATCAAGTCTGGTCTTGGAAGGAAAAATCCGGCGGCGAGATCATCAACCAGTTGAAGAGGCTCGGCGCTTCCTGCGACTGGTCACGAAACCGATTCACTATGGACGAGGGCTTTCACGACGCGGTCTTGAAGGTGTTCAGGGATCTTTACGACAAGGGATTCATCTATCGTGGCAAGCGCCTAGTGAACTGGGACCCGCACTTCGAAACAGCGATTTCAGATATCGAAGTGGAGCAGGTTGAAGTGAACGGCACTCTGTGGCGGTTCCGGTATTCGCTCGAAAATTCACTCACGTACGCGCACCCCATATCGTTCGACTCGAAAGGCAATCCTTCGGGATGGGAGGAAAGAGATTATCTTGTCGTGGCCACGACCCGACCGGAAACAATGCTTGGCGACACCGGGATTGCCGTTCACCCGGATGACGCCCGATACGAAACGCTTGTCGGCAAGACGGTCCGGCTTCCTCTCGTCGGTCGTTCGATACCCATCGTGGCCGACGAATATGCCGATCCAACGAAGGGTACCGGAGCAGTGAAGATCACGCCAGCGCATGACTTCAACGACTGGGATGTGGGTCAGCGGGCTGGCCTGAGGGCAATCAATGTGATGAATCCCAAGGCTGAAATGACCTTGGAAGGAAATCTGGAGTTTCTGGATGGCTGCGAGCCGGCTCCTGAAGCATTGACGCTGGACGGGTTGGATCGATATGATGCTCGAAAGAAAATAGTGGCGTTTGCGCAGGCGCAAGGTTGGCTGGATGGAGCTGACCCCGACCAGCATGCTGTTCCCCATGGCGACCGATCGAAGACCGCCGTAGAGCCGTATCTGACGAACCAGTGGTTTGTGGACGCGAAGAAGATTGTCGGCGCCGCGATGGACGCGGTGAAAAGCGGGCGAACAAGAATCATCCCGGACCAGTATGCCAAGCTCTATTTCAACTGGCTTGAAAACATAGAACCATGGTGCATCTCACGGCAATTGTGGTGGGGACACCAGATACCCGTCTGGTACGATGAAGAGGGAAACCAATATTGTGCCCTGTCGGAGGCTGAGGCCAGGGCGATGGCGGGAGGGCGCGTGCTGCAACGAGACCCCGATGTCCTCGACACTTGGTTCTCTTCGGGACTTTGGCCCATCGGGACATTGGGATGGCCCGCAGAGACCCCGGAACTTCAGCGATATTTTCCGACCGATGTTCTGGTCACTGGGTTTGACATACTGTTCTTCTGGGTCGCACGAATGATGATGATGCAACTCGCGGTAGTGGAAGAGATTCCGTTTCGCACGGTGTACGTGCACGCCTTGGTGCGAGACGAAGATGGCAAGAAGATGGCAAAGTCCCTCGGCAATGTCATTGATCCGCTTGAACTGGTTGAGAAGTATGGCGCCGATTCGGTGAGATTCACCTTGGCGACGATGGCCGCAATGGGACGTGACTTGAGATTGGCCGAATCTAGGGTGGAGGGGTATCGAAATTTCGGAACCAAGATATGGAACGCCGTTCGACTTGCAGGGCTGAATGGTTGTCGGATGTCCCAGGGATTCGATCCAGCGGACAATCGAGAGGCCGTGAACAAGTGGATTGTGGGCGAGACGGTTCGCGCGATCGAGGCCGTAGACAGAGCACTCGATAACTTTCGATTCAATGACGCTGCGAATGCAATCTACGCGTTTGTCTGGGGCCGGTTCTGCGACTGGTACTTGGAGTTCGCCAAGCCTCTCATTGGGTTGGGCAGCACAGAACGCGTCGAGGAGACGAAATCAACCGTTGCTTGGGTGATCGAGCACTGCCTCAAGCTGTTGCACCCCTTCATGCCCTTCATCACCGAGGAGCTTTGGGCTGTCACCGGCGAACGCGAGAGAATGCTGATTCACGCTGACTGGCCGCAGCTAGCAACCGCTGGTCTGGTGGACGAGCAAGCAGACCGGGAAATCAACAGAATAATTCGTTTGGTTGAGGAGATTCGTTCTGTCAGGACACAAATGCGGATCCCGGCGGGAGCGCGAATTCAACTCTTGGCGATCAAGCTCGATGAAGCAAGCAGGCAATCATTGAGCAAGAACGAAATACTGGTGCAAAGGCTTGCGCGAGTTGAGCGGGTGGAAGATGGTGGCATTGCCCCTCCTGATTCCGTGACAATTTCGGTCGACTGGGGTGAGTTCTGTCTTCCTCTTGCCGATGTGATTGATGTTTCCGAGGAACGGGCGCGTCTTGCCAAAGCGCTAGGGAAAGCCAAGGAAGATATTGAAATCCTGCAGAATCGCCTGCAGAATCCGAAGTTTGCATCAGGTGCCCCCGAACATGTGGTAGAAGAAACCCGTGGGCGCGTGGAACGGCGCCGTAGCGAAGCTGATGTTCTGCAATCGGCGCTGTACCGTCTCAAGACCGGGGACTGACTGTGCTTTCAAGTGCGTCAGGCTTTTCGACTGCACCAAGAGTTGTGCGTGTGGCCAGATTGGATTCTTTGGCTTCCGCAAGCGCCGCCGCCGCCGCTTCAATGGCTCCGGCACCGCGTGCCATCCCGACCGTTTCCATTCCCGTCTCGATCGCTGCCAGCGCACCAAGCACCATGTGAGCATTAACATGCCCCATGTGCCCCATGCGAAATGCGCCCTCGGCGTTTGGGTCCTCGTGAGTTGCCATTCCGAGTCCTATGCCGAGTGTAACCTCCATGTTTTCTTCGATCCATTCTCGAAGCCGGGGCCCGCGAGAAGGATCGCATTTCACGGTTGTCACTGCGTGGCTTCGCTTTGATCTATCTTGAATGTTGGCGGATACGCGGCCGATGGCGTTCCACTTGGAAAGTGCTGCCCATACGGCGCGTGCCAAGGTTTCATGCCGTGCCCAAGCATTTTCCAGACCTTCCTCAAGTAGAATAATGTCAAGGCTTTCCCTTAGCCCAAACAGATGTTGTGTGGGAGCGGTGCCGCAAAACAGCATGTAGAACTCCTCCGGATCAATTCTGCGGCTCCAGTCCCAGTAAGGGGTGCGAAGACCTGCGTGCAGGCTTCGCTCCCGGGCTCGGTCGTTGAAGAACACAAACCCGAGTCCCGGCGGAGTCATCAGTCCCTTTTGGCTACCGGCAACCATCACATCGATACCCCAAGCGTCCATTTCGAAGCGCTCGCAAACCAAGCTTGCAATGCAGTCGACCATCAACAGAGCAGGATGGCCGATATCCCGAATTTTCTTGGCAAGATCTGCAACGTTGTTTCGAACTGAGGATGCTGTATCGACATGAACAATCAGCACAGCTTTGATTCTGCATTGGATGTCTTGAGAGAGAATTGATGCCACCCTATTTGGATCGATGTCGCGCTGCAGCCCGAAATTTACAGTCTCGACTTCAACACCGAGCGCGGATGCCGCATCGCCCCAAGCTGCACCAAACAAACCCGTGTTCAAGACGAGTATCTTTTCGCCCCGGCTCAGCACGTTTGTGAGAGAGGCTTCCCAGGCACCGTGGCCGTTGGCGATGTAAATGGTTACATGGCCATTCGTTTTGGCAACTCGTTTAAGGTCAGAAAGAACGGTGTAGACCATTTCTTCAAGTACAGAAGAGTAGATGTTCGGAGCGGGTCGGTGCATTGCGCTGAGAACCCGGTCAGGAATTACCGACGGTCCAGGTATCGCGACATAATGTCGGCCAAATCCTCGCGTCATAAGATGGCGTTCCCAAATTGCATGCAGTTGGCGACAATTTACCGTGATTGCCAGCTTGAGCACATTTTAGCAAGCGGCTGTTTTGCCAAGCTCATCGAAAGGAGTTTGCATACGATTCTTCGGCACAGCGCGGACGCGGTTCCTTGGATGCCGGTCCGTGGAAGCGGAGCTGACATTCAAGGTGATGGCGTTGAACCTGTTCAAGGCGGCCAGCCGGATCGACTCGGCCCGACTTGGGGGCCAGAGTCTGCCCCGAACCCGTCCGATGCGGTGTCTCGGGGCCTGAAACCGTGTCTGCGAGCGCCAAGACCGCTGCCGAAAGGCATCCACAGTCCCCCATCGGCAACCGCCAGACGCTCAGCAGCTCTGAAAGTCAAAATGCAGAACGAAATGCCCGCTTTCGCAACGGTCCTCGTAAAAGAATCCAGAATGGAATTTGATTCTGGGCTCAGAACGGAGCGCCTCTACTCGAAAAACCTATTGAGTCCACGGCCGAGGGTATCGTGCAAGGGTAAATGCTTGCACCGTGTGTAGCTGCATGTTCAGCTTCAACAAGAATGAACCTTGCAAATTTCGCTTGAAAGTCCGGACACGAGATAGTTCAAGTGAAGTAAGGTTTTGGCCTGCTGGCCGGGGTCTCGTCGCTTCTTGCAATATGCGGTCCGAGAGTGTTCGAGATGTTGCTGGCTCGAGACCCTCGGATGCCGCGAAGCCTGCAGGCAGGAATTTTTTTGGAAACTCGTTTGAACACTGAATGCGACTCTGAGCCGCCAGGCTTCGCCGAACTGGCATCATGGTTTTGGAAAAACTACCTCGTGAGGCACACTTGGACGATGATCGCCGCGATGCTGTTCATGACGGTGCAGGGAGGCATGCTCGGACTGCTGAGCTACCTTATCCGCCCAATGTTCGACGAAGTTTTCGAGAATGAAAACACCGACAGCCTGTGGATGCTCGGATTTGCTGTGCTTGCGGTCTTCGTGTTCCGGGGAACCGCAGGGCTTGCTCAGAGGACTATGATGTCGTCGATAGGTGAAAGGGTGAAGAGTACGCTCCAAAACGATTTGATGTCCCGGGTGATCGAGTTGGACTTGATGTTCTTCAAGGCGCACCAACCCGGTACCCTGATGGAGGTGGTTAGGGGGGCGACAGAAAATATCAAGGCAG
Source organism: Paracoccaceae bacterium (assembly GCA_963422275.1). Classification (GTDB taxonomy): domain Bacteria; phylum Pseudomonadota; class Alphaproteobacteria; order Rhodobacterales; family Rhodobacteraceae. The sequence continues at coordinate 3,373,488 of OY729418.1, forward strand.
TTTGGGCAGGCCTGCTCGGTCCCGGTCTGCGGGATTTGTTCGCCTTGACTTCCTTGTGCGTTGCCGCGTTAACGATTGATTGGCGCTGGACCCTAATTGCCGTTGCGGGACTGCCTTTGCTGACCTTTCCGATCATTATAGCCCAGAGGGTCACCAGGCGATTCTCAGAGGAGGAGCGAATCTGGGCTGAACGGCTTCAAGTCTGGCTGGACGAGATTCTGCACAATATCTACGTTATCAAGCTCTTTGTTTTAGAAAAATTTCATATGAGGCGATTCAACAAGGTAACCTTGGAATATCGGCGACGCGCGGTGCGGCGTGAGGTCGGCTTGGCCAGCGTTCCGGCGATGGTTGACGTCGTTGCTGGAATAGGTTTCTTCGGATTCTTGATGATCGGGGGCCGGGAGGTCATAGAAGATCGCGACACGACCATCGGGGAGTTCATGAGCTTTTTCACGGCAATAGTCCTGATGTTTGATCCGTTGAAGCGGCTCGGAAACATTCCAACCGCTTGGGAGACGATCAAAGTGTCTTTGATGCGCGTGCATTCTCTGTATCACTATCCTGCAGGCGCCAGCGTAGTTCGTCCCTGAATGGGACCCGATCGAAAGTCCGACACCGCTGCCGCGGTTGAGTTTGAGAACGTGTGCTTTAACTACGACACACCTCCGTTGCTTTCTTTTATTTCCAAGAAGAACAGAGGCGACGACATCGGGCTGAGATCTGGAGAAGCCGCCCTCGAAGACACCGGCGTTCGAAGACCGGTGCTTCACGATCTGTCATTCAGGGTAGAGTGGGGAAAAACCTCGGCTCTGGTCGGGCCGACAGGTGCCGGTAAGTCAACAATCTTCGACCTGATTTCTGGCGTTATTTCGCCGATGTCGGGTCGCATCTTGATTGGTGGGAAGGATGCCGGGAGAATGGGCCGGACGCAGAGGCTTCGGTCATTGGCCGTGGTTCCGCAGGAGCCTGGCCTGTTCGACGAATCGATCTATGAAAACATCAGGTACGGTTTGCAGGAGATAGGCGACGAAGACGCTGTCGAGGCGAACTCGGGCGTTGCGAATGAAATCAGATTGGCGGCGGCGGCGGCAGGCGTGAAGGAGTTTTCCGACAGGCTGGACAACGGTCTCAACTCGTCGTGCGGCCCGCGTGGCTCCCTGCTTTCCGGTGGGCAACGCCAGCGAATAGCGATCGCTAGGGCGCTGATCAGGAAGTCGCCCATACTCATGCTTGACGAGCCCACTTCGGCACTGGACGCGGGAACGGAGGCTTGCATCCAGAAGGCAATCAAGGAGTGGGAGCCAAATCAGGCGGTTTTTGTGATTTCGCACAGGCTCGCCACGGTTCGTGACGCCGACATGATTCTCGTTCTGAAAGACGGCGGAGTGGTGGAGCAGGGCACCCACCACGAACTGAGGGAGAACGCGGGCTGGTACGAAGAAAACTACCAAGCTCACCTGCTGCTGTAAATGCGGCGCTCAGTTTCGCTCGTAGTCCCGGTACAGCTTTTCTGGTGAACTTCCCAGCGAGAACCGCGCGAGCATTAGCAGATTGCGGCTTCCCCTTTTGATCCAGCCGTCTGTCTCGTATCTTTCGGCCCCTGTTTCAGCATGACAATCCAGCATTTGCAGTCTCCCTTTCAGCCGCTTGGCGAGGTCGACGTCCTCCATCAAGGGGATGTCGGCGAATCCGCCTACCTGCCGATAGAGTTGCCGCGAGATGAGAAGGCCTTGATCTCCATAGGGCAGGCCGAATTGGACGGAGCGAAAATTTGCCCAGCCGGCGACCCACTTCGGGGACAAGCCTCTGGCCCGGAAGCGGAGGCGGAAATATGCCGCAATATCGGGCGTTCCAGCGCAGTGGCTTGCCACAATTTTGGACCAACCGCTTTCGAGATGCGTGTCGTCGTGAATGAACAGTATCCAGTCGCCCTGTGCTCGTGTTGCACCGGCGGCAAGCTGCCGCCCTCGCCCTCGCTCAGATATTGCGAGGTTCGCCCCAATGGATTTGGCGGTCGCTTCGATGCCATCGCACGACCCGCCATCGCTCAGGACAAGCTCCCGAATCAAGCCGGAAGCAATGCCCTCCGCCAAACTTGAAACTGTCGGTCCAAGCGGACCGACGGAGTTCAACGTTGGAATGACTATGGATAGTGGCGCACGCAAATCGTTCCGTCTCCTTATGGCTATGGGCTCTTGGCGATTGCCGTCGTGCAGTCACACGAGCAGTTGGTGCCGCTCGTGACGGACTCGCGGATGAATCAAGGTTGTGCCTCTGTCAACTGTCCGCCAACGCGAATCGGCGCGATTCTTCTCGCGAGACCTGTCTCGTCATCGGTTTCAACCAGCGTACCGGAGATGGTGACAGGTCCCAGTGCCGGTGAAAGTTTTCCGAGATCCGAACCAGTCGTGAAGCGACGCATGGGTTCTGCGCTGTCGGCGCCAATGACCGAATCATAGTTTCCGCACATCCCAGCATCGCACAAGAACGCCGTGCCGCCAGAAAGTACCTGCGCGTCAGCAGTCGGAATATGGGTGTGGGTTCCCACCACAAGCGAAGCCTTTCCGTCGCACCAATGCCCCATGGCAACTTTCTCCGATGTGGCCTCGGCATGAATCTCGACGATGATGGCATCGGCGGACGCGCCCAAGCGATGCTTCTCCAACTCCTGCCGAACCATCGCGAACGGGTCATCGAGAAGCTGTTTCATGAAGACCCGCCCAAGCACGGTGACGACCAGCACGATTCGCCCTCGCGTGGCCATGAATGTTCTCGAGCCGCTGCCAGGAGATGAAGGAGCGTAGTTCATCGGCCGCAGCAGCCTTGGCTCTTGATCAAGGTAGGGCAGTATTTCTCGCTGGTCGTATGCGTGGTCTCCAAGCGTCATGCAGTCAATTCCGCATTCGAACAGCTCGGCAGCATGCTTTGGCGCAATTCCGCGGCCTTGAGTGGCGTTTTCGCAGTTCGCTGCAATGAAATCGAGATTCCAGTTTTTCCGAAGCGAAGGAACCGCAGCTGCGACCGATCTTCGCGCGTCCCTTCCAAAAATGTCTCCAAGAAACAGTATCCTCATTCTTGCACACTCCGAATCATCGGTTGGGGGGTCGCGTTCACTTGATCACTCTCCTCTCGGTAATGACAAGGTCTAGCCTTTGATCGAACGGCCCGACCGGCATGCTCGCGAACTGCTGAGCATCGAATGCAATGCCAATCGTCATCATCGTTTCGCTCGCCTGGCTTTTGCGAATTGCCGCAATCGTTCGATCATAGTATCCTCCGCCATATCCCAGTCTGTAGTTTCGCTCATCGAACGCCAGCAACGGCACGATGAGATACTCAGGTTCAACCCAAGCACCGTCGACAGGAGTCTTGACGCCAAACCGGCCTTTTTTCAGCTTCGATTCAGGACTCCAAGTTCGAAACTTCAGTGGTTGGCTGTCTCCAACCACGACTGGCACGCAGATGGTATGGCCAATCTGGTGCGCCACGCACATTGTGTGCAACGGGCTGAGTTCCGATCCAATTGGGAGGTAGCCGGAAATCATGGAACTTTCTGGGATCGATTCGATGAATCTGGTTAGCCTGAGGTTGGCCAAAGCCTCCGCTACGTGGGAATACTCTGCCGCCCGGCTCTCGGCGGCAGCCTTCCGGGCGTCGTTCTTTTGCGATGGCAGATCCTTCGGCATTCCTGCATTTTGCCCCTAAGCTGGCTTTGAACGCTAATTCTCGATCCGACGGAATTGGCAGGCATTTCAGCGAAATGCAACACGGACCAGCCTTACGAATACACGCTAATGGAACGTCTGCTTTCCAAGAAGATAGGGCGAACCCAATGACATATTGATTTAAAGAGCAATCTGGTGCCTGCGTTGCAGTTGGTCAAGGCAATAACATAAGTCTGCCCAAAAAGTGGCGAGGTATGTTAATATCGAGAAGGCGTGTCATTGCTCTTAGAGCAACCCCTGTGCACGGTTGCCTTCTTGGCCGTGCAAAGGGGAATTTGTGGGGATGGCGGCGTTGCGATTAACGGCCACTGTCCGATTGGCTATTTTGAACGGTTGGCACCGGTCATGGGAAGCTTCGAATTCTTCGCTGGATGGAACGAGACGTCCTCGTATTTCTCAAGTGCCGAGGACTCAAGACCGATTCGTTTCCGATCCTGAATCGTGCATCCCGCAATACGGCCGCTATTGCGCTCCTGTGGTGCCAAACGATGTCACCGCCTCGACGGGTCCGAAGCCATGCGCCGTTCAGGACGGCAAACTGCATCTTAATTTTAGTATCGGGATTCACCGACTAAAGGGAAAGGTGTTATTCCAAAGTAACCCGCCCTGGCGATGAGAACCGGCTTGGGGTCCTGCAGCAAGCAATCTCGACCGCGGTTCGGAACCTTGGCTGGCCAGAAACCGGTGAAGCCGAAGGCAGGTGCCCGGTTTCGTTTGAAACTGGAATGGCAGTGAATCCTCTGAGGCAGAAAATCTTTTTGCTGAGTGTTGTCTGCATTGCCGGACCCTTGACCGCTATATCCGAACAACATTGAGTTTCGCTTTCAGATTGGTTCGACAGAATGCGTGCAGGAAGCAGGTCCGCTCACTTATATCAAGCATCTCTTGGGCTAGGGCGTCCGGCTCGCATGTTTCAAGGTAAACATGTGTCTCAATCGCGTCGGCTTGACCGGCTTGGCCCGTCTCGCCGGACGCGCCGCCAAGACTGAAGTGAGTGTCCTGCACGATACGGTATCCCGGCAAGTCAAGGTTCAGCATCGACACAAACCGACCGAATTGGGTCATGAAACAAAAGCCAATACCTGCGCTGATCAGCGTGTTGGCATCCGGCGCACTTCCATCCTCGGAACTCGCGAACTGGAACGACGTTCCATGCGGGGAGTATTGCATTTGGCGGATCGATTTGGTGCCGTTTTCGCCCTTGGTTGCGATTGCGCCAATGTTCAATCGCCTGTTCTGCTCGTCCGATAGCGAAGACCCTCCTGCAGAGGTGCCCAAGGCAACCGGCTTCTTTGGAGTGGTTCCAGCAGGCACCACCAAGAGAATGTCCGGGATTGCTGCCGCTGCCTTTTGGAACTGAGTTTTGGGATTTGGCAGCATCGCTTCGTCTAACTCTTTTGCTGCCGCAGTCGGCAGTTCCTTGCCGTTCTTGGCAAGCTTGAACAGGCTTTCGTTCCTTCCGCGCATTAGGCCGTTGACGGGTGATCCGTGAATGGCGTCCATCAACATCTGGTTCAGTCGCGCGTCGTCAAGATCGCATTGTACCTCGATCGTCAGTTCAGCAGGCTCCGCTCCGCCGACCATCGTTCGCTTCAGCATGGAACCTTTCATGGTGTAATAGTTGTCCAGAATCAGTCGGAGATTTCGAAGTTCATAGCCTTTCAATTTGGCTAGTGCACTGATTTCATTCAGGTAGCTGGCCGCCATTCCCGATGAGAGGAAGGCTAGGGGGCAGGGTGCTGCATCATGTCCATTCAAATATGCCCCCTCGTCGCTTACCAGTCGCCAGGTGATTCCGGTTTTCGCGGAGGAAACGAGGGCTTCCTTCTGGAATCCACTAAGCGCTCGCACTGATGTTCTCAGAGCATCTCCTCTGCGCAGCGTGGGTGTGCCTAGGCTTAACTCGTTTGCGTTGGCAACTTTGAAGAACAGAGGAAGGCCGCTTGCGGCGATCAAGTTTTCTCCAATTTTCATGGACAGTTCCCATACTGAACGAGCATCTAGGTCGTGTACTCATTGATTTTGATCCAGAGACGGATGCAGGCAAGGGCGATTGCGGCGAGCAAGTTTCTTGCGAGCTTGTGATAGCGGGTCGCGATGCCTCGGAAGTGCTTGAGCTTGTTGAAGAAGCGTCCGACGAGGTTGCGTTGGCGGTACAGGTGATCGGGCACCGAGTGCCGCTCCCGGCGATCCCGTTGGGTCGGGATGTGGGGGCAAGAGCCATGGTCGTCGATGCGTTTGAGGATGGTGCGGGCGTCGCAGCCGCGGTCGGCGACGGTGTCCCGGGCCGGCTCAAGGCCGTCAGGGAGGGCCGGCACGGCAGCCTTGTCGGAGGCTTGGCCTAGGGTGAGCACGAAGCGGCGCGGCAGGCCAAGGCCGTCGACGACGTGGATTTTGGTGCTCAGCCCGCCCCGCGGCTTGTCAGGCGGCAACGGCGAGATGATCGCCCATTCCGCATCCGTCAGATCGTGTCGGCCCCGCATCCTCAAGCTCCCGCTGTTTGGAAGCTTGAATCACATCAGAGCCGGAAAGAAAATCCCTTTTCCCTTTATGAGTACACGACCTAGGGAACCTCTGAATATAGCCCGGTTTTGGGCGTTGCATTGCGTATCCGGTGCGCGCCTGCTGTTTTGCGCCACGCCTTTTTTTGGGGGGATCACGACATGCAGCGCCTTCGGCAATTGACCTTTGCCAGCCTCCAATGCGATCGCAAGACGCGCTGCGAGATCTTTCTGGAGCGGATGGACGGCCTGATCCCCTGGGAACGCCTGGAGGCCCGCATTGCGCCGGCGTGTCCGAAGGGCGGCGGCAAGGGGCGACAGCCGTATCCGCTGTCGGTGATGCTGCGCGTGCACTGCGTTCAGCTGTTCTGCAACCTGAGCGACCCGTTGATGGAGGACCGGCTTGCGAGGCGGAGAGCATCCGGCGCTTTGCCGGGGCGGTGCTTGAGAAGGTTCCGGACGAGACGACGATCCCGACTTCCGCCACCGGCTGGAGAGCCGCGGACTGGCGCACCTTCTGTTCGGGATATCAGGGATCACCTGGCCGAGCGGGGGGTTTTGCTGAAGAAGGGCAGCATCGTTGACGCCACCATCATCTCGGCGCCATCGTCGACCGGGAACGGGAGCAACGCCCGCGATCCGGAGATGCACCAGACCAGGAAGGGGAACCGGTGGCATTTCGGGATGAAGCTGCACATTGGCACCGACACCCGGGGTCTGGTGCACCAGCTGGAGGGAACGGCCGCCAACGTTCACGACTTGACGCCTTCGGATCGGCTTCTGCACGGCGAGGAGGAGCAAGTCCGGGGTGACTCTGGATATCGCGGGATCGGCAAGCGGGCGGAGCACGCGCATCGCGAGGTGTCGTGGCAGATTGCCATGCCCCCGAGCAAGCGCCGGACGCTGGCGCCGGGCAGCGCCGCGGCCAGGGCGGAGACGGCGAAGGCCCGGGTGCGGGTCCGGGTGGAGCATCCGTTCCGGATCATCAAGCGGGTGTTCGGCTACGACATGGTTCGCTATCGGGGTTTGGACAAGAACGTGCAGCGGCTTGCGCTGCTTCTGGGCTTCTCGAACCTGATGATTGCCCAGCCGCACTTGCAATGACAGGGGAGAAGTGTGTCCGGAATTTGCCGGATCGGCCCCGCGGGGGCTGAAGTGGCGGCGGTTTCGCCCCGAAAACGCGCATTTGGGGCTTTTGGACCGCCGAAAACCGACCGGTGCAGCCGGGAAGGGCAAATTCCGCAGCAAACCCAAAAAAAACCCTCCAAATCAGAGGTTCCCTAGCTGGAGAATGCCCCTGAAACCTCCCATGACGGTGCAAGTTGCACTTGCGCAACTCTGCAATCGAAAGATTTAAAGGGCAATTGTTCGATCGCAGTGCCAAGACGGTTTGCCGCTTGGCGATGGCATGTGACTAGGTTGTGCATTCATTGATGTTCCAGACTTGAAATCCCTCGGATGAGTATGATCTCTGGAACCGGTAAAAATATCATCCATCCAATCCAAACTCTGCGTATGCTGCATATGCACTTCCATAAATTTATCGGGATCAGGAATTATTCGTTTTGCGCCGGACAAAGTTTGCGTTTTATGAGTTTTTGAAACATCCACAAAACTTTCATCGCCAAAACCACTTGCCAACATTTTTTTTATCAGCATTTCTTTCATTTCAGCAATTTTAGCAATATGTTCATTCATTTTCTTTACCAATTTTTTCGAATCATCACCTGAAGCATTTAGCCATTTATCCTCCAGTATTTGCTTCTGCACTTCCAATTTATTCAAATTCGCGAATGTTGAATTCTTGTCTTTTTTTAGCGCCATCGCCGCGAACTTTGCATCCTGCGCCAATTCAATCTTTGCCCAAATGTCACTTGCCTTTCTTTGCCCAAATGTCACTTGCCTTTTGCCATGCGGCTTCCGCAGCAAGAAATTTATCTTGCACGGCCGTAACTGCCGCATCAGCAAAACTCGATCCTGCACCAGTCAATTGCTGCGATGCCAAATTTGCTTTTTTGCTCGCTTCAATGTGTTCTTGAACAAGTTCTTGGATGTATTCAGATGTAATTCGATCGGGCAAAGGTTGTGTATACAATGGCGGTTTTTCACCTGCCGCTTCAGCCTGCTCAATCACAACTTCTTCAATTGCCTCAATCGCTGTTTGTCTTTTGGCAAGCCAATCAGGTTTTCCCAAAGCTTCATCGGCATCTTCTGCCAATTCCAAAGCTTTTTGCTCGGTCATTTTTGGTTTTTTTGACTTGGGCTTGGGTTTTGGCTTCGGCGGTGGTGCAGGTTGATATCCCGCGGGCTTGAATTTCCCTTCCCGAAAAAGTTTGCCCTGCTTCGGTTTGTAATTTTCGCCATCCGCCTCGTCTGGACCATTGATGTAATCAAATCCGCCCGGCGGCGGTTCGGCACCTTCAAAATTGCCAATATCAAATTGACGAGATTCGTATCGCTTTTGAAACCGCTTTGCCAGTTCAGGCGACATCGGACTTGTTCTTTTGCCGTTCTCGTCAAATTCAATTGCATGCAATACGCCGAATCGCTGTTCGCTAGATAGAGTAGTCATTTCTTTCAGTCCCTTTTATTGGTTCCACAACTAATAGCAATTTTACAGTCCCTTCCCAACCTACTTCAACATTTTCATGTCGTTCCAATACGCGATAATGCATTGGATTTAAAGTGTTTTCGGCTTCATACTGATTTTCTTTCACGGCGCGCATGCCTTTTGAGCGCCGCATAACCAACATTGTTTCGCCATGAGAAAAACCAAATGAAACCATTGGCCTTTCCGACCATGAAGTTAATTCTTCAAATTCTATAATTTTGGCTCAATGTTCATGGGATGGCGAGCCGTGGAGACGGAAATGGCCCTGAAGGCGATGGCGCTTAACTTGATCAAGGCGCCATAGCCACCGATCGGCGACCGCCAGGCGCACAGCCAGCTCCAGAAGGCGAAATGCAGAGAAAACTCCTGCTGTCACAACAATCTTAGGTCAGCTTTTGGCTCAATGGGAGTGAGAGGACGAAAATGATTCCAGACCTTGATTGTGCTTCAGCGAGCGGACGATTTACAACTGAATTGCAAGGCGGTTAGTTCGCCCGGGTGCAAAGCATGAAGCTCAGTTGATTTTGTTGCCGCAATGTCCATTATTGAGTGATGTCAAATTCACTCAAATTGGGTCAGCTACTCGCGCGTGGAGTGGCACGACATCTTCGACAACACGATTTCGTTTCCATGGACGAGTTTACGTTGGACAGCGGCCGCCGGGTCGATCTCCTGGCAGTGGGCCGCAAGGGAGAGATCTGGGTCGTGGAATGCAAGTCCTCGCGGATTGATTTTGTCTCCGATACAAAGTGGAAAGGATATCTCGACTACTGCGACAGGTATTTCTGGGCAGTGGACATGAATTTTCCCTTTGATCTGCTGCCCGGCACGACAGGCTTGATCGTTGCGGATCAATATGATGCCGAGATTCTTAGAATGGGCGAAGAGACGAAACTAGCCGCCGCTCGGCGCAAAAGCATCTTGCTGAAGTTTGCGAGAAACGCGGCAGACAGACTGCATTATCTCCGGGAGGCGGCGGGCCAACAGCAGCGAGAGACGAAACCGGACCCCACGTTTGCACAGGAATTGCAAAAGTAAGCAGGACAGCTGCTGGAATGGCTTCGGATTTCTGTCGTTGCATAACGATACTGGCGTCCTGTATAATCGATGGAAGTGCCGCCTTAGCTCAGTTGGTTAGAGCACCAGATTGTGGATCTGGGGGTCCCCCGTTCGAGCCGGGGAGGCGGTACCACCCGCGATCTAATTCAAACAGTCGGGTCGAAATTGGACCAGATTCCGCGCATTTGCCTCACAGTTTGCCTGCAGATCTGAAAAAGTGCTTGCTTTTGTTTCCTAATGGGTATCGTTTGCACATCTGAAAATGTTCTCGAAGGGGGGGAAGACAGTGATAAACGACAACGAACCTTCCTTCTTGGAATCGGTTAATCTGATGTTTGAGCGGGCGGCGGCCTTGGTTGACCTGCCCCCGGGACTGAAGAATAAAATCCGCGTCTGCAACAGCACTTACACCGTACGGTTTGGAGTTCGGATTGATGGCGTGATTCAGACCTTCACTGGCTACAGGTCCGTTCACTCCGAGCACACGGAGCCGGTCAAGGGAGGCATTCGATTTGACATGCGCGTCTCTCAGAACGAGGTTGAGGCGCTTGCCGCTCTAATGACTTTCAAGTGTGCCTTGGTCGAGGCGCCATTTGGTGGTTCCAAGGGCGGATTGCGGATCGATCCAAGAAAATACACCGACGATCAGATGGAGTTGATAACCCGTCGTTTTGCATACGAGTTGATAAAGCGCGACCTGATCAATCCGAGCCAAAATGTTCCTGCGCCTGACATGGGAACCAGTGCGCGGGAGATGGCATGGATTGCCGACCAGTACAGCCGGATGAACACAACGGACATAAACTCGCGGGCATGCGTGACTGGCAAGCCGTTGAATGTTGGTGGAATCAACGGACGAGTTGAGGCGACAGGGCGTGGGGTGCAGTACGCGATTCAGGAATTCTTTCGGCATCCAGACGATGTTGCGGCGGCAGGGCTGTCAGGCGACCTTGCCGGAAAGCGAGCAATTGTCCAAGGCCTCGGCAATGTAGGCTACCACGCGGCTCAATTCCTGTCGACCGAGGACGAAGCGCTGATTGTCGGGATCATCGAGCGAGACGGAGCCTTGGTTGATCCAAGTGGTCTGGATATCGAAAAGATCGGTCAGCACATCAGTGAGACCGGAGGTGTAAAGGGATACGCCGACGCCACCTACGTGGAGAACGGCATGGCAGTTCTCGAAGAGGATTGCGACATTCTCATTCCTGCGGCAATCGAGGGGGTGATCCACGCCGACAATGCAGAGCGCATAAAGGCACGATTGATTGTGGAGGCGGCTAACGGACCAGTAACGGCGATGGCAGACGACATCTTGGCGAGCAAAGGTACCATCATCATTCCCGATATGTACGCGAACGCAGGTGGTGTCACCGTTTCGTACTTCGAGTGGGTCAAGAATCTTAGTCACATTCGCTTCGGACGCATGCAGCGACGCCAGGAGGAAGCGAGGGCCACGTTGCTTGTCGAGGAAGTGAATCGCATCTTCGAGGCATCGAAGATTTCTGCCAAGCTCTCTGAATTCTTTGTCCAGCGGTACCTCAAGGGGGCCGGGGAGTTGGAATTGGTAAGATCTGGATTGGATGACACCATGCGAGCCGGCTATCAAGCGATGCACGAAACTTGGCGCAGCAGAAATGAGGTCCGCGACTTGAGAACGGCAGCCTATTTGGTGGCAATCAAGCGGGTTGCAGCAAGTTACAAGTCAAAGGGTCTGTGATGAAACTCTGTTGACTGACAGTTTCTTCCGGCTTCTCCATTCAACCGTCGTCTCCAGAAGATAGGTTCTGGATCAGGCGAGTCAAGTTCTCAGCCATCAGCTTGCCTTCTGCTGGCGACGTGACACCGCCGACCCCGATTCGGGTTCCTAGACGCCACCAAAGTCCCGGATGCCATGATCCCCTCATCGGCCGCTTCAGAATCACTAAGAATCCGTTGGATGGCTTAAGAGCAAACAGCCCACGGTCAATCTTTGAGATATTGGCAATTTCGGCCACCGTGATGCCGTCATTCGTGTATAGGCCGCCTGCGTTCAATACCAGAAACGACTGTGTCGACGTGCGCATCCGGAATGCCAAAAACAGGATCAGTGCTCCCGCCGCAATTGCGACGAGATCGAGCGCATCGAAACTCAGTCCTGAAACACCAAAATAGATCAGCAGAGTGCCGAGCAAGGCGAGAACGCCAATTCCGAACCAGCGGCGCGGCGGTGAGGGCGAAAGCTTGGCCAACGCTTTTTGCCCGCTGGCGTTCATTTCAGAACGCTTTTGAGAGAACAATGGCACAGGAACCCAAGTGCGCTCCTGCGATTTCACCAGTGCTCGCATCTATCCTTCGCGACTGATGGTTGTTCTGAACGGCTGATCTATTTGGCATCAACCCTCAACGCGCTGATAAAGGCACTCTGGGGTATTTCGACTTTCCCGAATTGCCGCATCCGCTTTTTGCCGGCCTTTTGTTTCTCGAGGAGTTTTCTCTTTCGCGTTATGTCGCCGCCGTAGCACTTCGCGGTTACGTCCTTGCGCAGAGCGGCTATGGTTTCTCGCGCGATTACCCGTCCGTCAACTGCCGCCTGCACGGGAATCTTGAACAGATGGCGTGGAATGAGTCCCTTCAGCTTTTCGCACATAACGCGGCCGCGTGCCTCGCACCTGTCCCGGTGAACCACGATTGCCAAAGCGTCAACGGGTTCGCTGTTTACCAGTATCTGCAGCTTCACGAGCCTGTCCGCGCGATACCCGGTCAGCGTGTAGTCCAACGAGGCATATCCTTTAGATAGAGACTTCAGGTGATCATAGAAGTCAAACACAACTTCGTTGAGTGGGAGGTCATAAATCAACATGGCACGCTCGCCGACAAACGAGAGATTCTTCTGCAATCCGCGCCGGGTGTGACATAGTTTCAACACCTCGCCCAAGTATCGCTCAGGAACGAATATAGTCGCATCAATTCGGGGCTCCTCGATGTGGGAGACAATTGCGGGGTCGGGCATGTCAGACGGGTTGTAGATTTCCCGAACCTGCCCGTCGCGAAGGAACACTCGGTAGATCACCGAAGGAGCCGTCGTGATCAAATCCAGCCCATATTCGCGCTCTAGTCGTTCGCGAATCACTTCGAGATGTAGCAGGCCAAGAAATCCACAGCGGAAGCCAAAGCCGAGGGCTGTGGACGACTCCAGTTCGCTGCTGAACGACGCGTCGTTCAGCGCGACCCTTTCGATTGCCTCTCTCAGACCATCAAAATCTTCATTTTTAACAGGGAACAGGCCGCAGAACACGACGGGCTGGGACGGCTTCATGCCCTCCAACGGAGTTGTGCATCCCTTTTTCTCATGCGTGATTGTGTCGCCGACCCGGGTGTCCCGAACCTGCTTGATGGAGGCTGTCAGAAAGCCGATCTCGCCTGGACCCAGTTCATCCACATCTTTCATTCTAGGGCTGAAGACGCCAACCCTGTCAACCGGATACACTGCGTTGGTCGATATCAGGCGAATTCTGTCACCCTTCGAAAGGATGCCGTCGATGATTCGCACTAGCACCACGACCCCGAGAAATGAATCATACCAGCTATCGACAAGCATCGACTTCAGCGGGGCGTCCCGCGAGCCGATTGGAGCGGGCAGCGATGAAACAACCGCCTCAAGGACCTCGTCAATGCCCAGACCGTTCTTGGCCGACACGCAAATTGCATCAGACGCGTCGATGCCGATTGCCTCCTCAATTTGGCGACGCACTCTATCTGGCTCGGAAGCAGGCAGATCAATCTTGTTGAGAATCGGAACTATTTCGTGACCCGCCTCAATGGCTTGGTAAACATTCGCCAGTGTCTGCGCTTCAACTCCCTGCGAGGAATCAACCACCAGCAGGGACCCTTCAACCGCGTGCATGGACCGGGAAACTTCATAGGCGAAATCTACGTGACCCGGCGTATCGATGAGATTCAGGACATATACATTTCCATCGTTTGCCCGATAGTCCAGTCGAACGGTCTGCGCCTTTATCGTGATGCCGCGTTCTCGCTCGATCTCCATTGAGTCAAGCAGTTGCTCCCGCATGTCACGCTCGCTGACGGCACCTGTAAATTGCATCAGACGGTCGGCGAGCGTGCTTTTTCCATGGTCAATATGAGCGACAATGGAGAAGTTGCGAATGCGGGACAGCGCTGTCATTGATGACGTGTTTTGCAAAGACTGGAAATGGGCGCGGCTGAGCGGTGAAATGCCACTGCAAGAACAATCTTACAGTTGATCGAGCGATATGTCCAAGTGCCAGCGGCTAGGGTCGCGGTGCAATACAATGTTCGAACCTTCCCTTGCCCAACGGGAAACCTTGTCTTCTGAGAGCGACGAAGTTGGCACCCGAAGAGCGAAATTCAACCGTCGCAAATTGGAATCAGACGTCAACCCGCTTTAACTATGGACGCAATGCAGCATTGAGGCCGGAACCTAGCCTTAAGCAGCAGGCAAATATGTGCTATCGTCGTTGCTTTTACGTAGTCTCTGGGCGATCTGTCCGAGCAATTGCTAGCGGCTGAACAGGCGTTGTGCGTGTGTCATGATGTTTCAATCGAGATACTCTGTCTATGGAACGTTGGCCGGACGGGGCTGACATCGCTCTTAGTCCATGACTTAATGATGTCGGGACGTTCGGCGCATTTCGTTCGCGAATTGGTGCACAGGGCAGGATCTGCCGTCGATCCTTGCATCGTGCACCGAAGACCATGACTCCTTTTCAATCTTGCGGCGCCCAGCAGTCTGTTCGGCCAAATTGGGAACCTTTCCAGTCCATGCCATTGCTGGAAAGACTCCTGACTATGACGCTTGTCGCGAGACACCATTATCGGAGGCAGAATCCAGAAAATTGGGAGCTGACAGCTTGAGGACGAGTTTAGTCGCTGGTTTTGTTTGCTTCATTTTGAAAAGATCGCAGTGAGACCTTGGCCAACTCATTCTTGATCTTCAGTGCCTTTGGCGACAATTCGCTGCGCTTAGCCTTGATGAGAAAGGTGTCGAGGCCGCCGCGATGGTCCACAGCGCGCAGTGCAGCTGCCGAAACCCGGAGATGGAAAGACTTTCCCAGCGCGTCGGAGAGCAACGTGGCCTCGTTGAGATTCGGCAAGAACCGGCGCTTGGTCTTGTTGTTCGCATGGCTCACATTGTTGCCTGTCATCACGCGCTTTCCGGTGAGTTCACAAACTCTCGACATCGCTTCGTACCTCAGACCTTCGACCGAGATGCCCGGCCGCTGCAGTTTGGTTTGATCAACGGTCCCATCTAGAGCCTGCAAGTGAGACCGTCAAGGGAAATCTGCGATTCCAACTGTCAGAAAGCACGGCTTTTAGAAATCCTATTCGCGAGATTGCTCAATGCTGCTCGCTGCGAAATCCTCCCCGATGCGACATCTTCCTTCAGTAACTGAATAAGTGACGCGACCCCGGGTTGCTGTTCAACAAGCGAAAGCAGTTCCCGGCGCAATTCCGCATGAAACCAGCGGTCCTCCTGCTCCCGTCTGGATACTTCCCAAAATCCATGTTCTCTTCGCCATTGGACGAGTGATGAAATTTCGTTCCAGGCGAGATCCATTCCATGTCCTTTGAGGGCTGATACCAAGATCACCTTCGGAAACCCAGGTGGATCTTTTTGACGTCGCCTGAGCAGGTGAAGTGCACTGGAATAGTCAGCCTGGGTGCGGTGTGCTGACGCGAGCAGGTCGCCGTCTGCCTTGTTCACCAGAACAAGGTCGGTTACTTCCATGACTCCCCGTTTAACCCCCTGCAGATCGTCGCCGCCCAATGGAGTGATCAACAGAATGAATACGTCCGTGATTTCCGCCGCGGAGATTTCTGATTGCCCTACGCCTATCGTCTCGACGATTATGATGTCAAATCCCGCCTGCTCGCATAGAAATACACAGTCCCTTGAGTACCTCGAAACCCCTCCAAGTACGTTTCTCGAGGGAGATGTACGAATGAACGTGCCCGAGATTCGCGCCAATCGTTCCATGCGGACCTTGTCACCAAGTATGGAGCCACCTGTTAGGGGCGAGGATGGATCGATGGTGAGAACGGCGACAGACTTGCCCATTTCAGCAAGGAAAACACCAAGCTTATCAATGAATGTCGACTTGCCAGCACCGGGCACGCCTGAAAGACCCATTCGCATGCCTTGGCGCGGCCCAAGGCTTTGCAATTCGTTCAGGATTTCGCTCGCTACTTCTCGGTGGTCCTCACGGCTGCTTTCAACTAGCGTTATCGCTTTCGACAATGCTCTGCGGTCACCCGAACGCAACCCCAAAGCGAGGTGAACAGGGTCAGTCAAGGAACTAGCTCGGGTTCATGTGACTAGGAGCCTGTTGAAAACGGCCCCAATTCTGTGCCGATTTTGTGATCATGCGTTTTCGCCTCCGGTTCCGTGATGCCGACTCAACTCCCGATCAGGTAGGGTCGGGGTCGAGAGACAAGCCGACCCGTCATGAATTAAGTCCAGCTTGCCATGTTTCAGGCCAAAGGCCAAAATAGGCACGTTGCACTTTGCGCTCAATCATGAGGTCAAATCCGGCAGCTCTCCAAACACATTATTGGTTGCAATATTGGTTGCAATTTTCCATGTATTGCAGTATGCATCCAAGATGTCGGCTTGTTCAAAATTTAAGTAAGATGACTTTGTTGAAGAACCTGCTAGCTAGTATGGTTGCCGTTGTCACGGTATTGATGATTGGCATTTCAGCGTCTGCCACACAGGAAGTCCATGAAGAAAGATATAATTTCAATATTTTGATCTCCAACCTCCATGCGGGCAGTCTAAATTTGGTATCTCGAGACAACGGGAAATCCTATGCCGTTCGAGCGATTTTGCAAACCGAAGGGCTGCTAGACTTGATCACTCCGCGAGTAATAGACTTAGGCGTCAAGGGATGGCTGCATATGGAGAGTTTCAGGCCTGTGAAATACCAGGAAACGTCAACAGGACGTGAAATCGAAAAACATCGGATAATCAACTACCAGCACGGAACCCCCAAATTTTTTCAAATAACCCCCCCACTGCCGGAAAATGCCATTCCTAAGTTTGCCGATGATTGGAATTTGTCTGTTGATCCAGCCACTGCACTTTTCACACTAGTCCGCGACTACCGAATAGGCTGGATGTGCAATTCGGAATTCGTGATGTTTGACGGAAGAAGGGCAGTTAGATTTTCCTTGGGTGAACCGGTCATCCGCGGCGAAGAGATGCACTGCGATTCGAGCTATACACTAGCAACGAGCAATTCACCCAGAATGGATGAGCAGTCTGCGCTTCCGCTCACCTTGATCTACCGTCCAAGCGAGACGTCTCCGGATAAGTACGAATTGCACCGCCTTACAATGCAGACATCACGTGGCAAGATTACGTTCAAGCGTATATGATTTTACTCCTACGGATATGCAGGGGAATAAGGAAAGTCAAAATCCACTAATCTGATCGTCTTCATTAAATTGCTGATCAGACGGCTTGCCAACGCTCAGCCAAGGCGAAGAATTCTTAAAGATTGAGAGCCAACATTTACTGGAGCCGCAAGAGGCACCGGCGAACTTAATTATAAGCTACGCCGCTCGGGCGCGTTGGTTTCTGCGCTCGCTCTCCTCTCTGGAAAGGGCGACCGAAGTCCGGACACCCCTTCGGACAAACGCCATCAACCCGTCGACAACACGTTCGTTGGGGTCGATCCCAGCGCACGTAAGAACCTCTCTTCCATCCCTAGATCTGGCCCATCTTGCAATTACATCAGGCCCGTTCCCAAATTTGCGATCATCCGCGATCGCGTCGTCAAGAGCAGCCAAAACCACTGCCGCAAACAACTTTCTTGCCCTCGATCCTTGTTCGTGATTAAATGCTGTATTGTCGTAATCAGACATACGCCCCACCACCACCATCTGGCTATCCGCTATATTTTTTCAGCATTTATGCCGCGCGAAACAACACTAACATGACACCCAACGGGCCGGTTGCACGACAATGCCCTTTGCCTCATCCAGTGCGTTCACGTATACTTGAACTTCGTATAGTTTGCAACAGT
This sequence comes from Paracoccaceae bacterium, assembly GCA_963422275.1. Taxonomy (GTDB): domain Bacteria; phylum Pseudomonadota; class Alphaproteobacteria; order Rhodobacterales; family Rhodobacteraceae. The sequence goes on from OY729418.1 coordinate 3,391,435, forward strand.
TTTGTGCCACATGCCAAAAATTAGCGGAAACGAAATTCGTCCTGGGTACGTTCTTGAGCACAACGGCGGATTGTGGACGATCATCAAGGCTGAACACGTGAAGCCAGGAAAAGGCGGAGCTTTCACCCAAGTCGAAATGCGAAACCTGCGAAATGGATCAAAACTAAACGACAGATTCAGGTCAGCCGATAAAGTCGAGCGCGTGCGGTTGGAGCAGAAAGATCAGCAATTCTTGTATCGAGACCGGGATTTGCTAATCTTCATGGACGCTGAGACTTACGATCAAATCCCACTGCAGACGAATTTGCTTGGCGACCGTCATCCATTTCTTCGAGAAGGAATGGCGGTAACAGTGGAGTATCATGGTGAGGAGGCGCTTAACGTGACACTGCCCCAGAAGGTTGTATGCGAGGTTGCGGAAACCGAGCCGGTGGTGTCTGGGCAGACCGCGGCCAACAGTTTCAAACCTGCCTTGTTGAGCAATGGGCTTCGGATCATGGTCCCGCCATTTATTGCCCAAAATGACAGTGTTGTGGTTGATACGGAGACATTTGAGTACTATGAGCGGGCCTGAGCTTGGAGCGGGGGCTTGACCCGCTGGGCGAATGGCCGAAGATCCGAGAGAGGTGGAACTTTCGCCTAATCTCGGAATACGATGAACTCAACAGCATTTATTTTGTGAACGGTCAACCTGGTCGATCGGCCTTCAGGATGGGACACAGCGCACTGTGGTCACAGCACGACCGACAAAGGTACCGTACGCATCACCGTGCGATTTTGCAACAGTCTCAACGGGCCCCATGAAGACAACTGGAAGCAAGCAGGTCGGACGTGACCGATTCACCTTTTAAGCTGAAGGTCAGTTTGCACTAAACGTTGAGCCGATCGTATGGGAAATTGAAAATGCCGCCAAAGAGCGCAAATTATCATTTAATGGAGGCTGCGTCGCGACGGGTGGCGCGTGGTCTTGTAAGAGACTTTCTTGAAATACAGCAATTGCAATCCTCCGCGAAGGGGGCTGATGACTTTGCTTGGCGAGCGTGGAACAAAGCTGAAAATGCGCTGCAGGATGAACTGATGAGCGCACGGCATAACTACGGATGGTATGGTAGTGTCACCAAGCAAATCGATGGAAGCGATCCAACAAGAAGATGGATTGTTAGCGCGGTTTCAGGAAAGTTGAATTTTCGGCGCGGAATCCCTCATTGGGCAACATCCATCGCGCTTGAGCACAAGCAGGAAATCGTGTGCGCATTAGTTCATGATTCATTTCGTGACGAGCGGTTCGGGGCGGAAAAGGGAATTGGAAGCTGGCGCAACGGCTCCAGAACCAGAGTCTCGATGCGTCAACGATTAGGGGAGCTTGTCGTGATGACAAACCTCCGCCTTCAAGAGGGAACTGGCATTAGAGACGATGCGACCTTGCATCGAATCGCATCACGAGTTGCGGGGTTGCGAATGAGCGGAGATCCGTCTCTGGATCTTGCCTACGTGGCATCGGGATCAATTGATGGATATTGGGCATCCGCAAGCGAAGAAGCCGACATTGCGGGCGGGCGGTTGCTCATTGCGGAATCCGGGGGTTTGATTGAGCCGCTATATTGTCCGAAGGGAGTGCCGTCGACAACGGGAATGATCGCGACAAACGGTCATGTGTTCGCTGATCTTGTTGCGTTGGTCCGGGGAGATAGGTGAACGAGCTGGATTGTTTGCCTTCACTTGAACGGAACTGTCGTCGCATTCTCATGCTGCCACCAACTTGAAAGCCGTTTCTCGAAATTGATCCAAAGCGGGACGCTTTACTTCACGGCGATGCTCTTACGAGACCGTTGCGGAATGCGAACCTCCAGCCCTGGACAATATTACACCGAAAGGACTGCAAGCACTTGTTCCGATGTTCCGTTGGGGGAGAGACCGATGGATTTTTTTTCATGACAGTGGTCGCCGAGCGCGTGAAGCTCGACAGAACCCTGCGAAAGGTCGGCGCCCTGATGAACTGACAGTACCTGGCGGTGGTTTTCGCCCCAGTGCGCGCACCCCGGACGCGCCTTTGCGATGTCGACCTGATATCCGGGTCTCCTGCCAGGCAGCGGTGCTCGCTGTCGGATCGGGAGCTTGCAGCGGGCGCTGAAGGTGCGGCAAGACTTCCTGCCGTCTGTCAGCCATTCGGCACTTGAGCGTTGCCCCGACCGCATGACGATCCGCCGGCTGCCTGGGCGGCATGTCCGCGGCGCCAGATCGAGATTGTGACCGAGGATCGCGTCGAGGGAGATGTGCCTGCGGTTTCGGTGTCCGAGCGTCTCTCGGCGGATCTGGACGCCGCTGGCTGAACAAGGGCGCTCGCTACCGCTTCGGCAAGGGGCTCGTGCGCACTGACGGGGAGAGCTTTGTTGAGCGGGTTCTCTGGCGCGTCCTGTCAGCGCAGACAACCGGGACTGCCTTGCCTCTGCCTGAGGCTGGAGTCTGTTCTACCTTTCTACCTTGCCCGATGCGGCGCCTCGGGGCCTGAAATTGCGCCTTTGGGCGCCAAAACCGTTGCAGTCATCGATTGGCAGCCGGCAGACGCGAAACCAGTTCCAGACGTCGCAATGCAGAACGAAATACCCGCTTTCGCAATGGTCTTCGTACAATCATTCGCCCTTCGGAAAGCGTTGCTTCTCCTCAAAGTCGCTCAAGTTTAGATGGTTTCGCATGTAACGTTCGGATGCTTTTTGAAGAGGTTGAAAATCCCAGGGAAAATACGTGCCCCCCTTGAGTGCATTGTGCACAACCAGTCGTTGTGCCTGCGATGTTCTGACTGCGGCATCGTATGCTTGCAAGTCCCACAGTGTGCGTATCATGTTCGAGAATTCATTGACTAATGCCGAGCAGTTGCTAGCTGAGGCCAAGTTTCGGGTTTCGTGTGGGTCATTCTCTAGATCGAACAGTAGCGGCGGATCGAGTTCGCAATGAACAAACTTGTACTTTTCCGTACGCAACCCGACGAGCGGAGCGCAGGACGCCTCCGCGGCATATTCGATCCTGACCGGGGTTGTACGCTCCCTTCCTTCGAGAACGGGAATCAGCGATTCTCCGTCGATCCAAGGTCGGACCGCGGCGAGGTCTAAATTGGCAATCTCGCTGATGGTAAGTGCAATATCCATGGCGCTAACCGGCGTTTCCACCCTACCAGGTTGGATTCCGTCCCCGTGAATTATCATTGGCACGCAGGAAGAACCCTCGAAAAAGTGCATTTTGAACCACAAGCCGCGCTCTCCGAGCATGTCACCGTGGTCGGACAGGAAGATGATCACGGTATTGGATTGCTGTCGACTTGCCTCTAATACGTGCAGGATTTCGCCGATCTTCTCGTCCAAATAGGAGATATTGGCAAAGTAGGCGCGGCGCGCCCGACTGATTTCTTCCTCAGACACCTTGTACGTTCGCCAGTCATTTGCATCCAATATCCTCTTGGAGTGTTGATCGTGCCTTTCGTAGGGATAGGCCGGAATATCCGGCTGCAAGTGCTTGCAGTCTGCGTAGAGGTCCCAGTGCTTTCGGCGAGCGACATACGGATCGTGCGGGTGGGAGAAGCTGATGGTTAGCATCCAAGGGCGGCGGTCTGCATTTCGTGCTAGGTCATAGATTTTCTGCATTGCGAAAAATGCCACTTCGTCATCGTACTCCAACTGATGTGTGACCTCGGCGACACCGGCAGACTTCACGCTTCCCATGTTGTGGTACCACCAGTCTATGCGCTCCTCCGGCTTTCTGTAGTCTGGTGTCCAGCCGAAGTCGGCTGGGTAGATGTCTGTTGTCAACCGTTCCTCATATCCATGCAATTGATCTGGCCCGACAAAATGCATCTTGCCTGAAAGGCAAGTTTGGTATCCGGCACTGCGAAGGTGGTGCGCAAACGTCGGGATGGCGCTGGGAAACTCGGCCGCGTTGTCAAAGACGCCTGTCCGGGAAGGCAGCTGCCCCGACATGAAACTGGCCCGCGCAGGAGCGCAAAGCGGAGATGCGGTGTATGCATTGGAGAATCTAGCCGATTGTTCAGCGAGGTGATCGAGATTCGGGGTGTGCAACCAAGTCGCTGGCCCATCTGGGAACAGAGTTCCGGGCAGTTGGTCAGCAATGAAGATCAGAAAGTTCGGGGAGCGAATCATGAGTGAAGCCTTGCTTCGCCAATGATGACCCGATAGTTCAATTAGCACCGAGTGAAAAGAATTTCTTCGGTGGATTGTTAGACAGGAGTACTGAAGGCCGGGCAGCTTAAGTTCGGATTTCTTTGAGGCCGACAGGCCGCTGGCAAAGCCCATTGTGTCGACCGGAATCAAGCTTCTCGGCAAAGGCGGGATCACCGAAAAGCTTGAACTGCCGCCCGCGATGCGGCACCAGGCCGTTCACCCGTTAAATTCTCCACACGGTCGAGATAGCCACTAGGCCCACCGTCCTAGCCATCGCGTGCACCATCCACCAGGTCGTCGTCTCGTGCGATGGCGACGCTGGTCAGCCGTGCGATTCCGTCGATCATCCCGGACGCCAACGGCTTTTTGCCTGTAGCGTTCCAGCGCCAGATACAGTTCTTCGCCTTGCCGGTCGCCTTGGGAATCGCCATGGTGCCCAGACCCTGGTCGGTGAGCTGGATAATGCGCGACCGCCACGCATGCTGCTGCGGCGGGTTCCTGTCGGGGATGGTCCGCTGCAAGCGTCGCAGGTCGTCGGGTGACACCGTGAATGACGCGCTTGGTCGTGTGTTTTCTCCCCCGCATCGTTGCCAGAAAAGATGCATCTGTCGGGTCATAAGATGAAAACAATCTTCTAGACTGACAAAAAGCGGGCACCGTGCAGCTGCCAAAAGGCGTTGCAGTTATCCATCTGCAACTGTCAGCCCATAAACAGCTCCGAAAACTGCAAAGCTGGATTTAAACCAACTTTTGCAACGATCTTTAAAATGAATTTTATTGGACTGGGTCGCAGCAAATACCATACATGCTTTTTGAATTGTTCACGATGTCACTGAAAATGTGGGCAGGTTATGGATTAGATGTATGGCACGGCCTCGTGCTTGTCGGCCCCATTATCCCTTCCAACCAGGTGGGTCAGGGTCGAAGACGGGCAATAACCATAATAAAAGGCTCTGTTCGCATTTCGCAGGCGTATGTGCTGCACTGGGTTCCGACTTGCATTGACCACGGGGAGCGGAAGAATGGATCGGACACGGTTTCGGGACTGGTTTTCGAGCATCGATGAATTGACGGCGGAGCAGTGCCGCAAGGGCGAGCGGGTGCGCGGGGCTGTGCACAATCCAGACGGTCAACAGCCGTCACAGCCAGATCAAGGGCTTCCCGCGACGCTTCCGCGGCATCGCCACCAAGTGTCTCGACAGCTGTCCGAGGTGGTTCCATCTCGTCGTCCTCGGCAGGCATCCATCGCCAAGAGCCTGCCTCGCAACCGCTAGCGCCAGGACATGCCTGCGAATCGCGAATTGAGCCTAATAAAAAGGACGGATCGAGATGAAGCAACATCAAAATTCTCTTGGCCAACCTATAGGCAACCCGGTCGCGAAATGGAAACCGGTGACGCCGCCACCCCGCTTGTTCATGGAGGGCGGTTATTGCCGGATCGAGGCTATCGATCCTGACCGGCATGGGCCTGAACTTTTTGAAGCCTTCGTTGCAGACCAAGGTCAGGAAATCTGGACCTATCTTCCTTACGGACCGTTTTCGGATGAAGAGGGCTTGATTGAATGGATGAATGAAGTCTGCCTCGGCGAAGATCCGATGTTTCACGCGATTGTTGACAGTACGAGCCAGAAGGCGACCGGAGTTGCAAGTTATCTTAGAATCAAGCCCAAGATCGGGACAATAGAAGTCGGACACATTAACTTCTCGCCGAAGCTGCAACGTACGCCGGCTGCCACGGAGGCGATGTATCTAATGATGCGCCGGGTGTTCAGTGAACTGGGATATCGAAGATATGAATGGAAGTGCGATGCCCTCAATTCTCGATCATGCGCTGCGGCGGAGCGCTTGGGATTCCAGCGCGAGGGGGTTTTCCGTCAGGCAACCATGTACAAGGGACGCAACCGGGACACGGCTTGGTACTCAGTCATTGACAAGGAATGGCCAACGCTCGCTAGAGCGTTCGAAGCTTGGCTTCACCCGGAGAATTTTGATGTGAACGTTAGACAAAAGCGTACATTGCGCGACATTCGAACTTTCTTTGGGACATTGGAGCAATCGCGGTGACAGACATGAAATCGGCAACAGGCCGAGGGTATCTCGTTCAATCCATCGCAATAAACCGTGCCATATTTGCCTGCCGCAGATCTTTCTCACTGTACCCAAGATCGTATGCTGGTGACAGAATCATTTCGGCCGACTTGATGTGGATAGACACGAATGCCGAAATCCGCGGTAGGTATTCCGGCCAGCGACCTTGAAAAGCAACTAGGAGTGGCTCAGGCGCTTTCGCCTTCGGAGCGATCACCGCTTTTCCCGACACCCGGACCGCCTTGCGGTTGAGAACATCAATGAAGCAGATTTCGACTTCAGGATTGCAGCGAAGATTTTTCAGGGTTCCAGGAGAGCGGATATTCCCGAAAGCGAGTGTGCTGCTATCAAGAATCACGAAAGTTCCCTTCGGCGACACAGCCGGGCTTCCATCGGAATTTACCGTGGCAACCAAGCCTGCGGAATAGTCGTGAATGAGACTCTGCATTTGGTTGGTCAGCATGGAATCACCTTTCGAGCAAGGGTTCGCCCCAAGAAAATTCAATGGGAACTGTGGCTAGGATTCACCGAAGTGAGTGACCGGCCATGGCCCATTGTTCAATTTCCAATCAATTCTATTGATGCTGAAGCGGATTTCATTGGGTCTGCGCTCAACCTGTCGAAGCGAAGGTATGCAATTGCGAATCCATTCGATTGTGAATGCAAAACACCTACTGAGCGTTCGTTTTGGGTGATTTTCTGTCCGACCGGGGCCGCGCCGTCAATTCGAACCGTAGCAAGCCATTTTCGAATTCGGGTCTTGTGTCTCATTCGGGCCGTGACTTCTTGCCCGACAAAGCAGCCCTTATGAAAATCGACGCCGCTGAGCCGCTCGAAGCCCGCCTCTAAAATGTAAGTTTGTTTCGGGATCAACTCGATCATGGTCTCTGGAATACAATGCCTTACGCGGATGAAATCCCAGTTTGGAGAAGGCCTAGGCTTTCTGTGGATATTTTCGTAGCAACGCCACCCCAGCGCGGGATGTCTAGGGTCATCGAAGGCACTGGGAGGCTTCTCATCTATCCCTCTCTCGACCCAAACCGGCACCTCATTGATTTCAACTTTTGTGCGCAGCCTGTACATTGCCAATCGGCGCGAGAGATCATTGACGCACCGGGCATTCACATCAAGCAAGATTCCATCTTCATGCTCCAGCAGAAAGAAGTCGGTTAGGAACTTGCCCTGAGGAGTCAAAAGCGCAGAATACATCAGGCCATCTGCAAGAAGCTCTACGTTATTGGTCACAAGACCTTGCAGGAAAGCTACACGATCGTCCCCGGATACAAGAATTCCGGCTCTCTGCTCATCAGGTCTTTCATGCATGTAATTCTTCCAAACCGGAAAGCCGGGCGGCCTCTTTGTGAACTCCACGGCAAACAAAGCGTTGTCGCCCCGCGCAAAACGGAATTCTGGGTACGTGACCTTCAATCACGCTTGATTCGTCCCAATCGGGGCCAGGTCCCAACTCTAGCATTAGATTCAAGCATAAACCATCGGGCCTGATTCAAGTTGATGGTGTTGGGCTGAAGAAATGCTCAGTCTGTGCCCATTACTTCGATTGGCAACCTTGATTCTGCTACGGACTACTGCGTTTTTGGCATTGCAATGAAATGTCTGATCTTGGCCTTGCGATGTAAGAACTCAACTGAGGATATACAATGCCACGACTGCAGGCACTTCGGTTGCAATGGGTTGGGACTTCGTGCATCGATGATGGATTCAATCACAATCCCACAAGAACGCCCAATTAGTAGACAATCAAGTAAATTGCTTATGCACATGGCTCCGGCGACACAAGGCATTGTGTCCGAGATGTCGGATGATGGAATGTTCGCATGACATTCTTGACGTGGAACCGTCCCATGACCGAAATCCCCGCCAGCCTCATCGCCTTCCAGCGCCTGTTCCCCGACGACGACGCCTGCGCCCGGCGGCTCGTCGCCGTCCGATGGCCGAACGGCTTCCGGTGTCCCGCCTGCGGCCACGACCGCGGGTGGCAGCCGAAGACCAGACCGCACAGCTTCAAGTGCGCCTGCTGCCATCGTCAAACCTCGGCCACCGCCGGCACCGAACCAAGCTGTCGCTCGCGATCTGGTTCTGGGCCGCCCATCTGATGGCCACCCATTGCAACGGCATCTCCGCCCTGCAGTTGCGAAGCGGCTCGGGATCGAATCCTGCCGCAGCGCCTGGATGCTCGCCGCCAAGCTTCGCCGCGCCATGGCTACCCCGAGCGCAGCCCGCTGTCCGGTCTGGTCGAGATCGACGAGGCCAGCCTGCCGCAGCGCGGCGCCTCGGGACCGCCACCGGCCCCATGTCGTCGGCGACAGGAGGCCCGCCCATGAAATTCTCGCCTGGATCCACACCGCGTTCTGCAACCTCAAGGGCTGGGCGCGGAGCGTCTATCACGGGCTGCGCACCAAGCGCCTCCAGACCTGTCTCGGCGAGTTCGTCTTTCGCTTCAATCGGCGCCGAAATCGCCACGCTGCCTTCCTGTCCCTGTTCCTGCAGGCTTCGCGCGATATCCTCAATCTCGATCTGGTGAAAATCCCCAAGAATGTACGGAAAGTAGGTGGATGAGATCAGAATTTTGCCCGATCCTTGTGCGTTGCACACCTGCCCGATATAGGAGTGCGTTTATGAAACACATGTGGGGTTTCCAATGGCAGGCCATTCCAAATGGGCGAATATTCAGCATCGAAAGGGCAGGCAGGACGCCGCCCGCTCCAAGCTCTTCTCCAAACTCGCGCGGGAAATCACCGTAGCCGCAAAGATCGGGGACCCCGACCCTGAAAACAATCCGCGGTTGCGTCTAGCCGTGAGGGAAGCAAAATCTAATTCTGTCCCGAAAGAAGTGATTGAGCGGGCAATTTCCAAGGCGGCCGGAGCAGACGCCGAAGAGTTGCAGGAAATCCGTTACGAAGGTTATGCGCCTGGCGGCGTGGCTGTAATCGTCGAGGCAATGACCGACAACAGGAATCGGACGGCATCCCGGATAAGGGCGATCTTCGGCAGGGCGGGAGGCAGCCTTGCCGAGACTGGCGCAGTTAGCTTCATGTTCGAGCGGAAGGGCGAGATTGTGTTCCCTTCGAGCTCAGGAGACGCGGATACCATGCTTGAGGCAGCCATCGATGCTGGTGCTGAAGACATGGAATCGTCGGCGGACGGCCACATTGTTTACACTGGGGACAGCGAACTTTCAGAAGTTTCAAATGCCATGGAGGCTGTGGTCGGCGAGGCGGAGAAGACAAGGATCATCTGGAAACCGACCACGACGACCGAACTTGATCTTGATGGAGCGCAGAAGATCATCAACTTGATCGAGGCCCTTGAGGAGGAAGATGATGTACAGGCCGTTACGGCCAACTTCGAGATACCCGAAGAAATTATCGCTTCGCTCTGACTTCAACTTCCGAACAATTGGCATTCCCCCGATAATGGGCTGCTTTCAAGGCGGAATCGCCTGTATGACGTCAATAGTATGCTCTTGTGGCAATGCTGGAAAATGGTTTCACTTAGCGTTGCTCTCTGGTGAGGGGTGCTGACTGAATCCGCAATGGCTGCGTGACTAAAGCACGCTTGAACTCGGACTACCAGCGCACGCTCTTGGGTGTGTTCTGGATGATGGTTTCCGGTCTGAATTTCGTGGCCGTGAACGCGATTATCAAACACATCGGCGATAGCATTCCCCCAGTGGAGGGAGCATTCCTGCGGTACCTGTTCGGCCTTGTTTTCGTCATTGTGGCACTTCGCCCCTTGTTCAGGTCAAGGCTTCGCACGACCGTTTTGTTCTGGTGCGGTATCAGGGGTGCCGTTCACAGCGTCGCCGTTGTGTGCTGGTTCTTCGCCATGACCCAGATACCGATGGCCGAGGTGACGGCCATGAACTACTTGGTGCCGGTGTACATAATGGCTGCTGCAGCCCTGCTCTTCGGTGAAACCTTGACAAGGAACCGGGTTGGTGCAGTCGTGGCGGCGTTAGTCGGAGTGTTTTTGATTCTGCGCCCCGGATTCAGAGAGATTTCGCCCGGCCATCTGGCGATGCTTGCAGCAGCGCTCTCTTTGACAATTTCGTACCTGGTGGCGAAGAAGTTGTCAGGCGAATTGAATGCCTCGATAATCGTCGCAGCGTTGACGCTGTCAGTTACCGTCGGTCTTGCGCCATTTGCCGCACTGGTATGGATCACGCCGACTCTTGCCGAAATCTTTTGGTTGTTTCTCGTGGCGGGCTTCGCGACGGCTGCACACTACACAATGACCCTCGCATTCGCCCAGGCACCGATGTCGACAACGCAGCCGGTGACCTTTCTGCACCTTGTTTGGGCGACGATGACCGGCTGGCTGCTGTTTGGAGAAGCGATTGACGCTTGGGTTGTTCTTGGCGGTGCAATAATCGTCGGGGCGGTGTCGCTGGTTTCATGGAGGGAGGCTAGACGGCATTGAAGATCGCTCGAAGATCGCTCGTGGAAATTTGAGCCGGTCTCGCTGAGATTCCCGATTTTTGGAAGTTCAGCTAGCCGAAGTCGATTTGCGATCGACCAGCCTCGCGACCCAGATTACATAGAGCGCTGCAATCAAGCCCAAAATCTCGCTAGCGAGCATGATTCCAATTAACGGGTATGCCCGTGTGGCCTCGCTAAGCAAAGATCCAGAAAGGGCGGAAAGGCAGGACCCGCCCCCTATCATCATGGCTCCCCCAATCCCGGATGCAGAACCCGCTAGATGCGGGCGAACTGACAGCATTCCGGCGGTGGCGCTGGGAAGAGCGATGCCATTCCCGATTCCTACAAAGATCATGAGACCGAAAAACGAACCCGGGTTATCGTAGCCAAACAAGGTCAAGGCAAGGGTGACACCCGGCCCCAAGATTGTTACGGCCGTTCCAAGCAGTACCATCCTGTTGATGCCAAATCTTGTCGCGAAGCGGCCGGAAATGAAGTTTCCGATGAGGTAACCAAGGGCGGCAATCCCGAAATATGTTCCAAGAACCGACGGGGAAAGGCCGTAGACGCTCGATCCCACGAATGGAGCACCGCCAAGATAGGCGAAGAACGCTCCCGATGCGAACGTTGCAACGATGCAATAGCCCCAGAACCGCCTGGACCGGAACAATTCGGGGTACTCCCGCATCTGCTGGCGGAAGCTGGTCGGACGGGAATTTGCGGTTTCACCGAGGTCGAAATGACAAATGATGTAAAGAACAAGACCTAGAAGAATCAAGAGTGCGAAGTTCGCCTTCCATCCAAAATTCTCATCGAGAAACCCTCCGATCACGGGTCCAAGCATCGGAGCTAGGGCCATGCCCATGGTAACATACCCGATCATGGATGCCGCCTGTTCTTGGGGGACCATGTCGCGGACGACCGCACGGGAAAGTACCATGCCAGTGACTATGATCGCTTGAGCCATTCGGAATGCAAGAAAAATTTCGACATTCGGTGCCAACAGGCACCCGGCAGTCGCCATAATGAAGAGGGCGACAGCCAACAGGACCACGGGTCTCCGCCCAACCCGATCCGAAATTGGACCGACTCCGACTTGAAGCACCGCGTTGACGAAGAGATAAAGCGCAACTGAGAGTTGCATCAGCCTGTAGTCGGTTTCGAAATCCCGCGTCATATTGGGAAGCGAAGGAAGAAAAAGAGTCATGGACAGGGCCGAAACGCCTGCCAAGAGTATCAAAGTTGAAATGTGCGGTGGGGTGGTCCGGTCAAAAAAACAAGCCTTGGGAATCTCACTCATGCAGACCTGTTAGACATTAAGAAAAAAGATGTCCATTATCGCTTGCAATAGGTTTCTTGGGCGATGGAACAAAAGCACAGCGGCGGCTCGTTTGGTTTCAAATTTGATTCGGGATCGAGACTGCTGGCAGTCGACGCAGTGGGAGGTCAAATGGCAGAAATTTTGCGTGAGCTGGAAGAGCGTCGCGAGAGTGCTAGAAGGGGCGGAGGGGCAAGACGGACCGATGCACAGCACAAGAAGGGTAAACTGACTGCGCGCGAGCGCGTCGAGATACTCTTGGATGAAGGGTCGTTCGAAGAGTTTGACATGTTCGTCACGCACCGCTGCTCTGATTTCGGAATCGCTGAAACGAAGTATTCCGGTGACGGCGTGGTGACCGGATGGGGCACGATCAATGGTCGGCTGACATACGTGTTCAGCCAAGATTTCACGGTCTTTGGGGGATCGCTCTCGGAGACCCACGCGCAAAAGATCTGCAAGATCATGGACATGGCTATGAAGAACGGTGCTCCCATAGTTGGTCTCAACGATTCCGGTGGAGCTCGAATCCAGGAAGGTGTCGCGTCGCTAGCTGGGTACGCGGAGGTCTTCCAACGGAATATACTTGCGTCGGGAGTCGTGCCTCAGATCAGCGTGATCATGGGGCCTTGCGCCGGCGGGGCAGTCTATTCTCCTGCCATAACCGATTTCATTTTCATGGTACGGGACAGTTCTTACATGTTCGTGACCGGTCCGGATGTCGTGAAAACGGTGACCAACGAGGTGATTTCGGCGGAGGAGCTCGGAGGTGCGAAGACGCACACGTCTGTTTCATCTGTTGCCGACGGCGCTTTCGACAATGATGTGGAGGCATTGATCGAGGTGCGTCGCCTCTTTGACTTTCTGCCGCTGTCCAACAGGGAACGACCGCCGACACGCCCAACGTTCGATAGCCGTGATAGGGCTGAGGACGCGCTGGACACACTCGTTCCCGAAAATTCCAATGCCCCGTACGATATCAAGGAGTTGATTCTGAAAATCGCAGACGAAGCTGACATGTTCGAGATTCAAGAGGATTTCGCCAAGAACATCGTGACCGGATTCATTCGGATGGAGGGATCGACCGTAGGAGTGGTAGCGAATCAACCCATGGTCCTTGCAGGCTGTCTTGATATCGACAGTTCACGAAAGGCTGGTCGATTCGTCAGGTTCTGTGACGCATTCGAAATCCCCATCGTGACATTTGTCGATGTCCCTGGCTTCCTACCGGGAACAGCGCAAGAATATGGCGGGATCATCAAGCACGGAGCCAAGCTTCTGTTCGCTTACGGGGAAGCTACAGTTCCAAAGGTCACGGTTATCACTCGAAAAGCCTACGGCGGAGCCTACGATGTCATGGCTTCCAAACACCTGCGCGGAGACATCAACTATGCGTGGCCAAGTGCCCAGATTGCCGTGATGGGTGCAAAGGGTGCGGTTGAGATTCTACATCGCTCAGAAATTGGAGATTCGGAACTGGTCGCCAAGCGAACATCGGACTACGAGAAGCGATTTGCGAATCCGTTCGTTGCAGCGGAACGCGGATTCATAGACGAGGTGATCGCTCCACACTCGACCCGTCGGCGGCTGTGCCGGGCTCTCTCGGTGTTGAGGAACAAGAGACTAAGCAACCCACCAAAAAAACACGACAACATTCCGCTCTGACGCTATGAACCACGAATTCCGGCAATGCTGCGGCCCAGCAAAATCTCGGTTGAACCAGCGAGTTGTCGTGGCTGGCACTGCAGCATGTCTATCTCTTCGCAAAGATGCGTCCGGCAAGCGGTAAACGTTCGGGAAAAACCGACGCGGTAATGGACAGTTGCGTGCGTATATCGTCTTGTGTTTTACATGCGGCAGTGCACTCGCGGCTATTGACTTCAACGGTAATTCAATTGCCTGTGCTAAAACGACAGACCCATCCAAGACACTTGCAATTCTCCGGTGTTCGAGGTACCCATGTTGCGTTTTCCAGTCTTTGCGCGACGACAATTGCAGAAGCGAGCCCGGAAGGCCGTACTACGTGGAAGGAGAGGATCAATGCGAGGTATATTGATTGCTACCGTTGTGACAGGAATGCTGGCTGTCTCTGCATGCACTCAAAAAGAGGTCGACAGAACCGTATTGGGAGCAGCTATTGGTGCGGTTGCCGGTGAAGTCATAGACGACAAGCCGGTGGAAGGAGCCGTCGCAGGCGGGGCAATTGGATACATATCTGCACAGAATTAGGCACCGGTGCCTGATCTCGATATTTTCCTGACTTGAGGCAGCATGGTACATTGTTAAAGCCGCTTGGTGCCGCTTGAAAGGCGCGAGCAGTTAAGCCCAATGTTCAAGAAAATCCTGATAGCGAATCGGGGCGAAATCGCTTGCCGAGTAATGAAGTCGGCAAGCGAAATGGGCATCCGGACGGTCGCCGTGTTCTCCGATGCCGACAAGAGATCTCTTCATGTCAGGAGGGCAGACGAGGCTGTCCACATCGGGCCGTCCCAAGCTTCGGAATCATACCTTTCGATTGAGAGAATCCTAGAGGCGATTCGAGAAACTGGCGCGGACGCCGTGCATCCGGGTTACGGTTTTCTTTCTGAAAACAAAGATTTTGCCGAAGCCTTGGAGTCTGAAGGCGTTGCATTCGTTGGTCCCCCTGTCGCCGCCATCGAGGCGATGGGAGATAAAATAACATCCAAGAAACTGGCAAAGGACGCAGGTGTTCCAACGGTACCCGGACACTTGGGCTTGATAGAGAGCGGTGACGAGGCAGTGCAGGTCGCAAATGGCATAGGCTTTCCTGTCATGATCAAGGCGTCTGCTGGCGGCGGCGGAAAGGGAATGCGCATTGCTTGGAGCGAGAACGAGGTGAGGGAGGGATTTCAATCGTCAAGAAGTGAAGCCGCGGGTTCGTTCGGCGACGATAGGATCTTCATGGAAAAATTCATTGACCGTCCCCGTCACATCGAGATCCAAGTTCTTGCCGACAAGCACGGAAACTGCATTTTTCTCAATGAACGTGAGTGCTCTATCCAGCGTCGTAACCAGAAGATCATCGAAGAGGCACCGTCACCCTTCTTGGACGAGGAGACTCGGGCATCCATGGGAGCCCAGGCTGTGGCACTCGCCAAGGCAGCCGACTATCATTCTGTGGGAACGGTCGAGTTTATCGTAGATGCCGAAAGGAATTTTTACTTTATCGAGATGAACACACGCCTGCAGGTGGAGCATCCAGTAACGGAACTGATCACGGGCGTGGACATCGTTGCGGAAATGATCGGCATTGCCGCTGGCGAAAAGTTGAAGCTCGAACAGAAGGATGTCGTTGCTGGCGGATGGGCATTCGAGTCCAGAATTTACGCTGAGGACCCGTACCGGAATTTTCTCCCCTCAATAGGGCGCCTCTCCCGCTACCGGCCCCCGCCTGAGGATGTCGGCGGAGCCGCATCAATCCGAAACGACACCGGCGTTATTGAAGGCGACGAAATCAGCATCCATTACGACCCGATGATTGCAAAGCTGTGCACTTGGGGCGAAGACCGGGAAGAAGCAATGGACAGCATGCGCAAGAGCCTCGATTCATTCGAAATCGAAGGAATTGCCTGCAACATTTCGTTCCTTTCGGCGGTTTTCGACAATCCACGGTTCATTTCCGGGCACATTACGACGTCTTTCATTGCCGATGAATTCCCGGACGGATTCTGCGGGGTTGAGCTTCCCGACCAGACGCTGCAGCGTCTCGTGGCAGCGGTCGCGGTTTTCCAGGTGATCAGCGAGACCCGGCGAACGCAGATTTCTGGTCAACTCTCGAACAATGCGCGTCCGGTCGGACGGGAGTGGAACGTTTCCTTTGATGACAAGGCCTTCAATGTGGGAGTCGCAAATAGCAACAAGGCATATTCCGCCAGTTTCGATGACGGAACCAGGGTAATCGTCGAGACCAGTTGGCAGCCAGGCCAATCTCTTGCGTCTATTTCTGCGGACGACGCCGAGCTGACGTTGAAAGTGGATCCGATTTCTGGAGGATTCAGAATTCGACATCGGGGGACGGACATCAGGGCGTCAGTGCGGGCACCTCGACATGCGGAGCTTGGCGCCCTCATGGCGAAGAAAATGCCGTCAGACATGTCCAAACAGCTCCTTTGCCCGATGCCTGGCCTGCTAGTTTCATTGCAAGTGAGTGTCGGAGATGAGGTGGAGTCCGGACAGGCACTCTGCGTGATTGAGGCCATGAAGATGGAGAACATTCTCAAGGCCGAACGAACGGCAAGAATAAAGTCGATCTCGGCTAACCCGGGAGACATTCTCACAATTGACAAAGTGATTCTGGAGTTCGAATGAGCCTGCCTTTAGCTGGCAGCCTTGGACATGGAAATCGCGTTAATTGATGCGGTCAGTCCCGCTTTGGTTCTGCGCTGGAACCTCCGTCAGCGCGAACGGATCTCTTGTTGCCGCAAAGGGAACTTGTCGATTGCTCGAGTGATTTCTCGAACGGACCAAGGGAATGGCTTTCGAAGTTTGATTTCGCCGTCTTTGCCGACAATCACGAGCGAAAACCCCCTGGGCCGAAACCTGCTTCTCAGTCCGCTTTGCACTGCAGGTGAAGTGTCGATCAAGACAATCACGTCGCGCTCCAGCAACTGTTCCTCTCCATCTCGCAGCAGTTCCATTTGCTCCGAAAATCTCGGGTCGTTTGGCGAGTCGGCCAGAACGATTATTGGCCTGGTTAGCCATTGAAACTGTTCGATGGACGTTGATGCGTGCTCTGATGACGTGGCATCCAGCACTTCCAGCTCCGTAGACCCGTCATCATCTGGGGCGTCAGTCTGCTGGGCAGCGGCCGCAACAGTAGCAAGGAACGAGAATATGAGCGCACGCTGAAGCATCAACCAGGCAAGGACCCAAAATTAGTTATCCACATTAGAATCCAGTTGCAAGAAATCTGCAAGTCTTTCGTGTACTTTGTCATGGTGCAGTAATCTCCGGCTACCCGGTTGCTCAGCAAACGTTTGCAAAAGTCCTTCGCACATCCGGTTCGTCTGTTCGTGACTAAATATGGGCATTGTGCCCTAATGCCGCAAGAGACCTGCCAGATGAAACCGATAAGCCAGACATTTGCGGCAAGTCGGAAATTTGCCTTATGAAAATTGATCAAGTCGGTTTAGACTGCCGCACATCTGCGAGAAAACTGGATTAAGAGACGTAATAATGACTGCTAACTTGGAAAGTTGGCGAGAGCTCGCGCGAAACGAGCGCAAGGGCAAACCGCTGGACGAACTAGTCTGGAAGACGCTCGAAGGGATCGATGTTAACCCGCTCTACACATCGGCTGACCTTGAAGGTCTCGATCATATGGACACCCTGCCAGGAATCGATCCGTTCATACGGGGCCCGCGTGCAACCATGTACGTGGAGCGCCCGTGGACCATTCGGCAGTACGCTGGCTTCTCGACCGCAGAAGAGTCCAACGCATTCTTTCGGGATGCGTTAGCCTCCGGTCAGCAAGGCGTTTCCGTGGCCTTCGATTTGGCCACCCACCGCGGGTATGATAGCGACCATCCGAGGGTTGAAGGCGATGTCGGCAAAGCAGGGGTCGCAGTCGACAGCGTGGAGGATATGAAAATCCTGTTCAAGGGTATCCCTCTCGGGAAAATTTCCGTGTCGATGACCATGAACGGGGCCGTGATCCCAACACTGGCGAACTTCATCGTTGCTGGCGAAGAACAGAGCGTGAGATGTTTCGACCTCTCGGGCACGATTCAAAACGACATACTGAAAGAGTTTATGGTCCGGAACACCTACGTTTACCCACCTACGCCGTCGATGCGGATAGTGGCGGATATAATCGAGTTCGCAAGTGCCGAAATGCCAAAGTTCAACTCGATTTCAATATCTGGCTACCACATGCAGGAGGCCGGTGCGAACCTAGTCCAGGAACTTGCCTACACTCTCGCAAACGGGCGCGAATACGTGCGAGCCGCAATCGGACGCGGAATGGATGTGGACGCTTTTGCTGGCCGCCTCTCATTTTTCTTTGCTGTTGGCATGAATTTTTTCTTGGAGGTTGCGAAGCTTCGCGCTGCCCGCCTTCTTTGGAGTCGAATCATGTCCGAGTTCAATCCAGCCAAGCCCCGCTCGAAAATGTTGAGAATGCACTGTCAGACAAGCGGAGTGAGCCTCCAGGAGCAAGATCCCTACAACAATGTCGTGCGGACTGCGTACGAGGCCATGTCAGCAGTGCTTGGAGGCACGCAATCCCTGCATACCAATTCACTGGACGAAGCAATTGCCTTGCCGACCGAATTTTCTGCTAGGATTGCACGCAACACGCAGCTTGTCCTTCAGGAGGAGACCGGTGTGACGAAAACTGTAGATCCTCTTGCAGGGTCGTACTACGTTGAGTCCCTTACGGCTGAAATCGCCGGCAAGGCATGGGAAATGCTCGAAGAGATTGAGGCCTTGGGCGGCATGACAAAGGCGGTGATTTCCGGCATTCCGAAGCTCCGCATCGAGGAGGCTGCCGCTCGTCGACAAGCAATGATCGATCGTGGTGAGGAAGTTGTTGTCGGATTGAACAAATATCGTCCGAAGACCGGCGAAGGCGTTGAATATAGGGAAATCAAGAATGAAAAGGTGAGGGAGGCACAGCTGGCTCGTCTGAGGCGCGTCAAGGAAAGCAGGGACGAAAATCGATGCCGAGCGACGCTCGCGGATCTTGAAAGGAAGGCTGCAGAGGGGGGTAATCTGCTCGAAGCAGCAATCCATGCGGCACGTGCGCGTGCAACAGTTGGCGAAATCTCAAGAGCCATGGAAAATGTCTTTGGCAGGCACCGGGCTGAATCCTCGACACTGTCCGGCGTATACGGAAAGGAGTATGAAGAGGATAAGGAATTTTTGAAGATACAAGAGGACATCAGAAAATTTGAGTTTGAGGAAGGGCGGCGCCCCAGAATGTTTGTGGCGAAATTGGGGCAGGACGGACACGACCGCGGTGCCAAGGTGGTAGCCACTGCGTTTGCCGATATTGGTTTCGATGTCGAGATTGGCCCGTTGTTTCAGACTCCCGAAGAGGCTGCTCGCGACGCCGTTGACAGCGATGTCCACGTCATTGGGATCAGTTCTCAAGCGGCCGGCCATACAACGCTTGCCCCGAAATTGATAGAAGCACTTAAGGAAGAGGGGGCCGAAGACATCATTGTGGTTTGCGGAGGCGTGATCCCGAAGCAGGACTATGGATTTCTGGAAAAATCTGGCGTCAGCGCCGTGTTTGGCCCCGGGACCAATATTCCGGACGCCGCGAGGTCTGTGCTCCGGCTTATCCGGGGAGCAACGCAGCAAGGCATGGGGCCAGCGGTCTAAAATTGTTTCAGTTCAAGTTGCGGCGAAGAGCTGTCCCCGGGCAAGGCGCTTCAAATAAAGATCTAAAGCAGGAAGGCGGTGCCGAGTCCCAAGAATGCTAGAAAACCAACAACATCGGTTACTGTGGTGACAAAAACCCCTGAGGCGAGTGCCGGGTCCACTTTGGCTTTTTGCAACCCGATCGGAATGAGGATACCGGACAGCCCGGCAAACAGCATGTTGATTATCATGGCGGCAGCAAGCACTAGGCCAAGCTCGGGCATACCGTACCACAGCAATCCGATCCCACCGATGATCACCGCAAAAATCAATCCGTTCATGATCCCCACCATTCCCTCACGGTGAATGACCCTCCAAGCGTTGGAATCCGTCAAGTCCTTGGTCGCCAATGATCGCACGGCGACGGTAAGCGACTGCGTACCGGCGTTTCCTCCCATCGATGCAACAATTGGCATTAAGACGGCCAATGCGACGATGCGCTCGATTGCCTCGGAAAACTGCGCAATGACAATTGAGGCCAAGACAGCCGTGGCCAAATTGACAACGAGCCATGGGAATCGCTGGCGTGTTGTACTGGTGACACGGTCGGAAAGACTTTCGCCCCCAACGCCTGCAAGCAGCAAGATGTCCTCTTCTGCCTCCTCGTCCAGGACTGTCATGGCGTCGTCTATCGTGATGACTCCGACAACGCGTCCGGACTCATCGACGACCGGGGACGATATCATATGGTACTGGTTGAATGCGTAGGCCACATCG
Organism: Paracoccaceae bacterium; assembly: GCA_963422275.1. Classification (GTDB taxonomy): domain Bacteria; phylum Pseudomonadota; class Alphaproteobacteria; order Rhodobacterales; family Rhodobacteraceae. The sequence goes on from OY729418.1 coordinate 3,411,552, forward strand.
TGCTGGCCCTGAAAGACCGAGATCGTCCTGAAGTCATCTTCCATGATGTCTGCTAGCTTGATTTCCCTCCGTGATCCCATGAGCCGTCCGAGTGCGACTTGCCCAACTGGTTTGGCCTGTGGATTCACCAGAATCACGTGGTAGAACTGTTCCGGCAGATCTGTTTCGGCGCGCATGAAATCGATCGCTTCGCCGACGTTCCAGTGTTGCGGCGCGAGTACCAGTTCGCGTTGCATCAGGCGGCCGGCTGATGCACTTGGATACTGAAGCGAACTCTCGACTGCCACGCGGTCAGCGTCGTCGAGTGCATCGAGGATGATCTCTTGTTGCCGGGGTTCGAGGTCCTCGACCAGATCGACAACCTTATCCGACTCAAGCTCCCGGACGGTTTCCGCTAGCTGCGCCGGCGCAAGGAACGAAATCACTTCTTCTTGAATGGGAGCGTCGAGTTCCGAAAGCACATCGCTGTCGAAATCTTGACCCCAAATTGAGACGATCTCACGGCGACTTTCGTCCCCGATTTGCTCAAGCAAGTCAGCAATGTCGGCTTCGTGAAGCGGCACGAGAAGCTCGGCTAGTTTCCCATGGTTGCCGGTTTCAGCTGCCAGTTGAACTGTTTCCACAAGTTCGGGGTTGATCGCGTAGGCGCGACCTTCGGTCTCGTTTTGGCTGTTTGTGATCATTTCTTGCGATCCTTTCAGATCATCGGGTTCTATCGAAATTCCCCAGATTTCAAACTAACCCGAGTTATGGATAAGCTCTGTTTGCTTTTGGAAAGCACCGAATGGCGTCTGGCACGACGATTTTGCCGATTTTGACCTTTGGCTGCGCCAGAATACAGGCAGCCAGACATGACAGGATATGAACAAAGGCATTTGTTGGGGATCGGTGTCGTGTGTGTTCCAATCCCATGCTCGATTTCAGTTTATCGAACAGCGTTTCAATGATGAACCGCTTCCGCAACATGATTTTGTCCAGAATGGGCAGAAGAAAGTTTTTCATGTTGCGGCGAATGCCAGTGATCAGGTGCAGGCCCTGCTGCCGCAAACGCTGGAAAAGCGGCTTCGAAATGCAGCCTTTATCGCCGAACGCCTTGCCTTTCAACTCGGCAATCATGGTCTCAAGCGGCTTGCGGTCGTCGGTGTTTCCAGGCGTGATCTTGACGGCCCTGACCTGACCCTTGTCGTTGATGACCAGATGCAGCTTGAACCCGAAAAACCACCCCATGGCGCTGCGGCCCCGCTTGGCCAGTCCCTTGAAGACCTTGTTCCGGTTGATCCGTGCGTTGTGGCAGACAGCGAGCTTGGTGCTGTCCACAAAATAGACCCCGGTTTCCTCACCGCGAAAGCATTGCATCAAGATGCAAAACGGAACCAGCAAGCGCGGCATCAGGGCGACAAACCGTCCGTAGCTCGGCAGGTCTCCAAAGCAGTCGCGACATTTCCGCTCCACGCCATGGAACCGGAAAGCCTTGAAATTCTTGAAGGGCGAGAGATGAAACAGCACCATGATGAAGAGCCTTTCGCTGAGCGAGAGCTTGCCCGAGCGCGAGCGCTGGCGGCCTGTGTCGATCAGCCGATGCCGCTCCCATTCTTCAAAGGCCTTTGCAAAGTCGTCGAGACAACAGAACAGTGCGATGACAGAGGTGCTCATTGAGGGGATCCCATCCGTTGATTTTGGTTGCGGATACAGAATCAGGCCACGCCCGATTTGGGAACCCCCTCACCCCTCTTATCCAGAATTGGGGTTTCCTAGGGAACCTCTGAATACAGCCTGATTTTGAGCTTGGCATTGTGCATCCGGGGGCGCTCGCTGTCTTGCGCCGCATTCTCTTTACGGTGGACCGCGACATGCAGCGCCTTCGGCAATTGATCTTTTCCAGCCTCGAATGCGATCGCAAGAAGCGAAGGACGCGCTGTGAGATCTTTCCGGAGCGGGTGGACGGCCTGATCCCCTGGGCGCGACTGGAAGCCCGCATTATCCGCTACCGGTGATGCTGCACGTGCACTGCATGCAGCTGTTCTGCAACCTGAGCGATCCGGCGATGGAGGACCTACTGAAGGAGGGCAGTATCGTTGACCTACCATCGTTTCGGCGCCGTCGTCGACCGGGAACGGGAGCAACGCCCGCGACCCGGGGATGCACCAGACGAAGAAGGGGAACCGGTGGCATTTCGGGATGAAGCTGCGCATCGGAGACTGTGAAAGCATTCCCCGACCCCGAACGGGGCGGACCTTTGAGCCGATGACGGAGATGTCGGCGAGCCGGGTTGCCGACGAGCGCCAATGAAGCGGTCCCTGTCCGCCTGTGCCCTGGTTTTCGCAGCCTGCAAGTGCCATGCTCGCCGGCAACCCGGGCAGCCACAAGGGTTGCCGCGATGCCGGAGCGACGTTGCCGGAAGGTGCAGTCCCGAAGCGAGTTGACGCTTCTTCCGCCCTGCATGGACGACGATGTGTCCGAACGCAATCCGGTGCGTGCGATCGATGCGTTCGTCGGCACGCTGGATCTGGAGGCGTTGGGTTTTCGGCACGCGGAAGAACGCTGCGGGGCCGGCCAGCCGGCCCATGATCCGGGACTGCTGCTGAAGCCTTGCCTGTACGGCTGTCAACACCGAGTGCGCAGTTCGCGCCGGCTGGAAGCGGAGACGCGACGGAACCTGGAGGTGATCTGGCTGTGCCGGGGTGCGACGCCGAGCTGCAAGACAATCGCGGATTTCCGCAAGAGCAATGCATCTGCGCTGCGGGCAGCCAGCCGGGAGTTCCTTCTGCCATGTCGGGAGCTGTCGCTTCCGGAGGGCCGCCGGGTGGCTGTCGACGGGACTTTTCCGAAGGCCAATGCGAATGCGGACAGCATCCATGCGAAGGCAAGTCCGGCAAAGAGCCTGAAGCGTCTGGACGAAAGGATTGCCGAGTGTCGCAGGCAGTTGGACGAGGCGGATGCGGGATCGGAGGATGGAGCGGACAGCGCAGAGGATCCGGAACTGGCAGCGAAGATCGAGGCTTTGGTGGAAAGGCGCAAGCACAAGCAGTCTTTGCGGGAAAGCTTGCGGGCAAGCGGGGAGCGTCGGATATCGGAGGTCGATCCTGATGCGCGGGTGCTGAAGAAGTCCGGCAGGACCGTGGGCGGCTGCAACTGCCAGATCGCGGCGGAGGACCGATGCAAGCTGATTGTCGCGGAGGATGTCGTGCAGGACGGCAATGAAGCCGGCCAGCTGGAGCCGATGATGACGAAGGCCTGCGAAGCCCTGGGCGCCGAGCGCTTGACCGGTCTGGCGGATTCCGGTTGCTTCAGCGGCAAACAGTTGAAGATCCGCGAAGACAGGGGCCTGGACGCATGCGTCCCGATACCGAGACATCCGCCCCGAAGCGACAAGGGCGACGTCGCGCGATTTGGCAGAGACGACGATTTCCGTTGCGATGCCCGGAATGACACGCATGCTTGCCCGGCCGGTCAGCGGCTGACCCGAAGGGGATCGCCCCGCACAAGGGAGGGCAAGCGGCATTTCGGATACAGCTCGGTGGCAGCGGTTTGCCGGGATTGTTCGCTGAGGGACCGATGCCTGACAAAGTCGCGGTCGAGGCGGCGATTGGACCGCTGGGAGCATGAGGACGTGATCGACCGGCATCGCGGGAAGATGAGCGCCGGCGCACCCTGGATGCGCCAAGGAGCTGCGCTCCTCGGGCATCCTTTCGGCACCGTCAAGCGATGGGCGGGAATGGACCGTTTCCTGATGCGCGGACTCGAAAAGTGCCGCGGCGAGTTCAGCCTGATGACACTGGGGCATGACTTCAAGCGGGTGATGAACGAGTTGGGCGCGGCGGCCTTCAGGGAGCATTGCCTGCAAAAGCGGCAGACCGGGATGATTGGCGCGCAACATTGCTCCGGGAGCCGTGTTTTCCCGTCATTCAGCGCGGCTTCAGGGTGGAGATGTCGTGTCGGCTCCTGCGAAGTGGCCCATGTGCCAAATGTCCGGCTCCTTGGCGGTGACCGGTCCGATCCGGACACGGACACCGCCGTCAGGAACAATGAAAAACCGTCCGCGAAAGCTGATGCTTTCACAGTCTCGTCGGCACCGACCCCCGGGGGCTGGTGCACCATCCGGAGGGAACGGTCGCCAACGTCGCGACCTGACGCCTTCAGGTCGGCTTCTGCACGGCGAGGAGGAGCAAGTCCGGACTGACGCCGGATCGGGAAGCGCGCGCATCGCGAGGTTTCGTTGCAGATTGCCATGAACCCCGGCAGGCGCCGGCAGCGCTGCGGCCAAGGCGGAGACGGCGAGGGTCAAGGTGCAGGAGTGGGTGGAGCATCCGTTCCAGATCGCGAGCGGGTGTTCGGCTGCGACATGGTTCGCCATCGAGGTCTGGAGAAGAACGTGCAGCGGCTTGCGCTGCCCTGCGGGGGCTGAAACGGCGGTGATTCTGCCCCGAAAACGCGCATTCGGGGTTTCCGGACCGCAGAAAACCGGCCAGTGCCGGCGGGAAGAGCAATTTCCGCAGCCAAAACCAGAAAAATTCCCCAAATCAGAGGTTTCCTAGTATTGGAAGGCAACCCTGCCTCGGACCCTTGCTTGCGCGTTCTTGCGAGGCACTAAGCCTGTCGGTTCAGGCAACCGTGGAGGCCAAAGCTGGAGCCTGCTTTGATGAAACATCTTCTGGTCGGTCAAGTTCTATCTTTCGAGTCGAATCCGTTTCTTGGATCCCCGGCAAGCAGTGTCCGTCACGAACGGCGGGGCGGGGTGTTAATCAGCGGAGGCAAGATTGAGGAGGTCGGGCCGGCGGATACCCTGAAGTCGAAAGTTCCCGATGCGACGGTCAGGGACTTTGGAGAGTGCCTGATCACAGCCGGATTCATCGACACGCATGTGCACTATCCCCAGACTGCGATCATCGCCAGCTGGGGCGCAAGACTAATTGACTGGCTAGAAAGTTTCACTTTTCCAGAGGAATCTCGCTTTGCGGACAGTCAATACGCTTCAAGCGCCGCAAAGCTTTTCTTTGATCTGACGCTTGCCAACGGAACGACGACAGTCAGCTCGTTTTGCACGTCCCACCCCCAAAGCGTTGATGCATTCTTCAGAGAGGCGTTGCGACGAGATCTTTTTGCAGTGGCAGGTTTAACGTGCATGGACCGCAACGCGCCGAAGGCGTTATGCAACACCGCCAAGTCAGCCTATGATAACTCCAAGAGGTTATTGTGCACTTGGAACGGGGAGCGAAGATTGCGCTACGCGATCTCACCAAGATTTGCGCCGACATCTTCACCGCAACAGCTGGAAGCTTTGGGCACCCTTTGGGCAGAGAATCCAAACTGCCTAATGCAGACCCATCTGTCCGAGCAGGTTGAGGAAATCGAATGGGTGCGGCGACTCTTTCCAACCTCTAAGGACTATATTGACATATATGATTCTTTCGGACTGCTCGGCAAGGACGGGTTGTACGGCCATTCAATTCACCTTTCGAGGAGTGAGTTGAACCGCATGCTGGAAGCAGAGGGCACACTCGTTCATTGCCCCACCTCGAACACGTTTATTGGATCCGGGCTTTTTGAATTGAAAAAGCGGATAACCGAGGGACACTCGATCGGACTCGCAACAGACACTGGCGGAGGTTCTTCGTTCTCCATGCTCCGCACCATGGCGGCCGCTTACGAAATAAGCCAGCTGGTTGGCGCACCTGTCCATCCTTTCGAACTCTATTGGCTCGCAACTTGTGGCAACGCGAGGGCATTGAATGCAGGAGGGCAGATAGGGAATGTCGCGGCAGGTCATGATGCGGATCTTGCCGTGCTTGACTTGCGTTCAACCGAGGCAATCTGTCAGCGAACTGAGAAAGCCGAGAATTTTGCCGAAGAACTGTTTCCAACAATCATGATGGGTGACGACCGGGCCGTCCGTTCGGTTTGGGTTCACGGCCGGGAGATAGTGAGCAAGGACTGATCAAGGACACTCGAAGTTCGGCCGCCTTGAGGTTATTTTGTGCCAAACATTCTGTCTCCAGCATCGCCGAGGCCAGGTAGTATGTATCCCATTTTGTTCAATCTTTCGTCGACCGCCGCGGTAACCACCGGGACGTCGGGATGTGCTTCACGCATTCGTTTCGTCCCCTCGGGTGCCGCGAGCAGGCACAGGAACCGAATGTTCTTGGCGCCCGCTTCCTTGAGCTTCGATATTGCGGCAACGGAGGAATTTCCTGTTGCCAGCATCGGATCGAGAGCAATCACCAAGCGATCCTCGAGTTCTGTGGGAACCTTGAAATAGTATTCCACTGGCTGTAGCGTCTCCTCATTCCGGTACAGACCGACAAATCCGACCCTAGCTGAGGGAATGAGCTCAAGCACCCCGTCAAGCAACCCGTTTCCCGCTCGAAGAATGGAGATCAACGCAAGCTTCTTGCCTTTTAGTACAGGTGCCTCCATCTCCATTAGAGGGGTCTCGATCAACTGATCGATCGTGTCCATCTCGCGGGTGATCTCGTATGCAAGCAACATGCTGATTTCACGGAGCAACTGTCGGAAGACAGCGGTGGACGTGTCTTTCTTGCGCATCAGCGTGAGCTTGTGCTGCACTAGAGGATGCTGCACAACTGTCAGGTGGCCATTCATTTTCTGCGCACCTTTCCTCGTTGATTGCAACCGCAGTATGGCCAAAAGCAAAAGTTCCGCAATTCGAAACTTTTCGTAGCAGTCTTGATGTGACCCTGTCGCCGCATCGTTTGGCCGTAGCTTTTCTAGGGCAATCGCTTTTGAAAAATTCCGGTTTTCCCTTTCCGCCGGCGAGGGATGCGTCGGCGTGCAGAGATGCGGGGAGCCATTTTCGCGCCGCCGCCAGATTGCCGCAAGCCGCCACCGAAATAAAATTGAAAGCGGTCGCCTTGGTGGTTTGTCCCCCCTGTGTTGCAAATTCAATTTTGATGTGGCATTTATATCTCCTTGCGGCAGTCAAAGTCGCGATGTGTTGATCTGAAAACTGAAGAGGATCCATTATGAGACAAGTCTTGAAACTGTTATTTTTTGCAGCGACGCTTGCGGTCGCTTCCGCCGTGAACGCAGCGACGATTATCGTCGTCTCGCATGGCCAAGCCAGCGACCCGTTCTGGTCTGTGGTCAAGAACGGCGTGGAAAAGGCAGCCGAGCATACGGGCGCGGATGTATCATACCGGGCGCCAGAAACATTTGACATGGTTGCAATGAGCCAGTTGATCGATGCGGCGGTGAATCAGGAACCTGACGGTCTGGTTGTTTCGATACCCGATGCCGACGCGCTTGGCCCGTCAATCGAGAAGGCCGTTGCGGCTGGAATTCCCGTGATTTCCATGAATTCGGGATCCGATGTAGCCAAGAGCCTCGGTGCATTGCTGCATGTCGGTCAGGACGAATTCGATGCCGGTAATGCCGCAGGCGAGAAACTCGCATCGATGGGTGGAACCAAGGCTATCTGCGTCAACCACGAAGTGGGCAATGTCGCTTTGGATCTGAGGTGTGCCGGATTCGCGGAAGGTTTCGGGGGCAACGTTAAAGTGCTTCCGACCTCAAACGATCCGTCCGAGATCGAGGCGAAGGTCAAGGCCGCTCTCGATTCCGACCCAGACATTGACACGGTGATGGCACTGGGCGCGAGCTTGTCTGGAGAGGCATCCGCCGCGGCCGTGCAGAATTCAGGACGGGGCAGCGATGTGCATGTCGCATCATTCGATTTGTCAGCGAGTTTTCTTGAGTCCATTGTTGCAGGTGAGGCTGCGTTCGGGATCGATCAACAACAGTATCTCCAAGGGTACCTTCCAGTCGTTTTCCTTGCTCTTCACGCGGAATACGGTCTGGTTCCCGGCGGCGATGTTCCCTCGGGCCCGAACCTAATCACGGCCGACAAGGCGGGACAGGTTGTCGAGCTTTCTGCGATGGGAATCAGGTAAACGCGGAATCTGAGCAAATTGAATTATGGGGCGGCATTGCCGCCCCTAAACCAACGCGAAGGAAGGTACTATGGTTGCTGAAACGGAAAACAGTTCCGATGAGCGCCTGAAGCAAATCTCGCTGATGGCGAGACTTATGAAACGCCCGGAACTCGGAGCGATTGCCGGTGTAGTTCTTGTTACTGTCTTCTTTCTGTTCACTGCCGACCGCACGATGTTCACACTAGCTGGATTCATGAACTTCATGTCTCCGGCAGCCCAGCTTGGGATTCTGGCCATAGGTGCGGCGCTCCTGATGATTGGCGGCGAATTCGATCTATCGGTGGGATCAATGGTGGCCTTTACCGGGTTGTTCTTTGGCGCCTGCGTGGTAACTTTTGGAATTCCGCTCATTCTTGCCATACCGGCGACGCTCGTATTTGCGGCGCTCGTCGGCTCCATAAACGGGCAGATCGTGATTCGAACCGGCCTGCCTTCATTCATCGTGACGCTTGGCTTTCTCTTCATTTTTCGAGGCCTCTCGCTGGTCGGTCTTAAGGCCGCGACCGGAGGGTCGACCCAGCTTCGTGGAGTTCGGGATGCCGTGGAGGGTAGCATATTGGCCAAATTCTTTAGCGGCGATGCCTTTCCGGGCTTGTTCGTGTGGCTGGCGGACAGAGGCATGATTAGCACGTTCAAGAACGGAACCCCCAAGGTGCAGGGCATTCCGGTGGAGATCATCTGGTTCATCATTCTTGCGGTTGCGGCGACTTACGTCTTGCTGAGAACACCAGTCGGGAACTGGATTTTCGCATCTGGAGGCGACGCAAACGCAGCGTCGAATTCAGGCGTTCCAGTGAAGAAAGTGAAGCTTGCCTTGTTCATGCTCACGGCGACATGTGCCGCGCTTGTGGCGATCATCACTGTCTTGGACTCCGGTTCGACCGATGCGAGGCGCGGGTTTCAAAAGGAGTTCGAGGCGATCATCGCCGCTGTGATTGGCGGTTGCTTGCTCACCGGGGGGTATGGATCTGCGATCGGTGCTTTCTTCGGTGCTATTATTTTCGGGATGGTGCTGATCGGGCTGACTTACACCCAAATCGATTCTGACTGGTATCTTGTGTTCCTTGGCGGAATGCTCTTGATCGCCGTGTTGTTCAACAACATGATCCGCAAGCGTGTTACAGGGGAGCGTTGAGATGAATGATCCAATTGTTGACATGAAAAACATCGAGAAGCATTTTGGAAATGTCATTGCGCTTGCCGGAGTTTCATTTGATGTTTGCGCAGGCGAGTGTCACTGCCTTCTCGGGGACAATGGCGCCGGAAAATCCACTTTCATCAAGACCATGGCGGGCGTTCACCAACCTACCAAGGGCGAGATGTACGTTGACGGCTTCAAAACCGAGTTCGCTAATCCAAGGGAAGCCATGGCTGCCGGTATCGCGACTGTCTACCAAGATCTCGCAATGATTCCGCTTATGTCGGTCACGCGAAACTTCTTCATGGGCCGGGAGCCATCGAAGGGCAAAGGAATTTTCAAGCGTTACGATTCGAAGCGGGCGGCGGATATCACCATGACTGAGATGGGGAAGATGGGAATCAATCTTCGCGAACCGGATCAGGCAGTGGGGACGCTGTCCGGCGGTGAGCGCCAGACTGTCGCAATCTCCCGAGCAGTGTATTTCGGCGCTAAGGTACTCATTCTCGATGAGCCGACCTCCGCGCTTGGCGTACGCCAGACCGCGAATGTCCTTGCCACTGTTGACCGCGTGCGCAAGCATGGCATCGGAGTAGTGCTCATAACACACAATGTCCGTCATGCATTGGCGGTGGGTGACCGGTTTACGGTACTAAACCGCGGCAAGACTTTGGGCACGGCCAATCGCGGCGAGATCGCTCCAGAGGAACTACAGGAATTAATGGCGGGTGGTCAGGAAATGGCCGAACTTGAGGAGTCGCTTGGAAAGACGGTTTGACCGATGCCGCGTGCGGGAGAAAATTTCACACGCGGTCAATCGCACTGCTCGTTACTGTCTTGCATAACCTGCGCGGGATTGCATGGCCAAGCAAGTCTTTTCGGTCGCTCTAGTGCACCGCAAGAGCCGTTTCATGCCGTTACGGCTTTGGGGTGCGGATCGCACAGGTCAAATCCTGCGCTCGAGCCTGACTATCGTTTCGGATGCTTCAGCTGACTTTTGGATAGCCCAGCGAGTGCAAGGACATGGCAATTTCACCAAGTATTTCTGGGTCGTCGATTGTGGCCGGGGCATTGTATTCCACTCCGTCCGCAATCTTGACCATTATTGCCCGCAGAATTTTTCCCGAACGTGTTTTGGGAAGGCGGTTCACGACAACTGCCTGCTTGAACGCCGCAACCGGGCCGATTTTCTCGCGCACGAGGGCGACGCACTCGGCGGCGACCTCGGAAGGGGCCTTTCTGGCACCTGAATTCAAGCATAAAAATCCGACCGGCAATTGCCCCTTCAGTGAATCGGACACTCCAATCACGGCGCATTCCGCAACATCGGGGTGACTGGCGAGCACTTCCTCCATGCCACCAGTTGAAAGACGGTGACCGGCAACATTGATCACATCGTCAGTGCGGGCCATGATGTAGATGTAGTCGTCTTCGTCCATGTACCCTGCATCGCCGGTGCTGTAGAATCCGGGAAAATCGCTCAGGTAGCTGTCCCGAAATCGCTGATCAGCGTTCCACAGGGTAGGTAGATTTCCGGGCGGAAGCGGGAGCTTGACAGCAATCGATCCCAACTGACCGCGTGGCATCTCCTCTCCGTCCACGTCAAGCACGCGCAAGTCGTAGCCTGGCATCGCGACATAGGCTGAACCCGGTTTAACCTTCAGCATCTCGATTCCCATCGGATTGCCCGCAATCGCCCATCCGGTTTCGGTTTGCCACCAATGGTCAATCACCGGGATTTCGAGGTGGCTCTCCGCCCATGCGATAGTATCGGGGTCGGCCCTTTCACCAGCAAGAAAAAGTGTCCGCAAAGACGACAGGTCGTAATCGCTCAAAAGCCGTCCTTCCGGGTCCTCCCGCTTGATCGCACGGAAGGCGGTCGGGGCTGTGAACATGGCCTTAACTCCATGTTCAGAGATAACTCGCCAGAACGCGCCTGCATGGGGCGTTCCCACGGGCTTGCCTTCGTAGATGACTGAAGTGTTTCCATGAAACAATGGCGCGTAGCAGATGTACGAATGACCGACGACCCATCCCACGTCGGAAGCTGACCAGAACACCTCGCCTGGATTGACGTCGTATATGTTCTTCATCGTCCAGCGGAGAGCGACAAGATGACCGCCAGTCTGGCGTACGACGCCTTTTGGAGAGCCTGTCGTTCCGGAGGTGTAGAGTATGTAAGCCGGATGGCTTCCCTCCACGGGGACGCACTCCGCATGTTCGGCGCCATCTATGAAGGCGCTCCATTCGATGTCCCGACCCGCTTGCAGAGGAGCCTCGACCATTTCGCGCTGAAGGATGACGCAGAATTCGGGCTTGTGGCTCGACAGCGAGATTGCTTCGTCAAGCAGCGGCTTATAATGAACAACGCGACCTGGCTCGATCCCGCATGATGCGGCAATCACGCATTTGGGCTTTGCGTCAATAATTCTGATCGAGAGCTCGTTGGCAGCGAAACCGCCGAATACAACGGAATGCACTGCGCCAAGCCTCGCGCAGGCAAGCATGGCAACGATCGCCTCGGGAACCATGGGCATGTAGATGACAACGCGGTCACCCATTTCAATGCCCCGAGATTTAAGTGCCCCGGCAAGCAAGGACACACGCTCAAGCAATTCACCGTAAGTTATCTTCGTGACTGATTCCGTGACCGGACTGTCGTGAATCAGTGCAAGCTGACTTGCCCTTCCGCTCGCCACATGCCTGTCAACTGCGTTCCAGCACGCATTCACCTGACCGTCGTTGAACCAGGAATAGTGCGGCGCTTGTTCGCTAAATAGCGCTCTTGAAGGTTTCTTGACCCAATCAACATCTTCGGCAATCTTCATCCAGAACGCCTCGGAGTCCGTTTTCCAGCTCTCATAAATTTTTCGGTATGTCATGCTTTAATCCCCTTGCATTCGCCCCGGGTGACCAAGCGTCCGGCGAGTACTCCGTATTCAGGAATTCGCACGGTCGCAGAAGGCATCGCAATATGCACCTTGTTCCTCTGCCCAACAAGCAGTGGCTTAACCTCCAGTCCGCCACATACCTGTTTGAGCGATTTATTGATTGACCTGTCAAGTGTTTCGCGCATCCGTCGTGCGAAATTAATCTTCAGGCGCCAAACTGAGAATAAAAGTAACTTCTGGCTCCAATCCAAAGCAGCGGACATGGCAGGTTGTGCCGAATACGGTCGTTGCGGTCTGATTCGCTATGCGAGAGGCATTTATCTCAGATCGGCAACAAAGAGAGATTCGTTTTCTGGCATCCTGAGGCTTGGTGCCGCAACCGGCTGCACCATTCATGGACAGAATCTTGCCAACGTGCTTCAGATGCCAGTGATATTGGCCATATGCTTCGCATACCATGCTGTTGTCCCTTGCCCTAGATCTTTAAGGCCGCGATGGCTGTCGCGTTTATTCGCATGATCTTGTCCACCAACTCGTGGACGATGTCCGCGAGTTTCCTGTGTATTTGATAGGTTTCACGAAATTCCGGATATCCTTAGGCTCATGGGATCGAAAGCTTCGAGGCGTCCTAGCGGCGGTGTAACGGCAAGACCACTTCTTTCGATCAGTTGATAGCTTCTGCCCACCCAACCAGAACGGGCTTGTCTGTCATTTCATCGAAAATCACTTTAGCGGTTATTAGCATGCGCTCGTCTTCGAACTCCGCGGATATCAAGCGGCATGAAGTCTTGATTAGGCGTGCGACAGACCAAGGAATCGAGTTCGCGCGGGGCGCTCTAAGCCGCTGATGGGTGGGGCGGCGGAAGCAATCGCCGCTTCAGCGGACGCGCTTGCAACGATCTGAAAATGGCAAGGGTCGACGGTTTTGGGATGAGATACCTGCGGTTAAATCGCAAGCTCTGGCCACGAAGGACTAGGATCTTTCCGGCGCTGATGTGATTCAATCTTCCAAACAGTGGGAGCTTGAGGATGCAAGGCCGGCACGATCTGACGGATGCGGAATAGGCGATCATCTCGCCGTTGTTGCCTGACAAGCCGCGGGGCGTTCCACGGGTGGACGACCGGCGGGTGATCGTTGGACTAACCTCGAGTTTTCCGGCATGGGAAAATCGTCACAATCCAAAATCGCTTTGGCAAGCAACCGATTCAGAGAGAGATTGCTACTCACGTCCCAATAGAAGCAAAAAATGCGCGCGGTTGACCTCAAATTTGAAACGAAGTGCAAACTGTTCGAGATGGGTGGAATGCCCGTTCTTGTCGTCGCTCGCCTACAAGTTCCTGCAATACGGGGCATAATGGGGAACTATTTTGCGTGCATTCGCTGTAATTTTCGAACAAGTCATTTGGAGATCTTTAGCACGTGGTCTCGGTTGTTTTTGATGTAGGTCACGGAATTGGCCCCGATCTCAACCACCTTCCCACCGTTGAAACGCTGCCCAATTTCGATCTTCACCATTTTTCCCGACGGGAACAGCACTAGCGCTCGTCGGCTGTCTTCGCTGCCGTAGACCCCAATAAGGTTTAGGTCACCAAGCTCAAGAGCATCTTTCTGGGTTGCTAGTGCTGCTACAACAATACCATTACTGGATCGTTTTCTAGTCGTTGTCGACTTATTCGAATCACTCTTCGTACGCAGGGACTGGCTGGTCGCTTTCGTGCCCTCGGGTCGGTCAACTGGGCGGAATCCAAATGTGGTAGGGAGGCGAAGTTTCGCATGTTGCACTGTGTCGGGATTCTTTAGTGGGCGTGCAATGATTTCCAGTTCGAAGTGCGCACCCGAGGCGTCAGGCACGGAACCGTATATCTCATCTAAGTGAGCCTTCTTCATTCCCGGGTATTGAATCGGCCGTATTAGCCCTCGAAGAACATCCAAGCTGTCACTTTTCCCAGTGACCTCGGATTTCACCAAGCCTTCGGACTCACCGCTCTTTTTGAGCAGCACACTCGAATGGCCCGACCACCTTAAGGGACGTGGCAACGTTTGTAGACTAGAAGCGCCTGTCCCTGACGCCAAGCTCTTGGGCATTTCTTCGCGGTCTGGCACCAGCCTCATGCCCTGATGGACCGCGACGCTAGCGCCATTCAAATGGTCGGACGCGTTCGCGTCCCTGTTTTCCAAGCGTGTAATCTTCGGATTTTTCAGTGGACGCAGGATTTTTGAGAGGTCAGGGCCATCGCTTGCAGGGAGTATTTGCGAGCGGCGAGTGAGAGCCTCGGTTTCTTGGGCTGGGACCGCTTCAGTGCCAGCTTTTTCAGGCGCGCGGCTCGAGTCAAGAAACGTGCTAAGATAGTCCTGTCGTCTCAATGGCCGTTGTACTGTCTGAAGATTGGAATTACCTGTTCGCGCGTGCCTGTACTTGGCAATTTCTTCACGGTCTGGCGTCAACTTCAATCCTTGGTGGATTAATGCGCTGTCGTCTTCAACAAGTTCGATCGAGGATACGCTGGTAGGTTCCATTCGAGCTATCGCCGGGTCTCTCAGAGAGCGCGAAATTGCTGAGGGACTCAGGATGTTCCCCGTTGCCGCGAAATCGGAAACTGTGGCCAGTTCGGGAGTGAAGGCGGAACCGTCACTTGCAGGATTCCGGGGCGACCTGAGACGAAAAGGCACTTGGGTTGGGGCGAACAACGCATCTGAGCCGGTTTCTACGGATTCATTGCTCTTTCCAATTAACGCACGCACATAGTCTGGCCGTCTTAGTGGGCGCGATATAGCCTCCAGATCAGAATTTGTGGCTCTAAAAGTCAGTCTTTTGGCCAATTCTTTACGATCTGACGTCGAATCTGGAACAAACGATCTTTTGCCAATTTGGGAGAAATCGGTCTTCTCAGCAATTGACGCGGCCATTTGCGCGAAACGGTTGGTGAGGGGAAGTTCTGTTTGAAACCCCTCGATGGAAAATACTCGCTCTTCCGGCGGGTCAAGTGGTGGGCCGAAGTTGCTCAGAGGTGCCGCCGCCGCGAAACAGCCAGCGACTTGAACTACAAGGATGACATGCACGACCGAAACTAGTTTCAGGCACGCAAATTTGGCTGACCAGCAGAACGCCGCGGGATTCCGATCGTGCAAGATATGTTCAGTTACGGTCAAGGTATACATTCTGCTCAGGTTCCCAATATCTCATCGCGTGCCCCAACTTGTCCACGCCTAACTTGCAGATGCAGGTCTAGATCCATAATTGCCAGTCATATTCGATCAGGCATCGGCAAATTAATTTAACCGGTTTTGGCTAGCAAGGCGTCTAAATATCATGATCCGAGCAAGGAAATCGATACTGTGGAAATTTCTTGTAGAAGACTGTTATGAAAGATCTTCATCCGGGTCGCGAACATGCAGGCTAATGGGCTTTCGAAATTATCCTGATGCAATCGAGGGAGGGGCAGATGGCACATTTTCAACGTCTTGGAATCGAACAAGTTAAATTGTTCGATTCCAAGACGTTGAAAAGCAGTTACCTGATTTACAGGCACAGGGCAATGGGAGAAGCGCGAGCATCGAATCGGCCTGCTGCACCTGAAGTTGAGGATTGACGAGCGATATTGCCCAGTGCATGCGCAGGAGTCCCGTAGAGTTTGCCTTTCTTCTCTGTGTTCGCGATGAGATGAATGGTTAGGTTGTGTACTCATTATGTCGGATCTGGAGCCTGGCGCAGGCTAGGGCGATGACCGAGAGGAAGTTCCGGGCGAGCTTGCTGCAGCACGTGGCGGTCGCGCGGAAGTGCTTGAGCTTGTTGAAAAACGCTCGGCAAGATTGCGTTGCCAGCAGGCGCCGGATCAACCGACCTCCGCTCCCTTCAGTTGCTTTGGGTGGGAATGTGCGGCCACGAGCCCATGCCCGCGAATCGGATCGAGAATGGCACGAGCGTCATGACCCCGGTCGGCCACGGTGTCCCGCACCGGGGGACCGCCGGCGAGCGGTGTCGCCACGACGGTCTTGTTTGAAACCTGCCCGGCACTGAGAGCGAACTGGCCGGCAGGCCGCTGGCGCCGACGATTACATGGATCTGTTGCATCAACCCGCCTCGGGAGCGGCCGATGGCGGGGTCCGACCCCTTTTCCGCCCGCCGCACGCTGATGGGTGTGCACGATCGAGTTGCCGAAGAGATGGAGCACCTCCGGCGCCTCTGCGCTGAAGGCGTTGAACGTGCGCACCCACACCCCTTTCCCTGATCAGCGATTGCAGCCTGTTGCATACGGTCCATAGTCTTCCGGCACCCCGCGCGGCCTGTTGGGCAACAGCGGCTGGCTCGCGGCCCATTCCCGGTCGGTCAGGCTGCAGCGAGACATCGTCAGCCCCTCCATGGCTTGAACGCAACACCCCTGTCCGCATCATGTCTCGCAGCTTATGGACAACCTAGGAAGATGATTTGGCGAGAGCTTGATCGATGTCGGCGATGAGGTCGTCTGCATCCTCAATACCAATTGACAGACGAACTACGTCGCGCTCCGCGCCAGCGGCTTTCTGTTGCTCCGGGGTTAGTTGCCGGTGGGTTGTAGAAGCGGAATGAATGACAAGCGATCGGGTGTCGCCAAGATTCGCCACGTGGCTAAATATCTCAAGGCTGTCGACGAACTTGATACACGCGTCGTATCCACCCTTGTGAGTGAACGTGAATAGAGCGCCCGCCCCATTGGGGCAAATCTTCTCAATACGCTCGTAATAGGGAGACGATGGAAGTCCAGCGTAGGTAACGTTCTTGATTCGATCGTCCTTTTCTAGCCACGTTGCGATCGTGACAGCGTTTTCGACATGTTTTTGCATTCGTAAGGAAAGTGTCTCGATGCCCAGGAGAGTGTAGTGGGCGCCTTGTGGATTCATGGTCATGCCGAGATCGCGCAGACTGACCGCAATTCCATGAAACGTAAACGCCAGAGACCCAAACGTTTCGTGGAATTTCAACCCATGATATGCTTGCTCAGGTTCGGAAAGCGACGGGAATTTGTCATTCGCCGACCAATCGAATTCTCCGGAATCGACAATAGCGCCTCCCGTTACGGTGCCGTTGCCAGTGAGGTACTTAGTCGTTGAATGAACGACGAGAGTTGCGCCATGCTCGATCGGGCGGCAAAGATACGGCGTTGCCGAAGTGTTATCCACTATGAGTGGAATGCCGTTCCGGCTGGCGATTTCGGCAAGTGCAGTGAGGTCTGAGATGTAACCCCCTGGATTGGCAATGGATTCGCAGAACAGTGCTTTTGTGTTTTCATCAATGGCTCGATTGACTGCCGTCAGATCTTCGGTGTCGACAAACTTTGCTGACCAGCCGAAGCGGTGGATAGTCCGGCTGAATTGCGTTACGGTTCCACCGTACAGGCGATCGGAAGTCACAATGTTGGCGCCAGGTTGCATCAAGGGGAACAACGCCATTATCTGCGCTCCGTGCCCCGATGAGCAGCAGACCGCTCCAGCTCCACCCTCAAGCGATGCTATCCGTTCTTGGAGAACGGCCACCGTCGGGTTGGTTAGGCGCGAGTATATGTAGCCGACCTCCTGCAGGTTGAAGAGGGCTGCCGCATGTGCCGCGTCGCGAAAAACGTAGGCAGTGGATTGATAAATTGGTGTCTGGCGCGCACCCGTCGCTGGGTCCGGTTTAGATCCGGCATGCACTTGCAACGTATCGAATCCGTAGGTTGGTCCATCAGGCATGTGAACTTCCTTGCTGTGTCAAAACCGGCAACAGGTTATGAAACTGGCGTTTGGTTGGCAAGTTGCAAGGTGAAGGAAAGGACGTCGTTATGCAATTGAAGTTTTAGATGGAAAGCAAGCATCACCTGCGCATATCAGGAATCGCTTCCACACTTTGCTGCAACTGAGCAACCGCGGAGCAGGAATTGCCTGAGATTCCCTGCCTTGGAACGGAAAACACGGATCGCCAAAGTGGCCAACGAAAAAAGACCCATTTCTGCAATGTCCAGTTAACCCCGTCGGGAGGTAATGATACCAGTATTGAAACCGGCCATTCTCAGTTCGCCGAACAGCCTCTGGTTTTCTATCTTTGGACACCTGTTCTGAATCACTGTCACGCCCCGTTCCCTTGCCTTTTGAGCAGCCTCCGCATGCCACACTCCGACCTGCATCCAGATGACCTTGATCTCGGGGAATCTTTCCAGAACGGAGTCGATGATCGCAGGAACCTCGCTTGGTCTCCGGAAGATGTCGACCACGTCCAGATTGGTCTCTGCTGGGATGCATTCAAGGCTGTCTAGCACTGTCTCGCCGAACAACGACTGACCAGCATAGGCAGGATTTATCGGAATCACCCGATAGCCTCGCAGGCTCAGGTATCGGCCGACAAAATAGGACGGTCGAATGGAATTTCCGGAAATTCCCACGCAGGCAAAAGTCTTCATGCTCTTGAGAATGTCGCGAAGCATGGAGTCTGAGTAGTGTTCATGCATTTGCATGTGCGTTGCGTCCGTCGAGGACCGACATGGCAACAGTGTCCCAATATTAGTGCGAGTCCAATGATGGCTACATTCGCTATGTCCAAATAGCAAACGGGATTTTCGGCATCATCCTTTGTTTCGCGCCGCCGCTGCGACATACAGCGCGATTGCTGCGGCGTTGGAAACATTGAGCGATTCGAATTTCCGCGCTGAGGAAATATGTACCAGCAGGCCGCACTTCGATTTAGTCAGTTGCCGAAGACCGGTCTTCTCTCCGCCTAAGGCGATTGCCACGGGACCCGGTGCGACTCGATCCATTGCGCTCTGCAGATTTTGGTCAGATTTGGGTTCGAGACCAATGGCCGAATACCCGAGTTCCTTCAGGGTGTCGATTGCCTGTCCAAGATTTCGAACCCTTAGATAAGGAAACGATTCGAGCGCCCCCGACGCTGCTTTGCCGAGTGCTCCGGTTTCTGGCGGGGAGTGACGTGCAGGGGCAACGACTGCTCGGGCCCCAAACGCCTTCGCTGACCTGATGATGGAACCGACATTCTGTGGATCGGTTACGCGGTCGAGCAGAATTACCATGGGCAGGTCTGTGCCCACCGCACATATTTCGTTTAAATTGCCCCATTGCAAGGGTTTGACTTCAATTGCCGCGCCTTGGTGGACGGACAATGGGTCCAAGGGTGCCTGAAATGACCTGGCATCTCCAATCTCGGGTTGCATGCCCGACCGAGCAATCGCCTCCTGAAGTTTCTCAGCGCTGTTTCGGGTGACAATGAGGCGAATTCTCTCGCGCCGTGGATTCAAGAGCGCTTCTTGAACGGCATGCCGTCCGAAAAGCCAAACTGTACCTAGGCTTTGTGATTGTCGTAGTGCGGACCGTTTATACTTTTTGGCGATAAACCGCCCTTTCCTTGTCACTGGTGGCAGCCGACGATGGCCACAATGCTGGTGATGCCAACCGGCTTCTCCATGAGAATTGAGCGATCATTCAAGTGAAGCCGCGCACGCGGCGGTGCACTCAGCCGAGAAGGAGCAGAAACGCAGTTATCGCTTGACCGCTGCCATGACTGTGAATATCTGTAGTGCACATTAAGGTCCTCCGTAGATTGATTCACATGCGGGCGGCAATGGGCGATGTGCTGCAAGGTGCGGCAGCGGACTGTAAATCCGCCGGGGAGACCCACGCCTGGTTCGATTCCAGGATCGCCCACCATTTGCAGTGTGCGGGCAGGTTGCGAAAACCGCTCACTTTTACGGCAGCACTCGGCAAAATCCGGGCATTTCTGACACAGCCATTTGAATTTCCTGTTCTCCTGCCGCTAGTGGATTGATTCCAGATTTTAGCATCCTTGCCTTCTTGCGGCGATAACCGTCCCAAGGATTGGCGGTCCGTGCGCCTGCAATCAAGTTTCATGGCACCGCTGCCCCTTTTCAGCGAGAGGCCCGGGCTGGGTGCGGTCAAGTGTTTGAATCTGCCTCTTCTCCCTCTCTGCCATCGCCGCTAGGAAATTGCATCGTATCGGGCCAATAAAATGGAAACAATCCACTAGTAGGTTGCCCTGCCGCCCGAAAGATCGAACACCCCGCCGGTTGTGAAGCTGTTCTCGCGTGACGTGAGCCAAGCAATCATTGAAGCGGCTTCTTCTAGTTCAAGGAACCGGCCTCTGGGAATCTTGGACAGCATGTATTCGATATGCTCCGGGGCCATCTGCTTGAAGATCCGGGTTCGAGCCGCAGCAGGAGTCACGCAGTTCACGGCAATATCGAACTCGGCCAGTTCCTTCCCCAACGACTTTGTCAGGGCAATCACTCCGGCCTTTGATGCTGAGTAGGCGGAGGCCATAGGATTGCCTTCTTTTCCCGCAATTGACGCGATGTTGACAATGCGACCATAGTTTTGACTGCGCATCAAGGGAACGACTGCCTTGTTCACAAGGAATGTACCGCGCAGATTGATGTCGATCACCCGATCGAACTCCTCAATTTCATAATTTTCCAGTACAGCGTTTCCGCCAGCGATGCCTGCAGAGTTCACGAGAACATCGATACGGGAAAACGTGCGTATGGTAGATTTCGATGCGGCAAAAACGCTGTTCCAGCGGGCCACATCCGTCTCAACCGCGATCGAGCCGTTCCCGATTGCGTTGACAGCTTCGCGAGCTAGTGCAATGTCAATATCCCAGATGGCGACCCGTGCACCAAGCTTTGCAAGGTTCTTGGACACTGCACCGCCTATTCCTTGGGCGCCGCCCGTAACAACCGCCCTTTGGTCGGCAAAAGAATTTACGTCTAGCATCGCGGCCCCCGCTATGTCCCTTAATCCAGCGTTGCTGCAATTTACTCCGGGTCGTGCCCGCGCATTGATATCTCAATGTAGTGCGCTCTGTTTCGACACTCAAATCTGCTGATGCCAAACCTGCAAGCAACATGATTCAATGAATGCGGTAAACAGTGCGGATAGGCACCTTTCAAATTCACCGTTCGAGGTTAAGTTGAGGCTGAAAGCCTTGTCCCATAAGTTGCGCTTGACGTCAAGACACGTTAATTCTTTGGCAGAGCAATCGCCTTTGAAAAATTCCGGTTTTCCTTTCCGGGGGGCGGTGCAATGTGCCTGCAAGCAACAACGCCGAGGCAGGCATCAGGCAGGATTACCCTGTTTCTCTTCAAGGAACCGGAGACCCCAAGGGCGCAGCAACGCCAAGCGCCCCGACCTCGCGAGATGGCGGCCATTGCGCTCCCTTGCATCGTTTCCGGCGGTGAGAGATGTGCCGGCTATGCAGAGATACGGGGAGAGCAGTGAGCCGTTCCTTAACGCGCCACACTAGGTGCTGAATGTAGCGCTGAGCATCGTGTCGTGCCAGGTGCGCGCTAGATGCTTGGCGAGCCGAAACACACCGTCTGTGGCACAACGATGTCCTGATCGGCAGGGTCCATCTCTAATGGACAATTAAAACAAAGAATTATGGATTTATTCGTTAAATCGTTCGACTCTGCTTCTCGGCAATGCCGGACATGTTTTTCCGGCTTTCGAGCTCATGCAGCACTGCCTTGAAGTCAACATCGGACGCCGCAAGCAGAACCAGCAGATGATACAGCACATCAGCTGCTTCGCGGGCAACGCTGCCTCGGTTTCCGCTCAAGCTAGCGATCACTAATTCCGTAGCCTCCTCGCCAAATTTTCTTGCGCAACCTTCCCGCCCGTCGGCGAGCAGCTTGGCTGTCCAAGACGAATCGGGGCTTGCGCCCCGGCGAAGGCCAATGGTCTCGGACAGTTCCTGTAACGTGTTCATTCCAACCTCATGGGAATCCCTGCATTTGCCATGTGCTGCTTCGCCTCACTGATCGTATGTTCGCCAAAGTGGAATATCGATGCCGCGAGCACCGCTGACGCGCCTGCCTTCCTGACTCCGTCGACAAGGTGGTCGAGATTGCCGACACCCCCAGAGGCGATCACCGGTATCGAGACCGCGGACGAAACCATGTGTGTGAGGATGGTATCGAAACCCGACCGCGTTCCGTCGCTGTCCATGCTCGTAAGCAGAATCTCTCCAGCACCCCGTCGAGCCATTTCCCGAGCGAATTCTACAACATCGATTCCGGTGGGTCGGCGACCACCGTGGGTGAAAATCTCCCAGCGTTCTCCAGGTGCCGACTTGGCGTCGATCGCGACGACGATGCATTGAGTCCCGAATCTGTTTGCCGATGTCGAAACAATCTCAGGGTCTGCAACGGCTGCCGAGTTGAACGAGACTTTGTCGGCGCCAGCCCTCAGAAGCTTCCATACATCGTCCGGTGTCCGCACCCCTCCGCCCACCGTCAACGGCATGAAACATTGCTCCGCTGTTCGCGTGACAATGTCCAGCATGGTGCCACGGTTCTCGTGCGAGGCGCTGATGTCTAGTATGCAAAGCTCGTCAGCACCTTCGTCATCGTATTTCTTGGCCGCCTCGACCGGGTCGCCAGCATCCACAAGATCGTTGAAGTTAACGCCTTTCACAACACGCCCATCGTCAACATCGAGGCACGGGATCACCCGTACTTTCAACATTTCATGCCCCTGTCTTCGGGCCCATCCCGTGAACCGTCTTTGGTATTGGCCAGCAACGCCAACGCTTCCTCAATTCCGATTGCACCGTCGTAGAGTGCCCGTCCTGAAATGACTCCTTCAAGAGGCACTCCACAGTCGCGTAAGGCAGCCAAGTCCTCAAGCGACGAAACCCCGCCCGACGCGATCACTGGCACGGAAACTGACTCGGCAAGTTCAGCGGTGGCTCGGACGTTCGGCCCTTCCATGGTTCCATCCCGTTCAATGTCCGTGTAAATAATCGCCGATATTCCGGCATCCTCGAATCTGCGAGCGAGTTCAATCGCTGTTACTTCCGAGTCCTTCGCCCAGCCGCGAGTGGCGGCAACCCCGCCGCGCGCATCGATTGCGACTGCGACCTGGCCGGGAAATTGTTGTGCGGCAACCCTAACGAGATCTGGATTTTCCACTGCAGCCGTACCTAACACTGCTCGTGAAACGCCCTTGTCAAACCAGAACTCCAGATGCCTTATTTCGCGGAGGCCGCCACCTAGCTGGACCGGGATGCGCATTGCTTCGACAATCGATGCTACGAACTTCCCGTTGATGGACCTTCCCTCTGTTGCGCCGTCAAGATCGACAAGATGTATCCATTTGCAACCTGCTTCCTCGAAGAGCCTTGCCTGACCGGTCGGGTTGTCGTTGAAGACGGTGGAGACCGACATGTCGCCTTTTAAGAGGCGCACGCACTTTCCGCCCTTGAGATCGATTGATGGAAAGAGAATCATACTTGCAATTTTGAGCCTCTATGGATTCCATTGCAGGAAATTTTGGATGATCTTAAGTCCTGTCCTTTGGCTCTTTTCTGGATGGAACTGGACGCCCACTAGGTTCTTCAGAGCGACAGCGGCCGTTATGTCGCCGCCGTAGTCCACGCGTGCGATCCGGTGACGTAGCTCGCTTGGATAAAACTGGTATGAATGCACAAAGTAGGCGTGCACTCCGCTGGGCAGGCCTCCGAATAAGAAGTGTTCCGCGTCAAGCTCGAGCTCGTTCCATCCCATGTGGGGAACCTTAAGTTCACCGTTATCGGGATTAACGCGATCGACGACGCCCGGAATCCACCCAAGGCCGCAGGTTTCCGTGTGCTCGCGACCAAAATCCGCAAGCAACTGCATACCGACACAGATGCCAAGGAAGGGAACGCACCTCTGCATTGCCGCTTCGTTAAGGGCCTCAAATAAACCTGGCCGGCAATTTATGCCCTTACGACAATCTGCAAATGCTCCGACTCCCGGGAGAACGAGACGCGAGGCACGGGCGACTTCGTCTGGATCAGCGGAGACTCGAATCTCGCCGGCTGCCGAATCGGCCGCGGCTCGCTGGAAACTCTTCTCAACCGAATGCAGATTGCCTGAACCGCAGTCAACAATGACGGTAGTCACGCTAGAGGATACCCTTGGTCGACGGTACTTCCGAAGAGTCCGATTCATTGATTGCGACCGCATGCCGAAGAGCCCTCGCAACTGCCTTGAACGCGGCCTCGGCAATATGGTGGCTGTTTTGGCCATTTCGTTTCTCGATGTGCAGGGTCATGCCACAATGGGTGCTGAATGCTTGGAAGAACTCGCGAACCAGTTCGGTGTCAAACGTTCCTATTTTCATGGTGGGCATTTCGACTTTCCACACCAGATAGGGCCGTCCTGACAGGTCCAATGCCGCCGTGACGAGCGCGTCGTCCATCGGCAGGCTGCACTCGCCGTACCTATGTATTCCTCGCTTGTCACCGAGCGCGGACCGCAAGGCGGATCCAATTGCGATGCCAACATCCTCCACTGTGTGGTGATCGTCCACGTGCTGGTCGCCGGAGGCGCACACGGTAAGGTTAATGCGCGAATGACTCGCGAGTTGGCTCAGCATGTGATCCAGAAACCCGACCCCGGTACCGTTGTCGTGCTTTCCCGTTCCGTCGAGATCTAGCGACACCTCGATTTTCGTTTCTCTGGTTTCCCGGTTTATGTGTGCGGTGCGCATCTGGGTGCCTTTGGCTATTTGTTGCGGCGAGTATATTGCCATATGGTTGGATTCGCCACCTCCGCAGAACAAGCGGCCCCCAAGGGTGCTCAGCTCAGCGATCAACTGTTGAACAAGACGTTCGAATTGCGAGCCTCTAAGGTATGAATCGGCCGCTTGGCGCTCCGTACACGCTGAACTGGCTTGGTGCGACTCTCACGATTCCACTGCTAACGTGAAGCATTTAATTATGATATTACACGAAAGTCAGGCAGTATATGGATGGCGTGCGGACCTGCCGAATTCACTGCTAGCTTGGCAAGAAATACCGAAGCGGTCTCCTCTTTCGGTACAGCCTTGGATGGTCAATTGGAAAATTCCGGCTAATTTCGATGCAGGCACTAACAGGAGAATTTAGGCCAATTACGGTGGAGAATTGGCATGATCTTGTCGTGTTGTTCGAGTGCCGGGGCGGCCCAAAGTACTGCTGGTGCATGGCTTGGAGAAAGGCGTCAGCACAGGCCCGCAAACTGAAGTCAACTGCAAGGCAAGCCGCCTTGAAGGAATGCCTTCATGGGTACGTGCGGAAGGGAATTCCCGTCGGGATCGTCATGTACAATGGAGAGGAGGCGATCGCATGGTGCTCGGTCGCGCCGAGAGATTCTTACAGGCCGCTTGGTGGGCTGGAAGTGATAGGAGAGGACCTTGCGCTCGTTTGGTCAATCGCGTGTTTCTTTGTGAAGAGGAAATATCGCGGCACAGGGTTAACACGCAGGTTGCTGTCAGCGGCGGTCGAATACGCGTCCAATTGCGGCGCGGCGGTGATAGAGGCCTATCCAGTTGATCTGGAGTCACCAAGTTTCCGTTTTATGGGATTGGTTGGAACGTTTGAAAGCGCTGGCTTCGTGCGGGTCGGACGGGCAGGGAAGAGGCGCCATGTCATGCGCAGGCGGTGCAGTTGAAGACTGGAAATCAGCCCTTTTTCCTTCTGGCACGACCTACTTTGCGTTCGCGAACAAGGATATAGTAAGTGGAGCCGATAATTATAGAAGTTCCCGCCAGAAAACTCACGGTAATCCGCTCGTCGAAAATCAGGATTCCGATCACAATTGCCATCGGCACGGCGCAGTAATGAAGCGGAGCGAGCGTGCTCGCGGGAGCAAGCTTATGGCTCAAGGCCATCAGAAACTGTTGAACGCCAGCAAAAAGCCCGCATCCGACAAGCAGCAGCCAGTCGAAGGATTCGGTTGGCCATTTCTGCTCCAAGAGCAAACACCAAACGACAAAGATCAGAGTCCCGGTGCAATTGTACAGAGTCGCGGTCGTGGCGGGAGCGTCGCTGCGACCGAGCTTGCGGAGATACACGAACATCAAGGCGGCAAAAAACGGTGCGGCGATTCCGTATAGGATTCCTGGCCGGAGCCAGCCTTCGGTTCCCGGCTGCAACAGGAATAGGGCTCCGGCAAGCCCGATGAGCACAGCAGTCCATCGACGCACGCCGATCTTTTCGCCGAGAAGCAGAGGCGCGAGAATCGTTATGAACACCGTCAAGGTTTGGCCAAGTGCGGTTGCCATTGTCAGGTCGATCGACGAAAGTGCCAGAAACCAGGTGGCGAGACCCACGAGGCCGAAGATGGTGCGGAGCGCAAGCCCGGCCTTGTCAACAACCTTCAGTGCGTTGCGTCCTCGCTGATGAATCGCGATAAGAAAGAGAATCGGAAGGCTAAAGGCGTACCTGAACATGAGCACCACCGGAATCGACACGTCTCCGGACAGGAGCTTGATCGATGTGGCGATGATCATCCCAATGAAGATTTCGCCCAATAGGGCTGCTGCCGCGAGTGAAATGTCCTGCCGCGTCTGGTAGAGACCTCTAGTCAAGTCCTTAGATATCTTTCCCTGCATGCTCTTGGACGGATTTCACGATGTTAAATCTCTAACCCCAAACAATACAGTCAGTGTGGTTGCTGCAGCACAAATCCGTCCTGCTTTGCTTGCGTTAATCAATCAAACAAGACCGCGAGCACCGTCGTGGAATCGGCTTGGTCATGTTTAGCCGCGTCCACACCGGAATCGGCGCGAGGATGCAATTCCAACTTGCAGAGACGACAGGTGGTCACCAGATTCAGATGCCGAACGGAGATATCTGGAGCGGGCGATGGGATTCGAACCCACGACCCCAACCTTGGCAAGGTTGTGCTCTTCCACTGAGCTACACCCGCTTGTCCAGTCGGGCAGCAACTACACCAAACCGACGGTTTCGGCAAGTCTTCCCTAGTTTAAAGCCAACTTTTTTCCAGCCTGCAACTGTTGCGGCAAGACGGGAACGGCCAGCCTATCGAAATTGTGAGCCGCGAAACCTCAGTATGTTGATCGGCGGCATGGTCCAAACCTTCGCCCTACAAGCCCGCATCGCCTCCGCCATTTTGTATCCCAGACATCTCTCCTCCTAGTTTGCTCTTGACGCTGTAAAAATCGCGACAGCCGTCCAAGCTTGGACCCAGTGAATCCCTAGCGCACGATTGATCACACGCTTCATTTCTGCTGGTCTGCTTGGCGAAGTCCTCCTGATCGTTTCCGAATCTTTCTTTCGCGTGCCAAGTTCAGAACCTCGACAAGGAGCGAAAACAGAATTGCGAGATATATTGGCCACCGCTCCACGTGTGCATGCAATCCATCGGCCACGAGAATCACACCGATCAGCAACAGAAACGCAAGCGCTAGCATCTTTGTGGAAGGATGCTTCTCGATGAATTTCGATATCGGTTCTGACGCGAACACCATGAGCAACATCGCTCCTGCGACTGCCATTATCATGATCTCGACATGTTCGGCGACCCCGACCGCGGTGATGACCGAATCTATTGAGAACACGATGTCCAAAACGACAATCTGGGCGATTACGGCGGCAAGACCAACTGCGGCGCTTGTTGCTTTGGATGCAGGCGCCTCGAACTCACCGCTTATTGCAGACACAGATTTGTATATGAGGAAAAGCCCACCACCGACGAGGATAATGTCCCGCCATGTCAGGTCGCGACCGAAAACGCTGAGCAAGGGTTCGGAAAGCGACATGACCCAAGTTATCGACACTAGGAAAACAACCCTGAAGATCAATCCGAGCGAGAGCCCGATCACCCTCGCGCGTCGGCGCAATTCGTGGGGGAGTTCCGACGCTGCGAGCGAAATGAAGATTACATTGTCAACGCCCAGCACGATCTCGAGAATCAAGAGAGTCAGGAAACTAAGGAATAGCGGCCAAATATCATTCAACAGTTCAAGCAACACAGACTCTCGCTCACTCTCGCTCATCACTCCTGCACGATAATTGGGATCAAGCGGGGAGATTTGCAATGCGCGATGTGCAATTCCTTTTCTGCCGCGATGAGCAGCCAACTGATTCCCGATTCACCATGAATGTAATGAGAATTTGGGATTGGGGACAATCGCTTCAATGCTTCCGCAAATGCCAGTCAAGCGCCGCGTCAGGACGAAATTCCTGTCTGCACCGTCAAACGGCGAGGTAACCGCGCTAAGAGAAGATTTCAAGCTCGACGAGCAGGTCCTTGGCGTCGATCATTGTTGTTGGGCCAACGTGAACCTTCGCAACCTTCGCATCGTGCTCGGAGTAGATGCCCGTTTCCATTTTCATGGCCTCGATTGTGAGAAGCAGATCCCCTTTATTGACTCTTTGCCTTTCGCTGACGGAGAGAGAAGCAACGGACCCGGACATCGGTGCGCCAACGTGACCTGGATTGCAGGGATTCGCCTTGATGGCAGCCGCGGTATCAGCGCGCATTCGCTGATCATGTATCCTCACGACCCTTGGCTGTCCGTTCAACTCGAAAAAGACCCGAACGTCGCCCTTCTCGTTTGGGTCGCCAACCGCTTCCAGCCTAATTTCCAGAATTTTGCCTGGATCGATCTCGACGCTGATTTCTTCGCCGGGCTCCATTCCGCAGAAGAAGGCACGAGTCGGCAACGTGCGAACTGGTCCGTAGGTGGCGTGCTTCTCTGAGTAGTCCAGGAAAACTTTGGGATACATGAGGTAGCTGGCCAAGTCCTCGTCATCAACCGCCACATCGCCAAGTTTGCTTGAGACACTCTTGCGCGTCGCCTCTATGTCCACTGGATCGAGGCGTTCGCCCGGCCGAGTCATGTTGGGTTTCTCGCCCTTGAGAATCTTTTTCTGTATCGCCTCCGGGAATCCGCCAAGCGGGTAACCGACATTGCCACGCATCAGGTCCACAACAGATTTGGGAAAGGCGACCTCGACATCGGGGTCCTCAACCTCGGTGCGTGCAAGGCCTTGGCTGACCATCAGAAGTGCCATGTCACCCACACATTTTGAGGTTGGTGTGACCTTCACAATGTCTCCGAACATCTTGTTGACATCCGCGTAAGCTTTAGCAATTTCAGGCCAACGTTCGCCTAGGCCGAGTGAACGTGCCTGAGCCTTTAGATTGGAAAATTGGCCGCCCGGCATTTCGTGAAGGAATATCTCTGACGCTGGCGCAGGCAACCCTTCGTCAAAGGCGGTGTATTGTGAGCGGACACTGTCCCAGTAGCTGGAAATTTCCCGGATTGCTCCGATATCGAGGCCAGTGTTCCGGTCCGTTCGGTTCAGCGCTTCGACTATGGATCCAAGGCAGGGCTGGGACGTGCCTCCGGAAAGTGCATCCATGGCGGTGTCCACAGCGTCCACACCAGCCTCGGCAGCGGCGAGAATGGACGCGGCACCCATTCCACTCGTGTCGTGCGTGTGAAAGTGCACGGGCAGCCCAACCTCTTCCTTCAGCGCTGAAATCAAAACGTGCGCCGCACCCGGCTTTAGCAGCCCCGCCATGTCCTTTAATCCAAGTATGTGCGCTCCTGCCTTCTTCAGTTCCTTTCCCATCTGGACGTAGTATTGCAGGTCGAACTTGGCGCGGTCGGGATCAGTTATGTCTCCCGTGTAGCAGATGGCAGCTTCGCAGACCCGGTTTGACTCGATGACCGCGTCCATGGCCACTCTCATGTTGTCTACCCAGTTCAGGCTGTCGAATATGCGGAACACGTCAACGCCCGAATTTGCTGCCTGTCGGACAAAAAACCGGACAACGTTGTCCGGGTAATTGGTATACCCCACTCCGTTCGACGCTCGCAGAAGCATTTGGAGCATTACGTTCGGAATCCGCTCCCTGATGTCGCGAAGTCTCTGCCATGGACATTCTAGCAGGAAGCGGTAAGCGACATCGAACGTTGCACCTCCCCAGCATTCGATCGAAAACAGTTCGGGCAGATTATGGGCGTAAGCCGTTGACACGTTGATCATGTCCAGCGAACGCATCCGTGTCGCGAGAAGCGATTGATGAGCGTCCCGCATCGTCGTGTCCGTAACGAGCAACCGGCTCTGTCGTGAAAGCCATCCCGCCACCGCTTCCGGCCCCTGTTTGTCAAGGAGTTGCTTTGTGCCGGAGGGAATTTCGCCACTGCGCAGGGCGGGGGGAGGCAGCGCAGTCGCCGATGCGCTGGCACGGCCGCGTCCCGCGGCTTCCGGATGACCGTTGACGATAGTGTCGGCGATGTAGGTGAGAATTCGCGTGGCCCTGTCTTGTCGCTTTGGAAAGCTGAAAAGCCCTGGTGTGCTGTCGATGAACCTTGTCGTGTAGTGGTTGGACAGGAATTCTGGGTGTTTCAACAGGTTCTCGATGAACGTGATGTTCGTCGCCACACCCCTGATGCGGAACTCCCTGAGGGCGCGACCCATCCGCGCGACGGCTTCATGAGGCGTGCCGGCCCACGCAATTACCTTGACCAAAAGCGAGTCGTAATGGCGCGTCACGACGCCGCCAGAGTACGCGGTTCCACCGTCGAGGCGGATGCCATGGCCAGTTGCGGACCGGTATGCCGTCAAGCGTCCATAGTCTGGAATGAAGTTGTTTTGTGGATCTTCTGTGGTGATTCGACTTTGAAGGGCGTGTCCACGCAACTTGATGTCGCTCTGGCTAGTTGCTCCCGTCGCGTTGGCGAGAGTCGCTCCTTCGGCAATGCGAATTTGCGCTTTCACGATGTCGATTCCCGTTATCTCCTCGGTCACGGTGTGCTCAACTTGAATCCGCGGATTGACCTCGATGAAATGAAACGAGCCGGTGTCACTATTCATAAGAAACTCGACGGTTCCGGCGTTCCGATAGCCGCACTCTCGAGCAACGCGCAGGGCGAACTCACAAATTTTCTGGCGACCTTCGTCATCGAGATATGGAGCAGGGGCACGTTCAACGACCTTCTGGTTTCGCCGCTGCACCGTGCAGTCGCGTTCGAACAGATGGTAGATGGAACCGTGAGCGTCCCCAAGAATCTGGACTTCCACATGCCGGGCGCGCGAAACCAACATCTCGAGAAAGCACTCGCTATTGCCAAACGCCGCCTCGGCTTCCCGGCGGCCTTCCCCAACTTTTTCGGCCAGCTCGTCCTGTGTCTCGATAATCCGCATGCCTCGTCCGCCACCGCCCCACGATGCTTTGAGCATCAACGGGTATCCTATTGCGGAAGCCATGTTTTCGATCTTGTCGATTTCCAGGGGAAGCAAGTCCGTGGCTGGAACCACAGGAACGCCGGCAGACATTGCTACCTTTCGCGCCGACGCTTTGTCGCCGAGCAACCTCATCGTCGCCGCATCCGGGCCGATGAATGCCAGGCCAGCCTCGGAGCAGGCGTCAACAAGTGCCGGATTCTCTGAAAGCAGCCCGTATCCGGGATGAATTGCGTCGGCGCCGGATAACTTCGCCACCCGAATGACCTCGTCTATGGAGAGATAGGCCTCAACGGGACCTAGCCCTTCGCCAATCCTGTACGCTTCGTCGGACTTGAATCGATGCAGCGAGAGCTTGTCTTGTTCGGCGAATACCGCCACTGTACCCATTCCAAGCTCGGTTGCTGCTCGCATGACGCGGATCGCTATTTCGCCTCGATTGGCGACAAGAATTTTCTTGAATTCAGGCATGTTGTTTCCGTACTGATGATTGCGGAGATTGTCTTGGATTGCGTTGCGGCGATGAATGAAGAGTTGGACTGAAACTCCAGCACCATGCCTCGAATGGCCGACAGAATCCACATCTAGCGGTTATCATGATTGCTGTTTAAGTGTCCAACCGAGTGACGCTCATATAAGCCGCGAGAATTGGAATCGCCGCTGGACTTTGGCTTGATTTTCGTCAAGCGCGGAGTGCTGGCTCTAGCGCTTGGCACCATATTGCGTTGAACTGCTTATGCACTTGGTTCCGGTTTGATCAAGATGCAGCAGGGGTGAGGTTTGGCGCGCAGAGCCTGCAGGAACAGGGACAGGAAGGCAGCGCGGCGGTTTCGGCGCCGATTGAAGCGAAAGACGAACTCGCCGAGACAGGTCTGGAGGCGCTTGGCGCGCAGCCCGTGGCAGACGCCCCGAGCCCAGTCCTTGAGGTTGCAGAACGCGGTGTGGATCCAGGCGAGAATTTCACGGGCGGGCCTGTCGCCGACGACATGGGGCCGGTGGTGGTCGCGGCGGTGTTGCGCACAGCGAAGTTGCCGAGATCCTTGGCGTCGCAGGAAGGGATCGTGGCCAGCCGCAGGCGGGACACCGGAAGCCGTTCGGCCATCGAACGGCGGCGGCGTCGGGGAACCGGCGCTGGAAGGCGATGAGGCTGGCGGGGATTTCGGTCCTGGAACGGTTCCATGTCAAGAATGTCATGCGAACATTACATCGCCCGACATCCCGGACACAATGCCTTGTGTCGCCGGAACCAGGTGCATAAGAAATTGCGTTGATATTCAGGATGGGGCGTCAGGCCGGACCAAAGCGTAAGGCTCAGTTTGCGATTCGCAGGCGTGTCTTGGCGCTGGCGGCTGGTAGCCGTCTGGATGTGCACGGCTCCGCGCACCCGTTTGCCGGTGGCGCCAGCGGAACGCCGTGCTCGGCGCAATCCCGCAGCGTGCGCAGCCTCGCGGATGGTCTCGCCCTCCGGTGGGTCCGACAGAACCGCAGCAACCTTGCGGCACGGCACCGCCGTCAGTTCATCGATTCTCGAAAACCAGTCCCGAAACCGTGCCCGATCCATTGTTCCGCTCCCCATGGTCAATGCAAGTTGAAACCCAGTGCAGCACATGCGCCTTCGAAATGCGAACAGAGCCAAACGTAAAGATGAATGTAGGCAGTCGGATGCTCGTTTTCCGGGCGAATTTGAGTGAAGAATTCGACCACGTCCATGAATTGCGGCTTTACCGTTGGCGTGAATTCGATTATCCGAGTCTTGACGGTTCTACGGACGAACGGCATTCGTCCGAGACGAAGAGGGAATGCGGTGCGGCGCTATTAATTGGCGTCTAGTCCGCAACTGCCCCCGCAACTGTAGGCGGAGAGCCTGCCCGAATTGAGCCACTGGCCAAATCTCGGCTGGGAAGGATCGGGCAAGCGATGAGCTGCAAGTCAGGAGACCTGCCGTCACGCTGTTTCTCGACCCGGACGGGATGTGCCGGAGGGAGCCTGAAATGGTCGGAAGACCGCATTTGCCCGAGCACGCAGATTGTTTCCTGTCGCTTTCAAAGCGATCGCGGATGATGTTGTGCCCCATGCAGGCTGGCAGCGGCTACCTGCCGGACAAGCGGGACTGGAGTTCGGCTGTGAAAGACATGCTGTCTTGCAGAATGAACTTGCTCGGAGATTCATGTTGCTGCAGCGCAATGTACGAGGCACCGCGTTTCGTGTGTGACACTAGTTCTTTAGCGGCGGGGCTGCTTGCCAGCGTCCTTCGCATCTTTTGGACTCTTGGCAGCACGCTTAAGGGTTGCCGTTTGTTTTCTGTTCAAAAGCCATGATGGCGGCGAGACTGGAGGCAAAAGCGGTGTCTTGGGGGCCGCCAAGGCAACCGAACATCCTGCATGAAACGAGCTTCACTCTAGAGCCAGGGTGCATACTAGGCGTTGTTGGACCCAACGGCGCGGGCAAGTCTACATTCTTGCGATTGCTCTACCGATTCTATCGGCCTAGGACGGGGATGACGCTTGTTGATGGCGAGGATATCTGGTCGATGGATGCAAGAGCTGCGGCTCGCCTGATCGGTGTCGTGCTGCAGGAACATCCAGCCGATTTTTCGTTGACGGTCAGGGAAGTGGTTGCACTTGGGCGGGCGCCGCACAGGAGCGGGTTTTCTGCCGGAGGCAAGAAAGACGCGAATGTCGTGGACAAGGTAATAGCTCTCTTGGACTTGCACGAATTGGAGGGGAGGGAGATCAGGACGCTGTCGGGCGGCGAGCGCCAGCGCGTCATGATGGCACGGGCGCTCGCTCAGCAACCGCGAGTCCTAGTTCTCGATGAACCTTCCAATCATCTTGATATTCGACATGAACTGGAACTGCTGAAGCTGCTTAGGGAACTGGGGCTTACGGTGGTATGCAGCATGCATGATCTGAATGTTGCGTTGAGCTTCGCCGACATGGTGCTGGCACTCGCCGGAGGCAGAACACTCGCGTTTGGCCGGACCGCAGAAGTGCTTTCGCCGAATTTGGTTTCTGCGGTGTTCTCTGTTGAAGCGCACGTTGAGACTCTTGTGCCCAGCGGCAAGAACAGGTTCACGTTTCGATTGCAATGAACTGGAGGTAAATCGGTTTGTCGCGGATATTCTTGTATGTCGTCAGTGTGTTGCTTGCTGCACCAAGCCTTGCAGAACCGGTGACAGTTCAAAGCTGCGACCGGACAGTGACATTCGATCAGCCGCCCGCGGCTGCAGTATCGAATGACGTGAACTTGACTGAGATGATGCTGGTTCTAGGCCTGAAGGACAGAATGGTGGGCTACACTGGCGTTTCCGGCTGGAGCCGGATCGACGAGCGGTTTAAGACTGATGTCGCGGATCTCCCAGAGTTGTCGGCGAAATATCCAAGTAAGGAAGTGTTGGTGGGGGCTGGTGCGGACTTTTATTTCGCTGGATGGAATTACGGGTTGGAAGTGGGTGGGGAAGTGACGCCAGACTCGCTCAGGCCGTTCGGGATCCAAGTCTACGAACTCACTGAATCCTGCATTCATGTCGGGAAGAAGTCTAAGATTTCAATGGATGACTTGTATAGCGATTTATTGAAATTGGGGGTCATATTCGGAGTTCGCGAAAGGGCGGAGGGCTTGGTAGAGGCTTATAAGTCTGAACTGCACGATTTGACCGCAAATCTGATTGTCAGCGAGCGCCCCATTCGTGTCTTTGTCTATGACAGCGGCGAGAGCGTTCCGTTCACTGCTGGCAGGTACGCGATGCCAACCGCGCTGATTGAGGCTGCGGGTGGAAAGAACGTCATCGATGATCTCGATAAGAGCTGGTCGACCGTTGGCTGGGAAACCGTGATCGAGAGGAATCCAGAAATTGTCGTCATCATCAATTACGGGGATGTAACCGCTGGGCAGAAACGCAAATTCATGATTTCGAATCCTGCGCTTGCCGAGATTGATGCCGTGAAGAATGATCGCTTTGTTGTTCTCGAATACGTCGAGGCGACTCCCGGCCATCGCAACATCGATGCAATCAAGAAGTTGGTCGAGGCGTTCTGGGGCCAGTGACGCCTTGTATTGTGCAGGGAGGCAAGGTTGGTGAACGCTGCATTAGCTAGGCTAGGCGGCCGGTCGGTCTCGCCGATGCTGTTCGGCGTGGGTCTCCTGATTCTCTTTCTATCGATTTCGATCGCCGTCAGCGTCGGTGCAGTTCAGATCCCGATCTCGACTGTCTGGAGCATTGTCGTCAACAATCTGCTCGCTGGCACGATAGACAAAACGTGGTCCAACGGACATGAAGCAATAGTCTGGGAAATCCGACTTCCGCGAAGCATACTTGCATGCGTGGTCGGTGCAGGCCTCGCATTGGTGGGTGCCGCGCTTCAAGCGGTGACGCGCAACCCGCTTGCGGACCCTCATCTTATGGGAATCTCATCAGGCGGGGCATTTGGCGCGGTCTTGGCTCTTTTGCACACCGGCATGTTTTGGGGTCTGCTGACGATCCCGTCGATGGCGTTTGCCGGAGCGCTTGGAACCACTTTTGTTGTGCTTGCAGTGTCCAGGCTCACCGGCGCGACAAGCCCAGTGAGGCTCATCCTTGCTGGCGTCGCAGTTTCCTTTGTGGTTATGGCTGCTGCAAACACACTGATCTTTTTAGGGGATCCGCGCGCTGCTCACACGGTAGTGTACTGGATGCTGGGTGGGCTGGGCTTGGCACAATGGAATCATCTCGTTTTTCCGTTTGCCGTTCTTGTAGTGTGCGGGGCCTTTTTCTGGGTCAAGGCCGGAGACCTGAATGCCCTTACGGTTGGCGACGAGACAGCATCTACCCTAGGCATTCCGGTCCCGCGCTTTCGGATGACAGTGTTTGTTGTGGGCGCGTTGCTCACTGGCGTGATGGTCGCGTATTCTGGAATCGTTGGATTTGTGGGACTCATGATTCCCCATATGGCGCGGATGGTGGTTGGCGGCGACAATGCTGCGGTCATCCCCTCCGCTGCGCTGTGTGGATCGATATTCCTGTTGTGGTCGGACATTGCTGCTCGAACCGTGGTGGCGCCCGAAGACATGCCCATTGGAATCGTAACTGGTTTGGTGGGTGGCCTTTTTTTCATTTGGCTTCTTCGCAGGCGAAGGTTCTAACGCGGTTTTTCTCGTGATTTTGAAACAGGAGCTAGGTGCCGGTCAGCCTGCGAGCATGCCAAGCCTGGCTTGCGGCCAATGTGGATGCTAAGTATGCAGGCTCCCATGAATCTCTTTGAAAATGAAAACGCCGACCCGTCCTCGTCAAGTGAAAACAGGATCATCTCGGCTGAAGAGCCGCTCCCCCGGTATTTGGAGGGGTTGAACCCGCCGCAACGTGAAGCGGTCGAGACGCTTGATGGCCCAGTGCTGATACTTGCAGGCGCTGGAACCGGCAAGACAAAAGCGTTGACTTCGAGAATGGCGCACATTCTTCAAACGAGAAGGGCCTGGCCATCGCAGATACTGGCCGTGACATTCACCAACAAAGCTGCGCAAGAGATGCGCGACAGGGTCAGTCAAATGGTTGGTGGCCGTGTCGAAGGCATGCCTTGGCTCGGTACGTTTCACTCAATTTGCGCGAAAATCCTCCGCTACCACGCCGAGCTTGCGGGGTTGAACGCGAATTTCACGATTCTTGATAGAGATGACCAGGAAAGGCTTCTGAAACAGCTGATTAGCGCAGCGAACATCGACGAAAAGAAATTTCCAGCCAAATCCCTCGCCGCGACTATCAACCGGTGGAAAGACCAAGGATGGTTGCCGGAGGACGTGCCGAAGCGCTGGCGGGGAGAATTTAATGGTCGCGGACTCGCTCTGTACGAAGAATATCAAGAGCGCCTGACGAGTTTCAATGCGGCTGATTTTGGCGATCTGATACTTCGCGTAGTCGACATCTTCCGCCGCCAGCACGATGTTCTTGCGAGGTATCAGCATCGGTTTCGGTACATTCTCGTGGATGAGTACCAAGACACGAACGTTGCCCAATACCTCTGGCTCAGGCTGCTTGCTCAGGCACATCGAAATGTTTGTTGCGTGGGAGACGACGATCAATCCATTTATGCATGGCGCGGGGCGGACGTGAACAACATCTTGCAGTTTGAGAGCAACTTTCCCGGTTCGAAGGTGATCAGGCTGGAGCAGAATTACCGTTCAACCACACATATTCTCGGCGCAGCTTCGGGGCTGATCGATCGGAACGTCGGCCGGCTAGGAAAAACGCTTTGGACGGACAAGGCCCAAGGCGAGAAGGTGCGTCTCATCGGCCACTGGGAGGGACAGGACGAGGCAAGATGGATCTGTTCCGAGGCCGAAAACCTCACTCGGGAAACAGGGATGCGGCGTTCGTACGAATACGACGAGATGGCCATTTTGGTCAGGGCGTCTTTCCAGATGCGCGAAATTGAAGATCGCCTGATGGCGATCGGTCTTCCCTACAGGGTGGTCGGCGGCCCCAGATTCTACGAGCGGCGGGAGGTGCGGGACGCGATCGCATATTTCCGGTTTGCAGTATCCAGCCAAAACGACCTTGCATTCGAGCGAATCATCAATGTTCCGAAGCGCGGAGTGGGGGAGGCGACCCTCCAAAGAATCCATTTGGAGGCACGTGACCGGCGCGTCTCCCTTAGCGAGGCAGCATCCCAACTTTGCCGCGAAAGCAAAATAACGGGCAAGGCGGCTGTCGGGATACGGAAACTTCTGGGCAGACAGGCAGTCTGGGCGGGGATGATCCGAGACGGAGGCAGGGCACATATCGAGGTGGCTGGCCAGATATTGGAAGAATCTGGCCTGCCGGAAATGTGGACCAACACGAAAACACCAGACGCTCCAGCACGGCTGGAAAATCTCAAGGAATTGGTCAAGGCACTGGAGGAGTTTGAAAACATACAGGGGTTGCTCGAGCATGTCGCGTTGAATTTTGAGAATGTGCAACGCTCCCAGGAACAGGGGATCTTGCTCTTGACGCTGCACTCGGCAAAAGGGCTGGAGTTTCCGGTTGTTTTCCTGCCGGGCTGGGAGGAGGGCGTGTTTCCGTCGCAGAGGGCATTGGAAGAAGAGGGGGATCCAGGCTTGGAAGAGGAGCGGCGCCTAGCCTATGTAGGCATCACTCGCAGCATGGAAATTTGCTCTGTTTCCTTTGCGTCAGCGCGTTTCGTATTCGGAAGATGGAGAACTCAGGATCCTTCTAGATTTATCGGCGAACTTCCGGTCAAGCACATTGAGGACATGACGCCGCCAGGATTGTCTCCGGGATTCGGCTTTCAGGCGGCACGCAGTTCGCAGTTGCCCGTTGACAGGTCTTTCGATTCCGATGTTTACTCGTCGCCCGGGTTCCAACGCATGGCGCGGAGGGTTGCCGAGCGTGGCCGTTTTGGAACCGCTGGCTTCTCGAGACGGCGGCTGGAAAGCTCGTCGTCTGCAAAACTCGAGGCAGGAGATCGAGTGTTCCACCAGAAGTTCGGGTATGGAACGGTTAAGTCGTCCTCAGCCTCGAGCTTGAGCGTGGCGTTTGACAAGTCTGGTGACAAGAAGGTTCTCGCCAGCTATGTCGAGCGTGTGGACAATGACGGTCCCGTGGCTTGACGCTCCACAGGAGGCCACCACCGGATCTCAGAATTCGGGCGGCGCTGCAGAGAGAGGACACCGCCGCCCGGTGCTGAATTGCAAGCGATCTGTTCGTTGCAAATTCCGACTATTTCTGAGGCCCGAATGCTGAATTGTGGGCAATGGAACGAATTTGGGCTGGGCTCACGCCGATGTCATCAAGCTCGCGTGGCGCCAGGGATTCCAGTTCGGTGAGGGTAGCGCGATATAGCCGGTACCGCTTCCATGTTTCGATTAGTGCCTTGACTTGGGATTGGATGCAGTCGGCAATCCGACCGCTTGATACCGCTGTGTGTGCGATAGTTGCCATCGTGTTGTCCTTTCTTCATTTGTGCCGGTCTTTCCGGCTAGTGATCCGATGCGCCAAATATCGGATTTCGACTGCCCTGCGACAATCGACGATTTGACAATACCGCTATGCGCTAGATGCAAAATGCGGCTTCCGGAACTGGCGAGAAGCTTGAATGGAACGCCGGACAGATCGCGAGCGGCACTCAATGTCCCGCTTTCCGGCTTTGGCGAGGCAGCTTACGCGTTGCGGGTCTCTGTGCAGCGCGACGCACATCCGAGAAGCGGCGCAAAATCATTGTCAATTAGTCGTATTGAAAATTTAGCCATAAGTGGCGTATAGCGTCCCTTGTTCATGAAGGCGGCGGCGAAACCGAATCTCTCAAGACTCGGGCCAAGGGCCTTGGCGACGCTCCCAGTCAGATATATGCCGCCGTAGGGGAGATGCATCAACGCAAGGTCGCCCACGACCGTCCCCAAGATTTTGGTGATCACCCGGCCAACCCGGTCCGCAAGGGCGTCTGCGCCAAATCGATTCGAGATTTCTGCCGCTGACAAGCCCCGCTTGCCGCCGTCACGTTTGGACAGCCATGCGTAGACGGTCTCGATTCCCCTTCCGGACAGAATGTCCTCAATGCATACAAAACTTGTTCGGGCTGAAAGAAATTCATGAAGGTCAAAGTCAATTCTCGAGTGTGCGGGCAGACTCGCATGCCCACACTCCGCCGATGCAACAATCTCGCCGGCCGATGTGGTCAGAACCGTTGATGTGTTGAATCCGGTGCCAATGTTGACGACAAGCCGGGCTTCTCCAGCTTTAGGCTTTGCGCCTGCAAGCACCGGCAGCAGTTCGGATTTTTTCAAGGAGCTCAGTGAATGACCGAGAGCCGTTAGGTCATTGATCAGCAAAACGGTGGATATGTTCATCTTCTTGCCGATTGCCGCACCGTCAATAGTCCAGTCGATATTCGCCATTTTTGCGCACCCGTCGAGGACAGGCCCCGCGACCGCTACACAAAAGTTTCTGAATTCGGGGATGCCTGTCGAATTTGTGAAATCCTCGAGTATCTCGCTGGGGCCGTCAAAGTCACGGTTTCGGTAGCGTCGAAACGTGTCGGCTAGCAGAAGTTTGCCCTTCGCTGCCGCGACTCGCGTGTTGGTGCCTCCGATATCGGCTACCAGATTTATTTGGGCATCGGTATCGCTCACGCTCTTTGTCCGAGTGCGGCTGCGCTCACCGATCGAGTGATTCCTTCAGGGACCAGTACGATGACTTCGGCATACGCATCAGTGAATCAAAATCGACATACACGAGTCCAAACCGCTTGTCATAACCGAGCGACCATTCAAAGTTGTCAAGCATCGACCAGACAAAATATCCTCGAACATCGATCCCATCAAGAATAGCCCTGTGAACTTGGCCAACGTGCCGCTCTATGAAGTCGCTTCGTTCTGGATCATAGACCTTGTTGCCCATAGGGCGGTCGGCGCAGGCCATACCGTTTTCGGTCACGTAGATTGGAAGGCCATCAGCATATTCCCGATCAACCATGGCAAGAAAGTGGTAAAGACCTTCGGGGAAAATCTCCCAGCCAACGTCTGTCTTCGGCAACGGCCCCTCTACCTCGCGATATCCGGGAAACAATCCGGTTCCGTCGCAGGCGAGGAGTTTTCGCGTGTAGTAGTTGATGCCGATCCAGTCGATGGGCGTTCCGATAATGGCAAGGTCGGAATCCCAATTTTTGGGCAAGTGACATTCCAGCCCGTCCATTACGTTTGCGGGATATTGCCTCTTTCGGATTCCTCCCAGAAACCAGCGGTTGTAAATGCCGTCGTACAAGTTCGCTAGCTCAAGCGCCTGCGCTCCTTCGTTTGCCGGCGCTGCGAACTCGAAGTTGAAGACTGCCCCGATGTCCTCGACACCCATGGTGCGCAGGGCTTGCACGGCGGTGCCATGGGCCAGCAACACATGATGCATCGCCCGTGTCGTCGCCCGGATGTCGCGAAGACCGGGAGGATGAAAACCGAGAAAGTGGCTGAGCCAAGCGACACACCATGGCTCGTTTATTGGTGCCACAGAAAAGATTCGATCCCCAATTCGTTCCGTGACAATCGCCGCAAAGTCGCCGAACCAGTGCGCGATGTCGCGATTTGCCCACCCGCCGAGATCCGCAAGCGGCGAGGGCAACTCCCAGTGATAAAGTGTGACGTGCGGCTCCATACCGCGCCGCAGTATTTCGTCCACGAGGCGGTCGTAAAAGTCCAGTCCCTTTTGATTCACTACTCCTTTTCCATCCGGCAGAACTCGCGCCCAAGAGGTGGAGAAACGCCAGGCGTCAAGACCAGCGTTGGCAGCGAGGTCCAAATCCTCTTGAAATCTCCAATAGTGTCCGCAAGCCGTCTTTCCGTTTTCGCCACGCGCAACATTCCCCGGAGTGGCCGCAAAGGTATCCCAGTGGGTTGTTCCGGCGTCCCCAAAACCATGTCCCTCGATTTGGTAGCTCGATGTGGCCGCCCCGAACACGAATCCTTCGGGAAAGTCGCTTCTCGAGAAATTCATCCCGCCGCTAGCAGTTCTGTACGGGGTGACAATTCACCGCGCTGAAAATTTGGAGGCGTTGGAACGGTTTGCCGACGCAAGGTCCAAGAATTGATCGCCATGCGAGGTGAAAGCGCGGCTCACTGACTGGTCTCGCGAAGTCGGGCTGTGGAGGCGCCCACCACCAATTCGACCTCCCACAACTCCTGTATTGGCGCTAATTCAGGCTTCGCAATCAATTCTAGGAGCAATTCGGAACATCTCCGGCCTGCGTCCCTCACGGAGGAGCGTGTAGCCGTAAACATTGGAACTTTCCCCGAATTTTTCAAGTAAGAAAGGTCGTCGTCATGGATCACGATTGAAATGTCTCGACCCATCTGGAAGCCTAACTCCTGCACGGCGCGCCGTGTGCCGATCGCAGGCAAAATCGATGAAACAAGGAACGCTGTCGGCGGATCGTCGAGCTGCATTATCTCGTGGGTGGCATCCCGGCCGTAGGGCTCCGTCATGTCTCCAGAGCGCATCAGCTCGGGATCAGGATCAATCTGTGCTTGAGTGAGAGCTTCCTCGTACCCATGGCGCCTGCGGTGCGCGAAATCCAGCTCCTCGACGCCGTTGATCAGGCCGATGCGCCTATGGCCTTCGCCGATCAGGTAGTCTGTTGCCGTTCGAAACGCCTTCCTGTTGTTGATATCTAGCCAAGAATAGTCCGCTCGTTCTTCTGACGACCTTCCATGAACAACGAAAGGCAGTCCGATCTCGTTCAGGATCTCGATGCGGGAATCGGAAATGTGCGGTGCGTGGAGAACGATTCCATCGACGGATGCTTTTTCCGCCATCTCTCGATAGGCACTTTCCAAATTCTCGTCTTCCACTACCGACAGCAGCATGTCGTAACCTTCGTGCGTGTAGGTTTCTCCCGCACCAGCGACAAAATCGAAGAAAATCGGGTTCATGATCTCGCATTTCGATGAGACTGGGATGACGTGGCCAATGGCCATCGAACATCCAGTCGCGAGACGGGTAGCAACTGCATTCGGCCTGTATTTGAAGCTCTTTGCTGCTTGCAGGACTCTACTGCGGGTTTGCTTGCTCACCTCTGGATAACCGTTCAAGGCTCGGCTCACCGTTGTTTGCGAGAGACCAAGGTTTTCTGATAGCTGCTTGAGGTTCATAAGATTGTTGCTGGGTCCCGATGGCATTTAGGTTCAGTTGACTTGTGGGGCTTCGTCCCAATCAGATCCGATCCTGACACAATCAAACTGATTCCGGCTCCAAAATCAACTCGTTCAAGCGTTACCCGAGATTAGCATCCGCCGACAGCCAGGTCTTTGCCGGACCGCGTTTCGAGAGAGTGGCTTCGCGGTTTGCTTCAAGCCGGTTCACTCCCCATCGTCCGCCCGGCAATTGAAATACAGGGATTGCAGCAAGGCAAGCTCAAATGAATTGAGGACACCTCGATCATCGAGATTCCAAGCAACGCAGTCGCGGGACGAAAACGCGAGCACCAAGAGCGGCTGCAGGAACCATGTCGGCGTCGATGACAGGCGCAAGCTGATTCGTTCGCATTGGGTGTAGGAAGCGAACCGCAAGCGCGCGGAGTGTCGGGAGGGTGACGATCTCAGTACCCGGCACGTCGGTTCTGGGACAGGACCTTGCCCTCAAATCGGGGTTGAACCACCGGCAATTCAGCACAATCTCCAAAGCCAGCCAGCGCATGTCCAGTACCGAATGGGTGCATTTTGCATCATCCTTCTTGCCAGTACTGGCTTGACACTCTCATGCAATCGTCACAATGTGCATCAAAGCGCTTTGATTCGCACGTTCGAAACGCAGCGGGAAAGCAAATCGTGAGACGATCGTTAAGGAGAACACAAACATGAGACATTCATTGGTTGCCGTCGCCGCATCAGTATCGCTGATTGCGGGTGCGACGCACGCGCAGGAGCTAATGTTTCCGCCCGGCGACGATCCTCGTTTTACTTGGGACAGCTACGAAGCATTGAAATCCATGGATCTTTCCGGCGAGACCATTTCCGTTTTCGGACCTTGGCTGGGCCCCGACAAGGAACTCGTCGAGAGCGTCATTGCCTATTTTGAAGCAGCCACAGGTGCCGATGTCCAGTATTCGGGGTCTGACAGTTTCGAAACGCAGATTGTCATCGATACAGGGGCAGGGTCGCCCCCGAACATTGCAGTCTTTCCGCAACCTGGCCTCGCGACCGACCTCGCGGGAAAGGGTTTCTTGTCTGACCTCGGTCAGGAAACGGCCGATTGGGTGAGGGACAACTATGCTGCCGGTCAGTCTTGGGTCGATCTGGGCACTTACGCTGGAAAGGACGGAGAGCAGAGGCTCTATGGCTTTTTCTACAAAGTCGACGTGAAATCTCTCGTTTGGTACGTGCCGGAAAACTTCGAGGACGCTGGGTATGAAGTTCCGCAGTCCATGGAAGATCTCAAGGCCCTCACCGACCAGATCGTTGCAGATGGGGAAACCCCCTGGTGCGTCGGCCTCGGTTCTGGTGGGGCAACGGGCTGGCCCGCGACAGACTGGGTGGAGGACATGATGCTGCGAACGCAACCGCCGGATGTCTATGATGGATGGGTATCGAATGAAATCAAGTTCAATGACCCAAGAGTAACAGGCGCGATAGATGAGTTCGGGTACTTCGCCCGCAACGACGACTATGTAGCTGGAGGTGCAGGTGCTGTCGCATCGCTAGACTTCCGCGAGAGCCCGAAGGGACTCTTTGAATCCCCTCCGACTTGCTACATGCATAGGCAGGCGTCGTTCATTCCGGCATTCTTCCCCGAAGGGGTTGT
Organism: Paracoccaceae bacterium; assembly: GCA_963422275.1. GTDB lineage: Bacteria > Pseudomonadota > Alphaproteobacteria > Rhodobacterales > Rhodobacteraceae. The sequence goes on from OY729418.1 coordinate 3,455,792, forward strand.
GGTAGGAGAGGATGCCGATTTCTTTTACTTCCCGGCCTATTCCGGAATGGATTTGGGGCGACCGGTACTGGGTGCTGGCACCTTGTTCTCGATCACATCTGATTCACGGGGGGCAAGGGCATTCTTGGAGTTCCTCAAGGCTCCAATTGCGCACGAAGTATGGATGGCGCAAACAGGTTTCCTTACCCCGCACAAGGGCGTGAACCCTGACGCGTTCATTGATCCGGTGGTTCGTTCGCTGAACGACATTCTGCTCGGAGCAACGACATTCCGGTTTGACGGGTCCGACTTGATGCCGGGGGCGATCGGGGCTGGCGTGTTCTGGACAGGAATGGTCGACTACGTTGGGGGCAAGTCTGCAGAGGATGTCGCCGCAGACATTCAGAGCACTTGGGATTCGCTCTAGGTGCAACTGAGAGATTGGGTTCTTGACCCGCTTTTGAGCGGGTCAAGAACCCAAACGGCAGCGCGGTAGACGCTGACGCCGAGAGATAGCCGTGGAACAGGTAAGTTTCGCAATAGCAACGATCATTGTCGGCGTGTTCGGCTGTGTCTCCTACTTCTATTTGACCAACATCGCGCTGGACGTGATTTTCCCGGGACGCGGGCCGAACGCTGGCCGGAACATCAATCGCGCATCGGCAATCCGGCCGTGGCTGTTTCTCGGTCCGGCGATCCTGCTACTGGGAATCTACCTCGTGTACCCGGTGTTCAACTCGATCTGGCTGTCGTTTCACGACGCGTCGGGCAGCAAATTCATCGGATTTGACAACTATGTTTGGCTCGTTGGAGACAAGAAGTTCCTCGAGTCGATGCGCAACAATATGTTGTGGCTAATCGTTGTGCCAGCGGCGTCCACGTTCTTTGGACTAGTCGCAGCGGCTCTCACGGATCGAATTTCCTGGGGAAACTTCGCCAAGTCCCTGATTTTCATGCCCATGGCAATATCCTTCATCGGCGCATCGGTGATCTGGAAATTCATATATGACTATCGAGGGGACGGGAGTGCGGAGGTCGGTGCCTTGAACGCCATGGTTTTGGCTTTTGGCGGGACCGCAAAGGCTTGGATAACCCTCGACATCTGGAACAACTTTCTACTGATGGTGGTTTTGATCTGGATTCAGACTGGATTCGCCATGGTGATACTATCGGCTGCGCTCCGTGGCATTCCGGAAGAGACGATTGAGGCAGCGGTCATAGATGGAGCGGCCCCTTTCCAGATATTCTACAAAATCAAGATTCCCCAGATATGGGGAACGATCGCCGTCGTTTGGACTACGATCACCATTCTTGTGCTGAAGGTATTCGACATTGTGCTGGCCATGACCAATGGACAGTGGGAAAGCCAGGTGCTTGCCAATCTCATGTTTGACTGGATGTTCAGAGGCAACGACGCCGGGCGTGCGTCGACCATCGCCTTGGTAATCATGGTTCTTGTAACCCCGATCATGATCTGGAACATCAGGAATGCCCGCCGGGAATTGCGCTGAGGAGTGGTCGAGGCAGTGGATAACATCGCTGGAACGCGCTCACGCTTGGTCTGGGCAGTGAATCTCTCCGCGTTAGCTCTGGTGTTAATCTGGATAATTCCGACCTTCGGGCTTTTGGTTTCGTCATTCCGGGATCGCGACCAAATTACGGCGAGCGGCTGGTGGAAAGCGCTATTTCCGTCCGAGCAGAACGTCATAGTCCGTTCAGCTGCTCCAGACACCCAGAGGCTTGACGGCGACCTGTATGTCATCGAAGGCAACGTATTTGCTGGAGGGCCTGGCGAGGTCATTGCATTCGGCACCAGTTCACGTGAGCCGACGGTTTATGCGCCCGGCGAAACCGGAGTCATGAGCAATGGCCGGGAGATGACCGTCAGCGCTGCCGGAGACTATCGCATCACTTCGCCCGAGCAATTTACGCGAAGCAGGGGAATCAGGATTTTTATCACCTCCATCAAACCGCCCAAATTCACGTTAGAGAATTATGAGCGGGTCACATTCGCCGAAGGGTTGGGGCGGTCGTTCCTCAATACGTTTTCGGTCACGATTCCCGCCACGGTCATTCCAATTCTGGTTGCTGCCTTCGCCGCATACGCGCTGGCGTGGATGGAATTTCCAGGACGAGCGCTGTTGATCGCATTGATCGTCGGCCTTCTTGTTGTTCCGCTGCAACTCGCCCTCATTCCCCTGCTGAAACTTCACAACGACGTTGGAATAGGAAAGGACTATCTTGGAATATGGCTGGCACATACCGGCTTCGGCCTGCCGCTGGCGATATACCTGTTGCGCAACTACATCGCCGGCCTGCCGCGGGAGATCATCGAATCGGCCAGAGTGGACGGTGCGACCGACTTTCAGATTTTCAGGCGAATTGTGCTCCCGCTGTCGTTTCCGGCCCTCGCAAGCTTTGCGATCTTCCAGTTCCTTTGGGTTTGGAACGACCTGCTGGTTGCAACTGTCTTTCTCGGAAACAACGAGGAGCAGCTTGTCATGACGGGTCGGCTGCGCGAGCTATTGGGATCGCGGGGCGGGGATTGGGAGATTCTCGCAGCGTCTGCGTTTGTATCGATCGTCGTTCCTCTTGTGGTCTTCTTCGCGATGCAAAAGTATCTTGTGCGCGGGTTGCTGGCAGGCTCCGTCAAGGGTGGATGACATGCATATGAACCAAGCTGTTCGGCCTATGACGAACGGCATCTCCTCCACTGAAATTGATTCCGACTGGTGGAGGGGAGCAGTGATCTATCAGATCTACGTCCGGTCCTTCCAGGATTCGAACAACGACGGAATTGGTGATCTTCGCGGTGCAATCCAGCGGTTGCCGTATGTTGCGGGCCTAGGAGTCGACGCTGTCTGGGTAACTCCGTTCTTCAAGTCGCCGATGAAGGATTGTGGCTATGACGTTTCGGATTATCTCGAAGTGGACCCAACATTCGGTACCTTGGCGGACTTCGACGCGTTTTTGGCGGAGGCGCACTCTCTCGGGATCAAGGTCATGATCGATTTGGTGTTGAGTCACACATCAGATCAGCACCCTTGGTTCATCGCGAGCCGGAAGTCTCAGGACAACCCAAAGCACGACTGGTATGTCTGGGCTGACCCGAAACCAGACGGATCGCCTCCAAACAACTGGCTGTCGGTTTTTGGAGGCGTGGCGTGGGAATGGGACAGCGTGCGCTGTCAATACTACCTGCATAACTTTCTGGCTTCCCAGCCAGATCTCAATTTCCATAACCGGGAAGTTCAGGACGCTTTGCTCGACATCGTAAAGTTTTGGCTTGGGAGAGGCGTCGACGGATTTCGGCTGGACACAGTCAACTTTTACTTCTGTGACCGTGAGTTGAGGAGCAATCCAGCACTCGCGGAAGAGCTGCGAACTGGAACGATCGCGCCGATGGTGAACCCGTACAATTATCAGATGCATGTGTTCGACAAAAACCGCCCAGAGAATATCGGATTCATTAAGCGGTTTCGGGCGACGTTGGACAAGTTCGGCTGCCGCGCTGCGATGGGTGAGGTGGGCGACGCGCAACGAGGGCTTGAAATCATTGGAGAGTACACGAGCGGCGATTCACTTGTGCACACCTGCTACGCATTTGACCTGCTGTCCGAAGACTGGCCGAATGCGGAGAGAATTGTCAAATTGCTGAAGAAATTCCAGGAAATCGCACCGGACGGATGGGTGACTTGGGCGTTCTCAAACCACGATGTGGCGCGGCACACCACCCGATGGGGCCTCTCCCAGCAGGCGCAGCGACTGCTGACGACTTTGATAATGTGCGCACGTGGTTCAGTTTGCATTTACCAAGGGGAAGAATTGGGTTTGCCCGAGGCGAATCTGGCCAGAGAGTATCTGCAGGATCCTTACGGGGTGCGATTCTGGCCCGAGTTTCGCGGGCGCGATGGTTGCCGAACACCCATGGTTTGGTCCGCAGACAGAATGAATGGTGGTTTTTCCGAGGGCAGGCCTTGGCTGCCGGTGCCAGAGGCTCACCTTTCCCTCGCCGTTTCCGAGCAGGATGCGGATGCCGATTCGCTGTTGCAGCAATACCGCTCCGCAATTGCGCTGAGGTCATCCTTGCCCGCGCTTGGTTCGGGGGGCATCGATTCCCTGCAGGCGCTGGATGATGTCGTGTCCTTCATCCGGAGTTCCGTAAGCGAGACAGTATACTGCGCATTCAACCTGAGCGGGACGGCGTCAAGAATTGACCTTCCAGACGGTGAGTGGGAGCAGGTCTTCGGTTTTAACGCCGGACCGACGCCGAGATTCGGAACTTTTGCCCTTCCCGAGTGGGAATCCTTTGTCGCCATTAAGCGTTAGGTGGAAAAATGGCAGACCTTCATCTTGAAAATATCTGCAAGTCCTACGGCACTGTCCAAGTTTTGCGGAACATCAATCTGGAGATCAAGCAGGGTGAACTTATCGTGTTTGTCGGACCTTCGGGATGCGGTAAATCCACGCTTCTGCGGATGATTGCAGGATTGGAGCGCATAACGGGAGGAACCCTGCGAATTGACGACCAAGTGGTCAACGACGTTCCACCCGCCCAGCGTGGAATCGCGATGGTTTTCCAGTCCTATGCCCTTTACCCGCACATGACTGTCCGGGAAAACATGGCGTTTGCGCTTCGCATAGCGAAGAAGTCAAAGAAAGAGATCGACGAAGCAGTGGAGAACGCCGCGCGCGTTTTGCAGCTTGGCGATTACTTGAACAGGCTTCCCAAGGCTCTGTCGGGTGGCCAGCGGCAACGAGTTGCAATCGGACGCGCCATTGTCCGCGACCCGAAGGTGTTTCTCTTCGATGAGCCGCTTTCCAACTTGGATGCCGCACTTCGGGTGGCGACGCGGATTGAAATCGCCCAGCTCAAGCAGGAACTGCCGGAATCCACCATGATATACGTCACCCACGACCAGGTGGAGGCCATGACCCTTGCATCGAGAATAGTCGTGTTGAATGGCGGAGACATCGAGCAAGTGGGAGCTCCGCTGGAGCTTTACGAGCGGCCTGCCAACGAGTTCGTCGCGAAATTCATCGGATCCCCAGCCATGAACCTTCTTTCGGGTGAGATCTCCGAGACGGGTGAGGAGACGGCAGTCAAGCTGGACGGCGGCGGATCGGCCAGGTCGTCCGTGCCTTCCGATTCTTGTTCGTTAGGCAGGCGGGTTGTTGTCGGCGTTCGGCCGGAGGACATGGAAGTTGCTGACGACAATGCACTTTATTCTGGAAAAATCTCGATATCCGAGGCACTCGGCGAGGTGACTCTTCTGTATTTCGAAAAAGAGCCTAGCAGCTCGGGAGGGGTTATCGCCAAGCTTCCGGGAATTCATTCTGGCGTCAGGGGGTCACGAGTGAGCGTCGCGGCACATCCTTCAAAAATTCACCTTTTCTCGAACGGCCGTTCGCTCCTGTACAAGTAGACTGCGTCAGCGCCAAGTGCGATCCCCGAAGGTTTTTGGAGGGAACCGGTGGCGGGATGGGTTGCGGCGGTGCCCGTCCAAGTGATCCCAAAGTCAGCCGGCATTCTGCTTCCGAAGCTGCAATTTCAATGAGAGCGATTCTTGGCGGCTCCGAGTTGGGCATGGAACTGTTTCACTCCCCTCAAGCTCTGTTTGAAGACGAGCACCCGCACTGCTTGACATGATTCGGGGCACAATCCGAATCGATTTGCTCAATCGAGGAAAACCGCCTTTTGTCGCGAAGCTTATTGCTGAACATTGGCAGGCCTGAGAGTGCATCGTTTAATTGCGTCGTGCTCGGTGCACAAGTCCACATGAAGTATGCAAGAGATCTTGCATCTACCATATGTTGATATGGGTCGAGCAAGAAAATTTTCCCATAAAATGGCAGGAAAAGGCTTGAAATCCCATTTAGAACCAATTAGAAAAACTCCCAGGCGTGGGCAGAATCAGCTTCAGGCATAGCTCATACGGGAGTTCTTGAGGTTTATGTTTACAAACTTGGCCGTTTCACCTCCTTTGCTTCTTTCGTCCCCCCCTTTTGCGCTAGGCAGTGAAACGGCCTTTTTTTCCCCGGGCAGCAAGAATCCAGCTTCCAGCTTCCAGCTTCCAGCCATAAGAGAACGGCCGCCCACCGAACATGGTTCGACGCGGTGAGCAGATGGCGACCCGGGCATTCAGGGGGGAAATCGAGAACAAGGTTGATGCAAAGGGCCGGGTCTCCGTGCCGGCCGACTTTCGGCGCATCATCGAGAAAGAAGACTCCGCCAAGAAGGAAGGAGAATGCACCTCCTTCACCATCGTATACGGAGATGACCGACTCAATTGCCTGAAATGCTACACCGAAAGAGCGATCGGTGAACTTGACGATTGCATCAAGAGCTTGGATCGCTCCTCGGAAAAACGCAAGTTCCTAGAGTTTTTCTTCCAGACCAAATCGTTCAGGGCCCAACTGGACCCGTCGGGACGCTTGGTCATTCCACCCAAGCTTCGCGCCAAGATAAAGTTGGCGTCCGTGGCAAGTTTTGCCGGCACCGGAGACACATTCGAGATTTGGAACCCCGACGCCTACCGTGACAATTCGGAGAAACTCCAGGAAATGTTCCGGGAAGGCCCGCAGGCCAAGGATCCCATGGCGTTTCTTGACGAAGTCCGATAGCGGACGGAAGCGGCAGACTTGGCCTCGACCGAATGCGGACAACTGCCTCCCATACTCCGGTTTTGCTTGAGTTGTTTCGCGAGACCGTCGGATCTGCATCGGGGGCATGGGTGGACTGCACGTTCGGGGCGGGCGGACACTCCCGGGCTCTGCTAGCCGCCGGAGCTGACCGCGTATTTGGAATTGACCGCGACCCCGAGGTCCACCGGCTGGAGTCGATTCGCGGTCTACAGGAAGACCGTCGCCTCTCGCTGATCTGTGGGACGTTTGGCGACTTCGACACGATTCCGGACATCGCTTCTGAACTTCCTCTGGAGGGGGTCGTCTTCGATCTTGGCGTTTCGTCGATCCAGCTTGATCAAGGTCGCAGGGGATTCTCGTTCATGCGGGACGGGCCGCTCGACATGCGGATGAGCGGACATGGCGCAAGCGCCTCAGATATAGTCAACGAATCGAGCGAAAGGGAACTGGAGGAGATTTTCCGAAGCTATGGAGAGGAAAAACGAGCCCGCGCTATCACGAATCGGATTGCTTCAGTTCGAAAACGGGCCCCTATTCAGACAACCCGGCAGCTGGCGGAATTGATTGAGGACTGCTTTCGAGGTCAGGCGCGGGGAAAAACCCACCCGGCCACCCGCTGTTTTCAAGCGCTTCGCATAGCTGTCAACGATGAGCTTGGGGAACTTGCGCGAGGCCTTCGGGCGGCAGAGCGCGCCCTCTGCAAGGGGGGACTTCTTGTCGTCTTGTCTTTTCATTCGCTCGAGGACAGAATAGTCAAGAATTTTCTTCGGTGGCGAGGAGAGAATGTCGCGAACCGGCACTATCCGCCTGCCGAAACGGTTGCTCCCGGTTTCAAGCTGTTGAATCGCGGTGCACTAGTGCCCGACCGGGAGGAAATGAATCTCAACCCGAGATCCCGGTCTGCCAAGCTTCGACTTGCGCGCCGAACCTCTGCGCCGGCAAGAGAAATTGACAGCCGCTTTCTTGACCTGCCGCCTCTGGCTGCGGGAGGGCGATTTTGATGCGGATATCACTTTTTGTGTTCGCTGCCCTTACAGTGGTGGTGCTTGCTGTCTGGGCACTCAACGAGAATCACAAAACGCGTGCAGTCGGGGTGCGTGTCGAGCGGCTTGCTGCCGAAATCGGGAATCAAGGTGAAAAACTGAATTACTTGAAGGCGGAGTGGGCACACCTCTCCAGGCCCGAGCGTCTTGCGACGCTCGTTGAAAGATACTTCGACGATTTGAAGCTTGTCCCGCTGACCTATGCCAACCTGATATCAATTCAAAAAATTCCCACTTTGACTGAATGGCCCAAGCACGATTCGGAAACCGAGTCATTGGAGGGCGGACTTTTCGCAAGCATGGCCTCTCGTCCATGACGATTTGGAGCGCATCACCTCACCAAATGGGAAAACCCGCGCCAAGCAAGGTGCCTTTGCCGAATCACCGGAGCCAAGTAGCGAGGCGAAGTGGAATTCGGCTAGCGCTGGTCAGCGGTGCAGTTGCGCTGGCGTTTCTCACGCTCGGTGCCAAAATGGCTATGGTGTCGATATCTGAACCGGCTGAGCCCAGCTCGAATCGGGCTGACGCCAGGTTGCTTTCGCAAAGAGCGGACATCTTGGACCGAAACGGCAATTTGCTTGCAACCAATTTGTCTACCTATTCAATTTACGCCCATCCTCCCGAGCTTGTTGAGGCGAAGGTTGCCGGTAAGGCAGCATCTGAACTTGCAAAGATTTTCCCGGATCTTGACGTTGAGAAACTGCATGCAAAGTTTAACGGGGATTCAAAATTCGTTTGGGTCAAGAAGAAGACTTCTCCGGAACAACGTCAGCGGGCCCATGACATAGGTGCCCCCGGTCTGCATTTTGGAACGCGCGAAGCGAGGGTCTACATTAACGGCGAACTCGGCGCGCACGTGTTGGGAGGCACCTCGTATGGAACAGAAGGAGCCTATTCTGCAGAGTTGATCGGGGTGGCTGGTGCGGAAAAGTTTTTTGACAAATTCCTTTCAGACCCCGCCAATGGAGGAGAGCCAATTTCGCTCTCGATCGACATTACCGCCCAGCATATTACACGTCAGGTTCTTCTGAACGGTATCAAGCTATTCAATGCCGTTGGAGGAAGTGCTGTGCTGATGGATGTACATAACGGCGAGATTCTGTCGCTAGTCTCTCTCCCAGACTTCGACCCGAACGTGAGAGGTCAATATTTTGAAGCGACGCAGAGGACAAACGATCCACTTTTCAATCGTGCAGTTCAGGGTATGTACGAGCTTGGCTCAACCTTCAAAATTTTTGCGGCGGCGCAGGTAATTGACCTTGGACTAGCCAACATTGACTCCAACATATCAATCGCGCCGATTATAATTGGAGGTTACAAGATCAAGGATGTCTGGAACGGCCACAAGCACGACGCTCTTCCAATTGAGGCAATCATTGCCCGTAGTTCCAACACCGGAGTTGTACGGCTCGCGCAGTTGATCGGGCCCCGCAGGCAGGAGGAGTTTTTCACCAAGCTTGGCCTGACGCGACCATTGGACATCGAATTGGCGGAGGCACCGACCTCGAGACCTCTGCTCCCTGCAAAATGGAATAGCTACACGGTTGCAACAGCTTCATATGGACATGGGGTTTCGGTTACGCCAATTCATCTCGCCACGGCATACGCCGTCCTGGTCAACGGAGGGTTCTTCGTGAAGCCGACCATTGTCGCGGGGCGAGCGGATGCTAGTCCGCGAGTCAGAGTCATTTCCGAGGACACCTCGCGAGATGTGCGCAGGTTGTTGCGCGCTGTAGTTACGGATGGCACGGCAAAGCAGGCCAATATTCAAGGGTATTCCATTGGCGGCAAGACAGGAACAGCAGACAAGATTGCCAAGGGCGCCTACCTTGACGACAAGGTCTTAGCCACCTTCGCTGCGGTTTTCCCCGCCAATGATCCCCGCTACGTGCTGATTGTGACATTGGACGAACCGGACCTCCGCGACGGCACGAGAACACAAAGGTCCGCTAGCCGCACCACCGTTCCAGTCGTGGCGGAAATAATTACCAGGCTAGGTCCAATTCTCGGCATTCCACCGGAATCGAGCGAAGGAGAGACCGCCCACAACTCCAACCTGATCAGTGAGACCGAATAAATGGACTCGGACTGCAAACGCAATTGTGGCGGGCGAAAAATGCACATCGATGAACTTGGCATTAATTTGCCATCTTTTCCTGGGCTGGAGGTGACCGGGGTAACTGCCGAGAGCAAGACCGTTTCCGGCGGAAATCTCTTTGTGGCGTTGGCGGGAGCCAACGTTCACGGAGCCAGTTTCATCGCTCAGGCTGTGGAGAAGGGGGCCGCAGCCGTGCTTACGGATGCCGCTGGCTTTGAAATCATACTGGCAAACGACCGGCGGATCGGGATTCCCGTTATTGTGGATGAAACTCCGCGCTCCGCGCTTGCCAAGGCGGCCTCCCGGTGGTTCGGCGATGTTCCGGAAACCATTGTTGCAGTCACTGGCACGAACGGAAAAACGTCGGTTGCATCGATGTCCCGGCAGATTTGGCAAGAATTGGGCCGCGCCGCGGTGAACTGCGGAACGACAGGCGTCGAGGGAGCATTCTCGGCAACGCTGAAGCACACAACGCCAGACCCGATCACCCTTCACAGACTGCTGAGTCGAATGAAGCGCCAAGAAATAACGCATGTTGCCATCGAGGCTTCTTCGCACGGGATCAAGCAGAAACGGCTCGATGGATTGACCCTAGCCGCAGCCGCATTCACCAATCTCACGCACGACCACCTAGACTATCATTCAGACTTGGAGTCCTATTTCGCAGCAAAAGCCGAGCTGTTCGAACGCCTGTTGCCCAAGTCAGGATTTGCAGTGGTCTGCATCGATTCGGAGCGAGGACTTGACATCGCAAATACCGCGCAACGGCGAGGCCAACAACTCTTGACAATCGGTTTCGCCGCCGCGGACCTCCAGATCCTCTCCGAGCGCATCACGAGACTCGGTCAAGAAATCACGTTCTCTTGGCAGGGACAAAAACATGAGGTGCACCTGAACCTGATTGGCGGGTTTCAGGCCGTGAACGCACTTGCCGCAGCGGGATTGACGATCGCGTCGGGAGAGGATCCGGCCGCCGTTTTCAGTACGCTGCCATGCATTCAGAATGTGCGTGGTAGGATGCAGCTGGCAGCCGTTCGGGAAAACGGCGCTCCGATATTTGTGGACTACGCGCACACTCCGGAAGCTCTCCGGTCGACCTTGCTTTCGCTCAGAAGGCATTTGCCCGGCCGACTGATTGTTGTCTTCGGGGCGGGCGGTGACCGGGACCGCCAAAAGCGCCCGCTCATGGGGCGAATTTCCGCCGAGCATGCTGACATCGCGTTCGTGACCGATGACAATCCCCGCGGCGAGGCTCCCGCTGCGATACGCAGCGAGATAATGGAGGGGTGTCCTGATTGCGTGGAAATCGATGACCGGGCAAAGGCAATTCTACTAGCGGTCGATGCTCTCGAACCGGGAGATGGCCTCGTCATTGCCGGCAAGGGGCATGAGCGCGGTCAGATAATCGGCGATTCTATCTATCCGTTCGATGACGCTGAGCAGGCGAGCATCGCCGTGCGGGCAATGGACGGCAAAGCGGCATGATGCTTTGGTGCTCAGCCGAGGCCGACCGAGCGACAGGTGGGCACTCAAGCCGCGTGTGGACAGCATCTGGAGTATCGATCGATTCAAGATCGTTGACAGCGGGGGATCTGTTTGTTGCCCTACGCGATCACCGCGACGGGCACGACTTTGTTGCCTTGGCTTTCGAGGCGGGAGCGGCGGCGGCGGTGGTGTCGCGAAAGCCGCAAGGAGTGGAAGACAACGCAACGCTGTTGTTGGTTGACGATGCACAGCTAGCGCTGGAGAGGTTGGGCGTTGCCGGCCGAAATCGATGCTCCGCGAAGGTTGTGGCGGTGACCGGGTCTGTCGGAAAGACGTCATCAAAGGAAATGTTGCGGCTGCTTCTCTTGAAGCGGGGAAGAACGCATGCAGCCGAGCGAAGCCATAACAACCATTGGGGCGTTCCGCTCACTCTTGCGAACCTCCCACGCGCCGCCGATTTCGCGGTCGTTGAAATCGGGATGAGCCGGCGCGGCGAAATCATGCCCCTCAGCAAGATGGCATGTCCGCACACGGCACTCGTTACGGCAGTGGCACCAGCCCACTTGGAAGCCTTGGGATCGCTAGAGGAAATTGCTGCCGAGAAGGCAGAAGTGTTCTCGGGGCTGGAAGCCGGAGGAACCGCCGTGGTCAACACCGATTTTCCTTCTTCTGAAATTGTATTGCGAAAAGCACGCGAATCCGGTGCGAGGGTTGTTACGTTCGGAACATCGCCCGGGGTAGACTGGCGACTTGTCGAAGCACGGGCAAGCGGTCAGGGAACCGAAGTCCAAGCCGAGCACGAAGGATGCTCACGATCGTTCAGGCTCGCGGCGCGAGGTCGCCACTTCGCCGTCAACGCAATCGGTGTTCTGGCCGTTGCGTCATCCGTTGGCGCCGACCCCTTTGACGGCACCGTGGAACTCTCCAAATGGACACCTCCGGTTGGCCGGGGCAATTGCCATTCCATTGTTCTCGATCAAGGTAAAGGCAGGCATTCAATCCGTCTTCTCGATGATGCCTACAATGCAAATCCCGCGTCGCTTGCGGCTGCACTGGACGTGCTTGCGGAAACCGCTCCGGGCGAGAGAAGCAGCGGGTCAGGGATTGGGAGGCGCATTGCCATACTGGGTGACATGCTGGAATTGGGGGGCGCCGCCGCCGAGGTGCATGCTGGGTTCGCCGAACATCCTTCAATGCAGGAGATATCGCTTGTTCACTGTGCTGGCCCACTGATGCGCAACCTTTACGATTCTCTTCCATTAGAGAAGCGAGGCTTCTGGTCCGAAGGCGCAGAGTCGCTTGCTGCCAAGGCACATCGATTGGCGGCGGCAGGCGACATCGTGTTGGTCAAGGGTTCAAACGCGTCACAGATATCCGTTGTGGCGCGAGCGATTCGAAACTTGGGCAGAGCCGGGCAATAACTGAAAGACGAATGGAATGTTGTATTATTTGAAAGAGATCTCTGATGGAGGTGACCTGTTTAATCTATTCAGGTATATCACTTTTCGAACTGGTGGCGCGTTATTCACCGCTCTTCTGTTCGGGTTTCTTTTGGGGAAACCGTTAATCGCAGTGCTTCGTGCACGTCAATGGAACGGCCAGCCAATACGCAAGGACGGTCCAGAACACCACATAACAGCCAAGGCTGGCATTCCGACTATGGGGGGGGTCCTCATTCTCGGAGCGGTGCTGGTTTCAACGTTGCTCTGGGCAAGGCTCGACAATCCTTACGTCTGGATTGTCCTGCTCACGACATTCGCGTTCGGTGCGCTTGGGATGGCCGATGACTACAAGAAGCTGAGCGCCAACAGTCCCAAGGGCATTTCAGCCTTGCCCAAGCTCGTGGTCGGACTCCTAATCGCGAGCCTGGCTGGATGGGGCGCAATGATTGCACATCCCGAAGGCCTGTCAGGAGCGCTTGCGCTCCCGTTTTTCAAGGACGCGCTCGTTTATCTCTGGCCGCCGCTTTTCATTGTGCTCTCGATAATCGTCATCATGGGATCCGCAAACGCAGTGAATCTCACAGACGGCCTCGACGGTCTTGCCATAGTCCCGGTAATGATCGCCGCCGGAACCTTGGGAATCATTGCCTATACTGTCGGACGGGTCGATTTTAGTGAATATCTCGAAGTGCATTATGTGCCTGGAACCGGCGAGCTCTTGATCGTCGCGGCGGGCATCATCGGAGGCGGTCTTGGATTTCTTTGGTACAACGCTCCCCCCGCTGCCGTTTTCATGGGAGATACAGGATCCCTTGCCCTCGGCGGAGCCGTCGGCGGCATTGCCGTGATGACAAAACAGGAATTAGTGCTCGCGATCGTCGGAGGCCTTTTCGTGGTCGAGGCCATCAGTGTAATGGCCCAGGTCGCTTACTTCAAAATGACGGGCAAGCGCATATTTTTGATGGCGCCCATCCACCATCATTTCGAGAAGAAGGGTTGGGCGGAGTCCCAGATCGTAATCAGATTCTGGATATTCGCGCTGATTCTTGCGCTTTTAGGACTCGCAACCTTGAAGGTGAGGTAGGTGATTTCTTCGACGGGAGTCAATGGCGCAAAATATGCCGTTCTTGGTCTCGGGCGATCGGGCCTAGCTGCGGCAAGATCCCTCGAACTTGGCGGTGCTGGCGTTGCAGCATGGGATGAGAACTGGCAGGCTCGAGACGAGGCGCAGGCAACCGGAATTCATCTTCAAGATCTCGAACAGCCCGGAGTGTGGGACGACATCGATGGATTGATCCTGTCTCCGGGAATCCCGCACCTGTACCCAGAACCCAACCGCATCGTGAAGAAAGCATGTGATACCGGAGTACCGCTGAACAACGATGTCGGACTGTTCTTTGGAAGCATAAGGCAGATCAAAAGCAAGCATGATCAAACAAGGCAACCCGCGGTGATCGCGGTAACTGGGTCAAATGGCAAATCAACAACTTCCGCACTTATCCATCATGTGTTGACGAGCGCGGGAAGAAGGTCTCAACTCGCCGGAAACATCGGGATCGGAGCCTTGGATATCGAGCCGCCGGGGGAAAACGAGGCTGTTGTTCTCGAAGTCTCGTCGTACCAGTGCGATGTCGCAAGCTCTCTTGAACCCGATGTTGCAATTTTCCTGAATCAGTCGCCAGATCACCTCGAAAGGCATGGTGGAAGCGGAGGGTATTTCTCGGCCAAGCGGAGGCTGTTCGAACATCGGGGCATTCGGCGCGCCATTGTCGGTGTGAACGAGCCCGAAGGACGGTTTCTGGCCAGTGCGCTACGTGGCACGCTTGGCGCAGAAAAAGTGGTTCGGCTGTCAGCATCTTCCGAAAATGCCGGAGGTGGAGGCGTTGTTCTGGCTGATAGAACGCGAATTCGCGATTTGGACGCTGAACTCGACCGGGAAACCATCGACATTTCCGATTTCGAAAGTTTTCGGGGAGAACACAATTTGCAAAACGCTTGTGCCGCATATTCCGCGAGCAAGTTGCTAGGCCTTTCGAACAGAGAGATCGTGTCGGGTTTCGCGACCTTTCAGAGTTTGCCCCATCGCAGCCAGATCGTGGGCAGGTATCGCGGCGTTCTATGTGTCAATGACTCCAAGGCCACCAACGCGGAGAGCGCGGAGAAGTCGCTCAAAGCGTTCAGGCAGATTCTCTGGATTGCAGGTGGCCAGGGAAAGGAGGGTGGAATCAAGTCCCTTTCGGGAGCCCTCTCGAACGTGAAGAGGGCATACCTCGTCGGCGCTTCGGCGGAAGACTTTGCACGTCAACTTCAAGGCATCCCCTGCGCAGTGTGCAAGACAATCCCGATTGCCGTGAGACTGGCGGCGGCGAATGCTATCGCAGGGGATACACTCCTTCTTGCCCCGGCTGCGGCAAGTTTTGATCAATATGCCGACTTTGAGGCGCGTGGGGAACACTTCATCAAAGAGGTTCACCGTCACTTTCGCTAGACTTAGTGCGTGCGACATGGTAGCGTCTGCCAAGATCAGCCGCAAGAGCTGGCGAGCAGCGTAAATCCAGGAAACTATTTACCTGACCAACCCAAATTGAATGCCGCATTCATGGCATCGATATTGGGAGTCATGCGATGGGCTCGGAATTCAACAGCCTGCCGCAACAATCTGGAACCAGGGGAAGACGCTGAAATATGGGAAGATTGAGACATGGGTTGGTCAAGTAAATAGTTCCCTAAATTCAATGGTGTCAAAATGACCGTCATGATGCATGGTGGAGAATTGGGTGGGCCAAGTGATCCGGTGTTTCCACGTTGGTGGAGGACCTTGGATCACTGGAGTTTCGCCGCGATTCTTTTGCTATTTGTTTTGGGACTTGTTCTCAATCTGTCTGCATCGGCACCGCTCGCCGAGAAGAACGGCTTGCCGCCATTTCACTACGCGCTTCGACAGGCGGTGGCAGGAATGCTCGCCTTGGTGACAATGCTTGCATTGTCAATGGCGAGAGTTTCGCTCATCAGACGCTTTGGGACCATACTTTTTGCGGCGGCGATGGCCGGCTTGCTTCTATTGCCTGCTTTCGGGGTGCATTTCGGCACGGGTGCCGTCAGGTGGTTCTCATTCGGGTTTGGGGCGATGCAGCCGTCAGAGTTCTTGAAGCCGGGATTCGTTGTCTTTACTGCTTGGCTGATGGCTGCAGCGCTGAAGAACGATGGTCCTCCCGGCAGGCTCATCTCAATGTTTTTCATGACGCTCGTGGTGTCACTGCTCGTGCTTCAGCCAGATTACGGGCAGGCTGCTCTAATCATTTTGGGCTGGTGCATCATGTATTTTGTCTCCAGCGGAGCTATAGTGCCGCTGGTAGGAATAATGGTGGCTGTTGTCTGCCTCGGTGTCGCAGCCTACAATTTCTCGGGCCATTTCGAGAGTCGGATAAACGCGTATCTGAGCAGTGAAATCGATCCTTTCACACAGATAGGCTACTCCATCAAGGCAATTCGCGAAGGTGGTGTCTCTGGTTTGGGAGCGGGCGAAGGTACCGTAAAGTGGTCTTTGGCGGATGCCCACACAGATTTCATCGTCGCGGTTGCGGCGGAGGAGTTTGGGCTTGGTATGGTGTTGCTTCTCATTGGCTTGTTTGCATTTGTGTGCATACGCTCGCTTCTCAGGCTGTTTCACGAAGAGGATGCATTCGTGCGTGTCGCCGGAACCGGACTGGCGACTATGTTTGGCGTTCAGGCCTTTATCAATATCGCTGTTTCTGTGCGGTTGCTTCCGGCGAAGGGAATGACAATGCCGCTGGTCTCATACGGAGGCTCTTCGATGCTTGCCGTGGGAATCTCGCTCGGAATGCTACTTGCGCTCACGCGCAAACGTTACCGGCCGCGCAGCAAAGAGCCATTTCACCTTCTTCTATAGCACTGGAAAGCCTTGCATGCCGGTCCAGAGAAAGCCTCTCATCGTGATGGCCGCCGGGGGAACGGGTGGACATGTGTTTCCGGCCCAGGCACTTGCCGAGGAAATGCTTTCTCGAAACTGGCGGGTCAAGTTTTGGACTGATGAACGAGGCCGGAGATTCGTGTCGGAGTTTCCCGAATCTGTAGCGATAAGGACAGTTGCAAGCGCGATGATATTTAGCGGCGGGGCACTGAAAAAGGCTGTTTCGGCGACGCGTATTGGCGCTGGAATTGTTTCCGCTCTGTTCAGAATAGCGGTCGAAAGGCCGTCTGTGGTCGCTGGATTTGGTGGCTATGTGGCGTTTCCGTCGGTTTTTGCGGCCACTGTCTTGCGAATTCCAAGCCTGATTCACGAGCAAAATGGTGTGCTCGGGCGAGCGAATCGCGCACTTGCCGACCGGGTCAACATCGTTGCATGCGGAGTTGGAGACATAGCCGTTCCCCCCGGCGTGCGGCTTAGGGTCACCGGAAATCCTGTGCGGGCCAGTGTTGCCGAAATTTCCGGTGTCCCGTACGTTCCTCCAAACGGCATCATCAATCTGGTGATTACCGGAGGCAGCCAAGCGGCGAGCGTTTTTGATGAGGCTGTGCCTCGTGCGGTGGCGGGGCTTCCAAGCGAGATCAGAGGCCGCCTTCGAATTCTGCATCAAGTTCGAAATGGAAACAAGAAAGTGAACGACGCGTACGCTCAATCGGGTGTTGAGGCTGAAACAAAAGACTTCTTCCCAGATCTTCCGGCAAAGATCGCGCATGCCCAACTGGTCATTTCCCGGTCAGGAGCTTCGTCGATCTCTGAGATATGCGCCATCGGGCGCCCATCAATACTAGTTCCCTACGCAGCGGCGGCCAATGACCATCAAAGTGCCAACGCGCACCTGCTCGTCCGGGCGTCGGCGGCAGTTTCGGTTGCCGAGAGGGAACTGAGTCCACAACGTCTGGCAAACGAGATCATGAATGTGATTGAGAATCCTGACCAAGCGCTGGATATGGCAAAGGCGGCGAAAGCGCTCGCCAAGCCGGACGCCATCGTGCAACTTGGGAATGCCGTCGAGGAAATTGCTTGGGTGGCGGCCTAATGACCAATTCCACGAAACTGCCGGAAAGGCTCGGTCCGATTCACTTCACTGGTATCGGCGGGATCGGGATGTCTGGCATCGCGGAGGTACTTGTCAATCTCGGTTATACCGTTCAAGGATCGGACCTGTCGGCCTCGATGTTGATTGAACGCCTAGCGGAAATGGGCGTGCGGGTATTCGAGCGGCAGGAAGCCGGGAATGTGTCCGATGCCGCCGTAGTCGTGATTTCCTCAGCCATAAAGAAGGGCAATCCAGAACTTATGGAGGCAAGGCGGCTGGGTCTGCCTGTCGTTCGCCGTGCCGAAATGCTCGCAGAACTGATGCGGCTACGGTCGAACGTGGCGGTGGCGGGCACGCATGGCAAGACCACCACCACCACCTTGATTGCGACACTCCTCGAAAATGGTGGATTTGATCCAACTGTCGTCAACGGCGGCGTAATCCATGCCTATGGCTCAACCACTAGGAAGGGTGAAGGCGATTGGATGGTGGTCGAGGCCGACGAGAGCGACGGGACCTTCGTGAAGCTTCCTGCCACAATCGCTGTTGTGACAAATATCGATCCGGAGCACCTGGATCATTACGGTGACTTCGAGAACTTAAAGAAAGCCTTCGACTCGTTTGTCGCAAACGTTCCGTTCTATGGATTCGCTGTCTGCTGCATCGATCATCCAGAGGTACAATCCTTGATCGGAAGAATTTCGGACCGCCGCATTGTCACTTTTGGCTTCAACGCGCAGGCCGATGTGGGTGCAAGCAACCTGCAATACTCCAACGGCCGGGCGTGCTTCGACATTTTGATGAGGAAGGAAGGAAAGACGGTTCACGGCTGCACCCTGCCAATGCCGGGAATTTACAACATCTCGAATGCGTTGGCTTCGGTTGCCGTCGCTAGGGAACTGGGCATGAAAATTCGAGACATCCGCAACGGCCTCGCAAACTTCAGAGGAGTCAACCGGAGATTCACGCGTGTCGGGACTGTCAACGGGATCGAAATCATAGATGATTACGCCCACCATCCAGTTGAAATCGACGCCGCGCTGAAGGCTGCTCGCCAAGTGACTTCAGGGCAAATTCTTGCGATCCACCAACCGCATCGGTTTACCAGGCTCAATAGCCTCTTTGACGATTTCTGCACATGTTTCAGCAATGCCGATCATGTTGCGGTCGCGGACGTTTACGATGCTGGAGAATGCCCGATAGCAGGGGCCGACCGAGATTCCCTAGTATCCGCGCTAACGCAGCATGGACACCGGAATGCCGTCGCGATATCGGGCCCATCGGGCATGGCAACATTTGTTGCGGAGAATGCGCAGCCGGGTGACCTTGTGGCGTGTCTCGGGGCAGGATCGATTTCCGCTTGGGCGCATTCCCTCCCAGATAGGCTGCGCAATCTGGATCGAAAGCACGGCGATGACTGACTTTGGGATGAGACTTGACCGTACTGCCCTTCCGTTTTGCGAGGGTTCGCTTGCGCCCAATCGATCACTTGCCGATCTGACTTGGTTGCAGGCCGGCGGTCCCGCCGAATGGTTGTTCCAACCGGCGAACACCGAGGATCTTGCCTGTTTCCTGCGGCATCTTGATCCCCAAATTCCGGTGTTTGTCATGGGTGTCGGCTCCAACCTGATTGTTCGTGATGGTGGTATCAAGGGGGTCGTGATCAGACTTGGCCGAAGTTTTTCGAATCTGGAATTCGGCAACCGCCAAATAGTTGCCGGGGCGTTTGCGCTTGGTGCCCGGGTCGCGACCAAGGCGGCGGAATCGGGACTCGAACTTACATATCTTCGCACCATTCCAGGTACGGTTGGCGGCGCGGTCAAGATGAATGCAGGGTGTTATGGAGTGTATACGGCCGACGTTGTCAAGGAAGTGAAAGTCGTGACCCGTCAGGGCGAGACACGCACAATCAATCGACGCCAGCTTGGTTTCGATTACCGGCGCAGCAGGCTGCCAGAGGGATCAGTCGTCATTGAGGTGCTGTTCGAGTGCAATGCGGAGCATCCGGTTGTGCTTGCCGAAAACATGGCCAGACAGCTTCGCCATCGAAATGCCACCCAGCCCACAAGAGTGAGGACCGCAGGGTCCACATTTCGAAATCCAGCAGGGCATTCTTCTAGCGGGTACCTTGGCGAAGACCACTCCATGAAGGCTTGGAAACTCATTGAAGATTCCGGGATGCGCGGCGCGACAAGAGGCAATGCGCAGATGTCGGCGAAGCACGCGAATTTTCTTGTCAATACGGGTGGCACAACTGCAACAGAGCTTGAGCTTCTGGGAGAGGAAGTCCGGGAGGCCGTTCGTCTGAAAACCGGTATAATGCTAGAATGGGAACTAGTGAGAATCGGAGAGCGATCTTGTAGACACCGGAAATCGAAATAACTGGAAATAAGCTGTCGGCAAAACAATATTGGCAGTACACGGAGAGAGGCATGTCGAGCAGGACATCAATTCGTGTGGCAGTGCTAATGGGCGGGACCTCAAAGGAGCGCGAGGTCTCTCTCGTTAGCGGGGAGCAGTGCTTTGCCGCATTGGTTGAAGAAGGATACGATGCAGTTAAGGTCGTCGCGGACAACGACCTGCCTGTGCGGCTTGACGAAATTAAGCCGGATGTCGCCTTCAACGCCCTTCACGGGCGGTGGGGGGAGGACGGTTGCGTTCAGGGAATGCTGGAATGGATGTGCATTCCCTACACCCACTCTGGTGTGCTCGCGTCCTCGACAGCGATGAACAAGGAACGCACCAAAGACGTGTATCGCGGGGAGGGATTGCCGTCGCCTCAAGGACGTGTGGTTTCGCTTGCCGAAGTGCGCGCAGGTCATCCCATGCCGCTGCCCTACGTAGTTAAGCCGGTGAACGAGGGTTCGTCGCTTGGAGTGCACATTGTGCCGGAGGACTGCAAGTCTTCGCCGCTTCTGGGGAAGGATATGCCGCGGGAGGTTCTTGTCGAGGAGTTCATTCCGGGATTGGAGCTTACGGCGAGTGTTCTTGATGGCTCCGCGCTTACTGTCACGGACATCCGCACCGATACTTGGTACGACTATAAAGCAAAGTACGAACCGGGTGAGTCCACGCACGTTCTGCCTGCCGCAATTCCAACTGAAGTCTTCGATGCCTGCCTGGATTTTGCTTTGTTGGCTCACAAATCTCTTGGATGCCGCGGATTGACGAGGACCGACTTTCGATGGGACGAAAGCCGTGGCGTTGACGGCTTGAAGCTGCTCGAGACGAATACGCAGCCTGGAATGACTCCCACGTCACTGTCGCCAGAGCAGGCAAGCCATTGCGGGATATCGTTTGGCTCGCTCTGCAGGATGCTTGTGGAGGACGCGTCGTGCGACCGGTGAGCACCGGACATTCCGGTATGACGACGAGCCGGCTGGCGTTTCGCATGCAACGCTGTTTCTACACCCCTGTCGTTCGCTGGACGCTCGGAGTGGTCTGTCCGGTCTTGCTCGCCGCGAGCGCAGTTGCTTACTTGCTGGTTTCGATCGATCTGGTTCAGAGCGCAAGCGGAGGTTTCACATCCGTTGCCAGGTATTTCAAGGACCGCCCCGGATTCGCGATTACAGGAGCGTCCGTGGAGGCGGATTCGCAGGAGCTTGAGGATCGGGTGCTGGATCATGTCGCCAGGCTGTTCCCTGCAAGTCCGTTCAGCATTGATTTCGCTAACCTGCGAATGGACATAATCGAGGCCATACCGGCTGTTCGAGATGTGGACCTGAGCCTCAGCGAAGACGGTTTGGTTCACATTGCGATTGATGGTCGGGAACCAAAAGTCATTTGCAGAATGCCGGACGGGCTAGTGCTTCTAGACGAGGAAGGGGCACCTGTCGGGCGAATCTCATCGCGCTCCGAGTTTGCACACTTGACTCTGATTTTCGGTGAAGGAGCTGAACTTGCGGTGGCTGAGGCTTTGCGCCTGATTAAAATCGCCCGCCCGGTCGAGGATATGGTTCGAGGCTTCAGGAGAGTCGGGTCGAGGCGTTGGGATATGGTTCTTGACAAGGGAAGAATGATCCTGCTTCCCGAAAGCGGGTCGGAGCAGGCGATGGAAAAAGTGCTCCAACTTAACGCATCACACTCTCTCCTGAACCGACGCCTAGTCAGCATCGATATGCGTGACTCAAGAAGGGTTGTGGTGCAAGCATATCCCGATGACGCAATTGAGTTGCGTTCACCTGTCGTTGATCACAGCGGATAGGTACGAGAGTGAATTTGCACGACTTTCACAGAAACCTACGGGCAAAACGGGATCAGGCGCTCCAGCGTGGTGTCGTGGCCGTCGTGGATGTGGGCACATCCAAAACTGCCTGCATTGTGGCCCAAATCGCCAGCGAATCACTGGGAGCCAATCTTGGGGATGGCGGGCCATTGGCGAATCCATCCGGAATCAAGGTTCTCGGTGCAGCGGTTATTCAGTCTCGGGGTGTAATGTTTGGCGAAATTTCCGCGATGCAGGAAACGGAAAAGGCGATCAGAACCGTGCTCGCGAAGGCGCAGAAAATGGCAAAGGTCCGGATAGACCACATTCTGGCATGCTTTTCCGGCGCGAATCCAGAGTCGCACTCTCTGTGCGGGTTTGCATCGTTGAATGGAAATCCCATCGCGGAAGCGGATATTGCCAAGGCGCTAGCCTCCTGCAACACTCCAAAGCTAGGTTCCGACAGGGAGCCGCTTCATGCGCAGCCCTTGAAGTTTTCCGTCGACCATCGGCCTGACCTCGTTGATCCGCGCGGTCAGTTTGGAAATCGACTATCGGTCAATCTTCACTTGCTCATGGTAAACAGGATTGCGGTCGAGAACCTTTACGAATGCGTCAGAAAGTGCGGTTTGGAACTCGCCGGAGTCGCTTCCTCGGCATACGCATCTGGAATTTCTTCTCTCATCGAGGACGAGCAAGAACTCGGTGCTGCCTGCATCGACATCGGAGCCGAGATAACCGGCATCTCGATCTTTCACAAAAAGCACATGATTCGTGCGACGGCGATCAGGCTTGGCGGGAATCACATCACTTGGGACATTGGCAACTGTTTCTCGATTTCCATTGGAGAGGCGGAGCGGCTGAAGACCAAATACGGCGGAATTTACGCGACCCACAGGGACGACCGGAATTCTGCGAGTTCGGCCTCAAAGACGGGTATTTGTCCGGCGGCCAGTCGAGATTGTCCCGCAGCGAGCTCATTGGCGTGATCAAACCCCGTGCCGAGGAGATTCTCGAGCAAGCAATGACTGCGCTTCATAAGGTGGGGTTCTCGAGCATTCCGGGACAAAGCGTGGTCATGACAGGTGGATGCAGCTTGCTTCCCGGGATGGAAGATCTCTCGCATGCAGTGCTGGGGAAACATGTCCGGCTGGGACGCCCGATGCTCTTGAGCGGGCTCCCGGAGTCGATGAGCATTCCGCAGTTTTCTTCAGCGGTCGGCATGGCGATGTACGCCGCATTGCCGCAAGACGAGTGGTGGGACTTTCCAATTCCCGACAAGATTAAATCAGGACGGTCATTGCGGGGATTGTGGGGTGCGTTGCAGTGGTTTAGCAACGACTGGTAAACTGGAGGGACAATATGTGGTGCCGAAATCCATGAAACATACATTTTTTGCACATAAAAATATTGATCGCTATATGCTGGTCAATGAAAATGAGGCAGGATAGCAAGGCTGGTGCGGGTGGAAGAAATGACGTTAACATCGCTACACATTCCCAAGAGAAGCAACCTGAAACCTCGGGTTTTGGTGTTCGGGGTAGGCGGTGCAGGCTGCAATGCCGTGAATAACATGATTGACCAAGTATTGGAGGGAGTCGAATTTGTTGTCGCGAACACTGATGCCCAAGCGCTTGAAAACTCGAAAGCAAACCGCACTATCCAGCTTGGGGCCGGGACAACTGATGGGCTTGGCGCCGGGTCGAACCCTGAGATTGGACTGGCGGCGGCAAAAGAGAGTCTCGGCGCGATCAAGGACGAACTGCAGGATGCGCACATGTGTTTCATTACGGCCGGAATGGGTGGCGGTACCGGAACCGGCGCATCTCCAATCATTGCTAAAACCGCGAGAGAATTGGGGATACTGACGGTTGGTGTCGTCACGACGCCGTTCGCATTTGAAGGTCAAAAGCGAATGGATGCCGCCTTGAAGGGGGTTGCAGAACTGCAACATGTAGTTGACACGATGATCACCATTCCGAACCAAAACCTTTTCCGGACGGCCAACGACGAGACTCTTACCACGGATTCGTTCATGGAGGCGGACAATGTTTTGTATCAAGGTGTCAAGAGCACAATCGAATTGATGACGCGGCCTGGCCTGATTAACCTGGATTTCGCCGACGTAAAGACCGTGATGCAAATTCAAGGCTCGGCGATCATGGGCTGTGGCGAGGCGGAAGGCGAGGAACGTGGAAAGATGGCGGCCTTGAACTCGATGAACAATCCGCTTCTGAACGACACTCCTCTCGCAAGAGCCAAGGGAGTCCTGATTAACATAGTCGGCGGAAGAGATCTTAAGCTTTTCGATATTCAATCGGCGTCGACGACGATCCGGGAAAAACTTGACAAGAACGCGAACATAATCATTGGAACCGCACTCGACGAATCGCTTGGCGACAAGGTCAAGGTTTCTCTGGTCGCAACGGGTTTGGAGTTTGGCTTCGAGAATGGCGATCAATTGCAGGACGAGTCTGTGGAATCCGCGTCTCCTGCGTTTGAAGCAGCAGGGCGACAGGATTTGGAAGGGGAATCGAAAACGGCACCATTTGATGAGCAACTGCCGGAACCGGAGACTGCCCAGCCCAATATCTTCGATGAGACCACATGGCCATCTCGCCTAGACGAGGAAAATGCTCCATCCCCAGAATCCCCAGAATTCAGCGATATCGGCTTTGACGAAGCCAGTGACTTGCCTGATCGCAACCAAGCGGACTCTGAAAATCCCAAGAAGAGCATTCGCAAACTCTTTTTGGCTCCAAAGCCGAAGAACCTGCCGCAAAGGGGGAGCGCCGAAAACCCTCCGCTTCGCGCAAACCGCTTGTCGGGGGAAGAACATGCCGGTGAAGCTGGGGACCGTCGGGCAGATTTGGACAGCAGCTTTGCATTGCCTGTCCATAAGGCACCTCGAATTTCTGCGAACGAGGGCAGACTGCATTTGAACGCACCGATGAGCAGCGGTGAGCAAGCCACGCAGGAAGAATTCGATGCAATGCATCGAATTCCTGCCTTTATGCGCCGACAAGCCAGCTGATTCGCTCGACGTGCTACAGCCATCCGCAAAACAACTTTTAGGCTTCAGCTTTTGGTTCACGAAGTGATGAGTGGTAGCGGAACGTCGATCAATAATCAGTGTCTTGCGAGTGCGCTTTTCGATGACTTGACTGCGAGTCGCGATTTGCACCAAGCGCATCTGCCCCGAAGCTATGAATGCAGCTCTATCACGCGCGAATGAGGTCAAGGCGGGAAGGACACCAAACGCGTCGGATGCGTGCTTGGAACTCTTTGCAGCGCGTGCTAAATCTGTAAATGTCACCCCTTTGGCTATTTTTCGCACCGTGACGGAGACCATTGCTACGTAGATTTCTTGGAAGGTGAACTCTGGGTCAGCCGGAAGGGCGGCATCCCGCCAGTGCTTGCCGCTGCCTGTGCAGATAGGGCAGGCCACCGCGGTTCGACAACAGTTCAATTTCGGATTAGGATCCCTTGGCATGCATATGTATGGCGTGCCTCCTGTGCTGTACAATCTCTTCTGTATCATTTGGTCTTGGACATGTTGTTATTGGTGAGTTTGAATGCGTGAGCGGGTGCAGTAAATTGAAACAAACATTTATTTGCAGCAAATCTGGCATTCTTGTACTGAATGGCAAACGTTGTATGAGCAACCAACAACAAGATTGAAAAGTTGCAGACCACAATAGCAAAAAAAACCCACTTTAAAGGTTTTGGGTTGCACACTGGGTTGCCTGTTGAAATGGCAGTGCTTCCAGTTGGGCCAGGACAAGGAATAACGTTCAAGAGAACGGATATTGAGTGTGGCAACAACCTGATTCCCGCTCAGCAAAAATTCGTGAGTGACACCTTCCTATGCACAACGATTCAAAACGAGGACGGGATTTCGGTCAGCACCATCGAGCACTTGATGGCCGCTCTCGTGGGATGCGGAATCCACAACGCCTTGATTGAAATTGAGGGACCGGAAGTTCCAATCATGGACGGCAGTTCGGTCGAGTTCGTCACGAAGATTCTCGAAGTTGGCACCGTGGAACTCGGTGTTCCGGCGAAGGTGATCAAGATTTTGAAACCCGTGGTGGCGGAGATCGAGAACGCACGTGCTATTTTGGAACCCTGCGAGGGATTTGAGATATCCTTTCAAATCTCCTTCCCGGAGCCAGTCGGACAGCAAAAAAGGAATGTAGTTCTTTCGAACGGCAACATCGTGCGTCACTTGGTGGATTGCCGAACATTTTGCGCATACGAGGATGTGGAGAAAATCCTCGATATGAATCGTGGTTTGGGCGGAAACGAAGAGAATGTCCTGATCTATAGCGTCGACATGCTGAAGTATTTGTCCAAGCTACGCTACAAAGACGAATGTGTACGACACAAAATACTTGATGCAATCGGCGACATGGCTTTGTCGGGAAGCCCAATCTTGGGGCGATTTATCGGCATTCGGTCCGGGCATGCAGTGACCAACGCGTTGCTAAGGAAGCTATTCAAGTCCCCCGATTCCTACGAAATGATGCTCGCGGATGAATATATTGCATCCGTCTTGCCAGGCGTTGGTGCCAAGTTATCGGATATTCCTGCCGTGCACTGACTTGGCAGATAGCAGGGCAATCGCTTTTCAATTTTCCCATTCGGCGGCTTATGGTAGCTTGGAAGTGGCATGGGACCATGCCGAGCATGATGGCTTAATCAAGGACGGCACGCTTCGGTTTGCCCGTATCGCGTCTCGCCCGGGGCGACACGCGCGATGTTCGGAGCTAGCCGATGCGTCATCGCAAGGATCCTCCTGACGGAGGTCTCAGTGCCGTGAGTGCCTTTCAGCGACAGAGCAGAGTCACCGAAACGGGCGGTTTATCGCCGACCGTCGGCCGTTGCGTGTGCAGAGCGTAAGCAGTTGCGGTGCGCTCATCCAGATCGAGCAGCTCCGAAAAAAAACCGGCAACGCCAAGACGTTTGGCCCAGCCCTAGGTCAGCTGGGGGGGCAGCGCGACGGACCAATCGCGCTGAATGGGCCGGAGAACGCGTCGCGGGCCCAGACCTCCGTGCTCAAGCTCCTCGGCGCAGGGAAACGGTTCTTTGCTCTTGCCTGCCTTTACGCTGTCGTGTGGGCACATTTCATCGTCAGTTGAAAAAGAAAAATCAAAATTTTCCAGGAACTGTTGCCTTGGGCTGATAGCTGAAGGTGTTGATTGATTTTGCTTGAGCGTGCAATGTAGTAGAGTAAACTGAGAAATTTTTTCCATCCGATTGGTCGAATTGCAACATAGATTGGCGGAGAGATGACACTTAATGCAAATGTGGCTTGCACCTTGGCAATTCTTGTGGCGCTTATTGCACTGTCTGGGTGCAGCGAAAACAAAGAACCGCCGCTTGAGTCTTTTACGCCCTCGCAAATCTACAACAAGGCAGAACAGTCGTTCCTAGAGGGAAACTTGAAGGAAGCCGCTGAAACTTTCGCTGAAATCGAGCGTCTTTACCCGTACTCGGAATGGGCAAGCCGCGGTACGATCATGTCGGCTTTCACTTATAATAAAGCCAAAGTTTACGAAAAAAGCAGGGCGGCGGCGGAACGGTATCTGTCCTTTTATCCGGGGCACCAGGATGCGGCATATGCACAGTACCTCGTTGCACTGAGCTACTACGATCAAGCTGGGAAAAAGGGCCAGGACCAAGACCTCACGATCAATGCCTTGCAGTCCTTCCAGCAAGTCATCGAGGATTATAGTACAAGCGACTACGCGAGATCGTCCGCGCTGAAGTTCGACTTGATGGTCGACCAGCTCGCTGCGAAGGAAATGGAAGTCGGGCGGTATTACCTGAAGCACGGTCATTTCGGTGCAGCGATCAATCGATTCCAAATCGTTGTCGCGGACTTCGCCACCACAAGCCATGCACCCGAAGCCCTTCACCGGCTCGTCGAAGCCCACCTATCTCTTGGTCTTGACAACGAGGCACAGGAGGCTGCCGTGATTCTTGGTCATAATTTCGGCAATTCTGAATGGTACGCCGACACTTTGAGGTTGATGGAGCAGCGTGGATTGAACCACCCGGCACCTAAGGAAAACCTAGCCAGAAAAATTTACCGGCGCACTATAAAGGGCGACTGGCTTTAGCATTAGTACACTGCAACGCTGAACATGCTTCGTGAACTGTCGATTCGCGACATTCTCCTGATTCGCAGCTTGGATCTAGAGTTTGGCACGGGACTTAACGTTCTGACTGGAGAGACCGGAGCGGGGAAGTCAATACTTCTCGATTCGCTTGGGTTTGTGCTTGGCATCCGTGGCAAATCGGAACTGGTGCCGTATCGATCCGCCCGCGGCGAGGTCTCTGCATGCTTTACGCTTTCGAGCAAGCATCCTGCACTTGCAGTCCTCAAAAAGCTCGAATTTCCTGTATCCACGGAATTGCTGGTTCGGCGAACGGTTTCTTCGGCCGGGCGAACGGCCGCATTCGTCAATGACCGGCGTTGTACGCTGAATGGTCTCCAGACTCTCGCTGCAACTCTCTTGGAAATTCATGGTCAGCAGGCCGGCCAGGGTCTGGCAGATCAGTCCAGCCACCTCGCGTACCTTGACGTGTGTGCAGATCATGCCGAGCTAGTCCAGAACACGCGGATGGCGTGGCGGGGTGCAAAAGCCGCGGGAAAGCAACTGGCTGACGCAGAGGTTGAACTTGAGAAGTCCTTACGTGAAGCCGAATTCCTCAGGCATTCTCTTGATGAACTGGATGCTCTGGCTCCAGAGCCAGGTGAAGATGAGGACCTCGATGCAAAGCGCAGGCTGATGAAGAAGGCCGAACAGGTTCGAGAGAAAGTTGTGCACGCGTTAGAGGCAGTCGGAAACAATGGTGCGGAAGGGATGATCTCGGACGCGATGCGCTGGCTTGAAAAATCGCGTTCCGTGGCCGCGGGGAAAGTCAGCGAGATAAACTCATTTCTCGAGCGTGCGTTGGTGGAGGTCGGCGAGGCACAGCAGCTGCTTCACGAGCTTCGATCTTCTCTCGAATTCCAGCCAGAGGCGTTGGAGCAGACGGAAGAAAGGTTTTTTGCGATTCGTGCTGCCGCCCGCAAACATGGCGTTCATCCAGACAATCTATTGAGCAAGAGGGAGGAAATGCGCCGCAGGCTTGCATTGATCGATGGGTCATCTGACAGAATCAAGAAGTTGCAAAAGGATGCGTGCGCGGCCGAAGAAGCGTACGAGAAGCTTGCCAAGGAACTTACTGTCGGCCGCCGGGCAACGGCTGAAGCCTTGGATGCCGGGGTCAGGCGGGAGTTAGGGCCGCTCAAGTTGGCAAACGCGGTGTTTCGAACTTGCGTCGACGAAAGCAAAAGGGGAGCCAACGGAAAGGATCAGGTGGAGTTTCTGGTTGCTACCAGCCCGGAAATTTCAGTCGGTCCGATCTCGAAGATTGCGTCCGGCGGAGAACTTTCGAGATTCATGCTTGCACTGAAGGTCTGCCTTTCGTCGGAAGCGCTCGGGGTAACTTTGATATTCGACGAAATCGATCAAGGCGTTGGCGGAGCGGCGGCAGATGCAGTCGGTCGGCGCCTAGGAGCGCTAGCCATGAACTCACAAGTCTTGGTTGTGACACATTCTCCACAAGTCGCCGCCTTCGGTCAACGGCACCTAAAGGTGAAGAAGTGCGTTCAAAAGGCCCGCTCGGAAATCACTGTGACCCAACTTGACGACGACTCTCGCATTGAGGAGATTGCCAGAATGCTGTCTGGAGACCGCGTGACCGATGAGGCGCGCTCGGCAGCGCTGGCACTTTTGGATGGAGCCGCGGCAAAACCGCGGCATCCTCACTGAACTGTGCCCAAACACTGGACGAACTAGCATGAAGCAGGCAAACCGAGGGCCGGTATGGCGCGGCGGAAAGAACGTGCTGACATCACTTCCTGCGACAATATCACAGGCGAAGGACAGCAGTGCCATTCGATTGTGATTCTGGGCTGTAGCGTTTCTAGTCGGGGTCTTGGCCGGATTTGCCGCGATGGCTTTTCGGTTGGGTTTTGAGCTTTGTCATTTCAAGTTTTGCGGGGACACTGGGACAAACCTTGGAGGTGCGATGTCCAGCCTGCCGTGATGGAGGACCGTTATGGTCCCGGCAATCGGCGGAATTGTCGTTGGGTTGATAAACATGAGGTTTCTTGGCAGCTCAGGGTTCACGGCGTGACGGACGTAATTTCGGGCGTCGCTCTGAGGATTGGCCGCGTACCACGAGAAAAGGTTTGGCATCTGTCATGTGTTCGTTCTTGACATTGGCTTTCGGTGGATCCAGTGGGCGAGAAGGACCCGTTGTTCGTTTGGCAGCAGTGACATCCGCATGAGTTTCTGACCGACTCAACGCCGATGGCATTGTTGTCCGGAATTTGTTGGGATGTGCTGTTGCGGCTGCAGTATCTGCGTCCTTTAATGCCCTGATAGCTGGAACTGTCTTTGCCCTCGATGTTGTTCTTCGGCACTTCTCGGTTCGCAGCATCGGACCCATATTGATCGTTGCAGTGGTTGGCACAGTGATCGATCGCCTTCGATTCGGTAACATGTCTGAATACAGGCTGTTCGGCCAAACATCTTGACGTTTTATATTGAACTTCCGGCATTCCTGATTCTCGGCCTAGGTCGTGTACTCGTAAAGGGAAAAGGGATTTTCTTTTCGGCGCTGATGCGATTCAAGCTTCCAAACAGCGGGAGCTTGAGGATGCGAGGCCGGCACGATCTGACGGATGCGGAATGGGCGATCATCTCGCCGTTGCCGCCTGACAAGCCGCGGGGCGTGCCGCGGGTGGACGACCGGCGGGTGATCAGCGGGATTTTTCACATCCTGCGCACCGGCACGCCGTGGCGCGACCTTCCGGAATGCTACGGGCCATATACGACAGTATACAACCGCTACAACCGCTGGGCCAGGCAAGGGGTGTGGGAGCGCCTGTTCGGGGCGCTGGCGACGGGCTCGCCGGGATCTCTTCATTTCCTCGACTCCTCGGTGGTGCGCGCCCACCAGCACGCCGCGGGCGGAAAAAAGGGGGTCCGGATCACGCCATCGGACGCTCGCGAGGCGGGCTGAGCACCAAAATCCATGTCGTCGTCGACGGCCTTGAGCCGGCCCGGGACACCGTCGCCGACCGCGGCTATGACGCCCGCGCCATCCTCAAGCTCATTGCCGACCATGGCTCTTGCCCCCACATCCCGACCCAACGGGATCGCCGGGAGCGGCGCTCGGTATCCCATCACCTCTACCGTCAACGCAATCTCGTCGAACGCTTCTTCAACAGCTCAAGCACTTCCGAGGCATCGCGACCCGCGATCACAAGCTCGCAAGAAACTTCCTCGCCGCAATCGCCCTCGCCTGCATCCGCCTCTGGATCAAAACCAATGAGTACACGACCTGGTTGCGGCCTCGTTCGTGAAAGGGATTTTTGCAGCGGACGATTTGACAACATTTGTTCAAGACAAGCGTTGGAATGCCAGTTTGGTTGCGGACTGGCATTGACGGGGTTTGCTTGGGTGGCTTGGCTGGTTTTCCCTCGAGGCGATCGGCGTTGGCTACGAGACCACGTCAGCGGCATTGACCGGGAGCTTGGCACTGAGTGCAACGATAACCCTTGTAGTCGTGAAGTGCGTTGCTGTCGCGGTCGTTCTTGGCGGGCGCATGGGCGGTGGAGTTTTTCACCGTCCTTGATGATCGGCACCTTGACGGGTTTGGTCTTCGGCCACCTCGCGACCGGTTTATTTCCTGCCGTGTCGGGGTCAATTACGCTTTACGCGCTTGCCGGGATGGGGGCAGTTACGGCAGCCGTTTTCAGTGCGCCGATATCCACGATCTCGATCGTTTTCGTTAAGCGGAGCTGACGTCGGCTTGTCTTGCGAAGATGGAATTAACCGTCAATGATGTCGGAGAGGAGCTTCCAACCTTGTAGACGGCACCCCATCCTAAGGTTGTCCTGAATTGTCACAAAGGGTCGCACTCTTTCTCCAGCCAGTTTTTTACCACGCTTGAGCAATGTGGAGCGACCTTGGCAAGCGTCTCCGAGTGGTATTCATTGAGCCAAGAACGCTCGTCGGACGTTAGCGTATCTTGCAGAATCATTTTCTTCTGAAAGGGAACCAGCGTCAGGGTTCGAAAACGAAGCATCGCTCGGGTGCTTGGCATGGAATTTTGCGCTTGTTCCACAACCACAATATTCTCTAGGCGGATGCCAAACTCGTTCTCTCGATAGTACCCTGGCTCGAGCGATACGACCATGCCAAGTCTAAGGGGTTCCTCACAACGACGGGCGATCGCCTGCGGACCCTCGTGCACATTGAGAAAATGCCCCACACCATGTCCTGTTCCGTGGTCGTAGTCCAATCCCGCGAGCCAAAGTGGATACCGCGCAATTGGATCGAGATCGCGGCCTGTCAGACCGTTAGGCCATTGCGCCCTTGAAATCGCGATCAGTCCCTTCAGTACCAGCGTGTAACATCTCTTGATGTCGTCGTCCGTCTCGGCAATCGACATCGTTCGGGTAACATCCGTTGTACCGTCCCGGTATTGGGAACCGGAATCAATCAGGAGGGGGCGTTCTGGATCGACCGTCCGGTTCGATTCCGGAGTTGCGCGATAGTGGATGACCGCACCGTTGGGTCCAGAGGCAGCAATGGTGTCAAAGCTCAGATCATGAAACAAATCAGTTCGCTCCCTAACCTCGCCGATCTTCCTGACAACATCTAATTCTGTAATGTTGGTTACATCGCCGGCACTCAACCAAGCCAACGCTTCTGACATGGCTGCGCCATCCCTGACATGTGCGTTGGTCGTGCATTCGATTTCACGTGGATTCTTCGCCGCCTTGGCACGCACGCATGGATCGCGCTCGCTGAGCAGGTCCGCACCCGATTTCTTGAGCCTTTGGAATATCCAAGCAGGGCAGGTGGCGGGATCCACCAACACTTTCCCGCTCAGTTCCGATAGTGCACTGCTTAGGTCATTGAACTTTCGTACCCGAACGTCCTCACCCAATGTGAGGAGAGCCGGTCGTTTCTCGCTTGTCTCGAACGTTGATTGATCGACATACAAGTCAACTCGGCTGTCGTCCCACAGAATCGCGATTGCATGAACGACGGGAACATGAGGTGCATCGGATCCGCGAATGTTCAGAAGCCAGCAGACGCAGTCCGCTAGCGCGACGACCGTTGCGGAACAACCTTTCTCCCTAATCTGCTCGGAAATGCGAGACCGCTTGCTCTGGTGCGTTTCACCCGCGAATTCAACTTCATGGAGAAAGATGTGCCCAGACGGTGAGGCCGGTTGGTCTGCCCATATCCGGTCGACAAGATTGATGGATGACTGAAGATGGAGACTTGTGTGATCAAGTTCAAACTTGAGTTTCTCGATGTCTCGCTGACTGTGAAGCCAAGGATCATAACCAACCAAGCCGCCGTTTGGCAGGGTCTCTCTGAGCCACTGGGAAATCTTCTCCGAACGCGAATCCCTGATCTCAATCGCTAGCTGCTTCACCTCTTGCCGTACCTGCGACCGGTAACGCCCATCCACAAAAATTGCCGCTTTTGAGGCAGTTGCGATGCAAAGCCCGGCAGATCCCGTGAATCCCGTAAGCCATTGCAGCCGTTCGTCCCTAGGCGCAATGCTCTCTCCACCAAATGCATCGGCTCGACGGACGATGAAGGCCGAGAGATCAGAGTTGCAAATTTCACTTTGGAGATTTTCGAGGTTGGATGACATTTTTCGAAGCTAAGCGAGCGCCTTGCTTTCGCAATTCCGCTCAGTGGCTGGTTCAGGCATTATGACATTGCCAGCCGCGCGTTCTCGCACGCTTGTCCGTGTCGAAGAGGTCCGCAAGTTGCTCTGTCATGGCGCTGGCAAGCTGTTCAATATCCGAAATGGTCACCGCCCGCTCATAATAGTTAGTGACGTCATGCCCGATCCCGATCGCTATTAGCTCCACGGCGTTGCGACGCGCGATAAGCGCGATGACATCGCGCAAATGCCGTTCCAAGTATGCAGCAGAATTAACGCTGAGGGTCGAGTCGTCCACTGGTGCGCCGTCTGAGATAACCATCAGTATCTTGCGTGCCTCCGTCCGGGTCATCAGCCTCTTATGTGCCCATTCCAGTGCCTCGCCGTCAATGTTTTCCTTGAGCAGTCCTTCCTTCATCATCAAGCCCAGATTGTTGCGCGCCCGCCGCCACATGGAGTCCGCACTCTTGTAGATAATGTGCCGGAGATCGTTGAGGCGCCCCGGGGCCTTCTCTCGACCTTTCGCCATCCAACCTTCCCGGCTTCTCCCCCCTTTCCAAGCACGCGTCGTGAAGCCCAAGATCTCGACCTTGACCTGGCATCGCTCAAGTGTGCGGGCCAGTATGTCGGCGCTGATGGCGGCTATGGATATCGGCCGACCGCGCATCGAGCCGGAATTGTCCAGGAGAAGAGTCACGATGGTGTCCCGAAACTGTGTCTTCTTTTCTACCTTGAAAGAGAGTGGAGTGGTAGGAGTCGCCACGATTCGCGCGAGCCGTCCTGAATCGAGAAGTCCCTCTTCTTGATTGAATTCCCAGTATTTGTTTTGCTGCGCGAGAAGACGGCGCTGGAGTTTGTTGGCAAGCCTGCTAGCCGTACCCTTGAAGGGCTCAAGCTGCTGGTTGAGGTTTGCTCTCAGCCGCTCGAGCTCTTGCGGCTCCGCCAAGTCTTCGGCGCAAACCTCCTCATCGAATTCCGCGGTGTAGACTTGGTAGCTGGGATCTGCTTCTGAATGCGGGCGCAACTGGATCTCAGGCAAGGATTCGTCGATTTGGGCGTCCAGATCTTCTGACATCTGAACATCATCTGAGTCATCGGCAGGCAACTGCTGAGCGCTCGGGTCGGAATCGAACGGAAGCTGTTCCTCGGCAAGGTCACTCTCGGAGGAATCGTCGTCTTCGCTCCCTTGAGTTTCCGGATGCTCGTCGGAGGTTTGCTCTACCTCGTCATCTACATCGGGGTCTTCGTCGCTGGCGTCAGGATCTTCGCCTAGCTGATTTCCATAACCGAGATCTGCTATGACATTTCTGGCGAGCCTCGCGAATTTCGCTTGATTGTCAAGCGCGCGCTCCAATCCCTCGAGTGTGTTTCCCGCTTTGGATTCAATGTGGTTTTTCAGAAGATCAAGAACAATCCCAGCCGACTCCGGCAATTCGCGTTCTGTCGCAAGATGACGGATCATGTAGCCAAGTGCTTCAGGAAGAGGCGCCTCGCTTTGATCCGAAATTTGGCTATAGCCCTTGCGGATCGCTTGATCCGCAATTCGCGCGTCGATGTTGGTGGCTGTTCCCGGCATCGCCCGCGCACCGACCGCCTCGCAACGCGCCGATTCCATTGATTCGAACAGGCTCCGGGCTGTTTCACCCTCCGGGAGATACTTCATGTGCGTGTCCGGATTGTGGTACCTGCGGCGAAGCGCAAGGCCGTCCGCTATGCCACGCGACACGGAAAGACTGCTCTTTGAGACGCGGGACCCGATGTGGGGCAGGCTGATGGTGTCCCGTGAAATTCCCGAAGGATCTGCCGAAAACCTTACGGCGAGCTCACGGTCCTCGGCAATCGAGCGAGTGGTCTCCGACAGCGCCTTCTTGAAGGACTCGATCTGGTTTCGGTCAACTTGCGACATCGTGCGTTTCGGATGCGACAAGCAATCGCGTGGAATGCACGCGAGCGGACAACGCCTTTATAGATATTTGTGCATTTCCGTACACAGCGCAATCACATCTCGACTGACGCCATTGCGCTTTCGGGCAGTTCCTCGTCGAAGCAACGCTGATAAAACTCGGCCACGGTCGCACGTTCTAACTCGTCGCACTTGTTCAGGAAGCTTACCCTGAATGCGAATCCTACATCCCGGAATATCTCCGCATTCTGTGCCCAGTTGATAACCGTACGTGGGCTCATTACCGTGGAAAGATCGCCATTCATGAACGCTGACCGGGTCAGGTCGGCCACGGTAACCATTCTCTTGATTTTCTTTCTCCCGCTTTCGGTGTTGTAGTTAGGAACCTTGGAAAGGACGATTTGCGTTTCTACGCCGAGTGAAAGGTAGTTCAGCGTCGCAACAAGCGACCAACGGTCCATTTGACCTTGGTTGATCTGTTGCGTGCCATGATAAAGGCCTGTGGTGTCACCTAGGCCAATGGTGTTCGTCGTCGCGAACACGCGAAAATATTTGTGCGGAACAATGATCTCGTTCTGGTCGAGCAGCGTCAGTCTGCCTTCGGCTTCCAGCACCCGTTGAATTACGAACATGACGTCGGCTCGTCCGGCGTCGTACTCGTCGAATACGAGGGCCACGCAGTTGCGTAGCGACCAAGGCAAAATGCCTTCCTGGAATTCCGTAACCTGTTTTCCATCTCGAAGCTTGATCGTGTCCTTGCCGATAAGGTCAATGCGAGATATGTGGCTGTCTAGGTTGACTCGAACGCAGGGCCAGTTCAAGCGTGCTGCAACCTGCTCGATGTGCGTAGATTTTCCTGTTCCGTGATATCCTTGGATCAACACCCGCCGATTATGTGAGAATCCCGCGAGAATGGCGAGGGTTGTGGCGGGATCGAACTTGTAGGTACGGTCGACTGTCGGGACCCGGCCATTGGCCTCGGCGAATCCCATGACTTCCATTCCGGTATCGATGCCGAAGGCTTCGCGAACCGACACCCGAATGTTCGGTTCAGCGGTCGTGGACGGTTCCGAATAATCCATTCAAGCCCTCGCTATTGTGATGAGTCAGTCCCCGACTCGGAACCGTCATTTAGTGAAGCAAAAAACTTTGGGATTCAAGATTGAGAATTGCCCATCGTTGCCTTGCTGAAACCGCGCTGACGCCCAGAGCACCGAACCCTGCGACATTCATGATTCATGCATCTCAGTGCCAGATGCGTCTGGAGGAATTTTAATGCTGTGCATTCAGTCACCGAGAAACGGAAACAGCATCAGCTTCAATTGTGACTCAGGCTATCCGCGAAAGCCCTGTCTCGCGTGCGCCTCAATCCCGGAAGTTCTTGCTGCCCTTGATTTGGTCCCAAGCCCAAACCACTTCCTTCAGCCTGTTTTCGTCAGTGCGGTCCCCGTCATTCTTGTCCGGGTGAAGGTACTTCACCAGTGTGCGATACTGTGCTCGGATGGTCGCTCGGTTCCAATTTTCGCGGGCGTCTAGAATATCAAGCGCGCGGCGCTCCGAGGGAGTCAGCCGCGCACCGGAAATTTGTCCGCCGTGGCGATTTCGAGTGCCCTTGTCGCCCAATATTTCATATGGATCTTCAATTCCCAGCCTTGACCACGCGCAGCGCTCCCGTGTCTCCTGCCATTCTTCTTCCAAATCCTGTTCGCTTTTGTCTCGATCGGACAGGAGGGCTTTTTCCACCTCCTCCTTGGGCTGGCTCTTGAAGAAATCCCAGTTCAGGTTATACTTGCGCGCGTGCTCTTGGCAGAACCAGTAGAATTCGTCAAGGTGGTCTGGCGATTTCGGGGCCCGATATTTTCCCATCCTAGAGCAATTCGGATGCTCGCAATTTCGCGATGATGTCTCGACAGCGCCAGACATGCTGCTTCGGCCCCGCTTTCTGCGTTTCTTGTCGGCCGATACAGAAATGTCGAACTCGAATGGATGCTTTGAATCCATCGTTTGTCAGAATCCTCTCGAATCAGGGAAAGCATTTTACGGGTATTGTCCGAAACACGCAAAAACTTTGGATGCAGCATCTGGACTGGCAGAGAACCTGAATGTCCTGAATTGCTTTCGGCACCATGAATTTGCAGTTAGCTTTCGGAAAAATTCAGCGGTGCACCAGATCGCCCGAAGGTCTGGTGGATTACCAATCAAGCTGCAACCCTTCCAGTATTTCGGTGCTAGTCGCTAGCCGCTTGAATGCAGTCAACAGGTTCAGCCGAAGAGTTGTGCAACCAATCAAGATGATGCATATGTTTCCGATGTGCAAATTTCGATGAAGCTGTGGGAAAGTCTACGAGATCCTCGACAACAACTGGTGCCTTACGGAATGGCTTTAAGAGAAGAAATAATCGATGTGCTGACAAATCGATTCCGACCGACCATCTTGGAAGTTTCCGACGTGAGCGAAAGCCATCGCGGCCATTCCGGGTGGAGAGAGGGAGGGGAAACGCACTTTGAAGTGAGGATTTCGTCCGCCCAATTTGCCGGATTGAGTCGGGTCGAGCGACACCGGTCAGTGCACAAGGCGCTATCGCCGAAAATCATGCAAAAAATTCACGCACTATCCCTGGACATTTCGTCCAGCTAGCAACTGAAAGCTGAAGTGCTCAGACTTGGAAGTCGCTTGGAACGAATGGTGACCGATTCTCAAATGCTGAGTTTGCGCCGGACAATTTCGTTGACGCTTTTGGGGTTTGCCTTTCCCTTGGTTGCTTTCATAACTTGCCCAACGAAAAAGCCGGCTACCTTTGGATTTTGCTTCGCTTTTTCAACTTGAGCCGGATTGCTCGCGAACGCTTCGTCGACAGCCGTCTCGATCGCCCCTGAATCGTTCACTTGACGCATCCTGCGCGCTTTGACGATTTCAGCCGGGTCTCCCCCTTCGGCCCAAACGATTGCAAACAACTCTTTTGCGATTTTGCCCGATATCTCGCTGGAAGCGACAAGATCGATGATGCCTCCAAGCTGTGCGGCGGAAACTGGACTTTTCGAGATATCGAGATTTTCCTTGTTCAATTGCCCAAACAACTCGTTAACAATCCAGTTTGCCGCCTGCTTTCCATTCCGCCCATCTGCGACGCGTTCGAAATAGTCGGCACTTTCCCTTTGCGAAGTTAGGACGCCTGCATCATAATCGGTCACTTCGTACTGCGTCACGAACCGCCGCTTTTTTTCGTCCGGCAGTTCCGGGATTGTTGAAGCGATTGAATCCACCCATTCTTGGCTTATTTCAAGAGGAAGCAGGTCGGGGCAGGGGAAATAGCGATAGTCATGCGCTTCCTCTTTCGACCGCATTGAGCGAGTCTTGCCTGAGCTAGAGTCGTAGAGGCGAGTTTCCTGGTTGATTTCTCCTCTATCTTCCAAGACGGCAATCTGGCGGCGAGCCTCGTGATCGATCGCTTGCTGAATGAATCGGGTCGAGTTCATGTTCTTGATTTCGCATCGAATTCCGAACTCATCGCTTCCCAAAGGGCGAACTGAGACGTTGACGTCTGCTCGCAGGTTTCCATCCTGCATGTTGCCGTCGCATGTTCCCAAATAGCGCATGATTTGGCGAAGTTTTAGAATGTATGCGGCTGCCTCCTCCGGTCCGTGGATGTCCGGGTAGGAAACTATTTCCATCAACGCGATGCCGGTGCGATTAAGATCCACAAATGACAGGTCTGGGTCTATATCGTGCAGTGACTTGCCAGCATCTTGCTCAAGGTGAAGGTGGTCGATTCGAACCCTTCGTGCGAAGCCCGGTTCAATGTCGACTGTGACTTCGCCTTTGCCGACAATTGGGTGGTAGAGTTGGGAGATTTGATACCCCTGCGGCAGGTCTGGGTAGAAGTAGTTTTTTCTGTCGAACTCAGAACGAAGATTTATCTTGGCTTTCAGCCCCAAGCCCGTTCTTATTGCCTGCTCCACGCAGTATTCATTCACGACTGGAAGCATTCCGGGCATGGCCGAATCCACGAAATCAACGTTGGAATTAGGGGCAGCGCCGAATTCTGTTGACGCGCACGAAAAGAGCTTTGAATTTGAAGACACTTGCGCATGCACTTCGATCCCGATGACCGCCTCCCAGTCACCTTTTGCGCCGCTATAGATCTTCGGGTCTGGTGCCCGGGTATGCAAATTTTCCATGTGTTTCACGCTTCCGGTTTTCCAAGCTTTTATTTATGTTGCTCAAACCTGCCAATACCAGAGTTTGCGAGTCGCGCTGTAATCAACAGACGGGGTAGCCAGCTTATGGCATGCACGATTTCCAGTTTGACATGCCAATATTTTGATCTAGGATTCTGCAGACAGATCGACGGGATTTATCATGGCGCGCCCAATCGTGGGAATTTCCGGAAATTTTTACCTCATTGATAGAAGCTACCCGGTTCATGCGACCGGCACCATGAATAGTGAAGCCATCTCGAAGGTGGCTCAAGCCTTGCCGCTCATGATTCCGTCCAACCCTGAGTTGGTTGCGATTGAAGAATTGATGGATGCCTGCGACGGCTTCCTGTTCACTGGCGGACGCCCGAATGTCCATCCGGAAGAATACGGTGAACCTGTCACCGATTCACACGGCTTCTTTGATCGGGACCGCGACCGGGTCACGCTACCATTGATTCGCGCATGCGTTGCGCGAGGTCAGCCGATTCTCGCGCTTTGCCGCGGATTTCAGGAATTGAACGTGGCGTTTGGCGGCACTCTTCATCCCGAGATACGGGACCTGCCGGAGCGCATGAACCATCGCATGCCACCCGATGGAACTCTCGACGAGAAATTTGCCCTTCGGCATACGGTTTTGCTGCAACCAGGCAGCGTGTTCGCTCAAATATTCGAGTCCGAAAAGGTCATGGTCAACTCGCTCCACGGTCAAGGAATCAAAAGGAAGGGCGACCGAATCGTTGTTGAAGGCAGAGCCCCGGACGGCACTGAGGAAGCAATTAGAGTCGATGGAGCTGAGGGTTTTGCCTTGGGAGTTCAGTGGCACCCTGAGTACCACGCATCGGAAGACCCAGTTTCATGGGCGTTGTTTAGAGAGTTCGGCAGGGCATTGCGTCAGTGGTGCAACTGATGCCGCAATGCCTGCATGCCCTGTCGCTTGCCCCCTTTAATTTTGCCGAGCCTGCTGTCTTCTTCTGCGGTGCACCCGAGTGTTTTGCTTAACACTAGCTTGTTAAAACAGGAACATGAATGAGCCGCCACCGACTTTCAAGCTCGAAACCCCCGCGTGCGCGAACGAGATGCTCAGCCCGGCGTGACCGAAAAATTTCTGCGATTCCGAGTGGATATTCGCCCCAACCGAAACACCGAATTCGGAGCCCAAAAGACTGGTAGTGCTTCCAAATGACCCAAGACCTCCCTTGAACCGGTTATTGATTGTAAAGTAGCGGTTGTTCGAGTGCGTGACCGAAAATCCCAACTGAGGGGCGACGTTCAAGTCTGCCAGTGTTGTTTTCGCTATCTTCACCGCTAGGGCCGGACGGAGAAAGGAAACGGTTTTCTCGACGGCGTCAACATCGAGAGATAGCTTCGGGTCACCTGATTCCGAGTAAGCGCTCCCATTAATTCTCAACACGCCTGCTTCCAGCGATGGTGAGACAGACCAGCCACCGAGCTCGATGTCCCCGGAAATCGTGGCCAATGCGCCAACGGTTCTTGTCTTCTGAGTGCCGGTTGCTTGCGTGTTTCCCGCCAAGTCTGGAAGTCGGCGACGAATTTTGTGATTTGACTTGCTTGCACTTGCGACAAGCGACAGGTCGATTGCACCAATTTCTGCGCCAACTCCCGAAGCCAGGTGCCATCTGTGCCCATCGGCGAACGCGAAGTCTTGCATCGCCGTCCGGTCATCATCGAAGCCAACTGCTAAATCGAATCGAACACCTAGATCTTCAGGAAAGAGCGTTGCGCCAGTTGCAAAACTCACTGAATTGTCAGAGTATCCGCGTTGCGGAAAAGTGCGACGGCGAATGTGACGCTGCAACTCAGGTGCAACCCAAATGCACTTGCCCGAAGACTCATTTGCGTCTCCGATGAAGCTGGAGCCAGGCACTCGGCCACAGTCCTGTAGGGACGAGGCAAAATCGAGATTGGCCAGAGCGGATGTCTGAAGAACCGTTCCAGCGATTTCGTTTCCGAAGCTGTCGAGGTCGTAGCGCAAGCTTTCAATTTCAGTCTCCCGACCTAGTTCCACAATTACATCCTCGAAATGTTTGTCGTTCCGCGAGCGGTGCAACTCGGTGAGAACGTTGATCTGATTCTGGTTCAAGTCTGGATGCTGAAGGTCATACGAGGCAATGATGTCGAGAAACTCTTCAGGTTTATCCTCGACGGTCCTCTTTTGAGTGCGGTAGTTGATCAGAATCCGGTCGGTGACGCCAAGTATCTCCAGCGGGTTCTTTATCGACAATCCGGTTTTTCCATGGATGACTTCAACTTTGGAACCGCTTTTGCCCAAAAGCGGCGAAGACATTTCCAATATGTCGATTTGACCAGCGAGTTCGGTTGATCCTTCAATGACGATTCGGTCAGCGGTCGCTTTTCTCCAGTCTACATCGACTTGAATGGTGGCATCGTCCTGTTGCTCGAAGTTGCCCCTCACGGTTGCCTCTGCAATTTTATTTGGTCCGCCCGGTGAGAAAATGCCGCCATCTTTGTTGGAGAAGGTTCCCTTTCCCGCGGTGGTATTACAAGGACCAGCCGCGGAACTCGTGCTCTTGATCAATTCTATCGCTTTGTCATTGCTTTCGGAGCTTTCGGAATTCATTGAATATACCGACCCACGATTGACAAGCATCGGCCCTTCGCTACACGCTTCGGCATAAATCCGGCCGTCGATTTTTCCAGCATTTCTGATTTGTGCCTTGGCGATCATGTCGGTTTGCGAGTTCAAAATGTATATCGCCTTGGATTCAGACGGTCCGGGATCAACAATGGTTATCGATCCGGCTTTGTTCACTTTAACGCGAACGTTGGCAAATCTTCCTGACGATGCAACACCGTGAGACCCATTGCCGTCTGTCGAGACAATACCGTTGATGATGACAGAATGCTTGCGGTTTTGGGCATCATGGCTGTGAGTCAATATTCCGTATGCGTTATCTCCGTCCGTGGTAAGGTCGTTGACCTCAATTTGCATCCCGTTGTTTTCAGATTTGTCGTTTGGCCCACCGTAAAGCTTCGCCAAGACCCCGTGCATATAGTCGCCAGTGGTGGAAATCTTCCCGTCCGATTTTATAATCAAGTTGCCTGGCACGCTTACGTTTATTGCACCCAATTCAAATTCCGTGGTAGAATTTAGGGTGACGTCTCGGACATCTATTTTGGTCTGCCTGTTTTTCCGCGCGGTTGCGGTGTTAGAGTAGGAAATGTGAATTCCGTCGGAATTCTCGCATGAAACCGAGATCGGCGTTTTAAAGCGAATGTTGATGTCGGGTTCGTAATCTTTAAGCCTAATGCCGCCGGAGATTTCTTCTGAGTGAATGGCGGAGGGGCTGAAGTCCGGAGTGGCGGTATCAATCGTCGGGCATACGCTTGCTGTTTGTGCAAATCCCGCTTGACCTACAGATGCAAAAGCAACCGCGATAGCCATCAGGGCAGGAGCCCGCGATAATCGTGGCATCACCCACAGGCCCGAAACCGCGTGCGACTCCGTCCAACAAATCTTGGGCATTAAGTCTTCCGATCCGTGTAATATGGCATTTGCAATGCCCGCACTTGAAGTCCATGCGGCGTGTACACGGAAATGAAGGCGACAGAACATTATTAAGCAATCCAAATGGCATTGCAAGTAAGCGGCTTGATTGGTAGCGTCCCAAGTCAATTTCACCGGGTGTCAATTCGATTGCAGCAGGAAACCGGCCTGCCCATTGCATCGCCCTGATCCCCTAGCCGGGGCGATGGGAAGCAGGGCGGACCGAAAACGGCATTGCGCCTCCGATTGCTTCAAATGGCTCAATTTTCAAATTGCCTGCAGGGCTGTTCATTGCTGCCACTAGACAGGCTCTCGGCGATGGCTGGTCGCGGAGCCCGACAAGGTGGAACTGCCTCGGACAGCGGCCGGGACGCTTGGTGGCGAGACCGCAGAAGCGACGCAGGAAACTCTTGATCTGGCTGTGGCGGCCACCGACCGTCTGGATGTGCATCGCTCCTCGGACCCGGCACATCCTTCACGTTGTCTGCGGTGAGGCTTCCCCTTCCGGCTATCGCGAACGAAGGTCCTGGCCAGACGAGTCCGGCGCCTGGCGCGCCGCGGTCCGAAAGCGGCGGCGCCAGCGATACGCCGTGCTCAGCGCAATCCCGCAGCGCTCGGCTGCCTAGCGGATTGTCCCGCCTGCGGCAAGCGGAGCATCGAAGTCCAGCCCGAGCGCTGTCAGCACGTCCTCTCCTTCCGGCGGGTCCGACAACACCGTCGCCATTTGCCCGCTCTGCGCAGCCGTCACCTCACCGGCATGCGCCGCCCG
Organism: Paracoccaceae bacterium; assembly: GCA_963422275.1. Lineage (GTDB taxonomy): Bacteria > Pseudomonadota > Alphaproteobacteria > Rhodobacterales > Rhodobacteraceae. The sequence goes on from OY729418.1 coordinate 3,499,867, forward strand.
GTTCCGAAACCGCTCATGCTCCATCCGTCTCCCCCCCCCAAGGCAAATCAGGCACGGCAAACACCACAATGCCCACAATTCAAGAATTGAGCCTTTCAAATTGAGACACTACCAGAAATTTGGGAATTTAGCGCAAAACTCAATATGACTGGCAAAACAAGACTGTTGCGAAGCGCACTCCTCTGGCCATTGACATATCGCGCCGAAGGGGCTGCAAGCGTTTGTCCTGATGTTCAATTGAGGGAGAGACCGATGGATTTCTTCATGACGGTGGTGGACGAGCACGTGAAACCCGGCAGCACGACGATCTGCCGGGTTCGCCGGTTGCCTGCGCTACACAGTCTTGACGCGGTGCTTCTCACGGAGGGCAGCCGCCAGCTGCAGGACCGCGCGCGGCCTGAAGGTCGGGAACGCGCCGGTGGTGGTTGTCGATGCGATCATTGTGGAGAGCGGCGAGGGGGAGGCACCGCACTTCCCGACCAAGGTGACTGACTGCACGGTGCGAAGGGTAATCGCTGACAAGGGGTTGTCGAGCACCGCCAATCGCGCCTGCGTTGCCGAGGCGGGGATCATGTTCCGGGCAACCCGGGGACATCCCCTATCCCTATCCCGAATCTGCCCGATGCGCCGCATCGGGGTCTGACATCGTGCCTTTGGGGCCAAAACCGCGTCCGAAAGGCGTTGCAGCCACCGATTGGCGACCGCCCAGACGCGCAACCGGCTCTGGACGGCGAAATTCAGAGAAAAACGTCTGCTTTTGCAACAGTCTTAAAATGGAAGAGGCAATGGCGATGGCAAGCATCGTGGATTCGAACCTTGCCTGACAGTATTCGAGTTTCTTGATGAAACCTTGTTCAATCCGCAATTTGCATGGATAGTGTGGGACGAAACCTCCGATTTCAAACTTGCCTTACGTCGGCACTTCAGATTGCGGGTTGATCGGCCTCTCGAAAGCGGCTGCTCCGGCTTGCGGATTCAACCTGAAAAGAAAGTCTTGCGCTTCATCAAGCCGATAAATCACCTCAGGAGTCTGCACCCGCCCGCAAGACCTTCCGAGAATATGCTCACGCCATTCTACCCATGTTGCGGACTGAACTGCGGCGTCTCTCCACTGAGTGCCGAGAGCATTGTCCCATGCGGTGTCGCTACTTTCGCCCCGACCTGACGATTCGCTCAAGGCCTCGCGACTCTTGACAGTCGCGCGCCAGTCGAGGACTTCCTTGAGGTTGAGCTTCAGATGACCAGTTCGGATTTCCTTGAGCCATTCCGCGCAAGCGGCCTGAGCATTCTCGCTCGGTCTTCGGTTTGATTCTCCCTTATGTTGGATGATATCAATCTCCGATCGTGCCAGCTGTTCAACGCAAGTATCGGGCGGTGAAAGTTCTATTGTCGAGTAGCTTAATGGGCGATTTCTGTCCCTTACCGAGAAGATATGGCATCTGCCTTGCTTGGCCTTGCGAAGATATAAGCGCCCGACACAGTGTTTCAGTCGGAAAGACTCCTCCTTTAGTTGCTCTGCGGAAATCAAATTTTGAACGACTAGTTCGTTCGATGCATTGAAGTCGTCTGCGAGTGCTGGCCATTCGTTCGCGCGGCGAGAGTTGTCAGCGGTCACACCGGCAAGGTCTGCGCCAGTTCGTTCCTCTGCCTCAATCAAAGCTGGAATTCTCGAAATCCATCTGCGAGTCAGCGAAAAAAGCGCCCCAGCAACGTTTTTTGTTTTTCTGGTCAAGAACATGAAGGACAGTTGTCGCGCCTCCTCAAAGTCCTCGTGGTTGGGGTAAGGAGTGCGCTCTCCGGCATCGATGATGGAGCGAAGGACCAGTGGAAGGACTACGGTCTGGCTAAATTCATCAACTGCATCCAGGGCATCGATCGTGCAAAGCGCCATCTGGCGTCGATCGAATTCACTTTCCGGAATTTGTGCTGCAACCGCGAGGGTTTTCTTGAACTCGGACCAGTTTCCTTTCGATGTCGCAAGCACCTCCTGCACGGGCATGCCAAAAGCGCTTTTGAGCGGAAGTGCACAAGCTGAAGCAATGTCTGCAAGACTTGTCCATTCTCGTTCTGTGTCCGGAACCCAGTTTGTGGCGAGCGAGCAAAGCAGGTCCAGTGCCGTGCTCAATTGCATATCTCCGCGGATAGAACGGGATCGATTGCGGTTCACGCCGACTTGGTTTTCACCGCGCACGGTTTCACCAAATTCGAATAGCCGCTCGGAGGGTGGCGGGGTTTCAAGTTTTCCTAATCTTCGCAGTTTTCCAGGACCCAGCTTGGTTCGAGCGGTTAGCAACGGGCGCAATTGTCCACTGTTATCGATTGTTTCCAGAAGGTCTGGATTCTGAACAAAATATTCGGCAAACAACGGATAGGCATCCGCAGCCTGTATGCGCTTGGAGTGCCCGGGATGTGTGGCATCACCGTATGCGCAAATTGTCGATGCCAGTGGAAAGCGGACTGCTTTAAGCGCACGCTTGGCGGACTCAATGCACAATTTGTCGAAGCCCGCTGGCAATTGGATTCCGTGTTCCTCCCGGTCGGCCTGCATGTCGACGACCGCTTGAAATCCGGAAATTTCGTTGTTGAGCCGAATCAGTAGATTATTGCTGATGGTTCCGACCTTAGCGGATTTTCGAAAAATTCCCATTTCCAAACCCGCATTTGCGACGGATCTGGAAAGTCCAAGGGTCATCGGACGAGCTTCAGGGACAGCCGGAAAAGGCGTGTCCTGACCTGATCTTGAAGCCACGAGAAATTCTTGGAACTCTTCCAGTATTCCTGTCTGCTCCGAATCCGCTCTGTCCCCTTTGGCGACCGTCATTTCCACATTCATAAGTTCGGAAAGTACCGCGACCGCTATTGCTTCGGCAGCGATTCCAGCTTCGCTTGAATTGTCCTGCATTTGAATGATTTGCTGTCGCAAATTCGCATCTAGTGAGACCGTTGCGACATAGGGTTGCAGAACCGGAAATCCCCTGTCCGCAAAGCCGGTGACCTGAGTGCTACCGTCGAGTGTATTTAAGGAAAGGTGAACCATATCGTGTCTCGAAACGGTACGGTCGTGCAATTCTTCGACATACCACATCTTTACCGACATGTTGTGGCCGAATTCATTATTGTGGGTGCGCATATGAATTTCAAAACCGTTGCGAAAGCCGGTTGACGTCTGGCATTGAGGTTTCAAACCCCAATGCCTCGACACCGGCGGGTACGTGGCAGACGCCGACCCTCGACGACAATCTTGACTTGGTGACGCGAACACGCCGCACTCCCCACGACTGTCGCGTTGACAACCACTGGCGACACGCGCCCACCCTTCAGGCTACGTTTGTGCATCTGGCGATTGACCTCCGGCAGAAAGCCTTGTCAAGCCCTGGACCGCCGCAGAACAGCAAGAAGTCAAGGCATACTTTCAGGACCTGCTCAAGCGCGAGCGCACAGGGTCGAGAACCCGCGACATACACTGCTAGTCGTCCATCGGGGCGTCTATCTTGCGAAGCGCATAGTCCAAGAGTGCCCACTCGACAACCAATGACAGAAGAATTTCATTCGGCCCTTTCTTGATTGCATCAGGACAACTTGTAGAACCTGAGACTATGTATGTCCATGATTGGACGAGAGCATTTCGCAACGGTCTTGTTTTGAAGTAGCGAACACCATGGAAGGAGGATTGCAGGGACTCTCATTGCAGCTTCCGAAGACGCATTCAAGGCACATACAAGGCGAGTGTGCGCGCGAATTTGAATCGGCGAGGGAACTCTATCATCTTTTGGCTGGTGTAACTGGATGGGGATGTCGATGCAGAATCTTGATACAGGCGCCAATCAACGCATAAGGCCAATCCCATTTAACACTTGGCGCCGCTTGACCTAATCGATGCTATGGAACGCGGTTCATTAACGCAAAAGAAATTCTCTTTCGTTGTCTCCATCTTGGGCTTTCGCTAGGCAGTTTAAACTGAATGTCACTTATACCTGCATATCGTTACTCGGTCGCGCCGATGATGGATTGGACGGACAGGCATTGCCGCTTCTTGCATCGCCTGATGTCTCAGAGATGCCTGCTTCACACAGAAATGATCGCCGCTCCTGCCGTAGTGCGGGGAGACACGGCGAGGTTGCTTAGTTACAGTTCGGAGGAACATCCCGTTGCGCTCCAACTGGGCGGCTCGGACCCAGCCGAGCTTGCAGATGCTGCGAGGGTCGCGATTGACTTCGGATACGATGAAATCAATTTCAATGTCGGCTGCCCGTCTGATCGAGTCAAAGACAGTTGTTTTGGCGTAATCTTAATGGCACGACCCGATCATGTCGCTGACTGCGTCCGAGCAATGCTTGATGCCACCGGGGGCATGGACGTGACAGTGAAATGCCGCATCGGTGTTGACGATTGCGACGCCGAGCAGATGCTTGGCAAATTCATTGAAGCAGTGAGCGAAGCGGGAGTGCGGCGAATTGCCGTTCATGCAAGAAAAGCATGGCTGGCTGGATTGAATCCGAAGCAAAACCGAAATGTTCCGCCCTTGGATTATGCTTTGGTTCTGAAAATGAAGTCTTGTTATCCAAATGTGCAAGTTTGTTTGAATGGCGGTATCACGAGTATTGAGATGGCGGAGGGTTTTCTCGATCAAGGCTTGGATGGCGTAATGGTCGGGAGGTTTGCCTACCAGATGCCGTCGCAGCTGTTGTTGGATGCAGACCGTCGAATCTTTGGTGATTCACGAATCCGAACCCGCAAAGAAGTTGTGATGGAGATGCTTCCGTATATGGATGATCACTTGTCAACCGGAGGGAAACTCCACCAAATCACACGGCACATGTTAGGTATTTTTGCGGGTGTTCCCGGCGCAAAGCTGTGGAGGAGGGCACTCTCCGACAATGAGCGATTGAGAAAAGAGGGGGTGGCAGCCGTCGAGAAAGCAATGACGCAAGTTGTTGACGTCGCATTCTAAACTTGAATTCTTTGAAGAAAGTTCCTTGCAAATCAAAATCCGCGGCCAAGAACTGATACGGACAAACGTGCATAGTTTCATAGCCACTCGTCGAGTGGCGGCATGATACGCATCGGGTGCTTGCGGGCGTTTGTAAATTGGCCGCTGGCCTAGTAGATACCCGTGCGACTGTCCCGATAATGAAGCTTCGGCAAAGTCTATCGCTGACAGTCTTCAACGGATCGACAAGGCCTTCAACCGAAAAAATTAGCGACGGTTCGCGTATAACGGAATCTCTTCACTCGCCGATGTACCAAACAACGGAAAAATTCCGCCGCCTTAATTCGGAAATCGCGATGCATATCGAATTCGGCATTGGGTAAAGCCTATCAACGGTCGCCGAATTTTCTTTTCCGATTGCGGCTTCTTCCACCGCGTCTGACACGAAGCAGATGCACTCGTTGCGGAAGCTCTGCAAGAAGCCTCTTTCTTTCATCTGCGTCGTATACCACCCAATTGCGCACCTCTTCGGCTGTTCTGTGGCATCCGACACAGAGTCCAGCCACCGGGTGGATGATGCAGACTTGCTGGCACGGGCTATCCGGCTCTATCCGCTTCCAGTTGCTATCGGTCAACTCTGCACCCTTCCTCCGCCAGAAAGTCCAGCGCATTCTGCAGAATGATCGACGCAGCCACCCGGTCTATCACCTTTTTTCTTCGCCGCCTCGATTCTCCCACTTCAACAAGCGATAGTTCCGCCGCCCGAGTGGACAGACGCTCATCCCAAAACGAAATTGGCAATCTCGTCAAGTTGGCAAACTCACGCGCAAACACCCTGCTGGCTTGGCAACGCGGCCCTTCTGTCCCATTCATGTTACGTGGCAACCCAATTATCACACCACAAGCATTTCGGCCATTCGCGATATCTATTATGCGGGTTGCATCATTTCGAAACTTCCCTCGTTCAATTGTAATGAGTGGCGAGGCAACGACCCGGCTTGTGTCCGAAACCGCAATCCCGATTGTCTTGGTTCCAAGGTCCAGCCCTAACAATGCTCGGCACGGCTCAAGCTGCTTGCCAAAAACCGCAAAATCGCTAAATATCCGGCTCATTCATGGATTCCGGCAATTCTTGCCTCGATTTCGATGAGACGAAGCGCTTCTATATTGTCACTGAACAGCTTTTTTGCTTTCGTCCATGCATCTCTGGCGCGGCCAAACTCTCCCAGCACACCTAGTGACTTGATCAGGAGCGCCCACTCCGCCGCTGGGCCATCGCCGTTGTGCAACCGTTCCTCCAATCCATTAACCATGCCCAAGGCGAGAATTGCCTGCTCGTCGTCGGTCAGTGTCGCCGCATCAGGTTCTGCGAACTCCGTGAGCGGTGGAAGAAAATCAAGTCCGGCAAGCTGAGCGACCGCAGCAATCTGGTTTTGGATTCTCTTGACCAGTTCTGGATTGGCATCAGCAGAGTCGGATTCAAGTATTTCATACCAGATGTGAAAAGCTCGGTCAGGCCGGCCTGTCTGCGCGTACATCAATCCTGTGTAATACAAGGCTGTAGCATTTAGCGAATCAATGGAGATTGCGTGCGCGAAAAGGTCTTCGGCCTCCGGCGACACATATCCACCAGCCGCGTAAACTAGAAGTTCGGCGAGACTGGCGTAATCGTCGGCGCTAGCAAGTGCATCTTTTAGGTTGATGATTTGGGCCTGCGCGTCGGCCGCTGATGAATACCTGCCCAGAGCAGACTCATGCTGAACCAGAAGCTCAAGTCCCCTTGCGTTCCCTGGGTTTTCGACCACAGCTGCTCGCAATCGGTTGATCAATTCAAGATAGCTCGGATTGAAGTCCGAGACATCGGGTTCGTTCAGGCTGTTCTCGACGAGAAAGTTGGCTTGGGTCAGCCGATTCACTCGTGCTGCCTCAGCATTTGCGAGCCTTGCTTTGAGTGGCATGTCGGGAATGCCTGGTGCCCCCGCAAGCCAGTGGAGGTAGATAGCACCGGGAACAAGGACTAATCCAACTAGAATTGCCAGAAGAGCGGTGGCGGCCTTTGGAGGCCGAGACTCTCGCGTTGCCGATGCATTTTCCCGTCCCACCTTCAACAAGCGCCGCGAGATCTCGATCCTGGCGTTTTCGGCATCTCGTTCGTCCAGAAGTCCGCTGGACACATCGCTGTATGTTTTCCTGATTTGACCGGCAAGAAAATCTATCTCCGCTTCACGGGAAAAGCGTTCGCTTGGTTTCGCCCTCGCAAGCGTCAAGGCCAGGACAACAGCAATGGGAACGGAAACTGCCAGCTGAACCAGCCAGAATTCAACCTGCATTCTTGCCCCTCAACAGAATCTTCAATTTCCTTAGACTTAGCCGCAACGCACGCGATTTGAAATTCGATGGCGCTTGCGATCATGTGGATTGTCCCAGAACACTATTGTATACGTCAACAAACATTTGCATTGCACATTTCCCAATGGGTTCACGGGCAAGCTGCAATTCTTGTCCACCGTTGGTGCGTCGCCGAGTTGCCAAACATGAAGAGATATTCAGCTTTCGCGCTAGCAAGGGAAGCGTTTCGCTATCATTCCGGGTGGGAGCGAGCGTGGCAATCGCCGTCTCCGAAAGACTGTTACGATGTCGTGATTGTAGGTGCCGGGGGACATGGATTGGCGACAGCATACTATCTGGGCCGAAATCATGGGATTCGCAACGTCGCAATATTGGAAAAAGGCTGGCTCGGCGGAGGTAATACGGGTCGCAATACGACCATCATTCGTTCCAACTATCTTTGCGACGACTCCGCGGCAATTTACGAGAAGGCGAGGACCCTGTACGAATCATTGAGCCAAGAACTGAACTTTAACGTCATGTTCAGTCCAAGAGGGGTGATGATGCTCGCCCAAACCCATCATGAGGCCCGCGGCTACATGCGGATCAGCAATGCCAATGCCATCCAGGGGGTGAAAACGGAATACATATCGCCGGAACGAGTCAAGAAACTTTGCCCGATCATCTCAATAGAAGGCCCGCGGTATCCAGTTCTGGGGGCCTTGTGGCAGCCGCGGGGCGGCACGGCGAGGCATGATGCAGTCGCTTGGGGGTATGCTCGCGCGTGCTCAAGCTTGGGCATGCACGTGGTCCAGAAGTGCGAGGTGACTGGGATTCGTCGCGACAGGAACGGAGTTACGGGTGTTGAAACGTCCAAGGGAAGCATCAACTGCAAGAAACTTGGAATTGTCGTGGCCGGACATTCGGGCTTGCTCGCGGAAATGGCGGGATTCCGCTTGCCTATAGAGTCAATCGCTCTTCAGGCATTGGTTTCTGAACCCATCAAGCCCTGTCTTGACGTCGTGGTCATGGCAAACACCGTGCACGGGTACATTAGCCAGTCCGACAAGGGGGAAATGGTGATAGGAGGCGGGGCCGACGGTTACAACAACTATTCGCAGCGAGGCTCGTTCCTGCACATCGAGAGCACGGTTCGGGCACTCGTCGAAACCTTTCCGGTGCTGTCCCGGTTGCGAATGCTTCGGCAATGGGGAGGAATTGTGGACATGACAGGGGATCGATCGCCAATAATTTCGAAGACACCGGTGGAAGGAATTTTCCTGAACTGTGGATGGGGAACGGGAGGATTCAAGGCAATTCCAGGCTCAGGATGGGCAATGGCTGAATTGATTGCCAAAGATGCGCCGGGAAGACTGGCAGCGCCATTCGGCCTGGACCGATTTGCCGAGGGACGGTTCATCGACGAGAGCGTTGCAGCAGGAGTGGCACACTGATGTTCTCCGCAGTTTCGGTGTTTAACTTCAATCAGCTGGACTGTCATATCCACCTGGCTTGGCTTGGGCACAATCTGCCCCAGAGGGACACCTAATGCTTAGGCTTGCCTGTCCGTACTGCAAGATCGAGGCAGACGAGACAGAACTCACGCCGGGTGGAGAAGCGCACATAAAACGGTGTGGTCCGGGTTCGTCTGACACTGAATTTGAAGATTACATGTTCAATCGGAGCAACCCAAAGGGCGTCCATTTTGAACGATGGTGCCATACCTTCGGTTGCGGGAAATGGTTTCACGCAGCTCGCTGCACGGTCACCCAAGAAGTGTTTGGAACCTACAGAGCACAGACTTTGAAACCGCCAAAATGGGTTCTCAATGCAATCCTGAAGCGGCGGCCGGAATGGAAGGGCAGCAAATGACCGGAAACGCTCTGCACAGCCCGTGTTGGCCCGAAGTCAAGAAATCACGGGCGCTCGGGGTCTGTTGCAAGGTTCAGTGTCATGCTTTTCAAGCAAATCCGAATCGAAAAGCTGCGGCGTCAGTTGGAGAGTTCCGCAATGAGTGCTAGGCTTGCCAAAGGAGGGCACCTGATTGATCGCGACTCCGCTTTCGATTTCTCCTTCAACGGCAGGCGGATGAGCGGCTTTGCAGGTGACACCTTGGCGTCAGCATTGCTTGCAAACAGCCAGCAGCTTGTAGGCCGGTCGTTCAAGTACCATCGTCCGCGCGGTATCATGGCAAGCGGAGTGGAGGAGCCGAATGGATTAGTGACCTTGGGGGCCGGCGAGTTTCTTGAACCGAACCAGAGAGTCACTTCAATAGACTTGTTTGATGGTCTCGCCGCACAAAGCCAGAACCATTGGCCTAGCTTGGAATTCGATTTGGGTGCCGCTTCGGATATTGTGTCGAAGCTTCTGCCGGCCGGGTTCTACTACAAGACGTTCATGCAGCCACGAGCTGCTTGGGAACGCTTTTTTGAACCCTTGATACGAAGAGCGGCTGGACTTGGACCCGCTCCGAAGGAGCGGGACCCCGATACCTACGAGCACTTCTACGCGCATGTGGACATCCTCATTGTAGGCGGCGGCTTGTCCGGGCTGGCGGCGGCAAGATTGGCCGCCGCAACTGGCGTCCGGACTCTGGTTGTGGAACAATCTCGTTACTGGGGGGGACGGTCATACGTGGATACGGCTCGGGTCGATGGCCGAAAATCCGATGAATGGGTTGAGGAGACAATCGAAGATCTCGCGGAATTGGAACACGTTCAGTTGCGTCTCCGGACCACCGCTACAGGTGTCTATGATCATGGCTACGTTCTCGCTCTGGAGCGTGCCGCCGACCAGGGCCTGACCAAGGCCCCCCGCCACAGGATGTGGCGAATTCGGGCCAAAAAAATCATCATGGCAACGGGTGCAATCGAGAGACCGCTTTGTTTCGGCGGAAACGACGTTCCCGGAGTGATGCTCTCATCCGCGGTGCGTGACTACGTAGTGAACTACGGCGTGTCTCCGGGCGACCGAACAGTAATTCTGACAGCCAACGACGACGCGTACCGCACGGCCACTGTTCTTATTGAAGCTGGGCTGAGCGTTCCGGCAATACTGGATTTGAGACCCCATTCTGAAGGGGAGCTCGCGAACACCGCGCGGGATCTGGGAATTCGCGTCGAATGTGCGGCGGGAATCGCGTCGGTTGTCGGCCGGAGGACTGTAAGGGGAGTGAGAGTGTGCTCCAGCGCCGGTGAGGGGGCGACATCGGATGAAATCGAGTGTGACATAGTCGCGATGTCCGGTGGCTGGTCTCCATCCGTACATCTTTGGTCGCATTGCGGAGGCAAGGTCCGCTGGGATGAGCGATTGGCGATAATGCGCCCTGACCGCGGCAATCCACCGATTAATTCGCAAGGACTTCGATTGGTCTATCCGGCAGGGTCTGCAGCGGGAGAGCTGAACGCAATAGATGCGATCCAAGACGCGGAGACAGCTGCGCTCGCCTTGATCGGCGATCTCGGCCTGAGACGCCCGATGCTTAGTGCAATTCGTGTCGATGCCGTTGCGGAGCAGGCACCAATGGCAGCTTGGCTTGTGCCGAATGGGTTGACCAAAGCCGGTCGCTCCAAAGCTTGGGTGGACTTTCAGAATGACGTCAAGGTTTCTGACATCGAGGTCGCTGTTCGTGAGGGCTACGAAAGCGTGGAGCACACAAAGCGCTACACGACGCTGGGAATGGCGACCGATCAAGGCAAGCTTTCCAACGTGAATGGCATAGCGTTGCTGTCGAGGACGCTCGGGACTCCGATCGGGGACGTCGGGACCACAACATTCCGGCCTCCGTACACGCCCGTGGTTCTAGGCGCTATCGCCGGCGATGCCCGCGGGCAACTCTTCCTGCCAACTCGCAAGACACCGATTGACGAATGGCATGCTAGCAATGGAGCCTTCTGGGAACCGGTGTCCGCATGGCGAAGGCCTTACTGTTATCAGAATGGTGGGGAATCGATCCAAGACGCAGTCAATCGCGAGGCGCTGAAGGTGCGCATGTCGGTGGGCATTCTTGATGCCTCTACACTCGGAAAACTGCTTGTGAAGGGTCCCGATGCAGGCAAATTCCTTGACATGCTTTACACGAACTCAATGAGCACCCTCAAACCAGGCACTTGTCGCTACGGATTGATGTGCAACGAGAACGGCTTCTTGATCGACGACGGGGTTGTGGCAAGAATCGACGATGAGACCTTCTTGTGTCACACAACAACCGGCGGGGCCGATCAGGTTCACGCGTGGATGGAGGAATGGCTCCAGTGCGAGTGGTGGTACTGGAATGTCTTTACAGCAAACCTAACTGAGCAGTTTGCCCAAATCTGCGTGGCCGGGCCCAACGCGCGGGATGTGCTCGAGGATTTGGGAGGGATGGATGTAAGTGAGGGTGGACTGCCCTTCATGAGATGGAAGGCTGGCGAGGTCGGTGGCGTCGAAGTCAGGGTGTTCAGGGTATCGTTCTCCGGCGAGTTATCGTTTGAGATCGCGGTTCCATCGAATTCGGCAATGGAGATATGGAATGCGTTTCTTGATGTAGGCCGGAACTACGAAATGGAGCCGTACGGAACTGAAGCTCTGCATGTGCTTCGTGCAGAAGTGGGCTTCATAATGATTGGGGACGAGACAGATGGAACTGTAACTCCGCAGGATCTCGGGCTTGACTGGGCGATCTCGAAAAAGAAGAGAGATTTTATTGGAAAGCGGGCGCAGGAGCGCGCTTTTCTTGTGAACCCGAACCGACTGAGGCTCGTCGGACTTGAGACAACGGATCCTGAGGTGGTTTTGCCGTCTGGAGCGCACGCAATTGGAGAGCGAAGGAATGTGCACGGACATCCTGAAATGACAGGAAGGGTGACATCAAGCTATTACTCGCCTATTCTGAATCGATCAATCGCATTGGGGTTGGTCGAGCGCGGACATAAACGAATGGGAGAGGTGTTGCAGTTTGCGGTCGGGTCCGACTTGATCAGCACAAAGGTGGTTGATCCCAAATTTTACAGACCTGGAGCTGGGAACTAAATGCCTGCCAATCCTCCAGACGGGCCGCTGGCAGCTATGCGCGAAGTCAGCCACGTCGGAATGATCTTGCTCAGGAGCGATCTGTCGTCAGAAGAGCTTGCGACATGGCTCACCTCTCAATTCAAGGTGGATGTTCCCGGAATCGGGGAACTTGCAGAACACGGTAGCTGCGCGGTCGCTTGGATGTCGCCCGACGAACTGCTTCTGATAACTCCAGATTCTGCGGTTGATTCAACTCTTTTCTCGGTTCAATCCGGATTGGCAGACGTTCATCACTTGGCGGTTGATGTTTCCGCGATGCGGATCGTGTTCGAGATTTGTGGAGACAAGTTCCGCGATGTTCTCGCGAAGGGGACCCCTGCAAATGTAGCCCCGGAGTCATTTTTGGCGGGTCAAATGCGAAGGTCACGCCTTGGGCAAGTTCAGGCAGCATTTTGGTTACGCGACGAAGAAACGGTTTGGATCATCTGCCGTAGGTCCGAAGCGGGATATCTCCGAAATTGGCTGCATTCTGCCACTTTGGAAGGGAGCGCACCGAACTACTTCTCTTTTTGATCCCACAATGCCATTGGGCTGCAAGGTGTTCTGTATGCGAGCCGGAGTTGCCAAAACGGGATCGGCATCGGTTTCGACCCAGCAATATGACTCGGACGAGGCCTCCATTGTGCCTAGGGAACCTCTGAATACAGCTTGATATGTGGGCGTGGCATCGTGCATCCGGCGCTTTGCCGGGGTGAATCTGGAGAAGGTGCCAGACGAGACGACAATCCCGACTTCCGCCGCCGGCTGGAGCGCCACGGACTGGCGCACCTGCCGTGTCACATCTTTCCCCGTCTGCATCGTTGTCAGGAAAGACCATCGGTCAGGACAATAAGAGGGGCTGTCCACTAGTCAGCCTCAGATTCATTCCGAGTCCGAGCATGGAGAGAGACAAGAACCAGAATGTTGCCTTCTGGGCCACGAGGCATTGAGCGTGCATTGCAGAACTCGTGCCAAGACGGTGATGTGTGGTAAGATGGCATTCGTGAAAATCCGGAGCAGCTTCAGGAACCTCAAGCGGCTCCTGCTACTCCATGTCAGACCAGCCAATCGGTTCACGCTCGGCAATGCCCGCCTTCGCGCCTCCGGTTTGAGCGGATACCTTCTGGATTGCAGCGATCCTTGCCTCGGCTTTCGGGTGGCTGAGCATCCAGGCGAAACCTGTTTCTGCGTTTCCTGACGCAAGCTCCAACTTTCGCAAGAGGCGGATTTGTGGTTCGGTCCCAATTCCGGCCTTGATCAGCAGAACGCTGGCATATTTGTCGGCGGCGTACTCGTCGGCTTGCGAAAACCTGTTGGCGATTACCGTCATGAGAAGTCCGGCGACGAGCGGGCCAATTCCTGGAAGAAACCGGCTCAGAAGGACGCTTAGGGCAACCCGGGCCGCATTCTGACCCGCGAAGTCCAGCAGGCGGCGCTTGGTGTGTCCAAGCGCAACATGACCTAGCTCATGGGCTAAGACCGACGAAACCTCCTCGACGGTGATTTTCCCACTCGTGTAGAGGTCAAGCAGCCCTTGGGTGATATAGATGCGGCCGTCAGGCGTGACCAAACCGTTAACCTGATTGATTTCGTACACATATACGTGGATTTCGCGAAATCCAGCCGCTTTCGCCAGCCGCCGGCTAACTTGCCGCAGTGACATGTCTTCGATGCGGCGCGACCGCTTCCGCATTGTTCGCAAGGTTCGCAGCGCGGAAAAGAGATACATGCAGAGGGCGAACAGAACAGGGACCAATAGAGCCGCGAACTTCGCCATCAACTAGCCTGCGCCACTAGATGCGTCTGCCGAGGCGAATATTCAACTGGCGAGCCATGCGTAGGCAATCGCCAGAAACAACCCAGCGAGAGCAAAGATCATCCCGTGAACTGTCGCATACAGCAACAGATCTTGAATTTTGCCCTTGCGCCGCACCGCGGCGCGGTATCCGGTGAAGGCTCCGACTAGAAATCCCAAAAATGCCACTACCATGATTCAACCTGCCACTGCGGATCGTTAGATGTTGTTCGCAGGCCCGTATTTTCCTCATTCAAGTGAAAAACCGGACTTGCTGAGTCTTTTCATAAGGTTAGGTTTGTCCAGGGGCAACCTATGGAGACGGGACGGCAGTTGACTGCAAAAGCGATTGAGGATGCCACCATTGTCGGAGCTGGCCCCGCCGGACTTGCGGCAGCCATTGCGCTGGCTCAAGGCAATGTGCGGGTGTCAGTGATTGAGCGAGCCTCAGAATTTTGTGGAATCGGTGCAGGATTGCAAATTACGCCGAACGGTGCAGCGATTCTCAGAGCTTTAGGACTAGAATACAGGTTTGACAGCATAGGCGATAGAGCAAGTGCTGTCGAAGTGCGCGACTTCCTGAAGGGAACGCTCCTTTTTCGGTTTGACTTGGAGCGATATTGCCGCGCAGCGGGGGCACCCTACCTTTTGTTCCACCGTGCCGATCTGGTTTGTGCCTTGGCTGAAGCGGCACGCGAACTGGGCGTTAAGTTCCATCTAGGCAAGAAGGTGGAAAGTGTGGTGTTTCATGACGATTCTGTGGAATGCAAATTCGACAATGGAGAATTCCATTCTGCTTCGTTTCTTGTTGGCGCCGATGGAACTTACTCGGTCACGCGGCAAGCGTTAAACGGGATTGTGCGGCCCCGGGTCGCGAAATATATGGCTTGGCGAGCGCTGATCCCCGCTGACAGAACGGTATTGGACATGCGTCCAGAAATCGTTCGAATTTACGTGGGGCCAGGCTGCCATGTCGTGATTTACTGGATAAGAGACCGCTCCCTGTTGAACGTGGTTGCTGTTGAAAAGGCCGGCAACAGCTCTGTTGCCGGAACTGTGCACTCTAAAACCAGTGAAGACCTGTCGGGTGCGTTTTGGAACGCGTGCGAGACCGTGGAACGCGTGCTTGAAGCAAGCGAGGCAGCAGACGTTTGGGCACTCCACGACGGAAGCTTGGCCAACATTTGGACGGGAGGCAGAATTGCATTGATTGGAGACGCCCTCCATCCAATTTTGCCGACGCTTGCTCAAGGTGCGAACCAGGCATTTGAAGATGCCTGGGTGCTTGCACGCGAACTGCGGCGACAGGAAAAATTGCCAGATGCCCTGTGCGCGTTTCGCCAAAGGAGAGGACCTAGATTGGAAAAGATCCTGCGCCACACGACAAGACAGGTGGTGATTGACCATCTCGCGCTCCCGCCGGCAAGACATTTGGCACACAAGGCCATTAGGTTGATTGGCCACGTGCGACCAAGCGTGCTGGCCAGCCGATATGATTGGTTATTCGGCAGGGATGTAACAGCGGATTGATTGTTCAAGGCGTTGAAACAGATAAGACTACTGTACCATGTTGACAGGCGCTGCCAACCGGTTGGACAGATTGGGATCCCGCCATGCCTTCTCGCTGTGGAACGCACAAAGGATGCTTAACGATCGAGAGTCCAACTTGCATTGGGAGTGCACCAAGGGTCGGGTTGCCCTGCTGACGTCGAAGGCAATTTCAATGTCAGGGACGATTCAATTACAAGCCGCGACCGAAGGGATCAACTTGCTTGTGTGCCCGGAAGGATTTCTGCCCGGTTGCTACTTTCCCAATATTTCCGCAGCCACTGCTCCTGAAACGGAGGCATTTGTGCTTGGGTTGCAAGAATCGCTAGCCGGGACGAGACTGCAGTTGTCTTTAGGTTTCTAGAAGCCAATTTTGATAATGCGTTAACTCGGCGATCGCAATTTCGGGAGATAGCTCCATTATGGCGAGATATCAAAAGCGGGATCTATTTGGCGAGTAGGAATGAAAGGCGTTTGCGCCTGGATCGAGTCGAGCTCGTTGAGCTTGAAGCCTGGGTCGTGACCGTGCCCATGGCGCTCATGCATCCCTGCCGTCCGACCGCAGAGCACCAAGTGGCGGTGTGCGCCCTCGAAAACCTGGTCTTCGTTGCCTACGCAAATCGGGTCAGGAATGAATCCGGCCTGAGGTTCATCGGGCAATTCTCGATCTGCGGTACGGACGGTAGATTCCTGTGCACGGCACAAGAAGCCAAGAAAGCAATCATCAGAGCCGAACTTGATTTGGCTCAGATTGAGGCGGCGAAGGCTGAAGCTTCGTATCGGAAAGATCTCAAGCGAATTCGGTTTCTGGCACTTCACTAACGCAACTTGCGATGCCGGCACGACAAGACATTTCGTGCAGATCGATCCATTCGGCGAAACATCGCACGAAAGCGTAGGAGGCATGCCTAAATGTCAAGCGTGACCCAGATCGGCACATGATCCGAAGGCTTTTGAAGCGCCCGTTCATCTCGATCGATTTGACAGTCTTCCAGCATGTCGGCACACTGGGGAGTGAGCAGGAAGTGGTCGATTCGAATGCCGTCGTTTCTTTCCCACGCACCTCTCTGAAAATTCCAGAACGTATAGTTCTGCGGGGTGCTGTCTAGTGCTCTGAAGGCATCAGTGTATCCGAGATTGACGATTTTCCGCCAAGCTTCTCGAGTTTCATACAGATACAACGCGTCCCCCACCCAATTCTCCGGCGACCTGGCATCTTCGGGCTGCGGAATGACATTGAAGTCTCCAGCCATCAGTGCAGGCTCTTCCAAGTCCATCAGGGCCTTGGCGCGATCACGCAGCCGGTTCATCCAAGCTAGCTTGTAATCGTATTTCGGGCCGGGTGCGGGGTTTCCGTTCGGAAGGTAGAGACAGCCAACGCGAACAATCTCCTCGCCGCACAAGACGCAGGCTTCAATCCAGCGGGCTTGTTCGTCAGAATCGTCACCCGGAAGACCGCGCGACACGTCGTCCAAGGGAAACTTGGAGAGAATCGCTACGCCATTAAAGCTCTTTTGACCGTGCGTTTCGATCAAGTAGCCCCTTTCTTCAAAAGGCTCCCTCGGAAAGTTGCCATCAATGCTCTTGATTTCCTGAAGCAAAACGACATCGGGCTTGCAACGGTCTATCCAGTCAAGCAACCTTGGAAGACGGGCCCGCACTCCGTTGATATTGAAAGTCGCTATTTTCATGCGACTTGGATGGGGGGCAGCATTACAGAGAAAAACTCATCGCGCAGCCGCACGTCGATTTCGCGTTTGGATTCGATACGACAAAGCGGGATCCAATGAGTTCTTCCGCGAAATCGATGGTCGCGTTATCGAGAAATGGCAGCGACACGCTGTCGATCAGCACGGAATGTCCATCCTTCTCAAGCACCAAGTCGTCGTCAGTGGCATCGTCGAGCAGGATTTCATACTGGAATCCAGAACAGCCGCCCCCCTTGACAGCCACTCGCAACGACTTGCTTTCAGCTTGCTCTTCGTTGATTTCGGCCAGTCGGGCATAAGCGCGGCTGGAGACCTTTGGTGGAATAATCATGGCTGTTCAATCACGATTCAAGCGCTTTAAATCAAGCTTCGGTGCAAATATAGTCATCTTGGATGAGTCAGGCAAGGAATGAAGACGAATGCGAAGTACACGGGCGAATCCAATTGCTGGATGGGCTGTGTACGCATGCTACCCCAGTGTCGACAGCACACGGCTTCATCCCCAACCCTTTGACCGGCACCGAACTGAATTTCAACGCGACTGCGACCGAATTGTCCACTCGCCGTCGTTCCGGCGCCTTATGCACAAGACGCAGGTCTTCATCGAACCGGACGGCGACCACTACCGAACGAGGCTGACTCATACCATCGAAGTCACCCGCGTGGCCACATCGCTGGCTAGGACTCTTGGGCTGAATCCGGATTTGGCCGAGGCAATCGCGCTGGCGCACGACTTGGGCCACCCCCCTTTCGGCCATGCCGGAGAGGAGGCGATCGAGGATTTGATGGCCGACTTTGGCGGTTTTGAGCATAATGCTCAAGCGATCAGAATTGTGACACAACTCGAGAGAAGTTATCTGGGGTTTGATGGCTTGAACTTAACTTGGGAAACGCTTGAGGGAATTGCGAAGCACAACGGTCCCATGCTCGACAACATTCCGTCACCCCTTGAGGAGTACAATGCCAAGCATGATCTCCGACTCGATATCTATCCCAGCGCCGAGGCTCAGGTCGCCGCCCTGTCGGACGACATTGCCTACAATTGCCATGATCTGCAAGACGGGTTGCGGGCGGGATGGTTCGAGATGGCGGACATCTGCCATCTTCCTATTGTCGGAGATGAATTCGAGCGCCAAGGCCACACAGTTTCGGTCGCCGAGAACTCGCGCGTCAAGAATGCAGTGCTGCGAGGCGTTTTTGATTCCATGGCGAACAACCTTATAGAGACTTCAATCGCCGTTCTCGATGAAGCGAGACCTGCAAGTGCAAGCGACGTCCGCGACCTCGGGGTCCCAGCAATACGATTCTCAGAAGTTTTTTCCACTAAAATGAACGCGGTTCGTGACTTTCTAATGGAAAACCTGTATCGATCAAAAAAAATGGAGGTAGAACGGACTAGATCCCAGCAGATAATCACTGAACTGTTCAAGCATTTCATGGCTTTTCCAGAGGACTTACCGGAGGACTGGCGACCATCGATTACCAAACGAGCCGACAATGAGGCCAATGCTCGTGCAGTTGCCGACTACATTGCCTGCATGACTGACACGTTCGCTTCCAAGACACATGAGCAGTTGATTGCAGGCTATGAGTGATCGATCAAGTCCGTTGAATACGCTTGGGCGGCTAGCGGAACTGAAGGCGAAACGCGAGATCGCGAAAGCAACAGCAGCCGTGGGCGGCTACAATGTCATGAACCTGTATTCCGTTGTCAGGTCTCTCGTCGTCGAGAAGGTCGATGCCCTGAAAGCAGATGGCACGATTCCCGACAATGTGGACACCGACACGATTACCGTGGAGCGTCCAAAAGATTCGACGTATGGCGAATTGGCGACCAATGCAGCAATTGTTCTCGCAGGGCAATCCGGACGTCGGCCACATGAACTTGCGGACGAACTTGCGCAGCGGTTGGCAGACGATACGCTAATTGCTGATGCCAGCGTGGCCGGTCCCGGATTCATCAATCTCGAATTGAAACCAAACGCCTGGATGGGCGTTGTTCAAAATTGCCTGTGCCTTGGAGGCGATTTCGGGCGATCGCGGCTAGGGGCAGGCCAAAACGTCAATCTCGAATTCGTGTCCGCCAATCCAACCGGGCCATTGCATCTTGGCCATGCGCGCGGAGCAGTTTTTGGGGATTCGCTTGGCCGCCTGCTAGAATACTCAGGATTCAAGGTGTGGCGCGAGTTCTACATCAATGACGGTGGTGCACAAGTCGATGCCTTGGCGCGTTCCGCCTATCAACGATACTTGGAGGCAAATGGCGAGCAGGTCGTCTTCGAAGATGGCGCTTACAAAGGCGATTACCTGATCGAAGTCGGCATAGTCCTCAAGGAGAAATTCGGCACCGCATTTATTGGGCAGCCGGAGCAAGTCTGGATGGACCCAGTCAGGGCCTTTGCGGTTGATCGGATGATGCACCTGATCCGTGAAGATCTCAAAATGATCGATGTTCGGATGGACGGCTATTTCAGCGAAAAGTCCCTGTACGAAAGCGGACGCATCGAAGAGTCGGTACGGGCGTTGGAGGCCAAGGGGCTGATTTGTTCAGGTGTGCTGGACCCTCCGAAAGGCAAAAAGTCGAAGGACTGGGAGCCGCGAGAACAAATGCTTTTCAAGTCGACGCTCCACGGCGATGACGTCGACAGGCCGATAAAGAAATCTGATGGAACGTGGACCTATTTTGCACCGGACATCGCTTATCACTACGACAAGATCGTGAGGAATTTCGATGTATTGATTAACATCTTCGGTGCCGACCACAGTGGGTACTGCAACCGATTGAAGGCTGCAGTTTCGGCGCTTTCCGACAACCAAGTGCAGTTTGAAATCAAGCTCATTCAACTGGTTAAGGTCATCTCCAAGGACGGACCCCTCAAGATGTCAAAAAGGGAAGGGCGGTTCGTTGAACTGCGCGAGGCAGTTTTGGCGGTCGGGCCGGACGTCACAAGATTTGTCATGTTGATGCGCAGGAACGACGCGCCGCTCGATTTTAATTTTGAGGAGGTTCGCGAACAATCCCGGGAAAACCCAGTGTTTTACGTGCAGTATGCGCATGCTCGCATTTGCTCGCTCATTGCTAGGGCGGTAGAGGCCGGAATGGCCGCGACTGATGCCGACCTCGCACTTGCCGACATGAGTCTTTTGACGCACCCAGCTGAGATTACGTTTGCAAGGAAAATTGCGGAATGGCCGCGGATGGTAGAAACCGCTGCCAAACATCATGAACCCCATAGGATTGCGTTTTACCTGAATGAGCTAGCATCGGAATTTCACACACACTGGGCGAAAGGAAACAGCACCCCAAGCCTCAGAATCTTGCAGGACGGTGACGATTCAAGAAACACAGCTCGCCTCGCCTTAGCGCGCAGTGCTGGAATGGTCATTGCAATCGGGCTCGACATTCTCGGGGTCACTCCGATGGAGGAGATGCGCGGGTGATCAATCTAATCGGATACCGAGAGGGTGGCTAGTTCCTCAGCGGTCTCTGGGGAAAGGCTTAGAGCGAATCGCTCTCGGTCGTGCGGCTCCATTTCCCCATTCTCGGTCGCAAGTGCTGTTGTCTCGGCAGCTATTGTGTTTGCGCTTGTGACCTTCGGGCACAGGTCAGTTCAAATTGAAAGTTCCGACCCACCCACCATTCGCGCCTCGGCAATTCCCTTCAGCGTCCGGCCGGAAAATCCTGGCGGGCAAATTACGGATTTTGTCGGGTACTCCGTCAACCGAATAATTTCCGGACAGAAGAGCAAGGAAATTGGGGAAACAATCGTAATTGCTTCGCCGCTGACGGATTTGGAACCCGACGATCTGTCTCTGCGCGATGCGCGTCTTTCGAGGTCACGATTGGTTGGGGCGCTGGATTCCATGGACGGTTCCCACAACGCAACGGGGTCGGGGCAGATCTACAACCTGGAGAACATTGAAGCGAAAATACTCAGTTTATCTCTCGCAGCCAGCGACCAAGAGCGCGAGACTCGCATGTATTCAAGTCTGGAAGTGTTTCCAGGCAGCTACTTTGCCCATCTTGGGGATTTCCCAACCCGTCAGAAAGCTGAGGCCGATTGGTTGGATCTGCTGGGATCTTACGGAGGCAGCCTGCAACCTCATTCCATTTTCATCCAAGAGTTGCAGGTTGACGACGAGGCGGTCTTCAGGTTGCGCATATCGGGCTTCAAGGACCGGGTCGATGTCAACGAGTTTTGCGAGAGGCTCCAGGCTGAAGGAAACGCCTGTCTTCCTGCCGCCGCATAATGATGTCAGTTCGCGCTTGCATTTTAGGGTGCTCGGGCACGAGACTCACCGAGTCAGAACTGAGTTTTTTTCGGGACTGCAATCCATTCGGCTTCATTCTCTTTTCGCGCAACTTCGGTAGCCGAGACGATGTTCGTCGGTTGACCGAGAGGCTGCGGGCCACGGTTGGCAGGAGTGTTCCGGTCTTGGTAGATCAGGAAGGGGGACGGGTGCAAAGAGGAAGAGGGGAGGGGTGGAGCAATTGGCAACCCCCACTGGAGCAGTGCGACCGACTTCAACCCGACCAAAGCGTGCGAGCCATGTGGCTCAGATACCGGATTATTTCATCGGAACTCCTGTCGGTTGGAATTGACGCGAATTGTGTTCCTGTCGCTGATATCGCTACGGACCATACGCATCCGGTTCTGTATAACCGATGTTACGGCCGGAGCGCCGAACTGGTATCGAGGAACGCCCGCGCAGTGGCAGACGGATGTCTTGATGCTGGGGTTCTGCCTGTGCTCAAGCATATTCCAGGCCATGGCAGGCCGCACGGCGACAGTCACACCGAACTTCCGTTCACGGACACTGAGAAGCCTGTACTCGCGGAGTCAGACTTCTTGCCATTCAGGTCGCTGCGGGATTTGCCGATGGGTATGGCGGCGCACGTCGTGTTCGGGTCAATCGATTCCAAGCACACGGCTAGCCAGTCCAGAATTGTCATCGATGTCATTCGAAATGAAATAGAATTCGATGGACTGCTGATGACCGACGACATTTCGATGTCGGCCTTGACCGGAACCATGCGGCAACGATGCCGGAAGTCCCTGGATGCCGGATGCGACCTCGTACTGCATTGCAATGGCGACTTGGCTGAAATGGTTGAATTGGCGGAGGAAGCCGGGAGTCTGGAGGGGATAGCGGAAAGACGTGCGAAAACGGCGCTTGACGCCAAAAAAAAGACTGCTGGCGTGGACCAGCGGTCATTGGAGCTGGAGTATGAACGGCTTGTGGGAAAATGGATGAACTGATGCACAACGTGCTGCTTTATCCGGCCAAAGAACGAGACTTGGGTCTGATCGAAGAAAGCGATTTCCAAGTGAACCTAGATGGATATGATGGCCCTATTGACGTGCTGCTTGATCTTGCGAAGAGACAGCAAGTTGACCTTGGCAAGATATCTGTCCTGCAATTGGTGGATCAGTACACTGAATTCATCGAAAGCGCCAAGGTTCTCGATTTGGAGCTTGCGGCGGAGTTCTTGGTCATGGCGGCGTGGCTGGCATTGCTGAAATCGCGGCTGCTGCTTCCAAAGCCTGAGGTCCCCGATCCCAGTGCAGGTGAACTCGTTGCGCGCCTTGCTTTTCGGCGTCAAAAACTCCATGCGATGCGATCGATGGTGGCAAGACTCATGAATGGAGACAGACTGGGCACGACATTTTTCGCACGTGGATGTCCGGAGGACGTCACAACGGTAAGCAGCGCCGACATTTCCGTGTCAGTTTTCGATTTGATGCAGGCTTACGCGAGGGTTCGGGCACGCGACGACTTCTTGCCGTACCGCATTCGGAAGGATTCCGTTCTGACAGTGGAAGAAGCACTGGAATATCTCCACCGGCTAATCAGCGACGCCCTCGAACTCGAATGGTCTGATTTCATGCAGTATATACCGAGCGCGTGGCTTGAAGATAAGCAGAAGTCGCGATCTGCTGTAGCTACAACATTTGCCGCGTCGCTTGAATTGGTGAAGTCCGGTTTGATTGAACTTCGCCAAAGCAGGTCGTTTGGGCCACTCCAAGTAATGAGAAGGAGTGCATAAAATGGGAACTGAATGCAGAGACATGCTGGGAGTTGCGCACTCCGACTTCTCCGATCTTGAACAGGAGCGGATGGTCGAGGCACTCTTGTTCGCCGCACGTGAACCACTGACGATCACCGAGCTACAGTTGCGGCTTCCGGGCAACTGCAACGTTGACGCGGCGATCGGAAGACTGTCCAAGCGTTACCAAGGGCGGGGCGTTCACCTTGTCCGAACTGGCAACGCCTGGGCCTTCAGAACCGCATCGAACCTGAGGTTTCTGATGCGCAGGGAGAAAGTTGTTCACAGGCGGTTGTCCCGGGCAGCGTTGGAAACACTGGCAATCATCGCCTATCACCAGCCGGTCACACGTGCGGAAATAGAGGAGATCAGAGGTGTTGCAACATCGCGTGGATCGCTTGACAAGTTGATCGAGCAGAAGTGGATTGGGCTTGGCCGGCGACGAATGACACCAGGTCGCCCAGCCACCTTCGTAACCACTCGAACTTTTCTCGACCATTTTGGCCTCGGGTCTGCAAATGACCTTCCGGGCTTGAAGGAACTACGGGAGGCAGGATTGTTGGAAATGGAACCTCCGCCCAACTTCCTGGAAAAGGCTTGCCCAAGCATCGACATGCAATGATGGGGAGAACGTTGATCCCTTAAGCAGGGCGTTCGTGACAGGATCAGGGCTTGGGGGAATCTGTGCACGGATGTTAAAACTCATTTCAGAAAACCGTTGCGAAAGGTGGCTTCCGCCTGGTTTGCTCTTTCCGGCTTCAAGCATGGCGGCTGATGGATGACTGCAGATGCCTTCCGGCAACGGCTTGGTGCTTGGGCTCACGATTTCAGGCCTGACGCGCCGCCCCTGCGGGTCCGGAGTAGAAGGTCGAGGCTGGATCGATCCAGCTGATTTGGAGGGGGTTTTTGGTTTTGACTGCGGAAAAGATCCCTTCCCGCAGCTGCACCGGCCGGTTTTTTGCAGTCCGGAAACCCCAAATGCGCGTTTTTGGGGTGGAATTGCCACCGTTTTAGCTCCCGCAGGGTCGGTCCGGCAGATTCCGGACACACTTCTCCCTTGTCATGGCCGAACACCCGCTTCCCGATCCCGCGATATCCGGCGTCAGCCCAAATCTGTTTCTCCTCGCCGTGCAGAAGCCGATCCGAAGGCGTCAGGTCGCGACGTTCATGGCCGTTTCCTTCAGATGGCGCGTCAGCCCCCGGGGATCGGTGCCGACGTGCAGCTTCATCCCGAAATGCCACTGGTTCCCCTTCTTCGTCCGGTGCATCTCCGGATCTCGGTCATTGTTCCTGGTCGACGACGGCGCCGAGATGATGGTGGCATCAACGATGGTGCCCTTCTTGAGCAGCCCCCCCCCCCCCCGCTCGGCAGGTGACCCCCGATCTTACGAACGGCAGGTGCGCTAGTCCGTGGCGCTCCAGCCGGCGGCGGAAGTCGGGATCGTTGTCTTATCCGGCACCTTCTCGGACCGACCCTGGCAAAGCGCCGGACGCTCTCCACCTGCAAGCAGGTCCTCCATCGCCGGGTCGCTCAGATTGTAGAACAGCTGCACGCAGTGCAGCGGCAGCATCGCCGACAGCGGATGCGGCTGTCGCCCCTTACGGCCGCCCTTCGGATGCGTCGGCGCAATGCGGGCCTCCAGGCACGCCCAAGGGATCAGGCCGTCTATCCGCTCCAAAAAAATCTCGCGACCGCTGTAGACGGGCTGGAAGTCTTTGAGAATACGACTTGGAACGTCCCCGAAACGCCCGGAAACGGATGTTTTCCAAGTGTTTCGGGGTGACGATGCCAACTTGAATCCGGGCGGAAAATCAGGCATGATGCGCGGTATCGAAGCGGTGTGCATAGGCGTGAACACATCGGATCGAGAACCAGTACCAGACGCTGCCAGTCCATCAGCCATGACCTTGGCGCGGCGAGCTTTGGAAATTGCCCTGATGCAATTGAGGTGTCGGATGAATTTCTTCATGACTAGGGTTGCCAAGCGGTAGCAGGACAATGTGCTTTGCAAGGCAGATGCACTGGATGAGGCGTTTCGCAAATATTCAGGTTTGCGTTGTGAGCATCGGCATTCGACATTGAATCAGAATCGTTGTTCTACGGTGCCGCAAATCCTAATTTCTGTAGAAGTGTTTCGACAGCTTGAGTCCTTGTCCTTGGTAGTTGGACCCCAGAACACTGCCGTATGGTCGACGCGGCGGTTCAATCATCCGCTGAAAGATCAACTTTCCGACAAGCTGGCCATGTTCCAGTAGAAACGGGGTTTCGTGGCAGCGAACTTCGAGGACACTACGGGACTCTCCTCCGCCTGATTCGCTATGGCCAAAGCCTGGATCAAAGAATCCCGCGTAGTTAACCCTGAACTCACCAACCATGGCGATGTAGGGTACCATTTCAGCGGCATGGCTCGGAGGGATTGTCACGGACTCCCGGCTGACAAGTATATAGAATGAACCCGGATCGAGAATTAGGTTCCCGCTGGTAGCGTGCACAGGCTCCCAGAACTCGTCAGGATCGTAGCTCTCCTCCAAATCGACATCGATAACGCTGGTATGCGGCTTCGCCCGGAATCCGGCGGGCGTTCTATTTCTGTCGAGGTCAACGGAAAACGCCAGTCCGCCCCGGATTCTGGCCTTGCCCAAAACCAGAGGTGCTTGCCTGTTCAATTCGGCAAGCTCGCTATCATTAAGCAAGGCGTCGCCTGCACAGAATCGGACCTGGTTCAGCCGGGACCCTGTTCTCACGAGAACTGAAAACGAGCGTGGACAGATTTCTGCGTAAAGCGGGCCTTCGTAACCCGCCTCGATCCGGTCGAATTCGATCCCGTTGTCAACGACGAGGCGTGTCAAGAGATCAAGTCGCCCAGCGGAACTCTTTGCATTGGCGACAGCCCGGATTCGTTTCGGCAGCCGTAATCGCTCCTGCAGGGGAATGAGGTACACGCATCCCCTCTCGAGTACAGCGCCATCCTCGAGCGAGAAACAATGCATCTCGAACTCGGTTAGTCGTTCCTTGACTGTGCGCCGGGATCCAGCAAGAAAAGACGCTCGAACGCGATACGCTCGGTCGCCAAGCCTGAGATCTAAGCTTGCCGGCTGAAACTGATCCGTTCTCATTGGAACAGGACTCCAAATCAGCCCTTTGGCTGCCAGAGAGTCAATTTCCTGTTCGGGTAGGATTCCACTTTCTGTGTTATACATCCCTGCCACTTGCTTGCGAATGAGGTCGTAAGACAAGCTCAAGGCACGATACCGCCGAATTGGTCGGGCCAGCGGGATTCGAACCTGCGACCTCTCGCCCCCCAGACGAACGCGCTAACCTGACTGCGCCATGGCCCGACAGCAAATCGATGATACAAATTTACGGCGCCAGTGGCAAGGAAGCAAATCGAATTGTCAGGGCAATCGCTTTTGAAATTCCGGTTTTTCTTCCCGCCGGTGGCGCAACCTGCCCGCAGGCAACAAGCAGAGTTAGGCATCATGCAGGATTCTCCCATTTCTTCGAGGAGCCGGGACGACGAGTGCCCGCGGCGGTGTTCTGTCGCTGAAGGGCAACTAGGTCGTGTACTCATAAAGGGAAAAGGGATTTTCTTTTCGGCTCCGATGTGATTCAAGCTTCCAAACAGCGGGAGATTGAGGATGCAGGGACGGCACGATCTGACGGATGCGGAATGGGCGATCATCTCGCCGTTGCCGCCTGACAAGCCGCGGGGCGTTCCACGGGTGGACGACCGGCGGGTGATCAGCGGGATCTTTCACATCCTGCGCACCGGCACGCCGTGGCGCGACCTTCCGGAACGCTGCGGGCCATATACGACAGTATGCAACCGCTACAACCGCTGGGCCAGGCAAGGGGTGCGGGAGCGCCTGTTCGGGGCGCTGGCGACGGGCTCGCCGGGATCTCTTCATCTCCTGGACTCCTCGGTGGTGCGCGCCCACCAGCACGCCGCGGGCGGAAAAAAGGGGGTCCGGACCACGCCATCGGACGCTCGCGAGGCGGGCTGAGCACCAAAATTCACGTCGTCGTCGACGGCCTTGGCCTGCCGCGCCATCCTCAAACTCATTGCCGACCACGGCTCTTGCCCCCACATCCCGACCCAACGGGATCGCCGGGAGCAGCGCTCCATATCCCATGACCTCTACCGCCAACGCAATCTCGTCGAACGCTTCTTCAACAGCTCAAGCACTTCCGAGGCATCGCGACCCGCCATCACAAGCTTGCAGGAAACTTCCTCGCCGCAATCGCCCTTGCCTGCATCCGCCTCTGGATCAAAACTAATGAGTACACGACCTAGGGCGCCCTCGCGACGATGTGCGCCTGCTTGGAGGGTCTGGAGAGCCCGATCACCTTCAAGTACTTGGATGAGGGGCAGGCCGCCAAAGGGAAAATAGAAAAACGATTGCCCTGTCGAATCGCCTTGTCATGAACTGGCGCCGGAGAGTTCGGCGGAGAGATGGTCGCGAATCTCGCATAATCGCTCATGAAGGCTAATAAGTGATTTGCGGCGTTCAGGATCAAGGTTGGCGACAGTTCGACTGGAAATATGCAGAACTTCGCCAAACGCGGAGAGTGTTGTCAAAGTATGTTTTTTGCTGCGCTTCTCCGAGCGGGACTCGTCCGCTTTTTGCAGGGTATGCTCCAGCTTGGCAACTTCCGCGCCGGAACGGGCCGCTTTGTTCTCAGTTTCCAATGGCGAAGCTATGAGAGAGGTGACATGCGGCACGCCTTTTTCATGTAGGATCTTCTGCGCCCCCCGTATAGTAAAACCTTCGTCATGAAGAAGCTTCTTTATCCCGGCTATGAGATCGATGTCCGAGGGGCGGTAGTATCTCCTGTTCCCAGCGCGCTTTACTGGAGCAATTTGTGGAAATTTGCTTTCCCAGTAGCGAAGCACATGCGCGGGCGTATTCAAAAGCTCCTCGACCTCGCTGATGGTACGGTAAGCATCCCGCGATTTCTTCATATCTTTGGCGCCCGGCTACTCGACCTCTCTCTCGAAGACGCGCCGTCTCAGGCCGCTAGAAGGCCGGAAGATCAGGACACGTCGCTGAGAAATGGTCGCGGCCTCGCCGGTTCTTGGATTCCGGCCCATTCTCTCTCGCTTCTTGCGTACCTTGAAGCTACCAAAACGCGAAATTTTGACTGCTTCGCCGGACACCAAAGCTTCAGACATCACCTTCAAGACATCCTCGAGAAGGTCCGCGCATTCGTTCCGCGAGAGACCAACTTCCCGGTGAAGGGCTTGCACCAGATCGGCTCTCGTTCGTGTTCTCAATTTGTTCAATTCCGAGATCCCTAATTCAAAGATGTATTTAGCCCAATTCTTGAATTGGCTGCATTAGATGGCAGTGGCGGCAAGAGGGGGGCTTGACGCCAAAGACAAGAACGACGAGGCGGAACTGGTTCGGGCATTTGGGACGGCGACTGGCGGTCTGGATGTAGAGACTGCCCCGACCCCGTTCGCCCTTGAAGCGGTTGAGTGTCTCGTGGCTTACTTCGAGCGACAATGCGCAGGACGGATGACCGGTGCCTGCATTGGAGACCAGCGGAGCGTCCTTCGCGACCACTGATTCGAGAGCGGCCATCACGGCAATCGCGTTGGCCTTGGTTGGGACCGTGCTGAACGTTGTCCCGCACTCCGGCACGCAAGCACCGCACGTCCTCCCGCCGTTGTGCGCCGGTCAGCCCGCCAAGCGCTGAAAGCCGCTCTTGGAACTCCTTGCTGTCCATAGCGCAAACTCCTGAAACTCCCGGCATTCTACAGCGGACGTATGCAAACCACGAATTGGACTGTATCTGCGATCTTGAGATTATTGCAGACGCGAAACTGAATCGCAAGCATATTGATGGAGAGCCTGCAAAGCTGCTGCCAGCTTACCATCGAAACACGACCGATCCCCAAGCGAGTCCACCGCCGATCGCTTGAGTAACAACAATGTCTCCGCGCTTGATCCGACCTGATCTCCGACCTGATGACAGGGCAAGCGGGATTGACGCTGCGGACGTATTGCCATGCTTGTCGAGCGTAACAATAATGCGGGATTCGGCAATTCCGAGTTTCCTCGCTGTCGCGTTGATTATGCGCAAGTTTGCTTGGTGTGGGACGAACCAGTCCACTTCCTCGTTCGTGAGTCCAGCCAATGTAAGTGCATTTCGAGTTGTGTCCGCAAGCTTTGCGACGGCATGCTTGAAGACTTCCGGCCCTTCCATGCGAAGATAGCCGGCTGTTTGTGTTGATGAAACCCCGCCATCTACATACAATAAATCCCGGTATCGTCCGTCGGAATGGATGTCTGTGGCGAGGATGCCACGACCGCCCTTCGCGTCGCTTGTCTTTTCCGCCTCGAGGACAATTGCACCCGCGCCGTCGCCGAACAGAATGCAGGTTGATCTGTCGCTCATGTCGAGAATGCGCGAGAATACCTCGGCGCCGACGACTAGGGCTCGCTTGGCTGCACCGGTTTCCAGAAGCGCTTTGGCGCATGCCGTTGCATAAACGAACCCCGCGCAAACCGCTTGCACGTCAAACGCGAATCCATTCCTCATCCCAAGCTCTGCCTGCACTTTGGTGGCAGTGGAGGGAAAAGTGTTGTCAGGCGTGGACGTGGCAAGCACGATTAGGTCTATGTCGGCTGCTTCCAGCCCGCTGTCCGAAAGAGCGGCTTCGCATGCTCTAACCGCAAGGCAGGACGTGCTTTGGTCAGCGGTCGCGAATCGGCGTTGATCGATGCCGGTGCGCGTCTGAATCCATTCGTGGGAAGTATCCAAAGACTTCTCGAAGTCGTGATTTGATACAACCCTCGCGGGCAGGAACTCTCCAACCCCTCGGACTATGCAATTGACTTCGGTCACGCGACCTTGCGGCCTTCCGCCAAGCTTGTCGAAGCTTCGTTCCTTGCATCGTAGCCGCGGAGACAAGCCAAGCCCTCGGCTCCTCCAGAATCAGCGAGTCGGACGGCGAGATTGATTGCCGCCTCCACAGCGACTGAATCGGCACTTCCATGAGACTTGACTATGGTGCCGTTCAATCCGAGAAACACACCTCCGTTGACACGTCGTGGATCAATTCTCTTGAATAGCCTGCGCAGCGACGTGAAGGCGAACAAACCACCAATACGGGACAACGGCGTGTGCCTAAATGAGTCCCTCAAGAAATCGCGAATTAGCGATGCCGTGCCTTCCACGGATTTCAAAGCTACATTCCCAGTGAATCCGTCCGTCACAACGACATCGACGTTTTCTGATGGAATGTCGCTTCCCTCTACGAATCCAACGTATTCGAAGCCCTGATCGTTTGCACAGCTGGCAATCAATTCGTGGGCTGTCCACAAACCAGGAAATCCTTTATGATCTTCAGTTCCGACATTGAGCAAACCGACTCTGGGCTTTTCCAATCCCAAACCGGCCTTGGCGTATGCCGCGCCTAACACTGCGTTGGCGAGAAAGTCCGAACGTTCGGCCCGGCTGTCAGCCCCTGCGTCAATTAGCACGTTGAAACCGCTGGGATTCCTCGAAGGCCATAAGCAGGCGATTGCTGGTCGGTAGACGCCGGGAGCGAGCCGGAGCCGGCGCATCGAGATTGCCATGAGAGCGCCTGTATTTCCGCAGGAGACCGCAACTCTTGCTTCGCTGTTTCGGACAGCGTCAACTGCCGACCACATTGACGAACCCTCGCCGTTTCGCATTGCATGGCTAGGCTTCTCTGACATCGAGACGATATCATCGCAATGGCGGATCGAGCTCCTTTCGCGCAAGCGACGCTTTCTGCGAAGTTGAATCTCGAGTTCGGCTTGGTCTCCATGAACGATGAATCGAATGTCCGGATGCTTCTTCAACGCTCTTGCCATTCCCGCAATCACTGCTTGCGGCCCGTTGTCGCCTCCCATAGCGTCAACGGAAATGACTTTTCCGATGCTTCCAGACTTCGTTGGGTTGTTCTTGATGGCCATATCCTGCGACTCTTCGCGCGGAAATCAAAGCGTTTCGTCGTCTTCGCCAACTTCCTCCGGTGGGGCAATGATCTCCCGTCCGTTGTAGAATCCGCATTCGGGGCACACGTGATGGGGCCGCTTCAATTCACCACATTCGGGGCATTCCATCCGGGCCTCCGGGGAAAGGAAGTCATGTGCGCGGCGCTTATTGCGGCGAGACCGCGATATTTTGTTTTGGGGTACAGCCATAACCACTCCTTTATTTCGGCTGCTTTACGGCGTTCTTCGATCAATCGCACTGTTGCCGCTTGTCGGCAGGGGATTTATGCCTTTACTGCAAGGTAGCACAATAAATAGACCCTGTTTAGCCATTAGCAAGCCCAAACGTGCGATTTCAATGGACTATTCGAATTCGCTTGAGGCCCTTCACGAACTAGAGGAGCGAGGACAAAGCCGAGAACGGCCTTTCGTCGAATGCCGAACCGTTCCAGTGGGAATTAAATGACTCGATATCGTCAACCTTGGCTCCAGAGATTCGCGGGTATGCCGGGAGTTCCAGAACAAGCGTTTCCCGGGCGATGGCGTATAGATCTATTTCCGGGGCCAAGAGTTCCAACGTGTCGTCTTCTGGAATTTTGCGGTCAGGCCCTGGTTCATACCTTTTGGGTTCTTGCACGAAGGTTCGCGCAACTGCGACATCGATTCTGGTCTTCATTTCAACGAGCGATACCACGCACTGTTGCACCACCGTAGCGCCAAGTCGACCAGAAAGGAGCCAGTCTCCGCCGTTGGAGCTGGTTATTTCACCTTCGAAACGGAACTTCGAAATTGAAATTGCTCCAGTCCTCGCTGCAAACTGTTCTCTGTCTTTGTGCGGAATCGAGACGAGAAAAGCGTTAACGCTTTCCGTCAACAAATCTGCGACCTGCACTTTGTCGATTCCGTTGATTATCGAGATCTGGGAACGTCCAATTGCCATTGCTCCATCCATTATGGAAACGTACGGAAGCACACTGTGTTGTGGGGTAGACTCCCAATATCTATAAATGCCGCTCATTTCAACAAGGTCTTTTGTTGCGCCTCAATGGTAGAGGATAGGGATTGCCAGAGAATTGGGCGCTAGTTCAAAGGCTGTTGCAAAAGGGTCCGCGCTTGGTCTTGTTTCTTCCGAAGTTGACGGTTGCCGATGGGGATGGCTGCGGATGCCTTTCGGCAGCGGCTTCGGCAACGCGGTCCGGCCAAGTCAATCCTGCTGGTCGCCTTGAACAGGGTCGGGGCCATTGCCTCGAAGGTCAGCTGCGCCTCCATGATCGTCGGTTGGCAATCGCCACTCGCGCGAGTCTGCCCTTCAGGCTGTGTTCATGAAACCGGCGATTGGCCTTGAAAGAAGAGCCTCGTCAAGACCGCGCTTCAAAAGCATTTTGAAGGAACCGGCAGGTCGTTGTGAAGGCTGAGTTGCGCTCAGACACCGAACTGCCGCAGAACGGCATGAAATCAAGGCGCCTCTTCAGCCATACTCAAGCCCGGTCTGGCTGCAGTGCCACTGGACATGTGGAAATGCCTTGGGGAATCGCGACCGACATCGCAATGGCACACCCCAGGCGTGAGCGCACCTGGCCGAAAACTCCGGCAGACGCTGCCAGTTCATCAGGGTGTCCACCTTGCAAAGCGCACTGTCCGGTACCACCGCTCGGCAACCATCATCATGAGGGAGTCCATCCGACCCCGCGATTGCATCGGGGCAAGTTCCGAACCCCCTGGAACTCATGTCCAAGGCTGGATGAGGCGTTTCAAAACAGTCTTATCCAAGGAAT
Source organism: Paracoccaceae bacterium (assembly GCA_963422275.1). Lineage (GTDB taxonomy): Bacteria > Pseudomonadota > Alphaproteobacteria > Rhodobacterales > Rhodobacteraceae. Next base: position 3,533,003 of record OY729418.1, read on the forward strand.
TCAGGTGCGGCGACCGCCAGCCGCAGTTAGCGAAACCGAGAATCTCCACACTTCGACAAGTTTTTCCCCAAGACTGTGATGCCTGAACCTTCTCAGGCGTTCACTGCTGTGATGGGGTCTGTCGGGCTGTTATGCTGGCTCCTACGGAGGCGCGACGCATGAGGTTGCAACGAAGGACTGGCCGGAAAATCACACGGCAAGCCGCTCCGTCGCTCTCGATAACGGTCACTGCTCAAAGTTAACGATTTTGGCAGGCAACCGCCACTTTGACGTTTATCGCACTCAGTTGCGACAAAAAATTCTTGCAATCCCGTGGAATCGTCGGAATTATCGGAAACCGTTTTATGTGGTACCCTTGCAGGGATGTTGCCGCGGAGCGTTGTTCCGTGAGACATTCCGAATTCAAAATGGAGACTAACCATGCAGAACTCATTCAAACTCGCGTGTTTCTTGCTCGCGGGCAGCATTGGATTCGCGTCAGCACCCGCCCTTGCCAACTGTGCCGCAGGCAAAACCATAACGGATGGCACTCTCACAGTTGCCACCGGAAATCCCGCGTATTTCCCTTGGGTATTGGACAACAACCCGGCCGGAGGCAAGGGATTCGAGGCTGCTGTTGCCTACGAAGTCGCTAAGCGAATGGGATTTTCCGCTGACAACGTCGTTTGGACCTCAGCTTCATTTGACCAATCCATTCAACCAGGTGCCAAGGATTTTGATTTCAATCTGCAACAATTCTCGATCACGGAGGAGCGGGAGAAGGTAGTTGATTTTTCGGCGTCCTATTATTCTGCGGCGATGGCGGTACTGGTTCGTCAACCTGCCGTCGATGCTGGCGCCGAGCCGACCCTTGACTCCCTGAAGTTGTTGAAATGGGGTGTCGCAGCCAACACGACCGCACTCGCCATGGTGCAGGACTTGATCAATCCGGATAACGACCTGCTTCTCTATGGCGACAATGTAGACACGATAGAGGCGATGAAGAGCGGCCAGATTGATGCTGCGATCTTTGATTTGCCGACGGCGCTCTACCTTAGTGCCGTCGTGCTCGCAGACGGCATTATACTCGGGCAGTTCCCCGCCGACCGGAGCGAAAACCCTGACAGGTTCGGTTTTTTGATGGAAGAGGGAAATCCCCTAAAGGAATGCATCGACGCAGCCCTTGCCGAGATGAAAGCCGACGGGGCTTTGGCAGCCATTGAGGCCGAATGGCTGCAGGAAACCGCGGGCGTCCCGGTAATAAAGTAAACATTGTCGCGGAATGGGTGCGCAACTAACCGCGCGGCAACTCCACGACCGAAAAGTGCGCCGCCGCAGCACCGCGATTGCGGCGGCGAGCACAGGTGGTGCGCTTATTGCACTCATCATCCTTGTGCCCATGGCAGAAGGGTGGAAGCGAGTGCAAAACAGCTTTTTCAATCTGGAAGTTCTGGTACAAACCTTTCCCAAGCTACTTCAGGCGTTTCTTCTTGACATCTTGATCTTTTTCTGGTGTGCGCCTGCAATCGCGGCTCTTGGACTGATAATCGCGCTACTCAGGGATGCGCGCGCTCCTGCGTTGTTTCCTTTGCGGATCTTTGGTGTCTTGTACACCGACATCTTTCGTGGTATTCCGGTCATCCTCGTCGTTTACCTCGTCGGATTCGGTGTTCCGGGCCTTGGACTTCAGCGACCATGGAACAGTCCCTACATCTGGGGGTCATTGGCACTCATCCTGACCTACTCGGCCTACGTGGCGGAAATCTATCGATCAGGGATCGAATCGATCCATGAGAGCCAGCGAGCAGCGGGGAAATCCCTCGGTCTCAACAGCATTGATGTGATGGTGTTCGTGATATTGCCGCAGGCGCTTCGTCGGGTTGTTCCCGCGAACATGAACATGCTTATTGCATTGCAAAAAGACGTTGCGTTGCTTTCGTTCATCGGGCCTGTGGAAATCCTGCGCCAAGCTGCAGTGTTTAAATCATTGCTGGCAAACTTCACACCATATGTTGGAGCCGCGATCATTTTCTTGATGGTAACGGTGCCTGCTACGCGATTTGCGGATCATTTGATCGCGAAGCAGAATCGAGCGCGCAGTTAGTGCTCAAGCTGCAAATTGTCGGTCTGCGGAAGACATTTTCTGGTGACTGTGTGCTTGACGGAATCGACTTGGGAGTTGAGGGAGGCGAGACGGTCTGTCTGATTGGTGCTTCGGGAAGCGGAAAGTCGACTTTGTTGCGTTGCCTGAATCTTCTCGAGCCAATCGACGACGGTCACATCTATCTGGACGGTGCCGACATTTCCGTTCCTGGTTTGGACCCGGAGCCGGTGCGACAGCGCATCGGCTTGGTCTTTCAAAGTTACAACCTTTTTCCACACATGACTGCCTTGGAAAATGTTCAACTCGCGCCTAGGCGGGTCCATCGCCGGTCACGCGCGGAACTTTCCATAGAGATTGGCGCCCTGTTCGAACGATTCGGGCTTTCCAAACATATGCATCACTATCCTGATCAACTGTCGGGTGGGCAGCAACAACGGGTTGCTATCGTCCGCGCGCTGGCAATGAAGCCGGAAGTCATGCTATTCGACGAAGTAACGTCAGCTCTCGACCCTGAATTGGTTGCTGACGTGCTTGATGTTCTTCGCCAACTCCGCAGCCAGCGCATGACGATGATCATCGCGACTCACGAGATGGGATTCGCCCGTGAGGCGGCGGATAGGGTTTGCGTGTTGCATGACGGTCAAATTATTGAATCCGGCCCGCCTGCCGAAATCTTCTTGAATCCAAGGACAGTGAGAGCCAGGGAATTCTTGGCGGCGGTTCTGTAGCGATCACACTGGACACCCCGGGCTGTTCAGAACACAATCCCTGTCTCAGCTGAACGATCCCGGGTGGTGGCGCTCAACGATCCTATGCCAAGACTGCTGCGCAATGCGCCCCCGGCCATGAACATGTCGCACCGAGCGCGTGGGTCCCGACAGCATCCTGCGAAAGGTCGGCGCCCTGATGAACTGGCTGTGCTTGGCGGCGGTTCTCAGCCCGGGGCACGCGCTTGGCCGCCACCGTCATGAAGATATCGATTTGGCTCTTTCTTGATTGCGCGGGGACGAGATCGAGGAAACGGGCCGGCTCGAACATTTATCCAGACAGCGGATGGCGGCGCCGACTGCTCACGGTCTAGATGTGGAAACCGCTCTGAACCCGTTTCCCCTTGAGCTAGTTCAGCGTCTTGTGGCTCTCCCTGATCACTGTGGCGTCGGGGGGGGGGGGGGGGGGGACAGCTGGAGCTTGCGTGGAGACCAGCGGTTCGAGAACGCGCAAGCACCTCACGCGTGTTGTACGCCAGTCAGCCCGCCGACGCTGAAAGCCGCTCCTAGAACACCTTGGATCCCACAACGCAACCTCTTGGCATTCCATTGCCTGCACATGCAAATCACGAATCGGTCTTCATGAATAATAGAGTGCTAGCGTCTATCTGCAATATAGGATGTGTCCACAACCCTTATTCTGGTGCAGGCTCGCGAACGGCAGTTACGTTGCTTGGTTTGACAGATGCTCGTCGTTTTTTCCTTCTAGCGGCGGTGCGAATCATGAGAACAGGATGCTGCCATTCCAAGCGGCCCACTTTAGCTCGCCTCGCATCCAGTGTGCACTCAGCGTGCCACGCGCGATGTTTAGATCCCGACGGCGCATCGCCACAAGGCTCTCCAGATTCTCTAGGCAACGCATTGTCGCTAGGGCACCTTGGCCGCCCTTCAGCGACAGAACGCCACCGTCTCAGCCGCCGGCCGCTGCGCGTGCATCGCGCCGGCGGTCACCACGCTCCCCTTGAAGTTGTGCGGGTTCGGAAGAGCTGGCATCGCCGCGGTCTCGATCGACATGCCGTTCGCCCGAACTTGGCCTAGGGTTAGCCGCGCCTGCGCCGCGAAGACGAACATCAGATGCACCGGACTACGCGCCGTAGCGTCATCGAATGAGCGCTGCAGTACCTTGCCATCGATCGGCGGTGAACGGGCCGAGAGAACGCGCCGCGGAAACGGCTCCCTGCATCTCTGTATGCCAACGCATCCCTCGCTGCCGGAAACGAGCAAGGGAGCGCAATGACCGCCATCTTGTGAGATCGTGGGCGTGTCGTTGCCGCACGCCTAGGGTCCTCGGCTCCTTGAAGAGAAACAGGACAATCCTGCCTCTGCTTTGTTGCTTGCAGGCACTTTGCGCCACCGGAGGGGAAATGGAATTTTTCAAAAGCGATTGCCATGTAGAAGACTGGACAAATATTGACGGAGGTAGGGTGTGGAATTATAGTCGGCGCGAACAAGGAGTTTTAAACATGAGCTTGGACTTCTGGCGAGCAGCGCTGTCAGTCGCGCTTGTAGGTGCTATTGGATTAAGCGCGTGCACGAACAATCAGAAAAGTCACGGCTATGCTCCCGATGATTCGGACCTGGCGGAAATCGAGGTTGGAATTTCAAAAAAGAACGATGTCATTGCCGCGGCGGGGCAACCTGTCGTTCGAAACATTCATTACGGCGAATCTTGGTTTTACGTCAGCACACAATTCAGCGGCATAGGATTCGAGCGTAGCAAAATCGTTGACCGCGAGATTGTTGCCGTTTCGTTCGATAACAATGAATTGGTGTCCAACGTCGAACGCTATGGACTCGATGACGGTCGAGTGGTGGCGCTTTCGCGCCGCGTCACTGAAACCAACCTCGGGCGGCTTTCGGTAATCGAGCAACTCCTGCGCAGCCTAGGCCGTATCGATCCAACTGAACTTCTCGACCGCAACTGATTCTAAAATTGGGCTAATTCTCGCGAGATCTGAAGGAAAGCGCAACTCCGTTTATGCAATAGCGCAACCCGGTTGGCTTAGGTCCGTCTGGGAACACATGCCCTAGATGCGCGTCGCAACAGTTGCAGAAGACTTCGATTCTCTTTTGAAAGAGTAACGAGCGATCCTCCCGTTCGCCAATTACAGTGTCGTTGATCGGTGCCCAAAAAGATGGCCAACCAGTCCCTGAATTGAACTTCGCCGAAGAGTCGAACAGTTCCACGTCGCAGCAGATGCACCTGAAAACACCAGGGGCCTTGGGAAAGTTGTCATTCGTGTAAGGCCTTTCCGTAGCCGCCTTGCGAGTGACTTTGTAAGACAGGTCAGATAGCTGCTCGCGCCACTCCATGTCCGACTTGGAAATTTTTTCATTCATTTTTGTTCTCGCTGTCAGATCATTGGCACAAAGGTGAGGGAAATTATAAGCGTTTCAAAAAAAGATCAAAGGGGTTTGATCTTCGAAGTGGTACAGGGCATTGTACATGATCCAGCTAAGAAAACCTAGATTCAGAGTCCGGGTCGCGGAGACGGGCGAAGACATCCGCAGGGCGCAGCGGTTACGATATCAAACTTTTGTGGCACGTAACCTGCCGAGGTTCGATCCGAAGGGTCTGGACCAAGACAAGTTTGACGAAAAATGCCTCCATGTGCTGGTGGAAGAGCTTCGGACTGGCGAGCTTATGTGCTGCTTCAGGCTAATGCCGCTAGAAAGTGGAAAAGAGATCGAAAGAACTTATTCGGCGCAGTTCTACGAACTTTCGAGGCTTAAATCGTATGATCGGGAGATGGTGGAGATGGGGCGATTCTGCATAAAGCAAGGTGTGCGCGATCCGGCAATAATCCGAATGGCATGGTCGGCGATGGCGCGCTTCGTGGAACGGCACGATGTTGGGATGCTGTTCGGTTGCTCGTCATTCGATGGACTTGAGGCAGAGGCTTGCCTAGATGCGTTCGCGCTTTTGCGCGAACGATATATCGCCCCTCAAAAGTGGCTGCCCAAGATCAAGGCCCCGAACGTATTCAGGTTCGGCGCAAGTTTGATCAACAGGCGACCGAACATGGGGCTTGCCAAAAAGATGATGCCCCCGCTCTTGAAGTCATACCTCTTGCTAGGCGGCAAGGTTTCGGATCACGCGGTGGTAGACAATGATTTGTCGACACTGCATGTGTTTACGGGAGTGGATGTCAGTGCGGTTCCGCCGATCAGGGCGCGAACACTGCGCATAAACGCCGGACTGGTTGCCCAGATAGCAGTAATCCATGCACGGCCGCGGAACGGGCTGAAGATTGAGAAAGCTGGATTTGCGATTAACCGCCCGTATGGCTCATATGCCGCGAAACCCGCCCGACAACTTCTTGTCTCGAATAATCGAAATCATGTCCCTTCGGCTTACGAGCGATCGCGCGACGGACCGCCGCGACAACTGGGCCGTCGTCCGTCTCATGGCGACGCAGGATAGCTCGCAAGTCAGCTTTGTCCTCCTGCCCCAAGCACATGAACAGTTCTCCTGTGCAAGTGAGTCTGACTCGGTTGCAACTCTCGCAGAAATTGTGGCTAAGCGGCGTGATGAATCCGATCTTCTGCCCTGTTTCGGCAACCCGGACATATCTGGCCGGTCCTCCGGTTCGCTCTGCCAAGCCAATCAGACCGTATGCCTCCGCAATCCTGGAGCGCAGATCTGAAATCGGCCAGAACTGCCCAATGCGATCTTCATTGCCGATGTCTCCCATGGGCATGACTTCGATGAATGTCAGGTCCATATCCATGTCACCGCACCAGGCGATGAGCGAGAAGATCTCCTCTTCATTGAACCCCTTCAGGGCGACAGTGTTGATCTTTACGCGCAGTCCTGCCGCGCGAGCAGCATCGATTCCGTCAAGAACTTGCGACAACCGTCCCCAGCGTGTGACCTTTGCGAACTTGCCGTCGTCCAGTGTGTCGAGCGACACATTGACCCTGCGGACACCGATATCGTAGAGTTGCTGTGCAAAGCGCTTTAGCTGGGAACCGTTGGTCGTGACCGTCAACTCTTTAAGATGACCAGAATCCAGATGCCGTGAAATCGACTCGAAGAACGACATTATTCCTCGGCGCACCAGCGGCTCTCCTCCCGTAATCCGGAGCTTGCGCACTCCTAGGCCGATGAAAATGGAGCAGAGCCTGTCCAACTCCTCAAGGCTCAGCAACTCCTTCTTCGGGAGAAAAGTCATGTTTTCAGACATGCAATACACGCACCGGAAGTCGCAGCGATCTGTCACCGATACCCGCAGGTAGGAGATTTCCCGATCAAAGGGGTCAACTAGGGCGTGTAGGGCGTGCGCGTCGTGCATGCATCTCTATTACCTGAGAATGCGGCGAATGGCAAGTTGGGTGCCATTTCAACGGAAATGCTGGATTGAACATCCGCCAAGGGTGTGCTAGTCATTTCCGCAGAACGGCGGACTCTACCAAAAATAGCTATGTGGGGAAACGCTGATGCTGAGTTTTGCGGAAGAGATAATGCTTCTACTTCTGGAAGACGAGGACGGGCGGTTTGCGCACATTCCAGAGCTTTCCATACGGTGCATATTGTCAGGTGCCGTCTTGATGGACTTGGCATTGAAAAACAAGATCCAATCGAACCCCGATCGGATTTTGGTGACCGACTCGACTCCGACCGGCGACAGCATGCTTGATCCGTCGCTGCAAAAGATCGCCGATTCCAAAGAGGATCACAATGCGCGGTATTGGGTGGAGTTCAATGCCCGGGAGGGCGAGGCAATCCGCAGAAACGCACTCACGCGTCTGGTAGGCAAAGGAATACTGAAACAGGAAGATGACCGCTTTCTGTGGGTCTTTCGAACGAGGCGATATCCGATAATTGACGGTGAGGTCGATCGGGAGGTGAAGGGGCGGATATTCGGCATTATCTTCAGCGACGAAATTCCGGATCCGCGCGACATAGTGATTATCAGTCTTGTGGACGCGAGCGGGATTTTCAAGCACTTGCTTTCTGAGAGGGAGCACAGGAGGGCCAGGGACCGGATCGATCGGGTTCGAAAGATGGATCTGATAGGTCAGGCTGTCACAGGCGCAGTCAGGGAGATCGAGGCATCGCTAGCCTTGGCGATGCATCGCCCGTTCTAGCCTAGGCGCGTCACTATTCGATTCCGGGCCGCCATGTATTAAGGCTATTCAACTGTAACTGATTTGGCTAGGTTTTGTGGCTTGTCGATGTCAACGCCCTTCGCGACGCCAACATGATAGGCTAGCAGCTGCAAGGGGATTGCAAACACGATTGGGGCAGAAAACAAGTCAGTATCAGGAAGCACGAGCGTTCGCCAAGTATCTGTGGTCTCCGCACCGTCGGCATCTGTAATCATGATTATCTTGCCGCCTCGAGCCTTGACTTCTTCTAGATTGGACAAAGTTTTCTCGAACAGCGCTCCTGACGGTGCGAGCACAACAACCGGAATTCCTTCCTCGACCAGTGAAATTGGCCCGTGCTTCAACTCGCCGCTAGGAAACCCTTCGGCGTGAATGTATGTGACTTCCTTCAGCTTAAGTGCCCCCTCTAGCGCCAGTGGATACATAGTTCCACGCCCTAGAAATAGAGTGCTGGACACGTTTGCTACATCGCCGGCCACGCTCTTGATTTCGTTGTCGAGGTCAAGAGATGACGCGACGAGATCGGGTATCTGCCTCAGCGAGTTCGTCAGTTTGAAAGCACACTCCTCATTTAATCGGCCACGTTGGCGCGCCGCTATCACAGTCAGCCCGGCAAGTGTCGCGAGTTGGCAGGTGAACGCCTTGGTTGATGCCACTGCGTTCTCCCAGCCTGCGTGAATCGCAAGCACGGCGTCGCTCTCCCTTGCCATAGAACTGTTCCTGCTGTTGAGAATTGAGAGATTCGCGCACTGACGTTTAGCCACATAAAGAAGCGCCGCGAGGGTGTCAGCTGTCTCGCCGGACTGGCTAATGAACACGGACAGGTCGCGTTCTCCCAAAATCGGGGAACGGTATCGGTATTCGGATGCAATTTCGGTGTCGGTGGGGATGCCGGCAACTTGCTCAAGCCAATAGCTCGCTATCTTGGCAGCAAGAAAGGCAGTTCCGCAGCCAACTAGCGAAACTCTGTCGACTGACTCGAAGTTCAAATTTCCAATCGCGTCGGGAAATTCATCGCTAGCAGGAGCAATTTCGTCAATCGCTTTTCGCAGTGCACGCGGTTGCTCGAAAATTTCCTTCGCCATGTAAAAATCAAAACTGTCCTTCCCGGAAACGCCCAAGTCAATCTCGACATTCTTGGCCACTCTGGCAATTGGGAGTCCTGCTGTGCTCCAGACGGACAGCCCGGTCCGAGAGACAATGGCGCAATCGCCATCTTCCAGATACGTTATTCGGTTGGTGAACTTGGCAAGCGCGATTGGATCAGATGCTATGAACATCTCGCTCTGACCGTGCCCAACGACAAGTGGCGAGCCGCGCCGTGCGGCAAAGACCAGATCTTCCTTTCCAGCGAACATCAAGCAGATGGCAAACGATCCTTCGAGCATTTCGATGGTACGGAGCACAGCTTCTCGATGCGGCACGGCCTTATCGACAAAACTCTGGCACAAGAGTGCAATGACCTCCGTGTCAGTTTCAGATCTGCTTTTGTATCCTTGACCCAGAAGCGAGGACTTCAGTTGCCGCGAATTCTCCACGATCCCGTTGTGCACAACTGCGACGCAATCCGTTACTTGGGGGTGGGCGTTGGCAACTGTCACTTGACCGTGAGTTGCCCAGCGTGTGTGGCCTATACCGGTCGTGCCGGGAATGGGGGACTGTTGCAGCAATGCCTCGAGGCCCTTGATCTTGCCTACAGCCTTGCGGTTCAGCAATGAGCCGCCGCAAACCGTCGCGACGCCTGCACTGTCGTATCCGCGGTATTCCAGCCTTCTCAGGCCGTCCATCAGAATCGGAACCGCGTTTCTTGCTCCGACATAGCCAACAATTCCACACATGTCAGGATTTTCCCACGTTCTGTTGCAGTCGGCGTTCCTTCAACTTCGCTGCAAACTTCGGTTTGTTCACCTGTCTGCCGCGAGCAACGGCGAGGGCATTTTCAGGCACATCGCAAGTGATCACCGATCCGGCGGCGGTCATCGAGTCATTTCCCGCTTCTACGGGGGCGACAAGCATGGTGTTCGATCCGATTAATGCCCGATCGCCGATTTTAGTTTGGTGTTTAGAAAAACCGTCGTAGTTGCATGTTATTGATCCGGCGCCGATATTGGACTGAATCCCGATCTCTGCATTGCCGATGTACGCTAGGTGCAGTGCTTTGCTGCCTTGACCTACGCTCGAAGCCTTAACTTCCACAAAATTTCCAATTCGGGCCGACTCTCCGATAACGGTGTTGGGGCGGATTCTCGCAAACGGACCGACTGCCGCGCCTGCGCCAACGGTGCAACCCTCAAGGTGCGAGAACGATTTTACGACGGCCTGTGTCTCGATTTCCACGCCGGGCCCGAAGACAACGTAAGGCTCGACTTTCACATCCTGTCCAATCCTGGTGTCGAAACTGAAGTGCACCGTGTCTGGAGCAACGAGTGAGGCTCCGGCTGCCATGGCACGCTTGCGAGCCTTGCTTTGAAACACCGCTTCGGCCTTCGCAAGCTCTTGCAGAGTGTTTATTCCGATTGCCTCCTCTTCAAGGCATTCAGCAACCGAGCATCGCAGGCCAATTGAATTTGCAATCCCTATAATGTCAGTAAGGTAGTACTCTCCGCTTGAATTGTCGCTTCCAACAGAATCGATGAGGTCAAACAAAACCGATTTTTCCGCACATACAACACCTGAATTGCAAAGATTGATCCCCTTCTCTTCCGGAGAAGCATCCTTGTCCTCAACGATTCTTGACAGCAGCCCTGTTTCAGACCGCACTAGCCGACCATATCCTTCCGGAGTTTCAGACATAAAACCGAGAACTGCAACGGACGCACCGGCTTTGCGCGCTTCGATCAGGGACAAGAGCGACGTCGTGCTGACGAAGGGAGTGTCGGCGTACAGAACCAAGATGTCGCCATCAAAATCGCCAAGGTGGTCGCTAGCTGTCCCAACTGCATGCGCGGTACCGAATTGCTCTTCCTGAATGGCAAAATCCGCGTTTATTCCAAAATTCATTATTGCCTCCCGCACTGCGGAACCGTCTGGTCGAACGACTGCCACAATTCGTTCTGGACGAAGGCTCTCGACCGTTTTCAGGGCATGCCAAACGAGCGGGGCACCGGCGACCTCCAGCAGGACCTTTGGCCTTCCTGCTTTCATCCTCCTGCTTTGGCCAGCAGCCAGCATAACAACAGCGATGCCCATGCGAATTACCTTTCAAGTTGTGGAGACTCACTATATCTAGTGGCTAACGCTGGGCAAGAACTCAACAAATAAAGATTCCTTTCGGTTGGTTTCCGGTTGAAACGAGGCGAAACCGTGCGTTTGGCAAAGAATAGGGAAACAATGAAAACAGCGATCTTTGATCTGGACGGCACGCTCGCTGACACCAGTGGCGACTTGATCGAAGCAGCTAATTCCTGCTTCCGCAGCCTCGGCTGCTCGGCGCCGCTGGACCCAGGTGCGGATCAAGCGGCAGCGTTTCAGGGCGGGCGGGCGATGCTCCGGCTGGGAGTATCACGCGTGACGGGAGAGAAAGCGGACGAAAACTTTGTGGACTTGCAATACCCACTTTTGCTGGCGGCGTACGGTAGAAAGATCGATCGATTCACAACCCTGTATCCGGGCGTTGAAAGCGCCCTTGGCCAGTTGAAGTCGAGTGGATGGCGGCTGGGGGTCTGCACAAACAAGCCGGAAGGCCTTTCGCGGATTCTGCTTGAGCGGTTGAAGTTGGCCGAGACCTTTCATTCGATCGTTGGCGCGGACACTCTTCCCGTGCGCAAGCCAGACCCCGCACCATACACCCAAGCGGTTGAGATTGCTGAAGGAACTGTAGAGCTGTCGTTCTTTGTGGGAGATACCTTGACGGACCGTGACACGGCTAGGGCTGCGGGTGTTCCAATCGTTCTCTCAGCGTTCGGCTCGACCATATCCGAAGTTCAACGACTGGAACCTGACGCGGTTTTGGAGCATTTCGACGCCCTTCCAAGCCTTGCCGAGATACTCGTTGCATGAGAGGTCTCGCGTTCAGGGCTTGTCCAACAGTCGTTGCAGGAACAGCGATATAGCATTTATGCCAGCCGTGGCACTGTTCGCCGGTGTTGCTGTCGCGAGCGAGAGAAAATAACGAACTTTCGTGGAATGATCGAAAAATTCACCGGCAGCTTCACTCAGCAGGAACCGATACCGCAGGACGCAATCGACGCTGCGGTTGCTGTCATGAGGCATGGAAGGCTGCACCGATACAATTTGACCGCCGGAGAGGATTCGGAGGTGTCTTTGTTGGAGCGCGAATTCGCTGCTGTTTCAGGCTCCTCCTACTGTCTAGCGGTCGCTTCTTGTGGCTATGCGTTGGCCTGCTCAATGCGCGCCGTTGGTGTACACGACGGTGCTCCAGTCTTGACCAATGCGTTTACCCTTGCTCCCGTTCCTGGTGCCATAGCAAGCATCGGCGCGAACCCTGTTCTGGTCGAGATCACGGATGATCTTGTCATCGATTTGGATGACTTGGAGCGCAAGATCGGTGAAACCGGGGCAGGCATGCTCGTCCTGTCGCATATGCGCGGCCATATCTGCGACATGAGTCGCTTGATGGCGGTCTGCAATCGGTACGGCGTGAAAGTCATAGAGGACTGCGCTCATACCATGGGCGCAAGCTGGGATGGCGTTTTCTCTGGACGGCATGGATTGGTGGGATGCTATTCCACACAGACCTACAAGCACCTGAACTCGGGAGAGGGCGGACTGCTTGTCACTGATGACGAAATGGTCATGGCCCGAGCCGTTATCGGATCCGGAAGCTACATGTTTTTTGATCGACATTTGGCAGTTCCACCAGTGGATTGCTTCAGCGAGACCCTGCTTCACGTGCCAAACTGCTCTGGGCGAATGGACAACATGCGGGCCGCGATTCTCAGGCCTCAACTCAAAAAACTTGCAACGCAATGCCGCAGGTGGAACGAGCGCTACCGAGCGGTCAAGGCCGAGCTGGAAGATTCCCGCCACATAAAGCTTCCGAAAAGATCGACCAAAGAACGATTTGTCGGCTCGTCGATTCAATTTCTTCTGCCCGGACAGCCAACTGACATAATTCGCGGAATAGTTGAGCGATGTGCCCTGCACGGAGTGGAGATCAAGTGGTTCGGCCAAGAGACTCCAGATGGATTCACTTCGCGGTATGACAGCTGGCGATATCTATCTTCACAAGAATGTCCGAACACCGACCTGGTTCTTGAATCGCTCTTGGATATGCGGCTTCCGCTGACTTTCTCTTGCAGCGATTGCACGCAGATCGGGCGCATCATTCGCGAGGCAGTTGACACTCTCTCAAGAACTCAGGTTTGAGGTTTGCATTGGCTTGAGGAAGCCATTGCCTCGCTAAAAACCGGCAGAAGCAGAAATCGTGTCACTTTCGTCAGGGACTTGGACGGTTGTCGTCGCGGTAACTGGCTCACCTCCGACCACGTAAGCTCGATGGTCGTTGGTGTTCAATGTGAGCCTGATCACATGTTTGCCCGGCGGAAGATCGCCGATTTCCACGACATTGCTGTATATACGCCCGATCTTCAAACCGCCCACATACAGATGTCCATGACCGGTTCCTGGAACATGCGTCTGATCCGCGGTCTGTTCGGAGAACATGAAATTCGCAACGTCAGCATGAATCGTCCAGCCAGGGCCGCCCTTTTTCCGCGCTGCGTGTATCGAAACCTGCGGTGCAGGCTTCGCGCCGCCAGTAGGCAGAATGTGCCCGATTCCGAACAATCCAGCGTGCGTGGCATTCCCCGTTTCTGCAGGCAGGCCTATTGTCGCTCTTGTGTTGATCACGCCGCCGCGATCAAACTTCAGTGAAAGCGGCAAGATTCGACCTTCGGCCACCTCGCCGGCCACCTCGTCGATAACAATGTGAGCGCCGTCGGGTGCCAGTGAAGGTGTCGAGAAGGCGGGAATTGGGACGCCGGCTTCCGCTTCGGGGCTGAATACTTCCACTTTTCTTGCCTCAGGCGAGGAAGCGGACAGCAAAACGTCGGCACTTCCCGAATTCTCGATCTTCAAGAACACGTGAAGCGTTCGTTCTGCCCCGGCAATTGGGGTGGCGACAACGCTCTTGACAAGAATGCTCGCCGGCGGGCCTATTAGCCCCAGCATTATTGCTCCGGCCAGCGCGGCAAACGCGCAGAGAATAGAGACTATGGCGATCGGTTTCATTTGAGGGGCGTGCATATTATGCTCCGTCAGACAATGTTTTACGCTGCGTCTTTCGTCAGCAAGGAAACGTTCCTGCGCCGTAAGAACCTTGCGCAAGGAGTCGTGCTTGGCGGGTTTCTCGCCGAGCCCGCCCATTCGCATGCTTCGGAGCAGGGGTTTGTGTTGCTGCTTCCGACCGAACTGTACATAATGGCAGGTCTCAGTGCTGTCGCGCTCACCGCCGTGACCCTCGTGGCAGTTCCACAAAGATTTTCAGCTCGCATCTTCTCCACAGTTTCCTTGCCTGGTATCCGCGTTCCGCAAGTGTACGCTACGGCCAGCAGCTTGATCTCCTTCGCAGCGCTTGTTGCGCTGATAGGCGTTGGTCTGGAAGGCCCTCGCGACCCCCTTGCAAATCCACTTCCTTTAGTCGTCTGGACTGTTTGGTGGGTTGCTTTTGTGGTGATCCAGGGCCTGTTTGGCGACCTGTGGCGATTCGTGAACCCCTGGACGGGACTGCACGAATTGCTATGCTGCTTTAGAGGTGCACAACCAATCGCCAAACTTCCGGACTGGCTCGAATCTTGGCCCGGTGCTGCGATCTTCTTTACCTTTAGTTGCTTCGCGCTCGCAGATCCGGCTCCGGACGATCCTGAGCGATTGGCGGCAATCGCAGCGGCATACTGGGCCTTTACATTTGTGGGAATGGCCATCTTCGGAAAGAGGCAATGGCTTGCTCGGTGCGAGTGCTTCAGCATGCTGCTTACTTATTTTGCGCGACTGGCGCCACTAAGGCTCGGGGACAGACGCAGCTTTCTGGGATTACCCGGATGGGCAATTTATCGTGCACCTCCAGCAACCGTAAGTGATTCAATCTTTATTTTGACGGTACTCGGAATCGGCAGTTTCGACGGTTTGAACGAGACGTTCTGGTGGCTTGAGAAGATTGGTGTCAATCCGCTGGAATTCCCAGGGCGATCAGCGATCATTCCAGAGACTGTCTTGGGAATCGTCGGAGCCTCTGCAGCTCTCATTGTGGTGGTAGGAACCTGCGTTCTTGCCGGGTTGCGGCTTTCAGGGCACATCGCCGCCGGCTTGGGTTCACGTGAGTTCCAACAATCATTCGGTCGTTTGGCCCATTCGATTATTCCGATCGCACTAGCCTACCATTTTGCCCACTACCTCACGTCATTCATGGTGAACGTGCAGTATGCAGTTGCTGCTGCTACAGATCCCTTGGCGACAGGGGCGGACTATCTTAATCTAGGGACGTTTTACGTGACGACAGGTTTTTTCAACACTCTGGATGGTGTTCGAAACATCTGGCTGACCCAATGCGCGGCGATAGTGCTAGGTCATGTGGTCGCGGTACTGCTTGCACACACAATAGCGATTGATTTGCACGGAGCAGGCAGACGATCGGCTGTCAGCCAAGTCCCACTCGCGGGCCTGATGATATGCTACACGTTTCTCAGCCTGTGGTTGCTGTCATCTCCACGCGGAGCGTGAGTTTTCGGAACGAGGCTGGTCAAAAACAACTTTACTTTTTTGGTGCATGGCTACAGACTCCGACTGTACGCTTTTCGCGTAGGGGCTAGGAAGAGAGGGCACTAGCATGCAGAATAAACTGGGAAATTTTTCATCCGTAAATCGCCGCGATGTCTTGGGGACGCTCGGGGCAGGGGTCGGAACGGCCATTGCAACAGCTAATTTTCCTGGATTGGTGGGCTATGCACAGGCACAAAGCTCTGAACCTATCCGAATAGGCTTTCAAGTGCACCGCACCGGGATCGGCGCGGCTTACGGGCGGTGGTATGACAGAACGACGCAGGCCGCGGCAAAGCGAATCAACGATATCGGCGGAATTAACGGGAGACCCGTGGAAATAATTTCGGAAGACGATGGAACAGACCCCAAGAGGGGTGCAGAAGTTATTGAGAAATTCGCCACGCAGCACAACTGTGACATCGCGTTCGGCACGCTCTTCAGCCATGTGGTAATCGGGTCGGCGCCGCGTGCCGGCGAACTCAAGATTCCTTATTTTGTGGTGTCGGAGGGCCATCATGTGGCAAGCGGAATCCTGAATCGATACACGCTTCAACCGGGCATCACGGATGTGAAAAGCCAAGTGGAGGCAATGGCGCCGTTCGTGTCCGACAACCTTGGCAAAAAAGTGACCATGATATATCCGGACTTCGCATTTGGACATGATCACCGGGATTATTTCTCCGCCGCTTTCGCGAAGCAAGGCGGCACCATTGCCAAGAAGATCGCGATTCCGCCGACTGAAACCTCGTTCACAAAGTATTTCCCCAAGATTCCCCAGGACACCGAAGTTCTGTATCACGTGATGGTCGGACCTGCCGTTCTGACGTTCGTCAAAGAATTGGGAGAGTTCTTCGGGCCGAATTCGCCTGAGATATTCGGGTTCATCGACAGCCTTGAGGCTGTCGACATTGCAAGTCCCGGCTTGGAGTTTCTTGAAGGCTCATACTTCTGGGAAGGAAACCCGCGCTATGCGCAGGCCAATCAGTCGGACTACGACAAGGCATACAGAGCAGCAGTTGGCGTAGACGAAAACGGTGCATCGGTATCGGATTCAAAGGACGTTTCGACATACGCACACATGTTCGGATGCTGGGAAACACTCAACATCATCAAAACCGGGATGGAGGAGTCTGGCTACACGGGTCCAAGCGACAGGCCAAAGCTAATCGAGGCAGTCGAGGCCATGTCTGAGATCCCCCATTCAGCAGACAATCCTCAAGGCGCGAAGCTCTTCAACGGAAAGACTCACCAAGTCTTCGGCCATCAGTACATTTCCAAGGTTGCAGATGGCAGGTTGGTGCTAGCCCACACAACTTCAATCGAGGACACACTCTACGACGACGAAACGGATTACACCGCTCAGCCATTCTAGCGGAAGGCAAATCATAGGCCGAACTTGAATGGATTTCGGCCCCCATCTGTTTCTTGCCTCGCTTGAAGGCGCAATTACTGCGGCGGTTATCGCATTGACCGCAGCAGGGCTCAGCATAGTTTTCGGGATCATGCGTGTCGTCAATGTTGCGCATGGCGAGTTTTTCATGCTCGGGGCCATCATCGCGTGGTGGACCGCGTCTGCGGTTGGTGGTCACCCGGCGCTGGGATTCGTGGCTGCGCTAGTTATTGCGCCATTTGCGGTGGGGGTGCTTGCGTCAGTTGCCGACAGGGTCGTCCTGAGACGCCTCGGCTACGATCCGGAGCGCACGATTGTTGCGACGATCGGGCTGCTCTACATCTTGCAGCAGGTGGCGCTCATGACGTTCGGTCCTGACGCCCGGCCGGTTGAGCCTCCATTCAACAAGCGAATCTCGTTGCCGTGGTTTGCTTTCGCAGATGGCGGACTCCAGTTGGTGTGGCCTTGGGGACTCAGTACGACCACCTACAAGCTAGCCGTCATTGCGGCAGCCACCGTCATTCTCATAGGCCTATGGCTGTTTCTTTCCAAAACGCGCTTCGGGCTGATGATGCGGGCGACTCAGCTTGACCGGGAAATGGCGCTCGCATTCGGCATTAACGTCGATCGCGTCTACGCGCTGGTATTCGGATTGGGTGCGGCGCTCGCGGCGCTTGGTGCCGTCCTTATAGTTCCGGTGCAGCAGGCTCACTATCTCATGGGGGGCGACCCACTGCTACTGTCTTTTGTCGCGGTGATCATTGGCGGATTGGGCAGTTTGCCGGGAACGATTGTTGCGGCGATACTGATCGGGATGAGCGACGGCATCATATCTGTCTTTTTCTCACCGACGCTGGCAAAGATCCTTGCGACTTTGCTGGTTGCATTCGTTTTGGTTTTCCGTCCGGAAGGGCTTTACGGAAAGCGAAGCGCGTGAGTGATTCGCACCGTTCTGGAATCCTGCACAGTGGGGTCGTGGCGGCATTGTTTGCACTTTATTTCATCATGCCGGACTATCACGATGGAAATCTAGCCCGCATTATGGTGCTTGCCGTATACGCAATGGGATACAATGTACTGTTTGGATACACGGGTTTATTGAGTCTCGGACATGCCATGTTCTTCGCTGCGGGAATGTACGGCCTCGGCCTCACGATGCGATTTCTTGATCTTTCCCCAGCACCCGCATTTCTGGCTGGTCTCGCCCTTGCGTTCGCCGTGTCGTCAGTCGTCGGTTTTCTCGCTCTAAGAACGGTCGGCGTAGCTTTCATGATCGTCACGCTGATGTTCTCGCAGGCCGGGTTCCTGACCGTGCTCCTTTTCGGGGAGTACACCGGCGGAGACGAAGGGTTCGTCATACAGCAGGCCGAACGGGCCATTTGGGGGTTCGATCTGTCAGATCCGGCAACGCGGTATTTCTCGGCGCTGCTTCTGTTTTCGGTCTGCTTCTTGGCGGTGGCCCGCCTTGTCCGAACTCCATTTGGAAAATGCCTGATAGCCATTCGAGAGAACGAGGAGCGTGCACGAATGCTCGGCTATGACGTTCGGCAGCACAAACTTGCCGCTGTCGTGGTGTCGGGGACAATTTCCGGGGCGTCTGGCGCGGCATATGCGTTGCTTTTTGGATACGCAGGTGCAACATTCGCCTCGGTACAGTACTCAATATTGCCACTCCTCTGGATTCTCCTCGGCGGTGCCGGCACGACCGTCGGACCGTTGATCGGTACCGCCTTTGCATTTTATCTAATCGATCTTTCCAGCGAGGTCACAACGGCGCACCTGCTCGTTGTCGGCCTTGCAATCGTGTCGCTGACCCTCTTTGCTCCACAGGGACTTGCAGGGGAACTGCGTCGGAAAGTTTGCCCGTGGATGCCGTGAGCCTTCTTTCGACGATGGGCCTATCCAAAAGCTTCGGCGGTCTGCATGCGGTTCGAGGCGTGGACTTCGACCTGCCGAAGGGTCAGATTCGAGCGTTGATCGGACCCAACGGAGCTGGAAAATCGACTTTTGTCAATGCGGTCTGCGGCCGGATTCGACCTACTAGCGGCAATGTGCAGTTTTCTGGTCTGGACGTGACACGAATGCCTGCATACAAGCGCATTGGCTTGGGAATGGCATACACTTTCCAAATCACCTCGGTTTTTGCCAAGCTGCCGCTTTACGAGAATGTAGCTCTCGGAGTGCGTCGCGCATTGGGAGGCGATGGGCCTTCTGTGCGTCAACGCGTTCTTGATGCCCTGAACCGGGTTGGTCTGCAGGGCCGGAGCGACCAAATGGCAGGTGACTTAAGCTATGGACACCAGCGATTGCTCGAGATCGCAATGGGTTTGGGGCAGTCCCCAAAGCTTTTCATTCTCGATGAGCCTACACAAGGGCTGTCCGAACGCGAAGTCGACAGCTTCAAGGCCCTGATCCGATCGATCTCGGGCGAAACCACGATTCTTCTGATTGAGCACAACATGAAAGTCGTGATGGAGACGGCCGACTACATCACGGTGCTGAACTTCGGCGAGAAGCTCGCAGAGGGCACGCCGAGCGAGGTTCGCGCAAATCAGGCAGTCCAGGCTGCATATTTGGGCACTTGCTGATGCTTGCGGTCAGGGACATTGATGTTGGGTACGGGCGGGTTCAAGTGCTTTTCGGCTTGACGCTGTATGTCGATCAAGGTCAGATACTGTGCATTCTCGGGCGCAACGGGGCAGGGAAAACCACTGCGCTGAAAGGGATTATGGGCCTGCTGCCGTTGAGGTCGGGCACAGTTGCACTCGATGGAGAGGACATTGGCAAGCTTCCAGCGCACGAGATCCCGAAGCGCCGGATTGGCTTCATTCCACAAGGGCGGCGACTCTTCTCGGAGTTAACTGTCGCGGAAAATCTCGATATCGGCCTGATGGTCCGCGGTGCGGGACGTGAAATCCGTGATCGGGTTTTGGAATTGTTCCCCCGCTTGCAGGATAGGCTCGGACAGACTGCGGAAACGCTTTCCGGGGGCGAGCAACAGATGCTCGCGACGGCCAGAGCTCTTTGCATAGAACCTCGCGTCCTCCTGCTTGACGAGCCAATGGAGGGACTTCAGCCATCCATGATCGAGCAGGTACGTCAAGTTATCCTGCGGCTAAAATCGAACGGCGTGTCCATCGTGCTTGTTGAGCAGCGTGTCGATGCAGTCCTCGCTATTGCCGACACTGTGGCGTTCATCGAGAACGGGCGCAATGTTGCGACCATTGAAGCCCAGCAACTGAGTCGGGACAAGAGCTTGTTCATGCGGTATCTTGGAGTGTAACTGGCAAAAGAGCCGTTATCGCTGTGCGCGATTGCCGTAATGGACATCGTTGGATAGCATCGCCCACCCGCACGAATTCAAGTGCAAGGCAGTCTTGGACGAGGTCTTTTGACACCGGAACCTTAATTCTAGGGCTGTTGCAAAATGCGCCCTCCGTCCATGGACATGTCGCGCCGAGGGGCTGCAAGCGTTTGTAATGACGTTCGATTGAGGGAGATCCCGATGGATTTCTTCATCGCAGCCAGCGCCGAGCGCGTGAGTCCCGGTAGCGTCCTGCGAAAGGTTGCCATCCTGATCGACTGGCAGCGCCTGTCGGCGGTTCCCAGGCCGTGCGTACTGGTTGCGATGTCGGCCTAATGATCAGAGTTCTCATGCTGGCCAGTGGCGCTCGCTGTCGAGTCGGCAGCTCGAGCGGGCGCTGAACCTGCTCAAGGCGACCAGCCGGATCGATCTGGTCGCAATCTGAAGGCCAGAGTCTGTCCCGAACTGGTCCGATGCGATGCATGGGGACCTGAGGCCGCGCCTTTGGGCGCCAAGACCGTTGCCGGAAGGCGCTACAGTCATTGATTGGCAACCGGCAGACGCGAAACCAATTCTGGACATCGCAATGCAGAGCGAAATGCCCGTTTTCGCAACGGTCTTACCCTGTGAGAGCGCTATCGGTTAATTGCGCCTAAGCAATACGATCCGGTTGCTGTTGGTTCCGTCCTTGTTGTTGGAGATTCCCCAGCAATTGGAGGTTTTGGTGAACTCTTGCTGGTTGACCATTACACCTAGACACTCAAATGGCAGATTCGAAGTGGCCTCGCAAACGTTCTCTTCGAGACGGATCGAGCCACTTCTCACTTCCCCGACCTCAAATGCAACGAAACCGCCCTTTCGCGTGACTCTAGATATCTCCTTGAGTGTTAACCGGACGAACTCCTGCCAATCTCCGACATTGCGGAGCTGTGATATTCTCACGGAACCCGGATCAATCCCCAAAAACCAGCAACGAAGCCAGTTGTCTGCTTCGTAGTTTACAATGTTGAGGAATGGCGGAGATGTAACGGTCAAGGAAACAGAATTGTCGGATATTTGAGGCGTTTCGCTAGATTTCCCTGTCAAGAGCAGGAGATCACGCGCGGTCGGAACCACTCCCGATGACAACAGAGACTTGGATTTGCGCAAAATCAGTGCCGGAACATCGCGGAAGGGAGGAGTTTGGCACCGGTTCTCGTTGATTTTCCTTTGTCGTTCTACCGAAACTGCTTGATTTGGAGGCAAGGTATAAACCGAGAAGAAACCCGATGAATGTCCTGTCAATCTGTTGATTGCGACCATTCTGATCCACTTGTCTACTTGATCGAGTGTGCCTGCATCTTGCCGATCCAGAATCCAAGCCCTCAGGCCCTCGATTTGGGCAAGGGTTTCAGGATGGTAGAACGCCAGCAATTCTTCGTGACCCACGCACATGAATTTCTGCCAAGGCATTTGTTGTACACGCCTGACTATCTCGTCCAGCGATGGCGGATTGATTCGTGGTTCAGTAAGGGACCGGCTAAGCGGATTGGTGTCGTTTCCGTACGGAATTCGACCTTTCAGGGCCGCTTCTACGAGCGTTGTTCCTCGTCCCATGAAAGGGTCGTAAACGATATCGTTGGGTTTCGTCAGGCGCGTGATATAGAATGCTGGCAATTGCGGCTTGAAACAAGCTCGATAACTTACTTCATGGATATGATTGGCCTGTCGTTGGCGTGAGGTCCAGAACTCGTTGACGAAGTGCTGAATATTCTGGTGAGTCTGAACGCGAGTGTGCTCGCCGAACTCACAGAAGTCCCTAAGGTCTTGTAAAAATGATTTTTGCTCGGTTGGCACCTTTCGATGATTTCCTTCCTTACACCAGCGTCCCAGCTTAACCGGATCAAAATTCAAGCTCTTTGGTGCCGCATTCGGCTGGGTACTTTCAAAGTAAAGCTACCTTTTTGGAAATTATATAAGATGCTGCCGCTAATTGCTTGGCACGTGGCCGATCGATCCCTGTATTTTGGTGCAACAAGGAGATGCGGCCTTGGCCATGCGCAAGAAAATTGGCATCGGCGAATTGATTAGGCGCTATCTGAACGATGGTGCGACACGGTAATGACTCGAGTTTTAGTGATGGGTAATACCAAGCCTGCCCGCATTGCGACTGCGCGTGTTTCTACCACTTCGACGCAACAAGGACTAACGGAAACGGTTTTCGGCGCGAATTGGAACCATTATGCAGGAGGTTGCCTGAGCAATGCAACTCATGAAGAATGATAGCGAGCAACCACAACTCGCCTTGCTCGGCAGGGAACGTAAGTACCCGTGATCGGGCGCGTCCTTCGTCAGTTCCGAAATCAGATTCAAGTCCGCAAGGAAGCCGTTCATTCGGTTTGGCCCTGCCGCCGAACGGAAGCTTCAGCCAAGATTTCCTTCTTCTGGAGACGCGCGCTTCATCTCGTGCGGCATGTTGTCGATCAGCCATTGTACCAGGTGCCGGCGGGGCGGCCCTTTCGTGCACCTACGACGACCCCAATAACATGTTCGTCGGCGGCTTCATCGGCTCACCGCCGATGAATTTTGCGGTGGGCGAAGCATCGGGAGGTGAATTCCAGTCTCCAGGCACAACGGTCAGCGGCGCTCCGAGGGATGGACGGCTGACAATCGGATTCCGTGCTGAGGATGTCGTCATCGGCGAAGGTGGCCGGTTTCAGGGATCTGTGTTCGAAGTTGAGCCAACCGGTGACGCGACTTACGTCGTGACAGAACTCGGCGGCTCGCACGCTGTAATCAGGGCTGACAAGAAGTTCCGGCCCGAGCCGGGGATTCCGATAAGCTTTGATGTGGAACCTTCGCAGTTGCTGTATTTCGATACCGACACGGGAAGAAGGATCCGGGAATGAAGGGAAAATACTTGAGCCGCTTTGATCTCGGCGGCCGCTCGGCGGTCGTTACAGGAGGCTCGCAGGGTATCGGCTTGGCATGCGCCGAGGCGCTAGCGGAGGCGGGCGCGTCGATCATGCTTGCCGCGCAGGAGGCAGGGGCGCTTGAGAGGGCGGCGTTCGAATTGAACGCAAAGGGACATTCGGTGGAATGGCGAGTGCTCGACGTGACGAGCAGCCGGGATGTCGCAGCGTTGGCCGCAGAGCTGGGCGCGTTCGATATCCTCGTTGCAAACGCGGGAATTGCCCGCAACAGTGCGGCCGAGGATATCACAGACGAAGAGTACGGTGAGATCTTGGGGACCAACCTGAATGGTGTCTACTGGTGCTGCCGGGAGTTCGGGAAGAGAATGATCGCCAAGGGCAAGGGCGCCATAATCAACACCGGATCGATCTCAGGCTATATCGTGAACGTGCCGCAGAAGCAGAGCCATTACAACGCATCGAAGGCGGCCGTTCACCAGCTAGGGAACCTCTGAATATAGCCCGGTTTTGGGCGTTGCATTGCGCATCCGGTGCGTGCCCGCTATTTTGCGCCACGCCTTTTTTGGGGGGATCCTGACATGCAGCGCCTTCAGCAACTGACCTTTGCCAGCCTCGAATACGATCGCAAGAAGCGCAAGACGCGCCGCGAGATCTTTCTGGAGCGGATGGACGGCCTGATCCCCTGGGAGCGCCTGGAGGCCCGCATTGCGCCAGTGTATCCGAAGGGCGGCCGCAAGGGGCGACAGCCGTATCCGCTGTCGGTGATGCTGCGCGTGCACTGCGTTCAATTGTTTTACAACCTGAGCGACCCGTTGATGGAGGACCAGCTTTACGAGGCGGAGAGCATCCGGCGCTTTGCCGGGGTGAGTCTTGAGAAGGTTCCGGACGAGACGACGATCCTCAACTTCCGCCATCGGCTGGAGAACCACGGACTGGCGCAGCAGCTGTTTGAGGACATCAGGGATCACTTGGCCGAGCGGGGGGTTTTGCTGAAGAAGGGCACCATCGTTGACGCCACCATCATTTCGGCGCCATCGTCGACCAGG
The DNA here is from genome assembly GCA_963422275.1 of Paracoccaceae bacterium. Lineage (GTDB taxonomy): Bacteria > Pseudomonadota > Alphaproteobacteria > Rhodobacterales > Rhodobacteraceae. The sequence goes on from OY729418.1 coordinate 3,557,336, forward strand.
AACGAGAGCAACGCCCGCGATCCGGAGATGCACCAGACCAAGAAGGGGAACCAGTGGCATTTCGGGATGAAGCTGCACATTGGCACCGACACCCGGGGTCTGGTGCACCACCTGGAGGGAACGGCCGCCAACGTTCACGACCTGACGCCTTCGGACCAGCTTCTGCACGGCGAGGAGGAGCAAGTCTGGGGTGACTCCGGATACCGCGGGATCGGCAAGCGGGCGGAGCACGCGCATCGCGATGTTTCGTGGCAGATTGCCATGCCCCCGAGCAAGCGCCGGACGCTGGCGCCGGGCAGCGCCGCGGCCAGGGCGGAGAAGGCGAAGGCCCGGGTGCGGGCGCGGGTGGAGCATCCGTTCCGGATCGTCAAGCGGGTGTTCGGCTACGACATGGTTCGGTATCGGGGTTTGGACAAGAACGTGCAGCGGCTTGCGCTGCTTCTGGGCTTCTCGAACCTGATGATTGCCCAGCCGCACTTGCAATGACAGGGGAGAAGTGTGTCCGGAATTTGCCGGACCGGCCCCGCGGGGGCTGAAGTGGCGGCGGTTTCGCCCCGAAAACGCGCATTTGCGGCTTCCGGACCGCCGAAAAACGACCGGTGCAGCCGGGAAGGGCAAAATCCGCAGCAAATCCAAAAAAAACCCCTCCAAATCAGAGGTTCCCTAACGAAGAGTCTCGCTGCAGAATGGGCGCCGCACGGCGTTCGGGTGAATGCGGTCGCGCCGGGATACATTGAAACAGCGATGACCGCATACGCACTAAAGGAAGATTCCGAAATGACCAGGCAGTGGCTTTCGCTGACGCCAATGGGCAGGGTAGGCCAGCCCGACGAAATCGCGTCTGTGGTGCTGTTCCTTGCAAGCGACGCATCCAGCTATATGACCGATTCGATCGTGGTCGCCGACGGCGACTACACCTTGTGGTAGTGCAATGAAGTCTTTGCCGAAATCAATGAAAGCTGTGGTTTGCCATGGCCCGGAGGACTATCGTCTCGAAGAGGTCCCGATTCCGGTGGCCGGGCCTGGCGAGGTTCTGGTGCGAACGCTATCGGCGGGCGTCTGCGCGGGCGACGCGAAATGCTTCGCTGGAGCTCCGATGTTCTGGGGCGACGAGCACCGCAAGGCCTACTGCGAGCCGCCGGTTGTGCCGGGGCACGAGTTCGTTGGCGAAGTCGTTGCCTTGGGCGAGGGCGGCAAAGGCGGCTTGACCATTGGCGACGTTGCCGTTTCTGAGCAAATCGTTCCCTGCGGCGAGTGCCGGTACTGCTGGTCCGGCAGCTATTGGATGTGCATGCCGCACGACATCTACGGCTTCCATCAATCCACCCAAGGCGCTTGGGCCGAATACCTGAAATTTCCGGCCAAGGCGCTGAATTACCGGTTGCCGGACGCGGTCAAGCCGGAGCACGGTGTTTTCGTCGAGCCGCTCGCCTGCTCCGTCCATGCCGTAAACAGGGGAAATGTCGGCTTGAACGATGTGGTTGTGATATCCGGGTGCGGAGCACTGGGCCTCGGTATGGTGGCTGCCGCTCGACTGAAGAATCCGGCTCTTCTGATCGCCCTTGACTTGAAGCTGCACCGGCTGGAACTCGCTGGGCGGTGCGGTGCCGACCTGACAATGAATCCGTCCGAAATCGATGTCGTGGACGAGGTCGAAAAGCTGACCCACGGCTATGGATGCGACGTTTACATCGAAGCGACAGGCGCCCCGGCGTCGGTTGAGCAGGGGCTGGCGATGATCTGGAAGCTCGGCACGTTCGTGGAGTTCAGCGTGTTTCGAGAGCGCGTTTCGGTGGATTGGACCATTATTGGCGACTCCAAGGAACTGAATATTCACGGAGCTCATTTGAGCCCGTTCACCTATCCGGTGGCAATTCGGATGATCGCAAAGAACCTCCTGCCGCTTGACGACATCCTGAGCCACCGGCTTCCGGTCGACGACTTCAAGGAGGGATTGCGCCTGACTCTCGACGGGTCGGAGTCCCTGAAGGTCACCCTTCAGCCGCAGGCGTCGGCATGAGAGCCCTTGTGCTGGAAGAGCGGGGAAGGCTTGTTCTGCGGGAGTTCCCGGTACCCCAGAAAATGGGTCCGCGCGATGTGCGGATCCGGACGCATACGATCGGCGTCTGCGGCTCGGACGTGCACTACTACACCCATGGAAGGATTGGCCCGTTCGTCCTGCGGGAGCCGATGGTGCTGGGCCATGAAGCGTCGGGAATCGTCATCGAGGCGGGATCCGAAGTGTCTGGATTGCGCGCTGGGGACAGGGTGTGCATGGAGCCAGGGATTCCCGATTCCGGCTCCCGCGCCTCAAAGCTTGGAATATACAATGTCGATCCGGCAGTGCGCTTCTGGGCGACCCCGCCCGTGCACGGTTGCCTTACGCCCGAGGTGGTGCACCCTTCTCACTTCACATATTGTTTGCCTGAGAACGTTAGTTTCGCGGAGGGCGCCATGGTGGAGCCCTTCGCGATTGGGATGCAGGCTGCGCTCCGTGCCCGGATAAAGCCCGGAGACGTTGCTGCGGTCTCGGGGGCAGGTCCGATCGGAATGATGGTCGCCCTTGCCGCGCTAGCGGGCGGCTGCTCGCGGGTCCTGGTCTCGGATCTGGCAATGCCGAAGCTGGAGATCATCGGAGCCTACGACGGAATCGAGCCGGTTTCAGCAGCCGAAGCGCCGCTCTCGGCGCATGTTGCGGACACGACCGGGGGATGGGGCGCGGATATCGTCTTCGAAGCAAGCGGGGCTGCCGCGGCGATTCTCGACGTTTCCGGGGCGACGCGTCCGGGTGGTGTCGTCGTTCTTGTCGGAATGCCAGTTGAGCCGGTGCCTTTTGACATCGTCGGCCTCCAAGCGAAGGAGGCGAGGATCGAGACCGTTTTCCGCTACGCCAACATATACGACCGCGCGATCAATCTGATTGCTTCCGGAAAAATCGACCTCAAGCCGCTGATTTCCAAGACTTTCGATTTCGACGACAGCATTGCCGCTTTTGATCGAGCCGTTGAGGCGTGGCCGACGGACGTGAAGATTCAGATTAGGATGTGAGGACAATCCGATCGCGGCGCCACGCCGCGGGCGGGCCTTCGGGGAGACAGGAATTGTACCTGGGCTTGGACATCGGGACCTCGGCCGTCAAAGCGCTTCTCATGACCGCCACTGGTGGGACGGTTGGAAGCGCCGACGGGGAGCTTCGGGTTTCTCGGCTCAGGCCGGGCTGGTCGGAGCAGGACCCGGACGATTGGACGGCGGCATGCCGGAAAGCGATCCGTGCCTTGTCGCGGAAGCATCCCCGGGAATGGGCGGCGATAAGCGGGATTGGGCTGTCCGGCCAGATGCACGGCGCCGTGCTGATCGACGATGTTGGCAAACCCGTCCGCCCTTGCATCCTTTGGAACGACGGCCGGTCGGAGGATGAATGCAGGGAGTTGGAAAACAGAGCGGATTTCCGCGGAATCAGCGGCAACATCTTGATGGCCGGATTCACGGCCCCGAAGCTTGAATGGATCGCGCGCAACGAGCCTGAATCCTTTCGCCGGATCCGGAAGGTCCTGCTGCCGAAAGACTATGTCCGGTTATGGCTGACCGGCGAATACGTCTCCGACATGTCCGACGCGTCCGGAACTTTGTGGATGGACGTGGGCGCGCGCAGGTGGTCGTCGGAACTGCTGTCCGCGACTGGCTTGACTGTGGATAACATGCCGGCGCTCGTGGAGGGAACGGAGGTATCGGGAAGGTTGAGGACTCCGCTCGCCGAGGAATGGGGGATACCGGAAGTTCCCGTCGGCGGCGGCGGCGGCGACAATGCGGCTACGGCCTGTGGCATGGGTGTCCTCGAAGCCGGTACGGGTTTTTTGAGTCTCGGCACATCGGGCGTGCTGTTCGCGGCGACGCAGAGCTTTGCTCCGAACGCTGGCCAAGCGGTTCATGCCTTCTGCCACGCCGTCCCGGACACTTGGCACCAGATGGGGGTCATCCTATCGGCCGTCGACAGCCTCAATTGGTTGGCAGACTTAACCGGGCGGCAAGCGCCGGAATTGTCCGCGATGCTTCCCAAAGCCGTGGCTGAGCCCTCGTCGGTCACGTTCCTTCCTTATCTCTCGGGGGAACGCACGCCGCATAATGATCCGGGCGCGCGAGGAATGTTCGAAGGTCTTTCGAGGGCGACTGATCTTGCCGATCTGTCGCAGGCCATCATGGAAGGTGTAGCATTCGCGTTCGCAGATTGCGTCGATGCCCTTTCGGTTGCGGGAACAAGGATCGAAACGGCATTTGCTGTCGGCGGCGGCGCAAAGTCGGATCAATGGCTGCAAATAATCGCCGCCGCCGCCGGGCTCCGACTGCTCGTGCCCGCTGAGGGAGATTACAGCGCCGCATACGGGGCTGCGAAGCTCGGCATGGCAGCCGACTTGGGCGAAGCTGGGCAAGCATCGTTCGTTGCGCCCGCGATCATCCGTGAGATCGGGCCCGACGCCGGATTGGCGGACCGGTACCGCGATCGGAGGCAGAAGTACAAAGCGCTGTATCCGGCACTGAAGGGGAGCCGGTAGCGAGTGCTGCCCGCCCCCGGCTTATTCGATAACCCGGCTATCGGCTGACATTGTCTATTTCGGAGTCGGGAGCTTCCGCCGCGCTCATCAGGCCATGTATTTGGACCGGCTGTTCCATTCCGGTAAGGATATTGACTGGGGAGTGGTCGGCACTGGTATCCGGTCGGCCGATGAGGAGATACGGCTCAAGATCCGTGTGGATCCGGCCATTCGCATCGTGTTGCTCACAGTCACCAAGGGCGGATACCACATCAATCCTGAAACCGGCCGGTTCGACAGTTCGCACCCGGACATTACCCGGGATGGGGTCGGGGATTACGCTCCGAGAACGGTGTTCGGATTGATTACGGAAGAATTGCACCGAAGGCGAGCGAGCGAAACGATCCATTTTCCTTGCTTTCGTGTGGCAATGTGTCGTGGAACGGGCAAGCGGCCGAGAATGCCATATCGGGAATGGCCAAACTCGTCGATCTCGGACTCGAAACGTGGATCTTGAGGAAGCGGCATTCCCGAATTCCATGGTCGATAGGATCACTCCGGCCGTAGGTGCTTCGGAATTCGAAGCCACAGAATCGAGGACAACGCCTTAGTTTGCTGCAAGAGTTTATTCAAGGCTCTGTTCGCACTTCGCAGGCGCCTGTGCTATGCTGGGTTCCGACTTGCATTGACCATGGGGAGCGGAACAATGGATCGGGCACGGTTTCGGGACTGGATTTCCAGCATCGATGAGCTGACGGCGGTGCGGTGTCCCGGGGCAAGTCGCGCGGTCTGCGCCGCTATCGCTGCAAGTCCTGCGGCCAGACTTTCGGCGCCCTCACCGGCACGGCGCTGTCCGGGCTGCATCGCAAGGAGCGGTGGCTGTCCTTCGCCGCGTCGCTTGCCGAGGGCGAGCGGGTGCGCGGGGCCGTGCACATCCAGACGGTCAACAGTCGCCACAGCCAGATCAAGGACTTCCTGCGGCGCTTCCGCGGCATCGCCACCAAGTGTCTCGACAGCTATCTGAGGTGGTTCCATCTCGTCGTCCTCGGCAGGCATCCATCGCCAAGAGCCTGTCTCGCAGCCGCCAGCACAAGATCATGCCTGCGATTCGCGAATTGAGCGATAAAGAAGGAAAAGAGTTCATGGCGCACACGTCATACTTCATGCGCCCGAACGGCCAGATGACCTTTCATTCCGCATCGCTGCGGTTTCAGCGCGCCCTCGTGTCCGAAAAGGAGCTGGAAAGGAAAATCCAGCGGATGATCGAAAATATCCTGCAGCGGATGCTGAACCCGGACGATAGCAACGCCGTCCGCTATGTCCGGTCTCGTCTGCACGATGGCTCTATCTGGACCAATCGCGGCAATATGCTCCGTTTCCTGACGGATAGGGGAAAAAAGGTCGAAGCACTGCCGACCTCTCTGCCGCATCCGGACAACGTGCGCCACTGGATCGGCTGTGGCGCCACAAGATTTAATGCGTATTTCGTCTGGTTCTACGACGCAGAAAACTCCCGTTACGAATACGGACCCAGGGAGCTTGCCGCATCGTTGCCCGGCATGCAGGTCGAGGCGATTCTGGGGGATGCAATCATATTCAGGAGCGGCAGGGATTCCGGCAACAATATGGAACATCTGGATGAGAAGAAAATTCTGGAGACGATCCGCAAGGACGCCCGGCTGATCGCCCGCTCCGACTTCGATATGTATCAGGACAAGAACGAAAACAGGCTGATCTACGTCCGGGAGCAATGCGCCAACGTTGACACTGACCCGCGCTTCTTCCTGCACGTCTTCCCGGCAGACGGAGCCGACCTTCCTGCACATCGTCAGCGCTTTGTTTTCGACAACCTCGATTTCTGCTTTAATGATTACGGGTTTCGGGACGGTGCGCGCTGCGTGGCGGCGCGCCACCTTCCCGACTATCCCATTGCCCGCATCCGCACCGGCCAGCACGTCCACGGCCAGGGCCGTCTGTGGGAGAGCGAGGTCAGTCTCGACTGAAAAGCAGCCGCACGATGAGCCGTTCACAAAACTCACAGCGCGAAGCACCGTGAAGCCCGCCGATTGCTTCTATCTGGTTCTGGCGCCCGTGCTGCTTTCCGTCGGACAGGTGTTGTTCAAGAAGACCGCGGACGGCGTAGCCGCGCATTCGCTCTCCCGGTTCCTGCCCCTGACGGTGTGGTTCCAAGCCATCCACCTCATGATCTAGGACAAGAAAGGATGCTCAGCGATGAAGCTACACCACCATCTGGGCATCTCCTAACAACGCCGCTTGGCGCAGGCGCCACAAGCTGATGCAGGCGATGATGGAGCGAGACCGCGCGCATCCGCTCGGCGGCTGGGTCGAGTTCGACGACGCCTATCTCGGGGGTGAGAGAAGCGGGGGTAAACGCGGGCGGGGGCGCCGGGCAAGACCCCGTTCGTGGCCGCGGTCGAGACCAACGATGCCCGGCCCACCCGCTGTGCATGAAGCTCACCGTGGTCGAGGGGTTTCGTCTGACCGAAATCGCCGCCTAGGCGCAGCACCACTTGAGCACCGGCACTCGAGTGGTGTCCGATGGCTTGGCCTGCTTTGGCGGCGTCACCGTGGCGGGCTGTGCTCATGACAAGGTCGTGGTGGGCAGCGGGCGAGCACCACGAGCTTCGATGGGTAAACAACCCCAATTCTGGATAAGAGGGGTGAGGGGGTTCCCAAATCGGGCGTGGCCTGATTCTGTATCCGCAACCAAAATCAACGGATGGGATCCCCTCAATGAGCACCTCCATCATCGCACTGTTCTGTTGTCTCGACGACTTTGCAAAGACCTTTGAAGAATGGGAGCGGCATCGGCTGATCGGCACAGGCCGCCAGCGCTCGCGCTCGGGCAAGCTCTCGCTCAGTGAAAGGCTCTTCATCATGGTGCTGTTTCATCTCTCGCCCTTCAAGAGTTTCAAGGCTTTCCGGTTCCATGGCGTGGAGCGGAAATGTCGCGACCGCTTTGGAGACCTGCCGAGCTGCGGACGGTTTGTCGCCCTGATGCCGCGCTTGCCGGTTCCGTTTTGCATCTTGATGCAATGCTTTCGCGGTGAGGAAACCGGAATCTGTTTTGTGGACAGCGCCAAGCTCGCTGTCTGCCACAACGCACGGATCAACCGGAACAAGGTCTTCAAGGGACTGGCCAAGCGGGGCCGCAGCGCCATGGGGTGGTTTTTCGGGTTCAAGCTGCATCTGGTCATCAACGACAAGGGTCAGGTCATGGCCGTCAAGATCACGCCTGGAAACACCGACGACCGCAAGCCGCTTGAGACCATGATTGCCGAGTTGGAAGGCAAGGCGTTCGGCGACAAAGGCTGCATTTCGAAGCCGCTTTTCCAGCGTTTGCGGCAACAGGGCCTGCACCTGATCACTGGCATTCGCCGCAACATGAAAAACTTTCCTCTGCCCATTCTGGACAAAATCATGTTGCGGAAGCGGTTCATCATTGAAACGCTGTTCGATAAACTGAAATCGAGCATGGGATTGGAACGCACACGACACCGATCCCCAACAAATGCCTTTGTTCATATCCTGTCATGTCTGGCTGCCTGTATTCTGGCGCAGCCAAAGGTCAAAATCGGCAAAATCGTCGTGCCAGACGCCATTCGGTGCATGCCAAAAGAAAACAGAGCTTATCCATAACTCGGGTTAAACACGATTCTCGGCAACATCAAGAGCGCCCTGCGCGGCACCTACCATGCGATTCGCCCCAAGTATGCACAGTGCTATCTGGCGGAGTTCGAGTGCCGGTTCAATCGTCGCTTCGACCTACCCGAGATCATCCCGAGGCTGGTCTATGTGGCGCTAAGGACGCCGTCGATGCCGGAGCGGCTACTCAAGGTGATGAGCGCGAGCGGGCGAACGAGCACCGCACGTTGCAGATGGGGCCGTGGGTCGAAGGCCGGTTGCTGCTCTTTGACCTGGACTATTTTCGCTACCAACTCTTTGATGCGATTGATAGAAACGGCGGATACTTCATCACCCGCCTTGCCGCCAATGCCGACCCGTGCATCGTGGCCACGCACCGTCAGTGGCACGGACGTTCCATCGATCTCGCGGGCCAGCGGCTCAGGGAGGTGGTCAGGCGGTTGAAGCGAGACATCCTCGATGTCGGGTCGAGGTGGCGTTCAAGCGTCGCGTGTATGGCGGTATCCGCCGCACCGCCCGACGTCGGCTGCGTCTGGTCCGCGGTCCGGCTCCCCGACAGCAGCGAGTATCGGTTCTATCTCACCAACATCGACCCGGACTCGCTCGACGCACACTGCGTCGCTCAGACCTACGCGGCACACTGGCAGATCGAGCTCATCTTCAAGGAGTTGAAGTCTCATTACCGGCTCGACGAGCTGCCGACTCGCAAAGCCCCTATCGTCGAAACCCTGTTGCTGGGCGCCGTTATCGCGTTGCTCGTCAGTCGCCGGCTGCTGCTTGCTGTGCATGAACGATTGCGACGCACGTTGTACAAGATGCCCGAGCAGCGCTGGGCCGCGAGCTTTGCCGCCGCCGCGCCAGCGATACTCCATATCATTGTGCTGCCGCCGAGGGTATCGAAGGTGATTGCCCGGCGCATCGAACCAATGCTTCTCCACGAGGCACCGGATCCGAATCGGTTGCGGCAACTGCTCGTCGAACGTGACGCCGCATGGGTATGATTCTATGCAATTCAACGCGTTAATCGATCACAGATGCGGACTGCCGAGCAGCGAGCCGAGGAACCGGGAGAGCGAATGCGCGGCTACGCCGTCCGCGGTCTTCTTGAACAACACCTGTCCGACGGAAAGCAGCACGGGCGCCAGAACCAGATAGAAGCAATCGGCGGGCTTCACGGTGCTTCGCGCTGTGAGTTTTGTGAACGGCTCATCGTGCGGCTGCTTTTCAGTCGAGACTGACCTCGCTCTCCCACAGACGGCCCTGGCCGTGGACGTGCTGGCCGGTGCGGATGCGGGCAATGGGATAGTCGGGAAGGTGGCGCGCCGCCACGCAGCGCGCACCGTCCCGAAACCCGTAATCATTAAAGCAGAAATCGAGGTTGTCGAAAACAAAGCGCTGACGATGTGCAGGAAGGTCGGCTCCGTCTGCCGGGAAGACGTGCAGGAAGAAGCGCGGGTCAGTGTCAACGTTGGCGCATTGCTCCCGGACGTAGATCAGCCTGTTTTCGTTCTTGTCCTGATACATATCGAAGTCGGAGCGGGCGATCAGCCGGGCGTCCTTGCGGATCGTCTCCAGAATTTTCTTCTCATCCAGATGTTCCATATTGTTGCCGGAATCCCTGCCGCTCCTGAATATGATTGCATCCCCCAGAATCGCCTCGACCTGCATGCCGGGCAACGATGCGGCAAGCTCCCTGGGTCCGTATTCGTAACGGGAGTTTTCTGCGTCGTAGAACCAGACGAAATACGCATTAAATCTTGTGGCGCCACAGCCGATCCAGTGGCGCACGTTGTCCGGATGCGGCAGAGAGGTCGGCAGTGCTTCGACCTTTTTTCCCCTATCCGTCAGGAAACGGAGCATATTGCCGCGATTGGTCCAGATAGAGCCATCGTGCAGACGAGACCGGACATAGCGGACGGCGTTGCTATCGTCCGGGTTCAGCATCCGCTGCAGGATATTTTCGATCATCCGCTGGATTTTCCTTTCCAGCTCCTTTTCGGACACGAGGGCGCGCTGAAACCGCAGCGATGCGGAATGAAAGGTCATCTGGCCGTTCGGGCGCATGAAGTATGACGTGTGCGCCATGAACTCTTTTCCTTCTTTATCGTAGTAGGGAGAGAGGAACACGATCTGCTCCTGCACGTCAGGAGTTGGGTAGGACGGATGAAACGTGTCAACCTCCACTCCTATCAGGCCGTCGATTCTGTCTCCGAAACCCAACCCTGTGCCCTGGAATATCCAGTGGGACATGAGGCCCGGATCCGGTGCCGCATCGGCGTGCGTACGGGGCTCCACGACAAAAGGCGTATGGTCGCCTCCCCATGCGCCATCCGCATACTGGGCTCCGAATATGCTCTGTTCGCTGAACGCATCGCCCTGGTTTCTCCACAGATTGCCTGCCTTCTTGTCAACCACCATGATGTCGTGCCCGAAAGCGTCTTTATGCAACCCCACCTTCCAGTAGACGGCATTGGCGGAGAAGGACAACAGATGCACACCCCGCTCGATGGCCTCCGTCAGGGCATTCCGCAGCCGGCCCGATATGTACTCGGGATGATAGGCCAGAACGATGACCCGGCACCCATCGAGCAACGTCGGATCTTTGTGAACCGACAGGGTTGTCGCATAGCGGAGTGGCACATCCGAACGCTGGAGAAACCTCACGACCGGTTCGAGATACCAATAATGTCCGCCTAGTGGCCGCTGCATGCTGACGGCGGAGGCCCGCAGAGCGGACCGGTACGTACTCCCGTCGAAACCTTCGTAAAGGCTCGCTCCGAAGGCGGTGTTGTAAGCGGCCGCCGTCAGGTACGAGGCCACGATGCATACCGGCGCCGGCGCGGATCTATCCTCGACGACAAACGGGACCGTCTCCTGCGAGGTTCCATCGGGAGAGAGCACAACGAAGTCGTAGAAGCCATTCGGCCAGTCTTCCGGAATGGGCACTTCAACGTTGTATTTCCACGTGGCAAACGACACATAGCGCCTGCCGCGGAGTTCCCGAATCACCGGCGCGGGCTGCGGTCCTACCATTGGGAAGTGGGGGGGGGGAGATTGGCGGCAGCGGCCGTCGCAGTTTGAGCCATCGGCATTCAGCGTCGCTGTTCACGGAGGCAAGCCATGCGCCGTTATCTGAACGGCAGCCGAACTGTTCACGCTGGATATGGCTGGAAGGACAGCCTACCCGTACAGGGTAGTCCGCAATGACCTCTCCGCCAGTCCCGTCATAGCAGGGTTTCGCGGACGTGGCCGCATTCGGCAGCGGCATATGCTCGAATTCCCATGTCCCGATTCGCCGCACCTGGAAGATCAGGCGGCGGGCGTTCTTTGCATGGACGGCCAGTTCGAGGGTGTCGCCCGGGGCCAGATCGGCCCGTTTCGCGAATGCCGCACCATCGGCGATCGGTTCAAGCTCGAATGCCGGCTGCGCCATTACGTCGAGTGCGGCACATTCCGAAAGGATAAAGACAGCGAGAACCCTGTACGCCATCTTCATCAAAGTGTCGCGGCGCCTACGCATTTCCAATCGCCACCCCGCAAGTCTGTAGCCCGCTTTATCCCCTCTAACCGTCACCATCAAAATCGTTCGCCAATGGAAGAAAACACAGAGTGCGCCGGAAGCGTCAGGCGCCAAGCAATCCCGCACCATTGCTGACGTCGAATCCGATCATGCGCAACGCCCCCTACTGTGCGGTTGCATCTTGAGCCAAAACCGTGATGGACACTCCGATCACGATTATGAGAACGCCTAGCCAGTACATGAGATTCAGTCGTTCGCCGAAGAACGCCGTGCCGATGGCTGGCACGATGACGAAGGTCAGGGCGACGAAGGGCATCGCCCGCCCGAGCGGTACGCGCGACAGTACCAGCACCCACAGCAGCGTCGCCGCCCCGTACACGCACAGGGCGGCCCAGAAGTGTGGATTGCCGAGCAGCGAGCCGAGGAACCGGGAGAGCGAATGCGCGTCCAGGGTGTCGGCGGTCTTCTTGAACAACACCTGTCCGACCGACAGCAACACGGGCGCCAGAACCAGATAGAAGCAATCGGCGGGCTTCATGGCATCTCACGCTGCGGTCGGATCATAATGCGACTGCTTCTCAATCAAGACTGAATTCACTTGTCCACAGATTGTCCTGATTGCGGAGGTGCTGGCCGGTTCGGATGCGGGCGACGGGATAGTCGGGAAGTCCGCGCGCTGCAATGCATCGCCCGTCCAGCCGCAACGCACGCTCGCCGAAGGAAAAATCGAGATTGTCGAATTTGAGCAATCGGCGGTGGTCGGGAAGGTCGGTCCTTTGCGTCGGGAAGACATGCAGAAAGACAGCAGGGGTTTCGAGGTCGGTGTCGCGGCAATCTTCCCTGACATAGATCAGCCGGTTTTCATTTTCGTCCAGATACACATCGAAGTCCGCGCGAATGACAGGCTGGGTGTTCTCTATGATATCGACAATCAACGTAACCATGTTCACCTCGCCTTCCCAGATCCGACCCTTGCCGGGTATCCATTGGCCGGTTCGGATGCGGGCGACGGGATAGTCGGGAAGTCCGCGCACTGCAATGCACCGTCCATCCAGCCGAAATGCCTGTTCGCCGAAGGAAAAATCGAGATTGTCGTAAGTGAACGGTCGGCGGTGGTCGGGAAGGTCGGTCCTTTGCGTCGGGAAAACATGCAGGAAGCCAAGTGCTTCGAGGTCATCGTCGCGACAATCTTCCCTGACATAGATCAGCCGGTTTTCATTTTCGTCCAGATACACATCGAAGTCCGCGCGGATGACAGGCTGGGTGTTCTCCATGATGTCGGCTATCGAAAAATCCAGGGTCGCTTCGCCTTTCCAGATCCGACCCTTGCCGGGTATCCATTGGCCGGTTCGGATGCGGGCGACGGGATAGTCGGGAAGTCCGCGCACTGCAATGCATCGTCCATCCAGCCGAAATGCCTGTTCGCCGAAGGAAAAATCGAGATTGTCGTAAGTGAACGGTCGGCGGTGGTCGGGAAGGTCGGTCCTTTGCGTCGGGAAAACATGCAGGAAGCCAAGTGCTTCGAGGTCATCGTCGCGACAATCTTCCCTGACATAGATCAGCCGGTTTTCATTTTCGTCCAGATACACATCGAAGTCCGAGCGGATGACAGGCTGGGTGTTCTCTATGATGTCGCCGATCGAGGTGGCCGGGATGTCGACGATTGAAGCAACCGAGTCGACTTCGCCTTCCCAGATATGGCCTTTCCCGGCCACCCCTTGGCCGGTTCGGATGCGGGCGACGGGATAGTCGGGAAGTCCGCGCGCTGCAATGCATCGCCCGTCCAGCCGAAATGCCTGTTCGCCGAAGGAAAAATCGAGATTGTCGTAAGCGAACGGTTGGCGGTGATCGGGAAGGTTGGCCCTCTGCATCGGGAAGACATGCAGGAAGACAGGGGTCTCGAGGTCATCGTCGCGGCAATCTTCCCTGACATAGATCAGCCGGTTTTCATTTTCGTCCAGATACACATCGAAGTCCGTGCGGATGACAGGCTGGGTGTTCTCTATGATATCGACAATCAACGTAACCAAGTTCACTTCGCCTTCCCAGATATGGCCTTCGCCATGCATCCCTTGGCCGGTTCGGATGCGGGCGACGGGATAGTCGGGAAGGCCGTGCGCTGCAATGCATCGCCCGTCCAGCCGCAACGCCCGCTCACCGAAGGGAAAACCGAGATTGTCGTAAGCGAACGATCGGCGATGGTCGGGAGGGTTGGTCCTTTGCATCGGGAAGACATGCAGGAAGACAGGGGTCTCGAGGTCATCGTCTCGGCAATCTTCCCTGACATAGATCAACCTATTCCGATTTTCGTCCAGATACACATCGAAGTCCGAGTGGATGACAGGCTGGGTGTTCTCTATGATGTCGGCTATCGAAAAATCCAGGGTCGCTTCGCCTTTCCAGATCTGGCCTTTGCCGGGTATCCCTTGCCCGGTACGAATGCGGGCGACGGGATAGTCGGGAAGTCCGCGCGCTGCAATGCATCGCCCGTCCAGCCGAAATGCCCGCTCGCCGAAGGAAAAATCGAGATTGTCGTAAGCGAACGGTTGGCGGTGACCGGGAAGGTCGGCCTTCTGCATCGGGAAGACCTGCAGGAAGCCAAGTGCTTCGAGGTCGGTATCGCGGCAATCTTCCCTGACATAGATCAACTGATTCCGGTTTTCGTCCAGATACACATCGAAGTCCGCGCGGATAACAGGCTGGGTGTTCTCTATGATATCGACAATCAACGTAACCAGGTTCACCTCGCCTTCCCAGATCCGACCCTTGCCGGGTATCCATTGGCCGGTGTGGATGCGGGCGACGGGATAGTCGGGAAGGTGGCGCGCTGCAATGCATCGCCCATCCAGCCGCAACGTACGCCCGCCGAAGGAAAAATCGAGATTGTCGAACGCGGACGGTCGGCGGCGGTCGGGAAGGTCAGCCCTTCGCACCGGGAAGACATGCAGGAAGACAGGGGCCTCGAGTTCATCGTCGTGGCAATCTTCCCGGACATAAATCAGCGTGTTTTCGCGCTTGTCCAGATGCACATCGAATTCGGAGTCGATGACGGACCGTCCCGCTCCCTTCAAGGCAGTTTCCAGACTTGTGGGTAAATCCCGAGATTCTGCGTCGTCGGCGTGCTGCGGGCCGGCTTTGAATATGTAGCCGTCCTCCAGGACGGCTGCGATTTGCACGCCGGGCAGCGCGGCAAGCTCCGCAGGGCCGTAATCATACCGCGGGTCCTGCATCCTGCGGAACCAGACGAAGTACGGCTCGATTCGAGTAAACCAGGCGCCTTCGCCCAGCCAGCGGTGCATATCATACGGCAGCGGCCGAGTGTGCGGCAGCCTTTGAATGCTGATTCGATCATCCATCAGGAAATTTAGTGCGGGAGAGTTGTTGGTCCAGACATAGCTATCAATCAAGTGGTCTTCCACATAACGGATGGCGCTGGAATTCCGCCACGACTTGGATGTGTAGCCGAATCCATGGTCCAGCCAAGTCTGTATGTTGCTATAGTTCGCATGCATATGCGGCAAGAGCCCGAAGGACAGGCCGGCCGACAGGGCAAGGGCGGGCCAGCTTGCCGTGGCCATGACGCCGACGCGCCATTTCCGCAGGAAGTACGGCGTTGTGAACGGCCGCGTGTGCGCGGCGCAGCGCAGGGCTTCGTTCAGAAACAGCGTCGCTGCGACCAGCGTCGGTACGTATAGCGGCGCGAGATATCTTGAAGCCCCAGCGAGGTCGACATTGGTAAGCGGGAGATGGACCATCAGGAAAAGCGCGTAGACGGATACGAACGCAACCGGGGCGGCCCATATGCTCCAGCTTTGCGCATACCCCCGGCGGCGCAGGCGTATCAGCGCATAACCGGCACCCGATGCCAACGTCAGCAAGAAACCGATGTTCAAAGACAGGTTGACGATCTCGCTCACTTCGATACCAAATGCGGCAGTCAGAGAGTGACCGGACGCAAGCACCCAGGAGAGAATCTCTTCACCGGCAACCTGCAGACTGGAAGTCAAGGAAAAGCCTGTCGGATATACATCGCCCAACGGCGCGCCCGTATGCAGAAAATTTCGCAGCATCCACAGGCAAATAGGCGTTCCGGCGATGACGGCGTAGAGTGCCGCGTTCCTGATCCTTGCGGAGAGTGGAACGCCTCTGTGCAGCACTAGCAGCAAAAGCGCGCTGGCCACCAAGGTTACGCCGATGTAGCGGGTCAGCCACGCCAGGGCGGCGCAGATGGCCGCCATAAGCAGCAGCGACCGCTGGCGCGTATCCAGAAAGCGATCCAGACTTAAAAGCGAGAGCGTGGTAAACAGAATGAAAAGAGGTTCCGTCAGAACGAATGCGGAAATATGCGTCAGCGATACGCACAAGGCGCAGGCGCAGGCGGCCCAGAAGACGAGGAAGCGCGACGCGACGCGGCGGCGAAGCCACAGTGCAGCGGCGAAGACGGTCAGCCCGAAGGCTGCGGCGTTCACAGACAGCGCCGCATCAATGATTTCCACGCCGAACAGACCGACTCCGGCCAGCGCCAACGGGAAGAGGGGCGCCCCGTCCCGGTAGAATAACCCTTGCGGCCACTCGGTGAACCCGTTTCCATCCAACAGGTTCCCCGCCACCGACAGGTAGAGGCGGGAGTCAATGATTACCGCTGCCCCGTAGTTGCTCCCGCGCAGCAGAATGAGCGCACCCGCCAGCGCAGCGAGCGCTGCCAGAAGCGCTGTGAACCGGTCGATCCCGAACCGTTTCACCGCGTTTTATCCTCTCGCGACTCACCCGTCACCTGCATCACGATCAGCGCCAGCAGGAAGCCGGAGAACATCGTCTGCACGCCGACGGCCAGCAAGGTGACGGAGGGGATGGCGATGCTCAGGCGCGTCTCGATGACCGCAGGGCCGGTCTGCGCCCAGACGAACAGGCTCCAGACGCTTCCCGCTGTGCCCGCCAGGGCCAGCGCGCAGCCTGCGGCAAGGCAGGGTTCCAGAATCCGGCGCTGCCGCACCCGCTTCCATAGCCGTCCGTCGGTGAAGCCGATGGTGTCGCCGAACACGTGCGCCAGCAGGTGGAACGCCGCCAACTGAACCCCGCAGATGATGAAGGCGGAGCCGAACAGCATGGTGTAGACGCCGAACCCGGCGGGAACCAGAAACGGCGCGGCCATGGCGAGCGGCCCCGCCGCCAGCAGGACGCAGCCGGGATACAGGAACAGCCAGCGGGGGGAGAGCATGAGCAGCAGGCGCAGATGGCGCCAGCCGTCGCGCCAGGTGCACAAATGCGAAGAACGGTCGGGGTCGAAGGCGCGGCGTTGCACGACCGGCGCCTCGGCGATGCGCATGTTCTTCTGCGCGGCCTTGACGACCATCTCGCTCGTCGCTTCGTGTCCCGGACATTGCAGCGCGAGGGTGCGGACGCTTGCGGTTTTGAATCCCCGCAAGCCGCAGTGGAAGTCGCCCACGGGCGCACGGAAGAACAATCTGCCGAGGCCAGACAGCAGGGGATTGCCTACATATCGGTGCAGGAACGACATCGCGCCGTCCTCGATGCCGCCGGTGAAGCGGTTGCCGAACACGAAGTCGCAGTTGCCTTGCAATTTCTCGTAGAACGGTTTCAGTGCGCTGAGGTCGTGCTCCCCGTCGCCGTCGCCGAGGATGATGAGCTGGCTGCGGGCGGCTCGGATGCCGGCGTTGACCGCGTTGCCGTAGCCTTGGCGCGACTCCTGAACGACGCGGGCGCCGGCCTCTTCCGCAAATTCCGCGGAGCGGTCTCGGCTGTCGTTGTCCACCACCAAGACTTCTCCGGCGATGGCGTTTCTGTCTAGGAATCCTCTGGCCTCGCCGATGCAGACGGCAATGGACTTCTCCTCATTGCGGCAGAGGATCAGGATCGTCAGGTCATAGGAATCGCGCGGGGGGGGGGGGGGCAGTCACCATCGGTCAAGCCGCCGCCGGCAGATTCGCCGCATGCCTGTGCGGAGCGTACAGGCAGGTGATTCACCACCCCCGCGCCGAGGCCGATCAGTATCCATTCGACGCACGCTACTGCGAATACGTTTTGCAGCAGGTAGACCTCGAACGTGTTGTGTACGAGGACGACGATGGTGCAGGCTGCAGCATAGCAATGTACCGGGGGTGACTTGTGCGCTGGTGCGCACACGCAGATTGAAAATCAGGTTGGCGCACAGGAGCGCGAGCGCGCTAGGCCGAAAACCCCCGCTTGCACCCCCACCTGTAGGTAAAGATTGTGGGCGGAACGGGGGATGCCTCCGGGAGTCGAAGGGGCTACCGCGGCGTTGATGCGCTTGATGGCACCGCCAAAACAGGCGAGTCCGGGGTTCGGCGCCGCACTCGGGAAGTCCATCGGGTCGGGCGCGGGGTTGGCCGCTACTTTGACCGAGCGGCGGAAGGCAGCCAGTGAATTCGTTGCCGCGCAGGTGCAGAACCGAGCGCGCGTCGAGCGCTGCCAGTTTCGGTGGGATGGCGTCGTTCAAATGATTATGCCCAAGCCACAACTCCGAAAGGTTTGCGAGTTGACCGAGCTCTGACGGGATCGGGCCGGTCAGGACGTTGGACTCCGTCCGAGCTCGCGCAAATCGGCGAGTTGCTCCAACTCCGACGGGATGGCGCCGGTGAGCCGATTTCGGTGGTGGCGCAGCACTGCAAGCCGGTCCAACTCCGAGAGGGGCCGGGGAATGCGGGCGCTCAGTCCCTTCTCCGGCAGATTCAGCCCCGTCACCCGCGCCGGCGCACCGTCCAGCACCATGCCTTCCCAATATTCAAGGGGCGTCGAGTCATCCCAATTCAAGGAGGCAGCGCCGGCCAGAACGTAACCGTTCAGGTTCCGGGGGATGAGGAGATGGTTACCGCTTGTTGGCATGCTTACCCGCACCTGGCTGCGCCCGGGTGTGGTTCTACACGATTGAGGGTGCGTCGCCAATCTTTTTCGCAGGGGGCAGAGTCAAATGTCCTTTTTGGACTGGGCTCGTTTCGTGTGCCTGTCGTAGCGGCCCCGGCCCTGGGTGGCCCCAACGCGGGTCCAGCCCGACGCGCGGTAGACGGCGCCGGTGTATCGCGGGGTCTCGATGAGCACGGGCGTGATGTGGTAGCGCTCGGTCCAGTCCTCGGACAGGCGGCGGCGCACGAGGGCGAGGATGTGCGAGCCGAGGTTGGGGCCACCCAGGGCAATATCAGGAACCTCGGATTGTCGACCACGAGCGGGAGGTTCTTCTCACGCTTCTCGGGCGTCCATCGGATGAAGTTGTCGCGCGGGGCGAGCTTCCAGGCGGCGGTGGAGAAGCCGAGCATGGCGATGGGCCAGCCGTTTCGGTCGTGCACGGCGTAGCGTATCTGGGCGCCGACTAGGGAACCTCTGAATATAGCCTGAATTGCTTATGCACATGGTTCCTGCGATACAAGATGTTGTGTTCGGGATGTCGGATGATGGAATGTTCGCATGACATTCTTGATGTGGAACCATCCGATGACCGAAATCCCCACCAGTCTCATCGCCTTTCAGCGCCTGTTCCCCGACGACAACGCCTGCGCCCGGTGGCTCATCGCCGTCCGATGGCCGAACGGCTTCCGGTGTCCCGCCTGCGGCCACGATCGCGGGTGGGAGTTGAAGACCAGGAAGCACAGCTTCGAGTGCATCCGTTGCCATCGGCAGACCTCGGCCACCGCCGGCACCCTGCTGCACCGAACCAAGCTGTCGCTCGCGACCTGGTTCCGGGCCGCCTGTCTGATGGCCACTCATTGCAACGGCATCTCCGCCCTGCAGCTGCAGAAGCGGCTCGGAATCGGGAACTGTCGCAGTGCCTGGATGCTCGCCGCCAAGCTTCGCCGGGCCATGGCCACCCCCGAGCGCAGCCCGCTGTCCGGTCTGGTCGAGATCGACGAGGCCAGCCTGCCGCAGCGCGACAAGGGCGCGCCTTCGGGGCCGGGGCGCAGCCCCGAAGGCAAGATTCCGATCGCCGGCGCGGTCGAACTCGGCGACGGCAACACGCCGGGCCGCCTGCGGCTGGCCACGATCCGGTCCTGCAGCGCCAAGGATCTCGGCAGCTTCGTTGTGCGCAACACCGCCGCGACCGCGATCGTCAAGACCGACGGCTGGAGAGGCTGCAGCGCGGTGCCTCGGGACCGCCACCAGCCCCATGTCGTCGGCGACAGGCCGGCCCATGAAGTTCTCGCCTGGATCCACACCGCGCTCTGCAACCTCAAGGGCTGGGCGCGGGGCGTCTGTCACGGGCTGCGCGCCAAGCACCTCCAGACCTGTCTCGACGAGTTCGTCTTTCGTTTCAATCGGCGCCGAAATCGCCACGCCGCCTTCCTGTCCCTGTTCCTGCAGGCGCTGCGCGCCAAACCTCATCCCTGCCACATCTTGATCAAACCGGAACCAAATGCATAAGCAGTTAGCCTGATTTTGGGCGTTGCATTGCGCATCCGGTGCGTGCCCGCTATTTTGCGCCACGCCTTTCTTTGGGGAGGGATCCTGACATGCAGCGCCTTCGGCAATTGACCTTTGCCAGCCTCCAATGCGATCGCAAGAAGCGCAAGACGCGCCGCGAGATCTTTCCGGAGCGGATGGACGGCCTGATCCCCTGGGAGCGCCTGGAGGCCCGCATTGCGCCGGCGTGTCCGAAGGGCGGCGGCAAGGGGCGACAGCCGCATCCGCTGTCGGTGATGCTGCGCGTTCACTGCGTTCAGCCGTTCTGCAACCTGAGCGACCCGGCGATGGAGGACCGGCTTGCGAGGCGGAGAGCATCCGGCGCTTTGCCGGAGCGGTGCTTGAGAAGGTTCCGGACGAGACGACGATCCCGAGTTCCGCCACCGGCTGGAGCGCCGCGGACTGGCGCACCAGCTGTTCGGGAGATCAGGGATCACCTGGCCGAGCGGGGGTTCTGCTGAAGAAGGGCGGCATCGTTGACGCCACCATCATCTCGGCGCCGTCGTCGACCGGGAACGAGAGCAACGCCCGCGGTCCGGAGATGCACCAGACCAGGAAGGGGAACCGGTGGCATTTCGGGATGAAGCTGCACATCGGCACCGACACCCGGGGTCTGGTGCACCATCTGGAGGGAACGGCCGCCAACGTCGCGACCTGACGCCTTCGGGCAAGCTTCTGCACGGCGAGGAGGAGCAAGTCCGGGGTGACTCTGGATGCCGCGGGATTGGCAAGCGCGCGGAGCACGCGCATCGCGATGTTTCGCGGCGGATTGCCCTGCCCCCGGGCCAGCGCCGGACGCTGACGCCGGGCAGCGCCGCGGCCAGGGCGGAGACGGCGAAGGCCCGGGGTGCGGGCGCGGGTGGAACATCCGTTCCGGATCGTCAAGCGGGTGTTCGGCTGCGACATGGTTCGGTATCGGGGTTTGGACAAGAACGTGCAGCGGCTTGCGCTGCTTCTGGGCTTCTCGAACCTGATGATTGCCCAGCCGCACTTGCAATGACAGGGGAGAAGTGTGTCCGGAATTTGCCGGACCGGCCCTGCGGGGGCTGAACCGGCGGCGGTTTTGCCCCGAAAACGCGCATTTGCGGCTTCCGGACCGCCGAAAACCGACCGGTGCAGCCAAGAAGGGCAAATCCAGCAGCAAACCCAAAAAAAACCCTCCAAATCAGAGGTTCCCTAGGTCGTGTACTCATAAAGGGAAAAGGGATTTTCTTTTCGGCTCCGATGTGATTCAAGCTTCCAAACAGCGGGAGCTTGAGGATGCAGGGACGGCACGATCTGACGGATGCGGAATGGGCGATCATCTCGCCGTTGCCGCCTGACAAGCCGCGGGGCGTTCCGCGGGTGGACGACCGGCGGGCGATCAGCGGGATTTTTCACATCCTGCGCACCGGCACGCCGTGGCGCGCCGCTTCGCGCTCACTCCGGGCCAAGCCTCCGACAAGGCTGCCGTGCCGGCCCTCCTTGACGGCCTTGAGCCGGCCCGGGACACCGTCGCCGACCGCGGCTGCGAATCCCGCAGCATCCTCAAACTCATTGCCGACCATGGCTCTTGCCCCCACATCCCGACCCAACGGGATCGCCGGGAGCAGCGCTCCGCATCCCATCACCTGTACCGCCAACGCAACCTCGTTGAACGTTTCTTCAACAAGCTCAAACACTTCCGAGGCATCGCGACCCGCTATCACAAGCTTGCAAGAAACTTCCTCGCCGCAATCGCCCTTGCCTGCATCCGCCTCTGGATCAAAACCAATGAGTACACGACCTAGATAGTGTCGTCATGAGTGATGTTTATCTGCATTGTCTGTCGAACTCACTTGATGGTTCTTGGAGGCGACACATGGGAATGGCTCATCGGCGTCATGACATTTCGGACAGGGTCTGGCTGTTGCTGGAGCCTCATCTGCCTGGCCGAGCGGGAAGTTGGGGTGGCGCAGGACAATCGTCGGTTCATCAATGCGATCTTCCGGGGTCTGCGCACCGGCGCTCCCTGGCGTGATTTGCCGCCAGACTGTGGAGACTGGAAAAACACCCATCGCCGGTTCTGTCGCTGGCGGGACAAGGGTCTCTGGGGGGCGTTGCTGGAGCATCTAATGGATGAGCCGGACTGCAAGTGGCTGATGATTGACGCCAGTCATCTCAAGGTACATCCCCATGCGAGCGGTGCGGTCGGTGGCAATCAGGCGATGGGTCGTACAAAAGGGGGCTGAACACGAAGCTGCATCTGGCTGTGGACGCGCATGGGATGCCGGTGCGGGTGTTGGCGACCGAGGGGACGGCAGCAGATTGCAGTCAGGCGGTCGAGCTGATTGAAGGGATGGATGCCGAGTGCTTGTTGGCGGACAAGGCCTATGACACGAATGCCATCCTGTCTTGTTGCGAGGAGCATGAAGTCATTCCAGTGGTTCCGCCGAAGCGCAACCGCAAGCGCCCCAGAGCTTATGATGTCCATCTCTACCGGCATCGGCATTTGGTGGAGAACGCCTTTCTGTGGCTCAAGCGCTGGCGTGGAATTGCCACGCGATACGCCAGGAATGCCGCATCGTTTCTTGCCGCGGTGCAGATCCGGTGTCTGGCGCTCTGGGCCGGTATCTCGTGACGACACTATCTAGGCCGAGAACCGCCGCTAGGTGCTGCCAGTCCATCAGGGCGCCAACCTTTCGCAGGGCGCTGTGGAGACCCACGCGCTCGGCGACCGCTGTCATGAAGAAATCCATCGGTCTCTTTCTCAATCGAACGTCATGACAAGCGTTTGCAGCCCTTCGGCGCGACATGTCATGGCGGGAGGGGCGCATTTTACAACAGTCTTGAATGTTGATCGGTATCTGCGCGAGTCTCCAGAGCGGCGAACGAATCAGACATTGCGTTGTTCGAGGTTTTTGAACGGGAAATCATAACTCTTACTGAAAGGTAATCAAGATCAGCAGCACAGCGAAAATCGAACAGGACGGCCCGCCGCCCCGATGTCGCTGCCGAGATGCAACAAGCGGGAAAAATTGGACCCGGTGCCTGAAGATGTGAACCGGAGCGGCGATGCTTGACGCTATGGCCTTGATCGCGCAACACCTCCTGATCGAGGTGTCCCCCAAATTCATTCCTAACTCAGCCCGTTCAAGACCATAGCGGTTTGGCCGGAGTTTTTGGTTGATTGGGCGATTTGCAACGAAAGGCTGAGACAATATACAGACTCTGGGATCAAATCACTGCAGGAATGACTGGATTTTGCAAATGTTTGTAGACAACACGGATTTCCATCTCGGTGATGATGTCGATGAACTGCGTGCGGCAGTTCACCGGTGGGCCAAAGAAAGAGTCAAACCGATGGCCGAGGATATTGATCGCAATGACCGTTTTCCAATCGAACTCTGGAAGGAAATGGGCGATCTCGGTCTCCACGGCATTACCGTGGAATCCGAATACGGCGGAGTTTGCCTTGGATATCTTGCCCATGTCGTTGCTATAGAGGAGATCGCCCGTGCCTCAGCGAGCGTCGCACTGTCCTACGGTGCCCATTCAAATCTCTGCGTGAACCAGATTCGGCTAAACGGAACGGATGCTCAGAAACGGAAATTCCTTCCGAAACTCGTTTCTGGCGAGCATGTGGGTGCCCTCGCCATGTCAGAAACAGAAGCTGGCTCGGATGTCGTTTCAATGAAACTGAAGGCTCAAAAAAGAAACGGACATTACCTGCTGAACGGTTCAAAATTCTGGATAACAAACGCGCCAGAGGCCCAAACGCTGGTGGTATACGCAAAGACCAATCCCGAAGCGGGGTCAAAGGGAATCACTGCATTCATTGTTGAACGGGACTTCGCGGGCTTCTCGGTATCACCGCATTTAAAAAAGATGGGAATGCGTGGGTCAAATACTGCGGAGCTCGTTTTCGAAAAGGTGGAAGTTCCTTTCGAGAATGTACTTGGAGAAGAAGGGAAGGGAGTGGGGGTTCTGATGTCCGGTCTTGATTACGAGCGCGTTATCTTGTCTGGAATAGGAACCGGGTTGATGGCGGCATGCTTGGATGAGGTAATCCCCTACATGCATAGGAGGAAACAGTTTGGACGGCCTCTCGGAGAGTTTCAGCTGATGCAACAGAAGATCGCCAACATGTATACGGCGATGAATTCGGCTCGTGCGTATGTCTATCAAGTAGCCGTTGCTTGCGACCGCGGCCGCGTAACGCGGCGGGACGCGGCGTCCTGCGCATTGTATGCCTCGCGGGAAGCGATGAAACAGGCTCATCAGGCTGTTCAGGCGATGGGCGGGGCGGGGTATCTGGAGAACGCGCCGGTCAGCCGGATTTTTAGGGATGCAAAATTGATGGAAATAGGCGCAGGTACGTCGGAGATTCGACAGATACTCATTGGCAGAGAACTGATCATGGCATCCAGCTGAAAATGGATCTATTGGACACATTTAGGAATTGGTGTCGGGTTGCGGCCCGAGTATCTATATCGTGTTTCTTCAGAAACTAGATGGCTGACGAAAGATGGCCCTGCTTCGTTCGAACGTTCGAACTGGCTCCGAGGAGTTCCGGCACAATCTAGCAGCACACGATGCCGCGCTCGAGAAAGTGGCCAAGGCTGTTTCTTTAGCTGCTTTTGGTGGGGGAGAGCGAGCACGAAACCGGCATTTAGCTCGTGGAAAAATGCTTCCTCGAGACAGGGTCGCGAACCTGCTGGATGCAGGATCGCCGTTTCTGGAAATAGGTGCGACTGCCGCGCACGGGATGTACGGTGGCGATTCACCGGGTGCAGGGATAATCACGGGCATCGGCCGAGTTAAAGGCACGAACGCAATGATCCTCTGCAACGACGCAACTGTCAAAGGTGGGACATATTTCCCGATGACGGTCAAAAAGCATCTCAGAGCGCAGGAGATAGCCTTGGAATGCCGACTGCCTTGCGTTTATTTGGTCGACTCTGGCGGAGCGAACCTTCCTCGACAGGATGAAGTCTTTGCGGACCGCGAGCACTTTGGGCGGATTTTTTACAACCAGGCTCGAATGTCGGCTTCGGGAATCCCCCAGATTGCCGTGGTGATGGGATCCTGCACTGCAGGCGGTGCCTACGTTCCAGCCATGTCGGATGTCTCTATTATCGTCAAGAACCAGGGAACGATCTTCCTTGCCGGTCCACCGCTCGTACATGCCGCAACGGGTGAGCGGGTAAGTGCAGAGGAACTGGGTGGCAGCGACGTTCACACGCGCATATCGGGCGTGGCCGACTACCTTGCCGAGGACGACCGCCATGCCTTGGCCCTGGCCCGGCAGGCCATTTCGTCAACGGAGTTCGGGATGCATCGACCAGTTGGCGGCGAGGAATACGAGGAACCAGCATATGATCCGGCAGAAATCCCTGGTATCGTGCCGTGCGACCTAAGAAAGCAGTACGATGTGCGGGAAGTGATTGCCCGTTTAGTTGATGGGTCACGGTTTGATGAGTTCAAAGCGCGCTATGGAAAGACGCTGGTTACGGGGTTCGCCCATTTTCGAGGTTACCCCGCTGGCATTGTAGCCAACAATGGCGTGCTGTATTCGGAAAGTGCCATCAAAGGCGCGCATTTTGTGCAGCTTTGCTCTCAGCGGCGCATCCCGCTGATCTTCCTTCAAAACATCACTGGATTCATGGTTGGCCGGAAATACGAGAACGAAGGCATCGCCCGCCACGGTGCAAAGCTTGTGACCTCCGTGGCCACGACGGCAGTGCCTAAGATCACAATGATTGTCGGAGGATCATTTGGAGCCGGGAACTATGGCATGGCGGGTCGGGCCTACCAGCCGCGATTCTTGTGGACTTGGCCGAATTCAAGGATATCAGTCATGGGCGGGGAACAGGCGGCGAGCGTCATGGCAACTGTTCGCAGACGGGCTTTGGAAAATTCCGGCGATGAGATCGACGAAAATCACCTTGAGATTTATCGAAAGTCAATTGTCGATCAATTCAATGAGCAGTCCTGCCCGCTTTATGCATCGGCAAGGCTGTGGGATGACGGGATTGTCGATCCGGTCAAGAGCCGCGACGTGCTGTCGCTTTCACTTTCGGTTTCGATGAATGCACCGATCAAGAATACGCAGTTCGGCATCTTCAGGATGTAGGTCAGGCTGAACTGTGCCAACAGCGAATTTATCGGTGCATTTGCCTGTCCAAGAGGTTGATATCGGGTAATTCACGGTGTTCGAACGAGTTCTTGTCGCGAATCGAGGAGAGATCGCCCGCCGTGTCATGAGAACGGCTCGGAGGCTAGGCATCGAGACGGTCGCGATTTACTCGGACGCGGACAGGCGTTCTATGCATGTTCTCGAGTCTGACCATGCGATCCGGGTCGGCGCCAGCCGAGCGACGGAAAGTTACCTCAACCAAGATGCAATCCTTTCAGCGGCGCGTGAAACTGGCGCCGACGCCATCCATCCGGGTTATGGATTCCTGTCCGAAAACCCCACCTTTGCCGAGGCGGTCGCAACACACGGCATTGAGTTCATCGGTCCTTCTCCAAGCTCCATTCGGCTCATGGGCCTCAAGGATACCGCAAAACGCGTAATGCAGGAAGCCAATGTCCCGACCGTGCCCGGTTTTTTCGGTGCGGGATTGGATGACAGAGCAATTCACGAAGAGGCGGATAAACTCGGATTTCCTGTTATGGTCAAGGCTGTTGCGGGCGGCGGCGGGAAGGGGATGCGCGTGGTGTACCGCCGGGAGAAATTCGGGCGGCAGCTTGAGCGAGCCCGCTCCGAAGCACTGTCGGCATTCGGGAACGACAAGATATTTGTAGAAAAGCTGGTAGCTTGCCCAAGGCATATCGAAGTGCAGGTCTTCGGGGACAAGTTTGGCAATGTCGTTCATCTGTTTGAGCGGGATTGCTCGGTACAACGACGCCACCAAAAGATTGTCGAGGAAGCGCCCGCTCCCGGTCTAAGCGACGAGATGCGCAGGGAGCTTGGAAATACGGCAATCAAGGCGGCAGGTTTGATTGATTACGTCGGTGCCGGCACAGTGGAATTCATAGCCGACGCGGCAGAGGGAGTGCATCCTGACCGGTGTTGGTTCATGGAAATGAACACACGCCTGCAGGTGGAACATCCGGTGACGGAAGAGATACTCGGAGTGGACCTTGTCGAATGGCAATTTCGCGTTGCCGCAGGCGAAAAACTCCCCGTTAACCAAGATGATTTGTTGATCAACGGCAATGCAATGGAAGTTCGAATATACGCTGAAGACGTGGCGCGCGGATTTCTACCCTCTTCAGGGATGTTGACCCGTCTTGATTTCCCTCGTGACATACGAATTGAGAGCGGCGTTCAAAGCGGCGATGCGGTCAGCCCTCTTTATGATCCCATGATTGCAAAGCTGGTCGCTGGCGGAGTGACTCGCGAGGAGGCGCGTCGGCGCCTTGTTTCTGCACTTGATGAAACTATTGTTCTCGGCCCTGCCACAAATGTTGGATTTCTCGGCGCGGTGCTGCGAAACGCAAAGTTTGTCTTGGGAGGAGTAAGCACCGATTTTGTAAATCGGGAGATCATGTCAAATGGCGAAACCATCAATCCTCCCGATGTGGCCGTTGCACTCGCGGCACTGGCAGCGGCTGGATTCAGCAGGGGAGGTCATAGCGAATCAGGGTTCACGCTATGGCAGCAGATGCGGCAGGAGATTCAATTGGAGTGTGGTGAAAGAAGACGAATAAGGGCGGAAATATCTTTCGAGTCTGCTGTATCGGCGTCTGTGGAATTTGAAGGAAACACGTTAAAGTGTCGGTTGGAGTCCGGTTGGTGGCACGCAAACGGGGTTCATGCAGATGCACCGCTCAAGCTGCAAGGCCGAAGGGTTGCCGTTGCGCTTGGCGGGTTCTGGGAGTTCGAAATTCCAGACAACCTTTTTCACGATTGTGACCTCGATGACGGAGCCGTTGCGCCGAGTTCGCCGATGTCAGGTTCTATACGGGCCGTGCATGTTGTTTTAGGCCAAGCCGTGGAACGTGGAACGCCGATTGCGGTGGTGGAAGCCATGAAGATGGAACATACAGTCTTGGCTCCTCGAAGCGGGATTGTGGAGGAAGTGTTTGTGAAAGCGGGGGACCTAATTGAGGAAGGAATGTCTTTGGCAAGGCTTGGGGATATAGCGTGAGAGAGTCAGATAGCTAATTGAATTTCAGCTCGTCTTTCATCTCCTCTTTGCCAGGCAGTTGAGAGAGCAGAACAGGTTCGACGAATATACGGGTGCTCTCGGCTCACGATACGCTTCTTGAGGGTTTCCCCGATGCCTGCCCGCGTTTCCGCGCGGCCCCATAGTTTTGCCCTGCTGTCGGTTCCGCAGGAGAGTTGGCCGTGTTTCGGAGGACGGCCACCGAATGTTCTGGAAGTATCCCCGAGATCGACGCGATGGTCAAAGCCCGGCTTCGCAGACTAGGCGGACAGCACAAGGGTTCGATACGCGGGCCGCGCGACGCACAATGCCCAACCATCGATGACGACCGGTTCGCTTGATTCGTTGCATCTCGCGCCAAAAGCTGCCCGAACTTCTTCGCTTGTTTGTTGGCCAGCATGGCTTTGATGTGAATTGAATAGAAAGAATCCACAGCACGTTTCCGGAATGCCGGATGTTATTCTGGTATGCCCAACTTATGCGGTTTCCGAAGCACCTCGGGCAGTGCGCGTGCCAATATTTCTGTGTTCATTGCCTAGGGAACCTCTGATTTGGAGGGTTTTTTTTGGTTTTGGCTGCGGAATTTGCCCTTCCCGGCTGCACCGGTCGGTTTTCGGCGGTCCGGAAGCCGCAAATGCGCGTTTTCGGGGCGAAACCGCTGCCGGTTCAGCCCCCGCAGGGCCGGTCCGGCAAATTCCGGACACACTTCTCCCCTGTCATTGCAAGTGCGGCTGGGCAATCATCAGGTTCAAGAAGCCCGGAAGCGGCGCAAGCCGCTGCACGTTCCTCTCCAAACCCCGATACCGAACCATGTCGCAGCCGAACACCCGCTTGATGATCCGGAACGGATGCTCCACCCGCGCCCGCACCCGGGCCTTCGCCGTCTCCGCCAGAGCCGCGGCGCTGGCTCGGGGGCATGGCAATCTGCCACGACACCTCGCGATGCGCGTGCTCCGCGCGCTTGCCGATCCCGCGATATCCGGAGTCACCCCGGACTTGCTCCTCCTCGCCGTGCAGAAGCCGATCCGAAGGCGTCAGGTCGTGAACGTTCGCGGCCGTTCCCTCCAGGTGGTGCACCAGACCCCGGGGGTCGGTGCCGATGTGCAGCTTCATCCCGAAATGCCACTGGTTCCCCTTCCTGGTCTGGTGCATCTCCGGATCGCGGGCGTTGCTCTCGTTCCCGGTCGACGATGGCGCCGAGATGATGGTGGCGTCAACGATGGTGCCCTTCTTCAGCAAAACCCCCCGCTCGGCCAGGCGATCCCTGATCTCCCGAACAGCTGGTGCGCCAGTCCGTGGCGCTCCAGCCGGCGGCGGAAGTCGGGACCGTCGCCTCGTCCGGAACCTTCTCAAGCACCGCCCCGGCAAAGCGCCGGATGCTCTCCGCCTCGCAAGCTGGTCCTCCATCATCGGGTCGCTCAGGTTGCAGAACGGCTGAACGCAGTGCACGCGCAGCATCACCGACAGCGGATGCGGCTGTCGCCCCTTGCCGCCGCCCTTCGGACACGCCGGCGCAATGCGGGCCTCCAGGCGCTCCGGAAAGATCTCGCGGCGCGTCCTGCGCTTCTTGCGATCGCATTGGAGGCTGGCAAAGGTCAATTGCCGAAGGCGCTGCATGTCGTGATCCCCCGAAAAAGCTGCCGCGCAAAATGGCAGGTGCGCACCGGATGCGCAATGACACGCCCAAAACCGGGCTATATTCAGAGGTTTCCTAGGGTTAACGTGTGCCCGCGCTTGTCTGTATGCTCCCAAAGGAGTGGTGCGTGGCGCTGTGCGCCTGGGGTCCCGGCTCCTTGGACATAAACAGGACAATCCTGCATGATGCTCGCCTCTGCGCTGTTGCCTGCAGGCACATTGCGCCACCAGATGGAAAGGGAAAACGGGAATTTTCAAACGATTGCCTTGGTTTGCCCCAGGTATCACTAGAAATATCGCACCGGACTAAGTAAATGACTTGTGGCCCCGCGGCCCTCGGTATCGGGATCGGTGCAATGCGCAGAACGTGCCGGAAGTTGCACCGGACATGAAAGATTTGGCTTTGGGGAAAGCAACGGATTGGAACAACCATGCCGCTTGAAATGAATCGCGAAGTGTTTGTCACTTGTGCCGTGACCGGCGCGGGCAGCACACAGGATCGGAGCCCACTGGTTCCGCGTTCACCGAAAGACATTGCCGACAGCGCTTTGGCAGCAGCTAGGGCAGGAGCGGCGATTGTGCATTGCCATGTCCGTGATCCAGAATCTGGTGCACCGTCTCGAAAGTTTGAGTTCTATCGGGAAGTGACTGACCGGATCAGAGGTTCCGATACCGACGTCGTGTTGAATCTCACGGCTGGAATGGGTGGAGACTTGGTGGTTGGTCTGCCGAATCAGCCGTTGCCGCTGAACGACGATGGAACCGACCTCGCGAGCGCGGAGGAGCGAGTAAGGCATATCGTCGAGTGCAGACCTGAGATCTGCACGCTGGACTGCGGGACTATGAATTTTTCCGAAGCGGATTATGTAATGCTGAACACGCCAGGCATGCTGGTTGAGATGGGCCGCATGATGGAGGAAATCGGGGTGAAACCCGAGATTGAGGCCTTCGACACCGGCCAGTTGTGGTACGCGAAGAAGCTGGTCGATGATGGAATTCTAAGATCGCCAGCGCTGGTGCAGCTTTGCATGGGCGTTCCTTGGGGCGCTCCAGACGATCTCAACACGTTTTTGGCGATGGTCAATAACATACCCGCCGATTGGACGTTCTCGGCATTTTCGCTAGGACGAAACCAAATGCCCTATGTTGCGGCCGCTGTGCTCGCTGGCGGTAACGTTCGAGTGGGACTGGAGGACAACCTGTTTTTAAAGCGCGGCGTGCTGGCGCAGAATTGGCAACTGGTCGAAAAAGCGGTGGATATCATTGAGACTTTGGGCGCGCAAGTCATCGGCCCCCAGGAAGTTCGCCGTAAGTTGGGCTTGAAGCTCACGGAACCTGCACTTGCCTAGCTAGATGGACAAAGCTGCCAAAGCCTGTCGCAGGACAATCTGCCCGAAGATTGTACCGTGGGCCTTGGGCCATCCAAAGCTAACCTACCGAAGTGGATTTCCGCCCGGTGGAGCAAGCCCGTCTTTGGATGCACGCAAGGCGCTTTGATGATAGTGGAACTCCAGTGACGAAGACCTTGCGGATTGAATCGAGTGGGCAAGGAATCGCGACCGTATTCCTGAACCGCCCCGACAGGCACAACGCTTTGTCTGCCAGTATGATCGAGGAGCTCGAAGATTGCGCCGCTTGGCTGAAAAATTCGAACGAGATACGAGTTGTGATCCTCGCCGCTGCTGGCAAGAGTTTTTGCAGCGGTGCCGACCTGCTGTGGATGAGATCGCAAATGGAGGCGACCGAATCGGAGCGGAGGAAACAGGCTAAGCAGCTTGCCGCAATGCTGTTTGCATGGAACTCGATATCAAAGCCGGTAATTGCGAGAGTGAATGGAAGCGCTTTTGGTGGCGGGGTCGGGCTGATTTCTATTTGCGATGCGGTCGTCTCGGAGAAGAGTGCAAAATTTGGACTGACTGAAACAAGGCTTGGTCTGATACCGGCAACAATTGCCCCTTACGTCATTGCGCGAATAGGCGAGATGCATGCCAGGCGTCTGTTCATGTCTGGCCGGGTGTTCAACTCGGCAGAGGCACTGCGCTTCGGACTGGTGACTACGACCGTGTCAGCCGCAAATCTGGATACTGAAGTGCAAGCAGAAGCATTTTCTTATTTGAGTTGTGCACCTGGTGCTGTCGCAGATGCAAAAACGCTAGCCAGACACCTGGGGGCCTGCGTGAACCAGGAAATTATCGATCATACAGTTGATCAGATAATTTCCCGATTGGAAGGCGATGAAGCTGCGGAGGGGATTGCTGCTTTCCTGGAAAAACGGAAGCCGGGCTGGGTTCCTAGCAAATAAGTTACTTCCATGAGATGCTTCCAAGGCGCTATGGGCTTTGGCAACAGTGCCACTTGTCGGACATGCCCGGAGACGTTGACCGGATGTGGCCGTTGCTGCCTTCGGCGCATGACTTTGGTGCCTTCCGGGCACTCGGTGCATCATTCGCTCGCGGTGGTTTGGTGCTCTATTGTTGCTTTGTATCTGCAGCCGGGAGTTTGTTCGTCGTGCGCGATTGCCGAGGGCACAGGCAATGCAACGCTCCATTCCATTAGGGAACCTCTGATTTGGAGGGTTTTTTTTGGGGTTTGCTGCGGAATTTGCCCTTCTTGGCTGCGCCGGTCGGTTTTCGGCGGTCCGGAAGCCGCAAATGCGCGTTTTCGGGGCGAAACCGCCGCCGGTTCAGCCCCCGCAGGGCCGGTCCGGCAAATTCCGGACACGCTTCTCCCCTGTCATTGCAAGTGCGGCTGGGCAATCATCAGGTTCGAGAAGCCCGGAAGCAGCGCAAGCCGCTGCACGTTCCTCTCCAAACCCCGATAGCGAACCATGTCGCAGCCGAACACCCGCTTGACGATCCGGAACGGATGCTCCACCCGCGCCCGCACCCGGGCCTTCGCCTTCTCCGCCCTGGCCGCGGCGCTGCCCGGCGCCAGCGTCCGGCGCTGGCCCGGGGGCATGGCAATCTGCCACGAAACCTCGCGATGCGCGTGCTCCGCATGCTCGCCGATCCCGCGATATCCAGAGTCACCCCGGACTTGCTCCTCCTCGCCGTGCAAGCTTGCCCGAAGGCGTCAGGTCGCGACGTTGGCGGCCGTTCCCTCCAGGTGGTGCACCAGACCCCGGGTGTCGGTGCCGATGTGCAGCTTCATCCCGAAATGCCACCGGTTCCCCTTCCTCGTCCGGTGCATCTCCGGATCGCGGGCGTTGCTCTCGTTCCCGGTCGACGATGGCGCCGAGATGATGGTGGCGTCAACGATGGTGCCCTTCTTCAGCAAAACCCCCCGCTCGGCCAGGCGATCCCTGATCTCCCGAACAGCTGGTGCGCCAGTCCGTGGCGCTCCAGCCGGCGGCGGAAGTCGGGACCGTCGCCTCGTCCGGAACCTTCTCAAGCACCGCCCCGGCAAAGCGCCGGATGCTCTCCGCCTCGCAAGCTGGTCCTCCATCATCGGGTCGCTCAGGTTGCAGAACGGCTGAACGCAGTGCACGCGCAGCATCACCGACAGCGGATGCGGCTGTCGCCCCTTGCCGCCGCCCTTCGGACACGCCGGCGCAATGCGGGCCTCCAGGCGCTCCGGAAAGATCTCGCGGCGCGTCCTGCGCTTCTTGCGATCGCATTCGAGGCTGGCAAAGGTCAATTGCCGAAGGCGCTGCATGTCAGGATCCCCCCAAAAAAGCTGTGGCGCAAGACAGCAGGCACGCACCGGATGCGCAATGACACGCCCAAAAATCAGGCTATATTCAGAGGTTCCTTAGTCGGATAGGCTAAGTCAATTCCTTAACTTGGCGACTGCCCTGTGAATCTTGGCAATGTCATTCGCTTTTTCGAGCTGAGAATCCAGGGTAGGCGACGGTCAACGACGGAGACGGGATCAACACAACGGTCTGGCCGAGCTTAGCGACCTCGCGAAAACCAGCGGAGCTTCAATTTTGACAGACGCGCGCGGTACTTGGGTTGTTGGCTGGCTGCAGGCGGTAGACACGCACAGAATGCAAAAACAGTGGTCGAATTGCCCGCATTGACTGCAATAGCCGCACCAATTGCGGATTTGCGTTTGAAACGGCGATTCGCATGTTGCCGTGCGAAGGCACAAAGTATAAATCACGGGCAGCTTGAATGCTCTTTGCAGAACGTATGAGGATAGAGCTTGGACGAATTCTTGAGAGAGTATCTAGCGGTCATTATATTTCTTGGCGTCGCCATAGGACTCGGACTGCTCCTCATCATGGCTGCAGGAGTGATCGCCGTGTCCAAGCCCGATCCTGAAAAAAACTCCTCTTACGAATGTGGATTCAACGCTTTCGACGACGCAAGGATGAAGTTCGATGTTCGATTCTATCTCGTGGCAATTCTGTTCATTATCTTTGATCTGGAAGTGGCATTCCTGTTTCCATGGTCCGTCTCCTTTGGTGAAATAGGAGAATTCGGATTCTGGTCCATGATAGTATTTCTGGCAGTTCTGACAGTTGGATTTGCATACGAATGGAAGAAGGGGGCACTGGAATGGGAATGAATTCGGAGTTGAGAGGCGATTCTGGGTCAACCGGCTTGCACATGACCTCAGAAGCCAACGATCTCCAAGAGAAGGGTTTTCTGCTCGCGTCCTCCGAAGAAATCATCAACTGGGCGCGGACCGGCTCGCTGCACTGGATGACTTTCGGCTTGGCGTGCTGCGCGGTCGAGATGATGCACACGTCAATGCCAAGATACGATCTGGAGAGATTTGGGACGGCGCCCCGTGCATCGCCGCGGCAGTCAGACCTAATGATTGTGGCGGGAACGCTGACCAACAAGATGGCGCCTGCCTTGCGGAAAGTCTATGACCAGATGCCAGAGCCTAGGTACGTAATTTCGATGGGATCTTGCGCTAATGGAGGGGGCTACTACCATTACAGCTATTCTGTCGTGCGGGGATGCGACCGGATCGTCCCGGTGGACATTTACGTTCCCGGATGCCCGCCCTCCGCCGAAGCTCTACTTTACGGAATCCTTCAGTTGCAGCGGAAGATCCGTAGAACTGGAACTATTGTCCGGTGATGCAGTCGGGATGACCGAGACGCAGGCCCCCAATTTTGCAGCGTATGTTGCTGAACGGCAGTCGGAGGCAGTGCTTTCTGTCTCCGCAGTTCGCGGCGAGGTCATTGTTGAAGCGGTGGCATCGGGAATCTTGAATTTAACCGAGTTCCTGAAGCGAGATTCACGTTGCAGATTCGCGACGTTAATTGACATTACCGCTGTAGACTACCCCGGACGCGATAAGCGCTTCGATGTTGTCTACCATCTTCTTTCGATGGACCTCAACCTGCGCGTTCGAGTAAAGGTCGCTGTCAGGGAGGACAAGGCAGTTCCATCGATTTGCCCGGTTCATCCGTCGGCGAACTGGTTCGAGCGCGAGGTATTCGACATGTACGGTGTTCGTTTTGCCGGCCATCCGGACCTGCGGCGTATCCTGACGGATTATGGATTTCAGGGTCACCCCTTGCGGAAGGACTTCCCTGTTACCGGGTACAGCGAGGTTCGTTACGACGAAGAAAAGAAAAGAGTTGTGTATGAGCCAGTGAGCTTGGTTCAAGATTTCCGGCAGTTTGATTTCATGAGTCCATGGGAGGGAGCAGACTACGTCCTTCCAGTCAACAGGGATACGCAGGGATCATGACAGATCGTTTCAGCCGCGGATGCCGCACTGTCCACTCGCTTCCGGAGAACTGCCGAGGGCAGGTGCCGAGCTTGCGGTGCAGGCTGTTGTCCGGTCTTGAAGCGGCGGCCTAAATGGATAGGCCGCACGAGGAACCGCTTCCGGGCGAACGGCACGTCCGAAATTTCAACATCAATTTCGGTCCGCAGCATCCTGCGGCGCACGGAGTGCTTCGACTCGTGCTTGAACTCGATGGGGAAGTTGTTAAACGTTGTGACCCCCACATCGGCCTGTTGCACCGCGGCACTGAAAAGTTGATGGAAAGCAGGACGTACCTGCAAAATTTACCTTATTTTGACCGCCTCGACTATGTGGCGCCTATGAATCAAGAGCATGCTTGGTGCCTTGCCATCGAGCGCCTGACAGAAACCGAGATTCCACGCAGGGCCTCGCTGATTCGCGTCTTGTACTCGGAGATTGGGCGAATACTCAATCACTTGCTCAATGTCACCACGCAGGCGCTGGACGTTGGCGCGCTGACTCCTCCGCTGTGGGGGTTCGAGGAACGCGAGAAACTAATGGTGTTCTATGAGCGTGCATGCGGAGCTCGCCTGCACGCTGCGTACATTCGCCCGGGCGGGGTTCATGCGGACCTGCCGCAAGGGCTGCTCGACGACATTTCGGGATGGTGCACGACTTTTCCCCAGGTTCTTGACGACATCGATGGACTGCTTACCGAGAATCGCATCTTCAAGCAGCGGAATGTTGACATTGGGGTGGTTAGCCGCGCAGACGCCGAGCGATGGGCGTTTTCCGGAGTCATGGTTCGAGGTTCGGGAATGGAGTGGGACCTCCGCCGCACCCAGCCGTACGAATGCTACAGCGAATTCGATTTCAAGATCCCGGTCGGAAAGCATGGGGATTGTTACGACCGCTATCTGTGTCGCATGGCAGAAATGCGTGAGAGCGTCAAGATCATTGAGCAGGCCATAGAAAAGCTCAACAAGACTGGAGGGGACGTGCTTTCGAGAGGCAAGATCGCTCCTCCCAAGCGCACTGCCATGAAGTCCACGATGGAGGCATTGATCCACCACTTCAAGCTCTACACCGAAGGGTTTCATGTGCCGGCTGGGGAGGTGTACGCGGCAGTAGAGGCGCCCAAGGGCGAGTTTGGCGTGTATCTTGTATCCGACGGCACCAACCGGCCTTACAAGGCGAAGATCAGGGCACCTGGATTTCCGCACCTTCAGGCCTTGGATCATTTGTGCTCAGGGCATCTTCTTGCAGATGTTGCGGCCGTGATCGGTTCGCTCGACATCGTCTTCGGGGAGATTGACCGGTGAATGAAATTGCACACTGCTGTCCGATGCTCGGGTTTCCCTGGTGCCGTTCGTTGAATTTTGATTGTCGAGATAGCTGAGTGTTGCGAAGATTTCACGATGAACAGCCTGACGGCTTCGCGTTCACGCCGGAAAATCTTGGTTGGGCGCGCGAGCAGATTTCGAAATATCCAGATGGTCGGCAGGCATCTGCGATAATTCCACTCCTCTGGCGGGCACAGGAACAGGAGGGTTGGCTGTCAAGGCCAGCCGTGGAGTATGTTGCCGAAATGCTTGGCCTTGCCCACATTAGGGCCTACGAGGTTGCGACGTTCTATTCCATGTTCCAGTTGCGCAAGGTCGGGTCAGTGGCTCATGTGCAGGTTTGCAGTACGACGAGCTGCATGATTTGCGGAGCCGAGGACCTTGTAAACGTTTGCCGGAAGAAGATCGCCCAAGAGCCCTGCGAAATGTCGGCAAACGGAAGGTTCAGCTGGGAGGAGGTTGAGTGCCTCGGTGCTTGCGCCAACGCTCCGATGGTCCAGATCGGCAAGGACTATTACGAAGACTTGACTGCGGACTCTCTATCCTCAATTTTAGACGAAATTGCATTGGGGCGGATTCCGTGTCCGGGCTCGCGTAATGGCCGCTTCTCGTCCGAACCGAAATCAGGTCTTACCAGCCTCGTTGACCAAGCGGAAGGGTGCCCGGATTTTAATCCGGCCGTCCAGCTTGCGTTGGCGAAGGGCGACACAATCAAACCCCATGATTCGTCAAGTGAGTGATGCGATGAAGGGACACGGGAAAGAATTGAAGGAACCGGGAATAACCGGCAACGGCATCCCTCGTCGGAATCAGGCTCGAGCAGCTGCAGTCGTGGTTGTCGCGGCGTTCATGCTTTGGATGGGATTCTCATGGTTGGGTGGAGAGCTTGGACTGCCCGTCCGCTATGCGTTCTTGGTCGATTTTGCTGCTTTGGCAGCTTTTTTCTGGTCATTCGTCGTTCTGGTCCGCGTTTGGCGCAAGTCCCGACTTGGCGGAATTTAGGCATGCTCAAAGACACTGACAGGATATTCACGAATCTTTACGGGATGCGCGACATTTCGCTGAGGGAGTCACAGTGGCGCGGCCACTGGGATGGCACTGCGGCGTTGATGGCAAACGGCTGTGACTGGATCATAAACCAGGTCAAGGACAGCGGGCTGCGTGGACGGGG
Organism: Paracoccaceae bacterium; assembly: GCA_963422275.1. Taxonomy (GTDB): domain Bacteria; phylum Pseudomonadota; class Alphaproteobacteria; order Rhodobacterales; family Rhodobacteraceae. The sequence continues at coordinate 3,595,420 of OY729418.1, forward strand.
CGGGGCCGGGTTTCCAACAGGACTGAAGTGGAGCTTCATGCCCAAGATATCAGACGGGCGCCCTCACTATCTGGTCGTAAATGCGGACGAATCCGAGCCTGGCACCTGCAAGGATCGAGAAATCATGCGCCATGATCCGCACACGCTCATTGAGGGCTGTCTTCTGGCGGGCTTTTCCCTGGGGGCTGAGACTGGCTACATCTACATCAGGGGAGAATACATTCGCGAACGAGAGATTTTGCAGGTGGCAATTGACGAAGCGTACGAAGCGGGTCTTCTCGGCAATAACGCGGCAGGATCCAGCTGGAATTTCGATTTGTACCTGCACCATGGTGCAGGTGCCTACATCTGTGGCGAGGAGACCGCCCTTCTTGAAAGCCTTGAAGGGAAGAAGGGCATGCCCAGGCTCAAGCCGCCGTTCCCGGCAGGGGCCGGACTGTACGGTTGCCCAACGACAGTCAACAACGTTGAATCAATTGCGGTGATTCCGACCATTCTCAGACGCGGAGCCGCTTGGTTTTCTTCGCTGGGCAGGGAGCGCAACACGGGTACCAAGGTCTTCGCGATCAGCGGCCACGTGAATAGCCCATGCGTCGTGGAAGAGGAAATGTCGATTCCCCTGCGCGAACTGATCGATCGGCATTGCGGAGGGGTGCGCGGTGGCTGGAACAACCTCAAGGCGGTCATTCCCGGCGGGTCTTCTGTCCCGTGCATCCCGAAGCAAAGCTGCGATGAGGCTATATTGGACTTCGACTGGCTGCAAAGCCAGAAATCCGGGTTGGGCACAGCTGCAGTGATTGTTATGGATCAGTCCACCGACATCATAAAGGCCATTTGGCGACTATCAAAATTTTACAAACACGAGAGTTGCGGACAATGCACTCCCTGCCGCGAGGGAACAGGCTGGATGATGCGCGTGATGGATAGGTTGGTGCGGGGTGAGGCGGAACTGGTCGAGATCGACATGCTTTATCAGGTGACCAAGCAGGTGGAAGGTCACACGATATGCGCTCTAGGCGATGCCGCGGCTTGGCCGATTCAAGGACTAATCCGGCATTTCCGTGACGAGATTGAGGATCGCATCCGATCCCGCAAGTTGCCCCCCGCCAGAAGAAAGGCGGCGTGACGATGACCGGCTTCGTCAGACCTGTCTGGAAAGAATGATGAGTGAACTGCGCGAACTGATCATCGACGGAAATTCGATAAAAGTGCCGCCCGAATTGACGCTCATCCAAGCGTGCGGGGAAGCAGGAGTCGAGATTCCCCGCTTCTGCTACCACGAGCGGCTTTCCATTGCCGGAAACTGCCGAATGTGCTTGGTCGAAATTGTCGGAGGCCCTCCAAAACCGGCGGCATCGTGCGCGATGCAGGTTAGAGACCTTCGCTATGGGCCCGACAACGCGCCGCCGGAAGTTCGCACCACAAGCCCGATGGTTAAGGCGGCGCGCGAGGGCGTAATGGAGTTCCTCTTGATTAACCATCCACTTGATTGCCCAATTTGCGACCAGGGCGGCGAGTGCGACCTCCAGGATCAGGCGATGGCCTACGGATTCGCTGAGAGCCGGTACGTTGAGCCGAAGCGGGCCATGGACAACTTGGATATCGGTCCGATTGTAGAAACGCACATGACTCGTTGTATCTCTTGCACGAGGTGTGTCAGATTCATGACGGAAGTGGCCGGCGTTGATCAGATGGGTCAGATCGGTCGAGGGGAGGACACCGAGATCACCAGCTATCTCAATCAGTCTCTCACTTCGAACATGCAGGGGAACATCATTGATCTCTGCCCAGTTGGCGCACTTACCTCAAAGCCGTATGCCTTCACGGCTCGCCCTTGGGAACTGAGCCGAATCGAAACCATTGATGTCATGGATGCATTGGGGTCCAACATCAGGGTCGACACCAAAGGTCGTGAGGTCATGAGGATCCTGCCGCGAAACCATGACGGAGTGAACGAAGAGTGGATCAGCGACAAGACTCGCTATGTATGGGATGGGTTGCAAAGCCAGCGCCTCGATAGGCCTTATGTCCGCGAGAACGGACATTCAGTGCCCACCGACTGGGCGCAGGCGTTGAAAATGGCCGGCAGCATCCTAAAGCGAGGCCGGATCGCCGCCGTTGCCGGCGACCTTGCGCCAGTCGAAGCGATTTACGCTCTTGGGATGTTGATCAAGGACTTGGGTGGCACCGTCGAGTGCCGGACGGACGGAAGCCGATTGCCGATAGGAAACCGATCCGCGTATGTTGGAACGGCAAGGATATCAGATATCGATGAAGCCGATGAGATTATCTTGATCGGAACCAATCCGAGGGACGAGGCACCTGTTTTGAACGCGCGGATTCGGGGCGCTTGGAATCGCGGGGCAACCGTTTGGCTGTTCGGTCCGCCGGTTGATCTCACCTATGATTACGGGCATCTGGGATTCGACTACCAGTCGTTGGCTGAGTTTGCAGAACGACACGCGAGACCGGGTTCGCCTTCGAGATTGGTGATAGTCGGTCAGGGTGCGCTCAGGAATAGTGGCGGAGAATCCATTTTGGCCTTGGCAATGCGGCTGGCCGGGTCGGGGCTTGGCATGCTTGTGCTGCATGTCGCCGCCAGCCGTGTCGGTGCCATGGATGTGGGATTCACAACGGAGGGCGGTCTCCAGCGAGCTTTGGAAAATGCCTCGGTCATTTACAATCTGGGTTCGGACGAGGCGGATCTTCCCGCGGGACCATTCGTCATCTACCAAGGAAGCCACGGCGACCGCGGCGCACATCGTGCCGACCTGATATTGCCAGGGGCGGCGTACACCGAGGAAGGTGGAATTTTCGTTAACACCGAGGGCAGACCTCAACTCGCCGAACGTGCATCCTTTCCGCCCGGCACAGCCAAGGAGAACTGGGCCATAATAAGAGCTGTGTCGGCGGCAGCCGGGAATCCTCTTCCTTTCGACTCGCTTCTTGAGACAAGGCGAGCGCTTGTGTCCAAGCATCCACACCTAGGCCGAATCGACGAGGTGCCCGAGTGCGAGCCGCAACCACTGGTATGCGAACTCGTGGACGGCGGAGCGATTGGCTTGGCTCTCAACGACCATTACCTGACCAATCCGATAGCGAGGGCCTCGCAGCTGATGGCCAAATTGTCGGCTTCTGCGAAAGAACGCGAGAGTGAGACCCGGGCGGTCGCCGAGTAAGGCAGGGGGAATGGGGAATCAGGGCAAGTGCTTCTGGATCAGAAAGCGGCGGTACGAGTCGTCGAGGGTCTTCGGCCGGGTAGCAGAGATCGAGTCTAAAGGCGGATGAGCGAATTCTTCGACAGTGGCTTCGGCTTGTTCGTCATCATCCTGGCGCAATGCGTGGCCGTCACGGCCTTCGTGATGATTTCGCTTCTGTTTCTCGTCTATGGCGACCGCAAGATCTGGGCTGCAGTTCAGATGCGCCGCGGCCCCAACGTTGTAGGTGCCTTCGGATTGTTGCAATCTGTTGCCGACGCCCTGAAATACGTTGTGAAGGAAATTGTTATACCAGCCGGGGCGGACCGGCCGATATTCCTGCTTGCGCCACTGATCTCCTTTGTCTTGGCTTTGGTGGCATGGGCCGTCATTCCGTTCGCCGACGGCTGGGTGCTGGCCGACTTGAACGTTGGAATTCTCTACGTTTTCGCCATTTCCTCGCTCGAGGTTTATGGCGTCATCATGGGTGGGTGGGCTTCAAACTCGAAATATGCATTTCTTGGCTCGTTGCGATCGGCAGCCCAAATGATTTCGTATGAAGTCTCGATCGGATTCATCATTGTCGGCGTCTTGATTTCCACTGGGTCGCTTAACCTCAGCGACATCGTCCATGCGCAGGATGGATCCTACGGGTTCTTCAACTGGTACTGGCTTCCGCACCTACCGATGGTCGTGTTGTTTTTCGTGTCCACTCTAGCCGAAACCAACAGGCCGCCCTTTGACTTGCCAGAAGCGGAGTCCGAGCTCGTGGCTGGCTACCAGGTAGAATATTCCTCGACACCCTTCCTCCTCTTCATGGCGGGAGAGTACATTGCCATTTTCCTTATGTGCGCCCTGATCTCGATCCTGTTTTTCGGGGGCTGGCTGTCTCCGATTCCGGGCATTCCCGACGGGGCACTCTGGATGTTTGGGAAAATGGCTGTCTTCTTTTTTCTCTTTGGCATGGTTAAGGCTGTTGTTCCAAGGTTCCGTTACGACCAACTGATGCGGCTTGGCTGGAAGGTCTTTCTTCCAATGTCACTCGGCTGGGTGGCGCTCGTTGGATTGTTTGCACAATACGGATGGTTCGGTGGAACCTATGTTCGCTGGGCTGCAGGAGGTTGATTCGATGATGCGTGGAATCGATTTTGCGCGTGCCGCCAAATATTTTCTACTGGTCGACTTCCTGTCTGGACTCAAGCTGGGATTGCGATATTTCGTGTCTCCCAAGGCGACTATCAACTACCCGCACGAAAAAGGACCGTTGTCGCCGCGTTTCCGGGGCGAACATGCCTTGCGTCGGTACCCGAATGGCGAGGAGCGTTGCATTGCCTGCAAGCTTTGCGAAGCGATTTGCCCAGCCCAGGCCATCACGATTGATGCAGAGCCGAGGGATGACGGTTCGCGGCGGACGACGCGATACGATATCGACATGACGAAATGCATTTATTGCGGGTTCTGCCAAGAGGCCTGTCCTGTGGACGCCATCGTGCAGGGTCCAAACTTCGAATTCTCTTCGGAGACCCGTGAAGAGCTGTTCTACGACAAGGAGCGGCTGCTCTCGAACGGGGACCGATGGGAAGCCGAAATCGCAAGGAACCTTGAAATCGATGCACCGTACCGCTAGCAAGCTGGCGCCTTGCGGTTCCCGGGCCATGCTTCGCGACCATGTGCCCTCGCCGAAAGACGGAAAAGAGGATTGATGCTGCACGCGCTTGCATTTTACCTGTTCGCGATCCTCGCTGTGCTTTCGGGCCTTGCGGTGGTCTTCGCCAAGAACCCTGTGCACGCTGTTCTATGGCTCATTCTGGCGTTTCTTTCGTCGGCTGGCCTTTTCGTTCTTCAGGGAGCGGAGTTTGTTGCGATGCTCATGATCATTGTATACGTGGGCGCGGTTGCTGTGCTGTTCCTGTTCGTCGTGATGATGCTCGACGTTGACTTTGCCACATTCAGGGCAGGAATGGCCCAGTACATTCCGGTTGGCCTGCTGATCGGCGCTGTTCTGCTCATGATTCTCGGGCTGGCGATCGGCGAGTGGAGCACTTCCGACCTAGCCGACTCGCTGAGGCAGTCAGTCGCTCCTGCTGCAACTGAGGTGCACAATGCTCAAGCACTTGGTGATCTCATCTACACGGACTACGTATTTCTTTTCCAGACGGCGGGCGTGATTCTCCTGGTCGCGATGATTGGCGCGATCGTGCTAACGCATCGGCGCCGAGTTGGTGTGAAGCGCCAGGACATCCTCTCGCAGATCTACAGGGATCCCGAAAAGTCGGTGGAACTCAAGGACGTCAAGCCCGGAGAGGGCTTGAGATGATCGGACTCGAACACTACTTGACGGTCGCCGCGGCACTGTTCGTGATCGGCGTGTTCGGAATTTTCCTGAACCGCAAGAACGTCATAGTGATCCTGATGTCGATTGAGCTGATGCTGCTTGCCGTCAACATCAACCTGGTCTCCTTCTCGGTACATCTTGAGGATCTTGTCGGGCAGGTGTTCACGCTTTTTGTGCTCACGGTTGCGGCAGCCGAAGCGGCAATCGGTCTCGCGATTCTGGTCTGTTTCTTCCGCAACCGCGGGTCCATTGCGGTTGACGACGTGAACCTGATGAAGGGATAGGAGATTGCTGGCGTCAATCATTCTGCTGGCGCCGCTGGCAGGCTCGATCATCTGCGGATTTGGCCACCGGCTGATTGGCGAGCGGGCCGCAATCATCACGGCCACCGGTCTCTTGTTTGTCGCTGCAGCGCTGAGCTGGTTCGTGTTTTTCACATTCCACGAATTCGACCAGATCACACTCTTCAGGTTCATTCAGAGCGGTGCATTTGCCTCAGACTGGTCGCTGAGGATCGACCGGCTGACCGTGGCAATGCTGGTCGTGGTTACTACTGTGTCCTCCTTGGTGCATCTCTACAGTTTCGGCTACATGCGCGACGATCCGCAGTGGAAGGCGGAGGAAATCTACAGACCTCGTTTCTTTGCCTACCTTTCGTTTTTTTCGTTTGCCATGTTGACGCTGGTCACTTCAGACAATCTTCTCCAGCTTTTCTTCGGTTGGGAGGGTGTAGGGGTCGCCTCATACCTTCTCATAGGGTTTTACTACCGGAAGCCATCGGCGAACGCTGCCGCGATTAAAGCTTTCATCGTGAACAGGGTTGGCGATTTCGGAATGGCTTTGGGCGTTTTCGCTCTCTTCCTGTTCGCCGGCTCCATCGGCTTCGATGATATCTTCGATAGCGTGCCCAACTGGGCCGCGAACCAAGTCAGTTTTCTCTGGTTTTCCGTCAGCGCCGCGGAACTCGCAGCAGTGCTTCTTTTCATTGGCGCCTGTGGAAAGTCGGCACAAATATTCCTTCATACTTGGTTACCTGATGCGATGGAAGGACCGACACCTGTCTCCGCGCTGATTCATGCTGCGACAATGGTGACGGCTGGCGTGTTTCTCGTCTGTCGAATGTCCCCCTTGTTCGAATATGCGCCGCTGTCGCTGGCAATCGTCACTGTCATCGGTGCGACAACCGCCCTGTTTGCGGCTTCCGTTGGTCTGGTGCAGAACGACATCAAGAGGGTGATCGCGTACTCCACATGCTCGCAACTCGGATACATGTTTGCCGCGGCTGGTGTTGGCGTTTACCAAGCCGCGATGTTTCACCTGTTCACTCACGCGTTCTTCAAAGCACTTTTGTTTCTAGGGGCCGGGTCCGTCATTACCGCGATGCACCACGAGCAGGACATGCGAAACTACGGCGGTTTGCGGAGCAGGCTTCCTTGGACATTCTGGACGATGATGATTGGGACGCTGGCGATAACCGGGGTCGGGATTCCGCTAACACAGATCGGTTTTGCCGGTTTTCTCTCCAAGGATTCCATCATCGAATCCACCTTTGCCGCAGGTAGCGAGCCAGGCACTTACGCATTTTGGCTGCTGGCACTTTCTGCGCTCTTGACAAGCTTTTACTCTTGGAGGCTTATGTTCATTACCTTTTTCGGCACCGCGAGGGGAAATGCAGCAATCCACGACCAAGCGCAGGATTCGACTTGGGAGATGCTTGTGCCGCTGGTTGTGCTTGCCGCGGGGTCGGTTTTGGCCGGGATGGTCTGGTACAACGACTTCTTCGGGCATCATGTCGTCGAATATTTCGGCGCGTCGATTTTCATAGGGGACGACAACCAAGTCCTGCACAACGCCCACGCAGTGCCCGCTTGGGTCAAGTCTTCCGCGTTCGTCGCGATGCTGGCAGGCCTTTTCGCTGCCTGGATCTTCTATATTCGCATGCCGTCGCTTCCCTCCGCGCTGGCTCGCGCCCACCGTCCTCTATACCTGTTCTTGCTGAACAAGTGGTACTTCGATGAGATCTATGACTTTCTATTTGTAAGGCCCGTCAAAAGGGTCGGCACGCTTCTCTGGAAAAAGGGCGATGGTGCCGTAATAGATGGGGTTCTCCATGCCATTGCGATGAGTGCGGTTCCCTTCATGACGAAGCTCGCTGTCCGTGCTCAAAGCGGCTACGTGTTCCATTACGCGTTCGTCATGGTCGTAGGCACCGTCGCCATCATCGCCGTCATCGCGATCGGCGGCACAGGCCAATGAACAGCCTGCTTTCCATCATAACGTTCACGCCACTGGCCGCGGCGCTGATCCTCGCGGCCTTTTTGCGGGGCGAGGACGAGACTGCCCAGCGCAATGTCAAGCTCCTAACTCTCGTCGCGACGGTGACGACCTTTCTGATCTCGCTCTTTCTTTATTTCGGGTTCGATCCCGCCAACACGGATTTCCAGTTCGTTGAGGAAAGGGCATGGCTCCTCGGGCTGAAGTACAAGATGGGCGTTGACGGAATCAGCGTTCTCTTCGTGTTGCTGACGACTATCCTGATGCCGCTCACAATTGCGGCTTCTTGGAACGTGAAGCACCGGTTGAAGGAATTCATGATTTCTTTTCTTGTACTCGAGACTTTCATGATTGGCGTGTTTTGCTCGCTAGATCTTGTCTTGTTCTACCTGTTCTTTGAGTCCGGCCTGATACCAATGTTCCTGATCATCGGAATTTGGGGAGGGCGCGACAGGATCTACGCGACGTTCAAGTTTTTTTTGTACACGCTGCTTGGCTCGATTCTGATGCTGGTCGCGATGATAGGACTGTGGGCCAATTCCGGGACTTCAGATATCGAGAGCCTTCTCCATGGCTACACCGTTAGCTCGGCACCCATTTCGTTGCTAGGTCTAGAGATTGCCGGAGGTGTGCAAACCCTGATGTGGCTCGCCTTCTTCGCCTCATTCGCGGTTAAACTGCCTATGTGGCCTGTACATACTTGGCTCCCGGACGCTCATGTTCAAGCGCCGACCGGTGGCTCCGTCATCCTCGCGGCAATTCTTCTGAAGATGGGCGGTTATGGGTTTTTGCGCTTCAGCCTTCCGATGTTCCCGGTCGCCTCGGAACTTCTGGCTCCAGCCGTTATGTGGCTCAGCGTGACAGCCATTGTCTATACGTCGCTTGTCGCGATGATGCAGGAAGACATGAAGAAGCTCATTGCCTATTCATCGGTGGCGCACATGGGATTTGTCACGATGGGGATTTTCGCGGCAAACCGGCAGGGCATAGAAGGCGCAATCTTCCAGATGATTTCGCATGGATTCGTTTCCGGAGCTCTATTCCTCATCGTTGGCGTGATTTACGACCGAATGCACACACGGGCAATCGACTCCTATGGCGGCTTGGTTGTCAGGATGCCTGCCTACGCTCTCGTATTCATGGTCTTTACCCTTGCCAATGTTGGACTTCCTGGAACAAGCGGCTTCGTCGGCGAGTTCCTCACGCTTGCTGGCGCCTTCCAAGTGAGCACTTGGATCGCGTTCTTTGCAGCGACCGGCGTCATACTTTCCGCTTGCTACGCTCTCTGGCTTTTCCGCCGGGTTATGCTAGGCGATCTGGTCAAAGCCGGCCTTAGGGAGATCGCGGACATGGATCGCCGGGAAAAGTGGATATTCGCGCCGCTCGTTGCGATGACCTTGCTGCTTGGCATATATCCAAGCGTCGTAACCGACATGATCGGACCAAGTGCGCAGCATCTAGTGGACAGGCTCGCCGATGGCCCGACAAGCGCGGCCCTGCAGGTATCGAACTACGCGGAGCTGAAATGATACTGGCAGATCTGGCGGTTGTGATCCCCGAGCTGATTCTCGTCACTTACGCAATGGCGGCCCTTCTTTGGGGAGTTTTCGTCGATCAGAAGCAGAAGCCAGTCGGTCCGGCCTTGATCTGGATTACCTCGGCAGTGCTGCTTGGACTCTCTATCTGGATATGTCTGACTCCTTCTGGTGCTAGGCAGGCGTTCAACGGCACCTACTCGGACGATCCGTTTTCGCGGTTCGCAAAGGTCATGCTGCTGCTTTCGTCCGCGGTTGTCCTTTTCCTTAGCCAAGACTTCCTGAAGAGGGAAGGTATATTGAAGTTCGAGTTTCCGGTGCTCACTGCCTTTGCAACGCTTGGAATGATGGTGATGGTTTCGGCGAGCGACTTGATGGTGCTGTACATGGGCTTGGAACTGCAGTCGCTTGCGCTTTACGTGCTGGCGTCGTTCCACCGCAACGATGCCCGCTCGACCGAGGCGGGCCTGAAATATTTCGTTCTCGGAGCTCTGTCATCGGGTTTGCTACTGTACGGTGCTTCGCTTGCTTACGGCTACTCTGGCACGACCCATTTTTCCGGGATCGCGGCGGCGACGACATCGCGGCCCTATTCCATTGGTCTCCTATACGGTCTTGTGTTCATGATCGTAGGCTTGGCGTTCAAGGTGACTGCCGCCCCATTCCACATGTGGGCACCCGACGTGTACGAAGGGTCGCCTTCACCGGTAACCGCTCTGTTTGCGACAGCGCCAAAGATTGCTGCAATGGCTCTCTTTGCGCGGCTCCTAATCGAGGCGTTCGGGCAGGCGGTCGACGACTGGCGGAATATAATCGCGATTCTCTCGATCATTTCAATGTTTCTCGGGGCTGTTGCAGCGATTGGCCAGAAGAACATCAAGCGTTTGATGGCGTATTCGTCAATCGCCCACATGGGTTTCGCGCTCATGGGCATCGCGGCGGGCAGTCACCAGGGTTTTCAGGCAATGCTCATGTATCTTGCCATCTATGCCACCATGAGCATCGGTGCATTCGCATTCATACTTTCCATGCGAAGGGATGGACGACCGGTTTCCGACATTGCCGACCTGAACATGTACTCGCGCCAGTCCCCGCTGAGTGCGCTTGCACTGCTTCTGCTTATGTTTTCACTGGCAGGAATTGTCCCACTGGTAGGATTTTTCGCTAAATTCTATGTTTTTCTTGCAGCAATCGATGCGGGAATGATCTGGCTTGCGGTTGCTGGCGCGGTTGCTTCAGTAGTTGGTGCCTACTATTACGTTCGAATCGTCTACTTCATGTATTTTGGTGAGGAAGTTGACGTTCTTGACGAATCATTTCCCCATATCGGAAGGGTAACCCTTGTTGCATCGGCTGCGTTGATGTTGCTAGGTGTCATTAACTTGTTCGGTGTGGCAGGTGTTGCCGAATCAGCTGCGGCATCCCTATTCAGATAATGGCGGCGTGGCCGGAGGGTGTTCAGCGTCGGACGCTCGACATCGTTGACAGCACAAATTTGGAGGGCCGCCGCATAGCAAGCACCATAAAGGCACCGACTTGGATTCTGGCTCGACACCAGACTTCCGGAAAAGGACGGCATGGTCGTTCGTGGATATCTCCCCCCGGTGGATTTTCGGCGACCTTGGCAATGCCCGCAGAAGGAGCGGTCAACATGATTGCTTTGCGCTCTTTCGTTGCGGCCCTCGCATTGCGCGACGCACTTGTAGCAGTTTCCGGGTGCGGTGGGTTAATCACCCTCAAATGGCCAAACGATGTGCTGATTAATGGGAGAAAGATCGCCGGCATCTTGCTGGAATACATCAGTGAGGCAGGCGTGAAATGCTTGCTGACCGGGTTCGGTGTGAACTTGGTTTCAGCGCCGACTATCTCGGGTGACAGTCCCAAATTATCGCAACCGATGAGCTTGGCTGGGGCCACTGGCGTCCGTATCGAAAGCCTGGATTTCCTGCCGGAACTCGCTGCAGCCTACAGTCACCGTGAATGGGAGTTTGTGGAAAAAGGGTTCGAACCCATTCGGATTGCGTGGCTTCGGCACGCCGCCCGGCTCGGTGAATCGGTTGCAGTGTGCACCGCCAAAACAACTCTGCATGGCGTGTTCCGGACTTTGGACGGTGAGGGCAGGGCGATCATCGAGACTTCTGAGAAGAGTCACGCGATTGCGGCCGCCGAGATTGTATTCTGATAGGATGCCTGATGCTTCTGGCGATTGACGCAGGTAACACAAACACCGTGTTTGCCATCATTGCTGGCGAGGCCGTGATCGACAAGTGGCGATGCGCAACAGCCCCTGGGCGTACCGGCGACGAATATTTCGTCTGGCTGTCGACCCTGATGAACCGGCATGATTTGGGAGGTCGCATCGACGCTGCCATCATCGCTTCCGTAGTCCCGAAGGCCGTGTTCAACCTGAAGAGCCTTTGCAACGAATATTTCGGGTGCACTCCACTAATCGTGGGGTCACCAGACTGCAGGCTTCCCGTCGCGCCGCGCGTTGACCGGGGAACGAATGTCGGTGCTGACCGGCTTGTCAATGCAACTGCAGCATTCCGGCTTTACGGACCGGATCTGATAGTCGTTGATTTCGGAACAGCCACGACATTCGACGTTGTCGACCAAGACGGTGCCTACATAGGCGGAGTCATAGCACCCGGAGTAGAGCTTTCCGTGAAGGTACTTCACGAAGCTGCGGCGTCGCTTCCACATGTTGATGTGACTCGTACGAATAGGCTGATCGGAAAGAATACTTGGGACTGCCTGCATGCTGGGGTCTACTGGGGTTACACAAGCATGATTGACGGAATATGCAAACGGATAAAGGCTGAGCATGGGCGGTCGATGAAGGTGATCGGCACGGGTGGGTTGGCAGGACTGTTCTCGAAGGGCGAGACACTTTTCGACGAAGTAAACCCGAACCTGACAATTCAGGGGCTTGCCATCATCAACAAATTGAATCGGGCTTGAGTTCGATGGCCAATGACCGACTGATCTACATGCCGCTCGGCGGAGCCGGCGAAATAGGCATGAACATGTATGTTTACGGTTACGGACCGCGGGGCAGGGAGAGCTTGATCGTGATTGATGCAGGTATAACCTTTCCAAATCCGGATACTATGCCTGGAGTGGATCTCATCGTTCCTGATTTTTCGTGGCTTGCTGAGCGGCGAGACCGGATAGCCGGCTGTTTTCTCAGCCACGCGCACGAGGATCATATTGGGGCAATCGGATTTTTCTGCAGAGCGGCCCGTGTTCCAGTCTTTGCGAGGCAGTTCACGCAAGCGGCGTCTAGGAGAAAGATCGAAGAACTTGGTGTCGGAACCGAATTGCTTCGTCGCGCGAGGCCGTATCCCGAGCATGGGCAGGCTGGCCCATTCCGCGTCACATTTGTGCCCATTTCCCACTCGATTCCGGAATCCTCAGCCTTGGTTCTGGAGTGTGCAGGGGGAAGAATACTTCATACAGGTGACTTCAAGATCGATAGCTCGCCAGTGGTGGGTGCCTCATTCGATGAAAATCTTTTGAAGGCCGCCTGTGGAGAAGGTGTTTCTGCGCTGGTATGCGACTCGACGAATATTTTCTCGTTGCGTGAAGGGCGGTCGGAATCGAGCGTTGGCCCTGAATTGGTAAGACTATTCAAGAGTCAGAAAGGCGCGGTCGCGGCGACCACTTTCGCGTCTAACATCGCTAGGGTGAAGCAGCTCGCTGAAGCAGGTGTTGCCAGCGGGAGGTCAATTGTTTTGCTGGGCCGGGCGATGAATAGAATGATAGCGCTTGCACTTGACAACGGCATGATTGGCGATTTCCCAGATGTTGTCGAACCAGACCGTGCTAGAGATATTCCCCGCAGGCATCTGTTGCTGCTCGCTACTGGTAGCCAAGGGGAGCATCGTTCCGCAACCTCACAGCTTTCGAATGGAAAATTTCGCGGTCTCAGGCTTGTCGAGGGAGACACATTCCTGTTCTCTTCGAAGACAATTCCGGGAAACGAACTGCCGGTCATCCGTACCATTAACAAGCTCTCCGAAATGGGGGTTCGGGTGATTGATGACAGTGCAGGCATCTATCACGTGTCGGGCCATGCAAACCGTCCAGATCTCGCGAGGTTATACGACTTGGTCAAACCTCAACTTGTCGTCCCGATGCATGGAGAAAATCGACACCTTTCGGCGCATGTCGCTTATGCCAAAAGCAAAGGGTTTTCTTCGCTTCTGATCAAGAACGGAATGATGCTGGACATTGGCAATAGGCAGATTCTAGACCGAGAGTCTGTGGACACCGGATATTTCTGCCTGGATGGCCAGGCACTAGTTCCCGGCAGCAATGGAGTGCTGCGCAGCCGGTTGAAGATGGCACGGGAAGGCCAGGTCTCGGTTTCGATCGTCTTGCGCGGCAGATCCTTGGCAAGGCGACATATAAGAGTGACGGTGCAGGGCGTGGTCGAAGATCATGAAACGGGGTGGGAGCAGCCGATCTCTGCTGCAGTTGCACGAGAAGTGGAGGAATCGATCTCGTCAACCTTGGACGATGATAACGGAGTTGAACGCCTGATTCAGCGCACAGTGCGAAAGACTATGCAATTACGTGCGGGAAAGACACCAGTTGTTTCAGTCATGATTCATCGCATTTGATGAGGAAGGCCGGAATGATCGCTGCAAGTCGGGAATTGTTTTCGCAACGGTCTTCTGAGTGAAACTGGTCCTTGGTCGTGGAAGTTCGACTGTTCTAAGAGGGTGAAGCTGTGCCGCTCCTTGTCAGCGGTCTCGGCGCGGACACTTTCTTTGGCGGGTATCCGTCTAGCGCCACTCTGGTTGCAGGACTGCCGCGACAGTGCAACATCATGCCGAATGGTACAGCAGGACCCGGGGTCTCCGCCAAGACGCAAGGATCTAGACAGGTCCAATTCCTCGCCACCAGTTCGAAAATGAAATACACTGGGTTTCCCGCAAGCACCGGTCATGAACTGAGAGCGGCCACAGCCACACCTTGTCAACGTCTAATGGGCACTAATCTTACCTATAAAACGCAATGAGTCACAGCATATCGCCTGTCCAGCAGCTGGCTATTGCTCAAGCAGACTTTTAGCCGGGAACATTGGTTTGACCTGCCTTTCCATCAAGATGCCAAATGCCTGTCAAGCACCAGGATTCAGATAGCTTTCCAGTGAATCGTCAAATGCCTTGATCCACTCTGTATGGTGTGCAGGTGCCATGTCACCAGTCATGGGCGAAACGTATCCATTGTCTCTAAATTTCATAATGTTCTGCTTCTTGTGCTTTTTCCACTGATAGAAAGCCTGGTTTGACGCATCCACATCGAAACCAGGATAGTCTGTTTCGGCGATAAGTTCTCGGACGTAATCTCCTTGATAGCTGATACAGGCGTAGTCATCATCGAGCGCGTCTTCTGCCGCAACCCGTGCCTCTACATCCGCAATCATGACGTTTTCTTCGGGCAGACCGATGTGGCCCATCATGATGTCTCGCGCGTACCATGCTTGGGCATCGAACATGTTGAAAGTATACCACTGATCCTGCATGCCAAGATAAAAGACTTTTGGGTTGGGAATGAACACAACTCCCTTGTACAGGTCTGCTGCCGCAAGACGGTTCGCGGTGCGAAGCCTCAGCTTGGCCTCCATGAACGGAAAATGGTGCAGGTAGCCCGTGCACAGGATTATTGCGTCTATTTCCCTTGAGGAGCCGTCCTTGAAATAGGCGGTTTTCTTTTCCACCCGATCCAGCAGCGGGCTTTCTTCAAATGAGTCAGGCCAATCGTAGCCGGTTGGCGCCGTGCGGTGGCTTATCGTCACGGATTTGCATCCGTACTTCCAGCACTGCGAGCCGATGTCTTCCGCGGAGTAGCTTGTTCCGATTAACAAAATGTCCTTGCCCGCGAATTCCCGAGCGTCCCGGAAATCGTGCGCATGAAGTATGCGGCCGTTGAACGTATCGAATCCCTCGAACTCTGGAACGTTTGGGGTGGAGAAATGCCCGGAGGCGACAACGACATTGTCATACTCCTCGTCAGTTTCACGGTCCTGTACAAGGTCTTGGGCAACAACGCGAAATTTCCCGCTACTGTCGTTGTATTCGACCCGGCGAACAGGCGTGTTGAAGCGAATCCAATCGCGCACGCCGGCTTTTTCCACCCGTCCCTTGATGTAGTCGAATAAAACCGACCGTGGTGGGTAGGAGGCGATATTTCTGCCGAAGTGCTCCGCGAACGTGTAATCAGCGAATTCCAGGCCTTCCTTGGGACCGTTCGACCAAAGGTACCTATACATTGAGCAATGAACTGGCTCCCCATGCTCATTAGTTCCCGTTCGCCAAGTGTAGTTCCAGAGCCCACCCCAATCGCTTTGAGTCTCAAAGCAGACAATTTCCGGAATTTCAGCTGTTTTCTTTGCAGCCGACTGAAACGCGCGCAACTGCGCCAAGCCCGACGGGCCTGCTCCGATCAGCGCAACTTTCTTATTCATGGCTCCTCCTTGATCTGCCTTTGTTGGCACTTTTCGTGGCTCAAGCTCGGATTCATCGAACTAGATCCAACAAGCGTTAAACTGCAAAGATTTCCGCACTTGGGATGACAGATGATTTCACAATCTAACTTTGAACTCAACCACGATTCATTTATCCCCCCCCCCTCAAGCGCACGACCGAAACTGATGCAAGTCCAGTTGCGGTCCGACTGCGCATTCCGAAAAAATCGCTGGACTTGGCGCACAAGCCACCTTGCGATGCAGCTGGAGCGGAGGAACGCCCATGATCCAGCCCAGCGTTGGTGAGGCCCCGGATCATCTCATTGACCAAAGGACACCAGAGCGGGACACAGGTCGTTTCGGATGCGTTGTTGTTGTCATTGGCCTTGCAATGTGGGCTCGATCAGAAAGCCTGATCAGAGAATCGTTGATCGTATTTTGCTTGCAATTAGATCAATGTCTGATAACGATTGCGCAAACAAGCTGCATCCTTGGGATGCCTTTTACTGCAAATCAGCTGTAGGGAAGGATAATTGAATGATGTTTAATTTCATGCCCGACGGCCAGACGCGCCGGAAGTTCCTGATGTCCGTGTCGGCAATTTCCGGAGCGAGTGCGCTGGGTCTGCCAACACGAGCGTTGGCGGTCGGGGAGCCAATAAAAATCGGGTTTCTAGCCCCTCTGACTGGCCCGGTTGCCGCTTGGGGAAAGCCGGGCCTTGACGGATGTCAGATTTGGGCGGAATGGATCAATGCCGCTGGCGGCGTCAATCTCGGTGATACGAGCCATCCGGTTGAGTTCATTTCCTATGACAATGAATACGATCCAGCCAAGGCACGAATCGGAGCGACGAAGCTCATTCGCGAGGATGGAGTAAAATTCATAATGATGCTTGGCGGCGACACCTGGCCTGGAGTCCAACCTGTGGCGGAGCGGACGGGCATGCTGTTCTCAACGCTACTGCCATCCGACCTCGGCCCGGACACCACCATGTTGATAGCTCCCGCCGAGGTGCATCCCATATACAACGTGACGGGTGTGGAGTGGCTTGCCGAAAACAAGCCAGAATTGAAAACTGCCGTCATGTGCGCGCAGGACGACGCTCTCGGGCTGCCTTCGGTTGCCACCTACCTAGCCGCGTTCGAGGCTGAAGGAATCACGATGCTGGAGGATCCGACCTTGTTCGATCCAGCCACTACCGATTTCGCACCTGTCGTGACCAAGTTGCTCGCCGGAAATCCTGACATTTTCTGCCTCGATACCTGCTATTCGGATTATGTTCACCCGATTACGGAGCAGCTTTTCCAGCAGGGCTATGGTGGCCAGATCATTTCGTGCACTGCGGATTTCTATGACCAGATGATCGCGAAAACGTCTGTAGAATTCATGGAGGGATTCATTTTTCAGTTCCCAGACTTCGATGATCCGGCCCTGAACGAATCGTTTGTGAATTTCCAGGACCCAAACAGGTTCTTCGAAATCTACAACGAACGACATCCAGGCGAATGGGGTGCGGTCAGCTGGGAGTATGCCTCAATTATGGATCTGTGGAAGTCGGCTGCAGAAATGGCTGGCTCAGCCGAACCTGACGCAGTACTCGCTACCATGGCTGCTGATGGCAGGGGTGCCCATGCATTCGGTACCGCCGACTGGTGGGGCAAGGACCTGTTTGGAATCGACAACGCGCTTGTTGGGAACTGGCCAGTTGTCGTGATCGAAGGAGGCAAGGCTAGGGTCAAGGAATACAAGTCGATTCCTGAGTGGTACGCAGACCACGGCGACCTGCTCAAGAAGCATATGGCCGCATATGGCCAAATGTGGAATCAGCGCTAGTTCAAAGTCAAGTTGCGGGCCGCGACATGAGTCGCCTAGGCCCCATGGTCTTCTAGCAACGGTCTAGGCCGATGGTTGAGCTATTGGCCCAGACCGGGCTGAACGCCATGTACGCCGCTGCATACCTGTCCCTGGTTGCCGTAGGTCTTGTCCTTGTCTTCGGCGTGATGGGGGTCATAAACTTCGCTCACGGCGAGTTGTTCATGCTCGGCGCATATGTCGTCGTGGCCCTCTACACAGGGCTCCAGATGCCGTTCGTGCTCGTTGCCGCACTCGCGCTGATGTTTGTGGGATGCGTCGGTCTTCTCATGGAATTCACCATGTTTCGACCATTGCGAGACAATCCGCTTGGCGGGCTTGTGGCATCGATCGGGTTTCTGATGATAATGCAGGCACTCGTTTCCATTGGGTTTGGCGTGCGGATGGAACATGTGCCTCCTGTCACCCAAGAGGTAATTGTTTTCTCAGACAAAGTCAGGTTGCCGGTGCAGCGGTTAGTTGTCATACTGGCTGCGGTGGCATTCTTGGGTGCCTTGTGGCTATTCCTGAAGAGAACACGCTTCGGATGGGCGCTTCGCGCAAGTGCACAAGATCCCGAGGCCGCATCCCTGCAGGGCATTTCAATTCGTCAAGTCTCCTTGATCGCGATGTTCATTGGGGGTGCACTTGCAGGAATCGCCGGTTCACTGACCGCACCGTTGATCTCCGTCAATCCACATATGGGACACTCGGTGATTGTGGCCGCCTTCATTGTCATCATTGTGGGCGGCGTTGGATCGCTTGAGGGGGCAGCGATTGCATCGGTCGCCTACGCGTTCATCCACACGATTGTGACCACCTATTGGGACGGCGTTATCGCCGATATCGTTGGGCTTCTGCTGATGTTGATTGTCCTTATCGCAAAGCCCATCGGATTGTTCGGCACTGCAGATCGTGCGTAAGTTTTTGGCAAAGCTGGGCAGTTGCCTGATCACTGCAACTCTGCTTCTCGCTCTTCCGCATGGCTTAAGCTTTTCGCAACAGGAAATTCTTGTCTTCCTCGTGATAAATGTGCTGGTTGTCTCCTCCTACCGCCTCCTGACTCTGACTGGAGAATGGTCCCTCGGTCACGTGGTCATCATGGGGGTAGGTGCATATGCATCGGCACTGTACTCAAAGGAGTTTGGTGTTTTCGTGCCACTCGCCATGATTCTTGGTGCCGGGACATCGGCGCTAGTTGCCGTTGGGCTGAGCTATCCGTTGTTTCGAATGAAGGGATTCTATTTTTTGATTGGGTCATTTGCAGCGGGAGAGATCATTCGGCTTCTCTGGAAGCGCTTCCGCGACCCTTTCGGAGGGCCGAAAGGCATCAAGAAGATCGATTCAATGCCGGAATTCGATATTGGCATCTGGTATTTCGATTTCTTCGAGCCAACGAGCTACTACTATTTTGCAGTCGCGGTTATGGTCGCTTGCCTCTGGATCATGTGGAGAATCGAAAGTTCTCCTGTAGGACTTGCCTTTCATGCAGTCCACTGGCAGGACAAGCTCGCCGAGGCGGCCGGCATTAACGTTCGATACTATCGGACACTGGCGTTTGTAATTGCGTCAGGCTTCGCAGGGCTCGCGGGAGCGTTGCTCGCCCACTATATCGGGACGATCAACCCCAACAGCTTCGACCTTGAACAAATGGTGTTCGTGCTGACTTGGGCGATCGTTGGGGGAACGTCCACCTTTTATGGTCCGATACTTGGCTGCGTCTTCCTCACCATCTTGAACGAAATCGTGCTTCGAGGCTTGGGCTTGGAACAAGGTCGCCCCTTCGTCTACGGGTTCATTCTGATATTTTCGGTGCTTTTCCTTCCCAAGGGTCTTGAAGGACAGGCGGAGAAGCTCCTTGCCATTTTGCGAGTCCGGCTGGCCGGGGGAGTTGGAACGGCGATGGGCCGGTCATGAGCGAGGATATTCTCCAAGTTATTGGACTCGGCAAGCAGTTCGGAGGCCTCAAGGCTGTTGACGGATTGAGCTTTTCCGTGAAGGAGGGCACGATACACGGGCTCATCGGGCCCAACGGTGCCGGCAAGACAACCACGTTCAACATTATCTCTGGATTCTATTCGCTGGCTGAAGGGGATGTGAAGCTAGGCGGGGAATCAATTTCAGGGCTTCAGATGTTCGAGGTGGCACGTTGTGGTGTTGTCCGCACGTTTCAGCACTCGACATTGTTTGCGGAAATGACAGTTCTCGAAAACGCCTTGATCGGGACGCACAGAATTTTCCCTCCGAAGTTCCTCGCGGCGGTTTTCGGATGGGACCTGGCTGAACGGAGGAAAGTGCACGAGTCGGCTGTGGAGGCTCTTGAATTCTTTGGGCTACTGCCATTTTCCGGCGTGAAGGCGGGCGACCTGCCGCACGGGCACCAGAGAGCTCTCGGTATGGCCGTGGCCTTGGCCTGCAGGCCGAAAGTGATGATGCTAGATGAGCCGTTCACAGGCATGAATCTGGAAGAGACCAGTTCCATGATGGACTTGATGTTCAAGTTGAGCGATGCTGGCATTACCATACTCATCGTGGAACACGACATGCGTGCTGTTATGGGCCTCTGCAACTGGATAACCGTCATGAACTTCGGAAAGCTCTTGACAGAGGGCCGACCGGAGGAGATTCGACAGCATCCCGGCGTTATTGAAGCGTATCTTGGGAGTGTCCGCGATGTTGCTTGAGATGCACAACGCGAGCGTTTTGTACGGCAAGGTGGTTGCGATCAAAGACATTTCCCTGTCTGTTCCCAATGGGAGTGTCGTGACAATCATCGGAGCGAACGGCGCCGGTAAATCAACAACACTACGGGCGATATCGGGGCTCGCCAAACTTCAGTCAGGAAAAATCCGGTTTAACGGACTGGAAATAGGCAATCTTTCCCCGGAAATCATTGTCTCCTTAGGGATATCGCATGTACCTGAGGGGCGTCGGGTGTTTCCTGATATGACGGTCGAGGAGAATCTTCGCACTGGGGCGTTTCTGAGAAGGAAGGACCCGGATATCGAAAAGGACATGCGATTGATATTCGATCGATTTCAAAAGCTTGAGCTGCGCCGGGGGCAAAACGCGAAGACGCTATCAGGCGGGGAGCAACAGATGCTTGCCATCGGTAGGGCGTTGATGGCTAAGCCACGCCTCTTGCTGATGGACGAGCCCTCAATGGGACTGGCGCCTGTCGTTGTCGATGAAATCGCCGCCATTATTCGCCAAATAAGCATGCAGGGCGTTCCGGTTGTGCTGGTTGAGCAGAACGCGGAGCTTGCATTGAGTCTCGCAGACTACGCCTATGTTCTGGAGAATGGTACCGTTTCGCTGGAAGGCGAGGCAAGTGCGCTTCGAGACGACGACCATGTTCGGACCGCTTACCTGGGGGTCTAGATTCAGGGATGTCGACTTCCGTGCTGCACTGAATGCTGGGTGGAAGTGGTCCGATCTCCTGTGGGAGCGCCTTCAGGAAGGTGCAAACCAGGATCTGGCGTCTTCCCGCCGAATCCGATCGATTCTTGGCTTTTTCTCTGCATATTTGCTGGGCTTGACCAAGATGAGGCATTCCGATCCGAGGCAGGTAACAAGTTTGGCCAACTTGGCTTTTGCCATTCGCTTGCTTGGCGCTGAACGGCTCGCGAAGCAACTTTTCGCAACGGCTGAAACTCGGTGGAAAGGCGTCGATGTTGCATTAGAGACACTGGAAATGGCGCCGCGTGCAAGGAGCTCTCTGTTTCACATGCGCTTGGAAACCCTCCACTGGGAGACCTACCAAGCGAACAGGAAAGCGAGATTGCGAAAATTCGTTGAGGAAACCGGAGAAAGCATCCGATATCTCGCGACTGGTGCCCCGGTGCCGCATCGGCTCTACCCACGGTGGGTAGGCGAAAAACCTCCTGTATTCGACGACACCCGAAAAATTCTCGGCGCCTGTCTTCTTTTGGCGGCGCCTCCCGGAATCTCCGGGAACGCCTGAGTCATTCTGAGGCAGATGCCTCCTTGCTAAAGCTGCGGTTGAGAAAATCTGGAACATGCTCTCCCATTCCCACCACTGGAGGCAGATTTTCTTCAGTTGACTGCTTTTCAGCTGCAATGTCCTCCAACTGAGTGCCGACCGTCGGAACTGCAGCTTTCGTGCCTGACTCTTCACGCAACTCCCGCTTGTCCTTTACACGGGACTTTCGCTGCCGTTGAGAAGAGAAGTGACCCGGCGGGACGTCGATTTCCGTTTTGGGAAGATCGAATTCGGTCAATTCCTCGATGGCAGTAAGTCTCGCCTTTTCTGTTGGTCCGCAGATCGTTAATGCTGCACCTCTGCGACCAGCGCGCCCAGTGCGTCCAATGCGGTGAACGTAGTTTTCCGGCTCGATTGGGACATCGAAATTGAAGACATGGCTGACATTCGGAATGTCCAGCCCGCGAGATGCAACGTCGGAAGCGACCAGAAATTGAATGCTTCCGTCTCTAAATGCTTCCAAGACCTTCATCCGATTGGATTGCTCGAGGTCACCGTGGATTGCGTCGCATTCGAAGCCGTGAATCTTCATTGACTTGGTCAAAATGTCCACAGAGACTTTCCGGTTGCAGAATATTATTCCGTTGGTAACCTCATTGTCTTTTTCCTTCAGGATTTTGCGGAGAACAGCTCGCCTCTCTTTGAAGTCTTGGCTTTTGCTACTCGGTCGAAACATGAAGACAGCCTGATTTATATCAGAGGAAACAGTCGCGCGCTGAGTTACTTCGACCCGAACCGGATTGGACAGAAACTCATCTGCTATTCGCTCTATTTCTTTGGCCATCGTGGCCGAAAAGAACAGCGTTTGGCGAGTGAAGGGTGTAAGCTTGAAGATTCGCTCGATATCCGGGATGAATCCCATGTCCAGCATGCGATCTGCTTCGTCCACCACGAGTATCTGCACGCCCGAAAGCAACAGTTTTCCTCGCCCAAAATGATCTAGAAGCCTTCCAGGTGTCGCGATTAACACGTCCACGCCACGGTCGATGAGGGCAAGTTGCTCGGCAAACGAAACACCGCCGATCAGCAGGGCCATCTGAAGATTTGATCCCGCTGAATACATCACGAAATTCTCCGCGATCTGGGCCGCAAGCTCTCTGGTTGGTGTGATGACCAGCGAGCGCGGCAGACGAGCGCGTGCTCTGCCGCGTTTCAGCAAGGAGATCATTGGCAACGAGAAAGCAGCGGTTTTTCCAGTTCCAGTTTGCGCAATTCCCAAAACATCCCGCCCCTCCAGTGCTGAAGGAATGGTCTGTACCTGAATTTGGGTTGGAACCTCGTAACCGGCAGCTTGGACGGCTGCTAGAACATCGTCATCAAGACTGAACTCGGAAAAACTAGGCATTTAACCTTCGGAATTGATGGACACATGGATTTGTGTCCGACGGCTGCAAAAGAGCACGTTGATTCGACATTGCTATTTCACCTGCATCGCATCGTCAAACAGAAATCGAAAGCTGCCCCTGTCAAAAATTTCGTATAATCCCATTATTGCATCAGTTTTTGTTTTCCGATGCCAATTCCAAGAGGCACAGAGCAAAGAAGTTGTCTTTGCGGTCATGATCCATCTGCATTTTTTTTGGCTCAATTCGCGAATCGCAGGCTTGGGGCTGGACGCCGATCTTCTGCGAGGCAGGCGCTTGTCGAGCACGACGAGATGGAACCACCGAAGGCAACTGTCAAGATCCTTGGCCGCACCGCCGCGGCCAGGATCAGCACCTGCTCGCGCGACAGGCCACATTCGCCCTTGCGGCTCTCGCGGACGAAAGTCTCGTCGGCCTCGATGATCCCGGCGAGCCGGTCCGGCGTCTGCCGAACCGCCGCCAGCGAGGCCGACGCCTCCGGTGGATCCGACAGAACCGCAGCAACCTTGCGGCACTGCTCCGTCGTCAGTTCATCGATGCTCGAAAACCAGTCCTGAAACCACACCCGATCCATTGTTCCGCTCTCCACGGTCAATGCAAGTCGGAACCCAGTGTATCACATACGCCTGCGAAATGCGGATAGAACCATTTTTTTGAGTGTCGCACTGCGGCTTTGTGCAGAACGTTAAATTCTTGAGAGACGCTTGGAAACTGTTCGCATTATTTCGCAAACCACGAAAATCTAGTTGCTCGTGCCGACCGGTGGAGCGAAAGTCATTCTGTTGAACGCTGACGTCCCGATTTTCTGATTGAAGCTAGCTCGTGCTTGACGGCACCCGGTCGTCTGCTACTCTCGGGGCTGCGGAAAATCGGGGATGACAAATGGACTTTGGAATTGCGGGAAAGAGGGCGATTGTTTGCGCCTCATCAAAGGGCTTGGGCCGTGGCTGTGCTGATGCACTGGCAGCAGCGGGTGTGGACTTGGTGATGTGTGCGCGGGGAACTGAAGTGCTCGAGATATCAGCCGAAGACATCAGGTCGCGCTACGATGTGGATGTAGTTGCAGTAACCGCTGACGTAACAACCGACTCCGGCAGGAATGAAGTTGTTGCCGCCTGCGAAAGCCCGGACATTCTCGTGAACAATGCCGGTGGGCCTCCTCCTGGGATGTGGAACGAATGGACGCGCGATGACTTCGTTGTCGCACTGGACGCCAACATGCTCGCGCCAATTGACATGATGAAGCGGTTGCTTCCTGGAATGATAGAGAGGAAGTGGGGCAGGGTTGTGAATATCACCTCCATGTCGGTGAGGTCACCGATTGGCGTACTTGGACTGTCAAACAGTGCGCGAGCAGGATTGACGGGGTACGTTGCGGGCACGGCGAGGCAGGTTGCTCAATTTGGCGTGACGATCAACAATCTGCTGCCCGGCATACATGCGACAGACCGTGCAGTGCAGCTGGACAAGGCAACGTCCTCGGCGAAAGGAATTTCGTTGGATCAAGCGCAAGCGGACCGGGAGGCGACAATCCCGGCTAGGCGATACGGCACCGAAGAGGAGTTTGGCGCAGCATGTGCGTTTATGTGCTCACGGCAGGCAGGATACATCGTGGGACAAAATCTTTTGATCGATGGCGGCGTCACCAATCTAACCGTATGAACAATAAACAGGGGTATCAATTAGCTTGCTGAGCCCGCTGTTTTCATGAATCGTGAGAGCGCAGGCAGCTTGGTGGGGCGAACATAGCCGGATGCTTCGCAATAATGCCGCTTGCCCTGTTCATGCCATGCTGTTAGTCTATATTCCTGATTGAATTAATCAGGTATATTCGCGGGGCGTTCACGTGTTGGGTTCATTCGCTGGCCTCAAGGTCGAGAGGCTTTCCAAGCGCTTTGGAACAAGGCTCGTGGTATCGAATGTATCGCTATCTGTAAAGCCAGGGCAGGTAGTCTGCCTGCTTGGTCCCTCCGGTTGTGGCAAGACAACGACCCTTAGGATGATTGCTGGCGTAGAGCGCCAAGATTCAGGGCAAATACTGATCAACGGTCATATCGTGTCCGGTGGAGTGATGCATCGGCAGCCGGAGGAGCGATCGGTAGGACTGTTATTTCAAGATTTTGCCCTCTTTCCCCATTTGACCGTGAAGGAAAACATTGCCTTTGGACTGATCGGGTCGCGTAGCAACAGAAAGGCTCGAATAGAAGAATTGCTCACCACGGTGAACTTAAAGGAATTTACGGACAAATATCCGCATGAACTATCCGGTGGCGAGCAACAGCGTGTGGCTTTGGCCCGCGCACTGGCACCTCGTCCGAAGATCATGCTACTCGATGAACCGTTCTCTAGCCTTGATGACCGCCTTCGAGACGGCATTCGCGACGAGACGCTGCATTATCTGAAGCAGGCGCAAACCGCAGTGCTGCTTGTGACTCACGAGCCTCAGGAAGCGATGCGGATGGCGGATCGCATTGAGTTGATGCGGGACGGCGAAATCATTCAGGGCGGGGAACCTTTCGAGATCTACTTCCAACCAATCGACAAGCAAGCGGCCGCATTTTTTTCGGATCTGAACATTGTGCACGGAGTCGTAAATCAAGCTGAAGTAGAGACACCCTTTGGCTCCTTTCCATCGCCGGGATTCGCCGACGGGACTGACGTCGAGGTCATGGTCAGGCCTCAACATGTGAAGATCGATTTCGATCGGAGCGGCAAAGGGCCCGTGCCGACCCCGCAGGATGGAGTGCCGGTTTGCGGTATCGTCCAGCGAAGTCGCTACGTGGGTGATTCAAGCCTTGTCGAGTTTTCGCTAGTTTGCGATGAGTCCATCCTGAAGGCCAAGGTGCCGTCTGTGTTTCTTCCGAAACCCGGGTCGCGTCTATGGCTCAGCCTGCGGCGCGACAGGTGCTTTTTGTTTCCTTGCTCAGTGCAAAGCCGTGTTGCAAGTCCAGAGGGCACGTCTCGGTTGGTCGGTCGTGAAACAAGAAAAAATACATTATAAACAGCGAATTAATAGACATCTAGCAAGGTTCGGCGACGCTACGGCAATGGTCCAGAAAATACCTGACGGCAAAGTTTATTGTACCCGAATTCCATATCGATGGTGGGCATTCGCGCTTTGCAGCCACATCGTGTATTGGTATGGGCGGAACCGCAATCGAAAACTTGGCGATGGGACATCCATTTGATCACTCAACATTGCAGGCAGGACAGAGACTTCATGCCGTTCTGCGCGGTTCGATAATTGATCGCAGTCCCGACCGCGCGGGGATCTGCTGGTTCCACCGATTGCTTGACGACAGGGTCTTGACAAGGCTCTTCCGCCGGATGTCAACTGATAGTTGCTTGAATGCGGCTTGAAGATTGAGCGTGCGGCGCTAAGTTTGGGTACCCGCTGGCTGAAGAGTGACATTGTCGACAGTTACCCTAGTCGTCAACAGTCATCGCAGAGCCGGCTCCAGAAACCATAATACCCGACATCAGGCTGACTTTCGCAACGGTCTTCGCCAAATGCGAGTCAACTTAGCGCGGTCGATCCTGTTGCGGCACAGGGCAATCGCTTTGAAAAATCCGGGTTTCCCTTTCCTGCCAGTGCTGCAATGTGTCTGCAGGTAACAAGGCAGAGGCAAGCATCATGCAAGATTGTCCTGTTTTTTTCAAAGAGCCAGCTTCGCGCCGTTTCATGAAGCCGAGCATGGAATTCCGAGTTGCGACGCGCTCTCCGACCGCGACAGCGGGCACCTGGGCAGAAATTGCGGTCTGTCGCTGAAGGGCGCCAAGGCACCTTGCGACGATGCGCCGTCTGGCGTTTAACATTGTTGCGTGTCGCACTGACTGGAACGACGCCCCCCCCCGCTTGGCATGGTCCGCGCTGACGTCAAGCCGCCGCCGAACGGGAAAATTGAAAACGATTACCTTGGCCGCGGCAAAATAGGCCTTTGAAATGGATTGCTGAACTATTAGATTACCGGCTGAGGACCTTGGCTGGAAATCGCCGGTCGCACTTGGTGATGGAGAGGGCAATTGCTAAACAATATTGGACTGCCGGGCCTGCTGCTTATCGTTGTGGTGGTGCTTGTGCTCTTTGGGCGCGGAAAAATCTCTTCGATGATGGGGGAGGTTGGAAAAGGAATCACGGCCTTCAAGAAAGGTGTGTCAGATGGTAAGAAAGAGATTGAGGAAGCGTCTGCAGAAGAGGCACGAGACGTGACTCCGGACGAAGAAAAAACCACTTCTTGACCTGACCTTCTATTGCAATGCTTGATATCGGCTGGACCGAGCTTCTTCTGATTGGCGTGGTCGCTTTGATCGTGATCGGTCCCAAGGACTTACCCAAGATGTTTCGTGCACTTGGCAGGTTCACTGGAAAGATGCGGGGCATGGCACGGGAATTTCAACGTGCGATGGATCAAGCTGCTGACGAGAGCGGGATGAAGGAGGTCACTTCTAGCTTGAAGTCAGCAGCTTCGGCAGGAAATGCGGTTGCAAATCCATTGAAGGAAATGTCGACCAGAATCCAAAGTGGGTTCGAAGCAGCGGTCGCGCCTTCAAAAATACTGAACGAACAAAAGCCTCGTCCACAGACCGATGCCGAGGTCTCACCAAGCGCCAAGACCGAATTCAGTGACACTGCCGCTGGTGACTCGGCGAACGGAGCTGTGGCCGGTGCGGAATCCGAATCTTTCGCGTCTGCTTCAAATGTATCGGAGTCGGGCGGGGCAGCCGATGCCGAAGTCTTGGTGGACACCGAGGTCCTTGACACTGGAAAAGCGGCCGTCAAGTCCGATAAATGACATCCGAAGACGAGATCGAAGACACCAAAGCACCGCTGATTGAGCACCTCACGGAACTGCGAACCCGACTCGTTCGCTCGCTTGTCGCATTCTTGGTCGGGATGGTGATCTGCTTTGCTGTATGGAATCCGATCTTCAATTTTCTTACCCAGCCAATTTGTGCGCAACTCACCCTTCGAAGTCAGGAATGTGGGCTGATACTTATCAAGCTGCAGGAAGGATTCTTCGTTGCGATACGGATCTCTCTCCTAGGCGGCTTCATTCTGGCATTTCCCTACATCGGAGCCCAGATGTGGCGCTTTGTCGCGCCAGGCCTCTACAAAAGCGAAAAGAGCGCCTTTCTTCCGTTTTTGTTAGCATCTCCCCTCATGTTCTTTCTCGGAGCAGCATTCGCATTCTACATCGTAATCCCCCTCGCCTTCGACTTTTTCCTAGGATTTCAGCAGGAGGGAGTGCTCTTCGAAGGAACTGGTGGCGAGCAGGGCGTTCTCGCAGAGGCAGGCATAACGTTTCAGGGTTCGGTCGCCGAGTACCTGTCGCTCACGGTCAAGTTCATATTGGCCTTTGGGCTGTGCTTTCAGCTTCCCGTACTGCTCACGCTCATGGGCAAGGCTGGGCTCGTTTCGGCCGAAACACTCGGTTCGATTCGCAAATACGCTGCTGTTGGCATTTTGACCTTAGCGGCACTTGTGACGCCGCCGGATATCATCACACAAGTGATACTTTTCGTGGTTGTTTACGGTCTTTACGAAATCTCGATTTGGCTGGTTCGGGGAGTCGAAAAGCGTCGTGATCGGGAATTGCGGAAGCAAGGATTGATATTCGAAGATGACGAATCGAATGAACCGAGTGGCAACACGGAGAAAGGCGGTGCGTACTCTGAGCCTGCGGACGGCGATGGAAACACAACGGAAGCGGCAACGAAGTGAAGCGGTCCATTGACGAGTACGTTTCGCGGATTGCGGATGCTCTTGAGCGAATTAGCCCAAGACCATCGGACTATCAAGATTTTCGGAGTACGGACGCTTTTGTCTGGCGGACGGAGCCCGACCGTCTAGACCCTGTGTCTGACGTCAACAGGATCGATTTGTCCCTTCTTGTCGGAATTGACCGGGCTCGAGACACCCTGCTGGACAACACGCGCCACTTTGCCGCAGGGAGGCCGGCCAATAACGCGCTCCTTTGGGGAGCTAGGGGCATGGGCAAGTCTTCGCTTGTCAAGGCGGTTCACGCAAAGCTTGCTGACGCATACTCAAACTTGAAGCTCGTTGAACTGCTGAGGGACGACCTCCCGAGTCTTGGACGGTTGCTTGGCATTTTGAGGGGAACCCGCGACTGTCGCTTTATCTTGTTTTGCGACGACTTGTCTTTTTCGCGGGATGAATCCCACTACAAGTCCTTGAAAGCCGCGCTAGATGGAGGAGTAGAGGGGCGACCGCAAAACGTTGTTTTCTACGCAACGTCGAACAGGCGGCACTTGATGCCTAGGGATATGATCGAGAACGAAAGATCAACTGCGGTCAATCCTTCGGAGGCTGTCGAAGAGAAAATCTCGCTATCGGACCGGTTTGGCCTATGGCTTGGCTTTCATCCTTGCTCGCAAGACGAATATCTTGAGATGGTGAATAGATACTGTGCCGAGTTCGGAATCCATATTGACGAGGTTGAGCGGCGCACAGGCGCAATTGAATGGCAACAAACGCGTGGTGCAAGATCGGGTCGAGTGGCATGGCAGCACTACATCCACCTCGCTGGTCAGCGAGGTGGCAAGTGATTGCCGTCCGCGGGATCAGAAGCGTCTTGTGGTTGGAACAGTGAAAGAAAGTAGCGCCTTCAAACCGTCAGTTTCTCAATCTGCGGAGTAGGGTCTAGCGTTGTGTTAGAAATCCAATCCGAGACCGTTCTGAAATTTGGCTTGCGCTTGATTTGGCGATTTCTGGAGCTGATGGCAACCAATGGATGACGGCGGTGGATTTTGGCGCTTACGGGTCGCGGTTTCAAGCCACGATGCGCTGCCCCTAGCGGGATCGGGACAGATTCCAATTCTCTGGTCGGGACCTGGTCAATCCGGTTTGCCGCCTTGAACAGGTTCAGGACCATTGCCTTGAAGGCTATTTCACCTCCATCTAC
The DNA here is from genome assembly GCA_963422275.1 of Paracoccaceae bacterium. Lineage (GTDB taxonomy): Bacteria > Pseudomonadota > Alphaproteobacteria > Rhodobacterales > Rhodobacteraceae. The sequence goes on from OY729418.1 coordinate 3,625,377, forward strand.
CGGGGGGCGTCCCTGAACCGAGACCGTGCCGCACCACTAGCTGGTTAAACCATCTGCGTTGCCGAAATCGGGGAAGGTGTCTGGACCCCAGTCGGTGGACTGGCTGATGCACGCCCACCACGCTTGCCTCTGCTGTCGGTTTCTGTCGGCGACGGAAGTGCCGCCGATCTTCGACAACACCGTATGGGCGCGCGTATCTTCTCCCTTTCTGCATCATTGCCGAGAAAGGGGCATCTGCCGGGCCAATAGGGATGGAAACAACCCACTAAAAGCTCCACCGCACAAATGCTGAGTCATTGAATCCAAACGAAGCAACAACTGAGCATGTCGGGTGAATCTCAAACAACCACAACGGGAGCGACCCACCCGCGCGGAGAGGATGGCACTCTCAACCTCTCCCAATAAAGGGCATTTTCGTGGCCATGATCGTCATGAACTGGATGTTCGTGTCTAGTGACAACTTGGCAATGTACGCAACAGCGTCGCCGCAATGCCTTACATTGAAGACTGGTTCAACTCTGACATCGCCGGAAGCTTGGGGAACTCCACGCTTGAATTTCTCCGCCATCTGCGTATCGGCGTTGCCGATATCGAGCTGGCTGCACACAATGTCGTGGTCACGGCCGTCGAGTGAGATGCTCTTGGTTAGTCCGGTAATTGCATGTTTTGTTGCGGTGTAGGCGACGGTGTTCGGGCGTGGTGCGTGAGACGACACAGATCCGTTATTGATAATCCGCCCGCCTTTGGGACTCTGCTGCTTCATGATTCTGGCAGCACGGCGAGCACACAGGAAGCTGCCTGTCAAGTTCACTGCGACACATCGGTTCCAGTGGGCAATGTCTAGCTCATCGATTGAAACCGCCGGTGTTCCAACACCGGCATTGTTGAAAAGCACGTCAAGCCTCCCGAAATTCTCCTCGACTTGATCAAACAGAGAATCAACATCTTCCACGATCGAGACATCCGCCGCAATGGGGATAATCGGAATGCCGTTTCGTTTGGCAAGAAATCTCGTTTCATGGAGTGTTTCTTCGTGCCGACCGGCCAAGATCAGCGCGAACCCTTCTCTGTTCAGCGCAAGTGCCGCGGCTCGTCCAATGCCTGAGCCTGCACCGGTGACTAGTGCGACCTTAGCTTTCCAAGAATTAAATGAGTCCCAAGCCATTTCCACTATATGCCTGAATGCGGTATCCGCTCAACTTGATCCGGAGGGGTTTTGTTGTCTCGTCAACCGAAGCCATGTTAAATTGGTTGCTCAGCTAATTCGAGAACAGCTTTTCTGGATCGGTGCTTTTGGTACCTTCACGTATCTCAAAATGCAGGTATTCCTTGGAACCACCCGCGACGTGGCCTATCAACTGCCCGCGCTCAACTTTTTGGCCCCTTTCAAGCGGAACATCGGTGATATTCGAGTAGACAGTGTAAATGTTTTGAGGATGTTTCAGAAGAAGTATCACTGTCTGGTCGGCGGCCGGTGAAACCAGAGCGACAGCACCGTCCGCGGCAGCCACAACGATGCCCCCTTCTGGCGCGGCGATGTCAATGCCTTCGCTCCCTCCAGGTTTTCCAGAATACCTGCGAATGATTTTCCCGTTCAGGGGCCGCATAAATCCGGTGCTTCGGTCGTTCGGAGCATTTTCTTGAGTGGCAGCTTCGGGTTTCTGCACGGTTTCAGGTTGCGTAACAACTCCAGTTATTTTCTGTGCCAGACTCTCAGCCTCAGCTGGTCGTACAATTGCGGTGGAGGGTGGCGTTTCAGTTTGCTCAGGTGAAGTGCGTTGGACAGGCGTTTCGCTCTCGGTATCTTGCTCGCCACTTGACGCTATGCCACTAATTTCATGAGAAGCCGGAATGATCAGGGTTTGATTAACCCTTACCGAGGAGTCCGGACTGAGTGAATTCCAGCTAGCCAGTGCGGGAACAGAGACTCCGTGGAGATTGGCAATGGAGTGAACGGTTTCCCCTGGCTGAACTCTGTGCACGATTTGATTTGCAACAGGAGCGGGATCAACAATGGTAACTTCTAATGATGGGTCCGCTATCGAATCAATCGCGTTTGATGCGAGCTCAGAGATATCAAGGGGTTTGCTGGCCGAAGCGGTGTCTTCCGTCAAGTCGCGGTACGGCCTCAAAAATTCGCTCGGAAGAGTCAGAGCGCGGCCCGATTCCAGCGGTGTTTCCACGCGAACCCTGTTGATTGCCGCTAGCTGCTCAGGGTTCACGTTGATTCGGTTTCCGATATCACGCACGGTCTCGCCGTACCGAGCAATCACGTAAATTCGATTTTCCAGTGCCACAATTCCCCGGTCGTCGGGTTCTGGCCATTCCTCAATCAACTCTTCCGCAATTTCCGGAAAAGGGTGATCGGTGGGCTTGGGAGAACGCAAGTCGCAGCCTGCGGCCAACAGGATAAGTCCACAGCCAGCCAGAAATGGCGAAACGCCGATCAAGCCACGTTCCGCCGTCTTATCCGCAAGACACATCAGCTTATTGAATTCCAGTGCACCCGGCGGTTGTTTACTCATCTGCTATTCCCTCGATCAGTGGCACGAATCGCACACCGCCGAGGTCCTCGCATTCCAAGCCGTTTTCGATTTTCGTTACCTTCACCAGCCTTTGCTCATATGCTGTCTCGGAGATTGGAAGAACCATGATTCCTCCCTTCTTGAGCTGCTCTGCTAGAACGGGCGGAATGTCTTCCGCAGCGGCGCATACCATCACTCGGTCAAAGGGCGCCGCCCCGGGAAGCCCACGTGATCCATCGGCCACCACAATCGTTATGTTCTCCCGTCCGAAACCGGAAATGGCTTTATTTGTGGCAGACTGCACAAGCTTGTGATGCCTTTCCAAACTATACACCCGCTTGGCGAGATACGAAAGAATCAAAGTCTGATAGCCAGTGCCGGTTCCCACCTCCAACACTCGGTGCGTATGAGCCACCTCAAGTGCTTGCGTCATGAGTCCGACAATTGTCGGTTGGCTAATTGTCTGTCCACATTCGATAGGCAACGGTATGTCCTGATAAGCTCGCGCCGCGAAGGACTCGGGAACGAATTGCCTCCGGTCTATATCTTCCATCACTTTCAGAACCGTTGGGTCGGTAACGCCGCGATGACGGATAGTTCGAATCAACGTGCGCATCCCTTCGGGAAAGTTGGTCATTGCAGGTCTACCCGGAGGCTGTCCAGCTTATCATGAGCTGTAAGATCTGCTCGCATCGGAGTGACCGAAATGAAGTTGGCGTGGTTCGCATGGACATCCGTCCCCTCAGCCGATGACTTGAACTGCGAGCCGCTATGAACGAACAGGAAATTTCGGCCAGATGGAGAGCGCATCGACTTCATCTTGAATTTTGTATTCTCACGAAAACCTTGCCGGGTAATTCTAATGCCTGCTACGTCGGTGACCGAACAGGGAGGGAAGTTTACATTGTAGAAGAGCCGATATTCCGCGTTGTCCCAGAACGAAGCCTTCAAGAGCGCGCAGACAAGGCGCGGTGCGTATGCCCGCGAGGCCTCGAACGGGTCCACGAGATCCTCGTTCTCGGGGCCGAAATACTGCGACAACGCGATCGACTTGGTTCCCTGCAACGCCGCTTCCATGGCCGCGCCTACAGTTCCTGAATAAAGGACGTTCTCACCAGAGTTATTCCCGCGGTTGATTCCAGACAGCACCAAGTCGGGATGCATCTTCATGACCTCGTGAATTCCCGCGATGACGCAGTCTGCAGGGGTTCCGGTCACAGCGAAGCGCCGTGAGTTGACAGTCTCGATACGCATCGGTTGTGCAAATGATGTGCAATGGGCCGTCCCCGATTGCTCCAATGCCGGAGCCACGGTCCAAACGTCTCCGTCCTCGCCAGCTAACTCACGTGCGACGGCTTCAATTGCGGAAAGTCCCGGTGCCAGTATGCCGTCGTCGTTTGTTACAAGGATTCGCATGCTTGCAGTTCTTCTGGTGGTTTCAATTTTACCGTCTTTCTGCGACAACTCGTCCGGTGTTCACCACGGCAACACAAAATGCCAGTGAGCAGAGGCGGCGTTTTTTCGAAAATGGACTCTGATACGCATGTCGCGTCGCAACTCCTCACAGCAATTCCCCGTTGGGTTCAATGGTGGATCGTTCGCCAAGATACGAATGCAGCGTTGCCGGCACATCGACGCCACCGTCCTCACGCTGGTGGTTTTCAAGAACTGCGATGAGGGTTCGGCCCACGGCTAGCCCAGAACCATTCAATGTATGCACAAATTTGAGGTGGCCGCCCTCTTTCAAACGATAGCGGGCGTTCATCCGCCGGGCTTGAAAGTCGCCGCAATTGGAAACCGAACTGATTTCGCGGTGTAACCCCTGGCCTGGGAGCCAGACTTCGATATCATATGTCTTAAGAGCTCCGAATCCCGTGTCTCCAGAGCACAAGATAACTGTCCTGTAGGGAAGTTCTAACGCTTCCAGTACGCTTTCGGCGCATCGCACCATCCGTTCTTGCTCAGCGCAACTGGTCTCCGGTGTTGTTATGGAGACCATCTCGACTTTCTCGAACTGGTGTTGACGAAGCATTCCAGCGGTATCCTTTCCCGCAGCGCCAGCCTCTGAACGGAAGCACTGGGTGTGGGCGCAGTATCTTCGCGGAAGGTAGTCCTCGTCTATCTTGGTTTCGCTCACGATGTTGGTAAGTGTGACCTCAGAGGTGGGAATCAACCATCTGCCGTCAGTTGTCTGGAAGGAATCTTCGCCAAACTTGGGCAGTTGCCCGGTACCGAGCATTGATGACTCACGAACCAGAATGGGCGTCCAGACCTCGGTCAGGCCGTTCTTTTCGACTTGCATATCAATCATGAATTGGGCGATGGCTCTGTGAAGCCGGGCGATTGCACCCGACATCACGACAAATCGCGAGCCGGAAAGCTTCGCAGCCGTCTTGAAATCCATTCCGTCATGTGCACACCGGATGTCGAAATGCTCGGCAGGCTCGAACTGAAAATTCCTGGGTTTCCCCCATCTTCGAACTTCGACATTCTCGCTTTCATTTCTGCCAACAGGGACATCGTCGTCTAGTCGGTTTGGAATCGCTAGCAGAAGTTCTTTCAGGAGCGAGTTTTGGGAGCTGGCCTCACGTTCGAGGAGTGCAACGTTGGATTTCTTTTCTGAACTGATTCTGCGGAGCGAGCTGAACGTTGCCTCGTTCCCCGCGGCTTTAGCTTTGCCTGCCTGCCGAGCCGTCGCCTTTTGCTCCGCTTTGGCGCGCTCAGCCTTGAAAATCCATTCTCGGCGTCTCTTATCGATAGCAAGGATTTTCTGTGCCATTGGCACTTCGCCCCGCTTGGCGAGCGCCGCATCGAATTCTTCGGGATTTTCGTGAATTAACTTGATGTCATGCATGGCGGAGGTACGAGCCTCTTTGTGAAATGCACTGCTTATGCCGCAATTGCACCATGATTTGAACTCAAATCTGAATTATCCCAATGAGTCTTGATTCCATCGATCATTTTGATTGAATGATGGACATCCGTCCGTTCAAATTGCGAAACAGGACTGTTGCGAAATGGCCCCACCCAGTCATGGACGTTGGCGGGCTTTGGAGATTGTCCTGATGCAATCGAAGGGGGCAGGCTGGATTTCTTTATGGCAATGGTTGTTGAGCGCGTGTCGCCGGAGACCGCCCTTTTCAAGGGAACGCCCAATGTGTAGCGACTATCGGAGGTCGCTAGATATTGTCGTCATGAGTGATGTTTATCTGCATTGTCTGTCGAACTCACTCGATGGTTCTTGGAGGCGGCTCATGGGAATGGCTCATCGGCGTCATGACATTTCGGACCGGGTCTGGCTGTTGCTGGAGCCTCATCTGCCTGGCCGAGCGGGAAGTTGGGGGGGCGCAGGACAATCGTCGGTTCATCAATGCGATCTTCCGGGTTCTTCGCACCGGCGCTCCCTGGCGTGATTTGCCGCCAGACTGTGGAGACTGGAAAAACACCCATCGCCGGTTCTGTCGCTGGCGGGACAAGGGTCTCTGGGGGGATCAGGCTGTCCATCCGCTCCAGAAAGATCTCGCGGCGCGTCTTGCGCTTCTTGCGATCGCATTGGAGGCTGGCAAAGGTCAATTGCCGAAGGCGCTGCATGTCAGGATCCCCCCCAAAAAAAAGGCGTGGCGCAAAATAGCGGGCGCGCACCGGATGCGCAATGACACGCCCAAAATCAGGCTGCATTCAGAGGTTCCTTAGCTAACTGCGTGAGCATGGCCTGAAGGGGGGGGGGCCGAGCTAGAGGCATTCAATTAGGGCGCTAGCCGATGTTTATCTACAGCGTTGTATACATGATGCACCGAGACATTGATTTCGCAGGCCTGTCGTTGATCCATGGCTTTTCAACTATGAAATATGGCCAAAGCGTTGTCGATATCCGTCAACTGGTATAGTTGACCGCCCATTTGCGCGGTTTGCTGTTTTGAACTGTCGGGAACGCTTCAGATTATGCAAGATACCATCAGTTGGGGCATGCACGAAACGTTATTTGCTTGAATTCAGCATTGGCCCGATTGGCATTCCTGTCATAATATTCAGTCATTGTGCTAGTCATATGATCGGGTTTGCGATGGAGTGGCGATGGATTATATTTCAGAAATGGTAGACCTGCACTCGATAAGCAACGGTACTGATTCTACAGCGAAAGAAGCAGGACCGCACCAGTGATTGGAAGACGGTGAGGATTGCTATGTTAGAATTAAGCGGCAGGATGGAAAGGCTGGGTACGGAGACAGCGTTTGAGGTGCTGGCAAGGGCCGAAGAGATCTCTCGGAATGGACGTGACGTCATCAACCTCGGAATCGGCCAGCCGGATTTCAAGACTCCGCCCCACATTGTCGAGGCGGCGGTCCGCGCAGTCCGCGACGGTTATCATGGCTACACTCCAGCTCCGGGAATTCCGGAGTTACGCGAGGCTGTCGCCGAGGACATCGCTCAGCGGCGTGAAGTCGAGGTGGATCCGGCACGGATTGTTATCGTCCCAGGAGGAAAGGTCACGATGTTCTTCGCCATCCTCATGTTCGGGGAACCAGGCGCCGAAATCATGTACCCGAATCCCGGCTTTCCTATTTACGAGTCAATGATTCAATTCACTGGGGCGAGGGCGGTTCCTATTCCGTTGCTGGAGGAAAAAGACTTCTCCTTTGATGCCGAGGCGGTAATTGCAAGCATCACCCCAGCCACGCGCCTTATCATCTTGAATACGCCAGCCAATCCGACCGGCGGGGTGGTGCCGAGGAGCGAGATCGACAGGCTCGTGGATGGTCTGGAACTGCATCGCAATGTGGCAGTGCTGAGCGATGAGATTTATTGTCGCATCGTCTACGATGACCGCGAACACAAGACCCTTTTGGCGTATCCAGAAATCGCTGATCGTGTAATTCTGCTCGACGGATGGAGCAAGACGTTTGCCATGACAGGCTGGAGACTTGGCTATTCCGTGTGGCCTGCTGCAGTAGCGGAAAAGGCTACACGGCTTGCCGTAAATTGTCACTCTTGCGTTAATGCTCCAACGCAGTTTGCTGGAATCGCGGCGCTGCAAGGCCCGCAGGCGGCTGTTAACGAAATGGTTGCCGCGTTTGGCGAGAGGCGTTCGGTGATAGTTGAGGGACTCAACTCGCTTCCCGGAGTTTCGTGCAGAGTTCCAGGCGGTGCCTTCTACGCTTTCCCAAGTATTGCAGAAACCGGCCTCGACTCTAGAGCCTTTCAGAATCGCCTGTTAGAAACGGCGGGCGTGGCTACGGTGGCCGGCACAAGTTTCGGTGCATTCGGTGAAGGTTACGTGCGTTTTTCGTATGCGAACAGCGCAGAGAACATCCGTCGCGCCCTCGATCGCGTGGGCGATTTGCTTGCTAGTAGCAACTGAGGTGCGGACTGAGCTGGCCCGAGTTTGCTTAAATTGCACTTTCCGTGATGCTGGATTGCCTCTGACGACAACGAAATAATCAGTCGCTGCACCTGTGCCTCCAGCACTCGGCAGATGCAGTGCAAAATACACTCAAAGTGGAATATACCGGAACTGCTTATGCACTTGGTTCCGGTTTGATCAAGATGCGGCAGGGGTGAGGCTTGGCGCGCAGAGCCTGCAGGAACAGGAACAGAAAGGCAGCATGGCGATTTCGGCGCTGATTGAAGCGAAAGACGAATTCATCGAGACAGGTCTGGAGGTGCTTGGCGCGCAGCCCGTGGCAGACGCCCCGCGCCCAGCCCTTGAGGTTGCAGAACGCGGTGTGGGTCCAGGCGAGGGTTTCATGGGCGGGCCTGTCGCCGACGACACGGGGCTGGTGGTGGTCCTGAGGTACCGCGCTGCAGCCTCTCCAGCCGTCTGTCTTGACGACCGTGGTCGCGGCGGTGTTGCGCACAGCGAAGTTGCCGAGATCCTTGGCGCTGCAGGACCGGACCGTGGCCAGCCGCAGGCGGGACACCGGAAGTCGTTCGGCCATCGGACGGCGACGAGCCACCGGGCGCAGGCGTCGTCGTCGGGGAACCGGCGCTGGAAGGCGATGAGGCTGGCGGGGATTTCGGTCATGGGATGGTTCCACGTCAAGAATGTCATGCGAACATTCCATCATCCGACATCCCGAACACAATGCCTTGTATCGCAGGAACCATGTGCATAAGCAATATACTGGATATTGTTGACCGAGTCCCTCAAGCGTCCGTTCCTGCCCTGCGCGGTCTCAACACCAATTTGATGCAGGCAAGCATAAACTGTGGCATTCGGGAATCAGCGCTCGCGGTGGCTAGCTCAAACAATGCTTCCGGCCCGCTTTGGATGCTTTGAGAGAGTAATAAACACAGAGACCGGTTCAACAATCACATTCTTGCAACGACGTTGCATCGGATATAATGGAAGCTGCAACCGAGGCAGGGTCTCCCAATAAGAGGATATTCAATGTTGATTAGCCCCGCGTATGCGCAATCCGCTGGCGGCGGGTTTGCTCTCGCCAACTTGTTACCGCTTGTCCTGATTTTCGTCATCATGTATTTCCTCATGATTAGGCCGCAGCAACAGAAGGTGAAGAAACACAAGGAAATGGTGTCGGCGCTCAGGCGGGGTGATCATGTTGTCACGCAGGGCGGCTTGATTGGACGGGTATCCAAGGTCAAGGACGAATCCGAGATCGAGGTGGATTTAGGTGATGTCAAGGTTCGTGTGGTTCGCAATACGGTTGCACAGGTGATTAGCAAGACCGATTCTGGCGAATAACCCTTCTCTCTTTCATCTCGAGGTTCAGAGCAATGCTTCAGTTTGCGTTTTGGAAACGGGCACTGATAGTCAGCCTGTGTCTCGTAGGGTTAGTGGCTGCGCTCCCGAACATATTTTATTCACGGGTTGAGCGGCACAACGATGCCACAACCATTGTAGAGTCGGGCCAGGCGGCGTCTCCACAGATACTGGCCGATTTGCAGCGTTGGCCCTCGTGGCTACCGTCGGCTCTAGTCAATCTTGGATTAGATTTGCGTGGCGGTGCTCACCTTCTTGTGGAGGTTCGCTTAGAGGACGTTTACGCTGAGCGGATTGACGGTTTGTGGCCCGAAGTAAGGGATGTGCTTCGGGATGAGCGTGGTACTGTCGGAACCATTCGAAGGCAGCAGTCACCGCCCGGCGAGTTGCATGTCAGGATATCAAGGCCTGAGGAAATCAATCGCGCTGTTTCTGTTGTGAGAGACCTTGCCCGGCCCATCGTCAGTCTGGCTGGAATTGGCGCAAGCGACATTGAAGTACGCTCCGACGGAGATGTCGTGACAATCAGCCTGACCGAGGAAGAGATGGCCGCAACTGACGAACGAACCATGCGGCAGTCTCTTGAGATCGTACGTCGGAGAGTCGATGAGATTGGCACACGCGAACCGGTTATCCAGCGCCAAGGGTCTGAGCGCATCATTGTTCAGGTTCCTGGCATCGGGTCCGCCGAGGAGTTGAAGGCGCTTCTTGGAACCACGGCCCGCCTTACGTTCCACCATTATGTGGGTGTTACAGCGAACGGGACGGCAAGACCTGGGGTAGGCAATGTGATCTACCCTGCGCTGGATGATCCCAATCAATTCTATATTCTCGATAAGGTCCCGGTCATTTCGGGCGAAGACTTGGTTGATGCGCAACCGGATTTTGACGAGAATGGCATCCCAGCAGTGTCGTTCCGGCTAAACCCTTCAGGCGCGAGGCGGTTTGGAGATTATACGGCGGCGAACGTTGGCTCTTTATTTGCCATCGCTTTGGATGAAGAGGTTGTCTCGGCACCCACGATCCGGCAGCACATTCCTGGAGGTTCCGGGATTATAACCGGCAGATTCACGCCCGAAGAGGCAACGCAGCTGGCAGTGTTGCTCAGGGCTGGGGCCCTGCCTGCAGAGATGACTGTTCTTGAGGAACGAACCGTTGGTCCCGACCTAGGCCAAGACTCGATCGATGCTGGAAAAGTCGCATGCCTGATCGCATTCTTTGCCGTGCTTGCTTTCATGGTCGCGAGCTACGGCTTGTTCGGGATATTTGCGAATGTCGCATTGCTCATGAATTTGGCTCTAATCTTTGGGTTGCTTTCAGCCGTGGGCGCGACGCTGACCTTGCCTGGTATTGCTGGCATAGTGCTCACAATCGGCATGGCAGTTGATGCCAATGTACTCATCTTCGAGCGAATTCGCGAAGAAATCAGGACAGCGCGAGGACCGGCCCGGGCAATAGAGCAGGGTTACACCAAGGCAATTCCCGCCATACTGGACGCGAATGTCACGACGTTGATCGCCGCCGTAATCCTGTTTGCAATGGGTTCCGGTCCCGTGCGCGGTTTTTCGGTTACACTTGGCCTTGGAATCTTGACCTCGGTGTTCACGGCAATTTACCTGACTAGGCTGCTAATCGTCGTATGGTTCACATGGCGTCGACCGAAATCGATCAGCGTCTAGGGGAAAACAGATGCACCTGAAGCTTGTGCCCGATCAGACTAAACTGGACTTCTTCCGGTACAGCCGACTGACATTGGGTGCATCGATTGCGGGGTTCGTCGTGTCCATTGCCCTTGTGCTGGTTTTCGGCCTGAATTTTGGGATCGACTTCAAGGGTGGAACAACAATTCGGACAGAAAGCACCAGCCCAGTCGACGTCGGAGAGTACAGGGGTGCCGTCTCCCCGCTCGGATTGGGAGATGTTACTATCACTGAAGTCTTCGATCCGGCCTTCTCACCTGAGGAGAACGTTGCAATGATCAGGATCGAGGCGCAGGAAGGTGATGAAGCCGTTGCGGCAGCGACTGTGATTTCGATCCAGGACGCGTTGCGAAGCGTGGACCCCGATATGGTATTTCCCTTGGTCGAGAGCGTCGGGCCGAAAGTTTCTGGGGAGCTAATTCGAAAAGCGGTGATTGCGGTGCTTCTCGCGATCGGAGCGGTTCTGTTCTATATCTGGGTGCGCTTTGAATGGCAGTTTTCCCTTGGCGCCGTCGCGGCTCTGGTGCACGATGTAGTTCTTACGCTCGGCGTTTTCAGTGCATTGCAGATTCAGTTTGGCTTGCCGATCATTGCTGCTCTCCTGACCATTGTGGGCTACTCTCTTAATGACACTGTCGTCGTGTTCGACCGGGTTCGCGAAAACCTTCGAAAGTTCAAGCGGCCAGAGCTCGCAGAGGTGCTTAATCTTTCGATCAACGATACCTTGTCTAGGACAGTGGTGACATCTGTAACAACATTGATCGCGTTGCTAGCTCTCTACGTGTTTGGAGGCGACGTGATCCGCGGTTTCGTCTTTGCCATGATCTGGGGGATCGTGATCGGAACCTATTCATCGGTCTTTGTTGCAACCAACGTCCTGCTTTATCTTGGAGTCAAGCGGGATTGGTCCAAACCGAATTCTGGGGTTGGAACCCAATTCGCATCTGGTGATCAATGACAGATGCGCTGCTCGATGTTGCATCGAGCATACAACAAACGCTCCCCATCAATGATCTGGTTTGGCTGGTGCTCGGCTCCGTGATTGCTGGGCTTGTCCGTGGATTCTCAGGTTTCGGGACGGCGATGGCCTTTCTTCCATTTGCTGGGGCCGTACTGCCGCCGGTTTGGGCGCTCACGGTGCTGGTCGTGATGGACATTGTCGGCCCGCTTTTCTTTACTCCCCGAACGATGAAGTCTGCTAATCTTAAAGAGGTCGTTCGTCTGGGGATCGGCTCGCTCGTGGCATTGCCGGTGGGCGTAGCTGTTCTTGTGATGCTTCCGGACAACATTTTTCGGTATGCTGTTTCATCGCTCACGCTTCTGCTCTTGCTGCTGTTGATTTTGGGAGTGCGATATCGAGGAGAACTAACGAAGCCCCTAGTTTACATGACAGGCGGCCTTGGGGGATTTCTCGCGGGAGCTGTAGGCCTGCCGGGCCCGCCTGTAATTATGCTGTACTTGGCGAGCAGGCTTCCGGTGGCAGGCACCCGCGCCAACATTTTCCTTTTCCTGATTATTGCCGATATCCAGCTGCTAGCGGTGTTTGGATTCCGGAATGTCCTCGACATTGAGGCCGCGCTGATGGGAGTTGGCTTGGCGTTGCCGTATCTTATGGCAATCGCGATCGGATCTCGGTTCTTCAGACCTGAAAGCGAAACTTCGTACCGCGCTGTGGCCTATCTGATCATCGCTGGATCCGCCATAGCCGGGGCTCCGCTGTTTGACAGCTGAGGTGGGCGATGAGAGTTCGAGAAATGGTCTATCGCTCAACGCCGCCGATCGACAGCTACGGGTTGGGTTGCTTCAGGATCAGCGGGGAAACAATCAACGGGCCTGTCCTGATTCTGCCGGGCGCGTTTGGATTATAGAGTGATCTCGATGATCCTAAGGAATCTCTGAATATAGCCTGATATGTGGGCGCGGCATTGTACATCAGGGGAGGGGTGCCCGCTGTCTTGCGCCACACCTTTCTTTTGGGGGATCACGACATGCAGCGTCTTCGGCAATTGACCTTTGCCAGCCTTGAATGCGACCGCAAGAAGCGCCGCGAAATCTTTCCGGAGCGGATGGACAGCCTGATCCCTTGGGCGCACCTGGCCGAGCGGGGAGTCCTGCTGAAGGAGGGGAGCATCGTCGTCGTCGCCATCATCTCGGCGCCGTCGTCGACCGGGAACGAGAGCAACGTCGCGACCTGACGCCTTCGGGTCGGCTTCTGCACGGCGAGAAGCAACCGGTCCGGGCTGACGCCGGATATCGCGGGATCGGGAAGTGGGTGGAGAACGCGTATTGCAAGGTATCGCGGCACATTGCCATGAACCCCGGCAGGCACCGGGCTCTGGCGGAGACGGCGAAGGCCAGGGTGCGGGTGTTTGGCCATGACAAGGTGCGCTATCGAGGGCTGGAGAGGAACGTGCAACGGCTTGCGCTGCTTCTGGGCTTCTCGAACCTGATGATTGCCCAACCGCACTTGCAATGACACGGGAGAAGCGTGTCCGGAATCTGCCGGACCGGCTCTGAGGGGGCTAAAACGGTGGTAATTCCGCCTCGAAAACGCGCATTTGGGGCTTCCGGACCACGGGAAACTGACCGGCGCAGCCAGGAAGGACAACTCCGGCAACCAAGCCATAAAACTCTCCAAATCAGAGGTTTCCTAGATAGTGTCGTCATGAAATGCCAACCCAGAGCGCCAGACACCGGATCTGCACCGCGGCAAGAAACGATGCGGCATTCCTGGCGTATCGCGTGGCGATCCCACGCCAGCGCTTGAGCCACGGAAAGGCGTTCTCCACCAAATGCCGGTGCCGGCAGAGATCGACATCATGCGCTCTGGGGCGCTTGCGGTTGCGCTTCGGTGGAACCGCTGGAATGACTTCATGCTCCTCGCAACAAGACAGGATGGCATTTGTGTCACAGGCCTTGTCCGCCAACAAGCGCTCGGCATCCATCCCTTCAATCAGCTCGACCGCTTGACGGCAATCTGCTGCCGTCCCCTCGGTCGCCAACACCCGCACCGGCATCCCATGCGCGTCCACAGCCAGATGCAGCTTCGCGTTCAGCCCCCTTTTGCGCGACCCATCGCCTGATTGCCACCGATCGCACCGCTCGCAGGGGGATGCACCTTGAGATGACTGGCGTCAATCATCAGCCACTTGCAGTCCGGCTCATCCACCAGACGCTCCGGCAACGCCCCCCAGAGCCCCTTGTCCCGCCAGCGACAGAACCGGCGATGGGTGTTTTTCCAGTCTCCGCAGTCTGGCGGCAAATCACGCCAGGGAGCGCCGGTGCGAAGAACCCGGAAGATCGCATTGATGAACCGACGATTGTCCTGCGCCACTCCACCCCAACTTCCCGCTCGGCCAGGCAGATGAGGCTCCAGCAACAGCCAGACCCGGTCCGAAATGTCATGACGCCGATGAGCCATTCCCATGAGCCGCCTCCAAGAATCATCAAGTGAGTTCGACAGACAATGCAGATAAACAGCACTCATGACGACACTATCTAATTTGACGACACTATCTAATTCAATACATGCAAATGCGACTCCTTCGGGCAGCAGGACTTGCAAACTGCTGCTTCACGAGGGCGGGCGCGTTCATGGCAATCGTTTTCAATTTCTGTTTGGGGGCGGTTTGTGACAGTTTGACAACGGCGTGCTTCCGTTATCGCCTGACCCTTGGTCTCGCGCGTTGCCGCGGCCTTTCTGATCGTCGCAGAACTTCGCCACGAAAGCGGGTGCAGGGGGACTGAATTGCGCGACGAATAGACAGGAGAACGGGACGCATGGCGTTGGCTGCGCCTGGGGTCCCGGCTCCTTGAAGAGAAACAGGAAAATCCTGTGTGATGCCTGCCTCTACATTGTTGCTTGCAGGTACATTGTGCCACCGGTGGGAAAGGGAAAACCGGAATTTTAAAAGCGATTGCCTTGGCGCGCGCTGCGACCGCCTTGCTCCCGTTGCCCGCAATTGCTAAAGTTTGAAAGAGCGAGAATCCAATTTTCGCTGACCAAATAGGCTTTTTCTGAAAACAACAAGCAAGGACTGAGACATGTCATTTGAACTTCCTGACCTACCATACGCCCATGACGCCTTGGCAGATTCGGGCATGTCGCGAGAGACATTGGAATTCCATCATGACCTCCATCACAAGGCCTATGTGGACAACGGCAGCAAGCTGGTCGCTGGAACCGAATGGGAAGGCAAACCCCTCGAGGATATCATCAAGGGCACATACAGTGCAGGATCGGTTGTTCAGAACGGGATTTTCAACAACGCATCGCAGCACTGGAATCATTGCCAGTTCTGGAAAATGATGGGTCCAAGCCTAGTTTCTATGCCTTCCGAACTGGAAGCAAGGATTACTGACGCTTTCGGATCAGTCGACGAGTTCAAGGCGCAGTTTTCGGCCGCCGGAGCTAGCCAGTTTGGCTCCGGTTGGTGCTGGCTTGTCGCAGAGGGGGATGGATCTCTGAAAGTGACCAAGACCGCGAACGGCGTGAATCCACTTTGTTTCGGCCAGACGGCCCTCCTTGCCTGCGACGTGTGGGAGCACTCGTATTACATTGACTTCAGAAACAAGCGCCCTGCCTACCTCGCGAATTTTCTCAACAACCTGGTTAACTGGGAAGACGTTGCCGTTCGCTTGGCAGGCATCTGAACGGAAGATTCGTCAGCAGCTTCAAATGTAGCGGGTTCCTCCGTAAGGCGGTGCCCGGCTTGTGCCCGTGCGAATATCCGAGCGTGCAAAAGGCGTGTGTGCCATGACATTGGCAGGTACGATTTGGGGCCTTAGCCCAATTCCCTACAAGTACATCATTCACATTCCATCGCTCGAGGTAACCGCTCATAGAGTGTTCTGGTCCTTTGTGATCTTCACTGGCCTTCTTGTGATGCAGGGTAGGCTTGGCCTTTTGGCATCGTTGCTGTATTCTCGAAAACAGATCGGCATTGGGATGCTTGCCGCGGGAATGGTGTCGATTAACTGGCTAGTGTTCATTTTGGCGGTCCAAATCGGAAAGACTGCCGAAGCAAGCTTGGGATATTTTCTGTTCCCGTTCTTTGCCGTCTTTATGGCGTGGATCTTGCTGGGAGAGCGCTTTTCGCGACTGCAGTGGGTTGCGGTGGCCATTGCTGCCTTATCCGTCGCTCTCCTGACCTTCGGTCTCGGAGTTACGCCGTGGATAGCAGTTGTGCTAGCCACAACATTCAGCGTCTACGGCATCTGCAAGGTCCGCATGGCTGCTGGACCAACCGTGTCCGTGGCTCTCGAGGTTTCACTTGTGATGCCATTCGCCCTCGCTTGGATCATCGGGACTGAGTACTTGGGGTGGACAGGAATTGTCGGACGAGCAGGGGGCTATTTCGGGCAGAACTTTGTTGATACATCGATACTAATATTTTCAGGGGCGATAACCGCTGGCCCACTGATTCTGATGTCATATGCCGCCAAGCGGCTTCGCTATTCAGACGGTGGCCTGATACTGTACATAAATCCGACACTTCAGTTCCTTGTGGCCGTTTTGGTTTTCAAGGAGGGGGTCACAATTTGGCATGCAGTGGCATTTCCGATGATCTGGGTCGCTTTATGCATCTACACCGTCGACTCTTTTCGCCGCCCCCGAATCTCGCGTAGCTCGTCGATCAATGCCACGACGGAATCCTTCACGAAGAACTGACTTCGGAAATCATTGTCTGCAAATCCCTCGCTGATGAGCCCATCAACCAATGCCAGAAGCCCGTCCCAGTAGCCTCTTACGTTTAGCAAAACGATGGGCTTGATGTGTAGACCCAGCTGACGCCAAGTCAAAACCTCAAAGAATTCGTCAAGTGACCCAGAGCCGCCGGGTAGTGTCACAATGGCGTCCGAGTTCATGAACATGACCTTCTTACGCTCATGCATAGTATCGGTAACAACAACTGCATCAAGATCGAACCGCGCTATCTCGCGCTCGATCAGGTGTCTTGGAATAACTCCAAACACGATTCCTCCGCGACGCTTCGCTGAACGTGCAGCGAGGCCCATCAGCCCGGTATCGGCAGCGCCGTATACTAACCTCCAGCCCTCTTCTGCGACTGCCTTGCCGAATTCCTCCGCAACTGCCCCGTAAGTGGGGTCTACACCTGTCCTCGATCCGCAGAACAAGCATACAGAATAATGCGATACAACCATTTGTATACTTTCATTAGGGCGCAACTTGATTTATCATCCATACTTTCCCGAAGCTGTCCAGCCTGTGTTTGTCTGGGAGCCGGTGCTTTTGGCGACAGTTCTAGAGGCGGTATCTGAATGAGAGGAAAATTTTGGGCTGCAGCCCTCGTTGTCCTCGCCTTCGTGATACTGCTCGCGGCACTTTACCTAAATGGACGCGATGACGACCCCGACGGGGCGGAGGGCAGCACGAGTGAGCCGGTCGAAATCCTCGAGGACGATGCCAATGTGGTTCTAGAGCCATCGAAACCAGACAGCCCTTCGGACAATACAGTTGGAATACTTGCTTCCGGCAACGCCACTGCAGATATGGAATTGCCAATTACCGTTCCTGCCAAGACTGAGCTTGGAACGCCGGTCGACGAACTAGCTAAAGATGAGGTTAAGGCATCTGAAGCGGAAGACAACCAAAGTTCAGATGTAGGGACGGGCCGTGAAACGGCAAGCAATGGCTTGCAACCGGCACCAATCTCAACCGTGGAAGAGGAATCGGTTCAAGATATCAGTGAGCATCAGCAACATTTGGCAAAGCCGAGGGAACGCGTGGTCCAGCCCCTTGTCGATGAGATAGTTGCTGTGCAGGACCGCGACGGCGGAAAAGCTGACAAAAGCCTTCAACCATTTACCTCCGAGAGTTTTGGCGAGGCCGAAATCCAGGATTGGGGGAGGGGCGAGGAAGCAATGGTCCGAGAGGAGGTAAATTTAGCGGAGTTGCTCGATGATTGTCTAGATTCGGATACGCTTGGCAACGTGGCGGAAGCTCGTCTGGAATGCCCTGCCGTAGAACAGCAACCGAGTTTGGGTGATCCTGCGGAGGATCATTATTCAACCACCGTTGAGCCAATGCCGTCCAAAATTGACGAAAAGCTTGACGACACTGCCGAATCCACAGTGATTTCGCAGCAATCTGCTCGGTATTTCGAGCGCGAAGCGCCTAGAATCACCGATACATTCCGAAGTGAACCAGAGGAGCAAAAGCCGGACGTAGTGAAATCAAATTTTTTGGAAGCGGTGCAAGAAAACTCAAATGCGAAAACGGCCGGAGCTTCGGCTGAAACTTTGGACCAGCAAACACCGAGTGAAATGACGGATGTGGCGCGAGCCCCAGAACAGGAACAAGCATTAACCAAAGTGATTTCAACTTCTCCGCCGCTGGTCGAAGCGCGATGGTTAGACCTTCCGAACGAGATGAATATAAGCGTTGAGGCGGGGGCCGAGCCGAGCGGCATTGAAGATCTTCCGCAAGCCAGTTTGGATTCTGCGAGCCGGGCTCCTGAGGTGGCGGGGCCTTCGGTGCAGTCTGCGCTGTCTGGCGTTGCTGGAGCTGAGACGGTCGAAGCGAGTGCGGGAGAGCTGCCGCAACGCGCCGACGGCTTGGGTGCGGAATCTGGCGAATTGAATGATGGAGGCCGGGAACCGGGCGATCGGGGGGATGAGGTTTCGCCGCCGGCGGAAATTCCCGAGCCGAGCGTTGAGGCGGGGGCCGAGCCGAGCGGCATTGAAGATCTTCCGCAAGCCAGTTTGGATTCTGCGAGCCGGGCTCCTGAGGTGGCGGGGCCTTCGGTGCAGTCTGCGCTGTCTGGCGTTGCTGGAGTTGAGACGGTCGAAGCGAGTGCGGGAGAGCTGCCGCAACGCGCCGACGGCTTGGGTGCGGAATCTGGCGAATTGAATGATGGAGGCCGGGAACCGGGCGATCGGGGGGATGAGGTTTCGCCGCCGGCGGAAATTCCCGAGCCGAGCGTTGAGGCGGGGGCCGAGCCGAGCGGCATTGAAGATCTTCCGCAAGCCAGTTTGGATTCTGCGAGCCGGGCTCCTGAGGTGGCGGGGCCTTCGGTGCAGTCTGCGCTGTCTGGCGTTGCTGGAGTTGAGACGGTCGAAGCGAGTGCGGGAGAGCTGCCGCAACGCGCCGACGGCTTGGGTGCGGAATCTGGCGAATTGAATGATGGAGGCCGGGAACCGGGCGATCGGGGGGATGAGGTTTCGCCGCCGGCGGAAATTCCCGAGCCGAGCGTTGAGGCGGGGGCCGAGCCGAGCGGCATTGAAGATCTTCCGCAAGCCAGTTTGGATTCTGCGAGCCGGGCTCCTGAGGTGGCGGGGCCTTCGGTGCAGTCTGCGCTGTCTGGCGTTGCTGGAGCTGAGACGGTCGAAGCGAGTGCGGGAGAGCTGCCGCAACGCGCCGACGGCTTGGGTGCGGAATCTGGCGAATTGAATGATGGAGGCCGGGAACCGGGCGATCGGGGGGATGAGGTTTCGCCGCCG
Source organism: Paracoccaceae bacterium (assembly GCA_963422275.1). Lineage (GTDB taxonomy): Bacteria > Pseudomonadota > Alphaproteobacteria > Rhodobacterales > Rhodobacteraceae. The sequence continues at coordinate 3,644,786 of OY729418.1, forward strand.
GCGGAAATTCCCGAGCCGAGCGTTGAGGCGGGGGCCGAGCCGAGCGGCATTGAAGATCTTCCGCAAGCCAGTTTGGATTCTGCGAGCCGGGCTCCTGAGGTGGCGGGGCCTTCGGTGCAGTCTGCGCTGTCTGGCGTTGCTGGAGCTGAGACGGTCGAAGCGAGTGCGGGAGAGCTGCCGCAACGCGCCGACGGCTTGGGTGAACCTGCAAATGGCGAGGCGGTGACCTTGGCTAGACTTGCAGTTCCCTTAGTAGACTTGAGCGAGATGGGTAAGCGGATTGGAACAATTGATGATGGAGATTCTGTGCTGGGTGAAATCAATGTCGCCGAGCCGGGGAAAGATGAAACGGACTTGACGGTTGCCGATCCTGAGGGAGCCTCCGGAACCGCTATGCAAGGTGATGTAAATGGTACAAGCACCGCTCCACAACTTGATTCGCATATCGAGGCTACTCCAGCAAGGCCCAAATTCGACGTTGTTCGGGCAGACCGGAACGGTATAGTGGTAGTTGCGGGGCGAGCGGAGCCGGGGTCGCTTGTAGCAGCTGTTGCCGACAATGTTCTTGCAGAAACCACCGCAAACGCAGTTGGGGCCTTCGCCACGGTGTTCAAGGCCGACTACCTGTCGACTGCGCTGGACATTTACCTTACGTCACGGCTTCAGGATGGCACCGTCCTTCGATCTGACGAAACATTGCATCTAATTTTACCCGCGGTCGAAATTGACTCTCCGACTTTGCGCGAGGATGACCCAGTTACTGCGTTGAGCGAGCCAGTTGACTTCGAGCCGAACCCGGTTGCCGTTGTTTCGACCAAAGATGACGTGAGGATACTACAATCTTTGATTCCTAAAGCGGTTGAATCCTCGAAGGAATTGCTGCTCGAAACGATTTCATACGACGAGGAGGGCGAGGTGAAGATCGGCGGCCGCGGCCGACCAGACTCAGAAGTTCGGATCTATCTGGACGGAACCTTTATCAAGAGTCGGAAAATATCTCCTGGAGGCACTTGGAGCGTTAGCTTGGCCGAAGCTGATCTTGGTGTCTATGTGTTGCGCATAGACGAACTGAACGGAAATGGTGAGGTGATTGCACGAGCCGAGACGCCCTTCAAGAAAGAATCAAGAGAAGTTGTGAAGCAACTCAGTGCCGCCAGCACCGGCACAGTTGGCTTGGAACCAACTGCCGGAAAGCCACCGAGATTGTCCTTCGTGACAGTTCAGCGCGGCTACACAATGTGGGGAATTTCCAGGAAGCGCTATGGTCTCGGAAGGCTTTATATACAAATATTCCATGTCAATCGCGATCAAATTCGTGACCCGCACTGGATTTATCCCGGTCAGGTCTTCCTAATCCCCGATCCGGATGACTTCGTCGACTTGGGTTGCGACGATCTTTCCCGTTGCAAGCTGATCCAGAAATTCAACTAAAAATTGCATTGACCAGCGGCTGCGGCCTCCGCCTTACCAAATACCCTGTGGTGAGCTTATCGGACTGTGGCTGACAGTAGTGCCGGTGAACACTCGTAAGCCACTCTCATATTGAATCTCCGCTAGTCCGTCGTCTGCGGATTCCGATGTTCAATGATACTCGTGTGGTCCCAGACAATGGTCGGGTCCTTGGCTCTTCTAAGCGCGCGCGCGAGCGAGAGATCCTTAGACGTTCGGCTTCGCTTTCCGGTCGCCGCTGCAGCAAGGACCCGGGTGATCCCGTAAGATCCTTTTCGTATCCATATGGGAAGTGCCAGAAGTGACGGAGTCAGAACCAAAGTCAAGGCGGTGGCGGTTGCTAGCCCAAAGACAACGGCCGTTGCAAGGCTTTTCCACCAAAGCGCGGTGGGCGTATCGACCGTGTAGCCTCCGTTAATGATATCAATCGAAAAGCCAAACATCATGGGAGTCAAACCCGCTATCGTCGTAATTGTTGTAAGCATGACCGGGCGAAGTCTGACCTCGGCAGTCCGGACGATGGCCTCAAGTTTAGGCATGTAGCGGGCATATTCCTGGTATGTGTCAATTAGAACGATATTGTTGTTCACGACAATTCCAGCAAGGGCGACGATCCCGGTACCGGTCATTATTATCGAGAATGGCTGTTGCATAACGAGCATGCCAACTAATACTCCTGCAGTTGAGAGCACTACTGCAATTAGTACGAGGATTGCATTGTAAACACTGTTAAACTGCGCGAGCAGGACAGCGAACATGAGGCCTAACGCGCCGATAAATGCGTTAATTAGAAATGCTTGGCTTTCTTGCTGATTCTCTTGATCGCCTACCCACTTCCATTCAATGCCAGTCGGCAAATCGGCATCGCTGTCCAGCCATTTCGTTAGAGCGGCAATGCGTTCAGGACCGTTTATCGGCCTGCCTTGCTCGTTTTGAAGCCCTGATTCAACATCAGAGCGAATGTCTACAGTACGGCTCTGATTTTCACGATTGATTACGGCAAGTTTGGCGACAGGTCGCCGCGTCACGAAATTTGACAACGGGGTGAGGCCCTTGGGCGTTCGAACACGGAGAGTGTCTAGTGTCGACAGCAGACGCTCTCCCTCCGGCAGCCTCACTCTTATCTCGATTTCTTCATCAGACGATTTTGTCAGCATGGTATCAAGGAGAATGCCGCGCGTGATCAACTGCACCATCAGTCCAACCGTTGCGACGTCGGCACCATAACGACCGGCTTTCTCTACATCGACGTCAATTTGCCAGTCGATTCCCGGCAATGGGCGAGTGTCCTCGATGAGCGTAAGGCCTTTTGTTTCATCAAACTTTTTCTTGATAGTCGCTACGGCTTCCATCAAGCTTGGCCAGTGATCTCCGGAAACACGCAGGTTAACCGGTTTTCCTTGCTGTGGTCCGCTGGCCTCCGGTGTCAATTCGGCATAGATGCCGGGAAGCCGTTTGAACCGTTGCTCCAAGTCTGCGATGATGTTTCTTGCGTCGGTTACGTCGCCGCCTAGAACTTGCCGATCTTCCCAGAGTTGAAATTCAATTTGTATCTGCCCGATCGAGTCAATGGGGTTGTTGCCCCCAAATCCAATCGAAAGACCTCCCTCTCCAGAAAACGCGAATACAGAGGAAATTCCTTCCGTCCCTACCACAAGGCTTTCAACCTCTCGAACGAGTTTATCCTTTTCCTCAAGACTAAGGTTGCCGCGCGCCCGGACGTGAACGACGGCACGCTCCGGCTCCGTGTCCACAAAGAACGCCACTCCCAAGTTATTTGCGCGAAAGACCTGAAAGATTGTCGCGACGGAAAAGATGATGGCGACGATAACCACAACCGGCATGATCGGGTTTCCGGCTACAAATTGAATCACGTGACCGAAGGCGGTTCGTTTGCGAAACAGTTTTGGTGATCGCAAACGGTTGGCAGGCGAAAGCGACCCAAAGACAACTGACACCATCAGGGAAGCTAGGGTGAATAGTATCACGCCGGGAAGCGAGGTGACCGGCGCTCCGGCAGGAATTTGCTGCAATGGAAGGAAGACATCCGGATTTAACGCAAGCAGGGCGGAAAGATAAAGGAGTCCAAGTAATGCAACTGCCAACACTACACGAAATGGCCACCAGAGAATCCGGAGGCTATGTGACATTCCAGTCATAAACCGAGAAAGGCGGCCGGATACGCCCCCTACGACGGGAAGAAACACCAATGCGACTACAAGCGAGGCTGAAAGGACGAAGATCAGCGTTACCGGGAGCGTCCCCATAAACTGCCCGGCGACGCCGGGCCAGAAGAGCATCGGAAGAAACGCGCAAAGAGTGGTTGCTGTGGACGAGATAATTGGCCAGAACATGCGTTTGGAGGCTTCGGCATAAGCCGCCATCGGCCTTGATCCCTCGCTTATTCGCCGGTCCGCAAGCTCTACCACGACGATGGCTCCGTCCACGAGCATCCCCACGGAAAGGATCAAACCGAACATCACGATGTTTGATATCGGAATTTCCATGATCGCCAAGAACGTAAAACACAGTAAAAATGAGGAGGGGATGGCGAAACCAACCAAGAGCGCTGAACGTATGCCAAGTGCGGCCAGCACCACAATCATGACAAGCGCGACGGCAGTTAGCACGGATCCCTCCAACTGCCGGACCATGGCTTCTACCCAGTATGCAACGTCCTGGGAGTATTCGACGGAGACCGCGGTCTGCATTTCATCGGGCCAAGTCTCCCGCACTTCCTTAACCAGAATCTTGATGTCATTGGACAACTCGATAACGTTGGACCCCTTCCGTTTGATCACTTGAAGGGCAAGCGTAGAGGCTGCATTGTGACGAGCGTATCCATCTCGATCTTCGAATGTCTGCCGTATTTCGGCAATTTCACCGAGCGTGACGATGCGGTCGCCGTTGATCTTGACCGGGAGTCCGAAGACATCTTGGGCATCGTCGAATGAAGACGGAATCTTGACCGCAAACGAGCCGCTCGCATTCTCGATGTTTCCAGCCGCGATCAACTGGTTGTTTCTAACTACAACGTTGATCAGTTCACTCGTGGTGACGTTGTAAGCCTCTAGTTTCAGAGGATCTATGACGACTTCCAACAATTCGTCACGTGTGCCGCTGATCCCCGCTTCAAGGACTGACGGAAGGGCTTCAATCTTCTCCTGTAGTTCTGTTGCTGCTTTGATCAGTGTCCGTTCAGGGAGTTCGCCGGAAATTGCGACAACTAGGACTGGGAGATTCGAGAAACTTATTTCGTTTATGCTGGCCCGCCCCGCGCCTTCGGGAAACTCCGCCTCCGCGCGGTTCACCTTATCCCTCACATCGGCAAGTGTTTTGGCTTTATCCCAACCGAACTCAAAGCTTAACGCAACTCCAGCGTAACCTTCGCTTGCGGTTGCTGTCAGGTCCTTCAAGCCATCGACATCCTGAAGCTGAGTCTCGAGCGGTCTTACAAGGAGTTTTTCGCTGTCTTGGGCTGAAATTCCTGCAAACGGGACGGAAACGAACAAGAATGGAATCTCGATGTCCGGTGCCCCCTCCTTGGGAAGGCCTGTATAGGAGAAGATACCCGCGCCAAGGGACAGCAACAGGCACGCGAGTACCATCCGTGCGTGTGATGTTGCCCAATCGACGATTCGTGTCATGTGCCCTCATTTTTGAATGAAACGCTGACAGGGCTTCCGTCTAGAACAAATTCATGGCCGATAACGATCACGTTAACGTGATTTGGAAGACCTGTAACCCATATTCCATCAGCTGAATCTCTGACGATATCGATAGGGTAGAACATTGCCGTTCCATCAATGGCCGTTCGCACTCCAATTGCGCCTGTGTCATCTAGGGTCAGCGACGACTGAGGAACCAAGTGTGCCATTTCGCCGTTGGATGTTATGAATATCTCAGCTGTTGAACTGTCCCTGATGCGAAGATCCTCGTTTGCAACTGCAACTTCGATGCGGAAGGTTCGCGTGGCAGGATCGGCCGAGCGTGAGATGTAAGATACGCCGCCGGTAATCTCGCGTCCGTCAACAAGCCGTATAAACGCACGGCTTCCTAAGTTAATCATGTTGATTTCGGCTTCCGGAACAAAACCGACTATCTTGATCGGATCAAGCTGAATGATTCTCGCACAGAGCGCACCTGGTTGAAGAAGAGATCCAATTTCAGCAGCGTCGGACTCTAGAAGCCCATCGAATGGCGCAGTCAAGGTCAGCTGCTCAATCTGCTCTTTGGCGCGCTCATACGCCGCGGAAGCCGAACGCAGCGCGGCCTCGGCTGCGGTGCGAGTGTTCTCAGACCCATAGCCATCTTCTGCTAGCTTCGCGGCAATTCTTTCATTCAACTGGGCTTCGGCCAAGCGTGCCTCGGCTTCAGCGAGATTTGCGCGGCTAGTTCCTGGATCGAGTTCGCACAGTAGTTGACCCGCTTTCACGAGGGTGCCCTTACGCAGGGGCTCAGAGGCAACTTGGCCCGTCGTTTCGGCACGCACATCAACAAACCGGGCGGCTTCGGTTTTTCCGCGCAAAGTGATTCCATTCTCAATCTCCCTAGCCGAAGAGGCAATTGCAACAACTGGGATTCTCTTCAGTTTGACGGTGGGCGCTTCGATGGTCTCCTCGTTGACGAACTCGGTTAAATCTTTTCCCGCGAGTGCGAGAACCATGTCTCGTTCCATCACAAAAAAATACAATGCAACCGCTACAAAAATAGCGACTAGAATTGAAAAGATGCGCATGGTTGAATTCTAAAGGCGATATGCCTGACCTTTGTGCCACTGCACTACTAGATAATAGTCAAGAACTTTATACAAATCAAGGAAAGGCCGTTGGTAGCTAGGGCAATTGCTTTCTAATTTTCCTGTTTGACGGCGGCGCGGACCATGCAGGGTAGAGCGTCGGAGTTCCAGCCAGCGCACTTCATCTGCCCTGCATCCAGTGCACACCCGACGCGACAGGCGCGATGTTCAGCGCCAGAAGGTGCATCGCGCAAGGCTCTCTAGGTCGCTTTTCCGGGTGCGTTGCCGACCCTCGTCTAGCACCACATCGAGCACCCTAGTGCAGCGCGTCGCCAGTCGCAACGCTCCCCTTGATGTCGGGGCAGTTCCGAAAGAGCCGGCAGCGCCGCGACCTCGCTCGACTTGCCGTCCATCCGAACCTGGACCAAGGCCAACCATGCCTGTGACGCAAACGTGGACACTAGGGAACCTCTGAATACAGCCTGATTTTGGGCGTGGCATTGTGCATCCAGGGGCACTCGCTGTCTTGCGCCATGCCTTTCTTTCGGGGGACCAGACATGCAGCGCCTTCGCAATTGACCTTTGCAAGTCTTGAATGCGACCGCAAGAAGTGCAGGACGCGCCGCGAGATCTTTCCGGAACGGATGCTCCACCCGCGCCCGCATCCGGGCCTTCGCCTTCTCCGCCAGAGCCGCCGCGCTGCCCGGCGCTGGCCCGGGGGCATGGCAATCTGCCACGACACCTCGCGATGCGCGCGCTCCGCACGCTTGCCGATCCCGCGGTGTCCAGAGTCACCCCGGACTTGCTCCTTCTCGCCGTGCAGAAGCTTGCCCGAAGGCGTCAGCTCGTGAACGTTCGCGGCCGTTCCCTCCAGATGGCGCGCCAGACCCCGGGGGTCGGTGCCGACGAGACTGTGAAAGCATCAGCTTTCGCGGACGGTTTTTCATTGTTCCTGACGGCGGTGTCCGTGTCCGGATCGGACCGGTCACCGCCAAGGAGCCGGACATTTGGCACATGGGCCACTTCGCAGGAGCCGACACGACATCTCCACCCTGAAGCCGCGCTGAATGACGGGAAAGCACGGCTCCCGGAGCAATGTTGCGCGCCAATCATCCCGGTCTGCCGCTTTTGCAGGCAATGCTCCCTGAAGGCCGCCGCGCCCAACTCGTTCATCACCCGCTTGAAGTTGCATCCCAGTGTCATCGGGCTGAACTCGCCGCGGCGCTTTTCGTGTCCGCGCATCGGGAAACGGTCCATTCCCGCCCATCGCTTGACGGTGCCGAAAGGATGCCCGAGGAGCGCAGCTCCTTGGCGCATCCAGGGTGCGCCGGCGCTCATCTTCCCGCGATGCCGGCCGATCGCGTCCTCATGCTCGCAGCGGTCCAATCGCCGCCTCGGCCGCGACTTTGTCAGGCATCGGTCCCTCGGCGAACAATCCCGGCAAACCGCTGCCACCGAGCTGTATCCGAAATGCCGCTTGCCCTCCCTTGTGCGGGGCGATCCCCTTCGGGTCAGCCGCTGACCGGCCGGGCAAGCATGCGTGTCATTCCGGGCATCGCAACGGAAATCGTCGTCTCCGCCAAATCGCGCGACGTCGCCCTTGTCGCTTCGGGGCGGATGTCCCGGCATCGGGACGCAGGCGTCCCGGCCCCTGGCTTCGCAGATCTTCAACTGTTTGCCGCTGAAGCAACCGGAATCCGCCAGACCGGTCAATCGCTCGGCGCCCAGGGCTTCGCAGGCCTTCGTCATCATCGGCTCCAGCTGGCCGGCTTCATTGCCGTCCTGCACGACATCCTCCGCGACAATCAGCTTGCATCGGTCCTCCGCCGCGATCCGGCAGTTGCAGCCGCCCACGGTCCTGCCGGACTTCTTCAGCACCCGCGCATCAGGATCGACCTCCGATATCTGACGCTCCCCGCTTGCCCGCAAGCTTTCCCGCAAAGACTGCTTGTGCTTGCGCCTTTCCACCAAAGCCTCGATCTTCGCTGCCAGTTCCGGATCCTCTCTGCTGTCCGCTCCATCCTCCGATCCCGCATCCGCCTCGTCCAGCTGCCTGTGACACTCGGCAATCCTTTCGTCCGGACGCTTCAGACTCTTTGCCGGACTTGCCTTCGCATGGATGCTGTCCGCATTCGCATTGGCCTTCGGAAAAGTCCCGTCGACAGCCACCCGGCGGCCCTCCGGAAGCGACAGCTCCCGACATGGCGGAAGGAACTCCCGGTTGGCTGCCCGCAGCGCAGATGCATCGCTCTTGCGGAAATCCGCGATTGTCCTGCAGCTCGGCGTGGCACCCTGGCACCGCCAGATCACCTCCAGGTTCCGTCGCGTCTCCGCTTCCAGCCGGCGCGAACTGCGCACTCGGTGTTGACAGCCATGCAGGCAAGCTTCAGCAGCAGTCCCGGATCACGGGCCGGCTGGCCGGCCCCGCAGCGTTGTTCCGGGTGCCGAAAACCCAACGCCTCCAGATCCAGCGTGCCGACGAACGCATCGATCGCGCGCACCGGATTGCGTTCGGACACATCGTCGTCCATGCAGGGCGGAACAAGCGTCAACTCGCTTCGGGACGGCACCTCCCGGCAACGTCGCTCCGGCATCGCGGCAACCCTTGTGGCTGCCCAGGTTGCCGGCGAGCATGGCACTTGCAGGCTGCGAAAACCAGGGCACAGGCGGACAGGGACCGCTTCATTGGCGCTCGTCGGCAACCCGGCTCGCCGACATCTCCGTCATCGGCTCAGAGGTCCGCCCCGTTCGGGGTCGGGAAATGCTTTCACAGTCTCCGATGCGCGGCTTCATCCCGAAATGCCACCGGTTCCCCTTCCTGGTCCGGTGCATCTCCGGATCGCGGGCGTTGCTCTCGTTCCCGGTCGACGATGGCGCCGAGATGATGGTGGCGTCAACGATGGTGCCCTTCTTCAGCAAAACCCCCCGCTCGGCCAGGTGATCCCTGATATCCCGAACAGCTGCTGCGCCAGTCCGCGGCGCTCCAGCCGGTGGCGGAAGTCGGGATCGTCGTCTCGTCCGGAACCTTCTCAAGCACCGCCCCGGCAAAGCGCCGGATGCTCTCCGCCTCGCAAGCTGGTCCTCCATCAGCGGATCGCTCAGATTGCAGAACAGCTGAACGCAGTGCACGCGCAGCATCGCCGACAGCGGATGCGGCTGTCGCCCCTTGCGGCCGCCCTTCGGACACGCCGGCGCAATGCGAGCCTCCAGGCGTTCCCAGGGGATCGGGCCGTCCATCCGCTCCGGAAAGATCTCGCGGCGCGTCTTGCGCTTCTTGCGATCGCATTCGAGGCTGGCAAAGGTCAATTGCCGAAGGCGCTGCATGTCAGGATCCCCCCAAAAAAGGCGTGTCGCAAGACAGCGGGCACGCACCGGATGCGCAATGCAACGCCTAAAACCAGGCTATATTCAGAGGTTCCTTAGTGCTCGCCCAAGCATCTGAACATCTTCAGAGACACGGACAAGGCATAGAGTCGCAACTCGTGCCCTTATGCGCCGCCCAGCATGTCGTCTTAAGTTCTATACCGTGGGGCTTTTGCCGCAGGTTATTCTTCTTGCAAAAAACCGGTTCGCTAGCAACCTATATCAGAACATAGTGTTAGGCAGATATAGTGCGATTGGCGGAAACAGGAGCACAACAATAACGGCCACCAGCATAGCCAACCAGAACGGCCAGATACCCCGGAAGATCGTGTTAAGCGGAACGTTGGGGGCAATTCCCTTCACAACGAACACGTTGATGCCGACCGGAGGCGAGATCAACGCCATCTCGAGTGCAATCACGATCAAGACACCGAACCAAACCATGTTGATTCCGAGTGCTTCTAGGATGGGTTGGGCAAGCGGCACGGTCAAGACCAGTATTGCAAACCCCTCGAGAAAGGTTCCCAAGATCATGAACATAACGAGGATCGCGAGAACGATTTGAAAGCTGGAGAATCCTTGAGCCTCTACCCACAATGACGCGTCAAACGCAATTCCGGTAAAGCCAACGAATGTCTTGAATACAAAGGCGCCGAACAGAATCAAGAAGACCGTTCCAGTTGACTTGAGCGTGGATATCGCGACATCGACAATGTTGGGCCAAGTAAGAGCCTTGCGGAGGATGCAGACTAGCAACGCGAGGAACGCCCCGATGCCAGCGGCTTCGACTGCGGAAAAGGCACCTGCGTAAATGCCTCCAATGGTGATCATGATTATCCCGATGATCCAAGAAGCCCTTGCGAGGGACTCAACGCGAACGCGAATGGTTGCCCGCCCGCCCGATTGAGGTGCCTTTGCGGGCGAGTGTGTGACGACCAGCCACACGGTCAGGACGAACAGAATTGTTAGCAGCACTCCGGGAAGAACGCCTGCAATGAACAGCTGCCCAACGCTCTCTTCCGTGAGAAGAGCGTATATCACGAATCCGGCCGAGGGGGGAATCAGAATGCCAAGCGTCCCGCCCGCCGCTATTGCTCCGGTAGACAGTGAATTGTCGTAATTGAAACGCTGCATCTCGGGAAGAGAGACCCGACCCATAGTAAGGGCTGCCGCCAGAGAGGATCCCGACAGAGCTGAGAACCCTGCACATCCGACGATCGATGCAGATGCTAGTCCACCCCTGAAGTGCCCGAGCCAGCTGTAAGCTGCGTCGTAGAGGTCACGGCTCATGCGGGAGACTCCCGCAAGGTTTCCCATAAGCATGAACAGCGGAATGATGGTTAGTGAGTAATTGGAAGATTCACCAAAAATTTCACCTGCGAGCACGGGAATGCTCGCCTGTGGACGGATCAAGTATATACCGCCGGTACCAACAGCCATCATGGCTAGACCTACCGGAACCCGAATGAACAGAAGCAAGAACAAGAATGCGAACCCGATCATTGCAATGATGGACGTGTCCATCAGTCTGCTGGCTCGTTCGGGTCTTCGCTACGCCAGTGTGCTAGGCCAATCAGCAACTGAAGGAAAAGCAGGAGCGCGTATGCCAGCAGCGCGAATCCAAGAACAAAGTAGAAAGGTGTATGAACGATAGATAGATTGTTCGTGATCGCTCCGCACTCGAGGCCACAAGTGCCCTTGGTGAACACGGCATAGGTTGCGATCCCTACAATCACGAAGCCAATAGAGCGTGCGAGCGCATCTGTAAACCTAGTTATCGCGCGGCCGGCAAAGAACTTGATTACACTTACGTTCACGTGCGCACCGTGGTATGCTCCAAAGGCGACAGCAGCCGCTACCACGACTGTCATGGACATCGAGGAAACGTCTTCGAGTCCAAATATGGGGTCATTCAGCACATAGCGCCAGAAAACTGCCACCACGGTGATTAATGTCAAACCCAAAAGCGCGATGCTGCCCAATACCGCAAACAGCCCGGCCAGTCGGCCGAGCTGTGTTTCAGCCCACAAGAGTGATGCCGGAACAAAATCCGGCACGAAACTACATTCCCTTGAATATCTTGATGATCTCATCCACCTTTGAATCCCCGGCAGGTTCTGGCAGCAACGCCTCATATGTAGGCTGTACCGCTAACTTAAACCGAGTCTTCTCCTCGTCGGAAAGATCGATCAACTCCACGCCGGCTTCTCCGGCGATGGTCAGGCCCCGTTGGCCAGCCTTCAGGTAGGCGGCACCCCCGTTTTTGGAGAGCGAACGGTCAGCGGCCGCCTCAACCCAGCCTTTTTCCTCGTCCGAAAGCGAGGCGTACACCCCTTTGTTCATGAGTAGCACGAAAGCCGAACCCGAGCCGGGAAACCAAGTGGTTACGTAGTTAGCTGGTTCGTGGAGCTTGAACGACCCGATCGCTGACGGGTCGATCGCGATGGCGTCAATCACGCCGTTTGCTAGGTTCTGGTTAATGACATTTACAGGTTGGGCCACAGCGCTGGCGCCAAGCGCCTCCACAAATGGCACGTCCTGCTTCGATGTCACTCTGACTTTCAGCCCTTTCATGTCTTCTAAAGTGCGTACCGGCGCGTCACGCGTCAGCAGTACGGGGGCACTGTTCGACCAGATTGCGAGAACCTTGGCGTCGTATTCCTTTTCAACTACCGGAAGGGCGTTGAGCAGCGCATCGGTGCAGGCATCCGCCGTTTCGCAAACACCTGGAAACGTAATGATGTTGGTCTTGGGAAATAGGTCGCCGGTGTATCCCGGAAGCGTGAAAACGATGTCGGCCACACCGTCCAGCAAGATAGAATACTGCTTTGGCGGAACGTTATTCAGAGCGCCGCCTGGAAATTGCTTAACGGTCAGCTTGCCGCTTGATACCTCAGCAAGCTTTTCCGCAAACGGGGTGAATACGGCGGCATTCATCGGATGTTTCGGCCCCATGAAATATGCAAGCGACAGTTCTTTCGCCTCAGAGATATCCGCAAGGCCGATTAAAAGGGCAAATGCAAGAGCAAGTGTCTTCTTCATTTTACTCTCCAATTTTCTTTATGAAACTTGTTAAGACTCCCAAACACAAATTGCAATGGCATGACCGGTCATGCCAAGGTAGTTGGCAATGTGGGCAAGCCGACTGTGCGCTTGGCGGCTGCCGATCGGTGGCTATGGCGCCTTCCAGAAAAGGCGCGGCTTCAGGCCCCGATGCGCCGCAGCGGGCAGGTTCGGACAGACTTCAGCCCTCAGGCGCGACCAGCTCGATCCGGTTAGCCACCCTGAGAGCCGCTTCAGGGTAAGGAAGGTCCGCCCGCGATCCACCGCCGCCAGCCGGCGGAACCGGCAGACCATCGGGTCGACATCACAGCGCCCGCCCCATGTGCGACCGCACCGGGCTGAAGAGCGCCGCCAGGCACTGCCTGTCGATCAGGGCGCCGATCTTTCGCAGGGTACTGTCTTGACCCCCGCGCTCGTCCGCCATCGTCATGAAGAAATCCATCGTTCTGTCCTTCAATCGAACACCGTAACAATGACTTGTACAGCTTTCAGCGCGACATGTCCATGGCGGAGAGGCGCAGCTCTTTGCCGTATAATTTAGGCTAGCCAGCCTGCAGGCCCGGAGATTGAATGATACTCTTGGAACTGGATGAATCCCTCTTACCTTAAATTTCGACCGATGCCGGATTGCTTGAATCCACCAAAGGAGCCAGACCATCCTGCGCGGCCGGGCCGTGCGCGCTCAGGTAAGTGTATCCCGCCTCAAGGCGTCGGGCCAGGCGGACGGCACGATCCCTATCCGGTGTCCATATTGATGAGCACAGGGCGAAATGGCTGTCATTTTACAAGGCAACGGCCTCGTCCGCATGTTCAAACGGCAATATGGGAAGTGCCGGGCCGAATTGCTCCTCCTTGACAATGTTGAGATTGGTGTCAGGATTAAGTGCTAGGACCGGCTTCTGAAAATATCCTTTGCAATACAGTTCCTAGTCCGGAACCTGTCTGCCTTCCCTGATTTCCGTGCCCGTCAACTTCGCTTGCTTGATCTTTCCCGTCACTAATTTGAACTGTCGCCCGTTGTTGACAGGTCCTATGTCGGTTTCTTCCAGAAGCCCATCTCCTACGGTCATTCCGCTGCATATTTCCGTTAGAGCATCAACGACCTCGTCGTACCGAGTCCAGTGAACATATGGTCTCTTAATGGCCATGCATATCTGCCCGGACGACAGGAACGCTCCGAGATACATCCACATGAACACCGCTTGGTCCAATTCAATGTCTTCGTACACGATCGCTGCATCGTTTCCGCCAAGCTCTAGGGCAACGGGAGTGATATTGTTGGCCGCTAGCTTCATTATGTGCCGCCCGACCTCAACCGAACCGGTGAACACGAATCTCACGCTAGGATGCGAAACCAGTGGATCTCCGGTTCTCGACGTGGCACTAGTCTTGTCTTGACACGTCGCTGACGTACACAGAATCAATATTAGTTAAGGAAACTCTGATTTGGTTTTTTTGGGTTTTGGCTGTAGGAGCCGCTCTTCCTAGCTGTACCGGTCGATTTCCTGCGGTCCGGAAGCCCCAAATGCGTGTTTGTGGGGCGAAATCGCCTCCGGTTCAGCCCCCGCAGAGTTGATCCAGCAGATTCCGGACACATGATCCCTTGTCACGGCAAGTGCGGCTGGGCAATTGCCAAGTTCGAGAAGCCCGGAAGCGAGGCAGGCCGCTACACATTCATCTCCAGCCGCCGGGGATTGGTGCCGCTGCGCGGCTTCATCCCGAAATGCCGCCGGGTCCCCTTCTTCGTCGGTGCATCTCGGATCGCGAGCCTTGCTCCCGTTCCTGACCGACGACGGCACCGGGACGATGCTGGTGTCAATGATGGCGGCTTCCCTCAGCGCCCCCTGCCAGGCGATCCCAGATCTCCGGAACGGCAGGTGCGCCAGTCCGTGGCGCTCCAGCCTCGCCCCGGCAAAGTGCCGGACGCTCTCGGCCTCGCAGAGCAAGTCCTCTATCACTGGGGCGACGAGATTGCAGAACAGCCGAACGCCTTGCATGATGAAAAGAGGATATAGCGCAAGGTGACAGGCACCCCCGAATGCACAATGCCACCATGATCAGGCTGTATTCAGAGGCTCCCTAATCAACACGGGACTCGTCGCGATACATTACTTTGTGTCGCCGGGTTTTGATCCATTCCTGAATCTCATCATTGCTGAGGAACTGACCCCGGTCGAACTCGTCAAAGCTGACAATCTCCGAAATCGCCTTTTTCCATCTTTTATACGGCTTCTGAGCAGATGGCCCAAATAAAAAAATGTCCAATACCGAGATTTCGTCAGGAATTCCTAGAATCGGCCGTATTGCCTTCTGTGCGTTCTCTTGGCCAATGGCAGTGACCCACCAAGCGCAGTAACCCAAAGATGCCGCTGCGAGATGCGCCGACATTGTCGAAGCAGCAACTGACTGTAGGAGTATCCGCTCGGCATTCTCTCGATACATCCGATTGAGTTCGATTGTGGAGTTGTCCTCTCGCCTTAGAATCGGAAACGCCTCGACCCAACGCATATCGGAGCAGACGACGACAAATCCTGGGGCCGTTGCAAGGCCGCGATAATCAGGAGTGGGAAATTTCATCTTCGCCTTCGCACGAAAGCGCTGTTCAGCAACGAAGTAATCTGAGATCTTGCGCTTTTTGCAGATGTCCTTGACGACGACATAGTGCCATGGTTGGGCATTGGCTCCGGACGGAGCATGCCGTGCGGCTTCAAGGATCAGCGCAAAATGGCGATCCGGAATCACAAAATTCGGATCAAACTTTCGCACTGTTACCCGATTCCTGACAACTTCCATCAAATGTTCGTATCGATCTGTCGATCCCATGTTTGGGAGGTTAACCGCACTCTGTGTGGCTTCGGCGACATTCTCAACCTTCATTATCGCTCTCCAATTGTTTTTGCAGCAGTCACGGTCCAATTTGCAAAATCGCGCATCTCTTTGGCAATAAAATCAGATTCTGCACAGATGCTCGCACGTGTCAGGTCTGCTAAAGGAAGAATAACCATTTCATTGCAGTATGGGCAACAGGCAGACGCAGAACAGATCCTACTTGCAGTCGCTTGTAGGCGACTCGAAGTGGAATGCTGCTTTGCAATGCAACATTGCACCCCGATGTGAAGTGCTTAGTTTCTTTCCGCAGATCGCTGCGGATTAAGGGCAGGAAGTGTCCAAACTGTAATGCGCGCTCAAGTTTTCGCCCATGCAAAGCAGAAAATGAGCGCAATCCTAGAAGAATTAGCGTCGCATCCGTTGCCGAAGCACGGCAACATGTCCTGGCAAAGCTGACGAGTATTTCCCGACCGATACTTACCTTGCCGTTGGAGGTCGAGGTGGCATGATGATTGAAATCAGCCCAAAGGCAGACTCGCAAGAATAAGTTCTGTGCTTGAGGCCGGTAGCTCGGAACCGTCAATTGGCAAAATCTGAGCGATTGTAGACGAAGCGGGGGCTGAACACCCATCGTCTCCTAGGGCAATCGCTTCTTAAAAACTCAGAAAGACCGCGTTCGAAAGGCACCACAGTCACCGATCGGCAACCGCCAGACGCTCAGCCAACTCTGGACGGCGAAATGCACAGAAAACGCCCGCTTTCGCAACGGTCTTGGTTTTCCTGTTCCCCCCAGCGCAACGTGCCCGCAGGCAACAGCACAGAGGCAGGCATCTGCAGGACTGCTCAAGGAGTTGATATCCTAACAAGCACAGCAACGCGCCGCGACCTCGCGAGATGTTGGCCGTTGCACTCCCTTGCACCGTTTCCGGCGGCGAGGGATGTGCTGACATGCAGAGATGTATGGAGCCGTTTCTACGCCGCTTCATGAAGTTCGGGTACGGGTTCCGAGCCACGACGCTTGTTCGAGGCGCTGCGGTGCGCAATCCGGTGCCCCTAGTGTCTGCCTTCATGGCGCAGGCGTGCTTGCCCTAGGCTAGGTTCGGGGAAACGACAAGTCGAGCGAAGTCACGTCAACTCGCGAAATCAAGGGCCGGGCGACGGCGGAAACGCGCTGCACTGGGATGCTCGATGTGGCACTGGACGAGGATTGTCAGCGTCCCGGAGAGCCTTGCAGAGATGCGCCAGGTGCTGGATGCGTGGCAGGCTGAAGCGCACTGGCTGGAACGACGACGCCTTGCTCGGCATAGACCGCACTACCGTCAAGTTGCCACAAGCCACCGCAAAAGGAAAATTGAAACACGATTGCCCTGCCATATCTCCACTTTGAAATTTCATGGTTAATCCATATAAGTAGAACGGAATTCGTGTGAGGGACCGAAATGAGCAATCCAGAGTCATTCATCGAAGAGGTGACCCAAGAAGTTCGGCGAGAACGTCTGTTCGCGCTCTTTCGAAAATATGGTTGGATTGGGGCGCTTCTAGTCGTTCTGATTGTTGCTGGTGCTTCCTACCGCGAATGGACCTCAACCCAGAAAAAAAAGGCCGCGGAAGCATTGGGTGACTCAATTCTTGCGTCCCTCGATATAGACGATGTGCCTGACCGTGCTGAATCGCTCCTTTCGCTGGACATATCGAGCGCAGAGGGGGCTGCGCTTGTCAGCATGCTGGTCGCTGATGCGTTGCTTGACGCCGGCAGAATTGACGAAGCGGTGTTGCAGCTTGAATCCATTGCCAAGCAGGATGCCCTTCCAAAAGCCTACCGGGATCTTGCAGCCTTCAAATCGCTTTTAATGCAAGGTCCAACGATGGAGCCGGATGACATGATCGCGTGGCTTGAGCCATTGACCGCTCCGGGGCGGCCTTTTCGGGTACTGGCCCTTGAGCAGACAGCGATAGCGCTTGTGCGCTTGAACAGAATGGACGAAGCCACCGAAATGCTGCAGCAACTGTTCAACGACACTGAAGCGCCCATAGCATTGCGTACACGAATATTTCAACTCGCCAATGCCTCCGGGATCAAGATCGATTTTTCTCGGACAGTGTCTCAGCAGAACATAATTGACCCGCGCACCAGGATTGTGTCGGAAAATTAAACGAGGTCTCCAAAATTGAGAAACTCTCCACTGATCCCAATGACTGTGGCCATTTTTGCTGTCGCAAGCTGTAGCAACGAGGACAAACCCCTCGGAGGTGTTCGGATTGATGTGCGGGTTCCTCTTTCGAAAACTGTCGACTTCGTGTCCGATGAACTTGAAACAAACATTTCCTATTTCAGGATAAAGCCTGACATGAATGAACGGACGTTGGTCGATCTTCCCGCTATCGCCGACTATGCGTCTTGGACCCACATCAACGGAAATCCTGGCCACAACATCTCCCATCCAAGTCTAGCGGGCAACCTGCAGCGGCGTTGGACCGTGCCGGTCGGTGCGGGGAACACACGAAAACAACGCATAACCGCTTCGCCTGTCGTTGCCGGCAGCTGGATTTTCACAATGGATTCGCAATCGGTGGTCAGTGCGTTTACAAGTGATGGGACTTTGGTCTGGGCCATCGACCTAACGCCTTCATCTGAGACAAGCGGCGATGCATCGGGAGGGGGCCTAAGCTACGGTGAGGGACTCTTGTTCGCCACAACTGCATTCGGAGAGTTGCATGCGATTCACCCGGAGTTGGGTGAGGTAATCTGGGTCCAAGATTTCGAATCAGCCGCGATATACGCTCCAACAGTCAGCAAAGGTCTTGTATTCGTCGTCACCCAAGACAGCGTCGCTTGGGCGGTTGATGTGATGAACGGGCGTCTTAGAAGAAGATGGGAAAGCACTGCATCTACCGCAAGTGTTGCGAGCGGGGCAACGCCTGCGGTGTCTGCTAGCACGGTATTCCTCCCATTCCCATCTGGAGAGATAATCGCTGCAGACATCCAGACCGGAGCGAAGCTTTGGAGCAGGCTAATCGGAGGAGCTCGAAGCGCAAGCGCCAGGGCGAGACTCATTGGTATTTCAAGTGCGCCGGTTGTCTCCGACGGGATACTCTATGCAGCTAACCAGTCGGGCATGACTGCTGCGTTCGACATTGTTTCCGGAAGTAAAATCTGGACAGCGCTGGAAGGATCGTACTCCCCGGTCTGGCACACGGATCGATCCGTGTTTGTGGTATCGGACAACGGCGAACTGGTCCGGCTTGATGCTGAGACTGGCAAACGAATCTGGGGATCTCCGCTGCCGTTCTACAAGAACGAGCGTGCACGCCGCAGGAAAGCTGTGTTTGCGAATTTCGGACCAGTGCTCGCCGGTGGTCGCTTGCTCGTGGCTTCAAGCGACGGCTTCATTCGACAATTCGATCCCAACTCTGGTCAGCTGCTTGGGATGATCGCGTTGCCAAGCGGGGCGGCAACCAGGCCTGTCATTGTTAACGGCACGCTGTATTTGGTTACTGAAAATGGAGACTTGGTGGCGTTTCAATGACCGCGTTCGCCGTGGCCGCTAGACCAGTATAGTTCTGCATGTCCGCTTGTTTTGCCATTGTCGGACGACCAAATGTCGGAAAGTCAACTCTTTTCAACCGGCTGGTCGGGAAGAAGATTGCTCTTGTCGATAATCAACCTGGAGTGACACGGGACTTCAGAGACGCCGACGCGCGAATCGGAGATGCGCGGATTGTGCTCCTTGACACAGCGGGTTTAGAGCGACAACCCGAAGGTGAACTGGCACTTGAGATTCGCCGGATGACGGAAAGAGCTCTCGTGCAAGCCGATGCCTGCATTTTTCTGATAGACGCAAAAAACGGCGTCTTTCCCTTGGACAGAGAGGTCGCCGATTTTTTAAGAATCCAGGCAAAGCCAATCATTCTGGTCGCGAATAAACTGGAAGGTCGGGCGCCTGCAAGCGGTCTCACCGAAGCGTTCGAGCTTGGCCTTGGCGCCCCCATCGGATTGTCAGCTGAACATGGAGAAGGGGTCGGTGATTTGTGTCGGGCGATCTTGGATGTCGTCGAAAGTTTAGGCAGTTCTAATGTCGGTAGTTGCGCTGGCCATGACAAAATTCCGAATTGCCATGAGCATGAAGACTTGTACCCTGATGATGCGAACAAGCCAGTCAGAATCGCCGTCGTTGGACGCCCAAACGCTGGCAAGTCGTCGTTGATCAACAGTATCATTGGGCAGGAGCGCCTGATAACCGGCCCAGTGTCGGGTATTACCCGAGACGCGATTTCGATTTCTGGGGATTGGTCCGGCACAAAGGTCAAGATCTTTGACACAGCTGGGATGCGCAGACGATCGAAGGTCACAGCCAAAATCGAGAAGCTCTCGGTAGCCGACGGGCTTCGTGCAGTTCGCTTCGCAGAAGTTGTAATAGTCGTTGTCGATGCCAAAATTCCATTTGAATCCCAAGACCTTAGACTCGCCGATTTAGCTGCCAGGGAAGGGCGCGCAACGGTCGTTGCAGTCAACAAGTGGGATTTAGTGGCGTCAAATGGGCCTGTGTTGGAACCGATGCGAACTGTATTTGAATCTCGATTGCCGCAGTTGCGCGGTGCTCCGCTTGTCCCTATTTCTGCGAAAACAGGAGATGGGATTGAAAATCTCCACGAAAGCGTGCTTTTCATCAGGGAAACTTGGAGTCGGCGTATCGCAACGTCGTTACTAAACGAATGGCTCAAATCGATGGTCGAAGCGCATCCGCCCCCGGCACTTGGTGGGCAGCGAATCCGGCTCCGCTATATCACCCAAATCAAGACGCGGCCGCCGAGTTTCGTGGTGATGTGCTCGCATCCCCAGAAGTTGCCAGCTAGCTACTCAAGGTATTTGGTGAACGGGCTGCGCGAACAATTCGACTTTGCCGGCACTCCGATTCGGATCATAATGCGCTCGCAGTCCGATCGAAATCCTTATACTTAAGCTCAATTTTCAATTCGTGGGCATGCTGATGGGCTGACTCCCGATTTGCGCTGGAATGGGGGTTAGGCAGATGGATTGGGTGCGATTTCGGGACTGGTTTTCGAATATCGATGAGCTGACGGCGGCCCGGTGTCCTGAGGCAAGGCGCATAGTCTTCACCGCTGTCGGTGCCAAGGCCTGCGCCTGGACATTCGGTGCACGCACAGCACTGTCCAGGCTGAAGCGTGCTGCGGGATTGCGCCGAGCGCGGCACTTCGCTGACACCACCGCTTCTTGGCGGCGGTTCGGCAGGCACCGGATCGGCTTGCCGGGGTTGTCAAGGCCGATGAGGTCTTCGCGCTCGTCAAGCGGCCATCGCCAAGCCAGCCTACAATTCGAGAATTGAGCCTATACTTAAAACCGTGATGAAGTCTGGATAAGTAACATGTTAGCGCTTCGATTTGGCGGGACCCTCACCCGCAGATTGATTCCAAGCTTTGGCATCCCCGCTTTCTTGCAGCGATGATCTTCCTAGGGTCGACTACCTAGTGGATTGTATTTATCATATGGTTCCAGCCTGATGCGTTCGCGATGGAAGCGATGGAGGGTGGCGGGCATGCGACCGGGGGTTCAGTTATGCTCTCATCGAGTGATCGCCAGTGCTTGCAGGAGATTGTCACAGACAGGAACCGGCCGCAGAAGCATGCGTGGCGGACGCGAGACCGGCGGATTGAAGCAATGCGTCTGGCGTTGGCGGGAATGCTTCATGCAGAAAAGCGCTGCCGATCGACGGGAAGTCACGGATCCAGGCGCTCGACCGCGCCCGACCCGGCTTGTCCTTGAAGAGGCCGCGCCGTTATGACTCAGGATCACAGGCGCAACGGCACAGCTGTCTGCCTTGAACCTTCCCGCCGGCACGGTCATCGGCCAGCGCACCGCCACCATGGCGCGGCCATTCTCCCGGACTGCAGACCTTGGCAAAGTTGTAAGTGTAACATCATCGCCGCAGGAAAAAGAGGGTTTCAGCTTTGGAATCAATTCACTAGATGAAGGGACGCGCCTTGGTGGCGGTGCGCTTGCAATTATGTGTCATGATGGCACCGTGCTCTTCTTCGGCGGCAGGCTAGGCTAGGTGCAGTCAAGTGCTTAGGGCTAGATCTGCTCATCGATCAACAGCATCACGGTGCGGTTCGATGAGTTGAGGTACAGGCCGACGATGTTGACAAACCTCTCGACAAAGGCAGGTTGCTGGAAAGCTTAACTGTCACCAGCGATGCGGCATCAGGCCTGCAGCCGACCACCAAGGTCGGGAAGCTTGACACCTTTCCCTCGTACATCCCGGGCACGAGCGCAGCGAGCCGAAAGCCGCCGACAGACGCTGTCAATCCATCAGGGCGTTCACCTTTCGCTGGGTGTCCGATGCCACGTGCGCGACTATCACCGTCGCGAAGAAATCCATCGGGGTCTCCCTTGGCCAACGTCAGAACAGCCTCCGAAACATCCAAGCGCGACAGATCTAGGGAACCTCTGAATACAGCCTGATTTTGGGCGTGGCATTGTACATTCGGGGCGTCCCTGCCATTTTGCACCACGCCTTTTCTCGGGGGATGACGACATGCAGCGCCTTCGGCAATTGACCTTCGCCAGCCTCGAATGCGACCGCAAGAAGCGCCGCGATATCTTTCCGGAGCGGATGGACGGCCCGATCCTCTGGACACGACTGGAAGCCCGCATTGCGCCGACGTGTCCGAAGGGCGGCGGCAAGGGGCGACAGCCGCATCCGCTGCCGGTGATGTTGCGCGCGCACTGCGTTCAGCTGTTCTGCAATCTGAGCGATCCGGCGATGGAGGACCGGCGACGGTTCAGCCCCGAAAACGCGCATTTGCGGCTTCCGCCCTGCCGAAAACTGACCGGCGCAGCCGGGAAGGCAGTTTCCGCAGCAAAAACCAGAAAACTCCCCAAATCAGAGGTTTCCTAGGGCCAGAAGGGCGCATTTCATAACAAGTCTTGCCGATATGTACTGCTTGGGTCAGCGAATAGGGCAATCCTGCGCCAAGTCCGCCGTTACAGCACAAACGATCGCTCAATGTTCCAGTTCAGGACTCAACAATAATGACAGCAGGACGGTGCAGATAGCACTCTTGGTTGCATAGGGCCTCGGTAGCTGCATGACTAGCCTGTTAGCGTCCGGCAGTACCGGAATGATGGCCTCGGCTTTGCTTGTATCAGGTCAACCGAGTGCGCAGGGAATTCAGGCCAGTGCAGAGAAGATTCGCATGATGGGCAGCCCCAAGAATCAAAATGGTGTGCAAACTGGTTTGAATAACTGTTTGCAGAGTCTTCGTGCCTCGTCCATCGGGTCTGCAAGCGATTCCGGGTTTTCGCCGGGAAAGAATGTGGCTCTAGTAGCCGTCGCCATCGGCTTCGGCCTAAACACGATAACAGAAATGTCAGTGAATTCGGTTTCGCGCTGCCAGCTTTTTGCAAGTGATATCTGGGCTGCCTTAGTGCTGCCGTAGACGCCAAAAAACTTTTTTTCCGCATTTTCGTCTTCAAAAAAAATGGCGGTTCCGTTATCGGATCTTCTCAGCAATGGCTCCACGTGTGCGATCAGGCGTAAAGTAGCAAGGAGGTTCACCTTCATCGCTCGCTGCAAGGTGCACTCGTCTGACTGGGGTACAGGAGATAGTTGGGCAGCGAAAACTGCAGAGTGCACAAGATAATCGATCCTTCCCCACCGCTCGTACGTTTTGCGGCACAGGTTTCGAACTGCGTTGTCGTCGGCTATGTCCAACACGGCGAGACTGGAGGATCCTTGGTTTGCCTCAATCCTGTCATAGAGTTCTTCAAGCGCACCGGCAGATCGTGCAAGAGCAACGACATGCGATCCGGCATCGGCAAGCGTTTCGGCAACTGCAGCGCCAAATCCGCGGGAGGCACCGGTAACGAGACTAACCGTGTTTTTCAACGCAATCGCTCATCCACGAGAACCAGCGAACCTGAACAGGATCCTCATGAGCACACTGCTTCATTGCTCGGATTGTCGAATTCCCCGGAAACGACTCGATCCGTCGGGACCAGCAGTTTGTGGAAGGGCAAGTGAGATTGCGCAGCGGCCACAAGACCAAAGCGCTGCCCAGCCAATTTCCTGCCGAATTGTCGTGCGGGACACCAGATATCATGTTTCGATGTTTGCTTGCGCATCCAACTTGCAAATCTCCATTACATTCTCGAACGCCGCAATGAGACTGTTTTTTGCACCTTCTGCAATTGGTCCCTGCACCAAATTCTTGGAACTTTCGAAAATTCTGGCGGATTGAGACTGCATTATCCCCTCGTAAATCGGCCCCTGCGGAAGGATGGTGTCATTCATTATGAGCGCGATTATTAGGAGAAGTATACCGCGAAAAACTCCAAATAAAAATCCAAGCCCTTGATTCACGGCAGTTACAGCTGGTATTTTAGCAGATCGAACAAGTGCGGATGTGATCAGCCCGACTGCGATAAGGGAGATTGCGAATAGGACGGCGAATGCTGTGATGACAGAAAGTTCGCAATTTCCTTGCAGAATGTCTCCAAGATAGGGAAGATTCTCAACGTAAGGCAGCGCGACCGGAATGAACGAATAAGCGATAACGGCTGAAACGATCCACCCTACAATCGACATAGC
Source organism: Paracoccaceae bacterium (assembly GCA_963422275.1). GTDB lineage: Bacteria > Pseudomonadota > Alphaproteobacteria > Rhodobacterales > Rhodobacteraceae. Next base: position 3,668,837 of record OY729418.1, read on the forward strand.
TTCGCGCAACAAGCCTCGCGAGTATGCAAGCATTGCGGAGAGGGTGACAAGGACTAGTGCAACAAGGTCAAAAATTGTGAAAATTTCCATAGGCAACTGCTATCTTTATTCATTGCTCGTGGCCGGAGACCTCCGAAACAAAGTCCTGAATACTTGAGAATGTGACGCCCTGAATCCTGTCGGGCCTCAATCGCTTTCTGCCGCGCGGTGTCAATGCCCTAGTAAATCCTAACTTCGCGGCTTCCCTCAAGCGCAATTCGGGCTGAGGAACCGGACGCAGGGATCCAGACAGCCCGATTTCCCCAAATACAACGCTGTTTGCAAGTGCCGGCCGTGCCTCCCGAGCCGTGACAAGTGCCCCCGCCACGGCGAGATCTGCCGCCGGCTCTGAAACACTGATGCCTCCGACCACGTTGAGATATACATCTTGACCAAGAAAACTGATCCCGCACCTCGCGTCAAGCACGGCAAGGATCATCGCCAAGCGTCCTGCATCCCATCCCACAACGGCTCTGCGTGGACTAGCGAACACGGACTGGGCAACCAAGGCTTGGATTTCCACCAGAAGAGGTCTGGACCCCTCTATTCCTGCGAACACGACCGACCCTGGCACTGTCTCGCCCCGTTCCGTCAAAAATAGCTCCGACGGATTTGTGACGCTGGCCAGACCGTTGCCGGTCATTTCGAACACTCCAATTTCGTCCGCTGGGCCAAACCGGTTCTTGACAGTGCGCAAAAGCCTGAACTGGTGGGACTTTTCGCCCTCAAAATAGAGAACGGTGTCAACCATGTGCTCCACAACCCGCGGCCCGGCTATTTGCCCGTCCTTGGTGACGTGGCCCACCAGAAATAAGGCTGTGCCATGTTGCTTTGCAAAACGGATCAGTTCGTACGCCACGGAACGGACTTGGGACATGCTTCCAGGCGCGGTTTCAACTGTATTTGCCCACATCGTCTGGATGGAGTCAATTATCGCGACATTAGGTTTTTCTGTGTATAAGGTGGTAAGAATGTCGCTCAGTTCGGTTGCGGCGGCGAGGCCCACGTTCATGTCCGAAATGTGGAGCCGGGCCGCGCGCATTTGAATTTGGCTCACTGCCTCCTCTCCAGAAAAGTAAAGCGTGGACTTTCCACCAACGGAAATGCTTGCGGCCATCTGGAGCAGAAGCGTTGACTTTCCTATTCCCGGAGCACCTCCGACTAGCACGGCGGAGGCCCGCACTAGACCGCCGCCTAGAACACGGTCGAGCTCTGCTACGTTGGTTTTGGTGCGTTCGGGCTCAAGCGATGGCGTAGACAGTCCGTCGAGAACGATCTTCGCGCCTTTCCGGTCGCCCAGCAAGACGGAAGAAGGGCCGGGTGAAATGGCCGAGCGGTCTGCCACAGCGTTCCAAACGCCGCACTCGTCGCATCGGCCAGACCACTTTGAGTGTTTCGCACCGCATTCTGCACATACAAACGCGCTGCCACGTTTCGCCATCGCTTTGTTTGCCCTTTGCATCAAGCACGTTGCTTGGAATGGAATCACGGTTGCGGCATGTCACGCCGTTGCAGGGATGGGCGCGCCGTCCCGCCGCTTACGAACTGCCTGAGATGTTGGTTCTTGCTTGTGTCCATTTCGACGACTGACCCGGCCCACTGGATAATGCCGCCGTGCAGCATTGCCACGCGATCGGCAACCGTTCGTACGCTCGCCATATCGTGGGTTATGGTGATGGAAGTTACGCCGAGCTCATCGACGATCCCGCGTATGAGATCGTTGATGATCGTGGCGCGAATCGGGTCGAGCCCGGACGTGGGCTCGTCAAAAAAGATTATTTCCGGGTTGCCGACGAGCGCACGTGCAAGACCCGCACGCTTTTTCATCCCGCCAGAAAGGTCTGCCGGGAACTGATCGGCCACTGCAGGATCCAAGCCGACTCTGGCTAGCTTCTGGAGAGCAATTTTTCTAGCCTCAGCTTCGGAAGTCTGTCTTGGACCTCGAAGAAGTTGAAACGCAACATTCTGCCAGACAGTTAGTGAGTCAAAGAGGGCACCGCCCTGAAAAAGCATCCCTATGCACCGCATGTTGGGCCCTTGGCCGGAAACCGCAATTTCTTTCCCGCGAAAGTGAATTTCACCGCTATCGGGTGTAAGCAAACCCAAAATGCACTTCAGCAAAACTGACTTGCCCGCCCCAGACCCTCCGATAATGGCAAGGCTCTCGCCGGTCTGGATGTCTAGCGTGATGTCACGCAATACCTGATTGTCTCCAAAGGACTTGCCCACCCCCGTCAGCTCGATTATGGGATTATTCACTGGAATGAATCCACGAAATTGGCAGACAATGGCAAGCGATGTCTGGTGCTGGATACCTGAAAATGTGACGCTTTAGCTTTGCGACAATGCACTTTTTTCATCAAATGCTGGTCCAAACTATCTGGTCAAGTGCCAAAAAACGCTTCGGTTAGCAAGAAGTTGGAGGCGATGATAAGGGCAGAGCTTGCGGTTACGGCGTTCGTGGTGGCTTGTCCGACTCCTTTCGCACCGTATCTTGCGAAAACTCCATTGTAGCAGCCGATCACGGCAATAATGAATCCGAATAACGCCGCTTTGAAAAGGCCGGACATGATGTCCATCGTATCAAGATGGCGGAGTGAGCCAAGCAAGTATTGGTTAGATCCGAAACCTAGGCGCGAAGTTCCCACGAGATAGCCGCCCAAAATGCCGATGATGTCGCCTATCCCAGCCAACAAGGGCATTACGAGCGTTGCAGCTGTCACTCTCGGTGCAATCAGGTACTTCATTGGGTGAGTTGATAGTGTGACCAACGCGTCGAGTTGCTCAGTCACCTTCATCGTGGCGATCTCGGCTGCGATGGAGGACGAGACCCGGCCTGCAACCATCAAGCCGCACAGGACCGGTCCAAGTTCACGAACCATTCCTATCGCCACGATCGTTGGGACGACTGATTCGATGTTAAACCTTGCGCCACTTGCGTGGATTTGAAGCGCGAGCGCACCTCCCGTGAATAACGCCGTCAACCCTATGACTGGAAGACTGAAATAACCAACCGAGACAAGAGCTCCGAGAAATTCCCGGCCATAGTAAGGAGGACGTGCGATGTGGTAAAGAATCTCGCCGACGAATCTGGAGAATCTACCGATAAGGGCGAAGTTCGCGATGGACCATCGGCCAATCCCAGACAGAAAATTGATCAAGTTGCTTTCCGTTGCCGTTAGTTGTCATGCTGGGCGTCAATGTATGTTCTGCTGTAGCGATTTCCTAAGCTTGTCAATACTTCATTGCAAATTGTTGAAGCACGTTCGGCGAGATCGTTGATTGACTGGTCCGGTCCAAGAAGCTGAAACGACTCAGGAACCTGCGCTAGGTGTGTGACGTCCACCGTTAAGGAGTCCATCGACACCCTTCCAGCCATGCGGCAGGCAACCCCGTCAGCATAAAGCGCACAGTTTCCACTCAGCGAACGAAAGATTCCGTCATGGTAGCCGCTCGACACAGTCGCGATTCTGGATGGTTGCGTGGCTTGCCAAGTCGCGCCGTATCCCACGCACTCGTGTTCGCGCACCTCGCGAACCTGAATTACCGGAAGGTTAAGATTCACGACCGGGCGCGCGTTCCTGAATGGAAGTCCACCATAAAGTCCAATGCCTGGACGGCACATGTCAAAATGATAGTCGCTGCCAAGCAAAATACCACCCGTCGCGGCAAGTGAAAGCCGCAATCCAAGGCCCTCGGTTGCGTTCGTGAAAGCTTTCAGTTGCTCGCGGTTCTGCCAGTGACCAGGTTGATCGGAGCAGGCAAGATGGCTCATCACGAATTCGACCCCGGCGGCGACTGCTGCGTCCTGCACTGATTGAAATTCGTCGATCTCCATGCCAAGCCGGTTCATTCCCGAATCCACTTGGACCGCGAATGGATAATTCGGGGCGGCCTCGAAGTGCCTCTTGAACTGGTCGATGGAATTCAATACCGGCGAAAGCGAATACTGGAGAAATGCCGATGTCTCTCCCCTCAAGTGTCCAGCGAGTACGTAGATGCTTGCGTTAGAGCCAAGAGCCTTCCTCAGTTCGATGCCTTCCTCCAGAATTGCGACGAAGAAATTTCTTGTGCCAGCCTCATGCAATGCATGCGCAACCTCACAGCAACCTAGTCCATAAGCGTCTGCCTTCACAACCGCGGCAGTTTCCACACTTGGCCCCGAAATCGTATCAAGCGCACGCCAGTTTGTGGCGATTGCGCTTAGATCGACGGTCAATTTGGCCCGCAATGTCCTAATACCTTCTGCCACCTGCTGATGAAATTCCAACCCGCCCGATTGTTATGGCCTCATCTGGAATATCTCTAGGCAACGGGAAATTCTCGCAGCTTGAAAAGTCAGTAGCGGTTAACCGAGCCGCCTGCATGACTGTCGTTTAGATCGCTGAACTTCGTGATTTCATCGTGGAACGCAAGATGGACGCTTCCGGTCGCTCCATTTCGGTGCTTGTCAATGATGATTTCTGCGGTACCAGCTGCCTTGTCCATCTTGGATTGCCACTTCTGTATCTCTTTTTCATCGCTTTCATCGGGTTTTTTCTTGAGCAAGTAGTATTCCTCCCTGAACACGAACATTACAATGTCTGCATCTTGCTCAATCGATCCGGAATCCCGCAGGTCTGACAGTACGGGCCGTTTGTCATCTCGCCAATCGACATTACGGGACAACTGCGAAATCGCGATAACGGGAATATTCAACTCCTTCGCGATCGCCTTGAGTCCCTGTGTTACCTCAGCCACCTCATTTACCCTGTTGTTGTGTTGCGTTCTGGGGCGAATTAACTGCAGGTAATCAACAATTAGAACATCGAGGCCGAGTTTCCGTTTCTGGCGTCTGGCTCGACTCCCGATCTGAGCAATTGTCAATGCTGGCGTATCGTCAATATATAAGGGGATGTGGCTCAAGGCTCGGGCCGCTTGGCAGTATTTGTCGAAATCATGGCCATCGATTTCGTTGTTGCGGATTTTGATCGAAGATATCCCTGAAGATTCCGATAGCAATCTTTGAGCAAGTTGTGTCGATGACATCTCCAGCGAAAAGAATCCGACGATTCCGCCCAATTGCGCGAGAAGCGTTCCGTCCGGGCCCGTGCCCGCCTTGCGGAATGTACTGGCAATGTGAAAGGCAATATTGGTGGCCAACGCTGTCTTGCCCATTGCCGGCCGCCCGGCCAGGATGATCAGGTCAGATTCGTGCAAGCCTCCTGTCATTCGGTCAAGACCCCCGAGGCCAGTCGATTGCCCGGCAATTTTCCGTTTGCTCGTCGCTGCTCGCTTTGCAATGCTGACGGCACCGTGAAGTGCCGTGACAAACTCCGCAAACTCGCTGTCCATCTTGCCGTTTTCGCCGAGATCATAAAGTTTTCGCTCAGTTTCGGCGATCAAGTCCACTGTCGACCGGGATGGGTCAACAGTTCTGGATTCTTGGACGACTTGATGTCCCAAATCCATAAGCTCCCGCCGCATTGAAAGGTCGCGAATTTGCTCCGCGTAGTCTTGGCAGGCGTGAATCGAGATGGCAGCATTTGCCAACCTGACTAGATACTCCTTGCCGCCAAGCTCCGCGATGCCTGGATGATCTTGAATGGCCGGAGCGAGTGTGATTGGTGTTGCGATCCGGTCGCTGTTGGCCTTTTGCGCGATTAAATTGAAAACATAGCCGTGGACTGGGTCGAAGAAGTGCGTTGCCTTGATGATCTCGGAGATTTTCCCGAAGGCGGTCGGGTCTACAAGAAGAATTCCTAGTAGGGCCTGCTCGGCCTCGATGTTTTGGGGACGAGACGCCTGCTCGCTTGTTTTGGAAGGCGCGGCATCGGCCTGTCTAATTGGCGTCACATTCTCCATTGGTCACTCCTCCAGAACTCGTGAGTGTTCTGTAGATTCTTCTTCAACACTGCAATTTGTATGTTTCTGTGGACAACCTGTTGGTATGCTGCCCAAAATCTGGCCGAAAGCCCGTGGACATCACGGTTGGCGTTCTGCCACCTCGGATTCGATACCACATGATGTAGCAGGGTGTCGAGCACAAGCTACATCTTCTCTCCAGTAGGGGCATGCGAATCGGATATCCACCGCGTCTGCATTCCACTCGAACCAGCAACTTGAACCATGCATGATAAGGTGTGGTCGGATGGTTAAATGAGATCCCGGCTTCTCTTGGGAGCGGTGCGGGATTAGGTCCTGTACTCATAAAGGAAAAGGGATTTTCTTTTCGGCGCTGATGTGATTCAAGCTTCCAACAGCGGGAGCTTGAGGATGCAGGGCCGGCACGATCTGACGGATGCGGAATGGGCGATCATCTCGCCGTTGCCGCCTGACAAGCCGCGGGGCGTTCCGCGGGTCGACGACCGGCGGGCGATCAGCGGGATCTTTCACATCCTGCGCACCGGCACGCCGTGGCGCGACCTTCCGGAACGCTGCGGGCCGCATGTGACAGTCTACAACCGCTGGGCCAGGCAAGGGGTGCGGGAGCGCCTGTTCGGGGCGCTGGCGACGGGCTCGCCGGGGTCTCTTCATCTCCTCGACTCCTCGGTGGTGCGCGTCCACCAGCACGCCGCGGGCGGAAAAAAGGGGGTCCGGACCACGCCATCGGACGCTCGCGAGGCGGGCTGAGCACCAAAATCCACGTCGTCGTCGACGGCCTTGGCCTGCCGCGCCGCTTCGCGCTCACCCCGGGCCAAGCCTCCGACAAGGCTGCCGTGCCGGCCCTCCTTGACGGCCTTGAGCCGGCCCGGGACACCGTCGCCGACCATGGCTCTTGCCCCCACATCCCGACCCAACGGGATCGCCGGGAGCGGCGCTCGGTATCCCATCACCTCTACCGCCAACGCAACCTCGTCGAACGTTTCTTCAACAAGCTCAAGCACTTCCGAGGCATCGCGACCCGCCATCACAAGCTCGCAAGAAACTTCCTCGCCGCAATCGCCCTTGCCTGCATCCGTCTCTGGATCAAAATCAATGAGTACACGACCTAGCTCGAGCGATCTGACTGCCATCTCCTTGGATTTTGCAGGAAGTTGCGAACTCCATCGATTGCACGAGGCGTCAGCTTTCCCATACATTCTGCCAATTCAACCATTTGGAACCAGTTGCAAAGGTAATGCAGCGATATGTCGTTTTCAGCGAGCAGGGCCTCTGCTTCGGGGAATATCCCATAATAGAAGACAACTGCCGCATGGTTGCAGCTAGCACCGGTTTCGCGAATTGCATTAACGAACCCGATCTTTGTTCCACCGTCCGTGGCAAGGTCCTCAACTAGAAGGGCCCGGTCTCCTGGAGCCAAGTTACCTTCGATTCTCGCGTTTTGACCATATCCCTTTGGTTTCTTCCGAACGTAACACATTGGGAGATTCAACCGTTCAGCCGCAAGTGCGGCAAATGGGATACCCGCGGTTTCGCCTCCAACAAGGTTGTCGATGGGTATGCGGCTGCTAATTGAACGAATCGATCCTGCAAGAAAGTGTGCAATTTCAGATCGCGCGGCTGGAAACGAGATGATCTTGCGGCAGTCAATGTATACCGGTGAAAGCAGGCCGGACGCCAAGACAAAGGGGGTCTCCTTCATGAAGTGCACGGCATCGACTTCCAACAGCAATTCGGCCGTTCGAACGGCGGTTTTCTCCGATTCTGAAATGCAAGACGCCGCCATCATTAAGCCTCCACCGCACTGCAAACCTTCCAATGCAGATCGATACCGGGATTGAACACAGTGACCTTGTCCGTTCCATAGGAAATTGGTTGAGACAATTCAATTGGCTCCTCCTGCCATTCAAGCCGAATGGAATCTTGATTTGCATCCAAGCCGTAGAATTTTGCGCCGTTGATCGATACAAAAGATTCCAGATGCTTCAACGCACCAATATCGTCGAAGACTTGAGCAACGCACGACAACGCGTTTGGTGCAGAGAAAATTCCTGCGCAGCCACAAATTGCTTCCTTTTTCCGGTCAAAGTGCGGTGCGCTGTCGGTTCCCAGAAAAAAGCTACTGCCTCCGCTAGTGGCTGCCTTTATCAATTCGATTCGATGTCGCTCTCGCTTTGCTACCGGGAGACAGTAATAGTGCGGCCGCAATCCGCCCGCGAGTATGTGATTCCTGTTGATGAGCAAATGGTGGGCTGTGATCGTGGCCGCAGTGCTGGCACCGTTGGCCAATACGTAATCAACACCTTCCTTGGTCGTGACGTGTTCTAAAACGATTTTGAGTTCTGGGGCGCTGCGCTGAATCGGCTCCAAAACGCGTTCGATGAACACGGCCTCTCGATCGAAAACGTCAATCGCAAAATCTGCGACCTCTCCATGTATGCAAAGTGGCACGCCAAATTCGCTCAGAACATCTACAACACCACGAATCGTGTCAAAATTGCGCACACCTCGCTGTGAGTTAGTCGTAGAATCGGCGGGGTAAAGCTTGACCGCAGTGACAATGCCGTGTTCTATTGCTTTCCGCACGTCAAACGGGTCCGTGTCTTCGGTCAAGTAGAGCGTCATCAACGGCGTGAACATGAAATGGCGGGGTAGGGCGGAGACTATTCGTTGGCGATACGTTGCAGCTTGACGGCCTGTTATCACGGGAGGATCAAGGTTTGGCATGACAAGCGCGCGCGCGAAAACCCGTGCAGTTGCCGGAAGCACAGCCTCCATCAGATGGCCGTCCCGCAGATGAAGATGCCAGTCGTCCGGCTTGCGAATCTGGAGTTCACGATGTTCTAGGGGATTGGTCTGCGCGCTTGCTGCAGCCGGACCGTGCAGTTTTTGATCTCCTGTTGGCGGAAGGCCAGCTTGAAATTCAGCCATCGCTCGCCGCTCTTATAGCAGGAAGAACCTGTTTTATTAGGATGTTGTTTGTAATTGGGCCTGCGACGCGGAGCCGAACGATGCCCTCTCTGTCCACCACAAATGTTTCAGGCACTCCGTACACACCCCAATTGATAGCCACACGACCGTTGGAATCAGCTCCGACTTTCAGGAACGGGTTTCCGAGTTCTGCAAGGAAACGCATAGCCTTGTTTTCATCGTCCTTGTAGTTCACTCCAAAGATTGGAATCCCGGTCTCGGCGAGTGCCATCAGGTTTGGGTGTTCCACCCTGCATGGGGCGCACCAGCTAGCCCAAAAATTGACGAGCTTGACTGAATTGAGGGCCAGATCCTTGTCATTGATCGGAACGGATTGGCCGAATTGGCTAGTGTTCAGCGTTGCCGCTGGTTGCCCGATCAAGCTTGACGGGAGACCCAAATCTGTATCGCGATTAAGTCCAGCATAAAGCAATATGCCCACCGCGGCAAAAGCAACAAGTGGCATCGCCGCGAAAAGGGACGACCTATTCATGCATTTGGCGATTCTTGAAATCCGCGAGGCGCTTCCTGGTCCGTTCCGATGTCCAGAAAGAGTATCCCGAGATTGCGGCAAGCAGGAAAAATGTCGCGCCGTAGGCAACAAGCACTTCAGAGGCGTATTGGCCGAGGTCAGGAATCATGGGGACAGTTCTTGGCAGTGAAGGATTTCGATCTTGCGTTTTCGAATTTCGGTCCGTGTGCGAACGAGCACGATAGTGAGTGACACGAGCGCGAAACCCGCGATGCTTGCCAGCAAGGGAAAGTAGAAGACATCGTGAATATTGGTTTCCTTGTCCAGGGAGAGAGTTGCTGGTTGATGCAGACCTTGGCTCCAGATGTTCACGGCGTATCGCGACAGCAGGGCGAACACCGAGCCTACCAAACACAACATTGCACTGAGGTCTGAAGCTGATTCTCTGTCTTCGTATGTTGTCCATAGCGCGACGTATGCGAGATAGAATGCGAACAAAATTAGAAATGACGCAAGGCGTGGGTCCCAAGCCCACCATGTCCCCCACATGGTTTTTCCCCAAATGGCTCCAGTTATCAGGGCGATTGCTGTCATGAATGCTCCTACCGGCGCGGCCGCCTTCGCAGCCAATGATGAAACCCTGTGCCTGCGCACAAGCCAGATCAAGGATGCAGCCAGCATCATGATCCAAATGTTGATCGCCATCATTGCAGAGGGAACATGCAAATAGATGATTTTCACGGTCGATCCCTGACGGTAATCATCAGGGGTGAGGAAGAAGCCCCATGCGATGCCGACGGCCAGAAGAATTACCGCCAACACCGTACAGTAGGGAACTAGTCGATCGACCAAGCGGTTGAATCGATTGGGGTTGGCGAATTTCCAGAATGACATCACCCCCTCCACGTTCTGCACCAAAAACAAACTTTGTCAGACATTGCTCATGAGTATTCTAAGTTTGTGCGAACGGCATACGCGGAAGCGAACGGCATCAATGCGAACGACGCCAGCGATATGGAAATCTCTATAAGGAATACAGTCTGTATTGCCAGACCCTGCGCGGCTCGGTTCACAACTAGTGTGCCGAGAATTAGTGTCGGAACGCAGAGCGGAATGACGACCACAGGCAGCAACAAGCCTCCTCGCCCTTGCCCTAGCGAGAGGGAAGCACCGAACGTTCCCACAGCGCTCAAAGCAGGAGTTCCCGCGACCAAGCTGACGCAAATCCAAATCCGCTCATCAAGCGGTAGTCCAAAAAGCAAGCCCAAAAACACGGCGAGGGCGCAAAGCGGTAATCCGGCTGTGACCCAGTTCGCGATCATCTTCGCCACGACGACAGCTTCAAGAGGGGTCGGAGTCGTCGCTAGCCGCTCCAGCGAGCCGTCCACTAAATCCTGCTGGAAAATTCGATCCAAAGAAAGCAAGACAGAAAGCACCGCACCAAGCCAGAGGATCGCTGGGGCTGGTGACTGGAGGGCGGAGAGGCGGGTTTCCATTCCGAACGGAACCAGAATTGAGAAGGCACCGTAAAACGCCAGAGCCAGGCCAAACCCGCTTTTCGAGCGAATCGTAAGCTTGAATTCCTTGACAAGCAAGCCCTTCAATTTTTGCGTTCTCCAAATGCCTCGCCGTCCACGAAACGCTGGCACCGGTAGGGTGTTAGATCCATCTCGATCGCACCCGAAACCAACGGCCCGGAATGTTGTGACATCACGACGATTGCACCGTCGGCAACGTGACGGGCTAGTTTCTGCTGAAGGACAGAAGAAAACTCGCTGTCGAGCGAGGTGAACGGCTCATCCAAAAGCAAAATTCTTCGATTGGAAGCAACAGCCGCCGCAATTGACAGTCGTCGCATCTGCCCGGAAGACAATTTTTCGGCGGGGCGATCTCCAAGTCCTAGAAGCCCGAATTCCTGAATTGTTTCTTGGTCTAGGGCTGTCCCCAGCATATGTTTCCAAAACATCAGATTCTCGTTCACAGTCAGATGGGGATTGACGGCGTCCAAATGCCCTACATACGCGATTTCTTCTTCGGGGATGGCTAGCGTTCCCTCGGCAATGCTGCTTAATCCAGCAAGGGTTCTAATCAACGTAGTCTTTCCTACGCCGTTTGGTCCCTTTATGGAAAGGCAGTCACCGGGCTTAAGCACGAATGACAACCCTGAAAGCACGACAAATTCTCCCCGTTTGCAGGAGATGCTATTGGCGTGAATTTCCAAGACACATATCCGATGCTAATCAGCAAGAAACGCGATTGTGGCATATAATCCGCACAATTTCCAGCGAGCTAGATTAAGGGCAGGGCAATCGCCTTTCAATTTTCCCATTCGCCATCGGCTTGCGACAGCGTGACGGCGATACGGACCATGCCGAGCAGAGCGGTTTTGACATGTTCTTATCACAGACCTGCCGCCAATTGCGCGAACGCGGTCAGGGCGGAAGCTGCCGACAAGCAATCGCCGAACTCGATGCCGCCCGACTTTCGCAACGGCATTGGTTTGGCAATTTACCAACAAAAATCTGTTGGACCTAGGATGCTTTCTTGACCTACGCTTTGGTACATCCCATAGTTCATCGATCCAAATCCTTGATAGGAGGAATGAATGGTAAATTCTGTTGGTGCGAATTCTTGGGGTGTTCGGACGGCCTTGAAGGTCGGCGACAAGAACTATTTCTATTACTCCATCGACGCGGCCGAAAAGGCAGGGCTTGGCGATTTCTCACGGTTGCCCGCTGTGCTGGCAGTCGTTCTGGAAAATCAGTTGCGGTTTGAGGACGGGACTTCCGCAAAACGGGAAGACATTGTTGCATTTTCGGAATGGTGCGATCAGGGCGGATGGAATCCCCGTGAAATCGAGTACCGCCCGACGAGAGTTCTCATGCAGGATTTCACTGGCGTTCCGGCATTGGTCGACCTTGCTGCAATGCGAGACGGCATTCAAACACTGGGAGGAGACCCGCGCCGCATCAACCCGTTGATTCCAGTTGACCTCGTGATCGATCACTCTGTGATGATAGACGAATTCGGAAACCCCAGGGCGTTCCAGTTCAACGTTGACAGGGAATACGAGCGGAATATCGAGAGATATCAGTTTCTCAAGTGGGGCCAGAGCGCATTCGATAATTTTCGGGTCGTGCCGCCCGGAACCGGGATTTGCCATCAAGTCAACCTGGAGTATCTGGGCCGAACGATCTGGTCAGATGTCGATCCGGATGGGATGAATGTAGCCTATCCCGACACTTTAGTTGGAACCGATAGCCATACAACTATGATCAATGGTTTAGGTGTTTTGGGGTGGGGGGTCGGAGGCATTGAGGCGGAGGCCGCGATGCTTGGGCAACCTGTTTCAATGCTCATCCCGGAAGTTGTCGGCTTCAAGCTTTCCGGAACCCTGAGTGAAGGGACGACGGCCACGGACCTTGTCTTGAAGATAGTGAAAATGCTTAGAGAGCTGGACGTTGTCGGCAAGTTCGTCGAGTTTTGCGGTCCAGGACTCGATCATCTTTCGCTTGCTGACCGTGCAACCATAGCCAACATGGCACCGGAATACGGTGCGACCTGCGGGTTCTTTCCGGTAGATAGGGAAACATTGCGCTACCTGAGGCAAACCGGTCGAGACGATAGCCTCACCGCGTTGGTGGAGGCATATGCGAAGGCCAATCGCATCTGGCGCACAGATGACTACAATCCAATCTACAGTGCTGCCATAGAACTGGACATGTCGGAAGTCACTCCCGCGATTTCTGGCCCAAAGCGCCCGCAAGACCACACGCCGCTAAGTGCTGCGGCCAATGCATTCAAGAATGCGGTGATTGAAATTCGCGGCACGACGGCTGGCTTGGGGAAGGAAGCTATAAGATCTCAGCCGGTCGAAGGAGAGAGCTACAAGCTGCGCGACGGTTCCGTAGTCATAGCCTCCATTACATCATGTACGAACACATCCAATCCATACGCGATGATCGGAGCTGGACTTGTCGCGCGGAAAGCACGTGCGCGTGGCTTGAGCAGAAAACCTTGGGTGAAAACGTCGCTGGCGCCAGGATCGAAGGTCGTGTCGCAATACCTTGAGGCGGCAGGCCTTCAAGAAGATTTGGACGCAATCGGATTCAATCTGGTTGGGTACGGTTGCACGACATGCATTGGAAACTCCGGTCCATTGCAGGACGAAATTTCCAAAGCGATTGCAGAGGGCAGCATCATCGCTGCATCGGTCCTTTCAGGAAATCGAAATTTTGAAGGTCGCATAAGTCCAGATGTTCGGGCCAACTATCTTGCTTCTCCTCCACTGGTAATAGCCTACGCTCTGACCGGCGACATGAATGTCGACCTCACAAAAGAACCCGTTGGACAGGATCCCGACGGCAATGACGTTTTTCTTCGCGACATCTGGCCAGACAGCGGAGAGATTGCCAAACTAGTTGAGCTAACCGTAACCCGGACGGCGTTTAGGGAGAGATACTCTGATGTGTTCCGCGGCGACGAGAAATGGCGCTCTGTCGAGACAACCGGGGGCATGACATACGATTGGCCGTCGACCTCGACTTACGTTCAGAACCCGCCCTACTTCGATGGTATTTCACTTGATACTGCGGAACTGGAAGATATTAAATCCGCGAGAATATTAGCTGTTCTTGGTGATATGGTGACAACAGATCACATTTCGCCAGCAGGCTCGTTTAGTGCTTCGTCTCCAGCGGGAGGATACTTGGTTGAGCGCCAAGTGCCGCAAAGGCAGTTTAATTCGTACGGCTCAAGACGTGGAAACCACGAGATCATGATGCGAGGTACATTTGCCAACATAAGGATTCGAAATGAGATGCTTGAAGGCGTAGAAGGGGGGTATACACTCGCCCCGAACGGCAGGCAGACTTCGATTTTTGAGGCAGCGATGGAATACAAGAGTAGCGGTGTGCCACTCGTTGTATTCGGTGGCAAGCAGTACGGAGCCGGATCATCTCGAGACTGGGCAGCGAAGGGAACAAGTCTGCTGGGTGTAAAGGCAGTTGTTGCCGAAAGCTTCGAGCGGATTCACAGGTCTAATCTCGTCGGGATGGGCGTGCTTCCATTTGAGTTCACTGACGGTGCCAGCCGCCAGAGCTTGGGAATTGTCGGCGATGAGACGATCTCGATAAAGGGGCTTGCCAGCGAGGCTAAGCCGTTGGCCTTGGTAACTTGCGTGATCGCGTCACCGACCGGGTTGTCACGTGAGATTCAACTCAAGTGCCGCATCGACACCGAGATGGAACTCGACTATGTAAAGAATGGAGGAGTTCTTCAGTACGTTCTTCGAAAACTTGCTCTTGCAGCATAGATTTTCGATGGAGCTGGCCCGGGCTTGACGAGGTGTGTCCCTCTCCCAGATAGTGGAACAGGACCACCTTAACTGTTTTTTTACCAAAGTCTTCAAACGTTGCGACGATACTGTAACGAATATGTGTATTGCGGGGCAAAATTGTCCAAAGCATATAGGTAGCGGAAGAGGGGTATATCTTGATGTCGTTCTTTAGATCTACCGTTCAAATCGCCCTGTTTTTTGTTCTGCTACCACAGCCCATGCTCGCGGAACCTCAAGATCGCGGTCCCATTATCGTTGAGTTGTATACCTCAATGGGATGTTCTTCTTGCCCTCCGGCCGACGAATTCCTAGGGGGCGAGCTCAAGCACAGAAATGACACGCTTCCTCTGGCATTTCATGTGGACTATTGGGACTACTTGGGCTGGAAGGACTCACTGGCTCAACCTGAATTCACGATGAGACAGCGGAGGTACGCACGAGAACACGGCAAGCCGTCGGTTTATACACCGCAAATGATTGTGCAGGGTCGGGACTTTCTCGTCGGAAGCGACACAGATGCTGTCGAGAAGAGCATTGCGGCCGCGAAAGCATTGAACTCAAATCCAGACGACCTGCCTAGCCTCGAAGTCACACGACTGGAAACCGGAGAGATTAAGATAACTGGGACACCTAGTGAGTCGCAGCAAAAGGAAGCTTACATCATACACATTTTCCAATACTTGGACTCAGATGTTTCAGTGAGGATAGAACGCGGTGAGAACGCAAACAGAAGAATTACATACTCGAATCCGGTAATGTGGGTGAAAAAGCTCGCCGAATGGCAGGGCACTGAAGAATTTTCCCAAGAATTTTCCTTGAAACAGCTGGAGCAACACGTCAATTTCAATATGAGTGAGAGGAAAGGTATGTTCGATACGAATAAGAAGGGTGTGATCGTTCTGCAAACAGGTCACGGATACGGACCGATCATTTTTACTACGACAGTGGACTGGTAGTTGGTTTTAGCCCCAAAAGGCTTTGGAGAAGGGCCAACCGCATCAGCTTAGCTGGTCAGCCAAACAGATGCGATGCCCTCGATCCTGTCCGATTAAAACATAAAGAAACTATTAACATATTGATATATATATATATATTTTTTTAAGATAATATTAAACAGATAAAATCTCAATTGCTTAGGGAACCTCTGAATACAGCCTGATTTTTGGGCGTTGCATTGCGCATCCGGTGCGTGCCTGTTGTTTTCGCGTCACGCCTTTCGTTTGGGGGATCACGACATGCAGCGCCTTCGGCAATTGACCTTTGCCAGCCTCCAATGCGATCGCAAGAAGCGCAAGAAGCGCCGCGAGATCTTTCCGGAGCGGATGGACGGCCTGATCCCCTGGGAGCGTCTGGAAGCCCGCATTGCGCCGGCGTGTCCGAAGGGCGGCGGCAAGGGGCAACAGCCGCATCCGCTGTCGGTGATGCTGCGCGTTCACTGCGTTCAGCCGTTCTGCAACCTGAGCGACCCGATGATGGAGGACCGGCTTGCGAGGCGGAGAGCATCCGGCGCTTTGCCGGGGCGGTGCTTGAGAAGGTTCCGGACGAGACGACGATCCCGACTTCCGCCACCGGCTGGAGCGCCGCGGACTGGCGCACCTTCTGTTCGGGAGATCAGGGATCACCTGGCCAAGCGGGTGTTCGGCTGCGACATGGCTCGGTATCGGGGTCTGGAGAGGTACGTGTAGCGGCTTGCGCCGTTTTTGGGCTTCTCGAATCTGATGATTAGCCGCACCTGTCATGACCGGGGAGAAGTGTGTCCGGAATTTGCCGGACCGGCCCTGCGGGGGCTGAACCGGCGGCGGTTTCGCCCCGAAAACGCGCATTTGCGGCTTCCGGACCGCCGAAAACCGACCGGTGCAGCCGGGAAGGGCGGTTTCCGCAGCCATAACCAGAAAAACCCTCCAAATCAGAGGTTCCCTAGGGGTCTCTGAATACAGGCTGATCGTGGGCCGGGCGGGCCTTCGCTCGATCACCGACTGGCCGACGGACAGCATGAAGTCGAGGCGCACCGTCAGCGCCGCTCGAGTCCCCGGTCCGACAGCGAATGCTACTGGCCGAGGAGGAGAACCCGGATCGTCAGGTCGACATCGCAACGGCATATCCTAGCGCGACCGCACCGGGACGGGAACCACTGCTAGGCGCTGCCTTGCCGCGGCAAGGGGGTCGAATTCTGTCCCGAACCTGCCTGATGCGGTGTCTGCGGGTACCAAGACCGCTTTCGAAAGACATCTACAGTTATAGCTATCCACCGGCCGGCGCTGTCCGGGCCGCACCGCACCGCAAGGAGCGGTGGCTGGCCTTTGCCGCGCTCGGCATCCTTCATGCAAGTGGGTGTGCGGGGCCGTGCACATCCAGACGGCCACCAGCCGCCACAGCCAGATCAAGGGCTTCCTGCGGCGCTTCCGCGGCATCGCCACCAAGCATCTCGACAGCTATCTGAGGTGGTCCATCTCGTCGCGCTCGGCAGGCATCCATCGCCAAGAGCCTGCCTCGCAGCCGCCAGCGTCAGGACATGCCTGCGCTTCGCGAATTGAGCCTAAAACAATTGCCCTGCTGTGCCCTGTCTCAATCTAGTTGTGTTTTGCAGAATTCCAGTGTAATTACTTGGCAATAGTCAGAGATTCCTGGTCGAGTCACGGCTGGGCACAAACTAGGAGGTATTTTCAGATGGATCGACGTTCATTCCTAAAAGCTTCCGCGATCGGCGGGACAGCCGCGGCATTGGCTGCGCCCGCAGTTGCACAAGGCAAGGTCAAGCTTACAATGGTCACTTCGTGGGGTCGTGGATTGGCCGGCGTGTTCGATGCAGCTCAGAAGGTTGCAGACAACGTGAATGCAATATCCGATGGCGGCATTGAAATAGAAGTCAAGGCTGCTGGAGAACTTGTCGGGGCTTTCGAAGTGTTCGATGCTGTATCGTCCGGACAGGCCGATATGTACCACGCTGCCGACTACTATTTTATCAGTCAGCATCCAGCTTTTGCATTCTTTACGGGTGTTCCCTTCGGGATGACCGCTACAGAGCAGAACAATTGGTACTATCACGGTGGCGGTAAAGAGCGACATCACGAACTGGGCGAAATATTCAACCTCAGGTCGTTTCTTGCTGGCAATACGGGATCTCAGGCAGGAGGCTGGTTCCGCAACGAGATCACCGGTCCGGAGGATTTCAATGGCCTGAAGTTCCGCATGCCCGGACTCGGCGGTAAAGCTCTCGGTTACATGGGAGCTTCAGTTCAGAATTTGCCTGGCGCGGAAGTCTACCAAGCACTGTCATCTGGTGCCATCGACGGCACTGAGTGGATCGGGCCTTGGGCCGACGAGAAAGCCGGCTTCCAAGAAATCACGAAGTTCTACTACACCGCAGGATTTCATGAACCCTCTGCTGGTCTTTCACTGGCGTGCAATTTGGAGAAGTTCAACAGCCTGACTCCGCAGCAGCAAGCGTCAATCGAAATTTCTGCCGGTCATGCAAATGTCTGGAACCTCAGCCAGTACTTTTATCACAACGGTGCTGCCCTTCAGCGTCTTGCTGCAGGCGGTGTCAAGATTCTTGAGTTTCCCGACAGCGTTTGGAATGCCTTTGGCGATGCTTCCCAGAAGGTATACGACGAATTCATGTCCGATGATCTATTCAAGACGATCTACGATGAATATGTCGTAGCGATGCGCGATTCCTCCGCGTGGCTGACGAGATCGATCTCAACATATCGAAATCAACGCGACCGCGTCCTCGGCTGAAGATCAAAACATGCACCTCCCTGGGCTGACAAGCCTGGGGAGGTCTTTTCCGAGCATAAGGAATCTTGCCCGACACCCAACGGTCGCAGGAGTCTTGAATGATTGATCTGCTTATCGGATTCTTTCGGAACTTGGTATTCGCGTTCTACAATTTTGGCTATGCAGTTACGCACCCATCCAGTTGGCTCGACTGGTCCGACAAAACCGCGCTGATCAAGTTTATATACTACGGCGGGTCTTCCGAGTTCTTTTTTGTCATTCTCGCAACTATTCTGCTTGTGACCTCTGCAGGTCTTTACTGGCGGAATTTTCTTTGGTCTGTCCTACGCGTTCTTGAGACGATAGGAAACACTGTTGGCAGGATTTTTGCTTGGGCAGGGCTAGTCATGGTTCTCCAGCAAATTGTCATTGTGTTTCTGCAGCGGATATTCCGCGTGTCCGAGATCTCGATCGGACCATTTGGCTACATTGTCTCCAAGGATTTAAGCTGGTATGCAGAGGAATTGAAGCTCTACAACGCGATGGTTGTGTGCCTCTGCTGCTCTTACACGTTCATCCAAGGTGGCCATGTGCGGGTGGACTTGTTTTACGCCGGTGCTAAGTACCGTACCAAGCGGATCATCGACATGCTCGGCTCGATCTTCTTCATTGTCCCGGTCACGTCGTTGATCTGGCTTTACGGTTGGTACTTTCTCTGGCGCCACCTAGTGACCCCAAAAGTCTCCGCTTCCGACAAGCTTGAGCTCTTGGAAAGAAAGTCAAGACTGTTGAAGTGGAATGTTGAAACTATCGGTTTTTCGCCAAATGGATTTGATGGATATTTTCTCTTCAAGATTCTCCTTGTCGGGTTTGCGGGGTTGATGTTCCTGCAGGGAATAGCGTTCTTTTACCGATCTTTGCTCGAGTACTTGGAGGGCGAGAGGTCCGAGGGTAGATATCTTGACCAAGACGGGCTGAATCAAAAAGCAGCCTGAAGCGGTTTCTCTAAGACGGCAGGAAAAACAACTATGTTGCTTGGCTTGGACGGAGTCGAAATCGGACTCATCATCGTGTTCTCCTGTCTTTTCGCCGGGATTATGTCTGGCTTCCCGGTTGCGTTTGCCATTGGAGGGGCGGCGGTAATCTCTTTCGGGGTGCTTTCCCTGCTTGACTCCGGCGGGCTTTTGACGCGAGAGGTTATCGATACCGGAAGCGAAGCATACGTAAATTTGCGGGGATCCGGGGTGTCCGCATACGATATTTCTCTTTTCAGATACCCGGATTTTCCCGTCGAGATCGTACCACTTTTCGAGGGCGGCTGGGAGCAAGCGGTAAACCGCAACCTGTCGTTCATCGTCAACCGGATGAACGAACGTGTCATCGCGGGGCAGTCGATCGAGACGCTTCTTGCGGTGCTGATGTTCGTTCTAATGGGAATTACTTTGGAACGTTCCCGGATTGCAAACGACCTTCTGACAACGATGGCCAAGATTTTCGGCCCATTGCCAGGAGGTCTTGCCGTGTCAGTGGTCGCGGTTGGCGCGTTCCTCGCCGCCTCCACAGGAATTGTTGGCGCCACGGTAGTCACGATGGGACTGCTGTCGTTGCCGACGATGTTGCGTAACAACTACTCGCCGGAGCTCGCAACTGGGGTTATCTCTGCATCTGGAACGCTTGGACAGATTATCCCTCCGTCAATCGTAATCGTGCTGCTAGGCACGCTCGCCGGCGATCTTTACGCCACGGCACAGGAAGAGCGCGCCCAGTCGGTGGGCTGCTCGGACGCATTGACCTACCTCGGCGAAGCAGCCGTAGTGTCCGTGGGAACACTTTTTCAGTCAGCTATACTGCCGGGCATAATGCTCGCATTGCTCTATGCGGCATACGCATTTGGGTATGCCTTGCTCAATCCCCACAAGGCTCCGCCCGTGCCATTGGGAGGGATGTCGGACGAGAGGGTCACCGGACGCCACGCGGCAACTTGGTTGTTTCTCGTTCCTGCCGGGGTCATCGCGGTGGCCATTGCAGCCAACTCATTCAACCTTTCTGGGAGCCAGGATATAACGGTCGCTTCGGTCGCGGACGGGGGTGTGCGGGCGGTTCTAAGAACCAAGGTTTCCGACGAGTGCAAGGAGTCGATGATAGCCTTGCACGGCCAAGAAAAATGGGATGCGGCAATTGCGCACCAAGCTCGGGTCGACTCGGGCGAACTGATTACTGAAGCCAAGGTTCTTTCCGAGGAGGAAATCATTGCGGCGCGCGAAGAGCTGATCGCCGCGGCTGCGCCAATTGGATCCGGCGTTCTGGTCTGCTTCGTGTTCCTGTCACTATTGATGACGACTGCCTACGGTGTTCGCAAGTCGACCAATCTGCGGCCGTTCGCGCTCGGAGCCGTCGGTGTTCTGCTAGCCTTGGCAGTTGACGCTCTGTTTATCCATCCGACAACCTCACCAGGCGTCACTTTTATTTTGCTCTCGGCCCCGCTTGCGTTCACGTTAGTTGGATGCAGGCACGCAGCGCGGTTGCTTGGGCAAAACGAGCTGTTTCGCGTTGTATTCCCGCCTCTCGTCTTGATTGTTGCTGTTCTTGGCTCAATCTTGGGTGGAATCACCAATCCCACACCTGCGGCTGCGCTCGGCGCCGGCGGTGCGATTATGCTTGCTGCATACAGGAAACTGGAAGAGTTGGGACGGAGTGGCAAGCCAATACTTGTTGCCTCGTTCGCGATGGTAATAATGATTCTGTTTGGCGTCAATTTCGATCTTCGGGCCAGCATAGATCTGGTCACTTTCGAAAACTGGGTTGCGATCATCATTGCACTGGCCTGCTACCATATCGCCATCGGCGGCCTTTTGTTCGCATGCTGGATTCTGCTGCGTAACGCCATTTTGACACCCGTCGTGCGCGAAACCGCGAAGGTAACTTCAATGGTTTTTGCGATCCTAATTGGTTCGCAAGTTCTGAACTTGGTAGTTATCTCGTTCGGTGGAGAGCATTACATTCAGGAATTTCTGAGGTCCTTCGACAGGGAGTGGGTTGTCTTCCTAATCGTAATGGCCGTGCTGTTCGTCTTGGGGTTCGTACTGGACTTTCTCGAAATTATCTACATCGTCATTCCAATTGTAGGTCCGGTGATTTACGGCGGAACTCTCGATCCAAAGTGGGTCACAATCATGATTGCAGTCAACTTGCAGACGAGCTTTCTAACGCCACCGTTCGGATTTGCCCTGTTCTACCTGCGCGGTGTGGCTCCCAAGAGTGTAACTACAGGTCACATTTACAGGGGAGTCCTGCCATTCGTCTTGATCCAAATAGTTGGGCTGGCGCTTCTCTGGTTCTTCCCATCGATCGTCACAATCGTTCCAAACTTGATTCCCGCCTGAGAGAGACACCGAATGGCGGACGCGATGCGATCGCTGGGCACGCCAGAACTTGGTCACTCTAGGTGCCGTAATATTGGAATTTATCGGTCAAATGATTTGCCTTTGTCGGTGCAGTTGCGACGTCTCGACATAAGGACGGCTGAACCATTTGGCTAGATATCGCACGGTAGCAAGAATGACTTCTTTATCCCGTCTATCACCAGCGACCCAAGGCATAATCATGATGGTCTTCGCCATTCTTGCCCTATCGACGATGGACACGACCGCCAAGTATCTCGCGGTGAAGTACGAGGTGATGCAGTTGGTGTGGGTACGATACGCTGGTCAGATGTTCATAACCGTGATATTTCTCGCGCCTAGACTGCATACAACGCTTCAGACACGTTATCTTCACTTGCACCTTCTCAGGTCGCTGATCCTGTTTTGCGCGACAGTATGCTTTTTCTTTAGCTTTTCGCATATCGGCCTCGCGGAGGCGACAGCCATTCTGCAAACCAGTCCACTTTTCATTACGGTTGCAGCATATTTCGTTCTCGATGAATCCCTAGGACTGCGCAGAATCATTGGTGTCGTCATCGGGTTAATCGGGGCGCTTATCGTTATCCGCCCTGGAACGGGTGTTTTCTCTCCATATGCTCTTTTCGCGCTTGCAGCTTCTCTCGGATTCACTGGATTCGCAGTAACAACTCGCCTATTGAGTCACTTGGAATCGGTATGGACCAGTTTTGCCTACGCTGCTCTACTTGGGTGTGTGGCGGCAACGGCTGTTGTCCCATTCTACTGGACACCTCCTGAGATTTCAGATTTGCCGCTTTTCTTGCTCATGGGCGTGCTCGCGGCAATTGGGCAGTTGCTGTTGATTCGAGCATTTTTTGTAGCGGAAGCAGGGATAGTCGCCCCATTCGGATATATATCCCTGATCTTTGCCGGCATCTATGGAATGCTGATCTTCGGTGAATTCCCCGACGCTTGGGATTATTTGGGTGCTCTAGTGATTTCGGCCTCGGGAATCTATGTCTTGCACAGGGAGATGAAGCGAAAAGAAGGAATTCAAAAGTGAGTCGCGCAGCCAAGCGATTCTCTCGAAGGTACGCTGAGTTGATGGCAAGAGGTAGCGACTATGCCATCTATCTGACACTGGCCTCCCTCCTGAACTTGGTCAGACTGCTTCCCTATGCGACGCGTGTTGGGGTGTTCGGCTGGATTGTAAAATGGTTGATCGCGCCGCTGACCGACATGCGTAGGCGCGTATTCGCCAATCTTGACTACGTTTTCCCGAATACGACCTACAAGGAAAAGACGAGGATCTACCGTGAGTGCGTGGATAATTTCGGCCGCCTAATCATTGAGATACTCAGCGAGGACCAATTTTCCGAGCGTTATCCGAGGTTTGAGCATGAGGGACCGGGCCTAAAGGCAATCGAACAGGCAAGGATGGAAGGGCGTGCCGTTCTAGTGGTCAGCGGACATTTCGGAAACTTTGATACCGGAAGGATCTCGCTGATTCTCAGAGGGTATAGCGTTGGCGCTGTTTACCGTCGCTTCAACAACCGGTATTTCAATTCATTTTACGAAAAGTCAGTTCGCAAGGTCGGAGAGCCAATTTTCGTGAAGGGCATTGGGGGAACCAGCGGACTTGTCCGGTTCATACGCCAGGGGGGAATTGCGGCACTGCTTTGCGACCAACACGCCAGCGGAGGGGCAGATCTTGAATTCATGGGTAAGCCGGCGAAAACAGTTCTGTCCGCGGCCCACCTTGCTCTCAGGTATAACGCGCTGTTGGTTCCATTCTATGGTGTTCGCAAGGCGAACGGCCTGGATTTTCGTTGTGTTTTCGAGGCTCCAATTGAACACGGAGACCCTTCCGAAATGACTCAACAACTGAACGACAGCTTGGAAGGACAGGTCAGAGCGAATCCGGGGCAGTGGTTTTGGATTCACAACCGCTGGAAGATTTAGAGTCGGCTGCTTATTTGAATGTCATCGGCACTCTATCGCTATTGCGGTCGCTTCACCTCCTCCTATACAAATTGCCGCGATTCCCCGCCTGCTGCCCCGTTGTTCCATGGCGCTGAGCAAAGTCACGATAATTCGAGCACCCGATGCGCCAATCGGGTGCCCTAACGCGCATGCACCGCCGTTGATGTTCAAACGTTCGTACGACACATTTATCTCTCGCATAAATGCCATGGGAACAACCGCAAACGCTTCGTTCACCTCCCATAGATCAATGTCTTCAGAACGCCATGAGAGCTTTTTCAGTAGATCTTTGACAGCGAAAACCGGCGCGGTTGCAAACAGGCCAGGTGACTGGGCAAAGGTTGAATGGCCAGCCACCGTGGCCCGAACAGGCAGGCCGCGTTTCTTGGCCGCCATTGCGCTCGAAAGGACAATTGCCGCCGCGCCGTCGGAAATTGACGACGAATTGGCTGCAGTAATTGTGCCGTCAACCCGGAACACGGGCCAGAGACCGGGAATTCTGTCTGGGCGCGCTATGGTCGGCTGCTCATCCGTTTCGATTATTTCGGAATTAATCGGCTTATTTCCTGAAACTGGCGTGATCTCGGACTTGAACTTGCCCGTCTGCTGAGCGTCCACTGCTCGCGAAAGAGACTCAATAGCGTAAGCGTCCTGTTCCGTTCTCGTGAACTGGTAAGCTCGGGCGCAGTCCTCCGCGAACTCCCCCATCAGCTTTCCCTGCTCGTACGCATCCTCGAGTCCGTCGAGGAGCATGTGATCAATTGCCTTCCAGTGTCCCAAGCGAACGCCTTTCCGCATGTTAGGAAGGAGATGGGGAGCATTGGTCATGCTTTCCATTCCACCCGCGATGATATGATCTGCATCGCCGAGCACGAGCTGGTCATGTGCAAGCATGACGGATTTCATTCCTGAGCCGCACATCTTGTTTATCGTTGTAGCTGGAATTCTCTCGGGAAGCCCTGCCGCTATTCCTGCCTGTCTTGCGGGAGCTTGGCCCTGACCAGCAGGAAGCACGCACCCCATGATGAGCTCATTGAGACTCTCGAACGGAAGTCCAGCACGCTCGACGACGGCACTGATCACGGTGGCGCCTAGCTCAGGCGCACTGAATTCCGAGAACGAGCCTTGAAAGCTACCAATTGGCGTTCTTGCCGCAGAGGAAATGACGACATTGTTCAATGCCGAAATTTCCGAATCGAACTAGGTAGCAACGCTTCATCGGCAAGGAAAATGCAAAATGTTGGCAAATTGACGGCGCTACCTAGACGGGCCGATCATCATGGAGATTTGCCGACCTTCAAATCTCGGGATGTCCTCGACACGTCCAATAGCGCTTATGTCGACCGCGACGCGATCCAGCAATTCCCGGCCGATTTCCGGATGTGCCATTTCACGCCCTCTGAAGCGCATGGTAACTTTTACTTTATCGCCGTTTTCGAGAAACCGATTCATGTTCCGCAACTTGACGTCGTAGTCGTGCTTGTTGGTATTTGGACGAAACTTGACTTCCTTAACGTCGATGGTCTTCTGCTTTTTCCGTGCTTCGGACTCGCGTTTCTGTTGCGAGTACTTGAACTTTCCAAAGTCCATGATCTTGCAGACGGGCGGATCTGCCGTAGGCGATATCTCTACTAGGTCAAGACCATGCTCTTCGGCAAGTAGAATTCCTTCATTAGGGGTTGTTATTCCAATATTTTCGCCGTCCGGACCGATGAGGCGAATCTTTGGAGCCAAAATGCGTTCATTCGCACGAGGCCCCGTATCACGCACAGGCTGCGCGTTGTAGGGTCTTCGAGGTATTTGAACTAGTCCTTGTTTTATTTATCTAGCGCAATCGAATTATACGGTATTCTGAACAACCGCAAGTGTTAATATACATAATAATGTCTGGCATTCCAACGAATGTCAATTGCTATAATTCCTGAGCGCAGAATTGGCAAACGCTAATGCCAACGCGGTCAATTGACCACGTTGGCGTTGATTTCATGGACCGAACTAGGCGAACGCCCGACGAGTTCTGTCCATGCTAGCCGCTGCTTCCCGAACTTAGGCGGTACCACGCAGGTCTGGAGGAGTGGCCTCCTGCAGGAACTCCTGCAGGAACGCATCGAGGCAGAGGTTCTTGACTTTTTTCTCTCCTAGTTGGCGTACCGCTACTGAGTGATCTTGCACCTCGCGGTCTCCGACGGCTAGTATCAGCGGAACCTTGGCGAGCGAATGTTCGCGCACCTTGAAGTTGATTTTCTCGTTCCGGAGATCAACTTCGGCACGGAAACCGGCGTTTCTGAGGAATGTCGCTACTTCCTTAGCGTATCCATTGGCTCCGGAGACAATTGTGGCGACCACAATCTGCCGAGGCGAGAGCCAGAGCGGAAGGTTTCCAGCGTGCTCTTCTAACATGATGCCGATAAACCGCTCGAAGCTCCCGAGGATAGCCCTGTGCAATATCACTGGCCGGTGTTTCTCTCCATCATTTCCAATGTAGGTTGCGTTAAGGCGCTCCGGCAACACAAAATCGACCTGTAGGGTTCCGCATTGCCAACTCCGTCCGATCGCGTCAGTCAGCACGAATTCGAGCTTGGGGCCGTAAAACGCGCCTTCTCCCGGGTTTAGATCGAACGGACATCCTGCAGCCTGCGCTGCCGACTGCAATGCGCTCTCTGCTTTGTCCCATATCTCGTCGGCACCGGTCCGCACCTCCGGGCGGTCCGAAAACTTTACTGCAAACTCGGGAAACCCAAGATCACGATAGATTCCCGAAAGCATCTCGATGAACAAGCTCGTTTCGCTCTCAATCTGGGCTTCTTCGCAGAAGATGTGGGCGTCATCTTGAACAAATCCGCGCACCCGCATGAGGCCATGCAACGCGCCCGACGGCTCGTACCGGCTGCAAGACCCAAATTCGGCCAGGCGGAAGGGCAGGTCTCGGTAGCTCTTCTGACCCTTGTTGTAGATCTGTACGTGACAGGGGCAGTTCATCGGCTTTAATGCGTTAATTCGCTTCTCTGACGCTTGGTCGACGTTAACGGTCACCAAAAACATATGCTCCTGAAATTTTTCCCAGTGTCCGGATGCCTCCCACAGCGATCGGTCGACTACTTGCGGAGTGTTGACCTCAACGTATCCATAATGGCTTTGTCTCCGAGACATGTACTCGCGCAATTGCTTGTAGATTGTCCAGCCTTTCGGATGCCAAAATGCCATGCCTGGGGCCTCGTCCTGAAAGTGGAACAAACCCATTTCGACGCCAATCTTCCGATGGTCCCGCTTTTGGGCCTCTTCCAGCATCAACAGATACTTCTTGAGATCTCTGCGATTCTGGAATGCGACACCGTATATTCGCTGGAGCATCTTATTGCGGGAATCCCCGCGCCAGTATGCGCCAGCGACGTTTGCCAACTGAAATGAGTCGGAGGGCACCTGTCCTGTATGCCGAAGATGCGGCCCGCGGCAGAGGTCTTGCCAGTGTCCGTGCCAGTACATTCGAATAGGCTGATCTTCCAGGATATCCTCTAGGAGTTCGACCTTGTAGGGCTCGTTTCGACCCTTGTAGAATTCCAAGGCTTTCTCACGGTCCCACACTTTGGTATAAATCGGATCCCGCAGGTTGATGATTTCCCTCATCTTGGCGGTAATCATGGCTAAGTCCGTGGGAGTGAACGGTTTCTGCCGGTCGAAGTCGTAATACCAGCCGTTGGCGACTACCGGGCCAATTGTGACTTTCGTTTCCGGCCAGATTTCCTGGACGGCTCGGGCCATGATATGAGCAAGGCCGTGCCGAATGAGTTCAAGCGCGTGTTCCGTGTCTGCCATGGTGTTGATAGTGATGCTGGCATCCGAGAAGATTGGCCACTGAAGGTCCCAATGATTTCCGTCAACGATTGCCGATATCGCCCTTTTGGCTAGAGACGACGCAATGCTTTCCGAGACCTCAGCAGCCGTTACCCCGCTGGGGAAATTGCGTTTTGAACGGTCGGGAAACGTGAGAGAGATTTCGGATTTCATATTCCGCCCTCGTCAATTTGGCGCCTACGAAACACCCGATTACGGTGAATCCAAATTCACGAAAATGGGCCGACTGTCAACCGGCTTTGACAAGACCCCCAGAGCAATCGTATCTAAAAAAAACTCCGGTTTTTCTTTCCCGCCGGCAATGCAATGTGCCTGCAAGCAACAACGCTTTTATACCGGGGTCGGAAAGGCAGGTGAAATGAAAAGGGTGTCAAGTTTCGTTTAACGACAAATATCTAAATAGAGTATAGACTCGATCGTGGACAACGACAATTTGATCTAGCGCCAAGGCACTTGTTGGTTTTCTACATTGACTCTCACGAGCCGCGGGAATGGACATTCTAGCATAATGACCTGTTACTATAGTCATATGCGGGTGCCGACTGTCAACCGGCCAACTTCTGTGATTAACAGCGGTAAAACCAAGTAAAATTGCGTAGTTTTCGTACAACTCCACGTAATTCTTTGGGGGCAATGTAAGTGATGTGAAGCCTATGTTGCATTGAAACGATTGGGGGATCCGTATAGATTTCACCAGAGTTCAAACACTGCAGAAGTGAACAGAGCATGGATCACTCAGTTTTGAAGCTGGATGATGGAAACAATCTCGCCTACCATCGAACTCCGGGCGCTGCGCCGGGAATTGTTTTTCTTGGAGGCCTTAACTCCAACATGGACGGTACAAAGGCACTTCATTTAGAGCGTGTTTTTACGGAAAGAGGACGATTTTTCCTAAGGTTTGACTATACTGGTCATGGTAAGTCGTCCGGAGAGTACGACGAAGGTACAATCGGCAGATGGACGTCGGACGCAGAAAACGCATTGTTGACCCTTACATCCGGCCCGCAGATTCTAGTTGGATCTTCGATGGGCGGGTGGATATCCCTGTTGCTCGCAAAACGTCACCCTAGGCGAGTTGGAGGTTTAGTCGGCATTGCGGCCGCTCCGGATTTCACTGAAAGGATTTGGAACGAAGACTTGAACAGCGATATGCGTGAGTTGCTCCGAAGTGAGGGAAGGGTCGAGCTTCCTTCGGATTACGGCGAGGCACCGCTTGTCATCACGAGACGACTCATTGAGGAAGGGACAGACAACTTTGTGCTGAATTCCGGCCTTCAACTCCCATATCCGGCGCGTTTTTTGCATGGAACAAACGATACCGATGTACCCATACCTGTAGTACTTCGAATTATGGAGGTCGCATCGGGGCCTGACATTCTCTTGACCATTGTCAAGGGTGCCGACCATAGGTTTTCGAGTGCAAGGTGCTTGAACATGATTGTAGACGCTATCGAGTCGCTTCCGGTTGACCGCCATTTGGCACCTTGAGCCTTGGAACGATGGCACCAATGCCGCGACACTCAGAACAATCCGAATATAGTAGTCAAGAGCGCTACCAAGCTTAACGAAGCAAGCGAGGAAGTTGCGGAGTGGCTCTTCCTAGAAGTGTCGGTCGGTTTCTTGCGGTCCGGAAGCCCCCGATGCGCGTTTTCGGGGCGGAAAAGCCACCGCTAGCCCCGCAGGGCCGGCCGTCCGGCAGATTCCGGACAAACGGTCCCCTGTCACGGCAAGTGCAGCTGGGCAATCATCATGTTCAAGGCTTGCAAAGGCCAATTGCTGAAGGCGCTGCATGTAGTGATCGCCCCGAAAAAAAGCTGAAGTGCAAGACAGCGAGCGCGCACCGGATGCGCAATGCCACGCCCAAAATCATGCTGTATTCAGAGGTTCCCTAACCAATTCAATTGCTTATGCACATGGTTCCGGCGACACAAGGCATTGTGTCCGGGATGTCGGGCGATGGAATGTTCGCATGACATTCTTGACGCGGAACCGTCCCATGAGCGAAATCCCCGCCAGCCTCGTCGTCTTCCAGCGCCGGTTCCCCGACGACGACGCCTGCGCCCGATGGCCGAACGGCTTCCAGTGTCCCGCCTGTGCAGAAGCGGCTCGGGATCGGATCTTGTCGCAATGCCTGGATGCTCGCCGCCAAGCTTCGCCGCGCCGGGCCTCCTGCGGCTGGCCACGATCCCTTCCTGCGACGCCAAGGATCTCGGCAACTTCGCTGTGCGCAGCACCGCCGCGACCGCGATCGTCAAGACAGACGGCTGCAGCGCGGTGCCTCGGGACAGCCACCGGTCCCAAGTCGTTGGCGACAGGCCCCCGCCCGTGAAATTCTTGCCTGGATCCACACCGCGCTCTGCAACCTCAATGGCTGGGCTCGGGGCGTCTGCCACGGGCTGCGCGCCAAACCTCACCCCTGCTGCATCTTGATCAAAATTGTGCCTTAAGCTCCATTCGCAGCCCGATGCCTCTGTGTCATGTAAAAGTACGCCGAGAAGCCAATTGGCCTCATCGGCGATGTCTATCCGTCCATTCTCTCTAACATTTTCGAAACAAACGAAAATTCATATCTTTTGCGAGGTTGTGTACTCATTGATTTTGATCCAGAGGCGGATTCAGGCGAGGGCGATTGCGGCGAGGAAGTTTCTTGCGAGCTTGTGATGGCGGGTCGCGATGCCTCGGAAGTGCTTGAGCTTGTTGAAGAAGCGTTCGACGAGGTTGCGTTGGCGGTAGAGGTGCTCAGCCCGCCTCGCGAGCATCCGATGGCGTGGTCCGGACCCCCTTTTTTTGGGGGGTTATATACATGAGTGACCATCATCCTGGCGTCAGCAGGTCTTGGGTTTGAGATGGTCCCACTCGTCGTCGCGCTTGTTCGGCGTCGCCAGCACCGCCCGCATGATGTTCTCCGGCGTGTCCGGGATCGGCTCCGGCAGCGGCTTCTCTGCCGGCCGACCGCGCTTCGGCTTCGCGGTCATGGTTTTCCTCTTGGTTCAAGACCCAACATGTCGGTTATGACGGTTGGCAGAAGCTCTATCGGCGACATGGCGTCCAGCCGCTTGGTGATCTTGCAGGTGACGGCCTGTCCTTCAGCCATGCGGACAAGGCTCCCGGCATCGCCTTCGGCGACAGCGCCCTTGCGCCATATAGCGAACCGGATTTCGGACGGGCAGACGCCAATGCACAGCAAGAAGTCATATTGCCGGTCGAGACGGACATGATTGAACTGGAAAATCCCCTTCGCGCCGAGCGAGGCGGCTTTGACCTCGAAGCGCCGGGTTCCGATGCGCATGTCCGTCTTCGATGTTCGGTTGCCGTTGCCTGTCTCGAAGCCGTGTTCGCGCAAACCTCATCCTGGCATTTAACGATGAGGACGCCCCGTTCCCGCAGGACGCGCCACGCTTCCAATCCGGCGGCGCGGCAAAGGTCCCCAGCACCGCTTCATGGTATTTGCCACCAGTCCGGTTCCGTTGTTCCGACAGTGCGCCTCGAACGGCTTGTGACCAGTGTGAGCGGTCCCTCCCGGCGAATGCATACACGGCGGATCCAGAACAACGCAGTCGATCTTGCCGTCTTCGCAGGCGCTCCGCGCAAGGTCGTTGGTCGGAGCTCCGTTGCGGACCTTCCGTCGCGGCGAAGACGGCGCCGGGTCCACTGCGCCATGCCCGAGAATGGCTGTCATGCGCCGGGCCTTGCGCCGGAGGGAAAGCCGTTGTCTGCGATGAGGTCTTTGTAGCGCAGGCGCTTCCCGGCCATGCTGATGACGACGGACTGCATCATGTCCAGCGTGTCGCGCGGGCGGATGCTGTGCCGCCCGGCGAACTCCCGAACATGGCGGTCCAGATGCTTCTCGGAGAACTTGTGGAAGGTCCCCTGACAGCCGCGCTTCAGGAGGCTCCAGAACGATTCCATCCCGTTGCAATGCGCCTGTCCCCGGACGAACTCGCCGACGCCATGATTGACCGCCTCATGGACATATTCGGGCATCCCGCGATAGGCGGACGCCTCATCGGTGCAGAGCGTCGCGCCGGGCGCGGCATGGTCCCGGACGAAGCCCTGTAGCGCGCTGGCGTCGGTCTGGGAGACGCGCTGCGCCGAGACCCGGTTGCTGGCCCGGTCCTTGACGCCCACGACGGCCGCCTTGCCGACGGTCCCGCGCCCGGCGCCGGCTTCCGCCAGCTCCTTGCGCTTGGCGTTGCTCATATTCTTCCGCTTGCCGCCGATATGGGTCTCGTCGGTCTCCACTGGACCGGAGAACAGTCCGCCAGCGCCGTCCCATGACTCGCGGATGCGGTGTGCCAGATGCCAAGCGGTTTTCTGCGTCACGCCCAGGTCCCGGTGCAGCTTCATGCTGGCCGAACCCTTGAGGCAGGTGTTCAGCAGATACACGGCCAGCACCCAGATTTGCAGGTCCAGCTTGCTCGACTGCATCGGCGTCCCGGTGCGGACCGAGAACCACTTCCGGCAGGCGCGACAGCGATGCGTCATCGTCTTGTGCGCTACCGGGTGCTGAATGCGGTCGCTCTCGCAATGCGGGCAACGCGGCCCCTCCGGCCAGCGAATGCCCTCGATCCATGCGCGGGCCGCCTCGTCATCCGGGAACATCCGGGTGATCTCGACCAGCGAAAGCCCCTTGCGACAGTGCTTGCCGGGTGCGTTGCGAGCCATGTTCATGCCTTCTGATTGCGCAAGTACAGTGACATTTTCATGCGGGGATTGCAACAAGAAAATGTCGCTCATCTTCCGTTTTCGCTCTCTCCTGACTGAGGCCCTCTCGCAATCTGCCGAGGAACGCGAACCACTCGGCGAAGGACTCATCGCTACGGTCACACCTGTCTGGCGGATGCAGGTTGGCCCGGCGAAGCCGCCCAAGCATGGCGTTCACCAGATCCCTTGCATGTGACTTCATGCATTCGGGGTTCAACGTCAATGGCTCGCAAACGTTCCGAAGGGCCATATATGCCTGCTCGATGGTCCGTTTGAGAAGACGACGACGAATCCAGCGCGGCAGGATCATGGTCACGATCCCCGCCACGCAGCCGCCCAGGATGCAAAGCGCATAGCCTTGACCGAGGATGACGGTGAGCGCCTCTTGGGCGAATTGAGAGAACCAATGCATCCCGCCATCATGGCCGGAGTCCCTGCGGAACCCAAGTCAGCTTGGTCACTTTGGTATATAAGCGCCCTTTTTTCCGCCCGCGGCGTGCTGGTGGGCGCGCACCAGCGAGGCGTCGAGGAGATGAAGAGATCCCGGCGAGCGCGCCGCCAGCGCCTCGAACAGGCGCTCCCGCACCCCTTGCCTGGCCCAGCGGTTGCAGACTGTCGTATATGGCCCGCAGCGTTCCGGAAGGTCGCGCCACGGCGTGCCGGTGCGCAGGATGTGAAAAATCCCGCCGATCGCCCGCCGGTCGTCCACCCGCGGAACGCCCCGCGGCTTGTCAGGCGGCAACGGCGAGATGATCGCCCATTCCGCATCCGTCAGATCGTGCCGGTCCTGCATCCTCAAGCTCCCGAGGTTTGGAAGATTGAATCACATCAGAGCCGGAAAGAAAGTCCCTTTTCCTTTATGAGTACACAACTTGGCCAACCATTCTCGCTGGTGATTTCGCCAAGAGGTTCTAGCAGCAGGTCGCCCTCGGCGACTCCCCCAAGTATGTCTACCGTGGCCATGGCTGAACCAGCAGGCATTTTGCAAACTAAGCTTGCCATTTGCAGGTAGATTGCCTGTGTTGCCTAGATAGTGTCGTCATGAGTGATGTTTATCTGCATTGTCTGTCGAACTCACTTGATGTTTGTTGGAGGCGGCTCATGGGAATGGCTCATCGGCGTCATGACATTTCGGACCGGGTCTGGCTGTTGCTGGAGCCTCATCTGCCTGGCCGAGCGGGAAGTTGGGGTGGGGTGGCGCAGGACAATCGTCGGTTCATCAATGCGATCTTCCGGGTTCTGCGCACCGGCGCTCCCTGGCGCGATTTGCCGCCAGACTGTGGAGACTGGAACAACACCCATCGCCGGTTCTGTCGCTGGCGGGACAAGGGGCTCTGGGGGGCGTTGCCGGAGCGTCTGGTGGATGAGCCGGACGATGAGTGGCTGATGATTGACGCCAGTCATCTCAAGGTGCATCCCCATGCGAGCGGTGCGGTCGGTGGCAATCAGGCGATGGGTCGCATAGAAGGGGGCTGAACACGAAGCTGCATCTGGCTGTGGACGCGCATGGGATGCCGGTGCGGGTGTTGGCGGACAAGGCCTGTGGCACGAATGCCATCCTGTCTTGTTGCGAGGAGCATGAAGTCATTCCAGCGGTTCCGCCGAAGTGCAACCGCAAGCGCCCCAGAGCGCAGATGTCGCTCTCTGCCGGCACCGGCATTTGGTGGAGAACGCCTTTCTGTGGCTCAAGCGCTGGCGTGGGATTGCCACGCGACACGCCAGGGGGAATGCCGCATCGTTTCTTGCCGCGGTGCAGATCCGGTGTCTGGCGCTCTGGGCCGGCATTTCATGACGACACTATCTAAGGAATCTCTGAATACAGCCTGATTTTGGGCGTTGAATTGCGCATCTAGTGCGCGCCCGCTGTCTTGCACCATGCCTTTCTTTTGGGGGATCACAACATGCAGCGCCTTCGGCAATTGACCTTTGCGAGCCTCGAATGCGACCGCAAGACGCGCCGCGAGATCTTTCCGGAGCGGATGGACGGCCCGATCCCCTGGGAGCGCCTGGAGGCCCGCATTGCGCCGGCGTGTCCCAAGGGCGGCGGCAAGGGGCGACAGCCGCATCCGCTGCCCGCGATGCTGCGCGTGCGCTGCGTTCAGCCGTTCTGCAACCCGAGCGACCCGGCGATGGAGGACCGGCTTGCGAGGCGGAGAGCATCCGGCGCTTTGCCGGGGCGGTGCTGAAGAAGGGCACCATCGTTGACGCAACCATCATTTCGGCACCCCCCCCCCGGGATCTGGAGAGGAACGTGCAGCGGCTTGCGCTGCTTCTGGGCTTCTCGAACCTGATGATTGCCCAACCGCACCTGTCATGACAAGGGAGAAGCGTGTCCGGAATTTGCCGGGATCGGCCCCGCGGGGGCTAAACCGGCGGCGATTCCGCCCCGAAAACGCGCATTTGCGGCTTCCGGACCGCCGAAAACCGATCGGCGCAGCCGGGAGGGGCGGTTTCCGTAACCATAACCAGAAAAACTCTCCAAATCAGAGGCTCCCTAGCTGCTCAGGAAATTAAACAGAAGAGGAAAGATTAGTCTAGGTTAACGAATTTTCGACTGTCGGACGCAAACAATTCTTCAGATCCGCGCACCCATTCGGTGACATTGGTGACGGTCTCTTCGAACTTCCCTTTCTTCAGGTCGCATTCCCAGACAATCGCAACGCGCCAGCCGAGGTTTACAAGATCTCTAATGTTGGCAGTGTCTCGTACCCTGTTACTCTCAAATTTGGAAAGCCAATATTCGGTACGCGATGCTGGGACAGTCGCGTATTGGCAACCTTCGTGTTGATGCCAAAAACATCCGTGCACGAAGCAGACGGCCCTGTACTTCGGGAATACTAAGTCAGGCTTGCCTGGCATCTTCCGCGCATGAATACGAAATCGAAGACCTTTTGCATGGAGAGACTTGCGTAGTCGCACTTCAGGGCCAGTATTGCGGCTCCTGATCGTGGCCATTATTCGCGAGCGTGTCTTGTCGTCCACTACATCGATCAAGGTTTATTCCGCATCCTGTTTCTTAAGGTTGGAAGTTTGATTATCACAGACTAATAGCCTAATTTGCCTGAATTTATAGAGGTCCCGATCATGAAAGGGTCAAGGCAGCGAAATTGAGCGGTTCTAAATCAAGATGATACAAACTTACTTGCATTGTGATCTGAAATGTCCTCTCCGACGAGGCCTTGTATGTGCAGGATATGGGGCATTGATATGATTGAAGCTCTGGCGCGTTGATGACGAAGCAAGGTTTAAGAACCTTTAGGCGCGGTATGCACCTCGGCGATGGCCTGTTCGCGGTCGCGCTTTTCATTGTTGCAGGGCTGGTCATTCTTCCCATTGCGTCTGTTGTTGTGCTGGCATTTTCTCCATCGGGGAATCTATGGCAGCATCTGTTTTCGACATCCTTACCCCGATATTTCGAGAACACGCTGTTTCTCGCAGTTTTGGTAGGAGCGATTTCGGCCATAGTGGGGACGCTGACAGCTTGGCTAGTTACAATCTATCAATTTCCGTTCAGCCGATTTCTTGAATTGGCCCTATTCATGCCATTGGCAATACCAGCCTATGTAAGCGCCTATGCACTAGTCGATTTTCTTGAATACGCAGGACCGGTACAGTCGGGATTGCGTGAAATGTTCGGTTGGGATCGGTCGGCTGACTATTTTTTTCCGGAGGTTCGTTCCCGTAGTGGCGCAGTTGTTGTGCTATCTGCCGCGCTTTATCCCTATGTGTATTTGTTAACTCGAGCCGGATTTCGCGAGCAGTCACAAGCGGTTTTCGATGTTTCGAGGACCCTCGGGGCCAAGCCGGTTAGAAAATTCCTCCAAGTCGGTTTGCCGTTGGTGCGGCCTAGCCTTGCCGCCGGGGTCGCGATCGCAATGATGGAGACCGTGAGCGACTTCGGTGTCGTCGAATACTTCGCGATTCAGACGCTGACGACTGGAATCTTCACGGTTTGGCTTCAAGGTTCAAATATTCCCGGGGCGGCACAGATTTCTGTCGTGATTCTTGTCATGATCTTGGTGCTTGTCACTTTAGAACGAGCAAGCCGCAGAAAATTGAGTCATTACAGTTCATCTGCTCAATCGATACCGATTTCCCCAATTCGATTACGAGGTACAATTGGTGTCCTAGCGACCGCTGTTTGCTTTCTTCCATTTGCAGTTGGCTTTCTACTTCCAACTGGTGTGATTGCATTTCACGCGCTGGGCAACCGAAGTGACTGGTTAGACGCAGAACTGATTTATGCATTCCGAAATACATTTTTCACTGGGGGAATCGCAGCAGCGATTACTGTCGCCGCCGCTGTAGTCCTTGTATATGGAGTGCAGTTAAGAAAAAGCTGGGCTCCTAGGAATTTGCTGACGCTGACAACTCTTGGATATGCCGCACCCGGCGCAGTGCTTGGATTGGGAATATTGATTCCCATGGCGGCAGCCGATCACGCGATCGCGGATGTTATCAAGTATATTTTTGGTCGTGACCTAGGGTTGCTGATGACCGGGTCTGCATTCGCAATTATCTTCGCATATTCGGTTCATTTTTTTGCCATTGCACAAGGTGCCGCTGAGGCTGCGATAGGGGGAGTTGCTCCTTCTATTCCCATAGCGGCTCGGTCACTAGGTCAGACCGCCACGGGAACTCTGTGGTCGGTTTATCTACCGCTGGTTCGGGGATCCCTCATGACGGCACTTTTGATTGTGTTCGTAGACTGCGTGAAGGAGTTGCCAGCCACGCTACTTCTTCGTCCATTCAATTTCGACACATTGGCAACCAGAGTATACGACCATGCCTCGCTCGAAGACATTGCGGGGGCATCCCCGGCAGCGTTGCTGATCGCGATGGTTGGTATGTTAGGCGTAATTCTGCTTGTTAGGGCCAATCGATGAATGGTCGCTGATCCGGCCATCGAATTAATAACAATCAATCGAAAATAGCCTCAGTGGGTTGTCGTGACCGCCGAGGAAAACATATATGAAAACTGTGCCCTCATAGCTCAGCTGGCAGAGCATCTGATTTGTAATCAGGGGGTCGGGAGTTCGAATCTCTCTGGGGGCACCAACCAAAATAGAGTTAATCGGACAGTCAGGTGTCTGCAAAATATTGTATGAGCCTGTTCGTCAATGGCGGCCAACGGCTTGGACAAGCGGTCTGCGACGTAGTTCAAGGTGTTCATGGGTGGATTCAGCCCTCGGGACGTTGACCAAATGTGGCTGTCTCCGCCTTAAGGTTCATGACATGGGTCTGAGACCAAGCATTGCGTCTGGCACCGTCAGGAGCGGTTCATTTCGGAAAGTGTCGACGGCATGCCGCTGAAGAGGGGCGCGGTGCCACGACTATACATGAATGCAGGCGCAACGACATCCTGACCCTGTTTTCCACCCTGAAAGTGCCCGACGGCACGGTGATCAATCAATATTCCGTTGGCACCGCGACCAGGTCTTGTACTTATAAAGGGAAAAGGGATTTTCTTTTCGGCGCTGATGTGATTCAAGCTTCCAAACAGCGAGAGATTGAGGATGCAGGGCCGGCACGATCTGACGGATGCGGAATGGGCGATCATCTCGCCGTTGCCGCCTGACAAGCCGCGGGGCGTTCCGCGGGTGGACGACCGGCGGGTGATCAGC
The DNA here is from genome assembly GCA_963422275.1 of Paracoccaceae bacterium. Classification (GTDB taxonomy): domain Bacteria; phylum Pseudomonadota; class Alphaproteobacteria; order Rhodobacterales; family Rhodobacteraceae. Next base: position 3,706,781 of record OY729418.1, read on the forward strand.
GGGATCTTTCACATCCTGCGCACCGGCACGCCGCGGGCGGAAAAAAGGGGGTCCGGACCACGCCATCGGACGCTCGCGAGGCGGGCTGAGCACCAAAATCCACGTCGTCTTCGACGGCCTTGGCCGGCCGCGCCGCTTCGTGATCACCCCGGGCCAAGCCTCCGACAAGGCTGCCGTGCCGGCCCTCCTTGACGGCCTTGAGCCGGCCCGGGACACCGTCGCTGACCGCGGCTATGACGCCCGCGCCATCCTCAAGCTCATTGCCGACCATGGCTCTTGCCCCCACATCCCGACCCAACGGGATCGCCGGGAGCAGCGCTCCGCATCCCATCACCTGTACCGCCAGCGCAACCTCGTGAAACGCTTCTTCAACAAGCTCAAGCACTTCCGAGGCATCGCGACCCGCCATCACAAGCTCGCAAGAAACTTGCTCGCCGCAATCGCCCTTGCCTGCATCTGTCTCTGGATCAAAATCAATGAGTGCACGACCTAGGGCATCCCCGATAACCAGTCTGTCCGCAAGCGCAAGATAGTGCATGATTGGTTTGCTAAGGAACCTCTGAATGCAGCCTGATACCAAGCGCACTCCAAATTGACTCACCATCCCAATATGTTGGGGTGACGGTCCGGACGACCTCCATAGACTGTGGCGATCGACTCACCAGCACCGGAGGATGACGATGAGTGCGGCAACGCCGATAACCTGGACGGCACACACAGCGGACGAGCTCCACGCGCTTTCGAGGCACTGCGGGGACGCGAAGCAAGCGTCGCGCGCGCGTGCGCTCGCCATGATCATGGAGGGCGCGTCTCGCACGGAGGCGGCTCGGGCGCAGGGCATGGAGCTTCAAATCCTGCGCGACTGGGTGTTGCGCTACAACACGGAGGGCTTCGACGGCCTCGCGGATCTCCCGCGCGGCGGGAGCGAGGGCCGGTTGACGGACGCGCAGATCGCCGAGATCGGCGCCTGGATCGAGGCGGGTCCCGAGCTTGAGCGGGACGGTGTGACGCGCTGGCGCGTTCAGGACATCGTACGGAAAATCGAGGAGGCCTTCGGGGTCATCCATCCGGAGAGCGGTGCCCGCATGATGCTCCGAAGGGCCGGGTTTCGCTTTGTCTCGGGGCGGCCGGTCCACCCCAAAGCCGACGCGGAGCGGCAGAGGTCGTTCGTGGCGGAGTTCGAGGCACAGTTGACGTCGGCGCTCAGCTCTGAGGCGCTGGCGGGTCCGATGGAAATCTGGTTCCAGGACGAAGCGCGCATCGGCCAGAAGGGGATGACGACACGGGTCTGGGCGAATGGGAAGCAGCGTCCGCGCATCGTGCGCGACCATCGCTATATTGCAGCAATGATTTCGAAAGGCTGGTCGTGCGAAATCACGAAGCAGCGTCCGCGCATCGTGCGCGACCATCGCTATGGCTACGTCTATCTGTTCGGCGCCACCTGCGCGGAGCGCGGCGTCGGCATCGCCCACGTGGCGGACAGGGCGAACACGGCGTCGATGAACGAGCATCTGGCGGCGATCGGCGCGGCCGTGGCGCCGGGTGCGCACGGCGTGATTGTGCTGGACGGGGCGGGCTGGCATCGCTCGGGCGACCTTCTCGTTCCCCCCAACCTGACGCTCGTGCATCTGCCGCCCTACAGTCCGGAACTCAATCCGATGGAGCAGATCATTCTGTTCCTGAAATCGAACCGCTTCGCCAACCGCGTGTTCAAGGACGTCTCCGCCCTGAGGGACGCCTGCTGGACGGGGTGGCAATGGCTGACCGACCAGCCCGACGTCATCACCAATACGACCCGGCGCAGCTGGGCCGTAGCCCCATCGTGCTGATCCCGATGCCTCACTGTATCGGTTCATATGACTTGCGTTTGGTATGATATGTGGGCGTGGCATTGTGCATCCGGTGTGCGCCTGCTGTCTTGCGCCACGCCTTTCTTTTGGGGGATCCTGACATGCAGCGCCTTCGGCAATTGACCTTTGCCAGCCTCGAATGCGATCGCAAGAAGCGCAAGACGCGCCGCGAGATCTTTCCGGAGCGGATGGACGGCCCGATCCCCTGGGAGCGCCTGGAGGCCCGCATTGCGCCGGCGTGTCCGAAGGGCGGCGGCAAGGGGCGACAGCCGCATCCGCTGTCGGTGATGCTGCGCGTGCACTGCGTTCAGCTGTTCTGCAACCTGAGCGACCCGATGATGGAGGACCGGCTTGCGAGGCGGAGAGCATCCGGCGCTTTGCCGGGGCGGTGCTTGAGAAGGTTCCGAACGAGACGACGATCCCGACTTCCGCCACCGGCTGGAGCGCCGCGGACTGGCGCACCAGCTGTTCGGGAGATCGGGGACCGCCTGGCCGAGCGGGGGGTTTTGCTGAAGAAGGGCGGCATCGTTGACGCCACCATCATTTCGGCGCCATCGTCGACCGGGAACGAGAGCAACGCCCGCGATCCGGAGATGCACCAGACGAGGAAGGGGAACCGGTGGCATTTCGGGATGAAGCTGCCCATCGGAGACTGTGAAAGCATTTCCCGACCCCGAACGGGGCGGACCTCTGAGCCGATGACGGAGATGTCGGCGAGCCGGGTTGCCGACGAGCGCCAATGAAGCGGTCCCTGTCCGCCTGTGCCCTGGTTTGCCGCAGCCTGCAAGTGCCATGCTCGCCGGCAACCCGGGCAGCCGCAAGGGTTGCCGCGATGCCGGAGCGACGTTGCCGGAAGGTGCAGTCCCGAAGCGAGTTGACGCTTGTTCCGCCCTGCATGGACGACGATGTGTCCGAACGCAATCCGGTGCGCGCGATCGATGCGTTCGTCGGCACGCTGGATCTGGAGGCGTTGGGTTTCCGGCACGCGGAAGAACGCTGCGGGGCCGGCCAGCCGGCCCGTGATCCGGGACTGCTGCTGAAGCTTGCCTGCATGGCTGTCAACGCCGGGTGCGCAGTTCGCGCCGGCTGCAAGCGGAGACGCGACGGAACCTGGAGGTGATCTGGCTGTGCCAGGGTGCCACGCCGAGCTGCAGGACAATCGCGGATTTCCGCAAGAGCAATGCATCTGCGCTGCGGGCAGCCAACCGGGAGTTCCTTCCGCCATGTCGGGAGCTGTCGCTTCTGGAGGGCCGCCGGGTGGCTGTCGACGGGACTTTTCCGAAGGCCAATGCGAATGCGGACAGCATCCATGCGAAGGCAAGTCCGGCAAAGAGCCTGAAGCGTCTGGACGAAAGGATTGCCGAGTGTCGCAGGCCGTTGGACGAGGCGGATGCGGGATCGGAGGATGGAGCGGACCGCGCAGAGGATCCGGAACTGGCGGCGAAGATCGAGGCTTTGGTGGAAAGGCGCAAGCACAAGCAGTCTTTGCGGGAAAGCTTGCGGGCAAGCGGGGAGCGTCAGATATCGGAGGTCGATCCTGATGCGCGGGCGCTGAAGAAGTCCGGCAGGACCGTGGGCGGCTGCAACTGCCAGATCGCGGCGGAGGACCGATGCAAGCCGATTGTCGCGGAGGATGTCGTGCAGGACGGCAATGAAGCCGGCCAGCTGGAGCCGATGATGACGAAGGCCGGCGAAACCCTGGGCGCCGAGCGATTGACCGGTCTGGCGGATTCCGGTTGCTTCAGCGGCAAGCAGTTGAAGATCCGCGAAGCCAGGGGCCTGGACGCATGCGTCCCGATACCGAGACATCCGCCCCGAAGCGACAAGGGCGACGTCGCGCGATTTGGCGGAGACGACGATTTCCGTTGCGATGCCCGGAATGACACGCATGCTTGCCCGGCCGGTCAGCGGCTGACCCGAAGGGGATCGCCCCGCACAAGGGAGGGCAAGCGGCATTTCGGATACAGCTCGGTGGCAGCGGTTTGCCGGGATTGTTCGCTGAGGGACCGATGCCTGACAAAGTCGCGGCCGAGGCGGCGATTGGACCGCTGGGAGCATGAGGACGCGATCGACCGGCATCGCGGGAAGATGAGCGCCGGCGCACCCTGGATGCGCCAAAGATCTGCGCTCGTCGGGCATCCTTTCGGCACCGTCAAGCGATGGGCGGGAATGGACCGTTTCCTGATGCGCGGACTCGGAAAGTGCCGCGGCGCGTTCAGCCTGATGACACTGGGGTATAACTTCAAGCGGGTGATGAACGAGTTGGGCGCGGCGGCATTCAGGGAGCATTGCCTGCAAAAGCGGCAGACCGGGATGATTGGCGCGCAACATTGCTCTGGGAGCCGTGTTTTCCCGTCATTCAGCGCGGCTTCAGGGTGGAGATGCCGTGTCGGCTCCTGCGAAGTGGCCCATGTGCCAAATGTCCGGCTCCTTGGCGGTGACCGGTCCGATCCGGACACGGACACCGCCGTCAGGAACAATGAAAAATCGTCCGTGAAAAGCTGATGCTTTCACAGTCTCATCGGCACCGACCCCCGGGGTCTGGTGCACCATCTGGAGGGAATGGCCGCCAACGTCGCGACCTGACGCCTTCGGGTCGGCTTCTGCACGGCGAGGAGGAGCAAGTCCGGGGTGACTCTGGATATCGCGGGATCGGCAAGCGGGCGGAGCACGCGCATCGCGATGTGTCGTGGCGGATTGCCATGCCCTCGGGCCAGCGCCGGACGCTGGCGCCGGACAGCGCCGCGGCCAGGGCGGAGAAGGCGAAGGCCCGGGTGCGGGCGCGGGTGGAACATCCGTTCCGGATCGTCAAGCGGGTGTTCGGCTGCGACATGGTTCGGTATCGGGGGCTGGACAGGAACGTGCAGCGGCTTGCGCTGCTTCCGGGCTTCTCGAACCTGATGATTGCCCAGCCGCACCTGTCGTGACAGGGGAGAAGCGTGTCCGGAATTTGCCGGCCGGCGCAGCCGGGAAGAGCGGTTTCGGCAGCCATAACCAGAAAAACCCTCCAAATCAGAGGTTCCCTAGCAGTGAAGCTTGCAACTGTTGTTTGGATGTAAGTGGACATGAACCTTTTGATTCGTTGTGGTTTCGCGGTGTTCCGGCACTTGATTCTGCAGGGCTAAGGGGAGGGCAAGTGAAATGTGGCAGTTTTTCCCATCTCGGCCACTCGCCGCGACAAGGCAATGCACAGTCGCCATGGAGCGTCTTGGAGCGTGTCTGGCCCAAACGGCGATTTTAATCGAAATTCGACAAGGCTTGCAATTCACGCAGCAGTCGACAATCGTGGGTAAAATTTTGAAGACGCGAACTTTGATCGCGAACTGAGGTTGGAGTTGCTTGAATTTTGGCGACGTTCGACTATTGGTTGCTACTTGCTTTCTTAAAGTTGTTGAGGGCCTTGGACTGTGAGTTTTGACGAAAAAACTGTGGCCATAGATGTTCAAGATGTCATCAAGAAGTTTGGATCCATTGTTGCATTGCAACGGGCTTCGCTCAAGATATTTGATAATGAATTCTTTACCATACTTGGACCATCCGGTTGCGGAAAAACAACGCTTCTTCGGCTGATCGCCGGATTTGAGGACGTAACCGACGGAGCAATCTTCCTGTACGATGAGGAGATCGAGCGGTTGCCGCCGCACAAACGGCCCGTGAACACGGTCTTCCAGCAATACGCCTTGTTTCCACACATGACTGTTGCCGAGAACGTTGCGTTCGGGATTCGAATGAAGGGGGGTGGGCGACAGGAAATAGAGGCAACCGTTCTTCGGATGCTGGATCTCGTCAAAATGGGAGACTTGGCGGACCGTCGACCTAATCAGTTGTCGGGCGGCCAGCAACAACGCGCGGCGCTTGCGCGTGCCATTGCGCCGGAGCCGAAGGTGCTGTTGTTAGACGAGCCACTTTCCGCGCTTGATTTAAAGCTCCGCCAAGCCATGCGGCTGGAATTGAAGCAATTGCAGCAAGAGACGGGAATAACCTTCGTGTTCGTGACACATGACCAAGAAGAGGCACTAGCCATGTCAGACCGGATTGCGGTGATGTCGGACGGAATCATCCAGCAGGTCGGAGGGGCCCGCGAGATATATGACAACCCGGTCAATCGCTTTGTGGCGAATTTCATCGGTGAGACGAATCTGCTGGATGTAATTGTAGAGCAAGTCGGATCGGATGGCTGCGTATGCACCATAGGTACAGGCGCACCGCTACATTGCTCTGCGGCAAAGGAAATTTCAGCGGGGCAGAAGGCATGTGCCCTCATCCGACCCGAAAGGCTGCGGTTAGCTTCAGCAACTCTGTCCAATAACGGCATTGTTGGTAGCGTCAGGCAGGCCATGTATCTTGGCACCGACATAAAATACAGTGTTCTGCTCGACGACGGCGTGTCTTTATCGGTTCGGAGTCAAAACGGATCTGGTCAGGAAGAAGAATTCGCCATCGGCGACCGGGTCGGCATAGAACTCGACAAAGGTGTCGCGCGCCTGCTCGCGAACTGATGGCCGGCACTGCAGCCACAGGAAGAACCGCGTCACGGGCATTTCAACCATTCAGATTATGGTTGCTCATTCCATCTTGGTTGATGATTGGCGTGTTCCTGCTGGTACCGGTACTTCTCATGCTGCTTTTCTCGTTCCTGACGAAGGAGTTTCGTGGAGGGGTCATCTGGGAATTTACGCTCGCCGCCTACGACCAGTTCATTTTTGATCGCGGGCTGTTCGGTGACGATCCACCTAAAATCGAGTGGACCTACATTGTGATTTTCGTGCGATCCATTGTTCAAGCTGGGCTAGCGACCATACTGTGTCTCGTCATCGGTTTTCCAGCAGCATTCTTCATTGCGAGCAGACCACTTGGAACTCGTTCCATCTGGCTATTTTTGGTGACCGTGCCGTATTGGGTAAACTTGTTGGTTAGGACGGTGTCCATGAAGTTTCTCATCAGGGACAACGGTCCGCTAAACGAACTATTGCTTGGATTGGGGATCATTTCCAAGCCTCTGTCAATCGTCAACACGGATTTTGCCGTTCAGCTGGGGCTCTTTTATTCGTATCTCCCCTTTATGGTATTACCAATATACGCGTCCGTGGAACGATACGACTTCACTCTCTCCGAGGCAGCCGCCGACTTATACGCAGGACGTTGGACAATTCTGCGAAGAATTCTCCTTCCTGTAGTGAGTCCGGGAATCATCGCAGGGTCAATTTTGGTGTTCATTCCAAGCTTAGGGGCCTTCCTCGCTCCAGATTTGCTAGGAGGTGCCAAGAATTTCATGATTGGATCACTGATCGAAGAGCAATTCAAGGGCAATGCGGGGAATTGGCCATTTGGCGCTGCGGCCTCGATGATTCTCCTGTCGTTGGTTTTGCTGGCTCTTCTAATTTATTCCCGGCAGCAGACACGGACTTAAGGACCATGGTGCTAGCCCTGCTTTCAAATGGCCTCTGCATGCATTTCAAGAGCATCTGCCGTGAATTGCCGAACTCATGGATTGGTTTGAGATGAGTTCCTTGAAGACAGTCAGGCGCTATCCCGGATTCTTTGCGATGACAGTCCTTTGCCTTGTAATCCTCTACGCCCCCCTAATTGTTGTCATGGTCTACAGCTTCAATGCCTCCCAGTCGATCACGAACTGGGGTGGCTTCAGTCTTCGTTGGTACGAGGAAGTTTTCTTTGGAGTGGAATCAGCCAAATTCAAGGCGGCGGCGTGGAACTCAATATCAATCGCGGCCATGGCGGCCGTGACGTCGATCGTCATTGCCACAGCGGCGGCCATCGGAATGATCCGTGGCGGTCCATTCCGCGGCAAATCAGTTAGTTTTGGGTTGATCAGCCTGCCGTTGCTGGTTCCGGAGATCGTAACTGCTGTTGCGACACTTATCTTTTTCAGCGCGATTGGCTTTGTTCTCGGATACAGTTCCATACTCGTGGCCCACATCGTTTTCTGCATTCCATTTGCCTATCTTCCCATTGCAGCCCGACTGCAGGGAATCGAGGGGGTGTATGAAGAGGCCGCACAGGATCTCTACGCCAACCGAGGACAGGTATTCCGCCATGTGCTGCTGCCATTGATGGCTCCCGGAATACTGGCTGGCTTCTTGCTTGCCTTCATCATTTCTCTAGATGATTTCATCATCACGAACTTCATCAAGGGCGCCGGGATTGAAACCCTGCCGACGGCAATATTCGGATCGGTCAAGCAGGGCATCAAGCCGAACATCATGGCGCTGTCGACCCTGATGTTGCTTGTGTCCGCCTCGTGTGTTACGATTTCCTACTTTGCTGGCCAGATCGGATCAAAAAACTCTCGCAGCAAAGGAACGGTTTGAAGTGACAAGGGACACACAAGATTTAAGGGGGATCAACATGAAAACCATGCAAGCGGTGGTCTTAGTGGCAGGACTTGCGTTGTCGGCTGGAATGGTATCAGCGGAAGGAAAGCTCTCGATCTATCACTGGTTTGAATACATTCCGCAAGAATTGCTGGATAAGTTTTCTGAAGAAATGGACATCGAGGTGACAATGGACACCTACGATTCCAATGAAGCCATGCTTGCCTCGCTCAAAGCCGGCAAACTCGGCTCTTACGATGTTGCTGTGCCCGGTGATTACATGGTGGAAATCATGGTCGGAGAAGGAATGCTCGACACGATCGCCGCGGGCGAGCTTAAGAACATTGCAAACGTGGAACAGCAATGGCTGGATGTGCCCTTCGATCCAGGGCGACAACATTCCATACCATACCAATGGGGGTCCACGAGCTTTTCAGTTAATCGCGACGTGTACGATGGCGATATTCGCACAACGAGCATAGTTTTCGATCCTCCTGATGAGCTAAAGGGCAAAATCAACATACTCGATTCGCAAGGTGAAGTCATACTTTTGGCCTCCATGCATCTCGGAATTCCACAATGCACCAATGATCGCGAACAGTTGAGGGGACTTGATGAACTGTTGCAATCGGCAAAGCAGCATTGGGCTTCCTTCAACTCGGACGGAGCGAAGGATGTGCTCGTTTCTGGTGATGCGGCCGTGGGGATGATCTGGAATGGTTTCTCCGCCAAGGCTCGCGCCGAAGGGGCAAACATCGAATACTCTTACCCAAGAGAAGGCTTGCTGGTCTGGATGGACAATGTCGTGCTCCTGAAAGATGCGCCTAACCGTGCGAACGCAATCAAGTTCATGGACTTCCTGCTTGAGCCCGATAACATTGCAGCCGTTACAAACTACGCGCAATACAGTGCTGGGATAATGGGGGTCACCGATCTCCTCGACGACAATCTTAAGTCCCAGCCCGAATCTATTCCACCTGCTGACGCCCCTCCCGGAACCTTCGTAATGGTTTGCGATCAAGCAACCCAGGAAGTCTACGACGCGATCTGGACGCGCTTGAAAAAGTAAATGCTGCTCGCGAGGCGCAGTGGTGTCGCGCCTCGCGAACAGCGAGATTCAATGCGTGGGAAAGCGCATGGAAGTAGATCCCCGCTACTCAGTATTGTTTGAGCCAGTGGATATCGGTCCGGTCAAGGCAAAGAACCGCTTCTACCAAGTGCCCCACTGCAACGGCATGGGATATCGAGACCCCACCGCTGCAGCACACATGCGCGGCGTCAAGGCAGAAGGCGGGTGGGCCGTTGTATGCACTGAACAGGTCGAGATTCACCATTCCTCCGACATAACTCCATTTATCGAGCTGCGTCTATGGGACGATCGGGATATCCCGATGCTGGCCAAAATGGCCGAAAAGATCCACGAGCACAATGCGCTGGCTGGAATCGAGCTTGCCTACAACGGACTGAACGGACCGAACCTCTATGGGCGCGAAGTTCCAATGGCCCCTACCGGTCTGCCGGTTACGAGTTTCACCTACGACCCGGTTCAGGCAAGAACTATGAGCATCAAGGACATTCGTAACGTCCGGAAGTGGCATCGGGTGGCGGCAGAGCGCGGCAGGCAGGCTGGATTCGATTTAATATACGTGTATGCCGGACACGCTCTTGGGTTTTTTCACCACTTCATGTCACGTCGCTACAACCACAGGACTGACGAATACGGCGGAACTCTTGAAAACCGCGTTCGCTTGCTCAAGGAAGTTCTTTCGGAAACGAAGGAGGCTGTTGGCGGCACTTGCGCGGTTCCTTGCCGGATTTCTGTTGACGAGCTCATTGGACCGAACGGAATCGAGAAGGCAGAGGCGGACGACATAATCGGAATGCTGGCGGAAATCCCTGACTTGTGGGATGTTTGTCTCGCAGGCTGGGAGAACGACAGCCAGACCTCTAGATTCGGTGCTGAAGGGAATCAGGAGCCGTTTTTGGAGGGGATCAAGGACATCACTACCAAGCCGGTTGTTGGAGTAGGGCGATACACGTCGCCGGACCGGATGGTCGCGCTGGTTAGAAAGGGCCTGCTAGACTTGATCGGTTGCGCACGTCCTTCCATTGCCGACCCTTTTCTCCCGATGAAGATAATGGAAGGGCGTGTCGAAGATATCAGGGAGTGTATAGGGTGCAACATTTGCGTGTCGGGTGATTTTACCATGTCACCCATACGCTGCACCCAGAATCCCACGATGGGCGAGGAATGGAGGCGAGGTTGGCATCCAGAATATATTCGTCGGAGGGAGAGTTCGAAGCCGGTGCTCATCGTGGGTGCGGGACCGGCTGGCCTCGAGGCTGCTCACGCACTCGGAAAGCGCGGATACGACGTAACTCTGGCCGAAGGAAGCAAGGAAACGGGCGGACGAGTCTCGCGTGAGTGCAGGCTTCCCGGCCTATTTGCTTGGAGCCGGGTCAGAGACTACCGGATGCAGCAGTTGCACAAGCTTCCGAATGTGAAACTGTATTTGGATTCCAACCTTAACGTTGATCACATACTGGAACTCGGGATTCCAAGGATTGCCGTCGCGACCGGTGCACGCTGGAGGGCGGACGGCGTCGGCCATCATTGGACTCATCCGGTCTCCGTGGCCAGTGAAGCGGAGATTCTCACGCCCGACGACCTTATGGATGGCAGACTCCCGCAAGGAAAAAAGGTCGTTGTGTGGGACGACGACCACTACTTCATGGGCGGGGTTCTCGCCGAACTTCTTGCCGGCACCAGTTTCGAGGTCAGCTACTTGACGCCAGCGGCAGAGGCATCAACTTGGACTCGCAATACAATGGAACAGCACTTCATTCAGAAACGGCTACTTGATTTGAACGTTGAGATAATCGCTCACACAGTGCTTGAGTCGATTGAAAGGGACAAGGTGACAGTGACTTCAGTTTTCGGTGGAAGCCCCAAGCCCATAGGGGCAGATGCGGTTGTTCTTGTTACCTCTCGAATCCCGAAGAATGAACTGTTTGTGGGGCTTCAGGCAAAGCGAAGCGAATGGAAAGGCGCGGAAATTGAATCGGTCGTTGCGTTTGGGGACGCTGAAGCACCTGCGACAATTGCACATGCCGTATTTGCAGGCCGGCGGTATGCGGAAGAGCTGGATGGACCATCTGCGTCGGAGGACAAGGTTTCATTCAAACGCGAGATCGTGGAACTCGCCGACTGACAACCAGATGGAATGCGGCCTCGGGTCTTGTGCGGAACGCCTGTTCACACCGCTCTTCCGACCTGAGCTTGGTCAACAGCTATATAGCAATGCAAGAGCGAGCCAAGCATCCCTCTGGTCAACATCAATGTTGTATCTGCAACCCAAGCTGTTTGTCATTCGTCACCTGGCACACCATAACTTGGCGCTGCATGCGGATTGATGGCCCGCGTGACATAGTCCATCATTTGCGGCTTATATGCGTCCCACAGCTTCCTCAGGCCGCGCACCGGATCGATGTCGTGCCAATCCACACGCAAGTCGACCAAGGGCCAGTCTTTGTCGTCTGCCACAAGCAGCGCTCCCGAATGTATCGGGCCTTCCTCGCCGCCGGCCCCGTAAAGACCCCGTTCAAGCGCTCGAAGAAGTCTCTCCGCAAGATGAAGATCTTTTTCTGCCGCGAATCCGGCGACCATTTCCTCTGGAACTGATTCAGCTGTCAATAAGTTACCGCCCGCAATGCAGTCCTCACCTGTGCAGACGGCATTTGTTCCGAGAGTTCGCGCACCCGTGTGCGACGCCGTTCTTCCGTCGGCATCGATTGCGATAACCTGTCTGTAGCTGACGTGTTCAAGAGAATTCATAACCCGCGACAGCGCTATGTTAGCGCTTTCGCCCGATTCAATTCTGTCCAGCACCATAGGCCCGATGGACGGAAGGGTGATGTTTTGCGTCGATACGGCCCCGACATCCGCACGCACCCAAGGACACCGACTTCCGACGCAAATTGAAGACGTCGCAACCGCCACGCCCAACCTGCCGGTCCTTGTGCACCGCCCTGCAACCGAGAAAGTCACCGCTCGAACAGCCTTATGGGATCATGGCTGTGACTTCGATTTCAACTAGCCACTCCGGACGGGCCAGCGCGGAGACGACGACGCCTGTCGAACATGGATGGATACCCTTTATCCACCGACCCATTTCTTGGTAGACCGCCTCGCGATTTCGAACATCGGTAAGGTAAACAACAATTCGGCAGACGTGGTCTAGGCAACTTCCTGCTTCTTCCAGAATAATTGAGATGTTTTCCATCGTCTTTTGAGTTTGGAGGGTTGCGCTTCCGATATGAAGCGATTCTCCTGTTTCAAGATCTTGGGAGACTTGGCCACGCAAGAACACCATCATGCCTGTCGCCACCACAGCTTGGCACAAATCGTTGTCAAGGTTCTGTTCCGGGTAAGTATCCTTGGTGTTGAACGTTCGAAGTCTGGTATGCTCCATCGCAACCTCTCCCCAATGTGTTCGGTTCATGCAAAGTGGCTTCGGCAGGCTTGCATGAATGTCTCCGCCAACCGACTCATTGGCGCGCCCGCCTTTCTAGCTGTTACCACGCGACTGGGAACGACCTTGTCCTTAAATGGAACCGAAACAACTCGATGGCCGTCATACGTAGTATCGCTCTTTGGATTTGTTGCGAGGACGCTGTATCCAAGCCCGTGCCCCACCAGCCCTCGAACGGTCTCGAAAGATGTCGAACGGATGCGAATTCGCGGATCGAGTCCCTTGGAGCGAAATAGATTGAGGAAATACTGCTCGCTGGGCGGAGCTTGCAAGAGAATCAATGGCATTCCTACCAACTCGGCGAGGGCAATTGAATCACGTTTGGCCAGCTCATGCTGTTCGGAAAGCAAGACTTTAGGATAAATTTCCGCCAGATGCTCCAAGTGCAACCCTGTTCCCAATTCCATATTGTAAGTCAAAGCTACTTCGCAGGATTCAGATCTCAGTGCCTCGAGAACCTGTCCCTGATGGCCCTGCAGGAGTGCGATTTCGATGCCGGGGTCTGTTTTAAGCAGCTTCGCGACGATGCTTGGAAGAACATAGGGCGCGAATGAGTAGAAGCAGCCAATCCTCAAAACGTCTGGGGATTTAACGTATCGTTGACCGCCGACCTGCCAATCAAGCCGCGTGGGGGTCCCGTATGCCCGGTTGGTATAAATCAGCGGCGCATGACCCTCTGCAATGAACACGGAGACAACTTCTCCTACGAACACCAAATGACTGCCTACACGAAAATTTTGCGCCAGTTCGCAGTCGAACGCAACAAGAGGGTCAACGACTCGCGGTGATCCGGTTTTCCCGACAGCCCAAGTTGCGCTCAGGAACTTGTTATCTCCCGTCAACTTTGAACGCCCGGCAAATGCGTCTGAGATATAGGACTGGTCATCCCGAAGCACGTTGACGCAGAATACCCGGTTGTCCAAGATCGCGGCGCAAGCAGGACTAAGGTGGTGAACGCAAACGAGAAGCGTTGGTCGCTCACTGTCCGCAGAGACAGACGACATTGCCGAAACGGTGACTCCCGCTCTTCCACAAGGCCCGTCGGTAGTTACAACGTTTACTGATGCAGATGCGTGGCTCATCCCGGATATGAACCGATCGCGGAGCAGTTGCAACGCGTCTTCTGCTTTCGAGACTCCACCAAGAGGTGTTAACGAGGCGGAAGCAGACACTTTGGACTCCCACACTATTCCAGGTGAGGCTGAAAGTTAAGCCAGCCCTTCAAGGCTCTTTCACCCGCAACCGCATCGGAGAGTCCGGCAGCGTTCTTTGCGAAATCTAGAGGTCCATCCCAGTTGAAATTTCGATAGACCGCTCCCAAATGAGCAAAGGGCGGGGACTGCGCGAACAGCTGAAACGTGAGCCGATGCCCCGCATAGTCGGAATTAAGCAGATCTCTCGCGAACGCTAGAAGCTTGCGCCTGTCCTCGGCGTCCCAACTCTTGTTTATTGTATAGAACTTTTCCATCCAAGGACCGGACTCAGGGTGCAAGAATGAAGCTGCATCTGGTGTCACGCAAATTTGGCCACCGCAAAGCTCGCGCGCAATGTGCATCACATCGTGAAACTGAGAGCATGCATGCACCCTTCCAGTGTAAAGCAATGATTGATTGGGCATTAGGAGTCCGCCCGGGCTTGGCTCAGCCAATGCTATTGAGGCTGTTAAGTGGGCGTTTATCCCTTCCCGGTAGACGGCCAGCTTTGCTAGTTTCTCCTGGACAGCCTGTTGCTTGTCCAGCCCGGTCTGGCGGACATTGAAGAGTGCCGCACCGATAATCAGGTCCGCAACAGCCAAGTTCCGCTGGACAAAAGCAAACGCGGAATAGCGATGCAACGTTGCGCGAATGAACATTGCAGCTTTCGTGTGCCTAAGAAAAAGTACATTCTCCCAAGGAATCAAGACATTATCAAATACAACCAAGCTGTCCACTTCATCAAACTTGTTGGCGAGTGGGTAATCTTCTGCTGGGGATCTTCCGGCAAAACCAGTGCGGCAGATCATCCTCACGCCGGGCGACGATAGATCGCAGATGAATCCCACCGCATAGTCGGAATATGCTTCGTTTCCCCAGTTTGCGATCGTGGGTTTGGTGAAAGCTTGGTTTGCGTAAGCTGCAGCTGTCTCGAATTTCGCACCCCGCACCACGATGCCCGCATCTGTCTCCTTCACCACGTGAAGAAGCATGTCGGGATCTTGGTCCTGCGGCGCTTTGGAGCGGTCACCCTTCGGGTCAGTATTTGCAGATACATGGAACGGGTCGGTTTGAACCACCTTGTTTATGTGGTTCTTGATGTTTTCAGAGAATTGAGCGTCAACTTCGTTCAACACATCCTGTCCGTCGAAAAGCGACCACATCTCACCGACGGTTTCGTCCCCAACCCTTGTGACGACGCCTCCAATATCATCAAAAACTGCGTTTGCTGCACGGCGCTTGTCCCACCAGTCCTTCTGATGCTTGGGAAGGCGCAGTCCAATCGCAAAATCCTCTCCATCCTCCTGATACGTCATGATGTCGCGGCTTTTCAGCTCATGCTGCATGTCGTAAATTCGAGCCCGGATATCGACTAGTGGCTTGAACATCGGATGAGACGGTACGTCCACAACCTTTTCGCCGTTAACATACACTTCCCGGCCGTCTCGGATTGATTCAATGTACTCTTCACCAGTGCGAATCATGCTCGATCCTCTACGCGCAGTCTCCTGCCTGCCGATGCATCACATGCAACAGGAAAAGGTTCAAGTGCATCCTTGCTCCAATTGTGCAGATTTGGCGTCATGTTCAATTCAATTCCCGTACCACGCTGGCAAGCGTCTTGACCGCACGGTCTATGTCTCTTTCGTCGTTGTAGAGTGGAGCAATTCCAAACCGCATTATGTTCGGGGCACGGAAGTCGCCGATCACCCCATTGGTGATCAATCTGTCCATTATTCGTGAACCTTCCGAATGCCTGAACGAAACTTGGCTTCCTCGCTGATTTGAATCTTGGGGAGAGGCCAGTTCCAATTGCGGGCAATTTTCAGCGACGGCATCAATCAACAATGACATCAGTTCGGCAGATCTCCGAGACACATCCTCAATGTTCGCGATGTCCCAGATGTCAAGAGCCACGTCTAGTGCTGCCATTCCAAGTACCGGTGGAGTGCCGATCCGCATTCTATTGACACCGGGCGCGGACTGATACAATTCTGAAAATTCAAATGGGGATATGTGCCCGAGCCATCCAGAAATCGGATTTTCCACATTGTCAGCGTGTCTTCCTGAAACATATATAAATGCGGGTGCGCCAGGTCCGCCGTTCAAGAACTTGTAGGTGCAGCCTACCGCAAAGTCGGCGTTCGCGCCTTTGAGATCGACCGGGATTGCTCCCGCTGAATGGGCAAGGTCCCACACCGTGAGAGCTCCATGCCTATGGGCGAGGGCTGTCAGCGCCTTCATGTCGTGCCTGCGAGCGGTTCGATAATCAACTTCTGTGAGAAGCAGGACAGCAATTTGCTCGTCAATGCACGAAGCGACATCGTCCGGCGATACAATTTTCAGTTCATGCTCTCGATGAAGTGACCCCAGCAGTCGCTGTGCAATGTAAAGATCCGACGGGAAATTTCCGGAGTCGGAGAGCACGATCTTGCGGTCAGGTCTCATGGCCAGCGCCGCAGCCAGCGCCTGATAGACTTTGATAGAGAGCGTGTCTCCCACGACGACAGAATCGGGTTCGGCACCGATTAGCTTTCCTATCCGTTCGCCAAGCCGCGCGGGCTGTTCCATCCATCCCGACTGAGTCCAGCCCTGAATTAGCATGGTTCCCCACTGCTCTCTTATCATTGCATTCAGCTTTTGGGGAAGTGTCCGGGGAAGTGGGCCGAGCGAATTGCCATCAAGGTAGGTCAAGTCGCGAGGAAGTTCAAAGAACTGCTTCGTTTTGAAAAAATCGGTCATTTCTGCCTTCGCTGTCGATTGGAAATGTTCACACCTGCCATCGCAAATTGGGATCGTTTGCCCCTTGGGTTTCCGGACTGGCAAAAAACGCCAGATTGCAACGGTCCAGTCATGGATTGGCGAACCTCTTCTTCTGATATCCGGTTGCAGGTGAGTTAGCCCAGCGTTTCCATGTATGAGTGGTAAGTTGACATATCCTAAGCAAATGCATTCGCAGTTGCTCCACTGCTCGCCAACTTCGCTGAAAGTGGCTGATGAAGCCAACGAGGCCATGTTTTGAGGCCGTGCACGCAGATGCGTTGAAGTATCATAAGTCCAACGATCAAGAATAAGTCAATGATTCTTTGTCACTCAAGATGCGCGCGGCTTTGGAAATTTTTGAACTGAAAGACATGATTCATCGGATTTGTGGGCATAGTCTTCGGCCAGAAACCGCAGCCCATTTTCTTGAACGGCGACTCACCGCAATATCTGCATTTGTCACGTGGATGAAAACTGGGTAGTTCAGAGTCGACTTCAGCTTCCGCACCGGATTTCAAGCTTTCCTTGTCTTTCCATCCATTTGACCGTTTGAAATGGCGCTTTTTGCACCGTCCCATAGCTTGGAGAATCTCTGATTTGGGGAGTTTTTCTGGTTTTGGCTATGGAAATTGCCCTTCCCGGCTGCACCGGTTGGTTTTCGGCGGGCCGGAACCTCCAAATGCTCGTTTTCGGGGCAGAATCACCGCCGTTTCAGCCCCCGCGGGGCCGACCTGGAGAATTCCGGGCACACTGACCCTCTGTCATGACAATTGCGGCTGGGTAATCCATCAGGTCGAGAAGCCCGGAAGCAGCGCAAGCCGCTGCACATTCCTCTCCAGCCCTCGATAGCGAACCTTGTCAGGGCTGAGCACCTGCTCGCGATCCGGAACGGATGCTCCATCTTGGCCTTCGCCGTCTCCGCCTTGGCTGCAGCACTGCCTGGCGCCAGCGTCCGGCGCTTGCCCGGGTTCATGGCAATGCGCCGCGAAACCTCGTGATGCGCGTGCTCCGCACGCTTCCCGACCCCGCGATATCCGGCGTCAGCCCAAACCAGTTTCTCCTCGCCGTGCAGAAGC
Organism: Paracoccaceae bacterium; assembly: GCA_963422275.1. GTDB lineage: Bacteria > Pseudomonadota > Alphaproteobacteria > Rhodobacterales > Rhodobacteraceae. The sequence continues at coordinate 3,724,527 of OY729418.1, forward strand.
CGGCCCGAAGGCGTCAGGTCGCGACGTTGGCGGCCTTTCCTCCAAGTGGTGCACCAGCCCCCGGGAGTCGGTGTCGATGTACAGCTACATCCCGAAATGCCACTGGTACCCCTTCCTCGTCTGGTGCATCTCCGGATCGCGGGCATTGTTCCTAGTCGACGTCGCCGCCGAGAGGATAGTGGCGTCAACGATGATGTTCTCCTTCAGCAGGACTCCCAGCTTGGCCAAGTGATCCCCGATCTTCCGAACGGCAGGTGCGCCAGTCCGCGGCACTCCCGCCGCCGGCGGAAGTCGGGGTCGTTGTTTTGTCCGGAACTTTCTCTGGACTCACCCCGGCAAGGTGCCGGACGCTCTCCGCCTCGCAAACAGGTCCTCCATCGCAGCATTGCCGGCAGTGGAACGGCTGTCGCCCTTCGAATACGTCGGTGCAATGTGGGCTTCCAGTCGTGCTCAGGGGATCGAGGCCGTCCATCCGCTCCAAAAAGATCTCGTGGGCGTCTGCGCTTCTTGCGATTGTATTCGAGGCTGGCAAAGGTCAACTGCCGAAGATGCGCAATGCCACGCCTAAAATCAGGTTGTATTCAGAGGTTTCTTAACCATGCCCGCCCTGAAATGCTGACCAATGGCTCCCTCAAACGCAAGCCTTTATGCTATCGTTGCGCCAATTTCCGAACCGCCACCTAGTTGCAATTGCAGGCCATTTGCTAAAAGGTCTTCCTTTTGGGTTGCCAAGCATGCTCCCTGATGATTCTGGCCTTGCGCAAGAGAAGGAAATGGGCGGCAAGGAAATTGCGGCTGCCGACAACCGAAACGATAAGATGGGACTAGGCGGTTTCTGCGAAGACAAGCCATGCAAATGAAACAGGTCTGGAATTATCGATCCGCAATGTTTTCGATCTGATTAGATCCGTAAATTGCGAACTAACGGCGGTGATGTCCGAGCAACCGCCTGTCGATTTTCAACATGAGAAGCAAGAGCACTCAAAATAGTATGTCTTGCCCTAGCTCATGACGAGATGATATGAGTTCAGGAATGTGATTTGATAGGATCGGTCCAAACAGGAGGGCTGACATTGCAGATCGGAGTTCCAAAAGAAACTGCAGAAGGCGAAGCGCGAGTCGCTTTAACTCCCGAATCCGCCGCACGCATCCACACGCTTGGTCACGAGTGCGCTGTCGAAAGCGGTGCCGGATATCTTGCGGGGTTCTCGGACCGTTCCTACTTGGATTCAGGTGTGCGGTTAGTTTCCCGCGCACAAGATCTTTGGGAGTCAGTGGACGTGGTCGCGAAGGTTCGACAGCCAACTGTAGGCGAGGTCAATCTGCTGGATTCCGAAAAAACTCTGATTTCGTTTTTCTGGCCGGCACAGAATCCGGAGCTTTTGGCATTGGCCAATGAAAAGCATGCGACGGTGCTGGCCTTGGACATGGTTCCGAGAATCTCGCGCGCCCAGAAAATGGATGCTCTTTCCTCTATGGCGAACATTTCGGGTTATCGCGCAGTCATCGAGGCCGGGAATAATTTTGGACGGTTCTTCACGGGACAAATCACGGCGGCTGGAAAAATTCCACCAGCGCATGTTCTTGTTATTGGAGCCGGCGTTGCCGGGCTTGCCGCAATCGGAACTGCGGTCTCACTTGGAGCGATTGTGCGTGCTTTCGATGTCCGGCCAGAGGTTGCCGAGCAAATAGAATCGTTGGGTGCCGAGTTCCTGCTGCTCGACTTTAAGGAGGATGCAAGCGGAGAGGGGGGGTACGCCAAGCCATCGTCCCCCGAATTCCGAGAGAAGCAGCTGGAATTGTTTCGGGCGCAGGCCCATGAATCAGATATTGTCATCACAACCGCGCTCATCCCTGGAATTGAGGCGCCGAAGCTCTGGCTCAAGGACATGGTCGATATTATGAAACCCGGGTCCGTGGTGATCGATCTAGCGGCCGAGCGGGGAGGAAATTGCGAACTGACCGTTTCAGATAAAAAAATCGAAACAGAAAATGGTGTCACGATAGTTGGTTACACGGATTTCCCGAGTCGCATGTCTTCACAATCGTCGACGCTACTTGCTGCAAATATTTGCCACATACTGTCCGACCTCACGCCAGGCAAGGACGGGGTTCTCGTTCACAACATGGACGACGAGGTAATAAGAGGGGTTACAGTTGCCCATAAGGGCGATATTACGTTTCCTCCCCCGCCCCCGAAGATTCAGCCAGTGGCGAAGCCTCCTCCCGCGATTCGGAAGACCAAGCTTACAATTGAAGAACAGCGGGCTTTGGAACTTCAGAAATTCAGAAAAGTCACTGTCAATCAGGTGGCAATGCTCGCGTCCGGCGTCATTTTGGCGGGGTTGATTGGTTTTTTTGCGCCTGCTAGCTTCATGCAGCATTTAATTGTGTTTGTACTGAGCTGCTTTGTAGGGTTTCAGGTCATCTGGAACGTCAACCACGCGCTCCATACGCCGCTCATGTCCGTCACCAACGCGATTTCAGGAATTATTGTTGTCGGTGCGTTGCTTCAAGTTGGTTCTTCTGGCCAGATTGTGGTCTGGCTTGCAGCTGTCTCGGTACTGATTGCCTCCATCAACATCGTTGGCGGGTTCCTCGTCACCCGGAGGATGCTTGCGATGTTCAGGCGAAGCTAGCGAGTAGCGGCATGAATTCTGGAGTACTAGCAGCAGCCTACATTTCAGCTGCAGTGTTATTTATCCTCTCTCTCGGAGGACTCTCCGACCAGGAAAGTGCCAAGCGGGCAATCTGGTACGGAATATTTGGGATGGCGTTGGCGGTTCTTTCCACCGTTCTTGCTCCAGGAATCGGCAATTTTGAAATTCTCGGCGCCATGATGGTTGCCGGAGCCGTCATCGGCATTGTGGTCGCGCAAAGGGTCGGAATGACCGGGATGCCACAGCTTGTCGCTGCATTGCATTCATTTGTTGGGCTTGCCGCGGTCTTCATTGGAATCAATGCAGAACTTGAACTGATGGAGGTTACGTCAAATTCGACCGATGTCGACATTGCGGGCTTTGCAAAGAAGCTGGCTGCGAAGGATGCCGTGGAAATTGCCATCCTTAAGGTGGAGGTGCTGTTGGGCATTTTCATAGGTGCAATCACCTTCACTGGCTCGGTCGTGGCGTTCGGAAAGCTGGCTGGACACGTCGACGGCAGGCCACGCAAGGCTCCGGGCGGTCATCTATGGAATTTGACGCTGACGGTTGCCTGCCTGGTCCTTGGCATTTTTTACGTTGAAGGCGAGGGTGTCTGGACCTTGGTGACTATTGCGGTGTTAGCTGGCTTGATCGGGCTGCACCTGATCATGGGAATTGGCGGGGCGGACATGCCAGTGGTCGTCTCGATGCTGAATTCGTATTCGGGATGGGCAGCGGCAGCAATCGGGTTTACGCTTGGCAATGATCTCTTGATAGTCACCGGTGCGTTAGTTGGTTCATCGGGGGCCATTCTTTCTTACATTATGTGCCGGGCGATGAATCGCCATTTTGTAAGCGTCATTCTTGGCGGCTTCGGTGGCTCAGGCGAATCGGGAATAACCGTATCAGGCGAACAGGTGTCTATCGACGCGGAGGGGGTGGCGGGTGCGCTTGAGGATGCCGACAGCGTGATTATTGTCCCGGGTTACGGCATGGCGGTTGCACAGGCCCAAGGACCGGTAAGTGAGCTGACAGAAAAGTTGCGGGCGAAAGGGAAAGCAGTTCGCTTCGCAATTCATCCGGTGGCAGGGCGTCTTCCTGGCCACATGAATGTGCTGCTGGCAGAGGCAAGAGTCCCGTACGACATCGTTTTCGAAATGGATGAGATCAACGAAGATTTTTCTTCCACGGACGTGGCAATAATCATCGGCTCGAACGACATCGTTAATCCAGCTGCCCAAGAAGATCCGAATTCACCCATTGCCGGAATGCCGGTACTCGAAGTGTGGAAAGCCCGCAACGTATTCGTGTCGAAGCGAGGGCAGGGCACAGGGTATTCTGGAATAGAGAATCCTCTATTCTACAAGGAGAACACTCGTATGTTCTTCGGCGATGCCAAAGATTCAATAAATCAATTGCTTGCCATCTTGGGATAGCAGTCCCACATTGATCGGGTGCTGGTGAAGCTCAAGACGAATCTAGCGTGCGTCGACGTGCGAAATGCTTGGATAAGACTGTTGTGAAGGCGGTCTTTTAGTACGGAATCTTATCGTAACGGCACCTTTGAGGTTATCAAATACCGAAGATCAAGCGAAGGCGCTCATCGACTTCGCGTGCGTGGATCAAGAGCGTCGCGCAGACCGTCGCCCATGTAGTTCACCGAAAGGACAGTCATCGATATCGCCAGTCCAGGCCAAAACACACGCTCTGGGTGTTGCTGAAGATAGTCAATCGAATCGTATAGCAAACGTCCCCAAGTCGGAAAGTCGGAAGGAAATCCCAGTCCAAGAAACGAAAGCGCTGATTCGGTAATGATGGCGTTCGCAATCCCGAGCGTCGCAGAAACCATGATCGGTGATAAGACGTTGGGCAGGATGTGGCGCATGATTATTCTATGGCTGGGCGTGCCGATTGATCTTGCCGCCAGAATGAATTCTCTCTCCTTTATCGAGAGCACGTCGCCTCGAACGATCCGAGCCGTCTGCATCCAGCTCGTTATGCCTATAACAAAAACCATTAGTAGAAATATGCCGTTCTCTGGACCGAACAGTGCGCGAAGCGGGTCTCGGAACAGTAATATTGTCACCAACAGAAGAGGCAGGATCGGCAATGCAAGGAATAGGTCCGTGAAACGCATGAGCAACCCGTCGATCCGATGCACGAATCCAGCCAGAACGCCGACTAGTGTGCCAACTACCAGCGACAGGAGCATTGCCGTGACCCCGACCGCGACTGAAGTTCTCCCACCCGCGAAAATGCGCGCCAGCGTGTCTCGTCCAAGTTGGTCGGTTCCGAGTGGATGCGTGAGACTGATGCCAGAATTCCGGGCACGAATGTCGATGTATTGGGGATCAATGGTCCAGACAAATGGACCCACGGCGACTGCTATGACGACAAACGCAAAGAATACGAACCCGAATAAAGCGCCCTTGTGGTTCTTGAATTGATCCCAAACGCCAGCCCAGTGGGAGTGCGGTGAAGCCAAGGGTGCTTGGGACAGTCCGCGTGCGCCGTCAGTCATATCGGATCCTCGGGTCCAGGATGCCGTACAATACGTCGGCAATAAGGTTGAAGACTACAATTAACATCGCGAATATGAACGTGAGCGTCTGCACCATCGGGATATCGCTCGCCTCGATTGCGGTGATGAGCAGTTGTCCGAGTCCATTCACCTTGAAGACCTGTTCGGTAATTATCGCTCCACCGAATACCTGCGGCGCATTGAGAGCGATTACGGTGATGACAGGAATCATTGAGTTGCGGAGAACATGGATCAGGACAACGGCTCTCTCCTGCAGGCCCTTTGCCCGAGCAGTACGGACATAATCAAGCTTGAGATTGTCAAGCATTGATGCACGCATGAAGCGGCTCACGATTGCCGCGTTGAACAAGCCTAGCACAGCGACTGGCATTATCATCTGCCGAACCTGAACCCAAAAGCTGTCCCAGTCAGACACGACATGAGTGGTGTCGTAAATCGACGGGAACCATCTGAAGTGGACGGAGAAGATAACGATGAAGAACACGCCGGTAAAAAATGTCGGAACCGAAAACCCCACCATCGAAACGAATGTTCCGACTTGGTCGAACCAACTGTACTGGCGATAGGCGGAGAGAATGCCGATTGGAAGCGCGATTGCGATGCCTAGAACATAGGAGAGACCAACCACCCAAAGAGTCTGAGGCATCCGTTGCGCGACAATGTCCATGACGGGAGACCGCGTCTGCCAGGAGATGACTCTTTGACGATTTCCTGACAAATCCCAGCCGGTGATTTCTGAGAGAATGTATAATGGCTCGTTCACGAAGAATTGGTTCATCCAAAGCAAGAATCGGATGTGAAATGGTTGGTTAAGCCCAAGAGACTGGCGAATTTTTTCCTTTACGTCGGGAGGGATGGTCAGTGGAAGCTGGCCAGTTGGATCCCCTGGCGCAAGATCAAGCAACAGGAAAATGATCAGGCTAATGAATAACAGCGTCGGGATAGCCAGCAGCAACCTACGGATAGTGTAATTGAGCATGCTCTGGATTACCTCGAGGTCTCTCAAACGTGATGGTGAGGAGCGAAGAGAGACTTGGCTTCGGCCCGGGCAAAACGCACGGGCCGAAACCTTATCTTAACAGGCTACTGGAGTCGATGCCAGTCAGCGGCGTTCCAGAGCTCTGAATCCCAAGTGTTGAGAATAACACCGCCCAATGAGTTCGAGTGAGCTGAAACCCGTCCGCGATAAACCAGCGGGATTATGACGTAATCCTGCATAAGCATGTCGTTCATCGACTTCGCGAGCGCGGCTCGTTCATCGAGCGATCCGGACTTGGTCATCTTGACGTGAAGTTCGTCGTACGCGGCATTGCAGAAACGCGGCATGTTTTCACCCTGCCACTGGTTTTCCGGGCTCGGTTCGGCATTGCACTTCCAGCTTCCCATGTATGTTTCCGGATCCGTTCCGCTGAAATTGTTCGCGTACATCTCGATGTCCGCAAAAAACTTTTGGAAGGTGTCCGGACTTCCCGGGTCACTTCCGAAAAACACTGAAGCCGAAATGTTGCGCAGTTCAGTCTCAACACCGATTTCAGACCACCACTGCTTGATCAGCGCTTGAAAGTCTTGGCGAACAGCGTTGGTCGATGTCTGGTAAAGAATGGATAGTCGGACTCCGTCCTTTTCGCGTATGCCGTCAGGTCCTGTAATCCACCCAGATTCGTCAAGCAAAGCGTTGGCTCCATCAATGTCCGGGGTCCTGCATGAATCATTGGCGGTGGAAGCGTAGATCGCAGGCGCTGGCAGAACGTTGCAAGTCACCTGTCCGGCTTGACCGTACCCGATTTCCACCAACAGTTCCTGGTCTATGGCCATGGAAAGAGCTTTCCTGACATTAAAGTCCGTGAGGAACGGATGTGGGTGCTTAATTGTTGATCTCTCGTCACCGAGGTCAGGATTCGGATCTGTCAGATTGACCATCAGGCGTTCCACCAGCGTACCGAAAGAAGCAACAACGGTTCCGTTTCCGGCTTCCTCCATTTTCTGCAGAACGTCCGGGGCCAGCTGAAGATTCCACGCATAGTCAAATTCGCCTGTTTCGAGGACCGACCTGCCAGCAGCAGCCGCGTCTCCGCCGCCCTTGAACGTCAGTGTGGCGAAGGCAGGCTTGTTTGGGTCGCGGTAATGCGGATTTGCCTCCATTGAAATGACGTCGTTCGGGCGAAAGTCTGTGACCCGGAACGGTCCTGTTCCAATTGGGTAGAAATTGGCTTCGGTGCAGCCGGGAGCTGCCGCCCCTAGGCAATCCTTAAACTGTTCTTTCTGAATTATCGGAGCCTGTTGGCCGACAAACGGGCCGTACGGGAATCCCTTGGAAACTCCGAAATTTACCGTTACGGTCAAGTCGTCGATAGCCTCAACCGAGGCGACATCTTGAAAGTTGGTCAGTTGTGCACAACCGCCTTCCGGATGCATGCAGTACTCCGCGGTGAACACGACATCAGTTGAAGTGACCGGTGTCCCGTCCGACCACAACAACCCTTCCTTGAGTTTCCATGTGATCGATTTCAAGTCCTCTGAGAAACCGCCGTTCTCGATGGTGGGGATGCTTTCGACCAGCCACGGTACAATGTTGCCGTTTTCGTCGTAGCGGGCCAACGGCTCCAAGATCAAGGAGGCCGATTCGACATCCTTGGTTCCGCCTGAAAGATAGGGAGTGAGAATTGAAGGGGCCTGCCAGTAAATGATGTTGACATGGCCGTCGGCTCCACGCTCAGCATTGGCTCCCAAAGAAGCAGCTAGCAACACGGTGACCGCTAGATAAAAGTGCTTCGTCATGTTTGTCTCCTAAGTTAAAGTTCTTGTCAGGATGCCGGAGGTTGGTTTCCCGGTCTGTTATTCGCTCGATCGTAAAGGTGACAGGCGACAAACCGCCTTGGCATGATTTCCTTGAATCGTGGTTCAACACTCTCGCAGATGTCCATGGTCTTCGGGCACCTCGTGCAGAAATTGCAACCTGTCGGCGGGTTGGCGGGCGATGGAAGATCGCCTCTCAAGATGATTTGCTTTCGGTTCCGCTCCATTTCAGGATTGGCCTCTGGAACAGCAGACAGGAGTGCTTTCGTGTAAGGATGCAGTGGGTCACCGTATAGATCGTCGCGCTGCGCGAGTTCGACGATCTGGCCTAAATACATGACTGCGACCCGATCAGCGATGTGCCGAACCATTCCAAGGTCATGGCTTATGAAGAGATAGGTGAGATTCAGCCTATCTTGCAGGTCCTCAAGAAGGTTGACAACCTGAGCCTGAATCGAGACGTCCAGTGCGGCGATAGGCTCGTCGCACACTACTAGCTTCGGGTTGAGTGCAAGTGCACGCGCGATGCCGATTCGTTGTTTCTGACCACCTGAGAACTCGTGAGGGTATCGGTCCGCAAGATCCTGGTTGAGCCCTACGGCATCCATAAGTTCGCAGACTTTCTTGTGCTTCTCGACTCCGCTGAGTTGAAGATGCTCAATGATCGGTTCCGCTATGATGTCAGAGACGGTCATTCGCGGATTGAGGCTAGCCTGTGGATCTTGAAAAATCATTTGCATTTTTGGGCGCATCGCCCTCAATTCGTGTCCATCGGCATTTACAACGTCGTTTCCGTCAAAAGTAATCGATCCCGAAGTGACGTCAGTCAGGCGAAGAATTGCGCGTCCGGTTGTAGTCTTGCCGCAGCCAGATTCCCCCACGAGTCCAAGTGTTTCACCGCCAACTATCGAGAACGAGACATTGTCAACGGCCTTGACGTCGCCGATCTTGCGCCGGAACACGCCAGCGAGTATCGGAAAATATACCCTAAGGCCCTTGATTTCCACGAGAAATCGGTGCGCATTGCCTCGTTCATGCAAAGGCATCATCCCCTTGCATGGAGGAGTAGAAGCAGGCCACTTCATGGTAAGCGGAGACCGAAGATTTCAATGGAACTTCCCTTTGACATCTATCGAAGGAATACGAACAACGCGGACAGAAGGGGCAATTTGAGGGTTCTGCTGAGAGAGTGGGAGCTTGTCCCTCAATCGAGTTCAACTTTTTTGCCCGCTTGCCGCGAACAGCTGGTACCGTCGCCAACAGCGCTCGGGTGTAGGGATGACGCGGATTGGCGAAGAGTTCGTCGACTAGCGCCTCCTCGACGATCTTGCCACCGTACATCACGATAACTCGATTGGCGATTCCGGCAATCACTCCAAGATCGTGCGTGATCCAGATGATGGCCATGCCGAACTTGTGGCGCAGGTCTTTGAGCAACTCGATTATCTGGGCCTGAATTGTAACGTCGAGCGCGGTTGTGGGTTCGTCGGCAATCAATACTTTTGGATCGCAGGCAAGTGCGATTGCAATCATGACACGTTGCCGCATTCCACCCGAGAATTGATGCGGAAAGTCGGACAGCCGTTTGCGCGCATCAGGAATTCCGACAAGATCAAGCAGATTGGCGGCACGGTGTTTGGCCTTGCTGCGCGAGTATCCGAGGTGCCTGCGGAGCAATTCCGTTATCTGGAATCCAACCGTGAGTACAGGATTCAGGGATGTCATTGGATCCTGAAAAATAAAGCCTATTTCGCGTCCCCTGACCCGGCGCATCTCGGCGGGCGAAAGATCAAGAAGCGAACGTCCGTTAAACTTGACTGACCCACCGCGGGTTTCCGCAGGCGGAGACGGTAAGAGTCTCAGTAACGACATCATGGTCACGGATTTTCCAGACCCAGACTCGCCGACAACTCCTAGCAGTTCACCCGGTTTAAGACTGAACGAAACGGAGTTCACAGCGTGAATCTCGCCGCGGCGAGTCTGAAACACGGTCTTGAGGTCACGCACCTCAAGAATGTCGGGGCTTTCAATCCGTATCACGATCGATCATTGCATCTTCTGACTGCAAACGACTCGGTGCAGATTTGTCTAAATATCGGGCCAGCTGGCTTCTTGGCCGAAATGAAATTCGAACTGCACAGAATTGCCCCCCCCCTGCTTAAGCGGTGTCAACGAGTGCTGCACTGGAAATTCCTTTGCCAGACTTCGGACTTACTTATCGCATGGGCAGGGCGAATGAAACCTCATCAGTTCAACGTTCGTCACCTCACGGGGAGTGCCGATGGATAACAGTTTCGTTGTATCCCGATAGTGGCGGGTATCTTGAAAGTTCAAAACGGGCGACCTGCCTTCGATGAACCGCATCAGGACCGTCGGCGAGTCGCAAGGTTCGAAGATGTGTCCACTGTCGGGCAAGCGGAGTGTCTTGGCTGATACCGGCGGCACCATGCATTTGTACCGCCTCGTCAGTGATTCGCAGCGCCACCTCGGGTGCAACGACCTTAATCATGCTGATCCATGGTGCGGCCACTTGGAGGTTGCCCTGGTCCATCATCCACGCTGCCTTCATGCAAAGGAGGCGCGCCATCTCTATGTCGGTTCGCGCTGTTGCCACGATATCGAGGTTTTCGCCGAGCTTGGCGAGCGGCTTGCCGAAGGCAGTTCTTGAAAGGGATCGGCGGCAGAGTAGCTCCAACGCTTTTTCCGCCTGACCAACCGCGCGCATGCAGTGGTGAATTCTCCCGGGCCCAAGCCGCCCCTGAGCGATCTCGAATCCTTTTCCCTCGCCGACCAGGAGATATTCGACAGGAACCCGGACATTGGTGAAGCGAATATGCATGTGTCCGTGCGGGGCGTCGTCATGGCCGTAGACCTTCATCGGGCGCAACACGTCTATGCCTTCGGCGGACGAAGGTACAACCAGCATAGAATGGTTTCGATGGCGTTCGCTGTTGTCAGAGGTGCGGGCCATCACAATGAAGATTTCGCATCGTGGGTCACCGGCACCAGTCGCCCACCATTTTTCCCCGTTCAACACATAGCAGTTGCCTTCCCGAACGCAAGACATGGAGATGTTTGTGGCGTCCGACGAAGCAACGTCGGGTTCGGTCATCAGATACGACGACCTGATCTCGCCGTTCAGAAGGGGTTTTAGCCAACGGGAACGAATTTTCTCGGTTCCGTAACGGATGAGAACCTCCATGTTGCCGGTGTCAGGAGCATTGCAGTTGAATACTTCCGGTGCCAAGTGCGATTTTCCCATCTCTTCCGCGAGATATGCGTACTCAACGGTAGAAAGGCCGGGCCCGCCGTTTCCCCCAGTAAGCCAAAAATTCCACAGTCCGCGCGAACTCGCCTTCTCTTTTAGAGAATCAATGATTTCTGCTTGCCTTTTAGAAAATTGCCATCTGTCGCCGTTGGATACCTCTGCAAGAAACTCCTCATCGAGCGGGGCGATTTCCTCTGCAACCATCCGTGCAACCCGGTCGCGAAGACTAGCCGCCCTTTCACTCAGCCCAAGATTCAATTTTGTCAAAGCAGCCTCCTGTGCAGGTTGTGTCAGACTAAACGTGGTTAGTTAGGACATACAAGAGGTTGCCGACCCTCTCGAATTGCTATTCAGTGCGGCTATGCAGAGTGAAGGGCCGGACATCGATATCGACGCGATTGCGGCGCTCATTGAACCGCATGTTTTCAGTGCCGATGGCGCGCTCATCAAGAAATTTGACACCGGGCAGTCAAACCCAACCTATCTGATCAAGACCCGCGAAGAAAAGCTTGTGCTTCGAATCAAACCCGCAGGCAACTTACTTGAGTCTGCGCACAATGTTGGCCGCGAGTTCCGCGTCATGCAAGCCCTGAGATTGACGGGCGTTCCAGTTCCCAAAATGATTGCATTCGTCGGCGAGGAGAAATCTCCGATCAATAGGGACTGCTTTTTGATGGAGTATGTCGCTGGCAAAGTGTTTCACGATCCTTCGCTTCCTAGCCTAGGCCGGGCTGAGAGAGAAAAAGTGTTCGAGGGAATGAACGATACATTGGTGAAGCTCAATGGGGTTGCTCCAGGAGAAATAGGTCTGGCCGACTTTGGCCGGTCAGGAAACTATTTCGAGCGCCAAACACGGGTTTGGACCCGGCAATATCAGATGTCACGGTCCAGGCCCAATAGCGACATGGATTTCCTTGTTGAGTGGCTAGTTCAGGAAATGCCCGACGATGACAGTGACATGTCGCTGGTTCATGGCGATTTCCGCCTTGATAACCTAATTTTTGACGGCAAGACTTTTGAGGTCGTCGCGGTGGTGGACTGGGAAATATCTACCCTTGGGCATCCGTTTGCGGATATTTCGTACCAGTGCATGCAATGGCGAATGCCCTATAAGGGAGGATTGCGTGGATTGGGCGGGCTTGATCACAAGGCTCTCGGTATCCCCGTAGAGAATACATATTTGCGGCGCTTTTGCGATCAGGCCTCGATTCCATTTCCGGTTTCGGCGAACTGGAATTTCTATCTTGTATTCGGGTGTTTCCGGCTTGCGGCAATTCTTGAGGGTGTCGCACGGAGGGCATTGGATGGAAATGCCTCAAATCCAAAAATGGCGTCCGAGTATGGCAAATGCGTTCCGACACTAGCACGCATGGCGGTAGAACTCACCAAAAAAAGGGCTGTCTAGTCTTCGTTGCCAATCGCCGCGACTTTCTTTTCTTTAGCGCGAGAGCAATCTGAGGACTTGTTTCATATTGCCGCGCGTGCCTCAAGATATTAGAATTCATTGACGAGCTAAATCAAGTTAGTGTCATCTTATAGCTGATATGTCGTGTGTTTCCTGGCAGCTTTCCATTCGTTCAACGACGGCGAGGAGGTTGGCAGGAGGCGTTGCGCGCCGGGTTTGAAAACGCAATCAAGCCGTGGCGGCGACCAGGATCGGCACCTGCTCGCGCGACAGGCCGCGCTTGCGCGCCTTGCCCCGGGACACCGCGCCGCCGGTGCCGCAATGCGGACATCGGCGACGCTCATCGATCCCTAGCTCGATCGCCGCCAGCGAAGCCTTGCCCTCTGGTGGATCCGACAGAACCGCAGCAACCTTGCGGCACTGCTCTGCCGTCAGTTCATCGATTCACGAAAACCAGTCCTGAAACCGCGCCCGATCCATTGTTCCGCTCCCCATGGCCAATGCAAGTCGAAACCCAGTGCAGCACATACGCCTGCGAAATACGAACAGAACCTGACGTTTTGATCGTTGAAGATAATCTAGGAGGCCGAAATCACGCCACTGGACGTCGACGCTCGATGGCCGCGGGTCGGTTCGGGAGCGACAGTTCAACAACGGATTTGGCTCGCCGCGCCACGACATTTCCGTTGGCCACCACTAGAAGCCGGTCTGTCCTTAGCCGAATGGCCTCAACTGGGTCAAAGGCGTCTAGAACGACAAAACTCGCCCGTTTGCCCGGTTCAAGCCCGTAATCTTCCAACCCCAAAATCTTTGCGTTTTCATTTGTAACCATATCAAAACAGCGGCGCATATCAGATTGGCTGGTCATCTGAGCCACGTGAATGCCCATGAAGGCAACGTCTAGCATTTCCGCGGCTCCGAGCGAGTACCAAGGGTCCAAAACACAATCTTGACCCCAACCGACACGAATTCCATGTTCAATCATCTCCGGAACCCGCGTCAATCCCCGCCGTTTTGGGTAGGTGTCGTGCCGGCCTTGGATCACGATGTTGATAAGTGGGTTCGAAATAACGGAAACGTCGGCCTCGGCGATGAGCGGAAGGAGTTTGGATACATAATAATTGTCCATCGAGTGCATAGACGTAAGGTGAGAGCCGGTGACCCTGCCTTGCAGACCGAGGCGCTGGGTTTCGTACGCAAGTTGCTCGATATGGCGCGAGTTTGGGTCGTCGGTCTCGTCGCAGTGCATGTCCACTGGCAACCCTCTTTCCGTCGCAATTTCGCATAGTTCTGTGATTGACCGGCGGCCGTCATCCATTGTGCGTTCAAAATGGGGAATGCCGCCAACCACCTCAACTCCCATGTCCAGAGCGCGCAGGGTGTTTTCCTTAGCTGTCTTGGACCGGTAGAGACCGTCTTGAGGAAATGCCACGAGTTGCAGTTCCAAAAATGGCGAGACTTCTTGCTGCACCTCCTTGAGTGCTTCTACAGCCAAAAGTCGATCATCGCAGACATCCACATGCGTTCTTATTGCCAGCAACCCCATGGAAACTGCCCAGTCGCAATACTGCAGTGCCCGATCTTTGACCGCTTCATGAGTGAGCAATGGCTTCAGCTCTCCCCATAGCTTTATGCCTTCAAGCAACGTGCCTGATCTGTTGACACGTGGAATCCCATGAGACAGCGTGGCATCCATGTGAAAGTGGGGATCCACGAATGGTGGGGATACCAAGCACCCAGCGGCATCAATTGTCTCAACTGCTGCAGCGTCAATATTTGGTTCTATGGCTCTGATTTTGGCTCCGGCAACTGCTATGTCTGCACTGGTTCCGTCGGGGAGTGTTGCATTGGTTATAATTAGATCAAGTTTCACCGTCAGCCTCTGTGGTAAGGGATCATCAATGCCTCGGATATCTGGCCCGCCTCGACATCTCGATTAGGGCTAGAATTGAAAGTGCGCATGGTATCATCAGAAACATTTGGTAGGAAACGATGTTGCCTGCCACCAACTGGAGCCTGACCTAATATGCGCCGCACGCAGCAAAAGGCACTGCACCTAACAGCGCCTTGCATGATTTCCAAGATCCAAAGACAACAAGTGCAATGCAAACCCAGCTCCGCCCGTTGATCATTTCGAAGAAGAACGAGTCGAAGGCAGACATGGTAAGAAATGCGCCTCCACGGCCGCCGGGTTCTCTTCTACCGCGCGCACGGCAATTCCGGCTAGCGTCCTGTTCAACATCCAGGCGATAAGTGCAACTGTCATAAAGGCGAGGTAGGTCAACGGCGTTTGCATAAACAGACTTTGCCCAATCAAAGGGATTTCCGAAAGTATGGGGATCGTCGGCAGGTCGCGCTACGGCACCCCGCGTGGCCGGTTCGGCGGCAGCGGCCGGCTCGCGGCCCATCCCCGACCGGTCAAGTCGTGGCGAGACATCGTCAGCGCCTCCGGGGCTTGAACGCAACAATCCTTTCTGCATCATGTCCTGCACCTTATGGGTAAACAACCTAGACTCGTTCGTTGCACGTTCTCCAACGATGCGTTCTTTGCGTAGTATTACGACCCGCGTGCTGATCTCGATCGCCTCCTTTAACTTGTGCGAAATGAAAATCACCGAGAGACCTTGCGCAACAAGATTTTTTAGCGTGGAAAAAAGTGCCTGGATCTCGAAGGGCGTCAATACGGCAGTCGGCTCGTCGAGGATCAAAATGCGGACATCCCTGTACAGCGCCTTCAGAATTTCCACGTGCTGTTGTTCTCCGATCGATAGTATGGCGACAACTGCATTGGGATCTACATTAAGGCCGGCTGATGAGGACAGCTCTCTGACCCGGACCTGCGCATTCCCATTCTAGAATGTAACGGCACAAGGCTCTCAGTCCCGAGAATTATGTTCTCAAGAACGTTGATGTTTTCGACAAGCGTAAAGTGCTGATGCGCCATGCCGAGGCTGGCCTCCAGTATGGCCCTCGAGTCACCTTTCGGCATCATCTTTCCGAAGACCTCGATCTCGCCCTCATCGGCAACGTACTGTCTGAACAAGATGTTCATCAAGGTTGTTTTGCCACCCCCGTTTTCGCCAAGCAATGCGACAACTTCTCTTCGCCTAAGTGAGATGTTTATTTTGTCGTTGGCGACGAGGTTGCCAAATTGCTTGGTGATTTGGCAGAGGTGAAGGGCAATTTGTTCACGCCTCTCTGCTGGCTCGCTGGTCACCTCGTAGTCGGATTGCTGTCGTCAATGGTCACGGTGAACATGCCAGCTCTAATTTCGCTTTCGCGTTGTGCCACGAGTTCAAGTGCTGGCTCAGGCACTCTCCCTTCCCAAGTGCCGAGGGGGGCAAGAGAGCATCCACCGTGCTTCATGTAAGAGTACAGGCCGTAGTTGTCGCCCTTGAAAGTTCCAGCCGAGACGGCCTTAACTGCAGTGGTCAGAGTGGGACCGAAGTGCCATAGTGCCGATGACACTACTGTATCAGGGTAGTCCGGTTGGGTATCGATGACGTTGCCGATTGCCGGAATTCTTCGTTCCTGCGCTGCATCGGATACTCCAAAGCGTTCAGCGTACATCACGTCGGCACCGGCATCAATTTGGGCCAAAGTGGTTTCCTTCGCTTTCGGAGGGTCATACCAAGACCCAATGAATGCGACCTTGAATTCAATGTCGGGCTGCATTTCGTGGGCACCGGCTTTGAACGCATTCATGAGTCTGTTGACTTCGGGAATTGGGTACCCACCGACCATCCCAATGATCTTGCTGTTGGTTAGTGCACCAGCAATTATGCCGGTCAGGTAGGAAGCATCTTGGATATAATTGTCGAACACCGCGAAATTTCGCGGCGAATTCTCTTCAGGGAGAAAGCTTGACCCCATAAGGTATGCCTTAGCGGGATAGTCCCGCGCAACCTGCCTCGAAGCCTCTTCGAGACCGAAGACCTCGCCAACAATTAAATTGTGGGGGCCTTCGGAAAATTCTCGCATGGCACGCTCATAGTCTGTGTTGGAAATGTTTTCCGAATACTCGTAGTTGATGTCGCCGCGCGTAGCTAGGGAAACAGCCGCCTTGTGAATCCGGCTGATCCACTGCTGCTCAACAGGAAGCGTGTAGATCGCGGCTACGTTAACCTTTTCCATCGCAGCCGAAGATTCGAGCACACCTGGAGCTAGCAATGCCGCGGTTCCGCCCCCTGCGGACTTAAGGAATGCTCGTCGATGGATTGTCAATTGGTCGAACTTCTGATTGCTTTTATGCATTTTGCCTCCTGAATTTTGCAATTTTCACTCCATTTTCACTCCATTTAGTAAAATTCATTGAATGACAAAATTTTGTTTTTGAGGAGCCTCTATTAACTCGTTCGCGGCATGTCACGACAGCTTCTTTCTCATGGGGTTTGCAATGCATCGCAGCTTCCCTGATCTTCAAGGCGCCGCCGGCCTTTGGCAACTGGAGCACCAACGCAATTCGCTAGCTAGGCTGGAGAGCTTGATGACCCGTAGGCATTTGTGATGGTTGCAAGGGGTTGCAGACAGGAACGGCAGGAAAAGTGAAAAGTTGAACTAAAACCATTGTAAAAGAAGGTATTTTTTCTGCATTGCGACTTCTAGAATCAAGACTGTTGCGAAATGTGCCCCTCCGCCATTGACATGTCGCGCTGAAGGGCTGCAAGTCATTGTCATGACGTTTGGTTGAGGGAAAGATTGATGGATTTTTCCATGGCGGTGGTGGACAAGCGTGTGGGCCCCGTCCGCACCGACGGCGAGGGCCTCGTTGAGCAGGCTCCGGCGCGCCTCACCAACGAGGGAGAGTCCGGAGAAGGTTCTGGACGAGATGGCGTCCCCGACTTCCGCCGCCGGCTGGAGTGCCGCGGACTGGCGTACCTGCCGTTCGGGAGATCAGGGATCACTTGGCCGATCGGGGAGTCCTGCTGAAAAAGGGGAACCAGTGGCATTTCGGGATAAAGCTGCACATCGGCACCGATCCCCCCCCCGCTGGTGCACCATCTGGAGAGGAACATGCAGCGGCTTGCGCCGCTCCTGGGGTTCTCAAACCTGATGATTGCCCAACCGCTCTTGTCATGACAAGGGAGAAGTGTGCCCGGAATTTGCCGGACCGGCCCTGCGGGGCTGAATCGGAGGCAATTCCGTCCCGAAAACGCGCGTTTTCGGGGCTTCCGGACCGCAAGAAATCGACCGGCGCAGCCGGGAAGAGCAACTCCTGCAGCCAAAACCAAAAAAAATCTCCGAATCAGAGGTTTCCTAGTTTCCTGGGAGCCTGTCCGAACAATGATGCCACGGCCCGGTTAAGTGATTTGCGACATGATTCAAGATGCTTCATAAGCAAGATCTTCTGTACCCGAGACGTTGACTGGAGGTGAGTGTTGCCACCTTCGGTACATAACTTGGCCTCCGGGACAGCGAGGATATGGGTGGAGTTCTTAGTGACCGCGACGCGGCCATGCCACTCCTATCAGTGGCATGGCGTTGCCGGATGACAAGTTCTACCGCAAATGAAAAACCTTCGCGCGGACGATTGACCGTGAGTGTCTTGACCATCGGAAGCACTTCTGTCACAAGTTGTAAGTTCTTCAAGTGGAGATGGAAATGGGTGAAGTGTTTTCCACGAGACAAGTGCTGAACAAACTGGTCTCGTTTCCGACCGTCTCTCGTGATTCCAATCTGGAATTGATCAAGTGGGTAAAAGGCTATCTCGAGGGACATGGGATTAAGTCCCACATCGACTACGACGAAACCAAGAAGAAGGCCAACTTGTTCGCGCTTGTCGGTCCGGCCGAGCCTGGTGGAGTCGTGTTTTCTGGACATACCGACGTTGTACCAGTTGACGGTCAGGACTGGGACTCGGACCCATGGAAGGTAATTGAGCGAGGTGGCCGCTTGTACGGACGCGGAACCAGCGACATGAAGGGTTTTGATGCAGTTATCTTGGCAAATGTGCCGCGAATGCTTGTGGCAAACCTAAAGCGACCGATTCAAATCGCCCTATCCCGGGATGAAGAGATAGGCTGCATCGGCGCTCCTCCGATGATACGGGAAATGCGGAAGATGTTTCCGCCTGCTTCAGCGGTCATCGTCGGCGAGCCAACAATGATGAAGGTAGTGACAGGCCATAAGGGAGGTACCGGCTTCATGGTGAAAGTGAGGGGATTTGAAATTCACTCCTCATTGATTCATAAGGGTGTTTCTGCAGTCATGACAGCAGCGCGCTTGGTCAACTGGGCGAACAAGCAAAACAAACTCAGCAAAAGCAAGAGACCCAGTTCCATGGCGAAAGTGTTCGATCCCCCATACACGACGTTTCATGTCGGCCAGATCAACGGTGGCACGGCAGGAAATATCACGGCGAGGGACTGTTGCTTCAGATTGGAATACAGGTGCGTTCCCGGCGATTCGCAAACGGGCATTGAATCAAGGTTTCGCAACTTTGTAGAACAGGTGGAGAACGAGATTCAGTTTGTGCGGCCTGAGGCCGGCATTGAAATTCACCGACAATACGATGTCCCTTCGCTTAAACCTGAACTTAACGGTCAGGCCGAGGCAATCTCGCGGAGACTGACCGGCGACAACGCAACTCATGTCGTCTCCTATGGAACCGAGGCCGGCCAGTTCCAGGAACAGGGGTACTCAACTGTGGTTTGTGGTCCCGGAGACATTGCGCAAGCTCACAAACCGAACGAATTCATTGAGGAAACACAGCTCGAAGCCTGCGATAAATTCGTGCGGCATGTTATTGATGAACTTAGCAATTGAGGTGCCAAATGGCAGTTAGGAATCGATTTGGTGAACTACATCAGGAAATTGCCGCTTGGAGACAGGACATGCATGAGAATCCTGAACTCCTTTTTGATACGCATAGAACATCGGGTTTCGTATCGAGCAAGCTCCGGGAATTCGGCTGCGACGATGTCGTGACGGGAATCGGGCGTACGGGCGTAGTCGGACTGATCAAGGGGCGTAAGTGCAAATCCGGCAAAGTCATCGGACTACGCGCTGATATGGATGCTCTTCCGATCAAGGAGGCCACTGGCTTGAAATATGCTTCCAAAAACGAAGGCAAGATGCATGCTTGCGGGCACGACGGCCACACAGCCATGCTGCTAGGTGCCGCCAAACACCTTTCCGAAACAAGAAACTATGACGGCACGGTGGCCGTGATTTTTCAGCCAGCGGAGGAAGGCGGCGGCGGCGGCAAAGAAATGGTGGAAGACGGCCTGATGGATCGGTTCCACATCCAAGAGGTGTATGGCCTGCACAATATGCCTGGAATGCCACCCGATGAGTTTGCGATTCGCCCCGGCCCCTTCTTTGCGGCGGCTGACACGTTCACAATCCGGGTGACGGGAAACGGTGGTCATGCAGCGAATCCGCATGAAGGCATCGACACAACCCTCGTAACGTCTCACATTGTCATCGCACTTCAGTCCATTGTTTCACGGAATCTGAATCCCATCAAGGCGCTGGTGGTGTCGGTAACATCATTTCAAACGGAAACGGATGCTTTCAATGTTATCTCTGAGCATGCAATATTGAAAGGCACGGTCAGAGCACTCAACGAGGATGTGCGCACGTTTGCGGAATCGCGTCTTGTGGCGATCACGAAATCAACTGTCGCAGCTTTTGGTGCAATTGCCGAGGTGGATTACGTCCGAGGTTACCCGGTGATGATCAACTCTGAGGCCGAAACGGAGCATGCGGCAGACGCTGCAAGGCGCGTTACTGGGAAAGTCGATACAAACACGGAACAAATCATGGGGGCAGAGGATTTTTCCTTCATGCTTAACTCAAGGTCAGGTTCATATATATTGCTTGGAAACGGTGATTCCGCCCCCGTGCACCATCCCAAATACAATTTCAATGACGAAGCGATCCCGGCGGGCTGTTCTTGGTGGGTCGAGGTCGCTGAAAGCCGGATGCCCGTTTGCTGATTTCGGTGGCCCGAGGGTGCAACGGAATCGGCGGCCGATGTTACGGCAATCAACAAGAATTTTTGCAAATGAAATTCTCAGTTCCGTATGCGTGTCAAATTTTGTGAAAAGGTCAAGATTGTTCCAATGAGGAGACCGTTTAGGTCCGTTTTTGCACCAATCTAAGAGAAAGCCATGCCAATCAAGGGTGGCGCTGCTATTCGGAAAGCTTAAAATGAGACAGCCGCTCTTGCTCCGACTGGCAGGAATCATGGTATCATTTGGAGGGCAGCCGCTATTTTCCGGCGTAGACCTTGCTGTGCATCGCGGGGACAAAATTGCTCTCGTTGGGAGGAATGGTTCCGGAAAATCGACCCTTGCAAAGGTGGCAGCAGGTCTGCTTGAGCCGGACGCGGGTGTGTGCACTGTGACAGCCAGCGCAAGGGTCGGCTATTTGGAGCAAAACCCGAGTCTAACCGGATTTGACACGATTGGTGAATTTGCCGCGTTTGAGGTTCCAGTTGCGAGGCGGTACCTAGTCGACGCTGCCGCTGAAAGTCTTGGATTTAACTCTGAGACCCCAGTAAAAACCGCATCGGGAGGCGAGCGACGAAAGGCAGCTTTGGCTCGATTGCTTGCTGCGGACCACGATTTGATGATCTTTGACGAACCGACGAATCACTTAGATATTCATGCAATTGGTTGGCTAGAAGATTGGCTGAAGTTCGCACAATGCTCAATTATCCTCATCAGCCATGACAGGGCGTTGATGAGCGCAGTGTCTAGAAGGACAGTATGGATTGACCAAGGGACCGTGCGCAGGCAAAAGAACGGATTTGCACACTTTGAAGGATGGCGTGACAAAGTCATGATGAATCAACACGCCGCACGCCGGGATCTCGACAAACTAATCAAGTCGGAAACCCGCTGGTCCGTGGAAGGGATAACCGCAAGGCGACGGCGAAATCAAGGTAGGCTGAGAGAACTTACCTCTTTGCGAGAGCAGAGACGTGCGATGGCAAAAGTACAAGGGGTTCCAGCACTGAAGCTGCCATTGCCAGGAAGAAGCAGTAAGATGATCTTAGAAGCAGAAAACATATCGCTTCAATTTAACGGCAGACCAATAATCAACAATTTTTCCTTGCGGGTGTGCAAGGGGGACCGCGTTGCCTTGATAGGACCCAATGGCGTTGGCAAGACGACGCTTTTGGGGATATTGACAGGTGAAGTGTCCCCAAATTCTGGTAATGTACGGACCGCTGAAAATTTGCGGGTTGCATATTTGAAGCAGGAACTGGACAGTGTCGATCTGTCAATTTCCGCTGAAGAGTTCCTTGCGGGTCGAGGAGTGCACTCGAGGGACCATGTGGACCAAATCATGGTTCAGGGTTGTGCGCGCCATGTTGTCACCTACATGAATGACTTTCTATTTCACAGTTCGCAAGCTAGAATGCCGCTGAAGGCACTGTCTGGCGGAGAAGTGGCGCGCTTGGCACTTGCGAAGATCATGGCGACCGAGAGCGACTTGCTTGTCCTTGACGAACCAACGAACGACCTCGATGTTGAGACGCTAGACCTATTACAAGAATTATTCGCCAAGTATTCTGGAACTGTTTGCTTCGTTTCGCATGACAGGGATTTTATAGATCGGGTTGCAACGGTAACATTGGCTCTTGATGGCAGCGGGAAGTGCATTCCGTACGCGGGTGGGTGGTCCGACTACGTTTCCCAGCAGCAGGGTTGCCCAAGCACTTCTGTTCGCAGGGGCATGCGAAAGGTTGCCCGCGCGAAACCGCAGCCAGTCGAGCGCCCAAAGCCGTCGGTTGAGATGACGTTTACTGAAAAGCATCGCCTTGCGGAACTCGTCGTCGCGATCAATTCGCTTGAGTCTGATATTGTTTCCCTGACGGAAATTCTTTCCGATCCAATATTGTATTCGAGAGATAGGGAACAGTTTGATTCCGTTTCAACGGCGCTTGCCAACCTTACCATTAAATTGTCGTCTGCTGAAGAGGAATGGCTTGAGCTGGAAGCAAAAGCCAAACGAGGTTCAGATTGAATGATCAGTCAGATACCACAACTGAAGCTTGGAGAACAAATCAGAAGTCGTACGTATAGAGTTGAATTTTGACAGTTGATTCAAACGACTGTTCCGAAATTGTCCATTTGATCTTGGATATGGACGCTGGCGGACTTTGGAAGTTGGACTGATGCAATCGGTGGGTCAAGGACTTCCACTAGTTGAAGAAGGGCGGTTGCTGCCACTTTGGCTACAAGGGGCCTATGCCACTGGCGGGGCCGGCGTTTTTGGGCGGGTTCTGGCATGCCCAGCCAACGAGGGCGAGACGCTGCGCTTCTGAATTCTGATGCCGGCCGCACGGCCCGGCGGGGCTTGTCGAAAAGATGCCACCAACCGGATCGACCTAGCGCGGATTGATGGCCAGAGTCTGTCCTGAACCCATCAAGGGCAGTGCATCGGGATCTGAAATTACGCCCTCGGACACCAAACCTCTGCAGAAGGTATCCACAGCAATCCGTCAACAACCACCAGCCCTGAAAACCGCCAAACTAGGTGCAAGCCAGCTTTTGCAATGATCTTGTTAGTCAATTCGCGCGGCATTGCGAAAAACGGATACCAATAGACGACCATATATTTACACCGAAACCGCACAGGAATGCATATGCGCTGAGCTTATACAACTATCTTGACTGCTGTATGAATTGGAAAAATTGACCCTTTGACGGTACGCCCGCACATTCAAACAGCAGCAGTCGCCGCAGCCAGGTCAGGCCTTCCAGGTGGAACTACCGTGGCGGCGGCATCAAATGCCTCGGCAACGGTCTCAAGTGGTTCCATCCCGTCGATCTCGGCGAGCAGATGTCCTTTATCTCTATGGCTTATCTCAACGCGGCCACGACCAGTCCAGGCAAGCGTTTCAAGACCGTTGCGAAAGCGGTGTTTTTCTCTGCATTTCGCAACAGTTTTGTTTCACGAATTGAGCCATTTTTTTAGTCAACGCACGGCAACTCAGATGAGGTCCGGAATGAGCGGCGTATAAAATCCGGACCCGATTCCGTCTGTTATTTATGCCAATCAGATGTCGAGGTGATCGGCGAATTGGGCATTTTCCTGAATGAACCGGAACCTAGGCTCCACGTTTCTGCCCATCAGATTGGTGACCAATATGTCGGTAGCGTCCTGTTGATCCTCGCTGATCTGTATTTTTATCAGCCTCCGGCTTTCAGGATTCATTGTGGTGTATTTCAAGTCCTTCGCGTTCATTTCTCCGAGGCCCTTGAAACGAGATACATCAACTTTGCCCTTGTGCCCCATGCCATTCGCTAGCATCCGGTCCTTTTCATCATCGTCGCTGGCATACCGGCACTCATCTCCGCACTTGATCCGGTAAAGAGGCGGACAAGCAAGAAACAGGTGACCAAGCGTGATCAGATCTAGCATCTGGTCGTAGAAGAAAGTCATGAGCAACGAAGCGATATGGGCACCGTCTACATCGGCGTCGGTCATGATTATTATGCGCTCATAGCGCAATTGATCGATCCTGAATTTTGAGCCAGGCTCGACCCCTAATGCCAAACAAAGGTCGCTGATAACTTTATTTGAGTTCAACTTAGAATTGGAAGCGCTTCTTGTATTCAGAATCTTACCTCGAAGTGGCAGCAAGGCTTGTGTTTCGCGGTCTCGAGCCATTTTTGCAGAGCCCCCGGCTGAATCTCCCTCGACGATGAAAAGTTCTGTGTTTTCCCGGCTTGATGTTGAGCAATCCACAAGTTTCCCTGGAAGACGCAACTTCTTGACTGCGGATTTTCGTGACGTCTCCTTTTCCTTTCGGCGCTTTATTCGATCTTCTGCGCAAGCGGCCATGTGATCAATTATCGTTCCTGCGGTTTTCGGGTCAGCTGCGAGCCATTGATCAAACCTGTCTCGCACGGCTCCCTCAACAAGGCGCTGTGCCTCAACCGTAGCAAGGCGGTCTTTCGTTTGACCGACGAACTGTGGCTCGTTTATGAAGCAGGAAATGATCGCGCATCCATTGGATTGGGCGTCCTTCCGCTCAATCAACGCGGCGCGTTTGTTCGAGAACATTTCGCCGTGCGACTTAACGCCCTTAAGTATGGCCGACCAGAATCCACTTTCGTGGGTGCCTCCGTCTCCGGTCAGTACAGTATTGCAGTAGGAGTGGGTGAAGCCATCCCGTGCCAAACTCCAGTTGACTGCCCATTCAATTGAACCGATCTGATGCTTGCCGAAACGTTCGGAAAAGTCGATTTTTCCAGCAAAATGTGTTCCAGAAAAATTCACTAAGCCGTTCAGAGATTGGTCCAAATAGTCAGCGAGGCCATTCGGAAAGTAGAATTCGGCTGATTCCGGAACCAAATCGGATTGCAGGTCTGATTTCCAGCCAATTTTTACGCCAGAAAAGAGATAGGCCTTAGATTTTGCCATTTTCAGGACTCGCCCGGGGTTCAATTGCGCTCCTTTGCCGAAGATCTTGGGATCTGGCGTGAAAGTCACAGACGTGCCAGTCTCTCTAGAAGAAGGGCCAGCGTTAACCAGGGGGCTAGTCGGAATGCCGCGTGCGTAGGTTTGTTCAAAGCGTCGTCGACTGCGGATCACTTCGACGTGCAATTTTTCAGATAGAGCATTAACAACGGAAACGCCGACGCCATGCAGGCCTCCAGATGTCTGATATGTGCTCCCGCTAAATTTCCCTCCAGCGTGCAAAGTGCACATGATGATCTCAAGCCCTGATTTACCAGGATGCTTGGGGTGTAGATCGGTTGGAATCCCCCTTCCATTGTCACGAACCGTTATTGAGTGATCGTCATTGAATTTGACATCGATGCGGTTTGCATGACCGGAAATGACCTCGTCCATTGAATTATCGATGACTTCGGCGAACAGGTGGTGTGCAGCATGAACGTCGGTCCCTCCGACGAACATTCCAGGTCGTTTCCGCACTGCCTCAAGTCCTTCCAGAACTTCAATGGCAGAAGCGTCATAGGATTGCGTCTTGTGCATTCTCTCTTGGGATTTTCTGGTTGTCATCGTGCCACTCGATTTGTCTGTTTTTGCTTCCATATACCCTATCTTCGAAATTCTTCAAATTCCTGTTTGAATTGTCGTTGTTTTAGTGGAAAATTCTTTGACGCTGCGCACTTTGCAACGCTATGTCTTCAGCACTAATTTGCACATTCTGCCTGCGGTGCGGGGACAGAGGGTCTCCTTGCTTGTCTCCCTGGCTAGCTTACCTTATTGCCGCGATATGGCGATTGCAAAAAAGTCAGAACTCGCAAACTACATTCAATCATCGCTGATCTTGGCTGTCCCTCTCATTGGGAGCAATCTTGCACAAGCTGCGACTCATCTGGTCGATGCGATAATGCTCGGCTGGTATGGAGTTGCTGAACTAGCCGCTGGCGTACTCGGTGCAATGATTTTCAGTGTGATTTTTCTTGTTTGCTCGGGATGTGCAATGGCGGTGCTGCCGCTAGCTGCAAGTGCGGAGGGTGCAGGCGCGGTTTGGCGAGTCCGGCGATTCGTTCAGATAGGGCTATGGTTGTCTATAGCTTTTGGTGCGTGTGCCGTCTTATTGATGTGGCATGGCATGCCGATCTTAACATTTCTTGGTCAAAAGCCGTCAACTGCCGACCTCGCTGGCCAATATCTCCGCATTGCTAGCTGGGGAATATTTCCGGCACTTGCGATAATGGTGTTCAAGAGCTTCCTGATGGCTCTCGTAAGACCAAAAATCGTTCTTATCTCAACGTTCGCCGGATCTGTCGTCAACGCGATCTTCAACTACATCCTAATATTTGGGAACTGGGGCTTTCCAGAGCTTGGAATACACGGTGCAGCCTACGCAAGCGTGATTTCCCAGCTGTTCACCATGACCATAATGTTAGCTTACTTTCAGTTGGTCCCAACATTTCGGGTTTACTCACTTTGGGCAAGGTTTTGGAAACCAGACTGGCGGACCATTTCAGAGGTATTTCGGCTTGGCTGGCCGATCAGCGTCACCTTAATCGCTGAAACGGGGTTTTTCGGTGTAACCGCGATAATGATGGGATGGATCGACACTGAAACACTCGCCGCACACGGGATCGCGCTAGAGATCGCTGCATTTGTCTTCATGATTTATCTTGGGCTTGCAAACGCGGGGACGGCGCAGATCGGACGTGCGGTTGGAAGTGGAGACAAAATTGGGTTGGCTCTGGTTTCCCGAGCGGTTTTGGTCATTACGGTTGTTTTCGTCATAATTATAGTTACGATTTTTTTGGCCATTCCAGATGTGCTAGTTCGCTCGTTTCTGGATAGCGAGTCCAAAGATGCAACACGAGTGTTGTCAATTGGTACAATGCTTGTCAAGATCGCTGCTTTTTTTCAACTAGCAGACGCCATCCAAGTTGTAGCACTCGGATTGCTGAGAGGGTTGGGTGACACACGAATACCGATGATGATTGCAACGTTGAGCTACTGGGTCGTCGGTGTTCCAGCAAGTTATATCTTGGGTTTTGCAATTGGATTTGGCGGAACCGGAGTCTGGATCGGATTCATCATAGGTCTCAGTCTTGCCGCAATTCTTCTGCTGTTTCGCTTCCAAGTAAGACGAAATCAGGGCATTTCAAAACAAACCGTGATTCAAGCGGGTGGATCGTCTTGACCCAAAGCAATTCATTAGGTTCAATTCGCGATTTGCAGGCGTGTCCTGGCGCTGGCGAGACAGGCTCTTGGCACCGGGCGCTTGCCGAGTGCCGCGGCGGCGGGGCGATGGCAGCGTCTGGCATCGGAGACTTGCAGGGCGTCCGAGGCGATCACCGCGGCCTGCGGTTCAGTCCTCGCTCGCCTTTGCAACTCTCGTGGACGAAAGTCTCGTCGGCCTCGACGATCCCGGCGAGTCGGTCCGGCGTCTGCCGAACCGCCACCAGGAAGCGGTGGCGCCAGCGGAACGCCGGGGTCGGTGCAATCCCGCAGCACACCGCTGCCTCGCGGACCGTTTCGCCCTTGGCAAGCGATACGGCGAAGGACAGTCACCACTCCTTGCGGTGAAGCCCGGACAGCGCCGTGCCGGTGAGAGCGCCGAAGGCGCGACCGCAGAACTTGCAGCGATAGCGGCACAGACCGCGCGACTTGCCCCGGGACACCGCCGCTGCTCATCGATCCTCAGCTCGATCGCCGCCAACGAGGCCGCCCCTTCGGTGGATCCGACAGAACCGCAGCAACCTTGCGGCATTGCTCCACCATCAGTTCATCGATGCTCGAAAACCAGTCCTGAAACCGCGCCCGATCCATTGTTCCGCTCCCCACGGTCAATGCAGCCAAATCATTTGTAATTTGCTGGTAGAACCCGAGTTATGGATAGCTCTGTTTGCTTTTGGAATGCACCGAATGGCGTCTGGCACGACGATTTTGCCCATTTTGACCTTTGGCTGCGCCAGAATGCAGGCAGCCAGACATGACAGGATATGAACAAAGGCATTTGTTGGGGATCGGTGTCGTGTGTGTTCCAATCCCATGCTCGATTTCAGTTTATCGAACAGCGTTTCAATGATGAACCGCTTCCGCAACCTGATTTGGTCCAGAATGGGCAGAAGAAAGTTTTTCATGTTGCGGCGAATGCCTGTGATCAGGTGCAGGCCCTGTTGCCGCAAACGCTGGAAAAGCGGCTTCGAAATGTCGCCTTTATCGCCGAACGCCTTGCCTTCCAACTCGGCAATCATGGTCTCAAGCGGCTTGCGGTCGTCGGTGTTTCCAGGCGTGATCTTGACGGCCATGACCTGACCCTTGTCGTTGATGACCAGATGCAGCTTGAACCCGAAAAACCACCCCCTGGCGCTGCGGCCCCGCTTGGCCAGTCCCTTGAAGACCTTGTTCCGGTTGATCCGTGCGTTGTGGCAGACAGCGAGCTTGGCGCTGTCCACAAAACAGATTCCGGTTTCCTCACCGCGAAAGCATTGCATCAAGATGCAAAACGGAACCGGCAAGCGCGGCATCAGGGCGACAAACCGTCCGCAGCTCGGCAGGTCTCCAAAGCGGTCGCGACATTTCCGCTCCACGCCATGGAACCGGAAAGCCTTGAAACTCTTGAAGGGCGAGAGATGAAACAGCACCATGATGAAGAGCATTTCGCTGAGCGAGAGCTTGCCCGAGCGCGAGCGCTGGCGGCCTGTGCCGATCAGCCGATGCCGCTCCCATTCTTCAAAGGTCTTTGCAAAGTCGTCGAGACAACAGAACAGTGCGATGATAGAGGTGCTCATTGAGGGGATCCCATCCGTTGATTTTGATTGCGGATACAGAATCAGGCCACGCCCGATTTGGGAACCCCCTCACCCCTCTTGTGCAGAATCGGGGTTGGTAGAGGTACTGATCGACGGACCGTTGCGAGAACGAGCGTTTTTCTCTGCATTTCGCCTACCAGCCGCAGTTTTGGCGCCCAAAGACACGGTTGACAGCTCTTGTCGGCCTCGATCTGGCACCGCGCTTGTTGCATCGACAAGCTACCGGCGCGAGCGCGTCGGGCCGAGAACTGCAGCCAAGCGTTGCCAGCCCATCAGGGCGCCGACCTTTCGCAGCGTGCTGTCGGGTTTCACGCGCTCGTCTGCCACTCTAGAAATCATAAGGCAGAACACAATGCTAGCTTTTGCATAGGTCTTAATCATGCGATGGTGTGCGTTTCCATCAATCGGCTGTCAAACGGATACTTTGTAAGGTTTTCGTAGCCGTTGTCAGTCACAAGCACCTGATCTTCCAGCTTGATCGAAAAGTCACCTCCCTCGGCGCTGATGAGAGCTTCGACACAAAATACCATGCCTGGTTCAACAAGATAGTCAAACGCGCCCTCGGGAAAGTGATCTGGATAAGCGATGTGGGGCCATTCGTCACAAAGGCCCACGCCATGCATCAAGCAACTGTATTTCTGTTTCTGAAACTGGTCATCGAGTTTATGCCCGCCCAAGCTCAGTTCTTTAAAGCTCACCCCTGGTTTCAACTGCTCCATGTTTGTCATGATGTGCTCGTGGGCATGCTGCATTGCGTAGACTATGTCGGGCCGAGGGCGACGGTCGCCAATCCACCAGGTACGGGAAATGTCAACACAGATTCCGTAACTGCCCACCAAGTCTGTATCAAATGCGAGAATCTCGTTGTTTTGCAGCACACGGGGCCCGCATTCTTGGAACCACGGGTTGGTGCGTGGTCCCGTGCTAAGCAGTCTGGTTTCAATCCACTCACCGCCGCGCTTGATGTTTTCCGCATGCAAAACAGCCCATATCTCATCCTCGCTCATTCCAGGTATCGTTGCCCGTTCCATTTCTGCGACCGCTTTCTCGCACGCATGGCTGGCACACCGCATCGCTAAGATTTCGTCAGGACCTTTTATGGATCTCGCCTTTTCGGTGACTTCTTCTCCCTCCATGACTTGGAACCCCAAGTCTTCGAGCGCTTTCAGCCCATGGACCATTATCTTGTCCACTGCAAGCCGACGGTTTTTTCCTGCATGTAACCGCAGTAGTTGATCTATCTCAGAGGCAAACACCTTAGCTCTTGCACTACCGTGATCGCCGGCTGAAAAGTAAAATAGAGATGCTCCTGATCTTACTTCCCGCACCAGTGAGTTGAAATCAGAGAGAAACGGAGAATTCTGGTAGTCGAACGTAACCATGTACCCATCTGCGCAGAGCAATGTTGCCCGAAACGGATTGTGGGCATTCCACAGTTGCATGTTTGTCGTATCAGTGGCGTAGCGAATGTTCAGTGGATCGAACATTAAAATGCCTCCGTAGTCTCGATCAACGAGATGTTGCGTTAGCCGACTCCAGCGGTATTCGCGCATCGCCGTGAGATTCGGAAGAGTCAGCCCAGCATTTTCCCATTCTCGGATGGTCAACAACGTGGGGCCAATTTCCAGCCTATCGTTGTTGTTGGGAGTACCATCCGAAAGTGTCATACCCCGGTTGGGATCAATTTTCTTAGCGGAAGATCTATAGACGTTCATCGGCACCTCACGACACTTGAATTTCCTGCAATCTCTGCTCAGCAACGATAGACTAGTCCAACTGCGATTGCATGTCCTGAATGCTTCATGAAGACTGTTGCGAAAGCAAGCATTCTCTGAATTTTGCCGTTTGGAGCCGGTTGCGCGCCTAGCGGTGGCCGATGGGTGGCTGCAGCGCCTTCCGGCCGCGGTCTTGGCCCCCAAGGACCCCCAAGGACATGGCTTCGGGCCCCGATGCGCCGCATCGGGCAGGTTCGGTACAGACTCCAGCCCTCAGGCCACGACCAGCTCGATCCGGTTGGTCGCCTTGAGCAGATTCATGGCCGCCGCCGTCTCCACGGCCCACGCTCCTGAACTGGGATCGCGTCGCCAGGAAGAGCCGCTTCAGGGTGCCGAAGGTCTGCATGCGATCCACTGCCGCCGCGACGCTAGCTGGTTGAACCGGCGGCGGTGCCGGGACAGGGGATGTCCCCGGGCCTCTCGGAACATGATCCCCGCCTCGGCGAGACAGCGCGATTGGCCGCGCTCTCCACGATGGTCGCGTCAACCACCGCCACCGGCACGTTCTCGACCTTCAGGCCGCACTCCTGCAGCTGGCTGCTGCCCTCGGACAGAAACGCCGCGTCAAGACCGCGAAGCACAGGCAGCCGGAGAAACCGGCAGGTCGTCGCGCGGTCGGGACTCCGCTCGATCACCGACTGGCCGACGGACAGCATGAAGTCGAGACGCACCGTCAACGCCAGCTCGAGCTCCCGGTCCGATAGCGAGTGCCACTGGCCGAGGAGGAGAACCCGGATCATCGGGGCGACATCTCAGTGCCCGTTCCAGGCGGGACCGCACCGGGACGGGAACCGCCGTCAGGCACTGCTAATCGATCAGTGCGCCGACCTTTCGCAGCGTACTTTCTTGCCCCAAGTGCTCGGCCGCCACCGTCAGGAAGAAATTCATCTTCCTCTCCCCCAATCGAACGTCCATGACCAGTGCCTGCAGCCCCTCGGCGTAACACGATCAATGGCGGAGAGGTACATTTAGCACCAGTCTTTCAAATGGAAACGCCGGGATTAGTGGATTGACATCGCCGCCGGCACGCCTTGGCGCGAAGCACCGGACCGAAAGACTTGCCGCGTGCATTGTCTGGCATCACGACTTGGCAACTATCGCCATGCAATCCATCCGTCCCTCACTTGGTTGCATCAGAGCAATTTTCAAAGCCGCCAGCATCCGTGACCATGGTCGAATAGGGCGTTTTGCAACGGTCTTGCCCATGCAGTCGGCACTATGCAAAACACAGCCTATAGCGAGCGATTGGTTTTTCCTCCGCTATACATGCTGTGCAGCACTTCAGCTCTCGTCGATATACTTTTTTGCGGGCGGATATGGGATATCATCGACGGTCCGCAGGCGCTTTAATGCGAATTCTGCCAGCATTTAAGAGGCTCTAAAAATATGGTGATGTTTCACACTTGATCGTAGAACTACCCCGAATAGTACATTTTGTACTCTACTGGATGGGGAGTGTGCTCGAATTGGAAAACTTCCTCCCATTTCAATTCACAAAAGCCATCGATCTGGTCCTTCGTGAAGACATCGCCGACAAGAAGGAAGTCCAAGTCGTCCATCAGGGAATCGAGGGCCTCACGAAGCGACGCGCAAACGGTCGGAACTCCCTCTAGTTCCTCAGGTGGAAGATCATACAAGTTCTTGTCCATGGCTTCTCCAGGATCAACCTTGTTGCGAATTCCATCCAACCCAGCCATCAATAAGGCAGAAAATGCTAAATAGGGGTTTGCAAGCGGGTCCGGAAAGCGTGCCTCGACACGCTTGGACTTCGGGCTTTCGGTCCAAGGAATCCGCACGCATCCCGAGCGGTTGCTCGCTGAATATGCGCGGAGAACAGGAGCCTCAAACCCCGGAATCAGCCGCTTATAGGAATTTGTCGTCGGATTCGTGAACGCGTTGAGCGCTTTGGCATGCTTCAGAATTCCGCCAATGTACCAGAGCGCTTCGTCGCTTAGGTCTGCATACTTGTTGCCAGCAAACACCGGCTTACCTTCCTTCCATATCGACATGTTGACGTGCATGCCTGTCCCGTTGTCTCCAGCAACCGGCTTAGGCATGAACGTCGCCGTTCTCCCATATGCATGCGCTACATTTTGAACCACGTACTTGTACTTCTGCAACTGATCACCTTGGTTGGTCAGAGACGAGAAAACCAACCCTAGTTCGTGCTGCGAGGCTGCGACCTCGTGGTGATGCTTGTCGACCAGCATCCCCATGCGCTTCATAGTGGACAACATTTCCGAACGTAGGTCCTGGCCAGCATCCGTCGGATTTACAGGGAAGTATCCGCCCTTGACGCCAGGCCGATGTGCCATATTCCCCATGGAATAGTCGGTATCGCTATTCCAGGGCGAGTCCAAAGCGTCGATTTCGTACGAAACTTTTTGCATCTCGGTTGAGAACCTAACGTCGTCGAACACAAAGAACTCGGCTTCAGGGCCAAAATAGGCCACATCCCCAACCCCAGATGACTTGAGGTGGGCTTCGGCCTTCTCAGCAGTTCCGCGAGGATCTCTTTCATAAGGCTCACCGGTGTCAGGCTCCACCACCGTACAATGAATGCAAAGTGTCTGTTCAGCGTAAAACGGGTCAAGATAGGCGGAGTTTCCGTCCGGCATGAGCTTCATGTCAGAGACCTCGATTGATCGCCATCCTGCGATAGAAGACCCGTCGAACATGAAGCCATCTTCCATAAAATCTTCGTCTACGTGATCAGCCATGACCGTCACATGCTGTAATTTGCCACGTGGGTCGGTGAAGCGCATGTCCACAAACGCGACATCCTCTTCGCTGATAAGGTTCATTACGTTTTCAGCACCGTGCATTGCCTATCCTTCCAGTGTCCTTGGGCGTGAAAAAATCTTCTTCGCAAGCATTAAAGCGCATCTTCGCCGGACTCGGAAGTTCGGATGCGGAAGGCTTGCTCAACTGATGACACGAAGATCTTTCCGTCGCCAATTTTGTTTGTCTTCGCAGTCTTCAGAATGGCTTCGAGCACGGCATCAAGCTGGTCGTCGGCAAGCACTACCTCGATCTTAACCTTTGGAAGGAAATCAACAACGTATTCGGCACCGCGATAAAGTTCTGTATGTCCCTTCTGACGTCCAAAACCCTTTACCTCGACGACAGAGAGTCCTTGAATTCCAGCTTCCTGAAGCGCTTCCTTAACCTCGTCGAGCTTGAAAGGTTTGATAATTGCCTCAACTTTTTTCATGGCGGTGCCTCCTGCCAACTTAGTGCACAAATCTCTGTTCAAACTTGATGAGACCAGGCAAGTTTAAACTTGCCAATTCCGGACCCAGTGTGCTCCAAAGAGCATACTAGTGCCTATATTTTATGCGTGCTGCTAATGCAACGGTCAATTCGAGAACTAGAGTATGAAAATCGCGTTAACAGAAGCCCAAATGCAGGCGATCGAACGTGCTGCCATCGACACTGGCAGCGTTTCCGGACTGGAATTGATGGCACGTGCGGGAAAGGCCGCCGCAG
Source organism: Paracoccaceae bacterium (assembly GCA_963422275.1). Taxonomy (GTDB): domain Bacteria; phylum Pseudomonadota; class Alphaproteobacteria; order Rhodobacterales; family Rhodobacteraceae. Next base: position 3,758,661 of record OY729418.1, read on the forward strand.
TTCAGATTCTTGGCCACTTCACTGAGGATGAGTGCCGGTCAGCGCATGTTCTTTGTGGACCAGGCAACAATGGCGGCGACGGCTTTGCAATAGCAAGAAATCTTGCATCCGATGGCTGGGATGTCCGAGTTTGGTCGCTTCTTTCGCCGGAGCAGCTTCGCGGAAATGCCCGAAAGATGTTTTTGGATTGGTCTCAGCTCGGACCCGTCGGACAGATCGAGGACTTTGACAATCACGAGCAACCTGACAGCACTGTGGTCGTGGATGCTATGTTTGGGGTAGGGCTTTCGCGACCGATCGAGTACAACTCTCGCAATGCGCTCGCGCACGCCATGCGATATAAGTTCTTGGTTGCAGTGGACATTCTTTCTGGAGTGTCATCAGATACTGGGAAATTCATGTCCAGTGAGCCAATCACACTTAGGCCTTCTAATATGACGATCACCTTTCAATGCCCCAAACTTGGCCACTTCCTCGGAGACGGTGGATGGCTTAGCGGAAAGGTGTGTATTGTCTCCATCGGTCTTGAGGAGCAGGTTGGCGAAGTCCTGCGAGAGCAACGTTGTGTGCGAATAGTCGACGCAGACGATATCCAGACCAACCTTCTCATTCGCAAGTTTCCAACTCAGCACAAATACGACCATGGCCATGTTCTCGTGCTGTCTGGCGGAAAGGGGCGGGGCGGGGCGGGGCGCCTCGCAGCACGATCCGCACTTAGGATCGGAGCTGGCCTCGTAACTCTCGGGGTGACTACCGAAGCGATATTGGAGAACGCAGCCCAGCTGAACGCTGTAATGATTTCGGAGATTTCCAATCCGAACGACTTGGACTTCGTTCTTGAAGATCAACGCATCAATGCAATTTGTGCCGGGCCCGGTCTCGGTGTAGGTGAAGGTACAAGGGAGCTTGTCAGAAGACTGCTTTCAAGCCGGCGTTACGCGGTTCTGGATGCCGACGCACTGACTGCATTTGAAGAGTGTCCAAACGAGTTATTCGGTATCTTGCACGAAAACGCAGTGCTCACGCCGCACCTTGGTGAATTTCGGCGGCTGTTTCCTGAATTGGGTGAAAGGCTTTTTTCCGACTCAGGATTCTCGTCAGTTGACGCGGTACAACACGCAGCAACACAAGCATCCGCGCTAGTGCTTCTGAAAGGAGCAACAACTGTAATTGCTTCTCCTGGTCTGGACGGGGAGCGTTGGTGTGTTGCAGCGGGACAATCGGCCCCATGGCTTGCCACGGCTGGATCAGGAGATGTACTCTCTGGACTGATCGCAGGTCTAATGGCACGCGGGTTTCCGCCACTGTTGGCTGCTCGATATGCTGCATGGATCCATGCAGAGGCCGCGCGACGCTTTGGACCTGGCCTGATTTCCGAGGACATTTCTGAGCAGGTCCCAAGTGTCCTCGGTAGCTTGATCTCGAATTGAGTATTGTACAGTATTCATCGGGCCACCAAAAAAGATCCAGCAGAGGGTGCGACCGGTATCGTCGAAGCTCAGGAACCTCTGATTTGGAGGGGTTTCTAGTTTTGGCTGCGGAAACTGCCCTTCCGGCTGCGCCGGTCAGTTTTCTGCGGGACGGAAGCCCCAAATGCGCGTTTTCGGGGCGGAATCGCCGCCGTTTCAGCCCCCGCAGGGCCGGTCTGGCAAATTCCGGATACACTTCTCCCCTGTCACCACAGGTGCGGCTGGGCAATCATCAGGTGCGAGAAGTCCGGAAGCAGCGCAAGCCCATGTCGCAGCCGAACAGCCGCTTGACGATCCGGAACGGATGCTCCACCCGCGCCCGCACCCTAGTCTCCGCCAGAGCCGCCGCGCTGCCCGGTGCTTGCCTGGGTTCATGGCAATGTGCCACGAAATCTCGCGATGCGCGTGCTCCGCCCGCTACCGATCTCGTGATATCCGGCGTCAGTCCGGACCCGCTTCTTCTCGCCGTGCAGAAGCCGGTCTGAAGGCATCAGGCCGCGACGCTGGCGGCCGTTCCCTCCGGATGGTGCACCAGCAGCTACCCCCGGCAAGGTGCCGGACGCTCTCCGCCTCGCAAATAGGTCTTCCATCGCCGGGTCGCTCAGGTTGCAGAACTGCTGAACGCAGTGCACGCGCAACATCGCCGGCAACGGATGTGCCGGTGCAATGCGATCCCCCAATCGCGCCTAGGGGATCAGTCCGTCCATCCGTTCCAGAAAGATCTCGCGGCGCTTCTTAAGTTTCTTGAAGTCATGTTCGAGGCTTGCAAAGGTCAATTGCCGAAGGCGCTGCATGTTGTGATCCCGCGAAAGAAAGGCGTGGCGCAAGACAGCAGGCGGACACCGGATGCACAATGCCACGCTTAAAATCAGGTTATATTCAGAGAATTGCTTATGCACATGGTTCCGGCGACACAAGGCATTGTGTCCGGGATGTCGGGTGATGGAATGTTCGCATGACATTCTTGACGTGGAACCGTCCCATGACCGAAATCCCCGCTAGCCTCATCGCCTTCCAGCGCCTGTTCCCCGACGACGACGCCTGTGCCTGGCGGCTCATCGCCGTCCGATGGCCACCCATTGCAACGCCAAGGATCTCGGCAACTTCGCTGTGCGCAACACCGCCGCGACCGCGATCGTCAAGACAGACGGCTGGAGCGGCTGCAGCGCGGTGCCTCGGGACCGCCACCGGCCCCATGTCGTCGGCGACAGGCCCGCCCATGAAACCCTCGCCTGGATCCACACCGCGTTCTGCAACCTCAAGGGCTGGGCGCGGAGCGTCTATCACGGGCTGCGCGCCAAACCTCACCCTGCCGCATCTTGATCAAACCGGAACCAAGTATATAAGCAGTTTCAGAGGGTCCCTAAAGCCGCTGTGCGATTATTAAACTAAATTCCGAGCATGGTATGGAAGTTTGCTCTCGCATCCCATACCTCAAACTGTTAATTGGGTAAGGCCCCTATAATAGCCACATATGCTTGGAGCAGGCTAGGGCGGGTGTGGCGGAACAGGAAGACGCACCAGATTTAGGATCTGGCGCCGCAAGGCGTGGGGGTTCAAATCCCTTCACCCGCACCACAAACGCAAAAGGAAGCGTTTCGATGGAAACTACCGAAATTGTTAATGACGGACTCTGCCGTTTATATCAAATTGATTTGGATGACGGTGAGGTTGAGGCGAAGCTGGAAGAACGAATCAACGAGATCCAGCCAACGTTCGCCTTGCATGGCTTCCGTTTGGGGAAGGTGCCGAAGCGGTTGATCTGGAGCAAGTTCGGCAGTTCTGTGCGAACTGAAGTATCAAAGAAGTACCTTGATGACGCATATGAGAAATTGTTGTCGGAATTCAAAGGAAAACTTGCAGCCCGGCCACAAGCCAAACTTGTCACTAACGAGGAAAATAAAATTCTTGGACTTAAAGTTTACCTTGAGTTGCAACCTGAAATTCCAGACCTAGACCATTCAACCTTGAAGGTTGAAAGACCGGTTCAGGCTGACGAGTTCAAATTAAACCGCCGCGAGAAAATTGAAGTCATGAGATCACTGCATAAAAGCTTTCGCGAGCGAAGTGAAAACAGTCCAGCACAGCTTGGGGACCTAGTGGAATTCGAGCGCTACCAGATCAGTGATGGCAAAAGGGATAAGGCAATTGAATTGGACAGAGGGGTTGTGCTTCTCTCCACCGAGGAAATCGAAATGGATGTGGTCGCAGGCCAGCTGGTTGGTCAAAAGGTATCTGATACGTTCGTGACCGTAATCGATCCCAAGCGATCACGATTCTTTTTCGATATGGATCCGCCGGGCGGTTCGTGCGAGATCGCCATTTACTCCGTGTGTGAGCCTGTGCCAGCTGACGACAGCACTATTTTCGCAGAAATGGAGTGTGAAAATCTCGACGAGGCAGTGGAGAAATGGGAATCCCATTCCAAGGAACTCTTTCAACTTCAGGCATCGCATGTTTGGCGTGCAAACTTAGGCAAGGCATTGATGCGGTCACTGGACTTTGAGGTTCCGCCGACGGTGCATGCGTTTCACAATGAGGTTGCATCCGGAGTAAGAATGTTTCCTGAGTCGCGCGCATGGCAGGAAATGGCTAAACCTTCGGGGCATGCGGACGCGGAAACCGCCGAAAACAGTCCTGTTGTCGCATCCGAGTCGAAGGAGGACAAAAGAGAAAAATACCATAGGGCGCGATTTCGAAAGCGCTTGCTGGCTATGACAGTGGGCCGTGCTAGGTTAGCAATCTACTTCGAGCATATCGCTTCAAAACACAAGATATCGGTGTCCGAGAGTGAGTTGAAACGTGAGCTAGAAAGGCAGAACAAACTCGGGCTCATGTCTATAACCGAAAATGAAAGCGACGAAGAACTGCGAGCTAAACTATTCACCATTCGCAATAGTTTGCTGCGGAAGAAAGTCGAAGATTTCTTAATCCAGCTTATCGATGTATCCAAAAAGGAATATACTGTTTCCGCCCTGTTTCCTCAGTATTACAGCTTGCTTTCTACATTACAGAAAAGCCATTTTAAGGTAAACCCTGAGAGCGACAGCTCTATGGATGGCGTTGAAGCCGCAATCGCAACAAACGATGATGAAGAGCACCCGCCGAACCTGCTTCGAATTGAACGGTGAAAGAGATTGTGCATTGATATAATGAATCATGGGATAAGATTCACGGCCTGCCCGATGTGAACGCGTTCGAGGCGCCGCAGGAGAATGAATAGATGAAGGACTCGGTTGAGACGTACACAAACACGCTTGTACCTATTGTCGTCGAGCAGACGTCTCGGGGCGAGCGCAGCTATGACATTTACTCCCGACTGCTCAAGGAGCGAATTATCTTTGTTGCTGGGACTGTGCACGATGCAATGGCGACCTTAGTCGTTGCCCAACTTTTATACCTAGAGTCGGAGAACTCAAAGAAAGAGATAGCTATGTATATAAACAGTCCAGGTGGCCTCGTCACATCAGGGCTGTCAATTTATGATACAATGCAGTACATTCGCCCTTCTGTCTCAACGCTTGCTGTGGGCCAAGCAGCTTCGATGGGTTCCTTGCTTTTAGCTGCGGGCGAGAAAGGAATGCGTTATGCTCTTCCAAATAGCCAGATACTGTTGCACCAACCTTCAGGTGGGTTCCAAGGGCAGGCAACAGATATCTCGATCCACGCACGTGAGATATTAGACCTGAAGGCGAGGTTGAACAAGATACTCGTAAAGCACACGGGACAGACTCTCAAGCGGGTTGAGAATGCACTTGAGAGAGACAATTTTATGACGCCCTCTGAAGCCAAGGAGTGGGGCCTGATCGATTGCATTGTCGACTCGCGCGACAAACTAGGCGACAAGGAGTAAAAGAATATACAGAGCAATCTCTGTTCAATTTTCCCTTTCGTCTTAGGCTTGCTGCACGGGGCCCTGTCGAGCAGGGCTTCGTAATCCCTGCCGTCCCGCTTCTGCGCATCTCGCATCCACGGCTTTGAAACAGCTTATGTTCTTTGCGTTCTCCAAATCCCTGAGTGGAGTTCTCATCGTCGAAGGGTACCTTGATTGCCCTTCAACGATAGGGCATAGTTGCCGCCACGGGCGATCATCGCTCGGCTATCGGTCGTAAACATAGGCTCTGTTCGCACTTCGCAGGCGCATGTGCTATGCTGGGTTCCGACTTGCATTGACCATGGGGAGCAAAACAATGGATCGGGCACGGTTTCGGGACTGGGTTTCCAGCATGGATGAGCTGACGGCGACGCAGCGCCGGGAGGCTGCGGCGGTTCTGTCGGATCCGCCGGAGGGCGAAGCCTCTCTGGCGGCAATCGAGCTGGGGGTCGGCGAGGAGCGCCGCTGTCCGCACTGCGGCACCGGCGGCGCGGTGTCGCGGGGCAAGTCGCGCGGCCTGCGCCGCTATCGCTGCAAGTCCTGTGGCCGGACTTTCGGCGCGCTCACCGGCACGGCGCTGTCCGGGCTGCACCGCAAGGAGCGGTGGCTGTCCTTCGCCGCGTCGCTTGCCGAGGGCGAGACCATTCGCGGGGCTGCGGCGCGCTGCGGGATTGCGCCGAGCACGGCGTTCCGCTGGCGCCACCGCTTCCTGGCGGCGGTTCGGCAGTCGCCGGACCGGCTCGCCGGGATCGTCGAGGCCGACGAGACCTTCGTGCTCGAAAGCCGCAAGGGCGAGCGGAACCTGAACCGCAGGCCACGCCGACGCGGCGGCAAGGCGCGCAAGCGCGGCCTGTCGCGCGAGCAGGTGCCAATCCTGGTCGCCGCCGATCGTGGCGGCGCGACCCTCAGCCGGCACCCTGCCGAAACTCGACGCGGACAGCGTGAAGCGGGCGCTGGCGCCGGTGATCGCCCCGGACGCCCTGCTCGTCTCCGACGCCGGTCGCTGCCATCGCCCCGCTGCCGCGGCGCTCGGCATTCTTCACCAGAGCGTCAACCGCTCCGCCGGCGAGCGGGTGCGCGGGGCCGTGCACATCCAGACGGTCAACAGTCGCCACAGTCAGATCAAGGGCTTCTTGCGGCGCTTCCGCGGCATCGCCACCAAATACTTGGACAGCTATCTGAGGTGGTTCCATCTCGTCATCCTCGGCAGGCATCCATCGCCAAGAGCCTGTCTCGCGGCGGCCAGCGTCAGGACATGCCTGCGATTCGCGAATTGAGCCAACAAAAAAGGGGGACCAGACGATCAGCGACATCATTGACAAGATTCGCCGGTTCTTCCTTGAAGAAGCCGACAGCCTATTAGGATTCAAGTGACAGTGTGCGTTGCAGCAATCATGGCCTCGAGCGTGTTCGGTGTTTTCCCAGACGAACAGTTTGAGGCATTGCGATCATGGATTAAGCGAGCGGTAAATATGGCACAGAACTCAAACAAAGCCCCACGATGAAGGAGAGGCTCAACAGATACCGTCAAAACGGTGTTACCAAGATTATCCCGTGCAACCGAATTGAAGTTGTGGACCAAAAGCTGCCAGACAAGGAAATTCACTCCAACGTCAGGCATATTCTTGCACTCACCAAAGCCAGCGATGCTCTGGTTCTTGCTTCCGAGGACGGAGATTTGCAAAAAATTTCCTCAACAAGCAGTTGTTGCCGCGCATAGGTAGATGTCAGTGCGCCGTGTATCCAATGAACCAAGTGCCGAAAAGCAGCGGCAGTTTCTGCGTTGGCGCCGACGTGTGGGCAGATGACATCTCGTCTTGGTGATTGCTCCAAGAGAGTGCTCATCAGGACACCACGCTTGTTCAGAGATAGCCTTCCGTTACTATGACCGTCGCCAAATTCATTCTCGGCAACTCGGTGCAGATATGCAAGGAGATAGCTCAACTCGTCAGGCGGATGAGCTGTGCGTGCATGTCGGCCTTCCCGGTGCGGAAGGCCTTTCTAGGTCAAGCGAAGCGCTCGACAGGACCGCCACCGCAAGGCACGCCGGGACATCAAGCGTCTTTCGCTGGCAAGAGTGGTGTTTTTGCTTGGCTCATTTAGCATTTCGTAGGCATGGGAACATAATGTTCCCCGATTCCTTCTTGGAGGTCAGGCAGATGGACAGCGATCGGTTTCGGACTGGTTCTCGTGAATTGGCGCGTTGACGGCGGCGCAGCGCGAGAAGAGCGTCAACCGCTCCGTCGTCGAACTGGTTTGCGGCGTCCTGCACATCCAGACCAAGGCCTTCCTGCGGGGCTTCCGCGGCGTTGCTGCCAAATGCCTCGAACTGTCTCAGGTGGTTCCATCTCGTTGCGCTCGGTAAATGCCCATCGCCGAGAGCCTGTCTCGCAGCAGCCATCGCCAAGCCCGCGATTCGCGAATTGAGCCTAAACATATGTATTGAGGCTGAAGTTGCGTTTTGACTTCCGGCCATTCTACGGTGGTGGGTTGGTACTTGAACGCTGTCCCGCCGCACGACGGTCTGCCGGTCCGTTGGCTGCTTGTGCGGCACGGCCTTCAAGGCGATGCCCCCGACACTGCTCAAGGCGGCTAACCGGATTGCCCCGTCCTTGCCTGAGGTTCCGACATGCCTAATGCGCCGCACCTGACCTGAAACCTCACCTGCGGGCACCAAGACCGCTGCCGACCAGCTCCCGAAGCCGAAATGTAAAGCGAAATGCCTGTTTTCGCAACGGTCTTGTGTCATCTGAGGACTAGCACCGCGCGCGACTTCTGCCATATTAAACAACCGCTTTCCCTAACCTTGGATTCGCGGTTGAATGCGGTTGAGGGCTTCTTCACCAAACTGACCCGTCGACGGCTCGAGGGCGAGATATTTCGCACTGCTGACAAATTGCAAGATTCAATCAGTTGATTCATCGACGCTGCACACTGCCGAAGCTCGTCCTTTCACCTAGGTCGCCGAGCTCAGGAGGGTCATCTGGCATCCTATTCAAGCGAACTGCTGATGCACTTGGTTCCGGTTTGATCAAGGTGCAGCAGGGGTAAGGTTTGGCGCGCAGCCCTTGAGGTTGGAAAACACGGTGTGGATCCAGGCGAGAATTTCATGAGCGGGCCTGTCGCCGACGACATGGGGCTGGTGGCGGTCCCGAGGCACCGCGCTGCAGCCTCTCCAGCCGTCTGTCTGACAATCGCGGTCGCGGCGGCGTTGCGCACAGCGAAGTTGCCGAGATCCTTGGCGCTGCAGGACGGGATCGTGGCCAGCCGCAGGAGGCCCGGCGCGTTGCGGCAGGCTGGCTTTGTTGATCTCGACCAGACCGGACAGCGGGCTGCGCTCGGGGGTGGCCATGGCATGGCGAAGCTTGACGGTGAGCATCCAGGCGCTTGCCCGGGTTCATGGCAATCTGCCGCGACACCTCGCGATGTGCGTGCTCCATACGCTTCCCGATCCCGCGACATCCGGCGTCAGTCCGGACCTGTTTCTCCTTGCCCTGCAGAAGCCGGTCCGAAGGCGTCAGGTCGCGACACTGGCGGCTGTTCCCTCCAGATGGCGCTCCAGCCGGCGGCGGAAGTCGGGAACGTCGTCTCGTCCGGCACCTTCTCCCGCACCGCCCCGGCAAAGCGCCGGACGCTCTCGGTCTTGCAAGCAGGTCCTCCATCGCCGGGTCACTCAGGTTATAAAATGACTGAACGCAGTGCACGCGCAACATCGCCGGCAGCGGATACAGCTGTTGCCCCTTGCCGCCGCCCTTCGGATGCGTCGGCGCAATGCGAGCCTCCAGTCGCGCCCCATGGGATCAGAGGCCGTCCATCCGCTAGAAAGATCTCGCGGCGCGTCCTGCGGTTATGTTCAAGGCTCGCAAAGGTCAATTGCCGAAGACGCTGCATGTCGTGACCCCCGAAAGAAAGGTGTGGCGCAAAATGGCAGGCACGCCCCGGATGCACAATGCCACGCCCAAAATCAGGCTGTATTCAGAGGTTCCCTAGATGTTTCCTATAGTGAACACACTGGGGAGAGTTCTTGTCAAATTTTTTGACTTTCAATTGAAACTTCATGCTTTTGGCATTAATGGCGGCTTTGCGATTTCTGCGGGCAAGACTTCTGTACGATGTCGCGTGAACCATCGCGGAGCAGCTAATGGCAAAGTTAAGTAAGGACCCCGTCAAGACTCTATTTTGCTCGTTTTGTGGTAAGAGCCAGCATGAAGTGCGCAAGCTAATAGCGGGACCGCAAGTGTTCATTTGCGATGAGTGCGTGGAATTGTGCATGGAGATCATTCGGGAAGAGGTCAAGAATGCATCGTGTAGCACCGACGATCAAGCAACCTCCCCTCAAAAGATCTACGAGGTGCTTGATAACTATGTCGTGGGGCAAAACTATGCGAAAAGGGTGCTGTCCGTCGCCGTATACAATCACTATAAGCGATTGAACAATGTCACGAAGGCCGCAGAAATTGAGCTGTCCAAGTCGAACATCCTTTTGATCGGACCGACAGGTTGCGGAAAGACATTGCTTGCTCAAACGCTGGCTCGAATCTTAGACGTGCCGTTTACCATCGCCGATGCGACCACGTTGACGGAAGCCGGATATGTTGGTGAGGATGTGGAGAACATCATCCTGAAGCTCCTGCAGGTCTCGGAATATAACGTGGAGCGAGCCCAGCGGGGCATTGTCTATATTGACGAGGTCGATAAGATCACGAGAAAGGCAGACAATCCGTCCATAACCCGTGACGTGAGCGGCGAGGGGGTGCAGCAGGCGTTGCTGAAGATAATGGAGGGCACCGTTGCGTCCGTGCCACCGCAGGGCGGGCGCAAGCATCCTCAGCAGGAATGCCTTCAGGTTGACACTACCAACATTCTTTTCATTTGCGGAGGTGCATTTGCCGGCCTTGAGAAGATAATCGCGAGGCGGGGGCAGCACTCCTCGATCGGGTTTGGCGCGGACGTAAAGGGTGAGGATGCTCGCGGACTTGGGGAACTGTACGGCGAACTTGAGCCAGAAGATCTGCTTCAGTACGGATTAATTCCAGAGTTTGTAGGGCGCCTGCCCGTGATCGCCACGCTGCACGATTTGGACACAACTGCGCTGATCAAAATCCTCACCGAACCGAAAAATGCTCTGATAAAGCAATATCAGCGGATGTTCGATATTGATGATCTTAAGTTGACGTTCACCAAAGAGGCAATTGCCGCAATTGCGGATCGATCAATTGAGCGTAAAGCAGGAGCCCGTGGCTTACGTGCAATTCTCGAAAATATTCTGCTGGAAACTATGTTCGAGCTTCCAATGCGCAATGATGTATGCGAGGTCGTGATTAACGAGGAGGTTGTGGTTTCGTCGGCCTCGCCGCTCCTGATTTTTGCTGACCGTACAACTGGGACTGCCGTGGCATCTTAATCGCCTGTTGCCGTTCCGTCTCTTGATGCTTGCTGCTAGTGCGTGCAAAGTTACGGGCGGCCGCGAACTTGGCATTGCGACGACTTGAGTGGACTTGATCGCGAACACTGGAGCACGATTATGCGGTTGCAGCATCTTGGGAAACAATAATGAACTTTATCAAAAGATTGATCACTTGGTGGGATAGCCAGACATTGGGAACTCAACTTTACACATGGCAGAAAGGTCGAAGGGTAGGCGAGGATTTCGAAGGCAATGTCTACTACGAGAACGGCGACGGTTCTCGACGATGGGTGATATATAATGGAAACATGGAAGCGAGCAGGGTGTCGAGCCATTGGCATGGATGGCTTCACTATACCTTTGACGAACCACCGACTGTTAGGCCGTTTCCGAAGCATGAATGGGAGCGCCCCCATTCGGAAAACTTGACTGGAACACCTCAAGCGTACGTACCTAGCGGGTCGCTCAGGACTGGCCGTGCAAAGGCACCTCTTGACTATACACCTTGGGAACCACAATAGATTCCGTGCCGACAGGACAATGACGAAAAACTATGCAGATGCGTTAATCGGTTTTTTCGTTCTGACCGTTGCTACGGCTTTCCTAATCTTTTTATATAATGGCAGGGATGTAGCTGGCACTAGTCGTTATGAAGTATATGCAGAATTTCTGTCAGCCAACGGAATTTCGGTGGGTTCCGATGTAAGAGTTGCAGGGGTTAAGATCGGAGAAGTCACTGCCATGACGCTCGATCCATCAAATTTTCTTGCCAAGGTGAAGTTCGTGGTGGCTGATGATCTCGAAGTGCCGGATGACAGCGTTATCGCTGTTTCCACTGACGGACTTCTCGGCGATAGCTTCCTCGAAATACTACCAGGCGGCTCAGTTGAAAACATCGCCGCTGGCGGCAAGTTTTTAAATACCCAAGATTCCGTGGACATTCTTACAGTTCTCGCCGGATTCAGACCGGGAGCGAATTGAGAGTTCTGATCGCAGCTCTAGCTGTTTCGCTCCTGCCTGCGGGTGCATCCGGTGAGCCTGCCCTGACCGGTGATGGTGCCTTTCTCCGAGTGCTGGACATGATTACAGGGCAGTTCAGTGATATTAAGCTCGGTGTTGGTGAAACAGCAGAGTTCAGCAAGATATCAATCGCTTTGGAAGACTGCAGGTATTTTCCGGAAACTCCCTTGAGCGATTCTTACGCATTTGTGCATGTGACTGAGCAAAGCACACAAAAATCTCTGTTTCGAGCTTGGATGATAGCGTCCGCGCCGGCACTGTCCGCAATGGATCATCATCGTTACGACGTTTGGTTGATCCGTTGCAGCACCTCGGACCCTGATCGCGGAAATTCTTGACCCGAGAAATCTGCTTCTCCCGCAAGGGCAACTTGCAGAAGAGCCATATAATGCCCTTTGTAAACGCTAATGGCCCCCATAGTCGACAGATGCTTCGTGTTCCATTGAACATCAAGTAAGACAAATCCCGTTGCGATGAGATGGCTGACTAGAAAGGCGAGGGCGATCTTGGACGCATCTGTTTTCCTTGAGAACATGCTTTCGCCATGAAACGCCTTCCCATTTGAAACGCCGTAAAGACCTCCAACCAAGAATTCGTGCTCCCAGACCTCAATGGACTGAACTCGCCCCATTTTGTGCAAGGCAGCGTAAAGGGAGATGAGTCCTGTATTGATCCAAGTGACTTCACGGCACGCACACCCGGAAATCACGCCAAGGAAATCAACGTTGCACGTGACCTTGAAATGACCTCGGCGAATTGTTCGTTGCATCCGTGTTGAAATGTGGAACCTTCGTAGCGGAATGATGCCTCTGACTTGCGGACATTCCCAGACAAAGCGAGTTTCCGAATCTTTGCAGCCCATCGGAAAGAGACCTTTTCGATAGGCGGCCAACAACATTTGCGGTGACACCCGGTGCGCATCTGTTGCCAAGTTTTCGATACTCAATGTTCGGTGAATGCTCCGCTGTTTTCCTGAAGCCAGTTTTCAAGCCAGTGAACGTTGTAATTGCCGGTGACAATGTCCTCTTCTACCATAAGGCGCCTGAACAGAGGCGCAGTCGTCTCGATACCATCCACGATCAATTCCCCAAGCGCCCGCCTGAGCTTCGAAAGAGCCGTCTCGCGGTCAGACCCGTGAGCAATCAGCTTTCCGATCAAGCTGTCGTAGTACGGAGGAATATCGTATCCGGAATAGAGTGCGGAATCCAGCCTCACACCGAGCCCGCCCGGTGCGTGAAATGTAGTCACCTTTCCAGGACACGGCACGAAATTTGGTAACGACTCAGCGTTTATCCTTGCTTCAATAGCACACCCTCGACTCTCCAGTTCATTTTGCTTGAAGGACATCGGCATGCCAGCTGCTACTTGGATTTGCTCTCGAACAAGATCAATTCCGTAAATGGCCTCCGTCACCGGATGCTCCACTTGAAGGCGGGTGTTCATCTCGATGAAGTAGAAGTTTCCATCTTCATACAGAAATTCAATTGTTCCTGCACCGGAATAACCCATGTTAGCGATTACATCAGAGCAAAGTTTTCCGATCAGTTCGCGTTGTTTCACTCCGACGCCAGGCGAAGGAGCCTCCTCCAGAAGCTTTTGGTGGCGTCTTTGCAGAGAGCAGTCCCTTTCGCCAATCTGGACCGCGTTTCCTTTTCCATCGCCAAACACCTGTACCTCTATATGCCTTGGCCCCTGGAGGAATCGCTCTATGTAAATTTCGTCATTTCCGAATGCGGTCAAGGCTTCGCTGCGCGCCGAAGTGATAGCCGTATCGAGGTCGCCCTTCACGCGTGCAACCTTCATTCCCCGACCGCCGCCGCCTGCGGCAGCCTTGACAATCAGCGGAAATCCGATCGCCGACGCAACTCGTTCCGCGTCCTTTAGAGTCTGAACCGGGCCGTCTGATCCCGGAATGCAAAAAACTCCGAATGATCGCATGGCGTCTCTGGCGGCAATCTTGTCTCCCATTGTTCCAATGTGCTCAGCCGAAGGTCCGATGAACTGGATCCCATGCTCCTCAAGAATCTGGGCGAACTCTGTGTTTTCTGAGAGGAAACCGTATCCAGGATGGACTGCCTCCGCCCCCGTCAGTTCGCATGCTGTAACAATGGCCGGAATAGAAAGGTAGCTCTGTGCAGAGGCAGGAGGTCCAATGCAAACAGTCTCGTCGGCCATCCTGACATGCATTGAATCGCTGTCGGCCAATGAATGAACCGCGACGGACTTGATTTCCAGCTCTCGGCATGCGCGAATTACCCGGAGCGCAATCTCACCCCTATTGGCAATCAGAATCTTCGAAAACATTAAAGTTGGGATCAGTTGATGACTATAAGCGGCGCGCCGAATTCCACCGGCGTTCCATTTTCCACAAGAATTTGCCTGATTGTTCCGGAATGTGGCGACGGAATCAGGTTCATTGTCTTCATCGCTTCGATGAGCAGAAGCGCGTCGCCTTCCTCAACTGCTTGGCCGACTTGGACATACGTGGCCGCACCGGGCTCTGGTTGCAGGTAAACTGTCCCTACCATTGGCGACGTCACAATTCCTGGAATCTTCGCTGGATCGTCAATTTCGGGTTCCACAACCGCGGTGTTTGGACCAATGCTCGGCGCAACCTCGCGTTCTACTTGTGGGCGAGTGGCAGACGGCTGTCGCGCTTCCGATTCGCAACTGCGGGAGACTCGAACGTTTATGCGGTTGAATTCGCCATTCATGCGAGACACCTCGATTTCATTGAGGTTGTGCTCTGCTAGTATTCTTGCAAGGGTTTCGGTAAAGATCGCCTCCTTTTCACCACGGTTTCTCATGTTGCACTCACATGTCGTGTTCTTGCTGTGGCACACATGTCGAATCGTGTCTCCATCTGTGCAACACGCGAATTAATGTCAACCCCGTGCCAGACATGCGTCATTGGGTAAGAGACCTAGCTTTAGTTATCGCTTTCGCTAGACCACTGCGGCCTGGCCAGCCACCAATAAGCGTGTTGCCTACAATGAATCCAGGGGTTCCACTAATCTCGAGGAAAGCGGCAAGTTCACGATTTGCTTCCACTGCACCTCGCACTCTTTCACTACCCATCTCTTTCATGATTGCGGAAGGATCGAATTTTCGTTCACGTGAATACTTGCGGATGAACTGGTCGTCTACCAAGCCTTCGTAGGATATAAGAAAGTCGTGAACTGCTTTGTAGGCGTCGGGGCCTTCGAGATTTAGCACGGAAAGAGCGAACAACGCAGAGTTGAGAGAATTCTCTCCAAGAATCGGAAATTCCTTTATTACGAACCGGATGTTTCCATCTTCGGCCACAAGCGCCTCGACATCTTCAAACGCTCGTCGGCAATACCCACAGCGATAATCCAAGAATTCCACCAGTGAGATGTCTCCGTCAAGGTTGCCACCAACCCAGGAATGAGCGTCATTAAAAATGTTGTCCGAGAAGGCTTCGATGCGCTCCCTTGTGGTTTCAGCTTCTTCAACTGCCCTTTGTTCCTGAAGGATATCAAGCACTTCAAGGATCACTTTCGGATTTTCCAAGAGATAGGCACGGACCTCGCTGCGGAACGCATTGCGCTCAGGGTTGCTGAGGTTCTCCAAGTCAGCCGCATTGGCTGTGCCAATGGCAGCCAAAGCAAGGGCAGCAAAAACATTGGTTCCTATCTTCATTAGTTCACCTGCCATCCAAATTGATTGGCCATCAATTTTCTCCAACAGTTGCGGTGTTGAAACCTTTCTTCACTAGCCTCGTGGTTTAAATTAATTATTTCACTACCCTCCTTTCCCTGCGGCGATAATCTAGCCAGCTCTAGTTCACCATGTCTCTCTGCCTTTGGGCAGCCGACATGCTTCTCCCGTCCCAGAAATATTTTGCTGTGTGTTCAGGAAGTCGAGAATCTTGTCCTGCCGGTGCCCGACTAACAAAAATATTGATAGCGTTAAGTTGACCCGGTCCGATAGCGAACGACGCCGCTTTTTGAAAGGCAGACGTTCCATCAAGCTGACACGCGACTATTTAATCGACCAGGCACTGGAGTCCACTATGCAACACCGCGATTGCGCACTTGGGAACCAGGTGTTTGCAGTGTACCGACAGGATCGTTGGACCACCAGCCGCGTTTTTTTTGCAGCGTTTCTCCGCCAACGGGCTCTGTATTTCCATTGCCATCAGGTTTTTGGCACTCTAAGTCTTCGATCAAGGGCTGATCAACCTTCTTAGAAATCTCTGTCTTGTTTTCTTTCGCTCTATCATCGTCCTCTCCCGTCTTGAGAGCTGCTTTTCGACGTGGCCGCCGCTTGGTTTTTCTTGCAGGTTTGGGGTTGTCGCCAATCTCTTGGTCATTCTTGTCTGCGACATTTGCCAATGCACTCGTGCCCGTATCTTCCGGTGCAGATGAGGGAGAAGACCCTGTGTCCAATGGATCGGGCCCCAATGCCGGAATTAGGGATTTCGACTCCGGTTTTGAGCGTCTTCCTCGCCTTCGAGGCGTGTCTTTGATTGCTAACTCAACTTCTTTTGATACCGCGTGATCAATTTCTTCACCCAAGCCGTTAGTCTCGGAAGATGTGGAAGCGCTGGCTGGTTCATCTGACTTTGCTTGGCTGGCAGAACGCCGCGGCCGCTTCTTTGCAGTCGCCAATTGACCGCTTTTACGCTTTTTTCGTTTCGGAGTGTCTGATTTTGCTGCTCGTCCGATACCGTGATGTTCTTCTTCTGCAACGAAGTTTCTATTGAAACAACTTCTTCTTCGCCCTCATGCCTATCGCTTATACTAGGTGGACGGACGACCTCAATGAGGAAACTTGTCCCGGTAACTTCGGCATCGGCCTCGATCCTTACCTTGGTCTCAAATGCCTGCTCAATTCGAATGATCGCGCTGCGCTTTTCGTTTGCGATCATGTTTGCGATCCGAATAGGGAGACGTGCGCGAATAATGCCGGGCAGTCGTTTCATTCCAGTTGATTCCAACTGTCTAAGCACGGTAAGTACCAACGACTCATCGGAGCGCACCCAACCGGTGCCGTTGCATTTGCGGCAGGGTGCGGAAATAGACTCGACTATGCCTGGCCGCAAGCGCTGTCTGCTCATTTCAAGCAGTCCAAAGCCCGTGATCTGCCCCACATGAATCCGTGCGCGATCAACTTTCATGTTTTCTTTCAGCCGCTTTTCCACCGCTGCGTTGTGCTTTTTGTCAGGCATGTCGATAAAATCTATTACGATGATTCCCGCAAGGTCCCGCAAGCGGATTTGGCGTGTCACTTCTTCAGCAGCTTCGAGATTGGTCTGAAGAGCGGTCTGTGCCAAGGTGTCCTGATCTGTTGCTCGACCTGAGTTAACGTCGATTGCGACTAGTGCCTCTGTTATACCGATTACTAAATATCCTCCCGACGGGAGTTGCACCAAGGGATTGAATAATTCTGTAAGGTACCCCTCGATTTGATGGCGTGAGAACAGCGGAGTTGATCCCGAATACTGTTGCACTTTCTTGGCGTGCGACGGCATGATCAGCTTCATGAAGTCTTTTGCGATCCGGTATCCCTCGTCCCCTTCCACAATTATCTTGTCGACCGCCTTCGTGTAGATGTCGCGTATTGTGCGTTTGATAAGGCCTCCTTCCTCATAAATTGGAGTCGGGGCAATCGACTTGAAAGTCAGCATTCTGATTTGATCCCATTGACGTAACAGGTAGTCATAATCACGCTTGATCTCCTGCTTGGTTCGATTGACGCCAGCGGTCCGGATTATTAATCCGGCACCTTCGGGAACGCTAATCCCTTTCGCTATCAATTTCAGTTTGTTTCGATCGTTCGCACCGGAGATTTTTCGGCTGATTCCGCCACCGCGGGCAGTATTCGGCATAAGCACGCAATATCGGCCAGCCAAGCTGATGTAAGTGGAGAACGAGGCTCCCTTGGTGCCACGTGCTTCTCTAGTCGCCTGCACAAGCAAGATCTGGCGTGGTCGAATTACCTCCTGAACCTTGTACTTGCCTTGAAGTGACCGGCGTCTCTTGATCTGCTCTTGAACTATTGCTCGGGCCACAGTTTCCGCATCGTCGGGATTTGCGTCGTCATCTGCGGCAACTTGCTCGACAGCCTTTGTGTCAATAGACGACGCCTTTGCACTGTCGACATCTTCCTGGTTTTGAAACTCCAATTGACTTTCGTTCACTGCAGGAGAAATATCTTGATATTTTTCAGACACCTTCGATGAGTCTTTATCGCCCTCTACAACCTCACCAAACCCACTGATCTGCGGGTCCGTATTGTCGATTTTCGGAGTATCGTACACCTGCATTCCGGAAATTTCCGTATTTTCCGTGCTCTCGGTGCGCCCTGCAAATTCGGTAACTTGATCCCGAGGGTCATTGGGAGGATAAGGAACGGTGACATTCTCCACATCCTTCGCCTCCGTGTCAGACGAGACCGAGAGGGCGATTTCGGCTTCTAGTCGCTCCTTGTCGGCTACCGGGATCTGGTAGTAATCTGGGTGAATCTCGGAGAAAGGAAGAAATCCATGCCGGTCTCCACCATACTCGACAAATACCGACTGAAGGGCAGGCTCTACTCGTGCGACCCGTGCTAGATAGATGCTCCCAACGATCTGCTTTCTACTTCGGGTCTCAAAATCGAATTCCTCGACCTTTTGCCCGTCGACGACGACAACGCGTGTTTCTTCTTCGTGCGCGGCGTCGATGAGTATCTTTTTTGCCATTTTAATCTTTCATGCCAGTGGGGCAATTCGGCCCGCGCAGGTTTTGAAATATGGGCTGGCAATAATCCGAACGCGTCGAAATTTGAATGGTCCCTTACAGTTGTATCAATGCGACCAGCACCGCTGACGCGACAGCGGAGTTTAGCGTTCAATGTAATATTCTTGCCCAAGTACCAAGCTTGCCGATTGCATGTCCAAATCAGCGCGAACGACTTGTCAAATCATGTCGGCCGAGCATCACCAAAAGGAATCCCAACTATGGCGCACCCACTTGCGCACACTCATCGGCACCTTTCTCTTTTCCCGCAACACGCGGTTGCACGTTCAGGAATCTTCAAATCCTACCTCTGCAAAGCTTCGGGGTCAAGGGAAATCTGCCGCTTCCCAAGGCGATTGATTTTGAAAATTAAGATTTTCCTTTTCCCACCGGCGATGCAATGTGCCAGCATGCAACAAAGCAGAAGCAGGCATTAGGCAGGATTTTCTTCAGGGAGACTGTTGCAAAAGCGGGCGTTTTTCTCTGCATTTCGCCGTTCGGGCTGGCTGAGCGCTTGGCGGCTGCCGATGGGTGGTTGCAGCGCCTTCCAGACACAATTTTGGCCCCGGTGACGGGACAGGGGACGCCCCCGAGAAGCCTGGAACATGATCCCCGCCTTGGCGGGGCAGTTGGCCACCATGGTCTGGTTCCTGCAGCTGACGACTGCCCTCGGATAGAAGCGCCGCGTCAAGACTGCGCAGCACAGGCAGCCGGCGGAACCGGCAGACCGTCGCGTGGTCGGGACAGCGCTCGTCTACCACCGTCATGAAGAAATTCATCGCCCATCTCCCTCAATCGAAGGTCATGACAGGCGCTTGCAGCCCCCTCGGCGCAACATGTCAATAGCCGTGAGGCGTATTTCGCAACAGTCTTAGGGAGTTGATTGCCATAGGCGAGCAACACCTCGCGCCAAGACCTCGCTAAATGCTGACCAAAGACCGAGCGAAAGCAGGCATTTCGTTCTGCGTTGCGGCTTCTGCAGCTAGTTGGTTTACGCGTCTTGGCACCTGCTGACGCGGTTTCAGTCCCCGTGCGGCGTCTCCGGAAATTGAGCTTTGCAAGCCTTGGACGTGACCGCAAGAAGTGCAGGGCGCGCCGCGAGATCTTTCCAGAGCGGATGGACGGTCCGCATTGCGCCGACGCATCCGAAGGGCGGCGGCAAGGGGCGACAGCTGTATCCGCTACTGGCGATGCTGCGCGTGCATTGCGTGCAGCTTTTCTGCAATCCGGCGATCCGCGCGATGGAGGACCTGCTCTGCGAGGCCGCGAGCGTCCGGCGCCTTGCCGGGGCAAGTCCGGAGAAGGTTCCGGACAAGACGACGATCCCGACTTCCGCCGTCGGCTGGAGCGCCTGCCGTTCCGGATCGCGAGCGGGTGTTCGGCCATGACAAGGTTCGCTATCGAGGTCAGGAGATGAACGTGCGGCGGCTTGCGCCGCTTTTGGGCTTCTTGAACCCGACAGGGGAAAAGTGTGTCCGGAATCTGCCGGAACAGCCCCGTGGGGGCTGAAACGGCAGGCGGTTCCGCCCCGAAAACGCGTATTTGGGGCTTCCGGACCGCAAAAAACCGGTCGATGCAACTAGATAAGGTCAGTTTCCGCAGCCAAACCAGAAACTCCCTCCAAATCAGAGGTTTCCTAGCACAGCGCTGTCGGCGGGGAAATTGCAAAGTGACTACCTACCCCCCCCATTGTGCCTTGCGTTTTCCTGCCGCGACAGATAAGTGCAAAAGTGATTGATGCCTTCTCGAATCATGCCTTTCGTCTCTGCCATGGATTTCGACTGAGATCCTGAAACCTGTGCGCAACCCCGTTCTCACCATTCGCTCGAAGCCTGCTGAACCCCGCGAAGTAGATTCAACCGCCATCCTGAAAGATGTCCGAACAGGTATTCGAATGGCCATCAGAATTTTAGCCGTCCTGTTCAACTGGTTGAGTCTCGGTTTGGTAGCGGTTTTTCTGTTGCTCAGCGCAGTTATTTGGACTTACGGACGCGACCTGCCAAATCATGCATCCTTGGCGTCCTATGAACCTCCAACAATGAGCCGGATATTCTCAAGCGAAGGACAGCTCCTTGACGAATTCGCCAAGGAGCGTCGGTTGTTCAGCCCAATCGAAGAAATTCCCGATCTCGTTAAAAATGCATTTATCTCTGCCGAGGACAAGTCCTTCTACTCACACAAAGGCTATGACCCAGCAGGCATATTGAAGGCAGGGGCGCAGGCCTTGATGGGAGGCCAGCTCCGGGGTGCGTCGACAATTACCCAGCAAGTAATGAAAAACTTTTTGCTTAGTAATGAGCGTTCAGTGGAGCGAAAAATAAAGGAAATCGTGTTAGCTTCGCGAATCGAGAAATCGCTTTCTAAGGACGAGATTCTGGAGATCTATCTGAACGAGATATTTCTGGGGCAGAATTCATTCGGCGTTGCCGCGGCCGCGCAGACGTATTTTAACAAGCCGCTGGAGGCACTGTCAGTTGAAGAAGTTGCCTATCTTGCAGCGCTTCCAAAGGCACCATCCACTTATCACCCCGTTCGGCAAATGGATCGGGCTCTGTCTCGCCGTAACTTTGTCATCAGAGAGATGGTAGAAAACGGATTTATCCTGCCGGACGACGGGGCGATGGCGATGCGTACAGAACTGCGCACGGTGCTGAATGGCGATTATGTCGACTATAAGGCCCAATTGCCGCCAAGAGGATACTTTACAGATGAAATTCGCAGGCAACTGTCCGAAACCTTTGGGGCTGATGAGTTTTTTGGCAGAGGACTGACCATCCGCGCCACAATGGACCAAGATCTCCAAGTTGTAGCAGCGCGCGCGTTGCGGGAAGGCCTTGAACGATACGACAGGCTAAGGGGCATTTGGCGGGGCACGGGTATTCAGTTGAAAGCGGATGAATTGGCGTCTGAGGAAGATTGGCGGGCGGCGCTGGAAGACGTACTGCTTCCAAGAGACATAGATGGCTGGCATCTTGCCGTGGTGCTAGAACTACGTGGCAACTCGGCAGTAATCGGAGTTGAGGGATCAGTTTCCGACAAGGAGGCCATCATTTCTTCTAGCGAGATGCAATGGGCACGAAGGCTTGGTGGGAGCGGTGGTGTAGGGTCCCAGACCAAGTCGGCAGGTGACCTGTTGCAGGCAGGCGATGTAGTATTTGTCTCGTCCATTGGCAAAGACGGCGAAGCCACTCATTGGTCACTGCACCAGCTGCCCGAAGTTCAGGGTGCCTTTGTTGCGATGGACCCGAACTCAGGTCGAGTTTTAGCTCTGCAGGGCGGATTTTCGTACCAGCAGTCAGTTTTCAACCGGGCTACGCAAGCATTGCGCCAACCCGGGTCCGCGCTGAAGCCATTTGTATATGCTGCGGCGTTGGATTCCGGATATACGCCCGCAACAATTGTGATTGATGCCCCCATTGAGTACGAGACTCCTGAAGGCTTGTGGAGACCTTCGAATTCCAGCGACAGGTATTTTGGGCCCACGTTGCTTCGAACAGGAATCGAGAAGTCGCGAAATCTAATGACAGTTCGTTTGGCAATGGATGTCGGTCTGAGCGCCATTGCCGCGTATACCGAGAGCTTTGGTGTCTATGACACCATGAACCTGCTTCCCTCCAACGCACTGGGAGCACAGGAAACAACGCTGCTCCAAATGGTTGCTGCCTACGCGATGTTTGCCAACGGGGGAGAAAAGGTGGAGCCTACGTTAGTGGATCGGGTGCAGGATCGGTTTGGTTACACGCTGTTTCGTCACGATCAGAGATTTTGCTTGAACTGCGGGCAGCGGCTCTTGGTAGAGGGTGAGGTTCCCAAGATAGTTGCCCACAGGCAGAGGGTAATTGACGCTGTTACAGCGTACCAGTTAACTTCCATGATGAAAGGCGTGGTTGAGCGGGGAACGGCTAGCCAAACAGTGAACCCTGGCTTTCCAGTTGCCGGAAAGACAGGCACGACAAATGATTCAAGGGATGCTTGGTTCATTGGATTCACGCCAAACATCGTTGCAGGTTGTTATATTGGATTCGATTTGCCTGAATCACTCGGGAAAAGCGCTTACGGAGGAACTCTGTGCGGACCAATATTTAACGAATTTATCAAGAAGGCCGCCGAAAAGTATGGAACGTCCGAATTCAAGATTCCGGAGGATGGAGTATTTATTAATATTGACCGGTTCACAGGTGAACGCGTCCATAGTACGGCAGAGAGGAATAATGTCTTGACCGAATTTTTCCAAAAGGGAACGGAACCGTCTCTTGGCGACTTCCGGATAATTGACGGGGGATTTGCAATGGCATCTGACCTGCCGCTGTTTGATCCAAACGAGGAATATGACGCGGACATGTCCAACATCGCTGGCCTCGGAATTGAAGAACGTCCGGCAACGCAGCAGGGCCAAGTCGACGAGCGTGGATCATTCGGCTCTTTGTCATCGGGAGGACTGTACTGATCGAACAGAAAATCCCTGATTGCTGGTTGATTCGGAATGCGTTCGGAAGAGTTGAAACCCAAGCCCGCGGCCGCGTTTGATAAATCGCTGTTCACGCCATCTTGATTTGAACAATCCCTGGAGCACACCTGTTGACGATACCGCAGTCGAACGCTGGAAACTTGGGTTATGAGAAACTGGACGATGCCAGCCAAAAGAACTATGCTCGAATTTTCGCTTAGGAACCAGAATTAGTGGCGGGCGAGAGGTTGTAAATGCGTTCAGAGACAGTAGCAACTGTAGAAGCGATAAAGAAATCGCTTGCTCTCCTGCGCGTTCGTCTTGATCGCGGCTCCGCTGACAAGCGTTTGGATAAGTTCAATCTGCTGTCCGAAGATCTTAACCTTTGGGCCGACCCCAAGCGAGCGCAAAAACTGATGCGTCAGCGTCAGGCTCTTTCGGATTCAATTGAATCCTTTGATCGGTTGGAAACGGACCTAGCAGAAAACATCGAACTCCTTGACTTGGGGGAATCTGAAGGGGACAGCGAGATTGTGCAAGAGGCGGAAGATGCCCTGCGAGCTTTGCTCGGACGGGCACAGCAAAAGGAGATCGAGGCACTCCTGAGTGGCGAAGCAGACGGAAATGATACCTTCCTTGAAATTCATTCCGGTGCTGGCGGCACAGAGTCATGCGATTGGGCAAGGATGCTCGTCCGTATGTATAATCGCTGGGCACAGAAGTCGGGATACAATTTTGAAATTATCTCGCAGAGCCGGGACGGCGAGGCAGGCTTGAAGTCAGGTACATACAGGGTTAACGGCCACAACGCTTACGGGTGGCTTAAAACTGAAACAGGTGTGCATCGGCTTGTACGGAAATCTCCGTTCGATAGCGCTGCGAGACGCCACACTTCGTTCAGTTCGGTTTGGGTTTACCCGGTTGTTGATGAAAACATACAAATCGACATTAATTCAGCGGATCTTCGAATCGACACATACCGATCATCCGGCTCTGGCGGCCAGCATGTCAACACCACAGATTCGGCAGTGCGAGTAACACACGCTCCTACAGGCATTGTAGTGACATCATCTGAAAAATCACAGCACCAGAATCGTGCGATTTGCATGAACGCTCTGAGGTCTCGCCTGTACGAGATTGAACTGCGCAGAAGATCTGAAAAAATTCAAGAGCAGCACAGCCAAAAGGGCGATGCCGGGTGGGGCCACCAGATTCGCTCATACGTCCTTGAGCCGTACCAGATGGTCAAGGACCTAAGAACAAATTACGAGACCTCGAACACTCAGAGCATACTTGACGGAAACCTCGATGACTTCATGGCCGCAGTACTAGCGCACAATGTTGTTGGAAAATCCAAAGCTGACGCATCCTTCATGCGTTAGGAGTTCACCAACGGAACGGAGCGCTCTGTGCTTAAGCCGCCAGCGGGATCAGTCTAGGGAACCTCTGATTTGGAGGGTTTTGGTTTTAGATGTTCCTGTTTCTGGCTGTGCCGGTCAATTTCCTGCGGTAAGGCCCCCCCCCGATGCACGTTTTGATGGCCAACCGCCTCCGGTTTAGGTCGTGTACTCATAAAGGGAAAAGGGATTTTCTTTTCGGCGCTGATGTGATTCAATCTTCCAAACAGCGGGAGATTGAGGATGCAGGGCCGGCACGATCTGACGGATGCGGAATGGGCGATCATCTCGCCGTTGCCGCCAGACAAGCCGCGGGGCGTTCCGCGGGTGGACGACCGGCGGGATCTTTCACATCCTGCGCACCGGCACGCCGTGGCGCGACCTTCCGCAACGCTGCGGGCCGCATGCAACAGTCTGCAACCGCTGGGCCAGGCAAGGGGTGTGGGAGCGCCTGTTCGAGGCGCTGGCGGCGCGCTCGCCGGGATCTCTTCATCTCCTCGACGCCTCGGTGGTGCGCGCCCACCAGCACGCCGCGGGCGGAAAAAAGGGGGTCCGGACCACGCCATCGGACGCTCGCGAGGCGGGACGGGCACCAAAATCCACGTCGTCGTCGACGGCCTTGGCCTGCCGCGCCGCTTCGTGATCACCCCGGGCCAAGCCTCCGACAAGGCTGCCGTGCCGGCCCTCCTTGACGGTCTTGAGCCGGCCCGGGACACCGTCGCCGACCGCGGCTATGACGCCCGCGCCATCCTCAAACGCATTGCCGACCATGGCTCTTGCCCCCACATCCCGACCCAACGGGATCGCCGGGAGCAGCGCTCGGTATCCCATGACCTCTACCGCCAACGCAATCTCGTCGAACGCTTCTTCAACAGCTCAAGCACTTCCGAGGCATCGCGACCCGCCATCACAAGCTCGCAAGAAACTTGCTCGCCGCAATCGCCCTCGCCTGCATCCGCCTCTGGATCAAAACTAATGAGTGCACGACCTAGCCCTCGAAGGGCCGATCCGGCAGATTCTTGACACACGGTCCCCTGTCTCGGCAAGTGGAGCTAGGCAATCATCAGGTTTGGGGAGCCCGGCCCGAAGGCGTCAGGTCTCGTGACCGTTCCCTTCAGCTAATCCTTGATCTCCCCAACAGAAGGCGCGCCAGATCCGCCACGCCCTTGGGACAGACCTTCGCAATGTGGGTTTCCAGACACATCTAGGGAATCAGACCATCCATCTGCCCTAGAGAAAAATTTCGCGGGCGCGTCTTGCGGTCATACTCAAGGCTCGAAAAGGTCAATTGCTGAAGACGCAACGCAAGATGACAGACGGCCCCCTCGGTTGCAGAATACCACGCCCATGATCAGGCTGTATTCAGAGGTTCCCTAGCAAAGAATCCTCCAACTGTGGTCAGCTACGAACCTGAGGTCGGGGTGAAGCGGAAGGTTCGGCACAGATGCTTGTAAGCCAGACACATTTTTTCGTCTTGCTGGCCATCTCGGCAATACCGTGCGGGCTCAGACCTTGGTGGTGAGCAGGTTAATGTGCACGCGCATTGAACTAGGAAGCTAGGCCAAAGTCGCTATGGTTGCATAGAACCATGCAGCGTTATACAATGTGTCCGCAGGAAGTGCGAGGGCGGAGGAAGATATCCCGAAACGGCGTGAAAACGTTGACACCCCGACCTCATTTCGCCCAGTCGAGGCGAAATGGCCAAACTTTGCTGCCAAGACACAAAATCACCAAGCCAGATCCCCGAATGTACCTGCCTCCACGGATAATGGAAGGTTCCCTGTAACTCCCAAGCACCGTGTCCGACGACGAGTTGCAGGCGGGTGCCCTGCGGTTAGAGGCGGGCAATGATCTGAGTTGGTGGCAGGGTCAGGATTTCCAGGATATTGAACCCGCGTTTTCTGGCCGTGGAGATGACGGACCTGAGGTCTGCGAAGACCTGCGCACCTTCGAGGGTTCGGAAAGCTCCCGAGATCTTCATGCGCAGGTCCTGTTCGGCCTGATTGTTGGTGAAGGGGACTGTGAAGTCCGCAAGGAACCGCAGGACGTCATCGCGGCAGTCACGCAAGCGAATGATCAGGTTATGACCTGGCCGTCTGGCTTTTCGACCTCGGGCGCCGGATTTTTGGACCAGTGGTGGCTGACGTTCGTGGAAGGCGGGGCCCTCGGCGAGGATCGCCATGCATTTGGCGAGAATATCCTCGCAAACCGAAGCGGACAGTTTGGTCTCGTCTCGCCCCTGAGCCGTAGCCTTGAGCTGATTGGCACTGTTGAGCAGCGCGCTCAACTCTGTCGCCCATGGCTCTTTTCCGATCTCTGCGATGGCCCTCAGTTCGTGCAGGTGATGCGCCCCGCAGAGGGCGTGTGCATCCACCCCACTCATATGGGCGCAATTGCTTATGCACATGGTTCCGGCGACACAGGGCATTGTGTCCGGGATGTCGGGTGATGGAATGTTCGCATGACATTCTTGACGCGGAACCGTCCCAGGACCGAAATCCCCGCCAGCCTCATTGCCTTCCAGCGCCTGTTCCCCGACGACGACGCCCGCGCCCGGCGGCTCGTCGCCGTCCGATGGCCGAACGGCTTCCGGTGTCCCGCCTGCGGCCACGACCTCGGGTGGCAGCTGAAGACCAGGAAGCACAGCTTCGAGTGCGTTCGTTGCCATCGGCAAGCCTCGGCAACCGCCGGAACCCTCCTGCACCGAACCAGGCTGTCGCTCGCGATCTGGTTCCGGGCCGCCTGCGGCTGGCCACAATCCGGTCCTGCAACGCCAAGGATCTCGGCAGCTTCGCTGTGCGCAACACCGCCGCGACCGCGATCGTCAAGACAGACGGCTGGAGAGGCTGCAGCGCGGTGCCTCGGGACCGCCACCTGCCCCATGTCGTCGGCGACAGGCCCGCCCATGAAGTTCTCGCTTGGATCCACACCGCGCTCTGCAACCTCAAGGGCTGGGCTCGGGGCGTGTCTGCCACGGGCTGCGCGCCAAGCGCCTCCAGACCTGTCTCGGCGAGTTCGTCTTGCGCTTCAATCGGCGCCGAAATCGCCACGTTGCCTTCCTGTTCCTGCAGGCTCTGCGCGCCAAACCTCACCCCTGCCATATCTTGATCAAACCGGAACCAAGTGCATAAGCAGTTGGGCGCAATATGATTTCCAGTGATCATGCACGATCGTCCCACCGGTCGGAAAGGTTGGAACAGCACCGCGCCTGGGGCTGATCCGGTAGTGGGTGAAGGCTCCATCACAGATTGTGTGCAGCCAGTGCAGCTTGCCGGCAACGCGCAGTCCGGTCTCGTCCAGATGCCGAACGCCGCCTTCCGCGAGCTTGGCGCGAATGTGCTCGACCACACTGCCCAAGCGACGCGCTGCACCATTGACCCAGTTGGTCACGCTGGCCGCGCACATGCTGGTGGCTCCAAACAGGTCACGCAGGAGTTGGCAGACCCGATCTTCGGGGATCAACTGCTGAACATTGCAGCAGACCGCCGCCGCCCGAATGCGCTTGCCGCATTGCACGTGCGCGCTCACGCCATCGGGAAAGGACGCCGTCGTCGTGGCTCGGCAATGGGCACAACAATAAATCGCTGCCTGATGTTCGGTGACCTCCAGGCGCGGCGGGGGCACGTCGAACACCTGACGTTTCTCCACCCCCTCGATCATCCTTGCCGTCAGGCTATGCTGACAGGTGGCACAATGCTCAGCCTCATGCCGTTGCACAAAGTCTGGCGTTGGCGTCTGGCGCAGGGTGTCGCCTCGGTGGCCAGTCTGGCCGCCACTTTTCTTGCCGGACGTACCCGTGGTGCCGGCTTCTTCAGCCCATCACTCGAGGGGGGCCTGCTGCTGTTACGGCTGTTTTTGCCAAGCTGCCTGCGCAGCTCATCAATCTCTTGCGCTTGGGATGCCACCAATTCTTCCAGCTCAGCGATCCTGCGCAGAGCCATGGCGAGGCTTTGTTCAAGGGTGGGAACCTTGTCCATGCCACCATTGATTCAGAAAAATCGACCCGGCGCCATGGAATCCTGAGCAGAACGAAAACTTCATTCACCCAATGGCAAATCAGACTCACCCCAAACACCACAAAACCAGACAAGTCAGCGGGGTGCTTGGGAGTTACGGTTCCCTTGAAATTGAGAATCCCTAAGATCGTCAACCGGTCTTGGTCGTCGGTTGAGGTTGAACCGTTTGCGGCTGCTTGGTCCGGACAGGCGCGGAGTCCTTGAGTGGGTTCTCTTGTCGCTTGACGGTCCCCTCAAAGTGTGCACCTCCCTCGATTGAAATCGTTTCGTGAATGATGTCGCCTTCGACGCGAGCACTAGCGTTCAATCGAACCCGTATCCCACGCACCTGGCCAATCACGCAACCGTTGACTATAACCTCCTCGGCGGTCATGTGCCCCTTGACTGTAGCCTGCTCGCCGATCGTCAGAAGTTGAGAACGAATGTCCCCCTCGACTTGGCCCTCGATCTTTATGTCGGTGGCAGATTTAAGGTTGCCCTTAACGAATAGATCGGATGATAGAACCGAATAAGTCCCCTGTTGCTCCTGCTTGCGGGGTGGATGCTTCATGCTGGATGGGCTAGCACTTTTGTGCGCAAGCGACCCAGGCTCCTTCTCCATCGTTCGCTTGGCAACCGACTCATTGCTTTTGTTCACATTAGAAAACATTTTCTGCTGCCCTCATAAATTTAATAGGATCAACGGGCGTTCCATTAACTCGTACTTCGTAGTGCAAGTGGGGACCGGTTGAATTACCCGTAGAGCCTATATCACCTATCTGCTCGCCAATCGATACTCGTTGGCCTTTTTTTACCCGAATTTTACTTAGGTGTGCGAAATATGTCTCGATGCTCTCCATATGACGGATTCTTACCAATTTCCCATAATTACCGAACCAACCTGCATACACAACGATGCCGCCTCCTGGCGCGTAGACAGGAGTGCCTGTCGGTGCTGCGAAATCAAGACCCATGTGATGATGGCGCTGCCCTGATATTGGATGCAAGCGATATCCAAATCGAGAACTGTACCTGAACGTGTCAGAAACTGGCTTGGCAAAAGGCAGGGATAGAAAGGCAATACGCATTTCAGCCAAGTTGCTGATGCCATCCGCAAGAGAACTCATTTTAATGTCATCAATAGTCCCGGTTCCATCGTGTTCGCTGTTAAAAAAAATCTCGAGGTCGCCATAGCCGCCCTGACCTGAGTAGGTATCCCTGACTGATCTTTTTAAACTGTTGGGCGAAAGGCCCGCAGAAGAGAAAATATCCTCAAGGCCACCGGATATTAAGGAGACTGAATCAAGAACCTGCGCAACGAAGCGAGAGTTGCGCTCGCGTACGAAGTTCATCTCTAGTTCTAGTTGTGTCTTCTGGACCCTTAGCGACTCGATCTCTGATTTCGCCCTTGCCAAGTTCTCGTTCGTCCGCGACAGAGCAGCAAGCAGATATTCGATCTCGGTGGCGCTTCCTTGAGCGTGATTCGATGTTGGCACTCCGAAGATATCCGCTTTTGAATTGTCAAGATCTTGTTCAAATACAATGTTCAATGCCGAATTGATTTGGGTGCGTAGGGCAGTGTTCGTTTTGGCTAGTTTTTCTGTCTTCTCCAAGACAAGACGTGCCAACTCTCCAGACTCATTCTGCGGAAAACCAAAAATCTGATTTGTTGCCAAAAGATTGGAACTAGCGAAGAAAACAAGTAAAATAGCAAAAAACGCGCCTATTGCGACCTGTGTGCGGAGGCTCCACGAGATCCGGGGCGCCAACCCTTTTCCCGAATAACCAAGTGAACTAGAGAATAGCTTAAACAATACTCGCCACTCTAATTTTCTCCTGCACAACCTGCAGGCGTTTTTGCTTGCCAATGTCACCTTTTACAAGGCCTGCGGTTCGAAGTACACTCACGGTGCTTTATATTGCACTAATGAACCATAGTGAAGAACTGAAAACCAAGGCTCAATTCGCGAATCGCAGGCATGTTCTGGCGCTGGCGGCTTCGAGGCATGCTCTTGGCGATGAATGCTTGCCGAGGACGACGAGATGGAACCACCTCAAATAGCTGTCGAGGCACTTGGTGGCGATGCCGCGGGAGCGTTGCGGGAAGCCCTTGATCTGGCTGTGGCGGCTGTTGACCGTCTGGATGTGCACGGCGCCGCGCACCCGCTCGCCGACCCCTAGCTCGATTGCCGCCAG
The DNA here is from genome assembly GCA_963422275.1 of Paracoccaceae bacterium. Taxonomy (GTDB): domain Bacteria; phylum Pseudomonadota; class Alphaproteobacteria; order Rhodobacterales; family Rhodobacteraceae. Next base: position 3,789,212 of record OY729418.1, read on the forward strand.
AGAGGCCTCGCCCTCCGGCGGACCCGACAGAACCGCCGCGACCTCTCGACGTTGCGAAGTCGTCAACTCATCGATGCTCGAAACCCAGTCCCGAAACCGCGCCCGATCCATTGTTTTGCGCCCCATGGTCAATGAAAGTCGTAATCAAGTGTATCGCATACGCCTGCGAACTGCGAACAGAGCCAAAACTAATTCGCTGTGGCGTGAAACTGAAGTTGACAATTACATATTTGTGCCCACGAGTGCATCTAGAAAGATGGATGCGATTCAGTTGAGACGAAGCTTTCAAAGCCAAAAACCATAGTACCACGATTCAGATGGGATTTGAGTGTGGTAGCAAAAGAAGCAAGATTACAAGATAGCTTGATTCCGTGCGAGGTGTTGGTCGAAGGAACACTTCACCAATTGAGGGCTTGGAACCACCAAGCATGCTCAGAGAAGTTTAGTTAACGCATGCGGATAGAGAAAAAGCGAGGACAACCAGCACGTGCCGCAATAGTTGCAGTGCTGGCGTTGGTGCTGTGCATAGGCGGTATTTCCTTGGTCGTATTTGCCACTTCAAGCGCATTCATCTCTGCGCCAGCGTGGATGAGAAATGCCATCGAGAATCAGATTCAAGCCCATATTGGCGCTCGAACCATCGTTCTCGACGACGTCAGATTGTCGATGGACCTAGCGAAATGGTCCCCGGTCCTGCGAATTGAAGGTCTTGATTTTTCGACCGCGGAAGGGGCGAGTTCTGTCGCCGTGGAGGAAGCCACGATTGAATTTGCGTTAAGTTCATTTTTTCTTCGTCAATTCAAACCAACAACAATCAATGCGCAGGGCATCGATGTCAAGCTGTTAGCTAACTCGTATGGCTGGGCGGGAACCGGCGTCCTAGATTCTGAGCGGCAGCCCCCGAGTCCAGATACCAGAATTGGCTCAATTCCGGCGGGGTCGCCACACTCCGACAAGCCTGCGTTGCCCGATGTGTCGCAACGGGTTTTGAGTGCGCTGGATTCCGGGGCACTTTCGACGGTCCGTGAATTGTCAGTCGAAGGAATTAACATCGATCTCATTTTTGATGACGAAGAAGCGTGGCGATTCGAAAATGGATGGGCAATGTTCCGTAGATCCGCGACTGGAATTAGCGGCAGGGCAACCGTCTCACCCGCAAGGCAAATGAGGGCTGAAGACGAGATACAAATAAGCTTGGACTTTTCGAGTGGCCAGGCGGCACCTCAGATTCGCGTTTCGTTCACAGACTTCGCAGTCGATCCGATTATTTATGCAATGTTCGGACTCAACAACATGGTTATCTCCAATTCCGTTGCGTCGGGAACGGTTGAAATTCAAACTGATGACGCGTTAGCGCAGAAGTCAATTACTGCTCGAGTTTCGTTTAAGGGGGGATCAACTGCCATGACCATCCTTGACACTTCTGTTCAGCTCAACTCAGCGGACATAAACGCGACCTTCGATCCAGAGTCTGGAAAGCTGGAAATCTATTCGCTGTCGCTCGATACAGATGTCGCACAATTTTCTGCAAACGGAAGCGTTTACATTGAAAACAACAGAATCGATTCCCAAGATTCTATCTTCGGAAATTTACGCTTCGAAGACGCCATTCTGGACCCGCATGATTTTTTTGAGACACCGCTGGACTCCCTTTCGGGCACGCTGGAATTTCGAATACGACCAAGCGTCGATGAATTGGAAATCGCGCAACTCACGGTTGAAAGAAACGAAACCAAGCTCGTGGCAAGTGGCACCCTTTTTTCTCGCGACGGTGATCAAGGGCTGGGTATCGATTTTCGTGCGAACCGCCTCTCGCATAAGAATGTTTTTGCATGGTGGCCACCGCATCTAGTTCCCAGCACAAGAATTTGGCTGCTGGAGAATTTGCATGGCGGCGAGTTTTCGCAGTTGGCCGGGGCGTTTCGATATGTTCCTGGCCGCAAGCCTGAACTTCTTCTCACCTTCAGAGCTGACGAAATGGCTCTCAGCTACATAAAGACTTTCCCGCCTATTCGTGACGGAAGAGGGTATGCAAGTCTGTCGCTTGAAGAATTCAACTTTGAAATGGAGTCTGGGAGAGTCACTGTTCCAGCCTTCGGTGACATATCACTTGACGGATCAGGCTTTCGCATTCCCGATATAAGGGACGCCACAAGGGATTCCGCTGTTCACCTGCGCTTCAGCGGACGAATGAGTCCGATATTGGCACTTCTAAACCATCCTCCTTTCGGATTCCTCGATGCAGCTGCAATCCCACTGGACATCGCTGTCGGATACGTTAGCGGCACTGCAAACCTCACCTTCCCCTTGCAGAAAGCAATCCAGGTTCAAGATGTGGAAGTCATGGCATCAGGAACAATTTCCGATTTTTCCTCACGGGATTTCATGGGGAAAAGAACATTTTTCGGGGATCAACTGTCTGTATACGTGGACAACTCCGGAATCACCATTTCTGGGAACGGAGTTCTGGGTAGCGTTCCCGTGTCAGGAGCATGGAGTCAAAAATTCTCACCTGGCACTCAAACCGGAGGCCGCATCGAGGGAACTCTAGCGATCACCGATACACTGCTTAGAGAATTTAAAATACAATTGAAAAAGGAAATCCTTTCGGGGTCGGCGATGGCTAGCTTTTACGTTTTGACCGGGGCGGGATTGATTCCACGGTTCGTGGGAACATCGAACTTAAGTGGCCTCGAAATCAACGTTCCGAGCTTGAGATTAGCAAAGCCGGCGAACAAACAAGGGCAGCTAATCGTTGAAGGTCAGTTCACCCACCCGATTGCGCTCGAGCGAATTGAATTCGAGGTTGGCCCGCTGACCGCGAGCGGGAACGCAACATTCAAGCCAGACGGCAACTTGGAATCCGCCGTCTTCGACTCTCTGAAATACCAAGATTGGCTGGACGCGTCAGTGACACTTCGCAGGCAGCACAATGGAACCTTGGAATATAAGATCAAGGGCAAAGCCATCGAGTATCAGGAGGTCAGCAAGACTACCGAATTCAACAGTATTGCGGCAAGCGTACCCGGGATTTTTGAATTGGAATTTGACCGGGTGACGCTTTCTTCTGGCATTACCCTTACTGAGTTTTCGGGGACACTGGGGGCTGAAGACAATAACATAAATCAATTCACTGCAAAAGTAAATGGCGGCCCGATTGTGAATTTGAAGGCTGTTCAAACCTCAGAAGGACTTGGATTTCGCGTTGGGTCGGCAGACGCCGGGGCAGTTTTTCGATCCCTTAACATGACAGACAACCTGCACGGCGGCTCGCTCGAAGCACTATTCATCCCAGTGCCCAACGGTGGCGGATTCCGGGGAATATTGGAAATTCGCGACGCAGTTGCCAAAAACATGCCTGCGCTGAGTGAGCTTCTCAGTTACATAAGTGTCGTCGGCTTACTGGACAAGCTAACAACCGAAGGCATCACCTTTGACAGCATCGACGCGAGGTTTGATCTGTCGGCATCTGAAATAATCTTGCATGAAGGCACGGCGGTCGGTCAATCGCTTGGAGTTACCATGAAAGGAAGATTGAATTTAGCTGTGCCTGAGATTGATGTGAGGGGTGTAATAACCCCTGCATACGGTCTGAATCAACTGATCGATACGGTCACCCCGATTGGGAAAATTTTTGGAATGGGGAAAGGCGAGGGATTCGGCGCCGTTGACTACGCAATAAAAGGACCCATTGACAATCCAAATGCAGTGGCCAATCCGATATCCGCAGCAACCCCAGGATTCTTTCGTGATCTTTTTCCAGATCTAGCTCCAAGCAAATGAATCTAAAGCAGTTTGATTTCGACCTGCCTGATATGCTGATTGCGATGAGGCCTGTCTTTCCGCGAAGTGCGGCCCGTTTGCTTTTTTTTGAGGACGGCCGGATCAACAACAGGACTGTAAGAGATCTTCCCATGATCCTGCAACCTGGCGACAGGCTAATATTCAACGATACCAAGGTAATTCGGGCTCAATTAACTGGCAAACGAGTTCGCGCCGACGGCTCAGTTCCCCCCGCGAGTGTTTCGCTGAATCTCGCTCGGCACTTGCAGCGGACGGAATGGTTGGCATTGGCAAAACCGGCACGCCGATTGCGTTCTGGAGACACCATTTATTTCGCTGGAGGCATCTCAGCCTGCGTTACAACGATGTTAGAAGGTGAATGTGTTCTCAACTTTAACTGCCAAGCTCCTGAATTTGAGGAATTCTTAGAAAGATTTGGCACGATTCCATTACCGCCATATATCGCAAGTCGACGCGATATAGACGAGCAAGATGCAAGCGATTACCAAACGGTGTTCGCCCGTTGCCCAGGAGCGATGGCAGCACCGACGGCAGGCTTGCATTTTGAAGAAGATCTTTTAGATGCCCTAGAAGACAGGGGGGTAGGCATCACCTATGTTACTTTGCACGTCGGCGCGGGAACGTTCCTTCCATTCAGAGGCAATAATCTTGATCAGCACCGAATCCACCCCGAATGGGGAGAAGTGTCACCACAGGCGGCGGCGGAAATCAACCTATCGAGAGAGCGACAGCAACGGGTGATCGCTGTTGGAACCACTTCATTACGTTTGATCGAAACCGCATCCTCAGGTGGGCGCATCGCTCCTTGGAGCGGAAGCACAGATCTCTTTATCCGTCCTGGATATCAATTTAATTGCGCCGACGGCATGATTACGAATTTTCATCTTCCCAAGTCCACTTTGATGGTGCTAGTGGCGGCAATGATCGGACTCCAAGAGACGCACAGAATTTACGCACATGCGGTTCGCCAGCAATATAGATTCTATTCGTATGGCGACTGCTCACTGTTGTTGCCGAGGCCGAAGGATACGTGAGTTTGCCATAAAACAGTATACCGGAATGTCCCAATTGCGACATGTGTCCTGAACGGAGCGAGACCCGCAAATGTTGCATGTAGTCAAACAGATATGGCCGTTGATGATGGGAATTCTGTTTCTGATGATCGGTAACGGAATTCAGGGAACGCTTTTGGGCGTTCGAGGTGCGGCCGAGGGTTATACAGCCGGTACGATGGCCTTTGTCATGTCCGGGTACTTTTTCGGATTTCTCGGCGGGTCAAAACTTGCACCAAATTTGATCAAACGGGTCGGGCACGTACGGGTATTTGCGGCACTGGGCTCGTTGATTTCGGCGGCAATGATTTTGTGCGCTGCCTTTGTGCACCCAGCAGTCTGGTTTCTGCTTCGGGTTGCCATAGGATTCTGCTTTTCCGGGGTTTACGTCGTGGCAGAAAGCTGGCTCAACGATAGCGCCACGAACCGGTCTCGCGGGAAAATCTTGTCGCTGTACATCATCGTCCAGATGCTTGGACTCGTTTCCGCACAAGTACTCATGAATTTCGGCAATCCAGAAGGTTACTTTCTTTTCGTGATCGCGTCTGTCTTGGTGTCGGTGTCCTTCGCGCCAATCTTGCTTTCGGTTTCGCCGGCACCGATTTTTGAGACAGCGACCCCGATGACCATCCGTGAATTGATCAGGGTTTCACCGCTTGGTGCCTTCGGCTCTTTCTGCATTGGCGCAATTTTTGCTGGCATTTGGGGAATGGGCGCGGTTTATGGGACTGAAGCTGGCCTCTCCGTCGCGGAGATAACGATATTTATTGCCACTATTTACATTGGGGGCCTGCTTGCACAATATCCAATAGGATGGCTGTCAGACCGTATGGACCGGCGGTTCCTTATACTTCTGGCATCGAGCGTCTGTGCACTAACAATGATTTTAGCGGTTTTTTTAGCAGGCAATTTCTATGTCCTGCTGGCTGTGTCATTTGTCTTGGGCGGAATTGCCAATCCACTGTATTCACTGATAATTGCGTATACTAATGACTATCTTGACCATAGCGACATGGCATCGGCCGCCAGTGGGCTTATTTTCATCCATGGCATCGGTGCGATAGGGGGACCGCTTGCAGTAGGTTGGATGATGGTCGCTCTGGGCCCGAAAGGGTACTTCACTTACATGCTCTTGGTAGCCAGCGTGTTAGCTGGATTTGCGGCCTTTCGGATGATATTGCGGCCAGCGGCGGCGGACAGCACAGCAATGACCTACGCTCCGGTTTGTGCAACTTCGTCTCCAGTCGCGGTTGATATGGCCCAAGAACATGCAATTGACCAGCAACGAGATCGTGCATCGACATAGCGGAATCTCGTGCGACTTGCCGAGTTATCTAATTAAAGTTGCTGCGCAATGCATCCATCTGATCAGGGATAGGACGCTGGCGGCTTTAAAAATTGTCCTAATACAATCGGGAAAGAGCCAGATGGATTTCTTCATGACGATGGTTGCCAAGCGCGAGGCACCGGACACAAGCTTCGCAGGTGGACGCACTGATGGACTGTAACACCTAGCGCGAGTTTTTGAGCTGGCGCCCTTGATGATTAGCACACCCGGACCACGTGACAACCTGCTAGTTTCACCGGTTGCTTGCGTGACGTGGTCACGGTCCATAGGGGCTAGGGAACCTCTGAATACAGCCTGATTTTGGGCGTTGCATTGCGCATCCGGTGCGCGCCCGCTATTTTGCGCCACGCCTTTTTTTGGGGGGATCACGACATGCAGCGCCTTCGGCAACTGACCTTTGCCAGCCTCCAATGCGATCGCAAGAAGCGCAAGACGCGCCGCGAGATCTTTCCGGAGCGGATGGACGGCCTGATCCCCCGGGAGCGCCTGGAGGCCCGCATTGCGCCGGCGTGTCCGAAGGGCGGCGGCAAGGGGCGACAGCCGCATCCGCTGTCGGCGATGCTGCGCGTGCACTGCGTTCAGCCGTTCTGCAACCTGAGCGACCCGATGATGGAGGACCGGCTTGCGAGGCGGAGAGCATCCGGCGCCTTGCCGGGGCGGTGCTTGAGAAGGTTCCGGACGAGACGACGATCCCGACTTCCGCCACCGGCTGGAGCGCCACGGACTGGCGCACCAGCTGTTCGGGACATCAGGGATCACCTGGCCGAGCGGGGGGTTTTGCTGAAGAAGGGCAGCATCGTTGACGCCACCATCATCTCGGCGCCATCGTCGACCGGGAACGAGAGCAACGCCCGCGACCCGGAGATGCACCAGACGAAGAAGGGGAACCGGTGGCATTTCGGGATGAAGCTTCACATCGGCACCGGTCCCCGGGGTCTGGTGCACCACCTGGAGGGAACGCCGCCAACGTCGCGACCTGACGCCTTCGGGTCGGCTTCTGCACGGCGAGGAGGAGCAAGTCCGGGGTGACTCCGGATACCGCGGGATCGGCAAGCGCGCGGAGCACGCGCATCGCGAGGTTTCGTGGCAGATTGCCATGCCCCCGAGCCAGCGCCGGACGCTGGCGCCGGGCAGCGCCGCGGCCAGGGCGGAGAAGGCGAAGGCCCGGGCGCGGGTGGAACATCCGTTCCGGATCGTCAAGCGGGTGTTCGGCTGCGACATGGTTCGCTATCGGGGTCTGGACAAGAACGTGCAGCGGCTTGCGCTGCTTCCGGGCTTCTCGAACCTGATGATTGCCCAGCCGCACTTGCAATGACAGGGGAGAAGCGTGTCCGGAATTTGCCGGATCGGCCCTGCGGGGGCTGAACCGGCGGCGGTTTTGTCCCGAAAACGCGCATTTGCGGCTTCCGGACCGCCGAAAAACGACCGGTGCAGCCGGGAAGGGCAAAATCCGCAGCCAAAACCAGAAAAACCCTCCAAATCAGAGGTTCCCTAGGGCTAGTCAATCCGCCTAGCTGGCTTGAGCAAGATTAAGGCCAACTGCTTATGCATTTGGTTCCGGTTTGATCAAGATGTGGCAGGGATGAGGTTTGGCGCGCAGCCCGTGATAGACGCCCCGCGCCCAGCCCTTGAGGTTGGAGAACGCGGTGTGGATCCAGGCGAGAACTTCATGGGCCGGCCTGTGGGCTGGTGGCGGTCCCGAGGCACCGTGCTGCAGCCTCTCCAGCTGTCGGTCTTGATGGTCGCGGTTGCGGCGGTGTTGCGCACAACGAAGCTGCCGAGATCCTTGGCGCTGCAGGACCGGATCGTGGCCAGCCGCAGGCGGCCCGGCGTGTTGCCGTCGCCGAGTTCGACCGCGCCGGCGATCGGAATCTTGCCTTCGGGGCTGCGCCCCGGCCCCGGCGGCGCGCCCTTGTCGCGCTGCGGCAGGCTGGCCTCGTCGATCTCGACCAGACCGGACAGCGGGCTGCGCTCGGGGGTGGCCATGGCCCGGCGAAGCTTGGCGGCGAGCATCCAGGCACTGCGACAGTACCCGATCCCGAGCCGCTTCTGCAACTGCAGGGCGGAGATGCCATTGCAATGAGTGGCCATCAGACAGGCGGCCCAGAACCAGGTCGCGAGCGACAGCTTGGTTCGGTGCAGCAGGGTGCCGGCGGTGGCCGAGGTCTGCCGATGGCAACGGATGCACTCGAAGCTGTGCTTCCTGGTCTTCAACTCCCACCCGCGATCGTGGCCGCAGGCGGGACACCGGAAGCCGTTCGGCCATCGGGCAGCGATGAGCCACCGGGCGCAGGCGTCGTCGTCGGGGAACAGGCGTTGAAAGGCGATGAGACTGGTGGGGATTTCGGTCATCGGATGGTTCCACATCAAGAATGTCATGCGAACATTCCATCATCCGACATCCCGAACACAACATCTTGTATCGCAGGAACCATGTGCATAAGCAATTAAGGCCATTGAATTGAAGGTCGTTCTATCGCCACAGCCTAGGGAACCTCTGATTTGGGGAGTTTTTCTGGTTTTGGCTGCGGAAACTGCCCTTCCCGGCTGCACCGGCTGGTTTTTTGCGGCCCGGAAGCCCCAAATGCGCGTTTTCGGGGCGAAACCGCCGCTGCTTCAGCCCCCGCGGGGCCGGTCCGGCAAATTCCGGACACGCTTCTCCCCTGTCATTGCAAGTGCGGCTGGGCAATCATCAGGTTCGAGAAGCCCGGAAGCAGCGCAAGCCGCTGCACGTTCTTGTCCAAACCCCGATACCGAACCATGTCGCAGCCGAACACCCGCTTGACGATCCGGAACGGATGCTCCACCCGCGTCCGCACCCGGGCCTTCGCCTTCTCCGCCCTGGCCGCGGCGCTGCCCGGCGCCAGCGTCCGGCGCTTGCTCGGGGGCATGGCAATCTGCCGCAAAACATCGCGATGCGCGTGCTCCGCGCGCTTGCCGATCCCGCGGTATCCGGAGTCACCCCGGACTTGCTCCTCCTCGCCGTGCAGAAGCCGACCCGAAGGCGTCAGGTCGCGACGTTGGCGGCCGTTCCCTCCAGATGGTGCACCAGACCCCGGGTGTCGGTGCCGATGTGCAGCTTCATCCCGAAATGCCACCGGTTCCCCTTCTTCGTCTGGTGCATCTCCGGACCGCGGGCGTTGCTCTCGTTCCCGGTCGACGATGGCGCCGAGATGATGGTGGCGTCAACGATGCCGCCCTTCTTCAGCAAAACCCCCGCTCGGCCAGGTGATCCCTGATGTCCCGAACAGCTGGTGCGCCAGTCCGTGGCTCTCCAGCCGGTGGCGGAAGTCGGGATCGTCGTCTCGTCCGGAACCTTCTCAAGCACCGCCCCGGCAAAGCGCCGGATGCTCTCCGCCTCGCAAGCCGGTCCTCCATCATCGGGTCGCTCAGGTTGCAGAACAGCTGAACGCAGTGCACGCGCAGCATCGCCGACAGCGGATACGGCTGTCGCCCCCTGCGGCCGCCCTTCGGATACACCGGCGCAATGCGGGCCTCCAGGCGCTCCCAGGGGATCAGGCTGTCCATCCGCTCCGGAAAGATCTCGCGGCGCGTCTTGCGCTTCTTGCGATCGCATTGGAGGTTGGCAAAGGTCAGTTGCCGAAGGCGCTGCATGTCAGGATCCCCCCAAAAAAAGGCGTGGCGCAAGACAGCGGACACGCACCGGATGCGCAATGCAACGCCCAAAATCAGGCTGTATTCAGAGGTTCCCTAGGTCGTGTACTCATTAGTTTTGATCCAGAGGCGGATGCAGGCGAGGGCGATTGCGGCGAGGAAGTTTCTTGCGAGCTTGTGATGGCGGGTCGCGATGCCTCGGAAGTGCTTGAGCTGTTGAAGAAGCGTTCGACGAGATTGCGTTGGCGGTAGAGGTCATGGGATACCGAGCGCTGCTCCCGGCGATCCCGTTGGGTCGGGATGTGGGGGCAAGAGCCATGGTCGGCAATGCGCTTGAGGATGGCGCGGGCGTCATAGCCGCGGTCAGCGACGGTGTCCCGGGCCGGCTCAAGGCCGTCAAGGAGGGCCGGCACGGCAGCCTTGTCGGAGGCTTGGCCCGGGGTGATCACGAAGCGACGCGGCAGGCCAAGGCCGTCGACGACGACGTGGATTTTGGTGCTCAGCCCGCCTCGCGAGCGTCCGATGGCGTGGTCCGGACCCCCTTTTTTCCGCCCGCGGCGTGCTGGTGGCGCGCACCACCTCCAGGAGATGACACGCACCGGAGATCCCGGCGAGCCCGTCGCCAGCGCCCCGAACAGGCGCTCCCGCACTCCTTGCCTGGCCCAGCGGTTGCAGACTGTTGCATGCGACCCGCAACGTTGCGGAAGGTCGCGCCACGGCGTGCCGGTGCGCAGGATGTGAAAGATCCCGCTGATCACCCGCCGGTCGTCCACCCGTGGAACACCCCGCGGCTTGTCAGGCAACAACGGCGAGATGATCGCCCATTCCGCATCCGTCAGATCGTGCCGTCCCTGCATCCTCAATCTCCCGCTGTTTGGAAGATTGAATCACATCAGCGCCGAAAAGAAAATCCCTTTTCACTTTATGAGTACACGACCTAGGCCAAGGGCCTAAGTCTCTTCCGAATCCGACAGTGGCGGCACATCGAGATCTGAAACCGCGACTCATTTGTCGGGATGCACCATAGCTATCACCGGAAACCGCAAACCAAGCGCCAGCCAACTTCGCAACGGTTTTTGGATGGATGTACGGCTGACTCGGATGTATGAGGCTCTCTAAACGACAGCAAATAGGTTGCGTGAGGGACAAAGCAAGACCGGTACAGTTGCAATTCTTGCTAAGTTCAATCACCAAGTGGAAAGATGAGCGTGGAATTCAGGAAAAATTTCGTTCGCGGCAATGGTGATACCAAGAATTATTCGGCGCTTGTACTCAATGCCGATTATCGCCCGCTTTCTTATTTTCCGTTATCCCTTTGGCCGTGGGAGACATCGATCAAGGCAAAATACCTTGATCGTGTGGACATTCTTTCTGAATACGATCAAGTTGTGCGATCGCCTTCAACAGAAATGCGAATTCCATCGGTCGTTGTGCTTCGAGCCTACGTGCGTCCAGCCAAGGCATCCGCGTTCACCCGTTTTAACCTATTTCTGCGGGATGAATTCAAGTGCCAGTATTGTGGGGAATCAGGAGAACTGACCTTTGACCATGTAGTTCCCCGTTGCAGAGGCGGAATAACTAGCTGGACTAACGTTGTGGCTGCATGTGCCAAATGCAACATGAAGAAGGGGTCCCGACTTCTTACGGAATGCCAGCTTACCCTTAGGCAACTCCCGAAGGTGCCGACCCCTGAACAGTTGCAGAACGTAGGACGCAAGTTCCCTCCTAATTACCTGCATCAGAGTTGGATAGATTTTCTGTACTGGGATGCAGAGCTAGACGCCTGAAGTTTTAACGGGCATTAATCTGGACTTGATGCCTCAGCCTACTCTGACCATCGCTGCCGTGTGCAATACACCCATCCGGCTATGGGCAGGTTAAGCTGGGACGTTTGCAAGTGTTTGTTCTAGCTGAGGGGGGGGGGATAAATTTCATCCTAACGATGCTTGCCGTGCGCGTGGCTCCAGACGGCACGCTTCGAAAGGTGAACGCCCTGATGGACTGACAGCATTTGGCGGCGGGTGCGCTTGCGCCTAGGACACGTGTGCTTCGACTTCATGCCGTTTTGCGGCCGTTAGATGCTTGAGCGCTGCCCCGCTCGCACGACGATCTGTAAGTTCTGGCGGTTGCGTATCCAACGTGGTCTTGGCACGGCGCTTCCGTCGAAAACCATCGTAGCTGCACAAGCATGGCCTGAAGGTCAAACGCACGCCGATGGCTGAGGAAGGGGGTTCGCTGACGCTTCGGCTGCAAGGAGCTGCCTGCCAAGGTATCGGGGATCATGTTCTGGGCCATGGCAACGGAGCTGACCGTCAAGGAAATGGCGTTAAACCTGCCCGATGCGGTGCCTCGGGGCCTGAAACCGCACTACAGGCACCACGACCGTGCCGGACATCTATAGCTCCCATTACAACTGCCGGGAGTTCATCCAGCTTCGGAAGCCGCAATGCAGAGCGAAATGCCCGCTTTCTCAACGGTCTTCGTTTGGGATAACTGTCAAGATACTTGGTTGCGATGCCGCGGAACGGCTGCATGACTTGCAGCGATAGCGGCACAGACCGTGCGATTTGCCCCGGGACACCGCGCCGCCGGTGCCGCAATGCGGACAGCGGCGTTACTCATCGATCCCCAGCTCGATCGCCGCTAGCAAGGCCCCCCCCCGGTGGACCCGACAGAACCGCAGCAACCTTGCGGCACTGCTCCGCCGTCAGTTCACCGATTCTTGAAAACCAGTCTCAAAACCGCGCCCGATCCATTCTTCCGCTCCCCACGGTCAATGCAAGTCGGAACCCAGTGCAGCACATAGGCCTACAAAATGCAAACAAAGCCAAAAGGTTTGATCTGGCGGGGGCGGCTGTTTGGAGTTATGGGATGCTGCAACGGAGGTCAAATAGCAACGATTGGTATCGGAGACGGGCGACAAGGCATCCTAGGCAACGACTGGCTCGATCTTGTGTCGCTTGGTGCAGTTAGAGGTCGTGTTGATCTGGCGACGCTTGCCGAACTGCATACGTAAAGAGACTTCGCCAGCTTATCCCTTGCTCTCCACAACACTCGGCACCTCTCATATCTCCACCCTTTCGGCAAGCGGCACGCCATAGTCTTCTCGCAGGCTTCGAGCCGATAGCTGCGCAGACGCGGTCCGTGCATCCTGCCGCTGCAGTCAAACCGTCTACCTGCGAAACCAGTTTCGAACTCTTTGAATCCACTTGCTGCCTCTCAAGTGAACTGGAAAACATTCTGTCATTATTACCTACAGTTCACGAATTTAGCTGGGCTATAAGTAGCGGCTTTTACCCAAATTCCAGCCAAGAGCAGTGAAATCAGGCCGTTCCATGAGGCCATTGACAGGCCAAGAAAACTCCAGACGATCTCGTCGCAACGAGGAACCGTGGCCGTTCCAGAAATGTCTAACAAGCTGCTGCCCGATAGGCCACTCAGCGACACTCCAGCACAAGTTTCAAGTCCTTTCCACCACTGTTGCTCCACACCTGTGTGGTACATTGCGACTGCGCCTCCTGACAACACCGCTATCACCGCCAACCATGGAATCAGTCGAAACTTGGTTGCTAGGTACCCTAATCCAAGCGCTACAGCGACAGCATGGGGCCATCTCTGCCAAATGCACAGCAGGCAAGGTTCTAAATCGGCAAAGAACTGAAACCAAAATGCTGTGAGCAGCAACCCGGTTGATCCGGCTATACCGATAGCTACAAAAGATTCTTTTGTCATCGTATCATGAAAGTAGTTGTATTGCCAACAAAATCAATATGATGAGTGTGATTGATAGTAATCCAAGCCAACGTTCAATGAATTCGCGTATTGGATCACCGAATTTCCATAAGAGACTTGCGACAAGGAAAAACCGAGCGCCGCGCCCGACGATGCTTGAAAAAATAAAAATATCTAGCGAAAGCCCGGTGGCTCCAGACAATATCGCGACAGCCTTGTAGGGAATAGGCGTGACAGCTGCGAATAAGACAATCCAACCGCCATTCTGGTTAAAGCCATCAACTAACTCTTCGACATGGCTAGGCTGTACGAACATTTGCAACAAAGAACGTCCAATATTCTCAAAGAAAAATGCTCCGATTAAATAACCCATGAATCCGCCTAGAACCGATGCGATAAGGCATACACTAGCAATCCGAAATGCGCGCTTGGGGCTTGCAAGAATCATTGGAATCATCAAAGCATCGGGTGGAATAGGAAAGAAAGATCCCTCAACAAAGCTGACGATGGCAAGCGCCGGCAGTGCATTTGGGTGATCAACATACCTCATCACCCTGTTGTAAAGGTTCCTCAGCATATTTTACTCGCTACTGACATTAGTCTATAATTCCATGGTCTCTACGAGTTTTAAAGCTCTCCTCCGCTCGTTGCCGGTGCTCAAATGCAATTAACTTGGCTCTGTTCGCATTTTGCAGGCGTATGTGCTGCACTTGGTTCCGACTTGCATTGACCATGGGGAGCGGAACAATGGATCGGGCGCAGTTCTGTCGGATCCACCGGAGGGCGAGGCCTCTCTGGCGGTGATCGAGCTGGGGATCGGCGAGGAGCGCCGCTGTCCGGACTGCACCGCAAGGAGCGGTGGCTGTCCTTTGCCACGTCGCTTGCCGAGGGCGAGACCATCCGTGAGGCTGCGGCGCGCTGCGGGATTGCGCGCAAGCAGGTGCCGGTTCCTGTCGCCGCCGAGCGGGTGCGCGGGACCATGCCCATCCAAACGGCCACCAGCCGCTACAGCCAGATCAACGGCTTCCCGCGGCATCCGCCACCAAGTGTCTCGACAGCTGTCCGAGGTAGTTCCATCTCGTCGCGCTCGGCAGGCATCCATCGTCAGGATATGCCTGCGAATCGCGAATTGAGCCTTAACTTTTCAGATGACGTTTCTCAACTAGGCCGTGTACTCATTAGTTTTGATCCAGAGGCGGATGCAGGCGAGGGCGATTGCGGCGAGGAAGTTTCTTGCAAGCTTGTGATGGCGGGTCGCGATGCCTCGGAAGTGTTTGAGCTGTTGAAGAAGCGTTCGACGAGATTGCGTTGGCGGTAGAGGTCATGGGATACCGAGCGCTGCTCCCGGCGATCCCGTTGGGTCGGGATGTGGGGGCAAGAGCCATGCTCGGCAATGAGCTTGAGGATGGCGCGGGCGTCGCAGCCGCGGTCGGCGACGGTGTCCCGGGCCGGCTCAAGGCCGTCGACGACGACGTGGATTTTGGTGCTCAGCCCGCCTCGCGAGCGTCCGATGGCGTGGTCCGGACCCCCTTTTTTCCGCCCGCGGCGTGCTGGTGGGCGCGCACCACCGAGGAGTCCAGGAGATGAAGAGATCCCGGCGAGCCCGTCGCCAGCGCCCCGAACAGGCGCTTCCGCACCCCTTGCCTGGCCCAGCGGTTGTAGCGGTTGCATACTGTCGTATATGGCCCGCAGCGTTCCGGAAGGTCGCGCCACGGCGTGCCGGTGCGCAGGATGTGAAAGATCCCGCCGATCACCCGCCGGTCGTCCACCCGTGGAACGCCCCGCGGCTTGTCAGGCGGCAACGGCGAGATGATCGCCCATTCCGCATCCGTCAGATCGTGCCTTCCCTGCATCCTCAATCTCCCGCTGTTTGGAAGATTGAATCACATCAGCGCCGAAAAGAAAATCCCTTTTCCCTTTATGAGTACAAGACCTAGACGACCGTTCGCTATAGCCCTTCGAGATGTGCACCGACTTAAGGACAATATGCGGGACATATCTCCGGAATCTGCAAGATCAGCGAATGGACATCCGATGAAGACGTACTCTTCGTCTGTATCGAAAAAACTGCCCTTGAAATCGCTGGCACAGTGCTTGGGTTTGTAGTTGAGTTCCTTGGCACGGCGGTTGCCAAAGCAAGGATTGACCGGATTCGAGATACCGCAAACAATTTCAGCATGAATGCCCGGATGTGCAAGATTAATCTACATGAATTCGGCAAAGTCTTCAGGATGCATCTAAAGATTGTTGCGAAAGCGGGCGTTCTCTGTATTTCACCGTTCGGTGGCTGCAGTGCGCCTTCCAGACGCGTTTTGGGCCCCAAAAGGCGCGATTTCAGACCCCGATGCGCCGCTGGACAGCCCCTTGTCGGCGAGCGTCCCGCCGCGCCGTGCAGTCGGACACCATGGCTGGGAAGTGCGGCACCTCGCCCTCGTTGGCGGGCGCACCAGAACCTGCCCGCGAGGCCCTCCCTGTCGGTACGTACGAATCCCTTGCAGCCGAAGTGGCAGCGACGCCCTTCTTCAGCCACCGGGCGTCCGAATCCGCCGAGAGACGCTCGGACACCGAGATCTCGGGCGCCGCGCTCTCCACGATCGTGCGTCAACAACCGCCACCGGCGCGTTTCTGACCTTCAAGCCGCACTCCTGCAGCTGGCTGTTAGACCTCCGACAAAAGCGCCGTGTCAAGACCGCGCAGCACAGGCAGCCGGCGAAACCGGCAGATTGTCGTGCGGGCAGGTCAGCGCTCGATCACCACCGTCGTGAAGAAATCTATCGCCCTCTCCTTCAATCAAACATCATGACAGGCGCTTGCAACCCTTCAGCGCGACATTGTGCATTCGGGGTGCGCCTAGAGGCCCGCATTGCGCCGGGATCCGTCCGACGGGCGATGGCAAGGGGCGATAGCCGCATCCGCTGCCGATGATGCTGCGCGCGCACTGCGTGCAGCTGTTCTACAATTTGAGCGATCCGGCGATGGATTGCTTCCTCTGCAAGGCCAAGTGAGTTCGGCGCCTTGCCGGGGCGAGGCTGGAGAAGGTTTTGGACGAGACGACGATAACGACTTCTGCCGCAGGCTGGAGTTCCACGGACTGGCGCACCTGCCGTTCGGAAGATCGGGGACCACCTGGCCGAGCGGGGTGCCTGCTGAAGGAGGGCACCATCGTTGACGTCACCATCATTTTGGTGTCGTCGTCAACCGGAAACGAGAGCAATGCCCGAAATCCATAGATGCACCAGATGAAGAAGGGACCTGCGGCATTTCGGGATGAAGCTGCGCATCGGCACCGATTCCTGGGGGCTGTGCACCCCTTGGAGGGAACAGCCGCCAACGTCGTGACCGGCGCCTTCGGACTAGTTTCTGCACTGCGAGGAGCAGCGGGTCCGGACTGATGCCGGATACCGCGGGATCGGGAAGCGGGCGGTGGAGGCTGAACTTACTTTGAAGACGATGGCCCGACCCTGCTCCAGACGGCAAAATGCAGAGAACGCCCGCTTTCGCAACAGTCTTTATATGGGAATTTTTGACCAATTAAGACATCGATGCTTGATTTTACTATCGTCTTCCTGCGGCGATACCAGAGTATGGTTGCACGCTGCATGATAATTGCAATTGGAATTGCGGAAGTCTTGTCAATAGTCGTCTTTGGCGTTGTGCTCTAGAGATTTGGCTTTTAGAATAACTACAGTCCTCTTTGCTGTTCGGACAGTAGGTTTCACCTCAGAAAATTTTCGGGAAACTTCGTTGACGAAGCCGCAGGTACATCTTAATTGAGCTAGCGGCCCGAGTGGCGGAATTGGTAGACGCAGGGGACTCAAAATCCCCCGACTTCGGTCTTGCGAGTTCGAGTCTCGCCTCGGGTACCATCACAAATTGTCAATAAAATCCGATAGCCATGACTGTAAAGGGAGCCTCATCGCATGCGGATATTTAAAGACGGATTGGCACGGTTTCTTGTGTGCGGCCATGGAATCTTCGAAAAAGCTTGGTTCAATCCTCAGCCAATCCACCAAGTTGATCGCATTTTGTGAAGACCTAGAAGATATTGGTATAGGACGCTTGAATCAGAAAGCTATTAGCTGAAACAGGTATAGGAACAGCTAGGTCACACGAGCGACCGCATTCATCCATCACTGAATCTCGATTCTTGGAATATTGCTCCGTGACACCTGATTGTGCTCAGGGCAATCGTTGTTGAAAAAATTCTGGTGAAAACTGTTGCGAATGCACCCCCTTTAGCCATGGACATGTTATGTCGGAAGGATTGCAAGCACTAATTCCGAAGTTCAGTCGAGGGAGAAACCGATGGATTTCTTCATGACGGCGGTGACCGAACGCAGGGCACAGGACAACACACTGCGAAAGGTGAGGGCCCCTGATGGACCTAGCAACGTCGAGCGGCAGTTTCCGGCCAGCTACGCTCCTTCCCGGGACGCACTATAGGTTCTTCTTCTAGGCCAGTGGCACTTGCCGACAAAGGCTTGTCGTGCCGCTAGCGGGACTGCCTTGCGGGGATTCAATTGGGTGTCCTGCTCTGGCCCGGATATCCCAAGCGGCATGGCAGGCAGTTCAAAGCGAAATGCCGTTTTCGAAACAGTCATGACTTCCTTTTTAGTGAGTGATGCAATGTTCCGCAAACAACAAGCTAGATAGTGTCGTCATGAGTGATGTTTATCTGCATTGTCTGTCGAACTCACTTGATGTTTGTTGGAGGCGGCTCATGGGAATGGCTCATCGGCGTCATGACATTTCGGACCGGGTCTGGCTGTTGCTGGAGCCTCATCTGCCTGGCCGAGCGGGAAGTTGGGGTGGGGTGGCGCAACAATCGACGGTTCATCAATGCGATCTTCCGGGTTCTGCGCACCGGCGCTCCCTGGCGCGATTTGCCGCCAGACTGTGGAGACTGGAACAACACCCATCGCCGGTTCTGTCGCTGGCGGGACAAGGGGCTCTGGGGGGCGTTGCCGGAGCGTCTGGTGGATGAGCCGGACGATGAGTGGCTGATGATTGACGCCAGTCATCTCAAGGTGCATCCCCCTGCGAGCGGTGCGGTCGGTGGCAATCAGGCGATGGGTCGCGCAAAAGGGGGCTGAACGCGAAGCTGCATCTGGCTGTGGACGCGCAGGGGATGCCGGTGCGGGTGTTGGCGACCGAGGGGACGGCAGCGGATTGCCGTCAAGCGGTCGAGCTGATTGAAGGGATGGATGCCGAGCGCTTGTTGGCGGACAGGGCCTGTGGCACGAATGCCATCCTGTCTTGTTGCGAGGAGCATGAAGTCATTCCAGCGGTTCCGCCGAAGCGCAACCGCAAGCGCCCCAGAGCGCAGATGTCGCTCTCTGCCGGCACCGGCATTTGGTGGAGAACGCCTTTCTGCGGCTCAAGCGCTGGCGTGGGATTGCCACGCGATGCGCCAGGAATGCCGCATCGTTTCTTGCCGCGGTGCAGATCCGGTGTCTGGCGCTCTGGGCCGGCATTTCATGACGACACTATCTAGAGATTGGACAGAACAAGAATCTGTTCTGCACCGTTTCATGAAATTCAAGCAAGGGCTCCTCAGCCGCGACCTGATGTCTTCGGGCCAGCTTCTGCTCGGTGAGGAGGAGCTAGTCTGTGTTGATGCCGGATATTGCGGGATTGGGAAGTGCGCGCATCGCGAGGTGTCGCGGCGCATTGCCATTCCTGATTGCCAATTAAGCCAAGCGCAACTTGAGCAGCCGTTCGGGCATGGGCGGCGTTCTGAGGGCCACACAGGCAAGTCTGGGGATGATGTCGGGCAGGTCGAAGCGACGATTGAAGCGGTATTCGAATTCCGAGAGATATCGCTGGGCGCATTTGGGGCGAATCGCATGGCAAGTGCCGCGCAACGCACTCTTGACATTGCCGAGAATGGTGTTCACCCAATGAAACTCAGGGCGCTCGACGCTGGCTTTCCCGCTTCCCGCCACAATCCTGTCATGAGCGCAACCGGCCGCGGTGACGCCATGGAAGCAGGCCAAACCATCGGACACCACCGAAGTGCCGGCGCCCAGGTGCCGGTGTGCCCAGGCGGCGATTTCGCGGGTGCGGAACCCTTCGACGACCGTGAGCTTCAGGCGCAGCGGGTGTCCGTGCTCATTGGTCTGGACGGCGGCCACGAAAGGGGTCTTGGTCGGCGCCCCTCGCCCGCGCTTGCCGCCGCTTCGCTCGCCGCCGAGACAGGCATCGTCGAGCAAGACCCGGCCGCTGAGCGGGTGTTCGCGGTCTCGCTCCATCATCCCCTGCATCAGCTTGTGTTTCATGCGCCACGCCGCGTTGCAGGAAATGCCCAGATGGCGGTGCAGCATCATCGCCGAGATGCCTTTCTTGTCTTGGGTGATGAGGTGGATGGCCTGAAACCACACCGTGAGCGGCAGCTTGGTGGCCCCGAACAGGGTCCCGGCGGTGATCGAGGTCTGGCGGTGGCAGCGATGGCACTGCTGGAGCTTGCGGGTGTTGAGTTGACAGCCTCGGTCATACCCACAGTGAGGGCATTCGAAGCCATTGGGCCATCGCCACCGATACAGGGCGTCGAAGCATTGGTCTTCGGTCCCATAGAGTGAGAGAAATGCGTTCAGACTGATTCCTTTCTGACACTGCACTGGGTTGCGTGCCATGTAAATTCCCTTCCGAGCATTGCCTTGCATGACAATATTCTATCCCAAATATAGCTTGCATTCAAAGGTAATCAGGTTGCCATTTGCCATGAACCCCGTCAGGCACCGGACCATGGCGGAGACGGCGAAGGCTAGGGTGCGGGTGGAGCATCCGTTCCGGATCGTGAAGCGAGTGTTCGGCAACGACAAGGTTCGCTATCGAGGGCTAGAGAGAAACATGCAGCGGCTTGCGCCGCTCCCGGATGATTGCCCAGCCGCCCTTGTGGTGACAAGGGAGAAGTGTGTCTAGAATTTGCCGGATCAGCCCCGAAAACGCGCATTTAGGGGTTCCGTACCGCAGGAAACCGACCGACCGCAGCCGGGAAGAGCAATTCCCGCAACCATAACCAAAAATTGGCTCAATTTGCGAATCGCAGGCATGTTCTGGCGCTGGCGGCTGCGAGGCAGGCTCTTGACGATGGATGGCTGCCGAGGACGACGAGATGAAACCACCTCAGATAGCTGTCCAAGTACTTGGTGGCGATGCCGCGGAAGCGTCGCGGGATGTCCTTGATCTGGCTGTGGCGGCTGGTGGCCGTCTGGATGTGTGCGGCCCCGTGCACCGCGGCAAATGCGGATTAAGGACTTACAGGATTTGGCCAACGCTGGTGGCCGTCTGGATGTGTGCGGCCCCGTGCACCCGCTCGCCCTTACGGCTTTCGAGCACGAAGGTCTCGTCGGCCTCGACGACCCCGGCGAGCCGGTCCGACGACTGCCGAACCGCCGCTGCCGCAGTGCGGACAGCGGCGCTCCTCGCCGACCCCCAGCTTGATTGCCGCCGGAGGGCGAGGCCGGAGCACTTCCTGAACGCAGATGTACGCACTGGTTGATAGAGAGCACGCCGCACTGGACGCTTGATGCAGCGTTAAACGAGGACATCCTGCTTGGCACAACCCGTGTAGCCATCAAGTTGCCGCCGAAAAGAAAAATTGAAAGGCGATTGCTTTGGAGACATGGACACAGCGATTGCCACAAGTTGGCCCTAGATGTTAGGAACAAGGTACACGTACATAGCTCTGACCAGCGCGCACCAATTTGCCCTCCGAGAATCTCTTCAACTACCCGATAGCAACTTCAACCGAAAACGATTCGATAATTTGGGCTGGAAACTAAACTCTTAGTCTGAAGCGGGCTTTTGGAACCCCAGTGGCAGAACCCAGTTCGGTCTGGGGCACTGGTCGCTAAGACAACTCGGATTGAGCATGAATGATACTAAATATGGAAGACATCAGTTTGAAAAGAGTTTGATATGCATTGCGACGCGAACATGCTGATACGTGGAAGGCCGCTTGAATGCGTGGTTGCCTGTTTGCTGATTCTCGGATTGAAGACGCCATCTGCTGTCGCTGAACAGGTAATTGCAGCTGTGGCAACCAATTTTATTCCTACTTTCAACGAGCTAGTCCAGGTGTATGAGAGCAGTTCGCCGTACGAAGTTATCGCGGTGCCTGGTTCGACAGGAAGGATTTACGCACAGATAAAGAACGGTGCACCGTTCGAGATATTTCTGTCTGCGGACACTGTTCGGCCCAAGTTGCTCGAGGCCGAAAACGCCATCGTCCCGAATTCTAGGTTTTTATACGCGAAAGGTCGACTTGCGCTTTGGGCATTGGATGAGGAGCTTCTTTCGAAGGGATTGAGGAAGGCGTTCGAGACGAGGCGAGTGCAACGAGTGGCAATTGCAAATCCGGCGCTGGCACCCTACGGCTCTGCGGCAATCGAGGTCATACGTAATCTTGGACTAGAGGGGCGATTGGAGGGCAAAATAATTTTTGGAGATAGCGTTGGGCAGAGCTACGCACATGTTGCGACCGGAAATGCCGAATTGGGGTTCGTTCCCCTATCGTATGTCAAGAACTCAATGCATCCGATGAAAGGATTTCACCTTGAAATACCGCAACATTTGTACACCCCCGTCCGTCAGGAGGCGGTGCTTCTCCGCAAGGCGAGCGGAAACCCGGCTGTGGAGACGTTTTATGAGTTCCTTCAGAGCAGCGATGTCAGGACGATGATCGAAGAGTTTGGCTACAAGACAATGTGTCCGGATGATTGATTTGGGTTCTGTCCAGGTTACGTTAAAATTGGCAGTGGCTTCGACAGCGATTCTCATGGTGGTCGCCACCCCCTTGGCGTGGTGGCTTTCGATAACTAGGAGCAGGGCGAAGCCGCTCTTCGAGGCTGTCACAGCTCTACCGCTAGTCCTCCCGCCCACCGTGCTAGGATTTTACCTGCTGATTCTGTTGAGCCCCAACTCGCCTATGGGCGCGGTCTGGGTCCATGTCACTGGGGAATCGCTGACATTCTCGTTCACGGGAATTTTGATCGCGTCGATTATACATTCTTTGCCTTTTACCGTTCAGCCACTGCAGTCGGCATTTGAATCTGTGGGGCGGAGACCGATGGAAGTAGCCGCTTCCTTGGGCGCCTCGCCGTTCGATGCGTTTGTATCCGTGGCAGCACCACTCGCAAAAAGGGGATTCTTAACCGCAGCGGTGCTTGGCTTCGCCCATTCGGTTGGCGAGTTCGGTGTCATACTGATGGTTGGAGGAAACATTCCAAACCGCACTCGTGTGGTCTCGATCGATATCTATTCAAGCGTCGAGACGCTCGACTACGGACGGGCGCACGCCTTGTCTCTGGGTATGCTAGCTTTTGCGTTTCTAGTGCTTGTTTTTGTTTTCATGATCAACCGGCGGTACTGGGCGAGTGGCAAGCCTAGCTGAGCAATTGAAGCTTGATTTGGTGCTCCGGTATCAAAACCTTGAACTAGAGGTATCAGAAGAGATTTACCTATCGGGTGTAACAACCCTGTTCGGACCGAGTGGTGCAGGAAAGAGCACTTTGTTGAGAGTTGTTGCCGGCATTGAGCGGTCTGCGCTCGGACAGATAACCTATATGGGAATTCCATGGTTGGACTCCAAGACCGGCTTGTTCGTGCCACCGCACAAACGTGCTGTCGCCATGGTCTTTCAGGATACTCAGCTGTTTCCCCATCTAACCGTTGCGGGGAATCTGAACTACGGCTACCGCCGCCGGAACCGTCGATGCGGCCCAGAATGGTCAGAGGTTACCGAGGCATTGGATCTTGACCCATTGCTGGACCGTGATGTCGACGCTCTCTCCGGAGGAGAAAGGCAACGAGTTGCTCTTGGCCGATCCCTTTTAGCGGCGCCTAGACTGCTTTTGCTCGACGAGCCACTTGCCGCGCTCGATGCTGCAAGGAAGGCGGAAATTATGCCGTATCTTAAGCGCGTGATTGCAGAATTCGATCTACCGATCATTTACGTGACTCACTCGAAGCTGGAGGTTAGGTTACTTGCTTCCAGGGTTCTTGCCTTGGTTAATGGCAAAGTTGTTCGCGGGAACGAATCTCTCGACGGTGCCAGGCACTCAGAGCATTCTTGCATCAGAGCGTCTGTAGTCGGGTTGGAATGCCCGGGCCTTGCGGTTTGTAAAGTAGGCGAGGGCGTGATGCTTGCGGAAATGCAAGGTAAACACGCGGTAGGAACAGAAGTCGAATTGGTTATCGAGCGCTCAAGCATGCTGCTATTTGCAGGAGAGGGGGGGAACGCACTTGCCGCTGGAAAGCTCGACGGAGTTGTATCATCCATTGACCGCTCGACGGATGGAACTCTGCTGCACGTGACGATGAGCACCGCCGGTGGTGAACTTGTTGCTAACCTCCATCGTTCCTCCTGGATAGAGCGACAGCTGGCGATTAATGATGCGATGCAGGTGGTCATTTCCAAACCGGCCGTTGTTTCATACTCGCTTTAACGGCTGAGTTGGCGTACGAATGTGCTGTCGATTCATGTTGGCATGAGAATCAACCGCCAATATAAGGTGGCTTGGTGCGGGCGTGGCGGAATCGGTAGACGCGACGGACTTAAACAGTAATTGAGTGCCCTTCGGGAAACCGCAGGTGCAGAACCGCTCAAATTCGGGGAAACCTTGACATGGCAATCCCGAGCCAAGCCCGGCGAATGCAGGGAAGGTGTAGAGACTAGACGGGTGGCGCCTAAGGCAAACGAGCTATGGCGAAGGGATAGTCCAGACCACGAACCTCATTGGGGGTTGCGAAAGCTTCAGTTGGTACGAAAATCCGTTTGCCGCATGGCAGTGTGGGTTCAAGTCCCTCCGCCCGCACCAACGCACTCGCATCGGCCGTGAAATTTCTAGGTGCTTGTCTTTACCGGCCGGCCTGCATCATGTGCGTTGCCAGCGATGCTGAATCCAGTTTTCCCATTCTTCGGGCGTGTCGAGATCCAGAAGTGCTCTTGTGCCTGGAAGACGAAGGTCTCGGACATTGGCGACATGCTTGACCACAACGGATTTTGCTCCGTCGGCTCCCTTCAACTCGTAGAGATCCGGGAACAGGCTCCTCGGAAACAGGACTGGGTTGCCTGGACGACCGTCCTCTGACGCAGCTCTTACGATTAAACTAGTGCCAAAAGCGTCAATTAGTGCATTTATGTCGGACGACTCTATTTCTGGCATATCAGGAAGCAGAATAACTGCCCCCGAAGCATTGTTGGCAACCGCACTGATGCCCGCCTTGATCGATCCGGACATCCCTCTTGACGGCGCCCCCAAAGCAACTAGCTTGATTGGCAAGTCCTCGACAACCGCCATCCGTTCGACTTGATCTTTGCATAGCGACACGATGGTTTCGCAAGCTCGAGAATTCAGAGCCGACCATGCCGTCCGCCTAAGGGCCGGGACTCCGTCAATTTCCACCATCAGCTTGTCTCGGCCGCTCATCCTGCTCGCGAGACCTCCGGCCAAGATTATGGCTGCGATATTGTTTCGGCGATGACCGGGCAATGCTAACTAACCCGAATCGTGAGCCGGCGCGCCCGCCAGACGGCAGCATTGATTCGGTCATTCTCTTGATAGAGTCTTGTTACGAGGGCAGATTGCGGAAAGTGCGCAGTTTCCACTCTCATCTCACGCATTGCAAATGCCGTTCAACCCCGCATCCTTTCTCCGTCAGGGTCGAAAACGGGATCAGTTAAGCGTCGCGCTGTTCGCATTTCGCCCAGAATCTCGATTGCAATCTCCAAGTCTGATGTCGCTTCAGCCGCTGGGACAAACCCGAAAGCGATGGATTTGTCAGCAAAGTGCGAATAGCCTCCCGACGTGCAAAACCCAACAACCTCCCCGCCTAGCCAGATGGGTTCGTCGCCAATGACATCCGCGTCGCGTGCGTCGACTTCAAATGTGCATAACACCCGGCTTGGCCCTTGATTTTTTTCTCTCTCTGCTGCCAGCCGGCCCACAAACATTTCGTTCTTTTCCCAGTCAATGAACCGATCGATGCCCGTTTCTGCCGGCGTATAGTCCGGTGAGTACTCTCGGAGCCACGAACCAAAGAATTTGTCGAGCCGTAACGACATCATGGCACGCATGCCGAACGGACGGAGTCCTAGATCTTCACCTGCAATGGAAAGTGTTTCAAACAACGAGCGAACGGAGGTTGCATCGACGTAGATTTCGTAACCGAGATCGCCAGTGAACGAAAGACGCTGCACCATGGCGTTGCTCAGGCCGATCTGCATACGCTTGATCTCCATGAAGCGGAAGGCCTCAGCCGAGACATCATTATCTGTGGTACGGGACAGCAGTTTCCTGGCCATTGGACCCGCAATCTGAAACCCCAATCTGGAATCCGACACGTTTTGAACCGATACACCGCTCTCGGGAAGATTTGCCTGTAGCCAACGCATGTGAAAGCTCTGGGCGGCGTAGGATGCGGTCAGCTGGAAATCGTTTTCGCCAAAGCATGAAATTGTGAAGTCGCCTATGATACGCCCACGATGGGACAGCATCGGTGCTAGAGTGACTTTTCCCGGCTTTGGAATTCGGCCGGCGAAAATGCGGTTCAGCCAGCTGCGAGATCCGACGCCTGCAACTCGGTATTTCCCAAAATTCTGAATTTCATTTATCCCGACTCCCGTCCGCACGGCGAGTACCTCTTCCCGAGTTGCTTGCCATGCGTTGGACCGCCGGAACGACGGCGTCTCGAACAGGGGGGTTCCCTCAAGGGCGAAGTAATTTACGACTTCGGTTCCGAACTGGGCACCAAACACGGCGTTCTGTGATAGCCAGTAGTCGTACATCGGTGATGTGCGAAAGGGACGTGCCGCAGCAAGTTCTTCGTTCGGATATGTCACCGAGAACCTGCGTTGATAGAACTCAATGACCTTTGGGAGCGTGTATGAAGGACTGATCCAAGGTCCAAACCGAGCGACGTCCAAGGCAAAAGAATCTCGCTCCGGCTCGCCTTCGATCATCCACTGAGCGAGTGTCAGACCAACTCCGCCGCCTTGAGAGAAACCGGCCATGACTCCGCAGGCCGACCAGTAGTTCTTCAGTCCCGGCACAGGTCCAACCAACGGGTTGCCGTCCGGCGCGAATGTAAAAGGTCCGTTGATGATTCTCTTCACTCCCGTACGCTCAAGCACAGGATATCGATAGTAAGCGCTGTCTATGGAATCTGAAATGCGCTCCAGCCTGTCCTCGAGCAGTTCAGGTCCAAAGTCAGGTGGCGTTCCGGTCACTGCCCACGGTTCGCATCCTTGTTCGTAGAAGCCGATACACAGGCCATTCCCCTCTTGTCTGAGGTAGTTTCCCCCTGCTGGATCAACCACATGGGGATATTCGGTTCGCGCATCTCGAAATTCTGGCAGATTGTCAGTGACGAGATACTGGTGCTCCATTGGATGAATCGGCAAATAGACCCCTGCAAGCGCGCCCACCTCCCGTGCCCAGAGCCCGGCGGCGTTAACAACACTCTCGGCGACAATGGTTCCATTCGCTGTGACAACCTCCCACATTCCATCTGGTCTAGGGTTTGTTTCGATGACCAGGTTGCGCGACTCAACAGTTGCTCCCGAGAGGCAGGCGGCACGGGCGTACGCATGAGTTGTCCCTGACGGATCGAGATGTCCGTCGAGCGGATCGTACAGCCCTCCGATGATTCCGTCGAGATTGGTCAAGGGGGCAAGTTCGGCAATCTCTTTGGGGGTGGCGATATTGGTTTCAAGACCCATCAATCGATGTTTTGCACGTTCGGCCTTGAACATGTCCAGTCGCTCTGGTGATTCTGCGAGCGTTATTCCTCCGACATGATGAAGGCCGCATGAGATACCTGAGACTTCCTCAAGTTCCCGGTAGAGTCTTATCGTGTATCCCTGAAGGGCAGCCATGTTGGTGTCACCGTTGATCGTGTGAAACCCGCCTGCGGCATGCCAAGTCGATCCAGAGGTGAGTTCCGAGCGTTCCACGAGAATGATGTCCGACCAACCAAATTTTGCCAAATGGTAAAGGACCGAGCATCCTACAACACCGCCGCCAATGACGCAGACCCTGAAGTGCCTATCCATCGTTTAAACTCCGAAACGCCAATGTTTCCAGTCTTATTGGCAGTTGCCGCAGCCAGTCAACAGTAATCCTTGAGGCGGAATTGTACCGCCAAAGCCGGGTACAATGCTTTGCATGGCTAGGCAAGCATGCCACTCATTCTAGTGAGTTGCCGTATACTTTTCCGATGCTTGGACTCATCTTTCTGGAATCAAGCCTCGTGGGTTGAATCGCAAGACGAATAGAAGAATAATTCCCATCGTGAGAAACCGCATGTGCGCTGCCGATGCGATTAGGTGGGTGCGAAATGTATTGTCATCTCCCATCCAAACCGTACCGAAGTGGATCAAGGCTCGTCCTACCGGCTCCACCTCGATCCAAATAAACCAGATTAGGAAGGCACCGATTATCGCTCCAAGGTTGTTTCCTGAACCTCCCACGATAACCATGACCCAGATTAGGAACGTGTAGCGGAGGGGCTGGTAGCTACCAGGTGTAAACTGTCCATCCAGCGTAGTCATCATCGCTCCGGCAAGTCCGCAGATTGCTGAGCCTAGAACGAATACTTGCAAGTGCCGTCTGGTCACGTCCTTTCCCATGGCCTCTGCAGCTGTCTCGTTTTCTCGGATGGCGCGGACCATGCGCCCCCAAGGTGATTTCAACGCCATTTGAGCGAGCCAGTACAAGCCAAGCAGAACCGTCAAGAAAATTCCCGAATAACAGAGTTTCACGACAATCGACGACGCCGTGACTGCATCGAAGCCGCGGGTCGCCATGAACTCCACAAAACCAGCGCTGTTTTGAAGGTCTATTTCATACGGGACCGGACGGGGCAGCCCAGCGACGTTCTTCACGCCACGCGTAAGCCAATCCTCATTCTTGATGATGGCAACGATTATTTCGGAAATTCCGAGCGTTGCGATCGCCAGATAATCGGACCGGAGACCCAGCGCGACTTTGCCGATAAGATAGGCGGCACCCGCAGCCAATGCGGCACCGATCGGCCAAGCAATCAGAATGGGCAGTCCGAATCCACCTAGGAAGCCATCCTCGACAGCGTTGAAGCCTTCAATTGCCGACACCGCTGGATCGAAAATCCATCGATAAATCGCGAATCCAGCAATTAGTTCGACCACCAGGGCAGCTGAGCGCAGAAACCCTTTCGGCAGCGATCGCCAGAGTACAGCGGCACCCAGCAATGTAGCAGCGCCGAAAGCCAGGGCCAAAAGCAGGCGTAATCCTCCGGTCGCCCAAGCACCGGACACCGGTGGCGACGAAATCAGGATGGTCGCTAGCCCGCCAAGAGCAACAAAACCCATGACGCCGATATTGAACAGCCCCGCATACCCCCACTGTATGTTCACTCCGAGGGCGAGCACAGCCGAGACAAGACCCATGTTGAAAATGACCAGGGCGACATTCCAGCTTTGGATGAACCCGGACGCAAGCAGACATGCCGTGACTAAGGCTAGCAAAAAAGCTTCCCGCAACCTCATGCAGCGGTTCCCCGAAACAGGCCCATCGGACGGAACAGCAAAACTAGCACCAAAATCGCGAATGACACGGCATACTTGTAGTCGGTCGAAAGCAACTGCGCGAGGCCAGCGGGTTCGAATTGCTCTGGCAGCAAGTATCGAAAGAATTTCTTGAACGCGTAGGTGATGGCAATTTCTGAGAAGGCGACCAGGTAAGCTCCGGCGATGGCGCCAAGAGGGCTGCCGAGGCCGCCAACAACTGCTGCTGCGAAAATTGGGAGCAGAAGTTGAAAGTAGATGAACGGCCTGAAAATTTTGTCGATCCCATAGAGAGTCCCTGCGATGGCGGCTAAGGCACCGGCGATCGTCCAGCAGATCAGGACAACTCGCTCCGGGTTGATCCCCGACAATAGGGCGAGGTCGCTGTTGTCCGAAAAGGCCCGCAGTGATTTTCCGGTGCGTGTTCCGTTCAAAAACCAATACAGCAATGCCATCAGGACGAGGGCGGTCAAAATCGTGACGCCTTGTGTGGTCTTGAAGGCAAGACCCTCCTGGAGTCCGGTAATGGCCTTGAAATCAGGAACTGAAATCAGGAAGCGTTCGCCGTCGACAAACCGTTGCTCGCCTGGTCCGATGACCATCCTTACAATGCCGTTCAATATGAGCATCACTCCAAACGATGCAATAACAAAGGTTACGGGGCTGGAATGCTTCCTTCGATAATAACGGTATACCCAGCGATCAATGATCCAAACCAAAGCTATAGTTCCGATAACCGCGAAGGGGAGGGCGAGAAGTGCGGTCGGAAGTGGCCCAAGCCCGATCGCACGGTTTTGCAAGACGCCCGTCACAAGCACTGAAAGCATCGCGCCGAATGCCATCGTGTCACCGTGGGCAAAGTTCGAGAACCGCAAAATCCCGTAAACGAGCGTGACTCCGAGAGCGCCAAGAGCCAGTTGGCTTCCGTACGACAGAGCAGGCACAACCACGAAATTCCCGAGAACGACGATTGCGTTAAAAAAATCCACGCTTCGCTCCAGAATTTGCTCTACAGATTCCGAGTAGGAACATCTTGAAGGATTTTCTTGGAACTGCGGCCCTCGGAACCAAACGCCCGACCGAAGCCCAATTTAACCTAACTGGCTGCCGGATTGGCGGAAAAGGCCTATATCGCATGTTCTAAACAGGTGCAGAGAAGTTCAAGCACTTACTTCACCGCAATTCCCTTAACCTCCCAGAAATGTCTTTCTTACTTCCTTGCTTGCGAGCAAAGCGGGTCCCGTGTCCGTGAAGCGGATAGTTCCTTGTACCATAACATATGCCACATCGGCGACTTCTAGGGCCCACCGTGCATTCTGCTCCACCATCAACACCGAAACTCCTGTGCGGGCGATATCTACAATTCTTTGGAATATCTCGTCCATAACGACTGGTGCCACACCAGCAGTTGGCTCATCCAGCATAAGCAATTCGGGCTCGGTCATAAGCGCGCGCCCCAAGGCCACCTGCTGACGCTGGCCTCCGGAGAGTTCGCCAGCAAGCTGTCGCCGTTTTTCATGAAGAACCGGAAAAAGGGAATACACTTCGTTCATTGTTCGCTTGATGTCACCTCGACGCAGGAAAGCACCCATCTCAAGATTTTCTTCCACGCTCATCGAAGTGAAGATGTTCATGTTTTGCGGGACAAATGCCATCCCCAAAGCAATACGGCTTTGCGGCGAATTCGGCGTGATGTCTTGACCGTTCAGTCGCACGCGACCCATAGAAAGATTTAGCAGGCCAATCAGTGCCTTCATCGCCGTAGACTTGCCAGCCCCGTTTGGGCCGACAATTGCGGCGATTTCACCCTTGTTAAGCTCAATTGTACAGTTTTCGATGACATTGGCAGCCCCGTAACTGGCTGTCATCCTATCTCCGATCAAGTGCGCCATTTCATCGGACCTGCGGTCGGAACAGTGCTATTTGGGTATTGCGTGACCATCCGAGCTATTGCCATTGATCGCCACTATGGCCGCTTCCTGTTTGCGACCTGGCTGCGTGCGACCCTAGATATGCTTCGATAACTCGGTCATTTTCGCGAATTTCTTCAGCCCTTCCCTCGGCGATGATCTTTCCTTCTGCCAAAACAATCACCGGGTCACAGATTTTCGAAATGAACTCGAAATCGTGCTCGATCATGCAGAACGTATAGCCTTGCTCTTGATTCAATCTGAGAATCGCGCCAGCGATCGTGTTCAAAAGGGTTCGGTTGACACCAGCCCCGACCTCATCGACAAAAACCACGCGTGCGTTGACCATCATCGTTCGTCCGAGCTCCAGAAGTTTTTTTTGCCCGCCAGACAGGCTTTGGGCCGGTTCATTTGCCAGATGCAAAATGGTCAGGAACTCCATCACTTCGTCCGCTCTCGCGGAAAGCCCGATCTCCTCCCTAGCGATTGTCCTTCGGCCAAACCAAGTATTCCAAAGCCTCTCTCCCGATTGATTAGGTGGAACCATCATCAAGTTCTCGCGGACTGTCATCGAGCTGAAGTCCTGCGCAATTTGAAATGTGCGGAGAAAACCTCTGTGAAAGAGATCATGCGGCGGTAACCCGGTTACATCATCTCCGTCGAGCGTCACCGACCCAGCCGTTGGTTTGAGCCGGCCAGCAATAACATCAAAGAGCGTGGTCTTGCCTGCACCATTGGGGCCGATCAAGCCAGTAATGGCTCCTTTGCGGAATTGGATCGACACATTGTCGACTGCAACGAAGCCTCCAAATTTCTTGGTGAGATTCTTAACCTCGATCATCACAATCCGGTTTGATATGCAATCCCTGACCAGCAAAAGACATTCATTCTCGGACTGCTGTTTTTTAGCGAACTTGGAGAGCCCCCAAGTGCTTGGCACCCAACTTTGTAGCGCGGAGCGATGCAAACCCCGAGAACCGTGACCCAAGTCGTTCTAGACACTCATTTCGTTCATTAACCGGTTGAATTGGGCGGCCTAGCCAAGGTCGTCCAATTCAGTATCGCTTTGAATTTATCGGTATCTAACCGTTTCGAGATTTCCGTCGATGATCTCAACTTCCCTGTACGAGCCAGATGCGTCGCCTGGGCCTATGAGTTCTACATCCGAAGCACCGGAGTAGTCCACGTCACCACCTGCAGAAATGATCTCCAATGCCTTGGCAAGTTCGCCAGGCAAAATGATTTCCCCAGGCGCGTTAGCGACTTCAAATATCTTCTCCTTTATGTCCGCGCTCTTGGTTGAATTCGCTGCCTGCATGGCAAGAATGATCAGGGCCGCTGCATCATAGCCTTCTCCTGTAAATATGCTGTTTTCGTATTCAGCTACTTCCATCATGCTCGAAAATTGCTGTGCGCCGGCGGAATCTGAACCAGGAAGTTGCCCGAACGATCCATTCAAATCCGAACCAAAATCGGCGATGATGGCCTCATCAATCATTCCATCTGGCAAAACGAACACGCCAAACGCGCCTGCGTCGATCGAAGCCTGGAGGATGCCCGTACCGC
Organism: Paracoccaceae bacterium; assembly: GCA_963422275.1. GTDB lineage: Bacteria > Pseudomonadota > Alphaproteobacteria > Rhodobacterales > Rhodobacteraceae. The sequence continues at coordinate 3,821,786 of OY729418.1, forward strand.
CTTGACCGATGTACCCGGCCACTACGAGAGCTTGGCCGCCGGCCGCATCGAGTGCGCCGACTTCGGCAGAATAGTCGCCTTTTCCATCTTCATGAGCCGCTGAGATGGTGACCGTTCCCCCCATTCCTTCGAATGCAGCAGCAAAGGACTCCGCAAGGCCTTTGCCATAGTCATTGTTAGTGTATGTGACCGCAACCTTGGAGAAGCCGCGCTCGGTTAGGATTGTGGCCATGATGTTTCCCTGTCGACCGTCCTCCGGGGCTGTGCGGAAAAAGAGCCCGTCGTCATCTGGAGATGAAAGGGCAGGGGACGTGGCAGACGGTGAAACCATCAGTATGCCGTTCGGCTTCGCAACATTGTGCAGCACCGCACCGGTTACACCGGAGCACGCAGCACCGACAATGGCACTCACCTTGTCCGAGGTTACGAGCGCTTCTGCCGCGGCGGAAGCCGCCGCACTATCAATGCAGGTCGAGTCACCACGGACAGACTTGATTTGAGCGCCTCCGAGAAACAGGCCTGATTCCGAAGCCTCGCGAAACGCAAGCTCCGCCGCTTGGGCAATCGGTGGAGTCAATGATTCAATTGGGCCGGTAAATCCCAAGAGCACCCCAATCTTTACCTCATCGGCCAATGCCACTCCGCCGATCGAAGCGGCGCATGCAAACGCGACGGTCAACTTCTTCATGTTAGATCTCCAACTTTTTTTGCAACGAAAGCCAATTTTATCTGGTTACTTGACAACGGTGTGAATGTAAATTGATATCTTGGGCTTATGGCTGGGAAATCAGACTCACTTGCTTGCGTTCAGCGGAGCGGCCGTTAATTCATTTATGTTGAAGGCAAATTTACTTGAAGGCGTCAACTGACCATACCAATTGCCGGCAATCTGCCCCACAGCCCGCAGTCCTGTATTCGGTTACGTCGTTGAATTATTTCGCTCTAGCATGCAGCCTGTAAACCGTCAGTCGGTTGGCACGAAACCTTGGAGCACGTAAATTGAAGGCGAATTACAGAGTGGTCGTGATCGGCGGCGGGGTGGTCGGCGCATCTGTGTTATATCACTTGGCAAAACTAGGCTGGCGAGATGTCTGTCTCGTCGAGAGATCTGTGCTCACCGCTGGCTCGTCGTGGCACGCCGCAGGAGCTGTGCACGCTTTGAACGCAGACCCGAACATGGCTGCACTGCAAGCCTACACAATCGATCTGCTCTCCGAAATAGAGAGAGAGTCCGGTCAATCGATTGGTCTTCATATGACTGGCGGTGTCACACTGGCCTCGACTCCCGAGCGCTGGGAATGGCTCCAGTCCACATATCGGATCTTCCAGACCTTCGGAATTGACGACTGCTACTTGATGGCTCCAGACGAGATTAAGGAGCGTTGCCCAATAATAGAAGTCGATGGAATCATTGGCGGACTTTGGGCGGACCGTGAGGGCTATGTGGATACAACCGGAACGGTCCATGCCTATGCAGGTGCAGCAAAGAAGCACGGCGCCCAGGTTTTCGAGGGCATCAAGGTGCAAGAACTGTGTCAGAGATCGGATTCAACATGGGAACTTTTCACTGAGAGCGGCACAATCCATGCAGACCACATCGTCAACGCAGCGGGCCTTTGGGCTAAGCAGGTCGGACGCATGGCCGGTTTAGAACTTCCGCTTGCTCCGTTGGAGCACCACTACTTGATTACCGAGACCATACCGGAGATCGAGCAGCTTAACTTCGAGCTTCCGATGACAGTTGATCTCGAAGGCTTCACCTACATGCGTCAAGATCAAATGGGTGTGCTGATTGGTATCTATGAGCTCAATCACAAGCACTGGAACATTGACGGTGCACCGTGGAACTACGGAATGGAGTTAATTGAGGAGGACATTGAGCGGATTTCAACCGAGTTGATGAACGCCTGCACCCGCTACCCTGCACTAGCACGCGTTGGCATCAAGAATTGGGTAAACGGAGCGTTCACTTTCTCTCCCGACGGAAATCCATTGGTAGGACCGGTTCGCGGCGTAAGGAACTACTGGCTAGCGTGCGGTGTAATGGCCGGATTCCTCCAAGGAGGGGGCGTCGGAAAGACACTGGCTGAATGGATGATTCACGGAGAAACCGAGGCCGACGCGTGGTCCTTGGACATTGCGCGCTACGGGGCATTTGCGTCGAACAGGGAGTATATCCAGAAAATGACGGGCCAGTTCTATTCCCGGCGATTCGTGATGGCATATCCTAACGAGCAACTGTGGGCAGGCCGCCCGCTCAAGAAATCGCCGTCCTACGAAGCGATGACTCAAAACGGCGCTTGTTGGGGTGAGAGCTGGGGCTTGGAAGTTCCAATTTACTTTGCTCCGAGGGAATTCACGGAGACGCCGAGCCTCAAGAGGTCGAATGCATTTGAAATAATTGGTGAAGAATGCCGAGCAGTGCGCCGCAATGTAGGTCTTCTGGATATATCGGGATACTCGAGATTTCGAATCGCCGGAAAGAATGCACGATCTTGGCTCGACAGGATCTTAGCTGGCCGTTTGCCAGAACCTTCCAAGTGCCGTCTTTGCCCTATGCTCGCGCCTAGCGGAAGGCTGCGCGGTGATCTTATTGTGCTGAATTGGGGCAAGGGCGAATGGTGGGTGATGGGAAGTTACTACCTGCGCGAGTGGCATATGCGATGGTTCCAAGATCTGATTGAGCCTGGAGTTGACGTCAATGATATATCGGACCATGTCGTTGGATTTGCGGTAGTTGGTCCTAATTCGAGAAAAATTCTGCAGACACTGACCCATCAGGACTTATCGTCCGCCGCAATTCCATTTATGGGACTGAGCACACTAGATGTCGGGCTTGTTCGAACTAAAACCGCAAGGGTCAGTGTAACCGGAGAGCTCGGCTACGAAATCAACTGCGACGCAGCAGATCACGCAACGTTGTACCAAACCCTCTATCAAGCCTGCGCAGACTCTAACGGAGTCGAGTTTGGTTACAACGCATTGCTATCCCTTCGTCTTGAGAAGAGTTTCGGAATCTGGAATGCCGAATTCATGCAGGCCTACACGCCAATTGAAACCGGTCTTGGTCGCTGGATAGACTTCAAAAAGCCGGATTTCATAGGACGCGATGCAACTCTGAAGGAGCGGGAGCACGGCACGGGTCGTTGCATTGTTACACTTGAGGTCGACGCGATGGACGCGGATGCATCCGGCTACGAGCCTGTTTGGAGCGAAGGAAAGAATGTTGGGTTTGTCACCTCCGGCGGCTACGGGCATACAATGCATAAAAGCTTGGCACTCGCCTTGGTTGCCGAGGAACTGTCCAATCCAAGAACAAAGGTATCATGTCATGTTGTGGGAGAGGAACGGTCTGCAGTTGTAATTTCGTCACCCCCTTATGATCCTGCAGGATTGCGAATGCGCGCGTAATCAAGCCTGTCAAGCATGAGTCTAATTTCGATGCTGCTTTGCGGGAGCATGCGGTGGCATTCCTGCTTTGACCGGAGATTGGGTAGATAACCCGAGTTATGGATAAGCTCTGTTTGCTTTTGGAATGCACCGAATGGCGTCTGGCACGACGATTTTGCCGATTTTGACCTTTGGCTGCGCCAGAATATAGGCAGCCAGACATGACAGGATATGAACGAAGGCATTTGTTGGGGATCGGTGTCGTGTGTGTTCCAATCCCATGCTCGATTTCAGTTTATCGAACAGCGTTTCAATGATGAACCGCTTCCGCAACATGATTTTGTCCGGAATGGGCAGAAGAAAGTTTTTCATGTTGCGGCGAATGCCAGTGATCAGGTGCAGGCCCTGCTGCCGCAAACGCTGGAAAAGCGGCTTCGAAATGCAGCCTTTATCGCCGAACACCTTGCCTTTCAACTCGGCAATCATGGTCTCAAGCGGCTTGCGGTCGTCGGTGTTTCCAGGCGTGATCTTGACGGCCATGACCTGACCCTTGTCGTTGATGACCAGATGCAGCTTGAACCCGAAAAACCACCCCATGGTGCTTCGGCCCCGCTTGGCCAGTCCCTTGAAGACCTTGTTCCGGTTGATCCGTGCGTTGTGGCAGACAGCGAGCTTGGTGCTGTCCACAAAATAGCCCCCGGTTTCCTCACCGCGAAAGCATTGCATCAAGATGCAAAACGGAACCAGCAAGCGCGGCATCAGGGCGACAAACCGTCCGTAGCTCGGCAGGTCTCCAAAGCAGTCGCGATATTTCTGCTCCACGCCATAGAACCAGAAGGCCTTGAAATTCTTGAAGGGCGAGAGATGAAACAGCACCATGATGAAGAGCCTTTCGCTGAGCGAGAGCTTGCCCGAGCGCGAGCGCTGGCGGCCTGTGCCGATCAGCCGATGCCGCTCCCATTCTTCAAAGGCCTTTGCAAAGTCGTCGAGACAACAGAACAGTGCGATGACAGAGGTGCTCATTGAGGGGATCCCATCCGTTGATTTTGGTTGCGGATACAGAATCAGGCCACGCCCGATTTGGGAACCCCCTCACCCCTCTTATCCAGAATTGGGGTTAGATAAGAATTCAGTTGGCGTTGCATCGATGAACCACGTAAATTTCCATGGCTATTGCAATGCCTTTCAATTACTGAAACTTTCGCGGATTCCCGGTCGATGCAAAGGAAATTATCAACGGATATTTCTAATAGCGTCTCTACAATACCTTGATTCTAGAGAGAATTCGGTCAATGTCTTAAATAAGGTTGCGAGAAATGTCCCAGCGGCTGTGGGCAGGTTGCACCGAATGGTCTGCAAGCACTTGTTCTGAAGTTCAATTAAGGAATATTCCGATGGACTTTCTCATGATGGTGATAGCCAAGCGCGTGGCTCCAGACAGCACGCTTCGAAAGTTGAATGCCCTGATGGATTGCAGCGTCTAGCGGCGGTTCTCGGTCCGGCGGCCCGCGCTTGGGCGCGCTGCTAAATCGAGATTTTAGCCGAGGATCATGTTGATGGGAGGCGTTTGCGGTTTCGGCACCCGAGCGGCTCTCGGCGGCTCAGGACATCCGCTGGCTGAGAGGAAGGGCGGCAGCTTCCATTTCAGTTGCAAGGGGTTGTGCGCAACGATTAACCGACCTGTTCACGTCCCGCGCTCGCCAGCGGAGCAGAACACTTCGCCGCTTGACTAGTATCAAGTCGACGCTCCCGACAGACAGCGGCTGCAGACGTTTCTCGCGCCAATACCGCGTTTATGTGACTGCGGCGGATGAATTTCCAGTGCGAGTCAAATTTTTAATCTGAAGCCTGTTGCTCCATGACCGATACAATCCTGCGAAACCGATGGCAACTCAGTCCCGATTCTGGCCATCTGCTTGATGCCTAGCACTCTGTCATTCCAGATAAATTGCTTATGCACATGGTTCCTGCGATACAAGATGTTGTGTTCGGGATGTCGGATGATGGAATGTTCGCATGACATTCTTGATGTGGAACCATCCGATGACCGAAATCCCCACCAGTCTCATCGCCTTTCAGCGCCTGTTCCCCGACGACGACGCCTGCGCCCGGTGGCTCATCGCCGCCCGATGGCCGAACGGCTTCCGGTGTCCCGCCTGCGGCCACGATCGCGGGTGGGAGTTGAAGACCAGGAAACACAGCTTCGAGTGCATCCGTTGCCATCGTCAGACCTCGGCCACCGCCGGCACCCTGCTGCACCGAACCAAGCTGTCGCTCGCGACCTGGTTCTGGGCCGCCTGTCTGATGGCCACTCATTGCAATGGCATCTCCGCCCTGCAGTTGCAGAAGCAGCTCGGAATCGGGTACTGTCGCAGTGCCTGGATGCTCGCCGCCAAGCTTCGCCGGGCCATGGCCACCCCCGAGCGCAGCCCGCTGTCCGGTCTGGTCGAGATCGACGAGGCCAGCCTGCCGCAGCGCGACAAGGGCGCGCCTTCGGGGCCGGGGCGCAGCCCCGAAGGCAAGATTCCGATCGCCGGCGCGGTCGAACTCGGCGACGGCAACACGCCGGGCCGCCTGCGGCTGGCCACGATCTGGTCCTGCAGCGCCAAGGATCTCGGCAGCTTCGTTGTGCGCAACACCGCCGCGACCGCGACCATCAAGACCGACGGCTGGAGAGGCTGCAGCACGGTGCCTCGGGACCGCCACCAGCCCCATGTCGTCGGCGACAGGCCGGCCCATGAAGTTCTCGCCTGGATCCACACCGCGCTCTGCAACCTCAAGGGCTGGGCGCGGGGCGTCTGTCACGGGCTGCGCGCCAAGCACCTCCAGACCTGTCTCGACGAGTTCGTCTTTCGTTTCAATCGGCGCCGAAATCGCCACGCCGCCTTCCTGTCCCTGTTCCTGCAGGCGCTGCGCGCCAAACCTCATCCCTGCCACATCTTGATCAAACCGGAACCAAATGCATAAGCAGTCCAGATAAAATCAAGATTTTTTTTGGATTCGAGTGAGAATCGACTATGTCACGTCAAACAAGTATGTCTAATCCTGCAATTTAAACGAGATTTTAGATGCCGACTTCATGGACGAAATCGGACTGGCGGATGAAACCGCGAGTCCAGATGCCTGACTATCCAAATTGCCAAGCGCTTGCTGAAGTGGAGGAAAAACTTGCTGGTTACCCGCCTCTTGTCTTTGCCGGGGAGGTGCGTCAGCTTCGTCGTGCACTTGCAAAGGCTTGTAAAGGAAAAGCGTTCTTGCTTCAGGGCGGCGACTGCGCCGAGAGTTTCTCTGAATTCAGTGCCGACACGATTCGAGACACATTCCGCGTACTTCTGCAGATGGCAATTATTCTGACATTCAGCGCAAAATGCCCTGTTGTCAAGGTCGGCCGAATGGCAGGGCAATTCGCAAAACCGCGCTCGGCGCCGCTAGAGTCTAAGGACGGCATCAATTTGCCGAGCTACCGAGGAGACATCGTTAACGACCTGGAGTTTGCTCCCGATGCGCGGATTCCAAACCCCGAAAGAATGCTGGCGGCTTATTCTCAAGCCTCAGCCACTGCGAATCTTTTGCGGGCATTCAGCCACGGCGGGTACGCGGACATTCATCGGATGCACTCTTGGACGCTAGGGTTCACAGAAGACGAGAAAGCCGAGAAATACCGTGATCTTGCTTCGAGAATTACGGACGCTCTCGACTTCATGGAGGCTGCAGGCATCAACGCAGATAAGACCGCTGCGTTACGAACTGTAGACTTCTACACAAGCCATGAAGGTCTGTTGCTAGAGTACGAAGAGGCACTGTGCCGGATTGACTCAACATCCGGATTGCCGGTCGCGGGATCAGGGCACATGCTGTGGATTGGGGATCGAACCCGCCAGCCGGACGGTGCGCATGTTGAATTCTTGAGAGGTGTCCAGAACCCGCTAGGCTTGAAGTGCGGACCTTCACTAAGCGCCAGCGATCTCAAGACTCTCCTGAAACAACTCAATCTCGAAAATGAACCTGGACGCATCACCCTCATCACACGATTTGGCGAAAAAAAAATTGCCGAATTCTTACCGCCTTTGATACGTGCGGTTGAGGAGGAGGGCAACCATGTTGTCTGGTGTTGCGACGCTATGCATGGCAATACAATCAAAGCCTCAAACGGATACAAGACAAGACGGTTTGAGAGCATTTTGAATGAAGTCAGGGACTTTTTCCGTATCCATCGGGCTGAGGGAACTTACCCGGGTGGCGTCCACTTCGAGATGACAGGAAAGGATGTAACGGAGTGCACCGGGGGATTGAGCGCAGTTTCGGACGACAGCCTTGAAGACCGTTACCACACCGCTTGCGACCCGCGGCTGAACGCCTCCCAAGCACTTGAACTCGCGTTCCTGATTTCTGAGGAAATGACGGCGCACCAACCTGTTGACATGGTTGCAGATCAGTGCAACGCTAGGACGGCATGACAACGTTGCACCTAGGTCGTGCACTCATAAAGGAAAAGGGATTTTCTTTCCGGCTCTGATGTGATTCAATCTTCCAAACAGCGGGAGCATTGAGAATGCGGGGCCGGCACGATCTGACGGATGCGGAATGAGCGATCATCTCGCCGTTGTTGCCTGACAAGCCGCGGGGTGTTCCACGGGTGGACGACCGGCGGGCGATCAGCGGGATTTTTCACATCCTGCGCACCGGAACGCTGCGGGCGGAAAAAGGGGGTGCGGATCACGCCATCGGACGGTCGCGAGGCGGGCTGAGCACCAAAATCCACGTCGTCGTCGACGGCCGCGGCCTTGCCGCGTCGCTTCGCGCTCACTCCGGGCCAAGCCTCCGACAAGGCTGCCGTGCCGGCCTTGAGCCGGCCCGGGACACCGTCGCCGACCGCGGCTGCGACTCCCGCGCCATCCTCAAACTCATTGCCGACCATGGCTCTTGCCCCCACATCCTGACCCAACGGGACCGCCGGGAGCGGCGCTCGGTGCCCGATCACCTGTACCGCCAACGCAACCTCGTCGGACGCTTCTTCAACAAGCTCAAGCACTTCCGAGGCATCGCGACCCGCTATCGCAAGCTTGCAAGAAACTTCCTCGCCGCAATCGCCCTTGCCTCCATCCGCCTCTGGATCAAAATCAATGAGTACACGACCTAGTCACCTGAATCTAAAGTTCGTGGCATAGGTTTTGTTCGACGCGGCGACGGAAGCGCTTGACGGCGGCGAGGATGTCGTCGGCTGATTTGGTCCACTTGAAGGGTCGGGGATTTTCGCTGTGCGTTTCGATGAAGGCTCGGATGTCGGCCTCAAGCTGGAGGGTGGAGCGGTGCGCGCCACGCTGCAACTGCTTGCGGGTCAGCTCGGCGAACCAGCGCTCGACCTGATTGATCCAGGACGTCGGCGTGAACTGGACATGCCAGTGCGCTCGCCGCGCCAGCCAGGCCTTGACGCCAGCGGTTTTGCGAGTGGCGCAGTTGTCCATGACGATGTGGACGTCCAGCCGGTCCGGGACATTGCGGTCGGTCACCTTCAGGAAGGCGGGGAACTCCCTGGCCCGGTGCGGTCGAGGGCCTGGATCCGGCTCTTTTCGCCGACGCAGAGCACCAGCGCGCGATCCGGCGGCGACATGCAGAGGCCGACGATGTCGCGAACCTTGTCGACGAAGTGCGGATCAGTGGAAAGCTTGAAGGTCTCGGCCCGGTGCGGCTGCAGGCCGAAGGCGCCCCGGATGCGCCGGATCGTCGTGTGCGACAGCCCGGTCTCCTTCGCCACCGAGCGGGTCGGCCGAGGCTCATCCGACAGGCCTTCGATGCGGTCCTTGACGAAACGCCGCCGCCACTTGCCCACGGCATGTTCGTGCACGCCGGTCTCCGCGGCCACTGCCTTGTTGCCAAGCCCGTCCGCGCAACGCAGGATCATCCGGCAGCGATCCGACAGAGAGTGCGCCACACGGCGCCTCCGAACCTGCGCTTCCAGAAACGAGCGTTCCTCATCGCTCAACACCAGGGCCGCCAGCGGCCGTCCCGTACCGCGCGCCATCGAGATGACCTCCTCTGTCCAACTCGGAAGCCATCATGCAATGAACCTTGCTTCAGTGCCAGGTGACTAGGGAACCTCTGAATATAGCCCGGTTTTGGGCGTGTCATTGCGCATCCGGTGCGCGCCCGCTGTCTTGCGCCACGCCTTTTTTTGGGGGGATCCTGACATGCAGCGCCTTCAGCAACTGACCTTTGCCAGCCTCCAATGCGATCGCAAGAAGCGCAAGACGCGCCGCGAGATCTTTCCGGAGCGGATGGACGACCCCCGATCCCCTGGGAGCGCCTGGAGGCCCGCATTGCGCCGGCGTGTCCGAAGGGCGGCCGCAAGGGGCGACAGCCGCATCCGCTGTCGGCGATGCTGCGCGTGCACTGCGTTCAGCTGTTCTGCAACCTGAGCGACCCGATGATGGAGGACCGGCTTGCGAGGCGGAGAGCATCCGGCGCCTTGCCGGGGCGGTGCTTGAGAAGGTTCCGGACGAGACGACGATCCCGACTTCCACCGCTGGCTGGCGCACCAGCCGTTCGGGATATCGGGGATCACCTGCGAGGGGGGGGGGGGGGTTACTGAAGAAGGGCGGCATCGTTGACGCCACCATCATTTCGGCGCCATCGTCGACCGGGAACGAGAGCAACGCCCGCGATCCGGAGATGCACCGGACCAGGAAGGGGAACCAGCGGCATTTCGGGATGAAGCTGCACATCGGAGACTGTGAAAGCATTTCCCCGAGCCCGAGCAGGGCGGACCTCTGAGCCGATGACGGAGATGTCGGCGAGCCGGGTTGCCGACGAGCGCCAATGAAGCGGTCCCTGTCCGCCTGTGCCCTGGTTTGCCGCAGCCTGCAAGCGCCATGCTCGCCGGCAACCCGGGCAGCCACAAGGGTTGCCGCGATGCCGGAGCGACGTTGCCGGGAGGTGCCGTCCCGAAGCGAGTTGACGCTTCTTCCGCCCTGCATGGACGACGATGTGTCCGAACGCAATCCGGTGCGCGCGATCGATGCGTTCGTCGGTACGCTGGATCTGGAGGAGTTGGGTTTCCGGCACGCGGAAGAACACTGCGGGGCCGGCCAGCCGGCCTGTGATCCGGGACTGCTGCTGAAGCTTTGCCTGCATGGCTGTCAACACCGGGAGCGCAGTTCGCGCCGGTTGGAAGCGGAGACGCGACGGAACCTGGAGGTGATCTGGCGGTGCCGGGGTGCCACGCCGAGCTGCAAGACAATCGCGGATTTCCGCAAGAGCAATGCATCTGCGCTGCGGGCAGCCAACCGGGAGCTGTCGCTTCTGGATGGCCGCCGGGTGGCTGTCGACGGGACTTTTCCGAAGGCCAATGCGAATGCGGACAGCATCCATGCGAAGGCAAATCCGGGAACGGGTCTGAAGCGTCTGGACGAAAGGATTGCCGAGTGTCACAGGCAGCTGGACGAGGCGGATGCGGGATCGGAGGATGGAGCGGACAGCGGAGAGGATCCGGAACTGGCGGCGAAGATCGAGGCTCTGGTGGAACGGCACAAGCAGTCTTTGCGGGAAAGCTTGCAGGCAAGCGGGGAGAGCCAGATATCGGAGGTCGATCCTGATGCGCGGGTGCTGAAGAAGTCCGGCAGGACCGTGGGCGGCTGCAACTGCCAGATCGCGGTGGACGACCGATGCAAGCTGATTGTCGCGGAGGATGTCGTGCAGGACGGCAATGAAGCCGGCCAGCTGGAGCCGATGATGACGAAGGCCTGCGAAGCCCTGGGCGCCGAGCGCTTGACCGGTCTGGCGGATTCCGGCTGCTTCAGCGGCAAACAGTTGAAGATCCGCGAAGCCAGGGGCCTGGACGCATGCGTCCCGATACCGAGACATCCGCCCCGAAGCGACAAGGGCGACGTCGCGCGATTTGGCAGAGACGACGATTTCCGTTGCGATGCCCGGAATGACACGCATGCCTGCCCGGCCGGTCAGCGGCTGACCCGAAGGGGATCGCCCCGCACAAGGGAGGGCAAGCGGCATTTCGGATACAGCTCGGTGGCAGCGGTTTGCCGGGATTGTTCGCTGAGGGACCGATGCCTGACAAAGTCGCAGCCGAGGCGGCGACTGGACCGCTGGGAGCATGAGGACGCGATCGACCGGCATCGCGGGAAGATGAGCGCCGGCGCACCCTGGATGCGCCAGGGAGCTGCGCTCGTCGGGCATCCTATCGGCACCCTCAAGCGATGGGCGGGAATGGACCGTTTCCCGATGCGCGGACACGAAAGGCGCCGCGGCGCGTTCAGCCCGATGACACTGGGATGCAACTTCAGGCGGGTGATGAACGAGTCGGGCGCGGCGGCCTTCAGGGAGCATTGCCTGCAAAAGCGGCAGACCGGGATGATTGGCGCGCAACATTGCTCCGGGAGCCGTGTTTTCCCGTCATTCAGCGCGGCTTCAGGGTGGAGATGTCGTGTCGGCTCCTGCGAAGCGGCCCATGTGCCAAATGTCCGGCTCCTTGGCGGTGTCCGGTCCGATCCGGACACGGACACCGCCGTCAGGAACAATGGAAAATCGTCCGCGAAAGCTGATGCTTTCACAGTCTCGTCGGCACCGACCCCCGGGGTCTGGTGCACCACTTGGAGGGAACGGCCGCCAACGTCGCGACCGGCGCCTTCGGACCGGCTTCTGCACGGCGAGGAGGAGCAAGTCCGGGGTGACTCCGGATATCGCGGGATCGGCAAGCGCGCGGAGCACGCGCATCGCGAGGTGTCGTGGCAGATTGCCCTGCCCCCGGGCAGCGCCGGACGCTGGCGCCGGGCAGCGCCGCGGCCAGGGCGGAGAAGGCGAAGGCCCGGGCGCGGGTGGAACATCCGTTCCGGATCATCAAGCGGGTGTTCGGCTGCGACATGGTTCGCTATCGAGGTGCCGCTTCTGGGCTTCTCGAACCTGATGATTGCCCAGCCGCACTTGCAATGACAAGGGAGAAGCGTGTCCGGAATTTGCCGGATCGGCCCTGCGGGGGCTGAAGTAGCGGCGGTTTCGCCCCGAAAACGCGCATTTGCGGCTTCCGGACCGCCGAAAACCGACCGGCGTAGCCGGGAAGGGCAAATTCCGCAGCCAAAACCAAAAAAACCTCCAAATCAGAGGTTCCCTAGGTCGCGTACTCATTAGTTTTGATCCAGAGACGGATGCAGGCAAGGGCGATTGCGGCGAGGAAGTTTCTTGCGAGCTTGTGATGGCGGGTCGCGATGCCTCGGAAGTGCTTGAGCTGTTGAAGAAGCGTTCGACGAGGTTGCGTTGGCGCTACAGGTGATGGGATACCGAGCGCTGCTCCCGGCGATCCCGTTGGGTCGGGATGTGCGGGCAAGAGCCGTGCTCAGCGATGCGTTTGAGGATGCTGCGGGAGTCGCAGCCGCGGCGGTCGGCGACGGTGTCCCGGGCCGGCTCAAGGCCGTCAAGGAGGGCCGGCACGGCAGCCTTGTCGGAGGCTTGGCCCGGGGTGATCACGAAGCGGCGCGGCAGGCCAAGGCCGTCGACGACGACGTGGATTTTGGTGCTCAGCCCGCCTCGCGAGCGTCCGATGGCGTGGTCCGGACCCCCTTTTTTCCGCCCGCGGCGTGCTGGTGGGCGCGCACCACCGAGGCGTCGAGGAGATGAAGAGACCCCGGCGAGCCCGCCGCCAGCGCCTCGAACAGGCGCTCCCACACCCCTTGCTTGGCCCAGCGGTTGTAGCGGTTGCAGACTATCGTATACGGCCCGCAGCGTTCCGGAAGGTCGCGCCACGGCGTGCCGGTGCGCAGGATGTGAAAGATCCCGCTGATTACCCGCCGGTCGTCCACCCGTGGAACGCCCCGCGGCTTGTCAGGCAGCAACGGCGAGATGATCGCCCATTCCGCATCCGTCAGATCGTGCCGGCCCTGCATCCTCAATCTCCCACTGTTTGGAAACTTGAATCACATCAGAGCCGGAAAGAAAATCCCTTTCCCCTTTATGAGTACACGACCTAGTCCGCTAACTTAAGCTGTTTACGAAGGCAGTCCCGCACTATACTCTCGCAGTGTTGCGCAAGCGCTTTTCTGCCTGCGAAAGCATGTGGTGAAACCGGCTCATGAAATACCGTGTCAATTATTCCGCCTAGAGGGGCGGCTAGCATGGCAAGCAAGTGGGATCTCAACGAAATGTTGCCCCAAAACCCGTAAAAGCGAGAATCTTTTCCCTTCGGCGGGCTGTAAATCAGCGAAACGGGCTGAACAAAGCTGTCATCGGGAATTCCTGACTCGAATAGGACGGCAAACAGCGTGGACTTGAAATGCAGAACCCTTAGCCCGTCCGTGCTTGTTCCTTCTGGAAAAAACAGCAGCTTGTCCCCATCCGCGAGGCGCTTCCAAAACAGCGTTTTGTGGGTCCGTGCGTGAAGTGCATTTCGCTCGATGAAGACAGTGCCAGTTGCTCGAGCCAATATTCCGATTCCAAACCAGCCACGAACTTCGTGCTTCGCCACGAAAAATGCGCGCTGAGAAGCATTGAGTGCGAAAACGTCTAGCCAGGAAACATGGTTTGCCACCACGACCCCGGGCAAGTTCATTGGCGATCCAGATACGCGACATTTAATTCCAAGGACCTTCAAGCTAAACTGGCAGATAATTTGAGTGATGTACGGCGAAATCGCGCCCCCCCAAGTGCGCTCGACAAGACGCACCGAAAGAAAAATAACTAGCCCACCGTATATCGTAAGCACAAACATCGGTCCCCGGAACAAAATTCTTGCCCAGCCCAAGATGTCGGGCACCATTGGGGGTGGTGGTTCATCTGAATTCCAAGTGGTCACGCAGTGGCCCTGTTTCGTTCATAATATTGGCGATGCCGCTCTGACATTCTCTTTGTGTCCATCAATACACAGACATCCACGGTCTTGAAGTCTCGATCAATAAACGCGCCGTCGCCAACGTATCCACCTAGCCTTAGATATGCTTTGATCAATGCAGGTGTGGCCACCATTGCGGAGCGCTGATCGATTTGACTCTCCGGAATTCGGTTCATTTCCTCGTAGTGGGTGTCATGAACTCGAACACGCAAACCGGAAGGTGCCAAGTGATGATGATGAAGGTAGGAAAGCGGTTGCGAGAGCAAATCAATGTCCACACCCTGAAAGCTTGCAACACCAAACAACACATCAATGCTGTAGAACAGCACATATTCGGCAAGCCCGTTCCAAAGCTGGAACATCGAGGTTCCGCCGCGGTACTCCGGATGGACGCACGAGCGCCCCAACTCCAGGACGGAGCGGCCGGAACTGACAAGCGGTTTGAGGTCGTATTCGGACTCCGAGTAGAAGCCGCATTTCTTCGCGATATCTCCTCTAAGCAAGCGATAGACTCCGATTACGTGATCAAGAGACTTCTCGTCACGTCTCGTATCGATAAGCACCAAATGGTCAAACCATTTGTCGAATTGATCCGTTTCTAGCTTGTTTTTATGATCCACGCCGGGGCCTTCGGCGCCGAATTCCTCTACAAACACCCGGTACCGCAACCGCTGTGAAGCCAGAAGGTCTGCCTCGGAAGCAGCAATTCGTATCAGTGAGTTCTTGTCGTTAATCCACATGGCTCAATTCGCGAATCGCAGGCTTGGTCTGGCTATGGCGGCTGCGAGGCATGCTCTTGCTCTTGGCGATGGATGCCTGCCGAGCACGACGAGATGGAACCACTTCAGACAGCTGTCGAGATGCTTGGTGGCGATGCCGCGGAAGCCCTTGATCTGGCTGTGGCGGCTGTTGACCGTCTGGATGTGCAGAGTGCCGAAAGTCCGGCCACAGGACTTGCAGCGATAGCGGCACAAACCGCGCGACTTGCCCCGGGACACCACGTCGCCCCCCAGCTCGATCGTTGCCAGAGAGGCCTCGCCCTCCGGTGGGTCCGACAGAACCGCAACAACCTTGCGGCACTGCTCTGCCGTCAGTTCATCGATTCTCAAAAACCAGTCCCGAAACCGCACGCGATCCATTGTTCCGCTCCCCATGGTCAATGCAAGTCGGAACTCAGTGTAGCACATACGCCTGCAAAATGCGAACAGAGCCATCCACATTGCTGGGGAGGTTTCGTCGAATAGCCAATGGTGCGAGTCGAGACGGTCTTGATACAGTTGCACCAGTTGACTTGCAACGAGACTGCTAGCCTCAAAATTCAGAGAGCACCAATTATCGAGGATCAACTGCATCGCTATGCAGCAGCTCCTCTAGAACCACTTCAGAACCGTCGATAACCACTTTGCCTGCATTTTCAAAATTCACGGTGATTCGACCGTCGATTATGGACTGCACTTGGCCAACTCCCCAAGCCTTCCGCACAGGGTTTGTCACCAGTTGTCCCGGTTCAAGCAACGTGTTGATTGGATGAATTGGCTTGTCTCCTTTTGATCGCTTGATATCTTTAGGCTCAATTCGCGAATCGCAGGCATGTTCTGGCGCTGGCCGCCGCGAGGCATGCTCTTGGCGATGGATGCCTGCCGAGGATGACGAGATGGAACCACCTCAGATAGCTGTCGAGATACTTGGTGGCGATGCCGCGGAAGCGGCGCAGGAAGCCCTTGATCTGGCTGTGGCGGCTGTTGACCGTCTGGATGTGCACGGCCCCGCGCACCCGCTCGCCGGCGAGCGATTGACGCTCTCGTGAAGAATGCCGAGCGCCGCCGCAGCGGGCCGATGGCAGCGACCGGCGTCGGAGACGAGCAGGGCGTCCGGGGCGATCACCGGTGCCAGCGCCCGCTTCACGCTGTCCGCGTCGAGTTTCGGCAGGGTGCGGTTCAGGTTCCGCTCGCCCTTGCGGCTTTCGAGCACGAAGGTCTCGTCGGCCTCGACGATCCCGGCGAGCCGGTCCGGCGACTGCCGAACCGCCGCCAGGAAGCGATGGCGCCAGCGGAACGCCGTGCTCGGCGCAATCCCGCAGCGCACCGCAGCCCCGCGGATGGTCTCGCCCTCGGCAAGCGACGCGGCGAAGGACAGCCACCGCTCCTTGCGATGCAGCCCGGACAGCGCCGTGCCGGTGAGAGCGCCGAAAGTCCGGCCGCAGGACTTGCAGCGATAGCGGCGCAAACCGCGCGACTTGCCCCGGGACACCGCGCCGCCGCTGCCGCAGTGCGGACAGCGGCGCTCCTCGCCGACCCCCAGCTCGATGGCCGCCAGAGAGGCTTCGCTCTCCGGTGGATCCGACAGAACCGCAGCAACCTTGCGGCACTGCGCCGCCGTCAGTTCATCGATTCTCGAAAACCAGTCCCGAAACTGTGCCCGATCCATTGTTCCGCTCCCCATGGTCAATGCAAGTCAGAACCCAGCATAGCACATGCGCCTGCGAAGTGCGAACAGAGCCTATCTTTTTCAAAGACCTTTTCGAAACAAGCGTTTCTTTCGCATCGCAACTGCCATAGCTAGGAGTGCGCTTGACCTTCAGGCGTGCTTGTACAGTTGGCGGCTGACCTCCGGTGCAACGTCAAGTCAAAACCGCGCCGCACAGGTAGCACATGTGTCCCGGGCACGAGCGCAGCGGGTCTTGAATCATCGCCAGGAGCTGCCCGTCCATTGAGGTATTCCCTTTCGCGGGATGCTGTCCTGTGCCACGTGCTCGACCAACGCGTCAGAAGGAAATCCATCGGTCTCTCCATCGGTTAAGCGTCGAAACAAGCGCTTGCAGCCCTTCGGCGCAACATGTCCATGCTGAATGGGCGCATTTTACAACAGTTTTTTTCAAAAATTTCGGATCTCTCTCACAGCCATAAATGGATGCTAACGCTTTACCCCGGAGCAGGAACTTTTTCCTGCTCTCAAACAATGGTCATTTCCGCGTTCTTTGGCAGATTGGCCAGGCTATCTGTGACCGTAAGCGAATTGATGTACCGTGTTACGTTGTCCTGATAGTGTTTTGCAATCTGAGCATTCGCCACGATTTCGCTTTTTGATAGCCTTCGGACAATCTTTGCGGGCACCCCAATGGCAAGTGTCTCGTCGGGTATTTCCCGATTCTCTGGCACCAGCGCGCACGCTCCGACAAGGCTGTTCTTGCCAATTCTTGCACCGTTCAAAACGGTGGCTCCCATCCCGATCAACACTCCTGAATCAATGGTACACCCATGAAGGATCGCCCTATGTCCAATCGTGCAATTCTTGCCTACGGAGAGTGGGAAACCGTGATCTGTGTGGAGAATGGCATTTTCCTGGATATTTGTTCCTGATCCGATATCAACCGGGTCGTTGTCTCCGCGAATGGTTGCCCCGAACCAGATTGAGACCAAAGGGCCAACTCGCACCCTTCCGATCACGTTTGCATCCGGGGCAACCCAAAATAACGCACCTTCATTCGGAAGTTCGGGTTTGACGTCATCGATCGAATAGATTGTCACTGTTCCCGTGCCTCGAATTCCCGATTCAGTTGCATAACGAATTCATCTAGTTTCGTTTGACGTTCACGCTTAAGTCGCTCGGCGGTCACTATAGACTTGATCTTCTCCAGAACCCGATCAATATTCAGGTTAACAAGAACGTAGTCATAGGCGAGCCAATGACTAATTTCATCCCGGGAATGTGCCATGCGGGCGTTAATCATTTCAGTGCTGTCCTTTGCCCTCGCACGCAACCTACGGTCAAGTTCAGCTATAGAGGGCGGAAGAACGAAAATTGAAACGGTATCACCCGCGTGCACTGAATCGCAAATCTGTTTGCCACCTTGCCAGTCGATATCAAATATGATGTCGCGCGAAGTCTCGATGGCCTGCTCAACGGGCATTTTCGGTGAACCGTAAAGATGCCCGAAGACCTGCGCATGTTCTAGCAAGTCGCCATTTCGAACCATGGAGTGAAATTCGTCGTGCGTCTTGAAAAAATATTCCCGTCCATTCACCTCGCCGTCACGTGGGCACCTTGTGGTTGCAGATATAGAAAATGTAATCGTTGAATCCCACTCTACCAACCTGCGGGCAAGAGTCGTTTTTCCTGCTCCTGAAGGCGATGAGAGTATAATCAGCATCCCACGGCGACTTAATTCTTTCATCTGTGCACCTTCAACTAGCATTGTCAGCGATTGAAAATCGGTCAATTGAAATCGAGCTATCTATAATGCCTAAAACTGCTTATGCACTTGGTTCCGGTTTTATCAAGATGCGGCAGGGGTGAGGTTTGGCGCCCAGAACCGGCAGGAACAGGGACAGGAAGGCAGCGTGGCAATTTCGGCGCCGATTGAAGCGAAAGACGAACTCGTCAAGACAGGTCTGGAGGCACTTGGCGCGCAGCCCTTAAGGTTGCAGAGCGCGGTGCGGATCCAGGCAAGAGTTTCATGGGCAGGCCTGTCGCCGACGACATGGGGCCGGTGGCGGTCGCGGCGGTGTTGCGCACAGCGAAATTGCCGAGGTCCTTGGCGCTGTAGGAAGGGACCGTGGCCAGCCGCAGGCGGCCCGGCGCGTTGCCGTCGCCGAGTTCGACCGCTCCGGCGACCGGCTGGCCTCTCGTCGATCCCGACCAGACCGGACAGCGGGCTGCGCTCGGAGTTGACCATGGCGCGGCGAAGCTTGGCGGCGAGCATCAAAGCGCTGCGGCAGTCTCCAATCCCGAGCCGCTTCTGCAACTGCAAGGCAGAGATGCCGTTGCAATGGGGGGCATTAGACAAGCGGCCCGGAACCAGATAGCGAACGACAGCTTGGTTCGGTGCAGGAGGGTGCCGGCGGCGACCGAGGCTTGACGATGGCAACGGGCGCACTCGAAGCTGTGCAGCCTGGTCTTCAGCTGCCATCCGCGACCGTGGCCGCAGGCGTTGTCGTCGGGGAACCGGCGCTGGAAGGCAATGAGGTTGGCGGGGATTTCGGTCATGGGACGGTTCCGCGTCAAGAATGTCATGTGAACATTCTATCATCCGACATCCCGGACACAATGCCTTGTGTCGCCGGAACCAAGTGCATAAGTAATTGCCTAAATTGTATTAAGGAAGTCCCTTGACCACAAAATGGAGTGATTTCATCAACGATTGCGATGCACACCCGCCGCCGTAAGAGATGAGGTAGAAATCAGCAAGCTTTTTCGATTCGCGGATAATGTCTTGAGTGAAGCTGATTGCCCGCACTCATATTCCTAGTCCAACTATCAAAAAATCTGCCAGGTTTCTGAATCTCAAGACATCCTTCGGAATTGGGGCAGTTCTCTCCTATGGCCAGGATCAACGCCCCTTCCTGTCACGGGCGCACAAGTCAATTTGCGTGATTTGCTGTCCCGAGGGGGATACCGTTGAAATGGCCCCTGAGCCTATATGAGCCGCGCCTAGCCCTACCGTGTTCATTGCCCCGTGCATTGATGAACCGCGAACACGCCAGTTTTTAGTGTTCTCTCAATGTCTTCGTCCGCTGAGACAAACCTTCATCGAGTGAAATGAACACCGTGAAAACCGGGTTCGGTTGCCAGTCGTTGTTCTTCCTAGATCGTTGCGAAAGCGAACATTTCGTTATGCATTTAAACTTCCAGAACAAGTCAGGGGCTGCGGATGCCTTCCGGCAACTGTCTTGATGCCCATGGGGGCGGTTACAGGTCCCGATGTGCCGCATCGGGCGGGTTTGGGACAAATTCCGACCCTCAGGCCGGAACTATAGGCCTAGTTGACCGTCTTGAGCAGGGTCGGGGCCGCCGGCCTGCACCCGCCCTTCATGCCTGTTCGTCAGTTAAGGAACCTCTGAATACAGCCTGATATGTGGGCGTGGCATTGTGCATCCGGGGCGTCCCCGCTGTCTTGCGCACGTCTTTTCGGGGGACCACGACATGTAGCGCCTTCGGCAATTAATCTTTGCGAGCCTTGAACATGACCGCAAGACGCGCCGCGAGCTCTTTTCAGAGCGGATGGATGCCCCGATCCCTTGGGAGCGCCTGGAGGCCTGCATTGCGCCGACACATCCGCTGCCGGTGATGCTGCGCGTACCTACCTTCAGCTTTTTTGCAACCTAAGCGACCCGGCGATGGAGGACCTGCTCTGCGAGGCCGAGAGCGTCCGGCGCCTTGCCGGGGCGAGGCTGGAGAAGGTTCCGGACGAGATGACGATTGCCGCGTCACTTGCCGAGGGCGAGACAATCCGTCGGGCTGCGGCGCTTCTGCGGCATCGCCACCAAGCATCTCGACAGCTGTCCGAGGTGGTTCCATCTCGTCGCGCTCGGCATGCATCCATCGCCAAGAGCCTGCCTCGCAACCGCCAGACCAAGCCTGCGATTCGCGAATTGAGCCTAACTAAAAAAAACCTCCAAACCGGAGGTTCCTTAATGTTGACCTCTGACAGAAACACCTGTCAAGACCGTGTTGCACAAGTAGCTAGTGGACCGGCAGGTGTCGTCGTGCGGGCAGGCAATGTTCAACTCAAACACCGACCTGCCAACAGCATGAAGTCAAGGCGCCCCGCCCGGAATCGTCACTAGAGGCAGTCGTCCATCAGGGCATTCACCTTTCGAAACATACTCCTAGGCCATGCGCTTGGCCACCACCGTACTGAATGCTTGCAGCCCTTTTAATGCGAAATGTCCATGGCAGAAGAGTTGGGTTTCGCAACAGCCTTCTTCTGTCACTTGCTCGCCTGCACGTGAAATTTTATCTGCGGTTCCAATTTTCGCTGTCTTAATCCTTCCCAATGTGTTTGCTATGCACGAAGTCCATAAATGCAAGAAAGAAGCTTCAGCCAGCTGACGTTGCGGAATTGTCTGCTCTGTTGCAGCACAATGATTCGGATTATAACGCTTGGCAGCAATTTTCATCGGCAGTTTAGCGTCGAACGATACCATATTCAGGACTTTACCCTGTGACTGAACCTACCTTCGTGCTTGTTAAACCGCAGCTTGGTGAAAACATAGGCGCAGTAGCACGGGGATTGTGGAACTTCGGCCTGACCCGACTCAGTTTGGTATCACCACGAGATGAATGGCCGAACGCCGCTGCAGTAGCTACAGCAAGCGGTGCAGGATTCGTGCTTGATAATGCTGGAGTCTTTTCTGATCTGGAAGAGGCAATTGGCTCTTCCAACTATGTTTTCGCTGCAACTGCTCGGCGCCGTAGTCTTAAAAAGCAGGTTATGTCGCCATTTGACGCGATGGTGAACGCTCACCTAATGGTGTCCAGTGGGTGGAAAGTCTCCATAGTACTGGGTCCGGAGAGGTCAGGATTGACCAGCGAGGACGTTGCACTCGCAAGCACATTGATTGGTGTGCCTACAAATCCCCAGTTTGGATCACTGAATCTTGCACAGTGCGCTCTACTTCTCGCATATGAGTGGAGTAGGGCCAAGGATGGCAAGAAAATCAGTGAAGCGGTAATTCGGTCTGTGCCGGCAGAGTCCCGTTCGAAGGGAAAATTCGTGGATTTGCTAACGGAGGATCTGGAGCGGGCCGGATATTTCAAACCAATCGAAAAAGCCACGAGAATGCGGCTGAACCTCCGCAACTTGATAATGCGATTGAACTTGACTCAAGCTGAAATTCAAACCCTGCATGGTATCAGGCGAAGTTTGGTCAAGCATCGAGGAAGCGAAGAGACAGCACGTGCGAAATCCAAGGAAGCCAGATTTGGTTGCGAGTGGCATGAATAGCAAGCGTTACATTTTCCAAGAAGTCAGCAGTCGGCAAAAAGCGGACCAGACTGAACCTCAACCTGTTGATTTGAATGTCCATGACACAGATCGGAGACAGGTTCGCGTCCTGATCTTGATTCTGTGTGGGTTGACATTGGCAATGGTGGCCCTCGGAGGAATGACCCGACTCACAGATTCAGGTTTGTCGATCACTGAATGGGAGCTCGTATCCGGAATTCTTCCACCCCTTTCCGAATCCGATTGGAAGCTGGCTTTCGAAAATTATAGGCAAACGCCGGAATTTACTCTTCAAAACAACCGCATGAGGTTGGATGAGTTCAAACCGATCTACTGGTGGGAGTGGAGCCATCGGCAGTTGGGGCGGCTAACTGGCTTTGTCTGGGCTGCCGGGTTCATTTGGCTGTTGACCACTGGGCGTGCCAGACGCCGTTGGATTGCCAGACTGCTTGGGCTCGGCGCCTTGGGGGCAATTCAAGGCACGATAGGGTGGTGGATGGTTTCAAGCGGATTGACCGGGCGAATGGTCGATGTCGCTTCCTATCGATTGGCAATCCACCTCAGCTTGGCATTTATGATTCTCGGCCTGACATTTTGGTACACTCTTATGCTTGGACACAATCAACTGGACTTAATGCAGGCTAGGCGCAATCGCGACCAATCCGCCGAACGCTACGCGGTGTGGATCGTTGCATTGCTAATTCTTCAAGTTGCTCTAGGAGGAATTGTGGCAGGCACGGACGCTGGACAAGCTTTTCCAACTTGGCCGCTGATGAACGGTGAACTGTTGCCCTCCACCGCTATGGACATGAAGCCTGTTCTTGCCAACTTCTTTGAAAACCCAGGACTCGTGCAATTCAATCATCGCATTGTCGCCTATGCGCTTCTTGCCTTAACGATGTTCGCTTGGTGGAGGAGCAGGGCGGTTTCCAGGCTTGAAACGAAGAGAAGCTATAATGTCTTGGGTGCCGCGGTAATTCTTCAGGTAATTGCGGGTATCTTCACTGCACTTTGGCTTGCGCCCGTAGGCTTGGCCATTTTCCACCAGCTTCTTGCCGCATTGCTGCTGTATTTGGCAGTGCGTACTAGTTTCATAGCCCGCTTTCCAGTAGCCGAGATTCAAGAACGGAGAGTTTCATGAGTGCTTACCAGAAGCTGATTGCCTTTCAGCGAAAGACCGAAGCCCTAATGCAAATAAGCGGATTGGTAGCATGGGATCAGGAAACGTTCATGCCTCGCGGTGCCACGACGCAACGGTCGGAGTGGCTCAGTGCCATTGAAGAGGTAATTCACAAAAGGAAAATTGACCCGCGCATCGGTGAATGGATTGCTTCTCTGGATGAGAACAACCTTGACGAGACTGCTCGAGCCTGCGTCCGAATGATCCAGAGGGATTTTACCCGGTTAAACCGCTTGCCGGTTGACCTAACGGCTGAAATTGCACGGGTTTCTTCACTGGCCATTAGGGTTTGGTCTGAGGCACGAGAGGCACGGGATTTTTCAAGTTTTCTTCCCAAATTGAATGAAATTATTAGTCTCAAGCGGGAGGAAGCCGCTGCACTCGCAAATGGAATGGATCATTATTCGGCGCTTCTCGATCGCTTTGAGCCCGACATCTCCACAGAGCAACTAGCCACGATATTCGGAGCGATGAAAGACCGGCTGATCTCGCTACGTGAACGAATCCTAGGCACATCCAAGGAGATTCAAAAACTTGATTTTGCATTTTCCGGCGACAGGCAGCTTAAGATTGCGCGAGAATTGGCAAGCGCGTTCGGATACGACTGGGAAAGAGGCAGGCTAGACCTCGTGACTCACCCGTTTTCTAGCGGTTCCGGAAATGATGTTCGAATTACCACACGGGTTGATGAGAGAGACCCGTATAATTGCCTCTATTCGACCATTCACGAGACAGGCCATGGGGGCTACGAGCAAAGCGTGGAGCAGGGATTTCTCCTGACGCCGGTCGGTGAAGGCGCGTCAACGGGTGTTCACGAGAGCCAGTCCCGAATTTGTGAGAACCAAATTGGACGGAGCAGGGCATTCACCTCCTGGCTATATGCAAGGCTTCAACGCGAGTTTGGCGACTTCGGAATCGGATGTGCAAATGACTTTTTCGCAAATGTAAATCGGGTGGGGAAGGGCTACATTCGAACTGAGGCGGATGAAGTTCAATACAACTTGCATATTATGCTCCGCTATGAAATCGAGCGAGACCTGATTTCTGGAGATCTTGAGGTCCCGGAAGCGGAAGAGGCTTGGAATAACCGGTTTCGCTCCTATTTTGGATATTCGGTTGACCATTCTTCAAACGGAATTCTGCAAGATGTGCACTGGGCCGCAGCACTTGTCGGCTATTTCCCAACGTACTCTTTGGGAAACATCTATGCGGGTTGTTTACATGAATCGATGAGACGAGATCTCCCGGAACTGGACAGAGATCTCGCGAACGGCAATCCGGGTCCTGCAGTCGAATGGTTGCGGGATAATGTGCGCAGATTCGGTGCATTGCATGGCCCGAGAGCTACGATCGAGAATGCTTGCGGATTTGAGGTGTCGCCCGATCCATTACTGAATTATCTTGATGAGAAATTTGCAGAAATCTATAATTTTTGATGATGAGGTGCGACCGAATGATAACGAAAAAGGTAGCGCTTGTCGTGGCAGGTGGCAGTGGAATGGGTGCTGATGCCGCGAAGCGCTTGGCTAAGACGGGTTTCGAAATTGCGATTCTTTCATCCTCTGGCAATGGCAAAGCGCTTGCGGAAGATCTAGCGGGAATCGGCGTCACCGGATCAAATCAGTCGGCCGCTGATATTCAAGAGCTGGCAGATAGGGCGATGGCTCAGTGGGGGCGCGTAGATGTGCTTGTCAATTCAGCAGGTCACGGCCCGAAAGGTGAAGTGCTTGAGATCAGCGATGAAGATTGGCACGAAGGGTTGGGCATCTACTTGCTCAACGTTGTGCGGTCATCGCGCATCGTCACGCCGATAATGATCGATCAGGGCGGCGGCGCAATAGTGAATATCTCTACGTTTGCCGCATTCGAACCCGATCCGTTGTTCCCAACGTCTGGAGTCTTTCGTGCTGCCTTGGCAAGCTTTGCCAAGCTGTTTGCCGACAAGCATGCGAGGTACAACGTGCGAATGAACAACATTTTGCCAGGTTTCATCGACAGTTTGCCCGAAACGGAAGACCGCCTTGTTCGAATTCCGATGGGTCGCTACGGCAGAGTCGACGAAGTGTCATCATTGATCGCCTTTCTTGCATCTGAAGATGCCGCGTATCTAACTGGTCAAAATATTCGAATTGACGGTGGGTTGACCCGCTCCGTGTGACCCCGTCCAAGAAGGCGTGAAGCCTGCTTAAACATCCGGAATTGGCTCACGGTTGCGCTCCGATGGCGAAGATTTCAATTTGCGGTGCGGCACCAGCCAGCAGCTTGAATTGCGTTGTATTAACTTATGGCTCTGTTCGCATTTCGCAGGTGCATGTGTTGCACTGGGTTCTGACTTGCATTGACCATGGGGAGCGGAACAATGGATCGGGCACAGTTTCGGGACTGGTTTTCGAGAATCGATGAACTGACGGCGGAGCAGTGCCGCAAGGTTGCTGCGGTTCTGTCGGATCCACCGGAAGGCGAGACCATCCGCGAGGCTGCGGCACGCTGCGGGATTGCGCCGAGCACGGCGTTCCGCTGGCGCCACCGCTTCCTGGCGGCGGTTCGGCAGTCGCCGGACCGGCTCGCTGGGACCGCCGAGGCCGACGAAACCTTCGTGCTCGAAAGCCGCAAGGGCGAGCGGAACCTGAACCGCAGGCCACGCCGGCGCGGCGGCAAGGTGCGCAAGCGCGGCTTGTCGCGCGAGCAGGTGCCAGCGCCAGGACATGCCTGCGAATCACGAATTGAGCCTAACTTATAGTGCAGTCAGGCTTCACTTAGCCATCCTAGGGAAAGTGAGGTTGAAGGTCATGCTCGATGTTTGTGCATTTCAGCGTAGACACTAGTCAATATGGCTTGACAAAATCCTTACTCCCAATCGGGAGGGCGCTTTTCCAGGAATGCCGATATTCCCTCGGCAGTGTCTCTGAAGAGCATGTTTTCCACCATTATTTTTCCAGCATATTCATACGCTTCTTCGAGAGGAAGTTGACTCTGCTCGTAGAAGGCAGTCTTTCCAACCTTCACAGCCGCACTGAGTTTTGATGCGACAAGCTGAGCAAGGTCGTTAGTTGCGGACTCTAAATTTTCCGCTGGAGCGACCTTGTTTACAAGACCTAGATTATAAGCCTTTCTGGCATCGATCATCGTACCTGAAGTAAGCATCTCAAAGGCATGCTTTCGGGGAATATTTCGTGACAATGCAACCATCGGAGTAGAGCAAAACAGGCCGATGTTGACGCCATTAACGCCGAACCAAGCCTGCTCTGCCGCAACAGCCATGTCGCATGTCGCAACAAGCTGGCACCCGGCGGCAACAGCATGTGCATGGACTTGGGCGATCACGGGCTGCGGCAATCTTTGGATTGTCATCATCAGGCGAGCGCATTTATCGAAAATTTTCTTGAAATATGAACGTCCTCCATCCGGAGACTGGCGTCCTTGATTCAATTCCTGCAGATCGTGTCCTGCGCAAAACACCTTTCCAGCGCTTCGCAGAATTATGCACCTTGCTTTGCGGTCGTCATTAAGATTGTCTAAATGGGCTTGCAGTGTATCGAGCATTTGTTCGGAAAGGCAGTTCAGCGTTTCTGGAGCGTTCAGTGTCAGGAAGGTAAGACTGTCCTTGTCTTCGCGAGTCACGTTGGTGTTGGGCATGCATTCCTCGGAGGCGGCTAGGCTAGTTGACTATTCTGCCCAAGTCGTCGCGATTTGACAACCGAGCATGACGAAAGGTTGCACTGTTGCACTGTTCAAAATTTTGGGGTATTATAATACCACAATTTTAACTATTTGTAATAAAAGTTAAAAAAGATCTAATTTTGTGTTGACAGTGCTAGTTGAAAAAGAGAAAGGCACAGGCCCGTTGGCCTGTTGATCAAATTGCTCCCTAGAATAGCAAGAGGTGCTGATATGCGTACATTCTCCACCAAACCGCGCGATATCAACAAGAAGTGGATCGTCATCGACGCCGAAGGCATTGTACTTGGCCGATTGGCTTCGATTGTTGCTGTCCGGCTGCGCGGCAAGCACAAGGCGATATTCACGCCACACTTGGATACTGGGGACAACGTGATTATCGTGAATGCTGACAAGATTCAACTCACGGGAAGAAAGCGCGACGAGAAAACTTATTACTGGCACACAGGCTATCCCGGCGGCATTCGGGCGAGAACAGCCCGCCAGATACTAGAGGGCAAGCAACCCGAAAAAATTGTCTTAAAGGCCATCCAGAGAATGCTGCCCAAGAACAAGCTTGCGCGAAAGTTAATGGCAAATCTGCGAGTTTATTGCGGGCCGATGCATCCACATCAGGGTCAGAATCCCGCTCCACTAGATATTGCCTCTATCAATCCGAAGAACACGAGAAAGGCGCAAGCATGACCGAGACAATTAAGTCCCTTGAGGAATTGGGCAGGGACACCGAAGGACGTGGCCGGGAAGAAATCCCGGCGGTTATTCTGCGGGAGTCCCAGCGCGATGCCCTCGGACGTTCTTACGCAACTGGTAAGCGCAAGGATGCGGTCGCAAGGGTGTGGATAAAGCCGGGGTCAGGCAGGATGACTATCAACGGGAAAGACTTGGCCGAGTATTTTGCGCGCCCAGTCCTGCAAATGATATTGCGACAGCCCTTCCAAGTTGCAAATGCCGAAAATCAGTTTGATGTAATGGCAACCGTGCGCGGGGGCGGGCTTTCCGGTCAGGCCGGCGCTGTCAAGCATGGGATTTCGAAGGCATTGCAAACTTACGAGCCTTTATACCGCCCGGCCTTGAAGGCAGCGGGATTTCTCACGCGCGATGCTCGGGTTGTTGAGCGTAAGAAATACGGTTCGCGAAAAGCACGCAGAAGCTTCCAGTTCTCCAAACGGTAACGAGAACCTTATCGCTAAATCGATAGGGTACCTCTGCCAACCGCACTTCGGGTGCATCATGACGGCGGTGGCCGAACGCGTTGCTAGGACAGCACCCTGCGAAAGGGCAACGCCCTGATCGACCAAGCGCCGCTTCCTCTGGTAGCCTTGGGCGGGAATGTGCGGTCGCGAGCCACGCTCGCGGATCGACCCTGCCCGATGCGCCGCATCGGGGCCTGAAATCGCGCTAGCGGGTGCCAAGAGCATGCCGGAAGGTTCCCCAGCTCCCATAGGCAACGGCTAGGTGCGCAACCGGCTCCGGAAGCTGCAACGCAGAACGAAATGCACACTTTTGCAACGGTCTTAGGATAGATTTCTTGGGCGCTTTAAAAGGGCTTTTGGTGGCTCAGAGAATTTCGGCATGTTGTTGATAGAAGCGGAGTTGGTAAATAGACGGTTGCAAATTCCAGATTGTATTGCGAATAGCGGCAATTGTTCACAATTAGGTACGACGAGTCGGAAGGGCACCCCAAATGACCGGAAGTCGACCGATGAAGCGATTCAATGTCGCCATTGTAGGAGCAAGTGGATACACGGGAGCAGAGCTAGTTCGCATTGCTTCGTCTCATCCGTTCATTGAACTTACTGTTTTGACGGCAGAACGGAGTGCGGGACTTACGATTTCTGATGTATTTCCGGCGTTTCGCCATCTTGATCTGCCCAAATTGACACGGCTCTCTGAAGTCGACTTCTCGACAACGGAATTGGTTTTCTGCGCACTTCCTCACGGGGTAAGCCAGCAAGTTGTCAAGGATCTACCAAGCAGTAGCAGGGTCGTCGATCTCTCGGCTGATTTCCGGTTGCGAGACCCCAGACAATATGAACAGTGGTACGGCAAGCCACACTCGGCTGCCGAATTGCAGAATGAAGCTGTATATGGTCTCACCGAGTTCTACCGAGAGCAGATAATGTCCGCTACGTTGATTGCATGCACGGGGTGCAATTCAGCCGCAGGCCTATATGCACTTCTGCCTTTGGTCAAAGGCAGCACAATCGATACGGATGACATAATAATCGATCTTAAGACCGGCGTTTCAGGTGCAGGCCGGTCCGCCAAAGTAGGAATGCTTCATTCAGAGGTTTCGGAAGGATGCCAAGCATACGGGGTGGCAAACCATCGCCACCTAGCCGAATTTGATCAGGAACTTTCCCTGGCAGCTGAAAGGGATGTCAAAGTCACATTTACGCCGCATCTAATACCGCAGAACAGGGGTATACTTGCGACTGTGTACGTCAAGGGCAACCCAGAAGCAATCCACGAGCTATTGTCCATCCGCTATGAGGACGAGCCTTTTATTATAGTCCTGCCATACGGAGAACATCCGTCCACGCGACACGTGAGAGGAAGCAATTTTGTCCATATTGGAGTGGCAGCTGACAGGCGGGACGGCCGCGCAATTGTTTTCAGTGCGCTCGACAACCTGACAAAAGGCTCCTCGGGTCAAGCAATTCAGAATGCGAATCTAATGCTCGGACTTTCGGAAACGGAAGGATTGGCCTTTTCGCCTCTGACCCCCTGATTATGTTAGGTCTTAAGAAACGCCGCCGCATTCAGCTCATTGCGGTTTCCACTTTTTTACTTGTGTTGATGGTCACTATCGTCGGATACGCACTCCGAGATGGAATATCTTACTTTAGAAGCCCTTCTCAGGTACTTGAAGAGAAGCCCAACCCCAGTGAGACATTTCGAATTGGTGGTTTGGTCGAAGGCGGGTCGATACGGCGCGGCGGCAACAACGTTGTTGCGTTCGAGGTGACAGATGGCAATGCTTCGATAAAGGTGGTTTACGACGGAATTCTTCCAGACCTGTTTTCCGAGGGCCAAGGGGCTATTGCCTTGGGAAAATACGATGGTAAGACCTTTATTGCCACCGACGTCTTGGCCAAACACGACGAAACGTATCTGCCCAAGGAAGTTGCCGACGCACTCAAGGAACAGGGCGTTTTCAGGATTTTAGAGAATGAGTGACTATTGGCTTCCTGCTTTGGACTACATCTCGGAGCTTTCGTTGATCGGCCAGCATTTTGCTTCCGGCAACCAAGCTCCGCAAGCAAGGCGGACCGGCGGGTGAGACGGGACTGAGAGTTGATCGCTGAATTAGGGCACTTTGCGCTGATTCTAGCGCTTTTTGCGGCAGTATTTCAAGTCGTTGTTCCCTTCATAGGCGCATCAACTGGATGGGCTAGCTGGATGAAGTTCGGTCAAGTCACTGCGTCGGCCCAGTTCATTCTTTGCCTGGCTGCATTCGCTTCGCTGACTGCTTCCTTCGTGGTCTCGGACTACTCCGTGGCTATTGTCGCCATGAACTCCCATTCGGCAAAGCCGCTACTTTATAAAATAACTGGTGTCTGGGGAAATCACGAGGGATCAATGCTTCTTTGGGTGTTGATCCTGACCCTGTTTGGTGCCTGCGTCGCTTGGTACGGCTCTAATCTTCGCGATGAATTCAAATCGCGCGTGCTTGCGGTTCAGGCTGCTATATCCCTAGCATTTCTAACCTTCATCGAATTCACGTCAAACCCTTTCAAAAGACTGTTGCCACCACCCTTCGAAGGCGAAGACCTTAACCCATTGCTTCAGGACCCAGGCCTCGCATTTCACCCGCCGTTTCTTTACCTGGGCTACGTTGGTCTATCGATCACTTTCAGTTTTGCCGTTGCCGCCCTAATTGAGGGAAATGTGTCGAGTTTGTGGGCAAGGTGGATGCGGCCTTGGACACTTGCGTCGTGGATATTTCTGACAATTGGAATAGCAGGTGGATCATGGTGGGCATACTACGAGCTGGGCTGGGGTGGCTGGTGGTTTTGGGATCCAGTGGAGAACGCATCCTTGATGCCTTGGCTGATTGCAACGGCTCTTCTTCACTCGGCAATTGTCTGCGAAAAGCGGGACACCTTGAAGAGTTGGACCGTGCTGTTGGCCATCCTCGCGTTTACGCTGTCATTAACTGGGACATTTCTTGTCAGGTCGGGAATCATCACGTCTGTGCATGCGTTCGCCAACGACCCAACTCGCGGGATATTCATATTGGCCATTCTCGGCGTTTTCTCCGGTGGAGCACTGGTCCTTTATACACTGCGTGCACGGTCGCTGACCGCTCATGGAGCATTCAGTTTCGTAAGCCGAGAAACCGCCTTGATAACAAACAATATCCTTTTGGTAGTCGCTACCTTCGTAGTCTTTGTCGGCACATTCTGGCCCTTGATTTCGGAAATCCTCTTTGATCGAAACGTCTCTGTCGGCCCACCATATTTCGAAAGGGCATTTACCCCGATCTTTGTCCTGCTAGCGGTCATCCTCCCCTTCGGTCCCTTGCTGTCTTGGAAACGTGCGTCAAGTGGAAAGGCGATGAGAAAACTGCGAGTTGCATTGTTGTTGTCAGTTAGTGCAGGTTCTTTCACTTGGGTTTACCAGACGGATGGGCGAATGCTGGGGCCATTGGGGTTTTTGCTATCCGCTTGGTTGATTTTCGGGGCATTATCTGACCTCTGGCTCAGGGCAAATGTGCGCATCCGTGATTTCAGATCCACCGCTCGCCGAATTAGGAGCCTGTCAAGAGCGAATTGGGGCAGGGCCATTGCCCACGCGGGTCTTGGCGTCACAATACTCGGCATTGCTGCAATCACAGCTTGGGAAATCGAAGACATTCGTGTTGCCCAACCCGGCGAGACGTTTGAAGTCGGTGCATATCAATTGAGATTTGAGGGAATTTCGCAGAAGGAGAGGGCCAACTATCTCTTCGTGCAAGCGGAGCTCACCCTGATGAAACGTGGCAATGTGATCGGACTATTGACGCCAGAACGCCGCCTATACCCTGTAGCGAGGATGCAAACGACCGAAGCGGCAATAGACTTGGGCTTCCTTAGAGATGTGTATGTCGTTATTGGCGAACGGCAGCCGAATAATGGTGGCTGGGCGATCAAGACTTATGTCAAGCCTCTGGCAAACTGGATTTGGGGCGGTGCACTCATGACTGCATTCGGTGGCCTGCTAAGCCTTGCGGACCGGCGCCTTCGTGTTGCCTACAGATTTGGAAAGCGAAAGCGTTCCGCGACGCATGCGATATAGGGATATGCCAGCATTCCTTGCGATCTGCATTTTCATTGCTCCGCTGAATTTTGCATTCGCAGTGGAACCTCACGAGATCCTTGCCGATCCAGCGCAGGAAGCAAGGGCCCGCGAGATATCCCAGAATCTTCGGTGTCTTGTATGCCAGAACGAATCGATTGATGAATCTTCTGCACCTTTGGCACACGACCTGCGAGAGTTGGTCAGAGAACTGATAATTGGCGGTCTGAGCGATCACGAAATTTTGGACCATATTCAAAGCAGGTATGGTGAATTCGTTTTGTTAAATCCTCGGCCAAGCGGCTCCAACTTGATTTTATACTTGTCTTCACCCGTTCTGCTTGCTGTCGGAATTGCTCTAGCTTCGCTATACATCAAGCGTAGAAGGAAGGGATTGAACGTTCGGCAGGCCTCCCTGTCAAGAGAAGAAAAACGGGAGTTAAAAATTCTATTAGACTTGAATCGTGGGAAGAATTCAGATCAGGAATCATCCGGCTAAACTGCAGTTCCTATCAACAATGCGGATTTGATCGGGCTAACCTGACTATTAATGGCGACTTGCTAAATTCCCTTTCAACAAGTGGCAACGCAGGCGAGGAGCCTAGGGCAATGGTGAAATCAGTGAGCTATGAGACAATCACCTTGATGGTCAGCGAAGGAGTGGCGCTCCTTACGCTTAATCGACCGCACATCATGAACGCATTGAACACTCAGATGAGAGGGGAAATCGCCCACGCAGTAAAAGCTTTATCCGAATCGGCGAGAGTGCTTGTCATCACGGGAAATGGTACAGCCTTTTGTTCGGGTCAAGATTTGGGAGACGGAGTCAATGCGGCCGACGCCGATTTGGAGCGCACTCTACGCGACGAGTACTTTCCCATGCTGCTCGCGATAGCCGAGTCTCCGATTCCAACTATTTCCGCGGTCAACGGCGTCGCCGCAGGGGCAGGAGCCAATCTTGCCTTAGCCGCAGATGTGGTCATTGCAGCAGAGAGCGCCTTCTTTATGCAGGCATTCTCCAAGATCGGATTGGTGCCAGATGCCGGTGGAACCTGGACGCTTCCAAGAAGCGTTGGAATGGCAAAGGCTATGGGAGCCACCTTGTTTGCAGAGAGAATTACAGCTGCGCAGGCAAGCGCTTGGGGCATGATCTGGGAAGCCGTTCCAGACGAAGAGTTCGAATCGCGGTGGACCGGACGGGCACGGGAGTTGGCGAGCGGGCCGACCGAGGCTTACAGGCGAACCAAGATGCTGATTAGGAAAAGTTTTGAAAAACCGTTCACTTCACAAATTGAACTTGAGGCCAAACTTCAGGGTGAAGCGGGAAAGACTCGAGATTTCAGAGAAGGTGTGCTGGCCTTTGTCGAGAAACGCGCCCCGGTTTTCGAGGGGCGGTAAGGGTACCAAGTTTGCACTTTGCATGACGGATGACCGGACATTGTGGAAGCGCGACAGAATATTTGCAACCCAGTTGTGAAATGTCGCCTAATCGCTACTCACATTTACCTGCACCTGTATATGGTTACAAAGTGCATGTCTTGACCTCAAGTTAAATTAACAACATTCAAGACACTGCAAATGTTTTTTTTCGTTATGCCAAGCATTGGATCCCCACTAAATGTCATCGAGGCAAACTACAGCGTCGAAAGGATTCTCGCCCAACTGCGGATTCCCTTGTGAAAGCACTCGACATTGTACTTTTCGTTCGGAGAATGGATGTGATCGTCGTCCCTGCCAAAACCAACGAGCAAGGAGTCCATTCCCAGTATCGTCTGGAAGTAGGCGACAATCGGGATAGATCCGCCGCACCCAATGTAGACGGCTGGCTTCTTCCATTCATCGGTTAGTGCAGCTTGCGCAAGTGCAAATACTGAGTGATCGGTGCTCATGCGGGAGCTAGGACCCATTGAGTGGTCGGTGAACTCTACCGAGCAATCTTCCGGCAGGCATCTCCGCACATAGGCACGAAAGTTCTCTTGAATCGCTACGGGATCCTGTTGACCGACAAGCCGGAAACTCAATTTGACAGTTGCCTTAGATGGAAGCACTGTCTTGAATCCGTTGCCTGAGTAACCTCCCCTTATCCCATTTACATCGCATGTGGGGCGTGACCACATTTGTTCAAGCGGAGTCCGATTAACTTCTCCTGCTGGCATGGAAAGCCCTACGTCCCCGAGAAATGCAGAATGGTCAAACGTTAGTGTGTTCCATTGCTCTCGGTTCTCGGCTGTCAGCTCCTGAACACCTTCGTAAAAACCCGGAATGGTGATTCTTCCGACCGAGTCGTGAAGTCCCGCGATGATTTTCGTTGCCACGCGTATCGGGTTCATTCCAATTCCACCATACATCCCGGAATGCAGATCTCTGTCGGGCCCGGTAATAATGAACTCTTCCGCTAGCAGACCCCGCAATGTCGTGACAATTGCAGGAGTGTCGTTGCCAAAAAGCCCGGTGTCGCAGATTAATGCGAGGTCGCAGGAGAGCTCGGTGGAATTGGCTTTGAGGAAAGGAACTAGCGAAGGGGATCCCGATTCTTCCTCGCCTTCAAGAAGAATTAACAGCCCGTCGGGAAGTTTGCCTTCAACGGCTTTCCAAGCTCGGCACGCTTCGACAAATGTCATCAATTGCCCTTTGTCATCTGATGCTCCACGACCGCGAATCACCTTACCTTTCGAGGTCTCTTCAACGATTGGCTCGAAAGGATCTTGAGTCCACAAGCCAATCGGGTCGACCGGTTGAACGTCATAGTGACCGTAAAATAGGTATTGCTTTTCTGCCGGTGGGCTGTGCGCAACAACTATTGGATGACCGGGTGTGGGACAGATTTTTGCTTGGAACCCAATTGAGCGAAGATCTGCTGCAATCCACTCCGCAGCTTTGCGACAGTCATTCGCAAAGGCTGGGTCCGTGGAAATCGACTTAATCCTGATGAATTCCTTAAGTCGGTCGATGGCTGATGGAAGGTCGTTGTCTACATGTTCGAGTATATTTGTAAGCATTTCCCTACCTCTCAGTGTTTGCATCGATATCTGTTAGTTAATCGATCCTGAGGTTGCTTGCTCGCTTAGACCGTTCTAGCCCGGCTCTATTGGCGGGGTGCTAGCAGAGGAACGGATTTGAGGTTCGGCGCAATGTTTGATGGCTGTTGGAGCACTGGCATTTAGCTGTATCTTCTATTAAAATTCATGTCCGCTCCAAATCCATCCGCCACCTAGAACCTGCTCATTTTCCTGCGCGTAAAAGACACAAGCCTGTCCGGGCGAAACTCCAATTTCTGGCGTGTCCAACAGAACCTCAGCAAAGCCATTCCCTTTTGGCAGGACAACTCCTGCACAAGCAGGTCTTGTCGACCGAATCTTCACCCTTGCTGGCCATTTGTTCTTTGATCCGAAAGGTCGGCTCCCCAACCAGTTTATTTCTCGAACGCAAACTGTCGTGCATTCCAAGGCACGTCTGGGGCCCACAATCACCCGCTTGGCTTTCGCATCGAGCTTGACGACATACAACGGTTCTGTCAGTCCGCCGATGCCAAGCCCTTTTCGTTGGCCAACAGTAAAATGAATTACTCCCCAGTGGTGCCCAAGCACGTTTCCGTTCAGGTCGACGATTTCGCCAGGCTCCCCGGCGTTTGGACGAAGTTTCTCAATGACGTCAAAATACTTCCCTTGCGGTACGAAGCAAATATCCTGGCTGTCGGGTTTATCAGCCACTGAAAGATCATATTTAGCAGCAAGTGCGCGGGTGCATGACTTGCACTTCAGGTGGCCGAGCGGAAATCTCAGGAATTCAAGTTGTTCTCGGGTAGTGCTGAACAGGAAATATGACTGATCCCGGTGAAGGTCGGCTGCTCGATGCAGTTCCAAGCCTTCGGCGCCAGACTTTCTTTGTATATAATGTCCCGTAGCTAAACAGTCGGCGCCAAGATCCTTCGCAGTTTCAAGAAGTTCCTTGAATTTAACCCGTTCGTTGCAGCGAATGCAAGGAATCGGAGTGGTTCCGGAAAGGTAGCTGTCCGCAAACTCATCCATGACGCTTCCTCGAAAGAAATTTTCATAATCGAGAACGTAGTGTGGAAAATTA
Organism: Paracoccaceae bacterium; assembly: GCA_963422275.1. Classification (GTDB taxonomy): domain Bacteria; phylum Pseudomonadota; class Alphaproteobacteria; order Rhodobacterales; family Rhodobacteraceae. The sequence goes on from OY729418.1 coordinate 3,857,951, forward strand.
AAACTCTCAGCGACCCGGCGTGCATCGCGGATGTCTCGGCCAGCGCAGCACGCTCCCTTTTTCTCCAGCATGGTCCCATGATCGTAAAGTTGAAGGGTGATGCCTATAACTTCATAGCCCTCCTCAGATAGCATGGCGGCTACAACCGAACTGTCGACTCCACCGGACATTGCGACAACTACGCGCGTCTCAGATGCTTTTTTCTCGAATCCAAGAGAATTCACGGAAAGTTCGGAAGTGGGAGTCATCGTTTTGGCATTCCGAAAAAATCAAATAGCGCACAACTCAGCGCATTGCGCTCGCAGTGAAAATGGTCGGGTGCCAGACACCCTTTTGGTTAATATGGAATATCCAAAACTAATTTGCAATCAACCGAGTTTGGTTGCATGGATTCGTCCAGACTCTGCTTTAAATTTGCAAAGGTTCGGCAATGATCGAAGACTCGCGGTCTTATGAAGCCATTTCTGTGAGATCCGAACAGGCAACAGGCGAACTGCAGGAGGCACTCCACAGCATAGAATCCGAAGTCAAGAGACTGCTTAGCCAAACACAGGATGTCCGCACCAGCGGCCCAAGCTCTATGGCAAATTGGAGATCCCAAAAACTTAAACTGACGGCTGAGAACCTAGTCGATCTCGGGGCCAACTCGAAGGATGCAATCAAAAATAGCGTAATTGACAAGTTGAGTCAACAAATTGCCAAATTGAAGTCCGTAACAACTGTGAGCCGATTTGACTGGAGTCAAGAACCTAGGCTTGCGCAAGGATGGCTTCTAGAGGTTCTCAGTTCTGCCGCCAAAATTGAAGCGGAAAACCCTGAACACCTGCCTGCCCACTCGCAAAAGTCTATTGACGACCTTTTAAATCGTTCTTCTGTTGCCCACAGTTCCCCACAGTCAGATTCATATGCACCCACAGAACTGGAAAAGGATAGATTGCGGGCGACCGCAACGGAGTTGCTAGAATATTTTCAGATTGCAGAGCTTGAACTAGCTATCACAAAGCTAAATGAGAACCTCAAGGCTGCAAAAATTGCATACTTCGAGAGCGATTCCCCTCAACTCTTTGATTTTACATTTGATATTCTCCAGAGATACCTTCAAGCAATTGAGGAACGGTTTCCATACCTGAAACTATCAGATTCAATAACAGGTCAAGTTGGTTCCACTCCTGCAAAAGGATTTGCGAAAGCCCAGCATGCACAGCCAATGCTTTCCTTGGACAATGCATTCAACCAAGAGGATATTTGCGAATTCGACGCACGCATCAGACGATTTCTCGGCTTCGACGAGAACAAGTCAATCCACTATACCGCCGAGCCCAAGATTGATGGACTTTCGCTTTCTTTAACCTACGAGGATGGGCGGCTTGTTCAGGCAGCCACGAGGGGAGACGGCGTGACGGGCGAGGTCGTTACCAAAAACGCTCGCACCATTAACCAGATTCCGCACACGCTAGTCAATGCGCCAAAGTTCATGGAGATTCGCGGCGAGGTGTACATGGGTCACAACGATTTCGTCCACCTAAACAAACGTTTGGCGGACGAACGAATCAGGCAGATCGAGAACCGGCTCAAAAAGGCGAAAGATAGGTTGAGCCGTGCGCGAGAGAAGAATGACGACGCGCAGCAAGATTTTGACGTTGCAAAAATAAAACTCTCGGACGCTAAGACCGCGCAAGAAGTTCTTGTGCACGAACTGGACAATGCGCCTAGCGCAAATGCGGTGAAACCAGAATTGCCGAGTAGCGCGGACGGGCAAGCGCCCAAGTTTTCAGCACTTAAGAAAGCGAAAAAGTTGCTGAAGAGTAGAGGACGATCCATTGTTAGGTTGGAGCGGAAATGCAAGGACAGGGTCAAGGCTGTGAACGCCGCCGAGCATGGGGTCTGTAAGTTGCAAGTGGCACTAGAGAAAGCAAAGGCACGAGGGGACCATTTCGTGAACCCACGAAACGCTGCGGCCGGCGCACTTAGGCAGATCGACAGTGTCGAGACGAGAAAGCGGCCTCTTGATTTCTATGTACACGGTTTGGGGAAGATGTCCGAATCCCTTTCAACAACCCATTTTGACGCTGTTGAAAGGCTTGGTCAAATGGGGTTCATAATCAATCCGCTGGTGGAAATCTGCAAGAATCCCGACGAGATGGCTGCCTACTACAAGCGTGTTTTGCAAAGTCGGGGCACGCTTGACTACGATATTGACGGAATAGTCTACAAGGTCAACGAACTTGCTTTGCATGATCGGCTTGGAAGCAGCTCGACAGCGCCACGTTGGGCAATTGCTTACAAACTTCCACCTGAATCCGCTTGGACGATTCTCCAAGCAATCGAGATTCAAGTTGGACGAACTGGGGCGCTCTCTCCTGTTGCGCGTCTGAAACCAGTAAAGGTCGGAGGCGTGGAGGTTTCCAACGCCACCTTGCACAACGAAGACTTCATCGCAGGAAAGAAAGCTGACGGCACCGAGATCTTTGGCGGCAAAGACCTGCGTGTAGGAGATCGAGTCGAAGTGTATCGCGCAGGCGATGTCATCCCGAAGATCGCCGACGTTGACGTTTCATTCAGAAAGCCCGGAGCAGACAGATTTCAGTTTCCAGTCGAATGCCCGCGATGTGGCTCGGAAGCCATACGTCCGGAGGGGGCGGCGGTTCGAAGGTGCACAGGAAAACTCATTTGCCCCGCGCAAGCAATCGAAAACTTGAAACACTTCGTGTCGAGAGATGCCTTCAATATCGAGGGCTTGGGCGAAACGATCATCGAGAAATTCTATGCGATGGAGTACATTTTTGAACCCGCTGACATTTTTGATTTACGGAACAAGTTAGGCGATGGCCCAGATCGCTTGGCCGCTTGGGAAGGATGGGGCGATAAATCGGCCGAAGGGTTGTTTGACGAAATTGACTCTCGGAAGTGTGTAACCCTAGATCGATTAATTTTTTCACTTGGAATTCCCCATGTTGGCAAAGGTGTCGCTGAACGACTTGCGCGCCACTACCTCGAGTGGAAAACGCTTGAAGAGGAAATCAAGCTAGCCCGAAAACAGGAGGGGCCCGCATGGGACCAGCTAATCGCAATCGAGGGCATTGGAAAAAAAATTGCTGCATCGCTCGTGGAGACCTTCGCCCAACCTAAAACACGGGATGCAATTGCCAAATTGGTGCAACTTCTAAAAATTAAGGCGAGACCAGCGCAGGCCGTTTTCAATAGCCAACTTTCGGGGAAGACAGTGCTTTTCACCGGAAAACTGGACAGGATGACTCGCGCCGAAGCTAAAGCGCGTGCGGAGGCTCTAGGGGCCAGAATTGTGAGCTCAGTTTCAAGTCGCTTGGATTATCTTGTGTCCACAACCACGGAGAGTTCAAAAGCGAACTCGGCCAAAAAGCTGGGCGTTGCAATAATCAACGAAACGGAATGGGAGTCCATTTTAGATTCAGATACATCGCTTAATATTCCCGCCGCCGAGCCATCGGATCAAAAATAGTGACTTCAATTGAGATGCAAAGAGGCCTTCATTGCACTTAAAACTTGCAATTTTGGAGAGATCCGTGGCGTGACCCACTAATTGATGCGATTTGCATGATCTGAATGTGGGTCCCACTGTGCTAGAACACGAAATTCTTCATTCCCGACTTCCGCCACCGACTGGAGCGCCGCGGACTGGCGCACCTTCTGTTTCGGGATATCAGGGATCACCTGGCCGAGCGGGCGGGGGGGGCTGCTGAAGAAGGGCGGCATCGTTGACGTCACCATCATCTCGGCGCCATCGTCGATCGGGAACGAGAGCAACGCCCGCGACCCGGAGATGCACCGGACCAGGAAGGGGAACCGGTGGCATTTCGGGATGAAGCTGCACATCGGCACCGACCCCCGGAGTCTGGTGCACCATCCGGAGGGAACGGCCGCGAACGTTCACGACCTGACGCCTTCGGGTCGGCTTCTGCACGGCGAGGAGGAGCAAGTCTGAGGTGACTCTGGATACCGCAGGATCGGCAAGCGCGCGAAGCACGTGCATCGCGATGTGTCGTGGCAGATTGCCATGCCCCCGGGCCAGCGCCGGACGCTGGCCCGGGCAGCACCGCGGGAAGGCGAAGGCCCGGGTGCGGGTGGAGCATCCGTTCCGGGTCGCGAGCGGGTGTTCGGCTGCGACATGGTTCGGTATCGGGGTCTGGAGAGGAACGTGTAGCGGCTTGCGCTGCTTTTGGGGTTCTCGAACCTGATGATTGCCCAGGCGCATCTGTCGTGACAAGGGATCAGTGTGTCCGGAATTTGCCGGACCGGCCCTGCGGGGGCTGAACCGCCGCCGGTTCAGCCCCGAAAACGCGCATTTGCGGCTTCCGGACCGCCGAAAACCGACCGGTGCAACCGGGAAGGGCGGTTTCCGCAACCATAACCAGAAAAACTCTCCAAATCAGAGGTTCCTTAGCATCGTGTTATCCTTCTCCAACACAAATTAATATGTGTCCACATGTTGTCCTTCGGAACGATCAACAAGCGGCCACGTCTGCTCAACTGAATCAACTGTCTTTTCTGTTTACTCAACGCTCTAGAAGGCACAACATTAATGTTGCCACTTGGCTACGGAACATGTTGCGTTAGGTTTATAAGTAGTTGTTTTAAATTAATCGAAGGAGAGTTCGATGAATTTTTCATGACGTTAGCAATTGCCCAGGCAAATAACCGGCTCCGAAAGGTGAAATGCAGAGAAAAACGCCGCCTTTCACAACAGTTTATAATGCGATATCCTGAATTGCTTTTTCACGACATTTGGGGTGACGTCCATTGCTGTTAAATGCTTGTGGTGTTGTTCTTCGCTGGGAACTCCTGAAATCAAGGTGTCGTTGGTTCCCATGGCTTGTACAATTGATTGCGCTGTTTCCAGTGCAACGAATGGCAAACCAGATAGGTTGGCTTGTGCGTTTCGAAGCTGTTGCTTCTTCTGTTGCATCGGCAAATCGGTTTTGCTCGAACGACGACGGGGGTGTCAATTTATAGTTGCGGTCTCAGCTTGGTGAAACGCAAACAATGTTGCCTCTAAGGACAGCAAAATCGACGCATGCCTGTTCTTGTATTGACGGGCCGGCAGAAGAACTGACAGTTTTTCAAAGGGGGTTGCTGGTGGTTCGCCATTATCTTTCAACATTGCGCGGAGTTGATGAAAAGCGTTCTCGATTTCTTGGCGAGTTCTTCCGACTGCATTTGATCCCACAACAGATGCTGCGGCTTGCCCAAGTGCACATGCCTTTACATCTTGGCCGAACTGACTAATCTTTCCATTCTTTAAATTTAAGTCTACCGTCACCGTGGAGCCGCAGAGCGGTGATCGAGCCTTGGCTGTCCCATCAGGGTCTGAAAGGCGCTCCGTTAGGGGAATGTCCGACGCAAGAGCTAGTATTTGTTGAGAATACAGCCGAATTAGGTCTTCATCGAAAGTCATGTCCAAAAGCCCTTCGGAACAGTTGATAAACTTGGAGAGTATCTTTGAAAAGTGTAGCTGCAAGGGAATTTGACATATCGTCGCTGAAGTTTAACACTGAGGGTCTTATCCCAGCGATTGCACAGGACCACCTCACGACTGAAGTGCTTATGCTGGCTTGGATGAACAAAAAAGCCATCAGAATTACCTTGGATTCAAACGAAGTAACTTACTGGTCAAGGTCTAGACAAGATTACTGGAAAAAGGGTGAGACGAGCGGCAATCGACAGAGCTTAATTGAACTGAGAGTTGATTGTGACCGAGACTGCCTGCTGCTAATTGTCGATCAAACAGGAAACGCCTGCCACACTGGGCACCGAAGTTGCTTTTTTACGGTAATCTGAAAGATGCCAAAAGCTGATACATAGACGTTCGCTGGAAAATCAAGCATTAACAGTTCAGGGTAACCGTTTTTGAAAATTCCGAAGACTGTTACGAAACGTCTCCTCCGGTCTTGGACATGTCGCGCCGAAGGGCTGCAAGTGCTTGTCATGACATTCGATTGAGGGAGAGACCGATAGATTTTTTTCATGAAAGCGGTAGACAAGCGCTGACGGTGCGTCTTGACTTCAGGCTGTCCGTCGGCCGCTCAATGCGGCCAACCGCGCCAGCTTCGCCGAGGCGGGAGATTGAAAAGCGATTGCCCTTGATCAACAGTTGCAAATGCCAAGGCAAAGTGCCGCACACGCTGATCACGGGAACTAATTATAAGCAATCCTGAATTATAGCAAGAATGCTGCCCGGGTCACATCCAGAAGCGCGATATGTTCTCAGTGATCGCGCATGGTCCCGCTTAGCTAGCCTGCGTCCAGCGGAATCACTGATAATCCGATGATGATTCCACATGGGAACCGGGAGTTCCAAAAGCTCCTGTAGCAACCTGTGAACTTGAGTGAAGTCAAAAATGTCTTCACCGCGGGTCACGTGCGTGACTTGCTGGTCAGCATCGTCTACAACAACGGCCAAATGGTAGGACGTTCCAACGTCCTTGCGGGCAAGCACGACATCCCCTGCCGAACTGAGCAGCCATTCAGGATCGAGCTGGTGGTTGCCCTTGAAGGTGGCGCCAATCTCGTCAAACGAAATTCCGTGAATTCTGCGTTGTTTGCCCAAATACTCGAGTGCGCGTTTTATGTTCAGCCGTATGGCATCCTTATCGGTTCTACTGCTCATTAATCGACTGCGACATGTCCCAGGATAAACCGAGGTGCAACGAGGCTCCGATGGTATCGGGTCGTCATTGTTGCTTGTCCCATGTGGGGCAGCAAGAGCTTGCCGAATGTCTCGCCGCGTGCAGCAACAAGGATAGCAAAGGCCTAGCGCAGTTAACTTGGCTAGCGCACCTTCATAGAGACCAATTCGCTCAGACTGTCTCGCAATTGGAGGTTTCCACGTGATGCCCAGCCATCGAAGATCCTCTATTATTGCTCGCTCGTATTCTGGTCTCGAGCGTTCGCGATCAATATCTTCGATGCGGAGTACCAGATGACCGCCTGCGCGGCTGGCTGCATTCCAAGCTGTAATCGCCGAAAAAGCATGCCCCAAATGGAGATCGCCAGTAGGTGATGGAGCGAAGCGCTCTATATGCATTTAACGTTTTTTGAGCACAAAGACGGTGGATCCAAGACCAATTCCCGGCAAATGCGCGCCGTGTTCCTTGAAAAGGATTTCTGCTCCTCCGGCATCCACGTACTCGTTGATTCGCATCAAGTATTCCGCTCTCGTCAAGGTGTGATCGTTCAGTGAAAGCGTGAGCGTTCCCGATTCCGGCAATACATCGATCAATGTATCAAGCACTTCAATTCCAGCGGCACCGACGCTGATCACGCCGACAGCAGTGATGTGCATGTACTCCCCTTTAGGGCAAGGCAGTATACCATCCTTTCCACAAACCCATACGCGACGGTAAATTTGCTTGGCTTTTGCTTCCTCGATCATCGCCTTGGAGATATCGCATCCGTCGATGGTCAAGAAACCTTCGCTTGCCAAGACTTGACCGAAAATTCCAGTGCCACATCCAAAGTCAAGAATTGGAGCTTGTTGATTCGGTACAATACTGGATAGTGCTATCGCGCATCGCTTGGGTGTAATATAGCCTTCCGAAAGAACAGATTTATCATAAGTGCTTGCCCAATCGTCGTAAAACTGCCCGATATCGTCTACGTCTCCATATACTTCCTTCAAAAAATCTCTTTTTGGCATAACTTCCCTTCACTCGTAGTGTCAGGATACATGCCACATCCTAACAAGTCCAATTTTGTTGCGGTTAGGTCTCGCCTTGTCGTCGGCGACTGAAAAATCGCTGCTCGCTAGTCGAGTGTAGTGCTTGGTTTGCTTTCATCCGTCGGTGCATCGATTTCAAATCCGTTTTCTTCTTCAATCCTCTCGATTCGAGCAACAGAAACGACCTTTTCATCTAGCGCGGTATTCAGCACTCTCACTCCACCAGCCGTGCGACGTTGAAATGAGATATCAGAGACGTCACATCGCAGTGATTGGCCAGTGTTCGTCGTGAGCATGACCTGATTGGTGGCTCCAACCTTAAGAAATGCGATTATTCCACCGCCCTTGAGTCCCTGTACCCCCCTCCCTCCTCTTCGGCGGATTGGATAGTTGTGGACAGACGAAATTTTGCCTGCCCCGGTTTCGGAAATGGTCAAGAGTAGTTCCTCAGCTTGGCGCATCTCGAGAAATCGTTTCTCTGTCATTGATTGCTCGGGCAACCGTGCAAGCCGCTCTATATCTTCCAGTTGGGTTGAATCTTCATCTGCTTGTCGCAGTTTCAGATACTCATTGCATTCGCGCGGTGAAGCGTCGAAGTGCTTGACGACCGCAACGGACACGACCCAATCTCCGGGCTTTAACTGAATTGCTCGGACACCAGTGGAAGCTCGTGATTTGATGATCCGCAATTCATTGTCCGTTGCAGAAAAGCGAATAACCTGACCGGAAGCCGACGCAAGCATAACGTTGTCTCCATGCTTGCATATACGAGCGCCAACGATCCGCTCGCCTTGCGGAACCTTCATTGCGATCTTTCCATTTCGATTGATTCTCATGAAGTCTTCCAAGGAAGACCGCCTCACTTTTCCATGAGAGGTCGCAAACACAATCTGATGGTTCAACCAATCGTCTTCTGGGATTCGAACAGGGAGCACAACATCCACTGAAACACCAAGCGGCACTTCAAGCATGTTGACGATTGCCTTGCCTTTGGTCGCACGCCCACCTTTTGGAAGTTTCCAAGTCTTAAGCTTGTATGCCTTTCCATCAGTTGTGAAGAACACCAGTGAATCCCGGGAGTTCACGACATACAGCGAGGTCACAACGTCTTCCTCCTTGGTCGCCATGCCAGAAGATCCTTTGCCGCCTCTGCGCTGCAACCTGAACTCGGTCAGGGGAGTGCGCTTGATGTACCCACTCCTTGTAATGGTCACCACCATGTCTTCACTTTCAATGAAGTCTTCGTCCTCGAGAATGTCGCTGTTCTTGTCAATCAAGGTCCTACGAGGAATGGAGAATTCCTCTTTGACTTCACGTAGTTCTTCCGCAATGATTTCTTTAATTCTCTCGGCTGAACTGAGAATCATTAAGTATTCTCTGATATCGGACGCCAATGCCCTGAGTTCATCAGTGTTCTCTTTGACTCCCATGCCAGTGAGGCGCTGAAGTCGCAGATCGAGTATGGCCCGCGCCTGGACTTCTGTCAGCTTGTAGGTGCCCGCTTCCGACACAAGCTGGGCAGGGTCGTCTATCAAGCGGATATATTCTGCAATTTCCAGTGCAGGCCACTCACGCTCCATCAAATGTTGCTTTGCCGCGGCAGGCTGTGGAGACGCGCGAATTATGCTAACCACTTCATCAACGTTGGATACCGCGACAGCTAGTCCGCATAGAATATGACTTCGCGCCCTAGCACGCCTCAGTAGATCAGCCGTCCGTCGAGCAACGACGTCCTCTCTGAATTCAATGAAAGACCTCAAGAGCCTTGAAAGCTTCATCAATTCGGGGCGGCCACCGTTCAAGGCTAGCATGTTGCACGAGAAAGAGGTCTCGAGCTGAGTATGTCGCCAAAGCTGGTTCAGAACGATCCCTGGCGTCGCGTCCCTTTTTACTTCGATTACTATCCTGACTCCAGAGCGGTCCGATTCGTCTTGGACATGCGCGATTCCCTTGACCTTTTCTTGAGCTACCGTCGCGATCTTCTCGACCAACACAGACTTGTTCACTTGATATGGGATTTCCTCGACGATAACGGCAAAACGATCTTTGCGGATTTCCTCAATTCGCGTTCGTGCGCGAACAACCACTGTGCCCTTTCCCGTCAGATAGGCTTTCCTTGCACCTGTCACACCTTGGATGACGCCACCTGTTGGAAAATCCGGTGCTTTAAGGAATTCCATCAGGTGCTCAATCGAGATATCTGGATCCTTGATCATGGCTAGCGTGGCGTCGATCACCTCACCCAAGTTATGCGGTGGAATGTTGGTGGCCATACCCACAGCAATGCCACCCGCTCCATTGACGAGTATGTTCGGAAATCGTGCAGGTAGAACTGATGGCTCCTTGTCCTTCCCATCGTAATTATCGAAGAAGTCAACTGTGTCTTTATTGATATCGACGAGAAGCATTTGGGCAGGCTTCGCCATTCGAACTTCCGTGTAGCGCATCGCTGCCGGATTGTCGCCGTCCATAGACCCGAAATTCCCCTGCCCGTCGAGCAAGGGTAGGGACATGGAAAAGTCTTGGGCCATCCGTGCCAGAGCATCGTAGATCGCGCCGTCTCCATGCGGATGATATTTCCCCATGACTTCCCCTACGGGCCGTGCGGATTTGCGATATGGTTTGTCATGCGAGTTGCCGGACTCCAGCATTGAATAAAGGATGCGCCGATGCACTGGCTTGAGACCATCGCGCAAATCCGGGAGCGCTCTCGAAACGATCACACTCATTGCGTAATCTAGATAAGAGGACTTCAACTCGCTAACAATTGAGACGGAACTTCCGCTAAAACCTAGCCCGCCGGGCCGCTTTTCAAACCCGATTCCGTTGTCGTTTGTATCGTCGTCCATACCCTGCTTTCGAAGTTAGCCACTCAAAATATTGTGGTGTCAGCCATATCAAATCGCAACATCAATGTAAACCAACTGCCTCCGAGGGTTGTGTTGCAAACAGACTGCCCTTTGTTGCGTGGCAACGCTTGCCAATGTAATTCAGTGTTGCCTTTGCGTTTTTACATCCGCTGCTTGCAGTCAACGATCTCGTGCCGACAGTGCTGCGCTCTCATCGAGATGTAAAGATGCCGAGCGGACTTTTTGTCTTATTACCCCGACAGATATGCCTTTCCTGGCAACTATGCAGAGAAGGAGAATATATGTGCCTAGGTGTATCATTCACGGTGTTATCCGAAGATCGTCGGCGCTTGTTGCAGCGAATCGCCGCGACAGGAACCCAACCGCAAAAGCAAGCATGAAAGACACACATTGTCTTGCTCAACAACTAGGGACCAGACACCCCGGCGATTGCCAAGACGGTGGGCCTCGCTGCTTCGACCATATAGAAAATCTGCGAGCGCACGGCCTGATGCCGCATCTTCGAAAGCAGTCGAAGCTTTTCGGCGCCCCGCCTTCGCCAAAAGGCTGCTCGACATAGTCGGCCTATAAATCAATTCGCTAGACCGAGCCACGGTGCTGCCGACCAGTGAGAAGACCAGATTCAAGAGCTTGACCACCCCAGCCCGATCTACCGCTGAAGAGGGGCACGGTAGCACGATGACGCATGAATAAGACTGTTATGAAAGCAGGCGTTTTTCTCTGAGTTTCGCCTTCCGGACACGGTTTTGGTGCCCAAAGTTGCGGTTTCAGCCCCCGATTGTGGTGCATCGGGCAGGGTTCGGAACAAACTCCGGCACTCAGGTCGTAACTACACGATCTGGCTAGCCACCAAGATCGGGAAGAGCGACGCCGCGTGTCCTTGCTGGCAGAGTGCACTAGAACCCGTTCAGCGAAGCTTTCTTTGTCAGTGTGCGCAAACCCCTTGCAACCGAAGCGGTGGCGACCGCCCTTCCTCAGCCCAACGGGCGTCCAGACATGCCGTGCTCTGTATGATGGTTGCGTCGATAATCGCCACTGGGCACGCGCTTGACCTTCATGCCGTGTCTTCGACAGAAGCGCCACGTCAAGACCGCATGCACAAGTAACCTGCGGAACCGGCAGATCGTCGTGCGGTCGGGTCAACACTTGAGTTATCGATCCGACAGTGAGCGCCACTAGGGAACCTCTGAATACAGCCTGATTTTGGGCGTGTCATTGCGCATCCGGGGCGTGCCTGCCATTTTGCGCCGTGCCTTTTTCGGGGGATGACGACATGCAGCGCCTTCGACAATTGACCTTTGCAAGCTTTGAACATCACCGCAAGACGCGCCGCGAGATCTTTCCGGAGCGGATGGACGGCCGATCCCCTGGGCGCGACTGGAGGCTCGCATTGCGCCGATGCATCCGCTGCCGGTGATGCGGCGCGTGCACTGCGTTCAGCCGTTCTGCAACCTGAGCGACCCAGCGATGGAGGACCTGCTTGCAAGGCCGAGAGCGTCTGCGCCTTGCCGGGGTGAGTCCGGAGAAGGTGCCGGACGAGACGACGACCCTGACTTCCGCCGCTGGCTAGCGCGCCTGCTGTTCAAGGAGATCAAGGATCATCTAGCCGAGCTGGGAGTCCTGCTGAAGAAGGGTGGCATCGTTGACGCCACCATCATCTCGGCACCGTCGTTGACCGGGAACAGGAGCAACGCCCGCGGTCCGGAGATGCACCGGACGAGGAAGGGGAACCGGCGGCGTTTCGGGATGAAGCCGCGCATTGGAGACTGTGAAAGCATCAGCTTTTCACGGACGGTTTTTCATTGTTCCTGACGGCGGTGTCCGTGTCCGGATCGGACCGGTCACCGCCAAGGAGCCGGACATTTGGCACATGGGCCCCTTCGCAGGAGCCGACACGGCATCTCCACCCTGAAGCCGCGCTGAATGACGGGAAAACACGGCTCCCGGAGCAATGCTGCGCGCCAATCATCCCGGTCTGCCGCTTTTGGAGGCAATGCTCCCTGAAGGCCGCCGCGCCCAACTCGTTCATCACCCGCTTGAAGTCATGCCCCAGTGTCATCAGGCTGAACTCGCCGCGGCGCTTTTCGAGTCCGCGCATCGGGAAACGGTCCATTCCCGCCCATCGCTTGACGGTGCCGAAAGGATGCCCGACGAGCGCAGCTCTTTGGCGCATCCAGGGTGCGCCGGCGCTCATCTTCCCGCGATGCCGGCCGATCGCGTCCTCATGCTCCCAGCGGTCCAATCGCCGCCTCGGCTGCGACTTTGTCAGGCATCGGTCCCTCAGCGAGCAATCCCGGCAAACCGCTGCCACCGAACCATGTCCGAAACACCGCTTGCCCTCCCTTGTGCGGGGCGATCCCCTTCGGGTCAGCCGCTGACCGGCCGGGCAAGCATGCGTGTCATTCCGGGCATCGCAACGGAAATCGTCGTCTCCGCCAAATCGCATGACGTCGCCCTTGTCCCTTCGGGGCGGATGTCTCGGTATCGGGACGCATGCGTGCAAGCCCCTGTCTTCGCGGATCTTCAACGGTTTGCCGCTGAAGCGACCGGAACCCGCCAGACCGGTCAATCGCTCGGCGCCCAGGGCTTCGCCGGCCTTCGTCATCATCGGCTCCAGCTGGCCGGCTTCATTGCCGTCCTGCACGACATCCTCCGCGACAATCGGCTTGCATCGGTCCTCCGCCGCGATCTGGCCGTTGCAGCCGCCCACGGTCCTGCTGGACTTCTTCAGCGCCCGCGCATCAGGATCGGCCTCCGACATCCGACGCTCCCCGCTTGCCTGCAAGCTTTCCCGCAAAGACGGCTTGCGCCGTTCCACCAGATCCCCAATCTTCGCCGCCAGTTCCGGATCCTCTGCGCTGTCCGCTCCATCCTCCGATCCCGCATCCGCCTGGTCCAACGGCCTGCGACACGCGGCAATCCTTTGCTCCGGACGCTTCAGACCCTTTGCCGGACTTGCCTTCGCATGGATGCTGTCCGCATTCGCATTGGCCTTCGGAAAAGTCCCGCCGACAGCCACCCGGCGGCCCTCCGGAAGCGACAGCTCCCGGCATGGCAGAAGGAACTCCCGGCTGGCTGCCCGCAGCGCTCTTCCGCGTGCCGGAAACCCAACGCCTCCAGATCCAGTGTGCCGACGAACGCACCGATCGCGCGCACCGGATTGCGTTCGGACACATCGTCGTCCATGCAGGGCGGAACAAGCGTCAACTCGCTTCGGGACGGCACCTCCCGGCAACGTCGCTCCGGCAACCCGGGCAGCCGGCATCTCCGTCATCGGCTCAGAGGTCCGCCCCGTTCGGGCTCGGGGAAACACTTTCACAGTCTCATTGGCACCGACCCCCGGGGGCTAGCGCGCCATCTGGAAGGAGCGGCTGCCAGCGTCGTGACCTGACGCCTTCGGGTCAGCTTCTGCACGACGAGGAGGAGCAAGTCCGGGGTGACGCCGGGCAGCGCGGCTAGGTCGTGTACTCATAAAGGGAAAAGGGATTCTCTTTTCGGCGCTGATGCGATTCAATCTTCCAAACAGTGGGAGATTGAGGATGCAGGGCCGGCACGATCTGACGGATGCGGAATGGGCGATCATCTCGCCGTTGCCGCCAGACAAGCCGCGGGGCGTTCCGCGGGTGGACGACCGGCGGGATCTTTCACATCCTGCGCACCGGCACGCCGTGGCGCGACCTTCCGCAACGCTGCGGGCCGCATGCAACAGTCTGCAACCGCTGGGCCAGGCAAGGGGTGTGGGAGCGCCTGTTCGAGGCGCTGGCGGCGGGCTCGCCGGGATCTCTTCATCTCCTCGACGCCTCGGTGTGCGCGCCCACCAGCACGCCGCGGGCGGAAAAAAGGGGGTCCGGACCACGCCATCGGACGCTCGCGAGGCGGGCTGAGCACCAAAATCCACGTCGTCGTCGACGGTCGCGGCCTGCCGCGCCGCTTCGTGATCACCCCGGGCCAAGCCTCCGACAAGGCTGCCGTGCCGGCCCTCCTTGACGGCCTTGAGCCGGCCCGGGACACCGTCGCTGACCGCGGCTATGACGCCCGCACCATCCTCAAGCTCATTGCCGACCACGGCTCTTGCCCCCACATCCCGACCCAACGGGATCGCCGGGAGCAGCGCTCGGTATCCCATGACCTCTACCGCCAACGCAACCTCGTGGAACGCTTCTTCAACAAACTCAAGCACTTCCGAGGCATCGCGACCCGCTATCACAAGCTCGCAAGAAACTTTCTCGCCGCAATCGCCCTTGCCTGCATCCGCCTCTGGATCAAAACTAATGAGTACACAACCTAGGCCCCTCTCGCGGAGACGGTGAAGGCCAGGGTGCGGGCACGGGTGGAGAATCCGTTCCGGATCGCAAGCGGGTGTTCGGCTGCGACATGATTTGTCATCGAGGGCTGGAGAGGAACGTGCAGCGGCTTGCGCTGCTTCCGGACTTCTCGAACCTGACAATTGCCCAGCCACACCTGTCGTGACAGGGGAGAAGTGTGTCCAGAATCTGCCGGAACGGCTCTGCGGGGCCGAAACGGTGACGATTTCGCCCCGAAAACACGCATTTGCGGCTTCCGCCCCGCCGAAAACCGACCGGCGCAGCCGGGAAGGGCAGTTTTCGCAACCAAAACCGGCAACCCCCTCTAAATCAGAGGTTCCTAGAAAGAACCTAGATCATCAGATCGACATTGCACCGATACATCGTGCTCGGCACAATCCCGCCACGCTCAGTATTCTCGTGTATCCTCTCCCGAGGCAAAGCATTACCGCAATCAGGTGGCGTGCGCGTCCATGTGCAAAGCGTCGCTTCGACCCTTTTGCGCCGCGCCGTCGTTAGTGCTTCAATTTACGAAATCCAATCCTAACCGCTTGCCGTCTATCTGGCTGGCCAACCTCTAAAACGAACTAGTAACCGGTGTATCACTATACCCACGGAATGCGAAACGAGCCAAAATTCTTATTTGCCATTATGGTATTTAGGTCCCTCAATCTTGGGTTGGGGTCTGAAAAGTTAGGGTCGTCATATCGCCAGTTCAGAGCCATCTCGTTTTGCTTTGGCCCCTCAATGATATTCTTGACTCGCCAAAATCTGAACCCGAGCAGTCGCTTTTGAAAAATTCCGTTCCCCTTTCCAACCGGTGATGAAGTGTGTTTGCAAGCGCCAGCACGGAGCAGATATCACGCAGGACTTTCTTCAAGGAGATGGGATCCTCCGCTGCCGCACGCCGCCGCGAACGGGGAATTTGCAGTTACGAACAGCGAGGATAATCGGGATCTGATTCAGAATGGAATATCGTCGTCTATGTCCGGCTCAGACCTGATCAAATTTGCTGGTGCATTGTTGCGACCGAGTTCTTGACCCGCCCCAGATTCTCTGCCGATACCTCCGATACTTCCGGTCGTGCCGTCAGTGCTGCCAAGCGACGTTAAATTTCCACTAAATCCTCTTACGGCGATCTCCGTCCTGTATCGATCGTTGCCGGATTGGTCTTGCCATTTACGAGTTTCAATTTTGCCTTCAACGTAAACTTTTGATCCTTTTCGAAGATATTGCTCGGCAAAACGCGCAACCGGCTCACTATAGATTGAAACATTGTGCCATTCGGTTTTCTCCCTGTTTTCATCCGTGTTTTTATCTTTCCAGCGTTCAGACGTGGCAATTCTCAGAGCGCAGTAGATTTGTCCTGAAGGAAACGATCGAATTTCCGGGTCCACCCCAAGATTCCCCACGATTATTGCCTTGTTTACGGATCCTGACATCGTGCCCTCCTTATGTTAGCGCATTAGATCATACTCCAAATTTCTTGGCGGTTGAACCCTGAAATTCGAAGTCGCTCAGTATGAATTGGGTTGAAAAAAATTGGTGTTGTGCAAATGATGAAATTCTAATGATGGTTCATTTCGATTGGGGCAACTACCCTGTTTTACAAGCGCTATCTGAACGGCTGTTTCCTGGGACGAGGCGCGAGCGACGCCAAATTGACTGGCACGGCGAAGGGGAACCGGGATGGTTCCGAGATGTCGAATAATTCAAGCACGCAATTGCACACCGGACTGCATATGGCGATCTCCATTGTCATTCCGGTGTGTTGAGAGGGAACAAGGGCAAAAGAGCAATTCGAATGAAAAAGCAGGCGCACAGTAAAAGCCAGATCTACTCACGGCGACAGTACGGTCTGCGGACTTGGATGTATCAACTCTGGCGGAGTCAACGGAGCCAGAACCAAGAATGCGATCACAGCTAGACGCCGAATGCAAGAGTTAGTGCAAGTGAAAACAGGCTTCAAGTAGCCCGGACCTATACGCTTTTCGACCTAGGGTCGCTGCGTTCTGTGGATTTTTCCTAGGCGGGGTCTTTCACTTGCGATCGAGAGTGTAACTGTTTATCGCAATTAGATATGACGATTCATTTTTTGTTCTAATCTGCGAGTTATCGAGAGTACTTAGATATGGTATTCATCGCGTCCAGCGATAGGCATTCTATGAACGAACTGGATTCCATAACTGTACGTGGTGCTCGTGAGCACAATTTGAAATCTATCGATGTCAAGATTCCACGAAACAAGCTGGTCGTTTTCACAGGAATAAGCGGGTCCGGCAAGTCGTCACTTGCTATGGACACGATTTATGCCGAGGGCCAGCGGCGTTACGTCGAGAGCCTCTCGGCCTATGCGCGACAGTTCTTGAACATGATGGAAAAGCCAGATATCGACTCGATATCTGGACTGTCGCCGGCAATCTCAATCGAACAGAAGACAACCTCGCGCAATCCGCGTTCGACGGTTGGAACGATTACCGAGATCTACGACTATCTGCGCCTTCTCTTCGCTCGAACAGGAACCCCGCACTCACCTGCGACGGGACTTCCTATTGCCGCACAGCAAGTTTCCGACATGGCGGCGCAGCTCCTGAAACTGAAAGACGGAACGCGCGTGAATCTTCTCGCACCGGTAGTCCGAGATAGAAAAGGCGAATACCGGAAGGAATTTCAGGAATTTCGCAAGCACGGTTTCCTCCGCGTGAAGGTCGACGGGATCTTGTACGAACTCGACGACCCGCCCAAACTAGAGAAGAACAAGCGTCATGACATTGATCTTTTGGTAGACCGTGTCGTCATCAAGAGCGGGATCAACAACCGGCTGGCCGACTCAATTCGCACCGCCTTGGATCAAGCCAACGGAATAATGGTCGCTGAGACAGTGGAAGGCGATGGACGGCGGGATTCGATAACTTTCTCCGAAAACTTTTCCTGTCCGGTATCCGGCTTCACGATTCATGAGCTCGAACCTCGACTGTTCTCGTTCAATGCACCGTATGGTGCTTGCCCCGACTGCGACGGCCTCGGGAAAGAGGTCTTTTTCGATGAAAAGCTCATTATCCCTGACCCGACAAAGAACTTTGCATATGAAGCAATTCGGCCATGGGCCAAGTCCAGTTCGGTGTATCACGAGCAAACAATCGATGGGCTTGCGCAGCACTACGGCGTCAACGCATTCACTCCGTGGGCAATGCTGCCAACGAAATTCAAGAATCTTGTGCTTTACGGGTCGGACGGCGAGGAGATCAATTTCACGTATTATGACGACAAGCGCTCGTACAATGTGAAACGCTCTTTTGAGGGAGTAATTCCAAACATGGAACGACGCTATCGGGAGACGGACTCGAACTATGTAAGAGAGGAATTCGAACGCTATCAGGGAAATCGGAAGTGCAAGATCTGCGATGGTTATCGCCTGAAGCAAGAGGCATTGGCAGTAAAGTTAGCCAACCTGCACATAGCAGAGGTGACTGAATTGTCAATTGTCCAAGCACACGAATGGATCCAGTCCATTCCCGACAATCTCAGCAGCCAGGCAAACAAGGTTGCGGCGTCAATTCTGAAAGAAATTGATGATCGCTTGAGTTTTCTTTTGAACGTTGGCCTTGGCTATCTGACACTCGCGCGAGCCTCAGGCAGTCTATCTGGGGGTGAGAGCCAGCGAATTCGCTTGGCAAGCCAAATCGGGGCGGGGCTGTCTGGCGTTCTGTATGTGCTTGATGAACCGTCAATTGGCCTGCATCAGCGTGACAATAAAAAACTCCTCTCAACTCTTAAGGGGCTGCGAGATCAAGGAAACTCCGTGCTCGTGGTTGAACATGATGAGGAAGCCATAAGAGAGGCAGACCATGTTCTGGATTTTGGCCCCGGCGCCGGAATTCGGGGCGGAGAGATAGTCGCGCAGGGAAGCCCGGATGACATCCAAGCCGCATCGAATTCGCTTACTGGTCAGTATTTGAGCGGAAGACGAAAGATCCTGATTCCCGAATCACGTCGGCAAGGAAACGGAACGTTTGTTGAAATATGCGGTGCTCACGGAAATAATTTGAAAGACATTTCCGCAAGATTCCCTCTGTGCAAGCTCATCTGTGTGACAGGCGTATCAGGAAGTGGTAAATCCACATTGACTTTCGACACGCTCTATGAACATGCGGCTGCTAGCTTCGGGAGGAGGCCGGCGCCAAACAATTGCTTGTATGTCAAGGGGTTGGCCGAGAACCTAAACAAGGTCATCGATATCGATCAGCGTCCGATCGGACGCACCCCAAGATCCAACCCGGCAACCTACGTCGACATGTTTACCCCCATCCGGAACTGGTTCACCAATCTCCCGGAATCAAAGAAGCGCGGATACAAACCGGGACGATTCTCTTTCAACGTCAAGGGCGGTCGCTGCGAGGCGTGTGAAGGGGACGGAGTTCTTAGAATTGCCATGCACTTTCTTTCGGATGTCTATGTAAAATGCGAGTCCTGCAATGGCGCACGGTATAACAAAGAGACATTGGAGATTAAATTCCGAGGAAAGAACATCGCGGATGTGCTCGACATGACCGTCGACGTTGCCACCAAGTTTTTCGAACCGATTCCAGCAATTCGTCAGAAACTCGTTCCATTGCAACGTGTAGGCCTCGGATACATAAAATTGGGGCAATCGGCCACAACCTTGTCTGGAGGTGAAGCCCAAAGAGTGAAGCTCGCAAAAGAGCTATCCAAGCGCTCAACAGGGCAAACGCTTTACATTCTCGATGAGCCGACAACGGGCTTGCATTTCGACGACATCCAAAAACTGTTGAGCGTGTTGCATGAATTCGTTGATCAAGGCAACACGGTAGTTGTCATCGAGCATAATTTAGATGTGATCAAGACTGCCGACTGGATTATTGATTTAGGTCCGGAAGGAGGCGACGGCGGTGGGGAAGTATTGGTTTGCGGCACTCCCGAAGATGTTGTTGCGTGCCCTCACAGTTTCACTGGACACTACTTGGCGGCAATGCTGCCGAGGCAAGTTGTTGCAGCCGAGTGACTGATGACAGGTCAGTTGCCCGTCGCTGAGCGTCCCGTGAACCTGACCGCAATCAATTTTCACGCGTGAACTCAAGAAAGATCGCGGAGAAGTCACGGCCCGCCCCATTACCTCGGACAACAAATTCTTCGTAGATCTCGCAAGCTAGCCGTCCGATGGGCGTTTTGGCCCCGGTTCCTGTTGCAGCTTCCTGCGCCAGCCGGAGATCCTTAAGCATGAGATCGGACGCAAATCCAGGCTTGTAATCATCGTCGGCCGGTGATTTTGGTCCAATGCCGGATGCTGGGCAATAAGCATTGGTTGACCAGCTGTACCCAGATGACGTTGAAACCACGTCAAACATCTTCTGGCGATCAAGGCCAAGGCGGTCCGCTAGGCCAAATGCTTCACACGCAGCGATCATGTTCGCACCACAAAGCATGTTGTTGCAGATTTTGGCTGCCTGGCCAGACCCAGCGGGACCGCAATGGACGGCTTTGCCCCCCATCACATCCAGCAACGGCGACACGGCATGAAAGGTCTCGGGCGTGCCACCCGCCATAAAGGTCAGAGCTCCGTTTTCAGCGCCAATGACACCGCCTGAAACAGGGGCATCCATAAAGCGAAGGCCAGCGCTGCCCGCCATTTCCGCCACTTCCCGCGCACTCGTAATGTCGACAGTCGAGCAGTCAAGAAAAATGGTTTTTTTTCGCGCCGCAGGAATGACTCGTTCGGCAACCTTCCGAAGGACAGGTCCATCGGGTAGCATTGTTATCATCACGTCAGCTTCGGCAACTGCCAGTTCCGCCGATGTTGCCTCATTGATCGCGGCAGGGCAAGGCGCCGCAATGTCAAAACCTGTTATGTGGTACCCTGCCGCGGCGAGATTGATCGACATAGGGGCTCCCATGTTTCCGAGACCTATAAATCCAATCTTCATGTCGCACTCTCCCAATCAAGGCCGTTCGATTCGAGCGGTGCAAGCATAGCTCGAACTTCCGATGGTGATACTTCTTGAACGTGAGCATGCTGCCACTTTGGCGCATTGTCGCGATCAATGATTTGAGCACGGATTCCCTCCAGAAAGTCGCCAAATTCCAGCGACCGGTAAGTATACCTGAACTCTCGGTCCAAAATTTCTCGAATGTTTTTACTGCTGCGCTGCCCCCGGATTAAAACAAGCGAACAGCACATTGAAAGCGGAGAATTTCTTTGCATTCGCTTCAGGCAATCTTGATCAAAACTGCTGGTGCCTCTCTCAAGTTCTGCCAAAATTTGAACCAAAGTGTCCAGCGCGAATACCGCATTGATTCGACTCATCTCGACGGAAAAACTGCCAGCAGGAAGTTTTTGCGCTTCTAATGACATAAATTCTGGATTCCCGGTCGCTTCGATTTCGGTGACCAAGTCCGGCCAAGTCTCGCGGGGAAAAAAATAATCTGCAAATCCCGAGAAAATTGCGTCGGTTGCGCCCATTCTTGTCCCAGTTAGCCCCAGATATTCACCTGTGCTTCCTGGTGCGTTCGCTAGCAACCTCGATCCACCGGCATCTGGGACAAGTCCGATGCCGCATTCCGGCATGGCAACCTTGCTAGATTCACACACGATCCGGTGAGAACCAAGACAACCGATGCCAACTCCGCCTCCCATCGTGAAGCCTTGGAGAAGACTCACGACCGGTTTTGGCCACTCCGCGATTTTCGCATTTAGCCGATATTCATCTCGCCAGTATTGTCTAGCGGCCTCGAAGTCTCCCGCAACGCCGAAACTGTACATGGCGGAAATGTCACCGCCAGCGCAAAAGGCCCGATCTCCCTCGGCATCAATGACCACAGCGTTAATGCTTGCATCGTTCCTCCACCTTTCCAAGGCGCTTTCAATTTCCAGGCACATCGGATGGGTGAGAGCATTTAGTGCATCAGGCCGCTGCAAAGTGATCCGTCCTGCCTTGCCCGCGGTTCTAATCCAAATGTCCGAATCCATTATTACTCGTCCAAAAGTTTTCTCGATACAATCAACCTCATTATTTCGTTGGTGCCTTCTAGTATCTGGTGTACGCGAAGGTCGCGCACCACTTTTTCAATTCCGAACGGCGTCAAATATCCATATCCACCATGGAGTTGGAGGCAGTCGTTGGCCACCTTGAATCCAGCATCGGTGACAAACCGCTTTGCCATGGCACAGTGCATCGACGCATCCGTTGCACCTTCGTCAAGTTTCCAAGCGGCCTGACGCAGGAACACCCGTGCCGCCTGCAGTTCCGTTTCCAAGTCGGCAAGTCGGAATCGAAGCGCTTGGAACTTGTCTAACGTCTTCCCAAACGCTTGTCGCGTGCGCATGTACTCAATAGTGCGATTCAGCGCGGACTGAGCACCACCCAGTGAACAGGCCGCGATGTTCAACCGCCCGCCATCAAGCCCGGACATTGCGTACTTGAAACCACTTCCTTCGGTGCCGAGCAAATTCTCAGCGGGTATCTTGCAATTATCCATTACGACTTGGCGCGTTGGTTGGGCTCGCCAGCCCATTTTCTCCTCAAGCGCTCCAAAGGAAAGACCTAGTGCATCTGAATCCACGACCATAGCGGAAATCCCGCCAGGCCCGTTTCTCCCGGTCCGGCACATGACGATGTAAGAATCGGAATAGCCGCCACCAGAAATGAACGCCTTGTTTCCATTAAGGGTCCAACCAAAGTTGGTCCGTTCGGCTTTAGACTTAAGTGCCGCAGCATCCGACCCAGAGCCGGGTTCAGTCAAACAGTACGAGAACACCTTGCTCAATTCGATTGCAGGCACAAGATACTTCTTCCTAAGCTCGGGGGACCCAAATTGATCGATCATCCAAGCGCACATATTGTGAATAGACAGGAACGCAGAGACCGACGGACAAGCCAACGAGAGCGCCTCGAATACAAGAGTGGCATCGACACGAGTCAAGCCAGAGCCACCGCTGTCGGCGCGAACATAAATTCCTCCCAATCCCAGTTTACCCAAACGGGGCCACAATTCTTTTGGTATGCAACCGGCTTGTTCCCAATTCAGAGCGTTTGGCGCAATGTTCTGATATCCGAAATCTCGGACCATATCGAAAGTCGCGGCCTGCTCATCGGTTAGCCCAAATTCCAAATTGCCCTCCCGTCTTTCGCTTGAACTTGACAGCTTAGTTCTTGATTTATCTTCCTAGACGACGTGCCTGCACCGATGAGCTTTCTCCTAAGATAGGGGAAGCCTTCCAAAAACACACCTGACCTTCATCGAGCCGACCGGATCGGAGGCAAGACATTGAGCGAGCTACTCCATCGCAGGAAAATTCAGGACAGCTCCCTCCTTGATGCCGGATGGCCAGCGCGAAGTAACGGTCTTCGTTCGGGTGTAGAATCGGAAAGCATCCATACCGTGCTGATTCAAATCTCCAAACCCGGAATTCTTCCAGCCTCCAAACGTGTGGTACGCCAGTGGAACCGGAATTGGAACGTTTACGCCAACCATTCCGATATTGACCCGGTTGGCGAAGTCCCGGGCAGTGTCGCCATCTCGCGTGAAAATTGCGGTGCCGTTGCCATATTCATTGCCCATCACGCAGCCCAACGCCTGTTCGTAGGATTCTGCACGGACTGTTGAAAGTACCGGGCCGAAGATCTCGGTCTTGTAAATGTCCATATTAGTTGTGACTTGATCAAAAAGGTGAGGTCCTACAAAGAACCCATCTTCATATCCTTGCAACTTGAAACCGCGGCCATCGACGGCCAGTTTTGCCCCTTGCTGGATCCCGCTTTCGACGAGGCCCTCGACACGCTCCTTGGCGGCACGTGTCACCAGCGGTCCGTAATCTAGATCTTCGCCGTAGGTGTATGGTCCGATCTTTAGATTCTCGATTTTCGGCGCCATCCGCTTGATCAATTCATCCGCCGTCGCGTCGCCCACCGGAACAGCTACGGATATAGCCATGCACCGCTCGCCGGCCGCACCGTAGCCAGATCCGACAAGCGCGTCTGCCGCCTGATCAAGGTCGGCGTCCGGCATCACGATCATATGGTTTTTTGCGCCGCCAAAGCACTGCACGCGCTTGCCACTAGCGCACCCTCGCCCGTAGATGTACTGTGCAATCGGAGTTGATCCAACGAAGCCGATTGCTTGAATTTCGTTATGATCGAGTATTGCGTCCACGGCCTCCTTGTCGCCATTGACAACTTGAAGCACGCCGGGCGGTAACCCGGCCTCGATCATCATTTCCGCAAGCATCAACGGCACGGAAGGGTCGCGCTCAGATGGCTTTAGGATATATGCGTTGCCGCATGAGATTGCTGGCGCAAACTTCCACATTGGAATCATTGCAGGAAAATTGAAGGGGGTAATTCCGGCGACAACGCCGAGGGGTTGGCGCATCGAGTACATGTCTATCCCCGGGCCGGCACTCTCTGTAAATTCCCCTTTGAGCAAATGCGGTGCGCCAATGCAAAATTCTACGACTTCCAACCCGCGTTTTATGTCACCTCTGGCGTCGGGAAGCGTCTTGCCGTGCTCACGCGACAGCGCCTCTGCAAGCTTGTCCATATCCCGATGCAATAACCTAACAAATGTCATCATGATTCTGGCGCGCCTCTGAGGATTGATTGCAGCCCATGTCGACTGGGCAGTCAATGCTCCTTGCACAGCACGGTCCACCTCGCTCGAATCTGCCAATGGCACGTGCGATTCAACCTCACCTGTAGCTGGATTGAACACATCTCCAAAGCGGCCGGATTCTCCGGCAACATGCTTTCCATCAATGAAATGCGAGAGTTTCTTCATGTGTTTTCTCCTTTTGGCAAGCTTGTCGCTACCAACTTAAAATTCTGTGAACCCTTTAACCTTGCAAGTAAGGTTGTAGACCGAAAACAGCAACTGGAATCTGTCGAGATCAGGACCATTCAGCCGAAAATTGCGTGGACTATTATACCCGGAACCGCAACTTACGTCTGGCAGAGTGTACGTCGCCGAGCAAATTTCTGCTTTAATGAGGTCCGAACATTTAAGGGAACCTCTAATTAACCTTATTCGCCAGTGACAGGTTCTTTAGACTCGCCATGCGACTTGGTCTCGTCAATCTTCAATGCACCGACTGTCTATCGCAGTTGGTATGGCAGGAGAGGCGGGGGTCCGGCAACGGACCGCATTTTGATGTTGCATTTGATCATGCTGGACAGAGTTCTTGGCACTGCTAGATCCAAAAAACAGCAGCGATAGGATGAGACTTGCTTGTCCGAGACCGGCGGCTTCAGCCGTGTCCACCACAAGATTGGTCTGCAAAATCTGGTGTGCAGCAGGAAGCGCTATACTTGACAGACGGGACAAGTGTCCAAGCAATGGCGGCCAGTTGGCTTAGACAAGCATTTGCGGTGCAATTCAAGGTGTTTCAGGGCTAAGTCTTCCGTCCTTGAGACGTTGATGGATTTGGCTGCCGCCTTCCTGCCGCGCCATCCCGCGATAATTTGGTGTTGAACGGCATCGAATCAAGGCCAATGCATCGTGCCGCAAAGTAATGAGCCTAGACCAAGACTGTTGCGAAATGCGCCTTTCCGGCTCTTGACATGTTGCGCTGGAAGGACTGCAAGCGGTTGTCATGATGTTGCATTGAGGGAGAGGACGATGGATTTCTTCATGAAGCTGGCGGACGATCGCGTGAGTCAGGACAGCACCCTGCGAAAGGTCCGCGCCCTGATCGACTGGCAACGCCTGGCGGCAGTCCTCGGCCCGGTGCGATCGCGCCTGGGACGCACCGCTGCGATGTCGATCTGATGATCCGGGTTCTTCTCCTCGGCCAGTGGCACTCGCTGTCGGACCGGGAACTCGAGCGGGCCCTGACGGTGCGCCTCGACTTCATGCTGTTCTGCGGCCAGTCGATGATCGGGCGAAGTCCCGCCCGCACGACGATCTGCCGGTTTCGCCGGATGCTCGGTCTGCGCGGTCTTGACGCGGCGCTTCTGTCCGAGGTCAACCGCCAGCTGCAGGAGCGCGGCCTGAAGGTCGGGAATGCGCCGGTGGCGGTGGTTGACGCGACCATCGTGGAGAGCGCGGCGCGACCACGGCGCCAGATCGAGGTTGTGGCCGAGGACCGCGCCGAGGGCGAGGCGCCGCACTTCCCGGCCATGGTGTCCGACGGCACGGCGCGGTCCCGGTTCATGGGACGGCGGGCCGTGGAGGCCGAGCTGACCTTCAAGTCGATGGCGCTGAACCTGCTCAAGGCGGCCAACCGGATCAAGCTGGTCGCGGCCTGAGGGCCGGAGTCTGTCCGGAACCTGCCCGATGCGGCGCATCGGGGCCTGAAACCGCGCTTTTTGGGCCAAAATCGCGTCTGAAAGGCGTCCGCGGCCACCGACCGGCGACCGACAGGCGCGCAACCGGCTCCAAACGGCGAAACTCAGAAAAAAACACCCGCTTTCGCAACAGTCTTAGACCGGATAGAGCGGGCAGAGACTGGCCTAGCTAGAGGTCGGACCATAGTCTATTCCAGCTTGCAGAGACGGCGGACATGGCCCGGGACCAAGAATGCGGCACTGAACTTCACGGCAATGTGCTGCCGGATTGGGTTGCCGACAGGAGCAGGGTCTTACCAAGATTCGGGAGGCCAAGGCAGTTTTGGAAGCCAAGACGGGTTGCCCCCCCCGAGGCGCGGCATGCGTCAGTTGACGCCGATGATCGTGGCCTCGTGGCAGCAACTGGAACGGCGTCGGATGGACTCTCGGCCGATGCGGCTATTGCAATGAGGGCAATCTCAAGATCTTGGAGGTGCACGACATTCGCGACAGCATCACCACTAGGTGCCAGAGGCTTGGCAATGCAACATTGGTGGACAGGCTCCAGGATCAGATCCCAAAATGCACCTGCATGCGTGGATAATAGGGGTTCCCTTAAGTGTGCCTTGCAGGGTACTTCAAGCTCAGTCAGCGAATAATCTCCGCATTATTTGTCCCTGCACGAGTCGAAGCGATACGCTTCAATGATCTGTTTCATGGAACAACCTGTGACGATCGCTTGGCGACATCCTGCGCAAAAATCCTGACATGCATGCAGAAACATGCTAATCTAGGCAACCGACCGTCCGGTTTGCGAAACAGCGCGCCGAAGAAGAGGAGTAGGAGTATGGGACGATGTTGGTGAAGCGAATTCTAAGGTCCAAGTCAAGTCAGCAGATATTGACGATTTCCCGGCATTCCTCGGTTAAGGAGGCAGTGTGCTTGCTCTCGCAGGAGCGTATAGGCGCGTTGATTGTTTCTGACGACGGGAAGTCGGTCGGCGGAATAGTTTCGGAGCGGGATGTGGTTAGAGAACTGGGGCGTCACGGCTCTTCTTGTCTGTCAATGCCAGTACACAAGATCATGAGCACGAAAATAGTGACCTGCAGTGAGGAGGATACCGCCGACCAAGTGCTTTCCCGAATGACTGATGGACGGTTTCGGCATATGCCGGTCGTCGCGGATGCGGAAATGATCGGACTCATCTCGATTGGAGATGTAGTCAAAGCACGACTCGCTGAGCTGAACCTTGAAAAGGAAGCGCTTGAGGGTATGATCATGGGGCATTAGTGCTGCCAAATGCTTCTGCTGCGGTTCGGTTGCCGGTTTAGTCACTGGATTCGCAGTCTCTACAACCAGAATCGCCTATGGAGACTGTCATGAGAACCGGCCTGTATCCTGGTACGTTCGACCCAATTACGCTTGGCCATCTGGATATACTCAGGAGAGCCTGCTCACTAGTGGATCGTTTGGTGGTTGGCGTTGCCGTAAACCGTGACAAGGCGCCGCTGTTCGGAATCGAGGAGCGAGTCGCGATGGTGGAGGCAGAAGCCGCAAGATTGGCCGAACGAGCAGGAATCTGCATCGCCGTGCATCCGTTCGAAAACCTATTGATTGATTGCGCTCGAGAAGTGGGCGCGACAGTTATCATTCGTGGTCTTCGAGCCGTTTCGGACTTCGAGTACGAATTCCAAATGGTGGGTATGAACCGGTCCCTTGACTCAGAAATTGAAACTGCATTCTTGATGGCGGATGTAAAAAGCCAAGCCATTGCTTCCAAGCTCGTCAAGGAAATAGCCCGCCTTGGCGGCGATGTAACGAACTTTGTTTCAAAAAATGTTCGACTGGCATTGGAACAAAAGTTTATGAAATCGAACAAGCTTTGCTAGCAAATCTCAACTATTGTCAGCTATAGATGTCTCCTCTTTTCGCACTGTTGCCTTAAACGGCGTTAACGAGTGCCTGTATTGCTGGATTTCGGCCGAAGAATTTAGATAAAGGATTGATTTAAATGCGAAAGTGGATAATGCTGGCAATGTTGGGAATGGTTGCCGGAACTGTAGACGCAGCGGAAGACGAGAACACTCTTGTAATTGAAGTCGCAGGGCAGGCATCAGGCCTCATCGAGATTGAACTGTTGGCAGATGTCGCCCCAAGCCATGTTGAGCGTATCAAGGCACTGACAAGCAAAGGTTTGTACGACGGAGTTGTATTCCATCGTGTCATTGACGGATTCATGGCTCAGACTGGAGATGTCCAGTTCGGACGAAGAGGCGAAGCCAACCCGGAGATGGCTGGAATGGGGGGATCAGGCATGCCGAATCTCGCTGCGGAGTTCTCACAAGAGTCCTTTGAAAAGGGGGTGGTGGGGATGGCGCGAGCACAGCACCCGGACAGTGCCAATTCGCAGTTTTTCATAATGTTAGCTCCGGCACCGCATCTTGACGGGCAGTACACAGTTGTCGGCAGAGTGACCTCGGGTCAGGATGTCGTCGATTCAATCAAAAAGGGGTCCCCGACCCTGAATGGAGCGGTCAGCGAACCCGACTATATGGTGAGCGTTAGGCTCAAGGCCGATCAATAGATGACACGATTCGCTTTCAGGCAGTTAATAACACTGAAATTCTAGATGCTGAGTGCAAATTTGGGGCAGAACGCGCCCAAGGTGACATTGCGGACAGCAGGCAGAGCGGCGCTGGCCCTTATATTTTTGGGTGCCTCGTCGATGGCTCAGGAGCTGACCTGGAAGCTTGAGTGGCCGAATACCGACTTTTCCAATTTTTCTGTTGACCTTTCGGAAATTATGTCGGGGGGAGTGCCGAAGGATGGAATTCCTGCCATTGACCATCCGACATTCGTCATCGCTGACTTGGAGACGAGCCTAGCTCCACGAGAGCCAGTGATGACTCTCGAGTTGGATGGAGAAGTCCCGAAAGCATATCCGATTCGATACTTGCTCTGGCACGAAATAGTTAACGACGCTGTCGGGGAAACCCCCGTGGCGATCACATACTGTCCATTGTGCAACTCAGCTGTTTTTTTTGACCGACGGGTGAACGGCATACTCCGTACCTTCGGGGTGTCGGGAAAACTCAGACACTCAGACTTGGTCATGTATGATCGCGAAACTGAAAGCTGGTGGCAACAAGCTGTAGGCGAAGGAATTGTCGGTGAACATGCGGGGGATGTGCTCGATACTTTGCCTGGCTGGATGGAAAGCTGGGACGAGTTTAAAACGCGCAATCCAGAGGGATTAGTGCTGACAAAGCCGAATTTTCGTCGCCGCTATGGGATAAATCCATATGAAAGATACGATTTGTCAACCAAGCCGTTCCTTTATTCGGGCCAGGGGCCACCACATGACATCCCGGCGCTTTCGCGTGTCGTGAAAGTCGGAGACCGAGCCTGGCCATTGGAAAGGTTGCGTATGGCTGGAGAGCTTACGGAACATGGAATTAAATTCTTTTGGACCGGAGGGCAGGCCTCTCCACTTGACACGCAGATCATAGCCGAAGGCCGCGACATCGGCACAATTCGGGTGCACGATGCCGAGACTGGTGAAAACATCGTGCACGACCTTATGTTCGCTTTTGCGTTCCATGCCTTCTATCCGGACGGCGAGTGGATTTTGGAAAACTGATGAATGCAACCTTCGCGCGCGACCCATGCAGTCCGCATGGACCGCGCTATTTTTTGAGAACGAGCAATGCGTGGCGCTTCTTGCCTGACGACAGCTTGACCGCAGATGTCAGTTCACTGCTCGGAATCACAAAAGATGCATCGGAGATTGGTGCGCCATTTACCCTAGCGCCGCCACTTTCGATCAGGCGCCGGACTTCCTTGCCTGAAAACGCCAAGCCCGATTTGAGAAATGCCTGAACAATGGGAAAACCGTTGGCACTCAACTGGTCCTCTGTGATTTCGAGGGTTGGCAACCCTTCGCTTGAACTGCGGTCTTCGAATACTGACTGAGCAGTGCTGAATGCCGTATTCCTAGCGTTGCGGCCGTGCGCGAGTTCAGTCACGGCGTTCGCCAGCACGGTCTTGGCATCATTGATTTCTTGGCCGTCTAGCTTTCCCAGCCGCTTGCATTCGTTCAGATCGATTTCGGTAAAAAGCAAGAGGAATCTCTCAACGTCCGCATCGGCCACGTTGCGCCAGTACTGCCAGAAGTCGTAGGGCGAGCATATCTTCGGATTAAGCCAGACAGCCCCATTTGCCGTCTTGCCCATTTTGTTGCCGTCTGCAGTTGTAAGCAATGGAGATGTCAATCCGAAAATCTGCTCGTCCTCAAGCCGGCGCGTTAGGTCCACCCCGTTTACGATGTTTCCCCACTGGTCTGCTCCACCCATTTGCAAACGGCAGCCATGCCGTCGGAATAATTCCAGAAAATCGCATGCTTGGAGGATCATGTAGTTGAATTCAAGAAAAGACAGCGACTGCTCACGATCAAGTCGGGACTTGACCGAGTCGAATGAAAGCATCCTGTTCACGGAGAAATGTCGCCCAACATCCTGAAGAAATTCCATATAGTTCAAATGGTCCAGCCAGTCAGAGTTGTTTATCATTATAGCGCTTGTTGGCATATCGCCAAATTCTAGGTACCGACTGAACACGGTTCTGATGCCCACGATGTTGCGCTCAATTTGATCTTCGGACAGAATTGGCCGTTGGTTCGCGCGAAACGACGGGTCACCGATTTTGGTCGTGCCTCCGCCCATCAAGATGATTGGCTTGTTTCCTGTCTTCTGCAGCCATCGTAGCAACATGATCTGAATCAGACTGCCGACATGCAAGGAGTTTGCCGTTGCATCGAAACCAATGTAACCAGCCACGGTTCCAACTGATAGGGATCTATCAAGATCTTGGACGGCGGTGCAGTTTGCATAGAAGCCGCGCGACTGTATAACCCGAAGGAATTCAGATTTGGGATTGAAGGCCATCAACAACCTTTGGAACTCGTTTCAAGTGTCTTTACATGACTAAAGGGACAAAATGCAATCAAGCAAGGATTAACAAGGCCGCTTGGGTGCTAGGATGCATGTCCGGCACATCGATTGACGGCGTTGATGTCGCTGCCATTCAAACAAATGGAGAAACGATCTCAGAGTTTGGTCCCACAGCCTATCAGGCATATTCCGAAGAGGAGCGGTATCTAATACGGTCAGCCTTTGGAGAGTGGCCAAGCGGGAGCGGCGTCACCGCGGCGGAGACTGTCGTCCGGAAAGCGCACACCGAAATGATCGGCGAGTTTTCCGCCCCGGAACTGATCGGTTTTCATGGGCAGACCCTTGCCCACGACCCACAAAACAGGCGAACTCACCAAGTAGGTGACGGGCAAATACTTGCGACTAGTGTCAAGTGCCCCGTGGTTTGGGACTTCCGAACCGCTGACATTAACACGGGCGGGCAAGGAGCCCCATTGACCCCCTTCTACCATTTTGCACTTGCGCGAAAGGCCCGCATTGCGGAACCGGTCGCCTTTCTCAACTTGGGCGGTGCCGGGAATCTCACTTGGGTAAACCCATCTTCCGACAGGCCTGAGACTCCGGGCGCACTCGCGGCGTTTGACACTGGCCCTGCTAACGGCCTCATAAATGATCTAATTGCCGAGCGCACCGGCATGGCGTTCGATCCCGATGGAGAACTCGCGTTGGCTGGAAAGATATCCTATGCCACCGCACAAGGGCTGTTGAATGCATCTTACTTTGACCTTCCGCCTCCAAAGTCCATCGATCGCAACCAGTTTGCTTCATTGCACGCCCAATTGAGTCATCTTGATACCGAGGATGCGATTGCGACCGCGACGTTTTTCGTAGCGATGGCAGTAATTCGGGGGCTTGAGTTCCTGCCAACAAAACCTGGAATCATCGCCGTGTGTGGAGGCGGACGAAAAAACACCGCAATTCTACGGTGGATTGCCGGCCGTTTCGAAGGCGATGTGGTACCAGTGGAACACTTCGGTTGGAATGGAGACATGCTTGAGGCGCAAGCATTTGGTTTTCTGGCCGCTCGAGTTGTTCGTGGACTTCCTACATCAGCCCCATCAACCACTGGCTGCCGTACCCCGGTCGTGGGCGGGCGGATCAGCCTGCCCGAATAAGTCCGCTTGAAAAGATCAAATCCCAACGCAGACTGGCTGTAATGCACTACATCGAGCCTTGCTCGAAAACTCTATTTGAGGCCCTTCTCTAACAAACGGAATCCTCCGTATTGTGCGCTGCCCGCCAAGTTTTCCTCGATGCGAATGAGTTGATTGTACTTGGCCGTGCGGTCCGAGCGAGACATCGATCCGGTCTTGATCTGACCGCAGTTCATGGCGACTGCCAAGTCGGATATTGTTGTGTCTTCGGTCTCACCGGAACGGTGCGACATCACGGTCGTAAATCCGGAACGATGCGCAAAGTCCACAGCATCCCAAGTCTCGCTGAGAGTTCCGATTTGATTGACTTTGACAAGCAGAGAGTTACCACATTTAAGCTTGATTCCTTTGTCAAGCCGACGAATATTTGTCACGAAGATGTCATCACCAACGAGTTGCACGCTACTTCCCAGTCGTTCTGTCAGATCGACCCATCCATCCCAGTCGTTCTCAGAACATCCATCTTCAATCGAATAGATTGGATAGCTGTCGACGAGAGATGCCAAAAACTCAACATTCTCCTTGCTGCTCCGCCTGTTGCCTTCGCCTGTGAAATTGTAGGCGCCGTCAGAAAAGTACTCGGTAGACGCGCAGTCGAGTGCAAAAACGATGTCGCTTCCGGGCGACAAGCCTGCTGACAGAACCGCTCGTGTCAGGAAATCAAGAGCCTCTCCGGCGGAGGCAATGTCAGGAGCGAAGCCACCCTCATCGCCAACATTCGTTGAATGCGACGCACTGGAAAGTTCGCCTTTGAGAGCGTGAAAGACCTCGGCACCCATCCGGACCGCTTCGCTAAAGCAGTCGGCCGAAACAGGGGCGATCATGAACTCTTGAAAATCAATAGGATTGTCGGCGTGCTTTCCACCATTGATGACGTTGATCATGGGGACAGGCAGCATTCTGGCATTGGTTCCACCAACATATCTGTATAATGGAAGACTTGATGCTGAAGCCGCGGCCTTCGCAACAGCCAATGACACGCCTAGTATCGCATTTGCACCGAATCTGCTCTTGTTCTGAGTGCCATCGAGCTCTTGCATAAGCTGATCGATAAGAACTTGATCTGTAGCGTTCAGCCCGACCAAAGCCTCGGCGATTTCACCCCGTACTGTCTTGATTGCCAACTGGACGCCCTTGCCGCCGTACCGACCCTGATCGCCATCTCGCAGCTCTACCGCTTCGTGCGAACCCGTCGAGGCCCCCGATGGAACTGCAGCTCGGCCGGTGGCTCCGCAAGAGAGCGTTACGGTCGCCTCGACGGTCGGGTTGCCTCTGCTGTCGAGAATCTCTCGCCCATATACCTCAGATATTTCACTCATCGGTGTTTGTTTCGTTTTTCTGTGAACGAATCGGCACTCCGTACAATTCGAGTTTGTGCCCGCAAAGCTTGAACCCAAGTCGCTCGGCAATCTTTCGCTGAAGTTGCTCGATTTCGGGCTCGAGGAATTCGATCACCTCGCCCGACACGAGATCGATTAGATGGTCGTGGTGCGCACGCTCTGCGTCTTCATACCGGGAACGACCATCATGAAATTCAAGACGATCAAGAATGCCAACTTCTTCAAAGAGCTTAACCGTCCGGTAGACCGTTGCGATGGAGATGTTTGGGTCAAGACCCGAGGCTCGGGCATAGAGCTGGTCCACAGCCGGATGATCGGTTGATTCCTCAAGCGCCTTGACTATCGTCTTTCGCTGGTCTGTGAGGCGCAAACCCTTAGATTCGCACCTCGAAAGTATTGTTTCTGACATATTTCGGGTCTGAATTTTAGGCACGCATGATTTTCGCCGCCGCACTATGTCTCAGGTATCCCGGTTCCCACCTCTCGTCAACTGCTTTGCCACAGAACCAATCGTCAGCCCCTGCACAAGTATCGAGAAAATCACGATTGAATAGGTCACCGTCAAAATGATTGGCTTCCATTCGCTTTCAGGAAGTGAGAGGGCCAAAGCGACCGAAATACCACCCTTCAGCCCA
Organism: Paracoccaceae bacterium; assembly: GCA_963422275.1. Taxonomy (GTDB): domain Bacteria; phylum Pseudomonadota; class Alphaproteobacteria; order Rhodobacterales; family Rhodobacteraceae. The sequence goes on from OY729418.1 coordinate 3,892,211, forward strand.
CCCCAGGTCATGATTGGAATGACACCTGTGTAAAACTCACGGAACGGACGCAACAGCAGCACCGGCACTGCTACAGCGAAAAGCCGCGCAGCTAGCGCCAGCACAATCCCAAAAATCACGATGCGAAATTGATCCATTCCAAAGGTCACAACAAGGACCTCGATGCCGATCAGAAGAAAAAGAACTGCGTTAAGCAACTCATCGATCATCTGCCAAAATGAATTCACGTACTCGCGGGTTTCCCGTGACATGGCGTGCTTCATCCCCACATCTCCGATCAAAAGGCCGGCAGTCACTGCCATGATCGGCATTGATACATGTAGCGATGCTGCCAGCTGGCTGCCTCCCAGCACCAAGGCAAGAGTAACCAAGACTTCAAGAGAGGGGTCATTGACATTCTTCATGATTTCGAAGGTCAGCCAACCAAGCAGTATTCCCAATAATGCACCTCCGACCGCTTCCTGAAGAAATAGCGTCACCGCATTGAATAGCCCGGTGCCGTGGGCATCAGGGCTTGGAAAGGCAATTGTCACCAAGGCAAGGAAAACCACATACCCCATGCCGTCATTGAAGAGGCTTTCGCCGGCAATCTTGGTTTCCAACTCGCGTGGAAGGTTCGCGTTTCGAAGAATGCCTAGCACGGCAACGGGATCGGTTGGTGAAATCAAGGCACCAAAAACCAACGCGATTAGAATCGGAACACCAGCAAGGAATGAAAATCCTATTCCTGCAACGAGCGTGGAGACCGCCACGCCAATGGTGGCCAACAAAAGCACGGCCCAAGCCTGGTTCTTCAGCGACTGAAGGTTCACGTGAAGTGCGCCGGCGAAGAGAAGAACTCCCAGCATTCCCTCTAAGAGCGTTGTCGAAAAATTGATCCCAGTTACGAATCTACGAACATCGCTCAGGACTCCAAAAGCAGGGAAAACGGCGTCGATTCCAATCATTGTCAGTGAAGCTGCAAGTGCGAAGACAAGAATTCCAATTGGGTTCGGCAGTTTTAGAGATATCCAGTTTAGGAAACCGAAAAGTGCTGCTAGCACGACCAGTAGAGACATGATTTGCATAAGGCTCATATGTATCCCCTTGGCTTTATCGCTTGATGCAGTCCGAAAGCTAACGGATTTCTTGTCGTTCGATTCCACTTCGATCTCAATAACGAAAAGATTGCATCTGCGAATTTCCATGCGAAACTAGCATTTTATTGACTGGGTCACCTTAACCGCCAAGCGTACGCAATTAACGGAAATCCTGGCAACCCGCTCTGGATATCGGCAAATCTCTTTAACTTGGAGAGGAAGCCATTCCATCGGTTCAATTCGCTCGGACACATTTCATGCGTACGCGCTGTGCCTTTTGATTGATTCCAATTTTTGGCATCTGCACTTTCTTGCAGCGATGATTCACCTAGGTTCGGCGAGCCAAGTGAAGGGACGCGTCAAGGCGGCGTTGCGCACGCCGATAAAACCTCCGACCGCATTGCGCAGTTCGCGTGCGTTGCGGAACACTCCGTGCCCAAGCCACCGACGGGTCAGCTTGACGAAGAAGCTCTCAACCGCGTTCAGCCCATGAACTCGAAGTCGGGGTTAAGGGGAAGGTCCAGCACGGGTGCCTGGAAAACCGCCGCAAACGCCGTGCCCTTGAGGGAGACTGGCCGAGGATGGCACCGATCACGGTGCCGACCGGGATGGCCCGATCAAAGAAGCGCGGAGACTCCTGATGGCAATGCCGGTGAGCTTGCATGCAAGCGTCATCGTGGCGCCGCGCCCCTCTCAGCGACAGGCCCGGGCTGGATGCAGTCAAGTGCTTGGACCTTGATTTTCTTGTCGAGCAGCAGCACCCAACGCAGACCGACGCCCACGGCAGCGGCCCTTGGTGCAGTCGCAGAATTTCGACGACCTTTCGGGGCACCACCGGCTTGCTGCCGGACGCGCGCCTCATCCCAAAGCTGACCGTCAATGCCTTCTTGCCGAACGTCCTATCAATCGCCCGCCCAGTACCTTTTCGATGAGCGGGATGATGCGCACTGCCAGCCGAAGATGGAATACACTATCTTGCGGTTCCGATAACCGTCCGAAAAAGTTGGCTTTGAATAGAGAAAGAGCTTTTACGCCTTCAGGTTATCCTTCGTCAGCACTCCGAGTCATCACGTGCCGCAGAATGTTCTCGTAACAATTTCGCTTGGACTAGGCCCTAGCGCATATTCGGCGTACTCAGGCTGTTCCGAATACGGCTGTGAAAGCACTGCCATAAGGTCTTCAAGAATCTGAAAATTCCCTTGGATAGCTGCAGAAATTGCCTGCTCGATCCTGTGATTCCGAGGTATGAACATCGGGTTTGAGCTCAACATCGCTTTCTGGCGTGCTGAAGCTGGGCGCCTTTCCGCTTCAAGTCGCTTTTTCCATTGCGAAAGCCAGTTATCGAAGCGCACGGAATCGGTGAATATTCCCCGTAGCTTCAATGCCGACATCTTGCAGGCATCCATCTCCGACAGCAGCCTAAAAGCTATTGAGAAATCTCCATTAGCGGCCGCAAGCATCTCAAGAAATGAATTGATAAGCTGATTGTCGCCATCGCAACTGCGGGCAAGGCCAAGTTTTCTTGAGAACACCTGCATCCACGCTCGGTTGTAAGCGTCTTGAAATTCGTTAACTGAATCAGTGACGGCGGCAATCGCCTTGGGCTGATCCTCCCCAAGCAACGGAATCAGTGTCGTGGCAAATTGGGCAAGATTCCAGAGTCCAACGGCTGGCTGGTTGGAATAGGCGTATCTGCCACCGTGATCGATCGAGCTGAATACTTTGTACGGGTGAAAGCCGTCCATGAAGGCGCAAGGACCAAAATCGATGGTTTCTCCCGCAAGAGACATGTTGTCCGTATTCATGACACCGTGAATGAATCCAATGCCCATCCAGTCTGCAATCAACTGGGCTTGCCGCGCCACGACGCAATTCAAAAGCGAGAGAATCGGCTGTTTCGCGCTCTTAGCCTCGGGATAGAGATGTGCGATGACGTACTCGGCAAGTATCTTCAAGGCGGGAATGTCATTTCGTGCGTAAAAGTACTGGAATGTTCCAAATCGTACGTAACACGACGAAACCCGGGTCAGCACTGCTCCTGGGAACGCCGCTTCCCGATATACGGGCTCGCCGGTCGTAACCATCGCCAAGGCCCTTGTTGCTGCTATTCCCAGCGCCTGCAGGGCTTCTGAAACGACGTACTCTCTAATGACCGGCCCAATCCAAGCCCGGCCGTCAGCATTTCTTGAAAACGGGGTTGGCCCCGAACCTTTCAACTGGACGCCCCACCGTGCACCGTCAAGACCCACAGTCTCGCCCAGCAAAAGTGCACGCCCGTCGCCCAGGCTGGGAACCCAGCCACCGAATTGATGCCCGGCATAGGCCATTGCAATTGGTTCAGCACCTTCCGGAACGGTGTTTCCCGCGAGCATTTGCACGCCAGCTTCGCTCTCTAGATAGCTTGGATCGATGCCAAGGTCGGTGGCAAGATCCCGATTGACCAGGACAAGTCTTGGACAAGAAACTTGAGTGGGCGGAAGCCTTGCGAAGAACCGGTCTGGCAACCGGGAATATGAATTATCAAACAGAATCGACGGAGTCATTCGAGGTGAAGCACCGAACAGCTTCTATTGGAGGCAAACTAAGGCACGGCAGAAAGTCCTTCCTACAGACGTGAAATTCGTTCAAGCAGAAAATTGAAAAAGCCATCTACGTCTACCTCGTTCATCACCATGGCGTTCGGTTTGCGGTCAGTCACCCCCCACCAATCGATCACCGTCATTCCGCAGGTAAGTTCCGAATTCGTCTCAATCTCGACGTTTACAAAGCGGCCCTGGAACAAGCTGGGATTAATCAAGTAGGCGATAACGCATGGGTCATGCAACGGAGCGCCATCACTTCCGTATTTTTCACGGTCGAACCGCTCAAAAAAATCAGTCATTTCAGCAACAGCAGTGCAGGGTTTGCTACCAACGGAACGAAAGGCCTCAACACGTGCCGGCGTGGTCAATGCCTTGTGAGTAACATCCAAAGGCATTTGGACAATTGGAATTCCAGATCGAAACACGATTTCCGCAGCTTCGGGATCCACAAAAATATTGAACTCGGCTGTTGGTGTAACATTTCCAACTTCGAAGTAAGCACCACCCATAAGCACGATTTCCTGTACGCGTTCGGCAATTCCAGGGCACTTTTCCAATGCGGCCGCGATATTGGTCAAAGGACCCAGTGGGCATAGCGTCACAGACTTGCACGTTTCCATGTTGATCGTGTCAATGATGAAATCCACCGCATGTTGGCTTTGCAAGGGCATTTTGGGGTCTGGAAGGGTAGGGCCGTCAATCCCGGTCTTTCCGTGGACATGCTCGGCTGTGACCAAGTCGCGCTTCAGAGGCTTGTCATGTCCGGCGTAAACAGGCACTCTGGACCTTCCCGCAAGCTCGCAAACAATCCGTGCATTTCTCTTGGTGAGGGCGAGTGGGACGTTACCTGCAACGGCGGTGATCCCAATCACCTCTAGTTCAGGGCTCGCGAGTGCAGCAAGGATTGCCACCGCGTCATCTTGTCCGGGGTCTGTGTCGATGATTATCTTTCTAAGGCTGTCCAACTCAGCAATCTCCATTTGGCAAGTGATTTAGAAATGCGGACAGTATCTTGAGGCAACGCCTGTGGAAAGCCCTGTCTACAGCATTCAGACCGATTGGAGCTTCGCCATTGCTTCAAGAAATATATGTGTGTGGCTTGGCTGAACGATGTGGCAAGGCTCGCGAATTTGCCGACTTCCCACCATCAAGATAAAATCTAAATGCTTTCCGCTTCGGTTTAGAGGTCATGCTGATGGACAGCGACCGGCCTTGCCCGAGAGGCTGCCTCACGGCGACCATGGCCAGTCCCTGCATGCGCTTCAAAAAAATCGACGAGTGGGCCCGTTGGCCACCCGCCGATCATTGAGATTCCGCGACTAAGACTTGGGTCCAAGATTGTGACTGGCACCAGCAGGGGCTTATGACGAACTGCGCATCGCATGAAAATCACATTTTCAAGCGAAACCAATATGCTACTACTACGCAGTGTTGTTCACCCCTAAAACCGATTCAGGAAAGTCACAAACCAAGACAAGCATCCAGTGTGCCTGGCCGCCCTGAGAATTTTCGCCACCTCTCGCAATATTGCGTCAACCGTCAAAGTCGACTTCTTCAACAAGCCGCAAGGAAAGCGGACGCAACTTGGCAATGTCCGTGAGCGACAACTTGTCTTGATCCGGTTCTCCCCAAGAAGCGACAAGGTCCGAGCGGTTCGTGCCGGGATCCACTGGATATTCATGGTTTACGTTGGCATACAACTCTTGGGCTTCAGATGAAGCGAGAAACTCCATAAGCTTGAGCGTGTTTTCGCGGTTTGGGGATGCCTTGGTCATGGCCATGCCCGAGACATTCATGTGGGTTCCGCCCCCTTCAAAGACAGGAAACACGATCCTGACGGAATTTGCCCATTCCTGCTGCTCAACATCCTCAAGCATTTTCCCCATGTAGTAAGTGTTGCCAAGAGAAATGTCGCACACACCTGCCCAGATCGCCTTCACCTGCGCTCGGTCGTTACCTTGCGGTTTTCGCGCCAGGTTGCCCTTGACCGCCTGTAGCCACTCTTTGGCAAAATCTTCTCCCTTGTGTAAAATCAAGGCCGAAATGAGTGCTAAATTGTACGCGTGGGTTCCTGAGCGAGTGCAGATGCGCCCTTGCCATTTGGAGTCAGCGAGATCATCGTAAGTCGTTATCTCACCGTCTGGGACTCGCGCGCGAGACGCGTAAACCACGCGTCCACGAAGCGTCAACGCAAACCAATGATTTCTGGCGTCGCGAAATTCCTCCGGAATGACCTGCAAAGCGTCGGATTCAATGGCCTGAATTACGCCCGCCTCTACAGCGGCGTGAAGACGGGAAATGTCCACCGTCATGATCAAATCAGCGGGCGAGCGGTCGCCTTCAGCGACCAAACGTTCCACTAGGCCCTTATTTAGGAAAGCAACATTGACCTTTATGCCAGTGCGCTCGGTGAAACGAGCAAACAGCGGCTCGATCAGTTCCGGCTGCCGATAGGAATATACATTCACTTCTGCAGCACTTGCGGTTCCGTCGCCAATGAGAAGGGACAATAAGACAAGCCCCGGAATAAGATTGAATTTCATGGTAGACTCCTTCGCACTCAAATACATGACTAAAATACTTGGTTATTTAAGTTGGCGGAGCCAGTCAACCCTGCCCGGGTAAAAAGTTGGCTATTCCTGAATTTTAACGAGATTCCATGCCGCTTCCATTGTTCCCTTTGGCAATTGTTCCATATTTACGGTGAATCCACTGCAAATCGACTCCATGCGTTCGAAGCGGCGGAGAAACTTTGAGTTCGCCAATCGAAGCGACGCTTCCGGGTCCACACCTAGGTGTCGAGCCAAATTGGAAATGGCAAACAGAAGGTCTCCAAACTCCTCTTCTATCTCGGCTTCGCTACCGCTTGACCGAGCCTCGGCAAGTTCTGCGATCTCCTCCGATACCTTGTGGAGCACTTCCTTGGCACTCGGCCAGTCGAAGCCCACACGGGAAGCTCGCTGTTGGATTTTACTTGTGCGCGTTAGCTCGGGGAGGCTGGCGGCAATTCCGGACATAGTACCACTTTCGCCCCTTGAACTACGCTCCCGGGCCTTGATAGTCTCCCACTGGCGGGACACCGCAGATCGACTGGCAGTTTGCTTGCCGTCCCAGAAGACATGGGGATGGCGGTTCACCATTTTGTCGGAAACCACCCTAACAATGCTCTGGAAGTCAAACAGACCTTGCTCGTTCCCAAGCTGTGCATGGTATACTGTTTGAAAGAGCAGGTCGCCAAGTTCGGATTCCAAGTCTTTCCAGTCTTTGCGCAGTATCGCGTCGGCAACCTCATGGGCTTCCTCGATTGTGAACGTAGAAATGGATTTGAAGTCCTGTTCTCGGTCCCAAACGCATCCACGTTCAGGGTCACGCAGCCGCCGCATGATTTCAAGTAACCGTGGGACCCCTCCGTCCGAGTCCAGGCACAGCTTCTGACTTCTGTCAACTTCGTCCTCATCCATTGAAATCTCCTGATTGAGCCTGTTTGTATGAAGTCGGATACGGTCGGGCAATCAAATCATCGAGGGTGCCCCTAAACCATCGGGTGTATTGAGCGATCTGTCTAGCCAGTCTGCCGGCTGCAAGAATGTCCGGAACCTCGAACATGTGCTGATGCTGCAATTAATTCGCAGGCATTCGCAAAGATTGATCATTCGCGTCCAGGCTACTTTCCAATAGCAGGACTTCCGATAAAAAAATCCGCTTCTAGCATTTTTGGATGGAAGATACAGATGAGCAGCCAGCGGTCCCGCAACAGACAGACCCCACGAAACTGCGAATGTTCGATCAGTTTTGACCGACTCATAAACCAAGCACGCGAATTTCTGCGGATGCTGGGCCGGTCAATCATATGCAGAACGATTGCAGTCTGCTTGTACATTCGGCAATGCCGTTGCATGAGTATATGCAAGCAAGAGCGATCTCTTCGGGAGACCGTGCTCATTTGGTGAAACTCACGCAGCATCGAAGCCGCTTGAATGTGTTCCAGAGATCCCAATTTGAGTTGCTGCCAAAATCGGTGACAGACTTGGCAAGGTCTGTCTTTATTCGGCAGCTACCTTGATAACAGGTACCATCCGGTCAAGAGAAGACTTGGCAAGGTGACACTTGATGTAGTGCCCGTCGGCGAGAACATTGTTGGTCGGAACCTCGGTCTCGCACTTGCTGCCTGCAACTTCAGACTTCCAACGGCAACGCGTCTGGAATGGGCATCCGGGCGGCGGGTTGATGGCAGATGGAATGTCGCCTTCGAGAACAATGTGCTCTTTCTCGACGTGCGTGTCAGCGATGGGAACAGCCGAGAGAAGCGCTTCAGTGTAAGGATGATACGGCGGGGAGAACACTTGGTCTGTTGATCCAAGCTCCACGACATGGCCTAGATACATGACCATAACCCTGTCCGAAAGATATCTGACGATGGAAAGATCGTGTGAAATGAATAAAAGGGTCGTTCTCTCTTGCCTTTGAATTTCCATGAGAAGGTCGGTTACAGCTGCCTGCACAGACACGTCGAGTGCCGACACAGGCTCGTCGGCAACGACAATGCGCGCGTTCCCCGCGAAGGCTCTGGCAATGCCGACGCGTTGCTTCTGGCCGCCGGAAAGTTGGCGTGGCATCCTTGTCGCGAACTCCCGGGGAAGCTTGACAAGATCAAGCAACTGAAGCATCCGCTCCTGCCGTTCCTGCTTGGTTCTTCCAATCTTGAAGATCTCCAGTGCACGGATGATCTGGCTGCCAACTGACATGCTCGGGTTGAGCGTGTCGAATGGATTCTGGAAAACCATCTGCACGGAGGAAACCGTGCTGGTCGGCCTGTTTTCAATGGGGGTGTTCTGAATCTCTTCTCCATCAAGCTGTATCTTACCGTCTGACGCGGTTTCCAATCCCATCAGCACCTTTGCTAACGTCGATTTTCCGCAGCCGGACTCGCCCACTATCGCGAGAGTCTCCCCTTCGTGCGCTTCAAAGCTTAGTGTCTCGTTAGCCTTGACAACTTTTTTGGCACCGCCGGAAAATAGTGCATGGGCAGCCACCTCATAATATTTCTTCAAGTTGTCCATCTTGAGAACGACGTTGCCCAATTCTGCCGCTTCCGTACTTTCTTTGGCAACAGCAGGTTTGTCCCAATCAATCTCATCAAATTTTAGGCAACGCGACTCGTGGCGCTCGTCACCTTCGATTGGCGCCATATCGATGTCGCCGCGGTCACAGTACCCACTGTCGAAGTAGTCGCACCGAGGGCCGAAATTGCACCCCGGAGGACGCTCATGCGGAAGCGGGAAGTTGCCTGGGATCGCTACTAGCGGGCGGGCGTTCTTGTCCGCTCCAGGCAGGGGAATGGATCGGAACAGCGCCTGTGTATAGGGATGTCGCATGCGATCGAAAACGTCCTTGATCGAGCCTGTCTCCACCGCCTCTCCAGAATACATGACGCAAAGACGGTCGCACACCTCGAGCACTAGCCCGAGATTGTGGGAAATGAACAGCATCGACGTGCCGTACCTCTTCCCAAGGTCTTTGACGAGCTCAACGATTCCTGCCTCAACTGTAACGTCAAGTGCCGTTGTCGGTTCGTCTAGTATCAGGACGGAGGGCTTGGACATCAATGCCATTGCAATGACAATGCGCTGTTGCTGGCCGCCAGATAGCTGGTGCGGATAGCTTGTGAGCATTCGCTCCGGGTCCGGCAAGCGGACGTCAGAGATAACTTGCATTGCCAAGTCGTAAGCTTCCGACTTCGTGCTGCCTGCATGAATTATTGGGACTTCCATCAATTGCTTGCCGATGGGCATCGCTGGATTGAGCGAGGCCATCGGTTCCTGATAGATCATCGCGATCTCGCTTCCACGAATTGATCGCAATTCCTTGTCAGACATTTCGGTAAGCTCACGGCCCTTGAACTTGATCGATCCGTCCACGACCCGCCCATTTACGCCGAGGTCTTGCATGACACCCAATGCAACGGTTGACTTTCCGCATCCCGACTCCCCAACGAGACCCATCGCCTCGCCCGGTTGCACCACACACGAAAAATCCATGACCGCCGGGATTTCATGGAGGCGTGTAAAAAAAGAAATCGAAAGATTCTGGATGTCCAGGACCGGCCCGTCGTAGTCCCAATGCACCATCACTTCGCTCCCTTGATGTGGTAACCTATGTTGTTTGCCGCCATTTAAATTTAGCTCCTGAGTTCCGGGGCTTGTCCAGACCCGGTCAATCCCGAAGCGATTCCTCCCGGAGCCCGTCGGCAAGCAGGTTCAGGCCGAGAACCAGGCTCATCAGCGATAGGGCAGGTGGCAACGCTGGGTGAGGAAATATTGAGAGCAGCTTTCTGCCGTCATTGATCGTCGACCCCCAGTCGGGGCTTTCTGGACTCACCCCCAGCCCAAAGAAGCCAAGAGTCCCAAGTAGAATCGTTGTGTAGCCAATCCTAAGGCAAAAATCGACGATGAGCGGACCGCGCGCGTTGGGAAGAATTTCCCAAAGCATGATGTACCATGAACCCTCACCGCGAGTCTGTGCAGCCGCCACATAGTCCCTTGTCTGAATGTCGAGGGTCAAGCCGCGCACAATTCTGAACACCGTGGGTGAATTGACGAAGACAACTGATACGAAGACATTCAAGAGGTTCGGGCTCATTCCGAAAACTGAGACTGGGTCCGCATTGAAGGCAAGCCCTGAATAAGCCCACAAGCCAAAAACCAATGAGATTGCGACGAGGATATTTCTTTTCGTCGGCTGGGTGAAGAACTTGGAGTTCCAAAGCAGCAAGAAAAAAATGATCGGAAACGCGAACAGGACAGCTGCGAGGATATTGGGAATCGACGTTATCCATTTCTTTCCAAGCCACAAATTCACCTCTGAACCCGCGGCCTGGATCTCCGGCGTGACCAACAAGTAGAAAAGAAGAATCACGGGAAACGCGAGCACTAGATTCGATAAAAACGAAAGCACTGTATCAAACCGCCCTCCGAAATATCCCGCCGGCAGGCCAAGAGTGATTCCAACCATGAAAGCAAAGGCGGTTGCTACCGGAGCGATGCCAATCACCAGTCGTGACCCATGGACCATCCGCGAGAACACGTCTCTTCCGAGATTGTCGCCGCCCAACAAGTAAACAATCTCTGAATTCGGAGCAAATGTGCCAGGCACCTTGTTTTTCAGCGCAGCGATCTGCGCAAGTGGATCAAAGGTTGCAATCGACGGAACTAGCGTCAGCCCGCCAAGAGAAATCCCCGGAGCAAAGAGTGCCGTTAAAATCCAGAAGATGACGATCCCAAAGCCGATCATCCCGATAACGCTGTCGAACAGCTTGCCGTAAAGTCCCAGCTTCCTCTTGAAGCGAATTGAGAAGGCGAATACTAGTGCTATAGCAACCCAGACCGGGATAAACTGGTACAACATTTGTCCGAATATCTGGGTCCAGGACAGCGGTTCCATTGATCTCGCCTCTCAGGACAGCCGGATACGAGGATTCAGGTACACGTACCCGATATCAGAGATGAGCTGCGTTAAAAGAACGACAGCCACTGCCACCATTGAACATGTCATTAGGAGCTCGATGTCGTTGTTTCCCGCAGCTTGGACAAGCGTCCACCCAAATCCTTTATAATTGAACAATGTTTCGACAATGACAACTCCCGTCAGCAACCAAGGGAACTGCAGGAGGATGACTGTGAACGGAGCGATCAAGGCGTTCCGGAGGGCATGCCTGATCACAATTTGCGCAAACGAGACGCCCTTCAACCTAGCAGTGCGGATGTACTGCGACGTCATGACCTCCGCCATCGATGCACGTGACATGCGGGCGATGTACCCCATTCCGTATAGTGCCATCGTCATAACCGGAAGTGTGAAGTTCTCGAATGTAATCCCATCTATCGCCGTTGCAGCGGAGCCCTTAAACCATCGCAAACCCACGGCGGACGACGCGAAGATTATAACGAGCACGACACCCGATATATATTCAGGGGTCGCTGTTGTTACAATCGCAAAAGTGGAAAGCGATCTGTCTGTTTTGGAGCCTTCTCGCATTCCAGCCAATATGCCAACCGCAAGTGCTGACGGCACCATTACGAGCATTACCCAGAACATCAAAATGCCCGTCGAGGCCAACCGCCTGCCGAGGATTGCTCCGACATCCTCTCTAGATACAGTGGAATATCCAAAATCTCCCTGTAGTATTCCGCAACGCGAAGGCGTGTCCTCAGGTGCCAAATCCACATCGACGCACCGCCCACGGAGAATTCCCTTGTCGTCGGTTCTTGTCCAGCCAGGAACGAGTCCTAGCCACTCGGCGTACCGAATAATTACAGGCCGATTGTAGCCGCGGTTTTCGATCCAGATCTGCACCTGCTCGTCGGACATTCTCTGTGTTCCCTCGATCCGGGCGAGCTTTTCAAGCTGAGGATGGAGATTCGTTACATAGAACACGATGAAAGTCAGGCAGACTATTGTCAGCACGGTCACACCCGCGCGCCTTAAAAGAAAAATTAGCATCTTGTGTTCCAAGACCTACGGGCAACGCTAGCGAGGAGCATCAATTTCAAAGGGCGGTAAATTTACGAATTATCTGACGGACCGCCCAATTAGGGCGGTCCACGCAGTCAAGGCTCACGCGGCGAAGGCAAATTTGTAGAGATGAAGCTCAAACATCGGATGCATCTCCGCATTCAAAACACCCTCCCGGTAATGACGGTACAGGGATCTCCAGTAGGGCTGGATAATTACGCCTTCCTCTTGCATGATCCGTTGAATTGGTTCCATCAACTTACGCCGCTCGTCTGCATCGGCCACTCCAAAAGCCTTGTTGAGCAGTTCATCGAATTCAGCGTTTGCGAAACCAGTTTCGTTCCACGCCTCGTCCGACCTATAAGCTAACGCAAGAACCTGCACACCGAGCGGACGGAAGTTCCAGTTGGTTGAGGAAAATGGGTATTTGGCCCAATTGTTCCAGAATGTGGAACCAGGAAGCACAGTTCGCTTGATGTTGAACCCGGCTTCACGAAGCTGAGCGGCGACTGCATCCGTTGTTTCTTTGCGCCAATCGCCCTCAACCGAGAACAGCTCGTGCTCGTAATCCAACATTCCTGCCTCTTCCATCAATGCCTTTGCAGCTTCTATATCCCTGACTAGTGGCGGCAGCTCTGCATACTCTGGATGAATCGAGCAGACATGATGGTTTTCTGCCACTGAACCGCGATTGTTGTATCCGAGGCTGAGAACCGTGGCGTTGTCCACGGCCAAGGCGAGAGCACGGCGAACCCTGACGTCCGAATAGGGGGTGATCCCATCAATTTCGGCTTTTTGGTGCGGACGAATGACGATCGTCGCTGCCGTTATAGCTTCCGACTGAATCCACCCAAGACTATCGAATATCTCTATGAATTGGCCGGAGATATCGTACGTAAGATCGTACTCTTCGGCTTCAGCGCCCGCGACGACTGCCGCCGGGTCCGTTCCATAATCCAAGAACTCGATTCGATCCAAATAAGCTCCATTGCCCGCATCCCACCACGTGTGGCTTTCATTCCGGACAAGGACTCCCCTAACGCCTACTTCAAGAGACTCGGGAAGATACGGGCCAGTTCCGACGGGATTCGCCAACCAGTCTGATTCTGGATCGTAGCTAAGGTGCACGATAGCAGCTGGGTAATCCGACATTCCCGGAATGATCGTAATGTCTGAATACTGAGGCCTCAGCACGACGGTATGGGAATCGGCAATCGTGATCGCGCCATCGGCTGCCACGCCAGAATCCGCATCTATCAGGCTGGCCATTCTTCCGGCCATCGAATTGCCTTCGACATTTTTTTCACACCATCTGGCAATGTTGAAGGCTACGTCCTCGGCCGTCAAGTCGTCTCCGTTGTTCCATTTGACGCCTTTGCGGACATGGAGAATGTACTCGGTTGCATCCTCGTTCACCTCCCATGATTCTAGCAAGCGGCCGCGAAATGTGCCGCCCCTGTTGTACTCGACTAGATACTCTAGCCAACCTCTGGCGAAGTTCGCTATCTGCGACCAGTCGAAGTTTCGTGGATCCTTGAGAGCTCTAACTTCTTGTTGGATACGCAACGTCCCACCCATTTTGGGGGTCATTGCCGTAGCCTGTTCTGGCCGAAGACCGATCATCGCATAAGCGCCCGCGGCGGTGACACCTAGGGCGGTGGCCCTAGCGAGAAACTCGCGCCGGGACAACTTGCCCTTCGCATGCTCCTCTGCATACATCTTGGCCGCCTTGTGCACAGACTTGTCATTAATGGTTGCAATTTTCATGAACTACTCTCCTTTCGATATTCGGTCGTTTCACGGTCAAACCTCGACGGATCCGTTTGGCCTAAAGCTCAGGGTCAGCTGGGAGCATCTACGGACAGTGTCTCCGTCCCTCGCTTCTTCCGTCCCTGATCCATTGCATACCAAACAACGAAGACTGTCAACCGAAATTCCTGAGCGCCAAGACTCGCGTTGTTTTCGCCTTGGATGAAGGGAAAACTCGGAACGCTTTCGCTTCGAAATCAGTTGACTTCGATCCAACTCCAGTCCGCCATTCTTGACCTGAACCAGGCCCTTTGCCGCTTGGCATACTGCCGCGTTGCGACCGTTGCTAGGGAAGTCGCCTCGTCCAGCGAACATTCTCCTTTCAGGTAGGCGATCAGGTTGGCCGCTCCGTGTGCCTTTGCAGACGGGAGTTCTGGTATCCAGCAGGCCATTGCTGCGTTGCATTCTGCGAGGGCGCCGTTGCGCACCATGTTTTTGATTCTGGATTCGATGCGAGCGGAAAGCCATCCAGACTCCGAGGAGAGTACAATTCGAGCTGTATCGGATACCGGAAGAACAGGTCGTCTTGGCTCCTGCCGCCATGATGTAAGACCGCGACCGGTTGCCTTTAGAACCTCCCAGGCGCGCTGGACTCTTTTGGGGTTCCTCGTGTCCAAGCTAGCTGCGGTCTCCGGATCAATTCGTTCGAGTTCGGTGACCATCGTCTCCAAGCCGTCTGCTTTTAAAATGGCTTCGCTTTCGACCTGAATGCTGTCCGGAATTCGTGGAATCGGAGTCAGGCCATTCTCGAACGTGGAGAAATACAAGCCGGTACCACCAACTACGATCAAAAGGCGGTCTGAATGCTTGTCAACCAGCTCCTCGATTTCACCCAGCCAAGATCCGACCGAGTATCGAGCGTTTCTGTCGACGTGTCCGTACAAGAGATGTTGAACTCGTTCTTCGTCCTCAGGCGATGGTCGAGCTGTTAGAACGCGCCAGCAAGAATACACCTGCAGTGCGTCGGCATTTACCACAATGCCGTTTCGCCTTTCGGCAATGTCCATTGCCATAATGGACTTCCCGATTGCTGTCGGACCTGTCAAAAGGACTGCTCGGCAGTCTGAAACATCAATTGTGCTTGGCATTTGCCTTGAGGCTAATATAGTTGCAGAGTCCCCTGCAGACAATTGGACTCTTCCAGGCACTTGTCGTATGGTGCCGCAGTAATGCCTTTGGCGCGCGCATATAATGGAGGGTCATCGTTTGACAGCACTTTCGTACGAGCGTGTAGTGTTAAAGATTTCTGGCGAAGCGCTAATGGGGAACCTTGGGTTTGGTCTCCACCCTCCGACACTGGACCGCATCGCGAGGGAGATTGAGAATGTTCACAACCTCGGAGTGGAAGTATGCCTAGTCATCGGGGGCGGCAACGTGTTTCGTGGACTGCAGGGTTCAGCACAGGGGCTGGAAAGAACCACAGCAGACTATATGGGAATGCTGGCGACTGTTATGAACGCTTTGGCCATGCAATCCGCACTTGAAGCACGTGACATAGTCACGAGGGTGCTTTCGGCCATTCCCATGGATCAGATTTGTGAACCGTACATTCGCCGACGCGCGGTCCGCCATCTTGAAAAGAAACGCGTGTGCATTTTTGCGTCAGGTACCGGGAATCCATATTTCACAACGGACTCGGCTGCCGCACTGCGGGCCAACGAGATGTCTTGTGATGCCATATTCAAGGGAACACAGGTTGATGGCGTATACGACAAGGACCCGCTCAAGTATAGCGGCGCGGTACGATATTCGGAGATTTCCTACGACGAAGTACTGCAAAGAAACTTGAAGTTCATGGATGCGGCGGCAATTGCACTGGCCCGAGACAACAATGTGCCAATTATCGTGTTTTCGCTGAATGAGTCCGGCGGGTTCGCTAGCATCGTGCAGGGCAGGGGGGTATACACCGTGGTTCGGAGACAACTTTCTGACGAGACGAGCAGTTGCCAGGGGAAAAGCGACGGAGTTTGAAATGGCGACTGAGGATTTTGAGTTGGACCTTGACGACCTTCAACGTAGGATGAATGGTGCACTCAATGCCCTGAGGCAAGAATTTGCGTCGTTGCGCACTGGCAGGGCTTCTGCTGCCATGGTCGAATCGCTGACCGTTGAGGCCTATGGCTCTTCAATGCCACTTAATCAATGTGGGACCATCAATGTTCCCGAGCCACGGATAATTTCAATTAGCATTTGGGACAAAGCACTCGTCGGTGCGGTCGAGAAATCAATTCGTGCATCGGGACTCGGCATAAATCCTGTCGTTGAGGGCACAATCATCCGGTTGCCAATTCCGGAATTAAACGAAGAGAGGCGCGGAGAGCTGGCGAAAGTTGCTGCAAAGCATGCGGAAAACGCACGAATTTCCATACGCAATGTTCGTCGCGACGGAATGGAGCAGCTCAAGAGAGCGAAGTCTGAAAGGGTTGGCGAGGATGAAGTCGAGCTTTGGTCGGATGAAGTTCAAAAACTCACTGACAACGCAGTTTCTGATGTCGAAAAAGTTTTGCAAGCGAAGCGCGGAGAAATCATGGAAGTTTAAGTTGGGGCAGGAAGAGCAGTAGCAAGAATAATGAGTGTGCATCTAGGGAACTCGCCTTTGAATCGAGCCGAGCACGTTGCAATTATAATGGACGGCAGTGGCCGTTGGGCCGCTCGTCGCGGATATCCTCGAATATTCGGACACAAAGCAGGTGCAAATCGACTGCGTGAAACCATTAAGGAGTGTCCGAGGCTTGGTATACGCTATCTTACTGTCTTTGCGTTTTCTACCGAGAACTGGATACGTAGCGTTGCGGAAGTAAATGGCCTTATGGGCTTGTTTCGAAAGTATATTAGATCTGAATCCGCCGATCTTGTTGAAAGTGGCGTGTGCGTACGATTCATTGGAGATCGAGAACGATTGCCAACCGATCTTGTACAGCTCATGGAAAACTTGGAAGAGGTAACAAGAGATCAAAGCCGCACTTTCCTAACGGTTGCACTCAACTACGGGGGTAGAAGTGAGATTGTGCAGGTCGCACATCGGATGGCGCAACTCGCAGTGGAAGGAAAATTGAAGCCTGAAGAAATCACGGAAGATCTCTTCTCAGGATTTTCCTTGACATTCGGCCTTCCAGATCCAGATCTGGTAATCCGGACTTCAGGAGAGTCCAGGATTTCGAACTTTCTCTTGTGGCAATCTGCCTACTCGGAGTTTGAATTCACGGATACCCTTTGGCCAGACTTCACTCCGGAGCACCTTAGGGAGATGTTGGTCCGATTTTCTGACCGGGAACGGCGCTACGGTTCCGTGTCTGGATAAATTGACTAATTTCATGGTAGCGGCGGAACTCCGGCAAAGACTGGTTTCCGGATCTGTACTCACGATTGTTGGGCTGTTGGCATTGATTGCCGGTGGCTGGTTTTTTGCCATCCTCTGCGGAACTGTAGCCGGCTTGATAAATTTTGAGCTTGCTAGACTTCTGAATGGGCGTCATTTGCTTTTCTGGCCCCCACTAGCGGGTGTTGGAACCCTTGCCGGTTTCACTGCGACCTACGCCGTTGCCGTGACATTGGATTTGACCGGTAACCTGATTTTTCCACTGATCTTTCTTGTGACCGTGGCGACTGCAATTTTCGTGCCCAAAGATCGTCTATTATATGTCGCCTTTGGCGGCGCAGCGTTGATTGCTTCATACAACATGGCAACCGCAAGAATCATCAACGGAGTCTGGCTTTGCGGTTGGGTGCTGATGGTCGTGGCAGCAACAGACATTGCCGGCTTCTTCTTCGGCAAGGTGCTGGGCGGGCCGAGATTGGCTCCGCGAATAAGCCCAGGAAAGCGTTGGTCCGGTACTATTGCTGGATGGGTCGCTGCATTCTCTGTTAGCATGCTTTTTTCTAATCATCTCGGGGACTGGATCATGTGGGCCGGACTTGCCCTGTCCGCATTCTCTCAACTAGGCGACCTTGCTGAGAGTTGGTTGAAGCGACGAGCAGGAGTTAAAAACAGCTCATCGCTGATTCCAGGCCATGGCGGCGTTTTGGACCGATTCGACGGAATGATCGGGGCAAACCTCGGTCTCTGCATTCTTGACCAAGCTAGCATCGTTCCGGTATCTATGTTCTCATGGTAAATCGTCGCCGAATATCGGTTTTTGGTTCCACCGGATCGATCGGAAAAAACACGGTAGATCTTCTGCAAAGGCAGGGCGGGCCGGAAACATATGACGTCGTCGCGATTACCGCCAATCAGAATATTGAGCTCTTGGCAGAGCAAGCAAAGGCCCTACGGGCGGAAATCGCGGTAACCTCCGATCCGCGTTTGCGCGGGAAACTCAGTACGGCTTTGGATGGGACGGGTATTGAGACCGCAGCCGGCCCAGAGGCGGTTTCGGAGGCTGCAGATCGAACCACTGACTGGACCATGAGCGCAATTGTGGGTGCGGCTGGCCTCGAGCCCGGGCTGAACAGCCTTGCTCATGGGGGCATCCTCGCTTTGGCTAACAAAGAAAGCTTTGTCGCCGCTGGAAAGTTAATGCTGGCTACTGCGGCTGAACACAATGCTCGTATTATTCCAGTCGACAGTGAGCATTCGGGGGTTTTTCAGGCGATGCGTGGAGAGATGTGGGATTCAGTCGCGCGAATCACGTTAACGGCATCGGGAGGTCCCTTTCGAACCTGGAAGATCGACCGGCTCGAAAAGGTGACTGTTCAGGATGCCGTCGTGCACCCTACCTGGTGCATGGGGGAGAAAATCTCGATTGACAGTGCCACGATGTTCAACAAGGCTCTCGAGATGATCGAGGCGGTGGAGTTTTTTGGAATACATCCAGATGCACTCGATGTCGTGATACACCCGCAATCGATAGTTCACGCCATTGTCGAATTTCAAGACGGGTCGTGCATCGCGCAGATGAGTCATCCCGACATGCGCGGCGCTATCGGATATGCTCTCAATTTTCCCAATCGCGCTCCGTTGCCTCTTGAACGACTTGACTTTGTTGAGCTTGGACAACTCTGTTTCGAAGCACCTGATCACAACAAGTTCCCAGCCCTAGACATGGCAAAAGAGGTCCTATCGGTTGGAGGTCTTGCAGGCGCAGCATTCAATGGGGCCAAGGAAGCCGCGCTAGACATGTTCTTGAGCGGAAGGATCGGATTCTTGGACATGGCGAAGAGTGTGCGATTCGCTTTGGATGAGCTTGCGGGCGGCGGAGAGTTGCAGACCTCCACCTTGAATCTTGATGAAATCCTGTGGATTGACCGTTTGGCTCGCGAAAGTGCCTTAAGGTATCAGGCTGCCTGACTTCGCCCATGTTCAAAGAAAGAGACAACTAATCAACTTGCTTCCAGATTTTGGCAATCACTTGACGACATTGGCTGCATTCCTCGCAACTGTTGGCATCGTCGTCGTCGTCCACGAATTCGGCCACTACCTGATCGCCCGTATAAACGGAATCGGTGTAAGGGTTTTTTCGATCGGGTTCGGAAGAGAGGTGATCTCATGGCGCGACCGAAACAGAACGGTGTGGCGGATAGGTCTGATTCCGCTTGGGGGCTACGTTGCCTTTCATGAACCCAAACCGAACAGCGAACAATTCTCGGCCGCGAACAAGATGTCTAGGTCAAGTGGAAAACCCGACGGTACATTTAGCAACGCGTCCCTTCGCAGCAGAAGCACGACAGTGCTGGCAGGGCCGGCTGCAAACTTTCTGCTTTCGATTGCTATCTTCGCGGTTGTTGCCGGCATCACTGGCTTTCCAGAAAACAGTGCAGAGATTGCTTCGCTCAAGCCGCTTCCAAAGCCTTCCCAATTGCAATTTGCTGAGGCGGACAAGATAGTCGCTGTAAATGGCTATCCAATTCATGATCTTTCTTCTCTTTACCTCTATGCAAGTGAAGCAGACCCCAGCGAACCAAGTGTTTACCTAGTTGAACGTGAAGATACCCTGATCGAGATCGAAGGTCCATTTCCAACACCGCCGATCATGGAAGAAGTGCGGCCTGTCTCTCCGGCATTCGACGCGGGCCTAGTTCCCGGTGATGTTGTCCTTAGCGTCGACGGAGCATCCATTGCATCGTTTCTGGAGTTCAGGGACATTGTTTCCGCTTCGGAAGGCCAGCCTCTAACTCTAAGCGTCTGGCGTGACGGCGAAACACTGAACATAACCCTCGCTGCGCGATATGAAGACGTTCCCGCCGCGGGCGGAGGATTCGAAAAACGCCTGATCGTGGGAGTTGCATCAGGCTTGTTTTTCGATCCAGCTTCCTACTTTCCGACACCGTTTGAGGCAATCTGGCTAGGCCTAGTCCAGACATTCTCAATAATCGTCCTTTCCGTGGATGGCTTGGCAAACATCGCCTTTGGCAAGATAAGCGTTTGCAACATCCAAGGGCCTGTCGGCATTGCCAAACTATCGGGGGCGGTTGCATCTCAGGGGACGATTGAGTTCCTCCGGCTAATTGGGATTCTTTCCACGATCATTGGCTTCATGAACTTGCTGCCAATTCCGTTACTTGATGGTGGACATCTAGTCTTTCTTGCATATGAGGCCGCGACCCGAAAACCTCCTGGGGAACGAACTAAGCGGATTGCGACACAAGTGGGACTTCTTGTCGTGGTGGCACTTCTCTGCCTCGGGTTGTTGAACGATTTCACCTGTTTTTGAGTTCTCAGCAACAAGTTGTAGACGAAATATTCCAGCTCGCTTGAATCGGATTGTGCTGGCCTTTCGAAACCCGGTCATGAAACTCGCAGTTGCAAAATTTGATGTGCTAGCTCTGGCAGGTATGGGACAGGCGCTGGCTCTCGATCCAGGGTCAGGGTCAAGACGACGTTCTGGTCGCGAAGAATGCCTTGGAATCTGGCTTCGGCATTGCACTGAGCACTATTCCAATCGAATTTCTGAGAATTCTACATAACGGTCAACATATTGAATGTATGGCATATGTTGATCTAATCAACTGAAAATTCCTTCCTTCCAACCACAAACAAAGGCCGTTGCGAAAGCCGGCAGGGCATCTGCACTGCAGTTTTCAAGTGGTTCTTCTGACAAACGATCTGAGTAGGTTCAAGGCCATCGCTCCACGCCGGACCCACCAGTCCATCGAGCGTTTGCTGACGAAGTACATTTTCCGTCGTCACCCGTTCGGTAACCATTTGCCATGAAGCCATGCAACTCAGTTTTTTCGATTTTGATGCACCGACTGCCGGGTGCAACTTGTCGAAAAGGCAGTTCGCCGCCCAAGCTAAAGCGCTTGATGCCCTGGGAGCCGTTTCGCGATGGCTTCAAGGGGCTTGCAGGCAGGAATGGCAGGAGAGACATAAGGCCCACCGCCAACGAACTGCATCTTGATGACAGGGTCCTAGGTCGTGTAATCATAAAGGGAAAAGGGATTCTCTTTCCGGCTCTGATGTGATTCAAGCTTCCAAACAGCGGGAGCTTGAGGATGCAAGGCCGGCACGATCTGACGGATGCGGAATGGGCGATCATCTCGCCGTTGCCGCCTGACAAGCCGCGGGGCGATCAGCGGGAGTTTTCACATCCTGCGCACCGGCACGCCGTGGCGCGACCTTCCGCAACGCTGCGGGCCGCATGCGACAGTCTGCAACCGCTGCAACTGCCGGGCCAAGCAAGGGGTGTGGGAGCAACTGTTCGGGGCGCTGGCGACGGGCTCGCCGGGATCTCTTCATCTCCTCGACGCCTCGGTGGTGCGCGCCCACCAGCACGCCGCGGGCGGAAAAAAGGGGGGTCCGGACCACGCCATCGGACGCTCGCGAGGCGGGCTGAGCACGGCTCTTGCCCCCACATCCCGACCCAACGGGATCGCCGGGAGCAGCGCTCCGCATCCCATCACCTGTACCGCCAACGCAATCTCGTCGAACGTTTCTTCAACAAGCTCAAGCACTTCCGAGGCATCGCGACCCGCCATCACAAGCTCGCAAGAAACTTCCTCGCCGCAATCGCCGTCGCCTGCATCCGCCTCAATGAGTACACGACCTAGTGCTGCAGGACACGCACAAGCTGTCGGGCGACCAGACCGAGCATCGGACCTGCGACCGTGTGAGCTTTCAGGACTATTCCTGGCATGAGCCTGCCGGACAGAGTTCCCGACGCCAGGACGGTCTAGGAAACCTCTGATTTGGAGAGCTTGCTGGGTTTTAGTTGCGGAAATTGCTCTTTCCGGCTGCACCGGTCGGTTTCCTGCGGTCCAGAAGCCCCAAATGGACGTTTTCGGGGCAGAATCACCGCCGTTTCAGCCCCCCCGGGTCGGTCCAGCAAATTCCAGACATACTTCTCCCCTGTCATGACAGGGGCAGCTAGGGAACCTCTGAATATAGCCCGGTTTTGGTCGTTGCATTGCGCATCCGGTGCGCGCCCGCTGTCTTGCGCCACGCCTTTCTTTTGGGGATCCTGACATGCAGCGCCTTCGGCAATTGACCTTTGCCAGCCTTCAATGCGATCGCAAGACGCGCCGCGAGATCTTTCTGGAGCGGATGGACGGCCTGATCCCCTGGGAGCGCCTGGAGGCCCGCATTGCGCCGGCGTGTCCGAAGGGCGGCCGCAAGGGGCGACAGCCGCATCCGCTGTCGGTGATGCTGCGCGTGCACTGCGTTCAGTTGTTCTGCAATCTGAGCGACCCGTTGATGGAGGACCGGCTTGCGAGGCGGAGAGCATCCGGCGCCTTGCCGGGGCGGTGCTTGAGAAGGTTCCGGACGAGACGACGGTCCCGACTTCCGCCACCAGCTGGAGCGCCACGGACTGGCGCACCTGCCGTTCGGGATATCGGGGATCACCTGGCCGAGCGGGGGGTTTTGCTGAAGAAGGGCAGCATCGTTGACGCCACCATCATTTCGGCACCGTCGTCGACCAGGAACGAGAGCAACGCCCGCGATCCGGAGATGCACCAGACCAGGAAGGGGAACCGGTGGCATTTCGGGATGAAGCTGCACATCGGCACCGACCCCCGAGGTCTGGTGCACCATCTGGAGGGAACGGCCGCCAACGTTCACGACCTGACGCCTTCGGGTCGGCTTCTGCACGGCGAGGAGGAGCGAGTCCGGGGTGACTCCGGATACCGCGGGACCGGCAAGCGGGCGGAGCACGCGCATCGCGAGGTGTCGTGGCAGATTGCCATGCCCCCGGGCCAGCGCCGGACGCTGGCGCCGGGCAGCGCCGCGGCCAAGGCGGAGAAGGCGAAGGTCCGGGTGCGGGCGCGGGTGGAACATCCGTTCCGGATCATCAAGCGGGTGTTCGGCTGCGACATGGTTCGGTATCGGGGTCTGGAGAGGAACGTGCAGCGGCTTGCGCCGCTTCCGGGCTTCTCGAACCTGATGATTGCCCAGCCGCACTTGCAATGACAGGGGATCAGTGTGTCCGGAATTTGCCGGACCGGCCCTGCGGGGGCTGAAGTGGCGGCGGTTTCGCCCCGAAAACGCGCATTTGCGGCTTCCGGACCGCCGAAAAACGACCGGTGCAGCCGGGAAGGGCAAATTCCGCAGCAAACCCCAAAAAAACCCTCCAAATCAGAGGTTCCCTAGCTGTTCCGGGAGCGCCCGAAGGAGGGCGGGTCGCACGGCTGCCGGCGCAAGTGGACGCCTCGACCGCTGAGGCTCCGAAGCAACGCAACACGCGGGACGGGAACGCGCGCATCAAGAGCGACGAGAGACCGGAGGACAGGCTCGAGGTGAAG
Source organism: Paracoccaceae bacterium (assembly GCA_963422275.1). Taxonomy (GTDB): domain Bacteria; phylum Pseudomonadota; class Alphaproteobacteria; order Rhodobacterales; family Rhodobacteraceae. The sequence continues at coordinate 3,915,867 of OY729418.1, forward strand.
CGCTGATCGAAGCATGGCCGGGGCCACTGCGGCTACAGGAACCATATCAGCGTCGGCAGCAAGCACAAGCTACCCGCACACACCGGGGAACGGAGGCGGCGTTCGCGGCAAGACAACCGGGCAAAGGAAACGAACCGCAAGCGGCTGAAGTGTTGGGCACGGATTGGACATATCCTTGCCTGGCAGGGAAGCTGCCCGGATAGCGATGAAGATCGGCCAGCAGAATCTAACATGCAGATGCGGCGTTATACCTAACTATCGGGACGGGTGTGTCCGCGGGAAGCGAAGGGGCGAAGACAGGGCCCGAAATACACCATATCCGTAGATAACAGAGGTTTCTTTAGTGCGAGGCGCCTAAATTCACACGTGCGCCATAGTTGTTGACAAGGTCGAAGACTCCATTCATGAAAAACGGAGGGCTTTATCAGGAGACAAGGAAGCAATGGGAACAATGAAAATATCTTTAAATTTTCATGATAAATGGCTCATATTTCAGCTTGAATTGCTTGTCATGCTCTTCTTGCTATTGTCAATGTCATTTCAATCGGCCGAAGCGCAATCGTTCGACTATTCAAAAATTGAGGTCGAAGGCAACTTCAGGATCGACAAGGTCGACATCATTCGCATCGCGGGCTTGCCCAAATCCGGAGTGATTTCAACGGAAAGGCTGAATTCGGCCTACACCAGTCTGGCGAACTCAGAGTTGTTCGAGGATATTTTAATTTCTGACGAAGGCGCAGTGCTTTTGATCTCGGTTGTTGAGTACCCGATCATCAACAAAATCGTGATTGAGGGAAACCGTCGGGTCAAGGATGAAAGACTTATCGAAGTCGTTAGTTCCCAAGTCCGTCATGTATACAAGCCCTCTCAAGCTGAAGCCGACGCATTTGCCATTGGCGAGGTTTACCGTATAGCTGGCCGCTTGGCAGCGTCAGTCGACCCAAAGATCATCCGGCGGTCAGACAACCGGGTGGACTTGGTGTTTGAAGTGGTTGAAGGCAAGGTCGTTGAGGTCGAACGCATCAGCTTCGTGGGCAATAAAGCCTATTCAGACAACCGCCTCCGCAGGCTGCTGCGGTCCAAGCAGGCAAATTTTCTTAGAGCATTCGTGCAAAGCGACACGTTCGTTGCTGAACGTCTCGAACTCGACAAGTCTCTTCTGCAAGATTTTTACTATTCGCGTGGATATGTCGATTTCGAAGTCACGTCGGTCTCTTCCCAGCTCACCCAAGAACGGGATGCCTTTTTCGTTGCGTTCCACATTGAAGAGGGCCATCAGTTTACGTTCGGCGAGATCACGGCAACCAGTGAATTACCGGAGGTGGATGTCAATCTTTTCGTTGCTGAAAGCCGCATTAGGTCTGGGAGTGTGTATACACCCACACTCGTGACCAACACGGTTCAAAGAATGGAGCACTTGGCTTTGTCCAATGGCCTTCAGTTCGTCCGGGTAGTTCCGCAGGTGACACGCAACAGCCACAACCGATCGTTGGACATCGCGTTCAATATCGAGAAGGGTCCCAGAATCTTTATTGAGCGCATCGACATTCAGGGGAACCCGACAACTCTTGACCGGGTCATCCGCCGCCAATTCCGAGTTGCAGAAGGCGACCCACTCAATCCAAGGGAAATCGCCGAAGCCGCCGAAAGAATCCGGGCACTCAATTATTTCTCGAAAGTAGAGGTAACATCTCAGGAAGGATCATCTCCAACCCAAGCGGTAGTAATGGTCGATTTGGACGAGCAGCCGACAGGCTCGCTGAGCTTCGGTGTTGCCTACGCCGAAGATGAGGGAGTGTCCGGCAACGTTCAGTTGTCGGAACGCAACCTTCTCGGAAGAGGTCAGTTCTTGAGTGTTAGCCTTGACACGGGCTCAAAATCAAAGGGGTACGCTTTGACGTTCAGCGAGCCGCAGCTACTAGACAGAGACCTCTCCCTGACGGTCGCGACCTCATATCAAACGACTAACAAGTATGGAGAGAACTTTGACACTAGCATCTTTCGCTTCTCTCCGTCACTTCGCTTCCCGATTAGCGAAACCAGTCGACTCGGTGTGCGATTTGAGGCCAACAAGTATAAGTTTTCTGGAGTCAAGTACGACGATAAGGACATATCTCAAATCATCAGAGCTGACTTGTTTCCGGGTGGAACGACACGTACGGGGGACAACCTGACGTTAGGGTACGACCTCAGCTACGACTCTCGGAGAACCGGGTTCAATCCTAGGCGGGGATATCAGGCACGGATTGGGCAGGACCTCATTTGGGGAAAGCGAAACTATATTGCGATGCGATCAACCGTTCTTGCCAGAGTGCACACCGCTTTGTTCAACGAAGATCTATTGCTTTCCGCGACGTTTGAGGGAGGGGCATTGCTCGCTAGAAAGGGTAATACTCGATTTGAGGACCGATTTCGCATGAACAGCAGGCTAATGCGGGGTTTCCGTTACAACGGCACTGGCCCTCGCGACCTGAAAACGAAGGATGCCCTCGGTGGCAACTATTTCGCGGTTGCCCGCCTTGAAAGTGAGTTTCCTCTCGGGTTTGCTCAAGATGTCGGCATATCCGGTGGTGCCTTTTTCGATTTTGGATCAATTTGGGGGTTGGACGAAACTAATTGTTCAATAATCAGTAAAAAAGATTCTTGCGAAGTAGATGATTCAATGAACATGCGGGCAGCAGCTGGAGTTTCCCTGTTCTGGAAGACGCCTTTTGGACCCTTGCGGTTCAATTTCTCGCGGCCACTGAAGAAAGAAGTCTATGACGAAACTCTGAATTTTGATCTGACTCTCTCCTCAGATATCTAGTTCATGCGTGGGAATCCAATATTAACTTTCCTACTGTTGGTCTTCACAGTTACTATGGCCAATGGTCAAACTGAGCGCGGGCCTGAAGCTCAACTGCATATGATTCAATCCAGCGGGTCCCCCGCTGTTGTGGTCGTTGACTTCGATGCCCTCTTTGGTGCGTCTGCATTCGGTATTCGCGTGCTGGCAGAAAATGAGGATGCACTTAGAGCACTCTCGGACGAAAACATGGGAAATGTTGTCAGGTTAGAAGCCGAGGAAAACGACCTTGCTCGAAGGAAACCCAAATTGTCCGATGAAGAATTTACGAAAGAAAGGGCGAAATTTAATGAACTAGCCAAGTCGCTTCGTGAAAAGCAGGACAAAAAAGGGGAAAGAATTCAAGAATGGTTCCGACTTCAAGAAGCAACGTTTGAAGCTATAGTTCGTCAAATACTCAGCAATGTTGCCATGTTCTCCAGAATCGATGTTGTGCTGTCAAAAGACTCTGCAATTTGGTTTAGCGACCACATAGATGCAACACCTAGCATTCTAGAAAGAATCAACGCGGCGTATGGCGACGGAACGAAAATTGAAGGCTATAGGACAGCGCGAGAGTATGCCCAAATTGATGGCGTAATTCTTGATCCGGCAGGTGACTGAATAAACGAAATCCTCGGAGCGGTCCACGTTTGCAAGCTATATGTGGACGGTAGATTTCCACTGCCCACAGACCCGCCGTAAACATTCGCATTTGCAAGAAAAGACCGTTGCGAAAGCAGGCATTTCAGGCTGCATCTGGACTTCCATAGCTGGCTGAGTGCCTAGCGAACGAATCGTTTATGGTATCGACACAAGGGATGTCTCCGGGTGACTTGGAACATAGTCCCCGACCAGGTCCAGCCTTGGCAAGGCAGGCGCAGTTGGCGGAGGTTCTTGGCCCAGTGCGCTCGCGCTTGGGGCGGGTGCTGCGATGTCGAACTGATGATCCGGGTTCTCCTCCTCGGCCAGTGGCACGCTGTCGGACCGGGGATCAAGCGGGCGCTGACGGTACGCCTCAACTTCATGCTGTCCGTTGGCCGGTCGATGTTTGAGTGAAGTCCCGATCACGCGACGATCATGGAGAGAGCGGCTCGTCCGCGGCATCAGATCGAAATAGTGGCCGAGGGGGAGGCGCGCCGCACTTCCCGACCCTAGTGGCAACTGCACGGCACGAAGGGCGCTCGCCGACAAGGGGCTGTCCAGCGCGGCTAACCGAGCTTGCCTCGCCGAGGCGGGGATCATGTTCCGGGTGGCGGGCTGTGGAGGCTGAGCTAACCCTGAAGGCGATGGTAATTAACCCCAATTCTGGATAAGAGGGGTGAGGGGGTTCCCAAATCGGGCGTGGCCTGATTCTGTATCCGCAATCAAAATCAACGGATGGGATCCCCTCAATGAGCACCTCTGTCATCGCACTGTTCTGCTGTCTCGACGACTTTGCAAAGGCCTTTGAAGAATGGGAGCGGCATCGGCTGATCGGCACAGGCCGCCAGCGCTCGTGCTCGGGCAAGCTCTCGCTCAGCGAAATGCTCTTCATCATGGTGCTGTTTCATCTCTCGCCCTTCAAGCATTTCAAGGCTTTCCGGTTCCATGGCGTGGAGCGGAAATATCGCGACTGCTTTGGAGACCTGCCGAGCTGCGGACGGTTTGTCGCTCTGATGCCGCGCTTGCCGGTTCCGTTTTGCATCTTGATGCAATGCTTTCGCGGTGAGCGGGATCTATTTTGTGGACAGCACCAAGCTCGCTGTCTGCCACAACGCACGGATCAACCGGAACAAGGTGTTCAAGGGACTGGCCAAACGGGGCCGAAGCACCATGGGGTGGTTTTTCGGGTTCAAGCTGCATCTGGTCATCAACGACAAGGGTCAGGTCATGGCCGTCAAGATCACGCCTGGAAACACCGACGACCGCAAGCCGCTTGAAACCATGATTGCCGAGTTGGAAGGCAAGGCGTTCGGCGATAAAGGCTGCCTTTCGAAGCCGCTTTTCCAGCGTTTGTGGCAACAGGGCCTGCACCTGATCACTGGCATTCGCCGCAACATGAAAAACTTTCTTCTGCCCATTCTGGACCAAATCATGTTGCGGAAGCGGTTCATCATTGAAACGCTGTTCGATAAACTGAAATCGAGCATGGGATTGGAACACACACGACACCGGTCCCCAACAAATGCCTTTGTTCATATCCTGTCATGTCTGGCTGCCTATATTCTGGCGCAGCCAAAGGTCAAAATCGGCAAAATCGTCGTGCCAGACGCCATTCGGTGCATGCCAAAACCAAACAGAGCTTATCCATAACTCGGGTTAATTAACCTTGCTCAAGGCGACAACCGGATCGATCTCGTCGAGGCTTGAGGACCGGAGTCTGTCCCTCATCTGTCCGATGCGGCGCTTCGATGCCTGAAACTGCTCCTTTTGGGGCCAAAATTGCGTCCGAAAGGCGCGCAACCGGCTTCAAACGGTGGAATGCAGAGAAAAACACCGGCTTTCGCAACAGTCTTTTACAAGCGGTTTTCGACGTGATTCAAGGGTTCATGAGCTAGACCTTCCGTCACCGGGACGTTGACCGGATGTGACGTCCGCGGCGATTGGGGGGCGGTGCGCGCAGACGGCCCTGACAAGCTTGGCAAGCCTGCAAGTCGTTGCAACGTCCTTGAAACTCGGTCTATCGAATCATCGCCAGATCGCCAACGCTTCACAAGGCTTTTGTGAAACAGGGCATTTGCTTTTAAATTTTCCCGTTTGGGTTGGCTCATCAAATCCTTGAAGAAAACAGGAAAACCTGCATGTACTTGCCTATGCGTTGTTGCTTGCGGCACATTGCATCACCGGCTGGAAGGCAAAAGTGGAATTTTTCAAGAGCGGCGGCTTTACCGCAACGCCACCCAGCGCTTGCGGCAAAATGGTGCAATTGATAAAGTATCCCATAGTTTTTGATTGAGCAGGGTGCATTTAAGCAGAATGGATAAATTTGTCGAGTTGGCTAGTTCGGATGCTGATCTTGGAATGATTATGCGGATGATCCCACACCGCTATCCGTTCCTAATGATCGACAAGGTGATCGACATGAGACGAGCCGAAAGCGCAGTCGGGATAAAGAATGTAACTGTCAACGAACCGCACTTCGTCGGACATTTTCCCGATCAGCCGGTTATGCCGGGAGTTGCCGTCGTTGAGGCGATGGCGCAAACAGCCGCGGTCCTAGTCAGCCACACTCTTGACCTAATTGACAAGCCCATCGGAATATACTTGCTTGCATTGGACAAAGCGCGATTCAGAAGAATGGTTGTACCAGGCGATGTCCTTCGCCTTTGCCTTACCGTAATGCGGGGCAGGGGAAAAATCTGGAAGTTCCACGGCGAAGGTCGAGTCGACGGCGAAATCGCAGCAGCGGCTGAAATCACGGCTCTTTGGGAATTGAGGGACACCGGGGCACGATAGATGCCAATTGATCCATCAGCCAGCGTACACTTGTCGGCAGTCGTCGCCCCCGAGGCCAAGATCGGACCCAATACCACAATCGGTCCTTTTTCGGTCATTGGACCAGAGGTCACCCTCGGGCCCGATGTAAATGTCAAGTCCCACGCGGTGATTACCGGCTGGACCGAGGTCGGGCGTGGGACCGAAGTCTTCCCGTTCGCTTGCATCGGCGAAATTCCGCAGGATCTCAAGTATTCTGGGGAGCACACACGGCTTGTTGTAGGCCAGAGAAATCGAATCCGCGAAGGAGTGACAATGAACGTCGGGACTCACCATGGCGGCGGGGTTACGGTAGTGGGTGACGATTGCTTGTTTATGACTGGAGCACATGTCGGGCATGATGTTCGTGTGGGGAATGGAGTGATAATGGCCAATCAAGCCGCGCTCGGAGGCCATTGCGTTATCCAAGACCACGCCATCATTGGCGGATTGGCCGGAATCCATCAGTTTGTCAGAATTGGCCGAGGGGCGATCATCGGCGCACTGACGATGGTGCGCAGGGACGTAATTCCATATGGATTTGTTCAAGGCCCTGCCGGGTCCCTGGAAGGCCTGAACTTGGTTGGCCTCAAACGCCGCGGCGTGAAGAAACCTGAAATAGCTGCTCTCACGAAGTCCTACAAGAAGCTTGAGTCGTTAGACGGCCCTTTCCGAGAGCGGATCATCGCGGTCAAGAACGGCAACTGCAGTTGTGCCTTGTTCGAACACATTGCCAACTTCGTGTTGGGCGACTCGGACCGTGCCTTCCTAACGCCAAATCCAAGCGCAAATGCCAGCACCGATAAGGGATAAGAGCGTTGCGCTTTTGTCCGGTGCTGGAAAACTGCCGCATCTTGTGCACGATGCCCTTGTGCGAAACGGTGCCAGAGTTTCGCTCGTGGCCCTTGCGGGTACGGAGTTGACTTGGGCAGCGCGGGAACATGTCATAGCAGTCTCTCTACAAAACTTCCGGGCTACATTCGCTCAATTTGCTACTAATGGCATCACCCACATTGTATTCGCAGGCAGCGTAGAACGCCCCGCTGCATCAGATTCGCTCGACAATCATAGCAAACGCGAAGTCGGTTCAATTGATACCGCCGGTGGTGACGATGCCATCTTGCGTTCGACCGTTCGGTTGGTTGAAAGCTGGGGATTCAAGGTCATTGGGCCACATGAGATACTGCCCGAGTTAGTTGCAAAACCCGGAGTGCTAACTAAGACTCAGCCTTCCGAGCAGGATCGGAGGGATGTCGTCCGCGCCGAGGAGATTGTACGGGTGCTGGGCTCTGTGGATGTAGGGCAGGCGGCGGTGGTAGCGAACTTGATCTGCATTGCCGTCGAGACTGTTGCAGGAACCAATGCCATGCTGTCGGGGGCCGCAGGCGTGCTGAGTCGCTATCGCCCAGCACCTGGCACCGCTGTCGGAGTGATGTTCAAGGCGCCGAAACCAAACCAAGAGATCAGAGTTGACATGCCTGTTATCGGTCCAGACACGATTTTGCAGGCGGCGGCGGTAAATATTAGGGGTGTCGCAATCGAGGCCGGCGGGGTGATGATCTTGGAACAGGATCGAATCGTTCAAAGCGCGAATGCCAACAACATTTTTGTCTGGTCTCGAATCCGGCCAAATTCAGCAAATTGAGCGAAAGGTGTTTTTTTGTCGTTGCCGGAGAACCATCGGGCGATGCACTTGGCGGAGCGTTGCTGGCTAGTCTGAAAATGCTTGAGCCTGCCTCGAAGTTTCGTGGGATTGGAGGGCCCGAGATGGAAGCTGTCGGCTTGAATAGCATTTTCCCATATCAGGAAATCTCTCTCATGGGAATTGCCGAGGTTATTCCCAAAATTCCAAAAATGCTTAAGCTGATACGAGAAACGGCGGCGGCTGTCGTTGCCGATCCCCCAGATGCCTTTGTCTCCATCGACAGTCCGGATTTCTGCCTCCGTGTAGCTCGCAAGATCAAGGATGCAAGAATGGACATCCCGATCATTCACTACGTTTCCCCGACAGTTTGGGCATGGCGAGCTAGACGTACGGCAAAGATCGCCTCATCAGTTGATCGGGTTCTAGCCTTGTACCCATTCGAACCAGAGCACCTCCTAAGTGCCGGTGTCGATTGCACATTTGTTGGACATCCGATCGTAACGGAACTCCAAGCTTCCGACAACGAAGCGGAGCAACTCCGCTTTGATCTTGGAATCGGACAAGACAACTTCACCATCTTGGCGCTGCCAGGTTCAAGAGCGTCTGAAGTAAAATTGCTCGCGCCAAGATTTGCTGATGCACTTGCCATGCTAATGAAGAAAATACCAGAATTTCGAATCGTGGTGTATGCGGCCGACCCGGTAGTTGAACTTTTGGAAGAAAGTGTTCCCCGTTGGCAAGGAGACGTTATACTGCTTTCATCCCGTGGCAAGACCCGCACCGAAGCAATTAGGACTAAAAAGGCGCTGTTTAAGACCTCGAATCTAGCCTTGGCAGCGTCGGGAACGGTGTCCCTTGAATTGGCAGCCGCCGGAACACCGATGGTGATTGCCTATGACATGAGCTGGCTGTCGCGGACGCTGATTGCGAAATTGCTAACGGTAGACACGGTCACGCTTGTCAATCTAATTTCCGGAACGCGAATTGTTCCCGAACTTCTAGGAGCGGATTGTCGCCCCAAACTGATTTGCGATGTAGTTGAGCATCTCGCGACAAACACTGCTCAACGCGAGGAGCAAAAAACTGCCTTTGCCAAGACCATGAAATTACTCGGATTGAATGCAGAAAAGCCTGCTGACCGCGCAGCGCGTGCCGTGTTGGAGATGCTCCGATGACAACTATATGTGTATTCCTAGTAGATTTGAGGAGTCGAATCACGCAGACACGGCCCGCTTTCAGCTTCGTAGTTCGATCCTTGATTACTTGCCTCGGCCCGCAAGCATTGCAACGTAATTGGCGAATTTCGAAGCGGCCCGGTTGCTATCGTCATCAAGGGATCAAGCGCAATGTAGGTTCAATTCAACCGTGAAAGCATGAATTTCGAGACCGGAATCTCCAATACACCTTATCCTTACAGACCCGAGTTCGTGTCTCTGGTACCGGAAAGGGTCGCCGTTGAATATCCGGCGTTTTCCGAGCTTGTGAATAACGCAGCAAGCTGCAGCATGCACCTTAGAGGTGCGATCGAGCAGGATCTAGATTGGGTGCTAGGCTTGGCCGCCAAGAACCCGGCAGATGAATTCTTGAAGATTGTTTCTGATCTCGGTGTGCCGACCATGCCCGCCGTTGCCACGAATCTTCGCAAAGCAAAAAAAAGAGGTTCAATCCTTATCGCTCTCGCAGACCTTGGCGGGGTTTGGCAGCTCGATGTGGTAATGGCTGCCCTGACGCGATTCGCAGACTGTGCAGTTCAGCACTTGCTCGCAAGCCTAGTGAAAAAGGCAATAGGTGACGGAAACTTGCCTGACCGCGATGGCAACGGAGACACTGAAGCCAGTGGGCTTGTTGCACTTGCAATGGGCAAAATGGGTGCGAACGAACTGAATTACTCGTCTGACATCGATCTGATCATGTTATTTGACGGTGACCGATACAAGAAGGATGACTTCACGCGGGCCCAACGAGCGTTGATTGGCGTCACCCGCCGGTTTTCGTCAACAATGAGCCGCAAAACGAGCGACGGGTACATATTTCGTTGTGACCTGAGACTGAGGCCCGACCCGCTCGTCACTCAGGTTTGCATGTCAATCGACGCAGCCGAACGCTATTATGAAAGTCACGGAAGAACTTGGGAAAGGGCCGCCTACATCAAGGCAAGGCCCTGTGCGGGAGACATCGAGGCAGGCGCAAGCTTCATACGAACACTCACACCCTTTATTTGGCGCCGTAACCTAGACTATGCAGCGGTTCAAGATGCGCGGAACATGCAAAGCCTCATAAAAGAGAGCAAAGGGTTACGGGGACCAATTTCATTTTCGGGGCACAACATAAAGCTTGGACGTGGCGGAATTCGAGAGATAGAATTTCTAGTTCAAACAATTCAAATCATCGCCGGGGGTAAAGATCCGGATCTGCGAGTCGCTTCGACCCTTGATGGACTGGTAGCGTTGCGCCTCAAGAATTGGATTGACAGTGATACCGAACGAAAGCTGAAGAAATCCTATAAATACCTCCGTTGGCTTGAAAACCGTCTTCAGATGATCAGAGATGCCCAAACTCACAGCCTGCCCAAATCACGTCAAGAAATCGAGAGACTTGCATGCCTCTGCGGCGAGCATGATTCAGCCGCGCTCCGTGAACAAGTTGTGTCAGTCCTGAAGAATGTCAACATCGCGACCGAAAGATTCTACTCGGCAAAATTCCCGTCGCGTGACAAAAGTTCAGATTTCAAATTTACAAAATTCGAAAAAGATTTCTGCGACTTTTGGCGTTATCTTCCCATATTACGCAATGATCGCGCCAAGGAGATTTTTGCCCGAATAATTCCGGAAATTCTGCTGCAATTGCGGCGGGCCTCGGAGCCGCGAGAGGCGCTTTCCCAATTCGATGAATTCATCAGGAAACTGCCTGCCGGCATTCAGCTATTTTCAATGTTCGAGGCCAACCCAAAGCTGATCTCGCTCTTGACAGACATATGTGCGACAGTACCAGATTTGGCGAAATATCTTTCGTGCAACGCCCAGGTTTTTGAAGCTGTAATCGACAGAAATTTTTTTGCGCCCGTCCCAAATGTGGACACGCTTACATTGGAATCCGTTCAGACAGCCGCGAGGTTCGAGTCATTCGAAGAAAAAATCATGGCATCGCGGCTTTGGGCGAAAGAGCAGCATTTTCGAATCGGCGTCCAACACCTTCGCGGCCTTTCGCGCTGGTACGAGGCAGCAGCCTCATATTCTGATCTCGCTCAGGCTACATTGGCTACGCTATTGCCAATCGCGATCGATCATGTGGCTCAACGCCATGGGATGGAAGATATAGGGGATGTGGCGATTCTAGCACTTGATTCGCTTGGGGCCGGCACTCTCACTTCCAAGTCGGGGTTGAACTTCATTTTACTCTACAGTTCGCAACCCGAAGACGAACTTCGACTTGAAGGCAAGGTTGCTCCTCCAATTCTGTACGCGCAAGTGACACGCACATTGGTCACAGCCCTAACATCGAAAATTAAAGAGGGACAACTTTACAAGATCAGTGACCGGATTCGTCCGTCAGGGAAGACGGGATTGGTTGCAACGTCAGTGACTGCATTCAAGGCATACCAGATCGAACGGGCAGGGACTTGGGAGCACCTCGCGCTAACTCGCTCAAGAGTGATCGCTGGTCCTGACAGGATTGCGCGTTGGATCGAGCAGGTTCGTTGTGAAATCATCTCGCGGGAGATTTCAAGCGCCAAACTTGCGCAGGACATTTGCGCTTTGCGGCGTGAATTCGTCGATCGCCCTATCTCCACACGAGTTTCAGACGACTGGGAACTCAGGCTGGGTCGCGGCAAACTGGTTGATATAGAGGGATTTTTGCAAGCAGGCGCACTTCTTATGGGGTCTCGCTCCACAACAATTAATGAGCATCTTGGCGCAACCTTGTCCATCGGGTGGATTACGAAGGGTCAAGCGGAGGTGCTTCATGCGACCTACAGGTTGCTTCGGGCCGTGTTGCAAGTGGCGCGACTTACTGCGAATGGTCGTTTCAATCCGTATCGGATTGGAACCGGTGCGGCGGACTTTCTGCTCAGGGAGACAAGCGAAAAGGATTTGGCAGCCCTCCAGAAACGCATTCGAGACTCCAGCGCTGAGTGCGATTCCATCATATCATTCGCGCTTTCCGAAATTCCTCACCGCTTGGCAAGCGGGATCACTTGGAATTGAAAAAGTTCGAACATCCTTCAGACCCTCGGGGACTAATATGCGAAGCATACCGCATCCCCTATATTAACGAAAAGGACTGCAGGACAATCTTGCTTGACTGGGCCCTAGGGATCGATGACGGAACTGACCCAGCGGAGTTGCTTCCCGGGCTGCATCGTCACTACGCCTTGTCGCATCCGGATCATCCTATGACGACCCTGATTGAAGAGGGCCTGGAAGAAATGCGCCCGACCGCAAAGCGAGGCCGTTTCTCGAAACGGCGCAAGTAGAAAGCCAAATCCCTGTTGGCGTCAGCGCTCTTCGATTGGAACGAATACTCTGTTGACTGGACCGGTGTATTTCTGTCGTGGCCGACCAATCTTCTGGGTTGGGTCTGCAATCATCTCCTTCCATTGCGAAATCCAGCCGACGGTCCGCGACAGGGCGAAGATAGGCGTGAACATGTCGGTCGGAAATCCGATCGCGTCGAGTATTATTCCGGAATAGAAATCTACGTTAGGATACAAGTTCCGACTTCGGAAATAGTCGTCCTCAAGTGCAATGCGTTCCAACTCCTTTGCGACCCGAAGGGTTGGTCGGTTGTTGCTTTCAATCAAATCGAGAACCTCGTCGGCCGAATCTTTCATAACCCGGGCTCGAGGATCAAAATTCTTGTAAACTCGATGCCCAAATCCCATTAGCCGAAATGGATCCTTCCGATTTTTGGCGCGCCTGATAAACTCAGGAATTCTGTCCACTGTTCCGATTTCCCGAAGCATTTCAAGGCATGCCTGATTTGCCCCGCCGTGGGCAGGTCCCCAGAGGCATGCAATCCCGGCAGCTATGCAGGCGAATGGATTCGCGCCTGATGAACCTGCCAGCCTTACGGTAGACGTTGACGCGTTCTGCTCGTGGTCTGCATGAAGCAGAAAAATGCGATCCATGGCTCTGTTGATCGGTTCCTGCTCTTGGTAGTCTTCCGTCGGTACCGAAAAGCACATGCGAAGGAAGTTCGCCGCGTAGCGAGACTTATTACAAGGATACATGAATGGCTGCCCAACCGAATACTTGTATGCCATTGCCACAATAGTCGGAAGCTTCGCGATCATGCGAATTGAAGCTATCTCCCTTTGGATAGGATCGTTAATATCCGTTGAATCATGATAGAAGGCCGACATCGCTCCCATGACACCGGTAATGATCGCCATAGGATGAGCATCCCGCCTGAACCCGCGAAAGAAATTAATCATCTGCTCATGTACCATCGTATGGTACGTAACGCGGTTCTCAAAATCCTCCATCTGTTCCCTTATCGGCAATTCGCCGTAGAGAAGCAGGTAACAAACCTCCAAGAAATGTGAATGCACGGCAAGCTGCTCGATTGGGTACCCACGATATTGCAACACCCCCCGTTCTCCATCAATAAAGGTAATTGAGGATTGGCAAGATGCCGTGGATGTGAAACCAGGGTCGTATGTGAACATCCCTGCCTCGCTATAGAGTTCGCGAATGTCAATCACGTCCGGTCCCAAGCTCGGTGATTCAATTGGAAGATCCAGTTCCTGTCCGCGAATACTTAGCTTTGCAGTCTTCGATACTGTGTGCACATTGTCTCCTTTCTGACTTCGGTGATTCTGTGTTGAAGCTTGGTACAGTTGCCCGTTATCGGTTCAGGGTCGACACTTAAGTCACCCACTCGCCGGCAAGTTTGGTTATTCATGTTCTTGGCCGCCATCCGGCGACTAGCGCTTCGGAAGTCCAAAGTGGACGCACCGGACTTTGCATTCACAATGCCACGCCAGACTCGCGATCATGCAGATCTGGTCCGAAACTTGAGCATTGCCAAATGCAAGTAAAGACTAACACCTGATAGATGTGTCGTCAATTTCGTTTTCAATCAAATTATGCGCGGGCAGTGATTGAGAAATGCAAGATTGTTGCGAAATGCGACCCTTCGGCTATGGACAGGTTGCACTGAAAGGTCTGCAAGCGCTTGCCAACCCTAGTGGTCGACTGCACGGCGGGCCGTATGCTTGCCAACAAGGGACTGTCGAGGCACGGCCAATTGCGCCTGCTTCACCGAAGCAGGGGTACATTAGTCGAGAATCATGTTCCAAGCGCCCCGGAGACGTCCTATGTCCCGGCACCGCCGCCGGTTCAACCGGCTGGCGTCGCGACGCACTATTTGCCGAATCACAATGTTCAAGCCTTGCGGTTGAGACCTCTCAAGGTGTCAGAAATCCTTCCAACACATTCGTCTCGTTCAAGTATCTCCAGCATTTCAAGCACTCCGAGCGAAACCGTAGATCCAGCAATCGACAATCGAATAGCCATAAACACGTCCTTGACCGCCACCTTCTCTTCATCCGCAACTATCTTGATATTCAGACTCAACTCGTTGCGGCACCAAGACTCCGCACCAGAAAATTTTGTTTCAATGCGCTTGAGAATTCGAAAAGCTTGTGTGGTCAATTTCTCCTTCCCTTCATCGCTAATCGAAATGGGTCGAGATTGCGTAACAAAATCCAGCCGTCTCGATAGGTGGATTAGGTCCTTTGCGGTAGTCCGTGCTTCATCTAGGGCGCGATCAAACCCGTCTGGTAGTTCATCTGGTAGAGATGGGAAATCTGGAGTGCATTCTCGGAAACGGCGCAACTCTTGTTTGAGCTGAGGTCCATTCAGCAGGCGACTGTTGTTGATGTGCTTGGACGTTATCCATTTGAGCTTCTTCCTATTCAACCGTGCCGACGACTTTCGAAATCCTTCGAGACCCCTGTTTCGGAACCATTCTAATGCGTCGCCCGTGGTGAATTCTTCTTTATCGCCGTGGCGCCAGCCTAGAAGAAGCAGATAATTGCGCATTGCAGAAACGGGGATTCCCTGTCTCAGGTAGTCTTTGTAGCTTGAGGAACCACCTCGCTTGGAAAGTTTTCGCCCATCTTCATCGTGGATCAATGGAAGATGAGCGAGCTCTGGAAGTTTCCACCCGAATGCTTCGTACAACAGCTTCTGTTTCGGTGTGTTGACCAAATGGTCGTCACCGCGAATTAAATCTGTAATTTGGGCGTCGTGATCATCGATAACGACAGAGAAATTATAGGTTGGAGTCCCGTCCCTGCGGAGAATGACAAAATCTTCCAAAGATTCATTGTCCCAAGTAATCTTGCCCCTGACCGTGTCGTTAATTTCAGTTTCGCCACTTTGTGGAGTTTTCAGGCGGACCGCATAACTCCGTACCGAATGCTTGGGAGGGGACAAATCGCGCCACGGACTCTGGAACAATAGCCGGTGGCCTTCCATTTTTGCCTTAAGTTTCGCGGTCTTTGCATATTCTTCAAGTTCCTCTGGCGTGCAAAAGCATTTGTACGCCTTTCCTTCTTCGAGCAACTTGCTGGCAAGTTCGCGATGCCTCTCCCAATTGCCATGCGATTGAATGGTGATGTCATCCCAGTCGAGATCGAGCCTCTTCAAGCCGCTAAGAATCTCTTTCCCAAATTTCTCGTTGAACCGTTCTCGGTCCGTGTCTTCAATTCGAATAAAAAAATTACCCTCGTGCGCACGCGCAAACATCCAGTTGAAAAGCGCAGTTCGCGCATTGCCTAAATGAAGCACTCCTGTAGGGGAGGGTGCAAATCGGGTCCTCACGGGGCGATTGGTCATATTTCGATATGCCTCTTCAGCAACGGGTTCGAGTTCGACTAGTTCGTACCTAACCTGTTTGAAAAGCACAATCCGATGCAATGGTGGGGTGGCAGTGGGCAAATCTCTCCCAAATTCATAGAAGCCACGCCTGCTTTAACTGACATCCACCGTCAAACTTCAAGGAAAGAACCTGACATTGCTTATAGATTTTCGATAATGCGCCGGAACTACAACTTAAACTCGACGGTCGAAAATCCTTCGGGGCGAACTTTTTCAGTGGGCGAGATAACCACAGCTGGCCACCTTATCTTAGCATGCATGTTGCGTCGTCATTCAGTTCCGCGCTCACTATGCAGCAGTGCATTTCCATTGTCGCTTAGTCCTTGATCTCGTGCGTCTCCGTGCCCCTTCCGATCACCGCCTCAGCCGTGGCTGTCGCGCGCACATCGCTAAGACATTCGATCTAGCCCAATGCCAGACGAGTCAATGTCAACTAAAGGCCGCGCGGACTGACCGTGTTAAACAGGCCAAAGACCACGGCGCGGCTCGGGATCCTTTGCCCGACCTTCATGAAACGGTGCGGAAGTGGTTCCTTGCCCCACCCTGCTTCTACATGCCGGCACATTCCTCGCCACCGGAAACGATGCAAAAGAATGCAATAACCGTCATCTCGCGAAGGTCGTGGCACCGTGGCGTTGCTGCCCTAGGGGCCTTAACCTTTTCAAGAGAAAGGAGAAAATTCTGCATGATGTCTGTCTCTGCGCTGTTGTTTTCAGGTAAATTGCATCGCCGGTGGGAAAAGGAAAACCGGAATTTTCAAAAGCGATTGCCCTGCTAGCTTGGATGGGAAATTGATGCCTCGGGCCAAAGTCATGTAATGATTTGAATTGCTTATGCACATGGCTCTGGCGACACAAGGCATTGTGTCCGGTATGTCGGGTGACAGGATGTTCACATGACATTCTTGACGTGGAACCGTCCCATGACCGAAATCCCCGCCAGCCTCATCGCCTTCCAGCGCCGGTTCCACGACGACGACGCCTGCGCCCACGACCGGGGGTGGCAGCTGAAGACCAAGCCACACAGCTTCGAGTGCGCCCGTTGCCATCGTCAAGCCTCGGTCGTCGCCAGCACCCTCCTGCACCAAACCAAGCTGTCGCTCGCGGTCTGGTCGAGACCGGCGAGGCCAACCTGCCGCAGCGAGACAAGGGCGCGCCTTCAGGGCCGGGGCGCAACCCCGAAGGCAAGATGCCTGTCGCCGGAGCAGACGAACTCGGCGATGGCAACACGCCGGGCCGCCTGCGGCTGGCCACGATCCCGTCCTGCAGCACCAGGGATCTCGGCAACTTCGCTGTGCGCAACACCGCCGCGACCGCGATCGTCAAGACAGACGGCTGGAGCGGTTGCAGCGCGGCGCCTCGGGACCGCCACCGGCCCCATGTCGTCGGCGACAGGCCGGCCCATGAAATTCTCGCCTGGATCCACACCGTGTTTTCCAACCTCACGGGCTGCGCGCCAAACCTCACCCCTGCTGCATCTTGATTAAACCGGAACCAAGTGTATAAGCAGTTGATTTGATTTATTTTCCTATCCTTGCTTGCAATTCAGCAATCCGCACACCCACACGCTGGAACGTCATTTTCATACTAACGAAATCCACCTAACCGACAAAACGACTTAAAATTGTCATGTTCGAAGGATTGTCACTACAAGATACAGATCAAACAGTTGCAAATCCAAGGGTGGTGGTGGCAATTAACTTCATTTCAGTAGTTGCGGAGCAGGGCGACTAGCTTTCCTTGAACTCGAACTTCGTCATGCCGATAGAATCTCGGCTCGAATGCGGGGTTGGCCGCCTCCAGCGCGATGGAACTCCCTTTCCGACGGAGCTTTTTCAAGGTGGCTTCCTCGTCATTAATCAATGCTATGATGATATCGCCGTTATCCGCTGTTTCCTGCCTGCGGATAATCACTATGTCACTGTCGTGAATTCCTGCCTCGATCATGGAGTCCCCAGACACTGAGAGCGCGAAATGCTCTCCGATTCCACCGAACATCAAGGCCGGAAGCTCGATGTCGGCCTCCTTGCGGCTGATCGCTTCAATCGGCGACCCAGCGGCAATGCACCCCATCATCGGAATCACAAGATTCTCGTGGAACTCGGCTTCTTGAATCGATTCTTGCGGGTGGGAATTTGCGATTTGCTTACTAGGCCGAAACCCGCTTGGCAAAGGGCACTTTAAAACCTCCAAAGCTCGGGCGCGATTAGGAAGACGGCGGACAAACCCTCGCTCTTCCAATGCCCCGATCATCCGGTGAATTCCAGATTTGGATTTGAGTTGCATTGCCTCCTTCATTTCGTCGAAGGAGGGCGCATACCCATCTCGCTTGATTCTGCTGTCCAGAAACTTCAGCAGTTTAAGTTGCTTTTTTGTCAGCATTTTGGATTTACCTTTCAAATGCGAGTGCCAACCGACTTTGGTTAGCCAATTCAAGCGAGGTTCTATCCATGTTCGTATTTTGTGTCAAGCAGTTTTTAGACAAATATAGTCGACCAATTCTCCCTTCTCCCGGGGTGGGTCGTTAGGCGGCCTCACCACCAATGCATCGGCCTTGGCGAGTACACTCACAAGTGAACTGTCCTGCCGCTTGAACACGTGGAGGTGCCTTTTTCGCCCAGTGTATTCGGAAAAAGCACGCATGTAATGTTGGCGCGTACCATTTTGTTCAATGGCGGTGGCAAGCGTGGCCTCCTTCAACGGAAGGGAACCTCGGCCAAGATTCTGCATTGCTCGAATCACGGGGACCAAGAAAACATGACCACACACGATCGAGGAAACCGGATTGCCCGGAAGCCCAACAAGAGGAACACCTTGAAGCCTACCTGCTATCAACGGTTTCCCAGGACGCACAGCCACCGAATTGAATAAGGTTTCCATTCCCAGCCCGACGGCCGCCTTTTGCACCAGATCATATTCCCCAACCGACGCACCTCCAACAGTGACAATCAAATCTGAATTAAGGCCAAGAGAAAGTACGCTCGTCAGAGAGGCAAGATTATCCTTGGCAATCGGCAGCATACGGACCTCGGCACCGTACCCCTCCAGCAAAATCTTGATGCCAAAACCGTTAGATGCAATAATGCTGTCCGAACTCGATGAACTTCCCGGCATCGCTAGTTCGTCTCCTGTAGGTACAACCGCGACAACGGGGCGCCTGTAGACAGTTATCTCACCGTGGTTCATGGATGCTATCAGGGAAATCAGTGCAGGCGTAAGCAGGCGCGGTGCCTCTACGCAAGCTCCCTCCTTGAAATCTCCTCCTGACACTCTGACATATAACTCTGCGTCAATCCGGCTCCGAAGAGTAATCACGTCTCCTGTCCGCTGCACATCCTCTTGGATAATCACCCTGTTCGCACCAGCGGGAACCCTTGCACCGGTGAATATCCTTACTGCCTCACCTAGCCCAACTGCTCGATTGAAAGCGCGACCCGCGGGCACTTCGCCTGCAACCTTGAATTCAACCCCCGGAGCGACGCCACTATTCAAGACAGCATAGCCATCCATTGCCGAAGTGTTCCAAGGAGGTTGAGCACGTGTCGCTACGACGTCCTGTGCTAGCACCCGTCGGGAAGCGGACTGCAACGGGACCCTTTCCGTTGCCATAGGTTCGACGAGTTCGAGAATGCAAGACAGTGCCTCGCTGACCGAAATCATTCACGGCCCTCGAATCTGCCCGACTTCCCACCGCCTTTGAATATAACCCTAATGTCAGAGATCTCCATAGCCCGGTCCACTGACTTCACCATGTCGTACACGGCGAGCGCAGCAACGCTGACTGCAGTAAGCGCTTCCATTTCAACCCCTGTCTTGCCTGTCGACGTGACCGTAGCCTTAATCTCAATTCGTGCAGGACCCATAAGCGGTTGAAATTCTATCGACACGCTAGTTAACTGGATCTGATGGCAAAGTGGAATGAGCTGCGAGGTTTGCTTCGCACCCATTATTCCCGCCAGACGCGCCACGCCTAAAACGTCACCCTTGTGCGTCTTTTCCTCGGTAATCATCTTCAAGGTATCAGGCAACATTCTTACCGAACCAAGTGCGGTGGCGGTCCGTCGCGTAGCATCTTTCCCGGCAATGTCGATCATTCTCGCATCGCCCGAACTGCCAAAATGCGTGAATTCGGTCAAAACGAACTCCTCGCCTTAACATGTGCAGAAAGCAGTTCCCGGGTAGCAGCCTCAACATCCGCCTGACGCATCAAGCTCTCGCCAACAAGAAAAGCCCTTACGCCAACATCAGCCAACTCCACCAAATCATCTTGCTTTGTCAATCCAGACTCCGAAATGACCAACCAACCGCTAGGAACAAGCGGCGCCAATCTCCGGGTAGCGTCCAAAGATACCTCAAACGTTCGGAGGTTTCTGTTGTTTATGCCGATCAAGCGTGAGTTGAGCGCGAGGGCACGTTCGAGCTCAGATTCGTCATGAATCTCCAGCAACACGTCCATTCCCCACTCAGTTGCTGCGGCGACTAGCTCAGAGGCTTGATTTTCGCCAACCATTGCCAAAATGACGAGAATGGCATCGGCTCGGCATGCACGTGCCTCGATTACCTGATATGCATCCAAAATGAAGTCCTTGCGTAGAACAGGAAGATGCACTGCGGCGGTAACTTCCGCAAGATCCTGAAGGGAACCTGAAAAGCTTGGGCCGTCGGTAAGGACCGAAATGCAGGCTGCGCCGCCCGCTTGATAGGATCGGGCCAAGCTTGTCGGATGGAACTTCTCTCGGATCAAGCCCTTGGAAGGGCTAGCCTTCTTGATTTCCGCGACAAGGCCGTATCCATGTTTTGACGCGTCAGTCAGCGCTCGTGTAAACCCCCTTGGAATAGGCGAGGCTGCTGCATCGGATTCGATTGACGCAATGGGCCGCAATCTCCTGCTCTCGGCGACCTCGTTCACCTTGTAGGAAGCAATGCGCTGAAGGATGGACATCCCTGCTATTTCACTTGGGTGATACGTGCAAGTCCCTTGGCTTTTTCCTGCGCGCGCCCGTCGGCAATGCTCTTTCGCGCGATCGCAACACCATCAGCCAGCGACGCCGCCGCATCTGCAACGATAAGGGCGGCTGCAGAATTCAAAAGCACAGCATCGCAGTATGGCGAGGGGGTGCCTTGAAGCAAGGAGTTAAGGGCAAACGCGTTTTCAGAAGGGCATCCACCACGTATTAACTCTAGGGCGTGAGTGGGCAGCCCTGCATCTGCAGGCAGTACCTCGAACTCACGAACCTGCCCTCCGTCGATTTCCACCACATGTGTTGGCCCACTAATTGAGACCTCATCCGTTCCGTCCGCACCGTGGACAAGCCATGCTTTTTCTGCCCCAAGAGCCAGTAACGTTTCAGCCATCGGACGGATCAAGTGCCTCGAAAATGCTCCCGTCAACTGCCTCTTCACTCTAGCAGGATTCGTGAGCGGGCCAAGAATATTAAATATCGTTTTGGTCCCGAGCTCCTGTCGGACCGGCATTACATGGCGCATGGCGGGGTGGTGCACAGGTGCCATCATAAAGCCAATTCCGATCTGGTCGAGTGCGCGCTGGACAACATCGACACCTACCATTACATCAATTCCCATCTCGGACAAAACGTCCGCTGCCCCTGACTTTGACGAGAGATTTCGGTTCCCGTGCTTCGCAACGGGCACTCCCGCACCAGCCACCACCAAAGCCGCGGCAGTTGAAATGTTCAGTGTCCCCTTGCCATCCCCTCCGGTTCCAACAATGTCAATCGCGCCGTCTGGTGCGCTGACCGGGATACATTTTGCACGCATTACCCTAGCAGCAGCGGCGTACTCATCGACAGTTTCCGTCCTTGTCCTGAGCGCCATCAGCAAGCCGCCGATCTGAGCGGAGGTAGCCTCTCCTTGCATTATGCAGTCAAATGAAGTCACAGCTTCAATACGCGTTAAGGGACGCTCGCATGCAATTGCAATCAATTTTTTCAATGTCTCAGCCATTCTTGGCAACCCTCAGAAAAGACCTCAGCACGGCATGTCCATGCACTGAAGCGATGCTTTCTGGATGAAACTGGATGCCGAAAATTGGAAGCGCACGATGTTTTATTCCCATTACGGTCCCGTCCTCCAGCCAAGCTGTCAAGTCAAGCACTTCAGGAAGACTTGACCGTTCTACAATAAGGGAATGGTAACGTGTTGCAGAGAAGGGGGAGGGAAGGTCAGAGAATATTCCACTGCCTCCGTGATGAATCTTTCCCAGCTTGCCATGCACAATTTCTTTGTTCCGAACCACGTTTCCGCCAAATGTCTCTCCGATAACTTGATGCCCTAAGCATACCCCAAGAACCGGGACAGAAAATTTCGCAGCCGCTCTCACCAAGTCTAAGCAAACTCCGGCTTGCGTTGGACCACACGGTCCAGGCGAAAGAACTATTGCCTCGGGGTCGCTAGCAATGGCATCCTCCGCAACTATCGCGTCGTTGCGGAACACCGACACTTCAGCACCTAGCTCGCCAAGGTAATGCACGAGGTTGTAGGTAAAGCTATCGTAGTTATCTACTAGCAAAAGCACTGTTCTGACACCTGATTGTGCGGCGGCAAACGGGATCTTTCACCAAATCTCGACACCCGAGCGACAACGCAAACGACCGACGCAAAGTCAATTTGAAAACACCAGATGCACCCAGTCTTGGCCTCAAAAACTTCATAAACGATCACCCTCTCGCCCACGTGAGAAATAACTGTCCGAAAGAGGCATTGCAAGCATGCGGCTCGCTGGAGCACGGCAATCAATTTTCCGTTCGGTGGCAACTTGACGGCGACACGGACCATGCCGAGCATCGCAGGGGTTCAAACAGCTGGCGGCGCGGCGGCAATGGGTCGTGGAGCGAACCTTCGGAGATCTCAAGCACCACAGGCGCATTGTTGCCCAGGTTGTGTACCCATAAGGTACGTGACATGATGCAGACAGGGTTGCTGCGTTCAAGCCATGTAGATGCTGACGATGTCTCGCCGCACCTTGACCGATCAGGAATGGGCCGCGAGCCAGCCGCTGCTGCCGAGCGGGGTGCCGTGGCGTGACTTGCCGAAGGACTGTGGACATTGCACGACGGGCTACGACCGCTGGTCCGGGAAAGGGCAGGGTGCGCATTTTTAATGCCTTGAGCGCCAAGTCGCCGGAGGTGCTCCATCTCGTCGACAGCTCGATCGTGCGTGCCCACCAACACTCGGCATGCGGAAGGGGGGGGGGGGGGGGGGAACACCGTCATCGGCCACTCCCGGGGCCGGACGGGCCGCAAGATTCATGTCAGCGCCAGCGGCCTGCCGGTCAAGTTCGTGGTGGCGCCTGGCAGGTCTCGGACAAGACTGGCGTGGCAGCGCTGCTCTTCGGTGTGCCCCCGGCGCGGGACACCGTGCCGACCGGGGCTGTGACGTCCGGGCCATTCTCGATCCGGTCCGCGAGCATGGCTCGCGACTGCACATTCCCACCTAGGGCAACCGGAGGGAGCGGCGCTCGGTCGATCCGGCGCTGTACCGGCAGCGCAATCCGGTCGAGCGTTTGTTCGACAGGCTCAAGCGCTTCCGCGCGATCGCTACGCGCTGCAGCAAGCTCGCCCGAAACTTTCTCTCGGCCATTACCCCGGCCTGCGCCAGGCTCTGGATGCGACATAATGAATGCACAACCTAATGAGCGTAGAGTTGACGCCGGAGCACCTCCTGAACGCAATGAACAAGCGCACGATGCGAGGCAAACTGAAGCGCACCAACTGGAATGACTAAGCGATACCAAACCGAAGGATGTCCCTGGGCAACCCGGAACCTGATCCCCGCCTCGGCAAGGCAATCTCGACTGGCCACGCTCGACAGCCCCTTGTCAGCCAGCGCCCTTCACACCGTGCCTTCGGCTACCATGGTTGGGAAGCGGGACGCGCCAGAACACGCTCAACCCGGATCATCGGGCCGACATCGCAGCGTCCGTCCTAGGCACACGCTCGTTCACACACCATCATGAAAAATTCCATCGATCTCTCCCTCAATTGGACATCATGACAAGAACTTGCAGCCCTTCAACGCGACATGTCAATGGTGGAAATGCGCATTTCACAACAGCCTTGAGGTAAAGTTTCTGTTATAAGGCCGCAGGTTGTCGGAGTCGGTTGTCGTGGCGTGCGTGAAAGATTGCGAGCTCAGTAGACGCCATGGGCACATGCCCAAATTTACAATCACGGCGAGATATCACCGCCGCGGCTCCCTTAAATACGAAGCCTTCTCGATCCTGGATATCTATAGAGATACTCTGTTGCCGGAGTCCGCTGACTCGAATACCGCCAAAGTTGCCGCAAGACTCGCCGTACCGTCTTCAACTGTGATGCACGGAGTGCATCTGCCACGAATTATATCGCAAAAATGGTCGATTTGACAAACAAACGGGTCTATTTCCGGCTCCTCAATAGGGGTGGGGCTGATGACCTCGTGCCAGTTTCCATCGCTTGCTTTGTGTTTCCAGATCACAAGATTCGGGAAATCAAGAGATGCTTTGGTGCCGATGAACCGGACTGTGTTCTGCGAGGAACGTGGGCACTTTGTGTTCTCTCCGGTCGCGAACTCCCAAGCCCACGGTGAATTCGTGCGGTCAGAAAGCACAAACGAGCCGAGAGCACCCGAATCGAAACGCAGTGTTATTGCCGCTGCATCCTCCTTTTCCCAACCGTTCAGTTGATTCGCGATCTCTGCGTAGACGCTTGTCATGTCACCGCAAACAAATCGCAGCATGTCGATTTCATGGCTCAGATTCACGAGCACCGGCCCAGCAATCCTCTTTCTGCGCCATTCGGGCGAATAGTAATGATCATGCTTGCGTACGCCCCACTGGCCTGAAACCAAAACTAGCTCGCCAAGCGATTTGCCCCGAACGATGCCTCTTGCCGTTAAAACCTGCGGATAGTACCGGCGATGGTGTCCGATTAGAACCTGCACCTGCCGTGTCTTGGCGGCGGTAGCGATTTGCTTTGCCTCCGACACCGTTGCCGCAATAGGCTTTTCGATCAATATAGCGCATCCGCTTTCGATAACCCGTAGAGCGGGGGCGACATGTCGATCCGTCGGTGTAGCAATGATGACGCCGTCTGGCTGAATTTCTAGGAGCATACGATCCAACTCCCGGAAGCAGCTCACACCAGCACCAGCCTGACTCTCAAGTGCCCTCCGATCTATGTCGACAATCGCAGCAAGTTCAGCGCACTTGCTTTCTGAGATGGCTGAAATGTGCCGGCCACCCATCACGCCGGCACCGACGATGGCTATGCGCGGTCTCTCCAATGCATTCACTCCTCAAAATATTTAGGAATTATTCTGAGCCTGCCCGCAATCTCGGGATGAACCCCATCCCTTAGTGTGTCCGACCTCGCATCGATTCAGGGAGCGAGCTTGATGAGCCGCGGTCCGTCATCATTGAGGCGAAAGCAACATCGCTCGGTGATGTAACCACGTTTTGCCCATTGGACATTGCCTTGGGTCGGAAAGTATAGCTTGTTCCACATGTAAATAATGCCTTGTCTCCAAATTATGAGCTTGCATTGCCGTTTCATATATTGCGTCCGTCTTGTCGAAAGTGCCGCAAACGCAGCCTTGTGGCATTCTGGCAATATCGATAAAGCTGTTCAGACCGAAAGGCACTCACATTACCGTTTGCATCGATTCTTCCGAAATCGAGTAATTTGCATCTACGCCACCGCCTAAATTGAAGTCAAACAGCGGCGTACCGTTGATCATGCAGGCCGTGTTTCGAACGTATCCGAATGGCGTGCCAGTGGGCAACATACCGCCATAGGCTCCGTTTTCGATTGTTGAGCAGCACTGTTCATTGTGGTCACGAGCCGCAACGATGTTAACGGCTTGATTTGATATTCCGAATCCACCTTTGACTAGCTCACCATTGAAAAGTTCCTCGCAAGCACGAAGCCGCAGGCGTCTTATACTTTGGCTCAATTCGCGATTCGCAGGCATGTCCTGGCGCTGGCGGCTGTTGACCGTCTGGATGTGCAGGGCGCAATCCCGCAGCGGCCGCCCCTCGCGGATCGTCTCGCCCTCGGCAAGCGACGCGGCAAAGACCAGCCATTGCTCCTTGCGGTGTAGCCCGGACAGCAGCGCTCCTCGCCAACTCCCAACTCGGTCGCCGCCAGAAAGGCCTCGCCCTCCGGTGGACCCGACAGAACCGCAGCAACCTTGCGGCACGGCTCCGCCGTCAGTTCATCGATACTCGAAAACCAGTCTTGAAACCGCACCCGATCCATTGTTCCGCTCCCCACGGTCAATGCAAGTCGGAACCTAGTGTAGCACATACGCCTGCAAAATGCGAACAGAGCCTATACTTTCAAGAACAAAATGACCGTTTTCGCAACAGTCTTTAATTTCCATTGCGTCGACATCGGCAGGAATGTCAATAATCCGAGTGTCTCCAAATCCCATCACGGTGAGGCCGTTCTTGCCGATTACTTGTATGTGTTGCGTATCCACGTAGCACAGGGTGACGGTGCCCTTCCTGCCCACCTGTGCAGGATTGTTCTCGCTTCTAGAATTTTACTTGCTTCTGTCACAGGCGAAAAGGCCGGAATCCTCGGCAGCTTTGCGAAGAGCCTGCGATTTGGTGACCGTTTCTTGCCACTCCATCTCGGGGTCGCTATCGTGTACTATTCCGCCGCCCGCCTGAATGTACAGCTTCCGATCTTTCAGCACCGCCGTACGGAGAGCAATGCACATGTCCATGTCGCCGTTCACGGAAAAGTATCCGATCCCACCCCCATAGATCCCGCGCTTTTCCCTTTCAAGTTCGTCAATGATTTCCATCGCACGAACTTTGGGAGCCCCGGAAACAGTTCCCGCAGGCAAGCCGGCGAGCAGGGCGGACAGTGCATCATGCTCCGAAGCAAGTTCGCCTGTAACGTTAGACACAATATGCATCACGTGCGAGTATCTTTCGATGATGAACTTTTCGGTTGGCCGCACAGTGCCAAACTTCGATACTCGACCGACGTCATTTCTGCCTAGGTCGAGCAGCATGAGATGCTCTGCGCATTCTTTTTCGTCGGCAAGAAGTTCACGTGCAAGCTCCGCGTCCGCCGCAGGACTAGCTCCTCTTGGACGGGTTCCAGCAATGGGCCTGATGGTGACCTTGCGCCCGAACACGCGCACGAGAATCTCTGGACTCGCCCCGACCACCTGAAAATTCCCAAAGTTGAAGAAAAACATGAATGGGGATGGGTTTGTGCGGCGCAGAGCCCTGTAGAAAGCAAATGGAGGCTGAGAGAACTTTTGCACCCAACGCTGACTTGGAACGACCTGAAATATATCTCCGGCACTGATGTACTCCTTGGCTTTCCTGACGATGTCTAAGTAGTTTGGATGCGAAATGCTCGCCCTTGGAGCCTCAAGCGTCACCGAATTTCCAAGATTTCGACCATCGATGGCAGGTGTGCACTCGAGGTCTCGGACAGCTTCCATCACGCGTCCGGCAGCTTGATCGTAAGCAGCGTGAGACTTGAGCCCGCTGTCGCCCCAAGCAGGGCTGATCACGATTGCTTCTCCCTTGACGCCATCGAGTACTGCGACAACCGATGGCCTCATCAATAGTGCATCCGGAGTGCCGATTGTGTCTTTATTTACTTCGGGAAGCCGTTCAAATAGCCGAACCATGTCGTATCCAAGGAATCCGAACAGACCAGCTGAGCTTGCCGGGAGAGAAGGGGGCAAATCGATGCGGCAACGCCGTATTAAGTTTCTAAGAGAGCAAAACGGTGCTTCCGTCTCGACCGTCCAGCTGTCCAAGTTGATTCTTGCTTTCCTATTGAGCCGGGCCGTATTGCCACGACATTCCCAAATTAAATCGGGATCCATGCCCACAATTGAGTACCGTCCACGGATTTCTCCTCCAGTCACCGATTCAAGCATGAAACTGTTCGCTCGTGCCTTGGCGAGCTTCAGCATCAGGGACACAGGCGTATCCAGATCGGCCGCTAGACGGGTGTAAACAACTTGACTTTTGCCAGCGTCAAAGCCGGACTTGAACTCACCGAAGGATGGAAACAATGCCATCTATGGCACGGTCACTGAAACTGGGAATGCACCGCGTTGATCACGGCTTGGTCTAGCTCCAACCCAGCAGACCGCCTAAGTTGTATTGCGAACAGCACAAATGCATCGTCTCCGATGGATAAAGCAATTTCGGTGCTGAGGCTGTCTCTCGCCGCCCGAATATCAGGCGAATTAAAATCAACGTTGACGATTTCGTCCAGCCTTGCCACCACAACCCGGTTCCCTTGCTGATGAACTAGAATTTCCCCTTCTTTCAGCTTGAACACTTCGGCGACAAGCTGTGCAGGAGCGGCAGCGACAAACCTTGTCCGCGTTACTTCATTTTCAATAAACGGAAACAGGTTCAAGTCGCCGAAGTCTTTCCCGCCCGTGAGACCTGCCTCTATTGATTCTCCCAATTCTCGAAGCTGCTGACCAACTAGTTCGGTTTCTAGCAACTCAGCTGCCGTGCTTCGAACCTCGTCGAGCGGTTGAAGTTGCGGCTCCAGCAAACTGTCGAGCCGGAGTGCAAAAACACCGCCATCTTGAAGACCAAGCAGTTCCGGAAAGTCTTCGGCTTCAACTGCCTGTGCAGCAGACCTAAATTCGGTATGCTCGGCGATTCCTCCATAAGGTGTGTCATCACTGAAGGAAATGTTGCCAAGCTGCATTGCGGTTTCAGAAGCGAGTTGTTCGAGAGTCGCACCACCGACTAGCAGATCTTCATAGGCCTCAACCTGATCGGAAATGAACTGTCGGGCACGTGTGCTTGCAATTTCCGCTTCTAGCTCTTTCTTGGCTTCGTCAAATGAAATGTTGGACTTCAGCACGGCGTTTATTCGAAATATCGCGGGACCAAGGTTTGATTGTACAGGACCGACGATGCCCAAATCGGCAACAGAGAATACAGCATCAGCCGCGCCCGAAGAGAGGTCTTTGCGCTCGACTTCACCCAATTCAATGTCAGCGAGCAGGACCCCTCTTTCCTCCAGCAATCCATCAAAATCGACGCTCCCTCCTCGAAGGCGCAACTCTGCTTCGATTGCTGATTCCTCGTCGGGAAAAACCAGTCGATCGACATCACGTCGCTCTGGAGCGTGATAAATCTCCTCGCGTTCGTCATACAATGCCCTTACGTCTTGCTGGCTGATTTCGACCGTATCAATAAGCATATCGGGCATCAGCCAAGCGAAAGTAATATTCCTGCGCTCGGGAAGTGTAAATCGTTCCGGATTCGCTTCGTAGTAATCTTTCAGTTCGGAATCGTTCCAAGTCGGTTTCGGGACGGTCAACATCCCCGAGGTCACTTCAACCCAGCGAAAGCTTCGACGCTCTTCAACAAACTCCAGCAGCATGTGGGCAAATTGGGATGACGGCCGAAGTGCAGAAGTTACCGAAAATTGAAGGAGTTCCCGTGCTGCATCCTCTCGCAAGAGCTCTTCGTATTCGGCGGCGCTGAATCCCAATCGCTCCAGCAAAAATTCGTAGGATTCAATGTCAAATGCACCGTCAAGTCCGGTAAACTGATCGCTTTCCTGAAGTCGCCTTAAAACTGTCGCGTCTCCGACAGACAATCCAATTTCATTGCTTTCGTTGTCCAAGGACGCAAAAAAGATCGTTCGCTCCAAAGCCCTTTGCGCAACTCCGTACACGCTAGCTTCTGCAAGGGATAGGTTCTGGCCCGTCTGAGACTGGACACGTTGCAGTTCGGAGTTCAAGTTTCGCCTATACTCGTCAATGGTGATCTCTTCATTGCCAACGGACCCTATCGCACCAACATTCCCAGTGAAATTGCCGATTCCAAACCCAGCGAGGCCCAGAATTAACAGGCCAATGAGCATAAAGACGAGAACATTAGTCATCTTGACTTTGCGCACGCCTGTCGTTGCCATCTTTGAGCTATGAGCCTTAGCCATCAGAAGCCTGTAAACCTTGCAAACTTTTCAAAAAGACTACTAGGCATTAAGCTTTTGGAATTCAACCCAGTAGAATCGCATCGCTGTTGTAGCGGACTCTATATGCGGGCCATGCAGAATTACGGTGGCGGCGAGGCACTTTAGCGAATGCGTGGAGCCTGCAAACGCTTCAAATTCTGGATCAATCATGTAGAAATTTATAACCATGATGTGCAACGCCTCGCGCTATTTGCGTTAGGCTCTGTTCGCATTTCGCAGGCGCATGTGCTGCACTTGGTTTCGACTTGCATTGACCATGGGGAGCAAAACAATGGATCGGGCACAGTTTCGGGACTGGGTTTCCAGCATCGATGAGCTGACGGCGACGCAGCGCCGGGAGGCTGCGGCGGTTCTGTCGGATCCGCCGGAGGGCGAGGCCTCTCTGGCGGCAATCGAGCTGGGGGTCGGCGAGGAGCGCCGCTGTCCGCACTGCGACACCGGCGGCGCGGTGTCCCGGGGCAAGTCGCGCGGTCTGTGCCGCTATCGCTGCAAGTCCTGCGGCCGGACTTTCGACGCCCTCACCGGCACGGCGCTGTCCGGGCTGCACCGCAAGGAGCAGTGGCTGGCGTTTGCCGCGTCGCTTGCCGAGGGCGAGACCATCCGCGGGGCTGCGGCGCTCGGCATCCTCGCGAGAGCGTTAACCGCTCCGCCGGCGAGCGGGTGCGCGGGGCCGTGCACATCCAGACGGCCACCAGCCGCCAGCGCCAGATCATGCCTGCGATTCGCGAATTGAGCCTAAAGGAAAAGGGATTTTCTTTCCGGCTCTGATGTGATTCAAGCTTCCAAACAGTGGGAGCTTGAGGATGCGAGGCCGGCACGATCTGACGGATGCGGAATGGGCGATCATCTCGCCGTTGCCGCCTGACAAGCCGCGGGTGGACGACCGGCGGGCGATCAGCGGGATTTTTCACATCCTGCGCACCGGCACGCCGCGGGCGGAAAAAAGGGGTCCGGATCACGCCATCGGGCGCTCGCGAGGCGGGCTGAGCGCCAAAATCCACGTCGTCGTCGACGGCCTTGGCCTGCCGCGCCGCTTCGCGCTCACCCCGGGCCAAGCCTCCGACAAGGCTGCCGTGCCTGCCCTCCCTGACGGCCTTGAGCCGGCCCGGGACACCGTCGCCGACCGCGGCTATGACGCCCGCACCATCCTCAAGCTCATTGCCGACCATGGCTCTTGCCCTCACATCCCGACCCAACGGGACCGCCGGGAGCGGCGCTTGGTGCCCGATCACCTGTACCGCCAACGCAACCTCGTCGGACGCTTCTTCAACAAGCTCAAGCACTTCCGAGGCATCGCGACCCGCCATCACAAGCTTGCAAGAAACTTCCTCGCCGCAATCGCCCTTGCCTGCATCCGCCTCTGGATCAAAATCAATGAGTACACAACCTAGGGCGAAGCCCTGAAGGCAAGATGCCGGTCGCCGGAGCGGTCGAACTCGGCGACGGCAACGCGCCGGGCCGCCTGTGGCTGGCCACGACCCCGTCCTGCAACGCCAAGGATCTCGGCAGCTTCGCTGTGCGCAGCACCGCCGCGACCGCGATCATCAAGACAGACGGCTGGAGCGGCTGCACGCCAAGCACCTCCAGACCTGTCTCGGCGAGTTCGTCTTTCGCTTCAATCGGCGCCGAAATCGCCACGCTGCATTCCTGTCCCTGTTCCTGCAGGCTCTGCGCGCCAAACCTCACCCCTGCCGCATCTTGATCAAACCGGAACCAAGTGCATAAGCAGTTTACGTTAATAGAGGTCAAAAAATCTCTTAGGCTCAATTCGTGAATCACAGGCTTAGCTTGGCGCTGGCCACCGCGTGACAAACTCTGGCGATGGATGCTTGCCGAGCGCGATGAGATGGAACCGCATCAAACAGCTGTCGGGACATTTGGTGGCGATGCCGCTGAAACGCCGCAGGAAGCCCTTGCCCCGGGACACCGCGTCGCCGTCAACTCATCGATATTCGAACAGTCTCGAAACCACGCCCGATCCATCCGCCCGTCTCCCATGTTCAATGCAAATCGGGAGTCAATCCATCAGCAGGCCCACGAATTGCAGATTGAGCCTTCTCTTAAGAACTCCTCAATTCCATTGGATTTCAAAGTTCGAGGTGTTGGAGGCTCTCCAGTGCGCCGAGCGCGACAAATTCGTCAAGTGCCGAATAGTTGCTGTACATGAATCGAGCATGCGCATCTTGGCATCTGACCACGAACACTGCCAGAAGCCAGCGGCCGGGAGAAAAAAGCGGCTAGCAACACGGCTGCTAAGGGGTCGCCGAGATGGGAATCGGGGCCTCCGCAGGTAGAGAGCCTGGCGGAGAGACAGGGATTCGAACCCTGGGTACCCGCAAAGGCACAACGGTTTTCGAGACCGCCCCGTTCGTCCACTCCGGCACCTCTCCGGCCAAGAAATTTAAATAGCAATAATGGGTCAAGCTTTCAAGCAAAGCCGCTAGATTAATCGCTTTTCCTTTTTGGTTGTGGCTCGCGGCAGCTTGGCCGCGGCATGTGCCATGCCGAGTGGGGAGCTGTCGTCCCATCCAGCGCACTTCAGCATACTTTGCATCAGCGTTGTCCGGCACGGCTTGTGCAATGGTCAGGGTAGCCACCACATTGCGGCAAAGTTCTCCGGGCTGCTGTCTTTCCGGTTGCGCTGCCGATCCTCGTTCGTCGCTGCGCCAAGCACCTAGTGCAGCGAGTCCCCGATCAACCAGTGCACGCGTACCACGGCCGGAAAGCATTATTGATTTACCCTTCATCTCGTGCAACGCCTCGATCTTTCCGGTAGCTGGCAAGCGTGGCTAGCGGTACGTCTCCTGCAGCTAGCCGATGTTGGTGCAGACCGTACTGACGTTTGCGTCTCGTCCCACATCCAAGTCGTTGAAAGCGTTATGTTTTCCGGACATCCAAGGCAGAACATCGAGTCGCGGCCTTGAATCTTGTGGCTCAAGATTCACGAAACGGCGCGTAAACGGCTCCTTGCTCTGTCAGTATCTCTCCATGCAGGCACACTGCATCGCGGGCTGGAAAATAAGATTGCTGAGAAATGCCCTTAGGGAACCTCTGAATACAGCCTGATTTTGGGCGTTGCATTGCGCATCCGGTGCGTACCCGCTGTCTTGCGCCACGCCTTTTTTGGGGGGATCCTGACATGCAGCGCCTTCGGCAATTGACCTTCGCCAGCCTCGAATGCGATCGCAAGAAGCGCAAGACGCGCCGCGAGATCTCTCCGGAGCGGATGGACGGCCTGATCCCTTGGGAGCGCTTGGAAGCCCGCATTGCGCCGGTGTATCCGAAGGGCGGCGGCAAGGGGCGACAGCCGCATCCGCTGTCGGTGATGCTGCGCGTGCACTGCGTCCAGCCGTTCTGCAACCTGAGCGACCCGTTGATGGAGGACCGGCTTGCGAGGCGGAGAGCGTCCGGCGCCTTGCCGGGGCGGTGCTTGAGAAGGTTCCGGACGAGACGACGATCCCGACTTCCGCCACCGGCTGGAGCGCCACGGACTGGCGCACCAGCTGTTCGGGAGATCGGGGATCACCTGCGAGGGGGGGGTTGCTGAAGAAGGGCAGCATCGTTGACGCCACCATCATCTCGGCGCCATCGTCGACCAGGAACGAGAGCAACGCCCGCGACCCGGAGATGCACCAGACCAGGAAGGGGAACCGGTGGCATTTCGGGATGAAGCTGCACATCGGCACCGACCCCCGGGGTCTGGTGCACCATCTGGAGGGAACGGCCGCCAACGTCGCGACCTGACGCCTTCGGGCAAGCTTCTGCACGGCGAGGAGGAGCAAGTCCGGGGTGACTCTGGATACCGCGGGATCGGCAAGCGCGCGGAGCACGCGCATCGCGATGTGTCGTGGCAGATTGCCCTGCCCCCGGGCCAGCGCCGGACGCTGGCGCCGGGCAGCGCGGCGGCCAGGGCGGAGACGGCGAAGGCCCGGGTGCGGGCGCGGGTGGAGCATCCGTTCCGGATCGTCAAGCGGGTGTTCGGCTGCGACATGGTTCGGTATCGGGGTCTGGAGAGGAACGTGCAGCGGCTTGCGCTGCTTCCGGGCTTCTCGAACCTGATGATTGCCCAGCCGCACCTGTCGTGACAAGGGATCAGTGTGTCCGGAATTTGCCGGGTCGGCCCTGCGGGGGCTGAACCGGCGGCGGTTCAGCCCCGAAAACGCGCATTTGCGGCTTCCGGACCGCCGAAAAACGACCGGTGCAGCCGGGAAGGGCAAATTCCGCAGCAAACCCCAAAAAAAACCTCCAAATCAGAGGTTCCTTAGCCTTGGACAAGCTACCCAAAGACTTGTGCAAGCAGTTGTGCTGACGTTTGATTGAGAGCGGCGGGGTCAATCTTTTCATGGCATGTTTGCCGGGCTCGTGGAGCTGGACATCGCTCTTTGCAAGATGGATGTCCTGATCGACCGGCTGGGGTTCTTGACACGCTACGCTCGCGTCCGGGGCTGGTTGGGATACGATGTCGACATGATGATCCTAGTTCTTTTGCCAAGGTAGTGACACTTCCTTTCAAACCGCGAGCTTGAGCGCACACTAACGGTGCACCTTGACTTTATGCCGTTCTGCGGCAGTTCGGCGGTGGAGCATCGCTTGGGTCGCACGACAATCTGCTGGTTTCGCCAGTTGCTTGTACGGTGCAGCCGCAGCGGCGGATCGGGACCGTGGCCGAGGCGCCACGCTTCCTAACCCAAGTGGCTGGCTACACGGCCGAGCGAGTTCTTGTCGACAAGGGGCTGGGAAGCACTGCTAGCCGGAACTGCTAGACCGAGGCAGAGATCATGTTCTAGGCCGCCCGGGGGCGGCCGCTCTGTTCGCACTGTAAGCGGTTTAGCCATCTGATGTCGCGGTGGCACTGAACCCTAGAGTGAACCTTCAGAGCACTGAAACGTGGGTTCGGACGGCGCAGGCAAAGTCGGAGCGTTCGCTCAAGGCGGCCAACCGGATCAACTTAATGTTAACTAATCTAAGGGTCGGAGTCTATCCCGCGTCCGCTGAGGGCAAGCATCGGGACCTGAAATCGAGAGCCGTGGGCGGAAAGCTGCTGTCGCTAAACATCATCGAGTCTTGTCGGCACTTGAGACACCCAGTCGGCCCAAAAGCCGAAATGCAGAGCGAATGCCCGCTTTAGCAACGGTTTTTTGCACCGAGTCCGGCGACCTATTCCTGCTCGCAAACCTCAAAGCGATGCACGTTGGGTGTTGTTCCTATTAAGGGTTGACCCACGAATGATCCAGCAATGATGGTTGAACATTACTCAGGTCGCTTGGGAAGTGCATATCTGGCCGCCTTTCTCTCAAACTTATCTTCAGCTGCCCAATCACGCACGAGAGCCTCGCCAAACTACATGAAATGAGCATCTGCTTCTTGAGACGCTCTGTGCCGAAGGAGAATGCAGATTGGAGACGAAATCATCATCTCTGTCGTGGAGGATGGGTTCAGTTCATTATTAACTACAAATCGACCAGATTTCACGAAGATTCCCTTCGCCAAGTTCAACCACCGCTTGAACATCCATTGGCTCTAGCTGCGATAACAAAATATAGAAGAGCTGGCCGTTCATGACGTTGCCGCCCAAGTTAACGCCGATCTTGGTGAACAGGATTCTTCCAACACCCTGACTCGAAACCACCAGTGGCCAACGCGGATAGAAATGTGAAAGATTTTCGAACGCATTCCATGCACGAGTTCGAAAAGCCCACTCCGATTCGCCTCCGGGAGGAGTCCATCCCATTTGCAGCATTGGTTTCGTTGCATCGACCGATTTAAAGTTCCACTGCCCCAACCGGCGCTCCATAAAACCGTTGCGGACGAAAAACCGGAGATTAAGGTGCGACCTGATAATTCGCACTGTGTTGAGGGTTCGAGACATGTTTGCGGCAATGATCAAACCAGGAGGTGGATACGGAGATGCAAGAAGCCTCCTTGCTACGCTGTGGGACTGCTTGCAGCCGTATGTCGTCAGTTTTGCATCGCTCTCACTTCCCGACCGGATGCCTGCGCGGTTAGCGGCAGTCTGCCCGTGACGCACAAAGTAGAAGCCCGCACAATGGCTGTCAGTGGGCGGCAGCATAAAGAATCCGGCTCGATGAGCTAGGGGGACGGCAAACATGATCATTCTCATATGTCCTGTCGCCATGGACCCACTTGGCAATTTCCGTTGCCAAACCGAGATCGCAGAGTAGTGGGGTATGCCCGGTGTCTGGAACGCGAATGACAGACACCTTGCCTTGGCGGCGCATCTTCGCCACTGTGCCCTCATCCGTGGCGTCGCTCAGCAGCCCATGAACCAGCAGAACCGGGCAGGCGACCCGGTTCCAATCCGACCACAGGTCAAGATCACTGGTGGCTTCTGCGCGGTATGCCATCAAGGCACGAAGATCGTGTCGGTATACTCTCCCGTTCTCTTCCGATGACCATCTTGTTTTGTGGTGCGAGTTATGAAGGAGAACCGCATCCGGACGGAAGCCTGTGTATTTTGCTGCAGCACCGGTGCGACGAAACATTTCCGCAGGTGAATCGAAAACGTAATGTCTCGCCACTGCCCGGGCACGACGCGAGCGACGACTAGCCGGAATGAAGGGGCCAGTGTCGTTGAGAATTATTCGAGCTACGAGATCCGGGTAGCGAGACGCAAGCCGAATGGCAACTGCACCTCCTAGGGAGGATCCAAGAACGGTGACGTCGTCTAGATTGAGGAATTCCATGAATTGGCGTATCTGCTCGACGTAAGTAGCCAGCTGATAGTCCGAAATTTCCGCCATCCATCCGCTCCTGCCGCGGCCGGCGAGGTCCAGCCCGATCACGCGCAGAGCGGGAAGAGCATCGAGTGCCAAAAAGTCAAATCTCTGCGAGACGTTCGTGAGGCCTCCGACCGCGACTAGCGGCCGTTCTCCCGCTTCCGAGTCAAACCAGGCAAGGTTCACCCTATACGGTTTTCCGACACCGACCTCGCTGTCTTGGAGCACTGCCGGATGCTCGTAGCAAAACCTCTGTGCTGGCAGCTTTCTCCCCAAGGCTTCCTCGATAGCCGAAATCAATTCCTCGTAGTCCTTCCACTCGAGGTCTTGCGGTTGCGGGAATCCATTCCGGACGAGCCATTCGCGCAGAGCGTGATCAGCGTGCATGGCTACCGACTTGCCGGCTGATACAATCATTTGGCCTTGGCCATTAGACCGCGCAGAGTCAACGTGATGCGGTTCCTTTTTCCAACTCTTTCCCAAGCGACTTCATCCATGAAATTCTTTACCAACATGATACCGAGACCTCCGATCGGTCTCTCTTCCAGACTCAAGGTAGTATCAGGCTCCGGAACTTCTTTGAATGTATTGAACACAATCCCATCATCCTCTATCTCGATTTTGAGTATGTCGCCTTGCTCAGTGAATGAAATATGAATATCCCGGTCCGTAGCGTTCGCCTTGCGTTCCGAGCCGTCGCTTCCATATCCGTAGCTAACGACATTGGTGACAAGTTCGTCAAGAGAGACATTGATCTTCATTGCCCAGCCATCCGGCCAATTGCGCTCGGCACTATGTGCATCAATTTTTTTAGCAAGTTCGGCAAGTGCTTCGAGTCTGCCTGGAATAGTCAAGGAAAACTGTGACTTGGCCATGTTCTTGTCCTGAATTCTAATTCCCGCCAAGCTTGTCTGCCTTGGATGTAGAGGCATTGCCGTCGAATCGCAAAACAACACAGGTTATGTCGTCAAACTGCGGTGCATCCCCTGCAAATTCTTCCACCCCGCGCACGATATCTCTTACGTCTGCTTCGGCTTCCTGCTCCGGCAACGCGGCAGCGGTGGCGATGAACCGTTCGTCGCCGTACTCTTCGTTGAAACCGTTGAATGCCTCCGTGACCCCGTCTGTAACAAATGCAATCCGGCTCCCCTCGGTCAACTCCACGCTAGCCTCGCCGTATTCCAGCCCTCCGAACATGCCGAGCGCGACGCCACGGGTCAGTTCCAACGGCGTCGCTTTTCCATTGTTGACCAGAAGGGGGGGATTGTGCCCCCCATTGGCAAACGTGAAATTTCCCGTCCATTCATCCAGAATTCCATAGAAGAACGTTACAAACAGTTCCTCAGAATTATTTCTCACAAGAAAGTCGTTTACTCGCTCAAGCACCTGACCTGGAGATTCCAAGATCCGAACCGAGGCACGCAAGACCGTGCGTGCCATGACCATAAATAGGGCTGCGGGAACGCCTTTTCCGGAAACATCGGCGATCGCTATGCCGAGATGGCGATCATCGAGACGAAAAAAGTCATAGAAGTCGCCGCCGACTTCCTTGGCGGGCTTCATCATGCCCCGGAGTTCAAACACAGGATTGGCGGGCAATGGAGGCGGAAGAAGCGACAATTGAACCCGGGCCGCTATGTCAAGCTCTTTTTGAATGGAAATAAGTGTATTCTTCGTGGCGAGCGCCTCGCGCAAGCGCTGGTTCTGCTTCTGCACTCGGTCCGACATCTTTTGGAAGGCCAAAGCCATCATGGCCAAGCCATCCCGCTCCAAGCTAGTGTCGTTCAGCGTTTGCGTTTCGGAATTCCAACCCTCTTCGCGTTCTAGATCGTCTATGTCTTTCACCGCTTGAGCAAACGTGTTGTCACTCGCTGCCGCCATGCTCACAACCAGATCTTCGATCTGCCGCAACTCATCCAGAACCGCTTCCCGCTCTTCCTCGTCGAGTGTGTCGGCCAATTCCGTCATCTCTTTCCGAATGAAGCGCTCCTGTCGGACGCGCTGTCGCTCACGCGACTGCCTGAATCTGTCTATCGCCACAAGTTTCGATCTGAAGGAATTGAGTGCTATGGCGATGCGGCCAATCTCGTCCCGGCTGTTGGCGACTTCCGCCCTGACCTCCATGTTGCCTCTCGATAGCGAATTCAGCATGTTGATCCCGGCGGTCAACGGTGTGAACGCCCAATTCATGTATATGATGAGTAGAATTGCCACGAGACCAAGGGCCGCTGCCGTTCCTCCGATCATCAAATTGGCAAGACGCTGCTGTTGCCTCGCAGCTTCCGTGACATCACGGGCACTTACAAGATTTGCAACGAGGCTTCCAAGTTCCGCAACTTGCGGAAGAACGATGACCGAGAACACCCGATTCGACAGCTCAATGATCTGCAAACTGTTAAAATCCAGCAGGTCGGTCCGATTATCTAGTTCTTGCCATAGATCTTGAGCTGTTCCCGCAAGCATGCGACCGCGACGGTTGACTACAACAACCGTCGAACGCGTAACCTGCTCCAATTCCGCGAGTGCCTCGCGTATGTCAGTCGCGAAAACTCCGAGCCCGACCACCTTACCTTCGAAGGTGAGCGGAACAGCGGCGACAATGGCAATGTTACGCTGCTGGTCGTTGCCGACTCCGAAAATGTGCTCCGCTTTGTCAATTGCTTCAAGTGCATGCTCCTGCGCCACGACGGAACTTTGGAACACGCCCGAAAACGACGAGTAGGACAATGTTCCATCAACTGAAACGATGTCCAGCCGGTCCGCGATTCCCTCGGCTCGCAACCGCCCAACGAGTGCACCTGCATTCTGTTGGATCGCCGCATTGTCGGATCGGGCAAGTGCCGCTGGCAAGTCAGAATATTCACTGATCATGTCAAAATTTGCGCTCATGCGCTGCATCAGCTTGTCGATAATGCGTTCCCACACAGTAGTCCGGTCAACTATTATTTCTTCAGAGTACTGTGTGGTAATGATCTTCTCGCGCTGCAGAGCCGCAAGCGCCAAGCAAGCGCAAATCACGATGAACGCCAGCGTTGCAAACAGGCTGATGCGGGTTCTAAGGAGCATTCCGGACGTAAACCGATCCTTTTTGGCTGTTGCGAAAGTCAGCGACTGCGATCATTTCCAAGGGAGGGAAAAGTCCGATTTCGTGAACGACATCCATGTTGATCCAGAGTTTGTAGCGTGCAAGATGTCCTACCGGGATATCTTCCGGCTTATGCCCCTGGACCAAAATCTTCTCGGCTTGAAGCGCAGCGAGCCTACCAAGTGTGTAATATTCTGTCACCAGCCCAAACATCGCACGAGAGCCCAGCAAGGGCGCTTGAGTGGCGGCAAAGGTTGGCAATTGCGCGTCAATGGCTAACGATGTCAGCAAATCACCGTGTCGGGTCAAAAACGAATCCGGCCCCATGTAGATCAATTCCGCGCCCTTTTGCTTGGCTTTCACCACCAGATTGGGAATCTCCTCAGGATTGGGTTTGCCGTCTTCATCTAGCGGCACCGGAATCTCGATCAGATCAACGCCCATATTCGAAACCACGTTTCTAAGGTCGCTCACATTGATCTGCGAGTTCCTCGCAGTGGGATCATAGATCACCGCAATTTTCTTGAAGGGGCGGTATGCCTCTATGGCACTTAGTTGAACTTCCACAGGGGCAAGAAAGGAAACACCGGTTACTAATCTTCCTGGTTGCTCGAAGGAATCCACTATTCCGGCCTCAATTGGATACGCAACAAGAACGAAAATGCCCGGAATGTCCCGAATGAACCGCTCCGGCTCATCCGTATCGAGCGGCCCAACAATGCTTGTGGTTGTTCCGGTGCCCCAAGTGTAGACAAGGTCGGGCTGAACTTGGCGAATCTCTTCGACTATCGCCGGCGCATTGCCCGTATCCAGGGAAAGGTTCCGAACAGTCAACTCGTAGGATACTCCCAACTGCGTCAGCTGATCCCTGAAACCGTCTTCAACTTCCGTTTCCCCGCGCCACGTGACCGCAAAAATTCTGTAAGGCTCCTGTATTCCTGGTTCAAAATCCTGAGCAAGTGCCAAAAAAGTTGTCTGATAATGCAAAGCGAGTATCAGAACCACCAAGCGCAAGGCTTCCCAAGGCTTGGCAAATGCGTTGAATACGCCGCGTCGCGTCGCCCGCATTACTCTCCCCCTTGGGCAACAGGAGACACACCACCTGCGAAGTGCATCGTAACGAGATACAATGGCACAAAGGCGAGTGTAATCACGCCGACGCCAACGATTGCCATCTCGTACCCAAAGCTGAATGCAAGCGGTGCCGCAACGATGGGACCTAGCATGAGCCCAAGCCTCTCGACAAGCCGGTAAGCACTGACAGCCGATGCTTGCCCAAGCAATCCTCTATGTGAATCAGCCACATTCTGGACAATGGCTAGCTGAGAGGTGAGCGACAGCGCATGACCGACGCCTAAAGAAAGAATTGCAATGGCAATTGCCCAGGTGCCATCAAGAAATCCAATTGCTGGAATGCATGCGAGGCAACCGAGTCCCGTCAGTGCAACCCCCAAAGCAACGATAGTCGAGTATTTTCCAGTGCGGTCGGCAAACCAGGAGGCAAGCGGTAAACATGCAATGGTCGTGACCCCGTAAAGCATCATGATCCAACCGATCACTGACTGGCTGTTACCAAGTTCAGCTAGCCTCAATGGCACAAGGAAAAAGAAGAACCCAGTTGCCACGAACTTTCCCGGGACAGCTGCAAAGAAGGTAACGGCGGTGAAGCGGGGATCGATGATCAAGATGCGCCAGCTGCGGAAGTCAAACCAAACCCGTGTTGATTTCCGCCGCACATGGGATTCGTCAAGGGTCGAGTTCACGATGAAGCCGGAAATAAGCGAGAGGCCAGCCGAAAGTAGGAAAGTGGCCTCATATCCAAGCCGATCGGCAATGATTCCACCAATTGGTGGTCCGCAGATCATGCCAACGAACACAGCCCCGACAAAAACTGACATTTCTTTTGCACGGCGGCGGATCTGGGTGTTTTTCATGACCCAAGCCTGTGCAGCGATAAAAATCAAGCCGTACCCAATCCCTGACAGCAAGCGCCAGAAAATGAAGTCGTAGTACCCAGCGGTGAGGAAAGTTCCAGCATATCCTGCGCCTGCAGTGAGCGCACCGACCAAGAAAACTCGACGGGACCCGACATAGTCCACTATTGCACCCCCGATGGGCGTGAAGGTCGCCGCTGCGAGCATGAACAATGTTATTGGGAATCCAACAAGAAATTCGTTCGTAAAGTTTGAATCGGCAGGGACGAGCCGATTCACAAATAGTGGGAGAAACGACCGCGACAGCTCCTCCGAAAACATCATCAAAAAGAGCGGAATCCTGATCTGAATGCTGCTGACCGGACGAATGTCATCGCCGCCGGTGAAACGGAAACGATCATCGACGTTCTGTCGCACGGACTGAACCCTATCTGCCACTTTTACGTCGAGCTGAGCATTCCGAATCTCCCGCACCTCAAAACTGAAGTCTTCATAGCGGTGCTGAAGTGACCGTAGCAGTGAGTTCAAAGCGGAAATAACACGACCCACCTCGTCCCTAGTGCGAACCGCCAACCGGTTTGAGAACACGCCATTTCGTCCAAATACGAGTGCCATCGAAATGCTCTTCAACGGGGTTGTTATTTGCGTGTTCATGAAAAACACAATGAACTCGATAGTGACGAACCAGGAGACCACGATCACCGTGATTACGTCGAAGTAGATGTTTGACAGGCGGCTGCCAACATAGTCGGCGCTCACGCCAGCAACGACCTTCGCAGTCGCCGCCCCGTTAAGTGCGATCGGAAAGAAAGCGGTGATGGCCTCCGACCGTGCCCGCGATGCTGGCTCGGAAACCCCACCGGCAATGCCAAGGCCCTCGATCCCGGCAGCCGAGATCCCACTCGCGAACAGGATGCCGTCCACCTCGTCCACGAGCGCGAGAAACTCCACTTCCTCGTTCGCCGCCATGACCTCCCGAAAATAGGTGTCAACGCCGACCAATCTCTCCGGTTCGATCCCGAGGCCGTTGATCGCGAACCCTACGAGGTTGCCTGCAGAGCGAGCGACAGCTTCCGCCTTCAGCGCGACCTGCGGCTTGAGAACCTGCTCAAATCCCCTGAGCGAGTGCCAAGCGAACGCGACCTGGCTCGCGAGGAGCAGGAACGCGGAGAGTGCCACAACCTGCAGTAGCACCCCTCCGTGGCGACCGGCGACGGTGTTGTCGGAACCCTCGATGTTTGGTTCGCCTCCGAGCAGGTTCAACTTGCCTCCTGGTCCCCGTCAATTCTCCGGATTTCCCCGATGGCTTCCGCCAGCATGTCCTGAGCGCTGC
The DNA here is from genome assembly GCA_963422275.1 of Paracoccaceae bacterium. GTDB lineage: Bacteria > Pseudomonadota > Alphaproteobacteria > Rhodobacterales > Rhodobacteraceae. The sequence goes on from OY729418.1 coordinate 3,958,754, forward strand.
AGGCTACGCGGGCAAACTCGCAGAAGTCCGGCGACTGCATATCGAACAGCGCTTCCACCGGGGGACCCTTGTCGCGCTTCACGATCCCGTCGATTGCCTCGTGCAACCGCTTGAGATCACGCAAGGGACGGTGGAAAATCACGGCGGATCCAAGCAGCGCAAGCAGGGCGATGACCGCTAGGTTGAGCATGCCAGTCAGAAGCAGCCGCGACTCATGCTCCGAAACGCTCTTGTCCAGGAAGTCTCGCGAATATCGGAGAGCAAGCGATCCTAGGTTCTGGTCGAGACTGTTGCGAAGCACCACGCCGATGACGCCCGCATCGCGTTGGAGCAGGGTCCAGACCCCGTCCTCGTCGGCTTCGCGCCAAGCCTGAATCCACTCTTCAGCCACCAAGTCGCCCTCGAAGCTTGTGTCGGTGCTGTAAAGCACGGTCCCAGCCTCGTCGAAGACCTCGATCGTGTAAATCTGTGGGTCGTCCCGCAGATATGTCGCCATGATTCCCGGAATGTTTTGAATGTTGGTCAACTCCAGACCTAGATCCAACTGGGTTTCAATGTGCTGTTTTATGTCCCGGGCTACAAATTCGAACCGAGCGGCGAGGAACTCGCCGAGCGTTCGATTAAACATCTGAACACTGAGAAAGCCCGTTATTCCGAGGCCAATCGACAGGATTACTGCGAGAACTGCTGCTATTCTGGTCGAAAATCCAAAGCTCAAAAATATGTCCCAGCTTTAACTTTCTTGCTCAACCTGCTGGTATAGATGGGGCAATATACCAGTTTTGAGCTTCTAAAGAAAATCGCGGCCGCTATCAATACAATTTTGACCGCGGATCAAGGGCTAAAGTGAAGGCAAGATTATCATGAGTATGGGAGCAGGGTGCATTGCCGTTGCTAGACAGAACCCTTGTACGAAGGCCTCGGCCAGTAGCGACAAAAACCGGAACCTGCTCTCTCGACAGGCCGAGCGTTCGCCAGAGCATTGGTCTCGTTGGCATCGACAATGCCTTTAAACCCGTCCATGATTGTTCGGGCCGCCTTGAGAAAACGGTGGTGCCAGCAAAACGTCTTCGTCTCCGCCACTCATCAATGCGCAGTTGCCTTTGCCGTCTTCCGTTCGGCCTCGACGCACATGCGGAGGCAACAAGGGTAGATATCAACCTAAAATGCAATTGCGCTGCCAATGCCTGAGTTCGGACCGGAAACCTATGTCAATCTGGCCATGCTCAGCTCGGGTCAAGGCCCAAGAATTGATTGATAATGCCTTGACACAAGGTCAGCCGTTTCATCCACAGCTGCTGCGAATGTGGCCAGAACATTTTTACCGGTCGATTTCCCTAAGATTCGATAAATCGCAGCCAATGCGCTTTCATCATCAGAATTCCCTCCCGTTAACAGCACAAGCATTCCTTGCAGGTTGCGCCAGAACAAGGCAGCATCGTACAGTTCGCTTGCAATTCCTACATCGATCACACGAAGGGCTGCCGCCTTCTTGAAGACTGATACTGCGTCGCGGGCGAACAGGTCCGGATGGTCAGTTCCATGGCACAATTGCAAGTACTGGGCTAGGAATTCCACATCCAGGAGTCCGCCTCGCCGAAACTTGACCGACGTCGATTGTGGACCGTCCTGCTCTCGTTTGATCCTTTCCCCCATTTCTCTAATGTCTTGAGCTAGCTTCTGGGCATCGCGCCTTTGCGTCAGCACATTCTTAAATATGTTCTCAATACGCTCGCGCAGGTTTCCCTGCGCGAAGATCACCCGCGCCTTGGTCAAGGCTTGATGCTCCCATGTCCATGCATCCTGAAGCTGGTATTTCTCAAAAGTTTCCAGCGAACAGGCAACGGGGCCCGATTTGCCACTAGGTCGCAGTCTCATGTCAACTTCGTACAAGCGGCCTTCGCTAGTCGGTGCAGTCACCGCATTGATGAATCTACGGCAAAATTTCGCGTAGTACTGGGTAGGAGCCAATGGTTTTCTGCCATTCGATTCCATCGCACCCCGAGCATGGTTATAAACGAAAATTAGATCTAGGTCGGACGACATGGTCATTTCTTGGCTGCCAAGCTTTCCGAAAGCGATAATCGCTAGTTGCCCGCCCTTTACATTGCCGTACGCGGACGAAATTTCACCTGAAATTGCGGGAACCAGAAGATTGAGGCAGGCTTCCGCGATTCCGCTCAGCGGTCTGCTGGCATCCACCGGGCTCAAATATCCATGAAGCATATGTACGCCGACCTGAAATCTGCGGTTTCTTGCCCACCGACGCTGGATATCAAGTAAATTTTGAAGGTCTGTCACCTCCCCCATTTCATCCCGCCGGGTTGCATCTAGATCGGCACTGATCTCTTCGGGGCCGAATTCGATCTTATAATAAACGCGGACAAGTCCGCGACGCGCCGACTCAGCAAGTGCCGGCTCTAACCCGATATCGTTGGGAAGTTGGAGATCCGTAAAATCTTGCTGAACCACGCTTTCGAGGAGCCCTGGCTCGCGACTTATCCAGTTTGACAAATTGGGTGCGGACCCCATTATCTCAGCGATAAGGTCTAGCAGCTCAGGTCGTGCAATTATCGTTGCAAACAAGTTCACGCCGCGCGAAAGTCGGGAAAGAAAGTCGTCGAAACGCGAAAGTGCGGTATTGGGATCCTGCGACCCGGCAAATGCTTGAATCATTGCCGGTGTCAGTTCCCTCACCATTTCCCTTGCCTTTGGGTTTTGGGTTGAACGGCTTTCTCCATTTCGCCAGCGACGGATCATTGTCCAAGCCACCAATGCAGGATCAAAGCCAAGTTTCTGCAATGCGTCTAGCGCAGTCGGAGAGGGGGCTTCGCTTTCGAAATCAAGCGCAAGCCCACTACTAACTTTGGGTTTGCTTTCGAAAAGCTCGTCGTAGTGGGCTTCGACGTTTTCCAAGTGATCTAGCAATGCGCGTTCTAATGCTTCTCGATTCTCATAGCCCAAGAAAACGGCAATCTTTTCAACTCCCGTCTCATTGGATGGAAGCGACTGAGTTTGCTGGTCGTCCACCATCTGAATGCGATGTTCCACCCCTCGCAAAAACTCGTACGAATGCGAGAGTTTTCTTGCGGTCTTCTGCGGAATACGCCCGGTATCTGCTAGCGCATGGAGCATTTTTAGGGTTTCGCGGCCTCGAAGCTTCTTGTCCTGGCCTCCCCATATCAACTGCTGCGCCTGCGTAAAGAACTCAATTTCGCGAATTCCGCCCCGCCCCAGCTTAACGTTATGGCCTTGAATCGATATTCCTTCGCCGCTCTTGTGCGCGTTTATCTGCCGTTTAATAGCCTTGATGTCGCGCATCGAGGCGAAGTCCAAATTGCGCCGCCAGACAAAGCCGCGATTCGATTTGAGGAACCGCCTGCCAGCCTGAAGGTCGCCCGCAACTGGGCGGGCCTTGATCATAGCAGCCCGTTCCCACGTCTGCCCCACTGATTCATAGTAGGCCTTCGCAGCGCGCACTGAAACAGAAGGTGGTGTCGAGTTGGGGTCGGGACGGAGACGCAGATCAGTACGAAAGACGTAGCCTTCCGACGTTCGCTTTGCCATGACTGCGACAAGATTCCGCGCAAGTCGCGAGAAAACCTGCTGATGGGCATTAAACGAAACTCTGGCCTCTGATTCGTCGTACAACAGCATGATATCTACATCGCTGGAGTAGTTGAGTTCCCCTGCGCCTAGCTTTCCCATGCCGACCACGAAGAAAGCTGAATTCATTGCTGGATTGCTTGGATCCGGCAAATCAAGCCTTTCCTTATCGTGTGCCTCTCTCAGCAAATGGCAGCAAGCTGCTTGCAAAGAAGAACATGCAAAATCCGACAGTGCGCCAGTAACTTCCATTACCGACCAAGCCCCAGCGATGTCCGCCAACCCAACGGCAGCTGCGACTTGCAGCTTTGCTCGTCGCAGACGATTCATCAGTTGATCTCGGTTCTCGTCGCCAAGCCTTGAAAGGTTATCAGTATCCTGAATAGCTCGATCAATTTCAGGCTTGGGTCCATGTGTCAGCAGGCGCTTGGTAAAGCTCAAATCTTTCAGCAGGCACTGGCTAAGGAAGGGGCTATTTCCAAAGACAGCGTCGAGCAATTCACGGGTCGGTCGATCTTCTCGTGCTGATCGGAAAAATTCCCCTATAGACTCGTCGGCATGCCTGCCCCCCTGTTTGTCCCATTGATCCCACCGCAGTTGTGCTATGCCTCGATCGTACGGGGCAGGAAACTTCGTATCTGAGCAAGCCCAGAAGCCCAACGAATCCAATATTTCGATCCTCCGATGATTCCAGCGTTTGGTGCGGCGGTGTTTCGTTTTGGACAGGCCGACGTTTAATTCGCAATATAGAGAATTTACGGAGCTTTGTGGGCAATATTTATGAGGATGCGGTCACGCAAGGTTGCTTCAAGAGGTTATTGACCGCTTGGTCATCAAGACGTTCGTTAGATCGGGAAAGTCATGCTCCAGACCGCAAGCAGGAGCCTCATTCTTTGGGGCCAAAGTTGGCAAAGGACATTTCCATATTGAGTTGGAAGACTGGCGAAGGTCCGCACCCAATGCACGGCAAAGACGAGGAATGCTGGTAACGAGAGACAACAGCGAACGCCAAGCGGGGCAGGACTGAGCAGGTGTTGCTCGACAGGGCGAGTTCATCAATAGGATAGGGCTGCCGCGAAATGTGCCCCTCTGTCTATGGACATGCCGCGCTGTGAGGGTTGCAAGCTTCTGTTCTGACATTGAATCAAAAAAAATTGGGTGGATTTCTTCATGGCGATAGTTGCTGGCAAATGAAGCGGGACAATGCCTGAAAGCGGCGAGCCGCGGGTGATAGGCAGCTGCTCAAAGCCATCCACGACCATCTATCGGCAACCGCCAGCTCGCTCACCCAGCTCTGGAAATCGAAATGCAGAGCGAAATGCCCACTTTCGCAACGGTCTTTAGATGTCTGTGGTCGTTTACCAAGACATGTAGACCGTAGACACCGGATCGAGAGCTTCTTGATATCAGCAAGTTTCGGAACGCAGTGACGTTTAATGACCGGGATGCGGCTAGGTGAACTCTTTATTGTCGGTGAGGGCTAATGCACCGTTGAACATTAGCCATTTCATCCGCTGCATTTTCCTAGCAAGTGGATGGCATTCGAATGGGTGGGATGTGATTTTAACCCAACATCAATTCGCTTAAGCACGTGAACTGAAATGCTCCATCTGATTCCACAACTTGGATTAGTGTCTCTGATTCAACGTCGTACATGCAATTAAAACTGCATATTAGATCATCACCCGGCGGCCAAAGTATCTATCAGGCATTCGCCAGCGCTTCTTCTCTTGTGGAGTAAATCGACAGGATTTTATCAAATCCGCTTATTGAAAAAACTTCCGCGATTCGTTTCGAGAGATTACACAAAACCAGTTCTCCCTTCTTCGCGCCAAGTGACTTCGCGATCAGTAGAATTGCACGAAGTCCGGCACTGCTAATATATGTCAAATTCGCGAAGTCCAAGACCACGGAACGTGCGCTATCGCCAATTTTTGAATTCAGTTGATCTTCGAACGCACGTGAATTCGATCCGTCGAGGCGACCATCTAGATTGACAACTAGCGTATCGCCGATGTGTTCGGAGCTTAATTCCATTGCAGTCACCTTACGTATTTTACTGCTCGTTTACCGAAATTGCAAAATGTTGCAAGTTCAATTTCCGGAAATGGGGGTTCAACTTGGGAACCTCTGAATATAGCCCGGTTTTGGGCGTTGCATTGCGCATCCGGTGCGCGCCTGTTATTTTGCGCCACGCCTTTCTTTGGGGGATCACGACATGCAGCGCCTTCGGCCATTGACCTTTGCCAGCCTCGAATGCGATCGCAAGAAGCGCAAGACGCGCCGCGAGATCTTTCCGGAGCGGATGGACGGCCTGATCCCCTGGGAGCGCCTGGAGGCCCGCATTGCGCCGGTGTGTCCGAAGGGCGGCCGCAAGGGGCGACAGCCGCATCCGCTGTCGGTGATGCTGCGCGTGCACTGCGTGCAGCCGTTCTGCAACCTGAGCGACCCGCTGATGGAGGACCGGCTTGCGAGGCGGAGAGCATCCGGCGCTTTGCCGGGGCGGTGCTTGAGAAGGTTCCGGACGAGACGACGATCCCGAGTTCCGCCACCGGCTGGAGCGCCACGGACTGGCGCACCAGCTGTTCGGGATATCGGGGATCACCTGGCCGAGCAGGGGGTTTTGCTGAAGAAGGGCGGCATCGTTGACGCCACCATCATCTCGGCGCCATCGTCGACCGGGAACGAGAGCAACGCCCGCGACCCGGAGATGCACCGGACCAGGAAGGGGAACCAGTGGCATTTCGGGATGAAGCTGCACATCGGCACCGACACCCGGGGTCTGGTGCACCATCTGGAGGGAACGGCCGCCAACGTCGCGACCTGACGCCTTCGGGCAAGCTTCTGCACGGCGAGGAGGAGCAAGTCCGGGGTGACTCTGGATACCGCGGGATCGGCAAGCGGGCGGAGCACGCGCATCGCGAGGTGTCGTGGCAGATTGCCATGCCCCCGAGCAAGCGCCGGACGCTGGCGCCGGGCAGCGCCGCGGCCAGGGCGGAGACGGCGAAGGCCCGGGTGCGGGTGGAACATCCGTTCCGGATCATCAAGCGGGTGTTCGGCTGCGACATGGTTGGCTATCGGGGCCTGGACAAGAACGTGCAGCGGCTTGCGCTGCTTCCGGGCTTCTCGAACCTGATGATTGCCCAGCCGCACTTGCAATGACAGGGGAGAAGCGTGTCCGGAATTTGCCGGACCGGCCCTGCGGGGGCTGAAGTGGCGGCGGTTTCGCCCCGAAAACGCGCATTTGCGGCTTCCGGACCGCCGAAAACCGACCGGTGCAGCCGGGAAGGGCAAATTCCGCAGCAAACCCCAAAACAAACCCTCCAAATCAGAGGTTCCCTAGCAAAACCGACTCCAAGAAGCGAGGGCACAGCGACGCAGCTTTTTTGGGGGTGGGCTATAGATATCTTGTGTTGTTTCTTAATGGCCTCCAACCCCCTTCCTTCGGGCGGGCTGGAGGCCCGCATTGCGCTAGTCTGCCCCAAGGGCGGCGGCAAGGGGCGACAGCCGCATCCGCTGCCGGCGATGCTGCGCGTGCACTGCGTGCAGCCGTTCTGTAATATGAGCGATCCGGCGATGAAGGACTTGCACGGTGAGGAGGAACAGGTCCGGGCTGACGCCAGAGGTCGCGGGACCGGGAAGCTCGCGCATCGCGAGGTGTCGCGGCGCATTCGCTTTCGCATCGGAGTGCCGTTCGCCGTTTCCTAAAGATACTCGTTAGCACGAACCTCTACGAGGAGCATTTTCACAAAAGTGTAATATGATCTTCGCAAAACTATCATACCCTCACGATAGCCTTGGCGAACTGAATGGTTAGCTGAAACCAAAAAGGGGAAATTAGATGAGAGTTTCACAGATGATTGCCGCCGCGGTGGGAGTAACAGCCGTTAGCGCGGTCGCTGTGACCGCCCGAGATCAGATTCGAATCGTCGGATCATCCACGGTCTTTCCATACACTCAGGCGGTAGCGGAACAGTTTTGGAACATCACGGGGGCTCCGGCACCAATTGTAGAGTCGACTGGAACTGGCGGTGGAATGAAAATCTTCTGTGCAGGCATTGGCGAGGACCATCCCGATCTCACAGGAGCGTCCCGTGCCATGAAATCGTCGGAGTACAAACTCTGCAATGAAAATGGCGTAACCGACATTACAGAGGCACTCATCGGGCATGATGGACTATCCATTTCTATCTCGCGCAAGAACGCAGGGGACTGGGACCTGACTCTCAAAGAAGTATACCTCGCGCTTGCTTCAAAAGTTTCGGTGAACGGAGAATGGGTCAACAACCCACACAGGAATTGGTCGGAGATTAACCCAGACCTGCCAGATCAGCCTATCTTGGTCTATGGCCCGCCGCCGACATCAGGAACCCGCGACGCCTTTGTTGAGCTTGCCATGTACGCCGGTTGTGAAGGTTTGCCCTACGTCAAGGACGGCGGCTTCGATGACAATTGGATCGAAGAGAACTGTGCGCGAATGCGCCAAGACGGGCCGTTCGTTGAAGCCGGCGAGAACGATAACCTAATTGTTCAGCGGTTGAATGCTGACGAAAGTGCAATGGGGATTTTCGGCTATTCGTTCCTGTTCGAGAATCTTGACACGCTCAAGCCGGTAAGCATCAACGGTGTAATGCCCGACAGCGACACGATTGGTAACTTCTCTTACCCCATCTCACGGCCTCTGTATTTTTATACCAAAAACGCTCACCGCGGTGTCATTCCTAATTTTCAGGAATTTGTCGAGGAGTACATGTCAGAGGATGCACTTGCACCTAGCGGTTACTTGTCGGAGCGGGGCTTGGTGACGCTTCCCGATGACCGCCGCTCCAAACTTCAGGAAGATGTCATCAACGCAGTCAACATGGACGCTAAGTAGAAGCGACTATTAGGCTAAGCCGCCCGAGACTAGGTTTCGGGTGGCAATTCATTTAAGCACCGTATCCCATGGTCACCGTTGCATTTTTAATTTTGTTTGCAGGATCGTTCTTTGGCTACGTCCTGAATCGCCGCGCTGCTTCTGCAATTCGCGATACGGGGCAGAGACTTCATTCAGTTGCGGGTTACCACGGTTTATTTGCTTCTCTTATCATTTTTGTTCCAATTCTAATTCTTGTTCTTCTCTGGTTGTTGCTGCAAGGCCCGGTTGCGGAGACTTTGGTTATGGGAGGCCTTCCCGAAGAGGCAATTGCCGAGTTGGACAAAGGAGTCACTCAACTGGTTCTTGCGGAAATCAAGGCCATCTCTGGCGGCAGGATCTTTGGCAAGCCAGAAAAGTGGAAGCTGGAAGCGGCAGAAAATCTTCTGCGATTCAACGCGATATCTTCGTTTGCATTGGTGCTCGTTGTCTCCGTTTTGGCGCTTGGATTACTTTGGGCGGCACGCACAAGGGTGACCGCCAGCTTTCGAGCACGGCAAAGCGTTGAGCTGATCGTTTCAGGATTGATGATTTTTTGCTCATTCGTGGCGGTTCTCACGACAGTCGGCATCATTGCGTCGCTGATGGTTGAAACCTATCGTTTTCTTACGTTTGTGCCATTTTACGAATTTTTGTTTGGGCTGAACTGGGAACCACAAATTCCAATAAGGGAGGATCAAGTTGCGGCTGAGGGTGCGTTCGGTTGGATTCCGGTAATGTTAGGAACGCTGGTGATTACATGCGTTGCATTATTCCTCGCGGTGCCGATTGGATTGATGTCGGCAATTTACCTGAACGAATTCGCTCCACGGAAGGTGCGGGCTGTGACCAAGCCAGTGCTCGAAATTCTGGCAGGTGTCCCGACGGTTGTCTACGGCTTCTTTGCAATTCTCGTCATTGCACCAGCGATAAGGTCAGTCGGCGAGACTCTTGGAATTTCGGTTGCCCCGAACACCGCGTTGGCGGCAGGCGGTGTTATGGGCGTAATGCTGATCCCATTTATATCTTCGTTTTCTGACGACGCGTTGGCGGCCGTGCCGCAATCCCTGCGCGACGGTGCCCTGGCCCTCGGCGCAACCAGAGCTGAAATGATGCTTGACGTCCTGTTTCCAGCGGCATTGCCAGGCATCGTTGGCGGGATCCTTCTGGCCGTCAGCCGAGCCATCGGAGAAACTATGATTGTCGTAATGGCGGCCGGTCTAATCGCTCGGCTCACCATCAATCCTCTGGACAGCGTGACAACGGTCACAGTCCAGATTGTCACCCTACTCATCGGCGACACGTCTTTTGACAACCCGAAAACACTGGCGGCGTTCGCGTTGGGGATGATGCTCTTTCTGATGACGCTTGTCATCAACGTCTTCGCGTTGAGCATTGTACGAAAGTATCGTGAAGTTTACGATTGAGGCACATGATGACCTTAAAAGGCACGTCAACGATTGAAATTGTCAGGAGCGGGATTCAGGCACGGAATCGTCGGCAACTGGTACTTCAGGGACTTGGTCTGATAGCAATTGTTTTTGCATTTCTGATGCTGTTCATTCTCATCGTCTCATTGGTCTCGTCCGGTTATAAGGCTCTCACTCAGACACACGTGACCATCCAAGTCTATGTGAATCCCGAAGTAATAGTTAAAGAAAATCTACCGCGCGGAAACTTCCGGGGATTGCTGCAGGAGTCGTTGGCGGGGCTGTTCCCCGCCGGTGTGGCTGACCAAAGCGAGCTGCGTGATATTTCAGGCATTCTTAGCAATGGCGCTCAGTTCATATTGCGTGACAAAATTGTCGAAGATCCATCGCTTATCGGAAAGTCCATTCTGTTGAAGGTACCAACTTCGGACCCCTACGACCAGCTCAACAAGAAGCTAATCGATCGCGCTACGCCCGAGAAAAATCGCCGCCTTTCCGACCAGCAGGTCGCGAGGTTTGACATACTGAAAGAGACCGGGGCCATCTCAAGACCGATCAATTCTGCTTTAATATTTAACGCAGATAGCCGCTTCCCTGAACTTGCCGGGCTGAAGGGAGCTTTGATCGGCTCGTTCTGGGCATTGTTAATCTGCTTTCTGATCTCTTTTCCACTCGGCATCGGCGCTGCAATCTATTTGGAGGAGTTTGCACCCAGGAATCACTTTAGCGATTTCATTGAAGTCAACACGAACAATCTTGCGGCTGTTCCGTCTGTTGTCTTCGGTCTCCTTGCCCTTTCTGTCTTCATTGGCTGGTTTGGTTTGCCTCGGTCAGCACCGCTCGTGGGTGGAATGACGCTCGCTCTGATGACGATGCCGACAATCATCATTGCAACGCGCGCGGCACTTAAGTCGATCCCGCCCAGCATTCGAGAGGCGGCACTAGGTGTTGGGGCATCAAGGCAACAAGTTGTTTTTGATCATGTCCTGCCCCTAGCGATGCCTGGCATCCTGACCGGGACAATCATTGGGCTTGCTCAAGCACTTGGGGAAACAGCACCGCTACTTCTCATAGGAATGAATGCGTTCATTACTTCGGCACCGTCAATCCCGCTGGATAGCTCGACGGCACTTCCGACGCAAATTTTCATTTGGGCCGACAGTCCTGAACGCGGTTTCGTCAGTCGAACGTCAGCGGCAATTCTTGTACTGCTTGGCTTTCTTATAACCATGAACGCCATCGCAATATTCCTCAGAAACAAGTTCGAGCGGTCGTGGTGAACGTTTGACTCTCTTCGTCCACGGGAACTTTAACCATCGACCGAATTACCGGCGGTCGACGATTTTTCGACGGACAAGCCGAAATCAGAGATTCCCTATTGACAACGACAGCCCGATTGTTGAATTACACATCGCGAATGTTCCGAGCCTATGGATTTTCTTAAAGGCAGCAGATAGCTGCACTAAGCCCGTCGGGACAGAATCAATTTATGGCGGCTTTGATGGCAAACGAGAGCACAAACGAAATCGCGCAAGATAACACCGAAGACATTCCGATGTCCGACACGAGTGCCTCTGCCAAAGGCAAGGAGAACGCTAATCAGAACACACCCGAATCAACGTTCGATGGCGGAGACCAGACCGCGGTCGCTGGCGTGGATGCTGATGTGTCAGACTTTAGTGCTGTGTTCCAAATTGGGTCCGAGCAATTCAAGATGCGGCTCCTTGACGAAGAGGCCGTCGAAATTGTCCAGAGCCTATCGGAAACCAACTTGAGAGTGACTGAGGTAATGCTTGCAACCAATGGAGAGAAAACGGAAATTGGAACTCCGCACATTGCAAACGCACATGTAGATATTGAATTCATAGACAGCGTTCGTTCGTGCAAAACCATTAGCTTCAAGCGGCGACGGCGCAAGCATTCGTCACGCACAGTCAAAGGGCACGTACAAAACAAGATGTTGTTCAGAGTGGTGGGAATTTCAGTGCCAGGATTTACACCTGCACTCTAACCGAGGGAGATGGAGAACCGAACGAGCGGGTCTAGACACCGCGACATATCAAAAGTCCGCCCTGTTCCAGATCGGGGCATGTGCGGGAAACATTTCAGTGTCGGCGGAGTCGACTAAGTTGAAGACAAATAGTCGGAGATCATTATGGCACATAAAAAAGCTGGGGGTTCATCGCGCAATGGACGGGATTCGGCTGGACGCAAGCTAGGAGTAAAAAAATTCGGCGGAGAGGTTGTTTTTCCCGGGAACATCTTAGTGCGTCAGCGCGGAAACCGTTTCTGGCCCGGGAAGGGGACCGGCATTGGACGAGATCACACTATTTTTGCCACCGTTGCAGGCAATGTGAAATTTAACAAGGGTTTCAAAGGACGGAACTTCATTTCCGTGTCGCCTTCAGGAGAGGGTGAGTAGGGAAACTCGCTGGCATTGTTCGGCAACCGCTGTTGGCAAAGAGTTTGCGTAGCGAACCGCAACGATGCGGTTGGCACTGATTCGGCAATAGCAATCCCGCTATAGATTGCCGGGCGACCTTTTGCGACAACTGACAGCGGCAATGAAATTCCATGATCTAGCCAAAATCACCATCCGTTCCGGTTCAGGCGGAAACGGAGCCGTCAGCTTTCGTCGGGAAAAGCATGTTGAGTTCGGTGGGCCGGACGGAGGAAATGGAGGGAGGGGTGGCAATGTTTGGATAGAGGCGGCTGACAATCTAAATACTCTAATCGACTACAAGTTCCGCAAGTTTGCCTCGGCGCAGGATGGAGATGCCGGAATGGGTCGAGAACGAACCGGCAAGAAGGGAGACGACATTGTCTTAGTAGTTCCCACCGGGACGGTAGTTATGGACGAAGATTGCCAGAGTGCGCTCGTGGACCTTTCGATTTCAGGCCAGCGGGAACTTCTCTTGCCGGGAGGAAAGGGTGGGTTCGGGAATCGCCATTTCATCTCAGCCACAAGTCAAGCGCCGCGTCACGCGAATTCGGGCCGACCGGGTGTTGAGCGCACGGTGTGGTTGCGCCTCAAGTTGGTTGCCGACGCTGGCTTGGTTGGCCTTCCCAATGCTGGAAAATCTACGTTCCTAGCGTCATGCACCAATGCACGCCCCAAGGTTGCTGACTATCCCTTTACCACGCTGCATCCTAATTTGGGCGTGGTGTCAGTCGAAGACACCACGTTCGTCTTGGCGGATATCCCTGGCCTTGTCAGCGGAGCTCACGAAGGACGCGGCATTGGCGACAGGTTCCTTGGACACGTCGAACGCTGCGCTGCGCTCGTGCATCTTGTCGATTCAACCTCTGATGATGTTGTGTCGGATTACCAGGCAATTGCCGCTGAGATCAAAGCCTATGGAAATGACCTTGTACACAAGCCGCGCGTAATTGCCCTCAGCAAGATAGATGCGCTAACAGACTCCGAAAAGCTGGCAAAACGGCATCAACTTGAAGAGGTATGCGGACACGCTGTGGAACTAGTGTCTGCAGTAAGTCGCGAGGGGTTACTTCGATGCCTTGGGCAGATCGCCATGTGCATCGAAGACGTCAGCAATGAGCTTTCGGTTGTAAATGGGAAGCATAACTCATGGAAACCGTGAAGCTTTTGAACACGGCCAAGCGGGTCGTGATCAAGATCGGCTCGGCAACACTTGTGGACAGCGACAGCGGAAGATTGAACACGAACTGGCTGCGCGGACTTGCTGTGGACATCTCAAACATCAAGAAATCAGATGCTGACGTTCTCATTGTATCTTCGGGGGCAATCGCGCTTGGCAGAGGACTTCTCGGACTGCCCAAACACACGCTTTCTCTTGAACAAAGCCAAGCGGCGGCGGCCGTTGGCCAAATTTGTCTGGCGCAAGCTTTCTCAGAAGCTCTCGTTCCCCACGCCTTGACGGCCGCACAAATACTGCTCACGCTAGAGGACAGCGAGAACCGCAAAAGGTACCTCAATGGGCGATCCACATTCGCAACGCTCCTCGCGCAAGGAGCGGTTCCTATCGTGAACGAGAACGACACGGTCGCGACGAATGAGATCCGATTCGGAGACAATGACCGCCTTGCTGCACAGGTTGCAGTGATGACCGGGGCCGATTTGCTGATCCTGCTTTCTGACGTCGACGGCTACTACGACAAAAACCCGATGATTCATGATGATGCGCAACACTTTGAGTTCATTAAAGAAATCACGCCAGAGATTGAGGCGATGGCAGGTGCGGCCGACAACTACACGTCAAAGGGAGGGATGAGGACAAAAATCCTTGCCGCAAAGACAGCAACGAGTGCTGGCTGCACAATGATAATTGCAAAGGGCACAGACGACCGTCCAATTTCAATGCTGAGGAGTGGAGCGAGATGCACTGTTTTCGCCGCAGAGCGCGACCCTCAAACTGCACGAAAACACTGGATCTCCTCAATGAAGCCTCGAGGATCAGTTCGCGTTGACAATGGAGCGAGGGCGGCAATGCAAACCGGAAAGTCTTTGCTACCCGCAGGTGTACATTCCGTGACTGGCGAATTCGGGAGGGGGGACCCTGTCGAGATTGTTGGACCAAATGGCGAATCCTTGGGTAAGGGACTGATTCGCTACACAAAACCCGAAGCCTTGAAAATTCTCGGTCACAAGTCTCACGAGATTCTTTCAATCCTTGGTTATCCAGCGAGGGCAGCGATGATCCACAGAGACGACATGGCATCGTAGCAGTGCGCGGCACAGGCATCTATAATTCACTGTTTGACTTCAGGCCTCTGCAAGTTGTAAATTCATTTAGCTATTCGCTCAGCACAATTTCCCAGCCAAACATTTGCAAGCGAGAATCGCTTGATCATTCCGTCTAGTTTGCTCCCAAGAACCAAGCCGCCGAATTGATCACAGGTTCTGAACTGAGTGTAGAAACATGGGGCCGTTGCGAAAGCGGCATTTCGCTCGCATCGCACTTCCGGAACTGATTGCGTGTCTGGTGGTTGCCGATGGGCTGCGGAAACTTCCGGAGCAGTCTTGCTTGGCATTCCGCGGGCGCGGCTTCAGTCTCAATGTCCCGCCTCTGACAGGTTCGAGACAGTTCAGGTCCTAAGGCCTTGGCCAGACCGACTCGGTTGCCCGCCTTGAGCAGGGTCGGTGCCATCGACTTGCAGATCAGTTTCGTCTCCACGGACCAGTGCCTCATGAACCACGACCGCACTGTGCAAGAAGGCAGCGAGCGTGTCCCCCAAACGCGTGGCATCGGTTAGGCTTCTCAATGGAAGAGCAAACTTCAATTGCGGACTAGAAAACTTTCCTGTCGCAATTGTAGGCTTGAATTCTGGAACGAACAGGAAAATTTTGATAGATTGAATGGCTCGCTACATCGCCTCGTCCCAGATTGATCGAAAGGAAAACCCCGTGGAATCTATTGTGGACACAATGCGCCAGATTGGAGAGAATGCGGTTAGGGGAGCTGCTGAGTTGCGTTCTACGCCGATCGAGACTCGGCGCAAGGCGCTGACTTGCACGGCGGTGAAAATATCGAGAGCGCACGCCCGAATACTCAAGGCGAACGCAACGGATGTAAACCGAGCACGGGAAAATGGGCTTTCAGCGGCAAAATTAGATCGGCTGCATCTGACTAGCGAGCGCATCACCGCAATCGAGGACACATTGTACAGCGTCGCTTCCCGGCAAGACCCTATCGGCGAGGTTGTCGAAGAATGGAAGCGTCCGTCCGGTTTGAGGATTAAGAAGGTACGGACGCCACTAGGTGTCATCGGTGTGATATTTGAATCGCGGCCGAATGTATTTGTGGATGCGGCTGCTCTTTGCCTCATTTCCGGCAATGCCGTGATCTTGAGAGGGGGGTCGGACAGCTTCTGCTCGACCGAGGAATTGAATGCGTGCATTGCATCAGGGCTAAGAAGTGCGGGGCTTCCGGCTTCTTGCGTGCAGAAGGTTCCCTCGAACGAGCGCGCAGCCGTCGGAGAGATGCTTCGGATGACTGATTGCATAGACGTAATCGTTCCGCGGGGCGGAAAAAGCCTTGTGCAACGGGTTCAATCCGATGCTCGCGTTCCAGTCTTTGCACATCTTGAAGGTATTTGCCATGTGTACGTAGACCGTGATGCCGACATCGATAAGGCACGAAGAGTTGTCTTAAATTCGAAGACCCGTCGTCCAGGCATCTGCGGAGCAGTGGAGTGCATTCTGGTAGACAGCGCGTTCTGGAAATCTGACGGTGCACCGTTTCTTGACGACCTTCTGAAAGCAGGGGTGGAAGTGAGGGTTAGCAGTGATCTATCTTCTGTCGTCGGAACTGTACCTGCATCCAGCGAAGACTTCGGAAAGGAATTTCTGGACATGGTTGTGGCCGCAAAAACCGTGAACGGAGTTGACAGTGCAGTTGAACACATTCGCAGGTTTGGGTCGGGACACACCGACGCAATCATAACCGAGAACAACGATACGGCTGATCGGTTCTATGCAGGATTGGACTCCGCAATCCTGATGCGAAATGCGTCGACCCAGTTCGCCGATGGAGGAGAGTTCGGATTCGGTGCAGAAATTGGAATTGCGACCGGAAAGGTCCACGCACGAGGCCCGATTGGTGCCGAACATCTAACAAGCTTCAGGTATATTGTAGAAGGTGAGGGAACAGTCCGTTCTTGAACTTCCCCATTTCAACTGCCTGATGCAGGTGAATTAATTTAGGCTCAATTCGTGAATCGTAGGCATAGTGATAGGATCTTTGCGGATTCGCCTTGGAGATCAGAGAGATGGATCACGAGCGGTTTCGGGACTGGTTCTCGCGTGTCGATGAGTTGACGGCGGCGCAGCGCAAGGAGGTGGCGGCGGTGCGCCAGGCGCCGGATCGGCTTGCCGGGATCGTCGAGGCTGACGAGACCTTTCTTCTGGAGAGCCGCAAGGGCGCGCGGTCTTCGCCGGTTCCGGTGCAAGGACTGCGGGAAGACCTTCGGTGCGCTCACGGGCACGGCGCATCGCTGGCGCGGCGGCAAAGCCAAGAAGCGCGGCCTCTCGCGCGAGCAGGTGCCGATTCTGGTCGCCGCCGACCGTGGCGGCGAGACCCTCAGCCACACCCTGCCTGCGCTGAACGCAGACAACGTGAAGGAGGTGCTGGAGCCGGTCCTCGCCCCGGATGCGCTGCTCGTCTCCGACGCCAACCGCTGCTATCCGCCCGTCGCGGCGGCGCTCGGCATCCCTCACGAGAGCATCACCGCTTCTGCTGGCGAGCGGGTCCGGGGCGCTCTGCACATCCGGACGGTCAACAGCCGCCACAGCCAGATCAAGGACTTTCTGCGCAGGCGGCGCGGCATCGCCACCAAATGCCTGGACAGCTATCTGAGGTGGTTCCATCTCATCGAACTCGGCGATCGGCCATCGCCCAGAGCCTGCCTCGAGGCGGCGGTCGCCAGACCGCGCCTACGTTTTGCGAATTGAGCCTTAATTTAAGAGATTCCATCGAATAGTCACATGTGGTCAGCGCCGGTTATGCAGGGCACACATATGGTCGGCGTCTCGTCACAATCGCCAATCAGAATTTTGCTGCCAATGAATTCGCTCATTTGCTGTCTTGTGGTTGAAAACAAAATTAGTTCAATTTCTTATGTACATGGTTCCGGCGACACAAGGCATTGTGTTTGGGATGTCGGATGATGGAATGTTCGTACGACATTCTTGATGTGCAACCGTTCCATAATCAAAATCCCCGCCAGCCTCATCGCCTTCCAGTGCCGGTTCCACGACGACGACGCCTGCGGCCACAACCGCGGATGGCAGCTGAAGACCAAGCCGCACAGCTTCGAGTGCGTCCGTTGCCATCGTCAAGCCTCGGTCGCCGCCGGCACCGAACCAAGCTGTCGCTCGCGGTCTGGTTCCCGGTCGCCTGCGGCTGGCCACGGTCCCGTCCTGCAGCGCCAAGGATCTCGGCAGCTTCGCTGTGCGCAACACCGCCGCGACCGCGATCGTCAAGACAGACGGCTGGAGCGGCTGCAGACCTGTCTCGACGAGTTCGTCTTTCGTTTCAATCGGCGCCGAAACCGCCACGCTGCATTCCTGTCGCTGTTCCTGCAGGTTCTGCGCGCCAAACCTTACCCCTGCCACATCTTGATCAAACCGGAACCAAGTGCATAAGCAGTTCAGTTCATTTCCAAGGACTAAACCACCGCCTACATGCATTCATGATTCTATGCTCAAGCCGCCTAAAGGACCCTTGCGAAAGGTGGCTTGCGCCTAGTTTTGCTTTTGAGTGTTTCCGGAGCATGGTGCCCGAGGATTGTGGTTTTAAGTCCCGACGCGTCGCTCCTGACAGGCAGGGGGCCGAGCGACCCAGAGCATAATCCCCGCCTTGGTCAGCAATTCCGGTTGGCGGCATTTGACAGCCTCTTGTCGACAAGCGCCCTTGATCCTCGCAGCTAGCCAGCGGAACCGGTAGGTCATCATGCGGTTGGGTAGCGCTCAAGCATCGGCATGCCGCAGAACAACATGAAGTCACGGAAAGACGCACCTTCATTGCATGTTCAAGTGCCCGGTACGACAGCGAGTGCCACTGACCATGCAAGTGCCTTGAGCCTTCGGATCAACATCACAGCTGGCATGTCTCGGACGCAGGCGCACTGAAGCGAGAACCCCGGCTAGCCGCTCCACTCCATTAGGACGTCCAGCTTTCGAAGCTTGTGCTCCTGGGCCACGCACCGACCAACGCCGTCATGAGGAAATCCATCGGGATCTCCCTCAAATGGACATCGAAACAAGTGCTTGCAATCTCCAGTACAGCAGGTCCCAGAGCTGGGAATATTTTGCAACAGTTCTAGTTTTCTGATTGGTCCAGCTTTGCATGCCGCATTGGCTCAAGACCAAATACGTCAAGTAAATAATCCCATAAATTTATTGGAATTAGGGAACCTCTGATTTGGAGCGATCGCGGGCATTGCTCTCGTTCTTGGTCGACGACGGTACCGAGATGATGGTGGCGTCAACGATGCTGCCCTTCTTCAGCGCTCAGCCAGGTGATCCCCGATCTCTTGAAACAGCAGCTGCGCCAGTCCGTGGCGCTTCAGCCGGTGGCGGAAGTTCAGGATCATCGTCTCGTCTGGAACCTTCTCCAGACTCACCACGGCAAGGCGCCGGACGCTCTCGGCCTCGCAAGCAGGTCCACCATAGCCGGGTCGCTCAGGTTGCAGAACGGCTGAACACAGTGCACGCGCCGTATCACCGACAGCGGATGCGGCTGTCGCCCCTTGCCGCCGCCCTTCGGACACGTCAGCGCAATGCGAGTCTCCAGTCACGCCCAGGGGATCAGGCCATCCATCCGCTCCAGAAAGATCTCGTGGCGCTTCTTGCGGTCGTATTCAAGGCTGGCAAAGGTCAATTGCCGAAGGCGCTGCATGTCGTGATCCCCAAAAAAGGCGTGGCGCAAGAAGGTTAAACAGCTCTTTGGAACGGGGAAACTACCGGGCAACACAGGATGCCCGACAGCATATCAAGCGCTATCATACGCTCCAGCAACGGATTTCTCCGCAATCAACGTGCACGAAGCCTGATCTGCGATATCTGCCAACGCCTCCGCCCTTGCATTGTTCAGCAGCATCGGCAATCGCTGCGGTCGAGCGCCCGTTTAAGCTAATGTCAGCCGCTTCGCCTGTCATATGAAGTGAGTTCCTTGCAACGTTCCGGCTCCTGCGGCGTAGTTTTGCGTTCGTGGCAGGCGTTCGATAGCCTGACTTCAAATGGAACGGTTCATCAGTTTCTAAAAGTCCGTGTGTCGCTGAAATTACGTCTAGATTCCGAGCTTTCATTTTGTAAGTTTGGTTCGCTCGCCAGTCGCGCATGAAATGGTTAATCTCATTAAGTGCCGCTTGGATGTATTCGCCTTCAATCCAGTAGATTGTATTTATGCTTTCGCTAGTGACTGCACAATGCATTTTGAGTCTTCGAATGTCCCCGGCTCCCTTCAATATCGAGAAGGCCGGCGCCCCAAGGGGAAATGCCACGATCGCAACCGCGGAGCAAACTGCAGTAACCAGCGACCGTCTTGTAGCCCTATTTAAAGTGCTGTGATCTGGCAATATCGTCTGTGGATTCTCCATCACGTGAGTTGTGTCCTCAAGCTCGCTCTGATTCTTTTGATCCGCCCATTCCACTCCTAAGTTGCTTTGATCGCAATTCAACCGAAGCACTCTAAATTTCTATGACACGATTAGTTGAATTTCTCGAATGAGTCAAATATCTTAATGTTGTTTTCATGTTTAACGTGTCTGACATTTATGCGCATGCAAAGAAGTCTTTTCGGCAGTTGGCCGGGTCAGGAGAAGTTTTGCTCTGTGGTGTCAAGGCGAATGGGGCTTTGCAAATGGGTAATAAATTGATGGTGACTAGACCGAAGCTTACTGTTGTCTTCGGGTTCTCTTACCTTCCGGCGCTAGTGTTTGCGGCCTTTCTTGGGGCCGCGAATCTGTCTGCTGCGGCCTTCGTCGATCTCTCATCAGTCGGTGTTTTCATTGCGCGCGAGGCCTTCTCTAGCACCGAACTTGCAGATTTCTACAAGAAACGAGCATACAATCCCATTTGGGTTGGGTCAACGCGGGAGCAAAGGAAACGACTTACCGCCTTTCTTGATGCTCTCGATACAGCTATTGATCATGGACTTCCAGACCAAGAGCGGCACGCAGGAGAAATTCGCACGCTGTTTCTGACAGCCGATACAAACTCGAAATTGGCGAAGGCCGAAATAGCAATAAGCCAAGCTTACCTTAAGTATGCCCGTGAGCTTCACACGGGCTTGATTGATCCAGTGTCTGTTTCGAGGGGGATTGCCCGCAAACGGAATTCCATTGAATCAGCAGTGCTGCTCGACGGAATAAGCAGTAATGATCCTGCCGCGTTTTTGGCAACTCTACCACCTTCCTCAATGGAGTACAGGAGGTTACGGAAGGAATTAAGAAGACTTCGAGAGATCGTCGCT
This sequence comes from Paracoccaceae bacterium, assembly GCA_963422275.1. Lineage (GTDB taxonomy): Bacteria > Pseudomonadota > Alphaproteobacteria > Rhodobacterales > Rhodobacteraceae. The sequence continues at coordinate 3,979,639 of OY729418.1, forward strand.
TCGGGCGGGTGGGGGAATCCGATTTCGGAGACCGCAATCAAGCCGGGAGATCGTGGGCCGAAAATAGTCTTGTTGCGCAACCGCTTGATTCGAATGGGACTCATACCGCAAATTGCAAATTCGGAATACAACGGTTTGATGCTTGGTGCCGTTCAAGGTCTCCAGGCTCGGCATGGAATGATTCCCGATGGAGTTGTTGGAGCCCGCACTATCAGGGCCATCAACACAACTGCTGAAGAACGCATGGCTCAAATTCTTGTTGCACTGGAACGAGCTCGATGGCTGAATCACCCTCTAGGCGAACTGCATGTCTTGGTCAATTTGACGGACTTCAAGGCAAACGTGATTGACAACGGTCGACCGGTATTCACGACAAAGGTTGTAGTTGGGAGAACTCGACCGAGCCTCAACACACCTGAATTTTCTGAAATGATGACGCATTTGGTCGTGAACCCTTACTGGTGGGTGCCGGAATCGATTGCTGTTGGTGAAGTCCTTCCCGAACTTTGGAAAGACCCGCTTTCTGAGAGCCAGCTCGAGATCTTCCATCCGGAAACTGGGCCAATCGATAGGATGGCAGTTGACTTCACCAAGTATAGCAAGCAGTCTTTTCCGTTTAAGATGCGTCAGCCGCCAGGCCCAGATAACGCGCTTGGACTCGTTAAATTCATGTTTCCAAACAAGCATGATGTCTACTTGCATGACACTCCCGAGAAGCAGTTGTTCGACAAGGATCTCAGGGCATTCAGTCATGGCTGTGTGAGGCTCGAACGGGCTTTTGACTTCGCGCATTTTCTTCTCGCTACGAGGGTGTCCGTATCGGAAGCGGAATTTAAAGTATCCCTTGCATCGGGAGAAGAAACCAAAATGTATCTCGACAAACCTCTCCCTGTCCACATCACGTATCAAACCGCGTGGGTGGGAGCGGATGGGGTCACGAACTTCCGGGATGACATTTACGGTCGGGACAGCGCCATTTACGAAGCGCTTCAGAAAGCGGGCATTTCTGCAACCTAATCTATTGCGGCGCGGGTGCTCTGACATCTACCATTTACTTGAGATTTATATTACCATGCGACATGGTATCCTTGATTTGCGGGAGCAGTATGTCGCTTTTAGTCCGTGACATTGCTGAGGCAATCGGCGCTCGATCGGTGGGGAACCAGTCCTTGCAAATGTCGGGCGTCGCCGAGCCATCAGAAGCACAGCCTGATCAACTCGCCTTGGCCATGAGTCCCCAATTTGCCGAGGGCATTCAGAAAGGGCAGGCCAAAGCAGCAGTGGTTTGGGAAAGTGCGAACTGGGAGAGCTTCGGTCTCAGCGCCGCCATTTTTACGTCACGCCCGCGTTTCTCTATGGCCTTAATCTGCAAGCTCTTTTCGCCTGCGCCGGACGTGGATCCAGGTATTGATCCGAGCGCAAGTGTGTCCGCAGGAGCGCAGGTTGGCATCGGATCGCGAATCGGACCCAACGTGGTGATAAAGAGCGGTGCCGTCATCGGTGTAGATTGCATTGTGGATTCCAACGTCTCCATCGGGCGCAATGTTCGCGTTGGCAACAATGCACATATACATTCCGGTGCACGGATCGAGCGCGATATAGTGGTAGGCGAGCGGTTTGTGTTGCATTCGAACGCAGTAATTGGAAGCGATGGATTCTCATTCACTACCGAAGAGCCAAGCAAAGAGGAGGAAGTACGAACCTCTCTGGGAACTCGCGTTCCAGCGAGAAACTCCGTCTACACAAAGATCAACTCGCTCGGCTCAGTAACCATCGGGAACGATGTCGAGGTGGGGGCCTGTACCGTGATCGACAGAGGTACCGTCTCTGCGACGATCATCGGTTCAGGAACAAAAATTGACAATCTGGTTCACATTGCACACAATGTACGCATTGGCTCGCACTGCCTGATCTGTGGACATGTCGGGGTTGCTGGATCAGTGCAAGTCGGAAATCGGGTTATCTTGGCTGGAATGTGTGGCGTATCCGACCATGTGAAGATTGGCGACGATGTCGTTGCCGGAGGTGCATCTAAAATTTATACGAACGTATCGCCCGGTCATGCTGTCATGGGATCGCCGGCGACCAAAATGGATCAAAATATCAAAATGTATAGGGCATTGAGACGCCTGCCAAGAATTCTTGACCAGATGGCGGAACTCAAGAAGCAGGTTTCCAATCTGGCAAAGAAACTTTAATTGACGTGAAACTGTGTGCGGAGGTTTGGCCATGCAGGGTTCCGTTGAGGAGCGCGTTATTGAAATCATCGCTGAACAAGCGGTTCTGGACGCCAAGAACGTTGCGCCCGAGTATACTTTGGGACAATTAGGGATCGATTCACTTGGATTGGCGGAGATCATTTTCGGCATTGAGGAGAACTTTGACATTCAGATCGACTTCAATGCCAACGAGCCGGGGAAGGGCATATTTGAAGACGCGGACATCGCTTCAATTGCAAGGGCAGTGGAAAATCTCGTGGCCCAGAAATTTGGTTAGATTTCTATGCGGCGGGTAGTTATCACCGGTCAAGGCACGATCAATCCTTTAGGCAATTCGGCAAGTGAAACACTTGAAAGTTTCCGCACCGGTCGATGCGGAATAGGTGATCTAAAAATACGCGACGCCGACCGGTTGATGATCCGAATCGGTGGTCAGGTCAAGAATTTTGCGGCAGCCGACTATTTTTCCCGCCAAGAGCTAGCCCTCTACGACCGCTTTACGCAGTTCGCGCTACTTGCGGCGGATGAAGCGTTGTCGCAATCTGGGATCGATTTAAAAGGCAATGCCTTGGAAGAAGCCGGAGTGGTTCTCGGCACCGCCGGCGGCGGATTGAACACTTGGGACGCGAGCTACCGCTCGGTTTATCAAGAGGGGAAGAACCGCGTTCACCCATTTGTTGTCCCAAAGCTCATGAACAACGCTGCAGCAAGCCATGTTTCGATGAAATTTAATCTTCGGGGACCCAGTTTCTCGGTGTCAACCGCTTGCTCGTCTTCCAACCATGCTATTGGGCTTGCCTTTCAACTCGTCAAGTCCGGAATGGCAAAGACAATGGTTGCGGGCGGGGCGGAAAGCATGCTCTGCTTTGGTGGAGTAAAGGCATGGGAAGGACTCCGTGTTATGTCCCCTATCGCCTGCCGACCGTTTTCCAAGAACCGAAATGGAATGGTGCAAGGGGAGGGTGCGGCGCTATTCGTTATTGAAGACTTTAAGCAGGCTCGGTTGCGAAGAGCCGAGATTTTGGCGGAAATCGTTGGGTTCTCCATGACTTCAGATGCCGATGACATAGTGATGCCCTCACGGTCGGGAGCCGCGCGCGCGATCCGAGGCGCGCTGACGGCGGGAAATATTGCTCCTGATAGCGTGGGATACATAAACGCTCATGGTACCGGAACTATCGCGAACGACAGAACAGAGTGCGCCGCCATTATCGACGTCTTCGGCGGGCACGCGGACAGCTTGCTCTTATCGTCAACTAAGTCAATGCACGGCCACCTGATTGGCGGAACCGGTTCGGTCGAGCTTCTCGCATGCATTATGGCTCTCCGCGAAGGTGTGATAGCCCCGACAATCGGTTTCGAGGAGCCAGACCCAGAGTGCCCGCTGGATATTGTGCCTAACGAAGCACGAAATGCAGACATCTCCGTTGCGATGTCAAATTCGTTTGCGTTTGGTGGCTTGAACGCAGTGCTAGTGCTGAAATCAGTCTAGCGCAGGCTATGAAACAAAGTTTTTGGGGTAACTCCTCACTTAGTGAGGAGTGAGAACGCTTTTGTGAATCCCATTAGCGAAACTTCAAGTGACACCGGATTCGCTTTGCCGAATTCCTGGATCGCCATGGCAATCGTACTCCCGAGACGCATTCGCTCTACTTGGTCGTGGGTCAATTGGATTATCGCTACGCATCCTTCGATCACACAAACCTCGAACGGAAAGCCCTGCGCTTCTCCGCTGTCGATCCGAAGCCCGACCCCTTTGGAGAGCTGTGTTCCCAACGGCGTGATGATTTCGGCTGTGGCATCAATGAATAAATCATCTTCTGCCCGGACAGAAATTCTAGCAACCGAGATACCTTGGGAATTGGTTATGGTCTGTTGCATGTTGCAAAATCTTTGATCATTTTCCAACAGATAACAGACGACGGTCCAGGCACCATATTGAGTTTCTTCGATTGGGATAGACGCACTAGCCGCTTCTTCGATGCTTTCTTCCTGCTGCTCACTGGCCTGATTTTCAGAATCAGCTTCTTGTGCATATGCAAAACATGCACCAAAAACTATGCAAAACAAGGCGATGAACCGAAACATGTGCGTCATCGCGAAGTCTCCTCATTTGGAATATGGCAATATCGAGGCAAACGACCCTCGAACTGCACTATCTGACAATCGGCATGACTTTGCAATAGACAACGTGAGTCCATGATCTGCCGTCAGTTCGTTTTTGATGGAGCAGCCCCCGGCTTTCGGCGGCACAGCCGCTAATGGGGAACGTACGCGGGGGTTCGACCGAAGAAGAAAAGCTGCACTCGACAGCAATTGCATCGTCGGCGTCGCGCTTCAAAGAAAGCCTTGGATCTGTTCGCATTTCGCAGGCGTATGTGCTGCACTGGGTTCTGACTTGCATTGACCATGGGGAGCGGAACAATGGATCGGGCACGGTTTCGGGACTGGTTTTCAAGAATCGATGAACTGACGGCGAAGCAGTGCCGCAAGGTTGCTGCGATTCTGTCGGGTCCACCGGAGGGCGAGACCTCGCTAGCGGCGATCGCTCCGCCGGCGAGCGGTTGACGCTCTCGCGAGGATGCCGAGCACGAAGGTCTCATCGGCCTCGACGATCCCGGCGAGCCGGTCCGGCGTCTGCCGAACCGGTGAGGGCGCCAAAAGTCCGGCCGCAGGAATTGCAGCGATGGCGGCACAGACCGCGCGACTTGCCCCGGGACACCGCGCCGCCGGTGGCCGCAGTGCGGACAGAGCCAAAGCCTTTCAACTGTGCAGGGCGAAGGCGGATAGCGTGCCGATAATCCAAAGGTTCATTTCGTATTCCTTGGCATAGTGACACGATGGCTCCCGGTTCGTTTTGGAGGTCAGGCAGGTGGACAGCGAGTGTGTTCGCGGTACCCTGCACATTTACTCATCTAGGACGCTCAAATAGCACTGCAGCCAAGTCGCAGGCCTTCCCATGTAGCTTTCGCATCATCATAGCCTATAAATACCTCGATAGCTGTCCTGGTGGTTCCATCTCGGCGAACTCAGCGACCCGCCTTCTCACCGAGGGCCTGCCTAGCCGGGGCCATGGCCAGACCATGCATGCGTTTCACGAATAAAATCTTAAAGAAACAAAGATAAAACGCGAGTTCGAACGCAAGTACTATGCTGGCACTGATCGCATCACGAGGCCCGTATACGAATTCGCGTAATGCGGTTCGCTTCCCTCCCGACAATTTCAAATCGGAATCCATAATAATTGAACTCTTGTCCAACCGTGGGAATCAACTGAGCTTCATGAATCACCAATCCCGCAACTGTGGTCGCGAGGTCGTCGGGTAATTTCCAGTCCATTTCTCGGTTGATGTCGCGCACTGGTGTGCTGCCATCTACCAGAAGCGTGCCATCCTCACTGACTTTCATCGGAACATCTGGTTCCGCGTCATGCTCATCGGAGATGTCTCCGACGATCTCCTCAAGAATGTCCTCCAATGTAATCAAGCCTTGCAAGGCCCCGTACTCGTCAACGACGAGTGCAAAGTGTGAATGGAGCCTACGAAACTCCCTCATCTGGCTGTCAAGTGGTGTTGTTTCCGGAACGAAGTAGGGTTCCCTTGATACATTAAGCAAAAAAGGTCCGGCCTCTGCAAAGGCACTGCTGCCTGCATTGGCCTGCAACAACTCGGATACTTTGCGAAGCAAGTCTTTTACATGAACGACCCCAACGATGTTGTCGATCTCACCTTGATAAACTGGAAGCCGCGTAAATTGGGATTCCGTACATTTCCGAATAATTTCGGCGGTTGAAGCATCCGCGTTTATCAATTCCATCTCCGAGCGGTGAATCATGATTTCTTCGACGGATCTGCTTCCAAGATCCAGGGCACCCATAAGGCGGTCACGATGCTCCTTCTGTACGGCACCAGTCGAGTGGCCAAGGGCTATAGTCCCTGCAATCTCCTCGTGAACCGCGAAGGCGCTTTCCGGGTCCGATCTCACTCCAAGCAATCTGTTGATCAGGAATTGAATTATGCTAATTACAGGAAAGAATAGTGCAACAAATAGACTTATGGGTGCAGAAACGGCGCGCGCGGCAGATTCCGGTTTGGTAAGCGCATATGTCTTCGGAAGGATTTCGGCAAAAACCAAGATTAGAGTCGTCATGACAAGCGTGGCTAGCGCAACGCCAGAATCTTCGTAGAGTCTCGATAAAATGCTTGTTGCCAAGGCCGCTGCCGAGATGTTGACTAGATTGTTTCCGAGCAGCACCGCGCCAATCAGCCTTTCGGGATTTTGGGTCAGGCGAAGTGCGCGCATAGCTGGCGGGTCTCCGCGGTCCGCCTGAGAACGCAGCTTGCCGCGCGAAGCGACCGTAAGCGCAGTTTCCGATCCTGAAAAGAACGCGGATACGAATATCAATCCAACAATCATTATCACTGTCGGCCAGATAGACGTGTTCATGAAATCCAGTGCTTGGTGCATTTTCAATATCCGAGATCAGTTTGACGCGGCGGCCGCGTTGAGGTCCATCAATTACAGAGTATCGTTGCATTATCCGAAAGAGCATTGCGTTCTAGCGACCATGTTTCAGCAGTACCTACCATTTAAAAGTCCTCGCGGGACATCTTACCGAGAGGATGCTTTTCGAGAACGAGGCTCTTGAGCCGGTCTTCCATTACATGGGTGTAGATTTCCGTTGTTGCAATGTCCGCATGGCCGAGCAGTTTCTGTATCGCTCGTAGGTTTGCTCCGTTTTCCAGTAAGTGTGTGGCGATGGCATGGCGAAAGGTGTGAGGAGTGACCCTTTCAGACGTTATACCCGATGCCACAGCTATACCCCTTGCAATGCCGTAGACACGCTCCCTTGTGAGATGCCCCGATTTTCCACTTGATGGAAAGAGGTAGTGCTCACGGCCACATGCGGTTCCCATTCGCCGTTCCATCTCGGCATCGCGAATTAGTAGCCATTCGGCAAGTGTTCCCGTTGCTGCTTTGGTTAGCGGAACAATCCTTTCCCTGCCTCCTTTTCCCTTGACCAACAAGACTGTTGGGTCTCCACGGGTAGAAGCAACAGGTAATTCTACAAGCTCACTCACGCGCATGCCGGTTGCATATAGCAACTCGAATATGCATGCATTGCGACACTTTTCCGTCTGTGACTTTCCAAATTTTCGTGCTGTGACGAGAATTTTTTCAATCTCGTTCACTGAAAGCGACTTCGGCAGTGCCCTAACTTTTCTAGGGGTTGGCAATTGCTGGACGGGATCGTCTTTTCGCCAGTTTTCCTCAACAGCGAACCGATAGATTTGTCTGATTGCGGAAAGTTTTCGTGCCCGCGTAGATGGCGAAAAGCCCTTTCTAGACAATTCCACCATGTATGACTCGATGTCTTCTCTCGTTGCGCATTGCAATTCACTAGCTTTCTTGGCAAGGTAGGTTGAAAATCCAATTAAGTCCCGGCGATAGGCGCGGCAGGTGTTCGCCGCGGCAGACCGTTCTGCCTGCGCTGCCTCCAAGAAGGCATCTATCCATTGACCTGAGTTCAATTGCTTTCCGTTCGGATTATCAACTAGCCGAATCGCGGTTTGTCTGACGTATCGCTCCAATCTGGCACAGCACAATCGTGCAAGGGAATAGCTAGCACCGGTCTGGCCCCAAACCCTTCTTCGCCAACTCGTTCAAATTAAATGTCCTCCGAATTTTGTTCCACCGTCGGAAGGGATCATGCAAATGCCTTAGCGCTCGCACTTCGACTGCATCATGCACCAGCCCTTATAATAGCGGACGTTGTCAAATCCAGAAGAACTCTTTCCTTGAGTTGCTGAGAATGAATTGTCGGGACAAGTTCTCGAAGTCATCGGAAAACAAAGCTTATATAGTTGTGCGCCACGCTGATTGCCGTCGGTGGCAAGTGTCCGATCCCAAACCAAATGCGCTGGAGAATAATATAACGCGAACTGCTTATGCACGTGGTTCCGGTTTGATCAAGATGCAGCAGGGGTGAGGTTTGGCGCGCAGAGCCTGCAGGAACAGGGGCAGGAATACAGCGTGGCGATTTCGGTGGCGATTGAAGCGAAAGACGAACTCGTCGAGACAAGTTTGGAGGCGCTGAGCACGCAACCCTTGAGGTCGCAGAACGCGGTGTGGATCCAGGCGAGAATTTCATGGGCGGGCCTGTCGCCGACGACATGGGGCCGGTGGCGGTCGCGTTAGTGCTGCGCACAGCGAAGTTACCGAGATCCCTGGCGTTGCAGGACGGGACCGTGGCCAGCCGCAGGCGAGACACCGGAAGCCGTTCGGCCATCGGACGGCGATGAACCACCGGGCGCCGGCGCCGTCGTCGGGAAACAGACGCTGGAAGGCGATAAGGCTGGCGGGGATTTCGGTCATGGGACGGTTCCACGTCAAGAATGTCATGCAAACATTCCATCGCCCGACATCCCGGACACAATGCCTTGTGTCGCCGGAACCAGGTGCATAAGCAATTAGCGCGATTTAAATGACTCCACGTCTGCGCTTCTTGACCTTGCCCAAAGGCTCTAAAGCAACCCTAGATAGTGTCGTCATGAGTGATGTTTATCTGCATTGTCTGTTGAACTCACTCGATGTTTGTTGGAGGCGGCTCATGGGAATGGCTCATCGGCGTCATGACATTTCGGACCGGGTCTGGCTGTTGCTGGAGCCTCATCTGCCTGGCCGAGCGGGAAGTTGGGGTGGGGTGACGCAGGACAATCGTCGGTTCATCAATGCGATCTTCCGGGTTCTGCGCACCGGCGCTCCCTGGCGTGATTTGCCGCCAGACTGTGGCGACTGGAACAACACCCATCGCCGGTTCTGTCGCTGGCGGGACAAGGGGATCTGGGGGGCGTTGCCGGAGCGTCTGGTGGATGAGCCGGACTATGAGTGGCTGATGATTGACGCCAGTCATCTCAAGGTGCATCCCCATGCGAGCGGTGCGGTCGGTGGCAATCAGGCGATGGGTCGCGCAAAAGGGGGCTGAACGCGAAGCTGCATCTGGCTGTGGACGCGCATGGGATGCCGGTGCGGGTGTTGGCGACCGAGGGGACGGCAGCGGATTGCCGTCAAGCGGTCGAGCTGATTGAAGGGATGGATGCCGAGTATTTTTTGGCGGACAAGGCCTGTGACACGAATGCCATCCTGTCTTGTTGCGAGGAGCATGAAGTCATTCCAGCGGTTCCGCCGAAGCGCAACCGCAAGCGCCCCAGAGCGCATGATGTCCATCTCTGCCGGCACCGGCATTTGGTGGAGAACGCCTTTCCGTGGCTCAAGCGCTGGCGCGGGATTGCCACGCGATGCGCCAGGAATGCCGCATCGTTTCTTGCCGCGGTGCAGATCCGATGTCTGGCGCTCCGGGCTGGCATTTCATGACGACACTATCTAGTATCTTGCGCGAAAGAATTCCTACCGCCTGGAGGCAAAATTATCGAGGAAGGGCAACAAGATTGGCCGTTCAATTCGAACAAAGTAAAGTCTTGCATTCGCTAACTCGATTGCCAGTCGCATCGCCCCACATTGTTTGGTGCCGTCAAGTCGAACTGATAATCACGCCTGCAAAGATGGGGGCATGCCTATTTCGCCTCAATTTGGACCGGTTCCGAAAAACTGTCCAAGGGGGCCGACAAGTTTCCGAAGAATGCGTAACCAACTACAACTAAAAAGAAAAAAACAACGGTAAACGCTAAGATCTTCAGTATGCCAAGCATTCGGATTCTCAGTACATTTTGTCCGTAAATTGGTTTGACCAGAAAGCATACAGAATTCCTACGAAAAATGCTAGATGGAAAAGGCTTGAGCTGCGCCGTTGACAACATGCAAGAATCAACAGTCACCACAATTGGAATGGCCAAACTACATTACACGCTTCTAAAGACCTTGGTGTTTGTTGGGATGATGGGGTCGGGGAAAACCGCTGTCGGCAGAGCAGTTGCTTCTATCCTAGATGTTCCATTCATCGACACGGACGCTGAAATCGAGGCATCCGCAGGGATGACCATTTTCCAAATCTTCGAAACCTACGGCGAAGAATATTTCAGAAAGACGGAAACTCGGTTTCTGGCTCGCTTGCTTCAGGGCTCTCCTTGTGCCCTCTCCATCGGGGGAGGGGGCTTCCTATCAGCCGAAAATCGTGAAATTATCGAGCGGCATGGCGTGTCAATTTGGCTGAAAGTTGATCTCGATCTTCTGTGGAACCGGGTGAGGCACAAGTCGACACGTCCACTTCTCCAGAGCGACGATCCACTCACCACCTTGAGACGGATGCTAGCAGCACGAACACCAGAGTACGCGAAGGCAAGAGTGTGGGTGCTAGGTCAAGCCGGACTATCGGTGCCCGAAATGGCTTCAAGGGTTATTGAAACCTTGATCGAGTCGCCGGTTGCTCATGAAGCCATCTCGGGGCAAAGCACATGATCAGGGAACTTGTAACAGTCAATCTTGGCAATCGCACGTATGACATTCGAATTGAGAACAACCTGCTACCGCGTGCCGGTGAAATCATGCTGCCACTCCTAGCGCGTCGTCGTGCTGCGATCATAACCGATGAGACCGTAGCCAATATCCATCTCGGTACATTGACGGATAGCCTCGCCACGAAAGGCATTTCCGCTGAGATCTTCATTGCGAAGCCGGGAGAGAGCGCTAAGTCTTGGAAAACTCTACAAGAATCCGTCGAATGGTTGCTTGCCCACGAGTTTGAGCGCCACGATACCGTTGTTGCACTGGGAGGGGGAGTTATTGGCGACCTTGCTGGATTTACGGCAGCCGTGACACGGCGCGGACTCAACTTGATCCAAATCCCAACAACGCTTTTGGCTCAGGTAGATAGTGCTGTCGGTGGCAAAACAGGTATCAACTCGCAGGCGGGAAAAAACCTTGTTGGCACATTCAAACAACCCAAGTTGGTTTTGTCCGACCTAGATGTCCTGCGTACGCTCCCAAAGCGTCAAATGCTGGCCGGCTACGCTGAAGTCATGAAGTATGGCCTAATGGGCGATGCCAATTTCTTCGCTTGGCTCGAAAAGCATGGCAAACAAGCGATCGAGGGGGACTGCGTCTTGCAGGCGTGCCTGATCCGAAGATCATGTGAAATCAAAGCAAGAATTGTCGAACGCGATGAACTGGAACACAGTGGCAAACGAGTCCTTCTAAACCTTGGGCATACATTCGCGCATGCGCTAGAAGCAGCGAATCGCTATTCCGGCAACCTTCAGCATGGCGAGGCAGTTTCGATTGGTTGCAGACTGGCATTCATCACGTCCGAGCGCATGCATTTTTGCAGTTCCGTAGATGCCCAACGGGTGGCACGACATATTGTGGATATCGGCATGAAATCTAAAATTTCTGACATCCCAGGCCACTCAGTTGATGCAAATAAACTCACCCACTTGATGCTTCAGGACAAAAAAACAAACGGCGGACGAATCCAGTTCATCCTCGTTCGTGGAATTGGCAATGCATTCCTATGCAACAACGTTGACATGGCACTAATTCATGAAATTTTGAATGAATTTTAATTATTATTCATATAGTTTTGACGCAATCTTTATAGATATTATTTCTTGCTATCAGATTCAGCTTTTCTGCCTAAGCGATTTGTACATCTTTGCTTGGCAAGTCAATTATTTCCGCTCGCGTTGAGCTCGAATCCTGACTCAAACAACAATTTATTAAGGAAAAAAGCCCTTTATTGTTAAGATTATGCTGAAGAGCTGAAGCAAAATATAAGCTCTGTTCGCAGGCGTATGCGATACACTTGATTACGACTTGCATTGACCATGGGGAGCGGAACAATGGATCGGGCGCGGTTTCAGGACTGGGTTTCCAGCATCGATGAGCTGACGGCGGCGCAGCGCCGGGAGGCTGCGGTGCGCTGCGGGTTTGCCACCAAGTGTCTCGACAGCTATTTGAGGTGGTTCCATCTCGTCGTCCTCGGCAGGCATCCATCGCCAAGAGCATGCCTCGCGGTGGCCAGCGTCAGGACATGCCTGCGATTCACGAATTGAGCCTTATGAAATTATATATTTGCATAATCCCAGACTGTCGCGAAATGAAGCCCTTCAGCCATGGACGGTTGCATTGAAAGGGGTGCAAGCACTTGTTCCGACGTTCAGTTAGGGGAGGGGCTTGTGGATTTCTTCATGAAGGTGTGACTAACGCATTGTGCAGGACAGCGACTTGCTAAAGGTAAGCACCTTAATGGGACTGGCAGCGCTTGGCGGTAGTTCCCAGTCCAGGACGCTTGCGCCGGGACGAGCCGTCGCGATGTCGATCCGATGGGCCGAGTTTTCCCGCACGGCCAGTGGTGCGCGATGTCAGCGAGGTTTTGCGGTGCGCTTGCGACATGGGGTTGCCAAGTGCGCCAACCGGGACTGCCTTGCCGAGGCGGAGGTTATGTTCCAAGCCTTTCCGGGATATCCCTTGGTTGGGCAACGCCGGCGGTTCAACCGGCTGGTGTCGCGGCGACGATGGATCGCAGGCAAACCTTCGGCAACCACAGACGTAGAACCAACTCCGGAAGGCGAAATGCAGAGAACGACCGCTTTCGCAACGGTCTTATGGTGCGTTTTACAGCAATCTTTCGTCACAAGAACTGTTGCGCGTTGATGCCAATTATCTGATGGATGGTTGCGCTGAGACGCGATTACCAATCAGGTAATGAAAATCTTAATTCCCATGACTGCAAGACGCTCCCCCAAGAACGCAGAACTGTGCGCAATTACAATGGTTTAGTTGAATTGAGCGTGCCGCTTCGCGCAACGAGGAACCAAGTTCAAACTCCGGTTCGTACGGTAGAAGGGTACATGCTACAACTACCGGTTCTTGTGCAGCTTTTCGCTTCACAACCATACGTGAAGATGCACACATTACGTCATCGGGACGTTTTTCGAGAACCTTCCAGCAGTCAACGGTGATCTCGGGTACGTTTGCATCTTCAAAAATTTCTGGAAACAGCACAGTTTCTCGGGGATTGTACGGATCTATTGCATAACCTCGAGTACGAAACAAGTTTGCATAACCTGATCGAGCTTCTTGCTCTGTTTCATTCCAAACCGTGCGGCCTGCGCAGGCCATTCTAAAGTCATGTTTCTGTAACCAATCCATTCCCGCCAACGTACATTTGAATGAGCCTTTACCACGCATCTGGTCATGTAAACTCTCGTCGTGATGGTCCAGCGAAATGCGAATGACGAATTGTGACCGATATGAATTCTTGAGATCGAGTAATCCAGACTTGACCCGTGGGCGCATCATTGGCCTCATGGCATTGGTGAGAACCAAGACATCGAAACCGGCAGCCAGCGAGCGTCCCAGCATGTCAATTATGTAAGGATTCATGAATGGTTCTCCGCCCGTGAACGCCATTTCGGAAAAGGGCCAGCCGTTCTCCCTGACTTCATTGAGGTAATTCCCAACCTCGTCGGCAGTAATGTAAACAAGCTGGTCATTCTGTGGCGAACTCTTGATGTAGCAATTCTCACAAGCGATATTGCAAAGAGTTCCAGTATTGAACCAAAGCGTTGTCGGCTTGATGAACGCGACTGATGCCCGCGGCAACCCATCAGCTGTGATGTAAGGGTCTTCAAACTTGGCCGGGAGATACGCTTTCGATCTCGCAGCAAGTGTTAGGTGTTTCAAATGTCGTCCTAATTCTTGGCTCTGGTGCTGATACTCGCAGTATAGCACCTATAATTGGCAATGAATACAGAGCCCCGGCAACCATTGACCCACGCATCGAGATAACGCACCCGACGCGATTATACTTAACAAGAAATGTCAGATAGACAAAAGATGAAAAAAGCAATCGGCAAGCGATTCCTACCACTTTCCTCTATTCGACAAGCGTAGATCAGTTGAGTCTTGGGTAAGTTCGAAATAATTGGAAGTCAGCAGGATTGTCCTAATCTTGGCATGCAACTTGGCGTGTCGGGGAGGCTTCGCAACTGCGTCTATCCGACCATAGACATCACGTGCCAATAGGCCAATAGATCGCAGGTGCGCTAGAAAACAAATGATTTCAAAATAGGCACTGGAGCCAGTTGTGTATAAAATTATTCCAGTAAAGAAGTTCGATCTCGTTCTATTTGGTGCAACGGGAGACTTGGCAAAGCGCGAGATCATTCCTGGGCTCTTTCGGCGGTTCAAGGTCGGACAGATGCCAAAAGGATCGCGAGTCATTGGCGTGGCACGCAGAGCCCTATCCGATCAAGATTATCGGCAACTCGCTAGATCGGCTATCAATTCAAATATTGAGGAAGGAGTCGTGAAACCGGACGAACTGGAACTGTTTCTGTCTTGCCTATCATTTTGCTCTATTGACGTTCGAAAGGGAATTGGATGGAATGAACTCGGCAAGAAACTGAGGCCAGATTTAATCACGGCATTCTATCTTTCTGTGTCACCGTCGGTGTTTGGCGACATTGTCCAAAATTTGCATAGCCGCAAATTCGTTGCATCGGAGTCCAGAATAGTTGTCGAAAAGCCGTTCGGACATAACCTGGAATCGGCACAGGCACTAAATGCTGAGCTTCGGTCGACCTTCCAAGAGCAACAAATCTACAGAATAGACCACTATCTTGGGAAGGAGACAGTTCAAAACTTAATGGCACTGCGGTTCGCTAACGTGCTTTTCGAACCCCTTTGGACAAGTCGTTACATTGACCACGTACAAATCACTGTTGCCGAAGTGGCAGGCGTGAAGGGCAGGGGAGAGTATTACGACAGCGCGGGCGCAATGAGGGACATGGTCCAAAACCACTTGATGCAGCTACTTTGCCTTACTGCTATGGAGCCGCCATCCAATTTTGAACCTAACGCAGTCAGGGACGAGAAACTGAAGGTAATTCGAGCATTGGAACCCGTTGAACCGGACAGCCTCGTGCTGGGACAGTATGGAGTTGGACGGGGCACCGAGAGCTACTTATCGGATATAGGCGCAAATGATAGCTCGACGGAAAGCTTTGTCGCCTTGAAATGTGGAATTGCCAATTGGCGCTGGGCGGGCACGCCGTTCTACCTGCGAACAGGAAAGAGGTTGCGGACAAGGATGTCGGAGATCGCCGTCGTATTCCGAAATCCGCCGCATTCGATATTTGGAAGTGCCAACCGCCTTCCCGGAAACGTGCTTGCAATTCGCCTTCAACCAAACGAGGGAATTAACATGCAGGTGACGATAAAGGAACCGGGACCAGGCGGAATGAGATTGGTTGAGGTACCGCTCGACATGAGTTTTGCTGGTACATTGGACCCGAGTGTCAGCGAACTTACCAAAGCCTACGAAAGATTGATCATGGACGTCATCAGGGGAGACCAAACGCTTTTCATGAGAGATGATGAAGTCGAGGCAGCTTGGCGCTGGACCGATAGAGTAATTGAAGACTGGTCTAGGGCCGGACGACGACCAGTCGTGTATGAATCTGGATCGGTTGGACCAGAGGACTCGCTAGGACTGCTCTACAAGGAACAACGAAAGTGGCGCGGGCTGGAGTCATGAAATTCAATGAATATTCCAGCCGTGCCGAGTGGGCCGACGCAGTTGGAAACATCGTCGCTGCACAATTGTCTGATGCACTCGATTCCAGAGGACGCGCCACCCTTATCGTGCCAGGAGGAACAACGCCCGCACTCATGTTTGATACATTGCGGCGCCAAGACATAAATTGGAATGCCGTCTGCGTCATCCCTTCCGACGAGCGACTTGTTTCCCTAGAGTCTACGCGATCGAACCTTGGAATGATCAAAGCCAGACTTCTGCAAGATAAGGCGAAAAGGGCAGAGATTATTTCCCTTTGTCACAGCGGCAAGGATTCGGATGAGTTTCTTAAAGATGTAGAGAAACAGCTCTCGTCGAAATTACCGCCAGATGTGACGCTTCTAGGAATGGGCGAAGACATGCACACGGCGTCTCTCTTTCCAAGATCGGATGAATTGGATGACGCATTGTCCTCTACCGGCCGTTTTGCAATTCCAGTAACAGCGCCAATGACGGGCGAGCGGCGCGTCACTTTAACGTACCGGTCCCTGTCAGTTTCACGCAATCTGCATGTGTTGATCACTGGACAAGCGAAGAAACATGCACTGCAGAAGGCTTCAAGAATCGCCAATCCGAAAGATGCACCCGTTTCTGCCTTTCTCGCGAGCGCCTCCGTCCACTTCGCGGCATAGGTGCAAGCAATGTGGAGCAAACTGAAGGCATTAGGAAGAGAGGCGAAAGGGCGAAAGATCGCGCGTCTATTCAGTGAAGATTCACATAGAGCCGACAAATTCTCGATCCTATCAAACGATCTATTTTTTGACTTTTCGAAAACCACCATCGATCACGAAGCGCTTGACGCACTACTCTCATTGGCACGCGCTTATGGTGTGGAAAACAAGCGGGATGCGATGTTCCGCGGCGACATCGTAAATGAATCCGAAAACCGCCCCGTATTGCATACAGCACTCAGGGACCCCAACGGCGAAGAGCTTCTAGTGCGGGGACGGGACGTCAGGCCCGGAATCCGTTCCAATCTCCATAGAATGTCAGCGCTTGCAGCGGAGACGTTCCGAGGAAATCGTCGTGGAGCGGACGGCCAAAAATTCACCGACGTCTTGAACATCGGCATTGGAGGTTCTGATCTAGGCCCCGCAATGGCGAGCATGGCGCTTCCACGGCACAGCGATGGCCTCCGGGTGCACTTTGTGTCCAACATAGACAGTTCGCATCTCACCGGCATTATCGGCGAGCTTGATCCAGCAACGACATTGGTAATAATCGCATCGAAGACCTTCACGACGCTCGAGACGATCACCAACGCCGAAACTGCGCGCGATTGGCTAGTCTCGCGGAACCCTGACGCCATCAGGTTTCAGGTCTCCGCGGTTACAGCGGCAAGTGAAAGGGCCCGAGCCTTCGGCGTCGATGAGCAAATGGTGTTCGGATTCGAAGATTGGGTAGGGGGACGCTACTCGGTTTGGGGACCCGTGGGGCTGAGCCTAATGTTAAAAATCGGACCAGAAGCCTTCGCTGAATTCCTGTCAGGCGCCCGTTGTGTTGACATGCATTTCCGCGTTGCTCCAATGGCCAAGAACCTTCCAGTTCTCATGGCCTTGGTTGGAATCTGGCACACCCAAGTATGTGGTTATCAGGCACGAGTGGTTCTGCCGTATGAACAACGGCTGTGCCTCATCCCTTCCTATCTCCAGCAGCTTGAGATGGAATCCAACGGAAAGTCAGTGGCATTTGATGGATCCAAGCTCCATCACGATTGCGGACCGATGATCTGGGGCGCAACGGGAACCAACGGCCAGCATGCGTTTTTTCAGTGGCTTCATCAAGGCACCCGAATCATTCCTTGCGAGTTTCTCGTTGGTGCAAGGGGGAAGGATCGACACTTGCACAATCATCACGACATGCTGGTCGCAAATTGCATCGCCCAGTCCCAGGCCCTCATGAAGGGACGTGACATTTCTCAAGTTCTTGGATCGTTGCAGGGATCTGGGATGCATGTCAAGGCGAGGGAGGCTTCAGCAAGACACCGTGTTTTTGAAGGAAACAGGCCTTCGACCACATTGATCTACCCAGAGTTGACCCCATTTACGCTTGGACAGATAATCGCGCTCTACGAGCATCGTGTACTCGTGGAAGGTGCGATTCTAGGCATCAACAGCTTCGATCAGTGGGGAGTGGAGTTAGGCAAGGAATTGGCTCGAGATATCACGCCATATGTACAGGATTCTGATCGGGTTCCCAACATGGACAGTTCGACGATGAAGCAACTTCACGTCATACACAATTTCCGATCAGCACTCGATGATTCACAGCGCTGAACTATCAGTCGCTTCCATCAAAGTTTGGAGCGGGTGATCGGGATCGAACCGACGACATTCAGCTTGGGAAGCTGACGTTCTGCCACTGAACTACACCCGCTTGCCAACCCGTTGCACGCTGTCTGCGCAGATGGCAATAACATGGCCGCTATCTGCCATGGCTAATCCTGCTCAACAAGCAAGTCAAGGCTGGCTTCAGGTAATCGCTTTTCAATTTTTTCGTTTGTCGGCGGCGCGGACCATGCCAAGCGGAGCTTCGTCGTTCAAACCAATGTACTTCAGCCTACCCTGAGAATCCAGTGCTCGCCCGACGCGACAGCGCGATTCAGCGCCAGACGATGGCCACCCTGTCCCGCATTGAGGCCATGAAAGCGCTCATCAGGCTCTCCAAATCCTCTAGGCAGGCCGTACCGTCGTGAGGGTGCTCTAGCAGTCCTTCAGCGACAGAACGCAGTCGCGCCGCCACGGTGCGCCGCCTGGCAATCCGATAATCTGGAGCGCTTCCGCAGGACAGCGAGTGCCACTGGCCATGCAGGAGAACCCAGATCATCAGGTCGACATCCTAGCCAGCACCCTGTCCGGTACCACGCGCTCGGCCACCACATTCCTGAAGAAATCCATCGGTCTCTTCCTCAATCGAACACCATGACAAGCGCTTGCAGCCCCTCGGCGCGACATGTCAATGGCGGAGATGCGCATATCGCAACAGTCTTCTTCGTGCTGTTCTACGCAGGTCGGTGCTTGAGATTTGCCCGATCGCACAACGATCTGCCGGTTGCCTGTGCAACGCAACTTGATGAGGTGCTTTTGCTTGAGGTCAACCGCCAGCTACACGAATACGGCCGGAGGTAAGCGTGACCCTGTGGCGGCGGCACGGTCTTCAAGGCAATGGCGTTGAACCAGATCAAGGCGATCAGCCGGGTCGACCTAGTCGCGATCTGAGGACCGGAATCTGTCTTGAACCCGCCGGAAGCAGCGCGTCAGGGATTGAAACCATGCCCCCGGAGCGCCAAGACCGTTGCTGCCGAAGACTCTACAGTAATCCATCACAATTGCCAAGATCTCAGCCAGCTCTGGAAATTGCAATACAGAACGAAATGCATGTCTTCGCAATTGCTTTTCATGTCAATTTATTGGAGATCGACGCTTTCGGCGGCGACCCGCGTTGCTGAAGGTAACATTGTGCGCAACGTCCGGAAACTTCACAATGCGGCCAAGGCGATCGAACTGGTCAACCGCGTGCGGGATAGCGGTTGAATTTACAAAGTGCTCCTGAAACCGTGATTCAACAGCTGTCTCGATTTTCTCGATCTTGCCGACAGTGGTTTCGATTTCGGAGCGAGCTGAGATGTTGCATAGCGCAATCCGGGCACCGGTCCCAGCAGCATTTCCCGCCGCGAAAACCTTGTCGATATCGCAGTCTGGGATCATCCCAAGAACCATTGCATGTTTTGGTGAGATATGTGAGCCGAAGGCTCCCGCAAGCACGATCCTGTCCACATTCGTCGCGCAATAATGTTCCATCAGAAGCTTTGCACCAGCGTACAGTGCAGACTTCGCCAATTGTATCGCCCGCACATCCTCCTGCGTGACCGCGACGCGTAATCCGGCATCGCCATTTCCCTCATAAAGTACATACGAATTCGTTCTACCGTTGGGCACGCATCGCGGCAACCTTGTCTGCTCCGCTGAACCGATCAAGCCAGACTTGTCAATTATTCCGTTCAAACGCATTTCGGCAACTGCCTCGATTATCCCGGAACCGCAAATTCCGCTGACGCCGATCGATAGCATTGCGTCCTCGAATCCATCCTCGTCAGACCAGAGATTGCAACCAATAATCTTGAACTTTGGCTCTTTGGTTAAAGGATCAATCTTGACCCTTTCGATAGCCCCAGGAGCTGCCCGCTGACCTGAGGAAATCTGAGCCCCCTCAAAGGCCGGGCCTGTTGGAGAGGAACATGCAAGCACTCTTCGGGAAGAACCTAACAGGATTTCCGCGTTGGTTCCAACATCGACGATGAGCACCAGATCCTTCGACGTGTGTGGCCTCTCGGAAAGCACCACTGCAGCTGCATCCGCGCCTACATGCCCAGCGATGCAGGGTAGTATGTACACCTGAGCTGTTTCGCTCAGCGATACCAAGTCCAGATCTCTGGCATTTGCTGTCACCGAGCTTGCTGTCGCCAAAGTAAATGGGGCCTGCCCAAGCTCGACTGGATCGATACCCAAAAGCAGGTGGTGCATGACCGGGTTCCCAACAAAGACTGCTTCCAGTATCAGGCTGGGATTGATGTCAGCCTCTCCAGCGACATTGTTGATCATCGAGCTCAATGTTTCCCGGACAGCCCCAGTCATCTCTGAGGCGCCGCCGTCATTCATCATTGCGTATGATACGCGACTCATCAGGTCTTCCCCAAACCTGATTTGGGGATTCATTTGGCCGACGGATGCGATGACCGCTCCAGTTCGAATATCGCAGAGATGCATCGCGATAGTGGTTGAGCCGAGATCCACCGCCAGTCCGAAAACAGTTCCTTCGTACAGGCCTGGCCATAATTCGATCACTTTTGGCGGTGCATTCTCATGTGACCGGTGCACCGCGACCGTGAGTGTCCAGTCGCCACTGCGTAATGCTGACTGCAGTTTTGGCAACAAAACCAACTCGATATCGACGGCCGCGATTCCCCATTGTTCCTGCAGGGCGAACTGGACTCTTTCCCAGTCCCCGCTTGGTTCATGCATGTCCGATTCAGCTACCTTCACGAAGTAGAAGCGCACAGATGGATCTACCTCAACTAGTCGATTATCGGCAGACTTTCGCACTATTTGTCTGTGAACTTGGGACTCGAGTGGTACGTCGATGACGGCATCCCCGATGATCTGGGCTTGACATCCAAGCCGTCTGCCTTTCTTGAGGCCGCGCAGACGGTCATATCGTTCTTCTGTCGAGTTCCATTTCGAAAGGGAGGATTGATCTGTCTCAATCCCATGCTTCGGATACAGCCCAGACGAAGGCGTGACCTGGCATCTCGAACAGATCCCTCGGCCGCCGCACACACTGTCTAGATCCACTCCTAGCTGCCGTGCTGCATTAAGCACCGAGGTTCCTGACGGAACCCTCCCACGCTTCCCAGACGGCGTAAACACTACAAGCGGGTTGACATCAGACATCGACTAATTCCTTTTCGCTTACCTTCCGCACAGTATCCTATTCAAATCCAAGATTATGAATTCTTTCACTACCAATCGAACCCACCGATCTTCAGCCCCAGCACCAAGCCACGCCGGCCAGCCGGTGCGCGGGGGGCCGTGCACATCCAGACGGTCAACAGCCGCCACAGCCAGATCAAGGGCTTCCTGCGGCACTTCCGCGGCATCGCCACCAAGCATCTCGACACAGCTATCTGAGGTGGTCCATCTCGTCGTGATCGGCAGGCATCCATCGCCAAGAGCATGCCTCGCAGCCGCTAGCACCAGGACAAACCTGCGATTCACGAATTGAGCCTTTCTGAATGAAGCTGCACGTCGGCACCGACCCCCGGAGGTTGGTGCGCCACCTAGGTTGTGTACTCATTATGTCGAACCCAGAGTCTGACGCAAGCTAGCGCGATGGCCGACAGGAAGTCTCGCGCCAGATTGCTGCAGCGCGTGGCAATCGCCTGGAAGCGCTTGAGCCTGGTGAGGAAACGCCCGACAGGATTGCGCTGCCGGCAGGCACCGGGTCGACCGAACGCCGCTCCTTCCGGTCGCTCAGGGTGGGAATGTGCGGCCGCGAGCCGCGCGCCCGGACCGGATCGAGAATGGCTCGGGCGTCACAGCCCCGGTCGGCCACGGTGTCGCGCGCCGAGGGAACGCCGGCGAGCGTCGGCGCCTTCATGGCTTGAACGCAAAACCCCGTCCGCATCATGTCCCGCACCTTATAGGTACACAACCTAGGGGAACGACCGCCAACGTCGTGACCGACGCCTTCGGACTGGCTTCTGCACAGCGAAGAGAAACAGGTTTGGGCTGACGTCGGATATCGCGGGATCAGGAAGCGTGCGGAGCGCGCGCATCGCGAGGTGTCGTGGCAGATTGCTAGGAACCCCAGCAAGTGCCAGACGCTGGGGTCGGGCAGTGCGACAGCCAAGGCGGAAACGGCGAAGGCCAAGGTGCGGGCACGGGTGGAGCATCCGTTCCGAATCGCGAGGCGGATGTTCGGCTGCAACAGGGTTCGCTGCCGGAGGCTAGAGGAACATGCGGCGGCTTGCGCTGCTCTTGGGCTTCTCGAACCTGATGATTGCCCAGCTGCACTTGTCGTGACAGGGGAGAAGTGCGTCCGGAATTTGCTGGACCGGCCTTGAGAGGGTTGAAATGGAGGCGATTCCGCCCCGAAAACGCGCATTCGGGGCTTCCTGACCGCAGAAAACCGGCCAGCGCAGGCGGGAAGGGCAATTGCCGCAGCCATAACCAAAAAAACCTCTCCAAATCAGAGGCTCCCTAGGGGCCCTCACGACGATGCGGACTCTATCTAGAGGATCCCAAAACACGGAGAACTTGAACGTTTTCACAACATAGATGCAGATCAAACTGAAGCACAACGGCTGGACGACAACGTCTTACTCAGTATGGTCTGTACCGCCGGCAAGCTGCCGCAAGCCGCCACCGAACGAAAAAATTGAAAAGTGACTTCTTCGATGAATCTCGTTGATTCACTTACCGGCGAACGCGTACTCCTGTATATAATTGGCGGGGTCGCTTGCCAGCTGCATTTTGGAAAAACTGGATTGACTTGCTACAAATCTTTGAAGGTGGATGGATACCAAACTCCGGGTCCAAGTAAGTGCCTTTCCGTCCGCCAATTCATGGGAACTGCTTACGCACTTGGTTCCGGTTTGATCAAGATGCGGCAGGGGTGAGGTTTGGCGCGCAGAGCCTGCAGGAACAGGGACAGGAAGGCAGCGTGGCGATTTCGGCGCCGATTGAAGCGAAAGACGAACTCGTCGAGACAGGTCTGGAGGCGCTTGGCGCACTGCGGCAGGATCCCACCCCGAGCCGCTTCTGCAACTGCAAAGCGGAGATGCCGTTGCAATGGGCCCTCATCAGACAGGCGGCCTTCAAGCATTTCAAGGCTTTCCGGTTCCATGGCGGAACCAGGATCGCGAGCGACAGCTTGGTTCGGTGCAGGAGGTTGCCGGCGGCGACCGAGGCTTGACGATGGCAACGGGCGCACTCGAAGCTGTGCGGTCTGGTCTTCGGCTGCCACCCGCGGTCGTGGCCGCAGGCGGGACACCGGAAGCCGTTCGGCTCATCGCCCTCCGATGAGCCACCGAGCGCAGGCGTCGTCGTCGGGGAACCGGCGCTGGAAGGCGATGAGGCTGGCGGGGATTTCGGTCATGGGACGAGTTCCACGTCAAGAATGTCATGCGAACATTCAATCATCCGACATCCCAAACACAATGCCTTGTGTCGCAGGAACCATGTGCATAAGAAATTCATGGAATTCGTTCCTATTGAACAGTATGGGCGCTGTCAAAACAAGCCTAAATTCCACATTGAATGGCAATCCCGCCTTGGTTCAAGCGCGGCGGCGGCGGCGCGACCTCCCGACTCCTCTCGCGTCACTCCCTTGCTCTGTTGGAGGCTTGTAGTTTCTGATCCATATCGATCCATTGGGATCGTTGTTTGTCAGTAGATTCGCCGCGTGAATTGCTTCCATTTCCCGTGGACGCGTTGGATTCATAATTGCTGAGGTCATGCCTGCGCAAATTGCCATTGGAAGAAAGGTCGCGTTGATCCCATGGCGATTCGGCAATCCGAACGAAATGTTTGACGCTCCGCAGGTTGTGTTAACGCACAACTCTTCTCGCAGACGCCGAACAAGCGCGAAGACCTGCTGGCCAGCTGTCGCCATCGCTCCAATCGGCATAACGAGCGGATCAACCACAATGTCGTGAGCCGGAATCCCATAGTCCGCTGCCCTTTCAACAATTTTTTTTGCGACAGAAAATCTAATATTCGGATCTTCCGAGATTCCGGAATCATCATTCGAAATCGCTACCACTGGAACATTGTATTTCCGGACAAGTGGAAGAATTGATTCCAGCCGCTCCTCTTCACCAGTCACAGAGTTCAGGAGGGGACGGCCGTGGCTCTCCTCGAGCCCGGCTTCGAGGGCCATGGGAACGGAACTGTCGATGCAAAGCGGGACGTCGACGATGTTTTGAACAAGATTGACGAGCTGCCTCATGAGAGGCGGCTCAGTCTGATTCGGATCAGGGTTTGAATTGTAAACCACCCCAGCATTGATATCGAGCATCGATGCACCGCAACTGGCCTGTTGCCGAGCATCGCTTTCCACGGTTGCAAAATTCCCAGTTTCCAGTTCTGCGGCCAATATTTTTCGCCCCGTCGGATTGATTCGCTCACCAATAACGCAGAAAGGCTGATCAAATCCGATAACGACTGATTTTTTTTGCGCTTCAACAATTGTCCGAGTCATTTTTGTCCCCGTTATCCGTTCACGGCAACCGCCCGCCATAACGAGCTGCCCATTTGGCGCTGGCCTCGATCCCCCCGAGCGGAAACAGATGTACACACTCGATATTGGAATTTGGATTCCTGTTCTTGTACTGGGCGATGTTCGAAACTACTTCGGTCGGCTCGAATGGCTGCAACATTTTGGAAAGATCTCGCGATCTTTTCTGGACTATCTTCAGCGACGGCCCAACACCGCAAGCAACTGCAAATTTCAACAATGTTTGCAACCGAGCTGGGCCGGCTACCCCGACGTGAACAGGGAGCGATATTCCGGCAACAGCGATACGCTCGACCCAAGCGATTACGGGATTCGCGTCAAACGTGAATTGGGTCGTCACAGCTATCGAAGCGTCCGTTCGATCTAGCAGTTTCTGTTTCTGTTTCAGGGCTTGATCGACATTCTCGGTTGTACCGTCAGGATCAATGTCGCGATTTCCCTCTGGATGGCCAGCAACATGAATTCTCTCGAATCCCATTGCATCGAGAAATCCCGTCTCCAATAGCTGCATTGAACTGTGAAGGTCTCCACGGGGACGTGAAATCCCTCCCGCGAGAACCAATGCCTGACTTACACCAGCTTCCCCGCGATAACGTGCAACGGCCTCTCTGAATTCCGCTTTGTTCCGGTATATCCGTGCCGGGAAGTGTGGCATGACCGGGAACCCATCGTCCATCAAGCGTTTAGCAGTGCGAACCATGTCCTCAAGCGCGGTTCCTTCGATATGGGCGATATACACCCTCGTCCCGCTGGGCAGGATATTGCGGAAGTCGGGTATCTTCACCGCAGTTCGTGGCATGATTTCGATGGAAAACCCATCAAAAAACTGCTTGACAGCGGTGGCCTGCGCCGCTCCCGCAACAGACAAACCATTGGTCGCTGTTGTGACCATTTTCATGATCCCTCGAAAGAAAATTGAAAGTTCATTTCATATTCCGCAGGTGTAGTGACAAAATGTTTCCCGCGTCATTTTGGAAGTCAGCAGATGGACAGCGAGCGGTTTGGAACTGGTTTTCGTAAATTGACGCATTAATGGCAACGGTGAGAGAGAAAGTCGTGGCGATGCTGTCGGCATATCGGAAGGCATCGTCGCCAAATGCCTCGACAACTGTTTCTGGCAGTTCCATCTCGTTGAACTCGGCGACAGGTCTACCTCGCCTCGACCAAGCCTTGCATGCGTTTCACGAATTGAGCCAAATTGAAACATCTCAATTCCATCCGCCGTTGGCAATCAGTGCCTTGAGGCGGTCTTTGTCAAATTCGGTTTCGATCCGGTTGGCTTCCATTTCGGCAACTACTCTTGGCTCTCCAGCGACAGAGAATGGACCTGCTCGCCTCCATTCAGCGAGATACGTATCTGAATCGTGCACCCCGACTTTCATTGCACACCGGTCTATTGCCTGTTCGAATCTCTCTGGCAGTTGGAGTTTTATGGCATTTCGTCCTTTTCCCACGATTATTTGAGCTGGAATGTCTCTCCAATAGACTACTGTTAAATTAGGCATGCTAGCTTCTCCTGGCGGAATCTAGGAATTAGGGCCTGAATTCTATAGGATTTTCCCTCGTTGGGGACGCTGGCTGAACAAGTGTTCCTAGCTAAGCCGTGATCGAAGCGTAAAAATCGTGTTCGCTGATAACAAATAGCTATGGCCAATCGAACAACTCCAAAAGAGAGCCGGTACACTTTTAGCCCAAAAATTTATAGGACAAACTCATGAAGATAAAGAAATCATTGAAGCGAGGTCGAGCCAATCCCAAAGTAAAGGTCCGAACCGCCAAAGGTCGAAAGCAATCCTCGACAAGATGGTTAGAACGGCAACTAAATGATCCCTATGTCCAGATGGCACAGACGGATGGCTATCGGGGGCGAGCAGCTTACAAACTAATTGAGATGGATGACCGCCTCAAATTTCTATTCGCAGGCGCTAGAGTTATAGATCTCGGCTGTGCTCCCGGCAGTTGGTCCCAAGTTGCCATCGCTCGAACAAATTCATGCGGAATCCGAAAGAACTTTCCCAGGGGCTGCGTTATTGGGGTGGATGTTCTTGAAGTCGAGCCAGTCCCCGGTGCCAAGTTTCTGAAAATGGACTTTCTTTCGGACCACTCATTCGAAGTGCTCAGCAATGTTTTGGGTAGTAAAGCTGACATAGTGCTTTCCGACATGGCTGCCCCATCAACCGGACACGCCAGAACCGACCGTCTGCGAGTAATGTATCTGTGCCAAACTGCAGCTGACCTTTCATTTGATATACTAGCACAAGGCGGATCATTCGTGTCGAAAATACTCGAGGGAGGTGTCGATGGAAATCTCCAGAAATCCCTCAAGAACAAGTTTGAAAGAGTTTACAACGTCAAACCGCCAGCTAGCCGTAGCGGAAGCTCTGAAAAGTACTTAGTGGCAATTGGATACAGAGGGCAGGGCATACCAGTTATTAAGCATCCGCCTAGGAGTCTGTCCAACTAACGGAATGGAGCATTGGCGGTTTAGTTATGACATCCACCTGCTCGCCAGCGCTGCAATGCCTGCGCCTCGGCAATTGCCAAGGGTATGGCGGTCTGACGATGGTCCGGCAACTCGGGCTGCGCTTCTGGACGCTGCACCAGATCGCGAACGAATGCACCGGAGGCCCAAGTCATGTACCAAAGGTGGCAGCACCCACCTCCGGTCAACATCCCGGGTACGGAAGATCTTGTTCATTAAACACCTTGAATCACGTCGCAAACCGCTTGACCGGGCCGCCGCCATCTCATGCAAGAGGTGTCTTTGGAATAACATGTGCCACCCGCGCAGTTATCGCCTAGGGAACCTCTGATTTGGAGAGTTTTTTTTTGGTTTTGGCTGCGGAAATTGCCCCTCCCGGCTGTGCCAGTCGGTTTCCCACGGTCCAGAAGTCCCAGATACGCGTTTTCGGGGCAAAACCGCCGCCGTTTCAGCCCCCCGGGGCTGGTGCACCATCCGGAGGGAACGGCCGCCAGCGTCGCGACCTGACGCCTTCGAGTCAGCTTCTGCACGGCGAGAAGGAGCAAGTCCGGACTGACGCCGGGCAGCGCTGCGGCCAAGGCGGAGACGGCGAAGGCGCGGGTGGAGCATCCGTTCCGGATCGCGAGCGGGTGTTCGGATACGACATGGTTCGGTATCGGGGTCTGGAGAGGAACGTGCAGCGGCTTGCGCTGCTTCTGGGCTTCTTGAACCTGATGATTGCCCAGCCGCACCCGTCGTGACAAGGGAGAAGCGTGTCCGGAATTTGCCGGATCGGCCCTGCGGGGGTTGAACCGGCGGCGGTTTTGCCCCGAAAACGCGCATTTGCGGCTTCCGGACCGCCGAAAACCGACCGGCGCGGCCGGGAAGGGCGGTTTCCGCAGCCAAAACCAGAACAACCCTCCAAATCAGAGGTTCCCTAGCATGGGTTTCTGCCTTTCCGGCCTTAACACTATAGTCAAGCCTTAAGCTGTCCTTGCTTTCAAAATTCCTTCCGAGCAGGGTTTCCACACGGACGAGATCATTTTTTTTGATCTAAACCTCTAAACCCAAAGTTCCTAAATTTGTTCCTTAAATGTCCGCTCTAAGAACATAAGATGAATATCAAGATCGTTGTTGATTGCAATAGCATGTGAAATAAGGAGAACCCAATGTTAGACAAAATCATCAACTCTGAGAATCGCCATATGGACAAGAAGAAAGCTTTGGAATCCGCGCTAGGCCAGATCGAGCGCAGTTTCGGCAAGGGATCAATCATGCGTCTCGGCCAAAATGGTGCCGTTGCTTCCACCGAGACCACTTCCACCGGTTCCCTTGGCCTCGACATTGCGCTGGGAATTGGCGGTCTGCCGAAGGGCCGGGTCGCCGAGGTATTCGGTCCGGAGGCCTCAGGCAAGACCACGCTTACGTTGCATGTCATCGCCGAAGAACAACGGAAAGGCGGAATCTGCGCGTTCGTTGACGCTGAGCACGCCCTTGATCCAGTCTACGCGAAGAAGTTAGGAGTGGACATTGACGAGTTATTGATCTCTCAACCGGACACCGGAGAACAAGCACTCGAGATCACTGACACTTTAGTCAGGTCCGGCGCCGTATCCGTCGTTGTGGTGGATTCCGTTGCCGCTCTCACGCCCAAATCCGAACTTGAAGGGGAGATGGGTGACTCCCAAGTTGGGACGCAAGCGAGACTCATGAGCCAAGCAATGCGGAAACTCACAGGATCGATAAACCGCTCAAACTGCATTGTGATCTTTATCAATCAGCTTCGCATGAAGATCGGCGTAATGTTTGGATCGCCCGAAACCACCTCCGGTGGAAATGCGCTCAAGTTTTATTCCTCGGTAAGGCTGGACATTCGTCGCATAGGCCAAGTCAAGGATCGAGACGAACTGATTGGCAACTCAACGCGTGTCAAGATAGTTAAAAACAAGATGGCCCCTCCATTCAAACAAGCCGAATTTGACATTCTCTACGGTTCGGGTATTTCGAAGGCTGGGGAACTCTTAGATCTTGGAATCAAGGCTGGAATCGTCGAGAAGTCAGGGTCGTGGTACTCGTACGGAGACGAGCGCATTGGACAAGGGCGCATTAACTCAATTTCCTTTCTCAAAGAACACACAACTGTCGCTGAAGAGATCGAAGCCAAGATCAGAGATGCACATGGTCTTGGCCAAGAAGGCAATTCGGAAAAAAAGTCTGCTGTCGAATTTTCGAAGTAACGTTCGGAATACGGACAAGCCTGCAACTCAACGTGAAGGCAGGCTTTAACCTTTGCCAAGTCCCTTGATCATTGATCCAGCACGGCAAACCGTATTGGTCAACATTAAATATCAAATCTCAAGACAACACACTGCGAAAGGCCAGCGCTGATCGACTGGCAGTGCTTGGCGGCGGTTCGCGGCCCAGTCTGCTCGTGCCCGGGACACTGCGATGTTGATCTGATGTTCCGGGTTCTCTGCTAAGCCAGAGGTACTCGCTGTCTGATCGGGAGCTTGAGCAGACGCTGACGATACGGCAAGGTCTTGGTTCAGGGTGCAATAGGCCATGGAGGCAGAGCTGGCCTTCAAGGCGATAATGTTGCGGTAGACAATTGCTGGTGCCCCCATTCGCGGCAGTAGGCCCCAATGCACCCCAGCAGATTGGACCGCTTGCGATGCCGGTCCGGTGGACGCTCCGAGTAACCCGGAACATAATCCCTTGCCAGATCTCCACCTCGGTTAGGTGGTTTCGACTGGCGGTGATCAACAATCTCTTGTCAGAAGTATTCTGCTAGGCCACGTTTGCGCAACTAGCGACTTACTTGCGACAAAGAGCCGCATCAAGAAGACCGCGCTACAGGGCAGCAACGCGATTCCGTTGCTGTCGGGCCTTTGATCTCACATGTCGCTGGCCCTTCGGAACTCCGCCAAGCTGCTGCCGAAGGAAAATTGAAAAACAATTGCCCTGCTGGTTCGCAGTGGACAGTTTCCTTGCCTATAGGTAATTGCAACATGAACTTCTTCAATCCAATGGATCGCGGATGCACCCGATGCCAAGCCTAAGTGAAATTCGCTCTACATTCCTGTCCTATTTCGAACGGAAGGAGCATAAAATTGTTCCAAGTTCCTCTTTGGTCCCGAAAAATGACCCGACGCTAATGTTCGTCAACTCAGGAATGGTTCAGTTCAAGAATCTATTCACCGGAGTCGAAACACGCTCCTACTGCCGTGCGGCAACGAGCCAAAAATGTGTCAGGGCCGGCGGAAAGCACAATGACCTCGACAATGTGGGATACACGGCGCGCCATCACACGTTTTTTGAAATGCTTGGCAACTTTTCCTTCGGCGACTATTTCAAGGAGCAAGCGATTGTTTATTGTTGGGACTTAATTACTAAAGAGTTTGGGGTTCCGAAAGAAAGGCTGCTAGCGACAATCTATGTCGACGATGACGAAGCTTACAATCTTTGGAAAAAGTACGCTGGTCTGCCCGACGAGCGAATCATTCGCATAGCGACGGCGGACAACTTCTGGACCATGGGGCCAGTCGGTCCGTGCGGACCCTGCACTGAACTATATTTCGATTATGGTGAAGAGGTGCCGGGCGGACCACCAGGGAGTCCTGATGAGGATGGTGACCGCTTCACGGAAATCTGGAATCTTGTATTCATGCAATTCGAACAGTTTAACGACGGCCGGATGGATTCCCTCCCAAAACCGTCAGTTGACACGGGAATGGGCCTTGAACGCATTGGTGCACTCCTTCAGGGTAAAAGCGACAACTACGATACGGACCTGTTTAGGGGCTTGATCGAAGCATCGGCAAAAGCTTCCTCAACCGAGCCAGACGGGGAAATGCGTAACCATCATCGCGTAATAGCAGACCATCTGAGGTCCACCGCATTTCTCATTGCTGAGGGTGTGTTGCCATCAAAAGATGGCCGGGGATATGTCTTGCGACGAATCATGAGGCGGGCAATTCGCCACGCACACCAGCTTGGATCCCGAGAACCTCTTCTGCATAGACTTGTTTCAGAACTTGTTCGGCAAATGGGAAGCGCCTTCCCTGAGCTAGTGCAAGCCAGAACGTTGATCGTGGATACAATATTTCACGAGGAAAACCGGTTCAATGCGACTTTGGAACGCGGCTTACGGCTCTTGGAGGACGTGACCAAGGCCTTGCCTGATCAATCCCCGCTCCCTGGTGCCGTAGCATTCAAGCTCTACGACACGTTTGGCTTCCCCTTGGATCTTACCCAAGACGTAATGAGGGAGCATGGAAGGGGAGTGGACACTGCCGGATTTCATGAGGCCATGGAGGATCAACGACAGCGAGCACGCGCTGCTTGGAAGGGCACTGACCAAATCGCCGAAGACGCCATATGGTTCAGCCTTGCCGATGAATTCGGAACAACAGAGTTTCTTGGATATCAAACCGTTAAAGCTGAATGTCTAATCCGTACGTTGGTTCGAAACGGCGTGACGATCGAAAACGCGAATTCAGGTGAGGAAGTTCAGATTGTACTGAACCAGACACCATTCTACGCAGAAGCGGGCGGCCAGGTGGGAGATACAGGCTTGATCAGAGTTTCCAAAGGAACCGCCGAAGTAATCGACACTCAAAGGAAAGCGGACTTGATCGTGCACTCAGCCACTGTCACCAGTGGGGCTGTTTCTGCAGGCTCATTTGCCGAGGCCTTGGTCGATCAGTCTCGCAGGGGAAAAATCTGTGCCAACCATTCAGGAACGCACCTTTTGCATGAAGCCTTGCGCCAAGAGCTTGGCAGGCATGTGGCACAGCGCGGTTCTGTCGTTGACAGCGACCGTCTCAGATTTGACTTTTCGCACTCGAAAGCGATGACAGCACAGGAAATTTCGGCAGTCGAGGCTAAAGTTAACGCCTTGGTTCGACAAAACAGTCAAGTCGAGACGAAACTGATGACACCTGACGAAGGCAGAGCGATCGGTGCTCAAGCGTTGTTTGGGGAGAAGTACTCCGACGAGGTTCGCGTCGTGTCGATGGGAGTTCAGGAAGGATCGGGAAAGGGGCGAAGCGGAGAAGCAGTATCGGTCGAACTTTGCGGCGGAACACACGTGCCGCGCACAGGAGATATCGGTTTGTTTGTGGCACTAGGAGAATCCGCTGTTTCAGCCGGCGTCCGGCGAATTGAGGCCCTGACAGGCGAGGCCGCTCGACTTCATTTCTCCGTACACAGGGAAAATCTTGCGGAAATTGCGATAGCGCTGAAAGCTCAACGCCACGAAGTCGTGGAGAAGGTAAAAACGATTGTGGCAGAGCGAAGAAAGCTTCAACAAAAGATAGATGATTTTCGCAAACGACCACTAGATGCTGGCGCCGGATTGCAATCAGATCAAGGATCCGAAAAAACCATCGGGGGAACAAAAATTTATACCCAATTCTTGTTAGACATTTCGGGAAAGGAGCTTCGCCCGCTAATTGATCGACACAAGTCCAGGCTGGAGTCCGGCGTCGTGTTTCTAATTGGGAAGCGGGAAGGCAAGGTTTCAGCGGCAATAGGAGTGACCGAAGATCTTGCTGAGCGCGTTTCTGCAGTTGAAATAATGCGACAGGTAACGCCGCTGCTAGGCGGTAAAGGCGGTGGTGGGCGAGCTGATTTTGCACAGGGAGGCGGAATCGACGCCAATGGATGCCGAGAGGCATTCAAGAAACTTGAACATCTGATAGGAGGATTGAAATGAGCGCTTACTGGATAGCGCATGTGGATGTGACCGATGAAGAAGGCTACATGAAATATGCAAAGCTTGCCACAGTGGCGATTGGAGAGCACGGTGGTAGATTCCTTGCTCGCGGAGGAAAGTACCACGCACTTGAAGGAATATGTCGCCCCAGAAATGTCGTGGTTGAGTTTCCAAGTGTTGAAGCCGCTGTAGACTGCTACAATTCCAAAACCTATAAGGAAGCGTTATCATATGCACACCGTGCGTCCGAACGAGACATGGTAATAGTGGAGGGGCT
The DNA here is from genome assembly GCA_963422275.1 of Paracoccaceae bacterium. Lineage (GTDB taxonomy): Bacteria > Pseudomonadota > Alphaproteobacteria > Rhodobacterales > Rhodobacteraceae. The sequence continues at coordinate 4,012,642 of OY729418.1, forward strand.
ACCGAAACAATGAGTTATGTCTGCCAAATTGCCCTGTACCAAGAAAAGGTTGGATTCTCGAATCGTAGGCTTGGCTTTGCAATGGCCGCTGCGAGGCAAGCTCTCAGCGATGGGTATTTGCCGAGCGCGACGAGATGGAACCACCTTGAACAGTTGTCGAAAGATTGATCCCTAGCTCGATCACCGCCAGAGAGGCCGCCCCTCCGGTGGATCCGACAGAACCGCAGCAACCTTCCAGTCCCGAAACTGCGCCCGATCCATTGTTCCGCTCCCCATGGTCAATGCAAGTCGGAACTCAGTGCATCGCATAGGCCTGCAAAATGCGAATAGAGCCAAAATAATTGATGAGCATTTTAGGCGTTGATCAGGCAAGTGCAGCGTCAAGATTCTTTTCCACCATGTCCAGAAAACCCGTAGTCGTTAACCAGTTCTGGTCTGGTCCAACTAGCAACGCAAGATCCTTGGTCATGCTCCCGGCTTCGACCGTACTCACGACGGTGTTTTCCAGTGTGTCAGCAAATTGATTCAAGCGATCATTTTCATCAAGTTTTGCGCGATGCTTTAGGGCACCTGTCCAAGCAAAAATTGAGGCGATTGAATTGGTCGACGTCTCCTGTCCTAGCTGATGTTGACGAAAATGCCTTGTCACCGTCCCGTGAGCGGCTTCCGCTTCCATGATCTTTCCGTCGGGTGACAATAACTGTGAGGTCATCAATCCCAAAGATCCAAACCCCTGAGCGACAGTGTCTGACTGCACATCACCGTCGTAGTTTTTGCACGCCCAGACAAACCCGCCGCTCCATTTGAGCGCGCTCGCAACCATGTCGTCAATCAAGCGGTGTTCATAGGTAATTCCGGCGTCCGCAAACTCGGCCTCAAACTCTTGTTCATACACTTCTTGGAATAAATCCTTGAACCTCCCGTCGTATGCCTTGAGAATCGTGTTCTTGGTAGAGAGATAAACTGGCCATTTCATATTCAACCCGAAATTGAACGACGCTCTGGCAAAGTCACGAATCGATTCATCCAAATTGTACATTCCCATAACGACCCCTCCAGACGGGGCATCAAAAACCTCGCGGGCGATGACCCCGCCGTCTTCGCCTTCGAACTTAATTGAAATCTTCCCGGCCCCAGGAAACCGAAAATCCGTGGCACGGTATTGATCTCCAAATGCATGGCGTCCGATCACTATTGGCCTGGTCCAGCCCGGCACAAGGCGAGGAACATTTTTACAAATGATTGGAGCCCGAAAAACCACCCCTCCGAGAATGTTTCGGATTGTTCCATTAGGCGACCGCCACATTCTCTTGAGATCAAATTCCTTCACTCGAGCTTCGTCTGGAGTGATCGTTGCACACTTCACACCTACACCAACCTCACGGATAGCGTTCGCTGCATCAACCGTGACTTGGTCATCCGTTCGGTCGCGCTCTTCTATTCCGAGATCAAAATAGATCAGGTCCAAATCCAGAAATGGAAGAACCAACTTCTTTTTGATTATCTCCCAAATGATTCGAGTCATCTCGTCGCCGTCGATTTCAACTACGGGATTCGTGACCTTGATTTTGGACATCATCGAAACTCCAATCTCGAGCTAAACTACCCTAGCATAGATCCATCTGCTCTAAATTGTGGCAGCAGCTTAAAGTCTTCGTGGCGCGCAGGTCATCAATTTTATATCTTCGAAACATCATTTCCGAGGGGCACATAGAAAAAGCGCCGGGAACAATCTCGGCGCTTCTGAACACAAGATTACGCACCGATCATTCAGCGGCAACCTGCATTTTTGATATTCGCCAAGGCCTTGCGAATTCCGTTGCTGTACTTAGGACTGATTTTGTCGTAATGCGAAAGCGCCCGGTTAATGATCGTCTTAGGCACGCCCTGCATGGATTCGGCGGTGTTGCGATATAGTCGCTCCTGCGAATCCGCTGACATCAGATCATGCAACGCTCGTGGCTGCTGATAGTCATCGTTGCCCTCACGGTGGTCGTATCGGCTGGCATCTCCATCTATCTGAAGAGGGGGTTCCAAAACGCTTTTGACCTCGACCGGACCATTGAAAGAGTTCGGTTCGTAAAACGCGTCCTCAGAACCTGTGCTTTGGCCAAAAAAGTTCATTGATCCATCTTTATGGTAGTGGTGAACTGGGCATCGAGGACGGTTGACTGGCAGTGCCTCGTAATGCGTCCCAAGCCGATAGCGGTGGGCATCAGCATAGGAGAAAATCCTGGATTGCAAAACTTTGTCCGGGCTGAAGCCTATTCCCGGGACAATGTTTGATGGGCTGAATGCGACCTGTTCGACTTCCGCAAAATAGTTCGCCGGGTTCCTGTTCAGTTCAAGAATTCCAACTTCCACCAAGGGGTAGTCTGCATGAGGCCAGACTTTGGTCAGATCGAATGGATTGAATGGCGTGCGGTTGGCCTCCGCTTCTGGCATCAACTGAACACACAATCTCCATTTTGGGAAGTTTCCGCTTTCAATCGCACCGAACAGCGCCTCTTGGTAGCCTTCACGCGTTCTTCCCACCACTTCTGCAGATTCCGCATTCGTGTAGAAATCGTGACCTTGCATGGTCTTGAAGTGAAATTTTACCCAGTGTCTCTCTCCACCTGCATTCCAAAGGCTATAGGTGTGCGACCCGTAACCGTTCATGTGCATCGGCGAAATTGGCAATCCACGGTCGGACATCAAGATCGTTACTTGATGCAAGGACTCTGGTGAGAGCGACCAATAATCCCACATCGCCGTGGCAGAACGCAGGTTGGTCTTCGGATGTCTCTTCTGGGTGTGAATAAAATCCGGGAATTTGTACGGGTCTCGCAGGAAGAACACCGGCGTATTGTTGCCCACTAAGTCCCAATTGCCTTCGTCGGTGTAAAACTTGAGCGCGAAGCCCCGCACATCGCGCTCATGGTCCGCTGCACCAAGCTCGCCCGCCACAGTTGAGAATCGCGCGATCACTTCGGTCTTCTTACCGACCTCCGAAAACACGGAGGCACAGGTGTATTGTGCAATGTCACCTGTGATCGTCAGGGTACCGTATGCGCCCCATCCTTTGGCGTGCACTACCCGCTCTGGAATCCGCTCACGGTTTTGGTGTGCTAGCTTTTCGATCAGTTGATAGTCCTGCAGAAGCAGGGGACCGCGGGTGCCGGCAGTTAACGAGTTCTGATTGTCTGGAACGGGCGCTCCCGCAGTAGTCTTTAGGCTAGGTCTGTCTGCCATTAAGGTTACTCCGTTCATTCAGCATTGTTGATATATATATTTCACGAACCATCCACTTTAAAGGTAAATTCGCGGCGTGAAGTCGGTGACTTGGCTTCCTGAGATAAAAGAAAAGCTATCTGTTGGCTGGATATTGACACCTTGGATTGAGTCATTGGTGTGGCCAAGACGCATCAATCACGATGACAATCCCTCACTTTGCATTTGCAAACTTGATGCTAACAGAAGCTGCACCAAGCAGGCTACCGTAATTTACTCCTTAGGAATATAGATCAAGTTTTTGAAATACTTAAGGGAACCGCTGTTAACCCAACCTGCGGCAGGGCAGATAACCTTTTCTCGCGAGGTTTGCCATACAACTCAGTTTTTCTGACCTGCGATGCGCCGACGGCCGGTCGCAGCGGCAAGGCAAGACAATCCACCGCCCAGGCTGAAGCGCTTGATGCCCGGGCCCTAACGCTGCAAGACACGCACAAGCTGTTGAGCAATCAGACCGAGCATCGGACCCGCGACCTTCTGAACTTTCAGGACCATTCCTGGCATGAGCCTGCTGGACAGGGTCCCGACGCCAGAACGGTCTGGCTGTTCCGGGAGTGCCCAAAGGAGGGCGGGGCGCACGGCTGCCGGCGCAAGTGGACGCGGGGGTTCGCGGTTGGGAGGGGCAGACCGTGGACGCCTTGACCGTCGAGGCTCCGAACAGCGGCAGCACAGATGTCCGGCGCTCACGGCAAGCCGCTTGAGCAAAGGAAGCGAGTCTAGCATCGATGGGCTTTAGCATTCAAAATGCCCTTCTTCTGCTTAGGGAACCTCTGAATACAGCTTGATTTTGGGCGTATCATTGCGCGTCCGGTACGCGCCTGCTGTCTTGCGCCACAGCTTTTTTGGGGGATCACGACATGCAGCGCCTTCGGCAATTGACTTTTGCCAGCCTCGAATGCGATCGCAAGAAGCGCCGCGAGATCTTCCCGGAGCGGATGGACGGCCCGCATTGCGCCGGCATGTCCGAAGGGCAGCGGCAAGGGGCGACAGCCGCATCCGCTGTCGGTGATGCTGCGCGTGCAATGCGTCCAGCCGTTCTGCAATCTGAGCGATCCGGCGATGGAGGACCGGCTTGCGAGGCGGAGAGCGTCCGGCGCCTTGCCGGGGCGGTGCTTGAGAAGGTTCCGGACGAGACGACGATCCCGACTCTCGCCACCGGCTGGAGCGCCGCGGACTGGCGCACCAACTGTTCGGGAGATCGGGGATCACCTGGCCGAGCGGGGGGTTTTGCTGAAGAAGGGCGCCATCGTTGACGCCACCATCGTCTCGGCGCCATCGTCGACCAGCAACGAGAGCAACGCCCACGACCCGGAGATGCACCAAACCAGGAAGGGAAACCGGTGGCATTTCGGGATGAAGCTGCACATCGGCACCGACCCCCGGGGTCTGGTGCGCCATCTGGAGGGAACGGCCGCCAAAGTCGCGACCTGACGCCTTCGGGCAAGCTTCTGCACGGCGAGGAGGAGCAAGTCCGGGGTGACTCTGGATACCGCGGGATCGGCAAGCGTGCGGAGCACGCGCATCGCGATGTTTCGTGACAGATTGCCATGCCCCCGGGCCAGCGCCGGACGCTGGCGCCGGGCAGCGCCGCGGCCAGGGCGGAGACGGCGAAGGCTCGGGTGCGGGTGGAGCATCCGTTCCGGATCGCGAGCGGGTGCTCGGCTGCGACATGGTTCGCTATCGGGGTCTGGAGAGGACGTGCAACGGCTTGCGCCGCTTTTTGGGCTTCTCGAACCTGATGATTGCCCAGCCGCACCTGTCGTGACAGGGGAGAAGCGTGTCCGGAATTTGCCGGATCGACCCTGCGGGGGCTGAACCGGCGGCGGTTTTGCCCCGAAAACGCGCATTTGCGGCTTCCGGATCGCCGAAAACCGACCGGCGCAGCCGGGAAGGGCGGTTTCCGCAACCATAACCAGAAAAACCCTCCAAATCAAAGGTTCCTTAGGCAATTTTAGGTTCGGCCGTCAATTGCGCCGGGAGGTCACATTGGTCGTCACAAGTGTGGTTGCAAATGAAAGTTCGATGGCCTCAAAATGCTGCTGCCTAGGGCATTATCCTTCGACATCAAGCGAGCAGTCCTCTAAATTTCTCAAGCGAAAGGAAACATCTATGACGGCACGAAAACTCGCGGCCGCTAGTGAGCGGCACCCTGAAAAGGCTCATCGACTCGGTTCTGCCCCGCTTCGAAAGCCGCCTTGGATCAGGGTGAAAGCGCCAGTGTCGGAAGGATACTTCAAGACGCGCAAGACACTTATAGAAAAACAGCTCGTTACGGTGTGCGAAGAGGCTGCATGCCCGAATGTCGGAGCCTGCTGGAGCAAAGGTCATGCGACATTCATGATTATGGGTCAGATTTGCACCCGCGGTTGCACGTTTTGCAATGTCGCGACCGGGAGGCCAGAAACGCTTGATATCTGGGAACCAGCAAGAGTCGCAGAGGCAGTTGTAAGTCTCGAACTGCATCACGTCGTGGTCACCAGCGTGGACCGCGACGACCTCGACGATGGCGGGGCTGAGCATTTCGCTCGAACCATCAGGGCAATTCGACGCAAGTCTCCGGATACAACTATTGAAATTCTTGCACCGGACTTTCTAAGGTGCCCCCCAGACGCACTCGAATCCATCGTGAATGCTAGGCCAGACGTTTTCAACCACAATATTGAGACCGTGCCGGGACTGTATCCCGAGGTTCGACCTGGCGCCCGATATTTTCATTCTCTGCGTCTGCTGCAACGGGTGAAAGAGCTAGACTCCCGGCTATTTACCAAATCCGGCTTGATGGTGGGGTTAAGTGAAGATAGGCAATCACTAATGCAAGTGATGGATGATTTACGTTCTGCAGATGTCGACTTCCTTACAATTGGCCAATATCTGCAACCAACGCCAAAACATCATCCCATTGATCGGTTTGTCAGCCCGGAAGAGTTCGAATCCTTCGCTAAAATTGCCTACGGAAAAGGATTCTTGATGGTTTCCTCTACGCCACTCACGCGGTCTAGCTACCACGCTGGCGAAGATTTTCGACGCCTTCGAGCCGCACGAGAAAAGGCGCAAAGTCAATGACAATGCGTATGTTTGCGTTCAGAATCCGTAGAGTACCTTGAAAGGTAATTCTTATTGGCTGAGTTGACAAACGTCGGAAAGATTAGGCGAATATTGCCGTTTTCTTGTGAACAAATGTTCAATCTGGTCGCGGATATTGAAGCCTATGCCGACTTCGTTCCCTTTTGCAACGCAGCTTTTGTTCATGGCCGAAATCCTTGCAATGACGGCGAGATAGTTGAAGCGGAACTGAAGTTTCGGATACCGGGTTTATCAACCTTGAGTCTTCCTTCGCTTGTTTCGCTCGCGAACGACAAGTCATCCATAGAGATAGTGAATCCGAGCGGAGCAGGCCCGATTCATCGAATGACTAGCAGATGGGACTTTGCCAAATGCAACCCACATTGCTCCGAAGTTCAATATCAGTTTGAAGTTGAAATGCGTTTCAAGTTGGCAGAAAAACTTGTTGCACGTGCTGTTAACGAGCGTAAGATCGTAGAGGCGTTCGCACAGCGTGCGAACGAAGTGTACGGTCCGGAATGGCAATAGGGGCAACTTCTTGTCCTTGGGGGTGCATCGCTTTTACGGGATTGGATAGTTAACCTAAGACCGTTTCGAAAGCAGATATTTCATGGTGGTTGCCGGTGAACGACTCAACGCGTCGTCTCTACCAAACGCTGCTCGACGTAGGCCCTTACGCACTCTGTCAATAGCGAAATGTGGTCTCCATCAAAAAAATGACCTGCACCCGGGACAATTTCATGCTCGATCGAAACCCCGCGTTGTTGCTTTAGTCTGTCCACAAGACCCTGAACAATTTCTGGATTCACGACTTGGTCGGTGGATCCGTTGATAATCATTCCGGAAGAAGGGCACGGTGCGAGAAAAGAAAAATCGTATAGGTTGGCTGGAGGAGCCACCGATATAAAGCCCGTGATTTCCGGGCGACGCATCAGCAGTTGCATGCCGACCCAAGCCCCAAAAGAAAAACCGACAACCCAGCAATGCTTGGTGTTCGGGTTCTGCATTTGAAGGAAATCCAACGCACATGCAGCATCGGAAAGCTCTCCAATGCCGTTATCATACTCTCCCTGACTGCGGCCCACACCCCTAAAATTAAATCGCAACACCGAAAAACCTATCTCATGAAAGCAATAGTGCAGGTGGTACACAACCCTGTTGTTCATCGTGCCCCCGAATCGGGGGTGAGGATGCAGCACAAGGGCGACTGGCGCATCCTTTTGTTCGCGCGGGTGGAAGCGACCTTCAAGGCGCCCTTCCGAACCCGATAAGATTATTTCAGGCATGCACACGTTCTCCAACTACCGGAACCACGGAGCCTGACATGAACTTGACCGTCGCGAAGAAAGAATTTAGAATGATTCTAAACTTGTCAGTCCCCGAATCCGCAAAGGAAAGCAAGTAGTTTATACGGGACGGTTCGTCAACAAAGGCGCCAAATCGATGAAACTGAGCACAAAAGGAAGGTATGCAATGGTCGCATTGGCGGACCTCGCCTTAGCGACATCTAGCGAACTCGTCAGCTTGGCCGATATCTCTAATCGGCAGCACATTTCGCTTGCATACCTTGAGCAGCTGTTCGCCAAATTGCGGCGCGCGGGCCTCGTCGAAGCCGAACGCGGGCCCGGGGGCGGTTACAGGCTCGCAAAACGGGCAGAGGATATTCGAGTTTCCGATGTACTTGAAGCAGTCGACGAGCCGATGGAAGCCCTAGCCATAGGATCTGGCAACGGCGCAAGTTCAGGTACACGGGCCCAATCGCTTACAAATAGGCTTTGGGAGGGGCTTTCGGCCCAAGTCTATGTATTTCTACACAAGACCTGCCTTGCGGATATCATACGAAACCAATTGACACCGTGCCCTGCGGTGCCAAACATATTGCGGATTGTCGACGATTGATTGGTGTGCGGACATATCTCGATTGGAACGCAAGCGCTCCGCTACGCCGTGAAGCATGCGACGCGATGCTTGCGGCCATGGAAGTCATGGGCAATCCGTCCTCCGTCCATTCGGATGGTCGTGCAGCAAGGGCTTTGGTTGAACGCGCACGTGAGCAAGTGGCCGGTGCGGTTGGCACCGACGCAGATAATGTTGTTTTCACTTCAGGTGCGACGGAAGCCGCTGCATTGGCACTTGCGTACCGCAGCGCAAAGTCTGCTCCTATGGAACACGAATCCGTACTTGCTTGGACTCACGCTGTGTTACCGGTTGCTCGCGACGGGTCGGTAAGGGTGGCGAAGCCCCCTGAAAGCACCCTGCAAATAGCCAACAGCGTAACTGGTATTCTGCAGGAATTGCCCGCGGGATTATTGGCGACAGATGCGACCCAAGCATTTGGGAAAGTGCCTATCGAACACCAAATCAGAAAAGCGGAAATGGCTTTTGTGTCCGCACACAAGGCTGGTGGTCCCAAGGGTGTTGGGGCACTTGTTCTTCGTCCCGGATTTGAGATCGATCCAAAACTGCAAGGCGGCGGGCAAGAATTCGGCCACCGCTCAGGAACTGAAAATACAATTGGCATAGCCGGCTTCGGTGCAGCGGCCGTCGCAGCTGCAAAGGAGGTTGCAAACGGCGTTTGGGACAAAGTGGGGAAACTCAGAGATTTGCTTGAGGAAATACTGTCAACAAACACAGATGGCGTGGTCTTTTTCGGGCAGGATTCACCAAGATTGCCAAACACGTCATGCCTTGCGGCAGTAGGTTGGAAAGGAGAGACGCAGGTAATTCAAATGGATTTGGAAGGATTTTCGCTTTCCGCAGGATCTGCGTGTTCATCCGGCAAGGCCAAAACCAGCCATGTTTTCAGTGCACTTGGAGTGAAAGACTCTGTGGCCTCATGTGCCATCAGAGTCTCGATCGGACCAAGCACAACTGAAAAACAAGTTGTTGATTTTGCAGACACTTGGCTTAAAAAATATCTGTGTGCACGGTCCCGTCCAAAAGTTGCAAAGGTACAATCTTCGACTCAAACTAGCTTACAGGAAGCCTTGGAAATGGGAACTTGACAATGGCCGAGACAGTGAAACATCGAGAGGGCGTGGATGCCGAAACCATCGAAACTGTCAAATCGATGGCGGACCGGTACCAACACGGGTGGGCTACCGACATTGAAATGGAATACGCTCCCAAAGGGATCAGCGACGGAATCGTTCGCCTCATTTCAGAGAAAAACGATGAGCCCGACTGGATGACAGATTGGCGGCTGCAGGCTTTCTCCCGTTGGCGAACCTTGACCGAGCCAACTTGGGCGATGGTCTCGTATCCATCGATCGACTACCAAAATCAATACTACTACGCGAAACCGAAAAGCATGGAGTCTCGACCGAAATCGCTTGACGAGGTTGATCCGAAGTTGCTTGCCACGTACGAGAAGCTCGGAATTCCCCTCAAGGAGCAAATGATTCTGGCTGGGGTAGAGGGTGCCGATTCCACGCCCGCTGCTGCACGGCGGGTTGCCGTTGACGCGGTATTCGATTCAGTTTCCGTTGGAACAACATTCCAGAAGGAACTGCGCAAGGCAGGTGTAATTTTTTGCTCTATTTCCGAGGCGGTACGGGAGCATCCCGATTTAATCAGGAAATACCTTGGAACGGTCGTACCGATCACGGACAACTATTTCGCGACACTGAACTCCGCCGTCTTTTCGGACGGATCATTCGTCTATGTGCCCCCCGGCACCCGTTGCCCAATGGAATTGTCAACATATTTCAGAATCAACGCTCAAGACACCGGCCAATTTGAACGCACGTTGATAATCGCAGACAAGGGCGCATACGTAAGCTATCTGGAGGGTTGCACGGCACCGCAGAGGGACACAACGCAATTGCATGCCGCCGTTGTAGAGCTTGTCGCGCTGGAGGATGCGGAGATCAAGTATTCCACGGTCCAAAACTGGTTCCCTGGAGACAAACAAGGCAACGGAGGAATCTTCAACTTCGTGACCAAGCGTGCTGACTGCCGTGGCGACCGTTCTCGCGTGATGTGGACTCAGGTGGAGACCGGATCCGCCGTCACTTGGAAGTATCCTTCTTGCATTCTCCGAGGAGCCGAGTCTCAAGGAGAATTTTACTCAATTGCGATCACGAACAACTATCAGCAGGCGGACACCGGAACAAAAATGGTGCACCTTGGCCGAGACTCGCGTTCCCGCATTGTATCCAAGGGAATATCTGCCGGACGGGCCCAGAATACGTACCGTGGACTGGTCTCCGTTCATCCAAAAGCCAAAAACTGCAGAAACCACACCCAGTGCGATAGCCTTCTAATCGGTGAAAGCTGCGGTGCGCATACGGTGCCCTACATCGAAGTCAAGAACAATTCCTCCCGCGTGGAGCATGAAGCGACAACCTCCAAGGTTGACGAAGATCAGCTCTTTTACTGCCATCAACGCGGAATGGACGATGAGGAGGCCGTGGCCCTAGTCGTGAACGGTTTCTGCCGTGAGGTTCTTCAGTCCCTGCCAATGGAATTCGCCATGGAAGCCCAGCAACTAGTCGCGATTTCACTTGAGGGATCAGTCGGCTGATGGTCGTCTCCCTCGAAAACCTATCAGCTTGAATCTTAGCCCTTAGCCAACGCGGCTCGCAACATAACCTTCGGAAGTTTAAATGAGAGTGCAATGAGCAAATCGATTGTCAATATTGAAAACGCGCCAGGTTTCGATATGTCGCCCAAAGGGTCGGAACGGTTTGGGGCCGTGGTTTCGCGAATCGGAAGCCAGCTTGGACTGAAAGGACTCGGGTGCAACTACGTTTGCGTAGAGCCTGGAAGGAGAGCCTTTCCTTTTCACAACCATCTCGGCAACGATGAAATGTTCGTGATCCTTGAGGGCGAAGGAACCTACCGGATTGGCACGGATGAGCACCCAATAAGGGAAGGTGACATTTGTGGCGGTCCTCGAGGCGGGCCCGATACCGCACATCAATTGATCAATACTGGCGAAGGAAAGCTACGATATCTCGCGATATCAACATTGCAAGACCCTGATATCGTGGAATACCCTGACAGCGACAAATTTGCGGCTCTCGCCATCAAGCCGGGACCCGATTTCATGAACGCGCATTTACGCTTCATCGGCCGTCTCGAAAGCTCACTTTCGTACTACGACGGCGAGAACCTGTAAGGAGCGCGGGACTGCTCAATCTGGCTGCTGCGTTGGCAATATTGGCGCGAGCGTTTCGAGAATACAAATATTGCTGACAACGATTCTTAACGCAATTCTGCAACTTCGGAACTGACACAAGAGGAACTTTTATGCTTTCGATCAACAATTTACACGCCAATCTTGAAAAAGAAGAAAAACCGATTCTGACTGGCGTTAATTTGTCGGTTGATGCAGGAAACGTACATGCAGTGATGGGGCCAAATGGCTCTGGAAAGTCCACACTCTCGTATATCCTCGCTGGTCGAGGCGGATACGAGATAACGGAGGGCTTTGTCGAACTCGACGGCATGAATCTTCTCGAAATGGAGCCGGAAGCGCGTGCCGCCGCAGGCCTGTTTCTTGCATTCCAGTATCCAGTTGAAATTCCAGGAGTCGGAAACATGACTTTTTTGAGGACCGCGCTCAATTCGCAGCGAAAGGCACGTGGCGAAGAAGAAATGTCGGCTGCTGCATTCCTGAAACTCGTTCGCGAGAAAGCCAAGGCACTGGACATCGGGACGGACCTGCTTCAGCGTCCGGTGAATTACGGTTTTTCGGGTGGGGAAAAGAAACGCAATGAAATTCTTCAGATGGCCGTGCTTGAGCCTAGGATGTGCATTCTTGATGAAACTGATTCTGGTTTGGACATAGATGCGATGAGACAAGTTGCGGGAGGCGTGAATGCAATTCGCGGAAAGAACCGCGCAATAATAGTGATTACCCATTATCAAAGGCTTTTGAATTACATTGTTCCCGATGTCGTCCATGTAATGGCTGGTGGAAAAATCGTGCAAACAGGTGGCCCGGAACTCGCGATGGAAGTGGAGGAGCGCGGATATGGCCATATCGTGGTGGAAGGCGCGTGATGGCACATATGCTTAAAAATGATTCAAGACTGTTGAAGCCAGCGAATGTTAGCCTGTCGACAGCGATTTTGCATGGGGAATTGGATATTGCTGGATCAGATTGGTATGAGTCCGTGCGTAGACGGGCACATGCGGAACTGAAGGCAACCGGGGTTCCGACGAGACGGAGCGAATACTGGAAATTCACGGACGCCAGCACACTTTTCGCAACAGAGCCAATTCCGGCTCCATTGACCGAATCTGAAAAGAAGCCGACATTCAGTGAAATCGACAGGCTTAAAGTCTATTGCGTTGACGGGGAGATCGATTACGATCAGTCGGATGCGCTCGAGCTGAACGGGTTGGAAATTTGCGAAATCGCGAATGCAATTGCTGCTCCGACTCATTGGTGTTCGGAGGTGTTCGGGCATTTGGAGCGACGCGGGCAGACGCCTGTCGCTCGGCCTTTTTCGCTGATCAACACCATCGTTGCAAGAGCGGGATTGGCCGTGAAAGCTACAACATGCGCACCCAAACCACTAGCAATCCACTATATGCGGAACTCCGAGAACGCCGACATCGGAATTCGCCATTGCTTCAAGATTGAGAAAAATGCCAGTTTGACTCTGCTCGAGACAGGATCTGCTGCCGCTAGAATGAACAAGGTGATTGAGGTTGAAATTGCGGATGGCGGCGCATTCCATCATGTTCAAGTACAAGGTCGCGACCAATTGAGAAGGGCGGTAACCCACATTTTTGCAAAACTGAACTCCCGCAGCCAATTAAACACTTTCACGCTTACCGCGAACGGGGCCCTGACTCGAAACGAGTGCGTAGTGGAACTAGCTGGAGAAGAGGGGCGAGCGCAAATGTCCGGAGCGGCTGTTGGGGATGGAAGCTTTCACCATGATGACACTGTTTTTGTGACCCACGAAGCTTTGGGTTGCAAAAGTCGTCAGGTGTTCAAGAAAGTGTTGCGAAACGGTGCAAAGGGAGTGTTTCAGGGAAAGATCCTTGTTAAGCCCGGAGCGCAGAAAACAGATGGCTACCAAAAATCCCAGGCGTTGCTTCTTGACGAGGACAGCCAGTTCCTGGCCAAGCCTGAACTTGAGATATACGCCGATGACGTTGCATGCTCGCACGGCTCAACATGCGGTGGCGCGGACGCTGACGCACTCTTCTATCTACGGTCGCGTGGAGTACCCGAAGGGGAGGCAAACGACATGCTTTCACTAGCGTTTTTAATGGACGCGATCGAGGAAATCGAGGACAAGCGATTTGCCGAAGACTTGAAGAGCCTGCTGAAGGACTGGCTCGCGCGACGTCGATGAACTCAAGGCTGACGGACATTCTGCAGACATATCGACATCCGTGCCGTGTAATAGAGGGCAAGCTTACGCGATATCCAAGCGAGAGGCGGGCACTGGCCTATCTGTTTGCAGCTTGCACAATTTATGTTGCCGCAGGTATCCCACGCCTGATACAGGAGCACTTGGCACATCGGGACAATATTCCACTGATTGCTGGGATATCCGGCGCGATTCTCGGCGTAATGATTCTTCTGCCGCTCGCCTTGTACTTCTTGGCAGCCGCGACGCGAATTCTCCTTGTGCCGCTAGGTTGGCGCGTCAGTTGGCTACATTCAAGAATTTCGCTGTTTTGGGCATCGCTTGCAACTGCACCGCTTGCGTTGCTTGTGGGATTAATCGAAGGTTTCTTCGGCCGTACAGACCTTCATGCAGCATTGTCCTGGTTCAACTTGGGAATGCTCATCTTGTTTTGGATGATTGGATTATACATATCATGCAGAGCGAACTGAATATTCGCCGCTGGTCTTCGAACATCATGTCTTTTCGCATCTTCCCGTTCGTTCAACTGACGCTAGGCTGCCTTGCACACAGACAAGTTCGCCTTGCCGTGGCGTGTGCGGCCATTGAATGTCCGAAACAACGGCAGATTTTAATTTCCACAACAGGTACCACCACAATTTCATGTTGAAGAACGTGCTGTCTCTCGCAAGAAAATCGATCTTGTATCCGGTGCAAGGTGCGGCTGACGTCCTGCAGCGAGACTATCCAATCCGCACCGTTGTCGAAATGGCAATCCTCGTGGTCGTGCTTTCTGCGATAGCAGCTCAAGCATTCAGCGCCCTCGTTCCACTGCCGGAAGGCGAGAATGGAATAATCTTCGCCGTATCACTCCATTTTCCCTTCTACCTTGCGCTTTTTCAGGGCGCGGTTCTGATTGCATTGACGGGCGCGACATTCCTGGTCGGACGCTTGGTAGGAGGAACCGGCGGATTCAAGGATACCCTGATTCTTATGGTATGGCTCCATTTCGTAATGTTGCTCGTTCAGATAATTCAAATGGTAGGCACTTTTGCTCTTCCCATGTTCGGCGGAATTTTGGCTGCGGTCTCGCTCGCGCTTTTCTTCTGGCTTTTTATCAATTTCGTGACGGCACTGCACGGATTCAGATCCAAGTTCAAAGTTCTTGTTGGAACAGTCGTCGCGATGTTTCTTTTGGGCATTGGTTTGGTAAATCTGGTCATTTTCGTCGTACCCAATTGAGGCAGACAGTGTACAACGTTCACGAGATTAGAAAAGATTTTCCGATACTTGACATTGATGTTAATGGAAAACCTCTCGTTTATCTTGACAGCGCCGCGTCCGCACAAAAACCAAAGCGTGTGATTGACGCGGTCAACAGGGCGTATTCGAGCGAATACGCCAATGTACACCGCGGTTTGCATCACCTTTCAAGTCTGGCCACCGAAAAATACGAAGAGGTTCGTGAGAAGATAAAGGAACTTCTCAACGCCGAGCATGACGACGAAATCCTTTATACGACAGGAACGACTGAAGGGATCAATCTCGTTGCATACAGTTGGGCGATGCCGCGGATGGCGGAAGGGGATGAAATCGTTCTCACGGCTATGGAGCATCACGCGAATATTGTTCCTTGGCACTTTTTGCGCGAGCGTCAAGGGATTTCGCTCGTTTGGGTTGAACCGGACAAATCGGGATATCTTGACAGCGGAAAGATCATCGAGCGAATCGGCCCGAAAACCAAACTGGTTGCGGTAACGCACATGTCAAATGTGCTAGGCACCAAGGTTGACATCCGAACAATTTGCAACGCCGCACACGAGCACGGAGTGCCAGTGCTCGCCGATGGCTCCCAAGCCGCCGTCCACGGGCCAGTTGACGTTAGAGAGCTAGGCGTGGATTTTTACCCCATCACGGGACACAAGCTCTACGGGCCTACCGCTTCAGGAGCGATTTACATACGGCGCCAACGCTTGGTTGAAATGCAGCCATTCATGGGAGGGGGCGACATGATCCGTGAAGTCACCCGAGATAACGTTGCTTATGCCCAACCGCCGCTCAAGTTTGAATCTGGAACGCCACCTATAGTTCAAATGATCGGCCTCGGTGAAGCTCTGGACTACATCTCTAGTGTCGGAATGGACAAAATCGCAGATTATGAGGCTGAACTGCGTGATTACGCGTCGTGCAGGCTCTCCGAGAAGAACTGGCTTATGGTGCAGGGCGAGACCCTTAGCAAGGGTGCAATATTTTCGTTCAACCTAGTCGGGCCAGCTCACCCGCATGATGTATCCACCGTGCTCGACCAGCAAGGAATCGCTGTACGTGCTGGACACCACTGTGCGCAACCGCTTATGGACTTTTATGGAATTACCGCTTCCTGCCGCGCCTCATTCGCCATGTACAGCACTAGAGAAGAGGTCGATAAACTCATTGAGGGCTTGGAAGTTTGCTACGGCCTGTTTGCATAACATCCCCAGTTGCATTTGCTTGGGCTTTTACCTATTCGCTATGGGGTCATCGCACCCGTAGCTCAGCTGGATAGAGCGCTGCCCTCCGAAGGCAGAGGCCAGAGGTTCGAATCCTCTCGGGTGCGCCACGGTATACGAGTTTCAGTTTAAGACCGGCGAAAGCTGCGGAGCCTTTCGGTAGACGACGCCCCACTCGGCATGGTTCGCACCGCCGAACGAGAAATGGGAGCGAAGCACTTTAAGCTACTTGCACACACAAAAGAAACTTTGAAGAATGCCCCGGTGGATGAAGGTTTTAAAAATATATTGGACGGGCTTCCAGACCCGGTAATCATTGTTGGTCCAGACCTGCGAATCCTGCATGCAAACACTGCCACCGAGGAGCAATTTGGACTCAGGCTATTCAACGAGTCCTTCTACGCACTAACCAGACAACCTGAAGCGCTCGCCTGTATTCGTAAAGCGAAGGAGGAGGGAAGGAGTGCGGAAACAAAAATCCTATTTTCAGATGGCAAGTTCGATTCGACCTTCAGGTTTTCGGTCAGTCCTATTGATCTCCCTAGAATCAGGACCGAATGGTTGGTCATTTCAATGACCGATGTAAGTCACGTAAACGATGCCGAGCAAATCCGAAGGGAATTCGTTGCAAATGTCAGCCACGAACTGCGCTCGCCACTCACGACGCTTACAGGTTTCATCGAAACGCTCAAGGGTGAAGCTAGCGAAGACAAAGGGGCACGCTCGCGCTTCCTCCAGATTATGGAGAATGAAGCAGCACGCATGGAACGGCTTGTAAGCGACTTGCTGTCGCTTTCCAAACTTGAGGCGGACGAGCGAATTCGGCCAAAGGACACTGTGGATGTCTGCGATGTAGTCAGAAATACAATCTCTGTCCTTCGTCCTATTGCAGATCGAAGTGGCTCAAGTATCGAGTTGGTTGGAAAGGAAAACGGCCTTATCGTATCCGGGGACTTGGGTCAGCTGACTCAAGTCTTTCATAATCTAATAGAGAACGCACTGAAGTACGGGTCGGAGAATGGAACGGTTATGGTCAACTGCTTGATCAAACACAATATAGATGAAATTCTAGGTCCTGTAGCTTGCGTCGAGGTCACCGACCAAGGCGATGGAATTGATGCGGTCCATCTGCCTAGGTTAACGGAAAGATTCTACCGTGTAGATAAGCATCGCTCCCGCGAAGTCGGCGGTACCGGCCTCGGTCTCGCAATCGTGAAGCATATCGTCAATAGGCACCGTGGGCGCATCGCAATTGCCAGTCAGTTGGGGGTCGGAAGCAACTTTTCAGTGATGGTTCCGCTACAGACTCAATCACCGAGCACCTGAGGAGAGGGCATTTCTTAAACGAATTGTTTCGAAATGAAATTTTCATAAAACTGATGTGCAAATTTCATTCCAGTCAAATAATGCTTCGAATTGAAGTTATATGAATGCAAATGGAACAAACGGAATGTCAGACAACACTCAAGGTTCGCCGGAGGCAGTTGATCTAGATTCTACGTTGTCTGCCGTAAAAGTCACTGCGAAAGACGTAAATGTCTACTATTCTGATGTGCGTGCTCTGCAAGACGTTTCAATGGAAATTCTCGATCATACCGTTACCGCGTTCATCGGACCCTCGGGATGCGGAAAGTCAACGTTCTTGCGTTGCCTTAACCGAATGAACGACACCATTGACCATTGCAGGGTGGAGGGACGGATTGAGTTAGACGGTGAAGACATCCACCGTCGGTCAATTGATCCGGTACAATTGCGTGCACGAGTGGGAATGGTTTTCCAAAAGCCAAACCCTTTCCCAAAATCGATCTACGACAATGTTGCGTACGGGCCGCGTATCCACGGCTTGGCCGCAACTCGGGCGGAACTCGACGAAATCGTGGAATCTGCTCTTCGAAGTTCGGCTCTTTGGGATGAAGTCAAGGACAGACTCCGGATGCCAGGGACCGGTCTCTCTGGCGGCCAGCAACAACGGCTGTGCATTGCGCGGGCCGTTGCGACGAAACCAGAGGTCCTGCTAATGGACGAACCATGTTCTTCATTAGACCCCATTGCCACATCGCAGATCGAAGACCTGATCGATCATCTCCGAGAGAGCTATACTGTCGTAATTGTTACACACTCAATGCAACAGGCTGCGCGAGTGAGCCAAAAGACGGCGTTTTTCCATCTTGGCAATCTTGTGGAATTCAATGACACGCCATTCATATTCACAGCACCTCAGGATGAGCGAACCGAAAGTTACATTACAGGGCGAATTGGGTAGAAGGACCAAACGCCATGATCGACAGAAAGCATATTCATGCCGCGTTCGACGAAGAGCTTGAACACATTCACACTCTGATTATGACGATGGGAGGACTTGTCGAACAGGCAATTCAAAAATCGTCGACGGCGCTTCGCATCCGTGACACCGAACTTTCGGAGCAGGTTGTGGAAAATGACTCGGCAATAGACAAGATCGAGGAGAGCGTTAATGTGGAGGCCGTAAACATGCTTTCGCGCCGCCAACCTCAAGCGCAGGATCTTCGAACGATTGTCGCCGTGATGAAAATTTCCTCGAACCTCGAGCGAATGGGGGACTATGCCAAGAACATGGCGAAGCGCACATCCGTAATTGTTCAATCCCCTCCACTTGGCCCGTCAAACGGCTCTCTCAAGCAGATGTCCAAGACCGTTAAACAATTGACGAAAGACGCTCTAGACTCGTTTATCCGCCGAGATGCAACGAAAGCGGCCAATGTAATACAGCGCGATGAGGATGTGGATCAAATGTACAATGCCTTATTCCGTGAGTTCTTGACCCACATGATGGAGGATCAGCGAAGCATAACTCCGGCTATGCACTATCTGTTTATCGCCAAGAATCTTGAAAGGATAGGGGATCATGCCACCAGCATAGCCGAACAGGTGATATTCCTTGTTACAGGTTCCCTCCCTGAACAAGTTCGCCCCAAAGATGACCAAACCCCATATCAGGACCAACGTCTAGAAGTTTTCACGAGCAACGATAAGTGCAAGCCATGAACAAACTAGCTGTGACAGTTCTCATTGTCGAGGATGATCCTTCTCAACTGGAAATGCTTGCATACAATGTCGAACAGGATGGATACCAAGTTCTTCGTGCGGAAGACGGAAAAGAGGCACTCCAGCTGTTGCAGGACTATGAACCGGATATTGTGCTTCTCGACTGGATGTTGCCTCGCGTATCCGGGATTGAGGTCTGCAGACGTATCAAAATGAACGAAATACATAAGTGCACGCCTGTGATCATCTTATCCGCTCGTACTGAAGAAGAGGACCGCGTAAAGGGGCTTGAATCCGGAGCTGACGATTACGTGCTGAAGCCATATTCGATTTCCGAGTTGCTTGCGCGACTTCGTGTGCACCTCCGCCGCATTCGACCGTCGGCTGCTGGCCAAACCCTTGTATACAAAGACATTGTTTTGAATACAGAGGAGCATCGCGTTTTCAGGAACGGTAAGCCGGTCAAGTTGGGACCAACAGAATTTCGCCTGCTTGCCACGTTTCTTGAGAAACCAAGGCGAGTTTGGTCACGTGACCAGCTATTGGAGCGTGTTTGGGGTAGGGGAATATATGTTGGCGATCGAACAGTAGATGTTCATATCGGTCGGCTTCGCAGGTCTTTGCGCACTTACGGCGGCGATGACCCATTCCGAACTGTTCGCGGTGCTGGTTACTCGTTAGGCTAGGTCACTTGTATTTTGAACTTTAGCCATCCGGCAAAGTCGTGACTCGGGATTGATGCATGAATTTCCCCAGAGAACTGACTTGTCACAAAACGGCATGAAGTCGGCGTACCTTCAGTTCGCGGTTCACGCTCAAGCTTACTAGGTCCGACAGCAAGTGCCCGTGGCCTCGCGGAAACGCCCCGGATCATCAAGATCGACATCGCAACCCGCGCATCCCAACACAGGCGTACCGGACCGAGAACCGCCGCCAGACGGCTGGTCCACCTAGGCATTCAACTTTCGCAACCCCAATTCTGGATAAGAGGGGTGAGGGGGTTCCCAAATCGGGCGTGGCCTGATTCTGTATCCGCAACCAAAATCAACGGATGAGATCCCCTCAATGAACACCTCCATCATCGCACTGTTCTGCTGTCTCGACGACTTTGCAAAGGCCTTTGAAGAATGGGAGCGGCATCGGCTGATCGGCACAGGCCGCCAGCGCTCGCGCTCGGGCAAGCTCTCGCTCAGTGAAAGGCTCTTCATCATGGTGCTGTTTCATCTCTCGCCCTTCAAGCATTTCAAGGCTTTCCGGTTCCATGGCGTGGAGCGGAAACATCGCGACCGCTTTGGAGACCTGCCAAGCTGCGGACGGTTTGTCGCCCTGATGCCGCGCTTGCCGGTTCCGTTTTGCATCTTGATGCAATGCTTTCGCGGTGAGCGGAATCTGTTTTGTGGACAGCGCCAAGCTCGCTGTCTGCCACAACGCACGGATCAACCGGAACAAGGTCTTCAAGGGACTGGCCAAGCGGGGCCGCAGCGCCATGGGGTGGTTTTTCGGGTTCAAGCTGCATCTGGTCATCAACGACAAGGGTCAGGTCATGGCCGTCAAGATCACGCCTGGAAACACCGACGACCGCAAGCCGCTTGAGACCATGATTGCCGAGTTTGAAGGCAAGGCGTTCGGCGACAAAGGCTGCATTCCGAAGCCGCTTTTCCAGCGTTTGCGGCAACAGGGCCTGCACCTGATCACTGGCATTCGCCGCAACATGAAAAACTTTCCTCTGCCCATTCTGGACCAAATCATGTTGCGGAAGCGGTTCATCATTGAAACGCTGTTCGATAAACTGAAATCGAGCATGGGATTGGAACGCACACGACACCGATCCCCAACAAATGCCTTCGTTCATATCCTGTCATGTCTGGCTACCTAACCCCAATTCTGGATAAGAGGGGTGAGGGGGTTCCCGAATCGGGCGTGGCCTGATTCTGTATCCGCAACCAAAATCAACGGATGGGATCCCCTCAATGAGCACCTCTGTCATCGCACTGTTCTGTTGTCTCGACGACTTTGCAAAGACCTTTGAAGAATGGGAGCGGCATCGGCTGATCGGCACAGGCCGCCAGCGCTCGCGCTCGGGCAAGCTCTCGCTCAGTGAAAGGCTATTCATCATGGTGTTGTTTCATCTCTCGCCCTTCAAGAATTTCAAGGCTTTCCGGTTCCATGGCGTGGAGCGGAAATATCGCGACTGCTTTGGAGACCTGCCGAGCTGCGGACGGTTTGTCGCTCTGATGCCGCGCTTGCTGGTTCCGTTTTGCATCTTGATGCAATGCTTTCGCGGTGACCGGAATCTGTTTTGTGGACAGCGCCAAGCTCGCTGTCTGCCACAACGCACGGATCAACCGGAACAAGGTCTTCAAGGGACTGGCCAAACGGGGCCGAAGCACCATGGGGTGGTTTTTCGGGTTCAAGCTGCATCTGGTCATCAACGACAAGGGTCAGGTCATGGCCGTCAAGATCACGCCTGGAAACACCGACGACCGCAAGCCGCTTGAGACCATGATTGCCGAGTTGAAAGGCAAGGCGTTCGGCGATAAAGGCTGCATTTCGAAGCCGCTTTTCCAGCGTTTGCGGCAACAGGGCCTGCACCTGATCACTGGCATTCGCCGCAACATGAAAAACTTTCCTCTGCCCATTCCGGACAAAATCATGTTGCGGAAGCGGTTCATCATTGAAACGCTGTTCGATAAACTGAAATCAAGCATGGGATTGGAACGCACACGACACCGGTCCCCAACAAATGCCTTCGTTCATATCCTGTCATGTCTGGCTGCCTATATTCTGGCGCAGCCAAAGGTCAAAATCGGCAAAATCGTCGTGCCAGACGCCATTCGGTGCATTCCAAAAGAAAACAGAGCTTATCCATAACTCGGGTTTCGCAGGGTGTTTTTTGTCCGAGCGATCGTAAAATGTCCGATAATATATATTATGTTAAATGTAAGATCGACTTCTTAGCAATGGTTTAATTGCACTTGATGTAATGAATGTCGGGCTTTCACATCATCGGCCTCCGTTCTTGTTTGAACGGTTTGTCACCCTAATGTAGTTAGCTCTAAGCTCGCATACGGACTACCAACCATGATCTTTATTTCAGGCAATCAGCACTTTCACCGAAAGCTCAACCAATGCATTCAAATCAAACGAAAATACTAATCCTCAATGGACCAAACCTCAATCTCCTTGGTTCACGTGAACCAATCATCTACGGCTCACATTCTTTGGAACAGATCAAGAGGCTCTGCGAAACACGAGCTACGGAACTAAACGTCGAAATCGATTTCATTCAGACGAACCATGAAGGTGAGATGCTTGAACATATCCACGACGGTGGAGCCAGATTTCAGGGAATCGTGCTTAACCCAGCTGCCTACAGCCATACCTCGGTTGCTTTGTTGGATGCCGTGCTGGCAGTTGACGTTCCTGTGGTCGAAGTACACCTTTCCAACATCCACAAACGCGAGGAATACCGCAAGAAGTCATTTGTGTCCTTCGGCGCAGCGGGCGTGATATTCGGTTTTGGAGCAACCGGTTATATCTTGGCACTAGATGGATTGGTCGCGAAAATCGGAGCAAACAAAATGGTTGAGTGACTGGCGTCCGCTGTTCAACAATACCTTCCTCAACCCAAGACCGCTAGACAGATCCTCGACGCCAAGACGATCTAGCTGTTTTGGGAGCGGTTGAAGGAGGCGACTTTCTGGAAAAGCTGTTTGCGGAGAGACCGATGGATTCCTTCATGACGGCGGAGGCCGAGCACGTGGCACAGGACAGCGCCTCAAGAAAGGGGAACACCCTGATGAACAGGTAGCGCCTAGCAGCAGTTCCCGGTCCGCCACCCTGAAGCGTCGCTTCGTGCTTCGCGGTCGTGATCCATTGCGGCGCCTCGAGGCCTTAAAACCACACCCACAGGTACCTGCCGCTCTGCCAGAAGGTTCTGCAGTCCCCATCGGCAACCGCCAGCCCGCGCATCCAGTTCCGAAGGTCGCAATGCAGAGCGAAATGCCCGCTTTCGCAACGGTCTTGTGAATACAATATGGGTTCAGGGAACCTCTGATTTGGAGAGGTTTTTTAGGGTTTGCTGCGGAAACTACCTACGCCGGTCGGTAGCCCAAACCTGTTTCTCCTCGTCGTGCAGGAGCCGGTCCGGAGGCGTCGGGTCATGACGTTGGCTGCGCCAGTCCGCGGCGCTCCAGCCGGCGACGGAAGTCTGGACTGTCGTCTCGTCCGGAACCTTCTTCGGACTAACCCCGGCAAGGCACCGGACGCTCTCGGCCTCGCAAGCAGGTCCTCCATCGCCGAATCGCCGGATTGCAGAACAACTGAACGCAATGCACACGCAACAGCATCGGCAAATGCAGGTCTGTCTCCAGGCGCACCCAAGTGATTCAGCCGTCCATCCGCTCCGGAAAGATCTCGCGGCGCGTCCTGCGGTCGCATTGCCTAAACTCAAATATGTCCGTGCCTGATCTGCGTGAACTGGGACGGACCCGATTCTCCCTGCGGGCGCTACAAGTTCTCACCGACTTCAAACCGAATAAAGTCGAGAACTACAATTCCCGCCTCTTCAGCAACTCGTGCCACTGTTTTGTCGGTATCCATCACAAATTTCTGATTCAGGAGTGTCGATTCGGAATAAAATTTCTTGAGTCCTCCTGCGACGATTTTCTCTATTACTGCAGGCGGCTTTCCACCAGCCTTCTGGACAAGAATTTGACGCTCGCGTTCTACAATCTCCTCAGGGACATTATCCTCTGAAAGTGAGACAGGCGTCGCAGCCGCTACATGCATTGCTATTTCTTCGCCTGTTTCTCCAGCAACACCTCGAAACGCAACGAGAACGCCTATCTTGCCGACCCCTTCCCCGACAGAATTATGAATGTAGCAAGAGATTGATTCCCCGCTTACCTTTTGCATTCTGCGGACGGTCAGGTTCTCTCCCAGCTTCGCGATCTTTTCCGTAACGGCTTCCTGAACTGTCCCGTCATCCAAGCTGGACTCCAGCAACGCTTCCACGTTGTCTTGCTTAAGTGCTTTTTCGGTGATGCGTCGCACCAATTTGCAAAACTCAGCGTTCCTAGCAACAAAGTCGGTCTCAGAGTTGACCTCTACTGCCACCCCTGCCCCGTTCGCTAAAAGAATCCCAATCATGCCTTCACGTGTGGCGCGACCCGATTTTCCGGCAGCTTTTGCAATTCCTTTGACTCGAAGCCAGTCAATTGCTTTTTGAATGTCTCCATTGTTTTCGGTCAAAGCATGTTTGGCGTCCATTATTCCTGCGCCTGACTTTTCGCGCAGTTCCTTAACCAACGATGCCGCTATGGCCATTGTTGCTCTCCAGTTTGTGGCTAATTGATTCGGAAGTTATTTTGCTTTCAGCATTTCATTAAAACAATGCTTCCTGGTCAAACTTTGTCCCTAACCACGGTGTTCTCCCTTTCAGAACTATCTTGGCCAGCAGAAACTTTGGTTGTTCCGGGGCTTGTTCCATCGCCTTGCTCGAAAGTCTAGCGTGACTCGCCTCACTGTTGGCATCACTACCGGACAGTATTTTTGGCAACATCATTTTCTGCACTACTGTTGTTGGATTCCGGCCTCTCCCCTATCAACTCCTCACCCATCGAAGTTCTACCCAATTCTGACTCGGTTTCCGACAAACTCTCTGCGCTGCCATCAGCTTCGGACACGCCAATCCCCGGTGCTTCCTCTTCAGCACTCTTTTCACCAAGCGTTTCGGCCAATTCCCCAATGTCAACGCCAGCTGCACCCATTTGGGTCGCGGTTCCTTCAAGTGCGGCACGGGCAATCAGATCGCAGTAGAGCGTGATCGCGCGAGATGCATCGTCATTCCCCGGAATTATGAAAGTCGCTCCATCAGGCGAGCAATTTGTATCAACAACCGCAACCACTGGAATCCCCAACTTCTTCGCTTCCGCAATGGCGAGGGACTCTTTTTTGACGTCAATGACGAAAAGAATGTCAGGAACGCCGCCCATTTCACGAATTCCGCCTAGTGAGGCCTGAAGTTTCGATTGCTCTCGCTCCAACCCCAAACGTTCTTTCTTTGTCAGGCCTTCCGCGCCCTCCTTGAGTTCTTCGTCAATGGAATCAAGGCGCTTGATCGAATTGGAAACAGTCTGCCAGTTCGTCAGTGTCCCGCCCAACCATCTGTGGTTGATGAAGAACTGGGCACATCGTTCAGCCGCATTAGCAATCGGTTTTTGGGCCTGCCTTTTTGTGCCCACAAAAAGAACGTTACCACCTTTTGAAACTGTCTGCGCTATCGCGCCAAGCGCCGCGTCTAGCAGCGGGACTGTCTGCGTGAGATCAATGATGTGAATGCCGTTTTTCTTGCTGTGTATGTACTCACTCATCAATGGATTCCAGCGATGAGTTTGGTGACCAAAATGCACGCCAGCTTCCAGCAGTTGTCGGAGTGTAAATTCAGGGAGCGCCATGTGTTATCCTTTCCGGTTTGTGCCTCGGCGGGTTTTTAGATATTCATCCAACCGGCGGCCCTGGGCAGCTTTTGCCCACAGAGCCCAAATCCCACCTGTGAAATTTTTCTAGCGGGTACAGTAAAAGTCTGAAACTGACAAATCGATTCTTCGTTCCCTAAATGAAGCGAAGGAACGATTGACAGGGAGTTGTTGCGAATTTTACGCAGGTTGCGAATTTATTACCTTGCAAGATAACTGACAGGGGACGGTAGTGCCAGAAGAAAGGACAAAATTCGAATTCGTGTGTGTTGGTTCAGTGCATTGGGACAGTGTTGGACGAATTTCAGCTAAACTTCGAAAAGGCGATGACGTTCCCGGCGAGGTATTACAAATTCCGGGGGGTGTCGCGCTCAATGTCTCTCTTGCACTTAATTCACTCGGAGCGCCGCCGCTGGTTTGCAGTGCAGTGGGCGATGACCGGGAAGGAGAAGAGTTGCTTGCACGAGTTTCTTCTGCTGGGCTTACTGTCCGATGCATATACAAAGTCCCCAGCGCTCATACCGACCGATGTGTCTTCATCGAAGATGAAATGAACCAAGTCACGGGGGTCTCAGATTGCCGGATGCTGGAGAATGAAAGCGTTTGTCTAGTCCATAGTTTGACCAACATCGACATAATTGATTGGATTCCCAGTCCGACTTTGGTTGCCGATGGAAACCTCAGCATTGATGCCTTGAACGAGTTGGCGAACAAACCGACCTTCAAGAGTTTTCAGATAAATTTCATGGCTGCGTCCCCAAGGAAGGCTGCTAGGGCAATGGCGTTTTCGCGTCGGCAGAACTGTACGGTGTATTTGAACAAAAAGGAGGCTGAAGAGCTTGGTTCTCGTTGCTTCAAGAATTCAAGGGCGGCTGCTCAATTCATGCTTGAGTTAGGCTTCAGCCGGGTTATCGTTACTGATTCTGGCCGTGCGGTGGTCGACTGCGACCGCACTAGCCTGGTTACGGCTACCCCTGGGAAAATTCCCGCTGGGATGCATGTATTGGGAGCAGGAGACAACTTCACCGCGGCACATATGACCGCCGAGAAGCGAGGCTTCAATCGAAGCGATGCATTGGATTTTGCCATTGAATACGCTCAACAGTTCACAACCAAGCGATCGAGGCAATGACCATTCCTGTTGAAATCAAGCCTGAAGTTAAAGATGCGATTAACTGCGGGACACCTGTTGTGGCGTTGGAAACTTCCATTGTCGCGCAAGGCCTCCCCTACCCTGACAACCTCGAGACGGCATTCGAAATCGAGAGAACAGTTGCGAGGGCGAATGCAACCCCGGCAAGCGTTGCCGTTGTCGGAGGCACAATTCGTGTTGGTCTCGGAGAACCGGAGTTGGAATTTCTTGCCACTGGAAAAAATGTGCGGAAGCTTTCAAGAGCGGACCTTTCAACTGCAATCGCGTTGGGTGAAACAGGAGCGACGACTGTGTCCGCTACAATGATTTGCGCACAGGCCGCGGGAATCAAGGTTTTTGCTACCGGAGGGATCGGGGGTGTTCACAGAGGTGCTGAAGTGAGCTTTGATATTTCCCAAGATCTCCGTGAACTAGCGGAAACTGCGGTCATCGTCGTCTCGTCTGGGGCAAAGGCCATTTTAGATATCCCGAAGACGTTGGAAGTACTTGAAACTCTTGGTGTACCTGTTGTTACGTTTGGCCAAGATGATTTCCCTGCATTTTGGTCTCGCTCATCCGGAATGCGCTCGCCGCTTAGGCTTGACGATCCTGAAACGGTGATTCAAGCGCAGTTGGCAAGGGAACATCTAGGGCTTCGTGGAGGCATGCTTGTCGCAAATCCCATCCCTGAATTTGCCGAAATCTCCATTGAAACCGTACGCTACTGGCTCGCAGATGCATTGAGCCAAGCCAAGAGGCAGGGTGTTGCGGGAAAGGCAGTCACGCCCTTTCTACTAGGCGCAATAGCGGAACGATCCGATGGAAAATCTATTTCCTCAAATAAGGTTCTGGTTAGCAACAATGCCAAGCTTGCTTCAGAAATTGCTGTAGCATACTCAGCCAAGCTACATTGATCAGTTTTCCATCATTTTGCAGCTGCTGGAAAGAATAGGAGGTCAACGAAATTCCATCTAAAAGCATTTTCCTAGAATTGCGATGCCATCTGAATCCGGAAGCTATCGATGTCTACGACTGAACCGTCTCACGAAACTAGAAAGAAGAAGGGCGGAATCTGGGCCGGACTGCGTGCAAATTTTTTGACTGGCTTGGTTGTCGTGGCACCAATTGGCATGACTATCTATCTCGTCTGGACAACCATCGGGGTAATAGATTCGTGGGTGCTCCCGTGGATTCCAGAAAAATTCCAGCCATCGAACTACATTGGTGCCGACGTTCGCGGCGTGGGGGTCGTTATCTTTCTTACCTTCACAGTGATCGTGGGCTATATCACGAAAGGGCTAATCGGACGGACAATACTTCGGTCCGGTGAAATTCTGGTTGATCGGATGCCGATTGTTCGATCCATCTATAACGCTTTAAAGCAAATTGCAGAAACTGTTGTAAACAAGTCAGAAACATCGTTCGATCGTGCTTGTTTAATTGAGTATCCGCGCAGGGGGCTGTGGGCAATCGCGTTCTATTCAAACAACGCCAGAGAGGAAATCAAAACAAAACTTCCGCCAGTAGGAACAATGATCAGCGTCTTTCTTCCAACAACGCCAAATCCAACATCCGGATTTTTGTTATTCGTAGAGGAAAAGGACATAATTTACCTTGATATGTCAGTGGAGGACGCAGCAAAACTTGTGATTTCAGCAGGACTCGTCTATGCGCCACAGGGCAAGTTGCCCAAATAGTGCCGCGGAGTCTGGATAGGATGCACACCCTGCAACTCAGGACAACCGATGAGCAATGCAAGACTGTTGCGAAATATAACCTTCCGACCTTGAGCATGTTGTAATGAAAGGTTTGTAAGAGGTTGTGATGACATTCAATTGAGGAAACACTGGATAGATTTCCTCTTAACTGTGGTTGCCAAGCACGTGGCACCGAGCATCGCAGCGGCGTGTCCTAGACCCAATCACTCCGGGACAACCCCCGCTAGTCGCTCAATCTATCAGGGCGCTCACCTTGCGAAGCGCGATGTTGATCTGATGGTCCTAAGGCGCTTCTCAAGTGGTCAAAAGCGGCGCAAGCCGTTGCACGTTCCTCTCCAGACCTCGATAGCGAACCATGTCGCAGCCGAACACCCGCTTTACGATCCGTTTGGTGCATCCCGGATCGCGGGCATTGCTCCTGTTCCTGGTCGACAACGGCACCGAGATGATGGTGGCGTCAACGATGTTGCCCTTCTTCAGCAGGCCCCCTCGGCTAGGTGATCCCCGATCTCCCGAACGGCAGCTGCACTAGGTCGTGTACTCATAAAGGAAAAGGGATTTTCTCGGCTCTGATGTGATTCAATCTTCCAAACAGTGGGAGCTTGAGGATGCAGGGTCGGCACGATCTGGCGGATGCGGAATGGGCGATCATCTCGCCGTTGCTGCCTGACAAGCCGCGGGTGGACGATCGGCGGGCGATCGGCGGGATTTTTCACATCCTGCGCACCGGCACGCCGTGGCGCGACCTTCCGGAACGCTGCGGGTCGCATGCGACAGTCTGCAACCTAGGCCAAGCAAGGGGTGTGGAGCGCCTGTTCGAGGCACTGGCGTCGCGCTCGCCGGGAGCAGCGCTCCGTATCCCATCACCTGTACCGCCAACGCAACCTCGTCGAACGTTTCTTCAACAAGCTCAAACACTTCCGAGGCATCGCGACCCGCTATCACAAGCTCGCAAGAAACTTGCTCGCCGCAATCGCCTCTGGATCAAAATCAATGAGTACACGACCTAGTCCTTGGCGCTCCAGCCGGCGGTGGAAGTCGGGATCGTCGTCTCGTCCGGAACCTTCTCCGGACTCACCCCGGCAAAGCGCCTGACGCTCTTCACCTCGTAAAGCATGTCCTCCATCGCCGGGTCGATCGGGCAGCGGATGCGCAATGCCACGCCCAAAAAGGCTGTATTCAGAGGTTTCTTAGTTGCCCACGAAATCCGATCTCCGTACGTTGAGTTCAGACAAATCCCAACTGTCACTCCTCATACCACCAAACATCTGGCTGAAATCCTAGCCAATCGCCGTAAAGCGGGATTCGCTTAGGGAACCGCAACTCCTTCCGATGCGCAATTCTAGAATGGTTCGAATACCAAGTCGGGATGACGTATCGACCGGTCGTCAGTAACCTGTCTAGCGCTTTCACCGCTGAAACAAAGTCGTCATTATTTTTGGCCTTGAGCATGAAATCGATTGCTGATTCGATAGCTGGACTTGCAGCACCCATCCAGTTGCGGGTTCCAGGCTTCGCAACTCCCTCGCTACCCCAATATAGAAGCTGCTCGTTGCCCGGGCTCAGTGACATACCTCTACGATACCAAGTCATTTCAAAGTCATAGACGTTGGTCCTCTCTCTATACTGCGCATTGTCCACGCTCACGACCCGGGCATCAATTCCAATCCGCCGCAGTGACTCCGCGAATATGTTCGCGATTGCTAACGTGTCTTGTGAGCCTTGCCGAAGCAAGATTTCGAATGTGAACTCCGCCCCTGCTGCATTGCGCAAAAGTCCATCTTTGGCGATTTTCCATCCGGCGGTCTCAAGAATTTTCAATGCCTTTTGAACATTTCCCCTGTTTCGCTCCGAGCCGTCGGATACGGGCAGCGAGTACTCATCCAAAGCTCCCGGAAACAACGCATCCTCGTGAACCAAGAGTAGCTCTCTGACTTTTCCCGTCGCAGGGCCAGTTTCCATTGCGAGATCTGAATTGGAAAAATACGATGTAATTCGCGGCTGGATGCCTCCATTCAACGTGTTATTTATAAACTCGAAGTTGAAAGCGTGAATCAGAGCATCACGAACGCGCCAGTCGGCAAATTTCTCAGTTCTTGTGTTAAACACGAACCCTTCAATGCCTGACGGCCGTTTGTGGGGAATGATTGACTTGACGGTTTCTCCGTTGCGAATTGCCGGAAAATTGTATGAAGTATCCCATTTAGCAGCGTTCCATTCCCTGAACGTCGTAATCTGGCCAGCCTTGAATGCCTCGAAGACCACGCTACCGTCGCTAAAGTATTCGTATCGAATTTTGTCGAAATTATGCCTCCCGCGGTTAAGAGCAAGGTCCCGTCCCCAGTACTCCGGGTTCCTGCGCAAGACAAGGAATCTCCCTGTACTGAAGTTATCAACAACGTAAGGTCCGGTTGCAATCGGAATGTCGAGCGAGCTTTGGGCGAAATCCCGTTCATCCCACTGATCCTTTTTCAAGATTGGCCGAAGGCCAAGGATTAAGGGCAACTCCCGGTCAACTGCGTTGAACACAATAGTTATCGACCTTTTCCCGTTCCTCTCCATCGACTCGATTTTTTTCCAGGCGGTGTGGTAGCGTGGATGTCCCTTCGTTCCCAGAGTTTCAAAGGACCACATCACATCTTCGACTGTTACGGGCGAACCATCAGAGAACGCTGCCTCCTCACGCAAAGTGAACTTTACCCAGCTACGGTCTTCATCAGTTTCAATCGATTCCGCTAGCAGTCCGTACAGCGCAAACGGTTCGTCCCAATTTCGGCCCATAAGCGACTCGTACATGTGGGCTCTTATGCCCGATGGCGCCCTGCCTTTTAGTATCCATGGATTCAAAGAGTCGAAACTGCCCCCGGAGCCAAAAACTATTTTGCCGCGTTTTGGGGCATTTTCGTTAACGTATGGCAACGCTTTGAATCCCACCGGAAGGGCAGGAGCACCGTACATTGCGATTCCGTGCATCGGGCCCGCCAAACTTTGGAAATTGGCCGAAAGTAAAACCGCGAGTCCGATTAGACCGCTGTAACAGACCTTAAGGTTCAGTGACATTAGAGCAACACTCCAAGTAAATTACATGCCATTTTTGTCTTCCAAAGACTAACATCAACCTTTTTTCTTGGCAACGCTCCCCTTCGAGGCTATCTGATCCGCAACTGCTCGATAGGTTTCTTGCCTACGAAACCTGCCTCAAGAACTTTGCGCCCGTCAAGCACGGGCGTTTTTTTCTTCCAAGTGCAATTTTTGCCAAATTCGCTGCTTATGACCGTCTTTTTTCTCTTCGACTGAGTTAAAAGCAAAGAAATTTTAGTGCATAAGTTTTTTTATGGGAATTCATAATTCGCTGCGAAGAAAAATATCTGTGGCTAGCCTTCATCTGCCGAAATTTGTGGTTCGCTCCCGGATTGCCGCGATGCAGCATGAAAATACAACATTGATAAGTTAGTCTAGTCTGCTATCCTGTCAGCGGTGCGAACACTTTCGCTTCTAAAGAAGCTGGTCGCTTATCCTCCAAATTCCCACGACGCGCTTTATTTTCGTTTGGGATTAGAGTCTCCGGTGATTACCTTACCTAAAAACTAGAGTACTGTTGAATGTCTACACTTGCCAACAAGCTTGCCATCATTACGGGATCAACTTCGGGCATTGGATTTGGAATCGCCACAGAATTTGCGCGTCGGGGCGCTCAAATTGTCCTCAATTCATTTTCAAACCAACCTGAAGACCACGAGACGGCAAAGCAGTTGGAAGACGAATTTGGAGTGCCGGTTCGATACATTTGCGCTGACATGAAATGTCCAGATCAATGTCGCAGACTCGTCCATGAGGCAGGGGAAGCAAGCATTCTCGTGAATAATGCGGGAATACAGCACATTGCTCCTGTCCAAGACTTCCCTACTGAAAAGTGGAACTTGATCGTCGCGGTAAACCTGTCGGCAGCATTTCACACAACAGCCGCCGCACTCCCGGCAATGCGAAGGAACGGATGGGGCCGGATAGTTAATATTGCGTCCGCTCATGGTTTGACCGCTTCACCGTACAAGTCAGCATATATTTCTGCCAAACATGGATTGATTGGTCTTACCAAGACCGTTGCACTGGAAACCGCTGAAGAGCCGGTCACGTGCAACGCGGTGTGCCCTGGGTATGTTTCGACTGCTTTGGTTGAAAAGCAAATTCCAAGCCAAATGGAGGCGCACGGTATGAAACGCGAGCAAGTTATCCGGGAGATAATGCTTGCAAGGCAACCGTCACGAAAATTTGCAACCATCTCTCAAGTTGCCGAAACTACTGTGTTCCTATGCTCCCCTTCTGCAGATCAAATCACGGGGACAACGATTTCGATCGATGGAGGCTGGACCGCATTGTAGGTTCAGGCAAATCGATCGATTCAAGATTTTGGCAATGCATGACAGAAATAGAAATTAGGTCTGACCGCTAGCCTGAAGTTGAGTTGCGGGTCGTGGATTCAATTTGCACATTCGCAAACTGACAGGAATTCAATTTTAGCTGCGGTCGGACCGGGGTCCCCAGACAGTCACTTCCTCGACATTTACTCTGAAATAATTTGCCATTGGATGCTACATTAAACCACCAAGTGCAACCATAAAGGGCTATTCTCGCAGCCAAAACCAAAAAAAACCTCCAAATCAGAGGTTCCCTCTCCAGCTGTTGAGGGAGAGCCCGGTGGATTTCTTTGTGTTCTACATTAATCTCCTGATGCAAGCATCAGCTACCCTGCCCCTTCGGGATCAGGAGTAGCCTGATTCTTTAGCATCTTAGGAGATATCTCATGACGGTGGCAGCCGAACGCGAGGGTCCTGACAGCACCCTGCGAAAGGTCAGCGCCCTGATGGATTGGCAGCGCCTAGTAGCGGCGGTTCCTAGTCAGGTGCGCTCGCGCTGGGGTGGGCCGGCTATGATGTCGACCTGATGATCCCGATTCTCCTGCTAGATAGTGTCGTCATGAAATGCCGGCCCGGAGCGCCAGACACCGGATCTGCACCGCGGCAAGAAACGATGCGGCATTCCCCTGGCGTGTCGCGTGGCAATCCCACGCCAGCGCTTGAGCCACAGAAAGGCGTTCTCCACCAAATGCCGGTGCCGGCAGAGATGGACATCATGCGCTCCGGGGCGCTTGCGGTTGCGCTTCGGCGGAACCGCTGGAATGACTTCATGCTCCTCGCAACAAGACAGGATGGCATTCGTGCCACAGGCCTTGTCCGCCAAAAAATACTCGGCATCCATCCCTTCAATCAGCTCGACCGCTTGACGGCAATCCGCTGCCGTCCCCTCGGTCGCCAACACCCGCACCGGCATCCCCTGCGCGTCCACAGCCAGATGCAGCTTCGCGTTCAGCCCCCTTTTGCGCGACCCATCGCCTGATTGCCACCGACCGCACCGCTCGCAGGGGGATGCACCTTGAGATGACTGGCGTCAATCATCAGCCACTTGCAGTCCGGCTCATCCACCAGACGCTCCGGCAACGCCCCCCAGAGACCCTTGTCCCGCCAGCGACAGAACCGGCGATGGGTGTTGTTCCAGTCGCCACAGTCTGGCGGCAAATCACGCCAGGGAGCGCCGGTGCGCAGAACCCGGAAGATCGCATTGATGAACCGACGATTGTCCTGCGCCACCCCAACTTCCCGCTCGGCCAGGCAGACGAGGCTCCAGCAACAGCCAGACCCGGTCCGAAATGTCATGACGCCGATGAGCCATTCCCATGAGCCGCCTCCAAAAACCATCAAGTGAGTTCAACAGACAATGCAGATAAACAGCACTCATGACGACACTATCTAGGTCAGTGGCGCTCGCTGTTGGGTCGGGAGATCGATTCGAGAAAACACGGTATTGTCCGCTAGTTTGAGAAGCCTTTGCAGTGCCCCCGCACTCCCTACTTTGCCGCCGCCTAGTGGGACGACGGTTGGGGCGAGTCCGCTATCATACCCGTAGAGCGTCAGGAGAGTCATTCGCTTCTGCCGATTCGCCAACAGCCTTGACGAGGTCACACATAATTTCCCTTGTTCCAGAAACCCTCGCGTTCACGCTCTTCCAAGTACGTCGGACAACCAATCTATCTTCGAGGATTTTTGCTCTAATCGGTTGTTTTTTAACAAAAGTTAATATACCCGACGTGTTTGCAACCGTGTTGTTGTGAAACCTTATCGTCAGCCCCCCGCTTCCGGCATCAAGATTGGATACGTTCGCTCGTTTGCAAAGGCTTTTGATCTTCAGGATTTCCGCCAAGGTTTCCACTTCCGGGGGCAGCGGACCGAATCGATCAATTAGTTCAATGGACATCATCTCTATATCTCTTTGAGTAGTCATCGTGGCCAAGCGCCGATATAGCCCGAGCCTTACTTCCAAATCTGGAACATAATGTTCTGGAATCATGACAGTGGCTCCTAGTTTTAGCTGAGGCGTCCAGTCCCCCTCACCAAGTTCTTCCGCATAGCCTTTTCCCGACTTCATTCTGCCAACCGCTTCATTCAGCAGTTTTTGATACAGTTCATAGCCGACCTCGCGAATGTGGCCAGACTGCTCATCTCCCAAAAGGTTTCCGGCTCCCCGAATATCAAGATCATGCGCTGCTAGCGAGAATCCTGAGCCAAGTGAATCCAAACTTCCAAGCAAGCGAAGGCGCCTCCGTGCCAAATCGGTCAGATGGATGCGGCGGCTGTATGTGACAAAGGCGTATGCCCGCCTTCCCGAGCGCCCCACCCTTCCACGGATCTGGTAAAGTTGGGCCAGTCCAAACCTTTCGGCACCACAAATTACAATTGTGTTGGCAGAAGGAATATCGATCCCTGACGCCACAATGGTCGTAGACAACAGGACGTCGTATCGGCCGTCGTAAAACCCATTCATTCGCTCATCGAGAACTCTTGAACTGAGTTTGCCATGCGCCGTTGCAAAGTTTATCTCAGGTACTTGGTTGGAAAGAAACTCCTCCAACGCTGGCAAATCCCTGATCCTAGGCGCCACAACAAAGCTTTGCCCTCCACGAAAATGCTCGCGCAAAAGTGCTTCTCGAACGGACAGCGGATCAAACTCGAGTACATAAGTTCTGATCGCGAGCCGGTCAGCGGGCGGAGTCTTTATTAAGGAAAGATCCCTCATCCCGGTGAGAGCCATCTGGAGGGTTCTCGGTATCGGTGTCGCCGTTAGCGTCAATACATGCGCTTCGCTCCTCAACTTCTTCAAATATTCCTTTTGGGCGACGCCAAAACT
Organism: Paracoccaceae bacterium; assembly: GCA_963422275.1. Taxonomy (GTDB): domain Bacteria; phylum Pseudomonadota; class Alphaproteobacteria; order Rhodobacterales; family Rhodobacteraceae. The sequence goes on from OY729418.1 coordinate 4,048,375, forward strand.
GTGCTCCTCATCGACAACAATTAGACCAAGGCGTTTGTACTTCACGCTCTTGCCAAGCAATGCGTGCGTGCCTATCACAACATCCACCGTGCCGTCGGCCAAACCTTTTTTTACGTCCCGCTCCGATTCTAGCCGGGAAAATCTCGACAGCTGAGCAATCCGCAACGGAAAATTTTGAAACCGCTCCTTGAAACTATCGAAGTGTTGGCGAACCAGCAGTGTCGTCGGTGCGACAAGCGCGACTTGATACCCGGTCATTGCGACAAGAAACGCGGCCCTCATGGCAATTTCGGTCTTTCCAAACCCGACGTCTCCGCAAATGAGGCGATCCATTGGGGTACCGGAGCCTAGATCTATAAGAATGTCTTCTACTGCCGTCCGCTGGTCCTCTGTTTCCTCAAACTGAAAGCTGGCAACAAAATAGTCCCAGTTTATCTCGTTGGGAGATATCGCGGGGGCAGAGCGAACCGCGCGCGCTGCAGCAGTGGCAAGTAAGTCCTCAGCCAAAACGCGAATCCGTTTCCTCAAGCGCGCTTTTCGTTCCTGCCACTGCGCGGCTCCGAGCCTGTCCAGAGAAGCTTCTTGCGCACCGTAACGCGAAAGGAGTTCCAAGTTCTCAACTGGAACGTAGAGCCGGTCCTTACCTGCGTATTCAAGGGCAATGCAGTCGTGCGGTGCGTTCGCGGCAACGATGTTCACCAGACCGAGATAGCGCCCTATACCGTGGTCGGCGTGGACAATTAGCTCACCGGTCTGCCAACCTCTGGCTTCGGAAAGGAAATTGACAATACTACTTTTGCGCTTGGCTGGCTTTACCAGCTTGTCGCCAAATATGTCCTGTTCGGAGATAAAGGTGATTCCACGTGCGTGAAAACCTCTCTCGAGTTTCCAAACGGCGAGTCCAACATAGCCCTTTCGATCACTGATGTCGTCGTTGCTCTCAATCAGTTCAAGCGGCCCCATTCCATGGTCCTCAAGTAAAGTTCGCAACCTGTAGCGAGAACCCGCTGACCAACAAGCGAGGACGACAGCATTCGACACGCATTCACTTTGAATATATTCAACAACACTTTGAATAAGAGGTTTTTTTTCTTGTTTTCTTTCAATCAAAAAGTTATGACCAACTCTTCCTCCAGCGTCCAGCACACTTAGTCCTGTCGGCATGCGGTCATGACTGAACTTGCGGAGATTGCAGTTCTCGAAGAAATTCCAAAGCTCGTCCAAACTCAGGTACAGAAAGCTCGGAGCACAGCAATGAACTGACGTGTCATTATTGATACTGTCCTGCCGTACCTGAACTCTTGTGGAGTAGAGTTCCAACAGGGATTCCCATTTCCGTTCAATTAATTCCTCGATCCCCGAATCGAGGCTAACAACCACATTGGGAAAATAGTCAAATATCGTCTCTACCTCGGCATAAAAAAGTGGGAGCCAATGCTCCATGCCAGGAAACTTCATTCCTTCGGACACAGACCTGTAAAGCTGGTCACTTTCACATGGCACGCCAAATTTGGACCTGTAGCCCTTTCGAAATCGTGCTATCGAAGTCTCATCTAGCATGATTTCAGAAATCGCAGTGAAATCAACTCCGTCCAGTTTTCCTACTGAAAGCTGCGTAGCGGGATCAAATTGTCGAACCCCATCCAATATGTCTCCAAAAAAGTCCAATCGAACTGGCAATGGGCACGATGGAGAGAAGACATCGATAATTCCGCCTCGAATTGCAAAGTCACCCACATCTGTTACGACTGAAGTGCGAGTGTATCCCATTTCTTCGAGTCTTTGTGCCAAATGCCCATCTTGAACTCTTTTGCCTACTGCCATCGAAAGCCGCAGTCGGGTTGCTTGGCTTCGAGGAGGAAGTCTTTGAATTATCGCATTTACCGTTGTGAGATAGACTCCTTCATTTACGCCGACTGGAGTTAAAACATTGGCGAGCACTTCCATTCTTTGCGCGGAAACAGCGGGACTTGGAGAAATTTTGCTGTATGGAGGACAATCCCAAGCCGGAAAGTTAACAACCCTTGTTTGAGGAGAAAAGAAATCAAGTGCTGCACATAGTTGCTGCAAGCGCTTGTCGTCCCTAACAACATGGAGAATGCATCCACCGAACTCACGTTGCCATTTTGCAAGCAGGAAAGCTTCGAAGCCCTCTGGTACACCTGAAATCGTAAGCCCAGTTGGTCTGCTATTTTCCAGTTTACTCATTCGTTGCTTTCCTCACTGCAGTGCAGTCGCTTTCCGTATCACATAGCATTGCATCGCCCCAGAATTTTGTATTCCGCGCAAGCGGTACCACCCCAGAACTCCACCCTGCTACTCGAATAGCTAAAATACATTATTTTAGCTTAATATACATATTGATATTATATAATTAATATAAATAGCTTTAAATAATTGAATTCTCTATTATTAATGTATTATATATTATATATCTATTAACTTTATATTTAATCATAAGTAATGCGCTTGGAAACTCAAGTGTGTTCAAATTCACCGACGCACCGGAACTTTCCAACGCTCACCTTCACCAGCGAATGTTGAAACTTGTCTTTTAAGCTGCTCATGCTATCGAGGTCTCAGTGCAAGCCCAAATGAGTGCAAACCATGCTTTTTGAGATGGCAAAGTATCCAAAATTCAGGGCAAGACGCATCCGGAAGAGTGCAAGTATTCGGCGACTTGTCCAAGAATGTCGGCTAGACATTACCGACTTGATATGGCCAATTTTTGTCGGAGCGGGCAAAGGCGTTGCGGAGCCGGTTTCCTTAATGCCTGGCGTCAACCGTGTTTCAATCGACTTGGCTGTCAGGTTGGTTAAAGATGCTGCGGCAAGAGGAATTCAGGGCATTGCGATATTTCCGGCAACAGATGAATCAAAGAAATCGAGCGGATGCGAAGAAGCTTGGAATCCGTATAACCTTGCAAACACTGCTACGCGGGCAATAAAGGATGCGGTGCCCGATGTTTCAATAATGTTGGACGTCGCGCTTGACCCATACAATATTCATGGCCATGACGGTATTGTTCAAAACGGAAAAGTTCTTAACGATGAGACATTGGAATGCTTGAAGCACCAAGCGCTTAGCCATGCCGAGGCTGGTGCTGACATTCTCGGACCGTCGGACATGATGGATGGCCGAATCGGCGTGATCAGGACAGTTCTTGAGGAACATGGTCACAAAGACACATTGATCCTATCTTATGCTGCGAAGTACGCCTCTGCCTTCTACGGCCCTTTTCGAGACGCAGTTCGTTCCGCTGGTGCCCTAGAGGGGGACAAAAAAACCTATCAAATGGACACCGCCAATTCGAATGAGGCGCTTCGCATGGTGCAACGTGACTTGTCAGAAGGTGCCGACATGATAATGGTTAAGCCTGGCCTTCTTTGTCTGGACATATGCCGCCGCATAAAGGAAAGCTTCGGTGTGCCTACTTTTACGTATCAAGTGTCGGGCGAATACGCCATGATTGTGGCGGCTTCGTCAGTCGGTGCCATCGAGCGCTCGGACGCAGTCATCGAGAGTCTCGTCGCCTTCAAGCGTGCGGGATGCGATGGAATACTCACATATTTTGCAATCGAAGTTGCCGACCAAATAACCTGATCGTCCAATTCTTGGGTGTTGTCACGCATTTGAGGTTAACTTTCCCAAAAGTTCCAAACTGGACTGTTGCAAAAGCAGGCGTTTTTCTCTGCATTTCACCGTTCGGAGCCAGTTGCGTGTCTAGGCGGGGCCAACCGGTGGCTGTGGCGTCTTCCGGACACAGTTTTGGCGTCCAAGGGCACAGTTTCAGGCGGGTTCGGGGACAGACTCCGCCCCTCAGCCGCGGGCAAGCTCGATCCGACAGCGAGTGCCAATGGCCGAGGAGGAAAACCTTGATCACCAGGACGACATCGCAGCGCTAGCCCTAGATAGTGTCGTCATGAAATGCCGGCCCGGAGCGCCAGACACCGGATCTGCACCGCGGCAAGAAACGATGCGGCATTCCTGGCGTGTCGCGTGGCAATTCCGCGCCAGCGCTTGAGCCACGGAAAGGCGTTCTCCACCAAATGCCGGTGCCGGCAGAGAGCGACATCTGCGCTCTGGGGCGCTTGCGGTTGCACTTCGGCGGAACCGCTGGAATGACTTCATGCTCCTCGCAACAAGACAGGATGGCATTCGTGTCACAGGCCTTGTCCGCCAACAAGCGCTCGGCATCCATCCCTTCAATCAGCTCGACCGCTTGACGGCAATCTGCTGCCGTCCCCTCGGTCGCCAACACCCGCACCGGCATCCCATGCGCGTCCACAGCCAGATGCAGCTTCGCGTTCAGCCCCCTTTTGCGCGACCCATCGCCTGATTGCCACCGACCGCACCGCTCGCAGGGGGATGCACCTTGAGATGACTGGCGTCAATCATCAGCCACTTGCAGTCCGGCTCATCCACCAGACGCTCCGGCAACGCCCCCCAGAGACCCTTGTCCCGCCAGCGACAGAACCGGCGATGGGTGTTTTTCCAGTCTCCGCAGTCTGGCGGTAAATCACGCCAGGGAGCGCCGGTGCGAAGAACCCGGAAGGTCGCATTGATGAACCGACGATTGTCCTGCGCCACCCCACCCCAACTTCCCGCTCGGCCAGGCAGACGAGGCTCCAGCAACAGCCAGACCCGGTCCGAAATGTCATGACGCCGATGAGCCATTCCCATGAGCCGCCTCCAAAAACCATCAAGTGAGTTCGACAGACAATGCAGATGAACATCACTCATGACGACACTATCTAGGCGCGAGCGCACCTGCCGAGAATTGCTGCCAAGCGCTGCCAGCCCATCAGGGCGTCGACCTTTCGCAGAGCGCTGTCGGGCCCCACGCGCTTGCCCACACCGTCATGAAGAAATCTATCGGTCTCTCCCTCGATCGAACGTCATGACAAGCGCTTGCAACCCCTCAGCGCGACATGTCCAAGCCGTGTCCTGGTTCGGGGCATATGAGACGGCGTTGTCTCGTTGGCTGTCGAGATTGCAATGCATTCTGCGAGGGGGCGCCAAGTGCGTGGTGTGGCCGGAAGGCGTTGACCCATCGGTTAAGGGTGCAGAGACCGTCATCGGGCAGGTTCCATGATGCGTAAAACTCGCATCTCCGAGCGCCGTTGCTGCACCCGACATTGCCGTTGAGTTCGGGGGGCCGCGGCGGCAAGTTCGAAGAGGCGGATGGCCTGCATGAGGAAGGGCATGTCGGTCTGGGGCTTGTCGAGGAAGTGTGCGGCATTGCCCTAGCTGCTCGTCTCCAGGGTTGAGTGCAGGTCCGCTTGGCAACCGGGTCGCAGGCAATAAAGAGTGTCGTGTTGGACGGTCTCGCCCAACACGGTGGCTTTTCGGCCTTTGGGCCAGCGCACGGCGCCTCGTGCAACATGACGAGGCAGGCCAATAACCTGCATGGGGGTCATCCTTCGGTTGTTCGTTTCAACGTCACAGCCTCGGAGACCCCCGACACCACTTCAGGGGCCGCGCTCATATCTGTCGGAACGTAGTCATGGCGGAGATACGTATTTCGCAACAGTCTTAACTGAGTATCATGCGCTTCTTTATTTGGCCGCAATTAGTTGTGGCTGACCCACAGCTTGCCGCGTTTCTTGAAATGAACACCAGTGCCTAGCACCACGCACCCACACTCCAATACTGATTTACGCTGTGCAAAGCCCAGTTTAACAGCTTTTCAAAAGAACACAGGTTCCGTGTCTGAGTGGATTATGTTATGTTGCTTGGTTAAAAGCAACAGCAACACGAGCAGAATAGGAAACCCCGTATGACTAAGTTGACTCGGCGTGGATTTGCGGCCGTCGCCGTGAGCGTCGCGGTCGGATTCGTATGGCCAGCAGTCGCAAACGAGCCAGCTGATCGATTTCATATAATTGACAGCCAAGCCGACTCGGTGATTGCGTACATGCTTAACTCTCACCCAAACACACAGGATCTAATGGCACGAGCGTATGGTGTACTCATTATGCCACTCGTGACCAAGGCCGGTCTTGGAATTGGCGCAGCCTACGGCGAAGGAACACTGCGGGTGGGCGGTTCCAGCGTAGATTACTATTCATCCATGCAACTCAATTACGGCCTGCAGGTAGGAGTGCAGCAATATTCGCACGCGCTATTTTTCATGAATCAAAATGCGCTTGATCAATTCCGCAGGTCAGACGGTTGGGTGCTTGGGATTGGCGTCGAGGCAGTTATGATGAATGCGTCCCACTACGAAGATGCTCAGACCATTGATCAACTAGACGTGGTCGGTCTGATTTTCGCACGCACTGGATTGCATCTCGGTGCCTCTCTGAACGGAACCAAATACACTCGTATTGAAGGCTAACATATTCTTCCAATTGAAGGCGGTGCAAACGCGCTTCTGGACTCAATTCAGCCTTCTGAGCCGCTCAATCAGACTGGAGGTATCCCAGCGGGAACCGCCAATCTTTTGAATATCCTTGTAGAACTGATCTACGAGTGCAGTTACCGGAAGACTTGCGCCGTTTTCATTGGCAGTCATTAAGCATATCTCGAGATCTTTCCGCATCCAATCGACCGCGAACCCGAAATCGAACTCTCCGTCGATCATGGTTGTGTGCCGGTTTTCCATTTGCCAAGAACCTGCTGCACCCTTACTTATGACATCGACAACGACCTTCCCGTCTAGTCCCGATTCTTCGGCAAAATGGAGACCTTCGGCAAGACCTTGAATCAGACCGGCAATGCAAATCTGATTGACCATTTTTGCTAGTTGGCCACTGCCTGACCCGCCAATCCGCTTGCACACGCGAGCATAGGCACTCATGATTAGTTCCGCTTTACTGTAATCCTCCAAAGTTCCACCGCACATGATCGAAAGCACACCATTCTCGGCACCGGCCTGACCCCCAGAAACTGGGGCATCAACAAACCCAATGGACTGTTCTCTTGCCATAGCAAAAAGCTCCTTGGTAACTTTCGCCGACACGGTCGTATGGTCAACAAATAGCGCTCCCCTAGACATTCCCAAAAATGCCCCCTCAATCCCATTGCAAACAGAGCGAAGATCATCGTCATTTCCAACACAGGCAAACACGATTTCTGCACCCTTGGCAGCCTCACGAGGCGTGCTCGCCATTCGCCCAGAATGTTCGCTGACCCACGCTTTCGCTTTCGAAGCCGTGCGGTTGTATACGGTCACTCTGTGCCCTGCCCTAGCGAGGTGACCTGCCATGGGATAACCCATTACGCCTAAGCCCAAGAAAGCAACATCCGCCATCAATCCATCCTTTGACAAAAGAAGTTTGCATGGCGGAATCTAGCACACTAGCGCAATATAAACCACTAGACCGGCACCTTTCATGCTAAAGTTCTTCCGCTGGCTCCTTTACATTTTTCTCACTTCCGTGTTCCTGCTCGGTTCCGCTGGCAGCGTTGCCTTTTTCCTAGTTTCAAGATCAATTCCCGATTATGACCAGACACATTTCGTCGCGGGCCTAGACGGAAGTGTAGAGATCGTCCGAGACAGCCACAATATACCTCACATATTTGGTGATACCGACGAGGATGTTTTCTTTGGCCTTGGTTTCGCGCATGCTCAGGACCGACTTTGGCAAATGACATTTTTTCGCCGGGTTGCACAGGGCCGTCTGTCGGAACTGTTTGGCCGCCAGTCGCTAAGGACCGACGAACTTATGCGCCAGCTCGACATCTACACTCTAGCTCTCGCCTCCGTTGATGCACAGGATCAAGAAACAAAAGCTGCCCTCGATGCATATTCGGCAGGGGTCAACGCTTGGATTAGCACAGCAAACGACGGCTTTATGGGGTGGGGAGCGCCCGAGTTCATACTCTTTCGGTCCGAGATCCGCCCTTGGCGTCCTGCCGACAGCATTGCAATCCTCAACTTGCAAGCCGTCAAGCTGTCGGTCCACCTAGATGACGAACTGCTGCGCGGACGCATCGAGAACAAGCTTGCCCCAGAGATGGTTCGCGACATCCTGCCAGAGCATCCAAGGTTCGACTTTAAATTCCCGTTCAACCAATCACTTCGCACCCTTCCCATCAATCACGAAGACTCCCAATTTGCGGGCTATGGGTTTGCTCACAATCCCTTTTCGGATCGCGGATTTGGGGGCGCATCAAATGCTTGGGCGGTTGCACCCAATCGCTCCGCCGCCGGTAGCACTCTTCTTGCCAATGACCCGCACTTGGAGTTCTCCGCCCCATCGACTTGGATGCTGGCCCGGCTGGAACTTTCGTCAGGCGGAGTGATTGGCGGAACTATACCCGGAGTGCCTCTAATCTCTGTCGGGCGATCCGAGCATCTGGCTTGGGGACCAACCTACTCCCACCTAGACAACCAAGATGTGTACTTTGAACGATTGGACCCCTCCAATGACGCCAGATATCTCACGCCAGACGGATACAAGGAATTTCGCAGTCGCATTTCCGTGATTCCAGTAAAGGGCGAAGCATCTGCTTCAGTTCGCTTGCGTTGGACCGAGAATGGACCGGTCATCCCTACCCGAAGTGACCTAACAGAACTCCTGCCAGATGGTTATGTTGCATCGTTGGCTTGGACAATGCTCCGCCCGAACAACACAACCATGACTGCCGGAATCCGGTTGATGAAGGCGAAAAGCGTCGGCGAGGCGCTCAAAGCGGGACGCTGGTACAGAACTCCTCCCATGAATTTGATGCTTGCAGACCGCAAGGAAATTGCACTTCAGATGGTGGGTGCCCAACCTCGAAGACATGTTTTTCATGAAACAAAGGGACGCAAACCATCGGCAGGCTGGAAGTATGTAAACCGATGGCAGGGCGAAATGACCTATGACGAAATGCCGAGGGTGCGAGACCCACTCGACGGCGTTCTACTCAATACTAACAACAAGACAGTCGACACAGAGTTTCCCCACCACTTCAGTTATCTGTGGGGAGATACGCAACGGATTCGCCGACTAGGCGAACTCATTGCCAACCGGGAAATTCATACGCGAAACAGCTTCATCGAGGCACAGCTAGATACAGTGTCATTCACTGCTCGGTCACTGCTCTCACTCGTCGGAAGGGAACTTTGGCATCTGAAGGATATTGGATCTAATGATGAAAAGATAACCCTAAGAAACACTGCTCTTTCTAGGCTTCATTCCTGGACCGGCGAAATGAGCGAGCATTGGCCAGAACCGTTAATCTATGCAGAATGGATGAGATTGTTATTCCAGTTCTTGGCTAAGGACGAACTCGGTTTCCTGTTCACGGAATTCTCTCACCCGGATCCAGTGTTCATCGAGCGCGTGTTCCGTGGCATTGACACTGCGTCGGTCTGGTGTGACATTATCCAAACAACGCAAGTCGAGTCTTGTCCGGAAATTGCAGCAATTGCCTTGGACAACGCACTTACGAACTTATCAGTCAGATATGGCAAAGATATTGCAAAATGGCGCTGGGGCGATGCGCACCGAGCATTGCACGAACATCCAGTACTAGGCCGTACCCCGTTGCTCTCATGGCTTGTGAACATAAACCAATCGACCTCTGGTGGAGACAACACGCTGAATCGAGGCCTGACGAAGGGCACTAAAGAAAATACATATTATAATATCCATGGGCCTGGATACCGTGGCATCTATGATTTTTCGGAACCCAATGCATCGATTTTCATCATTTCGACGGGCCAAAGCGGCCATCCATTTTCGCGCCACTACGACGATCTAGGCCAACTTTGGCGCCGTGGCAAGTATGTGTCGATGTCTCTAGATCCCGACATAGCAAGGTCGGTGTCAATTGGAATAACGCTTCTCCGGCCAGCCCCGAACTAGGGAATCTCTAATTTGAAGGGTTGTGGATGTTCCCGTTTCTGGCTGCGCCGGTCGTTTTCTTGCAGTCCGGAAGCCTCAAATGCGCGCGCTCCGCCCGCTTCACGGTCCCGCAATGCCTAGCCTCAGGTCGCGCGACACGCGCGGCCTTTCCCGGTCGACGACGGCGCCGAGATGATGGTGGCGTCAACGATGCCGCCCTCCTTCAGCGGAACCTCCCGTTCGGCTAAGCGCCGGAGGCTCTCGGCGTCGTGGAGCAAGTCCTCCATCGCCGGATTGCAGAATAGTTGAACGCAGTGCACCGGCAGCGAATGCGACGGTCACCCCTTGCGCCGCCCTTGGGACAGGTCGGCGCAATGCGAGCCTCCAGACGCGCCCAGGGGATCGATCCATCCATCCGCTCCGGAAAAATCTCGTGACGCGTCCTGCAGTCATGTTAAAGACTCGTAAAGCTCGATGGCTGAAGACGTTGCATGAAGTGATCATCCGAAAAAAAACACAACGCAAAATGGCAGGCGCCCTCTCGGATGCACAAGGCCAAGCCTAAAATCAGGCTAACTGCTTATGCACTTGGTTCCGGTTTGATCAAGATGCAGCAGGGGTGAGGTTTGGTGCGCAGAGCCTGCAGGAACAGGGACAGGAAGGCAGCGTGGCGATTTCGGCGCCGATTGAAACGAAAGACGAACTCGCCGAGACAGGTCTGGAGGCGCTTGGCGCACAGCCCGTGGCAGACGCCCCGAGCCCAGCCCTTGAGGTTGGAAAACGCGGTGTGGACCCAAGCGAGAATTTCATGGGCGGGCCTGTCGCCGCCGACAGGGACCGGTGGCGGTCCCAAGGCACCGCGCTGCAGCCTCTCCAGCCGTCTGTCTTGATGATCGCGGTCGCGGCGGTGTTGTGCACAGCGAAGTTGCCGAGATCCTTGGCGCTGCAGGACGGGACCGTGGCCAGCCGCAGGCGGCCCGGAACCGGACCGCGAGCGACAGCCTGGTTCGGTGCAGGAAGGTGCCGGCGGTAACCGAGGCTTGACGATGGCAACGGACGCACTCGAAGCTGTGCGGCCTGGTCTTCAGCTCCCACCCGCGGTCGTGGCCGCAGGCGGGACACCGGAAGCCGTTCGACCATCGGACGGCGATGAGCCGCTGGGCGCAGGCGTCGTCTGTCAGGGAACCGGCTATGGAAGGCGATGAGACTGGTGGGGATTTCGGTCATGGGACGGTTCCACATCAAGAATGTCATGCGAACATTCCATCATCCGGCATCCCGAACACAATGCCTTGTGTCTTAGGAACCATGTGCATAAGCAATTCAGGCTATATTCAGAGGTTCCCTAGGAGTTTACCCGGCTAATGGAATGGAGCGTTGTGGCCTAGCGGTGACCTGCGCATTCTCGCAAGCGTCGCAACGTTCTATTGCCTAGTCCCCTTTACAGTGGCGTGGGCGCGGTGGTCTGACGATGATCCAACAGTTTGTCGGGCCGCGATTTCTCGATGTGCATCGGCTTGCAGGCTTGCCGATCGGTGGCGGTGCCAAGACAGGGGATGTCCCCAGGAGACCCGGAACATGATCCTCGCCCTCGCCTGGCGGGGCGTACCTGAACCCGCTCGACGCAGCCATCCACGTCGGCGCACACAAATCCCTTGCAGTCGAAGAGGCAGCGACCGCCCCTCTTCAACCACCGGGCGTCTGGACCCGCCGAGAGACTCTCGGACACCGAAACCTCCTCCGCCTTCCCCCTCGGCGCGGTCCTCGACCTAGCGCTGCGTCAAGACCGCGCGGGTCGAGCGCGGCGAACGAGCCGGAAAACGCGTCGTGGCTCGGGACTGTGCGCTCGGCTTCACGAGGTTGCAGCGCCTCTTCTGCTAGTTCGCTAAGGAAGGAAAACGGACATGTTCAAGCGTACGGCGGGCCCATCCATCCTAGCAACGATCCTGTGCTGGGTCGATCTTCTGCTGCAGCACCAAGATCACGAACTCGTGAGAAAGCAATGTCTATTTATCCCCAGTTCCACTTACCTACACCCAAAAGCAGGGATTTTATGCTAGGAATTACCTACGTACGGAACTCTCAGTTCGGGTTAGCGGTTGGTTTCAGCTAGAAGAGTTCGGGCCGCCTTTCTGAGCATCCAAACTTTCCTCTTTCCCATCAAACAAAGAGAGAGGTTGCGAGGGCATGATTGTAGAAATAGCACTTTTGTAGACGAGCTGGATGTGTTGATCTCGGCGTAGCAGGACGCAGTAGTTGTCAAACCAAGTGATCATTCCATTCAGCTTCACACCGTTCACAAGAAATATTGTGACCATCCCCTTCGATCTTCGCACTGCATTCAGATAAACATCCTGTAGATTCTGTTTCTCGCCGTTCATTTTTTGTTCATTTCATTGTCGGTGCCGTATTGTGCAGGTAACTATAGCTGATTCCCTTAGCTGTCCAGTGTCCCAAGAACCGTAAACAGCGCAAGCGCAATTGCTTTTCAATTTTCCGTCCGGTGGCGGTGCGTACCATGCCGAGCAGGGCATCGTTCTCGCCAGCGCGTTTCAGCTTGCCCCGCATCCAGCACGACATACGCGATGCTCGGCGCCAGACGGCACATCGCCACAAGGCTCTCCGGGCCGCTGCCCTTCAGGGGGCGTCGCGGCACGTGACGTTTCGCTTGCACTTGGGATCCCATTCTTCAAAAAAAACAAGACAATCTTGCGTGATGCCTGTCTCTGCACTGTCGCTTTCAGGCACATTGCACCACCGGCGGGAAAGAGAAAACCGGAATTTTTCAAAAGCGATTGCCTTGGAACTGTAAAGGTAATCGTCAAAGTGCAGCTTTGCCAACGAGAACAAGCCTATAGGCCCCAACTCGCCGCACATTTGTCAACGCCGCCACACCAATGGGTTCAAAAGCGCAATGACCGATATGATTTCGAGCTTCCCCACAATCATTGCGATGCTGAGCGTAGACTTTGAATACCCATCTAGCATCCAATAGTCAAAGCCTCCGGGGACAATTGCGCCGGCGAGAGGTCCCGTCGTGGTCAATGCCGAAACAGACACGGCGAGAGCGGATTCGAGTTTCAATCCAGACGCGGACAAGGCAAGCATAAGCGCACCGGTTGTTACGGCAAACAGCGCAAAAGCTGCCCACACGATTTCAATGCCTTCGCTCCGAATTCCCTTCCGGGCAGGTGAGATCACTGCTGAAGGATATACAAGCTTGGTCAACTCGTATGCCCCGTGTCGCCAAATTGAAATCACCCTTAGCAGCTTCAGGCCGCCTGCGGTCGTGGCAATTCCTCCACCGGTCATTGCCAAGCCGATTAAAATCAAGGCTTGGAAAGAATAGCTCGCTGACTCAGGGGGCTGGGACCAATGCACACTCTCAAAACCTGAGGTGGACAAAAACGAAGCAACCGTAAACAAGGCACCCCAGAATGAATAAAAGGAGTCAAATAGCGAGCTTGGGTTCCCCGAAGTCTCGATTCTTGTCCACTGCAACAGAAAAAAAGCTGACGCCGCAGCAAGAATGATACCCAAAGCCAATCGAAATTCAGGATCACTCAGATATAAAATGGGCTTGGGCAAACCCTTGCTGGTCGTCACAAACACACGGGAAAACGACACAAAAAGGAAACAAAAAACAAAAACCTCAGCCAAAAACCCATCTTGAGTAGACACACGGTTCTCGCCTAGCGAAATTCCGCTCGTGGACATCGTTGACATGGCATGGACGAAAGCAGCAAGAGGCAACTCGCCCGCCAAGAGCAAAAGACCCCACAACACACAAGTGAACCCACAGTACAGTGGCAGAAGTCGGCCAAGATGCTTCACTAACCTTACACGCGATTCCGATTCGCCAGAGATCTTAGGGCCAGGTATGTAGCGACCGGTCGCTGCCACCGTCTCGAATCCACCGATTCCCAAAGGCTCCAAGATGGAAAGCGCTGCAACCCACATGATAAATCCGCCCATCCAAGCGACCATAGCACGCCAGAATGCAACGGTTTCCGACAGCTTTCTGGAGTCTATTAACTCTGCGCCTGTGGTTGTCAGGCATGACACCATATCACGATAGGCATCGAAGTATGGGACATCTGACAATGCCGCGTAAACTGGCAGGGCGAGCAAAACAGGAATTCCAGCCAAGACCAAGAAAAATCCTAACAACTGGTTTCGAACTGTTGTCTTAGGCCGAAAATTGGTGGTGGACAGGCCCAGCAATACTCCAAAAAAGATTGTCAAAAGCCCATTGTAAAAAAACGCTCGAGAGGTCGGATGGTCATCGAAGGCCAAGCTTAGTGCTGCGGGCATGAACATGGAGAGCCCAGCAAAAGTGATGGCTACAACAAGAAATGGGTACTTAAGCCAACTGCGCATCTGGACCTAGCAGTTCGATTGTCTTCGTCACATCGCCCGCTAAGGAAAAAAACGCCACTGCGTCGCCCACCTCGAATCGCGTGTATGAGGTCAAGGGCACAGTTTGGTTTCCTTTCATCACGCTGCCTACTATCACCCCTTCCGGCAACTTTGCGTTCGAGATCATTCTTCCTGTGATTTGCGAATCGTCTGTAATTTGCGCTTCAATTACTTCGGCCTCGGCATTTCCAACGGAAAGCACTGAATTGACAAGATGCGTTCTTATATGGGGAAGAATAGAAGACACGGTCGTTGCCCGCGGGTCAATCCGTGCATCGACCCCCAGTGGTTTGACAAGAGGGGCAAGAGACGGTTCGTTCACGAGGCTTATGGTTCGCAAGCGACGTGCCAGATTCTTTGCCTGTGTCGCAATTAACAAATTTGTTTTGTCGTCATCGGTCACCGTCAGAATCGCATTTGCGTGCTCAATCCCTGCCTCCATCAGCTTGTCTTGGTCTAAGCCCTCGCCATGAAGCACAACTGTTTTTGAAAGCTCCCGAGCAACGGATTCCGCGCGACTAAGGTTACGTTCAATGACCTTCACGCGGGTATCGCTCCGCGTGCTTTCCAGTCGCTGGGCGACCTCGAACCCGACATTCCCGGCTCCCACCAGGATTAGCTGCCTGCATGGGTCATGCTGCTTGTTGAAAATTTGAAGGGTGCGAGCGAACTCGCCGGAGTCAACGACCAAGTAGATTTCGTCATCTGAAAACAGTTGGTCTTCGGGTGTTGGCACACCGAGACGACCTTCGCGCCGCAAGCCAACCACAACGCCCGAGTATCCCGGAAACAATTCAGAAAGCTGCCTTAACGGCGTGTTGGTCACTGGGGATTCCTGCCCCAAGCGAAGGCCCAGCAAAAGCGCTTTGCCAGAGAGTATGCTCCGCCATTCAAAGACCGTCGGCGACCTAATCAAGTGCACAGCCGCGTCGGCAACTTCGCTCTCGGGGTTTATAATGATGTCGACAGGCCACCCACGCCTTCGCCGCGGAACATCATGGTAGCTCTTGTTCCTGAGTCGAACAATCGTCTTTGCCTCAGAATCCAGACTCCGAGCCACCATGCACGAAATTATGTTTGCTTCATCAGAAGACGTCGCGGCGATTATCAGATCTGCGTCTTCCACACCTGCCTCGGACAGTACGCGTGGGTCAGTGGCTCGGCCGGAGACACCAGCCACATCAAGCTTTTCCGCCAGTTGCCTCACGACATCGTCGTTGGAGTCAACGATGGTGATGTCACTGTCTTCTCGAGCAAGATAGCGGCAGATCTGCCCGCCAACCTGCCCCGCACCACAAATTATTATCTTCAAGTTGGGACCTCTTGCCAGTGCTTACTGCACCCGTTCCAGCGGTACTGGCAGATTCCCGACCAAACGCAACACAACATGAATTCAATTCGTGAACTGTGCAATCCGGCTTCCGGCTTGCATGGTCGTCTCTACCTTGAGCGATTTAAGCTTGCGGTGGAGAGCCGACCTCTCCATTCCGATGAAGCCGGCTGCACGGGAAATGTTGCCGCCAAATCGATTTATCTGCGCAACGAGATAGTCGCGCTCAAATGCCTCCCGTGCTTCCCTGAGAGGTAGTGAAAGAAGATCTGTGGAAAGTGGAACGGCGTCATCGGCACCCGTGTTTGACATGATTTCATCGATTTCCCTGCGCTCAATCGGCGTATCGTTCTTGCTCTTTATGAGGACGTTTTCAATCACGTTTTTCAGTTGTCTGACATTTCCGGCCCACTCAAAAGTCTGCAACAGGAGAAGCGCATCTTCGGTAATGGCCCGCTTTGCGTAACCTTTCTGCTTGTGAAATCTCGCGATGAAATATTCCGCAAGCACTGGAATGTCCTCCAAACGCCCGCGCAACGGTGGAACTTCCATCGTGACAACATTGAGACGGTGAAACAAATCTTCCCTGAGTGACCCAGCCTTGACATCGCCTTCGAGGTTTCTACAGGTGCAGGATACAACCCTGAAGTCCACTCGCACGGCATCGCCTCCGCCCGCACGCTGGAACTTGTTGTGGACTAGCGCATTGAGCAGTTTCGGCTGCACAGGCACCGGAATCTCGGCAACTTCCGCAAAGAAAACCGTTCCGCCATGTGCATTTTCAAGAAATCCCGACGTGATTCGTCCTTGACCGTCTTGGTACCCGAACAGCGCTGCATCAACCGATTCAGGATCGAGCGACATAAAGTTTGCACGGATGAACGGATTGCCCGCTCTCGGAGACTTAGCATGCAAGAACCGCGCCGCGAGCTCCCTCCCAGATCCCTGAGGTCCTGACAGAAGCACTCTTGCAGATGTAGCGGCGGCTCGCTCGAGATTCGCGCGCAGCGACTTGAATACTTGCGACTGGCCGACCATTTCCGCGTCTCGCGTCTCCCGCCTACGCAAGGATAGGTTCTCATGCCGCAGATGAACCGCCTCTAATGTCCGTTTTGCCACGACAATCAGGTGATCTGGATTAATGGGCTTCTCGATGTAGTCGTAAGCACCAAACTTCATTGCTTGCACGGCAACCTCAATCGTTCCGTGCGCGGAAATAACGATCACCGGAATTTCCGGATTGTTGTCTCTAAGGATGTTTAAGATGCGGATCCCATCCATCTCGCTGTCCTGAAGCCAGATGTCGAGAATTATCAAGCTCGGTGCCGAATGGTTGACCTCACGGAAACACTCCTCACCATTTCTTGCTACTCGCGTGGCAAAGCCCTCATCTTGGAGAACCTCCGAGACGAGGTCCCGAATGTCCTTTCGGTCATCGACGATAAGAATCTCATCCTTCACTTCGGCATCCCTCTACTCCACCCGAATTGACATCTTCGACACCTGCCGAGTCAACGCAACAGACGTGGTATCTTGATTGTCACCATTGCTCCGCCCAAGCCGTGACCGGAAAACGCTGGAGCATCATCAATATCCAAACTCCCGGCATGCCCCTGCACAATTCTCTGCACGTTGGACAACCCGAGACCGGTGCCGCCCTCCTTCAAAGTAATGAACGGTTCCAGGATTTTGGAGCGGTCTTCTGGAAACCCCTTTCCATTGTCCATGACGCGAATTTCGGCCGATTCGCTATCGGCTACGAGTTCAACCCGTATTTGCGGACAGAATTCCCTGCTATCCTCAATTTCTGCCCGAATTTCATCGAGTGCCTCGGCTGCATTCTTTAGCAGATTTGTTAAAGCTTGGCGAAACAAGTCTTTATCAATCCGCGAATAGATCGGCTCTGCCGGGGAATCGAACTCTATTTGTATTCCCATTCCGCGTTCCAACTCGAGATTCACCACCGAATCCACGATTCCCGATACTTCCTCCGTTCGCAACACGGGGTCAGGCAACCTTGCAAAACGCGAAAATTCGTTGGAAAGCCGGGTCAGCCCGTCCATGTTTGCTTGTATCATGTCCGTGTAACGCTTGAGAGCCGCCTTCCCATTATCATCCAGTATTGCTCCGATGCGGCTGTTGATCTGCTTGATCGAAAGGTTAATGGGGGTAATCGGATTCTTCACTTCGTGTGCGATCCGCTGCGCAACCGTAACCCAAGCCGCCTTGCTTTCTGCCCGAACCAGATCAGAGACATCGTCAAACGCAGCTACATGACCCTCGTTCTCTTTTGATTCTTGTTTTCGAACCGCGACACGGATCAGCAAGTCCTTGTGGATTCCTCGCCGGACAATACGAACTTGCCCTTGTGCCACGCTCTTGTGGGATGTATCGAGTTCCTCTAGCAACGGAACGAGTTCTGGAAAAACATCGGAGACAGGAATCCGCGAACAGCCTTTCTCTCCGCTTTCGAACCTTGACATGTTGTCATCAACATGAAGGAGCTGGCCAGCGGAGCGGTTCATGAAGGCAATTGCGCCATCCTTGTCCAAACCGATCACGCCAGCGGTGACATTGGCCAGAACGCTGTGAAATCGCCGCTCCCGAGCTTCTGCTTGGCGGTGCAGGCTCGTCAACTGGTCACGTTGTTCCTTAAGCCGCGCTACCATGTCGTTAAACGCGCGCGCGACGTTGGAAATCTCGTCCTCGCCGGTAACCTCGACACCTACATCGAAGTTGCCCCTCCCCACGCTTTCCGCTGCGAAGGCCAGTTGCTCGACTGGACGAGAAATGCGCTCTGCAATCCAACTGCCAAAGCGAATCGTTCCATACAGAAGAAAAAATGCGGCAACGAGATAGAAGACCGAATACCTCAAGATAGAAATTCCAAGTTGCCGGATCGTTTCCTCGCTAGATCCCGGACTAATCACAAAGGAATCATGCAGCGCAAGCATTTGTGGCTCGACATCCTTGGTAACAAAAAGAAACCTGGCATCAGTTGCATCAAGCCGAATGATCCCCATCAACGCAGATCCGTCAGGTTCGCTGTACAAAACCCCTATTGGAGAATCATCCGTATCCGTTTCACCAAAGAAAGTATGTCTTGATTCCCATTCACGCGACGGCTCAGACTCCTCGCCAAACTTGCGAACGGAACACTGGCTGTCCGTCGCATTTTGCCCTGAAACGCCGTTCCCAGAAAAAGGAAGGTTGATTCTGTCCATCACTTTTTGTTCTGGAATCTCAAAATCAAACTTGTAGCTGTCGCGACCGCGCACTTGAAGTTCACAGTTCACGCCAATGATGAAGGCAAATCTTAAATCGAGTGGCTTCGATTCCTGCATTTCGTGCAATACCTTTCTGATGACGCCGTCAGCGGCGCTCGGAAAGGTCGCGAGAAAACTTGAAACGTCCGCTGCTAGATCCATGAGATCCCTTTTCAGTTCGTCGCGCTTCTCATCGACATACGCGGTGGCGGTGTTTCGCCCCGTATTGAATGCTGTTCCCAATTGCACAGCGAGGTGATCGCGTAGCCCCACGGCGATTGTCAGAGTGGCCACGACGACGACAGTTGCTGTCGGAAGAAATGCCACGAACATGAAAACCCGCGTCAGCCGTAAGTTAAGCGGTGAGGCAACCCCGGAATATTTTCCCTTCCAAGTTTTCCGCGCAATTTGTTGGAACGAAAATGCAAATAGCGCCAGTACAAGGACATAGCTAATCAAAAGAGTTACGACAGTCCGGGTCGTTATTTGTCCTCTGAAGAACTCAACCAGCGCAAAATATGTGAGCACTCCCATCAGGGGAACCAAGACGCAAAATACCGCAATTGTCAGATTTCTTAGGTACTTCAGCGCCTTGTTCGGTTGCATTTGCTAATTTCTCCCGCTTCGCTTTCGTGTGATTCAAAGTTGTCACCTAGTGACTGCATGCATTCGGTGTCGTGCGGCTGTCATTTGGACGGGTCGCGCGGAACGGTGAAAATGCATCAAGTTAGTCGCCTGCGCCGCACTTTGAAGATTCCGAGTTCATGCATCTTCTTTCGGAGTGTATTCCTGTTTACTCCGCGCAGTTCCGCGCACTTCGATCTGTTTCCATCCGTCGCGTCCAATACCACTTGGATCAACGGTTTTTCCACTTCTCGCATTACGCGATGATCGCGATGATAAAGACCCGGAGGCGGAAGATTGCTTACATGAACATCGAAATGCCTCCTGATCTGCGACGGAATCTGATTCAAAAAAATGCATTTCTTCATCGCAAAGTGACTTTCGGGCGGCGACGGCTGAGTGCTAAGAACCTCGGCAACATCTGCCTCTGACACTGCAATATCCGAGCTCGTTACGGCCAAGCGCCGGACCACATTTTCCAACTGCCGGACGTTGCCTGGCCACATGTATCGACGCAAGAGATTCAGGCCTTCACTAGAAATTGCCCGCGATGCAAGCCATCCATGCCCTGTTCTGGAAAAGAATGGTCAACAAGCAACGGGATATCATCGACCCGTTCTCGGAGCGGCGGCACGGATACCAATACGCCACAAAGCCGAAAGTAGAGATCCTTTTGAAAGGTTCCAACGTCCATATCGCCCGCATTTAACCATTTAAAAGACCGGAATTATAGAAACTATAGCCATGAGAATGAGATTTGGGCCATTGGCAATCATTGCGTCCGGTGACGAGGCTTTGCGTTATGCCTGACACTACCTTCTGTCGCTCCAGCAGTGTCGGGTGCCACCTCGTTCCTTAGCGCTCCCGCTCTCTCGCCTTCGCGACACTTGCCGCTGCATATCGACTCGATCCTCAACATCAATTGGCAACCAAAACTCGTTTGTTCAATTCACATCGTCTTCAAATCAGGAAGGAACCTTCGTTTGTTTATATAATACATTAAGAAAAAATTTTAATTATATGATATAAAAATTTTAATAGTTAGAATCTGTTCACATTTTGCAGACGTATGTGCTGCTATACTGGGTTCCGACTTGCATTGATCTTGGGGAGCGGAACAATGGATCGGACGCGGTTTCGGGACTGGTTTTCGAGAATCGATGAACTGACGGCGGAGCAGTGCAGCAAGGTTGCTGCGGTTCTGTCGGATCCACCGGAGGGCGAGGCCTCTCTGGCGGCAATCGAGCTAGGGGGTCGGCGAGGAGCGCCGCTGTCCGCACTGTGGCAGCGGCGGCGCGTGTCCCGGGGCAAGTCGTGCGGACGGACTTTCGGCGCGCAAGCGCGCGGCCTGTCGCGCGAGCAGGTGCCAGCGAGCGAGTGCGCAGCACTCTGCACATCCAGACGGTCACCAGCCGCCACAGCCAGATCAAGGGCTTCCTGCGGCTCTTCCGTGGCACCACCACCAAGTGTCTCGACAGCTATCTGAGTTGGTTCCATCTCGTTGTGTTCGGCATGCATCCATCGCCAAGAGCCTGCCTCGCAACCGCCAGCACCAGGACAAACCTACGATTCGCGAATTGAGCCAATAGTTAACTGCGGAGCTTTTCGGCAAGGCTATGGCGTCTGCAGGCGTGGTTTTAGGCCTCGATGCACCCTATCGGGCTGGTTCAGAACAGACTCCAGCCCTCAGTCCGGGGTCAGGTCGATCTAGTTGGCTCGCCGCCTTGAGCAGGGCGGGGCCATTGCCTTCAAAGCCGTTTGACTTCCACCGCCCGCCGCCCCATGAACCAGGACCGTGCCGCCCTGAATAGCCGCTTCAGGGTGCCAAAGGTCCGCCCACGACAAACCGCCGCCGCGACACCAACCGGTTGAACCAGCGGTGGTGCTGGACAGCCCCTTGTCGGCGCCTGCCCTCGTTGGCGGGGTTCGCCAGAACGCCCTCGGCGCGATCATCGGCCACAACCTCGATCTGATGCCGCGGACGCACCGAGTTCTTCACGACCGTTGCGTCAACAATCGCCACTGGCGCATTTCCGACCTTCAAGCCGCGTTCCTGCAGCTGGCTGTTGAACTCGGATAGAAGTGCAGCGTCAAGACCGAGCAGCAGGCGGAACCGGCAGACGGACAGCATGAAGTCGAGACGCACCGTCAGGGCGCTGTCCCGGTCCGCGCACTCGGTCGCCACCGTCATGAAGAAATTTATTGGGCTTTCCTTGATTGGACATCGGAACAAGTGCTTGCAGACCTTCGGCGCAACATGTCCAAGGCCGGAGAGACGGTATTTCGCAACAGTCTTTTGGATCGTTTGGCGGATGAGATTGCCAATGCGGTTCTCATAATTTTGCTCCATAGCCTTGAAGATCAAAGGGCCATGAGGAATCAGGGAACTAGGATGTCACTGTTTCGTTGCGTGGGCAAGATATCCTGTTGTTGCTTAAATGGGACTGTGTATAGTCTCTGCCATGGCAAGCTTTGAGGGTCACAATTGAAAATTGCTGCCCTGATAGTCGCAGGGGGATCAGGCACAAGACTCGGTGGATATCCTCCAAAGCAGTTCAGGGACCTTGGGGGATATCCGGTATTGCTTCGAACCTTGAAGGCAATTTCTGGAAGCCCATGCGTTTCAGAATGCACGGTGGCGGTCACTCGTGAATTCAGCAAACGCGTGGAGATCGAATACGGGAGGAAGGTTCCCGTTGCCGTTGCTACTGCTGATGCAGGTATTTCCCGAACTAGGTCAGTGTCCAACGGCCTTCATGCCATGAAGGATCGCGGAATAAGCCACGTTTTGATCCACGATGCAGCACGACCTTTTGTGTCAAATGGCTTGATTGATCGACTAATTGACGCGTTGAAAAGTTCTGACGGAGCCGCACCTGCGATTCCTGTAACTGATGCGCTCTGGCGTTCGGATAGTGGGCACCCGGCTTTTCCCGTAGAAAAGACCGATCTTTTTCGCGTTCAAACACCCCAAGCATTTGCATATCCAGCGATTCTCCATGCTTACAATCGCTTTGTTGGTGATGCGAACGACGACATTGCGGTGGCCGTAGCCGCTGGTCTGCAGGTCAAATTGGTTGAAGGCGAAGAAGCCAACTTCAAGATTACAACGCAGGAAGATTTGGAGAGAGCAAGATTGACACTAAAGCCGGAGTTGGAAATTAGAACTGGCCAAGGATTTGATATTCATCGGTTTTGCCCAGGAACTCATGTAGTGCTTTGCGGAATGTCCATACCATTCCGGTTTGGGCTGGACGGGCATTCGGACGCAGACGTGGCGATGCATGCAATTACCGATGCATTGTACGGTTCAGTGGGCGACGGGGACATAGGCACTTGGTTTCCCCCTGAAGATTTGAATTGGAAAGATGCCAAGTCCTGCATTTTTCTCACCCACGCGTTGCAACGCGTTAAAACAAATGGATATGAAATTTCATCCATCGATTGTACTATCGTATGCGAGCACCCCAAGATCTCGCCCCACTCCCAAGCCATGCGAGACAGTATTGCACGTCTGCTGAACTTAAATGCTTGCAGGGTGAGCATCAAGGCAACAACAGCCGAGCGTTTAGGGTGCATTGGCAGAGAAGAGGGAATTGCAGCGATGGCTTTGGCAACGATCATAAAGAAATGAGTCGTATCATAGCGACTGGGCTTGGCATCGGGTATGCTCCCGTTGCACCGGGTACGATTGGGTCCGCAGCCGCTTTTCCGATTGCGTTGGTAGCATTCTGGCTTGGAGGTTTTTATCTGCTCCTCGCCACTTTCGTAATGCTGTCCGTCGTCGGATATCTCGCGGTACGCAAGTACGCTGGCTCAGTAGAAGCTTCCGATCCGCCAGAGGTTGTGATTGATGAAATTGTAGGTCAGACAGCGGCACTGCTTCCTGTAGCTTTTTGGTGGGATCAATCGATACTAATATCTGGAGCGGCGTTGACCGCGGCCCTGTTGGGTTCATTTGTGCTTTTCAGGATTTTTGATGTGTGGAAGCCATTGGCAATTCGTTGGGCAGATAACCAAGCGGGAGCTATGGGCATCATGCTTGACGACTTGTTTGCGGGCATTTGCGCGGCGGCGATCATTGCATCAATTCTCTTTGCCGCAATCTAGAGCTAGGAATAGCGACCGCAGAAAGTTGCACAGGCGCAAATGGCCGCTGCCGCCACGATTGCCGATGCCTGCAGTTCAGACTTATTTGATCGTGGTTTCGTTGCATACTCGAACTAGATAGTGTCGTCATGAAATGCCAGCCCGGAGCGCCAGACACCGGATCTGCACCGCGGCAAGAAACGATGCGGCATTGTTGGCGTATCGCGTGGCAATCCCACGCCAGCGCTTGAGCCACAGAAAGGCGTTCTCCACCAAATGCCAGGGCCGGCAGAGATCGACATCATGCGCTCCGGGGCGCTTGCGGTTGCGCTTCGGCGGAACCACTGGAATGACTTCATGCTCCTCGCAACAAGACAGGATGGCATTCGTGTCACAGGCCTTGTCCGCCAACAAATGCTCGGCATCGATCCCTTCAATCAGCTCGACCGCTTGACGGCCGCTTGACGGCAATCCGCTGCCGTCCCCTCGGTCGCCAACACCCGCACCGGCATCCCATGCGCGTCCACAGCCAGATGCAGCTTCGTGTCCAGCCCCCTTTTGCGCGACCCATCGCCTGATTGCCACCGACCGCACCGCTCGCATGGGGATGCACTGAGATGACTGGCGTCAATCATCAGCCACTTATCGTCCGGCTCATCCACCAGACGCTCCGGCAACGCCCCCCAGAGCCCCTTGTCCCGCCAGCGACAGAACCGGCGATGGGTGTTTTTCCAGTCTCCACAGTCTGGCGGCAAATCGCGCCAGGGAGCGCCGGTGCGCAGAACCCGGAAGATCGCATTGATGAACCGACGATTGTCCTGCGCCACCCCACCCCAACTTCCCGCTCGGCCAGGCAGACGAGGCTCCAGCAACAGCCAGACCCGGTCCGAAATGTCATGACGCCGATGAGCCATTCCCATGAGCCGCCTCCAAAAACCATCGAGTGAGTTCAACAGACAATGCAGATAAACATCACTCATGACGACACTATCTAGGGAACCTCTGAATATAGCCCGGTTTTGGGCGTTGCATTGCGTATCCGGTGCGCACCCGCTGTCTTGCACCACGCCTTTTTTGGGGGGGGATCCTGACATGCAGCGCCTTCAGCAATTGACCTTTGCCAGCCTCCAATGCGATCGCAAGAAGCGCAAGACGCGCCGCGAGATCTTTCTGGAGCGGATGGACAGCCTGATCCCCTGGGAGCGCCTGGAGGCAAGCATTGCGCCAGTGTATCCGAAGGGCGGCCGCAAGGGGCGACAGCCGTATCCGCTGTCGGTGATGCTGCGCGTGCACTGCGTCCAGCTGTTTTACAACCTGAGCGACCCGTTGATGGAGGACCAGCTTTACGAGGCGGAGAGCATCCGGCGCTTTGCCGGGGTGAGTCTTGAGAAGGTTCCGGACGAGACGACGATCCCGAGTTCCGCCATCGGCTGGAGAACCACGGACTGGCGCAGCAGCTGTTTGAGGACATCAGGGATCACTTGGCCGAGCGGGGAGTTTTGCTGAAGAAGGGCGGCATCGTTGACGCCACTATCATCTCGGCGCCATCGTCGACCAAGAACGAGAGCAACGCCCGCGATCCGGAGATGCACCAGACCAGGAAGGGGAACCAGTGGCATTTCGGGATGAAGCTGCACATTGGCACCGACACCCGGGGTCTGGTGCACCATCTGGAGGGAACGGCCGCCAACGTTCACGACCTGACGCCTTCGGGCAAGCTTCTGCACGGCGAGGAGGAGCAAGTCCGGGGTGACTCTGGATATCGCGGGATCGGCAAGCGCGCGGAGCACGCGCATCGCGAGGTGTCGTGGCGGATTGCCATGCCCCCGGGCAAGCGCCGGACGCTGGCGCCGGGCAGCGCGGCGGCCAGGGCGGAGAAGGCGAAGGCCCGGGTGCGGGCGCGGGTGGAGCATCCGTTCCGGATCATCAAGCGGGTGTTCGGCTGCGACATGGTTCGGTATCGGGGTTTGGACAAGAACGTGCAGCGGCTTGCGCTGCTTCTGGGCTTCTCGAACCTGATGATTGCCCAGCCGCACCTGTCGTGACAAGGGAGAAGTGTGTCCGGAATTTGCCGGACCGGCCCTGCGGGGGCTGAACCGGCGGCGGTTTTGCCCCGAAAGCGCGCATTTGCGGCTTCCGGACCGCCGAAAACCGACCGGTGCAGCCGGGAAGGGCAAATTCCGCAGCAAACCCCAAAAAAAACCCTCCAAATCAGAGGTTCCCTAGGTAGAGCCCGATCTGCTCGGGGTCCAATCAGTTCGAATTCCATCAAGTAACCGATGGCTAACAGCATGAAGCATCTTGCGCACCGTAACTTACCCCAATTCTGGATAAGAGGGGTGAGGGGGTTCCCAAATCGGGCGTGGCCTGATTCTGTATCCGCAACCAAAATCAACGGATGGGATCCCCTCAATGAGCACCTCTATCATCGCACTGTTCTGTTGTCTCGACGACTTTGCAAAGGCCTTTGAAGAATGGGAGCGGCATCGGCTGATCGGCACAGGCCGCCAGCGCTCGCGCTCGGGCAAGCTCTCGCTCAGCGAAAGGCTCTTCATCATGGTGCTGTTTCATCTCTCGCCCTTCAAGAATTTCAAGGCCTTCTGGTTCTATGGCGTGGAGCAGAAATATCGCGACTGCTTTGGAGACCTGCCGAGCTACGGACGGTTTGTCGCCCTGATGCCGCGCTTGCCGGTTCCGTTTTGCATCTTGATGCAATGCTTTCGCGGTGAGGAAACCGGGGTCTATTTTGTGGACAGCACCAAGCTCGCTGTCTGCCACAACGCACGGATCAACCGGAACAAGGTCTTCAAGGGACTGGCCAAGCGGGGCCGAAGCACCATGGGGTGGTTTTTCGGGTTCAAGCTGCATCTGGTCATCAACGACAAGGGTCAGGTCATGGCCGTCAAGATCACGCCTGGAAACACCGACGACCGCAAGCCGCTTGAGACCATGATTGCCGAGTTGGAAGGCAAGGCGTTCGGCGATAAAGGCTGCATTTCGAAGCCGCTTTTCCAGCGTTTGCGGCAGCAGGGCCTGCACCTGATCACTGGCATTCGCCGCAACATGAAAAACTTTCCTCTGCCCATTCTGGACAAAATCATGTTGCGGAAGCGGTTCATCATTGAAACGCTGTTCGATAAACTGAAATCGAGCATGGGATTGGAACACACACGACACCGGTCCCCAACAAATGCCTTCGTTCATATCCTGTCATGTCTGGCTGCCTATATTCTGGCGCAGCCAAAGGTCAAAATCGGCAAAATCGTCGTGCCAGACGCCATTCGGTGCATTCCAAAAGAAAACAGAGCTTATCCATAACTCGGGTTAACTTATTTGTTTACGGTTGGTAGTGGCGAATCTCTGTAAAATTGATGAAACCAACTAACAAGCTTGAAGCTAGGTTATCGGTGTGATACGCAACCAACCGATTCAACAACCCTACGAGTTCAGAGACCTAACGGGAGACCAAAATGAACGGCGCTGACACTGCCTGGATGATTGTCGCAACGGCATTGGTACTGTTCATGACGTTGCCAGGGCTGGCATTGTTTTACGGTGGATTGGTACGAGCGCGCAACATTCTTGGCACTTTCACCCAATGCTATGGAATCGCTTGCTTGATGAGCGTGCTTTGGTTGGTTGCTGGCTATTCGATTGCGTTCGGCCCGAGCAGCACTGGCCTATGGGGCGGTCTCGGAAAAGCGTTCCTTATTGGTGTCGATTCCGACTCTCTTTCCGGAACCATCCCGGAATATCTGTTCTTCGCCTTCCAGATGACGTTCGCTATCATCACGCCGGCTCTGATCGTAGGAGCATACGTCGAGCGCATCGGATTTGGCTTTGCACTCGCGTTTTCAAGCCTTTGGATGTTGTTATGCTATGCGCCCGTCGCCAACTGGATTTGGGGT
The DNA here is from genome assembly GCA_963422275.1 of Paracoccaceae bacterium. Classification (GTDB taxonomy): domain Bacteria; phylum Pseudomonadota; class Alphaproteobacteria; order Rhodobacterales; family Rhodobacteraceae. Next base: position 4,075,790 of record OY729418.1, read on the forward strand.
GGCGGAATATTGTCCAGCGGCGGAATTTTCGGCGACGTGGGCGTATTTGATTTCGCCGGCGGAATAGTCGTGCACGAAACAGCTGGCTTTGCAGCGCTCGTGATTGCATTTCTTCTTGGCGCCCGGCAGGACAAGAGCAAGCCTCCCCACTCCCCTGGGCTTGTCATGATCGGAGCCGCGATGCTTTGGGTCGGTTGGTTCGGGTTCAATGGCGGCTCGCAACTCGCGGCAGATGGAGGAGCAGCATCGGCCCTACTAGTCACACATATTTCCGCTGCGTCCGCATCTTTAACTTGGGCTTTATGGGAACGCGTGAAGTTCGGGAAGGCATCACTGGTAGGCTTGGTAACAGGAACTATCGCCGGACTTGCATCGATCACTCCTGCCTCGGGTTTTGTCAGCCCAATCGAGGCCTTAGTGATAGGTGCCATCGCCGGCATCATTTGCCAAGAGGCGGTAGGACTGGTGAAGAAAATGCTCAACATTGATGACACGCTCGACGTATTTGCCGTTCACGGAATCGGAGGAATGTTCGGGACGATCATGATTGCGGTCTTTGTACCCGAAGCTTCATGGGTAGCACAACTTGGATCGATCGCCATAGTTGCCGTGTTCACGGTTGTCGTTACGGTCTTGATCGTGAAATTGATCGGTTTCGTGCTGCCAATTCGAATCACCCAAGAAGAGGAAGTAATCGGAACCGACTTGTCAATTCACGGCGAACGTGCCTACGACATCACCTCGTGAATTGCATTTTCAAGAGAGAACGGTTTCGAAACAAGACGTTTCTCCCCACACATTGCGAGTCGCTGAATAGCATTTATGTGAGAATGCCCTGAAATAAGCGAATTTTGAGGCAGCGATTAAACAAATGAGTCTGGTGCAGATCGTTTCCTAACCTCAATGAAGCTTAAGAGTTCCTCGTCGATCCCAGGGTCCAGCGCGGGTTTCTCATAGTTTTTCATGGTGTGCTTGAGCGTCGCGCTCGCTAATGCCTGAGTATCCCTTGCTCCATCCTCCAGCCAAGTTTCAAAGGGCTTGTAGTCAAGAACGCCAGTCCTCCAAAACGCATTTTTGAAGTTTGCCTGTGTATGAGCGCATCCTAGATAGTGCCCCCCAGGTCCGACCTCACGGATGGCGTCCAGGCCTTGGCCATTTTCGCTTATGTCAACTCCTTCGGCTAGCTTGTGCAATGCCCCAAGTTGATCCGAATCGATAACAAATTTCTCATAAGAAGATACAAGGCCGCCCTCCAGCCAGCCACAGGCATGAAGCATGAAATTCACCCCTGAGAGAAGTCCCGCAATTAGGGTATGAGCCGATTCGTACGCCGCTTGCGCATCGGGTAGCTTCGAACTGCAGAGCCCCCCCCCTGAGCGAAATGGAAGATTCATTCTCCGGGCTAGCTGTCCCGCACCGTAAAGTATCTGGCTTGCTTCCGGCGTTCCGAATGTCGGTGCCCCAGAATTCATATCGATTGAAGTTACAAATGCGCCGAAAATTACCGGGGCACCTCGGCGGACAAGCTGGCTGTAAGCCACCCCAGCCAAGACCTCGGCCAGAACCTGTGCGAGTGTGCCCGCAACCGTTACCGGCGCCATGGCGCCTCCAACAATAAATGGGGAAACGATGCTCGCTTGATTGGCTTTGGCATAGACCTCTAATGCACCAATCATGGTTGCATCGAATGTAAGCGGAGAATTGATGTTAATGAGCGACGTTATTACCGTGTTTTTATCAACAAATCCCTCACCAAACAGAATCTTTGCCATGTCGACGGTGTCGCGCGCGCGCGAAGGCTCGGTCACCGATCCCATGAAAGGTTTGTCCGAGAGGGACATATGTGCGTAGACCATGTCCAAATGCCGCTTGTTCACGGGCAAGTCGGTTGGTTCACATACAGTTCCCCCAGAGTGGTGGAGCCATTTGGACATATACCCGAGCTTCACAAAATTTCGAAAGTCGGAGATTGTTGCGTACCGTCGCCCACCTTCGGCGTCGCGCACAAACGGAGGACCGTAAACGGGGGCAAACACTAGAGAATTCTTGCCGATATTGACCGACTTTTCAAAATTTCTAGCGTGCTGTACATATGAAGCTGGGGCGGCCTTGCATAAATCTCTAGCCAATCCGCAGGGAATTCGAACCCTTACGCCTGCGACCTCCGCTCCTGCATCCTTCCAGAGCGACAAAGCCTTCGGATTGTCAAGGAACTCTACGCCAATTTCCTCGAGGATGCGATCCGCGTTTCGCTCGATAATCTCAATCGCTTCAACATTCAGCGATTCGAATACCGGAATGTTTCGCTCAATAAATTTCGCGGTTTCTATCTGTACTCTGGTTCGTTCCGCCCGGCGTGCGACACCCCCACCACGTCGTGGCCGGCCTCTTCCACCTACGTTGTGGACCATTCGATGATTCTCCTCGGTACGGCTCAGTCAACTTCTATTCCACACTGAGTCGAAACTCCACAACGTGTGATATCTCGGCTTCGCTCAGTCTCGTCATCTTCTATCGTTTCAGCACCTGAATTGGCCTGTGGTTGAAGTAGACAGGCCCATGGCAAATCCAACACCATGGATGTGGAAATTCACAGCATCTCGTGCTTTAAACGACTGTTGCTACTGGGCACCTTAAACCTTGTTATGCAACACGAAAATAAATTGTAAGCCAAAACCCTGCAATAGCCATAAATTGGGGCAAGATGTTGAAAGAGCCTAACGAAAAACTTCTCATTATCGATTTTGGGAGTCAAGTAACTCAGCTTATCGCCCGCCGCGTGAGGGAAGCCAACGTCTATTGCGAAATACATCCGTACAATGCAGTTGACGAAGACTTCGTCATGAACCGCTTCAAGCCGCAGGCGATAATACTGTCGGGAGGGCCGGAAAGCGCCGCAGACCCCGACTGCCCTAAAATACCTGAAGCAGTGTTTGAATTGAAAGTCCCGCTTCTCGGAATCTGCTATGGCCAGCAGGTCATGATTTTCCAGTTAGGCGGTCGCGTGGAAAAAGGTGTCAAAAGGGAATTCGGCAAGGCGACCGTGCAACTGAGGAGGCCGTTCAGCGACGATTCATTCTTTTCAGGCCTCTTCGCGAGAGGAGAGGAGCAGGTTTGGATGTCGCATGGTGACCATGTGGCTTGTCTTGCTCCAGGCTTCAAAGCCGTTGCCTCCTCGCCAAACGCTCCAATGGCAGTAGTCGTGGACTTCTCACGACAATACTACGGTGTGCAATTTCACCCTGAGGTTCATCATACACCCAATGGCGCTCGGCTTCTTCGAAATTTCATTAATTTAGCTGGATTTTCAGGCAGCTGGACAATGCAGGCGTATAAGGACAAAGCGATCCAGAAGATTCGAAGTCAGGTGGGGAACGGGCGGGTCGTCTGCGGGTTGTCGGGTGGTGTGGACTCTGCGGTTACGGCTGTGCTGGCACATTTTGCGCTACCCGGGCAGGTCACCTGTGTATTCGTGGACCAGGGACTGTTGCGCCAGAACGAGCGGGACGAGGTGATCGGAATTTTCCGCGACCATTTTAATATTCCACTCGTAACTTGCGACGCATCTGACGAATTTCTTTCAGGACTTGCGGGCATAACAGCGCCTGAGGACAAGCGAATGGTTATAGGACAGCTGTTCGCCGACGTTTTTCGCAAGCAGGCAAAGCTGATCGGCGGGGCGAAATTTCTTGCCCAGGGAACAATTTATCCAGACGTTATCGAGTCGGCCAGCGTTTTCGGAGGGCCATCGGAGTCAATCAAGGCCCATCACAATGTTGGTGGTCTTCCGCCAGATCTTGATATGGAACTTGTTGAACCACTTCGTGACTTGTTCAAGGACGAAGTGCGACAGTTAGGAAGAGAATTAGGCTTGCCTTCTTCATTTGTTGATCGCCACCCCTTTCCTGGACCCGGGCTGGCAATTCGCTGCCTCGGGGAGATTACAAGCAAAAAGCTGGACATACTCCGCAAAGTGGACGCCATCTTCATTGACCAAATTCGCGAATACAATCTTTATAGCGAAATCTGGCAAGCATTTGCCACCTTGCTTCCAGTCCGCACCGTGGGGGTAATGGGAGATGGGCGAACCTACGAATATGCCTGCGCTCTGAGAGCGGTGACAAGCGTGGATGGCATGACAGCCGATTTTTATCGATTCGATTTTGAATTTCTTTCGGAGACATCGACTAGGATCGTGAACGAGGTACGAGGCATCAACCGAGTTGCTTACGACATAACGTCCAAACCGCCCGGAACCATCGAATGGGAATAACAGGGGTTCAGTTTTGGTGACGAAGACATTCAGCGCTGATGGATTTACGGTTGGCAAGCAACATGTATTAGAACGTGAAGCAAGCCCAAGTTGTGCTGAGAGCAAATCATCCTAGGCGATGTACATGACAGAACTTCCTTCCCAGCCATTTCGTGCAGCTCTTATGATGATCGGCACGGTCGCCTCGTTCACGGCAATGGCGGTTGCCGCGCGCGAGGCAAGTACAGAGCTCAGTGCCGTTGAGATCTTGTTTTATCGATCAGTTTCAGGCATTTTCATTGTAGTTGCGATCGGTGCAGTGACTGGAACCTTATCCACAATCAACACACGTAACTTTGGGCTCCAATGTATACGAAACATCTGCCAACTGTGGGGTACGGTCTTTTGGCTGTTTGCCATTTCCGCCATTTCCTTCGCCCAAGTCTTTACCTTCGAGTTCACCACGCCACTTTGGACCACCGTTTTGGCATCATTGTTTTTAGGCGAGCGGTTGACCACCTCACGAGTGGCCACAGCCATTGCCGGCTTTGTTGGCATCGTTGTCGTAGCACGTCCTGGTTTGGTGGAGATTTCGCCGGGAGTGCTTGCCGCGATCTTTTGTGCAGTTGGTTTTGCTGGATCTGCCGTCGCAACCAGAAAACTGGTGCACAATGCCAGCGTCACGAACATTCTCTTCTGGATGGTTTTCATGCTAGCTCTGTTCGCCGCAGCAATCGCCGGGCACGACGGCGTGATTGCCATTCCAACTTGGAGCGTTATTGATTCACTGATTGTGGTGTCCGTCTCTGGTGTCGCCGCCCACTACTTCCTTTCCAGTGCACTCAGCCTTGCGCCTGCAGTTGTGGTCATGCCGATGGATTTTCTACGCCTGCCCGTAATCGCAATCATTGGAGCATTATTCTATGATGAACTGTTAGAGTCGCCCGTTCTGATTGGTGCAGCGATAATTCTGATCGCCAATTTCATTAATGTCAGGATTGAGACTCGTTCAGGTAAACTCAACCGCTAGATCGAACAATTGCATGGACTTGCTCACCCGCTTTTTCAATCGACATTTGTCTAATGGAGCGCAGGGCGGACAGTCCCTTTTTGGATGGCTTGATTCTCGTGGCACCTGCACCAAGCGACACGCTGGGTGCGAGTCAGGCATGGTCATTGGCACCAGAGATTAAACCAACGAGGTGAAACTAGCTCGGATAGTTATCCAGATAGCGGGCCGCGGCGCGGCAGAGGCGCGGGAAACCCTTAAGACGGCGGTGCAGGCAACTCGACTGGATGTGGAGACCGGCCGCCCGAAAGCCACTCCTAAAGTTCCTTGCTATCTATGCACAACATTCTGAAACTCTTGGCAATCTATCATATACACGTACGAATCACAATTGAGCATTTTCGATCATTCTAACGGCAACTCGCTGTTCTATCCTGTCCCTTGCGGCATGCCCGCAACCCTTGCCAGCGCACGGTTTAGACATCCCGTGGGGCAGCCTATAACAGACCGGACTATCTTCCCGTTTGAGACCTACCGCGCGAGCCTATTGGGGCCGCGTTCCAATCGCGATGAGAAATTGAAATGAGATACAAGAGCGCTGAGGAATGGATTGAGTCCAAAAATAAGCGGGTTCTTCTTTTCGGGATGTCAGGAGTAGGGAAAACTCACTTATCAAACATTTTGCGCGCTTCCAAGCAATGGTTTCACTACTCTGTCGACTATCGGATCGGAACTAGGTACATGGGCGAGCATATCGTCGACAATTTCAGGCGGGAGGCAATGCGCAACGCGTTTTTGGCAGAACATCTTCTGTCAGACTCGATCTATATTGCCTCCAAAATCACCTTTAACAATCTCACGCCGCTTTCAACCTATATTGGAAAGCCTGGAAATCTGGAGCGCGGTGGCCTTGCAATAGGTGAATACATCCGCCGACAGAAGCTTCATCACGATGCGGAGGTGGCAGCGCTTTTGGATTCGCGGCAATTCATCAAGAAGGCGACCGAGATCTATCGGTATCCTCATTTTGTCTGCGACTCAGGGGGATCGATATGCGAAATCGTTGAGCCGGATGAACCAAACGACCGCATTTTGCGCAAACTTTCTGACGAGATGCTCTTGGTCTGGATCAAAAGCGGGAGCGATTTGCTCGCTAAACTCATGCAGCGATTTCACATGTCCCCCAAGCCGATGTACTATCAACCCGAATTCCTTGAGGAGAACTGGCAAGCATATCGCCACGAAAATGCAGTATCCGAGGGGGACGTAGACCCCAATGACTTTGCCCGATGGATCTATGCTCGTGCGGTCGATCACAGGCAACCAAGGTATGCGGAAATTGCCAGAAACTGGGGTGTGTCGATTGATGCTTGCGAACTCTCGCAGGTTGGGTCGGCACGCGACTTCAACATGCTAGTGGCGCGCACGCTCGATGCGCGATAAGCATCGGCGGGCGCGGGAGACACAAGGAAAAGCGCCATGCCTATAACCATTCCCGAGTCCCTTCCGGCATATACAGTTCTCAAGAATGAGGGCGTTATGGTTATGACCCAAGCGCAGGCTGAACGTCAGGACATCAGGCCGCTCGAAATTGCACTCGTCAACTTGATGCCAAAGAAAATCTCCACGGAAACGCAATTTGCCCGCTTGATTGGAGCGACACCTCTCCAAATAAATCTGACGTTGATTCGGATGACAGAGCATGTTCCCAAAAACACGCCTGCCGCCCACATGACGGCATTTTACAAACCATTTCGGAAAGCCGAAAAAGAAAAATTCGACGGGATTATAATCACCGGTGCCCCCGTAGAGCACCTGCCGTACGAAGAAGTCTCATACTGGGATGAAATCTGCGCTTTGTTTGAATGGACTGAAACCAATGTCCATTCAACGATCGGAGTTTGCTGGGGTGGCATGGCGATGTTGCACTACTTTCACGGTCTTGAGAAATACTTGCTTGAACACAAGGCATTCGGCTGCTTCCCGCACCAAAATCTGTGCAGCAGTTCCCGTTATCTGCGGGGCTTTTCCGATGAGTGCTTAATCCCGGTCAGCCGTTGGACAGAGTTGCGACAAAAAGAAATCGAAGACGCGGCACAGTTGCGCATCCTGCTCGGTTCGAACCAAACAGGCCCATGTCTGGTGCAGGACAAATCCCGCAATGCACTCTACATATTTAATCATTTCGAGTACGACAGCGAAACGCTTGCGGAAGAATATGAACGAGACCTGCGCAAAGAAACCCCAATCAGCATTCCGCGAAACTATTTCCCGAACAATGATGTGTGCAAAAGCCCGCTTAACAGATGGCGAAGCCATGGACACCTGTTCTACGGCAACTGGATCAACGAGATATATCAGTCAACTCCATATGAACTGTCGAGAATCGGCGAAGAACAGGCATGAAATATGTGATGCTCGGCTGAGGAAATCAACGGGCTGCATGTCTTTGACAAGCTAACAACCCCAACGCTCAACGCTTCCTAGAGGAAATTTCGATCAGTTTTCGGTGAATCGCGGTCACTCTAGGACTGCCATTGTTTTGGCCGAGGGGGCGAGGACAACGGCAGGGACATTAGGAGCGAGGATCGTGCGTGATCGTGACACAGACTTGTCCAAACGCGGGTATCACCATGGAAATCTGAAGCAAGCCCTGATCAGGGCAACAGTGGAACTTGTTGTGGAAAAAGGGCCGCAAGCGTTTACTCTTGCTGAAACCGCAAAACGTGCTGGAGTTTCAGCGGCTGCTCCATATCGACATTTCCGGTCGAAGGAGGAATTGCTTGAAGAGGCAGCCAGACAAGGGTTCGAGATCTTTGCCGACTTGATGGAATTTGCCTACGGAAAAGGGCATTTGTCTGCACTTTCCGCAATTGAGGCTACAAGCCGCGCATATTTGGCATTTGCGGAAAAATACCCCGGTCACTACATAGCGATGTTTGAATCTGGAGTTTCAATGAATGCGAACCCGGATCTCGCCCATGCGGCCCTCAGGGCCAAGGCAGTGTCGCATAGGGCGTCCGAAGTGCTCGTTCAGAGATTGCCAGCGCACAAGCGCCCTCCTGCTACCATGATCAGCGACCACATTTGGGCAATGAGTCACGGAGTTGTGGAACTGTTCGCTCGGGGGCGCCGCGGTTCTCTGTCCCAGTTCTCGGCTGACGCCCTACTTGAATCGGGGGTTGGAATCTATTTGCGTGGTCTTGGCTTAATCGAAATCGACGAGTGAACGAAGGATGCTGGATTAGGGACCCTCTGATTTGAAGGGTTGTGGCAGCAGGAATTACTCTTCCCGGCTACACTGGTCGGTTTCCTGCGGTCCGGAACCCCCAAATGCGCGTTTTCGGGGCTGAACCCAGTCACAGTCGAACACCCGCTTCACGACCCCGCGATATCCGGCGTCAGTCCGGACCCGCTCCTCCTCGCCGTGCAGAAGCCGGCCCGAAAGCGTCTGGTCCTCCCTCCAAAATGGCGCGCCAGACACTGGAGATTGGTGCCGATGTGCAGCTTCATCCCGAAATGCCACTCTGGATCGCGGGCGTTGCTCCCGTTCCCGGTTGACGACGGCACAGAAATGATGGTGCCCTCCTTCAGCGGCCTCCCCCCGCCCCGAAAAAAGATGTAGCGCAAGATGACAGCCACCGCTCCTTGCGGTGCAGCCCGGACAGTGCCGTGCCTAGTGAGGGGGCCGAAAGTCCGGCCGCAGGACTTGCAGCGATAACGACACAGACCGCGCCGCCGCTGCCTCCCAGTGCTGCGCTGCCGTCAGCTCATCGATGTTGGAAACCCAGTCCCGAAACCGCACCCGGTCCATCAGCCATGCCCACGAATTGCAAATTGAGCCAAAAAAACTCTGTGCTGCCCTTGACGGGTCTGATTCTTTGCCTATATATATCCCGTCAATGTTAATGACGTTAACATTGGCTGCAGGGTGCCGCGGCGGAGTTCCGCAATGCAGCTCCTCGGCGCCTGCCAGAACATTTCGCATTGCCTGACAAACTGGAGGTGCAGACCAATGAACTCGGTTTCAACTTGGCCAGGTTCGGCCGTCGCGTGGATTGACGATCAAGGCAAGCTGGCCTGGATCGCCCTTATGGTGATTGCGTTCATCTTCTTTTGGCCGCTGGGGCTGGCCGTGCTGTTCTTTCTGGTATGGAGCAAACGAATGGGAAAATCGATGAAATCCGCCCTCAGGGGACGGGGTCCTGGTTTCAAGCCTTCCGGAAACTCGGCCTTCGACAGCTACAAGACCGAGACGCTTCGCCGCCTCGAGGACGAGCAGGCCGCCTTCAAGGCCTACTTGCAGCGCTTGCGGGAGGCAAAGGACAAGGCCGAGTTCGACCAGTTCATGGACGAGCGCTCCCGAAAGGCCGACACCAACAACTGACCGGCCGCCGCCGCGGTCCCCTTGGCGGGCCGCGGCGGGCTTTCGTCCAGGCCTCGCTCAAGGCGCAGGCATTCCACCCGTCAGAGCACCGCATCAAGGAACCGGCCGACCCGGAGCAGACGGGCCTTTGATTGAACGCGTCTTCGGCGCTCTCAAAGCATCTTGCATCGCCATCAACACAATGGGCGCAATGCATGAAAATCTGCCCTTTCTTAAAGCTGTATTCATCCCAAGCGCGATGAGGCACAGTGGTGAGCATGAATAACAAGGCCTTGAAAGAATGCTGGAAGTTACGCTGGCAACCACCTGTTTGGCAGAGTGCTATTTGCCGTTCGGACATCCAGTTTGGTGCGGAAGCTTGCTGCAACCGCACTTACCAGCACCCGATTGTCAATGACGCACTCCTTTTTGATCCATCTCTTTCAAATTATGGATTATGCACCCAGCTAGATGATTTTCCTTGGACCTGCCCCGATTCAATGTCATATGTGGAAACCTCTACCATCATCGGATGCGGATGCTTTTAGGGATCTAGGGAACCTCTGATTTGGGAAGTTTTTCTGGTTTTGGCTACGGAAACTGCCCTTCCCGGGTGCGCCGGCCGGTTTTTGCGGCCCGGAAGCCCCAAATGAACATTTTCGGGGCGGAACCGCCGCCATTTCAGCCCCCGCGGGGCCGGTCCGGCAAATTCCGGACACGCTTCTCCCTTGTCATGACAGGTGCGGCTGGGCAATCATCAGGTTCGAGAAGCCCAAAAGCGGCGCAAGCCGCCGCACGCTTCCTGATCCCGCGATATCCGGCGTCAGCCCAGACTTGCTCCTCCTCGCCATGCAGAAGCCGTCCCGAAGGCGCCAGGTCGTGAACGTTGGCGACCGTTCCCTCCGGGTGGCGCGCCAGACCCCAAGGGTCGGTGCCGATGTGCAGCTTCATCCCGAAATGCCACCGGTTCCCCTTCCTGGTCCGGTGCATCTCCGGATCGCGGGCATTGCTCCTGTTCCTGGTCGACGACGGCGCCGAAATGATGGTGGCGTCAACGATGGTGCCCTTCTTCAGCACCCCCCCCCCCCGCTCGGCCAGATGATCCCGGATCTCCCGAACAGCTGGTGCGCCAGTCCGTGGCTCTCCAGCCGGCGGCGGAAGTCGGGACCGTCGTCTCGTCCGGAACCTTCTCAAGCACCGCCCCGGCAAAGCGCCGGATGCTCTCCGCCTCGCAAGCCGGTCCTCCATCACCGGGTCGCTCAGGTTGCAGAACAGCTGCACGCAGTGCACGCGCAACGTCACCGGCAGCGGATGCGGCTTCGGATGCGTCGGCGCAATGCGGGCTTCCAGTTGCGCCCAGGGGATCAGGCCGTCCATCCGCTCCGGAAAGATCTCGCGGCGCGTCCTGCGCTTCTTGCGATCGCATTCGAGGCTGGCGAAGGTCAATTGCTGAAGGCGCTGCATGTCGAACCTCCCGAAAAAAAGCTGCCGCGCAAAATGGCAGGCGCGCACCGGATGCGCAATGACGCGCCCAAAAATCAGGCTATATTTAGAGGTTCCCTAGTGATTTTCAGGCGGTGCACACGCCGTTTTCATTCTATTTCGTGCCTGTCTCCCTGCAAGGCGAAACGCCGCAGATTGCTTACCAGATTCCGCCGACCGATCTTCGCTGCTGCTCCCCGCGACTTTCATTTCAAGCGCTTGCGGTGGATGCTGCGATAGCCTGCCTCTTACAGGAAAGCCTTTATCCTCTCGCCGCAATGCGCATGTTTTCGGCCCGCGTGCTGCGTTGCTTTGGAACCGTGACGATTGAGGTATCCACAATCCGAACTCTCCTTGCAACATGAACCCCGCTGCATTTGCTTGCTCTGGCAACTGCGCGAACAGCCTTTCCAGCAGGCTCATGCCAATAAGTCCCGAAAGCTCGAAAGGTCTCAGACCTGATGTTCGGCCTGATCGTCCGACACCTTGCGCTTGTCCTGCAGCGCCAAGATTGTAGCATCAAAATGCAGTCTGCCGGTGCAGGCCTGCCTTTTTACCTCTCTTTTCCTTCCAACTGCGACAGGCAGTCGGTGCATTGAAGATCGGAGAAACTGAGATGCATGGTAAACCTCGCAAGAAAGAGGCCGTCAGGTCATGCCACGAACGAGACAATAGAGGCTCTCATTGATCTCAAAACATTGTTTTCCTAGAAACTTGCTGGAATTCTTCAATTCAATTTAGTGTTGACGCAATGTTTCGGGCAACCTATTTTCTTTTCGTTGGTGGCAAAAAAAGATTATTGACTTCATCTTGGGCGTGTTTGCCGTATGGCGCATGGACCGGATTTGGTAATCGCCATTTCGCGGTGCCCCGTCCTTGACCAAGGTTTTTCTTCAGCGGTCAGTCTTAGGGGTGCTAGCACATGAACCGTCAAATGACCGGCGCTCAAATGGTCATTCAAGCTCTCACGGATCAAGGCATAGATACCGTGTTCGGTTACCCTGGGGGGGCGATTCTCCCAGTCTATGACGAGTTGCACAAGCAAAACGCCATTAGGCACATACTCGTTCGTCACGAGCAAGGTGCCATTCATGCAGCGGAAGGATACGCCCGGTCCACTGGAAAAACGGGCGTGGTTTTGGTAACTTCCGGTCCTGGCGCAACCAATTCGGTGACTGGCTTGACCGACGCACTGATGGATTCAATTCCCATCGTTGCGCTCTGTGGCCAAGTGCCGACTTTCATGATCGGTAATGATGCCTTCCAAGAAGCCGATACCGTCGGTATCACGCGTCCGTGCACAAAACACAACTGGTTGGTCAAGGATACCGGGCAACTCGCCGAAGTGGTCCACAAGGCTTTTCATGTCGCTAAAACCGGGCGCCCGGGCCCGGTGCTTGTCGACATTCCGAAGGACGTTCAATTCGCGAATGATCTGTATGTTCCACCGGAACATGCGGAACTCGGACATTACTCCCCGCAGGTCGAGGGCGACATCGAGGCAATAACCGAACTTGTCAAACTGATGGAGACCGCGAGCAGACCCATATTCTACACTGGGGGAGGCGTAATCAACTCAGGGCCAATGGCTTGCGAATTGCTGCGGGAGCTTGTCAACGGAACGGGATTCCCGATCACGTCCACTCTGATGGGGCTTGGAGCCTACCCAGCCACGGGAAAATATTGGCTCGGAATGCTCGGAATGCATGGGCTTTGGGAAGCCAATCTCGCAATGCACGGCTGCGACCTGTTGATAAACGTGGGAGCCCGCTTCGACGATCGAATCACAGGTCGACCCAAGGATTTCAGCCCGAACTCAAAACGTGTCCACATCGATATCGATCGTTCATCCATCAATAAAGTTATACGAACGGATATCGCGATAGTAGGAGACGTCGCAAACGTTTTGGAGAAAGTCCTGGAAATTTGGCTTGAGCGCGAAAGAAAAATCAACGTGCCTGATGTCGGGAATTGGTGGACGCAAATTCGGGAATGGCGAAAAAAGGACAGCCTTTGGTATGAAAACTCTTCAAAGACGATCAAACCGCAGTACGCAATTCAAAGGCTTGAAGCACTCACCAAGGATAAGGACCGCTACATCACTACAGATGTCGGGCAGCATCAGATGTGGGCTGCCCAGTTCATGCAATTCAACAATCCAAATCGATGGATGACCTCCGGTGGCCTTGGAACGATGGGATACGGTCTGCCCGCGTCTATCGGGGTGCAGATTGCACATCCGGACTCGTTGGTCATAAACGTGGCTGGCGAAGCAAGTTGGCTCATGAACATGCAAGAGATGGGCACTGCCGTGCAGTACCGGCTTCCAGTCCGCCAATTCATTCTGAACAACGAGCGGCTGGGAATGGTCAGGCAGTGGCAGGAACTTCTCCATGGTGAACGATACAGCCAGTCTTGGTCCGAAGCTCTTCCTGATTTCGTCAAACTTGCGGACGCATTCGGTTGCAAGGGACTCTCGGTTTCCGACCCAGCGGACCTTGATGATGCAATTATCGAGATGATTGAATACGATGGGCCTGTCGTCTTTGACTGTAGGGTTGAAAAGCACGAGAATTGCTATCCGATGATTCCTTCTGGACAGCCGCATAACAAAATGATTTTGAGTTCCTCTCGCGGTGACCACGCCATCAGTGAAGCAGGTGCAGTTCTGGTATAGGAGCAGATCGTGGCAGAACTCCAAATAACGAAGGGGACATCGAGAAAATCAGCCTACGACCTTCGAAACCCGGACCCTGACGGTGTGGAGTATCACACCCTTGCGGTAATTGTAGACAACGAAGCTGGGGTGCTCGCCCGCGTGATCGGACTTTTTTCCGGACGGGGTTACAACATTGAGAGCCTGACAGTCGCGGAAGTAGACCACAAGCGGCACAAGTCAAGAATCACAATTGTTACAAGTGGAACACCTTCGGTGATCAATCAAATTGAAGCGGAGTTGAGCCGCTTGGTGCCCGTCTATAGCGTGTCCGACTTGACCAGAGATGGATTTGCGGTCGAGAGGGAAATGGCGCTTCTCAAGTTAGGTGGCCCCAAACCGCAACGTGATGAGGCACAGGCACTTGCAAAGGCCGCACATGCCAAGATCGTTGCAGAGTCGCCGAACAGCTTCATTCTTGAATATTCGGGTTCCACTGAAGAAATCGACGGTTTGGCAGATAAGATGCGTGCGTTTGGTCTGAAGGAAATCGCGCGCACCGGTGTCGTCGGCATTTCCCTCAATCAATAGACTTCGAGAGACGCTTTTTCTCCTCGCGCAATTGTCTTTCAAGCTTTTCGACAGCGGTGCCAAGTCCGACGGACATTTCCTTTCATGGCGGCCACTTCAAACCATGTTGTGGTTTTCAACCTCCCGCACGCACCTCGGGTTAAACAACACGGCAAGACGGCGGACGGACATTAACTGCATCCACTAGTTGATCCGCAGGTCGCGCAATGCATGCAGGTTCCACTTCGGACCAGCGTGTAGTTTCCGCACCCTCTGCACGGATCACCCTCATAACCCTTGTGCCGCGCCAATATTCCTTGCCCACCCCTTGGTAACGCAGCGGAATGGAATCGGCCTTCGGGCATATCGATTGTCCCAGTCGGCTTTATTTCGTCGCTTGCCACTACGGCCATTTCAGATTCTTCAAAAAAATCCCTGCTGTCGGAACCATCGCGTTCAGGGGTCGAGTCGCCAATTGATATCCGGTTTCGCACATACCCAGGAGATGTCATGGACTTGAGCTGTTTTACGAAGCGTTCTCCTGATCCATTGGTGTGTTCAGAACTAGCCATGCTCCCGTAGTCTCCGTTGCCCAAACTGTCAAAACGATCTCCTTCAGGTTTAACATGGGCAAGATCTGTCCGGTCAAGATAACTGACTGCCAGTTCTCGAAAAATGTAGTCAAGAATAGATGTGGCATTCTTGATCGAATCATTTCCTCGGACCAGCCCCGACGGCTCAAAGCGAGTGAACGTAAATGAGTCGACAAACACCTCCAGCGGCACACCGTACTGCAGGCCAAGGGAAATCGCGATGGCAAAGTTGTTCATCATCGCACGGAATCCGGCCCCTTCCTTGTGCATATCAATGAAGATTTCGCCAAGTGTGCCATCATCGTATTCACCCGTCCGCAGGTAAACTTTATGGCCACCTATGTCCGCCTTTTGCGTATAGCCTTTGCGACGATTCGGAAGCTTCAACCTTCCTCCGGGTCTGGAGACTCTTTCGGCCAGCTGTTCGGCAATTGCGACTACTTTTTCAGCAGTCGAGCACACGCCATCTTCGGCTGCAAGATCATCAATCTCCGCGAACGACGCCACTAGCGGCTGGCTGAGCTTGGACCCATCTCGGTACAAAGCGACCGCCTTTAGCCCAAGCCTCCAAGAATCCTCATACGCTGCTTTGCAATCATCGATCGTGGCTGACGCAGCCATGTTTACGGTTTTCGATATTGCACCGGAAATGAAACTTTGTGCGGCGGCTACCATCTTGATGTGACTCGCCACACTTAGAAACCGTTTTCCCTTCTTTCCGCATCGATTGGCGCAATCGAACACCGGCAGGTCGCACTCCCGCAGATGAGGTGCCCCCTCAAGTGTCATTGCTCCACAAACGTATTCGTTGGCAGCCGAGATTTCAGCCAGTGTGAAACCCAAGTGCGTCAACAGATCAAAACTTCGATCCGCAAGCTCTTCGCGGCTGATCCCAAGTACCTCCTCACAGAAAGACCCTAACGTGCCGACATTAAACAAGAACCGAATATCAAAAGCTGACCGAGCCCCGGCTTCTATTTTCTTGATTTCCGTTTCTGTAAAACCGCATTTCTCAAGAGATTCCTGGTTGACAAAGGGAGCATCCTTAAATGAGGCCCGGCCCACTGCATAGCTCACGATTTCCTTAATTTGCCCACTCGAATAACCTAGTTCTTGCAAAGCCCTAGGAACTGACTGATTAATGATTTTGAAATAGCCTCCACCGGCAAGCTTCTTGAATTTCACCAGTGCGAAGTCGGGCTCGATGCCCATGGTGTCACAGTTCATGACAAGCCCAATGGTCCCGGTCGGCGCAATAACTGTCGTTTGGGCATTCCTGAATCCGTACTTGCTGCCGAGGTTCAGCGCATCATCCCAAGCCCGTCTCGCTAACTTCGGAAGATCCTTGTCCGGACAGGACTTCGCATCCAGTCCAACGGGTGGGATCGACAGATCCTCGTATGCCCCTCCTCCGTGAGCGGCATGCCGATGGTTCCGTACGACCCGAAGGATATGCTTAGCGTTCTTCGCATATCCAGGAAATGGGCCTAGCTCCTTCGCCATTTCGGCCGACGTAGCGAAAGATGTGCCGCACATCAGAGCAGTAAGGGATGCACAGACTGAACGACCCTCATCGCTGTCGTACCCCAATCCCATGCTCATCAAGAGACCGCCAATGTTTGCGTATCCTAAACCCAGTGTACGGAACCTGTACGACAGTTCCGCGATTTTTCGTGACGGAAACTGCGCCATCAGCACCGAAATCTCCAGTGTAATTGTCAGCAGTCGCGTTGTGTGAATGTACGCACTCGTGTTAAATTTCCCGCTCTCCAAAAAACGAAGCAGGTTGATCGACGCGAGATTGCAAGCTGTGTCGTCCAAGAACATATACTCTGAGCATGGATTCGATGCCCTGATCCGGCCATCCTCGGGACATGTATGCCATGCATTTATTGTGTCGTCGTACTGGACGCCCGGGTCGGCACAGGCCCAAGCCGCATATCCAATCTCCTCCCATAGATCCCGGGCCCTAATCCTCTTGGCGACTTTGCCGTCGGTTCTTCGATGCAGAGCCCATTCGGAATCCTCCGCCACAGCCTTCAAAAACCGGTCAGACACGCGAACTGAGTTGTTTGAGTTCTGGCCAGATACACTTGCATACGCTTCCGATTCCCAGTCGGTGTCGTAGGTAGCGAATTCTATGCTTGTGTAACCTTGGCGAGCGTACTGGAGTACTTTGTTGATGTAGGTTTCTGGAACCATGGATTCGCGCGCACGGCGGATTGCAAGTTTTAGGTTTGAATTCTTCCTCGGGTTGCAGGCAGTCTCCCGATTGCCGTCCCAACGGTTGATCTCGTTGAACATGTCGGTCATCAATTTCTCGATAATCCTCGACCCCGCAACGAGGGATGCAACTTTTTGCTCCTCGCGAACTTTCCAAGAAATGAATTCCTCGATGTCTGGATGATCCATGTCGCAGATCACCATTTTTGCAGCTCGTCGAGTGGTTCCACCCGACTTAATTGCTCCGGCCGCACGATCGCCGATACGCAGGAAGCTCATCATTCCACTCGACCTGCCTCCGCTAGCCAGCGGTTCGTTCGCTCCCCGAATATTCGAAAAATTTGTCCCGGTGCCGGACCCGAATTTGAAAAGCCTAGCCTCACGAGACCAAAGATCCATAATGCCGCCATCCTTGACCAAATCGTCGTTCACAGACTGGATGAAGCAGGCATGAGGTTGCGAGCGTTCGTAAGCACTGTCGGATTTCCTTGTTTTACCGGTCTCAAAATCCACACAGTAGTGGCCTTGACTGGAACCGTTTATGCCATATGCCCAGTGCAATCCGGTATTGAACCATTGCGGTGAATTCGGTGCTGCTCGTTGCGTGGCGAGAATAAATCGCATTTCGTCAAAAAATGCGCGGGCATCATCTTCGGAGGGAAAATATCGGCCCTTCCAGCCCCAGTAGGCCCAAGCGCCCGCCAAACGATCAAACACCTGCCTCGCGGAAGTTTCGTTTCCGTAGCGCTCCCTTGCAGGCAACCTTTCGAGAGCGTTTTCGTCAGGCTCCGATCGCCAAAGACATTTTGGGATACCCTCCTCGGCAACTAGCCTTAACTCACGGGCAACGCCTGCCTTGCGAAGGTATTTTTGCGCGAAAACATCCACAGCGACTTGGTTCCAAGACTTTGGAACCTCCAAATTTTCCAGTCGAAACACAATGACCCCATCCGTGTTCCGGATCTCGGAGGAAGTTTCGGTGAACTCGATTCCTTCGTAAGGATCTTTGCCTTCCTGCGTGAATATGCGCTCAATCTTCACCCCCTTCCCTCCTCTCCATCACTCTCAACATCTTTTTCATTTAGGCTCTGTTCGAACTTCTCAGGCGTATGCGATACACTTGGTTCCGACTTGCATTGACCATGGGGAGCAAAACAATGGATCATTCGCGGTTTCGGGACTGGGTTTCCAGCATCGATGAACTGACGGCGCTCGGCATCCACCGCCAAGAGCCTGCCTCGCGGCGGCCAGCGCCAGATCAAGCCTGCGATTCGCGAATTGAGCCTTCATTTATCTTTATCATCGCAACATATTGTGTTTGTCAAGCCCGATGTCTCAAGAATTGGTCGGGGCGATTGGATTCGAACCAACGACCTGCGGTTCCCAAAACCGCCGCGCTACCAGACTGCGCCACGCCCCGTCGCCAACGAGATATTAGACAGTAACCGAAATGACAAAACCTGAAATGACAAAGCTAGCACTAGTCACCGCAAGGCCACACCGCAAAAGACTGTGGTAGGTGTGCGGTCTGGACAACAGTTCCTGCCTCAATGCCCAGAGCATCAATCAATCCTGCGTTAACCTCCAGCACGGCGGCAACTAAGTCACCGCCTTGGATTGCATCCGTACTCATCGGAATTGCGTTTTCGTGCAGGTCGGAAACCCTGCCCGATTTATCGATGAAAATCATGTCGAGAGGAATAATCGTGTTTTTCATCCAGAAATGCACTGGGCTCGGCACCTCGAATAAGAACAGCATACCGGCCCAGCGTGGTAGGCTCTCCCGGTGCATCAGCCCCACTGCTCGGCTATCCGGTGTGTCGGCAATCTCGACTTGAAAGTTTGCCGTCCCCCAATCACCCTTCAACCGCACCTCGTTTTCCCGGCAAGTAGCCAGCCCTCCACTAGCCGAGTGTACCAGACACAACCATAGCGCAGTTAGAGCAAGGCTCAATTTCATAGGTTGGATTCGACATGTTCGTTCAATGCCGCAACCCCAGCTTCCCACGGTCGAATTTCCGTGGCCATTTTCCCCCGGGGGCCGTCCGTAACTCGCAAACAAACCGCCTCACCGTTCTGAAGTTCCGCTAGGCTGCATCGACGCAGAACTTCCATGTGAAGAAAGACATCGTCTGGCTTTCCAAAAACGTTCGCAAAGCCGAATCCTCGTGTCTTGTCAAACCATTTCACCCTCGCCGGCTCGAGCCTGCCCTTGCTGCCCAGCGAGGTTCTCTCACCTCGAGTATGTTCTGAGACACCGCCAAGACCATTCGCAGGCTCTACGGACAAAACCTCTATGGCCTGCATTCCGCGATTCGATTGCTGCGCCACTAGTTCGATGATGGTCCCTTGGGTAACAGCATCGCAGCCAAAATTTTTGAGCACGTTAATGTGTAAAAGTATATCTTGGTCTGAGGCGTCGGAAACTACGAACCCAAACCCCTTCACCGCATTGAACCATTTAACACGGCCGGTCACGATTCCATCTGTATTCACTTCCCGACATCCCGTGGCAAGCGAGGGTGCTTCCAATTGCAGAACCCATCCGAAAATCAAGGATATTTGAACTGTGCCAAAAATGCAAACAAATATGTGTTTTAGGTCGTGTACTCATTGATTTTGATCCAGAGGCGGATGCAGGCGATTGCGATTGCGGCGAGGAAGTTTCTTGCGAGCTTGTGATGGCGGGTCGCGATGCCTCGGAAGTGCTTGAGCTTGTTGAAGAAACGTTCGACGAGGTTGCGTTGGCGGTACAGGTGATGGGATGCGGAGCGCTGCTCCCGGCGGTCCCGTTGGGTCGGGATGTGGGGGCAAGAGCCGTGGTCGGCGACGGTGTCCCGGGCCGGCTCAAGGCCGTCAGGGAGGACCGGCACGGCAGCCTTGTCGGAGGCTTGGCCCGGGGTGAGCGCGAAGCGGCGCGGCAGGCCAAGGCCGTCGACGACGACATGGATTTTGGTGCTCAGCCCGCCTCGCGAGCGTCCGATGGCGTGGTCCGGATCCCCTTTTTCCCGCCCGCGGCGTGCTGGTGGGCGCGCACCGCCGAGGAGTCGAGGAGATGAAGAGATCCCGGCGAGCGCGCCGCCAGCGCCTCGAACAGGCACTCCCGCACCCCTTGCCTGGCCCAGCGGTTGCAGACTGTCGCATGCGGCCCGCAGCGTTCCGGAAGGTCGCGCCACGGCGTGCCGGTGCGCAGGATGTGAAAACTCCCGCTGATCGCCCGCCGGTCGTCCACCCGCGGAACGCCCCGCGGCTTGTCAGGCGGCAACGGCGAGATGATCGCCCATTCCGCATCCGTCAGATCGTGCCGGCCCTGCATCCTCAATCTCCCACTGTTTGGAAGCTTGAATCACATCAGAGCCGGAAAGAAAATCCCTTTCCCCTTTATGAGTACACGACTTGGTCCCAGAATGTCTTATGGGGATAGTCTCACGATTCTCCACTTGTGTTCCAGCGAGTTACGGGTCCAGAGAATCCTGTCATGAAGACGATTCTCTCTATCTCGCCAAAATTCCACCTCAAGCGGAAACACTCTATATCCGCCCCAAAATCGCGGCCGCTCAGGGTGGTTCCCTGTCCGCACAGCAATTGACCGGACACGGTCAAGAACCTGCTTGCGGGAAGCAATTTCGCTTGATTGACAAGATGCCATGGCGGCGAACCGACTGGCAAGCGGCCTAGAATCAAAATAGCGGTCCGAAAGGGCTTCCTCGACGCGTTCGGTGGTTCCACGAACCCGAACCTGGCGCCCCAACGACTTCCAATACAAGACAAAAGCCGCTCGCTGGACAGATTCGATCTCCTTCGCCTTGGTACTTTCGTAATTCGTATAGAAAACGAAGGCATTCTGTTCGATATCCTTCAGGAGCACCATTCGAGCGTTTGGCATCCCAGTGCTGTCTGATGTCGCAAGCGTGATTGCATTAGCATGGATTTCCCTTGTTGATGCCTCCTTCAGCCACCGCCTCACAATGCTGAACGGGTTCTGTCCAGCAAATATTCCCGACCTGCTTACCATGTTCCCCAATCTGAACTTGCGTCGTGTGTGTTCAATACGCGATCGCAGGAAATTTTCCAATTTCCTTTGCGTGACAACCGCATAAGCTACCTGATTCCGACCTTCCAGTTTTCGCGGCAATTTAGAAATTAAAGGGCATTCGCGCAATGCCACGAGCAATTGACGACGGCACCTGTTGAAGCGTCGGCAAAATATGTCTAGAAGCCCAATCGAATTGGCTCAACATGCAGGAGCTCCGATGTCCGTCAAATTGATGAGCGGAAAGCGTGGCCTAATCATGGGGGTCGCGAACGACAAGTCAATTGCTTGGGGAATTGCCCAAGCTTGCGCCTCTCAGGGCGCAGAACTAGCGTTCTCGTATCAAAGCGAATTGTTTCGAAAGCGGGTTGAGCCACTTGCCGCGTCGCTCGGTATCCCGCTCCTAATTGAATGCGACGTAAGCGACGAACGATCAATGGATGCTTTATTCAAGGACCTTGCGAAGAGCTGGGATTCCCTTGATTTCGTCGTTCACGCAATTGGCTACTCCGACAAGAACGAACTGCGGGGCCGCTACGTTGATACGTCACTGGCGAATTTCACGACATCAATGGAAATATCAGTGTACTCATTCACCGCAGTCGCACGGCGGGCAGAGAAAATGATGCCATTTGGGGGATCGCTACTTACACTTACCTATTATGGTGCAGAAAAGGTCATGCCGCACTACAACGTGATGGGTGTGGCCAAGGCAGCACTGGAGACTTCCGTCAAGTATCTGGCTGCAGATCTTGGATCCCAAAACATCAGGGTGAACGCCATTTCGTCCGGCACAATAAAGACATTGGCTTCATCCGGGATCGGAGACTTTCGCTACATACTCAAGTGGAACGAACTCAACTCTCCACTGCGCCGAAATGTTTCGCAGAGCGAGGTGGGCAATTCCGCGCTCTATCTTCTTTCAGACCTGGGCTCTGGCGTGACGGGCGAAGTGCTGCATGTTGACGCTGGATACCATGTTGTCGGAATGAAGCGGGCCGATGCACCTGACATTGACGTTGTTACCGGTCGGAAATGACGGAGACATTCGAAATGCAGAATGAAAAGGCCTTTCTGGTTAGCTGGGACCAGTTGCACCGAGACGGAAGGGCGCTTGCATGGCGCCTTGATACGGAAGGCCCTGGAGGCGGGAACTGGCGAGCGATCGTGGCGATCACTCGCGGAGGAATGGCCCCGGCGATGATTGTGGCACGCGAGTTGGACATTAGAATTGTGGACACAATTTCCGTAAAGTCCTACGGTCACAAGCACCAGTTCAAGGCAGACATCCTGAAGCATCCGAACATTGAGCTTGTCGGTAAAGGAGAGGGCATACTAATCATCGACGACCTCGTCGATACCGGACGAACCTTTGAAATCGTCCGACACCATTTTCCGAAGGCACACTACTCTACCGTGTACGCTAAGCCGAAGGGCCGTTCGATGGTGGACACTTACATCACCGAAGTCAGCCAAGACACTTGGATATACTTTCCGTGGGATACCGCACTCCAGTATGTCGGACCCTACCGCAGCGAGAGCTAGCAATTTTTTCACCGGGGCACGGGCTCATCCCCTGATTGCGAAACCAACCTAGAGGCGCCCCAAAGCCGGTGCGTCCCCCCGTGCGATGCCGGCTCGGGACTCGGCCCTGCCCAAAATACTGCGTTTCCTTAAATCATTTCTGCCCACCTAGACAGGATGCCCGAATGCTCATTCGTTACACGCGACCAGCCATGGCTGAAATCTGGTCTGACAAGCACAAGCATCGAATATGGTATGAAATTGAGGCGCATGCCGGAGACGCGATGGCATCGAATGGACTCATCCCTTTCGAAAACGCCGCAGCAGTCTGGTCTGTGCGCGATATCGATTTCGATGAATGTCGGGTTGCAGAGATCGAAAGGAAGAACCACCATGAGTTTCTAGCCTTCTTGACATATATCTCAGAACTCGTAGGTGCCAAGGAATCCAGGTTTCTGCATTTCGGCATGACTTCGTCGGATGTTCTGGACACCTCCTTCAACCTTCAGCTCAGCGAAGCCGCCGACATACTGATAGCGGGCCTCAAAGGACTCTCTTCAGTGTACGAGGCATTAGCGATCGAGCACAAACGAACTCTGTGCATCGGCCGGAGCCATGGCGTTCACGCCGAGCCAGTCACGTTCGGCTTGAAAATGGCCTACGCATATACCGAGAACCAGAGAAACCTCGCGCGGATGGAAAATGCCCGCAATGAAGTGACCGTTGGTGCCATTTCTGGAACTACCGGCACTTATGCAAACGTCCATCCCTCCGTCGAACAATACGTCTGCGAAAGAATGGGGCTGCGGCCGGAGAAGTCGTCGACACAAGTCATCCCTCGGGACCGGCATGCGATGTTTTTCGCCACACTTGGAATAATTGCGTCCTCCATCGAGCGCGTCGCCGTTGAAATACGGCACCTTCAGCGCACGGAAGTTCTTGAGGTACAAGAATGGTTTGCCCCGTCGCAGCGAGGGTCCTCTGCAATGCCACACAAGCGGAACCCGATTCTTTCGGAAAACCTCACGGGACTTGCCCGACTTGTACGGGCAAGCGTGATGCCAGCCATGGAGAATATCGTGCTTTGGCACGAGCGAGATATGACGCACTCTTCGGTCGAGAGGGCCATTGGACCTGATGCTACGGCTTATCTTGACTTCGCGCTCGCTCGCCTCACGAGCGTTCTCAGCAATATCATCGTACGCCCCAAAAATATGCGCCGCAATCTGGAAAAGTTAAAGGGGGCAGTCAATTCCGAAGCAATTCTCCTGCAATTGATCAAGAAAGGATTGCCCAGAGCCAAAGCTTACACTTTAGTCCAGCATTGTTCCCACAAAGTTTGGGACGAGGGGAAGAGCTTTAGGTCTGCCGTCGGTTCCTGCCGTGAAATCAGCCGGCATCTGAGCGAAGATGAAATCGACGAGCTGTTTGATGATGCACGTCATACAGCGTACGTGGATAGCATCTACGCTCGCGTTTTTGGTGCTTAGTTCTGCGTATATTCCCAATTAATACAACGCGCCTTCAAGCGCGACGAGATCTCGATGTCTGACCGTTGGCAAGTTCATGCTTCGAAGACTTCCGATGTGCCTGCATTGTCTCCCGAGGTTAAGATTCGTTCATGATTTCGGATTTGGCCTGCGTGAAACATTCCTTGAATTTCTCTCGTACCTTGTCTTCGCCGATTAATTCCCCCAAGTCGCCGATGACCTTGCGCAACACATCTTCGTGTCCGGCCTCTTCAAAATCCGACTTGATTACTTCTCTGGCATATGCTTGTGCATCGTCGCCGATCTTTCCAAGATGCTCTGCTACCCAAAGGCCAAGCAACTTGTTCGCCCGGGCATCAACTTTGAACTGAAGCGCCTCGTCGCGAGCAAACTTTGATTCGAACGCTTTTTCCCTTTCTTCGAATGCGGGCATTGCACATCTACTCCAATCAAGCCTCTTTCACTTTATATGGACTCGATAGCCGCATTTCGCAAGCAGATTGACGCCGGAAACACGATTCTTGTGTGACGCAATCTCACTTTGAGCAGAAAATCGTTCCAACTTCTTATACACTTGGTTCCGGTTTGATCAAGATGCGGCAGGGGCGAGGTTTGGCGCGCAGCCCGTGGCAGACGCCCAAGCCCAGCCCTTGAGGTTGCAGATCAGGGAAGCACCCCCCGCGCGGCATCCTCATTCTGGGGTGGCAGACGCCCAAGCCCAGCCCTTGAGGTTGCAGAGCGCGGTGTGGATCCAGGCGAGAATCTCATGGGCCGGCCTGTCGCCGATGACATGGGGCCGGTGACGCTCCCGAGGCAACGCACTGCAGCCGCTCCAGCCGTCTTCTTGACGATCGCGGTCGCGCCCTTGTCGCTGCGGCAGGCTGGCCTCGTCGATCTCGACCAGACTGGACAGCGGGCTGCGTTCGGGGGCGACCATGGCGCGGCGAAGCTTGGCGGCGAGCATCCAGGCGCTGCGACAGGACCCGATCCCGAGCTGCTTCTGCAACTGCAAGGCGGAGATGCCGCTTGGTTCGGTGCAGGATGGTGCTGGCGGCGACCGAGGCTTGACGATGGCAATGGGCGCACTCGAAGCTGTGCGGCTTAGGGAACCTCTGATTTGGAGGTTTTTTTTGGGGTTTGCTGCGGAGACCGCCCTTCCCGGCTGCACCGATCGGTTTTCGGCGGTCCGGAAGCCGCAAATGCGCGTTTTCGGGGCGAAACCGCCGCCGGTTCAGCCCCCGCAGGGCCGATCCGGCAAATTCCGGACACACTGATCCCTTGTCACGACAGGTGCGGCCGGGCAATCATCAGGTTCGAGAAGCCCGGAAGCAGCGCAAGCCGCTGCACGTTCTTGTCCAAACCCCGATAGCGAACCATGTCGCAGCCGAACACCCGCTTGATGATCCGGAACGGATGCTCCACCCGCACCCGGGCCTTCGCCTTCTCCGCCAGAGCCGCCGCGCTGCCCGGGCCAGCGTCCGGCGCTGGCCCGGGGGCATGGCAATCTGCCACGAAACATCGCGATGCACGTGCTCCGCGCGCTTGCCGATCCCGCGGCATCCGGAGTCACCCCGGACTTGCTCCTCCTCGCCGTGCAGAAGCCGGTCCGAAGGCGTCAGGTCGTGAACGTTGGTGGCCGTTCCCTCCAGGTGGTGCACCAGACCCCGGGTGTCGGTGCCAATGTGCAGCTTCATCCCGAAATGCCACCGGTTCCCCTTCCTGGTCCGGTGCATCTCCGAGTCGCGGGCGTTGCTCTCGTTCCCGGTCGACGATGGCGCCGAGATGATGGTGGCGTCAACGATGCTGCCCTTCTTCAGCACCCCCCCCCCCCCCCGCTCGGCCAGGTGATCCCTGATAAACCGAACAGCTGGTGCGCCAGTCCGTGGCTCTCCAGCCGATGGCGGAAGTCGGGATCGTCGTCTCGTCCGGAACCTTCTCAAGCACCGCCCCGGCAAAGCACCGGACGCTCTCCGCCTCGCAAGCCGGTCCTCCATCATCGGGTCGCTCAGGTTGCAGAACGGCTGAACGCAGTGCACGCGCAGCATCACCGACAGCGGATGCGGCTGTCGCCCCTTGCCGCCGCCCTTCGGATGCGCCGGCGCAATGCGGGCCTCCAGTTGCGCCTAGGTCGTGTACTCATTAGTTTTGATCCAGAGGCGGATGCAGGCGAGGAAGTTTCTTGCAAGCTTGTGATGGCGGGTCGCGATGCCTCGGAAGTGCTTGAGCTTGTTGAAGAAGCGTTCGACGAGATTGCGTTGGCGGTAGAGGTCATGGGATGCGGAGCGCTGCTCCCGGCGATCCCGTTGGGTCGGGATGTGGGGGCAAGAACCATGGTCGGCAATGAGCTTGAGGATGGCGCGGGCGTCGCAGCCGCGGTCGGCGACGGTGTCCCGGGCCGGCTCAAGGCCGTCAAGGAGGGCCGGCACGGCAGCCTTGTCGGAGGCTTGGCCCGGGGTGATCACGAAGCGGCGCGGCCGGCCAAGGCCGTCGGCGACGACGTGGATTTTGGTGCTCAGCCCGCCTCGCGAGCGCCCGATGGCGTGATCCGGACCCCCTTTTTTCCGCCCGCGGCGTGCTGGTGGGCGCGCACCACCGAGGAGTCCAGGAGATGAAGAGATCCCGGCGAGCCCGTCGCCAGCGCCCCAAACAGGCGCTCCCGCACTCCTTGCCTGGCCCAGCGGTTGTAGCGATTGTAGACTGTCGCATGCGGCCCGCAGCGTTCCGGAAGGTCGCGCCACGGCGTGCCGGTGCGCAGGATGTGAAAACTCCCGCTGATCACCCGCCGGTCGTCCACCCGTGGAACGCCCCGCGGCTTGTCAGGCGGCAACGGCGAGATGATCGCCCATTCCGCATCCGTCAGATCGTGCCGGCCCTGCATCCTCAATCTCCCGCTGTTTGGAAGATTGAATCACATCAGCGCCGAAAAGAGAATCCCTTTTCCCTTTATGAGTACACGACCTAGGGGATCAGGCCGTCCATCCGCTCCGGAAAGATCTCGCGGCGCGTCTTGCGCTTCTTGCGATCGCATTCGAGGCTGGCAAAGGTCAGTTGCCGAAGGCGCTGCATGTCATGATCCCCCCCCCCCAAAAAAAGGCGTGGCGCAAAATAGCGGGCGCGCACCGGATGCGCAATGCAACGCCCAAAACCGGGCTGTATTCAGAGGTTCCCTAGTTCCCGATTTGCATTGGACATTGGGGATAGGCAGATGGATTGGGCGTGGTTTCGGGACCGGTTATTCAAATGCCGATGAGCTGACGGCGTGAAGCGGGCGCAGCCAGCGCTAAGACAAGCCTAAAATTCGCGAATTAAGCCAAAAGTTAAGCGTTCATTCCAAAACACAGCTAGCCGACCATCAACGTACTGCAACTAGTACGCGCCTCATCGACGAGCAAGAATTGTTGCCGATGGGTCGCTCAAAGGAAGCTTAAAACCCGTGTCCCGAGACGCAAACTCGCCTTGAAGAGTCCGGTCGCTTGAACTATTTGGATTGATGTATGATCTCACTCAAATGAGAAAATTTATTCGGGCGGAACCTAAAATGAGCCGGCGCAAGCTAATCTACGAAGGAAGGACCAAGTCTGTATACGAAGGGCGAGGACCAGAGCACCTGATTCTCAGGTTTCGTGATAACGTACCCGTTCCGGATGGTGGCAAGGGCGAAATTTGCGAAGGAAAGGGTGTGCTTAACAACCGCATGTCCGAGCATCTAATGTCCGCGCTTGAGTCGATGGGAGTTCCAACCCATCTCCATCGCCGATTAAACATGCGGGAGCAACTGGTAAAGTCGGCAGAAATTATTCCGCTTCAACTCAAAGTCCGGAATTTCGCGGCTGGAAGCATCACATCTCGTTTGGGAATAAATGAAGGAACCCAATTCTCCTATCCTATCGTTGAGTTCCACCTCAAGAATGCCGAACTCAATTACCCACTCGTAACACGGGAGCATGCAACAGTGCTCGGCTGGGCATCTCAATGCGACATCGAGGACATGACAGGCTTGGCGCTCCGTGCCAATGATTTTCTCACTGGCCTGATGACGGGTGTCGGACTCAAGCTTGTAGACTTTACATTGGAATTCGGACGGCTTTGGGATAGTGATTTTTACCGCATCGTTGTGGCCGATGAGTTGAGCCCAGACGTTTTTCGTCTGCGTGATATCAAGACCGATCGAAAACTTGATTGGGATCTTCGTGGTGCGGACATTAGCCGTCTGATTGATATATACTCTGAAGTCGCAACAAGGCTTGGCGTTTATCCAGAATCCAGCGTAGGTCACAGCTTGCCTAGGCTAATTCATTGATGCGCAATTCTTAAGTCGCAATGCAGGTGCCTTTCATCTTGATTCCGAATCACTCTCAGACTGTGGGTCAACGATGGCGGTCAAGCCCCTTGTCGGAAGATTCTTCAGTGCAACCTCGAGATCTCCATATCCAGTAAAGCGCCGCTCGTAGGACAACTCAAGCCTCTTCGCGCATTGGCGAGCAATTTCATCGAGTTGTTGATCGAAGGTCTGTGCAAGATAAATCAGACTCGTGTAGTTCCCGAAATACAAATCGCGCAGTGCAGGACTTCTGTCCAGCCCAAGCGGCTTCCAGACGAAGGCATCAAATTGCCGGACAAGGAAATCGGTTAAATAGAACGAGGTGATTTCATCGTCGGCTTGATCGGCAAAGGAGTCATTACCTGTATAGAATGAATAACAGTGTGGCCCCTCGATCATCTCAACACCTAGTTCGTCGCACTTGCTTTTAAGAAGCCCGCCGGTACCACAGTCTGCGTAGACAACGAAGATCTTGCGGTAATGTTGGTTGTATTTTTTGACCGCCTTCTCCACTTCTTGGGGAATTCGCCGGGGATAGAGGTGGAGTTTGGCCGGAAGGCACATCAAATCGAGATGAGTCCACCTATTTACGCGAAGCAAATCCAAGATTTCCTTGGCAAGTGCGCCACAAGCAAGCAGCAAAATTGCCCCCGGCGGGTTGCCTTCCAAAGAACTAACGCCTACAATCTCATTTATGTCGGCAGTTTGTGGCGGGCTGGTCATTGCCTCAGGTCACTTTTAACATAGGTGGTTCAAGGACAAACGCGTTTTTGACCTCCAAGCAAAACTGTATACTAAACGCCTATTTGCCTCGGTTGCCAATGTTCAATGGCACGGACATGGCACTCTTCGAACGTGCGCAATCTCATCTGGTTGCAAGCACATTGTGCTTCCTGGCCATAAACTCCTTCGCAGTTTCAACCGCAACGGCAGCATCACGGCAATAGGCATCGGCACCGATAGCCTTTCCAAACTCCTCGTTCAAAGGCGCTCCGCCGACAAGAACGACAAAGTCATCGCGCCATCCCATTTCGACAAGCTTGTCAATCACAACTTTCATGTAAGGCATAGTCGTGGTCAGAAGTGCAGACATTCCGAGTATATCCGGCTGTTCAGTTTCCAACGCCTCGATATAGTTTTCCACTGGGTTATTGATTCCCAAGTCCACTACTTCGAATCCTGCACCTTCCATCATCATGGAAACTAAATTCTTGCCAATGTCATGAATGTCGCCCTTCACGGTACCGATGACCATCTTGCCCATTCTCGGTGCGCCGGTTTCCGCTAGCAGAGGTTTCAGAATCGTCATTCCGGTCTTCATGGCATTGGCTGCGAGCAAAACTTCTGGAACGAACAAGATGCCGTCGCGAAAATCAATGCCAACAATGCGCATCCCTTCCACTAGGGCTTTCGTAAGGATTTTATAGGGGAGCCACCCCCGATCCAGAAGAATGGTGACTCCTTCCTCTATTTCCTCCTTCAAACCATCGTAAAGGTCATCATGCATCTGCAAGACAAGCTCATCGTCCGGCAACTCAGCAAGTATGATTTCCTCACCATCGTATTCTTCAGTCATCCCGCGCCTCGCTATGAGTCGCCTGACGGCGAATAAGCCGCCGCAATAGGTGTCAACAAGAAAATTTGCAAGACATTCTTCACACTTCAAACACTATATTCTGTGCTCCAAGCCAGCCGCCCCGCGCACTCGGTTTCGGGAACGGCGAACCCGTGCCGGCCGAATACTGTCGCACTCTTCGCTCGAAAACGCACCGAGCTTCGCAACAATCTCCTTCAGACCAGGCCGCTGGCCAATAGGAGAATTTTCCAGCCGGATACGCATTTGCTCTACATGTCCTGCCGCGGTGCCGCAACAGCCGCCGATGAAGGCCGCTCCTGCGTTCCGGGCCAACTCAGCGTAGTCGGCCATCAATTCCGGTGAACCATCGTAGTGAATTTGGCCGTGACTGAATTTCGGAATTCCTGCGTTGCCCTTGGCGATAATTGGGAACTGACAGCCAGCGTCGGCAAATCTGAGAAGGCTTCGAACAAGGTCAGCGGCACCTGCACCGCAATTTGCCCCGACGGCCAACGGCTTGCACGTCATCGCTTCGGATACTTCGGAAAGCCCACTAGGACACACTCCCATCATGGTGCGTCCTGCCGTGTCGAAACTCATTGTCCCACACCATAGCAGTCCCGTCGAAGCACAGGCTTTTGCCGCTGCACTGAATTCCGCCAAATCAGAAATCGTTTCCACCCAAAGCAGGTCGGCTCCACCATCCTTGAGTCCGTGTGCTTGTTCGCTAAAGATTGCCTCGGCGGCTTCTGGGGTTAGGGACCCCATTGGCTCCATCAGTTCCCCGGTGGGACCGATCGAGCCGGCTACCAAGGTTTTCCCTCCGTGACGGTCGGACACTTCCCGTCCAAGTTCGGCGGCAATTCTGGACAGGAGCCTAGCGTCCGAAGACGCATCGTGAAGCCTTAACCTAGCCCAGTTACTACCAAAACTGTTCGTTAGAAATACATCTGCACCGGCCTTGACCGAACTCTCGTATAAGCTAGCCACATGGTCAGGCTCCTTAACGTTCCAAAGCTCTGGCGCTTCTCCCGCCGGAAGACCCATCTCAAAAAAGTTTGTACCCGTCGCGCCATCGAGCAGCATCCATCCCCGCTCGCGGAGCGTATCGTGAATTTTATGAGCAACTCCAGTCAATGAATGATCCACTTCTCGGATGTTAACTTCCAATTCATTGCAACCTGACGAACTCGCTCATCAAGCCGATGCCATCGCCTGTGCCAACATGCCAATTCTCGAGACCATCGCC
The DNA here is from genome assembly GCA_963422275.1 of Paracoccaceae bacterium. Classification (GTDB taxonomy): domain Bacteria; phylum Pseudomonadota; class Alphaproteobacteria; order Rhodobacterales; family Rhodobacteraceae. Next base: position 4,107,134 of record OY729418.1, read on the forward strand.
GCAAGCCCGTTCGACCGCTGTGAGGAGAGGTGGTTTTGCAATCCGAGCCGACCGAGTTCCTCCTGCGCCTTGACTGAAAGGACCTCGCGCACGCTGAGACCGTTGTACAACGATTGAAGAATGCTTATCAGGCCACGGACGATAATAGCGTCGCTATCACCTTGAAACCGAAACACCGACTCCAGCCCCGGTTGTAAAATTTCTGGCACTATCCAAACCTGACTGGCGCAACCGTCGACCTTGGTTGTGGGTCTTCGCAGGTCCTCCTGAAGTTCGGGAAGAGTCTTCCCGAGATCGATGACATAGCGGTAACGATCTTCCCAAGTTTCAAGAAATTCAAAGTCGTCCACAATTGCTTCAAACGATTCTAATGCCATGTCAATTGCCCTAATTTTATGATGCCGCCGTCAGCTGAAGAACAATTTTGACTGTCCTAGGTCTATGTACATAAATTACGAGCACCAGCAGTTTACACCGGTGCGGGCACAAGGTATCAGAAACGTTCCAAAATAGTATAGGATTCAAACAATGGGTCGAAATTTATTGCTCGCGGCATTGGCTCCGCTTCTTTTCGCCTGCGGTGGGTTTGACGAGAATGCCTCAACCCTTAATCCAGTAAACTGGTTTGGCGCAAAGGAAAAAGACAAAGAAACTCCTGCGCAAGAGGCCGCGGAAGTCCAACAGGATTTAGTTCTCGATATCGTGGACCTTAGAATCGATCCTCTGGCTGACGGTGCAGTAATCATCTTGGCCTCGGGGATTCCGCCAACGCACGAGTACTGGAATGGCGAACTCGTTCCACTCAACCAAGAAAAGCCTGTTGAGGGAACTTTAACATACGAATTCCGCGTATCCTCAACGACAGAACTAGTTAATGAGAGAAAGCCAGAAACTCCGAACGCCATTGCGTTGCGAACGGTCACGTCGCAAAGGCTCGAGGAAGTTGCGCAAATTGTGGTGCTAGCGCAAAACAATTCCCGGTCTATTCCGGTTGGACAGTGATCGCTTCAATCGAAGACCCGGTGAATCGGAGTGCCATCTTACCTTGGCATACTTGGAGAGCGTCCCGCCCGAACACCTCGCCTCTCCATCCTTGAAGCACTCTGCATCGAGCTTCACCAGCGGCAATCGCACCGATCTCGTCCGCGCTTGCAATCAGGCGATGTGCGACCTTGTGTTTATTGGCCCGCGCGCGCAGTAGCACCTTCAGAAGTTGCACCAAGTACACGTTTGGATTCGCCGTCCCAATTCGGGGCACTTCGGGAAGGTCTGATTCTGGACACTCAACCCCTCGTCTCACTACACATATTAGGCGATTGACAAGCCCTGTTCGCCTCACGAAGTGGAGCAGGGGTTGAATTTGTCGCAAGTCTGCCTGCACGGTGGGTTTGATCGCAGCAATCTTGAAGATTGCATCGTCGGTGAGCACTCGGTTCCGAGGCACGTCGTTGGCTCTCGCCTGCTCTTCCCGGAATTGAGCGATTTCTCGCACGATGGCCATATTCCGCGGCGAGTTCCCCCGAATGTTCAACCGGCGCCAAGCTTTTCGAGGATCGATCTTGTATGTTTCTGGGCTAGTGAGTGTTGTCAATTCGTCTGCTAGCCATCTCTCGCGACCGGATCTCGCCAGATATTCAGAAAGTGCCAAATACACGGTACGGAGGTGTGTCACGTCAGCCAAGGCATACGAAAGTTGGCGCGCGCTCAGGGGACGCTTGTCCCAGCGGGAAAACTGTGGTCCTTTGTCGATAATTGTGTTCGCGAATTTCTGCACTAGAACCCGGTACCCGACATTCTCGCCAAAGCCGTACGCCATGGCAGCAACTTGCGTGTCGAACAACGGTGCAGGAAATTCACCCCGGTCAAGAAAGAAAATTTCCAAGTCTTGACGCGCCGCATGAAACACTTTCGTGATTGATGGATCTCGGAAGATCTCGTACAGACCGTCTAGATTTGGCCCGCCAGAAATTACGTCAACGACGATTTCGGACCACTCCCCTGTGTCAGGCAACGCCATTTGGATCAGACAGAGCCGGGGAAAGTAAGTGGTATCGCGAACGAACTCAGTATCGACCGCGATAAAAGGAAATTCTCGTGCATGCGCACAAAATGTGTTTAGTTCATCAGTCGTTGCAACAATTTTCATTGAGAGCGTTCCTTGGCTTGCCCGAGCGGCGTTGCCATTATCGGCCATGCTACATATAATTACATCATTAGATGGAGTTGCAAAGTGCGCTGTCTAGTGCAGAGAGTTCGGTCCGCAAAAGTTGAAGTTTCCGGCGAGCAGGTTGGCAATATAGGCAACGGGATCGTTGCTCTCGTTTGTGCAATGCGGGACGATATCGGAAACGAAAAAGTGGCAAGGATGGCGAGAAAACTCGTGAACCTGCGGATATTCAGAGATTCTGAAGGCCGCCTGAACCGGTCACTCAAGGACGTGCGGGGATCCGCGCTCATCATCAGCCAATTTACTTTGGCCGCAGACACGTCGAAAGGAAACCGTCCAGGCTTATCGGATGCTGCAGACCCCGTTGCTGGTGAACGCCTTTATAACTGCTTGTCCAATGAGGTGCGCAACTTAGGAGTTCATGTGGAAAACGGTGTATTCGGAACTGAAATGCTTTTGTCCCTAGAAAATGACGGGCCCGTGACAATCTGGCTGGAAACTTGACAGATTAGGGAGCCTCTGATTTGGGGAGTTTTTCTGGCTTTGGCTGCGGAAACTGCCCCGGCGGCCGGTTTCCTGTAGTCCGGAAGCCCCAAATGCACGTTTTCGGGGCGAAACCGCCGCCGTTTCAGCCCCCGCAAGGCCGGTCCGGCAAATTCCGGACACGCTTCTCCCCTGTCATGACAGGGGCGGCTGGGTAATCATCAGGTCCGAGAAGCCCAGAAGCAGCGCAAGCCGCTGCACGTTTTTCTCCAGACCCCGATAGCGAACCATGTCGCAGCCAAACGCAGTGCACGCGTAGCATCACCGGCAGTGGATGCGGCTGTCGCCCCTTGCAACCGCCCTTCGGACACGTCGGCGCAATGCGGGCTTCCAGTCGCGTCCAGAGGATCGGGCCGTCCATCCGCTCCAGAAAGATCTCGCGACGCGTCTTGCGGTCATGTTCAAGGCTGGCAAAGGTCAATTGCCGAAGGCGCTGCATGTCGTCATCCTCCGAAAAATGGCGTGGCGCAAAATGGCAGGCACGCCCCCGATGCACGATGCCAAGCTCAAAATCAGGCTGTATTCAGAGGTTCCTTAGTTAATTTAGGCTCTGTTCGTATTTCGCAGGCGCATGTGCTATACTACCCGAGTTATGGATAAGCTCTGTTTTCTTTTGGCATGCACCGAATGGCGTCTGGCACGACGATTTTGCCGATTTTGACCTTTGGCTGCGCCAGAATATAGGCAGCCAGACATGACAGGATATGAACGAAGGCATTTGTTGGGGATCGGTGTCGTGTGTGTTCCAATCCCATGCTCGATTTCAGTTTATCGAACAGCGTTTCAATGATGAACCGCTTCCGCAACATGATTTTGTCCGGAATGGGCAGAGGAAAGTTTTTCATGTTGCGGCGAATGCCAGTGATCAGGTGCAGGCCCTGTTGCCGCAAACGCTGGAAAAGCGGCTTCGAAATGCAGCCTTTATCGCCGAACGCCTTGCCTTCCAACTCGGCAATCATGGTCTCAAGCGGCTTGCGGTCGTCGGTGTTTCCAGGCGTGATCTTGACGGCCATGACCTGACCCTTGTCGTTGATGACCAGATGCAGCTTGAACCCGAAAAACCACCCCCTGGCGCTGCGGCCCCGCTTGGCCAGTCCCTTGAAGACCTTGTTCCGGTTGATCCGTGCGTTGTGGCAGACAGCGAGCTTGGTGCTGTCCACAAAACAGATTCCGGTTTCCTCACCGCGAAAGCATTGCATCAAGATGCAAAACGGAACCGGCAAGCGCGGCATCAGAGCGACAAACCGTCCGCAGCTCGGCAGGTCTCCAAAGCAGTCGCGACATTTCCGCTCCACGCCATGGAACCGGAAAGCCTTGAAATTCTTGAAGGGCGAGAGATGAAACAGCACCATGATGAAGAGCCTTTCGCTGAGCGAGAGCTTGCCCGAGCGCGAGCGCTGGCGGCCTGTGCCGATCAGCCGATGCCGCTCCCATTCTTCAAAGGCCTTTGCAAAGTCGTCGAGACAGCAGAACAGTGCGATGACAGAGGTGCTCATTGAGGGGGATCCCATCCGTTGATTTTGGTTGCGGATATAGAATCAGGCCACGCCCGATTTGGGAACCCCCTCACCCCTCTTATCCAGAATCGGGGTTATACTGGGTTCCGACTTGCATTGACCATGGGGAGCGGAACAATGGATCGGGCACAGTTTCGGGATTGGTTTTCGAGAATCGATGAACTGACGGCGGCGCAGTGCCGCAAGGTTGCTGCGGTTCTGTCGGATCCACCGGAGGGCGAGGCCTCTCTGGCGGTGATCGAGCTGGGAGTCGGCGAGGAGCGCCGCTGTCCGCACTGCGGCAGCGGCGGCGCGGTGTCCCGGGGCAAGTCGCGCAGTTTGCGCCGCTATCGCTGCAAATCCTGCGGCCGGACCTTCGGCGCCCTCTCTTGTAAAAGCCCCTTAAAGCAGTCGCTAAACGACTTCCAAGGCATCAAGTCTTTGCTTTTGGGAAATGGGTTGCCTTAACATTCCAACTGCAAAAGGCAGTCGGAATGTTGAAAATCAAAAAACTGAGAGACTCATCCTTATAAACTGTCTGCCCTGCCACGAAACAAGGCAAATAACGACAGTTGCGAAAAAGGGCCTTTCGTTCTGCATTGCGACTTCTGGAGTTGGTTGCCTCTGGCAGTTGTCGATGGGGGCTATGGATGCGTTTCAGCAGCGATCTTGGCGCTCGTGAAGCAGGCGAAACCAGACATGTCCATGGCTGAAGGGGCGCATTTTCAACAGTCTTAAATAGAGCCTCCCCAACTGATTCGTGGAATTAACAACATTTCCATTCTAAGGATTTCGGCGCTCGATTCATTGATGGTTCAGTTGTTGAACAGGGCAATGCTTTTGGAAAATTCCATTCCCTTTCCGGCCGGTGGCGCAATGTGCCAGCAGGCAACGGCGCAGAGGCAGGGATCATGCAGGATTTTCCCGTTTCTTCAAGGAACCGAGGGGCCTCGCCGCAACAACGCCACGCATCTGAGCTCGCAAAATGGCGGCCAATTGCGCTCCCTTGCATCATCTCCGGCGGTGAGGGATGCGGAAAGAGCGGGAGCCGTTTCCGCGCAGTTTCAGGAAAGCTGAGCGCGGCCTTCAGTCGGCACCAACCCGGCTGGGTTTCGTGGCTGGGCCGAGACGGCGACTGCGTTCTGTCGCTGAAGGGCAGCCAAGACCCTCGAGACGATGCGAACTCTGCCTCGAGAACCCGGAGAGCCTTGCGGCAATGCGCCGCCTGGCGCTGAACGTCGCGCGTGACGCGCCGGACGCGCGGCAATTGATGTGCGCTAGTTGAAACGACAACGCCCCGTTCAGCATGGTCCTCGCTGCCGAAAGGGAAAATTAAAACCGATTGCCCTAGTCTTTAAACTACTGTCCAATCACTTCTTCACTTTGAGTAATTCCGAACAGCACATGCCCATATCCGCATGTTCTCGTCAAATTCCTACGCTTGACTTGAACATTCAAGGCTTTGCGCAATTTAATAAGGCGCAATACTATGCACTCAGTAAATGGCTCCGGCGGCAGGATTCGAACCTGCGACCAATTGATTAACAGTCAACTGCTCTGCCACTGAGCTACGCCGGATTGGTTCAGTAAATATAAACTGGAAGACATGGCGTCAAGATGTCGATCGAAGTGAAACCGGTGTGATTGTTTCAAATGCAAGACTTTTGCGAAACGCATCCATCCGACCATGGACACGGGCGCTGGCAGGCTTTGAAAATTGTCCTGATGCAATCAAGGGACTGTATGGATTTCCTTAGGCTCAATTCGCGAATCGCAGGCTTGGTCTGGCGTTGGCGGTTGCGAGGCAGGCTCTTGGCGATGGATGCCTGCCGAGCGCGACGAGATGGAACCACCTCGGATAGCTGTCGAGACACTTGGTGGCGATGCCGCGGAAGCGCCGCGGGAAGCCCTTGATCTGGCTGTGGCGGTTGTTGACCGTCTGGATGTGCACGGCTCCGCCGCACCCGCTCGCCGGCGGAGCAGTTGACGCTCTCGCGAGGATGCCGAGCACCGCGGTGGCGGGCCGATGGCAGCGACCAGCGTCGGAGACGAGCACAGGGCGTCCGGGGCGATCACCGCCGCAGCGCCTCCCGCGGTATCCAGAACCACCCCGGACTTGCTCCTCCTCGCCGTGCAGAAGCTGATCCGAAGGCATCAGGTCACAACGTTGGCGGCCGTTCCCTCCGGATGGCGCGCCAGCCCCTGGGGATCGGTGCCGACGTGCAGCTTCATCCCGAAATGCCACTGGTTCCCCTTCCTCGTCTGGTGCATCTCCGGTCGCGGGCATTGCTCTCGTTCCCGGTCGACGACGGCGCCGAGATGATGGTGGCGTCAACGATTCTGCCCTTCTTCCGTGCCAGGTGATCCCTGATCTCCCGAACGGCAGGTGCACCAGTCCGCGGTGCTCCAGCTGGCGGCGGAAGTCGGGATCGTCGTCCCGTCCGGCACCTTCTCCGGACCCACCCCGTCAAAGCGCCGGACGCTCTCCGCCTCGCAAGCATGTCCTCCATCGCCGGATCGCTCAGATTGCAGAACGGCTGCAGTGCACGCGCAGCATCACCGGCAGCGGATGTGGCTGTCGCCCCTTACTGCGCCTTGGAAATCACCATGGTTCCCAAGCCCTAGTTGGTGAGTGGGATGATGTATGCCCGCCACGCATGCTTCCGCGGCCAGTTCCTGTCGGCGACAATCTGCGACAAGCGCCACCAGCCTCCCATCGGCAACAGCTAGGCGCGCGAACAGCTCCGATGGCTGTCATGGCCGACCCACGTGAAACGAATACTAATTCAGGATGAATCTGCACTCGACGCCAAGTTTGGCAGTGGCTGCAACAGTCTTGTGCTCGTAAAGATCAATTAGGTGCGCCAACACGTTGCGCTCTGCTGCGTGTAAAAGGCGCTCCGAAATACCAGTGTAGATTTCCGCCGCCAAGTCTTTGGCGGAGGCCGGACAGCGCTTCAGAGCCGCGACAATCTGGGCCTCTCGTTCAGCGCGATGTTGCGCTTGATACCTGATCATGCATCTTGGATTCCGAAGCAAAGGCCCGTGGCCGGGGTAGTAAATTGTTTCGCTTCGTCTCTCTAGCTTGCGCAACGAGTTGCGAAATGCCGATACATCACCGTCCGGCGGAGAAATCAGCGTGGTTGACCAAGCCATCAGATGATCTCCCGAGAACAGAACATCCTCCTCAGTCCAAGCAAAGCATAAATGGTTTCCGAAGTGGCCAGGCGTCCAAACTGTCTCGACTGTCCACCCAACGCCATCGATCCTTGCTCCGTCGCCTACAATGTCGGTTGGCGCAAATTCGCTGTCCACGCCTTCACCGCCCTCTAGACCCTCTTCAACTGCCAGCCGATTCATCACGTCAGTTCGTCCAGCCAACGAGTTTCCGAATCCGACAATTCTGGCGCCTGTTTCCCCGGCAAGGCGTTTTGCCAAACCGCTATGGTCATAATGAGAGTGCGTTATGAAGATCGTAGAAATGTAGGACTCTTTAGAGATCGATTTCAGTATTGCTTCGAGATGCTGTGGATCATCCGGCCCAGGATCAATCACTGCAATTTCCGTCTGCCCTAAGAGATAAGTGTTGGTACCGGTAAACGTCATTGGTGAGGCGTTCGGCGCAACGAGTCGCACCAAGGAAGGTCGTATCCGGTTCGGTTGGCCTGGGTTCTGCTCGAAATCAGTTACAAACGGGCCATCCAAATGATCATTCCTTGCCTGTATGCGCAGTTGCACTTAACCTGATGGCCCATGAAATACCTCAGAATACGGACGTATCTGCCCCGCGGAATCTATGCGAGGGCCGTGGTTATTCTAATCTTTCCGGTAATCATGATTCAAATTGTTGTGACCGTCGTTTTCATACAACGGCATCACGACAGAGTGACAAGGCAAATGGTGGCGAATGTCGAGCCACACTTGCGACTAGTGCTATCGCGAGTTGACGCCGCTCCTGATGTAAATGCCGCAATGGAGCGGATCAATCCAATTACAATCCCCCTGCACTACGATGTCACGATTCTTCCGCAACCCGAAAATCGGCACAAAGACAGAAGGCTCTTTTATGACTTGTCTGGCAAAATCGTGATAGACACGATCAGGAAGTCCAACGAAAGAGTTACATCCATCGACCTCCTCGGTGGTAGCGGCAAGGATGTTGAGATTCGCGCCCAGACCAGTCTTGGCGAAGCTGTGATTGTAATTCAAAGGTCGGTCTTTTCGCCTTCCAATCCTCACCAACTCCTAGTCCTGATGGTATTCACCGGTATCTTCCTGACCCTTATTGCCTTCCTGTTCCTACGAAATCAACTCCGACCGATACAGCGACTTGCCAAAGCCTCGGAAGCTTTTGGACAGGGCGAGCATGTGGATCTTGGCATTTCCGGAGCCACGGAAGTACGAAGTGCGACAAGAGCGTTTCTTGAAATGCGGCAGCATATCGAAGAGCAACTCAAACAGAGGACACAAATGCTCTTGAGTCTCGGTCACGATCTCAAGACCCCGCTCACCAGGCTTCGAATTGGCCTTGAACTGCTCGACAAGAGATCAGACACAACTGCATTGGTTTCGGACATTGATACCATAAGCAACATAATTCAACGATTCCTTGACTTTGCGCGTGGAACAAAACACGAGCAACTTACGTTGGTTGACCCGGTCTCGATGGCAGTAGATATTGTTTCCAGCGCACAGCGGGCTGGCCAAAACATTATTCTTCCTCGCGAAACGAACAGTTTGTCCAACAGGAAATTTTCGCTCAGAAAAACTGCAGTTCGGAGAGCTGTAGAGAACCTTGTATCCAACGCTAAACAATACTCGAGCAAATCGCGGCTTACAGTCGAGACTTCAGGCAGTCACCTCACATTCCGCGTTGACGACGACGGGCCGGGAATTCCTCCTGAGCATCGAGAATTTGCAATGCAGCCCTTCACGCGTCTAGACGAATCACGAAACTTGGACGAAAGTTGGGGGGTGGGGCTTGGCCTTGCAATCGTACGTAACATTGCACGGGAGCACGGCGGAGATCTGCATCTTTCCGCTAGCCCAGATCTAGGAGGATTGCGTGCAGAGATGACGGTCCCAGTGCGGAGGTCTCGATTGATCCCAACCTTGGGGTAATGCAGAGGAACTAGTGCGGCTGTTCCCTAGCCGGTGTCTTGAATGGTAGGCCCGGAGGGACTCGAACCCCCAACCAAAGCGTTATGAGCGCTCTGCTCTAACCATTGAGCTACAGGCCCGCGCAAAGTCTAATAGTTCACGATTCAGTTGCTGTAAACATGCAGTGCAATCTGCTGTCACCGACGCCCGATTACTGGGGCATCTTGGCTAAGGAACCTCTGAATATAGCCTGATTTTGGGCGTTGCATTGCGCATCCGGTGCGTGCCTGTTATTTTGCGCCACGCCTTTTTTTGGGGGATCCTGACATGCAACGCCTTCAGCAATTGACCTTTGCCAGCCTCGAATACGATCGCAAGAAGCGCAAGACGCGCCGCGAGATCTTTCTGGAGCGGATGGACAGCCTGATCCCCTGGGAGCGCCTGGAGGCCCGCATTGCGCCGGTGTATCCGAAGGGCGGCCGCAGGGGGCGACAGCCGTATCCGCTGTCGGTGATGCTGCGCGTGCACTGCGTTCAATTGTTTTACAACCTGAGCGACCCGTTGATGGAGGACCAGCTTTACGAGGCGGAGAGCATCCGGCGCTTTGCCGGGGTGAGTCTTGAGAAGGTTCCGGACGAGACGACGATCCTCAACTTCCGCCATCGGCTGGAGAACCACGGACTGGCGCAGCAGCTGTTTGAGGATATCAGGGATCACCTGGCCGAGCGGGGGGTTTTGCTGAAGAAGGGCACCATCGTTGACGCCACCATCATTTCGGCGCCGTCGTCGACCAAGAACGAGAGCAACGCCCGCGATCCGGAGATGCACCAGACGAAGAAGGGGAACCAGTGGCATTTCGGGATGAAGCTGCACATCGGCACCGACACCCGGGGTCTGGTGCACCATCTGGAGGGAACGGCCGCCAACGTTCACGACCTGACGCCTTCGGATCGGCTTCTGCACGGCGAGGAGGAGCAAGTCTGGGGCGACTCTGGATACCGCGGGATCGGCAAGCGGGCGGAGCACGCGCATCGCGATGTTTCGTGGCAGATTGCCATGCCCCCGAGCAAGCGCCGGACGCTGGCGCCGGGCAGCGCGGCGGCCAAGGCGGAGAAGGCGAAGGCCCGGGTGCGGGCGCGGGTGGAGCATCCGTTCCGGATCATCAAGCGGGTGTTCGGCTACGACATGGTTCGGTATCGGGGTCTGGACAAGAACGTGCAGCGGCTTGCGCTGCTTCTGGGCTTCTCGAACCTGATGATTGCCCAGCCGCACCTGTCGTGACAAGGGAGAAGTGTGTCCGGAATTTGCCGGATCGGCCCTGCGGGGGCTGAACCGGCGGCGGTTTTGCCCCGAAAGCGCGCATTTGCGGCTTCCGGACCGCCGAAAACCGACCGGTGCAGCCGGGAAGGGCAAATTCCGCAGCAAACCCCAAAAAAAACCCTCCAAATCAGAGGTTCCCTAATGTCTCCTGCCATATTGCCGCTATTCATGTGGCGCCTCGGTGTCAAAATTATAAATGTCAACGGGAACTGCTAGAGAGCTATGGCAAGATTTCGATGGAAGAGAAAAAAAACGAAATCTCTTCGGCGGCGGTGTCGGATCCGTCCGACCCGTGGACTGAATTCTCGGTCAGAGACAACGCGAATTCCTTCCGAATTGTACCGGGCTCTGCATCAGCTGGGTTCGTGGCCCCCATAACTTCGCGATTCACGTTTATTGCATTCTCCCCTTCAAGCACCTGTACGACTACAGGTCCAGAAGTCATGAAATCACATAACTCGCCAAAAAATGGACGTTCTTGGTGGACCGCATAGAACTGCTCCGCGCGCTGGCGCGACAGCAACAGTCTTTTTTGCGCAACAATTCGCAGGCCCGCGTCTTCAAGCTTGCCGTTGACTTTGCCCGTTATGTTGCGCCTCGTGGCATCGGGCTTGATGATTGAGAGAGTCCGTTCCATCAATTCAGTCGCGTCGCCATCTTCTAGTCTGCGGCAGTAGATTATGCTATAGTAACATGCGTCGCCTATCATGCAGCACGGCTCAAGGGAAGTGGGCAATTGTCGAATTGCTCGTCAATCTGCAAGTTGCCAGCGGACTCGTATCATGGGCGCTCCTGGGCGCCATTTCATGTCTTAGCCATCAGGAGCGCGACCTTCGTCGGCGCCAGAAAAATTTTCTTCCTGCGTATTGCAGTTTTTAAGCGCCAACCGAATCATTTGCAGTGAACGAAGCCTCGCTTAAGAACCTCGCCTATCTGATCCTGCTCGGTGGCGTGTTGCTTGGCTCGGTACTGATTAGCAACCGACAAAATCTGGGAATTGTTCGGAGAAACGCGCTGCTGCGGGCGTAGATATTCATCGGCACCATAGTGGCCTCCGGCCTATGGGACAGCATCAGAACACGACGGACCGGAGTCAAGTCTACAGAGCAAGCGAGAACCAAGTTTCACTTTGGTGTCATCGAGACGGCCTTGACCAGACCCGCGACTGCGTTCACGAATTCATTCCATTTGACTCGACTCGCAAAAATTGAAGTATCGGAAGACACGATGTGATCTTGACGTATTAACTCCAGGCGTTCGGGCATCAGTTTCGGACGAGCGTTTGGCTAGCAAATGAACGGCTGTTGTACCAACAGAAATTGCATTTTATCTTGCGTGTGGCAAAGACCGGTGCCCTTAACCTAAGGCACTTATCGGTACTGCCGCCTTAGTCATTGGTTACATTGGCAGATTGAACCCACCTATTACCCTTTTCCTTCCAATATTGGACCGGTACGGCCGCTTTCTTTAACTGCTTCCATTGCGTGCGCGCAACCAAGATCTCGTTCGGATCATTTCCATTAAAGATCAGTGACACGCGCTTGAAGCATTCAACCTCATCGACGGCGATAGTCGCACCATCGATGACTATAAGTGCATCTGGCTCGTTCACCGTGGTTGGCTTGGTGGAAAGCAAAATTGGCTGGTCGGAATCGAAATCATCTCCAAGCGTCCCATGTGGCAGAAAGCCGTCCTTGGGAAAAAGCCAAAGAAACGCGTCGAGCTGCGCCATTCGCTCTTGATCGCTGCCACGCACGGTGATGCGCCATCCCTGATCTCGTGACTTGGAGAGCACTCCTGACAGGACTTCTGCAAGAGGCCGCTGACCTAGTTGGTAGAAAAAAACCTCTGTCATCTGCTCTCGAAGCGATTTTGCACCAATCTGTCAAGCGTGCGCACGCCCCATCCCGTAGCGCCCTTTGGAGAAAGACCTGAGGCTGTGTTGCATTTGGCCACCCCCGCGATGTCAATGTGTATCCAAGGACATTTTGGAGACACGAAACGCTGCAAAAACTGCGCAGCGGTAATTGCTCCAGCATCCCTACCCCCAACATTGCGCATGTCAGCGATATTTGACTTCAGCATTTCGTCAAATGACGCTGCAAGCGGTTGCCGCCAAGCCTTCTCATCCACCTGCCTGGCAGCTTCCAGAAAATCTGCGCAGAACTCTTCATCATTGGAGAAAACGCCAGCAAATTCGTATCCTAAACTTATGATGATCGCCCCGGTCAGCGTCGCCAGATCGATGACGGCAGCCGGCTTGAAACGCTGTTGCGCGTACCAGAGCACGTCGGCAAGCACGAGCCGGCCTTCCGCATCGGTGTTGATCACCTCAATCGTATCTCCCTTTAACGATGTTACGACATCGCCAGGTCTTTGAGCCTCGCTTCCAGGCATGTTTTCGACCAGCCCCACGAGGCCAACCACATTTGCCTGCGCATTGCGTAGCGCGAGGGTGCGCATCGCACCGACAACCACGCCAGCCCCAGCCATGTCCATTGTCATCAGTTCCATGCCTTTTGCAGGCTTCAGCGAAATTCCACCGGTGTCAAAAACAACCCCCTTTCCAACAAGCGCGAGCGGTCTGCCCTTACCGTTGTTCCACTCGATCACTGCCACCTTGGGCGGTCTCGCAGACCCCTGACCTACAGCGAGCAATGTACGCATCCCAATCCGGCGAAGCTCATCCTCGTCAAGAATCAAAACCCGAAGCCCCTCCTCTTCAAGCTTCTCGATCCTTTCGGCGAACTCTTCTGTTCCAAGCAGATTCGACGGCTCTTCCACTAGGTCCCTAGTAGTGAATACGCCTGCAACGCAAGCTCCCAACGGCGCGTAAGCGCGACTGGCCGCGTCTGGGTCGCTGACCAGGATATCTATTTTGCGCGGGTCGCTAGACTTGCTTTTTTTTGCTGACTTGTGGATGCTGAATTCGTAGTCTCTCAAAGTGAATCCCTGCGCGAACTCGGCGGGAAACTTTCGATAACCGCAGACAGCGAGGACATCGCAGGACTTCTTCAAGCCGCCAAGAGCAGCTCCCGCCTTTCTTGTCTCAGACCTGCTAGCGTTTCGCGGAAGTTTCACTAAAATCAGCGATTCTGCTTCTAGTCCGGTGGGGAATGGCATTGCTAGCAGGTCACCCGCCTTCATGTCCTTGAAGAGTTTGCTTGTTCTAAGACGTCCGATTGCACCACGCGTGTTGTCGTCTATTTGTTTTGCGAGTCCGTCTAGCTTCCCTCGCGGCTCGATCAATATGGCAACCATCCCGCAGAATTCCGCAACGCTTCGACTATCCTCTTTGACAAAATTGACTGTTGCCGGCTTGGTCATGTCTGCGCCCTCCGCTCAACGAATTAATCCAAAAATCCAAATTGGGCCAATCAAGATATCAGTTTGATTGGGTTCGAAAATTTGGTAGCGGAGAAAAAAACAGAATGCAATTTCGGCGGCGTTTTAGTGGAACGTTTTGACTTTTATGTGTTCCGGCGGCTCCTCGTCCAGCTGGCGATGATCGCTATTGTGCTTTTTGCGGTCTACTGGATCAATCGTTCTATCAGGATATTCAATACGCTGATGACCGACGGTCAAACCGTCGTGACCTTTCTCGAGTACAGCTTTTACCTGATACCCCAAGCTCTCAATGCCATTCTCCCAGCCGCCGCGTTCTGGGCCGCCACATACTCGACCTACGTGATGTACTCCGACAAGGAGATGGAGGTGTTCCAAGGCAGTGGAATGGGGCCGTTTCGCCTTGTGCGGCCGTATGCCGTCTTCGGCTTGCTTGCGTTTGCCGTTGCTTCTGTTCTCCTGCATTTCATTGTGCCGGCAGGACATCGCGGCAACCAGCAGGTGTCCGAGAAGGTAAGGAACGATTTCGCATCGCGGAGAATTCAAGCTGGAAGATTCCTTTTTCCGGCTGATGGCATCATGATTTTCGTGAGAGGAATCTTGCCGGACGGGCAATTCGATAGGATCTTCATCTACGATTCACGAGATCCCACCAGTGAAACCACCTATTTTGCGGAAAGCGCATCACTCTATCGCAACGATGGTACAACATCACTAATCATGAGAAACGGGCAAATCCAAGAGCTAAAGCTAAAGGAAAAATCTCTCGTTGGCTTTAATTTTGCTGAGCTCAAAATCGACTTGCCCGCGCCTTCCATAATTCCCAACCAACAGAACCTGGACATCAAGAGCCTCTCCACTTGGGATTTGCTTGGCAGAGAATTGTCTAGGGATTCCGCACAAGAAGCGCTGGAGCGCTTCTCGAGGTCCCTTTACTCCTTGTTATTCCCGTTGCTCGGCGTCTCCACGTTGATTTTGGGCTTCACGCGAATTCGCCTCGATATAGCCGCCCTTTTCGCAACCGGGATCGTACTCGGCCTTTTCCTAATGGGCAATTACGCTGAATCGCTGACACTGGCGGACATCCGATTTTGGCCAGGCATGGTGCTGCCATCCGCTGTTTGCGCATTACTTCTGCTCTCTTTTCTCGGTTTGGCACAAAGACATGGACGCAAGCCAAATGCACTAATGGCCGCCGATTAATCGAGGGGGTCAGTATGATTCTGGACTTATATATATTGGCAAGATTCTTGCGCGCACTGCTAATCGTTTCGGTGGCCCTGTTTCTGGTTTTCTTCCTCGTCGAGGTCGAGGCACACGCTAGCCGATTCCAAGTGTCTGGAGCATCCGCTCTTGAGTCGATTTGGCTGGCTACGCTTAAATCCACAAATTCCCTTTACGATGCCCTTCCGGTCGTGTTTTCGCTCGCGGCTCTGCTTTGGTCCGTTCAAATGGCCTTATCAAGCGAGCTTGTCGCAGTGCGTGCTGCAGGACGGTCGGGAGTTGTCGTGTTGATGGTACCTGCCGTTTTCGCGTTTGCCTTCGGCATCCTGGGCATTTTCGTGCTGAACCCCATCGTCGTTGCTGCATCTGTGCAGTACCGGCAACAGGTGGAGCAATATGAGGTATCGAAAACCCAAGTCCGTGTCACGGAGGACAAGTTGATTTGGTTGCGCCATCCTGCAGCGGGCGGACAGATAGTCATGCGCTCCCGTCACCTCGCAGACAGCGAAAGCTTCGAGAGCGCGAGCATTTTCGTGTTTGGAGCCGACGGTAATCCACGCGAGCGGTACCTTGCCGAAAGCGCTGTCTTGGAAAATCAAATGTGGACCCTGAAGAATGCAAGAAAATGGACTGTTGACCCAAGCCTTCCTTTTCAGGAAAATACAGCAGAGAAATTGAACACCTTCAAGATCAGCACAGACCTTACGCCGAAGAAATTCCGCGCAAATTTTCTTTCACCACACCAAATGCCGCTGTACAGCTTGCTCGATGCTATCGAATGGATGGAGTCATCTGGCCTAGAGCCCAACGAATACAGGGTTTACTTTCACATGGAAATCGCCAAGTTGTTGCTGCTCCCTGCAATGGTCCTCATAGGTGCGGGCTTTACATTGCGACCGTCGCGGGCTAAGTCTGTTTCCAGGATGGTGGCCCTATCTATTTTCTCTGGACTTGCGGTATTCTTTGTACGCAACTTTTCGAGGGTCTTCGGGGAAAACGGCGAAATTGGCTATTTGGCCGCAGCTTGGTTTCCAGCCGTTGCGGCATTGTCGCTTTCGCTCGGCTTTTTGCTATATCTAGAGGATGGGTAGTGCGTGTTGCGTGGCCACTGATATCCGCGGTTAGTTTGTTGATGCCAATCGAGGCAATAGCCGCATCAGCTTCGATCAGAACGGCGGCGATTGTTGCAGACAACATTTATTTTGCCGTTGACAGTACGGAATTTATCGCCGACGGAAACGTTGAAATTCTTTGGGCAGACGAAACGCTACGGGCGACTCGGTTGGAGTTTCGTAACGAAATACTGCAGATCGAGGGCCCAATTACACTGGCTACTACAGGAGGCCAAGCCTTGATGCTCGCGGATGAAGGCGAGATTTCGGCTGACCTTCAACAAGGAATCCTTAAATCCATCCAAATTCTCCTCGCACAAGAGATCCAGCTTACCGCTAACACGGCCGAACGGAAGAACGGAAGATACTACCGCTTGAAAAATGCAGTCGTAACTCTCTGCAAAGTCTGCAATCCGGGCGAAACGCCACTTTGGCACTACCGGGCAAGATATGTCGTCCATGATACAGAATCGCGCCAGCTTTACCTCTACAATGCAAGGCTGGTGATCGGGCGTTTCGCCCTACCGGCGATTCCCCTGATTCGATTTCCCGACCCTACGACCCGGCGCATGACTGGTTTTCTTTTCCCCACGATAAGATTTTCGCGGGGCGATGGTCTGGAAATCGCGACGCCGTATTTTCTCACGCTGGGAGACCACGCCGACCTAACATTTATGCCCCGGATTTCGACAAACAACCGAAAACTGCTGGACTTCGAGTATCGGCGGAGATTCATCAAAGGGCACGCGAATTTTCAAGGTGCGCTGGCTTACAGTGGTGCAGCGGCCGAAAAATGGCAGCGCCGAGTCGGTGTTGACGGCGCGTGGGACCTTGGCAGCGGCTACAAATTTTCGTTCGACGGCGAAAAGGTATCCGACCGGAAGTTTTACGACGCGACAGGGGTAGATGTGCCTTCGATCCTGATAAGCCGTGTGAGGGTTACACGCCGGCAAGAGGACAGCTTTTTTGACGCGACCGGAAAGTATTTCAAGCGGTTCGGAAGAAGTCCCCCCCCTGAACCGAACGTTGTTGTCTCTTTGGATTGGCGCCGGAAGCTTCACATTCCGAGCATTGGAGGCTCTACGGGATTCAGTCTTGGGTTCGCATCTTACAATCGCCCCGCCGACGGGCGCGATGTCGCTCGTGGCAACTTGGCACTGGACTGGACCCGAACATGGGGAATGGGTGGCGGAATGTTGGTTACGGCAACTGGACTCGCCGCTGCGCGTTCATACACCGTCAGGAACGACGCTGATTACGGCAGCCCGATTTCGACAACGACCCAGACGGCGGCACTGGAATTTCGCTTGCCTCTGAAGAGAACGGTCGGTGAGAAAACGGAGGTTCTGGATCCCTTTGCGCAGTTTGTTTGGTCTCCAAGCAGTTTGGATGAAGTGCCAGACGAGGATGGCCGCACCGTGGAATTCGACCATACCAACCTCGCTTCCCTAGACCGCTTCGGTGGCATTGACAGAAGCGAGCGAGGTGCGCGGCTTAACCTCGGTGTCAAGCACACAAGAATTATACCTGGCACAATGGAGTGGGACCTGGTGTTCGGCCGCGTATTCCGAAACAAGGACTATTACAGGTCTCTCTCGGAGGGTTCGCTGGCACCCACCGTGCTCACCGGAAGGCGCTCAGACTATGTCGGCGGGCTGGACCTGAAATTCGCCTCGGGGCTAGGCGTTAATCTTTCGGTCTTGTTCGATGACAACATCAGCCTGTCGAAAATTGAATCCTTGGTAAGCAAAACGAATGCTAAGCATAAATGGTCAATCGGATACAGTCAGCTTGAGAAAGGCGTGGTGCCAGGCATGACGGGTCCTCGTGCAGCTTGGCTGGGGAACTCCCGGTTCGATTTGGGCAAAAACTGGTACTTCAACACGACCGTAAAGTATGATCGACACAAATCGAAGCGAAGCGCGGATGTCGATCTCATCTATCGCCAGCAATGCATGCAATTCAAGATCTCAATTCTGCATGAACGGAATGGGGCGAACGCTCCGACAAAAACCAAGTACGATTTCTCTGTTGCACCCAAAAGGCTTGGAAGAAGTGGCCAAGGCCAGTCGGTGGGCAAGGTTTGCTCATAATGAGCGGGGAGATCAGTTGAAACCGTCAAAAACCTGTTTCGCTGCTGTCATCAGCGTACTTAATTTGATGAACGGGGAGATCAGTTGAAACCGTCAAAAACCTGTTTCGCTGCTGCCATCAGCGTACTTAATTTGCTGATTCCAGTCGGCATCTTGGCACAACCCAGCAATTTTGCGGCGGCAATTTCCATCAACGGCCAGATCGTTAGCAATTTTGAAATTGATCAACGATCCCGCATGTTGAGGGCGTTGGGCATTCGGGGCGACCGCGAGAAACAGGCTCGTGAAGCACTAATAGATGAACACCTGTTCCTGCAGGAAGCTGAAAGGAACAATATCAAGGTAACCAAAGAGGAAGTGGATTCTGGTATATCCGAATATGCTGCAAGGGCGAACCTGAACACTGACGAACTGTTGACCGAGCTAGCGGCATACGGGGTGGCCAAGGCCTCGTTCGAGGAATTTGTTCGTGCTGGCTACGCTTGGCGCAAGGTCGTGGCAGATCGGTTTCTCGACCAAGCGACATCCTTGGCCATAGACGAGATAGACCAGCGCCTTCCCCTACGACCGCTGTCAACGACGGTTAGTGTGCAACTTTCGGAATTAATTATACCGCTTGACAAATCAAGCCGCACCCAAGCGAGGGAGGTCGCGAACGCAGTATATAAGAGAGTGCGCAATCTGGATCAATTCGAAGAAGCAGTTAGAAGGTATTCAGTCGCCGAGAGCCGTCAACAGAATGGGGATATTGGATGGATATCAATCAACAGCCTTCCCGACTCGATTCAGCGGAAGGTCGCGGCCACCCCCGTGGGAACGGTCGTTCCTCCGGAGGAACTGCAGAATAGAATCCATATTCTGTTCAAGCGGAATGTTCGAAATGATGCGGTTGCGGGCACTGCGCATTCGACGCAATTCTCGACACTGCGAGTTTCCGGAGAAAGTAGAGACGCTGCGAGGGAGGCGGTAATTGGAATTATGGACAGAGTGAACACTTGCGATGATCTTCATTGGGAGGCCGCAAATTCGCCGACGGCGACACTTACCGAGCACAATGTCGCCGCTGGTGGCGATCTGGGTATTTACGCTGAAGACCTAGACAATCTCGACGACGGTGAAATGACCGTTGTTTTCGCGAAGAATTCAAGTGACATTTACGTCGAACTGCTTGTCCTCTGTGGACGGCCACTCGTGTTGGATACTCAAGAACGCAAAGCAATCCTAAATGAGTTGCACATGGAAAAGCTTGAAGACTACGCGCGAAACCTCCTGTCTAGACTTCGGGAAACTGCACATATCCGCTATTGACTGCTAACTCCGTTGCACTCACTTCGGGCGACCCTGCTGGGGTAGGCTTAGAACTCGCCCTCGCTGCATGGCCGTTTTTGGCGAGGCAACAGACATATTTCCTGATTGCCGATCGAGAGCATCTTCCGAGGGAAAGCACGACTCCGGTAATCGAAATTCTGTGTCCAGAAGAAGCATCTCAAGTGTTTGCTCAAGGCCTGCCCTTGCTTCACTTCGACTTTCCCGCTCCGTCGGTTCCAGGAGAGTTGGAGGTCCACAATTCCCTTGCGGCTTTGAGGGCCGTGGACATGGCTGTTAAGCTTGCAAGAGAAGAGCGAGTGACGGCCGTTTGCACTAACCCACTGAACAAGGGAGCAGTCAGCAAAGGGCTTGGAGCAAAGTTTCTCGGTCATACGCAGTATTTGGCCGACCTCTGCAGCACGCCACGACCTGTCATGATGCTCGTTAGTCCACATGTACGGGTTGTCCCCGTCACAACGCATGTTCCACTTTCCAGAGTGCCTTCAATTCTTACAAGTGACCTTATCCGGGAAACTGCGATTGTCTGCAACGAAGCGCTGCGCCGAGATTTCGCCATACAGGATCCTCGACTCGCCGTCGCGGGCTTGAATCCCCATTCAGGAGAGGACGGGACCATTGGCTTGGAAGAGAAGACCGTGATTCTTCCGGCCATCGAGGAGTTGCGCAACACTGGAATCAAGGCGACTGGACCGCATCCGGCGGACACAATGTTCCACGAGGCCGCGAGAGAGAAGTACGATCTAGCAATCTGCATGTATCATGACCAAGCCCTGATTCCGGCCAAGACACTAGCGTTTCACCTTGCAGTCAACGTGACGCTTGGACTTCCAATAGTCCGAACATCTCCTGACCATGGCACCGCCCTAGACATCGCAGGAAAATCGGTCTCGAAGCCAAGCAGCTTGATTGCGGCAATAACGCTTGCCGGGAAGCTGGGCAGTTCTCGAATCGATTGCCTATGAGAGGTATATCCGATCTTCCAACAATGCGCGAGGTTATTGCCAAACATGGCCTCACAGCGCGGAAGTCGCTTGGTCAAAACTACATAAATGATCTCAACCTTACAGCCAAGATTGCATGCATCGCCGCACCGCTTGAAAATCATGAAGTGCTGGAGATTGGCCCAGGTCCAGGTGGTCTAACGAGGAGCTTGATTTCTGAAGGCGCAAAGAGAGTTGTGGCAGTCGAAAGGGATTCTCGATTTCTCCCAGCCTTGAGGGAAATTGCAGAAGTCGCTCCAGGAAAACTTGAGGTACTGAACGCCGACGCTTTGACGCTGGATCCAGAGCGATTTCTCAGGTCGCCAGTCAAGGTGGTTTCGAACCCTCCCTACAACATCGCGTCTGAGATGCTTGTGCGGTGGATGCGGCCGCGGACTTGGCCTCCGTACTGGTCCAGCTTGACCTTAATGCTTCAGCGAGAGGTCGGTGCACGGGTCGTCGCGAGATCCGGCACAAAGCCATACGGAAGGCTCGCGATTCTTGTTCAATGGAGGGCTCGCGCACGAATTGCGATGTCCGTTCCGGCTAGCTCGTTCGCTCCGGTCCCACGGGTAGATTCTGTCGTTGTCAGTATTTTTCCGCTCGAAAAACCGATCTTTCCTGTCGACGGCGCGACTTTGGAAAAAATTGTTGCCTCCGCATTCGGACAGCGCCGGAAAATGTTGCGGTCCAGCCTGCGTTCTTTGGTTCCGAACGTTGAGCAACACCTCATCGCTGCTGGAGTTGACCCAACCTTGCGGGCAGAAGCTGTCTCAATTGATGGTTTTTGTGCACTTGCGCGTGAACTGGCAGGAAAAATCAGTTTGCGTCAGGTGTAAGGCTTTCGATTTTAGCGCACTGGCAATCCGTTCGGGTGCATCTGGATCAGCTGTACCGGGAACGCTATTCCGTCGTTTTTACGAGGGGCACCCGTTTCCGCGCCGGACTCCCGCAACTTGCAAAGCCCCGATATCCCCGCCACTGCGGGATATTCGTCTTGAGACGGTGCTTCTCCAAAACTGTGAAATGCATTTATTAGGTCAGGACATACCGCACCAGCGGGTTTGAAGACTGTCCTGGCTTGCAATCGAAAGACAAGGCTGTTGCGAAATGCGCCTCTCCACCATTGACATGTCACGCTAAAATCTGTACAAGTCATTGTTATAATGCTCAATTAATGGAGAGGACGATGGATTTCTTCATGAATATGATGGCCAAGCGCGTGGGTCCCGACAGCATGCTGCGAAAGGTTGGCGCCCTGATGGACCGGCAGCGCCTGGCGGCGCGGCGGCGATGACATAAATCTTGCTGTCCGTCCCGCCCCAAGAGCGGTCGATGGCGGGGTCCGCCCCCTTTCCGCCCGCCGAGCGCTGGCACGCATGATCGAGCTGTCGACGAGATGGAGCGTCTCACGGCTTGGTGCTCAAGGCATTGAAAACGCGCACCCTGCCCCTTTCTTGAACCAGCGGTTGCAACTCGTCGTGCAATGTCCACAGTCCTCCGGCAGGTCGCGCCACGGCACCCCGCTCGGCCTGTTTGGCAACAGCGGCCGGCTCACGGCCCGTTCCCGATCGGTCAAGTCGCGGCGAGACATCGTCAGCGCCTTCATGGCTTGAACGCAACAACCCTGTCTGTATCATTTCACGCACCTTATGGGTATACAACCTAGCCGGATTCGCGGCCTGAGGGCCGGAGTCTGTCCCGAACCTGCCCGATGCGACGCACCGCGGGGCCTTAAACCGCGCATTTGCGGCCGAAAGGCGAAATTCAGAGAACGCCTGCTTTTGCAACGGTCTTATCGGGGGAGAGACAGATGGATTTCTTCACGACGATGGTTGCCGGTGCGTAGTGCCGAAAAACGCACTTCGCAAGGTAAACGCCCTGATGGAATGGCAACACTTGCCGGGTTGACAACGATGTCAATTGACTTAACCTCGGCCTGAGAGTCGACATTTGACCGTGCCCGCCAAAGTTTGACGAGTTAGGGAACCTCTGAATATAGCCTGATTGTGGTGCGGTATTGTGCATCAGGGGAGTGCCTGCTGTCTTGCTCCACGCCTTTTTCGGGGGATCACGACATTCAGTGCCTTCAGCAACTGACCTTTGCGAGCCTTGAATAAGACCGCAAGACGCACCGCGAAATCTTTCCAGAGCGGATTGATTCCCAATCCCCTGGGTGAGCCTAGAGACCCGCATTGCGCCGATGTGTCCGAAGGGCGGAGGCAAAAGGGGTAACAGCCGCATCCGCTGCCGGTGATGCTACGCGTGCACTGCATGCAACTTTTTTGTAACCTGAGCGACCCGGCGATGGAGGACCTGCTCTGCGAGGGCCTTGCCGCAGGTGTTGTATTGCCTAGCGCCCCTGACAATGACGTGGGCATGGCGGTCCGACGATGATCCGACGGTTTGGGAACCCGGTTTCTAGTACAGGAGAAAGGATCCGCTACGAACTAAATGCGCCGGGCACTCGGAGATATCAAGTCTTGCAATCAAAGGCAGCGGCAATCATCGCGCGAACAGGCCCCCAAGAACAGTATCGGCCATATCTCCAGATTGCTGCCTCAGTCATGCAAAGAACTCTTCAGATCGCTGAAGCCCCCCCCTGAGGACCGCCAAGGCTTGGTCGCGAGACAGGAAAATTATTCAAGTCTCTCAACTGGCTTGAACCACTAGCGTTCGCCTTGAGTGCTTGAGTATCAAGATTTGGTGGAAACCGGCCTAGTACCGTCCGCAACACCGAAACTGGAGCGACTTTCGCCGTCCGCCGCTCTCGTTATAGTCGCCGGACTCTTTTTATCTTCGGGTGTGTCCACCAAACCACTTCCCTGGCGCTCGACCAACATCCCATCCCCCTTTCCATTGAAATTGTCTGTGCCACTTCCATTGTCGGCCTCTTCAAAAATCCGCCGCTGATTTGCTTGGGCCTCCTGCTGCTCCCGCCTAGCTTCTTGTTCGCGGTGAGCCTCACCAAGCAAGCGCGAATAGTGCTCAGAATGCTGAGCAAAGTTCTCGGCCGCGATTCGGTCGCCGCTTAAAAGGGCATCTCGCGACAATCCCTGATATTTCTCGATGATTTGCTGAAGGTTTCCGCGTACGTTGCCGTTTGGACCGGAACTGTCAAATACGCGGTTGAACATGTTGCCAGATGGACGCCTATTGTTTTTGCCGCGTAAACGCGCTTTGTTTGAAGTTCTCATATTAATCCGGATTGTTGCTTTGCATTGATTTCATCTTATTCCGCTTCGATGCGCACAAGCCCAGTCTTGCGTATTGTAACGCAACGACCTGTTAACTCGAAAAACCTGACTTGCTAGTTCTAATCCGTTGGCACTCCGAACGAAAATCATTCGGCGGAACATCAATTGATTCTTTCGTATGAGAGGGCAACATATGAGTCATAGCACACCGATGCGGTGCAGCACAAGAGCATTTCCCAACTTTGCAGGGCAATCACTTTTCAACTTTCCCTTTCGGCGGCGGCACAGACAATGCGGGGCAGGCGTCGTCGTTCCAGCACCACATCGAGTGCCCCAGTTCTGCGCTGTGGTCTCGCTCGACTTGTCGTCCCCCCTTAACCTGCCCCAAGGTCAGCCCGTCTGGGATCCCTGCCCCTTGAAGATAAACAGGAAAATCCTGCAGGATGCCCTGCCTCCGCGTTGTTGCCGTGGGCACGTTGCATCATCGGCGAGAAAGGGAAAACCGGAATTTTTCAAAAGCGATTGCCCTGCCAACTTTGCCAAACCGTTCCTGAAGTCAATTCCGCATACCGCCTGCCAAACGACCATCATCCAGATCGATCATTGCGCAGGATTTTCTGGCACCCGCCTGTTCATCGTGAAATGCAAGCACCCGTTTCCGCCCGTCAAGATCGAGGCTGACCCCGGATTCAACAAATCCTTTCTCACGAAATATCTTCGATACCCTGGTGCATTGCCCCATCCCGATCTCGAGTAGCAACTCGGCATTCACCGAAAGGTGCTGGCCCACGCTGCCCGCTATAGAGCGATATCCCTGCAACCCGTCCTTTCCAAGGGTAATGGAGTCCCTTGGTTCCCAATGCCGAATTTCCGGGGCAAGCCGCCTGTATTCAGATTCGGAAACGTAGGGAGGATTGGCAACTACGAGATCAAATTTCCCTGTTACTTCAGACAGCCAGTCGGAACGCACAAATCGTGCCCGGTCAGCAAGCCCCAACCTCATCGAATTGTTACGTGCGACGTCAAGGGCATTGTCGTGAAGATCGATGCCAACCCCAGTGGCGTTCTGCAATTCCGACAAGATTGACAGAAGAATGCATCCACTCCCGGTTCCGATATCCAAGATGCAGGCGGGTTTTCGAGCGAGTGCCTCGATAACCAATATTTCGGACTCCGGTCGTGGGTCCAAGACGGCGGAGTTGACAAGGAAGTTTTGTCCGAAGAACATCCTCCTTCCGATGATTTGGGACATCGGTCTCCGCCTTTCCCTCTCGGCGAGCGCGTTCCAAAACCACTCAAGGGAGTCGTTTTCTCCATTTATGCAACCTAGCGTTCCCTGATGCCGACGCTCTGAACCGAACGCGAACTCAAGCAATCTCCCAACATCACCAGCGGGATTATCAACTCCCACTTTTTTCAGCCTCCCAGTTGCCTCGGCAAAGATATCGCGTGCATAAGGGATCATTGACCAATCTCGGCAAGCCTTGACGCCCGGTCATGAGATGCAAGCGCATCAATGATATCATCCAGCTCGCCTTCCAGCACTTGGTCCAGCTTGTACAGTGTGAGGTTAATTCTATGGTCCGTGATCCTTCCTTGCGGAAAGTTGTACGTACGAATCCGCTCGGAACGATCGCCTGTTCCGACTTGTGCCCTGCGAGACGCGGCTCTCTCAGCATGTGCTCGCTCTCGCTCCAAGTCGTACAGCCGCGAGATCAAAATCTTCAATGCGGTAGCGCGATTTTGATGTTGCGACTTCTCCGAAGAAGTCACAACGATCCCGGTAGGGACATGTGTGATGCGCACGGCTGAATCGGTTGTGTTAACATGCTGGCCGCCCGCACCGCTCGCGCGCATCGTGTCAATCCTGAGGTCGCTGTCATCAATCAAAACGTCCACATCCTCCGCTTCGGGAAGAACGGCAACGGTTGCAGCTGACGTATGTATTCTTCCACTCGCTTCTGTTGCTGGAACTCTCTGTACCCGATGCACCCCCGACTCGTACTTGAGCCTTGAAAACACACCCTTTCCCTGGATGCTCGCAGTCACTTCACGAAAGCCTCCAAGCATTGTCGGGCTTGACTGCAGCTTGTTGAGTTTCCAGTCTTTGAGAATAGCGTATCGCTCGTAGATTCGAAACAGGTCGCCGCAGAACAAGGAGGCCTCGTCGCCCCCGGTGCCGGCACGGATTTCAATGATCGCGGACCGCGCGTCATCCACGTCCGGCGGAACCAGCGAGATCAACAAGGACTTTTCCACCTTTTCCAGTCCAGAGCGGAGATTCGGGAGTTCCTCTTCTGCCAAGGGCTGAAGTTCCGGGTCCTCGCGCATTGCTTCCGCTTCTTCGATATCGGCGAGAAATTGCCGATAAACAGCAATCTTTTCGACCACCGGTTTCAATCGCGAGTACTCGCGGGCAATTTCTACGTGCCCGGGGCTACCAGACGCTACAGTCAGCTTGGCCTCAAGCGCAAAGAACTTTTGCCCGATTTGGTCTAGTCGTTTCAATGGCACCATGACCAAGAATTCCAGAAAGATATTGCGTGATTTTGCCTATGCATGCACGCTGTTCGCGCACAGCGAAGTCACCGCGCCGACGTGGGTGACTGTTCCAAATTGATGTGACTCTCGATTTCAGCAGCCTTCGCTTCGGTGAGTTCGACTATGCTATCGATCAACTGGTCATTGGAGAGCTTGTGTGAAGCAGTGCCGTTCACGTACACCATGCCCGCGTCTTTTCCACCTCCGGTGAATCCGATGTCCGACATCTGCGCTTCGCCAGGACCATTGACGACACAACCGATTATCGAGAGGGTCATCGGCGTTCGAATATGTGCAAGGCGATCTTCAAGAATTTTTACGGTCTCGATCACGTCAAATCCCTGTCTTGCGCAACTCGGGCATGAAATTATGTTTATGCCCCTGTGTCTCAGACCCAATGACTTCAGTATTTCAAAGCCAACTCTGACCTCTTCGACAGGGTCGGCAGACAAGCTGACACGAAGCGTGTCTCCAATGCCCATCCAGAGCAGGAAACCGAGGCCAATGGCAGACTTGACCGTTCCTGTCGTTAAACCGCCCGCCTCGGTTATGCCCAAATGCAAGGGGGCGTCGGTCTGTTCAGCCAATCCCTCATACGCGGCAATCGCAAGAAATACATCCGAAGCTTTGCAGCTAATCTTGTAGTCTCGAAAATCGTTGCTTTCCAGCAGCGCGATATGTCCGAGCGCAGACTCAATCATTGCTTCTGGACACGGCTCCGAGTACTTTTCCAGCAAGTGCCTTTCCAAACTCCCTGCGTTCACCCCTATCCGGATAGAGCATCCATGGTCCTTCGCAGCTTTGACCACGTCCTTAACACGTTTCTCTGACCCAATATTTCCAGGATTGATTCGAAGACACGCCGCACCTGCCTCCGCGGCTTCAATCGCTCTTCGATAATGGAAATGTATGTCGGCGACGATCGGAACAGGGCTCTGTTTCACAATGGCTCTTAACGCCTGCGCCGAGTCTTTGTCTGGAACAGACACTCTGACTATGTCTGCACCTGCCTCGGCACATGCATTAACCTGAGCAACGGTGGCGGAGACGTTCGTCGTCAATGTGTTGGTCATTGTTTGTACGGCTATTGGGGAATTGCCGCCAATGCTGACACTGCCGACATTCACCGTCCTCGAGCTTCTACGGCGAATGTTCCTCCATGGCCTAATGTGGGTTTCCATCTGGTGTGGTATCGCAATCTATCGCTGGGCCCTGCTGAAGGCGGATTTCCAACCGTTCCAGCCAGAATCGTAGCTCTAGCTACTGTCCTGCCTTGTTAGTCCGGCTTTCAGTCAATTGAATTAGATTCATGACTTCAGTCGGGATATGCTCTGGGCTGATTTCGGCGAATATGCCCCTTATGCTGTCCTCCGACAAATCTATGTTCCTGACAACCCCCGCGCCATTTCCTGCCGGACCAAAGGCCTGTTGCCCCACGACAAAATAAACGAAGCCTGCGTTTCCCGACCGTAGCGTCAACCGACCGTCTACCTTGGGCACAGCATACTCATCTCCTGCGGAAAGAACCTTCTCAAGCAATACGGTTCCATCTTCCGTCTTGACTCGCATCCAGGAAGGACGCGTGGCGATTATTGTCAATGGCAATTCCTTGGGTTGAGTAGCATCGGTCGCTCCAAGACGAATGCTGGGTACCATGGTAGTTCTGAGCGATTCGTCATCGCTCTCTGCCTTAATCGGTTTGGTCAGCGTCGCGCCGATAGATCCAGGCTCGATTTCACCTATGGTTGTCAGAGGTCCGCCTGCATTGAGGTTAACGGAGAAATTACTTGAGTCTGTTGGACCTTCCCCGACGAGGGAAATGCCTCCTCGGTCCACCTGCTCAATCTCCACAACTGGCGATGCAGGCTCAGTTGAAAACCGTCCTGCAACTTGGACTGAGGGCAGGCGCTGAACTTCCGCGTATATGGTCCAGCCAAGATACGAAATTCCCACGACCAGAAGCATTAGCATCATCGTGGACCCGACGCTGGTAAACGATAACCCACTGAATAACTTAGACAGAGCGCTAGGTCGTTGTTTCGACGAAATCCCAATCGGGGTCCCATGGGCCGGAACGGCGAAGCCAATGGCACTTGCTCGTCTGGCGCCACCGAGAAACCGACCACTCCCCGCCCACGGCTTGCTAGTTTCGTTCAGTTGGCACTCCCTTCGGAATCGAGCGTAGGTCTCTTCCGGGTCCAAGCCCAAGTACGTCGCATACCTGCGAACAACTCCGGAAACGAATGCCGGTGCATCAAACGACTGATCGTCGCATTCTTCAATTGCCCGTATGGTGCAAGGCTTGATACCTAGCTCCCTTCTTATATCGAGAATGCTCTTTCCAAGCGAAGCACGGCGACCTCGCATTTCGTCACCGAGTCGTTGCTTGTAATCGTCAAACCGGCGGATTTGCTTAGGCGGTTCGACACTCTTTCTCGTAAGCTCTACCATTTATCCACTCTTAGCCCAAAATGGCCATGCACCTCGGTGACCATTTGAAGCTATTTGGAAGAACCTATTGTGTCAAGGACATTCCTGTGTTACCCACATAAAAAAGCATTGTAGTATTTCCGAAATAAGACTGTTGCGAAATGCGCATCTCCGCCATTGCCATGTCGGATTGAAAGCCGTACAAGTCGTTGTTGTGATGTTCGATTGAAGGAAGGGGCGATGATTTCTTCATGACGACGGCGGACGAGCGCGGGGGTTAAGACAGCACCCTGCGAAAGCTTGGCGCCCTGATTGACTGGCAGCGCCTAGCGGCGGTTCCCGTCCCGGTGCGGTCGCGCGCCGCGATGATCGGCCCGATGATCCGGGTTCTCCCGCATTGCTACTGGCATTCGCTGTCGGACCGGGAGTTCGAGCGGGCGCTGACGGTGCGCCTCGGCTTCATGCTGTCCGTCGGCCAGTCGGTGATCGAGCGAAGTCCCGCCCGCACAACGATCTGCCAGCTCCGCCGGATGCCCGGTCCTGCAGGTCGGGAGCGCGCCAGTGGCAGTGGTTGACGCGACCATCGTGGAGAGCACAACGCGGGCGGGATCTGAACGGCGAAACTCAGAGAAAAACGCCCGCTTTCGCAACAGTCTTGAAATCCGCACAGGGTCCAATAGTGCTCGGGGTTGCGGATTGCACGAAAAATTCTCCGGTTGATAAACCGGCGCTCTCGTCGAACAGCATGTCAGTCTGAAGGGGTATTTTGAACGGAAGACAAAATCCGCTTGATTATTTGATTGAAGATTCTGGGAGCATTCCCTGGCCAAGCCAACCAATTGAATATATCTATGTCGTTTGCTTGCAAAAGCTCTTCATAGCTATCGACCAGATTTGCGTCAAGATTATGCAAGTGCTCATCCGAAAACTTGCAAAGAATGATTCCAACTTCCGCCGTACCGCGCAACCGTGACCGAAATCGAAGCCGCCTATACCTCATGTTGTTTTCCGGAGTCATTGTCTACTCACTCCGATATTAGCCTCCACTTTGCAAAAAAATCTAACAATGTGCAGTTCCTCGTTTGAAGAGTGTCCCAAAATTTTGCGGTTTTCAAGTTAAATGCCCTTCCTTTGGAACACTATTTGACCGTTGGCTGGTGCGGCCGAACTTATCGCAACTCGAAGCCTCCGGCGGAATCGTGAACAAAGCGATATCCGGCATGTGATTCGAACCATTCAATAGGGATTGAATGCTGCTCCGTCTCTTGCCAAGTGTGGCAGTCAACTGCTGCCAGTAGTGCTAAATGTTGTCGAGTGCCAACTCATTGGTTGACTTCAGAACCTCCATTGACAACTGTGCAGTAACGTTGAATATTTTCACTTGGGAAATGAGCGACTGATAGAATGCGTCATAGGCCCGCGCATTGGCAACCTGAACCTTGAGAATATAGTCAATATCCCCGGCAAGCCGATGTGCCTCGAGCACCTCAGGGCGTTCCTGCAATGCTTCCAGAAATCGCATTTGCCACTCCGCCTCATGCTCAGACGTGCGAACAAGCACAAAAAAGCATGCATCGAGCCCCAATTGCTCGGCATCTAGGGATATTGTGTAATTCTTTATGACGCCAGTTCTCCGGAGCCTTCTTATTCGCTGCCATACAGGCGTTTTCGCTGCACCAACCTTGCTGGAAAGTTCACCAAGCGTCTGTCGCGAATTGTCGAGCAGCTCCCGAAGAATCTTCTTGTCTATACTGTCGACTTGAGCCATCACAGATTCCACTCCAAGAACAAAATTCAGATATTGGAAAAATAGAAAAATAACATTCTAAATATCTTACTTAAAGTCTTAATGGACAGAAAAATATTCTAAATTTTATCGAAATATGATCAGACCGAAGTTGATAACTTCAAAGCGTTCGGCGGATGTTCGAATTTCAAACGCGCCGTTCTCACCTGATGCCCTTCAGGAGACGAACGCCTTAATTCCGGCAAGCTGAGTTCGGCACTGCGGCGACTCCAAGCGCAAATACCCAGCACTGAGCCACCTGCAAGTGTCTGCCAACGCAGATTTCCATTTGAAAGACCATTGCGAAAGATGGCTTGCGCCTTGTTTTGCGGTCTCTGGAGTTATTTCCGGGGCTGACGGCTGCCGATGGATGATGACGGATGCCAACCAGCCTCAGCTCGGTGTCGGCAGTTCGAGGTTTCAGTCCCCAATGCTCCGCCCTTAACCTCCGACCGCGTTGCACAGTTCGCGTGCGGAGCGGAACACTCCGTGCCCAAGCCACCGACGGGTCAGCTTGACGAAGAAGCTCTCAACCGCGTTCAGCCCATGAACTCGAAGTCGGGGTTAAGGGGAAAGTCCAGCACGGCTGCCTGGCAAGCCACCGCAAACGCCGTGCCCTTGAGGGAGACTGGCCGAGGATGGCACCGATCAAAGAAGCGCGGAGACTCCTGATGGCAATTCCGGTGAGCTTGCCAGGCAAGCGTCATCGTGGCGCCGCGCCCCTCTCCAGCGGCAGGCCCGGGCTGAATGCAGTCAAGTGCTTGGACCTTGATCTTCCTGTCAAGCAGCAACACCCGACGCGGACCGACGCGCACGGCGGCGGCCCTTGGTGCAGTCGCAGAATTTCGACGACCTTTCGGGGCACCACCGGCTTGCTGCCGGACGCGCGCCTCGTCCCAAAGCTGGCCGTCAATGCCTTCCTGTAGGAAACGCGAAGTCCACGCATGCTTCTGCGGCCGGTTCATGGCAGCGGCGGCCGCTGGCGTCAATCCCCCGTGAACTGTTTTGAAAAGGTTGCAGTAAAATGGACTGGCAGCCAATGCCATGCGGGAGTGAATTAAAGCATGTGCGACATTATCGTATCGGTAGGCTCAATTTGCAATTCGTGGGCATGGTGATGAACTGGCTCCCGATTTGCATTGGAAATGGGGGTGGGGGACGGGCTGAGGAATCGGTTTTCGAGCATCGATGAACTGACGGCGGCGCTCTGCACCGGCCGGTTTTTTGCGGCCCGAAAGCCGCAAATGCGCGTTTTCGGGGCAAAACCGCCGCCGGATCAGCCCCCGCGGGGCCGATCCAGCAAATTCCGGACACGCTTCTCCCCGGTCATGACAGGTGCGGCTGGGCAATCATCAGGTTCGAGAAACCCAAAAGCGGCACCTCAATAGGCGAACCATGCCATAGCCGAACACCCGCTCGCGATCCGGAACGGATGCTCCACCCGCCGCCGGGCCTTCGCCTTCTCCGCCCTGACCGCGGCGCTGCCCGGCGTCAGCGTCCGGCGCTGGCCCGGGGGCATGGCAATCCGCCACGACACCTCGCAATGCGCGTGCTCCGCACGCTTGCCGATCCCGCGGTATCCAGAGTCACCCCAGACTTGCTCCTCCTCGCCGTGCAGAAGCCGACCCGAAGGCGTCAGGTCGCGACGCTGGCGGCCGTTCCCTCCAGATGGTGCACCAGACCCCGGGGACCGGTGCCGATGTGAAGCTTCATCCCGAAATGCCACCGGTTCCCCTTCCTGGTCCGGTGCATCTCCGGATCGCGGGCGTTGCTCTCGTTCCCGGTCGACGATGGCGTCGAGATGATGGTGGCGTCAGCGATGCGCCCTTCTTCAGCACCCCCCCCCCCCCCCGCTCGGCCAGGCGATCCCTGATCTCCCGAACAGCTGGTGCGCCAGTCCGCGGCGCTCCAGCCGGTGGCGGAAGTCGGGATCGTCGTCTCGTCCGGAACCTTCTCAAGCACCGCCCCGGCAAAGCGCCGGATGCTCTCCGCCTCGCAAGCAGATCCTCCATCGCCGGGTCGCTCAGATTGCAGAACGGCCGAACGCAGTGCACGCGCAGCATCACCGACAGCGGATGCGGCTGTCGCCCCCTGCCGCCGCCCTTCGGACACGCCGGCGCAATGCGGGCCTCCAAGCGCTCCCAGGGATCAGGCCGTCCATCCGCTCCGGAAAGATCTCGCGGCGCGTCTTGCGATCGCATTCGAGGCTGGCAAAGGTCAATTGCCGAAGGCGCTGCATGTCAGGATCCCCCCAAACGAAAGGCGTGGCGCAAGACAGCGGGCACGCACCGGATGCGCAATGCAACGCCCAAAATCAGGCTATTGCTTATGCACATGGTTCCTGCGACACAAGGCATTGTGTCCGGGATGTCGGATGATGGAATGTTCGCATGACATTCTTGACGTGGAACCGTCCCATGACCGAAATCCTCGCCAGCCTCATCGCCTTCCAGCGCCGGTTCCCCGATGACGACGCCTGCGGCCACGGTCACGGGTGGGAGTTGAAGACCAGGCCCCACGGCTTCGAGTGCGCCCGTTGCCATCGTCAGGCCTCGGTTGCCGCCGGCACCCTCCTGCACCGAACCAGGCTGTCGCTCGAGATCTGGTTCCGGGCCGCCTGTCTGATGGCCACCCATTGCAACGGCATTTCCGCCTTGCAGTTGCAGAAGCAACTCGGGCTTGGGTCCTGCCGTAGCGCCTGGATGCTCGCCGCCAAGCTTCGCCGTGCCATGATCAACCCGAGCGCAGCCCGCTGTCCGGTCTGGTCGAGATCGACGAGGCCAGCCTGCCGCAACGCGACAAGGGCGCGCCGCCGGGGCCGGGGCGTAGGTCGTGTACTCATAAAGGGAAAAGGGATTCTCTTTTCGGCGCTGATGTGATTCAAGCTTCCAAACAGTGGGAGATTGAGGATGCAGGGACGGCACGATCTGACGGATGCGGAATGGGCGATCATCTCGCCGTTGCTGCCTGACAAGCCGCGGGGCGTTCCACGGGTGGACGACCGGCGGGTGATCAGCGGGATCTTTCACATCCTGCGCACCGGCACGCCGTGGCGCGACCTTCCGGAATGCTGCGGGCCATATACGACAGTATACAACCGCTACAACCGCTGGGCCAAGCAAGGAGTGTGGGAGCGCCTGTTCGGGGCGCTGGCGACGGGATCGCCGGGATCTCTTCATCTCATCGACTCCTCGGTGGTGCGCGCCCACCAGCACGCCGCGGGCGGAAAAAAGGGGGGTCCGGATCACGCCATCGGACGCTCGCGAGGCGGGCTGAGCACCAAAATCCACGTCGTCGTCGACGGCCTTGGCCTGCCGCGCCGCTTCGTGATCACCCCGGGCCAAGCCTCCGACAAGGCTGCCGTGCCGGCCCTCCTTGACGGCCTTGAGCCGGCCCGGGACACCGTCGCCGACCGCGGCTATGACGCCCGCGCCATCCTCAAGCTCATTGCCGACCATGGCTCTTGCCCCCACATCCCGACCCAACGGGATCGCCGGGAGCAGCGCTCGGTATCTCATGACCTCTACCGCCAACGCAATCTCGTCGAACGCTTCTTCAACAGCTCAAGCACTTCCGAGGCATCGCGACCCGCTATCACAAGCTTGCAAGAAACTTCCTCGCCGCAATCGCCCTCGCCTGCATCCGCCTCTGGATCAAAACTAATGAGTACACGACCTAGCCCCGAAGGCAAGATGCCGGTCGCCGGAGCCGACGAACGCGGCGACGGCAACACGCAGGCCCGCCTACGGCTGGCCACGATTCAGTCCTGCAGCGCCAAGGATCTCGGCAGCTTCGCTGTGCACAACACCGCCGGACCGCGACCGTCAAGACAGACGGCTGGAGCGCGGTGCCTCGGGACCGCCACCGGCCCCATGTCGTCGGCGACATCCCCGCCCATGAAACTCTTGCCTGGACCCACACCGCGTTTTCCAGCCTCAAGGGCTGGGCTCGGTGCGTATGCCACGGGCTGCGCGCCAAGCGCCTCCAGACCCGTCTCGGCGAGTTCGTCTTTCGCTTCAACCAGCACCGAAATCGCCACGCTGCATTCCTGTCCCTGTTCCGACAGGCTCTGCGCGCCAAACCTCGCCCCTGCCGCATCTTGATCAAACCGGAACCAAGTGCATAAGTAGTTCAGGCTATATTTCAGAAATTCCTTAGGCATCAATCACCGAGAACCTGTTTCGCAGCGGCCAGCATCAGGACAAGTCTGTGATTCGCGAATTGAGCCTATCGGCAACTGTCTATTTCTCGGAGCAGTTCTACGACGGAGCGAGCAAGGTTCGGCAACAAGGCTTGTGGCTCTCTTCCGAAAATGCGGAACTTAAAAGTTTTCATGACAAAACCTTCACGAATTTTTTGATGAGATATTGCAGTACCGCCTTGTCATTGTGCACTAAGATTGCCAAAATTCTAGTCTCCGCGAATTATGTTCGTGAACTCCATCCATTCTCGCTTAGACATCCCCGAAGACTCAAAATCCACGGTTTCACCTCGCAACATCTTTCGTATATTTGCCACCTGTGCCGCAGAAAGGGACACTCCACCAAGCACGTAGTCGTGAAACGCACGCCAAGCCAACGGTACCCACCGCGCAACAATTCCGCCAATTGCTTTAGCATACGCCCGGATTTCATACTGAGCATGATCGTCCATTCGAAGTGACAAAAAATGTAGCAGGTTGTGCAAATCAATTTTCCAGTACCATTGCGTATATATGTTGGCAGGCAGGTTCATCCGAGCTAGTTCTCGCGCCAACCCCTGCTGACCATCTGCTGACAACATTCTCTCGTAATTGTCATACGCACGACAGCTGTCATCTTTCAGGATTTCCAACACTCTTTGTGCCTCGTCGTCGCCCAGCCGGTCGTCGCGCCCTTGTTGATTTTGGGTGGACTGGCTGGCAAGATTCCCACGATCTGGAATATAGAATTCCCGATCTAGAACTGAGTATCGTGCGGAATACTCGTTGACGTTCGCCATCCGGTGACGGATCCATTGGCGAGCCACAAACATCGGCAGTTTCACATGCATCTTGACTTCACACATTTCAAAGGGAGTTGTATGCCGATGTTTCATCAAATATCGGATCAATCCCTCATCTCCACGCGTCTGTTTTGTCCCCGCTCCGTATGAAACCCTTGCGGCCTGAACGATTGATCCGTCGGTCCCCATGTAATCTACCACGCGGACAAAGCCATGATCTAAGACCGGATGCGGAATATACAGCTGCCTCTCCATGCCCTCGCTTACGACACGGCGGGTGCTGGCACTTTTGTTCCTTAGCAAATCAATTTCAGCCTGTTGCTCGGGCTCAAGTTTCATCAGTCGGTGTTCCTCCATTCAAAGTGATTAGTTCTAGCACCATGAATATCTATCCCGCGGATGAAAATCGTCATATCGCACGATCAACATGGAGATAAGACCTCTCCAAGAAAACTGTTGCAAAATGTGACTTTTAAACCTTGGATATGTTGCCTGAAAGGGCTGCAAGCACTTGTTCTTACGTTCAGCCGAGGAAGATCCCGATGGATTTCTTCATGACGGCGATGGCTGGGCGCGTGGCACGGGACAACGTCCCGTGAAAGAGGAACGCCCTGATGGACTGGCAGTTCCGGCAGCCACGATACAGAACAAAACGATCGCTTTCACAATGGTCTTAGGCAAGTATTTTAATCCTCCAAACGCGGACAGCATCTCCCCTTTCTCCAAGTTTACCTGACGTTCGCCTCATCGCCTTCACCTTAAGACTCAAATGCGCTCGATGCAGGGTAATCGTTTGAAAAAATTCCGATTTTCCCTTTCCAGCCAGTGATGCAATATGCCCGCAGACAACAACGCAGGGGCAAGCATTAGGCAGAATTGCCCTGTTTCTCTTCAAGGAGCTGGGACTCCAGGCACGGCAACGCCACGCGCCACGAACGCGCGAGATCAAGCGCTGGGCAACAGCGTTTCCCGACCGTGGTGTCGCAAGAAGCGCTGGTCGGTCGGGAACGCGCTGCACTGGGGCACTCGATGTTGCAGAGAGATGCCCGACCCTGTAGAAGTTTTCGTCGGTACCCTTAGATACAATCAAGCTCGAGAAATCAGGAATATTGCAATGAAATATCTTCATACTATGGTGCGCGTGTTGGATCTTGAGAAATCAATATCGTTTTACGAGTTGCTCGGTCTGAGAGAAATTCGCCGAATTGATAACAAGAGCGGACGCTACACGCTGGTGTTCATGGCACCGCCTGATCAACCGGAATGCCCGGTCGAACTTACGTTTAACTGGGACGGCGACCCTAGCCTGCCGTCGGACAGCCGTCACTTCGGACATATGGCCTATGAGGTCGACGACATTTACGCCATTTGCTACCACCTGAAAGAAAACGGCGTAGTAATTAATCGCCCCCCACGGGATGGAAGAATGGCGTTCGTGCGATCACCGGACAACATTTCGATTGAATTACTTCAGAGAGGGAAAGCGAAAGAACCTGTGGAACCTTGGTCCAGCACGGGGAACGTCGGAACTTGGTGAGATCTTGCGCGGCTAGTTTTGGACGGCTCGCGTCAACAAGCGTCGGAACTAAGATTCTTCGCGTCGACCGTGGTAGATTTGACAAAATACTTCATTTCCAAATTTTGCTCGGCCTCAGACCCATTGTCTGGTTGACATTCATTCTATCTCGTATTAGCTGACTATTGTTCCAGCATGGAACTATGGCGATAAAGGCGCACGCAATAAACGGATCGGACCCGGGGGCGGTACCCGGCGGCTCCTCCAGAATAAACGAATCTCTTCATTGGAGAGACATGGGGTCGAAATAGGATCGACGAACGTGTAAAGGTGTCAGCTTTCGCTCGGTGAGGTACCGCCGTTATCGGTCCGAATTGCACAATTGCCAATGACAATCGTGCTCCGGTGGCCTTGGCTGCGTAAATCAGCCCGGCAAGCCCGGATCTTAAGCCCGGTGCACTAGCACGTACCGGCGGGGTCGGCAGGCACCTGGCAACAGAAGCCTGCATTTTGCATTTTGAGCGCTTCTTTAAGACAGATTAAGGTTATATGCCATTCTGGCAACGAGAAGTACTTGCTATCGCTGGCAATTGCCTCGGTGAACAGTTTCGGCAGTCGCTGCGGTCGAATTTGATGAAGATCCCGTCTCCCAAGACTAGGGAACCTCTGATTTGGAGGGTTTTTTTTTGGGTTTGCTGCGGATTTTGCCCTTCCCGGCTGCACCGATCGGTTTTCGGCGGTCCGGAAGCCGCAAATGCGCGTTTTCGGGGCGAAACCGCCGCCGGTTCAGCCCCCGCAGGGCCGGTCCGGCAAATTCCGGACACACTGATCCCTTGTCACGACAGGTGCGGCTGGGCAATCATCAGGTTCGAGAAGCCCGGAAGCAGCGCAAGCCGCTGCACGTTCTTGTCCAAACCCCGATACCGAACCATGTCGTAGCCGAACACCCGCTTGATGATCCGGAACGGATGCTCCACCCGCGCCCGCACCCGGGCCTTCGCCTTCTCCGCCCTGGCCGCGGCGCTGCCCGGCGCCAGCGTCCGGCGCTGGCTCGGGGGCATGGCAATCTGCCACGAAACATCGCGATGCGCGTGCTCCGCGCGCTTGCCGATCCCGCGATATCCGGAGTCACCCCAGACTTGCTCCTCCTCGCCGTGCAGAAGCCGATCCGAAGGCGTCAGGTCGTGAACGTTGGCGGCCGTTCCCTCCAGATGGTGCACCAGACCCCGGGTGTCGGTGCCAATGTGCAGCTTCATCCCGAAATGCCACTGGTTCCCCTTCCTGGTCTGGTGCATCTCCGGATCGCGGGCGTTGCTCTCGTTCTTGGTCGACGATGGCGCCGAAATGATGGTGGCGTCAACGATGGTGCCCTTCTTCAGCAAAACCCCCTGCTCGGCCAGGTGATCCCTGATCTCCCGAACAGCTGCTGCGCCAGTCCGTGGTTCTCCAGCCGGTGACGGAAGTTGAGGATCGTCGTCTCGTCCGGAACCTTCTCAAGACTCACCCCGGCAAAGCGCCGGATGCTCTCCGCCTCGCAAGCTGGTCCTCCATCAACGGGTCGCTCAGGTTGTAAAACAATTGAACGCAGTGCACGCGCAGCATCACCGACAGCGGATACGGCTGTCGCCCCTTGCGGCCGCCCTTCGGATACACCGGCGCAATGCGGGCCTCCAGGCGCTCCCAGGGGATCAGGCCGTCCATCCGCTCCAGAAAGATCTCGCGGCGCGTCTTGCGCTTCTTGCGATCGCATTGGAGGCTGGCAAAGGTCAATTGCTGAAGGCGTTGCATGTCGTGATCCCCCCAAAAAAAGGCGTGGCGCAAAATAACAGGCGCGCACCGGATGCGCAATGCAACGACCAAAATCTCAGGCTATATTCAGAGGTTCCCTAGGGTGCGTCGGCAGGCAGAGATGTGGGGAACCATTTCCGCGTCGTTTCATGAAGCTCGAGCCGCGATGCTCGTTTGCGGACGTTACGTCACCCAACCCGGAGCCTTGGTGTCCACCTTCGCGGCACAGGTACAGCTGACCCCCTAGGCCAAGTTCGGGTGGACGGCGGGTCGAGCGAGACCACGGCGATGCTGGCTCTTCTGGAACTGCCTGACATCAAGGGAAGGGTCGCAGTCGCTGAGGCGATGCATGCGCGGCGGCCGACAGCCGAGACGGCGGGCGGGGCCCGCGGCAGCGGTGAATGAGGATCGGCAGCGCACCCGGAAGGACAGCGGTACGGAAAGCCTTGCAGCGATACGCAGGGTGAGCGCTGGATGCGTGTGATATTCTGAAGCGTGCCAGTAAGAACGAAGATGCCCCCGCTCGGCCTAGGTTGTGCATTCATTATGTCGCATCCGGAGCTTGGCGCAGGCCGGGACGATGGCCGAGAGAAAGTTTCGGGCGAGCTTGCTGCAGCGCTTGAGCCTGTCGAACAAACGCTCGACCGGATTGCGCTGCCGGGTACAGCCCCGGTTGGCCACCGTGTCCCGTGTCAGGGGCACACCGAAGAGCAGCGCCGCCACGCCGGCCTTGTCCGAGACCTGCCCGACGCCGCCGGCACGAACTTGACCGGCAGGCCGCTAGCGCCGACGATGACATGAATCTTGCTGCCCATCCGGCCCCGGGAGCGGCCGATGGCGGGGTCCGCTCCCTCCACCCGCCGAGTGTTGGTAGACACGCACGATCGAGCTGTCGACGAGATAAGCGTCACCGGCGACTTGGCGCTCAAGGCATTGAAAATGCGCGCCCTGCCCCTTTCCCGGACCAGCGGTTGCAACCCGTCGTGCAATGTCCACAGTCTTTCGGCAGGTCCACCCGCGACACCGCCTCCAGGGCTTGAACGCAACAGTCCTGTCCGCATTATGTCCCGCACCTTATGGATACACAGCCTAGTCCGCACCGCCGAAAGGTAAAATTAAAAAGCGATTGCCATGCCCAAAGACATTTTTCCCTAAACAATTGCTGCAATACAAGCTATTGTTGGCAATCGTTCATAACCTAAATACCAAAATGGAATCGATCGATTATCGCGCTTTGTTGCAACGAGCAATTCGTGGAGTGATTCTCGGCGCTCTGAGTTGTGTCGAAGAAAACGGCTTGCCTTTAGGTAACCATTTTGTGATACGCTTCTCTACCGTAGACCCGAAAGTCGAAATCCCCAATTTTCTCAGAGCAAAATACCCTGAGGAAATGACCATTGTCATTCAGCACTGGTTCGATGATCTAATGGTTGACAAGGAAGGGTTTGGAATCACTTTGAACTTTCAAGATTCCCCGCAGCGTCTTTACGTTCCGATCAGGGCAGTAAAGTTGTTTTCCGACCCCAAGGCCAAGTTTGGGTTCTGCCTGACTGACGGGGCACCGGAGATTAGCCCGGAACTCTTGATCAGCCAAAAGGCCGCAGTTGCCGACAAACCCGAGCCGAGGGGCGAAAAGGACGAAACCGGCACCAAAGTCGTTAGCCTTGACAAATTCAGGAAGCTAGATTGAACATCGTGCCTCGACTGTAATCGTGAGTGCCCGTACGGACAGAATTTTCCACGTAGTTCGAGTTTGGCCTGGATTGCACTGCCGATCTAAATGACGGCACCATTTGAATTGAGCCTGACAATGCAAAACTATCGAACTGAGACCGACAGCTTCGGGAAAATTCAAGTTCCTGCGGACAGATATTGGGGTGCACAAACCCAGCGTTCGCTGTTGAACTTCTCGATTGGCTGGGAAAAACAGCCTTCCAGCATCGTTAAAGCACTGGCAATCATCAAGTTGGCGTGCGCCAAGTCCAATGTTGAGTTCGGTCTCTTGAGCAAGGAGCTCGGCGGTGCGATTATCCAAAGCGCCAAGGAGGTCACCGACGGGGAATTCCCGGACGATTTCCCTCTCGTCGTGTGGCAGACGGGGTCAGGGACCCAATCCAACATGAACGTCAACGAGGTAATTGCAAATCGCGCAATTGAGATTCTCGGCGGAAAAATCGGCTCCAAGAGTCCAGTTCACCCAAACGACCACGTGAACCTGAGTCAATCTTCCAACGACACCTTCCCCACAGCAATGCATATTGCCACTGCACACGAAGTCGAAGGCCGACTCCTGCCGGCGCTAGATGCCCTGCACAAGGCCCTTGAATCAAAAGTCGCGGAGTTTGCGGATATCATCAAGATCGGACGAACCCACACCCAGGATGCAACCCCGCTCACCCTTGGCCAGGAATTTTCTGGATACGCCCGGCAAGTAGACGCTGGGATTGCGCGTTTGCGCAATGCGTTGCCTAGCATTCTTTCGCTTGCTCAAGGCGGAACAGCGGTGGGAACGGGGCTGAACACTCGGAAGGGATGGGCCGAGAGGGTGATCGCTGAAATCTCGGGCATTACGGGTTTTCCCTTCAATCCCGCCGAAAACAAATTTGAGGCGCTCGCGGCTCACGACGCAATGATTGAAATGTCTGGTGCACTCAAAACGATAGCCGCGTCACTTTTTAAGATTGCAAATGACATTCGATTTCTCGCATCCGGGCCCCGCTGCGGACTTGGGGAACTTTCACTCCCCGAAAACGAGCCGGGTTCGTCAATAATGCCCGGCAAAGTGAATCCAACCCAGTCCGAGGCCCTGACTCAGGTCTGCGTCCAAGTCATGGGAAATGACGCCGCCGTCGGATTTGCGGGAAGTCAAGGGCATTTCGAGCTGAACGTCTACAAGCCGATAATCGCATACAATGTCCTACAATCAATTCGACTTTTGGGCGATGCATCGAACTCGTTCCGCGAGAACTGCGTTGAGGGGATTCAAGCAAATCGCGAGCGAATCGATCAGTTGATGCACCAGTCCTTGATGCTTGTCACAGCACTAGCTCCAGAAATTGGATACGACAACGCCGCGAAGGTGGCAAAAGAGGCACATTTGAACGGCACAACGCTTCGAGAGGAGGCAATACGTATGGGATATGTGGCACATGAAAAATTCGACGAACTTGTTCGTCCAGAGAAAATGATCGGTCCAGCCAGTTGAAACCTCTGAGTTCACGTTCAGACGTTAACCGTTATTTAATGTCGGACGCAACTGTCCGCTCCTATGCCCCATGAATGATTTTCGCGTGCAAGCAAGAGCCATCAATCGCACTTGCAATGCTCAGGTCTGACTTGGCCGCTGAAGGCACTGAAGTCGAGATATATGGCGAGTGCTACCTCGCCGTCATCCAAAAAGACCAGCCTCTCTGGGACCCGCAGAATGAGCGCCTGAGATCGTAGTTGGAGTGCTCGCACAGCCTCAGTCTGCATCCGGGCCCAAAGACAATTATACCGGATGGTGTTGCAGCTGACCGCACAATTCACCTAACAGTGCAAGAATTCCCGATTTATCTCTGGAATCCAGAACACAAACTACGGGTTTACAAATGAACAACGCTCCCAAGAAGGCAAGTGCAGTCATCGTAGGAGGCGGAATTGTCGGTTGCTCAGTAGCGTACCATCTCGCCAAGCTCGGATGGAAAGACATCATGCTTCTGGAAAGAAAGAAGCTCACTAGCGGTACAACTTGGCATGCAGCAGGTTTGATAGCCCAACTCCGCGCGACCGCGAACATGACAAAACTCGCGAAGTATTCACAGGAGCTCTACGGAACCCTAGAGACTGAGACTGGTATCGCAACCGGGTTCGTACGCTGCGGTTCCATAACCGTAGCCTTGACCGAGGAACGCCGTGAGGAACTGTTTCGCTCTGCCTCGATGGCGCGAGCATTCGGAGTCGAGATAGAGGAAATTTCGCCATCCGAAGTCAAGGAAAAGCATCCGCATCTTAACATCCAAGGCGTGACCGCTGGAGTGTACCTGCCAAAAGATGGGCAGGGTGACCCGTCAAACATCGCGCTCGCACTAGCTAAGGGCGCACGCAACCTTGGTGCCCAAATGTTGGAAGGAATCAATGTCTGCCGAATTTTGCGGAGCGGTCGGCGTGCAGTCGGTGTAGAATGGAAGTCTCAGCATGCAGTTGGCCGTATTGAATCAGAGTACGTAGTCAACTGCGCGGGAATGTGGGCTCGTAAAGTCGGAAAACTCGCAGACGCGAGCATCCCACTGCATGCCTGCGAACATTTCTACATCGTGACTGCTCCCATTCCCGGCTTGACAAAACTTCCGGTGATCAGAGTTCCAGACGAATGCGCGTACTACAAGGAAGATGCCGGCAAGTTGTTGATCGGGGCCTTTGAACTGGACGCACGTCCATGGGGCATGGAAGGAATTCCCGAAGACTTCGAATTTGACCAGCTGCCAGAGGATTTTGAACACTTTGAGCCAATCTTGGAAAAAGCAATGAATCGAATGCCGGTTCTTGAGAGAACGGGAATTCAGACTTTTTTTAATGGACCGGAAAGCTTCACACCGGACGATGCCTACCTGCTCGGACCGGCACCGGAACTGGATAATTTCTTCGTAGCGGCGGGCTTCAATTCTGTCGGCATCCAGTCTGCGGGCGGGGCAGGCATGGCCCTCGCACACTGGATGAACGACGGCGAGAAGCCTTTCGATCTTGGTGACGTCGATATCAGTCGCATGGAAGCATTCCAAAGCAATGCAAAGTACCTGTTCGAGAGATCCAAAGAAACATTAGGCCTGCTGTATGCAGACCACTTCCCGTTTCGACAAAAGGCGTCCGCTCGCGGCGTCCGCAGAACGCCATTCCATCAGCAGTTGCTTGAGCGCGGTGCCGTGATGGGTGAGGTCGCAGGATGGGAACGAGCCAACTGGTTTGCCGCAACGGGACAGGAACGTGAGTACCGGTACAGTTGGAAGCGTCAAAACTGGTTTGAAAACTGGGCGTTGGAGCACCAAGCGGTACGCGAAAATGTTGGAATGTACGATATGTCGTCATTCGGGAAAATTCGCGTAGATGGTCGGCAAGCCGAAAAGTTCATGAACTATGTCTGCGGGGCAGATATGTCAGTTCCAATTGGCAAGATCGTTTACACGCAGTTTCTGAATCGCCGGGGAGGAATCGAGGCTGACGTCACAGCCACGCGGCTGGCCAAAAACTCTTATTTCGTTGTCACTCCCGCTGCGACGCGCCGTGCCGACCAAGCGTGGATGCTTAGACATTCCACTGGATACGAAGTCACCATCACCGACATTACCGCTCTTGAGGGAGTGCTTGCGATTATGGGACCCAACTCACGGAAGCTGCTGTCATCAGTGTCGCCAAACGACTTCAACAACGATGCCAATCCATTTGGAACTATGCAGAAAATCGAAGTTGGGATGGGCCTCGCGCGTGCGCATCGGGTCTCCTACGTGGGAGAACTCGGATGGGAGATCTACATTTCATCTGACATGGCTTCGCATGTGTTCGAAACGATAATTGAAGCTGGCGAAGAATTTGATCTCAAGCTGTGCGGCATGCACATGATGGACAGTTGCAGATGCGAAAAGGCATTCCGCCATTTCGGCCATGACATCACGACGGAAG
Source organism: Paracoccaceae bacterium (assembly GCA_963422275.1). GTDB lineage: Bacteria > Pseudomonadota > Alphaproteobacteria > Rhodobacterales > Rhodobacteraceae. The sequence goes on from OY729418.1 coordinate 4,151,739, forward strand.
ATCACGTGCTAGAAGCTGGACTTGGTTTTACGTTAGGCTTGGCCAAGAGCGATTTCGTGGGTCGAGATGCTATACTGCGGAAACAGGAGTCCGGCATCGAGAAACGGCTTGTCCAATTCCGGCTACGCGATCCCGATCCCCTTTTGTACCACAACGAGCCAATCGTAAGGGACGGAAAAATCGTGGGGCACTTGTCTTCCGGAAGTTACGGGCACACGCTAGGCGGCGGCATTGGGCTAGGCTATGTGCCATGCAGTGGTGAAGCCGAGCAAGACATGCTGACATCTAGTTACGCTATTGAGGTTGCAGGCGCGCGCGTTGACGCGGACGCATCCATCAGACCAATGTACGATCCAGCTTCGCGGAGAGTTCGAGCATAGATGCCTGCGGCTGTCCCAACGATGTCTGTACCAAAGAAACGCTCAATTACCATTCGCGGCCATAGAACCAGCGTTTCTATTGAAGACGAATTTTGGGCCTGCTTCCGAGAGATCGCTTGTGCAGACGAAAAATCCATTAACTTGCTCGCGACTGAAATTGACGCAAGCCGGGACTTGTCGGTCAATCTCGCTTCATCAATACGTTTGTACGTGCTGAGCCGCTTCATGAATGGGACAACCAAAGAGCCAATACACGTCAGGAAATCGTGATGTTGCAGGATTTTGAACGGTTGCGGATTGGACCGGTCACTCCGCCGCATAGACTTTTGAATGGCCCTGAGAGCAGGAACGCATAGTTGTCAACTCGGTTCGGATGGAGTGTGACCGACCCCAGCCTGAATCGCAATTGATAAATGTTGGCTGACCGCTGTTGCCTGCGCGTGTTGCGTAATCCACTTGAAGACTTGCCCTTCTGCTAACCAACCGAGGCAAGAATTGGAATATTCTCAAGCAACCAGTAGGAAATTGCCGAGAATGTCCCCGACAGCAGCATAAGCCCCGTGATTAAGAGCAGCACTCCAATTCCAATCTCGATTCTCCGCATGTATGGCCGTACCCAATTGATCGCCTGCATGGAACGGTTAATGAAGACGGCGACAAGCACGAAAGGTAAGCCGAGGCCCATTGCGTAAACTCCCAAAAGCACTGTACCTCTCGCAACTGAGCTTTCCTGAGCAGCCAGTGACAGAATTGCGCCTAGCTGGGGACCGATGCAAGGAACCCACCCGAATGCGAACGCCAAGCCCAAGACAAACGCACCGAACGTGCTGCCTCCACGGTTGCCAACATCAAACCGCGCTTCCCTATCTAGAATCGCGATCCTGAGCACTCCGACGAAATGAAGGCCGAACACTGATATTATGATGCCGGACACTTTCCCGAACACCGCTTGGTGCTCAAGGAAAAAAGATCCGAGCGTTGAAGCGGTGAAGCCAAGAAGCAGAAATATCGTTGACAGTCCGAATGCGAAGCTCACCGCGGCAAGAGTTGCACTCGCCCGTCTGCGACCCTCTGTGAGTTTCGAAAATGATATTCCGCTCATGTATGCAAGATAGGGCGGAACGATCGGGAGAACGCATGGGGAAACAAAACTGAGCATGCCGGCGAGCAACGCAATTAAAACTGCCGGAAACAAATTTGCGTCAATAAGGTCAGTTCCCAGCATGTCGGTTCCAATCTCGCTTGAATGCTTGAATAACTGATGCTCGCGACAAGTTCGATGTAGTTAAACACAATTGCTGGAAAATCATCTTCTTCCAGATTATTCACAGCGTTATGCAAAAGATCGATGAGCTTGATACAATAGGGTTGCTATGCCCCCTGCCCGTTCTCAAGATTCACAAAAGAATGCGGACATTGAACACCGGTCAAGTGCTGCGCGTAACTGCGGATGACCCGGTTGCCGCAGTCGACATTCCTCACTTCTGCAATGAGCAAGGGCACCGACTGCTCAAAGAAGATAGGCGAAAGAACCTTCAGGTATACTGGATCCAAAAAAGTTAAATTTTTGGCTCTGTTCGCACTTCGCAGGCGTATGCGATACACTTGATTACGACTTGCATTGACCATGGGGAGCGGAACAATGGATCGGGCGCGGTGTCCCGGGGCAAGTCGCGCGGTCTGTGCCGCTATCGTTGCAAGTCCTGCGACCGGACTTTCGGCGCCCTCACCGGCACGGTGCTGTGCACATCCAGACGGCAAACAGTCGCCACAGCCAGATCAAGGGTTTCCTGCGACGCTTCCGCGGCATCGCCACCAAGTGCCTGGACAGCTGTCCGAGGCGGTTCCATCTCGTCGTCCTCGGCAAGCATCCATCGTCAAGAGCCTGCCTCGCAGCCGCCAGCGCCAGAACAAGCCTGCGATTCACGAATTGAGCCAATTTTTTCAAGAAAAGATTGTCGCGAAAGCGGGCGTTTTTCTCTGCATTTCGCCGTTTGGAGCCGGTTGCGCGCCTAGCGGTTACCGATCGGTGGCTGTAGCGCCGCCCAGCAGCAACGCCGGAACAGGGGGCATCCCCTTACCGCCCGGAACATAAACCCCGCCTCGGCGAGACAGGCGCGGTTGGCCGCGCGCGGGCCGCCCCTTGTCGGTGAGCGCCCTTCTTCAGCCAGCGGGCGTCCGGACCCGCCGAGAGACGCTCGGACACCAAGACCTCGGGTGCTGCCAGTCCATCAGGGCGTCGACCGCAACGCGCTGTCGGGTTTCACGCGCTCGGCAGTCACCGTCATGAAGAAATCCATTGGTCTCTCCCTCAATCGAACACCATGACAAGCGCTTGCAACCCCTTCAGCGCGACATGTCAATGGCTGAAGGAGTGCATTTCGCAACAGACTTTTCCCGCGTTAAACACCGCTCACGAAATCTCGAAAACTTGGGTGCCAACAATCGCAGGTGCACAGAATCTCATTGCGGCTGCAATAGGAAATGCTACGCAGATGCTGGATAGTCTTCAGCAGCCTGCTTCTTCAAGGGATCGGGACTCGGACACTGCAGTTCCCCTAGCAAGTTGCGGCGTCGTTCTTCCGCTGTCATCCGGTTGGATTCCCATACTGGGCCAAATCCCTTAATTGAAAGTGGAAGCTTTGCCAATTCAATCGCTGCATCACTGACGTTTTGCTCATCGAGACGTAGCACCTCCAGTATATCCGCCTCGTACTGGCGAACCAATGCCTGATGTTTTCTTCTTTCAGGGAGAAACCGGAACGGATCGAGGATCGTTCCGCGGGTGTATCTCATCGCAGCTAAAACCCGAAATGCTCCGAGAACCCAAGCGCCGAACTCGCGTTTTTGCGGTCGTCCATCGTTTCCGACTCTCCTTATTGCCGGAGGCACAAGATGAAATGCCATTCGAAAGCCGCCTTCGAATTCAGCACTTGCCTTTTCCCATGTTTTAAGATGTAGGCGAGCAACCTCGTACTCATCCTTGACGGCTAGCAGCTTATGGTAGCTTAATGCGACGGCCTCCCTGAGACCGGGGTTCTCGATCCGTTCCAAAAACTCCTTATAGCGGTTTGCGAGTTGATATCCAGAATGCTCAATGAGATGACTAGCCCGAATTTCAATCTTCTGCTCCAATGTTGCCGAATGTGAAATTTCGTCGCGGCTTGTCACTTCGCGCACGGAATCCGGATCGACCGCGACCCATCTGCCATACTCGAACGCGGACTTGTTTTCCTCAACAGCAGTTCCGTTTAGCTCTATTGCCCGCTGGATAGCTAGGCGGGACAATGGAATTAAACCGCGTTGCCAAGCTGCTCCAAACATAACCATGTTGGAAAAAATTGCATCGCCGAGCACAGTTTCGGCAATTGATGTCGCGTCAAGAAACTGGACTCTGTCGCGCCCGAGCCTGGCCGCAAGCCTTTGAACCAACTGTTCGGTCGGAATGCGAAACTCCATGTCCCTTGTGAAATCTCCCGTAATTGTCTCATGGCGGTTCACGACCGCATGAGATCTCCCTTTCCTCATAAGCTCTAGAACGTCAGCACTCGCCGAGACGATCAAGTCACATCCTATGACCACATCGGCCTCCGCAGCTGAAACACGGATGGCCGAGATTTCATCAGGTGTCTTGGCGATGCGACAATGAATGCAGACCGCGCCGCCTTTCTGAGCGAGCCCGGCCATCTCGATCAGGCCGACACCGAGACCGTCAAGATGAGCGGCCATCGCCAACAGTGCCCCGACCGTTACCACACCGGTCCCCCCCACGCCAGCGACCACGGTATTGAACGTACCTTCAATCGCGGGAAGCACAGGCTCCGATAAATCAGGGGTTTCGACATTCGATCTGGCGGATTTTCGGATAACGGCCCCCTTCAACGTGACAAAAGAAGGGCAAAATCCATTGAGGCAACTGAAATCCTTGTTGCAACTAGACTGTTCTATCCGCCGCTTCCGCCCGAACTCTGTCTCAACCGGGACAATCGAAACGCAATTGGATTGAATCCCGCAATCGCCACACCCCTCACAAACATCGGTGTTGATGAAGACACGTGCGTCGGGATCAGGAAACTGATCGCGCTTGCGTCTGCGTCGCTTTTCCGCAGCACATGTTTGAATGTAGACAATCGCCGAAACCCCCTTGGCTTTTCGGAACTTGCGTTGGACCTCGTCAAGTCTCCGCCTTTCGCACTTCAATGCACCGGAAGGAAATCGAGAAAGGTCAATATCCTCCTTTTCGTCATACACGACTGCCAGATTGCGTACCCCGAAAGCACTAACTTCGTGCGCAATCTGTGCCGCCGAAAGCTCGCCGTCGTTCTTTTGTCCGCCAGTCATCGCAACCGCATCATTGAACAGAATCTTGAACGTTATGTTCACGCCTGCAGCAACTGCTGCACGGATCGCCTGAAGTCCCGAGTGGTTATAAGTGCCGTCTCCGATGTTTTGGAAGACATGGTTTCGAAACGAAAATGGTGCCTCTCCGATCCAATTGGCTCCCTCTCCCCCCATATGCGTAAAGCCAACCGTGCCGCGATCCATCCACTGAACCATGTAGTGGCAGCCTATGCCGGCATAGGCTCGTGACCCTTCCGGAATTTTGGTTGACATATTGTGTGGGCACCCAGAGCAAAAGTATGGTAGCCGTGCAACCATGTCGTCGGCGTTTTGGGTTTTGGTGGCTTCGTCCAAGCGACGAACTGCCTCAGCTAAACGGTCGGTCCTTCTGCCTTCTTTCATGAGCACTTTGCCAAGCGTCTTGGCAATTTGCACAGGATTCAGTACATATCTAGCCGGAAACAATTCGGCACCATCATCGTCGCGCCAACCGTAGACCCGTCTTCCGCAACGTTGCGAAAAGAGTGCCTCTTTAACTTGGACCTCGATTAGTTTGCGCTTCTCCTCGATAACTATGATCAAGTCCAAACCGTCGGCCCACTCCCGAAAACTTGCAACATCAAGCGGAAAAGTCATGCCGACCTTGTAGGTGGTGAGTCCAAGTCGTTCGTCTTCCCCCGAATCGATTCCCAGCAACTCAAGCGCATGTACCAAATCGAGCCAATTCTTTCCGGCGGAAACCAGTCCGATTTTTGCGCCCGGCCTGCCTGAAACTCGTCGGTCAATATTGTTAGCTCGGCCGAAGGCCTCAGCGGCATGACGACGATAATCAATGATTCGGGCTTCCTTTTCTCGGGGGGCGTCGATCAGGCGAATATTCAGGCCGCCTTCGGGCATCTCGAATTCTGGCTTTACGCAAGAAATTCGATCGGCACTACCGTTCACAACAGCCGTCGCCTCAATTGTGTCCTTCACGCACTTGAGGCCCACCCAGTTTCCAGAAAACCTCGACATGGCAAACCCAAGCACACCGTAATCGAGCAACTCCTGCACGCCCGCAGGAGAAAAAACCGGCATGTACGCGTCGACCAGTGCCCATTCGGATTGGTGGAGAGTTGTGGAGCTTTCGCCAGTGTGATCGTCTCCCAGCGCGACGAGCACACCGCCGTGCCTTGAGGTTCCAGCCATGTTCGCATGCCTGAAAACATCCCCGGAGCGATCCACTCCCGGCCCTTTTCCATACCAAAGGCCAAATACGCCGTCGAATCTGCCTTCGCCCCTGAGTTCGGCCTGTTGCGTACCCCAAATTGCAGTGGCGGCAAGATCCTCATTCAGCGCAGGCTGGAACACAATGGAAGCAGCCTCTAGCAACCTCCGCGCGCTGCTCATCTGAAAGTCCACAGCACCTAGGGGGGATCCTCGATAGCCGGATACATACCCGCCAGTGTTGAGGCCGACCGCTAAGTCACGCGCCTTCTGCATCAGCATCAGGCGCACGAGTGCTTGCGTTCCATTGAGCAATACCGGACAACGAGCCAAATCGAAACGGTCCGACAGCTTAACTTCCTGATTTTTCAAAACTTTGGCTCGATCGGTTTTTCAGATTTAATCAATTGCTAACTCAAACAATTGACAATTCAAAGCGAAAACTAAATCTTGCCTAGTTAAACAAAATCTGTATTTGCGCACAAACTCTTCCACCAAGGTTAAATAATGGACTGGGACAAGCTAAGAATCTTCCACTCGGTAGCATCCGCAGGAAGCCTTACGAGGGCTGGCGAAATCCTTAACTTGAGCCAATCAGCCGTCAGCCGTCAAATCAGCACTCTAGAGGAGCAACTTGGAACCATCCTTTTTCACCGCCATGCTCGGGGATTAATTCTGACCGAGCAGGGCACGCTCCTGTTCGACGCAACTGAAGCGATATCGAAAAGACTTGAGACCACCTCAGCGCGAATCAGGGATTCAAGGGACGAAATTTTCGGTGAACTCAGGGTGACAACAACCATCGGCTTCGGAATGCTCTGGCTCGCCCCTCGGATGGGCGCACTCTACGATCAGTATCCAAATCTGAAAATCGACCTGCTGCTCGCGGAACGCGCCCTTGACCTTCCGATGCGTGAGGCCGACATCGCAATACGGATGAAGGAGCCATCGCAGGCAGACTTGGTCCGACGCAAGTTGATGACTGTACGGATGCGGCTTTACGTCACCGAATCGTATCTTGCAAAATACGGTGAGCCGAGTGGTCTTTCCGAACTTTCCCGCCATCGGCTGATTTGCCAAAACGTCTCGGCCGAGCAGACAAGCGCCGGTGCGAACTTGGTGCAACGTCTTTTTTCCGAGAACATTTCATCGAGCCTGACAGTCAATAACTACTACGGTGTTCTCCAAGGGGTCTTGCACGACCTCGGTGTGGGGGTGCTCCCGGACTACCTGAGCGACCACACACCCGGTTTGATTCCCGTGCTTCCTGAAGTGGAATCCGGAGAGATTCCGGTCTATCTTGCGTATCCGGTCGAATTGCGGAGTTCAAAACGCATTCAAGCGTTTCGAGACTTCGTTCTCCAAGAAGTCCGCACCTTTCGAAAAAGTTTCAGTACAACTTGAAGGTATTGCATAAATATTTCTTCAATTGAATTCGTTTGTTGCAACCAAAATCTCATGCACAACATTGGCACATTCTGCAAGAAACCAAAGTTGCCAAGCGCGATCTATGTGCATTACGCATGGCGTTCTTTGGCTTTCCCCGTTGCCTCCGCACAGATCGAAATTTGACTCTAATCTGTTTTGCAACCGACATGGTGCAGGCAGTTTGCTGGTATATTTCATTTCCATAAAGCTTTAAGAAAATTGTGCAACTTCTTGATATTTTGAATAATAATCTAAAAATACTTGTATATTTCTTTTATAACAACAAACATGAGTTTCACGTGATTCCGCGAAGCCATGATTCTTTAAAGTGGCTGCCAATGTCTCTAACTAACTGGTCGCAGGTTCCGGCTCGTTAAATTGGAGTCAACGGGCTCTTGAACCTCAACATCTCGCCAGTTAAATTCAACATTGATCCAAAGGAATCAAGAATGCCAATTCAAGCGTCGGAACTCGAAGGCCTGCTAAGGGAGACATTCCCTGACGCCAAGATTTCAATCACGGACCTTGCCGGAGACGGAAACCATTATGCAGCTGAGGTCGTGGACGAAAGTTTTCGAGGAATGAATCGTGTTCAGCAGCAACGCGCGGTGTATGCCGCACTCAAGGGCAAGATGAGCGAACCAGATGGCGAGCTCCATGCTCTCGCCCTCACCACAAAAGCGCCGGAGTGAGCTATGAATGAAAGTGTTCAAGAACAATTGAGCGGACTCGTGAGTTCCAACGATGTCGTGTTATTCATGAAGGGCACGAAATTCAATCCACAATGCGGATTCTCGTCGCGCGTGGCTGGTGTGCTTAACTATCTTGAAATTGACTTCCAAGACGTCAACGTGCTCGACGACCCTCTAGTGCGCGAAGGCATCAAGGCCTTCTCGGACTGGCCGACTATTCCGCAACTTTACGTCAAAGGCGAATTCATCGGAGGATGCGACATTGTCACCGAAATGACCCTGTCAGGCGAACTCGATGAACTCTTCGAATCCAAATCGGTCGGGTTCAGCAAGAATGCCTCATCGAAGATTCGCGAACACAACAACTAAGTTTTGATGGAGTTGCCGCTTGGTTCGCTAGGCACGGTTGCTCCAACATTCGCGCCAAGTTGCTTTTCCAAGCGGTCGGCAATGGATTCCGCCAGTTCAGCCATCGCTTTCAGCACCTTCAACGTCTCTTGGCTGAATTCGGACGATGGGGGCAGATATGTCCCCATCGCGCTAGTGCCAACAGAGTTTTCATTCGACATCGAAAGAATGCGGTCTGCCAAGTTCAAGCCAACTAACAACAGAACAGTTGACGAGCCATATTCTTTGTTTTCGTCGGGAATCTTCGTCAACACGCTACGGAGGAAGTTTGTTGCGTTAAGTGTTGCGGCGTACTCCGCATCTTCGCATGCGACCCGAATTGTGCGATCAATGACCTTGATGGAAACTTCAGGCATCCTGGACATTCTCCACCAAAGGTCGAAGCTCTGCTAGAATTGCGTTAAGCTCAGCTAAATCTCCTGCTCTCGCCTGTTTCAACTGTTCAATTTGGGTCTTCTGCTCTTCGGCTGCGGTGGATGACGAATGGGTCGCTTCAAGAGATTCTTTCAGTTGCTTGCACCTCCTCGACAGTTCGCTGTTGAGTTGGTTTGCCATTGCCAGTTCGTCGCGCGATCTCTGAAGACTGTTCACCATCGATTCGATCTCGCTCGCCCTTTGGGTTTCAGTCGAGAAGAATCGACTCCTTTCGGCCTCAAGATCAGCCTTCAGACTTCTCGTCTTCTCTCGTTCCGCAACCAGTTCCGAACTCAAAGCGGAATCGCCGTCAATGCTCTCTTTTCCATCGGAAATTCGTTCAACGGCATATGCAATGCGCTTCAGCGCCACTTCGATTCGCGAAGTCAACTCTCTTTCGGTACCAGCCATTCATCAATTCATTCAAGTATCATATTTAGCGAACTTACCGCAGCTTGAAAGCAAGTTGCAACGCAATTCCGGGTCAATGATGTCTTCAGGACTCGAGTTATCGCGGTGCTCCCGATTATCGTAACGACAGACCGTTTCTATTGCCTGTTTTAACCGCTCACTCGGCACAGGCGGTTTTCCCAAGCACCAACAATAAGGCTGTTGCGAAAGCGGGCGCTCTATCTGTATTTCGCCGTCCGGAGTTGGCTGAGCGCCTAGCGTGGCTGTGGCGCCTTTCGGACGCAGTTTTGGCGTCCAAAAGCGCGGTTTCAGGGTGCCGAAGGTTCACCCACGATCCACCGCCAGCCGGTTGAACCGGCTGGCGGTGCCGGGACAGGGGATGCCCGCGAGAGGCCCGGAACATGATCCCGGATTAGACCCCCGCCTCCGCCACAACCTCGATCCGATGCCGCGGCGGGACTTCGCTCGATCACCGTCAGGGCGCGACCGAGCTCCCGGTCCGACAGCGAATGCCACTGGCCGAGGAGGAGAACCTGGATCATCGGGGCGACATCGCAGCGCGCTGTCCCGGTCCATGCGCTTGGCCGCCACCGTCATGAAGAAATCCATCGTCATCTCCTTCAATCGAACACCATGACCAGCGCTTGCAACCCTTCAGCGCAGCATGTCAATAGACGGAGAGGTGTATTTCGCAACAGTCTTATCCTAGGAAAAGGATTGGCTCATTTTGCAATCCGTCAGCATATCGGCACGATGTTTCCTAATTTACTCGAAGGCTCAATTCGCGAATCGCAGGCTTGGTCTGGCGCTGGCGGTTGCGAGGCAGGCTCTTGGCGATGGATGCCTGCCGAGCGCGACGAGATGGAACCACCTCGGACAGCTGTCGAGACACTTGGTGGCGATGCCGCGGAAGCGCCGCGGGAAGCCCTTGATCTGGCTGTGGCGGCTGGTGGCCGTCTGGATGTGCACGGCTCCGCGCACCCGCTCGCCGGCGGAGCGGTTGACGCTCTCGCAAGGATGCCGAGCACAGGGCGTCCGGGGCGATCACCGCCGCCAGCGAGGCCTCGCCCTCCGGTGGACCCGACAGAACCGCAGCAACCTTGCGGCACTGCTCCGCCGTCAGTTCATCGATTCTTGAAAACCAGCCCCGAAACCGTGCCCGATCCACTGTCCCGCTCCCCATGGCCAATGCAAGTCAGAATCCAGTGCAGCACATACGCCTGCGAAATGCGAACAGAGCCTACTCGAAAGATCATGCAGATGGATAACAAGTGGTTTCCAAACCAGTTTTCGTAAAGCGTCAAGCCGACGGCAGTGCCGCACAAGAAAGAGCGGCGGCGCCGTCTCCTGCGGATTTCATGAGCTTGACCCCCAACTCCCTATGGATTCCAGGGACGCCGGACAACGCGTTCGATATCGTCTCGTGCAACCGGCTGGCAGCACCCGAGGTAAATTGGCAGCGAGCAGCGGAATTCAGGGAGGTATGTAGCTTCAATCTGGAAATTCCGTAAAATCGTGCATATTGCTTATGCACATGGTTCCTACGACACAAGGCATTGTGTTCGGGATGTCGGATGATGGAATGTTCGCATGACATTCTTGACTTGGAACCGCCCCATGACCGAAATCCCTGCCAGCCTCATCGCCTTCCAGCGCCGGTTCCCCGACGCCGACGCCGGCACCCTCCTGCACCGAACCAGGTTGTCGCTCACGATCCGGTTCCGGGCCGCCTGTCTGATGACCACTCATTGCAACGGCAACGCACCGGGCCACCTGCGGCTGGCCACGATCACCGTCCTGCAACGCCAAGGATCTCGGCAATTTCGCTGTGCGCAGCAACACCGTCACGACCGCGGTCGTCAAGACAGACGGCTGGAGCGGCTGCAGCGCGGTGCCTCGGGACCACCACCGGCCCCATGTCATCGGCGACAGACCGCCCATGAAACCCTGGCCTTGATCCACACCGCGTTCTGCAACCTCAAGGGCTTGGGCACGGGACGTCTGCCACGGGCTGCGTGCCAAGCGCCTCCAGACCTGTCTCGGCGAGTTCGTCTTTCGCTTCAACCGGCGCCTAAATCGCCACGCTGCATTCCTGTCCCTGTTCCTGCAGACTCTGCGCGCCAAACCTCGCCCCTGCCGCATCTTGATCAAACCGGAACCAAGTGCATAAGCAGTTTGCGCATTTATAATATGTCAAAGAAATCATGCATGTCATGAACTTGGCAATGCTCCATCTATAATTTGGCGGACTAAATCAGTTCTCGGATTGAAGTTCTACAGAAGAGAACTGCGGCAAGCGGCCTGTTTCGCTGGTGTGGCGGCACGCCCTTGCGTTTTCCAAGTTTTAATCATAGGTCATGTATAGTTCATCCGCCTAGCTAGCTACGCTCGTCAACAGGAATGTCAAATGGCCGACATCTGCCTGCTCAAAAACCTGTATTCAGTTCATTGGCGGAAAGCATGCGCAGTAAGGATGCTTTCTGTGGATGCCGTGGAACGGGCGAACTCCGGGCATCCGGGAATGCCGATGGGAATGGCCGATGTCGCCACAGTGTTGTTTGAACGACATCTCAAATTCGATTCCGCCAAGCCGGATTGGCCAGACAGAGACCGATTGATACTATCGGCCGGCCACGGCTCCATGTTGCTATACGCCCTGCTTCATCTTTGCGGCTATGCAGATTTCAAACTTGATCAAATTAGGCGATTCCGCCAGCTAGGTTCGGTAACGGCAGGCCACCCGGAGTTCCACCATGGTGCCGGAATTGAAACAACAACCGGACCGTTAGGACAGGGGCTAGCCAATGCAGTGGGATTTGCCATCGCAGAAGAGGTTCTTCGAGCCAGATTTGGAAGGGAGATAGTCGACCACAAGACTTACGCAATCGTCGGAGACGGCTGCCTGATGGAGGGAATCAGCCATGAAGCAATTGGGTTGGCCGGAAATCTCAAACTTTCGAGACTCATCGTGCTTTGGGACAACAACGGGATCACGATAGATGGCAAGGTTTCCTTAAGCGATAGGACAGACCAGCTGTCACGCTTCAAGGCGGCCGGCTGGTCGTTCCATGAATGTGATGGTCACGATCCTAAATCTATAGACACCGCTATATTCAGTGCAAAGCGCAGTTCGCTTCCTGCCTTTGTCGCTTGCAAAACTGAAATTGGTTTCGGCTCGCCGGAAAAACAGGGAACGGCAGCCGCCCACGGCGCACCACTTGGCGAAAGTGAAATTGCAGCTGTTCGCAAGGCGTACGAATGGACTGAGTCGCCTTTCGACATCCCCGATGACATTAGGGCTGAATGGTTGGCGATTGGACGCCGTGGTGCTAACGAACGGATGTTGTGGAATGATCGTCTAGCAAAGCTTTCGGCCAGATGCCGCGCCGAGTTTGACCGCTTAATGGAGGGGAATTCGCCAGCCCACCTCAGGAATGCTATCGAAAAATTGAAGAAGGAATTCTCGGAAAGCAGGCCCAAGATCGCAACTCGAAAATCCTCAGAGTTGGTCCTTAGCAGAACGAATCCTTTAATGATCGAGTCCATCGGCGGTTCAGCCGACCTTACGGGGTCCAACAACACTAAGACGCCCGACTTGGCGATCTTCTGTGAAGACAACCGGAAAGGGCGTTACATTCACTACGGCGTTCGTGAACATGCTATGGCAGGGGCCATGAACGGCATGGCGCTGCACGGCGGCATTCGACCTTACGGCGGATCATTCTTGTGCTTTACGGACTACGCAAGGGCTGCCATTCGCCTTTCATCGCTCATGGGATTGCCGGTTACATACGTGATGACACATGACTCAATTGGTCTTGGTGAAGACGGTCCGACCCATCAGCCAATTGAGCATCTTGCCATGTTGAGGGCCACTCCCAATCTCCGGGTGTTCCGACCCTGCGACACTGTTGAAACCGCGGAATCCTGGGAATTGGCCTTCATGTCGAAGAACACGCCATCAATACTGGCATTGACAAGGCAGAGCTTGGTGACTCATAGGGTGGTTCATTCAAGGCGAAATCTTACTGCGAAGGGCGCATACGTCCTTCAGGAGGCCGAGTCGCGTAGGCAAGTCGTTCTTTTGGCGACAGGCTCAGAGGCTCAAGTTGCAACTGAAGCGAGACAAATACTGGAGAGCGAGGGGATCGGCACACGTGTCGTGTCAATGCCATGTTGGGAAATCTTCGAAGAGCAGACTTCAACTTACCGTAAGAGCGTGCTACCGCAGGGCCCTGTGCGGGTCGCTATTGAGGCCGCTGTACGTCAAGGCTGGGACAAGTGGCTTATTGGAGAACGAGGCAGCGAGCGCAAGGCGGCTTTTGTGGGAATGGAATCCTATGGAGCATCCGCACCCGCAGATGATCTGTTTAGACATTTTGGTATCACTCCGGCCACGGTCGTCGAGCGTGTGAAGGAGTTGCTCTGACAGTGCGCAAAAAGGAAGTTGAAGGGCGTGCATGGCTTTAAAAGTGGGAATCAACGGGTTTGGGCGAATCGGCAGAAACGTCCTGCGGGCAGTCGCCGAGTCTAATCGCTCCGATATTGAAGTTGTGGCAATAAATGACTTGGCACCGGTGGAGAGTCTTGCTCACCTTCTTGAATTTGACTCCGTGCACGGCCGCTTTCCTTTTGACATCTCCGTAGTGAATGATTCGATTGACTTCGGGAGTGGGCCGATCGCCGTTACCGCTGTTCGTGCTCCCGAGAATCTGCCGTGGACAGACATTGACATGGCACTGGAATGTACTGGGTTGTTTGTCAGTCGAGACGAAGCCGCACGCCACCTCGAGAACGGATGTTCGCGGGTTCTTGTATCCGCCCCGGCGCCCGGAGCCGACAAGACCGTCGTTTTCGGCGTCAATCACGAATCCCTGACCGAAAACGATCTTATTGTCTCGAACGCCTCATGCACGACAAATTGCCTTGCTCCGATCGCGAAAGTGCTGAATGACTCAATCGGGATTCAACGCGGGTTCATGACGACTATCCATAGTTACACGGGAGATCAGCCAACGCTGGATGCAATCCATAAAGATTTGTACCGGGCAAGATCGGCCGCTATGTCCATGATCCCAACTTCTACAGGGGCAGCCCGGGCAGTTGGCCTCGTGCTTCCCGAATTGGCAGGAAAGCTCGATGGCGTGGCAATAAGGGTGCCCACTCCTAACGTTTCAGTGGTCGATTTCACTTTTGAAACAGCGACTGGCACAACCGCCGACGAAATTAATGGCTATATCAAGGAGGCATCGGAAGGAAGCCTGCGCGGGGTGCTTGGCTACACGGATCGGCCGAATGTTTCGCTGGATTTCAACCATGATCCACGATCTTCAATTTTTCACATGGATCAAACCAAGGTGATGGATGGTCGGTTTTGCCGCGTACTCAGTTGGTATGACAATGAATGGGGATTCTCCAATCGGATGGTGGACGTCGCGATTGAAATGAACCGAAAGTGAAGCCTGGTCCCTCCATTTTGCTGCTAGGAGAATTTGGGCAAAACTACCGGCGGCACCTACTCTCTGCTGCTTTGCGATTTAGGCAGGCATTGTAACAATGACCTTGAGAGTGATCGGGGACATTCCACTTTCCGGGCGACGGGTTCTGACTCGTACTGACATAAATGTTCCTGTTGAGGCCGGCGAAGTTTCGGACCTGACTCGGATCGAGCGAGCCGCACCAACGATTGCTGAAATTCGCCGCCTCGGAGGAATTCCCATTCTGCTCTCTCACCTTGGGCGGCCAACGACAGGAGTTGATCCGGATCTTTCGCTCAAGCAACTTGTTCCTCTTCTGGCAACGGTGTTGAAATGCGACGTGCAGTTCTGCGAAAAAACAGTTGGTGACTGTGCGACCGCGCAAGTACGCGAACTGAAACCCGGCGACGTAATCTTGATGGAGAATTTGCGCTTCGACCCTGGCGAATCCATGAACGATCCCGCGTATGTCGAGAAATTGGCTCAATTGGGAGATGTTTATTGCAATGACGCGTTCTCGGTTTCGCACAGGAGACATGCGTCGATCTGCGGAATTGCTAAGCGCGTCCCATCGTTCGCTGGTTGTTCGCTCGTGAACGAACTGAAAATCCTAGCGTCCGTGCTAGGTGATGCGAAGCGGCCTCTTGCGGCTGTGGTTGGAGGATCTAAAATCTCCACGAAGCTTTCGTTGCTTGGCAATCTAGTCATGAAGGTGGATTATCTGCTTGTTGGCGGTGCCATGGCGAACACCTTTCTCTTGGCCAAATGCTGCGAGGTCGGCAAGTCGCTCGTGGAACCAAACTTGGTGCGGTCGGCCGTTGAAATCCTTCAGCTTGCCGATCAACAAGGATGCAAGATTCTCCTTCCTGTAGACTTGGTAGTGTCCAAGAAGCTCGCGCCCAATGCGCCAATTCGTGTCGTCCATGCTGACGGGTGTCCGGAAGACTCAATGATTCTGGATGCAGGACCTCGCACCATCCAGCAGTTTGGGGCAGTGCTTGAAAGATGCAGGACTGCGATATGGAATGGCCCTCTAGGCGCATTTGAGACTTTTCCATTTGATTCTGCAACCAACGAGCTAGCTCGAAAAGTAGCCAGCCTGACGGAGGCTGGGACCCTGAACTCTGTCGCGGGTGGCGGAGATACGCTTGCGGCACTTAACCGGTCCGATACAACTGCGTCATTTCGATATGTTTCCACAGCTGGGGGGGCTTTTCTAGAGTGGATGGAGGGCAAGACACTCCCCGGTATCGCAGTGCTTGAAGCATAGCGTTCGATGCAATAGGTTGCTGTCGGAACCGGATAAATGTGGAGTACCTGACCGGGAAATAGAAGATGAGAGTTACCCGTACAGTCAAGAAAATTCTCTCCAACTATGAGTCAGACTCTCCTGGCGTCAAAGCGAATCTCTGCCGGATTCTATGCAGCGGCAAGCTAGCGGGCACGGGCAAGATGATCATCCTTCCTGTCGATCAGGGTTTCGAACACGGACCGGATCGCAGTTTCAGCCAGAATCTCGATGCCTATGATCCCCACTACCACTACCGGTTTGCGATAGATGCGGGACTGAACGCATATGCAGCTCCATTGGGAATGCTTGAAGCTGGTGCAGACACTTTTGCTGCTCAAATTCCTACCATACTGAAAGCAAACTCCGCAAACTCTCTTGCCCCATCGAGCTGTGCGAAAAATCAGGCGATCACCGCATCGGTGAACGATGCACTGCGCTTGGGATGCGCGGCCATAGGATTCACGATCTATCCAGGGTCTTCCGCTGCCAACGAAATGATCGAGGAGGTTACAGAACTTCGAAACGAGGCCGAAGCTTGCGGACTCGCTACGGTGATCTGGTCCTACCCCCGCGGCGAAGACCTGTCGACGCAAGGAGAGTCTGCATTGGACGTAACCGCCTATGCCGTGCAAATAGCGGCCTTGCTTGGCGCGCACATCATCAAGATCAAGCTTCCAACTGCGCATCTTGAACAACCCGAGGCACGGAAAATCCTTAAGTCACATGCCGTCGCCGAATTCTCGAAGGCGGAAATCGTCCGCCACTGCGTGCGCGCGGCATTCAATGGCCGACGTCTTGTTGTATTCTCCGGCGGTGCGGCAAAGGGCAAGGATGGTGTCTACGCTGATGCACGTGCTATACTGGCGGGCGGCGGCAATGGATCCATCATCGGGCGGAACAGCTTTCAGAGACCTCGCGAGGACGCCCTCCTACTTCTCTCGAATCTTGCCGACATCTACAAGGAAAGCTCCTGAACGGATGCGGCATGCTCGCATGCCGCCGAAAATTCATTAACAATATTTTTTGATTGTGCAATAATCGCTAAAGAGCAAGCAAGCTAAATATAAAGGCGACACATATTGCGCAGGCGCACTAGACCAAGAAAATTTACCGGTCCAATTCTTGGGATGGCCGTGTATTTTGGTGTCATGTGCATACTCGGAATTTATTTTACCCATTCTGCCGTGCATGGCACGTATGGCATCATAAACAGGCTCCAGATGCAAAAAACTGAAGTAAAACTCAGGCACGAGCTGGAATTGCTCAAGGCGGAGGTTGAGCGTATGCGCAACAGAACTCACCGGCTATCTGAAATGAGCCTCGATCTAGACCTGCTCGATGAGCGAGCTCGACAAGTTCTTGGATATGTGAGCACCGACGACTTCGTGATCAATTAATCCTCAGCATCAGGCGAACACGACGCCAACCAAAAACATGAATTGAATGACCTCAATGTCAGTGATATCCACTGACCTCGAAAATGTTCCCCGCAAATCTCTTCCGGAGGTCAATCCAATGCCTGCGAGAAAGCGTGCCCACAAGCCCGCATTCAAGAAGGAAGACCTCCTTCATTTTTATCGGGAAATGCTTCTCATACGGAGATTCGAGGAAAAGGCTGGCCAGTTGTACGGGATGGGGCTAATTGGTGGGTTCTGTCACCTTTATATCGGACAGGAAGCGGTCGTCGTAGGCTTGGAGGCGGCAAGCGAAGATGGTGACAGGCGGATCACGGCTTACCGGGATCACGGGCACATGCTTGCCTGCGGCATGGATCCGGACGGCGTGATGGCAGAGCTGACTGGCCGAGAGGGTGGATACTCACGCGGCAAGGGAGGCTCTATGCACATGTTCAGCAAAGAGAGGAGCTTCTTTGGCGGGCATGGGATTGTCGGAGCACAAGTGCCAATAGGAGCTGGCTTGGCTTTTGCCGACAAATACTTGGAAAATGGTCGCGTCACCTTTGCATATTTTGGCGATGGCGCGGCCAATCAGGGCCAAGTTTACGAAACATTCAACATGGCGAGCCTATGGAAGCTGCCAGTGATCTTCGTGATCGAAAACAATCAATATGCAATGGGAACGAAACTATCGCGGGGCTCGTCGACACCGAAACTGTACACCCGAGGCGAGGCATTCGCCATACAGGGCGAAGTCGTGGACGGAATGGACGTGCTTGCGGTGAAGGCAGCCGGATTGAAGGCGGCGGCGCACTGCCGGTCCGGAAAGGGACCGTACATACTGGAAATGCTCACATACAGATATCGCGGTCATTCAATGTCTGACCCCGCCAAGTACAGGACACGCGAGGAGGTCCAAAAGATTCGCAGCGAAAAAGACCCCATCGTTCATGTGAGAGATCTACTTACAAGCAATGAACTCACCAACGAATCAGAACTGAAGAACATTGATCTTGATATCAAGGCAATCGTAAGCAAATCAGCGAACTTCGCGCGCACCAACCCCGAACCCGATGCGTCCGAACTTTGGACTGACGTGTACGCTGAGATGTAAGGGCCAGAATCCAGTCGATAAAGAGGAGACCATAACTTGTCTTCCGACATCCTCATGCCCGCCCTTTCCCCGACAATGGAAACGGGTACACTTGCCAAGTGGCACGTCAAGGAAGGCGATGCCGTTGCAAGCGGCGACATCCTTGCGGAAATTGAAACCGACAAGGCAGTAATGGAATTCGAAGCGACGGAAGACGGGATAATCGACACCATTCTGGTGAACGAGGGATCAGAGGACATACCGGTGAATTCCCCCATCGCCACGCTGATCATTGAGGGCGAAAATCCAGTAATGAGTGCCACACCTGCCGCTCCTGCATCGACGAGGTCGGTGTCAAGGCAGAAGGGTCCAAGTATTGCAACGGAACTTCGGTCTCCAAACGCTTCCTTGGAGACCGAAGTTCCGGAAGAGACCGAAATGGTTCAGACCACTGTCCGGGAAGCACTCAGAGACGCAATGGCCGAAGAAATGCGCCGCGACGGGTCTGTGTTCCTGATGGGTGAGGAGGTTGCGGAATACCAAGGAGCCTACAAGGTATCCCAAGGTTTGCTAGAAGAGTTCGGATCCAAGAGAGTCATCGACACACCAATTACCGAGCACGGATTTACCGGCTTGGGCGTAGGCGCTGCTTTTGGTGGCCTGCGGCCCATTGTGGAATTCATGACCTTCAACTTCGCAATGCAAGCTATCGACCAGATCGTGAACTCCGCAGCCAAGACACTGTACATGTCAGGGGGGCAGATGGGATGCCCGATCGTGATTAGGGGCCCCAACGGCGCAGCAGCGAGGGTCGCGGCCCAGCACAGTCAGGACTACGCGTCTTGGTATGCCCATATTCCCGGTTTAAAGGTCGTGCAACCCTACTCAGCTGCCGATGCGAAAGGACTTCTCAAGTCTGCAATTCGCGACCCCAACCCCGTGATCATGCTCGAAAACGAGATCATGTATGGCAGGAGTTTTGACGTTCCTGTTCACGACGACTTCATCGTTCCGATCGGGAAGGCCAATGTCATGCGACCCGGCAACGACTTAACCATTGTTTCCTTCGGTATTGGCATGCATCACGTACTTGAGGCAGCGAACCAACTTGCCGCCGACGGAATCGATGCGGAGATTATTGATCTTAGGACACTGCGTCCGATGGACACCGAAACCGTCGTGCAATCGGTCAAGAAAACCAACTGCTGCGTGACTGTGGAAGAAGGTTGGCCAGTTTGCTCAATTGGGAATTACGTCAGTTCCGTGATCATGCAACAGGCCTTCGATTGGCTTGACGCGCCGGTCGTGAACTGCACTGGAAAGGATGTTCCCATGCCATATGCTGCGAACCTTGAAAAATTGGCGCTGGTAACTCCTTCCGAGATCATCGAGGCTGCCAAGACGGTCACATACCGTTAGAGGGTCCAAGCCATGCCGACTCAGATCCTGATGCCCACCCTGTCCCCCACCATGGAAGCGGGCACGCTCGCAAAGTGGCTTGTCGTAGAGGGCGATAGGATTGAGGCGGGCGATCTCATAGCAGAAATCGAAACGGACAAGGCAATCATGGAATTCGAGGCCGTCGACGATGGCACTTTGGGAAAGATCCTTGTGCCAGAGGGCAGCACCGGAATCAGGGTGAACTCACCGATTGCCCTTTTATTGAACGACGGAGAAGGTTTACCTGACGATTTGGAAGAATTCGCCAGCCCACGCTCGCAGATTGCTGACTTGACGCAAACCGCGGACGTACAAGTTTCACACTTGGATACGCAATCGGCACAGCGACAGAAAGGTGTCGCGAGCGAGCGGATATTTGCGTCCCCGCTCGCTCGCCGAATAGCGCAGGAAGCAGGAGTGGACCTCGGCAAGGTAAGTGGCAGTGGCCCAGGCGGAAGGGTTATCAAACGGGATGTCGAACAGGAATCTGCACGCCCGGTGACTGGTCATGCCGTATCTCCAACCTCGGCTACGCGAGAGCTTTTGAAAGGCATGGATTCTAGTGCCGTTGCTGCCATCTACAAAGGCCGCGAATACGATGAGGTCAAGCTTGATGGAATGCGGAAGACCATTGCCGCACGATTAACCGAAGCGAAGCAGACGATACCGCACTTCTATCTGCGACGGGAAATCCACCTAGACAAACTTTTGTCTCTTCGATCGGAAGTGAACAAGTCCTTGGAACCGAAGGGCATCAAGCTTTCAATCAATGACTTCATCATCAAGGCGTCTGCCTTGGCACTTCAGTCGGTTCCCAACGCGAACGCAGTTTGGAGCGGAGACAGAATCTTTCTACTGAAACCGTCAGATGTAGCAGTTGCAGTAGCGGTTGAGGGAGGTCTGTTCACTCCGGTGATCAAGGACGCTCATGAAAAATCGGTAACTGAACTCTCAAGCGAAATGAAGGACTTAGCCAATCGCGCTCGCAGCCGGTCCTTGAAACCGCAGGAATATTTGGGTGGCAGTTTTGCGATCTCTAATCTTGGAATGTACGGCATCGAAAACTTCGACGCCGTGATCAATCCACCGCATGGATCGATACTAGCGGTCGGGGCGGGCCTGCGAAAGCCCGTGTCCGGTCAGGACGGGCAAGTTGAGTTCGCCACGCTGATGTCAGTAACGCTGTCGATTGATCATCGGGTTATCGATGGGGTCTTGGGGGCACAGTTTCTTGCAGAAATCACCAAGAACCTTGAAAGCCCGCTGCTGATGCTCATCTAATCTCGGACTCGAAGCTACTGAAATATCTCAGATTCTGACCGACCCCGAGGGACCAAAAAAATGATCCATAGTTGATGATGGTTGACCGCACCCTGCTTCGCCGACCTCCTTTGCTGGCACACCGGCAAATGTCTTGCATTCGGGTACGGGATCTAGAACGACGGATCCAGCGCCAATTCTCGAGCACTTTCCAACCTTTATGTTTCCCAACACCTTGGCACCCGCACCAAGGAGCACGCCCTCGCCTATTTTCGGATGGCGGTCCCCATCCTCCTTTCCTGTTCCACCCAAGGTCACCGAGTGGAGCATGGAAACATTGTCACCCACGACGGCAGTTTCGCCAATGACGATTGAGTGAGCATGATCTATCATCAACCCTCTCCCAAGTTTCGCCGCAGGGTGGATGTCGACGCCGAACACTTCGGAAATGCGCATTTGAAGGAAGTAAGCGAGATGCTTCCTACCCCTTTTCCATAGCCAGTTTCCGACACGATAGCAGGAAACGGCCTGAAATCCCTTAAGAAAGAGCATTGGGTGGACAAATGAATTGCACGCGGGGTCCCTGTCGTAAACTGCAACAATGTCGGCCCGGACCGACGCGCCAATGGAGGGATCATCTGAATATGCCTCATCTGCAATCTCCCTCAATATCTGTTCAGACATTTCAGAAGAGGCGAGCTTGATCGACATTCGATAGGAAAATGCGCGCTCAAGCGACGAGTGGTGAAGCACGCTCGTGTGGACCACGCCTCCAAGGAGCGGCTCGGCTTTGATTATGCCGTCAGCTTCTTTCCTTATTCGATCCCATACAGGATCCAGTGCCGCAACTTGCGCTGATAATTCAGCCATCCGCCTAACCCCTGAGAAAAAACTCAATCGTTGAGAACAATATAAGCGTTATGACAACGAAAACCAATGGCAAGGCTGTTGTGAAAGTAGGCGTTTTTCTCTACATTTCGCCGTTTGGAGCCAGTTGCGCGCCAAGGCAGTGCCGATAGATAGTTGTGGTGCCTTCCAGACGCGGTTTTGGCCCCAAAAGGCACGGTTTCAGGCCCCGATGCGCCGCATCGGGCAGGTTCGACAGACTCCGCCCCTCAGGCCAGACAGCTTGATCCGGTTGGCCGCCTTGAGCAGGGTTGGGGCCATCGCCTCCACCGCCCGCTGCCCTGAAGAGCCACTTCAGGATGCCGAAGGTCTACTCCACGAAGCCCTCGCCATCGGTGCGCCGAACCCTTTATAGCCGAAGAGGCAGCGACTGCCCCTCTTCAGCCACTGGGCGTCCGGATCCGCCGAGAGACGCACGGCACCGAAATCTCGGGTGCCACAACCTCGATCTGGCGCCGCGGACGCACCGCGCTCTCCACGATGGTCGCGTCAACAACCGCCACCGGCACGTTCCCGACCTTCACAGGCCGCACTCCTGCAGCTGGCTGCTTCCCTCGGACAGAAACGCCGTATCAAGACCGCGCAGCACAAGCAGCCGGCGGAACCGGCAGATCGTCGTGCGTGCGGGACTTCGCACGAACACCGACCGGCCGCAGAACAGCATGAAGTCGAGGCGCACCGGGCCGAGGACCGTCACCAAGCGATCAGCGTGCTGTCCTGTGCCACGCGCTCGTCCACCACCGTCATGAAGAAATCCATCGTCCTCTCCTTCAATCGAACACCATGACAGGCGCTCGCAACCCTTCAGCGCGACATGTCAATGGCTTAAGGGCGCATTTCGCAACGGTCTTATTAAAAGACTCAATTTGCAATTCGCGGGCATGGTGATGGACTGGCTCCCGATTTGCATTGGACATGGGGGACAGGCTATGGATCGGGTGTGCGGCACCCTGCACATCCAGACAGCCACCAGCCGCCACAGCGAAACCAAGGCCTTCTGCGACATCGCGACCTAGCATCTCGACAGCTACCTTAGGTGGTTCCATCTCGTCGCACTCGGCAGGCATCCATTGCCGAGAGCCTGCCTCGCGGCGGCTAGCGCAAGGCCTTTTTTCGGGGGATCACGACATGCAGAGCCTTCGGCAATTGACCTTTGCAAACCTTGAATGCGGCCGCAAGACGCGCCGCGAGATCTTTCCGGAGCGGATTGAGGACCTGTTTACGAGGCGGAGAGCGTCCAGCGCTTTGCCCGGGTGAGTCCGGAGAAGATGCCGGACAAGACGACGATCCCGACTTCCACCGCTGGCTGGCGCACCTGCCGTTCGGGAGATCGGGGATCACCTGGCCGAGCGGGGGGGGGGGGTGTTGAAGAAGGGCAGCATCGTTGACGCCACCATCATCTCGGCGCCATCGTCGACCGGGAACAAGAGCAACCCCGCGATCCGGAGATGCACCAGACGAGGAAGGGGAACCGGTGGCATTTCGGGATGAAGCTGCACATCGGCACCGACACCCGGGGTCTGGTGCACCACCTGGAGGGAACGGCCGCCAACGTCGCGACCTGACGCCTTCGGATCGGCTTCTGCACGGCGAGGAGGAGCAAGTCCGGGGTGACTCTGGATACCGCGGGATCGGCAAGCGCACGGAGCACGCGTATCGCGATGTTTCGTGGCAGATTGCCATGCCCCCGAGCAAGCGCCGGACGCTGGCGCCGGGCAGCGCCGCGGCCAGGGCGGAGAAGGCGAAGGCCCGGGTGGAACATCCGTTCCGGATCATCAAGCGGGTGTTCGGCTGCGACATGGTTCGCTATCGGGGTCTGGACAAGAACGTGCAGCGGCTTGCGCTGCTTCCGGGCTTCTCGAACCTGATGATTGCCCAGCCGCACCTGTCGTGACAAGGGATCAGTGTGTCCGGAATTTGCCGGATCGGCCCTGCGGGGGCTGAACCGGCGGCGGTTCAGCCCCGAAAACGCGCATTTGGGGCTTCCGGACCGCCGAAAACCGACCGGTGCAGCCAAGAAGGGCAAATTCCGCAGCAAACCCCAAAACAAACCCTCCAAATCAGAGGTTCCCTAGGCAAATAGTCGATGAAAAGCCTGCTGTAGGCTTCCCGCCCAATGTATTGCTTAGGGAACTGCACAGACTAACCCCGATTCTGGATAAGAGGGGTGAGGGGATTCGCAAATCGGGCGTGGCCTGATTCTGTATCCGCAACCAAAATCAACGGATGGGATCCCCTCAATGAGCACCTCTGTCATCGCACTGTTCTGCTGTCTCGACGACTTTGCAAAGGCCTTTGAAGAATGGGAGCGGCATCGGCTGATCGACACAGGCCGCCAGCGCTCGCGCTCGGGCAAGCTCTCGCTCAGCGAAAGGCTCTTCATCATGGTGCTGTTTCATCTCTCGCCCTTCAAGAATTTCAAGGCTTTCCGGTTCCATGGCGTGGAGCGGAAATGTCGCGACTGCTTTGGAGACCTGCCGAGCTGCGGACGGTTTGTCGCCCTGATGCCGCGCTTGCCGGTTCCGTTTTGCATCTTGATGCAATGCTTTCGCGGTGAGGAAACCGGGATCTGTTTTGTGGACAGCACCAAGCTCGCTGTCTGCCACAACGCACGGATCAACCGGAACAAGGTCTTCAAGGGACTGGCCAAACGGGGCCGCAGCACCAGGGGGTGGTTTTTCGGGTTCAAGCTGCATCTGGTCATCAACGACAAGGGTCAGGTCATGGCCGTCAAGATCACGCCTGGAAACACCGACGACCGCAAGCCGCTTGAGACCATGATTGCCGAGTTGGAAGGCAAAGCGTTCGGCGATAAAGGCTGCATTTCGAAGCCGCTTTTCCAGCGTTTGCGGCAACAGGGCCTGCACCTGATCACTGGCATTCGCCGCAACATGAAAAACTTTCCTCTGCCCATTCTGGACAAAATCATGTTGCGGAAGCGGTTCATCATTGAAACGCTGTTCGATAAACTGAAATCGAGCATGGGATTGGAACACACACGACACCGATCCCCAACAAATGCCTTCGTTCATATCCTGTCATGTCTGGCTGCCTATATTCTGGCGCAGCCAAAGGTCAAAATCGGCAAAATCGTCGTGCCAGACGCCATTCGGTGCATGCCAAAAGCAAACAGAGCTTATCCATAACTCGGGTAGACTATCGAGAAAACACCAAGCCTGTAGTGATGCACAGTCCGCTGCAGGAAATCTACACGCTTGATCTGTTTGATCAAATTGCAGCGCGTAGTAGTCAAAATTTGACTAAATTCGCGAAACGCAGGCAAGGTCTGGCCGCGGCGGACGTTGGCCGCTTGGAAGTCCAGGTGCCGAAATCCGCTAGTGGAGCCGTTAACGCTCTGGCAACAACTGGCGTCGGAGACGAGCAGGATATCCCGGGCAACGACTTGCTCTAGGGCCTGCCTCACGCTGCCAGCGTGAGGCGTCGGCATCAGCGTGTCAATTTGCGAAACCAGCCTTGGAATCGCTCACTGTCCATCTGCTCGACCTCCAAAACGAATCGGGAACCAGTGCATCACTATGTCCAGGAAATGTGAAGTGAGTCAAAAATTAGTTGTTTGCATCCTGAGACCACGCAATCTTGCGCCACTTGTGGACATTTCGTTTATGCTCATCGAAAGTCTTTGCAAACACGTGCCCGCCCGTTCCATCCGCAACAAAAAAAAGGAAATCCGTTTCTGCCGGATGCAAAGCCGCACGAATGGAAAGCCGCCCAGGATTTGCGATCGGAGTGGGCGGAAACCCATCAACGATGTATGTGTTAAATGGGGTTTTGACCTTGAGATCGTTGCTCAGCAACTTCCGGTCCAGAACGCCCTTTCCTTCAGACAACCCGTAGATTACCGTCGGGTCGGTTTGAAGCTTCATTCCCTTCTTCAACCGATTGACGAACACTGACGCCACCAGATCTCGCTCTTCCGGAACCCCAGTTTCCTTTTCTATTATCGACGCAAGGATCAAGGCCTCCCCGGGCGTCGAAAATGGCAAGTGCGCCGACCGGCTCTCCCATTCCTCCTCCAGCATTGATGTCTGAGTTGCCTTCATGCGCTCGATAAGGTCAGACCTGTCACTGCCCTGGTCGACTTGGTATGTGTTTGGTGCCAATGAGCCTTCAACCGGAACTTCAACAACAGGTCCGGAAAGGAAATTAGCGCTTTCCAACTCGTTGACGACCTGCCAGTTTGTAAGCCCTTCAGGAACAGCTATCCTGAACTTAATTGGAACGCCCGAAGCCAGAAGATTTCCATAAGACTCTGGAACTTGCTCGCCGCTCTTGAACCTTGCAAGTTCCCGGAGGTCATCAGTTCCGGCAATTCGCTCCCGCAACACTGTCTGAGCACCTGAGCCTGACAGGCTGAAAGTTACTATGTATTGCTCTCGGCTCGCACTTGAGCGTGTTATCAATTGCAAGATCTCTTCCATCGACGCCTCGATGGGAATTTCGAATGTACCGAACCTTATATTTACGGCGTTGTTCGTGTAAGTTGCTCCGGCACGAAAGATTCCAGCACTGCTGATCGCGCCCTGCTCCAGCAGAGAGTTAGAGACCAAATCAACAGTGGCCCCCTTGGGGATTGAGAAAAAGATCGCCTGCTCCAAAGGACCGGGCATCGTAAACTGCCTCTTGCCGTACTCAATCAAGCCAATGGTCGCCCCGAAAACGAGAATGGCAAGCATGAAAACAGCCGCCGCGAAGTTGCGCCAGTTCAATGCGTCATCCTTCGGAACGCGAGGGTGGCATTGGAGCCGCCGAAGCCAAACGAGTTTGAGAGTGCGATGTCGACTCTCCGCTCTTTAGCCTGGTTTGGAGCTAAATCGAATCTTGAATCTACAGCGGGATGGTCCAAGTTGATCGTGGGTGGGACAATCTGGTCCCGAATCGACAAGATGGAGAAGATCGCTTCCACAGCACCAGCAGCGCCGAGCAGGTGCCCGACGGACGATTTTGTCGATGAAACAGTGATCTCAGAAAGGGAGTTTCCGGCGAGCCTCTCAATTGCCGCAAGTTCAATCGTGTCAGCCATGGTGGATGTTCCATGCGCGTTCACGTAATCAATATCCCCGCTGTCGGCCTGAGCCCTTGCAAGCGCAAGTTCCATAGCGCGGTAACCTCCGTTGCCATCGGCAGCGGGCGCGGTAATGTGAGACGCGTCCCCGGACAATCCATATCCTGCAATTTCTGCGTAAATCGTGGCACCCCGCCTCCTCGCATGATCGTATTCCTCAACGACGACAACACCAGCACCTTCGCCCATGACAAAGCCGTCGCGACCAATATCAAAAGGGCGACTCGCGCGCGCGGGGTCCGATTTCCACTTGGTAGATAGTGCCTTGCACGCATTGAACCCAGCAATGCCAATTTCACATATCGGGCTTTCTGCTCCACCGGCGATCATCACGTCGGCCTCACCCAAAGCTACCAGCCTTGCTGCATCGCCGATAGCATGAGCCGCCGTCGCGCAGGCCGTTGCGACAGCGTGGTTCGGTCCCCTGAACCTATAACGAATGGAAACATGCCCTGACACAAGATTGATTAGCGCACCAGGAATGAAGAACGGCGAGATCCGTCTAGGCCCTCGATCTCGAAGGAGATGCGTCGCGTTGGCAATCGATCCAAGTCCGCCTATGCCAGATCCGATCATCACGCCGGTCCGGTTTTGGCTTTCCTCGTCATCTGGGGTCCAGCCAGCATCCATCACCGCCTGGTCGGCGGCGGCCATCCCATAAAGTATAAAATCGTCGACCTTGCGCCGCTCGCGCACTTCCATCCAATGGTCAGGATTGAATTCTCCGTCGTCTTCACCAGTCGGGATTTCGCAGGCGTAATCCGTGGCAAGATGAGATGCGTCAAAGCGGGAGATCGTAGACGCACCGGAGTCACCGTTGAGCAGACGTCGCCAAGACTCTTCCACGCCACACCCCAAAGGGCAAACGATGCCCAACCCTGTAATTACTGTTCGCTTCATGCAAAGTTACTGCTTCGACCAACACTTGCTTGAGATGGAACAAGAATACGAAGTCCGGCCGCTCTTTTTAGGCTAAACGGCACTAACATGCCTCTACAACGTAGCGCCGGAGCGATGCTCAGCAGTCGGCCGGGCTTTCGCAAGTGCATCCACCAAGTCAACCGTCTTGTTGAACAAAGCCGTTCCAATCAACGCTCCCTCAACGTTCGGAAGACATTTGAGTCTGTCGATGTCCTCACAGGCTCTCACAACGCCGCTCGCGATGCAAGGTGAAAACGCGACCCCGGCCAAGGTGGAGATGGTCTTAAGCGTGCTTTCTTTGAATTCGATGTTGGCATCGATATCGGTTATTATCATCGCGGCTAGCGGCACCTTGTCGAAGGCACGCACGAAGCTATTGGGCGCAATGGCGCTTGGAGTTTTCCATCCATGCGTCATCACGCTTCCCTGCCAAACATCAACCGCAACCACAATCTGATCAGGGTGAAGCTTCGCAACCTTCTTGACCGAATCCGGGCTCAGCACAGCAAGTGTGCCTACAACAATTCGTCCAACACCTAAATCGATCCATTCCTCCATGCGCTCGAATGATCGGAACCCACCAGCTAGCTGGACGGGAATTCCCGCATGCCGGATTATTTCCAAGATAAGCTCGCGGTTTCCGCTCTCGCCCTTAACCGCGTCCAAGTCAGTGACATGCATCCAAGATGCGCCAGCTGCAGCGAACTCGCACGCCTTTTCAACCGGATCGACGTGCCAAACCATTGGCTCCTCCGTCCTCCCCTGACAAAGACTCACACATCTCTGGTTCATCAGTTCGATGGTCGGGAATATCATCATGGCCGTTCTCCAAACTGCGACGGCAAGCATTTGATAGCCCGCTTGCGCACCTTATGCCACATCGAGCCCTGCTTTATCTGGAGACGCAAGAGTCCCCTCAAGAAATTTGGGAGATTCGACAACTCATTCATGCGCCACTAACCTCGGAGAAACACCGAAGCCATTCCCGGGAATTTTTGCCCGTCGTTTGTACGGACTGCATGCATGTCAAGCTCACTCGACGGCTGAAGTCGCCCAGAGCTATCGAATCATCTCATCGTTACCACTATTTCAAATGTCGCCTAGGATCAAAAAAAACTGCCTATTTATCCTTTTCCGCGTCCTTGATGAATTTTACGGCATCCCCGAACGTATTTATTGCCTCGGCGTCCTCGTCCCGAATTTCAATTTCGAACTCCTCTTCGAAAGCCATCACAAGCTCGACAGTGTCCAAGCTATCAGCTCCGAGGTCACCGATGAAAGACGCACCTTCAACCACTTTTTCCTCGTCGATACCCAAATGCTCAACCACAATTTTTCTTACACGATCCTCGATGCCGCTCATGCCGACTCCTCATACGATTTGCAGATGTCCCGCCCATTTCACACTTTGTCCAGTGCCGATCCACACTACCTAGTTAACTGCCGCTCTGCAATACGACACAACTTGTCCGCTCTGCATTGTCGGCAGCCGATACTCTGGCGGCAAGTCCATCGGTTGACAAGACTTAAATCTAGCACGAATTCGCATTGCCGTAAATCAAATTCCCAAGAATTGATAGTGCCTAGATCATACAGGCATGACAATCGCTTTTGAAAAATCCCGTCCCTTCCCACTGGTGATGCAATGCGCCTGCGGCAACAGCGCAAAGGCAGACATCATGGAGGATTCTCCTGTTCTCTTCAAGGAGTCGATAACCCCAAGCGCAGCAACGCCATGCGCCACGACATCGCGAGATGACAGCCATTGTGCTCCCTTGCATCTTTCCGGCGGCGAGGGATGCGTCGGCCTGTAGAGATGAGGAGGAGAGCAGAGAGCCATTGCCGCGCCGTTTCACGAAGCCGTGCACAAGATCCCGAGCCACGATCAGTCCGCGCGGTCTTAAGTCGGCGCTGATTCCGGCTAGCTTCGGGCGTGCCGCGCAATCCAGTGCCCTCGAAAAAGCGAAAAAGCGCTTGATGCAGGGCAGGATGAAGAGCATTAGCTGGAACAAATGATGCCTGCTAGATCATGGCTAGTCCGCCGTTCACGTGAATTGTCTGACCGGTAATGTACGCTGACTCCTCCGCGGCAAGAAAGAGCGCGGCGGCAGCAACCTCTTGGCCAGTGCCCATTCGCCCCGACGGCACTCGAGAAAGAATTCTCTCACGTTGCTCGGGCGTGAGCTTTCGAGTCATTTCAGTCTCAATGAAGCCGGGGGCTATGCAATTTACTGTGATGCCCCGAGGTGCCATCTCCACGGCAAGGGACTTTGACATTGCCACCATGCCCGCCTTTGCTGCAGCGTAGTTCGCCTGACCCGCATTTCCGGTAGAGCCCACGACGGAAGCAATGTTAATGATTCGTCCCCATCGTGCCTTCATCATCCCGCGAAGCACTCTGCGGCTAATATGCATTGGGCCAGAAAGATTTACATCGATCACCTCATTCCAGTCGTTGTCCGACATTCGAATGAACAGACTGTCCCTTGTGATTCCTGCATTGTTGACGAGAATATCGATTGATCCCATCGTCTCGACAGCCAATCTGACAAAATCACCAATCGCTTCCCGGTTACGCAGATTGCATGCAACCATGTGAGACCTCGGGCCAAGCGACTTGGCAAGAGCTGCTAGTTTTTCGGTGTTCGTTCCAGAAAGAAGCAGGTTCGCCCCTGCTCCATGCAACACTCTTGCAATCTTCCCTCCGATACCGCCAGAGGCGCCGGTCACCAACGCATTCTTTCCTGAGAGATCAAACATATTCAAATCCTTCCCAGAATTTCCATGGCAACTGCCTTTACCTGCTCGGGATTGCTTACAGGATGGCTTGACAATGATCTCTCAATACGTCGGATCATTCCCGAAAGCGCGTTGCCTACTCCAATTTCATAAACGCTGCTTACACCATTCGCCACCAAACAATTCACCGTCTCGCACCAACGCACAGTTCCTGTAACTTGTCTTACAAGCCCTTCCAGCAACGCCGCCGGGTCCATTTCCGGCTTTGCAGAGATATTCTGAACTATCGGTACTTTCGGCGCTTCAATTTTCACATCCTTCAACGCTTCGCGCATAACGTCCTGGGCCGGTGCCATGAGATCGCAATGAAAGGGTGCCGAAACGGGTAACAAGATAGCTTTTCTAGCACCGCGTTTGCGGGCAAGTTCGGCAGCCTTCTCCACTGCACTCCGATGGCCCGATACAACAATCTGCTTGGGGTCGTTGTCGTTGGCGACTTGGCAGACATCAACCCCCGCCGTATCTCGGGCTATTCTAGAAACTGAATCAAAATCGAGTCCGAGAACTGCTGCCATTGCACCTGCGCCTGCTGGCACTGCATCCTGCATTGCGCGTCCCCGAATTCGGAGCAAGCGCGATGTGTCAGCCAAAGTGATGGACCCCGCGGCGCACAGCGCCGAGTACTCTCCGAGACTGTGGCCTGCCACATAGGACATCATTCCGATCGCAATCCCCTCCGTCTCCAAGGCTCTTATCGTCGCAATTGATGTCGCCATGATCGCAGGCTGTGCATTCTCGGTTAAAGTAAGGGTATCGAAATCGCCTTCCCAAACAATCTCGGACAAGCGTTGACCAAGGGCATCGTCCACCTCCTCGAAAACCAACCTCGAAGCCTCGTAGGCATCAGTGAGCGACTTTCCCATTCCAACCATTTGAGTGCCCTGCCCCGGAAATACAAATGCTTGATGCAACCTCTTCACTCCGTTTGATCAGCAACTAATCCCGATCCAGTGTCGTTTGCACGATCCAGATTCGAACCCATTGGCAACGATCATTGACCAGCGGCGTCCTTTGTTCAAGTTTCATTAGACAGTATTTTAGCAAAGTCACAGACCCTCATCACTTCGCTCCGGTCTGTCTAGGTCACAGGTCAAGACGAGGAATGGCCATGGTCGAAATGCCTCGAAGCTCCGTTTTTAAGTTAAATCCGAGTTAAAGGCATTCGATATCTTGATTGATGCGTATGGGCGCCCCATTACGTGGCACTGTCATGCCCGTGAATCTGAATTCTCCCATTTCGAGCATAAGTTGAAATAATTGACGAGCAGCCTCCCATTTCGGTGACGCTCATGAATGTTGATCGCAAGGCCTCGATTGCATAAAGGCAGGCACAGCAAAAAGCTCGGTCGCGGAGGGCGGCGGTTCCCGGCCCGGTGCGATATCGGTCTGCGCTGCGCGGTCTTAGCGCGGCGCTTCTCTCGGAGGGCAGCCGCCAGTTGCAGGACCACGCGGCCTGAAGGTCAGGCGATTCCATCTGATCGAACCTGAGCCGCCGTTCCCGAGAGCTTGCCTTGCAGCGGTCATGGCTAAATCCTGCATGCGCTTCACAAATTGGGCCTCATTCTGTCGCTAGGCATTGACTTGGCCATCAGGCATGCATATCGGCCTTGGGCGGGCAATGCACCGCTCCGCTTTCGAAAATGCTTGCCAATGTTGTTTCGAACGATATAAGCGACTTCCTTCCGTGCAACTTTCGACAGCGTTGCCTCTCCTGTGCGGTTACGGAAGAGTTCAAGCCGTACCTCGAAGCAGCCATGGTTTAGGACCAGCCATATGCCATGTTATGAGCATGTATTCATTGTGCGCCAAGATGTTTCCGGCGCACAGGCCCAAGGACTTACCGAGCATTTCAGTTCCATTCTAACGGAGAATGGTGGAACGGTGGTCAGCTCTGAGTATTGGGGTCTTAAAAAATTGGCCTACAAGATCAACAAGAACCGGAAAGGCCACTATATTTTCCTGAAAACTGACGCTCCTATGACCGCAGTACACGAAATGGAACGGTTGATGCGCATTCACGACGACATCATGCGTGTGTTGTCAATCAAAGTCGCTTCCCACGATGATGGTCCGTCCGCGATGATGGTCCGTCGAGAAGAACGCAACGGCCGGCGACGATAGTCAAGCCTAGCAGAAAGGACAATAAGAATGCCAAGGCAAACGTTTTTTCGGAGGCGTAAGGTATGTCCGTTTTCCGGTGCTGATGCGCCGCGAATTGACTACAAGGACGTACGGTTGCTACAACGCTATATATCCGAAAGAGGAAAAATCATACCGAGTCGAATATCGGCTGTATCCGCGAAGAAGCAACGTGAACTCGCAGCGGCGATAAAGCGCGCCCGCTTTTTGGCACTTCTTCCCTACACGGGAAAGTAGGAGCGATTCATGGAAGTTATCCTACTTGAACAGGTGCCAAACCTCGGCCAAATGGGAGACGTGGTGCACGTCAAGCAGGGATATGGCCGGAACTTTCTCCTGCCTCAGGGCAAGGCACTTCGCTCTACCGAAGCAAATCTTGAGTCGTTCAAGTCGCGCAAGGTTGAATTGGAGACGAAAAATCTCCAGCTCTGCAAAGAAGCAAAAAGCGCGGCAGACAAACTAACTGCACTTGAGATAGTGGTAATCAGGTCCGCGTCCGACACCGGTGCTCTTTATGGATCTGTCACAAAGCGGGATATATCGGAAGCAGCGGAGGTTGAGGGAATTGGCATCGCCCGTCAACAGATCGAGCTGTCGCGTCCAATTAAGGAGTTAGGACTTCACAACGTTGTCGTAACTCTTCATCCAGAGGTTCAGATATCGATTTCGGTTAATGTCGCCCGCTCAGAAGAAGAAGCCAAGATTCAGAGTGCGGGCGGAAAACATCCAAGCCTAGGCGAGGACAAAGCAAACGATGCTGGTAGTGACCATGGGAGCGACGATGATGCCGATCACATGTCTCCTGGCTCGCAGGAGCACGCTGTTGGTTAAAGGTGGATTCCCCCACAGCTTAGATCCGCATCGTTTGTGCCACGTTTCGCTTTTCTGCGTGAGAACGCCTTGATTTACTGGTCATCAAAACCTCACGATTTCCACGCCTGCCCGTTCCAGACGCTCTCGAACTGCGGTGGCGATTGAAACCGCTTCTGGCGTGTCGCCATGGACACATACGGTCTGAGCACAAACCGGAACATCGACACCGTTAACGGACCTGACAGTTCCAGTCTCAACCATCCGCAGCACATTATCCGCACACCTTGAGGGCTCCCTGACCAACGCTCCTGCCTCACTTCGACGAACAAGTGTCCCATCGTCGTTGTACGCCCGGTCTGCAAACACTTCCGAAACATGCGGCGCGAGAAGCACTTCGGCAGCACGCTGCAGGCATGTTTTTGCGATCGTCAAGATCGGAAGCTTCAAGGACAGCTCTTGCACGGCACCTACTAGGATTTCCGCAATGCTCTGATTTCGGCTTGCCATGTTCGCCAACGCACCGTGCATTTTAACATGCCCAACAACGGTCTTCTCGGACTTCGCGATTGCTTGGAGCGCACCAACTTGATATATGACGATTCCCCGCAATTCCTCGGGACTGTAGTCCATCGACTCCCTCCGGCCAAACCCTTCAAGGTCCCTGACGCTTGGATGGGCTCCCACACCCACTCCGTTTTCAACGCAGAGTCGGCACGTGCGAGCCATTTCGACCGGACCGCCCGCATGGAATCCGCATGCCACGTTGGCGGAAGTCACAATTTTCAAGATATCCTCGTCATGTCCCATTCGCCACGGCCCGAAACTCTCACCGAGATCGGCATTCAAGTCAATCTTCATCCGTTTCGTCCCCCCTCACAACACCGCTTACCAAAGAATACTCGAGCAAATTCTTCATTTCGCCGAGATTCCTGACCCTTGGAACTGGAGCGGTCGCCAAAGCCCTAACAGACGAACGAAATTCCGCAAGAGCGGCAACTGCCTCAGGCAGATCGACACTCTTCATGCGGAACTTCGCGCCAGTTGGCATTTGGGCAAGAATATGAAGATCGGCTGAAATGACCGTCGCAATTCGTGGATAGCCGCCAGTAGGCTGGCAGTCAGCAGTCAGAACAGCCACTACTCCGTCTCCGGCAACTTGCATGTCCCCAGCGACTACCGCGTCGGAAGCGAGAGTCAATCCGGCTGCCGCGGAAATCTTGCCATTCGAGCACTCTAACCTGATTCCCATGCGATTTCGCGTTGGCAGAACAGTAAACTCGGCTTCCACCAACTTGTATCGATCACTGGCCGAAAAGAGGTGCGATTGCGGCCCCTCCATTATTCTCACTTCCCGAACTGAAAAATATCTTGGCTCTGGCAAGGTCATCTCTCGGTGCGACGACCAATCAGACAAGGCGGCTAGCAGGTCACCTTCCTTGGGGATTTTTCCAATGCCCGAAGGAGAATGTACCGAACGCGACCCAAGGACAACTTCGCTAGCGATGCCCCCGCTTAAATGGAGGTACCCGTAGACTCCCTTCCTAGCAGTGCCAATCCTCAACTCGTCCTGATCGCTCAACGTCATTGTTGTCCGCATGGGACGTGGAACTCCGTTCACGAACAGGTCCATCTCGGCACCTGTTAACGCTAGCGTAGTTGAACCGACCGACCTGAACGTGCCTCCAACAGCCGGGAGTTCAAGAGCCGCTGCATCCTCGGAATTGCCGAGGAGCGCCTGGCCCTCAACAAGTGCGTACGAATCCATCGCGCCGCCACCCGAAACACCGAACCGCTGATAACCTTGGCGTCCTTTGTCTTGAACGGTAGCTTCGGACGTCAGCATCATCACTTCAATACCGCTCAATCAATTCCTCCTTCCAATGCGAATCCTCTTGGCAACGATGTGCTTCTTCCTGCGACATAGAAAAGAACTGCACAGAGTCACCCGGAGACAGCAGAAATGGATCGTTTTCAAACGGACGGAAGATCCTAGCGGGGGTTTTTCCAATTCGCCGCCAGCCAGTTGGAATCGAAGTCCCAGTCAACACGGTCTGGCGGTTCGCAACAAGCAAAGATCCCGGAGGAACTCGGGAATCATACGCCTTGCGGCGCGGTATGTTGAATTCTTCGGGCAACTCAGCGAGATACGCAAGTCCCGGGGAAAATCCTAGACAGAGCACCTGCAACGAACGAGAGACATGAAGCTCGATTATCCTTTCGCACGAAACACCCGCCAGTCGCGCCACCTCTTCCAGGTCCGGGCCGGCACCACCACCGTATTCGGCCGGAAATCGCCACCTCGTTCGTCCCAGCGGCGGAGGAGAATCATACCAGTTCCGGGACTCGATGAGCGCGGCACACCATTCCTGCAAGGGCCGAAAACCGATCCGCGCGGGATCATAGCGAACTAGAACCGAGCGAATCGTCGGAACCAGTTCTATTACTCCGTCTGGGCACGATCTTCCTGCTTCTGAATCAAACGCCGCCACCGCTCGGCTGATATCGCTCCCGTAACTGTTTCCAAACGTAACCAGCAGTGCTTGGTCACCAGCGAACTTTATCGATGGCAACATTGAGTCGGTCATCGTGTGCCAGCGCGGATGACCATTCTCATGTCAGAACTCTTCACACTTCCCAAGAGGCTTCGCCTTCGGAAGACACGTAGCCCAATGGATTCAGCAACGAACCGACTTGGGTCCAGTCAGTTCAAGACTATTAATTCGTCTGGGAAAACGCTTGCGACAGCCTGCCGCAGGCTTTGACCTCGACAAAAATTGGTTCAACATCGAGTAACAAGATATTATAGTTGGCAAGAAAATTGGGGTTGCCATAATCATAAAAGGGGGACTCTATGGAACAAATCTATTCCCCAAGCACCGAAATCGTCGCAAACGCCCTGATCGATTCGTCAAGGTATCAGGAACTTTATTCACAATCCACAACAAATCCAGATGCGTTTTGGAAGCAAATGGCAAAGCGAATAGATTGGATTAGTCCGTTTTCAACAGTTAAGGACGTGAATTTCTTGTATCCAGACGTATCGATCAAGTGGTTTGATGGCGGCACGCTAAATGTTGCCGCCAACTGCATCGACCGGCACCTTGCGGATCGAGGCAATCAAACGGCAATTATCTGGGAGCCCGATGAACCCGAGGCCGCTGCGCTCCACATCTCCTACGAAGAATTGCATGCCCACACGTGCCGAATGGCAAATGTGCTGCGCTCCCTTGGGGTCAAGAGAGGCGACAGGGTAGTCATATATCTGCCAATGATCCCCGAGGCAGCATACGCAATGTTGGCTTGTGCCCGGATCGGTGCGATTCATTCGGTGGTTTTTGCAGGATTTAGTGCTGACGCATTGGCCAATCGGATTCAGGATTGCGATGCCAAAGTTGTTATAACGGCTGACGAAGCGCCTCGAGGTGGGAAAAAGACACCTCTGAAAAAAAATGCTGACGCTGCCCTTTCACGGTGCCCCGAAGACGTGAAACAATTGGTCGTTAAGCGGACGGGCGGAGATGTTCCTTGGACAGAATCACGCGATTTTGACTACTCATCATTGTCGGCGGGAGCTGAATCTGTCTGTACCTTCGAGGAAATGAACGCGGAAGACCCACTCTTCATCCTCTACACGTCAGGATCTACGGGGAAACCAAAAGGGGTCGTTCACACCTCCGGTGGTTATTTGGTCTATACCTCGCTTACTCACGAAATCGTGTTCGACTATCACGACGGCGACATTTTTTGGTGCACGGCGGATGTCGGCTGGGTCACCGGCCACAGTTACATTGTTTATGGACCGTTGGCGAATGGCGCCACGACAGTGATGTTCGAGGGGGTGCCTGCATATCCAGATTTCTCACGCTTCTGGCGGATCTGCGAAAAGCATCAGGTCAACCAGTTTTATACGGCCCCCACCGCCATCCGCGCCCTGATGGGGCAAGGGGACTCTTGGGTTGACGACTGCGACCTGTCCTCTCTTCGAATTCTGGGAACCGTGGGCGAGCCGATAAACCCGGAGGCTTGGCGATGGTATCACGAAGTTGTCGGTCGGGGACGGTGTCCAATTGTAGACACGTGGTGGCAAACCGAAACAGGTGGCCATCTGATAACCCCAATCCCTGGTGCGATTCCGACAAAGCCAGGATCCGCAACGAAACCATTCTTCGGCGTGGTCCCGGCTATCTTGCAGCCGGAGTCCGGAAAGGAGATCAATTCACTCGAGGCCGAAGGAGTTCTTTGCATCAAGGATAGCTGGCCTGGCCAGATGCGCACTATTTTTGGCGACCATGATCGCTTTATGGATACATATTTCAAGGCCTACCCAAGCTACTACTTCACAGGCGACGGATGCCGCAGGGACAGCGATGGGTATCACTGGATTACCGGCCGAGTTGACGATGTCCTGAATGTTTCCGGACACCGAATGGGAACATCAGAGGTTGAGAGTGCCCTCGTAGCGCACCGGGACGTGGCAGAGGCTGCAGTCGTCGGATACCCTCACGACATAAAGGGCCAAGGGATTTATGCGTATGTGACCCTTTACCAAGGTGTCGTCGCCTCTGACGGTTTGAGGGCTGAACTGAAAAATTGGGTCAGGAACGAAATCGGCCCGATCGCCAAACCCGATCTTATTCAGTGGGCCCCTGGCCTTCCGAAGACGCGCTCTGGAAAGATCATGCGTCGGATTCTGCGCAAGATCGCCGAAAACGAATACGAGGCGCTAGGAGATACTTCCACGCTTGCCGAACCGGCAGTAGTTGACGACTTGATCAAAAACAGAATGAACAGGTAGTCAGCCGCCATGCGGTATCGGGAGATCAAGATTGCTTCCTCCATACTAAGCGCTGATTTTGCAGACTTTGGCGCGGAGTGCCAAGCCATCGAGGCCGCAGGCTGTGATTGGGTTCACGTCGATGTGATGGACGGCCACTTCGTTCCGAACATCACGTTTGGACCTACCGTCTGCGCCGCGATTCGCCCTCACGTCAGCACGGTTATGGACGTACATCTGATGATTTCTCCTGTGGACCCGCTTATCGAGGCATTTGCGGACGCAGGGGCCGACATCATCACTGCCCACGTCGAGTCCAGCCCACATGTGCACAGGACATTGCAGGCAATCCAAGCGACCGG
The DNA here is from genome assembly GCA_963422275.1 of Paracoccaceae bacterium. Classification (GTDB taxonomy): domain Bacteria; phylum Pseudomonadota; class Alphaproteobacteria; order Rhodobacterales; family Rhodobacteraceae. The sequence goes on from OY729418.1 coordinate 4,190,774, forward strand.
AGCAAAGGTTGGAGTCGCTCTTAACCCGGCAACTTCAACCGAATCGGTTGCAAGCCTGCTTGATATGGTCGACCTTATATGTGTGATGACAGTCAATCCAGGTTTCGGCGGACAAAAATTTATCTGTAGCCAGCTCGCAAAGATCGCTGCGCTTGCTGACCTAGTGGGCGACCGACCCATCCATGTTGAGGTGGATGGTGGTATCAACGTTCATACCGCCGCTCTTGTGGCCGAAAGGGGGGCCGATGTTCTCGTAGCCGGGTCCGCAATCTTCGATGGCGGCACTTCGGCCGACCCGTCGGTCTATCGAAGAAATATTAAGGAGTTAAGGGATTCGGCGGCAAAAGCGCAAGTTCGGGAACTGACTGAATGAGACACCGCAGGAGCAATCGTCACGACTCCTTGATCTGGCAGCATTGCCAGCCGGGAAGATCACAACGCCTGCCAATGGATTGGAACTAGTTTAACAAGGAACTGCGCGAATGGCGGTTACAACCCCAGTATGTGATTTCGGCTGGAATGCACCGGACTTTACTCTTCCTTCGACCGATGGCGAGAAAATTTCGCTAAGTAAGGTAGCTGGTGCAAACGGGACTCTCATAATGTTCATCTGCAACCACTGCCCTTACGTCGTGTCCGCTCTTGACCGAATTGTGTCCGAGGCTAGGGAAGTTCAACAGCTTGGCATTGGCGTAGCCGCCATATGCTCCAATGACGCGATATCATATCCTGCCGACTCGTTCGAGAACATGATTCGGTTTTCGAGAGATGCGGACTTCTCTTTCCCTTACCTCCACGACGAGGACCAGTCAGTGGCGCAGGCTTTTGGAGCGTCGTGCACGCCTGATTTTTTTGGCTTCAACTCAGACTTGGGCCTGCAGTTTCGGGGACGTCTCGACAGCGCTGGGCGGCAGCCCGTCACGAAAGACACAGAGCGGGACCTGCATGAGGCAATGACCATGATTGCGCAAACGGGAAAGGGCCCGAAGAATCAGGTCCCGTCGATTGGATGCTCGATCAAGTGGAAATGAGCAGAAAAACCGACTGTCGGGAGAACCCGCACGCCTCGCCGAGCGGCGTCGCGAGGACTCGTCACACCTCTCCCCACACAGCTTCTGCAGTTTTGACGACCAATTCCAATTTCCGCCACTGATCATCCTGCGTCAGTTTGTTTCCCTCTTCAGTAGAGGCAAATCCGCACTGAGGAGCGATCCCGAGCTGATCAATGTCTGCAAAGCGAGAGGCCATCTCAAACATCCTCTTCAGATCATCCAACTGCTCAAGTTCGCTGCGCTTAGTCGTAATGAATCCCGGCAACACCCGTTGCTTACCGCGCGGCAGGAAAGCAAGGGGTCCAAGACCGCCTGCCCTTTCAGTGTCGTATTCCATAAAAAATACATCTACACCAGTTTTGTTGAAAACTGCGTCGGCTGCTGGATCATAGCCACCCGCGGCGGCATGTGTGGACCTGAAATTACCCCTGCACATGTGCATTCCGATAACCATGTCATCCGGGCGACCGTTGATCGCTTCGCTCATCATCATCGCGTACCGGTCAATTAGCCAATCCGGATTCTGACCAAGATCCTCCTTCGCCTTCCTGTGAACTGGGTCGCAGAGGTATGCGAAGAAAATGTCGTCCATCTGCAGATAGCGGCAGCCTACGTCGTAGAACGCACGAACCGCTTTCCTGTAGGTCGCTGCAATGTCCTCAAAGAGGAGATCTAGGTCCTTATACTTCGCCGGCAGGATATCGGATGGCGCAACCCTAAAGTGACAACAACTTGGTCCCGGGATCGAGATTTTCGGCGTCACGCTCGAATTGCAGGAAACAAATCGAAAATGCTCCAACATCGGATGGTCGTCAGGAAAATCCAAGGCTCCGGTTATCGTGGGAAAGATCGGTCGAAGCTTGGCACCCGAAAATTGTATCCCCTCATCCCTTTCAACCAGTTCGAACCCAGTCAACATTCCCATGAAGTCATAATGCCAGAAGGAACGTCGGTATTCGCCATCGGTCACTACACGAAGACCAATGTCCTGCTGCCTGCGAATCGCCTCTGCAATCGCCCTGTCTTCTATCTCCGAAATCTCTTCCGCAGCAAGTGCCCCGTCGGACCGCTTCTGCCTTGCCTGCACTATTTCCTGTGGGCGAAGAAGGCTACCGACATGGTCGGCGCGGTACGGCGGGCTTGATTCTTCCATGGCCTTAGCTCTCTCACAAACAATTTTTCAGTTCCTCGAGGCGATAACATGAGCCTACAGACATTCCAACCACTCGCAATGCGCCGGCGCCAGCGCAACGACCTGTAGAATCACCGATCCATCACCAAGAAAACAGCCATTAAACCTAGTTGACCCCAATTCTGGATAAGAGGGGTGAGGGGGTTCCCAAATCGGGCGTGGCCTGATTCTGTATCCGCAATCAAAATCAACGGATGGGATCCCCTCAATGAGCACCTCTGTCATCGCACTGTTCTGTTGTCTCGACGACTTTGCAAAGGCCTTTGAAGAATGGGAGCGGCATCGGCTGATCGGCACAGGCCGCCAGCGCTCGCGCTCGGGCAAGCTCTCGCTCAGCGAAAGGCTCTTCATCATGGTGCTGTTTCATCTCTCGCCCTTCAAGCATTTCAAGGCTTTCCGGTTCCATGGCGTGGAGCGGAAATGTCGCGACCGCTTTGGAGACCTGCCGAGCTGCGGACGGTTTGTCGCCCTGATGCCGCGCTTGCCGGTTCCGTTTTGCATCTTGATGCAATGCTTTCGCGGTGAGGAAACCGGAATCTATTTTGTGGACAGCGCCAAGCTCGCTGTCTGCCACAACGCACGGATCAACCGGAACAAGGTCTTCAAGGGACTGGCCAAGCGGGGCCGCAGCACCATGGGGTGGTTTTTCGGGTTCAAGCTGCATCTGGTCATCAACGACAAGGGTCAGGTCATGGCCGTCAAGATCACGCCTGGAAACACCGACGACCGCAAGCCGCTTGAGACCATGATTGCCGAGTTGGAAGGCAAGGCGTTCGGCGACAAAGGCTGCATTTCGAAGCCGCTTTTCCAGCGTTTGCGGCAACAGGGCCTGCACCTGATCACTGGCATTCGCCGCAACATGAAAAACTTTCCTCTGCCCATTCTGGACCAAATCATGTTGCGGAAGCGGTTCATCATTGAAACGCTGTTCGATAAACTGAAATCGAGCATGGGATTGGAACGCACACGACACCGGTCCCCAACAAATGCCTTTGTTCATATCCTGTCATGTCTGGCTGCCTGCATTCTGGCGCAGCCAAAGGTCAAAATCGGCAAAATCGTCGTGCCAGACGCCATTCGGTGCATTCCAAAAGAAAACAGAGCTTATCCATAACTCGGGTTAGTTGGCTGCAACAGAGACAAATTTGCGCCAAGCTGTCCTGACACCAACCGCGCGAAGCGAAAATGCAGGACAATTGTCTTTGAAAATTGCGGTTTTTCTTTCTTTTCGATGATGCCGCATGCCGCGAACAACAACACAGAGACAGGTACCCTGCAGGAGTCTTCACTTGTTCTTGAAGGCATTGGTTGATATCCTCTAGGCGCCAACGCTCTGCGTCACGACCTTCAAGAGATGCTGAACATCGTTCTCCCTTGCGCTATTTCTAATGGCGGTGGATGTGCCGACCTAAAGAGATGCTCATACATCAGGGAGCTGTTTTATGAAGCACAGGCGCAAGATTCCGAGTCACGGTCACAGTGAAAACGCATCATTGCGTGATGCGTGCAGAACTGAAGCCGGAGCGCTTTCTGCGTACGTCGGTCGCACTGGTTGATCGAGAACTCGTTGCACCGGACGCTCGACGTCGCAATGAACGAGAATCGCCAGTGCAACCGGAAAGACAAAGGTTCAATTCATGAAACGCATGCATGAATGTTTTGGCCATGGCATGGCGAGGCAGGCTCTCGGGGACGGTCAATCACCGAGTTGACGAAATTGAACCGCCTGAGCGAGACCTTTGGCGGCGATGCCGAGAAGCTTCGAAGGCCTTATGTTCAGGGCGCCGCGAAACCACCCGCTGTTCATATGCATGATCTTCCATATGAAGGGAACATTACATCACAATATTTTATGCCTACGGAATGCGAAATAGCAAAATGAAACGCGATCGAACTGCTAGGAATGTTTGTTCCCAGACCCGTAACCAATTATTAGATGTTGCTAAGCTGCCCTCCCAACACAACTTGGCAGGAAATCTATGCGAACACAGGTAGCGATAATCGGCGGGGGACCTTCTGGCCTGTTGCTCTCGCGAAGACTTTCCCAAGTCGGAATTGAATCGGCCATTATCGAGCGTCAGCAACGGGACCATGTCCTTTCCCGCATCCGAGCCGGACTCTTGGAGTGGGGAACGGTGGAGCAACTCCGTGCAGCAGGAGTCAGCAAACGCATGGACCAAGAGGGTCTCGTTCACGACGGTGTCTTCATGGCAAGTGGCGAAAGCATATTCAGGATCGACTTCGCGGCAGCAATCGGCCAAACTGTCATGGTATACGGGCAAACCGAAATCACGAAGGATCTATACGAGGTGCTCGACGCCGACAAAATGCCAATTTTGCACGGAGCCGAAGGTGTCCAGGTTCATAACGTGTTCTCGGAGTCGCCTTTTGTCACCTACGCACTGAATGGGCGCGCGTGCCGCATCGACTGCGACTTCGTCGTGGGTTGCGACGGGTTTCATGGGGTAAGTCGAAACTCGATTCCATCACGTCTGCGGAAAGAATTTGAGCGGGTCTATCCGTTCGGATGGCTGGGCATTCTCTCCGAATCTGCCCCAGTCCACAATGAATTGATCTACTGCAGAAGCAAGCGAGGATTTGCGCTCGCATCAATGCGAACCCCAACACTCTCAAGATACTACATCCAAGTGGACTCGAGCGACTGTGCGGAACAATGGAGCAATCAGCAATTCTGGGACGAGTTCAGACGCAGGTTGCCGAGTCAGGTCTCGGATAGCCTTGAAGTAGGAACGGTCATCGAAAAGTCGATTGCTCCGCTTAGAAGCTTCGTGTGTGAGCCAATGAGACATGGACGGCTTTTTTTGTGTGGAGACGCCGCGCATATCGTTCCGCCAACCGGAGCGAAGGGATTGAATCTCGCAGCATCCGACGTGCACTATCTTGCCGAGGCAATATCGGGCCACTACCAGATTGGAGACTCGTCCTGCCTTGAAAACTATTCCGAGCGAGCACTTGCAAGAGTGTGGAAAGCGATGCGCTTCAGCTGGTGGATGACGACGCTATTGCACAATTTTCCGGACCGGAGCGGATTCGACAGGCGTATACAGGACAGCGAATTTGAATATTTGAACGACTCACCGGTAGCACGTCGGGCTCTGGCTGAGAACTATACTGGCCTACCCTACTGACTTCCCGACATCGTTGGTTGCCAAGGCTTGAGTCCACGATGCTTCAAGGCATTCCTGACTTTTGCAGCCGAGTTTTCTTGCTGAGATCATGGATTGCATTCAGTTCAACTGCTCCGTGGGAGCCTGTCTGAGCATTGGTTAGGCAATTGATTCTGTAAGACCGTTGCGAAATGCCCGCTTTCGCAACGGTTTTTTGATCGACCTCACAATTTCGTCGACTTTCCCAAACGCTGCCAGCTTCTTGCCGACGAGCATATCCGAGTATGCTATACTAACCTATTAAAATATATAAGCTTTTTTTCGAAAATACAAAACATGCAGAACCAATCACTTAGCTTAATGCTCGGACAAGCTTCTAGCAATCGTTATGGTGCCCAGACCCTAGTCGTTGAGCAAGATGGTGTTCGTCGCCACACCTGTTTCTGCAGTTGGTCCTGTCGGCGACGGTCCACTGCAAGCACCGCCGGTCGTCTGATTTCATCGCGAATGACACACTTGGCCGTATATCTTCCCTATTCGCTGCAGGGAAAGGCCCATCTGGCAGAGCAATACGACAGAAAGAATCCACTAAGATCTAGTCCTATTGAATCTTTACCTCAAGAAATGCTTGACGACGTTGCTTCGTCACAACCCGAATGGCGGCGTCTAGCGTTGCCAATCTCATCGGGTTCACACACGCGAGCGGTCCAAGCACGGCTGGCTTTTGCCACCAACGTGTAATCGGGAGTCGGTGAGAGAGAGGTCAGAGGCATTCGGTTTGCTTGCGAAGCGTGACCTTCTGGATAGAGTTGAACCACTTATTGGCGAACTGTGCCCCACTCCTCGTTGTTCAGCACAACGATCAGAATCGGAAGGTTAAGAGACTCTGCAATCTAGTGGCAGGCGACAGGATTGGCAAACATGTAGGATCCGTCGCCCATAGTCGCGACGCAGAGATGGTCGGGATCCGCTAGATTGGCACCCAATGCGGCCGGAAAAGACCAGCCGAGGCCGTCCGAATGCGGCTCCTGAAACCACGAGTTGTGCTCCGACCTCTTCAAGGGACCCAGCACAGCACCGAGTTCCGAAAACACACTAGAATCAATATTTTCCAAGGCGTCCCCTAACACCTTGGAAGCCATAGCCTTGGATATTCCCGGAACCCCACCTGGTCGGGCTGACCTGTCGAAGCGTCGACGAAGTTCGGCGGAGTGCCGATCAAGAGCATCTTGGCGCTTCGTGATCGCCGCACCAGAAGCAAAGCGGTTCTTCATAGCGCGCGCAAGGGCAAGAATCGAAAGCGAGAGTTCGCCCGAAATCGTCAGGTCCGATCGAAAATTGCGGACTGGAAATCTAGAGAATATTGGATCCGGACCAATGTTGATGACGCGAGCACTTCGCGAAATCTTATGCTTGTCCGGCCACCACGGTGCCAGCGAATTCAACACGACTACAAGGTCGGCATTCGCCAGCCAGCTTTCGTGTTCCGAACCAACATGACACGGATGGTCGGTGGGAATTGCCAATGCCGTCGCCCACCAAGATGAAACCGGTATCCCCCAATCCGCGACCATTTCGGAGAAGGCAGCAAAACTCGCAGCGTCTCCTGCGCCTCGCTGGGCGACGATGACGGGAGCGTTTGCCTTTGCAATCCAATCAGCCGCAATCTCGATACTTTCTGGATTTCCAACCGATTCGAACGAGCGCATTTTCGGAAACTCGATTGTGTCGCACGCCGGTATCCATTCGCACAAGATCTCGCGCGGCAATGACAGGTAGACCGGTCCCTTCGGCGTGGAATTCGCTATCGCATATGCTCGATCCACGAGTTCGCAGATTTGTTCTGGAAAGCGAAGTTCATAATCCCATTTGCATGACTCTCGCACAATGGCAGTCTGATCGCGCATTTCCTGGCCCCAGCCAATAGGAACAGTCCTTGCGCCAAACCGCCCTGCCTCCATCGTCGGAGTCCGCCCGGACATAAGCAGCATGGGAATGTTCTCGCAAGCCGCGTTGATAGCCCCGGTAGCGCCATTTGCAAGCCCAACATTGGTGTGCAACATCACAACCTGCGACCGACCGGTCATGAGAAAGTACCCGTGGGCCATTCCCATTGCCACGTGCTCGTGCGGAACCACGATTGCGTCAGGGAGGTCCACGCCTTCGACAGCGGCCGCGGCCAAGCCCTCGATGATCGGAGGAAAGTCCGTGCCTTAATTTACGAAAACAAAATCAACGCCTAAAACCTTCAGGCGATCAAAAATTGCGCGTCCTGCCGTGATTTTGGCCCCTAACGCCATCGCACATCCTTGATTGATCAATTAGGAAGTATCAGCCCGACAAAAGGCAAGGAAACCAAGGGGTCAACCCCGGGAACGCGAGAATTATGACTGCGCACACAATTTCCGCGCCAAAGATCGGCATCGAAGCCTCCAGCACCGAACCCGGACCGCGATTCAGATGTGACCAGTCGGGTATCTTTTACGGAATGACTTCGTAGCCAGATACCTCCGATTCATCATCGACAATTTCAGCGGGAAATCCTACCGTACGCACCTCCATGCCGCACTGCTCCTCTAGCCGCCGAATTACGTTTGGTGACCACTCCCTTCCACCATATCTTTTTTCGGCATCGCGGAAGATGTCTATCAGCAGTGGTGACAATTCCAATGCAACACCAACCTCCTTCGCCACGGCTTGAAACAACGAAAGGTCTTTGACCACCAAGTCCATTGTAAAATTGATGTTTCGACTTCCGTTCAAAATAACTTGACTCTCGGTTTCGTGAACAAATGAGTTGCCCGACGATATCCGGATGGCCTCGTAGGTGGTTCGAAGGTCCATTCCCGCTAGTTTCGAGGTCACAAGTGCCTCGCACAAGCTAACGAGATTTGCCGAGGCCAAGTAGTTTGTCACTACCTTGAGTACAGAAGCCGACCCAAGTGGTCCGGTGTGAAGGATCCGTCTTCCCATCGCTTTCAAGACAGGGAAAATTCGCTCGAATACAGGTCGGTCGCAACCAACAAAAATTGCGATGTTGCCAGTCGCAGCCCGATGGCAACCGCCTGAAACCGGGCAATCGACCGGCAATGCGCCCAGCTCCCGAATTTTCTCGCCAAGCCGCCTCACCTCCCGTTCGTCCGTCGTGCTCATTTCGCACCAAATCTTGCCTGATGAAATGCCGTCCCGCAGGCCATCCTTGCCAGAGACAACGGTCGCGCTTGCAGAGGGACTCGGCAAGCAGGTAATCGTAATATCGCACGCATCCGCAAGCTCTGCCGGACATTCCGCAGCGGAAGCACCTTTCCGAACGAAATCGTCGACCCGGATTCGATCAATGTCGTGAACGCTCAGATCGAAACCGTTCCGCAGGAGGCTTCCGGCGAGCTTTCCCCCCACATTACCCAAGCCAATAAACCCAATCTTCATAGATCCCCTCATACGTCAGTGAGAGCGAACGAAGTCACAACGACCATGGGTCAGAAACTCTTCACGTGACTTGAACCTCGAATTCGCTCGACACTCAGAGTCCGTGGTGCGATTTCAGCCCGGCGTCTTGCAACTTGACTAATCCCTTTTTGCCAGCGTATTTGAGCACGAAAAAGCGCAAAAATTTGTTCGATGTTAGGATCATAGCCGCCACTAATACTTCGAACATGTCCTTGATTTTGAAAAGATCGTTTGGAAACACGCCACGCGCAACTCTACAGCAGATTCTTACCTCACTGATCTATGGCGATGGTATTGCCTTAGCATTGAAAAGACCGTTACGAAAGCTGGCATTTGGCTCTGCATTGCGATTTCCGAAGCTGGTTGCGTGCCTAGCGGTTGCCGATGAGAGTTGGGGAGGCTTTCCGGTAGCGGTCTTGGCGTCCGCAGACGCGGGTTCGGGACAAGCTCCGGTCCTCAGGCCGTGGCCAGATCGATCCGGCTGGTCACCTTGATCAGGTTTTATGTCATCAACCTTGAAGGTCAGTTCCACCACCACCGTCATGAGAAATCCATCGGCCTCTCTCAGTTGAAGTCGAAACAAGTGCTTGCGGCCTTTTCGACGCGACATGTCCATGGCTGAAAGGGTGCATTTTGCAACAGCCTTTTGAAGCCATCTACAAGAGGCAAACGAAGACTGGCAGTTTGATGGGATTCGGCGACACTTTCTCAGACAGAGGCAGCAGGACTATGGCCGACAGACCGGAGAGCGTATTTTGCGTCCGGTCGCGCAGCCTTTCCGGCAGCGGTGCCTCCGCTTCCGCGAGCGCGAACACGCCGGATTTGGCTCCAAGGACCAGCGGCGTGCGGCCGCGGATGTCGGTGGCGTGCAGGGTCTTGGCCTGCGCATTCGGATCGGTGTGCCGGTCCAGCGGTTCGCTCCGCACCGCGTCGAGGGCAGTAGCCTCGGGACGCCAGTCTGCGGCCTTGATCCCCTGTCCCAAGGACAGCAGAAAGTGTCGGCAGTGCATCGGCCAGCCTTGGCAGTCACGAACCATGGCCCCGGCCCAGCAACTCGGCCTGAGTCGTGTCGTCAAAGCGCGACTAGGTGATTTCTGCGTCGTAGTTCAGCCTGGTCAGGCAGCCGACCTTGCGCAGTAGGTCGCCGCTTTCGGCAAGGCCGGCAAACACCGGGAAGACTGGCAGGACATGCGTTGCCTCGTTCAGCAGTTCGAGATTGTCCCTGAAGTTTTGCGCGGCCTGCGGTGCCATCTCCGCCACCGCGCGTCTTGCTGATGGCGGGTCTTTTCGGCTGATCCCTCCGCCGCTGGCTGGAAATTGACACCGAACGACATGGCCTGAATGCCGGTGACGACAGGCTGCCGCTCCCACAGCCTTCTGACGACTTTCGAGTCGGGCAAGCGCTTGGTCACCTCCGCAAGAAACCCCTCCAGCGGCGCGTGCAGGGCAGATGCAGGCATCGTGATTGTCCGCGAGACCTTCATTGCCTCGATTCGCTTGAGCAGGGCGGTCTTGCCCGCGCCCGGCGCCGCATGGAACACCAGCACCAGATCTTTCGCCGGCTCCCAGTCAAGTGAGTCGTCTACGCGACGCTTCAGCATGGCTAGCCGCTGGGCAAACTTGTCCAGCGCCTCCTGCAGGTCAATTAAAATTTCGGAGAGTCCGCGGTTGCCGCCTTGCGTGAAGATCTCAAGTTCGTCGAGGTTCACTTTGGACAGGTGCGGCCATTCGATTTTGTCCCCGGTCATTTGCGCTTTCCCGTCTTTCGCGTCTTGCCTTCGCAAATGTCGTCGCCGTCGGCGCGACTGTCAAGCAAACGCGGTTGGCCAGTGCGCCGTTTTCGCGTCCCTTTTCCCGTCAGGGGCTTTGGGGTTGGATTGCCCCAAGCTGGGGATTTCGTCAATCCATGGTCATTGTGGCGGCTCTGCGACCCGATTCCGGCTGTCACTCGGCTAGGAGCACCTGGATCCATTGACGGGAAACAGGAAAGCCCCGCATTGCTGCGGGCCTTTTTCTGCGTCGACGGCCGTCGGTGCATCGAGTTTCGCCGTTACCCGCCAGCAGCCGCCTCGGTGCGCTTTCCGATCTCCTCCCGCCTGCGTGTCGCGGATTTCGCCGGCTCTCCAGCGCTTAGGGAACCTCTGATTTGGAGGGTTTTTTTTTGGGGTTTGCTGCGGAATTTGCCCTTCCCGGCTGCACCGGTCGGTTTTCGGCGGTCCGGAAGCCGCAAATGCGCGAGCTTTCGGAGCGAAACGGCCGCCGGTTCAGCCCCTGCAGGGCCGATGCCGGCAAATTCCGGACACACTTCTCCCTTGTCACTGACAGGTGCGGCTGCGTTCAATCATCAGGTTCGAGACCAGCCCGGAAGCAGCGCAAGCCGCTGCACGTTCTTGTCCAAACCCCGATACCGAACCATGTCGTAGCCGAACACGCCGCTTGATGATCCGCCGAACGGATGCTCCACCCGCGCCCGCACCCGGGCCATTCGCCTTCTCAACGCCCTGGCCGCGGCGCTGCCAAGAAGGCGCCAGCGTCCGGCGCTTGCTCGGGGGCATGGCAATCTGCCACGAAACATCGCGATGCGCGATGCTCCGCCCGCTTGCCGATATCGCGGTATCCAGAGTCACCCCAGACTTGCTGCCTGCCTCGCCGAGCAGAAGCCGACCCGAAGGCGGTCAAGGTCGTGAACGTTGGCGGCCGGGTTCCCTCCAGATGGTGCACCAGTTCCCCGGGGTCGGTGCCGACGTGCAGCTTCATCCCGAAATGCCACTGGTTCCCCTTCTGTCGTCTGGTCATCTCCGGATCGCGGGCGTTGCTCTCGTTCCCGGTCGACGACGGCGCCGAAATGATGGTGGCGTCAACGATGGTGCCCTTCTTCAGCAAAACCCCCCGCTCGGCCAGGTGATCCCTGATCTCCCGAACAGAAGGTGCGCCAGTCCGTGGCGCTCCAGCCGATGGCGGAACTCGGGATCGTCGTCTCGTCCGGAACCTTCTCAAGACTCACCCCGGCAAAGCGCCGGATGCTCTCCGCCTCGTAAAGCTGGTCCTCCATCAACGGGTCGCTCAGGTTGTAAAACAATTGAACGCAGTGCACGCGCAGCATCACCGACAGCGGATACGGCTGTCGCCCCCTGCGGCCGCCCTTCGGATACACCGGCGCAATGCGGGCCTCCAGGCGCTCCCAGGGGATCAGGCTGTCCATCCGCTCCAGAAAGATCTCGCGGCGCGTCTTGCGCTTCTTGCGATCGCATTGGAGGCTGGCAAAGGTCAATTGCTGAAGGCGTTGCATGTCAGGATCCCCCAAAAAAAGGCGTCTGGCGCAAAACAGCAGGCGCGTCAAAACCGGATGCGCAATGCAACGCCCAAAATCAGGCTATATTCAGAGGTTCCCTAGTCCAGCACCGTTCGCAATGTCGGGATCCGCACCGGCCTCACAAGCGCATTGATTGAGAGTTCGAGATGAAGTTCACCGCGCTGCGCACGCCTTGCCATTCCAGTTAGGGTCCCGCCGACGTTTATCACGGAAGTTGTGGGATGCGAGTGATTGCAGTCGAGCACGCAGAGCGCTACGGGGAGGTCGGCACCGATGTGCCGCAGGGACTGATTCCAAGTCGATTTACCGATGCCTATAGCTTGGGCATGCAACTTGGAAGCTTCCATCAGCAGATCCAGCCCAATGCAACCGCTCCTGCAGGCGATCTCACATGCTTCGCGGAATTGCGGCGTAGCGATTTGACCCAGATTGTCAAGCAAGCAACGCTTTGCTGACTGTCCAGATTTCTGGCGGAGGGGGTGGGATTCGAACCCACGGTGGAGTTGCCCCCACGCCGGTTTTCAAGACCGGTACATTCGTCCACTCTGTCACCCCTCCGGCACGCTTATCCTTTATAGGCAAACTTCAGGAAAACTCGAAGCAGCCATTGAATTCTCTTGATCCTTCTTGAGAATGTCTTCCGGCAGTTTGTTGGTAAAAGTAGGTTAATCGTATTGTCAAGAGCTTGCATTAATTTGAGTTGCGGACCGTCATTTTTGAGCGCTGTTCTGGAAAGTTGAATGGCCCGGCTATGGACCCCGAACCTATCTTCTGATTTGCATTTAGCCTGTTCAATTAGGTCAAAATATAAGGGTGATCGTTTAAAAGCACTACGATGCATCTTGAAAAGATGATTCCGGACCAGCGCCACTGAGACGACCTCCTATGGCCGCGAGGCATGTCAGCCACTATCAAAGACTGTTGCGAAATGCACCTCTTCGGCTCTTGACATGTCGCACTGAAATCTGTACAAGCCGTTGTTTTGATGTTCGATTGAAGGAGAGGACGGTGGATTTCTTCATGACGGTGGCGGACAAGCGCGTGGACCGGGGCAGCACCCTGAGAAAGGTCGGTGCCCGGATCAACTGGTAGCGCTTGGCGGCAGTCCTCGGCCCGTGCGGTCGCGCCTGGGACGCGCCGCTGCGATGTCGACCCGATGGTCCAGGTTCTCCTCCTCGGCCAGTGGCATTCGCTGTCGGACCGGGAACTTCGAGCGCGCCATGACGGTGCGCATCGACTTCATGCTGTCCGTCGGCTGCCTGTGCTGCTCGGTCTCGACGCGGCGCTTCTGTCCGAAGTCAACAGCCAACTGCAAGAGTGCGACCTGAAGGTTGTTACCCCGCCGGTGGCTGAAGAGGGCAGTCGCTGCCTCTTCGGCTGCAAGGGATTTGTGCGCACCGACGAGGATGGCTTCGTGGAGCAAACCTTCGCCGCCCTGAAGCGGCTATTCAGGGCGGCGCGGTCCCGGTTTATGGGACGACGGGCAGTGGAGAACGCCTGCTTTCGCAACAGTCTTAATCAGGTTGCGTACACCCCACCCCATCCCTAGATGTTGCGTCGGTCAGCCCACCGGTCGCTGAAAGCCGCTCCTGGAACTCTTTGCTGTCCATAACACAACCTTCTGAAACTCCCGGCATCCCACCACATGCACATGCAAATCACGAATTGAACCTTCTTTATTTATACAGCTTAATGTAGATTTGGAATCGTACAAAACTTCGAGGAAAGAAAATGAAACGTGCGCTAGTTGCACTGTTTGTGTTTTTGTCATGGCTCGCGCTCCACTCCTGTACCGCCCGTGCCCTTGAAACGGAGGCAAGGTCCGCAATCATCGTGGACCACGAAACGGGTGTCGTGCTTATGGAGAAAAACGCGGACTTGCCCCTACCGCCGGCGTCTATGCTCAAGCTCATGACCTTGAAAATGGTCTTTGAAGCACTTGAAGACGACAGGATGCAGTTGACAGACACGCTCGCAGTTTCACAGCATGCCGTGTCCTACAAAGGTTCGACCATGTATTTGAACACGACCGACCGTGTTTCCGTCGAGGACCTGATCAGAGGAATTGTGGTTCTGTCCGGGAATGACGCGTGCGTCGTTCTTGCCGAAACCCTCTCTCCAGACGGCACTGAGGCTGGATTTGCAAATCTGATGAACGCACGTGCGAAAGAGTTGGGCCTAACGAGTTCTGTGTTCGTCAACTCCAACGGGTGGCCCCACCCAGATCAAAAGATGAGCGCACGGGACCTCGTGGCTTTGGCGGGACAACTCGTCCGTGAGTTTCCCCAATACTACCACTATTTTGCAGAAACCGAGTTTGAGTTTCGTAACCGAGCCCCCGCGAACCGTTTCAATCGGAATCCATTGCTAAAACTCGATTTGGGAGCGGACGGGCTGAAGACTGGGTACACTAGCGATGCTGGCTATGGCCTCGTGGGATCAGCGGTTCGAAACAACCGAAGGGTTGTGTTCGCAATGATGGGGCTATCAAACACGCAAAAGAGAACATACGAAGCCCAGCGCTACGTCGATTGGTACTACAGGCAGTTCAAGAGTGTGAAGTTGTTCGAGAAGGACGAAATCGTCTTGGACGCACCCGTTTGGCTCGGGGACCAACGAACCGTCGGCGCAACCGTTGAGGATGATCTGATTGTGCCGCAACCAGTGTTCGGGGACGGAACAATCGAGGCAAGCGCGGTGTTCGATGGCATCGTGGAAGCACCTGTAGATAACGGCACGATGGTTGGAAGGCTTGTCGTCAGTGTCGGCGGGCTAGAAAAGGAAATATCGGTACCGCTGGTGGCAGCAAGCTCGATTGAGCAAGGCGGATTTGGCGTCCGGATGCAAGTTGCCGCACAGACCCTCCTGAAGAGGTTACTCGAATTCGGGCTTTCACTCACCCGATGATTTCAAGAGGCACGTTCGTCACCATTGAAGGCATCGATGGATCTGGAAAGTCTACGCAAGCAAGATTGCTTGCTGAAAAATTGGGGATGCATGATATCCCGGTCGTGCGAACTAGGGAACCGGGCGGTTCACCATGCGGGGAGGCAATCCGGCAAATTTTGAAGGGTAAGCACCACAGGGATATTTCACGGCACACTGAGATACTCCTGTTCACTGCCGCTAGGCGCGATCATATCGAGAAAGTCATCCGTCCGGCGCTTGATTCAGGGGCAGTGGTTGTTTGCGACCGGTTTCTGGATTCGACGAGAGTGTACCAAGGCAGAGAGCATCGCACAATTATCGATCGGCTACACGAGCGCTTTATAGGTTTGAATCCCGATCTAACTTTTGTCTTGGATTTGGCGGATTCGTTAGCGACCGAACGTCGGCGGCACAGAATCGAAGACGACTGGCGCCTGAAGATTGTAAGAGCCACAACGCATGATGCAAGTGGACTATTCAGGGACATTGCCAGACAGGACCCAGAGCGATGTCGATTGGTGGATGCATCACAAACGAAGAGCAGAGTCTCTGAACTGTTGCTTTCGGAAACCCTAAAGATGCTCTCGTGAGCCAAGAGGACATTCTAGAATCCGATCGGGCCGGGAGTGCGCGCCATCCTCGGGAAACCATGGCACTCTTCGGGCAATCCGAAGCAGAGGCCACGTTCTTGACCGCGTGCAGAGCCGGGAGGTTGCACCACGCTTGGCTGATAATGGGTTCACGAGGGATTGGAAAGGCGACGCTCGCTTGGAGAATCGCCAGATACATGCTGATTGACGCGAAAATGCGGGCTGAAGGCAACGGTGTGTCAGCCGGCTTGCCCCGAGATTGCCTTGACGTTCCCGAGGGTCATGCTGTCACTAGACAAATGATCGCGCTTTCGGAGCCGGGGATTAGGTTGGTTCGTCGCCCCTACGACGGGAAATCAAAGCGACTTAGAAAATTCATCACGGTAGGCGAGATTCGTGGACTGAAGACATTTTTCGAATTGACATCGGCCGACGGGCTCCCGCGTGTGGTCATAGTCGATTCCGCCGACGAAATGAACGCGAGCGCCTCCAATGCAGTACTTAAGGTTCTTGAGGAACCACCCGAAAATTCATACTTTTTTCTGATCAGCCATTCCCCTTCATGCTTGCTTCCTACAATCAGGAGCCGTTGCCGAACATTGAAGTGCAAGCCACTTCCCAAACCGGACCTGGTCAAGGCGATGAAACAGGCTGGGGGCACTGTCTCCGATGCGGAGATCGACAGCATGGTCGAGCTGACGTGCGGCTCTGTGGGCGATGCCCTGAGGTTGCGCGAAAGTGACGGTCTGGAAACATACACTCGTTTGATAGAATTGATCTCGAAAGCTCCCGGAATTCCGAGACATAAAGTGATCGAGTTTGCCTCTAGTTGCGACGGAAAGGAGAACGAAGGGCACTTCGAAACAGCAATCCAGCTCTTGTTGCGGCTTTTGGAGAGACTGGCGCTGCACGGTGCTTTTGGAATGTTTCCCGTTCAAGCCGCGCGAGGAGAGTTGGAGCTGTCAGAACGGCTTTGCGGAAATCTAGAGGCCTCGCGCTCGTGGGCAATGGCACACGACGAGTTATCTCGAATTGCATCGGGATCGAGAGAGGTCAATATTGACCCATTTTCGGTAATGCATGATATGCTTGCGAAAGTTGATCGAACTGCCGCTAAAGTCATGTACCTGCAAGCCTGATGCGCAATCTGCCTGAAATAGTCGACAGCCACTGCCACTTGGATTTTTCCGCATTCGATCAGGACCGCGACGAGGTTCTAGAGCGTGCTGCTGAAGCGGGTGTCACGCGCCTGCTGACCATCTGTACCGAGATTGCCAAATCTGAGGCAACCATTCGGATAGCGGAAAGATTCGAGAATGTGTTCTTCGCACTGGGAACACACCCGCACAAGGCGCACATGGAACCGTGTTGCGGAGTCGAGGAAATTGTTGCCCATGCGTCGCACCCGAAGATGGTGGCAATTGGCGAAACGGGGTTTGATTTCCACTACAGCTCAAAAACGGCGTCCGAACAGCGTGCCAGCATCGCCGAGCACATCGAGGCCGCACGGCAAACCTCCTTGCCGGTAATATTCCACTCGCGCGACGCCGATTTTGAAATTGCAAGCCTGTTGGCCACCGAAATGGAAAGCGGGCCATTCACTGGAGTCATGCATTGCTACTCATCAGGCCCTGACTTGGCCAAATTGGCAATCAACCTCGGATTTTATGTATCGATGTCCGGAATAGTGACATTCCGCAGTGCGCAATCGTTGCGCGACATCTTCTCGGAGGTGCCATTGGATCGAGTCTTGCTGGAAACGGACGCTCCGTATCTGGCGCCCCCACCCCATCGCGGAAAGCGCAATGAACCGTCCTATGTGGCATTGATTGCAAAAGCTGGCGCTGAAATCTTTGGAGTCGACTACGCGACTTTTGCCCAAAAAACCACCGAAAACTTTGACCGCCTGTTTCCCAAGTGCAAGGCCCATTACAACGCCACTAAAGCCGCGTAGCATGTCCTTGATGCGGTTCACGATACTTGGGTGCGGTTCATCCGGCGGAGTTCCTCGACTTGGAGGGAAATGGGGAGCGTGCGATTCCTCAAACCCCAAAAACCGGCGCCAACGCTGCTCACTTTTGGTTCAGCGGATCGATGCGAATGGTACAACAAGGGCTCTCATTGACACCTCTCCGGATCTCCGCGCACAGTTGCTGGCTGCGGGTGTCGGCCTGCTAGACGGCGTGGTCTACACTCATCAACACGCAGATCACGTGAACGGGCTTGACGATCTGAGGATGATTTTCCACAATAAAGAGAGCCGTCTTGATGTTTGGGCAGACGATCAAACCCGGGACGCACTTCTGACGAGATTTGGCTATGCGTTTGAGCGACCCGACGGAAGCGACTATCCCCCGATACTCAACCTTAAACAAATGGGGAACGAGATTGCCGTCGAAGGAGACGGCGGGGACATTGTTCTTAAATCGTTTCGCGTGGAGCACGGCAAAATCTTGAGCAATGGGTTCAGAATCCTTGATCTGGCTTACCTGCCTGACGTGTCCGGCCTGCTTCCAGAATCCTGGCTCGCCGTTTCAGATCTCGATTGCTGGATTGTCGACTCTCTCAGGTGCCGCCCTCATCCGTCTCACACCCACCTTGACCAAACTCTGCGGTGGATCGAGGCGGCCGCGCCGCGCCGGGCTATCCTTACCAACATGCACATCGATCTAGATTACGATCATGTAATGGACGCGACGCCGCCCAACGTCGAACCTGCGTACGACGGACTCACGATCGACTACGAGATCTGACTTGCATGTTCTTCTTGATGTAACTCTCCCGGTATTCCTGATCGTTGGCGCCGGATACCTTGCAGTCTGGCGCAAGATACTGACAAGCAAGGACATTTCGGGGTTGATGCGTTTCGCACAGGGCTTCGCTGTGCCTTGCCTTCTGTTCAGGGCAATTTCAGGCCTCGATCTCTCTATGGGTATCGATGCCGAGCTCTTCGCTTCGTTCTACACTGGGTCCATCGCCTGCTTCATTCTGGGAGTGCTCGGTGCCCGCTACCTGTTTGGGCGAAGTGCCAAGCACTCTGTTGTCATAGGCTTCTCCGCGATGTTCGGAAATACGGTACTGATCGGGCTTTCAATCGTTGGCCGTGCATACGGAGAGATGTCACTGTCCAGCAGTTATGCCATTGTCGCTCTGCACGCACCGTTTTGCTACCTCGTAGGCATAACTTCAATGGAACTGCTGATAAACCAAGGGGCAAGCGCCTCGGACACGGCGCGAAGAGTTTTGCAAGCAATGTTTCGAAACGCGATAATGGTGGGCATATTTTTAGGGTTCCTGTTCAATCTCCTGAACGTTCCGATTCCATCCGTCGTCGGCAACGCTCTCGACATGGCCGCACGCACAGCGCTGCCGGCTGCGTTGTTTGGACTGGGCGGTGTCTTGGTCCAATATCGTCCCGAAGGAGATGTCAGGGCAATCGCTTTGGTCTGCACACTATCCCTTCTGGTGCACCCCGCCATTTCCTGGCTTGTGTCGGTTAAGTTCCTCGAAATGGATCTGCACTCGTCAAGAAGTGTCATTGTGCTTGCGGCAATGGCACCAGGAATCAATGCATACATTTTTGCCAGCATGTACGCGGGCGCTCAGCGCGTGGCGGCCAGTGCGATTCTTGCCAGCACGGGCATATCCGTTCTAACCGCATCAGCATGGATTGTTGTCGTGGGCTGACGCTTCACCGACAAGGCCACCGGCAACTACGCCTTCAAAGCGGAGTTGCGGTCCAAAGGGATACTCTCTCGGAGTTTCGGACGCAGGTCTGCAACACTCACGCCCACAGGTCTTATTGTGCTGCGCTTTGGCTTTGGTGCGGTCGAGAAGACTCGAACTTCCACGGGTGTTACCCCACAGCGACCTCAACGCTGCGCGTCTACCAATTCCGCCACGACCGCGATATTGGCGTCTAGCCCTATAAACGACACGCTGAAAAAAATGAAGCAAGAATCTGAAGCCCGCAGCAAGTTTGTCAGTTTGAAGGAAATCTCCCTTGAATCGTTTTTCGATTTGCCAGATTTCTTGTTCATTTCATGCAGGACTGGTAGCAGTTCGCATGGTTGAATGGGTTTACTCGCAACATCCCGTGGAATACGCGCTCGCTCTGAGAACAATGGAGTCACGCGTGGACAAGATCTCGGCTAACAAGGCGTCTGAGGCAGTTTGGTTGCTCGAGCATCCACCCATTTACACGGCCGGAACCAGTTCGGATGGCAAGGAGCTCACGCAACCCGACCGCTTCCCGGTTTACAAGGCAGGGCGCGGCGGAAGATACACTTACCACGGGCCAGGCCAGCGAGTCGTATACTTGATGTTGAATTTGAACCGGCGGGAGCGGGACATTCGAAAATTCACCCGTGATCTGGAAACTTGGTTGAAGCATGCTCTGGGCGAATTCGGAGTCAGGGGGGAGTCCAAGGCCGGACGAACCGGAATTTGGGTGGTAAATCGCGAGAACGGCCGTGAAGGCAAGATCGCGGCAATCGGCATCAGGGTTCGGAAATGGATCACGTGGCATGGGGTCTCGGTGAACGTCGCCCCCAACCTCGATCATTTTTCGGGCATTGTTCCCTGCGGGATTGCGGACCATGGGGTAACCAGTCTTGCCGACATGGGGCTGAAAGTGTCCATGAACGAGATGGACAGGGCC
The DNA here is from genome assembly GCA_963422275.1 of Paracoccaceae bacterium. Taxonomy (GTDB): domain Bacteria; phylum Pseudomonadota; class Alphaproteobacteria; order Rhodobacterales; family Rhodobacteraceae. The sequence continues at coordinate 4,211,087 of OY729418.1, forward strand.
CTAAGGCAACATTTCGAAGTGGTGTTCGCGCCGGATAGACATCAGATTGCCAATTCTTGATGTTCGAACGGCTTGCTCGCATTCATCTGAACATTATCGGGGACCAAGGATTGGTTAGTGTTCTACACTTGGTCATGGGCATCCTTCACGACAAACAACGATGTTGAGAATCCGACACGGCTGATTTAAATGGGTGCAGAGTCCGTTCGTCGCGGATGCGCCAATAGCAATTAGCTGGAACCTTCGCCAAGAGGACCGCCATGGCAGACACAACCGCCCACGCAGACCCGCATCAGGAGAAAAGCGGCTTTTTCACCCGCTGGTTCATGTCCACAAACCACAAGGATATCGGCATTCTCTACATTGTGACCGCTTCGGTCGTTGGCTTCGTGTCGGTTTGCTTCACAGTCTTCATGCGCATGGAGCTCATGGAGCCAGGCGTTCAGTACATGTGCGTCGAGGGAGCAAGCCTTGTCGCGGCGGCGGTGGAAAATTGCACGCCGAATGGTCACCTTTGGAACGTGTTGATAACAGGGCACGGGATCCTGATGATGTTCTTCGTCGTAATTCCCGCGCTGTTCGGTGGATTCGGAAACTATTTCATGCCGCTCATGATCGGCGCTCCGGACATGGCGTTCCCGCGGCTCAACAATCTTAGCTACTGGATGTTCGTGGCTGGCTCCAGCCTCGCGGTCGCCTCGCTATTCGCGCCCGGTGGAAGTGGGCAGGCGGGGTCGGGAGTCGGATGGGTCCTATATGCCCCCCTATCAACCAGCGAACAGGGTTGGTCGATGGATCTCGCGATCTTTGCGGTTCACATGTCGGGCGCATCCTCCATCCTCGGCGCGATAAACATGATCACGACGTTTCTGAACATGCGAGCCCCAGGCATGACGCTCCACAAGACACCGCTGTTTGCATGGTCAATATTTGTTACTGGGTGGCTGATTCTACTCTCGCTCCCGGTGCTCGCGGGAGCCATCACCATGCTGCTAACTGATCGGAACTTCGGAACGACATTCTTCGATGCTGCAGGCGGTGGCGATCCGATTCTCTATCAACACCTGCTCTGGTTCTTTGGCCATCCAGAAGTCTACATCATCATCGTGCCGGGGTTCGGAATCATTTCCCATGTCATATCGACATTCTCGCGCAAGCCGATTTTCGGATACCTTCCAATGGTCTATGCGATGGTGGCAATCGGCGCGCTCGGTTTTGTGGTTTGGGCACACCACATGTACACTGTCGGAATGAGCTTGACCCAGCAGTCGTATTTTATGCTGGCGACGATGGTCATCGCTGTGCCGACCGGCATCAAAATGTTCTCGTGGATCGCTACCATGTGGGGCGGTTCCGTCGAATTCAAGACACCGATGCTTTGGGCGTTCGGATTCCTTTTTCTGTTCACGCTGGGCGGCGTTACGGGCATTGTCCTAAGCCAAGCGGGCGTCGACCGTGCTTACCATGACACCTACTATGTCGTTGCTCACTTCCATTACGTTATGTCGCTGGGCGCCGTATTTTGCATTTTCGCGGGCATCTACTACTGGATTGGCAAGATGTCAGGCCGGCAGTATCCCGAATGGGCTGGCAAACTGCATTTCTGGACAATGTTCATCGGCTCGAACCTGACCTTTTTCCCGCAGCACTTCCTCGGACGGCAGGGAATGCCGCGCCGGTATATCGACTATCCGGAGGCATTCGCGTTTTGGAACGAGGTATCGTCTTACGGCGCATTCCTTTCGTTCGCTTCGTTTCTGTTCTTCATCGGCGTCGTCTTCTACACGCTCGTGGCTGGAAAACGCGTTGACGATCCTGCCTACTGGGGTGCGCATGCCGATACAATGGAGTGGACATTGCCCAATCCACCGCCGCAGCATACATTCGAGACTCTTCCGACACCTGCAGTCTGGGAACGCCAAGTGCAGCATTAAATGGTGATTAGAAGAGAAAGACGGGTCGTCTGCCCCTAAGCATCATGCCCAATTTTGAGGCTGGGAACCTGTCCGAGCAAAGTGTCAAAAAATTGCTAAAATATTGAAGTATAAGGTTTTTTATCTTTCTCAAAATACAAAGACATGTTGAATGAATCACTTAGACCAAATGCTGGGATAGGCTCCTAGCAGAGGTGCCGATCAACGAAACTCCGAACCTTGGAAAAGTCCATCTGCCCTCGGTACTTGGATCTGAGCACCTCCATGACTCGGCCCTTGTCGCGAATTCCCGTCGCGCCGATTTCGCTGATCGTGTCGTCGACAGCTTTCGCGACCTCCTCGCTAGTCAACTGGCGAGGAAGCAAGTCCCTTAGCATCGAGATTTCAGCCTGCTCACGTTCCGCTACGGCAACCTGCCCATGCTCGTAGTTGCTAGCGGCCGAGGACTCCCTGTGGCGAATCATCCGGTTAATGATCGCGAGGATTGAAACGTCCGACGCGCCTTCCGGTTTCCCTGCTGCACGCACGGAACTGTCCTGATCGACAATCGCAGCCCGGATAAGGCGAAGTATCGCCAACTTAGGTAGGTCGTTCTTTTCCAAAGCATCTCGGAAAGCTTCAGTAATCCGATCTCGCATATTTCGACCTGCAGTCCGCCGCATCGTGGCAATGACACAAGCAATACATTCCTCCATCGAGAATTTCAAGATATCACCTTCGCATGTTCTGGGTTTGGCAGCTCTTCCTTTGCGCGTTCAACAGATTGGCGGTAGCCTCGCCCTTCCGCTACCCCGCGAATCAAGCAAGAAATTTGCGGTGGCTAGGTTGTGTACTCATAAAGGGAAAAGGGATTTTCTTTCCGGCTCTGACGTGATTCAAGCTTCCAAACAGTGGGAGATTGAGGATGCGGAATGGGCGATCATCTCGCCGTTGCCGCCTGACAAGCCGCGGGGCGTTCCGCGGGTGGACGACCGGCGGGCGATCAGCGGGATCTTTCACATCCTGCGCACCGGCACGCCGTGGCGCGACCTTCCGCAACGCTGCGGGCCGCATGCGACAGTCTGCAACCGCTGCAACCGCTGGGCCAGGCAAGGGGTGCGGGAGTGCCTGTTCGGGGCGCTGGCGACGGGCTCGCCGGGATCTCTTCATCTCCTCGACACCTCGGTGGTGCGCGCCCACCAGCACGCCGCGGGCGGAAAAAAGGGGGTCCGGACCACGCCATCAGACGCTCGCGAGGCGGGCTGAGCACCAAAATCCACGTCGTCGTCGACGGCCCTGGCCTGCCGCGCCGCTTCGCGCTCACCCCGGGCCAAGCCTCCGACAAGGCTGCCGTGCTGGCCCTGCTTGACGGCCTTGAGCCGGCCCGGGACACCGTCGCTGACCGCGGCTGCGACGCCCGCGCCATCCTCAAGCTCATTGCCGACCATGGCTCTTGCCCCCACATCCCGACCCAACGGGACCGCCGGGAGCGGCGCTCCGCATCCCATCACCTGTACCGCCAACGCAACCACGTCGAACGCTTCTTCAACAAGCTCAAGCACTTCCGAGGCATCGCGACCCGCGATCACAAGCTCGCAAGAAACTTCCTCGCCGCAATCGCCCTCGCCTGCATCCGTCTCTGGATCAAAATCAATGAGTACACAACCTAGTCCATTTCGTACAGCGAGGTACCGGAACTATAGTGACCTCAGCATTCCCCAAAGCTCGCTGAACTTGGTGCATGGCCTGCCCTACCGCATTGTCTCGATCAGGCCCCAACGTCGCACCGATCGAAACGTTGATCTGCTGCCTGCCATGTTCATCGAGGTCAACATTCTTCAAGATTTGGGCTTTGCGAGTTCAATTCACGGCCACGCGCGAACATTTTCGGTTTCTGCTTTCGTTCAAATTGGCTATTCGGTGACCGCATCAAAAACTCTGGCCTGAATGCTGTGACATCCGTCGAATCACGACAATTCCCTGTTTCAATGCCGACGGCTTGCCTTCGATTGGCGGACGGTTCGCTACTTTACGGATCGGGTTTCGGCGCTAAAGGTTATGCGGCTGGCGAAGTCTGTTTCAACACTTCGATGACTGGGTACCAAGAAATAATGACCGATCCTTCCTATGCCGGTCAAATCGTGACTTTTACTTTTCCCCATATCGGAATCGTTGGATTCAATCATGAGGACAACGAATCGCGAAGCCCGACGGCTGCCGGCTTGATCGTTAAATGGAAGTCACAAGACATGTCGAACTGGCGAGCAAGCAAGGGCCTTTCCGATTGGCTAGAAGAAAGGGGTCGGATAGGAATTGGCGGCATCGATACTCGCCGATTGACCCGGTCCATCCGCAGGCTTGGCGCATCAAATGCAGTGATTGCACATTTCTCCGATGGGGACTTGGACCTTGCCCAGCTAAAGACTGAAGCCGAGGGTTATCCGGGAATTGAGGGAGTGGATCTCGCGAAATCGGTGTCTTGCTCTGAACCGTACGAATGGAATTGCAAACGGTGGAAATGGGACAAGGGGTATACGACCGAAAGCGATGGCGAGCTCAGGGTCGCCGCGATCGATTACGGGGCTAAAAGGAGCATCCTGCGTTGCCTTGCCTCGCTGGGCTGTAAAGTGAGAGTGTTTCCTGCCACCTCACGCGCCGTCGACATTCTATGGTGGGAACCGGACGGTGTGTTTCTCTCAAACGGCCCTGGCGACCCGTCGGCAACTGGCCAGTACGCGATTCCCACAATTCATGAGATACTCAAGAAATCGGATATTCCAGTATTCGGGATCTGCCTGGGGCATCAACTGCTCGCCCTCGCCTTGGGCGGGCGCACAGTGAAGATGAACCATGGTCACCATGGAGCGAACCACCCGGTAAAGGATCTTGAAACCTGCAAGGTGGAGATCACGTCAATGAACCACGGCTTTGCGGTTGAAACGGCATCCCTTCCGGACGGCGTGATCGAGACCCACCGGTCTCTGTTCGACGGGTCGAACTGCGGAATCAGAATGACCGAACGACGTGCATTCTCGGTGCAATTTCATCCTGAGGCCAGTCCCGGACCTCAGGACAGCTTTTACCTCTTTCAACGCTTTGTCGACTCAATGCGAAACACGAGATCGACGTGAGCATACCGAATGCGAACGGAATTAGTTGCGTTCCTGGTCAACGAGCTTACCGGCAGAGATCCATGGCATCATTTCCCGCAACTTGACGCCGGTCTCCTCGATCAGGTGGGCGTCATTGACCTTCCGCGTGGCTTTAAATGATGGTTGTCCGACCGCACATTCCTGCATCCATCCAGACACGAATTTTCCGGATTGGATATCCTTGAGAACCTCGCGCATTCGACTCTTTGTTTCCTCATAGGGAATAACTCTTGGACCGGAAACATATTCACCGTACTCGGCTGTGTTGGAGATCGAATAGTTCATGTTGGCGACACCGCCTTCGTAAATCAGGTCGACAATGAGTTTCACTTCATGCAGGCACTCGAAATATGCCATCTCCGGCGCGTATCCGGCATCGACAAGAACCTCGAAACCGCAGCGTATGAGTTCCACGATTCCGCCGCAAAGAACAGTCTGCTCGCCAAACAAGTCGGTTTCGCACTCCTCCTTGAAATCGGTCTCGATGATGCCCGACCGCCCGCCGCCGATCGCTGAGCAGTATGACAGCGCGACCTCTCGAGCCAGCCCCGTCGCGTCGTTTTGCACCGCGACAAGACACGGAACCCCGCCGCCCTTCTGAAACTCCGCGCGTACTGTATGGCCCGGACCTTTCGGAGCCATCATGATGACATCCACGCCCGGCTTAGGATCGATCAGTTTAAAATGGATGTTCAGCCCGTGGGCGAAGGCGATGGCTGCTCCCTGCCGAATGTTGTCCCTGACATGGTTGCGGTAGGTTTGCGCCTGCAGTTCGTCGGGCATTGAGAACATGATCAGATCGCACCACGCAGCAGCGTCTGAAATTCCCATCACGTCAAGGCCTTCCGCTTTCGCCTTATTTGCTGACGGAGAACCCTCACGTAGCGCGACCGTGATGTTGCGGGCTCCTGAATCACGCAAATTCAAGGCATGTGCATGACCTTGGGACCCGTACCCTAGAATGGCGACCCTCCGGTCCTTGATGAGATTAAGGTCGCAGTCATGATCATAGTATACGCGCATTTGTTCCTCCAATTTGGTGTTCGACGCCTTCACGGCAGGCACGGTGAATGATTTTCGTTGCAAGTGGCACCTTCTAAGGGAATCGATGAAAGTTTCAATCGAGTTGTTCACGGTGCTTGTCGCGACATTGCTCCTTGGCTCTAGGCGGCACGCTGACCAAGCGCCCCCCGCATCAAGATTCTTCTTAATGGTTCAATGTCCCCTGCAATTGACAATCCGAGCCTTCGCAGACTGGTCAATACCGGGTCCCTAGCCATTGAAACAAAGCTCAGCCCGCCAATGCCGACCAGCCTTGCAGCGGCCTCAGGATACCTGGCACGATGATATCGGAGCAGCCCTTTTGAATTGCCAAGATCTTCCGGGACCTCGCATATGATCTTGTGCAACCCAAGGATGTCTCCAATCGTCATGTTGAACCCCTGTGCGCCAATCGGCGGCAAGACATGCGCTGCCTCGGCAATGATTGCCGTCCGCTCGGCAAAGAATCTCTCCGCAATCTGCGCAACCACGGACCACTCGTTCCGGTCCGAGGCCAGCCGCACATCGCCTAGCAATCCAAGCGAACGGTACCTGACCCGGGATTCGAACTCGGAAGCTGGCAGACGCTTCAACGCCGCAATTTCCGCAGCTCTCTCCATCCAAACGATTGCGGAAGCATGGTTTCCGTCTTCGTCAGGGACCGGAACGGAGGTGAATGTACCCCCAGAGCGATAAATCTCGGTCGAGACTCCGCAATGAGGACGCGTATGGAACAAGTTGAATGTCAAGGCCTTTTGGCTGAATCGAAAGGTTCTGCACCGCAACCCCACCGCTGTCCGGATCGAAGATTCGCGTCCGTCCGCAGCAACCAGCAGCTTGGTCCGCACCCTAGTGCCGTCGCTCAAGCGAATCCGAACCTCGTCGGTTCTTGTCAAGACCGAGCTTACCCCAATGCCCGTTAAGATTTCCACGTTGGGCAAATGATTGATCTTTTGGGACAGACGACTCATCAACACAGAGTTTGGAATGCACCAGCCAAAGCATGACTCGGAAATGCTGGTCGGATCGAAATCCCTAATCCTGCGGGATTGCGGTGTGCCATCTCCGGCATCGATGATGCGCATCACCTCGAGGGGTTCTGAAAAAGGTTCGATTTGATCCCATACTCCGACGTCCCGCAGTGCATCCACCGCAGGAAGAAAGAGCGCAGTTGTACGCCCGTCGGAACTTCGCCCATTCGTCGTAACGGGCAACTGTTTTGAGTCGCAACAGAGAACGCGATACCCCGAGGCCCCGATGATAGCGGCGGCGAAAAGCCCGCCTAGCCGCCCGCCGGCAATGACAATGTCAAATTCGCGTAAGGTGAACCTGCTCATGCTTGGTCAAACCAGCCGGCAGCGCGAAATCGATCACCGCAGCCACCGGTTCGCTCTTTCCTCAGTTTATCGCACGAATTGAGTCTGCGATTTCGCTCACAATTTGCTCCATGATCGCGGTGTTTTCGCACTCTGCCATTATCCGGATAATCTTCTCTGTTCCCGACTTGCGCACGACAAGTCGTCCACGGCCATTCAGCTGCCTTTGACCATCCCGAATCGTGCCCCTGACCGAATCAGCCAGCAACGGGCTTTCGTCAGTCGAGTAGAACTCGTTGCGCAAGATCTGGGGAACCGGGTGAAACACCCGGGCAAGTTCGCTTGCTCTTTTTCCCGTCTCCACCATTGCAGCCAGAAATTGCAATCCGGCAACCAATCCGTCGCCTGTCGTGGCGTAATCCGTCATTACAACATGTCCAGATTGCTCACCGCCGAGATTGCACCCCTTGGCTCGCATTGCCTCGACAACATAGCGGTCACCGACTGCAGTTCGATCGAGTGCAATGCCTTTGTCAGCCAGAAAGCTCTCCAACCCTAGGTTAGACATGATCGTCGCAATAACCTTGTCGTTCGCGAGCCTTCCCACCTTGGACCACCTGTCTGCAAACAGTCCCAAAATCTGGTCGCCACAGGCGATTTCGCCTGATTCGTCGACTATCAAGACTCGGTCCGCATCGCCGTCCAAACAGATGCCGACGTCGGCGCCGAAGTCCCTAACCATCCCGGCCACATGCCTAGTGTCAGTAGAGCCGCATTTCTCGTTAATATTAAATCCGTTTGGCGAGACGCCCATGGGAATGACTTCAGAGCCCAATTCCCATAGAACCTCCGGGGCTGCACGATATGCAGAGCCATTGGCGCAGTCCAAGACTAGCGTCAGCCCATTCAACCGAAGATCTTTGGGAAATGTCGTCTTCGCGTACTCGATGTATCGTCCAAGACCATCGTCAATGCGCTTGGCGCTGCCGATCTCGGACGGTTCCGGCAATAGCACTCCAGATTCAAGATAAGCTTCGATTTCCCGTTCCGCCGCGTCGGACAGTTTGAAACCGTCAGGCCCAAAGAATTTTATTCCATTGTCGTAGTGAGGGTTGTGCGACGCGGAGATCATCACGCCCAAGTCAGCCCGCATGGACCTCGTAAGCAAACCGACCGCCGGAGTCGGAATTGGTCCAAGCAACAAAACGTTCATTCCCGTCGCCGCCAGACCTGCCGTCAGAGCGTTCTCCAACATGTAGCATGATCTTCGTGTGTCTTTTCCGATGACAACCCGATGCCTGTTTGATCCGTCGCGGCGGAAATAGCGGCCAGCGGCCATACCGACGCTGAGTGCGCACTCAGCGGTAATCGGGTGCTCGTTCGCACGTCCTCTGATACCGTCGGTTCCAAAATACTTTCGTTCCATTCGAACTTTCCGCTTGCGTACAAGGCGTTGACCCACTGTTAATGATGCAGTGAACCCATCTATCTATTGATGAGAGTTCTACACTCACCCGTCACAAAATTTCAAGAAATCAGGGCGTCTTCGGGAGAATTATCTTCTTATGGCCTCTCGGTAGAATATATGCCGCCCGATTCTGGTGGTCCTGACAAGACGGTCTGCCCAAGCAGGTCTGACATTCAGCGAATGGAAGTGAGTTGCTCCGTCAGTGAGAGCTGGAAATCCACCTGCAAGGTAAGCAATTGACAATTTCTCGATCTGCTTAAAGATTATTGGCTCGTGCACATTTTCCGGCTTGCCGTCACAGAGGAAACTGAACTGGCACTTGAACTTCTTGTTAGGCCCTTGATGAACCACCGCACAAATCGAATCTGGAAAGCGTGATGATTTCACTCTGTTCATTATCACTTCAGCTACGGCTTTCAGCCCGTTAGGCGACTCGCCTCGCGCCTCAAAATACAGTGCATTTGCCAAGCAACGCAGTTCAGCTTTGTACATCGGATACTTTCTTGGGTGAATCGCGGACGCCACCAAGTCGACAGCTTTTTCCTTGGCCACGGAAGATAGAACCTTGTGAGATGAATCGGTTACAAGCTGCTCAAACTGACCAGCGCCCAAGACTGGGTTCGGAGCGGCCAACGCAGGCCTCATAACAGGCCGGACAGCCCAAACATTAATTATTGGCTCGCCAAATCCGTGATTTGGATTGGGCACTGGTCGAGAAGACCAGGGACCTTCGAATCCAGTTTGGCTCTGGGCCGTGACCGCCTGCTCAGCCGGTCGCTCAATCGGAGCAACCAAGTGTTGATACAAACTGTTTTCCTGCAGGTCTGGGAGCCTGAGCGGGCGAGAAGCCATCACAAAACTGCTTCCAACTCGTTGAGCGGGAATTGTATCTAACTGCAATTTTGCAAAGGAAGTCTGCAGAATGGCCCCGCCAAGGTTCGAGCGTTCAGTCTCCGAGTTCGCTGCCAGAGCCGCGTGAACACACACCAACGCAACAATCGCGATTCCAGCGTGCGACTCTCGCATGCTAGGTCGTGGCCTCATTATGACGCAACCACAGCCTTGTCGAGCCACTCCTCGACACCAGTCTTGTCGGAGACCTGCCCGGCACCGGCACGAACTTGACCGGCAGGCCGCTGGCATCGACGATGACATGGATCTTGCCGGTCAGCCCGCCGCGTGTTGGCGGGCGCGGACGATCGAACTGTCGACGAATGAAGCGTTTCCAGCGCCTCGGCGCTCAAGGCATTGAAAACGCGCGTCCATGCACCCTTCCTAGACCAGCGGTTGCAGACCGTCGTGCGCGGTCCGCATTCCTCCGGCAGATCGCGCCACGGCGCACGGTACGCAAAATGCAGAAGATGTCGTTGAGCGTCCGGTGGTCGTCGACGCGTGGTGTCCCATCGCGGCTTGTTCGGCAGCAATGGCTGGATCACCGCCCATCCCCGATCCGTCATGTCGCAACGAGGCATCGCCAAAACCCCATGGCTCGAACACCACAATCTTTTCCATTGGACACAGCGCTTGTACAATGTAGCTCTGTCATCTTTTGCAACGGTTGCCCTCCCAGACAGCTTTGACGCTCGTACCCCTTAATAAAGAATAGGCTCAATTCGCAAATCGCAGGCATGTTCTCGTGCTGGCCGCCGCGAGGCAGGCTCTTGGCGATGGATGCCTGCCGAGCGCGACGAGATGGAACCACCTCAAATAGCTGTCCAGGCATTTGGTGGCGATGCCGCGGGAACGCCGCAGGAAGCCCTTGATCTGGCTGTGGCGGGTGTTGACCGTCTGGATGTGCACGGCCCCGCGCACCCGCTCGCCGGCGGAGTGGTTGACGCTCTGGTGAAGAATGCCGAGCGCCGCGGCGGCGGGGCGATGGCAGCAACCAGCGTCGGAGACGAGCAGGGCGTCCGGGGCGATCACCGGCGCCAGCGGAACGCCGTGCTCGGCGCAGCCTCGCGAATGGTCTCGCCCTCCGGTGGATCCGACAGAACCGCCGCAACCTTGCGGCACTGCGCCGCCGTCAGTTCATCGATTCTCGAAAACCAGTCCCGAAACTGTGCCCGATCCATTGTTCCGCTCCCCATGGTCAATGCAAGTTGGAACCCAGTGTAGCACATACGCCTGCGAAATGCGAATAGAGCCAAAGAATATGACATTAGTTGTCTAGTTCTGATCATCCCCTTGACATCACGGCGACATTTGACTCTAATCATCAATCAGCTAAAGTCAGAAACTCGGTTACTCGCCTCAAGACAGTCAATCCCGGCTACCGGCGAAAATCAGAGCGATTCCGAATTGCACTTTGCGCGGCGGCCAAGCGCGCAATCGGCACCCTGAAAGGCGAGCAAGATACATAGTTGAATCCTGCCTTTCGGCAAAACTCGATTGTCGCAGCGTCTCCACCATGTTCTCCACAGATCGAAAGAACCAGATCAGGATTCGCTTCGCGGCCGCGCTTCGCGGCTAGCAACAGCAGTTCTCCTACACCCTCCTTGTCCAGTGTGGCAAATGGGTCTTCCGGATAAACGCCTCTAGCAACATAGGTAGCCATGAAACGTTGGGAATCATCCCGGCTGATGCCATATGTCATTTGCGTGAGATCATTTGTGCCAAAGCTAAGGAACGAGGAGTTCGCCGCAAGGTCGCCCGCCCGAATCGCAGCACGCGGAGTCTCCACGATTACCCCAATCTTGTAGTCGAATGTCTCCCCCGTCTCCTTCCGAACCGTGTGCGCAACAGCATCTACGCTGCTCTTGACAAGCTCGACCTCTCGGTTGGCGGACACGAGAGGAATCATTATTTCAGGAGTTCCCGGATGTCCTCTGCGCCGAGCCTCAACAAGGGCTTCGAAAATCGCCCGTGCCTGCATCTCATAGATTTCCGGAACCGTAATGCCGAGTCTAACACCTCGCATGCCAAGCATCGGGTTGAATTCTCGAAGTTCGTCCATTCGAGCGATGATGCGGCTATCCGGAAGGTCTAGCGCATCAGCCAGCTCTTTTATCTCATCCCGCTCGCGGGGAAGGAACTCGTGCAACGGTGGATCGAATAGGCGAATGCAGACGGGCCTGCCCTGCATGTTCAAGAATAACTCGATGAAGTCGCTTCTCTGCATCGGAAGCAACTGTTTGAGGGTTGCACGTCTCTCCGAGTCACTGTCAGCAAATATCATCTCGCGCATTACGGTAAGACGAGCCTCATCAAAAAACATGTGCTCGGTCCGGCAAAGGCCGATTCCGTCCGCCTTGAAGCTGTTTGCAACCTGTACCTCGTCTGGCGTGTCGGCGTTGGCGCGAACCTCCATGTCCCTACTCTCATCGGCCCAGTCCAGGAATATACGGAAGGCATCACTCAAACCGGGCTTCTCCAACGGAACAGCGCCTTCCAGTACCTCTCCGCGCGTTCCGTCGATTGAGATCGAGTCCCCTTCGCGAAAAATCTTCCCGCCGGGACTGATCAATGCTTGCATTCGTGCATCAAACTGTATGTCCGACGCGCCAGCGACGCACGGCACTCCGAGACCACGTGCAACAACGGCAGCGTGGCTGGTGATTCCACCTCTTCCCGTTAGAACACCGCTAGCGAAATGCATCCCCTTGATGTCCTCCGGTCCGGTCTCGATTCTGACAAGAATGCACGATTCGTTTCGCGCTGCGTATTCCGCCGCCGCTTGGGACGAGAACGCGACCGCACCTGATGCAGCGCCAGGACTCGCCGAGATTCCCGTCGCAATGACATTGTACGCGCGGCTCCGATCAACTTGGGGATGAAGGATTCGCGCGATGCTGTCAGGCTCAAGTCTCCCAAGCGAGGATTCCTTGCTGATCAACCCGCTTTCCGCTAGATCAACCGCAATTTGAATTGCCGCTTGGACAGAGCAGTCGATTGGTCGGGCATCTAGCACCCAGACTTTTCCATTTGCGACCGCAAAATCTATTTCCAGCTCATCTTGCTTGCGCCTCCGGAGCAGATCGAGATGCTTCTCCAGATCAGAGGAACTCCTCGGCGAGAGTTTCTTGATCGACGATTCTGGCATCTCAACTCTCGCCACCGAGATGCATCCAGGGCAAAAGTTTCCGAACAGTCCCCTCGACCCCGATTCTGGGTCGGCACCGGAAACCGCACCGAATCCGTTGTCGCCTTCGCCCGATTTCGTCGCAACAACCGTCTTTTGGACCAGAAGACCTAGCCCGGCATTCTCAGGAGCCCCATGCGCACTGCGCAGCAAGTGCGCTGTAGGCCCTTCCCAAGCTCTGACCATGGATCGAAGCACATGCGTCAACTGCACTCCCATATCTTGGGGGAATGATTCACCGGTGCATTTCGCATAAAGGCTCTTTGCTCGTGCCAGCCGTCCGAACACATCCGGACAACTTGCTGTCAACGCCTCGAATTCCTCGGGATCCAGCCTTGCAACGCGAACTGCATACGATTTGATAAAATCAAAATACAGTTTCGAGGCTGCTTCTGGATCATGCGCGTTGCACAATTCTTCGTGGATGGCACAGTTCAAGCCGACGGCATGGAAAGTGGGAGCCCCACCCCAGTCTATGCCACCAGGACTTGAGCGGACCGAGACCAGCGTTTCGGGCCCAAACGGATCAAGTATCTTCTCGGTGTCAGGTGCATGTCCAGAAGCAATCATCCTAACCGCCTCGATGGAAAGTGCTATTGTTGCTGGCACGGGAATTCCAAAATTCACGAGTTCGGCGAGCCTGCTTGCGCGAACTCCGAATCGGCCGTCATTTGCATTTCCCTGCCCCAAAAGCACCACAGATCCGTCAATACCTGACACCCGAAACCACTCCCTCGACTTTCTGCAACGCAGAATTATTCGGTAGCAATTCCCGATTGAGTGCGCAATCTCAATTGTTTGTTGAAGGCTCAATTCACGAATCGCAGGCTTGGCCTGGCGCTGGCCGTCGCGAGGCAAGCTCTCGACGATGGATGCCTGCCGAGCACGACAAGATGGAACCACCTAAGGCAGCTGTCGAGACGCTTGGTCGCGCCGCGGAAGCGCCGCAGGAAGGCCTTGGTCTGGATGTGCAGGGTGCCGCGCACCCGCTCGACAGCGGGCCGCCGTCAGTTCATCGATGCTCGAAAACCAGTCCCGAAACCGCAGCCAATCCATCAGCCTGTCCCCCCATGCCCAATGTAAATCGGGAGCCAGTCCATCAAGCATGCCTACGGATTACAAATTGAGCCTTGTTGGATGAAATTGAAGCGTTCGGTGCGGGCAAAGCCTTGAATTTTCTGGATCTATTCAAGCTGGGAAAAATCTGCCAACATCTCGAACAATCGTCTGACACATAAAAGGGCAGAAATCCTGTTGCTACGTACCGCAGGCTCATCGTCATTCACGCGCACTGTCTCAAAAAAGCTGTCGATCGGTCCACGAAGGTCGACGAGGGACTGGAAGGCATCCAGAAAATCCTCTCGTGACAGCGCATCGGCAATCTGCTTGAAGGCGAATTCGACAGCCTTCATCAGATCCAGCTCTGCTGATTCACTCATCAGGGCAGGCACAGGATCAGACGATGGCAACTTACCCACCCTTTGTTCAGCGTTCAAGATATTGTTCACGCGGCGAAAACCCTGTATCAGTTCGGCACTCTCCCGTGTCTCGGCGAATGCGGCCAATGCATCCAGTTGCTTGGACATGGAAACGAGGTCGCCATTTTCGATGGGTGCATGAAAGCACGCATCAAGGATGTCGTTTCGCATGCCACGGTCCCGAAAATGCACCCTCAACCGCTCGTGGACAAATCCCAAAGCATCTGTGACGATTTCATCTTCGCTGGCAATTTCGATCGCCATGCTCTGGTTTTCACCCCGAGCATACTGTGCTGCCGCAAACCGGAATACATCAGCGAGAGGCAGCCTGATGTCATTTTCTAATACCAACCGGATAATCCCGATCGCAGTCCGCCGGAGCGCGTGCGGATCTTTCGATCCACCCGGCCTTTCTCCGATTCCCAACATTCCGGTAAGATGATCGATCCGGTCGGCGAGACCCACTACGATGGACAATGCATCGCGAGGAACTCTGTCCGAGGCAGACAATGGAGAGTAGTGTTGCTCGATTGCCACCGCAATCGAACTCTCCATTCCCAGCGCTTCCGCATAATTACGGCCCATTATCCCCTGAAGGTGCGGAAATTCGTCGACCACATCCGAAACAAGGTCTGCCTTGGCCAGCTTGGCAACTTGCTCCGATGCATCTGCATCGGCTCCTATCCTCCGCGCAATTTGGCCAGCGAGGCCCGACATTCTCTCCGACCGCTCCCACTGACTGCCTAGTTTGGAGTGGTAGTTCACGGATCGAAGTGCCTCTGCCATCCCGTCGAGGCCTATTGAAGCAATCCTTCTCCGGTCGTTGGCCAGAAAAAACGCGGCGTCCTCAAGCCTCGCTGTCAATACCCTCCTGTTTCCTGCAAGAATTGTCACTCCGCCATCGCCTGTTTCACGATTCGCGACGACAATGAAATTCGTGACATTTCCGCTCTTCGGGTCGCGCGCAGAGAGATAACGCTGATGCTTTTTCATCGAAGCGAGAAGTATCGCCGGCGGAAGTGTCTGAAAGCGTTCATCAATGTCACCGATCAGAACGCACGGCCACTCGACCAGTCCGGCAACCTCGTGGAGAAGCTCCGGGTCCTCAATCAGTTCGCGGCCATTCAATGCGGAAAGCTGGCGGGCGGAATCCAGAATCTTCTTTCGCCGTTCTTTCGCACGCAGCAGGACTTTCGCACGCAGCAGGCCGTTTTCATAGCTATCGAAGTCACTAACTGAAAAGGCTTCTGAAGACATGAATCGGTGCCCTCGCGTCGTATCTCCAGACCTGATCGCACCGATCTTGAAGTCTACGATTTCATGCTCGCATCCGCTGAAGAGGATGCACAAGATCGACCGGAGGGGACGCACCCAGAGTTCTTCGCCGGAACCCCAGCGCATGGATTTTGGCCAAGTGAAAGCACCAATCTCGCTTTCCAAAATCTTGGGAAGAATATCCCTTGTTTGCCGACTGCAACCTTTGCTTTTCCAGAAGTAGTAGTTTTGGTTTTTGTACCTGCCCACCGTCAATTGGGATACACCAACCCCATGCTTTCGCGCAAACCCCTCAACCGCAGCGGCAGGCGCACCGTCCCGGGGTCCGCGCATCGAGATTTCTCCGCTGCGGACTGACTCGTCCAGTCCGGGAATCAAGATTGAAATTCGCTGTGGTGTCGATTCAGCGATCAAGCCGTCGGCCGAATCGTTCACGTTTTCGGCTCGAAGCCTCTCGCGGATGGCCTTCATCAGATCGCTGCTTGCCTTCGCCTGCATACTGGCGGGGATTTCCTCCGACTGCAATTCAAGCAGGAGGCTTAGTTTATTCGCTGCCATCATACTTTTGGCTCAACTGATTCCATGCAAAGCTTGTCCATCGAGCATACAGTCGCAACATGGTCAATCCCAGTTTCGATGTCCTTGCTGCATAAGGAAAGCCTCCGCCTCTCCCTTTTCCAACACTACCACGATTCCCTAGCGTCGAAACACTTCATGACCTTCTCCGACATAGTAGCGAGTTATTTGTGCACGGAGTTGCCCGAATCCTTTCGATCCGTCACTATGGCAGGGATTGGACGCGAGTTTGCACATACCAACCGAAGCCCCGAATGCAGCGGGATGATTGCCACGTGGCCGAACATTGAACCGAAATATTTCCCTTCGAACGGCGGTCATTCAACCCAGCCCCCCTCAGGCGTACGCAGGAAAGCGTCGGCGCACATTCTGGCGAGCGCCCTGACCCTCCCGATCATGGCTTGCCGCTCGGTAACTGATATGACACCGCGCGCATCCAGAAGATTGAAGAGGTGCGATGCCTTGATGCATTGATCGTAAGCAGGATGTACCATCACGATTCTCTTCCCGGTTTTCGGGTCAATTTCCGGTTGGGAAAGAATCTGCCTGCAGGCGACTTCCGCATCCTCGAACTGGCGCAATGCCACTGTGGTATCACAAATATCGAAATTCCATCTCGAGTACTCGGCTTCAGCCTGCTGGAACACATCGCCGTAGGTAACTGAGAATATGGCGCCTGGATTGTTATACGGCATTTCCATTACGTGATCGGTACTAAGCACATACATTGCAAGACGCTCCAAACCATAAGTGATTTCTCCTGAAACGGGCTTGCATTCATGTCCACCTATCTGCTGGAAATACGTGAACTGCGAGATCTCCATACCGTCGCACCAGACCTCCCACCCCAAACCTGCGGCTCCAAGCGTCGGGCTTTCCCAATCATCTTCCACGAATCTAATGTCGTGCAAGCGCATTTCGATGCCAATTGCTTCCAGTGAACCAAGATAGACATCCTGAAAATCCGGAGGCGAGGGCTTTATCAATACCTGAAATTGAAAGTAATGCTGAAGCCGATTCGGACTGTCTCCATATCTTCCATCGGTTGGCCTCCGGCATGCCTGTGCATAAGCCGCCGCCCAATGCTTCGGACCAAGCGAGCGGAGTGTCGTTGCGGGGTGGAAAGTTCCTGCGCCGACCTCCATGTCGTAGGGTTGCAGAATCACGCACCCTCGATCGCTCCAGTAATTCGTAAGTCGGGAGACCACTTCCTGAAAGCATCTTGGCTTGCGTTCGCGTTTTCGTGGCATGCTCTAATTGCCCTTGTTAATTGTTTTCGGACATCGATAATTAGGTTTGGCGCCCCACGCGGTCAACGGACTTGTGAACTGAGGGCGAAGCAACCAAGGAAAGACCGTTGCGAAAGCGGGCATTTTGTTTTACATTGCGGCTTCTGGGGTTAGTTGATGCTTGGCGGTTGCCAGTGGGGCTGTGGATGCCGTTTGGCAGCGGTCTTGGCACTCGCAGACGCGGTTTCAGATCTCCGATGCGGCGCAGCGGCAAGTTCGAGACAGACCCCGGTCCTCGGGCCGGGACCAGATCAATTCAACTGGCTGCCTTGAACAGATTCAACGCCATCGCCTTGAAGGACGTTCCGCCTATGCCCCATTAACTCGAGATCACGCATCCAGTCCATCTGAGTGTCAGAACAATCGCCGACAGACCTCCGAGCGTTCCAAGTCCATGGCCAGAAAGCGCGTTTTGCAACAGTCTTGAGGAATTATTGTATAGTCCAAGATCAATTAGTCGACAAGCTCATCGGCAAATCGGC
This sequence comes from Paracoccaceae bacterium, assembly GCA_963422275.1. GTDB lineage: Bacteria > Pseudomonadota > Alphaproteobacteria > Rhodobacterales > Rhodobacteraceae. The sequence continues at coordinate 4,229,155 of OY729418.1, forward strand.
CCGCGCTTCAGTGCCCTATATCAAAATGGAATGGAAAACAATACGTTTCCAAAATCGCAGGCTACCGCGCACATTCGGAATGACATTTCAGTGGAAATCGGAAATTGCTGGCCAAAGATGCAACTTTGAAAATAATAACTTGAAATTGGTCCAATCGGCCTTCTACCCCGATGCCTGTTTCCTTTTTTTCAAGGAATTACTATTGTGCAATAGGTCACAAGCTAACGAAAAAGAAGAATCATCGACGAATGAAGAAGCTTGCCATTAAAATTTTTTTTGCAACGCTGGTAAATCTCGTTTCGAATATCGCAAACGCTCAAGACCAGAAATACTGGATTGCGATTGAATCGCATCGAGACCACGACTCCGCTGTTCGCCAGGCGCAGGTGTATTCGGACGATATTCCCAAAACTCACGCGTTTCAGTTGACAGAAGGAACCTACGTGATCGGAGCTGGCTCCTACAATCAACTTGATGCCATTAGTATTCGCCAACATCTTGTTGCGGAGAGGACAATTCCGAACGAAAGTTTTGTAACGGTAAGAGACAACTTTGGCACACAAGTATGGCCATCGCCCAAAAATGAAGGCTCTATTGAAATTGAGGCTCCCAATGACGAAATTGTCGACGAGCAAATGGCCAAAGAACTTACCCGAAAAATGGCCATCCAGCGCGTGTTGAAATATTTTGGCGACTACAGCGGTAATATTGACGGCGTTTTTGGGAGCGGTACGGTTGCCGCCATCGCCACCTACCAAGCACGGAACGGTTTCGCAGCCACGGGCAAGCTGACACCAGCACAACAAGACTATCTTTTTGAACATTTAAGGTACGAACTGGAAAAATCTGGGCTTTTGGAGATCGAGGACGCCGAAGCGGGTATCACAATTGCAATGCCCGCCGACTTATTGAGATTCTCGCACTATGATGCTCCATTCGCGATTTATGAGCCGGTTGAGGGAGAAAGCCTTCGGATTTTCCTTATAAGCATGAAGGGGAACCGAAGCTCTCTGAACGTGCTACATGAAATTTTGCAACTTTCCGGGCGGATTCCCACGGAACCGCAGTCCTATCTCCACCAAGATTCGTTTGTCATTTCCAGTCGTGTCGGGGAGTCGAACTCGTATACTTACGCACAGCTCGAAAACGGACGAATCAAGGGGTTCTCTGTCGCTTGGCACCGGCGTGATGATTCGTTCGGTCGCGAAATCGTGCCGAAAATACTCTCTAGTTTCGCGGAGTTGAATGAACAAACGCTCGAGGACCATCCCGTGCTGATTGCTTCCGCTGGCGAAATCTCGGAATTGACTTTGAGCGTCGAGGAATACAAACCGACCACGACAGCGTCAGGCTTCTTCATTGACGAACATGGTTCCGTGGCAACAACGGCCGACGCGGTTAATGACTGCCAACGCGTCGTCGTCAATCCCAATCAACAAATGGCAATAAAGAGTATCTATCCAGAAAAGAACTTAGCGATTCTTTCTCCATTGAGTGCGCTGACACCTCCGACTTTCGCGCGGTTTCAGAACCGCCCGCCACGACTGGGAAGCCGCGTGGCCGTGTCGGGATTTTCGTTCGAAGGAGACCTTGGGGCACCAACCCTAACCTACGGCAAATTTTCCACGAATATTGGCCCTAGCGGAAATCATGATCTAGGCATTCTCAAGGTGCAGACCATGCCAGGTGACATCGGCGGGCCTGTGTTGAATCAATCGGGCACCGTTGTCGGAATGCTCCTACCCAAACCGAAAAGCGACCGAGTCATTCCAAAGAATTCGCAAGTTTCTCTCGACATCAATGCAATTCTGCATGGGATTCGGGAGTCAGGCATTGAAGTCACTCTCACCGGTGCAAGCAGGGAAATCGATCCCGTCTTGCTGGAGCGAAGAGCCACTGAAATGACCGTTCTCGTTCAATGCTTCTAGAGAGGGACTCCAAGTGTCGCAGGATGTTCACGCTCAATCCTTCCGATGCCCAGCTGTTTCGCAGTGGTTTCCGTCGCACCATAATGCGGCGAAATTGATCTCAAATCGTCTCAACGTTGGCATCCACTGCAATTGACTACCCTGATATGAAACGCCCTGCCTCGGAGACCAAAAACGCAATCATTCTGGCCACGTCCCATGGGCTTACCATTTTACGCATCGACGAAATTGACAGGTACTCTCGCAGCATTTCCTCGTAGGAGATGCCTTTCTTTTCCGCGCGTGCCAAAATGACTTCCTGAATACGCTTTCCGTCAACTACGCCTGGCAGTACCGCATTCACGCGAATATTGTCTCCTCCAAGTTCCTTCGCCAAGCTCTGTGTAAAGCCGATCACCCCGAACTTGGCTGAGGAATACGGTGTTCTGTATGCATAACCGTACTTTCCGGCCACCGACGACATGTTGATTATCGATCCGCCGCCGGCCGCCTTGATCAAGGGCACTGCGCGTCGCGCGCAAAGGAACTGGCCTGTTAGGCACACATCAATGCAGCGGCGCCAGTCGTCGATCTCAATGTCCTCAACAGACGCCGTTGGCCCGGCAGTTCCAGCATTGTTGACAAGAATGTCAAGCCCACCGAATTGAACTCGCACCGATTCGAAAAGATTGGTGACCTGATCATTGCTCGTCACATCAGTCTTGACGCAAAGAATGTTAAGGTGATTCTTCGTTGCAGCTTCGAGTGCTTGATCATCAACATCGCAGATGGCGACACGGCAGCCTGCCCCCATGAGCAGCTCTGCAATAACCCATCCGATTCCGGAACCGGCCCCGGTGATAACGACTCGTTTATTTTGAAGCCCCGGAAATCGATCCAAACTTTCGTGTGACATTCCTCATTTCCTCTGTTCAAGCATTTAGTTCAGATTCGGCAACCCGTGCCTTCACAATCTTTTGGCTCGTCTGCCCCTGAAGCGAGCTGCCTTGCCGCCAAGATCCCATAGTGACGTTTTTCCGTATCGACAAGGTGGACAGAATGGCTTCCTGTTTCGATCCAGACTCCAATGAAGGCAACATGGTCATCCCGAATTACACTGAAAGTTTGGTTTCGTTGGCAAACGAGCGAGCCAGAAAAACTTGTGCGCAACGGTCCAGATCAAGAATTAGCATACTTGAAGACACTCAATTTGGAATTGGTTCCTAAGGTGTGCACACCGCTTCGACAACGGCATTGTGAGGCGGGACGAATCGAGCGCAGCAGCGATCGAGCGCATGCCGCTCTGAATGGAGTTTGTTTTCCTGCAGTTCGCTCAGTTACGATGCAACCGCACTGGCACCATCTTCATGAGCATGTCGGTATCGAGCCTGTTTCCCATACGGAATCTTATCTGTTTCGAAACGGCGCGGCGGGACACCCTTGTGAAACAAATCTTGTCGCAAGCTCGTTATGCCCGAGTTTCTTCAAAAGGCTGGCAATCTGATCAAATGTGCACACGAAATGATTAATCCCATCGCCCTGCGATTTCTTGATACCGCATGGCGTGTGTTCAAGCAGGATAATCTGGATAGTGCCGTTTCTCAGCGTCGAGGTTGCACAAATCAGCACCGAAGGCTTTCGATCCGCATCCAAGACCGTTGCGAAAGCGGCCATTTCGCTCTGCAATGCAACTTCTGAAACGGGTTTCGCGTCTGGCGGTTACCGATAAATGGCTGTGCGCCTTTCGGCGGCGGTTTTGGCTCTCAAAAGCGCGATTTCCTGCCCCGAGGCGCCGCATCGGGGCAGGGTCGGAGCAGTTTGCAGCGTTCGACATCGTGTTCGACCGGTTTCCTGCGGTTGGTGCGACCGGGGATGCAGGGCTTGATCCTGCGACGGCGGAGGGCGCTGTGGACACGATCGCTGTCATGGCCTTTGTTGCCGATCAGCGTGTCGGCATCCCGCAAGACGGGCAGCGCCTGGAAGATGCGGTTGAAGACGCCAGAGCATCGCTCCAGCTGCACGAAGCAGTTGCAAAGCGTCTTGTGCGGACCGTTGCGGGCTGTTGCATCGCGCCGCATCAGGCCGGACCGGATGACATGGATTCTGCCCGAGATCACCCGCCGGTCATCGTCCCCCGCGGCACGCCGCCGCACCTTGTTGGGCAGCAACGGCTGGATGCGAGCGAACCGGCATCGGAAAGCCGGAAACGGTGGTCGGACTTGGAAACCTCCACCATGTCTTGGGGCCTTCAAACCTAAATGGCAAACCATTTATAGGGCCTGAGCTTAGGAACCACAAAATCAAGTGCAAGCCACCCTGCGCAACGATCTTATGCCATCTGTGAGCATGTCCAAAAATTGCGATCGCTCGCCGCGAACGTGGCGGGCACCTTTGCCGTAACTTCGACAGCCCCGCTGTACCCTTGAAGGAATTGCACCACAACAGCAACCTTTTCCTTGGCTGAATTGATTTCGCAGGTGCAACAGATAATTTTTCTCTCCGTTCTAGTCTTGATCCAAATCACGTATGGCCAGACACTCTGGCAAGCTAATGGTTAGGAAGAACTCTCAGTTCAATTCAAGTTCTTCTTAAAAAGTTAGGCTCTGTTTGCATTTCGCAGGCGCATGTGCTGCACTTGGTTTCGACTTGCATTGACCATGGGGAGCAAAACAATGGATCGGGCGCGGTTTCGGGACTGGGTTTCCAGCATCGATGAGTTGACGCCGGCCATTGCCATCGGCCCGCCCCCTCCCGTGGCGCTCGGCATTCTTCACCAGAGCGTCACCCGCTCCGCCGGCGAGCGGGTGCGCGGGGCTGTGCACATCCAGACGGCCACCAGCCGCCACAGCCAGATCAAGGGCTTCCCGCGGCGCTTCCGCGGCATCGCCACCAAATGCCTGGACAGCTATCCGAGGTGGTTCCATCTCGTCGCGCTCGGCAGGCATCCATCGCCAAGAGCCTGCCTCGCAACCGCCAGCGCCAGACCAAGCCTGCGATTCGCGAATTGAGCCAAAAGTTATTTTCGGCGTTCTTGAAGATCGTCGTAAAAATAGAAATCATGTGATGTCTTACCAAAAATCGCTTCTCTTTCTTGATCTTCAAGATGTTCTGTCAGCGTTCGCGCAGCACGGAACCAGTCAACATACTCAGCCTGCAGCCGACATACAGGCCAGTCCGACCCCCACATTACCCGATTTGGTCCGAAACTGCTCAATACGTGATTTACATATGGAGCGAGCAGGCCAACCGACCAAGGCCCCTCCACACTCGCTACCAAGCCGGAAAGTTTGCAAAACGCCGAGGTTTCCTCTGCAATGCGCACGATACCGGACTTCCAACCATCAGTCTCATTCTGGTCGACACCCCCGATCTGCGGCTTCATGCAATGATCGATCACCGCGCGCAAATCTGGGTATCTATGAAACAACTCAAGAAAATTCTTCAGGTGCTTGGGAAATCCGAGCGCATCAAAACACAGTCCCAAGTCGACTAGAGCCAGAAACGCCCAGTCTAACTCTTCGCGAAGCATCCAGTTGGGATCGGGAATGTCCTGTATCATAGGGCGAACGCCCACAAACTTTTCATGCTTGGCGAAACGCTCCAAGTGCCGCAAGTGCGAGGGATTTTCAAAATCCACCCAGCCCACAACACCTGCAACGAACTGTGTAGCGTCAGCGATTCCAAGAATGTACTCAGTCTCTTCCACAGTTGCAGCCGCCTGCACTAAAATTGTCCGGTGAACTTTCGTATCCTTCAGCTCAGATTCCAGATCATGTGGCGCATATGCCCGGCAAAGAGTTCTGCTGTCCTTAGGCATCCAGTCATAGTCGCCTCTCGTTGGATTCCAAAAGTGCTGATGCGAATCGACCCAAACACTTTCCGATGGACTGTTCATCTTGCCTCACTTATTTCACTTTTGCTCGGAGGGCCGCTGTTCACAAGTTGATTTCTTTTTCGCAACTATACAATCCCAGCAGGAAGAAACGGAAGCAGGGCTTCCGCAACATTCTCTGAACCTCAGGTTTCATCCGTAGCATGTTGCAGATGGCAACGATCAAGTTTTGGACTCAACACTGCCATTGCCCAATGCATAGCCCGCAAGAGTCGATTCCGAGCAATCTCGCTTCCATTGCCCTTTTCAACCGAAAATCTTGATCAATATTTACACACTGGCCACCTCCCCCGCAATTGTGCTGAAATCCAGATTCAAGACTGTTGCGAAATGCGCCTCTCCGCCATGGACATGTCGCGCTGAAGGGGTGCAAGCACCTGTCATGGTGTTCGATTGAGGGAGAGGGCAATGGATTTCTTCATGACGGTGGTGGCCGAGCGCGTGGACCGGGACAGTGCCCTGCGAAAGGTCGGCGCACTGATTGACTGGCAGCGCCTAGCGGCGATCCTCGGCCCGGTGCGGTCACGCCTGAGGCGGGCGCTGCGATGTCGACTCGATGATCCGGGTTCTCCTCTTCGGTCAGTGGCATTCGCTGTCGGACCGGGAGTTCGAGCGGGCGCTGACGGTGCGTCTCGACTTCATGCTGTCAGTCGGCTGGTCGGTGATCAAGCGAAGTCCCGCACGCACGACGATCTGCCGGTTCCGCCGGCTGTTTGTGCTGCGCGGTCTTGACGCGGCGCTTCTGTCCGAGGGCAGCAGCCAGCTGCAGGAATGCGGCCTGAAAGTCAGGAACGCGCCGGTGGCGAGGGTTTCGTGGAGCAGATCTTCGGCACCCTGAAGTGGCTCTTCAGGGCAGCGCGGTCCCGGTTCCTGGGGCAGCGGGCGATGGAGGCTAAAACGGCTTTGAAGGCGATGGCCCGACCCTGCCCGATGCGGCGCATCGGGGCTTGAACCCCCGTGCTTTTTGGGGCCAAAAACGCGTCTGAAAGGCGCTGGCAGCCACCGATCGGTGGCCATCAGGTGTCGCCGTCGGTCTTGGGCAGTACCGCACGAAACGCCCCCTCCTCCCGCAGCACTCAGCCGACGCTTTCACTGTTTTGCCCTCAGCTAGCAAGGAATCAAATGACAGCTAGCACTTGTTTTGCCAATGTCGCTGGCGTTCAATTCACGGTTAAACCGTTCGGAGACCGCCTTAAGATAAAATGTGTCCAACAGTTGACAACGGGTCGAATTGCCGAAATTTCACGGCAATTGATCGCCCCGTGGGCCCGTGATCCGCGGCACCCAAATGCGGTGCCACGGAGAGCACCGTTGGAGAGATCATTCTTGTAACTTGGCGCGTGGCCTGCTTGCCCGCTCAATGACCGGTGGTGAATGAAATGTCGCAAAAACGAATCGTAATTCTAGGAATATTTGTTGCTGATACTGCGTACCGCGCGAAACGCCAGCCCAAGATGGGCGAAACGCTACTCGGGCGTGATTTCAATCTTGGCCCCGGCGGAAAGGGATCAAATCAGGCTGTAGCAGCCGCAAGGCTTGGTTCTGCTGTTTCATTCATATCCCGGCTTGGCGATGACGAATTTGCAAATATGGCGCGAAGAATGTGGAAGGCCGAGGCCATTGAGCCGCTAGTGATCTCGGATGCGGCAAGTTTCACCGGCGCCGCATATATTTTTGTGGACGACACCACCGGAGACAATGCAATTATTGTGGTTCCAGGAGCTGCAAGCAATGTCGCTCCCACCGATCTCGATCGGAACCGCCATAGAATTGAGGAAGCGGCAATATTCATGACTCAATTGGAGACACCGGTGGAGGCGGCCAAGCGCGGACTAGAAATTGCCAAATCAGCGGACGTGACAACTGTCTTGAATCCAGCTCCCGCAGCGCCCTTGGACCGTGAATTGCTGGAACTGTGCGATTATCTGACGCCAAATGAAAGCGAAGCATCGATTTTGACTGGATTCCCTATCCGGTCAATCCCTGAAGCAAGGTCAGCTGCGGAAGAACTGAGGGATCGCGGAGCAAACTCAGTCATCATTACACTAGGGAAACATGGAGCATATTTTCACAACGGCAGCCAAAGCGTCCACGTGGAAGCGTATGATGCTGGTAAAGTCGTAGAGACCACAGGTGCCGGAGATTCCTTCAACGGAGCGTTTGTCCATGGATTGTTGCAAGGTCTTTCTCCCGTCGAGTCTACGCGCTTTGCATGTGTAGCCGCGAGCATCTCCGTCACCCGGCCGGGGACCGCTCCTTCGATGCCAACGTCCTTTGAAGTCGAACAGATATATGGGCGTATCTAGGAGGTGTTTGCCTTTTCCGGAACTGGTTTGACCGACTAGGCCGAGAATTGCCGGGAAATCCTTGTCACGGGAAGAATTTTGGCTAATTGTGCTCTCAGGCTCAGAGACAAGTGGCACGTGACGAGAATAGGATGGTGGTCAGGCGATACATGGATCCAACTTCTCACAAGCATCTTCCATCGGAGCCTGAACTAAGGGTCAAGGCCTTGGAGACGTTGCTGACAAGGAAAGGTCTGATAGATCCGTTGGCCGTGGACGAGATCATAGAGTTCTACGAGCACAAGATCGGACCCCGCCACGGAGCAAGAGTCGTCGCGAAAGCTTGGAGCAACCCACAATATTGTGCAAGGCTTCTGGAGAATGCCACGCAGACCGTGGCAGAACTGGGCTATACCGGACGTCAAGGCGAGCATGTAGTCGCCGTCGAAAACACTCCTGAGGTGCATAACTTGGTGGTGTGTACATTGTGCAGCTGCTTCCCATGGCCTTTGCTTGGCATTCCTCCAGCCTGGTATAAGTCGGACGATTATCGGAGCAGGGCTGTCCGGGAGCCACAGAAGGTTCTTTCTGAATTTGGGGTTGAGCTGCTGCCTGCCCAACGAGTCCGGGTGCAAGACAGCACCGCCGAAATTCGTTACCTCGTGATTCCCATGCGGCCTGCCGGAACCGAGGGCTGGGCGGAAGAGAAATTAGCGTCAATCGTCACTCGAGACAGCATGGTCGGCACTGGTCTACCGAAAGCTCAAGCATGAAGCCGATTCACGACATGGGAGGAAACAGCGGGGCGATGATCAAAGTCGACGAACCAGAACTCCCGGCATTCAAGGAGGCATGGCACGGGCGGGCCTTGGCGATAACGGTTGCTTCCGGAGCGCTTGGCTTTTGGAACCTTGACACGTCCCGCCACGCACGCGAATGTCTTGGCTGGGATGAATATCAGCGATTATCTTACTACGAGAAATGGCTTGCTGCTCTCGCGAACCTTCTTGTGGCACACGGATTGACGACAACAGAAGAATTTGCACATCCCGATACTTCTCCAACCATGAAGCTATGCACCCAAGCTCTTCGAAAGAACGCTGTTCGAAAAGTTCTGGCAACGGGGTCGCCAACAATACGCCAAGTTAATAAGCCAAGCCTGTTTGCGATTGGTCAGCAAGTAAGCACGAGAGAGGCGAGCAGCAACCAAGTTCATCCCGGCGGCCACACGAGACTTCCAACCTATGCCAGTGGGCGCATTGGGCGAGTGGTCAGAGACCACGGCGCTCATGTTTTGCCTGACAGCAATGCACATTTCTTGGGCGAGGTACCCGAAACACTTTATTCGGTCGCCTTCAAAGCAAGAGAATTGTGGGGTACCAGTGTTGGCAATGCCGAAGATGAGGTGATTTTGGATCTATGGGAAAGCTACTTGGAACTAACTTGACCAACCTTGCCGGAAAATGCGACCCGGGTGGATTCAGTCAACCTTGGAATGCTCAACTGTTTGCTATCACATTGGCGCTTTGTGAATCTGGAAAATTCTCTTGGGGGGAATGGGCAGAAAAACTTGGAAAAAAGCTGGCCAGCAATGTTGGTGGTTCTGGTTCCACCGGCGAAGAAGGATACTATGAGTCATGGATGGACACGATTGAGTCTCTGCTTGATGAAAGAGGCTTTGTAAATGCCACAGAAATCGACGAGTTTGCAGCGTTGTGGCGTGAAGCGTATCTGGCGACACCCCATGGAGTGCCGGTGCGCCTAGTGGAAAATGATACAAATCAATCCGATTGAATTGAACCGGAACCAAAACTGTTGCGAACTGCATTCATTCGGTCATGGACATGTGCATTGGCGGGCTTGGGGATCATTCTTATTTGCAATCGGGTGAGAGGTGGATGAATTCCTTCAAGTCGATGGTTGCCGAACGTATGGCCCGGGCAGCGCGCTTCGCAAGGCGGACACTCGATGGACTGGCAGTGTCCGGCCCGGTCTTTTGGCCCGGCGCACTCGCGCTAGGTCGTGTACTCATAAAGGAAAAGGGATTCTCTTTCCGGCTCTGATGTGATTCAAGCTTTCAAACAGTGGGAGATTGAGGATGCAGGGACGGCACGATCTGACGGATGCGGAATGGGCGATCATCTCGCCGTTGCCGCCTGACAAGCCGCGGGGCGTTCCAAGGGTGGACGACCGGCGGGTGATCAGCGGGATCTTTCACATCCTGCGCACCGGCACGCCGTGGCGCGACCTTCCAGAACGCTGCGGGCCGCATTCGACAGTCTGCAACCGCTGGGCCAGGCAAGGGGTGTGGGAGCGCCTGTTCGGGGCGCTGGCGGCGCGCTCGCCGGGGTCTCTTCATCTCCTCGACGCCTCGGTGGTGCGCGCCCACCAGCACGCCGCGGGCGGGAAAAAGGGGGTCCGGATCACGCCATCGGACGCTCGCGAGGCGGGCTGAGCACCAAAATCCACGTCGTCGTCGACGGCCTTGGCCGGCCGCGCCATCCTCAAACTCATTGCCGACCACGGCTCTTGCCCCCACATCCCGACCCAACGGGATCGCCGGGAGCAGCGCTCAGTATCCCATCACCTGTACCGCCAACGCAACCTCGTCGAACGTTTCTTCAACAAGCTCAAGCACTTCCGAGGCATCGCGACCCGCGATCACAAGCTTGCAAGAAACTTCCTCGCCGCAATCGCCCTCGCCTGCATCCGCCTCCGGATCAAAACCAATGAGTACACGACCTAGAGCGCAGTTCGACCGCAAGGTGGTCTGCCGGAGATCAATTGCCAGTTGCGCAAACGCGGTTAGATCTGCTGGAAGTCATCCACTCGGCATCTGCCAACCCCGGAACTGTCTTTGAAAATCGCAAAACCGGCCGCAAACTAGCTTTCGAGACGGTCTTAAACCGATTATGTTGAATTCGATAACTTGCCTTCGCCCGCCACCCCATGGCGCGAAAGCATACGCGAGTCGCGTTAATTCACGAGATAGCGCGTCTCCTATATCCAAAGCTGGATTGAATAGGGAATATCACTCTACGTGTTGACAGTGCTCGCGTTAGCGCACTTGAATGGACCTTGGAAGCCATTGTATAATGTAGGTTGCCGGAGAGGTGGCCGAGTGGACGAAGGCGCACGCTTGGAACGCGTGTAGGCGGGAAACCGTCTCCAGGGTTCGAATCCCTGTCTCTCCGCCATTCTATTGCGCCCTTAGATCCCTGCGTCGCAATCGGCGAGTTGTGCCTTGCCCGAACCACCCCGGCGGCTGCCTCCGTCGCAGCCACCGTCTCCGCCTATCCGACATCGACCGCTCCCCTTCTCTGTTCTGGCGCTCCGCCCCCTGCCGGCGCTTTCATTCGCCGAATGTCGAGTCGGGTCCAGGCCAGCGCACCGTTCTCTGCCCATAGCCCCTCGCGGGCGACGCCGGCAAACCGGACGATGCCGTCGATCGAGGGCCGGGCACGACACGCTCGAACTGGCTAGCTAAAGAATACGTCTCTTCGGCATTGACGCGCCGGAATTGAACCATAGCTGCGAGTGTCGGGGCAAGTTAATTGCCTGCGGCCAACAGGACACGAATGCCTAGCAACCGAAGGGAGCGGCGACGGCATGAATAGTACCGCCAAGGCGGAAATCATGACGGAACCGGATACGCCCGAAGCTGGCGCATCGGCGGACGATGGGCCCGAACTAGTGGCTCCCGATGACAAGGGCCTCTGGACGGCGGGCTGTGGAGACGGAACTGGCCCTAAAGGCGAAATGCAGAACGAAATGACTGCTTTCGCAACGGTCTTCTTCCAGCAAGCCGCTCCCGAAGCAGCCAGACCGTCCTAGCATTGTGAACCCGGCCCGACCGCTTGCACATGTCTTGCAGCGCCAAGATATTGAGCATCAAGATGCAGTCCATCGGCGGGTGTCCGCCTCTTCGGCGCTCCTGCCACTCTTGCCTGAAAGCCCTTTATCCCGGGCAACGTATTGCCGTAACGCCAGATGTCGAAAAATTGAGGATCGGGGAAACCGGGTTGCATGGCGAACCTTATCGGAAACAAGCTGTCAGGCCATGTCACAAACGATGCAAATAAAGATCACCAAGCGATAAAACCCTATTGCCGTCGCACCCGCCGCCTCAAGTCGGCTGCTTAGTCGTCCTCAAGTATGGTAGAACAGTGTCGAATTCACCAAAACGCTCCTTCGCGTCCTCGTTTGAAACAGCGGGGGTAATGATTACATCGGCTCCCTGCTGCCAGTTCCCCGGCGTGGCGACCTGATGGTTTGCGGTCAGTTGGATCGAATCAAGCGCTCGGAGCAACTCATCAAAATTCCTTCCGGTTGTCATCGGATAAGTCAGCGTCAACTTGATCTTTTTGTCTGGGCCAACGATGAAAACCGAGCGAACGGTGGCATTGTCAGCTGGTGTGCGCCCCTGCGCCGTGTCCCCCGCTGCCGCAGGTAACATGTCGTACAGTTTTGCCACCTTCAATTCCGGATCACCTATCATCGGATAACCGACCTTGTTGCCGGAAAGGCTTTCAATGTCCGATTTCCAGCGATGATGATCGTCCACGGGGTCCACGGAGATCCCGATAATCTTGGCATTCCGCTCTGCAAACTTGTCGCTAAGTCCAGCCATTATTCCCAGTTCAGTCGTGCAGACCGGGGTGAAGTCTTTGGGATGAGAGAAGAGAATCGCGTAACCGTCCCCAATCCATTCATGGAAGTGATGGGGCCGTCGGTTGTGTCGGCCGAAAAGTCAGGAGCCATGTCATTGATGCGAAGAGACATTTTTCAGTTCCTTTTCGTTACAGAAGGGAGATACATTGAAACTTAGTTTTCCCAAGACCAAAATCAAGCTTGAATATCGCGCGGCATCGCCAGATTCGTAAAAAAACCCGAGGCATCCGACCGAAGCGATGGCAAAACCCTGATTCATGTTGTTTGCAACGTGAGTATTCCCTGAGGTCCATCAGCAAACCAGTGCAGCACTGACAAAGGAATGGCATCTAAGTTTTCAACGCAGTCGTTCGCGTTCAAGTACGGGGTCAGCGGCAAGTTCGCTATTTGGAAGAAGCACCTTCGGAATTGGTGGAGAGTTAGCCCGCAAATCCACATTCTTCGTCAACGCAAGCAACAGAATTGGTGACCCCGAACGCATCGTCAAGTCGCATAATTGGAATCGCTTTCATCAAGCATTGCTTTCAATTCGGCAAAGTGCCGTTCCGCCTGTTCAGGATAGCATTCGATCTCGGAGGCAGTCTTCTCGGCGATTTCGTCTGACAGCACACGAAGCGGCCGTCCAGTTTGAAGGGCACGTATGTAAATTTCCGCTGCCCGTTCGAAGTAGTACAGCCGGTTGAATGTGTCAGCAACGCTGTCACCTATCACTACTACGCCATGATTGCCCATCACCAGCACCTTAACCCTCGGGTTTGAAAGCAGCTTTGAACAACGTGTCCCTTCTTCCTCAAAGGCCAGACCTCCGAATCTGTCGTCAACATGGTGCCTGTTGAAAAACATCGCCGTATTCTGATCGATGGGTTGGAGCACGGAGTCATCGAGGCTTGCCAGTACTGTGGCGAATACCGAGTGAACATGCATGACGCACCGTGCCTGTGGGCAGTTTCTGTGAATAGCGCCATGAAGGGCCCAAGCGGTAGGATCAGGCGCTCCGGGAGACTGTGGGATTGCCGAATCTTTTGCATCTAGAAGCAATAGTTCAGACGCACGAATTCTGGAGAAATGCATCTGGTTTGGATTCATCAAAAACTGCGTTCCATCCTTGTTCACTGCCAGGCTAAAGTGGTTGGCAACGGCCTCGTGCATGCCCAAGCGCACAGTCCATCGGAAGGCGGCCGCTAGATCGACCCTTTGAAGCCAGCAGTCAATGTTTGCCGGCATTGATTTAACGGTTGCAACTGTCATTTCAATCTCTGCATCATTCGATCAAATCACCAATCGCCAGAGGATGAGAATGGTGAATCTCGCACTTCTCCTCTTCACCCGGATAATTGTCCGGAGCGACTCTTTCCGGCATACTCGCACCTGTATCGTTGGGTTGGCTACGAATCGCTCTTTCGAAAATTCTCGCGGCCTATTTTGGGGTCCCGGAGTGTAACTCTGCCGACCCAGCGCACTCGTCGTGGATCAGCAAGAAATTGTCAGTCAGCCAGCAACAAGTTCACACGCCTGTTGCGTCGTCCCTTCTTCTCGATTTTTCCAAACCTGATGCTACCAATCTCGCCTGTGCGCGCAACATGAGTCCCGCCGCAAGGCTGCAGATCCACCTGACTCTTTCCGCGACCGATGCGTACAAGCCGCACCTTTCCGGCTTGCATAGGTGGGCGGACCGACATCGTTTTCACCAGCCCTGGATTGGCTTCCAATTCTGCATCTGTGATCCACTCGTCCGACACCATTAAGTCGCGCTCAATGAGTTCATTGAGACGTCTCTCCACCGAGTCTCTATCTTCCAACGCGCCAGGCAGGTCAAAATCAAGGCGGCCCTTCTCCGCGCTAATTGCCCCGCCGGTGACAGGCAGTGGAATCACGACCGATAGAAGGTGCAAGGCAGTATGTATGCGCATATGCTTGTACCGCCTGTTCCAATCCAGCCTCTGTGTAACTTTTGCACCGATGTCCGGACAAACGGCACCTTTCTCCGGCATCAGCTCGATCTGGCCGGATGGCCCTTGGCACGCATTTTGGATTCGGCATCGCCCGCCTTTCCATTCGACTGTGCCGCTGTCCCCGGGTTGTCCTCCGCCGGTCGCGAAAAAAACCGTTCTCTCGACGACAAAGCCACCGTTTCCCACCGCCACCACAGTGCCTTCAGCCTCTCGCAAGTATGCGTCAGAGTTATAGAGCTTGATTGTCACCTTTTCCCCCCGAACTCTTGTTCGTCCAAAGCGAATTTGCCAGTTCGTCGGCGTTCCGTATCCAGATATCGCGCTGAGGAAACGGAATCGTAATCCCCTCTTTCTCGAACCGCTCCGCAATCGCGAAATTCAAGTCCGATTTTGCACTGAGGATGTAATTCACGTCTTCAAGTATGACGCGCAGGTCAAATTCTAGCGCATCGGCACCAAATTGCTGGAATACGACCCGAGGGGGTGGATCGCTTAGAACATTGGGATGCTCTTTCGCAAGTTCAAGCAGAATTCTTTCCACCCGCCTCGGGTCTGTGCCGTAGGCAATGCCCACCCGGACAATCGTGCGGCCAAGCCTGTTGCCAAGTGTCCAGTTGGTGACCTGGTTCGACATCAGATCGTTGTTTGGGACAACTACCGTCGCTTTGTCGAAGGTTTCGATTAGCGTCGACCTGACCGAAATCCTCTTGACGGTGCCGGAGACACCATCAGCCTCGATCCAATCCCCCTCCGTTACAGGACGCTCGATCAGCAAGATCATGCCTGACACGAAATTAGAGACGATTGTCTGCAGTCCGAAGCCCACTCCAACAGAAAGTGCTCCAGCCACAATAGCGAGCCCTGTCAGATTTATGCCAGCCACCGACACTGCAACAACAGCCGCTAGGAAAACGCCTACGTAACCGGTGCCTGTTGTAATTGCGTTCTGCGCCCCGCTGTCCAACTTTGTATTCGGCAGAATCGAGCTGCGAAGCAGCGTCTGAACCAAGCGGGTTATCGTAGCTCCGACAGCGAAGACTATAAAGAAGACGATGGCGTCCGTGACTGTAATGCGGGCTCCCCCAACCGAAATTCCAGCCTTTGCCATTTCCCAGTAACTCGCAAGGTTTGAATCCGCGGCTCCCCAAATTCGGGCAAGCAATGGTAAGGATACAAAGAAAAGGAGGATACCCGCCGTTATCGACGCCAATCGAAAAGCACCTGATTGCTCGTCGGCACGCCCCACGCGAAGCACGACGAGCAAAATGCCGGAAATGATTTTCTGAACAGTAACGAATGCGCCAAGGAGTCCCAACGAACCAATGAGGGGGAACACGGCAAAACTCGCTGCAGATGTGTAACCAGTGATTGCCGCCACCGGGCTGGCGACAACAACCGCCAGCAGAATCGACGCGAGCACCGAAATTGATCTGTCCCAAATTGTCTGTCGCTCGCCCTCGATCCTGTGCTGCGCCACGTAGACCGAGAAAATGCGCGACAGTCGATACAGGACCGCACACCCGCCAAGCGTAATTATGAACGTCAGTACCGATCGAGCTTCTGCATTTCCATGCGCGTCGCCGAGCATGACATCGAACAGAATTTTGATTGCCGAGACCCACCCAAGGAAAGAAACGACGGTCCGTGCCGATGCGCTCCACGCAACGCTTGGCGGTCGTGGAATCATGCTTGCCTGATATTCCGAAAAAATGGCAATTGAGAGCCACTGGGCAAAGAAGACAAACGCAGCCATTATCGGAATTGCCTGCAGGAGATCGTTGGTCCTATAGAGTTCGATCCCGGTTGATTCCAGAGCGGCGACGAACAGGTAGACACCGAATGTTGGTGCCGCGAATGCAGTGACGGCGAGCGGGATTCCAGCGTCAGACCGTGAATCCCTTACACCAAGCCGGCTACTGACAGCGGCCGAGAATCTAGCCAACCAACGGCGTCCGTAGGTGAGGAAAAGAAGTCCAAGCGCAAGAAGCAATATCGTGCTCGGCAGCTTCTGCCAGACATACATGCGCTGAGCATCGCTGGCGAGCGCACTTGCGAAGTCCGCTTGAACGTCGCCCAGATAGTCGCGAAAGAAGTCGAACGCAATTATCCAGTTTGCCGGCACGACTGGCGATGGGTTGAGACTGAAGAGCTTTTCGTACCAACGCTCCTGAATTATCCGGTCGATCCCTTCAATCAGGCTCTTGGCGCGTCTTTTCACTTCCTCGGCGATTCGAAACGGCGTATTGACCGCTCCCAACTCTTCTGCTAGTTGGGAGTGCCTTTCCGAAATTTGCTCTGACTCCGTTTCGCCCTCGCCTGCAGGTTCGCCAAGAGCTTCGATCTGAGCATTCAGGCGATCAATTTTTTCAAGAAGCGGTGCCTGTCGTTGAATGGCGCGTTCCGTCCATTCAACCAGCTGGGACCGAAGGGCACGGAGAGCGGAATCGCTAGCTGCACCAGCAGCTAAAACCTCCTCCGCACGAACTGCGAGCCGCTCCCAAGCCGCCAAGTCCAGTTCGACTTCACTGACTGGCGCGGGCGCTTGGGCTACTGCAACCTCGACTCCAGCAACGGCAACCAGCGGAACAAAAAGCAGCGCAATGCAGAGTTTTCGAATCACTCCCCTGTCACCCGTCAACATACACTTCGGGCAGGACGCATTGCTTTCGTTCCAGCCACTCGGGTACCGGTAAGTCATTTTTACGCAAGAACTGCGGTGAGAACATCTTTCCCAAATAACGCGTTCCATAGTCGCAAAGCACGGTCACAATCGTGTGCCCTGGACCTAAATCCTGCGCGAGGCGCACTGCGCCCGCTACATTGATCGCGGTCGAACCTCCAACGCACAGCCCCTCCTTGCCAAGAAGGTCGAAGCCCACTGGCAAGGCTTCCTTGTCAGGTATGCAGTACGGAAAATCGACTTCGAGCCCCTCGAGATTCCGTGTGATGCGGCTCTGTCCGATGCCTTCAGTGATTGAAGAACCCTCTGCCCGAAGCTCTCCGTGTGCGTAGAAGCTATACAATGCCGCACCCTCGGGATCAGCCAGTCCGATTTTCACATCCGGCTTGCGCTGGCGAAGAGCAACTGCGACGCCGGCAAGCGTACCGCCTGTTCCGACTGCGCAGACGAACCCGTCAACCTTGCCTTGGGTCTGCTCCCAGATTTCCGGGCCGGTCGTGTCCACATGCGCCTGCCGGTTGGCAACGTTGTCGAACTGATTTGCCCAGACCGCTCCGTTCTCCTCGGTTTCAGCTAACGCCTCGGCAAGTCTATCAGAGTAGCGAACATAGTTGTTAGGGTCGCGGTAGGGCACTGCGGGCACCTGAACCAATTCAGCTCCCGCGAGCAGAAGCATATCTTTTTTTTCTTGGCTTTGAGTCTCCGGAATTACGATCACGGAACGATATCCTAACGAAGCGCCAATCAATGCAAGGCCAATCCCCGTGTTTCCGGCGGTTCCTTCGATGATCGTTCCGCCTGCCTTCAACGTCCCCTGTGCCTCGGCATCCCGAATTATCCACAAGGCGGCACGGTCCTTAACCGACTGGCCGGGATTCATGAATTCGGCCTTCCCGAGTATTTCGCAACCAGTCGTTTCCGACACTCCGTTGAGCCTAATTAGCGGCGTGTTGCCAACTGCGCTCGCAAGATCGTTGTGGACCGTCATTTCAAGCAACGCTTTCCGGCATTGTGGACAAGACTACCCCCAACGCGAGAGGTCTGGATACAGTGCCGTGCATCTCACGAAGCCCGTCGCACAGGCTACAGGACCTTCCTCGCATCAAGCGCATTGCACATTTGGTACAAGCCTTTTGGAGACCGCGCAATCGAAATTTCGTGCCGTTGCATGATTCAATTGCCGTACCAGATCGGTTCGACAACAAATATCCATCCGCTTGGAATTCCAATTTCTATAGCTTTTCCAAGCCGCACCAGCGAGCGATGAACAGTGCCATGGTTTGCGTAACCCGTCGCAAAGATTCAATATCCACGCGCTCATCGAAACCATGTATGGATTCCGCCGTTGGTCCGTAAACCAAGGCAGGCGTATCTGCATAAAGGCCGAAAAATCGTGCATCTGTCGTGGCAGTGATTGGAACCTTTTGTAGAGCAGTGCCGGTAACCATTCGGTGAGCGCCTTCAAGCGACGCGACTGCCTCGCCGCAGACAGAGGACCTGTCCTCCGCCAGTGCATAGCCACTCGCGAGAAATCCTTGATAGATGAACTCTGGGGGAGTGTATCGCAGGAATGGGTCCGCCGCAGCGGCTTCCCGCAGCACTTCTTCAATCTCCTGCTTGGCCGATTCCACATCTTGGCCAGGAAAGATGCCCATTCTAAAATCCAAGACGCACCAGCCAGGAACAGAGCTTGTCCAATCGCCTCCCTGAATTCTTCCAACATTCAGCTTGAGCGGGCGTTTCGTGGCCTGATAGAGAACGTGCCGGCGGTCCGCCGCGTTCCAGCGAGCTTCCAGCTCATGCAATGCACTAATCAGCGGAATTGCGACCTCAATCGCGTTGACGCCAGTTTCGGCATACGCCGCGTGAGCGGGCCTTCCCTTTAGACGAATCTGCATCCAGATCACGCCTACTTGGGCGGATACCAGTTCTTCGGACATGGGCTCAGGTATGAAAGCCGCATCGGCATTGTACCCTCGTTGGATGCAAGCGAGCGCACCGTTCCCAGTGCACTCCTCTTCTACAACCGATTGCACATGCACATTGGCTGCAGGTACCAAACCCAGATACTTTAAAGCATCCAATGCAAATACATTCGCGGACAGCCCAGCCTTCATGTCTCCCGTTCCGCGTCCGTACATCCATTTGCCAACGATTCGCGGCTCGTACGGTGCGCTTTCCCACATTTCAGGCGGGCCTTCCGGCACCACATCGATGTGCCCGTTGAGTATGAGTGATCTTCCGGTGTTAGTCCGGCTGACATGGGTCCCCACAACGTTCAGCGCATCGTCGTAGGAACCGCCCACAGGAGAAAACCCCGAAAGGTCGCATATGTCCTCGACTTTCACGTTCCAGACATCTACGTCGTAACCGCGTCTCCTGAGTTCCGACGCATATAGTCTCTGCGCCGCTTGCTCGTTGCCGCGTGTCGTTCGATGCCGAGCCAGTTCCTCCAGAAAGCCGATTTGATCGTCAAATGCGGCATCGACCGCTTGGAGAATCGCCGCCTGCTCAGAATTGTTCATGCAGATTCATCTATCGTTCCAGATTTTGAGCGCAACGAAATCAAGGGGCTTGATCGTGACATCGGCGGGAATCAAGACAAGCGCTTGAGCCTGGAGCGACGCAGATGCAGGATCGGCTCCGTGTACCCCGATGGCTGGGCCGCCCCTTCGAACACAAGATCATGCGCGGCTCGATATGCCTCGCCATCGAAGTCAGGCGCCATTGGCTTGTAGTTGGGATCATCAGCATTCTGCCGGTCAACTACCTCTGCCATCCGTCTCATCACCGTCTCAATTGTCTGCGGGTCCACAATCCCGTGGTGCAGCCAGTTTGCAAGATGCTGGGAGGAAATCCGACATGTCGCCCGGTCTTCCATGAGGGCGATATCGTCAATGTCGGGAACCTTGGAACAGCCGATACCTTGGTCAACCCAGCGAACGACATAGCCAAGAATTCCCTGCAGGTTGTTTTCTATTTCCTGTCGAATCTCCTCATCTGACCAATTCCGGCCGCCGGCTAGGGGGATGCTCAGGATTCTGTCCACTTTGGTGGCACGCCCAGCCGTGCGAATCTCTTCTTGGCGAGCAAATACGTCCACCAAATGATAGTGTGTCGCATGTAGTGTGGCCGCCGTCGGACTGGGCACCCACGCGGTATTCGCACCTTCCCGCGGGTGCGCATCCTTTTGAACCAGCATCGCCTGCATTTGTTCTGGCGCGGCCCACATCCCCTTGCCAATTTGCGCACGCCCGCTCAGGCCGCATGCCAAGCCAACGTCAACATTCCAGTTTTCATAAGCGGACATCCAGTCCTCTGTCTTTATGTCCGCCTTTCGATGAAACGGTCCGGCTTCCATTGACGTGTGGATTTCATCTCCAGTCCGGTCCAGAAAGCCGGTATTGATGAAGACAACACGATTCTTCGCGGCCCTTATGCATTCCTTTAGGTTAACCGTCGTGCGCCTTTCCTCGTCCATGATTCCGAGCTTGACAGTAAATTTCTGAAGTCCAAGTACATGTTCAACGTGTTCGAAAATGTCATCCGTAATGGCAACCTCGTCAGGACCGTGCAGTTTCGGCTTAACAACATAGACCGAACCGCAGCATGAGTTCATTCTAGTGTTCCTAATATCATGCAACGCGATCATTACGGTGCACATCGCATCCAGCAGCCCCTCGCCTACCTCCGCGCCATCTTGGTCAAGAGCGACTGGACTCGTCAGATGATGTCCTACATTCCGCACCAGCAGCAACGCCCTGCCC
This sequence comes from Paracoccaceae bacterium, assembly GCA_963422275.1. Taxonomy (GTDB): domain Bacteria; phylum Pseudomonadota; class Alphaproteobacteria; order Rhodobacterales; family Rhodobacteraceae. The sequence continues at coordinate 4,250,309 of OY729418.1, forward strand.
TTTAAGGTGAGAGGCTGGCCCGTACGGCCAAGATACTGGCGTTCAGGCCTCAGCTTGCGGTCAAATGTGCAGCCATCCTTGGTCACCTTCTCCACAAGATCACCCCTCATGATACCCAGCCAGTTCCGGTAGGCGGCGATCTTGTCCTCCGAATCGACAACAGCTACCGAATCTTCGCAGTCCATGATCGTAGTGACCGCGGATTCCAGAACGATATCCGCCAACCCCGCAGGATCACCCAAACCCACCCGATGGCTCCGATCAATCACGAGTTCGACGTGCAAGCGGTTGTTGCAAAGCAGTATGGCGCTCGGTTCCTCCGCCGTCCCCAAGAAACCTGCAAATTGGTCCTGCTTGCGAAGGCCCGTCTCTTTTCCTTCAATCGACACAACCAGTTGACCATTTGCGACCGAATAGGCGGTGGCGTCAATGTGCGATCCCGAAACCAACTTGAATGCATTGTCAAGAAATCCCTTCCCCCAGCTTACAACCGCTTCGCCCCGAGACGGGTCGTAAGTCGATCCTGCAGGCAAGTCTCCCAAAGCATCGGTGCCGTAAAGAGCGTCGTAAAGGGAATTCCAGCGAGCGTTTGCAGCGTTGAGAGCGAACCTTGCATTCGTGACCGGGACGACTAGCTGCGGCCCGGGGATTTCGGAAATTTCAGGATCTACGCTCGAAGTGGCTATGGAAAAGGCCTCTCCTTCCGGCAACAGATAGCCGATCCCCGCAAGAAACGCTTTGTATCGAGCTGGATCGTGTGGCTGGCCTTGATTTTCGATATGCCAACGGTCAATTTTCGATTGCAGTTCGGCCCGCCTGCGCAAAAGACGCTTGATGCGGGGACCGAATTCATTCACGAGCGTAGCCAAACCGGACCAGAATGTGGCAACCTCAATGCCCGTTCCCGGAAGTGCTTCGCTCTCTATGAATTCGGCAAATTGGCTGCAAACAAGCAACTTTGAACGATCAACCCTCGTCATTTTCAAGTCCTCGCTTTAGTCGCCTGGATATCCGTCCTAATTGAAGAAAATGCCCATCGCGGCCGGTATCGGCGCCTCATTCCAAGTTCAAGAAACGCGGCTTGTTAAATTGGCTTGGCACGGCGCCACCGCTCAGTTTCTTCGAATGCTGTGAACTTGAATCGCCTTGTAAATGGGTCCCTATTGCTTCACGCGTTAACGTCCACGACAATGCGCCCGCTAACCTTGCCTTCCAATATATCTTTTCCCAGTCTTGGGAGATCCGATAGCGTCGCATCCTGAATCATCGATTCAAGCTTATCAAGCGATAGATCAGATGCGATTCGCCCCCAAGCCTTGACCCTGTCTGGAATGGGCCGCATTACGCTGTCGATACCGAGCAAATTTATCCCCCGCAGCAGAAACGGAATGACGGTGGCCGGCAAAGCCGCCCCTCCGGCCAGCCCGACGGCGGCGGCCGATGAGCCGTATTTCATTTGCCCGAGTACTCGGGCAAGCATTGTGCCGCCGACTGCGTCTATGCATCCGTTCCATCGCTCGGCCTCAAGCGGACGCTTGACAGTTTCCGCAATCTCGTCGCGAGAAATTATTGCGGTTGCACCTAGAGCGGACAGATATTCGCTTGCTTCCGGCTTTCCGGTAACAGCGGTGACTTCGTAACCGCGGCTGGTAAGCACAGCAATCGCCATCGAACCGACACCCCCTGATGCGCCGGTAACCAGAACAGGCCCTCCATCAGGCATCATTCCCTGGTCCTCTAGCGCCGAGACGGCCAACATTGCCGTGAAACCCGCTGTTCCAACTGCCATTGCCTGACGGGCATTCAATCCGTCCGGAAGCTTGACAAGCCAATCCGCCTCGACCCTAGCCTTCTGCGAATAACCTCCCCAACGCACTTCGCCAACGCGCCATCCCGTTAGAATCACTCGGTCCCCGGGCGCGAATCGATTATCCTCGGAAACCTGAACGATTCCCGAGAAATCAATTCCTGGTACATGCGGGTAGGTCCGGACGAGGCCTCCTCCCGACCCGAGGCAAAGCCCGTCCTTGTAGTTCAAGGTGGAGTACTCCACCGCTACAGTCACGTTGCCGCTTGGCAGGCGCTCATCACTAAGTTCCTGGACCGAACCGCTTGTCTGTCCTTCATCGTCTTTGTCAACCACAAATGCCCTGAATGCCATTGCCCTCTCCAATCTCTGTTTCGTCAAACGAATGGCTGTTCGTGAATGTTCGCACTGCGGCCCCCGTCCGGTGTATGAACCAGAACCTCTGTCCCCTCATCCCAATAGCCATCTTCAATCATTCCTAGTGCGACATTCGTTCTGAGGCCAGGCGACCAGCTCGCAGACGTAATCTGCCCTGCAAACTCTCCGGCCGACTCGACACGCCAGGGACTGTGGCATTCGGGGACTGAGGCGCCGTCTATCGATAGCCAGCGAATTTCCCGAGTCCATCTTTGTTCCGCTTCCAACAACGCATCTCGCCCAACGCACAAATCCGAGCGGGCCAGATTGCAGTATCGGGCCATACCGCACTCGTACGGGGTGTGTTCGCTTGTCATGTCAGACCCATACGAAAGAAATCCCGCCTCAATCCTTTCGGCGAGGTTCGGCCCGCCGGGTCGAACCTCCAAGTCCTGGCCAGCTTCGAACAGCGCGTTCCATATGGGCATTGCGGCCTCAGTGCCGCATGCGTAAATCTCGAAGCCACCCTGCTTCGACCAACCGGACCGAGCAACTGGATATGTCGTCCCGCCAAGCTCGAAAAAACCAAGATGAAAGAAACCGAGTTTCAGTATCCTCGTGCCGAAAACCCTCTCCACGAGTTGGTCGGCCTTCGGCCCTTGGACGGCCAGCGGGAACACTTCAGGTTCATGCACTCGGACGTCTAGATGAGCGCCAACTGCAAGTCCATTTGCCCAGAGGAGCAGGTCACTGTCCGCTAGGGAAAACCAATACCGTTCGTCAGACAGCTTTATGACAATCGGGTCATTCAACATCCCGCCGTTCTGGTCCACCGCCGGGCAGTACCGGCAACGGTTCGGCTTCATGTCACCGAGGTACCGGGGAGTCATCATCTGAGCGAGTTTGCCCGCGTCTATGCCATTCAGTTCGACTTGGCGCTGGCACGAAACATCCCAGACCTGAACATGAGTCTTCAGGTGCCAATAGTCCTCTTCCGCCGAACAAAATTGGAGGGGGAGCAGCATGCGGTTGTAAACGCTGCATGCTTTCAATCCGGCTTGCACAACGGCATCCCAGAACGGAGTGCGACGAACCCGGATCGTTGGAGACAGAATTAGCGGCAACGCTCACCCTTCCGCAGCGAAATCGATTGTAAGAACGTTTCCGTCATCGACCTGGCCCGCGCCAATTAATCGAACAGATCTCGGCCGATCGACCGGCAAAGTCCCAAACTCTTCCGTAGGCGCGGACACGTCCCTCTGTAGCTGTCGCTACCGTAATTTCCGACCCCATCCAGTACTTCGTGTTGGACACAACGATGTCGTTGTCCGGGTTGGCACCCTCGACAGGCACGATCACACCCTGAATTTTCCGTCCCACCCTTAGTCGTCGGCTCTTGCCCACGGTTTCAAACGAGACCGCAGCTCGCTCGACGCCTATGAACTCGCTCACGAGAACATTGAACAGACCGGTCGTTCCCTTTGCCTTTCCCGAAAGTATCTGAACCAGTCCGTGATGTGCCCTGTAGGAAGCCCGGTCGTCGATATAAGCTGCCGCCTTCCAATTTCCTCGAGCCATCTGGCCCGGGATATCGAGCAACATGCCTACGTTCAGGCCAGAAAGCGCCTCATCCCCGTAAGCCCCCTCATCAATCCTGATACCTGCCCACGCTTGGCAATGGCCTTCCGTGGGTGCATGCTTGCCAAGGCTTACGACACAGGGACAAAAAACGGTGCAATTGCAGTTGAGAATCAGTTCTCCCCTGATGTGCCAAGGAACCGACCCGCGATCTGATTTCTCCGCAGTCGGGTGCCGACTGTCAATTTTTTCAGACACCCTGAGCCGCGTCAATTTTTTCGCTCTGACCATGATTATCGGTCCTCGTTTCTCAAGTTATGTAGACAAGCGCCTGCCAGCCTGCGGCTGCGATCAACACGAGACCCAACGGCCTGGTCACGAAACGTCCGAGATGCGGAAGCTTTTCCACGGTCATGACAACCATTGCAAGGCCCATCCACAGCAGATTCATGATACCGCCGATTAGCGACATTGCCATCAGGAACCAACAGCAACCAACGCAGAGAAGACCGAGGCGGGCACCAAGCCGAAACTCATTGAACAGGTCGCCACTCCAGTGTGCCGCGAAGAACGAAAAAGGGCTCCGGCATCTTGCAAGAAAAGCCAGTTTCATGGGCGAGAACTGATAGAGCCCGGCCCCTGCAAGCAACATTGACGCCACAATAGGGCCTGCGTTTTCAGAACCTTGAATTGAAGCAAGCTCAATCTGAATCGTCGCCGCGGCCGCCGAGTACAAGATCCAAGGGGAGAGATATCCAAATGCTAGTCCGAAATACCCGGTTCCAGTTCCGGCACCAGCGTAACCGAGATCTTCATACACAGCTAGCATAGGAAAAAACGTCGGCAACATCATTGCGGCTGACATCGTCCCCCACATAGCGAATAGCGAAAAGAAACCTGCTGCCGAGGGATCGACCAGACACAGGCTCACCCAAAACTCAATCCCGTACACACCGGCACCGCTCCACGCCCAGACAGGAATGCTTTGCCCGAAGAAAAAGATCCAAGCTCCCGCAACAAGGCAGTACATCGAGACCCAGTGCCAAGACGCGAATCGCGCAAGCGTTGGAGCAATCCCGAATTTTGCGCGATTCGACCGGTCGGGCGCGGCAGGCGAAACATCGAAACCGCGGCCAAATGTTTCCGTCAATCTATTGTCGGGCATCGTATCTCTCATCGAAATCTGACTTCAGGTTTACATTGACGCTTTTTTGCCTGCAATGCACGAAGCCGAGCAAGTAGTGCCAAGTCACGCATACTTGGTGGTTCAGGCACCGAAAATTCGAATTTCGTCGGCTTGAAGGTTGCTTTGAGAGAGCGCCATCCGGCTGGGCAGAAGAGGAAACGAAGTTCATAGCTATATCGGGTCTAGTTTGCTTCTCTCATTGAGATCGAGTCCGCAAAGAATTTTTGTCTTGCCTTTTGCTGGCGAAACGATATAATTGGCAACAATTGCGACGTTGGATTGGCGCCTCGAAGGCCTGACAACGGGAAACAAAGGACTATTCCCAACATCACAGTTTCATTGATGCAGGGCCGGTTGATACATCGGACCCTGCTTCCAAACATATGAAGGAAACATCATGGCTTCAGGTTCGGTTAAGTGGTTCAATTCAACTAAAGGGTACGGATTCATCGAGCCCGATGACGGCACAAGAGACGCGTTTGTTCATGTAACTGCGGTCGAACGCGCCGGACTCAAGACCTTAAACGATGGTCAACGTGTCACCTACGACTTGGTGGAGGGGCGAAATGGCAAGTTGGCAGCCGAGAACCTGAAGCTAGCCAAATGAATACTTAGCAGGTCCTAAAGGACAACAGACTGCTCCCCTGCCTAACGCAGTAGTTGGTGGGGTCGGATTGCTTTACGGCCAATTGCTCATCCGGTGTCCCGCCTGCGGCCACGACCGCGGGTGGGAGATGAAGACTAGGCCGCACAGCTTTCGAGCGCGCCCGTTGCCATCGTCAAGTCTCGGTTGCCTCCTGCACCGAACCAGGCTGTCGCTCGCGATCTGGTTCCGGGCAGACTGTCTGATGGCCACCCATTGCAACGGCATTTCCGCCTTGCAGTTGCAGAAGCAACTCGGGATCGGGTCCTGCCGTAGCGCCTGGATGCTCGCCGCCAAGCTTCGCCGGCCATAGTCAACCCCGAGCGCAGCCCGCTGTCCGGTCTGGTCGAGATCGACGAGGCCAGACTGCCGCAGCGCGACAAGGGCGCGCCGGCGGGGCCGGGGCGGAGCCCCAAAGGCAAGATGCCGGTCGCCGGAGCAGACGAACGCGGCGACGGCAACACGCCGGGCCGCTTGCGGCTGGTCACGATGCTGCAAGACCAATGCACCCGCGTCGCAATTGTCCCCTTCTCTGAGCAAAAAACGTTGCAACACCTGCTGAGCAAGACCAGCACGGAAAGGACTGCGGTCAACTCACGCACCAATCTCAAGTGTCGCAACAGGATGTTTAATGGGTTGGCGCGGTTGACGGGACTCGAACCCGCGACTTCCGGCGTGACAGGCCGGTACTCTATCCAAACTGAGTTACAACCGCATTTGCCAAGTGGAATGCCGACCGCATTCCGGTATGCGACATCTAGGATCGATTTGTTGGAACGTCAAGCCCAAATTCGAAACAGAAAAGCTGTTTCCAAATCTTGCCCGCCGTACGGCATCCACATAATTCGTTAATGGTGGGTGATGAGAGATTCGAACTCCCGACCCCTTCGGTGTAAACGAAGCGCTCTTCCACTGAGCTAATCACCCGTTTGCCGCCTCCAGAAAACGCGATGCCAAAGGTCGGCGGCAATTGCCATAAGGGTTCCCGAAACTACGAAGAACTTATGGTGGGTGATGAGAGATTCGAACTCCCGACATCTTCGATGTGAACGAAGCGCTCTTCCACTGAGCTAATCACCCGAACTGCAATCCAGATAAGCTGATTGCATCAATTGTGCAAGATACCGAGCCGGGAACCTTGGACACCTAATGTTCTGAAAGGCTCCTGCCTTCCTCGGGTTGAGCGGCGACCGGAGCAAGAGTCGAATCGTTCGTCAAGCCGTAGTCCCACTTGATTGGAATCGGCTCCCTGACCAACGCTTTGGACAATACACCCGAAATTTTCGACACTGGAATCAGTTCCAGCTGATCCTTGATCTTGTCGGGTATCTCGGCAAGGTCGCGGAGGTTATCCTCCGGGAAAAGAACTGTTTTGATCCCCCCGCGTATTGCAGCCAGCAGTTTCGCTTTGAGACCGCCAATTGGAAGGACATTGCCGCGCAACGTTATTTCGCCTGTCATCGCAACCTCGCGCCTTACTGGAATTCCGGTCAGCACTGACACGATTGAAGTGACCATGGCCACGCCAGCGGACGGTCCTTCTTTCGGCGTTGCTCCCTCGGGGACATGGATATGGATGTCGATTTTCTCGAATCTTGACGGCACGACACCGACTTCCGGGGCGATGGATCGTACATAAGACGAAGCGGCATCCACGGACTCCTTCATTACTGACCCCAACTTGCCAGTCATTTTCATGCGGCCCTTGCCCGGAAGCACCAAAGCTTCGACTGACAAGAGATTGCCGCCTGCTTGGGTCCAAGCAAGACCAGTTGCCACACCGACTTGATCCGACTTCTCAGCTAAACCGTATCGGAATGGAGGCACACCCAGATACTCCTCAAGCAGCTTGGGCGTGATGACAACACCCTCAATCTCCTTCTTAACCAACTTGGTGACAGTCTTTCTGGCAAGTTTCGCAATGGCGCGTTCCATATTCCTAACGCCCGCCTCTTGGGTATAGGTTCGAATGATTTCCATAACCGCGCGACCCATGATCTTGATCTCGCTCGGCTTGATCCCGTGCATTGTCCGCTGTTTTGGAATGATATGTCGCTTTGCGATCTCGATTTTCTCGTCTTCTGTGTATCCCGGCAGGGATATGATCTCCATCCGGTCGCGCAACGGTTCCGGAATATTGTGAAGGTGATTCGCCGTAGTCACAAACATTACTTCTGAAAGGTCATAGTCCACATCTAGATAGTGATCGACAAATGCCGAATTCTGCTCAGGGTCGAGCACTTCCAACATCGCACTTGCCGGATCGCCTCGGTGGTGACTGCCCAGTTTGTCGATTTCGTCGAGGAGTATCAGCGGGTTGACTGATTTTCCCTTGCGCAGAGACTGAATTATCTTGCCAGGCATGGCGCCAATGTAAGTTCGTCTGTGGCCACGAATTTCAGCTTCGTCACGCACCCCGCCCAAAGAAATCCTTACGAAATCCCGGCCGGTTGCCTTGGCGATCGACTTTCCTAGAGAAGTCTTGCCGACTCCGGGCGGCCCTACCAGGCACAGTATCTGACCGCTTATCTTCTCCGTCCGCTGCTGCACCGCAATGTACTCGATGATGCGCTCTTTGACATTGTTGAGGCCGTAGTGGTCCTTGTTGAGAACTTTTTCCGCCCTCGCGATGTCGCCATTAATCTTCTTCTTCTTTCCCCAAGGGATCGCCAGGAGCCAATCAATGTAATTTCGAACGACCGTCGCCTCGGAGGAGTTCGATCCCATCTGGCGCAGTTTCCTGAGTTCGGATGTAGCGCGTTCGCGAGCCTCCTCGGTAAACTTGGTCTGCTTGATCTTAAGCTCGAGCTCTTCAATCTCCGATTTTGTATCCTTGTCGCCGAGCTCCTTCTGAATGGCCTTCATTTGCTCGTTCAGGTAGTACTCTCGTTGCGTCCGTTCCATCTGGGACTTTACGCGGTGCTTGATCTTCTTCTCCACCTGCATTGCGGACATTTCCGAATGAAGGAGAGCGATTGTCTTTTCCAGGCGAGCCGCCAAGTTGTCCATCTCAAGAAGTTCCTGCTTCTTTGGAACTCCCACGCCGAGATGGCCGGCGATTAGGTCCGCCACCTTTGCACTATCCTCGAGCTCCTCGAGCTCCTCCGAAACTTCCTCAGGAATTGTCCTCTTTCCCTTGATGTACTTGGCAAAACCCTCTTTGGCGGCTTTCGTGAAGGCTCTCATCTCCGACTCTTCGCCAAGATGATCCTCAATCTCTTCGGCCGAAGCCTCGAAATGGGTCTCTGTTTTAACGTATTCCTCGACTCGTACACGTTTTGCGCCGCCCACCAGTACCTTAACGGTTCCATTCGGCAATTTTACGAGCTGGAGAACGTTTGCGAGGGTTCCGACTGAATACAGCTGATTTGCTTCTGGATCATCAACTTCCGGAGCTTTCTGAGCGACGAGCAAGAGTGACCTCTCGCTGTTGACAACCTCCTCGAGGGCGCGAACAGACTTTTCCCGTCCAACAAACAATGGAACCACCATGCTTGGAAACACGACGATGTCGCGCAACGGCAAAACTGGATACTTTAGCACCTTCGACATTTAACCGCTCCTTCTCTCGCATCGTCTTATTCTTAACAGGTCGAGACTGTGAGTCACCCTAGAGACAAGAATGGTGGCTTGTCCACTCCATGTCAAGGTAGTGCGATACGAGTCTTCGCTCACGTGGCGCCTCGGCTTCGAGCATTTTCAAAATGCATTGCGAATTTCGATAATGAGCCATTGTCTATGGCATTTCTAAGTTGATTCATAAGAGATTGATAATAATGTAGGTTGTGCCACGTCATTAACATTGAGCAGATAATTTCCCGAGCCTTGAACATGTGATGCAGGTAGGCTCGAGAATAAGACCAGCAAGTTGGGCAGTCGCAATGTGGATCGAGAGGCTTCTCGTCTCCCGCGTAGCGAGCGTTCTTGATGTTGATTTCCCCGCAGCTTGTAAATGCCTGACCCGTACGTCCAGAACGCGTGGGCAGGACGCAATCGAACATGTCGATGCCGCGTTGCACAGCACCCACTATGTCCTCGGGCTTCCCAACGCCCATAAGGTATCGCGGGCAATCGGCAGGAAGCATTCCCGGAGCATAGTCAAGCACTTCGAACATCCGATCCTGTCCTTCGCCCACTGCCAATCCTCCCACCGCAAATCCATCGAACCCGAGTTCCATGAGTGCGTCGGAGCTTTGACGTCGCAGGTCTGGATAAATCGAACCCTGCTGTATTCCAAACAGGGCAGCGTCGGGACGGCGTTGATATGCAGCTTTGGAGCGTTCTGCCCAGCGCACAGATAGAAGCATTGATGACTTCGCCACGCCAAGAGTTGCTGGGAAGGGTGTGCACTCGTCGAAGCACATTGCGATGTCGGACCCGAGCCTCCGCTGAATCTCGATTGATCTTTCAGGGCTCAGGAAATGTCGCGTACCATCAATGAAGGACTGAAATTCCACGCCAGCTTCGTCGATTTTTCTCAGAGCCTTCTGGCTCATTACCTGAAAACCACCCGAGTCGGTCAATATCGGGCCATCCCAGTTCATGAAGCGATGCAACCCGCCGAGGCTTTCGATGCGCTCCGCTCCAGGTCGAAGCATCAGATGGTAAGTATTGCATAGCAGAATGTCCGAACCGGTTGCCGCAACATTTTCTGGGTGCATTGCCTTCACTGTGGCGCCCGTCCCGACTGGCATGAACGCGGGTGTTCGAACGATTCCCCGTGAAAGGGTTAGAACCCCGGTTCTGGCAACACCGTCTATGTTGCATGTCCAAAAGTCCAGCCCTGCGTCCATTGCAACGTTAGTCCGGATAATCTCGCCAAATGTGGTACATGGAATCGTCTTACGTGCGATACTCGTTGATTCAACTGGTTAATGGAGGATTTTTGGATGACCCTTGGCCAGACACAATACCACGCTGCAAGTGAGATACAACTCCACCAAGACTGCGGAAGTTCTTCTCTGATCATTCTGCAGATTTTCGGCGAGACGCCTTCTGATGAGGAAGTTGCATTTAAGAATTGCCATAACTGCCGCATGCCGCATTCAACCCCTCCTTACGCGATTCCCAGCGTTCGGGGTGACCTTCAGGGGTCGTGACTAGCCTCACGTTGACGCGCCACGGAGCTAAGGAAGTAGCAGAAACGGGATTGGTTAGCGATTGAATACGTAGGCGACTACGGGTGCTCCCGTTACATCGGCACATTCGTCGGCATAGTTCTCGCAAATAAATGGCAGGCAGATGACCGTACTGGAGATGCCGACAGTTCGCGTACAGAGGCAAGCGACAACAGTAAGCATGCGAATTCTCCTGTTCATGGCACGAAGCGCTGAGGCGCAACTTCCTGGGAGTCTGTCCGGTTAATTGAGCCGAGCGTTGGCGATTTGGCGATGAGACCCGCGCCGCTCGTCTTGCACCTAAATGAGGCCAAGCAGCAGGAACTGCTGGAAGCCTCGGATTTACTTGATCTGGCCAAGCACCAGCTCAAGGGTGATCTTGCCAGTCGGCAGCGGGTGGACACCCCGCTTCAAGCGCCACGTCACAAGACTGTTGCAAAATGCGCTCTTCAGCCCTGGACATGTTGCGCCGAAAGGGCAGCAAGCACTTGTTCCTGCATTCAGCCGAGGGAGAGACCGATGGATTTCTTCGTGACGGCGGCGGCCGAGCGCGTGGACCGGGACAGCGCCCCGAGAAAGGTGAACACTCTGATGAACGGGCAGCGCAGGTCTGCTGCGCTTGCACCCGAAACACGCGGGCTGCGATGTCGATCCAATGATCCGATTTCTTCCGCATGATCAGCGGCGCACGACGGTCTGCCGGTTCCGTCGGCTGCCTGTCCTAGCGCCGTCTTGACCTAGGGCTTCTGCTGGAGGCCATCGCCAGCTGTACGAGCACGTCCAGAAGGTCATGCGCGAGCCGCCAAGTCGGGATTGTCGCCAAGGACCGTGCTGAGGGGCAGGCTTTGTTGAGCGGGTCCTGCGCGCTGCCGCGAGGGACAAGGCGGGGACCCATCGGGGATCATGTTCTTGGCCGTGCCAGCTGAGGTGGCCTTCAAGGCGATGACGCCGACTCTGCTCAAGGCGGCCATCGGATAGTGCGGCCTGATGGCGTCAAAACCGCTGCCGGAAAGCATCCACAGTCCCAATCGGCAACTGCCAAGCGCGCAACCAGTCCTGAAAGCCGCAATTCAGAACGAAATGCTCACTTTCGCAACGGTCTTCTTGTACTTTTGCTTGAAACACATAACAAAATACTTATTTAATTTGTCAGGATTAACGACAGGGTTAGATTGCGCGAATGGATCTTCTTGATAGTGCACGACTCGAGGGATCGCCGCTAATAAGGCCATCGACCTCGGATCATCCTTTGTACGAAAGCATTGTCGAAGCATGTAAGTCAGTATACGATCCTGAAATCCCGGTGAATATCTACGATCTTGGGCTGGTCTACACCATCGAGATCAGTCCCGACGGCGATGTCAAAGTGCTGATAACCCTCACAGCACCAGGGTGCCCGGTGGCCGAAGATATGCCGGGCTGGCTAGCCGATGCAATCGAGCCGCTTGAAGGCGTGAGAACTGTGGATGTCGAGATAACTTGGGACCCACCTTGGGGAATGGAAATGATGTCCGACGAAGCTCGCCTTGAACTTGGATTCATGTGAGATCACATCAGGAGCCCCGCAACCGGAAGACATCTCCACTAACAAAGAGAAAGCTTTGGTCTGCGAGGCCCGTAGAAGTGCCAGGGGATTAAAATGTTTGGCATGTCCGACAAGCAAGCAGTCACAATGACAGACTCCGCCATACGTCAGATCGTCAAGTTGATGGAACGCTCTGGAAAGGAAGGAGTGAGAATCGGGGTGAAGAAAGGCGGCTGTGCGGGGATGGAGTACACTCTGGAATTCGTTGATATGGTCGACGCACATGATGAAGTTGTGGAGAAGGATGGAGCTCGCGTGATGATTGCGCCGATGGCCCAGATGTTCTTGTTCGGAACCGAGATCGACTATGGAACGACAATGCTGGAGGCCGGATTTCGTTTCAACAACCCAAACGTTGTTGAGGCATGTGGATGTGGGGAGTCCATAAAATTCAAGGACCCGAAGCAGGCATAGCCATCGCACATCCGGCTTGGCTTTCTCGTTAGACTGTGCGCAACAACTCCCGCAAACGATAAGGCCTGATTCCAAAGGGGGCAAACTTGCGCTGCAAGCTCGTGGCAGGGAACTGGAAGATGAACGGCATGGGCCAAAGCTTGGGCCAAGCCGAGGAAGTCGCGAAGTTCGCTTCGGGGCAGGATGCCGAACTTCTGATTTGCCCTCCTTTCACGCTAATTTCCCGGATGCACGATTTGCTCCAGGGCACTGGCGTTTTCGTAGGCGGCCAAGACTGTCACGCGAACGCTTCAGGCCCGAACACTGGAGATATTTCCGCAGAAATGCTGGCAGATTCGGGCGCGACGCATGTCATCATCGGTCATTCAGAGCGAAGGCAACACCATGACGAAACCGACAGTCAAGTCCGTACAAAAGTAGCGGCAGCTTGGCGGGCGGGTCTAGTGGCAATTGTTTGCATCGGGGAATCGGAATCAATGCGCGCTTCCGGTCGGACACTCGAGGTTGTGAAGGAACAGATTTCCGGGAGTGTTCCGCACGGCGCAGCATCTGGCAGCACCGTAGTCGCCTACGAGCCGATTTGGTCCATCGGGACCGGCAAAACGCCGTCCCACTCGGAAATCGCCGAAGTGCATGACTTTGTCCGCTCCGAACTTGTCAAAATTGCGGGTAAAGAATCCGGAAACGAAATTCGAATCATCTATGGAGGCTCGGTCAACCCTAAAAATGCCGCAGAGATTTTCAGTATCCAGAGCGTCGACGGTGCACTGGTTGGCGGCGCTTCACTGCAAGCGGCAGATTTCCTCTTGATCGCCAATTGTGCCGCTAGCTGACCGGGAGTCATTGCGAACTGCGCATTGTTTCCACCATTTGACGGTACCCGCCCTCGGCCATCCACTTTGCCTCGGTCTCGGTCGTCTTACGCTTCAAGGCTTCGTTTCGATAGGGAAATCGCCCGAAGATTCTTATGATTTCTCGGTGTGCCCGTGCATGGACGAGGTTTTCCGCATCAGTGTCTGGAAATCTACTGCAGTACAGCGACACGCTTCGCTCCTGCTCCTCCAGACACTCCGAATGCATGAACGGAAGGTAAATGAAGTGTCGGCCCACTTCCGGCAGCTTCATGTCCTGTCCCTTGGCAATCGCCCGGCCAGCAGTCTCTCGAGCAAGCGCATCGCTCCAGAACGATTTCGCCGATCCGCGGAACATATTTCTGGGAAACTGATCAAGCAGAATTATCAGAGCGTGAGTTCCCTCGACTGTCAAATTCCAGTCCGAGCAGCCGCCACCTGCGGCACGTTCCCATACAGACATAAACCGTTTGCGAATTTCAGAATCGATCTTTTCGCCACCGCTGAACCAGTCTTGCGGCGTTAAGGTCTCGAACCAGTAATGCAGAATCTTCTTCGCTTCGCTCATCTTTCCGTCTCCACCAAGGCATTCCTTGTCCAATTGAATTGAGCAGTCCGCAAGCCTTCGACAGTGCCCGGTTCTTGCAGGTTACCCGCCGGCACCCAGTCTCTGTTTCATGAACTTAAGTATGACATCTATCGCTGCAGGCGGAATTTCATGCCTGACACCCGACATCAAGTGCGACCGAACCTCAAATCCCGCATCCTTCAGATGACTCTCGGTCTCATGAAAAACCTTCACGGGCACAACATCGTCATCATTGCCATGCACAAGAAGGACAGGAGGCTTGGATAAGGCAATTCTATTGACTGATTCATCGCTCAGGAATCCTCCCGAACACCCAATTAGGCAGGCAACAGGATTCAGCATGCGCGGGACCGCACTAAGCGCAATCATAGCACCCTGAGAAAACCCGAAAACCGCTGTTGAGCTAGCGCCCAAGCTCGCTGCAGAAATTTCATCGGCGATCAAAGAGAGCAAAAGCCGCGTAGACTGCATGTTCTGATCGCACCAAGTGTCAGTCATAGATGCACTTTGACTGGGAAATTCGAACCACTGGTACCCGAACGAAACATGAGGAAAGCTGAACGGAGCGTCTGGAGCAATGAACAACGTGTCGGGGAGAACCTCGCCAAAGACATCGCTTAAACCAATCAGTCCTGCCCCGCTGTCTCCCAGTCCATGAAGCAGAAACGCAATGCTCTTGGTCTCACCGGACCGGGGATGTCGGCGCACAGTGTTAAGTCGATCCACGATGTAATTCTGCCTGATTTGAACCGCTCCGGGAATAGGACCGTGTACTCAAGACATCTTTTAAGCGCTAACTTGGAAAGCGGCAAGCCGAATTGGAAATGGTTCCTTGCGGAATCCCAGCACACAGAGGGCTAGCCTGAGCTGCCAGCTCGTGGCAAACGAAACCGTGCTATCTGACCCCCTCGCGCTCCTTTGATTTTCGGTAGTATGCCCACAGCAGCCTCGCCCCTATGCTGCGCCAAGGCGTCCACGGCGACGCCATCGCGCGCAGTTCTCGTTCCGTCGGGCGATCGGGCATGTCGAACAATAGTCGAGCAGATTCCTGGAGTGCCAGATCCCCCGCTGCTATTACGTCTGGCCGTCCTAGCGAGAACATCGCATAGATTTCACCAGACCAGCGTCCAATCCCCTTGATTCTGGTTAGCCGCTGAACGACTTCGTCGTCCGGCAGGGCCCGCAACCCAGCGAAATCAATGTCGCTTGTCGCCAAAGCCCGCGCGTACTCAGTTTTTTGCCTCGATAGTCCGCACGCTCGAATCTTCGCGTCGGTGGCAGCACTCAGCTTCGAGGGATCATCAAGTCCAGCTGCCCGAAGTTTCGCCCAGATCGAGTCCGCAGCGGCAACGGAGACCTGCTGGCTTACAATTATGTCAAGCAGGGACGAGAATCCATCTTCTCGCTGCCTGAGCGGCAACGACCCCGTGATTTCCCAAGCATACGCAAATCGAGGCTCTATTCCCGCCAGATACCGGGCCCCCTCCTCGATGTCCTCGCTTGATTCAATGGTTCTCATGCGGCGGTCCGTTCTGCCCAAGGCACGAGTCATCAATGGTCCCGCGTGCAAAGTCCATGAAAGAACCATTGCGGGAGTCGGCTTGATGTCTGGATGAAGAAATCAATCCGGCTCTTCCTCGATTGCACGTCATGGCAGCTTGCAGAGCCTGAAATCATGCAGGTACATGACCGGATGAGAGCATTTCGCAACGGTCTTGATTAAACAACATCGCGCGTGGAAACCCAATTCGTTCGATTCTCTCGAATTGTCGATACTGTACTGTTCAAGCGTCGCCCCGTGCAACCTTGCACAAACCCAAACCTAGAGTTTAGGCATCCCTGTTTGACCTCCTAGCACCAAGTTCCCGCAATTGCAGTGCGCTTTGATGCAGTTTATCAGGAGACCCTCGAATTGCCAAGCTTGAATCGTCACGCTTCGACAAGAGCGCAAGCTCGACAATTCCGCTAAAGCGGCGCATTCTGAGCAACCTCGATCTCATTTCCCGTTCGCAAGCAGCCAATAGCGCCGTTTCCGCCCACGAGACTTTACCTAAACACCATCTTGCTACAGGTCATCACGTAAACGTGTCAGCTTGTTCGCGTGTTGCGCTGCACTGGCCTACCAGCACTTGCGGTTCACATTCGTGGGACTCGATGAGTTCAACCTTGCTTGCAGTATCCCGCAACGCCTGTTACGGGGTGTGGATGCTCGGAATTTTTGTGAACCGCGAAAAGCGGAATGTCACACTGCTCGTCATTGCCCAAGCGACCCTCGGGTCGCAGTTGCCGATGATATTCACAGTCGCGGGATTGGCCGGACAATCTCTGGCCTCGAACATCTGCTGGGCCACGTTGCCGATTTCGCTACTGGTGTTTGGCTCGATGACAACAGCTCCTTGGCTGAGCCAAATCATGCAGAGACACGGACGACGTGCCGGTTTTCTGCTAGCGGTTGCCATTGCCTGCGTCGGAGCAGCCATAAGCGCGTATGCACTCGTGAAATCATCCTTTTTGCTGTTCCTTTTGGGATCATGGCTCACGGGAAGCTACATGTCGGCAAACGGATTCATGCGGTTCGCTGCTGCTGACACCGCTTCGGAGGCATTTCGACCCAAAGCCATTTCGTACGTTCTTGCTGGCGGACTGGTTGCGGCAATTATCGGACCTCAGCTGGTCAAGGTTACGTTTGAGGCCACCGCCGTTCCATTTCTGGGAGTCTATCTCGCGGTCATCGCAATTAACATTTTCGGCTCTGTCCTGTTCATCCTGCTAGACATACCAAAGCCACCCACGGCAGAAACGAAGCCGGAGTCCGCCCGGTCCTACAAAGAGCTCCTTACAACACCGAAGATCGTCGTCGCGATAATCTGCGCAATGGTTTCTTATGCGCTGATGAATCTCATGATGACGTCAACCCCGCTTGCTGTCGTAGGCTGTGGCTTCGGTGAAGCGGACGCTGCGGACGTAGTATCAGCGCATGTTTTCGCGATGTTCCTACCTTCTTTTGTAACGGGGCACTTGATCGCTCGATTCGGTGCAGAGCGGATCGTCGCCGCAGGATTGCTGCTCCTGACCGCCGCTGGCATCACTGGCCTGTCCGGAGTCTCGCTGGCCAATTTCTTCGGTGCGCTGGTGCTTCTCGGCTTCGGTTGGAATTTCGGATATATCGGGGCCACCGCAATGCTCGTCAGCGCACACAGCCCCACCGAACGCGGGCGGGTTCAGGGGTTGAACGACATGCTTGTGTACGGTTGCGTAACTCTAGCGTCACTTGCATCGGGAACACTGATGAACTGCACAGGCGGCACGGCGACAGAAGGATGGACTTCCGTGAACCTTGCAATGATTCCCTTCCTGGTCTTCGCCGCCGGTTCGCTTCTTTGGCTAACGCGGCGAGCGAAACCATTGTCAGCTGGCTAGCCGCCGCGGTACGTTAGCCACACTGCTTAAGGAACCTCTGAATGCAGCCTGATTTTGGGCGTGGCATTGTACATCCGGGGCCTGCCTGCCATTTTGCGCCACACCTTTCTTTCCGGGGATCACGACATGCAGCGCCTTCGGCAATTGACCTTTGCCAGCCTTGAATGCGACCGCAAGACGCGCAGAACGCGCCGCGAGATCTTTCCGGAGCGGATTGACGGCATGATCCCCTAGGCTGTGGACTCAATTGATTTTTGTGCGAGATTGCGCAGGATGCAGCGTGCTGCGGCGAGGGTGACGGCGGAGAGGAAGTTGCGGGCGCGTTTGTCGTAGCGCGTTGCGACCCTGCGGAACTCCTTGCTTCTGGCGAAGAACCGCTCTGCGCGATTGCGGCTTGCATAGGCCTTGCGGTCCAGCGGACGCTGCGTTTTGCGATGGCTTCCGGAGGGAATGACGGCGCCGCCGGCTTTGATCCAGGTGACAATGGCGTCGGTGTCATAAGCCTTGTCGCCGATCACGATTGCTGCTGGGTCATCGTTGCCGAGCAGTGCCAGTGCCTGGGTGCAGTCGGCGACCTGACCGGGCGACAGCCGCATCGCCGTGGGATGGCCCCCGCCGTCGACAGCGACATGAATTTTGGTGGTCAGACCGCCCCGGCTGCGCCCGATGTGCCGGGGCTGTGCATCCCTCCGCGACCCGGCCCCGTGCTTGTGGACGCGGACCGCCGAGGAGTCGATCATCCGCGTCTTCAAGTGCCCGGCTCCGCCGCCGTCCGGACCGTCGTCCTGCCCGACAAGTCTCTGCAACTTCTCCATGATCTGCGACCAGGTCCCGTCCTTGCTCCATCGATTGCAGCGGTTGCAACAGGTCGTGTACGGACCGTAGTGTCGCGGCAGGTCGCGCCATGGGATGCCACTGCGCAGCACGAAAAAGATGCCGTCGAAAACCCGGCGGTCGTTCTTGCGCATCGGTCCTTGCCGACCGGTTGGCAGAACCGATCGCGGAACCAACCATTCCGCATCGGTCATGTCGTGGCGGGAACTTGCCATAAGTCGAAACCCCTTCCAAGGATCATCAGTCGCACAAGACCCTTATGCAATCTCTTCATATAATTGGGTACACAGCCTAGGCGCGACTGGAAGCCCGCACATTGCGCCGACGCATCCGAAGGGCGACGGCAAGGAGCGACAGCTGCATCCGCTGTCGGCGATGGAAGAACTGCTTGCGAGGCCGAGAGCGTCCGGCGCCTTGCCGGGGTGAGTCTGCAGAAGATTCAGGACAAGACGACGATCCCGACTTCCGCCGCCGGCTGGAGCGCCGCGGACTGGCACGCCTGCCGTTCGGGAGACCGGGGATCACCTGGCCGAGCAGGGAGTCCTGCTGAAGAAGGGCAGCATTGTTGACGCCACCATCGTCTCGGCGCCGTCGTCGACCAGGAACAAGAACAACGCCCATGATCCGGAGATGCACCGGACGAAGAAGGGGAACCAGCTTCATTTCGGAATGAAGCTGCACGTCGACACCGATCCCCGGGATCTGGTGCACCATCCAGAGGGAACGGCCGCGAACGTCGCGGTGCATTGTCATGAACCCGGGCAAGCACCAAACGCTGGCGCCCTGGAGCAGACGGCGAAGGCCAGGGTGCGGGCGCGGGTGGAGCATCCGTTCCGGATCGTCAAGCGGGTGTTCGGATACGACAGGGTTCGCTATCGAGGTCTGGAGAGGACGTGCAGCGGCTTGCGCTGCTTCCGGACTTCTCGAACCTGATGATTGCCCAGTCGCCCTTGTCGTGACAAGGGGTCAGTGTGTCCGGAATCTGCCGGGTCGGCCCTGCGGGGGCTGAAACGGTGGCGATTCCGCCCCGAAAACGCGCATGTGGGGCTTCCGGCCTGCAGAAAACCGGCCGGTGCAGCCGGGAAGGGCAGTTTCCGCAGCCAAAACCAGAAACCCCCTCCAAATATCAGAGATTTCTTTACCACGCCAATCTCGCTGTGGTGCAGATCTCCCTACGCCCAAGCCACTCGAAAGTTTAGTGCAGGGACGCCCCGTCCCTCACAAGCTTCCATCGAATTGCATCAGTAAGCGCTTCAAAAGAAGCATCTATGATGTTGGCTGAAACGCCCACCGTCGACCACCGCCGCCCGGTTGCGTCTTCACTGTCTATGACAACTCGGGTGACGGCTTCGGTTCCGCCGCCTGTGATTCTGACCTTGAAGTCCACGAGTCGCATCTCCTCCAAGTACTGCTGGTAAGGGCCAAAATTCTTGGCGATCGCCTTCGATAGCGCGTGCACAGGCCCACTATCATTTGAATTCATGTCCAGTCCTTCGGAAACCGAAAGCTTACGTTCGCCCGCAACATTCAGCACGACGACAGCTTCCGACTCGGTAACCGCGCTGCCGTTCCTTTGTGCGTGCTGCTCGACGGTGACGCGGTACCGGACAACCGAGAAATATTCCGGCAATAGCCCAAGCATGCGCCTTGCCAGAATCTCGAATGAGGCCTCGGCCGAATCGTAGCTGTAGCCTTTGTCTTCTCTGATCTTGACCGTCTCGATGATATCACCGAGCCTCGGGTCGGACTTGTCCACCTTGATTCCCGCTTCACGCAGGCGGGCAACGAGATTCGATCGTCCTGCCTGATTGGACATGGGAATTACTCTGACGTTGCCCACTGATGCGGGATCGACATGCTCGTACGTCGTCGGATCGCGGTTGACGCCGGATGCATGAAGCCCAGCCTTGTGAACAAATGCGGAAGCGCCAACATAAGGCAGCGACTTGTTTGGCACACGATTGAGTATGTCGTCGAGCAACCGCGACAATACTGTCAACGACTTCAAGTTCTCTGACGAAACGCCGGTACGGAATCTTGATCGGAAAGGCTCCTTGAGCAGAAGGGTTGGGATGATCGAAACCAAACTGGCATTCCCGCATCTTTCACCAAGCCCGTTCAGCGTACCCTGAATTTGCCGCGCGCCAGCTTCTACGGCGGCCAATGCCCCGGCAACAGCATTGTCGGTGTCATTGTGCGTGTGAATTCCCACCTTAGATCCCGAAATTCCGGAATCAATCACTCCTTGCGTGATCTTCTGGATCTCGCCCGGAAGAGTGCCACCGTTGGTATCACAAAGCACAACCCAAGCAGCCCCCGCTTCGATTGCATGCCAGAGGCAATCGAGCGCGTATTGGCGGTTGGATCTGAACCCATCAAAAAAATGCTCCGCGTCGAAAAGCACCTCGCGCCCCTTGCTAGCCAGATGAGCAACAGACTGCGAGATATTCTCCAGATTGTCCTCCAATCCGATCCGGAGAGCGTGCGAAACTTGGAAATCGTGCGTTTTGCCAACGAGGCAGACAGCTTTGGCGTTGGCATTCAGCACCTCGGCCAGCACTGCGTCATTCCCGGCCGAATGGCCTGTCCTTTTCGTCATGCCAAACGCAGTTAGGATCGAATGGCTCAAATCCGGCGCTAGCCGAAAGAAGTCGCTGTCCGTCGGATTCGCCCCTGGCCAACCACCCTCGATGTAGTCGATTCCGATTTCATTTAACGCGGCTGCCAAACACTGTTTCTCGTCGAGCGAGAATTGAACGCCATGAGTCTGCTGCCCGTCGCGCAATGTTGTATCGTACAAATACAGGCGCTCACCTGTCATGTCTCTTGATCCTTGTAATTTTGATCTGCAGATTCGGGTTCCACTCCAACAATCTCAGGTGATTCGAGAATTCCGTCTGTTACGGCACGCCGAATCAATTTCAAGAGCTTCGGTCCGTCGAAATCTGGCCCGACCGTGGTTTGAGGGCCGTCGGTGCTGTCGCTTATCTCAAGTCCCGCTGCCAAAAGGAGACTGCGAATCAAGTCGGCTCGATCGAAATTCCGCTGTTCCCTCGCCTCTGCCCTTTTGCTGAGGAGACCGTCCACGGCTCGACCCACCAGCCCTTCCAAATTTTCGAGTTCCAGATTCAGGCCGAGAAGCGCGGCGGATGCCTTCAGGCTCGCTCCATTTCCTTCCGTCGCGAGCTTGTGCATGACAGAAAACACGCGGGACGTGCTCAGATCGTCCGCGAGCGCCGCCACCACCTCCGGGTCTGGACTGCCAACGGCATCGCCGGCATCAAGTGCGGCGGCAGAACGCCAGCGCCGCAGAATCGACCTGGCTTCAGCGACCTTCCGCTCAGACCAATCCAATGGCTGTCGATAGTGGGTGGAAAGCAACACCAACCGGATTACATCACCTGAAACGCCCCGGTCCCGCAAGTCCTTGACCGTGATGAAATTCCCAAGGCTTTTCGCCATCTTGCGACCCTCGACCTGAAGATACCCGTTGTGAAGCCAGTACCGCGCGAAATCGCATTCCGGGTCGGCGCACCTGCTTTGGGCAATCTCGTTTTCGTGATGCGGGAACGCAAGGTCAATGCCGCCCGCGTGAATGTCAAATGTCTCTCCTAGCAAAACACGGCTCATTGCGGAGCATTCGATGTGCCATCCCGGTCTTCCCCGCCCCCACGGGCTATCCCAGCCGGGCAGTTCGGGCGTCGAGGGCTTCCAAAGCACAAAGTCCAAGCCGCTTTTCTTGTAAGGCGCGATTTCCACTCTTGCGCCGAGGTGCATTTCATCCAGGGTCCTGTTCGCCAAGCATCCGTATTCAGGAAAAGTTGCCACCTCGAACAAGACATGCCCTTCAGCAAAATAGGCATGGCCGCGATCGATCAGTGTTCGGATCATGTCGATCATTTCGGGAATGTATCGCGTTGCTCTCGGTTCAACGGTTGGTGCCTGTACGCCAAGGGCCTGCATGTCCTCGTGGTACCATCTGATCGTCTCGTCCGAAATCCCCGTGACGATATCGTTGACCGTGCGCCTGTCCCCTTTCTCCTTTCGCTCCACCGCCTGGGCATTGATCTTGTCATCCACATCCGTGATGTTCCGCACGTAAGTTACGTTGGTGTCGCCAAAGACATGCCGCAAAAAGAGGAATAGCGTATCAAAAACAACGGCTGGGCGAGCGTTTCCGATATGGGCGCGATTGTAAACCGTCGGTCCGCACACGTACATTCGAACGTTGGACCGGTCCAACGGCTCAAAAATCTCCTTTCGCCGTGTCCACGTGTTCCATAGCGAAATTTCAACCATGCAAGGCATTCCTCGGTTAAGGCGCTAGCCAGGTCCGTTGCTTTGCGTCTTTAGGTGAAGAATAGAGGCCCTGCCTAGCTGACTGGATCAGCAGGCAATGAGTCGTCCGGAAACCGAATGCTCTTGTGCCTTTAACATAAGCGCCTATATGCTGGAATGCTTGCACATTGCAATAGCCTTTTCCAGAAAAAGCCCAAGTCTCGGAGTCCGCCTGACATGGCACCAAGAGTGAAGCTATCCGAAAAGTTCCAGCAAAGCGCAGGAGCGGAAAGCGACCCGTGGAAACTATACTATAGGGCACGACAGATGATCGAGTCGGGTGACGAGGTCGTGGAACTCACCGTTGGCGACCACGATGTCCGCACGGACCCCAAGATTCTGCAAGCCATGCATCGTAGCGCGATGCGCGGAAAGACCGGATATACTGTCGTTCGTGGCATCAAGCCGCTGCGTGCCAAGATTGCGAAACGAGTATTCGACCGAACCGGGGTTCCCACAAGCCCGGAAAACGTCTTGATTACAGGCGGTGCCCAGACTGGTCTTCTTGCATCGCACCTAGTGACGCTCAATCCAGGCGATGTCGCCCTGTTTTCAAGTCCTTACTATCCTCTTTACCCGGGCGTCATCCGCGCAGCTGGAGCACGAGGCGTGGATGTTCCGACCAATTCCGAGAATGCCTTCAACTTGGACGCACGCGAAGTCAATGCCGCTGCAGCAGGGGCACGCACCTTGTTGATCAATTCACCGAACAATCCCACTGGCGCAGTATATGCCAGACAAACACTCGAGGAAATTGCCGAAGTCGCCCGCCGCAATCAACTTTGGATCATTTCCGACGAGGTTTACGAGACCCAAGTATGGGAGGGAGAGCACCATTCAGTCAGGGCTGTCCCAAGCATCGCCGATCAGACGATCGTGATTGGATCCATGTCAAAAGGTCATGCCATGACCGGCTCGCGGATTGGCTGGCTCATCGTTCCCGAACAGTTCGCGCCAACATTCAACGAACTTCTCACAGTCATGAATTTCGGGGTTCCGGAATACATTCAGGAGGCAGCGCTTTTCGCGCTGGAACAAGGTACGGAACTGGAACGAAAAGTGGCAGAGCCCTTCGCACGTCGCAGAAACTTGGCGCTAGCCATTCTTGCCAAGCAGCAGCTCATTGGTTTTGTGCCACCATCCGGAGCGATGTATATGATGCTCGACATTCGCAACACGGGAACCGGCAGCGTGACATTTTCAAATCGCCTGCTTGAGGCAGAAAAAATCGCGGTTATGCCCGGAGACAGTTTCGGCGATGCCGGCACAGGCCATATCAGGATTTCCATGTCCGTCCGGGACGACATTTTCGAAGATGCACTCCTGCGTCTGCTCCGTTTCGCTGAGACAATCGCGCCCTAGCCAATGACAAATGGAGACCAACGGATTGTGGCCAAGGAGCGACGGCAATGCTTGCCCGATCATCAGCGTGAAATGCCGCACCTGCATGGGTCGAGATGGAAATCGGCGCAACGGGTCACGAATCGTGATTTCACGCCGAGAGCAGATTGACAATCTTTACGCCTATGAACCGATGGGAGCGTTGGCCATGTTCCACTTGAATCGATCTCGAAGAGGGCAATGATGCAGTACAAAGACTTAGCGGAGTGGTCCGAAAGGGCCGGAAAGTGGGCAGAAAGCTATTTTGCCACTCTTCGCGAGCGACCTGTTCGGCCACACATGGTTCCAGGTGATTTCGCGAAGCAGATTCCCGCTCATGCACCCGATGATCCAGAGAAAATCGAAACGATTTTTGCAGACTTCGATCGGTTGGTTCCAGGTGCCATGACACATTGGCAGCATCCGAGATTCTTTGCGTATTTCCCAGCCAGCGTGGCACCTGCATCGATGTTAGCCGATTACCTGGCCAACGCGATGGGTTGCAACACTATGCTCTGGCAGACATCGCCAGCCGGGACGGAACTTGAAGTTCGAATGATCGATTGGATGCGCGACGCTTTCGGCTTGCCTGCCAAGTTCACGGGATTGCTCCAAGAGGGCGCTTCTTCATCCACGCTATGCGCAATATTGACCATGAGGGAGCGGGCGCTCGCGTGGAAGGGGCTGGAAGACGGTCTGCGCCCCCACCCGAAACTCCGCGTGTATGCCTCTCCCGAGAACCACTCGTCAATCGACAAGGCGGTCCGAATTGCGGGAATTGGACAGTCGAACTTGGTAAAGGTCCCGACGCGTGCCGACAGGTCCTTGGACACGGACGCATTGCGCGAGGCGATCAAAGCGGACAGGCACTCCGGATGTATACCTGCCGGATTGGTGCTATGCGTTGGCGGAACGGCAACTGGGTCCTGCGACAATATTGAAGACGCCATTTCCGTTGCCAAGGAATTCGACCTCTACACGCATGTCGATGCAGCTTGGGCGGGCGCGGCAATGCTCTGTCCAGAGTATCGAGAAATTTGGCAGGGAGTGGATGATGCCGATTCCATCGTCGTCAACGCGCACAAATGGCTCGGAGCTTCTATTGGATGCTCGATCCAGTTTCTGGCGGACAAGTCGTTGCAGCTACGGACATTGGGGCTTCGGCCGGACTATCTCAAGTCCGAAAACGTGCATGAAGTGATCAACCTGAATGAAATGTCGGTTGCGCTAGGGCGTAGATTCCTTGCCCTCAAGCTGTGGTTCGTGGTCCGTGCATATGGCTTGTCCGGCTTGCGCGAACTGGTGCGGAACCAAATAGGCTGGGTACGAGAACTCGAATCGTTGTTCTTGGCAGACCCAGACTTTGAAGTTCCCATTAGCAATCCCTTGGCTTTTTTCGCTTTTCGCTACGCTGTTCCTGGGAGAGACAAGGGAAAGCTTACGGACGAACTGGCCCGCCGGATAAACGACGATGGCCGCACCTATCTGACTGAAACGGTCGTCGACGGCACGCCCGCGATCAGAGTTGCAGCCGGGAATTTCGAATGCACCAGAGACGATGTCTTGTCAGTCTATCGGATAGCGAAGGAGCTAGCCGAAACCATCGGACGATCAGGGCGGACAATAAGGTGACTGCCTGAGTGCGGCGGCCCAAGTCAGGCCGCGGCGACTTGGTTGGGCAGTTCGCGACTGACAAAATACCGCGGGTTCTTCAGCTGACGGTGCAGTGCTGGAATCATTTCGCGGTAAGCGGCGACAACGCCGTCGTATGCTGGCGGGCAATCCCACTTGATTTCTTCATGCAACGCCGGAAGCGAATAGAACGGAACCATGGGGAACATATGATGCTCGATGTGGTAGTTCATGTTCGAATAGATGAAACTGGCCAGAGGATTGAGGTGCACAGTTCGTGAATTCAGCCTGTGGTCAGGGATGTCCTCGGCCAACCCAGCGTGTTGCATTGCAGCCAGAGCGCTGTGAAACCAGCTTCCGTAGAATGTCGGAAGGCCGATAAAAAGCGCAGGCAGAATGCTCCCCGAGAAGAAACACCAAGCGGCGACAAGAACCAGAACTCCTACCTGAATCCTCGCGTGAAGAAACATCTTGTGGCGCTCGGCCTCAGGAACATATTCCTTTTCATCGTCGCTTAGCACCCCGAAGCACTGGCACACGGATCTTCTGAGTTCATTGACGCCCGCTCGCAAGTGAAGCAGGTTCAGCACCATTCCCAAGACGTCGGGCGGGCGCGGATAGGCAATCTCGGGGTCGCGTCCGACGACTATGGTGTCGGTGTGGTGCCTTGTATGGCTCCATCGCCAGAGATGTGGATTCTTCAGGGACATGAATCCCAGCAGAACAAAGAAGAACTCGTTGATTGCTCGCGTCTTGAACGGCGTGCCGTGGAGACACTCGTGAAATCGTGATTCAGCCGCGGAACCGTAGATCACTCCGTATGCCATAAAGGCGGGCACTGCCAGCCAAGTGCCCCAGCTGTGCCAAGCCAGCGCACCCGTACCTGCGAGCAACAGAAGAAACGAGGAGTAGTTTAGAAGAGCCTTGCGGTCGTCCCTGCGCATCAGTTCTTTCATTCGCTTGCGTGGAACGGGGCGAGTATACCAATCTTCGTGTCGAAAATTCCGGGCATCGTCGTTCCCAGCGATCCTGTAGTTCTTAACCAAACTTGCGGACGCCATTGAAGTCTCCATTAACAGTTGCCGATGGTCATACGATTGAGTCTCACGTAGCAGAAATGTAGAACGCATCAGACAAGCATGGGCATTTTTATTGCAATTCCATCAAATATGGAAATATTTTGGATTGAATCACATCCAACCCATCGGGCACGAGACATGAGCAAGCGCCCAACCATCGCGGACGTCGCCCGGAAGGCGGGTGTCAGCACCGCAACTGTTGACAGGGTCATCAACAAACGCAGGCGGGTGAAGCCGGCAACCGCAGAAACCGTGGCCGCAGCGGCGCGAGACCTGAATTTTTACGCTTCGCCGCTCCTGAGGTGGCGCGCTTCGGAACTGGTTGAGCGAAGCGCATTAGGTTTCGTTCTGCAAAAGCGTTCAAAACGTTTTTACCGTCTGTTCGAAGAGTCGCTGAAGGCCTCCGCAAGCGATGCAAGCGCCATGAAGCGCGAAATCAAGATCAGGTTCGTCGAAGAATTGTCGCCAGCCGCAATCGTCAATGCAATGGAAGAGCTCGCAAGCGAAGTCGATGCGATTGGGGTGGTTTCGTTGGAGCACCCGCATGTCAACGATGCGGTCACGCGCCTGCGAAATCAACAAGTGCCGACCATCGCGCTCTTGAGTGGAATCTCCTCTCCGGACCTGGCCGGCTTCATAGGAATCGACGGGCGAAAGGCGGGAAGATGCGCCGCCTGGGCAATCGAAAAGTGCGCGCGTCCGAGATCGTCGGTTGCCGTCATGATTGGAAGTCACCGCTATTCCAGCCACGAAGACCGGGAAGGTGGACTCCGTAGCTACTTTCGAGAGCATGGGGCCGATTTCAACTTTCCGCCGGCGATAACCTACTTTGACAATGATGAAGGGGCCTACGCCTGCACTCTCGAACTTCTTAAAAAACAGCCCGGGTTAGGAGCAGTATACGTAATCGGTGGTGGTGCAGCGGGGACGATTCGCGCGCTCCGTGAGGACGGGCGCGTCGGACAAGTGACTGTCGCCTGCCATGAATTGAGCCCTGAAACACGAGATGCCCTGATTGACAGCACCGCCTGCATGGTTATCGACACTCCGATAGATGCGATCGCTGAAACCGCTGTCCGCAATTTGTCCGAACTTCGCTCCAACGACAGGCAACGGGCAAAATCCGAGATCCTTCCGTTTCGAATATTTCTTTCGGAAAACATCTAGGGAATCTCTGAATACAGCCTGATATGTGGGCGTGGCATTATGTCTCCGGCGCGCCTGTTGTCTTGCGCCACGCCTTTTTTCGGTGGATCGCGACATGCAGCGCCTTCAGCAATTGGCCGTTGCAAGCCTTGAATATGACCGCAAGACGCGCCGCGAGATTTTTCCGGAGCGGATGGACGACCCGATCCCCTAGGCGCGCCTGGAGGCCGGCATTGCGCCGGTCTGTCCCAAGGACGGCGGCAAGGGGCGACAGCCGCATCCGCTGTCGGCGACGCTACGCGTGCACTGCGTTCAGCTGTTCTGCAATCCGGCGATGGAGGAACTGCTCTGCGAGGCCGAGAGCGTCCGGCTCCTTGCCGGGGCGAGGCTGGAGAAGGTTCCGAACTTGACGGCGATCCCGACCTCAGCCGCTGGCTGGAGAGGAACGCGCAGCGGCTTGCGCCGCTTCCAGACTTCTCGAATCTGATGATTGCCCAGTCGCACTTGTCGTGACAGGAGAGAAGTGTGTCCGGAATTTGCCGGGGCCGGCGCTGCGGGAGCTGAATCGGAGGCAATTCCACCCCAAAACGTGCATTTGGGGGTTCCGTACCACAGAAAACCGACCAGCGCTGCCGGGAAGAGCAATTCCCGCAGCCACAGCCCCCAAAACCCCAAATCAGAGGTTCCCTAGATCATGTGGATTCACTGCCAAAGCGATTTCCGAGGTTTTCTTTGGTCATGATCTCGATTGGCAGGCGAGCCATGCTGATTGATTCCGATCTGGATTGCACGACAAGCGACGCAATTGCCATACGCGCGGCAAGTGTCATGTCCTGATGAACGACTGCATCCATCACGCCGTTGATCAGGTATTCGCGTGTTCGAACCGTAAGGTTGTGACCGATGAACGTCATCTTTCTAGCCAGCTGGAGCTTCTCCAGAGCACGGGCGATACCCCAATTCCCCCCGCCCACGTTGTAGATCCCAACAATCCCTGGCTCGTGCTTCAAAAGAGATTCGACAAGCCTGCAGTTGCTCGACGCGTCGTCGCGGCCGACGAGAGGATATGCAAACGTGAGCCGGGGAAACTCCGAACGGATTATTCCTATAAACCCCGTCTCGCGCTCCTCATGACATCGATAGAGGTTCCCTGCCCCGACAACAGCTATTTTCCCTAGCCTTTCCGTAATGCGGCCCATCAGGAACCCAGCTGTGCGGCCAGCTGCCCGATTTTCCATTCCCACGTATTGCTCAGGGTCAAGTCCGTCAATTCCGGACATTAGACATACGATCGGCACTCCGCGCGACTTTATCCGTTCCACCGCGTCGCAAACCCGAGGATGGTCCAGTGCCTGAAACGCGACGCCATCCCTTCCTCTGGAAAGAGTTTCCCCAAGCTTGGCCGCAAGCGCTGACGGGCTCATCTTCTCCACGATCTCCAGCCTGACGTCCACACCAGAGGTGTGGCCAAACCGCAAGCATTCACGCCCCAAGTGACTCGTGGATGATCCCGCATTTGCAGGAAGTATCACGTTGAACTGAAGTCGGGCACGCTGTCGAAGCTGACCTCTAACTCCATGATTCGCCTTGAGGGCGGCTATCGCTTCCCTGACACGGAGTTCCATGGACTTGGAAACGCCGCCACGTCCATGCAACACTCTGTCGACAGTCGCCGTGCCGACCTCAGCGCGCGCGGCAATGTCTGCAATTCGCGCTCCGTGTGTAAACTCCCTGCCTGTGTCCATTGCACAACGACCGCCCTAAATCGCTTCCGAGAACTAAATTGATGCATCAATAGCGATTTTGATTGCTCCGGTCAATCGGAGTCACTATGTCGCGTGCATCGAGCAAATGCGAGGTAGGCTAAATGGCATCTCTGAAAAGGAAAACACGGAGGTATAGATGAAAACCTGTTCCAAACTTCTGCTTGGCACTGCCGCTGCTGCGGTGTTTGCCGCTTCGTCGGCATTGGCCGCCGACCACAAACTGCGCATACAGACGCACTTTTCCGCGAACTCCACGCCAGGTGAGTTGATCAACCAATTCATTGACGACGTGGAGGCCATGTCCAACGGATCTCTGGAAATTCAGATGCACTTCAACGCCGAGGTTGTTGCGCAAAACGAGACGCTTGGTGCGGTTTCCCAAGGCATCCTCGACTGCGACATGACGGGCGCGTCCGGAAATGTCGGCAAAGATGTCGGCTTCCAGTTTGCCGGGGATATAATGGGTGGCTACGACACGCCGTACCAGTTTCTCGCCTGGTTCCATCATGGCGGCGGACGCGAGGTCGTGCAAACCCATCTGTATGACCCGCTCAATGTCCATCTGGTCGGGCTGTGGCTTCAAGGGCATGAGTCACTTTCGTCCATTCGCCCCCTCGAGAATTTCGACAGTCTGAAGGACTGGAAATTCCGCTCGCCTCCTGGCCTTGAAACGGAGATTTTCGCCTCGTTCGGCGCCAAGCCGATCGTGATGGACTTCGGCGAGGTTCCGAATGCCCTCCGCACTGGAATCGTTGACGGCGCCGACGCTTCCACACTGAACACAAACGAGAATCTCGGGCTGTTCGACATCGCTACCCATGCGACCTATCCCGGTTTCCATTCGATGCCCACGGAAACGCTTTCCTGCAACAAGGACGCTTGGAACACGTTGCCGGCTCACATTCAGCGAATCGTCGAAGTGGCGCTCTACCGCACTGCCCTGAACTTGGCCGTCCTCACCGAAATCAAGGACAAGGAGGCCGCCACCCGCTTGGCGTCGCA
Organism: Paracoccaceae bacterium; assembly: GCA_963422275.1. Classification (GTDB taxonomy): domain Bacteria; phylum Pseudomonadota; class Alphaproteobacteria; order Rhodobacterales; family Rhodobacteraceae. The sequence continues at coordinate 4,281,033 of OY729418.1, forward strand.
AGGTGTGACTCTTTGGGACTGGTCAACTGAGGACCGCAAGGCCTTCCGTGAATTTGCTCGCGGACGTTGGGATGACTGGAAGTCGCGTTCTCCGGCTGCTACCGCGATTGTAGACAGCCACGTCGCGTTCATGAAATCGTTGGGCTTGGTTGACTAAGCACAGCTGTTGAGTTTGCGTCAGGCGGGTAACACCGCCCGGCGCAAGCTAAAAGCTCGCACCACTGCAGGTTCTGGGCAGCAAAGGCGGACAGGCACGCCATGAACGAGGAAACAAAGCGCATAATCGCCGCGTCCAGCGTGCCGCGCGGCGTTCTAATCTGGCTGACTGCGGCACCCGACAATGAGTCGGTCTCGTTTATTGACAGGATCACAACCCCAATCTCCAGAACAGTGATGGCACTTATAGTGGTCGCTGTGGCCGTCACGTTTTTTGAAGTGGTCTCCAGATATGTGTTTCGGAGCCCGACGCTATGGGCGAACGAACTGACGCTATGGACCGGAAGCGTCATCTTTCTCATTGCAGGCGTTTTCGCAATGCAACGAAGATCCCACATCCGCATCACTGCCGTGTACGACCTGTTGCCCAGGAGGTTGCAGGTGGCCTGCGACTTCATTTCCACATTAGTCGTCGCGGCCTATGCAACGATGATGATTTACGCAAGTTTCAACATCGCGCTCAAGACCTTTCTGTCTTGGGAACGGTTCGGGACATTCTGGAATCCACCGATCCCTGCCACCATCAAGCCGCTTGTGCTAATCGCCACGTTGCTGATCACGATACAGGCGATCAACAATTTCATATTGGACCTCAAGCGGACGAGCCCTGACACCAGTTTCGACGAGTTCAAGCCGTAATGGATATCGGCACGCTCTCGCTTCTTCTGCTGGTTGGAATCTTCGCTCTTCTGGTGATGGGTGTTCCGCTCGGTTTCGCGACCGGGCTACTCGGCGCCTTGATCATTTTCAGCAACTTCGGCGTGCCAGGTCTCGGTCTGGTCATGCAGAGAGTCTACGACCTCGCGATCACATATGCGATCATCGCGGTGCCACTGTTCATCGTTATGGCCTCGCTTCTGGAACGAAGCGGAATCGCAAAAGACATGTACGATGCCTTGAACAGGGTTATCGGAAGAATTCGGGGTGGGGTCGCGATTGTAACAACCGTCATGGCCGTGATCATGGCTGCAATGTCCGGCATAATCGGAGGTGAAATCGTACTTCTGGGACTTGTCGCCCTGCCCCAAATGTTGCGGCTCGGATACGACAAGCATCTTGCCATCGGAACGATTTGCGCTGGCGGTTCGCTGGGAACAATGATCCCTCCGTCCGTGGTGCTGATAATCTTCGGATTGATTACTGAGACGTCCATTACCGCGCTTTTCACGGCTGCATTCATCCCGGGGATCATGCTTGCCTCGACTTACATCGGATACATCGTCGTCAAAACCAGCTTGAACCCGGCTCTTGCCCCCATGCAAACGGATATCACCGTTGCAGGAGACGCCTTGGCGATGTCGAACGTCGCCCCTAAATGGTCTGAAATGGCTTATTGCCTGTTTCCGGTTCTCGTCGGCCTGATAGCGGTCGCCTACGCAAGGGTTCAAGGGTTCGGAGGAATCGAGCAAGTAGCGTTTTTCATTTTCGCAAGCTCTGCGACTGGCTTGATTCTCGTGTATTTTCTGCGAGCGGATAACCGTCATGCGATTGCGAAAGGGTTGCTTCCCCCGCTGATCATCGTGGACCTAGTGCTCGGGTCGATTTACGGAGGCGTGACTGGAATAACGGAAGCTGCTTCAATGGGTGTGGTGGCCACGCTTGTTCTCATCACGATCCGCAACGAGCTCGGATTGGTTATGGTGCTTGAAAGCCTCGAACAGACCTTCAAGTCGGTCGGAACCATTCTCTGGGTCACGTTTGGCGCCACCGTCCTCGCTGGTGCATACAGCCTGTCAGGTGGAAACAAGTACGTGGCCGACTTGATCTTCGGTCTGGAGATAGCCCCGATCGGGATCATCTTGGTGATGATGCTGATTTTCCTTATTTTGGGAATGTTCATGGATTGGATCGGGATTGTTCTCCTGACCATGCCGGTATTCATGCCAATTGTGATAAAGCTGGGTTACGACCCGATTTGGTTCGGCATCCTGTTCTGCGTCAACATGCAGGTTGCGTTCCTGACCCCGCCATTCGGGTCCGCTGCATTCTATCTGAAGAGTGTAACGCCGCCCGAGATTGATCTTGTGACAATCTATCGATCGTTTGGGCCATTTATTGTCTTGCAGTTGGCGGTGTTGGCGCTTCTAGTCGCGTTTCCTGAAATCTCGCTGTTTCTGGTGCGGTAGACGACAACCGCAGGGAGCGAAAGGTGTTCATCCTGAACCCGCCCTATTCAAGGAGATCAAATGATCAAGCGTGTTGGAGTCGTCGGGCTAGGCGACATGGGTTCGGGACTTGCCAGAAATCTCATCAAGAATGGCTTCGATACCCTTGGCTTCGACCTGGTCGAAACGAGAATGAAGGCCTTCGAGGGTATGGGTGGCCATCCAATGAACTCCGCGGGCGCCACGGGCAGAGGTGCGTTCGCGGTCTTTGTCATGGTCATGAATGGGGCCCAGGCAAAATCGGTAATCTTCGAGGATGACGGACTGTCAAGCACGATGAACGCAGGCACTGCAATTATCATGACCGCGACCGTTGCTCCAGCCGAGGCGCGAGAGATCGCGTCTGAGCTTGCATCCACTGGGATCCACTTGATCGACTGCCCGGTCAGCGGCGGATTCCCGGGTGCCCAGAGCGGTCAGTTATCGATGATGGCATCCGCGCCGAGTTCCGTGATCGAAGAATTCCGTCCGTTTCTGGACGCAGTGAGCAAGACCGTATACATTGTCGGGGAAGAGCCTGGAATGGGACAAACTGTCAAAGCCTGCCTGCAATCGCTCATTGGATCCATCTTCACTGCCACTTTCGAGGCCACTGCGCTCGCCGCGAGAGCCGGTGTGGACGCCAATGCGCTGTGCGAAGTGATCTCCAATTCCAGTGCCGGATGCGGCGCGGCGCGAACGGCGCTTGAGAACATCGTGAATGGTCAATTCGAGAACACGGGAAGCCACATCAAAACAATGTACAAGGACATGACCATATCGATGGATCTTGCGCGCGAGCTGGGCGTGCCCTTGTTCACAGCCGCCACCGCAATGCAACTCTTCCAGGCCGGACGAACGAAGTATCCTAACGGGGACAACTGGGCAGTAACCCGGGTGCTGGAGGAAATTGTGGACGCCAAACTAAGGCGGAGAGACACGGTTTCATGAAACTCGGGGTGATCTGCGACGGAATCAGCCGTGATCTGGATCATGCGCTGTCAGTGATGGATGAATTCGGCTTGGACTACGCCGAACTTCAATTTGTCTGGGACAAGGAAATCGGTGACCATGATGACTCCGAGGTGCAGTTGATCAAGGAACTGCTGCACCGACACGAGAAATCCGTGTCGTGCCTATCACGGCACCTGTTCGCGGGCACAACTGCCAAGAACAAGCCAGGCGACGCGCTGCACAGGATTCACATGGAGTACCTGAGATGCCTGATTGACCTGGCACACAATCTCCAGTGCCCATTCGTCCGCATAATGAACCCCAAAAAAGAGACCATTGTCTGGGGCGAGAACGGGGCGGAAATCTGGAACGTTGCCAAGGGCGCATGGAACGCCACTTTGGACATGATCGCGCCGGCTGTCGACTTGGCGCGAGCTGAAGGAATGGGGTTGGCGGTCGAAACGGGCAACGGACTCATGACTAACTCAAACTACATGGCACGCAAGCTCATTGACGACTTGGACGCGAAAGACACGCTGAAGGTGCTTTGGGATCCAGCCAACTGCCTTTGGTGCCACGAAACCGCCTATCCGGATGCTTACAACGAAATCAGGGAAGGATACCTCGGACACGTTCACATAAAGGACGCCATTGCCGACACGCCGCGCTCGACTCTCAAGGTTCGCGAAATCGGCTGCGGGCAGCTCGGCAACCTGTTTCAACCTATGGCCGATGCCATGCGTGCCGACGGTTACGACGGAGTCATCTCCTTCGAAAGCGTTTATCACTTGGGCGACGGCGACTTCGAGACCGGTTTCAGGAACTGCGTCGGAAAGTTCAAGGAGATCTTTGGCGATACAGTCCTAGGTTCGGCCAAATGAAACGAGTCTACACTTGGTCGGCCAAGCCTGCCGAACGAACGGTAACGGTCGCGGAGCTGCAAGCTCAAAAGGGCACCAGAAAATGGACGCAGGTGACCGCCAACTCGAGGGTTGAGGCAGAAGCCGCCTCAGAAGCGGGCCTGGACATGATAATTTGCAACTCCGCCAATGCAGACGCTGTCAGGTCGGCCAACACTCCCCAGTTTCTGACGGCCGCAGTGGGACTTCCCGACTTTCCAACCGAAGTCGATATCATGCGCGAGGCGTTTCGCGCGCTCTCGCTTGGTGCCGATGCCGTCATGACAGCAAGAAGCATGAGCATCGTCGAGGCTTTGGCGCGGGAGGAAATACCCGTGATGGGCCACCTTGGTCTCGTTCCGAGAAAATCCACGTGGACAAGCGGGCTTCGGGCAATCGGCAAGACCGGACAGGAGGCGTACGAACTGTATCAACGGTTCAAGCGCCTTGAAGAAGCTGGCGGGGTCTTGGTTGAGGCGGAGGTCATTCCCGGGCCGGTGATGGCGGAAATCTCCCGAAGGTCTTCGCTCATCACTGTCTCGCTCGGCTCCGGGCCTGGAGGTGACGTGAACTACCTGTTCATGGAGGACATCTGCGGGGGCAACGCCAATCCTCCCCGGCATGCCCGGGCGTTCGGAAATCTTCTCGCGTTGCGGAAGGAAATCGATCAGGAGCGAGTTTCTGCACTGAAAAAATTTCACGCTATGGTAGAACAAGGACACTTTCCAGCGGATGAGGAAACCGTTCCAATAGACGAGCGGGAATTCGACTTGTTCCGGGAACTCATCGAGAAACGCGAGGTCTAGATGTTCGAAGCAGCAAATTGGAACCCGCCTGCCGATGGCGACGATCTTTGCCTAGCCCGCGATGCATTTGCGGCGCCTCTACCAATGCCGAGAGACTGACAGATGTTGCTTTCAGCCAAGAAGAAAAAATTTCGCTCCCAGAATTGGTTTGACAACCCCGACAACCCGGGAATGACGGCTCTCTACATCGAGCGCTATCTCAATCATGAGTACACCCGGGGCGAACTTCAGGGAAATAAACCGATAATAGGAATCGCGCAGACCGGATCCGACTTGGCGCCCTGCAACAAAATTCATGTTTTTCTGGCCGATCGCTTGAAGGCGGGAATTCGGGACGCCGGCGGAATTCCAATGGAGTTCCCTGTGCACCCGATTCAGGAAACTGGCAAGCGTCCAACAGCGGCATTGGATCGAAACCTAGCGTATCTCTCGCTTGTCGAAGTTCTGCATGGTTACCCGATCGACGGAGTCGTCCTGACAACCGGGTGCGACAAGACAACCCCAGCGTTGTTGATGGGAGCCGCGACCGTGAACATTCCGGCAATCGTGCTGTCCGGCGGCCCGATGCTCGATGGTTGGTGGAACGGAAAGCTCGCTGGATCCGGCACGGTCGTTTGGGAAAGCCGGCGGCTGCTTTCCGAAGGACTAATCGACTACGCGGAATTAATGAACCGGGTCTGCGCCTCGGCCCCCTCGCTTGGCCATTGCAACACGATGGGCACCGCGAGCACGATGAACGCAATGGCCGAAGCTCTGGGAATGAGCCTTCCCGGCTGTGCCGCAATCCCAGCGCCATTTCGAGAACGTATGGCAATGGCATATGAAACCGGTCGACGCAGCGTGGAAATCGTCATTGAAAACCTGAAACCGGCCGACATACTGACCCGAACGGCCTTCAAGAACGCGATTGTCGTGAATTCCGCGATTGGCGGCTCGACAAATGCCCCTCCTCACCTTCAGGCAATTGCTCGGCACGCAGGAGTGGAGCTTAGCGTTTCGGACTGGCAGACCCACGGATACGACGTTCCGCTGCTCGCTAACATCCAACCTGCCGGGCAATTTCTCGGGGAGGCGTTTTACCGCGCCGGAGGGGTTCCCGCCGTGATGGGCGAGCTTGCAGCAGACGGAAGGCTCGACACGGAGGTTTTGGGCATCTCGGGCAAGAAACTCTTGGAAACGGTGACCGATCTCAGGTCCCGGGACCTGTCCGTGATAGCTGCATGCAAGAGTCCTGTCCGCGAAAAAGCGGGATTTCTCGTCTTGGCGGGAAACCTGTTTGACAGCGCATTGATGAAAACTTCCGTGATTTCAGATGATTTCAGGAAACGATATCTATCCGGCCCAGGAAACGAGGGGGTGATGGAGGCGCGAGCGGTCGTTTTTGAAGGTCCTGAAGACTACCACGCACGTATCAATGATCCAGCTCTTGGCATCGACGAGCGGGCAATGCTCTTCATCCGGGGAGTCGGCTGCATCGGATATCCTGGGTCGGCGGAGGTTGTGAATATGCAGCCCCCGGACTCCCTCCTCAAGGATGGAGTCACGCACTTGCCGACAGTTGGAGACGGCCGTCAGTCCGGCACCTCCGAGAGTCCGTCAATATTGAACGCCACTCCCGAATCTGCGGTGGGAGGCGGCCTTGCCCTCCTGAGGACCGGTGACATAGTCAGGCTGAACTTGAACGAGTGTCGGCTGGACGCATTGGTCGATGAAGGCGAGTGGGAGAGTCGTCGCCGGAAATGGGAAAAGCCAAGTCTTCGAAGTCAGACACCTTGGCAGGAGATCTACCGCATGCACGTAGGGCAACTTGCTCACGGTGGCTGCCTCGATCTTGCGACCAAGTATCGAGACGTCGGATCGGATTTACCTCGGGACAACCACTGAGTCGGAGCCACCGGTGCCTCACTTCGATTCTTGGATTCCTCGCTGGAGTTTGCAATTATCCTGACATGCCCATTGATCCTAGAATTGAAAAAGTGACGGAACGGATTGAACTGCGCAGCAGGACTACCCGCCAAGCATATCTGGACAAGATTCAAAGAGCGGTTGACCTGGGGCCGGTCCGCAGGCACCTGACTTGTGGGAACCAGGCCCATGCCTACGCGTCTATGGGCAGGGACAAGGCGCGGCTCGCGGAGTCGCGCACACCGCATTTAGGAATCGTCTCCGCCTACAACGACATGCTGTCGTCACATCAGCCTTACGAGAGGTTCCCGACACTTATCAAGGAGGCGGCTCGCAAGGTTGGCGCGACCGCGCAGGTCGCCGGTGGCGTTCCGGCGATGTGTGACGGCGTGACGCAAGGTCAGCCGGGAATGAAGCTCTCGCTGTTTTCCAGGGACGTGATCGCATTGTCCGCTGCCGTTGCACTTAGCCATAACACCTTTGATTCGGTGGTGTTTCTTGGCGTATGCGACAAGATTGTTCCTGGTCTGGTAATGGCAGCGGCGACGTTCGGACACCTTCCAGCTATCTTTCTCCCTTCCGGGCCAATGACATCTGGCCTTCCCAACGACGAGAAGTCTCTCATTCGACAACGCTTCGCCGCGGGTGAAATTGATCGCCACGAACTCATGCGGGCTGAAATGGCTTCCTACCATGGTCCCGGAACTTGCACATTTTACGGCACAGCCAACTCGAACCAGATGCTTATGGAGTTCATGGGGCTGCAGCTTCCAGGAGCGTCCTTCGTGAATCCCAACACCCCTCTTCGCGACGAACTCACAGTGGCAGGAGTTGAAAGGGCCCTTGAAATAACCGCGCTCGGAGACAGCTATCTCCCCTTTGGCAAGATTCTTAGCGAGAAAGCGCTTGTGAACGGGATGGTTGGATTGATGGCTACCGGCGGCTCGACCAATCTGGTGATGCACCTGACAGCCATGGCGCGTACCGCTGGATTAATGATTGAGACATCCGAATTTGCGGATGTCTCGAACGCGGTTCCGCTCATGGCTCGCGTCTATCCAAACGGGCTTGCCGACGTAAATCAGTTTCACGCGGCAGGCGGTCTTCCATTCTTGATCGGCGAGTTGATCGACGCAGGGCTTCTCCATCGGGATGTGCCAACGGTAGCCGGCATCGGACTGGGGGCATATGCCAATGAACCGATCCTGTGCAACGGCGAACTGGCTTGGAAGACCAAGGTGCGCGAGTCCATGAACGATCGAATCGTTCGGCCCGCATCATCGCCCTTCAGCAAAACCGGCGGCTTGAAAAAAATGACGGGGAATCTCGGATGCGGGATCATGAAAGTGTCCGCAGTGAAACCCGAGCACTTTGTTGTCGAAGCGCCTGTCCGAACGTTTGATGATCAGGCTTCCGTAAAGGCTGCGTTCAAGAGAGGCGAACTGTATCGTGATGTCATAGCGGTTGTCCGGTTTCAGGGGCCGAAGGCGAACGGGATGCCTGAGCTGCATGGCCTGATTCCGATTCTGTCAGTTCTTCAGGACAGGGGATTCAAGGTGGCCTTGCTGACGGACGGGCGCATGTCAGGCGCATCGGGCAAGGTTCCCGCTGTTATCCACATGTCACCCGAGGCCGCGGAATCTGGGCCGATCGCGAAACTTGTTGATGGCGACTTGGTTTGCATCGATGCCAACAAAGGACTTGCCATCGTGAAGGAACCTGACATGGAAGGCCGAACACCCGCAAGGCCGCCTGCCAATGGCAACGAGGGGTGCGGGCAAGAAATTTTCGAGATTTTTCGAGCGTCCGTCGGCTCTGCAGAGACTGGCGCTGCAGTCGTTGCTTGACGGCATCTTAAAGGCAATGCGAGACGACAGCGCCAGAATCCTCGAGCTTTTCGCCGGGACTCCGGTCATTCCGGTGATCGTGGTTCGGAGCGCGGATTCAGCGCAACGCCTAGCAGGGGCTCTTGTTGAAGGTGGCTTGAAGGTTCTTGAAGTCACTCTGCGAACGAAACACGCTATACAGGCGATCAACGAAATGTCTCGTGTTTCGGGGTGCACCGTCGGGGCTGGCACTCTGCTGTCGGGCGAAGACGCGAGGAGAGCCAAGGCTGCAGGCGCACAGTTCGGGGTGTCTCCCATGTGGCTCGAAGAAATCTCAACAGGATGCGACGAAGCGCAACTGCCACTACTTCCTGGAGTGTCGACAGCCACCGAAATTGCCGTGGCCCGACGTGAAGGGTACAATTTCATGAAGTTCTTTCCAGCCGTTCCGGCGGGTGGCATCCCGGCACTCAAGGCATTTTCCGGTCCGTTCAACGACCTTAGCTTCTGCCCGACCGGCGGGATAAACGCAGACAATGCGCAAGCGTTTCTCAACTTGGAAAACGTGTCCTGTGTCGGTGGATCATGGGTGGCGCCAGAAGACTTGGTGGCAAAAGAAAAATGGAACGCGATCGTTAGAATCGCACACGCTGCAGCACAGTTGGGTCTTCGGGCCAATGCTGGCCGCCGGGGCCGGAATCAAGAAGTTACCATTCATCCAAAGAATGAACTGTGAATGAGATGCACGATTTTCGATTTTGTTGCGGGTCCGCATTCGACCGCATATGGGTTTTGCTTGGCTACACGAACTGCGACAGACAGTCATCCATGCTCATTGGCAATATCCTGCGAGCTCTTGATTGCTGTTTGCTGATGAGGTCCGGGGCGAGTCTTCCTTGCAAAAGATCGAATTGATCGGGGCTGTGGCCAAACACTTCTGAGGTTTGCTGCGCACCGTTCGTCGTCCGCATGGCATTCAAATTTACCGATCCGGCATCCAGAACCATTTCTTGCCTGTTTGGGTCGCCAAGCGATCGAGGGGCGGCAAACCTGCAGGCGTGCGCGGAGAATTCAGGGGGCTGCAGGAAGGCACGGCCCGGCAATCCTGCATAGACCGATGTCTTCCAAGGACAGCCATCGGGAACCTGCCGGATAGCATTTGCCGTTGCGGCAGCGGCGCTTGCAACTCGCAGGCATGTCCTGGGGCTGGCGGCTGCGAGGCAGGCTCTTGGCGATGGATGCCTGCCGAGCGCGACGAGATGGAACCACCTCGGACAGCTGTCGAGATACTTGGTGACGATGCCGCGGAAGCGCCGCAGGAAGCCCTTTCTCTGGCTGTGGCGGCTGTTAACCGTCTGGATGTGCACGGCCCCCCGCGCACCCGCCCGCCGGCGGAGCGGTTGACGCTCTCGCGAGAATGCCGAGCGCCGCGGCGGCGGGCCGATGGCAATGACCGGCGTCGGAGACGAGCAGGGCGTCCGGGGCGATCACCGGCGCCAGCGCCCGCTTCACGCTGTCCGCACCGAGCTTCGGCAGGGTGCGGCGGAGGGTCGCGCCACCACGGTCGGCGGCGACCAAAACCGCAGCAACCTTACAACACTGCTCCGCCGTCAGTCCATCGATTCTTGAAAATCAGTCCCGAAACTGTGCCCGATCTATTGTTCCGCTCCCCATGGTCAATGCAAGTCAGAACCCAGTGCAGCACATACGCCTGCGAAATGCGAACAGAGCCATGGCAAAAGTCAATCCCACACTGGTGCCGTTGAAACAATGCTGCTGTCGACTATTCGCAGATTGATGTTCATACATCTGTCGATGACAGCCATATCCGGACCTGAAAGGAAAAAATCCATGATGTTGAAGTTTTCAGCCTGGTGCTCGCGACTTGTCGACATCGTGTTGAGCGAGACGCCGCGCTGCAGGATCCACCGAAGGGCAATTTGCGAAGCGGTACGATCATACCTGTGGCCCATATCCCTGAGAATCGGGTCCACGACAACTTGCCCTCTGGCAAGCGAACAATACGAGGCAAGAGGAATACCAAACCGCACCGCTGCAGCCATCAACTTCGTCGTGTCCAGCAATGGATGGAATTCAACCTGATTGGTTACCGGAATGGAATCCAGCCGCAACAGTGCATTCTCCATCATCGACACAGTGTAGTTGCTTACGCCGATGTTATGCGCGTACCCCCTTTCAACCGCACTTTGCAAGCCGTCGAGCGCCTCGGCATTCTTGCCAAATTGGTCGGGCCAATGCAACAGCAGAACATCGACATATTCTGTCTGCAAGCTGCGAAGGCTCGCCTCGACTGAGGGCAGAAAAAGATTGGATGCGTAATTTGAAGGTGCCACCTTCGTCGTTATGCAGATTTTCTCGCGACTCAAGCCGACTTCCTTAAGCACCGACCCAAGCTCCTCCTCGTTCTCGTATATTTGCGCTGTATCGAAACTTCTGTAGCCGGTCTCTATCGCGGTCATCACCGACGAGCGCAGAGTGTCTCCGCGCAGCGGCCATGTTCCAAAACTGCGTTCGAATCCTTCCGTGAAATAAAAGCTCATTCATTGCCTCCATTTAGTTCAGCGGTCAGGGCCCGCTCAACTACGGGCAGCGACCAATACTTGATTTCCTTCCGAACCAGTGCAGGCCGAACGAAATCTGACTGTGATCAGCATACAGTGTTCGAGTCCCCAAAAAAGTATCCAAAAGGCGCGAATCAGGGATTACCCACTGAAAAGTGCACTTGGACTGGGGGGGACTACAAATGGACTATCGAAGCATTCGCCGCAGACTTAGGGTCTTGGTGGACTTTAAGGTGTTTGAAAAACTCGTTTTCGCCGTTCCCCGATGCGGTGCGAGGTCTTGCTTGTCCCACGAAATTTCGGTGGTTCCGCAGTTGCATTCAAAATATCGGTGATGAAGCTAGGGAACCTCTGATTTGGAGGGTTTTTTTTGGATTTGCTGCGGAATTTGCCCTTCCCGGCTGCACCGGTCGTTTTTCGGCGGTCCGGAAGCCGCAAATGCGCGTTTTCGGGGCGAAACCGCCGCCACTTCAGCCCCCGCGGGGCCGGTCCGGCAAATTCCGGACACACTTCTCCCCTGTCATTGCAAGTGCGGCTGGGCAATCATCAGGTTCGAGAAGCCCAGAAGCAGCGCAAGCCGCTGCACGTTCTTGTCCAGACCCCGATAGCGAACCATGTCGCAGCCGAACACCCGCTTGATGATCCGGAACGGATGCTCCACCCGCGCCCGGGCCTTCGCCTTCTCCGCCCTGGCCGCGGCGCTGCCCGGCGCCAGCGTCCGGCGCTTGCTCGGAGGCATGGCAATCTGCCACGAAACATCGCGATGCGCGTGCTCCGCCCGCTTGCCGATCCCGCGGTATCCGGAGTCACCCCAGACTTGCTCCTCCTCGCCGTGCAGAAGCCGATCCGAAGGCGTCAGGTCGTGAACGTTCGCGGCCGTTCCCTCCAGATGGTGCACCAGACCCCGGGTGTCGGTGCCAATGTGCAGCTTCATCCCGAAATGCCACCGGTTCCCCTTCCTGGTCTGGTGCATCTCCGGATCGCGGGCGTTGCTCTCGTTCTTGGTCGACGACGGCGCCGAAATGATGGTGGCGTCAACGATGGTGCCCTTCTTCAGCAAAACCCCCCGCTCGGCCAAGTGATCCCTGATATCCTCAAACAGCTGCTGCGCCAGTCCGTGGTTCTCCAGCCGATGGCGGAAGTTGAGGATCGTCGTCTCGTCCGGAACCTTCTCAAGACTCACCCCGGCAAAGCGCCGGATGCTCTCCGCCTCGTAAAGCTGGTCCTCCATCAACGGGTCGCTCAGGTTGTAAAACAGCTGAACGCAGTGCACGCGCAGCATCACCGACAGCGGATACGGCTGTCGCCCCTTGCGGCCGCCCTTCGGATACACTGGCGCAATGCGGGCCTCCAGGCGCTCCCAGGGGATCAGGCCGTCCATCCGCTCCAGAAAGATCTCGCGGCGCGTCTTGCGCTTCTTGCGATCGTATTCGAGGCTGGCAAAGGTCAGTTGCTGAAGGCGTTGCATGTCAGGATCCCCCCAAAAAAGGCGTGGCGCAAAATAACAGGCGCGCACCGGATGCGCAATGCAACGCCCAAAACCGGGCTATATTCAGAGGTTCCCTAGTGGGAAAAATCGGCCAGGATTGACTCGCTTATTGCCTTTGAACAGCAAGCTCTCGAATCCAAGATGTGAAAACGCAGAATTCAGAACTGACAGATAAAAGTGAAACAGCACAGGAGTTTAGTGCGAAGAGATGATTAGATAAATGAGTGCGCTGAAAAAATGCATCAAATTGATTATGCACATGGCTCCGGCGACACAAGGCATTGTGCCCGGGATGTCGGATGATGGAATGTTCGCATGACATTCTTGACGCGGAACCGTCCCATGACCGAAATCCCCGCCAGCCTCATCGCCTTCCAGCGCCGGTTCCCCGACGACGCCTGCGCCCGGCGGCTCATCGCCGTCCAATGGACAAACAGCTTCCGGTGTCCCGCCTGCAGCCGCGGTCGCCGCCGGCACCCTCCTGCACCGAACTAGGCTGTCGCTCGCGATCTGGTTCTGGGCCGCCCATCTGACGGCCACTCATTCCAATGGCATCTCCGCTTTGCAGTTGCAGAAGCAGCTCGAGATCGAATCCTGCCGCAGCGCCTAAATACTCGCCGCCAAGCTTCGCCGTGCGCAACACCGTCGCGACCGCGATCTTCAAGACAGACGGCTGGAGAGACTGCAGCGCGGTGCCTCGGGACCGCCACTAGCCCCATGTCATCGGCGACAGGCCCGCCCATGAAACCCTCGCCTGGATCCGCACCGCGCTCTGCAACCTTAAGGGCTGCACGCCAAGCGCCTCCAGACCTGTTTCGACGAGTTTGTCTTTCGCTTCACCGGCGCCGAAATCGCCACGCTGCTTTCCTGTCCCTGTTCCTGCAGGCTCTGCGCGCCAAACCTCGCCCCTGCCGCATCTCGATCAAACCGGAACCAAGTGCATTAGCAGTTGCATCAAATGCTCAACCGGATGCAGCGAAATGCCGGTCCACGGTACGATGTTTACGTTTCAGTGGTGCGGCGAGTGTGCAAAACGATAGAGTGGTGGCCAGTGTAGCATCCTGTGAATCCAATAGAAGTGGAGCGACGACCGGATCGAGATCAAGACAAAACAGAGCAAGAACCAAGCGTGATTCCGATCGAACGTCGCCTTCGGGACGAAGTCGTTGGCCAATGCCGATGATACGGAACTTCGAATATGTCCAGGTCACCGCGCCGCTCGCAAGGCTCCATAACACGTTGTCGTGCACTTGGTCGCGAAAGGTTGGCCGCTGTTCTTCGCGAGGTCGCAAGCAGCGAACCTGAGTGTCTGTCCCTGCTTTTGGAATGTGCAAAGATAGAGATTAAGGCCGCTGGCAACGAGCATCAGAAGTGCAAGATTACGAGCGCGGACTTTCGAAAGTCCGCGATTCTTCGGTACCGGATTGTAGGAATTTCCATACTGCAACCGCGGTCACCGCTTCAAGCACAACCGCTGAAATTGCGAGTCAGTACGGCGCAAGCCAAGCTGCGAGTGAAATCACCAGTAGACTTTCAAGTATCGAGCGCAACCCTGCGAGGCTTCCCTGTTGCAAGGCACAACGAACGCTGCGAATCAGGAACTTGAAGCAGCAATGGCATAATCATTCAAACGTTGTTCTCTTGACGACACTCCACGAAATTGCAAAGTCGCCAAGATGCGGTCCGATTTCACCTAATGATCGAAATGGCCCCTCTCTCCAACCCAACTTATCCCGACTTGACCTTGAACATCCTGGAATAGTGGGCGATATTACAGGTTTCATGGCAAAATCTGGGCAAGATGCCTATTAGAAGCGAGTGTGAATACAAGAGCGACACGCCGTGCGCTCGCTCGAAGTCTCGCGTAGACCACACTGCCGATTAAAAGGAAACTGGCACACCATTGGGATTGCAGATTGGTTGAACGGAAAAATGCGGACATAACCGCAGTGGGAATGAATGTACGGCGGCGCGTCTTGGGCAATGCACATGTCGATCGAGCAACCGAAGCCGCGACCAAATTCGATGCTCCCTTTCAAGAGTTCATCACCAAATCGGCTTGGGGAGATGTTTGGGCTCGGCCCGGTTTCACACTTCGTGAACGATCCATCATCACGATCTCCCTTCTTGCGGCACTCGGACACGACGAAGAGTTCGCAATGCATGTCCGAGCTGCCGAATCCACCGGTGCGAGCCGTGAGGACATAACGGAGGCATTGCTTCACGTTGCAATCTATGCGGGCGTTCCGGCAGCCAATCGTGCTTTCAAGGTTGCAAAAAATGTCTTTGCGGAGCTTGATCGCGAGCGCGAAGCCGGGCACAGGACTCATGAGGGAGTCGCCGATTGGAGCACTAATCCTCGGTAAACATGAAAAAAAGCGGGATGCGGTCGACGGCACGTCTCTGATGCGTGGGGAATTTAAAGCAAGCGAAAGCCGAGGAACCATGAACAGCGGTCAGCAAATTGAATTTTCAGAGTCCGACTCGTCGCCGCAGCCGTGAAGGCCTTGCAATGCCCGCAATGTCGGAAAAGCTAACATTCTCGATGTAATGGGATTTGGCGCCGCGCCGCTCAATCGCGACGACAAAAGCATCGAAAGCACACAAACGGCAGAGCCACCAATGAATGACAGCAACGCTCACGATTCCAGAACTTTATTTGCGAGAAACTTTCGTCAGCAGCCAGCTGCATACACGCCCGCCTACAAAAGCACAGTTCTTCGATCACCTCGCCAAGCCCTGATTTCAATCGGAAATTCGCATGGAGAGCTGAACGGACCTGCATTTGGGCATGAAGTTCTCGGCGCGTCGGACAACGACCTAGTCCTGAATTGCGCCAAGCAAGGGCAATCTGCCATCGGTGAGCGAATAATTGTCCACGGCAGGGTTCTCGACGAACGAGGGTTAGGAATACCCAATGTGCTGATTGAGGTTTGGCAGGCAAATGCCGGAGGGCGCTATCGCCACGCTATGGACAGCTATTGCGCTCCGCTCGACCCGAATTTTGGTGGATGCGGCCGCACTCTATCGAGGAACAGCGGTGAATATGAATTCCGCACAATAAAGCCTGGCCCCTACCCTTGGCCCAACGGCGTGAACGACTGGCGCCCCTCCCACATACATTTTTCGGTCTTCGGACATGTTTTTGCCCAGCGGTTAATCACCCAGATGTACTTCGAAGGCGACCCCCTGATCGCGCTCTGTCCAATTGTGAACACAATCCCCGACAAAGATGCAGTGGAGCAATTGATTGCCGTATACGATCACGCGAGCACCATTCCGATGAATTCTAGAGCTTACAAGTTCGACATTGTTTTGAGGGGGCGTCGTTCCACGGCATTCGAAAACCTACGGGAGGGAAACTGAGTTGGCCCAAGCCCTGAATTATCTCAACGAATCCGCGTCCCAAACGGCGGGTCCGTACGTACACATCGGGTGCGCGCCGGCATTTTCCGGAATCGAAGGCGTGTTCGATGGTTTGGACCTCGGCTCCTGCATGACCAACGCCAGGACAAATGGCGAAAGAATCCGGATTTCCGGGCAGCTTCTAGACGGATTGGGAACGCCCGTTCGCGATGGAATCATTGAGATTTGGCAGGCAGATCATTCCGGTTTGTTCAACAGCCCGTCCGAGACCCGCGGGAAAGCAGATCCGAATTTTTCCTGCTGGGGAAGGCAGCCAACAGGCAAGACCAACGGGAAATACGCATTCGAGACAATCAAGCCCGGTCGGATTCCCCATCACAGCGGCGCAATGCAAGCGCCTCACATCTGTTTCTGGGTCGCTGCACGAGGAGTGAATTTGGGCTTGCACACGCGCCTGTATTTCGCGGACGAAGCTGAGGCCAACGCCGAGGACCCGGTGTTGTCGCAAATTGAACAAAGGGTTCGACTTTCCACCATCATTGCCGAACTTGCTGGCGATGAATACCGTTTCGACATTCATCTTCAAGGTGATCAAGAAACTATCTTCTTCGATATTTGAGGTCGATGGATGCCAAAGTTTCAACCACTTGAAGAGGCAGTCGCCGAAAACCTCAGATCCGGGGACATTGCGGCATTTGAAGGCTTTACGCATTTGATACCATACGCTGCCGCTCACGAAGCGATTAGATCGGGTGCCCGGGACCTGACGATCGTCAGACTGACCCCAGACCTTGTCTATGACCAATTGATAGGCATGGGCATGGTGAAGGCAATGATCTTTTCCTATGCCGGCAATCCCGGGGTCGGATTGCTGAGAAGATTGCGAGACTCCGCCGAGAACGGATGGCCGAATCGCATTGCCATTGAAGAGCACTCGCATGCCGCCCTTTCCCAAGCCTACGAAGCAGGGGCTGCTGGCATGCCATGTGCAGTGTTCCGCGGATACAAGGGTGCTGGATTGATCGAAGTCAACCCGAACATCCGAGCCGTCGAGTGCCCGTTCACCGGCGAGCGGCTTGCAGCGGTTCCGGCGATCAACCCAGACGTTACGTTCATACATGCCCAAAAGGCAGATCATCGCGGCAACATCTTGATCGAGGGAATTCTGGGGGTGCAGAAAGAAGCCGCTTTGGCCGCAAAAAGGGTCGTTGCAACAGTTGAGGAGATCGTCGAGGAGCTTGATTCACATCCAAATGCCTGCGTGCTTCCCGCGTGGACGGTTTCCGCCATCTCCAAAGTGCCCGGCGGAGCGCATCCATCCTATGCTCAGGGTTACTATTCCCGCGACAACGCGGCCTACTTGCGTTGGGACCCCATTTCGGCGGACCGGAACTCGTTCTTGGACTGGATGCATAAGAACGTGATTGAGGCTACGCCGGACAACTTCAGGGAACGGATCGCCCACCTTTTAGAGTCCGAGCAATGAGCAGCAAGTTCTCGCAAGAAGAAATAATGATCGTTGCGGCCGCCCGATCACTCAGGAACGACGATGTATGCTTTGTTGGAATTGGGGCGCCTTCGGCAGCCTGCAATCTCGCCCGACTGACCAATGCTCCAGACATCACACTGATTTACGAATCCGGTACTATCGGAACAGCTCCGTCAATTTTGCCCCTATCGATTGGTGACGGAGAACTTTGCGAGACAGCGCTGACGACCGTTTCGGTTCCAGAGATGTTCAGGTACTGGCTGCAGGGCGGGCGCATAACTGTCGGATTTCTCGGCGCTGCCCAGCTGGATAGGCACGGAAACATCAACACCACTGTAATCGGTCCATACAACAAGCCGAAAGTTCGCCTGCCGGGAGGTGGCGGAGCGCCTGAAATCGCGTCTTTCTGTCACAAAGTATTCATTGTGATGAAGCAATCCCGGCGCAGTTTCGTCCAAAAAATCGACTTCTTCACCTCTTTCGGGTTCGGAAGCGGTGGAAAAGACCGCGAAAACCGCGGCTTGGCGACAAGAGGTCCGGAACTCCTCATTACCGATCTTGCCATTTGGAAACCGGATCCTGAATCCAAGGAACTGACCGTTGTCTCGATGCACCCGGGCGTCACGCAGACGGACGTCCGCAAGTCAGTTGGATGGCCAGTCAACTTCGCATCCGAATTGACGGAAACTGCGGCACCAACCGATCGGGAGATTGATGCGCTCAGGGCACTTCAGGCAAGAACTCGGAATGCACACGGGATCTCCGAAGACAAGGGAGATTGAAGTGAATGACGCATTGATTTGCGACTACGTCCGCACGCCGATCGGACGTGTCAACGGCTCGCTTGCCGGCATCAGGACTGACGATCTAGGCGCCATCCCGATTGCTGCGTTAGTGGAGCGAAATCCCGGCGTCCATCCCGAAGCATTCGATGAGGTGATCCTAGGCTGCGCCAATCAGGCCGGCGAAGACAATCGAAATGTAGCCCGCATGAGTTTGCTTCTCGCCAGCATACCAATATCGGTGCCGGGAGTGACGGTAAATCGCTTGTGCGGATCGGGAATGGATGCCGTTGCGACCGCTGCGCGCCTGATCAAGTCCGGCGAGGCCAATCTTGTCATTGCCGGCGGAGTGGAAAGCATGACTCGCGCACCGTTTGCTGTTCCCAAGGTGCCGGATGGCGACTCTTCCGAGCCTGCACGCTACGACACATCCATCGGGTGGCGGTTTGTAAACCCAAGGTTCAAAGCAAAATTTGGCACGGATCCGATGCCGGAAACAGCCGAAATCGTCGCAGAAACACACAACGTATCGAGGGTGGACCAAGATGCCTTCGCCTTCCGTTCGCAAGTCAGGGCCGCAGCGGCAGAACGAAGCGGAAGGCTTGCCGCCGAAATCACGCCCGTCGCCTTGACGGACGACTCCGGAATTTCCAAGATGGTCATCAGGGACGAGCATCCGAGAGATACGTCCCTTGAAAAGCTAGCTGCACTGAACACGCCATTTCGTTCCAACGGAACCATTACCGCAGGCAATGCGTCTGGAATCAACGATGGGGCGGCCGCCCTGCTTCTTGCGTCGCCAGCGGCCGCCCGGGATTTCGGATTGACCGCTTGGGCACGTGTGATCGGGAGCGCAACTGCGGGAGTCGCCCCGAATGTCATGGGGATCGGCCCCATTCCAGCTACACAAAAGCTATGTGCAAGACTGCGGGTCCCGCAGACTGAATTTGACGTGGTTGAGGTCAACGAGGCATTCGCCAGCCAATGCCTTGCTGTGTTGCGCGGCCTCGGTTTCGACGACGACGATGGACGGGTGAATCCCAATGGCGGTGCGATTGCGCTGGGGCACCCTCTTGGAATGTCTGGTGCACGCATAACCGGCACCGCAGCATTAGAGTTGAAGCTCCGAGGAGAAGGACGCGCTCTCGCGACAATGTGCGTCGGAGTGGGCCAAGGGATTGCCATTGCAATGGAAGCCGCCTGAGGATGTATGCCTATCCATTCTCGGGTCCGGGCCTGTCTGGACTTCTCGGCGACCGGGAAGTCGAGACAATGTTCAGCTGTGCGGCGGTCCTGGGGCGCATGCTGCGTTTTGAAGCGGCGTTGGCAAAGGCGCTGTTCAATGAAGAGGAAATATCGGCAAGAGTTTTCAATGAAATCGTTGCCGCGCTCAACAGTTTAGAGTTGGACATTGACTCGTTGACGACCGCGTCTGTACGCGACGGCGTGCATGTACCCGAACTTGTACGACAAGCAAGAAGTGCGTTGCCACCAGATTGTCGGGACGCGTTCCATCGCGGCACCACGAGTCAGGATGTAATTGACACTGCGTTAACTCTCACGCTTGTGGAATTTAACCGCGTCGCGGTAGAGCGACTCCATGAAGTCAAGCAACACCTGACTCTGTTGCACCGAAAGCATGGCGACCAGAAAGTCATTGCCCGAACGCGAATGCAGCCTGCCGGGAGTTTCTTGGTAGCGAACCGCATCTGCACATGGCTGAACTCCATTGAGAGGCTCATCAGGGAATCAAAGGGTGCCAAAGAGCAAGTGACCGTAATTCAATTCGCTGGACCAGTGGGCGTCCGAAATGCGCTGCCGATAGGCAATCCTGACCGGGTCGCAAAAAGCTTGGCTTCCGAGCTTGGCCTGAGGGACCCAGGAGCCAGCTGGCAGACTGATCGCAGCCGAATCGCGAACTATGCGTCCTGGTTGAATTCTGTAACAGGCGCACTAGGCAAAATGGGGATGGACGTCTGCCTGATGGCGCAAAATGGCGAGGTCCACTACTCTGGGGGCGGAAAGTCATCTGCGCTGCCTGGCAAGAGCAATCCAGTAGGGGCTGAGATCCTGGTCACCATTGCAAGGTTCAGTTCGGTCCTGATATCCGGGATACACCACGCAGTCATCCACGAGCAGGAACGATCCGGCTCGTCCTGGACATTGGAATGGATGATCCTTCCGCAAATGTGCCTGGTCACCGCCGCCGCGCTCAGGACTGCGACCAAGACAATTCGATCAATCTCCAGATTCAACAACTTCGCGAAGTAATCTGCTTGGAGAGATTGCTCTGAAGGCGCGCTTGGATTGCACGCATGCCATCAGACATCTACGCGGCGAAAGGTTCATGGCCGAGATGATGGTGGAGCCGAGGGGAATCGAACCCCTGACCTCGTCATTGCGAACGACGCGCTCTCCCGACTGAGCTACGGCCCCCACTAGCCCAGCTTGTGGAATACAAATCACCCCATGTCAAGCCAGTACAAGACCGTTGCGAAAGCAAACATCTCGTTCTTCATTGCAATTTTCAGAGCTGCCGGAACCTGATCCCTAACCGAATCCCTGCCTCGGCCAGGCGGGATCGGCTAGCGCGCACCGGCACGCTTCGGCAAGCGCATCTGCAACAACTGATGCCAGGTCCACGTTCGAGCGCGGGGAGTCTTCGGGATCGAAGCACCTGAGAACAGTTCATCGCACAGTGCCCACGAATCGGACTTCGGCGGATCTTCGACAAAGTCGATTCTTGAGTTGAATGGACCAATACCAGAAATCGAACATCCATGTAACTTGCTGGTCATGCGTTGCCTGTGCGTTGCAAGCCCACGAAATTCCTGTCTCCCCAGACGTTGTCAATTCTGTTCACGGGGGGCCAATATTTTGCATCCTTCATCGCGCCTGCAGGAAAGCATCCATCGCTTCGAGTGTAAGGCCGGCCCCAGTCGCCAACAATGTCCATAATCGTGTGCGGAGCATTCTTGAGCGGGTTGTCGTGAGGGTCGATCTTGGCATCGCGGATCTTCTCGATTTCGCCATGGATCTCGAGCATGGCATCGCAAAATCGGTCCAACTCCGCCTTGCATTCCGATTCGGTTGGTTCGATCATAAGAGTTCCGAGTACTGGCCAGCTCATCGTCGGAGGGTGAAATCCATTGTCTATCAAGCGCTTGGCTACATCTTCCACCGAAACACACGTTCCCGCAACTGCCAGCCGGGTGTCAACGATGCATTCATGGGCAACAAGGCCGTTGGTTCCAGAATAGCATATCTCGTACCTCTTTCGCAGACGATGGGCGATATAGTTGGCATTCAGGATCGCAACCTTGGTCGCCTGTGTCAAGCCGGACCCCCCCATCAACAGAACATAGGCCCACGACACCAACAGGATAGAGGGCGACCCAAACGCAGCAGACGAAACGGACCTTTCGGCATCTGGGGAAATCGGATCTTTCGGCAAAAACGGCGCCAAATGAGACTTAACGCCGATCGGGCCCATCCCCGGGCCACCGCCTCCATGCGGAATGCAAAATGTCTTGTGCAGGTTCAAGTGACTCACGTCAGAGCCAAGATCGCCGAGCCTCGCCAATCCTACCAACGCATTCAAATTGGCTCCATCCATGTAAACCTGGCCACCGTTGCGGTGCGTAATCTCGGCAATTCTCATGATTGTCGGCTCAAACACGCCGTGCGTCGACGGATAGGTGATCATTGTCGCGCCAAGACGTGCGCCAACCTTCCTCGAGGTCTCTTCGAAGGTCTCCAAGTCGATCGTGCCGTCCTGGTTCGTTTCAATTCCGACGACGCTCATTCCCGCCATGCGCGCCGAAGCCGCGTTCGTTCCGTGCGCGGAGGTTGGGATCAGGCAAATGCTGCGGTCATTCTCGCCGCGCGATTCGTGATAGGCAAGTATTGCCATCAGGCCGGCAAACTCGCCTTGAGCACCGGAATTCGGTTGCATCGAAATTGCGTCGAACCCTGTCAAAGCACAAAGTTTCGACGACAAATCGTCGATCATTTCGATATACCCTTCGGCCTGACCAAGAGGAACGTGCGGGTGAAGCTCGCCAAACTCTGGCCACGTGACCGGCATCATTTCCGCTGCCGCGTTTAGCTTCATGGTGCATGATCCTAGCGGTATCATGCAACGATCGAGAGCAAGGTCACGGTCAGCCAAACGCCGCATGTACCGGGTTGCCCCGGCCTCGCATCGATTCATGTTGAATACGGGATGCGTGAGGAACGCGGAGTCTCGCAACAAGTCGATCGGAAGTTCAAACTTGCCCGACTCCAGGGGGACGCTGCTGTCAGCCCCGAACGCCCTGCAAACACTGGACAGAGTTACCTCGTCCGTTAGTTCGTCGAAGGATATTCCGACGCGATCGGACCCAATTTTCCGGAGATTGATATTTTCCGCCAGCGCCAACGAGAGAATCCCGCTCTGCTTCGTGCCTACATTCACTGTAACCGTGTCGAAAAAATCCCGGTGATCAGGCGGGAAACCAATCGCCTCAAGTGCCGTAGCGAGCCTTCGGGCCAGAAGGTTCACTCGTTCTGCGATCGCGCGTATGCCGCGAGGCCCGTGATAAACTGCGTACATGCTTGCCAAGACCGCCGGAAGAACCTGAGCCGTGCAAATGTTTGACGTAGCCTTCTCGCGGCGAATGTGCTGTTCCCTGGTCTGCAGGGCAAGTCGCAGAGCCTTCCTGCCACGCGAATCCACCGAAACCCCGACAATGCGACCGGGCATTTGCCTCCAGTATTTCTCGCCGCACGCAATATATCCGGCATGTGGCCCCCCGAATCCGACCGGAACTCCGAATCTCTGGGTAGTTCCCACGGCGATATCGGCACCTAGCGCACCGGGTTCCTTCAACATCGACAACGCCAGCAGGTCCGCTGACACGACTGCAGTGGCACCAGCATCGTGAAGATGCCTTATGTCCTCCCGAAGGTCGCGGACCAGTCCATAGGTGTCCGGATACTGGAATAACGCACCGAACACTTCTTGCGACCTGATTTCCTCGGACGCATTTCCAACCCTAAGATCGATTCCCAGCGGCCTTGCCCGGGTTCTCAGGACGGCGATGCTTTGGGGGTGGCAACAATGGTCAACGATGAAAGTCCTTGCCCTTGACTTGGTAAACCTCACCGCCATCGCCATCGCCTCAGCGCAAGCCGTAGCTTCATCCAAGAGCGAAGCGTTCGCGATTTCCAAGCCAGCAAGGTCACAGATCATCGTTTGAAAATTCAGCAGAGCCTCGAGACGCCCTTGGCTTATTTCTGGCTGATACGGCGTATAAGCGGTGTACCAGGCAGGGTTTTCCAGAATGTTGCGTTGAATCACTGACGGAATTGAAGTTCCATAGTAGCCTGTCCCAATCAGGGATGTGCAAACCTTGTTCTTTGCCGCCACTTCCCGAATTTTCTTGAGAACCTGCTTTTCCGTTAGCGGATCCCCCAAATCAAGCGGTGCCGATCTCTTGACTTCTGGAGGAATTGCGGCGTCAATGAGGGCATCCAAGCTTTCAAAACCCAACTCACCAAGCATGGACTCGATCTCCGACGTGGAGGGACCGATATGCCTCAAATTGGCGAAGTCGTCGGGATGGTACAATGTGGGTGGAGCAGTCACGGATTCCGCTTCCTCATTCCTGCGTTAGCAACTGATACTCTTCCTTGCCAAGAAAAGTGTCGAACTCCCCCGAATCATCAAACTCCATCCTGAAGAACCAGCCCTCCCCGAGCGGGTCCTCGTTTACAAGTCCTGGGTTGGAAATGATCGCATCATTGACAGCGGTGACCACACCGGATGCAGGCGCCAATATGTCCGATGCTGCCTTTACGCTTTCCACTACCGCTATTTCCGCGCCCGCTTCAATTGTCGCCCCTTCCTCAGGAAGCTCAATGAAGACGATGTCTCCCAACTGATTCGCCGCGAATTCGGTTATTCCGACCACGACCTCGCCGTCTCTGCTAACCATCCATTCATGATCCTTGGTGTACCGCAAATGAATCCTCCTTCTCGCTATCGCCTGAAATTTGGTGGAACAAACGGCAAAGCCGCAACTCGAACGGGAACGAGCCTTCCTCTGACCTCTCCGAAAACCTGCGTTCCTTCTTGCGCACTGCTCGGCCCGACATATCCCATGGATACAGGTCCGTTGACCGTAGGCCCGAAACCACCAGATGTGACCTCCCCAACACTGTTCGCACCCGCAGCATCTCCAAACAGGCGCGCGCCGCGCCGGATTGGCACTCTCGCCTCCGGCCTCAACCCCACCCTCTGGCGGCTCGTTCCATTTTCGATTTCAAAACTGATTCGGGAACTGCCCGGGAACCCGCCCTCTCGAGAGCCACCCGTCCGGCGAACTTTTTGGATTGACCAGACAAGGCCCGCCTCCACAGGAGATGTGGTATGGTCAATATCAGAGCCGTAAAGGCAAAGTCCTGCTTCCAAACGCAGCGTGTCGCGTGCGCCCAGCCCCGCAGGCATGACTTCGTCCATTTCTACAAGCATTTCCCACAGTTTGATCGCCGCCTTTGACGGGACCGAAATCTCGAACCCATCTTCACCGGTATATCCAGAGCGGGCAACCCACAGTTTTGCATGCCCGACAGAGAACTCGCCGACATCCATGAACCGCAAACCTGCAACTTCTGGCGCCAGCCTTTTCATGGCCATTTCCGAACATGGCCCCTGAATCGCAATCAATGCCCGGTCGCGAACCAGCCTCACGTTGCAGGTCTCTCGCAGTGACCGCTGGAGATGGTCGACATCGGCCTTCATTCGGGATGCGTTCACGACGAGAAACAAGTGGTCTGGCTTGCGGGCAATCAACATGTCGTCGAGAATGCCGCCCTCGGCAGTTGTAAAAACCCCGTACCGTTGCCGCCACTCGGGCAGGCCAAGAATGTCGGCGGGCACCAAGCCTTCCAAGGCCGCGGCAGAGTCGCTCTCATCCCCGCTCTTGGCAGTCACGATGACTTGTCCCATATGGCTCACATCGAAAAGGCTTGCGGACTCGCGTGTGTGCCTGTGCTCGGCGATTGTCCCCGCTTTGTATCGTACCGGCATTTCATAGCCGGCAAACTCGACCCAAACAGGATCGAATCGCTTGTGAACTTCATAAAGTGGTGTTCGCTTGACGCTCATGTGCAACTAAGACCGGTCAAGTCCGGTCGCTGCGCAGAGTCAAAGTCAGAACCAATCTTTGCCACGCTTCAATTCGTTCATGCTTGAGCCTGCTCCGCCAAGACTGCTTTTGGGTGATGCGCGCAACATTTACTTGGCAGGACTTTTTCCCGCAAGCAAGCAAAATCTCGCTGGCAACAAATGATGGAAGTCTCCAGCCCCAAAACCTCCTAAGATACCGATTGCCGCCCTACATACTGGAGAAGCGGCATGATCACCGACATTTCGGGACCCTTCGTCCGTCCCGTCAATGCCTTGCGGAGCGGAAGGTAAAGCGACCGGCCCCTTCGCCCGGTTTCCTGGCTAACCCTCTCTGTCCAGGCCGACCAAGTTTGATCGTCGAACGGGAGACCCGGCAGCAGGCGAAGCGCCGCTTCAACATAAGCACGGTCCCTCTCGTCGATTTCCGGCACGGCCCCCTCTGAAATCACAGACCACCAATATTTCAAGTCTTTGAAATGCGTGATGTTTTCCCGCGTGGCGTTCCAGAATTCTTCCGCAACACATCCGGTTGCCCCAAGCTCCCCTAGCCGTTCCGCAACTGCTTCGAAGGGAAGCGACGCAAGATATCTTGCCGTGAGTCGGTCAAGATCGGCTGGATCGAATTTGCTTGGAGCTGTGCCAAAGGCCTCAAGATCGAAGGCTTCGGCAAGTTCGTCGATCGTCTCGCAAAGGCGAAAGTCGGTGTTCGAGCCAAGGAACGCAAGATGCGAAAGCAGGGGTAGCGGCTCGACCCCGATGTGCCGCAGGTTTCGAATGGAGATGTCTCTCTGGCGCTTCGACAGTGGTTCTCCGCGCGGTCCCGTGACGAGCGAGTGGTGGGCAAAATTTGGGATTGATCCGTGCAACGCATGCATGACCTGGATCTGCGCCGCCGTGTTGGTCACGTGATCAGATCCGCGGACTACATCCGTGATTCCCATATCGAGATCGTCGACCACCGACGCGAGTGTGTACAGGAATAGCCCGTCCGCACGAACCAAGACTGGATCCGACAAGCTCGCGGCATCCACGGACACTTCGCCGCGAATTGTGTCAGTCCAACCGGTATGCTCATGGTCAAGCAGAAATCTCCAGTATCCTGGCCTTTCGGAGCCCAGTCTTTTCCGTTCGTCGTCGGTCAACGAAAGCGCCGAGCGATCATAGACCGGTGGCTTGCCGAGCTTCCGCTGGACCGTTCGCCTGAAGGCTAGTTCTTCGGCCGTCTCGAAGCATTCGTACAATCGACCCTCTTCGCGCAGGTGATTTGCCGCTTCTTCGTACCGCGAAATACGGTCGGACTGTCTCTCCTCGCGGTCCCAATTCAAGCCAAGCCAAGAGAGATCAGCGCGTATGGCGTCTGCATACTCGCTTCGTGACCGCTCTTGATCGGTATCGTCCAGCCGCAGTATGAATGTCCCGTCGCTCCTGCGCACAATCAGAAAGTTAAGAAGCGCCGTTCGCAGGTTGCCAACATGAAGATATCCAGTTGGCGATGGAGCGAATCTGGTGACATTCATTTGCCATTTCCCTGCTTTACGAAACCGGATACAGTGGGTCCGCTTCCATCCCAGTGCCACGGCTCCTGTCGAAGCATATGACAAACGAAGACATCAAGGCAGACCGCACACCAACATGCGAGGATATAGAGAGACTTGCAAGGCTTGCGTTGAGCGCTCTTCCAGAAGAGTTTGCAAGCCAGTCCAGGTTGGTTGTGATCCAAGTGGAGGAGACAGCATCCCACGAAATTCTTGATTCTCTCGGGATTGAAGACGAACTGGAACTGACGGGCATTTACGAAGGCATTCCGCTTCCCGAGAAATCGGTGATGGACCAGCCGAATTCTCCTGACATCATCTATTTGTATCGACGTCCCATCGTTCTCGAATGGCTTGATCGAGGCAGTTGTTCTCTTCAAGAACTTGTTTCGAACGTGCTTGTTCACGAACTTGCGCACCATTTCGGGTGGTCGGATGCCGACATTGCTCAAATTGACCAATGGTGGGAATAGCGCGAAACGCTGGATTTTGGAGCGACAGGTCTGCAACGAATCGAAGAGAACGGCTGGGATCCAAGTGGTGTTAGATGAGGGC
The DNA here is from genome assembly GCA_963422275.1 of Paracoccaceae bacterium. Lineage (GTDB taxonomy): Bacteria > Pseudomonadota > Alphaproteobacteria > Rhodobacterales > Rhodobacteraceae. The sequence goes on from OY729418.1 coordinate 4,308,752, forward strand.
AGCGCGACTCTTGAAACGGATATCGGATCTTGTTCCATCAGTGCCTTGGCGTTCTCGCGCGTGAGCCCCGGCAACTTTCCGGTGCAACCAGCTGGCGGCAATATGATGAGCAGAAGAGTGGATGCAGTCTTCTTGGCAGTCGCCAAATGCAAGGCTTCGCTTCGCAAATAGTCGAAACGCGCTTCGAAAAGTATCGTCGCAGAATTCTTTAAACTCGGATTCGAAAAACTGTTTACCATCGAAAGCAAGAGCGTCCAGCGCGTGCAAACCGCGTGGGCATGACATCTGTCCAATGCCGAATTGAAGCGCCCACATCGGATCAGCCCAAGTCTCGCCAGTGATTCACAATTGGATAGCGCCGATCAAGCCAGAGAGCTCGCCCGGTCAAACGAGTTCCGGGCGCCGACTGGAACCGCTTGTATTCCGCCCCATAAATCAACTGTTCCACGCGTTTGACGGTCGCTTGGTCAAAGCCGGCCGCCACCACATCCTCGACTGCCTTGTCCCGGTCAATCAACATCTCAAGGATTCGGTCGAGAACTTCATAGGGTGGAAGGCTATCTGAATCCCTTTGATTTTCTCGCAGTTCGGCAGAAGGCGGCTTCTCGATAACTCGTTTCGGAATGACCCCCCCCTTCGGTCCGAGCATCCAGTCACGGTGATTTGCGTTTCGCCAGCGACAAGACTCGAACACCCGAGTCTTGTAGAGATCCTTGATCGGATTGTACCCGCCCGCCATATCCCCGTAGATGGTAGCGTATCCAACAGCAGCCTCCGACTTGTTTCCAGTGGTCAGCAATAGTTCGCCGAATTTGTTGGAAATCGCCATGAGAAGAACGCTGCGCATTCGGGACTGTATGTTTTCCTCAGTCACATCGGGTTTCAATTGATCGAATAATGGGCGCAGCGCCCGCATCACGGACGTCACCGATTCAAAAATTTCGATTTCGTCGATCCTGCATCCTAAATTTCTGGCAACCGCCTCTGCGTCCTGTCTTGACTCCTTGGACGTATATTCGGACGGAAGCAATACGCACCTGACATTTTCCGGACCAACGGCGTCGGCAGCGATCGTCGCGACCAAAGCGCTGTCGACGCCTCCCGACAATCCGAGAAGCGCACGAGAGAATCCACTCTTCGACAAGTAGTCGCGGAGCGCATGCACCATGACTTGATAGTCTTGCTCCCATTCGCCAGGAATAGTCGCCAATTCATGTCGCGCCGCCGTCCATCCATCATCTCGATGCTCAAAGTCGACAACGAACAGCGACTCTTCAAACAAGGGAAATTGCGCTGCCAGTTCTCCGTGCGGATTCAGTACAAACGAGCCGCCATCGAAGTACTGATCATCTTGGCCGCCGACCATGTTCAGGTAGGCCAAAGGCAGGCCAGTCTCCACAACCCTCGACACCATGTGAACGTGCCGTCTCTCCAGCTTGTTTCTGTGATACGGCGAACCATTGGGGACAATCAGAATTTCGGCACCAGATTCGGAAAGCGTTTCGCAAATATCTTCGAACCAGGCGTCTTCGCAGATCGGTATCCCGATCCGGACCGGACCCACCTTGCACGGACCGCCGATTGGTCCCCGCGAAAACAGTCGAGCTTCGTCAAATACGTCAGTGTTGGGCAGGTGATGCTTGAGCTTGCGAGCGACGACCTTTCCACGCGAAATCACGAAATAGGCGTTGAAGACCTTGCCATCCTCGATATACGGGGTGCCAATTCCCAATGCCGGACCATCGGCACAGTTTCTGGCGATTACGTCGATCCAATTAATGCAGTCCTGTACGAACACCCTCTTCAAAACCAAGTCCTGAGGCGGGTACCCAGCAAGAAACATCTCCGGAAAAGCCACGAAATCCGATTCTTGCTGCCGCGCCTTCTGAAAGAGCCTCATCACCTTGCGGGCGTTTGCCTCCAAAGCACCGACTGTTGGAGCAGCCTGCGCCATCGCGAGCCGGAATCTACTGGCCACCAGCTTTCCCGACTACACTGGGCGCGTTGAATTCAATACGCACTCGTCTTGCTCCCGCACGGCGCGTGGACGTGCTGGAATTGTTGCGAGGGGCTCACTTCGAGCAGAACTTCGAAGTAACTTCGCACTTTTTCTCACCAATCATTTTGCAGCCTCCTGCCTTCGCGCTCTTTCACATCGATCGTCGATAGCCAAAACCCTTCAGGCGCAGCCACACAGCTGTCGCAGAAGGCTTTCACTTGGGATTTCGTCCCGATGAGATCTGGGAAACTTGCCAGTTCTTGGACGCCTTCTTCCTTGCCAGCATTCCACCCTGCGCTTTTCGCTCGCCGAGAACGGCGCGAATTCGACAGTTCGACCAGTTTGCCGATCAATTTAACAAGTTTGCTTTCGACAAAGATCTTGAAACTGCAAAACTCTACGGCGAAATCGCCGCACTCAAATTTGAAGCGTGTTTCCATTCCAACTGTCCCCTGCAAGCGCCTGTCTCGAGCCGACAGTGCGCAACCCGTCATCAATGAAATGCAACCAGCACCGACGGCAACCGGTCAGTTGAAATATAGATGGGACCGGCTTTCCGTCAACAGCGGATGGGCGATGGTCACCAGAAGTACGACGAACAATCCACGTCAGGAATTTGTGAGGTCCCGACTGTTGCTGGCCATGGCCGAAAATTGGCGATGACAGCCAAATGAACACATTGCGGCGTTCGTCCAAGCCGACAGCCCCTCGCAAAACGTTCCGGGGAAAAAATAGCGCGGACAAGGTTGCCGACCCAATGATGAAAATCACGCAACGGCTACATACGGCAAACGATAAATTGAAAATTCTGCGCTGGATCAAAAGGTCAAATTGGTTTCGCTCTTCGAATGGAACGAATCTGAATACAAAGCATTCTTTCCCGATCAACGAAGCGCGGACCAGAAGATCAGTCAACATCCGGCCCGACGCGAATCTTGTCTTTCCAACCTTGACACAGTTTGGAATTCTCGAGGTTTTGCGGTAAGAGACGAACTACGCTCGGTTACGCTAATTGCAGGTGACTGATGAACATCGTTGCGTTTGCATTTCTTTCCGTCATAGCAGTGCCATTGGCCATTAGTGCTGCCTTGGCGCAGTCGAGTTCCGATGGCGAGCTTCCTGAAAATGGTCGATATGAGGGCAGCTACCTAGACGGGCAGCAGCACGGTCAAGGGACGTTTCGCCACCCCGGCGGCTACATGTATTCCGGCGAATGGCGGAACGGAAAAAGACACGGAAGCGGTAACGAGCGCCACTCGGACGGAACCACCTATTCCGGCGAATTTGTTAACGGAAAATGGCATGGAAAAGGCTTGGTCACGTATCCGAGTGGGGAATCATATGATGGCGAGTTCAGAAATAACCTGAGGGAGGGAAACGGGATCCAGACCTATGCAAGCGGAGTTGTTTATTCAGGCGAATTTCATAACGACAAGCGGGAAGGGAGTGGTTTGGTCAATTGGCCCGACGGCAAAAGCTACAAGGGAGAATTTTCGTCAGGAGCACCTGATGGACAGGGTTCCATGACCTTCCCTGACAAATCCAGATTCACTGGGTTGTGGGAGGCCGGAAAACTGTTGGACGGCCCCACTATCGTGGTGTTTCCGAACGGCGACAAATACTCGGGCAACCTGATCGACGGAAAGCCCCATGGGAATGGCATTTTTGAGTACGTAAACGGCACCATCTTTGATGGCCGGTTTTCGAACGGCGCCCGTCAAGGTGATGGAAGGCTGGAGCGGTCCGACGGCTTCACGTATGCGGGAGACTGGAATGAAGACCACATGGACGGTGTGGGCACTGCCACATGGCCGGACGGCTCGAAATACACGGGTAGCTTCAGGATTTCGCAACGACATGGAAACGGAATTTTCGTTGGGTCCGAAGGATACGTCTACTCCGGAGAGTGGTTAGACGGCAAGAAAAGCGGAATCGGCACCGAGAGTTTTCAAGACGGATCCGTTTATTCCGGCGGGTTCGTTGATGGAAAGCGCCATGGAAAGGGAAAATTATCCCATTCGAAGGGAGTCTCCTACGACGGCAACTGGACTGATGGCATGTTTGGGGGGTTCGGGACACTCACCTACGCGAACGGAAATGTCTATTCTGGAGATTTCCACAACGACGCTAGGCACGGCACGGGAAAGTTGGAAGTCTCTGGCAGCTATACGTATGAAGGAGAATGGAAAGCTAATCTTCAGGAAGGAATCGGCACGGTCAGTTGGTCGGACGGCAGGACTTATACTGGTGAATTCTCGCTGGGACTGCCCGAGGGCACTGGCACTATGTCATATCCGGGCGGATCTAAAGTCACTGCAGAATGGAATGAAGGCGCGCTCTCGGATGGACCAGGCACACTGGAGCTCGCAAATGGAGATCGATATTCAGGCGACCTGATTGAAGGACAGCCTCATGGGCAGGGAGTCATCACTTACGCCACTGGTGACCTGTACGAGGGCCAATTTAAAGAGGGTGCACGCCATGGCAGCGGAAAGTTGGAGCGCACCGATGGCTTTACCTACACAGGAGAATGGAAGGAGGGGCATATGGACGGGACGGGCACAGCTGCCTGGCTTGATGGAACGTCATATGCCGGAGACTGGAAGATTGGGAAGAGATCAGGAGACGGTGTGGCCATTTATGCGAATGGTGCAACCTATTCGGGCGAGTTTAAGGACGACAAGCGAGACGGATATGGAGAGCTTACCACACCGGAGGGATACAAATACGTGGGTGGCTGGAAAGCAAATGAAATTCACGGCGAAGGAAGGCAGACTTTCCCCGGCGGAGATGTGTACAAAGGCTATTTTGAGAACGGCGAACCGATTGGAGTCCGCAAGCTGATCACTCGCGTCACCGACCAAGCTGCAACAGAACAGCAGGAAGTTTCCGAATGAGAGTGACCGTTCGGACTTGCAACCTCCTGCACCCCAGATTATCAAGGTCCCATGAATCGAATGATGGAGAATCTCGGTCGAAGTGAGACCTTGAATGGACCGGAGGGATTGTCCCTCCTGTCCCTAGGCTGCCTCTGAGCGCACCCATCCCGGTGCACCCGCTCAGGGGAAAATGGCTTGCACCGCTGCAACCTAACCAACCAGCCACGCATTCCGGAGTTTGACGATGTCTCAATCCAGTGAAATCACGCAGGATCGCGTCCTGATTTTCGACACAACCCTGCGCGACGGCGAGCAGTCCCCCGGCGCGACAATGACCCTCTCGGAAAAAATCGAGATCGCCATGCTTCTCGATGAAATGGGTGTTGACATCATTGAGGCAGGCTTTCCGATCGCTTCAGATGGTGATTTTCAGGCAGTTCGGGAAATCGCGAAGCTAATTCAGAACGCCACTGTTTGCGGCCTGGCGCGATCATCCTTGATCGACATAGAGCGTGCTGCCGCGGCAGTCAAACATGCACGGTCCGCTCGCATACACACGTTCATCTCAACTTCGCCGCTGCACATGAAATTCAAACTTCAACTGAAACCGGAGGACGTGATCGAAGCAATTCATAGATCCGTCTCCAAGGCCAGAGACTACACGGACAACGTCCAGTGGTCTCCCGAAGATGGCACGCGAACCGAACCGGACTTCCTCTGCAGATCGGTGGAGACGGCACTTCGCGCCGGCGCCACGACGATCAACATCCCCGACACGGTCGGCTATACCACGCCGAACGAAAATGCCTCAATCATACGGATGCTTCTGGAAAGGGTTCCCAATATCGAAAATGCCGTGATTTCAACGCACTGCCACAATGACCTTGGGATGGCCGTTGCAAATTCCCTGGCGGCAGTGGAGGCTGGCGCGAGGCAGATCGAGTGCACCATCAACGGCCTCGGTGAGAGGGCAGGCAACGCCGCGCTTGAAGAGGTCGTCATGGCAATGCGGGTGCGCAAGGACATTTTGCCCTACAAGACGGTCGTCGATTCCCAAAAGCTCGTGAATGCAAGTCACGTCGTATCGACCGCAACCGGGTTTCCCGTCCAATACAACAAGGCGATCGTGGGGAAAAACGCGTTCGCTCACGAATCCGGCATTCACCAAGACGGGATGCTCAAGCACGCAGACACATACGAGATAATGAAGCCCGAGGATGTGGGGTTATCCGAATCCAAACTTGTGCTCGGCAAGCATTCAGGACGCGCAGCCCTGCGACAGAAGTTAGAGCAAATGGGGCACGAGGTCGGCGACAACCGGTTGCGAGACGTGTTCGTAAAATTCAAGAAGCTTGCAGACAAGAAGAAGGAAGTCTACGATGATGATCTTGTTGCGCTGATGCAATCCAGCTCCAATGAATCGCAGGACGAGCATCTGGTCGTGAAATATCTTCGGGTGGTGTGCGGGTCTGAAGCCGACCAAAATGCTGAGCTGGTGATGTCCGTTGATGGCGTAGACAACGAGGCTTTCTCTCGCGGCAGCGGTCCAGTCGACGCTGCATTCAATGCCATCAAGACGATATTCGAGCATCGCGCCAGCCTGCAGCTGTACCAAGTTCATGCGGTAACGGAGGGAACGGACGCGCAGGCAACAGTGAGTGTGCGCCTCGAGGAAGATGGCAGAATCGTAGTCGGCCAGTCATCGGACACCGACACAGTGCTCGCTTCTGCAAAGGCTTACGTCAATGCACTTAACAATCTCTCGCGCAGGCGTGCCAAAACCGCCCCGGATGGAACGCAGGACAACGCGCCATGAATTGCCTTGGGACGCGCCTCTTTAGCCAATTTTGCGGTCCGGACACGTTGGGGGTGCCGTTCCAAGGCAGGCAGCGTTTGGTTGCATAAAGCATAAATTCTGATTAAGGATTGCTCGGAACGTCTGACACCTGAGCAGAATAAGAACAATGGCGCAAGACAGCATTTTCTCGCTTTTTTCGGGCATGATGTCGTATGACATGGCAATCGATCTCGGCACTGCCAACACACTTGTTTACATGCGGGGCAAAGGTGTCGTGCTTGATGAGCCTTCGGTAGTCGCTTACCATTCGGTGAATGGACGCAAGGAGGTGCTCTCGGTCGGCACGAACGCCAAGAAAATGATCGGGCGGGCTCCTGGAACAATACAGGTGGTTCGCCCCTTGCGAGACGGCGTGATCGCCGACTTCCAAGTTGCGGAATCGATGATCAAGCACTTCATCAAGAGAGTCTACAAGCGATCCTTTCTCTTTGGCAAGCCGAAAGTGATTGTCTGCGTTCCCTACGGTGCAACAGAAGTTGAAAAGCGCGCGATTCGGGACTCGGTCCTTTCCGCTGGAGCTCGCAGAACCGGATTGATCGCGGAGCCGATTGCCGCCGCGATTGGTTCGGGCATCGCGATCACAGACCCAAAAGGCGTGATGGTCGTCGACATTGGTGGAGGAACGACCGAGGTCGCGGTGCTTTCATTTGGCGACATCGTGTACGCAAAGTCGGTGCGGGTCGGCGGCGACAGTATGGACGAGGCTCTGGTTTCATATCTCAGAAGAGAGCATCAATTGCTGATCGGTGAAGCGACGGCGGAAAAGGTCAAAAAAGCGATGGGAATCGCGAAGCGACCGCTAAACGGCTCGGGAAAGCAGCTTACCATTCGCGGGCGCGACCTTGGCAAAGGGGGCAAACCGCGTGAATTTATAATGAATCAAACACATGTCGCCGATGCGCTCAGTTTGCCAGTCGGGGTAATTCAACGCGCCGTAATGGAAGCGCTCGAGTCCACACCTCCGGACCTCGCAAGCGACATAGTCGATAACGGGGTCATGTTGACTGGCGGAGGTGCCATGCTTAGCCATCTTGATACCGGTCTTTGCGAATTGACTGGATTGACGATGACCGTCGCCGAGGAACCGCTAAAGTGCGTGGTCGTGGGCACCGGCAAGACTTTAGACCAAAGTGAAGAGCTCAGCCACGTTATAGACTACAGCGGTTGAGAAAGAGAGGAAACTGGCTGTGGCCCTGGCGCCGGGAGAACAGAATTCCGACCTTCAGTTTCGCCGTCCGATCCGCAGGATACTTGTTGCTGCGGCGATTTTCCTGCTTGTTGGCCTGTTTCTGCTGTGGCGAATCGAGAACCAGAGAGTGGAACAGTTTCGCTACTACATCATCGATCTGCTAACCCCGTCAATCAAGATCGGCCTGGAGCCCGGCCAAGTCATAGTGAACACGATTGAAGCGATGCAAGACCTTGCAACGGTTTACACGCGCAACGAAGAGTTGCAGAGGGAAATTGATGACCTGAAAGCTTGGAAGTTCAAGGCGCAATTGCTCGAAAGTCAGAATGCGCAATTCCGGAACCTTGCAAATGTCCAGACAAGTGCCACCCATTCCTTCATCATCTCAGAAATCCTTGTCGACAACAGTTCGCAGTTCGGCCACTCGATACTGATTAATGTCGGATCGAGAAACGGCGTGAGAGACGGATGGCCAGCCATCGACAGTCTCGGCCTAGTGGGCAGAGTGTCTGGCGTGGGGCGCCAAAGCGCGCGCGTGATTCTCTTGACGGACACTAACAGCCGAATTCCGGTGAAGATTCAGCCATCAAGCGCCCGCGGCATTGCTTCAGGCGACGCATCCACCTTCCCGATTCTTGACTTGCTGTCTAACGGGAGCAAGATTGAATCCGGGGACGCTGTGGTCACCTCTGGCGACGGAGGCATGTTTCCACCGGACATTCTGGTCGGGACCGTATCCAAACCTCCAAATCAGATTTTGAGAATCGTGCCTGCGGCGGATTTCCGCCACCTCTCGTACATAAAAGTCTTGAGAGTCACTCCGATTGAGCAAATCGAGTCCGCGGGAGGGTTGGTTCTCAACACGGAATCGATCGACCAACTGGCAAGCGGGGATCTTCGGTAGGACATGAACAATTCCTTCGCGCTTTGGTCTTACCGGGCGGCCTTCACTTTCATCCTTGCCGCCATCTCGCTTGGCAATTTGCTTCCAATCGACATTCGACCGAGCCAGATACCAGCACCTGACATAGCTTTCTGCGCCATTGCAGCGTGGATGCTGCGCCGCTCAGACTACACTCCGGTAATCGTGATCACGGCAGTAACATTTCTGACCGAGATTGTCCTCTTTCACCCACTTGGCCTGTGGACCGCACTAGTACTTCTAGCCGCGGAATTTCTCAGGCGAAACGCCGAGCGAATCAGGTACCATTCATTCCTCACCGAATGCGCGCACTTCGCCGTCTTGTACTTGGTAATGTCCATCGGTTACCATCTCGTTCTGGTCATCTCTTTTGCGCACCCGCCCGATTTCGGCGACGTCCTGCCCCAAGTGCTGATAACAGTTGCGCTTTACCCACTCGTTGTTCTGGCAACAGTCTACATTTTTCGCGTTCGAAAACCCTCGTCCACTGAAGTTGGAATCTTGAGGGCAGGATTCTGATGCAGGCTTTTAGGCAGGAACTTTCCGAAGTTCGCGGCACTCTGACACGACGCAGCCTGATTGTCGGCGGGGTACAGTTCGCGATCTTGGCCGCAATTGGAGGGCGTCTCGCCTACATTCAGGTCCTCGGCGAGGAAAAGTATCGCTACCTGGCAGATCAGAATCGTGTCAATTTTCGAATTCTCACTCCGACCCGGGGCATCATAACCGACAGGAACGGCGTGACCTTGGCCGGCAACGTACGGAACTTCCGCATTCTGCTCGTGCGTGAGGAAGCCAAGGACGTGCGATCTGTACTCGAAAAAATAAGCATGATCATTCCGATGTCGGCAATCGAGATCGAGCACAAGCTGAAAAAAATAAACCGATTCCCGAAGTTCATTCCGATCGAGGTTGTCGGGAACGCGACATGGGAGCAGGTGGCGAGAATCTCCGTTAACGCACCGGCTCTCCCCGGAGTTAGCGCTGATATGGTGAACTCGCGAGTTTACCCGTTCAAAAACGATTTCGCGCATCTCATCGGCTATGTGGGCGCGGTCAGCGAAGAGGACAAGAAAGCCGAGAACAACGCCAATCCCCTTCTCGACCTTCCCGGGATTCAGATCGGGAAAACGGGCATTGAAAAGAGTTTGGAACCCATGCTTCGCGGAAATCCCGGCAGCCGCGAAATTGAAGTCAATGCCCAAGGCCGGATCATGCGAGAGCTTGGGCGGCAAAACGCGACACCCGGAATGGACGCACAATTAACCGTCGACCATGGACTGCAGAGTTACACGCATGCGCGAATGGGCAATCACGTGACAACAGCGGTTGTGATGGATGTTCGGAGCGGCAATCTTCTAGCCACTGCTTCCACTCCGAATTTTGACCCCAACAAATTCAGCAACGGTATTTCGCGCCGCGATTTCGACGATCTCTTGGACAACAAGTTCAAGCCGCTCATAAACAGGCCGTTTCATGGGGTCTATCCGCCCGGCTCAACCATCAAGATGATAACCGCGCTTGCGGCGCTGGAGGACAATGTTGTCTCTCCGGAGACTGTGTTCACTTGCAACGGATCATTCAAGCTCGGCGGCCGGAAATTCCATTGCTGGAATAAGAATGGACACGGGGACGTGGCAATGCACAAGGGCATTATGGAGTCTTGCGACGTCTATTTCTTCAATCTTTCCCAGTTGATCGGAATAGAGAAAATTTCCGCGATGGCGAACAGATTTGGCTTGGGAATCAAGCACGACCTGCCGATTCCGAACGTCAAGAGCGGACTGACGCCCACCAAGTCCTGGAAACGTCGCCAACGCAACGAGGCTTGGCATGTCGGCGACACAATCAACGCAGGCATCGGTCAAGGTTTCATGCTTGCCTCGACGTTGCAACTCGCAGTGATGACGGCAAGGATCGCGACCGGGAATCTTGTCTTTCCGAAACTTGTGATGTCCGCGAGCCAAAGAGCGGACATGGCCAGGAAACCATTGCGATTGGATATTCCCGATGATTCCTTCAGTATAATTCGTGAGTCCATGTTCAGCGCTGTGAACGAAAGGAAAGGTACGGCATACCGAGCTCGCACCGTCGACGACGCTTTCAAGATCGCGGGAAAGACCGGAACGAGCCAAGTGCGCACCATTTCCAGCGAGGAGCGGAGTCGGGGCGTTGCTCAAAGCGAGGACTTGCAATGGGAGCAACGTGACCATGCCCTGTTCTGCGGCTATGGACCGTATTCCAATCCACGCTTTGCAGCGGCAGTCGTGGTCGAGCATGGCGGCAGCGGCGCGGCGGTCGCAGCACCGGTCGTACGGGATCTGCTTCTTCGAGTCCATTACGGAAAACTGCCTCCGATCGCATCCTACCCAACAGAACAGCGCGAGAGCATCCGTGACGAGCAAAGGAAGCTGCGTATTCAAGATAGCGACGACCAGCCACGCCCTGAAAGGGCTCGCGCATGACGCAGATTGATATCGCTCCCACGCCAACCCCAAGTGGCTTGCGAAAGCTGCTACATGTGAACTGGACGATCATCGTACTAATTTGCGGAACGGCAAGCATCGGGTTCGTGGCTCTCTATTCTGCCGCCGGGGGTTCGGTGAGTCCTTGGGCGAGTTCGCAATTAACGAAATTCTTCGTCGGGCTTGCGTTAATGTTCTTCATCGCCTTCACGCCAACAAGAATGGTGAAGGGAGCGGCAGTACCGCTCTACATCATCACGACCTTGCTGCTAGTTCTCACAGCGTTCTTCGGGAAAACCAACATGGGGGCAACACGCTGGCTGGACATTCGACTGTTTCAGCTTCAGCCTTCCGAACTAGTCAAGATCTCTCTCGTGTTGATTCTCGCCGCGTATTACGACAGCCTTGACATCCGAAACAGGTCTCGTCCGTTTTGGGTTGCCATTCCCCTGATCTTGATCGCGCTTCCGGTCATGCTGGTGTTCCGTCAACCCGATCTGGGAACCTCCGTGCTTATAGCGATGACCGGATCTGTGGTCATGTTCGTCGCGGGCGTCAGCTGGATATATTTCCTTGTTGCGACATTCTGTGTCTTCCTTACTGTAGGTGCCGTTTTTCTAAGCAAAGGAACAACATGGCAACTTCTTAAGAACTATCAATTCGATCGCATTGAAATTTTCTTTGATCCTGAGCGTGACCCTCTTGGAGCTGGATATCACATAATCCAATCGAAAATAGCCTTGGGTTCGGGCGGATTAACCGGACGAGGATTTCTCAACGGAACTCAAGTGCAGCTAGACTTTCTGCCAGAACGCCATACTGACTTCATATTCACCGTATTGGGTGAGGAGCTCGGACTGGTCTGGGGGGTGGCACTCCTTGCATTTTACGGATTGATAGTCGCCTATTGCCTGATGATCGCAATCCAGTTGAAGAATCGTTTCTGCTCCCTTCTGGTAATCGGTCTCTCGGCTTCGTTCTTTCTTTACTGCTCCCTCAATCTGGCCATGGTCACTGGCTTGGCTCCGGTCGTTGGAGTTCCCTTGCCGCTCGTCTCCTACGGCGGCTCATCAATGATCGTGCTCCTGATATCCTTTGGCCTGATCCAAAGTGCCTTCATCCACAGAAAAAGCTGACGTCGGGAATGAGAGACAGAATTCTCTTTTCCTCAGACCCGTCGCTGCATGAAGCATGGCTTCCCGCTCTTCGCTCCGCATTCAAGGAAAAAGGAGTTTCCGGCGAGGTGACGGCAATGGTCGGAGACCCAGCCACAGTTCGCTATATCGTCCACTCGCCGCACAGCGAACTCACGGATTTCTCGCGGTTCCAAGGCTTGCGGGCGGTGCAAAGTCTCTGGGCAGGTGTGGAGGAAATCGTCGGCAACGAAACGATCACTGTTCCTCTGGCCCGCATGGTCGATCCTGGAATAATAGAGGGAATGCGAGAATGGGTCGCCGCACAAGTACTTCGACATCATCTCGGCCTAGACCCTCACATTGCAAACAGGTCGGGTGAGTGGTTGCACCATCTTTGCCCACCCCTCGCACGATCGAGAAACGTCTTGGTGCTGGGTCTCGGCGAGCTTGGGCGCGTATGCGCGGCCACTTTGTCGGATCTTGGATTCCGCGTGTATGGCTGGAGCAGAACGCCAAAGAATCTGGACGGAATTGAATGCGGATCCGGTCCTGCGGACCTAATGAATCAAGCGGCAATCGCCAACATCCTTGTTCTGCTCCTCCCACGCACCGCAGAGACTGAAAACATCCTGAACAAAGATCTTCTATTCCAACTGCGCAAAGGCGCCGTGGTAATCAATGCGGGGCGCGGTCAGTTAATCGACGACGAGGCACTTATCGAAGCACTCGACGGCGGGCACATTGCGCATGCGACACTCGATGTTTTCCGTGAGGAACCGCTCCCTCGGAGCCACATTTTTTGGCGACATCCTAGAGTTACCGTTTCGCCGCATATAGCGTCTGAATCCCGACCTGAAACGGTCTCACTCGCCGTTGCCGAGAACATTCGCCGTGATCAGGCCGGGCAGTCTCTGCTGCACCTCGTAGATCGCGAACGGGGATACTGAACTGCAATCCTGCCGAACGTAGCGAACGGAACTGTTTCCTCCTCCATGGCATTCGACCTGGGAGGCGTCGCATGCGTTCTTGACCCGATGTTTCGAGATCAATGATCTCCCGGTTCTCGCAGCCCGGAGAACCCTTCAAGCAGTCGAAACTGGCGAGAATCGCCATGGAAAAGAGATTGCGTGCTTCATTAATGTAGGGTAACAATGATCCCCGTGACTAGGCTCCGGTCGCGTTTCATCTTTCGGAGGTGGCACACATGTACCGCGCCTGGCAGTTTATCTCGAACTACTCGTTGCTTTTGATTTCGGGATCTGTGTTGGCACTGGCATGGGCGAACTTCGCTTCAGACGAATACCATGCTTTCGTGGATTTCGTGTTGATCAAGGAAAGCATTATCGGCCACCTCCACGTGGATGCAGCTGGCCATGCACATCGAACGCTCACGTTCCACTACCTTGTAAACGACGTGCTCATGGCCTTCTTCTTCGCGGTCGCGGCAAAGGAGGTATGGGAGGCGGTTGCCTTGGAGGGCGGTGCACTTCGCGGCCGCAAGGCCTTTACGCCGTTGCTGGCTACCGTAGGCGGCATGGTGGGTCCGGTTGCAGTATACTTGGGAATCGCACTGGTGTTCGGGTCCGAGACCTATTCCGCCGTGGCTAACGGATGGGCGATACCCACCGCCACCGACATCGCGTTTTCCTATCTGATTGGCAGAATCGTGTTCGGCGCTGGCCACCCTGCCGTACGGTTTCTCCTGCTTCTGGCAATCGCCGACGACGCTGCTGGGTTGCTCATTCTTGCGGTATTCTACCCGTCGGGCGAATTGGTCCCAGAATGGTTGCTCCTTACGCTCGGCGCGTCGACCGGCGTCTACTTCATGTTCAATTGGCTTCCGAAGCGTCTTGACAAACGTAACAGCGAGTTTCGCCATTTCAGGCGAGTCCGGCGGGTTTTCTCGTACTGGCCATACGCAATTGGCGGCGCCCTTTGCTGGTACGGATTCCAAGAATCGGGATTGCACCCCGCTCTCGGATTGATCCCGATTGTCCCTGCAATTCCGCATGCAGACCGGGACCGAGGCATTTTTGCGGATCACGAAAGGCACTTGGAAGACTTTCTCAACAAGATCGAGCATATCCTGAAGAGCCCAGTCGAGTTCATCCTGTTTCTTTTCGGCTTGGTGAACGCAGGCGTGAAGTTCTCTGCAATCGGAATCCCGACGATGCTCGTGCTGCTAGGCTTGGTGGTCGGTAAGCCAGCGGGGATCTTTCTTTTCGGCTGGTTCGGCGCCGTTCCGTTGAAATTGGGAATTCCGGCTGGAATGAAAGTCACTGACATTCTCGTCATTGGATTCGTTGCAGCAATCGGGTTTACAGTAGCGCTGTTCATTGCAACGGTAGCATTCGATGCAGGCCCGGTTCAGGATGCAGCCAAGATGGGAGCACTCTTGAGCATTGGAGCTGCAGCGATTTCCATTTTTGTTGGAAAACTTTTCCGAACTCAGAAACAGCCGTGAGTCGAGCCATCTGACCATTCTGTCATTGGACATGAGGCGACGCATTCCTTTCGACTGGCAAACGTGGCCAATCGAACCGCAATCGCTTTACCATCCAATCATCCGACGACAGGACATTTCAGCGATCGCGCTTCTTGCTTTTTCACCCGGATTCGAAGTTTCGTTGACACATGGAAAGTTGCCTCGATATGAAGCGGCAATCCGGTGTGCTGTCGGATATTGTTAATTCAGGGATTTCCATGCCTAGATTCACAGATCTTGTTGCCGTTTTGTCCGCTTCGGTTCCATTTGTTGGACCGGAGGCACAGGAGCGTGCCCGCAAAAGAACTTTCAAGGCTCGAATTGGTGCCAACGAGAGCGTGTTCGGGCCCTCACCAAAGGCATTGCGGGCAATGAAGGAGGCCACCGAGGAGGTTTGGCAGTATGGCGATCCCGAAAATCACGACCTTCTTCGGGCCTTGGCCAGCCACTACGGTATCAAGTCGGAAAACATCGTTGTCGGCGAAGGCATCGACGGATTGCTCGGCTACTTGGTGCGCATGCTCGTTAAGCCAAGAGTAAGCGTGGTGACTTCTCGCGGTGCATACCCAACGTTCAGTTACCATGTGGCCGGATACGGAGGCACGCTTGTCACCGTCCCATACACGGAGGATCACGAAAATCCACATGCACTTGTCGCTATGGCCAGGAAGGTGAATGCATCGCTTGTCTATCTTGCGAATCCGGACAATCCAATGGGCACATGGAATTCCTTCGAGACCGTCGCCGACGCAGTGCGATGTCTCCCGCACGATTGCCTTCTTGTGCTGGACGAGGCCTACATCGATTGTGCACCTCCCGGGACAGCGATGGAAATCGATGTCAAAAACCGAAGCGTCATCAGAATGAGAACTTTTTCGAAGGCTTACGGAATGGCTGGCGCCAGAGTCGGATACGCGATCGGGCACGAGGAGTTGATGAATGCCTTCAACAAGGTTCGCAATCACTTCGGAATGTGCAGAATCTCTCAGGCCGGTGCCTTGGCTGCCTTGCGAGACAGGGAATACCTGTCAGAAGCTGTCGGGAAAATAGCTGCTGCACGCAAAGGTATTTCGGACATTGCCCGAGGGTGCGGGTTGGAACCCGTGCCATCGGCGGCCAATTTCGTTGCTATCGACTGTGGGGCTGACGGCGCATTCGCAAAGCGTGTTCTGGAAGGCCTGATCGAGAGAGACATCTTCGTGCGGATGCCATTTGTGTCCCCGCAGAATCGTTGCATCCGAATTTCTGCGGGAACCGACGCTGACCTCGAGCTTTTCAAGTCGGCGTTGCCGCAAGCACTCGAAGCGGCGCGACTTCAGGTTGCAGGTTAGGTTTTGAAAACTGAATTTTTGCTGCTGGCCCGGTGCGCGCGACATCCTCAGCCCCCGGCCCAAATGCAGCGCTGTCCCAAACGCTGAAGCTCAGTTTGCGACTGAACGCGATTTCTCCAAGACCGAAGACACAGCACAAGAGCAGCCGCCAATGTTAGTCTCGCTTGCTTTGCTGAGCAGGGCGTCGTCGTTCCAGCCGAAACGCTTCAGCCTGCCCTGCCTCGCATCTAGGTCGTGTACTCATAAAGTGAAAAGGGATTTTCTTTTCGGCGCTGATGTGATTCAAGCTTCCAGACAGCGGGAGATTGAGGATGCAGGGACGGCACGATCTGACGGATGCGGAATGGGCGATCATCTCGCCGTTGTTGCCTGACAAGCCGCGGGGCGTGCCACGGGTGGACGACCGGCGGGCGATCAGCGGGATCTTTCACATCCTGCGCACCGGCACGCCGTGGCGCGACCTTCCGGAACACTACGGGCCATATACGACAGTATGCAACCGCTACAACCGCTGGGCCAGGCAAGGAGTGCGGGAGCGCCTGTTCGGGGCGCTGGCGACGCGCTCGCCGGGATCTCTTCATCTCCTGGACTCCTCGGTGGTGCGCGCCCACCAGCACGCCGCGGGCGGAAAAAAGGGGGTCCGGATCACGCCATCGGACGCTCGAGAGGCGGGCTGAGCAGCAAAATCCACGTCGTCGTCGACGGCCTTGGCCTGCCGCGCCGCTTCGTGATCACCCCGGGCCAAGCCTCCGACAAGGCTGCCGTGCCGGCCCTCCTTGACGGCCTTGAGCCGGCCCGGGACACCGTCGCCGACCGCGGCTATGACGCCCGCGCCATCCTCAAGCGCATTGCCGACCATGGCTCTTGCCCCCACATCCCGACCCAACGGGATCGCCGGGAGCAGCGCTCGGTATCCCATGACCTCTACCGCCAACGCAATCTCGTCGAACGCTTCTTCAACAAGCTCAAACACTTCCGAGGCATCGCGACCCGCTATCACAAGCTTGCAAGAAACTTCCTCGCCGCAATCGCCCTCGCCTGCATCCGCATCTGGATCAAAACTAATGAGTACACGACCTAGCACTCGCCTAGCGCGACACACGAGATGTTCGCGCCAGACGGGCATCGTCGCGAGGAGTGCCTTGGCTACCCCCTTCAGCAACAGAACGCAGTCGCCACCGCCGACAGGTCGCTTGATCATCTGGCAACCGCAACCGCTCTCGACGGACTGTTCGGCCTCCAACTGTCATCGATGCGAAGGAAATGGCGGTTGTATCCCAGCGGCACGCGCAGGGCTGACGAGAACCATCTGCAATGCGGTGAATCGATAGGTGAAACGCTGCACTCAGCAAAATCGGTCTCCAAAAGACAATCTGCCGCTATTTCTGCTGATCGAACCAAAGGAGGCAGCTACAGAACTAGCCTGGCCACGACCCGTGGACGATTTGCCGGACTTCGAAAGGCGAAAGCAGAAAAATCAGGAACCGAAATGGAAAGAATGCTTTTTCGCCTCGGGGTCCGGCGGAGACAGCAACTTATCGAATAGCGTTTCCATCTCGCGGCGACAGTTTCGGTGGGCGAGAGTTAGCAAGCGCCCGACTTGTGTACCTTCCAGCCCCAGGAAAAGCGAGGGTCCCGTCTCCGATGGTGATGGCCCGCCGCCTGCGTGCAGATCAAGGATGTCGACAGCCACGCCGCCGCCCTTACGCTCGACCCGCCACACCTCCCGGGCCCCGAGTGCGGCGTAATAAGCCACCTCGCAACTGTCGATCTTCGTCCATTCAATTCCAACAACGAGACCGGGCGGCGTCCGTGCCCCAAACGTCTTCGCAGCCTCTTGACCACCATAGCGGATGGCCTCAGACCAAAACCCTCGGCACTCGTGCCGACATAGAAGCAGGCGTCCGCCTCCATCCCTATGTTAGGTGGATCTTCGGGCCGCCGCCAGCGCGTTCCGCGCAACGCCTTGACCGAAAGTCCTAGTAGTGCGCAGGCGCTGTCGACCGCTTTGTCGGCGGCATCGGCCAAACCTTCGTGGGCCGAACTCGGCGCCATCCACGCGATCAGTCCCTCGACCGGATCAGACGATCACTCGCCGACCCAGTGTATTCCAGTCGAGTCTTGCGGTCACTTCGGGAACCAGATTCGCCGGCACGCGGATTCGCCAGAAAGTCGAGTCGAAAGAGCCTTTCATTGGTGCGACTTGGGCTGATGCGTCGCTCATAAGCGCTCTCGCAGTTTAATCGATGCGCCATTTCCACTACGGTTGGTCAGGCGTTGCCAGTCGCTCCCAAGGCAATCGCTTTTCAATTTTCCCGTTTTTCGGCGGCACAGACCATGCCGAACAGGGCGAATGACCAGCAATGACATTCTTGGCTGCTTGCATCGCTTCAATATATCAAGATGGCGATGCTCAAACAGTTTTAGATATCCACTGCATCTCGGCGGCACCGATGGCAATTGAAACTAGTATGCACTCTCGACACGAATTTCGTTTCATGCGTGTCCCAGTCAATGGCTTGGCGCAGTGTTAGCCCCTTGTCTAGATCCCCAATCCCTCCGGTACTTCCAGACCCTTTATTCGGCAGAAGGCTGTCACGGTATTCGCCATCAAGCAGGCAATTGTCATTGGCCCGACACCTCCGGGAACAGGCGTTATTGCGCCAGCCACTGCGACCGCCTCGTCAAAGTTCACATCCCCAACGAGCCGGGTTCTTCCCTCCCCGCGTTCTGGCGCCTGTATTCGGTTGATTCCGACATCGATTACCGTCGCGCCGGGCCTGATCCAGTCACCTCGCACGAACTGAGGTCGACCGACAGCCGCGATCAATATGTCTGCATTTCTGCAAACGCTGGGCAAGTCGCGGGTTCTGCTGTGGGCTACGGTCACAGTACAGTTCTCTGCAAGCAGGAGATTGGCCATTGGCTTGCCGACAATGTTCGAGCGCCCCAACACGACGGCGTTCATCCCCGTCAAGTTCCCTAGCGTATCACGAAGAAGCATGACACATCCGAGAGGTGTACACGGCAAGAATCCGTCCTGATCGCTCCAAAGGGCCCCGACATTGGCGACATGAAGACCGTCAACATCCTTTGTGGGATCAATTGAGTTGATTACTTTCGCAGGGTCAAAACGTTCAGGAAGCGGCAGTTGCACAAGAATGCCGTGGCACTCATCATCATCAACCGCCAACAAGATATCTTTGAGCAGCCCCTCCTCCGAAATTGCATTCGGAACGAGGGCCTCGCGGGAAACAAGTCCGCAGTCCTCGGCCGTTTGGACCTTGCGTCTCACATAGACTTTGCTCGCGGGGTCGTCGCCCACCCGAAACACTCGGATGCATGGCAATTCACCGGATCGATCTGAAAGCTCGGCGACCGTTTTTTTCACTTTCTCCAAAAGACGCTTGGAAACCCTCTTTCCATCAATCAGGTTTGCCGACATGATCTTTTACCTTCTTCACAAATGCCAAACGTGCCTATTGCGTCCAATTCAGAACACAACTCGTTGCACAAACTTCGAACCTTTTTCCATCATCGCAACGCTCGAGTGGACTCAGTTTCCTAATCACAATCAAATCGAATCGGATACACTGGAATTGCGCATTATGCGAATATGGCTGACTGTTTCCGCATGATTGCGGGCCAAGGTTCCTGCTCGGGAACGTAGAGGCGCAACGGCTGGCCAACGGTGATTGTTCCCTCTCGCTCGACCCATGCAGTGACCCCGCGCCTGTTTTTTGCCACTGAACGGAAGGGCTTTCCTGTCCCCGGCTGTTCCCTCTCAATCTCGCGGGCCGGCAGGGTGCACGGAGCATTCACCATATCCACTGTCAGGGTGGCACCGCTCTCAAACTGAATTCTGGAACTCGGCGGAACGAGGGTGAAGTCAGGCACCCCTTCAATAACGATATTTGCGCCGAGCAGGGCTGGCGACAAATCCGCGGCCCCAATTCCTTTCGCAATTTGCGTGAGCTCTTCGTTGGACAGCACAGACACTTGGCGCGTGTTCCGGATCACGGTGCCTATGTCATAGAGAGCCTCAACGCGAACGCAGGATTGACGCGTCAGGCCTGAATGTGAATCATTCATGATTCCGCCAAGCTCAAGAAAAATCTCTGTGCGCGGACTTGCCCGAATTGACGCATCTCTGCTCTCTACGCTGCCAAGCCAAACCACACGGCCAATGAACCCGGTGTCTCGGAGCTGCCCCATTACTCTGCCCTTCCCTTCCACAGCCTGATGCATTTCTCGACGCGCACGTTATGCTTGAATTCCTGTCTTGAAAGCTCGATTGGGTCCTTCTTCGAACTTGGCGCCCGTTCCTGCGCACTCGACAGGTGCAACAGGCTGAAGTGCCCCTCAGTATACAGACGCAGTGCCATAGACTATCCGGCACGATGTTAAAATGAAGATTTTTTCGCTTGGGCACCTGATTCGTTCAGGAACAAGCTGGCAGGCTCTTTGCTCTTGATCCCTCGCGCTCAGCGCCCGCGGCGCGGCGAACGGCCAAGCCGCAATGCATGCTCGGACAACGTCGCTCAGGCACAGGTTAGGCTGTCGTCTTGCATGTTTCTTTAACGAAATCGCAGACCTGCTACTGAACATCTTGCCGCACTGTTACCGCATGACCGGCTACAGAGTGGTGAACGACCGCCGCAAGATTTGCCTATGCGCGAATCATTGCGCTAGGAACCGGTCCGAGCAAAGATCATGAAATTACTAAGCTGTTGAAATATATAGATTTTTATTTCTAAAAATATTGAAATTTTAGAATCACCAGTTAACCCAATTCTGGACAGATTCTTAGGCAGCATTGTGCTTGGGACGCCGCTCAGATTTCGCTAAACTGGCCTTTCCGGCTTTCGGTATCGCGGTGGGACCCCCGCCGACCTGCGGCACTGCCTCGGTCACCCTGTCCTCGACCCGTCCAATCGGCTCCCCGGCAATGACCTTCGCGATCTCGTCTCCGGTGAGCGTTTCGTATTCCAGAAGGCCTTTCGCAAGGCGTTCGAGATCCTCGATTTTCTCTTTCAAAATTGACTTCGCTGTCTCATACCCCTCGTCGACGATGCGCCGAACCTCAGAATCAATGATTTCCTGCGTCTCCGAACTGACCCGACCGCCGCCCGACGTCGGCCCGAAATACGAGTCCTGTTCGCTGGAATAATCGATTTTCCCGAGCTTCTCGGACATTCCGAACTTGGTAACCATGTCTCGTGCAATTTGCGTAGCTTGCTGGATGTCCGATGCGGCGCCGGAAGTTACGTTGTCCGACCCGAATATGATCTCCTCCGCGACCCGTCCACCCATCATCATAGTGATCTTTGACCTGTACTTGGCCAATGTCACCGAAAGCTGATCACGCTCCGGCAGGCTGAGGACAAGTCCGAGAGCTCTCCCGCGAGGGATTATCGTCGCCTTGTGAATCGGGTCATTCTGCGGCACGTTCAGCCCGACGACCGCGTGTCCTGCCTCATGATAGGCGGTGAGTTTCCGTTCCTCGTCGGTCATGACCAGCGAACGTCGCTCTGCCCCCATCATGACCTTGTCCTTTGCGTTCTCGAAGTCCTCCATCATCACAAACTTGCGCCCTACCCGAGCCGCCATCAGCGCGGCCTCGTTCACGAGATTCGCTAGATCCGCTCCTGAAAAGCCGGGGGTTCCCCTCGCAATGACCCGGAGATCAACGTCGGGTCCGAGAGCGACCTTGCGCCCGTGCACGACAAGAATCTTCTCACGCCCGTTGACGTCCGGGTTGGGCACCACAATTTGGCGATCGAACCGTCCCGGTCGCAGCAAAGCAGAGTCGAGCACGTCTGGCCTGTTGGTCGCTGCGATGATGACAACTCCGTCATTGGCCTCGAAACCGTCCATTTCCACCAGCAATTGATTGAGGGTCTGCTCTCGTTCGTCGTTTCCGCCACCAATCCCGACCCCGCGGGATCTTCCGACGGCGTCGATTTCATCAATGAACACGATGCACGGAGCTCTCCGTTTCGCCTGCTCGAACATGTCGCGAACACGCGAGGCCCCGACTCCAACGAACATCTCCACGAAATCCGAGCCCGAAATCGTGAAGAACGGAACGCCTGCCTCGCCGGCGATGGCCCGGGCAAGAAGCGTCTTGCCCGTTCCCGGCGGTCCCAAGAGAAGGGCGCCACGCGGAATTTTTCCGCCCAGACGCGAGAACAGCTCAGGCTTGCGGAGGAAGTCGACAATCTGTTCGAGCTCATCCTTGGCCTCGTCGATGCCAGCCACATCCTTGAACGTGGCCCGAATCTGGTCTTCGGTCAGAAGCTTCGCCCGCGACTTGCCGTAGCCGAAGATTCCACCTGCACCGCCAGCCTGCTTGCGGTTCAGGAACATCATCGTCAATGCGAGAACAAGAAGACCTATCAGGAATGGACCCATTGACGTCTCCGCAATTTCAACTCTCCGGCTTTGTCTTTGTTCCCGGTTCGACGCTTTCCGGCCAAACCTGCCTGTTCATGCAAGCCTCGACTTCCTGCCCCTTTCACATTCCCGCGAAGTGACAATAGACAAGTCCAAGCTCATGTCGGCTCTGGCTCCAAGCCGCCGACTGCCTTTGAACGCCTTGGCCGTGCGGTCTTCGGGACAACTGTTACTGTAGTCGAGCTTGCATCGCTATCGTCGTCACCTTCACGGCTTAGCTCTTCGCCAGCGAGAACCTTGGCGATATCGTCCCCTGTAAGGGTCTCGTATTCCAAGAGACCCGAGGCAAGCGTGTCGAGGTCCTCTCGCTTTTCGATAAGTATCGCTTTCGCCGTCTCATAACCCTTGTCGACGATTCGGCGCACTTCAACATCGATCAGTTCCTGGGTAACAGGACTTGCGCTCGGACCCTGATTGTAGGGACCCAAGAACGATTGATGTTCATTGGCGTAGTCTATGTTGCCCAGCTTTTCCGACATCCCGAATTTCGTCACCATGGCACGCGCGATCCTGGTGACCTGCTGAATGTCCGAAGCGGCTCCCGAAGTGACATTCTCGGATCCAAAGATCAGTTCCTCCGCGGCTTTCCCGCCCATTGCCATCGCGACCTTCGACTTGAATTTCGTGTAGGTCACCGAAATCTCGTCGCGCTCAGGAAGGCTCAAGACGAGGCCTAGCGCACGTCCCCTCGGGATTATCGTCGCCTTGTGAATGGGGTCGTGCTCTGGAAGATTCAACCCGACCACCGCATGACCGGCTTCGTGATAGGCCGTCAGTCGCTTCTCGTCCTCTGTCATCACCATTGAGCGTCGCTCGGACCCCATCATCACCTTGTCCTTGGAGTTCTCGAAGTCATCCATAGTCACGTAGGTGCGGCCTACCCTTGCCGCCATCAGCGCGGCCTCGTTCACAAGATTGGCCAAGTCAGCGCCGGAAAACCCGGGCGTGCCACGCGCGATGATCCTGAGGTCAACGTCGGGTCCGAGAGGTACCTCCCGCGAATGCACCTTGAGAATCTTCTCCCGTCCGGTGATGTCCGGGTTCGACACTTGGACTTGACGGTCAAACCGACCTGGCCGCAAGAGTGCCGGATCGAGAACGTCGGGACGGTTGGTCGCCGCTATGATTATGACGCCTTCATTGGCCTCGAAACCATCCATTTCCACCAGCAACTGGTTGAGCGTCTGCTCTCGCTCGTCATTCCCGCCGCCAAATCCTACACCTCGCGACCGTCCAACGGCATCGATCTCGTCGATGAACACAATACAGGGCGCATTCTTCTTGGCTTGCTCGAACATGTCCCGAACTCGTGATGCGCCGACACCAACAAACATTTCGACAAAGTCGGATCCAGAGATCGTGAAGAACGGCACGCCTGCTTCGCCCGCGATCGCGCGAGCCAGAAGCGTCTTGCCCGTGCCGGGAGGACCGACTAGGAGAGCGCCTTTCGGAATCATTCCTCCAAGCCGCGAGTACTTGCCGGGATTTCGCAGAAACTCCACGATCTCCTCAAGTTCGTCCTTGGCTTCGTCAATTCCGGCCACGTCATCGAAGGTCACCCTGTCCTGCCGCTCGGTGAGCAACTTCGCCTTCGATTTTCCGAAGCCCATCGCGCCTCCGCGGCCCCCTCCCTGCATGCGGTTGATGAGCCAGAACCAGACGCCAATCATGAGGGCGAACGGCAGTAGCGGCGCCACAAACGACCAGATGCCGTTCGGCTCCTGCGAAACGGCCCTGACATCGACATTGTTCTCGACCAGTTGCTCGGTAATGGCGGTGTCAGGAGGAATGACAGTTGTGGTCACGGTACCATTGGGAGAAAAGATTACTGCCCGCTCGCCGTCGAGCTCTACTGACTTGACATCTCCTGATTGCACCCTTGCAACAAATTCGGAATAGATGATTGTCTGAGCGCCATCCGTGGCTTTGCGATTTGTGAAAATGTTGAACAGGGCGATGATCAGCGCAAATGTCACGGCCCAAATGATCAAGTTCTTGACATTAATTTTCACTTGGATGTCCCCCGGAGATGGTGACGAAGTCTTGCCCGCTTAGACATGACAGGTGCCAACGCTGATGAGCACTGTCCATAACATAATCATTCGATCCAATTTTTCAAACGGATTGCAACGACTTCACGAAATCGTCCTTTTCGGACAGGAGCCTAGCCTGCCATTCGCGGCCTAGGCCGGCCAAAGGAGCTGAAAGCAATTCGTCACCGCACCAGAGCGCCGGCGAGCAAATCAAGCCAAGGCGTGAATGACATGCTCGCTTCCAGTCCGGACACTCGCGAAGTCCGGCCTCAGTCAACGCACCGATCATCGCCCCGGCTGGCGCGGGACTTCCCTCCAGTTTCCAGCGACCGTCCCACACCTCGTCCGGCGGAACGCATGGCGGGCAGGCCGCTGGCTCGCGGCTAAACAGCAGGCGACCGTCGGATAAGCCCGTCGCAATGCAGCCTGACAATGTTGCGGACTTGCCCTCCCGACTTGCGTCGAGGCTTGTCGCAAGCGCGGACAGGCGAGGACGATATTCTGCCCCGGACAGGAATTTCAGCGCATGTGCTGCAAGTCGAAGACGAATTTCCTCTTGCATGTCCCAGAAGCGGCCAGCAAAGCAGACTTCGCCGACTTCACTTATCGTCGCCAATTCCCGGGCCGCCTGTGCGGTTGCAAACTCCAGCGCATTGCGGGCGGTCTGCATTCGGAATGATGTTTCGGCGAGCCTTTCGGCGTTGATTCCGAGCGGCGCAAGCGCATCGAGCAACCGGCGCGCCTTGACCCGATCGAAGCGTGTGTCCTCGTTACCGGGGTCCTCTGCCCACGCAAGCCGCCGGTGCTTTAGGTAAGCTCTCAGGTCACCCCTCTCGACGCTCAGCAACGGCCGAATCCAGACCGTGCCATGTCTGCAAATTCTAGCGGGCATCGCGGACAGCCCGTCGATTCCAGATCCCCGTGAAAGATTGAGCAACAATGTCTCGGCCTGGTCATTTAGGGTGTGTCCCAAGGCAACTTCGGAAATGTTCTCTCTCTTTGCCCATTTCGCAATCATGGTGTAGCGCTTGTCCCGCGCCCTCTTTTGGAGATTGCCGCGCGATCCGATGTCATCACATTTCAGCGTTGCGTGGCGATGTCCTAGGGAATCCGCAAGCTTGCGCACAAGCGCACACTCGGAAGTTGCCTCTCGACGCAGTCCGTGATCGACCGAAACTGCCAAGAGATTCAAGCCGCACGAGGTGCACCAATCCGACAGCATGCAGAAGAGAGCCATTGAATCCCCTCCGCCTGACACTGCAACACCAAGCCTCTTGCCATTGAAGTGCTTTGCAAAGTTCTTTTCTGCCGATGACAGCCGCGCCGCAACTGCGTTGTTCAAGAACACTCTAGGCGCATCATCTCATCTGAGGCTCTGTCGCTCTGCTCAGATGCCGGGAAACGCTTGCCAACGCTGGCAAGGACAAGGCAGGCTTCTCTCTTCGTGCCCAACTTCCCCAAGCTTTCGCCTATCCCGAACAGTGATCTTGGCGCAGTCGGGCCTTCCTTGTCGCTGTTGAAGCTGTCCAAGTATGAGGATGCCGCATCCTTCCAGTTCCGCTGGCCGGCAAATGCCTCTCCCAAAATAAAGTGCGCTTCCGCGGTGTATGGACTGCTCGGATACGCATCCAAAAACGTCCGGAACTGCCTCACAGCTTCCTCAAAGTTCTGCAGTTCGAACATGCTACGGGCAGTTTCGAACAATTGGCGCTCGCTCCTGACGGCGTTCTGCTCGGCAGGCTCCGGCTTAATGCGGAGCGCATCAACTTCAATAGAGTTATTGTCGCCGCCGAGCGTTGTTCCGCCTTCGAGAGCTGACAGGTCCCCGCCTTCCAGCTCGACTAGCTTGTATTCCAGATCCCGAATCCGACGGGAACTGTTCTCCGCTATTTTCAAAATACGGAACTCGAGACCCTCTACCTGCGAGATCGTATTCCTGAGTTTGGACTCGATATCATCGAGGCGCTGCATTTCGCCCGTGCTGCTGTTGCTGCCCCCGGGAAAGAGTTCACGCCGCAGGCGTTCCATCTCAACGTAGAGCGCGACGAGCTGCTGACGGATGTCAGCCAGCGTCTCATCTCGCACTTGTGCGCAAACGGAGCCCTGCGAAAGCAAAAGGAATGCGGCAAACAATCCTGCCAAGCTCAAACGAAGCACGCGGAATGCCTCTCCTTAATCATCTGAACGCAAGTACACTCTCGTCACAGAGCGCCTGTTCTGGCTCCAGCACTCTTCGGAGGAGCAGGTCGCAGCAGGCCTTTCCTTGCCGTAGGTGACAATTTGAAGCCTGTTGTCCGCGATGCCGCTGCTAACAAGGCGATCTCGCACTGCACTCGCCCGACGGGCTCCAAGCGCCAGGTTGTATTCACGTGTTCCCCGCTCATCGGCGTGCCCTTCGACATTCCCCATGAAGTCGTCGTTCTCCATCAGCCATCTCGCCTGTTCGTCCAGAATGGCCCCAGCTTCCTCGGAAATAACGCTTTTGTCCACAGCGAAATACACGTGGTCGCCGATCAAGTTGGTGAAATACGCTGGCGTATCCCTGTCATAGTCGGCCTCAGTTCCGATCTCGGAATCCAATCCGGTCGGCAACTCAATCGTCTCTTCCACAGAAACGTGTGGCGAGTCGCACGCCACGAGAACCAACAACAGACCTGCACTGGCCAAAATTGAAGGGGTTTTCATTGTTTTAGCTCTGCCTTAGCTTTTTGCTCGGTTGCCCGATCCAATACCATCTCTACCGGTGCTTGACAACCGAGTTCAGCGGCGCAAGGGGGACCAGTTGGGATCGGAGGCAAATTGGGGTGTCTGGAGGCGACGAAGATTCTGGCCAGTCAAGTCGACGGAATATAACGATGGCCCCCCTGCGTCGCCAGGCGTCACTCGAAAGAAGATCAGCACTCGGCCGTTTGTTGACCATGTAGGGCCCTCATCCAAGAACGATTCCGTCAGAAGCCGCTCCTCACTGCCGTCGGTTCGCATCACGCCTATGTGAAATCTCGCGCGCTGCTTGGTGAATGCGACGAAGTCACCACGTGGCGACCATACCGGTGTGCCGTATCGGCCCGCGCCGGAGCTGATCCTCTTCGGAGGTGTCGATCCATTCGCTTTCATCACGTATAGTTGCGGAGTACCGCTCCTGTCGGACTCGAACACGATCCATTCGCCGTCCGGCGAATGGCTAGGTGCCGTGTCGATTGCCGCACTGAATGTGAGCCGCCGCTTTCTGCCGCTTTCCAGATCGATCTCGAAAATATCCGTGTTTCCACTCCGCACCAGCGATAGCAATACCTTGGATCCGTCTGGCGAAAAGCGGGGAGCAAACGCCATCTCCGGCGACTGCAGAACGACCTGCTTGGAACCGCTTGCAATGTCCATACTAAAGACGCGCGGTCTTCCGGTTTCGTAAGAGGTGTACAACAACTGCGCTCCATCCGGAGAAAAGCGGGGCGCCAAAACAATCGACGAGTCGTCGGTTAGATAGCGGACATTGGCACCGTCGTAATCCATGATGGCAACCCGCTTTCTTCGATTAACCTTGGGCCCGGACTCGGAGATGAACGCGATCTGCGTGTCAAAGTAGCCTCCCTCACCCATTATCCGAGAATAGATGGCGTCTGAGATCTTGTGGGCAATGCGACGCCAGCCGTCGCTCCTTCCTGAGAACTGCAGCGCGTCGCCAAGCTGCTCCTCGGCAAAGACGTCAAAAAGCCGAAACTTCACAACGGCGTTTCCATCGGCACCGACGCGCACAGAGCCAACGATCAGCGCTTCCGCATTGATCACCTTCCAATCAGAGAACAAGACGGGGGTATCGAAGTTCGTGATGTCGGTTATGTGTGCGTCCTTGGGAATCTCCCGGAAAACGCCAGTTCCGACCAAGTTCGCCGCCACTAGGTTGCCAATGTCTTTGGAAAGGCTTTCCGAACGGACATTCTCGGCCACAAACAGCGGAACTGCAATTGGAACCGGCTCGATGATTCCCTCGGTGATCTCGAGACGGAGCGGCTCGTCGCTACTTTGGGCGAATGCCAAAGTGACTGCGGTGGACAGAATAGCCAGACTGGCTGAAAGACGGATGATAGCAGTTGAAAATTTCATTTGCGCAACATGTCCCTTGGATTGAATGCGATTCCTACATGACGCCAGCGCTCGAACTTCTCGATTGGCAGGTCGTGACCGTTTTCCAAGCACTTTAGTATTGCTCGCTTTCCGCTCTCGAACGCCGTTTGCTTAACGGACTCTGACTTGCTGTCTGATGACACCAGTTTGATGCTGTTCTTGACCGGCCGGCCATCTTCGGTCATCCGGAACTGAATCGTTACGGTCGTCCGGCTCGCTTCGGTCGATAATGCCCCCCAGTTCCAGCAACCCTGAATCTGCGTTTTCAGCCGTTGGCTTTCGGTTGCCGTAAGCGGCACACCCAGACTGAGTTGGCCCTCTGGCGTTTTCGTCGCGGCGGTAGCGCGTTTCACGATGTCCGTGAATTCATCGCTCTCCACCTGTTCGATCAATTTGGTGATGTCGACCGTCTCAGTCGGTTGCGGCGGCTCCGGCACCGGGGTTGGTGTCGGAGGAACGGAAAGATTTGCCGGGCGACGGCGCGGACGCTGTATCGCCGCCAGTTCTATCGTCTCCTCAGCCTCTGTAACAATCCTGCTAGTGCTGTGTGCCGGTGCTGTCGACTTCTCCACAAATTCGGCTGTATCGGGTTCGGTGGACGAATCTGCCCTAGAGACAACTTGAATCTCATTGGATTCCAGTGCCTGCGGTTCTTCTGGCTTTAGGGTTATCCTGTCAGCAATTCGCGGTGCTGCCTGCAGTGTTGGCTTGCTGCCGAGAGGAATAGAAGAATCAAAATTGCCGAGGTCGAATTCCTGCTCGTTCGCATCAAGAGACAGCTGCGCGGTCGGATCCGGCAACTGGGCAAGGTTGGAAAGGCTCACAATGCGTTCAATGTCAATATCCACTGGTGCGTTTCGTACCGGCACCGAAACTTCCGGTTCGGCCAGAGCGTCGTCCAGCACTACGGGAAAGAACTGCTTGGGAGCCGTCACCTGCGGCGCGGCCATTGCCAAGTCTTCCGTTTCCGGACTAGATGGGGCTAGCGGTGTCGGTGGGACGGTAGGCACCGGAACGGTCGCTGCGAAAAACTCCTGCTCGCTTACGATCTCGACCGCCGCGATCTCGAATAGCGTCTCCTGAGAGGGAGGTGCCACCGTTCCTCCATAAAAAGCCCACGCCAGAGCCACCGCATGACCAACTGTCGAAATGATTACGCCCGTCTTCAAGTCAGGTTCCTAGGTTCTACCACCGTCGAATGTGGGTCCGCCACCATCCGTCACCAATCCTATGTCCCGAAAGCCAGCATTGTTGAGTGCGCCCATGATCTGCATCACGGTCTCGTATTTGGCGTCGCGGTCGCCCTTGACGTAGATCTTGGTCGATCTCCGCTCCGCCATTATCGCGCGCAGGCGCTGAATCAACTCTTCTTTCCGCACCTCTGTTTTCTGCAGCGAAACCCTTCCGTCGGCGCTTACCGAAATCGTCAACGGTTCTTCCTGATCCGCGACAAGGGGCTTGGCCGCTGTCTCGGGCAGATTGATCGGCACTCCAACGGTCAGGAGCGGTGCCGCAACGATGAAAATCACGAGCAGGACAAGCAGGACGTCCACGAACGGCGTGACATTGATTTCCGACATTGGCTTGTGCTGGGCGCGTCGGCTGCGCCGACGTCCCTTCTCGCCATCTCTAAGTGCCAATGCCATGACTATTCATCCAGTTGGCGTGAAATGATCGTCGAGAATTCGTCGGCGAAGTCCTCGAAGTGGGCGGAAAGACGTTCCGCCGCAGCTGAGAGATTGTTGAAGAAGATCAGCGCGGGAATTGCCGCGAACAACCCCAGCGCCGTCGCGACCAGCGCCTCGCCGATACCCGGAGCGACCACCGCCAAGTTCGTGTTCTCCTGAATTCCAATATCCCGGAAGACCGTCATGATCCCCCACACTGTGCCGAACACGCCCACGAACGGTGCCGTTGCGCCGACTGTCGCGAGGAAATCCAACCCGTTCGTAAGTTTGTTGACTTCCCGAGTTACTGCCGCGTACATTGATCTCTCGATGCGGAGCCTCGCACCGGCGATCAACTCGCCGTCAGAACGCTGCGAATACTTCCACTCGTTCATTGCGGCGCAAAATATCCGCTGCAACGAACCCTGCGGACGTTGGTAAATTCGCCCGTAGAACTCGTCCAGAGGCTCGCCTGACCAGAAAGCTTGATCGAATTTCGCCGTGTCCAACCTCACGTGGCGAAAGCTCAGCTTTTTCTGTATCATGATGGCCCAGCTCCAAATCGAGGAAAACAGCAGAAGAAGCATTACACACTTAACTACTATGCCTGCCCTCACAAACAGACTCCAGATGGTGAAGTCCGTTCCCTGAGTTAGCGCGATCTCTTCCATTTCTCATTGCCTGCTCTAGCCGCAAGAGGCGCCGTCCATTGTTCTCTGGCAGTTCTGTTGCTCTCCGAATGCATTTAGCATGTCATCGTGCAATTTTGAACCCCAACGCGAAATGTCAACTCGAAATCGCCGCAGTATCCTGCAGTGCTGCGCGAAGGTCAGGCGGAAGACGCGCTGGGCGGCTAGCGCCTGTCATGCAAACTAGAGTGACGTTGGCGAGAAACAGCTTTTTCCGGTCCCGCCAAACCTCTTGCCGTAGAATCATTCGAGCACCAGTCACATCTCCCACGCCAGTCCTAACCGTTATTTTGTCGTCGAACCGTGCCGGAGCCAGATAGTCCGCCTCTATCCGCCGGACGACGAACACCAACCCGTTTTCCGTCCGTAGCCGGTACTGATCAAAGCCCATTTCCCTCAGCAATTCTGTCCGCGCCCGCTCGATGTATTTCAGATAATTGGCGTAATAGACGATTCCGGCGAGATCAGTGTCCTCATAGTAGACGCGAATGGCAAGCGAATGGTTCAATCCTCTTCTTCGAAGAGCGTTGGCCCATCAGCTTTCGGTTGCGGAACAAGTTCAAGATGTTTCCAAGCCTTGTGCACCAGCATCCGGCCACGCGGCGTCCGCTGAATCAAGCCTGCCTGCAACAGGTACGGCTCGATGATTTCCTCCACCGAATCCCGTGCCTCGGACATGGCCGCCGCGATGGTCTCGATTCCGACCGGACCGCCCCCGTAGTTTTCGGCAATCAGCCGCAAATAGCGCCGGTCGGCATTGTCCAGACCTAGCTCGTCGACGCCAAGCCGCTCCAAGGCACTTCGCGCTATGCCTTCCTTTATTGTCCCGTCGCCCTCCACTACGGCGAAGTCGACGACGCGGCTCAGCAAGCGTCCGGCAATTCTTGGCGTGCCTCGGGAGCGCTTAGCAATCTCCCACGCTCCATCAGCCTCGACCTTGAAGCCAAGCAGTTTTGCACCCCGCGTCACGATCTCGTTCAACTCCTCCGTGGTGTAATAGTCCAATCTTGTCGGAATGCTGAACCTGTCGCGCAACGGCGTGGTCAGCAAACCCTGACGCGTGGTAGCCCCAACCAGTGTGAAAGGTCTTAGCGCGATTCGAACGGTTTTCGCTTTAGGGCCAGACCCAACAATCAGGTCTAGGGCATAATCCTCGAGTGCTGGATAGAGCACTTCCTCGACAAGAGGATGAAGACGATGGATCTCGTCAACGAACAGAACGTCGCGTTCGTTCAAATTGGTGAGAATCGCGGCGAGATCACCTGCTTTGGCCAAAATGGGCCCCGATGTCATTCGAAATCCGACACCGAGTTCGTGGGCAAGAATCTGCGCCAGTGTTGTCTTTCCAAGGCCGGGCGGTCCAAAAAACAGGGTGTGATCCATCGCGACGGCCCGTCGGCGTGCGCTTTCGACGAAGACCCGCAGGTTTGCACGCACATCTCGCTGGCCGATGAACTCGTCCAGCGACCGAGGACGGAGTGCATGGCCAAGCTCCGAACCCTGTTCGTCAGGTCGAAGCAGGGACGAGTCGGTATCGGTCATCGCAATGTCATTTCGGCCCCAAACGTCTCAAGGCCTCCCTGATGAGGGATTCCGTCGACGTCTTGGGATTGTCACCGGCAGCGGCGGCGATGGCAGAAACCGCCTCGCTCTGCGAGTAACCGAGATTGCACAATGCGGACAAAGCTTCCGCGCTAGCCTTGGCAGTGCCGTCGGACGAAAGATGACCCAAGGCGCTCCCGTCTCCATCCGCAGAAACGGCTTGCTCATCGCTCGGCTGCATCGCAATCGTTCCCGCTTCGCCAGCGAGAGCCATTAGCGGCCCAGTCTTGTCCTTGAGTTCATTCACAATGCGCTTTGCCGTCTTCGGACCGATGCCGGGCGCCCTTTGTATCGCGCGCCAGTCGCCAAGAGCGAGAGCATGTATCCCCCCTTCCGTTCCTATAGCTCCGAGCACGCCGATCGCCACCTTCGATCCGACACCCTGGACAGAAAGCAGCAGGCGATAGAATTCGCGCTCGACGCGAGACCGGAATCCAAAGAGCTGCAAAATGTTTTCTCGAACCAGCAGGTCCGTGTAAACCGCAACGTGCTCGCCAACCACCGGAAACGAGAAAAGCGTTCTCTCCGAGCAATACACGAGATACCCGACGCCCCCGCAGTCGATCATCACATGATCCGATTCGATGTAGTCGAGACGCCCTGTGAGCTTTCCAATCATCGTTCAGGCAAACGCCCTCGCGACAGCTTCCTCAAGAGCGCGTGACGTCGTGCCGACGAACAAGTGGGTCAGCGCAACAGCGAGAGCATCGACGGAATCCGGCCCGGCAACTTGAACGCCCGGAAGGAACATCCGCACCATGTGATCGACCTGCTGCTTGTCCGCGTGCCCGACCCCCACCACGGCCTTCTTGACCGCGTTCGGTGCATACTCCGCGACAAAAAGGCCAGCCTGAGCCGGAACGAGCATCGCTACGGCTCGCGCGTGTCCCAGCTTGAGCGTTCCCGCCCCGTCCCGGTTCACGAACGTATTCTCGATTGCCGCCGCTTCAGGAGCAAGCTCCCCGACAACTTTCGTCAACTGTTCGTGCAGACTCGCGAGCCGCTCTCCAAGACTCGCCCCGACCGGGCGGCATTCACCATTGCCTATGTGGGAAATCTTGCTCCCGACAGCATCGAGAATGCCCCAGCCAGTGACCCGCAACCCAGGATCTAAACCCAGAACTTTCATCGGCACCTCCCGGTTCAATGGCAAGCCGCCAAAAAGCACGAAACAAGAACATTTTCAAGCTCAACGAAACTTCTGAGGCTTGCTGTACCAATTTCAACATATCACGAACGTCGACAAGGCGGCAATTGAACTACCCCGACGTGCATCATGTCTTTCGACATTGCCCGCTTCAGAGGCCAATAGCCATAAACAACTTTTAGTCAGGCATACATTTTCTGCAACTCAGTGTTGCAGAATCGGCATTTGTCTTGAGCATCGCTGGCCTCTAGATTTTCGCTTGACGCAGATGCAATCAAATTCTCCACACACGGAGCGATGCAAATGAACATTCTTTCAATTTACGCGCGAGTAACACATGCAGGTTCAAAGGCTTATCGTGTGTTTTCCTCCATCCGTCAAGTCTTCTCGTCCGTCCGGCTGTGGAATCAAGGCCGCTTGACACGAGCGACGCTGTCAAGGCTGAGTGACCATGAACTGGACGACATCGGATTCGTGCGCGGAGATATCGACGACCTTGCATACAGTTCATCGCGGAAGCTCTAAAGTACCTCATCTCCTTTTCCTCCCTCAACTTGCGGCCCTGAATTGGGCCGCTTTTTTTTGCGCTGGTGGACACGCAAGACCAAACTCGGAGTGCCAGATTCGACCGGGCAATATGCAAAGTCAAAGTACCAGAATGTGATCGGTTGCGTTGTCAACAAGCGCTCTCGAAATGGAATTCCGTTTGACAATCTCCAACTCTGCAATGATTGAGTGCAGAAAGCGTGCACGCATTCAATTCTGACCCTGCCGGTGCGCCGCCGCTTGGAAATCTGGGACGGATGGAGCCACATACATGGTGAGAGTCAGGTTAAAATGCAGCTGACCAGAAGGTTGCCACGCGCAATCGCGCTGGTTTGCGGGCGCTCCCAGCGCTTCGGCAAGTGACACGTCCAACGATCGAACGACAGCCAGTGTTCCCTGTCGATCTGCTCGAACTCCATAACAAAACGAGAATATCTTGCCAATATGCCGCGGCATGTGAAATGAGTCTTTTGAATTATGGCGGAGCCGCTGTCAGGCTAGTGCGCAAATTATGCGTCCGGATGCATATGCCATCCGCTCAGAACGGGGGCAGGTTTTCAGTGTTCAAGGGACTGCGATTCATTCTCAAGCGAAAGACGCCGCGGCGTGCGAAAAACCCTCATGTTCAGACTTGATGGCAAGCGAATACTCGTGACGGCCGCCGCCGCGGGTATCGGAAAAGCTGCAGCTGAACTCGCTGCCGAATTTGGCGGCAAAGTTCTTGCAACCGACCTCAACCTGGACGCAGTTCAGGAACTGCGCGACGCGGTCTCCAAGACCGAGCGGCTCGACGTCACGGATACCGAGGCGGTGCAAGAGTTGGTCGAAAAGGAAGGCCCGTTCGACGGGATCGTGAATGCGGCAGGTGTTGTCGTTCACGGTACGCTTGATGAAACCGACCCCAGCGATTGGAAACGTTCCTTTCTAGTGAATGTCGACAGCATATATTTCGTGCTGCGCTCCGCCGTTCCCGCCATGGTCGAGAACGGCGGAGGCTCCGTTGTCAACATCGCTTCAGCGGCTGGATCCCTGAAGGCCTTTCCAAGCAGGTTCGCATACGGAGCGACGAAGGCGGCAGTAATCGGAATGACCAAGTCTGTGGCTTCTGACTATGTTGCGAAAGGCATTCGCTGCAACGCTGTCTGCCCGGGTACAGTGGACACCCCTTCTCTGCGGCAGCGCATCGTGGATTTTGGGGAGAACATCGGTGACTACGAAGAGGCTCGAAAATTCTTCGTGGAGCGGCAACCAATGGGCCGTTTGGGAACGGCGGAGGAGATTGCTGCACTCGTCGTCTATCTCCTTTCCGATGCATCGGCGTATACAACCGGCCAGACGCATGTTGTTGACGGTGGAATTCTCGCATAAGATCAGGAGAAGCAGACATGAAACTAGCTCGCATCGGCAATTCTGGCGAAGAAAAGCCGGCAATCCAGGACGGCGGCGGGAACTACCGTGATCTATCCGCAATCATATCCGACATCGCCGGGCCAGCATTAGAAGACATGTCATGGGCGGACGGTCTGACAACCAATGGGCTACCGTTGCTGCCGCAAGACGCACGCATCGGACCGTGCGTGGGTTCGGTGGGAAAAATGATCTGCGTTGGGCTCAACTATTCCGATCATGCCGCCGAGACTGGAATGAGGGTACCGAGCGAGCCCATCCTGTTTGGCAAAGCGACTTCGTCGATAACAGGACCCTACGACAATGTCGTGATTCCACGAGGATCGGTCAAAACTGACTGGGAGGTCGAGCTCGGCATCGTGATCGGCAAGAAAGCCAAATACGTGAGCGAGGACGAGGCCTTGGACTACGTGGCCGGCTACTGCGTGGTCAATGACGTGTCGGAGCGGTCGTTTCAGGCCGAGCGGGGAGGACAGTGGATAAAAGGAAAGAGCGCCGACACGTTCGCCCCCATCGGACCCTGGCTTGTGACGAAGGACGAGATTCCGGATCCGTCAAACTTGAAGATGTGGCTTGATGTCGATGACCGGCGTTACCAAGACGGCTCGACCGCCACCATGGTCTTCGGCGTGGCGACCCTAGTCAGCTACATCTCGCAATTCATGTCTCTCCAGCCCGGTGACATGATCCCGACAGGAACACCGCCCGGTGTGGGACTCGGGCAGAAACCGCAGGTCTATCTCAAACCCGGACAGGTCATGAAGCTTGGAATCGACGGGTTGGGCGAGCAGCGGCAGAAAGTGGTCGCACACTCTTGATGCGCGGACCTTGCAAAGGCCAGTGCTCGAAGACCGGTTGGTGAGCGCGATACGGGCAATTTCTCGTGGTCTTCGCTTAGGGGTTGGTACCGGGCAAAAGCGCTGAAGTACAGGAAAGCTATCCCCGAATCATAACCACAGTTGTCCAGTCTCCGATGGTGTATCCGTCCTCAATCCGGAAACCGGCACTGGCAAAAGCAGTCTCGATCTCGGGAACCTGTTCGTTCAGGATCCCTGAGAGCACAGCGTGTCCTCCCGGACGAACGGAAATCCCAATGGGACCGGCTAGATCGATGAGAGAACTCTTGACGATGTTGGCAAATACAAGCCCGTAGGGAACGTGGTTCCGATGCGCCGGGTGGTCAAGCCCGTCCGCCTGCACGCAGGCAACTCGGCCTTCCATCCCGTTCGCTGCCACATTTACACTGGCCACTTCGATTGCAACTTGATCCAGATCGCTTGCGATGACCTGCGATGCTCCAGATTTTGCAGCCGCGATGGCAAGCACACCCGTGCCGCACCCAATGTCCGCAACGTTGTCTGGCACGCAACCGTCGCGAAGCAACGCATCGAGGGCGACGAGACATCCCTGTGTTGTGGCGTGATGTCCTGTCCCAAATGCCATAGTCAAATCGATTCGAATCGGCACGAGCCCTGCCGGCGGAACCTCCTCGCAATGGTTGCCGAAAATCCAGTAGCGGCCGGCCGTTATCGGATGCAACTCGCGATGAGCCATTGAAACCCAATCAATGTCTGGAAGCTCAGAGACCGTAAACGCTTTGGCACCATGCGCCGCAGACAGGAGAGCAAGTTCGACATCGTCCGGTGGGTTGGCAAAGTATGCTCCAACCTCCCAAATATCCGCAACATCATCAAGTTCCGCGACGGAAATGCCGGGTGGAGACGGTTCAAGCTTTTCCAGCGCCGCTGCCAAAGACCCAGCCTCAGTCCGCCCGCAAAGGGTCGTGAAAGCGGAATAGGTTCTCATTCGGGGCGGGCTTTGAGTGCCGCGGTCCCTGTCTTGTCAGTTGACCGGACAGGAGACTCCAGTTCCGCGAAGGCCGCAATAGCCGGTCGGGTTTTTCGCTAGATACTGCTGATGGCAATCCTCAGCGAAGTAGAACTCCGGCGCGTCTACGATTTCGGTCGTGATCTCTCCAAAGCCCGAAGCGTTGAGACGATCTTCATATCCCTTCTGTGACAAACCAGCCGCTTCTTTCTGCGCGGCGCCGTAAGTGTAGATGCCAGACCGATACTGGGTTCCGACATCGTTGCCCTGGCGCATGCCCTGCGTGGGATTGTGCCTTTCCCAGAAGATCTTCACAAAGCTAGAGTACTGCACCTTGGCGGGATCGTACACGAGTCGGACGACTTCGTTGTGTCCGGTCATACCCGAGCAGACCTCGCGGTAGGTCGGATTCAATGTGTGCCCGCCCGCGTATCCGGCAGAGGTTACCCAAACGCCATCGATACCCCAGAAGAGACGCTCCACACCCCAGAAGCACCCCATTCCGAACATCGCGAATTCCATTCCATCGGGAAATGGCCCCTTAAGCGGCCGGCCATTCACAAAATGAATTTTGGCAGTCGGAATCGGATCGGGGCGCCCTGGAAGGGCCTCCCCAAATCCCGGCACTTGGGCTTTCTTTTGCAGGAATGAATACATGGCGCTCGTCTCCGATTGACTTATGCGGCGGCATCTTCGTCAAAGCAAGGTGATATTACGCAATTTTTACTCTGGCCGAGAATATCGTCTCGTTTCCCGGCGTCGGGTGCCGGGGAATCAGCAGCGCCATTCCAAATGAAATGACAGCCATTGCGGCGGCGAGTGCGAAAACGGCACCTGGAAAGACTACCCACAAGTAGCCGAGCAGCGCGGGAAGAAATACTGCCGCGATGTGGTTGATCGTGAAAGACACTGCCGCCGTCGGGGCAATGTCTCCAGGATCCGCTATCTTCTGGAAATACGTATTGAGTGCAAAAGCCAGCGCGAAGAACAGGTGATCCACAATGTAAAGTGTGGCTGCAAGCACCACGCCCCACCCGAAGAAGTAAATGCCACCGTAAGCGAGAAAGACGATTGTCAGGCCGAAATACTCGAATAGAAGCGCATTTCGCTCACCGAAAACTTGCACTGCCTTGCCCATCAGAGGTGCAAAAATCATGTTCGCAATGAAGTTGATTATGAACAGAGATGTGACTTCATGCACTTCGAAACCGAACTTCTCCACCATCATGAACGCCGCAAAGACCATGAATATCTGTCTTCGCGCACCAGACATGAACTGCATCACGTAATAGAGCCAATAACGGCGGCGAAACACCATGTGCGTTTTTTGGGGATCCGGCGTTTCGAACTTGGGATATGCCACCAAGCAGAACGCGGCGATCAACACCGTCGCGCCACCAGCCGCCAGGTAGAGCGTATTGTAGGAAAATCCAGCTATCTTCCAGCCAGCGAGTATGCAGACGTAGGCCAGCAGGCTTCCGCCCGACCCAATCGCGACGGTCCAGCCAATCATTTGCGGGGCCTTGTCTTTGCTGATCCATTGCAACTGCAAAGACTGCTTGATCGTCTCGAAGTAGTGGAAACCGACTGAACTAACGATCGTGGTCGCCAAGATTCCACCGTAACTGGGAAAAACGGCGACGACAGCCGTGGCTCCGCCAAGCAGGATGAGTGACAGCACAGCAAGCGTCTGTTCGCGGACCAAGATCAATAACGCGATCACGCCGATTGCCAGGAACCCCGGTATCTCTCTCACGGTATGGAGCCAGCCGATGCCAACACCGTCAAAACCGGCTTCCTCCACGACAAAGTTGTTCAGGAGAGCGCTCCACGATGCAAACGCGAGAGGCATCGCGGCAGACATTACAAACAACAAGAAGATCGGGCGACGCCAGTACGGATAGCTGAAAGCCTGCGCAACCGGAACTGTCTGAAAAAGCGAAAGTGTCACTCACAATCCCCAAATTCCCGATCCGTGCATCTCGAGCCAGTGCGAATCCGCCGTATCAAGCGGCCAGATCAGTCCAAATCGGATACGGGATTTGGTGCCTTGGCAGGCGGTCCGGCAACCGCCTCCGAATCAAGCCCAGCACTCACGGCCGGTATCCGCGAGTGCGGAAGGCCACTTCGCCTGTTCGTCAGTTCTTGGCGTAGTATTCGACGATCAGATTTGGTTCCATTATCACGTGGAACGGAACGTCCTGCAACTTGGGCATCCACTTTAGCTCAGCTGCCATTTTCGTGTGGTCGGCTTCAATATATTCTGGAACGTCGCGTTCGGGCAGCTTGATCGCTCCCAAGACGATCATGAGATTCTTGGATCGCTCCCTGATCTCGACGACATCGCCCTCGTTCAGCCGATACGAAGGAATGTTCACTCGCCTGCCGTTCACCAGAACGTGGCCGTGATTCACGAACTGTCTCGCGCTGAAAATCGTGGGCACGAATTTCGCCCGGTAGACAAATGCGTCGAGTCGTCGCTCCAGCAGGCCGATGAGGTTCTCGCCAGTGTCGCCCTTCAACCGCTCGGCATCGGAAAATATTCGTCTAAATTGTTTCTCGGTCAGGTCTCCGTAGTGCCCCTTGAGCTTTTGTTTGGCCCGCAGCTGCAGGCCGAAGTCTGAAGACTTGTTGCGGCGGCGCTGGCCGTGTTGCCCCGGTCCGTACTCACGCCTGTTGACCGGGGAGTAAGGCCGTCCCCAGATGTTCTCGCCCATGCGTCGATCAATTTTGTGTTTGGCAGTCGTGCGTTTTGTCACTCCTGATCTCCTTCAACTATGAAGGGCGTTGTCCTTTCCCTTCCGCCTGTGGGGAGGGCGACAGGCCTCCCCTTGCGGGGGCCGCCAACACCAAAAAACCGTGCAATCGGCACGGCACGGCACCCGTTAATGGCCCACGGCACCAGAGTCAAATGGAATTCCGCCGAAAGAGACGGTTTTCAGCGACGGGCGCATCGCCGGGACTCGCACGAACCGAACGACGGCGGCGCCAACACATGCCTGACGGTTGGTTCAGGTCGGTCAGCCAAGAGCATGACCAGGGATTCGCAGGGTCAGCGCAGGAAGATGCAAACGACCGCATAACGATAGCCGTCATGCCTGCCAAGGCGCGGGCATACCCGCAATCAATCAGCTTGGCTATCGCTACAAGACCGTTGCGAAAGCGAGTTTCACGCATGGTTTTGCAGTTGGCGGTTGTCAATGATTGGTTGCGGAACTTTTCGGCAATGGTTTTGGTACCGGCGACGCGCTTTCAGGCCCAGGTGGCAGGTTCGGGACAGACTCCGGCTCTCAGTCCGGGCTCAGGTCGATCCGGCTGGCCGCCCTGAGCCGATTCAACGCAATGCTTGACCCCGATGCCAAACCCGCTCAAACGTTGTGCAAGAATCATTTGAATTGCCTGATCCCGACGCGCAGCCTCGAAAATCAATTCAATGAAGAGCTTTACGAATTCGCCAGATATCTTCAACCGCGCATCGCTGGTTCATGGGCTGGTTGCCACGGGGAGTTGGCCTACATATTGTCTTGGCAGGGAATCAGAGGCACATGAACAACAAGACCGTCAACCTCGTGAAACTGTGCGTCGGATCAGATGGCGCAGACCATCTTGCCCGCTGGCAAGAGGCAAGATTGAAGTCAGGTGCTTACTCCGCCCCTGAGCACGTAACGCGCATGCGTCCACGACGCGCTGAGGAAGTTCTGAACGGCGGTTCATTGTACTGGGTCTTCCAAGGCTGGATCCTTGCCCGCCAACGCATCGTCGCGCTCGATGATCGACGAGGTGAAGACGGGAAACTTCGGTGCGCACTGGTATTTGACCCGCAAATCATTCGAACAGTTGCCGTCCCTCGCCGCCCGTTTCAGGGATGGAGATACCTTGAAGTCGAAGACAGCCCTCCAGACCTAGCTTTCAAGCACCAAGGCGAAATATCGATTCCCGACGACCTAGCCCAATCGCTCGCCGAAATCGGCGTGATTCAATTCCGTTAATTCGGTAGATTTTCGATCCCGAAGCGTCGAGAAAGTTCGCGCAAGCCTTGCTGGTCGTCACTTGACCAGTCCGCTGTCATCGACTGGTAGAGCACCGCCTGAGATCTCAAGATTGGCTTGCCAGCCAGAGGCTTCAGGCCATTTGCATCAAGGGTCATGCCAGTGGACGTGATATCGGCAACAGCCTCAGCCGTCTGATTCGCTACAGTCCCCTCGGTCGCTCCACGACTCCAGACCAGTTGATAGTTTGCCACACCATTGGAACTGAGAAACGCTCGAACCAAGTTGTGGTATTTCGTCGCGATTCGAAGTCGCCGCCCATGATTCTTTCGGAAAAGTGTGGCAACCTCGTCAAGGTCATGAAGACTTTCGACATCAATCCAGATCTTCGGCACCGCAATGATCAGATCGGCCTTTCCGAAACCAAGTGGACGCAACTCGCGCATCGTTGAATTCCAAGTCGGAATGTTTTCACGGACGACATCCATTCCAGTCACGCCCAGATGCACCTGACCAGACGCGAGTTCCGACGGAATGTCACTTGCAGACAGCAAGCCGACCTGAAGGTTGGCCGAGCTCGTGCCCCGGTTCCCGTATTCACGACTGTTGTTGGTGTCCGCAACATCCAGCCCGCACGAACGAAGCCAGTCAAGTGCCTCGCCCATCATCCGTCCCTTGGATGGAAGCGCAATCTTCATTGACACTGCTTCTCACGAATCTGAAGCACGACCTCGGGCCTGATCGCCCCTCCGACCCCCGGGCAATCCCTGCCGCCGCTTAACATGCGAGTCAGCAGGTTGTACCGGCCACCCGTCGCCACTGGCGGGAGCGCATCATTGCGAGAAAAGAATCCAAATACGAATCCATCATAGTATTCGAGAGTTGTCTGGCCGAAGATCGTCCGGAACCTGATCCCTCCCGATTCGATTCCCAACTCCGAGATCGCGTCCATGCGACGTTCCATCCGGTCCACCGCTGCACCGAGATGGCGAAGGATGCACCCGCACTCTCGAATCCGATCAAGGGCTTCTTCCATGGTACCGTCAATTTCCAATACATTGTCCAAAGCCGTCGCCTCCTGAGGATCAAGTGGGGGGGCGGCAGAATCCTCCTTGAGTGATGCAAGTCGATCCCTGATTTCAGACATGCCACGCATGCCGATTTGCGGACCGGCGGCGGCGATCCTTTCGAGAACAGAATCCGTACATCCATCGACTTCGTCATGCGGAATCACTTCAGTGTCTTGCGAAGAGGATCGATATATTCCAAGCAACTCTCGAAAGCGGCGTGGATGCCAGATATGCCGCAAGAGATTCGATTTTCTCCTGGGAGTCGTGGAAAGACTTTCAACCGCATCGATCACGACGCCCATATCACCAGTCTCGAGACGCAGATCCAACAAGTCCAAAGCTTCAGAAAACAGGCCAAGCACCAGCGCATCGGTTTGTTCGATGTCTTGCCGACCGAAATTCTCGTATCCAACCTGCATGTACTCGCGCGCTCGTCCGGACGCGAACAATTGTTTCCGAAAGACAGGGCCTGCGTAAGTGTACTCTGCCGCCTCAACACCTGCGTTCAGATGAATTTGAGCGGTCGGGACGGTGTAGTCAGGCCGCATCATCAAGGCACCCGCGATGGGATCGTCTATCACGTAGGCTCTAGCCCGAATATCCTCTCCGTATAGATCGAGCATAGCGGAGGCATCGAGCAGAACACCTGTTTCCACTCGACACGCACCGCGCTCCCGAAAGAACTCGAAGTGGCGGGAAGCCTCATTCTCTATGTCATGCCAGCGGTTGGTGTCCACTGAGATCCGTCACTTCCGCACCGCCATTAGACGTGTAATCTCTTCAACAATATGTTCCCGTGGAACTTCAAACTGAGACGGTCTGGCCTGCCATTCCTCCGGCGTGGCGGTTTCCGCGATTTTAGAACCGAGCACGAGGTCCTTAATCTGAACAACCCCTTTTTTTCGTTCCCGGTCGCCTTCAATAACCGCCAAGGGAGCATTGCGCTGGTCGGCATACTTGAGCTGGCGACCGATGCTCCGTTGATTTCCAAGGTAAGCCTCTGCTGGAATCCCCGCATTGCGCAATTCGCTGGCCATTGCCATGTAGTCTGCATACCGCTCCCGGTCCATTACTGTAACAACAACCGGCCCGGCCTTGCGTTCGGTGTCATTGGCAAGAGCGTCCACGGCCGCCAGCAACCGGTCCACGCCTATCGAAACTCCTGTAGCAGGAACCCGCTGACCGGTAAAGCGCTGCACTAGGCCGTCGTATCTTCCACCGCCGGCGATAGACCCGAACTGCCGCGGACGACCTTTCTTGTCCAGGATTTCGAGCTGAAGATCCACTTCGAATACAGGGCCAGTGTAATAGCCCAAGCCGCGGACAACCGACGGATCGATCCTGACAATATCCAAATCGATTCCCTGTGCTTCCAGCATCTCGGAAATCGACTGCAATTCGTTCAGCCCTTCCGCACCAGCCGATGTGCCGCCCAACAGATCCCTCAGCAAGTCAAAAACCCGCCTCGAATCCTCATTGGCAGCATTCAGAT
This sequence comes from Paracoccaceae bacterium, assembly GCA_963422275.1. Lineage (GTDB taxonomy): Bacteria > Pseudomonadota > Alphaproteobacteria > Rhodobacterales > Rhodobacteraceae. The sequence continues at coordinate 4,353,063 of OY729418.1, forward strand.
AGGCCTTGACGATCTCAATTTGGCTTGCCGCCAAGCCAGCGCCTTCCGTGAAGTCCCCGCTCTCATCCAAGCGCCCTGCCCCAAGCAGGTCCATCACGCCGGAGACCCCAACGCGATCGAGCTTGTCTAATGCTCTGAGCACTATTCCACGGGTGTTGTCGGAATTCTCGAACTCGTCGAGTTCGGGAATTCCGATTTCGGCCAGCAATCCGTCAAGAATTCTCCGCGAATTGACCTTTATTAGAAAATCCTCCCGCGCAATGCCAAGAGCATCGAACATCTCCGCCAACAACGCGCACATTTCGGCATCCGCGGCCACAGATCCCGTGCCCACCGTATCCGCATCACATTGATAGAACTGACGAAATCTCCCAAACCCCGGCTTCTCGTTCCTCCAAACCGGACCGACGGCATAGCGCCGATATGGAAAAGGCAGAATATTTCGGTTCTGTGCCACAAACCGCGCGAGCGGTGCCGTCAAGTCGTAGCGTAGCGCGACCCACCCATCTTCCTCCTGCCAAGCAAACACACCTTCGTTCGGCCGGTCCGTATCAGGAAGATACTTTCCAAGCGCATCCAGATTCTCCAACGCCGGGGTTTCCAGCGCCGTAAATCCGTACTTGCGAAAAACTTCGGTGATTCGTGCAAGCATGGATTGGCGCCGAAACACCATTTCACCGACGTAATCTGTAAAACCCTTCGGATTTATCGCCTTGGGTCTTCCAGTTCTGTTTTGGCTCATTTCGAAATCCACAAGCATATTGGCATGATATTTCCTGATTCGGTTGCGAGGTCAGGCTGGCGAACAGCGAGAGGGTTCGCTGCATCCTGCATATCTAGCTAGACGGCCAACAGCCGCCACAACACGATCAAGACTTCCTGCGAAGCTTCCGCGGCATCGCCGCCAGATGCCTCGACAGATCTCTCAGGCGGCTCCATCTCATCGAACTTGGCAACCATGGCCAAACCCTGCCTGCGTCTCATGAATTGAACCCTTGTTTTTCTTTTTGGCCATCTAGTCGTCGAATTTTTACAGATCACGTTCGAAAGAGAAAGAGACCGCCAAATTCTCATAATCCGCATCTCTACACAAGGTAATCGGATTATGTCAGTTTTCACTAGGGAACCTCTGAATACAGCCTGATTTTGGGCGTGGCATTGTCCTTCCGGGCGCTACCGGCTCTCTTTGATCACCGTATCAAGCGCCCAACGCAGCGCGTTCTCGATCGACCCGCGCACCACGTTCAGGAAACGGTGCAGCGCCAGTTTCGCGCTCATCAGGCAATAGCACATTTCCCTGCCGCCTAGTGGATGGATTCAAGCTTTTGGCTTCACGCTTTCTTGCGATGATTCCGGGGTTGGCGCTCCGGGCAAATTGGCACGCGTCGATGAACCGGCCGATTGCGCCCCGAAGCTCGCCAACGGGTCAGCTTGGCGAAGAAGCCCTCAACCGCGTTAAGCCACGAATTCGATGTCGAGGTGAAGGAGAAGGCCCAGCGTCGATGCCCGGCAAGCCAGGCGTGAACCGTCTTGCACCTGCGGGCGGACTAGTTGTCCAGGATGGCAGGGATGGTGCACTCGATGCGTCCAAGGAAGCGCGAAAACTCCTGAGGACGATGCCGGACGGAGTGCTGGCCGATCACCATCTCGTGAGAAAGAAGTTGTCCTGCAGGCTGCGAACGAGGCAATGGAGATTCCCTAAAGGAAGCCAAGTTGTCCAACTCCAAGATTTGGCCACGAAATGCCAAAGACCCCCGACAGATAACTTGGGAAGTCCTGTATTTAAACTCCGCCAGACTCGATCGAGAGTTCTAAAACCGGATGATTTCTCACGTTGCCTTGACTTTAACCACTCCATCGAGGCTGGAGATCGCACGTTTCATCTTCGTGTTGACAGGAAAAACTTCCTGAGGTGTCACGATTACGTCAAGCCCAATGTCAGGCGACAGCGGTACGAAGCATAGCTTCTTTCTTGCCGTTCTCTTGTCATGCTTGACGTTGCCTAGAATGTCCTTGACTGCAGCTGGAGCAGAAGCGTCGTTGAAGAATATCCGAAACTCTTGGACTCTGGATTTCGCAACAGTTTCCAATGGATTTGCATCGTCAACGCGCAACTTCGTCTGATCGTTTTCATGGCAGACTTCAACATCCAGCACCAAGGTTTTGCCAACCTCAAATAGCTCCCTCTTCGACTCGAGGAGATTGGAGAACACTATCATCTCGAACGTACCGGAAGGATCCGAAAGACTGAGAAACGCATAGGAATTCCCCTTTTCAGACGACCGCCGCTGCACCGAAGTCACAATTCCGGCAAACCGGACGATGGACTTGCCCCCTCCCTGACATTTTGCCAAGCTAGCCCATTGAACTACGTTTCTCTTCTCCAAAGCCTCGCTGAACGCATCGAGTGGATGCCCTGAAAAATAGTACCCAAACGACTCAAACTCCTCTGCCAGCCACTCCGTCTGCGTCCAATCGTCCACATCCGGCAAGTTTGGCGGCGGAAGAGATATCTGCGCCTCGCCGAAGAGAGACATGTGAGCCGTGTTACGCTCTTTCTGCATTGAAGCAGAATAAGAGATTAGGGTCGGAATGCTCTCGAACACACGTTTCCGGTTCCTGTCCATTGAATCGAAAACGCCAGCACGGGCGATCTTCTCAAGCGAGAGCTTGCCGATTTTCTTCAGATTCACCCTGCTCGCAAAGTCCAGCAAGTCCTTGAAAGGATTGCCGGCCCGTTCGCTTGCAATAGTTCCCATTGCCTCGCGGCCCGCGCCCTTGATGGCACACAATCCGTAAAGGATAGCGCCCTCCTCAACTTCGAAATCTGGATGCGATCTGTTGACATCGGGCGCGACAATTTCGATTCCAAGACTTCGAGCCTCTCGCACATATGCCTCGATCTTTGCCGAATCCGACACGTCACAGCTCATAACTGCGGCTAGGAACTCAGCCGGATGGTTCGCTTTCAGCCAAGCGGTTTGGTAGCTGACTACCGCATATGCTGTGGCATGCGCCTTGTTGAACCCGTATTCGGCAAACCGCGCCATAAAGGCCCAGACCTTGTCCGCGGTCTTGGCATCCACGCCATTGTCCTTGGCACCGGCCAGAAAGTTCGGGCGCTCGGCATTCATGTCGTTCTTGATCTTCTTGCCCATGGCCCGACGCAGCAGGTCCGCTCCGCCCAGCGAATACCCTCCCATAAGCTGGGCAATCTGCATCACCTGCTCTTGGTAAACGATGATCCCATGCGTCTCCTTCAAAATGTGGTCAATTGACGGATGAAAACTTTCGCTGATCTTGTTTCCATTCTTGATCTCGCAATAGAGGTCTATGTTTTGCATTGGGCCCGGACGGTACAGTGCGACAAGCGCCACGATGTCCTCGATGCAGTTGGGCTTCATCTTCCGGAGCGTGTCTTGCATTCCCGAACTTTCCAACTGGAAGACCCCAACCGTCGCTGCGGCCGAGCACATATCGAAGGTTCTCTTGTCATTGAGAGGAATGTTATCGATGTCCAGATCGATGCCTCGACGACGCAACATGTTCACGGCTGACCTGATCAAGGTCAGCGTTTTGAGTCCAAGGAAGTCAAACTTCACAAGACCGGCCTTCTCCGCCCACTTCATCGTGAACTGAGTGGCGGGCGTTTTCGATCTGGAGTCCATGTAGAGTGGAACGATCTCGTCCAGCGGCTGATTCGCGATCACGACTCCCGCGGCATGGGTGGACGCATTTCGCAGCAATCCCTCGATGGCGCTTGCATGCTTGAACAGGCTCTCGACCGCCGGGTCTTCTCGTGCTGCAGTCCTGAGCCTCTCTTCCTCGGCCATGGCCCGGTCTACGGATACGTTGGCCACACCCTCGCGCGGTATCAGCTTGGCAAGCCTGTCGACATTCCGGTACCGAATTCCAAGCACCCTGCCAACGTCCCGAACTGCCATTCGGGACTGCAACGCACCGAAGGTGATAATATGAGCCACCCGGTCATGCCCGTACTTCTTCCGCACGTACTTGATTACTTCATCTCTTCGCTCTTGGCAGAAATCAATGTCAAAGTCCGGAATTGAGATCCGTTCCGGATTCAGGAATCTCTCGAATAGAAGTGAGAACCGCAACGGATCGATGTCGGTGATCGTGAGCGCATAGGCCACGAGCGATCCGGCCCCAGATCCACGCCCCGGGCCAACCGGAATGTTCTGCGACTTGGACCATTTCACAAAGTCCGCGACAATGAGAAAATAGCCAGCAAACCCCGTCTTCTCGATTGTGGTTAACTCGTACTCAAGCCGCTGCCTGTAGTCGTCGACTGAAACCGACGGTGCAATCGACTTCAGCCGCTCTTCAAGACCGACTTCGGCCTGCCGCCGAAGCTCATCCGATTCGTTCTCCGTGTACACTGGGAGAAGTGGCTCCCTGGATGTTGCCCTGAACGAGCAACGGCGTGCAATCGCCACCGTGTTCTCGATTGCTTCCGGCAAGTCTTCGAAAATCTCGGCCATTTCCTGCTGAGATTTAAAGAAGTGCTCCCGGGTCAGCATCCGGCGGCCAGTTTTCTGATCGACGTTCGCATTGTCATCTATGCAGAGCAGCACATCATGCGATTCGAAGTCCTGCCTTTCGGGAAAGTGAGCATCGTTCGTTGCAACAAGAGGCAGAGCATGCTTGTAGGCAAGAGCGACAAACCGTTCTTCGGTCGTCTCCTCGCGCCTCGCGAAATCGGACCCCTCCTCTGGGTGGCGTTGCAACTCGACGTAACATCTGCCGTTGAACGTCTTCGATAGCTTGAGCAGCAACTTCTCCGCCAAGTCGAATTCCCGGCCCTGCAACAGCCGACCGATGGGGCCGCCGGAACCTCCGGTCAGGAGAATCAACCCTTCCTGATGCCCCTCCAAATCCGCCAATGTTAGATACGGGAATCGTCCGGAAGAGCGGAGATACAGGCAGGTGTTGAGCTTCAAGAGACTTTTATATCCTGCTTCGTCCTGGGCAAGCAAAACCACGGAGGCGCACATGGATTCGTCGGGGTCGGGCATGTCCCGATATGCCAAACGGGCTTGCATGCCATGAATCGGCTGTATCCCCGCTGCGGCGAGCATCTCCGAGGATTCCAGCGCCCCGAACATGTTGTTCGTGTCTGTGACCGCGACCGACGGCATCTGGTGCTTGTGGCAAAGGTCCGTGAGCCGATTCAGCCGGACCGCTCCCTCGGCAAGCGAGTATTCGCTGTGAACTCGGAGATGAACGAATCGAGGGAGGTCCGGCATGCGAGTAGACTAGCGTTTCCCTGCAAAAATCAAAAGGCGGAGTCAGCCTCGGCACACCATTTACGGCGACCTTCCTCAGAGCATTTTCCTCGCGAAATTCTTCTCGCAGCGGCTCCCAAATGCAGTGGCAAACCGTGTTCCGTCGCTACCGGCTCAAGGCAATGGAAACAATTCGGTTTTTGCACTATCATTGGTTGAAGGAACATATACTCTGACGGGCTTTAAGAATACAGCGCGGCACATGGCACACATCGAATTCTCACTTAACGGCAACTTCGAGCGAATCGAAATCGCGCACCCCACGCACACGCTGCTGGACTGGTTGCGCGAAACCAAGAAGCTGACGGGCACAAAGGAAGGATGCAACGAGGGCGACTGCGGTGCATGCACCGTGATGGTCTCTGAACATGCAAGCGGACAGGTAACCCACAAGGCCATGAATTCATGCATCCTCTTCCTGCCCCAGCTCGATGGGAAGTCAGTTCGTACTGTTGAGGGCATCCAAGGACCCAGAGGAGAGCCGCATCCGGTCCAGAACGCCATGGTGGAGCATAACGGAAGCCAGTGCGGTTTCTGCACTCCCGGCTTTGTCATGTCCATGGTTACGGCACACCTCAACGGCCAGACCCATCACGACGACATCCTCGCTGGCAACCTGTGCCGGTGCACCGGTTACGAACCCATTGTCCGTGCTGCCAGATCTGTCGAAGACATGCCTTCGCCAAACTGGTTCCGTCCAGAAAATGAGCAAATGAAAATTCGCCGTTCCACAATTCGGTCGGAAAGGCTTTTTGTCCCACGAATCGCGGACGAACTTGCGGCCTGGTATTTAGATCACCCTGGCGCAACTCTCGTGGCGGGAGCAACAGACGTCGGTCTTTGGGTCACCAAGCAACTGCGGGAGCCGGAAACCGTCGCTTTCGTTTCACAGATTGAGGACCTCGCGAAAATCGAGGTATCGGATGGCACCATCGAAATTGGCACTGCGGTTTCTCTGGCGCAACTTCAGGCATTCTTCGAGGACCGCCATACCAGCTTCGGCGAGTTGATCAGGAGGTTTGGTTCGGTCCAAGTTCGAAACGCGGCCACCATCGGAGGGAATATAGCCAACGGATCTCCGATAGGCGACGTGGCGCCAGCTCTCATCGCTCTTGGAGCGCGCCTTCGCCTCCGGAGAGGCGAGGCTCGCCGAACCATCAAGCTGGAAGATTTTTTCGTCTCGTATGGAAAGCAGGACCGAATGCCGGGAGAGTTCATCGAGGCGGTTCTGGTTCCTGACCAGGGAGACAGGCTCAAGTGCTTCAAGATTTCGAAACGGTTTGATCAGGATATTTCGGCGGTCTGCGGATGCTTCAACATTATCGTGGAAAACGGCTTGGTAGCCTCTGCCAGAATTGCGTTCGGTGGAATGGCCGAAACCCCAAAGCGCGCCTCCAGAACGGAAAAAGCCTTGCTGGGGCGCGAGTGGGCACACCTCACGGTTGAAGAAGCCAAGCACGCCATGTCCTCTGACTTCACCCCGATCAGCGACATGCGGGCGTCGGCGGGCTACAGGATGAACGTGGCCAGAAATCTCCTCCTCAAGTGCTTTCTCGAATCCGGTGGTGAGGACACTCCACTGCATGTTCTCGGCTGTGCGCCATGACTTCAGTCTACAAGGAAATCGCGCACGATTCCGCTGCCCGACATGTGACCGGAAACGCTTCCTACGTCGACGACATTCCCACGCTTGAAGAAACGCTGCATCTAGCGTTTGGATGGTCAGAAGTGCCGTGCGGCGTCATCGAGTCAGTCGACCTTGGCCCGGTCAAGGCTTCCGCCGGGGTCGTCGGTGTCCTGCTCGCATGCGACCTGCCCGCTGCCAACGATGTTTCACCGTCCGCAAGCAACGAACCGCTCCTCGCGGAAGAAAGCGTGAATTTCGTCGGACAACCCATCTTTATGGTGATTGCGACAAGCCACCGCAATGCGCGCAAAGCCGCTCGGCTCGCCAAGGTCGTGGTAGATGAACGCGAGCCAATCCTCTCCATCGATGACGCGCTCCGGGTCGGAAGCCGATTTGAAAATCCACTCCTTTACGAGTCGGGCGACCCGGATGGAGCCATCGCAGCCGCGCATCGCAAGATTGAAGGAAAAATAGAAATCGGCGGACAGGAGCACTTCTATCTGGAGGGTCAGGTTGCACTGGCCGTTCCGATGGAAGGCTCGGACATGCTGGTTTACAGTTCAAGCCAGCACCCTACCGAAATCCAGCACAAGGTTGCCGAATCGTTGGGCATTGCAATGAATGCCGTGCGGATCGAAGTGCGCCGAATGGGCGGAGGATTTGGGGGCAAGGAGAGTCAGGCCAACGCTCTGGCCTGCGCCTGCGCGTTGGCAGCCCGCGTGACCGGGCGCCCGTGCAAGATGCGTTACGACCGCGACGACGACATGATCCTGACCGGAAAGCGGCATGATTTCCGCATCGAGTACGAGGCGGGGTTTGACCGCGACGGGAGGATTGCGGGAGTCATTTTCAGGCAGTTCGCTAGGTGCGGATGGTCGCAGGACCTGTCTTTGCCGGTGGCCGACCGCGCAATGCTCCACGCGGACAATGCATATCACCTGCCAGCCGCGAGGATCTCTTCGGACCGCCTCCGAACCAACACGCAATCCGCCACGGCGTTTCGCGGGTTCGGCGGGCCTCAGGGCATGGTCGGCATCGAACGGGTCCTTGACCACATCGCGCACGAGCTCGGACGAGACCCAGCAAAAATCAGACAAATCAACCTGTACCGTGATTCCGAAAAAGATGTTCTGCAACGGACACCCTACGGAATGCCGGTCGAAGACAGCGTGATTCGCGAGGTCACCCAAGAACTGCTTGAGAATTCAAACTACAGCGAGCGCCGTTCGAGAATCCGCGAGTGGAACTCGAAACACGAGTATCTGAAGCGTGGCATCGCGTACACGCCCGTCAAGTTCGGAATTTCGTTCACGCTGACCCACCTGAACCAGGCCGGGGCCCTCGTTCATGTCTATCAGGACGGGTCAATCCACCTGAACCACGGCGGAACCGAGATGGGTCAGGGACTCTTCGTGAAGGTCGCTCAAGTCGCTGCAAATGCTTTCGATCAACCAATCGATTCGGTCAAGATCACGGCGACAGACACTGGCAAGGTGCCAAACACCTCTGCGACGGCGGCATCATCGGGATCAGACATTAACGGAATGGCGGTCAAGTGCGCCTGCGACAAGATCGTCGGCCGGATATCTGCAAGTCTTGCATCTCTGCATCAGGTAGAGCCTGAATTCGTTCGCCTCGAGCAAGGCGAGTTTCATGTTGGCAGCGAGACATACACCTTCAAGGAAGCGGTTAATCTTGCCTACATGAACCGGGTTTCGCTCTCGGCCACAGGGTTCTATGCCACCCCGAAGATCAATTGGGACCGCCGTTTGGGTCGCGGTCGTCCGTTCTTCTATTTCGCATACGGCGCGGCCGTTTCCGAGATCGTCATCGACACGCTGACGGGCGAGAACCGAATACTTCGAGCTGACCTGCTGCACGATGCCGGCAGTTCGCTGAACCCAGCAATCGACATAGGCCAAATTGAAGGAGGATACGTTCAGTGCGCCGGGTGGCTGACCACAGAAGAGCTGGTATGGGATCGCAACGGGCGACTGATGACACACGCTCCGTCCACCTACAAGATACCGACATGCTCAGACCGGCCAGATGCATTCAATGTCTCCCTTTGGGGAAAGGGCCGCAACCGTCAAGAAACGATCTACCGATCGAAGGCAGTCGGAGAACCGCCGTTCATGCTCGGGATATCGGTACTCATGGCACTGTCGGACGCAGTCAGCGCTTGCGGAGAGTACAAGCGCTACCCTGCACTCGATGCCCCAGCCACACCAGAGCGAATTCTGGCGGCGGTGAACAGAATAAAGATCTCTTCCCATGAGCATTGACATCGCCGACCTGGAACGGGTCGCCAGCGAGGCCGGTCGACTCGCGCGAGTTCTCGTCGTGGAGACCGCAGGCTCTGCGCCAAGAGAGCCTGGCGCGGCGATGACGGTATGGGAGGGCGGCAGATGTGGAACCATCGGAGGTGGTGCCTTAGAGTTCGCGGCGGAAGCGACGGCCCGCAAAAGACTCGCCGAAAACATGCGAGAGCCGCTCCTGGTCCGCCAGCCTCTCGGTCCCGGACTAGGACAATGCTGTGGCGGGTCGGTTGTTCTGCTCACCGAGGTATTTGACCAGCAGCGGCTTGCGACAATAAAGGGCTCCGCTGATATCCCAGTCGCATTCGTTCGCCCCGTAAGGGGAACCTTGCAAACACATCCTGGGAAACTTGTGGAATGTTCCGCCGAATGGACTGTTGCGGGCGAGCCGGCGAAGCCGTTGCTCAGGGACGGGTGGATCTTCGAGCCGCTTGCGCGAAACAAGAGGAGCGTCTGGGTGTTTGGCGCCGGTCATGTTGGCCGGGCGATCGTTTCTGCCCTTTCACCTCTGCCCGAGTTCGCCATTACTTGGGTGGACGTGGATTCCGCCAGGTTTCCCAAAGAGATTCCCGATGAAGTGGACCGGCTAGTTTCGGTCAATCCTTCCGACGCCGTGGCGCATGCCCCGGCGAACGCCGAACATTTGGTACTCACCTACTCTCACGCGTTTGACCTTGACATATGCGACCGGCTGCTTGCTTGTGAATTCCGATATGTTGGACTTATCGGGTCGGCTTCGAAATGGGCTCGCTTCCGAAGGCGGTTGATCGAGTTCGGTCATGATGCCAAGCTTGTCGATCAGATAGCCTGCCCAATCGGGGACCCGTCGCTTGGAAAGCATCCTTGGGCCATTGCCGTTGGCGTCACAGCATGCTTAATTGCCGACAAGGCGAAAGAAAACGCGAAGGCCACCTTACCTTGACATTCTTTTTCAGCGCAGACGGACTTTCCAAGTCCTATCCCGGGGTCAAGGCTAACGACGGGATATCGTTCGGGCTGAAACAAGGCGAAATCCATGCTCTTCTCGGGGAAAACGGGTCAGGCAAGTCCACGCTGGTCAAAACCATGTACGGACTAGTCCATCCGGACGATGGGCGGATGGAATTCCAAGGGTTGGCATATGCCCCGTCAGACCCGAACGCGGCACGCGCTGCGGGAATCACGATGGTGTTCCAGCACTTCTCGCTTTTTGACGCACTGACCGTGTCCGAGAACATAGCGCTCGGAGTGGAGAATGCGCCATCTTCCGGCCAGCTATCGCGACTGATCGCCAAGACTGGTGAGAACTACGGCCTGCCGCTGCAGCCTGACCGTCGAGTGGGCGATCTTTCGGCTGGTGAGCGCCAGCGGGTCGAGATCATCCGGTGCCTGTTGCAGGATCCTACGCTATTGATCATGGATGAGCCGACCTCAGTCCTGACACCTCAAGAGGCAGGCATTCTCTTCGAGACACTCCGCAAGCTTTCGAACGAGAACACGACGATCCTCTACATTTCCCACAAACTCGAGGAGATTCGCACACTCTGCGATGCAGCGACGATTCTGCGGGCCGGCAAGGTTGTAGCCACCTGCGAACCGAGTTCACAAACGGCTAGAGAGCTGGCCGAGATGATGGTCGGCAGCTCTCTAAAGGCGCCAGTGCGGAATTTGGAAGAAACTGGTGGCGGACCTGTTTTTCAAGTTGATGGGCTATCGTTGCCATCGCCAGACATTTTCGGAGCCAGTCTTGACAAAATCTCCTTCAGCGTTCGGAGCAAGGAGATTCTCGGCATTGCCGGCATTGCCGGCAACGGTCAGGAGGAACTTGTTGCCGTTCTTTCCGGCGAACTGCAGGCAGCCGCCGGACAAATCCTGATCGATGGTCAAGATGTCGGTCAGGCAAGTCCGACAGAACGACGGAGACGCGGTTTGCTCACAGCACCCGAAGAGCGGCTGGGCCATGCCGCTGCGCCGGACATGACGCTTACCGAGAACGCTTACATGACCGGATTCGTCACGCAAGACCTGCTGGCGCGGGGATTCATCAAGTGGCCGAAGGCCGCAAAGTTTGCCGAAGAGATCGTTGAGCGATTCGATGTCAGGACGCCTAGCGTGGAGAACAATGCACGCTCGCTTTCCGGCGGCAATCTCCAGAAGTTCGTGATTGGACGCGAAATACTCCAGAATCCGCGCGCACTGGTTGTCAACCAGCCGACTTGGGGTGTCGACGCGGCAGCAGCGTCATCTATCCGACAAGCACTCCTGGACCTCGCCGGTCTTGGTTCCGCCGTCGTCGTTGTCAGTCAGGACCTAGACGAACTCATTGAGATTTCGGGAACGATCGCGGTCCTGAACGAGGGTAGGCTATCCGAGGCAAGACCGGTTGGGCAACTGACGCGCGATGAGATCGGCCTCATGATGGGGGGCGTCCACGGCTTCCCCCAAGCGCAAGGGCAAGCTGTTGCTGCGACTTGAACGCCGGCGAGCGCCGTCCCGGCTATGGACGGCTGCAACACCTGTTGTGGCAGTGGCAGCGACCATGCTCGCTGGAGCCGTCATGTTCGCGTTGCTCGACAAGGATCCTGTTGAAGCCATCCGCACGATCTTTTGGGCGCCGCTGTTTGACGAGAACCTCGCTTCCTACGCACGTCCGCAAATTCTCGTCAAGGCGGCACCGCTAATCCTGATCGCCATCGGCTTTCTCTCGGGTTCCGGGCCAACATCTGGAACATCGGAGCAGAGGGGCAGTACATCATCGGTGCCATCGCGGGCGGCGCGACCGCGCTGGCACTCTACCCTCTCGATGCATGGTGGATATTTCCCCTGATGATTCTGGCCGGGACGCTCGGCGGCATCCTTTGGGCAATGATCCCCGCGATACTGAAGGTTCGATTCAACACCAACGAAATACTGGTCTCCCTCATGCTTGTCTATGTTGCAGAACAAGCGCTTGCGGCGGTTTCGCTGGGAGTCCTGCGGAACCCCGAGGGAGCCGGGTTCCCGGGTTCTCGCAATCTGCAGCACTATGAAAGCGCATCAAACAGCGAACTGATACCGGGCACCGGAATTCATCTAGGCGTCATTGTCGCAGCCCTGACAATTGTTGCCGCCTATGCCCTGATTCACCAGCACAAGCTTGGGTTCCAGATCAGATTGACTGGCGAATCCATCCGCGCCGCCCGCTTGGCTGGCGTAAGACCCGGTTTGCTCACGATTTTCTGCCTTGGCACCGGAGGGGCTTTGGCAGGTGTCGCCGGGACCTTCGAATTATCCGGCCCTTCCGGCCAGCTCAACATCGATTTCAATGTTGGCTACGGGTTCACGGCAATCATCGTTGCATTTCTCGGTAGGCTGAACCCGGTCGGGATCACGCTAGCCGGACTGCTGATGGCTCTCACCTACATCGGCGGAGAGTTGGCCCAGTTCATGATGGGACTTCCGGCAGCGGCAATCCAGGCATTCCAAGGCATGCTTCTCTTCTTCCTGCTTGCCGTGGATTTTCTGTCAAGATACCGCATTGCAATGCGGACTCCCCTAGTCTCCTGACATGGACTTCTCAGCCATCAATCCACTCACGCTAATCGCCACCATGATCGTGGCTTCGATCCCCGTAATGTCGGCCTCAATCGGAGAACTCGTGGTCGAACGATCCGGCGTGCTCAATTTGGGCGTGGAAGGCATGATGATCATCGGCGCTGCCTGCGGTTTCATTACGGCCGTTGAAACCGGCTTGCCCATCGCCGGAGTGATTGCAGGCGTTGCCGCCGGGGCCGCCCTGTCCTTGGTATTCGGGCTACTTACACAGTACCTGCACTCCAACCAAGTCGCGACCGGATTGGCGCTGACTCTGTTCGGACTCGGCTTTGCCGCCTTGCTGGGCCAAGCCTATTCTGGAATCAAGCCCCCCACCTTCCCGCGCCCCGAATTCGGCTTCCTTTCAGAAATTCCGGTTATCGGAGTAATTGCGTTCAGTTACGACTATCTTGTCTACGTGTCATTTCTAGTCGTGCTCGCCGTCTGGCTGTTCTTCAAGTTCACTCGCTCGGGCCTTGCGCTTCGCGCGATCGGTGAAAATCATGACGCCGCCCATGCGCTTGGCTACAGAGTGATCAGGACCAGGCTGCTTGCAATAATGTTCGGCGGGGCATGCGCAGGCTTGGGAGGCGCGTATCTCTCGCTGATTCGCGTGCCGCAGTGGACCGAAGGCCTTACTGCAGGGGCTGGCTGGATCGCGCTCGCACTTGTCGTCTTCGCGTCGTGGCGACCGCTGCGGGTTGTGCTTGGAGCATTCCTCTTCGGCGGGGTGACGTTGCTTCAGCTGAATTTGCAGGCCGTGGGCGTGGAGATCAATGCTGCATACTTGTCAATGTCACCGTACGTTGTTACAATTCTGGTGCTTGTGGTGATGTCATCCGCCAAGTTGCGCGGGGCAAATGCCGCCCCCGCTTCCCTTGGAAGGCCATTCCACCTGTCAGCGTAGAGAAATCATTGCCTGTGTTGCTTTTTGGGCACATCAAATGGAGGAACTCATGAATTTTCGAAGGTTGCGCACAGTTCTCGCGGTGTCGGCAGGAGCAACAGCCCTTTTGGTATCTGCTGTTGCCGCCGAGCCGCTGAAGGTGGGCTTTATCTATGTCGGTCCCGTAACCGACTTCGGGTGGACCTACGAACATGACCAAGGAAGGCTCGCCGTCGAGGAAGCACTAGGCGACAAGGTCGAGACCACATACATTGAAAGCGTGCCTGAGGGCGCCGATGCCGAACGCGTGCTCACCCAGATGGCGCTTTCAGGAAACAAACTGATTTTCACGACTTCGTTCGGCTACATGGATCCGACAATCAACGTCGCCGCGAAATTTCCGGACGTGAAGTTCGAGCATGCGACCGGCTTCAAGCGAGCCGACAACGTCTCGACCTATTCAGCCCGCTTCTACGAAGGCCGTGCCATGATCGGGCACATTGCCGGAAAGATGACCAAGACCAACAAGATTGGCTACGTCGCATCGTATCCGATTCCCGAGGTCATTCGCGGAATCAATGCCGCCTACCTGCATGCCAAGAAGGCAAACCCGGACGTTGAGTTCAAGATTGTTTGGGTGTTCACGTGGTTCGATCCCGCGAAGGAGGCCAGCGCCGCGGAGACGCTGATTTCGCAGGGCGTCGACATCATCATGACCCACACCGACAGTCCGGCGTCAATGAATCTTGCCGAGGCGAACGGAATCCATGCATTCGGACAGGCTTCCGACATGTCGAAGTTCGGACCGAACGCCCAATTGACCGCGATCATCGACAACTGGGGACCCTACTATGTTTCTCGTGCGCAAGCGGTGATCGACGGCACTTGGGAAAGCGTCGATACTTGGGACGGTATTGCCCCGGGAATGGTGGCGTTCGCACCGTTCTCCGATCAAATTCCAGCTGACGTCCAGGCTGAGGCCCAAGCCATCGCGGACTCAATTGCCGCTGGAACCTATCATCCGTTCACTGGCCCGATAAACCGGCAGGACGGCTCGCCCTGGCTGGCCGAAGGCGAGGTCGCCGATGACGGCACCTTGGTAGGAATGAATTTCTACGTTGAGGGTGTTGAGGGTTCCATCCCAGAGTAGTCTAACAACATCTACCGAGCGCTCTCGACTTAAGTCGAGAGCGCTCAATCCGCACACTAAACGCTAGACAATCCCTCGCTTGCTTCGACTATACGTGATGTGCCAGTCGCTGCACATGGATTCCGCAACTGATGGCATTGGAGCACAAAAACTGCCTGCAAGTGCGCATGCGCCCACCACATCTTGAGGTGCGCGCATGACACAGGCGGTCTTCGATAAATCGATTCTCGAGAAATTTTCCAGACTCGCTACTTGGAAGCGAAACGATGAGCGTGCACCTCATAAGCCGTTGCTTGCGCTTTGGTCCATAGGTCGATGCCTGCAAGGAAAAAAGCGTTTGGTAGAGTACGAAACTGCTGGAAATGAGCTGCTGTCACTTTTGGAAAAATTCGCCCCACCCCGAAAAAAGCATAGACCTCATGACCCCTTCTGGCGAATGCAAAGAGACCAAGTCTGGGAGATTCCCTTGGCGGCTAAAGTCCCTAGGCCCAAATATGACAAGGGGGGCGTTTCGCCAGCGAAGCTGCGCGAACTCAACATCTCCGGCGGGTTTCCACAAGCGATTTTTGAAAAGTTTCGACGTAACCGTGCGTTTGCCATTGAGGTTGCTCAAGTGCTGGTGTCCGCGCATTTTCCTGAGACAATGCACGGTGCCGTTCTCCAAGCGACGTTGGGAAACGAGTACCTCTTTGGGCTGAAACATGACGACCAGTTCAGGCTTGGCCAATCACAGTTCTTGGAATCAGTCGTTAATCGTCGAAAAAGAAACTCGAAATTTCGAAAAGCTGTCCTTGAAAGCTACAATTTCCGCTGTGCAGTATGCGATTTCTCGTTCGAATATCCCACTGGACACTGGCCTGCGCTAGAAGCTGCCCACATCAAATGGCATAGCCATTGCGGCCCTGACAATACCCGAAACGGCCTCTCGCTTTGTGTTTTGCATCACGAACTTTTTGATTGGGGCGTGTTTACGATTCGTCCCGATTCTTTAGACGTCATTGTTGCAAAGAAGGCTCCTGCTCAACGCGGGGGAAACCCTATCCTAGAATTTCACGGAAACCCACTCACAAACATGCCAGTGCGCGAAGAGGACCGACCGGAGACAAGTTACCTGGAATGGCACGCAAAAAATGTATTCAGAAGTACAGGATTCCCCGCATAAGGCCGTTGCGAAAATGGGCATTTCGTTCTGCATTGCGACTCCCGGAAGTGGTTGCGAATCTACAGTTGCCGATGGAGGACTGCATGGCCTTCCGGCAGCGGTCTTGATATCCGCAGGCGCGGTTTCAGGCTCCGATGTAGCGTATCGGCAGGTTCGAGACAGCCTCAGGCTTGCGGTCAGGTCGATCTAGCTGGTCACCTTGAGCAGGTTCAGCACCATTGTATTGAAGGCGCCGTTCCGCCGCCACGGCCTTGAAGAAATCCCATCCGATTCTTCCTCAACCGAATATCAGAACAAGTTCTTGCAGACCTTTCAACGCAACATGCCCTTGGTCGGGGGCGCATTTCGCAACAGTCTTCTGTCAGACCTGCGCAAGGACTGCCATTGAGACGGCATAGCCTACGACGTGGAATTTGCCCATTGTCTCCAATTATTCATTCATTGTCAGAAATTCTTGCCCCAGCCCCTGATTCACGGGACTGCAAGGTCGATGGAACATAGGTTCTTGCAGCAAGCGCTTCTACGCGATTCCAGAGAAGCTTGTTAACCTCATATCCACTTGCACTATCTCGCTGCGCACCGGTCAACTCCAAAGGTGTCACGTGGACAAAAACATCGGATACCTCGTGAAATCGCGGTACATATATCCGACCTCTGTCAGACCGCACTGCCGCTAGGTCGCTGCCGTCGACGGAGGAGGAAAATTTGTACTCCATCCCGTAGGACATGGCGGCAGCTCCTGCGAGACCAAGGAGGCCTTCCACCCAAGACACCTGGTTCATTCGAATCTTGGTTACCGTTCCACAGGCAAGCACATCAAATGCTGAAACAGCTTCAGCAGCCCCAGACCCTTGAAACTTCCACTCTTCCGTAGACTTGACTACATGCACCATTTGAGGGCCTTCGATTGCAAGGCTCAGCAAAGATTCAAAATCACCTATGCCACTCATCACAATCCATCTCGCTGCGCTCCCGAACTCCTCCGCAACACCGAAAGCCCAGCCACAGGCCAAGGCTGCCTTTCGCATTGTCATCTCGATTTCGTTGATCGAGAGGATCAATGGCTGGCTCCAAGGTATGGGAATGCCCACTCGTCGGCATCGCTGTCCTTGATTGAATCAGAGCACGGAGCTCCTTGGAACAGGTTGATGCGCGTCCAGAGGTTAGATTTCGGGTCAAATTTTGTTGCTCCAAATATCGAGAGCTTGCAGCGCAGGATGTCGATGGGACGGCAATCGCTGCCTATCAGATTGTCATGAATTTCCGAGTACGGATAGAATTCGGCAGTCTGGACTCGCCGCACCACATGCCTGAGATCTGGCCTCAATATCAGGAACTCTGCAACGGATTCCTGGTCGTTGGCTTCTGCCAGGGCGGTATGCAACATTGCCGCTTGGCGCCCCACATCCATCCTGAGCTCCAGTTCGGACCCGGATTCCTCGTGTCGGTTGCCACGCCTCGGTTCAAGTTTCTCCTCGGACACATACCAGAAATGCTTCACTGCATCCGAATCCGAATAATCCGTCCCTTTCACCCAGCCGTATCTGTCGTTCAAGATCGCTTTCAGGTTGCCCAAGCTCATTGCCGGGATAAGTCTCGGTTCCTCCTCGCTCGACATTTGATCCGCCAAATCGTCGATAAGCGGCCCGTTCACCTCCAGTATCAGGGCAACCGCAAGCTCTTGAGCTTCCGCGGACATCGTTTTGGAAAGCTCGAAGAACCGGTGCCAAGGATGCGGAGTCTTCAGCCAATGCTTCGTGGCAAGGCGCGCAAGCTGTGCCAGTTCCTTCCGCATCACCGCGATCCGGTTCATCTGAAGTTGATCACCCACATTCCACTCTGCACAATGCTTTATCGCCTTTCGAATTGCAGATCGAAATCTGCGAATCGTTTCAGAAGAGGCTGCCTCGACGGATCGCACCCGGGCAAGAGCCGTTTCACGAGCAACTATCCAGTTGTTCAAGAGAATTGGATGGGTCACGAGGAACGGCGCCATGCCAAGCCCTGTCGCATTGCCGATGCCCAAATGCCGTTTCAACTCGCCTGCGAGCGGAACGAATGATCCAGTGCTTCTAGCACGAGCGATATGCTCCACCAGATCGTGGGTGAAACCTCGAATCAGCCAGACTGCAAGAAGCTCGGCCTGAAACGGACCACTGAACAAGGCCCGGCACTTGATCCGGTTTCGGTCGGAAATGCCGAACTTCCCGTTTCCGTAAACCGCAGTTGTTCTCATCAGGTACCCGACGCTTCCAATCTGGTTGACGTCCGGCTGCCGCCCCTCGGAAAGGCGTTGAACTACGTGATCAAACAGTCGGGTGCTTTTGTTGGCTCGGCTGATCACGATCTCGGTCGGAAGATACCTGCCGGCTTCCTGCTTTGCCGAGTTGGCCTCAAGCCTCGCAAGTTCCCCGGAATCGGGAACGCCATCATAGAGCGCAAAGGTAGCGTCCCAAGCCTCGGCAATCACCCGGTCCGAGCGTTGCGAGGGATCAAGGTACCTGCTGAAAGCGCAGAGACTGTAAGTGCGCCCTTCCAATTCAAGCGAATAGACTGCGGTCCCGAACCCATTTGCGTCCATGTCCCAGCACACAGGCACAACATCGATTTGCGCATCGGAAAGCCGCCGAATCAAACTGCGCACAAAGCTAAGGCGCGTCGGATGAAATGCCCCTAGTCTCGAGAGCCGCATAACCTGATCCGGCGGACGAAGCGAGATTTCAGTGCATTCCTGAATTTTCGCCGCCTCTTTCATCATCTAGCCTCAAGCGACTTATCGAGAAACCTCTTCCAGTTGCCACCCATGATCATGGCCACATCGGTGTCAGCGAAGCCAATCTTTCGCAACCCCTCGGCCAAAATACCAAAGTCGCGGTTGTCCTGAAACCACTCAGGATTTGACGGAAAGCCCTCGGTTCGGCCAATCGTCACTCGGGAATTCGGCCGGCGACTCCATTTCCCGTATCGCATCCAGGCGAGAGCGCTTGCGTGTTGACCTTGGCAAAGATCACTTCCAAGTCCCAGCGAGCGGATTCCGTACCTTTCCGACGACTCGAAGATCATTGCACAGAATGTCTCAAGCCGACATTTCGACCCGTCCCGGATATGATGCGGATACATGGAAAAACCGATCATGCCATCGGTTTCGCTTATGGCCCGCATGACGGCGTCGGAAACATTCCGCGGAGTGTCATGCCACCATCTCGGATTTGCATGCGACACAGTGACTGGACGTTTGGATATCTCGACGGCATTCAGCGTCGAGCGTTCGCCAGCATGACTCATGTCGATTATCATTCCCACGCGGTTCATTTCGGCAATCACCTCCCGCCCCATTCGGGTGACACCGGAGTCTGCTGCTTCCGTGTAGCCAGAAGCTAGAAGGGACTGATTGTTGTAGGTGAGTTGCATGAAACTAATCCCGAGGTCATGAAAGAACTCGACGCGGCTCAAGTCGTCGCCAATCGGAGACGGGTTCTGGAACCCAAGAAACACGGCCGTTCGTCCGGTTTCGATAGCTTTCTCGACATCGCGTCCTTTCTTGCCATGAAAGATTCGTTCCGGAAACATCTCGAATCGATCACGCCATTCCTTCAGGCTGTCCAGTGCCATCTGGTTGCCACCATGATAGATCACGGTCGCATGCATCGCATCAACACCGCCTTCCCGCATTTGCCGGAAAACCTCCTCCGACCAGCAAGCGTATTGCAACCCGTCAATCAATGGGTACCGTTCAGAGGGTTCCAATTTTGGAAGTGGTTCTGTCGGTCCTTGGATTGTGCAAGCGCGGGTCACGTCAGCGGTCGCTCTCGCGCCATCTTGGATTGATCCAAGGATCAGCCTCCTCGCGTTGAAGCAAAGACTTGTTCAATATGTGATCAGCGGCTTTCTCTCCCACCATTATTGACGGGGCGTTCAGGTTTCCATTCGTAATTCTCGGAAAAATCGAGCAGTCCACAACTCTTAGCCGGTCAATTCCCATGACTCGGCAACGCGGGTCCACCACTGCAGTCAAATCGCTTGCCTGCCCCATCTTGCAGGTTCCGCAGGGATGATACGCGCTCTCCAAATGGCCTCGCACAAAAGCGTCGATCTCGTCGTCGGTCTGGACTTCCTCTCCAGGTTGGATTTCGACACCGCGGAAGGCGTCGAACGCAGCCTGTGCGAAAATCTCCCTCGCCACCCGGACACAGTGCCGAAAGTCAACCCGGTCCTGCACCTCAGCAAGATAATTAAACAAGATTCTCGGCGGTTCGTCAGGGTCCGGGCTCCGGAGAGACACGGTGCCGCGTGAAGCACTCCTCATTGGCCCGACATGGACCTGGTATCCATGCCCATCCGCCGCTGACTTCCCGTCATAGCGAATCGCTATGGGAAGAAAATGAAACTGAATGTCCGGGTACTCTACCCCGGCCCTGGATCGAATGAAGGCAGCGCTTTCGAAATGATTGGACGCGCCAATTCCGGTTCGAAAGAAAGTCCATTCTGCGCCAGCCAGGAATTTTCCAAGCGGATTCCAGTGCTTCGACAGCGTGATGGGCTGTGTGCACGCCTGTTGAATGTAGACTTCCGGATGGTCTTGCAAATTTTTCCCGACGCCCGGACGGTCCACGACGGTCTCAATGCCCAGCTCCGAAAGTTCGTCTGCTGGTCCTATGCCGGACAGCATCAACAGTTTTGGCGAATTTATCGAAGAGGCGGACACGATCACTTCACGATTGGCCCTTACTTCCTCAATCCGACCGCCCTGCTTGACTTCGACGCCGACCGCCCTGCCCTCCTCTATGAGAATTCGGCGTGCGAAGCAGCGCATTAGATCCACATTGCTTCGACGAAGGGCTGGCTTGAGGTAAGCGGTTGCTGCCGACCATCTGCGTCCTTTCCAGATGGTCTGCTCCATTGGCCCCAATCCCTCCTGTTTCTCTCCGTTGTAGTCTTTCGTGAGCTCGAAGCCAGCCTCTTGGCCAGCTGTCTCGAAAGCGTGAAAAAGCGGATTCTTTCTCGACCCGCGAATTACATGCAATGGACCGTCATGCCCGCGCCATGCCGGGTCTCCTCCATGGCCTCCGTCGTGCCAATTCTCCATGCGCCTGAAATACGGCAGCACGTCGCCGTACGACCAGCCCGTTGCCCCGGACTGTGCCCAATGGTCGTAGTCCCGGGCGTGTCCGCGAACGTAAACCATCCCGTTTATCGATGACGACCCTCCAATCACCCGGCCTCTCGGACAGGCAAGGCGCCGACCATCGAGGTGTGGCTCAGGATCCGTGACAAATCCCCAGTCGTAGCGCCGCATGTTCATCGGATAGGACAGCGCGGCAGGCATTTGTATTAACGGTCCAATATCCGAACCGCCGGCCTCGAGAACAAGCACGGAGTTGTCGCCGGCCTCGGACAGCCGGCTGGCCAAGGCTGATCCTGCGCTACCCGAACCAACAATCACAAAGTCAGCGTTCCTCAATTCACTTCTCCTCTGGCTCAGTTCGATTACCACAATTCATTGGTCGACTGCGGTGATCGAGGGCTATCAAAGAATTTCCGAATCCGGTGCCAAGCTCCCTCAAAGCGCCAATCCCGTTTGCCGTCGGAGCAGAATAACCGGAATTGATCATGGTGCTCTTCAATTCAAATCTTGCTTTGCATCGGGTGCTGACTTGCACTTTACGTGAACAGCCGTCGTCGTCTTCAACCAGCTTGCGGATACAAGTTACAAAAACCACCCGCTCCTGAGCCATCCGCAATTGTCGACCAATTTCAATGCCTTCCACTTGATCCACTTGCTCGCCCCTTGCCCATAGCGACCTGGAATTCTGAAATCAACTTCGCGCTTCACCAGCCGTGCAGGCTGATCAGAACTTTTCGTTCAGATTATTGCAGGGTAGCAAACAATTATAAACCAGCATCCGGCCTTCACAAGCACCGGTGCCTGGACACGTTGGCACGGAGGCTGTTCCAAGGGATATGCTCGGCATGGCAGCATCATCCGGCGCTTGGATCGGAGATTTACATTGATCTACATTCTCGAGCGGCGCGGGCGACGCGAAGAATCTCAATGACAATGAACGAGGAACGCCAGCGCTGCCGGAAGGACAGCGACCCGGAAAGTTTTGCTGCAATGCGGCGGCTGACCCTGAACATCGCGTAGGTTGCGTCGGGCAAGTGCCGATGCGAGGCTGCCACAAGACAACGCTGGACAGGCAAAATTAAAAGCGATCGCCTGCAGATAAATCCGCTTGCAAACTTGCACCATTGCCCAATATAGGCTTGTGACTCCAGCTGGCGTGCTGTCATCGCCAACTCATCTCGTTTTCCAGCGCGGCCATCTTCATGCAGATTTACCTGCCAATCGCTGAAGTGTCGGTAAATGCCTTCATTTTGCTGGGGCTCGGTGGTTTGGTCGGCATCCTCTCTGGAATGTTTGGGGTCGGCGGCGGATTCTTGATGACTCCACTATTGTTCTTCATTGGAATTCCGCCTGCCGTTGCGGTGGCTACCGAGGCAAACCAGATCGTCGCGGCGTCGTTCTCTGGAGCCCTAGCCCATTTTCGACGCAAGACAGTGGATCTCAAAATGGGGACGATCCTGCTGGCTGGGGGATTGGTCGGCGCAGCCGGGGGTGTTCAGATATTTGCCCAATTGAAGTCAATTGGTCAGGTCGACCTGCTCGTTCGGCTCTGTTACGTCGTGTTTCTTGGCATCATCGGCAGCCTCATGTTCGTGGAGAGCCTCCGCGCGGTACTACGGCAAAGAAAGAGCGCAAAAAGGCGCAAGTTGCACCAGCACCATTGGATACACGGGCTACCGATCAAGCTGAAATTTCGAACATCGGGCCTCTACATCAGTGCTGTTCCGCCACTCCTGGTAGGAGCGGCAGTTGGCGTGCTTGCAGCGATAATGGGAGTTGGCGGCGGCTTCATCATGGTTCCTGCCATGATTTACATCCTTGGAATGCCGACGAAAGTGGTTATCGGCACCTCGCTGTTCCAAATTATCTTCGTGACCGCTTTCACGACGATTCTGCACGCAACCACAAACTACACGGTCGATATGGCCTTGGCCGTACTTTTGTTTTTGGGAGGCGTGATTGGCGCTCAGGTCGGCACCAGAATTGGCGTGCGCCTGCCAGCCGAACAGTTGCGGATATTTCTAGCGATGCTTGTCATTGCCGTATGCGTGAAGCTGGCGCTGGACCTGCTTCTCACGCCGTCGGAACTGTACACCATTGGAGGCAGGCACCATTGATGCGACACCTACTGGCAGCATGCAGCATGATTTTCTGCGCAGGCGCAATACAGGCCGAGGAAATTGTTGCGGCGTTGAGCCAAAACAGGATTTCGATAACTGCCAACTTCGACGGATCGGAGATTTTCCTGTTTGGAGCCGTGAAGCGCGACGAACAACCTCCAGTCGACGAGCAATTGGATGTCATCATTACAATCGCGGGTCCGCTTGAACCGGCAGTCGTCCGGAAAAAGGCAAAAAGGTTCGGAATCTGGATCAACACTGACAGCTTCGAGTTCACGTACGCCCCGTCATTCTACGCGGTCGCATCCACCGGCCCCATGAACAAAATCCTGAAGGGCTGGGACGATTTCCGGCACCGGATCGGCGTCGAGAGAATGATTAACCCGGTCACGCCGCCTGGCATGGTTCAGGACGAGCGCGATTACATCGATGCCCTCGTAAGAATTCGTCAAAATCAAGGCCTCTATTCCACGACCCCGGCCACTGTGGACATGTCTGAAGACACCCTCTTCGTCACGCACATCGCATTGCCGGCCAATCTTGTTGAAGGCGACTACACTGCGCGAATCTTTCTCGTCCGCGACGGAAGCGTTGTGGATTCACATGATACCACGATATACGTCAGAAAGGTCGGACTAGAGCGATGGATCTACAACCTCGCGAACCAAGAGCCCCTGGTTTACGGTTTGCTTTGCGTTCTGCTTGCCGTTTTCGCGGGTTGGGCCGCTTCGATCGCTTTTCGAAGGGCCTGACCAACTTGCAGGCGGAATCAGTCCACGAACGCCCGTTCGACAACGAAATCCGCTGGGGCGCTGTTGGCCCCTTCGGCCATGCCCTTCGCTTCAAGAAGAACCTTCGTGTCGCGAAGCATTGCCATGGATCCGCAGATCATGCCGCGGTCCACTGACGGCGACAGTTCCGGAAGCTCCAGTTCCCGATGCAACTGCCCTGACTGGATCAAGCTGGTTATCCGGCCAGTTCGCTTGAAGTCATCCCTAGTCGTTGTTGGATAATAGAAAAGTCGGCCACCACCCGTGAATTCCCCAACGAGAGGGTCGTCCTTGGTCAACGCCACGAGCTCCTCGCCGTATTTCAGTTCGGCAACCAAACGACATGTATGCGTCAGGATGATCTGATTGAATTTTTCATAAGTTTCCGGGTCGCGCAGAATTGAAGCGAAGGGCGCGATGCCCGTTCCAGTGGAAAACAGGTATAGGCGCTCCCCTGACAGGAGCGCGTCATTGACGAGCGTTCCGGTCGGTTTTCTTCTCATCAGGACCATGTCCCCCACGCGAATCTTCTGCAAGTGTTGCGTGAGCGGACCGTCCGGAACCTTGATCGAGAAGAATTCGAGCTCGTCGTCCCAACTCGGGCTGGCGATGGAGTATGCACGATAGATCGGTTTGTCGGAATTCGGGAGGCCGATCATCACGAATTCACCCGACCGGAAACGAAAACTCGCGGGTCTCGTGATTCGAAATTTGAACAGGCGGTCTGTGTAGTGCACGACCGACGTAACTCGTTCGGCGAATACCCCTGCTGGGATCTTGAATTTCGGTTTAACTATCAGCTCAGGTACGATAGCGTCCATCTACGTATCCCTTGACCATCACAGAATCGCCCATATTCAAGCGTTTGCAATCGGCTCCTTGGCAAATTGCGGATTGGTGGACCCCAATTGGGATCTTTGAACGAGGCAGTTCCAAATCTCGATATTTGTTAGTATACTAACAAATATTTCAAACTGCAACGAGCGATTTCGCTTGCGCGCGATCATCTTGCAGGTCGGCGCTTGCAGTTTAACAGTCAGTCGGCCAGCCTTGGCTAGAAAACGCGTCAATGCGTCATGCATGTCGGCAAGAAACGGATGAGCAATGAACACTCTGGTTAGCAAGCTTGTAATCCGCAACATCGGACTGCTTCTCTCAGGCAAGATCGAGAAGCCGATATTCGACGGCGACTGCGTTGTCGCCATTGACGGCAGGGTCTCGGCATTCGGATGCGAGAAGGATTTGGACACCGACAACGCGACGACGACAATTGACGCCAAGGGGGTGACCCTGTCCCCAGGTCTGATCGACAGCCACATTCATCCAGTCGTGGGCGACTACACACCGCGCCAGCAGCAGCTTCATTGGATCGACTCGACCTTGAACGGCGGGGTCACAACCATGATTTCGGCCGGCGAGGTGCACATGCCTGGCCGCCCGAAGGACATTGTCGGGCTGAAGGCAATGGCCATCGCGGCTCAGCGCTGGTACGAAAACTTCCGCCCCTCCGGCGTGAAAGTCCTCGCCGGCGCACCGGTTATCGAGCATGGAATGGTGGAGGAGGATTTCAAGGATCTAGCGGATTCGGGCGTTAGGCTGCTCGGAGAGGTGGGACTCGGATCTGTCAAGGACGGCACGACGGCGAAACACATGGTCGATTGGGCGCGCAAGTATGGAATCCAGAGCACGATTCACACAGGAGGTCCATCCATTCCCGGTTCTGGCCTCATCGACAAGGATGTCGTCCTTGAAGCAGGGACCGATGTGGTCGGGCACATCAACGGCGGTCACTCGGCCCTTCCGGACGACCAGATTATCTGTTTGTGCGAAACCTGCAGGAACAGCCTGGAAATTGTGCACAATGGAAACGAACGCGCTGCACTGCTGACATTGAACACAATGCGCGAGCTCGACCGTCTTGACCAAGTCATTCTGGGAACCGACGGCCCTGCAGGGTCGGGGGTGCAGCCCTTGGGCATTCTTCGAATGATCGCGATGCTGTCCAGCCTTGGCAACGTGCCTGCGGAAACTGCATTCTGCTTCGGGACGGGCAACACATCCCGGATGCGGAAGCTAGATGCCGGTCTGATAGAGCCGGGATACGCGGCTGACTTCGTGTTGATGGATCAGGCGCAGCACTCACCCGGCAACACGATTCTTGAGTCGGTGGCCCAAGGCAACCTGCCGGGTATTGGCATGACTGTAATCGACGGCGTCGTTCGCTCGCACCGCAGTCGCAACACTCCCCCGGCGCAACGATTGCCGGAAGTCATCTGAACCGATTGGCACGAAAATGCCCGTGCCTGAGTAGACCTGATGGCAGGAATCATGGACCTAGCCTCCACCATTGCCGGCGGTCGCGTGGCAAGTGCAGTGATCTGTCCAGAGAATGCTTGTCCCGGAACTGCCCGAGGACGGCCATCGTGAGCTATCTTGTTCCGAAAACGCTGGAAGAGTTGCTTGTAGCGATCGAGGTCGAACCGGCCAAGTTCGTGGCGGGCGGAACCGACCACTACCCGTCTCTCAAAGAGGGCAAGCAACCGGACCGAGTATTGGACTTGACCAAAGTGAGGGAACTCAGGGGGATTTCAAGAACTGAACACGGCCACAGGATCGGAGCGGCCACAACCTGGACCGAAATCATCAAAACGCCGCTCCCGAGGTGCTTCGACGGTCTCAAGGCAGCGGCTAGAGAGATTGGATCCATTCAGATCCAGAACTCCGGCACGATTGCCGGCAATATTTGCAACGCGTCGCCCGCGGCTGACGGAGTTCCGCCACTTCTTGCCTTGACAGCGAAGGTGGAAACGATTTCGGCGACCGACACGCGCACCATTCCACTTGAGGAATTCATCACCGGAGTCAGATCAATTGATCTACGCGATGGAGAACTCGTGTCGGCAATAATCGTCCCGCATTTGCCTGACAACGCCGTCAGCACGTTCCAAAAGCTCGGAAGCCGAAAATACCTCGTGATCTCCATTGTCATGGTTGCCACAACACTATGGCTAGACCTGAACGGAAACATCGAGGATGCGCGCGTTGCGGTTGGATCTTGCTCACCCGTCGCGACACGGATTCCAGAGTTGGAGGCAGCGCTTCGCGGAATGAAGGCCGGCGAGGCAAGAAATGCCCTTCCGATTGGACCCGGCCACCTGAACATCCTTTCTCCCATTGACGATGTGCGAGCGAGTGCCGAGTACCGATCGCATGCGGCGGAGGAGCTTTGCCGCCGCGCACTGACTAAGGCGCTGTCGGAAACGGAAAGTCGAGATGAGTGAACACCGCGAAGTGCCCACCGACTTCGTCAAGCTGAACGGAAACTGGCTTCGTTTCGACTGGAACTCGGGGGAGCGGCTTTCGTACGTGCTGCGGGAACGTCTTGACACGCGGGACGTCAAGGTGGGTTGCGATGCAGGGGATTGCGGAGCCTGCACAGTTCTGTTGGACGGCGTACCGGTCTGCGCATGCCTGACTCCGGCCGCACAGGTCGCCGGACGCAAGGTGGAAACGCTGGCCGGCATTGCCGCTGAAACCGAACCAGGAAAGTCATTGGTCGAGGTATTTCAGGATCACGGTGCCGCCCAATGCGGCATTTGCACGCCCGGCATGATGGTATCAGCCGTTGCGCTGCTTCGACACGAGCCTAACCCGACCGAGTCGCAGGTTCAGGACGCGCTCGCCGGTGTCCTTTGCAGGTGCACTGGCTACCGGAAAATCGTTGATGCAGTGCTGGCGGCTGGCGGCAACGGAACTGCACGATCGCCGCTGAATTCCGGAGCTGTCGGAAGCCCGGTCCGCCGCCTCGATGGCTACAGGAAGGTAGTGGGCACGGAGCTGTTCGGGGACGACGTGGGCACCGAGGGCGCGCTTTCGCTCAGAATCATTCGCTCGCCGCATTCAAGAGCCAGATTCAAGCTTGGCGACCTGGACTCCTTCGTGAGCGAGCGCGAAGGCATCGCACTAGTCCTGACATCGAAGGACATTCCGGGCAAGAACAGGTTCGGCGTATTTCCGGGCTTCCACGACCAGCCCGTCTTCGCAGAGGCTGAAACAAGGTTTCGCGGTGAGGCCGTGGCAGCGGTAGTGGGCGATCAGCTTGCCTTACGCGACATCGACATGGACGATTTCCCCATCTTCTGGGAAGAGTTGCCGTATGTCGAAACCATGTTGGACGCGATGGATCCAGCAGCGCCAGCCATTCACGAGGATCGAGACCGCAACGTAATGTGCGGCGGAATTGTGAGAACCGGAAACGCCGACGCGGCATTGACCGAGGCCGACTTTGTTGCCGAGGGCAGCTTCACGACGTCTTTCGTTGAGCATGCATACATCGAGCCAGAAGCTGGAATGGCAGACTTGAGCGACGGAAGACTCCAAGTGCGAGCCGGCACTCAGGCACCGGAAATGGATCGGAAAAGCCTCGCTTCCATTCTCGCGATGGATGCAAGTGAAATAAGGATCATCCCAACTGCTGTCGGCGGGGGATTTGGATCGAAGCTGGATCTTTCGGTTCAGCCGTATCTGGCGCTGGCCGCGCTCAAGACCGGCAGGGAGGTACGCCTCGCCTACACCCGCACAGAATCCATGCAGTCAACAACAAAGCGGCATCCCGCCGAGATTTCGATGAAGATTGGAGTCGCCCGTGACGGACACCTGAAGGGCTTGAAGTTCCGCGGGAAATTCAACACTGGCGCCTATGCGTCATGGGGGCCGACGGTCGTCAACAGGGTGCCGGTGCATGCCTCCGGACCATATCGCGTCCGTCATTATTTCGCCGAATCCCAGGCCATTCACACAAACTGCCCGCCTTCAGGAGCGTTTCGGGGGTTCGGCGTTCCGCAGACGGCAATCGCGCAGGAGAGCCTTTTTGACGAGCTCGCCACGATACTGAAAATGGATGCTCTCGAGTTCCGGATACTCAATGCCCTGGATAATGGCGTTCCAACCGTGTGCGGTCAGGTGTTCGAGAGTGGCGTAGGAATCAAGGCGTGCCTGACGGCTCTTCGCGGGCCATGGAAGAGAGCGACCAAAATCGCGGAAAGGTTCAACCGGATGGCGAAACAGACGAGCAGCCCACTTCGCCAAGGCGCCGGCGTTGCCGCCGGATGGTATGGATGCGGCAACACCTCCCTTCCGAATCCGTCGACGATAAAGGCCGGTGTCCGATCCGACGGCACGATCGTGCTCCACCAAGGCGCGGTAGACATCGGACAAGGTTCGATCACTGTCGTGTCTCAGATTTTCGCCGAATCGCTGGGCGTGCCAGTGAATTTGCTTGCTCTGATCGGAGGTGACACCGATGTTACGCCAGACGCTGGAAAGACCTCGGCATCGAGGCAAACTTTCGTGTCGGGGAATGCAGCCAGGCAGGCAGGAGCGGCACTCCGCCGAGACATCCTGAAGCTTTGCAACGCGTCGCAGAACGCGAAACTCGAGATCGCGGACGGCGCTATCAGGATCTCCGACGGCAGTTCAGATCACGTGGTGTACCCTTCGAGACTGGTCGCTGACGACGAGGGATATGTCCTTAGATCCGAGGAGACCTACGACCCGCCAACCAAACCACTCAATGCCAACGGTCAGGGCAGCCCGTACGCCCAATTCGGATATGCCGCACAAATGGCAATGGTCGAGGTTGACGTCAAGCTAGGCACTGTGCGGGCCGTGAAGTTCGCCGCCGCGCACGATGTGGGAAAGGCGATCAACCCGATGCTTGTCGAAGGCCAAATTCAGGGAGGAATCGCGCAAGGCCTTGGAATGGCGTTGATGGAAGAATTCATGCCAGGCCGAACCGAAAACCTGCATGACTACCTGATTCCAACGATCGGCGACATGCCACCGGTTGAACCCATTATCATCGAGGTTCCAGATGCCCATGGACCCTACGGAGCCAAGGGACTTGGGGAGCATGTGCTGATTCCCACGGCTCCAGCGATCCTAAACGCGATCTTCAGCGCATGCGGGGCACGGATCAGGCACGTGCCGGCGACCCCGGAACGAGTTTGCGCGGCACTGCGGGACTCATGCAATGAGTAACCCCGAACGTCATCGGGCGGAAAAAATCCGTTGTGACGCATGTCCGGTGATGTGCTACATCGCGGAAGGACACGCAGGTGCCTGCGACCGTTACGCAAACCAAGGCGGCGAACTTGTTCGGCTTGATCCGCTGACCGTGATCGAGACGACGCAGAACAAGGGCGGAAGCACCGTCCCCTTTCTGCCCTCAGACGACAGCCGCCACTGGGACGGCGACGTTGTGCAGGGAAATCGGCCGTTCGTGACGGCAATCGGAGCGGGTACTACCTACCCCGACTACAAGCCGGCGCCGTTCATCGTCAGCCAAATGGTTGACGGCATCGACATGATAACGGTCGTTACCGAGGGGATATTCAGTTATTGTGGCGCCAAGGTCAAGGTGGATACAGACCGGCATATCGGACCGGAGCAAGCAACCGTTCGTGTCGATGGAGAGCCCATCGGGCATTTGACGACAAGCGAGTACGGCTCAAAGATGTTTTCACTCGGCGGCGTTGAGCATTTGACGGGAGGAACCAAGAGCGAAGGCAAGGTAACATGCGATGCACTGCTTCGGCTCTGCAACCGGGAGCCCGTTGCGATGACCGTCGACGACGGAGTCGATATAGCAATTGAGGCTGGCAAGGCACCTGTGATCGATGGCACGAAAGAGCGACTTATGAGGGTTGGCTGCGGTTCGGCTGCAATTGGGATGTTCGCAAAGCAATGGGCAAGACATGCGGATGAAGTAATTGTCGTCGACGACCACATCACTGGGGTCCTGTCCGAGCATGAAGCTGGCAAGCAGCTTGACCTGCCGCCAGCCGGCATTCGGGTCAAGGGGCGTCGCTCAACCCCTGGCCGGTATTTTCAGGTCGCTGACGCGGGAACGGGATGGGGTGGAACCAATGTCAGCGATCCACTGGACATCATCAAGAGAATAGACGCGAGCAAAGCATGGCCCGGGCTTCGCCTGCTCATGATTTCCACGACGGGGGAGCAGTGGGAGTACTACGAGCTTGGCAGCGACCTGCAGCCGAGACCCGTATCGATTTCTCAAGAACTCAGGGCATCGGCAGAAAGGGTTGCCGAGAATTGCGAGCCTTCCCTGTGCTCCGTACTGTTCATGGGCGGAGCCGGCGGATCGCTGAGGGCTGGTGTTACGGACAACCCAGTGCGCCTCACTAAATCGGTACGGGAATCTCTAACTTATGTATCCTGCGGCGGCGCTAGGGCCTATATTTGGCCCGGCGGCGGAATCACGTTTATGGTTGATATCATGGACATGCCTAGCAATTCGTTTGGATACGTTCCCACACCGGCACTGGTGGCGCCTGTCGAATTCACTCTTCGCCGTACAGACTACGAAAATCTCGGTGGACATGTGGAGCATATCCAGCCGGTCGAAAGCGTGATCAGCCCTGATGCGAGAACAGTCGAGCGCAGCCGCCAGAGACCTGATCCATTGGCGAGCTCGCTGTACAACTGGTCCTCGGGGGAAAGTAGCTGAATTTGGCCGGGCCAGCCGCCACGTTGCTCTCCGAAGGGGAACGGCTACACCTGCAACATGGTCCCATCGACCTGATCATCTCGGCAGAGACGCAGGCACCCGAAGTGAAATTCCTGGCTTACAAGGCCGCCGCGAAGAGATTCGAGACGCTGCTTGAAGAGATCGTTTCCGAACTTCCACTCCTGAGGTCTCCCTCACGACAGGGATCGCCAGAGCCTGCTGGCCCCGTCGCAAGGCGCATGTGCGATTCAGTCAGGCCGCATTCCGCGTCGAATTTTGTCACGCCGATGGCGGCCGTGGCAGGCTCGGTAGCCGATGAAATCCTCGAAGCGATGAAGAGAGCCGTTCCGCTCAGGAAGGCGATTGTGAACAATGGCGGTGACATTGCCTTTCATTTGAGCCTAGGGGAAGCATATCGAATTGGCATGTTCACGGAAAATGGACGGCGGCTGGGAGAGATCAAGGTAGATGGTGAGTCGGGGGTCGGAGGAGTTGCGACAAGCGGTCTCGGCGGCAAGAGCTTCTCGTTCGGAATCGCGGACTCCGTGACGGTTCTTGCGAGGACGGCAGCAGAAGCTGACGCAGCGGCCACACTGATAGGAAACCAGATAACGTTGGAAAACCACCCTGCGGTT
The DNA here is from genome assembly GCA_963422275.1 of Paracoccaceae bacterium. GTDB lineage: Bacteria > Pseudomonadota > Alphaproteobacteria > Rhodobacterales > Rhodobacteraceae. Next base: position 4,385,242 of record OY729418.1, read on the forward strand.
ATGCGTTGTCCCGCAAACAAAATAGACCCAGATACCGACTTGGGAGAGCACCTTGTGGTCATGCATTGCGGACCGTTAAGCAAGGAAGATATCGAGTCGGCGATCACGAGAGGCGTGGGAGCCGCCAGAGAAATGGCCAAAGAGGGGCTGATGAATGTGGCCGCACTATTTCTGCAGGAAGCCTCAAGACTGGTCGGACGACCGGAGTATTTCGAAAGTGAGTTGACTGTGGAGGCGGCAAATTCCTGAACCAAAAATTAGAAAGTTCGTGTCATTCGTCGAAGAAGTCTACCATGAAGGAGGTCCGCGACCGGCACTGCCACTGTTGCGCGGGTCGCTGACGGCAGTGATCGAGAATCCGTTCGCTGGACGGTACGTAGCGGGCATTTCAAGCTTCATGGAGGACCTAAAGCCGCTCGGTTTGGCTATGGCAGGGCGACTCGTGTCAATTCTCGGTGGCGAGGCAGGGCAAATCGAGGGTTACGGCAAGGGCGGGATTGTCGGGGTGGATGGCGAGATCGAGCATGGCGCTCTCTGGCACGCTCCCGGCGGATACGGAATGCGCCAAGTGCTGGGCGATGCCAAGGCCATCGTGCCCTCCACCAAGAAAGTTGGCGGACCCGGTACGCGCCTTGATGTTCCCATCACTCACATCAACGCATCCTATGTCCGAAGCCACTTCGACTCAGTTGAAGTCGCGGTCAACGACGCGCCGAGGCGCGGCGAACTTTGCTATGTGCTCGCGATGACCACCGGCCCCAGGATTCACCACCGATCGCTTGGGCTTGCGGCAGAAGACATAAAGGGAGAGGATGGACTAAGGTGAACGCAGATATAAGAAAGCTCGCGACTTGGGTTGAAGAAACCCACCGGGAAAGCGGCAAAGAAATTACACCGGCAACACGGAAAGCTGTTGCTGTCGCGGTGATCGTCAATCCGTTTGCGGGAAGGTATGTCGAGAATCTGGAACCGCTGATGGAGATCGGTACCGAGCTCGGCGGACTTCTCGGCAACAAATGCGTTGCGGCATTGGGAATCAAGGCTGGAGAAGCCGAAAGTTACGGCAAGGCTGCAATGGTCGGCGAGAACGGAGAACTAGAGCACGCAGCGGCTATACTTCACCCGCGTCTTGGCGCGCCACTCCGCGCCGCCGTCGAGAAAGGCGCGGCACTTGTCCCTTCATGCAAAAAAATGGGCGGACCTGGACAGCCGCTCGATGTTCCGCTGGGACACAAGAACGCAGCCTATGTCAGATCGCACTTCGACGGCATTGAGGTGAGGCTAAACGATTCGCCACGCGCCAACGAGATAATGGTGGCGGTGGCGGTTTCCGACAGCGGGCGACCGCTCCCGCGAGTTGGGGGTCTCACGGTTGATGAAGTTCAAGGCAAGGACGGGCTTCGTTGATACTGCGGAACATCCTCCCAGATCCTGCCGGATCGCAACCAGCCCTTGTCCATCCGGCGACAGTTCACGATTTCGCATCGAAGCGATGTTCCCAGCCCCGATGGGTCAGAGCGGGTCCGCAATGGTTTTTGCTTCAAATACTTCAAGAATGCCATTCGCCCTTGGAACCCAATTGGATCTTCTCTGCCAAGGGGCTTCGGATCGCACTGACTGAAGGCAAGCTGACACGCCGGGAGACGTTTTCAATGCCGTCCTGGATTCCTTTTCGTTATGCGCCAAGAGTCGCCGCTGCCCGCCCTTCTCGAATTGCAATTCTGGACAATGGCATCGCCTAAAGCGGAACGGCGTACCGGAACCAAGGCTTGACATGCACGACAATCTGGATGGAATGCACAAACAGAGCGCATGCTAGCGATACTGTTAGGGGCAATCAGCGCGCTAGCATTTGGAGTCGCGGACTTCCTTGCAAGCAGAAACGCATGTCGTCTCGGTGCCGATCGAGCATTGTGCGGAATGCTCGCCATCGGTGCGGTCGGCCTCACCATCTACAGTCTTGCGAGCGGAGTGCGTCCGCCGGACAATTGGATCGATCTCTCGTTCATTTTCCTTCACGGCGTGGCTGTGGCTCTCGCGCTTCTCCTGTTTTTTGCAGCGCTGGCACAAGGACCGGTGAGCGTCGTGGCACCAATTGTTGGCGCACACCCGGTTTTGGTTGTCGCCTTCGCCGCTTTGTCTGGTCGCGTTCCATCTGCAGGTGAATTCACCGCAATGGCGTGCGTGATTGTCGGCGTCGCACTTGTCAGCGCGATTACACCAAACAGCAACGTGACCGACAGGATGCACGATGAGATCAAGGCAGCGCGAATTACATTGAAAGTGCTTTTCTTGGCACTATTCGCCAGTGCAATTTATGCGATTGCCGTTGTCGCAGGCCAAGAAAGCGCGGCGCGTTCCGGACACGTCGCGACCCTTTGGCTTGGAAGGCTCGCCGGTCTCGCATTCATTGCTGGCCTCTTGATTGTCCGCCGGCACCGGTTCACCCCATCAATGTTTTCTGGATGGGTGGCATTTGCAATCATCGCGCAAGGGGCTCTTGATGCGACAGGATTCCTCTTTCTCCTTTCCGGCGGGAATACGGCGAACCCCGAATACACAGCCGTAGTGTCTTCCACTTTCAGCGTCGTGACAGTAGCTCTCGCCTCCGTCTTTTTGAAGGAACGCATGTCGATGCCGCAGTTCGCTGGGCTGATGACGATTGTAGCTGGAATTGTTTTGCTTGGGCTGGCGGGAGCTTGATCCGATCTCTGCCGGATACAAATACGAAGTGAATTCTCGAAAGTCGATGCCGTGACATTATTTTTCGCAACAATGCCTTGATTGCAATTGATTTCCACTGCATTGAAATTACGCATTTTACGTTGGCATGGGCGCTTCTGTTCAAAGACCATTGCGAAAGCCGGATTGTGTCCTGCCTAGGTCGTGTACCCATGAATTGCAAGATATGGCTTGGACAAGACAGTTTTGCTCAAGCCATGGGGGTGTTGGCGATGTCTCGTTGCGGCATGACAAATCGGGAATGGGCCGTGATTCAGCCATTGCTGCCGGACAAGCCGCGCGGGGTATGGAACATTCATGTTGCGTTCTTGATGCGGAGCCGCCCCATGACCCGATCCCTGCCAGCCTGATTACATTCCAGCGCCTGTTACCCAACGAGGATGCCTGCACCCGCTGGCCGGACGGCTTCCAATGCCCCGCCCGCGACCACGGATGGCAGCTCAAGACCGACGGCTGGTCCGGCGGCAACGCCATCCCCGAGGACCGCCACCTGCCTAGTGTCATCGGCGACAGGCCAGCCCGCAAGACCTCGTCCTGGACCCACGCCGCCTTCCCGGCCCTGTTCCAGCAAGCCAGGAGCACCCAACCTCACCCCTGCGACATCTTGATCAAATCGGAACCAAGTGCATAAGCAGTTGTTTCGATTAGCAGCAGCGACGGACAAGGACTAAAGGCAGGGAATCCGTATGATGGTGCACCACGGAAACCAACAGTGTTAGGAGGAACTGACAGCGTAGGTAGGAATCGCGAAACTCAGTAATTAGATCGGTGACATTCGGAAACGTACTGATTCCCATTTGCGAACGTTTTTGGCGGACACCAAAAATCGAGGCTCGAAACGGCAACAGCTCAGGGGTTCATGCCGGACTGCCAGCGGAATTCAGGCTTCAACAGAGCTCGGTGTTGCGCCTACCGAAGAGGTCAAAGCAATAATGTCGATGGTGACAGGAACAGTTTTGCTCGCAAGCTCAACCGAAAGAAGCCTAACGGGAGCCACTATAACAAGAAACGCGTGTCGATCGAAAGTCGCCTTCAAAGTGGGTTGACGTCGCTCCAGTGCTTGCATGGCAACTGCCTTGGCGAAACCCGACCCAAGACTGCGCGAATTGAGCCTAGGAAGCCTCTGATTTGGAGGGGGTTTCTGGTTTTGGCTGCGGAAATTGCCCCTCTTGGCTGTACCAGCCGGTTTTTTGCGGCCCGGAAGCCCCAAATGAGCGTTTTCGGGGTGGAATCACCGCCGTTTCAGCCCCGCAGGGCCGTTCCGGCAGATTCTGGACACACTTCTCTCCTTTCATGACAGGTGCGGCTGGGCAATCATCAGGTCCGAGAAGCCCGGAAGTGGCACAAGCCGCTGCACGTTCCAGCCCCCGGAGGTCGGTGTGCGGCTTCATCCCGAAATGCCACCGGTTACCCCTCTTCGTCCGGTGCATCGCCGGGTCGCTCGGATTGCAGAACGGCTGTGTACCATGCCACGCCCATGATCAGGCTGTATTCAGAGGTTTCTTAATCCATATCCAGACCAGATGGAGGCACTCGGAACTTCAGAGGTTGCAGTTAATGGCACACCAACTCTGCACCGCGAATTTCCAATTTCCTTATCGATCAAGGACAGAGGATGAACCCACTGACTGTAATGCAACACGCGGCCGATGGAATTCAGCAGCAATTGCCCGAGGAGCCGTCGAGGCCGGCTTGCAGAGACAACTCACGGTGGAAGCCGGACATTTTTCGGCTAGCCCCTACCCGATTTCCGACCTGTCTAATGTTACCAAACGACTTGAACGTCACGCATAGAAGTGATGAATGCCATTGTCGGCTATGATACGATCAACTGCCTAGGTGCCATGCGCAACAAGGTTGAATATAGGCTTGAGGAGCAGGTGGGTTTTTTGTTGAGACTCGCAAATCAGCGCCACACCACGATTTTTCAAGCACACACGGTAAACGATCTCACTCCAAGGCAGTTCTCCACGTTGGTTCGGGTCGCCGAACTTGTCGAATGCTCTCAAAATCTGCTGGGGCGAAAAACCAACATGGACGCTTCAACAATCAAGGGTGTAGTTGAAAGACTTCGAATGAAGAAACTGGTCGCACTGAAACCAGACCCTAGGGATAGGCGGCGAAAATTGATTATGCTTACGGTCACAGGAGCAGCGCTTGTTGGCCAGCTACATGAAATCGGTCTTGAAATTTCCAGCAAAACGTTGATGCCCTTGTCCGCTGATGAGCAGGCTGAATTCCTCAAGCTTCTTGCCAAGCTCACATAAGATCGTAACCCGAGTTATGGATAAGCTCTGTTTTCTTTTGGAATGCACCGAATGGCGTCTGGCACGACGATTTTGCCGATTTTGACCTTTGGCTGCGCCAGAATATAGGCAGCCAGACATGACAGGATATGAACGAAGGCATTTGTTGGGGACCGGTGTCGTGTGTGTTCCAATCCCATGCTTGATTTCAGTTTATCGAACAGCGTTTCAATGATGAACCGCTTCCGCAACATGATTTTGTCCAGAATGGGCAGAAGAACGTTTTTCATGTTGCGGCGAATGCCAGTGATCAGGTGCAGGCCCTGTTGCCGCAAACGCTGGAAAAGCGGCTTCGAAATGCAGCCTTTGTCGCCGAACACCTTGCCTTTCAACTCGGCAATCATGGTCTCAAGCGGCTTGCGGTCGTCGGTGTTTCCAGGCGTGATCTTGACGGCCATGACCTGACCCTTGTCGTTGATGACCAGATGCAGCTTGAACCCGAAAAACCACCCCATGGTGCTTCGGCCCCGTTTGGCCAGTCCCTTGAAGACCTTGTTCCGGTTGATCCGTGCGTTGTGGCAGACAGCGAGCTTGGTGCTGTCCACAAAACAGATTCCGGTTTCCTCACCGCGAAAGCATTGCATCAAGATGCAAAACGGAACCGGCAAGCGCGGCATCAGAGCGACAAACCGTCCGCAGCTCGGCAGGTCTCCAAAGCAGTCGCGATATTTCCGCTCCACGCCATGGAACCGGAAAGCCTTGAAATTCTTGAAGGGCGAGAGATGAAACAGCACCATGATGAAGAGCCTTTCGCTGAGCGAGAGCTTGCCCGAGCGCGAGCGCTGGCGGCCTGTGCCGATCAGCCGATGCCGCTCCCATTCTTCAAAGGCCTTTGCAAAGTCGTCGAGACAACAGAACAGTGCGATGACAGAGGTGCTCATTGAGGGGATCCCATCCGTTGATTTTGGTTGCGGATACAGAATCAGGCCACGCCCGATTTGGGAACCCCCTCACCCCTCTTATCCAGAATTGGGGTGATCGTAGCAAAATTACCAAAATTGTTCGCCCAGTTGAGCGGACAACATGAATGAATTCGGTCTCTCAGGCGGCAATCGTTCCCGAGCTTCCTTCGAGAATCGATCTCCAAGCCTTGACTGGCTCAGCATCTGGAGTGTTGGCCGCTGTACTCGTCGCTAATCCGTTGTGTTCCGCGGCTATCTCTCTCCGTCAGCAGACTGACTTACGTGAATAGCGTTTCGCGCAGTTTGGCCGCACTGTCCACAAGTATGTTCTTCTTCTCGAGGACATCCCCGACCGTAAGCCTCTGCGTGGGGCCATGGAGCGCGAGAGCCGCAATGAAGTTGCTCCGGGAATCCAATACTGGGACTGCGGCCGCGACCATTCCTGTCATGAATTCCTCCTTATCCAAAGCAAAGCCGTTCTCGGCGACCGACTGGAGCTCTCCGAGCAAAGCACCCGGCGAGCGGACTGTGTTCTGCGTAAGGTGCTCTAGGTCGAGGCTTTTGACCATCAACTTCCGGGTGCTTTCCGGAAGGCTGGCAAGAAACGCCTTGCCACTAGCAGTGCAGTGGAACGGCACCCGTGTGCCGACGGCAAGTTGAATCCGGAGCGGCCAATCTGTTTCCACTCGGTCCACGTATACCATGCCGCCCTCTTCCGGCACGGCGTAGTTAATGGTTTCGCCAATGCGCTTCGCGGCGTTCATCAGGATTTGGTGCCTGGCGATGTGATGGTGCGACGCGAACAGAACGCCGGAGGACATGCTCCGCAGCCGTCGCCCAGGACCAAGCTTTCCGCCGCCGAAGTCCGCAAGGTAGTTCTCGGCGACCAGCCTCACGCACAGCCGGTGGGCGCTCTGCTTCGGGAGTCCGATTTCCACGTTGATCTCGGTTGGGGTCAGCGGTCGCTCGGAACGGCTGACCGCTTCCAGGATGCGGAGCATCCTGACCGACGTTGGAATCCGGGGGAATTGGGCCATATCTCTTTCCGCTCCTCGATCGCCAGCACTACAAGCTCGCACGGCGTGAAAAAACATTTTCATAATGTGAAGAATTAGTGTAAAGGAATTTCAAGACCTAGAGTCCCATTTTTTAGAAAGCAGCGGAGAGAATGTGTCTGAAGACCCGGATTCCGCTGACGGCGCACCGAAATGTACGACAGCATCCTGACCGTCGTTCAGATTGTCTTCGCCGACATCGTCCTGTCAGGGGACAATGCAATCGTCATTGGTATGGCCGCGTCCGGAGTGCTGCCGGAGCAACGGCGCCTAGCCATAATGATCGGGTTGGCTCTCGCGGCGCTCCTGAGGATCATTTTCGCTGTATTAGCCTCGACGCTGATGGGCATTCCCGGGATTCTTTTCGTGGGTGGCGTGCTTTTGAGTTGGGTGTGCTGGCGCTTCTACCGGGATATCCGAGAGCATGCGAGGCCGGAGGAAAAGTTTGCGGTACAGGGCGCTATGGCGGAAACGGCGGGTGGAAGTCCCCGGCGGCAACTGCGCAAGGCGTTGATCACGATCACCGCCGCCGACGTTTCCATGTCTTTGGACAACGTACTCGCCGTCGCCGCGATCGCGCGAGACGACAAGGTGATGCTGTTTTTCGGGCTGGCGCTCGCTATTGGCCTAATGGCGCTCTGCGCCACCATGATCATGCGAATCTTGATCAAGTTTCCGGTCCTTTCCTGGGCCGGCCTGCTGTTTCTGGCCTACCTGTCCCTGCGTCTGCTTTACGAAGGAGGAATCGAGCTTATGGAGATCATGGGGCACGCTTGAAGCCCATCTTCGGAATTCACGCGGCCTTAGCGCCGCGCGGATCTTGCCCTGCAATTATGCCGGATGCTCGCCTTCGCCGGCGCGGCAGGGTCGTCAACGAGAAGGCGGAAACCGATTGGAGAAAGAAATGTTCGTATTGAAGAAACTAGCCGGCGCAGCCGCTGTCTGCGCGTTGGGTGCGTCATCGGCCGCAGCCCAGGAAGTCAACATCCGTGTTCAGGCGGCAACGCCGCTAAAGGCAGATGAAGTGGTTATGCTCAATGAGTTCGCCTCGGATGTCGCCGCGCTGACGAACGGCGAAGTGCAGATCGAGGTGCTCCCGGCAGGAGCCGTCGTCGGCGTGCCGGAAATCCTCGACGCCGTCGACAAGGGGCTGGTCGAAGGTGGTTTCGCCTGGACTCACTACTGGTCGGGCAAGCACCCGGCAGCGATGCTGTTCGGGTCCCCAGTTGCCGGCGCGGGCGTCGGAATCGACAACATCGCGTTCCTGTCATGGTTTCAATACGGCGGTGGCAAGGAATTGTATGATCGGCTTTGGGAGGAAATGGGCATCAACGTAAAAGGCTTCATGCTTCAGCCGGTCGGCCCTGAAGCGCTCGGCTGGTTTAAGGAACCGATCAATTCCATGGAAGACTTCCGTAAGTACCGCTTCCGGACGCCGCCGGGGATTCCGGGTCAAACCTACAAGGACATCGGTGTCGCTTCGGTGGCAATGGGCGGAGGTGACATCCTCCCAGCACTGGAGAAGGGAACGATCGACGCGGCCGAGTGGTGCTGCCCGAAGCCCGACAGCGTGTTCGGTTTCCAGAAGGTACTGAAGCACTATTATCTTCAGGGCCTTCACCAAGTGGTCGTGAATGCCGACCTTTACCTCAATCGCGACGTCTACGACTCACTGAGCGACCATCACAAGAAGGCGATAGAAGTCGCAGCGAACGCCTCGCTCATGCGGGCGATATCGTATCGGATCTACGAGAACGGCAAGGCGCTGAAAGACCTAACCGAAAATCACGGCGTCATTCTGCACGACACCCCGGCGGACTATTTCCCCGCTTACATGAACGCGGCGAAGGCCAGCTTGGAAAAGAACGCTGCCGAGAACGAGTTCTTCGCGGAGGTCTGGAACAGCCAGAAAGAGTTCGCGGAGATTGCGGTTCCGTTCTGGGCCGGCGCACAGTCGTCGAATGCCCAGCTTGGCAAGGCGTTTGCAGATTCGTTGAAGTAACGCCAGCAGCATCGGGTAGCGGCTCGTCAAGAGAATCCGGATCATGGTCGGTGAATCTCGACTGAAGGATCTCAATACGACGGACGAGTTGTTGGCCGAAAGCCGATCCGGCCGGCCGGGGGAAACCCCACCCGACATGGCCGGCTGGATGCGGCACGCGGTGCTTTGGGCAGATGTTGCCAACCTTTGGGTTGGCCGCGCGGCGTGCCTGCTTCTCCTGCCCGTCGTATTCGCCATGGTCTACGAAGTGGCGGCGAGGAAGCTCTTCATCGCTCCGACGATGTGGGCATACGACGTAAGTCGGATGTCCGCCGGAGCGCTGTTCATGCTGGGAGCTGGCTACGCTCTGATGCGCGGCGTTCACATCCGTGCCGACTTCCTCTACCGAAACTGGAGCCGTCGCAACCAAGCGACGGTGGATTCGGTTCTTTACTTGGCATTCTATTTTCCCGCGATGTTGTTCTTTTTCTGGATTTCCCTGGATTACACAATCAACGCGTGGGTCAAGTGGGAGCGGACCATGGACACCACGCTGATGGCGCCGCTCGCACCGGCGCGGACGGCGATGCCTGTCGGCGCCTTCTTTCTTATTCTTCAGGGCGTCGCGGAGCTTCTCCGGGCTGTGCACGACATGGGACCAGACCGGACAAGGAAGTTCATCAGACTCATTCCGCTGTACTTGGCGGCATTAGCAACGATTTTTCTGAGCGCCTTTTTCCCGGAGACGGTACCTTTCGGCGGATGGTGGTCGGCCCTAGTCGACGCAAGCGGCTTGGCAGGCACATCACCCGAGCTGATCGGCGTCCTGATGATCGCTGTGATGCTGTTCGCGATATTCGTGGGCTTTCCGATCTCGTTCACCTTGATTTTCCTAGGCTTCGTTTTCGGTGCCTGGGGGATCGGCGGTCACCTCGTGTTTTATCTCCAGACCCTTCAGTTCAATTCCGTGATGATGGAGCAGACGTTAGCCGCCGTGCCGCTGTTCGTGTTCATGGGCATTGTGATGGAACAGGCGGGACTGATGGAGCGACTCTTCGCTTCCGTTCAACTCATGCTGTCTCGGACCCGAGGATCCCTGTACCTCGCCGTACTGTTTGTATCGACAATCTTCGCCGCAGCGACGGGAATAGTCGGAGCTTCAGTTACGATACTCGGCATCATGGCGTCCAAGACCATGAACCAAGCGGGTTATGACACCAGGCTGGCGGCTGGCACGATCACTGCAGGCGGCACGCTAGGGATTCTCATTCCGCCGTCCATCATGCTGGTGGTCATGGGTCCCGTACTCGAGGTTCCCGTGACGGATCTTTTTGCCGCCGCCATTGTGCCGGGCATCATGCTGGCAGCCCTCTACGCGGGGTACGCGATGGTGCGTTGCCGGCTGAATCCGGCGCTGGGTCCGATACTCCCAGCCGAACAGCAACCGAGGACATCGCCTTACTACTGGCTGGAAGCGGTTCTCGTCATCGCGTCGCTTCTATTTCTTTTCGTCCTGCTGTTCCTCGCGCTCTCCGGTTCGCTCACAGGCATCTTCCCGTTGTCTTGGCTTGCCTTACCGCTGGGGTGGGCGGGGTTGATGTTCGCGGCGGCGCGCTGGGTGAAACGCACCCGGCCAGTCGGCTTTTTCTTTTCGGACCTTTGGTACGAGTTTTTCATGGGACTCGTTCCGCCGGCAGGGCTTGTGGCGTTCGCGCTGGGATCGATTCTGTTCGGATGGGCAACGCCGACGGAAGGTGCCGGATGCGGGGCATTTGGGGCTATCGTGCTAGCGCTTTGCTACCGTCGACTTACTTGGGCCCGGCTATACGACGCCCTCATAAAGACACTTGAGATAGCCGTCCTCATCCTATTTCTCGTCGCAGCATCGAATTTCTTCGGCGCGGTGTTTTCGCGCCTCGGGACGCCGACAATGCTTACGGAGCTGCTTCTGCAGTGGGAGCTCTCCGCGACCTTGGTACTGATCATCATTATGGCCCTGATCTTCCTTCTCGGCTGGCCGCTCGAATGGGTGCCCATCGTTTTGATCATCGTGCCAATCCTCATTCCGGCTCTGGACCATCTAGGCATCAACCTTACCTGGTTCGGAATCCTTGTCGCTGTCAATCTTCAGACCGCATGGCTCAGTCCGCCGGTGGCGTTGTCGGCGTACTTTCTGAAAGGGGTCGTTCCGAGCTGGGATCTGGCAGACATCTACAAGGGCATGCTCCAGTTCATGGCCATTCAGCTGATCGGCTTGGCGCTCGTGTTCATCTTCCCGCCACTCGCCCTCTGGCTGCCGGCGCTCATCTACGGCCAATAGGGAGAATTGCATGCCGGAAACCGACGCGTTCGACTTCGTCATCGTCGGCGGCGGGTCCGCCGGTTGCGTACTGGCCAATAGGCTCAGTGAGGGCGGCAAGAGCAGGATTCTGCTGCTTGAAGCGGGTGGCAGGGACCTGAATCCCTGGATTCATATACCTGTCGGATACTTCGCGACAATGCACAATCCTTCGATCGACTGGTGCTTCCGTACCGAGCCCGACGCCGGTCTGAACGACCGGAGCATCGACTGGCCTCGCGGGAAGGTGCTCGGCGGGTCGTCTTCGATCAACGGGCTTCTGTACGTACGCGGGCAACCGGAGGATTACGACAGGTGGCGGCAGATGGGCAATGCCGGCTGGGGGTGGGACGATGTGCTGCCGCTATTCAAGCGAGCCGAGTGCTTCGAGGTCGGCGAAGACGAGTTTCATGGGGGAGCCGGGCCGTTAAAAGTGTCGGAGATGCCGGTGCGCCGCAGAATCTGCGATGCGTGGCTCAAAGCAGCAATCGCGTCCGGCTACGAATTCAATCCCGATTACAACGGGGCAAGACAGGAAGGCATCGGGTATTTCCAGATCACGACCCACAACGGACGTCGATGCAGTGCCGCGGTCGCTTACTTGAATCCGGCGAAGCGGCGCCCGAATCTCCGAATCGTCGCTCGTGCGCTCGTCAAACGGGTGCTGCTGGATAGGAAACGGGCCGTTGGCACGGTTTATGTCGACGAGTCGGGACGTGAGCGCATCGCCAAGGCGCGATGCGAGGTTATCTTGGCCGCCGGCGCGATCGGCTCGCCTCACATTCTAATGCATTCCGGAATTGGCGACGCGGACGCGCTTCAGGCAGTCGGCGTTGAAGCCGCCGCCGATCTTCGCGGAGTCGGGAAAAACCTTCAGGATCATCTGCAGGCGCGGGTCGTGTTCAAATGCACCGAACGCACCTTGAACGACGACGCACGAAGCTTGGTCGCCAAAACCCGCATGGCAACCGAATACTTTTTCCGCCGAACCGGAACCATGACCATGGCGGCAAGCTTTGTCAGCGGCTTCTTGCGAACAGGGGAGCATGTGGCGACACCGGACATTCAATTCCATGTGCAGCCATGGTCCGCGGACAGCGTGGGGAAAGGAGTGCACGGGTTTTCGGCGTTCACGTCGTCGGTCTGCCAATTGCGACCGGAGAGCAGGGGGAAAATTGCTTTGAAGTCCCCGAACCCGCTGGAGTATCCGGTAATCCACCCGAACTACTTGGCAACGGTAACGGATTGCCGCACCATCGTGGAAGGGGTGAAGATTGCCAGGCAGATCGCCGAAACGGAACCGGTGTCGAAAATGATCCTGTCGGAATTCCAACCGGGACCCGATGTCGTTTCTGACGACGAGCTGCTTGACTGGGTAAGAGGTACAGCGACGACAATTTTTCATCCGACGGGAACCTGCAAGATGGGCCAAGGGCCAGACGCGGTCGTCGACGCAAGGCTGCGGGTCAGGGGAATCGATGGCCTGCGGGTTGCCGATTGCTCGATCATGCCGGAGATAGTATCGGGCAATACGAACGCGGCCGCGATAATGATCGGCGAAAAGGCCAGTGACATGATTTTGGAAGATCTGCGCACGAACGGATGAGAAACCTGTCGGCGAAGGGAAGAAAGGCGTGGCGCCAACCACAAAATTGATGATCCAAGACTATTGCGAAATGCACTGCTCCGGTCATGAACTTGGAGGTTGCAGGCTCTGAGAGTTGTCGTGACATGCAGCGACGGAGAACTGGATGGATTTCTTCATGACGATGGTTGTCGAGCATGTGGCACCTTCGATTTCGGGACTGGTTTTGGAAAATTGACGCTTTGCCAGCACCGCAAGCGGTGTTTCCAGCGATGCGGCACCAATCCTTTAGCCTGCCGAACATGCTCTCAATGAGGTTGCACTGTTTGCAGAGTTTGGCGTTGTAAGGGACGGGGGAAATGCAGGACGTGATCTTGCGGTTAGCCAGAGCCTCGCGAAAGCGGTCGCTTTCACAGCCCTTGTCGGCGACTAGGGCATCGGTGTTCGGCAGAGCAGGCACGGGGGTCGTAGCCCCGCGGCAGTAGCTGGCTTGACCATCGAAGAGCAACAATGTCAGGGGGTTGCCGTCGCCGTCGCAGACCTCGTGCAACTTGGAGTTGAATCCGCCCTAGTGATCCGATGCGGGTAAAAGAGCCGCTTCTTGGACAGGCCATGGCAAGGCGGCGCATCACGTCACGCCAACCCGCTGCGAACAACATGGATGATGCCCGAAATAACGCGTAGGTCATCGACCCGGAGAACACCGTACATCTTGTCCGGCAGAAGAGGCTGGAAGCGTGCTTGCCGGGCTTCCGACAATCAAAAACCACAGCCCATTATGGCGGACCGCTATATTTTGGGGCCTTGAAGCACGTCATGCGCCAAATGAAAGGCTGTTTTGAATTCTTGAGCTACGCGTATCGATAGCCGATTTGACTGATATTCCGCACAGATTCATTACTTGATTGCCGGGGGTCTTGCCGGGCGGTCCTCGCGACTTGCTACGTGATGCTCTTCTGCGGCACGCCGTCGATTAACTCGTAATAGTCGCCCTTGTCGGCAACAAAGATGTGCGCCCTAATGCGCAGATTCGTTTTCCCGTCGATAGTACCCGCCGCAACCGAAACCGTATCTCCATCATCCGATTTCCAGAACAGGCTGGATCCGCACTTTGCACAAAACCCGCGTTGCGCCTTCGGCGAGGACCGGTACCATGCGAGCCCTTCATCCTTGACGATTTGAATTTCATTGTTCGGTACTTCTGTTGCGGCAAAATAGTGGCCGCTCGTCTTCCGGCACTGCGTACAATGGCAAGCGGTAACCGGCTGCGCGACGGCGGCTTTATACCGCACCGCACCGCATAGGCATGATCCTGAAATCATTTCGTGTTCTCCTTTCGATGTCGTTCGATCAAGGGCCCGCAGACAAATCAAGTATTCGGACCTGCTGCATGCCTCGCTGCCGACTCGATCCCCTCACCCAGTATACCTCGGCAATACACCCCATCAAAGAACTGGGTTGCTCTAGCACCGCACGTTTGACTTCGATATTCCGACTCGCTGCCGATTGACGAGAACGCCCCAAAACCCGCGGTAGCAACGCATCCAAGCGCAGGTTCAAACTCGGGGCCGGCGCAGTAACGGCAACTAGCCCCAGTGTCTGGGCAAACCGCACTAGCCTTGGAGAGGCAGACACGTGTCGCAGTTTGCTCGATTACGCCAGCCCAAGTTTAAAGAATTGTCAGGTTCAGGTCCTTGCTAGCGGTCGAAAACACGGCCACTGCCCAAATGATCGGTCCACCAACACACCGGACATCGCCGTCGAAGTCAACGAACTTGACGACGAATTCCACTCCTCGGCAGCTATGGCTCGCAAAATGGCATTCCTGAGGCTGCTGCTGTCATTCAAGATGCAATGCGTTCCAAGAGGATTTGTGCTCTATCCGATGAAGGGCTACAACAACTACCAGCCCTGCTGGTTCAGACTGGAAAGCTCGGATTGCGATATCTATCCGAAGGCTCGCGAAGCGCGTGGCGTTTCGATCACGTCGAACCCCGGCAAGATTCTGCTGCAGCCGGCAGGCTGGTTACATCAGGTCCACGCGCTCGACAGCCCGAACATGTCGGTGAGTTGTTTTTGGCGGTACTCACGTCAAAACCGGTTTCGTTCCAAGTCAACGAGCCGGGGTGAAAAAGAGCGGAGGACCGGTCAAGAATCTTCCACCTGATCAAGACTTCGGATGAAGGAGTGCCCGATAGACCTAACAACGTTAAGGATAACAAATTGAAACCGCAAACAAAAAAAGAGCTTGAAAATGTCAAGAAAATTAAACCTTCAAGTCGACAAATTTCTCGCGCCCGTTAGCTTCAGCGGCCGACGCGGAGCTCCGCAATTGGAATTGGAAACAGGTATGCAAAAATGCATTGCGCCCTCTCGGGCTGCAATCCGAAAGACTCCCAAAGAGTGTGAGGTCGCCCGAAATACAGCGAAGGCGATGCCTGTTCCGGCAACGATACCATGGCGACCCTGAAGGAGGCTAAGCGACCACGATGCCCTCGGTGCTAGAGGGGCATCGTCAATTTAAAGGAACACGGAATGCAAATTCGAACTCGTCACGCCCTTGCCGCCTTGGGCTTGATTACGACGTTTGGGTCCGCCTGTGCAGAGGACGCCGCGACGACCATCGAAGTCATTTATGCACCATGGCGGCCTACGCGTGGAAGTTGCCCGATGGGATGATGGTGCCCGATTCATTTCGGCCACGCTTGTAAATGCGGAAAAAACAGCTGAAATAGCAGTTGAATGTCATGCCGACCACAACCTGCTGTCAGCAGTCAATCTTTTCAGGATTGACCCTAGATCCGGCAAGGATTCGGTCTTTGTCAATCCTGGTTGGCGAGCAAAGGGCGCAATTTTCCATTCGAACGTTCAATGACAAAGGAAACACGGTTGTCCTTGTCGATCATAATCACCTGCGGGTCAAGCCAAGACGCACTCGCCGGTTTGTCGAAACGTTATGGAAGGGGGGCACCATCGAAGTGCACGCTGGAGGTCGAATTTTGCAATTCGACCTCTCCGGCCCTCTTGTCGGACTTTATGGTTGCCGAGCTGTGTGGCATTGCCCTCTCTTGATCGGTTCCCGGTCCGACAGCGAGTGCCACTGGCCCAGAAGGAAAACCCGGATCATTAGGTGACATCCCAGCCAGCGCGTTGTCGGGTTTCACGCACTCGGCCACTACTCCAATGAAGAAATCCATCGGTCTCTCCCTCAATCGAACACCATGACAAGCGCTTGCAGCTCTTTCAGCATGACATGATCCATGGACGGAGGGCGCATTGCACAACAGTCTTGCTTCGCCAAATCTCGCACTACCCAATCACGCGTGGCAATTTGCGCCGGCAAGCCGATGTTGCGAACTTGAGGAATGATCGCCGGTCCAGCCTCGATGCAGCCGCGGGTCTACGCGTTCTGGCCTTGAGCGATTTGCAAACATCGGTCATCGCTAACTCAACCGGCATCACGTTCGATTCCGAAGCACATTCGGGTGGCCGATCGCTGTCTGGAAAATCAGACCGTCCGAGTGACTTTGGTCAGCAAATGCGGATCATTGGCATCCTCTCCAAGATACGCAGCAAGGGATTCAGAGAATTTGTAAAAGCTCGCCACATGGCAAATCGGTGTCAAGACGCCACACGGCGGAACCGGGACCGGCAAGGTCTGCATCGCGCCTTCCGGCCCGCCCGCCAGAAAAACCGCCGCGCCTGCGCGACGAAGCACCATGGCGGAATCAAGTACGCTTTCGCGGCCACGATCCGAGGGAACAAAACAGAGAGCTGCAAGACGAGAGCTGGCCAAACTGACAGGCCCATGGCGAACTTCGGCAGCGCTGCAGGCCTCCGCGTGAATCCGACAAGTCTCCTTCAACTTCAGCGCAGCTTCAAGCGCAACCGCGAATGAGGGACCCCGACTGATCGCGAACAGCGACGACGCATCGGCAAGCGGCGCCAATGCGGGCGACCAGTCGCATTCCAGCGCCTGATCAAGAGCCTCCGGAAGTCTCCGCAAGGCCCTAGGCAACTTCGTGCTGTGCACAACTCCGGCGAAAATTCCGCACAGCCCTATCAAGCTGTTCACGAACGATTTCGTGGCGGCAACCGCAAGCTCGGGTCCGGCGTGAATTGGAATCGCGGATTGCGCTTCAATCGCGACGGGGGATTCAAGATTGTTGACAACGGCAATCGATCTCGCGCCGCCAGCGCCCGCTTGCCGTTGCAGCGCCACCAGATCGGGGCTAGCTCCCGATTGCGAGACCGAAACGCAGACGGCACCCGAGAGTTTGAGTGGCGCCTTGTACACCGACGCGACCGACGGCCCAATCGACGCAACGGGGATGCCGATCCGGGATTCGACTAGATATTTGAAATACGTGGCGGCATGATCCGAAGTTCCCCGAGCGCAGGTAACGATGACCCGGGGATTCAATTCGGCGATGCGTCGCCCCTCGCTCAGGAATTGCTCGAGTCCGTTCGAAATCAAGCGCTCAGCAGCAGCCGGGATTTCCGCAATCTCCCGGGCATAGTGGTTATCGCTCTGCCGCGATGAAAGCATC
This sequence comes from Paracoccaceae bacterium, assembly GCA_963422275.1. Classification (GTDB taxonomy): domain Bacteria; phylum Pseudomonadota; class Alphaproteobacteria; order Rhodobacterales; family Rhodobacteraceae. Next base: position 4,402,701 of record OY729418.1, read on the forward strand.
CTGAATCAATCGGCACCAGTGATCATGGCAACGATTTCGTTCTTGCTCGCATCTCCAGCGCTCCTGATGCCGATTTGCCGGCCATGCCTGAGCACGCAGATCCGGTCCGCTAGCCGAAAAACTTGGTCCAAGCTGTGGCTGATAATGAGCACCGCCAAGTTCCTGACCTTGAGCGAACGGACGATGTTCTCGACCTTGCTGGTTTCCGCCACCCCGAGAGCCGCCGTCGGCTCGTCGAGGAGAATGAGCTTTTTCGCGTAGCGCGTAGCGCGAGCGATGGCGACCCCCTGGCGCTGGCCTCCAGACATGTCGCGGATCGAGGATCGAACGGACGGTATCTTCACTTCAAGATCCGCAACCAGCTTTTGGGATTCCGCTATCATGCGACGCCGGTCGAGCAGTCCGAACGGGGGGCAGCGAAGTTCGCGGCCCAGAAAAAGATTCATGTAGACCGGCTGCTGGTCCGCCAGCGCCAAGTCTTGGTAGACCACTTCAATGCCGTTGTCGCGGGCGGTGCTGGAATCAGCTAATTCGGCAGTCGAGCCGTCCAGAAGAATGGATCCCGCAGTCGGTTGATGAACCCCGGAGACGATTTTCACTAGAGTTGACTTTCCTGCCCCGTTATCGCCCACAAGCGCAACGATTTCGCCGGCATTGATGTCCATCGAGAAGTTGTGAACCGCAGTCACGCCGCCGAACTTCTTCTGGATGTTCCGCAGCGAAAGAACGGGACACTCAGAGGATTGGGACTGCGCGACCATTGAAGTCATGTCCGGCCGCACCACGCCGACGGCTCGCCAAAGCAGTTTTCGACCGCTTCAACGACTGGGATTCCATTTGAAAGCCCGGCCACTCCAACCACATGCGCGCGCGTCACGAACGCCTGTCCACGAAACCCGAACACGACCGAGGCACCGGCGTGGGGACTGGGCGTTTCTGAAACATCCACCATGCCGTAGTAATCTATGGCGGACGGCGGTGGAATTTCGACGCTTGCAAGAGTGCGAGAGGCCGTGGTCGGTTCCGACGACACGATCGCCTTCACGTCGTATCCGGGGAAAACTGGATCAATGTACAGTCCGCCGCCGAAGCAGTAGGCTTTCCCTGCATGAACGTGGGAAACCTCGGTCAAGTAGAGAACCGCCGGCGTCTCGGGCAGATCGTTGACAGCATGGAGCGGTGTTGTGCCGTGCAGCCCGTTCCCGGGCTCGCATTGGGTAGCGCCTGCATCCGCAAGGACGTCGAGCACTGCTGACGAAGTGGTTCCAGGAGCATTGATTTCCAAGTCATTCCAACCGGCCCGGCGTAGCCGGCCCATTGCCGAGGAAAGAGTTGAAAGATTGCGGGTGGGAATGACCTTGTTCGTTTTGCCGTCGAACAGCAACGCCGGAAACGTCGTGATTCCGGCGAACCGCAACCCGTCCAGCGCGTGAATGTCATCAGCCGCTTCAATGATTGAGGCGGCATCGAAGCCTCCCTCGTGGCCGCGATAGAATATGTCATCCTCGGCCGTGACACGCGCCAGCACCGCCTGCGGCCGCGCAGTCGCTGCGCTCGCCTCCGCCGCCTCGACGGCCTTTTCCAGGCTGAACACGGTCCAATAGTTTGGATGCACGTGAGCAGCGGCGGCCCCCGCCTCGTGCCGAGGCACCTGCACAAGGTGTCCCAAATGCCCGATTTCCAGTCCGGTGCGCTTGCAAGCGTATGCGCATGCCATGTCGACCGCGACGGCGCTGTCAATTCCTCCTCGAATCAATGCCTTGCAGAAGCCGGAATTGCGTCCAACCTGCTTCGTCATCGCGAAGGTCTTCAATCCGCAACGGTCCGCCTCCAACTTGAACAGACGGGCGTTTTCCTCGATCGCATCCAAATCCAGCACGTACGAATTCGCTGGAATTCGGCCTGCCTGATGAAGTTCGATCGCAGCTTCAACGAACTGGGGATTCCGGCGACGAAGGACATCCAGAAACATTCGCGTTTCTCCCTTTATCTTTCCAAGTCGCGGAGAGACACAGCGACCGCGACCAAGATTATCAGGCCCCGCACCATCATCTGCTCGGAAACGGTCAAGCCCATTAGGATCAGGCCGTTGTTCAGCATTCCCATCATCAGCGAACCGACGCATGCACCGATAACGGAGCCTCGGCCGCCGGTCAGTGCAGTTCCGCCAACGATGACGGCGGCGATCACCGTCATCAGATCGCTTTCGCCGAGCGTGTACTTCGCGGCTTGAATGCGCCCCGCGTAGAGCAGTCCCGCAAGCCCTGCGCATCCGCCGCTGATTGTCAGGACCAGAAATCGAATTCGCGGAACCTTGATTCCAGACACTTGAGCGGCGCGGGCGTTGTCGCCTGTCGCGACCACGTGCGCCCCGAAACGGGTTTCCCGGAACATGACATGGCCCAGCGCCACCGCTGCCAGCGTCCAAATCACAAGCGACGGAACGCCCCCTGCCGACCCGGACCCGAAAAAGCCCGTGAAGAATTCATTTATGACGGCCACGGACTGCAGATTGGTCATCGCGCGGGCAACGCCTGCAAAAAGTCCAAGCGTGCCAAGGGTCACAAGAAACGACGGCAACTTGAGATAGGCGACAAGCGCGCCGTTCAGGGCACCGATCGCAATTCCGGCGCCAAGCCCTGCGGCCACCCCGAAAGCCGCAGGCAAGTCCTGCATGACAACCGCCGCCGACAATGCCGCGACTGCGACGATCGAGCCGAAGGAAATATCGATTTCACCTGCAGACAGGGCAAAGACGAGGCCGATCGCCATTATTGTGGCGGGAGCGGTCTGAAGCACAATATTGACAAGGTTCCGCTTGGAGAGGAAGCCTTCATCGTGGAGGGTGCCGGCGAAGAACAGGAATATCATCAGAAATCCGAGATAAACGACGTACTTTTGCAGGTCCGCGCCACGCACGATATCCATGGCTTGCTTCATTACGCACAATCCGTCCAGACTAGCCAGACACCGTCAAGGCCGCAATTGTCGCCATCGTCAGACCTGTCCCGTCGAGCATCGCCGACCAAGAGAGCCTGGCGGGCTGTCCGACCGCCAGGCGCAATTTCGCCGCACTCAGTTCGCCGCCTCGATAACGCTCTGCGGCGCTTCCCTGTTAAGGGATTTCATCCAGCCGTCGGCAACATTGTCCACCGTTATCGTAATCGCGGGAGCCACGACGAATGGCGGAGAGTCCAGACCAGCCAGCGCTCTGGCGCCGACTGCTGCCATCGCCCGTCCGAGCTCGTAAGCCTCATCGGCGATGATCGCGACAACGTTTCCGCCCCTGACCATGTTGAGGGCCACGGGTTCTGACAAGTCGAGGGTTACAACCTTGGTGGACATGTTCCCGTTAGCCCGCAGAGCAGCAAGAACTCCCTCGGCCGGCCCAGCCCAAGTGACGTAAATTCCGCCGATGTCGGGGTTCTTTAGCATCATGGCGTTCGCAACGTCCTCTGCCCGCGCCGGGTCGACGATGCCCTGCTCCGCCACGATCTTCAATCCGGGATAATCGTTCTCGATGGTTGTCTTGAACGCGTTGTCGCGTTGATTGGTCACGTAGTACTCAGCATCGTGGAAGACCCAGCCAACCGTGCCCTTGCCCCCCATCGCGGCAGCCAGCGCGTCGGCAGCCTGCTTTCCCATTTGAAAAAGATCATCAGTAACAATGCCCGCATAGTCCTTCCCGTGCACGAAGCCCTGAAGCGGATTGGAAAGCAGCACAAGCCTGACACCTTCCTCTGTCGCCGCCGAGAACGCGGCGGCAGCGGCCACTGGATCAAGCGCCAAGGCAAGGATTATGTCGGGTTCCTTGGCCAGCGACGTTTCAATGTCGCTGAGTTGCTTGGCAGCGTCGAAGCCAGCACTCGTGACAGCGACAACCTCGATTCCAAAACGTTCGAATTCGTCGCTGGCCCCAGCCGTCACTGCGTTCACGAAATCTGACTGGTCGTGCCAGAGCAGTGCCGCCTTGTAGCCACCACCGCGCAGTGCTTCGACACTGTCGGCCGGAACGGTCACATCTGCCGAAGGCGTTGCCGCTTCCCCTGCCGGGCCGATCGTTTGACCGAGCGCCATTCCAGCGGAAACAAGCGTCGCAAACGCTGCAACCGCGGTTGTTGTTTTGATGCGCATGTCAATTCCCTCCTTTGTTTGGGTTTCGGCACCGCTATGCACTCTCGGTGCCGCAGTAACCGGCAATGAATGCAGCAAAGGCCACAATGCATGCCAGATATTCAGCAATTTCCACCCGCTCCTCCACGGTGTGGCAGTGGGTTATGTCTCCGGGTCCGCAGTAGACCGCCGGACAGCCGATCTGATTGACAAGAAAAGCCGACTCGGACCAATACGGCGCACCGGCGACCGCACCGCATCCCGGCAGCGCAGTTGAAAGCGCATCTCCAAGAAGTCCGACCGCGGGCATTGCCGGGTCGATCTCGGCCGGCGTTCCGCCGAGATCGTGATCCCTGCCGGCAGGATACGTGATTTCGAATTCGATTCCTTCCATTGGATCTAGCGCCGACGCGAGTGCCACTTCCAGCCTAGCCGCCGCCTCGTCGATCGAGTCTCCGGGATTCAGCTTCCGTATGAGTGAAAAGCGGCACTCGCCAGGAACGGCGATGTACCCGCCACCGCTGATTTCCGTCACCAGAGCGAAGGGCTTTCCTACCAGCGCATGCGGCGGCGCGCCGCCGATCGCGTCGGAATGCTTCCAGACGGCGGCCAGCGCCCGATGCGCTGCTCTGAGGGCGTCGACGCCCTTCTCGGGAACGCCAAAATACGCCGTTCTGCCGGTCACCGTCACGTCGGCAATGAAGAATCCCATCTGCGCCGTGCAGACTGACAGGCCCGTCGGCTCCGTGTAGATCGCAAAATCCGGTCGCGGAACAGTTCCGGCAAGCACGCGGGCAGCATAGTCTCTTGCGCCTGCGCTGACGCCGATTCCCGATTCCCCGCTCTCCTCGTCCCCCACGAACGCGAAAGCAATGTCTCCCCGCAATCGAACGCCGGCCCGATCAAGAAGGCTCACGGCTTCAAGGGAGGCACATATCCCAGCCTTCAAATCCGCCGCGCCGCGGCCCCACAGCGCTCCGTCGACAATGGCACCTCCAAACGGATCTTCCCGCTCAGTGCCTTTCCAGCGCTCCCGCCATCCGCCGACATGCACAGTATCCGTATGGCCCATGAAAAGAAGACGCGGCCCGCCACCGACCCCCTTTCGCTCCGCCCACACGTTCGGCCGCCCGGGAAGGAATTCATCCAACTGCGGGCACATCTCCGCCGTTGCCATCCGCTCATTCAGAAATGCGGCAAAACCGGCTTCGTTGCCGGTGACGCTCTCGCAAGATACCGCCTTGCGCAAATGACGGATGGCAGCGGCGGTATCCGCATGTTTGGAAAGTGACCTCGCCAAACGTGCCATATCTTTCATGGGGCTGCCGTGGAGTGCATGGTGTCGTTCATTCGCGAGATGCGTCCGCGCAGTTCCCGGACGCCATCGGAGAAGAGCATCTCGTGCAGCATCCTGAAACCGACGGCAGATGCACCGACGAGCGCGGCGCGCCTGCCAAGCGCGGAAGTTTCAATCCTGACCTGGATCGGATCGCATTTTGGAAGCAGTTTGCGCACGCGCTCCCCGAATTCGGGCCTTAATCCGATCGAACCGCCGAGAATGACCTTGGCGGGATTCATGATCGCGCAGACCGCTGTTACAGCGCACGCGATGTGCTGGGCCGTTTCATCGAGAACGGCGTTAGCGTGCAGACTGCCGTCTGCAGCGGCGGCGAACACATCGGGCACGCTCAGAGTTTTGCCCGACAAGGCACGGAAGCGATCAATTATTCCAAGCGATCCGGCTGCGCGTTCCAACGCCCCGACCCTTACGGACTCCGGTTCGAACGGATCCGCGCCGATTGGAAGGTAGGCGATCTCGCCGGCGGCCCCTTCGGCTCCACGGACAAGATTTCCGCCCACCATGATTCCAGCTCCGATCCCGGTGCCGAGAGCAATGAACACCAAGTCATCGTCCTCCGATCCGCGCCCGTTCCAATGTTCGCCCAAGATGGCGAGATTGACATCGTTCTCCAGATGCACAGGCAAACCCAGCCGATCCGAAAGCGCTGCACGGAAATCAATGGCGTCCAAGCCTTGAATGTTCGGCGCCAATTTCACCCGACCCGATGCCGAGTCCGGCACTCCCGCAACGCCGACAACGGCGAGCCTGACCCTTTTGAATTCGATCGCCCGCCGGGCGGCCGCCTCGTTGCAGAGCCTAGCGATCTGTTCGGCAACATGAACGCCACCCCGCCGATCCGTCGGCTCGGTCACTTCGTTGATGATATTGCCGGCAAGATCGGCGATCGCTGCTTTTGCGTAAGTGCCACCCAAATCCGCAGTCGATATGCATGCTGCTTCCCGGACAACATCGTATGTGGTTGCGGTACGGCCCACATGGCCACTCGTGCGCCCGTGCTTTCTGATCCATCCGCCGTCTTCGAGCTTTAACGCGATTTCGGAAACAGTCTGCTTGGACAACCCTGTCTGCTTGGCGATGCTCGCTCTGGAAATCGGTCCGTGGCGCAATATGATCTGCATCACTCCGAAGAGTGACGTTCGCCGCGACGATCCGAATCCAGTGTTCACTGCGCACCTGTTAGTTCGGAAACCTTACGAACTAATATCCCGAGTAAAGTCCTCTGTCAAGAGGCATTCTGGTTCAGGACATATGAAACGGCGGGTCCGTTGAAGACGCTCGTCGGGCAAACCGTGGAGTTGCCAACGCACGGAGATGGCGTCAGCAACGTCTAGGCGTGATCATCAACAACGAGCTCCGCGGTCCACATTGCTCGCGGGGTCAGCTCGACTGGCCCCCAAGATTGAGCACCCTAGCGACGATGCGCTGTCGGACGTCTTGCGGCCAAGCAAGGCTCTGCAGAGCACGGCAGTCACCAGAATGCCCAATTCCCACCCGACTTGTTGGTGTCAATGGAATGCATTTGGCCTGTGAACTCCTCCTCGCAGGTCGAGCTCGCCGACTCGCACACTCTCGTGAAACTCGGTCAGCTCGCGAGTCGCTATCGATCGCTTCGTCACTATGCAACTCGGGCATCGCAACGAACTGATCACCCCCTCTGGACCGAAAATGCAGTTGGATCTTCGCCGTTTCCACGGGGCCAGCCACAGCACCCAAGCAGAGCAGGCAATCGCATGCAAACCCACAGGAACTGACGTCAAACAACTTACCAGTTTTCGGCCGGCCGAACTTTGGCAGTCGGGATTCCGGTGCACGGCACTGTCCCGTGGAGCGAGTGAGTGCTATAATTCCACAATTGCCGGGTCGAACTGGGCCAAGACGTTGCCCGTTTTCCCGTTGGTACGGAAGAAGAGAGCAAGGAGCAAAAGGGCTTCGTCCAGCAGCCAGCGATCTGCTTTACGAGTTGCGGTCAATGGAACGGAGCAAGACCTGCGCCGTCTTCCAAGTTCCTGCTCAGTGACATCAGGCATCCGCGTCAATCGCAAACTCGATCTCAAACTCTAGCAGGTCCCCCGGGTAGATCAGGTTAGCCGAATAAATCAGCTTTCCCTCGCCGTTAAAAAACTCTCGAAAAACCCGGAACACCGGAGAGTTAACTCTTATTTCAAGTGCCTGCGCGAGTTCAAAATCGGCATAGGCGATTGTCACTCGCTGACGGGCCCGCGCAACTGAAACGCCGACATCCTTCAACACCGTAACCACGATTTCTTTCGCAAACCTGTCAGGTGCCATTTCAAAAACCCCGTTGTCCAATCGCAGGTCAACTCGACAAAATGGCTTTTCGTCCCGTGCATGGATTCGATTCATGCAACAAAACACGCGACCGTCTACCTCGGAAATTTTGTAGTTTCTGTCTCCGTCCACAACGGACACTTCAAATTGAGAAACCATGGCGTGAAGCTGTGAAATCTCCGCCCGCATGTTGAGCGTGTGACGCTTGGGCAGTTTGACCTGACGGACAAACGTTCCCCGACCAGCATGACGTTCTATAAGCCCTTCCTCTTGGAGTGCGTCCATGGCTTGCTTGATCGTCATGCGCGCAACACCAAGTTTCCCGGTGAATTCGCTGAGTGCAGGAAGCTTTGCGCCCGGTAGCAACTCACCAGACATAATCTGGTGCCGCAGTACCGCCGCGACCTCGGCATAAAGCGGCACAGCCTGTCGCTTCATCGACAGAAGATTCATGTTGACTAACTCCTCAGCTTAACGGAAAGGTATGGAAGTCTAGCACATTAATGAACACTTGTTGCGCCAAATGCAGCTGTTCAAGATCAAATTAATGACAATGGGTGGATGCCGCGAAACCACCAGAGCAGATGAGTTGATCTTCAGAAAGGAAAACGATGACCGAGCCATGGAAGGCAAAACGCAATCTTGAGGACTTGGAGCGCATAGCTACACGCCTTCGGCTTCACGTCGTGAACATGGTGGCGTCGACGGGACAAGGCTACGTCCAGCAAGGTCTCGGCGCAGCCGATATCTTTGCCGCATTGTACTTTGCCGAGGCAACATTGGACCCGGCCAACCCGACCTGGCCCGACCGTGACCGCATCTTTCTGACGACGGCGCACAATACGGCGATTCTTTACGCCACACTGGGCGAGCGCGGGTTTTTCGACACAAGCCTGCTATCAACGTACGTCACCGATGGCTCACCGCTTGAAATCAACGCCTCGGAACGTGTGGGACCTTGTGTCGAAGCGACCTGCGGGTCACTCGGGCAAGGGTTTTCGGTGGCTGTTGGCTGTGCGTTAGCGGCAAAGAGGCAAGGCCGGCACTCTCGCTTTTATTCAATCCTTGGGGATGGCGAGATGCAGGAAGGTCAGATCTGGGAAGCAGCCATGCTGGCCGGAGCCATGGGACTTGATAACCTCTGTACGATCGTTGACTACAACTTTCTGCAATCCGACGGACCAATGGACAAGGTGATGTCTCTCGCGCCACTTGAAGCAAAAATGGAGAGCTTTGGCTTTGAGGTACAAGACGTTGATGGCAACGACCTTGGCGCGCTTCTTGATGCTTTTGGCCATGCGCGAGCAACCAAGGGAAAACCAAGCTTTATCAAGGCAAATACGCTGGTGGGCAAAGGTGTGTCCTCTCTGGAAGGACTTATGTTTCATCAACTGCGATTCCCGGGCGAGGTGGCCGACAGTGCCAAGGCTGAACTTGAACGAAAGCTGGCATCATGACCAACACTCTGTCGAAACTCGAAGCTGCGGACTTTATCAACCGGTCGTTCAAACCGCTCCCGCGGTCATATGGGGATGCTCTCGTTGAAGCTGCGCGGAACGATTCTCGGATCGTGTGCCTGACGGCGGATTTGTCCCCGCCAACTGAAACAGATCTCTTCCGTGACACGTTTCCGGACCGCTTTCTTAACGTTGGAATTGCCGAGGCAAACATGATTGGCATCGCTGGTGGCATGGCAAGATCGGGCGAGATTCCATTCACGCACAGTTTCTGCGCCTTCTCAACCAAGCGTTGCTTTGACCAGATCACCATGCAGGTTGCTTATCCGAAGCTGCCCGTAAAAATCGTTGGGTTCCTGCCCGGTGTGGCGACGATCTTGGGGGTTTCGCATCAGGCCATCGAGGACATCGCGATTATGCGGACGGTGCCGCATATGATGGTGCTGGAACCCTCCGGGCCCGAGTATCACGCAGCTGCCGTCAAGCTCGCCCTTGAGCATGAGGGGCCGGTCTATCTGCGGTTGAAGCGCCCTGAAAAACCGCCTGAGGCGCCGATCGAGGCGCAAACACTGGAAACAGGCCGGGGCGTGCTTCGGCGCGAAGGCGGTGATGTAACAATTGTTGCTGCGGGACTTGAGGTGCCCGAAGCGTTAACCGCCGCAAACCAGCTTTTCGACGAAGGGATTGATGCCTCAGTCGTCGACATGGCGTCTATCAAGCCACTGGATTCGGAGTTGGTGCTTGAAAGGGCACAGGCCACAGGCGCGATTGTCACTGCAGAGAACCATAGCATCATTGGGGGTCTCGGCTCGGCAGTGGCTGAAGTATTGGCGGACGCGGGAGTTGGCTTGCCTTTCCGACGTTTAGGCGTTCAAGATACCTTCTGTGAAGGGGGTTCAACTGCCTATTTGATGGAGAAGTTTGGGCTCGACAGCTTTTCGATTGCGCAGGCTGCCAGGGAAGTGGTCCTTCGCAAAGGGTAACGAAAACCGGTTGGGGTTGACAAGTGCCAATCATGAATGAAAGGTATGTAAGTCTAGAACTTTTGTGGTTTGAGTCGGTTGGCGGGCATGCAATCACTTTCCGCCACATCGGCGCAATCAACCCAACGAAGCATGAAGGGCTTCATGAACCATTTCAAACCATTGGCCGCAGCCGCTCTTTTGGCGCTTGGCGTCCATTCGGCAGCAACAGCGAATAAAACTATCCACACAAGCCAATAACGATCATTTCGTCATTTGCCGCGGGAGGCAATGCCGACATCAACGCCCGTCTGAACGCTGAATTGAGCGTGCCGGTAAACGTGATCAACAAGCTTGGCGGGGCACACATCCCGGCAGCGGTAAGCGTGATCGAGGCTGCGGCTGACGGTTACACTCTATTCCAGTGGTCCCCGCCGTCCTTCATGGTCGTGCCACTCACCCGAGAGGTGCCTTATGACCCTGTAGAAGACTTCATCCCACTTTTTGCCGATTAGACAGCGTCCAATGCGCTCTATGTCAGGGCTGGCAGTCCATACACCACTTTTGAAGATTTTCTTGACGGTGCCAGAGAAAACAAGCTGACCATCGGCGCAAACAATCTTGGTGCTCCGCCCAATTTGCCGGCCGTGCAGTTGGCAAGCGAATTCGGCTTGGAATTCAAGACGCTTGCTCTGAAGACAGTTCCTGCCACGATGACCGGGCTTATGGGGGACCAAGTGGATGTGGCCGTGGGACAGATCGCATCCAAAAAGCAATTCGGCGACAAGGTCCGTGCACTGATAATCCTTGACAACAACCGCCTGCCCTATTTCGAGGCTGACCTTCCAGGTGTTCGAACCGCAGGGGAAGCCTTTCCCGGCAAGGAAGCGGGAGCCTGGATCTTCGGTGGTCTTGCGGTAAAGGAGGGAACGCTTCAAGCAATCACGGACAAACTCGTTGCGGCAGCTGAAACGCGATCGACACTGACGACTACTAGGCGAAGGTTCCGGCGACAATCACCTCGACATGGTTGGACTCAGACAGCGTAAAAGCAAGCCTGCAGCAGGGGATCGACCTCTATTCATCAATCCTCGATGGCCTCGGTCTACTTCACAAGTAGCAGCCGCGAATCCGCGTCGGAGCACACTGTCCCGGTGCCCTTCCTTCAGTTCATGGAAAGTGCAAATGCTAACGCAACGAACGGCAAATATTGTTTTCGAGATTCTGATGGCACTCGCTTGCGCATACTTCGCCTGGGTCGCGCGGGGACTTGAGGCGACGGGTCTTCTAGCTAGCTCAGGGTTGTCATCAAGTTTCTTCCCGCAAGTGTTGTTGGGCTTCACCGCGTTCTGAGCGGTCGTCGTGTTGCTTGCCTATTTCATCAAGCAGCCCGACCGTGCGGGGTCGACGCAACCACGGCTTCATCCTGAACGGCTTCAGTCCGGAACTCGCCGTCGTCCGCGAGGTCCAACGCATAGCTCCGCAGCTACCGCAGAAACCGCTTCGAGAGGCACAGCTGATCCAACAGTTCTGAACCGGCGGTGCCGGTTTAACTGGCTGGCGGCGCGGTCCCGGTCCATGGGACGGCGGGCCGTGGAGACGGAAACGGTACTGAAGGCGATGGCCCCGACCCTACCCGATGCGCCGCATCGAGGACTGAAACCGAGCCCTTGGGGGCAAGACCGTGTCCGTAAGGCGTAGCAGCCACCCATCGACAACCGCCAGACAATGTGATGACCCATAGCCCGGATTGCCAGCCCAGGTCCTTGGCACCAAAGCGTTGAGTCGGGTGCAAATGCCCAGTCGATCTCTGAAATCCTCTCGTTGCCCGATCCGAAAAGCTAAGCGAGAAAGTCACCCCGAAACTCCAGAATCTTTTGCGAAAGATCTTTCTTTATGCGCTCGTACCGGGTGCTTGGAACCGGGACAGACACGGCAAATATTTCACCGTCTTGATCTCGAGTGGCGAAGCCTAACGCCGAAATGCCTTCAGTGTGCTCATTTTCGTCTCTGGCAAGCGAGCCATTCCTGATGTCCTCGATTTCCGTCAGCAGGTCCGGCAAGGATCTAGAACTTTTGTCCTGCCTCTCGATCTCGGCATTAACCAGTTCGGAAACGCGAGCTTGGTCAAGGCAGGACAGCGCGGCCTTGCCGTTTGCCGTCGTGGTTAGAGGAAACACTTCGCCAATGCTGGACACTGCGCGAAGACGCTGGCTTCCCGTAATCTGGTCTATAAAAAGCATCTTGGCACCCTCAAGGACGGCCAAGTCAACTGTCTCTCCAGTCTCCTCCGAAATTCGTTCCATCAGCAGGCGGAGGCGATTCCTCATGCTGGAAGTTGCGGCTTGGGCTATGCTCTGTATCCCCGGCCCCAGCTTGATTCCTCCGTAACCGTTTTCTCTTGAAACGAAACCTTCGGCAGCCAGTGCCTCGATAATGCGCTGTACCGTAGAGCGGGGCAATTTCACGCTTCGAGCAATTTGCCCGAGGCTGAGCCCGCTGGTCTCATGCCCGAGCAGGCGAAGGATGTCCGCAGCTCGGGATATTACCTGAATACCTTGATTTTTCTTTATTTCTTGCTCGCCCACGATTTCTTCTTTCGTCTGAATTGGCTGCGAACTTCCGTTGATTAGCTTATCTGGGTAGCAATCGTGAATCAACGCTTGACCGCATTGCGATACATATGCACAATTGCACTGAACAAAGACGACTGCTTTGGGAGGAACACGATGGCTGTCACCATTCGCGGGATTGAATTCCAAGACAACGACGATAACGACATGGGGCTGGAGTTTGTGAATCTCAGCCACAGGTACGGATTTCAGTGCCCAAACTGGCCGTACTTCCGCGATGTCTCGATTGAGCGGAAGCACTACATGGCCAAGTCCGGAGTCCTCTCGCAAACGATCACCACCACCATGCATGTCACGACGCACATCGACGCCCCTGCGCATGTGATTCAAGGCACACCGTTCATCGACGAGGTTCCGTTGCCGCATTTCTTTGGGTCTGGGATCGTCGTTTCCATTCCGAAGAGGAAATGGGAATCGATCACCGGCGACGACCTGGAGAAGGCCTGCGGCCACGCGATTCGGAAAAACGACATCCTGATAATCAACACCGGCTGGCACAAGCAATATGAAGACGGCGACTATTTCCCGTATTGCCCAGGACTGGTGCCCTCGGCTGCGGACTGGATGGTCGAGAAGGGCGTGAAGGTCGTTGGGCACGACACCCAAGCCAATGACCACCCGCTTGCCACCGCCATTGGGCCTCAGCGCAACGGACCGATCCATCCGCACCTTGAAGAAGAATACAAGGAATGGTCCGGCGGGCGCGCCTGGAAGGATGACTTTCCGGATTGGGAACCTGTCCACAACAAGCTTTTTGCCAATGGCATCCTTGGCATAGAGAACGTTGGCGGCGACCTTGATCGCGTGACCGGAAAGCGCTGCACATTCGCCTTCTTTCCCTGGAATTGGGATCGCGGCGACGGTTGCATCATTCGCTTGGTCGCAATTATGAACCCGAACCAAAACTATCGCATCGAACTTGGCGAGAACTTCTGATGCTGGTCAAGCGCTTCGCCGATGCCGAGACCTACGACGCCCCAAACCATTGGGGCGGCACCGGGCTTCGGTTGCAAGGCTTTGAGGACGGCGGACCGGAAAACCAATGGATTGGGCTGTCCCAGTTCCTGCCGGGCGGGGGAGCGGGTCCGGACTCGACCCCCTTCGAAAAGGTCTATGTCGTTCTCGAAGGCGAGATGACCGTCAACATCGATGGAGAGGACACAGTTCTCGGACCGATGGACAGTTGCACCATTGAGCCGGGCGAGGTTCGCAAGATCGAGAACCGGACCAACCACATCTGCAAAATGCTGGTTGTGATCCCCTATCCCGGCGGAAAGAGACCGGAGTAGGCCGATGTCTCTAGACAATCCTCTTTCACTTTTTGACGTGTCGGGCAAGGTGGCACTGATCACCGGAACCTCCGGTGCATTCGGCGCTGTTGCAGCTCGATGTCTTTCGGGTGCAGGTTGCAAAGTGGTACTTGCCTCGGGCAATGCTGAAGCCTTGGCTGAGGTGGCGGCAGCCTGCAAAGGCGAAACCCATCAGGTCAATGCCCGACCGGACAGCGAAGCGTCCTGCGAGGCGCTCATAGAGGAATCGGTGAAGGCGTTTGGGAGGATCGATATTCTCGTCATCGCTTCAGGCATGAACAAAGTGGCCAAGATCGACGAGATGGGGGCCGATACCTTTGGCGCGATCATGGATGCAAATGTCACGCAGAGTTGGCTGATGGCTCGGGCTGCCACGCGTCGGATGAAAGCCCAGGGCAATGGAGGGAAAATCGTTCTTATGTCCTCGGCCCGCGGACTCTTGGGCCATCCTGCAGGATACACTGCCTATTGTGCTTCGAAAGCCGCAGTCGATGGAATAACCAAAGCGCTGGGCTGCGAACTGGGGCCAGCGGGAATCACCGTGAATGCGATCGCCCCGACGGTTTTCAGGTCTCCTCTCACGGCCTGGATGTTTGAAGACAGCGACAAAGCCGAGGCAGTACGCAAAGGCTTCCTGACCCGTGTTCCCAAAGGCCGGTTGGGCGAGCCCGAGGATCTAGCCGGGCCGCTCCTGTTTCTGTCCTCCAATGCCTCAGATTTCTACACGGGCCATATCCTTTACGCCGATGGCGGCTATACAGCGGGTTGAGCCATCACCAAATACCAACAGATCGCTGTCATAGGTTCGGGTCTGATGGGCCACGGGATCGCCCTGACATTTGCCAAGGCAGGATCGCTCGTCTCCATCCATGACCCCGTTGAAGAGATGCTGCAATCGGTTCCCGAACGCATTTCAGCGAGCATGCGCCTTCTAAGGGCAACGGACCTCGATATTGCCGAGGCGATGAGCAGGATCGAACTCTGCAATGCATTGCCCCCAGCCGTGAGGGATGCGGCTTTCGTCTTCGAGGCGGCGCCGGAGAAGCTGGAACTGAAGAAATCAATCTTCGCCGCGATCGAAGACCATGCACCAGACACCGCAGTTATGGCGTCAAACACCTCGGCAATTCAGATCACGAAGATCATGAGCGATCTTCGGTCGCGCGGGCGCGCGTTGGGCACCCACTGGTGGAATCCACCCCACATGATCCCGCTTGTCGAGGTGGTGAAAACAGAATGGACGGACCCCAGCAGAGCGCAAGCGATGCTGGACCTCCTGAAAGGCGCCGGAAAAAACCCTGTGCTAGTTGAGAAGGATATCCCGGGCTTCATCGGCAACCGACTTCAACATGCTATGTGGAGAGAGGCCATTTCGCTGGTGGCAAACGGCATCTGCACGGCTGAAGCCGTCGATGATGTGGTGAAAGCGAGTTTTGGCCGAAGGCTGGCGGTGCTGGGCCCATTGGAGAACGCCGATCTTGTCGGGATCGAACTCACGCAGGACATACACGCCCAGATTCTCTTCGATTTGGAAACATGCGGGGAACCCTCGGATTATTTGCAGGACCTCCAAGACCGGGGACGCACCGGTATGGCTGCCGGCGCCGGATTCCGTGAATGGAACGATGATGACTTGGCTGCAACCAAAGCCCGCGTGGCCGAGCATCTCAGGAAACTGGAGGCAATTCTGCCCAACTGAACTTATCAGACAGAGAGGAAAAGATCCATGACACTGAAATCAACCAGAAGGCGTGTTCTTGGCGGTTTGGCTGCGACGGCTGCAGCCCCGGCGATTCTTGCGTCCACTCGAGCTTATGCCGCGAACCCGACAGTCCGGGTTGGGCACGTCAGCCCGCGCACTGGCCCCTTGGCCGGATTTGCCGAAGCCGACGAGTTCGTGCTGAAGGGCATTGAGGCCGCCCTATCCGGCGGGATCGAAAACAACGGAAAGACTTACTCCATCGAGATCATCTCCAAGGACAGCCAATCAAACCCGAACCGTGCCGCAGAGGTCGCCGCTGACCTCATTCTCGGCGACGAGGTGGACATCCTCGTGGCGGCATCAACACCGGACACGACGAATCCGGTTGCTGACCAAGCCGAGGTCAACGAAGTGCCGTGCATTACGACGGACTGTCCCTGGCAGCCGTATTTCTTTGGGCGAAACGGAAATCCGGCGGAAGGTTTCCAGTACACGTACCACTTCTTCTGGGGGCTGGAGGACGTGGTCGCCAACTTCCTCGACCTCTGGACCGGTTCCGGTGCAGCCAAGTCGGTGGCTGGTCTGTTTCCGAACGACGCTGACGGAAATGCTTGGGGGCACCCCGAACTCGGCTTCCCCAAGCCGTTGGCCGAGGCGGGATTCGTCTTGACCGATCCTGGTCGGTACCAACCCCTGAACGACGATTTCTCGAACTACATTGCGACCTTCAAGGAGGCAGAATGCGAGATCGTGACCGGCAACATGATCCCGCCAGACTTCGCGACATTCTGGGCGCAGGCTGCGCAACAGGAATTCCGGCCAAAGGTTGTAACCATCGGCAAGGCCCTGCTGTTCCCCTCGGTCATCGAATCCCTCGGAGACCGCGGCGACGGGCTGACCTCGGAAATCTGGTGGACACCTACCCACCCCTTCAGTTCCTCGCTGACTGGTGACAGCTCCAAGGCACTGGCTGATGGCTTCACCGCCGAAACCGGACGCCCCTGGACTCAACCGATTGGGTTCAAGCATGCGCTCTTCGAGGTGGTGCGCGACGTAATCTCCCGGTCCGCCGATCTCGATGATCCGATGGCGACGATAGACGCCATCAAATCCACCTCGCTTTCGACCATTGTTGGCGACGTGAACTGGGCGAACGGTCCGGTTCCAAACGTCACAAAGACCCCCCTCGTTGCAGGGCAGTGGCAGAGGAAAGACGACGGTTTCGAGTTGGTAGTCACCACCAACGCCCATGCACCTCAAATCCCGGTCAGCGGTGAGTTGAAGCTCCTGAGCTAAGGAATTACGGACTTGTCGGCATTGCTGTCGGTCTCCGGCCTGAGCAAGTCCTTTGGTGCAGTCGTTGTCGCCGATCAGACCAGCTTTGACGTGGAACCGGGATCAGCTGTCGGGATCCTCGGCCCGAACGGAGCCGGCAAAACCTCTGTCTTCAACCTGATTACGGGTGCGCTGCGGCCCGACGGGGGTCGCATCGTGTTCCGGGGTCGGGACATAACCGGGAGCTCGGCGACGCAACGGTGCAGAGCGGGTATCGCCCGGTCGTTTCAGGTACCGCAACCCTTCGGAGGCATGTCAGTCTTTGAAAACGCGCTCGTTGGAGCGACCCAGGGTGCAGGGCTTCGAGGGCATGAGGCGGAAGCCCATGTCTTGGGCGTTCTCGAAGAAACTGAGTTGCTGCCAAAGGCCAATGTCCGAGCTCACGCACTGACACTGATGGAGCGCAAGCGTCTTGAGATGGCACGGGCCTTGTCGGCCAAGCCACGGCTTCTTCTTCTCGATGAGATAGCGGGAGGCTTGACGGAGGCTGAGTGCGTTGCGCTGATCGACACAATCAAATGGATCCATGCCAGAGGCACGACGATCATCTGGATCGAGCATGTTGTCCAGGCATTGCTTGCCGTTGTTCAGAAGCTGATCGTGATTGACTTCGGCAGGAAGATCGCCGAGGGGGAGCCCAAGACGATCATGGAAAGCGACGAAGTTAAGGAAATTTATCTCGGAGTGGACCCAGATGGCTGAGCGGCTCCTGTCGTTGAATGCCCTCGAGGCTCACTACGGGGATTTTCAGGCGCTTTACAATGTGGACATGACGGTCGATCAAGGTGAGATTATTGCGATTATCGGGTCAAACGGCGCAGGAAAAACAACGCTCTTGAGATCGGTGTCCGGCCTGCTGGCGAACGCTCCCGACCAGGTCATGCTCAAGGGAAACCCGATCGGTGGAAAGAGACCGGATCAGATTGCCCATCTCGGCGTAGCTCTGGTTCCAGAAGGCAGACAGCTGTTCCCGTCACTTTCCGTGGAGGAAAATCTTAGACTTGGCGGGAAGGTTGGACGGCCCGGACCATGGTCGCTGAAGAGAGTCTATGACCTGTTCCCAATCTTGGGAGAACGGCGGGATCAAGCCCCCGCGTCGCTGTCTGGCGGTCAGCAACAAATGGTGGCCATCGGTCGGGCGCTAATGGCGAATCCAGAATTGGTCATGTTTGACGAGATCAGCCTTGGGCTTGCACCGATCATAATCAATTCGATCTATGAGGCCCTGCCCGATGTCATCGATCAAGGAATGTCCGCCATGATCGTCGAGCAAGATATTTCCAAAGCCCTTTCGGTCTCCGCTCGTGTCTATTGCCTGCAAGAAGGCCGCGTATCGCTGGAGGCGCGTACGGATCAGGTCAATCGTGACGAAATCACGGCAGCCTATTTCGGTATGGCCGCATGATTGAATGGATCAACGCGCTGGTTCAGGGCATCCTGCTGGGCGGGCTATACGCCCTGTTTGCGGCAGGCTTGTCACTGATTTTCGGAGTGATGCGCCTTGTAAACATAGCGCATGGCGACTTGATCGTCCTTTCGGCCTATCTCGGCCTCTCCACGACGATTATGCTCGGGATTCACCCGTTTGCGGCCCTGCTCATCGTGATGCCGCTTATGGCCGGCTTTGGCTATGCACTGCAGCGCAGCCTTCTGAACCAGATCCTCGGCCCGGACATTCTGCCGCCGCTCCTAGTGACGTTCGGGTTGTCCGTCATTGTCCAGAACGCCTTGCTGGAAGGATACACCGCCGACCCGCAGAAACTGTCCGGCGGAGCCATTGAAACAGCGAGCATCTCTGTTGGGGGATTGGCAATTGGCGTTCTGCCACTGCTTACATTTGCCATTGCGGTTGCTGCAATCGCGGGTCTGCAATGGATATTCTACAGCACCGGCCTAGGGCGGAGTTTTCGGGCGGTGTCCGACAACCAGGACATCGCCCAGCTTATGGGCATCAATAAGGCACACGTTTTTGGGCTGGCGATGGCCCTCGCTCTAGCCATGACCGCTATTGCGGGCATCCTGCTTGGTGTTCGAACCAGTTTCGATCCATCCATTGGCGGAGGTCGCCTGATCTTTGGATTTGAGGCCGTAATCATTGGCGGTCTGGGGAGTCTCTGGGGAACCCTCGCCGGGGGCGTGATTCTCGGCGTCGCCCAGACGCTCGGGGCAAAAATTGATCCCGGCTGGCAGTTGCTGGCCGGGCACATGGCCTTTCTGGTCGTTTTGGCGGCCCGACCCAGCGGTCTGTTCCCGAGGGTGGAGCATTGAGCGGGCCTGTTGCCACTCGGTCCACTCCAACTTCGCACGTTGCAATGGTTGTCGCCGCGCTGGCTTTGGCCGCCCTCGCTGCAGCACCCTGGTGGGCAGGACGAGCCGACATGCGATTGATGGGCGAGATCTACCTGTACTTGTCTCTTGCCTGCTTGTGGAACTTGATGGCAGGATACGCCGGACTTGTTTCAGTTGGCCAGCAAGCCTTCGTCGGTTTTGGAGGCTACATGCTTTTCGCCCTGACGATTTTCGGCGGGCTTCATCCAATTGTTGCGATCTTGCTTGCGGGTGCGCTGGCTGCATCCCTGTCCGTTCCCGTTGCATCGCTGATCTTCCGACTGAAAGGAGCCTACTTCGCTATCGGGACATGGGTGGTCGCGGAAGTCTTCCGCCTGTCCTTTGCCCAAGTTTCCGCCCTTGGCGGCGGTTCCGGTTCCTCGCTGCCGGTTGGAGTCGTGAAGTCATTGGCTTCTTCGAGATCGGAGCGAGAAGCTCTAAGCTACTGGCTTGCCCTCGGCGCATCGACTGTTGTAGTGGGATCGGTGTATCTGTTCCTGAGATCACGCCGGGGCTTGGCGCTTACCGCGATCCGAGACAGCGAAATCGCGGCGGCAGGCTTGGGCATCGACATCTGGCGGACAAAGCTGGAAGTTTATGTTGTCACTTCCGCCTTCACGGCCATCATCGGTGGCCTGATCTTCCTTCAGAAACTTCGTATTTCTCCTGACGCCGCGTTTTCGGTCAACGACTGGACAGCTTTCGTGATCTTCATCGTCGTTATCGGCGGCATCGGGACGCTGGAAGGGCCGATCATCGGGACGTTCGTCTTCTTTGCGCTTCGGGAAACACTTGCGGATTTCGGGACCATCTATCTTATGGTTCTGGGCATTGTCGCAATCATCGTTATGCTCAAGGCCCCCAAAGGCATATGGGGACTTGTCCGGGACAGGTTCGACATTGAACTCTTTCCCCTCAGTTATCGCGTCCAGCTGGACCAAGACCGAAAAGAAGTCTAACCATGGCACGGAAGAAAAAGACAATCATCGCAGGTGCGATCATCGGTGCGACTCACACGGCACACTGTGTCAAATGCGTTCCGTGCACCTGTTTGGACCTCGGGAGCCGGACCGCGACTCCGGTGAAGGCCTTGGACTCCTCGCCTCGACGGGCGGCGTAGCATCTGGAGATGAACGCACTTTGGATAATGGTCGATCAACTGAGGTGGGATTACCTCAGCTGCTTCGGAGCCACGCACATCGAGACACCAAATCTCGACTGGCTGGCGTCTCGGGGAGTTCGCTTCAACAAGGCTTACGTACAGTCGCCTGTCTGCGGCCCTAGCCGGATGAGCTTCTACACTGGCAGGTACGTTCGCAGCCACGGTGCGACCTGGAACGGTTTTCCGCTTCGGGCTGGAGAACCGACGCTGGGCGATCACCTGCGCGAAATTGGAGTCACCGCGACTCTCGTGGGCAAATCCCACATGATTCCGGACTGCGAAGGGATGCAGCGATTGGGCATCAAGCCTGAAAGCGTGATCGGCGCCCGCGTCAGCGAGTGCGGTTTCGACGTGTACGTGCGTGACGACGGCACGAACCATGACGATTATCCGAGCCGGCATGCTCCACTGGATTACGACAATTATCTGCGGTCACATGGCATGGACGGCGCCAACCCTTGGGAGGAATGGGCGAATTCTTCCGAGGGATCTGATGGAGAGCTGCGGTCCGGGTGGCTTCTGGAAAACGCGCGGCGTCCTGCTCGCGTTCCGAAGGAGCATTCTGAGACGGCTTGGCTGACAACCCGGGGGCTGGAATTCATCGAGGCTCAAGGGGGCGAGCCGTGGCTCTGCCACCTCAGCTACATCAAACCCCACTGGCCCTATCTCGCACCTGCCCCCTACAACGACATGTACTCCACTGCCGACCTTCCTCCGGTAAATCGCTCCAATGCTGAAAGGCAATCCGATCATCCTTTGCTGAGAGCATGGATGGATATGCGAACCAGCAAAAGCTTCTCTCGCAATGAGATACGAAACTTGGTTGGCCCCACATACATGGGCCTGATCAAAGAACTCGACGATCAATTGGGAAGGATCTTCGAATATCTGCGAGAAAGCGGGCGAATGGAAAACACAATGGTTGTCTTCTGTTCTGATCATGGCGATAACTTGGGCGACCACTGGATCGGTGAGAAGGATCTCTTCTTTGACTGCTCAGCCCGCATTCCGTTGATCGTTTGCGACCCAAGATCCCAAGCGGACGCGACTCGTGGCACGATGACGGATAAATTGGTCGAAGGTGTCGATCTAGCATCGACATTCCTTGAATTCTTTGGTGGGAAGGCCAAGCCGCACATCTTGGAAGGCTTGTCTTTGCAGCCCTTGCTTCACGGAAACGAAGCTGAATGGCGTGACTATTGCGTCTCGGAGTACGACTATTCGACACGGGACTCTCGCCGGACGGTTGGCGTCGATCAGAACGATGCTCGACTTGCGATGATCTTCGACGGCCGGTGGAAATACATTCACGTCGAGACGATGCGTCCTCTGCTTTTCGATCTGGAGAATGATCCGAACGAACTCAACGATCTCGGGAACGATCCTGATTGCGCCGGTCACATCGAAAGGCTACGCGGCCTGCATTTTGAATGGTCGCGCCGCCACCATAACCGCATAACCAGATCTGCTGAAGTCGTCGAAGCGATGACCGATGCCAGAGAGCCGCCCGGTATCCTGATCGGATATCGGGATCGAGCCGAGCTTGAAGAGGGCGGTCTGAAGATGCCTTCGCATGCTCAATCATGATCACCGCAACGGAGGATATTATGTCAAAGAACAATCTTGTCACAGCAGGGCTAATTGCCGTTTTGGGAATGGCTGGCGCAACAAGTGCGCAGGTCAATCTCACAGCGGAAACCGCTTCTCCAATTGCAGTTCCAGGCAACACGATGCTGGGACTTGCAGACGTTTCAGCCGCCGCTGGCGTGGCCAGCATTCAGGTCGCGACGGGACAAACCCTGACCAACTCCGTGCAGAACGTCGCTGAAGGGAAAACCGACATCGCAGCCGCACCGTTCATCTTGCCCTTCCTCTTGTCCAGAGGGGCCGGGCCATACGCCAAGCTCGGGCCGGAAAAGGGTGCCGAATTGGCCGATAACCTTGCGGTTCTTTACACTTATCGCTTCGGCGTAACAGCCTTGTCAGCATACGAAAGCAAGAATTTTGGCGGCTGGGACGCAATTGAAGGCGCGACAATCTACAATGGTCCACCGCGTGGTGCCGCCCTTAGCCGTGCTCGGGCAGTTGTGAAGATCGCGACCGGTCTGGACGATGGCGACGGGTATACCGGTCTTCAGGTAAACTGGGGCCAATCTGTAAAGACCATTACCGATGGTTCGGCCGACGCCCAGGTGTTGCCAACGAACTTCCCCGATGGTCGACTGACTCAGGCGGCAGCATCTGGCGCAATGGTTGTTTTTTCCTTGCCAACGACTGTCTACGAAAGTGAAGCGGCACAAAAATACATGAAAGCTCCGGGTTCGGTGGGAGTCGTAGAGCCGAAAGAGGGCATTTTCGGCACCAACATCAGGGTTCAATCCGAAGACGACATGTTCCGTGGAATCGGTGAAGTGGGTGGCGAGGTCGTGCACAAATCGATGAGCGAGGACATCGCCTACGCCCTGACAAAGGCATTCTTGGACGGCATCGACACCATCAAGGGCCGTATCCCCATGATGGCCACCGTATGGCTGGGAGAGACCGATCTGGCGTTCACGGCCATGTGCGGCGGCGTACCGGTGAAGTACCACCCCGGCGCGGTGCGAGCATGGGAAGAGGCTGGCTTCACCCTGCCGGATTGCACAAAACCTTAGTCGTCTCTCAATCGGTGTGGGCCCGTCGCCAAGTCGGGCCTCGCCTACTTGCATGGGCCAGTAGGTGACCAAGGTCTCGCCTGACAGTCCGAAGCCCGACAGACGGAAGTCACGGCCGCTCTATGCGCTGGCCGTGGTCATTGTCATTGTCGGACTCTTCAATTCGATTCCAGGAGTTCCCGGGCTGGATGCTGGCCTTCGGTCGGTCACCGGTCTCGATTGGATTTCCATTCGCAAGTTCCCCACAGAATGGTTCTACCCAATTGCTTTCAGCCTGATGATGCTCTGCGTTGCACTCAGGCATTCCCTGTGGCGCGACTGGGCAGATCGCAGTTCCACCAGACGCCGCTTTGGACTCTTCATGGATGTCGCGTTGGTGGTAGCGGCCTTTGGGGTCTCGCTCACCTACGTTGTCGAAATCGAGTCAATTTGCCTGATCGACCAAGTCACCGGCGAAAGGACGCGACTGCTCGCCGAGGCGCTCGACCGCGAGAAGGCATTGGCAGAACTCTATGGCATGCCTGAGCCAACTACAGTGGAAGACCCGCAATGCGTAGGCAATACCGGCGGCTGGCTGGTGCTAATCGTTGGATTGACGGTTCTCGTATTCCTTGCCTACAACATCAAAGTCTGGGGATTGCCGCTGGTGATCGTCGCGCTTGCCGTTGCGGGCTATACGATCGCTACGGTACTTGTTTGGTACTTTCACGGGCCCGAAGACATCAACAAGTACCTGATGACCAAGCTGGCCGGAGAACCGCGTTTACTATCCGACGGGCGTCCCAAAGTTCACAACATCCTTGTCAACAATTCCTCCGGTCTCCTAGGCCGTTTCTTGGACATCATGCTCAACACGATCTTTCCTTACCTCGTGCTGGGATCGCTGTTCGGCGCTTCCGCTGGTGGCCAATCCCTGATCAAGCTTGCTTTCAGGTGGACCCGACATCTTCGAGGCGGCCCGGCACATGCTGCCATCGTTTCTTCGGCGATGTTCGGAACGATATCGGGCGGTCCAATCGTAAACGTGCTCTCAACGGGAGTTCTCACGATTCCGATGATGCTCAAACGCGGCTTTTCAAGGGTGTTCGCGGGAGGGGTTGAAGCCGCGGCATCATCCGGGGGGTCGATCATGCCGCCGGTCATGGGAGTCGCGGCATTCGTCCTCGCCGCCCTAACAGTTGTCCCCTATTCCGAGGTCATCATCGCCGCGATAATTCCGGCCCTGGCCTACTTTCTCTGCCTGTTCCTTTCGGTGGTTTTTCAGGCCCGCAAGCAGAATATCCATGCCATCGGGGAGATAACCGCAGACATGCGTCTCGACCGGCAGGACATTCTGAATCTGGTCATGATTTTCGGCCCGATCCTGCTGATCCTCATTCTTCTTCTAACCAAGAAAGATGGGATCGGCTGTGGGATATTTGGTGGCCTCCTTGGAGCCGAGCGAGAATTCATTGACGGCGTCTGTAAGGTGACAAGTTTGCCGTGGTTCCAATCGACTGTGCAGAACACAGCCGGGGACGCAGGAAGTGCCGGATGGTGGGCAGTCATGCTTCTGCTTGCGCTCTTGTTTGTAGATCCGGAGGTTCGTGCAAAACCACGCAGGGTGGTGGACGCCATTTCCGACGCAGGCGTCCTAGTTTCCACCCTGTACCTCATGTTTCTCGCCGTCTCGATCATAGACTTCTGCCTTCAATTCACCGGACTGCCCACGTTCATTTCCCTAGACGTGCTTGGCTGGCTGCAATCGATAAACCTCGGCCAAGGCGGGTCGGCGGCATTTCAGTTGATCGCGCTATTCTTGACAATGCTTGTTGCGATCCTGCTTGGCATGGGGATGCCGACGGTCCCGGCCTATATCAACGTCGCACTCCTGATGGGTCCGGTTTTGGCTGGTCTCGGGATCGCGACATTCACTGCTCACATGTTCATCTTCTATTTCGCGGTCGCCAGCGCCATCACGCCGCCCGTGGCAATCGCAGCCTTTGCGGCTTCAACCATCACGAAGGCAGAACCTATGTCAACTGCCCTATCTGCGGTGAAGTCCGGAATCGTGATGTTCGTGATCCCCTTTGTCTTCGCGGTCTACCCGGAAATTCTGCTGATTGACGCCGCGATTGTCGATCCGGTCTCAGCCTCGGGTGTGATCCAGTATCTTCCTGGATACGACGGAGCAATCGATTGGGCTGCCCTTTCGCTGCTGCTTGTCCGACTGGTCTTGGCACTTTACCTGATTTCAGGCGCCCTCGCCGGACATGAAGGACGTAAGCTTCATTGGCTTGAGATCAGCCTTAGACTGGGCCTCGCACCTCTACTGCTGATGAAGGTCGGCATAGTCTTCTGGCCCGCCATGGCTGCCTCAATTGGATTAATCCTCTGGTCCCGACGAATATCCATAGGCAACAGGCCTGAGTCATCGTGAAAGAAGGATTCCACACACATGGTCCATGGGTTTTCGATTATTGAGACACTTGGTGCGTTTCCGTCGGAAAACCGGGTTCACGCAAGCACAGCGTATTTCAATCCTGGAACAGCTATCTCAATTCGCCTGACTGATTTAATCGCAGTTTGTTGAATTTCGAGAAGGTGGCGGAAGCCAGTGCCGGACAATGCAGACATTTCAAAAATGCCCGGCATTATATCGCCATGCCCTGCGGAACACGAACGAGCCAAGCTTACTGTCTCGACCACGAGTTTTGCATGGTTGATGGCGCAATCTACTAAATCCTGACTAGGCTGTGGACTCAATTGATTTTTGTGCGAGATTGCGCAGGATGCAGCGTGCTGCGGCGAGGGTGACGGCGGAGAGGAAGTTGCGGGCGCGTTTGTCGCAGCGCGTTGCGACCCTGCGGAACTCCTTGATTCTGGCGAAGAACCGCTCTGCGCGATTGCGGCTTGCATAGGCCTTGCGGTCCAGCGGACGCTGCGTTTTGCGATGGCTTCTGGAGGGAATGACGGCGACGCCGCCGCCGGCTTTGATCCAGGTGACAATGGCGTCGGTGTCATAAGCCTTGTCGCCGATCACGATCGCTGCTGGGTCATCGTTGCCGAGCAGTGCCAGTGCCTGGGTGCAGTCGGCGACCTGACCGGGCGACAGCCGCATCGCCGCGGGATGGCCCCCGCCGTCGGCAGCGACATGAATTTTGGTGGTCAGACCGCCCCGGCTGGGCCCGATGTGCCGGGGCTGCGCATCCCTCCGCGACCCGGCCCCGTGCTTGTGGACGCGGACCGCCGAGGCGTCGATCATCCGCGTCTTCAAGTGCCCGGCTCCGCCGCCGTCCGGATTGTCGTCCTGCCCGACAAGCCTCTGCAACTTCTCCATGATCTGCGACCAGGTCCCGTCCTTGCTCCACCGATTGCAGCGGTTGCAACAGGTCGTGTACGGACCGTGGCGTCGCGGCAGGTCGCGCCATGGGATGCCACTGCGCAGCACGAAAAAGATGCCGTCGAAAACCCGGCGGTCGTTCTTGCGCATCGGTCATGTCGTGGCGGGAACTTGCCATAAGTCGAAACCCCTTCCAAGGATCATCAGTTGCACAAGACCCTTATGCAATCTCTTCATATAATTGGGTACACAGCCTAGCCCCTCTCCGGTACATTTCAAGAACTTGGTGCAGAACCAACTATCTGATGGAAGTGAAATATTCGTTGCCTCACCGCTGTCGTGCATGGACAACGCATCGTCCGCAGATCATGCGCGCCAGCGTCTCGCCAAACCACATGGTGCTTTCGGTCTTTGGGATAGACGCAGCTAATTGTTCCGTTGACAGCAAATGCAGGAATTGCAGCAGGCACCACATCGCCCTCTATTGCATCCCAGCAGTCGAGACAGATGGCCATTTCGATGTCCATGACCCTCTTTGTCGGGCAGAGCGCCAACAGGCTGGCGTCTTCGACCAGAGTGAATCGGCCACAGAGTTCGCGCATGATACCCCAAGCCTCCTTTGCGCGGTCCATTAGTCACTTGTCTCGATCGCTTGCGGACACACTTGGATCCGACCGTGTCCTGAGCCTTACTCTCGAAGCGTCGACCTCAAGGGTGTTATGCCGCGTCATGGTAAACGAAGACCGGAGTGCCTCAGGCTCTCAGCGTTGCCTAACTGTGGTACCGGATCATTGAAATTCCGCAAAACAACCTCAGCATACCAAAGTCAAGCAAAAACAAATCACTTTTGGATGGTGGAGCCAAGGGGAGTCGAACCCCTGACCTCTTGAATGCCATTCAAGCGCTCTCCCAACTGAGCTATGGCCCCTTTTTCAGGTTTGCAACTTTTCCTGATCACCGACTTCTAATTTCGTTTCCCGGTTAATTCAAGCGCATTCCCGAAATCATGACTCGTCATCGGCGGGGACGTTGGCGATGTCTTCAAGCGGCACCGTTTCCTCGTCGTCTTCCAGCACATTGTCATCCATATCCACGTCGTCGTCTCCGGTGCTCTCGAGTATGACGTCCTCGTTGGCAATGTCTGGAGGCAATTTGTCTCGCTTTTCGACATTGCTGGCGTCTCCGTTCAGGTCAGGCGCATCACCGCTCTCCAATGCCGTAAACTCCACTTTCGTCCCGCACGAAGGACAGAGGATCGGGTCGCGCCGCAAATCGTAAAATTTCGTGCCACAGTCCTCACAAAGATGCTTTGACCCCCATTCCTCTTTCGGCATTTCAACTCCTTGTTCGCTATTGTGTCGATTTTCAGCGGGCGTCAAAGTTCACCCGATATGCGCTTTGTCAAAGCCAGTTGCCAACAGTTTCTTGTGCCAGGATGGAACGCAAGCATCTGCCTTCAGTCGATCGGCATCTTCCGGATTATCCGAAGCCGGGGTCAGCCGATAGTTCAAAACATGAGAATTGGCAAGCATCCTGAATGCATGATATTCTTTTCATCAAAGGGAAGTTGCAATCTGTCGCATATGACTTCTTTTCCCCTTTCGGTTACCAACTGTCGTCGTTGCACCGGAAACCCAAACGGTTGAAATTTTCTTTCCGAAGACGGCTAGGAACTCGTACAAACGCAGTATCGTGGTTGCCCAGCGGAAGCCGCTTCAACAATTGCTTTCGAATCTGCAATGTGGAACCGTTATTAATGAATGGCTCATTTCACATTTCGTGGGCATGGCGATGCAATGATTCCTGATCCGTCGGGAGGTCGGGCAGATGGACGACAAGTGGTTTCGGGATCGGCTTTTGCAAATTGACGAACTCACGGCGGCGCTAGCAATCTCCGCCAGAGCCCATCAACCACTCCGCTAGCGAGCCGGGTTCGCGGTCCCTGCGCCTCTTTAGACGGCCAACAACCGCCACCTGCCGAATCAAGGCCTTCCTGCGTGACTTCCACAGCGTCGCAGCAAAGGCTTCGGCAGTTGTCGCGGGTGGTTTAATCTCATCGAACTCGGCGATAGGACTTCTCCATGGGCCTGCCTCGCCACGGTCATGACAAGATCATGCATGCGTTCACGAATTGGGCCATTGTCAAAGAAGAAGGCTCTGTTCGCATTTTGCAGGCATATGTGCTATACTGGGTTCTGACTTGCATTGACCATGGGGAGCAAAACAATGGATCGGGCACAGTTTCGGGACTGGGTTTCCAGTATCGATGAGCTGACGGCGACGCAGCGCCAGGAGGCCGCGGCGGTTCTGTCGGATCCGCCGGAGGGCGAAGCCTCTCTGGCGGCAATCGAGCTGGGGGTCGGCGAGGAGCGCCGCTGTCCGCACTGCGGCACCGGCGGCGCGGTGTCCCGGGGCAAGTCGCGCGGCCTGCGCCGCTATCGCTGCAAGTCCTGCGGCCGGACTTTCGGCGCTGTCACCGGCACGGCACTGTCCGGGCTGCACCGCAAGGAGCAGTGGCTGGCGTTTGCCGCGTCGCTTGCCGAGGGCGAGACCATCCGCGGGGCTGCGGCGCGCTGCGGGATTGCGCCGAGCACGGCGTTCCGCTGGCGCCACCGCTTCCTGGCGGCGGTTCGGCAGTCGCCGGACCGGCTCGCCGGGATTGTCGAGGCCGACGAGACCTTCGCGCTCAAAAGCCGCAAGGGCGAGTGGAACCTGGACCGCAGGCCACGTCGGCGCCGGTGACCGGCCCGCCGACGCGGCACCCTGCACATGTCGGTGATGCTGCGCGTGCACTGCGTTCAGCTGTTCTGCAACCTGAGCGACCCGTTGATGGAGGACCGGCTTGCGAGGCGGAGAGCATCCGGCGCTTTGCCGGGGCGGTTCTTGAGAAGGTTCCGGACGAGACGACGATCCCGACTTCCGCCACCGGCTGGAGAGCCATGGACTGGCGCACCAGCTGTTCGGGAGATCTGGGCTCGCCTGGCCGAGCGGGGGGTTTTGCTGAAGAAGGGCGGCATCGTTGACGTCACCATCATTTCGGCGCCGTCGTCGACCGGGAACGAGAGCAACGCCCGCGATCCGGAGATGCACCGGACCAGGAAGGGAACCAGCGGCATTTCGGGATGAAGCTGCACATCGGAGACTGTGAAAGCATTTCCCGACCCCGAACGGGGCGGACCTCTGAGCCGATGACGGAGATGTCGGCGAGCCGGGTTGCCGACGAGCGCCAATGAAGCGGTCCCTGTCCGCCTGTGCCCTGGTTTTCGCAGCCTGCAAGTGCCATGCTCGCCGGCAACCCGGGCAGCCGCAAGGGTTGCCGCGATGCCGGAGCGACGTTGCCGGAAGGTGCCGTCCCGAAGCGAGTTGACGCTTCTTCCGCCCTGCATGGACGACGATGTGTCCGAACGCAATCCGGTGCGCGCGATCGATGCGTTCGTCGGCACACTGGATCTGAAGGCGTTGGGTTTCCGGCACGCGGAAGAACACTGCGGGGCCGGCCAGCCGGCCCATGATCCGGGACTGCCGCTGAAGCTTTGCCTGCATGGCTGTCAACACCGGGTGCGCAGTTCGCGCCGGCTGGAAGCGGAGACGCGACGGAACCTGGAGGTGATCTGGCGGTGCCGGGGCGCCACGCCGAGCTGCAGGACAATCGCGGATTTCCGCAACAGCGATGCATCTGCGCTGCGGGCAGCCAGCCGGGAGTTCATTCCGCCCTGCCGGGAGCTGTCGCTTCCGGAGGGCCGCCGGGTGGCTGTCGACGGGACTTTTCCGAAGGCCAATGCGAATGCGGACAGCATCCATGCGAAGGCAAGTCCGGCAAAGGGTCTGAAGCGTCTGGACCAAGGGATTGCCGAGTGTCGCAGGCAGCTGGACGAGGCGGATGCGGGATCGGAGGATGGAGCGGACAGCAGAGAGGATCCGGAACTGGCGGCGAAGATCGGGGCTTTGGTGGAACGGCGCAAGCAGTCTTTGCAGGAAAGCTTGCGGGCAAGCGGGGAGCGTCGGATATCGGAGGTCGATCCTGATGCGCGGGTGCTGAAGAAGTCCGGCAGGACCGTGGGCGGCTGCAACTGCCGGATCGCGGCGGAGGACCGATGCAAGCTGATTGTCGCGGAGGATGTCGTGCAGGACGGCAATGAAGCCGGCCAGCTGGAGCCGATGATGACAAAAGCCTGCGAAGCCCTGGGCGCCGAGCGATTGACCGGTCTGGCGGGTTCCGGTCGCTTCAGCGGCAAACAGTTGAAGATCCGCGAAGCCAGGGGCCTGGACGCATGCGTCCCGATACCGAGACATCCGCCCCGAAGCGACAAGGGCGACGTCGCGCGATTTGGCGGAGACGACGATTTCCGTTGCGATGCCCGGAATGACACGCATGCCTGCCCGGCCGGTCAGTGGCTGACCCGAAGGGGATCGCCCCGCACAAGGGAGGGCAAGCGGTGTTTCGGATACAGCTCGGTGGCAGCGGTTTGCCGGGATTGTTCGCTGAGGGACCGATGCCTGACAAAGTCGCGGCCGAGGCGGCGATTGGACCGCTGGGAGCATGAGGACGCGATCGACCGGCATCGCGGGAAGATGAGCGCCGGCGCACCCTGGATGCGCCAAAGAGCTGCGCTCCTCGGGCATCCTTTCGGCACCGTCAAGCGATGGGCGGGAATGGACCGTTTCCCGATGCGCGGACTCGAAAAGCGCCGCGGCGCGTTCAGCCTGATGACACTGGGGCATGACTTCAAGCGGGTGATGAACGAGTTGGGCGCGGCGGCCTTCAGGGAGCATTGCCTGCAAAAGCGGCAGACCGGGATGATTGGCGCGCAACATTGCTCCGGGAGCCGTGCTTTCCCGTCATTCAGCGCGGCTTCAGGGTGGAGATGTCGTGTCGGCTCCTGCGAAGCGGCCCATGTGCCAAATGTCCGGCTCCTTGGCGGTGACCGGTCCGATCCGGACACGGACACCGCCGTCAGGAACAATGAAAAACCGTCCGTGAAAAGCTGATGCTTTCACAGTCTCGTCGGCACCGACCCCCGGGGTCTGGTGCACCATCTGGAGGGAACGGCTGCCAACGTCGCGACCGGCGCCTTCGGGCAAGCTTCTGCACGGCGAGGAGGAGCAAGTCCGGGGTGACTCTGGATGCCGCGGGGTCGGCAAGCGCGCGGAGCACGCGCATCGCGATGTGTCGTGGCAGATTGCCATGCCCCCGAGCCAGCGCCGGACGCTGGCGCCGGGCAGCGCCGCGGCCAGGGCGGAGAAGGCGAAGGCCCGGGTGCGGGCCCGGGTGGAACATCCGTTCCGGATCATCAAGCGGGTGTTCGGCTGCGACATGGTTCGGTATCGGGGTCTGGACAAGAACGTGCAGCGGCTTGCGCCGCTTCCGGGCTTCTCGAACCTGATGATTGCCCAGCCGCACCTGTCGTGACAAGGGATCAGTGTGTCCAGAATTTGCCGGATCGGCCCTGCGGGGGCTGAAGTAGCGGCGGTTCCGCCCCGAAAACGCTCGTTTGGGGCTTCCTGACCGCAGAAAACCGGCCAGCGCAGCCGGGAAGGGCAATTCCCGCAACCATAACCAACCCGAGTTATGGATAAGCTCTGTTTGCTTTTGGAAAGCACCGAATGGCGTCTGGCACGACGATTTTGCCGATTTTGACCTTTGGCTGCGCCAGAATATAGGCAGCCAGACATGACAGGATATGAACAAAGGCATTTGTTGGGGACCGGTGTCGTGTGTGTTCCAATCCCATGCTCGATTTCAGTTTATCGAACAGCGTTTCAATGATGAACCGCTTCCGCAACATGATTTTGTCCAGAATGGGCAGAGGAAAGTTTTTCATGTTGCGGCGAATGCCAGTGATCAGGTGCAGGCCCTGTTGCCGCAAACGCTGGAAAAGCGGCTTCGAAATGCAGCCTTTGTCGCCGAACGCCTTGCCTTCCAACTCGGCAATCATGGTCTCAAGCGGCTTGCGGTCGTCGGTGTTTCCAGGCGTGATCTTGACGGCCATGACCTGACCCTTGTCGTTGATGACCAGATGCAGCTTGAACCCGAAAAACCACCCCCTGGCGCTTCGGCCCCGCTTGGCCAGTCCCTTGAAGACCTTGTTCCGGTTGATCCGTGCGTTGTGGCAGACAGCGAGCTTGGCGCTGTCCACAAAACAGATTCCGGTTTCCTCACCGCGAAAGCATTGCATCAAGATGCAAAACGGAACCGGCAAGCGCGGCATCAGGGCGACAAACCGTCCGCAGCTCGGCAGGTCTCCAAAGCGGTCGCGACATTTCCGCTCCACGCCATGGAACCGGAAAGCCTTGAAATGCTTGAAGGGCGAGAGATGAAACAGCACCATGATGAAGAGCCTTTCGCTGAGCGAGAGCTTGCCCGAGCGCGAGCGCTGGCGGCCTGTGCCGATCAGCCGATGCCGCTCCCATTCTTCAAAGGCCTTTGCAAAGTCGTCGAGACAACAGAACAGTGCGATGATAGAGGTGCTCATTGAGGGGATCCCATCCGTTGATTTTGGTTGCGGATACAGAATCAGGCCACGCCCGATTTGGGAACCCCCTCACCCCTCTTATCCAGAATCGGGGTTAACCAAAAAAAACTCCCCAAATCAGAGGTTCCCTAGCCAACCACTACTGTTTCAAACTGCAATTGCAATACCGTCGCATCACCGTGCGAGACAACCGGACAAGGTGGGGATCCTGCTCGATGCACGAGTCGCTGTCATTCTCTTGGCGACTGGCAATCGCACCGTTCGAAGTCGCCAATTACGTTGCGGCTCACGAAGTTGCGCATCTGAAGATCAAGGGCACACTGACGATTTCTGACAAGCCGTCGAGAGGCTGTACCCGAACTACAAGCACAGGCACCTTTGGCTAAAGCAAAACGGAGACGAACTCTTCAGATACAAGCTGGGATAGCCGGGGCAAATCGCGTTGCCTGCAACTGCCCTGCGAAAGAGCGGTGAAAGGCCGAACTCAAGGATTCCGGATCAGATGTGAATCGCCCCGCCGCCGCAGGCCAGCGCGGCCTCCCGCATCGCCTCAGAAAATGTTGGATGGGCATGGCATGTCCGCGCCACGTCCTCGGCGGCCGCCCCGAACTCCATGGCAACGCAGATTTCATGAATGAGGTCTCCCGCCGATGGGCCTAAGACATGACATCCAAGCACCCGGTCGGTTTCCTTGTCAGCCAGGAGCTTGACGAATCCGTCAGCCGCGAAATTCGCCTTCGCGCGTCCGTTTCCCATGAACGGAAACGTTCCCACCTTGTAAGCGCGGTTTGCCGATTTAAGCTGTTCCTCCGTCTGCCCGACGGCGGCGACTTCCGGATGAGTGTAGATCACCGATGGAATCACGTCGTAGTTCACGTGTCCAGCCTGCCCCGCAATCAATTCGGCGACCGCCATTCCCTCGTCCTCCGCCTTGTGCGCCAGCATCGGTCCCGCGACCACATCGCCGATCGCGTAGACGCCTGCGCGGTTGGTGCGCCAATGCTTGTCGATTTCGATCTGGCCGCCCTTCGAGGTTGCAATATCCAAGCCGTCCTTTCCCAATTTGTCGGTGTACGGGCGTCGGCCTGTTGATAGAAGCACGATGTCGGCATCTAGAGAATGCTCGCTGCCGTCCTTCCGCAGCGAGTAGCTGACCTTGGCGCCGCCTTGCCCTTTCTTGGCCGCGTTGACTTGTGCGCCCAGCGTGAATTTGAGGCCCTGTTTCTTGAGTATGCGCATCAATGCAGCGGAAATCTCGGCGTCCATGCCTGGCGTGATGTGATCCAGATACTCGATTACTGCCACCTCGGTGCCAAGCCTAGAGTACACCGACCCAAGCTCCAGACCGATGACGCCTGCACCGATTACAATCATCTTCTTCGGAATCTCTGCCAGCACGAGGGCGCCGGTTGATGTGACGATCTGCTTCTCGTCGACCTCGACTCCCTGCAGTGACGAGGGCTCCGACCCGGTCGCGATCACGATGTTTGCCGCTTCGTGAATTTCGCCTTCAACATCGACTTGGCCTTCCCGGGGGATCTTGCCCCACCCCTTGAGCCAGTCGATCTTGTTCTTCCTGAACAGGAACTCAATTCCCGCAGTATTGGCCTTGATCGTGCTGTCCTTGTACGACAGCATCTTCTTCCAGTCGACGTCGGCCGCCCCAGCCGCAAGGCCCATCTTCTGAAAATTGTGAGTCGCCTCATGATGCAGGTGGCTTGCATGCAACAGTGCCTTCGACGGAATGCAGCCCACATTCAGGCAAGTTCCGCCCAGAGTTCCGTGACCCTCGACACACGCGGTTTTCAGTCCAAGTTGCGCCGCCCTGATTGCGCAGACATACCCGCCCGGACCGCCGCCAATTACGACAACATCATACTTGGCCATTCCAGCCCCCTTCAATTCGTCTGTTCATCATTCCTGCGAGCTGCGTCCTCGTCAGCGATTTTTCTTCCCCCGCGCCATCGAGACCCTTGTTTGCATCCTGGCGCGCTATGGCTTTCCTATATGCCCATTAGCAACCGGCGCGGATCTTCGAGCGCCTCCTTAACTCGGACAAGGAACGTCACGGCTCCCTTGCCGTCCACAATCCGGTGGTCGTATGAGAGCGCAAGGTACATCATCGGGCGGATAGCGATCTCTCGGTCGATCGCCACTGGCCGATCTTGGATCTTGTGCATTCCGAGAATTCCCGATTGCGGCGGGTTCAATATCGGAGACGACAGCAACGAGCCGTACACGCCACCGTTGGAAATGGTGAATGTTCCGCCCTGCATTTCCGCAAGGGACAGTTTTCCGTCGCGGGCTCTTGCACCCAATTCAGCGATTCGCTGCTCGATGTCGGCAAACTGCATCGCATGAGCGTTGCGAACAACGGGAACCACCAAGCCGGTCGGGGTTCCGACCGCGATGCCCATGTGAACGAACTTCTTGTACACGATGTCGGTGCCATCAATTTCCGCATTGACTTCCGGCACCTCGACCAAGGCACTGCAGCATGCCTTCACGAAGAACGACATGAATCCCAGCTTCACGCCGTATTTCTGCGCAAAGACATCCTTGTATTCAGCCCTGATCGCCATGATGCCGCTCATGTCCAACTCGTTGTAGGTGGTCAGCATTGCGGCCGTGTTCTGGGCATCCTTCAACCTTCTGGCGATGGTCTGCCGGAGGCGCGACATCGGAACCCGTTCCTCCATCGCGTCGCCCGCACCTGCGCCGGCCATCGGAGCAGCCGGAATTTCGGACATTTGCTCGGCCGCGGCTACTGCCTGCAGAACGTCTTCCTTCATGATACGGTCTTTGCGACCGGTTCCCTTCACTTGATCGCGAGCGAGTCCGTGCTCTTCCATCAGCTTCTTGGCGGACGGCGCGTCCTCGATGTCCTGGTCCGGCCTAGACACGGCTGCCTTTTCGTCCTTGTCCAAGTTCGGTGCAAACTTGACAGCCGGTTTTTTCGGCGCTTTCCGCTCGGGTGCCGTTTCCTCGCCGCTCGCCTCGACAATTGCGAGCAACGCGCCGGGTTCGACGTTGTCGCCTTCAGGTGCAGCGATCTCTCCAAGAACACCTGCTGTCGGGGAAGGCACCTCTACCGCGACCTTGTCGGTTTCGAGCACGCAAACCATTTCGTCGGCCTTGACTTGATCGCCGCTTTTCTTGAACCAAGTTCCAACTGTCGCTTCAGTCACGCTTTCGCCGAGCGTGGGAACGCGGATTTCAGCTGCCATTCCGTCATTTCTCCTTGATCGTTAGCGCCTCAGCGACAATCGAGGCCTGTTCCCGCTTGTGGCTTGCCAGAAATCCCGTCGCCGGCGACGCAGCCGCATTGCGTCCGACATAATTCACCCGGTCGCACTTGACCGACGACAGCCGCCCGAGCAGCCACTCCAGATTTGGCTCGAGGTAGTTCCAAGCCCCCTGATTTCGGGGTTCCTCCTGGCACCACACCACGTCCGCGTTCACGAACCTGCCGACCTCGACCAAAAGCGAAAGCGCTGGGAACGGATAATACTGCTCGATCCTGAGAAGATATATGTCGTCAATTCCTCGCTTGTCCCGCTCATCCAAGAGATCATAGTAGATTTTGCCCGAAGTCAGCACAAGTCGCCTGATTTTGTCGTCAGAGACGAGTTGCGTGCCCGAATTGCCCTGCTGCGCATCGTCCCAGAGCACCCTGTGGAAGGTCGTGCCTGACCCGAACTCCTCAAGCTTGGACACAGCAAGCTTGTGGCGCAGGAGCGATTTCGGCGTCATCAGCACGAGGGGCTTGCGGAAGTCCCTGTGCAACTGCCTCCGCAGAATATGAAAGTAGTTCGCCGGCGTGGTGCAGTTGGCAACTATCCAGTTGTCCTCGGCCGACAGTTGAAGAAACCGTTCCAATCTGGCGGACGAGTGTTCGGGCCCCTGCCCCTCAAACCCATGTGGAAGCAGCATGACCAGTCCCGACATTCGCAGCCACTTTTTCTCGCCCGGCGCGATGAACTGGTCAAACATTATCTGCGCACCGTTGGCAAAGTCGCCGAACTGCGCCTCCCAAAGCACCAACGCGTTCGGCTCGCTGAGCGAGTATCCATACTCGAATCCGAGAACGGCGAATTCGGACAGCATCGAATCGATGACTTGAAAGTGTGCCTGGCCACCGCCAATGTGGTTCAGCGGATAGTAGCGCTTTTCGGTTTCTTGATCGATGAACGCGGAGTGCCGCTGGCTGAACGTCCCACGAGTTGAATCCTGCCCGGACAGCCGTACCGGATAGCCTTCCTTGAGCAACGTGCCGAACGCAAGCGCCTCGCCAATGGCCCAGTCGCATTGCTCGCCAGTATCGAAAACCCTCTTTCTAGCGTTGAGCAGACGCGCCAGCGTGCGATGAATCTTGAAATCCTTTGGGATCGTGACGAGAGCCTTGCCGATTGATTGCAGCGTCTTGAGTTCCACGCCGGTCTTCCCCGGCTGGTAGTTTTCCACATTCGGCTGCATGTGCTTCCAGCGGCCGTCGAGCCAGTCAGCTTCGTTCGGCCTGTAGGATTTCGCAACCGAAAACTCCTCTTCGAGTCTTTCCTGGAAATTGCGCTTCATGTCTTCGATATCAGGCTTCGGTATCAGCCCGTCCACAACCAGCCGTTCGGAATAGACCTCCAGTGTCGTCTTGTGCCTCTTGATGATCCCGTACATCTTCGGCTGAGTGAACATCGGCTCGTCGCCTTCGTTGTGCCCGAACCTCCGGTAGCAGAACACGTCTATGATGACGTCCTTGAGAAACTTCTGCCGAAATTCCGTGGCAACCCTGGCGGCGTGAACGACGGCCTCGGGATCGTCGCCATTAACGTGGAATATCGGTGCCTCGGTCATCATGCCGATGTCAGTCGGATAATAGGACGATCGCGAATAGTGCGGCGCAGTCGTGAACCCGATTTGGTTGTTGACGATGACATGAATTGTTCCTCCCGTCCGGTGGCCTGCAAGACCGGACAGCCCGAAACACTCCGCAACGATGCCTTGGCCCGCAAATGCAGCGTCGCCGTGAAGCAGAAGCGGAATGACCCTGGACTGGTCGCCGTCACCTATTTGATCGAGCTTGGCCCGAGCCTTCCCGAGAACGACGGGATTGACTGCCTCCAGATGCGACGGGTTGGCGGTTAGCGAAAGGTGAACCTTGTTGCCATCGAATATCCTGTCTGAAGACGCCCCTAGATGGTATTTGACGTCACCTGACCCGGCCACGTCCTCGGGCTTGAAACTGCCTCCCTGAAATTCGTTCAGGATCGCGCGGTAAGGCTTGCCCATGACGTTGGCGAGAATGTTCAACCGACCTCGATGCGGCATGCCTATGACGATGTCCTTGACCCCAAGAGCGCCGCCACGCTTGATTATCTGTTCCATCGCTGGAATGACGGATTCTCCTCCGTCCAGCCCAAATCGTTTCGTTCCCGTGTATTTTACATGGAGAAATTTCTCGAACCCCTCCGCCTCGACAAGCTTGTTCAGGATCGCGCGCCGCCCTTCCCTTGTGAACTGGATCTCCTTGCCATAGCCTTCGATCCGCTCCTTCAGCCACGCCGACTGTTCTGGATCCGAGATGTGCATATACTGTAGCGCGAACGTCCCGCAGTAGGTCCTCTTGACCAGCGCCAGGATTTCGCGGAGCGTGGCCATATCGAGGCCAAGAACTTGGTTAAGGAAGATGGGACGGCCCATATCCATTTCGCCAAATCCATAGTTCGAGGGATTGAGTTCCGGGTGTGGGTCGTGCGGACGCATGCCTAGAGGATCGAGATTCGCAACCCTGTGGCCTCTGATCCGGTAGGCCCGGATCAGCATCAGTGCCCTTATCGAATCGAGAACGCGTTGTTGCACGCTGGCATCGGAAATGTCGATGCCGCCTTCTGCGGCCTTCGCGCGGATCACCCGTCCCGCAGAAGCGCCAAAATCCACGACCTCCTCTGGCCACTGGCCATCGAACGCCGCTGTGATCTCGTCCGAAGGAACCGCGGGCCAACCAGGTCTTGCCCACGAGGGACCCAGAGCTTCCTTGCCAGAGTCAGCCCCGTTCGGTCCGATCGCATCGAAGTAGCACCGCCATGACTCATCGACCAATGCAGGACTTGCGGAATATTTGGCGTACAGGCACTCGATGTAGTCGGCATTGTGCCCATGCAGGAAGCTCGATGAGTGAAATACTTCGTTAGCGCCAAGTTTGCTCATTTGTCCCCCTCTTCAGGTTGATCACCTCGCACTTATGTCGGATGGTTTCTGATTCTCGCTTTCGCCTTCTGTTACAAACGTTTCAGTCCCTGGTGGAATCCTGCAGGACGGAGTCTGTCAGCGACTGATCGCCTGAATAACGGCCTCGCCAAGCGTGGCCGGGCTTTCAGCCACTACAAAACCGGCAGATCGCATGGCTTCGATCTTTGCGTCGGCACCTCCCTTTCCGCCTGAGATCACTGCGCCGGCATGACCCATGCGCCGGCCGGGAGGCGCCGTGCGGCCTGCCACGAAGCCGGCGATCGGCTTGCGCCTTCCCTTGCTTGCCTCGTCCTTGATAAATTGCGCCGCGTCTTCCTCAGCACTTCCTCCGATCTCGCCTATCATGATTATCGATTCGGTCTCCTCGTCAGCAAGGAACAGTTCCAGCACATCAATGTGCTCAGTTCCCTTGACCGGGTCGCCTCCGATTCCAACGCATGTGGACTGGCCCAGACCTGCGTCCGTCGTCTGCTTGACCGCCTCGTAGGTGAGCGTGCCAGAGCGCGAAACGACACCAACCTTTCCTCGCTTGTGAATGTGACCGGGCATGATTCCGATCTTGCACTCGTCAGGGGTTATGACGCCCGGGCAATTTGGACCGATAAGCCGCGACTGTGAGTTGAGCAACGCCCTCTTCACCTTAATCATGTCCAAGACGGGTATTCCTTCGGTGATGCACACGATCAGCTCCATCCCGGCATCGATCGCTTCAAGCATGGCATCCGCAGCGAATGCCGGCGGCACGTAGATCGACGATGCCGTAGCACCTGTTTCCGCCTTTGCTTCATGGACCGTGTCGAAGACCGGAAGTCTCAGATGTTCGCTACCGCCCTTGCCGGGGGTTACCCCACCGACAACTTTCGTACCGTAGGCAAGTGCCTGTTCGGAATGAAACGTTCCCTGGGAGCCGGTGAACCCCTGGCAGATCACCTTGGTGCGCGCGTTGACGAAAATGGCCATGGCTTAAACTAATCCCCGAGTTGTGATTGTCCTACCGTCCCGCAGCGCCGCGAACGGCAGCGACGATCTTTTCGGCGGCATCACTTAAGTTGTTGGCGGCAATGACATTCAGGCCGCTGTTGTTGATGATTGTCTTGCCCTGCGCGACGTTTGTGCCTTCGAGGCGCACGACCAGCGGCACTCTCAAGCCCGTCTCTCGTGTTGCCTCGACCACCCCTTCGGCAATGATGTCGCAACGCATGATTCCGCCAAAGATGTTCACGAGGATTCCCTTAACCTTGGGATCGGAAGTGATGATTCTGAAGGCTTCGACGACTTTCTCCTTC
This sequence comes from Paracoccaceae bacterium, assembly GCA_963422275.1. Lineage (GTDB taxonomy): Bacteria > Pseudomonadota > Alphaproteobacteria > Rhodobacterales > Rhodobacteraceae. The sequence goes on from OY729418.1 coordinate 4,443,333, forward strand.
GACGCGCCGCCTCCGACATCCAGAAAGTTGGCGGGTTCGGACCCGTAAAGCTTGATGATGTCCATTGTTGCCATTGCCAAGCCGGCACCATTCACCATGCAGCCGATCTCACCATCGAGCGCGATGTAGTTCAGATCGAACTTGGACGCAGCCAGCTCCTTCGGATCTTCCTCGGTCTCGTCACGCAAGGCCATGATGTCAGAGTGCCGGTACAAGGCACTGGAGTCGAAGCTCATCTTGCAGTCCAAGCATTGGATGTCCCCGCTCTTGGACACGATCAGGGGGTTGATCTCGATCATTTCGGCATCCTTGCCTGCAAACAGGCCATACAGTGCGTTCATGAGCCTCACGCATTGTCGGACCTGCGCTCCCTCGAGCCCAAGTGCAAATGCGACCCTGCGGCCATGCATTGGCTGAATGCCAGTGGCTGGGTCCACGCCGAAAGAAACGATCTTTTCAGGGTGGGATGCGGCAACCTCCTCAATGTCCATGCCGCCTTCCGTGGAGCAGACGAAGGATATGCGCGAGCTTTTCCGGTCAACCAAGAGCGCAAGATAGAACTCGCGCTCAATTGCAACGCCGTCTTCGATGTATACCCGGTTGACCTGCTTTCCCGAAGGCCCGGTTTGATGGGTGACGAGTGTACGACCAAGCATTCTGCACGCTTCGACGGCCGCCTCCTCGACAGAATGCGCGATCCTAACGCCACCCTTGTTGCCGGCGTCGGCCTCGATAAACGAGCCTTTGCCGCGTCCACCCGCGTGAATCTGAGCTTTCACCACCCAGACCGGTCCATCAAGCTCGCCGGCGGCGTTCTTGGCGTCCTCGGCCCTTAGAACCGGCCTTCCAGCGGCCACTGGCATCCTGTGCTGACGAAGGAGATCCTTGGCCTGGTACTCGTGAATGTTCATGGGTTCCTTCCCGAACGGGGCGGTTTTTCAGGATTTCGCACAACGAAGAGCGAAAATAAAGCGGCAATCATCTCAAGCTTGGTTTGTGACGCATTGCGACCTGAGCCAAAGGCTTCGTCCAGCGGAACAATCCGCTCAAATGCAGGCGCAGCTGATTGTCACAGGCTGCTGTCAATTCTCCTGCATGCCTCGATAAGCTTCCGCACCTGATCAACGGAGTGCGCGAACATTCCCTTCTCGGCGGTGTCCATGGAGATCTGGATGACCCGCTCGACTCCGCCCGCGCCTATGACCACCGGCACTCCCACGTAGATGTCGTCCTGCCCGTACTGTCCGGTCAGGTGCGCGGCGCAAGGGAGCACCCTCTTCTGGTCCTTCAGGTAGGCTTCGGCCATCTCGATTGCCGAAGCGGCGGGAGCGTAAAATGCTGAACCATTGCCAAGGAGCTTGAGTATCTCGGCTCCGCCGTCACGCGTCCGCTGAACGATCTCGTCAAGCCGCTTCTGTGTCGTCCAGCCCATGTCCACTAGGTCGGGAAGCGGAATTCCGGCAACCGTGGAATAACGAGGCAGCGGCACCATGGTATCGCCATGCCCGCCGAGGACGAACGCTGTCACGTCACGCATCGAGACGCCGAATTCCAGCGAGAGGAAGTGCCGGAACCGGGCTGAATCAAGAATGCCGGCCATTCCGACGACCTTGTGGTGCGAAAGGCCCGAAAACTCCCTTAGTGCCCAGACCATCGCGTCGAGCGGATTCGTGATACAGATCACAAACGCATCGGGGGCATATCTCGCAATGCCTTCCCCGACTGCCTTCATGACCTTCAGGTTCACGCCAATCAGGTCGTCCCTGGACATTCCAGAAATTCGGGGGACACCGGCCGTCACGATGCAGACATCGGCTCCCTCGATCGCCGAGTAGTCGTCGGAACCTGAAAGGCTTGCATCGAACTTCAGAACTGGACCGCTCTCTGCAATGTCCAGCGCCTTTCCATCAGGCACTCCAGCCACGATATCGAACAACACGACATTGCCCAGTTCCTTCATGGCAGACAGGAGCGCCAGCGTGCCGCCAATCTGTCCGGAACCGATCATCGCGAGTTTTGGTCGTGCCATCTTGCAGTCTCCTATGATATATCTGGTGTGTACGCCTCTACAAACTCAACGAGGTGAAAACAAGGTCGTTAAAAGCCGGAACGTTCAGTTCGCAAGTGATCAAGACCGTTGCAAATGCGGAAACGCATTGTCCTGCACAACACGAGCTGCAACCATCACTGTGAAGAAGCATGTCCACGACCGGATGGATGTGCTTCGCCACAGTCTTTCAACAATTGAGTGCATCGACCGTTATTGGTACTGGCAATTCCCAGAAATTTCCATCTTTCAATCTGCTCGTCATTTTGCAATAGTCATGCGTGTTCGTACAAGCTGGGACAGCAGATGCCATGCTGGTGCAGGAATGAGTGACAACATACCCGGAATTCGTCCGCTCTCGCCGCATGCCACGATATACCGATGGCCCCTGAACGCTGTCATGTCGATTATGCACCGAATCACGGGGGTCGGACTCGTGGTTGGAGCGTGTCTTGTGGTCTGGTGGCTTTTCGCCGCATCGATCTCCGAGGAGCACTTCAAGTTTGTCGACGGGCTCCTTACATCGATCATTGGCGAGTTGGTGATGCTGGGTTTGCTGGCGGCATTCTGGTACCATTTCTGCAACGGAATCAGGCACCTGATCTGGGACATGGGCACCGGATTTGACGCAGCCAACGTCCGGCTGTCTGCCATGCTTGGACTTCTTGGCACGGCGGTACTGACCGGTGGCACAGTGCTGCTCGCGTGAGAGGTGCAAAATGACCTTCAGAACAGACTATAGCAGAGTCGCGGGACTGGGACCGGCTCGCCAGGGTGCGCAACGCTGGTGGATGCAGAGGCTGGCCTCGGTAGCGCTCGTTCCGCTCGCCTTTATCTTCATAAGCGCCATCTCGAGGTCTCTTGGCGCAAGCCGAGAGGAAGTTCTCGGGATTTTCGCGAATCCCTGGAACTCAATTGGCACCATGCTGTTTCTCGTTGTCGGCTTCATGCACCTCAGGATGGGGCTTCATGAAGTCATTGAGGACTACGTTCACACGAAGGGTACAGCGACAATGCTGCATGTGCTGAATACTCTCCTCTGCTGGGGTTTTGCCGTTACCGGAGTCTTCGCCGTGGCGCGAATGACGCTCGGACTCGGCGAATGAGTGGAGACAGCCTTGGCCGCGTATGATTTCGTTAACCACTCCTACGACATAGTTGTGGTCGGCGCTGGCGGTGCTGGTCTGAGGGCAACCCTTGGAATGGCGGAGCAGGGCCTGAAGACAGCGTGCATTACGAAAGTCTTTCCGACCCGTTCACACACGGTTGCAGCGCAAGGGGGGATCGCCGCTTCCCTCGGCAACATGGGCCCGGACAATTGGCAATGGCACATGTACGACACCGTTAAGGGGTCTGACTGGCTCGGCGACATGGACGCCATGGAATACTTGGCACGGCAGGCTCCCAGAGCGGTTTACGAACTAGAGCATTACGGAGTGCCCTTCTCTCGAACGGAAGAGGGCAAGATTTTCCAGAGACCCTTCGGGGGACATACCACGGAGTTCGGGGAAGGACCCTCGGTGCAGCGGACCTGCTCGGCGGCGGATCGAACCGGGCACGCGATCTTGCACACGCTCTACGGGCAGTCCCTGAAGCAAAAGGCCGAATTCTTCATCGAGTACTTCACGACCGACCTGATCATGTCCGAGGACGGAATCTGCCAAGGTGTCTTGGCATGGAAGCTCGATGACGGAACCATGCACCGCTTCAGCGCAAAGATGACCGTGTTGGCGACCGGCGGCTACGGAAGGGCGTACTTTTCCGCCACGTCGGCGCATACCTGCACGGGGGACGGCAACGGAATGGCCGTACGGGCGGGCGTCCCATTGCAAGACATGGAGTTTGTTCAGTTCCACCCGACCGGAATCTACGGTGCAGGAGTTCTGATAACCGAGGGTGCGCGGGGAGAAGGCGGATATCTCACCAACTCGGAGGGCGAGCGATTCATGGAGCGGTATGCGCCAACCTACAAGGATCTGGCAAGCCGTGATGTCGTGTCCCGTTGCATGACCATGGAAATCCGCGAGGGCCGCGGGGTCGGCCCCGAAAAGGACCACATCTACCTGCACCTGAACCATCTTCCGCCGGAGGTGCTTGCCGAGCGACTCCCGGGAATATCGGAATCGGCGAAGATATTTGCAGGTGTCGACCTGACCCGCAATCCGATCCCTGTGCTTCCAACGGTGCATTACAACATGGGGGGAATACCCACCAACTACTGGGGCGAGGCGCTGAACCCCCGCATCGATAGTCCCGACGCGGTGCAGCCCGGACTCATGGCTGTGGGTGAAGCTGGCTGCGCATCGGTTCATGGAGCAAACAGGCTGGGGTCGAATTCTCTCATCGACTTGGTGGTATTCGGCCGTGCCGCCGCGATCAGGGCCGGAGAGACGGTAAATCCCGACGAGCCGAACATGCAGCTCAACGCAAACTCGATCGAGCGCTCGATGGACCGGTTCGATCTATTCCGCCATGCCCATGGATCGGTTCCCACTGCCGAACTTAGACTCTCAATGCAGAGGGCGATGCAAACCGACGCCGCCGTCTTCCGCAGTAGCGAGACGCTCTCTGCCGGGGTGATGAAAATGAAGGAACTTGTGGAGTGTATCGCGGACATCAGCGTAACCGACCGGTCAATGATCTGGAACTCCGACCTCATGGAAACTTTCGAGCTTGCCAATCTCATTCCGAACGCACTTGCGACGATCGTGGCTGCGGAGGCCCGCAAGGAAAGCCGGGGTGCGCATGCTCATGAGGACTACCCGGATCGGGACGACGAAAACTGGCGCGTTCACAGCCTCGCGAGAATCGACGGAGCGAATGTGGTTTTGGACTACCGCCCCGTTCACGTCGAGCCGCTGACAAGTGTCGATAAAGGCGGTATAGAGATCGAGAGAATCGCCCCAAAACCGAGGGTGTACTAGTGTCAATTCGCGTTGCCCACGTGGTGCTTGCCAGTGCCGTGGCTGTGCTTTCCTCGTGCGCGGCCGAACCGGTTTCCGTCGAACGGGCCATGGCAATGTGCGAGAGCCAGGCCCGAGAGGCAGCCGCTCCGGTCAAATCCCTGGAAATTGGTGCCAACTCGGACGGCAACGTATCCACCAGCGTATCGATTGGCTTGTCGGCGGCCTATCTCGCCGGACGAAACCCAGACGAGGTGTTCGAAAATTGCGTTATTGCACGTTCAGGAGAGGAACCAACCCGCTTGTACAGCGAATTGACAAAATAGGACTGAGCTTATGGTTGAACTCGCGCTGCCCAAGAATTCTCGGATCAGGAGGGGAAAGACCTGGCCGGCGGCCGATGGCGCGGCGAAGACGCGCAAGTTTCAGGTCTATCGATGGAATCCGGATGACGGAGACAATCCAAGAGTTGACACCTACCATATCGGCCCGGACGACTGCGGGCCGATGGTTCTCGACGCTCTCATCAAGATCAAGAACGAGATCGATCCTACACTGACTTTTCGAAGGTCATGTCGTGAGGGTGTCTGCGGTTCATGCGCCATGAACATCGATGGAGAAAACACGCTCGCCTGCACCAAGGGAATCGACAAAATCAAAGGCGATGTGCGGGTTTATCCGCTCCCCCATGTCTTTGTGGTCAAGGACCTTGTTCCGGATCTCAGTCACTTCTATGCGCAGCACGCGTCGATCATGCCATGGCTGGAAACCAAGACGAATGCTCCGCAAGGTGAATGGCGACAGTCTGTCGAAGACCGGAAGAAACTCGACGGACTATACGAGTGCGTCATGTGCGCTTCCTGCTCGGCAGCGTGCCCTAGTTACTGGTGGAACAGCGACCGCTATCTCGGGCCGGCAACCCTGTTGCACGCCTACCGCTGGCTCATTGACAGCCGAGACGAATCGACCGGGGAACGTCTTGATGATCTCGAAGACCCATTCAAGCTCTACAGATGCCACACGATTCTGAATTGTGCGCAGACTTGTCCGAAGGGCCTGAATCCGGCAAGAGCCATTGCCGAGATAAAGAAAATGCTGATCGAACGGTCCATGTAGCGACTTTGCAATCCTATTGACATTGGAATGAGTTCCACGGCATCCAAAATTCCCGCAAGTACAGCGACCGTTCAAGCCATCCCCATCTCGGTCGATCTTCAAGCCGGACGCAATCCCGGCACAGATCTCGATTGGGACCGCATCGCGGAAGTTCGCGTCAACACCAGTGCGATCGAACGGCGCGTCGCGACGCTCCCGGCTCGCAGAACCGTGAAAAAGACCTGGCAGGCGGCTTGGCTTGCAAAGGCCGTTACATTGATCGACCTTACCACGCTTTCCGGCGATGATACGGAAAACAGAGTGTGCAGACTCGCCGCGAAGGCGAGAAATCCGGTTCGTTCTGACCTGCTCGCAGCGCATGGCCTAGAGAACGTCGGCCTGAAGTGCGCCGCCGTCTGCGTTTACCACGACATGGTCGCGTGCTGCGTGGAAGCACTGGCCGGGAGCGGAATACCCACTGCAGCCGTGTCCACCGGTTTTCCGGCGGGCCTTTCGCCGATGAACCTGCGAATCGCCGAAATTTCGGAATCCGTCCGGGCGGGTGCCAGTGAGATCGACATTGTCATCTCTCGGCGGCATGTGCTGTCGGGTAGCTGGCAGGAGCTGTACCGCGAGGTCAGGAAATTTCGTGAAGCCTGCGGCGCGGCGTGCCTGAAGACGATCTTGGCGACCGGGGAGCTCGGGACGCTTCGCAATGTCGCGCGTGCCTCTTTGACCTGCATGATGGCCGGAGCGGATTTCGTCAAGACATCGACCGGAAAGGAGCCGGTCAACGCCACGCTGCCCGTGGCCCTGACCATGCTTCGCGCGATCCGGGAGTACCACGAAACGACGGGATGGAAGGTCGGGTTCAAGCCTGCCGGCGGGATTTCCCGAGCTAAAGACGCGCTTGTCTACCTTTCCCTGGTCAAGGAGGAACTCGGCGACGACTGGCTGAACCCATCGCTGTTTCGCTTCGGGGCATCGAGCCTTCTCGGAGACATCGAACGCCAGATCGAGCACAACGCGACAGGCAGATATTCTGCCGCCCACCGTCACCCGGCGAGCTAGCGAATGGGTACACGAGAAATCCTTGAGACCATGGAATTCGGACCCGCTCCCGAAAACACTGACGATGCAAGAGAATGGCTTCGAAAGTCCAGTTGCCGTTTCGGCCATCTCATCAACGGCGAATGGATACGCTCCGACTCCTTGGAGACCCAGAATCCTGCAACCGGAGAGCCTCTCGCGCACATTTCGGTCGGGGGTGCGGCGGAGGTCGACACCGCCGTGGAAGCGGCAACCGAGGCCCTTCCGAAGTGGCAGGCAATCGGCAGCAACGCGCGCGCGCGGCATCTGTATGCCTTGGCGCGGATCATGCAGAAACGCAGCAGACTGTTTGCGGTTATCGAGACTATGGACAATGGCAAGCCCATCAGGGAATCCCGCGACATCGACATTCCCTTGGCCATCCGCCATTTCTATTTTCATGCTGGCGCAGCCCAGTTGATGAATTCCGAACTGCCCGGCCGAAGGCCGGTAGGAGTCTGCGGCCAGATCATACCGTGGAACTTCCCGCTTCTGATGCTCGCTTGGAAGGTCGCACCCGCATTGGCGATGGGAAACACGGTCGTGCTGAAGCCTGCGGAGTACACGTCCCTCACTGCGATGCTGTTCGCCGATTGCCTGTTCGAGGTCGGCATTCCACCCGGAGTGGTGAACATCGTGACTGGCGGAGCGCAGACCGGACAGATCATCGTCGAGCATGACGGAATCGACAAGATAGCGTTCACGGGCTCGACGGCCGTGGGCCGAGAGATCCGGCGGAGGACTGCCGGAGCCGGCAAGAGCATTACCCTCGAGCTGGGCGGGAAGTCTGCCTACATTGTCTTCGACGATGCCGATCTCGATTCGGCGGTCGAAGGGCTGGTCGACGCAATCTGGTTCAATCAAGGCGAAGTTTGCTGCGCGGGGTCACGCCTGCTGGTTCAGGAAGGCGTTTCAGAGCGGTTCCACGCAAAACTCAGGCGTCGAATGGAAAAGCTTCGCGTAGGCGACCCGCTGGACAAATCCATCGATGTCGGTGCTATCGTTCATCCTGCTCAGTTGCAATCCATCACGCAACGCGTGTCCGAAGGGCTGAAGACCGGCGGCAACCTGTTTCAGCCGACCGTTGGGCTCCCAGCGCAAGGGTGTTTCTACCCTCCGACCCTCATCACTGAAGTCGCACCGGCATCACCTCTGATGCAAGAGGAAATATTCGGCCCCGTGCTTGTCGGCACTACCTTCAGAACGCCCGAAGAAGCCGCCGATTTGGCGAACAATTCGAGATACGGCTTGGCAGCGTCCGTTTGGTCGGAAAACATAAACCTTGCGTTGGATATTGCACCAAAGCTTGTTTGCGGCTCGGTCTGGGTCAACTCAACGAACATGTTCGATGCTGCAGCAGGATTCGGGGGACGGCGCGAGTCTGGATTCGGGCGCGAAGGCGGCTGGGAGGGCTTGCATGGATACACACGGCCGGCTGGCTCCAACGCTCGCCGCAATCGAAACACCCGAGCCATGCGGACGAAAGCGCAGCGCCAAGACCGCGCATCTGATGCAGTGCATCGTACCTACAAGCTATACATTGGCGGCAAGCATGTCAGACCTGATGGCGGTCACTACATGGCAGCGTCAACGTTGAATGGCGAGGTTATTGGACTTGTGGGGCGCGGAAATCGAAAAGACATACGCAATTCTGTCGAAGCAGCACGAAAGGCCCGTGGCTGGGCAAAAGCTACGGCATACACGAGGTCTCAGGTTCTCTACTACCTTGCCGAGAACCTTTCGCTTCGTACCGAGGAATTCGCGGCCTGCATCGTCAGGCATGCCGGGTCCTCGATTTCTGCAGCCCGAAGAGAAGTGTCGGCTAGCGTCGAACGATTGTTCCATTTTGCAGCGTGGGCAGACAAGAACGACGGACTCGTACATTCGGTGCCGATAAGAGGCATTGCCATGGCCACGAACGAGCCCGTGGGCGTCATCGGCATGATATGCCCGGCGTTTTATCCGTTGATTGGAGCAATTTCGCTGGCAGCCCCCGCAATTGCGATGGGCAACACATGCATCGTGGTGCCATCCGAAAACATGCCGCTGCCCGCGATCGATCTGTGCCAAGTTATCGAAACCTCGGACATACCGGCTGGCGTGGTGAACGTGGTTACCGGCGAGCAGAACGAATTGGCGAAATGCCTGGCTAGCCACGACGATGTCGATTCGGTATGGTATTTTGGCTCCGGCAACCCTCGCGAAGTTGAGCATGCGTCAGCGGGAAACCTGAAGCGCACCTGGACCGCTCGCGCCGAAGACTTGGACTGGCTGGATCCCTCGCCTGCGCAGGTGCGGGAGTTCCTTTATCAAGCGACAGAAGTCAAGAACATCTGGATTCCGTACGGGGAATAGAGACTCGAGCGAAGCAAGTCCAATCAGACAGGTTTCCGCAAGATGGATTGCGTTGCGCGAGCGGAAGCTTGCCTCTGACGTGCATGAATAAGCGGCAGGCAGATAGGCTCACTCGATTTTCGGTGAATCGCGTAGATTGCTCTCAGCGGCAGTCAAGGATCTCATGACTTCACAGATAGCTCGATATTTCCTGCAGACATCCGCGCACGGCAACGGATATTTTCGTAACGGTCCTTCCATTTGTTGATTTCCTGACGAGAAACAGGAATATCGCTTTAGTGTTTTGAACCCGGTGGACTCGGATATCGTCCGTCCGTTCCGCCGTGAACGGAACGATGCACAATTCGGGGAAATCCATGCGACAGCCTCTCCCGCTCCTGCAACCGGAAGCCATTTCTATTGGAACGCACTTTTCCATGGTCAGCAAAAAAGGAGTGACGACTTATTACTGCAACTACAAAACACCATTTGACCGGCACCGAACCGACGACAAAAGAGCGAAGTACATCAGAATCGCGAAATTCTTCCTTCTTGGCGCCGCCACGCAGAAAGATCTCGCGAAGGCCTATGGCATCTCCGTCTCGACCGTTCACAGGATCGTGAAGAGCTATCAGGACAATGGCGAAGAGGGATTCTACGAACCACGTCGAACGCGCGGACGCGTCGTGCTTGATGCCGAAACCAGGATGAAGGCGATCAAGATACTCGCTCAGGGGCACAGTTTCTCGGCGGTGGCCAAGGCACTTGGCATTCCCGAAAGCACATTCGACGAGAACCGTCGCGCGGGAGCAATCTCCGCCTGAAGGCAACCGTTTTCCGGATGAACCGGCAAGCGTCTGCCAGAAACTTGGTTGAACCAGCGCGCCAAGTCTTCGGAAATGGGCCAAGGTTCGAAAAGCACCCGTCCCGAAGTGCCGGCGGGCAGCCTAGGCCCAAGCACGCGCATCTTTGCCCGAACACGAGGCATCCGAGCCAAAATGATGCGAAATTGCGGCGTTCGAGCGACCCGCTGAAATCCAACGCAATTCAGGCATCATCGGGCGCGATTTCAAGAACCGAGACCGAGCAGCTCCAGCGTCGCGATGTCTGGATTTCCGGTCGACGGCAGTCCGACGGAGCGCTGATAATTCATCATCGCTTGACGGGACCTTCCACCCCAAATTCCGTCCTCGATACCCGCATCAAATCCCATGATGTTCAGCAGTTTCTGAAGCAGCCTGTAGTCTTCCCGGTTTAGATCGAGCGAATGCCATCTGCAGGCCTCGGCAACCAAGTCCACGACGTCCTCCACTCCAGCAAGCCGAAACCTTGCGTCGTGCCTATCTCCGTCAGCTTCCTTTATTTCGATGTAAAGAGCCTCGGCTCCGTAGAGACGGCTGATCACCGTGATCGCCTCGAAGCCGGATACGCTGGCACCCTGTCCAGCAATCTCCGCATCCCAACGCGAACGCTCGAGATCGGCGTTGTCGATGCGATATGACACTTCGAAAGATTGTCGTGTGCTGCCAGAGGCTACCGAACTCGAAAGATATCTGTCCGGTAGATGGAAAGTAAGCGAAGCCACTCGGTTTTCGCACTGCAAGTAAAGCCTTGCATTTGCTTGGTCGGCACTCGCAAGAAAATTTGCATGCGACAGATTCTGGGCAAAGATATCGCCCCTTCCGCCAGACACGAGCCTATCTTGCGTGATGATCCACCAACCCGAGATCCTCGCGCCGTCTTCGTAGGACGACCTGAACAACGGGTGAGAATAGTCGACGTCCGGATATCCTGGGTCTGCCCACGGCTGCGCCGAGATGGATGCCCTGCGTTCGGGCCGGACAGGTGGTGCCCCGGCATCGGGGCTAGCCGGAACGTAGATCCCGAACCGAGCCTGATAGTAGGCAATCCTCAGGTATGTAACCTCGAGCTTTTCTTCCTCGATGCGCTGGAGGGCCAATTCAAGCGCTGTACCGCGCGCGCCGCGCGCGCGTCGAACAGATTCGTTTATGCGCTCCTCGGCCATGAGGATCTCGAGATTGATTTCGTCTGCCAAGGCGTCGTCCGGCTCGATTGCCGGAACGGTAAACGCCAGATCGATACCCTGATCAAGTGCGTATATGCGGTTTTGCACGAGCAATTCCGAAAGCCGCTGCACGGCCAACCGCTGGCGGATCGTGTCCTGAACACGAGGATTCGTTTCCGCTTCAGCGGCGATTCGCGTTTGCTCAATTTCGAATCTGAGAACCTCCAGTTCCGCCCGAAGGTTAACGACTTCCTGCGCGTGAGTGGAAGTGCCGAGCAACAACGCGATACCCAGCGCGAGGATCGGTTGCCGGAAAATTCGCAGTGTTCCCATTGTCATTTCCCTCTAATGGTCAGTCAATCGAGATCCGAAAGTTCTCAGCGCCGTTCCTTTGGAAAACAGATAATCCTGTCTCACTTCCAGACGCTCTGGCAAAGTCACCTTCTCCACCACCCGTTCCGAGCTTTCGTGACTTCTAATGAAGCTTTTCCGTTCGGCTGAACAACGGGACTGAGCGTCACTGGGAACAACCGGAACTGGATTTCAACACTTTCGGCCTAAGTCAGTCTACTGATTCGCTTTCCACTAGGCAACGCCCTAGGAGCCTGTCTGAGTATTAGCTCAAATGGTTGATTCGAAGTTTTAATCACTTTGAAGACCTATATATTTCAATAGATTAATAATTTTTGCACGTTATTCGGACAGGCACCTAGACAGCGAACCCAGATCTGCTCAAACTTTCTCTCGCATGCATACGGATGCAAAAGTCTCCTAGCGACACTGATCGGAGTGCAGCTTATCGAGGTTTGCCGATCAAATTTTTCCGCTAGGACGTACCGGGGAGCTGGCATCGTTTTCTCGGCATCGAGCAGTTTGCAGGACACGCCATTCGGTAGATGTCTGTGCAGGCAGATGCTGGCATGGCTTTTCCGCCTGTCTGTCCGGCGCGTTAGATTGCGGCGCGATCACCGGGGTGGCAACGCCTCCAACTCATTCACGACTCATGAAATGAAAATCTGGGAAACATGCCTCTTCCTAGGTGTGTACAGCTTTCGCTCACTTTCAAGCCTATTTGGTCGCTGTGTTGCCCCGGTCTGTCCGCTGGCGCCGAAGTGCACCGAGCCAAATCTCTGCCTCTTTGTCCCGATACGCCCTTGCCCACCGAAAGTGAAAACCGTTGGTTGAGATTCGCCACTCCAGAAGTCACGCCTTTCCAAGACGCACCGAGAATCGGCGGCTATAACTTTCCTGTGCCTACCCTTTTCGAACATCGATGGTGCAGGACACGCAAGACATCGCGGACTGTGTTCCGCCCGCTATTTCACGACATCGATCCTGGCGCGATTTAGCGAGATTGCGATCGCAGCAATCAGCAGCGCGCCAAGGGCGACTTGGCTCCAGGACGGTGGAACGCCCGCAATTGTCAGCCCATTTCGAACAATCGTCAGGGTCAGTGCTCCAATAATGGTATTGACGACACTTCCGTATCCGCCGGTCAAAGGCGTACCTCCCAAGGCGACGGCGGCGATCGCATCGAGCTCGATCATCAGCCCGGCCTGCGGCGTCGCGGCACCGGCACGGGCGAGGTTAACGCAGGCTGCGATGCCCACCATCACCCCAGCTGCCGCAAATACCTTGATCTTGAAGGCGGTCACATTAATGCCCATCAGACGCAGCACCCTCTCGTTGCCACCGACGGCCTTAAGTTGTTGACCGAAATGGGTCTTTTCGTAGAATATCCACATGAGCACTGCGACAACCGCGGCGACGATGAAGATTGCCGGGAATTTGCCCATGGACAGCAGCCAAGGTGCGGCGACAGAAGAGATATTGGTGCCGCCCGAGACTCTGCCATCTGTCATGTATATCGATGTGCCGTCAGAGATGATGATCACGACGGCACGTACCATGATTAACATCGCCAGCGTGGTGACAAAGGATGGAATCTTCAGAAGCGAGATCACCAACCCGTTGATCATGCCCACGAGCGCACCGGCCGCGACGCCTAGTGCGAGTCCCACGTCGCCGAACCAGAGCATCCCGAGCGCCCCAAAGAAGGCGCTGAAGGCAAGGTTTGAGCCGATTGAGATGTCGATGGACCCGGTCGTCACCACCATCAACTGGGCGAAGGCCAAGAGCATCAGCACAGGAGTCTGCTGCGCGATGAAGGTCCAGTTCCGGATTGACATGAACCGGTCACCGCTGATCGCCCAGAACATCAGGATCACCAGCGAGATGGCAATAAAGGGGACGTAGTCGCGAATTTTCTCCATCCGGCGCGGGGTTAGGAAGCCGCTGTCATTCGCGGTCGCATTTGCATCGTTCATGGCCGTTCTCCTCATTCGCCCAAGGTGATCGCCCTGACGAGACGCTGGGCGGTCACCTCGCCCCGCCTAAACTCCTGTGATGTAATGCCATGGTGGATAACGATGATCCGGTCGGCCAGCCGCTGCACTTGGTCTAGGTTGTGACTTATCAGGATGAAGGAAGTGCCATGCGTGTCGCGCACCTCTTCAACCATGCTTTCCACCACGGTAGTCTCGTTGGGGCCCAGTGCGGCTGTGGGTTCGTCGAGAATCACGATTTCCTTGCCCCAAGCGATGGCGCGGCCGATGGCGATAGATTGTTGCTGGCCGCCAGAGAGATCCGAGATTGGCCGAGCAAGATCCTGCACCGTCTTGACATTGAGCTGATCGAACACCTCTCGGGTCTTGGTGCGCATAAACTTTTCATCGACAAAGATACCCCATTTTCGCGGCGTGCGCCCGAGGAACAGGTTGTAGGGCGCTGACATGTTGGGGACCAGCGCGAGATCCTGATAGACAACTTCGATGCCATGCTCGCGAACCCGGCTAATGCTGTGATCATGCAGATCGATGGGCTTTCCCTTGATCCGGATCTCGCCTGAATCCGGTGGATAGACTCCAGCGACGGTCTTGATCAGAGTCGATTTGCCGGCGCCATTCGCTCCAACCACGGCGATCACCTCGCGTCGGTCCAGTTTGAATGAGCCCGAGCGCAGGGCCTGCACACCGCCGAAGGACTTCGAGACGTTCTCAACTTCCAGAAGCGGTGGATCGGTATCAGTCACGGCCAAGCTCCTTACTTCCTTGGATCAGCGGCCCGCGTTGGCTGACGGCAATGGCCGTGCCACCTCTTCGTGGGGGGTTTTCAGATATGTCTGTGACAACACGTCAAGGTACGCGCCCTTGAGCACGAGATCGCCCTCGATCTGCGACAACTCCAGTCGGATGCTCTGGTAGATGCTCGGCAATAGCGACGCTTTCACATATTTCGCGATCGCCGCGCGAAACGACGGACCGAAGGCGGCGTATTCGTCGCCAATCACCACGATGTCGGGATTCACGAAATTGATGCAATTGGTGATGCCTTGGGCGAGGTAGCGCGCGACGCGGTCGATCTCGGACACCGCGAGGGTGTCATTGGCATGATAGGCAGCGACAACATCAGCGAAGCGCGCATCCGAAGCCAACGTGGTCTCCGGGTTTCCATCGGCGAACTCGCGTACGTTGCGGAGGAGCGCGATCCGTGAGGTGAAAAGCTCAAGACAGCCGTGATTGCCGCATTTGCAGCGCGGTCCGTTAACATCGATCGAGGTGTGGCCAAGCTCCCCGGCAAGGCCAAGGCTGCCGCGATATACCTCGCCATTGGCCACCAGCGCCGAGCCTATGCCCTGACCAGCAGAGATGTAGAGCAGCACCTTGGCACCGGATGGTTTCGCCTGCGCACGCCAGACTGTTAGCGCCGCGGCCTTCGCGTCGTGGACCGAGTAGACCGGGATTGTGCTGTAGCGCTCACGAAGCTTGCGCACCAGATCTAAAGCCCGCCAGTCCGGGCTCTCGGTCATCAGGATAACGCGCTCGTCGCGTTCGAGAAACGGACCCGGAACGGCTACCCCCATACCGTCGATTTGAGAGTGCAGGGCTGCAAGTCGATCCACGCTTGCAACGATCTGATCGAGCGTCTGAGCAGAGGGTTGACCCGTTGCGATTCGACCTTCGGTTTCGTCCAGTGTTTCGCCCGCCAGACTATAGACCCCAACCGAGAAATTGCGCCGTTGCAAGCGGACGCAGACGATGGAGCGCCCGCTGCGTGCGAAACTCAAGTTGATCGAGCGGCGCCCGCGACTGCCCTTCACGGGGCCCACTTCCTCAACGATTCCATCCTCGATGAGGGGGCCGATTGCGCGGGTGACCGTCGCTTGGTCAAGACCTGTGGCCAAGCTGATGTCCTTACGAGAACAAAGTCCGAGTTCCAGCATCTCTGACAGGATTACGCGTCGGTTGAATCCCGGCACTCCGCCAATGGACAGGCCCTTCTGACCGAAGCTCATCTTCCACTCCCCGTCTCACACCCTATATGCAAGATAAAGGGTGGCTTGCGGCCTGCAAGCAACTTGTTGGTTCATCATAGGCAGAGCATGTCATCAATTGCGATCTCCATGACAGATTTCCAGGCTTGGATTCCACATGCGTTGAAAAATTCAGTTCGTTCGAACTTGGCGACAGCATCGTCCAGGTCTCGGCAACAACCCAGTTTTGCATGCGGAGCCGCGCGCGCGAAATTGCACCCGATGCTCGATGAAGGCCCAAAGACCGAGAAGATGCACCATAATGCAGGTGGTTTCCCGCGGTCACGTCGATACCCCCAAGATTGGTGATCCCTACGCCTTCGCTATCGATTCGTGCAAAGTTCCGTGGTTGACGCGCCGCCAGAAGGCATCTTTCGCCAGCAGCCAATGTATCGCCACGAAAAACACCCAGTGTCGAGTGGGTTGGCTCGGACCCTTCGCAACACACCGCCCCAATGCGTCGAGCCGGGCGTTCAGCAGACGGGTGCCGACGGTCAGGCATTGCCGCGCCACCATGTCATGCACCTTCGAGAGATCGTCGACGAAGTGCTGTCTGGGAAACGATTTCCTGATGGCACGCGAACCTGCAGCACCGAGGGAAAACTGACACGAATACAGGGCCGGCAGATCAGCACAAGAGTTGAGAGCGTGTCAGCCATGCATGCAGCTCCTTGTGCCGGGCGAGTCGCAGGAGCGTGCCGCAACCTCGTTGGCGTGTTCGAGTGCAGCGACGAACTCTCTCGTCTCTGAAAAGGCGTGGCAGAAGGCACCGTGAAAAATATCGCCGGCGCCGAGCGTATCGACAGCCGAGACCGGCAGCGCTGGGATCTCTCCCCTCCGATTCCGGTCCTGCCAGATCACCCCGCGCTCGCCGCGCGTGATGGCCCAGCGCTCAATCCCCAGCTTGGCGCATTCGGCGGCGAAGGCGTCCGGCCCGCCGGCGAAGAATTCTTCCGAAACGATGGGGATGTCGGCCAGCCGCAGGTATTCGGGCGACCAGTCTTTCCAACCGCCGCAGTCGAGTATCACAGGCCCTTTGAAAGCCCGAATTGCCTCGGTATGGTGTGTCACGAAGGGTCGTTCGTATTGGTCGAGCTGGATCAGGTCGTACCCGCCGTCGAACAGACCCGGCAGTTCCCGCAACTTTGCACATTCCTCGCCGGCAGCATTGATGATCATGCGGTCACCGCTACTACGGGTTGAGACGACGGTGGAAATAGGAGTGAGGTAGTCGGGGTCGGCGCAGATGTCGATGGGCGTCACACCATGTCGGCGGAGATCTTCAAAGATAAGAGCTCGGAAGGGTCCGTCGCCGCCGAAGGCCGAGGCCAGGTGGGCCTCGCCGCCTAGATGGGCGAAGGTCACTGCGGCATTCAGTGCTGAACCTCCTGGAATAATGTCGTTGGCAAGCGCCTTGATCTTGGAGTCGGACGCGGGGAAGTCACTGACCAAACTAGTCAGGTCGATCACCGAGCGCCCAATGAAGAGTGCGCTTCTCACGTTGCTGCCAAGTACGAGTCAAGCATGCTCTCTTTGTAGTTCTGCGCCATCTCGGGCAGCGTGACCGTCTGTGCGTCACAGATCCGTGCTACGCCCAAGAACAAGAACCCCAACTCCATATTCCAGATGCTTAAAGCCGATGCGCCATACCGATGTTTGGCGGCATGATCGAGAAGCTGCCTCATAGAAGTCGGCGGCATGGAGAGCAAAATTGCCGAGTCAGCGGCGAAACGCGAGGTCGTGGAACCTAGCGGTGCCTTCCTGCACGAAGAGACCCCAAGCAGTGTCAGAGGATTCGTATACGCGAAAGCTTGCCACGACCTGTTCGGCAACGAAGCATTCCACTGCCGACCCCTTGCGCAAAAGCTGGACGCGATAGCGCCCGGTCTCGGGGGTGTAGGCCAGCGGACGTTCCACCAGCGGTGCCTCGATTTCGGAAGTAACCTCAATGCCATGCCGCTCATGCAGAACGAGGCTATCCCACAATGGGTCCATTGCGGCGGGCCAACGGTCGAACAGGACCCGTTCCTTCATCGGCTCGATCGCCAACATGTAGCCGCTGTCGAGATTGCAGCCGCCTCGGGGATCGATCAGAACGCCCGCTGCCTCGGTAGTTGCGCCGGGCTCGATTATCGCGTCGAAAAGTACGTCGTCACGGCCCGGCCCTTTGAGGAAGGCATAGCCATAGATGCCTGTGGCGTTGCAGGTAATCGCGCGGTCCATCTGCCAGTCACCGAGACCTGTATCGAGATCGAAGTCGATCGGATTGGAATAGCTTGCGGCCACCCCGGGCGGAAGTCGGCATGTCAGCGTGCCGTCCGGCTGCGAAACCAGTTCGCGCGGCGATCCAAGTTCGCCACCCCAAACCCAATGCTGTCTTGGATCGTGATGCTTGCGGAATGGGATCCAGGCGAAGCTCACCCGTCGCTCGCCGTCGCTCGCAGATTTCGCGGCATAGAAGCGGCGCCCATCGAGACTGTCGAGCTTTCGACTTTCCCAAGGCCCATCGGGCATGGACGAAACGCGATAGACCGTCTGCATTCGTTCGGAATAGCGGCTTTCCACCAGATACCACCAGTCGCCGAGCTGGAAGATTTCAGGACATTCCGGACAATGCGTCAGCATCGACGACGTGAGCGGCGGACCCACCTCCCAGCGGTCTAGATCGTCCGAAGTTGCCACCGCCACGCAACCGCGGCGAAATTGCGGGCCATTCGCCAGTCGCGCCGAGATCAGCATTTTGAATGCACCGGTCCCGGCATCGCGGAAGACGAAAGGGTCGCGCCAGTCGATGGTCTCGTACCAGCGAGGGTCGGGAGTGATCAGCGGATTGTCCGGCGCCTTATCCCAAGTGAGAAGATCGGCAGAGGTAGCCTTGCAGATCGTCTGCGGCGAGGCCGACTGCCGATTGTAACCTGTGTAGAAGAAGTGAAACGCGCCGTCGTGCTCGATCACCGAACCTGTCCAAATGCCGTCGCCGTCGCATTCTCCGCGTTCGCCGGGCCCGAAGGCATCCTGCATCACCTCCCAGTGCACTAGATCATCTGAACGCAGATGGGCGGTCGAAACCCGCGCCCGCTCGACATATTCCCAAGCCCCGACCGGAGGTTGGGAGAAGAACAGATGCCAACAACCATCATGGTAAAAGGGCATGGTATCGCCCGCGGCAGCACCACGTTCGGGGGCATAACCGAAGAGCCTCATCTGGAACCTCGTCTCGCTGTCGTCGAAGAAAAGCCCATCGGCGCCAAAGGCGCCGACGGGCGGGCTGTCGGGCTTACTGGACGTAGTCTTCCCAGTTCCTCGAGAAGCTATCGATGAAGCCCGGCAGGTCTGCGTCCGGGTTGTGCACGCGGCTGAGGCTGCGGATGTCTTCATCCGACAGGATGCAACCTTGCAGAAGTCCGTTAGCGTAGGTGTCCACGTTCGCGGCCGTCACCGGGATCAGGCTGAAGAGTGGCTGGTTGTCCTCCACAGGGTGGCCGTGCAGGTAGTCATAGAGCTGGATCAGCCCGAAGCCGCCCACCATCCAGTGCCCCCCGATCGAGAAAGCAAGCTTGCCGTCCTTGATGAACTGCGCGACCTGCTCGTCAATGTCCGTGGTGATGATAGCGATGTCATCTCGGCTAGCTTGGTCTACGGCAAACTGGCTGCCGAGTCCGGCCACGGCACCTAGTACAATGATCGCGTCGATCTCGCCTGGAGCGAAGCGGGCAATGTACTGTTCGGCATACTTTTGGCCGTTCTCGCGATTGAGGCGGTCCCAAGCCTCGGCGATCAACTCCACATCGTCATGCTGGTCGAGCACGCTCGTCACGCCGTCCCAGATCTCCTCGGCGGAGGTGACACCTTTCTGGTTCCAGATCATCGCCACCTTCTTGTGACCGAGATCGACGGTGGTCTGCCCGATCGCCTCGCCCCAAGTGGTGTTGTTCTGGGTCACTTGGGCGATGAAGTCTTCGCCGTTGTAGTCGGTGTCGTAGTTCGACACCACGAGCCGCCCCACGGCAACGCCGGGCAGGTCGTTGTCTTCCAGAAGCCGCGCCACCTGGATGCCAGCGGGCGAGGTAAGCGGGTTGAAGATCAGGCCGTCCGGTTGGCTGGCGATAATTGATTCCGCCTGCGCGACATGCTGCTCTTCCGAGTTCTGGTCGTCGAACTCTCTCAACTCGATGTCGAGTGCCGCGGCGACACAACGCTCGAATCGGTGGCGGTTGATTACCCACGGATTAGTCTCGGGCTGGCCTAGGTCGGCGATGACCAAATCGGTGCGCGCGTGTCCCTCGGCGACAGCGGCGCCAGCGAGCGGCAACAAAGCGATCGTCGCGAGAAGGGACTTCAGGATCGTCTTGCTCATTTTCTCCTCCTTGAATGACTGGGGTGTGCACGGTGTGTGCATCGGTTGAAATTCGAGCGAATCTTCGCCCAATTAAATGCATACATCAATTAAATGCGAATTGCAATTAATTGTTTTCCGAAACTTCCCCACGCTGTTTCCCACAGGCAGAATTTTTCTTTCTCGACATCAGCCTGGAATTTTCGGCAGCTTTTCGTCAGCCGATCATGACTTTATCAGCAATGGTTCGCCGCTCACTGTTCACTTCGTGGACGTCGACAACGCTCCAAGGGGAAAAAAATCCTGCAGTGCCGCGCTGTGTGCCATTCATTGGAACCATGCTCGACGTCCGCGAGGAACGTGAACATGGCGCGGTCGCTGTCAACGCTAACCAAACGTTCGACTATGTCATCGAAATGGGCTTCATCCACTCCCGCAACATCTTCCCAGCTCCCTGTCTTGCGGGACAGCACGAGACGCTGCTGCGCGCGCCCTGAACAAAGCAGATATGTCCGTGCAAGCCTCGCGTATGATCTCGCTTGCAGATGAATGTTGACTGGAAGCAATTTGCTTCTTCACGTTTTCCAACTTGCTGCCCAAGGAAATGTGCGCGCCGTTCTCGATGTTGAGCCGTTGATCTGACAACAGCACAACCGGGAAAATCGCTTGCCCATGCCTTGTAAGGGGGGTTGACGCCCATCCTCAGACATCAACAAGTCCCGTCAAAGCAACTGGAACCGATCACGATAATCCCTTAAGGTGAATTGAGGAAGATGGGATCTTATGATGGATTCAATTCCAAGAAATTCAACAATCGATCTCAGGAGCGACACAGTTTCGCGACCAAGCCTTGGAATGCGGGCCGCGATGGCACGCGCGGAAGTTGGCGACGACGTGTTCGGCGACGACCCAACGGTTATCGGGCTCGAGCGGCGCATGGCCGCGCTGTTCAAGAAAGACGCAGCCGCATTCTTCCCGTCGGGCACCCAAAGCAATCTGTCCGCGATCCTGTCGCACTGCGGGCGAGGGGACGAAATGATCGTCGGGGAGAACTATCATTCCTTCAGCTTTGAGGCTGGCGGCGCGTCAGCACTGGGCGGGGTCGCCTATTGCACGATTCCGGTCTTGCCTGACGGCTCGGTGGATCCGGACCATGTCTCAGCAGCCGTCAAACCCGATGACCCGCACCATCCGACAAGCAGGCTCCTTTGTCTCGAAAACACTGTTTCAGGGTCGGCCATATCGTTGGAGAAACTTCAAGCCGTCGCCAATGCCGCCCGACGCTCCGGGTTAGCCGTGCATCTCGACGGCGCGAGGCTTTTCAATGCATCCGTGGCGCTGCGCACGCCGGTTCATGAATTCGCGGCGGTCGCGGACACCGTGTCCGTGTGCCTTTCGAAGGGGCTTGGCACCCCGGCTGGAACAGTGCTGACTGGAAATGAATCCAGCATCAGGGCAGCGCGACGCAACCGGAAAATGCTTGGCGGCGGCATGCGACAGACCGGAATTCTGGCGGCAGCCGGTCACTACGCGTTGGACAATAACATTGGTCGGCTGGCTGATGATCATCGGCGGGCAGGGAAGTTTTCTGCCGAACTTGGCAAGCTTCCAGCATCCTGCGGCCTGAAGGCTCGATGCGCCACGAACATGGTCTTCGTCACACCGCGCAAGGAAGATCATTCCGACCTTTGCAACTTTCTCACCGATCGCGGCATTAAGGTTGGGAATAGAGTTCCGACGATGCGGATTGTTTTTCATCTGGACATTGACGATCATGGCACCAACGCAGCGGTCGGGGCGTTCACCGACTTCTACGACCAGAGGGGCTGAGCGGTCACCATCCTCGGTGCTGTTGTTCAGTTCCGCCTCGGAGAGGCTTGCGTCTTTTCGCCTCTCAACCAGCGTGTCCTATCGATCACCCATTTGCGGAGAATCAGCCACAGCCGAAGGATAGCAAGCGCAAGAATCGCTGACAGCACGTACCAGACGATCTCGGGCCAGTACCAGCCGTCCTGCGCAGGACCGGTTACTGGCTTGATGCCCGTCGCGTTCGGGTAGATCGAGAGAAACGGCCACCGCCATCCGTAGTGCCGGACAGCGACCCATTTATTGGAGTCCGCGCTCGCGTAACCCTGCGCTTCCGCTTGCAGATCACCGCTGTCAAACTTGAAGTATGGTGGACAGCACCATCGCGTGTCCTGGTTTCGAAACACTTTCGTCTTGCCGGAAGGAAGGACTGTGTTGATGAAACGGATGTCCTTGTTTCCGGCCGCGTCGGCGCCTTTGCCTCCCTCGGCCCAGAACGTTGAGCGCCAGCCGCTCACTTCCGTCCGCACGACCTCCGTCCCGACAATCCGTACTATGTCCTGCGATGGAACCGAATAATTGACGAATGTGGCCGCTAGGAGCGCCAAAAAGACCACTGCCGTTATTTTGGCGATCCGCAACGTGATTCGCATGATTTTCAAGGGCGGGTTCTCCGTAATCTTGCCGATTGGGTTGATGGCAATCGACTTGGGCAGGTCAATTTTCGGGCGGCCATTAGAGTCTCTGGCTTTTCCACTCCACTAATATGGTAGCGTTGGACGAAATTGCCACCCCACGGTTGCACACGGGATCTTCCGCCTAATCCAAGCTCCTGACCGCACCATGGCGCTGGGCAGGCGGCACGCTCGCAAAACCAACGGGGCGACGCCTATTCCTTACGGACAGCCTGTTCGCTCCGCGACTGGCGGGCAAATGTCTCCTGACACCGACTCTTTGCTCTTTTGAGCAAAGGAAGTTCAAATGCCCGCACCGGATTAGGCGAATTGGATTGCTTCAGGCGATCCGATATGACTAAACTGCACATTACAAGCCCAACCCAGCCGGTATCGAATGACGACCACGCTAGAAAGTATTTTTGCAGAAATCGATCAGCGTCGCGACGATGCCATTCAGTTAACAAGGAATCTGGTCGCGATTCCGACCCTGAACCCACCTGGCGAACACTACCTGGACATTTGCACACTTCTTGACGCGCGACTGACACGGGCTGGATTTGGCACCGAGTTGCTTAGAGCCGAAGGCGCTGTCGGGGACAGCGACCTGCATCCTCGATGGAACTTGGTCGCAAGGAAAGAGGGACGGGGTTCGGGTGAGTGCATTCATTTCAACTCCCACATCGATGTTGTGCAGGTTGGTGGGGGCTGGACTACAGATCCATTCGCCGGCCAGGTACGAGACGGCAGGATATATGGGCGGGGAACATGCGACATGAAAGGTGGGCTGGCAGCTTCCATCGTCGCGGCCGAGGCGTTTCTGGCTTGTTGTCCTGAATTTAACGGCGCGATCGAGATATCGGCAACTGCCGACGAGGAGTCCGGCGGTTATGGCGGGGCAGCGTGGCTGGCCGAACAAGGGTACCTTTCTCCAAACCGCGTGCAGCACGCGATAATTCCGGAGCCGTTGAACAAGAACCGCATCTGCCTTGGCCACAGAGGTGTCTGGTGGGCCGAAATCGAGACCAAGGGGAGAATCGCGCATGGTTCGATGCCCTTCCTTGGCGATTGCGCGATTCGCCACATGGGCGCGCTCATTGAGGCGCTGGAAAAGCGCTTGTTTCCCATGCTTGCCTCAAGGCGCACCAAAATGGCAGTGGTGCCGAAGGGAGCCAAGAAGTCAACACTGAATATAAACGCGATTCACGGCGGAGAGCCGGAGTTAGCTTCCGACTATACCGGATTTTCCTCTGCATGCGTTCCTGATAGCTGCCGCCTTGTCATAGACCGGCGATTTTTGCCGGAAGAGTCGCTTGAC
This sequence comes from Paracoccaceae bacterium, assembly GCA_963422275.1. Lineage (GTDB taxonomy): Bacteria > Pseudomonadota > Alphaproteobacteria > Rhodobacterales > Rhodobacteraceae. The sequence continues at coordinate 4,467,333 of OY729418.1, forward strand.
GTGGTCAAATCCGAAGTGTTGGTCCTTCTGAAGGAACTGAAGATAGCCAGACCGGGCTTCGATTTCGAGATCCGCGACCTTTTCGAGGTGCCATCCGTGATGGCAGAGAACGAATGCGCCGTCGCCGAGAAGGTCTCCCGTGGGATCAAACGTGTTCTCGATGTGGAACCGGAGTACGTTGTTTCGCCCGGGACGTATGACCAGAAGCACTTTGATCTGATTGGAGGCATGAGAAACTGCATTGCGTACGGCCCCGGAATCCTGGAACTGGCCCATCAGCCGGACGAATGGGTCGGGATCGACGATATGCTTGACAGCGCAAAGGTGATGGCTTTCGTGCTGGCAGACACGCTCGCTTCCGATATAACCTGATCCCAATAACGTCATCGGCGCAATACGAGGAGATAAATCGATGTTGCACAAAATCAAGCGCGTGGTCTTGCCGACAAGTCTTGCAGCCCTAGTTGCAGTCGGTGCCGCGCATGCCGCCAATACCACAATCTCAATTGGCATGACGCTGGAACCTCCGCATCTTGACCCAACTGCGGGTGCGGCGGCGGCCATAGACGAAGTCGTTTACGCCAACATCTTCGAGGGGCTTACCCGCTATTCAGAGGATGGAACCGTTCGGCCCGCGCTTGCCCATTCTTGGGACATTTCAGACGACGGGCTGACTTACACTTTCCATCTTCGCTCCGGCGTCAAGTATCATGACGGCACCGACTTTGACGCAAACGATGTCAAGTTCTCGATCGAGCGGGCCAAAGCGGAAGATTCCACCAACGCACAGAAGCAATTGTTCGCTGGCATTACTGAAGTCGAGGTCGCTGATCCGAGTACCGTAAGGATTAGTCTCGCGAACCCTGACGGCGCATTCGCCACGAAGATGGCTTGGGGGGACGCAGTGATTGTCGCGGCGGAGACAGTCGGCGATGCAAAGACGAACCCAGTCGGCACCGGTCCGTTCGTTTTCAGCAAGTGGGTCCAAGGCGACCGCGTCGAGATCACACGCAATCCTGACTATTGGGGTGCTCCTGTTGCTCTCGATAGCGCCGTGTTCAGGTTCATTTCGGACCCTTCGGCAGCGTTTTCTGCCTTGATGGCGGGCGATTTGGACGCATTTCCGAACTTCCCGGCTCCCGAGAGCCTTACGCAACTGGACGCCGACCCAAGATTCTCGGTGATTGTCGGATCGACAGAGGGCGAAACGATCCTCTCCACGAACAACAAGGCTGAAGATCTTTCCGACGTGCGCGTCCGGAAGGCGATTGCGCATGCGATCAATCGGCAAGAGATAATCGATGGCGCGATGTCGGGCTACGGCACGCCGATCGGAACGCATTTCCCGCCAGGTAATTCGAATTACCTGGACCTGACCGGAAACTCGACGCATGACCCGGAAATGGCAAAGCAACTGCTGGCCGAGGCCGGCTACGGTGACGGCTTGACATTGCGCTTGATGCTTCCGCCTCCTCCGTACGCACGGCGAGGCGGCGAGATCGTGGCGTCACAGTTGCGCGCCGTCGGAATAGAGACCGAAATCTCGAATCTGGAATGGGCGCAATGGCTTGAACAGGTGTTCCGGGGCAAGGACTACGATCTCACGATCGTGAGTCACACCGAACCGAACGACATCAACATCTACGCTCGGCCAGAGTACTATTTCCAGTACGACAACAAGGAATTTCAAGACCTCATCGCAGAACTGTCCGTAACGGCCGCCCCGGCAATGCGAACGGAACTTCTGCACAAGGCGCAGCGAATGATTTCGGACGACTATGTGAACGGGTATCTTTTCCAGCTAGCAAAGACCGGCGTCGCCAACTCGAAAATCGTGGGTCTTTGGAAGAATTCGCCAACGCAGGCCAATGACCTGACTGGCGTTCACTGGGCTGACTGACGCAACAAAAGCAAAAAGAGCGGCGCGGCTTTGGCCGTGCCGTCGTCATTCCGCGGCAATGGATCGTTCAGCGCTTTTTCGGAATCGAAGGCGCCGCTTCGATCAGCGCCCTAGTATACTCGTGCTGAGGGTGCTCGAACACTTCCGGTGTCCTGCCCGATTCCACGATCTTGCCGTCTTGCATGACCAGCACGCGGTCCGTGATGGCCTTAACGACCGTCAAGTCATGGCTGATGAACAGATATGACAATCCATGCGTCGTTTGGAGAGCAGCGAGAAGATCCAGAATCTGCGCTCGTATTGACACGTCCAGTGCAGAGACCGCCTCGTCGAGAACGATGAGTTCCGGTTTCAGGAGCAGTGCCCTGGCTATCGCGATGCGCTGGCGTTGGCCGCCTGAGAACTCGTGAATGTACTTGCCCATGTCGGACGATCTCAGCCCGACCTCGCCTAGCACACAGGCAACCTGCTCCCGCTTTTCCTGTACTGTAAGTTGCCCGTCACTCAGATGGAAAGGCTCCGCGACGAGCCTGTCCACCTTGTGACGCGGATTGAACGATCCGTAAGGATCTTGGAACACGACTTGCATCTTTCGCCGAAGATCGTTCGATAGGCCGCGACCGGCCTCAACTGACTCGCCTGCTAGCCTGATTTCCCCCGCCTGCAGTCCATCCAAGCCGAGAATCGCCCTTGTCAGTGTCGTCTTGCCGCAACCCGATTCACCTACGAGCCCCAAGCTCTCGCGTTTAGCAAGTGTGAAGCTAACGCCGTCGACAGCTCGAAACTTGCGCGGTTGGCCAAACAAATTCCGTCGTGGAAGAGTGTACTCGCGAACGACATCCTTCAAGTTCAGAAGCGATTCCCCAAGCGCTCCAAATTCCCGCACGGGAACATGGCTCGTCGCAGCGAACAGCTTCTTCGTGTAGGCGTGGCTCATTTTCTGGAACAAGGTCGCTGTCGCGCCTCTCTCGACAATCTCCCCTTCTCGCATGACGGCAACTTCCTCCGCCATTTCCGAAATCACGGCCAGATCATGCGTGATCAACACAAGGGACATCCCTTCCTCGTCGACTAGCGACTTGAGCAACCGTAGGATCTGGGACTGAGTCGAAACATCGAGGGCAGTGGACGGCTCGTCGGCAACCAGCAGCTTGGGTCTCAGCGCGATCGCCATGGCAATGCAGACGCGTTGCCGCTGGCCTCCGGAAAGTTCATGCGGGTACAAATCGAGTGGAAACCGGCTCGCTGGCAGTTCAACCCTGTCGAGCCGGTCGCGTGCCATCCGCATTGCTTCGCTTCTATCCATGCTCTTGTGGACAAACAAGGATTCAGCCACTTGGCTTCCGATGGTCTGGACTGGATTGAGGGCTGTCATCGGTTCTTGGAAGATCATTCCGATTTCATTGCCTCGAACCGCACACATCTCCTTTTCCGAAAGTGAAAACAGATCGCGCCCATTCAATTCGGCGTTGCCGTGCCGCCGCGACCCGGCGGGAAGAAGTCCCATCAGGGAGAGTGCAGTCAATGATTTTCCCGAACCGGATTCCCCGACGATCCCGAATGTCCGCCCCTTTTGCACCTCAAACGATATGTCGACCAGAATTGGCTCGCCGTCGATGGTCAGATTCAGGTTCTTGACGGAAAGAAGACACATCAGCGCTTGCGCCTGACTCTAGGATCCAAGTGGTCCCGGAGGCCGTCTCCAAGCAGATTCAAGCCGATCACCATCAACACGATTGCCAGTCCCGGAAGCACTGCAAGCCTCGGATTGGTGAAGATGAACGTCTGTGCATCTGCGAGCATGCGACCCCAGCTCGGGGTCGGAGGCTGTGCCCCCAAGCCGACGTATGAGAGTCCCGCTTCCGCTATGATGCCCAGCGAGAACTGAATCGTGCCCTGCACGATCAGCAGGTTGGCGATATTGGGCAAAATGTGTTCCGTCGAAATGCGGAACGTGCCCTTTCCAGAAACTCGAGCCGAAAGAATGAAATCGAGTGTCCAGAGGCTCAGTGCGGCACCCCTGGAAACCCTAGCGAACACCGGAATGTTGAAAATTCCGATCGCGAGAATCGCGTTGACAGCTGACGGCCCGAATACCGCAGTGATCAATATGGCAATGAGAAGCGAGGGGAAGGCGAACACGAGATCGTTTCCGCGCATTATAAGTTCGTCCGCGAGGCCGCGTCGATTGGCCGCGGCCACCAGTCCAAGGGGCACGCCAAAGGCCATGCCAACCCCGACAGCGACGACGGCGACGCCAATCGAGGTGCGAGCTCCGATCATGAGCATCGAAAGCACATCGCGGCCGAAGTGATCAGTACCAAAAACATACTCTGGGTCAGGCGGCCGGAGACGGTGCGCAACGTTCAGTTTCTCGACGGCAAATGGTGTCCAAAAGAAAGACACAAAGGCGGCGAGAAGAAACACGAGAGACAGGAAGGCTCCCACATAGAGAACTGGCGGCAATCTCATCGTCGCGTCCTCAGCCGCGGGTCGGTTGCCGCATACGCAAGATCGACCAGGAAATTCACCAGCACGACCGCGAATACAAGCAGCATCACGACGCTCTCGACCACGATAAGGTCTCGTTGCGTGATGCCTTGGAATATCAGCCGGCCAAGCCCAGGCAGGAAGAACACGTTCTCAATGATGATCGCCCCGGCGAGCAGAAACGAAAACTGAAGCCCGATGATCGTCAGAACTGGAATCAGCGCGTTGCGGAGCGCATGATTGATGACCGCCTGCCGGCGGGAAAGGCCCTTGGCCCGCGCAGTGCGGATGTAGTCTTGCGTCAGTGTCTCAATCAGTGCCGAACGCATGATGCGTGAAAGAATCGATGCCTGTGGCAGTGCCAGCGCGACCGCTGGCAAGGTCAGCGCCTTGAGGCCTGCGACGAGTCCTGCCTCCCACCCCGGAAACCCGCCTGCCGAGAACCACCTCAAGCTGACCGAGAACAGGATTACCAGCAACATCGCGAACCAGAAGTTCGGCACGGCGATTCCGAACTGCGTTATCCCCATGATTCCAAGGTCCGTGAGGCTTCCGCGTCGAGAAGCGGCGATCATGCCGACAGGAAGTGCGATCACCGTCGAAAGGGTGAGCGAGTAAAGAGCAAGGGGAACCGACACCACTGCTCGGGCCGCGACCAGTTCGGAAACCGGGACGCGGTAGGTGTACGAGGTGCCGAAGTCCCCTGTCAGCATTCCTCCGACCCAAGAGATGTACCGGGTCACGGGGTTTTCAATCAGGCCCAGTTCCCTGCGGAGCGCCTCGACGGCATCCGGCCCGGCATTCAGGCCAAGCATGTATGCCGCCGGGTCACCGGGAATGATTTCAATCGCCGCAAATATGACTAGACTTGCGACGCCGAGGGTCAGTGCGAGAGACGCAAGGCGTTCAGTTGCGTATCGAAGCATTTAGTCTACGCGGCCAATTTCCGGCTTTTCTGCGCGCGAGTCCCGCGCGCGCCAGTCTCGCCATCGAGGGCCGATAGTTGACGCTTGTCGAACAAAAACCGCTGGCACACGATTTCCGAGCCGTCAGCCTTCAAGAGGGCCGCCCGGACATGGCCTGCTGTCTTCCTGCGGAAGTCAAGCATCGTGTTCCCAGGCCGGCGAATCTCCCTGCACGCTGGGTCGGGAGTCGCTGCGAGCCAAGCTCAACCTTTGCGCCACAACGGATGCGGCACGGGATCTTTGGGCTTAAATAGATATTTCGTGAAAATCTGCGTATAGGTCTGAAACAGGTAACCTTCGTTGCGGGCCAGAAACCGCTCTCGGTTCCTGTCAAACAGCGCTGGGAGCCTGTACCAAGGCTCAAACGGGTGCATGTGATGGACCAAGTGAAAATTATTGTTCAAAAACAAGAGCGCCCAAAATCCTCGATCATTCACAATTACAGTGCGTCCGCGGGGCAGTTTATGTGCACGATGCTCAAGAAACGTCCTGACCTTCAGCAACGAAAGCCCAAGATAGGCAGCAACGACGTAGAGCCAAACTGGAACGGGGCTTAATGCCCAAACCCACAGCAAAACCAGTATCGCACCGAAAACATGCAGCAACCACCCAATAGCGATATCCCGCCGCTCTCCTGACCAAAACAGCCGCCAGTCATCCCTCATGAAAGCCACTTGGGAAATTGCTGGACCGATTAAAAGGCGCCCGAACAGGCTGTTGTTGAACCGAAGCAAGGGCTTGACGAATCCTGGAAGCCTTTCCCAAACTTCCGGGTCCAAGTAGTTGGTTTCTGGATCCTCGTACGGGTCGGTCAGGTTGGGATCGATGTGATGCTTGAGGTGAGTCGCACGAAATCTCTGGTAGGGAATGAGCAAGCCGACGGCCGGAAACACGAGAAATTCACTCCAGAACCGACTCGGCAATGGGTGGCCATGGATGACTTCATGCTGCAGGGATGAGTGAAAAGCGATGGCAAAGGACAGAATGATTGCTGCCACCAGAACCGAATGCTCTGCCACCCAGACGCTCGCGGCCATCCAAACAGCATAACAGAGAAAGACCAAGGAAAGGGTCCGCCATTCCACCTCCTTGTATGGCCCACGCGACATCGCATGATTCTCCGTCGTTTCCCGCGCAGCCAGCCCCACTTCTCAATCTGAATCCCGCGCGGAGACTTGAATTATAGCAGGCCAAAGATGTGCATCAATACCCCAACCTTGAAAAACCGGGCAATCGCTTCTCAATTTTCCCGTTCGGAGGCAACTTGCGCCAACTTGCCGGCAGCGCGAACCATGCAGAGTGGAGCGTTGCCATCCCATCCGGCACATCATCGCAGGCTCTCTAGGCTGTTGTCTTTCCAGTTGCGCTGCCGCGTCTCGTTCATCGCGCATCGTGCGCCCAGTGCAGCGCGTTCTCGATCGACTAGGTCGTGTACTCATAAAGGGAAAAGGGATTTCTTTCCGGCTCTGATGTGATTCAAGCTTCCAAACAGTGGGAGCTTGAAGATGCGAGGCCGGCACGATCTGACGGATGCGGAATGGGCGATCATCTCGCCGTTGTTGCCTGACAAGCCGCGGGGTGTTCCACGGGTGGACGACCGGCGGGTGATCAGCGGGAGTTTTCACATCCTGCGCACCGGCACGCCGTGGCGCGACCTTCCGGAACGCTGCGGGCCGCATGCGACAGTCTGCAACCGCTGGGCCAGGCAAGGGGTGCGGGAGCGCCTGTTCAAGGCGCTGGCGGCGCGCTCGCCGGGATCTCTTCATCTCCTCGACTCCTCGGTGGTGCGCGCCCACCAGCACGCCGCGGTCGGCGACGACTCCCGCGCCATTCTCAAACTCATTGCCGACCACGGCTCTTGCCGCCACATCCCGACCCAACGGGATCGCCGGGAGCAGCGCTCCGCATCCCATGACCTCTACCGCCAACGCAACCTCGTGGAACGTTTCTTCAACAAGCTCAAGCACTTCCGAGGCATCGCGACCCGCCATCACAAGCTCGTAAGAAACTTGCTCGCCGCAATCGCCCTCGCCTGCACCCGCCTCTGGATCAAAATCAATGAGTACACGACCTAGTAGCGGGATGTCCATAGCCCCGCCGGAGCCAACACTTGACGCCGTCGTGCGGTTGTTCCCGCTGCACTCATGGAAGCGTCCGCTCTGCCTCATGTTCGACGAGATGCAGAACATCACCGAACGCCAAGTCCAAAATCTGGAGCCGCTGCATCTCGGCACCCACGGAATTCCCGTGGTTTCGGTGCTGGCTGGCCTCGCCCATACGCGCGATGTCCTCGATAGACTCAGCATGAGCCGCATCTCCGATGGCGCCGACCACACACTCGGTACGTTGTCATACGGAGAGGCCGCTGAGGCAGTGGAGATGTTCCTAGACGAATTCCGCATCGACCGTACAGGCGCCATCTGCGACTGGGCCCGCGAGCGGCGGGTGAACTCCTATCGGCACCGCGTCAGCCAGAACATGAGGGATGCACACGAACTGGCGGCGGAAGTGATGAAATCGCTTTCCAGAAGACGGGTTGCCGGACAGCGACGTGCTTGCCCTCATCGAGGAGACAGCCGACGCAAGCGGCAGGTCTGAGGCGCGCCTTCCGAAGGGCATGGATGCGTACGACTTCCGCAATCACCTGATGGCCAAGGGTACCCTGCAGCCGAACGGTGATGGCAAGCTGATTTGCCCGATCCCAAGCTTGCAGGACTTCCTAGCCGGTTCCAGCACAGATGCACCGCGCTGAGCAACCCCGACGGATATCCCGGCGACGCCAGTCGTTCCAAGCGGCACATTCACGCCCAGCAGCGACGAGCGGTCGCCTGATTGCCGATGTTCCCCAATGACATGTTTTTTTTACCTTGCACTAGGCACGAGAGCTACTTCTTGTTGGGCAATTGCGTACAATTGCTGTTCTGGCGTTGGTTTCTCGGTTTCCAAGTTCAGCTTTTTGCAAGCTGCGCTAGCGGCGGCTAATTCCGAGGGTCTGTTTCGGGTTGACAATAACTGCCATTATCGTTGATGTAGTGAATCACTAGGCAAGAGAGAAAGACAATGGCTGCCACAGCCTTCGACACCCTCAAGGCCGCCCACGATCTTGAAGACGCCGGGTTCACCCGCGAACAGGCCGAAGCCGCAGCGAAGGCCATTAGCAGCGGCCAGGGCGACCTAGCCACGAAGGGAGACCTCGCAACGGCGCTGGCTGGCCTCGAAACCCGCATGGTCAAGTTCGGCTTCAGCCTCGCCATCGGGATCGTCGCCATGAACACGGCCCTGATCGTCGGCCTGCTGCGGCTCTTCGGGGGAGCCTGGCAATGATCGCGCATCCTGCCATCGCCCTCGAGGCCCAATCCCCGGCAACAGCCCCCAGCCGAAGCGGCAGGAAAGGCAGCGGCGGAAGACAATTTCATTCCCTCTCACGAGGCCAAATACCTGATGGAAGACAAAAGGTATCGAGAAAAGGTGTCCAAGCCATGCATCAAGCACCACCGTTCAATCAATCCTTCCGTCCGCTTTCCCGATGCTGCGGCAATACATTCCTTCGAGCTTCTGCATCGGATGATTTACGACATGTGCTGGCTGCCCGACGAGATGTGCCGCGAGCAAATGTTTCCAGTGGGTCTGCAGGTCTGCAAGCTTGCGGTTGAAGCGGCATCACGGGCGCCGGATTACGAGTTGTCGACAGACCAGGTGCTCGACCTGTGGCCGGACCACCTGAAAGGCCAGTCGTTGAGCTATGAAGAAATTATTGACCACCTGCTTAAGGACAACCGGGTGAAATACAAGGTGATGGATCCATGCATCAAGCATTGCCTTGAAGTCGATACTTCCTGGCAAGAGAGTGACGAAGCAGGGGAAGCTGTCGTGGAAGACTGTCAGGCCGCGATAGAATCGACCTTGGTGTATATGCTTTCAGCGTTCGGCAAGATATGCCGGCAGGACGAAATTTGCCGCGAGCGGATGATTCCGGTGGGCTTGGAAGTCTGCAAGAATGCGGCTGAATCGGTGTCGCGGAGGCGGGTCGAGTAAGGGCTTGGCCCCAGGTCGGGGCGGCCGCCACAGGCCATCGCGGCATTCGACTAACCCCAGTTCGTACCGCAGGATGTCCTTGAGAATGAAGCACTGGCAGTGAACGTGAACCAGAGTTTTCACCTGGCGCCTGACCGCCTGCCGCAGGGTTCGGCGTTTGAGGCCATAGGGGTTGTCCTTGAGCTTCTTGAGCGTGAACAGGGTGGCGCGGATCTTCACGCATCCGCGCAACCGCTCCGACGTTCTGGCGGTGATACCATAAATGACGTTTTAGGACCCTGCCCCTTGTCGGGTTGTCGCCGGGGATGTCCTGACTCTTTTTTGTGCAGATGACTGAATTTGAGGCCTGGGTTTCCCGAAATCTGGTCGTCGCGGCGGGCCGATGACGCTTGAGCCGTGACAGAGGTTGTGGATAAGGTCGGCGACTTGCCGGGGATCCAAGAAGCGGGTCTTTCGGTAGCGCGAAAGAGCGGTTCGGCTGCTCGCGGCGCTGGAGCGGCTCATTCGGCCATCATCATTTCGATCGCGTTCGTCTCGATCGCGTTCGTCCAAATCTCGTATTCGCCCGCCCATGGCTGGTCGGCAAACAGCGCCGCGTCCACGGCGACATTGTTCGCCATTCGCGCCTGCGCCAGCTTTTCAAGGACTCCATGTCGGAAGCCTTTGTCTTCACGCTGGAATCCAGCCTCGACACGTCAAGGGTCAACAGCGCCGCCGCGGCGGCCAGCCAGTCCCGCGCCTTGCGCGCCAGATCGTTCGCCATCGTTCAATCTCCCATCGCGCGGTGCTCCGAGTATGGCACTTTTTCTAGTACGGCGCAAGCGCCGAAGCCGTCACTCCGCACCACCATCGTCGTGTGTCGCGACCGCCGGAACGATGCGCCAGCCGACTTCGCCGGTCTTCCAGCTTCAGGACGGGGTAGCGCGTCCTGTCCCTGAGTCGTGTACCCGTAAGCTGCAAGATATGGCATAGATAGGTTTGTGGTGTTCAATCTATGGGGTGTTGGCGATGTCTCGTTGCGATTTGACGGATCGGGAATGGGAGGTGATCCAGCCTCTGCTGCCGAACAGGCCCCGCGGCATGCCGCGGGTGACGACCGCCGGGTCCTCGACGGCATCTCTGCATTTTGCGCACCGGGGCGCCGTGGCGCGATCTGCCGGAGGATCATGGGCATTGCACGACAGGCTGCAACCGCTGGTCCAAGAAGGGGGAGGTATGGAAGCGCGTTTTCAATGCCTTGAGCGCCGAGACGCCGGAGAGGCTTCATCTCATCGACAGTTCGATCTTCGGCGCGCGCCAACACGCGGCGGGCTGACCGGCAAGATCCATGTCATCGTCGGCACCAACGGCCTGCCGGTCAAGTTCGTGTTGAGTGCCGGGCAGGTCTCCGACAAAGCTAGGGTCGAGGAGTTGCTCGACGGCGTGCCCCCGGCGCACGACACCGTCGCCGACCGGGGCCATGACGCCCAGGCCATCCTGGATCTGATCCGAGACCATGGCTCGCAGCCCCGTATTCCCACCCAAAGCAACCGAAAGAAGCAGCGCTCGGTCGATCCAGCCCCTGCCGACAGCGCAATCTCGTCGAGCGCTTCTTCAACAGCTCAAACACTTCCGCGCGAGCGCCACACGCGACAACAAACGCGCCCGAAACTTCCTGTCCGCCATCGCCCTCGCATCCGCAAGACTCTACTTGCGTCATAATGAGCTCACAACCTAGTTGGACAGGCACATCCCGCAACAGTCTTGCTGCGGCTTTCGCGGCACCGCTTTCCCGCGGATTCGACATCGCTGGAAGCCCGGAGAAGCATCGGATCAGGGGTTCCAGCCGGCATGCCCTTCCTTGACACCGGTTCCGGTCTTGAACGCGACCTTCTTCTCGCACTCCCTGCTGATCTCGCGGCAACATTCCACCTGTTAGGTCGTGTACTTATAAAACCCCAATTCTGGATAAGAGGGGTGAGGGGGTTCCCAAATCGGGCGTGGCCTGATTCTGTATCCGCAACCAAAATCAACGGATGGGATCCCCTCAATGAGCACCTCCATCATCGCACTGTTCTGTTGTCTCGACGACTTTGCAAAGGCCTTTGAAGAATGGGAGCGGCATCGGCTGATCGGCACAGGCCGCCAGCGCTCGCGCTCGGGCAAGCTCTCGCTCAGTGAAAGGCTCTTCATCATGGTGTTGTTTCATCTCTCGCCCTTCAAGAATTTCAAGGCTTTCCGGTTCCATGGCGTGGAGCGGAAATGTCGCGACTGCTTTGGAGACCTGCCGAGCTACGGACGGTTTGTCGCCCTGATGCCGCGCTTGCCGGTTCCGTTTTGCATCTTGATGCAATGCTTTCGCGGTGAGGAAACCGGAATCTGTTTTGTGGACAGCGCCAAGCTCGCTGTCTGCCACAACGCACGGATCAACCGGAACAAGGTCTTCAAGGGACTGGCCAAGCGGGGCCGCAGCGCCATGGGGTGGTTTTTCGGGTTCAAGCTGCATCTGGTCATCAACGACAAGGGTCAGGTCATGGCCGTCAAGATCACGCCTGGAAACACCGACGACCGCAAGCCGCTTGAAACCATGATTGCCGAGTTGGAAGGCAAGGTGTTCGGCGATAAAGGCTGCATTCCGAAGCCGCTTTTCCAGCGTTTGCGGCAACAGGGCCTGCACCTGATCACTGGCATTCGCCGCAACATGAAAAACTTTCTTCTGCCCATTCTGGACAAAATCATGTTGCGGAAGCGGTTCATCATTGAAACGCTGTTCGATAAACTGAAATCGAGCATGGGATTGGAACACACACGACACCGGTCCCCAACAAATGCCTTCGTTCATATCCTGTCATGTCTGGCTGCCTATATTCTGGCGCAGCCAAAGGTCAAAATCGGCAAAATCGTCGTGCCAGACGCCATTCGGTGCATTCCAAAAGCAAACAGAGCTTATCCATAACTCGGGTTATAAAGGGAAAAGGGATTTTCTTTTCGGCTCTGATGTGATTCAAGCTTCCAAACAGCGGGAGATTGAGGATGCAGGGCCGGCCCTCCTTGACGGCCTTGAGCCGGCCCGGGACACCGTCGCCGCCCGCGGCTGCGACGCCCGCACCATCCTCAAGCTCATTGCCGACCATGGCTCTTGCCCCCACATCCCGACCCAACGGGATCGCCGGGAGCAGCGCTCCGCATCCCATCACCTGTACCGCCAACGCAACCTCGTCGGACGCTTCTTCAACAAGCTCAAGCACTTCCGAGGCATCGCGACCCGCCATCACAAGCTCGCAAGAAACTTCCTCGCTGCAATCGCCCTTGCCTGCATCCGCCTCTGGATCAAAATCAATGAGTACACAACCTAGTGGCGGCGGCGTCAACTCCGCCTCGGGTCAGCTTTGCAGCGCTGGCCGGAAAAGGAAAACCGGATTTTTTTAGAAGCCGTTGCCCCGCTATCGAGGGTGCTGTTTCTCGATCGCTTCCCAAGCTTTGTTGTATCCTGCCAAGCGGTCCTCGGCTATTTTCACGTGGTCCGCCGGAATTCCGCGCGCCCGCAACACATCGGGGTGCGTCTCCTTAACCAGCTTTCTCCATCGGCGGCGAATCACATCGAAGGAATCGTCGGCTTTAACCCCGAGAACTTGGTACGGATTGTATTCAGGCACGATCTCGAATCGCATGCATCGCGCTTGGAAATTCTTGTCTGACAAGCCGAAGATCCGGTTGACCCGGTAGAGAAACTCCTGTTCGGATTCCGACAGCTTGCTGTCTGATGTGGCAATTCGGAACAGAGCCTCCATAATGTTGTCGAGCATCTTGGGCTCGTCCGGAAACAGGCGTGCGACATTCTTTGCGTAATGTTCGTAGCCGTCCGTGTTCTGCTTGGCATAGTTGAAAACCTTTGCAGCGTTGTTTTCCTCCGCCGGTGGAATCCGGAAGATCTCCCGAAAGGTTCGCACCTCATCCACTGTAACCCGCCCGTCTGCCTTTGCGAGCTTCGCGCCAAGGCAGATGATCGCAATCGTGAACGCCACTTCCCGGTCGGATGCACGGTGCTGCTTCTCAGAGTCCGGGCGCTGAGATATTGGGTCTGCCAGATCGGAGATGAAATCGATGACACGGGACCACAGAGACATACTGGAATGCACTTTCTCTTGGCCGACGCTGAATCTTGGAGTCCACTTGCTGAGGTTCCGATTCTACCCAGCATCCCTCAGCGGACTCCTAGATAAGGCAACACGGTGTGATTGACAATATCCATCGCACATGTACCAAGTTCCGCAAGTCTTGAATTGTGGGTGCCTGCTGCGAGGGGGTTGTCTAATTTTCAGCTAGTGTGGATGCAATTAAGCTGAAAAACGATTCAAAATTGAGTCCTGTCATCTTCTAGTCCAGCGTGCATGTCCTCTGCGACGGTGCCCTCACTAGACAAAGACTGTTGCGAAATAAATCCCTTCAGCCATTGACATGTCGCCCCGAAGGGCTGCAAGTCATTGTCATGACGTTCAATTGAGGGAAAGGCCGATGGATTTCTTCATGACGGTGGTGGCCGAGCGCATGAAACCCGACAGCGCGCTGCGATGTCGACCTAACGGGTTGCGACCAGTCGGACGCTTGGATTGCAATGCATCGCCCGGACCCCGCACGCATCTCCTGGCCCAGCGTCATGGATGGGCCGTGGTTGCAAGAAGAAGCGCGAAGTTGAAACTGACACCTTTGCGCCGGTGTTGCGTTCTGGCTGGGTTTGCCTCAATCTAGGCATGGCAAAGCATAGGAGGCGGTCATGACGAAATCCCTTTACCTCGCCAATCACTACGGCTTCTCGCTGCAGCAGAAGAGCATGCTTCTTCCGGAAATCCAGTCTCGAATCGAGAACCTGGGTGCGGAAGTGTGGGAGCCGTTTGCGCGCAACAACCAGATCGACTTCGCGAAATCTGGCTGGGCTTACGAGGTGGGTCAGTCCGACCTCCGCGATGTCAGGGACTCAGATGGCATCTTCGCTGTCGTGAACGGCTGCCCGCCCGACGAAGGTGTGATGATCGAGCTGGGAATGGCAATCGCATGGGGCAAGCCGACCTTCCTGTTCCGAGATGATTTTCGGCGCTGCACGGACAGCGACCTTTATCCTCTGAACCTCATGCTTTTCACTGGACTTCCAGAAGAAGGCTGGCAGGACTATTGGTATTCGTCTGTCGAGGAAATTTCCGACCCAAACAAAGCGCTTGCTCGCTGGCTTTCAAAGAAGGACGTCTGAGACCTAGCCTGCTATGGTACTGGGTTGCGTCCGCCGGGCACTTTCAGTGCATGTCCGCCCGGCCGCGTTGTTTGATAGGCCTCCGGGATTCTCTTGAGCACGATGCTCTGCCATCGCATCACTGCATCCAAGCTTTCGGCGGATTGCTACGCACCTGTCACCTTCCAAACACCAGCGGGTCAGATAGACCGCATGTCTTGGTGCAATTGTCACCACATCTCACTTCCGAGTGCACTGCCTTCTTTCAGTGTGAGCAGGACCTGCCTCAGTGCCAAGTGCAACTGTCTTACGAAGGTGTGTACGGGAGGCGTCAGCAAATCCGTCGCCACGAGAGATACCTCTCCGCTCCGCAGCATCTCTCGGTTGACCAAAGCAGACTTGGCCTTCGAAGCGGCGAGATGAAAACCAATTTCTCCAAATCGACTTAAGGCAGCGCCTCCTTGGTGTTTACCTGCTTCCTGCCCCATCCAAGTCGCACCCAGAAACATGGGTCTGACGCTTGC
The DNA here is from genome assembly GCA_963422275.1 of Paracoccaceae bacterium. GTDB lineage: Bacteria > Pseudomonadota > Alphaproteobacteria > Rhodobacterales > Rhodobacteraceae. The sequence continues at coordinate 4,482,450 of OY729418.1, forward strand.
CCGGCGGCGGTCAATGTCAGCATCCGCCTAACCAGTTCACAGAACTCATTCGCGTGGATCACCTGAAGCTTCAAGTCCTTCGGAACTTCACTTCCGCGGCGCAATGGCAAGATCTTTGCGAAGCCAAGAAACGCTCATGGTTTTCTTATATTTGTTCCTCTTTTATTCTTTATCCAAAAATTCAATTTCATGCAAAGAATTCGTCAAAAAATTTGAAAATCTCCGATCGCACGAACATGTCACCACAAGCCGACTCTTGCCTTCACAGCATGAAAACAATCAGGAGCGAGAATGACCAAAACCGCGGCGATAATCGGCGGCGGCGTAATCGGAAGTGGATGGACGGCCCGTTTTTTGCTCTCGGGCTGGAACGTGAAGGTGTTCGATCCAGCACCCGGCGCCAGCAGCTTTGTCCAAAGAACTCTGGACAACGCCAGAAGATCCTACCCTGCCCTGTTTGACACTCCGTTGCCGAAGGAGGGAAACCTGTCGTTTGCGGCCGACATCGAGGCGGCAGTGCAGGAAACCGGGTGGATTCAGGAAAGCGTTCCGGAACGGCTTGAATTCAAGCGTGAAATCTACCGGGCAATCCAGAGTAAAAGCCGACCAGGAATCATCATCGCCTCGTCGACCTCGGGCTTCAAGCCGTCCGATCTTCAAGAAGGCACCCCCCGACCGGAAGAAATCATTGTTGCCCACCCGTTCAATCCCGTCTACCTGCTACCGCTCGTTGAGATGGTTCCAACCCAGGCGAACTCTCGGCATTTGGTCGACGAGGCCATGAGGACCCTGAAGCAAATTGGCATGATCCCCCTTCAGGTCAATACTGAAATCGACGCACACATCGGCGACCGACTGCTCGAGGCCGTCTGGCGAGAAGCACTATGGCTGGTACGCGACGGCGTCGCGACAACCGAGGACATCGACGAAACGATCAGGCTGGGATTTGGGCTTCGATGGGCGCAGATGGGCCTTTTCGAAACCTACCGCATCGCCGGCGGCGATGCAGGAATGGAGCACTTCATTCAACAATTCGGGCCCTGTCTTTCGCTCCCTTGGACCCGGTTGACCGACGTCCCCGAGATGACGCCGGAACTTGCCAACAAGATTGCGAAGCAGTCCGATGCCCAGTCCGGCAACTTCACGATCGAGGAGCTCGAACGAAGGCGCGATGCCAATCTAGTGACAATTCTACGTGGTCTGAAATCGCAGAGCTGGGGTGCCGGAAAACACATCCGAAACTTGGAACTGCAATCCGACTTCAAACCGAGTCCAGAGCAGCGAAAACCCGTTCGAACTATCGATCGCGTGGTTCCGCCCGACTGGGCCGACTGCAACGGCCACGTAAACGAGGCTAGATATCTGGAGCTTTTCAGCAAGGCTACGGACAGCTTTCTCGAAATGCTCGGCTGCGACGAAGCTTACATCGCCTCTTCAAGGAGCTATTTCACGTTAGAGACCAATCTGCGGCACTTGAACGAGACATTTGTGGGAGAGCGGGTTCTCGTTGAGACGTACTGCCCGTTCGGCGAAGGCAGAAAGCTACATCTCTATCATATTCTGTACAATCAGTCCGGAATTGAACTGGCAACCGGCGAGCACCTGCTCCTTCATGTGGACCTCAAGACACGAAGATCGTCTCGGCCGAGCAAAGAGATCGAGTGCGCGATTGCATCCTTTCGGAAGATGAATGACGGCGTCAGGCTTCCGGAGTTCGCAAGGCTGAAGCTGTCTTTCGGGGAAGAGCGTCGATGACACACGAACAAGAACTCAAGAACGAGATTGACATGCTTGAAGAGCAATCGGCGCAAGCCGAAGACAAATCAATTGAGAATGCCTTGCCCAGCTGGAATCTCGATGATCTTTATGAGGGCATGGATGCTCCGGAACTGCAGGAGGACTGGAAACGGCTGGAGGCCGCCTGCAATTCTTTCGCAGACGAATACCAAGGAAGAATTGGCTTACTTGACTCTCCAGGATTGCTCGCCTGCATTCGTGACCTTGAGCGGATTGAGTTGATGGCAGGCAGAATCTCGGCCTTCTCGGCACTTCTTTACTCCGAAAACACAACTGATCAAGTCTTGGCAAAGTTCGCAAACGATTGTGAGGAGCGTATCGTCACCCTGACAAGCCCACTTGTGTTCCTTTTGATCGAGATCAACGAAATTGAAGACGGAAGGATTTCCGAACTTCTGGCTGAAAATCCGAAACTCGCCCGTTTTGAGCATTACTTGATGCACATTCGAAAAATGCGTCCGCACCAACTATCTGTCGAGATGGAAAAGCTTCTATCTGAGCTTTCGGTTATCGGAGCGACCGCATGGAACCGTCTTTTCGGGGAAACCGTCGCGCGCATGAAGTTTGAGGTGGCCAGCAAGCAGTTGACCCTTGAAGAGGCGTTAGACCGGTTAAGCGATCATGATCGGGGGATCCGAGAGGAAAGCGCAAGGGCTGTGGCGAAGGGTATGAGCGCCAATCTGCCTTTGTTCTCGCTGATCACGAATACACTTTCGAAGGACAAGGAAATCAAGGATCGGTGGCGGCATTTCGATTCCCCGCAGGCATCACGGCATCTTTCCAACGACATTGAGCCGGAGGTCATTGCTGCGCTACGGAATGCTGTGGTTGCGGCGTACCCACGAACCTCCCATCGATACTTTGGTCTCAAGGCACGCTGGCTTGGACTGGACCAGTTGGAGATTTGGGATCGAAACGCACCTCTGCCAAATGACCCAAACCGCAGGATTGACTGGCCGCAGGCAAAGTCGCTCGTCCTCAGCTCTTTCTGCGAGTTTTCGCCGCGCATGGCGGAAATCGCAGGGAGATTCTTCGAGAACAACTGGATTGACGCAGGTGCCAAGCCTGGAAAGACACCGGGTGCATTTTCGAGTCCGGCCGTTGCCAACGTGCATCCGTATATACTCCTTCACTACTTGGGAAAGCCCAGGGACGTTATGGTGCTGGCCCATGAGCTCGGCCATGGCATTCATCAGACCTTGGCAGCGTCGCAAGGCGAATTGCTTGCGCGGACGCCGCTGACGCTTGCCGAGACCGCAAGCGTCTTTGGGGAAATGCTGACCTTCCGGAAACTTCTCAATGGAGTGCAAAGCGCCAACGAACGTCGCGCGCTTCTGGCCAGGAAGGTCGAGGACATGATCAACACGATGGTAAGGCAAGTCGCTCTATACGATTTCGAATGCCGCCTTCATGAACGGCGAAAGGCCGGGGAAATACCCCAAGAAGAAATAGGGACGATATGGCTTGACGTGCATGGCGAGAGCCTTGGTCCGGCATTCCGATTCATGAATGGCTACGAAACATACTGGGCCTTCGTTCCGCATTTCATTCGAGCGCCATTCTACGTCTACGCCTACGCGTTCGGACATGGACTCTCGCTTGCGCTGTTCGCCGAATTCGAAAGCGGGCACAAGAATTTCGAGGACAAATACATCGCATTGCTGGAGGCAGGTGGATCAATGAGTTGCCAGAGCGCGTTAGAGCCATTCGGGCTGGACATCTCCGACCCCGGTTTCTGGGACAAAGGCCTGTCGGTAATCTCCCAGTTCATCGACGATCTCGAGGCAATTGACATTTGACCAGTTTGAGGCATTTCGAGTTGGCATTCACGTCCTGCGTTGCCCAGATCACGCGACCAGTTTCTGAACGCACTCTTTTTGCCGACGGTGCTTTGCGAGAGCATCCAAGATTCCCTGCCGAAAAAGTCGGAGCACCCAGACTGCTTGCCCAAGCAACAGCGTTTGCTCGTGGATCTCGAATCAATGTAATTGGCTACGGGCTAAAAACATCGAACAATACTTGGAAATCCGCCCCGCCAAGCGTGGTCGGTATATGAAGCCCTTCTCGAACGGTACGATACGAGGAGTTTATATGTGTCAGGGATCTGGTTTGTTTTTATCTCGAAAGACTGTTGCGAAATGCGCCTCTCCGGCTCTTGACATGTTGCGCTGAAAGCTATGCAAGTTGTTGTTTACGAGGTCCAATTGAGGGAGAGGACGATGGATTTCTTCATGAAGCTGGCGGCCAAGCACGTGAGTCAGGACAGCGCCCTGCGAAAGGTCCGCGCCCTGATCGACTGGCAGCGCCTGGCGGCAGTCCTCGGCCCGGTGCGGTCGCGCCCGGGACGCGCCGCTGCGATGTCGATCCGATGGTCCGGGTTCTCCTCCTCGGCCAGTGGCATTCGCTGTCGGACCGGGAACTCGAGCGGGCCATGACGGTGTGCCTCGGCTTCATGCTGTCCGTCGGCCAGTCGATGCTCGAGCGAAGTCCCGCCCGCACGACGATCTGCCGGTTTCGCCGGATGCTCGATCTGCGCGGCCTTGACGCGGCGCTTCTGTCCAAGGGCAGCAGCCAGTTGCAGGAATGCGCCGGTGGCAGTGGTTGACGCGACCATCGTGGAGCGCGCGGCGCGGCCGCGACATCAGATCGAGGTTGTGGCCGAAGATCGCGCCGAGGGCGAGGCACCGCACTTCCTGGCCATGGTGTCCGACTGCACGGCGCGAAGGGTGCTCGCCGACAAGGGGCTGTCGAGCGCCGCCAACCGCGCCTGCCTGGCCGCGGCAGGGATCCAGTCGGGGATCATGTTCCGGGCTTCCCGGGAGGCATCCCCTGTCCCGGCACCGCCGCCGGTTCAACCGGCTGGTGTCACGACGGCGGTGGACCGTGGAGCAAACCTTCGGCACCCTGAAGCGTCTCTTCAGGGCGGCGCGGTCCCGGTTCATGGGATGGCGGGCGGTAGAAGCCGAGCTGACCTTGAAGTCGATGGCGCTGAACCTGCTCAAGGCGGCCAACCGGATCGAGCTGGTCGCGGCCTGAGGGCCGGAGTCCGTCTGGAATCTGCCCGATGCGGCGCATCGGGGCCTGAAACCGCGCTTTTTGGGCCAAAATCGCGTCTGAAAGGCGTCGCAGCCACCGGTCGGCGACCGCCAGGCGCGCAACCGGCTCCAAACGGCGAAACTCAGAGAAAACACCCGCTTTCGCAACAGTCTTAGTTAGCAAGAGCCCACTTAAGGGGAGCGCAGGTGAATACGCGTTTTGTCAACGCAACACGCACAACAGATCCAATTCGCTACACATGGTTTCGCCCCGAACATATCTCCATCAGATTACATCATCTGCGCTGCAGCGATCATTTGTCCGATATGCCTTGTTTTGCTTGTTGCCATGCATTGCCTTGAAAGGATGCGGGACCGGCCGAAAAAAGGGAGCCGAAACGGGCACCATAACGCCGGTCTGTTGACCACATTTTGTTTTGAAATCAGATCATTCATGATAGCTTTTTGGCTATTTGATACGGTTCCCTATCAAAAATGATCGCTGTTCTTGCTTGACAATTGCTTCTTTCATCCACTAAAGATGGGTTGTAATGCTATCATTTGTGATAGTATTTTTGGAAAAAGGGCAAAAACATATCACGAGCGATAGCATGAAAATTGATCGCCTGACACCAGATACCGTGATCCTGAAGGAACTGGGACAACGCCTTGCACGCATCCGCAAGCAACAGGGCCTGTCGCAAGATGATCTTGCCCTGGAGGCAGGCTTGGGAATTGCAACGCTCAGGCGCCTGGAAGCGGGGGAGGGCAGTCAGATGGAAACTTGGCTGAAACTGATGAAGGCCCTTCACATGATTTCATCGATCGACACAATGTTGCCAGAGAACTTCGACTCCCCAATGGCGCAGGCGTTGTCGGCATCAAAGAAAAAAGGACAGCGCAAGACCAAAAGCAGGGTGTGGGGTGATGAGACCTCATGACCACGGCGACTGTAAAACTCTGGGGCACCACCATCGGCTATGTCGCGATGGAAAACGATGAAGCTTTTGCGCGGTTTGAATATGATCCTGACTTCGCAGACTTTGCAGTTGAGCCAGCGCCGATCCACATGCCCGTGAGGGCACGGCGGATCTATCAATTTCCCGAACTCCAGCCACGATCATTCCACGGCATGCCGGGGATGATCGCCGACAGCCTTCCCGACAAATACGGACAGCGTCTGATCGATGTCTGGCTGGCCCAGACCGGTCGCAAACCGGAAGATTTCAATGCTGTCAACCGGCTTTGTTATACAGGTAGGCGCGGCATGGGTGCGCTGGAATTTGAACCGTCGCAGCGGCCTGATATGCCAGATGACAAGCTTCTGGAGATCGAAGATCTGACCAAGCTTGCCTCCATGGCGTTCGCCAGCAAGGAAACACTTGATACCAAGCTCACCGAGGCGGGCAGTGAAGATGCCTTGCTGGATATCTTGAGCGTCGGCACATCCGCAGGCGGAGCGCGCGCCAAGGCGGTCATCGCGTTCAATCCTGAAACCAAACAGGTTCGATCCGGACAGATCGACATGCCGAAAGGGTTTGAGCACTGGCTGATCAAGTTCGATGGCGTCGAGTTCAGCGGCGATTGGGGGGTTGCTGACCCGTCCGGATACGGATTGCTTGAATACAGCTATCATCTGATGGCGAAAAAATGCGGAATCGACATGATGGAGAGCCGCATATTTTCCGAGAACGGCCGCAACCATTTTATGACCCGGCGCTTTGATCGGGACGAGACAGGTGCCAAGAAATTCGTTCAGACATTTGCGGCACTCGGCCACTACGACTATTATGAGAGCGGGCACTATTCTTATGAGCAACTCTTTATGCTGATGAAGCAGCTCGACATGCCAAAGTTGGAAATCGAGGAGCAGTTCCGCCGTGTCACTTTTAACATCGTGGGCTGCAATCAGGACGATCATGTCAAAAACTTCGCCTTCATGATGGATCGTGATGGCAACTGGACCCTGTCACCAGCCTATGACCTTTGCCATGCAGAAGGGAGCGCCTTCACGCGATTTCACCAGCTCAGTATCAATGGGAAGACGTCTGATTTCACCCGCGCCGATCTGAAGCATCTTGCCGACTATGCGGGCCTGCCTCGGGGACGGGAAGCGAAAGTGCTTGAGCGGACCCAAGAGGTTTTTGACGGGTGGAAAGAGATCGCCGCAGACTTGGAGATCCCGCAGAGTCTGCAGCGCCATGTGCTACGCACGATCCGGTTGGACATGTAGCGATACGATCGAGGCTTGCGCCCCGATCCGTTTGGTCCGAATTTCGAGCTTGCAAGCCTTATCAACCAAGTTCTCTGTGATGCCGGTACCAAGTGTTGCGATGATCAGGCCTTGGGGCACGGTGTCGAGTAGTTTGTCGTTGCGTTTGAAGGGTGCGGCGTTTCCATGCGCTTTCCAGTCCGGTTTGAAGACGACTTGCGTCACATTGCGGGTCTCTGCCCATCTGGCAGCGATCAATTCGGCACCCCTTGGCGTTCCGCCGTGGAGCAGGATCATATCGGGGTATTTTTCGCGTGTGGCATCCAGCACGGACCAAATGGTCTGATGATCCTGGTAATCACCACCTGAGAAGGCGATGCGTGTGCCTTCGGGACAGAGTGTCTCGGTCTCCTTGCGGCGTTTGGCCATGAGATAGGCTTTGCTGTCGATCACCGATGCCGTGAGACCCCGATTGGAAATCCGCGAGCCTGTTCGCGGAGCTCAGCTCGATCCTGTCTGCGCAGAGTAGTGGCTGGCCGCCAGGTCCCGCATCTGTTCGAAAGCATCGGTCTGGTCCCAGAATTTCGCGGCGATCGCCTGTAGCCGTTCCAGTTCGGTTGATCTGACTTCCGACCCGTCTTGCGCGTCAATCATCTGGCGCAGTTCAGCATCATTGTCATCGCGGCGTTTTTGCAGATGGGTGAGCCTGCGATGAAAGACATTGGTGAGCGACCAGAGCATCTCGTCGAGATTGTCTTCGAGCTGGCTGCCGGTAAAGAGGCCTGCAGTTGTCTCGAAGAGAGTGACCATGGCGAGTTCGACTTCATCGGTTTGTGGAAGTTCGCGATGGTCGGTTTCGCCGGGGGCGGGTGTTGTACCATGGAGGGCGAGATGATCGATGATGGCGGCTATCTAACTTGAGTAATGGGGGTGATGATCGGGCTGCTTCATATCCATTTCCTTTCTGACCGCATCCGGTTTGGATGGGGCGATCAAGGACCTGTGGCGACCGGCTTGCATCCTTCCCTTTAGGGAATTGGGGATCGTAACGCAGTGGAGAATGCGGCAGGCGCTCAAAATTGCTGCGCGAGGAATGCCTGAAAGGCAGGGGAATTTTGCGGGTCTGGCGCATTGCTGGCCGGGCAAGGGGCCTCTGCTCCCGACCCATGGGCCCATCGCTCCCAACCATCCAAACGGTTCGGTCAGAAAGTCGGCTTGAAGATCGCACCGGAGTTGGTCGACACCGCGTGTGATTAGATCGGCGTTGAAGTCTTCGCCAATGGGCACGAGATCACCGACTCAGAGGCCCATGCCTTCAGCGCGCCGTCGAAGTCGTATCGATGCGTCTTCGCCCACCTCGTCATTGTCACGGGCGATCCAGAGCCGCTTGATAGTGTCAGTGTAGGGGGACCCCGGCGGAACGTCGAGAGCGGTTTTTGGACGCAACCGGCACGGAGATCGACCTAGTTGCGCCAAGCCCGCGCGCGTCGCCTCTTCCTAGTTAGCTGCAAGCGCAACCCTGATCGGCATACGCCAAGGTCCGACTTGGCCCCGCACATAGAGAGATTCATGGCCGCGCTGCCGCAGAACACAGGGCCTAGATACGAGGCTGGGAGCGTACCCGGTGCTTATGTCACCAGAAATCAGCGAAGCTCAAAGAGAACGACTTGAGAGTCTAGGCTATGTCTGCAGCGACATTCCAACGCTCGCTGGCGTTCTGGAACGCCGAGACTAGCTACCGAGGCCAGCAATGCCAGAGCCTGCCAACAAAACTGCACAGGAACAAGAAAGCAAGGAATTTGATGACTCCAGTCCTTGAACTTGTCCGCTGTATATCCCGTCTCTCCATTGCGTGTTCTGGTCCGGGCAATTCCACTCTTAACACGGATTTTTCAGGCAATTGGGCATTCACGGCAAGCAAGAAGAAGCCGAACCAGAAGCTGCGTCTTGTCCCCGATGTTGTCCGCTGGATGAGCCAACTCGGAGCGCCCGCTTTTGCGTTTTCAGTCTGGGATCCTGCAATATGACAAACGGCACCCCCCCCCCGCTTGGATATTGGATCCGGATTTGACGGCGGAGAACGTCCTTGTCGTTTTGCTTGTACCGAACGCGGCTGGTTCGATGGATCGGAAAAATTGGACGGCATCTTCCCGGGTTTTGGCCGCCTAGCGCGGTTAGAACGAAAAGCGAGTTGGGCGGTGGTGCGTTTCCTCAGCAACCCGAATTTGAAAGTGCGATCATGATTTGACGCCCTTCAGCGGCATGGTCGGGTTGCCAAGGGAATGAATGTGCATTAGCGCATCGCGTATGAACGCAATATGGGCCGTTTCCTCGATGATCTCGACACGGTACTGTGCCTCAATGATGTTCTTCCCAAGCCCTATTGTTCCGTGATTGGCCAATGAGGCAGCGCATAGCGATTTGTCTTGAAGGATCGGGGAAATCTCCGCCGGGCCTTGCGGTCCGCCGTTCCGGCCTAATGGAATCAAAGGTATTCGCCCCACCTTCTCGAGCGCCTGCACCGTAAGGCAAGGAATTTCCAGCCCAGCAGACGCCCACCCGGTGGCCCAAGGCGAGTGAACATGGACAACACTGTTGACATCTGGGCGAACGATGTAGATCCCGACATGAAAATCAAGGTCCTTGGAGGGCTTGCCGCTTCCCGCAACGACATTTCCTTCTAAGTCGGCTACCATCAAATTTTCGTGGGTGCACTCGTTGAACCCTACCCCACTCGGTTTGATGACGATAGCCGAGACGCCAGGCAGCCTTACGGACAAGTTGCCGCCGGCATTGGTCTGCAAACCCTTTTCAAAACACCGCCGAGCAGTATCGATTATGGATTGCCTCGTAACGGCGAGATCGTCGGTTCGCAACTTGTTGAGAAGATCACTCATTCTATTCCACAGCGTTCAGTTGGCAAGCTTGATGCCGCTTGCCATTTTAGTGAAGGATTCAACGGCGGCGAGCGCGGTCGCATCGTCATTGATGTGCGCATCCAGCCGCTGGCATTGGATACGGTTGCCAAGACCACCCATCAAGGCACTCGCGAAGGCCTCCCGCCCCTCCGGATTATCAATCTCACCCCCAGAAATGTCTTCGGTAGAGAACCCGCCCATTGGAAGCAGAACCTCGGCAGGCCCGGGCATGGCGCAAATTTCGTCTGCCAGGAACCGGCCTGCTCGTGCCATTTCCCCGGGCGTCAGAGCCACGTGCGTGAAATCTGGGCTGTGGATGTAGTGCGGTCGCCTTCTATCGCTTTCTTCGAGACTCGACACTGGCCCTGCGGTTCGAAAGTTTGCCCCTCCTGGAAGGATCACTCGCGGACGCGTCCCTCCGGCCCGAAAGCGCTCTTGCGGCACGGGTGAATTCTCGTCAAGCAACAGCCAGACGATCTCGTGTATCGTCAAGTCGATGAGTCCGCTGATCAAGCCGCTACTGTCCCATCGACAGAGAGCCCTGCCTCCATAGCCATTGGCGTGAAAGACTGTCACCTCGAATCCCGCGGAAACCAGAAGGCTTCGAACGGCGGTGGCGGATTTTTCGGTCACTCCGAGAGCCGAGAGCGCAACGGACTCGCGAAGAGCAAATTCGTGACCAGCACCAGAATGGGTGGTCAAGCCAGCGACGATGAAGGCCGCGTTGTCCAGCACCAGTCGCATCGACGGCCCAAGCCCTGCTATGTCGCAGACAGAAGGGATCAAGACGATGCTGTTGTCGGCGGTGAACCGGCGGGGATCTACCGCCATAGTGGTTACGATCACCTTCGGTGTCGCGAAGTTCATCTGCGAATATGCGTCGGCAACGATTCGGGTTCCGGTTGCCCCACCCATTCCCACGACCACTTTGATGCCGCGAGCAAGACGATTTCCGATTTCGTCGCCCGCCCGAGCGGATGCACGCTCCATTTCCTGAACTTTTTCGGAATCTGAAAGCCGCGACTTTCCCCCACCACCCTTGGAGATACTGATATCCAGAATATCGCATCCAAAACCGAGAGAGCGGATTCGCTCAGCCAAATACCGAGCTTCGCTCGCTTTTGTGTCCAGCGTTGCCAGCAAGAGCACTTGGACTCTTTCCATTCATTCAAACCCCGGGCGGAGCCGGCATTCAAGCCAGCGACTGTTTCCGTGGAAGTATAGATCATTCGGTTGATCCTGCCGAGAGCTTGAATCGCCTTTCGCCGGACAAGGATTCACTCATTGGAGCGACAGTCGAAAATTCCATGTGGATTCCCTCAAGCGGACTCGATATCGTGATACGGGGGAATCAGATTTACTGGAGGCATTGCACAGTGGGAGTTTCCGAAACAAGAATTTACCCCATCAACACAGGCTGGCTGGAAGCTGATCTTGGAACGTACATCTTCTGGAAAGGGCCCGCTGGCGAGAAAATCTGGAATCCGGTTTACTGCTTCCTTGTCGATACGGGCGAACACAAGATTCTGGTGGACACGGGCCTTTGCGACGAGAAGCGCGCAACGAAATATCACCACAAGTGCCAGAAGCGTGGATGTCGTGAAGTCCACGATCACCTGAGGCATGACCTCGGCGTGGACCCGGACCAGATCGACATCATAATCTTCACCCACCTCCACTGGGATCACGTGCAGAACATGAAGGAATTCCGAAACTCCCGGTACATCTGTCCCGAAGTGGAGATAAAGTGGGCATACAACCCGTTGCCTTTGTACTACAGAACCTACGAGTCGCCAGTTCTTGGCATCGAGCCTGCATACTACGGTTGCAGCTTCGAGCTGGTGCACGGCGAAACCGAAATCGTTCCCGGTGTCTCCATGTTCAATACACCGGGGCACTCGCCAGGCCACATGGCCGTGACCGTCAAAACCAGCGTCGGTGACATAGTCATTGCTGGAGACGCAATCTTTCAGGGACGAAACATGGAGCCGAACGAGGCGGAAAAATGGCGATACTGGGTCCCGGCCCGCTTCGTCAATTCAATCGAGGGCTGGAAATCAGTCGAGGAAATCGACAAGCGCGCAGACTACATCCTTGCGTGCCACGACAAGGCAGTCGGAGAGCACACCGTCTATCCCTTCGACGGAATCCAACCAAGAGAGCGTCGGAGAGTCATTCCAGGTTACTCGTTCTACTTCGCGGATCTTCCGCGATAGCAGACACGTGACAAAACTAATCGAGAGCGTAGAGGAGATATTCGAATCTTTCGATGTCGCCGTACTTGACCAATGGGGTGTGCTTCATCAAGGAACATCAGCCTATCCAAGTGCCTCAGGTGCGGTGGACGCGATAGCCAAGTCAAGTCGGAAGGTGGTCATCCTTTCGAACTCGGGCCGTCGTGCGGACGAGAACCTGAAACGGATCGTCGCATTTGGATTCAGTTCATTTTCAATTCACAAGGTCATGTCATCGGGTGAGGCGGTGTGGAATGACTTGGCGCTAGGGAATATTTCGTCATGCGGACGCCATCCGCGGATGCTGTATCCAATTTGCGCAACGGACGGAGATGCTGAGCGATGGGCCGGGGATGGCTGCTTCTTGCGGATCGTTCACGATTTAGATGCAGCTGATGCGCTTCTGCTGATGGGCGTTCCGGAAAGAACCAGAGCAGATGCATACGACGGCATCTTCGCCGAGGCACAGGCAAAAGGTCTCGGCATGATATGCTCCAACCCGGACCGCATCTCTCCTCGGTCATACGGACTGATTACATCGCCCGGGACTCTTGCTCACAGATTCCAGCAGGCTGGCGGTTCCGTGACATGGTATGGAAAACCCTACAGCAGGGTGTTTGACTTGGTCGCGGAAAGCCATCCGGGCGTGAATCGCGAGCGCATCGTGATGATTGGCGACTCAATCGAGCATGACATTTCTGGAGGAAATTGCGCAGGATTTGCAACGGTGTTCGTGCGCGGAGGAATCCATTCGGACAAATTTGGCGACGACAAGTCCGATGCGGACATACTCGAAGGCATCGGGGAATTGGCAGAGATTCACGGCAATGTCTGGCCGGACTATTCTTTACCCTTTCTGACCTCGTGCAGACCGCTCCTAGGAGAATAAGTTGATTGCCAGCCATCCCAGGGATTTCCTTGAGTTGTCTCAAGAAATTGGAACTGATCCCTGCCTCATTCAGGGGGCGGGCGGGAATACCTCTTACAAATCGGATGGCGCACTTTGGATCAAGGCATCGGGAACACGGCTGTCGGCCTCTCTAAACGATGACATCTTCATTCCCGTAGACCTAGGCGCGGCACTTGAAGAAATTCATGGCAATGGAGACGGAAGCCTCCGAAATGCAGTTCTCAAGACACAATCGCGACACCGGCCTTCGATTGAAACCACACTGCACGCCGCGTTTCCGCAGAAATACGTGTTTCACTGGCACTCCATCTCTTCCATCTGCCATTCCGTTTCGATCGAAGGACGCAAGGCACTCCCGGACAAGTTAAGCGGTCTCGCTTGGGTGTCGACTCCGTACTGCCATCCAGGCATTGAACTGACCCATTCGGTACTGGGAAGGCTGAAACGTCGACCGGATGCGAACGTGGTTATTTTGGAGAATCATGGCATTGTGGTTGCTGGAAACAATGTTGACGAAATCCGAAACCGCATCTCCGACATTGAAAGGCGGTTGGCATTGCCGGCGACTTGGCCCAAGGCACCAACCCAAGATCAGCCCCAAGTGGAAAGCTGGGATTCGCTACCACCATACTCCGGCCTTGCGACTGACCCTTTGATGCGGGAACGTGTCTGCGGCGGCAGCTACTATCCAGACCATGTGGTTTTTCTCGGCCCTGGACTTCAGGTCGCCACTCTCGACGAAATGAAGCAACCGGCATCTAGAGAGCGGTTGCCATTTCCAGTGGTTCTGGTGCCAGACATTGGAGTCTACATTCGCCCAGATGCGGTGCAGGCAGCTCACGAAGCGCTGATATGCATCCACAATGTCCTTGTTAGGATTCCGGAGGAATGGACAGTTTGTCCAATAGGGTGCGAAGCGGAAGCGAAGCTCCTCGAAAGTCATGCGGAGAAACACCGGCAAGCGCTGGCCCGCCGGCAGTGACACATGTCTCTCTGTCTTGGCATCGACATCGGCACCACAGGATGCCGGATCGCCATTGTGGACGAGAACGGTGACCCGATATCCTCGATCGCCCGACCAATGGCGAAACCTCGCAGGATCGACGGACGACCGGCACAGGATCCATTGATCTGGTGGAATGCCGTCCGAGAGTGTCTATTTGACCAGAGAGATGCCCTTGAATCTTTTGGCAGATCAATGGGGGAAGTTTCCGCGGTTGCGGTGGATGGCACATCGGGAACACTGTTGCTTGCCGACTCGAACCTGAATCCAACCACCCTTGGGTACATGTACAACTCCTCGGGGTTTTCAGACGCGGCTGCACACATAGAGCGTGCTGCTCCTGAAGGATCGATAGCACTGGGAAACTCGTCGTCTCTCGCGAGACTGCTTTTCCTGACTGCCCACGACAATTCAGGAAAAGTCAGGCATGCTTTGCATCAAGCCGACTGGATAACAGCGCTGTTGCTTGGAAAGGGAGGCACTTCGGACGAGAACAATGTGCTCAAACTCGGCTATGATCTTCTAAAAAATGCATGGCCGTCATGGTTTTCCGATTTGAACCTAGACCTCAATTTGATGCCTAAAGTCGTTCCGGCTGGCACTCCCATTGGAATTGTTTCCGATCAGGTCGCGCACGCGTTTGGATTCTCCGGGCAGACCCGAGTGGTCGCGGGTACAACTGACAGCGTTGCGGCCTTCGTCGCGTCGGGCGCCCGTCAAGTGGGTGAAGGGGTCACCTCGCTCGGTACAACGCTCGCAATAAAGCTGTTGTCCGACCGTCCCGTAAACAATTTAGCACAGGGAATATACAGTCACAGGATTTTCGGAATGTGGCTAGCCGGGGGAGCTTCGAATTCAGGTGGAGGCGTGCTTGAGCAGCATTTTTCCAGAGATCAAATGGCTGAACTTGAAAGCAGAATTGAACCGGAAAACGAAACCGGTCTGAACTACTACCCTCTCGCATGCCCGGGAGAGCGTTTTCCGGTATCCGATCCCGCCAAGCCTCCCAAGCTGGAACCGAGACCGGAAGACGAAGCGGTGTTCTTCCAAGGAATCCTGGAAGGAATTGCCCAGATCGAGAAGGCTGGCTACAATGCGCTGGTCGAACTTGGCGCTCCGAAGGTCTCGGTCATTTTCACGACCGGCGGCGGTTCGAAAAACCGGAAGTGGGAGGATATCAGGCGCCGGATGATCGGGTGCAAGATCGTTCAATCGTCGGCCGATGCAGCGATAGGAAGCGCATTGATTGCGAAGGCAGGGATAGCGAACGGGCCATCTGGTTGAAACGGGCATTCGCCGCTGGAAGCGGCACGCATTTTAGTGTGCGGACGCGGCTACGGCACTGAAAACCGTGACCAAAGTGGGTTCCAATGACTTGATTCAACAAGTGGACCGGGCTTGCAGAAGGCATCCGTCAGGCATTGAATGCCAATCGAAAGCCCGTGTTGCAAGCCGAGGTGTCTCGAGACTTGCCTGACCGGGAGGCAATCCGATACCTCCAGCAATAGGATCGGTGACAGAGAAATGACCCACCTTTCAGAACGTGTTCGCTCTCCTTGCTGGCCTGCCTGTTTCGTTCCTTGGCGGCTTTCCCGACCGACTGCACGCGAAACCTGTCTGCACACCACTCCCAAACGTTTCCGCTCATGTTGAACAATCCGAAAGCGTTTGGCGCGAATGAATCGACCGGTGCTGTCCCGTAGAAGCCGTCTCTCTCGGTGTTTGCATGCGGGAATACTCCCTGCCAGATGTTGCAGAAGATATTGCGTTCATCGTCCGGTTCTTCCTCTCCCCAGGGATACCGCGAGTTCGGATGCCCGCCACGTGCGGCAAACTCCCATTCAGCCTCGGACGGCAACCGCCCTCCAGCCCACTCGGCGAATGCGACCGCATCGCTATGCGACATGTGGGTTGCGGGATGGTCACGCGACGCCTCGCCCAAGGACATGCCCAAGGGGAATCTCCAGTTCGCGCCATCAACAGAACCCCACCAAGGCAGGTCAACGGGACTCTCGCCGGCAACATTTGGCAGCAAGCCCGAAAAAACATAGGACCAACCGAACTGATCAGCATCTGTACGATAGCCGGTCTCGTCCACGAATCCGGCGAATTCCGCAACGGTAACCGCGAACTTCGAAATGCCAAATGGCTGAAGCTTTTTTGCTCGCCGCGGAGATTCTCCATCCGAGCGAATTTCAGGCCGATTCGTGCCGATATTGGACTTCCCGCCATCCAGCCAAACAATGTCGCTCCTGTTCAAGGTCCTCTCCTTAGGCATTCTGAAATGCCAGACTGTTCCGGGAATTTCTGAACGATTGCCCCGAGCACAAACTGATTTCCCGCGCCTGAATCCCCAGAGCGAGAGCTTCGTGGCCAGCCATGACCTCCCACATTTCCAATTCACGATCCGCACGGGTTTCCGGACCGGACATCGGGTGCTCCCATTCCGGGTCGCTATGCAAATCGCAAAGCACAGTCTGCGTATCTTCAACGTGCGGATGCATCGGTATAAGCGTGTACTAGAAAATGTTTTGTGCGTTCAAGATGCACGAACCGTTTGGATAGATGAAATGCGTGTAGCGTCCCCATCCGACATGTCGAAACGCGACCCCGAGGCGCCTATACAGTGCGACCCTCCAGTCGCTTTCATCCCGCTCGAAAAGTGGCAAACGATGAGGGAATGCACGCGATTTCGTTGTCAGCTGACATCCAGCTTTTCGCCCGCTAGGTTGTGCACTCATCAGGTCGGATCCAGAGCTTGGCACAGGCCAGGGCGGTGGCCGACAGAAAGTTCCGCGCCAGCTTGCCGCAGCGCGTGGCGACCGCGCGGAAGCGCTTGAGCTTGTTGAAGAAACGCTCGACAAGGTTGCGCTCCCGACAGAGCGCCGGATCGACCGAACGCCGCTCCCTCCGGTTGCTCAGGGTCGGAATGTGCGGTCGCGAGCCATGCCCGCGGACTGGATCGAGAATGGCTTGGGCGTCACAGCCCCGGTCGGCCACGGTGTCGTGCCGGGGGAACGGCGGCGAGCGGCGGCGGCGCGGCCCTCTGGTCCGAAACCTGCTTGGCGACCGGCACGAACTTGACCGGCAGGCCGCCGGCGCCGACGACAACATGGATATTGCTGCCCGTCCCGCCCCGGGAGCGCCCAATGGCGGGGTCCGGGCTTCTTTTTCCGCCCGCCGAGTGCTGGCGAGCGCGAACGACCGAGCTGTTGACGGATGGAAGCGCCTCTGGTGCCTTGGCGCTCAAGGCATTGAAAATGCGCACCCTGCGCCCTTCCCGGACCAGCGGCTGCAGCGATTGCAGGCTGTCGTGCGGTGTCCGCACTCTTCCGGCAGGTCGCGCCACGGCATCCCGCGCGGCCGGTTCGGCGGCAGCGGCTGGATCACGGCCCGTTCCCGATCGGTCAGGTCGCAGCGAGACATCGCCGGCACCTCCAGATGGCGCACCAGACCCCGGGTGTCGGTGCCGATGTGCAGCTTCATCCCGAAATGCCACCGGTTCCCCTTCCTCGTCCGGTACATCTCCGGATCGCGGGCGTTGCTCCCGTTCCCGGTCGACGACGGCGCCGAAATGATGGTGGCGTCAACGATGCTGCCCTTCTTCAACCCCAATTCTGGATAAGAGGGGTGAGGGGGTTCCCAAATCGGGCGTGGCCTGATTCTGTATCCGCAACCAAAATCAACGGATGGGATCCCCTCAATGAGCACCTCTATCATCGCACTGTTCTGCTGTCTCGACGACTTTGCAAAGACCTTTGAAGAATGGGAGCGGCATCGGCTGATCGGCACAGGCCGCCAGCGCTCGCGCTCGGGCAAGCTCTCGCTCAGTGAAAGGCTCTTCATCATGGTGCTGTTTCATCTCTCGCCCTTCAAGAATTTCAAGGCTTTCTGGTTCTATGGCGTGGAGCGGAAATGTCGCGACTGCTTTGGAGACCTGCCAAGCTGCGGACGGTTTGTCGCCCTGATGCCGCGCTTGCCGGTTCCGTTTTGCATCTTGATGCAATGCTTTCGCGGTGAGGAAACCGGAATCTATTTTGTGGACAGCGCCAAGCTCGCTGTCTGCCACAACGCACGGATCAACCGGAACAAGGTGTTCAAGGGACTGGCCAAGCGGGGCCGAAGCACCATGGGGTGGTTTTTCGGGTTCAAGCTGCATCTGGTCATCAACGACAAGGGTCAGGTCATGGCCGTCAAGATCACGCCTGGAAACACCGACGACCGCAAGCCGCTTGAGACCATGATTGCCGAGTTGAAAGGCAAGGTGTTCGGCGATAAAGGCTGCATTTCGAAGCCGCTTTTCCAGCGTTTGCGGCAACAGGGCCTGCACCTGATCACTGGCATTCGCCGCAACATGAAAAACTTTCCTCTGCCCATTCTGGACAAAATCATGTTGCGGAAGCGGTTCATCATTGAAACGCTGTTCGATAAACTGAAATCAAGCATGGGATTGGAACACACACGACACCGGTCCCCAACAAATGCCTTCGTTCATATCCTGTCATGTCTGGCTGCCTATATTCTGGCGCAGCCAAAGGTCAAAATCGGCAAAATCGTCGTGCCAGACGCCATTCGGTGCATTCCAAAAGAAAACAGAGCTTATCCATAACTCGGGTTTCTTCAGCAAAACCCCCCGCTCGGCCAGATGATCCCTGATACAGCTGGTGCGCCAGTCCGCGGCGCTCCAGCCGGTGGCGGAACTCGGGATCGTCGTCTCGTCCGGAACCTTCTCAAGCACCGCCCCGGCAAAGCGCCGGACGCTCTCCGCCTCGCAAGCCGGTCCTCCATCGCCGGTCGCTCAGGTTGCAGAACGGCTGAACGCAGTGCACGCGCAGCATCACCGACAGCGGATGCGGCTGTCGCCCCTTGCGGCCGCCCTTCGGATACACCGGCGCAATGCGGGCCTCCAGGCGCTCCCAGGGGATCGGGCCGTCCATCCGCTCCAGAAAGATCTCGCGGCGCGTCTTGCGCTTCTTGCGATCGCATTGGAGGCTGGCAAAGGTCAATTGCCGAAGGCGCTGCATGTCAAAGGCGTGGCGCAAGACAGCGGGCGCGCACCGGATGCGCAATGCAACGACCAAAATCAGGCTATATTCAGAGGTTCCTTAGGCGCATCAAGTGAACTAGCTGCAGCATGGCACAGCCCGGCCAGACGGAGCTCGCTGGATTCGCTTTCGATTCTAGGCCAGATGCCTCTTTCGAATCGTCGCAGCTTCGTCGAGCATGCGATTAATTGTCCACTTCGGCTTGAACTCTAATTCTCGACGAATTTTTTCGTTGGATGTGTGGTAGTGGACGCCTGCCCCCTGCAGATTCACAGGAATGACAGGATACCCTGTTATTCTGGACATTTTGGAGACAAGCTGCTCAAAGTCCACTGGGTCAGTCGGACCGAGATTATACGTTCCGCCTGAAGCTTCGTGTCTAACTAGCGCCAGCATTAGCCCCTCAACGATGTCGCGAGTGTCGGCAATGTGCATCTGGAATGGCTGTCCGCCTTCGTTTCTTGGCAGGATGTGGGCGGGCGATCCCGGATCTAGTGATCGAAGCAGTTCTGCGGCCTTGCGATTCCCGAAGCGCTCCTGTTGTTCAATTCGCGGTCGGAGAAAGAACCGTGGGCCGGAAAAAAAGCTTTTCTCGTCAAGAAGTTCCCGCGCGTCTTGGGTATGAGCAAATCGCAGGATTACCGTATCCATGTTTGCCGTGCGCTGGTAATATCGCACGGTTTTCTCTCCTAGTAACTTGGTTAATCCGTACAGCGAGGTCGGTTCGCAGGGGTGGTCTTCGGTAATAGGCAGTTCCAAGGGATTGTTTTCCGGGTAAACTTCACCGGAACTGGCGAAGACAAATCGCTCTGCACGGACAGCGGCAGCCGCTTCGGTCAAAAGGTGCGTTCCTTGGCAATTTGCCTGGAACATTCTATGTCCATCATTTGGGTTCCACGACATCATTGCGCCCAAGTGGAGCACGGCCCCGACACCATCCACCGCTCGCGCCACCGCATCTGCATCATGCAGCGATCCGATGATTTCCTCGTAACCCGCGTCTTTGCAACCGGATGTGCGCAGGTCGAAGCCGCGTACCCCAAAACCTCTTTGAAGAAGTTTGCGAACAGTCTGCGAGCCTATTCGCCCAGCTGACCCGGTGACAAGAACCTTCATTTAGCGAACGACCAATTCCGTGTCCGCGTCAAAGAGATAGACATCAGCGGGATTGAACGAAACGGGCACTTCATCGCCTTCTGCTATTCTTCCAGATTGGCTGATTCTGGCAATTAGGCCTTTCGAGCTTTCCTCCTGAGCTTCCATTTTGCACTCCACCAAATGATCGCCGCAGTCGAAATAGACGTATTTCTCGGATCCGAGACTCTCGACCAGAGTGGAACGAAGATTGACGCTGATCGCTCCTTTGCCAAAGGAAAAGTGCTCCGGCCGTATGCCGGCAATCACCTTCCTCGCTCCGTCGAGTCTCCGCGCTCCGATCGGAATCTTCACGTCCAGGATCGAGACCGCCGCAATACCGTCAAGTTCGGTTGGTGTGGCCTTGAGAAAATTCATCCCGGGGGATCCTATGAATCCGGCCACGAAAAGGTTATCCGGATGCTGGTACATGGTGTCTGGATCGGCAATTTGCTGGATTTTGCCGTCGCGAAGGATAACGATGCGGTCAGCCATTGTCATTGCCTCGATTTGGTCATGGGTAACATAGATCGTAGTGACTCCGATACGCTTGTGCAGAGCGCTAATTTCGGCGCGCATCTGCACTCGCAGTTTTGCGTCCAGATTCGAAAGTGGTTCATCCATTAGAAACGCCTGCGGCTCCCTGACTATGGCTCGGCCAAGTGCAACCCGCTGGCGTTGCCCGCCTGAAAGGTCCTTCGGACGTCGATCCAAGTAGCTTTCGACACCAAGCGTCTTCGCAGCGTCCAGCACGCGCGCCCTAGTCTCTTGTTGGTTCATCCCGCGCATCCTAAGCCCGAACCCGATATTCTGCCGAACGGTCAAATGCGGATAGAGCGCATAATTCTGGAACACCATGGCGACGTCCCTGTCAGCTGGGGCGAGATCGGTTACATCTCGCTTGCCCAAAAAGATCTGGCCGCCCGAGGCAGGCTCCAGCCCAGCGAGTATCTTGAGAATCGTGGACTTTCCGCATCCTGACGGGCCAACCAAAACCAGAAATTCGCCGTCCTCTATTTCGAGCGAGAACGTCTTCAGCACTTCAAGGGGGCCATATTTCTTGTGAACGCTTCGGATGCTTATGTTTGCCATTACTTCTCTGCTCCCGCGGTGAGTCCGCCGACCAGATAGCGCTCAAGGAAAAGATAGATCAACAATATAGGAATCGCGACGAATACCGAGACGGCAGCAATTTCGTTCCAGTCAGTAACGTATTCTCCTCGCATCGTCGTGATGCCGAGATTCGCTGTCCAGTTGTCTTGGGAATTGGTCAGAAAGGTGCGTGCATATGCATAGTCGGCCCAAGATAGAACGAACGCGTAAAGCGACGTCGCAGCCAGTCCCGGTGCGGAGACAGGAAGAATCACGCGAATCATTGCCCCCAGCGGCGAGCAGCCATCGACCATGGCAGCATGCTCGAGTTCCTTCGGAATCGTGTCGAAGTAGCCTTTCAACATCCAAGTCGTGAACGGAATGATCAGGGTGGAATGCGCGATCACCAGCGACCAAATGCTGCCGATCAACCCAACGTTCCGAAAAATTGAGAACAGTGGAATCACCAGAAGAGTCGCAGGAAGCATCTTTGCAGTCAGTATGAACAGGCCCAAACTGTTGCCTCCGCGAACTTGGAATCGTGAAAGACTGTAGCCCGCCAAGACCGAAACAAACATGGAAAGTGTTACAGATCCGAGTGCGGCGAAGGTGGAGTTGGCCAGCCAAAGCAGGATGGGACGCTCTTCCCAGACCTTGGCGAAAGTTTTCCATTGTGGTGGGTCCGGCCAGAATGTCGGCGGCAGGACTTCAGTTCGAGAGTGGTCGAGAGAGCCGTTACTAACAACCAATAGATCGGGAATATTAACAGACCGCACACGAGTACAAGCCCCAGATAGAGGCGAATAGATTGCAAAGGCGTTCTTTTCATCGCCGGTTCTTCAGTACATCGCCCTGGCATTATGGCCTAGCATTAGCAGGCTCGCCAAGACGCAGAAAATCAAGGTGACCATGCCAATCGCCGAGGCATAACCAAAGTTGAAGAATCCGAATGCCTGCTCATAGGTCATTATCGAGAGGGTTGTGGTTGCGCCAATCGGTCCACCATCCGTCAAGACCTTAATTATCGAGAAGTCTCTGAACACCCATAGAACCACGAGAACTGCGGTCACCGCGAGAACTGGCATGAGCACAGGAAGAGTGATGTAGCGAAGACGCTGCAAAGCATTGGCACCGTCGACCTTGGCGGCGTTGTAGAAGTCTTCAGGGATTGACTGGAGGCCAGCCAGGGTCATTATCGAAACGAATGGGTACCCCTTCCAGATCAACACGATGGATACGACTGAAAATGCGGGCGCAGGCTCCGAATACCAACTGATCATCTTCTCCGAGATGCCGGATGTAACAAACAGCCAGTTAACCAGCCCGAAGGAACTGTCGAAAATCCAAGCAAAGATCACAACCGCTATGACTTCTGGCACAGCCCAAGGCAATGCAACCAGCAAGCGGGCGACCGTTCGTCCTCTGAACCTGTTGTTCACGAGCAATGCGGTCCCAAGCCCGATCGCGAAGCAACAGGCGGTTACCACGGTTACCAACTTCAGGGTCACCCAGCAGGCGTACCAAAACTCTGGCGCCCCGAACAACCGCTGGTAATTTACAAGCGTGAACGCTTTCCTGGGCTGGTCGAGTCGCGCAATCCCGACTTTCTGGAAAGACAGATCAAGCGACACCAGCAGAGGGTAAACAATGATGAGCGCAACGAGCACGACCGCCGGAGCAAGAAGAATATATCCCAGCCAATGCCGTCGGCTGGGTCGTGCCAAATCGTGGGCTAGCCTAGATGCAATGCCCATGTTTCGCCGTTTTCAACAGTGCGCCAATATGAACCGGCCCACCTTTACGGCAGGCCGGCCGGCTCCCCTTTTGCTCGAAGCGGCCTATTGACCTTGGATCGCTTCGGCTTTGGCTTGCATTGTCTGAGCGACCTCGGCGGGATCAAGGTCCTCGATTATCATTCGCGTGGCCTCTTCCTTGACCATCTTCCCAAACTCGTTGTACTGGACTTCCAGTCCTGTCGGAATCCGGTCGACGCCAGCCTTGGCAGCTGCCTGCTGGGTTTCGATCAGAAGCGCAAAATGCGGCGTTGCCTCCTCAGCGCCCGAAACGTCTGCATTCGGGCTGGGCGGTGTGGAGTTTGCGATGAGGGCATAATCCCGCTGATATTTGGGGGACATGGCCAACGCGATGAATTCGGCCACCAACTGTTTCTCGTCATCGGAGATCTCGCTTGCCATTCCGAGAACATTTGAAGACCCACCGACCGGCGGTGTTAAAGCCGGGAATGCCAGCTTGATCTTGTCCACAGCTGCACCATTTACGATGATCGGATAGAGCCAAGGCCCGTCCAGACGCAGAGCGATCTTCCCGTCCGCAAAAAGCGTGCGGATTTCGCCTGCCGACGAGTCGGCGGGTGACAGTCCTTCGGTGATAACGGTTTTCCACCTAGCCAGTCCCTCGATCATTTCCGGTGTGTCCATGGTGACATTTCCGTCCTCGTCTGTCCAGTATGCCCCTGCATCCAGCACATAATTGAGCATTTCGGTCAGATATTGGCCGGGACCGCCTCTGGTTTCGTGGCCAGTGCCGAACTGATCGATGATGCCATCGCCGTTCAAGTCCTTTGTGGTCGCCCGCACTGCTGTCATGAACTCTTCGTAGTTGGTCGGCACGGACAATCCTTCGGAGGCGAGAATCTCTTCGTTGTAGGCCATGATGAAACCGAAATAGAGTAGCATTATGCATGCCGTTTCGCCATTCCAAACGCATGTATCCTGACCAGCCCAGCCTTCCCTATCGATTCCGGCGGCATCAAGCCATGGGTCAAGGTTCTCCAGCCATCCGTTCTCGGCGAAGTTCTGATACTCAAAGGACGCAAGGTGGACAATATGCGGCGGTTGGCCGCCTGCAAACAGCGTCGTCATCTGATCAACGTACTGGCCGCGATCAACCTTCGTCCATTCGATCATGGTGCCCGGATGCACAGCCTCGAACTCGGCAATGAGATTCCCCCACCAAGTTCCGACACCGCTTTCATCCTTCTGCCATGACACGAATTTCAAGACTCCTGCCGAAGATCCCGAAGCGGCAACGAATAGCAGAGCAGATATGCATGCAATTTTGGCGATTGCCATAAAGGATTTATGCATTTGTAATTCTCCCCCTAGACCTTTTCCTCAACCGGGCCAGAAGCAATCATCTTTCATTGCGATTTGGCACGGTTTTCCTCTTAAATTTTCTTCATAAACCGCAATCAGCATTCGGTCAATGAAACTGTTGCGAAACACAAGGCGATCGCTTTGGCTCAATTCGTGAATCATAGGCATGGTCTGGCCATTGCCGCCACAAGAAGGCTCTTGGCGATGGAGGGTCGCGGAGTTCGATGAGATAGAACCGCCAAGATAGCTGTCGGAGCACTTGGTGGCGATGCCACGAAAGTGGTGCAGGAAGCTCTTGATCTGGCTATGGCGACGGCTGATCGTTTGGACGTGCAGTGCGCGCCGGACCCTCAACCGCTCGTGATCCATCTGTCTTACCCCCAAGGCAAATCGGGCGCGATAATGCCACTGCTTCCCCTCTTCGTCCGGTACATCTCCGGGTCTCGCTCGCCCCGACGGCTCTTCATCGAAGACGATGCCGCTCCAGCAGGTGGCGGAAGTCGGGATCGTTGTCCCGTCTGGAAGCGAACCCGACAGGCGCCGCACCACCTCAGCCTCGCGGGCAGGTTCTCCAGGCTAGGAGCGCCCGGTTGCAGAACAACTGACTGCAATGCACCCGCAGCATCGCACCGAGCGGATGCGGACGGCGACCGCAACCTGCCTTGGGATTTAACGGTTCACAGTAAGTACTGCACAGCAAACTTGTTCAGACCTTCCCTAGAGGTCCAAACGTGGGCTTTTGCCGATATTCCCAAGCTCGGGACCTATAAATGTCTTGGTCAAGGGTTGCGGGATGTGGCTAAAGACCCCGACATGCAGGGGTTGCCATGTCCGGCTTTCCGAGACCCCATTCGCTCGCATTCGGCCGCCGCTACCCAGCTAGGGAACCTCTGAATACAGCCTGATATGTGGGCGTGGCATTGTGCATCCGGTGCGCGCCCGCTGTCTTGCGCCACGCCTTTTTTTGGGGGGATCACGACAGGCAGCGCCTTCGGCAATTGACCTTTGCCAGCCTCGAATGCGATCGCAAGAAGCGCAAGACGCGCCGCGAGATCTTTCCGGAGCGGATGGACGGCCTGATCCCCTGGGAGCGCCTGGAGGCCCGCATTGCGCCGGTGTATCCGAAGGGCGGCGGCAAGGGGCGACAGCCGCATCCGCTGTCGGTGATGCTGCGCGTGCACTGCGTCCAGCTGTTCGGAAGATCGGGGACCGCCTGGCCGAGCGGGGAGTTTTGCTGAAGAAGGGCGGCATCGTTGACGCCACCATCATCTCGGCGCCATCGTCGACCGGGAACGAGAGCAACGCCCGCGATCCGGAGATGCACCAGACAAGGAAGGGGAACCAGTGGCATTTCGGGATGAAGCTGCACATCGGCACCGACACCCGGGGTCTGGTGCACCACCTGGAGGGAACGGCCGCCAACGTCGCGACCTGACGCCTTCGGGCAAGCTTCTGCACGGCGAGGAGGAGCAAGTCCGGGGTGACTCCGGATATCGCGGGATCGGCAAGCGCGCGGAGCACGCGCATCGCGAGGTTTCGTGGCAGATTGCCCTGCCCCCGGGCCAGCGCCGCGGCCAGGGCGGAGAAGGCGAAGGTCCGGGGGCGGGCGCGGGTGGAGCATCCGTTCCGGATCGCGAGCGGGTGTTCGGCTGCGACATGGTTCGCTATCGGGGTCTGGAGAAGAACGTGCAGCGGCTTGCGCCGCTTCCGGGCTTCTCGAACCTGATGATTGCCCAGCCGCACCTGTCGTGACAAGGGATCAGTGTGTCCGGAATTTGCCGGACCGGCCCTGCGGGGGCTGAACCGGCGGCGGTTTCGCCCCGAAAACGCGCCTTCGGGCTTCCGGACCGCCGAAAACCGACCGGCGCAGCCGGGAAGGGCAAATTCCGCAGCAAACCCCAAAAAAACCCTCCAAATCAGAGGTTCCCTAGGTGCGCGGGGTGCCCCGGACCGATGACTGACGGGTGATCTCGGGCATCGGCCACGTCATCCTCAGCGGGCCGCACAAGACGCTCCGCAGCCGCTTTGTGGCTGGAGCGAGTCCGGCGCGTTCAGCCGCCTCTTCGAGGCGTTGACGGGGGCGAACAATTGAAAATGCGCACCCTGCGCCTTTCCTGGACCAGCGGTTGCAGACCGTCGTGCAATATCCGCACTCTTCCGGCAGGTCGCGGCGAGACATCGTCGGCACCTCCATGGCCTGAACGCAAAATCCTTTCCGCATCATAGCCCGTACCTTA
Organism: Paracoccaceae bacterium; assembly: GCA_963422275.1. Classification (GTDB taxonomy): domain Bacteria; phylum Pseudomonadota; class Alphaproteobacteria; order Rhodobacterales; family Rhodobacteraceae. The sequence continues at coordinate 4,509,183 of OY729418.1, forward strand.
TAGGTACACAGCCTGGTGTTACGATCAACTAGATACTGATACTTGCCCGTTCTTGGAAAACTTATGTCGGTTCGATGGGTTCGAGTAGCTGGGTTGTCGACCAGGTGGGCTCGACGCCAAGCCCGTGCTCTGACGGAAGCGAATAGACCCCGCCGACACAGTCCATCGATCCGGTCAGCAACCCGCGGTTCGGCTCAAAGACAGAGTGCTGGAATTCATGTGCGGTCACGGCAGGAAGTGTCGCGCTGACCTGCAGGCTAGCGGCTAGGAAAATTCCGGCCCCGACAGTCGCATGCGGAATGACTTCAATTCCATTTTCCATAGCACATTCGTGAATTCGAAGGAAGCTGGTGACACCCTTGTGTCCCATCTCGGGCTGAACAATGCTGATTCCGCAATGCTCGATCCTGTGCAGCATGTCGTGAACAGTTCGCCACTCCTCACCAACGGCGATTGGATCACTGGATTCGGAGCAAATCCTCCCAAGTCCAGCGATGTCCTCGGGCCAGACCGGGGCTTCCACAAACCAGAGACCGTATGGGGACATCTCGTCGATTAGCGACAACGCTTGATCGGCCGTGTGCGCCCAGTGCAGGTCAGCGGCAATCCTCGCCTTCGGTCCGAGCGCAGCACGCAACGTCTTTACTTCAACTGACAGTCCATCATCAACCACGGGCAATGCAAACTTGAATGAATTGAAGCCGCGGGACTGCCAAGACACTGCAAGGTCGGCACGTCGTTCAACAGTGTCCTCGGGAAGCCCTGAGACATAGGCGGGAACGGTACTCCGAATCGCGCCTCCGAGCAGGTCGGCCAACGAACAGCGCGCTTGTCGGCCGGCAATATCCCAAAGCGCAATGTCAATGGCGGCAAGGGCGTCGACATAAAACCCTCCAGTGTACCCTCGCACTCGGCAAAGGGCATAGAGATCATCGAATATGGAGGACGGATCGGTCGGGTCGCGGCCAACAACAAACCCAGCTAGCAGATCATTGATGATTTCACCAACAGCCCTTGGCGCAACGAGACCGTATGTTTCGCCCCATCCCACAATTCCGGAAACCGTCTCAATCCGGACCAGTACGCTTCGATCGAATATCGGGTAGACTGTGCTGTTGCCCTTTCGCACCAAATAGCCGGTAGCGTTCGGGCTTTCTCCAAGGCGGGCTTTCCCGAGATAGGGAGTTTTACGCGGAAGTGTCAGCGTGTAAACTTGAATTTTCTTGACGGGATCGATCATTTCTTGCTGCCTTGCTTTCCAGAGCTGACTGTTGACAAACCAAGCAGAGCTAGGTTTTCTTCGATCTCTCTGATCGCAATTTGGTCCAAGTCCGGCGTAGGCGCCCGCACGACAGCATTTTCCAGCACCCCACGCCGCATCATCACGTGTTTGGTCAGTCGCATTCGGTACACGGCCTGCAATGTAAGAAGGGGCAATGTACGCATATAGATTTTCCGAGCCTGGCCTCTGTTACCAGCCCGCCACGCAGCATCGAGTGCGATGTGCATATCGGCTAGTTCGATTGCGGGCATCGCCGCGCATGCTCCACGGGAGTACTCGTCGATTATGTAGCGTCCGCCACCGCCGCCGATCACGCCATCAAGCTGTCCGCCACCGCTTGCCAAGATGTACGAAATCGCGGGGCCAGTGGGTAGAGTCTCTTCCTTCACGTACGCCACTTGATCCACGGAGCGGACAATCTCCGAAATGCACTCCAGGGAAAGGTCGGAGCCTCTGGGAACTGGCGCGTTCTGCAGAATGATCGTTGCATCTGGAAGCGATGCCGAAATTTTAGCAAGATACTCGATCACGGCAACTGGTTCGGAACCTTCACATTTGGCTGGCTGAATCATCACGAAATTGATGCCAAGCCTTCGGGCAGTTTTCCCATGCTCGATGACTTCACTGACTGTATTGGCACTTGCGCCCGCCACCAACGCAATTTTGCCTTGCGCCTCGTCCGCAACGACTTTGAGCAGTTCCGCTCGCTCGTCTACGCTCAAGAACTCCACCTCGCTCGCAAAGCCGGGAAACACCGCCCCAGCTGTACCCAAATTGATGGAAAACCGGACCAATCGTCGCATGGCCGACTCATCGACATCTCCATTATCCTTGAACGGCGTTGGCAGAACAGGCAGGATTCCGGTTAAGGGCTTGCGTAACACGTGTGTTCCCCTCGATGAATGTGAAGTCACAGAGACTTATCAGGCCAATCTTCAATGTACGCATCAAACCTGCAAGTCGCTAATCTACCGACAGGATAGTTCCTTTGACATGCAGGGCAGCCGATTCCAGCCCGCGAGCCGGATCGACAACCTTCTGTCAAGACATTGGTGATCTGAGGATTCGGTATGGGAAAACAGTGCATGCTTCCACTGGAAGCCCGTCGGGATGAAGCATCAAGAAATAATAAACTATTGAAACATGTAGATTTTTTCAAAATGCAAAAGACGGAGAATCAACCGCTTAGCCAATGCTCAGATAGGCTCGAAAGTTGGAATGGAACCCCACGGGCAACGATCATCATATCAGGTCGAAAGCAGAAATCCCGCTGCGTCCAGCCTGAAACTAAGCTGACTCCGGCACGAGTCCCTTTTCGGAGGCGAGTTGCAGGAATTTCTTCTGCACCTTCCTGTACGCCCTTCCCTCGATCTGCCTTATTCGCTCCCTGCTTACGCCATACTTTATCGCGAGAGTTTCCAAGGTGTGCGGAGCCTCGCGAAGACGCCTGTTGACAAAGATGTCGGCTTCGCGCTCGTTCAACACCTTGGTCGCCTTGGCCAGAAGCTCATGCTTCACGGCTGCTTCCTGCTTTTCCGCATACTGCTCGGCGGCATTAGCTGATTCGTCAATTAGGAGATCCTGACGCTCGCCGGCTGATTCATCCGAGATTATGCTTGGCGCGTTGAGCGAGGAGTCCTTGCCGGAAAGGCGGCCGTTCATCGAGAGGACTTCATTCTCCGGAACGTTGAGGATTTCCGAAATGCGTGCGGCGTCCTCGGGCTTCAGATTGCCCTCTTCCATTGCCCCGATGCGGGCCTTCACCTTTCGGAGATTGAAAAAAAGCTTCTTTTGCGAACTTGTGGTTCCGAGCTTGACCAAGCTCCAAGAACGCAGAATGAACTCTTGAACGCTCGCCCTGATCCACCAAATCGCGTAGGTGGCAAGCCTAAACCCCTTCTCTGGATCAAATCGCTTGACGGCCTGCATGAGACCGACATTGGCCTCCGAAATCACGTCAGCGGTGGGAAGTCCATACCCGCGGTAACCCATCGCAATCTTGGTAGCCAGTCTCAGGTGAGATGTCACGAGCTTGTGCGCGGAGCCCGCATCACGGTCCTCCGCCCATCTTTTGGCAAGGATGTACTCCTCCTCCAGTTCAAGAATCGGGAATTTCCGGATTTCCGCCAAGTAGCGGCTTAACCCATGTTCGACGGCTGGTGACGGAAGATTTCTGTAACTGCCCAACGCTTTAGACCTATTAGTTAGTTGTTAATTTTGGCTATAAAATCCATATGTGCACGCGAGGCGGACTTTTCAAGCCCAAACCAGAAAAGTTTGTCGATCTGCGGCAACAAACCAACAACAATAGCCTGGAATCTGCAAGCATACCCTTTGCTTGGGACCGGCGTAAAGATTTCTTGACGAGTTGGCGATTCAGCGTTCGGATATGCAATGATACAATTGTTTAATGTCTGAGGGAAACTCCGACTCGAAAACCTCGGTTTTTCCGGTACCGGGATGTCGAAATTCCAGTCTCGCCGAATGCAAAGCCTGACGTGGAAAGTTCGCCACCACTTCCTGCTTCGTCTCGCCTATGGAGTTTGGCAGCAGTCGGACCCCGCTTCCATAAAGTTGATCCCCGATTAGGGGGTGACCGATTCGCGCCATGTGAACCCGAATCTGGTGTGTTCGACCGGTTTCAAGCCAGAACTCCGCGAGCGACACGCCGCCACCGACCAATTGTTCCAGCACTCTGAATCTCGTTACCGCATTCCGACCACCGGAGTACACCACGGCCTGCTTGAGGCGATTTGTCGGATGGCGTCCGATATTCGCCTGTATGCGCACGACACCACATTTCTCAAATACCGTGCCACCTAACCCGTCGAACCCCAACCCCGCTTTTCCAGGAGAACCTCTGATCAGGCCGAGATAACGGCGCCTCACTTCACGAGATTCGAACTGCGCCGAAAGTTCGATCATGGCCGAGTCTGACTTTGCCGCGACCAGAAGACCGGAAGTGTCCTTGTCTAGCCGGTGCACGATGCCTGGACGCCGTTCATGCCCTATTCCCCGCAGTGTGTCTCCACAATGGTGCAATAATGCGTTAACCAGTGTCCCAGACCGATTTCCCCTAGCGGGATGAACCACCATTCCTGCAGGTTTGTCCACGACGACAAGGTCGGAATCTTCATGGACGATGTTTAGCGGGATCTTCTCAGCACGCATCGGGGCGTCGTGAATGTTCGGCAATGCAATATGCCAAGTATCACCGGCACTCACGCGGAAATCAGGATTGCAATGGACCACACCCTTGCGCGTTACGGCGTGCCCCTGAATCAGCCTCTGAACACGAGACCGACTTAGGTTGAATTCAACTGGCGCAAATACGGACAAGGCTTTATCTAGTCTGCGAGGCGGGTTATCACCCAAAGTCACGGACACCGTTCTAACACCGACATTCATGAACAACGCTCCAAATTACAATGGTGAGCCTGCAAACCTGCGGTTGCTCAGGAAACTGGTAACTGTTCTCACGCTCGCGTTTATCGCCGGATTTGCAATAATTGTCGCGCTTTTCGTCTATAAATTCCGTGACCTTCAGTTCACGCGCCCTATATCTCTTCCTGACACCATCGCGCTTCCACCCGATATCGAAATTCAGGCCTTCACGCAAGGCACGGACTGGTTTGCGGTCGTAACCAAAGATGAAAGGATCCTGATTTTCGAGCGTGAAAGCGGTCAGCTGATTCAGGAAATCGAAACAGTGCGATAGAAGCCCGCAGATTTCCCGAATGGGCATTTGCTCAAGTTCTTCGGCTGTGCCACCATCGCCTTTGCATTGATTCAATCCAACTGTGTCTCGGAAGCGGTGTACAGCTGTGTCCAAATTTCAATGCGGGGACTGCGAGGGGGTGACCAAAGAAACTGAATTGCACAACGTGTCCACCGACCCTGAGGTTGCTGGTCCAACCAATTCATCCATCCAATGAACTTGGCGTTCGGCATACGGGCAACTCACCACGTTGCCGTTCATCGACGATTTGATTTCCGATTCCACGCGATTGGCGTATAGTCGGCCAATGTCCAAATCAAGCAAGATAATGGATGAAATCCGGGCACGGCTATCGCTTGCGAGGATCGTGGCAAAGACCGTGTCATGGGACAGCAGGCAAACCAAGGCGAGCCAAGGCGACTACTGGGCATGCTGCCCTTTTCACAACGAGAAGAGCCCGTCGTTCCATGTGCTGGACAAGAAGGGTTTCTATCACTGTTTCGGCTGCAATGCGTCGGGGGACGTATTCAAGTTCGTGCAGGAGACGCGCGGGTGGGGTTTCAAGGAAACCTTGGAGTACCTTGCAAAGGAAGCGAACGTCCAACTACCTGAGTATTCCCCCGAACAAGCCAAAAAAGACGAACAGCACCGTGGCCTCGTCGAGCTAACGGAGGCAGCCGCAAGCTATTTTCGGATTCAGCTAGCTGCCAAGAGCGGAACAGCGGCTCGGGAATATCTTTCTCTGCGAGGGATTTCGGAAAAAGCTCAGAAACTGTTCGAGATCGGCTTTGCCCCTAACCGGCGCTCTGATCTGTTCAAACATCTGATCGACGTTGGACATTCGGCGGCGAACATTATTCTCGCCGGGCTTTCTGCGCACCCAGAAGACGGAGGTGACCCGTATGACCGTTTCCGGAACCGGATCATCTTTCCAATCCGAAACCCGCGAAACCAGGTGATCGGCTTTGGCGGCAGGGCCTTGGATCCGAATGCCCGAGCCAAATACCTGAATTCGCCAGAAACGCCGATCTTCACAAAAGGTTCTTGTCTCTACAACCACCTCAACGCGCGCAACGCCTCCTCCAGCGAAGTCCCTCTTATTGTTTCCGAAGGCTATCTCGATGTGATCGCCCTGAGCGAAGCTGGCTTCAAGGCCTCTGTCGCTCCTCTGGGCACTGCCGTGACAGAGTCGCAGCTGTTTCAGATCTGGAAACTGTCGGGGCATCCGGTGATAGCCCTAGACGGTGACCAAGCGGGGCTCAGCGCCGCAAGGCGTATCGTAAATCTTGCCTTGCCGTTCGTCGACCCGTCCCGAACGCTGCGTTTCTGCGTCCTGCCGGAAAACCAGGACCCTGACGATGTGATCAGGCAGCAGGGCAAGGACCACATGCGGCAGATGTTGGACCGCGCTCTTCCGCTAAGTGAATTCCTCTGGTGGAGCGAGACGAAGGAACGGCGAATCGAAACGGCCGAACAGCTGGCAGAATTGCAAGCGGCGTTGGAAGCAGCTGTGGCCAAGGTCAAGGATCCGAACCTGAAGAAGACCTACCGCCGGTTTGTGAATAACAATATCTGGGAGCATTACGAGAAGAAATCACGCGCAAAAAGACTGAGTCGACATCGTGGTGGGACGACGGATCGCCCAACCCAAGAGACCCTCACAACTTCTCTCGCACGCAGCGAAGCGGACGATGCCGAGTGGAATCGGCTTCACGAAGCCGCAGTTCTCGCAATCTGTCTGTCAAATCCTTCCGCCGTTGACGACCAATGCGTGCAGCGCCTCGAGAACCTCGAAATTGAATCAAGTGAACGTGGCAAGATTCTTCATAGCTTCCTGACGCGACTTGAAACCTGCGGCCAAGATGCAGACGTATTGAAAGCCTTGGTTATCGATGACGTTGGCGAAGTGTCGGTCGCGCAAATTTTCGCTTCAAGGCATATTCGCAACATTCCATCAGTCCGAGCCCCGGGCAACCACGAGGCAGCGAGGTGCACGCTGAACGAAGAACTTGACCGGCTGGCATCGAAACGGGAGGCAGAAGAAGAAATCAAGCACTTCGTCGAGGATATGCAGAAGCAGGAGATCGGCAAAGGTGGCGACAAGCGGATGTGCACAGCGATCATCAAGAGAGATGAATTGCTGCGCGGACAAGATCATTTTGATAACTCCAAGTATGAAGTCTCGGAGAAAAGCGGATTGCCGATTCAGAAAATCGAACTTGCGAAACTAAACGATCTCTTCAACCATCCCGATTCCGGCAGCTAAGGTCAAGACAAGAAAAGCCTACTATTCCACTCTGACGACAAGAGAATTGCAGACGGTGTGGGCGCCTGTGATCCGATCAACCCATGCATTGACGTCTGTGCCAAATCGGTGACCTCCGTCTCGCCCGCCGCGTCGGCAAGATCGCCACAGGCACGCTCACCATGGCAGATTCAGTCACCCAGCGCACGCGCTCCGAACGCTCGACCAGCCAGCGGCCATCCGCCAATCACTCCTTGCGCGTCGACCAGGCCAAGGTTGCAGGAAGTATGTATTTCTTTGCGCAACAGAGGTTAACAGCCACGTTAAAATTGTGTATTTTGATACATATTATGGTGCCCGACCGGGAAAATGGGCTTCGCTCATTTGTGATTATGTGCTTGATCGCCTAAACTGTCCCAAAACACAGGAATGCCGGTCGCGACATCGGATAGGCACACCCACTCAACTGAGCAAAATCGAGGGTAAAAGCAGGGGATTCAACGCTGAAGCGATGCCTTTCAGAATTCCGCTAAAGAACAAGAATGCATCTCGTCAATGAGATTTTGAAATTCTTCGTTGAAATCATCCTTTGGAATTACCATGTTGGTATGCCAGCCCAGTGGTGCTAACAATGCAACAAAGATTGTGAAAACGGCTGGCCCTTGGAGTGCAGGCGTTTACCGCGGTGCAGTTTCACGGTTGTAGGTTGGTCCAGCCGGAACAGTTCCCAGGAGAGGGTCGAGGAAAAACCCAATGTCAGAACCAATCGCCGAAATGCGCAGTTCCACGGCAGAGGCACTGTCTTCTGAAGCGGCAACAGTCTTCAACCAAGCCAATATCAAAAAATTGATTGCCGACGCGAAAGAGTGCGGTCAAATAACTTATGACGCGCTTAATAAAATACTCCCCCCTGATGAAGCCCCCTCTGATCGCATTGAATATATCATGGCGGCCCTCTCCGAGATGGGCATCAACGTGGTCGAGGAAGCGGTTGCGGCTGAAGACAAGCAGAAGTCCGGCCAGATTGTAGAAGTCACGACGGAATCGCGGGCAGTCACAGTCGCTCGGACGCAGTCTGAGACACTGGATCGCACCGATGATCCCGTTCGCATGTACCTTCGCGACATGGGATCCTTGGAACTGTTGTCACGCGAAGGTGAAATCGCGATTGCAAAGCGACTTGAAGCCGGTGTCAACACCATGGTCGCGGGGCTCTGCGAAAGTCCGCTGACGTTCAGGGCGATAACGATCTGGTTCAACGAACTTCTTGCCGAGGAAATTTTCCTGCGAGACGTTATCGACTTGGAGCAAACCAACTTACGTGCACTAAATGCGGAACGGCAAGAAACCGCGAATTTGCAGGGCATCACCGGTGGAGATGCGATTGACGCAATGGACGAAGAGGATGACGACGAGAAGACAAACTTGTCTGTTTCAGCACTTGAGGCGCAACTCAAACCGAAGTCTTTGCTGGCACTGAAGAAAATCGCGAATCAATATGAGGAGCTTTCGCGTCTTCAAGAAGTCAGGTTGGAAGGAGCGCTCGGAAAACGACGATACACAAAGGCACAAGAGCGACGGTACCAGAGAGTGCATTCGGAACTCGTTGCCGAATCAAGGTGTTGTGCCTGCACAGCAACCGGATTGAGTCGCTGGTCGACCAGCTTTATGGACTCAACGACAAAATCATGAACATTGACAGTAAAATGGTCAAACTCGCCGACCGGGCAAGAGTGAACCGGCGTGATTTCGTGAACGCTTGGCGCAGCCATGAACTCGATCCCAACTGGTTTGAGATGGCCAAGAACAATACGGGCCGCGGATGGGACACGCTCTTGGAGAACTCGTCCCGCGAAATCGTGGAAATGCGGGAGGAAATTGCCGGCGTGAGCAGTTTGGTCGGTCTCAAAATATCGGAGTTCCGCCGTATCGTGTCGCGCGTCAAGAAGGGCGAGAAAGAGAAGATTCAGGCAAAAGACGAGATGATCGAGGCAAATCTTCGCTTGGTCATCTCGATTGCCAAGAAGTACACCAATCGCGGGTTGCAGTTTCTGGATCTGATTCAGGAAGGCAACATCGGCCTGATGAAAGCCGTCGACAAGTTCGAGTACCGTAGAGGGTACAAGTTCTCGACGTACGCAACTTGGTGGATTCGGCAGGCGATCACGCGCTCCATTGCGGATCAAGCCAGAACGATCCGCATCCCAGTGCACATGATCGAAACCATCAACAAGCTAGTGCGAACTTCGCGCCAGATGTTGCATGAGATCGGCCGGGAACCAACTCCTGAAGAGCTTGCGCAAAAACTTCAGATGCCCTTGTACAAGGTACGCAACGTCATGAAGATCGCGAAGGAGCCGATCAGCCTCGAGACGCCAGTTGGCGATGAGGAGGACAGCCAGCTTGGCGATTTCATCGAGGACAAGAACGCGGTTCTGCCGCTCGAGAGCACGATACAGGGGAATCTCAAGGAAACCACATCGCGTGTGCTTGCAGCGCTCACCCCGCGGGAGGAACGTGTGCTGCGAATGCGGTTCGGAATCGGAATGAATACCGATCACACGCTCGAGGAGGTCGGTCAGCAATTCAATGTAACTCGCGAACGCATTCGCCAGATCGAGGCCAAGGCCCTCAGGAAGCTCAAGCATCCTAGCCGCGGGCGGAAGTTGCGGTCGTTTCTGGAACAATAGAAGTGAATTTTGTCAACAGAGAGTTGCGGACAGATCCTTCTGGACTCACGGCTTCAGCTTTACAGCGGAAACTCCGGGCCTGAACTTCAGAAGCGATTCGCCCGACTCGCGCAACAAGGCTGCTGCAAAGCACCCATCCAATCATGGGCACGAACGCTGGCGGGCTTTGGAAATTTGTTCTGATGCAATCGAGGGGCCGAATTGTTTTTTTTCCGGACCTTGGTGGCCGGGCTGCATGGCCTGACATTGGTCATCGAGCGAACCTTCGGCGCCCCCAAGTGCCGCTGCGGCGCGGTGTGGTCTTGAGGGTCGGATCGTGACGGTGGAACGCTTTTCAAGGCAACGGTCTTGAACTTGCTCAAGGCAGTCAGCCAGATCGATCTGGCCTTGGCCTGAGGGACAGAGCCAGTTTCGAACCCGCAGAGTCGACGGATCGAGACATGCAGTCTGCGTATCGCCGATTTCCGTGACCAAAAGATTCGCGCTCCGCAGCTGCCCACTCCTCGGCACCAACCGCATTGCCAGCCTCCCGTCTGGAGTGGATTGGGCGCAGCGATCTTGCCCGCAAGCCTGCAACCTAGTCGCTGTCTTACTCCGAATTCATGACACAAACGTCCGGTTAAACGTCGAATTCAACCGCATCCGCTCGCGGCTTCAAGTTGACCGCAACATATGCTAGTGGGCAAGGTGGAAGTGCAAAGATCGCGCATTTCGAAATGGATTGTGTGGAGAAACGACATGCGTTGCCCATACTGTGGCAGCACTGACACCCAAGTTAAAGACTCCCGACCTGCGGAAGAGAATGCTGCGATCCGCCGCCGTCGCCTCTGCTTGGCTTGCGGCGGGCGATTCACAACCTATGAGCGTGTCCAGCTCCGTGACCTCGTCGTGCAGAAAGCCAGCGGAAGACGTGAAGACTTTGATCGATCGAAGCTCGAGCGGTCGATTCGGATCGCGATGCAGAAGCGTCCCATTGAACCCGAGCGTATCAGCCAGATGGTATCTGGAATTGTGCGCCGTCTGGAATCAATGGGTGAAGCCGACATTCCATCGCAGGTGATCGGAGAAAACGTGCTTACGGCTCTCGCCCGAATCGACACGGTCGCATACGTCAGATTCGCGAGCGTTTACAAGAATTTCCAGGAAGCCAACGATTTTGAATCTTTTGTGTCCGAACTGCGTCCGCAGGTGGAAGAGGACGCCTAGCAATTGCCGTTTGGCGCAAGCGATCGGCGATGGATGCAATTGGCCTTCAGTCTTGGACGCCGCAACAGCGGTAGAACTTGGCCAAATCCGTCGGTTGGATGTGTAATTGTCAATGAAAACAAGGTTGTCGGACGTGGGTGGACGCAGCCAGGCGGGCGTCCGCATGCCGAAACGGTCGCTATGGCAGCAGCAGGAAGCAATACGACGGGTGCGACGGCATATGTGACGCTGGAGCCCTGTTCGCATACGGGAGAGACGCCTGCCTGCGCGGAGCAACTTGCAGAATCCGGAATCGCGCGAGTCGTGAGCGCGATCGAAGACCCGGATCCCCGAGTCGCGGGATCGGGTCACCGCATGCTTGAGCGATGTGGCGTTTCCGTGGCAACCGGTTGCTTGGGTGAAGTTGCGGCAACAGCCCACAGGGGATTTTTTACGAGGATGATCCGAAACCGACCGATGGTGACTCTCAAGCTTGCGTCATCTCTCGACGGACGGATCGCAACGAAGTCGGGAGACAGCAAATGGATTACCGGGCCCGATGCACGACGCCGGGTTCATCTGATGCGATCTTGCCACGACGCAGTTCTGGTCGGAAGCGGAACGGCTATTGCAGACGATCCGCAACTGACACCGAGATATCTGGGATTGAACCATTCGCCTGTTAGAATATTGTTTGACACAAAGCTGGCCACTGCGGTGGAGAGCAAGTTGGGCAAATCCGCGAAGGAGGTTCCGGTTTGGATTTGCCATTCACACAGAGCCATCGAGGACAAGAAGAAACGCTGGCGCGATGCAGGCGCAACTCTCTTGGAGTGCCCAGACGAAACACTTGGTGGCCTGAATATCGCCAGTACACTCACAAAACTGGCTGACCGAGGACTTACATCTGTGTTCTGTGAAGGTGGTTCGCGATTGGCAACATCCCTTCTCAAGGCAGGTGTTGTCGATCAAATCGTGTGTTTCAGTGCAGGTCTTGCGCTCGGGCAAGACGCGTTGCCGTCAATTCAGGACTTGGGTCTTGAGACCCTCAGACATGCTCAGAGGTTCCAGTTGGATCATCAAGAGCAGATTGGGAACGACGTGATGGCGGCATGGAACAGTCACGTCGATTGACGGCAGTTGCCTAGGGAACCTTTGATTTGGAGGGGGGGGGGTTATGGTTGCGGAAATTGCTCTTTCCGGCTGCGTTGGTCGGTTTTCTGCGGGCCGGAAGCCCCAAATGCGCGTTTTCGGGGCGGAATCACCGCCGTTTTAACCCCCGCAGGGTCGGTGTCCGGTAGATTCCCGGACACGCTTCTCCCCTGTCACGACAAGTGCGGCTGGGCAATTATCAGGTTCGAGAAGCCCAGGAGCGGCGCAATCCGCTGCACGATCCTCTCCAGACCTCGATAGCGAACCTTGTCATAGCCGAACATCCGCCGCGCGATCCAGAACGGATGTTCCACCCGTACCCTAGCCTTCGCCGTCTCCGCCAGGGCCGCCGCGCTGCCCGCCGCCAGCCCGGACCCGCTCCTCCTCACCGTGCAGAAGCCGATCCGAAGGCGTCAGGTCACGACGTTCGCGGCCGTTCCCTTCAGATGGTGCACCAGCCCCCGGGGGCCGGTGCCGACAGGCAGCTTCATCCCGAGATGCCGCCGGTTCCCCTTCCCCGTCCGGTGCATCTTCGGATCGCGGGCATTGCTCTCGTTCCCGGTCGACGACGGTGGCGTCAACGATACTGCCCTTTTTCAGCAGGCCCCCCTGCTCGGCCAGGCGATCCCCGATCTACCCAACGGCAGGTGCGCCAGCCGGCGGCGGAAGTCGGGATCGTCGTCTCGTCCAGAACCTTCTCCGGACTCACCCCGGCAAAGCGCCAGACGCTCTCCGCCTCGCAAGCAGGTCCTCCATCACCGAATCGCTTGGGTTGCAGAACAGCTGCACGCGCAGCACCGCCGGCAGCGGATGCGGCTGTCGCCCCTTGCGGCCGCCCTTCGGACACGTCGGAGCAATGCGAGCCTCCAAGCGCGCCTAGGGGATCGGGCTGTCCATCCGCTCCGGAAAGATCTCGCGGCGCGGCCTGCACTTCTTGCAGTCGCATTCAAGGTTCACAAAGGTCAATTGCCGAAGGTGCTGCATGTCATGATCCCCAAAAAAGGCGTGGTGCAAGACAGCAGGCACGCCCCGGATGCACAATGCCGCACGCACATATCAGGCTATATTCAGAGGTTCTCTAGGTTGTGCACTCATTATGTCGCATCCAGAGCCTGGCGCAGATCAGGGCGATGGCGCGGAAGCACTTAAGCCTGGTGAAGAAACGCTCGACCGGGTCGCATTGCCGGTACAGCGCCAGCTCAACCGATGTCGCCCCCCTTCCGCCCGCCGAGTGCTGGCGGGCGTGCACGATCGAGCTGTCGACGAGATGGAGCGTCTCCGGCGACTTGGTGATCAAGGCATTGAAAACGCACACCATGCCCCTTTCCCGGACCAGCGGTCGCAACCCGTCGTGCAATGTCCACAGTCCTTCGGCAGTTCGCGCCACGGCACCCCGCGCGGGCCGTTCGGCAGCAGCGGCCGGCTCGCGGCCCATTCCCGATCGGTCAAGGCGCGCCGAGACATCGTCAGCGCATCCATGGCTTGAACGCAGCAACCCTGTCTGCATCACGTCACGCACCTTATGGATACACAACCTAGTCGCGCGACACCCAAAGCCGTCATTTGATGAGTGAGACGGCACCTCAAGCTGTTGCCAAGCCGCACACCATTGAAATTTTATGGCTCTGTTCGCACTTCGCAGGCGCATGTGCTACACTGGGTTCTGACTTGCATTGACCATGGGGAGCGGAACAATGGATCGGGCACAGTTTCGGGACTGGTTTTCGAGAATCGATGAACTGACGGCGGCGCAGTGCCGCAAGGTTGCTGCGGTTCTGTCGGATCCACCGGAGGGCGAGGCCTCTCTGGCGGCCATCGAGCTGGGGTCGGTGAGGAGCGCCGCTGTCCGCACTGCGGCACCGGCGGCGCGGTGTCCCGGGGCAAGTCGCGCGGTCTGCGCCGCTATCGCTGCAAGTCCTGCGGCCGGACTTTCGGCGCTCTCACCGGCACGGCGCTGTCCGGGCTGCATCGCAAGGAGCGGTGGCTGTCCTTCGCCGCGTCGCTTGCCGAGGGCGAGACCATCCGCGGGGCTGCGGTGCGCTGCGGGATTGCGCCAAGCACGGCGTTCCGCTGGCGCCATCGCTTCCTGGCGGCGGTTCGGCAGTCGCCGGACCGGCTCGCCGGGATCGTCGAGGCCGACGAGACCTTCGTGCTCGAAAGCCGCAAGGGCGAGCGGAACCTGAACCGCAGGCCACGCCGACGCGGCGGCAAGGCGCGCAAGCGCGGCCTGTCGCGCGAGCAGGTGCCGATCCTGGTCGCCGCAGATCGTGGCGGCGCGACCCTCAGCCGCACCCTGCCGAAACTCGACGCGGACAGCGTGAAGCGGGCGCTGGCACCGGTGATCGCCCCGGACGCCCTGCTCGTCTCCGACGCCGGTCGCTGCCATCGGCCCGCTGCGGCGGCGCTCGGCATTCTTCACGAGAGCGTCAATCGCTCCGCCGGCGAGCGGGTGCGCGGGGCCGTGCACATCCAGACGGTCAACAGCCGCCACAGCCAGATCAAGGGCTTCCTGCGCCGCTTCCGCGGCATCGCCACCAAGTGTCTCGACAGCTATCTGAGGTGGTTCCATCTCGTCATCCTCGGCAGGCATCCATCGCCAAGAGCCTGCCTCGCGGCGGCCAGCGCCAGATCATGCCTGCGATTCGCGAATTGAGCCAATTTTATTGACCACATGTTTCAGGATGCGGAATATCGTGCGCTTCGACGAAGGGGATCGCTCAGGACAACGCTATTGCTTCATCTCGCACCTCGCCAAGCCGCAATATCCTTGCCCTTTCACTGTGCGCAATGTAGGGACTCTTCTGGGAGCCCAAGGATGCAATTGGGATGTTTACAGGAATCGTCACCGAAACCGGAACCGTGCTGGAAATCGACCAGAACGGAGATATGCGAGTCAAGATCGGCGCCAAGCGTTCGGCAAGACACCTAGAAGTCGGCGGGTCGGTGGCTTGCGACGGCGTTTGCCTGACCGCAATCAGTATCGATGAAACTGATTCAAGCTGGTTTGGTGTCAACATATCGGAGGAAACGCTTTCAAGAACTGCGATTTCAAGCTGGTATGTCGGGCGGCGCGTCAATCTGGAGCGTTCGTTGAGAATTGGCGATGAACTGGGCGGGCACATCGTGTCTGGACATGTAGATGGAGTGGCCGAGACAATTGGCTTATCCAAGATCGGCGACAGCCTGAAAGTGTCAGTTGCGGCCCCACCCGACCTAGCCCACTTCATTGCGCCCAAGGGATCCATCGCCTTGAACGGCGTTTCGCTTACCGTGAATGAAGTGAGCGGCAGCGAGTTCTTTGTAAACATCATTCCGCACACGAGAGAGATTACGTCGTTCGATTCGATCGAAGTTGGGGATGCACTCAATTTGGAAATTGACACAAT
This sequence comes from Paracoccaceae bacterium, assembly GCA_963422275.1. Taxonomy (GTDB): domain Bacteria; phylum Pseudomonadota; class Alphaproteobacteria; order Rhodobacterales; family Rhodobacteraceae. Next base: position 4,524,841 of record OY729418.1, read on the forward strand.
CGCCCGCTACGTCGATCGCATCTTGCATTTGAGCACCTGACGCATGCCAGAAGAATCTTATATGGGCGCGGTTTCTTCGACCGAAGAGATCATCGACGATGCTCGGAACGGCAAGATGTTCATCCTTGTGGACTTCGAGGACCGCGAAAACGAAGGGGACTTGGTGATCCCTGCGCAAATGGCCACACCCGGCGCGATTAACTTCATGGCAACGCACGGGCGTGGCCTGATCTGCCTCGCGCTGACCGCGGCGCGCACTGATGCGCTGGGCCTGCCGCTCATGGCGGCATCGAATTCGTCAAGGCACGAAACTGCCTTTACGACTTCCATTGAAGCACGTGTCGGGATTACGACTGGCATCTCCGCCCACGACCGGGCAAGAACTGTGCTTGTCGCCATCAACCCAGCCTCAAATGGTGATGACATTGCCACTCCGGGGCATGTGTTTCCTGTAAGAGCACAAGATGGCGGAGTGCTGGTTCGAACCGGCCACACAGAAGCCAGCGTCGACATAGCGCGCCTTGCCGGGCTCAACCCGTCAGCCGTCATTTGCGAGGTAATGAATGAGGACGGGACGATGGCCCGTCTTCCCGACCTGATCGCTTTCGCTCAAAGGCATGGGATCAAGGTCGGGACAATATCGGACTTGATCGCCTACCGTCTGAAGAACGAAAAGCTTGTTTACCAGCTCAGCGCCGAGTCCGTATCCTCAGAGTACGGTGGCGACTGGCTCATGCGCATTTTCGAAGACACAACAAGCGGTTCCGAACACATTGCCTTGTCAAAAGGGAACATCTCCGACGGCAAGCCGGTCCTGGTTCGAATGCACGCCCTGAATCTCCTTGCCGACCTGCTCGCGCTCGCACCGGGAAAGTCTCACCAGCTTGCGGAAGCAATGCACATCATCGCCAAGGAAGGCCGCGGCGCCGTGGTCTTGCTCCGCGACATGCATGCCAAGCTCCAAACCGGAAGCAACAGGCCGCCGGCGCAATTACGTCGCTACGGCCTTGGCGCCCAAATTCTGGGTTCTCTCGGAGTTACGCGAATGGTGCTTCTTACGAATTCGCCCAGCCCCCGAATTGTTGGTCTGGAGGGATATGGACTCTCCGTCGAAGGCACCCGCGAGATTCCCTCGAAAGCTTAGGCATGGCCAAGTTCGATCCACGAGACTCGATGCCTGTACCTGAATTCAGCGATCCTCCTCGAATGTTGATCGTCGTAGCACCGTTTTTTCGCGAAATCACGGACATGCTGGTGAACGGCGCAACCCGCGCCTTGGCAAGATCCCGTGCCGTGCACGACATCGTCGAAGTTCCCGGCTCGATCGAGATTCCGACTGCGATCAAGATTGCCTCCACGCTGCAGAAATTTGAGGGGTTTGTCGCTCTCGGCTGCGTGATGCGTGGCGAAACGACGCATTACGAAACGGTGTGCACCGAGAGTTCGCGCGGGCTTACACTTCTTGGCTTGACAGGGTTGTGCATCGGCAACGGTATCCTGACGGTAGAAAACGCAGCCCAGGCAAAGATAAGGGCCGACCCCGATCAAGAAGACAAAGGCGGAGGCGCTGCCGACGCCGCGATGCACCTTGTAAAGTTGGCCCGCAAATTTGAATTCAGACTTGGAGACATTGGCTTTCATTTTCAGGACGGTGTGCCTCGTGCTGCCCGGGACTCATGAATCAAAAAAGCCGATCTCGAACTCGAAGCCTCTCGCAAAGAGATATTCATTCGAGGCGAGTTGCCAGACTCCATTCTGTTCAGGCGCTCTTTCAGATGGAAGCTTCAAAGCAGGTCCTCTGGCACGTTATTTCTGAATTCGAGGAGCACAGGTTTGGCGCTCAGGATGACGATGCGGAACTTGGAGCCTGCGACGTGAATTTTTTCCGCGTTCTGGTTGCCGGTGCGGCCAGACAGCAGGCAGCAATCGATCAAATGATTGACAGGGCCCTCGTTGACAAATGGCCGATCAACCGCATCGACCCAACTTTGCGGGCCGTATTCAGGTCTGCCGGATCCGAGCTATTGGCACAACTGACCTCCCCCAAGACCGTGATCAGCGAATTCATCGAAGTCACAAAAGCTTTTTACCCCGAGGGAAACGAATTCCGATTTGTTAACGGTGTGCTGGACAGCATTGCTCGAGAGGCAAGGCCTGAGTGTTTTTCCAAAACGTAACGCTGCGCGGCACTTTGTTTGCCACGACCGAATGACCTTGAAATTCAGCCTGAAGACTGTTGCGAGATGCACCCCTCCAGCCATGGACGGGTTGCATTGAAAGGTCTGCAAGCACTTGTTTCGACGTTCAATCGAGAGAGATTCTGAGGGATTTCTTCATGACAGTGATGGCCGAGCGGGGGATGCAGCGGCTACGGTGTCGATCTGATGATCTAGGTTCTCTGCTGGGTCGGTTCCACTCGTGTCGGACTTCGGCATGCCCCAGCTCTGGCTGGGGTCGATCCCGGCGCATGTTCCAGCACCCAGCCTACATCGTGACCCGCTACGCGGCTTCCTGCTCCAAGTGATTGGCGAACTAGGAGGATATGCTCTATCCGATGCAGGGTTGCAATAACCAAGCCCTGCTGGTTCAAGCCGGAAGTCCCGGATCAAGGCATCTATTCGAAGGCTCGCGAAGCGCGTACCGTTTTAGTGCACTGCACTCCGGTAAGCTTCTGATGCAGCCGGCGGGCTGGTTCCATCATGCCCACGCTCGACAGCCCGAATACTTCGATAAGCTGCTTTTGGAGGCACCGAAGCCTGAACGCCCCAGCGTTGCTGAGACGAAACGGCGCGGACGACTCAAGCATGGTTGAAGGAGTCGACCTTCACCGTTCGCACATTCAATGCATTCGCTCTCGAGGCTTTCTCGCTCAGTCAGCTTTTGCGGCGGCGTCAACAACCGCAATCGCAAGTCTATTCCCACCTACAGCAAATCGAAAGGCTCAATTTGCAATTCGTGGGCCTGCTATTGGACATGGGGGGACAGGCGGATGGATCGGGTGCGGTTTCGGGACTGGTTTTCGAATGCCGATGAGCTGACGGTGGCGTAGTGCCGGGAGTGCATGGCCTCTCTGGCGGCGATCGATTTGGGGATTGACGAGGAGCGACGCTGTTCGGGTTACACCGCAAGGAGCACTGGCCAGCCTTCGCCGCGTCGCTTGCCGGGATCGTCGAGGCCGACAAAACCTTTGTGATCAAGAGCGTCACCCGCTCCGCTGGCACGCTTGGCGCGCGGCACCCTGCACATCCAGAAGGTCATCAGCCACCACCATGCACCAGTTCACAGGCGATGCTCAACTACGCCGAGGAGGCCGCGAGCGGCGACTCGATGGGACCGGAGGTCTTCGACGATGACCGCATACTGGTGATGTCTCGTGCTGGCGTCCCGCCACCGGTGAGGCCGCAAGTGCTATGGAACGGCTCCAGCCTCTTGGTCAAGCGGGTCGATACAAAGCGTGAGGCTTGGTCGCCCCGGCTGCGCTTGATCTCGGTCAACCCGGATTGCGCACCCTATTCCTGTCTGGCCGAGAAAGCCATGTCATCAGCAAGGCGATGCTGGTACCTAGTTGCGCGCGTGGACCCGGATCAAACTCTGGACAGCAGTAGATGCTAGCAATAGGATTGTCTGCAAATCACGACACTCTATCCGATAGAGGGCAGCGCAATGAGCACCACCATCACAGTTCGCGATATCGACCCAGGCGACAAATCCTGGCTCAAGCGCGAAGCGCATCAATTAGGGGTTTCCATGGAAGAGCTCGTCCGCCGCCTCATTCACGAAAAACGCACAGCGGCCGTGTGCCGCGCGAAGCCCTCCGAGGCCTTCAAACGATATTTCGGGCCCGAGCATGGGATTGAACTGCCGCCGCCCCAGCGCTACGGCTACAGGCCGGTCGAATTCGTCGGGGAACGCAAGACGTGACAGCTCTCGCCGCTTAGCTTCTCGACACAAATGTAGCATGTTCTTTCCTACTGGCCTAACCTACTGTATTCAAATAGCTTTTCTTATCGCCCAACTGGCCCGTAAGCAATTCGGAAGCGGATTGGGGTGAAGGCCCGCGCGTTTCGGCGCGGCGCTGTCGACGGAAACCGCCTACCACTCCGTTGACCATCGGACCATCGTAACCGCTCGTCGGCCTCCGACGAGCCCGACGCTTGCCGGCCATCCGCTCTTGCGCTGTCCCGTTCGGCGAACCATCGGTGCGACGCAGACTCCATTGCGGGGATGGTGTCGTCCTATTTGTGGCTGTTCGATGGACACAACTTCCTTGCCATCGCGCTGATTGGGCTGATTGGCTGGCTCGGACACGAGCGCCTGAACACACGTGACCGGGTTCGACGAGTGAGTAGTTACCTTCTGCTTTACGCTGTCGGATTTGTCCTTTGCTTCGCGGCGAACCAGGCAACCAAGACGATCGTGTATGAACAGGCAATCGTTGGCGGGAGTGACTATTTTGGCGGGGACGTAGCAACGCATTTATTTGGTCAAGTTCTTCATCACCTGGGAAGAATTGTCTCCCCTGAGGGCAGGGATTTATCTGGTCGGAGCGTAGTCACCTTTTGGGCACTGTCATCAATCAGGTCGACAGTGGGCATCGCTCTGACCGGACTTTCCGCGCTGGCGCTACTTGGAGCAGGATTCTTCGCCAGATATCAGGCGCGGCGCGGACACCCCGAGATTGCCCGGAACATCCTGTGGCTTGTCGGCATCATGCTGCTGGCCTGTATCCATTTCTTACAACCCAATGACCTTCCTTATCGGGGCTCACGGCTCATGTTCGTTCCCCTCGCCCTTTGTTGGTCGTGCCTTATCCTAGCCGTTATGGATGCCGGGATTCCCCGATGGATTGTTCACATTGCGGACCAACTCCCATGGCGCAACTGACTGCTGCAAAATGTCAACTGGCCATGCGGCCTGGTCTGGTCTTTCCACCTTTGCGGTAGCGATGCATTTGCACAATCAGACGATACTGATCCAGACAAGCCGCAACACCGACGAATGTCGGAGATGGGAAAGGATGTTCTTGTTGGGGGCCGCTGAGATTCGTTCCGCGTATCAGCACTTCATGGTCGGCGAGCCGATTATACGCGCCGACTTCGACGTGTACCTGGACGACTACAGGCTGATTTACGTCAAAGAAGGATGCCGCGCCGAGGATTTCGAAGCACGGGTCTTCCTGCACGTCTTCCCGATGGACAAGGCCGACCTGCCCGACAGCCGCCGTCGTTCGACAACATTAATTTTCATCTCGGCAGAAGAGTTTTATACTTGGACGGGCGATGCGTTGCGGTGCGTGATCTTCCCGACTATCCCATTGGCCGCATCCACACCGGCCAGTTCATACAGGGTCAAGGCAGACTGTGGACGAGTGAATTCAGTCCCGGTTGATGGACAGTATCATCGTGACCAAACCACAAGCCGCAGCGTGAAATGCCATGAAGCCCGCTGATTATTTCTATCTGCTTCTGGCGCCCGTACTGTTGTCCGCCGGACAGGTATTATTCAAGAAAACAGCGGACGCGGCAGTCACGCATTCGCTGTCCCGATTTCTCGGTTCGCTGCTCGCCAGCCCGCACTTCTGGACCGCCCTTTTCATTTACGGCGCGGCGACGCTTTTGTGGGTGTTCGATCGCTTCACGCAGATCGACCTGCATCCCGACCGCGTCGGCAATATCGCGATGGCGCCCCGTTCGAGGATCTAGTCCGGCGGTTCTCGGAAATCTCGAAAAAACCGCGAGCGAGCATTTCACGCCACGCGAAGTCATCCGCCTCATCGTCAACGCCGACACCAAGCTGACGGGGAGAGGCATCATCCGGCGAGTCCATGACCCTGCATGTGGCAACGGCGGAATGCCGACGCTCGCCGAAGCGGCATTGAAGAATTTCAACCCCTCGATCCGCGTCACGCTGTTCGGCCAGACCTGAACGGCGAGTCCTTCCTGTAGCAGGGCGCCTTCGGCAATACGCTAACCAACGATGCCCACAAGGGCAAGTCGTTTGCTACATGCTGTCCAATTCGCCCTATGGCTTGGGTTGGAAAAAGTATCAGCCGACCGGCCAGGTGGGATCAAACGCTCGGGGTCCAGGGATGCTTCGGCGTCGGTCTGCCGTGCATATCCGACGGCTAGCCGCTGTTCTTCGATCGGGATGACTTCATTCCGCCCCAGCTCTGGCTGGGGTCGGTCCCGACACATGTCCCGACATCCAGCCTGCACCGCGACCCGCTGCACGGCTTCTTGTTCCAGGTGATTGGGCGCAAGAGGCTGGACCTGCATTCGGCCGACCAGGAGGACCTGCTCTATCCGATGAAGAGCTATAACAACTGCCAGCCCTGCTGGTTCAGGCTGGAAGACCCGGACTGCGCAATCTACCCGAAGGCCAGGGGCGCGAAGTGCATTCCGGTGATTCTGAACCCCGGCGAGCTGCTGCTGCAGCCAGCGGGCTGGTTCCACCAGGTCCACGCGCTCGACAGCCCGAACATGTCGGTGAGCTACTTCTGGAGGCACTGAAGAATTGAACCGTCGAAGCGACATAGCAGCGAAGCCAACGGTGCCTCAAGAGAGATGCGGCTGGGAAGGCAGCCCGAACCGACCGTTGACGGATGGGAATCACCTGGCTGATTCTTCATCCCCTGAACCGCCGGGCACCGACTTTGCCCAGCAAAACCCGACAGGGGCCGCAACGAAGAGGAAGAGAAGATGCTGAATCTGCATGACATTCAATGCATTCGCTCCGGCGACCTCCTCGCTCCCGTCAGCTTCGGCGGCGGCGGGGGCACCCGAACCCGCCAGAATACCATTAGGCCGCCAACTCGCACTGACAATCAGATTGACGACAATGAAATTTTGGACTGCGTCACTAGCGGTGCTGTAACCGCTGTCAGCCTGACAGCAACTGGGGCGCTTGGAGCCGGGATTATCATTGGAGACGCTCAAACCGGAGCCTGCGCAATTGCGAGTGCCAGAGACTGAACGCAGACCGTTGGGTCGCCTGTTCTTGGCGGCCCAGCAATCAACGAGAGGAAGGACTCTTTCATATCCGTTGGCACTTATGTTTTCATTTGCACTGCCGCGGGAATTGTCGCCGGACAACGGCTCAGGTCTGCCAGAGCCATGCGGAGATGGACAGGGGTGCTGCTTGGAACCGTCTCCCTTTTCTTTTTTGGCAATGTGATTCTTGAATTGTTCCTGATGCAAACGGTTATAGGACTGTTTCTATTCGTTGGTTTGTTCTGGCTGCTTCCAGATCTCGATCTCAAGTGGCCGCTTGGGAAGTCCAGAAAGAGGAATTTGTGCAACTTGTCTCGAGTGAAACAGCCCGAAGCAACCTGCAAGTCTCCTGCCAAACGAAGGCATCATTGCGGAATCACTTGAAGCCTGCGACTTCTCGTGACACGTCATCGCAATGGTGGCGAGATTTCGCTTTCTTGGTTCGGCAAGACGCTCTGGAAACACACGCCCCTCTACGTGGAGCTAGTCTTCCTCGCCGCCTGCCTCCGCCTGATCGGACTCGTCGAGCCGCTCATCTTCCAAGTCGTGATCGACCGGATCCTGCCGTTCCAGTTCGTCGTGCACCTTGCCTTCGGCCCGTTTCTGCGCCGGCGGCTGCGCGTTCAATTTGATGCCGGTGCGACGGCAAGCGACAAGTCGGCGGAGCTTGCACGCGCTAGCGCCATGCGCTTCGTAAGGTGGACGCCCTTGATGGGCTGCCAACGTTTGGTGGGGGTTTCCGGTACGGTGCGCCCGCACTTGGGACCTACCGTCTTGATGTCGATCCGATAATCTGAGACGCTTCCGCATGGCCAACGGCACTTGCCGTCGGACCGGGAGCTTGAACGCTGCCCGGCCCGCACGAAGATCTGCCAGTTTTGCCAGCAACACGAAAACAGCCTAAAAGGCACGCACGCCAGTGGCGGTTGTCGATGCGAAGATCGTTGAAAGTGCAGCGCGTCCACACCACCAGGTTGAAAATGCCCGCTTTCGCAACGGTCTCACTGTTGCTGCCTCACAACTGCGGGATATCCCAAGGTGAATCCCTGCGCAGTCAATTCCGGTCCACTTCACATTCGGGCCGTGCTAACTCATGAGGAGTCACTTGTTGAACCTGCGGCCACTATATGTCGCCTGTGCATCTCTCCAATCGAGATGGAAAATCGCGGACACCTTCCTGAAAGCTCATGTACGCAAGCGCCATATCATTTTTCTCGCTGTTCTTGTCAGTGATTCTACTTCAGCTCAGTGTAGGGGGTATCGGCCCACTCGACGCCCTTTCCGGTATCGAACTCGGCTTCTCGACGGAAGTAATCGGGTTGCTGGGCTCAGCGCACTTTGTCGGATTTTTTCTTGGATGCTGGTGGGCACCGCGGGTCATTGGCTCCGTTGGCCACGCGCGTGGGTTCGCGGTTTTCGCCACCGCAGGGACCATTGGCGCGATTTCACACATGATGCTTGTCGATGCCTATGCATGGGCCGCGATGAGGATCAACTCGGGCTTGTGCGTTGCCGGGTGTTACACGGTCATCGAATCTTGGCTTCAAGCTAAAGTTACCAACAAAACCCGCGGACGAGCTCTTGGTCTGTATCGGGTTGCTGACACGATCGGAAACATGTTTGCGCAATTGCTGATCAGCGTCCTGGCTCCCGCCGAGTACTTCTCGTACAACATTATCGCGATCCTTTGCTGCGCTTCGCTTCTGCCGCTGGCGCTGACTCGCGTTCCACAGCCAAAAACGCAAAGCACTCTGCGGCTCAAGCCATTGTTTGCAAAACGAATCTCTCCGATGGCGGTTAGCGGAGTGATCGTGGCGGGTCTAACGTCGGCAAGCTTCAGGTCGGTCGGACCGATCTACGGGCAACGCATCGGACTTGAAAACGACGAAATCGGTTACTTCCTCGCCGCTTTTGTTGTCGGCGGAGCAGTTGCCCAGTATCCTGCTGGATGGCTTGCGGACCGCTTTGATCGTCGAACGGTGCTGATCGGTCTCTCCCTTCTCGCATCTATGAGTTGCGGGGCAGCCTTTTTCGCACCGTCCGTCGGCATTTGGGCTGTGTTCGCTTCCGTGATTTTCTTCGGGCTTGTGACCTTTCCCGTTTATTCAGTGGCGGCTGCCCACGCGAACGATTTCGTCGCGCCCGAAAACATGGTCGAGTTGAGCTCGTCACTATTGTTTTTCTTCGCGGCCGGCGCGATTGTCAGTCCGTTGCTAGTTTCCACGCTGATATCGAATTTTGGGCCAAGCGCAATGTTCGCGTTCATTGCAATTGCCCATATCGCACTTTGCGTGTACGGGTTTATACGCAAGGCAAGCCGACCTGTGAGCGACAGCAAGACGCCTTATGTCTACACGCCACGCACAAGCTTCATGCTCGGCCGGCTTTTGAAATGGAAAAGAGGTCGCTTCTAGCACCAGCTGCACTCATTCGGTAGTCATCCCAGTCAACTCGCTTACACAAAGAACATGTCCAGAATTCTGATAACATCTGCCATCCCGTACATTAACGGAATCAAGCATCTAGGAACTCTGGTCGGCAGTCAGCTTCCAAGCGACCTCTATGCCCGCTACATGCGACAGCGGGGCAGCGAGGTCATGTTCATCTGCGCTACGGACGAACATGGAACGCCAGCAGAGCTCGCGGCCAGCGAGGCAAATCAACCTGTTGCAGAGTACTGCGCCGAGATGCACGAAATCCAGAAGAAGCTCGGCAAGGGATTCAGGCTTTCGTTCGATCATTTTGGACGGTCGTCAAGTCTTCGAAACCGGAAGCTTACCCAGCATTTCGCGGCGAGACTGGCGGACAACGGATTCATTAGCGAGGTCGACCAGAAGCAACTGTACTCGAAGGCAGATGGAAGGTTTCTTCCAGACCGTTACGTGCAAGGAGAATGCCCAGCCTGCGGATATGAAAACGCGCGCGGTGACCAATGCGAAAATTGCACGAAACAGCTTGACCCGGCCGAGCTGATCAATCCGCGCTCGCAGATTTCGGGTTCGACGGACCTCGAGATGAGAGACACGAAGCATCTCTTCCTGCGGCAGTCGGAGCTGCGCACACGCCTCGACGAGTGGATTGACGGAAAAATTGACTGGCCGGTTCTCACAATCTCGATTGCGAAAAAGTGGCTCCACGACGGCGAGGGACTCCAAGACCGGGGAATAACGCGAGATTTGGACTGGGGAGTGCCCGTAAAGCGCGGAGAGGAAGATTGGCCAGGAATGGAAGGAAAGGTCTTCTACGTCTGGTTTGACGCCCCGATCGAGTACATCGCGGCAACGGCCGAATGGGCAGATGCTCACGGCAAGGACGATTCCGAATGGGAACGTTGGTGGAGGGAAGACAAGGGCGCCGATGGCGTCCGCTACATACAGTTCATGGGAAAGGACAACGTTCCGTTCCACACGTTGTCCTTTCCGGCGACAATAATGGGTTCCGGCGAACCTTGGAAACTTGTCGACTACATCAAGTCCTTCAACTTTCTGCAATATGAAGGCGGCCAATTCTCGACAAGCCTGAATCGCGGAATCTTCATGGATCAGGCATTGGAGATCCTTCCGTCAGACTATTGGCGATGGTGGCTTCTCGCACACGCTCCGGAACACTCCGACAGCGAATTCACCTGGGAAAACTTTGTGGACTGCGTGAACAAGGACCTAGCGGATGTTCTCGGAAATTTCGTGAGCCGAGTCACCAAGTTCTGCAGTTCCAAATTTGGGGATTCCGTTCCGCTCGGCGCCGACTGGAGTTCACGGGATGAATCCTTCGTGAGCGATTTGGACCGTCAAATCAGAGTTTTCGAAAACCGCATGGACGCGATGGAGATTCGCAAGTCGGCGCAGCAACTTCGATCGATCTGGGCATCAGGCAACGAATATCTTCAGGCTGCCGCGCCGTGGACCGAGATTCGGAACGACGAGCGAAAAGCGGCCAACACGGTCGCTCTGGCTCTGAATCTGATTCGCGTCTACGCCGTGATATCCAGGCCCTTCATTCCAGACGCGTCGGATGCCATGCTAGCGGCATTGAAGACATCGGACGTTTCTTGGCCCTGCAATGTCGGTTCGGCCATGCAAACACTGGGACCGGGGCATCAGTTTTCGGTTCCAGAAGTTTTGTTCAAGAAAATATCAAACTCGGAAAGAGATACATGGAAAAAGAAATTTTCGGGAAAGAGGCAAGACTAGGCGTATCAATAAGTGGACGCGACCCTCATTGACGCAGATTGAATTCACCTCTTCGTTTTCCCGCGCTCTTGACATCATCGGCAGTGGCGAAAACCATGTGTTCGTCACCGGAAAGGCCGGTACTGGGAAAACGACCCTTTTGAGGCACTTGTGCCTTGGTCAGAGTAATGAGGCAGCAGTTGTCGCACCAACGGGAGTCGCGGCGATCAATGCGGGCGGCCAGACAATTCACAGGTTTTTCCGCTTTCCGACAACTGTTACCCCTGAAGGAATCAAGAGCGGCGAAATCCGGGCACGGCGATCAAATCTCTACAAGAACGTCCGTCAGCTGATCATCGACGAGGTTTCAATGGTTCGCGCGGACATGATCGACTGCATCGACGCGTTCTTGCGGAAGAACGGTCCGATGCCAGACACACCATTTGGCGGGGTTCAGATGGTATATTTCGGGGATTTGCACCAACTGCCACCCGTCGTTATTGGCGAGGAACGGGAAATCTTCAGCACGGTATACGAATCGCCCTATTTCTTCAGCGCAAAGGCGTTGCAGGACGTAAAGATCAAGATTGTCGAGCTTGACAAGGTTTTTCGACAGAAAGACGAAAAATTCCTCGAGATTCTCGATTGCGTCCGGAACGGCTCAATCGATGAGGACGGTCTAACCTACCTGAACGCACGATATTCGCCGGATTTCACGGTTCCAGAGGACGAATTCTATATCACTCTGACCTCCATGAACAGACCGGCGGACAAGATCAACAGAGATCAGCTTGATCGGCTTCCGCACGGTGTGTGCACGGCAGTCGCGCGCATTGTCGGAGAATTCACGCGAGAGTACTTTCCGGCGCCCAGCGAACTGGAATTCAAGGTTGGAGCGCAGATCATGATGCTCAACAACGATTCATCCGGCCGGTGGGTCAACGGAAGTATCGGAGCAATCGTTGAAACTGACTTGAACGAGGATCAACCGAGCGTTCTGGTACAGTTGCAGGATTTGAATGATGTCGTCGAGGTCACGCCGCACGAATGGGAGCTGTCTCGTTTGTCATTCTCCGAAGGAGCGCTTGTACCAGTTCAAATCGGCACTTTTCGCCAACTCCCGTTCAGGCTTGCTTGGGCGGTTACGATTCACAAGAGCCAAGGCAAGACCTTTGACCGGATGGTTATCGATCTGGGTCGCATATTCAGTCCAGGGCAAACATACGTTGCGTTGAGTCGGTGCACCTCGCTAGATCGCTTGGTTTTGAAAAGACCCATATCCCCCAGCGACATCATGGTGGATTGCCGGGTGAAAAATTTCTGTCAGGCGAGCAACACAAGCTCGCCGAGAAAGCGCTTTCGATAGCAAACTAGATGGACATCAGTCGAAACGCTATCGACGATGGAGATCGAAGCTGGCTCGTGCAACGATACCTTGAGCAATGGAAGGGAAACCATCGACCCAAGGGGTTCGTCGGCCTGCAGACGCTCTGCAGGATACGCGGGGGTGAACGGATGCTTCGGGTCGAAACGGCACCAAATGTCAAGCGACAAGATTCGCAGACAACCGCCTCAATTTGCTTGGGTGCATCCACACGAACTCCGAAAAGGTGCCGCCAGTTGCGCGAGCGCAGTCTTAAGGTCGCCTGCTGCGTGTGTCAATCAGGTGGCCGGCTCCGACCTCGTGAGCCGCTTCCAGCTTGCGTCTTCCGTACGAGGCAGCCGCCCCACTTTTGCAACCATCGGCTTGCCGGTCTCTACGGCAGTTAGGCCCGATGCTGCCTGTAGCGCCGAGAACCAAAAGCTGCTCTCCAGCTCGGAGCCTTGCTCGACGGTTCAAAGCCAAATGCGGCGTTTCGCAGCCAATAGAAGAGCCTGCTGCGATTTCGGACGGCATTGGAACTGGAAAGCAGTTGTCGGCCGAGAATTTGCCAAGCCCCAACAATTCGGGGCCGAGGATGTCAACCGCCCCGCATAGAGATTGTGGCAGGTCGCAGTACCCGCCCCGCAGCCCTCCGTTCCAAGCATGCATGGAAGCGGAGACTTTTCTTGGTACGTGTCCTTTGCGATGAGCGGATCCGCAAAATTCACACCTGCCGCATGATTCTTCAGGCACGCCTCTCCGATGCCAGTGTCCAAAACCGGCACCTCGCCGAGTGCCAGCGGGCTTCCAAACTCCGAAATCTGAAAAAGCGCGCTTGATTCAGCCCGTCCTATTCAGTATCCGGTTGAAGTCCTGTCTTCCCAAGTTCCTTCTGGTGCGAGGGATTCAACTTAGACCCACCGCTTTGGCAAGCGCACGCATCAACGTTTCGGAAGTACCGCCTGATCAATAAAGAACACATCGGTCAGAAACGCGCGGACGGCTATCAGTCCGTTCGTGTTGTCCACCATGTCCGACGTTATGGATGATTTCGACAGAAGCACCTCGATCACCGACCGCACGACGGCAGTGTCTTCCCTAAACCTCCGCGCGAATGGCCTCGAAGAAGACTTTTCCGCGAAACCGCTAGAACCCACGGATTCAAGGTTGATCAACGCCTCGCGAAACCGCTTGAGGTATTGGCGGATCTGAATTTGGCTGTCACCCTGCTCCTGCCGTTGCCCCTGGGCAGCGTAGGCGAGCATGAATTCGTAGGATTCCTCGATTATGTCGAACGCCGCGCGCATCGCGGCAACCTGCTCAATCTCCTCATTCATTCAGTTTCCTTCCGAGCGTGTTCCGGACCTTCTCCCCATACCATGGAAATCAACAAGGCCCGATGTTCCGGGAGAAAGGCGAAATAGACGTGAACGATCACGAGAAACAGAAGCAGGAGCGCCGCCACTCCGTGCAGCGCGTAAACCACGCCCCAAGCTCCGTCGGACATGATCGCCGGATTCCTTTTCCAGAACGATGTGTCAATCTTCACGAGCATGAGCAGTCCCGTGGCGACCAGAACGGTCACGGCCGAAGCGGCTGCGAAATGATATCCTTTCTGGAACGCGTCATATTTGGCCGGCGCCAAGCGCCCACCCATGCGAACTGCTAGCGCATGCGCTAGCTCGCGAGCATCTGCTCCACCGGGCATCATTTCGCGCAGGCCGTGAACGAAGGTGACGCGAAGCAGATGGAACAGAACCGAAGCCGTGAGCACGACCCCGCTTATCCAATGAACGGGCACCCAGTTGAATTTCCACCCGGCGACCGGAAGGAACGCCGACATGCCAAGCACAATTACGCTTGCCGCCATTACCCAATGAAACAGCCTGTCGGCAGGTTTATGTCGCATGCAACCAAACCGGAGCGAACAGGACAATCTTTCCGGTACGGAACATGCGTGTGCTTCCGAGTGCTTCGGCAACTGCGCCCATGCTTTTACTTCGCCGAACGTAGAAACCGAATAGCGAGGTGTAGCACGATTACCGCTGCCGCCGCCGCCGGCGGAACCCAAAGCAGATCCCAGTTAATTCCGACCAGAAGCGTTTGCCCGAAGATGTCGTTTTCGAAGCGCAACAACTCCATAGGACTAAGCAAGCGAGCGGATTGCCCTAGCGGCAAGATTCCGCATCAGCGGCATCTTGTAGTGGTTGAAGTTAAGCGGCTTGGCACCCTGCGACGCAACACGCTTGACTAGCGTTTCCAAGTCGGGGCCGGGAATTTCGCCTGCAACTAGGCTCTCGACATCGGAAAGGCGCCTCGGCGTGCACTGAACTGCACCGCAAACTATGGAGATTTCCGAAATTGCGCCGGCGCTGTCCGTCCTTGCAGCCATCGCGATGTTGGCCATGGCGAAATCCCAAGCGTTCCGCTCGGCCACCTTTTCGAAGTACTGGCGGGACCCATTCCAAGTTCCGGGGATCCTCAAGCCGACCAAGATGTCTTCCGGCTCAAGCATCGTCATCCGAGTGATGTCGATCTGCGGTCCGATGAAGAATTCTTTGGCCGGAACGTCAATCCGTTCCGCCCCTCGCTGCACGACCATCACGGCGTCCAATGCCACAAGTACCGGAGCGGTGTCGGAAGGGGTGACCGCGACGCAGCGGCTCGCTTCGAACAGAGCATGATCGCGATTCATGGCCGTTGGTGTATTCGCGTAGCAGGTGTTGCCGCCCGCACGATAGCAGGGGAAGCCGTCCCGGTAATAGGCGCATCGCGTGTCCTGGCAGACATTGCCGCCAATCGTCCCCGAGTTGCGGATTTGCGGTGAAGCCACCTTTTGCGCAGCTTCGGCAAGCATCGGGAAACGTTCAGCGACAGCTGCGCTTTCAGCGACATCCGTCAAAGTCGTCGCAGCGCCGATCCACAGGCCCCCGTCATCGCCCTCCGATATTCCGTGAAGCTCTTCGATCCCCAAAACGCAGACGACCACAGAAGGTTGTTTTACGCGGTCCTTGAACCAGTCCAGGCTGTCCTTGCCGCCGGCGATTATCCACGCATCATCGTACTCGTTCAGAAGCGATTGGGCGCCGGACATGGACTGAGCTTGGAAAAGCTCGAAATTGTGCATTACGTCTGTCATTGTTCGGTTTCCCTCCCGTTCCTAAACCGTATTTGTTGCAAGCGGTTTGTGCGACTGGGGCAATCCCTCGGCCGCGTTGAGAACCATGTCGGTCGCAACCGGCGTTCTGTTAAACATATGGCCGCCCAGCGCGTCCGAAACCGCGCAAAGCACCGCCGCCGACGCAGCACCTTCTACCGGCTCTCCAAGCCCTTTCGCACCGATCGGGTTTTGAGGGTCCGGCTCGTCGACCGCGGCCCACCCCATTGTCGCGGGAGTGTCCAAGTATGTCATGGGCTTCGACAAATACAAGGACTTGGCGCCAGGTATTCCATAGGCCGGGTCGTAGACATGACGTTCGGTCAACGCCAATCCGAACCCCATGACCGCGCCGCCGCGAATCTGCGCGGCGACACCGGTGGGATGAATGACGGTACCGCAATCGGTAACGCCGACATAGTCGAGGATTTCGACCTTGCCTGTCTCCGTGTCCACTTCAACTTCCACGAAACCTGCGGCAAGACCAGGCACGGTGCCTTCCTTGCGGAGATTGTCCTTTGCAACGCCGACCAGTCCGGTGCCGGCTATTGCCTGCGCTGACGTGAGGGTCATCGGATTGATATCTTCGGGAAGCTCGATGCCGGAATATTTTCCGCCCATTTCGATGGCGCTTTTCGCTGCTTCCGCGAAACTCACCGATACGCTTTGGTCAGACGATTTCACGACTCGCTCCCCGCTCAGTTCGAAATCCTCAGGCCGCCCGCCCAAGGCCGCCGCCGCGATTTCCAGCAACTTCGACTTGGCGTCCATCGCAGCCACATAGTTCGTCCGAGTCATCGTGAAATTGGTGTTGGACCCGAACTGGCCGAGATTCCATGGAATGTGCCGGGAGGTTCCGCCGCGTTCGATGACGACTCGGCTCCAATCGTATCCGAGGACTTCAGCCGCGACCCTCGATGTAGAAGCGTAGGAGAAAGTTCCTAGGTTGCCGACTCCGGTATGCACATGCAGGATTCCGTCCGGCGTTATCCTGACAAGGCCATCGAAGCCGTTCGAGCCGGCGGAGTGATAGGCCTGTCCGATGCCGTATCCCCGAACCTTGACGCCCTCGCGCTTTCTGGAATTCGCTGACCGCGCGCTCCAGCCGAAATCTTCCGCTCCCTTCCGGAGTGCCTCCGCGAGGTACGCGGACGTAACGGGGCCCTGCTTCGGACCGTATTTCGCGTCGGCTCCGCCTCCGCCCGGAGCATTGGCAAGCCGAATTGCGAGCCGGTCCATTCCCAAATCGCGGGCTGCCTTGTCGATCATCGGCTCGATAATGTTGGCGGCCTGATTTTCGCCCGGACCGCGCTGCGCTCCTTTCGGCACCGTGTTCGTTAGCACTGGCACGGCGCGGAAACGCATGCTTCGCGGCTGGTAGATGATCGACGACGCGTTGCCCACGTTGTTAAAGTCTGGAAAGCCCGAAGTGCTTCCAAGATCCTGAACGACGAATATGTCGGCCGCCAGCATCTTCCCGTCTTCGGCGAAGCCGAGCTTCGCCCATCCTTGGAATCCGCCCCGCGCGTAGCCGTTTGCGTACTCCTCACCTCTCGACACCCGCAACAGGCAAGGCCTGCCGCCGATCTTCCTGGAGACCAGTGCAGGGATCGCCATGAGCGGATAGCTTGTGGCCTTCCCTCCGAAGCCGCCGCCGCAATACTCTGCCACGAACACCAGATCTTGCAGATCAATTCCGATGATGCGCGCCAATCCGGGTTGTGCGAAGGAGGTAGACTGCGTGGATCCCCAGACATGGCACTTGCCGTTTTCCCAAAATGCCGCCGCAGATCTTGGCTCGAGCGCGTGATGCGCGTTCGACGCGTGGACGAAACTCTCCTCGACTACGACCTTGGACGCAGAAAATCCGGATTCGAGATCGCCGAAGGCCCATTCGACCAGCGCCTCGCCCTTGGGCATGCTCTCGTCTCCCGCCAACGCGAAGTCCTTCCCGGACCATTTGAATTCGGCAAAATCCACTCCCCGACCCGCGACATTGCCGCCAGCAAGGGCATTGGGGCCACCCGGCTTCAGGCTTTCTAGCGGATCCACAACGAATTCCTGCAGTTCCATCTCGACCTTGAGCGCCGCGACGGCGTCGGCGGCCGCTTGCTCCGTTTCAGCTGCGATGGCAACCACCGGTTGACCGACGTATACAGGCTCGTTTGACAGCAACGGAAAGCCAGCGGCCCCCGGCTGCTTGACCTCATCCGGTGTCAATGCCGCGAGGAATCCATGCACCTTTTCCGCGTCGCTCGTGTCGATATTGGTCACTTTGCCGTGCGGCATCGGTGAGCCGTAGATCTTGACCTGCGCCATTCCGTCAGCGCGAAAGTCTTCGGCGTATTTTGCGGCACCGGTAACCTTTGCTTCAAGATCCGGCGGCGTGAAATCTTTTCCGATTAACGTGTAGCTCATTTGTCAGACCTCCTTCGCCGCCTTCAGCACGCCGCGCAAGTAATGGTCGTACGCGCCGCAACGGCATAGGTTTCCGGACATTGCCAGCCTGGCTTCGTCCACCGTAGGGTTCGAGTTGCGGTTCAGCAGGGAGACCGCCGCCACCACTTGGCCAGGCGTACAGAATCCGCATTGCGGACCGATCTCCTCGATGAACGCCTTTTGAACCGGGTGCAAAGTGCCGTCCGCAGAGGCAATGCCCTCGACCGTCGTGATCTCCTTGTCGCGGACGCGATGCGTAAGCGTGGAGCACGAATAGACCGTCGCACCGTCTGCCATGACCGTGCATGCACCGCATTCCGCGTGGTTGCACCCGATCTTCGTTCCGATAAGCCCAAGGCGGTACCTTAGAGTGAACGCAAGCGTCTCGTTGGGCGCGGCTTCCACAGTGCGCTGCCTGCCGTTCACGGCCACCCTTATCAGCCGCTCGACCGCTCGTGCGTCTGCCCGCAGCGGCGAAGGCGCTGAAACCAGGTAAGCCGATCCCGCGATCGCCGTGCCCGAACACACTGCCCACCTCAGAAACTTGCGCCGTGAAAGCCGCAAGGGCTTCCAAGTCGGCGGTTTCCGTCCGTTGGGCGCGATTTCGGAAGTGGCGGGCCGCGATGAATACTCGAGCGACGGATCATATGGCCCGAAATTATCCATGTCTTTCCTCCCTGATTTCAACTTAAATCCCCTCGTAGCGAGAGATGCGCAACGCGGTTACCACGGCCTAAAGGCGACACATGCGCGAATGCGATGGTTACGCTACAATAATATTGTATCTGATGCGATTCGCACCGTCAAACGGCTCTTTGGCAGTGTCCCAGTTTGATCTTTTTTTGTTAGGAAAAATTAACTGAGGCACTACCGAATTCTTTTGCGCATCCGTTTAATACGGCGCTCGGAGAGAGGAAGGGGCATGGAAGTATGGCTCGCGGACCGTGTCAACAGACGCGTTGCACGGTCTCGCAACGAACCTTGGATCAAGTCCTTCGGAATAGGCACCATGATGTTCATGGCGGTATTTTCGTCGCCAGCGGCAGCGGACCGCCATTGCTCGCCAGCGACCGACTACTATTTCCAGAGCAGGGCCGAACTGCTCAAGGACGAATTGGACTGCCCGACGCGCATATCTGCCTCCTTGCGACTGCTTCTTGATGCCCGGAACCATGCGGCAGACTGTGGCTGTCCCAATCTCGAGGCAGTTATAAGCCAGCACTTGGAAGCCCGCAAGAATCCGAATGTCGAATGCGAAACGAATGTTCAGGAAGTGTTTGATTTGGAAGAGAAAATCACGCGCCTCTACGAAGATTGCGTTTGAGCGGATTGCAGTTCGGCCGTAATGGCAGCTCAGTGTTTGGTTGAATTTAAGGACAACGCATGTTTTACCGTTCCAGACCTTGCCTGCTAGGGGAACAAGCTGCAATTGGGGCCATGCGGAAGGAACCGGTGTAATGACTGGGGAGTCCGATGGCGTCGCGGAGGGGCCGACTTGCTATTCGAAGAGGTCAAGGGAGAGCGACCGCGTCAAGCCCGCTGAGTCCTCCACATTTCCGGCCGGGAACAGCGACAAGGCAAGGGCGTTATTGAATCGGTTTAAGATCTTGGCGGCATTTCGCGACAAAGCGGTCGCGCTACGTGAGGAATAGCGAAGAGTTTTCGTGTCGGGCGGGTACCGCAAGGGTGCCGACATCGTGAACGGTATCGAAATTCCATTCCTTGATGACCGAGACTGAGAGTCCGGCACCCCTTTGAAATGGCGCTTATATACCAAAGTGACCAAGCTGACTTGGGTTCCGCAGGGACTCCGGCCATGATGGCGGGATGCATTGGTTCTCTCAATTCGCCCAAGAGGCGCTCACCGTCATCCTCGGTCAAGGCTATGCGCTTTGCATCCTGGGCGGCTGCGTGGCGGGGATCGTGACCATGATCCTGCCGCGCTGGATTCGTCGTCGTCTTCTCAAACGGACCATCGAGCAGGCATATATGGCCCTTCGGAACGTTTGCGAGCCATTGACGTTGAACCCCGAATGCATGAAGTCACATGCAAGGGATCTGGTGAACGCCATGCTTGGGCGGCTTCGCCGGGCCAACCTGCATCCGCCAGACAGGTGTGACCGTAGCGATGAGTCCTTCGCCGAGTGGTTCGCGTTCCTCGGCAGATTGCGAGAGGACCTCAGTCAGGAGAGAGCGAAAACGGAAGATGAGCGACATTTTCCTGTTGCAATCCCCGCATGAAAATGTCACTGTACTTGCGCAATCAGAAGGCATGAACATGGCTCGCAACGCACCCGGCAAGCACTGTCGCAAGGGGCTTTCGCTGGTCGAGATCACCCGGATGTTCCCGGATGACGAGGCGGCCCGCGCATGGATCGAGGGCATTCGCTGGCCGGAGGGGCCGCGTTGCCCGCATTGCGAGAGCGACCGCATTCAGCACCCGGTGGCGCACAAGACGATGACGCATCGCTGTCGCGCCTGCCGGAAGCGGTTCTCGGTCCGCACCGGGACGCCGATGCAGTCGAGCAAGCTGGACCTGCAAATCTGGGTGCTGGCCGTGTATCTGCTGAACACCTGCCTCAAGGGTTCGGCCAGCATGAAGCTGCACCGGGACCTGGGCGTGACGCAGAAAACCGCTTGGCATCTGGCACACCGCATCCGCGAGTCATGGGACGGCGCTGGCGGACTGTTCTCCGGTCCAGTGGAGACCGACGAGACCCATATCGGCGGCAAGCGGAAGAATATGAGCAACGCCAAGCGCAAGGAGCTGGCGGAAGCCGGCGCCGGGCGCGGGACCGTCGGCAAGGCGGCCGTCGTGGGCGTCAAGGACCGGGCCAGCAACCGGGTCTCGGCGCAGCGCGTCTCCCAGACCGACGCCAGCGCGCTACAGGGCTTCGTCCGGGACCATGCCGCGCCCGGCGCGACGCTCTGCACCGATGAGGCGTCCGCCTGTCGCGGGATGCCCGAATATGTCCATGAGGCGGTCAATCATGGCGTCGGCGAGTTCGTCCGGGGACAGGCGCATTGCAACGGGATGGAATCGTTCTGGAGCCTCCTGAAGCGCGGCTGTCAGGGGACCTTCCACAAGTTCTCCGAGAAGCATCTGGACCGCTATGTTCGGGAGTTCGCCGGGCGGCACAACATCCGCCCGCGCGACACGCTGGACATGATGCAGTCCGTCGTCATCAGCATGGCCGGGAAGCGCCTGCGCTGCAAAGACCTCATCGCAGACAACGGCTTTCCCTCCGGCGCAAGGCCCGGCGCATGACAGCCATTCTCGGGCATGGCGCAGTGGACCCGGCGCCGTCTTCGCCGCGACGGAAGGTCCGCAACGGAGTTCCGGCCAACGACCTTGCGCGGAGCGCCTGCGAAGACGGCAAGATCGACTGCGTTGTTCTGGATCCGCCGTATATGCATTCGCCGGGAGGGACCGCTCACACTGGTCACAAGCCGTTCGAGGCGCACTGTCGGAACAACGGAACCGGACTGGTGGCAAATACCATGAAGCGGTGCTGGGGACCTTTGCCGCGCCGCCGGATTGGAAGCGTGGCGCGTCCTGCGGGAACGGGGCGTCCTCATCGTTAAATGCCAGGATGAGGTTTGCGCGAACACGGCTTCGAGACAGGCAACGGCAACCGAACATCGAAGACGGACATGCGCATCGGAACCCGGCGCTTCGCGGTCAAAGCCGCCTCGCTCGGCGCGAAGGGGATTTTCCAGTTCAATCATGTCCGTCTCGACCGGCAATATGACTTCTTGCTGTGCATTGGCGTCTGCCCGTCCGAAATCCGGTTCGCTATATGGCGCAAGGGCGCTGTCGCCGAAGGCGATGCCGGGAGCCTTGTCCGCATGGCTGAAGGACAGGCCGTCACCTGCAAGATCACCAAGCGGCTGGACGCCATGTCGCCGATAGAGCTTCTGCCAACCGTCATAACCGACATGTTGGGTCTTGAACCAAGAGGAAAACCATGACCGCGAAGCCGAAGCGCGGTCGGCCGGTAGAGAAGCCGCTGCCGGAGCCGATCCCGGACACGCCGGAGAACATCATGCGGGCGGTGCTGGCGACGCCGAACAAGCGCGACGACGAGTGGGACCATCTCAAACCCAAGACCTGCTGACGCCAGGATGATGGTCACTCATGTATATAACCCCCTTTGCAATAGGCTATTTGCGATAGTGTCGAAAATCGGTGACGAAGGAAGACTGTCGCGAATGCCCCGTCCGATCATGGAAATGGACACCGACAGATTCCGGAGGCTATCCCGAGGTGCAATCGAGGGGGAGCCAGATGGATTTCTTCATGGCAATGGTTGCTGGGCATGCGGCCCGAGACCGGGCGCTTGAGCATGCGCCAAAGGCGCGCCGCGACTTCATGCCGTTCCGCGGCGTGGGGGCGTAACCGGCCTTCAACGCAATGATCCTGAACCTGCTCCAAGCCGCCGTCCGGATCGACCCAAGGCTACCGGCAGACACCCGCATTCATCCATCGGCAACCGTCGACCGCGGAACCAGACCAAAAAACCGCAAAATCGGATATCAAGCCAGCTTTCGCACCATGCCCAATCTCGTAGATCACAGCACCTCTCACGCCGACCCCTTTTCTCGTCGTGACTGGAAACACGCGGGTCTGCAACTCGGTTGGCATCCGTGCCCAGGGAGGAGCGGAGGGAACAACAGTCGGATGGACAGAGACAAATGAGGGCTTCGCAACCAAGTCGGACATCAAGCAGAAGTTCTTTCACGTGTTTCACGAGACGCGAGGCCTCATCTCTCTTTTCTTTGGGTCTCGTCGTAGAACATCGACCGCTCGATCACAATTTTCTGGGCAACCAAGTATATTGGCCCGGAAATCTTGAGCGACCTCTATCCCGCAGTCCAACTAGGACGGTGTGAGGCTCTACATCCCGCGCCGGCAGCGGGTCTACATCAACCGAAACGAGTAGCTAGAGGATCTCGTGCGGCACAAGGCCAACCGCATTTTGCCAGAGAACTTGCCTGGCCTTGACTCACGGGTGATCCTGTCGTTCCGCCGCATGACAATACGCGGCCCTCGAATTGCAGACGCTCGGGACAGCGCTGGACTCACCTATTAATGTAGGAAGGCTCCCGACGAAAACATCCGTGCCTACTCGTCGCATGGTTGGAGCGGCACGGCATCTCTTGGCAGGTAATCCACCTTCGGCCGCGCGTCGACGGCAAACCTGAAACGCTATTCCTCCACCCTTGTGCCGCGCATGTTCTAACCCATTCACTCGTTCGACCCGGAGTGCTTCGCGGAGACCTTCGACAACATCGTCAAGAAGAAGGACGATGTCTGGCGCCAAGCTTGAATCGAGTAGCGGGGGCTACAATGCACGCTTTCAAAGACAAGCCGTTCGTGCCCCATATTAGAGACTGTCGCCAATTGCGAAGACGGTTCATCCGATATGAATCACCCTGAATTGAGGGTTCGCTACAGTGACATCAATTGCCAAGACGGGAATTTGTTTTAGATGAAAAAAATTATTTATCAATAGCTTAATCAATTATTTTAACAGAAAATATTTCAAGAACGGTGATATTGCCGACTTGTCGGAGTGCAACGCAAAAGAATGGGTTTCTGTGGCTCCGCGCATCAAGCGACTCATGGATGTCACTTTGCCAGCTTGAATTGGCATGGCCGCAAGTTCCTGCAGCTAGCGTCGCGAGATAACAGCTTCCGGTCCATCGTGTGCAGGACAAACATGATCGCAGTCGAATGGCCATCGACCTCGCAGTTGAAAAACGGGTGAAAAATCGGTGACATGCTGTCATTGGGATGAAGCATTGTGACGATGCGCTGACCGAAAAGGCGGGGTTTTATGACTACATAAAGCATATCGACAACTACATGGGATTACATGAGAGCGCACGAATACGCTTAAGAACAAAAAATTGATGTTGTCGACGTATTGGATGGAAAACGAGCTTGAAACTCTTGGCTCAATTTGCAATTCGTGGGCATGGCTGATGGACTGGCTGGTGATTTGCATTGGACATGGGGGACAAGCGGATGAATCGGGTGCGGTTTCGGGACTGGGTCTCCAACATCGATGAACTGACGGCGGCACGGTGCCCTGCGGCAAGACGCGCGGTCTCCGCCGCTATCGCTGCAAGTCCTGCGGCCGGACTTTCGGCACCCTGCACATCCAGACGGTCAACAGCCGCCACAAGCCAGATCAAGGGCTTCCGCGGCATCGCCACCAAGTGCCTGGACAGCTGTCCGAGGTGGTTCCACCTCGTCGCGCTCGGCAGGCATCCATCGCCGTGAGCCTGCCTCGTGGCGGCCAGCGCCAGGACAGGCATGCAATTCACGAATTGAGCCAAGAGATTTGAACGCCAAGAAACGCTCAATTTGCAAACTGCAGGCATGATATGGACTGCTCCGCCGTTCAAGACGGTTGCAAACTGCCGCATTCGATCATGCATCGCGGCAGGGACAGGCATGCTGGCGGGAGCCAAAGGCTGTCCCGAGCTGCAACCGGGAGAGAGCGGCGTGGATTTGTTCATGGCGATGGTTGCCAGGCGGGTGGACGGGACAATGCGCTTCGCAAGGCGGAGGCCTCGACCGACCTGGCGGGGCCGGTGCCGGTTCCCGGCCCGGTGCGCTCGGCCCAGGGCCTGCCGGTTTCGCCGGTTTCCTGTGCGGCTTCAGCCGCGCCGTCAGGTCGGGACCGTGGCTGGGGCGGGACTTCGGTCGGGGATCATGTTCCGGGCCGTCCGGGGGCATCCGCAATCATTTGCGGCAACTGCCAGACGCCCGGCCAGCTTCGGAAACCGGAATGCAGAGCGAAAAACCGCTTTCGCAAGGTCTTGCGTCATGCAACAATCGGACACGAGGGCATTTGAAACGGGATGCGGGGCGATGGCGCAGGAGGTACCGGGGAGCGTGCGTCTTGAGGGGCTGACAGTCGTGCAGCCGTTTCAGGCGTTTCCGGACAATGCGGTCGCCAAGCGCTGGTACGAGCAACAGCCGCGGCCCGAAGCCCGGTTTTGCCTTCACTGTGGATTGACCGATGCGCCAGCCGTCGCGCGCCGCAAGTTCCAGCCGTGCCATTGCCGCGACTCTCCCGACGCAAGGCGAAATGGTCTTTTCAGGCGCATGATTTTCAATGCGCGCTCAGGACGGGAAAGCGCAAGGGAGGGGATTGGCTCATGAACGCAACTGCATTCGACACGCTTGCGTTAGCGCTTGCTCTGTCGCTGGCCCATCCCGCAACCGCAACGGACTGCGACAACTGGAACACGGAGGCATTTGCGGGCGCATCCATTGAAATTGTGCGGGGCTGCCTGTCCGCCGGCACCGACCCGAACGCGCGCACCAAGAATGGCATGACGCCCCTTCACCTCGCGGCGGAATGGGGCGCTCGCCCGGAGGCTGTCAGGGCTGCCTGTCCGCCGGCGCCGACCCGAACGCGCGCACCAAGAATGGCATGACGCCCCTTCACCTCGCGGCGGAATCGAGCGATTACCCGGAGGTTGTCGCATTGTTGGAGGCCGGCGCCGACCCGAACGCGCCCGCCAAGAACGGCATGACGCCCCTTCACCTCGCGGCGGGATGGAGCGATCACCCGGAGGTTGTCGGGGCATTGCTGGAGGACGGCGCCGACCCGAACGCGCGCACCAAGTACGACGAGACGCCCCTTCACTACGCGGCGAGATGGAGCGATCACCCGGGGGTTGTCGGGGCATTGCTGGAGGCCGGCGCCGACCCGAACGCGCACGGCGGCGAGGACGGCGAGACGCCCCTTCACTACGCGGCGGAATTGAGCGATCACCCGGAGGTTATCGGGGCATTGCTGGAGGACGGCGCCGACCCGAACGCGCGCGCCAAGAACGGCAGGACGCCCCTTCACTACGCGGCGAGATGGAGCGATCACCCGGAGGTTGTCGGGGCATTGCTGGAGGCCGCCGACCCGAACGCGCGCGCCAAGAACGGCAGGACACCCCTTCACATCGCGGCGGAATTGAGCGATCACCCGGAGGTTGTCGGGGCATTGCTGGAGGCCGGCGCCGACCCGAACGCGCGCACCAAGAACGGCAGGACACCCCTTCACATCGCGGCGGAATTGAGCGATCACCCGGAGGTTGTCGGGGCATTGCTGGAGGCCGGCGCCGACCCGAACGCGCGCACCAAGAACGGCAGGACACCCCTTCACATCGCGGCGGAATTGAGCGATCACCCGGAGGTTGTCGGGGCATTGCTGGAGGCCGGCGCCAACCCGAACGCGCGCACCAAGAACGGCAGGACGCCCCTTCACGTCGCGGCGAGATGGAGCGCTCGCCCGGAGGCTGTCGAGGCATTGCTGGAGGCCGGCGCCGACCCGAACGCGCGCAACAAGGACGGCGAGACACCATTTGCTCTCGCGGACGCAAACGAGTCGCTGAGGGGAACCGAAATCTATTGGCGCCTCAACGATGCCAGGTGGCAATAGCTGCCGTCATCCGTCCCCGCGCTTCCTGCCTGCCGCTGGCAGGAAGCGGAAAGGCAGGGCGCCCTCTCTGTTCCGCCAGGTTCCGTCGGCGCGGCCTTGTCCTCCGGCCCAAAGGCGAACGGCACTCCTGGGCGCATTTCGGAAATTCCTTCAGGCTGGATCGCGGCAGTCTGCCCGACCCGCCACCGGCGATCATCGCGCCCCGCGAAAACGACCCTGGAAACCGTTTGGCTCAATTTGCTCTTCGCGGGCATGGCCAGCAAACCGGTTTCCGAGCATCGGTGAGCTGACGGCGGTGCGGGATTGCGCCGAGCGCGGCATTTCGCTGACGCCACCGCTTCCCGGCGGTGGTTCGGCAGGTGTCGGACCGGCTCGCCGGGTTTGTCGAGACCGGCGAGGCCTTCGCGCTCAAGAGCGCGCAAGGGCGAGCGGAGACTGAACCGCTGTCCGCAGCGGCAAGGTGCGCAAGCGCGGCCTCTCGCGCAACAGACATCGACACTGGTTGCCACCGGCCCGCCGCCGAGCGGGTGTGCGGCCCCCTGCGCATCCGGACGGCCAGCCGCCGCCGCAGTTGGATCAAGAGCTTCCTGCGGCACTTCCGCGGCACCGCCACCAAATGTCCTGACAACCATTTGAGGCGGCTCCATCTCGCCACGCTCGGCAAGCGCCCATCGCCAAGCCTGCGATTCAAGAATTGAGCCAAACTCTTAGAATGCCGAAAAATTGGCGAGTTTTAGCGACAACATCCTCAACCTTTATTGGCGCTTGCCAACCATGGTCACGAAAATGCGTACTGCTCAGAGAGGTCAACACGCGTCCCGAAGCGTTGCCTCGTGAATCGATACAGCCTTTTTCGGATACGGTGTTTACAATTAGGGTATCCATTCGATTGACGACGCACGACGGAACTTCGGTTACTGCATCCGCTCCAAGAATCCTTGCTTCGACAGCTTCGGGAGGCTTTGCTTGGGAGATTCCTGTGTAAACTGCAGGTATGAACGAAGGGTTCATAATGCACTTCGCCAATGAATTGCGTGGCATCGAGCAAAGCTCGATCGCTACGGTGCATAAATTCCGGACAATGGCAGCTATGAGTTTATTTTGACCGCCTCGCCGGACAAATCGCCGGATGCCTGCAAAGCGCTGAAGTCAGGGCAGACCGCCCCTCTGACGTTGCTTGCCAACGCATCGCTTGTGCAGTGGAATATCCCAGAGTCTGCGACCGCTCGCCTTATCAATGTGGCTGAGAATTCTACGTTTCTGATCGAGGCGGATTGTGGGTTTAAAGCGATCCTCCGGGTTCATCGAGAAAACTATCACACTGAGCTGGCGATCAATTGCGAACTGGCGTGGATGGACGCTCTATCGGAGTCTGGCGGGATACGAACTCCCGAGGTCATTCCCGGAGCGGACGGACAGCCTGTGCAATGCTTCCGGACAAGCCAGATTCCACGAGAGCGATTCCTGGTCATGTTCGAATTTCTCGAGGGCAAACACCCCAACGAGCATCAGGATTTAGCTCGGCAGTTCGAGAAACTTGGCGAAATTGCCGCCCTTGCCCATAATCAATCGATCCGCTGGACGCGGCCGACGCCATTCAAGCGACCGACTTGGGATCTAGAGACGATTCTGGGGCCGACCCCAATTTGGGGAAAGTGGGCTGATGCCCCAAACGTGACACCCGACATCAAGTCCCTGCTGGAACGTCTCGAAGCAACGCTGAAAGATCGGATTTTGAGGTTCGGGACGAGACCGGAGCGATTCGGATTGATTCATGCCGACATGCGACTTGCCAACCTCTTGATTCACAACGGCGAAATCCGCCTGATCGATTTTGACGATTGCGGCTTTGGGCACTTGCTCTACGACTTCGCGGCAGGTGTGTCATTCATCGAGGACAGCCCGCAGATGCCCGAACTCAAGTCTGCTTGGACGGAGGGGTATCAAAAAATCCGGCAGATGTCCCAATCGGACAAAATGGAGATGGGCAGTTTCGTGATGTTGAGGCGCCTCGCCTTGCTGGCTTGGATCGGAAGTCACATGGATGCACCGGAACCGCAGGCACTGGCTCCGGATTTTGCGAACGGAACCGCAACGCTTGCCGAAGCTTACCTCATCAAGTTCGGGTAATTGACCGAACGGCGACCGCTATCGTTCCAAATTTCCGAAAATCCCTTACCTCCGCTTTCCCGAGGCGCTGATGCCCACGGCACCGAGAATGATCAGTCCGGTCGTCAGGTCTCGGTAGAACGGGTCGGCGTTGAGTATGTTGAATCCGTTGTTGATGAGCGCAAGAAGAAGTACCCCGGCAACGCTTCTCCAGACGGCTCCGACCCCGCCGTAAATGCTCGTGCCTCCGAGTATCACAGCGGCTATGGCCTGCAACTCCATTCCGGTTCCGGCGGTCGCCTGCCCCATGGAAATTCGTGAAACCGAGATTGCAGCCGCAAGGCCGGCCGCAAATCCGGCGAGGGCAAATGTGACAATTTTCACGCGGTCCGTGCGTATGCCGGAAAGAATTGCCGCTTCTTCGTTGCCTCCCACCGAGAATATTTTCCGGCCCAACGTGGTGCGGTTCAGAAGAAACGTGAGTATCAACGCGAATGCGACAAGAACGACCACGGCAATGAACACTCCGCCAATCTTGCCTCTCCCAAGCCAAGTGAATTCGTCAATCCGGACTGGGATCAATCGACCATCCGAAATCACGATGGCGGCTCCCTTGAACACGAGGCTCGTAGCGATCGTTGCCAAAAAGGAGTGCACTCTCAATCTCGTAATTATCACGCCGTTGATGATCCCAAGGGCAAGTCCGACGAATGGCGCAATTGCAAGACCCATGTACGGGTCGACGTTCAAACCGACCCACGCGGCACAGACACCCGCGACCGCGAAGGTCGCTCCGACCGAAAGATCGAATCCGCCGCCAATGATCACGAGTGTCATCGCGCTTGCCATGATGGCGAGCGGCGCGTTCTGGTTCAAAATGTTCTGGAGATTGCGAGCCGTCAGAAAACTGTCGCTTAGCAGAGTCAGCACGATCATCAGCAGAACCACCATGATCAACACGGCGTAGGCCTGAAAGAATCGCGCTATCTGGTGTCGGTTCATCTGATTCAGTTATGGCTTCGTGTTCGCTGTGTTATCGATCCCTGCTGGTGGAACAGCGACCTGAGCACTTCTCTCTCCGATTTCTCGCTCGGGTCAATCTCCTCGAATATTTCTCCGCTTGAGACAAGGTAGGCCCGGTGAGAAAGACCAAGCACCTCCTCCAGTTCGCTGGAGATGAGCAGTACCGCGGTTCCGTTGTCCGCGAGTTCCCCTATCGCCTGATGAATGCGCTGTCTTGCGCCCACATCCACACCTCGGCTTGGCTCATCGAGAATCACGATCTCCGGATTCCGCAACAACCATTTTCCAAGAAGCACCTTTTGCTGGTTGCCGCCCGAATAGTTCAGGACATTGCCATCGACATCAGAAGGCTTGACATCGAAATGCCTGATCAATTCGCTGGCTCTTGCCCACTCCTTCCGCAACCTAATCCTTCCTAGGCGCGTTGCGAACGCAGAAAGATGGGGCAGTGTCATGTTTGCTCGCACCGGCATTGTCAGGATCAGGCCCTGCTTGCGCCGGTCCTCCGGCACCATAATCAACCCTTTCTCATTGGATTTCGCAAGGTTACGATTTTTATAGGGCGAGCCATGGACAAGGACCTCTCCTTCCGTCGCATCATCCGCTCCAATGACGGACCGGGCAATCTCGGTGCGACCACTTCCCACCAATCCGATCAAGCCGACTATTTCGCCGCGACCAACCTTGAGTGACACGTTGCTCGTTCCGTTGGAGGAGCAAAGCCCCTTGACCTCCAGTGCTATGTTCTTTCGATTTACAGCGGGCCTAGCTTGGTGCGGGACCTCGATTTGTGCACCGCCAAGCATGGCTGAAACCAGCGTTTCCTTGGTTTCGCAGGCGCCGTTGCCCGTCTTGATGAGATTGCCGTCACGCAGCACTGTTATCCGGTCGCAGACTTTCAGGATATTATCGAGAAAGTGCGACACGTATATGACCGTTCCGCCGGATCGTCTGAGATTGATCATTGTTTCGTGCAGACGCTCAGTCTCGTCCGCCGTCAGCGACGACGTTGGCTCATCCATTATGATTATCTTTGCATCCCTCGCGAGCGCACGCATTATCTCGATCTTTTGCTGGTCCGCGATCGACAGATCGGACACTTTGGCCGAAGCTTGCAAATCGAAGCCGGTGGCAGCAACGATCGAGGCCAGCCGACTATTCTCGGTACCGGAAAGGATCCCTCCCCTGTTCTCCTCGATCCCGAGAAACACGTTCTGTGCCACCGTCAGCTCCGTCACGAGCTGAAGTTCCTGGTGCATAATCGCGACACCGCGCTGCAACGCATCCTTCGGAGTCCAGGCCTTGGCAGGCTCCCCGAACACTTCAATTGAACCCCTGCTGGCCGAATAGTAACCGCCCATGATCTTGCCGAGCGTGGACTTTCCCGCTCCATTCTCGCCTACTAGCCCATGAATTTCCCCAGGATTGATGTCCAGATTCACATCCCTGAGAACGCTGATTCCACCAAACGACTTGCCGATGCCGCGCAACTTAATGCATGGCTCCACGGTCGCGACGCTCATCGCTTACCGAACCTTTCGGTGCCCATCTGGCTTTCCATTCCCGAACCGGAATTCAAACCAGAGATTTCGTTCACGTGCGTCTATCGAATATTTCGCTGCCAGAGACTTGCAGGTCTGCTCTTCAGTTCCACCGGTTGCATCTGCGGTCATCGCATCAGGAAGCTAGGCTAAATCCGGCTCGAGCAAGCGGGCATGACATTCTACTACGTGATCGTGCGAGGCTCGCTGGCCTTCTTGTCGATGGAAAGGTCCTCGTGAATCCTGATCCTGTACTTTGTCCAAGCGCCTTCCCTTGAAACGAACCCCCTGATCACATCCTTCAGCACTAGATCGGCAGGCCTTGCCTTTGGATCGCCATAACCTCCACCTCCACCAGTGATTGTCTCGACGATGGTCCCTTTCGGAAGTTGCCGCGCTCGCATTTTCAGCGGATGCTCGCGCGAGCCGTCAGGAAATGAAAGCGTGTTGGAAGGGCCTTGCCCGGACCCGCCGCCAGACAGCCCCCATGCGGTTGTCTTCGAGCGTTCGAACCAAAGTGCACCGTGACATTCTTCAAGCAGTTTGTAGCGCCTGGTCACGCCGCATCCCCCCCTCCAACGCCCGGCTCCACCAGAGTCCCTCTTGAACGAGAACTCCTCGACTCTTATCGGGAACTTGGTTTCATACACCTCTGCGGAAATGTTGCGGAAGCCGCCGTTCACCAGATTGATCAAAGCGCTTTCCCCATCACCGTCAACGCGTGCGCCCCAGCCCCCTGCGGTCGGCTCGATGGCGATCCACTGTCCTCTCTTCGGATCAACCGAGAAAAACGCCGCGACCATGGAGTCGCCGTAATGCGCTGCGGTCGCGCGACTTGGCATCGCTTCCGACATGCAAGATATCATCAAGTCGGCCAGAAGACCGAGGCCGGTGAAATACCACTCGCAGGCAGCAGGCTCTCGGGCATTGAACAGGCACTCGTCTGGAATCTTGACCGTCATGGTCTCAAACGCGCCGCCAGTTATCGCTCGCTCTGGATTGATCATGGTCTTGTAAGCCAGTCTGAGGAGGGATTCCGTCTGGACCGACCCGCAATTTACTGATCCCGCGACGGGACCGGATGTTCCTGCAAGATCAACGATCATCTCCTCGCCACGAACGGTCAGCTTCAACGCGATCTTGACCGGGTCGTCCCCGACCCCATCGTTGTCAAGGTACCCCTCCCGATAGAAGGTGCCGTCGCTGAGCTCTGCGATGGCAGCGCGATCAAGCTTTCGGGACTGCTCGAATATGTTCAAGCAAGCGGACTGGTAGACATCAATCCCAATTCGGTTCAGCAACTGGGTGAGTCGGCGCTCTCCTGTCCTGATTGACGCGATCTGAGCACTCAGGTCGCCGATGGAGACTTCAGGCAATCGGGTGTTAAGTCGGAGATGATCGTACCATTCCCGAATCGGTTCGCCCCTTCTCACGATTCGGGTTGGACCCAGCCGCAGGCCTTCCTGATAAATGTTGGTCGAGCCCATCGTCGACCCGGGATCGATGGCGCCTATGTCATTCCAGTGCGCCCGCGCAGCACCGAATCCGACCAGCTTCTCCTCGTAAAATATGGGACCGACGGCGGTGATGTCATGAAGGTGGGTGCCCTGCATGTAGCTGTCGTTCATTATAAAGATGTCGCCGGGAGCCATGTCCTTGCAGTAGTAGCTCTTCACATGGTGAACGCATGCATCGATCGCGCCAACAAACAGAGGAACTCCCGTCGACTGGCCAAGCATGTTTCCGTTTGCGTCCAGAAGCGCGACGGCACTGTCCCGGCCCTCGTAAATGACGGCGGAATAGGCCGACCGCCAGAGGGCCGCGTTCATGTCCTCGGCGCAGGAAATCACGAAATTCCGCACGACCTCGGTTGTAACTGGATCCGCCATCGCCATCAGTCGCTTGCTCCCGGCTTCATGGACAGGTGCCCGCCTTCTGTCATCCTGATGGTCCAGCCCGGAGGAAGCAGCGTCGTTGCCGTTCCCTCCTCTATGATCGCTGGGCCATCGATCACATCGTCTGGCATGATTCCAGCCCGCTCAAGTATTGCAGTGTCGACAGCCTTTCCGTCGAAATGGACCTGACGATATCGTGGGCACCGTTCCCCTTCTGATTTTCGAATAACCGACACTGGACGTGGAATCCGTCCAATGACCGTCAGCCGGATGTTGGTTATCTCCACTCTCGCTTCAGTGTTGTTGTGCCCGTACTGTCGCAGGTATGCAGCGTCAAAGCGATCTCGAACCGCGGCGATATCAACCTTCCCGGCGGGAAAGTGAATTGTCAGCACATACTCTTGACCATGATATCGAAAATCAGCCGAACGCTCGAATTCCACATGCTGCTCGGCGACGCCTTCATTCTTCAGGCCTTCTCGTCCCAAACCATGCAATCGCGCAAAACGGGTCTCAAGCGCATTGGAATCGATCATGTCGAGAAAGCCGTAGCATGTCTCCTTGAAGTCACGGCGCATATCCGTCTGCAGCATGCCCCATGCAGAGAATGCACCGGGAAGCACCGGTACCAGAATCTCCCTTATTTCAAGCGCTTCCGCCAATGCCACCGCTTGGGCGGGACCGGCGCCGCCAAATGCAACGAGCACGAACTCCCTCGGATCTATCCCTCTCTTGATGGTGATCGTGCGGATGGCATCTGCCATCTTCGCATTGATGATGTCGACAACACCCTGCGCCATCGCCACCGTATCCATGCCGAATTGAGCACCCATCGCACCGAGTACCCGACCCGCCGCATTGGCGTCCAACTCGATCCTGTCATCCGAGAAATTGGATCGGTCCAGTCGTCCCAGCACGAGATTTGCGTCGCTTACGGTCGGGAGTTTCCCTCCCAAACCGTAACAGACGGGTCCTGGAAAGGAGCCTGCAGACTGGGGGCCAACACGCACCGCACCGGCTTCTTCCCAAGCTATCGAGCCTCCACCCGCGCCAATCACGTGGATATCCACAGCCGCCATCTGCACCGGCAGTCCCTCGATTACCGCCTCGTTCGATGCGGACGGCATTCCGTCGATAATCAAGCTAGCGTCGAACGATGTTCCGCCCATATCGATGCAGATCATGTTGCGGATGCCAGTCGCTTCGGACAAAGCGCGTCCACCGATTGCACCACCGACCGGTCCAGATAGAAGCGTCTGAAGGGGGATCTGGCTGGCAGCGGAGGCTGTCATTATGCCGCCATTCGACTCCATTACATGGATTCCGCGTCCCCCGAACAAGCGGTCTCCCAAGTCGCCAATCAAATTTTCGAGATAGTTTCGAACAACAGGCGCGAGGTAGCTGTCCATAACGGTCGTGGACATTCGCTCGAACTCGCGCCATTCAGGCGACACCCTGTGCGAAAGCCCTATTGCGACTCCCGGCAGCCTATCCTTCAGGTATCTTTCGACCTCGAGTTCGTGGGCTGGATTCTTGAACGAAAACAGGAGGCACACGGCAATTGCCTCGTATCCCTTCGACTTTGCCGCCTCCACCAAGACATCCAGATCCGAAAGCCGCA
The DNA here is from genome assembly GCA_963422275.1 of Paracoccaceae bacterium. Lineage (GTDB taxonomy): Bacteria > Pseudomonadota > Alphaproteobacteria > Rhodobacterales > Rhodobacteraceae. The sequence continues at coordinate 4,559,600 of OY729418.1, forward strand.
ATGGATCAACCACCTCGCCCTGCCCGGAAATTCTTCCGCCCACAGCGAACGTGTGTTCGAGCGGCACCAGCGGCTCCGGCTTGTTCCAGCGAATCGAGAAGATTTCGCCCCTGTCATTGCCTTGGATCGTGTAGATGTCCCGGAAATTTTCGTTTGTCAGAAGAGCGACAGGCGCGCCTGTTCGGGTCAGGAGAGCGTTCAGCCCCACGGTGGTTCCGTGAACGAAGAAGTCAATGGCGGCATCCGGCGGAATTGCCGCGTCGATGCCGTTCACGACGGCCGCGGCGGGCTCTTCCGGCGTTGACAGCACCTTGATCGCCTCGCATTCCCCCGTCGTGCTGTCCTGAATGACTATATCCGTGAAGGTTCCGCCTATATCGGCGGCAACTCGATACTTTCGGCTGCTCACGGTCTCGATCTCATGCCCCAAAGCGGAATGGAGCGAGGTCTTGGAATTGACCCCGCCCCCAAAGGGTTTGCTACTGTGCCCACTCGCCCACGAAATCCGGATTCGCGTCGAGGACTGCCTTGTCGATCATGGCTCGGACAGGTCCGACCTCATCCATGTCGATGGCGACTGGAGGCTCTCCACCTCTCACCTTTGTGACAACTGCATCAAGCGCAAGATAACCCATCGTCCGGGGGAAATATGCCAGTGTGGCGTCCCAACGGCCTTCACGAATCGCTTCAATGGCAATTGTCGCTGCACCGCCGCCGGACATGTAGATAGAGGAAACTTCATGTCCAGCTGCCTCCAAGGCGATTTCGGCCCCGATCAGATGCTGGTCCGCATTTGAAAGCACCGCGTGAATGTCCGAATTGGCCTGAAGTATGTCCGTCATGGCAGTGAGCGACGTATCAGGGTCGTACCAGCCTTCTGCTTCCGCAACAATCCTGACGTTTGAATGCTCGGCGAGAACTTTCTTGAATGTTTCCAGCCGGAGGTTGTCGAAAGGAAACGTCTTGAATCCGATGAGAATGACAATATTGCATGGATCAAGACTGGCACAGAACTCCGCAACCGCCTCGGCTTGTTGGGTTGCTCCCACGACCGGCCGCGAGGCAACCGTCGTGGTCAGTCCCTCAACCTGAGGCTCCAAACTGTTCAGGTCGGGGCCAACCGGAAACAGCGTCGTCGCAATGGGAACTCCAGCCATGGTGACCTGCTCCACGGCCCCCGCAACCCCGATTGGATCGTTTGGTGCCAGCACGAACGCATCGAATTCTTCACTCGCGAGTACGTCCTCGATTTGGTTATACTGGATTTCCGCACTGAACTGGCCATCATAGATTGCCGTTTCAACGCCCAGTTCGGCAGCCCTCATCTCGACACCTTCGTAAATCGCTTGGTTAAACCCGTTTTGCGAAGAAGCCGCAAAAAACGCCACCTTCTCGCCCTCTGCGAAGCTTGGCATGGCCAAAACGCCAACCGAAACCGTCGCCGCAATCACCGCAAGCCTTGCTGTTCTCTTCATCCTTGATCTCCCTAATCTCGACAATTTCAACGTGACTATAAATTTAAGTTGCAGCAAGCAACCTTTCAGAGATCAAATTTTCAACTTCCGTGCTCTTTGCCCACGGGTTCGGTGTGCGCAAGAGTTTCAGACCGTTCAAGTCTTCGGCTGAAAGTTCCATGTTCACACTGGCTGCTGTATTCAAGCGCACTCGTGGTGTCGTTGCCCGGCCGCCATGTGCAGACTGGACACAACATTCAACGCCGACAACCGCCCGACCAAAATGAATTCTTTCGCTTCGAGGCATGGTTTCCCGTTCTCGTCGTAAGTGCAGCCAGCAGTGGAGGATTCGAGTTCAGCAGGTGAAGCTCGAATCCTCCACTCCGAAACCACGCACTATTTCCTCATGAGGAGATGCCTGATCCAACGACCTTGCCGGACTTGGGCCCCTCGAACCGCCATGAAGATTCCCGATCCCAGAATCAGGGCAATGCCGATCGCGGAAAGGTAGCTCGGGACCTCGCCAAAAATCGAAAAACCCCAGAACACGGCAAGAACCAAGGTCACATATTCGAAAGGCGACAAGAGGCTCGCCTCACCAATTCGATATGCCTGAGACACAAAATATGCCCCCGTCGCTGTAACCACTCCGGTCAGGAAGAATACTGGCGCATCTGCGATATCGGGCCATTGCCAAGCACGAACCAAATATTCGAACGCCGGAGGAACGCGGCCCGAAAATCTTCCGTCTCCAAGCCACAAACCTGCTGCCGATCCAGTAACGAAAAATGTCATATGCATGTATAACGCCATCGCCGGGGCGCTCTCCGACATTCCTGTCTTTCGAGTGATTGTGTTGAAAGTTGCGTAGCTGATTGCGGCGACAAGCGGCAAAAGAAGCGGCCATTGAAAGCCGGCGCTTCCAGGACGAACAACAAGAATTACGCCGAGCATGCCGAACGCGAGCGCAAGCCACCGTCGCACTCCCACTCGCTCCCTCAAAAACACCACCGAAAAAGTCGTTGTCAGCAAAGGCGCAACGAAAAAGACAGCTGATACGTCTGCAAGCGGCAAGATCGAAACGGCCGAGAAGAATGCCAAATTCGCCACGACCACGCACAAGCCACGCGAAATCAGCAGAAGGGGTCTGCGCGTTGCCAAGCTGCCCCACCCGCCCGTCAAGGGAACAATCACGCCGACTGTGACAGCGAGCGCAATGATCGTTCGAGTGACCACTACCTGTTGAAGAGAATACGACCCGCTCAGGTATTTGAAGCACACGTCGCCTATCGAAAATGAAAGACAAGCGCAGAGCAGACACGCAACGGCAAGTTTCCCGCCTTCCAGATTCCAAATCGCCAAGTCGATCCGTCCCCGATCACTCATCGTCTCAACACTGAATTAGCCATTCCAGTCAACACTTTTTTGGTTTTTCGGGGTATGGGAACATTGGCCCTATCCAGCTCGACAGAGCTTCAATTCACCGCATCAATCACAAGCCAGTTCGGCTGGAAGCAGGCGATTCCAAGCAATGTGTCCGCTTGCCGTCTGCCCGAGACACGCCTACGTTACGCGGTCAAACCTGAACTGAGGTGAAAGTCGCGTGATCTTACTTCCAATTCGAGACCACAACCCTTCGCATGCGAAGAGTTACATCACCTATGGCCTTATCCTGCTGAATGTCGCCGTCTACCTTGTCCTGCGCGATGGCAACAATTCCGCGGTCTATTACAACTTTGGATTGGTGCCGGCCCGCTTCCATATCCTTTGGCCTGCCGAAGCGTTTACGTCCATGTTTCTGCACGGAAGCCTGATTCACCTCGGCGGAAACATGCTGTTTCTGTACATTTTCGGAGACAACATGGAGGACACGCTCGGACGCGCACGCTTCTTGATCTACTATTTTGCATGCGGACTGATCGCCGGAATGTTTCAGGTTGCCGCCGATCCGGACTCGATGGACCCAATTATCGGCGCGTCGGGAGCCATATCCGGTGTCATGAGCGGCTACCTGCTCCTGTATCCGAAGGCGCGCATCGATGTCCTGTTCTCAATCATAATCTACAACAAGATATTTTCGATCGGGGCGTGGCTCGTTCTGGGATTCTGGATTGCTCTCGATTTTCTGAATGCCGCAAACACGAATCCGGAGACGGACATTGTCGCCTATTGGGCGCATTGCGGTGGTTACTTCGCTGGCTTCCTGCTGATTTTAAGGCACTGGCTCCGTCTAGGCGGTCGCAAGTTTTGGGACAAATTCGATGGGCATCCCAAGCATTCCGAAACGGGCGCGACTCCGGTGTTCACCCAGCTTCCCAAAGTTGGAAGAAAGAAGTAGTATCGGGAATCGACCGCCGTGAATCTCGCCTGTCCCGGCGCCGCACCGATTTTTTTCCCGCAAGACAGCATTCAAACTCCCAGACACCAGCGCATGATCGCCTTCTGAACATGGAGGCGGTTTTCTGCCTCGTCGAAGACCACCGAATTCGGACCGTCCATTACCTCAGAGGTCACCTCCTGCCCCCGGTGTGCAGGCAGGCAATGCATGAACAGGGCACTGGAAGGCGCCTTTGCCAAGAGGTCCGCATTGACCTGGTAGAGCTGCAGCGTTTCCCGCGTCCGGTCTGCTGCCTCCGAACAGTCATGCATTGAAATCCAGGAATCCGTAACAACGAGATCGGCATTTCGCACTGCAGTATCGGGGTCTCTCTCTATTTCCACCTGCGACCCGTTTGCTTTCGCGAACTGGACGGCCTCTCCTTGTGGGTCAAATCCCTTGGGACCCGCAAACGTGAAGTTGAAAGCGAACTGGCCGGCGGCGTGCAGGAAGGATGTGCAGACATTGTTGCCAACCCCCATCCATACAACGTTCTTGCCTTCAATTGAGCCGCGATGTTCCTCGAATGTCATGACATCGGCCATGATCTGGCAGGGGTGACTCTGGTCAGTCAATCCGTTGAGAACCGGCACGCCCGCGTGTTCTGCCAGTTCCCTAACGTTGCGCTCATCGAAAGTCCTGATCATTGCAAGGTCGACGAATCTGGACAATACCCGAGCAGTGTCGCCAATCGATTCGCGCGCACCGAGATGAATTTCCGCACTGGGCAGCAAGATGGTCTGGCCACCCAGCTGGCGCACGCCCACATCGAAGGATATTCGGGTTCTGGTAGACGGCTTTTCGAAAATCAGTGCAGCCAGCAGACCAGCCATCGGGCGGTCGGGGTCTGGCTTGCATGTCGGCATCCCTTCTCGGCTTTTCTTGATCTCGATCGCGTTCTCGATGATTCTCTTCAGGGAATCCGGCGCAATCTCGCGCAGATCGATGAAGTCAGCCATCGCAACTCGACTCCAAGCATTCGGCCGTGCGCTCAATCCGATCGACCGCTTCGGCCAACTCCTCTTCCGAAATGTTCAGCGGTGGAAGCAGGCGAACCACGTTGTCGCCTGCCGGAACCGTGAGCAGCTTTTGGTCATATCCAGCCTTCACGAAATCACCGTTGTTCACGCGGCATTTGACTCCGAGCATGAATCCGGTTCCCCGGATTTCCGAGAATATCTTGGGATGCGTGGCCACGACAGCCTCCAATCTCTGTCGCAGGTAACCTGCCCGGCGTCGGACACCTGCCAAGAAATCCTGATCGGAAACGATCTTCATCACTGCGGTTCCGACAGCGCAGGCAAGTGGATTGCCGCCATAGGTTGAACCGTGCGTTCCAGTGACCATTCCCGCCGCCGCCTTTTCGGTTGCCAGACAAGCGCCAAGCGGAAAGCCTCCGCCAATCCCCTTTGCAATGGCCATGATGTCCGGCGCGGCGCCCGACCATTCGTGGGCAAACAGCTTGCCGGTTCGTCCCATGCCGGTCTGGATTTCGTCCATTATGAGAAGGATGTCCCGGTCGTCGCAGAGTTGCCTGAGGTCCGAGAGGAAAGTGTCGGACAGCGGCTTTATCCCTCCTTCTCCCAAAATGGGTTCGACCATCACAGCGGCAGTTGAATCATCAATCGCGCTCGCCACTTCCTCGATCTCGTTCGGCGGCACTTGCTGGAACCCCGGCGTAAGCGGACTGAATCCTTCGGTCAGCTTTGCGGATCCGGATGCAGAAATCATGGTGGTGGTTCGCCCATGAAACGAATCCTTGAGGGCAATTATGACGTTTCGATCAGGATTGCCGTGAAAGTGCCAGTACTTCCGCGCCATCTTCACTGCTGCTTCCGTCGCCTCCGTTCCCGAGTTGGTGAAAAACACCGTGTCCGCGAACGTGTGTTCGACCAGCAAGTCGGCCAGACGTTCTTGGTTCGGTATCCGGTACAAGTTCGATGTGTGCCAAAGGAGATCAGCCTGCTTTTTCAAAGCCTTGACCAATTCCGGATGTGCATGACCAAGAACAGAGACTGCAATTCCGCCGCCAGCATCCAGGAACCTATGTCCTTCCTCGTCGACGAGCCAGCTTCCTTCGCCCCTTACGAAAGCGTGCGACGCTCGCGCATACGTTGGCAAAACAGATGAAATCATCAGCAAATCCTCGAATTGGAAGATGGCAGCACGAAACCGCAACCCCGTGACAGCCATTTTAACAACATTTTAAAGAATTGGCGAACCTTCTAAGGTTCCAGACGAGACGACGATCCCGACTTCCGCCACCGGCTGGAGCGCCGCGAACTGGCGCACCTGCCGTTCGGGATATCAGGGATCACCTGGCCAAGCGGGGGGTTCTGCTGAAGAAGGGCAGCATCGTTGACGCCACCATCATCTCGGCGCCGTCGTCGACCGGGAACGAGAGCAACGCCCACGATCCGGGGATGCACCAGACCAGGAAGGGGAACCGGTGGCATTTCGGGATGAAGCTGCACATCGGCACCGACCCCCGGGGTCTGGTGCACCATCCGGAGGGAACGGCCGCGAACGTCGCGACCTGACGCCTTCGGGCAAGCTTCTGCACGGCGAGGAGGAGCAAGTCCGGGGTGACTCTGGATACCGCGGGATCGGCAAGCGTGCGGAACGCGCGCATCGCGAGGTGTCGTGGCAGATTGCCATGCCTCCGAGCAAGCGCCGGACGCTGGCGCCGGGCAGCGCCGCGACCAAGGCGGCGAAGGCCCGGGTGCGGGCGCGGATGGAGCATCCGTTCCGGATCGCGAGCGGGTGTTAGGCTGCGACATGGTTCGGTATCGGGATCTGGAGAGGAACGTGCAGCGGCTTGCGCCGCTTCTGGGCTTCTTGAACCTGATGATTGCCCAGCCGCACCTGTCGTGACAAGGGAGAAGCGTGTCCGGAATTTGCCGGATCGGCCCTGCGGGGACTGAATCGGCGGCGGTTTTGCCCCGAAAACGCGCATTTGCGGCTTCCGGACCGCCGAAAACCGACCGGTGCAGCCGGGAAGGGCAAATCCCGCAGCAAACCCCAAAACAAACCCTCCAAATCAGAGGTTCCTTGGCATGATACGAGCAGTCCGGGGGCTTTTCCTGTCGCATGTTTTCGCATGTATCAGAATTCTGACCTGCTCGTCGCTGCTTCCAAGGTGACATCCGCTGTCGAGAGTGCGCTGACGCTACTTCGCCAAGGATCTTCCATCCGATCCGAACAGATGAATTCGCTCCCGATCGAAGCGCAAACTCACCTGATCGCCGGGTTTGGGCTGAACTCCCGATGATGTTCGCATTGTCACCTGCTGGTTCGAACCAGCAGCCTGAAAATAGACCAATGACTCAGCCCCAAGCTCCTCAACAATCTCCACTTTGGCGATCAGATCGGCGGCTTCCGAGGACACGATTGCAACATGCTCCGGCCGAACGCCAAGAGTGATGCGTTCCGAAGGCGGTGTGTTCACTGAGCGACCGATCGCGACGGTTCCGCCACTCACGCTGAGTGACCCGACTCCATCTGGTTGGTCCTGCATTGCGGTGAGAAAATTCATGGCGGGTGAGCCGATGAACCCCGCGACAAATTTGTTTGCAGGCCTGTCATACAGCTGCATGGGACTTCCAACCTGCTCGATCATGCCAGCATTGAACACGACGATCCGATTGGCGAGCGTCATCGCTTCCGTTTGATCGTGGGTTACGTAAATCATTGTCGCCCCGAGACGGCTGTGCAGTCTGGCAATCTCAAGCCGCATGATGACCCGCAGTGCAGCGTCAAGGTTGGACAGCGGCTCATCGAAAAGGAAAACCTTCGGGTCGCGGATGATCGACCTTCCGATTGCCACGCGCTGGCGCTGTCCTCCTGACAGTTGACGTGGCTTTCGATCAAGTAGCTCTTCCACCCGCAGAATCCTCGCAACTTCCGCGACACGCCGTTCGATGTCCGCTTTCGGCAGCTTGGCCAAGCGAAGGCCGAAACCGATGTTGTCCGCGACGTTCAGGTGAGGGAAGAGTGCATATGACTGGAAGACCATCGCGACTCCGCGGTCCGACGGCTTGGCGTGTGTCAAGTCTTGGCCATCTATGAGAATTTGACCGCTCGTCACGCTCTCGAGACCCGTGATCAACCTGAGCATTGTGGATTTACCGCAACCGGACGGGCCAACAAACACGACGAATTCGCCATGCTCGGCCACTAGATCGACACCCTTTATGACCTCGACTTTCCCAAAGTTCTTCGTGACCTTCTCAAGCTTCAGTTTCGCCATCGCTCAACCTTTAACAGCCCCCATCGTCATGCCCTTGATGAAGTAACGCTGAAAGAACAGGAACACGATCAACGTGGGAAGGCTTGCAATCAGGGATAGAGCGCCCTGGACCCCCCAGGCAACTGAATACTGTCCCTTCAGGTTAACGATCCCAACCATGATGGTTCGCTTGTTGTCCGAATTCGTCAGGATCAGCGGCCACAGGAAATCGTTCCAGATCCATGTGAACTGGAGCGTCGCAAGCACAGCGACAGCCGGAAGACTCAGTGGCAACGCCACGCGCGCAAGCACTTGCCATTCGTTTGCACCCTCAAGAATCGCAGCCTCCCTGAGGGCATTCGGGACAGCGGAGAAGAAGTTCCGCATCAAGAGCGTGCAGATCGGGATCCCCAGCGCCGTGTGGACGAAAATGATCGGCCAGAGGGTGTCGATGAGACCGACAGCGTTGAACAGGCGGAAAAGCGGAATCAGGATTACCTGCGGTGGAAAGAACATTCCAGACACGATGATTAGAAACAGAATGTCGCTACCTCGAAACGGAAGTTTCGAGAACACGTAACCGCCCAGCAAGCCGAGAGCGATCGAGGCTGCCGTGGCAGGAACTGTTACCAAGAACGTGTTTAAGAAGTAGCGATGAACTGCAGGATTGTTGAGAATTTCCGCAAAATTTCCAAGAAACAATTTGTCGGGCATTTCCCACAGCTGGCCGAAGGCGATTTCGCGGGTCGTCTTGATGGACGAGAGAAGAACCCCTGCAGTGGGAGCAAGGAAGAGGACCGCAAGGCACAGGAGCGACACCAATATGGTGGCAGGCCACGGATTGAACTCGCGCGAGGGCATTCCTGATGCGGCGACATCAGCCATAGATCTCGTCCACCCTCTTTAACTGGCGAAAGTAGACCCGGATGATGGTCAGGGCGATCAGGAACAGAACGACTGATATCGCGCTACCATACCCCATAAGATATTTCTTGAACGACTCGTTGTACATGTGCATGGCGAGCGTGTCGGAACTGTGAAACGGCCCACCGCCCGTCATGATGTAGAGTATGTCAAAACCCTTGAGCGAATTAATCACGCTGAGCGCTATGACGACGACTGTCGCAGGCGTGAGCAGCGGGATTATGACGAGGCGGATGCGTTGCCAGACAGAAGCGCCTTCGATCTCGCAGACCTCCAGCAGATCCTCCGAGATTGAGGTGAGGCCGGCCAAGTAGATGACCATGGACAGCCCGGTTTGCTGCCAAGACCAAGCAACGATTACCGCACCGAGGGCCGTGTCCGGCTTGGCAAGCCACGCGTAGGAGAGCTTGTATCCTGTGACCGCACTGACGACGGTGTTGAGCAGACCCCAGTTCGGTTGATATATCCATACCCAGATCTGGCCGACGACAACTGCCGACAGGCAGATGGGCAGGTAGAAAATCGATTTGAAAACGGTTCCGCCAGGAACCCGGCTGTCGATCAGGAGCGCGAGGCCAAGGCCCAGCAATGTGGGAACCAAGATTGCGGCGACCATCCAGACCACCGTGTTCAAGGCTGCATTCAGGAACAGTTTGTCCGTTACGACCTTCGAATAGTTCGTAAAACCGACAAAATCGTAGTCAGAGCTGAAGCCGTTCCAGTTCGTAAAGCTGTAGTAGAATGAACTGAAAAGTGGCCATATGACAAGAACTGAAAACACGGCCACCGGGGCCGCCAACAGGACAACGCGCCAAAATCTGGCGCTTCGTTCCATTCCCTAGTCCTTGACAGCTAGAACAATGTCGGCGCTAAAAGCACTCCCCTCCAGCGCCGACATTCGCGACTCCTAGTTCTGGAATGCCTCCGCGGCGCTCGTTTGGGTCCTGTTCAGCAGCGCCTGATAGTCGGAAGGATCATCCATGAACTCTTGGAACATGGAGAGGCCGACTTCCGCAACAGGAGGCGGCGTGGCCAGATCATAGTTGAACGCGAAGTGATCTGCGTTCGCAACCGTGGCTGATGCCTTCTGCATGACTGCGTTGTACGAGGACGAATCCACGTTGACGTTGGCAGAAAGGGCGCCTTGCACGGTCGCCCACTTAACCTGCGCATCAGTGTTGGAGACAAAATAGGCGAGGAATGCTTCCGCGCCTTCCCGATTGGCGACATTCGCCGAAATCACCCAACCGTCAACAGGGCCGACCACAGAAGTCGGGACACCCGTTGAAATGCTCGGGAACGGGAAGAAATCATAGTCTCCGCCCGGCTCCAGGCCCTGTCCGTTCCAATACCCTGTGATCCAAGTTCCCATAAGGGTCATTGCGGCCTCGCCGCGCGCTACCATGTCGGAAGCGTCCGTCCAAGTCATTGCATTGGCGTTCGGAGCGAAATTGCCAGCGTCCACAAGATCTTTCCACATCGACATCGCCTTCATCACTTCCGGATCGTCATAGGATGCCGAACCGTCCATGAGTGCGGCTCTGTACTCCGGTCCAGCAGTGCCAAGTATCAGGTAGTCGAACCAGAACTGTGCTGGCCACCGATTCATGGATCCGAGAGCGATGGGCGTGATCCCCATGCCCTTCAGCTTCTCGCACAGCGCCAGAAAACCTTCCCAGTCGGACGGCATGTCCGAAATGCCGGCATCTTCGAACACGCTCTTGTTGTAGAACATTCCCGAATAGTGATAGCCGGCCGGCACCAAATACCTCGTGCCGTCATACATGGTCGCGCTGCCAGCCACCGAGGCTGCCACGACATCGTCCAGGCCCTCGCGGGTCCACATGCCATCGATCGGGCTCAGGTCGCCGGAGTCTACCACGAACTGGACCCTCGCGCCCGCCCAGTAGCTAAACACGTCCGGCAGGCTGTCAGACGCAGCCCGCACGAGAATTCCGGCCTTGAAGTCCTCATGCCCAACCGGGCTGTCCATCATCTCGAATCCGCTGGCATCCGTGAATGCAGCAGATATCTCGTCTATTCCCTTCTTGCCGAGCTCGCCGGTAAAATAGTGCGAAATGGAAACCTCGCTGGCGCCAGCGGCGCCTGCTGACACAATCATACTAAGTGTTGGCGCGACAGCCGTCACCGCCAAAATCCAACGCCTTGTAAAAGCCATCATTTTGTCTCCGTTTTGAACCAGTTGCCGCATTCGGAATGCGAACTGTCCAAGTGCGTAAACTTACGAAAGTGAAATTGCAAATACATCAGCACCCAAATCAGTGGCGCTCTAATGATTTAGGGAACCTCTGAACCCGTGCCCGCACCTTGGCTTTCGCCGCCTCTGCCTCGAAGAGCAGGTCCTCCATCGCCGGATCGCCTCAGGTTGCAGAACAGCTACACGCAGTGCACGCACAGCATCGCCGGCAGCGGATGCGGCTGTCGCCCCTTGCCGCCGCCCTTGGGACAGACCGGCGCAATGCGGACCTCCGGACGCGCCCGGAGGATCAGGCCATCCACCCGCTCCGGAAAGATCTTGCGGCATGTCTTGCGCTTCTTGCGGTCATGTTCAAGGCTTGCAAAGCTCGGCGGCTGAAGGCACTGCACGTCGTCCTCCCCGGATGCACAATGCTACGCCCACATATCAGGCTGTATTCAGAGATTCCCTAGGTGTGCGTCGCCAATCGGTGGCTGCAACACCTTTCGGCCGCGGTTTCAGGCCCTGCTACGCCGCCTTTGGCGGATCCGCGCAACTCCGCCCCCCTCAATTACATCAGGGCAATTTTCCAAGCCCGCCAGCGCCCGTGTTCATGGCCGGGCATTTCGTAATGGTCTTGCATCGGATTGCAAACGCGCTAACTATTGAACAGTAGCCGTGTTCTGGATGGAATTCTCCCGAATTCATCGGAACTTGCTGGCTCAACATCAGAATGAAGGGAAATTGCGATGGCTTGGACCGAAGAGCGTGTTCAATTGCTGATGGAATTGTGCAATGCGGGTCGCTCTGTCGTTGAAATCGCCGAGAAACTGGAAGTGACTCGTAACGCTATAATCGGCAAGCTTTACCGAATCGACATGTCAAGACGAAAAAAACTGGCCGCCAATGAAAAAAATATGGCGGAGCCGAAACCAGCCATTCAAACTGATACAGCTAAGATCCAAGAAAACCCTGAAGTCAAACGACCTGTTGACAAGCAACAGGACGCATCCTCCTCGATGTCCGAGCCAGCTGACGAGAATCTGAAGGCGGGAAGCCGCGCAGGCGAGCGTGATGAAGCCGACAAGAGCGCGAATGCAGTGCCAACGGCACTGCCTGCGGAAGAAACGAATGTCTCGGCGGGTCCGACGGCGAATGTTTGCAAGACCGAGATGTCCGCATTGAAGCTGTCGCTCCTTGAGCTCACTGAGAAAACCTGCAAATGGCCTATTGGAGACCCGTCAACCGACGAGTTCTGGTTTTGCGGATTGCCAAGTGCTTCTGGCAAACCCTATTGCGAAGTCCATATCGGACTGGCCTTTCAACCGCTCACACCGCGACGCGACCGTCGCGCAAGGCGCTAGAGCGTCGCCGAGACTGGTACAGCTAGGTGACGAAAGAGCCTCGCGCGGAGCGAGGGAATCTTCGTAACCGAATTCAAATATGCTTTCCAGAATCAAGATGAACTTGAAAACGACCCAAAGTTGCACAATACATTGTGATCTTAGGCAAGAATTAATTGCCGTCGCCGCCAATTGCTGATACATTGTGCCAGTGATGTTTGTAGACTATTGATAGCCTCGCGGAAACAAAGGACTTTTAGGTTCCGCATGGCGAAGCGAAACTCTTCCATTGTTTTGGGTTCATTTTCAAAGCGGGAAGCGCGAGCGCAGTTCGCCGCGCTGTGTTTTAGGACAAAGAAGAAGGGCCACACCGAAGTCCTGCTGGTCACAAGCCGTAGGTCCGGTCGGTGGGTGTTGCCAAAAGGTTGGCCCATTGAAGGGCTGACGCCAGTTCAGTCAGCGCTTCGAGAAGCCTTTGAGGAGGCAGGAGTCCAAGGCAAGCCGCTCGACCAATGTGTTGGACACTACTGGTATCGCAAGGCACTTTCGGAAAAAGCAATGTTGCCGTGCATTGTTTCGGTGTTCCCGGTGCAAGTTCGCGAACTGTCGGCAACGTTTCCCGAGTTCGCGGAGCGACGGCGCATGTGGTTCAGCCAGAAAAATGCAGCTGCTCGAGTCGACGAACCCGCTCTGAAGCAGATTCTTCGACAGTTCGATCCCACCCGCTTAAGGAGCGCCAAAGCGGCTTAACGTGGATCAAGCGGACATTTGCCGCTGCCTGCACGTTGACACAGATGTCATTGTGTCACAGCTCTCCGGTAAACTGCACAACGACCGCCGGCATTCGTTTGCTCCTCGGCGCTGAAGGAGCGTCTGCCTGCAATCGGAAAACTGCCAGCCCATGTCCCGAAATCATGGCGCGATATGTTCATTTGACCCGCGATTCCGCCCCTCGGGGGCGGAACTGGTCAATCCGGCTGGCAGCCTCGGCGGGGCTTCACAGTCCTTGGCACATGCTGGAACCAAGCCTTGACCTCGGCCTCCAGGCTAGTCTCTACCCGCTCCTCGCAGCCCCGCGAAATCGCGCGCGACGAATGAACGTCCCTACTGCAGGCGCAAGGCAACGGCACCACCATCATCGCCGGATGGCAGGGTGGGAAGCTGCGATTTCCAACATATGACGAAAAAATCAGCGACAGGTCAAACTCTCCGCGCACCAGATCACGAACGAATGCGTCGGGTGCCCCGAAGGCATCAAGTCATGAACCGAAGGCGGCGGCAACCATATCCGGTCAACGTCCCGGTGACGAAAGACCCTGCTCTTGAAGTACCTTGAATCACATCGCAAAACGCCTGTCCAGGCCTCTGGCTGCCATGGCTCGGATGGGCTCCTAACTGGTGGCGCGTCGATTGATCGAGCGGTCCCCCAAAATCTTTGCAGATTCTCGGCAGTGATCGAATTGGCAGCGGGATATCGAGAGGTATGGGGCAATTCGCAAGGCTCTTGGTTTGTCAGGCCTGCCCGGAATCGAATCGTATCCGCGTGGCCCAATGCATGTTCCGCAGCGCAACAATTGTCGTTGTACATTGACTGGTTGCCGAACCGGGAGAATTTGAATAGGGTTTTGTTAAGTTATGGCTTGACCCATGACGGAAACACCAAGTGCGCAAAGTTCGGAAAGCGAATAATGATCAAGTTTTCCCTCCGGTGCGGAGACGGCCACAATTTCGACAGCTGGTTTCAGTCAAGCGAGGCGTACGAGTCTCTCGACTCGTCGAAAATGCTTTCCTGCCCGATTTGCGGGTCGGAAGAAATCCAGAAAGACATAATGAGTCCCCAAGTGCGGTCTGCACGTGCCGAAGCAGAAGCGCCGAAGGAGGAGAAACCGAAAGCAAACCTGTCCAAGCCCGCGTCGCCCGTCGAAAAGGCCCTTGCCGAGTTAAGGCAAGTAATCGAGAAAAACTCCGAATACGTCGGCAAGAGATTTACAGCAGAGGCTCGATCAATTCATGATGGAACTTCCCCTGAACGCTCCATCTACGGCGAGGCGGACTCGGAAGATGCACGTGCTCTCTTCGAAGAGGGAATTCCCGTCGCGCCATTACCTTGGTGGAACGATCGAAGGACGCACTAGCCGCTTCGGTTTCCGGAATCCGCAGAATGCAGCTCAGCCTTGGCAGACCTCAACGTAATATCAACGCCAGAGATCTAAAGTTTTAGGCATTTCGGTCAGCGGAACGAAAATTGTTTTGACCGGCAAGATTCCGCTAAAATGTTGCGGCACCCCATTTCGCCAACTATTGGCACAATCCGTAGGAATGCGATCAGAAACGTTCAATGCCCTTGCTAGTCGCAAAATTTGGCGGGACTTCCGTTGCCAACCTGGATCGAATCAAGCGTGTGGCGAAGACCGTCAGGCGTCAAGTCGAAGCGGGAAGTGATGTTATCGCCGTTGTCTCGGCAATGTCCGGCAGGACAACCGCACTCGCGGAAACGGTGCAATCACTGTCGCAGTTATTCGACGCGCGGGAATACGACGCCGTCGTTTCGTCAGGTGAGAACGTCACGGCTGGACTGCTTGCCCTCGCTCTCCAGAATCTGGGCATTCCGGCGCGGAGTTGGCAGGGCTGGCAAGTACCAGTGCGTACCAATTCAGCACATGGCGCGGCCCGAATCGAGGAAATCGCGACCGAGTCTTTGAAAGCCAAGTTCGCTGAAGGCATGCGGGTTGCTGTCGTCGCCGGATTTCAGGGACTGAGTCCGGAAAACCGAATTGCCACTCTCGGACGCGGTGGTTCCGACACAACGGCCGTTGCCTTCGCAGCCGCGTTCAAGAGCGAGCGCTGTGACATCTATACTGATGTTGCAGGAGTCTACACAGCTGACCCGAGGATGGTGCTCAAGGCCCGGAAACTCAGCGCAATTTCTTACGAAGAGATGCTTGAGCTCGCTTCGCTAGGAACCAAAGTCTTGCAGACCCGTTCTGTAGAGGTCGCGATGCGGAACAAGGTACGGCTGTATGTTCGTTCCAGTTTTTCCGATGAATCTGGAACGCTCGTGTGTGATGAGGAAGAGATAATGGAATCCAATGTCATATCGGGAGTCACCTACTCGAGAGAGGAATCCAAGGTGACCATTGCCTCGGTCGCGGACCGGCCGGGGATCGCGGCCTCCATTTTTGGACCGCTTGCCGAGGCCAATGTGAATGTCGACATGATAGTGCAGAACATCTCGGAAAGCGACCGGACAGACATTACGTTCTCATGCCCTGTCTATCACGTATCGGCGGCCAAGCAGGCGCTTATCGAGGCACAGCAGTCGGGCGAAATAAATTTTCACGATCTCATCCAGGACGACGACGTTTGCAAGGTATCCGTCGTCGGCGTCGGGATGCGGTCCCATGCCGGTGTAGCAGCGCAAATGTTTCGAGCGCTCGCGAACGAGGGGATCAACATCAAGGTTATCTCCACGTCAGAAATCAAGATATCGGTACTCGTGGAACGAAAGTATATGGAGTTGGCAGTTCAGACCCTGCACGAAGCATTTGATCTGGGCAACGGAGGTTAGGCGTTTAGGATATGCCTACAAGAGAGCGGTCCGCGCAGTCTTGGGTGTTTCTCAAGAGCCTTCGAGACATGCTGGCCGAAGAGGCCGAGGGGCAGACACGACTGAACAAGATGACCCGGATGGTGGCCTCTTCCATGGGCACGGACGTCTGCTCCATATATCTTCTGCGCGACCCGAAAACTCTTGAACTCTGCGCGACTGAGGGCTTGAATCCAGAGGCCGTGCACAAGACAAGGCTGAGAATCGGTGAAGGCTTGGTCGGCCGGGTCGCGCGAACTGCGAAACCCGTCAACACGCCAAACGCCCCTGCCGAGCGGGAATTCAGGTATATGCCCGAGACTGGCGAGGAAATTTACTCCTCGTTCTTGGGAGTCCCTCTGCAGCGCTTGGGCGAAACGTTAGGCGTTCTCGTAGTCCAGTCAAGAAATGCCCGCACATACAATTACGACGAGATCTTTTCGCTCGAAGTAGTTGCGATGGTTCTCGCGGAAATGGCGGAACTCGGAGCGTTCGTCGGAGAGGATGCCGCGTTGGCTGCACCTCACACGCATCCACTGACAATGTCCGGGGGCGTGGCCCAGGACGGCATCGCCGAGGGGCGGGTTCTCCTTCACGAGCCGCGCGTAGTGCTGACCAACCCTGTGACCGACGATCCCGACAAGGAGATTGCCCGTCTCGACGATGCAATGAGCAAGCTGCGTGGAAACGTAAATGACATTATCGATGTGGCCGATCTCGTAACGGATCCCGAACAAAGAGAAGTCATGGAAGCTTACCGCATGTCCGCGAAATCGGAGGGCTGGGTGAGCCGCATGCGCGCCAACATTGAAAGTGGCCTGTCGGCGGAAGCCTCAGTGGACAAAGAGCAGTCCGAAGCTCGGTCCAGGATGGCACGCGTTCCGGATGCGTATCTTCGTGAACGCCTGCACGATATGGATGACCTGTTCAATCGCCTGCTGCGGATACTGACTGGGCAAGGGCGACGACCGGACGATCCCGTCCCGGAGGATTCGATTCTGGTTGCGCGCAACATCGGCCCAGCGGAACTGCTCGAATACGGTCAAACGCTGAAGGGCGTGGTCCTCGAAGAAGGATCCGTCGGCTCCCACGCAACGATCGTGGTCAGAGCGCGGGGAATCCCGCTCATGATACATGTCGAGCACATTACTGCAGAGGCACTGAATGGCGACCCGATCATCGTTGATACGGAGCAAGGCGTGGTCCATCTCCGTCCGAACGAAGCGATTGCCAGCCAAGTGCACAGCAAGATCCGCCTTCTCTCCGAAGCGCGGCTGCGGTACCAGCAATTCAGGAACAAGCCCGCGACAACTAGGGACGGCGTCACGATCAGCCTCCATATGAATGCAGGGTTGCTGGCGGATCTCCCAAACCTAAGCGATTCCGGTGCCGAGGGTGTCGGCTTGTTCCGAACCGAATTCCAGTTTCTCGCGACAACGAAGGCACCGAGCCGTTCCGAATTGGCAACCCAGTATTCGCGTGTGCTTAGCTCAGCCAACGGAAGGCCCGTCGCATTTCGCACCGTCGATGTCGGATCGGACAAGTTGCTACCCTACATGAACAGGGAAGACGAGCCGAATCCGGCGATGGGCTGGCGTGCAATTCGGGTCGCCCTGGATCGTTCGGGCATCATGAAGATGCAGTTGCAGGCACTGGTTCGAGGTGCGGATGGCCGAGATCTTTCCGTGATGTTTCCGCTTGTCGCCGAGATGGATGAATTCGTCCAAGCTCGCGAGATTCTGCTCGATGTGCTTGATCGGGAAGACAGAATAGGTCATCCTGTTCCGGCATCCCTCGAAATTGGAGCGATGCTGGAAACTCCGTCGCTCGCATTTGCTCCTGACAAATTTTTTGAGATTGCGGACTTTGTGTCGATCGGAGGCAACGACCTCAAGCAGTTCTTCTTTGCCGCCGACCGGGAGAATGAGCGCGTTCGAAGCCGGTACCGCGCACTCAACGTGAGCTATCTCGACCTTATCGAGAAGGTTGTCGAGCGTTGCAACTCGGCAAACACACATCTCAGCTATTGCGGCGAGGATGCCGGAAATCCATACTCGGCTGTGGCATTCGCCGCCATCGGGCTGCGAAAACTCTCCATGCGCTCCAGAGCGATAGGCCGGGTCAAGCATGTCTTGCGCAATGTCGATCTCACCGAAGCACGCGATGCAATCGAGGAGGCGCGCCGTGAAAACGCGCTCTCGGTCGAGTCGAAACTCAAGCCAATGATCGAGAAATTTCTCTAGCGGCACCCGCCAACCAATGCGCCGATCTCGGGTGAACCTGTCATTTTCATCCCAAGAGTCCCGAAACACTCCAGTTCGAATCGCTTTGCCACTTTCGGATCTCTCCCGATATCGGGCCCACTTCCGCAGAGTCGAGAACGTTTACGAGAATGCGAGCCGGATCGGTAGGAGCCGGAAACGCCACTTCCGGACATCGCACAAATCCAAAGCGTGAGTAGTAAGGCTCGTCGCCGATGAGAAATACGGCCTTCCATCCCGATGATCGAGCCCTTTCGAGGCCATCCGTTATCAGCAAAGAACCCAGCCCTTCTCCCTGCCGTGTTGGGTGCACGGCGACAGGACCAAGCAGCAGGGCTGGATTCCCATCCTCTCCTGCCCGAACTGGCCAGAACCGGATCGAACCCGAAACTGATCCGAATTCGTCTCGAGCCAAGACCGAAAGTTCCAGTACCGGCTTGACTCCTTCTCTCAGACGGTAGGCGGAAAGTGCGAAGCGACCCGGTCCAAAGGCGACATCGAGAAGCCCCTCCACTTCCCATTTGTCTTCCTCAGTTTCGTTTTCGAGACGAAACATCTTGCACCTGCACCCAAAATTTCCCGCGTTCTCGTAAACCAAGGATGTCGTTTCGGCAAACTCCGCGGCATTTACGGTGCATTGCCAGACTGCATTCAGCCAATCAGTTGCGGGTTGCAACGAAGCTGAATACTGATGTGTAGACTATCAATTTTCCTTGGCCATAGGGGCAAACATGGTCGACATCGTATTGGGAATCATTGGCGGTTCAGGCCTTTATGACATTTCGGGGATCGACAACGCCGAGTGGGTTAGAGTCGCGACGCCCTGGGGTGACCCGTCCGACGAAATATTCACGGGAACGCTAGGCGGGATAAGGGTGGCGTTTCTCCCACGCCACGGGCGCGGTCATCGGCATTCCCCTGCGTCAGTCCCGTATCGAGCCAACATTCATGCATTGAAGAGCCTCGGCGTCACGGACGCGATCTCGCTCTCTGCCTGCGGATCGTTCAGGGAAAAGTTCGCTCCGCGGGATTTCGTCATTGTAGATCAGTTCATCGACAGGACATTCGCGAGAGAGAAATCGTTCTTTGGACCAGGGTGTGTGTGTCATGTATCCGTGGCCCATCCAACGTGCGCGCGCCTGTCGAGCGTGTGCGCCGAAGCGTCAGGCGGGCTCGGCATCAATGTTCACTTGGGCGGCACCTACCTCGCAATTGAAGGGCCGCAATTCTCGTCACTCGCGGAATCAAGACTTTACCGGCAGTCTTGGGGTTGCGATGTCATCGGGATGACAAACATGCCCGAGGCCAAGCTCGCGCGCGAAGCCGAAATGTGTTACGCAACCGTCGCCATGGTCACCGACTACGACAGCTGGCACCCGGATCACGGCGAAGTGGATGTCACGGAGATTATCGAAACCCTCGGAAACAACACCGAAACTGCAAGGACTCTCGTGGGAAACATGCCGGCGGCTCTGGGAACCCAGCGAGAACCTTGCAAGTGCGGCTGCGACCGTGCTTTGGAGAATGCAATTATCACGGCTCCGGAAAATCGAGATGCCGAACTCGTGGAGAGGTTGGAGGTCGTGGCGGGGCGCGTGCTGAATCGCTGACATCCATTCGACCGAATTGCCGTAAGCGTGCAAACCGTGGTGCTCTGATTTCCCTTTGATCGCGGACTGCTGTTTAATGTGCAGGGAAACGTCTGCATCTTGCGGCTCAAGCTAAGCTGGAATGTTGGTGCCAATGAAAAAACCAAAGGCTCTGTTCGCACTTCGCAGGCGCATGTGCTGCACTTGGTTCCGACTTGCATTGACTATGGGGAGCAAAACAATGGATCGGGTGCGGTTTCGGGACTGGGTTTCCAGCATCGATGAGCTGACGGCGGCGCGGTGTCCCGGGGCAAGTCGCGCGGTCTGCGCCGCTATCGCTGCAAGTCCTGCGGCCGGACTTTCGGCGCTCTCACCGGCACGGCGCTGTCCGGGCTGTCCTTTGCCGCGTCGCTGCCATCGGCCCGCCGCCGAGCGGGTGCGCGGGCCGTGCACATCCAGATCAAGGGCTTCCCGCGGCGCTTCCGCAGCATCGCCACCAAGTGTCTCGACAGCTGTCCGAGTTGATTCCACCTCGTCGCGCTCGGCAGGCATCCATCGCCAAGAACATGCCTCGCGGCGGCCAGCGCCAGGACATGCTTGCGAATCGCGAATTGAGCCAAACCAAATAAACTGCTTTATGCACATAATTCCGGTGGCACAGGGTGTTGTGTCGGGGGTGTCGGGTGAGGGAACATTCATGTTGCGTTCTTGATGCGGAGCCGCCCCATGACCCGATCCCTGCCAGCCTGATCGCATTCCAGCGCCTGTTCCCCAACGAGAATGCCTGCATCCGCTGGCCGGACGGCTTCCAATGCCCCGCCTGCGACCACGGATGGCAGATCAAGACCGACGGCTAGTTCGGCTGCAACGCCATCCCCGAGGACCGCCACCTGCCTCGTGTCATCGGCGACAGGCCCGCCCGCGAGATCCCGTCCTGGATCCACGCCGCCTTCTCCAACCTCAAGAGCCGGGCCAAGAGCGTCTGCCAAGGACTGCGCGCCAAACACCTCCAAACCTGCCTCGACGAGTTCGCCGTTCGCTTCAACCGACGCCGAAACCGACACGCCGCCTTCCCGACCCCGTTCCAGCAAGTCATGCGCACCCAACCTCACCCCTGCGACATCTTGATGCAGACAGACTTACGGGCATAAGCAGTACGCCTGAATGTGGCATTCAAGGAATCTTGGTGCCGGCGGATCACGGTCGACACTCTTCTTTCCGCGATGATGGTAGAAGCTCTCGTGTGAAATTCAGCAAAACGGTGCGCTTCAAGCCACGAAATGCCGGATAAATCACAACACGAAACTGAATCTCCGTGCGTCGTTCATCGGTCCTCCGTCCCTTGGCTTCGGCTGGGCGGAGAGGAAGGTTCCCCGTCATCGATCCAGTTCGTCTCCGCCTCATGCTCCGGTCCGCCAGTCAAGATTTCATGAATCTCCGGTTCCGGTGGCCGATAGATGCCGTTGCTCGCAACTCCGCCATTTTGCTCACCAAACCCTGCGCCGCACGGCGACGAGGGCCAGGTCGGGCAGCAATGCTCGCTCGACATCCGAAAGTTCAATTTTCATGGCAACACGGCCACGAGGCATCTTCAATCTCCCAAATCACGACAGGCAATCACAATAGCTTCTCGATCAGGACACTGTGGCACGAATGTTTCGAATCGCTTATGCACATGGTTCCGGCGATACAAGGCATTGTGTCCGGGATGTCGGGCGATGGAATATTCGCATGACATTCTTGACGTGGAACCGTCCCATGACCGAACGGCTTCCGTTGTCTGGAACCAAGTGCATAAGCAGTCCAAATAATTTATTTCGAAACGGGCTTGTCGACGGCGTCGAGGCGGCCCTTCGGGCAACCGTCAGGCTGGCGGAGGTGCGCTCGAGCTTGCGAGCAATGTGCTGAGTGTGGAAGGATCGATAAGGTAAACTATACCCGAGTCGGAACGTCGGTTGAGCGGTGCACCTAGCTGGTCGGCCACAAATACCAATGAAGAGGGGGCTTCGCAGTTTGTTCGGTTACTGCCTTGGGCATAATGGCAACGATGTTATCTTTGATCTTGTCAGGATTTAGGCTGGCGGTTCCACAACAAAATTACTTGCCGCAATGCTTCAAGACCGTGGCAACGGCCTTGTGGACCGAAGCCAGCCACCACGAAACCAATTTATTTCAAGGAGCTCAAAAATCCCACCACTATCAAATCAAGCACATATTGTTCGCGCTGGACAAGGAATGAACCGATCGCACTACGCGCGACATGAAGGGTGCCACCCTGTGTGCGCTTCGGGACCGGCCACCTGACGAAGCATTGACACCCGCTCAATCCCGACCCGGCGCAACCTGTTGCGTTATCGCCCGCCAACTGACCCAGTTTGGATTGCAGAAGGAGTTTAGCTAATAAATCAGTCTGCCATGATACACTGCAAAGCAGGGCTGGTACCCTCAAATGCGCGATCGATTCGCCTGAATTGAGAATTTTCATCGACGCGTCCGGTTGCCAAGTCGCAATCGATACTGCAATGAACGCATTCCGTAGTTACCGGCAATTTCTCTACGCGAAGTGCCGATTACAGTGCTTTGCGAGAATATCGCGAACATCGGAGGGACTTTTCGATACGTCCCAGCACCACCGACCAAAGCCGCCGTGCGTGGTGACTGCCCTAACCCACTCATCAAGATAGCGCCACTTGATCTTGTCTCGCTCGCAGTCCCGTCCCTTCGTCTCGAGGACAAGAATGTCGCCCGACGATAGGCGAACAATAAAATCCGGACGGTATTTTCGCACCACGCCATGATAGACGTAGAAGACTTCAAACCCGAGATGATCGTTTTTTACCCATGCCACAACCTCTGGCGCCTGGTCGAGCACAACTGCCTCCGACGCCTCCCAAGCGCTGTCAAACACACAAAAGTTGATATGGCTACGCTGTGCTGGCTCACATGGTCTCCCGGTGAACCATTTCCTCATGTTACCGGTCGAAAGGATCGGCTGGTTCCCGTCAAAAACAGGTTCAAGCCTCTCAGAATTTTCGAAGTGAACGGCATCGCGGATATGATGGACGAGCTTTGGCATGTTGAGTGCAATGATCAGGCGGCGCCTGAGATCGTCAAGGTTGAACAGTGCGGGCGCAATAGTGAGGCCATCCCATTGAATGAACTGCTCGATCAGACGCACTAGTTGCCCTAGCAAGTCTGCCTTGCCACCTCGCCAATTGGTCTGCATCTCGTCGTACACATCTCTCGCTACCTCGAAAACAATGCGCTGCATCCGAAATTCTCGCGCAAGCTCCATCAGATCGATTTCATCGATCTCCGTTGGAGAGGGTTTGCCATCAACGATGGGCGCGAGCTCCGCCAGACTCGAAGTCTGGCTCGCATCCAGTTTGAGAGGCTGTAATGTCTGCCAATTCAGTGACAGGCGCGGCCTGTATATGTGGTCGATCCGAATGACATTGGGCCAAGAGATTTTAAAACGCGCCTTCTCTGCGACGGGCTCGATAGCAGTCTTTGGAGTCGGAGGCGACGGTGGATCACCTTCCCCGCTCTCGTGGGGCAGGAACGTGAAGGGTACACCGAAAATATTGACATGTTCCGGCTCGAACAGGCCAGTTTCCGGGTTCACGTCGTATGATGTACGCCGCAGGCCACGCCCGACCACCTGCTCGCACAGAAGCTGGCTGGTGAAGGCGCGAAGGCCCATGATGTGCGTCACATTCTTCGCGTCCCAGCCTTCCGAGAGCATTCCAACGGAAATCACGTTTTGTATTTGCCCTCCGCATTTGCCCGGCTGGCCAACCGTGTCCACCTGCAAGCGCAATAACTCGGCTTGCTGCTTCCGGGTCAATTTTCGTTCGGAATTGGTACCGTGGCCGTCAGAATCGTCACTGATTTCCGCCACCGGTTCCTCAGCTGCCTCCGCAGCTTCGAGTACCTTCGAGTCGATGTGGAGCGTACGGCACGGGTCGCACAGTTCGTCTATTTGAATCCGACGGCGATTGAATGCGTGCTTGACCCTTGCCGCCGTCTCTGTGCGGTTGGCCACAGTAATCATGACAGGTGGCGAGATGGCCTCACGGGAATTCCAATTCCTCGCGGTTTCGCGCCAGTCGTATCCCAGCAGGTAATAGGCATTAATGACAAGGGAAGGCAGCGGTTCGCTCGAAGGAGCTTTGCGGTTGAGATCGTCCTTTACCTCGCTGTCGTTGTAAATGTGATATAGTCGTGACTTGTAGGTCTTCGCATCCGGCACTGCGTCGTCCTGAATCACGACACGCGGCGTTTTCACCAGTCCCGATTCAATAGCATCGTTCAACCCGAAGTCGCTCACAATCCACCTGAACAGCGCCTCTTCTGAACTCCACTTTCCAGAAGGCGCGAAGGGTGTCGCTGAGAAGTCGTAGCACACGACAATACCCCGCGCCCGGTCGATCCGATCCAAGCCGCCGATCCACTTGGTAGCTTCGTCGATATTGTCCTTGGTGACTCCCTTGGTCCTAGAACCCGCGGGCACCCGCCAAGCATGATGCGCTTCGTCATTGATGACCAAGACGTTCCGGGCACGCGCCATATCCCCAAGCACGGTGCGGACGTAAGCCTCATCGCTCTTGGCACCGCGCTTGTCCACCCTGCGTTTGCCGGTGATCCTGTCATCGGTCTCCCAGCTGAGCGCATGCCAGTTCTGGATGACAATCTTGCCTTGGCGTAACTTGTCGAGCATGGCTGGTGGCACGATTCGGAACGCCTCGTAGTAGTTCTCCGGGTTTTCTGGATTGAGAACGGCCAAACGGCTCTTCACGGTGAGGCCCGGTGCGATGATCAAGATGTGCTTGGAAAACCGTGTGTCCCTCGGATAACTGACCTTGTTCAGAATATGCCATGCAGCGACCATCGCCATGACGATGGTCTTCCCCGAGCCGGTCGCCATCTTGGCGCACAGACGCCGAAACTTGCCACCATCGGATGGAATGTCTAGGCCAACCTTGTGGGCTTCGGCAGCCTCAGTAAGCCAGATCAGTGTTTCGGCCGCTTCGATCTGGCAGAAGAAGAAGCGTCGGCTGTCGAACTCCTCCGGGTCCGTCCAGTATTCTAGCAGCCGG
The DNA here is from genome assembly GCA_963422275.1 of Paracoccaceae bacterium. Classification (GTDB taxonomy): domain Bacteria; phylum Pseudomonadota; class Alphaproteobacteria; order Rhodobacterales; family Rhodobacteraceae. The sequence continues at coordinate 4,584,658 of OY729418.1, forward strand.
CGCGTTGCGCTGGAAACACCAGAATATCCCGCTTCCCGCCAATCCTTCACTCGCGAACGGATACGGTTGACCAAGGGGATCTCAACAAAGGCACCGGGGTCGTCGAACGCTTTGGAGTCCTTCGACGCAACCACATAACCGACCGGTCGCCGGCCTTCGGTTAGATCAAACAGTCTTGTCTTCCGAGCATAGCCCCAATGCTGCGCTGGCTCCTCGTAGGGCGAGTTGATGATCAGCCGGTCGATGGTCGCGCGGGCCACTATTTTCCCTCCGGCAGTGAATCCGGCTTGCGTAAGAGTGCCGGAATCAACTCCGGCAAATCTTCCCGCACTGTTTGCCAGACGAGATCGAAATTAATGTCGAAATAGACAAGCACCAGTCGATTGCGCATTCCAACGATCAACTCCCACGGTATCTTCGAAAGATGTGGGTTGGGCGATCTCTGCAATCTGGCCAAGCTACCTCTCCGACGGTCTCGATTCCCTTGACTACTGCAAGAACCGGTTGACGATCATTGCCTGGACCGCCACGCGTCCTTCCCCGTGCAAAAGGCACCGCGTCGATCGCGGCATCTAGCAAGGTGCTGGCAACGGATCATCATCCGTATACATACTGCACTTCCGCAGTATCGAGGACCTCCCGACAGAAATAGCGGTTCAAGTCATCGAGTGTATGCAGGTCTATCTTGAGGCTCAAACAAGGTCGATAGTTCGATCTCCATTCCAGCGATGGCCAGCAGGCCGGGAATGCGACCCGCGCAAACTCAACGAGCACGTCGACATCACTTTCTGGACCGAAATCAGTTCGTAACGCCGAGCCAAAGATTTCAGGCCTCCGGATACCATGAGCCTCGCAGAACTCGGCCAATTGGTTTTTCGGAATCGACAACTGATAATTCACGATTGAAACACTCGGTTCGCGTCGAAGTCAAACCCAGAAAAATTCAGTTCTTTGGCGAGAGTAAGAAGAACTAGGGCGAAATTAACGTCCGCATAGTCCTCGAATTTCTCGATGATCGTGTAATCCTTGTTGGTTTGTTCATGGAGAACAATCGATTTTAATTTCAGCGTTTCCAGAAATCTCGCAACTTCTTTCCACACAGTGTGATCAAGGCCGTGAAAGACGAAAACCTTGTCGTTTCCCGGTTTAATGTTAACTTCATCCAAATCGTGCGTTGGAACTTTTTCCCGATCTGTGGAATTTACTACCGCTTCTCCATTATCTTCCGGCCAAAAATGTTTGATATGATCGAGACTAGCTTCAACTGTGGCAACCATTTCGGTGAAATATTCTTGGATCCTGCTTGAAGTGATCCTGTAGCTTCCTGGAAGTCGGGAGTATTGATAACTATCCTCGCCAAGTATGTGATAAAATGAATTGCAAACGCTCTCGGCCCAACTTTTAAATTTCTGAGATCGGCCGTTTTCCGGATTCAGTTCCGCAGCTTTGTCTACGAGCTCTTGCAAACGTTCAATGGCTCGCGTCTTGCTCACGTGCACCATCACATCAACTTCACGATCTTCAGACTCTCAATGCCCCGGTCATCCACTATCTTGACTGCAGCCCGACCGTGCTCGCCTGGCTCGAAGGGACAGGATCGGGTGCCGTGATAGGTGTCGATCAGGTTGGTGTCGATCTCTGCTTTGAGATTACGCGCAAGCTTGGCCCAGCCGTCTTTCGGTCCAGCCATCGGGAAAAACACCTGCCGTGCAAACAAGCTGCGTCCATCATAGTCGGGATCGAGCATCCACAGGGCAATCCGCTCGACACCGCCGGATTCGAGGTTGCCAGTTTTCGTGTTATAGTAGTCGAAGCCATGCACGGAAATTCGGAACCTGTCATCGTCCGCGCTGTCAGCAGTGCGTTCGACGACGATGTCCGGTTGCCCAATCAGCCAGAAGCTTTCGTTGCTTGCACGTTTCTTCTTCAGATCTGCGGTCAGTAAATCCGCGTTCATCTGTGCTTTCAGGAGGATGACCCCCGGCCAGCTAGTCTCGTCTATGTCCTTCGATGCTTCAGGATCGAATTGGAAAGCGGCGAAGATAATGATTTTCGGCTTGGGGACCAAACCTTGGGCGTCCTCGATAGCGAGCGCAACCTGGCGTTGCTCCAAAGGTGCATGGTCCGGACCAAAAGAGATGACGACGCGTTCGGTGTTACTGGTGCTGTATTCTTTCCGGCGCGGGGGGGGGGGGGGGGGGGGGGGGGGACTTAATCTCGCCTTCCGCATGAAGCCAGCGAGTGCCAGGCAGCGGCTCCAGTCGTGCAAACGACACATGCTGTCCCGCTTTACTGCGTATTCCTGTCTTGAATAGCTCGTTGCGCCAATCTTCCTGGCGGATGGTTGCTCCCGCACGCGCCACTGAAGCGTCAGCAGCCATCGGTTCAGTGTCTATGGTGTCATCGATGGGTTTCACGACGGGTGCTGGCACAGCCTCCACCGTGAACGGGCCAGTGACACGTGCCTTGGAGCGGTCGGTGAACGGTTGATCGTAAAGAGGCGTCTCGTTCGGGGATTCGTCATAACCAAGAGTTCGGGCCGATACGGTCCCAACCGAACGGTAACGGAATCCTGCGCCGATGCCTTCGTTGGGGTGGGCGAGTTCGAAATAGTCAAAATTAGCAGTCATTAGCCGCTGTCTCGAAATTGACACGGCCACACGGGATGTGTCGCACGTAATCCAACGCCGCCCCCACTGCTCCGCTACAAAGGCTGCTGTGCCGCTGCCGCAGGTCGGGTCAAAGACGAGGTCACCCGGATCGCTAGTCATCAGGATGGCGCGCTGAATCACCTTGTTTGCGGTTTGCACCACATAAACCTTGTCCGTGGGCGACATCTGTGCCGCCCAGATATTATTGATGCGCCGACCAGGAACTTCGTCCTCATACTTCTTCCACATTAGCGAAGATTGCCGATCCAAGGCTTCGAGTCTTCCCAATTTTCCAAGCCGGTCCATGCCCTCCATTGAGATCGCCCACTGGCGATCATGCCCGCAGCGAAAGACACGGCCCTCGTATTCGTAAGGCTCCGAACGCCCCGTCGTCGACACGCCTTGGGAGTCGAGCGCTACGCGTCTATAAATTCGGGCACCGTTTGGCAAGTGTCTGTCCGGATCGAAGCGCTCTTCCGATGTTGGCTTGCGACATGACCCGTCCGGTAACTCGACCATAACGTGCCAATTGAACAATTTGATAACCTCGGCACGCGTCAACGGTTCGTACAGCTGTCGATATTTAGCGAGCTTCCGACTCTTGGCATACCACAGCAAATAGTTGGAGATGTCCGGCAGCGTCGATGCAGAGCTTCCGCCAGTGGTCGCATACGAAATTGTCGCCATTCGGTTTGTGGGACCGAAAATTTCGTCCATCAGCACTCCGACACGATGCACATTTTCGTCACCGATCTGAACGAAGCAACTTCCGCTGTCGTGCAGCAAGTCCCGCGCGAGGAGAAGGCGGTCGCGCAGATAGGTCAAGTAGGAGTGAATGCCAAGTTCCCAAGTGTCCCGGAACGCGCGAATCTGCTCTGGTTCGCTGGTCAGATCTTCGTCCCTGCCGTCAATGACTTCTCTGCGATTGAAGAAAGGCTGAAAATTCGAGCCATAACGAATACCGTAGGGCGGATCGATGTAAATTGTCTGTACCTGCCCACCGAGACCCTCTTTCTCCAAGAGGCTGTTCATGACAAGCAGGCTGTCGCCCGCGATCAGCCGGTTGGTCCAGTTATGACGGTGCTTGTAGAATTCGATAGCGTGCCGGATTGGCGGATTTTCGGCAGGAGTGTCAAACAGGGAAATTTGCGGTGCCGGCTCCTTGCGCTTGCGCACCGCCTCGACGACGGTGCGAGGATCAATGCGTTCGTGGACATGCAACGACACTGTTGGAACTTCAAATGATGTGTGCTCCGATTTACCTGCCCAACTCAGATGAGGTTCGATGTGCGGGTCGTGGCTGTATGCCTTGACCTCGACATCTGGATCTGTGTCAGGCGTCACGAGACCTACGGGCGGGTTGTTGGCGCGGTCCTTGTCAGCGTGCGCGTAGGACTCGATGTCTCGTTTAGATTTCTTTGCCCAGCTTGCCATTCTTCGCCTTTACATATTACTGAGGATCAGGGCAATCGCTTTTCAATTTTCCCTCTCGTCATCAGCTTGGCGGCAGTTCAAGCTTTCCTGCGATCCCGCCTTCACCGAGAAGCTAATCGACATCGCCGGTCTGTACGTCACCCGCCGGAGCGCTCGCCTTGCGTCTGCTGGACGGTGCTGCCAACGCCGCGGGCAGCAACCCGGCAGATGCCCATCCGAGGCCTTGGTGCAAGCGGTGAAGTCCATATCGTTAAGTCTGCCTAAGTGCGTCGGGCGGTTGACAGGTGCAGTTCTGCAGGTTACAGACTGTAATGACAGAAAAAGATACTTTCATCATTATATTATTGAATTTAAAAGATTTTAAGATGTTTTCCCAGCAATTTTCGGGAAGTTGCCTGAGGTATCCCGGCTAAAGTCGCATGCGACTGAACCGGCCATCACAAACGAAGGGCCAGAAGATGAAGCACAAGGATACGGTAAGAGACTTCATCCGCACGATACCGGATTTCCCGAAGCCGGGAATCATGTTCCGTGACGTCACTACGCTTTTTATTGACGCTCGTGGTCTCCGAATGGCCGTCGACCAGTTGCTGCATCCGTTCTCGGGGGCACCAATAAACAAGGTCGCAGGTCTCGAGGCGCGCGGATTTGTTGTCGGCGGCGCAATTGCGCATCAGATTTCTGCCGGGTTCGTGTTAATTCGCAAGAAGGGAAAACTCCCGGGAGAGCGCATTTCCGAGCAATATGAGCTAGAGTATGGCAGGGAGGTCATGGAAATCCACCATGATGCAGTTCTGCCTGGCGAGCGAGTTCTTTTGGTCGATGATCTTCTTGCGACGGGCGGAACCGCAGTTGCTGGCATCAGGCTACTCGAACGTCTTGGTGCCGAAATTGCAGGCTGTGCATTCATTATCGACTTGCCTGATCTTGGGGGGCGAAAGAGACTTGAGGCAATGGGCATGAGCGTACATGCCCTTTGCAAGTTTGAAGGTGATTGAGCGATTTCGTCGGAACGCTCGGAATACAATCATCCAAGCTTCTTTATCCTGAGGGCCGACAGCGGAAAGCTGATGCAGGGGCTTTCCAATGCCAATCGATAAGCACGGAAGCAAGCGATCACGCAAGTCCGGCTCGTACATGCAACATTTGCCCAAAGCAGCAAATGCTTGCACGACGTTGGAATCTGGACCTGCAAGACAAATTTGTGTTCGTATCCCAGACAACGACTGCGCTCAAACTAGCGACGTTGTCTGGATGAGGGTGGCACAAAGAAATTCGCTCTGGGTTCAAATCACGCGTGTAGATATTTTCTGTTGGTGTGCCGCAGCCCCCAGAATTGAAGCTGTATCCTATCTTTCCAGAGTGTTTTGCCGAATTCTCCAGCCGAATTCGGCTATCAGTAGAATGTCCAAGTCAAGCCCACCTTTCCGGCAACGGCGTTGGTGCTGCAGAAAGTTGCAGCCTCGGAAGCCGTAAGGCCATTGGAATCGGTGGCAGTACCATCAGTTACCGATGCAATCCCTGTTCCGATGATTCCGTTTCCCGTCTCGTCATATGGGATAATTCTCGTACACACATCGACTGGAACGGCGGTGAGAGCGATTTTGAACTGCAATCCAGCACCTGTCACCTTCACTTCCCCTCCAAAATGGTTCGCAATGGCGTCGAAATCGCCGTCGCCGTTTGTGTCCCGCTGCATCGAGGATGGCACCGCATTGGCCGTTATCAGGAGCGGAACGATGCTCGCTGTTCCAAATGTAGCCTGCGACTGGAAGACCGCCCGCACTTGGGATTGAAGCATTGCCAGCATGCGAACCGCATCGTTTGTTCGAGCAGATTTCGAAGCCTGCTCGAAAAAGACAATGCCGCCAACTACGAAACCCAAAGCGATCACCGTGAACAAGACGGCTTCAATCAGCGTTGCACCGCGTTCGGGCGAAACTCCGATGCTGTTCTTGCCGGCAAACAGTGTTTTCATCTCTATCTCCTTTCCCGAGGCTGCAGACAGCGAGCCTGCCACGCAGGTGAATCGCTTCCTTTGCCGCAGCGTGAAGTCCAGGATAGGCCCAGCAATTGAGATGGCGGAAAGAACAATGCGCACAGAATCACGATCTTTGTGGACAATTCCCTTTCCTGAATGTGGCATTCACGTGTGGAGCATTCATGCCACGGATGGATTCAGCCCAGCCGCGGTACGGAAAGCGGTACCCTGCCAAGTCCGCTGAAGGTCCTTGGAATCAATCGGCACGAAAACCGAGTCTATCCGCCTTCGCTTCGAAATCTGCTCTTGATGATGATGGCTTTTAGTTCGGTTTTCGTGACATCCGGCCAGTTCACTCACACGGCGAGACCGCTGGTATCGAAGAAGTGCGTTTTTTCATCCGGAAAGGCGAGGCCGACTGGCAGGCCGGGACTCAGATCGGTGTCTCCGTCCGTTCGAACGGTGATTCGCCCAAGCGGGCCTCCATCAACGATGACGAACGAGTCTGCTCCAAGATACTCCAGTACATCGACCGTGCCGTCACACTGTCCCTCGCCCGGCTGCACGAGGGAAATGTGTTCTGGACGGACGCCAAGTCGGTCGGCAGGCCTTCCGCCCCGAAAGTCTCCTCCGCGACCGCCTTTCAGCCGGTAGCGCGCACCGTCCGTCATGCACGGGATCAGGTTCATTTTCGGGCTGCCAATGAATTCTGCAACAAACAGATTCGCCGGTTTGCCGTAGAGTTCGCGAGGCGTTCCTGCCTGCTCGATGCGACCGCCATCGAGAACCACGATCCGGTCGGCCAGCGTCATCGCTTCGACTTGATCGTGGGTAACGTAAATCATGGTCAGTCGCAGCGACTGGTGCAACTTCGCGATTTCATAGCGCATCTCCACGCGCAGAGCGGCATCGAGATTGGAAAGCGGCTCGTCGAACAAGAATGCCGTCGGATTGCGGATGATCGATCGGCCGATCGCCACCCTCTGCCGCTGACCGCCCGAAAGCTCCTTCGGCCTCCGGTTCAAGAACGATTCCAGCTTGAGGACACGAGCGGCTTCTGCAACCCGCTTTTCGATTTCTGCCTTTCCCACACCGGCTATTTTCAAGGAAAAGCCCATATTCTCGCCAACCGACATGTGCGGATAGAGAGCATAGGACTGGAACACCATCGTCAATCCGCGTTTTGCGGGCAGCTCTCCAGTAACATCTTTGCCATCGATCAGGATTTGGCCCCTTGACGTCTCCTCGAGTCCACCGATCATTCGGAGCAGCGTCGATTTTCCGCACCCGGACGGCCCGACAAACACGATGAACTCCCCTTCCCTTATAACCATGTCCACGCCGGGGATCACCTGATGCTCTCCAAACCATTTTTCTACTGATCGCAACTCTATCGCGCCCATGTCTTCCTACCTGTTTGCTTTGAAGCCCAATCGAGCCAGATTGCTGCGGTCCAGGTAAATTCCCGCCCACCCGCCGGAGAGCCGTCGCAAGGATCGAAATACTCTGAGAACCCACCTGCCTTTATCAGTCTGGCCGTCGCGTCTCGAACCATCTCGGCCTCATCGAAAAGACTGGCTTCCTCCAATCCAATTCCGACGAGCGCATTAACTACCGGCCATACTGGACCGCGCCAGTAACGGCGCCGGTCGAACTTGTCGCTTTCGGGATCATGGCTGGGAATAACAAACGGCACGGTCTCCGCGAGACGCGTGAATTGCTTCACCATTCCGTTTCCGTCTATGCCAGCATACCAGCAGAGGAATGAAGCATTCGAAATGCAACCCGACCATCTCTGCGTATGTGCATCCCGAGAATCATAGCTCTCTATTTCGGGATTCCAGAGCGAGCGGGCACCATCCTCCAGGATTCGCGTCCATTGTTCCAGCTCCGAGACGCTCTCGCCCAGCGAGTTTCCGATCTCCACGAGGTCTCGGTTCGCCCGGAGGAGAATGAAGGTGATTGTCGGATCAGCCATTCTGAATGGGTTGGTCCGCAACAATTCGCCATCGTCCCATCCATGTTTCCGCCCGAGCTCCACCAGCCAGATGTAGCGGTCGTAATCGAACTTTGTGGGCCGCATATCGGGATCGACAACCTGTATGTCCCTCCGCTCGTAGTGCCCGACATCCGTTACATCGATGCGGGCGAGAGAATGGTCCCAGTCTGGCGCGTTGTCGCGTCCGGCCTCCCATGGGTGAACCACGCATGCCGCGCCCAGGCTGTCCAGCCGCCAAGACATGAACCAGCGATGCCACGCCAGTATTTTTGGGAACAGCCTCTTCAGTCGCGGCTCGCCGAAATCCTTGTCGCGCTCCCAGATGTTGCGGGCGACCGTCGCTGCAACAGGCGGCTGGCTGATCCCGGAGGAAGGAACTTGCGAGGTGCATCCCCACACGTCCGGTCCTGGAAAGTATCCGTCATTCACGCAGTGAAACTGGATGTGGGGAACCATTCCGTTCAACCACTGCCCTTCGAACAGTGTTTCCATTTCGACCCAAGCCCGACTCAGGTCAAATTCCGAGTACCCGAGGGCTGCAAACGCACTGTCCCAGTTCCACTGATATGGATAAAGTCCGCCAGACGGGACTGTGTAACGCCCGCGGTCGTTTTGCCGTAGGACGTTGCGGGCCAAGGCATCCAAGCCATTTTCGTGCGGCATGTCTCTAGCCCTTGACAGACCCGGCCGTCAGTCCCTTGGTCATGAACCTCTCCAATCCCAAAAACAGAACGAGCACCGGAACAGTGGAAATGACAGCACCCGCCATTAGATGCTGCCTGGGAATTTCTGACGAATTCAGCATCATTACACCGCGGGTCAACGTGAACTTCTGAGGATCGTCGAGGAGCATGAAAGCCAGCAGAAACTCGTTCCACGCAATCATGAACACGTAGAGGGAAACCGACGCGAGAGCGGGCAGGCTCAGTGGGAGCGTGATCCTCCAGATGACGGCAAGCCGGTTCAACCCGTCCATGAGACCAGCCTCCTCCACTTCCACCGGAAGGCCGCGGAAGTAGCCTTGGAGTATGTAGAGCGACACTGGAATTGTTGTGACCGGGTATATCAGGATTATCCCAAGCAACGAGTTGCGCAACCCGACCATCGAGAATGCTATGTAGATGGGAAGTGCGAGAACAATCAGCGGGACCATGTAGATCAGCAAAATTGATCGCGAAAAGGTCTTCTGCCCGCGAAAGCGCATTCGCGCCACCGCGTATGCTCCCGGTACGCTGAACAGGAGAGTGATGAGCACTGTGATTACCGAAACGACAAGAGAGGTCAGCAGGAACTGACCGAACATGAAATCTTGGAAAAGTTCCCTGTAACTCCGCAAAAGCAGCCACCCCTTGGACAGATCGAGTGAAAAATCCAGAGGGTTCTGAAGCAGCGCCTGCTGCGATTTCAAGCTCGTCAACACCATCACGTAGAATGGCACCAGCACGATAGCCGTGAAGAACACGAAGCCAAAGCCGGCAAGGAATCGAATCACCGCTTCCTCGAATTCATGCCGCGTCATCGCCCCGACGGGTGCCCCGTCCAGCATTCTTGCCACGGGAAACGTTGTCATGCACCCGGCAAGCAAGCCAGCGAGCGCCGAATCGAGAACATGCGCTTCGTCGCCAAGTTCCACGGGTCCGGCACCAATCGAGTTGAGTAGCGCAATCAAGAGAGTCAGGACGGCCGCAACCGAATTTCCGCTTCCAAATCGAAGGATACCGATACCGGAAACCGCCCCGGTCAGCAGAGAGAGAGACAAAGATGGCCGGAATTCACCTCCCGTCGCGAATGCAAGAATTACCGCCACGGTCACGGCCGATGTGAAACACCAAAGCGCAGCCAGTGCCGGGCCAGCGACAAGTCCATGGCGCACGCGCACTATATTCCTTCCTCCCGACTGGCCACCTTGAAGAACAGCATGCTGAAAGCCAGCAAGGTGCAGAAAATGACTACAGCCACCGCAGCGCCGGCACCGATGTTGGAAATCGCGAATGCCTGCTCATAGACATTCACCGTAAGCGTCCGCGTCCCGGCATTTCCGCCCGTCAGAAGAAAAATGTCGTCGAACTTGTTGAACGTCCATATGAAGCGCAGCAAGAACAAGACGCTGAGTATTCCGGCAAGCTGGGGAAGCGAGAGGTAGCGGAATTTCTGAAACGGAGAAGCGCCATCCATGTCCGCCGCTTCATACATGTCGGAATCGATCGCCTGCATTCTGGCAAGGATGAAGAGAAATGAGAGCGGGAAGTAACGCCAAATCTCGAAAATGGTGACCATGATCAACGCTAGCGGACGCTCTCCGAAAAAGTTGATCGACTCCTCGGCAACTCCCATCTGAAGAAGAAGGGCGTTCACGGACCCGGAAAACGGATCGAACAGGGTGACCCACGTGAACGCGACCGCTATTACGGGTGCCACATAGGGAAACAGGTAAAGACCGCGCAGAATCCCCTTGCCACGAAAGCTTCTGTTGAGAAGCATTGCGGCGAAAAGTCCAAAGACCAACGCCCCAAGCGTGCCGAACACGGTGTAGAACGCAGTCGCCCAGAGAACGCTCAAGAAGTCTCGAGCATCAAAGACCCGAGCAAAGTTTTGCAGCGTAAACGAGAAATCAGTCAAGATGTTTTGGCTGCTGGATGTCATAACGACTTCCGTATTGCGGATGTCATGCTGGCCGTCGAAAAATGCCTCACCGACCTTGACGGGTATCCTCAACCGTTCTCTGTGGCCGCCTTCCCAAGTGCCGAAGTCGCAAAACAGTTCTTGCCGGGTCAGTTGACAGCGCGAATCGACGCTTTCTGCCGACAGCCCGTCAGGCAGCGTATCCGTCAGCGTGACGCCGGTCAGCCCCTTGCTGGCATGTGAATTGCGGAGCCGATACTCAATTATTGCCGCATCGCCCGGAACGGACGGACGACCGCGCAAGGCCTCGTTCGCAATTGCCGTCGGCTCTCTCAGATCGGCAAGCTTCACCGGCTTGAAACTAATCCAGAAAATTGCGATCAACGGCAGAATCACGACCAGAGCGATGCTGAATATCGTCGGGAAGAGCAGCATCCAGGCAAAACGCGCCTCCTGCCGCTGCAGGGGGCCGGAGCCGGTTGGTGGGCTTGCTGTCGGGCTCATCGACCTAAGCTAGGCTTGACCGCGCTGCCTGCAAGTTGACACGCCGGCCCAAAGTTTTTGGGCCGGCGTTCAATTTCATTTCGATATCAGTTCCCGTCACCCCGGAAAATCCTCCGCAAGCACTCTTACTGAATCGCGGCGAGTTCCTGGTTCAGGGCGTCGACAGTGGCTTTCGCGTCGTGCTCGCCGTCAATGTACGCTCGGACGAGCCGATTAATCACCTGGCTGTTGATGATCTTGGACGCAAGCGAAAGCTGGCCCTCGGCAACGCCCCAGCGTTGCGCAACATCAAGCCCACCGACGATTTCGTCGATCATTTCCTGCGCATAGAGGTCACCCAGCGGGGCTTTGCGGTCCACGCCGACTGGAAGCATCGACCAAGCCTCGACAAACGCTGTCGGGTTATCGGCAGTTCCGCGTCTGACCGGGAACTTGCCTTCAGGGGCGATCGCCAAGGTGTCAGTGTATCCTTCGTCCATGGCAAATTTCACGAACTCGATCGCGGCTTCGATGTCCGCATCAGCCGTAATTCCAAAATACCTGACATCCCCCCATGCGGCGCCGTCCGGATTCGACGGACCAGCAAAGTTCGTGACGATCCCGGTCTTCGACGCGAGTTCGGTAGAAGTCGGATCGTCGCTGATGGTCGGAGGTGCCGAGTCGCGAAGGCCCGCGAGTTCATCCAGAATGAATGGCGACCAAATGATCATGGCAGCGCGGCCAGCGAAGTAAAGCTCTCGGGACTGCTTCCAGTACAGTTCGCCAGGAGGCGACGCCTCAGCAATCGCCTTGTAGAAGTCAAGCACTTCCGTCGTCGCGGCAACGTCCAAAGGCTGGAGGCCGTCCGAACCAACCGGTGAAACGCCGTTTGCCAGGAAGACATGCTCCAAGACTTGACTCATGAAATTCTCGTCCACCTTGGTGGCAGCAACAAATCCGTACATGTCCGGTGGATTGTGCAGCTTCTCGATCGCCGCAAGCACGTTGGCATACGAGGTCGGCGGAGCAAGCCCCATCTCGTCGAACAGGTCTTTGCGGTACACTATCATCTGGGTCCAGCCGTCGACCGGAACTGCAGCGTAGCCGTCTGCCGTGGCGGCAAGCGCCAACGCGCCAGGTGCAAACGTCCCCGCGCCGAGAACGCCTACAACTTCAGTTGCAGCGTCTGCGTCGAGAATTCCGGCTTCCGCCCAGGGAAGCGCATACTGCAACGTATGGTAGATCACGTCGGGAAGGTCGCCTGCCGCGAACGCCGCGGTCGCACGAGTTCCCAGATCGCTCTCGGTGACCGGAATAACTTCCACACTTGTGCCGGTCGCGGCCCGGAACGTCTCTGCCATCGCCTCTTGGCGTGCCAGTCGCTCCGGCTGCTCCTCGGTGGTCCAGAAACGGATAGCTTGGGCATTGGCGCCTGCCGCGGAAGCGGCGACGGCCAGCACGGCCACGGTTTTCATGACACCGCGTCCAATCCAGTTCTTCATCATCATTGTTCTTTCTCCTTTCCTGATGATCTCCGATGCGCGGAGTCGTGCACACGCTCCGCCAGTTCTTCGCTTGTAAGGGCTAACGGCCCGTCAGATTGCCGCTCGAGCAACTGAGCCTGCTCGGTCTCCCGGAGCCTTTCGGGGGCGGCGCCATGAATTCGCTCTATCAGCAAGTGCGCCAGACGTTGCCCGGCACGGTGGCGGTTGACAGAGAACGTCGTCAGGGGTGGATCCGCAAAAGCGCCTTCCGGCACGCCATCGTAGGATATCACCGATACATCCGAGCCAACGGAGAGCCCAAGCGACTGAGCCGTTCGGTAGAAGCCCAGTGCGGCCATGTCCACTGCATACAGAAAAGCGGTAGGCGGCCGCGGCAATGCGAGCAGCAGTTCCGCCGCCGCGGCTCCCTGCTCTACGGTGTCTGCACCAGAGCGGACAATCGCGTTGTCTATCTGAAGTCCCGACACTGCCATTCCAGACAGGTAGCCTTGAAGCCGAAGTGAACTATAAAAGTACTGTGGACCGCCGTTCACGAACGCAACCCTCGTGTGCCCGTGATCATGAAACCGTTGCACGGCGGCTTCCATGGCCTTCTCTCCGAGGATATCGTACCAAGCACAGCCGTCTGTGTCGCTAGTTCGCCCATACAGGACAAATGGAACTCCCTCGGAACGCAGGAATTCCACTCGCGGGTCCTCGACGAAAGTGCGAGGCAGGATGAATCCGTCCACCTTTCGCTCGTCAACAAGCCTCGCAAGAGTACGCAGCATGTCCTCGTCCGATTCTGCGGTTGCAACAGTCAGCGTCCAACCCTCGGAGGTGGCAGCCTTTGTCACGCCTGCAAGAAAGCCGGCCAGAAACGGCCCATGGGCATCATGCTCGTCGACTTGGAGAACAAGGCCTATCGATTTCGCGTAGCCAGTCCGAATCGCCTGAGCATGGCTTAAAGGACTGTATCCAAGCGTCGTGGCCATTTTCTGCACACGGTTCCGGGTCACCTCGGCAATGTCGGGATATCCGTTCAGCGCGCGTGAAACCGTCCCCTTCGTGAGTCCAAGAGACTTGGCCACGTCAGAAATGGTGATGCGTTGTTTGGACCGCCCTGCTGAGCGCACGGCTTCAGATGCAATGACAGGCAGTTTGATTTCCTCACTTCTCCGTCCGAATCAGAAAATAAACTCCGAAACCGGTTTCGGCAACTGGCATGTCGATATTTTTGGCTCGATTATCGAGTTGCCTGCACCAAGTGGCAACGGTGGCGTCGCGGCAGGCGCGATCATGGTCGCCAGGACGGACAAGTGCACTGGCTATAAGGGAAGTACTGCCCCGGGATTCATGATGCCAGCGGGATCCAGCGCTACCTTGATGCGTCGCATTGCCTCCAACAGCGCCGGATCACCATGCTCGGCAAAGTATTCCGCCTTGAGTCGGCCGATCCCATGCTCCGCTGCAATGGACCCACCGAACTCCCTGACCAGATCATGAATCGAGGCGCTAATCGCGAACTGAACCTCCGGCACCCGCTCTTCAGTCCCTTCCGCACCAGGAAAGACATTGTAATGGAGGTTGCCGTCGCCGACATGCCCGAAGCAGTTGATTCGAAAATTTCCCAGGGACATCACCACCTTTTCAGCCTCGACGACGAAGTCTGGAATTGACGAGATTGGAACGGAAACATCGTGTGACGCAATCGCACCGACACGCCGGTTAGCTTCGGGAATGGCCTCCCGAACCTGCCACAATTCCAGCCTCTGGGTCTCGGACTGAGCAATTGTGCCATCTTGAGCCAAACCTAGCTCAACGGCCCGACCCGCCAATTCCTCAAGCCGCTCTCGCAGGCCGACGGACACCTCCGCTCCAATCTCTGCAAGGACCACCCACTCCGGAGGCCTCCTGAAAGGCTGCCGGACCTCGGGGCCTACGTCCGCAAGAAATTCCAGTCCGGTACGACTCATCAATTCAAAGGCCGAAAGCTGGCACCCGAAAGTCTCGCGGAACATCTTGAATACCTCGATCGCCGATTTCAGGCTCGCCACCGCAAGCACCGTCGCAACCTCGTCGGTGAATCGGTGGAAGAGTTTCAGGCTCGCGGCGGTAATCACCCCCAGCACACCTTCAGATCCAATGATCAAATTCGCCAGATCGAAACCTGCATTGTCCTTTCGCAGGGATTTCAGCCCGTTAATGACGCTTCCGTCGGGAAGGACAACCTCAAGGCCCAGACAGAGATCGCGCATGTTTCCGTATCGGAGCACATGCACCCCGCCCGCATTCGCAGCGAGGGTGCCGCCGATGTGGCAAGTCCCGCGCGCGGCGATCACCAACGGAAACTGCCTTTCGTTCCGCTCGGCGCATTTTTGAACGTCCTGCAGTATGCAGCCTGCTTCCGCGACAATTACATTGTCACCAAGATGGACATGCCGGATCCTGTTCATTCGCTCCAAGGACAAAATCACCGGCTTGGGCAAATCGATCGCCGTCTGGCCGCCAACCAAGCCCGTTCCACCGCCATAGGGAATGACTGAAACCTTTGCCTCGTTGCAAAGCTGGAGAGCTGACGAGACTTCGCCGACCGTCGAGGGCGTGATGACAAAACCCTCCGTCCCCAGGAAGATTCCGCGCGGCTCTTCCGCAAATCGTTGCGAGTACCGGCCCAATGCGGCTTCAGGAAGCACCTCGGCCAACCGTGAGCAAAAGTCCTCTGTCGCTGGACACAAGGGCAACTCAACCTCCTGCGTAATGCCGCCGCCCCTCGACGCCGTCTCAAACCGCGCTACAGCGTGTCGGCGCTGCCGCGCCGGTCCCCCCTCAAGTTCGCGTACAGGACATGATTGCACCATCTGCCTGCGATTTCGAGATAGCTTTGTGCCACGCCCTCGTACTTGAATCCTGTCTTCTCCAGCAAGCGCCTCGAAGGCACATTTGTTGGCAGGCAAGCTGCCTCGATCCGACTCAAGTCCAAGTCGTGAAACGCGTAGTGAACCATGGCGGGAATCGTCTCTTGCATGTATCCCTGACGGGCGTGGATCTCTCCCACCCAGTATCCAAGACTTCCAGACTGCGATGGGCCCGCGCGGATGTTGTCGAGCGTGATTCCTCCAACAATTGCGTTGTCCGCATGACGGACAAGCAGCAGCGACAAGGACGTCCCCGCGTCATATGACTTCTTGGCCTGCGATACACGGTTTGCGAACGAGCTCGACGCCAAGTGGTCAGGTTTCCAGGTCGGTTCCCATTTCTCCAGGAAATCCTTGCTCGACCGGCGCAGTTTAGCCCATTCGGCGAAATCGCCGGACCGGGGGAGTCGCAACCAGAGCCGTTCAGTTGACAGAATGGGCTTCCCCCTTCCCGAAAACATCAGTGCGCCAATCTCTCTTTCAGCGCATGCACGGTCGGCGCGGAAGTGACAGGCCCGCATAGAGCCATTGCCGGAGCGTTTCCCGACAGGATCTGCCTCGCACTGCTACGCACTTGCTCGGTTGTGACGGAGTCGAACCGTTCAATCGACTCCTCGATGCTCTCGACCTTCTTCAGCAGCGCAAGCATGCTTCCCAAACGCTCGATTCTCGCCATCGGGCTTTCATACGCCATGAGTGTGCCGACACGGATCTGAGTTTGCGCCCTCGCAACCTCCTCGTCCGTCAGGTCTTCGGCCGAGCGACTCATTTCATCCATGCAAAGATTTGCAAGTTCGCAAAGCTTTTCCTCGCTCGTGCTCGCGTGCAGCACGAGGGTTCCGGTGTCGGTTGAGGGACAAGACTGCGCAGATACCGAATAGCACAAAGCGCGTCTCTCTCGGGCCTCGACAAACAACCGCGACGAGGTTCCACCGCCGAGCGCGACAGAGTAAACGCGAGCCGCACAGTCCATTTCGCTGCGAAGGTTCGGCGCCTCGAACGCAATCGTGAACTGGGCCTGCTCAGTATCGCGGACCTGCCTGGACTCGCCGCCCGAAAACTTTCCTTCCTGTGGCGCCAGGCGGGGTTGTTTTTTCATCGATCCGAAATACTCGCCCGCCAAGGCAACAAGCCGATCATGATCCACAGCACCGGCTGCAGCGAGGACCATGCACTCGGGTGCATAGTGTTCGGATACAAACTCCTTGAGGTCGTCCTGCTTGAAGCCCTTCACCAGTTCGGCGGTTCCGGCGATCGGACGGCCGAACGGCTGGTCCGGATACGCGATTTCCTGCAGCGCCTCAAAGACCACTTCCTCCGGTGAATCCTCGATCTCGGCGATTTCATGCAGGATCACGTTCCGCTCCAGCTCGATGTCGGCAGCCGCATATGCTGAATTCAGGATGATGTCGGCCACAAGATCGATGGCAAGCGGCACGTCGTCCTCAAGTACGCGGAGCAGGTACGCCGTCGTTTCGCGCGCGGTGTAGGCGTTCAGGTAGCCGCCGACTCTCTCGATGGTCTCTGAAATCTGAAACGCTGAGCGAGACGTGGTTCCCTTGAAGGCCATGTGCTCGATAAAATGGGCGATTCCGTTCTGGTCGGGCCGCTCGTGCCGCCCGCCCGCCATGATGTACACCGCAAGAGCCGCGGACTTGAGACTGGGCATCGTTTCCGAGGCAACCCGGAAACCGTTCGGAAGCGTGGAAACCAAGGCGGTCAAATGCGCGACCCTTCGCGAATGGCAGCCATTACGGCACCGAGGTCATTTTCGACCTTGACGACGCATTCATCTCTTTCGCAGAGATCCATAAGTCCGCGGGGCACCTCGGGATGCTCTCCGCACGCGTCGCCCACCGGACGCGGAAACTTTGCCGGATGAGCGGTTGCGAATGCAATGATCGGGCAACCTTCGACCGGGCCTGCATCGCGGGCCACCTTCACTCCGACAGCGGTATGGGGACAGATAACTTTGCCGGTTTTTTCGCAAGTGTCCGCAATTGTGCGCAACGTTTCGCTCTCGGAGCACTTGCCGCTCTCGAATTCGCTTCGAAGATATCCGAGCGCGTCCACGGGAATCTCGAAGCCTCCAGAGAGAACGCGCTCCATCAAGTCGACAACTTGGCGATGATCGCGCCCGAGCGCTTCAAACAGCGCACGTTCGAAATTCGAGCTCACCTGAATGTCCATGGACGGGCTGAACGACTCTTGCACAGTCTCCTTTCTGTAGTCGCCGCTCGAAATGGCCCTGTGGAGAATGTCGTTCTGGTTTGTTGCGATGATCAGTCGACTGATGGGCAAACCCATCCTCCGTGCCGCGAATCCTGCGAAGATGTCACCAAAATTGCCGGTGGGAACAGCAAATCCAACTTTTCGAAAGGGAGCGCCGAGGGCGACGGCGGAGTGAAAATAGTAGACAATCTGGGCAAGTATCCGCGCCCAGTTGATGGAGTTGATTCCCGCAAGTCGCTGGTCGCGGCGAAACTCGGAATCATTGAACATCCCCTTGACCAAAGCCTGACAGTCATCAAAGTCGCCAGCCACGGAAATCGCGTGAACATTGGGTTCCACCGCCGTTGTCATCTGCCGACGCTGAAAGTCCGAAACTCTCCCGTCGGGAAAGAGAATGAACACGTCCACCGCTTCGGATCCCCGGAACGCCTCGATCGCGGCGGACCCTGTGTCGCCGCTAGTCGCCCCAATGATCGTCACCCTCTCGCCTCTCCTTCGCAGCAATGCGTCGAACATTTGCCCGACAAGCTGCATCGCGAAGTCTTTGAACGCCGAGGTGGGGCCATGAAACAGCTCGAGAAGGAACAGCCAAGGCTCGAGCTGTACCAGCGGGCATCGTGCCGGATGATCGAAGCTTTCGTACGCGCTGCGGATCAAGGTGTCGAACTCGGTGTCGTCGAACGTGTCACCGATATAGGGCTTCATCACCCGAAAGGCCGTTTCCTCATACGGAAGACAGCCGAGTGCGGCGATCTCGTCGGCCGGCAGTTGCGGCCAGCGCTCGGGGACATACAGTCCACCATCGGCGGCCAGGCCAGCGAGCATGGTCTCCTCGAAATTCAGCGGCGGCGCCGACCCTCGAGTCGAGATGTAAAGCGGTTTGCCAACCATGACGCGGCCTTCTACTTCGCGTGCACGCCGATGATGCGCCGAACCCAGAACGCCGTCATCCCAATCCAGACCAAGGCCAGCGAAAACCACGTGACAGCGTATTGAAAATGATCGTTGGGCACATCCGCTCCATCCACTGGCCAGCGGTGGATGTTGGGGGCGTCGAACGACGACTCCCGGACAACAACGAGAACTGGTTCCGTCTTGAGTTCGCCTGCCATTGCTGCCAAGTCCCTGGCAAACCAGAGGCTGCCCTCCGGCTCGGGAGTGAAAAAGCGATCATGCTCGTCCGGCCAGAGCAGGTTGCCGACAACTCTGACTTCAGGAGCGGCACGCTCGGAGTCGCGGTGCATTTCCGGCACGAAGCCCCTGTCGAGAAGTATCCTCCGACCGCCAGTTTCAAACGGCACGATAATCCGGAACCCGGGGCCGATGCCCCGACTGCTGGACAAAACCAGAAGTTCGGGGCCGAGAATTCTCCCAACAGCCTCGACGGCAAGGTAGCTGTCCCTCTGCCTGTCTGGAAAGGACGGCAACGAAAGCGGCGCTGCCTGGACCCTCTCTTCGATGGTCGCCAGAATCCCCTGTTTCCACTCTAGCCGCTGAACCTGCCATATTCCCAAGCAAACAAGAACGAGGGCGCCAAGCGACCCGAGAGTCAGCGGGAAAACAAGCCGACTGGTCATTGCACTGCTCCAAGCTGGAAGCGGTGCCGCGAACAGGCATGGCGTCGAGCTCGGGATACCAAGCTGCATGCGCGCCGAAACTTCTTCGGCGCTTGCTTCAGCTTCCCCAAATGTAGATCGCAGCAAAGAGGAAAAGCCAGACGACATCCACGAAATGCCAGTACCAAGCCGCCGTTTCGAAACCAATGTGGGCTGTAGGCGTGAAATGGCCCTTCAGGGCCCTCAAGAGACAAACGAACAGGAAAACCGTCCCGATAATGACATGCGCGCCATGGAACCCCGTCGCCATGAAGAACGAGGCCCCGTAGATGTTTCCGGAATAGGAGAACGCGGCGTGGCTATACTCAAATGCCTGGAAGAATGTGAACACGATGCCCAGAGCGATCGCGATCGCGAGACCATATACGAAATCCTTCCTGTTGTTTTCGTGGGCAATTGCGTGATGCGCCCAAGTGGCGGCTGCCCCGGAGCTTAGCAAAATCAACGTGTTGATCAACGGCAGATGCCACGGATCAAAGGTCTCGATTCCAGCCGGAGGCCAAACGCCGCCCGTGCCTTCCTCCATCGGATACATCGCATGCTTGAAAAAGTTCCAGAACCATGCCGAGAAAAACATCACTTCGGAGATGATGAACAGAATGAAGCCGTATCTCAGGCCGATCTGGACAACTGGAGTATGGTCTCCGATGCCAGATTCCTTGATCACATCCGTCCACCAAGCGATCATTGTGTAGACAATGAGCGCCGCTCCGATCAGCATTACCCACGGGCCGAAGTCGTTGAAAAACAGCACAGCCCCGAAAAGAAGCGTGAACCCGCCTACGGCCCCGATGAATGGCCAGATGGACGGGTCCAGAATGTGATAGTCATGGTTTTTTTCGTGCGCCATCTTGACTGTCCTAAAAGTTCGCGGTTCGGCCTGCAGCTCGCGACTCCGCAGTGGTAAGCAATTTTTCCTCGTGCGGCAATTCGATTCGGTGAAAAGTGTAGGAAAGCGTGATCGAGCGCAGCGACCGTGTTTCCGGATCGTTCACGATTTCGGGATCGATGTAAAAGCTTACGGGCATCTGCACGCGCTCTCCCGGCTGGAGCAACTGCTCCTCGAAGCAGAAGCAGTCTATCTTGACGAAGTATCCACCAACGGAAAACGGGTAGACATTGAAGCTCGCCGCGCCCGCCACCGGAAATTTTGTCGGGTTGTGCGCTTCGTAGAACGCCAGAGCGCTTTCGCCGATTTTCAGTTCAATCTCGCGCTCGACCGCACGAAAGTTCCACGGCATGTCCCTCCCGCGCGATGCATCAAAGCGCACTTTCATGGTACGCTCCAGAGACTCGCCGGACACAGATTCTGCCCGTACAGTGGCTCCGCCGAATCCTGTCACTCGGCAGAACCAGTCGTAGAGAGGAACCGATGCCCAAGCAGCCCCTCCCATCAGCATCACCACCCCAATGAGCGTCAGCAATGTCTGCTTGTTTCGTGCCTCGTCCAATTCCGCTCACTCCAGAAGCGACGGCCTGACAGCATGATCGAATCCCTCCATCAAGTGCCCGTCCGACATCTTGACGACCGTTATGCCGAACACGAGAAGGGCAAAGCAGCCAAGCGCGCCCGCGACCCAAGCATTCCTGCGCCTTCTTCGAATGTGAAGTTCATGCTCTCGGAAGAACGTCATGGCCATGTCCAGGCTGGCCAGTGCGGAAACTCCCCAAAGGCAGAGCGAAGTGCCGTGTCCGCCGCAAGTCCAGCAAACATCGCGAACAGGTAAGTCAGCGAAAGGCGGAAAAAACGTCTCTCGGCCAACCACCCGTCAGCACGGCAATCGCGATCGCCCCGAGTGACGATCATCCAGGCGCGCAAGGCGAACGCTGCGTTCATGACGATCGCCACAGCCAGATAGATCGGTCCCCCGATTGAACTCACCGCGAGCAAGAGCGAGACTGGGATCAACAGCAACGAATAGACGAAGATATTGCGACGGGTTGCCACTGTCCCATGGGTTACCGTGAGCATTGGAACTTCCGCTTTTGCATAGTCCTCGTTCGAGAACAACGCCAGGGACCAGAAATGCGGCGGTGTCCACACGAAGATCAGCAGAAACATCAGGACACCCTCCCAGGCGATCGTTCCGGTCACCGCCGCCCAGCCGATCACTGGCGGAAGCGCGCCTGCCGCACCGCCGATGACGATGTTCTGCGGGGTAAGGCGTTTAAGGAACATTGTGTAAATGACGACGTAGAAGAAGATCGTGAAGGCCAACAGTCCGGCTGCAATGTAATTCGATGCGAGTCCGAGCATCATGACCGAAAGTCCAGAGAGGAAGCCGCCTATCAGCACGGCATCCTCGCGGGCGACCTTGCCTGAGGGAATGGGGCGGTTTCGCGTGCGATTCATCAAGGCATCGATGTCAGCGTCCCACCACATGTTGAGGGCTCCTGACGCTCCGGCACCGACCGCAATGAAGAGAATCGATGACATTGCCAAGATTGGGTGCATGGGAGCGGGCGCCGCGATTATGCCGACTGCCGCCGTGAAGACGACAAGTGACATGACCCGCGGCTTGAGCAGAGCGACGACATCGCGCATCTCGACATCGGAACCGTCTTTGGCGACGACTGTTTCAGACACTTCCCGTTTCAGCTTTCCAAGGCTTGCTCGCGCACCGGCCCTTATCTTGAGGCGACCAAGATGTCCCGGGGGATTTCGGCGTACTCGGTTGCGGCCCGGTCGAGCCACTCTTCGTAAACCTCTTGACTGACCACTTTGACGGTGATCGGCATATATGAATGGGCTTGGCCGCAAAGCTCGGAACATTGACCGAAATATATTCCCTCAACTTCCGGCTTGAACCACAGGCCGGCGAGCCGTCCCGGAACAGCGTCCTGCTTCACGCCGAATGAAGGGACGGTCCACGCATGAATCACGTCGGAGGCCGTGACGTTAACCACGACAGTTTTGTTCACGGGAAGGACAACTGCGGTGTCGGTTGCAAGCAGGTACTCGTCTTCCGAGTACCCGAATTCGGCGAGTTGCTCCTTTTCCAGCATGAAGCTGTCGAAAGAGAAATCGTGATCTGAATACTCGTAACTCCAATACCACTGGTTTCCAGTGGCCTTGATCGTGATGTCAGCCTCCGGAATGATCTGCTGCTTGAAGAGCATCGGAAGCGATATCGTGCCGATGCCGACAAGGATTGCAATTGGGACTATGGTCCAAATTATTTCCAGTGCCGTGTTGTGCGTAAACCGCGCTGGCTTCGGATTCTGGCGGCTGTTGTACCGGAGTATCACCCAAGCCAGCAGTCCGAGCACGAACAGGCAGATTGCAGTGATTATGTAGAGCAACACGTCATCAAGCCAAATGATGTCTCGAGCCACCTCGGTAACCGGGGGCTGAAACCCAAGTTCCCGATCATGCGGCCTGCCGATTATATCGAGTGCCTGATTCACGTCCGCTGCATAAGCGGCAGCAAAACAGAAAACTGCCGGCAAACCTGCAATGCCCGCCAACACACGCTTCGAGCTCATTCCTGTCTTCCCGTTGCAATCAGGCCTTGGCGGAAAACCGCAGGGTGCGGCATCCCCAAAGTTGAACTGGAGAACTGAAAACCATATTACAAGGACAACCGCAAGATGCACAAAGGCATCTGACGCGAAAAATCCCGATAGTTGAACCAGCAGGTGCCCGCAATGTTATCCGACTCTGGAAAGTTCCGCCCATTTGAAACTTCGCTCGACCGTGGCGAGACTCTGGCTGCGATTCGCAATGTTTGTTCGGGGGCCGATGATTGCGAGTTGTTCCTCGAGCGGTGCAGGGCCGAGATTCTGACCTACGACGACGGCCGCGTCCGAAACGCCAGCTACAACGCTCAAGAAGGATTCGGACTTCGAGCGGTGCGGGGCAAAACGACTGGATACGCCCACTCGAGCGAGATCTCGGAAAAGGCGCTGCACCGGGCGGCCGAGACCGCAAGGCTGGCTGTCAGGGACGGACGCGGCGAGCTTGCTCCCCCGCCGCCCAAGACTAACAGGAGACTCTACTCAGACGCTGACCCTGTCGGGGAAGTGGAATTTTCGGCAAAGATCGATCTGCTTCGGGAGATCGACGCGTATGCTCGGGCGCTTGACCAGCGGGTCGTGCAGGCAACCGCCAACTTGGCAGCATCAATTCAGGAGGTGGAGATACTCCGGCCGAACGGCGACCTGGCTCGTGACATCCGCCCAATGTCCCGGCTGAACGTTTCGGTGATTGTCGAGGAGAACGGAGAGCGGCAGAGCGGCGGTACCGGTGCGGGCGGCAGAACCGGGCTAGCCTGCCTGATCGGCCAAGATCACTGGAAGGCTTCAGTTCGGGAGGCGTTGCGAATCGCCTTGGTCAACTTGGGGGCTGACCCCGCTCCAGCAGGTGTGATGGACGTGGCGCTTGGCCCGGGCTGGCCCGGAGTCCTGCTCCATGAAGCAGTTGGCCATGGACTCGAGGGGGACTTCAACCGAAAGCAAACGTCAGCGTTCTCGGGGCTGATGGGAAAACGAGTGGCGGCCAAGGGTGTCACCGTGCTGGACGACGGAACGATCCCTGAGCGCCGGGGATCGCTCTCGATCGATGACGAGGGCACTCCGAGCCAGAGGACCACGCTGATCGAGGACGGGATACTGACAGGCTACATGCAAGATCGCCAGAACGCGAGGCTGATGGGCGTATCTCCAACCGGAAATGGCCGGAGACAGTCCTATGCTCACTGCCCGATGCCGCGCATGACAAACACCTACATGCTAGCGGGCAACAGCGACCCGTCGGACATCGTTGCGGAAATCAGGAACGGAATATACGCGGTCAATTTCGGCGGCGGGCAGGTGGACATAACGAATGGAAAGTTCGTCTTTTCCTGCACCGAGGCTTACCGGGTCAAGAACGGAAGGATCGGAGCTCCTGTGCGGAACGCCACGTTGATCGGCGACGGCCCCACGGCCCTGCAGAAGATCAGGGCGATTGGAAACGACATGAAGCTCGATCCAGGCATCGGGAACTGCGGCAAAAACGGACAATGGGTTCCGGTTGGCGTGGGGTTGCCAACCTTGCTGATTGGTGGCCTCACAGTGGGCGGAAGCGATGCATAGCCAGCAAGCGAGAGCGGCAACCCGAACAACGCGGTCGGGCCAGAAAAGTCAAGTGCGAGATTGCCAACGGTGAACTCGTCCAGATGGCGTCGCTTTCCGACTGTCGCTCAGACTCATTGACAGGCGCGCGTTTTTGGCGATAAGAATTTGCGTTCTCGCCGAGTTTCCAGCACCTGAAGCGGAATCGCATGCACTCGAATTTCCAACTCGCGCCCAATGCAACGCGGTTCGCCGACCAGAAGCTCCCACGCCGAACAATCGGTGCCAAATCAAGGAATGCCCATGCCTGTCGTTGTCGTTGAATCTCCCGCCAAGGCAAAGACGATCAGGAAATACCTGGGGAGCAGCTACGATGTTGTTGCGTCATTCGGGCATGTAAGGGACCTGTCAGAATCAGACGGGTCCGTGGAGATCGAAAACGGCTTCGCCATGAAGTGGAATATTCCCGCCAAATCGCGGGAGCACATCAGCAATATTGCAAACGCGCTCAAGAAAGCTGACGGGGAACTGATCCTTGCGACGGACCCCGACCGCGAAGGGGAGGCGATCAGTTGGCACGTCAGGGAGGTTCTCAAGAAGCGAAGAGGCTTGAAACTCAACGGAGAGACAAGACGCGTCGTGTTCAACGCCGTCACCAAGTCCGCCGTTCAAGAAGCGATGGAACAGCCGCGCGGAATGGACATGGCGCTGGTCGAGGCCTATCTGGCGAGACGCGCCCTAGACTACCTCGTCGGCTACAAGCTTTCGCCAGTGCTGTGGCGGAAACTTCCGGGCGCGCGGTCCGCTGGCAGGGTGCAGTCGGTCTGCGTTCGCCTCATCGTTGAGCGCGAGGCCGAAATCGAGGCATTCAAGGAGCGGGAATACTGGACCGTTGACGCGGAACTCTCCAATTCCCGCAAAGAAGAGTTCGTTGCGCGCCTGACCAAGCTTGGCGGAAAAAAGCTCGCGAAGTTCAGCCTGCCCGACAAGGAATCGGCCGAACGCGCCATGGGCGAGATCAAGGCGCGTGAATTGTCCGTTGCGACCATCGAATCCAAGTTAAAGACCCGAAGTCCATCGCCTCCTTTCGTGACTGCGACGCTGCAGCAGGAGGCCAGCAGGAAATTCGGGTTCAACCCGCGCAGAACGATGTCAGCGGCACAAAAGCTCTACGAAGCCGGACGAATAACCTACATGCGGACCGATGGAATTGACATGGCTCCTGAAGCGGTCACAGCCGTCCGCGAGGAGATTGGCAAGCGTTTCGGAAGCAATTACCTCCCCAAAAGCGCTCGCAAATACAAGAACAAGGCAAAGAACGTCCAAGAAGCGCATGAGTGCATTCGTCCGACAAGTGTCGACATCGATCCAAAGAGCTTTCAGTCCACCGATGAAGATCAGGGGCGACTCTACTCTCTGATCTGGAATCGTACGGTGGCCAGCCAGATGCAGTCGGCAAAATTCTTGAACACCGTTGCCGAAATCGAGTCCAGCGATGGATACATCGGGCTGCGGGCGACCGGCAGGGTTGCAGTCTTCGACGGATTCTTGCGGATTTACGAAGAAGGAACAGACGACAAGGATGCCGAGGACAGCAAGGAACTTCCGTCGCTTAAGCAAGGTGAGGCTCTGGAGCAGCGCAAGCTCATTCCCAAGCAACACTTCACGACTCCGCCTCCGCGTTACACCGAAGCGGCACTCATCAAGAAAATGGTTGAGTTGGGGATTGGGCGCCCTTCCACCTATTCTTCGATAGTGACCACGATTCAGGATCGCGGATACGTTCGCCAGGAAAAGAAACGGCTGGTTCCCGAGGCAATCGGCCGGCTGGTTTCAGTCTTCCTGTGCAACTACTTTGGCCAGTATGTCGATTACGGCTTTACGGCGGGACTGGAGGCAGAGCTTGACGGCATTGCCAACAGCCGGACGACCAGACTTGATGTCTTAACCGGGTTCTGGAAGGAGTTTGCGGAACATATATCCGAAACGATGGAACTCGAAAACTCGGCAATCAGCGCGGAATTGTCCGAGATGCTTGCACCGGTCTACTTTCCGACGGACGGAAACAATGGCTCAAGCAGAACATGCCCCGAATGCAGAATGGGCCTTCTGACCCTGAAGACGTTCAGGAAATCCAAGCCGTTTTTCGCCTGCTCGCGGTATCCGGATTGTCACTTCAACGCAACAATGACGACAGGCAAGGATTCCATCATGAACGACAGGCCATCCACAACGGACCTAGGTTTCGGACCGGACGGACTTCCTGTCACCTTGCGAACCGGTCGATACGGCCCATACTTGCAGTTGGGCTCAGCACAAGATGGCAATCCCCCACCGAAACGCGTCAGCGTACCGCAAGAATTCGATCTTGCATCCATTGACCTGGAAATCGCCCTGAAGTTTCTCGCCCTGCCGAGAGACTTAGGAAAGCACTTGGACGGGCAGGAAATCCAAGCAAACATTGGGCGTTACGGTCCATATGTCCGCCAGGGCAACACATATGCGAATGTGCCTGCATCTGAAATATTGACGATTGGAATGAATCGAGCAATGGAACTGCTCGCCCAGAAGCGCAGCCGAGGCAGCGGACGGGCGTCGCGAAGAGCAGTTAGGGATCTAGGCCCACACCCTCGCGAGGAAGGTGATGTTCAGGTCTTTGACGGACGGTACGGACCTTATGTCAGCTGGAACAAAATAAATGCCACAATTCCGAAAGACGTGAATCCCGCCGAGATATCTCTTCTTCAAGCGGTCGCCCTTATCGATCAAAAACGTGCCGGAGGTGGCGGCCCATCCGTGAAACCGATCAAGGAGCTCGGCGAGCACCCATCCGACGGCGGCATCGTTGTCGTGTTGGATGGCAGATACGGGCCTTACATAAAATGGAACCGCATCAACGCGACGATACCCAAGAACGTTGATCCTGAATCAATCACCATGGTCGATGCTCTGAAGCTGATTGAAAGTAAACGCGGCGGCTAGAAATTGATCGGCAAACTGAATCATGTTGCCATCGCGGTGCCGAATCTGGAGTCCGCTGCGTCCAAATATCGGGACAGTCTCGGTGCAGTCGTGTCGGCTCCCAAGCACCTACTCGAACATGGTGTGTCCGTCGTGTTCGTCGAGTTGCCAGGAACCAAAATCGAGTTGCTTTCGCCTCTTGGGGACAGCAGTCCAATCTTGGGGTTTCTCGGCAAGAACCCGTCGGGTGGAATTCACCATGTCTGTTTCGAAGTTCCAGATATCGGGGCCGCGCGGGACCGGCTCGTCAGCCGGGGCAATACGGTCTTGGGCGGTGCGCCCAAAATCGGAGCTCATGGAAAACGGGTAATGTTCATACACCCGAAGGAGTTTGACGGAACCTTGATTGAGCTGGAAGAGGTCTAGCGATGTCAATCGCATCCGCTTTAGTGCTTTATGCTGTTATCTGGTTCATGTGTCTGTTCGTTGCACTTCCGCAGAAAATCCAGTCTCAGGAAGAATCGGGCAAGACCGACAAGGGAACGCCTGCGTCGGCCCCAACCAATCCGATGCTGAAGGCCAAGGTTCGATGGACATCGATCGCCGCATTTTTGATCTGGCTTCCCGTATGCGCTGTGATTGCGTCGGGTATCGTGTCGATTGAAGACATCGATCTCTTTGGACGATGGGGCGATGGCCAGTATGGTTAGTCGCGCAAGTTTAGGACCTTGCCCAATTTGCGGCCAGCAATGCCAGTCAAGTTTCCCCGCAAGACATGCACGAGGCGTGGGAGATCGAAGTTGATGTACAGGCCGCCCATGTCGGTCAGCCTCTTGACAGGTTGACAGAGTCAGGATCGCCGGAAAGCTTGAGCTGCTGCCTGAGATGCACCATCAAGTCGTGTACCCGCCAGATCATCCACACGGTCGAGGCGGCCAGGCCGATTGTTTTCACCTTCGCGTGCACCGTCCGAAGGCGACACTTGGGTCAGTCGCGTGACTTCGTCAACTTTCCCGGACGCCACCGGCTGGTTGCCGAACGTGCATGCCTTCCTGTCCCGAAGCAGGCCATCCACACCTTCCTGCCTGAAGCGCTCTTGCCAGCGCTAGACGCAGCGTCTGGTCTTATCGGGACACCCTGGCAATCGCCACAGTGCCCAAACCTTGGTGCACTACGCAACAACCCCTTCGACACGGTTCAGTCAATGTTGCCTCGTTAGTGCATGGCCAGATTGCAGGAATCAGCCAAGAAAAGCTCTTTGCTAGACAGCCAGTTCGAAAAACCATCCCGATGCGAGAGAACCAGCCAATGCAACGCCGATATACAATGCAAAGGGCTTGAGCCTCAACGCTGGGAAAACTGCTATTGCACCCCAAATGCTGACAATCCCACCCGAAACAAGAAATGCCATTGCCGCCCCCGCGGACATGCCGTGATCCATTAATCCCCTTGTCAAGGGAAGTGCCGCAAATCCGTCCAGATACGCGGGTGCTCCCACAAACACGGCAACAGGAACCGCCCACCAAGCGGCTTCCCCGACAAATGCCGCCAAAGCTTCCGGTCGCAGGAGCATGCCAAGCGCATATTCAGCGGAAAAAGCCGGGATGAGACAAATCAGCATGAGCCGAGTTGTTGCCAAAGCATTTTGCCAAAACCGTTTCCGGTGTTCCGCCGACCTCCAGACCGCTGCGAGGAAGCCAGAAGTTTCTTCGCATCCATTCCGCGAAATTCCTTGAACGAGTCGGTTGTCTTGGAGTGGTTGATCGATCCAAGTCCTGCCGGATAGCAATCCTGTCGCTAACCCGCCCATCAAGCCGATCCCAAATGCGGAAATGGTCTTTCCGACGGCAAAGCCAAGCCCAAGCATGGCACCAGTTGCCGCTAGCATCGCCGGGTCCGTGACCGGGGACGACAACCAGAATGCCATGACCGGGGCAAGCGGTACACCGGCCCGTAGCAACCCAACCATTAGCGGCAGCACCGTGACTCCGCATACAGGCGTAACGGCTCCAATCAAGGATGCCACGAGCACCGCGCGAAGCAGGTGCCCGCTCAGCTTCTCCGATATTCGATCACCCGCGCCGCTAGCACTCACCCACGCAGCCAAGAATATTCCAGGGATTACGAGAGGAGCAACGTCAACAAGGCTCTTGCCTACAAATGCCGCCGTTGTCAGGAGCTGGTCAAGATGCCAAATTGAAAGAATCACCAAAATGACCGCAGAAGCAATGGCAGCAAAAATCCAAGGCTGTGCCGACCTGTTGATGCTCAATGATGCTAGACTCAAGATTCTGACTTGCCTCCCGCAAACTGAATTCTCCGTGGATCGTTAACTCGACACCCATGTCGTTATTGCATCAATGTCTGGACGAGGTCGTTCCGGGGGAACCAACGTCTCTGTTCCGATATGAACGAATCCTGCCACTATCTCGTGTTTCTGCAACCCCAAAGACGTCTCGCGGAAGTCTGGGTCGTGTGCCCCAAATCCGGTTACCCAGTTGGCCCCCCACCCTGCCGCCAGCGCAGCGTTCAGCAATGAAAGACAGACAGCTCCTGCTGAAAGCGTCTGCTCAATTTGCGGAATCTTTGCATCTAAGTTTGGAGAGGAAACCACAGCGACAATCAGCCCTGCATTGGAAAACACCTCTACTGCGCGATCAAGCAACGACGGCCTCTTTCCCAGTACTTCTCCGCGTTCGCGAAGATGTACCGCTAGTCTTGGCAGCGCGGGCTTTTCCAAAACGATGAATCTCCATGGCACAAGCGCCCCATGATCCGGTGAACGCGCGGCAGCAGAGAGAATCGTGGCAAGCTGATCGCGAGTCGGAACCGGGTCTGAAAGCGTGACCATCGGACGCGAACGCCGTGAAAGCAGAAATTTCAGAACTTCCGGGTGTTGTCGGGGCATCGTGAATATCTTCTCTCTTCAATTTAGTCAGGGGGGGGAAAGGTTGTTTCTGTGGGAATCACCATTCTCCGAGCGAGACCCAGCGACTAAGAGATAGTGCCCAGACGCGGCAAGTTCAAAGACTGCGTCACCCTATTCAACGCCAAAGGCAATGCACCATGGTCGCAGCACAGAAACAGGCAATCAATCCAGGGCAGGTTACAGCGAAGATGGACCACCCCACTTTGCTTTAAGCTAAAACGCTACGCGGTCTCCTCCCTTCAGTCCGAGTCGCTCTCGGGCTTGTTCTGGTGTCGCAATGGTCAAACCTAGATTTTCGATTATCGTCCGAATCTTCTGCACCTGTTCGGCATTGGACGTCGCCTTTTTTCCAGGCCCAATATACAGGCTGTCTTCCAGTCCTACGCGCAGATTCCCGCCGAGCATTGCGGCCTGCGTCGCAAACGGCATCTGGTGCCGTCCCGCAGCGAGCACCGACCACTCGTAGTTCAAGCCGAAGAGCCTGTCCGCGACCATGTGCATGTGTGTGAGGTTCTCCAATTCAGCCCCTACCCCGCCCAGAATTCCGAAGACCATTTGCACGAAGAATGGCGGTTCGACCCATCCTTGATCAACCACATGGGCAAGGTTGTACAAGTGTCCCAAGTCATAGCACTCAAATTCGAAGCGAGTTCCGTGTACTTGTCCAAGCTCTTTCAGAATGTATTCGATGTCGGCAAACGTGTTCCGAAAAATGAAGTCCCGAGTCATATCGAGATATTTCGGTTCCCAATCGTGCTTCCACTCACTGTATTTGCTAAGCAACGGAAACAGACCGAAATTCATTGAGCCGACGTTGAGCGACGCCATTTCCGGACTCGCCCGCATGGCAGCGCGGAGTCTGTCCTTGCGAGTCATTCCGAGCCCTCCACCGGTCGAGATGTTCAGCACGGCCGCACAACCCTGCTTGATTGAGGGCAGGAACTGCATAAAGGTATCGGGGCTCGGGTCTGGCTTGCCAGTGCGCGGGTCTCGGGCATGCAAATGGATTATGGACGCTCCGGCTTCAGCCGCATCCACTGAAGCGGTTGAAATTTCCGACGGGGTGACAGGCAAATGCGGCGACATTGTCGGCGTGTGAATTCCGCCGGTGACTGCGCAGGTAATAATCACGGGCTTCGTCATTTGCTTCTCCCGATGCTTCAACCCTTGTTAAATCCTTTCAATTTTCGCTTCAAGTGCACACATCGCAGGTGCCGGGCTTTTCCGGCGAAGCCATGCATTCTTGCTCACTTGTTCTCAAGTTGCGCAAAGGCTATAATTTGCTTTGGACATCAGCATGATCGCTTTTCATTTCTCCCACTCGGCGGTTGCGGTCAGGCCCATTGCCTAGGGAACCTCTGATTTGGAGGTTTTTTTTGGGGTTTGCTGCGGAATTTGCCCTTCCCGGCTGCACCGGTCGGTTTTCGGCGGTCCGGAAGCCGCAAATGCGCGTTTTCGGGGCGAAACCGCCGCCACTTCAGCCCCCGCAGGGCCGGTCCGGCAAATTCCGGACACACTTCTCCCCTGTCATTGCAAGTGCGGCTGGGCAATCATCAGGTTCGAGAAGCCCGGAAGCAGCGCAAGCCGCTGCACGTTCTTGTCCAAACCCCGATAGCGAACCATGTCGAAGCCGAACACCCGCTTGACGATCCGGAACGGATGCTCCACCCGCGCCCGCACCCGGGCCTTCGCCGTCTCCGCCCTGGCCGCGGCGCTGCCCGGCGCCAGCGTCCGGCGCTGGCCCGGGGGCATGGCAATCTGCCACGACACATCGCGATGCGCGTGCTCCGCGCGCTTGCCAATCCCGCGGTATCCGGAGTCGCCCCGGACTTGCTCCTCCTCGCCGTGCAGAAGCTTGCCCGAAGGCGTCAGGTCGCGACGTTGGCGGCCGTTCCCTCCAGATGGTGCACCAGACCCCGGGTGTCGGTGCCGATGTGCAGCTTCATCCCGAAATGCCACCGGTTCCCCTTCTTCGTCTGGTGCATCTCCGGATCGCGGGCGTTGCTCTCGTTCCTGGTCGACGACGGCGCCGAGATGATGGTGGCGTCAACGATGGTGCCCTTCTTCAGCAAAACCCCCCGCTCGGCCAGGCGAGCCCTGATATCCCGAACAGCTGGTGCGCCAGTCCATGGCGCTCCAGCCGGTGGCGGAAGTCGGGATCGTCGTCTCGTCCGGAACCTTCTCAAGCACCGCCCCGGCAAAGCGCCGGATGCTCTCCGCCTCGCAAGCCGGTCCTCCATCAGCGGGTCGCTCAGGTTGCAGAACGGCTGAACGCAGTGCACGCGCAGCATCACCGACAGCGGATGCGGCTGTCGCCCCTTGCGGCCGCCCTTCGGATGCACCGGCGCAATGCGGGCCTCCAGGCGCTCCCAGGGGATCAGGCCGTCCATCCGCTCCAGAAAGATCTCGCGGCGCGTCTTGCGCTTCTTGCGATCGCATTGGAGGCTGGCAAAGGTCAGTTGCTGAAGGCGCTGCATGTCAGGATCCCCCCCCCAAAAAAAGGCGTGGCGCAAAATAGCGGGCGCTCCGGATGCGCAATGACACGCTCAAAATCAGGCTGTATTCAGAGGTTCCCTAGATAGTGTCGTCATGAAATGCCGGCCTGGAGCGCCAGACACCGGACCTGCACCGCGGCAAGAAACGATGCGGCATTCCTGGCGCATCGCGTGGCAATTCCACGCCAGCGCTTGAGCCACGGAAAGGCGTTCTCCACCAAATGCCGGTGCCGGCAGAGATCGGCATCATGCGCTCCGGGGCGCTTGCGGCTGCGCTTCGGCGGAACCGCTGGAATGACTTCATGCTCCTCGCAACAAGACAGGATGGCATTCGTGTCGCAGGCCTTGTCCGCCAGCAAATGCTCGGCATCCATCCCTTCAATCAGCTCGACCGCTTGACGGCAATCCGCTGCCGTCCCCTCGGTCGCCAGCACCTGCACTGGCATCCCCTGCGCGTCCACAGCCAGATGCAGCTTCGCGTTCAGCCCCCTTTTGCGCGACCCATCGCCTGATTGCCACCGACCGCACCGCTCGCAGGGGGATGCATCTTGAGATGACTGGCGTCAATCATCAGCCACTCATCGTCCGGCTCATCCACCAGATGCTCCGGCAACGCCCTCCGGAGACCCTTGTCCCGCCAGCGACGGAACCGACGATGGGTGTTTTTCCAGTCTCCACAGTCTGGCGGCAAATCACGCCAGGGAGCGTCGGTGCGCAGAACCCGGAAGATCGCATTGATGAACCGTCGGTTGTCCTGCGCCACCCCAACTTCCCGCTCGGCCAGGCAGATGAGGCTCCAGCAACGGCCAGACCCTGTCCGAAATGTCATGACGCCGATGAGCCATTCCCATGATTCGCCTCCAAAAAACATCGAGTGAGTTCGACAGACAATGCAGATAAACATCACTCATGACGACACTATCTAGCACGCCGTAGAGATGGACTTCAGAGATGGCCGAGCAGTTTGGCATAAGGTGCCTTTGATCGATGGCAGGCTCTTATATCGGATGCTTTGCCCTTTAAATTGATGGCTCAATTCGTGATTCGCAGGCATGTTCTGGCGCTGGCGGCTGCGAGGCAGGCTCTTGGCGATGGATGCCTGCCGAGCGCGACGAGATGGAACCGCCTCGGACAGCTGTCGAGAAACTTGGTGGCGATGCCGCGGAAGCGTCGCAGGAAGCCCTTGATCTGGCTGTGGCGACTGTTGACCGTCTGGATGTGCACGGCCCCGCGCCCCCGCTCGCCGGCGAGCGGGGGACGCTCTCGGCAAGCGACGCGGCGAAGGACAGCCACCGCTCCTTGCGGTGAAGCCCGGACAGAGCCGTGCCGATGAGGGCGCCGAAAGTCCGGCCGCAGGACTTGCAGCGATAGCGGCACAGACCGCGCGACTTGCCCCGGGACACCGCGCCGCCGCTGCCGCAGTGCGGACAGCGGCGCTCCTCGCCGACCCCCAGTTCGATCGCCGCCAGCGAAGCCTCGCCCTCCGGTGGGTCCGACAGAACCGCAGCAACCTTGCGGCACTGCGCCGCCGTCAGTTCATCGATTCACGAAAACCAGTCCCGAAACCGTGCCCGATCCATTGTTCCGCTCCCCATGGTCAATGCAAGTCAGAAACCAGTATAGCACACACGCCTGCGAAATACGAACAGAGCCAAATTGATTGTCTGAATGGCCCATTTATCAGAAAGCCTGCATCGAAAAATTGCGTCCCAGTGCACTAGCAATCGGTGGATGAATCGTAAGAAACCTCTGAGTATAGCCCGATTATGGGCGTGGTATTGTGCATCTGGGACGTGCATGGCATGTTACTCTGCATCTTCTTTTTGTGGGATCATATCATGAAGCACCTTCAGTCACCGAGCCTTGAAAATGACAGCAGAAAGCGCAAGGCGCGCCGCGAGATTTTCCGGAGTGGATGGATAGCCCGATCCCCTAGGCATGTTTAGAAGCCCGCATTGCGCCGACCTGTCCCAGGGGCGGCGGCAAGGGACAGCAACCGCATCCACTGCCGGCAATGCTGTTCGTACACTGCGTTCAGCCGTTCTGCAATCCGAGCGATCCGGCGATGGAGGACTTGCTCCATAAGGTCGGGAGCATTCGGCACCTTGCCAGAACGAGGCTGGAGAGAGCGAGGGTGGAGCATCCGTTCCGGGTCATAAGGCGGCCGCTCGGCTACAGGGTGCGCTACCGGGGGCTGGAGAGAGACATGCATCGGCTCGTGCCGCTCCCAAGTTTCTTGAACCTGATGACTGCCTAGTCGCACTTGCCGTGATAAGGGACCGGTCCGTCCGGAATCTGCCGGACCGGCCCTGCAGGGGCTGAACTAGAGGCAATTCCGCCCCGGGAACGCGCATCCGGGGTTTCCGGACCGCGGGAAACCGACCAGCGCAGCTAAGAAGAGCGACTCCCGCAGCCAAAACCCCAAAAAAAATCCCCAAAAATCAGAGGCTCTGTAATGAATTCATTCAATCCCGACATGTGGTTTGCCAACGAAAATGGCAAGTGGATGATCGAACGGATCCTCGATCTCGCCGCTTGGCTAACCGGGGAGGCTACGCCTGGGTGGATATCGATGGTACTGCTCGCGGCTCTGGCTATGCTCTCGATTTGGCATGTTATCGTTGCTTGGAGATTCCGGCACGCCATCAGTGCATGCCGTTCAATCCTTGGTGGCACAGGCGGACATATTACAGGTGAACGTCTGCTAGACATCGACAGCCGCTTTAAGAAACTCAAACAAAGCAAGGAACCATGGCGTCAGCACCTAGCGAATGCTTGGACGGAATTCAGAGAGACAACTATCTTACCGGAACGTGGAACTGATAAACTGCACAACACGGTGCACCCAACTGTGTTTTTCGCCCGCGAGCAACTTGGCTTGGAACGAGGAATATGGCGGCAAGTCCCGGCACTGTTTGTTTCCGTAGGCCTGTTTCTAACCTTTCTCGGACTCGTTGCCGCCCTTGATCAAACCAGTCAGATTCTGGATAGCGCAACAGCGGACGGCGACGTCACTATGACCGACGGACTGAAAACGCTGCTTCGAATCGCCGGAGCCAAATTCATTATGTCATTGACAGGGCTGTTGTGCTCGATCGTTTTCACCTTGGTGTTGCGGTGCGTCGCGAGGTGGACCGATAAAGCGTTGCATCTCCTTAGCACCGACATAGAGAACGGCTGTGCTTTCTTGACCGAACAGAAACTGCTTGGCGATTTGCTGCATCACGCCAAGGAACAGACCGACCATCTGAAATCCTTCTGCACCGAACTGGTGGCGCAGATCGCGAAACCGCTCCGGGAGGACCTGCCAGAAACGATCCGCGCGTCAATCGTGCAGGCCATGGCGCCAGCGATGGCTAATCTTTCGCGAAGCACCGGCGAAGGCATCGAATCTATGGCTGATAACGTGAGCGCACAGCTCACGAACGGGATCCAAAATTCGGTTCAGGCGATGAACAGAGCCATCGGCGATGTATCGCGTAGCCTTGAAAGCGTCACAGAGCGGCTCGATCAGTCGGGGAGCACGATGGGTGCGCACATCGACGATGCAGTAAAGGCTCTCGCGTGCCAGATAGGCAATTTGGAGACCGCGATGGCGGGGTCATCAAGGGAAGTTGCGCAAACATTTAACGAAGCGTCAGAAATGATGCTTCAAGAAATGAATGAAGCACTCCAACAGATCCGGGACACATCCACTGATGGTGCTCGCCAAATCGGAGATGCGAGCCGTGCAATGGCCAACGCAGCCAAGGTGCTACAGGACACCGTTCAGGTAAGCGTAGTGAAGTCGGCCGAGGCCGGTGGGCGTGAAATTGAGCGGGCCGGTCAAGAGATGGCGTCCGGCATCGCTGCAGCCACTGCCACAATGCGTGCCGACCTGCTCAATCCCATGAACGAACTCGTTGAGAGGGTTCAGAACTTTGCTTCCAGCGTTGAAAAGGCTTCAGACCGGGTCGGGCAGTACACGGATTCCGTTGGGAATAGCACCATCGCTGTAATGTCAGCCAATGAAGGACTCGAACGCTCGTCACAGATACTCGCCGCCGCCGCCGCTCCCGTTCGCGACGCGGTGACCGGGATCGAGGCTGCGAGCCAAACCATGGGCAGCCGAGTAGAAGAGGCGTCCGAAGCTATGCGCCGGACGACTGAACACACAGAATCCGTCATGCGCAGCACACGGGAAGCGATCGAGGCATCACGGACCACGATGCGGGAAGCGCTTGGCTCTCTCGAAAATGCCGTGGGAGAATTCAGGAACATCTTTGATCGCTATGACCAAATTGATCGTAACCTTGGCAACGCGTTCCAGAAGATCGAGACCGCCGTCCGATCCAGCATCGATGAGATCGGAGCATTCGAGCGAAATTTGAACACAGAATTTGGAAAGGCGCTCAACCGGCTGCAGGCGGTTATTGCTCAGGCCGAACCGTTCACGCCTCGGCTTGACGAGTAACCTCCAATGGCGTTCGCGAGCGGATACAACCGACGGCATGACGAAGAAGCTGAGTCCACGTTCGTCTCAATGACGGACTTAACCGTCTCGTTCCTGTTCGTCATTCTGGTTCTTCTCGCATTCTTCGCGACCCAGTTCAAGCCAGAAGACATGGTTTCACAAGACCAGTATGACATGCTAGCAACAGAGTTGTCCGTGGCTCGCAACGAGATCGACCGACTCAAGGGGATGCTTGCCGAAAAAGACCAGGCAATCGCCATGTTGCGCCTCTCGGAAGCGGACCTTCGGGAAAAGCTTGAATCGGCGCAAGCCATTGCGCGGTCGCTCACGGCACGAATTGACCAACTCACGGAAAACCTTGAAGCCATCAGGATCGAGCGCGACACAGCGCGGGAACTCGCCACCTCGCGGGTTGCCGAGATCGACCGACTCAAGGGGATGCTTGCCGAAAAAGACCAGGCAATCGCCATGTTGCGCCTTTCGGAAGCGGACCTTCGGGAAAAGCTTGAATCGGCGCAAGCCATTGCGCGGTCGCTCACGGCACGAATTGACCAACTCACGGAAAACCTTGAAGCCATCAGGATCGAGCGCGACACAGCGCGGGAACTCGCCACCTCGCGGGTTGCCGAGATCGACCGACTCAAGGGGATGCTTGCCGAAAAAGACCAGGCAATCGCCATGTTGCGCCTCTCGGAAGCGGACCTTCGGGAAAAGCTTGAATCGGCGCAAGCCATTGCGCGGTCGCTCACGGCACGAATTGACCAACTCACGGAAAACCTTGAAGCCATCAGGATCGAGCGCGACACAGCGCGGGAACTCGCCACCTCGCGGGTTGCCGAGATCGACCGACTCAAGGGGATGCTTGCCGAAAAAGACCAGGCAATCGCCATGTTGCGCCTTTCGGAAGCGGACCTTCGGGAAAAGCTTGAATCGGCGCAAGCCATTGCGCGGTCGCTCACGGCACGAATTGACCAACTCACGGAAAACCTTGAAGCCATCAGGATCGAGCGCGACACAGCGCGGGAACTCGCCACCTCGCGGGTTGCCGAGATCGACCGACTCAAGGGGATGCTTGCCGAAAAAGACCAGGCAATCGCCATGTTGCGCCTTTCGGAAGCGGACCTTCGGGAAAAGCTTGAATCGGCGCAAGCCATTGCGCGGTCGCTCACGGCACGAATTGACCAACTCACGGAAAACCTTGAAGCCATCAGGATCGAGCGCGACACAGCGCGGGAACTCGCCACCTCGCGGGTTGCCGAGATCGACCGACTCAAGGGGATGCTTGCCGAAAAAGACCAGGCAATCGCCATGTTGCGCCTCTCGGAAGCGGACCTTCGGGAAAAGCTTGAATCGGCGCAAGCCATTGCGCGATCGCTCACGGCACGAATTGACCAACTCACGGAAAACCTTGAAGCCATCAGGATCGAGCGCGACACAGCGCGGGAACTCGCCACCTCGCGGGTTGCCGAGATCGACCGACTCAAGGGGATGCTTGCCGAAAAAGACCAGGCAATCGCCATGTTGCGCCTTTCGGAAGCGGACCTTCGGGAAAAGCTTGAATCGGCGCAAGCCATTGCGCGGTCGCTCACGGCACGAATTGACCAACTCACGGAAAACCTTGAAGCCATCAGGATCGAGCGCGACACAGCGCGGGAACTCGCCACCTCGCGGGTTGCCGAGATCGACCGACTCAAGGGGATGCTTGCCGAAAAAGACCAGGCAATCGCCATGTTGCGCCTCTCGGAAGCGGACCTTCGGGAAAAGCTTGAATCGGCGCAAGCCATTGCGCGGTCGCTCACGGCACGAATTGACCAACTCAAGCAAGATATGTTTGACCTCAAGCTCAAAGCCGAGCGATTGCTGGAGCGTATCGCGGAGTTGGAAACGCCGGATCCGCTTGCCGACTATCTTGAGAAAGTGTCATCCGCGCGGGCTATTATTCTGGAGCGCTTGGCAGAGCGTATTCGTCAACTACTTCCGGGAGTCCGCGTAACGGTGGTAACCGACGACGGCGTAATCCGCTTTCGCGGCGACGACATGTTCAAATCCGGGCAATGGCGGATTCGTCCCGACAGCACGGCCGAACGAGTGTCGCACGCGGTAGGCGATGCGCTTGCCGACACGCTCCCCTGCTACACGGTGGGTGACCGGGCCACGTTTGAGGTAAACTGTGAGGGTGCATTTGCCGCCATCGAAACTATCCAGATCGAAGGGCATACCGATGATGTCCCGCTCAGCAGACCGCTTCGTGACCGAGAGAAGATGCTGGACAACCGTGATCTCTCCGCCCGCCGCGGCGCTGAGACCCTGCGCGCTGTGACTGACCGCTACCGGCCCGAGCTGATGAAGTTCCTCAATCTTCATGGGCAACCGGTTCTCTCGTTCGCTGGCTATGGCGCCATGCGGCCCATCGACCGTGGCGACAGCACCGAAGCGCGGGCCACGAACCGACGGATCGACATCCGTATAATACTCCAGACGCCGCAAAATCTCCGCGAGGTCGAGGAGATCCGCAACCGGCTGTCACGGAACCGCCAGAATCTACCACCGATTGTAGAAGAGGAAGCTCGTTGACCCCGCTGTCGGAACTCTTGACACAGGAGCGGTTGCCACTGCTGCCGCGAATGCCAGCGGCGCCCGTGGCCGCACACCGTGCAGCGGAAGAGATACGTCGCTGCTGGCCGAATGTGGAGACTGTCCCCGAAACCGATGACAAGGCACTGGCCCTGAAGCTAGCTGAGGAGATGGATCGCCGGCGCCGCGACAAGGATTGGCAAAAATTCTACTGGGCGGATGTTATGCGAACGGCAAGCGCGTTTCTCGGTGACGGTCTGTGGCGGGAGCAGCGATTTGGCGACTTGCTCGATTTCTTGCTTTTCCAAATTGGCCCGGGTGCACACCACACCTATATTCGCGCCATGTTCCGAAAATATCTTGAGACGTTCGATCCGCAGTCAGAATTGACGCGCAAACTGGCCGGAGTCTTGAAAACATGTTGGCAAGAAATGGGTTTGCCGATCAGCCGACTGGTCTGCCATTTTCGCGTTTTCGACATCGACGCGGCACCGCATCAAACGATCGCAGCGCACATGGAAGCGGAGCCCAATCCTTTTCATGCCTTGCGCAAGGAGGGTCTGGAGGCGCCGCATGGAAGTGGGCTAATGCAGTTGGCGCATCGGCATTTCGTATCGAAGCTGGCGCCACGTGTCGCGGACGGCGAACCCGAAGCCATCGAAAAGCTGCTCGATTGGCTGAACCCCGGAGGCGACTGGAAGCCGCTTCAGGGCCTGGCTGCTGGTACGGCAATCAACGTCTTGCTAAAGCCTTGGAATGCGCGCGACCCCAGCCAGAAACTGAAGAATACTATCAAAACCCGTTTGATCACCGCCTATGAAGATCTACGGATCAATGACGTTGGCGTCTGGCCCACATGTTCGGACGGGGCCAGACGCGTGATTCTGAGGTGGCTGGCCGAAGAGACAGTCGAGGTGTTCTTCGATATCGTCACAAAGGTGGATCATTCGCACATGTGGCCCGATCGAAAAAAACTGTGGGTCGAGTTGTTCAAGGAGGACCGCCTCTCACAAGCGTGGTTTGCTCTTAGTAAGCCCGGCGCGGTCATCGCACGTCTTCTCAATCATGAGCGAGAAGGCGCCAGTCTGAAGTTCGCCCAAAACGAGTCTTTGAAACGGTGTGACCGAATGAAATGCTTGTTGATCATGAAGATCGATGACCATTGGGTCGTGGAAGGATCTCACAACTTCCCGACGTGGGTGTTTCCATCGGGGAACCTGTCGACCTTGAAGCCATACGAGGAACGATACAGATGCGAAGACATTCGAAAAATCAGCGGTCCGGAACAGCCGAAAAGAATTGTGCACATAGGCGATTGGCGTAACAAAGTGTTAAGTAACCTCTGAATGCAGCCTGATTTTGGGCGTGTCATTGCGCATCCGGTGCGCGTCCGCTATCTTGCGCCACGCCTTTCTTTGGGGGGATCACGACATGCAGCGCCTTCGGCAATTGACCTTTGCCAGCCTCGCATGCGATCGCAAGAAGCGCAGGACGCGCCGCGAGATCTTTCCGGAGCGGATGGACGGCCTGATCCCCTGGGAGCGCCTGGAGGCCCGCATTGCGCCGGCGTGTCCGAAGGGCGGCGGCAAGGGGCGACAGCCGTATCCGCTGTCGGTGATGCTGCGCGTGCACTGCGTTCAGTCGTTTTGCAATCTGAGCGATCCGGCGATGGAGGACATGCTTGCGATGCCGAGAGCGTCCGGCGCTTTGTCAGGGTGAGTCTTGAGAAGGTGCCGGACGAGACGACGATCCCGACTTCCGCCACCGGCTGGAGCGCCGAGGACTGGCGCACCTGCCGTTCGGGAGATCGGGGACCGCCTGGCCGAGCGGGGGGTTTTGCTGAAGGAGGGCGGCATCGTTGACGCCACCATCATTTCGGCGCCGTCGTCGACCGGGAACGAGAGCAACGCCCGCGATCCGGAGATGCACCGGACCAGGAAGGGGAACCGGTGGCATTTCGGGATGAAGCTGCACATCGGCACCGACCCCCGGGGTCTGGTGCACCATCCGGAGGGAACGGCCGCCAGCGTCGCGACCTGACGCCTTCGGATCGGCTTCTGCACGGCGAGGAGGAGCAAGTCCGGGGTGACTCTGGATACCGCGGGATCGGCAAGCGTGCGGGCGCGGGTGGAGCATCCGTTCCGGATCGCGAGCGGGTGTTCGGCCATGACATGGTTTGCCATCGAGGTCTGGAGAGGAACGTGCAGCGGCTCGCGCCGCTTTTGGGCTTCTCGAACCTGATGATTGTCCAGCCGCACTTGTCGTGACAAGGGAGAAGCGTGTCCGGAATTTGCCGGGTCGGCACAGCCGGGAAGGGCAGTTTCCGTAGCCAAAACCAGAAAACTCCCCAAATCAGAGGTTCCTTAATGACGCTCCTGACTCGAATCCATCACACTTATGACGATGAAACCGTGGTCTTCACGGCTGAAGGTGAGGCACCCGGCGTTCTCCACCGGTTTTTCGGACGCACCGCCGAGATTGGGAGCGTCGATGACTGGGTCGCTGGCAACGAGGCTCGTTGCGATGCTCTCGGCATGCTGCGCATGTACGGAGAAAACCATCTTGGGGCTGTGTGCTTCAAAGATAACAGTATTGTTGTCACTCACGCCGCCGTCGCCGCGCTGAACTCGGGTCAGGCACGTGCACTCGGACTTCCCAACCGGCCACCATTTGTCTTCTCCACCGAAACGGGCGGAGTCATCGGCGCACCGGACTTCAAGCTGACCGCGCGCTGGCTCGAGGCGGGCCGACCTGTCGTGACGCGCCGGCAGGGAGCATTCCTGAAAACCGCCGAGGGCGCGTTTCTCATCCCGGATCCTCTTTACTCTGCCATCGAACTAGCTGACAATTTCAATGTCGGCACTGTCGATCTACCGGATCACTGGGCTGCTCTCGCTCGGTTCCGTCGCCTGCTCAATCCAATAATAGACGATAAACGCGACCCGATCAGGATGAGTGGCTTCCTTCAGGGTCTGCGCATTTACACAGGCGCGGCCTTGTCTCTGGCACTCAGCGGCGGTGGTGACGATCTGGACTTCGATCCGGTGTTGTTTGACGCGGACGCCAAGCGAAAGGCGGAAGAGGAAGGGCGACCGCTAACTGAGAGCGATGGGATGCTTCCAGCGGAAATGCTTCGGGCATTTCAGCAACACGAGAATACGGGATTTCGAGCCTTCGATGCGGCCAAGCGAAGTTATCTGCTCGGCTCGAGCTCTTACCTTATCATCGATGACGATCTCGAAACCGCGCTGCAGGTGGTGCACGAGAAGCAACGGGCAAGCCCTACTGAACGTCGCGCCTTTGCCGCTA
Source organism: Paracoccaceae bacterium (assembly GCA_963422275.1). Taxonomy (GTDB): domain Bacteria; phylum Pseudomonadota; class Alphaproteobacteria; order Rhodobacterales; family Rhodobacteraceae. The sequence goes on from OY729418.1 coordinate 4,627,854, forward strand.
ACCCACGTGCGGCTATCGCCGAGCGGTTGGCTAAGAAAACAGGCGATTGCAGTATCGAAGTGGATCAGGAGACTGGCGACACCATTGATGAAGAAACCGAAGTGCGAGCGGCAGCACTGTTTGTCGAGACACCAGAATACGCTGACCGTGCCATCGGAGTGGGTCTTTGGAAGAGGCCAAACCTAGACTTCCTGCCGCACATCCCGAATGTCTGGCTACCCGAAATATTCGCGCTTGAACTCGGCGGCGTCTGGGTGCGCATCGACGCAGATGCGGTGCGAGAATTACGGGCCAAGGTCACCGAAGCGATCGAAGCGAGACAATCCAAGGTAGAGTACCAAGGCAAACGTATCCCGGCGACGCACGAAGTACGCGACAAGTTGGCCCAGGTCATCGGAACCGAAGAACCAAGACAGCTGCTAGAAGATGATGATTCCCATGGCGGCAAAGGCGATGGCAAAAACGACGACGCGGGGGCGCCTTCAACGACCGTGGCCCTCGTTAAAGACAATTTCGTCGAGGAAAAATGGTCGCCTCAACGGCCGCCACGCGAAGCACGTATCGAGGCAGTGCCGCCACGGACAGTGGGATCAAAATTAATGGGCCATCAACGAAAAGCCCTGAAATGGCAGATCGAGGCATGGAAAGCTGGCCATCTCGGCGTGTTGAACGCGGACGATCAAGGGCTGGGCAAAACGTTCCAGACGCTCGCCTTCCTAGCTTGGCTGAAAGAGCACATGGCCAAGGAGCTTTTCGAGAGTCGCAAACCGGCTCTGGTCGTCGCGCCAAAGGGATTGCTGCGCATTTGGGAAGCGGAGGAACGAACGCATTTGACCGGGACTGGGTTAGGCGCGCGCATTGATGTTTTTGGATCAGCGCTTCAGGACTTGCGAATACCCGGCCTTGCTGGGAAGGACACAGATGACGGTAAACCGCGCCTCGTTTTCAAGAATCTGCAATTAGCTATTGATAAGGGGAACGGTCACAAATACTGGTTGTTGACTACCTATGATACGCTCGCGAGCTACCAACACAGCTTCCGGCGGATCGATTTCTCTGTCGTTGTGTTCGACGAGATTCAGCAAATCAAGAACGTTCGGACGCTGAAGGCCCTTGCAGCGCGGGCGGTCAAGGCCGACTTCAGGATCGGTCTCACCGGTACGCCGATCGAGAATCATGTCGGCGACCTTTGGGCAATCATGGACGCAATCGCTCCCGGTTGCCCCGAGCAGCCCGGACGCCTCGGTGTGTTGCGCGATTATCTCGAACGCTACCAAAACGTCACCGAGGAAGGTATGCGCGAGCTACACGCACGTCTCTTCAAGCCCGTGAAGAACGGAGATCGGATCTGGCCCCCGATCGCGCAAAGGCGCTTCAAGGAAGGCGAGATTGCCGACCTTCCGCGCAAGGACTACCGTCTTTACCCGGTGACAATGTCCGACACCCAAGCTGAGGCCTATGAACGAGCTCGGTGCTATTTGGCTGATGGCGCGCGCGGCAAGGCGCTCAGGCTGCTGCATCATATTCGTGGAGTCTCACTCCACCCCGAACCGCCCGAAACCGCACAAGACAACATCAACACTTATTTTAAACGGGCTGCACGGTTCAAGGCGACAATGCGTATCTTGGCACGCATTCGTGACCAGAACGAACGGGCACTGATCTTCACTGAGAACCGGCGTATGCAGGCGTTCGTAGCGCAATGGCTCCGTTCGGAATTCGCGCTCAACAATGTCTGGATCGTCAATGGCGCAACCCCAATTACGAGACGCAAGCAATATGTTGAGGGGTTCCAACGACATATGGAAGCCGATAAAGGCTTCGATGTTATGATCCTATCGCCCCGCGTAGCGGGCGTCGGACTGACCTTGACTGCGGCGACTCATGTCATCCATCTCAGTCGCTGGTGGAATCCCGCCGTCGAGGAGCAGTGCAACGACCGCATCTATCGCATCGGTCAGATGCGGGATGTAACCGTGCACCTTCCGCTCGCAATTCATCCGGCCTATCAGGAACGTTCGTTCGATTGCGTGTTGAACGATCTTATGCGGCGCAAGACCTTGCTCGCCCGCGCGGCATTGTGGCCGCCGATTGACAGTGACTTCGACAACGGAATGCTTGTGACCGGAATGAGCGACGCGGAACCTTTTGATCCAGCGACACTTGATGATCTCGACTGGATGGGATTTGAGAACTGGATCACAGACCGTGCCCGCGAAAGCGGAGATTGGGAAGCCTCCGAAACGCCACGGTCCGGCGACAGCGGCGCGGACGCGATATTGCGCGGCCGTCACAGACGCATGACTACCGCTATGATCCAAGCAAAGCATACGGTTGATCGCGACCGCTTGATCGACGAAACGGCAGTTCGTGAAATTCTGCACGCAAAAGGCTTTTATGATGTATGCAACCCCCAACTTGTCGTGATCACCAACGCGCGCGGCTTCACTGGCGGTGCGCGGAAATTGGCGCTGGAGAATGATGTCAAACTTGTTGACCGCGACCGCCTCGGTCTCTGGCCGAGCCAAGTGCTCGGCTGAAAAAGCTCGCGGCTACCCGAAAGCGCAGTGTGCATTACCAAGATAACGTGTTTGACAGCCGCTCACCTAACGGACCGCATAGCACAGAGATGCTGCCTATGCAGATTTTACCTCGTTTTCTGCGATGACGTTCCAACACAATCAGGCAGACCGAATCTAAATCCGCATTGGTGAGCACTAGGTCGTGTACTCATAAAGGAAAAGGGATTTTCTTTTCGGCGCCGATGTGATTCAAGCTTCCAAACAGCGGGAGATTGAGGATGCGAGGCCGGCACGATCCGACGGATGCGGAATGGGCGATCATCTCGCCGTTGCCGCTTGACAAGCCGCGGGGCGTTCCGCGGGTCAACGACCGGCGGGCGATCAGCGGGATCTTTCACGTCCTGCGCACCAGCACGCCGCGGGCGGGAAAAAGGGGGTCCGGATCACGCCATCGGACGCTCGCGAGGCGGGCTGAGCACCAAAATCCACGTCGTCGTCGACGGCCTTGGCCTGCCGCGCCGCTTCGCGCTCACCCCGGGCCAAGCTTCCGACAAGGCTGTCGTGCCTGCCCTCCTTGACGGCCTTGAGCCGGCCCGGGACACCGTCGCCGACCGCGGCTGCGACGCCCGCACCATCCTCAAACTCAGTGCCGACCATGGCTCTTGCCCCCACATCCCGACCCAACGGGATCGCCGGGAGCAGCACTCGGTGCCCGATCACCTCTACCGCGAACGCAACCTCGTGGAACGTTTCTTGCAACAAGCTCAAGCACTTCCGAGGCATCGCGACCCGCCATCACAAGCTCGCAGGAAACTTCCTCGCCGCAATCGCCCTCGCCTGCATCCGTCTCCGGATCAAAACCAATGAGTACACGACCTAGCGGCGGTTGTGGAGAGCGGGGCGCGTCCGCGACACCAGAGCGAGGTTGTGGCCGAGGATGAGGCGCACGGGGTTTCGGTGTCCGAGCGTCTTTCGGCGGATCCGGACGCCCGATGGCTGAAGAAGGGCAGCTGCTGCCGCTTCAGCTGCAAGGGGTTCGCGCGCACCGACGGGAGGGCGAGGCGCCGCGCTTCCCGGCCATGGCGGCCAACTACACGGCCCGGCGGGTTCTCGCCGACAAGGGGCTGTCAAGTGCCCCGTCAACCGCGCTTGCCTAGGGAACCTCTGAATACAGCCTGATTTTGGGCTTGGCATTGTGCATCCGGTGTGCGCCCGCTGTCTTGCGCCACGCCTTTCTTTTGGGGGATCACGACATGCAGCGCCTTCGGCAATTGACCTTTGCCAGCCTCGAATGCGATCGCAAGAAGCGCCACGAGACCTTTCCGGAGCGGATGGACGGCCTGATGCCTGGGAGCACCTGGAGGCCCGCATTGCGCCGGCATGTCCGAAGGGCGGCGGCAAGGGGCGACAGCCGCATCCGCCGTTGGTGATGCTGCGCGTGCACTGCGTTCAGCCGTTCTGCAACCTGAGCGACCCGGCAATGGAGGACCGGCTTGCGAGGCGGAGAGCGTCCGGCGCCTTGCCGGGGCGATGCTTGAGAAGGTACCGGACGAGGAAGGGGAACCGGTGGCATTTCGGGATGAAGCTGCACATCGGCACCGACCCCCGGCGTCTGGTGCACCATCTGGAGGGAACGGCCGCCAACGCTCATCACCTGACGCCTTCGGACCGGCTTCTGCACGGCGAGGAGAAACAGGTCAGGGCTGACGCCGGAAATCGCGGGATCGGGAAGCGTGCGAAGCACGCGCATCGCGAGGTGTCGTGGCGGATTGCCCTGCCCCCGGGCCAGCGCCGGACGCTGGCGCCGGTCAGCGCTGCGGCCAAGGCGGAGACGGCGAAGGCCAGGGTGCGGGTGGAGCATCCGTTCCGGATCGCGAGCGGGTGTTCGGCTGCGACATGGTTCGCCATCGGGGTCTGGAGAGGAACATGCAGCGGCTTGCGCCGCTTCTGGGCTTCTCGAACCTGATGATTGCGCAGCCGCACCTGTCGTGACAAGGGAGAAGCGTGTCCGGAATTTGCCGGACCGGCCCTGCGGGGGCTGAACCGGCGGCAGTTCCGCCCCGAAAACGCTCGTTTGGGGCTTCCGGGCTGCAAAAAAACCGGCCGATGCAGCCAGGAGGGGCAGTTTCCGCAGCCAAAACCAGAAAAACTCCTCAAATCAGAGGTTCCCTGGCCGAGGCGGGGATCCAGTCGGGGATCATGTTCCGGGCGGCCCGAGGCATCCCCTGTCAAGGCACCGCCGGCCGGTTAAACCGGCCGGCGTCGCGGTGGTGGATCACAGAGCAGACCTTCGACACCCTGAAGCGGCGCTTCCTAGCCGCGCGGTCCCGGTTCATGGGGCGGCGGGGCGTAGAGACAGGGATGACCCTGAAGGCGAAATATAGAACAAAATGACCGCTTTCGCAGCGGTCTTATGACTCGGGAGCATTTGCCGCAAATTTGGCACAAGGACGCTAGCGGTATCACCATAACTGAACCGAACAAATTCGGTCACTTCTTGCTCAATTGTTGCCAAAACCGCGAATGCTGGCACACGCAATTTGCTGTGCAAAGCTAAACACGACGCTTAATTGCGACACGAAATGAATTTGGAATGCCGGTTCAGCAAACGGTCTGGAACCTCTCCACAATTACGTCGAGAACTTCGTTCGGGTCGCGCTTCCACCAATTTCTTGAAGAAAAAATCTCAACTTCGCAAAAACCCCGATACCCGGCCTTCTCGACCGCCGCTCTGATGCTCTTCAGGTCAGCCACGCCATCGCCCATCATTCCCCGGTCCAGAAGCACGTCTTTGGTGTCCGCGAGCCAGTCGCAGAGATGATATCCGGCGATCCGCTCCCTTCCCAGTCGCTTTAGTTCCCGACCAAGCGAGAGATCCCACCATACGTGATAGACATCGATAGCAACCTGCACATTGGCATCGCCAATCCGTTCGCACATGTCTATCGCGTCCCTCACTGTGACCAAGCAGGATCGGTCACCGCCGTAGACTGGGTTAAGTGGTTCCAGCGCCAGGACAACGCCCGCGGCGCTTGCATGCGGGGTAATTTCCGCAATGAATTCGCTCGCGCGTTCCAAGCTTTTTGTCATAGAGTGGCTCTGTTCGATGACGCCACCCACAACCACCGTCAACACGCGGGCCTGCAAGTCGGCCGCAACGTCTATTGCCGCCCTGAAATCATTCAGAACTTCGGATTTCTTGTCCGGTGCCAGCGGGCCGATCAAAAACGGCGAGCGGCAGAGACCGTCGACTTCAAGACCAGCGTCCCTTGCTCGCTTGCCGATCTCAACTCCACGATTGCCGACTTCCCGCCGCCAAAAGGTTACCGCGCCAAAGCCCCGTTCAGCACATGCATCGATGACCTGCTCTGGAGACCAGCCGAAGCCATGTTCTTCCAGCATGTGGCCAAGTGTTGCCGTGTTCAGGGAAAGCAGGGAGTTGTTCGACGAGAAATCGCGCAACAGTCAAATCCCGTACAACTTCAGAAAGCCCTTCATTCGAGACACGCCCAGTTCAGGATCCCTCAGCAGTCCGCACTTGTCGGCCATCTTGAAGATTTCCACAAAATAAGGAAGCGGTCGCAGTGACTGAGCGCCCCCAAGCATCACGAAATGATCCTGAAATCCGTTCAGCCAAGCCAAGAAAACGACACCGCTCTTGTAAAAGCGCGTCGGGGCGCGGAACATGTGGCGCGCAAGCGGGACGGTCGGATCCAACACTGCGCGAAAACCGCCTACGTCCCCGTCGGCGAGCTTCGACAGCGCGAGAGCTGCACAAGGCGCGATGGCATCAAAAATGCCGAGCAGGGCGTGAGAAAAGCCATGATCGTCACCCTCGATCAACTCGGGATAGTTGAAATCGTCACCCGTGTACATTCTGACGCCTTCTGGCAGGCGCCTGCGCATCATGATCTCCTTATTCTTGTCGAGTAGAGACATCTTGATGCCGTCAATCTTGTCGGAGTTTTGGTCTATTATCGCGAGCACGACCCCCAGCGCCTCTTCGAATGACACAGTTCCCCAATAACCTGCCAGCTCCGGATCGAACATTTCTCCGAGCCAGTGCAGTATGACCGGCTCATCGCATGCCGATATGACACTGTCGTAAATGCTGAGGTAATCCTCCGGATCCTTTGCCACTCTGGACAGCGATCGAGATGCCATTACAATCACGCGGCCGCCAACGGCCTGAACGTCCTCCACCTGCTTCAGGTAGGCGGTGCGCAAATCGTCAAGCGACCATGCATTCGATGGATCTAGATGGTCCGTACCGCAACCGTTCGCGACCATGGCATTCGGCAATTCCTGTCTTGTACAGCGGATGATTTCCAAAGCGGCAGGCCAGTTCAAACCCATGCCGCGTTGCGCCGTGTCCATCGCCTCAGCAATTCCCAAACCCATCTCGGCAAGATAACGTCGAAAACGCATCGTTGCTTCCAGATCAAGGACTGGCTCTCCTGACGGGTCGGCGTTCGTGTATGGATCTGCCACAACATGCGCAGCGGCATAAACGACTCTGGGAGCGGCACTAGGAGCGTTCAATTGCGGACAAGGAGTGCCAGTCAACTCATAGTCGTGCAGCATGCCAGCAGTGTCAGGCAAGTAAATTTTCATCTCGTCACCGTTAGAATCGAGGCACCAGCATGCCCCCGTCGACCGAAATGACCTGCCCCGTCGCATAGGGGACCCGCCCCGTGGCAAGCGAGGCGATGACCTTTCCAACCTCTTCAGGCTTTCCGACCCTCGGAAACAGGCAAAGACCTTCTGCTGCTCGCTTCTGGTAAGTTTCAATTACCGGCTTCGTCATTTCGGTATCGATCAGGCCTGGCCGAACTTCAAATACCGGAATTTCCTCTTTGCCGAGGCGCACAGCGAAGATCTTCGATATCATTGCAGCTGCCGACTTTGAGGCACAATACTCGCCGCGTGTGCCGGCCACAGCAGTCGCGTTAGAAGATGTTACATTTACAATGGAGTATAGCAGAGACTGATCGCGGGCGCGGGCCACCACCCGTTTCGCAAACGCCTGAGTCAGAAAAAACATTGCCTTGGCATTCACGTCAGCGCAACGGTCGTAACTCTGTTCAGTCACTTCGAGCGGGTCGCCTCTCTGGGACACACCAACTCCTGCGTTGTTTACTAGCGTGGTGATGGGTCCAAGTGCCCGCTCAACTTCATCTAGAACCTTCTCGTGGATGTTGGTCTCGCTAACGTCGAAAGGCACCTTGTGCGAAGAAACCCCCGCTTTCATGACCAAGTCTGCCGCCTTGCTCAACTCTACGCTGTCCCGGCGCGAATTCACGGCGACATCGAATCCCTCTCGTGCGAGCTCTATCGCGGCGGAAAGTCCAATCCCCCTGCTAGAACCAGTAATCAGCGCAACTTGCCGTGCCATATTCGGCCTCTTGCATAATTTGTTCCGCTAGATACCAAATCGCAGAAACTTGGGATGCAACTGAGCTTGCCTGCACATTTCGGCACACGAACAAAGGCAGTTGCCAGAAGTTGCCTCATTTCAATCCCTGTACAATGTCGACGCTTGTGCACATGTTCAGTCGCGACAACAATCACCTTATGGTCGCAAATCAAAACGCTTCGCACACTTGACCCGAACCGGCCATTCAGGCCTTTTCCAGCGATTGCAACAACGGAAAGAACCCCTGTCAATGCATATCTAGAGTTCAGCAGTCAGTTCGCTTCCTGCTTCAAAAAATCGCCAACCCAACAACTGAGCTTTTATTGTACCATCACTGACTGGAATCGTCAAAGCGCTTAAGCTCGCGCAAAAGAGTGTGCACCGGAGTTGAAAAACTCCCGAATGCATTCGCTCCACAAGCAAGCTTGGAGTAATCAAATTGCAACCAAGCGTCAAGGATTTGCATTTCTCCTTGGCTTTCTGAAAGATTCCTCTCGTTGGTTGGTACCATTGCCACAACGAGGAGCGTGAACTAGAATCGTTAAATTGTGGCGAACCCGGATTCCATGATCAGGATGGAATTCATGGCAACCTGCGGGAACGGACCCAAGTCCTCTCATTGATTTCAATTGAAATCTGATGCCTTGAAGCTTCTCGCCGTTCGTGGCCAGCACGCGAATTGAAACTAGGGATTTGGCTGCAGTTGAAGTGCATCTCGACATCTTTCCACCTGCGATGTCACAAAAATCCGATTGCGCTTGCACTGGCAAATTTATGCGTGGAAAATAAAGACTGTCATGCAGGTTCGTTTCTCATGTCGGTTCGCCGGGTTGATAACCACTGCTCGGCAATTCCCGCGCTTATCGAGTGTGCAAGATGAAGGCTGAATACAACTTCGTTGTGGTGGGTGGAGGAACGGCAGGCTGTGTGCTCGCCAGCAGGCTCTCCGAAAATCCAGACAGACTCGTTCTGCTTCTTGAGGCCGGCGGTCGAGATCGACATCCCTTGATTCGCTTGCCTGTGGGTTTTGCCAAGATGACAAAGGGCAGAGCCAGTTGGGGTTGGGAAACCGTGCCGCAAAGACACTTGGCCGGCCGGCGAATTTGGTACACGCAGGCGCGCATCATAGGAGGGGGTTCATCAATAAATGCACAGATATATTCTCGCGGCCATCCTGCTGACTACGACGGGTGGGCGGAAGAATGTTCGGCAAGCGAGTGGCGGTTCGCGGGCGTGCTACCATACTTCAAGCGCGCAGAGGACAATGAAGGGTTTGGCGAACCTTATCACGGCGTCGGAGGCCCTCTGGGCGTGTCCAATCCGAGGGCCACGCTTCCTATCTGCGAGGCATTCATAAAGGCCTGCGAGCAGTTCGGGCTGCCTCGAAACGAGGATTTCAACGGCGCCAGTTCGGATGGAGCCGGTTTCTATCAGCTTACACAGCGATACGGGCAGAGGTCTTCCACCGCAACTGGGCACTTGCTGCTCGCCGAAGGGCGCAGCAATCTGACCGTTCGAACGGGAGCCTTCACAGCCAGGATTCTGTTCGAGAAGAACAACGCTGTCGGAGTTGAATTTCATGTTGAAGGGAAAGTCCAGTCCGTCCGCGCGACTGACGGAATCGTGCTGTCATGCGGTGCCATTGGAACGCCCAAGCTCCTGATGTTGTCCGGCGTAGGGCCCTCTGATCAACTTGCAAGGGCCGGAATCAAGCTCGTGTGCGATCACCAAAATGTCGGAAAGAACCTTCAAGACCACATAAATCTCAGCGCGTTGGCTGAGTGCACTGGCCCACACAGTCATGATGTGGTGCAGCGATTGGACAGGCTGCTTGTGGCGGGAGCGAGATACCTTCTTTTCCGATCAGGGCCACTAGCTTCGTCTCTCTTCGAGACCGGCGGCTTCGCAAGAATTTCCGAAGAGCCGGAACGGCCTGCCATACAGCTTCATCTTGGTCTGGGAACTGGAATCGAGAAAGGGATCGCGAAATTGAGCAATGCGGGCGTTACGCTCAACAGCGCATACTTGCGTCCGAAGAGTCGTGGAACTGTCAATTTGCAGGACAACAATCCGTTCACCCCTCCTCTAATTGACCCGAATTATTGGGCAGAGCCCGACGACTTGAGCAGGTCGCTGGAGGGGTTGCGCATAGCACGCGAGATTCTTCGCCAGCCAGCGTTGAGAACCTTCATCAAGCGAGAGGTGCTGCCCGGTCCGAACATCGCCTGCCACGACGATTTGGTCCGGTATGCCTTCGCGTTCGGGAAAACTGATCATCATCCGGTCGGGACCTGCGCAATGGGATCGGGCGCGAAGTCGGTCGTCGGCCCTGACCTGCGTGTCCGCGGTATCAAAAACTTGTGGATATGCGACGCATCGATAATTCCAACGCTTCCCTCCGGGAACACCAACGCCCCCACGATAATGGTGGCAGAGAAAGGCAGCGACCTGATTCAGGGCAATCCACCCCTCCCTGAAGCCGAGCTTGAAATTTCGGCGAAAGCAAATACTGGCGTGACTTAGCCTTGCGAGAATTCGAATCTGTGATGTGCCGGTGCGGCTCTGGCCTGTTGCAGTTCTTTCAGTGCGCTTGTGGTGGCGCTTGCGGTTGCAATGATCCTGGCGAGCCGGAAGATCCTGGAACTTGTTTGGCGCAAGGCCCGGCACGCTCGCGACGGAAGTCCGAAATGGTTGGCGGGGCCATCATTTCCAAGGCGTCGCCCTGGTTCGGAATCCCGCCTTGCCGCAACTCCGGCCGGATGCCTCCGTCCTGAATGGCTGTTTGCTTTCCACGCCTGATTCGACTAGAGGTCGGCTCATTTGAGTTCAATCTGAATGGAGATGGAAATGTTGCGACAATTCTCGAAAACAGCGGTTCTTGCCTCGGTCGCGTCGTTCGGCGCGAGCGCCGCCCTTGCGGGAGACGTGGAAGTTCTGCATTGGTGGACGTCGGGCGGCGAAGCTGCCGCCTTGAACGTGCTCAAGGAGGATCTCGAGTCCCAGGGCATTGGCTGGAACGACATGCCGGTTGCCGGCGGCGGCGGCGAGCAGGCGATGACCGTGCTTCGGGCGCGCGTGACTGCGGGGAACGCCCCGACTGCCGTGCAGATGCTTGGCTTCGACATTCTGGACTGGGCCAATGAGGGGGCGCTTGCCGACTTGAATGAAGTTGCGGCGGCGGAGGGATGGGATGACGTTGTGCCTGATGCCCTCAAGGCCTTTGCGAAGTCGGATGGCAAATGGGTTTCGGCGCCGGTCAATGTCCACTCGACGAACTGGGTCTGGGCCAACAAGTCGGTTCTTGACGCAAGCGGAATTGCCGTTCCGGCGACGTGGGACGAGTTCGTCGCCGCGGTCGGCGCGCTTGCCGCGGCAGGGGTCACCCCGATTGCCCACGGCGGCCAGGCTTGGCAGGACGCGACCGTGTTCGACGCGGTTGCGATGTCGGTCGGCGGACCGGAATTGTACAAGGCCGCGTTCATCGACCTTGATCCGGAAGCCCTCGGGTCGGACGCCATGAGGGAGGCCTTCGATCGCATGGCTTTCATCCGGGCAAACGTTGACGAGAACTTTTCGGGCCGCGACTGGAACTTGGCGACGGCGATGGTGATCAACGGAGAGGCCGCGTTCCAGATGATGGGCGACTGGGCGAAGGGCGAGTTTCTCAACGCTGGCAAGGTGCCTGGCGAGGACTTTCTCTGCTTCCGCTTTCCCGGGACCGCAGCCCAGGTGACCTTCAATGCGGACCAGTTCGCGATGTTTGACCAGGGCGGAGAGGTTTCGCCCGAACAGGCGGCTCTCGCGTCGGCGATCATGTCGCCGTCCTTCCAGTCCGCGTTCAATGTCGTGAAGGGATCCGTTCCGGCCCGCATCGATGTCAGCGACGAGGCCTTCGATGCTTGCGGGAAGCGGGGGATGAAGGATCTTGCCGCTGCCGCCAGCTCGGGCAATCTCTTTGGCTCCATGGCGCACGGCCATGCCGCGCCGGCGTCGGTCAAGAACGCGGTTTACGACGTTGTGACGGCGCATTTCAACGGCGAGTATGACTCCGAGACCGCGGTGCAGGAGCTGGTTGAAGCCGTGGCCATCGCGCAGTGATCGGTTGGCCGGGCCGGAACCTCCGTTTCTGGCCCGGCCCTTTCCAGCATTGCTTCGAGGGGGCACGGCGGTGGGGACTGTGACCGAGACCGATTTCAGGACACGCCTGCAAAACTGGATTCCGAGACTCGTCCTTTCACCGTCCTTGGCGATGACTTTGATCTTCGTCTACGGATTCATTCTCTTCACGCTGTATCTTTCGTTCACCGACAGCCGGATACTGCCGAGTTTCGGCTGGGTTGGATGGTCGAACTACGACAAGCTCTTTCGCCTCAGCCATTGGGAGACCTCGATCACGAATCTCGGTGTCTTTGCGTTTTTCTACATCGGAATCAGCACCGTGATCGGCCTCCTCCTCGCCATCTTTCTCGATCAGAAGATCAGGGGCGAAGGAGCCTTGCGCCCGATATACCTGTATCCAATGGCTCTCAGCTTCATTGTTACCGGAACGGCTTGGAAATGGATGCTCGACCCGGGTATCGGCCTTGAGAACACGATGCATCTGTGGGGCTGGGAGAGCTTCCGCTTCGACTGGATAAAGAACCGGGACTACGCGATTTACACGGTCGTGCTTGCCGCGGTCTGGCAGACGAGCGGGTTCGTCATGGCGATGTTTCTGGCCGGTCTCAGGGGGATCGACAACGAGATACTCAAGGCCGCGCAGATTGACGGCGCATCGAATTGGAATCTCTATCGCAGAATCATCATCCCTCAACTGAGGCCGGCGTTCCTTTCCGCCTTCGTCATCCTCGCGCACCTTTCCATCAAATCCTACGACCTCGTGATAGCATTGACAGGCGGAGGACCTGGACGCGCGACGGAACTGCCCGCAACATTCATGTATTCGTACACGTTCACGCGAAACCAAATGGGCATCGGCGCCTCGTCGGCAGTCATCATGCTGATGACGATCGCCGCGATCATGATACCCTATCTCTACTCCGAATTGCGCGAAAGGAAGTGATGGCATCGGCACCTGACATTGCAGTCAGCACGGGTCGCGTCGCCCGGGCGGGAATTTACATCTTCCTTCTTCTTTTTGCGCTTTTCTACCTGCTTCCGTTGTTTGTCATGCTTGTTAACTCGCTCAAGCCACTGAGCGAGATAACTGGCGGCAACATGATCGCCTTGCCTCGAGTCTGGACAGTCGAGCCATGGCTGGAGGCTTGGTCAACGGCCCAGATCGGGGTCCAGCCGACCGGCCTCAAGCCATACTTCTGGAATTCGATAAAAATGGTGACCCTAGCTGTCGCCATTTCCACCATTCTCGGTGCGCTGAACGGGTACGTCCTGACCAAGTGGCGATTTCAAGGGGACACGATTCTCTTTGGGTTGATACTTTTCTCCTGCTTCATTCCGTTCCAGATCGTGCTTATCCCGATGGCCCGGATTCTCGGGATAGCCGGGCTTGCAGGATCGACTCCAGGCCTTGTCCTCGTGCATGTGGTATACGGAATTGGCTTCACAACGCTCTATTTCCGCAACTATTACGCCGCATTTCCAACAGACCTCGTTCGCGCCGCAAAAATCGACGGTGCCGGATTCTTTCAAATATTCTGGCGAATACTGCTTCCCTCTTCCGGGCCGATCATCGTCGTTTCCGTAATCTGGCAGTTCACGAACATCTGGAACGACTTCCTGTTCGGGGCATCCTTTTCAGATCTTGACAGCCAGCCGATGACAGTTGCACTCAACAACCTCGTTCAGTCGTCTACGGGCGTGAAGGAATACAACGTGCATTTTGCCGGCGCCATTATCGCCGCTTTTCCCACGTTGCTGGTTTACATCGTCGCTGGCCGATACTTTGTGCGCGGCCTGATGGCGGGAAGCGTTAAAGGTTGATGCCATGAGCTTTCTGGAAATTCGAAAAGCAACCAAGTCCTTCGGTTCGGTTGAGGTTCTTCACGAAATGGACATCGATATCGAGGAGGGGGAATTCCTGGTTCTCGTCGGTCCCTCCGGGTGCGGCAAGTCGACGCTCCTGAACATGATCGCCGGTCTGGAGGATTTCACTAGCGGCGAGATCAGGATCAAGGGAAAGTTGATGAACGGGGTACACCCCTCGAAACGCAACATCGCAATGGTGTTCCAGTCCTACGCGCTCTATCCGAACATGACGGTCGCCCAGAACATCACTTTCGGAATGGAGATGCATGGGGTACCAAAGGCGGAGCGCCTGGCAGCAATGAACCGGGTGGCGGAAATGCTGCAAATATCGGCGCTTCTCGACCGCAAACCCAGCCAGCTGTCCGGAGGCCAGCGTCAGCGCGTGGCGATGGGCCGAGCTCTCGTGCGCGAGCCGGACGTATTTCTTTTCGACGAGCCTCTCTCCAATCTGGACGCCAAACTGCGGGTCGGAATGCGGACGGAAATCAAGAAATTGCATCAAGCGCTGGGCACGACCGTAATCTACGTGACACACGATCAGATAGAGGCAATGACGCTGTCAACGAGGATCGCGGTCATGAATCTGGGGTACATGCAGCAGTTCGGAACCCCTGGGGAGATCTACAACACCCCGGCGAATGTTTTCGTTGCCAGCTTCATGGGATCACCGCCCATGAATTTGATCCCCGCCAAGGTCGAAGTTGAGAACGGAAGCCTTTTTGCCGAGACTCTGAATCATTCTGGATCGAATGTCCGGCTTCGATTTGCCCGCCCTGGCCAGAGCTTGAAGGAATATGAAGATCGGGAAATTATCCTCGGAATTCGTCCTGAGGCAATCACTGACCGTGAAAGCGCTGACCGCAACTCGTCGGGGATGGAATCAATTCAGAACTTGGTGACGGTAACCGAGCCTGCTGGGTCCGACACGTACGTGACGAGCACGCTTGGCGGAAGGGACACAATTGCTCGAATGAGGGCGGACGCGGGCGTTCAACCCGGCCAATTGATGGAATTCGTCATCAACATGGAGAAGGCAATCCCGTTCGATCCCAAGACGGAATTGCGCATCGCCTGACAACAGAAGACGGGCATGAGGCCCGAAGTTCGAGTCAGCCGATCCCCGTTGTCACAATTTGAAAATGTCATGCGGTGCGCGGCAACGTCGCTTGATGAACGGCTGGGTGCCGAGAAGTTTCGAGTCGGCCGCAGGTCCGCCGTGCTCACCCGGCGAAATCAGGCTTTCTCTTCTCGCGAAATGCGGCCAATCCTTCGGCAAGTTCTGGAGCATTCGCCGCAACTCTCCCGGCAAGCGATTCAAGTACCCGCTCGCGCTCCTCACCCTCAGACGCATTGATTAGCATCTTCGTCAATTCAGTTGCCTCGGGACCACGCTGAATCGTCTGCCTAGCCAAAGCAATAGATTCCTGAACTCCCTCTCCTCGACTGATCAATCGGTCGACCAGCCCCATAGCCAACGCTTCCTTCGCACTGAACACCTCTCCGAACAGAGCCATGCGCCGTACAGACTGGGAACCGAAACGGCGAACTGCGCGCTGAGTGCCTGACCAGCCGGGAATGATTCCAAGCCCTGTTTCCGGTTGCCCGATTCGAATGTGCTCTTCGGCGATGCGATAGTCGGCGCAGGCCGCCAGCTCCAAGCCACCTCCAAACACATGCCCATTGAGCGCGGCGATGACAGGCTGACGCAATCGCGCAAGGGCATCAAGTGCTTGGTGGCCGTCGCGAATCCAGTGACGTCCAAACCTGGCAGGACTCTCGGCACTCCATTCCTTTATGTCGCCACCCGCGCAAAATGCGTTGCCGTCGCCTGAGAGCACAACCACCCGTATGTCGTCACGCCGCTCGATGTCGCTGCAGACCGCGAGCAGCCGGTTCATCATTGCGAAAGTAAGGGCGTTGTGTTTCTCGGACCGCGCAATTGTCAGAAGGCCAATGCTGTCGGCAACCTGGAGACGGATGGAATTGGCGCTCACTGGCTTGAATTCAATTTCAAGCCCACCGGCCCCGGTCGGAAGAGAGGTCGCGCCATCGTCGCAAGATCGCTGGAAATCTGGAGAGGAACGGAAGCTTGATTCAGCACGTCCCTTTTTAGGTCAAGTCCGGGTGCAACCTCGGTCACGACAAGCCGGCCATCAATCAGCCGGATCACGCACCGCTCCGTCACGTATGTTACGTCCTGACCCTGCGCTCGGGCGCGCGGGCCTGAAAACGAAATCTGATCGACCTTCTTCACAAACTTCGGGACGCGTCCTTCTCTTTCGACATTCAGCTTGCCATCTGCGATTCTCGTATCGGCTCCGACATTGAAAGCCCCTGAAAAGACAATCTTGCGCGCTCTAGCGGTTATATCCACAAACCCTCCGGCACCGGCCGTCCGGTGCGGCACCGAAGGCAACCGGGAGACGTTGACCGAGCCTTCGGCGTCCACTTGCAAGAAAGACAGCAGAGTCGCATCGAACCCCCCTGCCTGGAAGTAACAGAATTGGTGCGGCGACGTTACAAATGCCTGGGCGTTCGCCGAACATCCAAACTTGAACCCAAGCAACGGAACCCCGCCCACCGCGCCTTGCTCGATCATCCACGTTATCCGGCCATGCAGCCCTTCCTCGATGAGAATGCGCGGCACATTGGCTGAAATTCCAAAACCGATATTTACCGCCCACCCATCTCTCAACTCCTGGGCAACACGGCGGGCTATCACCTTTCCAACATTGAACTCGACGGAATCGAACGCGCCCAGAGATTCGAAGAGCTCTCCGGAAATGGCTGGATCGTATTCCGTTGCGGTTGTCTGCAGTTGTTCTGGAGCCTTGACCACTGCATCCACAAGTATGCCGGGCACGTGCACGTCTCGCGGTCTTAGCGAACCGGCCTTGGCCACTCGCTTTACCTGCGCAAGAACCTTCCCACCGTTGTTGTGCGCAGATAGGGCCATTTCCATGGCCCCGAGGTACGCGCCTTCCTGCTCAAAGGTCAGGTTTCCGGTCTCGTCGGCGGTAGTAGCCCGAATCAACGCGACATCGGGGACAATTGCCGGAAAATAGAGCCATTCCTCCCCATCGAACTTGACACGACGAACAACAGGAGCCTCTTTCGCCGCGTCGTTCATGGCACAGCCCTCTTGATCAGGATCGACGAACGTTTCCATTCCCACTTTGGTCAGAACGCCCGGCCGCTTTGCAGCAGCCTCGCGAAGCATGTCAAAGACAATCCCCGACGGAACATTGTACGCTGCAACCTCATTCCTCAGAATCATTTTCCAGATCAACGGAGGCTTGACCTTCGTAGGCCCGGACGGATATGAGCCACCTATGATCTGGGTCAGCAACCCGGGACGCGCGATGTGATCCACGCCGGCCGTGCCGAACATGTCTCCCGCGGCGATTGGACATATCGCAGTAAGGCTTCGCGGTGCACCTTCGCTCTCGAAGCGATTTCCAATTGCAGTCAAAATAGCGTCAGGACAACACAAGCCACTTGACGAATTCACGGCGACGGTAGTTCCATCCAGAACGAGAGCGGCAACCTGCTGTGCTGATACAACTTTTGACATGCGCACCTGTGTTCGCATCAAGCATACAATCGGCCTCTTGCACGCGACAAGGCTCCCCAGTCTCGTCCGCGCAGGGTATCGAGGCGGGATAATAGCCCAAATCAAGTAACAGACAAGTTACAAAGCAGACGACTTTCCTGCTCTTTTCGTCGAACCCTCCGATCCGCAATCGATCAATTTGCACTGCGACATGCAAGTTCTGTACTGGCGCGACTGACGCGATTCAATTCAACTGGCACGACGAAGCGAAGGAGGTGCACTCCTGTTCTGTCTTCGAAAGGACATCCTGCAGGGATGCCAAGCCATTGCCCGCTACCATCAGCACCGCCGTGCCCCCGTCATCCAGTTCGCGTTCCAGTTCCAGTGCCTTTTCCTTCGGAGCAAACAAGGCCTCGATTCCGTATTCAACATGATATGAGTCAGAGTTGTCCACTATGCGCCCACGCAGATAGACACCTTCGTCCGGCCGGTCCAAGGATATGCCAGAAAATACGTGCAATCCGTTGTCCGCCTGTTTCAGATTGACATATACAACCTTGCCTCTGCGCAGGTTTTCACCCCCTTTGAGTGTATCTTTCGGCACGACGCCGAACTCATACCGAAGGTACACGTAGTTTCCCCGGAACATCGAACGGGGATCAATCGGGAAAGTCTCGACGTGGATTTCCGTTCCGTACCACCGCGGATATACGGCTTTCGCGAACATTCCGACCAGAGCAAGCAGCTGAAACGCAGCCGCTGCCACCAAGCCGACCGCGATATGCGTCTTTTTCATCGCGGCACCGCATTGCGCTGCCGAACTCTCCAGTAATACGCAGAACCCAGCAACAGAACCGCGAACCCCATGAAAAGCGCTGCACCTCCGATGTAGCCTCCGATCAGGTCAACGTAACGCAGGAACGCGGTCAGCAGAATCACCGCCACCCCAAGGAAGAAATAGTGCGAAACACCGCCAGTGGCTCCACGTTTAATCAAGATGATCCCCGCCCCGACGAGCGCAACATTGTCAATAACTTGAAAGTACACCGCCTTGTCGGTCTGTTCTGTCAAGACAACGGCCACCATGGCACCACCGCAAAGCACGCTGACAGCGAAAACGACTGGCATTTTGCCTGTCTTCCATCCAACCACGAGCGCAACCACGGCTACCAGCCCTAGCACTGCCCACATAACCTTCTGATTGCTCCAGCTCGATTCGATCAACACTAACCAAATTTCATCGGAGCTCATCACGAGCAACACAAACAGTGCAAAGCGCATTACCCAAAGCGACAGAGCCACACCGTAGTCTTTGGCTTTCACACTTTCGCGTGTGTACAGAAAGTGGCTGACGGCATAGGCGAGTACAAACAGCGCAACTCCGACAAACAGCTTTTCCGTTGGGGGATCATGATACCAGTCAACAAGCCACACCGCCGCCAAAACATTCTCGATCCAAAGGAATATGCTGGCAACGCAAGTCAAGAACAGTGTCAGGCTCTGTCGGCCTCTGGCCAATACATAAATCTCTGCTGCCACAAATACTGGAAACAGAACTGAAACAAAGCCTGTCCCGTAGTCCAAGAAAAGCCACACAAGCGCAAGCGCTCCGCTAAATAGCGCGAGCCAGGAGTTGCAGAGCAGAACGGCGAAAGGCAGGCTGCCTATCGCCCACAAAAACACGCCGGTCGGCATGTGTTCGCCCAAATGGTAAATCTGAGAGATCAACACTATGGACGCACCATAGAAAACGTTTCCCAACAGGACCAATCCGATACCGAGAGGCTTTTTACCCGACAAGTATACTCGGGCAGCCAGTCCGTGAGTGCCCATGGTCAATGCAAGCAGCCCGGACATGCGCAGCCCGCGCGGGATTGTTTCCCAATTTGCACTGACCAGCGTAATCAGCGACAGTCCGGCAAAAAGTATTCCCAATACCGCCAATATCCCGTAGGCTCTCGAACGACCCTTAATCGCGTCGAAATCCACGCCGTAAAGGCGGCAAATGGAGCGAGCTTGGTCTGTGGATATCAATCCCTGATCAGTCCATATCGATATTTCCGCAGCCAAGTCCCGCTTGAGCAATCGGATCAACCTCAAATACAATCCTCCGCATGGAGAAGCACGTCACCGCACGATCAGTTTGGGAGTGTCGAGTACCAGCCCGAACAACTTGCGTCAATTCAAGGTCCGGCGCATACTTCTCTGTATTTCGCAGGCATCTTGGGAACCAAGTGATGCTGCAATCTTCAACTTTGACTTGAGCTTATCCGCTTGGGCCGACATCGTCACCTAGATAGAAGGCAATTGCACATCCATAAAGATTCGGTGCCAATTCCTCAATTGGCCGCACTGAATTCTAGCGAAAGGTCCCGCAGTTCGGCGAACGCAGCCGCGTCGCCCATGTGTCCCCGCCACAATACCAGCCCGAGCACTTGCGATATCTTGATAAGACCGTTGCGAAAGCGGGGCATTTTTCTTTGCATTCCGCCTTCCGGAGCTGGTTGCGCGTCTGGCTGGTTGACAACCGGTGGCTGCAGTGCCTTCCAGACGCGGTCTTGGCGCCCCAAGGGCGGTCTCAAGCCCCGATGCGTCGCATCGGGCAGGCTCGGTTGGCGAGACATGCCAGAACCCGCTCCACGAAGCCCTCCCCGTCGGTGCGCGTGAACCGCTTGCAGCCGAAGTGGCCAGCGCCAAGTCAAGCCTAAGATTCACGAATTGAGCCTAAATTTATGCTGTCAATTATTCTGGTAGACTGTATTTTATCTGCATTTATGCTCAGCAACCTTGGAAACCTGCTACAGCAACAAAGTGTATCAACAATATAGCAAGTAATCCAGAATGCTATTTTTTGTATACATTCCATGCCAAGGAAAGGATGAGCGAACGCAATCTCATTGTGTCCGATATCTTGTTCGTTCTGAGATCGAGGTATGTATATGAGAAACCCAGTCTTCAACCAAAGATGGGCTTTACAAGTACAAAGTTGAAAATCAGTCACCGAATTCCGGTGCGCGTTTCCTGTGCGTTGTTGCAATCCCAGACAAAAAATCTTGTCAGCTTAAGGTTGTAACGGCGATGTGGCGCGACGAGTCATGACGGAGGGAAAATGAACGCCTATCATTACACGGAATGCGGCCTCGACAACGTGTTCATAGAGGGGATGAATGCTGTAGAGGACGATGCTGGCGAAAAGACAGTAACTATACCTGCGATTGGCATGCTTCATCGAGTGATTGCCAAGGGTGTCGTGAATCTGCCCTCTAAAATGGGTGGAAAAGAACTCCGATTCCTGCGCACCGAGATGGGGCTGACACAAGACAAACTAGCGGAAATTCTCAAGGTAGCGCATCTAACCGTGAGCCGATGGGAGCGTGAGGAGACTCCAATCAAGGATAGGGCGGAAATGCGAATCAGACTCATGGCCATTGAAAGCCTGGACTTAGAGATTGACTTGGGCGTGGACGAAGTATCGAACAAGGCCACATCGTCACCTGAAACAATTTCAATCAGAATCGATGGCAATAATCCGAAGAACTATCAACTGCTCGCTGCTTAATCACCTTCCGAACAGAAACGGCTCGAATATCGTAGCATAAAACAGGTCGCCTATCACTTTTGCAAGCAGCTAGATAGTGTCGTCATGAAATGCCGGCCCGGAGCGCCAGACACCGGATCTGCACCGCGGCAAGAAACGATGCGGCATTCCTGGCGCATCGCGTGGCAATCCCACGCCAGCGCTTGAGCCACACAAAGGCGTTCTCCACCAAATGCCAGTGCCGGCAGAGATCGACATCTGCGCTCCGGGGCGCTTGCGATTGCGCTTCGGCGGAACCGCTGGAATGACTTCAGGCTCCTCGCAACAAGACAGGATGGCATTCGTGTCGCAGGCCTTGTCCGCCAGCAAATGCTCGGCATCCATCCCTTCAATCAGCTCGACCGCTTGACGGCAATCCGCTGCCGTCCCCTCGGTCGCCAACACCCGCACCGGCATCCCAGGCGCGTCCATAGCCAGATGCAGCTTCGCGTTCAGCCCCCTTTTGCGCGACCCATCGCCTGATTGCCACCGACCGCACCGCTCGCAGGGGGATGCATCTTGAGATGACTGGCGTCAATCATCAGCCACTCATCGTCCGGCTCATCCACCAGACGCTCCGGCAACGCCCCCCAGAGACCCTTGTCCCGCCAGCGACAGAACCGGCGATGGGTGTTTTTCCAGTCTCCACAGTCCGGCGGCAAATCACGCCGGGGAGCGCCGGTGCGCAGAATCCAGAAGATCGCATTGATGAACCGACGATTGTCCTGCGCCACCCCAACTTCCCGCTCGGCCAGGCAGATGAGGCTCCAGCAACAGCCAGACCCGGTCCGAAATGTCGTGACGCCGATGAGCCATTCCCATGTGTCGCCGCCAAGAACCATCAAGTGAGTTCCACAGACAGTGCAGATAAACATCACTCATGACGACACTATCTAGAGCCCTGATTCGTGTCTTTTCCCGCATTGAACGCGTAGACCGTTAGTGGATTGTATTTGTTATATGGTTCCAGCCTGACGCGTTTGCGATGGAAGCGATGGAGGGTGGCGGACATGCGATCAGGAGTTTCGCCTACGGTCTCGTTGAGTGATCGTCAGTGCTTGAGGGAGCGCTTCATGCAGGAAGGCGATGCCGGGCCCTCTCCGGGCTTGGACGCATCCGCCGGGCAAGCCGCGCGGCGGTGTCCGGGAAGATTGCCGAGAGGCTGACCGACATTGTCGGCCCTGCGTCGCACCACTAGCTCATGCGGCGGTGCTGCCGATCAACAGGAAGTTGTGGATATAGGCACTCGATCGCACCCGGCCCAGTTTGCCGCTGAAGAAGGGACACGGCGCCGCCCTGGTCCGCGATGGCAAGCGCAATGGAACCGCTACCCCGTTCGCGGCCCTGAACGCGCTCGGCGGCACGGTGACCGTGCCGGACCTTCCATTTCACTCCCGCCTCATGCTCATGGCCGAACGCCGTCGAAGGCTTCTTCGCCAAACTGACCCGAAGACGGCTCAAGCACGGCGTCCTCCAATCCGTCGGCGAACTGATGACGGTGGCGGCGCTGCAGATGGCGCCGAAGAAGGTGTGGGCGCATCGGTCGTGTCGCGTGGCGATGCGGCGCAAGAGTTCCCTAGGGAACCTCTGAATATAGCCTGATTTTGGGCGTTGCATTGCGCATCCGGTGCGCGCCCGCTATTTTGCGCCACGCCTTTTTTGGGGGATACTGACATGCAGCGCCTTCAGCAATTGACCTTTGCCAGCCTCGAATACGATCGCAAGAAGCGCAAGACGCGCCGCGAGATCTTTCTGGAGCGGATGGACGGCCTGATCCCCTGGGAGCGCCTGGAGGCCTGCATTGCGCCGGTGTATCCGAAGGGCGGCCGCAAGGGGCGACAGCCGCATCCGCTGTCGGTGATGCTGCGCGTGCACTGCGTTTAGCCGTTCTGCAATCTGAGCGACCCGGCGATGGAGGACCGGCTTGCGAGGCGGAGAGAGTCCGGCGCCTTGCCGGGGCGGTGCTTGAGAAGGTTCCGGACGAGACGACGATCCCGAGTTCCGCCACCGGCTGGAGCGCCGCGGACTGGCGCACCTTCTGTTTCGGGATATCAGGGCTCGCCTGGCCGAGCGGGGGGTTTTGCTGAAGAAGGGCAGCATCGTTGACGCCACCATCATCTCGGCGCCATCGTCGACCAGGAACGAGAGCAGCGCCCGCGACCCGGAGACGCACCGGACCAGGAAGGGGAACCGGTGGCATTTCGGGATGAAGCTGCACATCGGCACCGACCCCCGGGGTCTGGCGCGCCACCTGGAGGGAACGGCCGCCAACGTCGCGACCTGACGCCTTCGGATCGGCTTCTGCACGGCGAGGAGGAGCAAGTCTGGGGCGACTCCGGATATCGCGGGATCGGCAAGCGCGCGGAGCACGCGCATCGCGATGTTTCGTGGCAGATTGCCCTGCCCCCGAGCAAGCGCCGGACGCTGGCGCCGGGCAGCGCCGCGGCCAGGGCGGAGACGGCGAAGGCCCGGGTGCGGGCGCGGGTGGAGCATCCGTTCCGGATCGTCAAGCGGGTGTTCGGCTGCGACATGGTTCGCTATCGGGGCTTGGACAAGAACGTGCAGCGGCTTGCGCTGCTTCCGGACTTCTCGAACCTGATGATTGCCCAGCCGCACTTGCAATGACAGGGGAGAAGTGTGTCCGGAATTTGCCGGACCGGCCCCGCGGGGGCTGAACCGGCGGCGGTTTCGCCCCGAAAACGCGCATTTGCGGCTTCCGGACCGCCGAAAACCGACCGGCGCAGCCGGGAAGGGCAAATTCCGCAGCAAACCCCAAAAAAAACCCTCCAAATCAGAGGTTCCCTAGCCGGCTAAGCATGCGCGCGATAAGGTTGCGCTGCCTGCAGCACTTGGCATCGTCGGCCGTCGGCTTCCTGCGGTTGCGGCGTCCGGGGATGTGGGGCTTGACGCTGCGCGCGGCAAGGGCGTCGCGAAAGCGACCGCCGTCATGGCCCTTGTCGGCGATCAGGGTCCCGCGGCGCGGCGCAGCGGGGAGCAGGGCTATGCCCCTGCTTCTCGCCGAGGCCGGGTCAGCGACTGCCGGGGTGCAGCGTCAAGCCACTAATGCGAGCGAACCGGCCTCGGAAAGCCGGAAATGGTGGTTGGACATGGCAAGCCTCCTGCATATCGGGGTCTTCAGCCACATCCCACAACCCTTGACAAGGCATTTATAGGTCCTGAACCTAGCAGAATTAACAGCACCCCAATGACCGTGACCCATACCACGATCAGCAAGATCGTGATGACTGCCAGCCAGAGCGCGACCCGCAGCCCCTCTGGTGGATCTAACCAATTTAGCATTAGCCACAACCGCTTGTGTGACAAGGAACCCTTTCGGGGCGGCTTTGTCGGAGCCGAAGCGATGTCTCTGGGACAGGAGGGTCTTTTTTCAATCTCCTCTTGTGCTTGCCCCGAGGATTCATTTTCTAAAGATACCTGAGTTCTTTCAATCTCCTCTTGTGCTTGCCCCGAGGATTCATTTTCTAAAGATACCTGAGTTCTTTCTGCTGTTCGTCTAGCTGTATCCTTAAAGCTGGTAGTTGTATCTTTTAGATCTTGATCCATAGGATCATCCACAGGGATTTCCTGATAAGGCTCAAGGTCAGATGCGAGCGACGCCAGCCCCGCGAAACCCCTTTGCTCTTTCCCGTTCGTCACAGGACGGTGTTGGTCTCAGCCGAGGCACTCATCCCTGCACCGATTCCAACAGGTCGCTTAATCCGGTGATTGCTCGGTTTCCGGATGGCGGCTTCAAGAAATCGTTGCCAAGCCCTCAATCCCTCCATAATCTCCTTGAGGAGTCTCGCTCCGACTGCTTTCCAGAGCTTGCCGATGAACTCGGTGAACACCTCCTGCTTCTCGAGTTCGATCTGCACAAAGGTGCGTTTGGCTCCGACGGTGATGCTGTATGCCGCCCTACTGACGGGATGGTTTGTGTCGCTCCACCGTACCCGGGCAATCTCTTTCAAACCGATTGTCCAGTCCTTCCAGTGCACGCCATCGGGTGAAATAAGAAGCTTGATCTTCATGACGCCGATTTGAAAGCACTAGAAAGACTTCCTGTAGATTCAGGAGCACTTGTAGCGGTAGGTTCAGACTGGGGCGGTGGAGTGGTTTGATCTCTAAAACGAGGTTCAGGTACTGCAGTTCTAGAATCTCTGAACAGGTTAGCGAAAGACATGATAAACCCTTCAGGGTCTCTTACTATATGTTGAGCACCAGTTGTTCCCTCTGTATCTGCACTTCTGAATTGTCGGTATCTTCGTGAAGCTGTTTCTTCAATACCTGCTACTCCTGCGCCAATCCTTTCAATACCAGCTTCAATATATTCTTGACCTCGTTTAATATTGGCTCCTACGGCCTCTCCTGCTTGCCTTGCTACTTGCTCTGCTCTTGAGGTCCCTCTGTCTCTAAAGAAGTTTGTGTCTTCTTCTGATCCAGTGGGTTCTTCACCTCGCGGTTCAGTAGGTTTACTTTGGCTCAATTCGCGAATCGCAGGCATGTCCTGACGCTGGCGGCTGCGAGGCATGCTTTTGGCGATGGATGCCTGCCGAGGACGACGAGATGGAACCACCTCAAATAGCTGTCGAGACACTTGGTGGCGATGCCGCGGAAGCGCCGCAGGAAGCCCTTGATCTGGCTGTGGCGGCTGGTGGCCGTCTGGATGTGCACGGCCCCGCGCACCCGAGCGCCGCGGCGGCGTGGCCTGCAGTTCAGGTTCCGCTCGCCCTTGCGGCTTTCGAGCACGAAGGTCTCGTCGGCCTCGACGATCCCGGCGAGCCGGTCCGGCGACTGCCGAACCGCCGCCAGGAAGCGGTGGCGCCAGAGAGGCCTCGCCCTCCGGCGGATCCGACAGAACCGCAGCAACCTTGCGGCACTGCGCCGCCGTCAGTTCATCGATTCTCGAAAACCAGTCCCGAAACTGTGCCCGATCCATTGTTCCGCTCCCCATGGTCAATGCAAGTCAGAACCCAGTATAGCACATAAGCCTGCGAAATACGAACAGAGCCTTTACTTTTGCTAAGCAAGTTCAATCCTAAATCAAAGTCTGATATAAGGAATTTTTATAGGGTTCTCTTGCGCATTGGCGATTCTGTTGAGCACAGAGGCGTCTTCATCCAGTTCCTCGATGATCTTCGCGATCTCCGCGAACACTTCCTGCTGAATCGCCATGAGTCTCTGCGAGACCGCAAGCAGCCTGTGTTCGTTCCACAGATCTACGGCGAGTCCCCGGATTTCGCGCGCGACTTCGAAGCTGATTCTGTGGCGTAGACCCCTGCTACTGTAGCTCACCTGGATTGGCTGCGCCACATAGTCCCAGTTCTTGATCACGCGCTCGAGCTTTGTGACGAGGCGGTCAATCATGGCTTTGCCGCGTCTCTGCGCAGCCACCTCTCGGATCCGTTTCTCGATGGTTTTGAGGTTCTCTGTCTCCTTGTCGAAGAATTCCTGTGCTTCCACTTCGTAGGTGTCGATCAAGTCGTCGATCATTGTCGGAGCTTGAAACACACCATTCTGTGTCGTTTGGTCCACTGCCTTCGTCACAGCGTCCACTAGTGAGGATGCGGGCAACTGATCGAGACAGCGCTTGATCGAGTCTCCAAAATGCCGGCGACGACCTTGCAATTCTTCTTCGACGTTCTCTCGACTGGAGACCGCCGCAAAACCGGCCACGGAGCGCGCTTCGTTCAGAAGTGCGGTGATCTCATCGAAGTCCAAGCTCTGATGGGTTTCGGACAGCTCGACGATCCATTCCACGATGTCGCTCTTTGCCAACGACGCGCTTGTGCGCACCAGACCGCTGGCAAGCAAGTTCGCGCGCGCAAGTGCGGGCACGTTGGCGATCCTGCGGACTCCTTCTGGATTCACCTCCAACATGGAAAGCGCCAGAACGACTTGCTGCGGGTCCAGCCCCGGTAGCCACGCGGCCTCTGCGGCGAGGCGCTTCCTCGGGTTTGTCAGGATCCCCCGGGCTTCCCGAATTGAGGTCTCGTCTCCAAAGAGAAGAGCCTTGTCGGCCAGCTCTGCGATCCGGTACCGGCCGTCTTCCATCGTAGCTTCGAGCGTGTAGAACGGGTTCGCCGCCAAGTCCATAATTCAGCTACGGACGAACCCGATGGGACGTTTCTGAGGATCGAGCGGTGGTAGTGCTGCAAGTGCGGCCCGCAGGCTCTCAGCGTCCAGTGCCTTCTTGCCAGACCGGGCTGCGAGTCGTGCTCCCTCGCGCACCACGAACGCGGTGTCCGACAGCGTTCGATCGGTCAGCGCGCTCACTGCTTCGCGGGTGTCGATCTCTCCTCGCCTCGGCACCTTTCGCAGCAATGCATCGAGCAATTCCGTAATCTCTTCTGTAGTTGGCATGCCGATCTCGATCATGTGATCGAACCGCCCGCGCCGCAGGATGGCGGGATCGATCATCTCGAGACGGTTCGTTGTGCCGATGATAAGCACTTTCCGAGCGTGAGCTTCGGGAATACGCCGCAGAAACTCCCCCACCTCCTCCACATGGTGCAAGCCGGTCGATTTATGCAATTGCCGGTCGGAGAGATACGATTCCATCTCTTCGATTACGACGATTGAGGGCACCGCATCAATCGCCTTGTCGAACACCGCACCTACCTTTCTCGCAGTCTCGTGAATATAGGGGCTGCCGACGCTATTGGAGTTAATGAAGAAGATAGGCCAGTCGAGGTACTCGGTGAGTCTTTCCAGCGCAAACGTCTTTCCGCATCCTGGCGGGCCGTGCAGTACCACCGACGCAGGGAATCCGATCCCAAGTGCCTCGTAGCGCTCCGCATTCTCGACAATGTCGATGATGTGTTCCCTGAAAAACGCCTCGAGCTTGTGACGCCCGGCAAGGCTGAACCTTCGCTCCCGTTGTGTTGCGGTGAACTCACCTTTCGGTCGTGCGTCGGTTGCTAGTGTCTGTGTTTCTGTCGAGGTCGATGCAGGATCACTATCTGTTCTTGGCTCATGCTTGCGGTGAGCAGGTGCCGATACGCCAAACCCTGCGGTCGCCACTAGCTCCTGCACGTCCTTCTCTTCGAGCCAGGCAATTAATGCCTTCAGGCGCCTGAGCGACGTGGCGGGGATGGATACCCCTCCTGTCAACCATCTCCCCAAGACCTCCTCATCCGCTGCACTCTCCGACACAGTCCAAGTCGGAAGCAGCCGCGAAAACCGCTCCACGTAGATGGCATCATGCACCGCTGTTTCGGCGTCCACCTTACGTGTCTCGCGGAGGCTCAGCGCGAATGAGAGCCCATCGGCTTTGCTGTCCGGCGAGCCGCCCTCACTGACGGGTTCAAGCCGCTGGTCGGACCCCGAGGAGATCGTTTTGAATGTCTCGTCGCCGAAAGTGAATGGATCTAGTACGGTCTCCGGGATCAATTCCGACTCGACCCACCGGTCTGCGAGCACGTTCCGCGCAATGAGCATCCTGCCGTCACCCTTGACGCGGAAGATTTGCCAATCTGTCCCGGCATGCAGCAGGCGTCCAAGCGTCGTTCGATTCGGGAGCCTGTGCTGTAGCGGAAACCATCGCTCTTCCATTATCGTCAGCCTCGAAGAACGTTGGCGATCTCCGCCATATCGATGTCCGATACGGGACCGATTCGAATTTGGGCGAGCTGCCCGATGACCTGCCGCAATGAGTCGATGTTATCATTCTGAAGGAACACGCGCCCGTTCGCAACTAGTGTCTTGAATAGACTTTGATCGGAGAACCACTGCGGTGACGACGCCATGGACTCGAACTTCTGCACCACAAACCAGTCTTGGCGCCACAGGATATCGAAGATATTGCTCAGCAGGTTGTTCAGGTGCCGCTCGAAGTCCCTATCGTTGCGGTCGATGACACGTTGCATCGTGCGCACAAGATTGTCGAAGTCGTTCTTCTCACTCGGCCGTGCGCTCTTCCTGAGGAAGTTGTTGAAGAGTGCTGTCGCTTGATCAAGCTCAATCTGCCGGATGTCCTTGAGATTCCTCTTTCGGACCTCTGCCAGCATCCGGCGCGCCTCTTCGATGCCTTCCATGGCTTCCTGTACACGTTCCGTGTCGGGTTCGTCGGGATCGAGCGCCTCAGCGCGTTCAAGCTTCGTCCGTGCCTGCTCGATCTTCGGATCATCCACTCTCTCGCTGATTTCATCGAGTCGACGAAGCTCGCGCCGCCCATCCTCCCTGACGCGCTCCCCGTCGGCACTGAAGTCGAACTGTCCTTCCTGCCGCGAGTAGTAGTTCCGGCCTGACTGAAATGTCTCGCCGATGCTCGGTACAGATACCTCGAGCATGATCGCCCCGGAGTCGTGCATTTCATAGTCACATTGAAGCTTGGACCCGGCGTTGATCACGCCGTCACCGAAATCGGTTCCTGCAATTCTTAGAGTCCCGATAAGCCGGTTGTACTCGGGTTCGTCGCTTTCTCCTTCCCGCAGTTTGAAGTTGAGAGATCCACTGCTGCCTGCCTTCACCGACTCCCCGGCTTTGAACGTCTTCTTTCCCTTTTTTGGCAACTCGTCGTTGGCGCGCACAAGCCAATCCATCGTCGGTTTTCCGCCGAGTGTCTCTAGCGCCTCAATCCCAATCGAGTGCGATGCCGGAATCGCTTCCACAATTGCCGCCGTCTTCGCAATCACAATGGTGTCCTGCTCGATCTTCAACACTCCGCCGTTCGCATCGAAGACAAACACTCTGAAACGGTTCTCGCTGCTCTTCGAGAGCGATATGTCCACCGCTGCGCCGTGGACGAGCGCAATGCGCCCAGAACTCCATCCGATGTCCAGGCTGTCCACTTGGAATTCCATGCCCGATGCTACCTCGCCATCTACTTGTGCGACGATCCTTGCTCGGTCGCTTGGCGTCCGTGCGGTGTAGTTAAATGTAACGTCGAGAGGGCCGGACGAAGTGAGGGTGCCACGAGTGGTCTTGCGGTTCCGGCTCTTCGAGTCCCAATCGATCGATTCGGCGTAGATGGCGGCACCCTCCGCAACTGCTGTCATTGGATTGACCGGGACACTCGCTGGCAACCCCAGTTCGAACGCTACTCGATCTCGCAGAGGCTTGTAGTTCGTCGGCCCGCCGATGAACACGATACGAGCGATATCGTGGGGGGTCAGTCCCCCCTTGTTCAGCGCCTCCCTTGTCGCCTCGACGGACTCGTTCACCTTCTCCGCCATCAGATCGTCCAGCGTGCGGCGCTTCACAGGGATGTCGAAGTAGATATCATCGCCGGACAGGTCACGAACCCCGACTTCCATCTCGTCCATTCGTACCTCCGTATCTTCCCGCGACGAGAGCTCGATCTTGGCGCGCTCCACTGCCCATGCTGCGACACGTACAAGCTTGTTGTAGGTTGGATTGGCCGACAGGTTTTCCGGGAGGTCGAATTTTTCGATAAGCCAGGGTTTGACGAGGTTATCGACCAAAAGTCGATCGAAGTCCCGTCCCCCGCACATCGCGATCCCTCCGTGCGCGAGCAGGTTGACCCGTCTGGAAAGACTCTCGGCGACCGCCACGTCTAGCGTCCCGCCACCGAGGTCGTAGACCACAAAGATCCCGTCCGCGTCGTGCGCCTTCATGATGCTCATCACTGCGGCCACGGGCTCCTGCATCAGGGCGACGCGGCCGATCCCAGCCACTTCGGCCGCCTCCATCGTGGCGTTCTTCTGCCTCTGATTGAATGCGGCCGGCACCGTAATCACGGTTCCCGTGTCCAGATCGTTTCTCACCTCCTCTGGCAGGTAGCCGAACAACGCCCGCAGCACTTCTCCCGAGCATTCTTCGGGGGTCATCGTGATGTCGACTGCGGGGAGTTTGACTGGGGTGCTGGTCCCCATCAGACGCTTGAAAAGGGTTGCCGCGTTGCCGGGGTAGTACGGTGCCGTGTCGTAGGCCCTCTTCCCGATATATTTGTTCCCTCGCCGGCCGATATAGATCGCCGATGGGGTTACGTCGTTCTGCTCCGGACTCTTCCAGATTCGTGTCTGCTCCCCATCGTAGGAGCAGATCGCACTGTTCGTCGTGCCGAGGTCGATACCGACGTAGTTCTTCATTGTTCTATCTTCTTCAAGGTGACCGTCCCGGTTCGGACGACACCGCCGGGCCCCATGACGATTGGCTCAAGCATCTGGTCAACGACAAGCGTGTCGCCGGCCCCGAAATCCTCGATGTTGAGAGGCGTCGCCGCCATTCCAGGGTCGAACGCTTGGCCTTCGATATTCACAATCCGCATTCTGATCTCGCCGAGCGAACTCTCCACTTTTTTCTGGAACCACCGCAATTGCCTCCGATGCCTTCGTTCCTCGCTTTCGTCGAGCTTCGCGAGCAGGCGCTTGCCAGCTCGGCCGTATCGCCACGACTCCACTGCGAGGGTTAGAAACGCTTCTTTCAGCATTTCGTGTTCAATTGGCTGTTCGTCTCCGCCCTCTTCGTCCAGCACCCGCCTGCGTTGAACCGACGAATGCGGCGCGTAGAGACTGCTTGCAACGCTTTTACCCGTCTTCCACCACCGCAACAACATCGTATGAACTCTTCGGCCAAGCTCGCTCGGCTTGTGCGCCAAGCGCTTCAATCGACGCCGTACGACTCTTGCAATCTCGGCTACACTGTGTCTCATCGGGCAGCCTTCGCGGTGACCAGATCGTCTCTCACAGCACAATTTAACCATCGAATGCTGCTCAAATCAATCAAGTGACCGATATTTAAGCACACCTATTTGAGAGGCTGTCAGTCTTGGGTTAGACATGGTGATTGCGTTTGCGACAGGTCAAAGGTTTGCATCAATATGGGCTTCCTGCAATCGCAAGGAGCGCTTCCTTGGCAGTTTGCCGAGCCTGCATTTGTCGAATCAGATGGGGAAAGGCGAAGTTGGCAGGGGTCGGGATAGCCTGTGCGAAGGAGGCGGAACCCGGTTGATGGCTCAGGCGGACTGCAAGGCGAATATTCGCTTTATGTTCCATGCTAGAGTGACCAGGGTCCACTCTTCCCTTGACCTTGGAGAGATCGCGCAAGTAGAACTACCGGAAGCCCATGACCGACTTGATGATACCGAACACCGGTTCCGGCGTCTGCTTATGCGAGGCATAAGTTCGCCGACCTTCGGGCGTCACCAGTCGATGTGCCATCACCTGCAACGGTGCCGGGTCCAGTGCGGCCGTGTAATGCTCCTTTCAGGGCGGATGATGATGCTCGTCGCGTCCCGGAGCAATCAACGGCTCAAGCTGCGCCTCAGCGCAGGCGGTCACGTTGGCCGCCTGCACCACATCGTGGCCGGCCACAAGCAGGCTCCCGGCTGCCACCATTGCTTGGGCATCACGGACCTCCTCGAAGCCGCTGCCCGCCGCCGGCATGATGCGCGAGTCCTAGATAGTGTCGTCATGAAATGCCAGCCCGGAGCGCCAGACACCGGACCTGCACCGCGGCAAGAAACGATGCGGCATTCCTGGCGCATCGCGTGGCAATCCCACGCCAGCGCTTGAGCCACGGAAAGGCGTTCTCCACCAAATGCCGGTGCCGGCAGAGATCGACATCATGCGCTCCGGGGCGCTTGCGGTTGCGCTTCGGCGGAACCGCTGGAATGACTTCATGCTCCTCGCAACAAGACAGGATGGCATTCGTGTCACAGGCCCTGTCCGCCAACAAATGCTCGGCATCCATCCCTTCAATCAGCTCGACCGCTTGACGGCAATCCGCTGCCGTCCCCTCGGCCGCCAACACCCGCACCGGCATCCCATGCGCGTCCACAGCCAGATGCAGCTTCGTGTCCAGCCCCCTTTTGCGCGACCCATCGCCTGATTGCCACCGACCGCACCGCTCGCATGGGGATGCATCTTGAGATGACTGGCGTCAATCATCAGCCACTCATCGTCCGGCTCATCCACCAGATGCTCCGGCAACGCCCCCCAGAGCCCCTTGTCCCGCCAGCGACAGAACCGACGATGGGTGTGTTTCCAGTCTCCGCAGTCTGGCGGCAAATCACGCCGGGGAGCGCCGGTGCGCAGAATCCAGAAGATCGCATTGATGAACCGACGATTGTCCTGCGCCACCCCAACTTCCCGCTCGGCCAGGCAGATGAGGCTCCAGCAACGGCCAGACCCTGTCCGAAATGTCATGACGCCGATGAGCCATTCCCATGTGTCGCCTCCAGGAACCATCAAGTGAGTTCGGCAGACAGTGCAGATAAACATCACTCATGACGATACTATCTAGTGGATTGTATTTATCATATGGTTTCGGCTTGTTGCGTTCGCGATGGAGAGTGGTGAACATGCGACCGGGAGTTTTAGTTGCGGTCTCATCGAGTGATCGCCGGCGCTTGCTTGGGATTGTCGCGGACAGGAGCCCGCCGCAGAAGCATGCGTGGCGGGCGCGCCGGCGCCGGTGCGCCACCAGCCGGTTGAACCGCTTACGATGCCGGACCGGGTGGCCCGATTAGCAATCAACGCAAAATCCGGGGTGCAGACCGTGCGTTGCGCCCCTGAGGGGCGACCATCCTCCGAAGCCAAGGCTCCGCGCCAACTCATCACGTTTCGCTGGTGCGGTAACAGGCGTCGTCCCCATAACGAGCAGTGGGCAGGGATCATACTCCTCAGACCTTGTTTGTCGCTCAGCACTTTGGTTGATTTATTACACCCATGTGTGAGAATGTAGGTTAGATCATTCGGGCCGCCATTTTGAAAAGGCTCAATTTGCAATTCGCGGGCATGCTGATGGACTGGCTTTCGATTTGCATTGAACATGGGAGACGGGCGGATGGATCGGGCGTGGTTTCGGGACTGGTTTTCGAACATCGATGAGTTGACGGCGACGCGGTGTCCCGGGTCAAGGGCTTCCTGCGGCGTTTCAGCAGCATCGCCACCAAATGTCCCGACAGCTGTTTGATGCGGTTCCATCTCATCGCGCTCGGCAAGCATCCATCGCCAGAGTCTGTCTCGCGGCGGCCAGTGCCAGGCCCAAGCCTGCGATTCACGAATTGAGCCTTTGAAAAAGACAGTTTAACCTGGACGGGCACGGGTATGCGTTAATCCTGATCACGAAATGTCAGTTATTTGCACAAAACCCACACGAGGATCTTTAATGGTCGCGAAGGAAGGCCCCAAGCGGCGCAACGCCGAAGCAACCCGTGCGCGAATTCTGGCCGCGGCAAAAAAAGAATTCGCGAATAACGGGCTTGCGGGTGCCAGGGTGGACGTGATTTCAGAGCGAGCCAAGGCAAACAAGCGGATGATTTACCACTATTTTGGAAACAAGGAGAAACTTTTCCAGTCTGTGCTTGAAGCAGCCTACGTGCACATAAGAACCGCCGAGCAAAAGCTGGATTTGGATCGCTTGCCGCCGCGCGAGGCCCTGGAAAAGCTCGTCCGCTTCACTTGGGACTACTACTTGAAAAATCCTGAATTCATCACTCTGGTGAACAGCGAAAACCTGCATCGCGCCAAGCATCTAAAAAAATCGGAGGTGATTACCGGAATTAGCCGAAAATTTGTTTCCATGGTGGGCAGGTTGCTAGAACGCGGCGCCAAAGAAGGAGTGTTCCGGCCGGGCATCGATCCTGTCCAGCTCAACATCACGATCGCTGCAATCGGATATTATTACCTCACTAACCGCTTTACTGGCGCGATTCTCTTCGAACGAGACTTGATGAACCGCAAGGCACTCGATGAGCGCCTGCGGTTCAACA
Source organism: Paracoccaceae bacterium (assembly GCA_963422275.1). Lineage (GTDB taxonomy): Bacteria > Pseudomonadota > Alphaproteobacteria > Rhodobacterales > Rhodobacteraceae. The sequence goes on from OY729418.1 coordinate 4,662,582, forward strand.
TACAGACTATCGCACACTTGGTCTGCAAGTAGTTCAGCCCGACATCGCGTTGAGTCCGGAACTGCTCGCTCTTAACGCTACATCTCAGGGTTGCGGAGCAACTATGGCCAGCAGCCAGTGAGAATCGATCAACGTGCGGAAGCGTCTCGACCTGCTTGCGTCTTGAAGCCCGACCCAACCTCCCTTGCAATTCCGCAGCTAAAAATAGGTCAGCCGAAACTGAGGACACTTAGGCAGTCGAGGCAATCAGAGCGGCAAGCTCGGCCGGTTTCGAGAACATCGCCTCATGCGAAGCTTCGAGATGAACGAGCTTTGTCGGGTTGGATGGCCATCCAGCATTCATGTCTCTCACTTGCGCCTCGCAGACAGATGCATGAAGCAGGTTGTCCTGCGTGCAACAGATGAAGGTACGGTTGATGGCCGCGTAGCTGTCAGGAAACTGGGTCAATTCTCCATAAATTGATGCAGGAGCGTCGGGTGTCAGCAAACTCAGAACCGTTTCCAGCAACGTGTCGTCAACGTCCGCAAACAGGGCCTCCTTCGCAACAGCTCGATATGCGGGATCAACTGACCTTGGATTGATGCGAAGCGCTCCAACAACAGCCGGGTCAGCCAAGAACAACTCCGAGCCGCCATGCTCTTTGGAATGATTAACCTGCTCTTCGCTACCAAGATAGGCTCCCGAGGGTTTTCCAGGGGCCGGAGCCAACGCGCCGACGTAGACGAGCCCGGTGAATTTATCGGGAGCCTTGGCCGCTGCAAACGTGATTGGCGTGCCGCCCATCGAATGTCCAACGGCGATGACGCGGGATGCACCGATGGCCAAAGCTCGGTCCGCCCCGGCGATCACAGCATCGGCGAATTCATTAATTCCGATTGGCGCGATAAAAGATACCTCGCTCGCAAATGCCGCAGCATCAAACGGCTGCTCGATGTACGACTTGGGAAGGACAGCGTTCAATCCGTGGCCCGGAAAGTCAATTGCAACCGTTGGGTGTCCAGCAGAATTGAGAACTTTTTCCACCGCGCTCCAACACCAAGCACCATGCCAAGACCCGTGCGCAAGCACAAATGCGGTCCTTTCCCTGCTGTCTCCAGCTACAGCGATTGCCGGTGCAGCAACCGAGGCAGCTGCAATTAAACCGCCACCCGTCAATACCGATCTTCTGTTCATCTTGGTTTCTCCCTTCAGGCGCTTCGCGGAAAGCTGAGCCGCTTTCTATCTGCTGCAAGCGTTACATTCGAACAATTGCCATCTCAATGCTTCATTTTCTGGAGAACCGAATTGATTGCGCCAAGGTTGCGTTCGGTCTCGTGGCGAATCCCGAGAATGGTGACACCAGTACCGGGAAGGGCAGATTCCGGATTTTCAAGTGAAAGTTCTCTTGCGGCTGGCGAATTGGCCCCGACCTTCGCAGGCAGCCAATCCTTGGTGCTTCCTACGAGTTTCGCCGCGTCCTGCTCGGCAGCAGAAACTCCACTCCCGCACCTAGCGCAACGCATGTTGCACCGGCCATCTCAACCCACCCAAACCGTTCGTCCAGCAAAATCGCACTCGAGGCAACTCCCGACACAATTTCCGCCGAGAGCAGGAAACTCAGCAACGCGGGTGGAAGTTTGCGGGCGCTCCAAAGCGAAATGGCGAATATTGGAGCCAGATATATGCCGCCAGTTGCAAGTATGATCGGCACTGCCTCCGCCACGCGGGAAATTTCCGGTGTCGGCAAGTCCATCCAAGTTTCAGCTAGCACTGTCATTGAGCCGGTGATTGCCGCCCCAAAAACTGCGGCGAAGGACAGCAGTGGGGTTCCGACAGGCCTTGACGAGAACACCAGCGCAGCCCCGACCGACCAGCAAAGACCTGACAACAATGCGAGCGCGTCACCTCCGTTCAACGAGGTAGCAGACACATCGTCGCCCAGAATCAGAAGCATTCCGGAAAATGACAGTCCAAGGGCAACCAGACTCCTCCAGTCCCAGCGCCTGCCCATGAACATGCACTCGATGATCGTGCTCCAGGCTGGAGCAAGGTAGAAAAGCAGCACAACTCTCACGACATCTGTGTATGAAATCGCAGTTGCGTAGGAGGTAACCGCCATGCCTACAAGCAGCGCCCCTAAACCAGAGCGCCAAGTGAGGCCCTGGAGTCCAGAACCTAGCAAAACCCAAACCAGAAGAAAAAATCCTGCGCCCACATTCAGGGCGAGCCCCGCGAAAGCTCCAAGCAGTCCGACCTCGTTTAGATAACGAATCGGGATCCACCAGAATCCCCAAAGCACTGCTGCAAGTAGAGCAAGCGAAGTCGGGGCGAACTCGGTCCGGTTCATGGCTTGGCTGCCGTTAAGGGCTGCACTTAGCAGCCGTCCGTTCCTCTGCCCTGGGGCATCCGCCGGAAATGCTCTCGGTGCCCGGAAGCGCGAAACAATAGAGTCCGGCTATCCCCCGGCTCTTTGGTCATGAACCCGCATCAGTACAACTCGGCCATAGCCTCGATGACACCGAGCGTTAGAAAGCAGTCTGTTAGAGCTCGATGGGGAGTCCCCTTGGGTTCGATCTGCTGCTGGCGCACCGCTTTTTTAAGGCTTTGCCAAGCATTGTCGCCCAACTTACCCGGTTCTCCCCAATAGTCTGCGTACGCCAGCATCGCGCACTCTGCCGAATTGACCTCTCTTGGGATACGCAGACCGTACCTTCCTGCCGTTTGCTTGATAATGCGAACGTCAAACGAGGCGTTGAAGATCACGAGTCTCTCTCCTTTAACCAACTGACAGAAATCTTGATGGAGTTCCGGCCATGGCGGAGAAAGCTCCACGTCTTTGTCGGTGATCCCATGGGTCTTGGACACCTCGGCCGGAATTCGCGATTCCGGCTTCACGAGCGAGTCCATCAAAACATCTTCGTCCGTGTTGATTACTCCGATCTCGACGATTTCCGCCTTGTTGCCCAGACCGGTCGTCTCAACGTCAATTATCAGTGCGCCTTCCTCGAGCCACTGCCGGGCCTTGTTTGTCGCTGACACAGCTGAACCCATTAATCCATCTCCGTAGACGTTCCCGTTCACAGCCTTGGCACGCTACATCAATCGATCTACGTGCGCAAACTTGGGAGTCTGGCTGCGAGACCCCTCTCCTACCGCGGTGGCAACATCCTGAGTCCCAATTCCCTCAAGGCTTCGTTTGTCGGCGCAGAAGGTGCGCCCAGCATCAGATCTTCCGCCCGCTGGTTCAACGGAAACATTGTAACCTCTCGAATATTTTCCACACCAGCAAGCAGCATCAATATCCGTTCAATTCCTGGCGCTATTCCTGCGTGCGGGGGAGCTCCATATCTGAGCGCGTTCACCATGCCGCAAAAATTGGCATCCACATGCTCGCGGTCATATCCAACGATGCTGAACGCTTTGTACAGCGTGTCGAGCTTGTGATTCCGAACCGCTCCCGAAGACAGTTCGACCCCATTGCAGACAATGTCGTACTGAAAGCCAAGGACATCCAGGGGATCAAGATCTTCAAGTGCCTTCATTCCACCCTGAGGCATGGAAAATGGGTTGTGCGAGAAGTCCAGCGAGCCGGTTTCCTGATCTCGCTCGAACATCGGAAAATCGGTGATCCAGCAGAATTCGAACCTATCCTCGTCGATCTGGCTCAACTCGCGGCCAATCTCGTCCCTTGCCTTCGCTGCAAACGGCTCGAACACGGCCGGCTGGCCAGCCAAAAAGAACGCAGCGTCGCCATCGCCCAACCCTAGCTGCAACCTGATTCTCTCGGTGCGTTCTGGCCCGATGTTCTTCGCGAGAGGTCCTGCTCCCTCGAGCTTGTCTCCAGTCATCCTCCAGAAGATGTAACCCATTCCGGGAAGACCCTCCTTCTGAGCAAAGGAGTTCATCCGGTCGCAAAACCGCCTGCTCCCGCCACCCGGCGCAGGTATGGCGCGTATCTCGTTTCCTTCGTCGTTCAGCAGCGACGCGAAGATCTTGAACCCGGATCCGGCAAAGTGCTCGGAAACGGTCTGCATCTTGATCGGGTTGCGCAGGTCCGGCTTGTCAGTTCCGTACCAATGCATCGTGTCACGGTAGGATATTTCCGGAAATGTCTGCGTCACCGGCTTTCCGGCGCCAAATTCCTCAAACAGGCCGCGCATAAGCGGCTCGATCACGGCGAACACGTCCCTCTGGGTCGCAAACGCCATTTCCATGTCCAGCTGGTAAAACTCCCCGGGAGAGCGGTCGGCCCTCGGATCCTCGTCACGGAAACACGGAGCAATCTGGAAGTACCGATCGAATCCGGAAATCATTATGAACTGCTTGAACTGCTGAGGAGCCTGGGGAAGGGCGTAGAATTTTCCATTGTGAACTCGCGACGGCACCAGGAAGTCGCGCGCGCCCTCAGGTGAGGACGCGGTCAGGACAGGGGTCTGGAATTCGGCAAAGCCCAGATCCGTCATCCGCCTCCGAATCGAGGCGATGACGCCGGACCGCATCATGATACGCGAGTGAATGCCGCTCCTTCGCAAATCTATGTACCTGTGTCGCAGCCTCGTTTCCTCCGGATACTCCTGATCGCCAAACACCGGCAACGGAAGCTCGTCGGATTCCCCCAACACCTCCAAGTCGCATATGAACACCTCGATTTCGCCGGTCGGAATCTTTTCGTTCACCAGTTCGGGATTCCTGATGCGCACTTCGCCGTCGATGCGGATCACGTACTCCGCTCTCAGCGATGCGACTGCCGAGAACATCGGGCTGTCAGCGTCCGCGAGCACCTGGGTGATGCCGTAATGATCGCGAAGGTCGACAAAAAGAACACCGCCGTGATCGCGGACACGGTGCACCCACCCAGACAGCCGTACAGAAACGCCGGCGTTCCCGCGGTTAAGCTCCCCACAAGTGTGAGTTCGATATGGGTGCATCGCCTGTCCTTCGTGAATTCGCGATTTCAAGTCCCGCCTTTCAACCTTTCGTGGCGTCAAAGTCAAGGATTGGGCACGCGTTGGTTGCTCTTTGCTCGTCAGGATTGCGAATCAATCAAGCCATTCGAAACCATGCGAGGCCGACGCGAGATGAGGCGACAAAATTTTCCAACTTCAAGAAAAAACACTTTGCCGAGCATTCGCACGGGCAGAGAGTCAAACTGTCATGCCATCGTTTAGGCACGCAACCTAGCTTCCCGAACACAAGTCAGGCTGGCAAGCGCTTAATTTTGATACAAGGTCCCATTCGTTCGGTGTAAATTGCAGTCCTGACAGGCCGCGGCAATTCAATGTGGCAGATGCTGACCTTCGCGGTGGAGGTAGAAATTTGACATTTCGAAAGTTGCGATGAAAACTTTGTCTTGGTGGGCGCTTGGTTCGGCATTTCGGGCGACTGCGCCTTAATGTAGTGCTTGGCGATTGTCGGCGGCACCTCAAGTGAATAAGGGAGAGCGGGCTTCCATTTCGAAATCTCGCTGCGCGATGATGTTTCAGAAAATTCTCAAGAAAATGCTGGATCGGATCATCAGTACCGGTTCATTGATTGTCGAGATGCCGAATAGCGAAAAAATGCGCTTCGGCCAGACTGGTCCCGAGCCGATAAGAGTAAGGATTCACGACGAAGCGGCAGTCCGAAGCCTGTGCCTGAACCCAGACCTTGCCGTTGGCGAAGCGTACATGAACGGCACTCTCACGGTCGCCGATGACGACCTCCACGGCTTTCTTGCCCTAGTCCTCGAAAACCTGTCGGCAACGGAGGACCTGATTTCCCGCAGGATGATGGGTGCCCTTCGAACGGTTTGCCGAAGGATAGCGCAGTACAATCCGGCTGGCAGATCCCAAAAAAACGTCGCCCACCACTACGATCTTTCGGACGAATTGTACAAGCTCTTCCTAGATAAGGACATGCAATACAGTTGTGCTTATTTCGACACCCCGGACGATGCGCTTGATGATGCACAGGAGAAGAAAAAGAGGCACATCGCGAAAAAACTCCTGCTGCGTCCCGACCTGTCCATACTCGACATCGGAAGCGGATGGGGAGGCATGGGGCTGAAGCTTGCCAGAGACTTCAATTGCAAGGTCTACGGCGTGACGCTCTCCTCCGGCCAGCACCGGATTTCCAACAGGCGGGCTCGCGAGGCGGGCTTGGCGGACAAAGCAACGTTTGCACTGAAGGATTACCGGGAAATAAAGGAGAGGTTCGACCGGATTGTCTCAGTCGGGATGTTCGAACACGTCGGTGCTCCCCATTACCGCAAGTTCTTCCGAAAACTCAGAAAGCTGCTGCGCGAGGACGGGGTCGCACTTTTACACACGATAGGGCGGTCGTCCCCGCCCGGGTCCACAAACCCATGGATCACGAAGTACATTTTCCCGGGCGGTTATGTTCCTGCAATGTCCGAAGTGCTGGCCGCAATCGAAAAGGAAGGGTTGCTTGTAACAGATGTAGAGGTCCTGCGGCTCCACTACGCCGAAACGCTGAACAACTGGCATCGACGATTCGAGGAGAACATGGAACGGGTCACCGAGATTTACGACGAACGATTCTGCCGAATGTGGAAATTCTATTTGGTCGCGTGCGAAATGACGTTTCGCTACAGTGGTCATGTCGTGTTTCAGTTCCAGCTAACCAAAGACCAGAAAGCGGTTCCGCTGACACGCGACTATCTCCATTCAGCCCAATGAAAGGAAGCGCAACACCGTGTTGAAGTTGCGGGGAGCCGTTTTCGGCGGCTTTCCGCTCGGAAGTTCTGCAAGTTTCGCCACCATCGGTCACAGCTAAATCAGCCACACCGAACTTCAGTGCCTACTCGGGCACAAGGACTGACTGGTCCATCGCTCGCAAGGGGATCTTGCGCACATGCAAGTGCAAGCACACGGAAAGCCCCTTCCTTTACAACTTGTCTCGTATCTACAAGTCACCGGAGCGCCTGTGCAAAGCCAAATCAAGGTCGGTATATTCTGCCTGCAAGATCTGCGAATTGATTGACAAATCAACAAAACCGCTGCGAAAGCAGGGCAATCGCTTTTGAAAATTCCGGTTTTGCCTTTCCCGCGGTAATGCAATGTGCTGCAGGCAACAACCAGAGGCGGGCATCACCCAAGATTCTACCGTCTTTCTTGAAGGAGCTGGTACCCTAGGCACAGCAACGCCAAGCTCCATAACCTCGCGATATGACGGCCATTGCACACCCTTGCATCGTTTCCGGCGGCGAGGGATGTGCCGGCGTGCAGAGATGCGGGGAGCCGTTTTTGCACCGAATTCACGAAGCCGGGCACGAAATCCCGAACCGAGACGCGTTCTCCGGCCCAGCTCGCCGCGATCGATCCGCGCGGCCTTCAGCCATCACTGACCCAACTGGGGCTTCGGGGTTGGACCGAGCGTCTCGGCAATTATGCCATCGCGATCGATGGAAAGATGTTGCGACGCTCGTCCTGAGGACGCTGCGTCGCGCAATCCCCGATGCGCTTGGGTCAGGTTCGGGCAAGACGGCAAGTTGATCGAGACCGCGGCGATGACGGACGAGGCGGTGGGCGCCCGCAACACCTCGATCGATTGACATGGCGGCCAACATGATGAATGATAGCCGTCATGATTTCGCTAAAGCGGAGGAGCTTGCCTTCAGTCCTGACAGGTCGGTGCGGCCGTGCAGCTGTGTCCACGGTTCAATTTCTGCGTTCATGGAAGCAACTATCTTGACCCGACGCCTGGTCGAACTGTTTTCTGGGACACTGGGAGCGACAATGGCCGCGTGTAATTTGGTTGCCCTCACAATGTGCCGAAGCGCTTTCAAACCAACGTGGACATGTGAATGCAAATGATTGCGAACTGGTCTTTCCCGAATGAAATCAGATTCGGAGCCGGAAGAATTCGCGAGTTGGCACAGGCTTGCTCATCTTCCGGAATCTCTCGCCCGCTGTTTGTCACCGACAAAGGCATGACGAACCTGCCAGCAACTGCGCTGGCTCTTGACGTACTTGACGATGCGGGGCTTGGACGGGAACTGTTCGGGGAGGTCGACCCAAATCCTACCGACCTGAATCTAAATGCGGGGATCGCCGTCTTTCGCGACGGTGAGTTCGACGGAATCGTTGCGTTTGGCGGGGGCTCAGCCATCGATCTAGGAAAGATGATCGCGTTCATGGCCGGACAGACCCGCCCGATCTGGGACTTCGAAGACAAGCACGATTGGTGGACGCGCGCGGATTCCAGTGTGATTTCGCCTATCGTGGCCGTTCCAACAACTGCAGGAACCGGTTCAGAAGTTGGCCGCGCTTCGGTGATCACGAACTCAGACACCCGCGCGAAGAAAATCATATTTCATCCAAGAGTGTTGCCGACCGCGGTAATCGCCGACCCCGAACTTACCCTCGAGCTGCCGCCTGCGATGACTGCCGGCACTGGAATGGATGCCTTTGCGCACTGCCTTGAGGCATACTGCTCTCCATCCTATCACCCAATGTGCGAGGGAATCGCGCTTGAAGGCATGCGCTTGGTGAAGGAGAACTTGCCAAGAGCCTACAAGTTCGGCAAGGATATTGAGGCCAGATCGAACATGATGAGCGCTGCATCAATGGGAGCAGTGGCCTTTCAGAAGGGGCTCGGCGCGATACATGCGATCTCCCACCCCGTGGGCGCGGTCTACAACACCCACCATGGAACCACGAATGCCGCTGTCATGCCTGCGGTTCTCGCCTTCAATCGACCAGCAATAGAGAATCGCATTGCGTCCGCAGCGGCATACATTGGCACCCCGGAAGGTTTTGACGGCTTTTACTCATATGTCCTGGAACTTAAATCCACGCTGAATGTTCCTTCGAACCTGTTGGAACTGGGCGTTGACATCAACATGGTTGACGACCTTGCGCGACGGGCGATTGAAGACCCGGCCATCCGCGGCAATCCTGTGAAAATGACATTTGAGAGCACGCGCGATCTTTATCTGAGGTGCTTCCAGCCAATCCAAGCATAGCGCGGGCTTGGCCACTCAGCCCATGTCATCAAATAACCCAACAGCGAACGTCCAATTGGCGCGACATCTGCGCCAGCCTGCAATTCCTGATGCACATGCTCAATTCGGCCTCAATGCAAAGGCCTTAGGCCATATCAAGGCGATGAACCGCAGGTTTCTAAAGGATTGCAGCTAACCGGGACCCCTCGTCCACGGCACGCTTTGCATCAAGTTCGTTCGCCAGCTTGGCTCCCCCAATAACGTGCGGTTGTTGTCTGCCAATTGCAGCAACTGCCTCGGCGAGCGAACTTTCGGACATCTGGCCTGTGCACAGAACCACGGTATCTGCTTCGATGAGTTTGTCTTCGCCCGCTTTGCCGTCCACCGAAACCAGCACCCCGCTCTCGTCTATTTTCTTGTAGATAACCCCGCCAATCATCTGAACGCTCTTCATCGTCAATGAAGACCGGTGAATCCATCCTGTGGTTTTTCCGAGCCGCCTTCCCAACCGCTCCGGCTTGCGCTGAAGCATGGTCACCCGTCGCTTCGAGCGTTCAGGAGCAGGGCCGTCGGGTTTCAATCCGCCACGGTTCGCTTCCGCGTTCGAGACACCCCACTCGGACATCCATCGTCCAATGCTTTCCGTTGTTCCCTCCCCGTCGCGCACCAAGAATTCGGCAACGTCAAATCCAATCCCGCCAGCCCCGACAATTGCGACACGGTGTCCGACTCGGGCGCCATCTTGGAGAACGTCAACGTAATCGAGAACATTTGGCCTGCCCTCCCCCTCGATCCCCGGAAGCCGCGGCCGGACACCTGTGGCGATGATGATTTCGTCGTAGGCGGCAAGGTGCTCCGGCTCGGCTTCGATCCCGAGCATCACTTCCACACCCTGCTCTTCCAGCATTGCCTCGTACCAAGAGATCAAGCCGTGAAATTCCTCCTTTCCAGGAATTTTCCGCGCCATGTTTAGTTGACCGCCGACCTGTCCCGATCTCTCGAACAACGTCACACTGTGGCCGCGTTCGGCTGCCACAATCGCAGCGGCCAGACCGGCCGGTCCGGCGCCAACGACTGCAACTGCCTTTGGCAGTTCAGCCTGCTCGTAACGCAATTCGGTTTCGTGACACGCTCTGGGATTGATCATGCAGGTGGAAATTCTACCTGCGAACGTGTGATCCAGACAGGCTTGGTTGCAGGCGATGCACGGCGCTATCAGTGCCGACCGTCCCTCGGCAGCCTTCTTCACGAATTCTGCGTCGGCCAGAAACGGCCTTGCCATTGAAACCAAGTCGGCGCAACCGTCAGCCAAAACCTGTTCTGCCACATCGGGCGAGTTTATTCGATTGGATGTGATGACGGGAATGTTGACCGAGCCCATAAGCCGTTTCGTTGCCCAGGCGAAGGCACGTCGTGGAACGCTTGTCGCAATTGTCGGAACCTTGGCCTCGTGCCAGCCTATTCCTGTGTTGATTATGTTGGCACCCGCCTTCTCTACAGCGCGAGCGAGGATTTCCACTTCGTTCCAAGTGGACCCATCCGGGACAAGATCAATCATCGAAAGCCGGTAAATGACCAAGAATTCTTGTCCGACCGCCTCGCGGACTCGCTTCACAACCTCTATCGGAAAGCGCATGCGATTTTCATATGAGCCACCCCATCGGTCGGTTCTGTGATTTGTCCGCCTCACGAGAAACTGGTTGATCAAGTAGCCTTCCGATCCCATAATCTCGACGCCGTCGTATCCCGCCTCCCGCGCCCGGGACGTTGCCTCGACAATGTCCGCCATCTGCTTTTCTATGCCTGCCTCGTCCAGTTCTCGGGGAGCGAACGGCGAAATGGGGGACTTGATCGACGATGGAGCAACGCAGTCTTGACTGTATGCATAGCGGCCCGCATGGAGTACTTGCATCGCTATCTTCCCGTCGCTTTCATGCACCCGATCGGTAACAATCCTGTGCCCTTCAACGTCATCAGTGCTGAAAAGGCCGGCTGCACCGGGGAAAACGGCACCCTCCCTGTTTGGCGCCATTCCGCCCGTCACGATGAGCCCGACCCCGCCCCGGGCCCGTTCGGCATAGAACTCCGCGACTCGCCCCCATTCGCGAGTCTCTTCCAGGCCAGTGTGCATCGATCCCATGACCGCGCGGTTCTTCAGGGCAGTGAACCCCACATCAAGGGGCGCAAGCAATTGAGGGAAGAATGCAGATGTCACAGACGATTCTCCAACTATGTCCGACAGCGATTCGGTTTTCGCCAAGATTTCATTGATTCATCGATAAATCCGCTGGAATCGCCGCGCTGACCGACCCGGATGGATTCGACATCAACGATCGAACAGCGAAGATGCAATCACGCAAAGCAAGCCCCTCCTGGACTGCCTCAGAGCGCGCAACTCTGGACTTCAGCGCTCGCTGCGCAATCTCGGAGAGCGTGCATGATCTTGAGAAGATAAGGTCAAGCCGAGCATGAACTGCACCAGCGAACAATTGGATCCTGGTCCGTCGCGAATTCGGTCCAGACCAAGCGTGCTTTCGCATTGAATGGGATGGCCCTTTTTAAATGGAGAGTCCGCGCCATCTGGGCCAGCATCCCCTTGTTGACTGGCGACCCCTCGAGGACTCGAACCCCGAACCTGCTGATTCGAAGTCAGCTACTCTATCCAGTTGAGCTAAGGGGCCGCCCGGAAAGACTATTAGAATCCGTATCGGCATTTGGCAAACCGTTTGCGGGGCAGTGACTCCGCAGATTGAAGTGCACGAAAGTTGCGAGGAGGATCATCTCCGCCAAAGCCATATCGAGGGAACGAAATCCAGCCATCCGAACCTTGCGCGAGATAAACCAATTATGTACACATTCATGGAAATTTTGTCTGTGCAGGGTTTTTAAAACCCAAATTGCTACAGCATTTTTAATTTCGGGCATGCTCCCGCGCTGCTTTCACTGTCAAGAAAACCGGACTGCCGTTTTCCACAATTTGGCTCTTTTCCAAGTTCTTTAACCCAAAGGGATTAGTTTCATTTCATATAGTTGCATCATGCGAAATTCGGACAATAAAGACATGACAATGTCCTTCAAGTCGGATTTTCCTTCTTGACCAAGCTTGGCCATGAATTTATGAATGCTTGGGCGCTTGGAGTAAGCGGTGTAACTGGAATAAACCAATTCCAAACCATTTGAATTCCTGACAGCAGCTGTTCAATGTGGTATTCTGCGATCTCCAGGCAAAATTGTGATGCCGCTTTGGGTAGCGGCTAGTATCATTGGGAGAGGATTATCATGAAGAGAATTGCAGCAGGGATCGCGACTGCCGCAGTGGCCACGATGCCATTGTCCGCGCATGCGGAAGACAGCAGCGACCCGATTGTTATCGCGACCCACAACTGGAGCAGCCAGATCGTGATGACTCATGTCGTAGCTCAAATGTACGAGAGCCTGGGTCTCAACGTGGAACTCGTATCGACGGATTCACAGGCTGTCTACGAATCCATCCGGTTGGGTGACGTGGCACTGGAACTCGAAGTGTGGGAAGGCGCCTTCGGACCAGCATTCAATACCGCGCTGGAAAAAGGTGGAATCCACGATGCTGGCGACCACAACGCGGTTACCCGCGAAGAGTGGTGGTACCCGCTATGGACCAAAGATCAATGCCCCGGTCTTCCCGACTGGGAAGCGTTGAATGCATGTGCATCACTGTTCGCCACGCCCGAAACTGGCGACAAGGGACGTTTTCTCGGCGGCCCGGTGGACTGGCTCAAGCACGATGCGGAGCGCGTTGAAGCCCTTGACATGAACTTCGTTGTGGTGAATGCAGGATCAGCCTCGTCCTTGTGGGCAGAGGTTGAGCGCGCGGAGGCAAACCGGGACCCTGTTGTGATCTTCAATTGGACCCCGAATTTTGTCGAGGCCGTCTGGCCAGGCGAATTCGTGGAGTTCCCGCCGTATATGGACGGTTGCAAGGATGACCCGGCTGTTGGACCCAATCCCGACATGACCTATGATTGCGGCAATCCAGCCGACGGTTACTTGAAGAAGGCAGCTTGGGACGGAATGCAGGAGAAATGGCCGTCCGCATACGAAGTCCTCACCAAGATTTCCTTCACGAATCCGCAGATCGCGGAGATGGCCAAGCTCGTTGACGTCGACGGAATGGAATATGAAGACGCTGCGGCACTTTGGCTCTCCGAAAACGAAGATGTCTGGAAGTCTTGGATTAGCTGATTCAGACGACTTGAGAATTCGCTTTGCACCCGATCCCCGGGTGCAGAGCGCAAAAACCCGAGTTCTAGCATGCCTGAACATGACCCGATAATTTCTTGCGATGGCGTTTGGAAACTGTTCGGTGAAAGGCCTGAACGTTATCTCTCCTCCCTGAAAGGCACGCCGAGTTACGAAGAAATCCAGGCGGACGGCTATATCGTAGCGGTACGCGATGCGTCTTTGACGGTCGGCCGCGGCGAAATGCTTGTTGTCATGGGCCTTTCAGGATCGGGAAAATCAACGCTTATACGATGCATTTCCCGTCTGATCGAGATCACCGGCGGACAGGTCACCATTGAAGGAACTGACATCGGCTCCCTCTCCGAGCGGCAGCTGATCGATCTGCGGCGCCGGAAGATGGGAATGGTCTTCCAGAATTTCGCCCTTCTTCCGCACCGAACTGTACTGGAAAATGTCGCCTTTCCTCTCGAAATGCGCGGCCAGAGCCGGCAGATGCGGCGCGATAGAGCACTCGAAGTCATCAAGCTTGTCGGCCTTGACGGGCGCGAGAGCTATTTCCCCCGGCAATTGTCCGGTGGCCAGCAGCAGCGTGTCGGAATCGCCCGCAGTTTGGCGATCGAGCCGGACATTTGGTTTCTCGACGAGCCTTTCTCCGCCTTGGATCCCCTGATCCGCCGCGAAATGCAGGACGAATTTCTTCGCCTCCAGGAAATGCTCGGAAAGACCATCGTGTTCATTACGCACGATTTTGACGAGGCACTGCGGCTGGCAGACCGGATCGCGATCATGCAGAACGGGAAGATCGAGCAGATCGACACGCCGGACCAGATTGTCCTCAACCCGGCAACGGAGTACGTTTCAAAGTTCACGGAGGAGATCGAAAAGTCCAAGGTTGTGCATGCATCGGTGCTCGCGAAACCGGTTGACGGCGAAGTTTGCGAGGGACCCGTTGTAAGGGGAGACGCAACCATTATGGAATTGGCGCGGGAAATTGTCAATGACGACCGGGTCTTGATTCCCGTTGCGGGAAAATCCGGACATTTGATCGGGGTTCTCGACAGATCGGAAGCACTGAAAGTGCTATTCAGCGAGACAAAATGAGATCACTCGCCGCGCAACCGAGCCTGACGGGAGCCTTGAGTGCGAAGATAAGCTACGGCCAAGCCCTTCTCCTGTTTGCAATCCTTGTCGCGCTCTTCAAATTCCTGATACCGGATTTCCTGATTCGCCCGCCGGGCTGGCTTGTCTGGCCGTTTGACGACTGGATCAACGCGACATTCAACTACCTTGGTTTCGAACTCGGGCTAATGCACTCGACACGTGCCTTCGCGGCAGGCGTGGAATGGTTGCTGGATATCACCGCCAACCTTCTCTACGGGAAGCGAAGATGGCCCCAGATCGGTCCCATACCTTGGACCGCAATCGCTCTGACGGCAACAGCGGTTGGATATTATTTGAACGGCTGGCGTCTCGCCGCCCTGTCGGGGGGAACTTTCGTCTGGATCGCGGTCATGGGCCAGTGGAAATGGTCGATGGAAACCCTCTCCGTCATTGTCATCGCAGCTCCAATTTCGACGGCTGTCGGCCTTCTAATCGGAATCGCAGCCTGGCGGAGAGCCTGGATCGAGCGAGTTCTCAACCCGATGCTGAACATCGCCCAGTCGCTGCCTCATTTTGCGTACATGATCCCGGTTGTCGTGTTCATTGGGGTTGGTCCGAAAGCCGGCGCCATCGTCACGATCATTTTCGCGACCCCGCCGATGATTCGGATGACGTTGCTCGGCCTCAAGAAGGTTCCCCATGAAATTGTCGAGAACGGCCAGATGTGCGGTTCGAGTCAGTGGCAGCTGCTCAGATACGTGAGGATTCCGACGGCCCGCACCGAAATACTTGTCGGCGTCAATCAGGTGATCATGCAGTGTCTTGCCATGGTGGTGCTCGCGAGTTTCATCGGAATGCCCGGGCTCGGCCAGAAGCTCCTCCAGCTTCTGCAGTCACTGAAAATTGGCCTGTCCGGGGAAATCGGCGTTTCGATTGTGCTTATCGCGATCTGGCTTGATCGTTGCACCAAGGCGTGGGTACAAAAGCAACCAGATCATTTCGAAGCAGGAACGCCTTGGTATGTCCGCCACAAAATCCTCTCGATATGGGCAGTTCTCGTCGCCGCTGCGTTTCTTCTGGCAGAAATTTGGCCGCTTGCCGACCAGATTCAAAGGCAGCAGGCGCTATTATCCATCGCCAAGCCACTGGACAGCGCCGTCGAATGGATTGTGGTTGGCCTGAGACCGGTGACAGACTGGCTGAGATGGTTCTTGATCACCTTTGTCATGATACCGATGCGCGATGCCTATCTTTGGCTCCCATACGCAGCGGTTCTCCTGTTCTTTGCCGGCTTGGGGCATCTCGTCGGAGGACTGAGGTCCGCACTGGTCTGTGTGACGTTTCTCGGATTGATCGCGATGTCGGGATGGTGGGACAGAGCCATGATAACGGCCTACATGGTTTCGTTCGCCGTGGTGCTGGCTGCGCTGATCGGATTGCCGGTTGGTGCCTGGGCATCGCGAAGCCGGCGGCGTTCCGAAATCGTGTTGATTTGTTGCGACACCGCGCAAACCTTTCCGAGCTTCATATACCTCATACCTGTGGTTATGCTTTTTGGAGTGAACGACGTGGCTGCCGTGGGCGCTGTGGTCATATTCGGGACGGTTCCCATGGTGCGCTACTCCATTGAAGGGCTTCGATCGGTGCCGCCTGCAATGATCGAAGCCGCAAACATGTCGGGTGCATCTGATTTTCAGTGCTTCTGGAAAGTCCGGCTTCCGATTGCGATTCCGACGATCATGGTGGGGGCAAATCAGACCGTGATGTTCTCGCTGTTCATGGTGATCATTGCCGCGTTCATTGGAACTCAGGATCTTGGACAGGAAATGCAGCGTGCGCTGTCTTCGACAGATGTCGGGAAAGGTCTCGTTCTCGGATTTTGCGTCGCTTTCATCGGCCTTACGGCCGATCAGCTGATCATTCGATGGACTTCCGCCCGAAAGAAGGCGCTGGGGATTGACTGACGACGCTTGCGCGAGGTCCGGTAGCAGGCGGCAATTGGCGGGTTGCGCTCAAGTTGCAAAGGTTGTTTTCGCTGATCGCGGCTTGTTGCGCCGGATGGGTGCATGCGGCATTTCGGACCCGAGCAATTTCCGCCAATAATGATTGATTTTTGACAAAAGGGATTGCTGGACAGTGGAGACCTTGAGCCGATTCGAGACCCCATACGAACGGTCCGGGATCATAACGCCGGGAATGACGGTGCTTCAGCACGGAGTCGAGCGCCATCCGGTTCCCGGTGGCGGGTCCCGCGCGGTTCCCATCGATCCGGGCGACGAGTTTTCGATTCTCGATTTCGAGGGGAAGCAACCGGTGGAAATCGTGTTCTTTGCCAGCGACGGTCGGTCGGGGCCGGAATTGATCGGGGCGAAAGGGAATCACCCCCCATCCGGATTGCTAAGCGTGCTGGACAGCCAAGAGCGCTCCGCGAAACGTGTTCGAGAGACTCTAGTTTCGAAGGGATTTGATCTTGGCAGCGCAAGAGCCGTCCAAGTGTTTGACGGCCATTCGCGTGCTGGTGACATGGAGACCTTTAATGCCGACGAGGATGGGCTTCTGATCGTCTGCGCACCCGGCAAACCGATGTTGCCTCAAGCACAGGACACGCCCACGGATGTGGTGCTGTACATCCGGCGCGCGAACCCAAGCGAAGGCAAGGGCGGGCGAGCACCACCGCCTCCGCTTGCCAACCCGATTGCCGACATCAACATTCAGCCTGGCACGGCCAAATCTTATGAGGTCCAGAAAGGTCAATACATTCAGATTCTGGATATTCAGGGGCGAGAGTGTTCCGATTTCCAAGCTTTCTCTCGGCGGGCCCTTGATCAAGGTCGGGAGCGAGACATCGACCCGACCACGACCCGCAGCCTGATGGGAACATTGTATCCCTCTCCGGGGATATACTCGAAATACTGGACCATGGACCAAGAGCCGCTGGTGGAAATTGTGCAGGACACGTGCGGTCGTCATGACACCTTTGGGTTGGCCTGCACGGCCCGTTATTACGAGGATTTAGGATATCCCGGACACGTTAACTGTTCAGACAACATGAACCGTGACCTGTCGAAGTTTGGAATCAAGCCGAGAGGCGGATGGCCTGCAATCAATTTTTTCTTCAACACCATGCTCGATGATTTCAACGCGATTTCCCTCAACGAACCATGGTCGCGGCCCGGCGATTTCGTGCTGCTGAGGGCGCTCACCGATCTTGTCTGCGTGTCGACCGGATGCCCCTGCGATGTGGATTCCGCAAACGGCTGGAATCCGACTGACATTCAAGTGCGCGTGTACCGGGAAGACGAGGATTTCAAGCGCTCCATAGGCTGGCGCAAATCAGTGGAGACAGATTTGGAGAACACTACTGAAACCGGGTTTCATGGCTGTTTCGCGCGACACACTCGGGACTTCACCGAATACAACGGCTACTGGTTGCCCAACGCGATGACCAATCATGGCACGATCGCGGAATACTGGGCCTGTCGGGAGGCAGTGGCCGTAATGGATCTTTCACCGCTTCGAAAGTACGAAGTGACCGGGCCGGATGCCGAAGCACTCATGCAGGTCTGCGTCACGCGAGACATTTCAAAACTTTCCACAGGCCAGGTCGTCTACACCGCAATGTGCTACGAGCACGGAGGAATGATCGACGACGGAACCGTGTTCCGGCTCGGTGACATGAATTTTCGGTGGGTTGGAGGGAACGACACTTCCGGCCTATGGCTTCGGGAGCAGGCTCGGAGAAGGGGACTGAACGCTTGGGTGAGAAACTCGACCGATCAGCTGTGCAACCTGGCCGTCCAGGGTCCGCGGTCACGACAGGTGCTTTCAGAAGTTTTCTGGGCAGCGCCAGTCCAGCCAACAATCGAGGAACTGGGATGGTTCCGATTCACGATCGCACGAGTCAGAGATTTGCACGGTGCGGCGGTGGTGATCAGTCGCACCGGGTACACAGGCGAATTGGGGTACGAAATTTTCTGCCACCCGAAGGATGCAGAAACCGTATTCGATGCCGTGTGGCAAGCGGGTGAAAGCCACGGGATCCAGCCGCTTGGACTTGGAGCGCTCGATATGCTGCGGATTGAGGCCGGGCTTGTCTTCGCTGGACAGGAGTTCTGCGACCAGACAGATCCCTTCGAGGCAGGCATCGGATTCACGGTACCCTTGAAGACCCAAACCGCGGATTTCATCGGGCGCAGTGAATTGGAAAGGCGAAAAGCGAATCCCCATCGCCGTCTCGTCGGTCTCGATTTCGAAGGTGGACAGGTGCCGTCGAGCGGCGACTGCGTCCGGGCTGGGAAGGCAAAGATTGGGGAAATCACTTCGGCCGTCCGGTCACCGATCCTCGGCAAGGTCATTGCGCTCGCACGGATCAGCCTTCCGCATGACACGGCGGGAACAGAAGTCGAGGTCGGCCAGCTTGACGGTTTCCAGAAGCGTCTGAAGGCCAAAGTGGTTGCTTTCCCGCATTTTGATCCGAAGAAGGAGCGGATCAGGGGCAACTACGGGTTGCGCGACGGGTATAGATGACCAAGCGAATTCGTTTTTCTGAAGGCTCAATTTGCAATTCGTGGGCATGCTGCTGGACTGGTTCCCGATTTATCTTGAAATGGAGGACAAGCGGATGGATCGGGCACGGTTTCGGGACTGGTTTTCGAACATTGATGAACTGACGGCGACAATCAAGCTGGGGATTAACGAGGAACGCCGCTGTCTCTACAAGTCCTGCGGCCAGACCTTCGCACTCAAGAGCCACAAGGGCGAGCGGCACATCTGACGGCCAGGCCGCCGCCACAGCCGAATCAAGAGGGCTTCCTGCGGTGCTTGGGGATCTTTCGGCTCCTCTGAAGGCACAGAGGTTCCTTCACTCCCTGTTGCAACATCCCTCTAGACGTACCAAGGTCCGACATCATGGGTAACCCATGGCGAAAGCGGGCGTTGTTCTCTGCATTTCGCCTTCCAGAGCCAGTTGCGCATTTGGCGGTGGGTGATCGGTGGCTGCAGCGTCCCCGGCCGCGGTCTTGGCACCCAAGGGCGCGGTTTCAGCTCCGATGCGCCGCATCGGGCCGGCTCTGGCACTCAGGCCGCGGCCAACTCGGCACAGCTGGTCGCCTTGAGCAAGGTCGGCGCCATTGCATTGAAGGTCTGCTCCTCCTCCCTAGCCCGGCGGCACTGCCAACACCGTCTGCTCCGAACAGCGTCTTCGCCCGCTCCGCAACCGAACAGGTACACGACACCTTCTCTATTGGGCGATGATCCGACCCGGTTCATCGGACGAGTTGATACCCATGGGCTGAGAGACCGCTGTATAATATCAAACGGAAAACCAATTCCTTGGCCCCAACGCTATCATCATCCTCTTTACCTTGCACAAACGTCGAATTCGCTGTGGCAAATGGCGCCTGATCGAAGTCGGTACCGCCTGACCTCTCAAAAGCGAAGAACCCGGACTCCGAAGAGTCGCTTTCTCCGGTGTCCTGCAATGCCCACAGGAAAAGCACGGTCAAGCAGGCACCCTCCTCGATCCCCCCCCTCAGGCCGTTGTCACCTGCACTTTCGGCATGCTGAGTACCTGTCCGAGGGCCGTGCGGCCCACAATCTCTCAGACCTTCTCCAGAAACTTGGACCAACCAACCACCTAACCCTCCACAGTCTCCAAGGCGCGATATCCCATGAATCGCGGCCGTGCCTCACAAGCAGGCGAAGAAACCAGCAGATCGTCTTGGGGCAGGACTGCGTTCATCAATTACTCGAATCGTTAAGCCATGCATCGCGGCTGATGCGTCATGAGCACAAGCGCACCAAGTTGAAATCTAACGCCAGACGCTGTCAATCCATCAGGCGCTTCCCTGCCTCATGTCCCGACAATCTCAAAATCCAGCATGTATGCCCATGACCGAGCAGGAGCATTTCGCAACGGTTTGATTGTCTCTCCGGGATTCTCACATGTCGCTTGGCGATTGGACTTGGCACCGGTGCCAGCACTTGCTTGCAGGAGAAGGGGAGAAGTCTATAAGCATTGGCAATTTGCGGAACGCGAGCCCGTTGCGCCCCCGACCGAAATTCTAGGATCGAACGATGCCCAGGAGAACCGACATCTCCTCGATTATGATCATCGGGGCCGGCCCGATCGTCATCGGCCAAGCGTGCGAGTTCGACTACTCGGGCACGCAAGCATGCAAGGCGTTGCGCGAAGAGGGCTACCGCATAATTCTCGTCAATTCGAACCCGGCGACGATCATGACCGACCCGGACATGGCTGACGCGACTTATATCGAGCCGATAACCCCCGAAATCGTGGAGAAAATCATTGATGTGGAGCGCCCGGACGCGCTGTTGCCGACAATGGGCGGCCAAACAGGACTCAACACGGCCCTCGCCGTGGCGGAAAAGGGCGTTCTCGATAGATTTGGCGTTGAATTGATCGGCGCCAGCAAGTCGGCAATCCGCAGGGCCGAGGATCGCAAGCTGTTCCGCGAGGCAATGGACAAGATCGGCTTGGAAAGCCCGCGTTCCGTCATTGCCCGAAACATCAAAGAAGCGTTGTCGGGGCTAGAGGTCGTCGGATTGCCCGCCATTATCCGACCGGCATTCACGCTTGGCGGTACCGGTGGGGGAATTGCCTACAACAGGAACGATTACGAAAGGCTTTGCCAGATCGGACTCGAGGCGTCTCCAGCCAACCAGATATTGATCGACGAGAGCCTTTTGGGGTGGAAGGAATTCGAAATGGAGGTCGTGCGGGACAGGGCCGACAATGCCATCATCGTGTGCTCTATCGAGAACGTCGATCCCATGGGCGTGCACACAGGCGATTCCGTCACCGTGGCCCCCGCCTTGACGCTGACAGACAAGGAGTATCAGCGAATGCGAAACGGCTCCATTGCCGTCTTGCGAGAGATAGGCGTGGAGACCGGTGGATCGAACGTTCAGTGGGCTGTCAATCCCACCAATGGAAGATTGATCATCATCGAGATGAATCCAAGGGTCTCGCGCTCCTCTGCACTGGCTTCTAAAGCGACAGGATTCCCGATCGCAAAAATCGCGGCGAAACTGGCGGTTGGATACACGTTGGACGAATTGGACAACGACATAACGAAGGTCACCCCGGCCTCGTTCGAGCCGACCATCGACTATGTGGTCACCAAGATACCCAGATTCGCTTTCGAGAAATTCCCCGGCGCGAAACCCGAACTGAACACAGAAATGAAATCTGTCGGCGAAGCAATGGCTATCGGACGCACGTTTCAGGAAAGCCTCCAGAAGGCAATGGCGTCGCTTGAGACCGACCTGACTGGACTCAACGAGATTGAGATCGAGGGCGCTCCGGACAAGGGGGCCGTCGTGCGCGCGCTGTCACGGCAAACGCCCGACCGAATAAGGTACATTGCCCAAGCCATGCGGCATGGCCTCTGCGACTCCGAAATCCACCGAGCAACGAGCTACGATCCGTGGTTTCTTGCCCGGATTCGTGAGATCGTCGAAGCGGAAGACAAGGTGCAATTTTTCGGATTGCCCGACCATGCCGACGGTATTCGGGAGTTGAAAATGCTCGGATTCTCCGACCTGCGACTCGCAGAACTCGCAAACCTCGACGAAAGGCAAGTTCGCCGCCTGCGCAAAGATCGGGGGGTGGAACCAGTATTCAAGCGCATCGACACCTGTGCCGCAGAGTTCGACGCGCTGACCCCATATATGTACTCGACCTTCGAAGCCTTGCACCTGAATGAAGTCGAGTGTGAGGCGGATCCATCTGATCGGCAAAAGGTTGTTGTTCTTGGCGGAGGGCCAAATCGCATCGGGCAGGGAATCGAGTTCGACTACTGCTGCTGCCACGCCTGCATGGCTCTTTCAGCGGCAGGATTCGAGACTATCATGATCAATTGCAACCCCGAGACCGTATCAACTGACTACGACACGTCAGACCGGCTGTATTTCGAGCCTCTCACCCTCGAGCATGTAATTGGCATTGTTTCCGTCGAACGTCGAAAGGGCAAACTCGCCGGAATCATCGTTCAGTTCGGCGGACAAACTCCATTGAAGCTGGCCAACGCGCTCGAGAAGGAAGGCTTCCCCATTCTTGGAACAAGCCCGGCGGCAATCGATTTGGCCGAGGACAGAGCCCAGTTCCAGAAGCTTTTGAACAGACTGAACTTGAAACAGCCCAAGAATGGCATCGCAAACTCGGCAAGCGAGGCGCAGGACATTGCAAAGTTGGTAGGATTTCCGATCGTAATCCGGCCTTCCTATGTCCTCGGCGGAAGGGCGATGGAAATCGTGGAAGACTCCGATCAGCTTAACCGGTACATGGGGGAAGCTGTCATCGCATCCGGCAACAATCCCGTCTTGATCGATCAGTTTCTCCCTGACGCAGTTGAAGTGGATGTAGACGCTCTTTCGGATGGAAGCCGCGTATACGTGGCAGGGATAATGCAGCATATCGAGCTGGCTGGAATTCATTCGGGGGACAGTGCCTGCTCACTGCCGCCTTATTCGCTTTCCCCAACTGTCGTTGCCGGTTTGGAGCGCCAGACAAAGAAGCTTGCGCTGGAACTAGGTGTGCTGGGTCTGATGAACGTTCAGTATGCAGTTCAAAGCGACGAGATTTTTGTACTGGAGGTCAACCCGAGAGCGTCCAGGACCATTCCGTTCGTGGCGAAGTCCATCGGATCGCCGGTCGCTTCCATCGCAGCGCAGGTGATGGCAGGTGCAAGCCTTTCGGAGTTCGATCTCGATCCACCGAAAACTGGGCGATTCTCCGTTAAGGAAGCGGTGCTGCCGTTCTCCAGGTTTCCAGGTGTGGATGCCATTCTCGGACCAGAAATGCGCTCCACCGGGGAAGTCATGGGTTTGGATCGAACATTCTACGGGGCTTTCCTGAAGGCGCAGCTTGGTGCCGGGTTTCATCTTCCCGAAACCGGACAGGTTTTCATTTCGGTGAAGAATGGGGACAAAACGGAGCAGTTGGTGGAAACGGCGGAAATATTCGTCAAGCTCGGCTTTGGAGTGATCGCCACGCGAGGCACAGCGGCGTTTCTGGAACGGCATGGCATTGCCTGTGAGACCGTGAACAAAGTCTACGAAGGCCGTCCCAACATCGTTGACTCAATGAAAAACGGGGAAATCTCCCTAGTGTTGAACACTTCCGGCGACAAGCAATCAGTTGGTGACAGCCGCGAAATCCGGTTGGTAGCCGTCGCCGACGGGATTCCCTACTGCACAACCGCTGCGGCGTCGCATGTTGTCGCGGGGTCTCTAAAAACTCGGAGCAAGAGCGATTTTTCGGTGCAGGCGATCCAGAGCCTGAACTGACGGATCAAAACTCGGAGTAATTGATGTCGATAGGTACACGCTCGGCAATCGAACGCATGCCGGCGTCCGCTATTGTCTCTGCGACCAGCCCGGCCTCCAAGGTGGGGAAACCGACGGTTTCGCCTGTCACCGATTTCGCAAAGGCCTCCATTTGCCCAAAATAGGAGTTGCGAAACCTGCCGATCCAACTCTGATGCAGCCCCACTGCCGATGCCGTATTCCCGTGATAGCGCACAACGTCGCTCGGAGTCGGAGCGCGGGAAAGTATTTTTCCTTCCGAACCAAAAACTTCGATGCTCTCGTCATAGCCGTAGGCCGTTCGGCGACTGAATCCGAAATGACAGTAAGCCCCGCTTGCCAGCCTCATCATCACCATCGCAGTGTCAACGTCGCCATATTCGCGAAATCCCGGCTCGATCAGGCAATCGCCTGCGGCGTAAATCTCGACGGGCCGCTCGCCGGAAAGCCAGCAGGCAAGATCAAAGAAATGCGCACCCTTGTCGCGCAGCTGCCCGCCAGATTCCTTGATATATTCGAGACGGGGAAGTGATTGCGTTCGAGAAATGAAATGCATCATCTCGATTTTTCCAACCTCGCCGCGGTCAACTGCCTCTTTCAGCATCTTGTGCTGATGGTCGTGCCGGCGACTGAACCCCATGCCCGCGAAAACGCCACTCTTCTGCACGATGCTCACCGTTTCAGTGGCGGACGACACATTGAGATCGATTGGCTTCTCGCACAGAAAGGCCTTTCCGCTTGCTGCACAGGCCCGTGCCAGCTCCGCATGAGCTTTCGTTGAGGCGGCGATGATCACTGCATCAATGCTGTCGTCGGAAATCGCGTCCTCGGCAGATCGGGCAACATCCGCTCCGTGTGCCTCGGCCAATGTCCGCATGGCCTCCCCGTCGATGTCATACACGACTGCCAGCCTGGCATTGGGACAGGCGGCAACGCTGGCTGCATGCACCTTTCCGATGAAGCCTGCGCCAATCAGCGAAAAACTGAGCATTTGCAAATCCTTACACTGCTTGTGAAGGCGCGGCTCCCTCGAAATGCGCGACCAGGTCCGCGAACGCCATCTTCCCCATACTCTTCCGCACTTCAAGCACCGACGACGTACCGAGATGTGGAAGTGGCACCACGTTGTTCAATTCCCGTAGAGCATCCGGAATGAAAGGCGCACACTCGCAGATATCCCATTCCGCGTTGGCGATTGCATTGTCTTGGATCGCTGCTGCCAGTGGCGCTTTATCCATCACTTCGAACACGAAGCATTCACGAGAACAGATGAGGTTGCATTGCCCGAATCGTCGCGATGTCAGCAAGATGGTACTGAACGAGACCGCTTGAGATGCAGATGATTACGACGCGCATTGTTTGATTTCCTCGCGAATCGAATCCAGCCGTCTCATCGGGAGACCTGGGTTTGCCAGCGTTGACCGTTTGAAAAAGGCTTTTCGCATCACAGTTATCCAAGCATTCAAGCGCCTCGGTCTTGATCAAAACTTTTGGGTAAGCATCCTCGATAACATGGCGGCCTGCAGCCCATCAGAACATCCTGCTACCCGGAGACACGCCCTTGTCGGGGCCGATCAACACTACCTCGCCGTCTTCGTCCGGCACGCCCAGCACAAGCACCTCTGACATGAACTTTCCGATCTGCCGAGGAGGGAAATTCACGACGGCCAGAACGACTTTCCCGACCAGACTTTTCGGTGCATAGTGCTTCGTAATTTGCGCCGAGCTCTTTTTCTCACCGATCTCCGCTCCAAAATCGATCCATAGCTTGATTGCTGGCTTGCGCGCCTCCGGGAAGGGCTCTGCCTTCACCACTTTACCCGCGCGGATATCCACCTTCTGAAAGTCTTCGAAGACAATTTGCGCCACCTTATGTGCCCAACTCGCGTCCGCGCTCCGCTGCGGCTGACACCGCACGACGAAGCAGCGGTCGCAACCCCGTTTCGTTATCCATGAGATGCTCAAGTGCAGCTGCTGTTGTTCCACCCGGTGACGTCACGTTTACCCGCAACTGGGCCGGTGCATCTCCCGACTCCATGACAAGGTTCCCGGCACCGAAAACTGTCGTTCGAGCGAGTCGCAAGGCCATGTCCGGCGGCAGGCCCTCATTCTCAGCAGCCTCGGTCAACGCCTCAACCAAATGGAAAACATAGGCAGGTCCCGACCCCGAAACCGCTGTAACTGCGTCTATCTGGCTCTCGTCCGAAAGGCGCACTGTCTCGCCCACCGCCGAAAGCAGTGCCTCCGCTTCCTCTAGCTGTTCGTCGCTTGTGACCTGATTTCCGATCAATGCCGAAATCCCCTTGCCTATTGCTGCGGGAGTGTTGGGCATCGCTCTGATGATCGGCGTGGCAGTACCGAGCGCATTCTCGAAATATGCGATTCGGATTCCTGCCGCGATGGAGAGAAAGACCGTCGACCCGCCACCGAGCGAGGATACGGACCCGATAGCGGCAGGCATTATTTGCGGCTTCACCGCCATCACGCACAAAGCTGGCTCCATTCCGTTGATATCCGTGGTCAGGTTGACACCTTGTGCAAGCAACCAGTCGGATGGACTAGGCTCCAAAACCGAAACCGATCTCGGTTCCAAGCCACGATTCAGCCATCCGCCAAGCATGGCCGATCCCATTTTCCCGCACCCCAGCAACACCAAGCCCTTGCGGTTCAGATCGGAGATGAGCATTGCCGTTTACGACCGAAGCGCAAGAGACAGAGCTTGAACCTCAGGCATGGCCCCAAGCATCTTCAATCGCGAACTTCATCGATTCGCGTGCAGTCTTGCCGCCCAAATTGACCGCTTGGAACGTAGGATAATACCTGTCGCAACAGACCACGGCCGAATTTAGCAGATATTCGATCAACTCGGTGCCTGCGAGCAACCCGCCCTTCAGCACGAGACCGTAACGGTAGACGATCAGACCCTGCTCGCTCCACAGGGTGAATGCCCCAGTCCAGCACTGGTCGTTGACCCGATTGAGAGCATCGTAAAGTTCTGCGGCTCGTTGGTCCTGCGGTTTCATGTCGAAACTGCAAACCATCTTGAGTGTCTCGTCCTTGTCCGACCACGCAAGAGTCAGCGAATAGGTGCGCCAAGCTCCCTCCACAACCATCGCAATTTGGTTCTTGCCCACGCGATCGAATGTCCATTCCTTGTTGGCGGCAAGCGATTCCACGATGTTAATCGGGTGAAAATTATCGAAAATATAGGTACCTTCCCTGTTCGACATTGCTCTGCCTCATTGAACGTCTTGTAGTTATTGAACTAAGCCCCACAATAAACCGAATAGCTGACAACCATTGGTGTAATCAGGCATTCAGGCATCTAGATATTGTGGCAAAAATGCCGTAAGTGTAAAGAGCTTTTTTGCTTTCTCCGAGAAATCTCGGGTTCGCGGCGATTGCCGCTCTCCGCATCGAGCGCTGGCGCGGGAGTTTGGTTTCCAAGCCCGCATGTCAGGCTGAACACGTAGTTCTCTGGAACTGTCCTCTCCGAGACGCGTGAGTGCCAGCTATTCGCCATCGCTCGAGGGTTCGCGCAGGTCCTCCCGCACCCTGATGCGATCGATGCTGGCCTGCCCGGCGAGAGCTTCCGCAAACGCGACAAAGCAAGCGCGGTGCGCCTCTCCGCTGCCTTCGATGTCATCAAGGCAGCGATGTAGGAGCGGCTGCAATATCCTGAATTCGAGTTTTTCCTCCCGCAAGGCATACCTCAGTCGTAGGACACCACCCTCGTCTCGTGTTCCGCGGACTCGGCCGAGTTCTCGGCAAGGCGGTGCTGGCCCGTCGCCCAATCCAGCCGGAAACGCCCCGTAACCTCGACAAACCGGCGAAGGAGACCGAGGGCACAGGGCTGGGGCATGACGCCATGGCGGCGATGCGGGAATCCGCGGAGCGCGCGAGGAGGCCAGGCATATGCCGGCCGATCTGAGTGCTCGCGACACGAACTCGAATTTGAGTCCCCGCACCGAGACCGTTCAGGACGGAAGATTGAAGATCAGGGTCATGGGGGGAACCGCTGGACCGCCTCGTCGGCGTGGCGATCGAGACCGCATTCCGAAATTTCCGAGTCTGCTCGCGCACGCCAACGAGACCCCGACCTTCTCCGGCAGGTGGGTCCACTCCAGCTTCGCGCTCGATCGCCCGTGATGACATCGCGGCGCGTGCTCCAAATCGTCGAGACTGCCCAAATGAAACCGGCCATGCTGTTGATGTCGGCACCTGCTCGGTTAAGGTGCGCTTCCGTCGCCAATCCGCGCTCGACACCCTTGACCAAGCAAATCCAGAGTGGAATTGCCCGCATCTCTCTCAACAATGCGAGAAGAGATCAGGACTTGCATTCCCGGGAAGGGCCGGGTCATGACGGCGGCAGACACCAAAATCGGTGGTCCGAGCTTCTTGGCTTGGATTTTATCCGGGATGCGGAAATCCAGGCGGAACAGTCTGTCTCTATTCCGGCTTCTTTTCCTGTTTTTTGTGCGACGACAAATTTTGAGGTTTTCCCGCTGACTTTTTTTCCAATGCTTCGATGCGGGACTTCAGAGCATCGTTCTCCTCGCGCGCGCTCCTGGCCATTGTCTCCACGGCCTCGAATTCCTCACGTGTCACAAAATTTCGTTCGATTATCCAGCGGTCAAACCAAGTCCGCATTGCGTTTTCCATCTCGATTTTGGCATCATGCGCAACGCCCATGGCGTTGGTCATCAACTTGGAGATGTCTTCGAAGAATTTGTCGCGAGTCTGCATAACTTGCCTCAACTTCACTTCGCATAAGGCATATAGGAATTGTTCGCGAGATTTTCAAGATTGGGGCGACGCAGATTGATGCAGGGAAGCCCGAGAGACTCAAGGACGCCGGCCGCACCGATGCTGGTCAGGTTCACGCACATTGCGGGAGGGTCGGGATTCCCTTCGCACTCAATTCCGCATCAACTGATGAAAACGCCATGACCCTTGCAATCTCTCTCCCTGCCATCAATCCGGAGATTTTCGCGTTCGATCTGGGCGGATTCACGTTTGCCCTTCGCTGGTATGCCGTCTCTTACATTGCTGGATTCCTGATCGCACGGCACTGGTTTCTTGCCTTTATGCGGCGTCCAGAACTTTGGCCTGAAGCTCAGCCGCCCATGAACCTGGTTCAGCCAGAGCGGCTCCTGACGTGGATCATCATCGGAGCCGTGGCGGGGGGACGAATCGGCTACGCGCTCATTTACAACCCCGCACACTATCTGGAAAGCCCAGTCGAAGTTCTCAAAATCTGGAAAGGAGGAATGTCGTTTCACGGCGGATTCATTGGCCTGATTGCCGCAACCTACCTGTATTGCAAAAAAGAGGGCGTCCCTGTGGCAGGGGTGGCAGACACGATTTCGATTGTTTGCACGCCCGGCCTTTTTCTTGGCCGTCTCGCGAACTTTGTGAACATAGAACTTTGGGGGCGCCCTTCCGAGCTTCCCTGGGCGGTGGTCTTCCCGCATGGAAACGCCGCAATCTGTCCCTTGGATTGGGCAGGTCCCTGCTCGAGACATCCATCTCAGTTGTATGAGGCGCTTCTCGAAGGCCTTCTGCTCGGAATGCTGCTTGCCTGGCTAGCATACGGCAGGAAGTGGCTGAAGACTCCTGGACTGCTGACGGGCATGTTCTTTTCCGGGTACGGCGCATCGCGGTTCATTGTCGAGTTCTTCAGAGTCCCCGACGAGCAGTTCGTATCGGAGAGCAATCCACTAGGGCACGTGGTTCGACTCACGGAGTCCGTTGGCGCAACCATGGGGCAAACGCTGTCGGTTCTCATGATCGCAATCGGGTTGGCAATTATTCTGACGTCGCAGCGCAAAGACGCATGAGCCCGCTAGGTGATCTCATTGCCAGGCAAATCAGGCACGCCGGACCCATGTCACTAGGCGAGTACATGGCGATTTGCCTGATGCATCCAGAATTTGGCTACTACGCGCGCGAAGCTCCTATCGGCGTAGCGGGGGCATTCACCACAGCCCCGGAAGTCAGCCAAATGTTTGGCGAACTTGTGGGACTCTGGCTCGCAAAATGCTGGATCGATCAGGGATCGCCCAAGAGCTTCACGCTTTGTGAACTCGGTCCTGGCTACGGAACACTTATGGCGGACATTTTGCGGGCGACCCGCAATGTGGGAGGATTTGCCAACGCTGCTCACACTTTTCTGATCGAGCAAAGCGAGCCGCTCAAGAATCGGCAAAGGGAAACTCTGGCGAACCACGACGTCGGATGGGGCCAGTCCGTTGACGAAATACCCGATCGCCCCCTATTTTTAGTCGCCAATGAGTTTTTTGACGCGCTGCCAATAAGACAATTTGCCCGTTGCGCGGGGCATTGGAAAGAAATTCAGGTCGGCGTGTCGAACAGACGTTTGGCCTTGGGCCACTCCGCGGCACTTCCCGTTCGACCAGACTTGGTGAATTACCAATCTTCGGCCGTTGGAGACATCGTGGAGACCAGAACTTCGGCAACGCCTGTGATTCAGGAAGTTTCACGGAGAATCAAGGGGCACGGCGGAGTTGCGTTGATCATCGATTACGGGGCAGAAACGCTGTCGGGAAACACGTTTCAGGCGGTTCGCTCCCACCGGCAAGTTGATCCGCTGGACGATCCAGGCAAAGCCGACCTGACCGCCCATGTGGATTTTGGAGCTCTCGCGTCCGCATCGGCAGTTCCCGTCACAAAGTTGACAGCGCAGGGTGCCTTTTTGAAAAACATCGGGATTGAGGCGCGGGCGAAGAGGCTTGCGCACAACATGATCATGCAAGACTTGAATTCACACATCGCCGGGCTTCGACGACTGATTCATCCAGACGAAATGGGCGACCTTTTCAAGGTGCTTGCACTGTATCCCGAGAGTGCATCTCTCCCGCCAGGATTTTCGGCATGACGATCGAATTCATCCGATCGAAAATTCTGGACCCTGTTCCGCACGGCTTCTTCACGCGAACCGGTGGCGTTTCCACAGGCATCTTCGCCGAGCTGAACTGCGGAATTCGCAGCGGCGACAAGCTTGAAAAAGTGACGAAGAACAGAGAACTTGCCATACTATCCCTAGGGCGACGAACAAATTCACTCGTTACTGCCATCCAGACCCATTCATCAGACGTGATTTTTCTCGACGCGGTACCGGACGAGTCGATAACATGTGATGGTTTGGTAGCATCGAATCCGGAAATATCTCTTGGCGTGATGTCCGCAGACTGCCAGCCCGTGTTGCTGGCAGACCGGACCGCTGGCGTAGTGGGCGCCGCTCATGCTGGCTGGAGAGGCGCGCTGAACGGAATAATAGGAAAAATGATTGCCAAAATGATTGCCCATGGTGCTAGGCGCGACAGAATCCGAGCGTCCATCGGACCGTCGATATGTCGAGAGCGCTACGAAGTCGGGCCGGAGTTCCAAGGGGAGTTCATGAGGGCGAATCCGGAATCCAAGAAATTCTTCAGTGACAGTTCAGGGAATCGACTGCACTTTGACCTCCAGGGATTCAGCCTCGAATTACTCAGTCTTGAAGGTGTCGACAATGCAGAGTGGACCGGGCACTGCACCTACAAGGATCCCCAAACGTTCTTTTCCCGCCGTCGGAGCATGCATCAAAACGAAACCGAGTTCGGAGTCATGATTTCAATCATTGGCATCTAGCTTTCGGTTACTGCCGAACCCCCTAAACAGCAGCATTGAATGGAAAACGAATGACCGTCAAGCGACACTCTCGCCTCTTGATCATTGGTTCTGGGCCTACCGGTTACACGGCAGCGGTGTATGGAGCGCGTGCGATGCTCGAACCGGTTTTGGTTCAGGGCATCCAGCCAGGCGGGCAATTGACGATCACGACGGATGTCGAGAATTGGCCTGGCGACGCGCTAGTGCAGGGTCCCGAACTGATGACCAGGATGGAAGAGCACGCCCGTTCGACAGGCGTACATGTCGTCAGCGACCACATACAGTCCTTGAGCCTCTTGAAACGTCCGTTTGTCGCGGTCGGTGACAGCGGCACCGAATACACGGCGGACGCGTTGATACTCGCCACTGGCGCACAGGCAAAATGGCTCAACCTGCCCAGCGAAGACAAATTCAAGGGATTCGGCGTTTCGGCGTGCGCGACTTGCGACGGCTTTTTCTTTCGCGGGCAAGATGTGGCAGTAGTCGGCGGAGGCAACACGGCGGTGGAAGAAGCGCTTTTCCTGACCAAGTTTGCCAAGAAGGTGACGCTGGTTCATCGTCGTGACGAACTCCGCGCAGAGAAGATCCTGCAGAACCGGTTGTTCAAGAACGAGAAAATAGAGACCATGTGGAATCACACGGTCGCCGAGATTGTCGGTACCGACAATCCAAAAAGCGTTACAGGCATCCGGCTGAAAAATACCCTGTCCGGGGAAATGACGGAGTTGGAGTGCAGCGGAGTCTTCGTAGCAATCGGCCACTCCCCGGCCTCGGAACTCGTGAGCGGACAGCTGGAAACACGTGATGGCGGTTACTTGGTTACAGAACCTTGGAGTACAAGAACTTCGCTACCTGGCGTGTTCGCCGCGGGTGACCTGATCGATCAGGTTTACCGCCAAGCGGTAACGTCTGCCGGAATGGGATGCATGGCCGCGCTGGATGCAGAAAAGTTCTTGGCCGAGCAGGTTGATTAATCGATCAATTGCAACGACCTGACATTGGCGATCGGAGGCTGGCCAAGCAGACTTGGGCCACAAGCCGGATATGGGCGGAACAAAATCAAGGCCTAGGTCATGTACTCATAAAGGGAAAAGGGATTTCTTTTCGGCACTGATGTGATTCAATCTTCCAAACAGCGGGAGATTGAGGATGCAGGGACGGCACGATCTGACGGATGCGGAATGGGCGATCATCTCGCCGTTGCTGCCTGACAAGCCGCGGGGCGTTCCGCGGGTGGACGACCGGCGGGTGATCAGCGGGATCTTTCACATCCTGCGCACCGGCACGCCGTGGCGCGACCTTCCAGAACACTACGGGCCATATGCGACAGTATACAACCGCTACAACCGCTGGGCCAGGCAAGGGGTGCGGGAGCGCCTGTTCGGGGCGCTGGCGACGGGCTCGCCGGGATCTCTTCATCTCCTGGACTCCTCGGTGGTGCGCGCCCACCAGCACGCCGCGGGCGGAAAAAAGGGGGTCCGGATCACGCCATCGGACGCTCGAGAGGCGGGACGGGCACCAAAATCCACGTCGTCGTCGACGGCCTTGGCCTGCCGCGCCGCTTCGTGATCACTCCGGGCCAAGCCTCCGACAAGGCTGCCGTGCCGGCCCGGGACACCGTCGCCGACCGCGGCTGCGACTCCCGCGCCATCCTCAAGCTCATTGCCGACCATGGCTCTTGCCCCCACATCCCGACCCAACGGGATCGCCGGGAGCAACGCTCGGTATCCCATGACCTGTACCGCCAACGCAACCTCGTGGAACGTTTCTTCAACAGCTCAAGCACTTCCGAGGCATCGCGACCCGCTATCACAAGCTCGCAAGAAACTTCCTCGCCGCAATCGCCCTCGCCTCCATCCGCCTCTGGATCAAAACTAATGAGTACACGACCTAGCCCTCTGATTTGGAATGGAGAATGACCACACGCCGAAGAACCCTGACACCGATCGACAGCCAAGCGATTTTTCTGGGCGCCCTTCTCGATCAAATTGAATGGTGCAGACATAGCATTTCAAGAAAGGCTCAAATTGCTTATGCACATGGTTCCGGCAACACTGTGTCCGGGGTGTCGGGTGACAGGATGTTCACATGGCATTCTTGACGTGGAACCGTCCCATGACCGAAATCCCCGCCAGCCTCGTCGCCTTCCAGCGCCGGTTCCCCGACGACAACGCCGGCGCCCGGTGGCTCGTCGCCGTCCGATAGCCGAACGGCTTCCAGTGTCCCGCCTGCGGCAGTTCGGTGGCGGAGCAGCCCGGACCACCCGACGGTCTGCCGGTTTCGCCAATTGCCTGTGCGGCTTCAGCCGCGCCGTCAGGTCGGGATTGTGGCCGGGGCGGGGCTTTGGTCGGGGATCATGTTCCGGGCCGCCCGGGGCATCCGCAATCACTTGCGGCAACTGCCAGACGCCCGGCCAGCTTCGGAAACCGGAATGCAGAGCGAAAAACCGCTTTCGCAAGGTCTTGCGTCATGCAACAATCGGACACGAGGGCATTTGAAACGGGATGCGGAGCAATGGCGCAGGAGGTGCCGGGGAGCGTGCGTCTTGAGGGGCTGACAGTCGTGCAGCCGTTCCATGCGTTTCCGGACAATGCGGTCGCCAAGCGCTGGTTCGATGAACCGCCGCGGCCCGAATCCCGGTTTTTCCTTCACTGTGGATTGACCGATGCGCCAGCCGTCGCGCGCCGCAAATTCGTGTCGTGCGATTGCCGCGGCTCCCCCGACGCAAGGCGAAACGGTTTTTTTTCAGGCGCATGATTTTCAATGCGCGCTCAGGACGAGAAAGCGCAAGGGAGGTAATTGGCTCATGAACGCAACTGCATTCGGCACGCTTGCGGCAGCGCTTGCTCTGTCGCTGGCCCATCCCGCAACCGCAACGTACTGCGACAACTGGAACACGGAGGCATTTGCGGGCGCATCCATTGAAATTGTGCGGGGCTGTCTGTCCGCCGGCGCCGACCCGAATGCACGCGACGAGGACGGCATGACGCCCCTTCACCTCGCGGCGTTCTTGAGCGCTCGTCCGGAGGTTGTCGGGGCATTGCTGGAGGCCGGCGCCAACCCGAACGCGCGCGACAAGAACGGCATGAGGCCCCTTCACGTCGCGGCGATATCGAGCGATCACCCGGAGGTTGTCGGGGCATTGCTGGAGGCCGGCGCCAACCCGAACGCGCGCGCCAAGAACGGCAGGACGCCCCTTCACCTCGCGGCGTTCTTGAGCGTTCACCCGGAGGTTGTCAGGGCATTGCTGGAGGCCGGCGCCAACCCGAACGCGCGTGACGAGGACGGCATGACGCCCCTTCACCTCGCGGCGGGATGGAGCGCTCGCCCGGAGGTTGTCGGGGCATTGCTGGAGGCCGGCGCCAACCCGAACGCGCGCACCAAGATCGGCTGGACGCCCCTTCACCTCGCGGCGGAATGGAGCGATCACCCGGAGGTTGTCAGGGCATTGCTGGAGGCCGCCGACCCGAACGCGCGCGGCGAGGACGGCGAGACGCCCCTTCACCTTGCGGCGAGATGGAGCGATCGCCCGGAGGTTGTCGGGGCATTGCTGGAGGCCGGCGCCAACCCGAACGCGCGCACCAAGGACGGCTGGACGCCCCTTCACCTCGCGGCGAGATGGAGCGATCGCCCGGAGGTTGTCGGGGCATTGCTGGAGGCCGGCGCCAACCCGAACGCGCGCGACGAGGACGACTGGATGCCCCTTTACCTCGCGGCGGGATGGAGCGATCACCCGGAGGTTGTCGGGGCATTGCTGGAGGCCGGCGCCAACCCGAACGCGCGCGACAAGATCGGCATGACGCCCCTTCACTTCGCGGCGGGATGGAGCGATCACCCGGAGGTTGTCAGGGCATTGCTGGAGGCCGGCGCCGACCCGAACGTGCGCAACGAGGACGGCTGGACGCCATTTGATCTCGCGTACGCAAACGAGTCGCTGAGGGGAACCGAAATCCATCGGCGCCTCAACGATGCCAAGTGGCAATAGCTGCCGTCATCCGTCCCCGCGCTTCCTGCCTGCCGCTGGCAGGAAGCGGAGAGGCAGGGCGCTCGCTGTTCCGCCAGGTTCCGGCGGCGCGGCCTTGTCCTCCGGCCCAAGGGCGAGCGGCACTTCCGCGGCACCGCCGCCAAATATCCTGACAACCATTCGAGGCGGCTCCATCTCGCCACGCTCGGCAGGCGCCCATCGCCAAGCCAAGCCTGCGATTCGCGAATTGAGCCTCAAGAAAAGATGGGACGCCGAGGACGACGACCACCTTGGATCGCACGGCGGGAATCCAGCCGCGGGCACGGCTCCGTCTCGAACGTGAAGACAGGCCGCGCTTCGAGATCGAGGAAAGCTGCGGGAACGCTCTGTTGCGGTGGAAGGCGAAGAGGATGGACAAGACCATCGGCGCGCTCCTGATCTCCAACGGTTCGCTTCGTCTCTTCGCACTGGTGACGCTGTTGAACCTCCAGCCCGAGATGCTTGCCGATGGCAACAGGCGCACTCGAAGCTGTGCTGCCTGGTCTTCAGCTGCCATCCGCGGTCGTGGCCGCAGGCGGGACACCGGAAGCCGTTCGGCCATCGAACGGCGATGAGCCGCCGGGCACCGGCATCGTCGTCGGGGAACATGGTCATCAGCTTCTTGAGGCCAATCCCCTGTCTGTGCGCTTTACCCGGTGCCTTCTTCGCCCTTTCAAATCTCCCGCAGCGGAGTCAACGGAAATTGTGACTATTCCCTATACCCCCCTTCACAGGCACGGGGCAGCCGGGCAAATGCCCCTCCCCCCGATATGCGTAGAAGCTCACGAGGCGTCGTGGTGCACCTGAAAACGGTGTCGATTCGTGAAGAGCGCTCACGAGCGGGCACTCTCGGCTATCCTGAAAATGGTGCTGCTCTCTGCAACGATGAACGCTGCGCGGCATCGCTCTAGGCAAATACCGCGACGCCGGCCGGCACGGCAAAAAAGCGAGGCATCGATTGCAAACCATGGTCAGATTGTTCCAGACCTTCATTTCGGCTAGCAAGCAGCCAGGTATTCAATCGAACGCAAATGATGACCGACGCTAACAGGAACCGCTCCGTTGACTGGATTGTACCCGAACGGCTGTTCGACGGCTGGAATTTGACGGAAGGCATGGCGGTTCGTGTGCTTGATGGAAATGTAGATGCGGTTTGTCCGCTCTCCGAAATCCCGATAGATGCAATGTTGCGACGAGTCAGTGGGCTACTTGCACCCGGTTTTTTCGATACTCAGGTGAACGGCGGGGGAAATGTCTTGTTCAACCACTCGCCCACCCGCGACGGCTTGGAGCGCATTGCCACCGTGCATCGCCAGTTTGGAACCGTCGCGATTCTGCCAACCGTAATCACGGACGCTCCGCAGGTGCTGCGTGACGCGGTGGACGCGGTACTGTCATCAACTGGCAAGTTCGGACTGGCCGGAATTCATATCGAAGGCCCGCATATATCGAAAGCTCGCAAAGGAGTGCATTCGGCAGAGCACATCCGCCCCATGCAGGCCGCAACGATGGATTTGGTCCGCATGCTGCGCTCCAAAATGATTCCCGTCCTGATAACGGTTGCCCCAGAATCCACAACGAACGCGCAAATTTCTGAATTGGCAAACACTGGAGCAATAGTGTCCATTGGTCATTCTGATGCGGATACCGATCAAGTCCGTGCCGCTCTCCGCGCTGGCGCAACTTCGTTTACGCACCTGTTCAACGGCATGCCGCCGCTGCGGGCCAGGAACCTTGGCGTTGCCGGGACCGCGATCAACAGCAAAGCCTGGTGCGGGATCATTTGCGACGGCCAGCATGTCGCCGATGAATTGGTTGGCCTTGCCGTAAGGGCCCGGCCCGTCGCCGACCGCATGTACCTTGTTTCAGACGCGATGCCGACCGTGGGTGGCCGAAACAGTTACTGGCTCTATGGCGAAGAGATCAAGCTCGAGGCCGGACGCCTGATCAATTTGGATGGGGTGCTGGCCGGAGCCCATTCGACATTAGCTTGTGGACTGAAGAGAACCGTGAACGAAGTCGGGGTGCCACTGGAAACCGCGCTGAGAATGGCAATCAGCAATCCAGCGATGATGATGGGCATTTCGAAGCTTGCAAGCCTCGTCAACAGGAAATTGAGCGACCTGATTGTCCTGGACTCCAGATGCAGGATGACAGGCTACCTGAGCGACATCCTGATTTCGGAAGGGACCTGAACCAGTAACCAAAGAAGGGGCCGCGAGGCCCCTTCCCGGTTTCGTGGATTCTGTCGCGAACTACATCATTCCGCCCATTCCGCCCATGTCGGGGGGCATGGCTGGGCTGGAATTCTTTGGTTCCGGCTTCTCTGCCACCATCGCTTCCGTGGTGATCAAGAGGCCAGCGATCGACGCGGCATCCTCTAGGGCCGCACGTACGACCTTTGCCGGATCAATCACACCAAACTCAAGCATGTCGCCATACTCTTCGGTCTGTGCATTGAAGCCAAAATTGTGTTCCGAGGATTCACGCACCTTGCCTGCAACAATTGCGGCATCGACACCAGCGTTCTCGGCAATCTGCCGCAACGGAGACTCAAGTGCCTTCCGGACAATCTGAACGCCCGCATCTTGGTCACTGTTCTCGCCTTTAACGCCGTCAAGCGCCTTTGCGGCATCAACGAGAGCAACACCGCCACCAGCAACGATGCCCTCCTGAACGGCCGCGCGGGTCGAGTTCAAGGCATCGTCGACACGATCCTTGCGCTCCTTGACTTCAACCTCGGTCGAGCCGCCAACCCGGATAACGGCAACGCCGCCCGCGAGCTTGGCCAAACGCTCCTGAAGCTTTTCGCGGTCGTAGTCGGAAGTTGTCTCCTCGATCTGCTGACGGATCTGCAAAACTCGACCCTCGATTTCGGATTTCTCTCCAGCACCGTCAATCAAGGTGGTTTCGTCCTTGGTGATCGAGACCCGCTTGGTAGTTCCGAGCATGTCGATGCCGACATTCTCCAGTTTCATTCCGAGATCTTCGGAGATCACCTGGCCACCCGTCAGGATGGCGATGTCTTGCAGCATGGCTTTTCGCCTGTCGCCGAACCCAGGTGCCTTGACCGCAGCGATCTTCAGGCCACCGCGCAGCTTGTTGACGACAAGGGTGGCGAGTGCCTCGCCTTCCACATCCTCCGCAATGATGAGCAACGGCTTGCCGGACTGGATGACGGACTCAAGAAGCGGAACCATCGGCTGAAGGGAGGAAAGCTTTTTCTCATGCAGGAGAATGTAGGCTTCCTCGAGTTCAGAGGTCATCTTCTCGGTGTTGGTCACGAAGTAAGGCGACAGGTATCCGCGATCGAACTGCATTCCTTCGACGACATCAGTTTCGGTCTCGAGACCTTTGTTCTCCTCAACCGTGATGACACCCTCGTTGCCAACTTTCTGCATCGCGTCAGCAATCTGGTTTCCGATCTCACTCTCGCCGTTCGCGGAGATCGTTCCGACCTGCGCCACCTCCGCCGAATCCTTCACTTCGCGCGACGATTTCTTGATTTCGGAAACAACCTTTTCCACGGCGAGATCGACGCCGCGCTTCAGGTCCATTGGGTTCATGCCGGCGGCAACCGACTTGAGACCCTCGCGAACAATCGCTTGAGCCAGAACCGTCGCTGTCGTGGTGCCGTCACCAGCCTCGTCGTTGGTGCGCTGAGCGACTTCCCTGACCATCTGTGCACCCATGTTCTCGAACTTGTCTTCAAGCTCGATCTCCTTGGCGACAGTTACACCGTCTTTCGTGATGCGCGGTGCGCCGAACGACTTGTCCAGCACGACGTTGCGGCCTTTCGGCCCGAGGGTAACACGGACGGCGTCAGCGAGAGTGTTGATGCCTCGCATCATTCTATTGCGGGCATCGGTATCGAATTTGACGTCTTTCGCAGCCATTTTCTAGATCCTTTCCTTTTTGGTGCTTTCGTTGACCGACGCTCAGCTGACGACGCCGAGAATGTCGCTTTCCTTCATGATCAGGAGCTCTTCACTGTCGATGGTGACTTCGGTGCCCGACCATTTGCCGAAGAGCACGCGGTCGCCAGCACTCACTGCCATCGGGATGAGTTCGCCGGAATCCTTGCGGGCGCCTTCGCCACAGGAAATGATTTCACCTTCTGCAGGCTTCTCCTTGGCGGTGTCGGGGATGATCAGGCCGCCTTTGGTCTTTTCGTCGCCTTCGATGCGACGGACGAGCACGCGGTCGTGCAAAGGTTTGAACGCCATCTTATTTACCTCCATATTGTTCAAACGCAAAAAGACTATGATGGGTGTCTAAAGAATTAGCACTCACCACCCAAGAGCGCTAACAGGCTGGAAATAGGTATCAAGGTTTTAGGTGTCAACCGCCTCAAAAA
This sequence comes from Paracoccaceae bacterium, assembly GCA_963422275.1. Classification (GTDB taxonomy): domain Bacteria; phylum Pseudomonadota; class Alphaproteobacteria; order Rhodobacterales; family Rhodobacteraceae. The sequence continues at coordinate 4,702,186 of OY729418.1, forward strand.
AATATTCTTGCTTTTTTCGACCGCACTTCCCGCCAGTCGAGGCGCTTCTCGAGTTCGGGCGCACATGGGGCCTTGCCAGCCCGTCCTTGCCCTGCAGCAATTCCGAATGCGCGAAATCACGGTTGCTATCATGTTGCGCATCTCATTCGAAGATCTTAACTGAGATGCCGGTTGGAGTTTTACAACAGACTCCCGGCAAAAATTTGGGGCACGGGTAGCATGAGGCAGGTGAAATTGGGACCGCGAAGCGGAAAAATCTCTGCAGCCCCGGCGAGAGGAGCCCTAGATGTTGAAAGCTTCAGTTCGCAACCAAGGGAGACGCATTGAATGATAAAGATTTTCGGGCACCGTTCTCCCGACTCCGACTCGACCGGATCGCCGTTGATCTGGGAATGGTACCTGAATCATGTCGTTGGCAAGAATTCAGCGGCCAAGCTGCTTGGCGAGCCAAACAACGAAGCAAAATTCATGCTCGCGCACTGGAGGTTCGACCAGCCCGAGATCATAGACGACGTAGGCCCGGAAGACGAGGTCGTGATTGTCGACACAAACAACCTCGCTGAACTGCCGCCGAGCATAAATTCGGCCAAGATCGTTGAGATCATCGATCATCACCTGCTGCAAGGCGGGCTTTCAACTCGCGTTCCGATCAAGATAACTGTGCGTCCGGTCGCCTGCACAGCTACAGTGATGCATGACCTCATGGCTTCCTCTGCTGACAGAATGCCGCCTGAAATCAAGGGAGTTATGCTGACCTGCATACTGTCCGACACTCTCGAGTTTCGGTCTCCCACTACAACGAACCACGACCGATCCCTTGCTGTGGCGCTTGCGGCAGACTTGGGCGTGCAGATTCCGACGCTCGCCGCAAAGATGTTCGAGGCAAAATCGGACATGTCCGCCTTCTCGGACGCAGAACTCTTGCGACTCGACTCCAAGCAATATGAATTTGGGGGCAAACGGTTCCGAATATCCGTCTTGGAAACGACTAGCCCGTCAGTGGTGCTCGACCGGAAAGAGAGTCTGATGGAAAGCATGGCGGCTGTCGCGGACGAGGACGGAATTGACCAGGTGCTGCTCTTTGTCGTGGATATCCTCAATGAGGAAGCGACTCTGCTGGTGCCGAACGCGCTTGTGAGAGCTGTCGCTGAAAAGAGTTTTTCTGCACAGGTCTCGGGGGACGCTGCAGTCCTCCCCGGAATAGTGAGCCGCAAAAAGCAGATCATTCCGAACCTTGTTTTGTAGCCAGCAGTTCGCGTCGCTCCCATACATGCAGTTCGGACAGACTATGAAATTAATTGAGCGTTTCGATGAGATTTCCGGTCAGTTCGACGCTCTCTTCTTCGATGTTTGGGGTTGCCTTCACAATGGCATCCAGCCGTATCCTGCTGCCGTACGGGCATTGGAGACCTACGTTGCGGGCGGGGGAATAGTCGTTTTGATCACCAATTCCCCAAGATCTGGTCAAGCCGTCGAAGACCAGGTCAACGAGATTGGCGTTCCGCGACACGTCTGGCATCGAATCGTGACATCTGGGGACGCGGCAAAATCAGCTTTGCTGACAGGACAGGTTGGGCGAAAAGTTTACCATATCGGCCCGAAACGCGATCTTGAGTTTTTCGAAACTGGTTCGCATGTGGGCGAGTCGACCGAACCTATTGAAAGGGTGCCCCTGGAAAACGCCGAAGGCATCGTCTGCACCGGACTGTTCGACGACCTGACAGAGACGCCAGAAGATTACCGGAAGATACTCGGCCAAGCCCGGCAGGCGAATCTGAAGCTACTTTGCGTAAACCCCGACATCGTCGTCGACAGAGGAAGCTTCAGATCCTACTGCGCCGGAGCGCTGGCCAGGCTCTATTGTCAACTTGGCGGAGAGGTGCTCCTGTTCGGAAAGCCGCGAGCGACCATCTACCAATTGGCGCGAAAAATGGCTTTGGAGATCAGGGGCGGCACAAGTGACAAAAGAACGCTTTGTGTCGGGGACGGGATCGAAACCGATATCAGAGGCGCCGCGGGCCAAGGGCTTGCGAGTCTCTTCGTGTCTGGTGGGATTGCGGCGGCGGCAACGGGAACAATAGAGCGTCCGGATCCTGCGAAGCTTGACAAATTTCTAAAGTCGGCCGGATTTGCTCCAGATTTTGTGATCGGGAGATTCAACTGAGCAATTCTTTGCGAATTCGCCCGAAAATGCCGTCAAGAGCCCAAGAACGACCTGTTCGCTCGGAGCGACTCTCGGTTGGATCCCCAAAGAGCCAGACCATCGGCTTTTGGCACACAGACCTCGAAGAATCGCTCGAAAACAGCCCTATGTGCTAAGAAAAAGATGCGCGTAATAAGAGATTGCAGTTCCGTCACTTCAGACGTTCGGGGAGCAGTTGCCGCAATCGGCAATTTCGACGGTGTTCACCGAGGCCATCAATTGGTAATCGATCTTGCGGGGCTCAAGGCGGCGGAAACCGAAGCAAAGCTTGGAGTGATCACGTTCGAGCCGCATCCGCGACAGTTTTTTGCCCCGAATTCCCCTCCATTCCGCCTGCTGAGCAACGCAGCGAGAGCCGAGCAGCTTGCTGCAATCGGCGTGGACGTCTTGTTCGAACTCGAGTTCGATCGCGATTTGGCCAATCTGCATTCCAATGAATTCTCTCGCAGCATTCTTGGCGAGGGCTTGGGAATCTCGCATTGCGTTGTCGGTGAAAATTTTCGATACGGCAAGGGTCGAGAGGGCGATGCGGGCAGCCTCGTCGCGGAAGGAAAGGCATACGGCTTCGGCGTCTCGATCAAGTCCGTATCGGGCGACTCCCAAGGCGTGTTCTCCTCGTCCTTGATTCGCGATGCAATCTCAGCGGGAAAGCCCCAGGAAGCAGCCAGAATGCTGGGACATTGGCACAAGCTGAGAGGCGTGATTGAGAAGGGCGACCGTCGCGGGCGACAACTGGGCTTTCCAACAGCCAACATCAGTTTGGCGGGGCTGCTGTCACCGAAATTCGGAGTCTATGCAGTACTGGTCGAGATACTCTCGGGACCCCACAAGGGCATCTACCAAGGTTGCGCATCGATTGGCGTGCGCCCGACATTCGGCGAAAACACGCCGAATCTCGAGGTTTTCATCTTCGGCTTTGACGCCGACATCTACGGTGAAGCCATGTTGGTTTCATTAATCTCGTATCAGCGGCCGGAGTTGAAATTCGAGACCCCCGAAGGCTTGGTCCAGCAAATGGCCTCGGATTGCGATGTCTCCAGAAAAACTCTGGAGAGCATCGCATTCGACTAGCCAGACATTCTTGCGGACAAGATTGCAGGCCGCCTGCATGTTGATTGCTTTGAATGTTGAAGAGCCTGCGCGAGATTTCGAAAAGTGCCGGAAACTCATGGCTCACATGCCTTGCGCAGGCGATGACGGTCCAGATCGATCACCCTTGCCCTTCTGAAATCACTCCAACTGGCCACTCGACCCGCTTTCCCTCCTCTTGAGCAATATGGTAACAAAAACCGTTGATCCCTGCCATTCTGGCAACGTAGCCCGTGCAAAGGTGACGGCAACAATGCCCAAAATGGACATAGCACTGCGCGATAGATTCTGGGAGCGGTATACACTTCAGGAACTTAACGAGGAGGAGTGGGAGGAACTGTGCGATGGTTGCGGAAGGTGCTGCTTGCTCAAGCTAGAAGTTCCCGAAACGAATTCGGCTCTCTATACATGCATTTCGTGCCGTCTCCTCGACATCTCATCCTGCCGTTGCAAGCATTATGAGGCTAGAACCAAAATCGTTTCCGACTGCATTGACCTGAACCCAAGCACGATTGCCTCTATCGCAGGCTGGATGCCGGAGACCTGCGCCTACAGACTGCTGCACGAAGGAAAACCTCTGAAGGCTTGGCACCATCTTGTGTCAGGTGACAGACAAGCGGTTCACCGCGAAGGCATATCTGTGGGTTCGTTCGCGGTCTCGGAAACCAAGGTCAGACCAGAAGACCTCGAACGTCACGTTATCGAAGGGATTGCGGATTGAACTTCGCTTCCGACAACGCTGGACCTGCCGCGCCGGAGATAATCGAGGCCATTAAGAAAGCCAACGATGGCTATGAATATTCATATGGCGCCGACACGCTCATGGATTCGGTTCGAGAAAAGATTCGGACTGTTTTTGAGGCACCCGAGGCCGCAGTCTATCTTGTAGCCACTGGAACAGCAGCAAATTCGCTTGCACTGGCGTGTCTTTGTCCGCCTTGGGCGACAATTTACTGCCATGGCAATTCACATGTGGAGGAGGATGAGTGCGGGGCTCCCGAATTCTATTCCGGCGGCGCCAAGCTGACCTTGCTTGGAGGGCCGCACGCCAAGATACAGGTCAAGTCACTTGAGACCGCAATAGAATCGACGGCCAGAGCTGGGGTTCACAATGTGCAGAAGGGCGTTCTCTCGCTAACCAACGCAACCGAAAATGGAACGGTCTACACGTGTGAGGAGGTGACATCTCTTGCCAAGATGGCGCACGACAACGGGATTCCATGCCACATGGACGGTGCGCGATTCGCAAATGCCGTGGCATCTTTGGGGTGCACGCCAGCTGAGCTTTCCTGGAAGGTCGGCATAGATATTTTATCGCTCGGCGGAACCAAAAACGGTCTGCTGGGTGTTGAGGCCGTGATATTGTTCGATCCATCCAAGTCTTGGGAATTCGAGCTCCGGCGCAAGCGCGGCGGCCATCTGCTCTCTAAACATCGCTATCTCTCCGCGCAAATGGTCGCGTATCTTGAAAATGGGCTTTGGCTTCGCCTAGCCGCCCGCGCAAACAGCGCTGCTCGACGGCTGGCTTCCGGAATCGGCTCGAGTCCGAATGCGAGCCTCATCCATCCCCAGGATGCCAACATGGTATTTGCAAAGTGGCCGCGCGCGCGTCACCGTCTCATGCAGTTCAGTGGTGCGTCGTACTATCTTTGGCCATTCAACCAATCGCTGGAGGGAGACGGGAGGCAGGAACTGTCGGCCCGGCTAGTGTGCAACTGGGCAACAACCGATGACGAGGTTGACAAATTCGTTGCCATTGTCAGCGAAACGACTCAGACTGATGGTGCAGATTCAATGCATGATCAAGTCGCCGGAATGTTTTAGCCTTCTCATTCAATCTTGTCGCCAAGCCATGCATCGAGGTGCGATAAGCGATCTTGTCCCCAAAAAACCTGATCATCCACGACATATGTCGGAGAGCCGAACACGTTGCTGGTCTCCGCATCGTCCGTGTTTTGCGCGAAGTTTGCACTCAAGTTCTCGTCGGCTCCCAACCCAGATGCATCGATATCCAAGCCCGCTGCAGCGAGGCATGCGTTCACCACTTCGATTTCGGCAATATTCTTTTCCCTTGCCCAAACGGATGCAAGGATTTCCCGAGTCAGGCGTGCGGCACCTGGCTTGCCTGCGAGATTCGCGCATATTATGGCCAAGGACGCCGGCACGGGGTTCGTTGGCCAGTGTGCAGGGATCAAGTTGATTGACATGTTGTTGATCTGGGAAATTCGCCGCAATTCTTGAAGCCTGTAAGACTTGCGAGACGGGTGCCTGTCCTTCGGTGGTACCCCACCCGTTCTTCCAAACAGATCAAGTATGTCCATGGGCTTGTAGTTCACCTTGACCCCATGCTTCTCCGCAAGTTCCTCAAGCCGATTCCCTGCTAGATAGGTGAACGGAGACAATACGGAGAAGTAGTAGTCGATTCTGGTCATGACCCTTCCTTGCTTCTGGCGAAAATGGCCCGAACGAAAAACCCATGCCGTTCGGGTCCAGAACGACGGTGCAAATTTCGTCGTGAACGCGAGGCATGTCAACAGACATCACTCCCGGAAGCAAACATCTTGATGCATTGCTGCAAAAAAACCAGATTATTGCCAAGGTGATCGCTTTTGAAAAATTCTGATTCCCTTTTCCTGCCAATAGTGTGCCTGCAAGCAACATCGCAGAGGCAGGAATCCTGCATGACTTTCCTGTTTTTTTTCAAGGAGCCGGGACCCCAAGCATAGCATAGCACCGTCACGCGTCACGACCTCACGATATGACGGCCATTGCACGCCCTTGCAGCGTTTCCCGCGGGGATGTGGGAAGGACAAGGAGCGCGGAATACCGAGCCGCGCAATGCGTGCGACCTTCGGGTGGTGCTGATCTGGCTGGCCTCGAGATGGACCAAGCGTCTCGGCGACAATGTCATCGCAATCGATGGCAAGGCGCTGCGGCGCACAATACGGCGCAATTGGTGTCCGCCTTCGCGGCGCAGGCTCGGCTGACGCCAAGTCAGGTTCGGGCGGACGGCAAATCGCGCGAGACCACGGCGATGCCAAAAGGGAAAATTGAAAAGCGGTTGCCTTAGGTTGTTGCGTGATCGATCTCTCGGAATCCTGTATCAGCAACGCAAAACGTTGCTATGGCCGCACGAGCGATCCCTGATCTCTCGCTGCCAAGCTTGGACATGCAACGCAAGAACTAGCCTCGCGACTGTCAAATCGTCAGGAACGCCGAGCTTCTGCTTCCTTGACACGAGAGCATGTAGACCTTTCCCGGTAGCCAAGAATCATCTTGAACCAAGCCCTTCCGATGGCCGCCGTGTGACTGTGAAATTTCACTGCGCATAGCAGAGGCCCATGCGAGGGGTGTCTTGCTCTCGAAGCCCAGCGATTCGGATTTGCTGCACCTTGGTTGCAATGGATTTTTCCTGCATGCCCCGGCTGGCGTCCGCGCAACCAATTGAGGTCCGAGACCTGTGTTTGATTGCTGTGAATTCGTTTTTCGAGTAATCTCGATGCGAGGAAATCGGTGCCAGGGTGATAGTGGCAATGCCGCATTTTCTGGAAGCCGCCATCAGCGAAAGCAATTAGGGAAAGCGGAAAATGCGAGCGAAGATCGAGCCGAAGCTGATGCGAGGAAACGCCAATCCCGGCCTCGCCAAAGACATTGCCAAATACATGTCCGGCCAGTGCGAGCAGAATGTTGAGCTGGCTAGAGCGAGGGTCGAGAGATTCAATGACCAAGAAGTCTTCGTGGAGGTTTTCGAGAATGTGCGCGGCGAGGACATGTTTATTATTCAGTCCACGTCAAAACCTGCAAACGACCATCTCATGGAGATTCTCATCATGGCGGACGCGCTCCGCCGTTCGTCCGCCGCGCGAATCACGGCCGTCATCCCTTATTTCGGCTATGCCCGCCAAGACCGGCGGACCAAGGCACGGACACCGATTTCAGCGAAGTTGGTGGCCAATCTGATCGCTCATTCAGGCATCGAACGCGTGCTCACGATGGATTTGCACTCAGCGCAGGTACAAGGCTTTTTCGATATTCCGGTGGATAACCTGTACGCATCGCCAATTTTCGCACTCGACATTCAGCAACATTTCTCAGGCCGCCTTGCCGATGTTGTTCTCGTGTCGCCCGACGTGGGAGGCGTTGCCAGATCCCGCGAACTGGCGCAGCGGATCAATTCAGATCTTGCGATTGTTGACAAGCGCCGAGGGAAAGACGGAGAGGTTGCCGAAATGACCGTCATCGGCGAAGTCGAGAACCGGGTTTGCATAATCGTGGACGACATCTGCGACACGGCGGGAACGCTCTGCAAAGCAGCCGACCTGCTCCTTGTCAACGGCGCAACGGAGGTTCATTCCTACATAACGCACGGTGTGATGTCGAACTCCGCCGTTGAAAGAATCGCCGGTTCCAAGCTCAAAAGTTTCGTGACAACCGACACTATTGAACCAGTTGCATCAATACTGGAAAACAAAAAGATCCGGATTCTCCCTACCGCCCCGCTATTTGCCCAAGCAATCAAGAATATCGCGGATGGGACGTCGGTTTCGTCATTGTTTGAAGCATTGACCCTTAGCCAGATTTATTCCGGGCTATATCCAAGAAGCTGATGAATCGATTGCACCGAGCGGTTGGGCGATGCGGCTCTCTTTGGATTCGGGCCCACACTCCGTTCAATCTCCCTACAGTTACCGATGAATGGCGGCGGGCCGCATCACCCAATCCAGCGTGAGGATCAGGGGTGCATTCCCTGACCATCGGAACACGTCATAAGATGAGCAACCTTTTTGCAAGCTGCGCTGCTAGCATCGTTCCACGACTTTCCTGTCACGGTTTTTTCTGTGCATTACTCTGATCGTCAATGTCGGCACCTCGGCCTTCGGTGAAACCTGGAGGGGGTTTATCGTCGCTCTGGAGAAGCGATGTTCCCCCTACAACAGAAAACGGGATTACTCTTATTCGCAATCAGTCGAGCTGGAAATCATCCGAAGGTTCGGAGTTGTCTACGGACCTTACACGGGAACTTGCTTCAATTCTCGAAAGGAGACCGATATCGAGCATATCGTTTCCTTTAGCGAAGCCCACGACAGCGGACTATGCGCTCGCAGCCGCGCAGTGAGAGAAAAGTTTGTGTCAAACATTCGAAATCTCACGCTCGCGTCGCCCCGCGTGAATCGACAGTTGAAGAGCGCCAAGGACGCAGCCGAGTGGGTGCCGGACCGCAATCGCTGCTGGTTTGCCGGAAAAATTATCGAGATCAGACTCGCATATGGCCTCACGATCGACCGACACGAGGCAATCGCACTGGAGCGAATCCTTTCGGAGTGCGAAGGTACCGAGCTTGAGCCTCTAACTTGGCATTTTCAATCTGACAGCGTTGATTTTGCCGGTATGTCCAGAGTGAAAGACTCGGAACGCTTCGAAAGCGGAGACAACGCGGTTGCGCTCCACGACGACGACAAAAACGGAAAAATTACCTGCAAGGAGGCACGCAGGCATGGGATAGCGCCTGTTCCAAGGTCACATCCATCATAAAAATACATGCGGGACGATGACCACGACGGAATCGTTTGCGAATAATTCGACTTTGAGAGTGATTCCTGCGACTATCCCCACCGGGTGCACGCATCATTTGCCGAACACCGTCAAGGTCATCCTTGCACAGGTTCAGTCCAAGCCACAGGGGGAACCTCGATGCTCTTTCAAGTTGGGTGAGAACCATGAAAACTATTCGAATTCCATTTGTTGCTGCACTGCTTCTTCATTGCAGCCCAGCGACGAGCGCCAGCGAGTGGCAACAAGACTTCTGGAGATTTCAGCTGTTCAACAACTGCATGCCAATTTCATTTCTGATGAGTGAAATTGATGCTGATTCCCAGCAACTCGGAATTTCGCGAGAAGAGATACACGGTGAAATTGAGCGTCGGTTGCGGTCGAAACAGATCGCCTTGGGAGAGGGAGATTCGGTGCTGTACGTTAGCTTCGCTTTCAACGAACAGACGTTCGTCATTCGAGCCGAATTCGCGAAACCTCTATACGACGGCCATTCGGACAATTTCGGCTACGCTCCCACTTGGAGCAGCACGCGGATTGGAAGCCCCGTAACAAAGGACATCTTCCTTTCTCACGTCTTTGATCTTGCTGACAAATTCGTCTCATCATACGGTCAAGTCAACTCGGGAGCGTGCGAGTCCGAATAAAGAGCCAAGTTCATTCTTCGGATGCCTGCTTCCACTGGGACATTTATGGCACCTGAACAATTATTGAGGACTTGACGTATTTATTGCCGACTGGAGCAACAAATTCTGTGTATGCCTTTAACAGCACCGCAATTTTCATTTGGCGCAATTGAGTTGCGTGCATGATCAATTGATCATGCACGCAACATGAGGATTCATCACGATGTTCTCGATGCTGGCGCTTACCCAGTGGCGCGGGCCTGCAGCATTCAGCCAAGGGGCGACCAAGCGGTGTGTTCGCGTCAGCCCCAGTCGTCGGTCGTGTGCACATCCCGTTGAGCGTGATTTGTCCGGAAGCTCTCGGAACACGGAACAGGTCTTGAGTCATTTGGGCGACTTCGTGGCAGTTCAAGCATTAAGAACGGCCCGAATAAATGAAAGTTCGCGCTTTCGCGTTCCACGAATTCGCGGTCGCGGTCGTTCACATAGTTTTCAATCAGAAACGGCACCGACGAATTTTGATTACAGGCTCAACGCAACTAGCAACTGCTTGGTGTCAGCGAGAGTCTTCTCAGCCAAGTCCTTCCTGTCCCCTTCCGTGCTCTTGATTGCGAGCTCGGCCTCTGCGACAAGGGCTTCAATTGCCGCCAAGTCCGCCTCAGCCTTGGGCAACACGCGCTCGGCCAGCACGATGGCTCCGTCGGCAGTCACCTCGGCGAAGCCGCCTGAAACCACAAACTCCGTGACATCGTTTCTTGCGTGAATTCGAACCAAGCCCGGACGAAGTGATGTCATTACTGCGGCATGGCCGGGCATTGCGGTCATGTCTCCCTCACTTCCGGGAAGCTCCACAGCCGACGCAGTCATGGACGCAAAGCTGCGCTCCGGCGAAACAAGATCGAATTGCATCGTTGAAGCCATTCCAGATCCTTGCCTTAGGCCGCTTCCATGGCAAGCTGCTCGGCCTTGGCGGCAACTTCGTCTATGCCGCCTACCATGTAAAAGGCAGCCTCCGGAAGGTGATCGTACTCGCCTTGAACGACCCGCTGAAAGCTGTCGATGGTGACATCGAGAGGAACCTGCACGCCTGGAGATCCGGTAAACACCTGCGCTACATCGAACGGTTGCGACAGGAACCGCTGCAGCTTGCGCGCGCGTGACACCGTGATCTTGTCTTCCTCTGACAACTCGTCCATCCCCAGAATCGCGATAATGTCCTGCAAAGATTTGTACCTCTGGAGAATTCCCTGAACATCTCGGGCCACGGTGTAGTGTTCGTCTCCGACAACGGCCGGATCGAGAATTCTCGAAGTCGAGTCGAGCGGATCGACGGCAGGATAGATTCCCAGTTCCGAAATCGCCCGAGAAAGCACCGTCGTCGCGTCGAGGTGCGCGAAGGAGGTGGCCGGCGCCGGGTCCGTTAGATCGTCTGCAGGAACGTAGATTGCCTGCACGGAAGTGATTGATCCAGCCTTGGTCGACGTAATCCGTTCCTGGAGCGCTCCCATGTCGGTTGCCAGCGTCGGCTGGTATCCAACCGCTGAAGGAATCCGACCAAGAAGAGCCGAAACCTCCGACCCGGCTTGGGTGAATCGGAAGATGTTGTCCACGAAGAAGAGGACATCCGTGCCCGACTGATCGCGAAACTGCTCCGCCAACGTCAGTCCCGTCAAGCCTACCCTGGCCCTTGCACCGGGCGGCTCGTTCATCTGGCCGTAAACAAGCGACACTTTCGATTTGCTCAGGTCGTCGATGTTGATGACGCCCGACTCGATGAATTCATGGTAAAGGTCGTTGCCCTCGCGCGTGCGCTCTCCAACGCCCGCAAAAACGGAATATCCAGCGTGAACCTTCGCGATGTTGTTGATCAACTCCTGGATTAGAACGGTCTTCCCGACACCGGCACCGCCAAACAGGCCGACTTTTCCACCCTTCGCATAGGGTGCAAGGAGATCGATCACCTTGATCCCTGTGACAAGCACTTCGGTCTCGGTCGACTGAACCGCGTATTCTGGCGCCGGCTGGTGAATTGCCCGTTGCTCTTGGGATTCAACGGGCCCCTTTTCGTCCACGGACTCGCCAACCACGTTGATGATCCTTCCTAGCGTGGAATCCCCGACCGGCACCGTGATTGGCCCGCCCGTGTCTTTCACAGCTTGGCCGCGCACGAGTCCTTCAGACGAATCCATCGCAATCGTCCGAACGGTGTTTTCGCCCAAGTGCTGGGCGACTTCCAAGACAAGCCGCTTGCCCTTGTTCTCTGTCTCGAGTGCATTGAGTATCTTGGGAAGACGTTCATCGAATTGCACATCGACCACGGCACCAATGACTTGCGTGACCTTTCCCGTTGCAGCTGCTGTTTCGGCCATTGATTTTCTCCGCTCCTTCAAAGTGCTTCCGCACCCGAGATGATCTCGATGAGTTCCTTGGTGATAGCCGCTTGGCGCGACCGGTTGTAGACAATTGTCAACTTGTCGATCATGTCGCCGGCGTTCCGCGTGGCGTTGTCCATTGCCGACATGCGCGCGCCTTGCTCCGAAGCTGCATTTTCCAGAAGGGCCGTGAAAATCTCGTTAGCCACAGCGCGCGGCAATAACTCGGCAAGAATTTCCGACTCGCCAGGCTCGAAATTGTAGAATGTCCGGTTCGTCCCCTCTCCCGCCTCGACCGCGACTGGTACAATCTGCCTTTCAGTAGGGACCTGGGCGATTACGGAGCGGAATCGACTGTAGAAGATCGTGGCCACATCGAACTCGCCGGCCGCGAACATCGACAGCATCCGCTTGGCAATGTCCTGCGCGATCTCGTACGAAATCCTGCGGTGCAGAGACAAGTCGACATGGTCCTCGAAATCGCTCTCGAATTCACGTTTCAACTGCTCGCGCCCCTTCTTGCCGACCGTCAGCAACTTCACCGTCTTGCCCTCTGATTTCAACTGCCGGGCCTTTGCGCGAACCAGCCGCACTATCGAGGAGTTGAAGCCTCCGCAAAGCCCCCGCTCCGCTGTGGCGGCGACAAGCAGATGCACGTCATCCTTCCCGGTGCCGGAAAGAATCGGCGATTGGGCCGCTGCGCTCTCGCCCGACGCCGACAGGTTGACCATGACCGCCTGCATGCGCTCTGCATGGGGACGGGCGCTTTCGGCAGCCTCCTGGGCACGACGAAGCTTGGCCGCCGCAACCATCTGCATTGCTTTCGTGATCTTGCGCGTCGATTTGACGCTTTCGATCCTGATCTTCAGATCCTTGAGGCTAGGCATCTAAATTGTCCGGACTTGCGGGCTTATGCGAAACTGCGCGCGAACCCGCCGACCGCCGAGGATATCTTTTCCTGCAGTTCACCAGAGACCTTTCTGTCATTGTCGGTGATGTCGGCCAGCAAGTCCTGACAGTTCGTCCTGAGGTGGCTCAGCAGGCCCCGTTCGAATCGAACAACATCGCCAACATCCAGTTTGTCCAAGAAACCATGCGTGCCCGAGAATATCACGCAAACGATCTCGGCATTTGTTAGAGGCGAGTACTGTGGCTGCTTCATCAACTCAGTCAGCCGCGCACCACGGTTGAGCAGTCTCTGCGTGGCGGCGTCGAGGTCGGAGCCGAATTGCGCGAACGCAGCCATTTCTCGATACTGCGCCAGCTCGAGCTTGACAGTGCCGGCCACGGATTTCATTGCACTCGTCTGAGCCGACGACCCGACCCGGGATACGCTTAGTCCGGTGTTCACCGCCGGACGGATGCCTTGGTAAAACAGTTCGGTCTCGAGAAAGATCTGGCCGTCGGTGATGGAAATCACGTTGGTCGGGATGTATGCGGAAAGATCGCCCGCCTGGGTCTCAATTATCGGTAGCGCGGTCAGGGAACCGGATCCGTTCTTTGGATTGAGCTTCGCGGCTCGTTCCAGAAGGCGCGAGTGCAGGTAGAACACGTCGCCCGGGTAAGCCTCCCGACCTGGCGGACGCCGCAGAAGCAGCGACATTTGCCGGTATGCCACGGCCTGCTTCGACAGGTCGTCGTAGATAATTAGTGCATGGCGGCCATTGTCACGGAAATGTTCGGCCATCGCCGTTGCGGCGTACGGCGCCAGAAATTGCATCGGCGCTGGATCGGAGGCCGTGGCCGCGACAACGATGGAGTATTTAAGCGCGCCGTTCTCCTCGAGCTTCTTCACGAGCTGCGCGACCGTGGAGCGCTTCTGCCCGATGGCCACATAGACGCAGTACAGTTTGGTCGATTCGTCGTTGCCGGCTGCGTCGTTGTACGATTTCTGGTTCAGGACCGTGTCCAGTGCCAGTGCCGTCTTTCCGGTCTGGCGGTCGCCAATGATGAGTTCTCTTTGACCCCGGCCAATCGGGATCATCGCATCGACCGACTTGAGGCCGGTCGCCATCGGTTCGTGCACCGAGCGGCGCGGGATGATGCCTGGCGCCTTTACGTCGGCAATGGCCCTTCCGGAAGCTTCGATTGGCCCCTTGTTGTCAATCGGGTTGCCTAGCGCGTCGACGACTCGCCCAAGAAGCTCGTCTCCGACCGGCACGTCGACAATGGCTTCGGTCCGCTTTACCGTGTCTCCCTCGCCAATATTCCTGTCGTCGCCGAATATGACAACGCCGACATTGTCGGTCTCGAGATTCAACGCCATTCCCCTGATGCCGCCGGGGAACTCGACCATCTCGCCGGCCTGAATGTTGTCGAGCCCGAACACGCGGGCGATGCCGTCCCCCACGCTCAGGACTTGCCCGACTTCGGCCACCTCCGCCTCCTGACCGAAATTCCTGATCTGGTCTTTCAAAATTGCCGAAATCTCGGCGGCTTGAATCGCCATCTAGTTGACCTCTCGCATCACGTTCCTGAGATTGGATAGTTTCGTTCTGATCGAGGTGTCGACCATCCTCGAACCAAGCTTTGCCACCAGTCCGCCGATCAGGCTCTCGTCGACGGAGAGATTGAACTTGATATCCCTTCCCGCCTTCCTCCCCAAGGAATCCTTCAGACGGCCAATTTCGGTCTCGTCCAACTTCTGGGCGGAAGTGACTTCGGCAGTCACCACCCCCCTGTGATCGTCCATCAGAGATTCAAGCTGATCAAGCAGCGCCTGAAGCGCGAAGAGCCGGCGGTTCGCGGCCATTAGCGCAAGCGTGTTCTTGGTGATGTCGCTGAGGTTCGCTCGGCTCGCAACCGCGCCGACCGCTCGCGACATTTCGTCGCGGGCGTAAACCGGCGATTTGATCAGGGTCATGAAGTCGTTGCTCTCGGACAGAATTCTGCGCAACTCGGATATGTCCTGTTCCAGTCGGTCCAAGGCGCTGCTTTCTCTTGAAAGCTCAAATAGGGCAGTCGCGTAGCGCGACGCTATGCTCAAGGTCATTGAAATGTTTTCAGGCAATGCAAACTCTCGAGGCGCAATGGCAACAGCAGGTTAAGATCGCTAGAGGCGAAGCCCGCCCAGTAGCGAATTTAACGAACATTAGCAAGCAAGCAAGTGGGCCGCAACCGGCGAACGCAAGGTTCTCCGCTATTGAATTCCACAAAAATCTCCTGTGCTCTCGCTCAAAAATGGGCGACGGGAACTTTGACAGAAATTCAAGTCATTTTCCGGTCATTCCTGAATCCTGAATGCTCGATCAAACTTCGGCCTTGCAGTGGATTGCACGCCGGTCCCAGAACGCAAGCAAGCAGCAACGGTCCGTCCAGTTGCGCCAGTGCACGGACTGACAGTTGTCAGCAAAGATCTTCCTGAAACTGGCCTTGCTCCCGGGGCGGCAATGCCCTTGAGAGCTTCGATTCGATTCTTGACTGTCTCAGAAAGTCCCGGCCTGTGCGGCGCGTACAACCGCTTCGTTGCCTCGGCTAGGTGAACGCCGCCGGCAAGCCCCCGTGGCATCCATTTTCCGACGCGCTCCCACGCTGGCCCCACACTAAGCCAAAATTGCCTGCGGCTTGGCGGAATGAAGAGCGCGGCATTTGTCTTGCATAGCTCAAATCTGTGCTCGGCCAACTCATTTTCTATCTGGCCAGCAGAATACGGTCTCCCTTGCCCGAACGGTGTCGCATCTTTTCGTGCCCACATACCAGCTCTGTTGGGCACTATCGCAAGCAGTCGACCTTCAGGAGCAAGCGTACGCCAGCACTCCTCAAGCAGCAACGAGGGAGATTCGCTCGACTCCAGCCCGTGCAGCAGCAATATCCGGTCCACGGAGCCGGTCGGAAGCGGCCAGTTTGCTTCATCTGTAAGCACGGACGCATTCGGCCCCCGTATAGGCCAAGGCATCACGCCTTGCGAAGCAGGCATGAGACAAATGGTGCGCGAGGCAGCAGCCACAAAATCCCCGAACAGCGGCACGGCGAAACCGAATCCGACGACGGTCCTTCCGGTCAAGTCCGGCCACAGATCCACAACCCTGGCCTGAAGAACGCGGCAGGCGAATTCCCCCAACTGCGTTCCGAAGTAGAATTTGTTCAGCTGAGTCACATCGAGATGCATTGAATCAGCACCCGCAATCTGTGAAAATCGACCCCAACACCTCTTGAATCTCAAAAGGAAAGATTCTCATGCAGCTTAGAATCCTAACCATTCCATGTCGGGCGGACAACTACGCGTTTTTGATACACAACGAAACTACTAGCAAGACCTCGGTTGTCGATGTTCCGGCGGCGGGCCCGATTAGGTCGGAACTGACCAAGCGGGGATGGAAACTCTCGCAGATTCTCATCACGCACCATCACGACGACCACGTCGAGGGGGTTGACGAGCTGCGCGATACATACGGCGCGCAAGTGGTGGGGGGCGCAGCAGACGCTCACCGGCTTCCCAAACTGGATCTGGCCGTGTCCGAGGGGGATTCAGTCAGCGTCTGCGGGGAATCAGCGCAAGTGCTCGACGTGTCAGGCCACACGGTCGGTCACATCGCCTTCATCATGCCCGGAGCGGCATTCACGGCTGACAGCCTGATGGCCTTTGGATGCGGACGCGTTTTTGAAGGAACGTTTCCCATGATGTGGGCAAGTCTCTCAAAGTTGGCGGCGTTGCCACCTGAAACCATGATTTATTCCGGACACGAGTACACTGCCGCCAACGCTAAGTTTGCGTTGACAATCGAGCCGGACAACAGCGACCTTCAAGACCGAGTGGAAGACATTGCGCGAAATCGCGCCTCCGGAAATCCGACAGTTCCTTCCAGGCTTTCGCTTGAACTTGCGACGAATCCGTTTCTCAGGGCCCATCTGCCGGAGGTAAAGTCGCTGATCGGAATCCCGGACGCGACTGACGTGGAAGCATTTTCGGAAATCAGGAGGAGAAAGGACAGATTCTAGCAACCTCGCGCCGCGGCAAGGTCTGAATTGCAACCAAGGCGCCCGACTGTCGCATATTGGACAAAGTGCCCATGGACACAGACTGGCTGGCCTTGCCGAAAAATTTACCGCCGGAACATTGAAAATTAGTCCTATTGGAGTTAGACTGGGAATCCGTTGTACGTGCCAATGTTCACGATCCCGGCGGGTTTCTGAAAGGCAAGCATGCCAACTTTTTCGAAAACCTTGGAAAACGCCATTCACGAGTCGCTGGCGGTCGCCAATGCCCACAAGCATGAATTCGTGTCGCTCGACCATCTGCTTCTCGCGCTCACGAAGGATCCGGATGCCGCTCAAGTCCTAGAGGCGTGCGCGATAGATATTGACGAGCTCCGAGGTCAAATCAACAGGTATTTCGATGAGCATTCGGAAAGTCTGAAGATTGAGCAAGCGAACAGGTCCACCGTCCCAACTCAGGGCTTTCAAAGGGTTCTGCAACGCGCCGCAACCCACGTAGGCTCGGTTGGCCGCAACGATGAGGTTACCGGAGCTAACGTTCTTGTGGCGTTTTTCGGTGAGGGTAAAAGCAACGCGGTTGCACTGTTGCGCACGCTCGGCATGTCAAGGTACGACGCGGTCAAGTATATAGCGCACGGCATCGCCAAGAATCCCAAGTTCGAAAAGCAACGCGCAGTGGTCGGCACGCCAGACCAAGAAAACGCGGAGGTTGAAGAAGAGGAGAGCGCGGAGGCAGATACGTCTTTAGGCAAGTTCTGCGTCAACCTCAACGAAAGGGCAGCCAACGGTCGGATCGACCCGCTCATAGGCCGCAGCAAAGAAACCTTGCGTTGCTTCAAGGTTCTGTTGCGTCGAACCAAGAACAATCCATTGCTGGTTGGGGACCCAGGAGTTGGGAAAACGGCAATCATCGAGGGAATTGCCAAGATGATCGTGGATGAGCGGGCTCCCGAACCATTGAAAGGTGCAACCGTGTATGCCCTTGATATGGGCGCTCTCCTGGCTGGCACCCGCTACCGGGGGGACTTTGAGGAAAGGTTGAAGTCGGTCATTGACGAAATGGAAAACCATTCCGACGCAATCCTGTTCATCGACGAGATTCACACCGTTGTTGGGGCCGGTGCGACGGGCGGCGGGTCCGTGGATGCCTCCAACATCCTCAAGCCAGGCCTGCAGGGCGGTAGCCTGCGTTGCATTGGGGCGACCACCCACAAGGAGTACCGCCAATATTTCGAGAAAGACCGTGCTCTTTCTCGAAGGTTCCAGAAGATCGACATTTCCGAGCCTACCGCGGACGAAACTGTCAAGATAATCAGCGGTTTGAAGCGACGATATGAGAAACATCACAGGGTCCGCTACACCGACGAGGCGATAGAGTCTGCCGTCGATTTAGCGGCCCGTCACCTGCAAAGCCGGCGTTTTCCCGACAAGGCCATCGATGTCGTGGATGAAGCGGGAGCCACTCAGCGACTGGTACCCCCGTCGAAACGCCGAAAGACCATCCGCTCTCAAGAGATCGAGGAAGTCATCTCCGTGATGGCACGCATTCCTCCGAAGAGCATTTCGAGATCGGACGCCGAACTTCTCCACGATCTGCAATCCAGTCTTTCCCGAGTGGTTTTTGGCCAAGATCAGGCGATCGAGGCGCTGTCGTCGGCAATCAAGATGAGTCGCGTCGGCCTGAGAGAGCCTGAGCGCCCGGTAGGCTGCTATCTGTTCGCCGGTCCTACGGGAGTCGGAAAGACGGAAGCAGCCAAGCAACTTGCAGCCACGCTCGGCGTCAAGCTGCTGCGTTTCGACATGAGCGAATTCATGGAGAAGCACTCGGTGTCCCGACTGATAGGCGCTCCTCCCGGTTATGTTGGTTTCGATCAGGGAGGCCTCCTCACCGACGGCGTAGAGGAAAATCCTCATAGCGTCGTTCTTCTCGACGAGATCGAGAAGGCGCATCCAGACGTGAGCAACGTGCTTCTCCAAGTGATGGATCACGGCAAGTTGACCGACCACAGCGGTCGCACCGTGAATTTCAGCAACACCGTGCTCATCATGACGACGAATGCGGGGGCCGCCGAGCAGGCGAAGGATGCGCTCGGTTTCGCGCGTGACAGACGGGAGGGAGAAGATACCGCCGCGATCGAGAAGATGTTCTCTCCCGAATTTCGCAACCGGCTGGACGCGGTCATTGGCTTCAAAAACCTTTCAATGAAGACCGTTATCAAAGTTGTCGAGAAATTCGTCCAGCAGCTCGAGGCACAGCTGTTCGAGCGAAACATCCAGATTGAGCTCAGCGCGGCAGCGTCCAAGTGGTTGGCAAAGAACGGTTACAGCGACAAGATGGGCGCCCGTCCGCTAGCGAGGCTGATCCAAGAAAAGATCAAGAAGCCGCTTGCCGACGAAATCCTGTTCGGCACACTTGCGCGCGGCGGCATCGTCAAGGTCCAAACCGCGAAAGGTGACCTGTTCCTGGAGTTTGAGGCATCCGAGTCCCAAAAGATTTCCGGACGGAAAGTTCCGCTTCTGACTGCAGATTGATTTCCGGGCTGCGCTGAAAAAATAGGCGGGAATTAAACCCGCCTACTCGCTGGATACCAAGAATCGTCCAGCTTCGGGATGTTCGTCCCGCTATTTTCCGGTGTTGAGCAACAGCTCGACAGTCTCCATCTGGGCTTTTTTCACGACCTCGGAATACGCGACGAGATGTTCCGTAGCCAACTCCAGTGATGCCGATGCGAACTCGCTCGCTGCCTTGGCGTAGTCCGAGGTGTCCGTCTCCGACACCGAGATTTCCCCGATCCGGTCCAGTGTTCCCGTCGTCCACTTGCTGGTGATGTCGGCGTTGCTCCTGGCCGCTTCAAGCGCGATCGCTGAGACCTTTTCGCCGAGGTCCGCCGACTTGCGAAACGTGTCATTGAGCGCACCGGCATCCATTGGGAACTGGGATGCCATCTTGGCGAAGACCTGGGTGATATCCTGAGCTTTCGTCATTTAATGCCTCCAAAATGTTGCAAGAGTTTCATTCGTGATCCCATGTATTTTCTGCGATGCAGAAAATCAAGGTTTTATTCTGCGTTGCGGAAATTTTTAAGCGATGTCGCGCGGAGAAAGCAGTTGATGCCCGGTCGGGTCTTTCCGTCCTGGAGAGCTCAGCAAGTGCTGCAGGCGTGATATCCTGCTGCGACCTCCCGTGGACCTTATTGCGATTTCAACGGCCTTCCGTTGGCCGACTAGCACCACCAACCGCTTTCCACGGGTGACCGCCGTGTAAAGGAGATTCCGCTGCAACATCGGAAAATGGTGCGTCGTCAGCGGGATGACCACGGCCGGATACTCAGAACCCTGGCTTTTATGAACGGTGATGGCATACGCTGGCACCAACGCGTCCAGTTCGGAAAACTCCATCTCCACATCCCGTCCGTCGAAGTCGACGACCATTGCCTGTCCGTCCTCGTCGATGTCGGTAACGAACCCGATATCTCCGTTGAATACCATCTTTTCGTAGTCGTTCTGCACCTGCATTACCCTGTCGCCACGATAGAAAGTCGATTCCGCTCTGGTGACCGACGGACCGGTTGCGGGGTTCAGGGCGTCCTGCAACTCCGAGTTGAGCAGCTTGGTCCCCACGGTGCCCCGTATCATCGGCGAGAGAATCTGAACATCTCGCACAGGGTCCATTTTGAAGCGCTTCGGAATACGCTCGCATACAAGCTTTAGTATCTTGGGCAACGCTGATTCTGGATTTTCTGCGGGCACGTAAAAGAAATCGCTCTCGACCTGTTGATTATCGAAGTCCGGCATGACTCCAGAATTGATCCGGTGGGCGTTGGCGACAATCTGGCTCTCGCCAACTTGCCTGAAAACTTCCGTCAGCCGAACTACTGGCACAGCAGAAGACAAGATGATGTCTTTGAGAACCTGCCCGGGACCGACAGAGGGCAGTTGATCAACATCCCCGACCAGCAACAGGGCCGTACTATCCGGAATTGCATCGAGCAGCGCCTTCATGAGCGGCACGTCGACCATTGACGTTTCGTCGACGACAAGAAAATCGCATTCAAGCTTTTTTCTGGAATTATGGTTGAACCTGCCAGTTACCGGGTCGAATGCAAGCAGCCGGTGCAGTGTCTGCGACGGGCGACCCGTTGTTTCTTTCATGCGTTTGGCGGCACGCCCAGTGGGGGCGCAGAGCTTGAACGCTACGCCCATCGTGTCAAGCAGCCTAAGGATCAAGTTGACAATGGTTGTCTTGCCGACTCCAGGGCCGCCGGTAATTACAAGAAGCTTAGACGAGAGCGCCTTTCTAACTGCCTTGACTTGGCTCTCGCCAAGCCGGATTCCAATCTCTCGCTCGGTTCGCTTTATGGTCTGCTCCGACGCAACGCGATCCCAAGGCATAGGTTGAGAAAGTATCGTGCGGATCCGATCGGCGATGGACTGCTCAGCCCGATAATATCGTTCATGGAACAGGCAGCTTTGTCCATCCAACACTGACCGAATGATGCTTCCGCATTCGATTTCCAGATCAACGGCTTCCGCCAAGCGCGAGCGGCCCACACCAAGGAGGTCGGAAGCCTCTCGAAGAAGCTCCTGCTCGGAAAGTCCGCAATTCCCCCTGCCTACAGCTTCGTTCAATAGATAAAGAACTCCAGAGCGCACCCTGATCATCGCGTCATTCGCGATACCCGAGTGACGGGCAATCGAATCCGCCGACTTGAATCCGATCCCATGGATATCGGCCGCTAAACGATAGGGATTCTCGGAAATGACCTTTACCGCATTTTGCCCGTAGGTCTTTTGGATCCGGGCTGATCGAGCGGGTCCGATGCCATGGCTGTGCAAGAACACCATGATTTCGCGGATAGCTCTCTGACTGTTCCAAGCATCTGTGATCTGATTGACGCGGTACTCTCCCAACCCCGGAACTTCCATCAGCCTTTGCGGGGAGGACTCGATCACATCGAACACTTTCTCGCCGAATGCATTTATGAGTTTGTCCGCATTCACGGGCCCGATGCCCTTGATCGCTCCAGAACACAGGTATTTCCGGACACCTTCCAGCGAGTTGGGTGCCGACGCAGTGATTGCCTTTGTCTTGAACTGTCGCCCAAACTTTGGATTGTTTGTCCAAATTCCAGTGGCGGTGATCCACTCGCCTTCGCCGACGGAGTTAAGATTCCCGGTGACAACAATCGGATGACGGTATGCTCTTGCCTTGATCGAGAGAACACAGAAACCTGAATCGGGACTGTGGAAGATAACTCGTTCCACGGAGCCGGCGATTGCATGGTCCTGGTCTTCGCTCGCTTTCGCTGATTCAGGTCCCATGTGATTTCCAATGCACAACGGTGAATGCCATTCTCAACTCTCGCTCGCAGAGGAGAAGTGCAGCAGGTTCGAAATTGCGGCTTTCACTTGGTTACCGCTCGGTTAACTTGAATTCGATTCGCCGGTTCTGCGACCGGGCGTCCTCGTCCGTTTCAATGCTCACGGGGCTGTGCTCGCCGAATCCGGTTGCGGCGAGCCTGTTGCGCGGGAAGCCGTGCTCATCGATGAGATATCGCACGACTGACAGCGAGCGCAACAGGCTGAGTTCCCAATTGTCCTTGAATTCCCTGTCTGTAAGTACCGGCACATCGTCCGTGTGTCCGTCAATCCTGAGAACCCAGTCTATTGTATTCGGGAACCGCTCCGCAAGATCGAGTATCGATTGAGCGACCTTGTCGATCTCCGCTTTGCCGGTATCGGACAGTTCGCTTTCGCTTCTCGCGAACAGCACCTCCGAAGAGAACACGAATCTGTCACCCACGATCCTGATGCCATCTTGCCCCTCGATTACATCCCTCAGATTCTCGAGAAAGTCGGATCGAAAACGCTCTAGATTCTTGGCCTCGCGTTCCGCGATAATGCGGAGTTCCTTTTCAAGGTCCGCCCTCGCGGCTTGCTCCGCTGCGACCCGGGCAAGCGCTTGGTTGAGTCGTTCGCCAAGACTCTCGATCACAACCTTTTGTTCATCATCCTTTTCGGCGCTGTCATTGAGTGTTGCCTGCAATCTTTTCAGCGCTCTCGTCAGATCCGCCACCTCGATATTCAGCTGCTCGATTTTCCTCTGGCCCTCCGCCGCTAGCGCCTCCGTCTTCTCCAGCTTTTCCTTCGCCACCTCGATCTGTTTCGCACTATGCTTCTCGGCCCTCGTCCGTTCAGCCGCAAGCACGGTCAAAGCATTCTCCGCCTCCGCGATCCGATTCTCGAGCCGCGCATTCAACGCGGAAAGGCTGACAACTCTCTCGTCCGCATCCGTCTTCGCTTTTTCAAGCCCGCTCTTGTCCTGCTCGAGTTGACCTACCCGCTCTTGGTAATCCTCAGTCGCACGCTGTAACACGTCCAGTTCGAAAAACGCGTTGGCAATACGCTCCGTAAATTCCTGGTTGGTCTCGTCCTGCTCCTTTTGTACCGTAAGCACTCCGATCTCATCCTTCGTGATGTTTAGAGCCAGTTCAAGCGCTTGTTCGTTGGAAATTCCTTCCGCGATTGTCTGCAAATGATCTTCGATCTCCTTCGACTTATCCAAGTTGTCGGCTGTCAACGAATCGATGTTGTCTCCGGCTTCGGCAAGGGCACGTTTCAAGCGATTGATCTCGGACTGTGCGCTGTCAACCTGTTGTTCGTAACCAGAAATTCTGACGGTTTGGACCTCGCTTTCCTCGATCATGGCATTGATTCTTTCCATACCCTCGGCGGCCGACCGCTTCAGCGACAAGATTTCAGCTTGGGCCTTGTCAGCTTGTTCCTGGAATGCTGCTATTTCCGCGGATTTCTGGTCCCGGTCCGAAACCAGAAGCTCGATCTCGCGGCTGGCCACCGCAATGTCCTGCCCAAGGGCGGCAATGCTGGACTGCAGATCCGCAACCTCCTCCTCGTAAACCGAAATCTCCGCAGCCTGCTCGTCCCGCACGGCAGTCAGCGACGCAATCTCCCTGCCGGCGACAGTCGCGTCATTCTCCAGGGCCGCGATCACTGACTCGGCGCGGGCAGCCTGCGCTTCGTAGTCCGCAATCTGGACATCCTTCGCCTCCCGGTCCGAAACCAGAAGCTCGATCTCGCGGCTGGCCACCGCAATCTCCTGCCCAAGGGCGGCAATGCTGGACTGCAGATCAGCAACCTCCTCCTCGTAAACCGAAATCTCCGCAGCCTGCTCGTCCCGCGCGGCAGTCAGCGACGCAATCTCCCTGCCGGCGACAGTCGCGTCATTCTCCAGGGCCGCGATCACTGACTCGGCGCGGGCAGCCTGCGCTTCGTAGTCCGCAATCTGGACATCCTTCGCCTCCCGGTCCGAAACCAGAAGCTCGATCTCGCGACGGGCCATCGCAATGTCCTGCCCAAGGGCGGCAATGCTGGACTGCAGATCCGCAACCTTCTCCTCGTAAACCGAAATCTCCGTCGCCTGCTCGTCCCGCGCGGCAGTCAGCGACGCAATCTCCCTGCCGGCGACAGTCGCGTCCTTCTCCAGGGCCACGATCACTGACTCGGCGCGGGCAACCTGCGCTTCGTAGTCCGCAATCTGGACATCCTTCGCTTCCCGGTCCGAAATCAGAAGCTCGATCTCGCGACGGGCCACCGCAATCTCCTGCCCAAGGGCGGCAATGCTGGACTGCAGACCCGCAACCGTCTCCTCGTAAACCGAAATCTCCGCAGCCTGCTCGTCCCGCGCGGCAGTCAGCGACGCAATCTCCCTGCCGGCGACAGTCGCGTCATTCTCCAGGGCCGCAATCACTGACTCGGCGCGGGCAACCTGCGCTTCGTAGTCCGCAATCTGGACATCCTTCGCCTCACGGTCCGAAACCAGAAGCTCGATCTCGCGGCTGGCCACCGCAATGTCCTGCCCAAGGGCGGCAATGCTGGACTGCAGATCCGCAACCGTCTCCTCGTAAACCGAAATCTCCGCAGCCTGCTCGTCCCGCGCGGCAGTCAGCGACGCAATCTCCCTGCCGGCGACAGTCGCGTCATTCTCCAGGGCCGCAATCACTGACTCGGCGCGGGCAACCTGCGCTTCGTAGTCCGCAATCTGGACATCCTTCGCCTCACGGTCCGAAACCAGAAACTCGATCTCGCGGCTGGCCACCGCAATGTCCTGCCCAAGGGCGGCAATGCTGGACTGCAGATCCGCAACCGTCTCCTCGTAAACCGAAATCTCCGCAGCCTGCTCGTCCCGCGTGGCAGTCAGCGACGCAATCTCCCTGCCGGCGACAGTCGCGTCATTCTCCAAGGCCGCAATCACTGACTCGGCACGGGCAACCTGCACTTCGTAGTCCGCAATCTGGACATCCTTCGCCTCACGGTCCGAAACCAGAAGCTCGATCTCGCGACGGGCCACCGCAGCGTCCTGCCCAAGGGCGGCAATGCTGGACTGCAGATCCGCAACCGTCTCCTCGTAAACCGAAATCTCCGCAGCCTGCTCGTCCCGCACGGCAGTCAACGACGCAATCTCCCTGCCGGCGGCGGTCGCGTCATTCTTCAGGGCCGCGATCACTGACTCGGCGCGGGCAGCCTGCGCTTCGTAGTCCGCAATCTGGACATCCTTCGCCTCCCGGTCCGAAACCATAAGCTCGATCTCGCGGCTGGCCACCGCAATGTCCTGCCCAAGGGCGGCAATGCTGGACTGCAGATCAGCAACCTTATCCTCGTAAACCGAAATCTCCGCAGCCTGCTCGTCCCGCACGGCAGTCAGCGACGCAATCTCCCTGCCGGCGACAGTCGCGTCATTCTCCAGGGCCGCGATCACTGACTCGGCGCGGGCAGCCTGCGCTTCGTAGTCCGCAATCTGGACATCCTTCGCCTCCCGGTCCGAAACCATAAGCTCGATCTCGCGGCTGGCCACCGCAATGTCCTGCCCAAGGGCTGCAATGCTGGACTGCAGATCAGCAACCTCCTCCTCGTAAACCGAAATCTCCGCAGCCTGCTCGTCCCGCACGGCAGTCAGCGACGCAATCTCCCTGCCGGCGACAGTCGCGTCATTCTCCAGGGCCGCGATCACTGACTCGGCGCGAATGATCTGCTTCTCGTATTCGGCGATCTGGGAAGATTTCTGGTCTAGGTCGAATGCAAGTGATTGGACTCCACGCCTGGCGATCTCGATGGCCAATTTCAGTGCATCGAGTTCGGTCAGAGCTTCTGCTTCGGAAGCGTCCGCTTCCGTCGTGCCAACCAGACCTTCCCTTTCAATCATCGCGACGATCTCGCTTTGCGCGTTAGCGACCGCGAGTCTCAACTCGTCGATTTCGGAGAGTGCGCTCGCCACCCGCACTTCGTATCCTGCTATCTCTTCCGCCTGAATGTCTTTTTCGGAGATAAGCGAACTGATCTGGATTCGAGCATTCGTCATGTCCTGCTTCAGAGCCTCGATTTCAGAAAGCGCACTGGCGATTTGGCCCTGGTAATCTGCAATTTGCTTCGCTTTGTCCTCGTTTGCCGAGGTCAGGGCCTTGATGGAGTCCCTCGCCTCGGCAATTGCCAACCGAAGCGCATCAATTTCTTCGATGGCGCTGGCCATCTTGTCTTCGAAACCTTGAATCTCGGAAGCTTGAGCCGCATTGCCCACAGCAAGTGAATCGGCGCGCTCGGTTTCTGACGCAAGATCTGCCTTGAGACTCAATGTCTGTTGCCGCTCTGAGCTCAATTCCCCAAGCACGCCGTTCAATCGCTCAATCAGTGCGGTGATCTTGGTGTCTTTGTCGGCAACCTGCTGGTCGAGCTCCGTGAGCATTTCGTCCTGTACAGTTATCGTGTCGCTTAGTACAAACTGGACGATCATGAACATCGACAGCGCAAACACCAAAACCAACAACAGAGCAGTCATCGCGTCGACGAAACCGATCCAGATGCTTGTCCTGACTCGCTCTCCGGTTCGCCGCACAAGTGCCATCCGTCATCCCTCTCGCTCGGTGGGCTTGTCTGTCTTTCCAGATGATTTCGAATCCGTCAGCTGGTCACGCAGTTCGGCGGCGAGTGCGGTGAACTCGCGGCGCACCAACTCTGCCATGTCCGCCTTTGAATGGAGGTTTTCCTCGATCAATCTCAATAGGTTAATTTCTATGTTTTTCAGGTGCATGCGGGATTCGGCGTCGGCGTGATCAACGGATACCTTGGCAAGGAGCTTCATCATTTGGTCCTGCGTTCGAACCAGGTGTTCAAGCAACTGAGCGGTGCCAGTTCTGTCGTCCTCTTGCGACCTGTCGTATTCCAGTCGGACCTCGATACTCTGGGTCAAGCCTGTGAGTGCCACCGCCAGTTCGTTGAGCGATTCCAGTGTACTCTCACGATCGACCTGCAAGCGTTCGATCGTATGATGAAGGTCTCCGACATCGATCCCTGTCAAGGCAGCAGAATCGGAATGCCGCTCGTCTAGGTCCGTGTCGGCCCCGGCCCACCCAAGTCCGACCCGCGTGATTCCAGACAGCCACTCCTCCAGTTCGCGGTAGAAACGGTTCTGGCCGTGTCCAGCTAACAGATCGAGCAAACCTGCTGCCAGCGATCCGGCCAATCCGAACAGCGAAGATGAAAACGCCGCGCCCATTCCGCCGAGCTGCTTTTCCAAGCCTGACATGAGCCTCCCAAAAGCCGCGAGGCCACTTTCGTTCTCGCCCGGAGACAACGACCTGATTGTCTCCACCACCGCCGGAACTGTGATTGCAAGGCCTACAAATGTTCCAAGAAGACCCAAGAAAATCAACAAGTTGGAGAGATAACGGGAAATGTCTCGCGACTCGTCCATGCGGGTGGCAACGGAGTCTAGAATGGAGCGGGTGGATGAAGCGGACAGCTGGAGCGCGGCCCCGCGCGGCCCCATCATCTTCGCCAATGGCGCGAGCAGGTATGGCGGTTTCGTGAGGACGATTCTCGACTCATCGAGCACGAACCCTTCGATCCAAATCACTGAAGTCACGATCTGCGCAATCTGCCAGAAGCACGCGAGCATGCCGATTAGAAAAACCCCGAATATGACGCTGTTCAGCTTCGGGTTGGCTAGAAAGATACTGTTCACGAACTCCGGTGACAGGAAATACCCAATCGCAATGAGTCCTATCGCCACAAGCATCAAGGTGATTTGCTGAAGAGGCTGGGAAAACTGTACTGGCATTCCCCGGGCCGCCAATTTCATCAGTTCGCTCCTGTCGCACGGCCTTCCGGCCGAATTTAGCCTGCTCAGGCGTCCCTAACAACAAGCATCTTTCAAAAGGCTGTTACAACGTTATATATTTCAAAGGTGAGACAGGGTGAATTGCAGCCCAAATTATGTTGAGGTAAAAAAGCATGCTCGAGCAAGTGTTTGTCAATTCCATACCCGCGGCCGCGTTGATCTTTGCTCTAGTCGCCTTTGTTGCACTGCTGATCCTGATGATGATCAAGTCTGTTCCGCAAGGCGAAAATTGGACCGTGGAGCGGTTCGGAAGATTCACGCGCACTCAGAAGCCTGGCCTGCGGATCATAGTTCCCCTCATTGAACAGGTCGGTGCCAAGATCAACATGATGGAAACCGTTCTGAACATCGGATCTCAGGATGTCATTACCCGGGACAATGCGATTATCTCGGCTGACGCCATTGCATTCTACCAAGTCATTAAAGCTGAACAAGCAGCCTACGAGGTACGCAACTTGGAAAATGCGCTCGAAAACCTGACTCAGACCAATATCCGGTCGGTCATCGGTTCTATGGATCTTGATGAATCGCTGTCCAAGCGCGAGGAGATTAATGCGAGGCTCCTCACGGTCATCGACGACGCAGTCAAGCCGTGGGGCGTGAAAGTAACCAGAATCGAGATCAAGGACCTGGCGCCGCCGCCAGACATTTCCGAGGCCATGGCCCAGCAGATGAAGGCGGAGCGAGAGAAGCGGGCCGAAATCCTTCAAGCAGAAGGCGAAAAGCAGTCGGCAATACTTCGCGCCGAAGGCCTCAAGGAGGCGCAGATTAGAGAAGCCGAAGGAAGAAGGGAGGCGGCTTTTCTTGATGCCGAAGCGCGGGAGCGTGCTGCACAGGCGGAAGCCGCCGCAACTAGACTGGTTTCACAGGCCATAGCCAAAGGGAATATCCAAGCCGTCAATTACTTCGTCGCCCAGAAATACACGGAAGCTCTCCGCGATGTCGCGTCGTCACCCAACTCCAAGACAGTTTTGGTACCGCTCGAAGCCGGTAACTTGATCGGTTCCATTGCAGGAATAGCGGAGATTGCGAAGGAAGCGCTGACTTCCGACAGGAAAGTGCAAGGCGGCTAGGTGTTCTCGATTCTAGACGGGGTTTCGCCGATCTGGTGGCTTGCTTTCGCTCTCGTCCTGGGGGTATTCGAAATGATTGTTCCCAGCACCTTCTTGCTTTGGCCCGCTCTCGCCGCCCTCGCCATCGCCGCCGCTATCGCTATCTGGCCAGATATGTCGGGCGAGTTTCAAGTAGTCACGTTCGCGCTTTTGTCACTTGCCGCAATATTCCTTGGCCGCTGGGCGATTTCTCGCTGGGACACAGGCAGGGGAACGGACGTAAAGCTCAATGACCCCGCTGCCCGAATGGTCGGCCGCATGGCAAAAGTTGTGTCTTTCGAGGGTCCGGAAGGCAATGTCGTGATAGACGGCACTAGATGGAGGGCCCGCTGGAGTCCCGGCCGACAGGCAAGTCCCGGGGAAAAGGTTCAGATCCGGGGAACAGAGGGGGGCATCCTGATTGTGTCCGACGATTAAGCGTCTTTCAATTTCTCGACCAACGCATCGAGGTTTTCGATTTCCCGATCATGGATCCCAAGTTGTTTGAACTGCTCGGCGGTTTTTCTGAGGTATTCGCGGTTTGTGCCTCGGCCTCCTTCTGAACAGACGATAATTCGCGCCTGTTTATCAAGCGGAAGGCTTCCACAGTACTGCACGTGATTGCTGTCAATCACGTATGCAAGTGCCGTAATGCATTGGCCGCCAGCCAGTTCAAGTTCGACTGTCTTTTCCATGTAGGCAGCGGAAACCAGTTCGCGTTCCCTGAGCATTGCCAGATCGGCACTTGAAGAACCCTGCTGAAGCTGAAGCGCAACGCCCTCGCAATATGCACCCGGGTCCTTGTCCAAGGCAAGCACGAGACCGGGACGTTCAGGAGTCCCCCGATGATGAATCGACCACATGCAAAAGGAGCGTCGATACCCATTCAACCGCGCGGGACGCCGACAGGCTATGTCGAATCCTGGATTCCACAGGAGCGAGCCGTATCCGAAAACCCAAATGTCTTTCCTGCCGGTAATTCGTTCCAACCTGAATTTGGCCCTCCCCGGAAAATGTTTGGACGTTCTCAACTCGTGCAACCGGACATTGCTGACCCGTCGTCAAGCTAGCCTTCTATTTCTGGCAAACGCAATTGCCAAGCCCGCCGTTTCGCTCTTGCAACGATCAGCTTCGGACACGTACCAACAACAAGTAAGATGTTGGCTAAGGAACCTCTGATTTGGAGGGTTTTGTGGGGTTTTCTACGGGAATTGCTTTTCTCGGCGGCGCCGGACGGTTTCCCGTGGTCTGGAAGCCCCAAATGAGCGTTTTTGGGACGGTATCGCCGCCGGTTCAGCCTCCGCAGGGCCGTTCCGGCAGATTCCGGACACACGGTCCCCCGTCATTGCAAGTGCGGCCGGGCAATCATCAGGTTCGAGAAGCCCAGGAGCGGCGCAAGCCGCTGCACATTCCTCTCCAGCCCTCGATGGCGAACCATGTCGCAGCCGAACGCCCGCTTCACAATCCCCTGATATCCGGCGTCAGCCCGGACCTGTTTCTCCTCGCCGTGCAAAGGCCGGCCCGAAGGCGTCAGGTCGCGATCCCCCCCCCCCCGAAAAGAGGATGCAGCGCAAGACAACGGGTGCACCCCGGATGCACAATGCCACGTCCATATATCAGGCTGTATTCAGAGATTCCTTAATGTTGTGATCAAGAGCTTTCTCGTTTGCATCTCAGGCATCCGATTAGCATCCAATCGAAACTCGCCAGAGGACAAACCCCATAAGCGTGCGCTGTGCCTAGCTTTTAGACGGGAATGCTTGAGCAATTCCCTGAGCCTGTCCGAGTATCGTAAAACCACTAAACTATGGCTCTGTTCGCACTTCGCAGGCGCATGTGCTATACTGGGTTCCGACTTGCATTGACCATGGGGAGCAAAACAATGGATCGGGCGCGGTTTCGGGACTGGGTTTCCAGCATCGATGAGCTGACGGCGACGCAGCGCCAGGAGGCAGCGGCGGTTCTGTCGGATCCGCCGGAGAGCGAAGCCTCTCTGGCGGCAATCGAGCTGGGGGTCGGCGAGGCCGTGCACATCCAGACGGCCACCAGCCGCCACAGCCAGATCAAGGGCTTCCTGCGGCGCTTCCGCGGCATCGCCACCAAATGCCTGGACAGCTGTCCGAGGTGGTTCCATCTCGTCGTCCTCGGCAGGCATCCATCGCCAAGAGCATGCCTCGCAGCCGCCAGCGCCAGGACATGCCTGCGATTCGCGAATTGAGCCTAAACTATTGAAATATATCAGTTTTGCTTTGAAAAATATAAACCTACGTAGAATCAATTACTTGGTTAATATTCAGATGGACTCCCAAGGGCACGGCACAGTATTGCTCAGTGACTTGGGCAATGCCGAATTTTCTGACGTAGCGTAAGTCTGCGGATGTTGAAGTTGCAATTCAACCGGGGTCAAAGGACAGGGACGCCTTCGAGGCAAGACAATCATCAGCGTAGTTGATGAGCAAGCCTTTTGGCAACGGAGAAGTAGCAGCTAGCCAGACGCGTTCAATCGAAGGCCTGTCTGCTCTGGCTCCGGCGCTTCCTTGATGCGGTGCTCTGACGGTTGGAATGCCTGCGCCTTGAGCGAGGCCTGGACGAAAGCCCGCCGCGGCCCGCCAAGGGGGACCGCGGCGGCGGCCGGTCAGTTGTCGGTGTCGGCCTTTCGGGAGCGCTCGTCCATGAACTGGTCGAACTCGGCCTTGTCCTTTGCCTCCCGCAAGCGCTGCAAGTAGGCCTTGAAGGCGGCCTGCTCGTCCTCGAGGCGGCGAAGCGTCTCGGTCTTGTAGCTGTCGAAGGCCGAGTTTCCGGAAGGCTTGAAACCAGGACCCCTGCCCCTGAGGGCGGATTTCATCGATTTTCCCATTCGTTTGCTCCATACCAGAAAGAACAGCACGGCAAGCCCCAGCGGCCAAAAGAAGATGAACGCAATCACCATAAGGGCTATCCAGGCCAGCTTGCCTTGATCGTCAATCCACGCGACGGCCGAGCCTGGCCAAGTTGAAACCGAGTTCATTGGTCTGCACCTCCAGTTTGTCAGGCAATGCGAAATGTTCCGGCAGGCGCCGAGGAGCTGCATTGCCGAACTCCGGCGCGGCACCCTGCCGCCAATGTTAACGTCATTAACATTGACGGGATATATATAGGCAAAGAATCAGACCCGTCAAGGGCAGCACAGAGTTTTTTGGCTCAATTTGCAATTCGTGATTTGCACGCGCATGCGACGAAATGCCGAAAGTTTCGGGGTCTGCGTTAGGATAGCAAAATGTTCCAAGAGCCTGCACACAACGGCGTGAGGCTCTCGCGGGATGGCGCGCGACGGTTTGTTCGGGACTGCTTAAGGGGACCGTGGAAGCGGACGAAACATGTGTACTGGAGAGCTAAGGAACCTCTGAATGGCGCGCCAGCCCCCGGGGGTCGGTGCCGATGTGCAGCTTCATCCCGAAATGCCACCGGTTCCCCTTCCCGGTCTGGTGCATCTCCGGATCGCGGGCGTTGCTCCCGTTCCCGGTCGACGACGGCGCCGAAATGATGGTGGCGTCAACGATGCCGCCCTCCTTCAGCCCCCCCCTCGGCTAGGCGGATCCCCGGTCTCCCGAACAGCAGCTGCGCCAGCCAGCAGCGGATGCGGCTGTCAACCCTTACCGCCGCCCTTGAGACAGGCCGGCGCAATGCGGGCTTCCAGACACGCCCGGGGGATCGGGCCGTCCATCCGATCTGGAAAGATCTCACGGCACTTCTTGCGGTCGCATTCAAGGCTCGTAAAGGTCAATTGCCGAAGGCGCTGCATGTCGTGATCCCTCAAAAGAAAGGCGTGGCGCAAAATGGCAGGCACGCCCCGGATGCACAATGCCAAGCCCAAAATCTCAGGCTGTATTCAGAGGTTCCCTAGAAGGACACGAGCGAACGGGAGGCAAGATACACCGGCGGAAAGACATTCAGCGCGGTCCGGCCCAAGGTCAACGTGACGGCTCTGACGACTGCTCTTAAACCGGTGGTCGCGAAGGGCACTTCACTGGTCCCAACCCAAGCCTAGCATTCCGTCCTACGCCATGGCACTTGGGGCGAGCCATAAGACACACAACCGACCCAAGGGAAAACGGGATCAGGGCGGTTTCCACCCCCATACCTCGAGCCGTCACCTCAAGGACTTCCTGCGTCTTGCCACGGCAGGCAGGCCCGGTTGACGGAAACGGCAGATCGTCGCGTGATCGGGACAGCGATCAAGCGCCGAATGGCCGACGGACAGCGTGAAGTCAAGGCGCACCGGCAGCGCCCGTGCCGACAGCGAGCGCCAATGTGGTCATGCGGGAGAACCCAAATAGTCAGGTCGACATCGCGACGGCGCACCCCGGGACGGGAACCGCCGCTAGGCGCTGCCGGTCCATCGGGGCGCCGACCTTTCACAGGGCGCTGTCGGGTTTCACGCGCTCGTCCACCACCGTCTTGAAGAAATCCATCGGCTCTCCCTCGCGCTCGTCATGACGAGCGCTTGCAGTCCTTCAGCGTAACATGTCAATCACCGGGCATGCATTCGCAACAGTCTTAAGCTTGGAAATGGGTTCTGCTTCCACGTCTGTTAGGCGTGTCCCCCCGGGGAGACTTCGGCGCGAGAAAGGCTAAGCACTTGCTTTGGAGAGAGTTTCTTGAAAGTTTATCTCGCGGACAAATATCGATTCTGATTGCTAGTCGCCATGACCGACGGCACGTCCGAAGTCCGGTTTCCGGGTGTCCTGCCCGGCCTCCACAATTCCTTGACGGATCGAGCGGGTCCTCGTGAAAAACTTGTGAAGCAAGTCGCCTTGGCCCGTCCTGATCGCACGTTGGAGAGCGAACAGCTCCTCGGTGAATCTGCCGAGTATCTCGAGAGTCGAGTCCTTGTTCGCAAGGAACACATCCCGCCACATTGTCGGATCGGATGCAGCAATTCTGGTAAAGTCTCGGAAGCCCGCCGCCGAGTACTGAATCACTTCAGAATTCGTGACCCTGCGCATATCGTCCGCCACGCCTACCAACGTGTAGGCAATGAGATGGGGTGCATGAGAAGTCATCGCCAACACCAGATCATGGTGCTCCGGATCCATGTAGTCCACATTGGCCCCCAGCGCCTCCCAGAAACCTGCTAGCCGACTCATGGCGGACATGCAGGTGTCCGGCAAGGGTGTCATCAGACACCAGCGATTCTCGAAAAGCTCGGCAAACCCGGCGGTCGGACCGGACCGTTCCGTACCCGCCAAGGGATGAGCTGGTACAAAGTCAACTCCGTCGGGAACATGCGGGCCAACCTCATTTATGACGTGGCGCTTGACGGAGCCGACGTCGCTCAATGTTGCGCCGGTCTTCAGATGCGGAGCGATTCTTTCGGCAAGGCTTCCGTAAGTCATGACGGGTGTGCATAGCAACACAAGATCGGCATCTTGAACGGCTTCCTCGGGACTGGCATGCATCCTGTCGACCAAGCCCAACTCCATAGCGACGTTTCTTGTCTCTTCGGTCCGGGCGCAACCGGTCAGTTCCCGAGCGATGCCATGCTTCCGAGCCGCAAGGGCGATCGATGAGGCAATCAGGCCCATCCCAATCAACGCGACTCGCTCATAGACCATCGTCAAGCTGTCAGTTCCCTGAATTGGGTTACCGCGTCGACAACGCGTCGACAGGCCTGTTCGGTTCCGACTGTTATGCGGAGACAATGCGGGAGCTTGTATTGCTCCATTCTGCGGACGATGATCCCACATTCCTTGAGGTGCGTGTCGCACATTTCAGCCTCTTTGCCGTCGGCAAACCGCGCCAGCAGAAAATTTGCGTGAGAACGGTCGGACGGCACGCCAATGGCCGCGAGCGAATCCGATAGCCAGTTGCGCCACCTCGAATTATGTGCTTGACATCGCTTCACATGCTCGACATCTCGAATTGCAGCTTCCGCCGCCGCGAGCGACGGTCCGGCAACATTAAACGGTGCCCGAATCCTGTCAATGGCCTCAATAACGCGTTTCGGACCATAGGCGTAACCGATCCGAAGCGACGCCAAACCGTGAATCTTCGAGAATGTACGCGTCATCACCACGTTTTCTCTTTCCTGGATGGCGGACACGCCACCGTCCCATCCTTGGGCATATTCAACATAGGCACCGTCCAAAACGAGAACTGCATTTCCAGGCAACCGGTCGGCAAGACGGCATACCTCCGTGCTCCCAATCATGGTGCCGGTCGGATTATTGGGGTTCGCAATGAATACGAGCCTCGTGCGACTCGTGCAGACATCCAAAATGCAATCGACGTCCACACGCCGTTCACGTTCTTCTGCCTCGACTGGTGTCGCCCCAGCGGCCCGTGCCTGAATCGGAAACATCAAGAATCCATGCCGCGAATAGACGACTTCATCACCCGGTCCCGAAAAGGCATGGCAAAGGAGACCAATAAGCTCATCTGATCCTGCGCCGCAAACGATCTGCTGCAGATTCAAGCCTTGCACATAACCGATCGTCTTCCTGAGATCGAAATGACTGGATGAAGGGTAACCGCTGAGATACCCCAAAGCGTCCCGGTACGCGGCCGCGGCCCGTTTGCTGGGACCGTGGGGATTCTCGTTGGAACTCATCTTGAGCGCACCCGCCCGACCAGGGATTGAACTAGCGCCGGAAACATAGGGCACGATGTCCAGAATACCATGTTTCGGTTCGATGTTCGATTTCATGAGCAGTCGAGATGTTTCCTACAACATGCAGTAGGGTCGACAGCGGCCCTGTTCCAAGAGGCTGGCGCTATTCTAGCAACGGGTCGCTTCCAAAGTCGTTGTCCCCGTCGGTGCCTATCGTGCAGTACCAGATCAACAGGATGATCCATCCGATCACCGGAATGAGCACGAGCAGGATCCACCAGCCCGAGCGGTTGGTGTCGTGCAGCCTCCTGACGCTAACCGCAAGCTGCGGCAACAAAATTGCAAGCTGGAAAACGGAGGCAGCAATGTCGCTAGCCGTCGCGATGATGGCGGCAATGACAATTACAATCAACTGAAAATACCAAAATTCCTTCCTCCGCGCCCTTCCAGAGAAATCTACATATTTCTGGAATGGTTGGAGTGCTAGTTCTGTGTCGGTCACTTTCGTGCCCTCCGTCCCGCCTGTCGAAATCAAACTAAGGAAACTCCTTGCGATTGTCGATAGTCAAGCGAAGGCAGAATGCCGGCGCCGAACTGCCCAGACTGGCTGCGCTCCAAGGCCGCCGCATCAAAGTCTTGAAGAATCAAGCAAAGCGCTGCGGATCTATATTGATTGACATGTTAACGCCAGTTGGCATGGCGAGCGTTTTTTTCCAAGCGACAAGCGCCGCTTGGAAGGGCGTGTTCCGATCGGCCTTGACGAGAATCTGGTAACGCGTCCTGCCTCTTATGCGTGCAATCGGAGCCGGAGCGGGACCGAACACCTGCGCCCCAATCTGAAACAGTGGATTCGCTTGGCGAACCATTTGGGTCGCGCAGTCAACAACCTGCATTGGATTCCGTCCGGAAATGACAATACTTGCATAACGCCCGAATGGCGGCGCCCCCGCAACTTCACGCTCAGCTGCCTCGGCAACCCAGAATCCCTCGTCGTCAGCAGCAATTATCGCCTGTATGACAGGATGTTCCGGCTGGCAGGTCTGCAGGAGCGCCAAGCCTTTCTTCTCGCTGCGGCCAGCGCGCCCTGCAACCTGCCTGACTAGCTGGAAAGTCCTTTCCGCCGCACGGTAGTCGCCGCCCTGAAGGCCGACATCTGTGTCAATGACGCCAACCAGCGTCAACTGCGGGAAATTGTGCCCCTTCGCAACGAGTTGCGTCCCGATGA
The DNA here is from genome assembly GCA_963422275.1 of Paracoccaceae bacterium. Classification (GTDB taxonomy): domain Bacteria; phylum Pseudomonadota; class Alphaproteobacteria; order Rhodobacterales; family Rhodobacteraceae. The sequence continues at coordinate 4,739,057 of OY729418.1, forward strand.
CAATGTCGGTACCCCCTCTGGTCACTAGGTCGATCATTTCCGTCAGGGACTGCTGCGATCCGATTATGTCCGATGACATTACCGTTATCCTGGCATTGTCGAACAAGTCTCTGACTTCCTCTTCCAGACGCTCGACACCCGGACCCACCGGCACGAGCTTCCCTTCCACCCCGCACGCCGGGCAATCCGCGGGGACAGGCCGCTCGGCTCCACACTGGTGGCATATGAGAAGGGTCCTGAACCTGTGCTCGACCATGCGGGCGTCACAATCACGGCACCCGACTTGGTTGCCGCACGCTCTGCAAATGGTCAGCGGCGCGTATCCACGACGGTTCAGAAACAGCAGCGACTGCTCCCCGCGAGACAGTCTTTCCTGAATCTCGAGGGCCAGCGCACCGGATATCCATCTGTTCCTCGGAAGCGCAGCCTCGCGCATGTCGATGGTTTCCAAGTCTGGCATCGTGGCAGAACCATATCTCGCTTGCAGATCTAGCCGCTCGTACTTCCGAGCTCGTGCATTGACCCAGGTCTCGAGCGAGGGAGTAGCCGAAGAAAGAACAGCAGTAGCACCACAAATCGAGGCGCGCAGCACCGCCATGTCCCGTGCATTGTAATGAACCCCCTCTTCCTGCTTGAATGAACTGTCGTGTTCCTCGTCGACAACGATCAAGCCTAAATTGCGGAATGGAAGGAACAACGCGGATCTCGCGCCGACAACAAGCTGCACCTTGCCTTCGCCAGCCATCCGCCAAAGGCGGCGGCGTTCGCTTGCATTGATCGCGGAGTGCCAGACGCCAGGCTTTCCACCCAAGCGCTCCGCAACCCGGTCGAGAAACTGAGTGGTCAAGGCGATTTCCGGAAGCAGCACCAAGGCTTGCTTTCCAAGTCTCAATGCCTCGGCCACCGCTTCAAGGTAGACTTCGGTCTTGCCTGATCCGGTCACACCTTTCAACAGCGTTGTTGAGTACCTGCCTTTTCCCAAGCTGGACTTCAGAAAACTCGCAGCCCGGAATTGATCTTCGGTCAGCTCGATTTGCTTCTCCAATGGCCCAAGGGTCGGGTAGGACTCGTCGACGAGCGCTTGTTCCTTCCTGAGTGTCCCGAGTTTTTCGAGGCCCTTCACGACTGAAGTGGAAACCCCCGCCTCTTCGGCGAGCTCTGTTGCCGTTGTCGGAATTCCTCCACGTTCCTCAAGCACTCTCACAACCCGCCTGCGAGCGACCGTCAACTTGTCCGGAAGAAACCCGGTAAGGCAAAAAACGTCACGGGCCGGCGGCGGAGTGAGTATTCCGGGAGTTCGGGTAGCAAGTCGGAGGACGGCCGGAAGCGGTGACACGGTGTATGCGGCCAGCCGGCACAAGAAGCTGCGCATTTCCGGCTGCATGGGCTCCAGCGGAAGGACACGGCGAATGCGACGCAGCTTGTCCGGAGGCACCGCCCCCTCGCCCTCGCCCCAAACGACGCCCATCGATTGAGAGTTTCCGATCGGCACCTCGACAAAATCTCCTTTGTCGGCACCGCCCTGCTGCACCAGATAGTCCAAGCAACCGTCTAGCGGCCGAGTCGTCAAGACGGAAACCACCGAATGCTCTCGAAAATCTCTTGGCATCTATCCGGCCAACCGCTTATTCTTCTATTCCATCGGAAGCTTCTTTGGGTTACATGTGCCTGAAACACAATGCTTGCGCGCATTATTCTTGGACCCGCGATGAAATTCTTCGTTGACACTGCCGATATCAAGGAAATCTCCGACCTCACGGAAACCGGGTTTGTTGACGGAGTTACAACGAACCCGTCGCTTGTGGCCAAGACCGGAAGAAATTTCCGAGAGCTAGTCGAGGAAATATGCCACGAGGTAGCACCTTGTCCGGTAAGTGCGGAAGTTGTGTCTATCGAAGCGGATGCAATGGTCGCGGAGGGGCAAGATCTCAGCGAAATCGCCAACAATGTCGCTGTCAAGGTACCATTGACCTGGGACGGCCTGAAAGCATGCAGGCGTCTCTCGGACGGAGGCATCATGGTTAATGTCACATTGTGCTTCAGTGCTGCCCAGGCACTGCTGGCGGCTAAAGCCGGTGCCGCATTCATCAGTCCATTCGTGGGACGGCTTGACGATTTGGGTCAAGAGGGAATGGACCTGATCGAAGAAATCAGGGCAATCTATGACAATTACTCATACGACACAGAGATCCTAGCCGCGTCGATCCGGTCCCCGCTCCATGTCACCCAAGCTGCGCTCGCAGGTGCGGATGTGGCAACAGTGCCTCCTGCCGTGCTCAAGAGACTCGCTGCGCACCCGTTGACCGACAAGGGACTGAAGGCCTTTCTGGACGACTGGAAATTGGCCCAAAACTGAATCTTTCCGGTATTTGCTGGCGACGAAAACCTGAGATGAGCGAAGCAAGCTCGATGGAGTTCGGTGACAATTGCGTCGGCATGAGAAGAATCGCACTAAAGACCTTCGACGTACGCCTGCAGGAGACGAGAATCTCGATCTCGAGGTTGGAGCGGCACCGCACGAGAACACGATTGACAACCGTTGGCGAAAAGTTTCTCTTCCAGAAAACAGCTGGGTCCGTCTCCATCACATCGAGAGCGGGGACCGCGGCTTGTGGACATTGGTACGGCGATTCGCTCAAGCCCCTCGCAGGCAAGGATTTTGACAGCAGGAACTGACTATAGATGCTCGTCATTGGCACGATAGACCGTAACCAGTCTCGATCGGTCATGGAGGCAGACTTGCTGCCGCTCGTCAGAGATGACGTTTGCTTGCATTGTCAAAAGCAGATCGGATGAGCGAGTCAGAAAGCAGTTTCGCTGAGTTGCTTCAGTCATGGATCGAGAGCCGAGAAGCGGTTTCCGGGGTCTCGCAAAGCACGGTCCGCTCATACCGCCGCGATGTCGCTGGATTTCTTGGCTTCCTCATCGAATACCGGGGCGAGGCCTTGGATATCGAGGTGATCAAGGACGTGGGCCTTCGCGACATGCGTGCCTGGATGGCTCGGGAGCGCGGCCGCGGCATCTCGCCGCGCTCGCTTGCGAGGGAGCTTTCGGCCGTCAAGAACTTCTACAGATGGCTTGCGATCAGGGAAGGAATCGAGCCGACGGCCGTACTTTCGGTCAGAGTGCCGAGGTTTCAAAAAAGCCTCCCGCGCCCCCTGTCGGTCGAGGCGGCTCACGAGGTTATCGGTTTCGTCGGCAAATCCGAAGGCGAGAGATGGGTCGCGGCGCGAGACATGGCGGTGATTTCGCTGCTTTACGGATGCGGTCTGAGAATTTCGGAGGCGCTTGGGCTTAGGCGGTCCGACGCTCCCCTTGCAGACGTGATCAAGATCTGCGGGAAGGGTGGCAAAGAGCGAATCGTCCCTGTCATATCAGTCGTTCGAAACGCGGTGGACAGCTATCTCGATCTGTGTCCTTTTTCTCTAGGTCCCGGGTCTTCGCTGTTCGTTGGGAAGCGCGGCGGAGCCTTGAACCAGAGAATAGTGCGAAGAGTCATGGAGAACGCAAGGTCTGGCCTCGGTCTTCAAGCTCAGCCACCCCGCATGCACTCAGGCATTCATTCGCTACACATCTGCTAGAGGCGAGCGGTGATCTTCGAGCGATTCAAGAATTGTTGGGGCATTCCTCGCTTTCGACTACTCAGAACTATACGGCGGTTGAGCAGACCCAACTGATAGACATGTACAATCGCGCGCATCCGCGCGCGTAGAGCCTCACACAAATACCACCGCGAAAGCAGGCATTTCGTTCTGCATTGCGATTTCCAGAGCTGATTAAGCGCCTGGCGGTCGCTGATTGATAACTGCAGAGCCTTCCGGCCCGCGGTTTTGACGCCCAAAGGCGTGATTTCAGGTCCCGATGCGCCGCATCGAGCAGGTTCGGGACAGACTCTGACCCTCAGGCAGCAGCAAGCTCGATCCAGCCAACGGTTCCAGGACAGGGGAGGTCCCCGGGCCACCCGGAACATGATCCCCGACTGGATGCCCGCTTCGGCCAGGCCGGCGCGGTTGGCCGCGCTCGACAGCCTCTCGCTGGCAGGGTGCCAGAACCCGCTCGACAAAGCCTTCCCCATCGGTGTGCACGAACTCTTGCAGCCAAAGTGGAAGCGACCGCCCTTCTTCAGCTAGCGGGCACCCGGGGTCCGCCAAGAAACGCTCAGACACCGAAACCGCAGTTGCCTCCCCTCGGCGCGACCGCCACATCGGCAACCGTCGCCAGACGTTGCCAGTCCATCAAGGCGTTGACCTTTTGCAGTGTGCTGTCGGGACCACGCGCTCGATGATCGCTGTCATGAAGAAATCCATCGGTTTCTCCCTCGATCGAACGTCATGACAAGCGCTTGCAGTCGTTTCAGCACGACATTTCCATGACTGGAAGAGCATTTCAAAACAGTCTTGGGACTGCAACAATAGTGCCACCATCATCGTTAGATGGCAGGATGACAACTCCGATTTCAGCTCACGATGCAAGGGTCGGCGACAGGTGCAGCTCCTCGCTCACCGGCTCTCGAACTAAATGCGCTGGGTGCCTACGGCATCAAGCCCTGGACCGAGGGCGACATTAACCAAGTCCATTCGATGTCCCATGAACGGAAAAACATGTTCATGAAACATCATGAATCATGCCGCATGCGCCTGTTTGGCCGGTGGCCATTACTCGAACGGACTTCTGGATGCCAAGCTCCATCTCCGATGGTTGGACACCTCCCGATACCAGTGCGCAATGATCGCCCGTTCGCTATCGGTCATGAATGACACATTGGCCGGTGGCATTGCATCGCTGACACCGGACTGAATGTAGATCGATCCGGCCAGGCGGGCGATGTCGCGGTCGGTTTCAAGCACGACGCCTTTCGGCGGCCAATACATTCCATTCCAAATTGGGTCCTTGGCATGGCAAGCGACACAGCGGATGGCGATGATGTCTCGAACGCTTTCAAACTCGGGGTGCCCGACCAGTGCCAGTTCGGCTTCGGTCACTCGAACCGCCGCCTTCGAGTCGTCATCCCTAAACATGGGCGCGACGGACAGCCACATCAGCACAATGAAGATTACAACGGTAACTGCCCATGTCCAGTGAGGGTTGCCCGACCGGGCATGAAGGGAATTGAAATAGTGCCGGATGGTGACCCCCATCAAAAACACCAGCGACGCGATCACCCAACTGAACTCGGTCGCGAACGACAGCGGATAGTGGTTTGACAGCATCAGGAAGATCACCGGCAGGGTCAGGTAGTTGTTGTGAGTGGATCGGAGCTTGGCGATCTTTCCGTATTTCGCGTCTGGCACTCTGCCCGCTTTCAGGTCCGCGACGACGATCTTCTGGTTGGGAATGATTATTGCGAACACATTCGCCGTCATTATCGTTGCGGTGAACGCACCAAGATGCAGCAGTGCGGCCCGACCGGTGAAGATCTGACTGTAGCCCCAGGAGGAGGCCACAATCAGGATGAACAGCAAGAGCATGAGTACGGTTGGGCGGTTCCCGACAGGACTTCTGCACAGAACGTCGTAGACAAGCCAGCCCACTGCGAGGGAGCCTCCGGAAATCAGGATGCCCTGCCAGATTTCCAAATCGGCCTTCGACCTGTCGATAAGGTACAGCTCGGCGCCAACCCAGTACATGATCATCAGGAGTGCTGCGCCGCTGATCCAAGTTGCGTAGCTTTCCCACTTGAACCAGGTCAGTTGCTCAGGGAGGCGCTCCGGCGCGACGAGGTACTTCTGAATGTGGTAGAACCCGCCGCCATGCACCTGCCATTCCTCCCCGCTTGCGCCTTCAGGGAGATCGGGCGCCTTGCGAAGTCCAAGGTCCAAGGCTATGAAGTAGAACGAAGAACCAATCCAGGCGATCGCTGTTATCACGTGCAGCCACCTGACACCGAACTCGGCCCAACTCCAGATTATGGCGAATTCCAGCATTAGGCCGTCAATTGAAGTGGGGCCAGCGCGCTAACCACAACTTCTTGCCACCTGCCGGTCAAGGTTGTCACAGCCAAGCATCGCATGCAGTTCCAAGTCCTTGCTTCCAAGCGAAAGCGCGCCTCTCCGTCAACTGCCGCGATAAGTGGAATAACCGTACGGCGAGAGAAGAAGTGGCACATGATAATGATCGTCCAACGACATCTCGAAGCGAACGGGAACCAAGTCAAGAAACCGGGAAGAGTCGGCGGCGAGGCCGCGGGCAGCCTGATATTCGCCCACGCGGAACAGCAACTCGTAGGTTCCAGTGGAGAACTCCTCCTCAGGAAGGATTGGCCCGGCTGTTCTTCCGTCTCTGTTGGTAACCAACATCCGCAGACGCGTGCGGCTTGTTCCCTCGATCCTGTAGAGATCGATCTTCAATCCTTCGGCAGGCCGTCCCCGAGCAGTGTCCAGAACGTGCGTCGTCAAGTATCCGGCCATGCACCCCTCACCAGCCAGCCAGTTTGCTTCGCTCTGGCATCGGTCCCGGCGGCGAAATGCTGCGTGTCTGCATTTCCGGTTTAGCCATAACTCGCAACGGATGTACCCGCGAGCGCCGCGATATTGAGTAAGCCGCGTGCTGTAACGGCAGGTGTCACAATATGCGCCCGGTTGCCCATTCCCATGAGAATCGGCCCCACCTCGATCCCAGAGGAAACGCTCTTCAGCAGATTGCGGGCCGCCCCTGCGCCGACCGTGTTCGAGTAGACTAATGTATTGGCCTTGCCCGTTAACCTGGATCCCGGGAAAAGGCGCTCGCGCAGGTCGGGAATGAGTGCCGTGTCGGTATTCATTTCTCCTTCGTATTCGAAATCGTGGCCGAAAGCATCCAGTTTGGAAAACACGCTGCGCATTACCCTGCCGGAACTGCTGTCAAGATTTCCGAACTGCGAGTCCGAGCACAACGCGATCTTGGGAACGATTCCAAACCTGCGCACATGCCGGGCTGCCGCGACCACAGTTTCCGTTATCTGCTCTGGGGTCGGGTCCGTGTGCACATGTGTGTCGGCGATGAACATTGTCCCGGAATCGAGAATTATAACAGACAATGCCCCGATTGGATGCAATTCAACTGTCGAGAGTATCTGCCGCACATAGTTCAGATGCCAAAGATATTGACCAAACGTTCCGCAGATCATGCTGTCCGCTTCCCCGCGATGAACCATAATGGCAGCAATAGCGGTTGTGTTGGTTCGAAGAACTGCCTTCGCCAAATCGGGTGAGACACCTTTCCTGTGCATCAATCCGTGGTAACTCTCCCAGTAATCTCGGAACCGCGGATCATCCTCCGGGTTTACTAGTTCGAAGTCCTTGTTTGGCTCAATAGCGAGTCCGGTGCGCTCGAGGCGTGATCTGACGACCTCTGGACGGCCTATCAGTATAGGAGCATCACCGGTTTCCTCCAGCATGGCCTGAGCGGCATGCAGGATCCGTTCGTCTTCACCCTCGGCGAACACGATGCGGCGGGCAACCATCTTGGCGGCATCGAACACGGGCCTCATCGTGAAAGATGACTTGAAGACCTGCTCTTCAAGCTTGATCCTGTATTGATCCAGATCGACCGATCTCGTTGCAACGCCCGATTCCATTGCAGCCGCGGCAACCGCGCAAGCCACATGAGGCAAGAGGCGCGGATCGAATGGCTTCGGAATCAAGTAACTCGGTCCAAATGTAAGCTTTTCCCCTTGGTATGCTTGGCCGACCTCTGCCGAAGTCGTGGTCCGGGCAATCCCCGCAATCGCCTCGGCGCACGCCAGCTTCATGGGGTCGTTGATTTCAGTTGCCCCGACATCCATCGCGCCGCGGAAAATGAACGGGAAGCACAGCACGTTGTTGACCTGGTTTGGAAAGTCCGATCGCCCAGTTGCAACCAGCGCGTCTGGAACCGCATTCATGGCATCCTCCGGCATTATCTCCGGGACCGGGTTGGCCAGCGCAAAGATGATCGGTGTGTCGGCCATCTTCTTGACCATGTCGCCCGTGAGCAGATTAGGACCGGAAACCCCCAGAAACAGGTCCGCCCCTTCAATTGCCTCGTCAATCGTTGCCATCGATGTGTCTTGGGCGAACTCCACCTTCTCGGTCGAGAGAGAGTCCCTATCCCTGCGAACAATGCCTTTGCTGTCGCACATCAGGATATTCTCGCGCTTGACGCCCATCGTGATAAGCATCTTGAGGCAGGCAATCCCCGCGGCACCCGCTCCCAGCGCCACAACCCTGATATTCGCCGCTCGCTTCCCCGCAACCTGCAATGCATTCGTTGCGGCCGCGGCTACCACTATCGCCGTTCCATGCTGGTCGTCATGAAACACCGGAATGTTCATGCGTTCCCGGCACAGCCGTTCAACGAGAAAGCAGTCTGGAGCCTTGATGTCCTCCAAGTTCACCGCACCGAAAGTCGGCTCGAGCTTGATGACGATTTCGGCGAGCTTCTCCGGGTCCGGTTCATCGACCTCGATGTCGAAGCAATTGATGTTCGCGAATTTCTTGAACAGAACCGCCTTGCCCTCCATTACCGGCTTCGCCGCTTGGGCGCCGATGTTCCCGAGACCGAGAACTGCAGTTCCATTTGAGACAACCGCGACAAGGTTGGACTTCCCGGTGTAACGGGCGGCGTCCATTGAGTTCGCCTTGATCTCGATGCAAGCTTCCGCCACACCCGGAGAGTAGGCGCGCGCAAGATCCCTTGCAGTTGTCATCGGCTTTGTAGCCCGGATCTCAAGCTTCCCGGGCTTGGGGAACTCGTGATAGTCCAGCGCCTGCTGCCTAAGGGTTTGAATGCGCGGATCCACCTGCGACATGTGCCAATCTCCCAAAGATGTGTTCTTGTGGAATTGAGAGGATCGCTTGCCTCAATACCTGTTGCAAGAACTGGCAATACCTGTTCAGCGCTTGAAATTACAGGAAAAAATTCGCTCCCGATTGTACATCACAGTCGAATTGTCAGAGCGAAGCCTAGCATCTTTGCAAGCTCGCCCGGTCCGGGGGCAAATTTTGTGTGAAAAATGTCGAAACCTCGATGCTCCCGCTTTCACGGCCAGCAACATTTCCGCATTTTGCAGGCGTCCGGGGATGCAGCCAGCGAAAAACCCTGCTTCATGATCCCTAAAATGTGCAACCGCTTTCACTCTTCCCAACCAATGCAATGCAATCCGAGCGCACTACCGCAGGTTCCAAGGAAGATTGTCCAGATCCGAATTGCCTCCGGTCACAATGACACCTACGCTCTTGCCAACGAACGTTTCACGATATTTCAATACGGCCGCGAGCGCGACCGCGCTGCTCGGCTCAGCCGTAACTTTCATTCGCTGCCACATGGACTTCATCGCGTCGACAATTTCTGTTTCGCCGACGGTCAGCACATCCCGGACATGCCGAGACACGAAATGCCAAGTCATTTCCATCAACGGCGCACGGAGCCCGTCCGCAATCGTCCCGGACGAGTCAACCGAAACCAGGCGCCCGGCTCTCAGGCTGCGGCAGGCATCGTCGGCCAGCTCCGGCTCCGCTGCAAAGACCTCGACGCGTGTGGCGTTTTCCCGCGAAGCCAGGCAGGTCCCCGCGATCAAGCCGCCGCCGCCTATGGGGGCAATGACCGTGTCCAGGTCTGGGACCTGTTCCAAGAATTCAATCGCGCACGTTGCCTGCCCGGCGATTACGCGGGCATCGTTGTAGGGATGAACCAGTTCCCCACCGGAATTGGCAGCGAGTTCCCGGGCAGTCTCTTCCCGTGCCGACGCGCTGGGTTCGCACTCGAAGATCCGGCCTCCGTAGTGCCGTACTGCCTCTCTCTTGGCCCGGACAGCGTTGTCAGGCATCACGACGGTCGCCGGGATGCCTCTTCGGGCTGCGGCATACGCCAAAGACGCACCATGATTTCCGGATGAGTGAGTCACCACGCCTCGGGCGGCCGACGCGCCGGAGAGGCCGAAGACGGCATTTGCCGCCCCTCGCGTCTTGAAAGCGCCAGCCTTCTGGAAGTTCTCGCACTTGAAGAACAGTTCGGCACCGACAACTCCGTTCAGGTACTGCGACGTGAGAACGGGTGTTAGGTGAATCCAAGAGTCGATTCGGCGCCGCGCTTCCAGCGCGTTTTCAAATGTCGGTATGTTCACCATGCTGAATTCCAAGCCTCGCATGAAATCGAATTTGATTCATTTGCACACCCGCTCCCATATCGAAAATGCTTCTGCAAGTCACGGCATGGTGCAATGCGTCCGAGCGGACGATCCAATTCCGCATGCTTTCCGGATTGTCTGGCCGAGCAATTTGCGAAAACACAAGGCACAGCCCATGAACATTCTTCAAGTGGTTGGATTCACCTGCAGGGCGACGACGTTTTGCTCAAGGCGTCGTACAGCATCAGGCAGTGCCACGGCCACTTCGGATACCCGATTGGGGACTGTGCAAAATCCTGTTCCCTCTATGCTTGGGCATATTCCTGAGGGCATTTTCGATAATGCTCTTGGTGATGTACGGCACTCTTGCATCCATCCCGTTTGAGGCCTCTGCCCTCTCGGCAATTGCCACTCGATCATGTGTTCCGGACGTTGATAGGCATGTCGTACATCTCAATGCTGTCGATGGAAGTCACAATTAACCTGTTTGTCCACCCCATGACCAGAGACGCGAGGCCAACGCTTGGGTTTCGCATTGCAGGTCGCAAGGTTCTCGAAACTTCGATCTAGCGAATTTCCTGCATTTCGTGCCGAAATATCGCCATAATTACAATGGGTTACAAGGTAATAGGATTCCCGCTGGTTCTTTCCAGCCAACAATCAACACCATTGCAACACCGCGACCCGATCGCAGTTCCGGGGGTTGTTGGCGCTCTCTGGCGGCGTCCGGCGTCTCCTGTCGGCTTCCAGATACGCCGCCATGTCCTCCGCCGTGCGAAGGTGTTCGGCCACGTCGCAGGGTGAAGTCGCGGTTCTGGTCATGTCGCCCACCTACAGGTTTCGTGCGAGGCGCATGGCCGTCGCGATGTCGTCGTCCCGGGAACGCTTGTCCCCGCCGGCCAGCAGGACGACGACCGTGCGGCCCTGCTGCTTGTAGTACACCCGGTAGCCCGGTCCGCAGTCGATCCGCAGTTCCGATACGCCTTCGCCGACGGGTCTGACGTCTCCGGGGTTGCCGGCAGGCGAAGCGCGTCACCGCCACGCTGAAGGCGGTGAGGGAGATGCGGCCCGCCTGCACCGAGATCATCATCTGCACGGGCCTGCGCACGCGCGGCGGCGTCCAGGTCTGACGGCGGCTCGCGGTGCGCACCCTGCGCCGTTGCCGAGACCACGCGGTATCCGAGAGAAGACCCGGCGATGTTCGACTTCGATACCGACTGCGACGTCATCACTCCGAGTGGCGGCGCATTGCTCGCCGAGATCGGCATGGACCCCCGCGCCGTCCGCGACGCGCTGGCCGACGACATGGCCCGGCGCTGCCCCGAGCGCGAGGCCCCGGCGCATTGGAGTGGAGGGGAGCTTTGAGAGGATGAACGGACGGGGGCCGGAGAGAGGTGTTCCGGTCCCGGCCGTTCGCGAACCCATCGTCATCAACGAGAGTTTGAAGGAGACAACCATGAGCTTCGGACTGAACCGCGTGGAACTCATCGGCTGCCTCGGCGCCGACGTCACCGTGAACCACCTCGTGTCGGGAGGGCGCGTCGCCAATTTGAGCATCGCGACCGACGAATCGTATCTGAATCGCCAGACCGGCGAGAAAGTGCAAAAGACCGAGTGGCACCGGGTCGTGACCTTCCAGGACGGCCTCATCGACATGCTGGAGCGCAACGCCAGGAAGGGCAGCCTGATCCACGCCGAGGGCAAGCTCCAGACCCGGCGCTGGCAGAAGGACGGCGAGGACTCCGACCGCTTCTCGACCGAAATCCTGGTCGTCCCCGGTCATAGGGTCCAGTTCTTGGACAAGCCGAACGGGGCCAACGGCGCGAAGCCCGCGGCGGAACCGGCGGGCGGCGAGACCGCGAGCGCCGGCGCCGACGAATCCGGAGACATCATCCCGTTCTAGGGATACCCTCCCGTCCCCGCACTCGGGCGGCCGCATCCCGCGGTCGCCCGATTTTTTTGTCGCCGAACCAGAGTCCCCTGCCGTCGACCCGAAGGCGGAAACCGCCGCCGCGAGGGCTGCACATCAATCTCCGGCGCCGTGCCCGCCGAATTGCACAAGGAGGCCGTGCCCGACGGCTTCCAGCTCGCCGACGAGCGCGAGAGCGTGCAGGATGGCACCGAGGTGAGGTCCCGTGAGATCGAGCTGGTCACCGATCGCGCGCGGAACCTCGGCGCCCGAGGCGCGGCAGCCAGACCGGCGCGCTCACCTCCGCCGCCTCGACCAGGTGGTGTGCAAGCCCGACTGGCAGCGCCACGGACGTGCCGCTCCGTTCCGGCGCAACGACAAGCTGCTTAGCCTCCTGCCGAAGGGCGTCATCGCCTTCCCCGGCTCCGGCATCACCGACAGCCTCGTCGACAAGGCGACCACGCTGGGCATCCCGGTGATGAAGGTCGCAGCGTAGAGCGCGGCGCTTCACAGGCCGCGATGCCGACGATGATGATAGTGGTACAAGTGCTCGACCCGCGTGCCGATCATGCGACAACGAATCTGGGCGTGTCGCTTCGCAGCTGGGCTTTCCGCTTCAATCCCTATCGCTACCGCCAATGCCTTCGGCAGCGTGCTTCGCACGACTGCCCCCGGCTCGCTCCGCATCGCCGCCCGCATCAATCGCTGCGGCAGCTCCAAACCCTTGCGGCGCCGGCGCTTCAAGCCGGTCACGGTGTGCAGGTCGGCTTCGACCATCTGGACCCCCGTCGGGGTCTTGGTTCTCACACCACACGCACCTCGGTGCTGGTGTATGCCAGGCGCGCGCCTGGCACGTATCCTCTGCGTTTTCAACGACATAAGGCACCTAGCGCTTGCCGGGAAAAGCTGCTCCCGATCGGGCGCTCGGAACAATCAAAGTGAGTGCTAGAATTCACCCGCCAAATCAACGCCTTGCAGACCGTACGCCCGATCGGGCGTTTCGCGTGTTACGGGAGCATACGCGGCGGTCCAGGAGATTTCCTGCCGGGCACTCAATCTGACTGCTTCACCGGAACCAACATCGGGCCGGTACTGTTGCATCGAGGGATGCCCGGCGATACACTGATCGCTGCGAATTCCGGTGAAGCTGTCGTACCGTATGGCGACTGGATTTGTTCAGGAGGATACCAAGAGACCGATGGCGGAGACGTTGACGAGGACCATCCGGGTCACGCCGGAGCAATGGGCGCGTATCGAAAAGATTGCCAAGGAACGCGAGGTTTCCACCAACCGGCTCGTGGTCTCGTCATGGAGGCCCTTACCCACGCTTGACGGTCGGGCGTGGGTTTATCGGGCCCGACCGTGGCCCCCCGATGTGGTTCTGGAATGATCGATGCGGATGACAACGGCAATCGCCGCGCTGCGGTCATGGGTGAAATCTCTCTGGCCTTTCGCAAGCAATCCCGCATCGCCTGCCTGCCCGGCCGTCTCGGATTCGATGTCCGAACCTTTGCCGGCGCCTCATCTGGGCGACGCGGGCTCGGGCCCGGAGCAGCAACAGGCGGGGGATACTCGCCGCGAAACCCCGAGCGAACCGGACGGACCTCCCCGAGATCCGCCTTCAAGCGAAGTCCTCGACGAGGATCGACAGCCCGACGAATCGAACCCCACTTCCGTCGAGTCCACGTCCAGTTCCTCCCCTTCCGAACAGAAACCTCCTCTCCCGAGCACCGACGCCGCCGACAAGGTTCCGCCCTGTTCGGCAGAGGCCGAATCCGACGAGTCGTCTACCGTCGCGCCATCAACCGATGACGATGGGGAATACTCTCCACCGAAGAGCGGCGAGCATCCAGAAAACCAGGAACCGGACGGCGGTGACGGAGGTAATGCGAGCGCGGGCGATTCTCGGAAAACGAAACGCAAGCCACGCCGGATCTCCGGGAGACGAGACCGACAGCCCGGCAATCCGGGAAAGGAACGGCGACAGTCACCGTATTCCCGCCCAGAACTGGTTTGCCGGAGAGTTCCCGCCTCCGCAACCTGGGAGGTCATCCTGTCCGCGGATGAGGAGTGTCAGCTCGCGGCGGCACATCTCGAAGGCGAGCCTCTGGATTTCACCCGCCGACAATGCCGCGTCCCGTCGCTGAGGGGCCGCGTGACCGTTTCATGTCAGGACGGGCAGGAACACGTCGTTCCGCTGTTCGAAGGCAAACCCCTCATATTCAAACTGCGCAAGAACTGGGCCGGCGAGGGACGCAGAATCGCCCAGGTCACAACCGGACACTTCATCGTCATCGCGCCGGACGCATGGCAACGGACCGGCCATGCGCCGGTCGAACCGGGCGGTTGCGCCGATGCGGCATTCCGGGCGCACTATTTCCACCGGGACGCGACCGCAGCGGATGGGGACGTCGGCGGTTTCCGCGAGTGGAGCGAATCTCCCGTAGCCGTTGGCATCAAATTGACGGGGCGACGTATCCACGACGATGCGGACGACGGAATGCTGTTCGTCGGCGCCGCTCCGACCCTGGAATCTCCACCGGACATCGAGTGGGCGCGGGTCGGTGAGGAGACCGAACGGGGCTGGGGACAGAACTTCCATCCCGGCCGGCAATCGCTGTCGGGTGTTCTGGCCGATAAGGAAGGCCGCTTCTTTCTCCGGGCTTACGATTCGGAAGTGAATCTGGTCGACAGCGTGGCGTTCCGGTACCTGCGCGACTTGAGACGGATCGATGTCGATGGAGCGGAATACGTTCAGAACACAGTCCTCGTGCCGGGGAAGACAGGATACCCGCTCACCGAGGCATGCTTCGTCGGCACAAACGGCTCGACGCTTGTCCCGGAGCTGGCGCCCCAAGCCCGCCAAACCATAGCGCCGACGGGTGGCGTCGCGATTCCACCGCACCCACACGCGGACTGCATATCGTGCAGCCTTGGATCGGGCGCCAGCGCCGTGAACGTCGTCCTGGACCTTCCCAGACTCTGGTGGCGGCTGGACGACGGTTGGTCCTGCCCCGGCGAGTGGTGCGATACGCCGCTCGTCATGACACGAGAGGAGTTCAGGAACCGCGCCTACGCGGATGGGAAGCTCTCGCTCTTGTCGAAACGGCAGGCATCGGTGCGCGCAGGGTTCGACGGTCAACTGGACCAGCCATACAGCCGACAGATCGACGACGATCGTATCGCAATTCCCTTGGCTCACTTCGTCGACCATGCCCAGATCGACCGGAGACTGAATGGCGATGCCCACTTCAACGTGGAATGGGCCGGGGAGATCGTGCCGCTCATCGTGATTTCCGCCGACCCCATGCCCGAGATCGTTTCGTTCACCGCGGAACCGGTGACGATTTTCGCCGGCGAGGAAGTGCATCTGGAGTGGACGACCCGGAACGCTGGCGACGCCCGCGTGACCATGGAACCGGATACAGGCGTGATCGAAAGCGATGGGACATGCACCGTCCGCCCCGCTGAAACGACCCGTTACACGCTCACCCTGGCCATTTCCGGCGCGAACGACATCAGCAGGACCGTAACGGTTGCCGTCCGTTCGGTGCCCCGGCCCGGCGAGCAGCCGGCCGCTCGCGTCATGTCCTCCTCCGGCGGATGGAGAAGCGGAAAGGGGTTCAGCACCGGTGAGATCCGGGACGCCGGCCTGACGGCGCCGGAAGCCGCGGGTCGTTCCATCCTCATCGACGGGCGCCGGCGAACCACCCACCGGGTCAACGTAGAGGCTATCAGGAGCATGCCCGATGCCTGATTTCGACATCAAGGATTTGCCGGAGAAAATTCGGCAGCGCTATGAGAGCTACCTGAAGACCTCGTTCTTCTTCAAGGAACCCCTCCTGCGAGAGTCCTTCCAGGAAGCCTTGCGCGAAGAGGAAAGCCTCCTGAAGGGACCCTTTCCGGAACCTCACCGGGGGTTCGCGAGAGGATTGGACGCGCGAGCGCTGGCAGCCGAGTGTTTCCCGGGCGAGGCCGAAGAGCTCTTGCCCGCGCTGATCGATGGCCGGCTGTATACGCATCAGGAACGCGCCATCCGCGCCACACACGTCGATTCGCGGAACGTGGTTGTCGCCACCGGCACCGCCAGCGGCAAGACCGAGAGCTTCCTCTACCCGATCCTGTTCGAGCTCTACCGCCAGCATCTGGCAGAGAAGCTGGAAGAACCGGGGGTGAGGGCCATGATCCTCTACCCCATGAACGCGCTGGCGAACGATCAGCGCGAGCGCCTCGGCGCGATCTGCCGGAAGCTGAAGGATGCCGGTTCCGGGTTCGAACCGACGTTCGGGCAATACATCGGACAGACGCCGAGAGATGCCAAGGACAGATGGCGCAACGCCGCCGCGCGCGCCGAGGACCGCTTGCCCGGGGAACTCGTCTTCCGCGACGAGATGCGGTGCTCGCCGCCCCACATCCTGCTAACCAACTACTCCATGCTGGAATACCTGCTGATCCGTCCCGACGACAGCCCCTTGTTCGACGCCGGCCGAGGCGCGCACTGGCAGTTCGTCGTGCTGGACGAGGCGCATCAGTATCGTGGCGCGAGGGGCATGGAGATGGGGATGCTGATCCGGCGGCTCAGGCAGCGCTTGCGCGACGGAGGACGGCGCGGTCCGTTCCGATGCATCGCCACCAGCGCGACGATCACCTCCAGCCAAGGCTGCGAAGACCGGCAACAGGTCGCCGAATTCGCGGAGGAGCTCTTCGGGGAGCCCTTCTCGATGCCCGGCGTCATTTTTGGCGATTCGGAGCCGGCGGCCGGCGATGGAGCCCCACGTCGCTACCACGCCTTTCTGCGAGCCCTCGAAGGGGCGTTTCTCGTCCATAGGGACGGCAAGGACGCCGTCGTGCTCAATCGGAAGCGCGACAGCGGTAACGGCGCCAACGCCGAGCCGCTGGAGATCGCGCTCTGCCGGGAGTGCGGCCAGCACTATTATGTCGGCCAGGAAAAAGAGGGCAGGCTTATGGAGGCCGGCCGCGATCCGAGCCGTCCAGACTTCGGCGTCGACTACTACCTTCCGGCAGACGACGGAAATCAATTGCTGTGCAGGCGCTGCGGCGCCCTGTCAACGTCCACGCCGGGTTGCGACTGTCACGGTGCGGCGACACGCGTGAAGAAGTGCGACTCGCACAAGGACAATCCGGACCAGCTGAAGCAGTGCGAGGTCTGCGGCTACCGGCGCAGCGGGGTCGGCGATCCTGTTCAGGAGATCGTGCACGGATCGGACGGGCCGAACGCCGTGATCGCGACCGCCCTGCATGAACTGCTGCCGGCGGACCGGCGCAAGGTTCTCGCCTTCGCCGATAGCCGCCAGGAGGCGGCATTCTTCGCCTGGTACGCCGAAGATTCCTACGAGAAGCTGCGCGACCGGAACCTCATCTTCAGAGCCATCCTGTCCGAACCGGTTGCGGAAGAAGGTCTGTCGATTGATGATCTCCGTAACCGTTTGCTCCGAGAGTGGGATGAAGCCGGGCTCTTCAGCGAGACGCATACGCGGGAGCAGCGAAACCGCCAGGTACTCACGTCGATCCTGCGCGAGGCGATGACCGAAGAGAAGAGGCTGTCCCTTGCCGGCGTCGGCTTGGTCAAATGGTTTGTCGGGCTGCCCCGGCACCTGCAGGTGCCGGATGCCATTCGTTGCCCGCCGTGGAATTTCGCCGAGGACGAGGCGCGCACTCTGATCGGCCACCTGCTGGACGAGATGCGCCCGCGCCGCGCCATGAACCTGCCCGAGGGCGCCGGAACGCCGGCATGGAGCGACATCTCGCCCTGGCCGCAACAGGCATTCGGCATAGCCTCGCCCGGCAAGCGGCACAAGGTCCTGCAATGGGGTAGCAAGCAGTCCGGGGTCGTGAAGCATTTCCTTCTCCGGCTCCTCTCGGACAGCGGCCTGTCCAGGGAAGAGATGCAGTCCGCATCGACGCAACTGATGAAGGAGATTTGGCGCGCCTTGCGGGATCATGTCCGTGACCCATTGCTCTCGCCGGCCATGGACAATGGCACCTTCCGTCTCGCCCCGCGCTGGCTCCGGATCAAGCCCGCCGACCCCGACGAACTCTGGGAGTGCGGTACCTGCGCCACTCTCGCAAGCCACAATGTTCGAGGTGTCTGCCCGCGCAACCAATGCCCCGGCACGCTCTTGCCGGTCAGTCGAGAGCGCCTCGGCGGGAACCACTATCGAATCCTCTACAGGAGTCCCGGACTGCCTCCGGCTCTGTGCGCGGAAGAACACACCGCGCAGATCGATGCCGAAGAGGCCCGCCAGAGACAGGACCGCTTCAAGAACGGCGACATCCACTTGCTCAGCTCCTCGACCACGTTCGAGGTCGGCGTCGACCTTGGCGACCTGGACTCGGTGTTTCTCCGCAACGTACCTCCGGAATCGTTCAACTATGCCCAGCGCGCCGGGCGCGCGGGCCGGCGAGACACGCCGGGGCTGGTGCTGACCTACTGCCGTCGCAATCCGCACGATCTCTATCATTACGAAGATCCCGTCTGCCGGGTGATCGAGGGCGCGATCCATCCGCCGCGCCTTCACATGACGAACGAGAAGATCGTGCTGCGGCACATGGTCGCCGTCGCTCTGTCGGAGTTCTTCAAGAATGACTGCGTTAGGTTCAAGAATGTCGAGACCTTTGTCTGCGACTGGCACACGCCCCGGGCGACAAGCGACCTGTACGGCTTCTGCGAAGGCAATGGAGGACTGAAGGATACCCTGTCCCGCATCGTTCCGGAGAACATGCACGGCCGAGTCGGTCTCGACGACCATGCCTGGATTGACAAGATTGCTGGGCCGGACAGCCGCCTGGCTCTTGCAGAGGCGGAGGTGTGCGCCGACTATGTGAAGATGAAGGATCTGGAAAACGAGTACGTCGAGAAACGCAAGTATAAATCGCTCAATCGTATCGTCAACCGCATGAAGACCATCGCCGCCGAACCGGCGCTCAACTTTCTCTCCCGAAAGGCCGTCATTCCGAAATACGGATTTCCGGTGGATGTCGTGGAGCTCGATGTCCGTTCCACCGACGGCCAGTCGACCGGCGTTGCGCTCCAGCGGGATCTGTCGCAGGCGATCGCCGAGTACGCTCCCGGCGGCAAGGTGGTCGCCAACAAGCTCGAGTGGGAATCGTGCGGCGTCAAGAAGGTTGCCGGCAAGGCATGGCCTGTGCGCCGTTACCGGTACGACGATGCGCGCAACTTCATGCAATGGAACGAACGCGATGCAGAGGCGCCGCCGAGCGAACGGAAGTACCTCATTCCCGAGTTCGGCTTCGTGACACCCCTGTTCAAGAAACCCTCGGAGCCGCAGGGACGCGCGCGCCGCCTGTACACGACGCGGCCCTTCTTCCGGGGTTTCGAGGCGCAGCCCGAAAGCAAGACCATGTTCGGCGTTCAGGTGACGCAGGCCGTTCCCGGAGTGCTGGTCATCCTGTGCGAGGGCCGAAACCGGGAGGGCTTCTACATCTGCCGCTCCTGCGGCAGCCACATGGCGGAGCCGCAGGCCAGCCACAAATCGCCGTCGGACTCCGACTGCCTGGGCACTTTGGAGCGGTTCTCCCTCGGCCACGAACTGGTCACCGATGTCGTGCGCCTCCAGTTTCCGACGGTCCATGGCGAGTGGGATGCGTATTCGGTCGCCTATGCCGTCCTGCTGGGTGCGGCGGACACGCTGGAAGTTCCGGACACCGACCTGAACGTCACCATTGCCGGTGGCGAGCGCCCGGGCGAGTCCGCGGTTGTGCTTTACGACAACGTGCCGGGCGGCGCCGGGCTCGTGGCGCAGCTGGAACGCGAAAAGGTTTTCGCCGATGTGCTCGGTGCTGCGACAAAGCGCGTACAGGGCAATTGCGGCTGCGACACGAGCTGCTACGGCTGCCTCCGCAGTTACCGCAATCAGTTCGCGCACGCCCAACTCGAGCGGACCCGAGCGCTGGAGATACTCTCCCGATAGCGAATACCGGTTGATCGTGATGGTTCGGCGGGTGTCGATGCCGAATTGGCGTTACATCTCCATCTCGAACTCGCGGACCTTCTCCTGTTCCGGCTCCCGCTGCGGCGGTTCCGGGGTCTCCTTCGCGGCGTCCCGGACGGGGTCGGCATCGGATTTGTCGACCGTTCTCTCGACTTCGAGTGCGACTTCCCTGTGCTTGCCGTCTTCCTTCGCCACCGATTTGTCCGCCGCGGGCTTGACGGCTTCCAGCGCGGCGACCCGCTCGCTCAACGCCTTCGCGTCGTCGGTGACGAGTTCCGCTTTGTGCCGGACGCCGCTGATCTCGACGTAGAAGCTCTTGCGCGTGGTCAGGTGCGGATGGTTGGCCTCCATCACCGCGACCACGTTGTCGACGGTGCGCCCCTGGAACCCGTGCACGGTCGCCGCCCAGGCGTGATCGAGATGGCGGAGCTGGGGATCGTGCTTCCAGAGATCCAGCGTCCGCCCGTCTTCCAGCCGGAAGGAGACACGGCCACCCTGGACGGACGCGACTTCGGCCGTTCCGCTGTTCATCAGCCCCAGCCCAGCGTGGTTGCGCGCCCAGTGGATGCGATCGCCGGCCCGAAGCTCGATGCCCTCGGCGCGGTAGACCTCAACGGCGCCGCGCTTGGCGCCAACCATGCGGGGCCGCCAGGACACTTCCTCACCCTTCGGTCCCTCCAGGAATACTGTTCCGACCTCGTGGTCCACACGCGCGATCCGGCGTTCCTCGCCCTTCTCGACGCCGAGGCTCCTGTAGTCCCGGTGGAAGGCGACGATGTCGCCGGGGGCGTAGTTGGCAGCGGTCGTCTTCTCGGCGTTGGTGTAGCCCAGGCTCACCAGGCGCTCGCGGACATGGCCGTTGATCTCCCGACGCAACTCGTGGCTCGGGGCCATCAGCCCGGTGGCCTCCCGCGAGGCTCGCCTCGACGGCTTCCAAGAGTTCGGGATCTTTCTGGCGCAGGATCTCGTCCATCACCGCCGTGGTCATGCCCGCCCGTTGCAACTGCGCGAAGGGCTTGCCGGCATAGCCCTGGACGCCGACCACGCGGTCTCGGGAGGCGAGGATCGTCTTCACCGCCTCGCGCTGGCCGGTATTGAGGCGTCCCCGGTGCAGGAACGGAACCGCTATCCAGCTCCGCATGACGAGCCGCGACGTCCCTTGGCCCCGCTCCATCAGCGCAATCGTCTCCTTCTCAGCGGCGAGCGCCCTGTCGGTGGTGAGCGACTCGCCCGGTACCGGCAGGTTGGCAGCGTGGAGCGCGCCATCGCGTTCCATCTGGGCCACGGCGTTCGGAGTCCCCGATTGCGACCGCACCGGGCTGCCGGGCGATTGCGGCCGCAAGCAGGTCGTTCCTCGCGAACACCGCCTCGCGAGCCGCATCCGGCGGTGCCGGCCCGGGACCGTCCTTCCCGTTGCCGGACAATGGGGAGTTTCATTTGGTCGGATACCCGTTCTATATCCTTCGTCCTCGTCCGGGATACCGCCTCGGCAACCAGCGCCCGCGCATCGAACCCGAGTTCCGTGGCCTGCTTCTCCCAGACGCGCCACGCCCTCCGCCAGTTCCGCCCGGTGGATCGCGCTGATCGCCTTCTGCTGGCGGTAGAGACCGTCATTGACCATCGTGCGCCACTTCGCATCGGCGCCCTGTACCATGTTTGCGATCACGCAATGAGTGTGGAGCCGGGGATCGAGGTTCCTGGAAGTATCGTGCCTGAATCTGGCGACCACCGTCCTCTGATCGCCAGCGTGGACCATTGCGCCCGAGTCTCCCTGCAACCGGGTGAGCACCGCGTTCTTCTCGATCCAGCCGAGCGTCGTCCTCACCGCCCGGTCGTGGGCGGCGACGATGCGCTCGTCGCCGCCGACCAGCGCCATCAAGGATACCGACTTCGGCGCGGACACGGTGACGTCCCGGCCGGGGCGGTGGTGGACCTTGCCGTCCCTGCCGCGCTTGCCCAGATGCGGGCCGTCTGGAACCCGGTCTTCGAGGATCGCCTTGAAGGTATCGGAGTCGACTGGGCCGGAGAGCCCGAGCGCCTCCGCGCCCCTGCCCGCCCCCTGCGCCGGCGAGGCGATCACGCCGATCGAGGCCACCATCGCGGACGAGGCTTGCCGATGGCCGGGAGCATTGGTCTCTTCGGAGCCTGCATTCCGCAGGGATACGCCCATTGCGGTAAAAGAACAAGAAGAGAACGCGCTGGTTCGTACATAACCCCAATTCTGGATAAGAGGGGTGAGGGGGTTCCCAAATCGGGCGTGGCCTGATTCTGTATCCGCAACCAAAATCAACGGATGGGATCCCCTCAATGAGCACCTCCATCATCGCACTGTTCTGCTGTCTCGACGACTTTGCAAAGACCTTTGAAGAATGGGAGCGGCATCGGCTGATCGGCACAGGCCGCCAGCGCTCGCGCTCGGGCAAGCTCTCGCTCAGTGAAAGGCTCTTCATCATGGTGTTGTTTCATCTCTCGCCCTTCAAGAATTTCAAGGCTTTCCGGTTCCATGGCGTGGAGCGGAAATATCGCGACTGCTTTGGAGACCTGCCGAGCTGCGGACGGTTTGTCGCCCTGATGCCGCGCTTGCCGGTTCCGTTTTGCATCTTGATGCAATGCTTTCGCGGTGAGGAAACCGGGGTCTGTTTTGTGGACAGCGCCAAGCTCGCTGTCTGCCACAACGCACGGATCAACCGGAACAAGGTCTTCAAGGGACTGGCCAAGCGGGGCCGAAGCACCATGGGGTGGTTTTTCGGGTTCAAGCTGCATCTGGTCATCAACGACAAGGGTCAGGTCATGGCCGTCAAGATCACGCCTGGAAACACCGACGACCGCAAGCCGCTTGAGACCATGATTGCCGAGTTGGAAGGCAAGGTGTTCGGCGATAAAGGCTGCATTTCGAAGCCGCTTTTCCAGCGTTTGTGGCAACAGGGCCTGCACCTGATCACTGGCATTCGCCGCAACATGAAAAACTTTCTTCTGCCCATTCCGGACCAAATCATGTTGCGGAAGCGGTTCATCATTGAAACGCTGTTCGATAAACTGAAATCGAGCATGGGATTGGAACGCACACGACACCGATCCCCAACAAATGCCTTCGTTCATATCCTGTCATGTCTGGCTGCCTATATTCTGGCGCAGCCAAAGGTCAAAATCGGCAAAATCGTCGTGCCAGACGCCATTCGGTGCATTCCAAAAGAAAACAGAGCTTATCCATAACTCGGGTTACATAGGTCCGGAAATTGGCGGATGCTCGTACCTGCGGCTCGAGCGACGCCGCGAAACACGATGGACCTCGGGGTGGCGCACCGCCGAAATGCCTGTCACGCCAGATGCCGTCTTTCGTCCCCGACGGAGACCAATTCCCCTGCCGGAGGACGCCTTCGCCTCACTCCGCCCAGCCGGCCGACAGCGCCTCCGCCTGTTCGAGCACCATCCGCGTCGCTTTCTCCTGCCTGTCGGGCGGATAACCGTGCGTGCGCAGGACGCGTTTGACCAGCCGCCGGAGGTGGGCGCGGACATTCTCGCGCAGCGTCCAGTCGATGACGACATTGCCGCGCACGGTCTCGACGAGCTCGCGTGCGATGGTGCGCAGGGCCTCGTCGCCGAGCACCTGCACCGCGCTGTCGTTGGTCTCCAGCGCGTCGTAGAAGGCAAGCTCGTCTTCCGACAGCCCCAGCGTCTCGCCACGCGCGTTCGCCTCGCGCAGTTCGCGGGCGAGCTGGATCAGCTCCTCGATCACCTGCGCGGCCTCGACAGCGCGGTTCCGGTAGTGTCCGAGCGTACGCTCAAGCATCTCGGCGAAGGACCGCGCCTGCACCACGTTTTTACGCCGCCGGGCCGCGAGCTCGCCCTTCAACAGTTTCCGCAGCAGTTCGACGGCGAGATTGCGCTGTGGCATCCCCCGGATCTCGGCCAGGAACTCTTCCGACAGGATCGAGACATCGGGCTTTTCGATCCCCGCGGCCGCGAAGATATCGACCATTCCCTCCGGCGCGACCGCCCTCGAGACGATCTGCCGAATGGCGTGGTCCAGCTCCTCTTCGGATCTTGCGTCTCCCTCGGCGCGCTTGGCGAGCCCCGACCGGACCGCTTGGAAGAACGCGACATCGTCCCGGATGGCGATCGCGTCCTCGTGCGGAACCGCGAGCGCGAAGGCCCGGGAGAGTTCCCGCACGGCCCGGAGGCAGCGGTCCTTGCCGTCCTCCTGCGCCAGGATGTGTTCTTGCGCCGCCGGCAACAGGCCGAGGCGTTCCGCCGCCGTCCCGTCGATCCATCCCGCGCAGTCGAATCCGTGGAACAGACCGCGGCAAATCTCGTATTTCTCCAGCATTGCCGCCACGGCTTCCGACTGGTCGAGCGCCGTCCGGCCCCTGCCGCCGCTTGCGGTGTAGGTCGCGAGCGCCTGCCTGAGTTCGTGGGCGAGCCCGAGATAGTCGACCACCAGACCGCCCGGCTTGTCCCGGAAGACGCGGTTTACCCGCGCGATCGCCTGCATCAGCCCGTGGCCCCGCATCGGCTTGTCCACATACATCGTGTGGAGGCTGGGCGCGTCGAAGCCGGTTAGCCACATGTCGCGCACCAGCACGATGCGGAGCGGGTCGGCCGCGTCGCGGAAGCGTTTCGCCAAGGCCTCGCGGCGCGGCTTGTTGCGGATATGGGGCTGCCAGTCCGGCTGGTCGGAGGCCGCGCCGGTCATCACGACCTTGATCTGCCCCCTATCGTCGTCTTCGCGCTCCCAGTCGGGGCGCAGACGCACCAGCGCACGATGGAGGTCGATGCAGATGCGCCGGCTCATGCAGACGATCATCGCCTTGCCGTCCATCGCCTCCAGACGGCGCTCGAAATGATCGACGATGTCCTCGGCGACCAGGGCGATGCGCTTCTCCGCGCCGACGATGGCTTCTAGCTGCGCCCACCTGGTCTTGAGCTTCTCCTTGCGGTCGATCCCCTCGCCCTCGGTCGCTTCCTCGAACCCGGGGTCGATATTGGGCTTCTCGCCCTTATCGAGCGCCAGCCCGGCGAGGCGGCTCTCGTAGTAGATCGGCACCGTCGCGCCGTCCTCGACAGCGCGCTGGATGTCGTAGATGCTGATGTAGTCCCCGAAAACAGCTCGAGTATTCGCGTCCTGGAGTTCGATCGGCGTGCCGGTGAAGCCGACGAAGGAGGCGTTGGGCAGGGCGTCGCGCATGTGGCGGGCGAAGCCGTCGATGAAGTCGTACTGGCTGCGGTGCGCCTCGTCGGCGATCGCCACGATGTTGCGGCGGTTCGACAGCAGCGGATGCCGGTCGCCCTTCTCCTCGGGGAAGAACTTCTGGATGGTCGTGAACACCACGCCGCCCGACTCGACCGCGAGCTTCGCGCGCAGATCGGCGCGGCTCTCCGCCTGCGTCGGCGGTTGCCGCAGCAGATCCTGGCAGCGGGCAAAGGCGCCGAAGAGCTGGTTGTCGAGGTCGTTGCGGTCGGTCAGCACGACGACGGTGGGGTTCTCCATCGCCGGCTCGCGCACGATGCGTCCCGCATAGAACGCCATGGTCAGGCTCTTGCCCGAACCCTGGGTGTGCCACACGACCCCGATGCGCCGGTCGCCGGGAGCCCCGCCCGGCCTGCGGCCCGAGCCGCAGTGTCCGGCCTCGCCGCTGGGAGCAGGGGCTGTTTGCAGCTTGGCCGCCCGCAGCGTCTCCGTGATCGCGGTTTCGACGGCGTGGAACTGGTGGTAGCCCGCCATCTTCTTGGCAAGCTTACCGCTGCCATCATCCTCGACGACGGTGAAGTCGCGGACGAGCGCCAGGAACCGGCGTCGTTCGAACGCCCCCGCAAGCGTCACCTGGAGCTGCGGCAGGTTCGGATCGGCGAGAGCCTCGCCCGCGATCGTGCGCCACGGCTTGAACCACTCCCACCCGGCGGTAAGCGTGCCGATGCGCGCCTCCGTCCCGTCCGAGACGACAAGCGCCGCGTTGAAGGCGAACAGCGATGGCAGTTCGGCCTTGTAGGTCTGGAGCTGTCGCCACGCGGTCCGGATCGTCGCGCCCTCGTCGGCCGGGTTCTTGATCTCGACGATACCGAGCGGCAGCCCGTTGACGAACAAGATCACGTCCGGCCGCCGCTTCCGCTTGTTCTCGACGACGGTGAACTGGTTCACGGCCAGCCAGTCGTTGCCGTCGGGATTATCGAAGTCGATGACCCTCGCCTGGGCACCCCGGAGCGCGCCGTCCGCCGCGCGGTACTCGACTGTCACGCCGTCCACCAGCAGCCGGTGTATGGTCCGGTTGCGCGCCTCCAGAGTCGTTCCGTCCGGGCGGGTCAGCTTGCGGAAGGCGCCCCGGAGCGCGGAATCGGGAAGCGCGGGATTGAGGCGGGCCAGCGCATCGAGAAGCCGCCGTTCCAGCACGACCGACCCATAGTCGGCCCGCTCGGAGTCCGGCGCATCGGGAGCGATGTCGGGGCCGTACGCGACCTCCCAGCCGGAAGCCCGAAGCCAGTCAAGGGCAGCTTCCTCGACATCGGACTCGGAAACACTGGATTGGGGCATGTGGTATCAACCGTATTCCGACTCTTGCCCATCATCGCGCAAGACGCCTTCCAGGCGAGGATTCAGCAACCTCCACCGCTGACCTGCACGCTCAAGGTCACCCTTCAGTACAACCGGCGCCCGGTCCTTGTGAGCCTGGACCGCCCGCTCGTAATCCGCCTGCTCCAGAACCGCCAGGACCGACTGCCTTTGCCCGTCGACTTCGGTCCTGAGTCTGATCGTTCCGTCGGCATCTTCCTCTTCGCGTTCCAGGATGCGAACGAAGCCATGGAGACGCATGTCGGGTTTCGGTGCGCGCTCCCGGAGGGAGCGCGCGGCCTCGCGCAGCAGCGCTGCATCCGACTGTCCGAATCGCACGACCGTCCCCGGCGTCCCCATCGGCCGCGTGCGAGCCCACGAGACGCCGACGTCCAGCGCCGGAAACGGCTCGATAATCTGGGCCAGAGACTCGCAGAGATTGGCGCTCACCCCACTGGCCACAGTCTTTCCGAAGGCGTTGCCGTCGCCGGAACCCGCCCGTTCCGCCGCCTGACGCGCCGCAGCCAGCGCCTCGACGAGCCGCCTCGTCATCCGCCGCGCCATCGGCGCGTTGCGGTCATCCGGATCCTCGAACAGCGCCGGCATGGGCAGTGGCACGACCGGCGTCAGCAACGTCACCACGAAGCTGCCCTGGTCCGTCTGTCCGAGCCGCATTTGCCGCAGCAGTTCTGTCGCTTCCCGATTCGCTCCCGCTCGGTATACCGGTCGCGGCTCCTGGAGCGAACATGCCGCAGATAGCACCATGTCTCGAGCGCCGTGGACAAGGTTCACGCCGTCGTTCAACCCGAGACTGCCGTCATCGCTCTCTGCCGTTCGAATGCGAATGACGTCGCGGTCCGCTGTCACCAGCGATCGGTATACGGTCAACTCGTCCTGATCGGCAATTTGCGCAAAGGTCCCGATCAACGCTGCCACCGCACTCGCATAATCCCCCAATCGCGGCGTACGCGGCACGATGATCTCCGGCAGCGTGTCGCCGATATAGACGTCCGAATGCTCGCGGTATGCTTCATGCTGCCTCCAACCCGCAATGCGGGCGTAGGCGGACAGCGCCGCTGGCGAAACCGCCAGCAGCGCATCACGGTCGTGAATGCTGACACGCATCAGAGTTCTCCTGCCTTGGACCGTTCCATCAATTCTTGCAGGGTTTCGACATCGAGTAAGTTCCGTTCGGGAACGTGAACGGTTACGGTCTGCTGACCCGCGATTTCATCATGGTTCCGTTGCAGGCTCAGCCAGTAGGCGCGACGCCGCAGGGTGAGTTCCTCCGCAGTCACAATCATCCACCGCGCCTCATCTCCCGGAAGCTCCAGCACCACGAGCAACCGCGGTGTCTGCGTCTCGACACGAAGATCGTTGTAGTTCTTGATGGACAGCGGGAACGGCACGAAGCCGTCGCGCGCCTCGCCGATCCTGGCCGTGGCCTTGAGTTGCAGGTCGAGCGCCGGGCGGTATGCGCCTCCCGCCTGGATCCGCAGATCCACGCTGTCCCGATCGGGTTGCGGCACGGAAACAGAGTAGCCTGCGCGAACCGCCAACGCCCTGGCATAAACGAGCGACAGGCCTTCCATTTGGTCGGGACCGGTCAGCAAGCCGTCGATCATACCGTCTCTCCCGTCAGCCGCTCGGCATCGCGAACGCGAATGTCGCCGGATATCAGCTTGGGGAGGAGAAGATCGCGGGTCTGCGATAGTGTTTCGACCTCCATTAGGTTTCTGGACCTACGCCGCCAAAGAACACCGGTGACGTCTTCAAACGCTGAGATCAGCTCTGAAGTAGGCTGAGAAAACTCCAGTCGATACGCGTTCCCCCGATTTAGTCCGGGAACAGCAGCATCCGTATTCATTTCTCGCAGCGGTTGAGCCGCAAGAAGATGATAACTAAACAGAATGGAGCCGATGCGCGGCACGACATAAAAAACAGTGTCAATCGGGAAAACCGATCGGTCCTCCCAATAGAGGCTCCCAACAGTTCCTTTTCGTCCTACAATTACCGCTGGCCCGTCGATTAGTGCAGTGTCATGTATTCCTGTCAGTCCGCCAGAGCCATACACAGCCACTTTTCCAGGCATTCTCTTCTTGGAGGGCAGGGACTTGCCGTAAGCTAATTCGAGAAAGTCCTCCAGCCTACGATTTGTCCACCCCATCGGCTTGCCTGCGTCGTCCAGCGCGTCGGGGAACAGTCCCCATATCTCGGGCGGCAGGTAGGGCGCACGCCCTTCCATTCTCGCCCGCACCGGGCCGAAATCGACGAACCAGTCCTTGAAAATCGCCCGCGCCGTCGCCTCCAGCGTCTCGTTCATCCGCCGGTTCAGCTCGATCTTGTCGTCCAGCGTACCGAGGATGTGGGCGATGGCGCGTTGTTCGGAGAGGGATGGCACTCGCAGTTCACGTAAATGGGAGGCTTCGCGATTAAGCCCCGGCACAGCGGAATCTGCATTCATTGCTCCCAAGCCTAGTGTATTGAGAGCGTAGTATCTGAATCTCACCAACTCCTCCTCGTCACCAGAGATGAAAAACGTGGTGTCGATAGGCCAACATGGGACTGGCGAATAGTGAACCGCTCCCACCGTTCCCTTGCGTCCGACAATAACCGTTGGCCCATTCGTCAGCGCCTTGTCATGCCAGCCAACATGGCCATTGGAACCGAATACAGGGATATATCCTGCCGGGTCGCGCATGTCCTTCCGCAAGCCCTTGCCATAGGAGAAAGGAGCGAATTCGCCAAGAGTTACCTTTGGCCAATCATCGCTTGCAACTGCTGATTCCTTCCCCTCCATCAACACCACATGCTCGCGCGTGATCTCCCGGTGAAACCGTTCGGGAAGACGCGCCCAATCTCTGGCCTCCACCAAGAAGGGGATGAGGGACTCGCGCAGCGCCTCCTCGAAATCTGCCAGTCGGCTCGCCGGAATTTCCTTCAGTCCCGGCCCGCGCAGCACGAGGTCGAGAGCGCTGCCGTCACGGCCGCACCCGTTCACGCGCCTGCCATAGGCCCAGACCTCGACGCCGGGCAGATGCTCACGCAAGAGCGATACCAATGTCCGGCGGTGCCTCTCCGGCACATTGAGCCGGCCGGCCGACGCGTTCTCCTGCTTTCTGTACAGTTCGATTCCGTCTCGCCGGACATGCTTGCGCAAGGCCGCATCTTCGATCCCGTCGTACAGGAGCAGGTCGACCCTCTGCGGAACGGTCAGCTCCTCCATCGCCATCGCCAGACGGGCCTGGTCCGCCGTCGTCAGCGCTTCGCCGAACAACGCGATGTCCGCGTCCGAGCCCGGGGTGAAGGTCTCCGTCGCCCGCGATCCGAACAGCACCGCCCGCTCCACGCACCCGTTGGCGCGAAGCACGTCGACGATCGCGGTCCGGTGCGCATCCTTCAGGCCGTCCGTCATCGGTCCGCCTTCGCGCTCAGCGTCGCGTGAAGCCGCACGAGGACGGGGTGGTAGCGGTCCCTGATGAGCGTTTCCGCTTCGAGAGCGGCGCTTTCCCGGTAGGCATGGCTCAGGACATTGCGCCTTTCCAGCGCTTCCAGGAGGAGTTCGCAGTCCCGCTCGTCGATGTAGTCGACCTCGAAGCTCCTGCGGATGGCCGAGCGGGGAACCTTCTCCTCGTATCCCTCGTAGAACAGGAGGTCTTTCAGGACGTTCCAGGACAGCTCGAAGCAGAACTCGAACGTCTTGACCAGCCCGGCGCGTTCGAGGCTCGAGTAGGACTCCTGCGCGCACGCCTCGCTGAGTTGCGCAAGCGCCAGCCCGAAACTGGCAAGACGCAGCTTCCAGCGCGTTTCGTCGGTACTGCTCACGCTTCGCTGCCCCGGAAGCCCAGCGCCTTGAGATTTTCTGCAATCGCAGCGTCGAGCCGCGCGCCCTCGGCCTGCTGCGCCTGCAACTCTGCAACCAGCCGCGTCATCTTGCCCTCGAACGGCTCGCCGTCGTCCTCGCG
Source organism: Paracoccaceae bacterium (assembly GCA_963422275.1). Classification (GTDB taxonomy): domain Bacteria; phylum Pseudomonadota; class Alphaproteobacteria; order Rhodobacterales; family Rhodobacteraceae. The sequence goes on from OY729418.1 coordinate 4,769,532, forward strand.
CGGGGCTGCACCGACATAGCGGCCGGGCGTGAGCACATGGCCGTGCTTGCGCACTTCGGCGAGCGGTGCGCTCCGGCAGAAGCCGGGGACATCCTCGTAGCCGCTGCCGCCCCGCCAGGCATGGCAGGTATCGGCGATGCGGGCGATGTCCTTGTCGGTCAGTTCGCGGTGAGTGCGGTCCACCATGCGGCCGAGCGCCCGGGCATCGACGAACAGCACCTCGCCGCGCCGGTCGCGGAACCTGCCGTTGCCCCGGTCCCGCGCCAGGAACCACAGGCAGGCCGGGATCTGGGTCGAGTGGAAGAGTTGGCCCGGCAGCGCCACCATGCAGTCCACGAGACCCGCCTCGATCAGCTTCGCGCGGATCTCGCCCTCCCCAGACTGGGCCGAGGACATCGAGCCGTTGGCGAGCACGAAGCCGGCCGCGCCGCCCGGCGCCAGATGGTGCACCATGTGCTGCACCCAGGCGAAGTTGGCGTTGCCCTTCGGCGGGACGCCATACTTCCAGCGCTTGTCGTCGGCGAGCCGCTCGCCGCCCCAATCGGAGACATTGAAGGGCGGGTTGGCGAGGATGAAGTCGGCCTTGAGGTCGGGATGGCGGTCGGCATGGAAGCTGTCGCCATGGGCGATCCGGCCCTCGATGCCGCGAATGGCGAGGTTCATCCTGGCGAGCCGCCACGTCGTGTAGTTGCTCTCCTGTCCGTAGATCGAGATGTCGCCGCGCGCCTTGCCGCCATTGCCGTTCCCGGTCGCGTGCGCCCGGATGAATTCGACCGACTGAACGAACATGCCGGACGAACCGCAGCACGGGTCGTAGACCCGGCCCCGATACGGCTTCAGCATCTCGACCAGGAGCTGGACCACGCAGCGCGGGGTGTAGAACTCACCGCCCTTCTTGCCCTCCGCGCTCGCGAACTGCGAGAGGAAATACTCATAGACCCGGCCGAGCACGTCTCTGGAGCGCGCCTCCTCATCGCCGACGCGGATATTGCCGATCATGTCGATGATCTGGCCGAGGCGCCGCTTGTCGAGGCCCTCGCGGGCGTAGTCCTTGGGCAGGACGTCCTTCAGACTCGGATTGTCGCGCTCGAGCGCCGCCATGGCGTTATCGACGATCTGGCCGATTGTCGACTGCCGCGCCTGCGCCTTCAGACGGCTCCAGCGCGCCTCGGGCGGGACCCAGAAGATGTTCTCCGCGAGATACTCGTCACGGTCCTCGGCAGCATCCGCGCCCCATTCGGCGAGCACCGCCGCGCGACGCTCCTCGAAGGCGTCGGAAATGTATTTCAGGAAGATCAGCCCGAGGACAACATGCTTGTATTCGGCCGCGTCCATCGAGCCGCGCAGCGCATCGGCCATCGCCCACAACTCTGCCTCATGGCCGGTCGTCGCGCCGCCGTCCGGCCTGGCTGTCGCGTCGCCTCGCTGTTTTCCGGGTCGTCCCCGCGCCATGCCGCGCCCTTCCGGTCAGTTGTCGCTTCGCCATCCGCCCCGGACAATTGCCGGAGAGCGGCCTTTCAGTCCCGTTCCGCAGCCGGACTGCTTGCGGAAATCTGCAGCGCGCCGCCGGACAGCATACAATCGACTGCCCGCATCCTGCGACCGCGACCGAAGCATGACCTGTTCCGGCGCGCGTGATGCAGTGACCGATTCCGGGCTTCCCATTGCACCCATCAGCTCGTCGATCCTGTCTGCCATGCGCTGCGCCGGCTCCCGGAGCTGTCCAACGGTCCAGGCCGCTTGGTCAGCGAGCGCGGCAACATGAGTTCGCGCTCCGCCACCGTGATGAAGCAGTTGCGAAGCGCGTGGAACCAGAACTTCGCGCCGCCAGCCTTCGTGATGGCGGCGTAATGCGCGCGAGGATATCCCCGAGCTGGCGCGTGATCGGCAACTCCAGCGGCACCCCCGTCTTGGTCTCCTCGACCCGGAACAACCCCGCCTCCAGATCCACCCGCTCCCAGTGCAGGGGGAAGATCTCGCCCCGGCGCATAACTGTGCAGAGGCCGAACAGGAACACGTCCCGGTGCACCGGATTGCGCACCGCCGCATCGATGCCCGCACGCCATTTCGGCAGAACCTCCGCCGGAAAGGAAATCCGCTTCCGGCACGCGCGGTGGTAGCGCCCGCCGCCGGCCAGCCACAGCTCGACCGGATTGCGCAGGCCCTCGTGGCCCACGCAGGGCCTGCGGAAGACCGAGCGCAGGAACGACATCGTCTGATTGGCCGGCACCGGGCCGCGCTGTTCGGTGATGAGGTGGAAGCAGGCCTCGATGTCGCGCCGGGCGATCGCATCGAGCGGACGCGATCGCCAGTCGCCCAGATAGAGGTCGGTATGTCGGCGGCAGGACTTTTGCGTCGAATCGGCGCGCCCGCGGTCCGTCTCGATGTAGTCGTCGCAGGCCTCTCCCAATGTCGGCAGGGCGCGGGCATCGGCGCGCTTGTCGGCGGGCTCCAGCGCCTCGACGGTCCGCTTGGTGAGGGTGAGCTTCACCTTGGCGACGCGTTTTGCGGAGTGCTGATTCATGGAGCGATCCTACCGCCTGCGCCCGAATAGTCAACCCTGAGGTCAACCCAAGAAAAAGAATTGGAGCGTAGCAGAGCCACCGTCTGGCGGCGTATGGCGACAATGTCATCTCACAAAGCATTGTAAATGCGCTACTATTGTCATCCCCTGTCCACACCTGTCTACGCATGCCCTCGATTGAACGAAGGGTTCGTCACCCCGCTATGCAAATCACTGATGGTTCAAGAAACTAGGCACTAGGCAAGAGTTGCCCTTGTCGTTCGCGGTGCCGGTTACGGCCGACCTTTCCGTCATCCCTGAATCCGCTTGGCCGCAGGCAAGCGAGCTGCAGAGGTATCGAGGATAGGCGTCCCGCCTGACATGGCTTTAGCCTGACCGCTCTTGCCTGATCAGCATTGTCCAGTTTTCGCCAAGCGCCTCGCCGTCGAGGCGACGCTGCAATTGGTTGCGCACGTCGTTCCATCGGAATCGAACTGAATTGGTCACAATCTCATGGTCCAGCTGCTTGAACGTGTCGGACACTGGCGACGAGTTCGCGAGGGCCTCGGGGCTTTCTGAGAACGCCGTCGCCCCGACAGCGGCATTTGCCCAAATCGTTGCTCTTGCCCGCTTGGAAAAGGACTTGCAAACCTCTTCCTCGATCACGGACGCGCATTTTCCCTCGAATGTTCTCCTCACGCACTCACCATGGCAGTAAGCCGCAAAAGCGGCCGTCTCTTCCCGGTCCATCAGACTGCCGCTTGCGACCAAGGCTGCGGAATACACAGTAAGGTCGGAGAGGCATGCTGCATAGACTGTCCACTTGGCGGCGTTTAGGGACGGAGCGAAGCGCTCGTCCTTGAAAATGGCCGCGTAGCTGCGCCCCATTCGTGTCTTCAGATAACCGTACAGGGAGGTTTGCGCCACGTAAGCTGACCGTGTATGGATGAACTCGATGAGCTTTTCCGCCTCGTTGATGCTTGACTTATCGAAACGGATGCGAAAGACACGCTGGAGTCTTGATATGGTGCAGGCAAGGTTCCCGATCACTGATTTCCCGTGATCTGCCGCATTGAGTAAAAAATGTTGCAAAAGCCTTCGCAAAATTGTTAGGGAGCCTTGTTGTCGAGTGGTCAGCCTTCGGGTTTGGCTTCTCTTCCATTGAGTAGCGTTTTTGCTATTTTTATTCTCAGGCGCAATTACAACGATAAGGAGGTTGCATGCCAGAAAAATCTGGAAGAAACCGCGACGAGCATTGGAGAAGAACACGGAACCTCACGATTTGGGTCTTGGTTTTGTGGTTTATCTTCTCTTTTGTCGTCCATTGGTTCGCTCAATCCCTGAATGGGGTATCTTTCATAAGCTTCCCTTTGGGTTACTATTTCGCCGTCCAAGGTTCTCTGATCATTTTCGTCCTCTTGATATTCGGACAGAATTTGCTGCAGGACCGGATCGACGAAGACACCGGCCTTATTGGCGAATAATCGAGGCTCGACATGGCAACAAAATGGAATAAAGGCGATTTCATCGGCAACCTGCCGAAAGTTTACGGGATGTACACTGGCGGGTTCATCGTTTTCATCCTGCTAATGGCAATCCTTGAACAGCTTGGTGCGCCCGCCGCAACGATTGGCATCCTGTTCGTTGCGTTCACGGTTCTCATCTATGCTGGCATCGGTTGGCTTTCGCGCACGATGCAGGTGGACGCATACTATGTTGCGGGACGAGAGGTCCCGCCAGTTTTCAACGGAATGGCAACCGCGGCGGACTGGATGTCCGGCGCTTCATTTGTCGCCCTCGCAGGCGGAATCTACTTTGGCGGTCATGGATATCTGGCGTTTGTCGTCGGCTGGACCGGCGGCTACGTGCTGGTCAATTCGCTGATGGCGCCCTATCTTCGTAAATTCGGCTGTTACACGGTTCCAGATTTTATCGGGACGCGCTACGGAGGAAATTTGGCGCGATTCATCGCTACCGTGGTTCTCGTGGTGGCATCGTTCACGTATGTGACGGCGCAAATCAATGCCACCGGGACAATCGCTTCGCGAGCGTTGCTGATTCCCTTCGAAGTCGGGGTCTGGTTTGGCTTGCTCGGCATCCTTCTGTGCTCCATGCTCGGCGGCATGCGTGCGGTCACCTGGACGCAGGTTGCACAGTACATCGTGCTGATCATCGCCTACGTGGTACCGGTTGTCTGGATGTCCAACGTCCAAGGTTTCGGGATCATCCCACACTTTGGATATGGAGACGCAGTTGCCCGCATTGGGGAACTAGAGGCCCAGCTGGGTGTTGGCACGCCTCCCCCTGAAAGCGTGCCGGGCGTTAGGGTGTTGACAACGCTGCACAACAGCCCCGGGACAGGCATGGCAAGCTGGAAGTTCGTCACGCTGGCGTTCTGCATGATGGCTGGGACAGCCTCCTTGCCGCATATCCTGATGCGTTACTTCACCACTCCTTCGGTGCGCGCCGCTCGCAAGTCGGTGTCATGGTCGCTCCTGTTCATCTTCCTCCTGTACTTCACGGCACCGGCGCTCGCCACGCTGACGAAGTTGCAGGTTCTAGACCCGGATCTGGTCACTGGCATCATCGGCAAGTCGATCGCGGATGTGCAGTCCCTCGAATGGATACAGAACTGGTCTGCTGTCAACTTCCTCGCGATCAGGGACTTCAACTCGGACGGACTGCTGCAGATCAACGAGTTCTTCATGAGGCCGGACATAGTCGTGCTTGCGACACCGGAGATTGCGGGATTGCCGTACGTGATTTCGGGACTGGTCGCGGCGGGCGGAATGGCTGCGGCAATGTCGACAGCCGACGGACTGCTGCTGGCGATCGCCAACGCTCTCAGCCATGATCTCTACTACAAGATCATCGATCCGAAAGCGGACACGCGAACACGGCTGATCGTGGCTCGCGTGCTTCTTCTTGCGATCGGGGCGCTTGGCGCATTCGTTGCGAGCTTCCGCTTGACCGGGATTCTGGGAGCCGTCGCTTGGGCATTCGACTTCGCGGCATCAGGCCTGTTCTTCCCCTTGGTGCTGGGCATCTGGTGGAAACGGGCAAACCGTGCCGGAGCTATCGCGGGAATGGTTTTAGGCTTCCTCGCCGGAACCGCATATCTCTACTACGTGCGTTTTGCGGGCGGAGAGCCTTGGCTCGGAATCGACCACCTGCGGTTCGCCATCATTGGAATGCCGGTAAGCTTGATCGCAATGATTGTGGTCAGCTTGGCAACCGAAGAGCCCGACGCGGAGACGCAGGCCATGGTGGAGGAGACACGAGACCCGTCTGGAGAGACGATTCTCAAGAGCACGCACTGAAGCATAGTGCGAATCAAAGGAAAGGGCGGGGAATTCTTTCCCGCCCTTCTCTATATTAGCGAGACCGATCCATGACTGGCACGCTCGACGCATTTCCGTTGACGGTCATTGTCATCGACTACATTCTGGGCATGATCATGTGGACGTTGATCGGTCGCGTCGCAATGAACATGTTCCTCCCGATAGACAGCGAATTCTTCTTCATGAAGGTCTTTGTCAGGATGACGAATCCGATCGTCAACGCGTTCCGCTTCGTGACGCCTGGCTTTCTTCATGAACCGTTCGTTCCACTGTTTGTGGCATGGATATTCTTCATGCTCCGTTTCTACCTCATGCCATGGCTGCTCGGATATTCGGTTATGGGGATGCTGTCCTTCCCGCTGGAGAGCGAATTCGCGGCAGGTCTCTACGAACTGTTTGGCAACTGAGCCCACTGAACCGAGGCAGCGCAGACCGGGCAGGTGCCAGGAGATTGCGAGCATGTCCGACCCAGCGCAGCTGCGGCAGCGCGGTCTCCGCAGTGGAACCGGAGTCATGACGTCAGCGAGTCACTTTTTGTCGCAACGGCATCATGGAGATTTCATGCAGCCCGTCGGGTTCGGAATGCCTCGGTCTTTCTCCAGCAGTTGCCGCTTCGCGCATTCGGGCAGCTATCGATGACTCTCATCGCGCTCAAGTTCGCGACCCTGTGTCCCAACAAACACGCTTGAAGTGAAACGCGCTTGAAGTAACATGGAACAGGGATATTCGAATAAGGCAATGACACCCCGACGGGACAGTGCCTGTCGTTGATGTGTCACTCAAATGGAGGAAAAAGAATGTTTTGCAGAGTAAAGGCGTTTCTTGGCATGTGCGCATTGGCCGCTGCAGCGGTTACTGGCATGTCGTCCGCGACGATGGCACAGGATCTGTCCACTTGGGACGCGATAATGGAGCGCGGCACATTGCGCGTTGGCGTTACCCAAGCACCCCCTTGGTTCTTCAACGATCCAGCAACGAACGAGTGGACGGGCCTCGGCGCTTCAGTGGGCAAGGCGATGGCCACCGAACTTGGCGTGGAATTCGAACCGGTAGAAGTCACTTGGGGAACCGCCGTATCGGCCCTTCAGGCTAACAAGATCGACATCATGTTCGTGCTTGACGCAACGCCAAAACGTGCGCTTGCGATTGATTTTCCAGCGCAGCCCTTGCTCTACTACGCCCTAGCGGTGCTTGCCGACGATGAAATGGAAATTTCGGAATGGCAGGACCTCAACCAGGATGGCATCAAGCTCGCTGTCACCCAGGGAACAACCATGGACATTTACGTGACCGAGCGGTTGGGCAATGCCGAGATCCTGCGTTTCCCAACAAACGGCGAATCGGTTGCCGCATTCCAGTCCCGGCGCGTAAATGCCGTGTCTCTGTTTCATCCGCCCCTGATCGCGATGCGGTCAAAGATAGGCCGCGGCCAGATCGTTCTGCCCTCGCCCATTCGCCAATCCGCTTCGTCGGCAGGCGTGCGCAGGGAAGATGACAAGAGATTCCGGGACTGGGTGAACACTGCCATTTCGTATTACTACACGACTGGCCAGACGCAGAAATGGTACCAAGAGTTCTTGGTTGAGTTCGGCGTGGACCCTGCCACCGTCCCAGCCATCCGTCGCGAAGATTGGTGAAACCTGAAGGACCGAAGCGGGGTTCTCCGCTTCGGTCCAGACAGCTGTAGATCCGGCCATTGGGCTACGACTGGGATTTTTCCATTGTCCTGAGGGACTTCGACTTGCTTGCCCTCGGCTTGGTCAACACCTTGAAAGTCACCGGGCTGGCCTTGCTGTGCGGCGTCCCGCTCGGCTTGATTCTGGCGCTGCTGAGGCTCTACGGAAATCTTGCGGTTCGAGCACCTGCAGGCCTCTTGATTGAATTCCTGCGTTCGACCCCGCCGATCGCCCAGCTATTCTGGTTCTTCTTCGCCATGCCCATCCTGACTGGAATCGAGATCGATCCGTTCCGCGCATCGGTTCTGACATTCTCGCTGCAATCCTCTGCGTTTTTCGCGGAGGTTTTCAGAGGTGGAATCGTGTCCATTGACACCGGGCAGTGGGAGGCGTCCAAGGCCTTGGGGATGAGCCGCAACGAAGCACTGCGCAGGATCATTCTCCCACAAGCCGTCAAGAGAATGATTCCGGCGTTCCTCGAGCGGGCGATCGAACTGATGAAGACCACCACGCTTGTAAGCACGATCTCCTATGCCGACCTGCTGTACCAAGCCAACAGCATCGCCCAATCGACCTATCGCGCACTGGAAGTGTTCTCCATTGCGGCGGCGATGTATTTCGCGGTGATCTTCATTTGCTCCATGCTCGTCAGGGTGGTTGAGGCCCGCCTTGCCGTTGCCGGCGAAGCGGCGCACTAGGAACTCCCGATGGGATACGAATTCGACTTCTCCGCTGTCTTCGGCAATTGGCAGCTCCTGCTCTTGGGCTTGCGGAACTCCATGATTCTGGGGGCGACCTGTCTGACGCTGGGCCTCTCTCTCGGACTCATTGTCGGCGCGATGCGCTACGCAAGGGCCCCGACACTGAACTGGCCCGCCACGGCTTTTATTGAAGTGTTCCGCAACACGCCGGTGCTCGTTCAGATAATGTGGTTCTTCTTCGCCTTTCCAATCATCTCCCCATTGGAGATAAACGCGTTCACGGCGGCATCGCTTGGACTGACCCTCAACACGGCGGCTTTCTCCGCCGAAATATTCCGTGCGGGGATCCAGTCCATTGAACGGGGCCAGTGGGAGGCGGGAAAGGCACTCGGCATGACCTATATCGAGCAGCTTCGCCGGATTGTCCTGCCGCAGGCGGTCCGCCGGATGCTGCCCGCGTTCATGAACAGGGCAGTCGAACTGATGAAAATGACTTCGCTCGCGTCGGTGATTGCCTACGGGGAATTGATGCACAAGGCCAAGCAGATCTCGACTCTCGAGTTCAACCCGATCGAGATGTACACGACTGTCGCGCTCATCTTCTTCGTGCTGATATTTCCAATGGCGCTCTTCGTGCAGCGCTTCGAGCTCAAGCTGAAGGATGCGGTCTGAGAAGATGAACGAAGTTCTCAGACTGGAATCTCTGCACAAGTCCTTCGATGATCTCGAGGTCTTGAAGGGTATCAACCTAACCGTGACAAAGGGCGAGGTCGTGGTGCTCATCGGCGCCTCCGGATCCGGAAAGTCCACATTGCTCAGATGCATCAACTTCATGGAGGTGCCGACTTCCGGCAGGGTCGTGCTGCACGGAGTGCCAATAGGAAACGAGTCCGCTGGCCGCATCTCCTACGTCGAGCGCGAGCTCACGCAAATTCGCACCAAGGTCGGAATGGTCTTCCAGCATTTCAACCTGTTTCCTCACATGACCGTCAAGGGAAACGTCATGGAAGGTCCGCGCACAGTGCTGAAGTGCAATTCCGAAGAGTGTTCGCGCCGCGCGGACAACTATCTGGAGAAAGTGGGCCTTCGCTGGAAGGCGGACTCCTATCCAGCGCAGCTTTCGGGCGGTCAGCAGCAGCGCGTCGCGATCGCCAGGGCGCTGGCGATGAAGCCTGAGATCATGCTCTTTGACGAAGTCACATCCGCGCTGGACCCAGAACTTGTGGGTGAAGTGCTTGAAACCATGAAGGAGCTCGCGGATGAGGGGATGACAATGCTCATCGTTACTCATGAGCTGGGTTTCGCCTACACGGTGGCAAACAGGGTGCTGTTCCTTTCGGACGGAACAATTCTTGAGCAAGGCACGCCCTCAGAAGTGTTGACGTTCCCCGAAATGGAAGCGACCAAGAACTTTCTCCGCGGGCACAGCGCGTTTCGCCTGCCGGAACCAAGGCTGGATTGATTCGATGAACGAGCGTGCACTAAGGCATTCCACCCACAGCGCAGAAGACGACATCCGCAACCGGAACATCAAGATCTGGGTTAACGGAGAGACCGTGCATCGAGACGAGGCGAGGGTTTCGGTTTACGATAGCGGATTCATGCTCGGTGACGGCATGTGGGAGGGAATGCGCTTGCACGATGGCATCTGGGTATTCTTCGAAGAGCACATGAACCGCTTGCTCGACAGCTGCAAGGCAGTTTCCCTGGATCCAGGCAGGGACAGGCTGGGCTTTCTCGATGCGCTGAAGCAAACCGCAGATGCCAATGCCATGACAACGGACGTCCACTGCAGGCTGATGGTTACCCGTGGAACGAAAAACAAGCCGTTTCAACATCCTCGACTTTCGCGATCTGGTCCGACGACGGTGATCATCATGGAGCATTCCAAGCCAGCGGACAGCCTTCAACGAGTTGGAATCAAGCTGGCTACTGTGCCCCAAGTGCGGGGTTTGCCAATGTCGCAGGACCCGAAATACAACAGTCATTCGAAATTGAACTGCGTCATTGCATGCCTTCAGGCAGAACAGGCTGGTGCAGATGAAGGATTGATGTTGGATCCACATGGATTCGTGAACACCACAAACGCGTGCAATTTCTTCATCGTTCGGCGTGGCGAGGTGTGGACCTCGACCGGCGACTACTGCATGAACGGAATCACGCGGCAAAAGGTGATCGGATTGTGTCGTGCAAACGGAATTCCTGTCTTCGAGAAGAATTTCTCGCTGTTCGACGCGTATAGCGCGGACGAAGCGTTTCTCACCGGCACGTTTGGAGGTCAGACCCCCGTGTCCGAAATCGATGGAAAACGGATCGGAGAGGGGTCGGGGACTGGTCCGGTTACACGAAGGCTGAAGGAACTCTACGGGCAGCTGATTCAAGATCACGTTGCAGCGGTCTCCTGACCGACGGTCCACTGCAAGTCGAAATTGCGGTTGTTTGCAAATGCTTTGGTGCTCGAAACCAATAATTGGCTTGAACTTCCCCCGGGCTAACTTGCGCAATTTTTCGATGTTTGCTGTGCGAGGAGTTTTCAAGGTATGCGTCCATACTGCTTGCAACAGCTGCATCCATCAACCGGTTAAAGTCCCAACAAGAGGTTCAAGACTCGCAGACTGGTTTTTGAATTGTTGGAAATGACAGGTGGTATTGTTGGAGATAGAACCATAATCAATTGAAAAAAACTATTTTAACCCTAAGAAGGCTGGGGCAGTCGTGCCTTTGCTCTACGGTGCAACCAGCTAAGGAACCTCTGAATGCAGCCTGATTTTGGGCGTGGCATTGTGCATCCGGGGCACGCCCGCTGTCTTGCGCCGCAGCTTTTTCGGGGGACCATGACATGCAGCGCCTTCGGCAATTGACCTTTGCGAGCCTTGAATGCGACCGCAAGACGCGCCGCGAGATCTTTCTGGAGCGGATGGACGGCCCGACCCCCTGGGTACGTCTTCTGGATGCCCGCATTGCGCCGGTTTGTCCCAACGGCGGCGGCAAGGGGCGACAGCCGCATCCGCTGTCGGCGATGTTGCGCGTGCACTGCGCTCAGCCGTTCTGCAATCCGGCGCCCCGGCGATGGAGGACTTGCTCTGCGAGGCCGAGAGCTTTCGGCGCCCTTGTCGGGGTGATGCTGGAGAAAGTTCCGGACGAGACAACGATCTCGACTTCTGCCGCCGGCTGGAGCGCCTCGCAGAAGCTTGGTTCGGCGAACGGCTGGACATGCTGCGGAGCATTTCCGGTGCTTGGCACGACGGGTTGAAGGATGTTGACCTGCTGGCGGTTGCAAACGCAACCCGGAGAAGCACAGGACGAGAGATCAGGACGCGTTGTTCAACGAGTTTCTCGCTGGTCTTGGCGAAGGCACGAAAGTAGAAGAGCTACGCGGCATGAAGCAGCAGCGTATCCTGATCTCCCCACAGTTCACTGCCTGGCAGCGGGCGGAATTCGCTGCTGAAGGCTATGAGCGCCTAGGCATCCGCGACATGGCAATCGAGGCTGGCATCGATCCAAACCCTTCAGCGGCGGATGAGGAGGTTGCAAAGCCGGAACCGGAGCGGGACAACTCGCCGTCCTTTGAAATGTGAAGGCGGGATGAACAAATGAAGCTCGGACACGGGATTCCGAGCCACGATGTTTTTCCGACCTGTTCAGCGCGACGGATTGGAGGTCAACCTCCTGCCTAGCAGGATTTACGCCGCCGGCAGGCTGCCGCGAGCGGCCACCGAACCGGAAAGTTGAGAAGTGACTGCCTTGGCGGACAACCAAGAGCCCTTGACTCACTTGGTCCGATGATGTTTATTGAGTGCAATGGTAATTGAAAAATTGAACAAGGGATGGGGGACTTCCATGAACTCGATCAACGGCATTTCGCGCCGTGGCTTCATGCACGCGGCGGCGTTCGCTAGCGCCGCAGGTGTGATCGGCGCATTTCCGGGTGTGTCCTACACGCAGGAGGGACGGCGGCTTGTCGTGAGGTTCAACCGCGACCTGGACAGCCTTGACCCCGGCTACTATGTCGGCGGGCACCCGGACAACGACATCAACTGGTGCATAATGCCCGCACTAGCCCATTTCGGGGTGAAGGACGGTCAAGGCACATGGGTTCCGTCTCCTTTCACCGAGCGTGTCGAGCCGGTCGATTCGACCCATATCGAGTTCACGCTCAAGCCGGGACTGATGTGGAGCGGCGGATACGGCGAACTCACTACCGAGGACGTTGCCTACAGCTACGACCGGATGGCGGAAAGCGAATGGAAAGGTGACTACGCTGCGTATTCGCACGTCGATATCAAGGACCGTTACACTGGGACGATCGTGCTCAAGGAGCCGTTCTCGCCGTTCATGAACACTACGCTGGCCTCCGGAACCGGCATCATCGTCTGCAAGGCGGCGACCGAGGCCGCAGGAGGAAAGTTTACTACCGAGCCACCGGCCACTTGCGGACCTTACGTGTTTGAATGGGTTCAAGGACAGCAGGTCACGCTAACCCGGAACCCTGAGTGGACGGGCATCCAGCCGTTCTTCGACACCATCGTGGCGCGCATTGTAACGCAGGACGAGACCGCCGCCTTGGCTTACGAAGCTGGCGAACTCGACTGTGTGCAGATATCCTCGAATGCATTGGCTCGATACCGCAAGGAGCTTCCTGCCGGCAGTTCGCTGACGGTTGCCGGGGCCCTGCAGTACATGTGGCTTGGCATGAACACCGAGCATCCCAAGCTGCAGGACATCAGGGTCCGGATGGCAATTCAACGAGCCGTCGACCAGTCCGCCGTCATCGAGGGGGCTTATGCAGGCACCGCCGAGCCGTCGTTCGGGGTTGTCTGTCCGGGGCTTGCCGGAAAGCGGAGCAGTGCTGGCTATTCCTACGATCCCACGGAAGCCCGCGAACTGATCAAGGCTGCGGGAGCGGAGGGCCTTAAGCTGACCCTCAAGACACTTAACAGCCAGGAGCGAGTCCTGGCTTCCACGATCATACAGGCCAACTTGTCCGAAATCGGCATCAACGTGACCGTCCGTCCGCTGGACGCAGGACCGTTCTGGGAGATGGGACAAGAAAGCAAGGGCGACACTTGGAAGGAACTCGAGATTTGGCTGATGCGCTACGGCTCGGGACCTGACCCGTTCGAGCCGTTTCAATGGTTCGTGCGCGACCAGATTGGAATCTGGAACTGGGAGCGCTGGTCCTCGGATGAATTCGAGGACCTATACGTCCAAGGCATGACCGAGGTTGACACCGCGAAGCGGGCCTCGATCTATACGCGCATGCAGGAAATCATGGAGGACACAGGCGCCTATGTCTGGCTGACCCACGAGCCGGAGGTGTTCATTCACCGCTCCGACATCGCCGGACGGTTCGCCCCCACAGGAGAAATGCAACTCGCCTACTTCTCCTGACTGGATGGTGGGCCCGCCGCCAAGAACGCGGTTCCGGGCAACAGGCCCGTAATCGTCGTGCTGCTCTATTTCCTGAAGCGGATCGTGCTTTCGGCCCTGATCGTTTTTCTCGCCGTCCTTGCCCTGTTCGCGATGCTGAACTCGATACCGGGAGATCCTGCAAGCATCGCCCTCGGGCCCAGGGCTACTCCAGAGATACAGGCCGCATACGCGGCCAAGATGCATTTGGACAGGTCGGTCGCGGCCCGGTTCCTGATCTTCCTCGGAAACGTGCTTCAGGGCGATCTGGGAACGGACGTGTTCAGCAATCGGAGCGTTGCCACGACGTTGCTGGAGCAACTTCCCTACACCATTACTCTTGCGGTCGCCTCCCTCGCTTGGGCGGCGCTGATCGGAATTCCGCTGGGATGCCTGTCGGCGATCCGGCCCAACACCTGGTTCGACCGCCTTACGGGGATCGTATCCATCGGAACCATCGCGGTCCCGTCCTTTCTCGTTTCAATATGGGCCTTGCTTGCTTTCGCGATACATCTTGACCTGTTTCCCGTGATCGGGGCAGGCGAGCCCGGCAACGTGACGGATCAGGCGTGGCATCTGGTCCTGCCCGCCTTCGCCGTCGGACTTGGCTGGGTCGGTTATCTCGCTCGGCTCGTGCGGGCATCGATGCTCGAGGTCATGGGCGAAAACTATATCAAGTCAGCCCGGGCTTTCGGGCTGCGTACCCGAACAATCGTATTCCGGTATGCACTCAAGGTCGCCATCCTGCCCACCATAACACTGATTGGCATCGGGTTCGGCGTGTTGCTGTCGGGCACCGTGTTCGCGGAGATCATCTTCGCCCGACCCGGACTCGGCAAGATCATTTACGACATGGTGCTCAGCCGCAACTTCCCTGTTGTCCAAGGAGCCGTGCTCGTCACGGTGGTACTGTACGTAGTGGTGACGTTCGTCGCCGACCTCGCGGTCTCCGTCTTGGACCCGCGGATCCGCGACAACCTCTGAAGCGCGGATGAAGGCAGCAACCAACAGAAGCACTCTGAGCAGCGAGAAGCTCGGTCTGTTCCTTGCCAATGCTCAAGGGGTGATCGGCCTTGTCTTCGTGGCAGCATTCTTCCTGAGCGCAATCTACGCGCCGCTCCTCGCGACGCACGATCCGGCCCAGCTAGACATACCGTCTCGGCTATCGGGACCGAGTGCCGAACATTGGCTCGGAGCCGATCAGCTAGGGCGGGACATTTATTCGCGCGTCCTCTACGGAGGCAGGGTTGCGCTAAAGGTGGCCGCGATCGGCGTCTCGGTCTCGTTGCTTCTCGGCCTTACGCTCGGCATGATAGCTGGATATGGGCCGCGGTGGCTTGATCATCTGCTGCTCCTCATGTTCGACGCGATTCGCTCATTCCCGACGATTGTCCTAGCGCTTGCCGCAGTGTCGCTACTTGGCCCAAGCCTTAATCTCGTTCTGGCCGTCGTGATAGTGACGAGCATACCGGGTTATGCCCGCTTGGCGCGCACGAGCACCTTGGCACTGAAAAACACGGAGTTCATCCTCGCCGAGCGGGCACTCGGAGCATCCGCGTTCAGAATGCTCCTGCACCACGTGATGCCGAACGTGATCGGACCGCTGCTCATCCTCGCCGCCATGGACGTTCCGGTGGTCGTGACGATCGAGGCCGGACTCAGCTTTCTCGGCCTCGGAGTCCTTCCGCCAACTGCGAGCTGGGGCACGATCCTCAACGAGGGCTATCTGGTAATTCGCACCTCGCCTTGGCCGGTGATAGCGGGCGGGATCCCGCTTGTCCTTACCACTCTGGGATTCACGCTGCTGGGAGAAGCCCTCCGCGATGTGTTCGATCCCAAGCTCCGCGGAAGCCGTTGACCTGTGGAGGCACTCCTCGAAATATTCGGATTGGACGTTGACTTCAACACGCCACGCGGGCGCGTACATGCCCTCCGCGGCGTGACCATGACCATCCCGAAAGGCCGCATCCTCGGCGTCGTCGGAGAAAGCGGCTCCGGGAAGACTACGTTAATCTGGTCGATCATGCAGCTCTTGGCCAGCAACAGCACTGTCGGGGGCGGTGAGGTGCGCTTCAGGGGCGAGGATGTCATGAACTTCGGGACGGATGCCCTGCGGAGCTTTAGGGGCGAAGAGGCGGCGATGGTGTTTCAGGATCCCATGACCTCGCAGAGTCCGGTCCTGTGCTACCGACAGCAGATGACCGACATTCTGTACCGGCGGGCGGGCCTCTCCAATCGGGACAAGGCGGCAGCAGCGGTCCAGATGATGCGCCGCGTCGGCATCCCCGACCCGGAGAGCCGCATTTTGCACTTTCCTCACCAGTTCAGCGGAGGGATGAGGCAGCGCGCCGGGATAGCGATGGCGCTCCTGATGGACCCGTCCCTCCTCATCGCTGACGAGCCAACAACCGCCCTCGACGTCACCATGGAGGCGCAGATCATCCATCTAATCCGCGAAGCTAGGGCAGAGTTCGACGCAACGGTCATGCTGGTGTCGCACAATCTCGGCCTGATCGCGGAGCTTTGTGACGAGGTCGCTGTCATGTACGCAGGCGAAATCGTCGAGCACGGCGAGGTTCACGACATCTTCTTTCACGCCAAGCATCCGTACACGCGTGCGCTTCTTCGATGCAATCCGGCACATGAACTTGTGGACCGGCGGTTCTTTCCGACGATACCCGGCGACGTGCCGGACCTTCACGAACATCCGGTCGGATGCGTGTTCGCCCCCCGCTGCCCACAGGCGGCAGACACGTGCTGTACGCAAAAGCCGACCGACAGCACCCTGCCCGGAGAGTTCACCGGAGAGCGGCAGACCGTGCGCTGCCACATTTACGATCCCGAAACGTACAGATGCTTCGAGACACCCTCCGCGGCCATGTGCAGCAGCGTATCGGAGGCGGAGGAGCCCGCAGCGACAACGCGCTCTGCTGAGCCTCTACTTGCGATCGACGGACTCCGGATAAGGTTTCCGTCGATGGGGCGGCTCCGGGCCGTTGCGGCCGGAGTCAAGGATCCGTTTGTCGATGCCGTGCTTGACGTGTCCCTCGCCTTGGCTCCAGGCGAGACGCTGGGGCTAGCGGGCGAAAGCGGGTCCGGCAAAACAACGCTTGGACGCTCGGTCGTCGGTCTCAGCAGCATAACGTCGGGTTCAGTGAAGTTCCGGGGCGTAGAACTCGCCGGCCTTTCGCAACGGCGGTACAAGCGCGTGCGCCGCGACATCTCGATGATGTTCCAAGACCCGGTTGGCTCACTTAGCCCACGCCGAAACGTCGAGCAGCTGCTGACCGAGCCGTTCAGTATCCATGGGGTTCGGGACGGGCGGCTCCGTCAGCAGGCTCTCAGGCTGTGCGACATGGTGAGCCTGCCAGCGAACTTCCTTTCGAGGTATCCGCATGAGTTGTCCGGCGGGCAGGCCCGCCGGGTCGGGGTCGCGAGAGCGCTCGCGCTCAATCCTGCACTTGTGATTGCCGACGAGCCAACGGCCGGTCTGGACGTTTCGGTCCAAGGCGAGATCCTCAACCTGATGATCGAATTGCAAGATAAGTACCGCCTAGCCTACCTAATCATCAGTCACAACCTGCCGGTCATCAGGCAGATCAGTAACCGGCTAGCGGTCATGTACCTAGGCAGAATCGTCGAACAGGGGGACTGCGAGACGGTTTTCCAGACACCCGCCCACCCCTATAGTGAGGCCCTCGTCCGGGGAACACCGAATCCAGATCCAACACGGCGTCGCAAGCTCGTGTCCGTCGAGGGGGAGGTGCCGAGCCTTACAAACAGGCCGGGCGGCTGCGAGTTCCACCCGAGGTGTCCGTACGCCACGGACCGCTGCAGGAACGAGGCTCCGACCGAGACTGCCTTGTCAGGCGGGCGGACGGTCCGCTGCCATTTTCCGTTGGTTGCATAGATGGACACCCCGGCTTGCCGTCAATCGATGCCCGCCAGCGCATCCGGATGCGGGCGGCCGAGGATCGCGATCGCTGGTTTCCAACACGAAACGAACTGCTTCACGCCCATCCCAACCACCTTGCAAGACTTCCTGCAGGAGGACAGCTGGCCCGGACTGACGGTTGGGAAAGAGATGTTCGGAACCTTTCTCGGATGCAACATTCCAATCGGCGGATTCATGAGACGTGCAGGTCTAGAGGCTAAGTTGGTGCCAGTACTCTGGGCGAGTGCGGAGCCGTCGAACCTCGTGACCTCAGAGGCGTTCGAAACGATCTCCGCGAGAATCCTCGAGGGAATATCGGCAGCGATGCCGGTCGACGGGATCTACCTCGACCTGCATGGTGCGATGGTGTCGGAATGCTTCGAAGACGGAGAAGGAGAACTCCTGAGGCGGGTCCGCGAACTCGTCGGAACTGGTACTCCGGTGGCCGCCAGCTTGGACCTCCATGCAAACATCACGGCGGAGATGGCTAGGTCCGCCGATCTCCTGACTGCGTACCGCACCTATCCCCACCTCGACATGGCGGAAACCGGTGCCCGTACCGCGAACCTGCTACTGGACACGATCACGATGGGCAGGCTTCCGCAAGCTGCCTTCAGGAAACCGCCGCTTCTGGTGCCTCTACACTGCCAATGCACTGATGTCGATCCCGCCCGCTCCCTCTATCGCTCCCTTCCCGCAGATGGCGGGCTAGAAGGCTGCACGGCTGACATTGCGTTCGGGTTTCCACCCTCCGACATCTACCAGTGCGGGCCGGCAATCGTCGCTTACGCCCTTTCGCAGGATGCCGCAGAATGTCTCGCAGGACGCCTTGAGCGGGATTTCCTCGCGGCCGCTCCCGGCTTTGCCGCGGAGCTACACGGACCGGAGGAGGCCGTCCGCCTTGCAACCGAAGCAAGCCTCGCCGGCCGGCCAGCGGTTCTTGCCGACGTTCAGGACAATTCCGGGGCTGGGGCGACATCGGACACCACGGCCCTTCTAGTGGCTCTAGCCGAATCCGGGATTCGTGAGGCAGCGATAGCGGCGGTCTTTGACCCTGCTGCCGTTGCCGCAGCCCTGCAGGCGGGCATCGATAGCAAACTTCGGCTGGTACTAGGCGGCAAGGCGGGCGGGGTGGACGACCCCGGCTTCAGCGGCACATTCCGAGTCGCAGCATTGAGCGATGGAGTGTTCGACTATACAGGCGCAATGATGAAAGGGGTGAAGGCGCATCTTGGACCAACGGCGGCATTGGAGCATGTTGATTCGGGCGTTCAGGCCGTGGTGACCAGCAAGCGCACGCAATGCCTTGATCAAGCTCTATTCACTCATCTGGGCATCCAGCCCTCGCAGCTAAGGATTGTAGCCGTAAAAAGCACCGTTCACTTCCGAGCCGATTTCGAACTCATCGCAAGCCGCATCATTCTCGTAGAGGCATCTGGCTGCAACCCGTGCCGTCTTCGAACGATCCCTTATCGCCAGCTTCGTCCCGGCGTCGCGTTTTTGCAATAACAGCAACGCAAGCCGACCGCAGAGACCCAAGGCCCTCCTGCGGACTATATCCGGGGCGACTCCAGCAAACAGAAACCGGAACAGGCGGCCCGCACCTCAAAAAAACGCCGGGCTGAACAGTCGCGTTGCATCAAGCAGTTCCGTATCGAGAGGTCCGCGTTCAACGGTGGATTATCAGTATCGTGCTCGACGCGCATGAAAAACACCAAGACTTTCCGCTTCTGGCGTTTATCCTATGCAAAGCAATGTATTCGGTCCACTATAACCGTTCACCACCTTCGCTATGGATACATCACGGTATCCGACAGAGTGTAAACTAACACCTTGGACCCGTTGCCAACCCATATTTTTTCTTGAAAAGACTCCTGCCCGCCTGAATTACGCACATCCGCCAACTGTCGTCGTCCGAAGGCTCCTGTCTTGCCGGAGATTCCGCTCTCCCTAGTGACGCCGTCGCCTGACGGTATGGAATTCTGCATGTCTTGCGAGATCGATTCGAATATTCGGATGTCGAGCGTTCTCTCACACGGCAGGCAAACTCTCGCCGAGCAGCTATCAAGTGGCGACAGCGACGAAGGTTGACGCTCACGCAGTTTGTCCGCGTTCTCGAGAAGGCGGCCATGAATGCAAACACCGCTTTCAAATGTGCGGAAGCGCATCTCGATTGATTATACGCCTCGTGCCAACAAATAGCGTGCCTCGCATATTCGAGGTTCGGGAAAGGGGCAATTGCGTGCAGTTCCCCATTCGGGCCTTATTCCAAACTTCGTGCCGTCTGACATTGTCATGCGAAACTAGCCAATCGGGCACTCGTATTGCGCTGCGCTTCCTTGGATAACAATTCGAAGATGCTGTCGCCGACTGTGGCCTGGATTGGACGGAACCCGCTTCTCCGCTTGAAGGCAACACCAAGCATAAGACTGTTGCGAAAGCGGGTGTTTTTTTCTGAGTTTCGCCGTTTGGAGCCGGTTGGCCGCCTTGAGCAGGTTCAGCGCCATCGACTTGAAGGTCAGTTCGGCCTCCACGGCTCGCCGTCCCATGAACCGGGACCGCGCCGCCCCGAACAGACGCTTCAGGGTGCCGAAGGTTTGCTCCACGATCCATCGCCGCCGCGACACCAGCCGGTTGAACCGGCGGCGGTGCCGGGACAGGGGATGCCCCCGGGAAGCCCGGAACATGATCCCCGACTGGATCCCCGCCGCGGTCAGGCAGGCGCGGTTGGCGGCGCTTGACAGCCCCTTGTCGGCGAGCGCCCTTCGTGCCGTGCCGTCGGACACCATGGCCGGGAAATGCGGCGCCTCGCCCTCGGCGCGGTCCTCGGCCACAACCTCGATCTGGCGCCGCGCTCTCCACGATGGTCGCGTCAACCACCGCCACCGGCGCATTCCCGACCTTCAGGCCGCGCTCCTGCAGCTGGCGGTTGACCTCGGACAGAAGCGCCGCGTCAAGACCGCGCAGACCGAGCATCCGGCGAAACCGGCAGATCGTCGTGCGGGCGGGACTTCGCTCGATCATCGACTGGCCGACGGACAGCATGAAGTCGAGGCGCACCGTCAGGGCCCGCTCGAGTTCCCGGTCCGACAGCGAGTGCCACTGGCCGAGGAGAAGAACCCGGATCATCAGATCGACATCGCAGCGGTGCGTCCCAGGCGCGATCGCACCGAGCCGAGGACTGCCGCCAGGCGTTGCCAGTCGTCCGGCGGCGCGACGTGCAAGACGGCGCACAACGGCTTGATTGACATAGCGCCTGGCGCTGTATTTTGCCGCATGAAGCAAAACGCACGCGGGGCCCGGATTGCGCACGTTCAAGACCAGGGCGTTCGCCCGTTTCGCCGACCGCGAGAGAATCGGCGATTCCGCCTTGTGCGAGGCTGTCCCGCGCACGGACGCGCGTCCTGAGGATCAAGTGGGGAGGGGCAGAATTCGAGGCTGTCCTGCGCGCGCGGAGAGGTTTTGAACACCCATCACTCCAGCGATCATCACCTCAAGGCTGTCCTGCGCGCGCGGAGAGGTTTTGGCAGACGCCTACCCCTTGTCGATGCTGATCTGGGCGGCGGCGTCATCAAGCAGTGCATCGCCTGCAAGGGCAGCGGCCGCTCCGGCGTCAGGAAATCAATCCAGCAAAAACGGCAGGTCAGAGCTTGGGAAGTCCCCTTCCGGGATGTTCCCGGAACTTCCCGACGATGAAACCGATCATCGGGCCGGCCCGGGCGGGCGTCGGGTGAAATGCGAATGCTGCCGCGAGCGGCGCTGCCGGTTGGGTGAACCGGAAAGGGTCAGGCCTTTCGCGAACCCCCGAGAAAGCCAACCGCAAAGTCCCGGATGAATATCGCGAGCAAGAACGCCAGCCAGAAAACGAAGATCAAGAGCCGCACGCCAACGAGGAGCGCCAGCGCGGCCGCAGAGAGAGCCATGCAAATCAGCTGCAGCTGCGCGGCTTTCTTGCCCCGCACCTGGACGCCGGCAAGCTTGAACGAAGAGTGTCGCGGCTTCAGGAAGTTGAAGGCCCCAGCCCTGTTCTTCACTGAAGCGGTCATGCCGGTTTTCGAGAGATTGAAGCCCAAGGGGCCGGCACGATCTGACGGATGCGGAATGGGCGATCATCTCGCCGTTGCCGCCTGACAAGCCGCGGGGTGTTCCGCGGCTGGACGACCGGCGGGCGATCAGCGGGATCTTTCACATCCTGCGCACCGGCACGCCGTGGCGCGACCTTCCGGAACGCTGCAGGCCGCAGGCGACAGTCTGCAACCGCTACAATCGTTGGGCCAGGCAAGGGGTGTGGGAGTGCCTGTTCGAGGCGCTGGCGGGAAAAAGGGGGTCCGGACCACGCCATCGGACGCTCGCGAGGCGGGCTGAGCACCAAAATCCACGTTGTCGTCGACGGCCTTGTCCTGCCGCGCCGCTTCGTGATCACCCCGGGCCAAGCCTCTGACAAGGCTGCCGTGCCGGCCCTCCTTGACGGCCTTGAGCCGGCCCGGGACACCGTCGCCGACCGCGGCTGCGACTCCCGCACCATCCTCAAGCTCATTGCCGACCATGGCTCTTGCCCCCACATCCCGACCCAACGGGACCGCCGGGAGCGGCGCTCCGCATCCCATCACCTCTACCGCCAACGCAACCTCGTGGAACGCTTCTTCAACAAGCTCAAACACTTCCGAGGCATCGCGACCCGCCATCACAAGCTCGCAAGAAACTTCCTCGCCGCAATCGCCCTCGCCTGCATCCGCCTCTGGATCAAAATCAATGAGTGCACGACCTAGGTCGAACTAAGGCGAGTCTGCATCCGGTTCTGCATCCCCGTTGACAGAACCGAAAACAATTGAATTAATACAGCCTTGCAAGATCGAAAGGGAGGCTGGAGCCAATGAAGATCATGAACAATTTCCCGAGGCGGGCGCGAACGGTTGAGGGAACTTTCATAACCCTCTCGGACGGCACAAGGCTGTCAGCCAAGATATGGCTTCCCGATGATGCTGAGCTCAACCCCGTTCCTGCCGTTTTGGAATATCTTCCTTACCGGTATCAGGACGGCACGGCACGGCGGGATGCATTGACGCATCCTTACTTCGCCGGCCACGGGTACGCGGCCGTGCGGGTGGACATGCGCGGCACCGGGAACTCGGAGGGCGTGCTCCTAGACGAGTACCTGAAGCAGGAGCAGGACGACGCCCTAGAGGTGATCGATTGGATTGCCTGCCAGCCTTGGTGCTCGGGTTCCGTCGGTATAATCGGAATCTCTTGGGGCGGATTCAACGGGCTGCAGATTGCTGCCCGGAGGCCGCAAGCCCTCAAGGCAGTGGTATCGATATGCTCGACGGACGACAGGTACGCCGACGACATTCATTATATGGGCGGCGCGATGCTAAGCGACAACATCGCATGGTCGACCTACATGTTCTCCATCAACACGACTCCGCCGGACCCGCACCTGCATGGGGATGCGTGGAAGGACGTCTGGCGGCAGCGCGTGAAGGAAAGCGGTCTTTGGCTTGAAGGCTGGTTGGAGAATCAGCACCGCAACGACTTCTACAAGCACGGGTCGATCTGCGAGAACTACGACGATGTCGAGTGTCCAGTCTACGCGGTCGGCGGCTGGGCCGACGGCTACTCGAATTCCGTGTTCCGGCTACTTTCCAATCTTAAGGTGCCCTGCAAGGGGCTGATCGGGCCCTGGGCCCACAAGTATCCACACTTCGCAAAGCCTGGACCGGCGATCGGGTTTCTTCAGGAATGCCTAAAGTGGTGGGACCATTGGCTAAAGGGAATCGAAAATGGAGTAATGGACGATCCCCAGCTCCGCTGCTGGATGCAGTATCCGGCACCTCCGCTGACCCGTTATCCTGAGCGGCCCGGAAGGTGGGTTATCGAGGAAAGCTGGCCGTCGCCGTCTATCGGAACGAAGATTCTGCATTTTGGCGAGCATGTCCTCGCCAAGCAGGAAGCCCCGGAAGCCTTGCTGATGATTTCCTCGCCGCAGACAACGGGTCTTGCGAGCGGGGTTTGGTGCCCGCACGGCGAAGACCCTGACCAACCCAGCGATCAGCGCTTGGAGGCGGGCAATTCGCTTAATTTCGACACCGGGCAACTAGAAGCCGACTTGGAGATCCTTGGTGCCCCGGTCGCCGCACTTAACGTTTCATGCGACAAGCCGAATGGCTTTGTCGCCGCGTGCCTGAGCGAGGTGCTTCCCAGCGGACACGCGACGAGAATCACGTACGGCGTGCTGAATCTCACCCATCGCGACAGCCACGAGTTCCCAATGCCGCTAACACCGGGACGGCGGTATCAAGTCTCATTGCGCCTGAATGAGGTCGCCCACCGGTTCGGTGCCGGAAGCAGGATTCGACTGTCCTTGTCCAACGCCTATTGGCCTACAGTTTGGCCGTCTCCAGAGAAAACCGAAATCGCCGTTCGGACTCTCGGCAGCCACCTTGAGTTGCCTGTGCGTGAGCCGAAGGAAACTGACCGATTGCTCAACCCTATGCCCGAGCCGGAGTCGGCACCGCTGCTGCGGATGTCGGTCAACCGGGAGGGATGCAACAAGTTCACCGTCACGAGGCACATCGGAACAGAAGATGTCGTGCTCAGAAATTGGTATGACGAAGGGAGCACAACCTTCGACGATTACGACGGATGGACGGTCGAATCCACGCATGAGGAATTCTTCACGATTCATCCCGACGATCCGAGCTCGGCGAAATGCGACATCACGTGGATGGAGCAGTTCTCCCGTGGGAAATGGAACGTTTCCTCGCGGACGAACACTACGGTCACCTCGACTCCAACGCATTTCGAGCTTGAGGCCAGCCTCGAGGCGTGGAATGATGGAAAGATCGAGCACCAGCAGAAGTGGCGGCGTTCGATTCCGCGGAAACTCGTCTGACAGGTCTAAGCGGACGCACCGGTGAATCCAATCGCAAGACGAATGCCATGGATGCATTGGCAACAGCCGCAGCCTCTGACTTCGGACGCAGAGCAATCGTTCGCTTCGACATCCTAGGGAACCTCTGATTTGGAGGGTTTTTCTGGTTATGGCTGCGGAAACCGCCCTTCCCGGCTGCACCGGTCGGTTTTCGGCGGGCCGGAAGCCGCAAATGCGCGTTTTCGGGGCAAAACCGCCGCCGGTTCAGCCCCCGCAGGGCCGGTCCGGCAAATTCCGGACACGCTTCTCCCTTGTCACGACAGGTGCGGCTGGGCAATCATCAGGTTCAAGAAGCCCAAAAGCGGCGCAAGCCGCTGCACGTTCCTCTCCAGACCCCGATGGCGAACCATGTCGCAGCCGAACACCCGCTCGCGATCCGGAACGGATGCTCCACCCGCACCGGGCCTTCGCCGTCTCCGCCTTGGCCGCGGCGCTGGCCCGGGTTCATGGCAATCTGCCACGGCACCTCGCGATGCGCGTGCTCCGCACGCTTG